>OZ244996.1:0-3757208 GCA_965223395.1 Promineifilaceae bacterium (SeqCode) | reverse complement strand
CAATGAATTGCCGGCAGCCATCGCCCGCCAAATCATATTGCCCGGCTTTGTGCCTGAACAAGATAAAGCTTCTCTCATTGCCGCCGCCGAGCTATTGCTGTACCCATCATTGTACGAAGGGTTTGGCTTCCCGATTTTAGAGGGGCAAGCGCTGGGGGTACCGGTGTTAACGGCACAAAACAGCTCTTTGCCCGAAATCGCTGGCGATGGGGCGATGTTTGTCGAGGCTGAACATGTCGATTCGATAGTTGCCGGCATCCGCCAAATCTTGTCCGATTCCTCGCTGCGAAGCCGATTAAAGCAAGCTGGACGCGCCAACGCCGCAAAATTCGGCTGGGAACAATGCGCTCAACAGGTGTGGAAACTATTGCAAGAGGCAACCGCCTAATGACCCAGCCACTGCCGGCGCCCCGCCTTAGCCTGCCCGTGTTAGGCGTCTCCGTCCATCATGTTACCATGCAACAAACGTTGGCGTATATCGAGCAATTTATGAACGAGCCAGGACTACGCCAAATCGTCACCGCCAACCCAGATTTTGTAATGAAAGCGCAAAAAGATGAGCCATTTCGACGCCTCATCCAAAAAGCGGATCTATGCGTTTCGGATGGGTATGGGCTGGTATGGGCGACAGGCTGGTTAGGCGATCCTGTGCCAGAGCGTGTGCCTGGTTCTGACTTAGTCTACCATTTGGCGCAACGATGCGCTGAAGCGGGTTGGCGCCTTTTTTTGCTTGGCGCCGCGCCTGGCATCGCGGAAAAAGCGGGGGCAAGATTGCAACAATTTTATCCAGGTTTGCAGCTGGCTGGCGCCTATTCTGGCTCGCCAAATCTGGCAGAAAATGACGCTATCGTCGCCGCCATCAACCACAGCCGAGCGGATGTATTGTATGTGGCTTACGGCGCCCCCAACCAAGATAAATGGATCGCTCGCAATCGAGAGGCTTTATGTACCGTGCGGGTGGCGGTTGGGGTGGGCGGTTCGCTCGACTTTATTAGCGGCAACATCAAACGGGCGCCTGCCTGGGTACAAGAGCTGCGGCTAGAATGGTTGTATCGGGTGGTACAGCAACCAGCCCGTTGGCGGCGTATTTTACTCTTGCCTCGCTTTGTGCTTAGTGTATTGTGGGCAAAATGGAGAGCTCCTTCTCAAGATTAGCTGTAAATCTAAGACAATCAAATAAAGCTATTGCCAAATCCCTTGTTCTCTGCGCCCTGAATGGATATCGATATTTTAGGGATAAACAAATTTTTAAGGTTGGGCGGCTTGTGGATTCCTTAAAAAAATGTTAACATGTCTTCATCACACTGTAGTAAGACAAAAGGGCAAAATGGGAAAACCGGTTATGAAGAAGTTAATTGTTACCGATGGGGCATTATGGGGTGGCGTAACAGGTGTATTGATCGGGTTTTTTACTGGAATAAATGTGATGCCATTGATATTGATGTGGGCGCTTTTTGGCGTAGTTGCCGGCATAACGTATGTGACCGGCTGGGAAAAAATGGTAGGAGAGATAGAGTAACCTCTACCTGAACCATTTCTAAAACCTCACTGGAAGAAATTTCGATTTGTATTGCCGGCAACGGATTAGTTTACCTTGTCTAACAAAGGGATGTAGGAGGCGCAAATTTGAGTTTTAAATTGGCATTAGATGGGCTGTTTATTGGCACGCTAGGCGGATTTATGCTGGCTACAATTATCCAGCAAGATATTGTGGCGCTTGCCATAGGCAGTGGGTTGTGGGGAATGTTCGCCGGGTTGGTCTGGGAGTTTTTGTGGCTGCGGATGTTTGGCGATTTAAATTGACGTTATAGCTGTTAAAACAGGCTACATGATATTCAGTTACGTCGGCTGAACTTGTTTTTTTCTGGCGCTGCCCCAAGTGAGGGCGATGATGCCGGCAATGACCACCAAACCGCCTAACAACCCCTGCTCTGTGGGCGTCTCCCCAAATAAAATCAACGACCAGATGATCGCCGCAACGGGCGCCAATGTCAGCAATACCGCATGGTGGCTTAATTGCAGCCGCCGCAACGCCAAATAATACAAAATACGACTGATGACCACATCGACCGTGCCGGCAAGCAGCAACAACCCCCACACATCTGTTGCCGGCAGCTGAAATTCGCCAGAGCCAATCACAAACAACGCCAAAAACAACGCCGTAAAACCGTTTCGATAGAGGAAAAAGTTGGCAAATTCAATCTCGTCCCCATATTTTTTGACCACTGCTGTGTGGAGCGTATAAGAGAACGCTGACGTCAAAATCAGCAACGACCCCCAGCGCAGCAAATCGCCCGGCTGAAAGCTGATAATCACTGCCCCTAAAATCGCCAATGCCGCTCCGAACGCCTCGGGCAAAGTGAAATGATCCTTCAACCAAAAAACGCCTAATCCCAACGAAAAAACGGTTGAAGTTCGGGCTAGCAACGAAGCGGTGCCAGGGTCGATATATTGAATGGCGGTAAAGCTGATGATGGTGGCAATAGATATCAACAAGCCAATCACGGTAAAAAACCGCCAATGGTCGCGCAAAATTTGCCAGCTGATTCTGCGAGTGGCAGCCATAAACAGAAAAATTTCAAAGAAACCTATAGAAATCATCCACATCGATGATACAGCGGGGGAAAAATGGTTGGTGAGCAACCTGCCAAAAACGAAATGGAGGCTATCTACCAACAACAAACCAATCATAAGCAAGGGCGTATTTGAGGCGATTTGATTGGAAAGACGGGGTGTGGCGTTGGGTTGCTGGGTCATGGTAATTTCTTCGATCAGATTGGGTCAGAAGTATACCGCCGCCCCCTTGCCGCACCACTTTTGATTGCCAACGCTCTATTTAAGCGATGCGCTTCAGCTATTTTGAGTGGATTTGTTGGCAACAAAGAGGGCGTGTTTAACTGCCGGCATAATGTGCATTTAACTCTTCTAGCGTAATTGATTGGCTTGAACTAGCTCGTTAGGCGCAATGGTGGCGAGCGGCGATTTGCCCCCGCTCCACCGCTGCCGGCAACGAATAGGTGTGCGACAAAAAGCTTGCCAGAAAGCCAACCGCACCCGCCATCGCTACGTCGAATTCTGTTTTTTGCCCCATGTCACGCCGAGATTGGCTCTCGCGCCGCTCCCTCTTCAAACAGTTTGCTCAGGCTCTTATTGCCGGCAATCCACAATCCCACCAACCCGATTTTCAATTCATACAATGTCGTCGCCTCGCCCACAATCTCCGTCAAAATCTCCCGTTCTACTAAAGAATTTAACGCTTGCAATCCTTCAGCTGGACTCAATTTTATCCCATATTCGCGCAATAAATCTAAAATCTCTTCTGGGCGGAAAGGCAATTCCCGATCCATCAGATGGGCGATGGCGGTTAACAATACCTTTTCTTCCAGCGAGGATCGCCGCCACAAATAGGCGAAATGCGCCTCTCCCAACCGCAACATCTCATCCAGCCCGTCATTGACATTGTTTATAGTGATATAGCCGGTCTTTTCTTGGTTGGCTCGATTCACCAATGTGTAACAAACTAACTGTAAAAAGTAGGGATGCCCAGCAGTCACCCGCAAAATTTTGTTTAGGGCTAAATCATCATAAATCAACTCTGGCGCCACCGGTTCGGTAATCAGGCGGATGGCGGATTCATCGTCCAGAAAACCCATTTGTCGGTAGAGGGCGATATTAAACAAAGCCGACCAATAATCGGCAGACATCTCTTCTAAACCGCGCGCCCCGGCAAAGATAAAGCTTACTCCTTTGAGATGCTGCATCAGATGGCGTAAATATGAGAATAATGTGTGGGGCAAGATGCCATCATTGACTAAATTTTCTAACGCTTCAAATTCGTCAAACACCAACAGCAGGGTATTGCCTGCCGGCATCATAGCCAAAGCTTGAGGTATAAACTTTCGTTGAAATTTGCCGGCAGGGTCGCTCTGCCAATCGACAATAGGCGGAACAGGCAATTCGAGCCCTCTCGTTGCCAGGGCGTCGGAGATAAACCAGGCGATGTCGTGCAATAACGCCGGCATACCTGGCGTCACCCCCAAAGATTGGCAATCGATATATGCTGTAGCGATATGCTCAGGCAACTGCTGGTCTAACCGCAATAACGCCGAAGTTTTGCCAGCCCGCCTTTGTCCCACCAAAATCAACACATTTCGCTGATCGGGGCGGGTCACATTTTCGGCGATAAAGCGAAATAAATTGGTGCGCCCGACAAAAAGCGGGCTATTTCGCCGCAGCGGCGTGCCAGGCAGGTAGGGATTTGGCGCCTGAGAAAAATCCCTTTGAGGCGAAATCAGATGCACCATATCGCCAAATTGGATCGATTTGCGGCGTTGATGCCGATCGGTAAAGCTGATAACAACTGCCACCCGGAACCGGTCGCTGACCAATGGTTTGAGCGGAATATCGATGCGGCGCGACCAACCAGGCAGCAAAAAGCGGATTCGGTTTTGTTTAGGCATTATCTCGTAAGAGGGGTCGGGCAACAATTTGACGCTGATCTCTTCGGCAGGGGCGCGACCGGTGTTAGCGATTTCTAGCGTGACCATTGTGCCAGCCTCTAACGCCGCCAACTGTTTGGTTTTTAGAGATACCGTCAACGCCACTTGCCCTCGCAACTCCTCAATGCCGGCATTGACCATCCCTTCCAGCCGACCACAAACCGCCCGCCCAATATCGGTCGAAACCCTTGTCGGCAACAGGCTCAAATTGTCATCCAGCGCTTTGATTTGGTTTTGCGCTTCATATAGGTAAACCAGTCGATCGTCCGCCATATCGACCCGTCCGCTGTCTCGCAGCGAACTCATAATGGGCATTATGCCGTCAAACGCCAACAGCGAATCTTGCCCCCAACGAGGTCGGTCGAGCAGCATTTCCAACTGTGGCAGCAATAAGCCCAATTCGGTAATTGATGGCGCCTCTAACAGTTGTTGCCCAAATCGGCAGCTAGACCGCCACAAATCAAGATAATCCCAATCTACATCCGCGTCGGTCGCCGCTGTCAATGTCTCGTTGATCAGGCTGAACGCCGCTTCCGGACGATCCGCCAACAAAAACAATCCGTCCGCCAAACCAGCCACAAGCTGGTTCTCTTTTTGGCGGGCGCGATTGCCCAAGTTGAGCAAAAAATCTGGAGAGCCAGCTTCTCGCCGATACGTTAGGGCGAGCAAATCCAACGTTTGCTCTGACTGTCGCTCAATTCGGCGGTAGATGAGCCATGCTTGCGCTGCATCGGAGCGTTGCACACCCCAGCCTAAAACCGCTCCTAAAAATATGATAGCCAATCCGGCGCCCCCCCATTCCCAGATCGATGCGCTATTTGGCGGGACAATAGCTGTTACCCCTTCAAAAGGACCTATGACGCCGCTATGCGTGCCGGCAAAATAGCGGAACCGATATTGCAAACCGTTCGCCGCCAGCAACGGATCAATAGACCAAATTGCCCTGCCCTGCCCTTCGATCAAGTTATTGCCTTGCGCTGCCCATTCCCCATTTTCATCCAACGCCTCTAAAGTGATTTGAACCCGATCATTTTCCTGATCGTTGATCACCAAACTAACGTTGTACTGCCCATCATGGGCAGTCGTTTCCGGTTTTACCAGCAATGGGGCGCGATTGGCTCGATATTGCTGCACCAATCCATTGGTGGTGATTAACGCCAAATCATCGGGGCGGTCGGGAGCGGACAACGCCCCGATGAACACCACTTCTTGTCCCGCTTGAAATTGATCCCACGGCTCCACCCCATTGTCGGCGAAAATCGACACCTGCCCAGAGCGGCTGCCCACTGCCAAATCTGGGGTGATATCCCCATTCAAATCTCCCCAGAATAAGGCGGTTATCTCCCCCAAATCAGCGAGCTGCCACAACAGATCATTTTCAAAACTAAGGCGAAGATATTGTCCCAGATCGGTGGCGATCATAAAGGCGTTGCCATCATTTTGAACAAAGGTGATCAGCCCATTTAACGACCGTTCTCGATTAGGCGCTGACAAATTATTAGACCCGATCCATTGCAATACGCCGTTGTCTAATGCAATCAACAATTTCGCTTGAGACGCCGCGCTTCCGGGCAAAGCGAACCCTTCTGGCGGAATAGGCTCTAAAAAGGCGATCTCTTTGGGCAAGGTGGGCGAGATGATAAATCCTTCGATCTGCCCCAACAACTCGCCATTGGGGCTTAATTGATCAATTCGCGGATTATCGTCATAAGCGACAAACAGATCCTTTGAATCTATTTGCTGCGATTGGGTTAATATCTTAATCGACTCTTTGGTGTCGATCTCCCATAAGATATTTAAATTGGGGGCGGAAAACGCCGCCAAGCTCCCATCTTCTCCACCAACCACAATTTCAGGTCTCCCTTCGCCGTCCAAATCGGCTATCAATATGGCGTCTGTTTCATCCGCCAGCGGTATATCGTTAATCCGCTGTCCAAATCCGCCTAAAATGGCGATGTGGGCTTCGCCGGAAAAATCGGTGTAAGCGGCAACGATATCGGGCGGCGAGTCGAAGTCGTTGGGCAGCGCTGCAATATGGCTGATAGATGTGCCTAAATTGAGGTTGCGATTGCGAATAAAGTTGTTGCGGTTTTCTAAATAATGCAAATTGCCATTGCCGGCAGCGATGATTAGCTCCTCCTTGTCATCTTGGTTAATATCGGCGATAAGGGCAGCTTGCGGCGCGGCATTGAGGCGGTATTCGTTGCCCGACTGGATCTCTCGAACGCCCGAATCCGGATCTAGCAAGGTCAATGTAGAAGCCTGGGTCAACATCAATTCTGGCGATCCATCTCGGTTGATATCAGTCAGTTGGGGCGGCGCTTCGCCATTCGTTTGCAAATAGCGCTCTTGCAAAGGGGTGTGATCATAGGTGAAAAGCAGCGTCTGGGTTTGGTCGGCTTGGTTGAGGCTATTTTTGCGGGTGGTGACCGCCAACGCCAGCCGATTTTCTTGGCGTAGCGTGATTGGCGACGGCGAAATAGCAACGATTTGCTGATCGGGAGCATCGGAGATCTTTACATCCCAAAGACGCCTGCCCGATTTGTCATACGCCAGTAAAACGCCAGCATTGGTGCCCACAATCAGCCCGTCAACCGCTTCTCCGTTTCGCCTGAGTTTGCCAGAACTTAGAACCGTAATCTCTCGATTAGGAGTGCGAAACCAAATTTGCCTGCCATTGCCGCTATCAAAAAGGTTGACAAAAGCGCGGTCGATTCGCAACCGAGTGGCAACTGCCAGGGCAGGCGGCTCTCCATCAAAAGCGACAAATTCCATATCGGAAATCCGCCCCGATATGGCGCTGCTCCACAACTCTTCTCCCTCTGTATTTACCAGAGCTATTTCGGTAAAACCATCTGGCGTGATATAGCCAATAGCAATTAAATTTTCTTCTTCGTCGTTGCCGGCAGGTAATGTCGTCAGGTGAATTTCCCCGCCTTCATTATCTCCCGCCTCAATTGGATATTCCCAAACGATCTCCCCAAACTCATCCACTCTCTCCACCAAGTTTGGGGCAAAACTGACAATGAGCTCTTGTCGTCCATCGCCAGCCGGCTCGATTACAGCCAATTGGGCAGGGGGACGCTCCTTTTCCTGCCGCCAAGTCGGCTTGCCTAGGCTGTTCAGCAAGATGATTTCTTGTCCAGCGATCAACCCGATCTCTAACTGAGGGGCAGACGCGCCATGAAAGTTAAGCGGCAATATCTGCGAAATAGCGGCTGAGGTAGTGAAACTCCATGCTTCCTCGCCATCGGCTTCGATCAGGGCGATGTTGTTGGCGGAAACGATTAAAAATTCGTCGATGCCGTCGTGATTTACGTCGGCGATAACAGCTTCGCTAATTTGGGAGACGGCATCATAACGCCAATAAAATGGGGTTTGAGGATCGCTTTGGGCTGTGGCGGTTAGGGCGGAATTGATAGTAAAGAGAAAGAGCAGAATTGAGAAAATGCCGGCAATCCCCAACCTTCTTTTACACGCCCCCATATCCCCCGCAAATATGCTGACTCTGTGCCCAGCCGATTTACTTTGGGCTGCGCAGCGCATACCCCACGCCTCGTTCGCTTACAATCCAACTCTCATATGGCTCAATCGCCCGCCGCAGCCGTTTGATCATCGTCTTTAGCCGATCAGGATCGTCAATTAGCGCCTCTCCCCAAACCACCCGCTCTAAATCATTGCTGGTAACCACTTGCCCCACATATTGGCACAAACAAGAAAGCAGCGAAAATTGGGAGGTGGTTAGGCTAAACTCCTTGCCGTCTGCCCATATTTTGTGCCATTGGCTATCTATCACAAAGGGTCCAGCCTGAATTAGACCGCTAACTTTTTGACGGCGCACAAAACGGCGTAACGCTTCACTGCTATAAGCGAAGCCATTTTCTATCGGGACGAGCAAGCATTGTTGTTCCAATAGGCGCAAATGGTCGATCGCCCCATCTGCAATCGCCAAAGAATGCTGCTCGGGCGGGATTAAATTTTGCCACAAATAGCCCAGATGAGGCTCAATCTCCACTTCTATCGGCTCATCTATTTCCGTCACCGATTCCAACTCCCCTTTTTGCTGAAGCACATAATAGGCATGATAGCCGCCGATATGTAAAAAGAAGGGGTGCGCCCCCACCAAGAAAAGCAGATGAATTTCTAATTCTGGGGAAAATTTCAACGCGCTTTCTCCTAAACGGCTGCGCAGCAAAGAGGTCGCTTCTTCTTCACTGTACAATCCCAAAGGCATGGTGACAAAGATGTTAAAAAAGGGAGAGCTTAGAATTTTTTCGTCGGCGGTGATGTCAAACAGCGGGCGTTGGCTAGCGGTAAGGTAAGCCAATCCATATTTGGTGGTTAAGCCGCGCAATCGGGCGAAAAAGTGGGGGGTCAATTGTTCGTTGGCTGCCAAAAGTTCAAATTCGTCCAACATAACCACTACATGGATTTCTTGGCGATAAAAATGGTTAAGCAAACGATCTAAGCTATGGTAGCTGCCATTGTGAGCGTTATTGGGCATGGCAATGCCGGCATCTTCTGCCGCCGCCGCTAATCCCATTGCCAACATCTCATACACTTCGTTCGCCTCGCTCAACCCCAACTCTTGGCAATCGATCAGGCAAAACAAGGCATTCGGAGCGTCCAATTGAAATGGCTGCCGCGTTTTCTTCCGCAGCAAATGCATCAACAATGAGCTTTTGCCAATGCGGCGAGCCCCGATCAGCGAAACGCTCTGCCCATTTCGCAATAGCCCCATAATTTGGCGGATTTCATTTTCTCTGCCATGAAAATGGCGGGCATTTCGGATTGCCGCTCGATGATAAAAAGGATTATCCACTCCGATCTCGCTTTGTCACTATTTTGCCACTATTGTAAGGGAAGTGAGGGGAAATTCAAGGCGAGGGGGAATGCTCGTCCAACAACGCTCGTCAATATTTCTCCTATGTGGCGTTTGCCGCTTTCAGATAAGCGTAAATCGCCGCCATAGCCGAGGCAGGTTCGCTGGGCTGGGAGCCGCCGCGCCGATTGACGCTGCGACTGCGGCTGATTTGCAAAAATCGGCGGGCGCGGGTAATGCCCACATACAACAGCCGCAAGCGCTCGCAAATCAGTTCGATATGGGCTGACTCAGTGGCGGTGCGCCCCTCATATATGCCGGCATCATCCGCCATTAAATAATGCAACTGGGCTAAAATTTCAGCTTGTGGATTCACATCCCCCAAAAAATCAATCACCCCCTGAAACGCCCCGTCCAAATCTTTGGGTATCCACCGCCCATCCACCCCTGCCAAGAAGACGGCGTCCCACTCCATCCCCTTTGCCCCATGTTGCGTCGCCAAAGTCACTCGCCCGGGCTGCGGCTCAAACCCTTCATTGCCGGCAACTGAGCCAGCCCGGAGCGTTTGCCGCCCGGTCGCCACAGCCGCCAAATTTTCCGCCAAATCGGGCAGCCGCCACTCTGGTTGGGCATCACCCCATTGTTGTAATGTGGCGGCAATTTGATAGGCAACGTCTAAATCTCGCTCGTGCAGCGCCAAATTTTGCTCATCTGCCCCGCGATGGTGGGCGAAGATAGCGTCGCTCAGGGTCAACGTTAAATCAGCGATGGGCAACGTCCGCAAAGCAAACGCCTGCCGCAAAAAATCGGCAAATCGCTCCAACCGAGAAAAATCAGCGCTTTCTCCCGTATTTGCCGGCAACGCCTGTGCCAAACTTTCCCCCTCTAGTGGAAATAACAAAATCTCTGGTTTAGCGACGCTGCGCAAAATAGCGTCGAACCGCCCTTTGTCAGCGTCACCCTCGAATGCCGGCATCGTTGCCGGATGCTCGATCGTTTGCAAAGCTTGGTACGCTGCCAACAGCCCTTTGGTCGATAACGGATCGGCGAGCAGGGCTAAGATGGCATGGAGCGCCGCCGCCACTTCTCGCACCCGGGCTCCGCCCCGCAACAAATTGTCATAGTCGATTTTGCCGGCATCCAAATAGCTAGCGATTATATGCCCCATTCGATGGGTAGGAACTAATATCGCCACCGTATACTCAGGGTATTTCGTCATAAATTTAGCCGCCAGTCGAGCCAATGCCGGCAGCTCCTTTTCCTGACTATCGTATACCTTTAACTCAATCCCCTTGCCGATATGGTCTGGATTTGGCTGGGCGTCGCCCGGCGGCGTTGGTTCAATCATCTGAACCAGAAAAGCGTTTTCCCGCACTTCGGCTACGGGATGTTTTTCTGTGACCCAGCTAACCAGCTCATTTGCCGCCCCAAAAATGAGCGGGGCGCATCGCCCAGAGTTAGGCAATGGCATTTTTTGCACATTTGGCTGAGCCAAAAACTTTTTAAAGTAATCGGGATCTGCCGCTGTAAACGAGGTGGTGATGGCTTGATTAGGGTCGCCCACCCGCGCCAAATTGCCATCTTCGCCCGCCAACTGGCGCAACAGCCTCTCTTGCAGCGGCACGCTGTCCTGAGCTTCATCTTCTAAAATGTAACGCCAACGCTGACGCAACGCTTCTTTCAGTTGGGGACGGCGGGCTAAATCTTGCGAAGCCTGCAAAATGAGGTCGTTAAAGTCGAAGGCGCCTTGTCGATCTAAAATGCGTTGGTAATTTTCATAAATGCCGGCAACCATCCACATCCAGGGCATCTCTTCTTCGCTTTTCTCCAATTTAGCCAAGATTTGTTCGGGGCTGATTTGTTGGTTTTTGGCGGCGCGAATAAAGTCGCGCGCCATATTTTCGCTGATATTCGACCATTTGCTCCGGGCTTGCGGATTATCGGCGGGAATCAACGCCTCCCAAGCCATCTCATTGCGCCCGATCCAATTTGCCGATGCTTGCCCTAAATAATAGTTGGCTCTCGTCTCGTCTGTGACGTCAATCGTTGCGCCGCTTTCCTCATCAGAGATGCCGGCATGCCGCAAAATCTCCAAACCCAAGCTGTGCAGCGTTCGCACGTCAAAATAACTTTCGAAAGCGTCAGGCTCTTTTCCTAGCTCCGCCAACCGCTTGCGAATGCCGTTCTTAAAATTATCGACGCTGGCGTTTAAATAAGTGACGATTAAGATTTGTTCGCCATCCGCCAACCGCCCATCCAGAACCAATTGGGTCGCCAATCGAGACAACGTGAATGTTTTACCGCTGCCTGGCACCGCGCTCACGCCTAAATAGCCGCTTTTATATTGGAGTATGCGCTTTTGGGCTGGACGAAGCTCGTTCATTTGCTAAAATGGTTACTCTGTGAATTGGCAAACAATTAATTGTTAATTATTCAGCCATTCGCCATTAATTATTTTCTTCATTTCGTATCAACGGCAAAAATATCTGCGGACCAAAATATATTTCTGCCATCGTTTCCGGCGCGCTGCGACCCGTTTGTTCCCACAAATCATATAAGATCTGGCCTCGATTGTTTGGATCTGCTGGGAAAGGATTATTGTCACGCAAAAATTCGATATATTCTTTGCTGGCAATTTGATGCGCTAGCCGAACGTACCCATATTTTACCCCTGCCGGCATTTGATAAACTGTTGTGTCCCAATATTGACCATCAGCATACAACCCCGAATCTGCCATGCCATTGGAAACTGGCGCAGCCCCAGCAGCTTCAAAATCGGCAAAGACAAAGCCGCGCGGCGGAATTCGATTGTCTGAAATGACGGCGTTGTTCATGGCGAAATGGAAGCTCGCCCCTGCCGGCATTCCCGTTTGCGTCGCCCAATCTGGCGTGAGCCCCAACTCCGCCTGGTACAACTTCAAATCGCCGTCCATCGTCAGCTCCGCTGTGGTGGCGTCGTATGCGCCAGACGAATAAATCAATGCCCCATTTTCGTCGTATCCTTCAACTTGCAGCCACATCCGCCGCCCTTCTGGGTAGCCGGTGGGCAGCTTGTGTCCCGTCTCGTTCACAACAGTTACCGTGATCGTATTGTCAACCTGCGCCACGCCCACCGAAGCGGCGCTTTGCAGCATAGTTCGCGCCCGATCGATGCCGGCATTGATGGCGTCGATCTGAACCGCATCAAAATCATCGCCAAATTCGGGGTGCGCCAATACCGTTTGCGGAACCCAACTATTGGCGCCGGTCAAATCATGCCATGGCATATCGTCTCGAATAACGTGCGTTCCGAAATAATCCGCTCCAGCCGCTGTCACATCCCGCATATGACAATCCTGGCAGGTAGACACGTACTTTTTGTTGCCGCCAAATTGGGGAGCGTACACGCCCGTCGGACTGTTGTAATCGCTCAGCAGCCATTCGCTGTATGTCGTTTCGATGGGAAAAGAGTCGGTAATCGTGCCCGGAGTATCCAGCGCGTTGGGTTGGTAGCTGCCGCTCATGGCGTCCCAGCTAAAGAGCGGATTTAAAATATCGTGGCATGTGCCGCACAACGCCGCTTCTTGGTGATAGGGAGATTTGAGCGGGTAGTCGGGTACTGCCGCTACGCCGCTATGCGGATTAAATGCCCAATCATCTTCCAGTTGAAAAGGACCGCGCCGTTGGTCTTGGGGGTCAAAAACCATCATGGCTGATGCGGGAAAAGGGATAGTGGTCGTTAACCCAGCCAAAACGGTCAAATCACGGCTGGGATTCTCGGCGCTGTAAACGGGGTCAACCAACCGATGGCACAGTTCACACTCAATCCCCTCAAAATCTTCCGCCAGCAACCCCGACCCATCTGGCGGCGATGATCGGCCCGACAACCACGCTTTGGGGGCGTGGCAGCGCAAACAAAATTCGCCGGCATTCGCCGCGTCGGCATTGGCGATATCTAATGCCGCCCAAAAGAGGGGGTCGCGCCCAGCAAGCGCCATCATGCTGCCTTGCCACGCTGTCCAAATTTCATGCTCTTTTGCTGTATTGGTTTGGGGGTTGCCACTATATCCGCGATGGCACAATGTGCATTCAGATGGAGCAAAGATGCCGTGTTCTAATCCCCCAGGCTGCGTACCTGGCAAAAAAAAGTCGTTCAGGGTGGTTGAAATAGTGGCTGGATAACGCCACCTGTTCCCTCTTTGCGGGATTGGGGCGCTGACTGCCGGCATTGCCGGCAACAAATGCCCGACTATCACCAACAAAATGCCGGCAATTCCGCCAGCTATCCCTAGATAAAAAAAGCGATTCATTTTCCAGCTATTTGCGCTATCGTCATTCATGCTCGATAGTGTACCTCAAATCGCCCATATATCGTCTTTTTCGGATCGCTCTCGGATCGCCAGCCGGTTAAAATACCATGCGAATATCCAATATCGCGCCCCATACGCTAAAGTGGAGATAAGCCAATTAGCAACCGATATTTGTATTGACTATTGATTTTGGCAAAAATTGGATTATTATTTAACTACGTTTTTACAATTGGGATATAATTTTTCTTTATAATCCTTTAGTAAGTGTCGCGTTTTGAAATCTGGGGTGCAGTTGTATCACATCCTGGGGCGCAAGCTCCATATTTTATAATGTGAAATCCATTTGTACATATTCTACAAATGGGCATTCGTCAAAGAGCAGCGGATATAACCTGCCTCTTCAAATTGTCAAATTTCTACCGTTTAATTACTCCTGAGTACCATTCTAGAGCGCTAAAAGGTTGGAAAATAGATAGAGGTTACTTTTTGGGGGGTGTAAATTGTGCAAAATTTGTTTATAATGTTCGGTGTGATTGGCTTGACGCATGCCAACGACAGAAAATCTAAGGAGAAACCATTATGAAAAACCTATTGTCGAACTTGCTCTTTGGCGTTTTGTTTTTGGGGTTAGCCGCGTTGGCGTTTTTGTCTGCTCCCAGGAACGGGGATGTAGCCGCTGAAACTGTGCCGGATGATTTGGCAGCTGTTAGCGACAATGTTGCCGGCAGCGCTTCTAATGCGCTCTTAGCTACTAACAAATACAATTTTGTTGCCCTTCCTTTGGACTCTACAGCATCCGTTTCACCATACACTGCAGCAGGTCTTGGTTCTTATGCTGGTTCTGGCGCAATTTCTGTCATTCGGTGGAATTCTTCTACTCAAGGCTTTGAAACTCACACAGTTGGATTCCCTTTTAATAATTTTACGTTGGAGACATCAGGCGCTTACTTTCTCGAGGTGGATTCAACAGCTGACACCGTCCTAACTTTTGTCGGTGATGTCCCCGCTCAAGGCTCAACGTCATTTACACTGGCAAAAGGCAGTTCCCCATCTGAATGCGCATATACATCTATTTCTCTACCTTTAGATCAATCAGGAATTACAGATGCTGCTGGATTAGGCGCAGCAATTTCAGGAGCTGATGAAATTGTTCGATGGAATTCATCTACTCAGGGCTTTGAAACTCACACAGTTGGATTTCCTTTTAACAACTTTGCAGTTGAAATAGGCTATCCATACTTCGTTTGTGTAAATAGTACTGGCGCGTCGAATTGGCCATAATCTAATCAATACTAGAAAACAAATATCCCACTACCGACACTCTATAAAGTTCCACAAATTTACAGGAGTTATTATGAAAATTAGGAAATTCACAATATTTACAGTTCTCTGCTTAGCGCTAATAAGTACCGTAAGCACAGTTATGGGGCAAGGACAATTTCGTTCTCCAACTAAAGACACTGCTTGTGATCCATTAGACTGTTCTGATAATCTTAATTTAATTACTCAAACAGGTCAAGATATTAATGGAAATTGTACTGTACCTAATTTAGTTTCTTATGTAGGGTGGAATTTATCGGGAGTAGCTGATTCGATTGGGTCAGCTTCGCTCACATTAACCACCACAACTGATGGGTTAGGCACAGAACCAGGCACATATGATTTTACCCTTGTTGAACCAACAAATCATGCTTGGACTGTTAATGGATCTAACCCTGGATTTGGAGCTGAAATAGACTCAGTAACTGGAGTTGTGATAACAGGGGCAGACGGTCAACAAGTTACCTTTACTAGTGATGCCTTAGGAGCATATTTTGAGGGATTGCGCATTGGAGCGGATCCAACTAATGCTACAATTGGAATCGTCTTAACGGGCGGTTGTGCTCCTGTTGGAGGGTCAATTGTTTCATTTGAAGATGAAGAAGTTGGTTTTGTAGATGCAGGTGAACCAGACCTTATATTCTTCCCCGGTCCTGGGGCGACTGCCGTAAGTTTGTCTGAAACAGGCGCCGCGAGCGATGGGTTAAACCCATCGGTGTTGTTTGGCGGGGCAGCGTTGTTGGTGGCTACCGCCTGGGCATTGCTTTCCCTCCGCAATCGCAAATCAACCGAGCAAATGTAATCAAAACATCCAAACACAATAATTAACACAGGGCGGCAAAATTGCCGCCCTTTTTTATTGCCGTACGGGCGGGTCAATTGGGGGCATACCATCCCATTTGCCATAATCCCCCATCCCAATTGGCTCGCCCCCCATTTATTTCTTTTTGGGCGAGCCAACCGCTGGCAATATCCAGCGCAATTATCCATTCATCATCGGTTGACCCGCCCCTACTCGCCCCCAGCGCCAACCAAGGGTTGTACCTCGTGGTTATCGAAACAAGCGTGTATAATGCCGGCATGTCGCAACCCCCATACAATCCCAAAAAACATCGCCGAAAATCAATCCGACTGCATGGATGGGATTATGGACAAGCGGGAGCGTATTTCATCACCATCTGTGCCTATCAAAAACAATGCCTTTTCAACAACGAAACATATCGCAAAATAGCCGAACAAACATGGTTAAAGTTGGCAAACACGCCCAAAAGCAGCCATTTTCAACAAGATGAATGGATATTAATGCCAAATCATTTTCATGCTATAGTGATAATTAATGAGGATTCTGTCTCAAATTTAGATGGCAGAAAAGCGGGCGCTGATGATTACCTGCCGGCATTTCAAAATGTCTCTTCAGGCAAATTAGGCAGTTTAGTAGCAACTTATAAAGGCTTGGTTACCCGTCAAATCAATCAAATTCGGCAAACGCCAGGCGGGAGAGTGTGGCATCGAGGGTATTGGGACAGGATTGTAAGAAATGAACGGGAGTTGAACGCCATTCGGAAATATATTCAGGAAAATCCTGTTCGTTGGAAGAATGACCGAGATAATTTTGACCAATTGGTGAAAAACATGTCGCGACACCCGTAGGGGCGGGTCAATTGGGAGCATACCATCCCATTCGCCACAATCCCCCATCCCAATTGGCTCGCCCCCATTGCCACATTTTGGGCGAGCCGTACGGGCGGGTCAATTGAGGGTACGACATTCCATTCCCCACAACCCCCCATCCCAATTGGCTCGCCCCCCATTTGTTTCTTTTTGGGCGAGCCAACCGATGGCAATATCCAGCGCAACTACCCATTCATCATCGGTTGACCCGCCCCTACCAATGATTGTCGCATTTGCCGCATTGGGCGAGCCAACCGATGGCAATATCAGGCGCAACTACCCACTCAACACCGGTTGACCCGCCCCTACCGGTGGTTGATCCGTCCCGCCTATAGCAAAACCAGCCGGTGATGGTGTGGATGGAATTTTGTGGCATAATCGGTTGATCTGTCCTTATGGAATGATATGGCTGATTTGTAATGTCTTTTGAATGGCAAACTGACGAAGATTGGGGGCAAACGCTTGAACCCCCGCCGCCTTCGCCACCTGGCAATCGCCGCAAATGGATTGTGGCGGCGTTAATTATGGCGATAGGGGGTTTGGGAGCGTGGCTGGTTTGGGGGCGGTTATCTAATCAAGTGGATAATGCGGTGGCGGATGAAGAGGCGGGAGTAATTGCCGGCATCAACCTTATCCGTGATGCCGTCCAGCGAGAAGATGTAGAGCTGTTTGTCTCCAACCTGTCTGGCAGAGATGATGAGTGGGCAGAGGAACAACAACATATGTTGGCGGCTGGCGTCCTTTACGACAGATCGCCTCTGGGTCTAGCTTGGCAACCCCATGGCACGCAAGTTGTATCTATGACGCTTTCGCCCGATTTGCTGACGGCAGATGTCACCATGGCGGAAAGTTACCAAATTGATTTAGGCAACGGCGTTACCGACACCGTACATTTGACGCAGCAAGAAATTTATAGGCGAGGCGAAACGCGCTGGCTGTTGGCGCCGCCCAGCCAGCCAACGTCAGAAACCCCAACCATTCAGCGCGCCAACGGCTTATTTACCTTAATCGCCCCAGATGACCAGGCAACCGAGATAACGGATCGGTTTTGGAACGAGATGATGGAAATGGGCGAACGATATTGTTTGTTGCCAGATATCGAATGCCCATCCAACTTGCATTTAACCATCCTTTTTTCTGATGATTGGCGCACGCTTGAAGCTGAGTCAGATAATGAAACTTACGCCTTTCGGCGTGGGCGAGAATTGGTTTTGCCCGCCCCCAACCTGGTTGGCATGCCGGCAAACGAGAAAGCGTATCAGGCTTTGTGGCGGGCATATGGCGCAAAAATCTTCAATGTCCTTATCGCCCGCAGCGTGGGTTATGAATGTTGCTCCCGTTACCCGCTCTATCAAGCTGTTGCCGACGCAATATTGGCGAATATGGCGCTCATCCCCCCGCCCCTTACCCACACGGATTATCTGGCGGCATTAAATGCCGGGGCGCTGGCTAGAGATTTGCAGTCGTTGTGGGATTTTGCCGAAGCGAACCCGACAACTGTCAGAAATAGAGAAGCGGCTATCTTAATCTCCTTTATGTTGGCTCATTCGGCGCACGCAACGCCAGGCAATATATTGCCGGCGTTCGTGGCAGCCAACGGTTTTTGGGAATGGGCTGGCGCCTTTATCGATATCGAAGCGGAGAGGTTGGACACGAATTGGAGCCGTTTTTTAGCGGAAGGCGCGGCTGCCGGCATTCCTTCTTCTGCCCGCCCTCTCCCGAATCAAACATTGCTGGGGATATGCGAGAAAGATGGGTCAAGCTCTTTGCTGGCTTACCAACCTGCATCTGGCATTTGGCAACCGTTACAACAGTTTGACGCCGCGCCAGTTGACCTTGTTCCATTGCCCAATGGAGATGGGGCATTGCTCATTAACCGCCCATTGGGAGCGGAACCAGCCCGACTCGATTGGTATCGTCCGGACGGAGAAGTGACGCCCGTGACATTGCCGGGGGAGATGGGCAGCGGTTTTTTTACCGTGGATGCCGGCAATTCGCCCCAAAATATCGTCATCTCCAACCGGCAAGGGCTGACAGATTACATCGCTCTGCTCGATTTAACGGCGTGTGCCGTCGATTCATGCTCTGCCCGCCTGCTTCCTTTTAACTCTGCGCCCGTTTTTGCCCCAGACAACAACCACGCGCTGTGGCGGGAAGCTGCCGGCAACGCCCAACGAGACAGCGCCGCTGATCCAATCCATCTGCTCGACCAAGATTTACAGCCATTGGGCATCGTCCGACAAGGGATGCAATCGTTATATTGGCTTTCCGTCGATAGGTATGGTTATCGCTTAGATCGGGATACATTTGTGAACGCGACAATCGATGGAGACGTCCAACCTCTGTTTACAACTGACTCATTGCTGGCCTCTTTAGACGAACTGGGCAGCGGAGTCCCAACTACCCTTTCGGTAACGCCAATCCCCCATCAAACACACCATATCTTGATCAACCTTCACCTATTTTTGTCGGAGCAAAGTACAAATCGTTATCTGTTGATCTTGTATGATATGGGGCAAAATAACGCCCGGCTATTGCATCAATCTGAGTTGTCGATGGGCGCCATCCGCTTCTCCCAAAATAGGGAATGGATCGCAATTCGCGCTTTTAGCGAAATCAGCATTCAGCGCGAATTAATGCTGCTCAATTTACAAAACGGCGAAGTTCGCGCCTATGGCAATACTGGGTTGAGCAATGAGGTGGCATGGTCGTCAGATGGGGAATGGTTGGCGCATAGCGGGGCTGGCTTTGTCTCGTTGCATCTGCCGGCATCAAATTATCAACAAATTCTGCTGCCAGATATTGGCGAATGCCGGCAGTTGGCATGGCGTTGATCCTGGCGCCAGCCCGCTCGATTTTCCAGCATACTCATCTCAACTAGCATCAGCCTTAGCCCAAGTTTAAGCCAGCGGGAAGCGAACGACTGTATATTAGTAAGGTTCGAATGCGCCCTGTTTTCGTAGGGCAATTGAATGGCGCGATTGTCCTTTTCAGGGGAAACTCGGTTATAGTTTCTGGACAGGATTTCTCTATAGAGTAGAGAATAACCAAGTTTCTAAAATATGTAACCGCCTATGTTTGATTGGCACACGGATGAAGAAACGGTTTGGGAAGAGGCGAAAAGCCCAAAAAGGATGCCGGCATCTTCCCGCCAAAGAGTTTGGAAAATCAGCCTCATATTATTGGCGGTTGGCATTGTGGCGCTGCTTCTGTATCGAGCCGCTGCCCAACAAATTGAGCAAGCGAACAGCCAAATCGAAGCGGAGCTGCTCTCCAGCCGGGATTTAAACCGCCAAGCGGTAGAACGCCGCGACAAAGAGCTGTTTACCTCTACCCTTTCCGGGCGAGAGCCGGGTTGGACTTCCGCCATGCAATATCTGTTTGTGGCTGGATGGCGGCAAGAGGGTTTCAGCGCATTTGGGTTGATAGCATTGGATGCGCCGCAAATCGAATCGGTGACTATTGATCCAGCGCTGAATGCCGGCATGGTCGAAGCTACGCAAACCTTTTCCCTGCCCAATCCTATCCACAATCAGAGCCAAATAACGCTAAAAACGGTCGAGCTATATCGACGCGGTTCGACTCGGTGGCTATTGTCGCCGCCTGACGATGCGTTTTGGGGGGAATCCTTAACGTTTACCGGGGAACGACTGCAAGCGACCTATCCACAGCGAGATTCGGAAATCATCGAATCGTTGGCGCCAGAGATAGACAGGTGGCTGGGCGAGATGTGCAGCCAAATTGCCGGCATACAATGTGAGCCATCCTATCGAATGCAAATCATTTTCTCAACTGAACTTACCGCTTTAACCTCCCTGATCGAACCGGAAAGTTGGCTACAGGCAGGCGTCAAGGTGACATTGCCGACCCCATCGCTGATCGGCTTGCCGGCAGACGAAACTGGCGAACGATATTTGGGGCAAATTTACTCGCGGCTGGCGCTGTCAGCGGCAATTGGCGAGCAGATGGGGTACGCATGTTGCCGGCACATCGCCTTCCATCAAGCATTGCTACAGATGCAACTTGTCCAGCTTGGCTTCAGCCCACCCTCCGACCATACCCCCATCTACCAAACCTGGTGGGGATACGATAGTATGGGGCGAGCCAACCGACAAGTGGTGATGGGGTGGAGCGCAAACGAGCTGGCAAACGCCCCTAACAGTGAGCTGATCATCCCTTACTTTGCCTTTCTCCTCGACCAAAACCCCAATCTCGCTGTCACAGATTTGCACCGCCATCTTGCTGTAGAAGACAATTTTCGCAATTACATGCTTTATTTTATGCCGGATTTCCAACTGGTGGGGGATGATTCCTATTATGAGCGGGCTTGGTATGACTTTTTGCGTCGGCAATTGCCGGCAGAAATCACCACCCCGCCCATCCCCTTGCCCACTGCCAAACTCGCTTTGGGTTGCCAAAATTCACTGTACCAATATGAGCTACAAACGGAAGAAACGACCTTAATCAACCAATCCCACTCCTACAGACAGATTATGCCGGCAGTGAACGGGGGCGGTTTGTATCTATTCAACTACGATCAACCGAGGGCAACTAGCAATGGGTCGCTCCACCTTAACTTGTGGCAAAACAACCAACTCCAACTTGTGCATCAACTGCCGCTAAACAACGCCACCTGGTTAAACGCCTTCACTATCGACCCCTTGGGACGCACCCTTCCCCTGAGCCAATTTCAGGAAGATAATTGGCAAACATGGTTGGTTGATCTCACCGCCCTGCCTGACAGCGACTCCCCGCTCATCGAACTGGGCAAAACAATTCCCATCTGGTCGCCCGACGGCTCTAAAACGTTGTTGCACGATTACAACACCGGAAGCTTGGCGCTGGGTGATGACAAAGGGCAAATTATTCGTCCCCTGATAAATAAAGTAATCGTACCCGGCTTTGCCAACTTTTTGTGGCTAGACAATGATCGCTTTTTATACACCCACGCCCCCATCCAAAGCAAGGATGGCATGGCATTGTCACAAATCAATCTTTACGCCTTATCCACTGGCAAGAGTGAACGGTTGGTTGGCGTGACGGATTTCGATTTTTTGCCAGACCACATCTTGCCGGCAACTATCGTCATCAACACCATCGCCTACTCCCCCAAAGCTCCTCATCGAATTGTCTTAAACATCTTCGCTCAAAACAATTCCAGTTATACGAACACCCTAATTTACAATTTGATTGAGCGGAAAGTTGAGACAGATTTTAATGGAGTTGCCTACTTTGGAACTCAATTGTTGTCGCCAAATGGGAGATGGTTACTTGCCGGCTTCACCAGCGCTAACGAAGCCCTCATCCACAATCTGGACAATAACATTACCCGTAATTTAGCTGACCTTTATCCCAGCAGATTCAACAATGGCGTTTGGTCGCCCGATGGCAACTGGCTGGTTTTACAGAGCAGGAACAAAATCGTTTTGTACGCGCCAGAGCATGATTACCTTCACCGCATTTTTCCCGTCTATTCCGACTGTTTTGAGACAAGTTGGTTTGATGGATAATAGACGACAGACGATAGACAATAGGAAGATATTGACCCATTGACCTGCAAACCTGCCCACCCACAACCCGCATAACATTATGACCAATCAACAATCTGTACGAGAACAATTTGGAGCCAATGCCGAAAAATATGTCACCAGCGCCGTCCATGCCAAAGGAGCCAGCTTGCAACGGCTGATTGAAGTGACCCAACCCCAACCCGATTGGCGGCTGTTGGATGTGGCGACGGGCGGCGGACATACTGCCATCGCCTTTGCCCCATTTGTGCAGGAGGCGGTGGCGACAGACATCACGCGGGAAATGCTGGAATCTGCCGGCAATTACGCCCGTCAACTCCACCTGACCAACATCAGCTTTGCCCCTGCCGATGCCGGTAACCTACCCTACGACGACGCAAAATTTGATTGTGTGACCTGCCGAATCGCTCCCCACCATTTCCCCGATGTGCCGGCATTTGTGCGGGAAGCGTGGCGGGTACTCAAGCCGGGCGGTGTATTGGCAGTGGTCGATAACATCGTGCCGGGCGGTAATTTGCGGGGCAAAAAAGGGCGGTTGCAACGGGAAGCGGGCGAATACATTAACGCCATCGAAAAGTTCCGCGACCCCAGCCACGCCCGTTGCCTGAGCCAACATGAATGGTTAGAGTTGTTTTACGAGGCTGGCTTTGCCCCCATCCGCCACGAAACATTGGAAAAACGGCTTAACTTTGCCAACTGGGCAAGCCGCATGAATGTGACTGGCGACGATTACATTCGGCTAAAAGTGATGTTTGTGCAAGCACCGGCGTTGGTTACCGACTTTTATCAGTTAGAACATGAGGGAGAAAATTTTACCTTTCGTTTGGTAGAACTGTTGATTGCCGGCACAAAACAACCTCCCGAAGGTTAAGATGAGAAACCAAATGAGATACAAAGGATATTTCGCTAAGGTCGAATATAGCGAAGAGGATGACGCTTTTGTGGGGCATATTGCCGGCATTCAAGACATCATCGGTTTTCATGCTTAAACAATCACAGATTTACGGGTTGCCTTTGAAGAGGCTGTGGATGACTATTTGACGAATTACCAAAAGCTAAAATTACCTCAACTTAGAAACCATATTGCATATTTTTGGCTATATGGGATTTCGTGGGGTATTGACTATGTAGGGGCAACTCTTGTGGTTGCCCTTGACTAGGCTGGCGCAAGACTGGACTGGCACAAGACAAGCCCCTACAATTCCCTAAATTCCTGAAGACCTATATTTTCCTAATCGCGACTATGAAACAAGGTAACAAAAACGATAATACTCGTTGTTACAAAATTATCCATGCCCCAATTCCAGCCATTTTCCTACTGCCCCCATTGCGGAACGCCGCTAACCATTCGCCAAACTGCCGGCATTCCCCGCCCTGCTTGCCCCAACTGCCACTTCATCCATTTCCCCGACTCCAAAGTGGCGGTAGGCGTTCTCCTCATCCACAACGAACAGATTTTGCTGGTTAAGCGGGGTATGGAACCGGAGTTAGGCAAATGGAGCATGCCGGCAGGTTTTGTAGATGCCGGCATTCACCCCCAAGCCGTCGCCATGCGCGAAGTTGCTGAAGAAACAGGCTTGCAAATCGAGATCACCCACCTACTAGATGTGCTCTTTAACCCGCCAGACGGCAAAGCGGGAGCCGATATTTTTATTTTGTACGAGGGCAAGTTAATTGCCGGCATAGTTCGCCCTGGCGACGACGCCCAAGAGGCAAGGTTTTTCCCACCAGATCAACTTCCGCCTCTGGCTAATTTCATCGCCCATGATTTGTTGGAAAATTGGGTGGAGAGAGATGGACCATAGACCATAAACGATTTTTAGCTGTTTTGTCGCCAAACGCAACCCTTTCATCGTCCGCCGTCCAATTTGCGGTTGGCAGATGGCGGGTTGCCGAAGGCTGAGCTTGTCGAAGCCCATCCACTGTCTTCTGTTCACCTGAAAAACCACTGTTCGCCGCCCCCAAACCCCTTTGACCCAAAAATGCTTTGTGATAAAATGCACATGCTGTTTTCGACTTGCCCGCATTCGCCGTTTGTACGCCCATGGAACAAGCGGCATCCTCAACAAAACAAGCAAAGGTTCTTGACCAATGAATCATAAAAAACATCTCGCAACGGTGACACTCATCATCATACCGTTGGCAATTGCCACATACTTTTTTTTGCAAGCCATCTTTCGCAACCAATTTCCCGCGGCCTCCAGCGAAGAAGCGGTAGCGATTGACCGATTATTTCAAGGACATTTCACCGCTATTGCCATTGTTTTTGCCCTGATGTGCACCCTCATCGTGTACAGCTTAATCGTTTTTCGCCGCAAAGAAGGGGATGACGGACCGGGTGAGTATATACACGGCAACAACTTACTAGAAGTGGTGTGGACTGTCATTCCAATTATCGTCGTCTCTGGCTTTGGCGTTTGGGCATGGAACATTTTGGATGAGGTGGTGCGGGCAGAGCCTAACGAACGAACGATTCAAGTGACAGGGCAACAATGGAACTGGTCATTTGGCTACCCCGATTTTGGGCAATATGCCGTCACCCCCACCCTAATGATGAAAATTAACGAACCAGTGTTATTAGAAATGGAAGCTACAGATGTCCTTCATTCATTTTGGGTGCCAGAATTTCGAGTAAAGCAAGATTTATTGCCTTATCAAACAACGACATTACGTATTACCCCCACTGTTCTAGGCGATTTTACCGTGCAATGCGCTGAAATCTGCGGCACATCTCACTCCCAAATGCTGGCAGATGTTCGAGTTGTTACCGAAGAGGAATATACCGCTTTTGAAGAAAATATGCGGGCAATTGGCTCAATGGCGCCGGAAGAATTTGGCGAAAAAGTAGTGTGGGCAACCAAATGCCAATCTTGCCACTCGGTCGATGGTTCTGCCGGCACTGGTCCCACCTGGCAAGGCGTTTTTGGCAGTGAGGAAGAAGCGTTTCCTCTAGCTCAAGGTCCTGACGCTACGACTACTATCACGGTTGACGAAACCTATATTCGAGAATCAATTTGCGACCCCAACCTCTTTATTGTGGCAACGTATCAACCCAATGTGATGCCAGCCAACTTCTGTGATGGCGGGTTGAGCGATTATGAGTTAACCTCAGTTATAGAATTTATTAAAACGCTCACGGCTGACGACTCGGCTGAATAAATTTTTTGGAGCAACGGTATGGAATCTAGCACAGTTACAAAATCTATGGATCGGCTTTCAGGACCCGAACGTTTCATCAAAACATTGCTTTACCTTGACTTGGTGCGGGGTTTGGTAGCCCAAATTGTGGTGTCGTTGATCGCATATTTTGCTACCAATGCGATCCGTGCCGGCATGGGCAAGCCCATTAACCCAGAACCGGGCGTGGTTGTAGCCGGTTTGCTCGGCTTTATTGCCCATATGTGGGCGGCTGGCGTCTTTAGCGATTGGTTCAAATGGGCGCGAGGCATTGAAACGCCTATGGCGCATGGTCCGCCCTCCCATATGCCGGCATGGATGCGCTACTTCAATGTCGATTACAATCACAAAGTCATCGGCATTCAATACACCGTCACTGGCATCATTATCCTGCTGGTAGGCGGCTTGCTGGCGATCATCTTCCGGTTAGAACTCTCTTTCCCCGGTATGCAACTGCTAGTCAACGCCGATGGTTCCGCTAATTACGATCTGTACAACACCCTATTTAGCGCACACGGCATCATTATGATCGTCGCCATCTTTTTGGGTGTGGGCGGTATGCTCAACTACCTAGTCCCGCTGATGATTGGGGCAGCAGATATGGCATATCCCCGCCTGAACGCTTTTAGTTACTGGATTATGCCCCCCGCCGCCGTCTTGTTGCTGGGGGCGATTTTTATTGGCGGTTGGGACACGGGTTGGGTCGCTTACCCACCGCTCAGCACTAGCGCCGGGCAAAAATTAGGGGTAAATCTGTTCTTGCTCGGCTTTTGGCTAAGCGGATTTTCCTCTATCGCTGGCGCGATCAATGTGGCAGTAACGGTGATTATGATGCGGGCAAAAGGGATGACGATGTGGCGGGTGCCGATTTTCATTTGGGCATCGTTAGCTACCGTGCTGATTCAGGGCACAGTCACCCAAACGGTAGGCTTGTCTTTGATGATGGTGTTGGCGCAACGTCATTTTGGTTTGGGCTTTTTTGACCCTACGCCAATTGCCGGCATGTCCCACATCCCTGTTGGTGACCCGATTTTGTATCAACATCTTTTCTGGTTTTACTCGCATCCCGCCGTTTACCTGTGGGTTTTGCCTGGCTTTGGCATTATAAGCGAGTTACTCCCGGTATTTTCCCGCAAACCGCTCTTTGGCTACAAAGCGGTGGCCATGGCTAGTTTTGGCATCTCAATCGTCGGCTTTTTGGTTTGGGCACACCATATGTTTGTTGCCGGCATGACCGATGAGTTACGCCGCGTTTTCATGGTTGCCACTTTGTTTGTGGCAGTGCCAACGGGGGTCAAATTCTTTAGCTGGGCGGCAACGATATGGGGAGGGAAAATCTCTACCCCCACCCCCATGCTGTTTGCTTTGGGGGCGATCTCCGTCTTTCTCATTGGCGGGCTGACGGGACCCATTCTCGCCACCATTCCTACCGATATGTATTTGCACGACAGCTACTGGGTGGTCGGACATTTCCACGCCACCATCTTTGGCGGTTTTACCTTCCCCTTCTTTGCGGCAATTTACTATTGGTACCCCAAAGCGACGGGACGAATGTATGACGAACGGTTGGGCAAACTCCATTTTTGGCTAATGACGCCCGGCTTTTGGTTGATGAGTTTAGGTCAGATGGTTGCCGGCATCAAAGGGATGAACCGCCGTTACGCTGATTTTCAACCCGAATTAGGGATAGAATTCGTCCAATCCCTCGTCACCCTTTCTGGCTTGATTATTGGCTGGTCGGTGCTGATTATGTGCTACAACTTGATACGCTCCGCCCGCAAATCCGAAGCCGTGCCGGTAGGCGACAACCCATGGGGGGCTCGCACGCCAGAATGGTTCACTCCTTCGCCTGTGCCAGAAATGAATTACAACAACCCCATCGAAATCATCGGCGAACCATACGACTTTGGGCAGGAAGATTACGTCCGCGTCGTCGCCAGCGGCGATTAACTGAGTAGGGGACTCAACTAGTTAGATACAAAGAGAGAGATAAATGAAAGCAGAAGCCACCAATGCACAAGCAAACGAGCGCCGCAAGTCAGCCTACATGACCAACACCTACGTTTTTTTAGCTTTAGCTTTTCTCACCATCCTAGAATTCTTCATCGCCCTGTGGACAGACGGTTCAGCCGCCCTGCTCTTCATTGCAGCGATCCTTAAAACCGCTCTAATTGCCAACTTCTTTATGCACATCTACCGTATTTGGAGCGAGGAGGCGCACTAATGACCTCAGCCACACACGACCACCATGATCACCACGAAATCCCGCTCGAATTATCCGTCCGCATGGACAGATTAGGTCTGTGGATATTTTGTTTCTCTGAACTGTTTCTATTTGGCGGCTTGCTTGCCGCCCGCTTTATGTTGTGGGGAGACACTCGCCCAGAACTGAGCCAAACGCTGGGTCTAATTACCACATCTGTCTTGTTAGTCAGCAGTTTTTTCATGGCGCGAGCGGAAACCGCCATCGCCCACAACGATCGCAAAACCTTTCTCAACAGCCTAATTGTTACCTTTATTTTGGGGGCGATATTTTTACTGGGCGTGGTGGGACTAGAATGGCGGGGCGAAATTCATCCTGGAGATGGGGCGTTTGGGGCGGTTTTCTTTATGATGACGGGCATTCATGCCATTCACGTGTTGAGCGGCTTGATTTTGATCGCCATTATGTGGAATCGGGGACGCAAGGGGGAGTTTGACGCCGAACACCATTGGGCAGTAGAAGCGACTGCCATCTATTGGCACTTTATTGATGTGGTGTGGGTCTTTTTCTACCCTGCCATTTATCTCATCGGCACCGGCATCCATATCGGCTAATTTAGTTAGAGGGGCGGCTGCCTCTTTGCTCCTATGAATACATCAATAAACGCGCTGCTCTCTGGTTGGGAGTGGCGCGTTGAGGTTTTATTGGTGGCGCTGGTTTTGGGCGGGTTATATGTGCGGGGGTGGCTAACTTTACGTCAAAAGGGGCATTTGTTGGGGCGGGGCTGGCGGCTGGCTTGTTATGTGGCTGGCTGGTTGGCTGTTATCATCGCCCTGTTGTCGCCAATTGACCGACTAGGCGGACTGTTGTTCTGGGTACATATGGCGCAGCATTTGTTGTTGATTATGGTTGCCCCGCCGTTGTTGTGGTTAGCCGCTCCCTTTCCGGTTGGGTTGTGGGGAATGCCGGCACAGGCTCGGCAACTCTCGGCTACATTGTTAAATCGACGGTCTAAAGCAAGGCGATTTTTGCGAGTTGCCGGCGCTCCCGGCGTAGTTTGGCTCATCTTCGTCACCTTGCTCTTCGCCTGGCACGATCCAGCCGCCTACAACGCCGCTTTGCGTTCGGAATGGGTACACGATGCCGAACATCTCTCCTTTTTTGCCATCGGCATGTTGTATTGGTGGCAGATGATTGGGGCGGCGCCCATTTTCTCTAAGCGATTGACCATGCCCCAACGGTTCATTTATGCTATTTCTGCCGTGCCGCCCAACATGGTGGTGGGGGCTACATTGGCGCTTGCCAGCGAGCCAACCTACTCCCACTACCTGACCGTACCACGGATTTCTACTTTAACTGTTATGGAGGATTTGCATTTTGGCGGGCTAATCATGTGGATTCCGGGCAGTATGATGTACATTTTGGCGGGGATTGTGGCGTTACGCTTTGTGTTGGGAGGGGACTCGGATTGACTTATTGACGAGATTTAAAAGGGCTTGACTCTGCCGCTTCAGAAGCAGGCAAATTGCGAGCGTGGCTCTACCAACAAGAATCGCCAATTGGACTCTATGACATTATGATTGCCGCTATTGCATTACCTAATGGACTAATCTTGGTGACAAATGATATTCGGGAATTTAGTCGAATTCCGACGCTCTCTTATGAAGATTGGGAGGCGTAAGTCAAACAAAATTAAAGTTGCCGGCATTCTTCCCCTCCCCCTCCTCCTACTCCTCATCTTTCCCCCGCCTGCTGCCGCTATTGCCCATAGCGGTGGGGTACAACGGCTGGCTAACGCTCCTGCCGGCAACTATTGGCTCTCGGCATGGACACAACCACCTGCATTACAAGCGGGCGAAACGGCACACATTACCCTGACGGTGGCGGAGCCGCCTGCCGACCCCACCAGCAAGGAAGCGGGCGCCGTCATCGCCGACGTGATAGCTTATATCGCCGTCACCGATTCTGCCGACAATACCGTCTCTGCGGTGGCGTCGTTGGACGAGACGGCCGTTTTTTATGAGGCAGATATTACGCTAGAGAATGCCGGCATCGCCCACTTTGTAGTCACAATTGAGGGAGAGCGAGGGGTTGGGGTTGCAGAGTTTGAGGCGGAGATAATGGCGGCAGGCAGCTTTCCGCGGTTGCTGGCAATTTTGGCAGTTATCTTTGGGTTATTCTTGACAATTTCTCTTAATTCACAAATGAAAGGAACAAAAACGGTCAAGAGAGTTACAAAAAGATGATGAGCTCTCTTTCTCCACTAACATTTTTTAACAGCCGTTGGCGGTGGGCAACCCTGTTAGCGATTGCCGGCATTCTCCTCTTCATCCGGTTAGGGGTGTGGCAGTTAAGCCGACTGGCAGAACGGCGAGTCGAAAATGCTCTCTTATCTGCCCAACTGTCGGCAGAGCCAATTTCCCTCAATACACAGCCCCCGCTGGCATGGGCTGACGAGTTAATCGGGCAGCAAGTTGTAGTAGAGGGCGAATTTGATTTGGCAGAGCAAATTCGCCTGATTCAACGCACATTTCAGGGGCAGCCGGGGCAAAATTTAGTCGCCCCCCTCAAAATTAGCGGGCGGCAGGAAGCGGTGTTGGTCAACAGAGGGTGGATTCCCAACGATGTTGCCGGCATCCCCAATGCCCCCGACTTCCCCCAACCTGGCGCCATCACCCTACACGGCTACCTGCAACCAACCGAAAATCTGCCCAATGGCGAGCCTGCCCCCATCCCCTCTGCTCCCCAAACGGATTGGTTTCGGGTCAATATTCCCGGCATTCAAGCCCAAATCCACTACCCGTTACTGCCCTACACCATTTTGCCCGTGCCAGAGGGCGGCAAAACGCAAATGGTCAGCTATCCATTTCAGGAGATGCCGGCATTCGACTTGTCCGAAGGCTCTCATCTCGCCTATGCCCTTCAATGGTTTCTTTTTGCCGGCATTTTGACGGTGGGGTACGCCTACCTGGTGTGGCGGAATAAGTAGAAGCGCGATCTTTTTTCTTGCTATTAATAAGATATTTTTGCCCCCAACCTCCGATTAATTTCCTTTTCGTGCGGTTTTCGTGCGATTTGGCAGATGTTAGTTTGAATAAAAAGGATAGGATAAGGGAAAAATTGGGCGCGGCGTTTTGCCGCGTTCTTCTTCGCTCTCTATTTTTTCAATTTGAGGGAGCGATTAGGCAATACCGTAGGGGTTGTTTTTAAATTTATGCGAATTAAAAGATGGCAGCGGCTCTCTATATTTTCCACAACGCTGCTTTTAACTGTCATCGTCATTGTTGGCGTTCATACCCCAATCACAGAAGCGCAATATGGAGGCGATTCTCCGGCAAATTATGGCGGCGGACAAATCAACCCCAATGCGCCAGCGTGCGCTTATCACAACCCCAATGAATGGCACAGCTTGTATGATTATCAGCGCGGCTGCCATTACGACCATGAACATAAACATAACCCCGGCATTTTATATGCCGGCATGCCAGCCGATGAACGAGCCGAAGCGGAAGCGATGTTGCGGACCTTTGGCAAACCTGGCGACTGGTTTGGCGGAACGTCGATTTCATACCCTTGGCAAACATTCCAGGGCGCCAACGAACATTACCCCGACCGCCCCAGCAACCCCCAGGTATTGGAGAACAACGCCAAACATGAAGGGTATGGCTGGCTCGTCCGTTACGATATTCCACAGAAAGGCAGGCGAACGACCTGGATTAAAGATTTTCGGTTGCAATACCACGCCATTTTCGCTGGACCTGGGGCATTGACCCGGTTCCATTCATATAGTTTAGAAGCCAATGTATGCCGGCAGTTAAACGATTGTCGGGTAATTCGCACCGGAGGTTGGGCTGATTTTGGCGATTTGACCATCAACGGCAAACCCATCTTTCTTGGCGGTCAATTTGTCAACGACCAAGACCGCCGCCGCCTCCACTTTACTATGCGCGACACCGCAGAATTTGCTGGCGATCCTTATCGTGTGCCGGCATTTTGGTATGGCATCGCCCAAGATATTGGCAAACGCGCCCCGTGGGACAATGAACGTCCATTTATCAGGCTCTCGTTTGCCATCGCCTCCAAAGATGTTTGGTCAAACATCAACCGCAACAACCCCTATTGGAATGATCTCTTCTGCCCCGATTTTCAATGCAATAAAAACAGTTCAACGATTCAAGCCCATTCATTGCAATTTAGTTTGCAATCGACCGGCTATGAAGGTTGGACGGATCGATATGGCAGATTTTCCCAAGAAAAATGCTTCGCCACTGGGTTGGATTGTATTCCGACCGTAATTGAGCCGGGCGACTGGAGAATGTACGTTCATTACCGCGATATTTCTGCTTTAGGGTATAACGCCGAAGGGCAGCGCGATTTTGACGTGAGTCCGTCCGGGCTCTATTGGATTGAATACCCCAATTAATTTTGTGTATCGGTATTCGGCGGGACAAGGCATCGGCGAAACAGACCCCTTTTTTGCCACGGAGAACAAAATTTGCCTTGTCTCGCCACTAATTTTTAGTTTGGCGCCTTCTTTTTACTGCGCTAGGGAAAAGCAAAGTAATGGGTCAATGTGTATCGAGTCATCGGGGAGATGAGCCGCTGAGTCTGGTCGGCTATGCCGGCAAACCCTCCGCCCAAATACCAAACCGCTGCCCCTTTGATTTGAGGGTATGGCGCGTATAGCTCTGCCGCCCAAGCGATATCGTCAAGCGCTTTGCCGGCATCTGGCACGCTATCAAAGGCCCATCCCCACTCCGTTATCAGCACCGTTGGGCGGGGTATGCCGTGTTTATCCGCTGCCTGAAACAGTTGTTGAAAACGCCCAATCTTATACGGGTAGCCGTCTCGAATGTTTGCTGTCGTGTAACTATATTCATGCAAGGCGACCCCAATTTGGTTAGGATGTTCAGCCGCTAAGCGCAAAAAATCAAGCATAGCTGGCGATTCCCAATCCGCCGCTTCCGGCTCGCCCGAAGCCCAGCCAAAAGCCGCCCATTTCACCCCATCGCGCAATGCGAGTTGGGCGGAATGAAAAGCGAATTCTCCCAGCCAGGGGGCAAAGTTTTTGTCCACTTCGTTGATCGTCTCCACCCATATTAAATTGCGGTCAAGCTCTGGCGGAAAGACGGCGCGATGTAACGCCCAATGGGCTTCGGCTGCTTCGGCTGCCGGCAAACTGTAATTTGGGGTATCGTACTCATTGCCTGACCGACGATAGACCAAAGTGTGGGGCAAACCGCTGCTATAAATCAATTGCTGAGCGTCAAACAATGGTCCGGCATTGTCTACGCTTTTAAGAAAAAACGGCGCGCCGGCATCGTCTAATTGGCGCATCCAATCCCCCAAACCAACGCTGTTGCCGCCAATGCCGGTATGAAAGCCGATTTTATTCACCGTCATCCACCGTCCTTCGCTGGCAAGCTCTTCGCGCAAAGAGGAAAAATCTAACGCCGCCAATTCCGTCTGTTGTGGAACGGGGGAAGGCGGAACAGCGGTTGCCGCCTTTTTTGTAGCTGGTGGCACAACTTCTGGGGCAGGGTATCCGGTGGCTCGAGGCTGGCTTTGCAACACAGGCATAAATACAACAGGGCGCGCCGTAGGGGTTGGGGCGGTTGTGGGCGGAGGCGTTGTCTTAGAGGCGGTGGCAGTGGGTAGTGGGGGCAATGTTGGCGGCGGGGGATTGGTTGACGTTGGCGAGGGGGTTGCTGAAGGGCGGAGTGTTGGGGTAGCGGTTGGGGGGGCTGGTCGGGTACACGCAGCGCCAATCAAGATAGCGCTGAGGCAAAAGAGAAGGCGGATTGAGGGGGGAAATTCAGGGCGAATCATGCCGGCATTTTACCGGCGATGGATGAATGCAAAATGAGCGGGCAATCAGCTGTTACGAGACATCAATTGTGATCAGCTCTCGGGGAAACGAAGTCAACGAACGATGCCCTTCCGTGGTGATAACCACATCATCCTCAATACGAACGCCGCCCCGTCCTGGCAAATAAACCCCTGGCTCAACCGTGATCAATGTGCCGGCATCCATTCCCTGTTCGTTTCCCTCCATCATAAAGGGGGGTTCGTGAATCTCCATGCCAAGCCCATGTCCCGTCCGATGAATGAAATAATCTCCATACCCACTATCCTCGATCACCCCCCTGGCAGCTCGATCAACATCTTGCCCGCTAGCGTCAGGCTGGCATACGCTCTTGCCGATCTGATTCGCCGCTTTCACAATTTCGTAAACGCGGCGCAACTCTGGTTCGATCTCGCCCACGGCAAAAGTACGGGTGATGTCTGAAGCGTACCCATCAACAAACGCTCCCCAATCAATTAGCAGCAAATCCCCCTCCTGCAATGGGCGGTTGGTGGGTTCGCCATGTGGCGATGCGCTGTTGGGACCGCTCTGTACAATGACAAAAGCGATGCTGTCGGCGCCTGCGTCCATCATCTCCTGAGAAAGCATGGCGGCGATCTGCTTTTCGGTTTGCCCAATTCGCAGTTGAGGCAGCAACCGCCGCATGGCGCTCTCCGCTACCTCTACCGCCCGCTTTACCGCCGCCAACTCGTCTTCGTCTTTGATCAGGCGCAAGGCGGCCATTACCTGATCGGCATGGGTTATATTGATGCCAGGCGCATATCTTCTCAGCAAATCAAGTTCTAACACCCGCATTTGCAAACTTTCGACACCCAGCAAATAGTCGGATAATTCTAGACGCGCCGCCGCTTGTTGAAAAGCGATGGTGTATCCTTCTTCATCGCTCCATCCAAAGATGCGTTCGGCTGGAATGCCGGCAGCTTTCGCTTTCATCGCTTCTAAATTGGGGATAATGATCGCCGGATCGTCGTCTGCCGGCACAAAAAGCAAAATCGGCCTTTCGCTGATATGGCTGTGAATGCCGCTGATATAGCTCATGTTAAATGCCGGCATCAACGCCATCCCATCTAATCCATAACCTAAAATCTCATCTCTTAACCGATTTAAACGATGGTCACGCATTGGTTATTCCTCCAGATGTGGGTTGATTTCGATAAGGGATGTCCCTGGTTGAACCGCTTCCCCGACTTGGCAATGAATAGCGCTGACAATGCCGGCATACGGAGCTTGAATCGGCATTGCCATCTTCATCGATTCCAACATGATCAACTTTTCCCCTTCCGCCACTACCGCCCCAACCACAGTCAATATTTCCGTCACCATTGAGGGGATATTTGCCATCAATGACGATTCAGCTTGGGGCGATCCAGCATCTACGCTGCTCTCTTCCGCGAGCCGTTCGTAGCGGATCGTTTCGCCATTGACCCACAGGTGGCGTTGATTGTCTTGAAAAATGCCGGCAATCCGCAATGTTTTCCGTTCGCCTGTCGCCAAATTTACCCCCTCAAGCATGACGCGCTCTTGATTTCGGTGGAGAATAGTTAGCTCCCATTCCGTCTCGTCTAGCAATACGACCGCGTCCCCGCCGCGTCTAGTCGCTTCAATTTCTATGATGTCGCCTCCAACCTTCAACCTTAATTTCATGGACAGAATTATAAGGCGACGCCGCCAAATGCAAAATCTTTACTCCTTTGCCAAAAAGCCCCCACCTAAGGTAGGCGATGAATGGTGGCGCCGAAGGCGCCGCAAGGCGTAGCCCGGAATGGATAACAAGCGATCCTGATCCCGCAGGGCAACTCCTATGAAAAGCCAGCGCCTCTGCCCCTGGATACGGATTTTGAAGGATTGCCATTTACTGGCTTGAGCGGGGCGATTACGTTTTACGCCGGACGGTAATTAAAAATTTATCGACCTCTTCCACCACGACTAACTTGCCGGCATCGAGCGGCTCATCGCCTGAATGCGTCGCTTGCCACAACTCCCCATTGACAAACACCGTCCCTTTGGGATCAAGCGGCGCGCGCACTTGACCGATCTGTCCGATCATCCCCTCCGTGCCAGTAATGGGCGTTAGCCGCTGCGCTTTGAGGGCTATTATGCCAACCCACAAGAAAAATGCGGCTGCCGGCAACGCCACTCCAATAGCGGTACTGAGCCGTATTCGGGCAAATTGTGGCGAGCCAGGCGAATTAAACAACACCAACAATCCGGCAATTAGGGTCAAACTGCCGGCAAACGCCAATGCTCCGAACGCCGGTGTAAACGCTTCCATGGTGAGCAAACCAAACGCCACCACCACCAACCCCAATCCCAGCAAATTGACCGGCAACTGACCGAAGCCATACAAACTAAGCAGCAATGCCACCACCCCGATCAATCCTGCCACCCATCCGCCCGGGGTACGCAACTCGATGATAATTGCCGGCACGGCAATCGCCACCAAAATTGCCAACACATTCGGGTTTGCCAACAGATGTAAAACCGCTTCCAACGTGTTCATTCTAACCCGAAGGAGGCGGGCGTCAGCCACTTGCAATGCCATCGATCTGCCATCTATTTCAACCTGCTGTCCGTCGATTTGGGTAAGCAGATCGTCTATATCGGCGGCGATAAGATCGATAAAGCCCGCTTCTAACGCTTCGGCAGCAGTTACCGCTCTAGCATCCACAATCATCTCTTCGCCCAACTGCAACGCCTCTTCCGCCCGCCCTTCCAGCAAAGCCCGCATCGTGGCTTGTAGATCTTCGCTGATTTTATTGTATAGCGTCTCCCCAATATCGTTGCCGCTGCCATCAACGGGCGAAGTCGCGCCGATGACGGTATTGGGCGCCATGCCAGCAAGGTGAGCGGCGGCAGTGATTATCGATCCGGCGGAGGCGGCTTGCGCCCCTGCTGGGGACACAAAGACAATAATGGGGATCGGCGATTGGCGGATGATCTGGACGATTTCTTGGGTGATCTCGATTTGTCCGCCAGGCGTATCTAACTGAATGACGATAGCGTTTACGCCTTGCTCTTCAGCCGTGGCAATGCCCCGTTCAATATAGTCGCGCATGGCGGGCGTCACCGCCCCCTCAGCCGTTAAAACCAGCACATCCGGGCTAGCTGATTGGGCAAACGTTCTCATTGGCGTCATGCCTAGCGCAATCGCTCCCGCCCATAGCAAAATTAAGACCGTCCAAAGCCGAACTGTGTTGCTCATACAGTCATTATATCAAGATTTTGCCGGCACAAATCAACTATTCACAATTCAATTATGCGCAGATTACCATTGAAGCAAGCGATCTAAGGCTCGTCAGCTAACGGCAACGCAATCAGAAATTCGCTGCCTTGTCCCACTTGGCTGCTAGCCCATACTCGCCCCCCATGCAACTCTGCCAACTCACTGGCAATGGCTAATCCCAATCCCAACCCCTCGTAACGACGACGCATATGGGGTTCTACTTGATAAAAACGCTCAAAAACGCGCTGCACTTGCTCTGGTTCCATCCCAATGCCCGTATCTCGAACGCTTAACCATGCTTCGCCATGCCGAGTCGCCAAATTCAGCCAAATATCGCCGGCTTCTGGGGTAAACTTGACAGCGTTGTTGATTAAATTGCTGACAGCCGCTTCGATCATCCCACGATGCCCAGAAATCATCATCGGTTCATCTGTCTTTGACACCGACAAATTTAACCGTTTGGCTTTGATGGTTGGGCGGTGGTCTTCTAAAATATTTTCTACCAATTCGTTGAGAGAAAATTGCTCGCTCTCTAGGTCGGAAATGCCGGCATCTACATATTTGAGGTTGATCATATCTTCGATTAGGCTGCGTAGCTTGAGGGCGGCGCGCAATACGCTTTGCACCTGATTTTTCGCCCCCGCCTCAACCTCTTCCGACAAATAAGCGGCATACCCTAAAATGATAGACAATGGCGTCCGCAATTCATGCGCCGCCAACGATATGAAATCGCTTTTGAGCCGATCTAACTCATTTAATTTGTGGTTCGCCTGACGCAACTCTTCGATCAGGCGCGCTTTTTCGACGGCAACCCCGGCTAAATTTGCCAGAATCCCCAAAATTTCTACATCTTCGTTGTCAAATTCCCCATCAATTTTGTTGATCGCTTCCAAAACGCCAACCGCGCCTTCTTCGCCGCGCATCGGCACGCCCAGAATGGAATCGGTAGCGAAGCCGATGCTCTTGGCGATATCTGGATTCCAACGAGGATCTTGCGACACATCGTTGACTACCATTGGTCGGTTGGTCTGCAAAATAGCCCCGGCAATGCTTTTATCCAATGGCACTGGGTAATCGACGATCTCCGGCTTCGTGCCGGCAGATGTCGCTTTAAAGCGCAACTCTCGCGTATTGGGATCTAACAGCAAAATCGAGGTCGCTTCCGATTGGGTTAGATGTACCGCCTCTTCCAAGATAAAGTGAAGCAAATCATCGATCTGTGTGGCGGAGTTTAAAGTACGGCTGATTTCCACCAATCTAGCCAGACGATCACGGTCAATTCCGGACAATATATTCAACGGCGCTGTGGTAGGTGGGGATATAGTCATTCTTCCAATACTAGAATACTCGAAATTTATGTCTCACTTCTGCTAACCGATTAGGGTTGCGCCTTTTAAAACAGTTTTAATGGCAGAGTCAGTTATCTTCTAACAAAACAATAGATCGTCATCATAAAGATATGGGTTTAGTTTGGCAAGTGAATTTTGTACCAATTTAATGATAAGCCCATAGGGCGTTTAGCGTAACCAAGCTTCTTTTCAACTCCTCAATTTTATGTTAAGGTTGGGGCAGGTAACCGGCGTTTTAGATCAATTTCATCCTAATGGAACATTCGCTCAGTCTTTATTTGCATATCCCATTTTGCCGGCATCGATGCGCATATTGTGACTTTAATACCTATACCAGCCTAGCCGATTTAAAGCCCGCGTATACAGATGCCCTATGCCAAGAGATTAGGCAGGTTGCCGGGGATAAACGACGACGAGCGCATACCGTTTTCTTCGGCGGCGGAACGCCCTCTCTAATAGCCAGCGGGCGTCTGGCGCAACTTTTAACGGTTGTTAACCAATTTTTCGAACTATCATCAAATGCCGAAATCTCCCTAGAAGCCAATCCAGGCACAGTAAATGCAGATTATCTGGACGAGTTACGCCAATGTGGGTTCAATCGAATCAGCTTTGGCGCCCAATCGGCGGATGATGGCGAACTGACTTTGTTGGAGCGGGAGCACATTTTTGACGATGTGGTTGAGGCAGTCGAATTGAGCCGCCGGGCTGGGTTTGACAATTTGAATTTGGATTTGATTTATGGGTTGCCAGACCAATCCTTGGCGTCTTGGCGCCGTACATTAGAGGCGGCTCTCAGATTAGACCCCGAACATCTCAGTTTATATTGTTTAACGATTGAGCCAGGCACGCCAATGCAACAATGGTTAGATGCCGGCAAAATCTCCGTTCCAAATCCAGATTTAGCCGCTGACCAATATGAATTAGCCTGCGATTTATTGAGTCAGGCAGGGTACGAACATTACGAAATATCTAATTGGGCTAAGCCGGACTATGCTTGCCGGCACAACTTAACCTATTGGCGCAATGGCGCTTATTTAGGATTTGGCGCAGGCGCCCATGGGCATGCCGCTAACATTCGCTACCAAATTGTGAAACAACCTCGCGTTTACATCCGCCGCATCATTGCCGGCAATCCAGCTTCCTTCCCGCTCTCATCAGCTGTAGCCCATTACGACATTCTACAACCCGAAGAGATGATGAGCGACACCATGATCACCCAACTGCGACTGTTGCAAGAAGGGTTAGATTTAGCCGATTTCCGCCAAAAGTACGGTAAAGCAGTAGAAGATGCCTATTTTGGAACGGTGCCACAGATGTTAGAATGGGGATTGTTACAAAAAAAAGGGGGGAAATTGTTGTTAACTCAACGGGGAACGTTGGTTAGCAACCAACTCTTTTATAGGTTTGTGTAAAACAAGCTAAATAGATACGCAGGACAAATATTATGTCAGTAATCAAAGTATTAATCGTAGATGATTTGCAAGAAACGCGGCAAAGCGTTTCTAAAATGCTGCAATTTGATGGGGAAGTCGAAGTGATAGCTGAAGCGGGGAATGGCGTAGAAGCTGTTAAGTTGGCGACAGAACTCCAGCCAGATGTCATCTTAATGGATGTCAATATGCCAGAGATGGACGGCATCGCTGCCACCAAACAGATCAGCCGGCAAGTGCCTATGGCACAGATCATCATCATGTCGGTGCAAAGCGATACTCCTTATATGCGTAAAGCGATGCTAGCTGGAGCGCGTGACTTTTTAATGAAGCCGTTTTCTCTTGATGAATTACATCGGGCGGTAAAAGAGGCGTATGAGAGACGACCAGTTAGCGTAGCGCCAATCGATTCGCCTGCCGGAAGAGCAGCGTTAAATGGAGAAGCGGGCGCTGTGCCCAGCGGTGGAGTAGGCAGCCCAGTTAGGGTAGGACAAGGACAAATTATAGCCATCTATAGTCCCAAAGGGGGAATAGGGTGCAGCACTATCGCTATAAACACTGCAGTTTCACTGGCAAATGCCGGCAAAAACGTGGCGCTGTTAGACGGCAACTTGCAATTCGGCTCAATAGCAGTCATGCTCAACCTAAAACAAACCACTACAATTCTGGATTTAATCGACCGCATTGAGGACATAGAGCCAGACTTAGTTCGCAGCGTTGCCATTTCGCACGATAGCGGCTTACAGGCGATATTGGCGCCCCAAAAACCGGAAATGGCGGATTTGGTGACAGAAGAGCATTTGGCAAAGCTGCTAAATATCCTGCGTCAAGTTTATGAATTCGTGATCGTCGATACCCAATCCGCCCTAGACGGTAAAACATTGGTTATGTTAGATCAGGCAGACAAAATGTTGTTGGTTACAGACCAAGAGTTGCCTAGTCTAAAAACAAGCCGAGATTTTCTGAATCTGATGGGCGAGTTAGATTATTCTAGCGAAAAGGTGAATTTAGCCATCAATAAAAATTTACGAAAAGGGCGCATCTCAGCCAAAGATGTCACCAACATTTTGAAACGTCCAGTGGTATATACAATTCCGTTCGATTTAGATTCTGCCCGAATCTCCGCTGAGCAAGGCAAACCGCTGGTAAGCGGCAATCTTAAAAACAAACCGATTTCAAGCGCGTTTAGGTCTATTTCAGAGCGGCTGATTATGGAAGCGTCGGGCGAGGAAGTAGAAATCGCCGAAGAGCAATCGAAAAAGAAAGGGATATTGGCTAAATTGTTCAGACGTTAGAAGGGCGATTCTCAAAAAAAAGCCAAGGCGATTGACGCCTTGGCTTTTTAATTTCTATTTTACAAATGGCTAACGCGGCAAAATCTCAGTGCCGGCAAACTTATCCACCCAAATCCCAATAGCAATGCCTAGAGTTAACGCTGTAAAAAAGTAATACAAAAAGCCATACTCATCAGAATTTGTGCCTACAAATCTAACCAGTAACTCAGTTAAGACCAATCCCACGATAAATGAGACCGCCATCACCCCGATTCGTTTGATTAACATAAAAATCCTCCATCGATAACTGGAAAACGATGGCTAATATGCCATGCCAATTAAATGTGAATCATATCACAAACGCTGCAACAGCGCCGCTTTGATGTAAATTGGAGTTAGGGTAATCGCATACAGAATCGTAGATATTTGTCTCTGAAAAATAGCCATGCCAACATCCTTTTTATATTCGCAATGCTGCGCTAACTGTGGTGAGTAAGGCGTAACTCTTTAGCTAAAACCTTTCACATGTTTTGGAAAAGCGAGCTTGCCCAACCTGCCTTGGGCAACAGCCAATCCCAGCAATATAAACAGCAATCCGACTAAAGCATTCCAGCCTGGCAGTTCGCCTAAAAAGAGTAAGCCCAACACTATCGCCACAAATGGAATGATAAATGTAACCTGAGATGAATTGTTCGCCCCTGCCCGTATCACAATCGTCAGCCACACCATAAAAGTGACCGCTGTGTTGAATACGGCAAGAGCAAATACCGAAGCCAAAGCGACAGGCGTTGGGTTTAGAGACCATGGCGGAGCAACCCAAAGCGAAATGGGCAAAATCAATAGCGTGGCGGCAATAAGCATAGCAGTAATTGTCACTGTCACGGGCAGGTTTTGGAAGCGTCGCCCATATACGCTGGCAAAGCCATACGAACAAGTCGCCCCCAAAATGGCAAGTTGCCCTAAAACATTGCTGCCTAATCCCCGCAAAGCTTGTGGACCTATCAACAAAGTCAACTACTACCGGCTAAAAGACCGGTAGCTTGAAAATGCGAATGAAATTCGCCTAAAGCTCGCCCACATCAAAGTTATCATCTTCTATCGGCGGTTTCTTTCCTTGTGACTCAATGTACTGTTTAACAATCTCATCGGTTACATTGCCTGTGCTGGCGGCAAAATAGCCTCTCGCCCATAGATGTTTCCCCCAGAATTGTCGGTTCAATTCTTCAAATTCTTGCAGTAACTTCCGACTGGTTCTCCCTTTCATTAGTTGCATTAGTTTACTCACTGACATTTTCGGCGGTACTGACACCAACAGATGTACGTGGTCTGATTGAACGCTTCCGCTCATTATGATGACATCATTTGCAGCACATATTTGTCTCACCAATTCTCTTAATCTTAATCCAACTTGTCCTTTCAATGCTTTTTTCCGATATTTTGTTATCCAAACCACATGATATTTTATGTCGTAAACCGAATGTGCTGTTTTTCTGTAGCTCATCCTCTTATTTTAGCAGAGCTTTCTGGTTTATCCCGGTCGAGAAAAAAAGACCGCGCCCTACGGGATGCTCTCTTTTTTCTCGACCTCACTATAGTGTGGGGTTGAAAACTGCCTGCCTGAAAGGCAGGGGTTTTAACCTCATTTACAGACAATAACGCCAACCATACCACACAGAATGCCGGCAATCCGCGTTTTGGTCAATCTTTCATCAGAGGTAAATAGATGGGCGACGATTGCTGTAAAAAGCGGCGTTGTCGAGTTCAAGATGCCGGAGATATTACTATCTATCTGCGTGCCTGCCCACACAAATAGGGTAATAGGAAAAGTTGCCCGCAGGAAACCAAGCGCGAATAGTTGCCGCCAAATGCCGGCATCCGTTGGCAACCGCAATCCCTTGGCGTATAGATAAAGCGTCAATACCAATGCGGCAATGCCAATTCGACCCAAAACCACTGTAAAAACTGGCAAACTTTGCACAGCCACCTTCATAAACAAAAATGAACTGCCCCACAAACAAGATAAGAGAAGGAGCAAGAGCCATTCCGCCCGCCCCATATTTAGCGAATTTTCCATATTGATATCCTTAATATAAATTTTGTGGTGTATGTGATGTGGCGCAAGTATGCGCGTTGCAGATATGCGGATTCAGCCCTTTGTTTGTTTAGCCCAAAGCAACTGAGCCGCATAAGCTCGCCACGGTCGCCACGCTTCTGCCATCTGGGTTAACAATGTGGCTGAGGCTGGCGCACTATCGGGTGGCGCAACAGCTTTGCGTAAGAGAAGATCGCCAGCGGGAAAAGCGTCCGGCTCGCTAAAAAGGCGCATGGCGACACTGTGGGCTGTCCAATCGCCTATGCCCGGCAATTGGGTCATGGCAGGTATCATGTCAGCTAACAATTCTTCCGATTGCCAAAGGAAATTGTCGTTCAAAAAGCTGCGCGCCAAAGCTCGGATCGTTTCCGCTCTCTTTTGCGGAATGCCTACCGCAGAAATGTCGGCGTTTGCCAGTTGGCTTGGCGTGGGAAAAAGATGGGTGAGGGTCGCCTCTTTTTGGGGCAAGGGGTCGCCAAATTGAGCAGTAAGCCGACCTGCTAACGTGGTGGCGGCGCTGACGCTAACCTGCTGACCTAACACGATTCGCGCCGCTGTCTCAAACCCATCCCATGCGCCCGGAATGCGAATGCCGGCATACTCCGCCGCCAACCCCGCTAAAATCGGATCTTCGGCAAAATGTTGCTGGATAAATCTCGGCTCCATCCGCAAATCAAATTGCCGCTTTAGCCGCTCGGTGATAAGCAGTAAATGACGAGATAGATGGTTAGGTATCTGTAGCCGCATAAACTTTTCGGTAGGCGCCACCGTTACAGTGAGAATGCCGGCATCTGCGCCAAACCTTACAGTGCGACGATAAAGGAAACTTCGGACAATCTCCACTCCGGGGATGGCTCGTTTCGCCAAATATCCCCACATCAAATCCCATTGATAAGGTCGGCGATAAAACAGCTTTAGAGATACCACGCCCGGCGTACTGGATTGTTTGCTATTTCGTCGGCTATCACGCAATGCAGTTGGCGTTCGCCCATACGTCTGTTTGATGGCGGCATTAAATCGGCGAACGCTTTGGTATCCAGCGCTAAACGCTACTTCAGTCATGGGCAACTGGGTTTCATCAATCAACTTTTTGGCAAATAACAGACGGCGGGTTTGTGAGATGGCAACAGGGGGCGCCCCTAATTCTTGCACAAACAAACGGCGTAATTGGCGGGAACTAATGTGCAAACGTTTAGCCAGCTCATCGCCGCCAACCCCCTCTCCCATAAATTGCAAGGCTCGATTGACAAGGGGAGAAACGCCACTATTTGCGGGGCGGTCAGGGGCTGATTCAGGGCGACAACGCAGGCAGGGGCGAAATCCAGCTTCGGCTGCGGCGGCGGCAGTGGCGAAAAATTGCACATTTTCAGCCCGCGCCGGACGAGAAGGGCAGATGGGGCGGCAAAATATGCCTGTGGTCAAAATTGCTCGAAAGAAGTGTCCATCAAATCGTTCATGCTTTTCATAGCTATATTCGATGGGAGAGATTATTTCAACAGTCATGCCTCAAGCATAGCAAATGAAACTGAAATTGGCTGGCTATTTTCGGACAAGGATGCAGTCTTACCCTCTAGGAGGTTTTAAACCACCCGGAGGGTGATAGATATGGTAATATTCGGCATAAATACCATCAGTTGCATGGTTGGCAAAGACGCCTCCCCAGCAAAGAGGCGCTAGTCGTGAGAGAAAAGGGGTAAATTGAGGAAAATGCCGGCAAAATCCAAAACTAAATTACCCCCAATGAGGGTGAGCTTTGTTCAACTCTTTCAATCGAAATAAAATTTTGCTCGTTTGTTTTTTGGCATATGCCGGCATCGGGCTTACTGCCGGCATTTTAGGCGTTCTCATCCCTTCCATTCGGGCTGAATTTGCCATATCCCTCGACCAAGTTGGCTGGATCTTTCTACTCACCAGCGCTGGCTTTTTCGCCGCTAGCGCCGCCAGCGGAACGATTGCCGCTGGCTTCGGCGTCATCACTACTTTGACAATTGGTCATCTGATCATGGCGGTGGGGTTAATTGGCAGCGCCTTTGCGCCAACCTGGCCGCTTTTTTTAGCCACTGGTTTGTTGCGTGGGGCGGGTATGGGGTTAATGGACGCCGGATTAAATGAATATGCCACCCGCCATTTCAATACCCAGATTTTAAACGGATTACACGCTGGATTTGCCCTGGGCGCAACAATCTCCCCATTGCTGACATCCGCCTGGTTAGATTCAGGCGGCGCCTGGCAATGGACATTGTTGGCGTTGGCTGGAGAAATCACATTGTTGGCTGGGGCGGTTTTCCTGACCCGTTCCGGCTGGGAAAACCCTAACAACACAATTGAAACGACCGACCAACCATCGTCCGCCCCATTTTCTGCCACCCTGCGATTGGGGATGGTCTGGCTGTCGATCGCGTTATTTTTCATCTATGCCGGCATGGAAGGGATAGTCGGGCAATGGGGCTACAGCTTGCTAACCGAAGAGCGCGGGGTCGGGTTGCGGCTTGCCGGCATCTGGACGAGCGTCTATTGGGGCGGGTTGTTGGCGGGACGATTGTTGATGGCGCTGTTGGCAAATCGATGGAGCGCAAGAAAAATTTTGCGCCTTTGTTTAGCGCTGTCTACCTTTGGGGCAATATTGCTGTGGCAACCATACAGTTTGGGGTTAAACTATTTCAGCTTGCCCCTGCTGGGCATCGCTTTTGCCCCCCTCTACCCTACGTTAATGTTTGAAACGCCAAATCGCGTCCGCAAAAACCATACGCCGAATTTAATTGGATTGCAGGTGGGAGCGGCAGATGCCGGATTTGGGGCATTGCCGGCAATTGCCGGAACTTTAGCCGAAGCGACTTCTTTGCAAGTCGTGGGCGGGTTGCTGCTTATCCTGTGTTTGTTGATGTGGGGGTTGTACGAAACGTCGCGGCGCCGCCTCAACTAAAAACCCCTGGCAGAGGTTGTTCATCTGCCAGGGGTTTGACGGTCAATTGCGTTGCACTCAAGCTGTTAAGCGGCGCAACTGTTGGATGAAACCGCCGCTATCTTAATTTTAGAGAACGAGAGCTCTTGCGCCGGAAAAAAATGTAGGCAGTCAAGCTCAGCAAAGTTGCCGTAACAGCTATCCAATTGAATGCCGCCGTTCGGCTGCCGGCAACATCAGAAGCCGATAAGTTCACATTCGTAGGCGATGGTCCTTGAATCAAATAATCCTCTACCTCGCCATTGGTTGCCGCCCCAGTTGCCAGCAACGCTCCGCCATTGCCATCTGTGCCATCGCTGGTAACGCGAATGCGTATATACCATTCTGTTCCTATGGCGGCATTTTGAGGAATATCAAAGAAAATGAGCTTAGAGCCCATAAACGGCGTGGTAATTGGAATGCCCCCAAAATCCAACAACGGAACTGTTTCTAAAGTCCCGTCGCCATCAAAATCGATGAATAATGCCGGCAAACCTGGCGCCCCGCTTATCGTAACTTCAACAGCGCCGCCTAAATCGTTAGCTACTGTGCCCGGCGCCCAACCTAAAGTATTCTTGCCCGGCCTGGCTGCCAAGCCATCTTCATCATCTCCGTCGCCATCAATTAAATCATCGCCAACTGCCGCGGTATTTGGCAAGCCATCTTCTTCAGCGTCTACTATCTGTCCAAGAACTGGGGCGCCAGGAATGATATCGTGGCTGGGTCCGTTGTCTGCCAACAAAGTTGGATAGGCGTTCGGCAAATCGCCCAAATCCATAAATTTTACCGGCACAGTAATATGTGGCGGCGGAACAGTAATCTTGCCAGGCGAATTGTGAAACTCATATAATTCGAATTGTATCGGCTCGCCAGCGCAAGCGGAGACATCAAACTGCATTTCATAAATGATCGACCATTCCCAATCGTTTGTGTCATCAAAATACGGGTAATTCAACTCGTTGGGGGTGTCGCCCGCCCCAAAAGGAGATTTCCAAGTTTCGTCAGCAGAGGATGGGTTTTGATCGGGTTCCCAGGATGTATTATTGTAGTTCCAAACCAAAGAGGTAGCGGCATTGTAATCAGGCGGAGGCGTTCCATTGTCATTGTTACAAGCCGACCATGCGCCTGTCCCATCCGGCTCAAAATGCCCGCCACCGGCATGAATGTCTGCCAAAGAACCTAACAAATTGTTGCCCTGTCGATTTGCTGGCGGAATGTTCATATCGCCTAAGGAGCACATGTAGGTTTGAGACCAAGTGAAACTGGTTGCGCCGCAACTCAGCTTAATGTCGATCGCTTGCTCGCTATCGCGCAATCGCTTGCCGCCCCGATTTTCAGCCCAACCAACGCTGCTAGCATAGGATGAAAGCGGGGCTGTGTCATCGTCGATCACATTGTCATTTAAGGCGGTGTTTTCAACGATAGCCAAATAAAAATCGTTGCCAGATAAATAACCATACATCGAACCCAAATCGGGTACATCGACGAGCAACGAGTAGGAATCTATCAGATTGCCATCTTTATCATAAAATCGCCCGTCCACCGTTGGCGGGGCAGAGGCGTTTAACGATATCCCTTTTCCTTTTGAAGCATAAACGCTGCCAACTGCGGCATCCTGCGCTAAAAGCAAAACGAATAGGGCAAAGCCAAACAAACCAATAAATACTGTTTTCGAAACTGTTTTAACTTGAGTCATAATTGAATTCTCCAGACAAATAAACATCTTACACATCACAATGGTAGAATGTCTCCCCGGCTACCAACTTGCTTTATTTCATAAACCTCCCAAAACTGTACGCTTGAAGACAAGAACACAGTCAAGATGTTGGACTGCCGGCATTCAATTGGCGGCAATCTAACTGCTCTTTGATATATTTAACTGATTGGTAGAAAAATGGATTGAGTCTTATGATGAACCGAAAACGTGCCCGTTGTCGCTTGCTATAGGCTCTATCCTCCACAGCAGTCGCGCTTTTCTGAAATCCAGTGATAAAGTTTGCGTTACTGTCAGCGTCGTTAGTACTTCAGTACCAGTATATAAAACATCTTCCCCTTTTGGGTTAGAAAAAGGTTGGGATTAGTTAAAATTTCATTTAAGCGGGATCAGCAACTGCCTATATCATCATCATGCCTATAATCTCTCGCCATGGTTGGCGCATCATTCTCATTGGCTATCTGGCGATTATTGGCGCAATTTTGTGGCTGGCTTATCAGGGCGATTTGCGCTTTGTAGCTGCCATTCCTTTTTTGGACAAAGCTGGTCATTTTATTCTATTGGGACTTTTAAGTTACATTAGCCATCGCGCCAGCGGACGGCGGACATTTGGTATTGCCGGCATCCGTTTGCCATTGGCGCCGGTTGTCGTTTTATGTCTGGCCGCCATCGAAGAAGGGCTGCAAGCTTGGTCGCCCAACCGCGCCTTTGATTTATGTGACCTGGGGATGAACGCTGCCGGCATTTTCGCCTTTTGGCTTATCGATTGGCGGGCGTACCGCAAACGCAATCCCATTCACCCCTAACCCATTTTCGCGTTACAATTCCAATTATGGATAAAAATGTGGTTTTATTGGTTGGCGGCGTGGGCGGAGCAAAGTTGGCGGCTGGGTTGGCAGCCTGTTTGCCGGCAAGCCAATTGACGATTATCGGCAACAGCGGCGACGACTTCATTCATCTAGGGTTGCCCATCTCCCCCGATTTAGACACGGTGATGTACACGTTAGCGGGCGTTTCAAATGTAGAAACAGGTTGGGGGCGCGCTGGCGAAAGTTGGCGGACGATGGGGGCGCTCCAAGAATTGGACGCCCCAAGCTGGTTTAATTTGGGGGATTTAGATTTAGCCACCCATCTGACCCGCGCCCACCTGCTGGCAAATGGGGCGACATTAACTGCAGCGACCGCGTATCTATGCCGGCAATTTGGCGTAGAGCGCCCCCTTTTGCCCATGAGCGACCAGCCAGCTCCCACTCGCATCCAAACAGATGATGGCGTCTTCTCGTTTCAGGAATGGTTCGTGCAGCAACGATGGCAACCCGCCGCCCGAAAAATCATTCTGCCGCCAGATATCACAGCGACTGGCGACGTGATCAAAGCGTTACAAAACGCCGATGTAGTTGTCTTCGCCCCCTCTAACCCCTTTGTCAGCATCGATCCAATTCTCAACGTCTATCCCATTCGCCCGCTTATCGAAGATATGCCGGCATTGGTCGTCGCCGTTAGCCCCATTATCGGCGGCAAAGCGGTTAAGGGTCCTGCCGCCAAGATGATGGGCGAAATGGGAATGGCTGTTTCGGCGGCAGCGGTCGCTGCATATTATGGCGACCTGGTCGACCTGTTTGTGTATGATCAGGTCGATGCCGGCAGCGCCCTGCCCGACAATCAACATCAACTTGCCGCCCAAACCTGGATGAAAGACGACCACGATCGCGTCCATCTGGCTCAAACCATATTAAATAAAGTAGAAACCCTCCTCTCTTAACCCGTTCGATATGCCCATCGCCGTCATCCCAGTTAAACAACTACGTCACAGCAAATCCCGCTTAAATGGCTTATTATCGGAAGAAAGTCGCGCCCAATTGACAACGGCGCTCCTCCGCCACACCTTGGCAGCTTTGGCGGAGCTTCCTCAAATTGAGCGGCGGCTGACTATCAGCCCTGATCCCGCCGTGTTGCAATTGGCAACGGAGTTGGGGGCGGAAGGGTTGCCCGAAGAGGATTTTAATGGGGCCGATTTTCAGGGGGGCGAACAAGGATTAAACCAGGCGCTGAGCCAGGCGGCAAGCTTTGTGTCGAACGGCGGCAATGGGGCCGAAAAATCGTTGCTGTTTTTGCCGGCAGATTTGCCCTTGATCACCCCCGAAGCCATCGCCCAATTTATCGCAGGCGACGCCTCTTGCCAAATGCGCGTGTGCCCCGACCGGCATTATGCCGGCAGCAACGCGCTGCTGCTAAATCCGCCCCAACCCTTCACCTTCCGATTTGGAGCAAACAGCTTCATCCGCCACTTTCATGAAGCGGTTCGCCACGGCTTAAGCGCCCGAATTTTGCCGGTTGCCGGTTTGCAATTTGATTTAGACACTGAAAAAGATTGGCGCGATTTCCATGCCAGACCAAACACAATACAGTTCCTCTCTAATTAACGTCCCGCCGCCCCGCCCGACCTATCTGGCGGTCGGCGTATTTGACGGCGTTCATCGCGGACACCAAGCGCTTTTGGCTGAAATGGTCGCTGCCGCCCGGCAAAATGGGGCGCGCTCTGGCGTATTGACCTTTTTCCCGCATCCCGTTGTGGTGATTAAGGGAGTGACGGGACGGCTTTATTTGCAGCCGCTGGACGAGCGGGCGGCTGCCATCAAAAAGCTGGGGATTGATCTAGTAATCGCCCATCCATTTGACGAACTGGTTCGACAGTTGCCGGCAGATGAGTTTATCGGGCGCTTACAACGATATTTGGATATGCGCCAATTGTGGGGCGGGCATTTTTCGCTGGGGTATCAACGACAAGGGGATTTCAACTATCTGTCCCAATTGGGGGCCAACCGTGGATTTACGGTACATAAACCATCCCGGATGAATAGGTTTGCCGGAGAGCGCATCAGCAGCAGCCACATCCGGCAAGCGTTGCGGACAGGCGATTTAGCAACGGCAAATAGTTGTCTGGGACGACCATATGAAGTTGCCGGCACAGTGGTAAAAGGAAAGCAGTTGGGTCGCGCTATCGGTTTTCCTACCGCCAATTTGGCAATTTGGGCGGAGCAAGTTTTGCCGGCAAATGGGGTATATGCCGCCAGCGCCCAAATGGGCGCCGCCAGCTACCAAGCGGCGGTCAACATTGGGGTGCGCCCCACTGTAAATGGGTCGCAACTGACGGTGGAAGCCCATCTGCTCGATTTTGACGCAGATATTTACGGACAAGAGCTGAAGCTGGCGCTAATAGACCGGATTCGAGACGAGCGCAAATTTGATGGGCTGCCGCCATTGATCGCCCAAATTAAAATGGATGTCGCCCAAATCCGAGCCCTGCTGGCGGGAGCTATGAGTTGATGCCCAACCGCTGGGCAACAGATGCCGGCAACAATGTCGCCAAAATCCGACGCTCATCCTCGCCAAAAACGCCCAACAACCCCCACCCCATTCCATACAGCAATATCGCCGTCGCCCCGCCAATCAGCCAACCCCCGCCACGGTAAGCCAGCCAGCCGCCCATCCCCATCAACCCCGTTATCGCCATTGGGCGCCACAAGATGGCGATCCAACCCACATCAGGCATTTGGGGGCGGAGATAATATATAAATATCGCCAGTAGGACTATCTCAGACAAAATGGTGGTCACCGCTGCCGCGCGATAGCTATAAATCGGGATAAAGATCCAATTGGCGATTAAATTAAACGCCACTCCAATTGCAAAAGCCCGCGTCTGCATGCGCTCTTGCCCTAGAGCGATCAGCACATAGTTGGTCACGCTGTTGATCCAGCCAAATGGGATCGACCACACTATCAACTGCAACGCGATAGCCCCATCGGGTAAAAATTCGCTGCCGCCTAATGCGCGGATCATCGTTGGAGCGAGGATAGTTGTTAGAGCAGCCAACGGCAAAGCGACCAACATCAGCAGCTTGATCGACATCCGAAAAGTGCGCCGCCCTTCAGCGATAGAGCTTTTTATTTGGCGGGAGATGACGGGAAAAAGGGCGAAGGTAAAAAATGAGGGGATGATGTTATATGCCTTCACATATTTGTAGGCGCTGTCGTACCAGCCTACTGCCACATCCCCTTGCGACTGCTGCAAAATGGGAATGTCCAGAAAGAAAAAAATGGTAGCTAGCAGATGGTTGAGCATCAGGGGATAGCTATCGACGAACATTTGCCGCTGCAAACCCCAATCGATTTGCCACGGTCCAGGCAGCCCGATACGCCGTTGGGCGGCAAACCACATGATGGCTAACGTGATTAGATTAACCACAATGGAGACCGCCGCCAAGCCGACAAAGCCCCGTCCAGCCAACAGAACAGCTACGCCAAAAGCGACTTTGAGGATGGTGGTAACAGTAGCGATCGCTGCCGGCATTTCCGCCTGCTCATAAGCGTAAAAGAGCCCGGTAATACCGCTGGCTAAACCCGAAAACAACATCCCGCCCATCAACATCGCCAACGCCAATTGGGTATCGCCGGGCAATGGATTGCCCAAACTGTTTCGCCCTGCCAAATACACCGCCACCGGAAATATGGCGATGACCGTCGCCCCCAACCGCAAAATGCTGCTATTGAACAAATAGCGGCTGGTTTGGCTCTTATCGGCGGCGATTTCGCGTATTATCCAGGTGTTTAACCCCCAATTGGCGATGATTTCGTATAAGCTGGCAATGGTGATGGCGATAGCGTAACTGCCGGCATCGCCCGGACCCAACAGCCGCAAATAATATGCGGCAAAAACAAAGTCGATAGCCCGATTGAACAGATTCAATGCCATCGGAGCTAAACTGTTTTTGGCGATGCTTCGGGTAGCGCTCAACTCAATGCCGCGCGGAATCAACCGCCGCCAACCCCACACCACGCTGGCAAAAAGCAAAATCATCATCCCCATAAAGCTGGTTAAGCCGCCCAGAATGAATGATGGCGGGCTATAGCGAAAGCGTACTTGCCAACTGCCCGCTTCTGCCAACAACACCCCCCGAAAGTTGCCATTGACTCGGTAAATGGAAACCTCTTGTTCGGCAGATTCATCTGCGCCTGCCGGACGGACAAACGCTTTCCAGCCGGGGGCATAGCTGTCGTTTAAAATCAGCCAGGAACGCTCTCCAATAGTTGTCTCGACCATAACTTCGATATTGTCGTATGTTAGAATGCCGGCAGCTTGGGGGGCGGCGGGCGTCGTTTTAGTGATATTTCCGATAGTGGAGCGGGCGTCATTTTCGACAATGACGGTTGTCCGCGGGTCGATCTCCCGCATCGTTTGCAATGGATTATCGGCGATAAAGCTGGCGGATGCCGGCATCACATAAGCCCGAGGCATCGCCGCAACATTTTCGTACACCCGTAACCCATCCCCCTGCCAAACCTGTTTCAGCTTAGGCAACTCTAGTTGCTCCTGGGTGATGATAAAGCGCGCCCCCAATAGATCGAGCAATGGGGAATTTAAAGATTCCCAATCCCGAATCGGCTGCACCCGATTGAATTGCAAACTGTTTTGCGGCTCAATCGCCCCCATGAACTCGGTATATTGCTTGGGTATCACCGACTCATAGCCGCGGATATCCTGAACGCCGTAGCGCCAGGGAGCATTGGCATTTAGCGGTTTAGCGCCATGCGGGTCAAAGGTCGTCATCCGCCATTCGCCCGGCTGCCGCCCCAGCCAATCGAATAGAGCGGGCTGCACAGTGAGCAAATCGGGATCGACGGCCGCGTTAAAATCGCCAGTGGCTATCCCCAAATCTACGCCAACCAAAATAGCCCCCAGCAAAAACCACCCAGGCGCTCCCCGCCAGTTGATTGGGCTGCGGCTGACGCGCAACACTATCCCAGAGCCGAGCAGCATACATGCCAAAATCGCCAATTGCCAAAATTGATAGCTGTAAAACGCTCTGACATGGGGGAATGCGGTTGGAGCCAGGGCAAGCCCCATGAACAGCCGTTCGATTGTTAATTCTAATTTGCCATAGAGCAGCCGTGAGCCAAACAACCCCAGCAGCGCAAATATGCCGCCCCACGCCAGAATGCCGGCAAGCCCCGACGTCACATCTTTTCTCCCGCCCAGGAAAAACAGTTTGGCTAATCGCCCCCCCCTATTTTCACGCGCCGGAGCGCCGGTCAAGCTCAAATAATCGACGCCATATCCCGCCAAGGTCGCCATCGCCAGGGAAAAGGGAAAGACCCACCGGAATGGAGAATGGAGTTGGTTGATGCCGGGCAAACCATAATACAACAGAGCATACAGCGGCGTTCCGAAAATAAACGCCAGCGACAACAAAGCAAGACCAGCAAAAAAAAGGATTTGCGGGCGGCGGGCTGGGTAAATGCCGGCAGACCATGCCCCCAGCCCAGCCAGCGCCAATGTCAGCACGCCCAGATAAATCCCCCCTTCCACATAATTTTTTGTGCCCCAATCGCTGCTGCCAGCCCCTTGTGGATTGGGTTCGCCATAGGCGTTTAGGGCAAAGGGAGTCGATTCGCCGTTAAAAAGATCTCGGTAGTGATGATGTGTCGGATTGCCATAAAAATTGGGCAGGAGCAATGTCAAAATTCGGCGCGGTTTGTAGCCGTAATCGCGCACCTCTGCCAAACTGGCTGACCCTTCTCGAAAGTTGCTTTGCCCCACCTGGAGAAATGGGATGAACTGGATCGCCCCCAGCATCATGCCGATGCCAACCATGCCAGCCAGCCAACCGATTGACCGTAAAATTCGCTGCCGCAACAGCGCCCCATCCTGCCGCCGCCCTCGCCAACTATTCCAACCCAACCGCCACAAAGCGTACAATGCCATTGTCAGCAGCGTGTAATAGCTGATCTCGATATGCCCAGCCAATATTTGGCTGCCTAACGCCACAGCCCCCAGAACAGCGAAAGGCAATGTGGCGCTGCCGGCAAACTCGTCCCAGGTGCGTCCGATTATCAGCTCAATCGCCGCCAGCAATGCCGGCAACCAGGCAGCCGCTCCGATAATCATGGGGAACACCGCCGCGCTAACCAACATAAAGCCGCACCCCTGATAGATGAGCCCGACGATAAACGCCCCGCCTCGCCGCCAGCCCAACGTTCGCCCCCACAGGTAGGCTAACGCCCCCGCCAGCCACAATTGGCTGATGGTGTACCAACCATACGCTTTTGCCAGGGGCATAATCAAAAACAAAACGCTAAATGGATAGTAGCCGCCATGTTGACCAGCGGCTAAAAAGGGAATGCCGGCAAACAGATTGGGATTCCATAGCGGAATTGCGCCCGCTGCAACATTCTCCCGAATAAAATTTTTCCAAGCGTAATTTTGCAAAATCAAATCGCTAATCAAATGGTTGTGCGGGCGCTCCGCCCCAAACTCATCCGCATAGCTCGCCCAGGGTTGCCACTGAAACAAATTGTCGGCTGGCAGCATCGTTTTGCCCCCGGCAGACACATCCCAATACAAAAAGAACGGCAGAAGCGCTAGCCCTGCCAACAGCAAAATATCTAAACGAAAACGACGCCACAACCGAGTCATTGAACCGAATTTACCATATAATTCGAGATTGGCTACGCCCTTTACCCGCCGAATGTAAGGCGGCTTTTATCCGCTGAGGCGGTCTGCCGGCGTCAACTCTCTGTAACGCCACCACACCTGCAAAATTCGCACAGCGGCTTCTAATTTGATGGGAATCGTCAGCTTCGATTGTCCAATCCGCCTATCCTCAAAATAGATGGGTATTTCCTTCAACCGATACCCTAACTTTTCGGTAAGGTACGCCATTTCGTACTGAAAGCTGTACCCGTGCGACCCAATCAAATCGAAATTGATGCCGCGCAGCGTCTCTGCCCGCCAACATTTAAAGCCGGCGGTGGCGTCTTTAACTTGCAAATTGAGCAACATACGGGTGTAAACAGCGTTTGCCCACCAGCTTAACAAATAGCGCCCCGCCTCCCATCTCTGGTCGATTTTACCCCCTTCTACATAGCGCGAACCAACTACCACATCATACTCTTGGATAAGTTCCAACATCTCTAAGATGTAGTGAGGGGCGTGTGAAAAATCGCAATCCATCTGGATGATGTAACTGTACCCTCGGGCTAGCCCCCATTTAAATCCCGCTATGTACGCTCGCCCTAACCCTTCTTTGGCAGATCGGCGCAACAGATGAAGTCGGTTTGGGTGAGGCTGCGTCAGTTCTTCGGCGATATCGCCCGTGCCATCTGGCGAATTATCATCCACCACTAAAATATATAAATTGGGCATATTTAGCGCCCAGATTTCAGCAGCCAACAATGGGAGATTTTCTGCTTCGTTATAAGTTGGCACAACAATCAACACATTTTCGGTTGTCATCATTTGGGGGTTTTTCACCCGATCAATCGTCTAGTTTGGGGAGTTAGCTGATCCATTCCCATGACGACCAGTTTAGCTCATTTAGACGACGAGGGCGACAAATTGATGGGGAATTACGCTTTTACTGGCGGCTCATTATTAGCAGGCGTTCTCGCAGTTCTTCGCTGTTTTTAGGCAGCATTTGAGAGGAGTTCAGCGTAAATATCGTAGATGATAGCAGATCGGGTTCAGTAGGGGGAGCATCGCCCATCACATTAGCGATAGGGTAAAAATAGGGCATCGCCGCCGCCAACCGTTGTTGGCATATGCCGGCAATGCCGGCACATTTTTGGGGGGTTGTCGCCAACAAAAAAGCGTTGTCATCTAAATGCCCGACAAATCCTTCTGACTCGTCGTTATCATCCATCCCTTTGTTGAGGATAACGCTGACGGCGCGCAACACGTCGTCCGCCGCTACAAAACCATATTTGTCGCGAAAGTGGGATAAGTTGTTTATGCCGGCATAGACGACTCCCCATTCCGACTCAGCCAATATTTGGTCGATAAATTCATCTGTTGCTTCACGCTCCGGCAATCCGGTGATGGCATGGCGCGACCCATTTGCCCCAGTAGTCCGGCGAAGGGCATTCCGAACGCGCAAATGCAGCTCCTTTATATCAAATGGTTTGGTGATGTAATCAGCCGCCCCCAACCCCAATCCAGTCAATTTATCTTGTCGTTCTCGTTTTTCAGTCAAAAATATTATAGGCGTATATCTGGTGCGCCTTTTCGACCGCAACGTTTCCGCCACTTGGTAGCCGCTAAAATCAGGCAGCCGAATATCCAGCAGCGCTAAATCAGGCGTCTCCCGCTCCGCTTGCTTGAGAGCGTCTTCCCCCCACGTCGCTACATCTACTTCAAACCCTTGAACGCGGAAATAAGAGCTTAACATTTCCGCCAAATCAACATCATCTTCTACAATGAGAATTCGCTTGGATACTTCACTCAAGGTTTTATGTCCTTCAAACTACATTTGGCGCGATGCCAGGGATAACAAAATGGCTTATTCGATGGGCTCTTTATCGATTCGGAATACCCCTGATTTGGCTCCAGCGGCAATACATTCTAACTCTTCTACCCGAAACTCAAGACCGCCGCTCAACCACCGCAATGATTCTTGCAAAATGCCAACGGCTATATAGCCAATCGGTTTGTCGCACTCCCTGCCCCAACACATTGAGCAGCGTTCGATGTAATAGAGAAAATGGTCGTCATACTCTTCAACTCGGGAAGTTTGGTCGCTAAATTGGGTGAAGATGCGGGCAACTGCCGGCACGCCAATTTTAAGTTTGGTATTCAACGGCAGCACCTTAAACGCCAAATCGCCCACCCCAGCCAAAGCGCCAAACCCTTTTAAGCCACGAGCGAAAAGAGCCCGCCCGCCCCGTAAAGCCAACCCACGCCCGCCGCGCGGACCATAAATATCTTCCAATCCCTTATTCAAATTGGTAACGTAAGAAAAATCGAACTCTCTAGCTAAATTATCTGGCGGGATTTCATTGATAAATTGGCGCAACTCGGTCAAATTTAACAAAGCGTTTAATCCATTGCGACCCATAACCTCTTCCATTGCTTGCAGGAAGATACGCCCCATTTTATTTGGGTAATAGTATCCGCTTTCGGGTATGAGATCTCGCACTACAACCTCCAACTAGATCGCCGCTAATCAAGATTAGCAAACTCCATTACTTTTTATTAAAGTTAGGAGTATATTTTTTGGTGAGACGCCTGAAAAAAAATGGCGCTAAACTTGTCAATTACTCGCTTATTGAGATGCTTTGCCAATGAAGGGTATCACAGCGGCAAAAGCTTGTCAATTGAAGTTATGTAAAACAACTTTGGTTAATTACTATTACCTTTATACGCTATTTTCCGCCTGGTATAAAATAGGTTTTTAGGCGCGAAGAACAGGACTTTAGTCCTGAATTTTCATCCCAAAAAAATAATGGGATATTTGCAACGGCAAGAGCGGGCGAAACAAAATCGTGGGTACAGCACAAAAGCGATTGGCGAACAGGTTAGGGGCGATATTGGCGGCGATGTTGTGGTTGGGGCAAGCGCTGCTCATTGTCTTTTCAGATACACAGCTTTTGGCGCAAGGAGCGACCCCAACTCCAAATGAAAATGGGCTGATTCGGATTCAGGCGGCAGAAGGAGACACATTATGGGTTATTGCTGTCAGAGCAGGGGTGAGTTTAGATGAGTTGTTGGATATGAACAGCCTGGCGCCAGAATCGCTAATTTCGCCCGGACAATGGATCACTGTGGGCAGAGTTACGCCACCGCCTAGTTCGACGCCGCTGCCTTCTCCAACCAGCTCTCAGCCTCTTGCGCCAACGCCGACCCCGCCAGCCCCCGCAGGCGAGGTCTGCATCGCTGTGTTTGAAGATTTAAATCAAAATGGGGCTTTCGAGGGCGGCGAATCTTTTCAATCGGAGGTCGCTATTCGAATCAACGAAAATGGAACTGTTGTACAACAATACATTACAAATGAAGAGAGCGGGACATCCTGTTTTACGCTGCCGGCAGGAAAATATACGGTGCAGCGAATTGTAACCCACAGAGATGAAATCACTACCCCGCCACGTTGGACAATAGAGATCGCAGGCGGCGAACGCTTTGACATTCCTTTTGGGGCGTTTCCAATTGCGCCGCCAGCCACGCCTACCCCAGCCCCAGACGATGCCAGCTCTTCTTCTTTAGCGCCTCCCTGGGTTTCAACGATAGCTTTGAGTATTGCCGGCATCGCCTTGCTTATTGGCGTCATCTTTTTGTTCATGCCTACCTCAGTCACCATCCCTCCCCCTAACTAAAAGCGCACACAAAGTTAGGAAGAAAATACTTAGCTAATTCTTTGATTTTAGCCTTTCTAAAATCTATTTAATGGGTAAAATAGAGGGGCTCTTCATCTTCAGAGCAAAAGATGGCTATCTGGCGGGGGATGAGCCAGCGTTTACAAAGGCAGTTTAGTTAACAATACAATGAATGAAAAAGGCGACCAGCCAGCCATTTGCGGGCGCCTCTAGCTCATTGGCGCAAAGGGTTATAGTTCTGGAGAATTAACAAACATGACTCAAGATAAAATTAATATCAATGAAGCGGATGCGGAAACATTGGCGTATTTGCCTGGCGTTGGCGCCAGGCTTGCCAACCGCATCATAGAATATCGAGAATCGGTTCACAACTTTGATGAAGCGATTGAATTGGCAGCTGTTCCTGGCATTTCAGAGCGAATGGCGCAAGAAATCAAAGGGTTGATTACTACCACTGCTGGCGAAGGCATTTCTTCTATACCAGTAGATTTAGATTACCAACCCCCATTGTTGGCAAACGAAAGCGACGATGGAGAGGGAGTTTTAGATGCGGTGGAAGATAAATTAGCGGACGTTAAAGAGGCGGTTACTGAAAAGGTAGAAGCCGCTGTCGACTTTATAACAGGCGATGATGACGGGGTTGAAGTAGCGGCTGAAATAGAAACGATAGACGATGAGGCATCCGTAACGGCTGCTGTTGATGAGATCGGCGAAGCTGTAGAAGAGGTCGCTGAAGAAGCGGATGCCGCCATTGAGGCAACTGAAGAAGAGGGAGAAGGGATATTAGACGCTGTAAGCGATACATTAGCAGACGCTAAAGAAGCAATTGCCGAGAAAGTAGATGACGCTGTTGATTTTGTTGCCGGCAATGATGAAGTGGAAGAAACGGTTGCAACTGAAGTCGTGAGCGAACCTGAGCCAGCTATGCCGGCATTAAGCTGGCAGCAACCCGCTGCGCGGAGCGAAACAACCACAGCGACCACATCACAACCGGTAGTTTCCTCGACTAGTTCAAGCCCCTCGTGGCTGCCGGCAATCATTGGGGCGTTAGCCGGAGCGGTGTTAACCTTATTGGCTCTTATGCTGTTAAACGGCGGCTCGTTGCGATTTACCAACCAAGACGAAAGCCGGGCGCAGCAAGATCAAATCGATCTGCTAAGAGCCGATCTGGAAGTGATGAACAACGCCTTCACTGGCATGAACCAAAACCAAAATGAGGCAAACGGCGCAATACAACAACACCAAAGCGACATCTCCACATTGCAAGAAGGAAGCGAAGCGCTTCGTTCAGATATATCGGTTATGGAAGATTTGAGCGTAGGCATGATGGAAGAGATCGACGGTTTAACCGATTCCGCCATGGAATTAGGGGAACGATTGGACAATGTCGCCGTTTCTGCGGAACGATCTGACAACTTTTTGTTTGGTTTGCAAGATTTGCTCGATAACGTCAATAGCGCGGCAGAAGAAGAGGAAGCGCCAGCGGAAGAGGGCGAACCTGAAATTGCGCCAACGCCACAATCGGAATCCGCTCCAGAAGAAGAATCTGAAGATAGTTCGTCTACATTTGAAGCGGTGACAGACGACGAACCATTAGCGACGCCAACTATCTCCGCCAGCAGCGACATCACCAGCACGGAGATCATCACCACCTTTGAAACAGTGAACGACGATGGAACGTCAGAGATAGCGGCTACCAGAACGCCGCGCCCCACCGCGACATTGCTGCCTCTGTCTACCGCTACGCCAGACGTTTTGCCAACCGCTACGCCAGAGGGGTATCCAGACAGCGAATAAGCTCTTCTTCATTTTGTAAATTCAGCCTGGTTTTTGTCGAAAAGCCAGGCTTTTTTGTTGTCGGGCTGGCATTACTTTACTGTATCGGCTGGAATCGGTAAAATGCCGGCAACGATGAGCGACACATTTTTAGCCTCCTTCGATACTCGTTTTCGGCGAATAGGCAGTCGGCTAGCCGCTATCCTATTCGGGATAATTCTAGGCTGGTTGCTGATCGAAATCTTGCTTCGCGTCACATTCCCCTGGCTGCCGGCGCTTGTCCAAGCCCCGCTTCGCCATGTCCGGCAATCTCCATTCACCGAACGAACTATTTTGCCCATCTACCCGCTGCAGCCGGTCGATGTTTATCAATACGCCATTCTGCCCGGACTCGATAACACGCTTCTTCAACCCAATCCCGATGTCAGCTTTCATGTGACGACGAAAAATTGGCTCGATCCTAACTCCCATATCGGCTTTCGTGTCGGTGATGCCCAATGGGAGCCCAGATGGCCTATTGATGCCGTCATTGTCGGCGATAGCTTCAGCTTCTGTTTTACAGAATTTGACGATTGCTGGACGGAACAGCTAGACGATTTAAACGTCGTCAATCTAGGCATCGGAGCTACCGGCTCGGTAAGCCATCTCAATGTGTTAACTACCTTTGGCATGCCATACCAACCTAAAATGGTTATATGGCAATGGTATGGCAACGATTTTAATGAAGATTACGGGCTAGAAAATCGACATGCAAAGAGAGAAAATGAGGATCAGGCGGCGACCTGGCAAAGTGCCGATTCTGTGAGCGTCAATTGGCTTCGCGCAAATTCAGGGCTTTTTTCGTTGTTGGACACATTGGTTTTTTCTAAGTCAAGCCAAAAACAGTATGAGTTGCAGCGTGATCGATACAGTATCAATCATGCCGGCATCGACCTAACCATCGGCCGCCCTTATGTGTTGGAAACAGCGGATTTAAGCGATGAGAAAAATCAAATCGGACAGGCGTTGACCGAAAAAGCGATTTTGGAAGCCAAAACATTGCTGGCAGATGCCGGCATTGAGTTCGTCGTCATTTTAATGCCCTGGAAGGAAGAAGCGTATCGTCACTTAGCCGAAGAGAAGTTGGGGGTGGAGAAATTAGAGCAGTTGAGTCAGGGTCGCCAGGCAATGTTAACCTTTTGTGCCCAAAACAAATTGGAATGCCTCGACATGACCCCCGCTTTAACCGCCGCTGTTGTGGCAGGCGAAAATGTATATCTGCCAACAGATATTCACCTAAACGCTGCCGGCAATCGGGTGGCGGCGGAGACGCTTATGGAGTTTTTAGCGGGACGTTAAGCCACCCAGCCCCAAATGAAAAATTGACCGCTAAAGTAGAGACTTAAAATAAAAAACGGATACAAAATAAGCCGATTGATCCACGGATTTTTGCCAGCGACCCCCAACAGCAAAAACATCGGATAAAAGGTCAGGGCATAGCGGGAAAACGAGTATATCGGCTTCAGGTCAGAACGAGGCAGCAGCATAAACAGCAACATCACAGCGCAATAAAGCCCCAATGCCGCCTCGAATCGGCGAAAAGCGAAAGCGACGACGACAAACAAAGCCAGGGCGATGACAAAGTCGAACAACAACGTAAATTCGCCCGCCCGAATCCCTTCGCCCGATACCATAATTCGCAAGGCAGTCGCCAAATCGACGCCAGGAAAGCTGGTGGTTTGATGCCAATGGTCGGCATACACCTGACCAATCGGCGGCAAGCCTGCCCATGCTCTATACCCCAAAAAGAGCCCAAATGCCAGCCCGGGCAATAAAATCGCCAATGCTCCAGCCCAATTTATTTTCTGGATTCGCCGCCAACTCCGCCACAAAAAAAACGCCATCGGCAAGATTAAGCCAACGCCCGTAGTGCGGGTTAGAGCGGCACAGAAAGCGCACATGCCGGCAAGCCAGAAACGTTCTTTTTCCGCCGCCAACATCGCCCCCAACGCCAATACAATAAACAACGACTCAGTATAGGCGGCAAACAGGAAAAATCCGGTAGGAAACAACCCAAAATAGAGCAAAGCGCGTCCAGCATACGCACCTCCCATCTGTTGAGTGGCGATATGATACAGCGCTACAAACGCCCCTAGCGCCGCCGCATTGGAGACCAGAATGCCGGCAATCAGGTGGCTGCGGGTTTGCGTATAGCTGTCGCCCGCTCCCCCAAATCGCAACAACCAGCCGCCCCAACGCATTAAAAGAGGGTACAACGGCGGAAAGACAGAATGGGGCTCATCATATCCATCGTTGGCAATGCGCAAATAGCGAGCTGTATCAAATCGCTGCCACGGCTCCAACAAATATCGATCAATCCCGAGTTTGAGCGGCGGTTGTCCAGCATAAGGTCGTACTGTTTCGTCCGGCTCGTCGGGTGGCGGAATCAACATTACGCTAATGGCTGCCCAGCCGGAAAAAAGAATCCGTAAAACGATAAACAGGAGCGCCGGCGCTGTAATTTTGGTAGACAATTTGTACTTACTTCAACAATATTTTGGCATGATTGCCGGCACAATTATAAGCTATTTTTAGTCCCTTTGTATGATTCATCCCCAGTAAATTTTGCCTAGAATAGCGCATCGCATTATCCTATTGGTTGCAAACCATCATCTTTACCCTCTCAAATATAGCGTTATGAACAAAACCCTCCTCGCTTTACTCGCCCATCCCGACGACGAATCTTTTGGACCAGGCGGCACATTGGCAAAATATGCTCATCAAGGCGTCGATGTCCATGTCATCATCGCTACCGACGGGGCTGCCGGCACCGCATCGGAAGGGTACGAAGACAAACAGGCTGAGTTAGCCGCCCACCGTATGGGCGAGCTGAAACGGGCGACCAATATTTTAGGCGTCACCCTCCATTGCCTAGATTACCGCGATTCTGGCATGAACGGCGACCCCGTCAACAACCATCCCAAAGCCTTTATCAACGCCGACAAAGCAGAAGCGACAGGCAAGGTCGTTTCCCTCATCCGCCAGCTAAAACCCGACATCTTTCTGACCCACGATGAAACGGGCGGCTACTTTCACCCCGACCACATTCAATGTTGGAAGATAGGGAGCGCCGCTTTCTCTGCCGCTGCCGACCCGTCTCAATATGTGGAGTTGGGTATGCCGCCTCATCAAACCAAGCGAATGTACTTTACCGCTTTTCCCAACCGCTTTGTAAAATTTTATGTATGGATTATGCGGCTGCGCCGGCAAGACCCCACCAAGGTGGGGCGCAATAAAGATATCGATCTGACGAAGCTGGGGATGCCGGCAGAAAAAATTCATGCGCGTATCGACTTTAAAGATGTATGGGACATTAAACGAGCGGCAAGCGCCGAGCATGGCAGCCAGGGAGGCGGCGGGTTAATCAGCTATATTCCCCAGTTTTTGCAAAAAGCGTTTTTTGGCAAAGAGATGTTTATGCGCGGTTACCCGCCTGTGCCGGACGGGTATCAGGAGGATGACCTATTTGCCGGCATTGAGGATACACAATGAATCAATTTAAACGAGCCATTCAACTAATCTTGTTTATATTTGGCGCAATTGCCGGCATTTTAGCCGCATTAGCCGCTTTTTTCGCCCGCTTTGTGATTCGTCCGCCCCGGCAGCCATTATGGGCAGACCCCAAACGGTTTGGCATGGAGTATGAAGATGTCCAATTTCCAGCAAGAGACGGGGTGCGGATCGCTGGCTGGTTTATCCCAACTGCCGGCAGCGCCGCCGCCCCAACTCTGCTTCTAATTCATGGTTGGGGTTGGAATCGGTTGGGCACTGTACCCGCCAATTTACTAGATGACTTTCCCGGCAGTTCTCCTCTCGAAATATTGCCGCTGGCGCACAATTTGCGCCAAGAAGGGTTCAACTTATTGATGATCGATTTAAGGAGCCACGGCATTAGCGCCAATTCTGGAGCGATCACATTCGGCTGGAACGAAGCCAATGATGTGTTGGGCGCTATAGATTACCTGGCAAAACGAGACGACATCGATCAAGATAAAATCGGCGTCATTGGCTTCTCTATGGGAGCAAACGCCGCCTTATTTGCCTTGCCTCGAGCGCAAAAAGTAAAAGGCGCTATCTTGGCGCAACCAACCACGCCAACCATCTTTAATCGAGGATATACCACCTATCTTCTAGGGGGATTAGGTTCGCTTCTGGCGCAACTTATGCGGGTGAGTTACCCATTTTTAGCGGCTGGTTTAAGGCTATCCGCCATCGACCCAATCTTTGCCGCCTCTGGCGCTGGGGAAACGCCGTTGCTGTTCATACAAAGCAAAGGGGATCGGTGGGGCAATCCGGAAGATGTGGCGCAAATGGCGGCAGCCGCCCCCCATGCCAACCCCCCTCTATGGGTAGATGGCGAACGCTTTGACGGCTATCGTTATTTAGTAGACAACCCCCAAATCGCAATCGAATTTTTTGAGCCGCTATTCGGATAAGCTTTTTGATCGGGTGAATAGAGGGACTTAAGTGTTTGCCGGTTTGTCTTTTAAAAACCTTAACGGTTCAAGCCGGCAAACCTTGAGGTGCGTTGGTTTTCCGTTTATAAGATTTTAACCGACGCACACTTAATTCCTGGCATCAAACGTTGAATAATTGGAGCGCGACTCATTTTTAGCGCTGGGAATGAGCAAAGTTTGCCAAATCGAAAGCGAATGACTCTCCTCCCAGCAAGCTGCGGGGTATTCGGTAAGCGGGATAACCCCACTACGCCATCTCAACTGCCAACGCCACTGCCTCGCCGCCGCCCAGACAAAGGGCAGCTACGCCGCGCCGCTTGCCGCGCCAGCGCAAGGCATACAACAATGTAACCAAAATACGCGCCCCGCTAGCGCCCAATGGATGCCCCAGCGCTATGGCGCCCCCATTTACATTGACCTTCTCCCAATCCAAAGCCATCCCTTTTTGGGCTAATTCTGCCCCATTCGCCAATAGTTGAGCGGCAAACGCTTCATTAATTTCAAACAGATCAACATCGTCCATCGTCCAACCAACTCTATTTAACAAGCGAGGGATGGCAGCGGCGGGAGCGGCAAAAATCCATTGGGGATCGACAGCGGCGTGGGTGTAGCCGACAATCCTAGCCAAAGGCTGCGCTCCCTGTCGTTCTGCCTCTGCTTTACTAGCGAGCGTCAAAGCCGCTGCGCCATCGTTTAAACCCGGGGCGTTGCCGGCAGTCACCTGTCCATCTTTATCGAACGCGGGGCGCAATTTGGCGAGTTGTTCCATACTTGTCGTCAAAGTGTAGCTGCCATTTTCAAACGCGGCTCGAATCGGCTCATCTTTATCGACACGGCTGATTTGCCCCTTGCGCCCAGGGATTGCCACCGGCGTAATTTCAGCCGAAAAATATCCCTTTGCCGTCGCTTCAGCCGCTTTTTGGTGGCTGCTCAAAGCAAATTGATCCATTTCCTGGCGCGTTACTTCGAATTGCCGGGCGATAAAATCAGCGGCGCTGCCCATCACCCAATCTTGAAAGCTGCACCACAACCCATCCTGCAATACGCTGTCTTTAATTTCGCCATCCCCATATTTTAACCCTTGCCGAACGCCGGGCAGCAAATGGGGCGCCTGCGATAAGCTTTCCATGCCGCCAGCTATAAACAGCTCCCCTTCGCCTGCTTTGATGGCATTGGCAGCCAGCATCACCGCTTTTAATCCGGAACCGCACACTTTGTTGACGCTATGCGCCCCGATACTATTGGGCAAACCGGCGTTCAGCATGGCTTGGCGGGCGGGCGCTTGTCCGGCGCCGGCCGCTACCACCTGCCCCATAATCACTTCATAAATCGTTTCAGGGGCAATGCCGGCATTCTCTACCGCCGCTTTTATCGCCAATCCGCCCAATTGTGGCGCAGATAACGTACTCAAACCGCCTAAAAATTTACCGGTTGGGGTGCGGGCTGCGCTCAATATCATAGGATCATGCGCTGGTTGTGGTGTACTCATAACTGTTCATTCCTTTGGTTTGCAAATCGGGTGACAGGTTGTAAACAAGGTTTCATTTTGCTCGCTTTGCCATTTATCCCCCAGCTATTTCCGCTAACCAATCGATCAAAATTCCCATCAGCTCTGGCTCAGCGTCAAACATTCGAGTGCCATGCCCTGCCCCATCATACATGATTAAGTTTGCCTGATCTGTTAAGCCCGCCAACGATTCGGAGGAATCCGCAGCGTATCTATCTTCTTGGCTGGCGACGATTAAAATGGGGCGGTCTCCAAACGCCGTCATCGCTGCGTCCGTAACCACGCCCCGGTAATCCAATCCAGGCGAAAGGAGAGCGACGCCAGCGATTTGTGGCTGATTTGCTCCCAAAATCAACGCCATATTTGCTCCGATACTGCCGCCAATAACGGCTATTTTGCCGGCATCCACATTGGGTTGGTCCGCTAAAAACCGCCAAGCAAGCGTTAGATCATCTTCCGCCAACACCCAATCTCTGCCGCCCCTTGTAGCGCCATGCCCACGCATATCAATCGCCAACGCTACATAGCCCGCTGCATTCAGTTCGGCGGCAAATTCCGCCCAAACTGATCTATCGCTATTCAGCATGTGCAACAGCAAAACAGCAGGGCGCGCACCGTCTCCCTCTACCGGATAAAGCGTGCCGGCAATTTGCAACCCATCGCTCGCTTCGATTATCACGTCAGTTGGGGGCACATTGCCGGCGCTTGCTTCAGCAGTTTCACTTTGCGGCGCCGCTTCTTCTGGCTCGTCGCTCAGAAACCGAAAAGATGCCAGCGCATCTGACCAAAAGCGGATGGCGGTAGCGCTTTGTACTGGGTCGTCTGTGGGGGTGATGTCAAACCGATACAACGTGTCGTGATGCGCTACAAACGCTAGCATTGGCGACCCTTCTTGTACCCCTTCTCCTGCCAAGACATCATCCACAACCAATGCCGGCGACTCTTCCGCTCCAATCGCCGCCTCAATCAAAGGCAAATCTGCCGCTTCTGGCAACGCGGCAATCGCCTCGCTTAAAGAGTCTCCCCCCAGTTTTTGCAGCGGGGTTATTGAAAATCTCACATCTGACGCCGGCAAATTCAGCTCTACCCCTGCCGGCAATCCCTCCGCCAATGGCGGCATTTGACGGAAAACCGCTTCATCAGAAAATGGGTAGGCAAAACAAAAATCCCCTTCCAAATCGAAATAGGGCGCCACATCGGCGATAGGCGGAGCGCATTCGGCATATTGGTCGATAAAGCCTTGCGTTAGATAGCCAAATGAGGGAACAACGCTTTGCCACAATTTCATCTCTATCGCCGCTCGCTCCGTCGCTTCGCTATCTATTGGAAAAAAGCTGAAATTATACAGGGCTCCCTCATGGATGGCTAAAATGTGGCGGGACGGACTTTCCCCCGGAACGTCGTTGAAGATCAAGGCTTGGTCGCGCCCAATGCCGGCAGGCAGCATTTGAACCCCGGTGTCGGGGAATTGCGCCATAAACGCCTGTCCTGCGGCTAACAGCGTCAAATCTTTGGGCGCCGGATTGGTTATCTCTAAAAACATGGCGGCTCCGTTCCCTTCTGGGTCGTCGTTTTCGCTGACGAGGAGTTGGCTTTTTTCGGGATCGAGGTTGATCAGGGCAAACTCTTCCGGGTAGGTGAAACAGATGCGGTTGTGCAGGCTGATATATTGAACGCGCCCGTCTCTAGGCTGGCACGATGCCGGCAATTCCGTTATTGATGGGTCAAAGGTTTGGGCGGCGACGGTAGTCGCTACGGCAGCTACCTGCTCGTTGCTAGTTTTGCCGGCATCCGTTTGTTCAACATGTTCATCATTTAACGGCGCCTCCTCAGCGATTATTAACGGGGTAGATGTAGCGACTGGGGTTGGCTTGCTTTCTCCCCGGCAGCCGACTAGCCACATCCCCACCAAAATTAACGCCAATATGATCAAACGAATTCTCATAAATCTCCTCAAAAGAGCGATTGCCCACCAATATGATTGGTTAATTGTACGTCATCCAGCCAAAAATGCCGGCATTTTCTTCATTTAACATTTATCTGAGAACGCCATATAATCTGCCACATGAAACGACGTGTGGCAATCACTGGTTTAGGCACAATCAACCCGCTGGGGCATGCGCCCGAAGAAACGTGGCAAGCCGCCGTGAACGGGCGCTCTGGCATCGCCAAATTAACCCATTGCGATGCGTCAGCGTTAAAAACTGATTTTGGCGGCGAAGTTAAAGCGTTTGACCCTATCTCCCTTTTTGGACGAAAAGACGCTCGCCACATGGATCGGGTTACGCAATTTGGGGTGGCAGCCGGCATACGGGCGTTGGCGGACGCCGGCATTCAAGTGCACGACGACAATCGAGACAAAATCGGTGTGGTGATGGGTTTTGGCATGGGCAACTTCGCCTCCATCATCAATGGGTTAGAAACTGCCCAGCGCAAAGGGTTAAACCGGCTCAGCCCCTTCTTTGTGCCGATGCTGTTGGCAGACGCCCCCGCCGCCAACATCTCTATCCGGCTAGGCATACGCGGACCAAATTTGGCGATTGGCACAGCATGCGCTGCCGGCAACAATGCCATCGGCGAAGCGGGCAAGATGATCGAACGCGGGGCGGCGGACATTATGCTGGCGGGCGGGGCGGAAGCCCCCCTGTTGCCGCTGGTGATCGCCGGTTTCAACGCCGCTGGCGCCCTGGCGATTTCAAATGGCGACCCGACGATGGCGTCCCGCCCATTTGACCTCAATCGGAACGGCTTCGTACCAGCGGAAGGGGCGGCGGTTCTGGTTTTGGAATCGTTGGATCGGGCACAGGGGCGCAGAGCGCAAATTTATGGCGAATTGGCGGGATATGGAACCAGCGCCGACGCTTATCACCTCTCTGCTCCGTCTGAGGATGGCAGCGGCATGGGGTTGGCGATGGAGCTAGCCTTAGAAGATGCCGGCATCCCGCCCAAGCAAATCGACTATATCAATGCCCACGGCACTTCCACCACCCTAAACGACAAGGCGGAAACTGCCGGCATCAAGCGCGTATTTGGCGCAGCCGCCTACGACATTCCAGTCAGCTCTACCAAAAGCGTTCACGGGCATTTGCTAGGCGCCGGCGGGGCGCTAGAAGCCGTTATCTGCCTCAAAGCGTTAGCCGCCAACCAAATTCCGCCCACAATCAACTATGAAACGCCCGATCCGCTCTGTGACCTGGACATCGTGCCCAATGCCGCCCGATGCCGGCAACTCAACGCCATCATGTCTAATAGCTTCGGATTAGGCGGGCACAATGCAACGCTCATCTTCTCCAAAATCGATTAATAATCGAACGAATAGATATGGATAAAACGAAGGCAGGGCTTGGCGGCGTCATCATCATGATCATCGTTATGATCGCCGTGTTGCTGGGGTTAGACCCCACCGAATTGTTGGAACAATATGACGAATATGAACGATCCCAACCGACATCGAACGATGATGGCACAGATCGGGGATATGATGCCGAAATTCCCAGCGATTGGTATGAGGTTTTCTTCACCAATCCTACTTGTCCGCCACAGGAAGAGCGAGGCGAGGGGCTAGACGTTATCATCGCTGAAGATATCCGCAACGCGCAAAACCGGGTAGATATCGCCTCTTTTGAGCTGAATTCGGAATCGATTGTAGATGCCCTGATTTTCCTGGACGATGCCGGCATTCCAGCTAGGGTAGTGATCGATGCCGACTTTGAAGATGAAGCGGCAATTCGCCGTTTGCGCCGCAATGGGGTTAGCGTCGTCACCGATGACCGCCGAGCCTTGATGCACAACAAATTTATCGTCATCGACGACCAAATCTTGTGGGTCGGTTCCATGAACTTCACCACCAATGGCGTCTTTTGCAACAACAACAATATGGTTCGCTTCGAAGCGCCGCCCCTGGCAGCCAACTACGCCGCCGAAATGGACGAAATGTATATCGATCGCGCATTCGGACCTACCTCTCCAGACGACACGCCACGGGAGGCGTTGGATATCAACGGGGTGAAGGTGGAAAACTATTTCGCTTCAGAAAAAGAGTTAGCCCCTACCATCGCCCGCACGGTTGCCCGGGCGAACGATGAGATTTTGTTTATGGCGTTCTCGTTTACAGACGACGATATTGGCGAAGCGATGATTGGTCGGGCAGAGGGAGGGGTACATATCCGGGGGGTGTTTGAGACAGCCGGCTCCAATACCAGCTACAGTTATTATCCATTGTTTGCCAATTTGGGGATGGACAACATCGATGTCGCAGTAGACGGCAATCCACGCATCATGCACCATAAAGCGATCATCGTAGACCGCTCGATTGTCTTGTTTGGCTCATTTAACTTTTCGGAGGGGGCAAATCGTTCCAACGATGAAAATATCGTCATCGTGCATGATCCTGAATTTGCCAGCTATTTTGTGGAGGAGTTTGAGTTAGTTTGGGCTGAGGCACATTAAGAGGCAAACTGATTAATGGCAGCCAGCCGATTGTGAGCCATCCCACATCTTTACGATTGGGCGCCGATATAATAACGATTGATGAAAGATGCCGGCGTTCCCATTTCAATTTAAATTTGTCCGCATTATAATCTTCTGTAATGAATACGACAGTAACTCATTATCCGTCGCCTCCATTGGCGGCTCGAATATTGCGCCGATTGGCGTTCTTTTTGTTGATTCCCATTTTTACATTGGTTTTTGTGGCGTTGGCTGCCGGCATTTTAATTAGAGGGTATCAACAGCAACACCAAGACAAAATTTACACCGGCGTCAATGCCTGGGGCGTCGATCTGAGCCGCATGAGCCGCTCTCAGGCACAAGAAAAGCTAAACGCCCAATTCCCTTACGCCAACCAAGAAGCGATCATCTTAGTAGACCCCATGACCAGACAAGAGTGGCGGCGGTCGCCCGCCCAATTGGGGATGGCGGTCGATGTGGCGGAAACGATCAACAAAGCGTATCAAGTAGGGCGGGGCGGGGGCGATTTGGCGAATTTGCGCCGCCAATTTGAGGCGTGGTATTACGGGTATCAGATCGCCCCCACCATCACCTTTGACGAAGCGAAAATCGACGACTTTGTCGGCGAAGTGGCATTATCGATCAATCGTCCCCCTTTAAACGCTTCGCTCGATTTTGACGGGAACACAGCCGGATACAGCGATGGGCAAAACGGACGCATTTTGAATGCCGGCAACCTCCATCAACGCATTTCAGACGCCCTAACAGGCATGAGAAGCGAGCGTATTGCTCTGACTGTCGCCGAAATCCAGCCTGATTTGCCCAGCGCCAATGCCGCCGCCGCCCGCATTCAACAGATCATCGGCTCACCCATCTCCTTTTATCTAAACGAACCCCTGTCTGGCGTCGATTTAAGCCGAGCGGTCATCTCTACCCAGGAGTTAACTACCTGGCTAAGAATCGAAGTGCGCATGGACGATGCCGGCGCCTATTACCACCATATCTTTGTCGATGAAAATGCGGCGAGAAGCTGGTTGACCCAATTTGAGCAACCTCTATACCGCGAACCGATCCGCGCCCGCTTTTACTTCAACGACGACACCCGTCAACTCGTTTTGGTCGAGCCACATATAGAAGGACGCGCTCTCGACATCGAAGCCACCTTAGAACGATTGATGGCGCAAATCGACAACTCCAATCGCTCCATCCCCTTCATTTTGCAAGATATTACCCCCAAAGTGCATGCCAACGCCACCGCCGAGGAGCTGGGCATTACTGAACTAATCACCGAAAATACCACCTGGTTCCGCAATTCAACGTTGGAACGCAAACACAACATCGCCCGCGCCGCCGCCAACTTTTATGGCATTGTAATCGCCCCTGGCGAAACCTTTTCCTTTAACCAATATTTGGGCGATATCAGCGAAGAAGAGGGATACGAAACAGGGCTGATTATTTACGGCGGGCGCACCATCGAAGGCGTGGGCGGCGGCGTTTGCCAGGTTAGCACGACAATATTTCAGAGCGCTTTTTGGGCTGGTTTCCCTATCGAAGAGCGGTGGGAACACGGCTACCGGGTGCCATATTATGATGATGGCGAAGGGGCTGGCATGGACGCCACTGTCTTTTCCCCAATTGTCGATTTTAGATTTACCAATAACACCCCACACCATCTGCTCATCGAAAACTATTACAATGAGGCGAATGAATCGCTCACTTTTAAATTTTACAGCGCCAGCATGGGCAGACAGGTGGTAAAAGGGGACGTGCAAGTCCGCAATATCGTGCCGCCTAAACCCGATGTTTGGGAGTTTAACCCGGAGCTAACTCCAGGGGAGATTTTACAGGTCGATTGGGCGATCGAGGGCTCAGATGTATCAATTTCGCGCCAGGTACTCAATGCCAATGGGGAGACATTATACGGAACTGAACTGTATGAGAGCCAATATCTCCCCTGGCAAAATGTATTTCAATATGGACCAGGCGTCACCCCACCATCATCTCAGGAAGAAGCCGCGCCTCAGACCGACGCCTAGCTGCCTAAATCCGAACCAGAATGCCCCGCCGTTGGGCAAACGTATCATTTCGTATACCCTCCGCTGATATTCCGTCCATCACGGGCGAAACCCCTAATTTATACTATCCCACAGCTTGAATATTTTTCGCCTGAAATCGGGAATCCAAGCCTTAAGGACGATTGTGGCGCAAGCGACTTCACTAATTATTTCAAGAGCAAGGGGTTGTTGTATCATGCAAAAAATCGCACATCGATTTACTTTTATTATCTTTATTTTACTTTTTCTGGTCGGGGCGACGCTAACTAGCGCTGTGGAAGCTGGATCGTCGCATCTGATGCTGCCGGCAACGATTACGGCGGCAGATGTAACGCTACATTCTGGGGCAGATTACATTTACCATATAGTCGCCGCTGTGCCGCAAAATGAGTCGGTTCAGGCGTTAGCCCGCAATCCACAAGGAAATTGGTTGTTTATTTGGTCGGAAAATGGGGACGGGTGGATGCCGGCATCTCAGCTGCGGCTTGCTGGAGATTTCTCGGCATTGCCCATTTGGTCAGTTCCCATGCGCCACGCCAAAATCAAGCCAACCGCCATCCTCACCGAAAATCGTGCCGGCATTCATTCCGGAGCGGATTGGGGGTATCATGTGGTGGGAATCGTTCTTCCCAGCCACGATGTCAATATTTTGGGGCGCAACCGAGCTGGCGATTGGCTCTTCATCTGGTCAGATGGCGGCGATGGCTGGATACACGCTTCGAAAATCGAAACCAAAGCCAACATCTACAAATTGCCAGTTTGGAATGACCAAATGAACCACGCTATCCTCAAACCAGCTACAACCATCAATCGCAACAATGCGTTAATTCGATCCGGGGCTGGCGAAAGATATCGGGTAGTCGGCGCTACAAATTGGCAGCGCCACGCCATCTTGCTGGCAAAAAACCCCACAGCCGACTGGGTTTTCATCTGGTCAGACGATGGGGATGGTTGGGTGCGACGAGCCGACATTCATCCCAATGCCGACTTAGACGGGCTGCCTGTCTGGCATCTGCCCATGAAAAACTCCGCTCCCAATTAACCGCCGCTGCAAAAGTAAAGCCCCATGCCGACAACATGGGGCTTTTTTAGGGAGGCAGAAGGGTTACGCCTATTATTTACGTTCGATGAGAGAATAGAAGTGCGCCACATACCAATCGATGCTGTTTTTCAAATCGGCTAGGGCGTCTGGGGTGGGCAAATCTCCGCTGTGCGGAGCTAAAATGACATTGGTCGCTCCATATTTCTTCAACAAAATTTCCTGCGATTGGACGTTAGTAACCACTACCAAATGTGCGGCGAGTATAAAGCGCAGCAATAGCCGCTCGAAAAAAGTTAAAGTTGGCTCTTCTTCTGAATCTAAAACCGCCCCTTGCAACAAAACGATGGTTGGGTAGCCTTCCAACCGCAATATTAAGGGGATCAGACAGCGACGAAAGGCGAGCGCCCCCCCCTGTCGAACGCTATGCCAATAGAGATTTAGCAAAGCGCCATTGGGTTGAATTTGGCGTAATTTACGGGCGATGTCAATGCCCCAGCCAGCTTCATTTTCTGAGGCAAGCGTTTTCAGCTTTTGCCCCGCCTCCCCTTTTTGATTGGCGTAAGATATTAAAGTGACTTCTTCAACTTGTGGTTTTCCCTGTAGCAAAAAAGCGAGTTGTTGGACAAGTTCGCCATTTTTATGTTGGGCGCTGGCGATCTCCACAACGGCTATAGTTAAACGCCTTACGGTTAACATAGCGGTCTGCGTCGAATAAGTTTTCTCTTTTTTTGCTAACAACATATTCAATTCTTGTGGAAACCGAATCGCACTCAATCTAAAGCGTAACGGATAAGGCGGCTAGCCTTCAATAGCTCTGTTGGCACAATTATTATTTACGCGCCCCGCATATCCGCTAAATTCACGCAAAAAAAGGGCGTTCAAACATGTTTGAACGCCCTGCACAATCTGCGAAAGTATGATAGCTACAATTTATGGAGCATATCCAGTATCGATTGAACCATCCGCTAAGCCAGCGGCGGCTTCATCTACAGCCGCTTTACATTCAGCGGAAATGCTGCCATCCATATCATGATATGGGGCTAACCCGATGCCGTCATTTTCCACTGTGCCAGTGCGAATGCCGCCAGTCAAAGAGCCGGCAGCGTAATCGGCAACCGCTTGCGAAGCGGCGACATCCATATTTTTGGCGGCGCTAGTAATCAACGAGGAAGCTATTTCTGGATAGGTGAAATATTGGTCTACGTCCACCCCAATCGCCATTGCGCCCGCTTCGTGGGCTGCCAGTAAACCGCCATTGCCGGTATTGCCGCCCACGCCAAAGATAACGTCTGCGCCCTGGTTAATGAAATCCACCCCAGATTGTTTGCCAGTAGTGGGATCATTAAAGTCGGGGATGTAAACATTGAGCGTTTCGATATCGGGGTTTTGGGAGGCGGCGCCATTTTGATAACCAACCACAAACTTAACTACGGGCGGAATCTCCATTCCTGAAACGGAGCCAATGATGCCGCTTTCGCTCATACAGCCTGCCAATGTGCCCGCCAGATAGCCGACTTCATCTTCAGCAAACATCAAGCTGGTTACATTGCTCAAGCCACCTTCTTCACTGTAGCAATCTGCCACATTTTCATCACAACCAAATCCAGGGAAATAGGAATAATCAACGATGGCGAATTGGGTATCGGGGTATTTTTGGGCTGCTTCGGCAGTAGAGTCGCCCATTAAAAAGCCAACAGTCATAATCAGACCACACCCTTCGGAGACGAAGTTGTCGATATTTTTGCCATAGTCGCTAGCGGATTCGGAAACAATATGGGCGAATTCCAAACCGGCTTCTTCAGCCCCTTCGCGGGCGCCTTTCAAGCTGAATTCATTGAAGCTTTTATCGTTTTCGCCGCCTGTATCCAACACCGCGCATACCTTGCCGGCATCTGCGGCGCCGCCGCTACACGCGGTAACAACGAGGCTAAACAACATCATAATTCCAATCAGTAAACGAATTTTTTTCATTTTTCTCCTCCTATCAGAGAATTTGCAAATGGGCGGCTTTGTTGACCGCCCTGTCTAAACTCAACGAACCGATTATACTCTATCCTTTTTTCAGACCAAAAATCCGCAAAATTAACGAATGACGCCGCCAATTACCCATTTTTTTGATCTTCATACGCCAACCCGACCATCACATCATTTACATTGGTGCCTTGGGGGGCGATGATGTGCCCGCTGCCTAATCGGCGGAAAAAGGCGTAGCTGTCATTGTCGCGTAAAAAACGCTCTGCATCTAGCCCCATATACGCTGCCATTTTTATTGTTTCGTCTGAAACCACAGCGCCGGCAACTGCCGGCATTTGCGTCGGTTTCAAACCATCATCCCCATCCGTGGCAAAGCTAGCGAATACGAGCCCTGTCTTACCTGCCAAGGCGAACGCCGCCCCCAACGCCGCCTCCTGGTTTCGCCCGCCCATCCCTTCTCCGCTTACCCGCACCGTCGTTTCGCCGCCAAAAATCACGCAAAATGGGGGCGTTTGCGGATGATTAGCGATATTGCCGGCAATATCGGCGCCTACACGTTTTGCCTCGCCGGTCACAGTTGTATCTACAATAATTGCCCTGAAACCCAAGGCTTCCGCTTCTCGTTTGACCGCCTGCGCCGCCAACCGGACATCCCCAATAATGGCGTTGCCGGCATCAGGGGGGCGCGGTGGGGGAGAGCGCTGCAAGCCAGCGATAACCAACTGACGAGTTTGTGCCGGCATCTCTCTCCACACCTCCCATTTGTCCAAAACCCCCTTCACCTCCTGGGCATTTTGTTCTACCGCCACAGTTAACCCGCTGCCGATAAAGCGCAAATCGTTGCCGATAACGTCGCTTAAAATCAGAGCAGCGCAGCGGGCTGGCGCCGCCAGCCGGCTCAAACCTCCTCCTTTGATTTCGTCAAACCATTGACGGACGCGATTCACTGCCTCGATGGGGCAACCCGCCCGCAATAATGCTTGGTTCAACGCCTGAAAATGGAGCAAGGGCAATTGCGGCAAGCTCAGCAACGCTGACGCGCCGCCCGACAGCAATGTCAAAACCAGATCGCCGGGGCGAGCGTTGGCTAACAGCGCTTTTAACGCCTTGCCGGCATGTACGCTACGTTCGTTTGGAATGGGGTGACCGGCTTGAAATGCAGAAATGGATGCCGGCATTTGAGGCGGCATCGTTTTGCTAACCACAATGCCGCCGGCAATATCAGCGCCCAAGATTTCCAACGCTGCCTGACTCATCGGAATCGCCGCTTTGCCCACCGCAACTAACCACAGCCGCCCATCATCCAATGAATGCCGGCAATCAGGCAACGAAATTACCTGCCCATCCCTGCCCAGATGTTTTTGAACTAATTTGTACGGATCGGCGGCGGCAATGCCGGCAAGCGCCAGCCGTTGAATATGCTCTAAATAATCGTCATAGATCGGCTTCTTTTTCATAACCCTAACTTTACCCACCTGATCGACTATTGCCGATAGACCAGCCCTGTTTTATAATCCATTCTCGACAAATGCAAAGCGCATCCTATAATTCAATATTAATGATGGAACTTGACGACAGTTCAATATTAGACACAGACGAGCCAGACCCAGACCCTAGCCAGTTCTGCAACTCAACGACATTCCTTCCAAACGATTATTCTCTGGAAGGGCAGTTTAGCGTTTCTGCCCAGACAACGTCTCTCTCGCGCATCACTATACCCATTCAATAATGAAACGAAAGGATACCCTTTAATCTCAATGGTAGCTGTATTCTTTATCTTCCTGGTCGTCGCTTTTCTGATCGCCATGAACTTTTTATATGTGGCGGCGGAATTTGCCAGCGTCAAAGCTCGCAAAACGCGATTGAATCAAATCGCCGAATCTGGCAATGGCACAGCGCAGATGTTGCTGCCCATGATCGATGCTGGCGACGCTATTGACAACTATGTAGCTGCTTGTCAGATTGGCATTACTATCTCATCGCTTTCCCTGGGCGCTTATGGGCAAAATGTGTTGGCAAAAGAGTTAGCCCCCCTCATCGCCCCAATCACCACATCGCTCGGCTGGGATAGCGGAGTTGCCGCCGCGGCTAGCGAAGGGAGCGCGTTATTGATTGCCACCTGGAGCACGTTAGCCATCATCACCATCCTGCAAGTAGTGGTGGGCGAGCTGATACCCAAATCATTGGCGATCCAACGTCCCGAAAAATGGGCGGTCAACACCACCTACCTGATGAAATTGTCAATTTGGCTCTATACAGGTTTGATTTGGCTGCTCAATGGCAGCGGCAATCGTATTTTAAAATGGTTGGGCTTAGATCATCATGGCGGGCATGGTCATTTGCATTCCGCTAAAGAGATAGAGATGTTGGTGGAAGAGAGCGCTGAGGCGGGTATTTTGGACGACGAAGAGCGGCAAATGTTGCGAAATACATTCCGCCTAAAGGAGTTAACCGCCCGCCAGGTGATGGTGCATCGCACCCGATTAGTTGCCGCCCCCATCGATAGTACCGTCGCCAGCCTGATCCAGTTGGCGCTGAAATATGGCTATACCCGAATTCCAGTTTATCGAGACAATGTCGATCAAATTGCCGGCATCGTCCATATCAAAGATCTATTTCAACTCCATAACGAAAACGTCACAACAGTTAAAGCCAGATTGCGAGATGTTACATTTGTGCCAGAATCTTTGCCCGTGCCCGATGTGTGGGAAACGCTGCGAAAATCTGGGCAATATATGGTCATCGTCTTTGACGAATATGGCGGCACTGCCGGCATTATCACCCTGGAAGACCTCATAGAAGAGATTTTCGGCGAGCTGCAAGATGAATTTGATGAAGAGCTCGCCCTCTTCGCTGAAGACGCCATGGGCAGATATTATTTGCGGGGCGACCTATTGGTTAGCGACATCAACGAATATTTGGAGATGAATTTACCGTTAGACATCGCCGATAGTTTGAGCGGATTGTTGTTCCATGCTTCAGATGGCTCGCCCAAAGAAGGGATGGAGGTCGAAATTGCCGGCACCGCCTTCCGCATCGAAAAAGTGGACGATCTGACCATCAGTGAAATTTCATTCTCTAATCCCGATATAGATATTTCCAGTTTAGTCGAATGGGAGGTTGCCTCATATGAGTAACCGCCCAATGCGACCCCTTTCCCCATTTAGCCAGCATAAAAAACCGTTAGCGTTGCTTGGCTTCCCCGGCGCCGCTCTTTTCGTGGCTGCCGCCGCCGAAGGAGGACTGCCTTCGATATCGACCCTGATCGTGCCGATTATCGTCATTCTGATTTTGGTCGTGCTGAACGGCTTCTTCGTGGCGTCCGAATTCGCCATTATCGGCATCCGCCCCACCCAACTGGAACAAAAAGCAAACCAGGGGGACAGCTTGGCAGCCAACATTCAACAAGTGGTTGAATCTCCGGTCAAACAAGATCGCTTTATCGCCACCGCCCAACTAGGTATCACCATCGCTTCGTTAGGGTTAGGCATGTATGGCGAGCCTGCCATCGCCCACTTTATCGAACCATATTTGGCTCGCCTGACCGGCGCCGATATCCACGACGCCTTCATCACCACCATCGGCTACCTCGTTTCCCTCAGTTTGCTCACTTATCTGCACATCGTCATCGGCGAGATGATCCCCAAAACGTTAGCCCTTAGCTCCCCGTTACAAACCGTCTCAGCCGTTTTCCGACCAATGAGCCTGTTCCAAACAGCGATGATGCCCCTGGTCAGGGGGTTAAACATGATCGGGGCAGGGATGATGCGGTTGCTGCGCGTTCCTCCGGTGCAGGGCAATGAACGGGTTCATTCTGCGGATGAGATCGAGGATATTGTGGCAGAAAGCGCCGAAGAAGGTCTGCTCGATTTTGGGCAAGAAACGATGATTCGCAAAATCTTTGACTTTAGCGAACGAACGGTAGCGCAAGTGATGACGCCCCGTCGCAAGGTTCAGGCGATTGATGAAAGCTGGGAGTTAGAAAAAGTAAAAGAGGTCGTTCTTAAAAGCCATTTCAGCCGCTTGCCCGTTTACCACAAAGATTTAGATCATGTGGTAGGGACATTGCATCTCAAAGATTTGATCAAATTTACCATGGCGGAAAATCCGCCAATGACCTGGCGGGCTCTGTTGCGTCAAACCCCGTCGGTGCCAGAAAATTACAAGGTAGAGCAGTTGCTGGCGGCGTTTAAACAGGAGAAAATCCACCTAGCAATTGTAAGAGATGAGTTTGGCGGCATTGCCGGCATCGTCACCCTCGAAGATTTGGTGGAAGAGGTCGTTGGCGAAGTGCGAGATGAGTTCGACCAAGAGTTAGAGCCATTTGTCGTAGTTTCCCCTGGCAAGGTCGAAATGGAAGGGGAATATTTGGTCGAAGATTGGGTTGAATATCTCGATCAGTTTACCGATGCCCCCAATAACGACGAACTGCCCGACGTTTCCACTGTTGGCGGCTTGGTAGTCACCTGGCTGGGCAGGCAGCCTACAGCGGGAGATGTTGTAGAACGGCAACAAACAGGCATAAAATATACCGTATTGCAAGTAGATGGCTTGGCAATCTCCCGCCTTCGAGCGGAATTTGAGGCAGATAAAGAACCCCCCACCCTCGCTGAGGCAGAGGCGCATTAATTGCAGCGCAACGTTTTCGTAAGCAGATATTTCACCCCACAACAACATGGAGATTAAAAGATGACTCAATCAGTCGATACTCTGATCCTCCACGCCCACCTCTTTTCGATGCAGGGCAAGGGCGTTGGCTACATTCGGGATGGGGCTGTAGCCATTACGGGCAGCCGCATCGCCGCCGTTGGCGCTACAACTGAGCTGACCAACCGCTATCATGCCGCCGAACAAATAGACGCCACAAATATGGCTCTGCTGCCTGGTTTAGTGGACGTTCATATGCACACCCCATTGGCAATTGTGCGCGGCGTGGCGCAAGATGTTACCAATTGGATGCAAGCTGCCCTGGCGCCCTACACTCGGCATTTAACGCCAGCGGGCATGGCAGCGGGAACCAAGTTAAATATCGCCGAAGCGGTGCGTGCCGGCACAACTACCTTTGGCGACTATTACAAACCTGTGCCCGGCTGGGCAGAAGCGTTTGACAATGCTGGCGTTCGGGCTCGTCTAACCCCTAACATCAACGCCCTGCCGCCGGGCGGGATGGCTGGCTGGAAAATCGGCGACCTCTACCCGCTGGATGACGGTGTGGGGCAAGCGGCTATCGATGCCGCCCTCGCCTTCGCTCAGGATTGGCATGGGGCAGCGGATGGGCGGCTTACAGTCATGCTGGGTCCGCAAGGGGCGGATATGATCAGCCGCGATCAACTGTTACAAGTCAAGCGGCTGGCTGACCAACAGGGGTTGATGATTCATCTACATTTGGCGCAGGGAGACCGGGAAATCGACCAGATGGCGAAGCGATATGGGCAGCGAACGCCGGCATTTTTGCAAGAGATCGGATACCTGGACGAACAGTTGCTAGGGGTGCATCTAACCGAAGCGACGGATGAAGAAGCGGCGATAATCGCCCGCAGTGGGGCTAAAATGGCGCTTTGTTCGGGCAGCATCGGCATTATTGACGGCATCGTGCCGCCCGCAGCCGCTTTTCGACGGGCTGGCGGGTTGGTCGGGTTGGGCTCCGATCAAGCCAGCGGCAACAATTGCAACAATATGTTCAACGAGATGAAGCTGACCGCCTTGTTCAACAAAATCAAATACCGCGACCCGGCGATGATGCCGGCAGGCGATGTGTTGCGAATGGGCACAATTGAAGGGGCGCAAGCGATAGGGCTGGGCGACGAAATTGGCTCGCTGGAAGCGGGCAAACAAGCGGATATGATTTTGGTGGATTTGACCCACCCTAACTTGTCGCCGATATTACTCGACCCGATACGAAATATCGTACCCAACCTGATTTATGCCGGCACGGGGCGCGAGGTCAAGCTTTCGATGGTGGCTGGTCGTATCGTAATGCGGGATGGCAAATTGCTGACCATGGACGAGGCGGCGATTCGAGCTGAAGCGCAAGAAGAGGCGGAAAAAATCGCTCGAAAGGTGGCGGCCGATCCCGTTCACGAGAAGATGGCGTTGCTGGAAGCGATGGCGGCAAACAAATTGTAAGCTCGGTAATATCGGGGGTGGGCTCGCCTCTTTAAGGCTGGATTATTCCAGATTCCCCATCGTTTGCCGCACCACCTGAGAAACCAACATGCGCACGGCGGCGGGGTCTGGGTTGGGGATGACGCTGGCATTGGGGGATGGGGCTGCCGTATTGCCGGCAGGGCGCAGCGCTGGCAAATGGTCGGCGTTGGGATGGCAAATGCCGCACGCCTGGCAAAATCGCTCCGCTTCTCCGGGCAAACTCAGCCCCATCTTTTCCCGTTGCGCCAACAATTTTCGCACTTCGGTTGCCGGCAATGGGTTGCGAACCCCCAATTGAGCCAGCATAAAGCCAACCCTAGCGTTTTGCTCCACCGTTTCGAGGCGCATAAAGGCTTGCATGGGGTCATCCCCTACAGTTAACGAGCCGTGCCGTTGCAACACCAACGCATCATGGTAGGGAATCAGATCGCGGATGGCTTGCACATTTTCTTTGCTGGAGGGGGTGGCATATTGGGTGGTGGGCACCATCCCGACAAAGACGATCACCTCTGGCAGCAAACAATCCGCCATGGAGATGCCGGCAATCGATAGCGCGACTGAAATCGGCGGATGGGCGTGAATGACCGCCCCGATGGTTGGACGTTGCCGGTACGCTTCCAAATGCATCGGCAATTCGCTGGTTGGCTTCAGATCGCTTCGCCGCCCCACCAACTCGCCTTCGCTATTTACCAGTAGCAGTTGTTCTGGCTTTAACAACCCTTTGTGCAACCCCGACGGGGTGATGAGAATGCGGTTGGCGGACAAGCGGACGGAAATGTTGCCATCGCTGGCGCAAATGAACCCTTTTTCGTACATTAGCCGTCCAATTTGGACGACCGTTTGCCGAGTTTCTCGTTCTGAAGCCATTTGTTATGAGGTTATTGGCTTTGTTTTTTGTATTGGGCAACCGCTTTCAACAAGACGCCCGGTTTGCCGCTGAATCGTTCACGGTCTACTTTGCCTTGCGCCATGCCCAACAAAATTTTGGTCAGCGTCGTATTGACCGGAGTTGAGACACCCACCTGTTTGCCCGCTCTGGCGACCATACCGTTGTGATAATAAACTTCGTTGAATTGTTTGCCGGCATTCAAATCAAGCAGAAATGATGGCAGTTTATTGCCGCGTCCTCCGGTAACCGCTTTGGTCAAGATCGGTTTAAGGGCGATGCGGGGCATCCGTTTAACGCCAAACGCCAACCTTTTTACAGTGTAGCCAGGCAAATCAACCACGTCGATATTTAATTTTTTCATGACCGACACCGCCTCGCCCAACATTTCTACTTCTAAATCGTACAGGGCGTCGTGGTTGTACAACGCTTTGGGATGGCGATTGAGAATGGCGGCGGAGGCGTTCCCCAGCATATTTAGCAACGCTTTTGACCATTTCATGCTGCGATAATTAGAAAGTAGTTCCGTTTGAATGCCGGCATCATTTAACAGCCCCGCCCAGTCAGAAATTTTGACGCCTGGATTAAATGAAGCCAAACCCATGCCGCCCTTCTCTTTTTCTTCCAGAACGACGCTGCGGGTCTCCATGCTAACTGGAATGGTAAATGAACCGGCGATAATTTGTCGGTTTGGATATTGGGCAGCGATCTGTTCTTCGACGCCGATCCCATTTTGGATAGTCAGCATGGGCGGCGGTTCGGGGCAAAATGCAGACATCTCATTCAGGGCGTTTTCGATGGCGTAGGATTTCATCCCCAAAACCATCAAATCGTAATTAGCGTCGTTTAAAAAGGCTTGGCGCAACGAAAGCGCCAGATTCGGCTTGACCACAAACAGCCGCCGCATCCTCTCCCCTTCCACCCGGGTTAAAGTGAGATCAAGCTCTTCGATCGCCCTAGCGGTCGCTTTGCGGCAAATCAATGTAACCTCATTGCCGGCATGCGCCAACTTCGCTCCTAGATAGCTGCCCACTGCCCCGGCGCCATACAGTAAAATCTTCATACGATCGTCAAATTCCTAATTGAGCGTTGATAAAATCAGGCTGCCCTCGCAAAAAATCGGCGATGGGCAGCTTTTTCTTGCCAGCCAATTGCACCATATCCAATTGCAATGCCGCTTCGCCTGTTTGAACGACCGCTCCCCCATCGGAGGCGAAAACCGTGCCCACTGGCAAATCGGGCGCGCCTGGCGACATGATTCGACCCGCCAAAATCTTCAAAAGCCGCCCATTCCAAAAGGTATACGCTTGGGGCCAAGGGGTGAGCGCGCGTATTTGTCGTTCTAACGTTTCTGCCGGCATCTCCCAATCGATCAACCCGTCTCGTTTGTGGATACGCGGGGCGTAAGTAGTCAGCGCATCATCTTGGGGTATGGGCAGCGCCGCTCCTATGGCGATATGTTCGAGATGTTGGCGCAGCATTTCTCCCCCCAACGCCGCTAATCGATCGTGCAAAGTGGCTGCCGTCTCTCGATCATTAATCGATACTTTTTCCTGAATATAGATGCCGCCGGTGTCTAATCCGACATCCATCTGCATCAAAGTGATGCCCGTTTCTTCGTCTCCCGCCAAAATCGCGTGTTGGATGGGGGAGGCGCCGCGCCAACGGGGCAGCAACGAAGCGTGTACATTAACGCAACCTAATGCCGGCAGTTCCAGCAGGTAGGCGGGCAATATCTGTCCGAATGCGGCGACCACAATCATCTCTGGCTGCCACACCCGCAACGGGTCAGCAGCGGACTCTTGCTTAAAGGAGCGAGGTTGATAAACGGGAATGCCGGCATGTTGCGCCAACAGTTTAATTGGGGAAGAGCGCGTTTTTTTGCCTCGTCCCGCTGGGCGGTCTGGTTGTGTAACCACACCCACTACATGGTGATTGTCGACCAACGCTTGTAACGACGGCACGGCAAAGTGGGGCGTGCCCATAAATACGATACGAACCATAAAGGCATTCTACCCTACAACATATCGAGAGCAAATTAAGTTGAACCTATCTTCCTATGCCCTAGCGACATAACATAAATATCATTGACGAATCGAACAATGCTTCTTACAATGTGCAAGATTTGCCGCAACCTATTTGTTCTGTGAAACGTACAGTAGTTTATTAAGAAGTATATTTAGTATTATTGGAGAACTTAAGATGACTGAACAACTCGATATCGAACAAGTTACTGAAAATAAAGATTTGATGGTCACTGATGATGATAAACTTTGGGCGGCGTTAAGCTGGGTCTTTTGGCTCATCGCCATTGTGGCATTGGTAATGGATGACAAGAAAGAGCGTCCGTTTATTAAATACCACGCCTGGCACTCAATCATTGCCGGCATCCTCTTCACCATCATTTCATCCGTCACGTTAGGGTGCGGCACGCCAGTCTTTCTCATCTCGCTCTATTTTGCATACAAAGCATACCAGGGCGAAACCTTTGAATTGCCGGCAATCACCGATTTTATCAAAGGGCAAGGTTGGATTTAAGTGGGCATAAACAACATAAACAATTGGTTTAAATCGATTTATATTTAGAGAGGGAGAAAATGGATTTCGGCAAAGCGTTTACTTATTTTTACGAAGACGAAAATTGGCTAAAAAAGATAGGCATCGGCAGCGTGGTGATGTTATTGTCCGCCTTTTTGGGCATACCGGCTATCTTATTTTACGGGTATGAATTAGGCATTATCCGCAATGTGGCAAAAGGGAAAGAGAAGCCGCTGCCAGATTGGGATGATTGGGGCGGCTTATTTATGGATGGTTTGATGATCACAGTAGCGCATTTGGTTTACGCTCTGCCCATCATCTTGCTGGTCTGTATTGGAATGTCTGCCTTTATTTTGCCGGCAATGGCTGGCGGCAATGAAGATGCGGCAGCGGCATTAGCTGGGGTTAGTACCCTTATTTATATGTTCTTTCTCTGTTTGGCGATGTTGCTTGGTTTAGCGGTTGGGCTGCTAGGACCAGCCATCAAAATTCAATATTTGCGCCATGGCTCGCTGGGCGCTTGCTTGCGGTTTGGCGAGGTATTTGGCATCGCCCGCGAAAACATGGGGGATATGGTGATGTATATGCTGGGCATTTTAGGCGCGGGCTTGATCTTTGCCATCTTGCTGCCGCTCTCCATTATCACCATTTGCGGACCCATCATCCTCTATTTGGCGGGTCCCGTTTGGCAAATCACCGTTTCTGGTCATCTGACGGGGCAAATTGCCCGCAAAATCGATGGCAAAGAGGCGGCTTATGCATAATTGAGGGTTTGATATTTTATCAGCCGCCAGACCGCGCTGGGCGATCTGGCGGTTTTTGTTGTGGGCAGGTTGCCAATGGGGGGAAATGCCGGCACAGAATCAAATTTCGCCCCATTAGCGAGCCAATTGGGGGCTGTTTTCCCTCATGCTTCAATAATTTGCCCAATTAACCCACCCCTACGACAAATTCGTCGTAAGGTGACAGATGATGGATGATCAATTGTCGTCACCATCTGTGATCTTCCGTCCTCTTCCCAGATTTTTTCTTCTCGTCGCTTCGCCCTGCCAAAATGACAGTTTGAACTCAATGACCAAATAACTATAGAATTTATCTGTTTCCAAGATAATATGTGTTTGGTTTGTCTATTTGAGGGCAAATAAAATCAGTAGGAGCATGAATGTTTACTCTCAAATATCAAAATCACAAAATCAAACGCTTATTCTCAATTTGTCTGCTTAGCTATCTTCTTTTTACCTTGCCAATAGGGAGTGGAAATGCCGACATTTCCCCACCAAAAAGCATTCTTCATTCCACTATCATTTATGTGGACAAAGATGCTACAGGAGGTAGTAATAACGGCACAGATTGGGCAAATGCTTACTTAACTGTGCAATCTGCTCTAAATTCTGCTGGAGCAGGTAGTGAAATTTGGGTGGCAGAGGGGGTTTACACACCTACTGATCCTGCCGGCAGAGACGCTACCTTTCAACTAGTAAATGGTGTGAAAATATATGGCGGTTTTGCCGGCACAGAAGCAAGCCGCGACCAACGGGACTGGAATGCCCATGTCACTATCTTGAGCGGGGATATTGGAACAATTGGAGACAATAGTGACAATGCATACCATGTGGTTACCGGCAGTGGCGCAGACAATACGGCAATATTAGATGGATTTACAATTACTGCTGGTAATGCTAGTGAAGATATTTCTCCTTGCGGTCCTTCTTGTGGAGGGGGGATATTAAACAATGCCGGCAATCCTACCCTCAGCAACCTCATTATTACGGAAAACCTTGCATACTATCAAGGGGGCGGTATATGGAATAACAACGGTAGCCCCATATTGACTAATGTCACTTTTACGCACAACACAGCAACTTGGGGTGGTGGCGGCATATACAACAAAGACAATAGCAATCCCTCGCTAACCAATGTTGTCCTTACTGAAAACTTCTCAAACTACGGTGGTGGTATATTTAATTTTAATAGTAGCCCCACATTAACCAACGTTACCATCTCCGGCAACTCGGTGACCTACAATGGTGGTGGCATGTACAACGATGGTAGTAACCCCACGCTAACCAATGTTACCCTCTCTGGCAACTCCGCTTACTGGGGTGGTGGTATATATAACATCCATTCCAGTAACCCAACGCTTACCAATGTGATTCTCACTGGTAATTCAGCCAGTCAATCTGGCGGTGGCATGCGCAATGAAACCAGTAATCCCTCATTAACTAATGTCATCTTCTCTGGCAACTCAGCAGACTATTCTGTTGGTGGGGCAATGGACAATTATGACAACAGCCATCCTACCTTAACCAACGTAACAATATCTGGTAATTCGGCAGTTACAAATGGGGGCGGCATACACAACAAGGACAGCGCTCCCACATTATCCAATGTTATTGTGTGGGGAAATCAAGACAGTAGCGGGGTGGGAACAGCCAATGCTTCAATTTATAATATCAACAGTACATCTATAATCAGCTTTAGTTTGGTTCAAGGATACAGTGCCAATTTGGGCGATCCTCTTTTTGTAGACCCTATCGATCCTGCTACTGCCCCTACCGTTGCCGGCAATTTACGCCTTTTTGCCGGCTCGCCAGTGTTGGATGCTGGCAGTAATATCGCATTGCCGGCAGATAGTTTCGATTTAGATGGAGATGGAAATACAATAGAGCAAATACCATTTGATATTGCCGGCACAAATCGCATTCTTAGCGGCACAGTAGATATGGGCGCTTACGAAGGAGCGTCAATAAACCTTAAACCATCCATTGGCATACCCCAATCAAGCCTCAATCTTAGTTGGGATATCGGCACAAACTGTTCGCCAACCACCCTGTACGAAAGCAACCAACCCTACAAACTTCCACCAAACGGTACAGCCTACACAAATCCACCGACCCCCGCTGACACAAGCATGATTCTCGCTAATCGGTTAGGAGACCCGGCAACCAACTATTTTTACTATTTATTGCCGGCAGGCGCCAGTTGTCCCTATCTTCTCTCCAACCATGTCGGCGAATTTGATTTTACAATTGTGCCAGGAACTTCGTAATCAAGTTGCAATTCGATTCGTCGTTGGGTGGCTGACGCTGGCTGACAAATCATCGTCCATCGTCTGTAGTCTATCGTCCTCTACCGATTTTGGGCGAGCCAATTGGGGGCTGTTCTCCCTCACGCAACAATAATTTGCCCAATTAACCTTCCCCCACTATAAATAAATCCTTCATCGTTTCATAACCATAACCTCCCGGAGGTTAGACAGGTAATCAAAACAAACTTATGTCTCGAACCAATCACATCAACTGTAGGGCGGAATGGTATTCCGCCTTGTCGGATTAACAATCCGACATACTAACAAACCTATGTCCCGAACCACCCACATCATGCGGCGACGAATCGCCCGCCGCGCCAAACGGAGTTCCCCCATCGCCCGCCTGCTCAAATGGGGGAGCGGTTGCCTCGGCTTGCTGGCAAGCGGCGCCCTCTTCGCCACCCTCGCCACGCTAGTTGGGGTGTACGCCAGCTACGCCTACTTCACTCGCAATTTGCCCAACTACACCGAAATCGAAACGCTTGGGCAAGATACGGAAACCTTTGAGACGACTAAAATTTACGCTTGGCAACCGAATCAACAGGGTGCCCGAGATGCCGTTCTCATCTACGAAGTGATCGACCCGCTGGGCGGCGACCGGCAGTGGCTCGACTACCAGCAAATCCCGCAAAATATCATCGACGCCACCGTCGCCATCGAAGATAAAAGCTTCTGGAGCAATCGTGGCTTTGACGCCGAAGGAATTGGGCGGGCATTTTACGAATATGTGCTGCAAGGCGGGGCGATTCAAGGCGGTTCATCCATCACCCAACAGTTGGTCAAAAACAACCTAATTGAGCCGGAACGACGGGTGGTGGGAGCAGAAATCGGCTTTGATGATTACCAACGCAAGGTGGAAGAGCTGCTCCTCGCCCAAGAGATGTCCCGCGTTTATAGCAAAGAGCAGATATTAGAGTGGTATCTGAACAGCAACTTTTACGGCAATTTGGCATATGGTATCGAAGCGGCATCCCGCGTTTATTACGACAAACCCGCCGCCCAACTGTCGCTGGCAGAATCTGCCATGTTAGCCGCCATCCCCCAATCCCCCGCCTTAAACCCGATTGACAACCCCGACCAAGCCAAAGCCCGGCAAGAGTTGGTGTTGGATGCGATGTTGCGGGATGGATATATCAGTCAAGACCAGTTGGTTGCCGCCAAATATACGCCGCTTGCCGTCCGCCCCACAGTGGACGACCGCTTTGACATCATCGCCCCTCATTATGCGTTGTATGTGCGTAAGCAGTTGGAGGGGATGTTTGGGGCGGAGATGGTGTTGCGGGGCGGTTTGCAGGTCTATACCGCCCTCGATTTGCAGATGCAGGAGCAGGCGCAATGCGTGGCTCGGGCGCATGTGGCGCGGTTGTCTGGCGTGATTGGGAATGAGTTGCCGGCAGACGAGTTAGCTTCCTGCCATGCCCTGCCCTTTTTGCCCCCCCTCTCCGCTGACGATGCGGGGGTTGACCATCAACTCAACAACGCCGCGGTGGTGATGCTTGACCCCCGCACGGGGGAAATCAAGGCGATGTTGGGCAGTTTGGACTACTGGAACGAGGCGATTGACGGCTCATTTAATGTGGCGGCAGACGGCTTGCGACAACCAGGTTCATCCTTCAAACCGTTTACTTACCTGACCGCTCTCAGCCAAGGGTACACTCCTGCCAGCATGACGCTGGATGTGGAGACGGATTTTGGGGCGGATTATGACGGCATCCCTTATGTGCCGTTGAATTATGACCGCCGTTTTCATGGTCCGATGCGTCTGCGAACCGCATTGGGGAACAGCTACAATGTGCCGGCAGTCGAAGTGATGTCGTGGGTGGGGGTAGATAATGTGCTGCGCACCGCCCACAGCATGGGGATCACCAGTTTAGACAACGGCAAATATGGGTTAGCATTAACTTTAGGCGGCGGCGAAGTAAAATTGCTGGATATGGCTTACGCCTTTGCCGTGATGGACAATATGGGGGGGATGATTGGGCAAGCTGTGCCAGACAGCCAGCAACGCTTTGGTTTTCGTCAACTAGACCCAGTTGCCATATTGCGGGTGGAAGACCGAAACGGCAACGTACTATACGAATACAATCAGCCCCAAAAGCAAAATATCATCACCCCCCAATTGGCATTTTTAATGAACGATATGCTGGCTGATCGCAACGCCCGATGTCCAGCCTTTGGTTGTCCCAATGCATTAGAATTGCCCGATAACCGTCCCGCCGTCGCTAAAACTGGCACTACCAACGATTATCGGGACGCTTGGACGGTGGGCTATACCCCGCAGTTGGTGACGGCGGTGTGGGTGGGCAATACCGACAATTCGCCGATGGTGGATGTGCCCGGTTCAAAGGGAGCGGCGCCGATTTGGCAGGCGTTGATGGCATGGGCGCATCAAGATGAGCCGATTGTGGGTTGGACGCGCCCGCCCGGCTTGCGGGAGCGGGCGGTGTGCAACGAAACGGGCTTGCTGCCGACAGCGTTATGCCCGACAGTGACGGAATATTTTGTAGAGGGGACGGAGCCGACGATTTATGACAATATGTATCAGGAGTTCCGCATCAATCGGGAGACGGGGCGGCTGGCGACGATTTACACGCCGCCACACCTGATCGACAACCGGATTTTCCGCATTTTCCCGGACAGGGCGGCGGATTGGGTGCGGGAGCAGGAAATCCCACAACCGCCGACGGAGTTTGACACGATTATTGCCGGGGCGGAGGATGCCGGCAATAATGTGATCATCCGTTACCCGCGTCCCTTTGCCTTTGCTCGTGGCGAGATTCAGATTTTGGGTTCTGCCAAAAGTGACGATTTTAGTCACTACCGACTGGCATATTTTCAGGGATTGACCCCCAACAACATCGTCACCTTGCGTGATCAGGTGACGGAGCAAGTTACAAATGGGGTACTGGGTTCATGGAATGTAGCTAACCTGAATGGACTGTACACTATCTTGCTGACTGTGTTTAACAATGATGGCTCATTTGAAGAAGCCAGCATCCAAATTACGGTGGACAATGTGCCGCCGATTGTGGAGATCGCTTCGCCGTTTGAGGGGCAAATTTTTGCGGTGGATGATGAGGCGATTAACATTCGGGCCAAGGTGGAGGATGATGTTTCGATTGCTAAGGTGTCGTTTTATGCCGGCAATGCTGGCGTGCCGTTTGCTATCTCTGCCGTGCCTCCGTTTACTGAACAGTGGCAGATAGCGGGGACGGGTTGCCAAAGTTTTAAGGCGATAGCGGAGGATTCTGCCGGCAATCAAGCAGTTAGCCAGCCGGTTTCAGTTTGTTTTGGGGAGTGAGGCGGGCAAGTGGCAAGTGGCAAGTGGCAAGTGGCAAGTGGCAAGTGGCAAGTGGCAAGTGGCAAGTGGCAAGTGGCAAGTGGCAAGTGGCAAGAAATGGTAATCTGTAACTAGCAAACCTGCAACTTGCAAACCTGCTACCGTGTCTGATGCGCTAACTCATCCTCCACGATACGAACCACCAAATCATCCAGAGCAGAGACGGTATAATCCTCGACATTGTGGGTCGTTTCTGTGCCGGGTGTGCCTGCGCCGCCAGCCCCGTAGGTCAGAAAGATAAATTTGCCGCCGGTAGTTTGCGCCAATTGCCGGAAAATATATTCTCCCTGATCATCTAAACCGCTGCTGGCGATGGGATAAATTTTGATGCCCCGTTCCGCCGCTTCCAACATTTCGGCAGCGTAATGGTTTTGTTGCCCATAATCAAGGTGAGGCGGGGCGTCGGCTACCAAAAAGATGAGGCTAACTGTGCCTTCCACCCGCCATTCCGGCGTATGTATCGCCTGGAACAACCCTTCGTTCAAATCTTCGGGATAGTCGCCGCCGCCATCCGCCTGAACAGCCTCCAGCCCAGCTGCAAACGCTTCTACATCGGGCGTAAAGTCAAATGTGCGGCTGACAAAAGCGTCCTCTCGGTCACGGTACACCGTCATGCCAAAGCGCACATCTGGTTGGGAAGGCAAGGCGTCGATTTGGGCGGAGATTTGCTGGATGTTGTCTCGTATCTGGGCGATTTCGTCCGCCATGCTGCCAGTAGCGTCGATGAGAAACAAAACATCGAGCCGGTCGGCTGCCGGCATTTGGTCGCCGCCGGGATGCGCCATCGTCCATTCGCGTTGCGCCCCATCAGGGGAAATAACCAAACGCTCTGCATCCCCATTTAGGGTTACGGATAGGTCAAACGGCTGGCTGGCATCTGCAGTGGGCAGCGCTTTCGGGAAAAAGTAGGCGCGTCCATCACTGTGTGTCCGCAAGCGTCCCACAGTTGCCCCATTTTGCTCGATTTCGATTTTAGCGCCCAGAATGGGATTGCCGGCAGAATCAGTCACATGGATGATATGGCGTTCGCTAACATCAACCGGCAACACTTTTGCCCCCGAATAATCCCGTAAATAAAGCAGGTAATCGTCCCACTGTTCGTTGTCATCCACTTCGCCAGCAGTTAATTGGCTATTTTGGTCTAGTCGCTCTTCGCTGCCGGCAAAAGCGTCGGGAGGCGGAGCCGTGCCGGCAGGTTCAGCCAAGGCGACGGCATCCGAAGCGGCGGACATCTCCATCGCCTCTCCACCTGCCGAAGCGCGATAGGATTCATCCGCTTCAGCCGGCGAGCCATCTACCCAACCAGCGCTGCTGCCGGCAATCGCCCTGGTCACTTCTACCTTTACCCTATCTCCGGGCGAATCGGGGGGCGATTCGCCGCTGCCCCGCCCGCTGGAAGAGCTGTCTGGGCGGCTGTCATCAATTACTGTTTGCGGTTCTGTGCTGCTGCAAGCGGCTACATAAAGAGCCATTGTGAGAAGAAGAATGAGGGTTTTGAGTTTTGAGGCTTTCATAGGTTATATCCTTGGCACTATTGTAATTTCCATTTAAAACGGTGGGAAGACGACAAAAGTTCCATTTATGGTTGGCGGATGGAAAAGTTTTGCTATAGTCACCCCTTATGGATCACTTACACACTTTGTATGCAGACGACAATTTACGCCGGGATTCATTGGATGCCGACCCGATGAAGCTGTTTGCCAATTGGTATAAAGCGGCGGAAGATGCCGGCATTCCTCTGCCCAACACAATGACTTTGGCGACTGTGACCCCAGACAACGTTCCAGCCGCCAGAATGGTATTGCTGAAAGGGTTAGACGAACGCGGTTTCATCTTTTTCACCAACCTTGAGAGCGACAAAGCTATCGATTTGGCTGCCAATCCGATAGCGGCTTTGGCTTTTTACTGGAATCAGCTAGCCCGACAGGTGCGAATCGAGGGCGTCGCCAGCAAATTGGCGACGGACGAGGCAGAAGCGTACTTTCACAGCCGACCGCGCGGCAGCCAAATCGCCGCCACCGTTTCGCCGCAAAGCCGCCCTATCCCCAATCGAGAATATTTGACCAGCCGGTACGAAGCGTTGAATGCGGAAACAGAAGGGAGCGCTGTCCCCTTGCCGCCCTTTTGGGGCGGTTATCTCATCGTGCCCCATATGATCGAATTTTGGCAAAGCGGTTTATATCGACTGCATGACCGTTTTCGCTATGTTAAAACGGAAGATGGGGTATGGAAGGCGAACCGCCTAGCGCCATAGCCGCTTTTTGGTAAAAAATGCCGGCAGCTTCGACCCCATTGCGCGTCTGCTATTTCGGAAGCTACCGGGCTGGCTATGCCCGCAACCAGATGATGATCGCTGGACTGCGCCACGTTGGCGTTGAGGTGATCGAATGCCATGCGCCGCTATGGGCTGGGATAGCTGACCGAGTGGAGCAAGCCAGCGGCGGGTGGCGCAGCCCACGTTTTTGGCGGCGGGTTGCCTCCGTCTATTGGCGGCTTTTTCGGTTGCATAACCAAACCCCGCAATATGATGTGATGATGTTGGGCTATCCGGGGCAATTTGACGCCTTTTTAGGGCGATTGTTGTCTTGGCGGCGGGGCAAACCAATGGTCATCGACCATTATATGTCACTGTATCTGATCGCCACCGAACGAGGCTTGACGGAAAAGCATCGATTTACGAGCGCAATTATCCGTTGGCTGGAAAAAATTGGCTTGTCATTGGCGGATTTAATCATCTCTGATACCAAAGCATACCGCGATTACCATTGCCAAACCTATGGCATTGTCCCCGACAAATTTCGGCTGGTTCCAGCCGGGGCAGACGATCGGCTCTTTTATCCGCGCCCCGAAGCGCAAAGCCCAACGCCTCCCTTTCGGGTGGCGTATCACGGCACATTTTTAAAATCGCATGGGTTGGAGACGATGGTTCGGGCAGCGGCTTTGTTGCAAGATGAGTCGGATATCCTGTTTGATTTTTGGGGGGAAGGAGCAGAGTTGCCGGCAGTAAAAAGGCTGGCGCAGTCGTTGGGAGTAACCAATGCCGTATTTCATGGTTGGGTGGACCGAGCGGATTTGCCGGCAAAATTGGCTAAGGCGCATCTTTGTTTAGGCGTGTTTGGCTCTACGTTTCAATCGAAACATACCATTCAAAACAAAATTTGGGAGGGGTTGATGTTGGGGCTGCCGGTGATTACGGGACAGGCGGCGACGATTGAGGAGCGGCTAACAAATGGCGAACATCTTTATCTGGTGGAGCGGGAAAATCCACAGGCGTTGGCTGCCGGCATTCTGGCTCTGAAAAACGACCCCGCTTTACGCCACAAATTAAGCCAGCAGGGATTGGAGCGAGCGCAAGAGCATGGCATTGCCGGCATTGGCGGCTATACAGCCACCATCTTGCGCCCATTTGCGCCAAAAAAACTGGTATAATTTGAAAAGTTGTTACCATTTGAGATTTGCAGGTCAACCAGTTTGATTGCGCGTTAAAATGAAAGGAGCTTCCATGAACAATCGATTATTTACCGCTATTTTCTTGTTGGGCGCATTATTGTTTGTTAATCATCATTCAAACCATGACGCTGTCGCCGCCTCATTTGATTGTACAACAGTCATTGATATCTATCATTTTGAGTGTGATGCGCTGGTTGCGCTTTATAACAATACCAATGGGGATAATTGGACAAACAATTCAGGTTGGCTTTCCTCAACTTCAGTTTGCACGTGGTGGGGCATTGATTGCAGCGGCGTCAATATCGCAGGCATACACCTTGATAATAACAACCTAAGTGGCATCATTCCCCCGATGTTTGGAAATTTGCCTGAGCTTTGGTGGCTCGATCTATCTAACAATCAACTGACTGCCGTATCGCGGGAAATTGTCAATTTGTCGTCGCTAGGTCGGCTCAATTTAGCTGAAAACCAACTCGCCAGCTTACCCCCAGAATTTGGATATTTAGCGTCGCTCTTTTGGCTGGACTTGTCTGGCAATCAACTCTCAGCTTTACCGCCAGGATTTGGCAATTTATCCGCGCTTTCGTACCTTTTCTTATCAGAAAATCAACTAACGACCTTACCGTTGGCATTTGGCAATTTATCGACGCTTGGGAAACTCTCGTTGTCGAATAACCAACTGACGGCTTTGCCACCGGAGTTTGGTAATTTATCGTCGCTTTGGTGGCTCGATCTATCAGACAACCAATTCTTAACTTTGCCGCCGGAATTTGGCAACTTATTAATGCTTGGGCAACTCACTATATCGGGTAACAAGCTAACAGCTTTGCCACCGGAGTTTGGTAATTTATCGTCGCTTTGGTGGCTCAACCTATCAGACAACCAACTCTTGGCTTTGCCGCCGGAATTTGGCAATTTGTCGACCGATGAGATCGACTTATCAGACAACCAGCTCTCAAACTTACCGCCAGAATTTGGCAATTTATTAGTTAACGAGCTCGACTTATCAGACAATCAACTCTCAGCTTTACCGCCAGAATTTGGCAATTTGAATGGCCCCAATCGTCTTGACTTGTCAGGCAATCAACTTACCGTTTTGCCGCCAGAATTTGGCGCTTTGCAGTCAATTGAAGAGCTCGATTTATCTTACAATCAATTGACGACTTTACCATCAGAATTTGGTTTGTTGTATTGGCTAAACTCCCTCAACTTATCGGGGAACCAACTGAAAATGTTTCCGCCAGAATTTGAGAATTTATCAGGGTTTATTCGGCTCAACTTGTCAAACAACCAACTGACAACCTTGCCGCCCGGATTAACAAACAATTTATTCTTAAGCGAATTCAATTTATCAGATAATCCGCTTTTGAACGGACCTTTACCAATTGAAATGAGCAATCTAGATTCATTAAATACATTTCTTTATTTGAACACATCGCTGTGTGTGCCGGCATCTATAGAAAATTGGTTGAACAGCATCCCATTTCATCTAGGGAACTATACGATTTGTGGTCAGCCACCGGTAACTATTTTCTCTCTTAGCTTGCCATATGTTAGTAAATAGTAATGTTTTAGAGAAAATCCACAGGCGTTGGCTGCCGGCATTCTCACCCTGAAAAACGACCCCGCTTTACGCCACAAATTAAGCCAGCAGGGATTGGAGCGAGCGCAAGAGCATGATATTGGCAGCGAGTTTGTCCCGGTTAACAAAAAGGTAAGTTATCCACAGTTATCCCCAATTTTCGGGTCGTTCACGTCTTTTTCACTCCCTTTTCCACAGGCTTTCCACAAATGCGTTACGGTTGCTGTAGTTGGTAGATGGCGACTTCACCCTGGGAAAATGCCGGCATTCCCCCTGCCCATCCCGCTAAATCAACCATCTTCTCCCCCACTAACGCCCGTTCCTGCTCGCCAAGCCAAACGTACCGAATATCAAACTCCTCCACAAAATTTTGCCGCCACTCGTCAGGCGTGTCGGGATGATAAAAACGGGCTACATCGGCTTGCCGCTGGGCAAAATGAGCCGTCTCTGCCCAATGGCCCACCATGACCCGGTTGCCGGCATGGGCTGAGAGATAGTTGCCCGTGCCATAACTGCTTAACACCAATTCATCATTTTGGCTGTTTGCATCTAGCCATTCGATGCCGGCAATTTCATCCTGCGAACGGAAAAAGGGATACAACTGCTGAATGCCGGCAGTGATGCTGACGCTGGCAAGCAGATACAAATTCGACAAGCTCATAAACAGCAAAAATAGAGCGAGCAGAAAGTTAGTCAGTTTGGGGGCGGTGTAGCGGGGGTTTTGCAACAACTGTTGCAGCGGGCGGGTGCGGAGAAATGCCGGCAACACAACCTCCACCAAGCCAATGGCAGATAAAATCGCCAACGGAAAATGCACTCCCTGTATAAAGCGGCGTTGTGAATCGATGGGGGCATAGACCAGCAGACAAACGGCTATCAGCCATGCCCACAACAACCAACGACGGAGCGGCGTTTTGCTGGGTTGCGGGGAACGACGCAGAGCAAACAATGCCAACGCCAACATCACGCCAAACGCCAGCAAATAGTGGGCGGGATGAGGGGAAATGATCAGGGCGCGAGATTGTTCGTCCCAATCCGCAAAGGCGGGGTTGTTGAACAAGGTGTAGGCGTAATAAAGCAACAGGGGCAGGGGGATGAGGAATGCCGGCAATAACCGTAACGCTTCTCGCCACAAAATTCGGCGTTGCGCCCGCGCCAGCCCCAAGCCAAATATTACCGTCACCCCTGCCATCAGGTAGATGTAAAAGGGGAAGTTGATGGCGATGATCAGATTGAGAATGCCGGCAATCAACGCATGTTTAAGCCATTTACCCTCGTCATTGAGGCACGTTTGCCCAATGTGCCACAAGCCCAGCAAGGCAAAACCAGAGTTAAAGGCGATATGGGGGAAGGTGAGGGCGGTAAAAAAAGGGTGGGCTTCCGGCATTTTGAAATCGACCGGCAGCCAACCCAGCCATTCGTTGCGCCCAGTCAGCAATATGAGCCAGCCTAACCCCGACCCAAACAAAATAAGCAGATAAGCTGTCCATTTGGCAGCCCGATTGTCCGTAAATTTGCCGGCAAACCAGTAGGAGATGAGAAACATGAAGATGCCGGCAACAAAGCGGCTGATATGCCACATTTGTGTCACGCTGGTTCCCGTCAGCCGCGCTAAATGCCCCACCGCCAAATAAAAACCGCCCACAAAGGCGGGTTGGTGGGGTTCGGGCGTAAAGGAGATAGAGTACAACCACGCTCCTTCATATCCTTGGTTCATTTTGCCAAAATAGGTTTGGGTATCTTCTGGGTTCATCAATGTGCCGGCATAATGCAAATCCCCCCCTTCCCGACTGTAACCTACCCAGTAAGGGAGCAGTAAAAATAGAGCCGTGAGCAGGGCGAGAATGCCGGCAGTCATCCAATCTCTTTTAACGTAGTTCATAACATGGACAAAAAGGCTATAGGTTTGCTTTATGATAACCAAATTCTGACTACAATCTTAATTGGATAGCCCGCTAAGGTGTATGGGAAAATAGGATATGAAACATTTTACAGCCATTGTCGCTATTTTTTTCGTTTTGGCATGGTTTTCAATCTCGCCGCTGGTTTTTTTTAGCAATGATACCGGTTTGCGTTATCTGCAAATTAGAGAGCTAATTGACCAAAATTGGCAAACATTTGCCATCAATTATCCCACTCGCTCCTTTGATCCAGAGCTGAAGCATGTGCCATACTATTACGCATTTTCAGTGGTAGATGGGGAGATTTTTCTCAACATCAGCCCCTTTTTTCCGTTGCTGGGGTCGCTGTTGATGGCAGGGTTGGGCACGTTTGGCTTGGCAATTACGCCGGCATTAGGCACATTGGCAACAGTTGCCGGCATTTACCAATTAGCCAAGCTGTTTAATTTACGCCATGCCAATCTGCTCATGTGGCTAACCGGATTAGGCACGCCCCTGTTCTTTTATGGTTTAGAGTTGTGGGACCATAGTTGGGGAACTGCGCTGGTCGTTTGGGGGCTGGCGGCGATTTGCGCCGGAGTAATGCGCGAGTCGGTCAAATGGATTGGTGTCGGCGGGTTTGTTTTGGCTTTAGCGTTTGGCAATCGACCAGAGACCTACCTATTTGCCATAGTTGCCGGCATTGTTCTCGCCCTGCTCACCTTTCCCCAATGGAAAAAACCAATCGCCTTAGCGACTGGCGGCTTCATGGGAGCGGTCATCATCTGGGCGTTGCAATTTATGTGGGTGGGGCATCCGTTTGGCATGGCATTTGCCCCCCACTTCTTCGGCTACGGCGAACCAGAATATATCTCTTACCCTGAAGATTTGTCGGAAGAGTTGCAAGAGACAAGCGGAACAGCAACTCAATACAAAAAAGGCAGATTACTCTTTAATTTGGAAGCTCGCGACCCCATAACTGGCTTAGCGACCATTTTTGCTTTGGTTGGGGCAGTTATTTCTATTCTTGCTTTGCGTATTCCAAAATGGCAAAAAAGACGTTGGCTGTTGGTTGGTTTAACGATGTCTGCTATCGGCTACTTCATTTGGGGGCGATTGGCGTGGGGGCATTGGGTAACAGGGCTGATTACGGCAATGCCGTTGTTTGGCTTGGCGTTTACCTATGTTTCTGCCGGCATTGCCAATCCTGAAATTGAGCGTTTGTACAAATTTATCTTTCTCACCACGTTGGGCTTTGTTGCCGGCATGATGCTACTGTGGCCCGCTGAAGGTGGCACACAATGGGGAGCACGATATTTAATGCCGGCATACCCCTTGATGGCATTTTTAGCCGTCTTTAGTTATGAACATTGGCTTCTACAACTGAAAAATGATGTGCAATTTGCCTTAAAAACCACATTTGCTACCTTGCTGGCAGTTTCATTTATCTTTCAGTTGCTAGGCGTGCGTCTGCTTTTTCGTACCCATGTTAGCGAAATCGCTTACCGTGACCAATTGCAATCCCTGCCCGCCAACCTGATCCTGACCAGTCATCCATTTATGCCTTCTTTTGAAACATCGTTAGCAGAAAAGCAATTCATGTATGTAGATGAGCAAGCAGATTTAGAAGTGCTACTGTCTCGTTTTGCGAATGCCGGCATTACCGATGTGGGTTTAATGACGTTGGACTTTTTGCCATTAGAAATGCCGGCAAGCATTGAAGGGTTTCAAATTGAACAAATCACCCCCCTTCATTATCAAATTCGCAGTAGATAAGCCCAAAATATGATCCGCAACCTTTCTCGCCTCAACCAACCTTTGGCATTGCTACTTTGTCTCATCCTCCTAATTGCTATCATCATTTGGCTTCAGCCGGGCAACGGCTCATTTGCCAGCGACACTGGCTTGCGATTGTTTCAGGTGGAGCAATTGAAGCAAAACAATTTGCAAACGTTAGCTGTACCCTATCCGGGCGAAATCTTCGACCCCGATTGGGAATATGCCCCTTACTATTATGCCTACACCAAAGTAAATGGCGAAGCGTTATTCAATGTCTCCCCATTTTTACTGATTGGCACGGCATTGTTGCCAGAAAGTTTGGGCTATGCCGCTCGCTCGATATTGCCGGCATTAGGCGGGCTACTCACTGCATTTGGCGTTTCTCTGCTGGCAAAAGAGAGCGATTTACGCCATCCATCGCTAATGATGGGAGCGACGCTGTTTGCTACCCCCATTTTGTTTTATAGCTTGGCATTTTGGGACCACACATTGGGCTCGGCATTTGCCATCTTTGGCGTTTATTTTGGCGTGTTGGGACTCAAGCGCAATAAAGTTTGGTTTGGCTTAACTGCCGGCATTTTGCTAGGTTTGGGGCTAGGGCAACGACCTGAAATGTATGTCTTTGCAGTGGCGTTTGGGACTGCATTTATCATTGTCGCTTGGCGGCAATGGAAACAAATTATCGGTGTGGCTTTGGGGGGCATATTTGGCGCTTTGCCCGTTTGGTTTTTGCAATATCTTTGGGTGGGGCATCCTTTTGGCATGGCTTTTGCCCCCCACTTCTTTGGCTATGGCGACCCCACTCCTCGACCCTTCAACCTGCCGTCATATGCCCGCGGCTACCGCATCGGCTCAATGTTATTCACCCTTGATGGCGGCAGACCGCTGACTTGGTTAGCTGCCTTATTGTTTTCATCGCCTTCATCACAATCTTCTTAGCCATCCGGTTGCCCAAATTTCGCAAGAAAAGCTGGCTAATTGCCGGCACAATCTGCACAATAACCGCTTCCCTCCTCACCTTTTGGCTGGGCAAACAAAGCGGGGTTACCGGCATCATCTCTACCTTTGCTTTTCTGCCATTGGCGTTGGCGTTGCCAGATTCTATTTTCAAAGAGGAAAACGGGAAAGCTGGCAAACTCGTTTTTCTAGCCGCCCTCTTCTTTCTAGGGCTGATGATTCTGTTTTGGCCCGCCACCGGCGGCAAGCAATGGGGCGCTCGCTATTGGTTGCCGGCATACCCTCTTTTGCTCTATTTGGCGGGATTTGTGTACACATATCTGACCCGCAATTTACCGGCATCATACCAAACCACGCTTAAACAGATGGGGGCGGCGATGTTGTGCGGCGGTTTAATCATCCAGCTTGCCAGTTTGTCCGTATTAAAACGAGAGATATATAGCTCGAATACTATACGTGAGGCAATTGCGGAGATGCCGGCACAAATTATCCTGACAAACGGTCCCTTTTTACCATCGCAAGCCTTGCCCGGAAACGATAAAATCTTTATGTATGTTAACGACCCCGCCGACATTGAGAAATTGGTTCCTAGATTTTACGAGCAAGGCATTGACCAATTTGCTTTTATCCCGTTAGAAATAATTCCATTAGAAATGCCCGAGCAAGTCGGAAGGCATCAACTAGAAGAATTTTCTCCCTTTCATTATCGCATTACCCAAAACAAAAATTAACACGCCCTCTCATTAAGAAGATGACCGCCCAAACCCCAACGCAAAATCTGCCAGTTTCTGTCGATTTGCTCCTTTTGCTCACCCTAACGCCCGCTTACATTGCCGGCAATGATGCCTTTGTCATTGTAACCGCCCTTTTTCTCTATTTGCTCATAAGTTTGCGGGTTCCTTTGCCCACCAGATTGGAGAACGCAAACTGGGCAACACGATTGGGCTTTTTTTTGCGATACGCCCTTATGTTGACGATTGCTGTAGCGGCTGTAATTTTGCCGGCAGTGGAGCATGTGGTAAACCGAGCGGTTACGCCTGTGGAAGAAGATGGGTATTCGCCTGCTTATGCCAATATTTCGGACAGCGCCATTCAAACTGAGTCAGCATTAAGCTATTTGGATGCCGGCAAAAACCCATACGTCGAAAGTTATGCCGACACTCCTTTGCGATTTTATCAATGGCTCGATGTTGGGGATGAAGCGTGGCAAGATCCTGCTTATGAATATTTTGTCTATTTGCCCAGCAGCCTCTATCTCTCGTTCCCCTTGTACAAAATCAGCCAAATTGCCGGCATTTTATATGACCAACGCACCATCTACCTGACTATCTACTTCTTCTTGCTGCTCGTCTTGCCTCATCTCACGGAAAATCCAACGTTCAAGTTGAGTTTAGTCGCTGTGGGAGGATTGAATCCTCTATTTACCAACTCTGTCATGCTGGGCATGAATGATGTCGCCCCCTTTTTAGCCTTCATTTTGACGCTCATCATGATAAAACGAGAAAAGTGGGGTTGGTCTGCCATTCTGATGGGCATCGCCTGCTCCCTGAAACAATATGCTTGGTTTATTCTGCCATTTTTTACCCTTTATGTATGGAAACAAAATCCAAGACAACGACGATGGAGACAAACGTTTTTGTCCGTGGCCATGATTGGCTTCATCCTCATCCTCTCTTGCTTGCCCTTTGTGTTGTGGGATTGGCAAAACTTTTACACCGATACCTTTGCCTTTCCTGCCGGCAATGCTGAATATCTCTATCCAATTCGTGGCTTTACAGTAGGGCGTTTGCTAATGGGCGCCGGCATCATCCCCACCTTTGTCTCTCCCTTCCCTTTTCAAATCATGCAATTGGCAATTGGCATACCCTTGCTTTTGTGGATGTTACGGTACCAGTATAAACGGGATTTGGGGGCGATGTTGCTCGCATCTGCTGCCTTCATTTTTGGATTTGGGACAGTTTCCCGATTTTTCCATCACAACTATGTGGGCGTTGTTCTTGCCCTAGCAACTATCGGAATCTTGATCAATTTTGCCGAGCAAGCAAAACAGTTAAGGGAAATGCCGGCAACCCAATCTCCAAACAACGCGCCTGAACTTCACCCATTGGACTAGATCATGACAAACCAAGTTTATCTCTCCATTATTTTGCCCATGTACAATGAAGTGGGCGCCATTGGCGAGCATCTCGACAAATTACTGGCATGGTGCGACCAGACGCTTGCCGAACAAGGGTACGAAGTCATCGTGGTAGATGACGGCTCATCCGACAACTCTGCTAACGTCGTGAAGGGGGTCAATCACCCCCACTTGCAGCTAATTCAACACCCCTACAACATCGGCAATGGGGCGGCAATCAAAAATGGCATTCGGGCAGCAACTGGCAAATATGCGCTGATGATGGATTCCGACGGGCAACATAAAGTCGAGGATATTCCCCGCTTGCTAGAGCATATTCAAGAATTTCATATGGTTGTTGGGGCACGTACAAGAGAATCGGACACAGCTCGCCACCGCAACCTTGCCAACTTTATTTATAACAGTCTAGCTTCCTACGTTTGTGGGCGACCCATTGATGATCTCACTTCTGGCTTTCGAGTGTTGGATGCCGAGTTGGCAAAGAGCTTGGTTTATTTGTTGCCCAACACCTTTTCTTATCCGTCCACCATCACGCTGGCGGTGGTGCGGAGCGGCTACAGCCTAAAATATGTGCCAATTGAAGTGCGCAAACGAATTGGCAAGAGCAAAATCAAGCTGTTGCGGGACGGCTCACGTTTTTTGACCATTATTTTGCGGATTGCCGTTTTCTTTTCACCGCTTAAAGTGTTTACGCCGATCAGCGTCGCTTTCTTTTTGACGGGAATGGTCTGGTGGCTATACCGTGTTTTTATTCTGGACTTTCCTTTTCCGCCTGTTTCCAGCTTGCTCATGGTTACATCTGTCCTCATTTTTTTAATCGGCTTAATTTCTGAGCAAATTACATATTTACGTCACGCTGAATCTAAATATGAATAATTCCTCTCCCCTCCAATCTGACTTACTAACTACCCACGATGTAGGCGTTCAATTGCCGATGAACACCAAATATGTTTCGGGCAATCCGATAAGCCGGCAATTAATTCGCAACTTTATGACAACCATTATTGATATTGCCAAACAATTTAAGCCAATAACCATTCTGGATGTGGGTTGTGGCGAGGGGATTGTTTCTCGGCAATTTCAAGAGGTGTGGGGAGCGTCCTTTTTGCATGGCATAGATATTGAAACGGAGTTATTGGTTGCCGCCAGACAAATTGTGCCGCAGTTAACGTTGACTGCCGGCAGTATCTACGAGTTGCCTTACCCAACCAACGCCTTTGATTTGGTAGCATGCACCGAAGTGATGGAGCATTTGGACGACCCTATTGCCGCTATGCAGGAAATCAAGCGGGTTTGCCGGCAATATTGCATCATCAGCGTACCCAACGAACCCATTTGGCGTATTGCAAATATGGCTCGGGGCAGTTATTGGAGTGATTTGGGCAACACGCCTGGACATATCAACCATTGGAGTTCGGCAAAAATTGCCGGCTTTGTGGGAGATTATTTCGAGGTATTGGCTGTAAGGAAACCATTTCCGTGGACGATAGTTTTCGCCACAAGCCAATAATTCGCTGGCTTTTGCGGCTTGGGCAATGGGGGATCATATTCCTCGCCATTTTTTTTATTTACCAACGGCTGAACCAACAGGGTCAAGCATTGGCAAATTACACATTAGAGCTTAATTTCATCCCAATTTTTAGCGGGTTACTTTGTTTGTTGTCGGCATTTTGCTTTTTGCCACTATCAGCCAAGCAATTGGTCACTATGGCAGGTTATCCCATCACTTACACAACCGCTTATTATGGCTATTTCGCCTCACAATTGGCAAAATATTTGCCTGGCGGCGTGTGGGTTGCTCCCGCTCGAGCCGTCACCTTTTCTCAAGTAGGGGTGCCGATTGCCGTTGGGGGTCTTACGGTTTTGTTCGAACTATATATTTTGTTGTTGGCAGGCGTTTTGCTATTTTTGCCGTTTAGCCACTTTTTTATTCAAGATGAACGGTTGCATTTTGTGCGATATTTTTGGGGATTAACGCCCCTTTTATTGCTCGCTTTACATCCTCGTTTCATCAATTTTGTCCTCAGGTTTGTGGGAAAAAACCTTAACCAATTTCGCTACCAAACCAAAGGGCGTTCGCTTCTTTTGGTTTTGGTAATTGACATTCTATTTTGGCTCTTGGTGGGTTTGGGGTTATATTGGCTCATTTTGGGGGTAAACAGTGAGCTATCCTTTGGTAATTGGCTACCTTTGTCTGCCGCTTTTAGCCTTGCTTGGGTGGGTGGGTTTATATCTTTTCTAACCCCTGCCGGCATTGGGGTGAGAGAAGGGTTGTTGACGCTATTGCTTTCGCCACTTTTGCCAACCCCATTGCCGGCATTTATCGCAATCCTAGCCCGCATTTGGTGGACAGTTGCCGAACTGATTTCGATGGGGCTCTCGCTCCTGATTAGAGCAAAATCTCCGACAATATTCCCACAAGTTGAGAATAACAAATGACGCTTTTTGCAGTTTGCTGCTAGAGAGCGTCTTCGGGAAGGAATTTTTTCGATCGCCTTCATCTTGAAGCTTCATTCCCGCAGTTTCCTGTGGGGTATTCGTCCTGCGAAATAAACATAAACGGGCATGTTTGGTTTGCTATGGCGTCACAACGAATTGAATCAATGTGATTTTGGGGAAAGCGTTACATTTTGTGTCAAATTTGCCATAAAAAACCGCCAATCTACAAACAACAACCACGCCACTAACGGAGCGACCACACTGCCCAACTCGCTCATTGGCAACATAATATACCCTCCCATCAAAAGCACATAGGCAACAAAAAGCCAAACCTTATTTTTAATCATCAGGGCAAACAAAGGGAGAAGCAGAACGCCATCGTACCCGCGAGCGTAAGGGGTTAAAATCAGAACAGCCGTCAACCACATTCCCCACCATGCCAATGTCAATCTCCTTTCTTGCCATAGCCAAAGTAGGCTAACCAGTAAAATTGCGCCTCGAATCAGATAGGCAATCCAGATGGGTTGCTGAAACAGTTGCAGCTCTCGCTCTAGGGTAGCTTGCCAATGGGGGGCGATCTTTTGGACATGCGGGGCAAGGGCAAGTAAATCTGACAGGGTAAACAACAATGTAATGCCGGCAATCAACCCCCCTAACCCAACCAGCCATTTTAATCGTTTATCACGCTGAACCAAAAGTTGAAGAAAGAGCGGCACGGCAATAAACAGCCCCATTTGCGGCTTAATGCCGATCAACAAAAATGCCGCCAGCAATTTAAGCCCATTGCCAGGCGTTTGTGGGGAAAAGCAGGTCAAATTGACCCCCAAATAGCGCCAAAGAGAAGCAAAACCGTCATTTGCCCAAAAAACACGCCAATGAGCGACCACGGCAAAGCGGCTAAGAGCATGTACCAAACTGCATGCATTCCCCACTGTTTTAACTGGTAAATGGCGGCAAATGTCATGCCAACCAAGAAAAACATCCACAAAGCTCGGGCGACTTCTAAGGAAAATAAACCAAAGGGGGCGAGAATGAGTAATGTCCATGCGGGGTTGAAGAAAGATGCCGGCACGTCTCCCGAAACTTCAATGTAGTCAGCCTGATAAGGGTTTTCCCCTGTTAAAAAGTAGCGAACGGCAGGATAGAAGGTTTGGTCAAAATCTGTCAATTTTGGCACATAGGGGGCAATAAAGTTGGCTATAGCAATCGCGCCAATGATTAGAAGCAATCCGCCACCGACTTTACTAATCCAATTTTTGTGCATAATGATACAATACCCTGTTCCTTCTCTGTTTGGACTCGTTAAGCTAGCCCTTTTTTGCCTCACAATAAAAAATGAACATTTTTCCAAATGGCAGGAGAGCTTCTCTTAGGGCGTAAAGGCATAGAGAAAATACTCTCCCTCGCCAAAGTGGGAAATAGGGGTCAAGAAACCCTCCTCCACCTGTGCCCAAGCTGCCCATTCCCGCTCGCCAATGATAGCTTGGGGGACATTGCTTAAAAATTCCATGCCCTGCCGGTGCATCAAAATATGAGAGTATTCCCCCTCCCACAAAGCCGCCACTTCTTCCCCATTTAGCCCGTTGCCGTCTGTTTGGCGGGGTAAGTTGTCGAGTAGAGCGTCGGGTTGACAAAAAACCTTTTCGCACAAATAAGTCCGCGGCTCAAACAGAAAAAGTATACGGGCGTCCGCCGGCAACTCATTGATCGCAGCAACGGCTTCAACATAAGGACCCAGACGGCGGGCATAATAGTCGGAGGAGGTTTCAATGCCGACGATGACCGCCAAAGGATTGACCCAAATAAAGTCCAATATGGTGACGGTGAGCAACATACCAAGCGTCAAATTGATGAGGGTTTTGACCATCCAATCACCGGCAAGGGTAGGGGTATGCAATACCGGCAGTTGATCCATCACTACCCCAGCCAATATTGCCGTCATTCCAAAGATCGGCAACAACAAACGAGATTGCAACAACAGCGCCGACCGCCCTAGCCCCCACAACCACAAAGCATAATTAAGCGCCAAAAAGATGAGCAAATAACGCGCCACACCTTTGGCGCCTTCATCAAGCCGTCCCCAAAAAAAGGGCAAGAGCAAGCCCAATGTCAACACAAAGGGACCAATAGTTGCGTCATATGTTTGCCCTTCGTTGCCGATGATACTGGCTTCAATAGGAGCATAGAGCAAGCGTAGTGGTTTTGTGTTAAAGAAGCCAGTACCTGGCAAATCGAAGTACCAGCCACGCCACGCATCCCAAAAGCGGGCATCATCAAAAAAGAAGGGGTAGACGGGATTGCCCGTTGTCACCCAATTTTCGACGAGCCAGGGACACACCAAAATGCCGGCAACCACCCCCACCCACAACAACCGCCTCACATTTGGAAAAAATCCCTCCCGCCGCGCTGCCCACACCATACATGCCCCAATCGCCAACGGCGTCGCCACCGCCGTATATTTTACCCCTCCCGCCATCCCCATAAATGCCCCCAGCAGCCAAACCATCTGCCCCCTACCCTCTTGCCAACGCAAGAAAGCATAAACCATTGCCGTCACATAAAATGCCAAAGTCAATTCTACATAGACACGGGTCATCAAACGAAGCAACGATGGCGCTGTCAGCAAAAATGTCACACTCCACCAAGCAACGCGCTGATTAAAGTAACGAATTGCAATCGCCGCCGTTAGCGTCAAAAACATCATTCCATATGTAAAGTGAATCAACTGCCCTACTAACTCGTTGCCCAGCAACCATCCCAAAAGATATTGCATCTCCCCTAACTGCGGAAAGCCCAAATAGGGTAGATCAAAGGGATGTGCCAGACCCTCTCTGTCGATGAAGAGTTCGGGAATAGTGAGATGATACACATGGGAATCCCAAGCAATGTCGGGGGCAAGGGCGGTAATGAAGGTGAGCGACAAGGTGATACCGATAAAGCCAGCAAGCCAACCCATATCAGTGGGAATGGCGGGGCATTGAAATTGAGATCTTGCTTGCCACAGACTTTGCAATTGGGGACGCAACCAAATGCCCAACCCTAAAATGAGCATCCAAGCGGCAGGGCGATTGTAGAGGCGCACGGCTCCTAAAAGCAAGGTTAACAGGGAGAGAATACCCAGCCCAACGCCGGCATTTAAGCTCCACCGCACTACCAACTTTTCCTCCAGCAAAAACCCGCCTACCAACCGCTCCCCCAACGCAATCGCCACCCCCAACATAATCACCCACCCCACCAATGCCACCACAACCTGCCCCAATGCCAGTATTACCTCTCCATTCAATGGGCGATGCCCCCAGAAATATCCCCCAGCCATAAACACAACCCACAACAAAATAAACAATAGTTTGATCGGGATACTCTTACTCATCATTTATCTTCCAAATATTGCACAAGGCTATTTTGTTGGGCTAAAGTAAGCATAAAAGCGCTGCCAATGCCCAACAGTAACCAATACCCCTCATAGGCATCGGTTTGCCATAAGACAACCGAAAAACCAGCCGTTAGCAATCCGCCCACTGCCCATTGCCAATGAGAGGGCATTGCCGGCATTTTCTGGATCACCCAAAAAACAGGCAATATCAACGGCACATAATCATATTGGAGGGCATACGGGGTAAAAGCCAAACTAAAAATCAACAATGATGCGCATAAAAGCGGCATCGTTACGCCATTTTTTTGCCCTTTTAACAACCAAAGCAAGCTCCCAGCACTGCTAATGCCGGCAATTACAATAATCAATGTGGTGATGCCGGCATTCTCCACCCCCAATCCATACCGCAAAAAATCAGGCAATGTCGTATTGACCCGTATTGCCGACACTCCCGCCGCACCATCCAACTCCACCTGAAGCCCACCGCCAAAACCAGTGCGGTCAAAATCCCACCATGCCCCCATAATTAGGGTTGCCGCCAACAAAGCCCCTACTCCCCATACCATTGTTGCCCATACGCTTTTCCGTTGCCATTGCCACAGGGCAATCACCAACCCAACCACCAGCAAAATAGTGATGTTGGGCTTGGACAGCGCCAAAAGCAAACCCAATCCGACCAAAACAGGGCGATTTTGTCGGTAACTGCTTAACGCCAAAGCCAATCCAAATAACAATAAAATGCCCACTTGCTCACTACGCAAACAATAGACGGCAAAAATAATGGCGCTAAGCCAATACAAACCCCATCGTCGCCAGCCAGAAATGCGCCAATCTAACGCTTTGCGACAAAGCTCTAAACTGATAATGAATAAGAGGGCGCTTATCCCCAACCAAACTGCTCGCGCTATTTGAAATGGTAACAGAGCAAGGGGCAAAAACGGCAGGGCAAACCAAGGGGGATAAAAGAAGGGGTTATTGCCGGCATATCCTGTTATTTCTTCTAAAATTGGAGCAAGTTGGGCATAATCGTAAGGATTGCCGCCACGCAAAATAAGGGTTGCCGCTCCATAGTAGCCACGAAAATCTACCCCGCCAGCCAAGTAAGCGATGATGGCAAAGCCTACCAAACAAAAAAGAAATATGAGTTGCCCGGCAAAATCAAGCAAATGTGATCGTTGGCGACTAGGGGTTAAAAGCGGTTTCATACTGGCTCTTTCTGGGCTTAATCTAACAGCTAGCCCAGCACGTAACTACCCTTGTCAGTTCCCCCAATTCGTTAGAATAACCAGCCAGCAAAAATGTCACCCATAAAATAATGAGTAAACTTTTCCCTAAACGGCGAATGCCGGCAGTTGATGAATCCACATCGATTCTTGCGCTTTCCATACCATTTGCCTCTAGCTAAATGGTAGAAGCCCATCGCCTTCATGCCAATAGCCCGCTTGACCCAATCCCCGCTATCTAAACTAAAATTTCGCCCAATGCGGTTTGCAATTCAGTCAGCAAGCGTTTCAGCTCAATTGGGGTTTCTGCCGGCAATCCGCCCCATGCTGCGTAAAAATAACCGTCAGTCGCCGCCTCAACCAAATCTCGTTGCCGAATCCCAGCAGCGGTCGCTTCAATTCTGCTGCCTTCATGGTGAGTCAACCATCCGCGCTCTGCCAAGTGGGTCAGACAATCGCCCAACTCTGTTCGGCTGTAACCGCGATGCGCCAACTGCCCATACAACTCCTCCAAATCGTTGGCAATGCCGGCAACCGCCAAACTAAACAGCTCCCAACAAATGCCGCTTACCCCCAAATCCCGCCATCCCGCCATATGGGCGTCATCTCGGTAGGCGTTAAAATCGGCGCAAAATTGGTTGATTTTAACCAAATTTGGCGCGTCATTGGCAAGGGCGCGACGGCGAGAATGCGCCAGACACCAACTATCTCGCTCTGTGTCCGCCAGCCAAATCGACACAATATCCTCCATCAACTCCGCTAGTCGCCCAGTATTTGCATTCAGCATCCCATCGATTTCGCTCAATGCCGGCAGGCTGCGGCTAAGCATCTTTTCAGCCAACTCCTTCCCCGTTGGGGTCAAAGCATACTCCCCCGTTTGCGACCTATCAAACCAATCCGCCGCCATCATCAAATCCAGCAACGCTTGCGCCATGCGCGGCGCGGTATAAACTGCTCGGCGACGCAACTTTGTCACGGTCAACGGCTCTGGATCAAATTCAACAGCTTGTACCAACCACCAAGCCGGACTTTCCGCTCTGCCGGGTTGAATGGCTAACAAGGGATGTAACGGCTGGGGCGGCGGCATTCCCTTTTGTTTTCGCCAGGCGAACAACCCGCCGAAAATCGCCCCCTGTGTCGCTTGAGTCAAATCGTACAATGTGTAGTCTAGGGCGGTTTGTCTATCGGACATTATCATCTCCTTTCCCACCACATTCAATTTTAATCATGCAACCCTAAAATTATATCCTGATCTGGAAAGAGTGAAATCCTGGCGTCGCCTGCTCAATCGCTTGCGGATTCCCGCTTATACGCCAACATCATTTCCGTTAGCATATCCAGGCGGGCTTTTTTTCTTTTTTTGTGGCGGCGGCGGAATTGCCGACTATATCGACCGCTTGGTCAAAAGTTGCTTTTGCCAACGGATGGCCACGTACATGCCGGCATTTCTGCAAAATATCTTCGGGTTGGTTAATTTTGGTGCCGAGTAATGTCGGCAATATAAACTGGGTAGCGATATGCCATGCCGTTTCCACCGTTTCGTAAGAGTAGCCCGGCTCTGCAAATGCCACACACTCTCCCCAACCAGTTAAGGCGGTGCACCCCAAAACCTGTACCCAAAATTCAGATTTTTAGTGTGATCCTCAAAGACAGTTTTTTCAATAAGTTATTCCTTATCAACCCCTTTCAACCAGCTTACTAACCATTTGAGCGGCGGTTGATTGCCCAGCACAGAGTGCCGGCGAACTTCGTTATAGTAACAGATGCGCTCATTTACCACCGTAGACAATGCATCAATCGTGGGAGCATCAAGCAACAAAGAGCGGTTCTCATTTTTGAACCGGCTAATAAACGCTTCCATCTCCGTGTTGTCTTTGGCGCCGTCCAGAGCATAAGAAAGCTGTATTTGGTCGCGCAATAACAGGCGACCAGTCCAATCGTAGCTGGTGTAGACTATATCTTGGTCATGATGCATAACCATGCCAGCAGCTTCAATGTTGAGCAAACGCATACTCTCTTTAGCCCGGTACCAAGCTTGAAGAGCCAGAGAGCGATTGGCCCTCTCGCTAACAGCCCAACCGAAGGCAAGCTTGCTGACATGGTCAATAATCGGCATCAAATAGGCTTTTTGACTGCCACTAGCGTAGCGAAGCTCGGTAAAATCGGTGTGAAGCGCTTCTAGTGGCTCAATATTGTCCAGTTGCGCCAGAAGATTGACCCGTGTGCCGGCTGCGATAATTGTCTGGCGAATGCCGCTTGGTTTCGGGACCCGAGTTGTTCTCAGCATAGTCAATCCCCAGAGCCGATGCAACCGTTGTACCACTTTGTGATTCACATGCTCCTGATAACTCTCATGCAACTCTGTTGTTGTCCGCCGATAGCCATATTCAGGATGCTGTCGAGCAATCGCTTCCAATGCTCCCTGCAAATGGGCGTATTTTTCGCCATAATCAACTCTGTGCCGCCGTTGATAATACCAGGTTGACTTTGGCAGCCCGATGGCGGTCAACGCTGCCGAAAGTGGATATTCTTCCATCACAGCTGTCACCAACTCCACCTTCTGGGCAGTACTCATCTTGCCCGCCCCAAGAAGTTTTTTAAAAGCGCGATTTCAACCTCCTTCTTGCCCAGAAGCTGCTCCAATTGGGCCACCCGTTGCTCATACTCGGCAACTGAGCTTTCTCCAGCGTAAATCTCGGAACCTTTTTTCAGGAATTCTTTCTTCCATTTCACAATGGAATTGGGATGGACACGGTAGCTTTTAGCCAGTTGTCCGACGCTTTGCTTTCCTTGCAACAGCTCAAGTACGATCTGGAACTTGAGCTTTGGTGGATATCTCTTAGCCATGGTTTTCTCCTTCTTATCTTATATCTTGAACCATGTCTTTGAGAATGGCAACTTATCACATTACCTCTGAGTGCAACTTTTTGGGGTCAGCACCTAATCCGTCACTGTGTAACGCCACCAAAATGCTGGGGCGGTGGGTGATGGTGCTAAAACTGGTGCTAAACGGGGTGATTAGCTCTTGGCTAATATGGTGGAGGGAGATTGCCTCAATATTCATTTGCGATTTTAGGACAACCAATAACATCTGACATCAATTTTTGGTGATAAACGTCACTATATAAAATTGATGGGAAAGGGTAAATTGTTACTGTCGTAAAACTTTCACCCCTACTTATCATTCAACTGTACAACAGTGAAAGACACTACTGAAAATTGAATTTGGAAAATGTTGCTGAGATTTTCGAGATAGAAATCCCACAAATTTACTCCAGGAAGTTGTCATGATATGTTTTAGTAATTTTCGAAAAATCCTCATATTACTAACAATATTTGTTTTATCCATATTGGTGCAGGCTACGTCCAATGCTGAAGAGTTATCACAATTCTATCGAAACAATATATTAGGTGTCACATTAGCTTATGATCCTGATTATAGCATCGTTGAACCTGAATACCTTGGGAATACGTATGGGTTTACTCTTGTCGATCAGCATCGCAATCCGATTCTAGACGTTGATTGGTTATATGCTTCCAATTCTTCTGATTTTATCAATGTAGTTGACTTAAAGCTTACCAATGCTTCAAATCTGTCAACTCGCCAAGAGTCATTTACCGTAGATGGGTATTCTGGCATCAAAATATCTCCCATGCCGGGCATCACACGATCTACAGAAATTGTTATTATTGCGAATGAACGCATTTTTGTTATCCGCTACTATGATGATGATTTAGGAAAAAAAGGAGAGGATATTATTCAGAAGCTTTCATTTGAACAACCATCGGAACAATTTCATCCTGAAAGCATGACTCATGCAGAGGATGTTGTGTTTGTTCACCCTCCATCTGATTGGCACGGCTGGAGATACGTTGATAAATCTCAGTTGGAAGCAGTACCTACTCCTGAGTTAGTTCCTGAATCAACATTAAACACTAAATCCTCACTTTTCTTAGCGGAAGGGATAAATCCTGAACCCTCTGCAATTGAGCCTGGTTGTACAACTGATTGGTCATCAAATCAAACTAATTGGAATTCATGGGCTAACCAAGGTACATCGCATGTTGGAATTTCCTATGCAGGGCCACACTTCTGGGGAGCAGGTGGACATGGCGGTTGTAATGATTCAGGTAGTTACAATGATTACTATGCCCTCGATCATACTCTCAAGGAATGGGACCTTATTTATCCGCATCGCAGTGGAACTATCATCTACTCAGGCTGGACAGATGGAGGATGGAAAACATTAGGGCGTATTGTTGTAGTTGATTATGGTTATGGGAGATGGGGTGTTTTTGCCCACTTAAGGGGTGTTATATATCCAACAGGAACTTGGGTATCTCCCGCACATGCAATTGGTTACGCTGGGGGAAGTGGTGATCATCGCGAAAATTACTGGAATGTTCACCTCCATCAAAGCTTGCACCTAAATGCTCAATTTCACTATGAGTCTGGAAATGTGATAGGGATAAAAGGGGGTCAGAGTGCCAGACCTTATTACATTCAATCCTATGCCAACACATACTATTACTATAATATGTCAAGTGGCATGCAACTAGAATGGCGACCAGGTGGATAGTGGGAATATGCCTAACCCAATTAGAAGAGCTATACGCATAGAATGTTTGAGATATGATTTATGGCTCAACATTAATCGGGCCATAAAGTGATTCAACGAGGCAACTCACTCTACTCAGTGTAATCAGTAAGTGAGTTGCCTCGTTGTCCGTATTCTAGGAGCAGATATGAAAATCAAGATAGGGGTGCACCGCCAGGGAATTACAATCTGTTTATTGACCAATTTGTTAATGGCATGCACAACTACTGCATCGCCATCGGAGACAGCACAACCAACACCATTTGTATCCTCAACGGATACACCAATGCCGATGCCTACACCTTTACCAATCACTCGACCAACAAAAAGCCTACCCACTCTTACCCCTACATCTACTGCCCAACCAACTAGAAAGCCAACTGCCACCCAAACCCCTACCGCAACAGTTACGCCAGTGATTATCCCTACCGCTTATCCCATTGATGAGTTGCCAGACAGTTCGGGATGGGATAGGTACAGTAGTGAGGCATTCAACTTCACCATAGCTGTGCCACCCACATGGACAATCAGAAATATCACCCTAGATGATCCTGTCAGGGTTAGCTTATCTTTTGATTCAGAACGATTACCAATTTTTGGAGAGGATGATGGTCTTCATAGCGACGGCTATTCATATTCTGTGTATGTTAGTGAATACTCAAATCCCGACCAAAAAACGATTGAAGAGATAGTGAATAATGAAAACGGCTCTTGCAATAGCTCACCCTGTAAATTTTTAGAGGAAAAGATAAATAATTATACCGTGTATCGCACCCATCAAATGCCTAGCATGAAGGGTGCTTTAACGGTTATTTTTGCAGGAGATAGTCGTTTTCTGGCATTTGGATTTAATTTCTATAAGCCGTTAACCCCTTTCTTTCTGCAGAATGAACATGTTCTTTTGTTTGAAGCAATGTTACACACTGTTCAACTATCGGAAATAGACAATTAATCGCAAATCGTCAATCCCAAATCGTCAATCATTGCTTTTACGGGGCTTGCCAAATGCCGGCAGTGAAGGGGATTGCCGGCATTCTCTCCCCCAACCCCTGCAAACTTTCCCCACCCTTTCCCGGACAATCGGTTTCAACAACGGCTCTTGTGTGGCATATGCATACAATGTCACCGCCATCTCCAAATCCCCCGCCCTTGCTTAAATTTGTCAATTGTTAAGTGGAGAACGAAAAGTAGCTTAAAGACAAATTCGACAAGATTGTTTTCGTTCTCCTTATTAAGTAAATCGCTGTGAACCCTTGTTTTAAAAGACATTCCGCGATTTACTTAATACACCGTAAGATAAATTATTTTACATTTGAGAATACTTTATTCTCTTCATTAACAACTACATAATGCGAATCAAGCTTTTGCCGGGCAGCAGATAGCGAAAACTGCCAATTGATCTTAATCCGCTTTTCGTGGCGTTCAGTTACGATAGCCATCACTTCACTTTTGAGCTTATCCATGGTCGGGATACGCCGATTGAGACAAAGACGAGCCAGAGCAGAAAACTCAATCTCAATCATGTTGAGCCAGCTAGCAGATTTGGGCGTGAAGTAGAACTCAAATCGTTCAGCTAATGCGAAGGCCTCATCAGCGGGCAAGTTTTCGTAAAAAGCGCTGACATCATGGGTGTTAAGGTTGTCCAGAACTAAATGAATCTTGACTGCTTCAGGATAAGCCGCTGCCAGAGCTTGGCAAAAAAGGGAAAACTCCTTTTTTCTGCGCTGTGCAAATACACGAGCCAAGCGTTTACCAGTCAGGGGTTCGATAGCGGCCAATAGGCAGCAAGACCCATTTTTCTCGTAGGCGTAATGCTCACGACGTGATTGACCTGTTTGTAGAGCCAATGGCTCGACGGTGTCGCCAATGAGAAAACACGGCCGTTCATCATAACAAATGACCGGGTTGAACGGGTCATAAGGCAAGGCATAGAGGGCGAGTATGCGCTCCATGCGAGCAATGAAACGGCTGTTTATCTTGCCAATACACCAATATCGTTTCAGGTGAGGCTTAAGTTCGTTTTTTTTAGAATGTCTCTCACCTGGGTATGGGAAATGCTGGCGCAATATTCCAGCTCAACCACTTTTTCAGCCAGCAAGCGCAAGTTCCATTGCCCGTACCCTTCAGGTGGCTCACTGCAAGCCAACGCGGTTATTTTGGCCCGCTGCGTGCCATCAAACTTGATTGGTCGCCCGCTGCGCGGTTTGTCAAACAGGCATTCTAAGCCTTCTGCTTTATATTTTGTCGCCCAAGTGGACACCGTTTGGTGTGTTGTTCCCACTGTTTCGGCGACGGATGTAAAGGTTTTGCCGCGGTCAAGTTCGAGCAAAGCCGTTGCTCGTTTATAAACTCTGGCTTTGAGTTTGCCTTGGCTTGTTAAAAACTGTAATCGCTTTCGATCATTCTCGCTAAGTTGTACATGTTGTTTTTTCATGCCACTAGCTTAGCGTGCGTCTCATCTGGCGCAAGGTTTTGTTGAAATATTTAATTTACGGTGTACTTAACCCTGTCAAACTAATGGCAAATTTTGAACGATGATTGGCGAATAACCATCTACCGTCTGTGCAATGTTGACTGATGACTTTGGAGCTGGAGGATGCCGGCAAAAGCTAAACCCATTCTCTTGACACGACAAGCATTCATGATAACTTTGTCCCAATATGACCAAACGAGAAGTTAGCGTCGCATTCCAAACAAACAAATCGGTAACTGCCTACGGTGAGTTAGGCTCTCAAGTTGAAGCGTTCGGCTTTGACGTCATCTCCGTTTACAACGACCTCTATTACCAACCCGCCTGGCTGCCATTGAGCCAAATCGCCCAAAATACCAGCCGAATTCAGCTTGGTCCTGCCGCCGTCAACCCATTTTTGTCCCATCCCATTACCATTGCTGGGCAAATCGCTTTGCTGGATGAATTGTCGCAGGGGCGAGCTTACCTGGGGTTAGCCCGCGGCGCCTGGCTAGAAAGTCTGGATATTCGACCGCAGCAGCCAATTGCCGCCGTGCAAGAAGCGTTTGAAATGATTCGACATTTGCTTAGCCAAACAGCCGCCCCCTTTGCCGGCAATATCTTTTCGATGACAGGCGAAGAAAAATTACGATGGCACATTTTGCGACCCGATATCCCTTTTTTGCTTGGCTCATGGGGAGAACGAACCATCGCCGCCTGCGCCCCCCATGTTCAGGAAGTTAAGTTAGGCGGAACGGCAAACCCAGCTTTGGCGGCGCACAAGCGACGGCTGTTTGATCGCCCAACAAATGACAACCGCTCGTTATCGTGGGTGGTTGGGGCGGTAACGGTAGTAGACGACGACAGAGAAGCGGCGCGGGAGTTAGCCAGGCGCGAAGTTGCCCTTTATCTGCCCATTGTAGCCAAACTAGACGCCACACTGGCGATTGAGCCAGAATGGTTGACCCAATTTGAATCGTCGTCACTATCACACAAAGTGGGTCTCATTTCAGATGAGGCGCTTGACACCTTTGCCTTTGCCGGCAATCCTGACGACATCATAGCCCAGTGTTATCGCTTGTTTGAAGCGGGGACAGATCGAATTGAATTTGGCGTGCCGCATGGATTGACCACCAAGAGCGGTTTACAATTGCTGGGAACCAAAATTTTGCCGGCATTGCGCCAGCCATAATTTCCCAGTAAAGTAAAAGCATGAGCAAACCATTGCGCCCAGACCAATTTGAACTGTACGATTTGCGTGTCGTGGTAGAGCGGATCGACGGACATTGCACCTGCGCTATGCAAATTGGCGACAGTTTTTTTATGCGGGGCGGCAAACTCTCTTTGCCAGATGGAGCCGATTTTTGCCTGTATGCGTTACAAGCGGCGATTCCGTTGTTGCCGGCAAAGCAACGGCTTAATCATCCTGCCGATTGGATGGAAACAGACGGTAGAGTCGTCTGCCCAGACCCAGCTTGCCGCCTTGTCATGCGAATAGATCGCCTCAAAAAGCGGATAGTAAACCACGACGATGTCAGCCCGATCCCTCTCCGGGATGACTAAGCTTAAAATGAGCTGCCAACGCCGGCAGATTCGCCTCAAGGAATTGCAGAGTCACCCGCTTGTTCAACCCCAGCGCAGACCGACTGTGCATTGTCGTTTCTAACGCCAATGCCGGCAGCAAAATCAGGCTGCGATTATTGTTCGACTCCACCACCACCCCTTCCCCTCGCCAGCCGGGATTCTGCCGCAGGTAAAGCAGCGTCCAATGTTGGTCAGAAAGTCGCCCAGCTCGGGCGATATTTCTGGTCAAGCCGCTCATTGCCCCAATACGCCCCAGGATCGTCGCTTCGTCTAGCGGCTGGGCGCTGCGCACATGGGCGCGTAGCTGTTGGTGCGCCACCAAATCGAGATAGCGGCGCAGCGGACTAGTTACCTGCACATATGCCGGCAATCCTAAACCATGATGCGGATTGGGCGTCGCTAAACGACGGCTAGGGCGCATAAGGCGACGCAACCCAAACATGCCGGCAATGCCGCCTGGCAATTTGTCTGCTCCATCTCTGGGCGGAGATTGACAACTGTAAGGCATTGGCAATTCATGCTTTTGGGCATAGATGGCTGCCGCCTCGCCGGCAATGAGCATCGCCTCTTGCACCATCGTTCGACTAGAAAGCGGCGGCAAAGGGCGAATGTGAATCGCGCCATCTTCATCTACGCGCACCCTGGTTTCGGGCAAATCGATTTCGATAGAACCGTTGGCAATGCGTCGGGCTAAATTACGTTGGGCGATATCGCCCAATTGCGCCAGCGGTCTTTCGCCCATCCGCTCCTCGGCTTCGTCGTAGGTAAGCCGGGTCACGCATATCAGCGACAGACAAACTTCCACCTGAACGATAGCCCCCGTTTCGTCAAAATCTATGCCAAAAGAGAGGGCTGGCGATTGGTCGGCTAACCCCAACCCCAACTCCGTCCGCGCCCGATCTGGCAGCATTGGAACCACATTTTCCGGCAAATAGATATTGGCGCCTCGCGCCCGCGCCTCCCAATCTGCCGGCGTTTCGGGGGCGACCAGCGCCGCCGCGTCTGCGACATGCACCCACAACCGGTTGTCGTCAACGCTGATGGCGTCGTCGGGGTCGTTGCTGCCGGCATCGTCGATGGCAAATGCCGGCAAATGAGTCAGGTCGCGGCGGGGTTCATCGGGCAATGCCGGCAAAGTTGTGGTCGGGTCGCTTAAAAACAAGCCTAGCCGCTCTGGATACGGGTTGCGCGTCTCAGCCCAGACGCCGGTTTGCAGCAACAAAGCATGGGCATTTTCTGGCGTTTCGCTCCGTTTGATTGCCGGCAATACCCGGCATTTGCCCGACTGCTGCAAGGCAAACGCTTCGATTTCCGCTAAAAAAGGAGCATCTTCCGGAGCAAAAGAGGCAGCTTTCCCAGCGATTTTACCTTGCAACCGATCTATAAAATTTTCCCATCGCGCTTTTTCCGCCAGCTTTTTAGCCCGGGACGCCTTTTCCTCATCCACTTCCGCCGCAGACAGCGCTCTGGCTACAGTCGGCGTCCCATTAAAATACAATCCATCTCGAACCAATTGCCACGTCGCCCAGGCAGATGCCGGCGTAAAATCGCCGAAAATCAAATCTGCCAAGTCGCCCAGCGGCAGCTCATCCCCGCCTGTCAATAATTCCCATGCCGTTTTAATATCGCCAGGCGGCAGCGTCAGCTCGGCAAACTCTAGAAATGGTCCCGGATGCAGCGCTACCACATCTTTTTCTCGTACTTTTGGCGTCGAGCCATCTGGCAATAATAGCTCTATTTTTTGCCCAATTGCCGTTATTCGAGCCGGATGATTTTTGTACAAAACGAGGGTATTGGGTTGCATAAGGTAATGGGTATGTGAGAACAGTAAAAGCAATTATAGCCGAATGAGGCGTCGATCTGTAAAATCAGCCCATAAATTATTGGGAGGAACTGCGAGGTACCTGTTTGAGATGACATTACACAAACGCTTGTTGACAATGACGCTTCTGTTGTTATCAGTTGCCGGCATTGTCCAGTCACAAACTGATCACAGCAAACGAATAGACCATCCTATTTCCAACCAAATTATCGGCGAATATGAACCAATCATCTTAGAGCCAATCGCACAGCCGCCACTTGCTTTGAACCAAAGCTCTTTTTTAGCTGATCCAGCGTCGCAATATTGTGGATTAGCCACCACAATTAATATCGATCCCAACGGCATTCCAGACGGGGGGCAAACTATCGTGAATGGCGCCGAAGAAGAGTTGGACGATCCGCCGCTTAGCTGTATGGTTGGCAATCCGGTTGGACCTCGTTCTAATCAAGGATATCGAACGGTATGGTATCAATTTTTCGCCCCACAAAGCGGTTTGGTGAAGATACAGGCGCACCCTAATGCCGATTATCGTGAAAATTATGATACCGTTATCGCCGTATATTTACGGGATGATTGCGTTTTTTTGCCGGCAGCATTAGCGTGCAATGACGATCACCAGGGCTTTTTATCTGAAGTTACTGTGGCGGTAACGCAAGGATTTTATTACTTGGTAGAGATTGCAGATTGGCAATTTGGGGCTAGCAGCACCAAAAAACTCAATTTAACCGCCGTCTTTGAACCGGTAGATTCGTTGTGGCATGTTGCCGGCAGTTTGCCTCAGGCGCGCACTTACCATTCCGTAGTTACTGTTGGCAGTCAGGCATATGTTATCGCTGGCGAAACCTCTTCTGCCGGCAATCCAGTGCGCACTGGCACGATGTATCGGTACGATACGGACGACGGCGCCTGGACACAACTGCCATCGATGCCGGGACCAGACGGACGGGGTTACTCTCGGACAGACGCCGCATATCTGAATGGCAAAATCTATTTGCCGGCAGGGTATGTAGGAGATTCGCAAATTTACGATGGCGCCCATTGGGTGTACGACATCGCCAACGCGGCATGGTCAACTACAACATCCAACCCACATTGGGAAAATGGGGAGGCTTACGCCTATTTGCAGGCGGTAGAGGTCGAATCGCCGATCCCCCAATATTATGTTCTGGGCGGGTTAACGGGCGAATTTCTGACAGGAAAGCCGCATGCCGATTTATATATCTATTTAAGCGACTCAGATTTGTGGTTGGCGCCAAACCGCCCCATGAGTACTGCGCGTTATGCCCATGTTGCGGAGAAAGTGGGCGACAATATTTGCGTGGCTGGCGGATTGGGGGAGAGTAACGGCTCGCCCATCATCCTAAAAAGCGCTGAATGTTACGACATCATTAGCGGGGCGTGGCAGTCGGTGGGAGCGATGAATTTTTTCCGCTACAATGCAGCCAGCGCTGTGGGAGCAAATGGAAAGTGGTATGTGTGGGGCGGCACCAATGAATTGGGGGAATCGTTGTCTTCGATGGAGGCGTATGATCCAGCGACGGGCATATGGTCAATATTGCCGGCACATTACGATATCCTTAATCCAGCTCGCGCCTGGGCAAAGGGCGGTTTTATCGGCAGCGATTTGTGGGTATTTGGCGGGCATCTCAACAGTGGCAGCGGCGATTTGGTTATCAGTTTAGTCGAGCGGGCGATGATCCCCGATGCGGCGCTGGCAAACGCCCAACGTTACTTGCCCATTATCGCCAATCAGCAAAGCGCAGCAGCCAACAACACCATGGGCACAGCGCTGCCCCTCGAGTTTTTCGTCAACAGCCATGAAGCTTTCTCCGATCCAGAAGATTTCTTCGATCTCTACTACTTTGATTTGAATGAAATTGCCACCGTCAATGTTTATCTGGAAAGCATCGAATCCCAACAAGGATATGATGTAGAAATTTATGACAGTAACAAATTATGGTTAGCTAGCGGGCAAAATGTGGGCAACCAAAACGAGCATGTGATTTTGCCCAACTTAATCCCAGGGCGATATTATGTGATGATTATCCGGGATTTTGGTCAACCCACTCAAGATAACTATGCCGTTCGCGTGGAAAAGTAAAGCAGCCAATGAGCAAAAATAAAAACAACAATACAATTCGCCTGCTCCATTTTGCCGATGCCCATATCGATATGGCAAATCATGGGCGGCTCGACCCAGAAACGCGGTTACCGGTCAGGGTGATGGATTATTTAAACGCCCTGGATCAAATCGTCGATTGCGCCTTAGAGGAGCCGGTGGACGCGGTAATTTTTGCTGGCGACGCTTATAAAGATCGTAACCCTCATCCCACCTACCAAAAGGCTTGGGGAGAACGGATGATCAAATTGTCGAATGCCGGCATTCCCACTATCTTGTTAGTCGGCAACCATGACGTTTCGCCCGCCCAGGGGCGCGCCCACGCCATGCACGAATACAATACGCTTCATGTGCCTCATATCCATGTCGCCGACCAGATAAGCCTATTTACGCCGCAAGAGCTGGGGATTCAGTTACAAGTTATCGCCATCCCCTGGGTGCCGCGCAGCGGGCTGCTAGCCCGCGACGAATACCTCAACCAATCTCAGGAAGCGGTGCATCGCATATTAGAAGAAAAAGTAATTGCCGCTATCAACAGCCAAATCGAGCGATGTGATCCAGCAATACCTACCGTTCTTACCGCCCATGCCACCATTCAGGGGGCAAAATATGGCAGCGAACGACAGGTGATGTTGGGGCATGAATTAATCCTCAGCGGGGCGATTTTGCGCCGTCCCCAGATCGATTACGCCGCCCTGGGTCATATCCACAAACATCAATCATTACATGGAGATAGCCATCCGCCCATCATCTATCCGGGCTCGATTGAGCGCATTGATTTTGGCGAAGCGAAAGAGCAAAAAGGGTTCGTATTAGCAAACATTCAGCGGGGCAAGACGACATGGGAGTTTGTTCGGCTTAACACGCGCCGCTTCTTAAATTTCGAGATCGACGCCCCTCAAGCTGAGACGTTTATGGAAGATGTTTTGGCGCAATTGCCGGCAGCAGACGGGGTCAAAGACGCCATTTGCCGGGTTATCTTGAATTACCCGCATGAATGGGAGGCAATGGTGCATGAAGCGGAGATCGCTGACCGATTTGCCCAATCATTTAGCTTTCAATTGATCAAACGGGCGCAACGCGCCAACCGCTCCCGGTTGGGAGAAACGGTCGCTGTCGAGCAGATGAATCCACTGGAACTGCTAGAATTGTATTGGCGCGTTCAGGAGGTCTCTACAGATGAAAGCGAAACGCTGCAAGAAATGGCGATAGAACTTTTATCGGATATAGATTAGGGCTCTTACAATAGGGCAGGTCAAACAAACAGGGCGGCTAAGATGCCGGCAAGCCTCAGCCCCTCACCCCACTCTGAAAATCTGCAAAATATTGGCGATGCCTGCCAGCCGCGTTTTCTTCTGCGGGGCAACCATCTCCTCTTCCACAAAATAATCAGATTGATAATGATGGGCATAATAATAGCCGCTGCGCTTGGTCAGATTATTGAGCGTTAATCCCGAGACGTGACCGCCCACCCCAACCAACTGTTCCACCGCGGAGACAAGAGCCTGTTGGGTTGTCTGCGACGCCTTTATAACCAAAACCGTCACACTGACCAGTCGGGTCAATATAGAGCTGTCTGTCACAGCCAACGTGGGCGGGCTATCGACAACCACATAATCGGCAAGCGATTCCAAATACCCAAGCGTCTCTTCCATCCGCTGCGAACCCAGCATCTCCGTCTGATTAGGCGGAATAGGTCCGCTGGTCAAGATGCGCAACCCTGGGATATCGCTCTTTTGCAAATATCTTTCACTATTTTCTTTGTCAATTATCAAATTAGACAAGCCGCTATTATTGGGTTTTTGATAGATTTTATGCAGAGTTGGGCGGCGCATATCGGCGTCCACTAAGATAACTGTCTTGCCATTTTGAGCCAGCGCTGCCGCCAAATTAGCTGCCGTAGTTGATTTCCCTTCCGCCTGATTCGGACTAGTGACCAAAATGCTGTGAATATCGCGGGCGACAGCGGAAAATTGCAAATTCGTTCGTATCCTTCGAAACGATTCCGCTAATGGCGAACGGGGTTCATTTTTCATTACAAGTCGGTCAGCTGGAGTTTCCCCTTCAATGGTGGCGACGCCGCCTAAAACAGGCAAATTAACCAATTTGCCCACATCTTCTGGGGTCTTAATCGTATCGTCGAAATATTCGATTAAAAATGCAATGGCTAAACTACCCATCGCTCCAACAATGGCAGCCAATAATGCGTTGCGCCATACAATTGGGCGAACAGGCTCCTGGGGCAGCCTAGCTTGTTCATCTACAAAAATATTGTTCAGATTTTGCGCTTCAGCTACCCGCAATGTTTCAAAATCGCCCAACAACTCCCTCCGGCTATTCCGCAACAGCGATATATCGCTTCTCAATTGCTCTTGTTTGGTTTGGTCGGGGGAGGACAAACTGTTTTCTGCAGCCAACGCCTCTTCCGCTTCGTTCAGCTCCAGGCTGAGTTTGTCTAACTCTTCTAACAAGCTGTCTTTGGAATCTGAAAAACGACTGAGTTGTTGGGCTGCATTTCGTTCAGCGAACACTTTCGGTATTTCGATCGCCAAATCCCGGGCGATGCGTGGATCGGTATGCTCAACTTTTAGCTCTATCAGTTGGGTATCACGCAAATTAACGACCGTTATCGACTCTTCTAACTCTTCAATATCGGCAGCAATGCCAATATTGCCTACCGCTTCAGTCAACACTTCGTAGTTGGTTAACCGTTGCACATAGGATTGAGCCAGTTGACTGTATCCGCTTATGGCATTTACATCTTCACTATCGCCTACGCCGCCTCGGCTTACCAACAACATAGTCGAAGCTTCGTATATAGGTTTTTGAGTCAAGCTGACAATCAAAGCAATGATCGTGGCAGCGACCATTCCAACCAGGATAAGCCAAAACCACCGTTGAATGACTTGCAAATACTCGCGTATCTCCATCCTACAATCAATCCTTTTCGCTGAATTTTATGAAAATATGGCAATTTTGCTCTTCCCCCTGCTACAACACAGCGCTTTGGCATTGCGCTTTTTACTTTGGAAGAGGCAATTTTCTGAAACCGACACATGCCAATTTATTAATTTCTAAGTAAGGTTAAAAGCTACCTCAACCCATTATATTTGTCAAACTCAGGAAGAATAATCGGTTGTTTTTTATTCCTCTTCATTAGATTTCTCCCCAAAACGCTTTAGTTCTTCAGCTAATTGGCGCAATCTTTCTTGTACCAGGGCATGAATCGTATCAACGGCGTAGTTGCCGGCATCGTCTCGAACGCCTGCCTGCACGCCAGTTAGCAACTCTATGCCCTCGTCAATTGCGCTTACTGCCCACACATGGAATTTGCCGGCATCCACCGCATTTATCACCTCTTCATTCAACATCAAATGCTTCACATTTCCAATCGGGATCAACGCCCCTTGCTTCCCCGTTAACCCTCTTGAATGGCACACCTTAAAAAAGCCCTCTATCTTTTCCGATGCTCCGCCAATTGGTTGAATCTCCCCATTTTGGTTAACTGAGCCAGTGACAGCGATCCCCTGATCGATCGCTTTGCCAGACAAACTCGACAACAAAGCGTATAGTTCCGTTGACGCAGCGCTGTCCCCATCTACCCCCCCATAATTTTGTTCAAATGCCACGCTGGCAGAAAGCGACAGCGGTTGTTCCTGAGCGTATTTGCCGCCTAGATAGCCGATCAAGGTCAACAACCCTTTATTGTGGATTGGACCAGCCATATTCACTTCTCGCTCAATTTGGATCACGCCAGCTTCGCCCATGTAGGTTTGGGCGGTAATTCGACTTGGTTGTCCAAAAGAATAATCGCCCAAATCCAACACCGACAACCCATTAACCTGACCTACCACATGCCCCTCAGTGCTAACCATGACCGCCCCTTCTTCCATTAGCTCCAAATTGTTCTCTTCCGCTTCGTTGGCGCGATATTGGCGCTCATCTATCGCTTTGCGCACCTCTTCCCCGGTAACCACCTCTTTCTCTTTTTGCTTCGCCCAAAAACTGGCTTCTCGCACCACATCGGCAATGATGCCAAATCGAGCGGAAAGTTTGTCTTGATGGCTGCACAATCGCGAGCCCAATTCGATCACTTTTGCCACAGCCGACCGATCAAAATGGAGCAACGATTCTTCGTGGCAACGCGTAGCGATAAAGCGAGCATATTCATCTTCATGCTCGCGATCGCGAGGCATAGTAGAGCCAAAATCCGCCTTTACCTTAAATAGTTCGCTGAACTCTACGTCCATATGGTACATCATGTAATAGAGGCGGGGGCTGCCCATCAAAATAACTTTGACGTCGAGGGGAATTGGTTCAGGGTCGAGCGATTTTGCCAGGGCTTGATTGCCGGCATTAATGGCAGTAGGCGACTGAATTACGATTTCCTCTTGCTTAATCGCTCGCTTTAACGCTTCCCAGGCGTACTGATTGCGCAACAGATCGCGGGCATTCAACACTAAATAGCCGCCATTGGCGCGATGCAAGCTGCCCGCCTTGATATTAGAAAAATGGGTAACCATCGCCCCAAATTTCAATTCGTACTCGATCCGTCCAATCAAATTGGCATAGGTAGGATTTGGCTCAACAATCACGGGCGCGCCGCTGGTTTCGCTGTTATCGACAAACACATTTACCTCATACCGACGCAAATCAGGGGCTTCCTTTTGCTCTTCTGCCGGCACAAAATCCGCCAAATGCTCCAAAACATCTTGCTGCATCTCATCCAAATAAAGCTGCACATCATCATATTGCTGATATTGTCGGCGCAACTTATCAAAATGGTGCGCCAGCGCCACCTTCGCCACCTTTTGATTAAGCTCATAAAGCTTCTCTGTCAGGGTGATCTCTATTTGGCGCAAACTAACAAACGCCTTTTCCAACTTTTCTCCCAAATTCGCCCCTGTTTTCTCCAATTTCTGCCGCTCCTCCTCTGACATCTGCTGAATCAATTCTGGCGACATAACTTGTCCATCTGCAACCGGAGCCAGGCTTAAGCCAGACGCAGTGCGCAGCAAGGTAAAGCCATTCGCCGCCGCTTCATGCTGAACTGCCTGCATAATCTGATCGCGCTCCTCATTCACTTCCTCCCTAAGCTTTTCTACCTCCTCTCGGTATTGATCGGTGTCGAACGCTTTAGGCAAATCTTGGCGCAAATAATAAAGTAAATCTTCCATTTGCCGCTTAAACGCCACCCCTTCGCCAGGGGCAAATTTAATCACCCGTGGACAATGGGGCACGCTGAAATTATGAACATACAACCAGCCAGCGGGAGTTGGTTGTTCGGCCGTCTTTTCTTCTAGAAATTTTTTGATGGCGGTCGTCCGCCCCGTGCCTGTTTCGCCTAACACAAAGATGTTGTAGCCATGGCTGCGAATGCCAATCCCAAATTCAATTGCCCTAGCGCCGCGCGGTTGTCCGATAATAGCGCCCTTAGATACGATATCGGCGGTCGTTTCAAAAGAAAAATGGTCTTTGGTGCAGATACGCCGCAATTGGGCGGGTTTTAACGGATCGATTGGCATGTTTTAATTCCTCATCTTTCCACAATATTAGGCTCTAAAGCGAAGCAAATCTTACCTGCGAACAATTTTTCCGGCAAAGCGTTTACGCTTGCCTAGCTTCCCACTCTCGCCGCAATATGCCATAAAGATGCATATCGTGCCATACCCCATCTCGTTGAATATGTTCGCGGTAAGAGCCTTCTCGTTGAAAACCAACGCTTTCGTACAAACGAATCGCGTTCTCGTTGTAACTAAATACCGTTAAATGGATGCGATGTAGGTTCATTTCATGAAATCCGAAACGCAATAAAAGTTCAATCGCTTCACGCCCATACCCTTTGCCGCGATGTTTTGCATCGCCAAATCCGATTACCAAATAAGCGTTGCGCTGATTCCACAACACCCCTTCAAACTCTGCCAGCCCGATCATCTTTTCTTTGTTTAATAGCCGAACGGCAAAAGAGTAAAGGGTTTTGTCTGTGTAAACATCTTCTTCCAGCCATTTTTCCCACTGTTTTGCCGCTTTTGGCATTGCCGGCACAGCGTCTAGGCGGCGCATAAAATATGTATCATGTCCCCATTGGGCTAAAGTAGGCAAATCTTTTGGGGTGATAGCGGTCAACCGAATTTTTTCGCCAATCAACAACCGATCTGATGGGGCATTTTTGGTCATAACTTTCCTCTGCTATAGATGTTGGATAAATTGCGTCAATCTTACAACCGATCGCTCTTTTTACCTATGCCATATTGTCAGAGCCGCAAATTTTTCTTAAAAATCGCCGCTTTCCGTCAAATCGCCCTTGACTAAGTGAGAGGGCAAAGTTAATATAACAAACGGCTACGTTGCCAGCATTTTTTGGAACTACCCAAATATTAATCGCAATGATTTGCTAAAAATTGCATATTGATCAACAAACTTACAATTAAATTGGGGTTATGTTGAGCCAACATTCTGGAATCCACCTACCAACTAACATTGACATAAGGAAAAGCAAATAAGATGGCACAAACACCACCATTTACCGGGTTGACAATGCCTGTGTTCGCCGCTTTTGGCTGGGCAGGCGGCGAAGAGCAAGCGATTAAGTTTGCACTGGAGCAGCTTGAAATATTCGCCGCCCAGTTGCATTTAGAAATACCGCGAGAACTGCAAACGATATTGCCTGTTCATGGCTTAGATGTGAAAAATCAAGGCTCATATTTGGCTGCCGCCGAAGATATTGAATCTGACGCGCATATATTTTTCAATGCCAAACCGATGAATTTGGCTCTAACGATCATCCAGTTAGACAAGAAAAAGCTGAGCAAAACGTATAAAAATGGGTTGATCGATGTGAACAATACGCTGCGGCTCATACATCTTCTAGGACCGGATTGGCAGATGCGGCTGCAACAGTTAGAGATTATGGATAATGCCGGCAACGAAGTTGCCCATTATCAAGATTTGTACACAGGCGATGCCGCTGATTTGACCCCTGAATTGATTAAAGAGCATTTCGAGCGAGCGGCATATTTGAACGGCGAAGCTCAATGGAAAACCGCCCTCTCCTTTACCCATCGCATTGGCTCAGAACAAGTTTCCTTTATGCGGCAAGAGGTGGTGAAAGTTATCGCCCAACTGTTAGAAGGGGCAACACCACTAATCAGATTGCTTACCGACAATTTGAAACGCCCTATCCCCAAGAAAAAAGCAGCGTCGGCCGAGCCGCGCGACCAAGCGGCAAAAGAGACCTCCGCTCGGGATCTAATTAAAGCGGCGCGGTTGGAAGAGCTGGTGTATGTATCTGAACTGAAACCAATCTCGTTGAAAAAGGGGTTCATCGTTCTTAAAGCGGAACATTGGCCCTTTTTTGCCAAGCGAGCCAGAGCGTCTACCCGCGATGTTTTGCTGCTGTTCGGGCGCAATCAAAAAGAAACCGGGCAAGTATGGCGGCTGGTATCCAACGATCAGACCCGGGTTGTTTTGGAGCGAGACGCCCAACATTGGCTGATGGAGACTTTTGGGGCCAACGAACGAATCGAAGTAACAGCTATTAAAGATGAGTTAGGGGAGATCACGCTAACATTGAAACCCGTGGCATAAATGGCTCGGACAAAAATTGTCGCCACGATCGGGCCTGCGTCAGACGACGAAGAGACCATCGTCCAGATGCTAGATGCCGGCATGAATGTCGCCCGCATCAATTTTTCTCATGGTACGCATCAATGGCACACCGAAACCATTAGAAAATTACGTTCGCTTGCCTTACAAAGGAAAAAAGTGCTGGCGGTTTTGGGGGATTTGCAAGGACCAAAACTACGGTTGGGCTATTTTCAAAAAGAAGGGATTCTTTTAAAAGCGAATGACGAGCTGTTGTTAACCAAATATCGGGGGCAGCCTAACATGATCCATTTGCCCCATCCCCAACTGTTCGACGCCTTGCAAACGGGAGCGCGATTGGTATTTGGCGATGGCGAAGTGGAGGTGATGGTACACGAAAACCGCAAAGATGTGTTGATTTGCAAAGTAACTGTGGGCGGATTGTTGGAAGCGCGCAAAGGGATCAATGTGCCGGCAACCGAATTGCCATTTTCCAGTCTCACGCCCAAAGACCGCCTCGATTTAGATTTGATTTGCGAACTTGACCTCGACTATATCGCTCTCTCCTTCGTCCGTTCAGTTACAGATGTGAAAGAGCTGCGCCAACTGTTGCGCCAGCGCAACAGCCATATTCCAATTATCGCCAAAATCGAACGTTCGGAAGCGATAGAGCAATTGGCTGAGCTGTGCCAAGTGGTAGATGGAATGATGGTAGCGCGGGGGGATTTAGGGCTAGATATGCTGCCTCAAGAAGTGCCGCTGCTGCAAAAGAGGATCATTCGCGCTTGCAACAATGCCGGCATTCCCGTTATTACCGCCACCCAAATGTTGCAAAGTATGGTCAACCACCCGCGTCCCACCCGGGCAGAAGCCAGCGACGTAGCAAACGCCATCCTAGACGGCAGCGACGCCCTAATGCTCTCCGCCGAAACCGCCATCGGCAACTTCCCCATCGAATCGGTGGAGATGATGAGTCAGATCGCGCTGAAAACTGAAGAGGCGTTCCCCTATAACGATTGGCAGAAACGCAGAAGAGGGGCGCAACGAAACGCCACCGATATCGGCAAAGATCCCACCAGCGTTACCGCCGCTATCAGCGGCGCCAGTATCGCCATCGCCGAAATCGTCAATGCCAAAGCTATCGTCACCTCTACCTTGTCAGGTTATACTGCCCGTCAAATCGCCCGACACCGCCCCATTATGGAGGTGATCGCCGTCTCTCCGCTCACTTCGACGCAACGATGGTTGGCGCTGGTGTGGGGGGTGCGCTGCGAGATCGTCGATAGTTTTTTCTACAACACCGACGGCATGTTGGAAAATGCAGTGGATGTAGTGAAAAATCTGGATGATTTAAACTATCAAGAGGGTGAACGGGTGATCATCACTGCCGGCATCCCTTTCAACAAAGCCGGCAATACCAATCTCGTTTATGTGCACGAAATCGGCGAGAATATGAGCTAATCAGCGAAAAATAGTCCAAATTTCCCTTAGAAAAACAAAAACCAAATATGTTACAATGATTTTCTGTGCGGCGTCTGCCGGTCAACGCCGTTTCGTGAAAAATTGTGTTCAAATCGGCTTCCGATGTTAACTTTATAGGTTTTTATTCCATAAACCCAGTTAATTCCGACAATAGAGTGAGATATTTTATCTATAAGGAGTGTACGTGGCAGTACCAACCAAAGTTTCCCCAACAGAGACAATAGCCGAAGAGCTTAACCAACCTTTGTGGCAACCGTCAGTCATCAAATCATTAGAAGACACCGGGCTCACCCATGGTTTTCTTTCCGACATGGCTCTCAAATATATGTATATCCGCGGACAAGTGACTGGTTTTCAAATCGCTGAAGATATTTGTGTGCCTTTCGCCACTGTTCTTAGCCCTATTTTGGACTTTTTGAAACGGGAACGAATGTGCGAGGTAACCGGTTCTGGCGGATTAGGAGCAGGCGCGTACCAATATGTTATCACTTCTAAAGGCACAGCCCGCGCCCGCGAACAATTGGAACGGAACACCTACATCGGCGCCGCTCCAGTTCCCTGGGATGATTATGTGCGAGCGATTCGCTACCAGGGAAACGAACGCCTGCAAGTAAATGAGCGAATGATGCGCTCTGCCCTCAACCATTTGGTACTCGACCGCCGGATCTTCTCCAAAATCGGTCCCGCCGTTAACTCTGGCAAATCGATATTCTTGTACGGTCCTCCCGGCAACGGTAAAACCACTATCGCCGAAAGCGTTGGTCGGATGATCTTAACCAGCGATATGTACATTCCTTTTGCGGTTGAAGTCGATGGGCAAATCATCAAAATGTATGATGAGATCAATCATGTCAAAACGTTAGACGAATCGTCGAACTCTGCCAGCAATCGACCAGACGCCCGCTGGATTCGCATCAAACGACCGGTGATTATGGTTGGCGGCGAGTTGACCATGGATGGGTTAGAGTTAGCGTACCATACAGACAGTAAATATTATGAAGCTCCTTTCCAACTAAAAGCGAATGGCGGTATGTTCCTCATCGATGACTTTGGGCGTCAGCAAATCCGCCCGCGCGATTTGCTTAATCGTTGGATTGTGCCTATGGAAAAAGGAGTTGACTTTTTATCCTTAGTCACTGGCGCCAAAATCGAAGCTCCTTTTGAACTGTTGATCGTTTTCTCTACAAACTTGCCTCCGCGCGATTTGGTTGACGAAGCGTTTTTGCGCCGCATCCGGCACAAAATTGAAATTACCTCTCCCTCTTTTGATGAATATCGCGAAATATTTAAGCGGCTGTGCGACCATCGGAATATCGCTTATGAAGACCAAGCGGTTAAATACCTGCTGCAAGAATATTACATCAAGAAAAACCGCAAATTGCGCGCCAACCACCCCCGCGACATCTTAGATCAATTGTTCGACATCGCCAGTTACAGCGGTGAAGAACCGGTTTTGAACAAAGAGCTGTTGGATAACGCTGCCGATTCTTATTTTGTCGATTTATGATCTATAATTCTGCCCATGGATTCATCATGGGTAGTTTCTCATCCGCTGATCATCGGGCATAGGGGAGCCAGCGCAGACGCGCCGGAAAATACGCTGCCGGCATTTACCCTGGCGCAAACTCAGGGAGCAGATGGCATCGAATTCGACGTTCAATTGGCAAAAGATGGCGTGCCGGTCATCATCCACGACCCCACCTTGGAGCGCACCACCAACGGCATTGGGCACGTCCACGATTTTACCGCCGCCCAATTAGCCCAGTTAGATGCCGGAAACGACGCGCCAATTCCCACGCTAAATCAACTATTTGAAACGTGCGGCAAAGATTTTCTGTACAACGTCGAAATCAAAGGCGAAGGGTGGTTTGATCGGGGATTAGAGCGAACAATCGCCCAGATTATCAACCGCCATCAGCTAGAAAATCAGGTCGTCGTTTCTTCTTTCCATCCAGCCGCGTTGTGGCGCGCCCGCCGCGCATTACCAAGCCGGGCGTTAACTGCCGCTCTCTTGTATAAACCCTTTGCCGCCAAAAGATTGCCGCCCGCCTGGTTTGGGGCACAGGCTGAGCATCCTGGCAGAAAAATGGTGGATAAAGCGTATATGGATTGGGCGCGTCAACATCAGTTGCGGGTGCATGTGTGGACGGTTGACGAACCGGCTGAGGCAAAACGACTGCTCAATTTAGGCGCGCATGGTATCATCACTAACAAACCTGGTTACATGCGCCGGCAGCTAAATCTTTTGTAAAGACATTTCCCGTTTAATTTTGCTCTAAAATAATGCCGGCAACGCCCAACCCAATTGGAGAAAACAATGAGTTCGCCCATGCCAACCCTACAAGATATCCTGACCGCCCGCCGCCACATCTCCCGCCATCTCAAACCATCCCCACTGATCCATTACCCATCCCTCAGCCGGCTGCTAAACGCCCAAATATATGTCAAACATGAAAATCACAACCCTACTGGGGCGTTCAAAGTGCGGGGCGGATTAAACCTAGCCGCCACCTTATCCTCCGCCGAGCGAGAGGCGGGCTTATTCACCGCTTCAACCGGCAACCATGGGCAAAGCATCGCCTACGCTGCCAGAGCGTTGGGCATCCAAGCCCTGATTGCCGCGCCGCAAGAGGCAAATCCTGGCAAAGTAAAAGCTATGCGAGCGTTAGGCGCAGAAGTCGTTTTGCATGGACGCGATTTTGACGCCGCCCGTGAATGGGTAATGGCATTGGCGGAAGAAAAAGGGGGGCGTTTTGTCGGACCAACAGAAGAAACGCTGATTAGCGGGGTAGGCACATATGGGTTGGAAATTATGGAAGAGCTGCCTGATGTGGAGATGATTATCGTACCTGTGGGGGCGGGCAGTGGCGCCTGCGGAACCAGCATTGCCGCCAAGACGATCAATCCTCAGGTTGAAATCATCGCCGTTCAATCGGCGCAAGCTCCAGCTATGCAGCGTAGTTGGCAAGTGGGCGAGCTCATTCAAGCAGAGATGAATAGCTTTGCTGAGGGGGTGGCTACCAGAGTGCCTTTTTTGAACACGCAACGCATTATGCGCCATTATTTGGATGATTTTGTACTGGTTGACGATGAGGAAATTAAGCAAGCGATCGTCGCTTATTTGGAGCATACGCACAATTTGGCAGAAGGGGCTGGGGCATGCGCATTGGCGGCGGCGATGCGATACAGGGAGCGAATTGCCGGCAAAAAAGTAGTCCTCATTCTCAGCGGCGGCAACTTGGCGTTAAGCAAATTGCAAACTATTTTGGCGGCGCATAAAGCGTAGCCTTAACAATTGTTTGGCACAATATCGTTGCAGTTTGGGCACATTTAGAATTAGGAGAATGCCTTTATGACAACCACCAATTATCCTCGCATGAAACAGTTGGTCGATTGGAGCGCAGCGCTGTGGGCGGGTTTGGCGGCAGGCGGCTTGTTTTGGCTGTTCAACGTCATCGCCGCCCCCTTATTTTTGAGCGGTAACAGTTGGGTTTACATTCGGCTGCTGGCTTCCGTTGTCTTGGGCGAAGAAGTTGTCGCCCCGCCAGCCACCTTTAGCCTGGCGGCATTGATCGCCAGTATCGGCGCAACGCTCATTTTGGCGGTAATCTTCGCCCTGATTTTGGCGGCGATTGTGCATCGCTGGGGGATGAAAGTGTCCGTTATCGTCGGGGCGTTGTTCGGCATCGCCCTCTATTGCATAAACTTTTACTCCTTCACCTACTTCTTCCCCTGGTTCTTCCTGATGCGAAGCTGGGTGATGATCGCCGCTCACATTTTGTTTGGCATCTTGGCAGGCGGGATTTACGAAGCGTTGGAAGTGGTGGAGTTTGTGCCTGTTTTAGAGGATTAAGGAGGATTTGCATCCATGTATCGAAGACAACCTAACTATGGCAGGCGGGGGCGCAGCTACTTCAAGATTCGGCTAATTATCGCCCTAGCTGTTGCTGGGTTTGCTTTGTTCTCTTATTTTGGCTCATCTCAATTCAATCCCGTCACTGGCGAAAAGCAATATATCAGCCTTACCCAAGACCAAGAAGTGGTTCTGGGGTTACAGGCGGTACCCCAAATGGTGCAGCAGCATGGCGGAGCGTATCCCGACCCAGAATTGCAAGATTATGTGGATGAAGTAGGCTTTCATCTGGTGCAAAATAGTCTAGCAGCCGATCGGGGTTGGGAGTTCGAGTTTACTTTATTGAGAGATTCGCAAACGGTGAACGCCTTCGCCTTGCCTGGCGGACAAATTTTTATCACTGCCGCGTTGTACAATCAACTGGAAACGGAAGGGCAGTTGGCTGGCGTGCTGGGGCACGAAATCGGACATGTGCTAGCTCGGCACGGGGCGCAACGGATCGCCAAATCGGAGCTAACCCAGGGATTGGTGGGGGCGGTGGCGGTCGGCGCCGAAAGTTATGACGCCGCCCGCATGGCTTCGCTGGTGGGCAGCATGGTCAATATGAAATATGGGCGGGACGACGAATTGGAATCTGATCAATTAGGAGTGCAGATTATGGGGGAGGCGGGTTACGATCCGCGGGCAATGATCGGGGTGATGCGTATTTTAGAAGCCGCTAACCAAGGGGCTGCGCCGCCTGAATTTATGAGCACCCACCCTGATCCCGGCAATCGGGTAGGGCAAATCGAAAATATGATACAGGAAATTTACCCCAATGGCGTTCCGGAAGGGCTTATCCCCTAATAGGAGACGCTTTTAGCGGGGCATTTGGGTTGACGAAATAAAAAGCGAGTTGGATCGTAAAAAAATCCAACTCGCTTATATCGCTCCAAGCAGCTTGTCTAGGAGCAGATTAACTTTCTTTTCTTATTATCGGGGCGTTAGGCGGCTTGGGCTTTTGCCAACTCATCGATTTTTTTATTCAGGTTGTTGATTTTAGTCGCCAACTTTTTGACATCGGTTGTGGTGGGCAGGTTTAGTTTTTCAACTACTTCGTCAAGCCGTTTGTCCAGGTTATTCTCCGCTTTGGCAGACATTTTTTTAGCTTGTTTGCGGCGGGCTGCCAGCGCCTGTCGGGTTTCTTTCTCTGCGGTTTCGCCTCGTTCAACCAATTTGTCGAAATATTCGGCGCTTCTGCTACGCATGCCGGCAATGCGGTCGCTCCCAAATGCCGCCAAGCCCAGAGTCGCTAACACCGCTGTCCGACCCATCTTCAATACGCTTTTGCCGCTTTCAATCGTTTCTTCTTCAATTTCGATCAATAAGGGAGTTTGTTCGCTCTTTTTTGACATCATCATCTCCACTGCTAATGCCGACTCAAAATTCCGGCTATGGTTTTATTCGGATTGACGCAGCGCGTCATAAAATTTATAACACGGCGCGTCATGTTTGTCAAGGGAAATAACTGGCTGGTAGACAGCTCATCAAATATGAATGATTCAATGGGGTCTAGGGCAGTTATCAACCGGCAGATTTAACTAAACCGAATAATGAGCGGAACGATAATGGCGGTCACTGCTAGGCAAAGGATAATGCCGCTGAAAAATCGATAGCGCGAATTGTAATTCGCCAACAACGAGCTATCGTAATATTTTGCCACATTTTGATCTTCATACATGCTAATCACGCCAACTGAGAGCTTGTTGCGCGTTTGTTTGCCCACATTTAGAGCGGCTAAGGCAATGCCGTTCACAATGATGAGCATGATGATAAACACTGTTAGAACTAAATCGCCGCTAGTGGAGCTATCGTTTCCAGCGCTTGCTTCCCCGGCAACGATGGAGTTCACAGCTAACACTATTAAATTGAACAACACTGCCGTCACGATAAATATCGTGTCGGTTCGCGCGCCCTGTTGCAATTCGCTAACAATATGTTCGTGCGCCTTTTCTAACATCATATTCTCCTTTCTGTTCATCGCCTGATGACGATTTTTCTACACGCAGTATCTCAGAAAGCGAAATCGTTGGCTAATACAACTCACTTATTGTCTTTTCTACCCTCCTTCTAAGCCATTGGGCGCCGGCACAATCCCCTTGCCCCCCGCCTGCCTTCCCCGTAAAATCCCACCATTCATTCAACACAATTCGGAGAAACTGTTGTGATTACAGCGGAAAAACATGCTGAAAATTTAGAAAAAATTAAAAATGGATTAGCCACCAAAGTGCGTATCCTTGCCAACCGCGACTCGTGCCCGGTTTGCAAGGCGCTAGACGGCGCATACCGCTTTGAAGAGGTCCCGGTTTTGCCCCACGAAGGATGTTCCCATCGAGATGGCTGCCGATGCAGTTATGCTCCTATTTTAGACAAATTTGGACCATAATTATCGATGGCATTTGATTATTTTAAAATTTTTAATCGACTACATTTCCCCACAACGCTGCTGTGGGGGGCAATTTTATGCTTGGCATGGCTAACAGGGTGCGGCAATGTCGGCAGAAATGCGCCGCCCAAGCCCACGCTCGCTCCGGTTGAAAAACAGGGGCAAACGGTATTCCAAACCCATTGCGCCGCTTGCCACGCTGTTGTCCCCGATGTAGTGGTGGTAGGTCCATCGCTTGCCGGCATCGCCAATATCGCTGCTGACCGCCAACCCAATCAACCAATCGAACAATATTTGCAAATCTCAATTCTCAAACCTGACGATTACCTGGTGGAAGGCTTTCCTGATGCCATGACCAAAGATTTCGGCAAAAAGTTAACTGGCGAAGAGTTGGACGCCGTAGTGGCATATATGCTAACCTTAAAACAAGAGTAAAGATTAAGAGTAACGCGTCCGCATCGAAACTCGGGTTTTGATTCTGGGCAGGGGCTCTCGACAAATCAGAGAAAAACCAAGTTTCTAGATTGAAGTTCGTCCAAACCGATTTAAATTTAGGAGGAAATGATGGCTGGCATCTTCAAATGGTTGGTTCGCATTTTAGCCATATTGTTACTTGCTCTATTGGTCGCTGCCGGCATTGCCGCCTTTATCCCTATCCCCCAAGACCAAATCTTGTCCCCAGACCAATATGGCGCTGGCGCGGTGGGCATATTGCCGGCAACCAGCGGGTTAGAACGTCAATTTCCCGCCAGCAATGCCCCAGCAGACAATCCTATCACCGACGCCAAGGTTGAGTTGGGTCGATTGCTCTTCTTTGACCCCATTTTGTCCGACAACGACCAAATCGCTTGCGCTTCGTGCCATCACCCAGATTATGGTTTTGCCGACAACAGACCATTCTCGGAAGGGATGGAGGGCGAACTGAGCCGCAACACCCCCACTATCTGGAACGCCGACGTGGCGACCACCCTCTTTTGGGATGGGCGGGAAGATTCGTTGGAAGGGCAAGCGTTGACCGCCATCACTCATCCATCTGAAATGGGCAGCGACCCCGACCAACTGGTGGCGGATTTGCAAGCCATCCCTGAATATGGCGTCCTCTTTTCAGAAGCGTTTGGAACGAGCGACATCACCATCGAGCAAACGCAGCAGGCGATAGCTGCCTTTGAGCGGACGTTGCTCAGCAAAAATAGCCCATACGACCAATATATTGCCGGCAACAAAGCCGCCCTCACCCCGTCACAAAGACGGGGCTTGGAATTATTCCGTTCAGCCGCCACCCGCTGTTTTGAATGCCACGCCGCCCCCACTTTTGATACAGAAACATTTCGGGTAATTGGCGTACCCGACGACGACCCCGGACGAGCCGGTTTCGCCGCCGACGCCCCCGCTGGGGCGTTTGCCGTGCCAACCTTACGCAATGTAGCGTTGACCGCCCCCTACATGCACAACGGCTCATTTAATGCCCTAGAAGAGGTGGTCGATTTTTATGCCGCTGGCGGCGGACGGTCGATCGACTCTCAACAAATCGAAGACGTTGATATGTTTGTGCTGGGTTTTGAGCTATCAGCACAGGAAAAATCAGACCTCATCAACTTTTTAATCGCTCTAACAGACGAATCAGGAATGCCGGCAATCCCCGACGCTGTGCCATCTGGATTATCCATAATTCAACCCGCCGCCAATCCCGGGCGCGACCTGGCGGCGAGCGTCAACGCCGTTACCTCGGCTGGCGAATTCATTCAACCCCGTCGCAGCCAGCCTATGGCTTTGCGGGTTGAGCCAAATGGGGATATTCAGGCAGTGGTTGATCAGGCTCAGCCGGGGGATACCGTGGTGGTGCCATACGGCGAATATCATCAGACAGTGGTCATCGACCTCAACGATTTCAGCTTTATTGGCGAACCAAATGCGGCTGGCGACTACCCAATTTTGCATGGAGACGGGGAACGAGCCGATGGGGTGATCGCTGCCGGCAACAACTTTGAGATGGCGAATTTCGAAGTGCGCCACTACCGCAGCAATGGCATTTTGGTCGAAGGATCGCAAAATGTTCACTTGCACCATCTCTTTGTGGAAGATACCGGCACCTATGGCGTTTACCCCACACGTTGCACCGAGGTGTTGGTGGAATATGTCACAGCGGTAGGCATGCACGATGCCGGCATCTATGCCGGCAAATCCGCCCAGGTCGTCATACGAGAAAGCGAAGCATACGAAAATGTGCTTGGCATCGAAGTGGAAAACACCGTAACCGCCGACGTGTACAACAATTATGTCCACGACAACGCCACCGGCATCCTCATCGACTTGCTGCCCAACCTCCCCTCCAAAGTATCCTTAAAAACTAAAGTGCATGACAACATCGTCGAAAACAACAACCATCCCAACTTCGCCCCGCCCGAAATCACCGCCGCTATCGCGCCATCGGGGGCGGGCATCGCCATTTTAGCCGCTGATGAGGTCGAGGTATATGATAATGTGATCCGCAACAATAAGACAGGCGGCGTGGGCATTTTTAATCTCTTTTTGGCTTACGAAGCGGATGAAATAGATGTGGGACCTACTCCCGAAAACAATTGGGTGCACGACAATGTGATGGAAAACAACGGCTACGATCCCGCCGGCTTAATCAAGGAGATGGGCATACCTGGCGCAGATATTTTGTGGGATGGCTCTGGCGCCGGCAATAGTTTTGATCAGCCAGGAGCGGCGCTCTTTCCGCCGGTGATGCCTAGCAGCGGTTGGGCAACCCCTTTCAGACGCATCCATTATCACACCCTGAATTTGCTGATGAAATTGCTTTAGGATAACCGCCGCCAAAGTAACCGAAATCCATGCTTCACTTTCGCCTAGCTGCCGAAGCTGATCGCGGCGCCATCTGGGCGATTTTTCATGAGGCGATTAAAACAGGCGGCGCCTACGTCTATCCGCCAGACATCGGCACAGAAGAGGCGTTACAGTTGTGGTTGGGGGCAGACAAGTCAAATTATGTGGCATCCTGGAATGGGAGATTGCCGGCATTTATTACTTCACGGTCAATCAGCCTGGGCTAGGCGGGCATGTGTGTAACGCCGGTTTTATGGCGGCAAGTTGGGCTAGAGGAAAAGGAATCGGGCGAGAGATGTGCCGGCATTCTCATGGTGAAGCGGGCCGGTTAGGCTTTTTAGCCATGCAATTCAACTTAGCTGTGTCAACACATGTGAGAACGGTTACCCTATGGCGTGAACTTGGTTTTGAAATCGTCGGTACGCTGCCCAAAGCGTTCAACCATGCTCAAAAAGGATTAGTGGATGCCTATGTCATGCACAAGTGGTTGGACGATTATAAACTTCATGCGACAGGTATTCAGGCTTCAGAACTATTCGCGTTTCCCGCTCCCCACCCCGCGCCATCCGCCTAATCCAACTGCTCCAAAACGGTATGGTACAACGTTTCCGCCCGCAAATCGGCTAAACTGAAACAACTGCAATCCAACTGGTCAGCCAACAATTTCGCCAATCCCTGGTCAAACGCCTGATGTTCCATATTGATCACCAGTGACCGTACATTAGCCTCTCTGATCAGGTGGGCGATGCGGTGCGCCTCTTGCTGCGGCGGCATCTCCGACAAGCTGACATTGCCCGCCCCATCCGTCAGCAAAATCATCAACGGCATCACATCTGGGTGCGTCACCGCTTCTTTGCGAAAGACCTCTAACGCCAGCAGCAGCCCCGCCGACAGCGGCGTTTTGCCTCCGACTGCGATATTCGCCAACGCTTTTTTCGCCAGCAACACCGAATTTGTCGGCGGCAACACCAGCCGCGCCTGATCTTTGTTGAACACGATCAATCCCACCCGGTCGCGGCGCACATAAGCGTCGCTTAACAGCGACATAATCGCCCCTTTGGTCGCTTCCATTCGCTCTGACACCGCCATGCTCCAACTGGCGTCTACCACAAACAATATCAGGTTTGCCGAGCGGCGAACGCGCACCTTTTCCCGAATATCTTCTTTGCGCAACGCCAACGCCATTTTAGAGCGGTCACGGGCTTGCTGGTATGGAGCGGCTGCCCTAAAGGTGGCGTCAAACGCCAAATCTGTCACTTTTTCGCCTTGTTTCGGCACGCGAGATTGAATGTAACGTCCCCGTTTTCGCTCTGTTTTGGTGCGCGAGCGTTTGCCGGCAGATTTTCGCGTCAGGCGGTCGAGTTGAGTATCCAGCCGTCGGGTCGAAAACTCCTGTTTCGACGTTTTTTGTTGCCCCCCGTCCCACCATTGCCCGTCTTGGGCTGTTTGCGGCACAGATTGCGGGGCGGCATCCATCTGCCCCACATCCGCCCCATCTTCCATTTCAGAATCTAACGCTTGTTTTTTTTTTCTTGCCCAGTTTCCCCCTCTTCGGGATTCGATTCGACGAATTCGCCATCCCCCCACTCGCTTTGGGCTTGTTCCATCCGCTCCTGCAAATCATATGCCGAAACGGAAGCGTCTTCAAAGGCTCGGCTTTTTACGCGATGCGGCAGCGCCAATTCCGCTGCGATCAAAATATCCTGATCCGTTATCTGACTGTCGCTGCGCAATGCGGCATGGGCTTGCGCGCCGCGCAATATAACCAGGTCAGCCCGATGTCCATCTACATTCATCGAAGAGGTTAAACTGGCGATGGACGCCAAATCGCGCCGACTGTAACGCACTTTGCCGACAAGCTGGCGAGCGTTGGCGATTTGGTCGGACAATTCCGCTTCTTTGCCTGCCCATTCCTGATGGAAATGATCGGCGTCTTGCTCAAAATCGAGGCGGCGTTCCATAATCTGCATCCGTTGCTGAGGGTCTACCAAACCAGAAATATTGACGGCAAATGCGAAACGATCCAACAATTGAGGGCGCAAATCCCCTTCTTCGGGATTCATAGTGCCAACCAAAATAAAGTTGGCAGGGTGAGAAAAGCTAATCCCTTCTCGTTCGACTACGTTGATGCCCATCGCCGCTGAATCTAATAGCAAATCGACTACATGGTCGTCGAGCAAATTCACCTCATCCACATACAACAGCCCTCTATTGGCGGACGCTAAGACGCCGGTGTCGAAATGTTTTTCCCCTTTTTGAATAGCCTGTTCGATGTCAAGCGTGCCGACCACGCGGTCTTCCGTAGCGCTGACCGGCAAATCGACAAAGGGGGTGCGGCGGATTTTAGTTGGCGTAGTTCCATTGGAGTGAGCGGAACGGCATTCGTCGCACCAGGTGGATGACGTGGTTGGGTCGCAACCAAAGCGGCAATCGGCGATTACGGTGATGTCTGGCAACAGGGCAGCCAGGGCGCGGGCAGCGGTCGATTTGGCAGTGCCGCGCTCGCCGCGTATCAGCACCCCGCCAATGCGGGGATTAACGGCGTTGAGGATGAGGGCGCGTTTCATCCGCTCTTGTCCGACAATCGCGGTAAACGGGAAGATGGTGCGTTGTGCCATAGATTATTTTTTCTCCAAAAAAGGGAGGCTAAAAGTAGCCGATTGGAGGATTATACTGAAAGGAGAGATGCCGGCAAGAGTCGGCATGGGTTCGTGGAGCTGTCGCGTTAAAATTATCGGACATGAATCGCAGACGTTTTTTAAAGTTGGGCGGAGGCAGCGTCGTTGCCGGCATCGCTGGCGTCGCCGGTCTTTGTGGCTACGCCCGTTACATCGAGCCAGAACGGGTGGTTTTAGAAAAGGTCACATTGCGATTGCCGGCATTGCCCGACGAATTGCACGGCTTCAAAATCGTTTTGCTCAGCGACTTTCACCTCCATCCCTTTACCCAAATCGAGCAGGTGAAAGTGGCGGTAGCGCTGGCAAATGAACAGCAGCCTGATTTGGTTGCTTTGGCGGGTGATTATGTGTTGGAAGATGCGGAATCGGCGTTTGAGTTGATGCCGGCATTAAACCAATTGCAAGCCAAATACGGCGTTTTCGCCGTGCTGGGCAACCATGATTATTGGACCGATTCAGCCAGGATCAAAGCCGCCTTTGCTGAATCTGAGAGCCAGCTGTTGATTAATCAGGGGGAAGATTTGGGCAACGGCGTTTTTGTGGCAGGCGTAGACGATTGTTGGTCGGGGCAGCCCGATTTAACCGCCGTCTTAGATAACCGCCCTTCTAACGCTTCATTTACCCTGTTGCTGGCGCACGAACCCGACTTCGCCGACCAATTTAGCCTGGATGGGCGGGTTGATTGCCAACTGTCGGGGCACAGCCATGGCGGGCAGATCCGACTGCCGGGGGTAGGGGCGCTGATTTTGCCCCAATATGGGCGCAAGTATGACGCTGGGTTAAATCAATCTAATGGGATGCAGCTTTACACATCGCGGGGGATTGGCGTGGCAGGGTATCCATACCGCCTCAACTGTCCGCCAGAAGTGACGTTGTTGACGCTGCATGCCGGCAAAATTTAGGCAAAAAGATCGCGCTTCTCTGCCCTTAATCCTGGGTTGCCAAAAAATCGTCCAGGGCGTCCCCTTCATCGTCTGAGACCAATGAACGGCGGGTTTTTCCGCCCGTTTTGGGATCTTCCACCATCCCCATCTCATACAACGCTTCCATCAGCCGCGCTGCCCGGGGAAAGCCCACCCGCAATTTGCGTTGCAACAACGACGTTGAAATATTTTCATTTTCCTGGGCGAATTTAACTGCTCTCTCCAACATATTGTCTGTCTGTTCGATGACATTCATGCGCGCCAGCAAACTTTCCCAGGGAGCGGGGGCGGCGTCGAAATTGGGTAATGTATTTTCCCAATAGGCGACGATGCGGTCGATTTCATCGTCGTCCACATACACTCCTTGCACCCGGGCCGGCACGCTGGCGTCTGCCGGCAAAAACAACATATCTCCACGCCCTAACAAACTCTCCGCTCCCACTCCATCTATAATCACCCGCGAATCGGTACTAGACGCCACCGAAAAGGCGATACGGGCTGGAAAGTTGGCTTTGATCAACCCAGTAATCACATCCGTCGATGGGCGTTGGGTGGCTACAATGAGATGGATGCCCGTCGCCCGCGCCATTTGAGCCAGGCGGGTCAATCCTCGCTCCACATCCGCCGGATAGATCGCCATCAAATCCGCCAACTCGTCAATGACCATCACGATATAAGGCAATGCCCCTTCCCCTTTTAACCGCATAATACGATCGTTGTACGCTTTCAGATCACGGACTCCCACATTGGCAAACATCAAATAGCGTTGATCCATCTCCGCCATCATCCACCGCAACACGCCGATCACTCGATCATGATCCGTTTCCACGTTTCCCAGCAGGTGGGGCAGCCCATTAAAGCGAATCATTTCCACTAGTTTAGGGTCGATCAGAACCAGGCGCAAGGTGTCGGGGGCATTGTTGAAGATGAGGTTGGCGATCATGGCGTTTAGGCAGACGGATTTGCCCGAGCCAGTTGCGCCGGCGATGAGCAGATGGGGCAATTTAGCGATATCGGTGACGATAGGCATGCCGGCAACATCTTGCCCCAACCCAATCGCCAGCGGCGTTCCCAAACGACGATAAACAGCAGATTCCAAAAGGGGGCGCAACCGCACCAGCGATGTATCGCCATTGGGCGCTTCAATACCCACTACGCCCCGCCCCGGCACTGGCGCTTCTATACGCAGCCGATTGACCGCCAAAGCCAACGCCAAATCTTTTTGCAAAGCGGCAATTTGCCCCACCCGCACTCGCTGCTCGTGAATTGTGCCGTCTGATTTAGTTTTGGTAATGACGCCCGGTTTGACGCCAAACTGGGTAACAGTCGGTCCAAAGCGGATTTGTTGGGGGTCGATAGATGCCGGCAAGCCAAAATCCGCCAGCGTTTCGATGATTCGTTCTCGCTTCCAGGCGATGTCCGCCGGATCGGGGTCGAATCCAACCCCTTCTTTCAACATCCTTAATTCAGGCAATTGGGCAGACCGCCCAATCGTCGACAAAGGTTGATGTTCATCAAACGGTTCTTCAGACAATGCCTCATCAGGCGCATGCGCCCCATGCCCCACCACATCCACTTGATCAACGGGGGCTAAACGCGCCCCAATCCTTTCTAAAAAGATGGAAAAGTCGCGCAAGCCGCGCACAATGTCGCTCCCCCTAATCTGAAACAACAAAATAAAGCCCAGGATCAGGAAAATCAGCCACAAGATAATGGTCAGGATGGGACCTAGAATGGCAAACAGCCAGGTAGACAATGCCCAGCCAACCACTCCGCCCCCTTCTCCCGCCAATGCCTGCGGCATTCGAATGCCCAATGACCAATGGGTCAGGGGCAGCAACGCCATCATGATCAGTTCGACGCCGATGATTTGCCCCGCTGTGATTTTGATGCGGCGGTCTATCCGGCGAAAGAGGAGGTACAACCCGCCAAACAGCAATCCAATGGTGATCACATAGCTGCCCCAACCCGCCAATTGCCGCAGCTTTTGGCTCACCCATCCGAACGCTGAATCGGAGCTTGCCGGCAAGTTGAGCAAGATCAACGCTCCAAAAAACGCGGCAATCAATCCCAGCATCTCTATCCGGTAAGGGAGTAAAGCGCGAATCAACTTTTCGTCCCAGGTGGGAGGCGGGGCGCTTTCACGGCGGGTGGAACGGGTTCGTTTGGCGGAAGACGATCGAGACATTGTGTGTCGCTAACCTTGTTTCAGCGTTTCAAATCGGCGCAAAAATGCCGGCAACGCTTGCCCCTATCTTCTCAATTAATGTGCAGAACGACAAATAAACAGGTTACCCGTTAACTATTTGCCAATTCAACAACTAGCCATTTTTCGTTGAGGTTGCGTGGCAGCCAGTTTAGCTATCCGTTTCTTGGCTCTCGTCCTCCACTGGCTCTTTTCGCAAACTTAGCGCCAAACGCCTTTTTGCTCCATTCGCTTCCAACACGCGAGCCCGCACCTTTTGCCCCAGTTGCACTACATTTTTGGGGTGCATAAATGCCCCTTCCGCCAATTCGGAGGTATGGATCAACCCTTCTAGCCCATCCTCTACTTGAACAAAGGCGCCAAAATGGAGGATATTGCTCACCGTTCCGGTTACATATTGACCGGGGGTATACCGCTCTTCTAGCTTTTCCCAGGGGTTGATTTGTAACTGCTTTAAGCTAAGGGCGATACGCTCTTCGGCGGGTTGAACGCCCAACACCAACGTTTCTACCGGCTCTCCTTCAGTCAAAATGTGGCTGGGATGTTCTACTCGCCCCCAAGACAGTTCTGAAATGTGAATTAATCCTTCCACGCCGCCTAAATCAACAAACGCTCCAAATTTAGTCAAATTGGTCACTCTGCCTTTGACAATTTCTCCCGCCTTCAGGCTAGAAAGCAGCTTTTCTCGGTCAGAGGCGCCAACTTCTGCCGCCCGTTCCGATAAGATCAGTCGGTTGGTGGCTCGATCAAATTCAATTATTTTGAGGCGCAATTTGCTGTTTATCCGTCGTTTTAATTCCCTGAGCCGTTCCGCTTCGATATGGAAATGGGGCAAGATGACCAGTTGGGATGCCGGCACAAACCCTTGCAAGCCATTCCAATCGACTAGCAATCCCCCTTTGTTATAATCGATGACGGTCAACTCCAATAATTCATCCTGCTTGTACGCTTGTTCCGCGCGCAGCCATTGGGCGCTCATCTTTGGTTTTGGAACATGGTTGCTGGCAGAAGGCGGGAGCGACTTCAACTCCTCCGGCGGCTGGCTCATCTCTTTTTTTGAAGGGGGGTCGCTCTCTTCCAAGGCAAATAATGATAACCAATATGGATCATCTGCCATGGGGGGGGCGGTTGTGGTTGTTGGTTGGTCTTGAATGTTCATTTCCACTACTCTCATCTCACAATAAAAATTAAACGCTGGAGCGTCCGATACGTTCTCTGCACAATAAATTCACGCTTTCTTCACGCTAGGTTTACCATTATAGGCTAGTTTTGTTATATTAGTCAATGTTTTTGTGAAAATCGCGTTAACGCACTCCCATGAATCTGCTGAATTTTCGTTCTCCCGCCACATGGATAGGGCAACATTATACTTTTTTTTCCACGATCAATTCAACCAATCGCTGGCTGATTGAACATGCCAGCCATTTGCCCCATGGCGCGGTGGCGGCGGCAGATTTTCAATCCAAAGGGCAAGGCAGGTTGAGGCGAGGCTGGCAATCGCCGCCTGGCGTCGGGTTATTAGTTTCGATTTTTCTACGCCCCAATTGGAGGGCTGAACAGAGCGCCTGGGGGACGATTATCGCCGGCATCGCTGCCGGCAACGCCATGGCGAAGGTCGCCCGCCTGTCCACCCAACTTAAATGGCCCAACGATTTAATAGCCCCGGCATCTTCGCCTGAAGGCGGCTATCGAAAATGTGGCGGAATTTTGGCGGAAGCGGTCTGGGCGGCAGAAGGAATGGAAGCGTTAGTAATCGGCGTCGGCATCAACGTTAACAATTTGGCAAATCAATTGCCGGCAACCAACCCGCCAGCGACCTCGATTTTGCTGGAAAGCGGCAAAAAAACAGATCGGCGGAAGTTGTTAGCCGCGTTTCTCATCGAGATGGAAATGGGTTGGGAAAAAGCGGCGAGCGGCGTCTCCCCTGTGCCGGCATGGCGAAGGCGGTTGTGGACATTGGGTAAACCAGTGGCAGCGCATGGCAAAAATGGCTTACTTGCCGGCATCGCTGAAGATGTAGATCAATGGGGGCATCTGCTCATTCGCGACGATGCCGGCGCGTTGCACACAGTCTCCGCCGGAGAGGTCTCTTTGCGCCCGAACCCAACTTCCTACTAACGTACTACCTAAATGCAGCCCTTTACGCGCTCTTTGCGACATAATATTGACAACTTATCGGTTTAGAGATAGCCTTATCAATATCATCAACATAATGTTGAGAAAAGTTCCGCGCTGAGTGCCTCAAAACAACATTGTCGGCAGCGACTGATTGGTAAGAGATGTCCTGATTTTTTACGGAATAATTTCTGGAGATGTAGCGATGGTAGATGATTTTGATTTTTTACGTGACGATGACGACGATGAATTGCCCGATTGGCTAACCGATGTCGGAAATGCTGAAGACGATACTGCCTTTAGCGCGCCAACAGATGAAGAGGATACATTTATCGCCCCCGCCCCATTGCCGGCAACTGCCCCCATCATCCGCTCTGAAATCGACGAAGCGATTGAAGCCGATGAGTTCGACATGTTGCGCGAACGCACCGCCCTTGCCAGTGAAGCATACGATGATATAGACAGTTACAGCTATTCAGAGTCCAATGTTAGCGGGCGCAGCAGCGGCTTTGCTTCTATGTTTACCGCTGGGCAACGGGCAATTTTGGCGTTTCTATTTTTGCTGAATATTATTGCTGGCGGCTGGTTCTTGGCGACCTTGTTCAACATTTAACCCGCCCCTTTTCAGGCAGCTCACCCAATCCAACAACCAAAACCGCCGCCCTGCGCTATGGGTAGGCGGCAAATCTGAGCCGGCATATACCAAAAGGCTTCGCCATTGAGCCCGATTACGCCAATTGTATTACTGGGCTGGCGTAAGTTTTAATTGGTCGGTCATACGCGATTCCACCGCCGATTGCGTAAATGGCAGCGGATGGTATTCGCCCGTTGCCCATAAACCAATCATATCGCCATAATGCGGATGCATAGGATGGCCGCTTTGCCCGGTGGGGTTAATCGCCCGGCTTTGGTCAAAGTCGCTCAACTCCAAAATCATCCGCATGGAAGGGTGCCCAGTTACTATGGCGGGATCGCTCCAGCGCCAACTGTTGGCATTGACGATGCTTCTGCCGCCATCTACCGCAATTGGACCTCGATTGACCAGCGATTTTATCGGAGCGATGTCGCTTTGCCCCACCGGGACGCTGACAAAGGTAGCGGTATGAATGTCGCCCCATCTCCAGCTATCCATATCATCGCCCACATTTTCCTTAAACCAAGCGACTGTTTCACCGATGGCTTGTAAAGCCAACTCATCCCGCGTTTCAACGGCGGGCGTGCCGGCATCGTCCCACCAGGCAGCCGTTGGCTGCCCCGCCAATTGCTGGAAAAAGATAAGGCTGTAACTGCGACCCACCTGATCCCCGCCCACATCGTCCGCCAGAGCAAGCTCAACCAAATGCATATAAAAAATCTCAAACAACGCTGCCGGCACGCTATCGCGCCGCAATTGGTAATCTTCCCACCCTTGCAATAGCTCAATCGCCGCCTGAACCTCCCCATCCGGGCTGGATAGCGCGTCAAAAAGGGGCGCGTAACTTTCAGCCAGCAACGAGTAGCTGTCGTTTTGAATGTGGGCGAAATCGTCGGCGGTGATGGGGCGGTGGGCTATAATCTCACCGATCATATCGTTGATACGCTTGCCCCGGTCGCCGTCTGACCAATTTAATGAGAGCAGATATGGATATTGTTCATCGACAACGGCATGGTTGGCGGTAACGATAACCCCTTGTTCTGGATTGAGAACTGCCGGCAACTCCTCATACGGTATCCACCCCTCCCACTCATATTCCCCCGTCCAACCGGGAACTGGCGTCAAGCCGTCTCCATTTTTGCGAATGGGAATTAACCCTGGCGTTTGGTAAGCGATATTGCCGTCTACATCGGCGTATACCACATTTTGAGACGGCACATCGAAAAAGCGTAACGCCTCCCGAAAATCTGCATAATTTTGGGCTTGATTGAGCAGCACAATCGCTTGCAAAGTGCGCGATGGCTCTTGGGCAGTCCAACGAAGCGCCAACAAATCCCCTTCGGCAGCGGTCACATCGTTGATGATCGGACCATGGTGGGTCAGCCTTACCTCCAACGCAACATCTTCGCCGCCATTCACTTTGATCGTCTCTTGAATCGTTTCTATCTCCCGCCACTCCCCCATAAATTGGTATTGGTTAGGGTTGTCTGGGTTGATCCGCTCGATATACAGATCTTGCACATCGGGACCGACATTGGTGACGCCCCAGGCGATACGCTCATTGTGCCCGACGATCACTCCAGGCACGCCGGCAAAGGAGAAGCCAGCCACATCCCAACCGGGGGCATGCAATCCTACTTCGTACCAAATGGAGGGCATCTGAATGCCCAGATGGGGGTCGTTTGCCAACAATGGTTTGCCGCTGGCGGTATGCTCGCCGCTAACCACCCAATTGTTGCTGCCGATGCCAGCGCCACGCCCAAAGGCGAAGCCGGCAGCGGGGGGCTCAACCGTTTCCAGGTTGACGCGGCTCCAGTCGATTTGCGTGGCGGGGTTGGGGAATGCCGGCATTTTCGCGCTCGACATCCACTCTGACGGGACGATCACCGGGCGATTGTCATAGGGATACGGGGGCAGCAACTCATTTACTGTCTCTTGCCCTAATTCGGCGATTAGTGTAGCCCGCGAAATTTCGCCCGAATAGTTGCCGCCCAAATCATCCGCCATCACTATCCCCCAACTGACGGTATTTAATGGCGTCCAGGGTTCAATCTCCCAGGGGTCGCCCACCAATCCCAAAATCGTCTGATTGATGGAGATATTTTCCCCATTTTCAGCCAAATAGGCGTTTACGCCAGCAGCATACGCCTCTAAAATGGCGTAATAATCTGGGGCTTCTTGTTGATAATAATCGAGGGTATTTTGCGCCATACGATGCCAGCCCATCGTCCGAATAAATTTGTCTGAGTTAACTGTTGGCTCCCCCACAATTTCAGACAATCTGCCCTGCCCAATGTGTCGCCAAAACTCCATCTGCCAGAAGCGATCTTGGGCGTGAATATACCCCTGGGCAAAAAAGAGATCCCGCTCGTTTTGAGCGTAGATATGCGGGATACCAAAGTCATCTCTTAGAACATTGACTTCGGCGTTTAATCCCGATACATTGATGTTGCCGTCTGTTTGAGGGAATGGTTTGCGGATGGCGCGAATGACGATGCCGGCAACCGCAACAGCCAACAATGCCACTGCCAGCAACAGGACCACAACCGCCTTTTTTAATTTCTTCATGATAATTCCTCTCCTGGCGCTAATTATCTGATGAGTCCTGTTGTATCATGGCAGCATAGTCCGGTCAATTTATCGGTCTTGTTTATAAATCTCTATTATTGTTGGAGGATTGGATGAGAAAACTCGTTTCTTTGCTGGCGTTATTGATGATGGCTGCTTCAACTGCAAATGCCGGCATTTCTCGCAACGCCAAACGCCCGCCCACATTGGCGCTGGAGGGCAGCCAACTCACCCAACCTGGAACAGGGTGCGATGGCGGCGTCAATCTGTTGGCGAACTCCTCGTTTGAAGGGACATACAGCAGTTATATTCCGCCCGGCGGTCACCCCGATTGCCCTGCCGGCATCTGCACCACCGCCCAAATGGCGCCCAACTGGTCGCCCTGGTGGCTGTCACATAATCCCAGCGATCCCGGTCACATCATTCGTCAACCAGAATACAAACCGGCTGACCCCATCTTCAATAACCCGCCACGGGTTCGTTCGGGAGACGCCGCCCAACAATTTTTCACTTTTTTCAGCACCCATCGCGCCGGGATGATGCAACAACTGCCGGTCACGCCAGGCGAAACCTATCGCTTTTGCGCCTGGGGGCATGCTTGGTCGGCAGATGACGACGATGACGCCCTTTCTGGTCCTAACGCCGGCATATTAAATATGAAAGTTGGCATCGATCCCACTGGCGGAACCGCTTGGCCCACCACCGACAGCGCCGCCCCCAACATCGTTTGGGGAGCGATGCGGGAACAATACGACAGCTATGGCTTATTTGAGGTCGAAGCGACCGCCCAATCCTCTACCCTGACAGTGTACACCTTTTCCCAACCAACCTGGGCGGTTAAACACAACGATGTCTATTGGGACGATGCTGGGCTTATCGCCATTGGCGCCGCCCCGCCGCCAGAGATGTCGGTGTCGATGCCACAGGGGTTAACTTTTTTGGCGGGCGGTTCGCTGCCTGCCATGCAAAACGGCTCAATTACGGTCGACTTTATCAACGACAATGGCGTGACCTGGCAGGCGGTTGATGACGGCGGCAGCTTGCCGGTGAATATCGCTCCGGCGTCGGGGGGCGCTGGCGGCTCGTTTACGGTGTCGATAGACGCTACGGGAATGCCGGCAGGCGTGTACCAAACCACCACCACCGTCACCGCCTCTGATCCGACAACGATCAACAGCCCAATTCAAATCCCCATTACATTGGTGGTGGCTGCCCAAATATACGACAACTATTTGCCGCTAGTCGTCGCTCCCTAACGCCATGCCAAACAAAAAAGCCGCTATCACAGTTGAACAGGCTGTTCACCTGGAATCAAAAGTATGGGATGCATTGGTTGCCGGCGATATGGAGGCGAATTAGAGTGTAGTGCATTCTACCGGATAATATTTCTAATTATATTGGCTCGATGGATCATTTCTCTGGAAGGCCATTGGTTTCTATCATAGGGTAAATGAATCCGCTGTCCTAAGTATGCTCGAAAATTATCTAAACCCCCTCCTAAGCCATCCATAACTAAACGATCCTGCTTTTCAGGATTGATTTGCATTATCCAATTTTCATCTAGATAAATAAGTGATGTATCAAATGCACGATGATAAGTTGGAGATAAACAAATCCCATTAACAACATTATCACTGCTACCATTTACTCCTACTGGCAAAATATGAGCTGCGTCTATTAAATTCAATTGTATCCGAGTGACTGCACATCGACGCCCATAAGCATCTGTAACCTTTTTTCTGAAATTTGATGCTCTAGAAAGTCTTGACACTTCTCTAACGACGACCTGTCTCTCTGTTGTAATTTCCTGATAATCAACATCTCTTAATTCTTCAAGCGAAGCTGCTCGTTGTAGGAGATTTACAGAGTTTGCATCACTTCCCTGACTATGCAATACTGTAGAATTCATACAATAAGACAAAAATTGGTCACTCCGAATTCCGATGGCAATTTCGTCATTCCCTTTGGTTATGAATGAAAAACCATATTGTAGAGCATCATTTAAAACAGTAATTGGAATTTGAATAGAAGGAGATTTCGCGGAGAACGTGAAATGCTTTGTTATGTCAAAACCGGCAAAACAACCTAAATTGGGTTCATATCCAATTAGCAAAGTAGCTCCATTTGGGTTGATTTGAAGCGGTGATTGGATTCCTGTTACCTGAATACGGTATTCATTTTTAGGGCGTGCTTTGCCTCCTCCATGAGTCAAAGTCCAAATATAAATCCATAACTCAAAATCACCTTGAGTAGAACTCACGGCAAACTTGCGTGGGTTTTTATTACGGTCAGAAATTGATACAGCCGATGCATTGCTTTCTGCTAAGGCGTCTAGGATAACTTTTACACGTTGATTGCTAGTTAACGCAGGCATTCATTAATCACCTTTTGACTTGCGATTTTTAGGTCGGTTTTTTCCCCCATCTGATGGTAGAGTCTCAATTTCTGAAATATCTGAACTATCCCACAAAGCCGAAGAGCTATAAATACTATACGAAATCGGGTCGTTTTTACCGTTTAGTTGAGTTAGATTTTCTTTGTCAAATCTTCCTTTTGCTCCCTCAACATAATCCTTCTCAATTTCACAACAAATCCACTTGCGTTGCAAGTGTTCACATACTTCACCCGTTACACAACTTCCTGCAAATGGATCAAGCACAGTATCACCTAAATCAGTCAGTAGTCGGATAAAAAACTCAGGGAGTTTTGAAGGAAAACGTGCAGGATGAGGCTTAATATCATGCTCCTTGCAATACCGTAAATAATATGAATTGCTTTCGGTGTTTGGTATGGCAAGCAAGTTTGGGGGAATCGCACCACCATTGTTCTTTTGAAATTTGTCACTAATGTCATGACCACTTGGGCGCAAACTGGCTTTATACCCATTTTTAATTAGATCTAGCATAGAGTCGCTGTAAGGAGTGAGAACTCTACGGTTACTAGCCTTAGGCCATTCAGTTTTTGACAACCAGTAAATTGAATTCACGGCATCTTTGACGCGAATCCGACGAACATTTACCCACTCAGCTGGTGTTGGCAATTTAGAAGGGTTCCACCAATAGAATTCTTGTGCAAGGTGAAAACCAATTTTGCGACAAAGCATTATCAATAGTTCGAAATGATAAAGACTACGAGTTGGAGTGCCAGGAAGCCAAGAACCACCGATATCAATAACAAGGGAGCCAGATGATTTAAGTAACCTAAACATCTCAATGGCAAAATCTTCAAACCATTTTAGATATTCGTATTCTGCAACATTCCCATAATCTTTTTTTCGCAAGAGTGCAAAAGGTGGACTAGTTAGAATCAGATCGAATGATTCAGATTCACATTGTTTCATTAATTCAAGTGAATCATTTAAGATTATTTCTCCATGCTGGGTCGATAGAAATGTAGACATTTGTTTTCCCTGCTTAATATTTGTTAAATGTACCCTCTTCAAATTATAACATGAGTGTTCTGGCTCCACCTCCCACCAGGAAAAATAGCTTTAGCCAAGATACCATCGCAAACAATTAAATTCGTCTTGGCTCAGGGCGGGGAGCTACTCTGGCATAGACAAATCGGGCGACCGCCATGCTAGAGCTAATGAGGGGGATGATGATTAAGGTGACTAAGATGCCGGCAAGCGTCAGCGACCCCACAATGCCCACAATTACCAGGGCAGGATGCAGTTTGAGGGCGTATTTCATGATACGCGGTCGAAAGTAGATATTCTCCGCCAACTGGATCAACCCAAAAACGGCTAAAGTGAGCATGGCAAACAGCGTCGGCGACAGCGGCAGATAGGTGGAGCCCGTTATCCAGGCGATTAAGGTGGCGACCCCCATCGCTACGGCGGGACCTAATGAGGGCACAGCGTCCAACAAGCCCGCCAGCAAGCCGATGACCAACGCTCCTGGCAGCCCGATCGCCAGCGAAGCCAGCGCGCTAGAGACGCCGATGACCAACATCAACAACAGTTGCCCCCTCAAATAAGATTGCCAAATCGTGGCTATCTCCAAATAGAGCTCCCGAATCTCTTTTTGGGAGTCGGGAGGCGCCAATGAAATGATCCAATCGCGCAGCCGTTCCCAATCTAGCAATAGATAATAGCCCGTTACCAGGGCGATGAGCGCCCAGGCTAAATTGGCGCTGGTTCTGCCCATCAGCCGAAAAACCCGCTCTGGCAACAACAAGGTGTCCAGACTGTCGTTCAGATCGCTGAGCAGGGTATTTAGTTCGATATCGATCCCGATTTGTTCCAGCATCCCGCCCAAATCGTCCCCTATTTGGCTCTCCAGCGCGTCCAAATCCAACGAAAATTCCCCTACCTGCTGGTAGACAAAAGGGGCGAGAACAACTGGCGTGGCTATCGATAGGGTCAAAAAAAGTCCGTAAACGAGGGCGACTGCCGCTTTATGGCTGATTTTTAGCCGTTTATGCAGCAGATCGACGATGGGGCGCAGCACATATGCCAACAATGCCGCAATAAGCAACGGTGGAAAGAGATTGCGAATGAGGTAGAGAAATCCAGCGGTGACGATCAGGGCTATTAAGACCCCAAAACGCATGGAGGTTGACCATCTGCTTTCTATCAATTAGCTCTCCTGGGCGGTTTGTGCCGGCAGCGATGCGGTGACTGACGGTTGGGGCTCTACGATTGCCGGCAATATCAGATGAAAAGCGCTGCCAGGCAACTTCTCTTCGTCCACTCCCGGCGACTCGACCCACACCCTGCCGCCATGCCCTTCCACCACGCCGCGCACGATATGCAAGCCCAAACCAGGACCCGCTCCTTTGAATTTGGCGTCTCCGGTAGAATGGAGCTGAAGATCGCCAATACGGAAAAATTTCTCGAAGATGAGATTGTGATATTTGGGGTCGATGCCGATGCCGCTGTCGCTGACGATTAATTCGACGAAAGGGTTGTTTTCGATGTCGGGCACGACTTTGCCGGCAATATCTATCTTGCCTCCATCTGGCGTAAATTTGATGGCATTGCCGATCAGGTTGCTCAACGCTTGCGACATCCGATGGGAATCCGCCAAGATAGGCGGCAGTTGGTTCAAATCTTCGACGGACAATGTGATTTGCCGAGTTTGCAGAGCTTCATCGTAAACGGCTGCCGCCGCTCGAACCAATATGCCTAAATTTTGCGGCGACAAATCGAGTTCCAGGGCGTTGACATCTAACTGGCTGGCATCCAACATAGCTGAAATCACCTGTTCAAGCTGCTCCGATGCGGCATTGATCTGATCGATCATTTTGCGGGCTTGCTGCGGGTCGTAACTGCCGGCAGATTGCATCGATTCCAAAATGTCAGCATACCCCATCACCTGAGTCAATGGCGTTCGCAATTCGTGCGAGGCGATGGCGATAAAATCAGATTTCACCTGATCTAACGCTTCCAAACGTTCATTTTGCCAGGTCAAATTATCAATTAGTCGCCGAATTTCAGCGTTTTGCGCCCCAATTTCATGGTATAGTCGAGCGTTCTGCAAAGCCACCCCTGTCTGATCAGCCAACTGTTGCATCAAATCCAGTTCCGCTGGTCGAAAGGTTAGCCCCGACTGTTTCGGTCCCAACCCCACCAACGCCTCCAAATTATCGCCGCTCAAAATCGGCACAAATAGTTCCATCTCCTGCGCCTGCAACCAACTCCGTTCCGCTTCCGTTAACCCCTCAAACTCCGGGTTAAAGTCGAGTTCGTATTGCAGCAATGGTTGCGCTTGCTCCACCACCGAAGTTAAAAAAAGGGAAGGCTGGGGCAACAGCGCCGTGCCAGACGAAACCCGACCCACTCCTGGTATGGTTTCAATCGTCGCCCCTTCCTCGCCGGGGGTTAACAAATTCAATGCCCCGCGCTCTACCCCCAACAGATCGGCAAATGCCCCGACCACGGTCACGCTTAACTGCTCTACATCAAGGGCGCGTCCGATATTTTGGCTATAATATCGCAGCAATTTGGGATTTGAGGGTTGACTGTTGGGCAAAAATCGTCCCCAAAAGCGTCTGCCCCACCGGCGAACCGACTGAATCAAAAGCCCGATGCCGGCTACAACGCCCGCTAACATGATGGCGGTAAGCTCTCTGGGCGCCTCTTGGGCCAAAATGAGCAACGCCAGCAGATAGGTGACCCCGCCAGCCGCCGCTCCAACCAACGCCAACCTCAATGTCCGCCACAGACGATACCGCACATCAAAAATTCGATGGGTCAGGATGGCGTAGGTTAGCTCCACGCTGCCTAAAATTTGCAGCAGGCAACCGCTGATCGCCAACCATGGTTGGTCAAAAAGCAGCGCCGCTTGCCCGATGAACAAGGTAGCCAGGGCGATTGCCCAATACAACATGCGGTTGGCGTGCCAGGCTAAATGGCTGCTTCGGTACGCCCGCCAACTATGGCGGATGGCGCTTAGCGAAAACAACCCCCAACTGGCGATAGCGGCGATCGCCCCAATGGTAAGTATAAATTGGAAGATGGAATCGGCGGAGTTTATTGGCTCGGGGAAGACAAATTCGGAAGTAAGGACTAACACGGGGGCGATGCCGGCAACTTGCAGCCAGCGCGGCGTCCGCCATCCAATGTAACTAGCGGTGGCGATGATCAACATAAACGCCATAAACATCAACGCCACCAACGCCATATTGGGCGGATAGTAGGCAGGCTGCCACAAAGCGTACAGAGCCAGCCACAAAGCGGACGCCCCCAGAAAGCCGATTAGGGTCCGGTCGGTCAAAGCGGTCGCCCGCCCTTTCGCCGCCAGAAAGAGGATAAGAGCCAGGTGAATGCCGGCAGCGACCAGCGACGCCATCAGCGCGATTTGTGTCCAACTCATCCCCCAAATTGTACCCTAGCCGCCCTCAACCCGAAAAAACAAGTTTCACTAGATGCGTTTCCAGGCGAATTAAACCGACCTTGTAGGCAAGGGGATTTGTCAATTGATTGGTATGATTGGTTTGTACATGGTTGACGCCGCTGAAAATTTATTTCCAATTGGCATCCCTTTTCAATCCACAAATTAGTGAGCGGAGAGGGCGGGATTCGAACCCGCGACCCCTTGCGGAGTACACGATTTCCAATCGTGCGCACTAGACCAACTATGCGACCTCTCCGAAGAGGCGAAATTATAGCAAGCGGGAGCAGAGTTGCAAAGTTGGTCATAAGCGATGACCAACTCTCGCAACTTCTACAAAGTTTCTCCTTTTGCATGGCGGAGGCGTTTGATCTGGGGCGATCAATCTGTTATCCCGATGGTTTAACGACCATCATATAAAGAGGGCGATCCCAAAACGATCCATCCCAGATTACCAACCGACAGCGCTCCCATCTTTGCGAGGTTCGCTGCCGGCAATGTAGCCGCCATACATTTCGTCCTTCAAAATAATCTGGCCGCCGCCAAACGCCATGCCCGGCAACCCCGCCCGCAACTGATGCCCTTTTTCTGCCAATCTTTCAATCGTGCGGGGGGCAAATGCCGGCTCGACAGCGATTTCTAAATCGCGCAGCCATTGAAAGCGGGAAGCGTCTAACGCCGTTTGCGGAGACATGCCATAATCGACCAAGTTGACCCCCACTTGCAGATGCCCCTGCGGCTGCATAAAACCGCCCATCACCCCAAATGACGCCCACGCCGCCCCATCTTTACCGATAAAACCGGGAATGATGGTATTGTAGGGGCGTTTGCCCCCCGCCGCCTGGTTGGGATGTCCCGCTTGCAGGCTGAAATTCGCTCCTCGATTGTGCAACTGCACGCCGGTATCTCCGGCGGTTAAGCCGCTGCCAAAACCCATGTATAAACTCTGTATCCAACTGACCATATTGCCATCCCGGTCTGCCACGGTCAGGTAGACTGTATCCCCATGCTGCGATGGCTCGCCAGGCGTAGGCGTCAGCGCTTTGTCGGGCGAGATGAGGGCAGACCGGCTGGCGGTGTACGATGCGCTGAGTAACGCTTCGACTGGCACATCCGCTTGGCGCGGGTCGGCGATAAAGGCGGCGGCGTCAGCAAATCCTAGCTTGATCGACTCCATAAGCGGGTGCAAATGGTCGGGCGACCCCCAAGCGACGGTGGAAAAATCGTAACTTTGGGCGATATTCAACGCCAGCAAGGCGGTTAGCCCCTGCCCGTTGGGGGGAATTTCGTAAAATGTGTAACCGTCTCGATATGGGATTTGAATCGGTTCGACCCATTCCGCTCGGTAGTTGGCTAAATCAGCTTCGCTCAACTTGCCGCCTGCCTGTTGTACGCAGCGGGCGATTTGAGCGGCGATCTCTCCCTGATAAAAGGCGTCAACGCCGTTTTGGGCAATGGTTCGCAACGTGCCGGCAATCTCTGGGTTGCGAAAGCGTTCGCCAGGGCGCGGAGCCCGACCGCCCGGCAGCCACACCCGGCTGGAATCGGGATGCGCTCCCATTTTTTCTTCTGAACGCGCCCAACTGCCGGCAATCAATTGGCTGACATGAAATCCTTCATCCGCGTAAGCGATAGCGGGCGCCAGCAACTGCTCTAACCCCATCGACCCAAATCGTTCTAACGCCAGTTGCCAACCGCGCAATGCCCCTGGCACAGTCACCGGAATGCCGCCCAATGCCGGCATTTCTGTGTGCCCCTGTTCCCGAATCCAATCCGCCGTCAAATCAGCCGGAGCGGGACCGCTGGCGTTTAGCCCATACAATTTTCGCTCTTTTTCCAGCCAAATCAGGGCAAAGGCGTCGCCGCCAATGCCGGTAGAGCAAGGTTCGACCACGCACAAAGCGGCGGCTGTGGCGATGGCGGCGTCTACCGCGTTACCGCCCGCTTGCAAAATATTTAATCCAAATTGGGCGGCTAACGGCTGGCTAGTGGCTACCGCCCCATTGCCGGCAAACAAATTAGAGCGGCGACTGGGGAAATCATATTTGTCGTAGAGGCGAGTCATAAACATATCTTCCTTTGTTATGGTTTATGTATTTTCCTTCGTTTGGGGGGATGCCGGCAACAGCCACACCATCAAACCAACGCAAATGGCGGCTGCCACATGCGCCCCCAACATCGCCTGGGGCAGCCCAACCGCATCCGCCAATGCTCCAAACAAAAGCGGAATCGGCAGCAACCCAAAAAGCGATTGCAATGCGGTAATCGCCCCTGCCCGCCCCGGCACGCTGGCAAGAGACTCCCCTTTTGCCAGGGGCCAAAAAAAGACGAAAAAGAAATCCATCGGGATCATCAAGGCGAATTTGGTCCAAATGCCTGGGATTAATATCCACAATGGAACTAAAATCGCCACCCCCACTATTGCCGCCGCCAAAATTTGCCGGCTGGAAAAACGGCGGCGCAGCCAATCGAGCGTTAACAGACTAACCAAACTTACCCCCATCTCCGCCGCCACATAAATGGCGATCAACGATTGGGAAAACCCGACATCATTTCGCAGCCAAATCGTTTGCAGCAAAAAAGGGGTTTCTAGCAGATCGAAAAAGAATAGAAAGAGCAGCCAGCGGCGCGCCGCCGAATGGCTGAGAACGGTTCGCACATTGTCTCGAATGGTCGCCAATGTCCCTCTTTTTTCTTCGCCATCTTTCCCTTTTGGCAAAGGCAGCCCGATTCGCAACAACAAAAGAGCATAGACAAAGCCGATGCCGGCAACAAGGTACAACGTCCATTGCCAGGGCAGCCCCGCCCCCAAAATGAGCGCCGCCAGCAACGGTCCCAACATGCCACCGATAGTGTCGAATATGGTAGACCGGGCAAAAGCTTGGTCAGGAGCATTGGGATACGCCTCGACCACCGCCACATCACCCGTGTGCGCCAAAGGTCCCGATGTTACGCCAAACAAAATATAAGCGAGCGCCAACGCCCAAAAAGCGGGAGCAACCCCCAATAAAATCAACGCCACCGCCATGCCGGCAGCCCCCCATGCCATAAGCCTATGGCGCCGCCAAATATCTGCCAGTGACGCCGTGATCGGCTCGACAAATGCCGCCACATAAAACAACAGTTGGGGCAAGGCGCTTACCTGGGTCAGGCTCAATCCCAATTGGCGCTGAATGACGGGCATAAACAGGTCGGGCAAGCTGCCAAGAAGTTCGTCGAAAAAGCGTCCGCCAAAGCTCAATGCCGCTTGCTGGTCGGTGACCCCTTCCGCGCGGGGAATGGAAAATGCGTTTTTAAATATCGCCAATGGAGTTATGGATTGCCGGCAAATGGGCGCAAAAATTGTTCGCTGCTTCGCGCAACCAAATTGGGCAAGGAGTTGAGGATTAGTTGAGCCCCTCGGTCGAGTTGGCGCTGCGCCGCCTCACCTGTGCCGGCAGTGATGCCCGCCCACAATCCCGCTGCCTGAATGATCTCAATCGCCTGATCGATAACATCCTGAACCTGTGGATGGTTGGGACTGTCGTAAAAACCCATACTCATCGACAGATCGCGGGGTCCGATGACAAAGCCGTCTACCCCTGGCACAGCTGCCATTGCCGGCAGCTTGTCCAGCAAAGCGACATCCTCAAATTGGGGAATGACCAGCGTCTGTTCGTTGGCAAACGTCACATACTCCGCTTGCGACATGCGCCCCATCATGTAATCAGAAGCGCGAGACAAGCCGACGCCCCGTTTGCCCAAGGGCGGATATTTGACCGCTTCGACCAACATTTCGATTTGTTCGACCGTTTCTAAACCGGGCATCATCACCCCGGCGATGCCGGCATCCAGATATTGTAAAATCAACTTTTTGTCTGGCTGTCCTATCCGCGCCAAGGGGGTAATGTTCGCCGTTTCACACCCTCGAACCAAATTGGTTGCCAAGGCAGGCGTTATCGCCCCATGCTCCCCATCCATCATGTAATAATCGAAGCCTGCCAACCCCAACATTTCCCCTATTTTAGGATCGCTAACGCCAGAAATAACGCCAAAAACAGGCTTGCCTGCCAGCAATTTCTGTTTGGTTTGATTGAGGCGCATGCCTCTAACTCCCAACTGCTGGGATTAATTCGATAGAAACCCGCTCTTTTTGCCCGCCAAATGATCCCATCAACTGAAAAAAGCGAAAGCTCCACCCATACTTTTTCTTGAGTTGGTCGCGCACCTTCGCCTCAGCGGTAGGGCTGGATAAAATGCGGGCTTCTCCTTCTACCCATTTGCCGCTGACATTGCCCCGCATGTCGCACGGGGCAAGCCGCACTCGGTTGTTGTTGCCGATACGCTTCGCCTTCCAGCTATCGGCTTGCGTCCAAACAAAGAGCTTGTCCCCTTCATCAACGATCCAGACGGGCGTTTTTACCCCTTCCCCATTTTTCCTGAAGGTTTCCAAACTGACATATTTTTCGTTTTTGATGCTTTTAAATGACATGCGCTTCTCCTATTCGTCCGTTACGCATCCTTCGGAAGCGGATTTGACGTTTTTGATATATTTGTACAATGTGCCGCGGGTTGCCTGGTAGGGGGGCATCGTCCAGGCGGCGCGGCGGGCGGCTAACTCTTCTTCGCTTATCTCAATGTCGATCAGGTTGTCGCCGGCATCAATGGTGATCCGATCCCCATTTTGCGCCAACGCTATCGGACCCCCCTCTTGCGCTTCGGGGGTGATATGCCCCACGATAAAACCGTGCGAGCCGCCAGAAAAGCGCCCGTCCGTCAACAACGCAACATCTTCGCCTAGCCCAGCCCCCATAATTGCGGAGGTTGGGGTTAACATCTCTGGCATGCCAGGACCCCCTTTCGGACCTTCGTAGCGAATGATAATCACATCTCCTTTGTTGATTTTTCCTTCTTCCAACGCCCCCAGCATCGCCTCTTCCGAATCGAACACATTGGCAGCGCCGCTAAATTTTTCCCCTTCTTTACCGGTGATTTTGGCGACCGCCCCATCTGGCGCCAGGCTGCCGCGCAAAATTTGCAAATGTCCGCCGGCTTTGATGGGGTTATTGTATGGACGGATGATAGATTGGTCGGCGTCCAATGCCGGCAAATTCGCCAAATTTTCGGCGATCGTTTTGCCCGTCACCGTCAAACAATTCCCATGCAATGCCCCATTTTCTAGCAGCAATTTCATCACCGCTGGCGTACCGCCCACCCGATGTAAATCTTCCTGCACATATTTGCCGCTCGGCTTTAGGTCAGCCAAGTATGGGACACGGTCGCTGATCGTTTGAAAATCGTCAATCGCCAAGGGCACATCAACCGCCCGCGCCATGGCAATAAGGTGTAACACAGCATTGGTCGAACCGCCTAACGCCATCACCACAGCGATAGCGTTTTCAAATGCCTGACGGGTCATAATTTTGCGGGGGGTGATGTCGTTCTCCAGCAGATAACGAATCGCGCCGCCAGCAAAGAAACATTCTTCTTGTTTTTCGGGCGAGTCAGCGGGAATGCTGGCGCTGTAGGGCAAGCTCATGCCCAACGCTTCGATAGCGGACGCCATGGTGTTGGCTGTGTACATACCGCCGCATGCCCCTGCCCCAGGGCAGCTATTCCGGACGATATCTCGACGCGTCTCCTCGTCGATTTTGCCGGCAAGCGCTTCGCCATAGCTCTGAAAAGCGGAAACGATATCTAATTTGTCAAATTTGTCGGCGCATCCAGCTCGGATCGTGCCACCATACACCATCAACGCTGGTCGGTCTAAACGGCCCATGGCGATGAGGCAGCCCGGCATATTTTTGTCGCAACCCGGCAGCGAAATGTTGGCGTCGTACCATTGGGCGCTCATCACCGTCTCAATTGAGTCGGCAATGAGGTCGCGCGATTGCAAAGAGTAGCTCATGCCGTCTGTCCCCATCGATATGCCGTCGCTAACGCCAATGGTGTTAAATCGCATCCCCACCATGCCGGCAGCCGTTACCCCTTCTTTCGCCTTTTCCGCCAACTGATTCAGGTGCATGTTGCAAGTGTTGCCCTCGTACCACATACTGGCGATGCCCACTTGCGCCTTATTCATATCATCTGGGCTTAAACCCGTGCCATACAACATCGCTTGCGAAGCTCCTTGCGAAGCGGGTTGGGTGATGCGAGAGCTATATTTGTTGAGCTGGTTAGACATGACGGTTTCCTCTAAAAATCCCTTAAATTTTGGTTGATGGCTGCGGATTTTACCACAAACAAAAACGCCCATCTGGGCGAGATGGGCGTTTGAATCTGACGGTGGTTTAAAGCGTTTACAGATGGGGCATAATACTGGCGACGATTTTGTCTTTGGGCAATGCGCCGGTAATTCTTTCGACTACTTCGCCATCTTTAAACAGCATCAATGTGGGGATACCCACGATGCCATATTGACCAGGGGTGGCTGGATTGTCGTCTACATCCATTTTTGCCACGCTGACTTTGTCGCCATACTCTTCGGCAATAGCAGTCACATGGGGGGCGATCATGCGGCAAGGACCGCACCAAGCCGCCCAAAAATCGACCAACACGGGTTTGCCGGCATTTATCACGTCATCGGTAAAGGACTCATCCGTTACTTCAAATGGCTTATTAACTATCGCTTGATCTTTCACTTTGTTGATTGCGTCGGTCATATTTTCTCCTAAAGCTGATTGCGTCATCCAACAATTAAACAGGCTTTTTTAGATTGAGATTGAAGATTCGCTTATCTTTCAAATCGCTCTACTTATCGCCAATTTATCGGACATCTATTTTTACGTACAGAGTAGATGCTGGGATGAGCTCACTTCTTACCTCGGTTCAATCATCCAATATAAAAGTGACTTTCAAATCGACGCGGTAGCCGGTTACTTTGCCATCTTTGACGCCAGCTTTGATGCCTTCCACCCAAACGCCTTTGATGCCGTGCAAGGTTTTGGAAGCGCTATTGACGCCATTTTGCACCGCTTCTTCCACGGTAGCGCCTTCGGCAATGATTTCGATAACTTTCGCTGTTGACATGGGGTTTCTCCTTTTGATCCACTGATGCAACTTTTCAACTACATTACGTTACTTTACTTAACATCTAAATTTGGAATTGCCGGCAATTATATGGCACAATTAGCCCAGAACCGAATTTTTGCTGATAATTTTTGAAACCGAATAAAATGGGAAACAGTTCATGGACAACATTATCTCCGCCCTTCGAGATCGATTTTTTCGCTATGTTCAAATCGATACCCAGAGCGACGAAAGCTCTGGCGCCACTCCCAGCACAGCCAAACAGTTCACCCTGTTGCGGCTGTTGGCTGACGAATTGCAAGAGCTTGGCGTGGAGGATGTAACATTAACCGACTACGCTTGCGTCATGGGCAGCGTGCCGGCAACCATAGACGACCCCAACATCCCTGTGGTCGCTTTTTTAGCCCATGTGGATACTGTTCCCGACTTCAGCGGCGCCAACGTTAAGCCGATTTTGCATGCAAGTTACGATGGTTCGCCTATTGTGTTACCCCACGACCCCACCCAAATTATCGACAGTCAAAATAGCCCCCAATTAAAAGGGAAAATCGGAGAAGATATCGTCACCGCCAGCGGAACGACCGTGTTGGGGGCAGACAACAAAGCTGGCATTGCCATTTTGATGACCTTGGCGGAACAGTTGATCGCCGATCAATCGACGCCGCGCGGCAAAATCCGCATCTGCTTCACCCCTGATGAAGAGATCGGAACTGGCGTCCAACATTTGAAGCTAGACGAGCTAGGGGCGGATGTAGCTTATACGCTTGATGGCGGCGATGTGGGCGAAGTGGCATATGAAACCTTTTCCGCCGACAAAGCGGTTATTTCGATTGCCGGCATCGCCATTCATCCCGGCGACGCCAAAGACAAAATGGTAAATGCCCTGCAATTAGTCGTTCAAATTGGGGCACAACTGCCAATAGAAGCACACACTCCAGCCACAACCTCCGGGCGAGAAGGGTATATTCACCTATACGAGGTTGCCGGCAACGCCGCCCATGTAGAAATGCGCCTGTTGATTCGAGATTTTGAATTAGACGGATTGGCGGAAAAAGGAGAATTGGTGCAACAGATTTGCCGGCAAACCGCCCAACAAGAGCCGCGAGCTCAAATTAGTTGTGAAATTTCGCCCCAATACCGAAATATGCGTTATTGGTTGGAAAAGGATATGCGGCCTGTGGAATATGCGTATCAGGCAACCCAAAAAACTGGCATCAAACCATTTTCCAAGCCAGCCCGGGGCGGCACCGACGGCTCTCAGCTAACAGAACGGGGGTTGCCAACGCCCAATCTGTATACCGGTATGCAAAATGTTCATAGCCCCCTGGAATGGGTCAGTTTGCAGGATATGGCGTTGTCTTTGCAGATGTGCCGGCATCTGGCGGAAATTTGGGCAAAAAGTTAGCTGGCATACGTTAAGGCGCTGCCAAACAACGCCAAAACCATGCTGAGGGCGATTAAAATACTCAGCACGATCATCACTTTCTCCGAAAATGTCCGATTTGACCAAGTCTGCCGCAAATTTTCTTCCTGTTTATGTTTTGCGCCAGGCGGTCTTTTACGTTTGACTTTGGTAGCCATTGATATTCTCCATACTAGGTTGAGGGCGGCAAACGCCTTATTAAAATGCCTCAAACCCACAGAATCTTAAAATTTTTTGTCGCCAAATTATAGCACAAGCTGTCAGCCAAGAACGTGCCGGCAAACCCCGTTCATATCCTAATCGTGGTCGCATTTACAACAAATTGGTTGTTGTGCCTGTTGCTTTGCCTATTTTGCCGGCATATAATGCCACTGAAAACGACAATCGCCTATGGTGGCTTTTTGGAGAGATACATTGGAAAACAGTCAACAATATGAAAGCGGTTCCATCTTTCTGGAAGAGCAACCCCCTCTGGTTATATCCAATCCCCCCGACACCCAGGAGCTAGATCCGCCTGCTTCTTTTCTGGCGCGAGAGATCATCGAAACCATCATTTTAACATTGCTCATCTTCTGGATGGTTAATGCCGTCACTGGTCGTTTTCGTATCGAAGGGCAAAGTATGGAGCCCACATTACACGAAGGGCAATATGTGCTGATCAATAAATTGAGCTATCTGCTAGCCGAGCCACAACGGGGCGATATTATCGTTTTAGAATTTCCCAATGACCCCAGCAAAGATTTTATTAAGCGGGTTGTCGCCGTTTCGGGAGACCATATTGAAATCAACAACGGTCAGGTGCGAATCAACGGCGTGTTGCTAGACGAACCATATATCAAAGCCGCGCCCACGTATTCCGATGATCAGATCGTTCCAGATGGACAATATTATGTATTGGGGGACAATAGGAATAATTCGCATGATTCCCATAGTTGGTCATTTTTGCCGCGGGACGAAATTGTAGGCAAAGCGTGGCTTATCTATTGGAATATAGATGATTGGGGTTTCGTGCCACATTACGCCCACCCCCTCAGTTAAGCAAATTGGACGCTAAAATAGGACGTTCTGCCTATCATAATTTATTAATCTTTTAGTACAATATACGTTAGTTATGGGTTGCCGGCATTCAGCAGCTCATGAGATCCCTCAAAATGAATCAAGATGAGATCGAAGCCTTGGTTCGGCAAGCAGTATCGCGGACTTTAGGACAACTGTCAGAACGGCGGCAGATAATCGACGCAGATCAGGTACAACAGATGCCGGCATCGTCTCGGCAAATCGTCCCGAAAAACGCCATTATCACCCCTCTCGCTCAGCAAAGGGCTCTAGAACGGCAGATAACGCTTGTTCGAGAAGAGGAAAAGCCTCTAAAAGTTGGAGACCAGAATGCCGGCAAACCCATCGTCGCCATTGGCGCAGACCACGGCGGCTTTACCTTAAAAAATGAACTCTGCTCCCACATCGAAGCATTAGGGTATCAAATCGTCGATTGCGGGGCGCACAGCCCCGAATCAGTTGATTATCCCGATTACGCTTACGCAGTAGCCCGCCTTGTTGCCGATGGCAAAGCGTGGCGCGGCGTGATGATCGATGGCGCTGGAATCGGCAGTTGTATGGCTGCCAATAAAGTTCCTGGCATTCGAGCGGCAATGTGTTATGATCAGGCAACAGCCATTAACAGTCGTGAACATAATAATGCCAATGTATTAACATTGGGCGCCGGATTGATTGGAGTAAATTTAGCAAAACAGATTACTCAAAGTTGGCTGGTTGCTGACTTCGGCGGCGGCAGACACGCCCGTCGAGTCGATAAAATCGCTGCCATTGGCAAACGGTACGCAAAATGACCCAATATGATTCTCAAACTGTCGAACGAGTAATTGAAGAGATAACGCGAGAAGTTTTGTTGCGTTTGAGCGTTTCGCAAAATGGCGACAGCGATGATTGTAACTGCGCTGATGGCAGTTGTGTTCAAAATTGCGGCGACAATGTAGAAAAGGTGGTACAAGCCGGCGCTAGCCGTATTTCGGCGACATTGGGCGTACAACCGCCCAACGGCAAAATTGCCGGCATGATCGACCACACCGCCCTCAAACCCGAAACGAGCGAAGCGGAAATAGCTCAGCTTTGTCATGAAGCGCGAACCTATCATTTCGCCTCCGTATGCGTCAATCCCACCCACGTCAAATTGTGCGCCCAACTATTAAAAGGGTCAGACGTGAAGGTATGTACCGTGGTCGGTTTTCCGCTTGGGGCGACTCCTACATCAGTTAAAGCGTTTGAAACGCAACAAGCAATTCGGGATGGCGCCACCGAGATTGATATGGTACTTAATATTGGCGCTTTAAAATCTAAACATTATCAATTGGCTCTCGAGGATATCGGGGCAGTGACGCGGGCGGCGCATGCCGGCAACGCCATTGTCAAGGTCATTATCGAAGCGGCATTGTTAACGGATGAAGAAAAAGTCGTCGCCAGCCAACTTTCTAAAGAGGCTGGAGCAGATTTCGTCAAAACCTCCACAGGCTTTGGTCCTGGCGGAGCGACCGTAGCAGATGTATCGCTGATGCGTCGCGTCGTTGGGGCAGAGATGGGAGTAAAAGCGGCCGGCGGAGTTCGCACTTTTGCCGACGCTCAGGCGATGATCGAGGCTGGCGCGACTCGTATTGGAGCAAGCGCCGGCATCAAAATCGTTTCTAGCCCATCTAAACAGCGGTCTGTGGAGGGCGGAAACTACTAAAAATCTATATTGGCAATTGAAAAGCGATTCAATTGTTGGGATGTATCATCCTGTTTGGATGAGAGGCAGTTAATCTTATGAGTTCTTGTTATCGTTGCAGAATAGGTCGATTAAAACCAGCCCAGGCGCCATATGCCCAAATGGTAGACGGAAATATGTTGATTTTGCCCGATATGCCGGCAGCCATTTGCGATGTATGCGGAGAAATCGAGTACGATGCCGACATCATGATCAATATCCAATACCTCGTCCACCAACATGAAGTGCGTCATAGTCGGCCTATTCGACGCAGCCCCCAAACTCGCTCCGTGCCCCCCAAACCCCCTATTCCCAAAGGGCTATAGACCAATTTTCAACTTCAAAAAGGCAGTGGGCGTCCCACTGTCTTTTTTTTGTTATAATCGCCACGGTTCAATAATCATTGGTTTCAGCTTGCGTTAAAATTAGGCGCGAAAGCCAACCCCTTTACTCTATTAAGAAATAGCGGCTACGTAGATGTAGTTCCCGCTCCTGACCATTAAAATGAAAAGTAGGCAACTTTAAATTGGCTGGTCGCGCAATACCTAAACTCAATTTACCCCAATTCACAGGAGGCTTCAATTGTCTGTAGATCTAAGAAGCTACGTATTTCTAGATAGTTTGCAACCTCAACATGCCGCTTTTCTGGGCACAGTTGCCCGCGGATTTCTCCCCTTGCCTGGCGACGCCTCCCTGTGGATCGAAATTTCTCCCGGCATCGAAATTAATCGCATCACCGACATCGCCCTAAAAGCGACCGAAGTTTACCCTGGCATGCAAATCGTCGAACGATTGTACGGACTGCTTGAAGTCCATTCCAGCAGCCAAGCAAAAGTACGCGCTGCTGGCGCCGCCATTTTAGAAGCCCTCAGCGTTGCCGAAGCCGACCGCATAAAGCCTAAAGTCGTTTCCAGCCAAATTATCCGGAATATCGACCCCCATCAAGTACAGTTGATCAACCGCATGCGGCACGGCCACATGATTTTAGCTGGACAAACGCTTTATGTGATGGAAGTACAACCCGCCGCTTATGCCGCCCTTGCCGCCAACGAAGCGGAAAAAGCGGCAAACCTCAATATCTTAGAGGTACGGGCATATGGCAGCTTTGGGCGCGTGTATCTTGGCGGCGAAGAGCAAGATATTATGGCTGGCTACCAATCCGCCATCGACGCTGTAGAGAGTTTGAGCGGCAGAATTGTAAAGTAACTCTGTGGCAAATTACGAAAAGTCTTGCCAGGAAATGAGAGCGGTAATTAATTTACTTAGCCTGGATGCAGGACAATAATCAGATGAATTTATTTGGGAAATTTTTTGCAAATCCGCTTTTTTCGGAATAATAAAAATTGTGACTTGTTTATGGCGAAAGAGACATACTCCTGATTTTTGTCATTAGCAATTTACCATTTACCATTTTAAGGAGACAACATGGCAGAAGCATTAGGAATGATTGAGTGCCGAAGTTTTTCGGCAATGGTTGAAGCGTCGGATGCGATGGTAAAAGCAGCCCGCGTGGAATTAGTTGGTTACGAAAAAACAGGCGGCGGTTATGTAACCGCCATTGTGCGGGGCGATGTCGCCGCTGTGAAAGCGGCTGTAGAAGCAGGCTCACGCGGAGCGGAAAAAGTTGGCGAAATCGTATCCGTCCACGTGATTCCACGTCCGCATGCCAATGTAGATGGCGTTTTGCCGCTCGGTAGAGGCGACGGGGAATAATTTACGAGTTGAAGGCGCTATTTTGGCGTTTTCCGCCAAGCTGCCGCCTGCTGCTTGCTAAACCCGCATACTCGCTACTCGCCTTTTTTGACGAGATTTTGTAGGGTAAATGGAAAAACATGTTTTTAGGTAAAATTGTCGGCACGTTGGTTTCTACCCAAAAAGAAGCCTCTTTAGAAGGGCTAAAGTTTTTGGTGGTGCGCCGTCTCAACGCTAATGATGAAGAGACGCCGGCATATGTGGTGGCGGCAGACGCTGTAGGGGCTGGCATTGGCGAACGGGTATTGGTGGCTAGCGGCAGCTCTGCCCGCCAAACTGTCCTTACAGATAATCGCCCTTGTGATGCGGTTATTATGGCGATTGTGGATAGCTGGGATGTGGAGGGTAAAGAGATATACAAGAAAGAATGAAGCAACTCCAGCGCACTGAAAACAGCCAAATAACGCCGGCAACTGCAGACAAACGAAAGGAACTGCAATATTTCATCAAGGAGATGTTGAAGCCCCACCCTGCGGTTCAGGGGGTGGCGGCTATTGGCAGCATGGCAACTGGCAGAATGACCCTAACATCAGATATCGACGCCTATCTGTTTCTGGATCCATTTGATTGGTATATCGTGCCGGCAGAATTCAAATGGCAGCTTAGCGACCAATCGTTTCATTCGATATTTACCGCAGATTTAGTAGAAGATGTCATCCAGTTTGATTTTGCCCGAGTGGCTTTGCCAGATTGGGAGTCGCCTGATTTTGAGCTTGAAGAAGGGCAAAAACATGAGTTGGCGGCAGGCTGGTTAGCATATGATCGCTCTGGCAGGGTAAAGGAGTTGATCAGCAGATTTAAAGTTTACGATGAGGGAGTGCGTTTGGCTCGGTTGGATGAGGCGATTACCTGGCTAGACCAACATCTGCAATGCAAAGATCCGCTGGCGCGTTGGGAGAAGCTGGGAGCTGTCATCGCTCATGACAGATTGGAAGCGGCTTACAGCTATTTGGTCAAGGCGTTGTTCGCTTTTAATCGGGTGTGGTTGCCGTGGCGTAATCGACGAATGGGGGCATTGTTGGCATTGGATTGGCTGCCGGCAAATTTTGAGGAGCGCATTTTGGTTGCCGGCAACGCCCCTTCCCTCGATTTGGCTGGGTACAAAGAGCGGCTGGACGTTTTGCAACAGCTATTTCAGGAACTGCTTTCGGCGGTTACCCAAGATGGCACATATAGTTATGCGCCAATCGATCAAGCTTTTATGCGCTCACATGACGAACCTGGATACGCCTGGAATATGGAGGAGTGGAATCAAGTCGCTCTCGCTCGGGCTATCGCCATCAAAAAGGGATTGCATGATGATGGATGATCAAGAAATCAAAGCGATAATCAACCGTGTAAAAAGCGAAATTGGGACGAGACCAGATGAACCCCCAACTTCTAAGCCCTTTGCGCCTGCCCCGCCGTCACCCAATGGTCTCCCTCTGCCACAGGGAGACGAAGGCTTGTTTGATACGTTAGACGAAGCGGTTATGGCGACGCAACAGGCGTTTCAGGCGCTTAATCGGCTGCCCATTGGCATCCGACAAGATATGGTCGTCCAGATGAGGCGGGCTGGGCGGGAGTACGCCATGAGTTTGGCGGAGATGGCGGTATCGGAAACGGGAATGGGGCGGGTTGAAGACAAGGTGTTGAAAAATATTTTAAACGCCGATAAAACTCAAGGAACTGAGGCGCTGGAAACCGGGGCATGGAGCGGAGATGACGGGTTGACGGTAGTCGAATATGCTCCTTATGGGATTATCGGATCGTTGACCCCCAGCACCAACCCTACCAGCACCGTCATTTGTAACGCGATTGCTATGGTGGCTGCCGGCAACGCTGTGGTATTTAACCCTCATCCCAGCGCCAAAAATAGCTCCAACCGCACCATTCAGATTCTCAATCAAGCGATTCAGCAAGCTGGAGGTCCGGCAAATCTGCTAACGGCTGTAAAAAATCCGACGCTGGAGACAGCGCAGGGAGTGATGGCGCATGCCGGCATTCGGCTGTTGGTGGTAACGGGTGGAGCGGCTGTGGTCAAAGCGGCGATGCAAAGCGGCAAACGAGCCGTTTGCGCCGGACCAGGCAACCCGCCCGTAGTGGTCGACGAAACGGCAGATATCGAACAAGCGGGACGAGACATCGTGCGCGGCGGCTCGTTTGATAACAATATCGTTTGCACTACCGAGAAAGAGACATTTGTTGTTGCCGGCATTTGCGATCGCCTTATCGACGCGATGACGCACAACGGCGCCGTAAAGTTGAATAGTTGGCAATTTGATCGGTTGTGGGGAGCGGTCACCGACAAAGATCGCGGTCCTGGCAAATACGCTGACATGAACCGCCAATTTATCGGCAAGAACGCTTCGGTCTTGCTGGCAGAAATTGGAATAAGCGCCGGCGACGAAGTTCGTCAAATCGTGGCGGAAGTAGATAAACTGCACCCAGCCGTTTGGTCGGAGCAAATGATGCCCATTATGCCAGTGGTTCGGGTGGCGAACGCCAACGAAGGGATCGATTTAGCCGTAGCAGCGGAACATGGCTTTCGGCACACTGCCGTGATGCATTCTAAAAATTTAGACAATTTGAGCCGAATGGCGCGCGAGATGGATTGCTCAATCTTCGTCAAAAATGGTCCCAATCTAGCCGGTTTGGGCTATGGCGGAGAAGGGTATTGTTCGTTTACCATTGCAAGTCCTACAGGCGAAGGAATTACAAATCCGCGCAGTTTTAGCCGGATTCGCCGTTGTACGCTGGTCGATTCCTTCCGGATCGTTTAATAGCGAAAGGAGTATAGCAATGATGCCTGCCGGCATTTCCAATCGGTCTAATCTAGTTAACATAGACGTTTTTTCGGGCGAATTTCGGATTAGCGGACGTATTTCGGTTAAAACCGGCGGACTTTTGGCGGTATTAGCCAACAGCGCTACCGATTTTCTAGAGTTAGAAGAGGCGTATATTTCCCGCATCAACAAACCCGGCGAGATCGTAGCTAGTTACAATTTATGCGCTTTGCGTAAAGACAATATCAGCTTTATTTTGTTGCGGGATCGGCGGGATGGCAGTTCGACAGGCTCTCAACCTGGGCGGTATAATCGAGGGCGGCCTGTAGAATCTTTTTTAACTGTGCCGGCATTTGAGATTTATGGCGAAATGTTGCTCGATGGCAAGCTATCTCCTTCTAACCTGCTGGCTCAATCTGCCAGCCGCTACCAATTCGTATATGGCGCAACCGCTTCCGCCGCCTCGTATCCCGACATCGCATATGAAGGGGATTTGATATTAGTCGACACCAACCAGATCGGCATCGTTTGTCTGAAACAAAGATAAGACAATAAGATAGCCGTTCGCTTTTATAGGCAATACAGTCACATGGCTAAAAAAGTCAGACGAGTCAAAAAAAGAAAAGCAAAAGCTAAGCAAACGCCAACGGTTGAGCCCATAATAGCTGACGGTAAAGCGGCGAAAACCAACGTTGTGCGCGGCAATATCCGCGACAAGCGCGTTACTTCTGAGGCGCAACTGCGCGATGAGTACGCTTATGTGATCAAGGATTTGCGGCGCGTTTTTATCATTGCCGCCGCCATGTTTGCTTTGCTAATTCTGTTGAACCTACTCTTGCAATAAGGCTCCTCGCAGGAAGCTGTGCGGGAATTTGGCAAGCGGAAGAGCCTCATCTCAACCCCTACTTACAGATAACACAACCACAAATTTGGCACATGATTTCGCAACAGCCGCATAAAGATTTCGGCGGCAGGCGGCAAATAATCTTGCCGACGACGTATTAACCCTACCGCGCGCGGCTCAAGCCACTCAAGGCGCAAGGCGTGCAACGCTCCTGAAGTCACTTCTTGCTCGACCGTGAAGCCAGGCACAATGGCAACGCCCAATCCAATGCCGGCAAAACGTTTCACCACTTCTACGCTTTCTAGCTCCATCCCAACTTGAGGCACGACATTCGCTTTGGTTAACGTTTGGTCGATCAGACGGCGGCTGTGACTATTGCCCGTCATCAGAAGCAAGGGGTGGGCTATGAGCTTTTTCAAAGAGACGGTTGGCTGGCTAGCAAGCGGATGTTCTGGGGCGCAAATCGCCACATCTTCCCGCCAAAATAGAGATTGGGTTTGAATATGAGGGGAAGATGCCGGCAACGTTCCCAGCCCAAAATCCGCCTCTCCCGATGCTACCAAAGAGATAACTTGACTGGAATGCGCTCCGATAAAACGATATGTGACCTCTGGAAATCGCTCCAAAAAAAGACGCATCAAGCCCGGCAGCACATAGATACAATAGCTTTCGCTGGCGGCAATCACAATTTCGCCGCCGCGCAACCCTTTTACAGCGGCGATATCCTGCTCAGCTTGGGAAACCAACTCCAGAATGCTTTCCGCTCTCTCTTGCAGAATGCGTCCGGCTGGCGTGAGGTAAATGCGTTTGCCAACCCGCTCAAAGAGGGGTTCGCCTAACTCTTGCTCTAACCGTTTGACCTGGAGGCTGAGGGCAGGCTGGGTGAGTTCTAATTTGCGGGCGGCTTGCGTAAAACTTTTTTTCTGGGCAACCGCCAGAAAACCGCGCAGTTGGTACAACTCCATCTATAAACAATACTTATTGATTTTTCAACATAGATTAATAATTCTTATTAACCGAGGGATTATCCACCTGCCTGGCTCAAATGTCAAGCATTCCCGCCCAATCCTCCCCAATCCGCTACAAAGAGGCAGCTTCCAATTGCCCAAAATAAAGTTGGGTTTTGTATTGGAAGCGGATGAAGCCATCTTGTTGATAACGATTAAACAGCGTTCGCAAAGCGGCGATCATCGGAAGGTAATTTGGATGATCGGGCAATGGAGAGTACGAGGAAGAAAGCAACCGCCCCCGAATGCCGGCAAAGTCGAATATTTGGAAGTTGTCAAACTCTTGCAACTGCATTGGCGATTGCTGAAACCAGCCCGCCAGCGATTCAGAAGGGTCGCCTGCCTTCACCCGCTGGTAACTGAAGGTGTATTCCTCTAACAACGATTCATACGCCGCCATCAACGAAGAGGCTGTGTTGCGATTATTCCACACTAGAACAACCCACCCGCCTGACTTTAATATGCGCTGAAACTCCACTCGGCTGGGCTCTGGCTTAAACCAATGAAATGCTTGACCTGCTGTGATAAAATCGACTGAATCATCGGCTAACGTTGTCGCCTCGGCTGTGCCGGCAACAGTGACGAAGTTAGCGTATGCAGCCAACCTCGTTTCGCCCGCTATCCGCATATCGTCGTTGGGTTCAACGCCATAAACCTGATTCCCATTTTCCAGGAAGAGTTGGCTCAACAGACCGGTGCCAGAGCCTATATCAGCCACAATTGCTTCCGGCGAAAGCTGCAATCGGTCAGCGGCAAATGAAACAATTTCCTGAGGATAGCCAGGTCGGTATTTCATGTAATCATCAACCCGGTTAGAAAAACGTTTGGTGGAATCCGCTTGGTAAGGGTAGCTCATAAAATTCAGAGGCAGGAACCATTTTGATATGCGCTTCGTCTCATTCATTGTAACATACTCATCAGAATGGACATATTACATTCGCCAATTCCAAGGAGGATTGAAACGATGCAAAAATGGCTCGTATGTTTCATGCTTTTGGCAAGCGTCATCGCCTGTACGCCCCCCTCGGGAGAAGGAGTTGATCCAACTCGCCCCGCTAAGCCAACGTCGTTCCCTATTGGGCGTATTTTTATCCGACTCCACAACAAAACAGATGTTGATTTTTCGAGGGTGGACGCAATTTATCCCAACAGCAAAGCGACTTTTACCGATGTAACTGCCGGCATCATGACCGATTACCAACAGATAGACGAAGCGTATCAATTGCCGGCACTCCTGGCTGTAGCTGGCGAACGAGAATACAATGTCGAAAATTTAGACAACCCCAGTCAAACGGGCGAACCGCCTATCACAGCGGGACATTACACCATTCATCTAAACATGACGGGCAGCGATTTGCTGCAGGTCGATTTACGCCCCGAAACCGATCCGGCTGAGGCAGAGATGGATGAACTTTTAAATTTGCTGCGCCAACAAGGTTTAGAAGTTCAGTTGGAGCCGTTGATCCAACGGGGGACTATTTTCGACGAACTGGCAGGCGAAACCATATCCAACCAACAGATTTTGCGGGTTGAGTCAGCCCGAATCGACGCATATATCTTTCAAAAGACTGAGACAGCGAACCGCTTTGCCGAAGCGATTCAGCCAGGCGGCAGTAGTTTTCTTTTTGTTCGGGACAATGGGGAGCAAATTGAGCGGTTTGAACGGGCAGGCGTTGGAGCGTCGATAAATTGGTGGCAAACTGGACGATTCATTCTCAATTACAATGGGGGGCAAAAACAATTGAGCGTCCAAATCAGCGCCGCCTTGAATAGTGAGCCATTGCATGTGGCAGAGGCTGGGGCGCTCAATATTAGGGTGAGCAATGTGGGCGATATAGATTTTGACCAGTTGACGATCCGTTTTCCAATGGAGGAGGCGGATTTCGGCGCTGTGCCGGCATTTTCCACCAGCCGCTATCTGCCCATCGAGCAAGCCTACCATTATGCCGGCATAACCATCAACGCCAATAACGCCGAAAGCCAAATTATGCCAATTGACTATGTGGGCGAAACCCCATTAAATGCCGGCAACTACACCTATGTGATTCAACTCGTCAACGGCGAAATCCACCAAACCCTCCTCAACGACGACGCGCCATATTTGGCAGACGAATTGATTGGGGCGGATTTTTATTTTGCAGCGGCAAAATTGGCGGATGGCGATCTGTTTTTCCCGCATGGGAGCGACAACGGCGTTCCGCTGATTCAGTTCACGCCAGATGAAACCCAAAATATAGGCGAAAGCGGTTTCGCGTTTACCGGCAATTCGGGTTGCAATAGCTTCTTTGGCGCCTACCATATCACCAAATACAGCAGTTTTGTTATTCAGAGGATGGGCAGCACGGCTATGCTATGCGAAGAAACAGCCATGCAAACGGAAAAATTCCTGCAAGAAAGTTTGGCTGGCATCAGTTATTATCAACTTCATGGCGACTTTTTGTATTGGATATCGTCGGCTGGCGACTATTTGCTTTTCACTACCGAACGCCCTACTGGGTCTGCGCCTTATTTACATAGCGAAAATGCCGGCATCGCCCCTGTTTTATTGGCTTTATTCCCCGAAGCGTGGGAAATCGACGCCATGCAGTTGGAACAAGACGATACCGCCTCAGACAAAACGCTGTGGGGATTGGATATTTTTGGCGAACGCATTCAGGCAGTCGCCTTTGTTGATTCAACTACCGCCCTTGCCGCTTGGCAAGATGCCGGCAACGCCGACCAGCAAAGTTGGCTCTATGACCGCTTTATCATTCGCTACAATGGCGACTACCAGCTAATTAATGAACTCTTAAACGACGCTTTTCCACAATCATAACAACTCTAACGCCTAACTGCCGCCTATTCCGGGGTCACATAGGCGGCAGTGATGCCGCCATCGACTAAAAATGTGGCGCCGGTGGTAAATGAAGATTCATCAGACGCTAAAAACAAGGCAGCTTTGGCGATCTCTGCCGCCTCGCCAAAACGCCCCATCGGAATATGTACCAAACGCCGCTGCCGCTTCTGTTCGGTGTTGAGATATTTCATCAGCAATTCCGTGCGCAATGGTCCGGGGCACAATGCGTTTATCCGAATATTTTCACGGGCGTGAATCGTCGCCAATTCGCGGGTCATAGATAATACCGCTCCCTTGCTGGCTGTGTACGCCAATTGGGGAGTTGCCGCCCCTAACGCCGCCACAAAGGAGGCGGTGTTGATGATAGAGCCGCCGCCCGCCCGCCGCAAGGCGGGAATGCCATATTTGCAACCCAGAAATACCCCCTTCACATTGACTTCAAACGTCAAATCCCACACTGCTTCGCTGGTGTTGATGGCGTCGTCGTCATGAGTGTGGGAGATGCCGGCATTGTTGAACAGCACATCCAATTTGCCATATGCCTTTTCCGCCGCCGTGATCATCTGTTGGCAATCTGCCGCCTGGGCAACATCCGCCCGCACAAATAACGCAGCGCCGCCCGCCTGCTCGATAGCAGCCACAGTTTCAGCCCCAGCATCTTCGTTGATATCGACACAGATGATTTTTCCCCCTTCGTTGGCAAACAAGATGGCGGTTTCCCTGCCTATGCCGCCCCCCGCCCCAGTAATTAATGCAATTTTGTCTTGTAACCTCATCCAATTCTCTCCGTTAACGATGTGATTAAATCCGCTCAAAATAGCGGCGTCGTTCCCAATCTGTTACCGCTTCATCAAACGCCTTTTGCTCCATGGAAAAATGATGAGCGTAATGCGCTACCACCGCTTCGCCCAATGACTCTTTCACAAAGTCGCTGCCGGCAAACAACTCGTTCGCTTGGCGCAAGCTGTATGGCACACGGGGCAGATGTTGGGCGGCGTACACATCTCCCTCAAAGATGGGCGGCGGCTCGATTTGGTTGGCGATGCCGTCTAAACCAGACGCCAATGCCGCCGCATACGCCAAATAAGGGTTGCAATCGGCGCCAGGAATCCGACATTCGATCCGTAGGCTGTCGCCCTTGCCCACCACCCGAAAGCCCGCCGTGCGATTGTCGTAACTCCATGCCAGCCGGGTCGGCGCCCAGGAGCCGTCCTGATACCGTTTGTAGGAGTTGATGGTAGGGGCGTAAAAGACCATAAATTCGGGGGTGTGGGCGATCCACCCGCCTAAAAAGTGGCGGAATATATCGCTGCCCATCACAGGACCCAGCGGTTTATCGCCGGCAAAGAGATTTTCCCCATCTCGCCACAAACTGAGGTGGATATGGCAGCTAGAACCCGCCTGCTCCCGATCATATTTCGCCATAAAGGTAACGCTGACGCCCAGATTTTCCGCCACCTCTTTGAGGCATTGTTTAAATACGCCATGCCGATCCGCCATCGTCAGCAAATCGGCATACCGCACATTGATCTCATGCTGCCCCAGCCCAAACTCTCCTTTGGAATTTTCGACCGGCACGCCAGAATGTTTGAGGTGATGCCGCGCCTGGGCGGTAAAACGCTCTTCTCGCATCCCCTGCATCATATGATAATCTTCTAAATACCAGGCGGCGGTTTCTAAATTGTGATAATTTTTTTGGTGAGCGGTTCGGTATGGGTCGTTGAAAATGTAATATTCCAGCTCCGAGCTGGCTTTGGCGTTGTAATTCATGCCGGCAGCCTGATCGATTTGGCGGCGCAAGATAGAGCGGGGAGCGACATCAACCAGTTTGTGGCTTTTCTCATCTTCCACATCACATATGACTAGCGCCGTTTTGTCCAGCCAACTGGCGCGGCGCAATGCGCTTAAATCGGCAACCAGATGAAAATCCCCGTATCCTAGCTCCCAATTGGCGTAGGCGTAGGCGTAGCCGGGCACAGGTTCCATCTCCATATCTACGGTGAGCAGATAGTTACAACTATGGGTGCCATGCGTTGCCCCCTCCGCCAAAAAGAATTCGGCGTCGAACCGTTTGCCCATAAAGCGCCCATAATGGTCGGTGAAAACCATGGCTACCGTCTCGATTTCTCCATTTTCGACCAACGATTGGAGTTGGTCGAGGGTTAACATGCCGCGCATTTGCATCATCTTGCCTCCTGGAAGTTTTATGGCGGGGTTGCCGGCATTCGCCAATTGGTATTTGCCCCAGCCGCCTGCAATTTTTTGATAGCTGACGCCATATTTTGCCCCGCTTCTGCTGCGCTATGGGCGTCGTCGCCTGGGGCGATATGGATGCCCATTTTTATCGCTTCCGCCAAAATAGGAGCGGAAATGTAGGGTTCGGTTGCGCCCAACCGCAACGCCTTCTGATTATAGTCCAGTATCAAGCCCGCGTCGCGGACAAAGCGCAAATTCCGCACGATCCGCGTCCAAATCGCTGGATTTTCCCAGCGAATGGGGTATTCTTCGTCCCAAATTCGAACGTAATCGAAATGCCCAACAACGGCGGGACGCAACTGACGCAACATCTGGTATTGGGCGTCGAAATAGTCGCAATAAAATGATTCGACGCCGCCCGCTATCTGAATAAGGCGCTGGTAAATTTGGGGGGATAGATCAAAGCAGATATCGTGTAGGTGGTGTACCGAGCCGACGATATAATCTGGTTGGAAGCGGGCGAGCAATTGGCGCAAGTAGGGCAAAATGCCACTGTACCAATCCGTTTCCATGCCGGCAAACAGGGTGATTTGGTCGGCATATTTAACTTGCAGATGCCGGCATTGGGCAAAATAGCGTTCTAGCCGTTCCAACATAGCTGTCGATGTCAAACCTGCCGCCACTTCGTCCGGGTATAGGTAATTGTCATTCATCGGGGCGATATGTTCGGTAACCCCGACCCAGGCGAAACCTTGCTCGATATACGCCCGCACAATCGACTCCAAATCATCCTGAGCATGGTTGCAAAATTCGCCGCTGTGTCCGCCATGGACGGAAACGAGTTGAGGCATAAGCTTTTGACGATAGATTACAGACGATAGTTAGGCAGCGGGAATTGCCTTAATCCGGGGGGGATTGATATCTCGCCTGCACAATTTCCGCTATCACCGCCAGAGCGATCTCTGGCGGGGTGCGTCCGCCTAAATTTAAGCCAATGGGTCCATGAATGCGGTTGATTTGGTCAACCGTCAACCCCGCGGCTGCTAACCTTTCCCGCCGGCTGGCTTGCGTTTTTGCGCTGCCCAATGCCCCCACATAAAATGCGGGGCTGTTCAAAACGATTTGTAACGCCGGATCGTCGATTTTGGGGTCGTGGGTGAGCATAGCAACGGCGCAATCGGGCGTCAGCGTGAGTTGCTCAAACGCCTGAGGGGGCCACAATTGCAACAATTTATCGACATGGGGAAAGCGTTCTTGGCTGCCAAAAGCGCGGCGGGGGTCGATAAGGATGGTTTGATACCCTAACTCTTTGGCAAAGGCAGCTAAATGGATAGCGGTATGGGCGCCGCCCACAATGATGAGGGTAGGGGCGGGGCGATGGATGTCGATAAAGAGTTCCGTTTCGTCATCTAGTTGTACTCGGCGGGTTTTGCCGGCATGCAACGCTTTTCGCGCTTCTCTCCCCCCTGTTTCCTGCCACCTGCCTAAATCTCCATGGATTACGCCATCGTCGCCCACAAACAGTTTACTCCCCAGAATGCCGGCATCTCCCCGCACAACCGTTCCCACCCCATAAGCCAACCCCTTCGCCAGCTTATTTTGCGCAAATTCAAACATATCAGCATCCAACTGCTCTACAAACACGTCAATTGAGCCGCCGCATGCCAACCCTACTTCCCACGCTGTTTCATCCGCTACCCCAAAGTGAAGCAGTTGCGGACTGCCGCTTGCCAACGTTTCTATCCCCGCTTCGTACACCGCCCCCTCTACGCAGCCGCCGCTGACCGAACCGCAAATGAGATTGCCGGGGCTCATCCCCATCTTTGCCCCGGCTTGGCGCGGCGACGACCCCCACGTTTGAATCACTGTAGCAATTGCCACATCTTTGCCGGCAGCTCGCCATTGTTCAACCTGTTTGATAATGTCGTTCATGCCAGGATTTTACCAATTCTTGTTGGAAGATAGAATCTTTTGCTAGAAGAAGGGTTACCCGGATATGTTGAAACAACGATTACAAGGAGTGAAGGATATTATTACTGCACTAATGCCGGCATAACAATCGGATTCCGATGTGGATGCCTGCCTTCGCGGGCATGACAGGAATAGACGGGTCATCCATTGGTAGAGGCAAGATGCGTTTTGCCCTTTCCAAATTTACAAACAACAACACCTGCAAGCTAAAAAATTTGATCCGCGCCTGCGGCGCGGGCGGGGCATCCGCTACCGCTCGCCCCGCAAGAACAGTGACCAGTGATCGCCTGACTGCGCCTACGGCTTGTCAGGTATGAGATGGGGGACGACGATCTAACCGAAAACCGAGGAGGTTGAAACGGGAGTTCGGAACGTCGCTGAGGCGGTAGGCAGAGCGAGCGAAGCTCTGGCTGAAGAACCACGACCCGCCGCGCACCACGCGCCGCGCCCCGCCCTCGTCTTCCCGTTCATCATGAGACTTGTCAAGTTTGTTGCGGCACCATTCCCACACATTGCCGCTTAAATCATACAAATCTAAATCCGCTTGTTTCCCCATGGGGAACATACCCACGGGGCTGGTTTGCCCTAAATTTTCATCATAACTGGCATGATCTGGGCTAATATCCCCCTCTTTCCACGGATAAATCCGGTCATCTGTCCGCCCATCCCCAGCATAGCGGGCTGAAACCTCCCACTCAATTTCATGCGGTAACAGTATTGCTTCTTCTTTAGACAGCTTCCCTGCCATTTGCAAATGGTGGCTCAACCAGCGGCAAAAAGCAACCGCCTGATACCATGTCACACTTTCCCGTGGACGATTAGGGTTTTGCCAATAGGAATTTCCAATATTCGCTTTGTACTTTGCTTCTTCTGGCATGCCTTTCCACCATTCTGCCTTATTTATATCTTCTGCCCCCACAAAACAAGCAAATTGGGCAACTGTTATTGGGTATTTCGCCAACTGGAATGGGTATTCAATTGAAATTTCCTGTACTTTCAGACCATATTTTCCACCAATTTTGTATCTACCAACAGGCACAACCCTGCCCCAAACAATATCTGGTAAACGCAACCCATTCGCCACGGTCATCACCCCCACGCCGGGGCGGGGGTCGCCCAACTCACCCAGCACATCCCCGGCTTGCAATCGTTCCCGCGGGGTCAAATGCCCACCTGCCACCAACTGGGCTAAAGAGAGCCGCGCCCGCCATAAAGAGAGTTTGCCTAATTCACTATCCCCCAATCGCTCTACCCCTATCTCCAACGCCACATCGCCTGCCATCCACACCGCTTGCCATCCCGCTTCGCTATCTATCCCCGTTGCCGGGCAAAGTTCCGCCATCAATGCCAACGGTTTTTCCGTGCCGCCTTGTGGGCTATGCACCAAAATCCCCACCGCCAACAAAATCACTTCTCGCCACACTGTCCTTTCCGCCACCAACCCTTTTCCTACTTCGGCAAAATCAGGCAACGATGCCAAATATGCCCCCGCCATATATTCCTGAAAAGTGCGGTGGGGGAAGGCAAAAACTCCATTGTCTCGCTCTATCAACAAACCAGATCGCGCCTTAATCGTTTCCAGCGCCTGATCTGCCCAGTTCCAATCCAACTGCCCCGTCTCCCGATCCTTTTTCAGATTTGCCAATGCCCGCCGCAATGCCGCTTCTCCAATATCCGCCACCGCTTCATCATCTTCCCTGCCTGCCACTTGCCCATGTGTTTCATATGCTAACTGCCACAACGCGCGTTGCAAATCAACCTCACTGCGGTTTGCCTCCGCCAATAAGCTGGTCAAGGGGGAAACATCTGCCCCACCCTGCCGCTTTTGCTCATCCCATCGGTACAGTAAGTAAATGACCGCCCGCTCGTACAACAAAACGCGGGCATGGGGCAATTTGCCATCATGGTGGTGGACATATGCCATCACATTGAGCAAGAGTGGGTTGGGCGCCAAGCGTCGTAAACCATGCCGACGAGTCGCTGTACCCAACTCCTCAATTAACTCCTCCACTTTAGTTGCATCCTCCAACTCTCCCAAATTTGCCATCTCTCGGTACCATGCTTCCACAAACTGGTCAATCTGTTCTTGGGTAAAGGGAGCTAACTCATAAATGGGAAATTCATGGGGGTCTAACCGTAAATCTTCTGCCTCACCATCATCTTCGACTGGTGGCAAGTAAGACAAAATACGGGAAGTGACCACAAATCGATTTTTCTCAAACCGACCCACAAACGCTTTAACCGCATCCCGTACAAAAATCCGTTGTTTAATCGTCGGCACTTCATCCAGCCCATCTAACAAAATAATGGCATTGCCCGCCTGTAACCTCTGTTGAAGGGGGTTGGCAACAAATTCTAACTTTTGTTTGCCCAACTGTTCTTCAATAAATCTCCATAAATCGTTTGGGGTGGCAGTTTCTGGTAGGGGGTCAGGCAACCATCGGGCAAAATCTCGTAAAATGAGAATGAGAGGCAGAATATCAGTCTCATTTTCCAGCCAATCCTTTTGCCAGTTTGCCAGCCAACCCGCTTCCGACTCTAGGGCATGGGCTGACAAACTAAATGCCAAATGGCGGACAAAAGTGCTTTTGCCACTGCCTGGGTCGCCAGTCAAAACAACTTTTCTGTTATCTGCCACCGCTTTCAAGGCAGAAATGATTTTGTGGTCAATCTCTCGGTTGTTGATGAAATTTCTTTCAGTGGCAGTGGTGTTCAAATCGATGTAGATATTTGCCAGCGTCAGGGCACTATCTTTATGTTTCCGTTTTGCCATACCTCGCAATGGTTGGCGGTTTAGGGCATGGAACAGGACAGCTTGATAAATACGTAACGCTTCGGCAGGGTCGTCAGTAGGGTGGCCGTGGTAAACGTTGCCAAAAATCTGATCCCCGTAATGAACAGTGGCGGAGGCATTTGTGCCGACTGCTACCCCTGTTGCATGTTTCACGTCACCAACGGCGGTGGCATCGCCACCCGACAACAACTTTTGTATGTTTCGATCATAAGTCTCTTTATCAATAATCTCGTCGTCATACCATTGGCGTAACTCTCGTAATTTTGCTTGTTTGCTCATGATTTTTGGACACTTCTCTTGCCCACCATCGGAATGGGCAGATTTTATCACATTTTGGACGCTCGCCCCCCCACAAGTAACTTTGTTATTTACAACAGAGGCTGTTGACAACAGGAGTTGTTTGCCCATTTGCTCAGGAACGCTTGAAGTGGGGATCAAACTGGACTACAATGTAGTCGCAATTGTAGACACATCAGGAGAAATTTGATGCAAACTGTGGGTATTCGTGAATTAAAAGATAATACAACCCAACTATTACGACGAGTGCGAGAAGATAGGGTAACGATTGAGATAACCTATTACGGGGAGGTGATTGCCCGGATAATTCCGATTATGCCGGCATCGACACAATCAACTGTTTGGACAACGTTAGATCAGCTTTCCGCTGAAATTGGTGCGGCATGGCAGGGCAGTGCGGACATTAACGAAATTATGAGCGAGGAGAGAGGGTGAGTATTGTTGACGCCAGCGTCATCATTAGCGCCTTACTGCCGCCAGAAATTCATCATGCCAATAGTGTCAACTGGTTGCGTAACTGTGGCAAAAGAGGCGAGATGTTAATTGTGCCGGCAATTTTGCTTGCTGAAGTGGCTGGACCAATCGCTAGACAAACCGACAACAGTCAACTAGGGAAAGCCGCCAAACAATTTGTGTTGCAATTGCCCAATTTGCGAATTGTGACCCTTGATCAAACGCTGGGGGACAGAGCGGCAGAGATTGCGGCGGATTATCGTTTGCGGGGAGCCGATGCGATTTATGTGGCAGTGGCAGAGCATTTGGGACAACCATTGATCACATTGGATCAACAACAATTGCAACGAGCAGAGGATTTGATTACGGCGAAGATGCCGGCATAAACATAATCTACTTTTATGCTGGTCTTTATAAAATTTAACGGCTTGGCTAATTACATGTATAGTTTTCCCAAATGGTCGCCCAACTGTTCCAGCGAAGCAAGGTTGTGAACAGGCATAAAATCGTCCACATAGGGCAAAGCGGCAACCATTCCCCGAGTTAACGGTTCGTAATTGGCGGAACCGAGCAGAGGGTTGAGCCAAATCAACCGCCGGCAACTGCGTTGCAATCGCGCCATTTCACGGGCAAGCAGTTCTGGTTCGCCCCTATCCCAGCCGTCGCTAATGAGCAACACAATCGCCCCGCCCCGCAACACCCGCCGTCCCCAATCGAAATTGAACCGCTTTAACGCCTCGCCAATGCGGGTGCCGCCTGACCAATCGGGGATGGCGTTGCCGGCATTTGCCAATGCCCTGTCCACATCTTTATGTCCCAGTTGCCTCGTGATGCGGGTCAACCGTGAGCTAAAGACAAACGCCTCGACCCGTTGGCTCAAGCCGCATGACAAGCTGTAGCTAAAATGGAGCAACAAGCGCGAATATCGCTCCATCGAACCGCTGACATCGGCGATGATGACCAGCGGACGGGGTTTGTAGCGGGGCTGACGACGCATCCATTCTAGCGCTTCGCCACCGTAGCGAAAGTTACGCCGAATCCCCCGCCGCAAGTCGAGTTGGGCGCCGTCGCCGGGGCGTTTGCGGCGGGTGCGTCGTTCTCCCATTTGCCATGCCAATTGCAAGATAAGTTGCTTGATGGCGTACAGTTCTTCGCCACTCAGTTGGCTAAAATCTTTGCCTCGTAACAGCTCTCGTCGGCTGTAAGTTTGGGTGATTTCCCAGACTGTTTCCAGTTCGTCGTCGGGGGTGTCGCCTGTATCGTTGGGCGGTGGGGATTGGGGGAGTTGGGCGGGGATGATTGCCGGCATTTTCTGCGGAGCGGCTGGGCGAAAAATCAACTCATCTAGCAGGATTTCCCCGCTCGGCTTTCGCCAAAAGCGGGCAAACGCTTCGTCAAACAATGGCAGTTCCTCCTTTTTTTGGGTCAGCAGGCTACGCAAAGCGTAGTAAAAGTCGCTTTTGACCCCAATTTGAATCAAGTTGAGCGTTTGGGCAGTATCCACCATCCGCCCCGGACTGACATCCATCCCCAAGCCGCGTAGCAACCGCCCGAAGAGGAGCAGGTTGTGCAAGAGTGGCGAGTGGGGAGTGGCGGGCGGCGGGTCAATCTGTCGTCTATCGTCCACCCTGCTACCCTCCCACTCGTGGGTCGGCGTACACCTTGTTTAGCAGTTGGCGGGTCGTCTCTCCTTTGACCAGATTGACATCATCCTGATATTTGAGGATGACGCCCAATGTCTCTTCTACAATCGCTTCGTCGAGGGCGTGTTGGTCTAACGCTGTCAATGCGGAAACCCAATCGAGTGTTTCAGCCACGCCGGGCGCTTTGTATAAATCCATTTGGCGTAATTCTTGCACAAAGGCGGCGATTTGTTGGGCGAGTTGTCTGCCGGCATTCGGGGCTTTTGCCGCCACAATTTCCAGCTCTTTTTCAAAGGTAGGGTAATCGATCCAATGGTATAAACAGCGTCGTTTGAGAGCGTCATGCACCTCACGGGTGCGGTTGGAGGTGAGGACGACGACGGGGGGTTGGTCTGCCTCAATCACGCCAATTTCGGGGATGGTGATTTGGAAGTCGGACAAAATCTCCAACAAAAAGGCTTCAAACTCTTCGTCGCTGCGGTCAATTTCGTCAATGAGCAACACAGGGGGAATGCCGGCATTCGCTGCCTGAATCGCTTGCAACAGGGGACGCGCCAACATAAATTCCTCGCCAAACAACTCCGCTTCCGTCGCTTTTTCTCCTTGCGACTCTGCCAACCGAATGTGCAACATTTGCCGGGTGTAGTTCCATTCATATACTGCCTGATTGACGTCTAGCCCTTCGTAACATTGCAACCGAATCAGCTCAGTTCCCAAAATGGCGGATAACGCTTTGGCGATTTCCGTTTTGCCTACGCCGGGCGCGCCTTCCAGAAAGAGGGGGCGGTTGAGTTTGAGAGCCAGAAAAATGGCGGTGGCTAATCCTCTGCCGGCAATATAGTGATGGTCGGCGAGGCGATTTTGTAGCTCGTCAATGGAATTTGGCAAGGGGGTTGTTGTACTCATAAGGCATATTTAGTAATCAGTTATCAGGGTAAGAAAATCCCATAAAAAAGTGAGTCTCTGACAAATTGTGTGGTAGGGGCTGTGCCTTGTGCCTGCCCTTTCTGGGCGACCACAAGGGTACGCCCCTACAACCACACAAAACCTCAGAAAACCAAAAAAGTTAATCATTGTCTGTCGTCTATCATCTTTCTATTGAATTTGTTTACTTTACCATCTGCAAAGGAGTTTGGCTATGAAAGTTGCCGGCAATTCTCCTTTTCAATATACTGTCAGCCTATTAATCTTTGCTACCAAACAAAAAAGTTACTCATGTCTATGATGATTCAAATTCGTGAACGAAAAATGGCTGGTTCTTTCCAGACCCAACTCGTTCGCGGTATTTCATAAGCCTTAAAAGATATAGTTCTATTTTTGCCATGAACTCGCAACGAGTATTGCGTTGTTTATGGCTTCTTTTTTTCCGAAACGCGAAGCCATGATTGAAGAATCAGCCAGAGCTTCGCGTTTTTGTTTCATCTCTAGCCGTAAAGAGGTGAAATATGGCGAAAAAGTCAAAAAAAAGTATTTCGTTGAGCCAAAATTTTCTCAATAAGTCAAAACTTGCCCGTTCTTTGGTTCGAGATAGCTCAATAGGTTCAAACGATCTGGTTTATGAAATTGGACCGGGAAAGGGGATTCTTACAGTAGAGCTTGCCCAAATTGCCCACCTAGTTATTGCCATTGAAAAAGATAAGGCATTGGCGTATCAGCTTAAAGGAAGATGCCGGCATTTATCCAATGTGAGAATAGTTGTTGCTGATTTCTTACGTCACCATATCCATGCCAAAGAGTATAAGATATTTGCTAATATTCCCTACCATATCACTGCCAAAATCGTCCGAAAGATACTCTTTGTTGCCCCATCACCTAATGAGGCATATTTGATTGTTCAGAAAGAAGCGGCAGAAAAGTTTGCCGGCACTCCTACCGAAACCCAATTTTCGCTTCTCACCAAACCCAAATTTGAGCTAAAAATTATCCGACATTTGCCAAGAACAGAGTTCACGCCTGTGCCAAATGTAGATTCAGTTCTCTTACACATCAAAAAACGAGGCAATCCTCTCTTCAACCATGATGAATATAGCTTTTACCAAACATTTGTTTGCTTTGGGTTTAGCGGCAGGAAGCGAAATTTGAGGTTAACCTTTAAGCCAATTTTTACCTATACTCAATGGAAACGATTGTCAAAAAATCTCTCCTTTCCCATCAATGCTAAACCAACCACATTGACAATTGAACAATGGCTGGGTCTGTTTGAATTTTTTCAGCACGGGGTCTCTGACACCAAACAGGCACGGATAAGAGAATTTGGCAGTGGTCAGGGTAAAAAAATCCCATACAATAGAAAATAATCGTCTATGATCTATCATCTATCTATTGAAATTATCTTCTTTACCACCCGCAAAGGAGTTTGGCTATGAAAGTTGCCGGCAATTACCAATTTGACGCTCCCCGCCAGATCGTGTGGGAAACCCTACAAGACCCCGACGTATTGGGCAAAGTGATGCCCGGTGGACAAGAGTTGGAAAAAATTGGGGATGACCAATACAAAGCCACCCTCAAAGTAAAGGTGGGACCCGTTCAGGGCGTGTTCAAAGGCTCAGTTTTGATGAGTGATATCGTCGAGCCAGAAAGCTACAATATGCTGGTAGAGGGGCGAGGACAACCCGGCTTTGTCAAAGGATCAGGAGCGGTTACGCTGACGGAAGATGGCGGCAAAACGACGATGAGTTACACGGGGGACGCGCAGGTGGGTGGGCGGTTAGCCAGTGTCGGGCAACGGTTGATGGACAGCGCGGCAAAGGCGATGATTAAACAGTCGCTGGATGGCATCAACGAATATGTGAAGCTGCGGGTTGCGCCGCCTCCTACCCAAACTGTAGTAGAAACGCCGCCGCCAACTGGCGCAAATGGCAAAGCCCAACTTTCCGCTTCGCCGCCAACGCCTCAAATTGAGATTAAGCAGCCGACGCAGGCGGAGTTTGCTCTGGGCGTGGCGAAGAATATGTTGGATGAGGCAGTGCCGGCAGAACAACAACCCATTTTGTTGTTGGGCGTAGGCTTCTTTATGGGGCTGATTATCGGCTTATTGCTCAACCGCAAGTAAGCAAATTAGCCATCGATGGCAATTTGTTTTGCCATCTACCAACAAATGCCGCTTATTGGCGGACAGTCAGGTCGGATAGCATGGGCAAAAAGGCTTCGCTTTCGATTTGGTTGAACACAGCGGCGTTTGCTTCGCCCCATACGACCACGGGGCGATCTGGGCTGTGGCTAACCATGACAAATCCGTAAATTTGCCCGCCATCTTTTTCGTATGAGAAATTACCCCGCGCCCAGCCATTGCCGGCAATCAATGCCACAAATGGCTGTTCGGCACTGAAATTAGCCACCCCATCCCCTGCTACATTGATCCATTTGGCTAACGCCTCTTCTGGCGAAATGCCGGCATCTTCCAGCCGTACCGCCAAAAACGCTCCCCCTTCCGGCGCGTTAAATATCTGCCAGCCGCTCTTCTCGCTGATTGAATATGCCTCTGGTTTGGCAACGCTAAACGCCCCCAGATCAGCTTGACCCCATATGCCCGGCGTCGCCCCAAAACGAACCGGTTGAAAACGCCAACTTATCCGCGCCCCCTCCAAAATCGCCAACGTTTGCCCCTCATCCTCCTGCCTACCGTCGATATCCAGCACATAGCCCACTTCGTCATGAATAAAAGTCAGCATCGCTCCCGTTCGTCCGCCGGTTTGGTTGGCATAGCCATAAGTGGTGCGGGTTGCCGGCATGCCGGCGATCATAGTCTCATCCTCATACAACAGATCGACCCCGCCAAATTGGCTTAAACTGTAACTTTTTAGGGTGGCGGTGGTCGCCTCGCTCCAACTGGGAGCGGGGAATTGGGTCAAGGTCAGCCGCGTCGTTTGGGCGTCATCCTGAGAGTGCAATGCCCCATCTACATAAATGGGTCGCCCCCAATCTGCCGGCAATTCAAATTGAAACCCCTGATAAGGGTCGAGGTAACTCTGCCGGGATGACGCTGCTTCTCGGTTGACGATCGAAACCGCTTGCGGCAGGTACACGCTAATGCCGGCAATCGCCTCTGCCCGCAACCCCAGCTGATAGTCTCCATCGGGCAAAGGCTGGTTTCGGTACGCGAATGGAGCGGTAACGCTATAAAACAGCGACGCTCCAACCTCAGCCGTTATCGTTTCGCCCGCTTCGTCGATAAAATGATCGTATAGTTGAAATTCATCTCCAGAGCGGGGGTCGATTTGGCGCGGCGATGCCCCTTCCAGCCCCCAAATGCCGCTCAACCCTCCCGTATCTGTATCGAACAACAGCGTTGCCTCCACAAATTCCGCCTGATCGACCGCCCGATAACGTCCTTCGGCGCTGTAAATGGGGCTGCCTGGCGCTGTGGGAAACAACACGGCAAACGCGCCATTGACCCCATCGCTGATATATGCCGCTTCGCCATACCATATGTAAAAATCTTCATGAACCCCATCGCGCCATTCGTAAATCGTTTCGCCATCGGGCAATATGGTTGGCTCTGGGACAAGGGTATCATATTCGATTAAGCGGAAGCGACCATCGTCTTGCCGGCGGGAGCCGATAAGCCAAACCGTTTCAATATCCCTGCCGGCAATCTCCATCTCTAAATATGCCGGTTGCTGCCAGCCAACTTCTTCGCCAAAATAATCGACCAAATTGATGGTGGGCGGATCAGCCAGAGAGGGGGCGATATTGTGATACGCTTGCAAAAAGTTCGCCCATGCCGGCAATGGCGTCTCCTGAACATATCGTGGGTCGAGCCCCTCACCCGCTTTAGGAAAATAGATGGCTATCCCGTGGGCATGGCGCAATCCCGCCCCGCGATACGCGCTTACAATGGTCGCTTGCAACGCCTCTAGGCTCGCTTCTGCCGCCTCTTTTGTGGCGAGATCGGGGCTGCGCCGAGCGATGATCGACAGCAGATGACGCAAATCGATCGAAGCGAATCGTTCGCCGCTATCCCGAAAAGCGACGCCATAACTTTCTGCGCCAGCCCGGGCGTCGCCCACCACGCTAGCTAGCAAAGCGGGCTGCCCCGCCATCACATTTGCCAAATTAGAAACCGCCGCGCTCAATGCCGGCATGTGCGTCAAATCAACAGCGCTCATCGTTACAAAATCGTTCGGTTCGGCAACGCTATATTGCTCCCCAAAACTGGAAACCATCTGGTTTGCCAAGCCAGCCCCTTCTATGTGCGGGTTGGCGTAAATGGCGCTGAGCAACGCCCCATAATCCCAACCGCGCCCTGGAACCAACTCTTCCGAAGCGACGGCGTAGTGGGCGTGTGGCTGCGCCGCCTGAAACAGCTCCAATTGCCCCATCAAACAAGCGTCGAAGCCAATCACATCCAACTTATCTCGGTTGGAGCCCCGCAAAGCTTGATCTAATCCCGTTCGAAACTCGGTCAGCGTCAGATGATCTTCGCCGGTTGGTTCGCCACTGTCCAGGGCAACGCTCATCCAACCCGCTCCATGGTTCCACATAAGCAAGCCATACCGGTTGGCGGGGTAACTTTCGATGCCCCACCGCACAAAATCTGCCAGGGCAGCGGGGTCGCCGCTGTTTATTTCGCCTAATTCTCCCGCCACCTCGGCGTTGATCGTTGTCAGGTCGTTGTCAGCTCCCAGCCGATAGCGCTGGCTGCCGGCATCTCCAGCCCGATCGACCTGAGCCACCACAATCACTTGGTCGGAGCTGCCGGCAAGCTCCATCTCGTTCAAATCGATCAACGCTTCGTCGCTTAAGCTGTTGTCGGCTGCCATGTAAATCATCAACGTCCATGCCGGCAAATTGGGGTCATAAGGGTCGGTGGTTGGCGGTATTGGACTAGGAGAGGGCGGGGCAGGGATTGGCAGTTGGGCGCTGGCGGTTGTAGGTATGGGGCTGGCAGTTTCTGAGCTTGTCGAAGTCGGGGTCGGGGGGTCAGGAACTGCGGGTTGCGGACTAGGAGTAAGTTGAGGGTTGATGGCGCACGCCAAAGCGGCAATAATCAGCAGGAGAAACAAACTGCGTAATTGGAACATCTCCTCAATTATACAACGTTATGGTAAGTTGTGGAAACGAGTTAAAGCTCAAAGAAAAATGCCGGCAAAATGGGTCATGAGGGACTCGAACCCCCGACCAAGTGATTAAAAGTCACCTGCTCTACCAACTGAGCTAATGACCCATGCGCCCAAAATTATAGCCGCTTACATTCGATTCGCAAGGGGCGGCACCAGAGATTAATGCCTTATTTGCTTAACTCGGTATCGCCAATGCCGCCCCTACCGCTGTGGCATATTCGGCGTGGCGCGGTATTTTAAAACGCAACCCAAAAAGAGTTGCCATCTCACTGAAAATCTCCTCCGCCTGGGGCAACGCCGTCAACCGCCCCGTGGCGATGATTAGATTCTGCCTATTGGCGATAGCCGCGCCGCGCGCCGTTACCGACACCGTTTGGTAAACTAGATTCAACAACGCTAGCGCCACATCCTCATCTGTAGCGTCATCCCGGCATTTGCCGAAATTTGAAGCGGTCACCTGGGGAGATAACCCTGGAATTTCCCCTGTAGCGATGTCGCCCACAGTTAAATCGACCCATTCCAGACGACCATGCCGCGCTTTTTGGCTGAGCAACGCCACATCGGTGATGCCCAGCAGCAGCTTAGAAAGCCCAACCAGCGTTCCGCCGCCCACGCCAGTGCCGCCCCAATGGGCAAAAGATGCGCCATCAACCACGACTATCGCTGTGCCAGTGCCCATGCTGATCACAATCGCTTGATCAGCCTTCGCCAAAAATGTGCCGCCCCGCCCAATCGCCTCAAACTCATCAACATGCAACGTTGACAAGCCCAACAATGTTTCCCCCATACGGCTAGCGCCAACGCCTGTAACCGCAATTCGAGCGATGTCGCCTAACCCTTCTTCCCCCTCGCCCACAAATTTGCCTAACGCGCCTGCCGCAGAGGCGATGGGGTCGTCTGCTACTACGCTGACAGGTCGAATGATTTCGCCGTCTCGATAGCCGACCAATTTAGTTGTCGTTCCGCCAATATCAATGCCGATATTCATCTTGATCTCCTCTCGCCCAATTTTAACGCACTAGCTAATCGATTATTGTTTAAATCTCGCCCAGATAGGATATACTGGACGTATGAGCGATGAATTATATCAACAGAAAAAGCGGTGGGAAGAGGAGAGCGTCTACCCTGTAATCAAACGTTTCCCGGAACGGAAAGAGGCATTTGCCACGAGTTCAGAGATACCGATCGAGCGGCTGTATATGCCGGCATCTTCCGAATGTGATGCCGACTATTTAGAAAATATCGGCTTTCCGGGCGAATATCCTTTTACCAGAGGGACGCAACCGACGATGTATCGCGGCAAATTGTGGACGATGCGCCAATACGCCGGCTTCGCCTCTGCGGCAGAATCAAACAAACGATACAAATATCTGTTAAGCAAAGGGCAAAAGGGGTTGTCGGTGGCGTTTGATCTGCCCACCCAAATTGGGTATGATGCGGACGACGCGATAGCTGAGGGAGAAGTGGGCAAAGTGGGGGTCAGCATCTCATCGTTGGCGGATATGGAAACGCTATTTGCCGGCATTCCCCTCGACCAAGTTAGCGTCAGCATGACTATCAATGCCCCGGCGGCGATTTTGCTGGCGATGGTTATCGCTATCGGCAAAAAGCAAGGGGTTGCCCCCAGCCAACTGCGCGGCACCATCCAGAATGACATTTTGAAAGAATATTTGGCAAGAGGAACCTACATCTTTCCGCCTGCCCCATCGATGCGGCTCATTACCGACGCGTTCGCCTATTGCAGCCGGGAAATGCCCCGTTGGAACAGCATCTCGATTTCCGGATACCATATTCGGGAGGCGGGCAGCACGGCAGCCCAGGAGCTGGCTTTTACGCTGGGCAATGGCGTGGCGTATGTCCAAGCCGCCCTAGGCGCTGGTTTAGACGTCGATCAATTCGCCCCGACGCTCTCTTTTTTCTTTAACGTTCATAACAATTTCTTAGAAGAGATCGCCAAATTCCGGGCGGCGCGGCGGCTATGGGCGAAGATAATGCGCCATCGGTTTAGAGCGCATAAGCCGGCAAGTTGGCGGCTGCGTTTTCACGCCCAAACTGCCGGCAGCGCCCTGACCGCCCAACAACCAGAAAACAATGTCGCCCGGGTGGCATTGCAGGCGATGGCGGCGGCGCTGGGCGGAACGCAAAGTTTGCATACAAATGGACGAGACGAAGCGTTATCATTGCCAACGGAAGCGGCGGCGAAGATCGCCTTGCGAACCCAGCAAATCGTCGCCTACGAAAGCGGCATTGCGGACACAATTGACCCATTGGCGGGCTCTTATCTCATCGAACATTTGACGGATGAGTTGGAAGCGCGGGCGCAAACATATCTGGACGAGATTGACAGAATGGGTGGGATGTTGCCGGCAATCGAGTCGGGTTACATCCATAGAGAGATCGAAGAGGCGGCTTACCGAGCCCAACAGCGGCTGGAGCAAAAAGAGGATGTGGTGGTGGGGGTTAACGCATTCGTCGAAGAAGCTGGATCTCACATTGAGGTGATGAAGATCGACCCAACTGTAGAAGCGGCACAACGGCAGCGGCTAGCCAGCTTGCGGGCAGAACGGGACATTGAGCGGGTGGCCGCATTGCAAAAAGAGCTTCGACAGGCGGCAGGTGGCGCAGAAAATTTGATGCCGCATTTTATCCGTTGCGTAGAAAATGAGGTGACGCTGGGCGAAATTTGCCGGACATTGCGCCAAGAATGGGGAGAGCATCGCGCTAGTTAACGATTATGATCAAAAAAATTAACCACGTTGCCATTGTTGTGCCGGCATTGGAAGAGGGGATGAAATTTTGGGGAGATGTGTTGGGGCTGTCTGTCGCCAATACAGCCCATCTGCCAGAGCAAAATGTCGATATCGCATTTTTGCCGGCAGGCGAGAGCAGTATCGAATTGGTGCAGCCCATCGGGGATGAAAGCGGCGTAGCCAAGTTTTTAGAAAAACGTGGTCCAGGCTTTCACCACATCTGTTTTGAAGTAGACGATATTGAGGCGAGTTTGGCGCAATTGACAGATGCCGGCATTCCCCTCATCGACGAAACCCCGCGCCTAAACGCTGAAGGCAAAATGCTGGCGTTTTTGCATCCTAAAGGAACAGGCGGCGTTTTGATCGAACTATATCAATTGCCGGCAAAGGAAGGAAATGAATGAGTTTTTTAGGCTCAACTTTTCGGACATTCATTATTGACCGTCAGGCAAAAAAGCTCGATTTCGCTCAATTGTTGGCTGATTTAAGCGCAGGAAGCGAAAAAGTAAATGCCGCTTTTCGATCCGCGTCAGATTCCCCCGTTAATCGGAATCGGATGGCGCACATCATCGGTATAGAGCGTTGGGGGCAAAGCCGGCTGCGAACGTTTTTGGGCGAACCTGTGGCAGAAGATGAGTATGAGGGGTATCGTCCGGCAGAAAGCCTGGGGTTTGCCGAATTAGGCGACACCTTTGGCGAAGTTAGGGAGCAAACGTTGCAAATCGGCGAGGAGTTGGCAGATGCCGGCATTCCTCTTACCGAAACGGCGCCGCACAATCAATTGGGGGCGATGCCGCTGGCTAGTTGGCTCTATTATTTGAATATGCACGCCAATCTGGAAGCGATAAAGATGAAATAACGGACTTTAATTGGCTCTTTTTTGGGCGCGGGGACCCACCACTCGTTCTGTGCCGGCGATAATCCGTTTGATATTAGGACGCAGCGCCCATATTACCAACCCCAACGTCGCTAATCCGCCAGCGGTATAGGCAATGGCGTCGTCGAAACCCAACAGATAACGCGCCCCAAACACCACCGGAATTATCAAAGCCATCGTCATCGAAACTACCGACGCCATACCATTGACCCAGTAAATTAGCAGCGCCAACCCGATAGCCAAAGGCGCCATCCAGCCCCATAAAAAGGTCGCCCAACCCACATTTGGACCGGTGCCAGCTCCGCCGCGAAATTTGAGAAAAAGCGAATAGTTGTGCCCTGCCACCGAACAGATGCCGGCAATCGCCTGCGCCCAACCCAATCCGCCAGCCGTGGTTAATCCGGCGGGCGCCAATTGGGTAACTAACCATGCCGCCAATCCCCCTTTCAACCCATCGCTCACGGCTGTTAACACCCCCGCCCACAATCCTCCCGCCCGGTAAGCGTTGGTGCCGCCAGTACGTCCGCTGCCGATTTCCCGCACATCTATACCGCGCAACGCTTTGACATAAATTAAACCAAATGGAATCGAGCCAAACAGATATCCGATGGCGGCGGCAAGCAAGAAAAAGAGCGGCAAAGACATATCGATTTAGGGGATTGCCGGCAACAAACTGGTCACTCGACCTAAAATCAAATGGGCTGGAACTGCCCCAAAAACGAAACTGTCGCTGCTTTCTAACGGATTGTCTCCCGCCAAAAAACAAGCCCCATCCTCCGCTATCGATGCCACACGCTTGATGATTAACTCTTCCTGTTGGGCTGGGTGCTGCGCGATGACGATCTCATCTGGCTGTGGCAGCCGCTGCCGGTAAGCTCTAAAATCGACAAAGGCTTCATCCCCCGGTTTACATGCCGGCAACATGGAACGATTTTTGATCCGAACCCGCTTCCGCAAGCCCAATCCCCACAGCGCAAATTCTTTAATTCCAGTTGCCGGCAACAATGGTAAAAAAATAACCGACAGCGCGTCAGCTAGCGGTGTAGTAAGGCACGTCGCGCCCTTTAGTTGCCCAGAAAATATTGTGAATATTTTCGACCGCAGCCATCAACTCTTCCGATTTTTCCACGCTGTTTTCCACTTTCACAGCTGAACAAAGCTTGGCGGCGTTCCAAAATGTGGTATGTAAATCTGGATATTGTTCCAGGTGAACCGGTTTAAAATAATCTGTCCACAATACCAACAATTCAGTTTTACATTTGTGCGCCTGATCCTCTTTGATAGCGATAAAACGAGAGATAGTATGTTGCGATGCGGCGTCTCCATTTTCTTGCAACGCAGCGATCTTCTTCGCCATCGACAATACCGCTTCCGCTTTTATGCGGGCGTCGGCTGGATCGTACACGCCGCAGGGACCATCGCAATGTGCGGAAACGACGGTAGCTGCCGGAAAAATACGCCGATAAACATTGGTCAATTGGGTGATCATATTTTCCATCCTTTTAAATTAAACTGTTTGGTTTTGATACTGCTCAACGCGCAACCATTGCGGGCGCAAGGTCGTTGCCATTGATTATAACACACCCATTTTTGATTGGTTACACTACGGCAACGGGAATTTCGATGAAATCTGACATCTCCAACCGATATCCCCTGACTATGGGGGCGTTTGTCTTATCCCAACCGACGATGAGGGTTGCCGCTTCTGGATAGGCGGCTAACGCTATATCTTTTTCAGAAGGGATGGGCAGCCCAACGGGATGGGAATGGTAGATGGCAAACATTTCGTCTGCCGGCATTTGAACCATCGCTTTTACCATCTGTTTTGGCTCAAATTCAAAGGCTGTCGGGCTATGCAACCGGTTTTCGACTGGAAAATGCCGGCACAAAACGCCATCTGCGCTGCCCAGCAAACCACATCCTTCTTCAGGTAAAACCGCTTCCAAATGGGCGATCATTTCCGCCAATGTGTCCCGGCAAATTACAATTTGTTTCACATCAAAGCGCCTCAATTCAAATCGGAATCCAACTGACAAGGTTAACTCATCACAAGTAAGAAAAGTTCGCCAATGCGCTTCTAAAAAGGCAAATCGGCGATTTTTTCAAAGCATTGTAACCCAATAACAAGGAGAAAATAATGAACGCTAATACCATCTTATGGATATTGCAAATCATCTTGGGAGTGATGTTTCTAATGGTTGGCGGCATGAAGTTGATGCAGCCCAAAGAGGCGATTGCTGAACGCATGGCGTGGGCGAACGACTTCTCAGCCAATACCATCAAAACGATTGGCGGACTCGAAGTGGCGGGAGCGCTGGGTCTTATCTTGCCTTGGTTGACCGGCATTCTCATCATTTTAACCCCGCTGGCAGCCATCGGCTTGCTGTTGACCATGATTGGCGCAGCAGTGGTGCATATCCGACGCGGCGAATATTCCAGTGTCGTCATGAACGTTGTATTGGGATTGCTGGCGGCATATGTCGCCTACGGTAGATTTTAAGTTAGCTGACGTTTACGCCTTTCAGGTTTCTGAAAACCCCCTAATCGGCGTCATCTGACCAAACAGCCAACAACTGTTTTTTTAATTTGGCTCTTTGGTCAGCATACGCTTCAGCCGAGATGGCGCCTCGCTCGTAGGCGTCGTCTAACTCTGCTGCGGCTTGCAGCAGAGCGTTTTTGCTTAGACTGGTTAGCGGTTGAGATTTGCGCCACCGTTGTAGGGCAAAAACCGATCCGCCGATGGCGACGGCAAATACAGTTAATCCAATCGCCAACTCCAAATTTTCATCCCGGTCAACAGCTCCTGGTTGGCGGATTTTACCGCTAAAAGGCAAGATCAATTCGCTATTTGCCGGCATTTCCCCCAATTCATACAACAAAAAATCCCTGCCGCTTTGCGTTTCCGAGTCAGTTAAAGTCCAATCGCCGCCTAAGGTCACGCCCACGTCCTCCATCACCAATGTCGCCCGATTTATGCCATAGGGCAACCCATGTCGGATTGTGGCGCCATCTTCATAAGGGAAATCATATTGAGCCAGCAAATTCAGAGCGCCCTGTCCGGGACGTAACGGGGAGGTGTCGAACCACAATCCATCCCGAAAAAAGAGGTCGTCAGTCGGGATAAACGAATCAACAGATCCAAAGCCTTTTTGGAAGATAGGCGCTGCCCCTTCTGGCGCTGCAATCTTTGCCGCCCCAGCTTCCGGGTCGCCGCTTTCGCCCACAAAGATAAAGCTGGAGTTGTTGTCAAAAGCGTACAATTCACTCATTTGCACTGTATCGCCGCTTAAATCGATGACCAAGTGCAGCCGACTAATTGCCAACGCGCTCGGATCGCTGCTTTGCTCATAAACTTGTATGGGCAAATTTAAATTTGCCTGTGCCAACGACAAGCGACCAACATCGCTGCTAAAGCTGATGCCATGATACAATGCCGATGCCATGTAGATCCAATCGTCAGGGGTTTGGCTCACATCAAAAGCGTAGCTGCCATCGGCGGCTACGGTAGCGGACAAAGTCATCGCCAATTGGAGTTCGGGGGTAAAGGCGCGCAGCAATGCCGGCATCTCTCCCGCCGCTTCGCCTGTCGATCCGTTGGTTATTTGTCCGGTGATTGTGCCGGCAGCAATCAGCGCCACTGGTTTGGTTAAAGGCGTTGTCAGCCGTCCAAATGTGGTCAGAGCGCGCAATTCAATCTCGCTATACTCGCCATCCAACGCCGCTGTAAAGGTTGAAAATGCTTGGGCGTTGCTGGTTTCTCGCCAAAAATCAGGATCGCTCCATTCAGGAGGCGGCTGGCTCATCCCATCGGCTAACAACTCCCCCTGGGCAATCAGGGCGGGATCAGCGGCGAAATTGTACAGCAGTTCGACCAGCTTCCAGCGGTTATTTTCGGAGATAGGGTTGCTGCTTTCCGTCCCGATCCCAAAGGGGGGCATGCCGCTATCGATTCGCCCATTGGAAATCGTTTCGAACAATATTTGGGGCTGGGCGTTCCACAATGTTTCGGCGGTAAACGCGGCGGGCGGATTGGGTAGGTCGGCGGCTAATTCGCCATCGCCGCTGCCTGTTACTCCGTGGCAATTGGCGCATCGCTCCTGAAACAACAGGCGGACATCTTCGCCCGCCTGGGCATAGGTTAATGGGGCTGCCAGAAAAATGCCGGCAAGCGCCACAACCAATAAAGCTGCCTGAAAACATCGTCTCATCTTTATGCCACAGCCCCCAACGAAACGCCACAATGGGCGCAAAATTTATCGGCGCTTTGAACGCCTTCGCCACATTGCGGGCAAAAGTTGGCGGGCGGGTGTTCATCGCTCATCGGCGCGGACGGGTGGGCGCGGAATTGGGCGATGGCGGCTTCGATGGCAGCTTCTTTGTCCGGGGGCAGGTGGTCGATTTGGCGCAAAATGCCGGCAGCTTGTTCTACCAATTGCCTACGCTCTGTTTCAAATCTGACTTGGCTAATTTTGCCGGCGTCAAAATCCAACTCTAACGTCTGAATTTGCCCCAACAACGCTTCTTTTTGGGCGAGAAGGGACGCTAGAGACGATCCCCGGTTGGCGGAGGAAAATGAAGAAGCTGAAGGGTTTGCCGGCAAAAAAAGGGGGCGCAAAATAAAGGTCGTCGCCACCACCAATAACGCCAAACCCAAAAAGATCGACCCAACGCTCATTCCGCTAGCAACGCATCTAAAATCGACGCCATCGCCCCATAATTGACTGCGCCGTCGATTTTTTGGCGCAGCAAACCCTCTCGATCAATGATAAAAGTTTCGGGCACTTTGCCTAACTCAAAGCGCTCGGAAATAACGGATCGCAAATCTGGGGCATTGGGATAACTGGCATCGAACTCCTCCATAAACGCCAAAGAGTTAGGTTCGGTATCCAGATACGCCACGCCGACGAAGATAACGCCATCCTCATGATAATCTTGCCACAGCAGTTCCAGGATTGGCGCTTCGTCGCGGCAAGGGGGGCACCACGACGCCCAAATGTTGACCACCACCACATTCCCCTTCATTTCGCTCAGGTAAGCGGAGCTTTTGCCATTCCATTCATACTCTGGAAAAAAGGCAAATTGAACCTCTGGGGCAGATTCCCCAATCGCCAAGGGGGATTCCTGGCTGTTGATTAAACCCCACCCCAACAACCCCAATATGGCGATCAGGGCAATACCGGCAATCAGCGGCGTTTTGCTTCTCCTGTTTTCTTCTGCGGTGGACGAAAAGACGCTCATGAGCGGTCACGCAGCTCCTGCTCAATTTGAGTCACATAATCGTCAGCGGGGGGTGGCGGCGCGGGCGGGGCGGCTGACGCTGGGGAGGGGGCTTGAATGGCGCGGGCATAGCGCAAAAGAAACCATCCTCCGGCAACAACGGCTAAAATCGGCACAACCCACAAGGCTAAATCAAAACCGCGTCGAGGCGGCTCTGCCAACACATGGTCGCCGTATTGGTCGGCAAAATAGAGGTGAATCTGCGCTTTGGACATGCCGGCATCTAATTGTTGTCTGATCAGCTCCCGCCAATCGGCGCAAGTTTGAGTAGGGCATACGTCCAGCGGGGTATTTTCGCAAGTGGGGCAAAACATTTCGCTAGCGACTTCATTCACCTGATCGTCAGACACGTCAGATTGGGCATAAAGCGAGGGGATGCCGGCAAAGAAGGGGATGCCGGCAAAGAGCCAGCCAAAGGCAACGGCAAAAACAAGGCGAACCCATATCGTTCTGCTTCGACGAACCATATCAGCTCCCCTAATCCATTCCTGCCGCTGTCGCTTGTCGCCGGCTAGCCGCTGGGGCAACCGCTCCCACCGGTTTCGTTTCGCCTTGCCATACCGCTACCAAAGTGCCAATCACAAACATCAGCCCGCCAATCCATACCCAGTTGATCAGCGGATTGATATAGAGCCGGAAGGTCGCCTCATCGCTGGAAACTCCTTCCCAATTGACCATCAAAACATAAAAATCCTCAACCGCTGTTGAGCGGGCGTCGGGGATAGTCATCGGCTGCTGGGTGCGGGTGTACATTTCGACGCGAGGGTACAATGTTTTAACCAGCCTGCCATTTTTACGCGCTTCTGCCGTCGCTTCGCGGATAACCAAATCGTCCGCCCCATCATATTGACGCACCCCCAAAAAGATAAATTCATAATCATCTAACTGAACAGATTCGCCTCGCCGCAACCGAATTTGGGTCTCTTGCTGATAAACTGTGCTGCCAATGACGCCCAGCCCCATCACCACCACCCCTAAATGGATGATGTAGCCGCCATATCGGCGCCGATTACGCGCCACCAGCCGATTTAACGCCATCCAGGGGGTCTCGCCGCGGCTCATCCGGGCGCGAATCCCTTTCCAAAATTCCAGCAGGGTGATGATGCCAGTGAAGCTCACGATCCAATATCCTACCGCCGCCACCCAGTTTCGCGTCCCAAAGGCGATCAGAACGGCTGTGATTAGGGTGGCAGCTAATGCCGGCAAGCGCAATTGCATTTCTAATCGCTTTAGGTTGGTTCTAACCCACATCGTCAATGGAGCCACCCCCATCCACAACAATAGTATGGCGAAGAGGGGACCTGTCGCTTTTTCGTAAAACGGAGCGCCCACGGTCGCTTGTTCGCCGCTGATTAATTCGGAAATGATGGGATAATTTGTGCCGGCAAAGGTGACGAACAAAATCGCCAAAAAGAGATAGTTGTTGTACAAAAACGCCGCTTCCCGCGACATCAGCGAAACGAGCCGGTTTTTGGCTCGCAATGCCTCCCATTGCCGAAACAAAGCGATAAAAGAGCCAACCGCCATCACTCCCAAAAAGCCAAAAAAGAGGGGTCCAATCGCCGATTGGGCAAAAGAATGTACCGATGAGATGACGCCGCTGCGAACGATAAAAGTACCATACACTACCAACAGGTAGGTTAAAATCACCAAGAACATGTTCCACCGCTTAAACATCCCCTTTTTCTCTTGGATCATAATCGAGTGCAAAAAGGCTGAGCCTGCCAACCAGGGCATCAAACTGGCGTTTTCTACCGGATCCCACGCCCAATAACCGCCCCAACCCAGCACGTCGTATGCCCACCGCCCGCCCAAAATTAGCCCCAGGCTCAGGAATAGCCAAGCGATTAATGCCCAGCGGCGGGTGACTTTTATCCAGCCGTCGTCCAGCTTACCGCTAAGCAAGGCAGCTAATGCAAAGGTAAAGGGGATAACGAAGCCGGTGAAACCCAAATAGAGCATGGGGGGGTGGATGATCATGCCAGGATGGCGCAGCAGCGGATTGAGTCCGTTGCCGTTTATCGGCACAACCTCGAGGCGGACGAATGGATTTTCGACAAAGATGGAGATGCCTAAGAAAAAGAGTTGGGTAATGCCGGCAATCGCCAGAGCGTGCGGCATCAGCGGGCGTTCTCGCTCCCAATTGAGCCACATGGCAATGCTGACAAAAGCGGACAACATCAAATTCCAGAAGAGCAGCGAGCCGGCTTGCCCGCCCCATAGCGCCGTCACCTTGAGGTAGGTCGGCATTTCGCGGCTGCTGACCCGCCACACATATTCCACCGAAAAATCTCCCCTCAGCAATGAGACAATCAGCGTCACAGACGCTAGAGCAATGAGCGGAAATAGGGTGGCGCTGGCGTTACGCGCCGCCTCAACCCATCGTTCGTCGCGGCGGCGCACGCCCACAAATGCCGCCACAATGGTAAACAGCGCGGCGGCAAAGGCGACGAGCAGGGCAATAAATCCGAGATCGGGGATCATAACCCGTTTAGTTTGTTGGGGGTTCTAGCTCTTCATAACGGGTAGGGCATTTCAGCAGCAACCCGTCTTTGTTAGCGATAAATTGTCCATTTTCCACACGCCCTTCCACCAAAGCTTGCGCTTCGTGCTGCAACGTGTCTGGCATGGGCTCATTGTTTGCCACAATGCGCATCCGATGTCCCGGATTATCCAAATCGTCGACCACATCAAACTCCAGCCGGGAATTGGCGGCATCCACTTGGGTAAACTGAATCGTATCGCCCACCACCCAACCGGCGATTCGTAAATCGACGCCGGCATATTTGGCTGGATTTTCATAATATTGATCGACGGAAATAAACAGTTGAGAGGTCTCTTCAAATGCTGAAGAAACCAAATAGATCAGGGCTGCCACTATCAGCAAGCCGCCAATCACAAATTTAAGTCGGTTTGGGCTTTCTTCAACCAACAGATCATCCTGATTGACCCATGTTGCGTCTGTCATAATCACTCCGTAAAAAGATCCATTGTAGTCGGCATGATCTAACTCATTAAAGAGAAAAGATCCCGCCACATTTCCTACTTCATTTTAATTCTTCGTCCTGGCGCGCCGCCAAAAATTCGAGCGCTTCTGTGGCGTAACCATCTGGGGTCAACACCCGCCCTTCGCCCAGCAAACCCACAGTGAAGCCAAACGCTTGCCCAGCACTTTCTTGCTGCGCTCTGGCAGGAATGCCGGCCGCGTTGAGACTGCCGGCGATAATTTGCGCTGGCAACAATCCAGCTGTTCGAGCCACAACCACCCAGGATACCGCTTCTGCTCCCCCTTTTGGGGCGTCGCCCGTTTTAGCGATAATGTGATTGCCATCCGTCAAATCGAAAGAAAATCCATCGCTTTGCGCCATATTGACATTATACCGCAAAACGGGATTTTTTTGTGAATTTTTTCTCAAATTCAGCCCCCGACTAAAAGCTGTAGCAAATTGAATGGGGAGTATGCTAAAATGCCGGCATGGATCAGGAACAGTTATACGAACGGCTTGACCAATCGCGGGAAAAGTTACTGACGGTATTGGAACAATTGCCCGACGACGCATTTTCCATTCCGAATGTCGTAAACGGTTGGTCGCTGCTAGACATTTTGGCATTAATTTCGATGTGGGAAGCGGAGTTAGTGACCGGTTTGGCGCAGTTAGATGCCGGCAAAACGCCGGGGCGGTTGCTGGCGGCAGTAGCCGAACCAGAGCAATACAATCAACGTTGCGTTGCCGGCAATCAAGGACGAGATATAGACCGCGTGTTTGACGATTTGCAAAACGCCAGAACCCATCTAGAACGTTGGATAGCCGAATTTTCTGACAGGCAGTTGCGCCAATCGAACCAATTCAAAAGTTTAAAAGGGCGCCCGTTGTGGCAACTGATCGCTGAATGCAGCTTTTTAAACGAAGAGCGGTATTTGTCAGGAATCGTCGATTTCATTCGCCAATATTCTGCTGATCCATCTCGATTGATTCGTATCGATAGCGTAATTAAGAATCAACGATTGGAATAAGATTTGCATAGCTGGCAGAAAATCGAAGGTTCGCTGGGGATTTGGCAAGAGGCTATTTGGCTCTTGATCGCATTATCAACGCCATTATTCGTCAACTTATGGGTGGAGCAGCAGTTCGAAGCCTCGAAAGTTTGGCTATTCCGCCCGTTGGTCTGGTTGTTGGTCGTATTGTGGCTAAGCAGATGGCTTGCCGGCATGCCGTTGAAACCCCTTCCTCCGACTGTCCGCAACCTCGCCCTCGCCCTCTTCCTCTTCCTTTTGCTCTCAACCCTCCTCAGCATCAATCCACATATTGCCCTCTTCGGATCGCTGGAGCGCGCCAACGGCATAGTAACGCAAACGAGCTATCTACTGTTATTTTGGTCTATCGCTACCCAAATCGACCGTCCAAGAAGCCGCCAACTACTTTACGCCATCATTTTTACCGCTGCGCCAATTTGTTTGTTTGGTCTAGCCCAAGCCTTTGGCTGGCAGCCGCTTCCCATTATTACCGATGCCCGGACTCAAATCACAACCACGCTAGGACGAGCCAACTTCACGGGAGCATACCTCGCCCTGACGTTACCTCTAACCATATCTGCAGCTCTATCCGCTTCGGGCAATTGGCGGCGAAGCGGATATGGCGGGTTAGCCATAGTAGAACTGATTGTCATCGCTCTAACGCAAGCAAGGGCAGCCTGGTTTGCCGCCCTGATCGGGGTTAGCGCGTTTCTATGGTTTCAAGTTGCGCCGCATTTAACTCGGCGAAATCGTTGGCTGATAACATCGGGGGGGATTGCCTCTTTGGGCGCCAGCTTGTCGCTAATTTTACGGTGGGGAATTGCCAATGGCGGCTCTATTGCCGCTCGGTGGACGATTTGGAAAGGGGCGCTCCCCCTCTTATGGTATCGTTTATGGAACGGCTACGGGGCAGACACATTAGAGTTGGTTTTTCCGTCCGTTTACCCGCCACAACTTGTCTATTATCAGGGGCGCGGGGTCATCGTCGACCGGGCGCATAATTGGCTGCTCGATTGGTCATTAAATTATGGCATTGTGGCAACGATTATCTTGAGCGCCTTTGTCTTTGTGATATTACGTCAGAGTTGGCGTCGATTGGCTAGCCATCAAACCACAAAAGCGCCATTAACCATAGGTCAATCAGATATGCCCATGCTAGAACGCCCCTGGTTGGCGGCGTGTATGGCAAGCGTTTGCGCTCACCTTGCCGGCAATCTATTTCTATTTGATGTGGCGGCGACCGCTGCTCTATTTTGGCTGCTATTGGCGCTATTAACCGCATCCGCCTTTACAACAGAGAGGCGGGGCAAACAGAGATTGCCAGTTTGGGGGCGAATGGGCTTCTTTGGGGTTGCCTTCTTTTTCTGGGGTTGGCTGGCTTGGCGCAATACCATGCAGCCATTAGCCGCCGATTACCATAGTTGGCGTGGAACGCAATTGATAAGTCAGGGGCAACACACAGTTGCGCTGACTGAGTATGCGCAGGCACTTCAACGGCAACCCCGCCGGGCTCCATACCATGTGGCATTCGCCTTAACCTCTGCCCAATTAGGCGAGTTCAGGCAAGCTGAGGCGGGGATGTACGAGGCTATTTCGCTGCGTCCAACCGACCCTGTTTTGTACAATCAACTTGCCGGCATTTACGCGCTTGAATCAGTTGAAAATCCAGCGAAAATTCAGATGGCGTTCGACGCTTACGAACAGGCGATTAATCTAGCTCCGACTATTGGCTTAACCTACCAACAATATGCCGATCTGGCGTTGCGGAGCGGCGAAACCCATTTGGCATTGCTCCAGGCGCAACGGGCGGTCGATCTCGATGCCACAGATGGCGTTGCATTTGGTATTTTGGGTTGGGCGCATTTGCAAAACGGCGATTTGCCGGCAGCGCAAAACGCCTTTACGCAAGCGGTAAGGTGGCAGCCAGACTCAGCCGATTTTCATCTAGGGCTTGCCACTGCCTTCTACCAACAAGGAGAGCTTGACGCCGCCCGCCAATCATTAAAACAAAGTTTGACGCTTGACCCCGACTATGCCCCAGCATTGACATTTCAGTTACAATTACAAGAAAGATAATCTCACTTGTGACCAAATCAGCCAAAAAGAATGTTATCAGGAGAAACCATGAGAATAAAAAGTATACCCCTCCAAATTGCCTTAATAACCTTAGGATTGGCGCTTTTGGGCGGATTAAGCGCCTATTGGACCCAATTGGTCGGCGCAAATTCCCCCGTATCCTCTCTATCCCCTTTCGCCACAATTGGCGACGCCGTCACTTATCAGGGCTTCCTGACAGATGAAAATGATGTGCCGCTTGACGGCAGCTTTACGATGCGCTTTCGGATTTATAACGCCCAATCCGGCGGAGCTCTGCTGTGGGATAGCGGCAATATGAACGTTCCGGTAAATGATGGTCTGTTTGAGGCGCGGCTTGCCATTACAACTGATATTTTTAATGGGGAAGAGTTATGGGTGGCTCAAACTATCAATGGCGAACTGTTAACCCCCCGCCAAGAGATTTTGCCGGCGCCCATGGCGCACACTTTGCGTCCGGGCGCCATCATCAAAGGGACTGCCAACGCTATTTCCAATAATTATTTACTTGAAGTAGATATGAACAACGACGCTTTTGCTTTCAACCGTGGGGCAATTACCGGCAAAACCACCACCGGCAACGCCATATACGGGCTGGCAAACAATGGTCGGGCTATTTATGGGCAAACGCGGGATGGCTACGCCGTTTATGGCTTCGATGGCGGCAGCAATCCCAACAATGGGTATGCCGGTTACTTTTATAGTACCAATGGGATTGGCGTATATGGTTATAGTAACGCAGACCGAACCCATCCCAATATCTTGGCGCCGGGCGTATACGGTCAGAGCAATCGGGGGGTAGGCGTTTACGGGCGGGGAGACACCTCCAATAGCCATAGTTTTTATAACGAAGGCGGCTATTTTGAAGGCGGTAGGGGTCTTTACGCCCGAGGAACCGATGCAGAATCTGAAGGGGGCTCGTCCTTCTCTGGTTATGGCGCGAGATTTTATAGCGATAACTATCGCGCCCTGTATGCCCTTGGCGATAGCGATGATTTCGATGCCCATTTTGACGGAGGCGTCGGCATTCTGGTGGATGGGGTTGTCGCGTTTACAGGCGGAACTCAATTAATGGTTTTTAATGGAGGCAAGACAGCGATCGAAGCTGGCGACTTGGTTGCCATAGTTGGCGTTGCGGAAGCAGGCGTAACGGATAATCCAATGCTGGCAGTTGCCAAGCTCGATGCAAGCAACCACAATGCAGTGATTGGCGTAGCGGCGCAGGCGTTTACAACCGACCCGATTACACACGATAATGGACGCCAAACCAATAACTTTACCGAAGCCGGGAAGTCCGCTGCCCCCAACAGCTACCTCAGCGTTATCACCAAAGGATTAGCCCCAGCCGTTAATCTGTCTAGTTTGGCGCTGCTAGCCGACGGGACAATTGGCGACAAAATCGCCTTGTCTGCAAGTGGAGAAATGGGGTTTGCAAGCAGTGAGTCTGGTGGGATTGTGGTCGGTAAAGTGGCTGGACCAATCGACGAGACAACAGGCACAATTCCCTTATATATCGACATCGATTAGGAGGAGCGGGATGAAAGGTCGAAAATTCTTATTATTAGCCCTTCTGGCTTTCTTGATGACTGCCGGCATGCTTTTTGCCCAATCCTCAGCCAATTATAATACGCAGCGTTTTACAGCGATTGGCGGCGGAGCGGCTGATTCCGCCAACTATTCAGTTGTTTCTGTCTTTGGTCAACAGGCAACCGGCTATTCAAACAGTTCAAATTACAAAGCCTCCAGCGGTTTTTTGTTTCCCATTTACCGCCTATTTCCAGCCCATAAAATATGGCTGCCAGCGCTATATAAACCGTAGCTTGTTTGTTGTGCGCTTCCGCTGGCGCAATGAGAGTTGTTTTCTTTGTATATTTCGGACAAATGCCGGCAATTACAGTTTCTAGCATCACAAAACGCAAGATATGAGTACATCTTTAAACCCTAATCCATTTTTGGTTGACCGCAGCGCTCTGGGCATGTTGAAATTCACGGGCGAAACGCGGCTGGATTTGATCAACCGCATGTCTACTAACGAAGTCAACAGCTTACAGCGCGGCGAAGGACGAGCCACCATCTTAACCACCGATCTCGCCCGAATTATCGACCGGCTGATTTTGTATACTTCCAGCGATACGGTGTACGCGCTGACGGGCGAAAATTTTGGGGAAGAAATCGCCCGCTATCTAATGCGTTTTGTCTTTTTCAACGATGATTTTCATATCGAGGATGTCAGCGATAATACCGTAACATTCGGCGTGTATGGAACAGGGGCGCAAGCTGCTCTGGGCGACCTGTTCGGGGCGGAAGCGGTCGATTTGCCATTACACCATTGGCGGCGGGTCGAGTTAGACGATACGCCATTTTATCTGCATCGCGCCGACCCTATCAATGGGGACGGTTACTTTGTAATGTGCGTCGCGGCAGACAGGGAGCGGGTGTGGCGAACATTGACGGCTGCCGGCATTCAACCCGTGGATGAGGCGACGTTTGAGTATCGGCGAATCGCCAGCGGGTTGCCCCGCTTTGGGCGAGAGTTGACCCAAGATTATATTCCGCTAGAAGCAAATTTGTGGGACGATGTTTCTTTTAACAAAGGCTGTTACACTGGTCAGGAGATCATCGCCCGCATGGAAAGCCGCGGCAAATTGGCAAAGCAATTGCAGCGGTTGGAGCTCAATCAACTAGCTGAACCAGGCAGCGCAATTCAAACTAACGACGGCAAAAATGCCGGCATCCTCACTTCAGTAGCCGCTGGAGATGCCGGCATTGTAGGGCTGGGCTATCTCAAAACAAACAGCCTCGACCAACCCGAATTTAGGGTGGGTGAAGCTGTCGTCACTTTACGTTCTGTCCAGTGATCAAAGTTGTCGGATTAATCAAGAGCTATGGCTTGAACCCCGTTTTGCGCGGAGTCAATTTAGAGGCGTTTGCCGGCGAATTTGTAACGCTGGTAGGAGCGAATGGGGCGGGAAAAACGACTTTGATGCGTATTTTAGCCACCTTAGCCCGTCCGGATGGCGGCGAAGCGAGCGTAGGCGGCTGGCGGCTGCCGGGGCAAGCAAATCGGGTGCGCGCCCATTTGGGCTACATCTCCCACCAACCGCTGCTCTATTTCGACCTGACCGCCGCCGAGAATTTGCGCTTTTTCGCCCAAATTTACGATATTCAAAGCCAGGAAAAACGAGTAGCGGAGTTGTTGAAAATGGTGGGGTTATCCGCCCGGCAGCGCGACCCAATTCGGGAATTTTCACGGGGGATGTTGCAACGGCTGGCAATCGCCCGCGCCACTTTGCATCAGCCGGATGTATTGCTGCTAGACGAACCGTATACGGGGTTAGACCAAGCGGCGTCGGAGATGTTGACGGAATTATTAGCGGAACAGAAAAATGCCGGCAAAACGATTTTGATGATCACCCACGACTTTAGCCGAGGCTTGACCTTGTGTGATCGAATGGCGGTGTTAGACAAAGGGAAGATCGTGGGTGAACATAAGCGAGGGGAGCAAACGCCGGCTCAAATGCTGGCTGTCTATCAAAATATGCTAAATTAAGCGACTGTACAATGGAGCAACTCGCGCCGCAAAGCGTTAGCCGGGTCGGAGGTAGTGGATGTTGTGCCGCTCGCACGGAAGGCGTCGGATGATTTATTTGGTTGCGCTTATTATTGAACCATATAACGGCTGCCGGCAATGGGCGTGCAGTCCTAAATCAATAAATCCACCGGCATTCCAAATTCCGGTATAATCCGATGAATCAAATCAACATCCTAGAATCTTATGCCTACCATGTGGAAAACCGTCAGCGCTATCGTTTGGAAAGATATAACCAATGAGTGGCGAACTCGGCAAACAGTTAGCATGATGTTCGTCTTTTCGGCGGCGACGGCGGTCATTTTTAATTTTGCGTTTGGGGCGCGGGCGATGGGCTTTGATTTAAGCGCCGCCAAAAACGCAGCGGGCGGCTTTTTGTGGAGCACGATTTTGCTTGCCGGCACATTAGGGTTAAATCGCTCCCTTTTTCAAGAGGATGAAGGCGGGGCATTTGCCGCCTTGCTGATGGCTCCAGTTGACCGCATGGGCATCTATCTGGGCAAAGTCGCCAGCCTAACGTTGTTTAATTTGGCTACCGAAGCGTTGTTGCTGCCTTTGTTTGTCGTCTTTTTCGATCGCCCGTTTTGGCGACCGCAGGTGATTGCCATGGTTATTTTAGGGACTATCGGTTTTGTAGCTGCCGGCATTTTGGTCGGCGCCATCACGTTACGCAGTAAAAACAGAGGCGCGTTGTTGCCCGTGTTGCTGCTGCCCCTCACCTTGCCGGCAATCATGATGGCTGCTACCGTTTCCGAAGCGTATATGGGCGACCAAATGCCGGCATTTGCCGAAGTTCGCTTTCCCTTAGCCTTGGTTATCGCATTTGACGTGTTGATGTTGGTTGCCGGATCGTTTACTTTTCAATATATCGTGGAGGAATAAAAAAAACATAATGGAACAAAAACGGCTGAACAGATGGATACCGATTTTCAATGGATTGGCGGTATTAATGGTTACCATCGCCCTGCTTGCTATCTTTTTCTATTTGCCGCCGGAACGAATGATGGGCAATGTCCAACGCATCTTTTACTTTCATGTCGGAGTAGCTTGGACAGCTTCTGCCGCCTTTTTCGTCGCATTAATGGGCGGCATTTTATATTTGTGGGGAAAAAACCCAGCGTGGGACATCGTTTCGTTAGCCTCTGTGGAAATCGGATTGATTTTCGCCTCCATGACTATCGCCAGCGGTTCTATATGGGGCAAACCCGCCTGGAATACCTGGTGGATTTGGAGTCCGCGCCTGACCTCGATCACCGTATTGTGGCTGGTATATGCCGCTTATTTTATGTTGCGCGGAGCCATTGCCGACCCCGACCGGCGAGCCCGGCTGTCGGCGGTATATGCCATCGGCGGCTTCGTTACCGTCATCATCACCTATTACAGCATACGCATTTTGCCCGACATTCACCCTGCCCTGTCAGGCGGCAGTCAAGACGCCCAGGGCGAACAGGTTCTGACCGGCTCCATGGTAAGCGTCATGCTTTATTCCTTCCTCACTTTTTCCGTTCTGTATGCGGCATGGCTGCTCAATCGCATCCGGTTGGAATATCTAACATTGCAAAATAACCAGCTTAAAATGCGCCTGATGCAGCGGCTGAGGGGATAGTTTGTAATGATTGCGCAAGAACTTTTTTCTACAATTTTGCTTCAAATTGACCCTAATCTCACCAACGATTACCTTATTCTGGGCTATGTGGTGATGGGATTGATCGCTCTAGCTTACATCGTCTCCTTACTCAGCCGACAACGCAATATCCAAAAAGATATGGAGTTGATGGAACAACTCTTAGAAGAGGATGAGGGAAGGTAAGCGTTTTTACGGTTAGCGGTAAGATTTTAGGCGATGATCCAATCCATAAGCGAAATTGCCGCAAATTGGCTTATTTGGAGTAAAACAAGATGTTAAACGCAATGCCTAAGCCGTTACGTTCATTATCCGTCAATCAATTGATCGCTCTTGTCGTTTTGTTGTTGTTGGTTGGCATTTTGATCGTGGGCTCGTTGAGCGGCAACGCCCCACCTGCCGGCAATACCACATCGCAACCTTTTTTAATTTTAGCGGCTTTAGCGTTGGGCGGGGGATTGTTGAGCTTTTTATCTCCTTGCACTTTGCCGATATTGCCGGCATATTTCGCTTTCGCCTTTCAAAGCGGGCGCAAGCAAATCGCAGCCAATACCGTCGCTTTTATGTTAGGAGTAGCCACGATGTTCAGCTTGCTGGGCGGAGCCGCCTCCTTTGTAGGCAGATTATTGCGCGATTCCCAAAATCTATTGTTGCTCATCGGCGGCTCGCTAGTCATGATTTTCGGGGTAATGAGCTTGTTGGGCATGGGATTTAGCGGCTTTAAAGATGAACAAGGGGGCGGCAACCAGACCAACACTACCCTGGGCGGCTCTTATCTATTTGGTTTAACCTTTTCAGTCGGGTGGTCAAGCTGTGTTGGTCCTATTCTAGGGGTGGTTTTGACGATGGCAACCCAAACGGAGTCCGTTTTTAGGGGGATGTTGCTGCTGTTTATCTACGCCCTGGGATTAGGGTTGCCTCTCATCTTCGTTTCGACCTTGTTTGGGCGCGCCAGCCGCAAAAGCTTGTTTTGGCGATTGTTGCGCGGCAAAGGGCGAAGCGTCACGGCGCCCATGCTTGCTGTGGGAGCGTTGTGGGCGTTGGCTATCTGGCGAATTTTGGCCGCTGTAGGGAACTACCTTCTAGCTGCTAGAGACCCATTGAACGTGGCGGAAATGCCGGCATGGCAAGAATGGGCTCTGCTGGGCGTCGCTCTGCTGGGCGTGTTCTTGTGGATTGGGCTCCGCATCAAAGAGCGTGACCTGACTTTGAACCTCCATTCCACCCAACTCATCAGCGGAGCCTTGTTTATCTTCATGGGGCTGCTGATGCTAAACGGCTCATTGGCGGCATTTAACCAACTTGTTCCAATTGAGTTAGCCACCTGGTTTGAAGATATAGAAAAAGGGTTTCAGGAATCGTTTAACACTCGCTTTGTAACGGAAATGGCGGCGCCCGCTCTATTAAGCGCTGGAGGTTCCGCCAACATCACCCTAGAAGTCGAAGGGAAACGTGGTTGGTTTAAATCAGACGATTGGACAGCCCCTGTGGCATACGCCATTCGAGACCGAAACATTACGCCAGGGGTAAATGTGCAAATTTTAGGCGGAGAAGAGCCTCTCTCCCAGGTGGTGTCGCCGCCTGGAGAATTAACCCTAGCGGTCGAATTGACCAGCAGCCTGAAAGACGGCGCGCAACTGTTCCTGTTGCAGGGAGAAGGGGCGGATCGCTTTAAATTTTATAGCTTTATCTGGGATTGTTCGGAAGGAGAATGCCAGGTAAGAATGACCGATTTATAAGCGGGCGCGCTAGCGATGGTGAAAAGAGGATGTTAAACGAAGAGCGCCTTACTCCAACCCCTAAACGAAGAAACTCGCTGCTTTTGGCGGTAGGTTTGGCGTTTCTGGGCTTTGCCGCCGCATTTTTGTTGTTTGGCGGCTCTCTGTTTGATCGTGTATCAACCGATGCAGCCGCTAATGCCGGCAGCAGCCTGGACGCGCAATCGATTGGCACGCCTCAACCAAACAACAACGCCTTCACCTTGCCGGCAAACGCCCTTAAAGTTGGCGATGCCGCCCCCAACTTTGTGTTGGCGGACGCCGATGGCAATCGCGTCGCGTTAGACGACTTTACCGGGCAACCCATCATCCTCAATTTCTGGGCGACATGGTGTCCGCCATGCCGCATCGAAATGCCCGACTTACAACAAGCCCACCAGGATTATCAAGCGGAAGATCTGGTTATTTTAGCCGTCAACAAAGATGAGTCGGCAGAAACGGTGCGGGATTTCTTTTACGATGAGATGGGGCTGACCTTTACCCCGCTGCTCGATCCGGGCTCGACGATTGGCGACCTGTTCGGGGCGTTCAATTTACCGACCACCTTCTTTATCAATAGCAGCGGGGAGATTACGGCGGTGCATCGGGGGGCGATGACCGCCGGACAAATCGAGGGGTATTTAGCCCAAACCATTCCTTAACCAACGATCAGTTGGTGAATACATTGTACTGCCGCTTTTGTTTCGGCGCTGTCTACTACCAAACTAATGCTGCATTCAGACGAGCCCTGGGCGATGGCGATAATGTTGATGCCGGCATTCCCTAGCGAGCTAAACAGTTTGCCGGCAATGCCTGGCGTGCCCTGCATGCCCGCTCCGACCACCGTCACAATCGCTACCGGTTGACGACTCCATACCCGTTCCACATCTTGCCGGGCTACCTCTTCGCCAAACTCCATCTCTAACCCATCTACCACTTCATCGGCGGCATTTTCCGGCACACAAAAACAGATCGATTGCTCTGAAGAGGCTTGAGAAATAAGCAAGACGCTGACTTGACGCTGCGCCACCGCCCCAAAAGCGCGGGCGGCGATGCCGGGCACGCCCATCATCCCTTTTCCTTCGATAGTGACCATAGCCATCTCGTTGATGGCGGTTACCGCTTTGATATCGCCACTGCCATTGGCTTGGTCTGGCACAATTATCGTGCCGGCATGGTCAGGATTAAAAGTGTTCTTGATTCGCAGCGGAATATTTTTCTCGATCACCGGTCGAATCGTTTTAGGATGCAGCACCTTTGCCCCATAATAAGCCAATTCTGAAACTTCTCGGTTGCTCAATTGGGGAATGGTGCGGGCATTGGGGGCGATGCGCGGGTCTGCCGACATCACCCCATCCACATCTGTCCAAATCCAAACTTCATCGGCGCGCAGCGCTCGACCCAAAATAGCGGCGCTATAGTCAGAGCCGCCCCGCCCCAAAGTCGTCGGCGTCCCATCCGCTGTCGCTCCGATAAAGCCAGTAATGATCGGCGTTACGCCTTCTGCTAACAACGGGATTAATTTGGCGGTTATTTTGGCGTTTGTTAACGGAAAGATGGGAGAAGCAGCTTGAAAATTATCGTCCGTCACAATCAGTTCAGTAGCGTCGATGGCGATTGCCGGCATGCCAATCTGGCGCAAATATGCGGCTAAAATCCGCACAGACATCTGCTCGCCCATCCCGGAAATAGCGTCCAGAGCGCGAGGAGTCAATTCCCCAAGAACTGAAACGGCATCGCACAATGCCACAAAGCGGTCGGTAAAGCCGTCTATCTCTGCCAAAACCGTTTGCCGCTCCCCTTCCAGCGCTAACAACCCGTCAACTGCCTCAAAATGGGCTTGTCGCAAATCGGCCGCAGCCTGACGATAATTATCATCCCCCCGCCAAGCTGCCATCGCTCCATTGAGCAATAAATCAGTAATTTTAACCGGTTGAGCCCCCATGCCAGAGGCGACAACCACAATAGAGCCAACCGATTGACGATAATGGTCGATTAACTCCGCGGTCTCTTTAATAGCGGCGGCGCTGCCTACTGAGGTGCCGCCAAATTTCATTACAATCGTCATACGTCACTTCTTGTTGCTGGATTTTTGGTTATGATGTGTAAAAATTGGCTGGCATCATAACAAATGCGATATCAGGCGTCAATTTGTCCGCTCTTCTTTGCGCATTTTTGCCGGCATTTTTTGTCGTTAGAGCTAACCTGAATCTGTTTAATTCAGTATTGCGGCAAACAACCAAATGCATGATGCCGGCAAAATCGAAGAAACCGCCAACTATTACTTTTATCTCTGGCGCCAACAGATGGCTGCCACGACACGCCCGGCTCACAATCTGGCAATAATTAGGTTATAAGACAATATCAGGCAAAATCTTTACGCTTTGGGCAAGGTAAAACTGAATACGCTGCCTTCTCCAGCAGAGCTTTCAACGCCAACCTCTCCCCCCAGTTTTTCGATAATGCGGCGGGTGATTGATAGCCCTAACCCGTGCCCCTGAATTCTCACATTTTGCAGCGAGGTAAAGGGCACAAATAATTTAGCTTGCTCTTGTTCAGAGATGCCGGCGCCATTATCGCGCACCCAAAACTTAATTTTGTTATTGGGCATTTCGCTGTATCCAAGCTCCAATTTTGGCGGGCTGCCGCCATATTTGACGGCGTTGCTGATATAGTTTGCCCAAACCTCTTCTACCCAAGATGCATACCCTAAGGCGGGGGGCCAACTTGCCGGCATTTTCAATTCCGCCTGATACTCCTGAATCATAAACGCCAGCCTAGCCTTCGCCTCAGCCAAAATCTGCCCCATATCGATCTGGGTTACAGGCGCCTCATTCTTTCTGAGCTCCGCCAGCAACAAAATCTCCTCGATAATGCTTTTCATCTTTCGCCCCAGGTGAGATAAGCTGTCCAAAATCAACTCCCTATCTTTCGGCTCATAATTTTCATAGTTGTAACGCAACATATCGGTAAAACCCATCAGGGTACTTACCGGGCTTTTTAAATCATGCGCCACGGTATGAGCAAAAGCGTCCAGGTCGTCATTTCGCGTCTGCAAATCAAATGTTTGCTGGTTCAAAGTTTGAATCAGGCCGGCATTGTCGATGGCAATCGCCCCTGAAATCGCCAACGTTTCGACCAAAGTGATGTCGCTTTTGGTAAATACGCCATCCTGCTTATTCACGATCTCCAAAACGCCAACCACTCGGTTTCTAACCCGCAAAGGAACCGCCAATAAAGATTTGGTTTGAAACTTAAACATCCTATCTATGCTAGAAGCAAACCTGCTATCGTCGGGGGCAAATGGCAAATTGACAGCTTTCTCATTTTGAGCCACCCAGCCAGCGATGCCTTGCCCTGGCTCTAATGTTATATTGGTTAGCGGAATATGCTTACCTCTGGAGTAAACCCAATAACAGACCAGGCGCTGAGCTAATTTACTGTCCCATAGCCAAATCGAGCTGCCATCCGCTTCGACCAGGTCGGCGACTTCTTGCAAAAATTGGGAAAAGATTTGGTCTATCTCCCTGGTAGCGGTCAACATTTGCCCGATTCGATTAAGTTCTGCCAGAGCATGGGTACGCACCTTTAACTCTCGCAATGCTTGTTGACGCTCTTTTTTTAGTTGCCTTTTTTCTAAAACTTTATCTATTACATTGGGCAATAGATCAAGGTAATGTCCATTCATATCTTTAACGATGAAATCGATGGCGCCTAATTTCATCGCTTCAATAGCGGTTGCCTCGCTGCCGTGGGCAGCAACAATGATGGACGGAGGCATATGTTCTCGTTGGGACATCTCTCGAATGACGTCTAACCCATCTTTGTATGGCATATATTGATCAACGGCGACCAGATCGTATTGATTTTGGTCGATAAACGCCATTCCTTCTTCTCCATTGCCGGCAATATCGACTTGATGCCCAAAGCGAGACAAGCGGCGTTGAAACAGGCGAGCCAATCCTGGATTATCTTCCATGTAAAGGATACGATGGGTTGGGTTGGGCGTTGTTTTATCCTTCATTTTCGTTCGATTACTTACAAATTTTAATTATTCAGTTGCAACCTGTCGGCACTTCCTCCCGCCGAATCTCATTTGTGTCACAACGCTCTATCATTACAAAATCGTAACAAAGATAACCTTAATACTACTCGCATTTCCCCCATTATCTATACCGGCTAATTCACTTTTACAGAAGTTTCACAGCGCCAAACTGGAACAACCATTAATCTGTTAAACGCGCTCAATTAATCAGGCTGCCCGTTTTGTGGTTGATTTTTTTTCGTGACCATGCTGGAAACTCGTGGTAAGATCGCAATCATACATATCATTAAAAGACTGGAGAAATAAATGAAAAGGATACAGGCTCGCTTGGGGATCTTAGGGGAACTTTTCGCCTTTATGTGGGCAAGAAAATTGTGGTGGCTTATCCCAATGGTCGTTGTGCTGCTCTTATTTGGCGCTTTAATCATTGTTGGGCAAGGCTCAGCTATTCAACCTTTCATTTACACTCTATTTTAAATCGCTCTTAGGAGGGCTAAACAATGGCGTTTCTCAGCGCGTTAGCGCTTGTCATGCTCACCTTAATGGGCTACTCGTCTGGCATAACTCTTGCCGGCACAGGCAAAGATCGCACCCCAACAATCCTTGATTTGATATTCATTGCCGGATTGTGGGTAGCGATGTTCACTATTCGAGACAGATTGGGGCGCGGTTGGACGATTATAGCGGGCATTGTAGGCGGTCTGGCAGTTGCCGGCATCTACACTACCCTCATCCGACCCCGCTTTGCCGACAAAGCCGAAGAGCCGCTGCCAAACCTAAGCGGCATGAACCCCTTGCGTCAACTTTGGGAACGATGGAAACATTTTGCTGAAAAGCTGGGCGCAGCGCAAGGTCGGTTGCTCATGGGTTTCTTTTATTTTCTCATCGTTACCCCTTTCGGCATCATCATGAGTCTGCTTAGCGATCCGCTTAACCGAAAACAACCATTTACGCAATCGGGTTGGTCGCCCTTCCAAAATAGCAGCGTCACCCTTGAAGAAGGCAAAAAACAATACTAATGTACATTCTTGGCATCTCTTGCTTTTACCATGATTCGGCAGCGGCTCTGCTGCGCGATGGACAACTCGTTGCCGCTTCCATGGAAGAGCGCTTCTCTCGTAAAAAACACGACAGCGATTACCCCGAACAAGCGATTCAATTTTGTCTCGATTTTGCCGGCATCTCCGCTGGCGACCTCGATTATGTCGTTTTTTACGAAAAACCGATGGCAAAATTTGAGCGCATCCTAAAAACCAACCTATCCGCTTTTCCCCACTCCTGGCGCGCCTTTGGCGAAGCGATGGGAGCATGGCTCAGCGACAAATTGTGGGTTAAAGCCCACTTTCAATCCAAGTTGGGCATCCCCCCAGAAAAAATCCTATTCGTCGATCACCATATCGCCCACGCCGCGAGCGCTTTTTACGCCTCGCCATTTGAAGAAGCCGCCATCCTAACCATAGATGGCGTGGGCGAGTGGACAACCACCAGCAAAGGGGTTGGCAATGCGAGTTGGGAAGATGGCGGCAAAAACCAAATCACCCTCACCCACGAACAGCGATTTCCCCATTCGCTAGGGTTGCTTTATTCCGCCTTTACCGCTTTTCTGGGCTTCCGAGTCAACAATGGCGAATACAAAGTGATGGGCATGTCGCCCTATGGCGACCCTAACCACATCGACAAAATAGAAAAGCTGTTCAAAGTATATGATGATGGCAGTTTCTGGGTTGATCTCGACTATTTTAGCTACCATTATTCGCCCGACACCACCTTTAGCGACAAATTCATCTCCTTATTTGGACAGCCCCGCGTCCACGAATCTGATTTTTACACGCCTAAAACCCATCCCGACGTCAGCCCCAACGACCCCAAAGCGAAAGAAAATCAATATTACGCCGATATCGCCGCCTCTATTCAGCGCGTAACCGAAGAGACAATTCTTAAATTGTTGAATTCGCTGCATAAGGAAACTGGGCTAAACAAAGTGTGTATGGCGGGCGGCGTCGCCCTAAACAGTAAAGCCAATGGACGGCTGTTACGAGAAACCCCATTTGATGAGCTGTATATCCAGCCAGCCGCTGGAGACGATGGCGGGGCGTTGGGCGCCGCGTTATACGCCTACCACAATCTGCTGGGGCAGCCGCGCCGCTTTGTAATGGAACACAGCTACTGGGGGGCTGAATATAGTTCGGCGGAGATCGAATCCGCTTTGAAAGGGCGGGATGTGCCTTACCAGCAGTTATCGGGCGCCGAGCAGGTGGTTCAGGCAGCGGTAGACGATATCTTGCAAGGGAAAGTGATCGGCTGGTATCAGGGGCGTTTTGAATGGGGACCGCGCGCGCTGGGCAACCGCTCTATTATGGCAGACCCGCGCCGCGAAGAGATGAAAGAGGTGGTGAATACCAAAATCAAATTCCGCGAGCCCTTCCGCCCCTTTGCTCCCGTCATCTTGGAAGAGGAGGCGCCAAACTTCTTCGCTATGCCGGCATCTTACGACCCCACCCGCGACTACCCCTCCCGTTTTATGCTGCAAGTGCTGCCTTTTCAGGAAGAAGCCGGCAAAAAAGCGCCAGCAGTCAACCATCTGGGCACCGGGCGGCTGCAAGCCGTCCGCGAAGAATGGAATCCTCGCTATTATCAAGTGGTAAATCAATTCGGTCAGGCAACTGGCGTGCCAATTTTGATGAACACCAGCTTCAATTTGCGTGGCGAACCCATCGTCACCACCCCCGACAACGCCTTAAACACCTTTTACGCTAGCGAAATCGACACCTTAGTGATAGGAGATTTTATCGTTCGGAAGCCACAGTAAACGAAAAATCCGGAACATCGCAAATTTTTAGATTCCTTACCCATTTTTCATTTACCAGCTTTGTGAAATTAGGTACAATGAGACAATCGTCGAAAACAATGTCCACTTTAGAATAGAATGATCGGAATCGGACTTCGGAAACGCAGTCCGATTTTATTTTGCAACTGGAGAAAATCTATGACCACAAAAACAAAACCCATTTTAACTGAGCCATACGGCGGCTCGTTGGTGGATTTGATGATTCCTGCCGCCGAGCGGGCGGAAAAGATAGCGTATGCCAATAGCTTGCCATCGCTGCGCCTCTCCCCCCGCTCAGTGTGCGATCTGGAACTGCTGGCGGCTGGCGGTTTTTCTCCGCTAGACCGCTTTATGGGACAAGCCGATTATCAGCGCGTTCTGGATGAGATGCGGCTAGAAAATGGGTATATCTTTCCCTTGCCCATTCCATTGCCGGTCGATAAAGTGATGGGGCAATATCTCAACCAAGATGTCGCCTTGCGAGACGAGCGAAATGAATTGCTGGGGATTATGACGATTGAGGAGTTTTATCCCTGGGATTTGGCGGAAACGGCGCAAAAGGCGTTTGGCACCCAAGATTTGCGTCATCCTCTGGTGGTAGAGATGCACAATTGGGGCAAATATAACATTTCAGGTCCCATTCAAATGATTCAAATGCCAACCCATTATGATTTTCAGCCGCTGCGAACGCTGCCGGCGCAAACGCGGGCTGACCTCGAATCGTTTGGGCATGAAAATGTCGTCGCTTTCCAAACCCGCAATCCGCTGCACCGCGTTCATGAAGAGTTGACCAAACGCGCCACCCAAGAGCGAGATGGCGTGTTGTTGCTGCACCCCGTAGTAGGCATGACCCGCCCTGGAGACGTTGACCATTTCACCCGCGTCCGCACCTACAAAGCGCTTGCCAGCCGATATTATGATCAAGACCGCATTTTGCTGTCGTTGCTGCCTTTGGCAATGCGAATGGCTGGTCCGCGCGAAGCGTTGTGGCACGCCATTATTCGACGCAACTATGGCGCCAATCACCTCATCGTGGGGCGCGACCATGCTGGACCGGGCAAAGATTCGACAGGCAAACCATTTTATGGTCCCTACGACGCCCAGGAGCTGGTCGAATCTTTTAGCGACGAGATTGGGGTCAAAGTAGTGCCATTCAAAATGTTGGTCTATTTGCCGGATGAAGAGCGGTATGTGGAGATCGACAAAGCCCCGCCCGCCGCTAAAACTGCGTCGATTTCTGGCACACAGGTTCGAGAAGAATATTTACAAAATGGCAAATCTCTGCCGGAATGGTTTACTAGGCCAGAAGTGGCGGAAATTTTGTCAGAAGCATATCCGCCCACCCACCGGCAAGGAGTGTGCATTTGGTTTACCGGCTTGGCAAATGCCGGCAAATCCACCACTGCCCGCATTCTCACTACTCTGCTGCAAGAGAGCGGCAGACAAGTCACCCTGCTAGATGGAGATGTGATGCGAGCTAACCTGTCGCAAGAGCTAGGCTTTAGCAAAGACGACCGCGACGTCAACATCCATCGCATGGGCTTTGTAGCCCGAGAAATCGTCCAACATGGCGGCGTTGCCATATGCGCCGCGGTTAGCCCTTACCGCGCCACCCGTAACGCCATTCGCAATGCCGTTGGCAAAGAGCGCTATATCGAAATTTTTGTCGATACGCCGCTAGAAATCTGCGAAACGCGAGACACCAAAGGGTTATACGCTAGAGCCCGTCGCGGCGAAATCAGCGACTTTACCGGCGTAAATGACCCTTACGAACCGCCGCAGCATCCCGAATTGCGGCTGGAAACGGAAAAAAGCTCCGCTGAACAAAATGCCCGCCAAATCATCGACTATTTGCAAGAACGCGGCTTTATTCGCCCTGAACCGGCCCCATTAGAAAATTAACCTGAGGCGCCGCTTCCCATTTAGGCAAAGAAAAAGGCTCTCCATGTTGGAGAGCCTTTTTACTATACGCCGCCCGACTATCGACGACAAATGAATTGCTTTAAAAATTAACTCCTGTCGCCAGCTTCGAGGCGGTTCATCCAATTTTCAACCATGCGTCCAGCCGGACGCCATCCGCCTAAGCCAAAAGCAATGGCGCTGGCAATCGCCACTGAGCCAAGCAACAAGCCAAACGCCATATTGATGATTTCGTTGGCGATGCCCATTTGCCGCAAACCCATGGCGCCAGTCAGAACCAACACCGCTATACGCGCCACTGTGGCAAGAGTATTGGAGTTGGTAATGTTGCTAGACTGTACCATATTCGCCACGAAATTAGCGATATACAAGCCAATGCCCATTATCACCACGCCCAATACGACGCGACCAACAAATGTAGCGAGTTCGGATACCAGCGCGGCTACTTGGTCAAAGCCTAAGATATTTGCCGCTTCGATAGCGGCAAAGAGCATGATGCCGAACAAAATCAGCCAACCCACGAATTCAGACGGGGTGCGTCCGCCTTCGCTGACCATATTGCTCAAACCAAGCCGGGCAGTAACATTGTTAAAGCCTAACCCTTCCAGCATATTGGCTAACAAGTTAGAAACGACTCGACCAATGATGTAGGAGATAGCTAGGATGAGGGCAGCGCCAAAGATAGCGGGAATCGCGCCTAAAATTGAATCGAGCATATTGCTGACGGGGGCGGTCAATTGCTGTAATTTGAGGGCTTCCAGGGCAGCGATGAGGATGGGGATGAAGATGAAAACGTAAGCGACCATGCCCAAAATGTTGGACAATTTTTGGTCGCCCAGCACATTGCTAACCCCTAAGCGGGCGCCCAAATTATCGACGCCAAACGCCCCCAAAAAACCGGAGACGATGCGCTGCACCAACCGGGCTACAAACCAGCCAATGGCCAGAATGATGGCGGCGCCAAACAGATTGGGAATAAAGCCCAGGATGCTGTCCACCATATTTTGGATGGGTTGCAAACCGTTGATATCTAATCCAGCTAAAACGCCAGGCAAGAAGAGCAACAAAATGAGCCAGTAAGCGGCTTCGCCCAGGGCTGGTCCAATAGAGACGCGCCGCTCGCCATCTTCAACCACATAGTTGTTAAAGCGGTCGTCCAGGGTGGTTGCCGACAAGACGCGGGTGATGAGCATTTTGACGCCTGTAGCCAGCAGCCAGGCAACCAACAACAATGCGCCGGCGCCCGCTATCTTGGGCAAATATTCGAAAATGCTGCTAAGCATATTATTTAGCGGCTGGGTGATGATGGTCAGGTTAAGGGTTTCTGCCGCAGCAATAACCGCCATGAGCAAAATCAGGTAAAAGACGGCGGTAGCGATGACGTTTTCGATGTTGATGCCGGCATCTTTGCCGCCGATAAATCCCGCTACCTTGTCGTCGATGCTGGTATTGTTCAGCAGCCTTCGCACGACAGACGACAAAAGTTGGGCGACGATCCAACCGATCGCCAAAATCGCCAGCGCATACAACAGGCTAGGCAATCCGCTCACAATCGCGTCTAAAAATTGATTGATATATTCCATGGGTGTTTGTTCCTCCTTAGGATTTGTCCACTAGACCGTCTGTCATTGCCAACAATGATGACAGACGGCAAAAAAAATATAGCAGTATGATATTTTGATTTATGTTAAGGGATTCTGTTCAATCGATTGTTATGAACATCGCTGCCAAGCTATTTTACCAAACATAATCAAAAAACAGAAAGCCTGGCGCACAAAGTTGCTGAACAAATTCGGGCTAGATAGGATTGTGTTAAAGTTGTCATAAGCCAAATGCAGCATAAACAGGCGTGTCAGCAGCGCAATTTATTGCGGCGCAATCTTTATAACGGTTAAGGAGAACATCTTGAAATTAAAAGGGATAAAATCATACAAACAGACACAGGTGGAGGATGAATATGACGTAATTGTCATCGGGTCGGGCATGGGCGGGATGACGTGTGCCGGCATTCTAGCCCGCGAAGGCGAAAGCGTATTGGTTTTGGAACGCCATTACACCGCCGGCGGCTACACCCACGTCTTCAAACGAAACGGCTACGAATGGGATGTAGGCATCCATTACATCGGCGGGGTCAACCACCCCAAAGCGATGTTGGCGACGCTGTTTCATTACCTGACCGACGGCAAATTGGCTTGGGCAGATATGGGCGAAGTGTATGATCGGCTCTTTTTTGGCGAGGAACAGTTCGAGTTTCACAAAGGGAAAGAGAACTTTGTGGCACATCTCAAAGCCCAATTCAACAACATCGCCGACCACCGCGCCATTGAAGGATATATGGCGCTGGTGAAAGAGGTCAACCAACAAAGCCAAACCTTTTTTGCCGAGAAAGCGCTGCCGCCTGCTGTGGCAAAGGTTGCCGGCAAGCAGATGAGAAAAGGGTTTTTGCGCTTTGCCGAACAAACCACCCGCGAGGTGTTGGAAGAGTTGACCGACAACCAAAAGTTAATCGGTGTGCTGACCGCCCAATATGGCGATTATGGCTTGCCGCCCGGGCAGAGCAGTTTTGCCATGCACGCCATGCTGGTCAACCATTACCTCAACGGCGGGGCGTTTCCGGTGGGCGGTTCGTCTCGCATTGCCGAGACGGTTGCCGCAGGGTTGGCGGATGCTGGCGGGCTAATCTTGACCAATGCAGAGGTGGCGGAGATTGTGGTAACAAATGGCAAAGCGACGGGCGTAAAAATGGCGGATGGCAAGCAAATTGGGGCAAAAAGGGTGATTAGTAGCGCCGGCATTCACAACACCTACCGCCGCCTGTTGCCGCCAACCATCGCCCAACAATACAAATTGCTGGACAGCGCCCAAAAAGTGACCCCATCGTGGGCGCATGTGGCATTGTATCTCGGCTTCCAACAGACGGCGGCGGAGTTGGGTTTGCAAAAAGCCAACTATTGGGTCTATCCTGCCGGCAACTATGACCACGATGCCAATATCCAAACCTACTTAGACAACCCCGATGGCGAATTTCCGTTGGTTTACATCTCTTTCCCCTCTGCCAAAGACCCTGACTGGGAAAACCGTTATGCCGGCAAAGCGACCGTTGACATCATCACCTTTGCCCCGTATGAATGGTTTACCAAGTGAGAAGGGACCGAATGGAAGCGGCGGGGCGGCGAATACGAAGCGTTCAAAGAGCGGTTTTGCCAACGATTGTTGGCGGTTTTGTACAAATACGAACCCCAGTTAGAGGGCAAAGTGGATTATTACGAGCTTTCTACCCCCCTTTCCACCCGCCAATTTGTCAACTATCAGGCTGGCGAAGTGTACGGCGTGGCGCACGACCCCAACCGCTTCCAGCAAAGCTTTTTGCGCCCCCATACCCCCATCAAAAACCTTTATCTGACGGGGCAAGATATTGTAACGGCGGGCGTGGGAGCGGCGTTGATCTCCGGCGTGTTGACCGTGTCTGCCATTCGCAAAACGAATTACATGACCAAGCTGTACAAGCAGGTGGCAAAGGAACGGCGGGCAAGCGGTGGAAATGAGAGCTAAAGTTGACTCATTTACTCCCACACCGACCGCTCAAACTGTGCATATAAATGGTTGAGCAAACTATCCGCCTCTTTGAAGAAGTACCCGCCCACCTCTTTGCGCTTGATAATGAGATGTAACCAGGTAGCACACTCCCACCTTAATCGTTGACGCTACCCCAAAGCATCCATCAACTCATTTGTGCCAAAATTAAGCAAGAAGTCAGCATAGTAACTATCAAACACCTCTTTCAAGTAATCGCCCAATGCGACATCGTTTTCCTCGCCATCATCTTTTTCTTGCCAGATACGATAGTTGCGCTTACGGTTGATGACATAAAGAAATAGGGTGTGAAAATAAATAGCCGAAATATAACGATGACGCGCAAGCTCAACCTGCTCCTCACTAATTTTGCGTCGCTTTCCAATATAATCTTTCAGTACTTTGCTACCCATGTTGATATAAATACTATCCAATTTATCACCTTCAAGAAGCGGATACATGACAATACCATAATCCATTTCAATGCCTCGTTCTTCAAGCCTGTCCCATGTCATAGCCTTTGAATCATCCGAACTCTCAAAGACTTGGATCATTTGTGGCAAGCCCAATTTTTCATCATCTTCTCTAGGCTTGTTGACTGGCTCTGTATGTTTTGATTCTGGTTCGACAATTTTTAAAAAGAAAACTTCCGAGAAATCTCCAGTAAAGTTCTTGAGATCAGCACGAACTTCAATTTCATCCCCAACTTGAACATCTTTTGTTGGCTCCATTACTACTTTGATCGTGCCATCTTTGGGACTTTGACGGGAAATTCTTAATAAATCTTCTATTTTCGTCTTATTGCCACTGTCATCGCCTCCGTCAGTTGTGTTTGGCTCTCTGGAACGACCAAGCAAAGCAACTTCCATATCACCTGCATCATCCGCTCTGTCAAAGTAGCTATCTTCAACATCCGTATCAAAACGTATCGTCTTTGACCCATTTAGTGGGACTGCGATTACTTTACGACCATTACTTTCATCGACACTTATTTTGAAGAAAGATGGGAAACGTTGTGGCTTAAAGGGTGCTTTTTCTGGTTTTTTCTTGCTTTGGCTAGGTCGTTTCTTCTTTTTTGCTTTGGTTTTGTCATCAAGCTTAAACGTTTTGCTTAATAGGTTTTGCAACTCGCCACTGATAGGCAAGTTTTCAGCAAACGACTTTAGTAAATCTGTGCCCGATTCCGCACCCTCTACTGAAATACTATCTTTGCGCTGTTTATAAATTTCTTTTAGACGACCCTTTTTGAGATTGGATGCCAAAAATTTGCGGAGATAAGATGACTCATCCCCTTGTTTCAAGCGATCACGCGATGCCATAAACAATTCCTTGCGAAAACCATAATTCATCTGTGTGCAATCGACATGAATGAGTAAATAATCGCGCAACAGCGGGAATTGCAATGCTCGGGTGATAAATTCAGATGTGTAGCGACCGTGTACCTGTCCATTTAGTGAAAATTGCACAACCATCCGGTTCTTAAAAAATTCGTCCCGAATAGTCTCTTTGGTCTCTTTCGATTTTTTGTCTTTAGCTCGGGTTTTGAAAACGTGAATGGAGACCTTCATCTTTCCGATGACAGGGTCTTGATATAATTCGGAGAAGGTTGTTTCGATATAATCATTGTCAGCCAGTCGCTGTTTGAGTCCATGAGCCACATTGGTCAGCCCTGTATCTCTAGGATAACGAGATTGGTTCTCAACCAACAAAATGGGGAGTGCCGGTGCGTACAAAAACTCATTTAGGCTACGATGCAAGTCACGACTAATTAGACGGTTGCCCTTCAGTTCATAGGAGTAAAGTTTGAGGATTGTACCTGTGCTGAATTGGCGATTATGCAGACCAAGATCAAGGGTGTCGATGGAGAAAGCAGGAATCTCACCGCCTATTTTAAGGTATTCATACCATGTATTCTTTTTTGTGCGCTGTTCCTCATCTGTTAATGGGTGTTGGCGAATCAATGTAAAGCCAAATAGCCCGCTCCCGTCGTAACGTTTCGAGGCGATTAGCTGGTAGCGTTTCTTGCCGCAAAAAATAATTGCTCCACTGCCCCCCATGTTGTATTGGCCTTGTACAAAGTGGATTTCGTTTTTGTTGCCCTCTAGAAGCGAGAGAAAGGTCGCCTCAAAATGTTCGGGGTGCTGTCCCTCACCGTTATCATAGATGATGAGAGAGGTATCTTTTGTATCGCGTGGTTTGCTATCAGCTAGAATTTGGATATTTTCGGCTTGCGCCCGTCGCTGTCCGCGCAAATCCCAATTTTTATGATCTGGGAAAAATTGTTCGATGCCGTCTTCAATCGAGGTGGGCGACTGAGATGATTTTGGGTCGATACCTGCTTCGTAACAACGACGCATCAAAATAGCGTCGATAGCATTGGTGAGTTTCTCAACCAGTGCGGCTACAGGACTCGACTGCTGGTTCTCAATCACCCCGAAGTTATTCTCATTCCCACCGTAAGGATACCAATTCCCATTTTGAAAGAACTGTGAATACTTGAGAATAACGCTATCAATATCATCTTCATTCTTACATTCAAATAATTTCTTGAATAATTCTTGATTTGTCATAGACACTTCATTTAGTTGGAAGAATATCACTTTTTTTCAAGCTGCAGTCAACGCAAAGGCATTGGGCATTATCTAGTGTGGTTTCCCCCCCTTTCGAGTGAGGAATAACATGATCTGCATGCATTTCATTGAACTTGATTTCCCTGCCGCACTGCTCACAAGATTCATTTGCATGTCGCCAGATAAAAAGTCGTTCATCATGAGTGAATGCTCGTGTTTGATCTTTTGGCACAAGATCGGGGAACAAACTATAGAACCATTGCAGATAGACTCGGTGACGGGTTTCAATATTCTTCTTGACTGCACCAGAGCGTTGAAAAGCCTGAATATAGTCAAATAGTTCCCGATCCAGATAGTCCTTTGACTTAATCAAATCTTCCATGTCTTCAACTGCGCGGCGACGCTTTTCGAAATTAAGATAAAAAGTATGGAGGTCTTTATGTCGGTTAGTTAAGACATAATCATCGATAAGATTAGAAATTAGCCAATACAAATCTACAAAGCCCCATTTGATATTCATTTCGGGTGTTTCGGCTTTTAGAACCTTCGTCATGTAATTCAATGTTCGCTCAATTTTCTTGGCTTTTGGTGATCGCACATTGAATTGCTGATTATCCTCGTACATACGTTTCAAGTTGGTAGCTTTCACATCCGTATGAGCTCCTGCTAACTCTAAACACGCTACATGTGCAATCCAATCATCTTGCCCATAACGAGCTCTAGCTGACTTACCCATAGAGACGTGTTGAAAGACAGCATGTTTTGCCAATTCTGCGATGAAATCCCTGAGTTTACCTGGCATTGCATTACGTTTTTCTGCGGGGTTAAGGGTGACACCTTCTTGTAATCGTAGGAAAAGATCTCTTACTTCCAGTTCTGTAGCCTCTTCAATTATCAAAACACTCAACTCAAACATCCCAATCTTATCGACGGCATCGCTAGACAATGTCTCAAAAGATTTACCGGAGAGATCACCGAATGTGGGTAGATCATCGGAGACTTCTCCTAGCTCATATTCATCTTTCATGAATTCCCAAATAGCTCTCAGGCGCTGTTGGCCATCGACTACCTCATGTTCGTAGGTAGTGTCGGGGGATATTCGGAGATAGAACTTTGGAACATCATAACCACGAAGTATAGAATCTATCAGTCTTTGCTTTTTCTCTAAATTCCAAACGGGAGCACGTTGATATTGTGGGCGCGGATTTATCTTTTTTTCTCGTTGGGCGACTATGTAGATATTCCAAGTTTTTGGGACGGATTTCATACTTGCTACTCCTACTGGCTGTTTTCATATCATTACCTTAAACATATCCAAGACACTTGTGATATTAGACATTTGATTGAAAAAACCTGAGCTTATTCGGATTGTGCCACCTTGTTTGTCTGTTTTGAGCCATTTGTGAGTGTGCGGGGCACAATGTAAGCCTGCTCGTACTGCAATATTTTTTGCGCCGAGGGCGTTCTCGACAGCTTGCGACGGTGTGTTAGCCACGTTTAGCGAAATGATGCCACACCACTTTTGGCTGGCTGGCGGGGCGTAAAGCTCAACATTAACTAGCTGGTTGAGTTGCTCTCTCAAATGATTGGCTAAACTTAGCTGGTGATTAATAATACTTTCTCTCCCTGTTTCCCGCAACCAGTCCAGCGATGCGTTTAGCCCTGCCATTGCCCACATATTGTGACTCCCTGCTTCGTAGGCAGAAGGGAGGTGGGTGGGCATTTGGATACTTTCCGACTGTGTGCCCGTGCCGCCATAAAGCAAGGGGGCGGGTCGCCATTGGGTGGCTAAAACGACACCTGCGATACCATAAACGGCATAAAGGGATTTGTGCCCTGAGAAGATGAGGGCATCGATCAAGCCTTGATCGAGTGGCAGAGGGTAGAGGCCTGCGGTTTGGGCAGCATCAACGACGATGATAGCTTGGGGATTGGCTTGTTTGGCGAGTTGGGCGATTTCTATCACGGGAGGCATCACGCCGATGACGTTGCTGGCTTGTGTGACGCAAACCATAGTGGGGGGATCGATTTGGAAGGCGGCTTGCAGTTTGTCGAGTTGACAAGCATAGGTACGGCGGTTGAAGGGGATTTGTTGGATTTGGATGCCTTGCGTTTGGCGGAGATGTTCGACAGGGCGGAGGATAGAGTTGTGTTCAAAGGGAGTGACGTAGATGGTGTCATTCGGCCGAAACCCTGCCCCCAACACGACTAAATTCAACGCATGGGTTGCCGAAGACGTAAAAATGACCTGTTCGGCTGATGGCGCATCCAACCAAGCCGCTAATTTATGACGTGTTTCATCCAATAACCGTGTACAGACACGAGCCAGCGGATTGTTGCCCCGTCCCGCATTGCCGCCATAGGTACGGTAGAATGCATCAGCCGCTTCATAAACAGATTTCGGCTTGGGAAACGTTGTAGCGGCGTTGTCGAGATAGATAACCTCACTTGTGGACTCGGTGGCTTTTGTTTTTGCGTTCACGCCCTTGTTCTTCTCCTTCTAACATAAAGTGCAAAAATGCGAGGGCAACTTGCCGTTTTTCGTCGGGGGACAGTGGACGACCCGAAATCGCCATCGTCGTTTTGAAGTTGGCGAGGATATTTTGCCCTTGCTGGGAGAGGTCGGATGAGCGGAAGCGATAGCTACTTTCAGTTTGGTCCGGCCGATTGACAACCAACTCAATCACCTGATCGTTCTCACCTAAACCGAAAAGTTCACGTCGCAAACGTTCTTGCACTTGTAACAATAATTCTTTGAATGTGTCAACACTGCCATCATTCCAATCAGCAGGCGTAACACCCACCAATGCCCGCCCTAGCCGCTCCCAAAATTGACCAATCGGAACATCATCATAAATCACATTGACAAATCGCTCCACCAACGGATCGCTAAACCGCACATCCTCAACGGGCTGATTGGCTTCTTGTTCAATCTTTGTAACCCAGTAACGTAAAGCTGATTGACCATCCCGTTGTCGCCTAGTTGCATCGTGGGCAAACGATTCTTCAGCATAACGATCCAATTCGTAAAGTAATCCGCTATAAGAAGCGTTTATCTGACTCATCAACGCCGATAAACGCTGAGCGAGATGAGCTTCATACTTTTCATCATTCGCCACAATCGTGCCATCTTCGAGTAAATCCAGTAAGTCGTGGAACAAAACAGTTGTTGGATTGTCATGTGCCTTGCGGATAAGGTGTCGCAGCTGTTGCGCTTCACCGGAAACTGTATTGGTATCACGACTATAACGTGGCTGACTTCTTAACCAACGCAACAAACCCAAACTGAGATAGCTCAATGGCTGTTGTTCTTGTTCGCTAACGGCGAGAAAGGTGAGAATTTGATTTTCCAATGTACGCCACAACGTGGCACGTCGGGCATCCCACACACCTAGCTCGACGGTAAATTCATCGGGCTTTAGGCAGAGTTGGGTAAAGGTTGCCCCTGTGACGGGGGTGATAACCTTGCGATTGCGACGAATGGTTAAAACATTAAGTCGTGGCCGCATTGCCGCCGCCAACAAGACGGGCAAAACGCCCCGCCGAATTCCGAACGGTGGCATTTGCAACTCGTCGATGAGGGAGGCGATCCCCTGCTCATCTTCAACGGCTGAATCAAGGAAGTTGTTGATCGATGCCCATGTTTTAGCCAACTTACCTGTTTCTGGTTGAACCAATTGCCACCCATCGCCATTGTCAACTTGTTGTAACAAACCCGTTTGCACCAACATTGTGCGTGCGATCAGGCGTTCAGGTTTGCTTTTGTCTATACCCAAATCGAGCGGGTAAATATCATCCGTAACACGTCGCACGAGTTGATTGATCATACGTTCAGCCGCATTAAGCTGGATCTTGGATGGCTTGTGCAAATTGAGCGATTCGATATTAAAAGTTGGTGTGTGGGGATGCCATTGATAACAGCGATCTGACAGTAAGCGCGATATTTTTGAGGCAGACTTGACCCTTTGCGAGTGCCACTGTTTCCCATCGTGACTATACCAGGTTGATTGCCCTTCTTGCGCTTGGAAGAATGGGGTAAGAGTATGATGAATGCGCTGTTGGGCATCTTCAATAAAGAAATTAAGTTCCTCTTGCAACCGCTCATCTTGAGCCATGAATTGGGGATTATTTTGCAAATCGCGTAGGGCAAAGAGTTCCTTCAAAGCATCATTTAGCAAGAGTGGGCGCTCAGGGACAACAAAAATGGCGCGTGAGGGTGGAAGTTGGGTAATGGTTTCGATGGCAGTTTGATGTTCGGCCGAATTACCCACCAATACAAAAACGACAACGCCGTCGGCAATCCCGTAAGCAGGATGTAAGCGCTTTAGAAACTCATCGCCTCCGACACCCGGCAACTCATCTCCCCAACGATAAATCGTGGTGAAAAAACGTGTCATGCACCTGTCGAGATTATAATTGCGCGGCAGATAAGTCGGTGGCACAATTTCTGTCTGGAGCAACTGACGTAATTGCAGGCGAGACGGCGATTGTGTGCCTAACAAATTGGCAACCTCTGTGGTCAAATCAACATCACTGCCTCGAATGAACTCCCAATATTCGCCTGAGATGCGATTCCCGCTACGCTGTGCGATGACTCGATGCCGTGATAATGTGTACAAGCATTGGCGTATCGCTTCTTGCTCGGCATCAAGCGCCCATGCCAACATCTCTGTTGAGGGAATCACGCACCCTGAAATTGTTTGTGTTTGCACATTGACATCGCCCACAATTCTCAATACGCCTAACGCCTTGATGACATGCCGCGACAACTTATCATCAGGAGCGATTTTTTGCAGTGCGTAATTGACACCGGACCATGTGCTGTGGGTACCTCCGACTCGTCGATCAGCACGAATTCCATCGGCAAAATAATCCCAAAGTATATCAATATTTACCAACGACCAATCGACTAGATTGTGCAAGTGAGTTTGTACAGTGTTCGCTTCGTCTCCTGCCAAAAAGGTGAAGAGTGTACGCTCATTTTGAGCAACGGCACGGGTTAAGCGCGGCAGGGCATAGGCTGTCAGAGGATGTAAAGGCCATAACTGCTCGATTACATCATCGTTAGTCGCATCGCTGAATAGTCGGTAAGTTGCTGTTCGTTGTGCTAATTGTGCTACTTTTTGTTGATGGGTTGCCAAAAAGTTGTGCCAGCGTTGATTGTCGGTGGTTTCCAATGCCTCGCCGATCAGTCGATAGAGGATAGCGGGGTCGCTGGTGATGTCGTGTGACCAAAATCGCTCGGCAATACGTGACCACTTTTTTTGATAGGCATCGGGCAAGTCAGCGGCATAAGTGGCTAGTTGGCGATGCGTGATCAGGACAAGATGAACTTGGGCATCGCCGCTACGACTACAAAATTCAGCGAAATCTTGCAATTGATCTGCTTCTAATCCGAACGCTTGGCTCGATTTAGCTTCCATAAATCGGCCGAATTCATCCCAAATTACCATTACACCATCATACCCAACAGCTTGTAAACCCTGCACCGTTTCGCTAAAAATCTCTTTTAATTTGACCCCTTCATGTTTGTCAAATCTCGCCCCTGCAGTCAATTGTTCGTAGAGTTTCTCAAATATGGTCAACATCTCAAGCGTTGAGGAGAGTAATCCAGCTTGCAACATCTCTACTGTCAGATCGTGTCCCACAAGCGAGGCAGATAGTTGTTGATAAACAGCAGGATAGTGGCGCTCCCATCGTTCTATCGTGCTGAGTGCGGCTTTGAACTGAGTGCGGGGTCGCAAATCGCTCAACCCTAACTGACTGACTGCTAATGTTAAGGCACGTGTTAGAGCTTCGTGCAATGAGCCTTCGTTGCCCAATAAATAGATGGGCAGTAGGCGTTTTTGCGAATCAAGGTGTGTTTTGATCGTTGCCGCTTGTTCAGGGTTGTGATGATGCAGACGTTTCAACACTAGGTCAAGAGCCTCAGAAGATGTATTTTCCGCCGAAGCGCCCAATACTAAACTAAGTAATGATTTCCCAGAGCCGTAGGGGGCATGAAAAACATGAGCCCGTTGAGGTAGAGATTTCTCAACATTTCGCAAGACATTTGCTATCGCAATTGCTCCCGCTTCTGTTGGAATATACCCTGCAATATAGGTCTCGTTGCCGGCATCATAAGTCACATTGATCGACCGCTGGAAATGGGCGGCAATCTTGCGTAGTTGAGAAACAGGCGAATCAATCAATTGTGTAAGCATTCTGCACCTTTATTGGACAGTTCCGATAGTTGTGTGTTCCTCGGCATAATAACGTTCCAGAATAGCAGACGCTGTTGTATGGGATGGAAGTGTTATTTGGTCGAGGTGAGCTGTACGAACAAAATCAATATTGTAATAATAATCCCGTTTTAAGAGGTTGATCATTTCTGTCACCCCTGCCGTGGTGATATTGAAAACACGCCCTACATTCATTGGTTCATAGAGAGCATCTCGTAAGTGCAGTTGATTTGACTTACGGAGCGATTTTTCCTGACGATCTTGTAGCACATATAACACGGCTAATGGATGTAGGTGGGCAAGATTAGCTCGTTGCCAATAATATCGTTTCTCCTGACCAGTTGTACGCGCTAATATCCGCAATTGAGCCAAAGGAGATTGCTTTACATCTTCAGGCGAACGTTTCTTTTCATCTGGCAAATAGGTGCGTAACAAACAAGCAATATCTTTCTTAAGCGAGCTAACGGCTATTGACCGATCAAGGTCAATCGTCGTCACCCATTGTTGCAAGGCGTTACATGCAGTTTGGTCATTAAATGATGTTGGGGAAAAGTGGTTAAAGAACCAATACCAACTAGTGGCGTGTTCTCGGCTGCACACCAGTTGGTAGTGGAGTAACCACAATGTTACATCATCTTCGAGATAGCGGTCATGTTCCCAAACAAGTTGTCCAAACGGGGTGAGCCGTTGAACAGAGCGACCTTCATATTGTTCTGTTGCTAAACCTGTTGCCTGCATCCAAAAACGAAGTGCATAAACCATGTTTCGACCGATTCCCAATCGCTCAGGCGCATCTTTGTCTAAAAAAATTGTCGGTTGCTCCCCCTCGATTTCAGCATCCCGGATCGCCCGCATTCCCTTAAAAAGCCAACCTTCGCGAAGGTAAAATGTTTGATGTTTTGCAAATGACATTTATTCTCCCAGAATCAGTTAATTAAGTACAGGCAGAGCAAGACTTTTTGCCTCATCTCGGTAATTGCCAGTTACAATCAGACTTTTGGCAACCAAGCATCCCGTTGTCCCAAAATGGGTGACACATTCCATACAGCCAGTGCAAGCATCTTGATCGATTTCATAAATACGCTGTTCGGGTTTAATTGTGATTGCGCTGTGAGGGCAAACGGCCGAACAAGCTGTACATTGAATACAAGTTTGAAATTTAGCTGATTGTTGACGAAAATAACTTTGCAACCGCCTCATGTTATCTTTTGGATTGATGACTGTAAAACGAATCGTTGTGCTGTTCATAGGCGCTTGCACAATCAGGGCATCCCATAGTTGATTGTTTCTGCCCTCTAAGTAAATTTCTCCAAAGGTCGGGCGGCTACGGGCACGATTGATCTTCCCTAACGGCTTAAGGAACTCTTCCAATTCAATATTAATAGGTCGATCAACGTCAATTTGAACTGCATTTTCCATATCGCCACATGGCTTGACATCTAAACCACTAAAGCGATTAGGATGTCCAGCCCCACCAAATCGCTTCACCCAACCCCGATCATCAATATATTCCTCTGGATCGGGCTTACCAATACGGGCGGCAAATTCGATCAATTGCTTGCGCCACCTTGCTGAATCTTCAGGGAAAAAGATATTGCCAATCAGCTCTGACCATTCTGAATTAAGCGGACACAACCAACACCCTACCCGACTGTATCCGAGACGATACGATTTGTTGAAATCTAGCTCATTGAGCAAAATATACAACCATACATCAAACTCTTTCCAATCGATAATAGGTGAGGCGGTTGCCTGTTGACCAATCTTTGCGCCGACTGTCACCGCATTTAACTCTGCTTCTTGGTCAACCCCGATAACAATGCCTAATCGGTCAGGGTCGTCATTCCAAGATGTCTTATGATAGCGACTTCGTTGTGCTGATTCGTTGCGTCGGATGCCGTAAAACGTCAATACCTTTTGGTCGCCTAAAGATTGCAGAATATTGTTAATTGGACCTGCTTTAAAAATAGTGCAGCACCAGCGCATCATGCGACTCGGCGGACCCATTTCCTCAACTAATTCATGAAAATCATGTTCGGCACATGCATCGAAGAAGGGAATAAGCGGATTTTCGGTTCTAAAACGATTGACGTAATCGTAAGTGTTTTCATCCTCTAAGGTTGTATCGCCAAAAATGTGGAGGATATTTGAATGCCCTAAAGCGCGACGCACCAAACTTGAAACAACTGTTGAATCTTTGCCTCCGCTAAATGAAACCATTAACCGTCGGCGAGAAAAGCGTTTGATAGCATGAGTAAGAAATTGAAGGGCTTCATCTTCAATCTCATGTAGGTGTTGACGGTTGTGCTGTAGTTCATACCGATAATGTACTATCAATGTTTCATCGAGGGCATCGTAGTGATGACTATCACGGATGAAGTCAGCGATTGCCGGCAGATGATCTTTTAGCGTAGCAACAGGGGGTAACTGAACGCTACGTCCATTGATAAAGTAGTTGCGGCTTTTGCTATTGCGCCACACAGAATCCGTTGTTAGTGGTCCATGTCCGAAATATTGCAAGATGCGACGTTCTCGGGCAAAAACAGGTCGAGCATCGGTTGAGAGATATTTAAGTTTGTTTGCACAATGAGGGCATTTTTTGTACAAAGTATAAATTGGGGCTTGGCAAGAGTTGCACCAGTTGAATGTAGGTTCAGCCGAGGTTTTCACAGTAATCCCTTAACATTCTGTTAAATAAAGAGCGGAATGTTTGTTCTATTTTACGCTTAATGGTGGCTCAGTTCAACTTATGGAGGAATTCATTTGTGCTTTACTCAAGTAAGACACTAAATATTGTCAGTTATTTGGAGTGATGCTGGAAAATCATCCGAATAGCTTTGCAAAACGGCTGATAATGGCTGGGCAGAGACATTCTCCAGCAGGGAGTAAGAGCGAGCGCCAGGATAAACGATGGTTAGCTGATCGAGCCCCAACGATTCGAGGGCGATGTGGATCGATTTGGTCAGACGGGGCGCATCGACCCGCTTCACCTCATAGCCCAGCCGACGCCCATCCTTAATCAACAACAAATCTAACTCTGCCCCGCCGTGGGTCGCCCAAAAATAAAGTTCGTCGGGGGCAAGGTGGCGAATGATCTCCTCAATGACATACCCTTCCCACGAGGCGCCCACCTTGTTGTGGGTGAGCAGCTCTTTTTCGCTCCGAATGCCTAAGAGATGGTGCAACAAACCACTATCCCGAAAGTAGATTTTGGGAGATTTAACTTGCCGCTTTTTGAGGTTGGCGAACCATGGTTGGAGCTGACGCGCCATGAAAAGTTTCTCCAGCAGATCGAGATAACGGCGCACAGAATTACTGCTGATGTTGAGGGAGCGGGCGATTTCAGCCGAATTTAGCGCTTGCCCGTGATAATGGGCAAGCATCGTCCAAAAGCGCAATAATGTGGGAGCAGGAATGTTAATCCCCAATTGGGGAAAATCCCGTTCGAGCAGCGTTAGCGCAAAATTTTTGCGCCAAGCCACACTGTCTGGCTCGCTTGGCGCCAAGTATGAACGGGGAAAGCCGCCCCGCCGCCAATGGGCTGCCTGATTTTCTATGCCAACTTCGGTCAGGTTAAAGCCGGTCAAGGCGACGACCTCCATGCGCCCAGCCAGCGATTCAGACGATTGCCGCAACAGCGCAGGAGAGGCGCTGCCCAACGCCAAAAAGCGGGCTGGGGTTGGGGTTCTATCGACCAAGACGCGCAAAATGGGAAAGAGTTCAGGGCGGCGTTGCACTTCGTCGATGACGATGAGACCGTTCAGATCGCGCAAGGCAGTCATCGGCTGGTCGAGACGGGCTAAACTAATGGGGTCTTCGAGATCGAAGTAGTTGAGAGAGTCAGCCGAAACAAACTCTCTTGCTAACGTCGTCTTACCGCTCTGCCGGGGTCCAACAAGCGTCACGACGGGATGGCGCGCCAAAGCTGTCTCAATTTGCCTCATCATTTGGGGTCGGTCGATCAACATAAGGGGATTTTACCATGAAAATACGCCATCGTCTGGTCAATTTTCAAGGACAATCCAAACCTTTGCCCCTTACGAATGGATTGTTGTACCGACTTAATCGGGTGTATCAATCTGTAAACCCGGGCAGACAATCTCATCGAAAGGCATCGTCATACGGAAAATCTGACCCCAGTTGCCGTAACCTGGCGCGGTAAAAATCGTCAATGGCGGTTTGTTGTTCGGCAGTAAGCAATTCGTTGGATTTGCCGGCATTGCCAGCCCGAATCATTGCCGGCATTGTCCTCTTTCCCCGTTGCGGCGGCATAGGCGGTTTAAATTGCGGTTCATGCGCTTTCATCCAACTAAAACTACTCCGTTCCAACACAGAATCCAACTGCTCAGATGAAAGTTGCACGCCCAAAAATTGAGCCAGCTCGGGAATAACCTCAGCAGAATTTCGCTTCAATTCAGTATATGTCAGCGTTTTCACATTTGGTTCATGCCGCATTGCCCACCAACTGGCAGTATGCGCCGCCCAATCTCCAAAAAGAGCGCTTTCCGGACGCAAAAAGTTTTCTACCCACATTGAAACGTCATACTCGATGCCCACCGCCCCAAAAAAGCCTTTGGCAAAATGATAGCCAGACACCGCCACTTCCTTTGGGTTGCGGATAACGATGATATATTTGGCGTGTCGATTAAAAGGGACGAAATCCCGTTCGTAATGGGTTTTGATCACCCGTAAGTTGGTCGGAGCGCGTTCGGCTATGGTGTCGTCGTCTAAAAAGGCGTTGATTTGGGGAAAAGGGGCATCGGGCCAGGGAACCAAATCATGGATATGTTCAAACTCAGCAAAGCCAAAGTAGGCAATTTGCTGAGCGATTTGCATCATCCAATTGGTGCCGCTCTTGGAAAAAGTCGCCACAAAAATATCTTTCTTGGTGGGTTGGTAACGGGCAAAGGCGCGGGCTTTTACCCTGGGCGCATTGATCCCGCGTCCGATGAATTGCATCGCTTGCTCCGGCTTGCCCACTGCCGACAAAGCCCATGCTATGACCATTGCCGGCAACATTTGAAGCGTTCGCATTCGCCTTAAAATCTTTCCATTCATTAGCCGCAGCCGCTCTGTAAATCCATTGTTATTCAGCCAAAGTCATCTCGAATCGACCCATCACTTGGGGTTTCGCCTTGAAAATACGCCATCGCCTGGTCGATTTTCAAGGGCAATTACGGGCAAAGTAAAGATTATAATCAACTTGCCAGGGACGCATCTCAATTTGGCAAAAGCCAACCTCCGCCAACATCCGCTCAAAATCGGCTGCCGAACGGTATCGGCGCAAGAAAAATTTGCCGTCCACCCAAGTGCGGCGGCTGACGATAAGCGGCGCTCCCGGCTGCAAAACGCGAGCCATCTCTGCCAGCGCCGCCTTGTCGTCTGGAAAAAATTCCAACGATTCCAGGCAAACCGCCCCGTCAAAACTGTTGGGGGGAAAGGGCAATGCAGCGGCTGGGGCTTGTTTTAGCTCAAATCGACCGGCAAATGGCGCCAGCTTTTTTTGGGCTTGGGCTAGCATCTGCGCCGAAGCGTCTACGCCGATGATATGCCCTTCAAATGCCGGCATCGACAACAAAGCGGCAATTGCCCGTCCCGTACCCGTTGCCACATCCAACAGCAGCGGGGCAGAATCTCCCCCTTCCAGGGCAAGCAAAATCGGTTGAGCCAACTGCAGCCGCTCTTCTTCGGCGTCAAATTTTTTGATAGCGTCATATCTGTCCGCAGTCAGATCATACAGCCACACCACCAAGCGCTCCCCCACAAAAACCCCTTCGGTAATGAAGAGCAGCCAATAGAAAAAGAGCGCCAGCAAAAACAAACCCGCAATCAGGGCGAATGCCGGCAGCCACCCGTCAGCCATACCATCTAATCACGCCATCTCCCGCTCGACAATGCCGCTCAGGCATCCTATCGCCCCTGCCGCTTTGCGCAATTCATGAACGGGCGTGGTAACGCATTCGATGCCCAAATTCTCGTAAAACGCCTGGGTAATTGGGGCGTTTGCCGGCATCAATATCTTTCTAGGGGCTAAAACCACAAAATTAAAGGCGCTACTTTGCGACGCCTCCATGTTGTCGGGCAAAAAATGCGTCTTTATTCCTCGCGTCCGCAAGGCATCCACCGCCCGGTGCGCCAGCCGATGCCCCCAGCCCAACGCCAAATCTTTATCCGCCAATCGCAACATCCCCATCAGGTGCATAGTGCCGAACGGCAAATCAACCACGATCGGCTCCGCTCCCAGTTCGCGCACCGCATTCGCTACCTGCGCCGCTCCAGCATCGTTGGTGCGCAACCCCCGTCCGATGATCACCGTTTCTGGGTCGAGCCAAGCGGCATCCGCCCCCTCAAAGGTGGCGTTTCCATGCAAAATACGGTAGATGGGAATGCCCAGCTCCGCCAACCGACGCGCCACCCAGCGCTCTTCGCCAGCCCGCACAGTGGAGGCGGGGCGGGCTAATATCGCCCCAGCCGGCGTCATAAACATCAAATCTGCCACAAACATTTGATTTGGCGTGGGAAAAATGGCAGGCTCCACATAATCAACCGCAGCCCCTGCCGCTCGATAAGCGGCGGCGATGCCGTCATGCTGCTTGCCGGCAAGCTCAGCGTCCACTTTGGTCAACAGTTGGGCAGCGTTGGGGTCGCCCTCCACCGCCAATTCCGCCCCAGGACGATGCAGCAACACCCGTTTCAGAGTGCCATATTCGGTGTTGATGCCGCATTGCGTCCACAGAGAACCGATCTCTTCCCGATGGGTTGCCAAACGAGGCGACCAACCCTCTCCGCCATAAGCGGCTAAATTGATGTCAAATGAAGCGACCGCTTTTTCGCTCATAATTCCTCCAACCGGGTTACTCTTGACCAACGAATGGGGATAGCATACGATCTGCCCTTGATCAAGATGCGGGTAAAAAATATTTAATGCGTGACTTTACCACAGTAAAAAAATTAGGCGAAAAATTCAGGCAGCAAGAAGATTTTTGCCAGGGGTATGCCCCACTTTATCAGCGGCTTTTTGGCGCTGTGGCTGGTTGGCTACAGGCAGACAACGCCGGCACAGATGAATTGGTTGTCTGGCTGGCGGATGCCGGCAAACATCGTAAACCGCTCGCTGTTACCCTGTTGCTGGCTTCGGGGCTGCATCGGGCGATCTTAGCGGGAGAATTGCCGGCATTGGCGGCATATTACCCCTCAGTTGGCGGGCGCCGCCCGTTTGACGATCCCGCCTTCGCCCCGACATTGAGAGACGCCATTTTAGAAAAACGCCCGGCGCTCGCTGAATTGATGGTCGATTCCACCATTCAAACCAATGAAACGGGTCGAGGGTTAAGCTGGTTGCTGCCGCTGGCGTTAACCGGTTGGGAAACGGTTCATCTAGTCGATTTAGGAGCCAGCGCCGGCTTAAATTTGTTGGCAGACCAACGCCATTACCGCCTGATGCCGGCACACAGTCGAGCAGCTTCTTTCCATTTAGGGGCGGGCGCGCCGCCGCAATTCGAATCCCAATGTCAGGGAGCGAAGGCTTATGACCACATAAGAGCCAACTTGCGCCCGTTGCCGCGCATAGCATCTCGGTTGGGCGGAGATGTACGCCCATTTCCGCTAAAGAGCGCCGCAGATGAATTGGCGTTGCTCTCGTTTGTGTGGCCCGAACATCCAGAACGGCGAGCCCGATTGCAGGAGGCGTTGGCTGTCAGGCGGCGGTTGAATGGGGCGATTCGTTTAGAAGCGCTCAATTTACCAGAGGGGGTAGAGGATTTCTTGGCGGCGTTTGTGCCGGCAGACGACCATCCCGTTCTCATATACAACACCATCATGGCTTTGTACCTCTCTGACCGAGGGGCGAGCTTGCGGCAGCGGATTGGGCAGTGGGCGTTGGGGCAAAATCGTCCCGTACTGTGGGCGCAATGGGAATATTCCTCCGAGCCAGATACGGTAGCGGGAAGTTGGGCGCAATGGACGGTAGATTTATGGCAAAATGGGAGGCACAACAGCCAGGCGCTGGGGTGGGCGCACCCGCACGGGGGACATTTGCGTTTTGAAGAGATGGCTGGCGAAGGCGATTTATTTGCAGGATTAAGATGATGGACGAAATGATTGGTTATGTGGTTGGCGGCGGATTAAGAGAAGGGTTGCGGGTACGGCTGACCGTGCCGGCAGACAGCGTGCAAGAAGGCAGTTTTGTCGTGTCGCATAGCGGCAGATGGCGTTATTTTGGCTTGGTGACAGATTTGCAGCTAGGAGCGACCGACCCCCGCTTTGCCGACGAAAAAAGCGATCGGCTGCATCCCCCCATCCAACAAGCGTTGCTGGGCAAAACGTTGTTTACCACGTTGGCGATGTACCCTACCCTGATGCTGGATCGAGGACCAGAGACAGGCGAGCCAGGTTACGACGACTATCAAAAAAAGGCGTTACGCGGGGAAATTGGCGCCCAGCCGGTCAAAACTGTGCCAGCACACCATGCCGAAGTGCGGCTAGCCAACGAAGGGGATGTAGCAGAAATTTTTGGCGGCGATTTTCAAATCGGCGAAACGATCGAGCAAGGGCACCCCATCAATTTAGATTTAAAACGGTTCGTCAAACGCTCCAGCGGCATTTTTGGGGCAACGGGAACGGGCAAAAGCTTTCTCACCCGCATTGCGCTGGCTGGGCTCATGAAAGATGATGTGGCTGCCGCCCTCGTATTTGATATGCACAACGAATACGCCTACGACGATCTCGACTCTGACCAAGAAAACAAAGTGCTAGGGTTAAAAACGCTGTTTGGCGTCAAAGCGCAAGTGGCGGCGCTGGGCAAAAACGCTCGAGTGCGGGGCAATGCCCCAGATTTCACGTTAGAGTTAGGCAGCGCCGATTTTCAGACCAACGACATTAACCTTTTGGCAAACGCTTTAAATCTAACCGATACCGCCGCTGTCACCCTCAACGCTTTAGAGCGTGATTTTGGCGGCAATTGGTTCGCCAAATTTATGAAATTAGAGCCAGGCGCCACCGACACTGATCCCGAAACGGGCAAATCTTTTCCATCGGCAAATTCAGTTGCCGCCTGGGCGCGGGCAAACAACATCCACGACAAAGCGGCAGAAGCGCTGCACCGCAAATTGCGGCGCGTTTTCGACAAACCATACGTGGTCGAAAATCCTGCTGGCGACCCAGTTCAGGCTATCGTCGATCAGCTAGAAAATGGGCGGCATGTCATTTTAAGCTTTGGAGAGTTTGATACGGATTTAGATTATTTGCTGGTTTCAAACATCCTCACGCGGCGGATTCGGGAGCATTGGGTAGGCAAAACGGAGCAGTTCAAATCGTTTGGCGAAACGGCGCCCCGCCCGCTGCTGATCGCCATCGAAGAGGCGCACAAGCTGCTCAACCCACAGATGGCGGGGCAAACGGCGTTCGGTATAATCGCCCGCGAATTGCGTAAATATTTCGTCACATTGTTGGTGGTCGATCAGCGTCCGTCAGGCATTGATGATGAGGTGATGAGTCAGCTAGGCACCCGAATTACCGGCTGGTTGGGAGACGACGACGATATTCGGGCGGTTTTGACTGGCTTAGCTGGGCGGGAGCAGTTGCGCGGCATGTTGGCGCGGCTGCGAGAAAAAGAGGAGGCGCTGCTGTTGGGCTGGGGGGTAAAGATGCCTATTCCGATCAAGTCTCGACGGTATGATCAAGCGTTTTGGGATGAGATGAGGGGCAGAAATGCCGGCAAAAAAGAAAAGGCAGAAGATATTAACGCTGAACTATTTCCCGATTAAGCTGCATTACCCCAATGGCTGCTCTGTCAGCTCTCCATCTGGCAATAAATCGAATGATTCGCTGGGCGCGCTAGCTTCTTTAGCGACTAGCGGCAATATAATTTCTATCACGATGCCCGGCTTATCTTCTCGGTTGTAGGCGCGATAGTTGCCATCTACTTCCCAACAAATGGCGGCGATTTTTGCCAACCCCAGCCCAGTGCCGGCAATTTGCCCAGAAAAATGCTTCTCCGCTTGAAAATAGGGCAACCAAATATCTTGAAGTTGTTCCGTCGGCAATCGCTGCCCATCATCGATGATTTTAAGGATTAGGTTCTCCTGATCGGTCTCGATAGAAGCCGTCACTGTGGGCTTTCCTTCAGGGTGAAATTTGATGGCGTTAGCAAAAAGCTCTTCCAAAATCATCTCTAAAGCGGATTTTGGCAAAGGGGCAAAAGCGGTTTCCGGAAAACCTCCATTTACTGCCTTAAATTCCCCCTCTTCCATGCGCTCGACAATTTCGGTAGCCAGTTCAACAAAATCTCCGATTGAGATCTGTTTCTCTATTTTCAATGACCCTACCCCATCGACATATTCAAATATATCAAGCAGATGCCCTTTCAACCGTTGGGCTGAATCGACAGACAAATCCAACATCATTTGGGTTTGCTCTGGCATCTGTTCCTTGTCCATAATCAACAAATCCAAATAACCCATAAAAAGCCCCAACGGGGTGCGAAGCTTGTGGCTGACCTGAGAATGAAACGCCCAGGATAATCGTTCTCCCACAATCTGCTGGGTGACGTCAGACAAATGTACCACTCGCTGACCAATTTGAGCCGGCGAACTATGGAGCACGTCTACTTGCAACCATAATGGCTCGGCAGTAAACGATTCGGGGCGCACCATGTAGCGGGGTTGTTTTTCTGGCAATGGCTGGGGCCAATTTTCCCACGCCTCTTCCGGCTCAAGGCGGTATGTTTGATTGGCGATTTGAGAAAAGGTGGCTTTCTCATCTAGCAAGTCGCTGGGATCAATGCCCAGAAAATCTTTCGCTTTCCGATTGGCATAGACGATAACATCTTCATCATCGATGATGACGTATCCTTCCGCAGCGTTTTCTACCACCCATTCAAATTTATTCCGTTCGCTCATCAACGTCCGAAACCGGTTTAGTTTGGTGATAGTACGAACGCGCGTGCGCAATTCGAGGCGATCGTATGGCTTGGTTATAAAGTCATCGGCTCCAGCTTCAATCCCTTCTAATCTAGAATCCTTGTCGTCAAGAGCGGTGACGATAATAATGGGAACTTCCGCCAACACAGGATCATCGCGCAAATGTTGGCACACTTCAAACCCATTCATCTCAGGCATCATCACATCCAACAAAATCACATCCGGCTGGTGTTGGCGGGCTTTTTCTAACGCTTCTTTTCCATTTTGCGCCAGGATAAGTTCATAACCCTGATTATATAAAACCATCTCTAGGGTATGCAGACTGAACTCATCGTCATCTACCAGTAAAACTTTGCTTTGATAATCCATGCTATTTACTTCTCTATGAAATCTTTTTCCTGCTGTTTGTCGCCTAATCCTGCACAAAAAGGCAAAACTTTAGGCTCGAAGTTCCATTTACAGCAGCTCAACAATCTCGTGAATTGTATTCTAAAGGGCTTTATAAAAGCAACTGTATGGCAATTGACGATCAAGCGTGCAAAAACGTGCAGAATGATATTTTCTTTCAAAAGCTGAGGATCTGTTCCTATTGTGAGGGCTGATGTGGTTAAAAAGGGCGTCACAAAGAACTGCTTTTCTCGATTTTGGGCAGAGAAGCGTTAGGGGAAAGGCACACGAGCCTCTTCGCCCTTCACTCGGTTACTTGTATAATTGCCGGCATGAAACTCGGCATACTCAACGCAGTTACCCCCCAAGAAGAGCAACAATTCAATGTATATGAGAAAGAAGCGTTTGGCGCGTTCATCGGCAAAGCGACAAATGGCTTCACCATCCGCGAATATCAGATCACACAAGGAGAGTTTCCCGCCACAACCGACGAATGCGACGCCTATCTGCTCACCGGCAGTTCATCTGGAGTGTATGATAGCGACACGTGGATATCCCAGTTAGCGGCATTTATTCGGGCAGCATACGATCAGGGGCGTAAAATGGTGGGCATCTGTTTTGGACACCAAATGTTGGCGCACACGTTAGGGGGTAACGCCCAAAAGTCAGAGAAAGGGTGGGGGATGGGATTGCGTCAATTTGAGATTTTGGAGAGGCGGCCGTGGATGAATCCGCCTCTAAACAATGGGCAGCTATATTTTTGCCATCAAGATCAGGTGGCGGCTTTGCCGGCATCTGCCGTTTTGCTGGCTGGCAGCAAGTTTTGTCCCAATGGGATGTTTGTCATTGGCGATCAAGTGTTGGGCATCCAGGGTCATCCCGAATTTAGCTCCGAATTTATGTCGCAATTGATCGTTGAGTTACGAGGAGAGGCTGGGGAGAGGGTGGCTGACAAAGCGGCAATCTCGATGAAAAATGGCTTGCCAGACGACAAAATCTTGGCGCAATGGGTGGTAAATTTTTTAGAAGCGTAATGGGCTAAAATGCCGGCATTAACGTCGTCTGCCTCAATGCCGGCATATCCTTCGCGCCAGCGCAAAACATCGCGATCTTCAACTCCTGGATAATCGTCCCTGCCAATTCAACCACCCCGCTTGCCCCACCTGTGATCGCCGCCCGCAAAAAGTCGCCGGCAACGCCCCCCAACGTCGCCCCCAGGGCGAGGCATTTGGCAAGGTCGATCCCATTTTTCAAACCACCGCTGGCAAAAATCGGCAAATGAGGAGCGCCGGCTCGAGCGTATTTCACCGCTTCGGCGGTGGGAATGCCCCAATCGATAAAGGCGGCGGCGATACGGGCATGTCGCGCATCTGGAGCGCGGTGCATTTCCACTTGGCTCCAACTAGTGCCCCCTGCCCCCGCCACATCAATGGCAGCGATGCCGGCATTTGCCAATTGGCGGGCTGTCTCCTCAGCGAAACCCCATCCCACTTCCTTGGCTATCACCGGCACAGACAAATCGCGGCATACTTGTTCCACTTTGCTCAACAAACCGTCAAAATTGCCGTCCCCTTCCGGTTGTACCGCCTCTTGCAAGGCGTTAAAGTGCAAAATCAAGCCATCCGCTTCGATCATCTCCACCGCTTGCGCCATATGCCCCGATGCATACCCATAATTGAGCTGTACCGCTCCCATATTGGCGAACAATAATATGTCTGGGGCAACCGATCGCACTTGAAATGTATGCGCCAATCCTGGCTCTTCGATAGCTGCCCGCTGCGACCCAACCCCCATCGCCATGCCCATTTGCTGCGCCCCTTCCGCTAATGCCAAATTGATTTGCCGCGCTTCTTCCGCTCCGCCCGTCATCGAAGAGATAAAAAGCGGCGCGCTAAGCCGTTTTCCAAACAGCTCCACGCTGGTATCAACCTTGTCTAAATCAAGTTCAGGCAAAGCTTGATGCACAAACCGATATTTTTCCAGACCGGTACTCAATGATTTAAATGCCACATCTTCTTCGACATTGATGCGAATATGTTCTGTTTTGCGTTGTTCAGTTTGCTTCGATGCCGGCAGCGAGGAAATGCCCATAGTTCATCCTGTAGAGAAAAAAACGGTTGGCAAGAAGTATAACGTTCCCCTGAAAGAATGGCGAAAGTATCGTGAAAAAACGTCCCTGCATTGCCAGATGTTTGGCGGTCAATAGGCTAAAATAGCAGCCGTCGATACAATACCCTCTCATTCCATTAAAGATTACACTTAATTTTAGCCCTTATAATAATTGTGGAGGTTTGACACTATGCGAATTTTAGTAACCGGCGGCGCTGGTTTTTTAGGATCTCATTTATGCGATCGTTTTATTGATGAAGGGCATCAAGTTATTGCCATGGACAATTTGATAACGGGCAATATGGAGAATATCTCTCATCTGCTAGGCAACGACAATTTCACCTTTGTCAAACATAATGTTTACAACTATATTCATATCGAAGGGGGGTTAGACGCCGTGCTGCATTTTGCCTCGCCTGCCAGCCCCAACGATTATCTGGAACACCCTATCCCCACTCTAAAAGTTGGCTCATTGGGCACGTTAAACACCATCGGTCTGGCAAAAGGGAAGAATGCGCGTTACTTGTTGGCTTCTACTAGCGAAGTGTATGGCGACCCACAGGTGAACCCGCAGCCGGAAAGCTATTGGGGGCATGTTAATCCCATAGGTCCTCGCGGCGTTTATGACGAAGCGAAACGATTCGCTGAAGCGATGACGATGGCTTACCATCGCTATCATGGGGTAGATACCCGAATCGTTCGCATTTTTAACACCTATGGTCCTCGAATGCGGCTCAACGATGGTCGCGTGGTGCCCAACTTTATTAAGCAGGCGCTGTTAGGCAAACCGCTTACCGTCTACATGGACGGCAAACAGACCCGTTCGTTCCAATTCGTCTCAGATTTGGTGGAGGGTGCTTATCGGCTGCTGATGTCGGATGAAATTATGCCGGTTAACATTGGCAATCCTAGTGAAATGACGATTTTGGATTTTGCCGAGGCGGTGTTAGAAATTGCCGGCAGTCAATCGGAGATCGCATTTGTCAAACCAGAAGATGAACGTATCCGAGACGACCCCAAAGTGCGCCGCCCAGATATCAGCAAAGCGAAAGAGGTATTGAATTGGGAACCACAAGTTGGGCTGTCTGATGGGCTGGCTAAGACAGTCGCCTACTTCCGAAACCGCGTTTAAAATGACGCTCCTTGCGGGCAAGCGGAATCAATTTATGACATTAGCTTGGCAACGACACCTCGGCGCTCTCTACAGCTACAATCGGTTGTGGATAGTTATTGCCATTAGCTTGGGGGCATTGGCGGCGATATTGCCGGCATGGGCGCCGATGGCTTTGCTCTTTGTCGCTCTAATAGCCATCATCATGTTGCGCGAACCATTGGCGGGGCTGTTTTTTGCTTTGCTGCTTGGTCCGTGGGGGGCAGTAGAAGCGCTGGCATTAGGTCCCAGCCCGCTAGACTCAGGACAGTTCGCCTTTTTTGCCACTGTGGGGCTTTGGCTAGCCCGGGGATTAACCCGCCATCGCATCACGTTGCCAAAAACGCCCTTGGCAATACCGCTGGGGTTGTTCCTGTTAGCGGCGACTTTATCGTTATTTGACGCCTATTCGCCGATGGTGGGGCTAAACGAATTGATCAAATGGCTGGAAATCGGCTTGTTGATGACCATTGTTCCAGATATGGTTGACGAATCGCCGTTTTTAAATCGCTTTTCGCCGTTGCAAAAGTTGCAAATTTTATTGGGTATGGCATTGGCTGCCAGCCTAACTCAAGCGCTTTTAGGCATCTTTGAATTCGCCTTTCTGGGTGTAGGGGTCGATCATTTTCTAATTGCTGGACGCTTTTACCGCGCTTTTGGCGCCTTTTTGCAACCCAATCCGTATGGCGGCTACATCGGCGTTAATTTGGCATTGGCTGCCGGCATTCTGATCGGCATTTTGGCAGAACGACAACAAAAGCCTCATCTCCCGCTGGCTCTCTCCGAAAAGATATGGTTAGGCTTCATTATCGAAGCCGTCCTCTTTTTAGCATTCGCCTTGCTCGCCTCCTGGAGCAGAGGGGCGTGGATGGGTTTCGCCGCCGCATTAGCCGCGCTGGTTTATTTCTCGTCACGCCAACGGCGGTGGCTGGCTGCTTTGCTGCTAACAATTGCCGCTTTGCTCTTTCTGTCAATGGCGCAAGCCGGTTTCGTGCCTGAGGCGTTTATAGATCGACTGTCAAACGGATTGCAATATTTCGCCATTCGAGATGTGCGGGGCGAGCAGATCACTTCAGAAAATTTCGCCGCGCTGGAAAGGTTAGCCCATTGGCAAGCGGCTCAAGGCATGGCTCAAGATTACGTTTGGCTGGGGGTTGGCTTTGGCAACTACGAGCCGGCTTACGCCGATTACGCCTTGCCCCATTGGGACAACGCCCTGGGGCATGCCCACAACTATTACCTAAATCTGATGGCTGAGGTGGGCATCGTCGGTACAATAGCCTATCTGATTTTTTGGGCGGCGATGTTTTGGCAATCTTTTCGCCTACACCAAAGTTTGAGATGGAGCCAGAAAGGAATCGCCCTTGGCTTTTTGGCGGCGTGGGTGGCGTTGAGCGTGCATCATTTGGTGGATAAGTTGTATGTCAACAACTTTTACCTGCACTTGGGCGTGTTAGTTGCGGCGCAACAGATGTTAGCCAGGCAAACAACCTTCAAGCCAATTCAATGGCGACGGAAAACGAAGTATGGTTAAAACAGTTAGACAAGATTTAAGAAGCTGGTTTGAGACGATGGCAATTCGGGCTGGGATGAACCCCGTCGAGGCGAAACGGTTCGCCAAATTTGCCGTGGTAGGCGTTTTTGGGGCGGTGGTAGACAGCGTGGTCTTTAATGTGGGGTTGGGGGTTGGTTTGCCGGCAACCGTCGCTGGAGCGATCGCCCTGGCGTTAGCCGTCATCAGCAACTATATTTGGAATCGCTATTGGACCTACCCCGACTCCCGTTCCAAACCGATTTTGAACCAGTTTTTGCAATTCTTTTTCGTCAACATATTAGCCCTCGGCATTCGGGTGCCCACTCTCAACTATTTGCCGCCGCCACTCATCGCCTTTATTGAGCAAAATATTTCAGCATTAGCTCCTTTCGCCAGCGTCATTGGCAACAATTTGGCGTGGACATTAGCGGTGGGGATCGCCATGTTCTGGAACTTTTTTGTTAACCGTTATTGGACGTACAACGACGTGGATTGAAGGCGCTCCAGATGAAAAAAAGGGCGCGGATCGGCATCGATGTTACAGCAGCGGTAACGCAGGGTGGGGGGATTGGACGTTATACCAGGGAGTTAGTTGGAGCGGCGCTGCAACTGGACCGGGATTCACAGTATCGACTGTTTCACGCCAAAATGCCGGCATCTCCTCCAGTTCCTATCCCTATCCCTGTCGCCGAAAACGCTATACTTTGTCCCGCTCCCGTCACTGACAAGTGGTTGTATCGGCTATGGTATCGGCTGCGGCTGCCTTTGCCCGCGCAATGGATAACTGGGGGGTTAGATCTGTTTCATTCGCCAGACTTTACTTTGCCGCCCATTCAGGGGAATATCCCCACCTTGCTTACCGTACATGACCTCTCTTTCGTCCACTTTCCAGAAACGTTTACGCCAACATTAGTCAACTTTCTCAACGGCGTCGTCCCTCGCTCCGTAGCCCGCGCCACCCACATCTTAGCCGACTCCCAAGCGACCAAACGAGATTTGATGGCGCTTTGGAATGTGCCTGTCGAAAAAATCACGGTTTTGTTATGCGGAGTTAATGACCGCTTTCAGCCAGTTACAGATGACCATGCGTTAGCCACCGTTCGGGCTAAATATCGATTGGGCGATGCTCCTTATCTGCTCAGTTTGGGCACCATCCATCCTCGCAAAAATTACCAGATGTTGATCCGGGCTTTCAAACCAATCGCCGACGCATACCCACACAATTTGATTATCGGCGGGGGCAAAGGATGGTTGTATGAGCCGGTATTTGCTGAAATTGAGGCACAAGGGTTGAGCGATCGGGTTCGGTTTATCGGATTTGCGGATGACGCTGACTTGCCGGCATTGTACAGCGCCGCTATCCTCTTCCTTTTTCCCAGTTTGTACGAAGGGTTTGGGCTGCCCTTGCTAGAAGCGATGGGGTGTGGCGTTCCAACAGTTAGCTCCAACGCTTCCAGCTTGCCAGAGGTTGCTGGCAACGCCGCCCGCCAACTTTCCCCCCACGCCTCCCACCAATGGACGACCGTCATCGCCCAATTGTTGGACGACCCGGAAAGGCGGGCAAAAATGGTGTCGGCTGGTTTTTTGCAAGCCCGCCGGTTTAGTTGGGAGAGAGCCGCCCGCCAACTGTTGGGCATTTATCAAAGATTATTGAGCGGCGGCTAAGTGGATCTGTGAAGGGAAAAACCCTTGCTTAAAATAGAATTTTGGATTGGCTACAGATGAGCGATCAATTTGGCAAATATGCAGAAAGTTGGAAATCTTATTTACAAACCCCCTGGGGCAAGCTGCAAAATAGCGTTCGCCGCCACAATTTAGCCAAGCATTTGCCGCCGCCGCCCATCCACATTCTGGATGCCGGCAGCGGCAATGGAGCGGAAACGCTGCCGCTGGCGCAGACAGGGTACCAACTAACTTGGCTGGACGCTTCGGAAACGTTGTTGGCGGATGGGTCGCAATTGGCGAGCGATGCCGGCGTGTCAGAGCAAATATCAATCAAAGTAGGAAGCGTCGAACAACTTCGTCAACTCTTTGCCGCGACCTCATTCGACGCTATTTTGCTCCATAACGTGATTCAATATGTGCCGGAAGGGACATTGCCGGCATTGTTTGACGACTTTCGCCAACTTCTCAAACCAAACGGCTTTCTCTCGCTGGTAACTGTTAACCGTTTTTCAGAACCTTTTCGCCATGCCATCAGCCATCATGATCTGGCAAAAGCCAGCGATGCCATCGGCGCAAAATCCGCATATTCTGCCGTTTTTGACCATACAATTCGCGTTTATGACGCTGACGATATGAGCCAACTGCTTGCCAAAGCCGGCTTCAAAATCGCCGCCCACTATGGCGTCCGTTTGCTCATCGATTACATTCAAAAGGATGAGCTGAAATTTAACCCACAATCGTATCGGCAATTAGAACAGTTGGAAATCGCCTTGTCCGATCAATTCCCCTACAAACATTTGGCGCGTTCGTTCCAACTCATTGCTACAATTTAAAAGCTGATTTTGTTTGCAACTTTGCCGGCATTCGCCCGTATAGCATTTGATTTTGTTGATCGAATTGTAAGAAAAGGAATCTCTCATGAGCGCTGTTCAAACGCTGAAAAACGAAGAAAAAATCAAATTTGAAGAGATGTTAAACGCCCCCGCAACCGACGCCCCGCTCCGGGTCGAAGAGAATAGCAGCGCGATTTGCTCTACCTCTGGCAGCAGTTGGGGAACCATCCTGATTGGCATCGGCGCCATCTTTTTGTTATCGAACATATTTGGCAGCGCCTTGGTTAACTGGTGGGGATTTTTCATTTTGTGGTTTGCTTACCGCAATTTGAGCTTCGCTATCTCCAGCTATCGCGCCCAAAATGGATTAGGCGGCAAAGCTCAAGACAGCCTTGGTTGGGGCATATTCTGGGTCATTGTCGGCGGAATGGCTCTCTTGAACCTGAGTTGGAGCGTCTTTTGGCCCCTGTTGTTAGTAGGTTGGGGATTCAGCTTCATACTCAAACAACGGTACGCCATCGCCTAAAAATATTACCCAGTTGATCTCATCTACACATGTAACCTCTCTATCATACCGTGCGCTGTAGAGAGGTTTTCGCGTTCTGAGACCCCGAAAATCGTTAGGAGTTAATCGCCATTACCCCGCTTGCCTTTCATCCTACCCATACCATATAATGCCGGCATTATAACGATTCAGAAAAGATCGATTCCCAATAAATAATTTCGTGACAAAGACCCCGGAAAACACAATGAATGTCTTTCCCTCTCTGGTCGTTTTTAAACCAGCCAACGATTTTATTTCTTTGCCGAGTCGGATCTTGTAAAATGGTCGAGTTCCATGATTCCAATTTATTGCAGCGATGGCGATTGGGTTGCAGTTTATTCTAGCGGACATCTGTTCAATATTGATGGCGAATGGCTGGGATTTGCCTTGGGGCGCGAAATATACGATCCAACAGGCTCATATATCGGTTTTTTAAGTGATGACAAACGACTGCTACGCACTCGTTCTGAACCGCGCAACAAACCCCAGATTGTACCGCCCCAGCGACCCGAGCGACCCAAAATTCCCTCCCAAATGCCATTAGCCCCCATGCTGCGCAACCTGCCTTATCAAATTATCGACATGTTCGAGGAGTTCCCGGAACGCTTTATGTTTGTGTCTGAAACCCGCTCGGACATGGAATAATAATGCCGGACAAAACAGTTGCGGAGTCGCAAGTTACGCTTACCCTGCTAATGGGACCTGTGGACGCCAATATTATGGGCAATGTGCATGGCGGCATTTTAATGAAGCTGTGCGACGAAGCCGGCGGGATGGCGGCGACCAAACATGCCAGTCGCCCGGCTGTTACCGTCGCCGTCGATTCGATGACTTTTCATTCGCCAGTCCATATCGGCAATTTAGTTACTGTTCATGCCCAAATCAATTGGGTGGGGCGCAGCTCAATGGAAGCGCGGGTGGTGGTTACCGCCGAAAATGTGCTGACCAATCAGGTGACTCATACCAACACCGCGTATTTCGTCTATGTTGCCCTGGACAATGCCGGCAAGCCCACCGCTGTGCCGCCGCTCATTGTGAGAACGGACGAAGAGAAGGCACGTTTTGCTCGAGCAGAAAAGCGGCAATCTGAGCGGTTGCAGAGGCGAGAACATCTATGAGCGTTGAACGCGACCACATGCCGGCAGGCGGCATCGCCCCAGATATCGCTGGCTCCTCTCGATTACTCGACATCCTGCGCAACGCCTCTCCGGCTTACCGTATTTTGCAAACCCCCGAAGTCGATCTGGGCATTGCCGATGATATCGAACCTTTCCCCTTTTTGGCGATTGTCGGACAAGAAGAGATGAAATTGGCGTTATTGCTCAATATCATTAACCCACAAGTAGGCGGCGTTTTGCTCATCGGGGCGCGTGGCTCCGCCAAAACGACTGCCGTTCGCGCTTTGCCCGATCTGCTCCCCAAAAGCCGCCGCAGCTTATGCGCCAGCGGATGCGCCAAAGAAAAATTGGAACAAGGCGGCATGGACGCCATTTGCAAAGATTGCGCTGTCCGAGTTGGGTATGGGCAGCCTTTAACCGTTGAAGATCGCGCCCGATTGATAGAGTTGCCCCTAAACGCCCGACTTGAAGACGTGGTGGGCAGCATCAACGAACGGCTCGCCTTAGAAAAGCGAAAAATCCGGTTGGAGCAAGGCATTTTAGCCCAAGCCGATCGACAAATTTTGTACATTGATGAAGTTAATCTACTAGACAATAAGGTTAGCAACGCTATTTTGGATGCTGCCGCGCAAGGATATTACACTGTGCGGCGCGGTCCCCTAAACCTCAGCTACCGAGCCAAATTCTCTCTCATAGGATCGATGAACCCCGAAGAAGGGTTTTTGCGTCCGCAAATGATGGATCGTTTTGGCTTGCGAGCGGTGGTTCGGGGCATTTCCGACCAGGAAGATCGCTACAAAATTTATGAAAGAGCTAGTAGATATGCCCGCGATCCGGAAGGATTGGCAAACGCTTATGCCAACCATACCCTAGCCTTGGCAGAAGAGGTTGAAAACGCCATCGAAATTTTGCCGCAGGTCGTTATCTCTAAAGAGGGGAAAGCGATTGGGTTAGAATTGACCAAGGAGTTGGCAATCGCCTCGAATCGAGCTGAAATCACGTTGTTTGAGGCAGCGCGGGCGTATGCTGCCGCTGACGGTCGAACGGAAGTCCTGGAAGCGGATGTGAAAGCGGTGGCGTTGTTGGCGTTGCGGTTGCGTAAAAGTGCGGCATTAACCCGCTTTTTTGAGGAGCAAGCGGCGGAAGATGAGGCGGTAGAAATGTTACTGGAGAAAGGGTAAAGGCGTCTCTATTGTGCCGGCATCTAATTAGGAAGATAGGACTATTTTTGCCCTAACCAACCAACTAAAATCCCAAAATATTGTTTGTGAAAACAGACAACCTCTGATATATTACAAATGACTCTAACTAAGGTTGATCCCACATTGGGCGAGCGCGCTTTAACTAGCTATAGTCGTTCAATTCAGACCTAATTAACCGACTTGTCTTTTCTTGCAAAGACAAACGGTTGAAAATCGTTATTATGTAGTTAGCGTTAGATAACGATTAACCCTCCATTCATCATCTAATTAATAGCATATAAGGCAATGGGTTTACCATTGTCAACAAAATCATCTATCTCTGGGAGGAAGATTATGAAAAGCATTTCAAGGATTGATCAGGCATCGAAAAACCACCACGGGTATTATGTACGGGTGAATTATCGGGGCAACCAGCACCGAAAATTCTTCAGCGACAAGAAGCATGGCGGCGGAGATGAAGCGTTAGAAGCTGCCATTCGGTATCGGAATGAGCTAGAAAAGGAGTTGGGCAAGCCGCGTACCGAAAGAATGGTTTTGGCTCGCAAGGATGGCGAACGAGTTGGCGTTCGTCGTTTTCGTCATGTAAAGAAGCGAGAAGAAAAGACCTATTATTCAGACGCTTATGAGGTAACTTGGTGCCCCGAACCGGGCAAAGTTCGCCGCAAAAGATTTTACATAGGCAAATTGGGCGAAGAAGAGGCAAAACGGCGCGCTTATGAGTTTCGGCGCGTGCAGGAAATGAAGATTTATGGATCTGAGATCAAATAAAGAGCGACGATTCAGCTAAAAGGCAACGGTTTCCAAATTGGAAACCGTTGCCTTTTTTTATTGCCCAACTCAACTTTATGTCTAGTAAATTGCCTATCGCTGTCATCAGTCCACATGAAGGTTTTGCTATTCCAGAAGAGGTTAAGCCTGGTCTCGCTTTGTCTGAAGCGGCGATTTTTAATGAATCAGATGCGGGCGTTGAACATTTGTTTGGTCGAGCGGAGCGGGTATTGTTTTGGGAATCATTCTCCTATGCCCGGGCTATTATCGACGTCAATCGGATGATTGATGGGGCAAATCGTCCTGGCGACGGCGCGATTAAAGAGCAAACGAGTTATGGCTATCCCGTGTATAGACGGGGGAAAAAGCCAAGCGGCGAAATATGCCGGCATTTAATTGACCGATATTGGCATCCCTGGCACCAACGGTTGGCGGAAATCGCCGCAGACGACCAAGTTAAACTCGTCATCGACGCCCATACCATGGCGGCAAAGGGTCCAACGACCTACGATGACCCAAACGCCTGGCGACCAAAGTTTATGGTAGGCAATCTTGGTGACGAATATGGCAACCGACGGGAAGGGAATGTTGATAGTTCCGCCTCGGCGGAACTGGCGCAAGGATTGGCTGATCTTCTAGCTTTGGCAGGCGCAGAACTGCCGGCATTGACGCCTGTCTGCGGCGCTTGCCGGATTAACTTCCCATTTCGAGGCGGAGCTGATTTACGGCTGCATGGCGGCAAACAACAGCCATGGCTAATGGTAGAAGTGAACCGCAGCTTGTTCATCGGCGAGCAAAATAGCGAAACGCCCATCTCCCCACCTAACAAAGCGGCATTAGAGCGCGTCCAAAAATCGTTGTGGGAGGCGCTTGAACGGTTTGTAGCGGAATTTATTCGGTAGACGGCAAACCATTGGCTGCCATAATGGCTAATTGGCTGCCGTATGGCGACAATCTGCCAAACAGAGAAGCCGCCCCAAATATCCAGCGAAAATATGCCGGCATCCGCCGCCAATCGGTAATCTGGATAAAACCGAACTGCTCATAAAATGGGGTCAACCGTTGGGCGCACATCAACCATAGCGGAAAGTCGCCCATCTCCATCAACCGTTCCATTAACAAACGGGCGACACCCCGCCCCCGCCATGCCGGAGCTACAACCAACGACGCCAACTCAACGCATCCCCAATGTGGCTTTAGCTGCCCAACGCCTACAATTTCTTCCGATGATTCAACGGCGACGATGAAGTTGCGCCAATGTAAACCAAACGGATTTAATCGCTCGCTTCGTATCATGCCGGCAATATGCTCCTGGTCAACTACAGTGGCGGCGCGAATCGAGATTGATTTCACTGCTATTTGCGTCATTTTTCGGTAAACTTGCGCCAGTATACCATAATGTAACGCCCATTTTACCTGGAGGATTTATGTCGGGATTGATCGCGGCTGGCAGCCAAATTACAGCGGATGTTGGAGCGGAGCTACTCCAACAGGGAGGCAACGCCGTTGATGCCGCAGTGGGCGCCGCATTTGCCTCTTTTATCGCCGAAGTGGGCGTGGTGCATTTGGGGGGCAGCGGCTTCGCTCAAATTTATGATCCTGATTCTGGCACAGGAATCGTGTATGATTTTTTTTGCAATGCGCCTGGCTTGGGAGGAGCAGGCATTACTGAGTCGACTGATTTTGAAAAAGTGACGATAGATTTTGGTCCGACCACCCAGGATTTTCATCTGGGGCGGGGATCGGTGGCTGTGCCAGGCAATATCTTTGGCTTGTGTCAAATCGCCGCCGATTACGGACGACTGCCGCTAGAGGGGATCTTGGCGCCTGCCATCCAATTGGCGGAAGAGGGGGTTATTCTAGACGATTTTCAGGCGGATACTTGTCTGTTGCTCGCGCCATTGTATACGCATACGCCAGGCATTCGCCAACTGTTTATGCGCAATGGCGCCATCATCCAAGCCGGCGATCGGTTATTTATCCCTCATTTGGCGCAAACGCTCACAGAGTTGGCAAATGCCGGCAGCGATTTTATGCGAACCGGTCAGTTAGGGCAGCGGCTGGTGGAAGACCAAAGGGCAAACGGCGGATTGCTGACAGCGGAGGATTTGTCCGCTTATCAAGTGGAGAAATCGCTGCCTATTCGCTTCTCGTATGGCGATTATGAGTTGCTGTTGCCGCCATTAAGTTCGACTGGCGGCGTTCTAGTGGCATTCTCCCTCAAATTGTTGGCGCAATTCCCCATCGCCCAACTTTCCCCAGGGTCGGCTGACCATTTGCGGCTGTTGATTGAGGCGATGGCGGCAACCAATCGGGCGCGAAAAAGCTGGGATCGATGGATAGAAAAAATGCCGGCAGCCGACGCCCTCAACCGCTTTTTTGACGACAACTTCTTCGTCCCCCATTTAGCCGAAATGCGCCATGCTTATGAAACAAAATGCCCTTCACGCATGGTTGCCGAAACGGCTGCTCCGCCCAACACCAGCCATCTCAGCGTTATTGATGAGGATGGCTTGGCGGTTAGCCTAACTACCACAGCTGGCGAATCGGCAGGTTATGTGCTGCCGGAAACGGGCTTTATTCCTAACAACATCATGGGCGAAGCGGATTTACACCCTCACGGCTTTCATAGCCGCGCCGCCGGCGAGCGCATTCAGACCATGATGACCCCTACCATCGCCTTAAAGAATAACAAAATCCGCCTAGTTACCGGCAGCGGCGGCAGCGTTCGTATTCGTAGCGCCATCATCCAAACGATCAACAATGCCCTCGACTACCAAATGGAGCTATCCAAAGCGGTAAACGCCCCTCGAATTCATTTGGAAGATGGGGTCGTTCAACTGGAAGCCGGTTTTTTGCCCCAGGCAGCGGATGAGTTAGAGCGGCTGGGATACCGCGTTAACCGATGGGATAAGCGGAGTATTTATTTTGGCGGGGCGCACAGCGTATGCTGGACGAGCGCAGGGCAAATGGCGGCAACTGGCGATAACCGGCGGGGTGGGGCAACAGCGATAGCTGGGGATTGATGGAGAAAGGCGCAAAATGTTTCTTTTGGCTAAGTCACTTAACCCAATTAGGGAGGCGCAGGAAATTTATTCCGCCAGGATATGGTACGCCTCGCCGGCATAATTAAGCAGATAAATTTCCCCATTTACATCTTCGCCAAAACTGCCGACGTTGTAATTTGTATCCAGCAACAATGTACGTATCCATTCCCCATTAAATTGAGCCAAGCTCCAAATCTGCCCCTGACAATAGTCGGAAAAGAGGTAATGCCCGAATAAGCCGGGCGATTGCGACCCGCGATAGATGTAACCGCCGGTGACGGAACAGCCGTCGTTTCGCCCATAATGGTGGATGGGGGCAATGTAGGGAGCGGGGTCACAATTATCTTCAGAAAAACAATTGTACCCTTCCATCACATCCCAACCGAAGTTACCGCCGTTGGCGGCGCCTGCCGGCATCCAACTAATCTCCTCAAATGAATTTTGCCCCACATCGGCAATGAAAATATCGCCCGTCAGCCGGTCAAAGCTAAACCGCCACGGGTTACGCAACCCAATCGCCCACGCCTCTACTGCCCCTGCCCCATTTTCCACATACGGGTTGTCTGGCGGAATGGCATACGGCTCGCTAAAATCGACATCAATGCGAAGCATAGAGCCAAGGACAGTGTATGAATTTTGCCCATGCCCATGCGGATCGCCCGCCAACCCGCCATCTCCCATACCAATGTACAGATAGCCATCTGGTCCAAACTGAATTTGCCCGCCGTTGTGGTTGTTGTAGGGTTGGGGAATGGTCATCAAGATGCGTTCGCTGGATGGATCTGCCACGTTGGGGTCGCCGCTTACCATGAATTCAGAGATTACAGTAGCGTTGTCTCGGTTGGTGTAATTGACGAAGAAGCGTTTGTTGCCGGCATAGTTGGGATGAAAAGCGACACTTAGTAACCCTTGCTCACTAGCCCCAGAGTTAACCCGACTCACAATATCTAAAAATGGGGTTGCTAACCGTTCGCCCATTTCATCAATGATTTGAATTTTGCCCGTTTGCTCTACCACAAATAGTCGTTGATCGTAACTATGTGTCAGATAAACTGGCTTTACAAAGCCACCTGCCACCAAATGCAAGGCAACCGCATCCAAAGGTTGTGCAACCGGAATTGGTGTGGGAGAAGGTTGAGTAGTGGCAGTTGGCGGTTGAAGATGCGGTGTTGCTGCCTCGGTGGCTTCGACAGGCTCAGCCGCCGATGTTGCGGCTTCTGTTGCCTGTTGTCCATCGTTTGCCGGCATTGTGGGGGAGGGTATTTCGGAAATAGCGGCGGTTGGCAAAAGAGGCGTTGCCGTGTCACGCGGCGGGGCAATGGGTGGCGTAATGGTAGAAATAGGGTCGTTGCCACATCCCGCTAAAATCCAAAACAGATTTATGATTAGGATGAAGATGGTTTTTTTATCTGCCATTGTTTGTTGTTCCTTTTGAGATCATAGACCAGAAAGATTGTAACTATACAGGTCATATAAATCTGGATTTTTTAGACACAGAGAACACAGAGGTCGCAGAGAGTTTTTTGCAGCTCCATCTTTTCGGGCAGTTTCTAGAGCTTTTAACTAATTATTTTCTTGAATTTTTACCTTGGTCTCAAAATTTTGCGAAATCCTTTTTTTTCTTCTCTGTGTTCTCATATTTCCTCTGTGAACTCTGCGCCCATCTGTATAGCTACTAAAGATTTTTAGTTAATTTGTCGCAAGACGCAACCCTTTGGCACGTCCGTCGGCCATCGTCAATCTATCCCCCCTGCACATATTTATCCATCCAACGCAAAATATGGTTCAACCGCACAATCCGCCGGTCGGTGCGCCCGCCCCGAGACAAGCCGTGCGACTCGCCGGGGAACAAAATCAACTCCGTATCTATGCCCAACACCTTGAGCGAGACAAACAATTGCTCCCCCTGCTCCTGACTGCACCGTAAATCATTTTCGCTATGCATAATCATGGTGGGCGTTTTGGCATGGTGCAAATTGTAGATGGGGGATTGCCGAATGTAATCTTCCATTCGTTCCCATGGGGCGCCACTGCCGAACAATGTGCCAGCCAGCCAACTTAAATCGCTAGAGCCGTACATGCTGACCCAATTGCTGGGGGCTCGTTGGGCAACCGCCCCCTTAAAGCGGTGGGTTCGCCCGATGATGGTTGCCGTCATCCAGCCGCCATAACTGCCGCCCGTCACTCCCATTCGGTGGGGGTCGCTGTAGGGCAATGCCTCGATGTGGTCGGCGATCGCCATCACATCGTCATAATCTACTGTGCCCCATTGGTTGTCGATCGCCCCGGCATACTCTTCGCCATACCCCTGACTGCCGCGTGGGTTGCACCCATACACCAGATAGCCTTGCGCTGACCAGTAGAACATCTCGTGCATGAAGAAGTTGCCGTATTGGGTTTGAGGTCCGCCATGGATGTTGAGGATGGAGGGGTAGCGGTTGCCGGCAGAAAAACCGGGCGGCTTGAACAGCCAAGCGTGAAGCGAGGGGGCATCATCTCGTTCAAGTTTTACCTCTTCTACTTCGCCTAAATCCACTTCATCTAGCCATTGGTTGAGATGGGTAAGTTGCTGGCAGTCGCTCTCTCCCATTTTTGAAGCGTAAATTTGCCCCGGATCCTGCATGGTGGCATAGAAATAGGCGGCGCAGTTGCCGGCATTATCCAGCGAAAATGCCCCATACACCCCCTTATCATCAAACGCCGGTTCAGCATTGCCATCCAGCGAGATGGCGTAAATGGGTTGGTTGCCCTGCTGGGTCACTTGTACATAGATCGTTTGGCTGTCATGGCTCCAAGTGGGGGCAAAAATGGGCGGATAACCGCCAATGTCGTTAATAGTCATACTGTTCAGATGCAAATCATGCTCGGCGGTTAGGTTGACTGCTGTGCCGCCAGATGCCGGCACAAGATAGAGACAACTGTTCTGGTAAAATTTGCCGCTATGTCGCCGCCCAATGTAAGCGATCCATTTGCCATCGGGCGAGTAACGGGGGGTGAACTTTTGCTTGTCGTGCCCAGTTTGTAGTTGGGTGATGTCGCCCCCTTCTGCCGGCATGGCGTAAAGTTCCACCGCATCAAGATTAAAGTCTGGGTCGTCGTGCCGATTGGAGGCAAATAAAATCGTTGAGCCGTCTGGCGACCAGGTGGGGGTCAGTTCGTCTTTATCGCCATCCGTTAATTGGGTCGCTTCGCCCGTCGCCACATCCACCGTCCAAATGTGCCACTTTTCTTGCGGAAAATACCCTTCGCCATCGAAATTGTAAAAAACGCGGGTGATGCGTCGGGCAACCACGCCCAACTCCTTCTTTTGCGGCTCTTTCTCCCGCTCAATCGCCTCTTCATCCTTCTGGCGGAAGTTCAGCAGCAAGGTTTTGCCGTCTGGCGACCATTCAAAGGAGCGGATTGAGCCTTGCAAATCGGTCAGCTTTTTCGCTTCGCCGCCGGCAACGGGGATGAGGTAGATTTGGGCTTGTTTTTCGTCGTCGCGGTTGGAGACAAACGCCAGCGTTTTGCCGTCGGGCGACCATCGGGGTTGGCTGTCTCGTTGGTTGCCGTGGGTAAATTGATGGGATGTGGATTGAATGCCGGCAATCTCTGCCAGCCAAATATTACTGTACTTTTTCTCCGTTTTTTCATCTACCCGTTGCGCTACAAACGCCGCTTTTTCTCCATTTGGGGCGATTTGGGCAGATGTGATAATTTGGAATTGGTATAAATCTTCAGCCGTTATGGTTCGTTTTTCGCTCATTTTTCCTCGCAATTGATTGTTTGAGAGGAATAATAACTTGTGGCACAGGCGGATGCCAGAGAAATGATAATAAACTCAGGTATAATTACAAAAATAATTTTGCGGTTAATTTTTTAGCAACTGAGAAAATAGGCAAAAAGTTGAATCTACTTACGATTAAACAAGCGAGTGAATGGGCAACAGAGTATTTGGATAAACCCATTTCACCATCAAATATTTCGTATTTAATTCAATATGGGCGAGTGCCAAAAATTTTGGAGAATGGATCTACTCGCGTTCGAAAGGCTGATTTAATTCGATATTATCGCTCTTTTTTAGGTAAAAGAGAGGTGGACTGGAAAAATCAACTGGGCGAAAATTTGAATTGGGAGTTGTCGTTTGATTATTTGCGAGAAAAAGACACCACCAAGCATGTTCACCGCTTGCATCCATACAAAGGAAAATTTATTCCCCAACTGGCCGAATATTTTTTGGATGATCACATTGACCAGTTTAAGGAAGAGGCTGTTTTCAAAGCTGGGGATGTGGTTTTAGACCCTTTTTGTGGTAGTGGAACAACATTGGTGCAAGCAAACGAGCTAGGTATTCATGCTATGGGTATCGATGTATCAGCTTTTAATGCCCTCATATCAAATGTCAAGGTTTCTCAATTTGATTTACTAGACTTACAAAATGAGTTATCTCGTATTTCAAACGCTTTATTGTATTTTGAAAAAAGCGTTTTGACGCGAGAGTTTGAAGCAAGGTTATTGGATGAGTTGGCACAATTTAACAAGGCGTATTTTCCATCGCCTGATTACCGCCGAAAGGTACGAGAAGGAAAAATTGATTACAAAGCGTATGGATCTAAAAAAGAGGCTGAATTCCTGCCCATTTATCAAGAATTGCTTGCCCAGTACCACATTGAACTAAAACAAAATAGGGGAGATAGCTTCTTAGACAAATGGTATTTACAACCTATTCGAGATGAAATAGATTTTGTCTTTGAGTTGACAAAACAAATTCAAAACCCACAAACGAAAAAAATAGTGGCTGTCGTGTTGAGCAGAACCATGCGTTCGGCAAGAGCGACAACGCATGCTGATTTGGCTACATTGGTGGAACCAATTAGCCAAATATATTATTGCCATAAACATGGCAAAATATGCAAGCCGCTTTTTTCTATTTTGAATTGGTGGCAACGGTATAGTCAGGATACAGTAACACGGTTGTTGAAGTTTGGTAACTTACGGACGGAAACACAACAAATTTGTTTGGTTGGTGATTCAAGGAAGATTGATATTAGTTCCGTTCTAGCACGAAAAATGCCGGCATTTGCTGAGATTGTGAATCAACAGAAAATTCGTGGTGTTTTTTCTAGTCCCCCTTATGTCGGTTTGATCAATTATCATGAACAACATGCGTATGCATATGATTTGTTTGGTTATAATCGTCAGGATGAGCTAGAAATAGGACCGCTTTTTAAGGGAAAGGGCAAGGTGGCGCGTGAATCATATGTTGATGGGGTTGCCAAGGCGTTGCTGAATTGCCGGCAATATATGATTGAGAATTTTGACGTTTTTTTAGTTGCAAATGACAAATTTAATTTGTATCCACGAATTGCAGAAAATGCCGGCATGACAATCGTCCAGCAATACCGCCGACCTGTGTTAAACCGCACCGAACGAGACAGAGCCGCTTACGCAGAAACAATTTTCCATATGAAGGGAAGTTAAAATGGGGCTTGATTCTGGCAAGAAAAAAGAGGTTCAGTCGGTCATAGAAGAGAGCATCCGACAAAAGCTGGAAAAATATAAGCTAGAAACCAAACAAATGCCATTTCATTATCGCCTGTTGGGTAAAGATCGCATGGCTTTGTATTCTTTTATTCAATCTCTCAACACCACCTTTGGCGTTTCTATTTATGAGCCAGTGGCAATTGCAATAGCCTCTAGCCGGTTTAAGCAAGCCAAAAGTCAAGTTAGACCTTATCATTTGATCAGTCAGCAGGCACAAAGAGAAATACAAAATATCATAGATCAATTATCTGCCGGCATTGGCGATGTGAACAAACAAGCCAATTTAAAGACGATCCGAGCCGTTAGTCAACTGGGCGAATTTCAAAATGTAAAGCTAACAAAAGCAGATATTTGGTTGCAGGCGTATGATGATTCCGTTTATCTGATCGATTTGAAAACTGTCAAACCAAACAAAGGTAACTTCCGAGAATTCAAACGCACTTTGCTAGAATGGGCTGGGGCTGAAATGGCTCAAAATTCCAGGATTAAAATTAATACGCTCATCGGCATTCCATATAACCCATATTTCCCCAAGCCATATGAACGCTGGACTATGAAAGGAATGCTGGACTTACAAGAAGAGTTGTTAGTTGGCAAAGAGCTTTGGGATTTTTTAGGCGGGGACGGCGCTTATGAAGGGTTGCTAGATTGTTTTGAACATGCCGGCATCAATATGCGTTCTGAATTGGATAGCTATTTTTCCAAGTTTATCGATTTGGAATAAATCATCGAATAGTCACTACTGCGTCCGTTGACTAGATTATCCTACCAAACCCAATTGCGCATATTTTTATTGCCATACATTGCCGGCATTCTCCTGTTAACCCTTATTCCCGCCATTGCCTCATTTCTCATCGCTTTTACCCAATATGACGCCACTGGCGCGCCATTGTGGGTTGGATTAACCAATTTTCGGGAACTATTTGCCTCTGATTTAGCCCGCTTGTCGCTGCGAAACTCATTCATATTTTTAATTGCCGCTGTGCCATTGCGATTGGCGGCAGCTTTATTGCTGGCATTGTTGTTGCGGCAAGGTTCCCGCGCTTTTGGCATTTATCGGGCAGCCATATTTTTGCCTACCATCATTCCCGAAGCGGCTTATGCCTTAATTTGGCTGTGGATATTTAATCCGTTGTTTGGTCCGCTCAACCTCCTATTGCATCGGAGCGGCTTGCCCACACCCGCTTGGTTGGCTGAGCCTGGAACTGCAGTGGCTGCCATGATCATCATGAGCGTTTTTCAGATGGGAGAGGGCTTTGTCGTTCTGTTAGCCGGCTTGCAAACGATTCCGTGCAACTTATACGAATCGGCTCAAATCGATGGAGCGAACCGCTGGCAATCATTTTGGCGAATCACCTTTCCCCTTATCGCGCCCTGGCTGCTGTTGTTAACTTGCCGTGATTTGATCATGAGTTTGCAAAATAGTTTTGCCCCAACCTATATCATGACATATGGCGGTCCTTATTACGCCACCACCTTTGCTCCGCTATTGATCTATGAGTTGGCGTTTGATTTGCTCGATTTGGGCAAAGCGGCGGCGTTGTTGGCGTTAGTTTATGCCGGCATTGGGCTGTTGATTGCCGGCATCCTCTCAATAACTGGCGTTCAGGGGTCTGCCGATGCCGTCTAAACCCGCTGGCATGATGCGCCATATTGCGGCTTTTATCGCCGCTGTCCTGTTTGCCTTTCCCCTCTATGTTATGTTGGCGTCTTCCTTACAACCAGCCGGAACGCCCCCTTCCGCCGCTTGGGGGGCGTTGCCGCCAGGTTGGCATTGGGAAAATTACCAACGCCTCTTTGAGCTCGTCCCTATGGGGCTTTATTTGCGGAATTCGACGATTGTGGCGGCTGTCGCCGTTCCGCTCACGTCGCTCGTTGCCTCGATGGCAGGGTTTGCCATAACCCAAATGCCAAACAAAGCGAGACGGACACTGGTTTATGCCAGTTTGGGATTGCTTATATTGCCGGCAGCTTCGGTGTGGATATTCCGCTTTCAGATATTAAGTTGGTTAGGCTTGATCGATTCGTTATGGGCGCTGATATTGCCGGCATTCGCCGGATCATCCCCCTTGTACATTTTGCTCTACTATTGGAGCTTTCGCCGCATTCCCTTCGAGCTGTTTGAAGCGGCGCAATTAGATGGGGCGACTGCATTTGCTTGTTGGCGAAAAATCGCCATGCCTTTATCGCGCCCGGCAACGATGGGAGTCATCCTGTTGTCTTTTATTTTGTATTGGGGCGATTTTGTCAGCCCGATTCTATACATCTACCGACCTCGATGGTATACCATCCCAGTCGGCGTTCAAATTGTGAAACAGTTAGATGCCACAAACATCCCCTTGTTGTTAGCAGCTTCAACTATCATGAGTTTGCCAGTAATTATGCTGTTTTTGGGGTTGCAACGATTGTTCACTGCCGGCATTTCGCCGCGCAACCCAATCAGCCATTAAATGCCTTTAAGCACAAGCGCTACGCAAAATCAATAGTTCAGATTATGCAGACAGGCAAGACCATTTAACAATCTTCAACGACATCGCCAGCGTTTCTTTCCAAGGTCAAGTTGGCTTCCATGTGACCGTTTTAACCATGACCACTATCACCCCCAGTCAATGTACATTAACTTGTTCGCCGCCAGTAGCGCCCGTAAAGGGAAATTCGACTTTACGATTACGCCCGGCGTCCATTAGGCAAATTAAGCGCTGAAAAATTGTTTGGGTTATGATATATTTGGAATCGTGCGTTTTGCTGAAGTTGTGTCGCTTTTTGGTCGCTAAAAAATAATTTGTTAGCGTCCCAGTTTAAAAAGATAGAACGTAGGATTTGCCGGCAATATGTCTGGCGCCTACGTTCTTTTTTTTGGGATTTTTTCTATGCAACCCAAAATCGGCAAATTTCATCATAAAAATATTGGAGGGCATTTCAAATGAAAAATAAGTCGCGATACCTCTCGTTTCTAGTAGGATTGTTATTTCTGCTTTTGTTTTTATCCAACTTAACACACGCCAATCAACCATCTACCGAATATTGGCAAGATGTTGACGAAAGCTCCTTTTCCGCCAGGGGAGAGCGCTGGATTATCCCAGACGAATACCGCACATTATCCTTAGATTATGCCGGCATCCAAGCGTTGTTGGCTCAAGCGCCAATGGAATTTACCACTGCGGCAAGAATCCAGCCATTAGAAATTACATTGCCTATGCCAGATGGCAGTTGGCAACGATTTAATGTTTTCGAATCGCCGATTATGGCGGATGAATTAGCGGCGAAATATCCATATATCAAGAGCTATGCCGGGCAAGGCGTAGAGGATACAACAGCGACCATTCGCTTTGACGTCACCCCGCAAGGGTTCCACGCTATGATCATCTCGCCAAATGGCACAATTTATATCGATCCGTATAGCTCGCAGGAAACAGAAAGATATATCAGCTACAACAAGGCAGATTTTAGATCCTCTTTGCAGATAGACCCTGATATCGTTCTGGATGAATTAGGCGCGAAAGAACAGATCCATGAAATTTTGGCGCAAAAACAACTTGCCCCCAGCGGAGATGAGTTGCGTACTTATCGTTTGGCAGTTGCGGCAACAGGCGAATATACCGTTTTTCATGGCGGCACAGTGGCAGCCGGGCAAGCGGCTATCGTCACCGCTATCAATCGCGTCACCGGCATCTATGAAAATGAGGTAGCCGTTCGTTTTGAGCTGATCCCAAACAATGATGTTATTGTGTACACCAATGCCGCTACAGACCCTTATACAAACAGCAGCGGTTTTACCATGCTTGGGCAAAACCAGTCCAATTTAAACTCGGTAATTGGCGCAGCAAATTATGATGTTGGGCATGTTTTTAGCACTGGCGGCGGCGGGGTTGCCAGCCTGGGCGTGGTTTGCAACAACAACAATAAAGCTCGTGGGGTGACAGGGCTTTCGTCTCCTACTGGAGATCCATTTTATGTGGATTATGTAGCGCATGAGATTGGGCATCAATATGGCGGAAATCATACTTTTAACGGGAATGCCGGCAGTTGCGCGGGCGGCAATCGAAACGGTCCAACTGCCTATGAACCGGGCAGCGGCAACACCATCATGGCATATGCCGGCATTTGCGGGTCGCAAAATCTGCAAAACAACAGCGACGACTATTTTCACACTGAAAGTTTTGATGAAATCGTCGCTTTCACCACAAATGGCGGCGGCAACAATTGCGCCGCCATAACCAACACTGGCAATAACGTACCCGTCCCCGATGCCGGCACAGGCGGCTTCACCATACCCAAAGAAACCCCCTTTACCCTAACTGGCTCGGCTACCGATGCCGATGGCGACACGCTAACCTACAATTGGGAAGAATACGATCTCGGTCCGGCTGCTGGCTTCAACAGTACCAATCCCCCCTATTTTCGCAGTTGGCTGGCTACCTTGTCTCCATCTCGAACATTCCCCCGATTGTCAGATTTAGTCAACAACGCTTCTCCCATCGGCGAAGATTTGCCATCTGTAACCGATACGCTCACTTTTCGCATGACGGCTCGAGATAATAAAGCGGGCGGCGGCGGGGTCGATTACGATACCATAACCTTTGATGTAACCAGCTCTGCTGGACCATTTTTGGTGACAGCGCCCAACAGCGCAGTTAGTTGGACGGGCGGGGCAATGGAGACGGTGAGCTGGGATGTGGCAAATACCACAGCTTCGCCTGTCAGTTGCGCCAATGTCGATATTTTGCTTTCTACCGATGGCGGATTCAGTTACCCCACCACGATATTGAGCGGGACGCCGAATGACGGCTCACAAAGCATAACTGTGCCCAATCTCTCCACCACAACGGCGCGAATCAAAGTGGTTTGCAGCGACAACATCTTTTTCGATATTTCGAATGTGGACTTTACGATTGCAGGAGGGACGGACGACTTTACAGTTGACGCCTCCCCTGGCTCACAAAGTATTTGTCTTGGTTCAAACGCGATTTACAATATCACTGTTGGGCAAGTTGGCGGCTTTACCGATCCGGTCACTCTCAGCGCCGTTGGCAATCCGGGCAGCGCCGCATTTGCGCCAAATGGCAACAACGTCCCTTACAACAGCGTATTAACTATCAGCGGAGCGGCTGCCGGCAGTTACAACTTTGACATCGAAGGCGACGATGGCTCAACTACCCATACAACCTCTGTCGGTCTAGAAGTAGTAGCTGGCGCGCCTTCTACTCCATCTCTGCTCATTCCGGCAAATGGAGCCAGCGGCATCTCTACCTCACCCGCCTTTAACTGGAGCGACAGCGGCGGCGGCAGTTATGATATTGAAATCGCCACTGACGCCCTCTTCTCCAATATTGTAGATAGCGCCAATGTGGCAACCAATAGTTACAATGGGGCATCATTGGCGGGAGGCGAGACCTATCATTGGCGAGTTAGAGCCAACAATGGGTGCGGCAGCAGCGCGTATTCGAACGGTTTCAACTTTACAACGATTGCCGGCACATTGGTATGCGCCGGTTCGACTGTCTCTTTCGAATCTGGATTGCCCTCAGATTGGTCGCCTATCGTTACAAATGGTCCTGTTTTGTGGGGCACAACTGCCGACACCGCTGTTTGCAACAGCAGCGGCAACCAAACCAATGGGTCGGGCGAAGCGGCATGCGCTGATTCTCGTTTAACCAACAGCGGCGGCGCTGATTATGATCTGGAATTGCGCACGAACACCCTCGATCTTTCCAATTCAAACGCCATTACGTTAACATTTGAGGCAGCTTACAATTTCGTTTCTAGCGGCGAAGGGTTTGATGTGGATATCAGTACCAATGGCGGAACAAATTGGAGCAACTTGCTAAGTTGGAATAGCGATCACACCGAAGAGGTGTCGCTCGATCTCTCAGCTTATGCCGGCAACAATGCTATCATCCGTTATCGTTACTTTGGCGATGCGCGTAATGGAATTGCCCATATCGACGACGTCTCGTTAAGTTGCAGCTGTTCTGCGCCAGGCGCCCCAAGCAATGTAACAGTTGCGGCGGCGGTAAATGGGATGGATACGGAGCTAAGTTGGAGCGACACTGGCGACAATATGTACCAAGTATGGCGGGCAGTTGACGACCCCTACTTTAATCCCGGCGATCCAGGCAGCGTGGTGGCATCAACCTCTGGAACAAGCTATACCCATGTGGGCGGCATCGGCGATCCGTCGGGCAACAACTATTATCTGGTTGCCAACAGTTGCGGCAGCGGCGGCGGCGTCTCATACGACAGAAAAGGGGAATTTGATTTTGCGATCACTCTTGGCACGCCTTAACGGTTTCATTTAACTCGCGCGTTTTAACTGCCGGCATCGCTTCGAAACGATGCCGGCAGTTTTCTATTTCACTGATTAGCCGATCCTCAATTGCCGGCTGCCCAATGTCCAGGCTGTTGAAATGAATGTAAACCATATCGCCGCCAAAACGATTTGCAGCGCTAACCCCGACCACTCTAAAATGCCGGCAAGAGCGCCTAGCCCGAAGTTGTTTGCCACAGTTACCATGCTTCCTATCATTCCCCAGCCTAAAATCGCCGTCGCCCAAACGCCAATATTTTTGATGACCGACAACGCCACAACCAAACCAAGGCTTTCGCCTAGATTGGCGTGAATTTGCTTTTTGCTGTGGCGCATCGCCATTCTAACGCCGCTTTCGGCTCCTATCGTTTGCCGAAACAGCAACGTTCTTGCTGTGGTCGTCAGCCAACTGAGCGGAACCAGCAATATAATTAGGGGCGCAAGACATAGCAATCCTGCCATCAGCGGCGCTAAAAGTCCAGGCAACTCCCAACCTTGGAAAACGCCAAAACCAAACAAAGCGAGCGCCGCCAGCAATCCGCCCAGAATTGCCAAAGTTAGAACGAAAAGAGGGAGAAAGACCAAGGTATCAACCTTGATCAACATCGTAAGCCATCGGGCGCCATCTTGAATCGCCAGTTGAAAGGAGTGAGACTCACTCCTTTCTATCCGTTTGACGGCTGCGATCAGCCCTCCTTCCGCAAATAGATTTAACAGCCAAATGAGGATAAAAAATGCCAAAAACGCGGCGTTGCCGGCAACCAATGTAGCGGGTTGGCTGATCTTTTCCAGCGTCTCTTCAAATTGGGCAAAACTAATCGGCGCTGCCAACCGTTCAAAATCTGCCAACCGCCAAACGACTCCCAAGAGATGATTGCCGGCAGAAGCCAGAAAACCAAACAGCCACAAATATTTATGCCCCCAAACAATCTCCCAACCCCGCCGAAAAATCTCTCCGAACGCCACTCTAGTTACTGCCGGCATAACAGAATTACGCTTTACGCTGGCGCTGTCTCCCCTTCAAGCGTTTTGCCCGTCCATTCTAAATAGCCTAACGTAAAAGCGGTCGATTGCAGCGTTCGGGCAATTGATCCGATGGCGCTGCCCACCATTATCATGGCTAAAACGCCTAGCAAAAAGAGCGCAACCGAGCCGATTTGCAAGGCGGTTCCCCCTTCCATAAACGCAAAAATCATCGGCATAATAGTCAGGAAAATAATCGGCAGCAACACAATAAATGTGACAATGCCAAAAGCAAAGCCGATAACGGCAAAGATTATCGCAAGCAAAAAAATCTCCCCGATATTCCCTTTCAACACTTCCCAACCATGCCGAATCCCGTCAATTACCCCATTTTCCTCAATGATAATGCTCCGCTGAGCAAAAGGATAGATAAATTGCAACACAAATTGAATAATCACGCCTAGGCAAATTAGCGGAAAAATACAAACAGCTAACATGGGCAAAGCCGACTTGTTGTTATCGGCAAACGCCAAAGCCAAACTGCCGATAACAATGACGGGAAATAACACAAACAAAATCGTCGGGGCAGCGCGCAACAACGACAATCCAATCATCGATTTGATATGGCTCCAACCCAATGTTAACCCTTCCCGCCACCCCAACTTTGTTTCTTTGCTTTCTAACTGCAATACAGAGCTGATCAAGCCCGCTTCGCCAATTAATCTCAATATCCAAAAGATGATAGCCAGCAGCAAAAGCGCCCCGCATAATAACGCTAACAATACGACAAATTCTGCGGCATATTCTTCTAGCCTGCCAAAATCTGGCGGATTAGATCTGCCGCCAGAGCCGCCTGATGGCACATTAAAATTGAATTTGCCGCCGCTTCCGCCCCCTAATGAGGCAAGAAAGCCCAACAGCAACAGCCATTTGTTATTTTTAAGAATTTCCCATGACCGGGTAATTATCTTACTATAATCCATCTTGCTCCTTATTTTCAGACAGCAAATTTTCCATCTCTGTAAAATAGTTCCCCGTCCGCCAAAATTTCGCCTTCTGCCATATTGCACAACATATCCCAATGCACTCCCGAATTGTTTAAGCCGCCTGCCTTAGGGAAGCCAGAACCAACCGCCAGATGAATGGTGCCGCCTATTTTTTCATCAAAGAGCATATGCTTGGTAAAACGTTGAATATCGTAGTTGGTTCCAATGCCCAACTCCCCTAAAAAGCGCGAACCATCGTCTGTGTTCAAAATTGTTGTTAGAAACTCTTCCCCTTTCTGCGCCTTTTCTTTGACTACTTTCCCATCTTCAAACCACAATTCGATGTCGTTTACTTCTCGCCCGCCGAAAATCGCCGGATAGCCAAAGCGAACCCATCCATTGGCGCTGTCTTCCACAGGCGAGGTGAAAATTTCGCCATCGGGGAAATTTTGTTTGCCGCAAGCGTTGATAAAGCTTCTGCCGGCAATATTCATTCGCAAATCGATATGTTGGCCGCGCAATACGATTTCGTTCTTGCCGGCAAGCCAATCGATCAATCGTTGCTGTTCCTGTTCGACTTTACGCCATTCCTTGACCGGATCATCTTCCTCCAACTTGCCAGCTTTGTAGACAAAATCCTCATAATCCGTCAAGCTCATATCCGCTTCTTGGGCTTGGGCAGCTGTGGGGAAAAGGGCGCCAGTCCAGCGGGCTTCACCGCTGGCTACTCGTTCATTCATCCGCTTGAACAATGGGGCTTGCGCTTTTCTAGCAAGCGCTTGTTTTTGTGGCGGAATTCCCGACAATGCCCTGGTATTGCTGGCTGCCCAAATCAACATCATCCCATCATATTCTTCTATCACTAGCTTTTGCATGGGCGAAATATCGCTGATCTGCTCATCAGAACCATATTTCAACAAGATTTCTGCTGTCCCGGGCGGTTGCGTCAATAAGCTAGGAAGCCCGCCAGCCAGGATGATCTCCTTATAAATTGCCAGATTTAGCTCGTTTGCCAATGGTGGAGATAAGACGCCAATCCGCTCTCCTTCTTTAACTTTATGGGAATATTGAACCAGAACTTTGGCTAACTTTTCAACCCGGGGATCAGCCATCTATTTCTCCTAGCCTTTGGAAACTCCTATCTTCAAGTCAACTACTACCGGCTAAAAGACCGGTAGCTTGAAAATGCGAATGAAATTCGCCTAAAGCTCGCCCACATCAAAGTTATCATCTTCTATCGGCGGTTTCTTTCCTTGTGACTCAATGTACTGTTTAACAATCTCATCGGTTACATTGCCTGTGCTGGCGGCAAAATAGCCTCTCGCCCATAGATGTTTCCCCCAGAATTGTCGGTTCAATTCTTCAAATTCTTGCAGTAACTTCCGACTGGTTCTCCCTTTCATTAGTTGCATTAGTTTACTCACTGACATTTTCGGCGGTACTGACACCAACAGATGTACGTGGTCTGATTGAACGCTTCCGCTCATTATGATGACATCATTTGCAGCACATATTTGTCTCACCAATTCTCTTAATCTTAATCCAACTTGTCCTTTCAATGCTTTTTTCCGATATTTTGTTATCCAAACCACATGATATTTTATGTCGTAAACCGAATGTGCTGTTTTTCTGTAGCTCATCCTCTTATTTTAGCAGAGCTTTCTGGTTTATCCCGGTCGAGAAAAAAAGACCGCGCCCTACGGGATGCTCTCTTTTTTCTCGACCTCACTATAGTGTGGGGTTGAAAACTGCCTGCCTGAAAGGCAGGGGTTTTAACCTCATTTACAGACAGTCAACTACTACCGGCTAAAAGACCGGTAGCTTGAAAATGCGAATGAAATTCGCCTAAAGCTCGCCCACATCAAAGTTATCATCTTCTATCGGCGGTTTCTTTCCTTGTGACTCAATGTACTGTTTAACAATCTCATCGGTTACATTGCCTGTGCTGGCGGCAAAATAGCCTCTCGCCCATAGATGTTTCCCCCAGAATTGTCGGTTCAATTCTTCAAATTCTTGCAGTAACTTCCGACTGGTTCTCCCTTTCATTAGTTGCATTAGTTTACTCACTGACATTTTCGGCGGTACTGACACCAACAGATGTACGTGGTCTGATTGAACGCTTCCGCTCATTATGATGACATCATTTGCAGCACATATTTGTCTCACCAATTCTCTTAATCTTAATCCAACTTGTCCTTTCAATGCTTTTTTCCGATATTTTGTTATCCAAACCACATGATATTTTATGTCGTAAACCGAATGTGCTGTTTTTCTGTAGCTCATCCTCTTATTTTAGCAGAGCTTTCTGGTTTATCCCGGTCGAGAAAAAAAGACCGCGCCCTACGGGATGCTCTCTTTTTTCTCGACCTCACTATAGTGTGGGGTTGAAAACTGCCTGCCTGAAAGGCAGGGGTTTTAACCTCATTTACAGACAATAATGAGAGGAGGGTTATTGGCAATGGTACAGGAGCGACATCTAATAGGCAACTGTCACGCGCTCGATTTTTGTATGTCACTCCCGATTCCAATTATGCGGGCGGGGCAAATTGGGCATACCGGAATGCCGGCAAGTAAGGGCAGCTTTTGAACCTGTGGTCGCCCTTGACTGGGCTGGCACAAGACTAGCCCTTACAACACTTTGGATTCCTGAAGATCTGCTTTCTCTGACGCCCGAAGGAGAGCCAATTGGGTGGAAGACGCATTGGCAATTGTAACATTCACCCCCACGATAAAACATCGTCTATTGTCTGTGGTCTATCTCCCTCTGTCTCCGGCATTTTTTATCCTGCCCCAAGCTATGCTATACTGGCGCGCTTGCTAAAATTTTCATTATAAAACCCAAATCTATTATGTCTGTGCCCCCAACCCAATTTGAATCATTGCCAGAAAACCGATTCTTGGGATTGTGGCGCATCTTGGGCGAATATCGCCTGCGCTATTTCTTGGCGATATTGTTCCTGGCTATTTCCGCCCTGGCAAAAACGGTAACGTATTCATTCATCCGTTTCTTGGTGGATGACGTGATAGGCGGCGAGCAGTTTAACTTGCTGCCCTGGGTGGCGTTGGGCTTTGTCGGATTAGCCCTATTTGAGGGAACGTTTAGCTTTCTGAGCGGACGGCTGGCGGCGTTTACCTCTGAAAGCATCGCTCTGCACCTGCGCGACTTTTTCTACGACCACATTCAGCGGCTCTCATTTACTTACCACGACCAGGCAAAAACAGGGGAGCTGATTCAACGCGCCACCTCCGACATCGACGCCATTCGCCGATTTTTTGCCCAACAGGCGATGGGAGTGGGTAGGATATTGTTGCTGTTTACGGTTAATTTTTTAGCGATTGCCGGCATCAACCTTAGGCTGGCTATTATCTCCGTCATCGTTATCCCCTTTCTGCTCATCATCTCTCTCTTCTTTTTCCGCGAGATCGCAAAGCGGTACGAAGCGTATCAGGAACAAGACGGCAAAGTGTCGGCAACGCTGCAAGAGAATTTGGCGGGAGTACGGGTGGTAAAAGCGTTTGCCCGGCAAAATTACGAAATTGACAAATTTGAAGGGGTCAATCAAGATAAATTTGGTCGCGGCATGCGATTGTTGATGGGGCATGCTCTGTTTTGGCCCGTCACCGACATCATCGCTGGCGGTCAGATGGTAGGGGCATTTTACGCTGGGGCATTGATGGCAATTGACGGTGAAATCAGCTTTGGCAGCTACCTGGCGTTTGCCGGCATGGTAGTGTGGATTGTGTGGCCTATGCGAAACTTAGGGCGCTTGGTGGTCGATATGTCGCGGGCGATGGTCTCTTACAGTCGCGTCGCTGAAATTTTGCTAGAAGAACAGGTGGATGTGCTTAGCGGAACTGTGCCGGCATCTCCCCAATTACGCGGCGATATTCGATATCAAGATGTCTGTTTCGTCTATGAAGGGGATGAGTTGCCGGCATTGCGCAACATCAATCTACATATAAAACCAGGCGAAACGATCGCCTTGCTCGGCTCAACTGGCTCTGGAAAAAGCTCGCTGGTAAATTTGCTGCCCCGTTTTTACGAACCGACCAAAGGCACAATTATGCTGGATGGCGCCCCTCTGATCGATTATCCACGCCAATTTCTGCGTCGCCAGATCGGCATTGTCGAACAAGAGCCTTTCCTATTTTCTCGCACCATACGCGAAAATATCGCATACGGGGTCGGACGCGACATCCCAAACGACGAAATCATCCAAGCCGCCCGGGCCGCCGCTGTTCACGACGTAATCGCCAACTTTCCCAAAGGATACCAAACTTTAGTCGGCGAGAAGGGGGTCACTTTGTCTGGCGGACAAAAACAACGGATCGCGTTAGCCCGCACCTTGCTAAAAGATCCCCGCATTCTCATCCTAGACGACGCTACCGCCTCGGTAGATACCGAAACAGAAGCGGAGATTCGGGAAGCGCTGCGGGAATTGTTGCCTGGTCGCGCCACCTTTATCATCACCCATCGGATACAAACCGCCATGCAGGCTGATCGCATTTTGGTGATGGATAAAGGGGAGATCTTACAGCGGGGAACGCATGAAGAGTTGTTAGCCCAAGAGGGACTCTATCGCCGTATCTATGATTTACAAGCCCGTATCGAAGAGGAGTTGGCGGCGGAATTGACAGCAGAGACATAAAGCGGTATTTTTGAGCGGCGGGGAGTCGCTTATCGGTTGCATGCCGGCATTTCTCATCGTATTGGCGCCAAATTAGCTCAGTCGGCTTGGTTACAATTCAACGCTGAATAGAAGCAGCTTCAGCCAAACCTTCACCCAATAGGAGGATGAGATGAACTACAAAGATTTAGGATTTTGGGGTGCCCTTGGGGCAGTTCTGGCAGTCATGTTTTTGCTAGGCTTAATTTCTTACGCCGTCAGCGATGAGTCAGCCGCATCTGCCGCCGCTTCGCCCGATCTGTTTGTGGCGTTGGCGCCTTTTTTAGCTATCGCCACCGCCATCGAACGCTTTTGGGAGCTGATATTCAACCAATATGAAGGGTTCGCTGCCCAAATGGGCAGAGTTATCGGCGTTAGCGCCGCCAAAGTCCGCTGGATTCAAAATGAGGTTCGCAAAGCGGAACAAGCGGTCAAGGAGATCGCCGATCAATTGCCCATCAATCAAGACGCCCACAACTTTCCCATTTTGTGGTCGAAATTTGAAAGCGCCGAAGGGCGGCTGCTCGCCTCACAGGCTCGCCTGAGCGAACTGTTCAAATCTCCCGAATATGTCTCGCTAAAGCGCAGCATTACCCTCCTCGGCAGTTTGGCGCTCGGAGTAGCGGTCGCCATCTTATCCAAATTGGGTCTCTTTAACGCTGCTGGCTACCCTATTCCGCCATATATGGATATTTTTCTCACGGGGCTGATAATCGGGGCGGGAACAGGACCTATGCACTCCTTTATCGGCTTTTTGCAAGAGTTTCGCAACGCCACCACCGGTTTGTCTGAATTAGCCCGGGGCAGCGCCATCCAACGGGTGACGGTAGCCCAGGCGATTACCGCTCATGGGGCGCCGGCAATTCCAGAAAGCGCCAGTATTGTGCCTAAAGGGATTTTAGAGGATGGCGAAGGGTCGGACGCCATGCGAAATGATCAACTGATCGGCAGCAATATGAATATGGCGCGGCAGGCGCGGCGGATATTGCATTTTCCGTAAGCGGTTGGCTACAGTAACTGCCCCAACCCAAAGGTTAGCACGAACAGCAACGCGCCGACAGATGTACGTCGCAAATAGGGATCGAGGTCGGCGCTGACAGAACGAATGACGCTATGCCCTGTTTTGACCATCAACGGCAGCGATAGCAGAAAAAGAAAGCTGCCCCACCCCTGGAAATTTATCGCCGCATACGTAAATGCGGTTGCAATCGCCCCGCCCAATAAAACAATATGGTATCGGCGTGCGTTTTCCAGCCCAATTCGAACGGGTATCGACCGCTTGCCGGCAATCGCGTCGGAGTCGATATCTCGCATATTGTTGACGTTGAGTACTGCTACCGCCAACAAACCGCAACTGGTTGCCGGCAACATTATCTCCCAATCTAATCGCTTAACATACAAAAAATAAGAGCCTACAACCCCCACCCAACCAAAAAAGATTAACACAGACAGATCGCCCAACCCGGCATACCCATAGGGTCGAATGCCAGCCGTATACCCGATAGCCGCCGCTATTGCCAATCCGCCCAACCCGATAAACAGCCAAAACAGGTTGCTATTATGTTCGCCAAATGCCAGCCACACCAGCAAAATGCCGGCAATTGCCGCTGCCACCCCCATTGCCGCCATGCCCCGCTTCATCTCGCCCTTACTAATTGCTCCCGATTGCACCGCCCGCTGCGGACCTATCCGCTCTGGACGATCCGCTCCATGCACTGAATCGCCGTAATCATTCGCCAAGTTAGACAAGATTTGCAGGCAGGCGGCTGTAAAAACAGCCAGCAGAAATAATCCCCAATCAAAAGCGCCTTGAGAAGCGGCTAAAAATGAGCCCAAAATGATGCTGGCTAACGCCAAAGGTAGCGTGCGAGGTCGAGCGGCGGATAGCCATGCCTGAGATCGATTCATCGCTAAAAATTATAACACACCCATACCAGCCTGATTGGGTTTGCCCCGCTTCATGAAGCGCACTATAGAAATCGACCAGTATTGCCAAATTACCGTGAATAATGCGTTACATTTTAATAAAATGCATGTAAAATAAGTGGCGATCTTAATCCGCACAGCAGGAAAAGAAAAAGGCACAACACATAATAATTATATGAATCAGATCAAGGATGATGTTCTTCTAGCGTGCAGCTATGAAAATTTGGCTTGGTGTCGAGAAAAAGCTGATGATGCAGGTTGCGGGCTGGAACTCATTTCATTTACGGAGCCTGCCATTTTGGCGGGAGATACGAGCAAAGCGGTAGCCCAGCACAAAAAAGCCCTCAACGGTTTTGCCGGCAATCTTGGCATGCATGGGGCATTTTACGATATGGTTAGCGGCAGCTACGATCCAGACATTGTGGCGATTACCCGCAAACGGTATCTGCAAAATTTGGAAATTGCCGCTGAATTAGGCGTTTCTTACGTCATTTTTCACCTTAACTACATGGGCATTTTGAAATTTCCGCCAGCATATCGCCAAAAATGGCGGGAGCGCAATCTCATTTTCTGGGAAGAGATGACGAAACAAGCGGAAAAATACGGGGTCACAATCGCCCTGGAAAATATGTGGGAGGACGATCCGACTCTGATTTCCGATATTCTCCAACAGCTTTCCCACCCATATTTAGCCGCCTGTTTAGATGTGGCGCATCTATATCTTTTTTCCAACATGGGGTTAAAGCGGTGGGTCAAGGAGCTGGCGCCATGGCTAAAATTTACCCATTTAAACAACACCGATGGGAAGTTTGATTTGCATTGGCCCCTCAACAAAGGAGTCATCCCTTACAGGTTGGCATTGCAACGGCTGCGTTCTCTGCCGAATCCGCCCGATTTTACTCTGGAAATGGCAGAGCGACAGTGGATTGAAACCAGCTTGCGCTTTTTTAATCTAAAAACGCCGGCTGCAAAAACGGCTCCCGTGCGCTCCAACGGGCAAATATATGCCGGCAACTACTCCAACCTCAGCTAAAATGGCGTTGCCTTCATCTGTTGCAATAAAATCGCCTCAGTTTCCCGCTATAAGTTGGCGTTTAGCTGAATCCGCCGATTGCGCCCCTCTTTTTTCTGCCTGTTACAGCCAGCGAGATTGGTCGACTTTTGCCGGCAATTACGCCATCGCCATGTATCAGCAGCTTCAAAAACGGTGCATCATTTTAGTGGGCGAAGAAGATGCCGGCATCATCGCTAGCGGGCAGCTTCATCTCTTTGGCAAAGTCGCAGAATTCGCCAATTTGTCGGTGACCAAAACGCGCCGTAATCAAGGCATTGGCGAAGCGTTGATCAAAGCCCTAATTGAAATCTCGCGGCAAAGCGGCGTCAAACAGATAGAAATCGGCATATCGGCGGATAATCCTCGTCCCCGCGCCCTGTATGAACGGTTGGGCTTTCGCCATTCGCGCCGCGTTTCCTTGCCCCACAGCGGCAAACAAGCGACAATTTTTCAAATGGAATTGTAAGCGGCTCTCTTCCGTCTCACTCTCCAGCGATCGCCACCTCTCTACCTCCAACAGCAATTATCCGAAATGGATTTTCCAACGTCACAAAATCTGCCACATTCCCAAAACTTTCCCCCCCTTGTTCATTTGCCGCTTTAAATTGCGCCAAAAAAATGCCAGCCATACTTAGCCGCACAATCCGCTCCCGCTGTGGATCAGAGACAAATATCGACGAATTTAACCCTTGCCCAGAAATTTTAAGCGCGGTCGGCGCAGTTAAAGGAGAAAGCAACCCTTTTTCGGCTAGCTCACTCTCATCCCAGGCGATCCTGCCCGATGCCACTCGGCGCAATCTGCCATCGGAATAGAGCAACAAAACAGAGCCATCTTCGCTGTAAATCGACAAATCGATCACTCCCGACAATGGGACAGTTTCGCCATACTCGATATATTCTTGCCCGCTTTTGATGTCGAACCCTTCCCCTAACGGAAAATAGCGCCAAATTCGCTGCGTTCCCTGGTCGAGCACATAAAGCCGCTCGTTGAAGGCGGTAATAGCGTGGGGCAAAACCCATTGACTGGCTAATCCCAGCGTGGCAGCCCGATAATCATTTAGAGTGGAATCAAATGTAAAATATGACCCCAAACTGTCTAAAATGCCGATGCCGTCTCGGTCGTTGGCGCTGCCTGTTGGCCGCCAACTCATATCTACGATAGTGCCCACCGCTCTGGCGCCGATAGCCTGGTTGGTGGTGAGGATTTGCTGCGGCGAATCTTCCGCCAATTCCTGGTAATCATTGGCGGTATTTAGCAGCCAAACGGTATTATTGATGGCATCTAAAATATAGATCTCGCCAGAGTCATCTTCGGGAACAACGATGCTGGTCAGGCGCACCCCTTCAGGGAATCGATACAATGTCCTGGCGGTCATCCGGGTGACATCTTCCAGTTGATCTAATCCCTGGCGAGCTAACTGCCGCGAACGGGCGATGCCGGGATCATTTTCTCGATATTGTTCCGCCTCAACCGCTAAATTGAGAGCCTGGTTGTAGTAGCCGGCCGCTTCCACCTTGTCCGATGCGTCTGCCGCCGCCAATATCGCCTGATCCATCTCTTGTTTGATGGCATTGATTTCGGCGGACGCCCCTTGCCGCAAATAAACGCCGTATACCACAGCGGTTACAATAACGGGAATGAGGGTGGCGAATAATGCCGGCATCAACCAGCCATTCGAATCGACATCTTCCCTGATTTCATCTCTAGTAGGCATCATTTTTGAAAAAAAGTTGGCTAACCAGCCGCTAAATCGTCCCAAACCCAGCACTGCCTTTGAGGCACCCTGCCGCGCTCCATCCGCCAACGCGAATTCGGGCAGGTCGATAGGCGAGTCGCTTTTTCTAAGTTGGCGGCGGGCTGGCGGCGCAGGAGATGGGATTCGATCTTCGTCGTCGATAAAAAAGATGGGCGCTTCCGCCGGCACGCCAAAAGGGTCTTCGTCCGTAAAGCCAGCCAACAATAGTCGGGCAGTGTCCGCTTCCAACTTATTGTATAAATTTTGCAACCCACTCTGCACCTCATTGTCGATCAACGCCTCGCTAAACGCTTCGGCAGGCAAATGGGCGATGCGCGGATCAGCCAACAATAACATATCGCCCGGCTCCAGCCAATTGTGGTAATAACGAATATCTAACCCAGCGGTTCTACCCAAAGGAGTGATGCGTTCTGGCGGTTTTGCCGGCAGCCGCTCTACCCCAAAATCATGTCCTAACATGGCGAACGCTTCGCCCGTCTGCGCCATAAACAGCTCATTTTCGCGCAAAACGGCGCAAATCAACGCCCCTTCCCGATTGTCGCCTGAACCGCTCAAATTTTGGCGCAGCAACAACTCATTCGTCTCGATAATCGCTTTTCGCAAGGCGGCAGTCACGCTGCCGCTAGCATTGTAAAAACGGCTGCTGATCGAATCGGTTAAATCTTCCGCCAACGATTTGCTTTCTTCGGCTGGCCCGCTTAATGTCAAATGGATGAACAGATAATCTTTGTGTCTGCCTCGCGCCGCTCTGGAAGGGGGCGCCAGCGACAACAAACCGGGCGGATCATCGTCCGTCTGGCGTTGTCCGTTGATAAGATAAAGTTGCCCAGTAACTGCTCGTAAATCCATGTTGATATCGTCGTAAGGTAAATGCCGGCAAGGCGGCGTCAAATCGTTATGACAAGCAAACCATTATAAACCGACTACTCACAAAGCTCCAACCCCCATAAACTAAAATTTTCTTGCCGCCTGCCCCGCCCCGCATTACACTAACGGCAAACTGTTGGAACTTAAACGTTTGGAGTAAAAAAATGGATACCAAAGGCGATTTTTATTTGGGAAGAGTTGTTGATTCTGCCACCGGCGAAACGACAGACGAAAAGCTGCTGTTTGATCCAGATGATTTGACCACGCACAGCGTTATTGTAGGGATGACTGGTTCAGGCAAAACAGGTCTATGTCTCGATCTGATGGAAGAGGCGGCTTTAAATCAATTGCCGGCAATCATGATCGACCCTAAAGGAGACATTACCAATGCGTTGCTCCACTTCCCCCAATTGCTGCCTTCCGATTTCGAGCCGTGGATCAATGCGGATGAAGCCCGCCGCGATGGGCAAACCGTAGCCGAAGCCGCCGCCGCCAAAGCGGATTTATGGCGCAACGGCTTAGCCAGTTGGGATATTCAACCGGACCGGATCGCCAAATTAAATGAATCGGTCAACTATGCCATTTATACTCCAGGCTCCGATGCCGGCATCCCCGTATCGATCTTAGCCTCGCTCGCCGCCCCGCAAATCCCGTGGGAAGCCAACAAAGAACTCTTGCGCGAAAAAATTGCCGGCACTGTCACCGCCATTTTAGCGTTAGTCGGCATCAAAGATATAGACTCCCTCCGTTCCCGCGAACACATTTTACTCTCCAACATCTTCGAAACCGCCTGGAGCCAGGGCAAAGACCTCAACTTGGCGGAACTGATCATGCAAACCCAATCGCCCCCCTTCGAAAAATTGGGCGTTTTCGACGTAAAAACCTTCTTCCCCGACAAAGATCGTTTCGGGCTGGCGATGGATTTAAACTCTATTTTAGCTGCGCCCTCCTTCCAACCCTGGATCGAAGGACAGCCATTGGACATCGAACCTTTACTGTATGGCGCCGACGGCAAACCCCGCCACTCTATCTTTTACATCGCCCATCTAAACGAATCTGAGCGGATGTTTTTTGTAACGCTGCTGTACAGTGCCATCGAATCTTGGATGCGCGCCCAAGCGGGATCTACATCGTTGCGGGCGTTGGTTTATTTTGACGAGATTTTTGGCTATTTGCCGCCGATCGGCAATCCGCCATCCAAAGAGCCGATGTTACGCATGTTAAAACAAGCCCGCGCTTTTGGCGTTGGCATGGTGTTGGCGACTCAAAACCCAGTCGATGTCGATTACAAAGCGCTGAGCAACGCAGGGGCTTGGTTTATTGGCAAATTGGGCACCGACCAAGACAAACAACGGCTGCTGGATGGATTGACTTCTGCCATTGGCTCTGGGCTAGATAGACGTAAATATGACGACTTGATTTCCGCTCTGGGCAAGCGGGTTTTTCTGATGCGCAACGTACACGATAAACAGCCAATGCTATTCCAAACCCGCTGGGCGATGAACTATTTGGCTGGACCAGCCACTCGCAGCCAAATTCCTGCCCTGAACGCATTGGTAAACGCCGTCCCGCAAATGCCGGCATCCGCCGCGGCGACAGCGCCAACCCCAGCCCCGCAAGCGGGGATATCGCCCGCCAAAGCGCCGCCCCCTGCGCCACAATCCCAGCCGCCCGCCTTACAATTGCCTGGCTCTGAAACGCGCCCGCCCGTTCCCTCTTCTGCAGACGAATATTTTTTGCCGGTAAACATGACCCTGAGTCAGGCGTTGCAAGCCGCCCGCGCCCCCCTTGCCAGCGATGCCAGACAAGTTGGCGTCTTTTACCGTCCCGTCTTGTTAGCCCAATCAGATATCCGTTTCAACAATCGCAAATACAACGTCAGCAGCTCTTTAGCCCAATCATTCATCGTGCCCGAACCCGACGCGAGGGGGGGAACACATTGGGAAGAGTACCAATCTGCTCCCTTAAACGAACGAGAGTTTGACCGTATGCCTTTGCCCCAAGCCCGTTTTGCCTCGCTAGACGCCCCCCTAAATAACAGCCGCGCCCTGAAAAGTTTTGCTTCCGATCTAGTCGATTGGTCGTATCGCAACTGCAACCTGACAGTGCGGGCAAACGAACAGCTAAAAGTGTACGCGGCTCCCGACGTTTCGGAGGCGGAATTTCGGAAAATGGCGGCTGAAGCGGCAGATGAAAAAGAGGACGCTGAAATCGACAAGATCAAAGCCGCATTCCAGAAAAAGATCGCGGCTGTAGAAAAGAAATTGCGCCGAGAAGAGCGCGAGTTAGAAGAAGACCAGGAGGATTTGTCCGCCCGAAAACGAGAAGAGCTAACTAAACACGCCGAGACGATATTGGGCTTTTTCACTGGCAGGCGCCGTTCGGTATCAAGTTCGATGACCAAACGGCGGATGACTGCCAGAGCGAAATCAGATGTGGAAGAGTCGGAGGAATCAATTAAAGAATTTCAGGCAGAACTAGAGGCGTTGGCAGCCGAACAGCAACAGACAGTCAGCGAGATTGAAGACAAATGGAACGCTGTGGAAGCTGAAATAATTGAAATTAAAATCAACCCCTACAAAAAGGATATTTTGACCGCCTTGTTTGGGGTAGCTTGGCTGCCTCATTATCTGATGGAATCTGACAATCGGTTGGTGGAATTGCCGGCATTTCGCTATTAGCTGCCACCTTACAAAACGATTCCGCGCCTGGGCAAACCCAAACCGCCAAATACTCTGGCTGTAAAATTATATGTTGGGCGCTATTCGCCCCACAATCGGCACAATCAGATCTTTATCGCTTAACCAGTACCTTAACTCCACCTCTTTACAATTTTGGGAGTAGGTCTAGGGTAATAGTTCCTCATTTGACAGTTAATCGCCTAAACTAACTAAGTTGCGATTCTCGCGCGAATTTTCATCATAACATAACGCTAACTACTGGCTGGCTGTTTGGCTTGGCAACTCGCCCCCATGCTGGCAACTCTCTGATTTTTATTAAACGGCCTAATTGTAGGATGCACAACTTTTCCAAACGCAAACCAGAAAAGATAGTGGTTGATCCGCCTGCCGAATATCCCAACAGCAAGCTGCGGGGATTATGGCAATGCCTCGCGGCAAGCTGCGAGGAGCGTCATTTCAGGCTGATAAAGAGTGACTACTCCTTTCCGGTTTCACGGGAATATTTTTAATTTTTAAAACGTCCTATCGTTGGACGTTAATGGTTTAATACCTTAAGTTATTTGGAGGATATTATGTTTGGTTGGCCCTGGTGGCTTTGGGCGTTAATCGGCTTGCTCGTCGGTTGGCTTATTGAATGGTTATGGGATCGCTATTGGTGGCGCGATCGTCGCATCTGTTTCGACGATGAAAACCAGTTACGGGCTGCGGTTTCCAACTTTGAATCCACCAACAAAGATTTAGAAATGAAATTGGCTGATTTCAACGTTCGGGGAGAAAAATTGGTAGATTTCGAAACCAAATTAGATGCGCGTGACGCTGAACTTGGCGCCCTCGCCGCCCGGTTAGACGGCCGAGGCACAAGCCTCGGCGATATGGAAGTTAAGCTTGGCAACCGCGAAAAAGAATTAGGCGACCTCTCTTTACGGCTAGATGCCCGAAACAAAGAGTTGGCAGATTTAGAAGCCAGCCTAGAGGCGAAACGAAGCGAAATTGATGGTTTGTCCACTAATTTCGGCGCCAAAGCCAAAGAGTTGGCGGATTTAGATGCCAGCTTAAAGGCGCGGGAAACAGAATTCAACATCAATCTGGGCGATTACGACAAAAAAGCGGCGGCGTTGGCTGCGTTACAAGCGACCTTAAACAGCCAACAAAGCGATATGAGCGATTTGTCCGCTAAATTGGATCGCCGGACTGAATATCTGGGCGAATTTGAAGCGCGACTTCTGGCGAAAGAGAAGGAGTTAGCTGATATTCAAGTTGACAATCCTGAAATGGACGCTCGCATCGCCGAGTTGGAAGCGAATTTAGCCACGCGCGACATGGAACTATCCACTGTGTTAGAGCAAAGCGACATCGAATTAGCGCAATTGGCGGCTTTGCAAAGCAGTAGAGTCGAGGACGAATCTGCTGGTTTATTGGCGCAAATCGAAGGATTGCAAGCCGAGCTCGCCACCCGCGACATGGAACTTTCTACCGTGTTGGAACAGAGCGACATTGAACTCTCGCAACTGAGTTCTCCGGTTAGCGTCAGTGCAGATAGTTCTGATAATTTGATGGCGCAAATCGAAGCGTTAAAGGCTGAGCTCGCCACGCGGGACATGGAACTCTCTACTGTGTTGGAACAAGGCGAAGTGGAATTGGGCGATATGAAGACGGCGTTAGCCGCAGCTACTGCCGCAGCGGCAGCCGCCAAAGCCGTTCCCAGCTTTGTTGAGCTTTCAACAAATCCGGTCAAAATGAGAAATGTGGCGGTTGACAATGCCGGCATTGCCATGGGCGATTTTTATATCGATGGCGTGGGCGACCCCAGCGCCAAGGTGTATATCAACCTGGATGGCAAAAATATCGGCAGCGACATCGTAGACGATGATGGCAACTGGGAATACAACACTATCGTCACCAAAGCTGCCGGCAGTTATCCAGTCAATGTCAGTATGTACGACCCTGATGGCAACAAGCTAGGCAATACGAAAAAACGCACCGTCGAAATCAAAGGGCGAATGGTAGACGCCGACTTCTCCAAACCAGACGATCTATCTCAAATCCATGGCGTTGGTCCCAAAATCAACGAATTGCTGCATGATAGCAACGTCGATACCTTCTTGCAATTAGCCCACACTCGAACCCAAGAAATTTTGGATATTTTGGAGAAAGGCGGCGAGAATTTCCGCATTTCGATGTCAACCAATCCAGAAACTTGGGCAGAGCAAGCGTTGCTGCTGCACAATGACCGAATCAATGAATTCAACAAATTGAAAGAAGATATCGGCTGGACGGACGACGAAGATTTTTAGGCGGCACAATCCGGTAGTTAGCGCCGGCGTCTGCGCTTATCGTAGATGCCGGCAATTAAAAAGGACATACAACTAATGTCAAACCCATGCGAATTAAACGATTGCATCGACCCTGCCGTTCATGATGCGCGCCTAAGAATGAAGCTGTGGCCCCTCCTATTATTGGGCTTGCTGGCTTTGATAGCGGCGCTAGCCCGCGGATGCAGCGGCGGCGACTTGCAATTTGCAACCCCCTCAATTGACAATCCAAACTCTAACGCGACGATTGCGGATGCCGGAATTCAGTTGTCCGGCACAGGCGAAGCGTCGCGCTATCTCGAAATTTTACGAAACGGCGTTCCTATCGGCGGCGTGACTGTCGGCAGCGACGGCAATTGGTCGTTTACCGACCTAGACGCGCCATCGGGCGATTTAACCTATACCGCTCGCCACGCTTTTGCCGGGAACATTTACGACCCCTCGAACGCCGTGAATCTCACCTATTCACCCGCTATGGCAGATGTGTCTGCGCCACTCGTTACTGGTCCGGCAGACGATGTTGAGCCTGGCAGAATCTTGCTGTCTGGCACAGGCGAACCTGGTTCGCGCATCCAAATTTTGCGCGACGGCGAGGTGGTGGGCGAAACCATCGTCCGGGCGGATGGCAGTTGGAACTTCGCCCTGGATCTGCCCAATGCTGGCGATTATGTGATATCAGCCCGCGCCATCGACGCAGATGGCAATGTGTTGGCAGAAGGAGACCCCTTTACCGTCACCGCTGCTGAGCCGACCATGGCTGCGCCGTTGGTTATTGAATCGACTACATTTGGCGACGCCAACTCTGCCGGCAACGGCTTGTATCGGGTTGCAGTCAACTTTGCCGGCACAGGCGAAGCTGGCTCTACCGTGCGGCTATGGGCAGCTGACCAATATTTAGGCAAAACAACGGTCGGCAGCGACGGCTCTTGGACACACGACAGCTTTGTGACGCTGCCAATCGAGGAGCCCTATCCCACCAATGGCTTGATGGAAGATCCGGACAATGTGGTTCTTTCTCGCGCCGAAGGGGATACGCTGCGCCTCACCTTAGCCGACATTGCTGGCGCCTTAAACGCGCCTCAATTTACGGTAACAGACGCCGACGGGCAATGCGCTTTCGAAGGCACAACGATTCCGAATGGCAGAGTCCGCCTCTTGTCCAATGGAACTGAATTGGCGGTGGTAGACGCCGATGCCAACGGAGCGTTCAGCTTCGAATTTGAATGTCCGCCCGGCATTTACCGCTTTGGCGCTAATTTGCTAGACACAGATGGCAGCCTGCTGGCGCGAGCTCGTTGGCAATTGCTCACCGCTGGCTCTAAAGCGGGCGGCGAAGCTGCCGATGGCGAAGGTTTTGTCCGCGTCGTTTCACTCAACAGCGCCGATGCCGGCAGCGGTGATGGCGCTTCTGGCGGAGAAGGTTTGGAAGGCAACCCAGCGGTAGGCATCATTCTGGACGCCTCCTGGAGTATGCGCAATCCGGAATTGCCGGCAAACGCTGGTGTAGACCGCATCGATATCGCCAAGGAATCGTTAACCGACATCGTGAATAACGCTATTCCCGACGGCACGATGGTCGCCTTGCGCAGCTTTGGCAATATCGAAGGCAATCTCTCCTGCCGTACCGACCTGATGTACGAAGCGCAACCTCTCGATAAAGCGGCTCTTTTGGAGATTTCGGATGCTATCGAACCTCAATTCGACGCCAACACTCCTATCGCTACATCATTAAGCGCAATGGGCAACGATATGTCAGGCGTGGCTCAGCCGAAAATCATCATTTTGTTGACGGACGGATTGGAAACATGCGAAGGAGATGTCTCTGCCGCTATTCAAAGCCTGACCAGTCAGGGTATCGAAGTTCGGATCGATGTAGTGGGCGTGAACGTGGACGACGCTGAAATATCCGCTGAATTTGATAAGTGGGCGGTTGAAGGCGGCGGTATCTATTATGACGCTAGAACAGCTGGCGACATTTCTGACGCTTTTGCCAACATCTTCGAACGGGCGATTCCGGTGGCGTACATTGTAACGGCGGAAGATGGTTCAACGGTTCATGCCGGCATCGTCGGCGAAGAGCCAGTCCCATTGCCTGCCGGCAATTACACCATCACCTACCCCATCAACCCCGAATTAACGGAAGATGTTGAAGTCTCGGAAGATGCCACTGCACTGGTTATTTATCAATAAATTTGGGTAACAACTTAGCGTAACGCCCAAGCTGTTTTCTAACCATTTTCACCCTCGCTTTTGTTTAACTGCAAAAGCGAGGGTTTTTCTTTATCAGGCAAAGAGAAGTCAGCCGCAAGTAACACATTGCTGGCAATGCGCCATCTCCATGCTAAACTAAGGGGATGGAATTTCAAGAGTTTGAAGAAGAAGAGTTTGATACCCAGTTTAACGGGCAACTATTGCTCCGTATTTTACGGCTGACTAAACCTCATCTCGTCTATGCCGTTGGTTTTCTGCTGGCGATCAGTTTAGCGGCGGTATTGGACACCATATTTACCTTTTTAAGCAAAGAAATTATAGACGAAGCGATCGTGCCGGGGAATTTAGCCGCGCTACGAGAATATGTGGGTTATTACTTTGGCTTGGTTATCGTTCAGGCGGGGGTGGTTTTTACCTTTATCTATTGTGCCGGCAGGCTAGGCGAACAAGTCCAATACGATCTCCGCAAAAAACTCTTCCATCGGCTACAAGAACTTTCGTTTTCCTACTTTGACCGCACCCCATTAGGCTGGATTATGTCCCGCGTAACATCTGATACCCAGCGAGTGGGCGAATTGGTTTCTTGGGGATTATTAGACATCACCTGGGGCGTTACCGGCATCGGCGCCGCTCTAGTCGCCATGTTTGTTATCAATGCCCGACTTTCCCTAATTGTGGGGCTGATCATCCCCATTTTGGTCATCGTCGCTAGCCAATTTCAACGATACATCCTCAAAGAGTATCGAGAAGTGCGGAAACTCAATTCGAAAATTACTGGCGCGTTCAACGAAAACATTTCCGGGGTGCGCGTAGTGCAAGCCCTTACCCGTGAAGAAGCCAATATGGAAGAGTTTAGCCAGCTCACCAGCGGCATGTACCAGGCAGGTTTTCGAGCCGCTTGGCTCTCCGCCCTCTTTCTGCCCGTGGTGCAATTCATCTCCGCGCTAGGCATTGGCGCCACTGCTTGGTACGGTGGTTGGCAAGCCCAACTTGGCGGCATGACCATCGGCGAAATTCAAGCCTTCGTTTCCTACATTACCTTCATGTTATGGCCCGTGCAGGAGATGGCGCGCGTTTATGCAGAAATGCAGCAAGCCATTGCCTCGGCAGAGCGTGTCTTCTCGTTAGAAGACGCTATTCCAGACGTAATCGATCAGCCCGACGCAACAGAAACCAGTTCGTTGATCGGCGAAATCGTCTTCGACCATGTTGATTTTTATTACGAAGAAAACAAACCAGTTCTGCAAGATTTTTCGGTGCGGGTTGCCCCTGGCGAAACGATCGCCCTAGTTGGTCCCACAGGCGCCGGAAAATCAACCATCGTCAACCTATTATGCCGCTTTTACGAACCCAAAAAAGGGAGCGTTTCTATCGCCGGACATAACTATTTAGATTTAACCCAACGCGCCCTGCAATCTCGTATTGGGATGGTGTTGCAAACGCCCCACCTTTTTTCCGGCACTATTCGAGAGAATATTCAATATGGTCGATTAGATGCCACCGATGCAGAAATTGAAGCGGCAGCCGCTCTCGTTGGCGCCAACCGATTTATTAAAGATTTGAAAAATGGGTACGATGAAGAGGTAGGAGAAGGCGGAGGGTTGCTTTCTGTTGGGCAAAAACAGCTATTAAGCTTAGCTCGGGCTGCTTTAGCCCAACCCGACATCTTTATCATGGATGAAGCGACTAGTTCGGTCGATACATTGACTGAGGCATTAATTCAAAAGGGGATGGAAGCGGTTATGTCGGGGCGAACCAGCTTCATTATCGCGCATCGTTTGTCAACAATCCGGCGAGCTGACCGCATTTTGGTGATCAATCGAGGCAAAATTGAAGAAGCGGGATCGCATGAAGAGTTAATTCAAAAACGGGGTCATTATTTCAGGCTCTATACAGAACAGTTTAGACAAGAAAAAGCCAGGGAGTTGGCAATAGGTTAGCGGGGGCGCAACCGCAACAAAAAAAGCCGAAAACCTTTTCAGATTTTCGGCTATTCGCTACCGTTACAATCTATGGGGTTGAAACAGGAGTAACAAACCGCCTAAAAAATAAGTAAAACCAGTAAGAGTTCTTTATTCGTAGGAAATGCTGGAAGCCCCTTTGAGGATGCCAATTACAAAACAGAAAAGCATTCCAATACAAAATGTCAATAAAGCGACCGGCATTGCGTATGCGATCCCTAACTTAACCGAGGACATTACAGCCATAACCATGGAAAATAAAAAAGTAAGATTAAAAAGAATGCGGGCTAACATAATTATCTCCTGCCAAATTAGATAGCAATATATGATTTATGGACTACAAATGAACTTTACAAATACAATACCGGTATAATAAATCAACCCAAATATTTATCCGTAAAGCAAGCGTGAATGATGCGTGAAAGAGACGTGAACGCGCCTCTCTACAGGAGTGGGTAAAGAAAGGGCATCGTTGCTTTGTTTTTGTCCACAGGCAGAGCGCAGGGAGCGCGAAAGAGGCGTGGACGCGCTCATCTGATGATGGTGGACTAGAGGGCTATCAGTTAAAGCGCATTCTATGCGAAAAGTATGTCACAATTTGCATTGCGGGAGTGTTATATAATTGGAGGTCGCAGCCATCCAAAATATCAATTGGAGTATGTATGATTGAAGCGCGAGGATTGACAAAAACGTTTGACGGGTTTAAAGCGGTTAGGGAGCTTTCTATGACAGTTGAACGGGGTGAGTTGCTGGCATTGCTGGGACCAAATGGGGCGGGCAAAACAACGACAGTGCGGATGTTGAGCGCAATTTTACGCCCGACTGCCGGCAGAGCGCTGGTTAATGGCTATGATGTGGTCAGACAAGCGGATAAAGTCCGGCTGTCGATAGGCATGTTAACAGAGCAGCCAGGACTTTACGATCGGATGAGCGGCTTAGAATATTTAGAATTTTACGGGCGGTTGTATGGTATGGACGATGACGCCATCCGCCAACGCAGCTTGGCTTTGTTTGATCGATTTGCCATGCCAGAAACGGCACATCGTAGATTGAGCGAATATTCAAAAGGAATGCGACAAAAGGTGGGCATCATTCGGGCGATGCTGCACAAACCATCCGTATTGCTGTTAGATGAACCAACCTCAGCCATGGATCCACATAGCGCGAAATTGGTGCGCGATGCCATAAACCAATTGCGACAAGACGATCGGACGATTGTATTATGTACCCATAATCTGGCTGAAGCGGAATTGCTGGCGGATCGGATTGCGATTATTCGCCATGGGGAGATTTTGGCTCTGAACAGTCCGGCGCGGTTAAAAAATGAGTTGTTGGGCAGCCCTCGAATTGAAATCCGGCTGGATCGATCGCCAAATGGGGAAATCGCCGGATTAAAAGAGTTGGTGACAATTGACTCAGTTGACGGGAATGTAATTCGTTATCGAGCCGACGAACCGGAAATGGTCAACCCGATGGTGGTTCGTCACTTAACTGGAACAGGCTTGGGGATAATCTCTTTACAAGAGCAAAATCAAAGTTTAGAAGATGTTTATTTGCGCGTTGTGGGCGTTGAACAGGAGTAACGGATGGCAGCAATTGAACGACAAACAATGAATAAAGTGGGGGCAAGACTGCCGGCATTAACCCGCCATGATTGTAAAATGGCTTGGATTATCACTCGCCGTGAAGTGCGCGATTCCTTTCGCGATTGGCGCATTATCATCCCCACCCTTCTCCTTACCCTCTTCTTTCCCTTTTTGATGAACTTTACCGCCGGGCGGCTGCTTACTTTTGTGGGTCAATATGGCGCCGATATCATTGCCGAACGGTTGATCCCCTTCTTGTTATTGGTGGTTGGCTTTTTTCCCATGTCTTTCTCTCTCGTTATCGCTTTGGAGACATTTGTAGGCGAAAAAGAGCGGAAAAGCTTAGAGCCTTTGCTGGCGACCCCGTTAACCAACACCCAACTTTATTTGGGCAAAATTTTGGCGGCGATAACTCCGCCGCTGTTAGCGGCATATTTAGGGATGGCGGTTTACCTGACGGCGTTAGCCATCAATCTAAATTGGACGCCTTCCTTTCAACTGTTATTGTTGGCTATATTGTTGACCACTGTGCAAGGAATTGTGATGGTTAGCGGCGCTGTCGTTATTTCTAGCCAAACGACCAGCGTGCGCGCCTCAAATCTGCTGGCAAGCTTTATCATTGTGCCAATGGCGCTGCTCATACAGGCTGAAGCGGTTTCCTTATTTTTTGCCAACTATTCTGCGCTTTGGTGGATTGTGTTGGGAATGTGCCTGATCGCTATTCTGTTGGTGAGAATGGGCGTTCAGATGTTTAATCGCGAAGAGTTACTGGGTCGGTCTATCGATCACATACATCTGAAACCATTGATTCAGTTGTTTTGGCGGCGTTTCTTGGGGATGGACGAGAGCGGCAATTTACCCTCTGTGAAAAAATGGTATCAACAGACATTGGCTCTGCTGCCACAATTGAAAAAACCCGCTTGGAGCATGGGGTTGGCGATGTCCTTTGCCATTGGCGTCGGTATCTGGATGGCAAATCAATATCGTTTTCCAGCGGGGGTACAGACGTTACTGAAAGAAGATTATTGGAACAACAATTTACAATATCTACCTTTGATAGCGGAAGGGCTGCCCGCCTTGATTTTGTTTCAGAATTTACGGGTAGTGGGGTTGCAAATCATTGTCGGGTTATTTTCTGTAGGGACGCTTGGCACGATTATTTTCATGTTACCCTGGGGTTTTCTGAGCTTTTTTGCAGCTCAATTTGCCATGGCTGGCGAGGATCCCTGGAAATTTTTATTGGCGACGGTCGTCCCACATGCTGCTGTGGAGTTGCCGGCATTATTGCTGATAGCGGCTGCCGCTTTTCGGTGGCATCTTTTGCTAATTTCCCCCCCTCCCCATCGCACCGTCAGCGAAAGTTGGTCAGAAGCGGCGGCAGATTTCTTTCGGGTGTTGTTCGGCATCGCCATTCCATTGCTCATTTTGGCGGCTTTCATCGAGTCGGCAATCACTCCCCAGGTTTTGCTAGCGATTTATAACTAAACGCTCCGCTTTGATCTCAATCGCCCTTCGCGCCTGCCAAGTTCATTGCTCGGCGGCGAGCAGCGTGAAGGGCGTCTACGATGGTCGCTTCTAACTCTGCCGATTCCTGGTTTCTATCCGTATAAATCGGCTTTCCAAACGTTAAATGGAGATGGCAAAATGGAAAAGGAACCAAGTAACGATCCCAGCGCGGCAATTGCGCCGCCTGCCGTGTCCAACCCCCAAACGGCACAATCGCTGCCTCTGACTTTTGGGCTAGAAATGTCACCCCTTTTTTGGGCACATACACAGGACCATCGGGACCATCGGGGGCTAATAGGGTAAATTTTCCACCGCCGCGCATCGCTTTGATGATGTTCAATACGCCCCGTCCAGCCGCCATTGGATTGCCCCCCATATCGATTTGGGCGATATAGTTGGCGCCAAGCTTAGCCCCAACCTGAGCCAGAATGCTGCCTCGTTCATCGCCGACGACGATGACTACAAATTGTGACGGCTGCAAAAATCGGTAAGCGAAGGAGACGAAAGGTTTTACTTGTTGATGCCAATAGGTAAAGATGACGGGACGCCCGGAAGCGAGAGCGGTTTCATAGTTATTGCGCCTGTCTATGTGCATGTGGGCTGTGCCGGCAATTGCTTTGATATAAACGGCAAGGGCGCTCCCTTCAAATAGATGCCATTTCTCCCGCCAATCAACCATCGCTGCCCCGCCAGGTCAAACCAGCCCGGGCAACGCTTGCTCCTAAATAACCGCCAGTAAAGATAAACCAAGTTTGAATAAAGGGGATAAAGACCAACATACCGCCAATCAGCGTCAGCAACACCACGCTGCGCCGCCAACCGTCAAAAACGCCAGAAAGAGAGGGGAATTTGATGGTGCTGACCATTAAAAAGCTTAGCATCAACGGCAAAAATAGATACCAAGATCGGGGCATAAAATCGTCAGTGGTAGCGAGGTCGGTGAGGACAGCTAAGGCTAATGTGGCGCCGCCGGTAGAAATGGTGAGCCCTATTGAATCGTTTGAACCGGAGGTTTTGGGCGGCAACAAATTGAACCGCGCCAACCTAAACGCCCCGGCAACTGGCACCGCGATGAGCAACGCCCATATCAAGGATGCCGGCATCAACTTTTCTCGCATATGCATAAAGTAGAGGGTGGCGGGCGCCATTCCCAAGCTGACCATATCCACTAATGAGTCGAGTTGCAAACCAAATTCGCTGCGGGCGTTCAGGCGGCGAGCCAAAATGCCATCGAATAGATCAAGCACATAACTAGCCAAGATGAGGATGCCAGCGCGCCATAGCTCGCCCGTGGCGGCGGAAAATATGGCGATTGCGCCGCAAATCAAAGAGGTAAAGGTAACGCTGTTGGGCGCTAAGTAACGGTATTTGCTTTTCATCATATCTCGCCTCCAAAACAGTTTTGAGCCAGTTTAAACGAATTGGGCAATCGGGGAGACGCCGGCATTTACTTTGTCGCCCACCTGAACCAACATCTCGGCAGTTGCCGGCAAGAACAAATCGACCCGCGAACTGAAGCGAATCAATCCAAATCGTTGTCCAGCCTGAAGTTGGTCGCCGACATGCGCATAGTTGACGCAACGTCGAGCGACGATGCCAGCGATTTGCTTAACCAAAATCGCCCCATGCGCCGTATCCAATGTCATAGCGATAAACTCATTGACTTCAGACGCTTCGGGGCGGAACGCTTGTAAAAATTTGCCAGGTTGATGGGTGATGTTTGTCACTGTGCCGGCAATTGGCGTCCGTTGAATATGGACGTCGAATATCGACAAAAAGATGCTGATCCGAATCGTCTCCGCCGCCAGAAAACGCTCTTCCCTCTCCTCGACAATAGTAACCACTTCCCCATCTCCCGGACTAAATATCATTTTGTCTGCCTGAGGCAATGGTCGGTATGGGTCGCGGAAAAAGTACAAAATCACCATATAGGCAGCGGAAACCAGCGCAAACAACAATGACATCCCGCTATTGCGCCACCGCCCCCATGCCCATGCCGCTCCAGCCAAAATTCCCGTGGCAACGGCGATGGTCGATTCGCCACCTTCAGCAAATGGGAATGAGCGGTCGTCTCCAACTTGACGCATGGCGGCATTGTAACATTTGGCTGAGGCATGGACAAGAGGCGGAAAGGGGGCATTTAGTCGCCAATTGGTCATGTCTCCCCCGTCAAAACAGGGTATGATCGCCGCCATGCGTCGCCTAGATCAGCCAGCTTTTATTTCTATTCTCATCGGCTATTTGGTTGCCGGCATTCTTTATGCCCGGCTCACCCCCCCCTGGCAAGCTCCTGATGAACCAGCCCATTATAATTATGTTCGCCAACTGGCAGATGGGATATTGCCCGTCATCGAGCCATCTGATTACGATCAAGCGTACCAAACGGAAACGATTAGCTCTCGTTTTGACCCTCAATACAGCGTCGAACCATTCGAATATGAAGACCATCAACCGCCGCTATATTACCTGCTGCAAACTCCGATATTTGCGGCGACTGGCGGCAGCCTTTTCGCCATGCGCCTTTTTTCCGTTTTGTTGGGTGGAGGAATCGTCGTCTTAGCCTACCTGATCGCCCGCCGCGTATTTCCAAATCAGGGATGGTTGGCGTTAACGGCAACGGCGTTTGTGGCTTTTTTGCCCCAGCATGTGGCGATATTGGCGTCGGTCAACAACGATAGTCTGGCATGGCTGCTTGTTGCCGGCATGTTGTGGGCGCTGCTGCGCCTTGACGGTTCAATTCAAACTAACCAAACGACGTCTGGTTTAATCGACAAAAAAATGATTATTGCGCTGGCAACGCTGTTGGGGTTGGGGTTTGTGACCAAAGGGACAACTTACATTATGCTGCCCTTAATCGCTGGTTGGGTTGCGGCTCGATTTTGGGGGGATTGGGAGCAGATGGCGAAAATGGGGGCGACTCTGTTCGTGCCGGCATTCGCCATTGGGACGCTATGGTGGGGTCGGAATCTTGTCGTCTATGAAGGGGTGGATGTGATGGCGACCGCCGCCCACAACGAAGCGGTAACGGGGCAGTTACGCACAGAAGATCATATCGCCGATGTCGGAATTGGACGGGCGGCGCGACAGTTGGCTCGGATAACGTTTCGCAGCTTTTGGGGGCAATTTGGCTGGATGGGCGTGCCTCTGCCACGCCAATTTTACCTGGCGCTGACTCTATTTTCGGGCGCGATGGCATTGGGACTTTTTATGCCGGCAAGTTGGCGCAACCATACCCCGCTGCCAAAATTGGCGCGAAACCTGTTCATCGGGGTTTTGGCGCTCAATTTGGCTTTGTATCTGGGCTATAATCTGGCGTTTGTCCAAAATCAAGGGCGTTACCTGTTTGCCTCGCTCATTCCCATTGGAGTGGCAGTGGCGGCTGGGGGCGCCGCTTGGGGGGGATGGCTGCAACGAATTAGTGTGAAGGCGCTCTATGTGATGCCGGCATCCTTGGCGGGCGGCTTATTTGCGCTGGATTTGTACGCCCTGTTTCGCTTTATCATTCCCTGCCTTACTTTTGGATCAACCGCTTGTTAATCGATTACTATTTATGGGTGTGCGCCATCGTTGGTTTGTTATAATGGCAGGCAAGATCGCGCAACGCGATGCCGGCATCTGTCAAACACAACTATTATGAACTATAATTATCTTGGGCGAACTGGACTAAAAGTTTCTGAATTCGGCTTAGGTTGCGGCAACTTCGGCGGGGTAGGCAGCGCGCCAACATTTTTCGGAAAAGGGGAGTCTGAAGCGGAAGCCCATCTTTTGCTGGATGAGGCGTTTGATTTGGGCGTCAATTTTCTCGACACCGCCGATGCCTATGGCGGGGGTCGAAGCGAGAGTTACATTGGCAGTTGGCTCAAACAAAAGGGGAGCGCTGTTCGTGATCATATGTTGATCAGTTCCAAACTGTTTAACCCTGTCGGAGATGGACCAAATCAGGCGGGCTTGTCTCGGCGTCACACTCGGCGGCAAATTGAAGCGAGTTTAAAGCGATTGGGAGTAGAGCAACTCGATATGTACCTCATCCACGAACCAGACCCCAATACGCCGCTAGAAGAAACGCTGCGCGTGTTGGATGATTTGGTACGAGAAGGGAAAGTTCATTATATTGGGGCATCCAATATGCCGGCATGGTTGCTCGCCAAAGCGTTGTGGATCAGCGATAAAAACAATCTCCACCGTTTTGAGTAGGTACAAAATAGCTACAATTTGCTTGACCAACAGGATAATAAAGAGATGCTGCCACTGTGCGCCGACCAAAATCTAGGTTACACCCCCTTTAGCCCTCTAGCTGGCGGATTTTTGACCGGGAAATATAAGTTTGACCAAAACTACCCAGAAGGGTCTCGGATGACCTTGCGCCCAGAACCATATCTGGCGTGGTGGAACGAAAAAACATTTGCCCAACTCGATCAATTTCGCGCTGCCGCCCAAGATAAGGGAGTGAGCATGGCAGGTTTGGCGTTGGCTTGGCAATTGCACCATCCCCAAATCGCCGCCTCGATCATTGGTCCCCGTCGCCCCGACCACTTTACGCCGGTAAAAGAAGCGTTGAATTTGACATTGACAGCCAATGAACTTCTGGAGATATCCGCAATTTTCGATTAAATCCGTTTGTCTATGAATTTTCCGACATTCACCCACATCCAAGCTGCCCAAAGCCGCATTAAGGGAGCGGCTCTCCGTACCCCTCTCGTTCCGCTCAATATATCCGATGCCCCAGCCGAAATTTATCTAAAGCTGGAAAATCTCCAACCAATCGGCTCTTTTAAAATTCGGGGGGCGAGCAACGCCATGGCATTAGCCAACCAAGCAGAATTGAAGAAGGGAGTTTACACGGCAAGCGCCGGCAATATGGCGCAAGGGGTAGCCTGGAACGCCCATCGGCTGGGAATCCCATGTAAGGTGATCGTGCCAGATCACGCTCCAGAAACGAAATTGGCGGCGATCAACCGACTGGGGGCGGAATATATCAAAACGTCATGGTCAGCATGGTGGGAGATAATCGTGACGCATCGGTATGAGCCATTGTCCGATCTAACTTTTATACATCCGGTGAGCGACGCCGCTGTAATTGCCGGCAATGGCGCGATTGGCATCGAAATCATCGAAGATTTGCCAGAGGTAGACACAGTTCTTGTGCCCTATGGCGGCGGCGGGTTGAGTTGCGGCATCGCCGCTGCAATTAAAGCATTGCGTCCCCAAACAAAAATTTTGGCGGCAGAACCTGCCACCGCCGCTCCGGTGCAAGCTGCCTTCGCCCAGGGGAAGCCAGTTACTATCGATTATCAACCCAGTTTTGTGGATGGTTCCGGGGGGCAACGGGCGCTAGACGATATGTGGGAGCATGCCAGCCAGTTGCTCGATGGCAGTTGTGTAGTCTCTTTGGCGCAAACGGCGGAGGCGATTCGTTTAATGGCGCTGCATAACCATATCGTGGCAGAGGGCGCTGGGGCGTTAGCCACAGCCGCAGCCCTTGCCGGCATGGCGGACGGCGGCAAAATCGTGTGTGTTGTCTCAGGCGGCAATATCGATAGCGACAAGCTAACCGCTATTTTGCAAGGGGAGATACCGTAGACCGGGCGCATATGAAAACCTTAATCGTCAATCAACAAGAGATAAGACGGCTGCTAACCATGCCGGCATGTATGGAACTGATGCATGACGCTTTTTCAGCTTTGAGCCGGGGTGAAGGGGTACAGCCTTTACGCTCTGTTATGCGAATGCCCGATGGGTTGATGGGCTTGATGCCGGCATTCCTAGCTCCCCTGGACGCCAGCGCCCTGAAAGCGATCACCATTTACCCTGCCAATCATGGCACAAGCTACGACTCCCATCAGGGGGCGATTCTACTGTTTGACAATAAGCGCGGCAGCTTAAAAGGGATAATGGACGCCAGCGAGATTACCGCTATTCGCACCGCTGCCGCCAGCGGCGTAGCCACCCAGGCGCTGGCGAAAAAATCCGCCGCAATTTGCGCCATCATGGGATCTGGCGTCCAAGCCCGCTTCCATATCGAAGCGATGTTGGTCGCACGCCCGACTATTAAAGAGATTAGAATTTGGAGCCGAACAGTGGCAAAGGCAGAAAAATTAGCCGCTCAATGGCAAAAAAGGCGCCCTGATGTCCGATTTTTAGCCATTGGAGAGCCGCAAAAGGCGGTGGAAAATGCGGAGATTATCTGCACAACCACCGCTTCGTCCGAACCGATATTGTGCGGCAGGTGGTTGGCGTCTGGAGCGCATATCAACGCGGTGGGAGCTTGCTTGCCAACCATGCGCGAAGTGGATACGGAGGCAATTGTTAAATCGCGCCTTTTCGTTGATCGGCTGGAATCAACTTTGCATGAAGCGGGCGATTTCCTTATCCCGAAATTAGAGGGGGCGATTGACGACGACCATATTTTAGGGGAGATTGGCGACCTGCTGATTGGCGAAAACCCAGGGCGGCTCACTGGCGACGAGATTACCTTTTTCAAGTCGTTGGGCATCGGCGCTCAAGATTTGGCGGCAGCGCATTATGTTTACGAGAAAGCGATGGCAGAAAATGCCGGCATTTGGCTTGAGTTAGGGGGCAAACGATAAGTTTTGCCGGGGTTGTAGCGTCTTGCATAGTAATTTATTACACTTGGCGCTAGCATGTTTTACCTGTTTCATGGCGACGACAGCTATTCGCAAGAACAAACGCTGAACGAACTCATCGGCAAGTTGGGCGAACCCGATATGTTAGCCCTTAACACCGTTCGCTTTGAGCGCGCCGCCCATTTTCCCGATTTGCAAGCGGCTTGCGCGGTCGTGCCATTTTTGGCGTCCGCCCGACTAATAATATGTCGAGAGCTATTCGACAAAATGCCGGCAAAAGCGTTTGTCGACAACCTGCTCAACTATTTGCCGCACTTGCCAGAAACAACCCGCCTTATCTTTTTAGAGCGAAAAAAGCTGCCTAGCAACCATAGCCTGCTCAAAGCCGCTGAAAAAGCGGAAAATGGCTATGTCAAACTTTTTTCCAGACCGCAAGGCAGCGACTTGGAACGGTGGATTCAAGGGCAAGTAAAAAAAGCGGGGGGCGATATGGATCATTATGCCGCTCAAATGTTGGCGGCAAATATCGGCGGAAATTTGCAGATTTTATCCACCGAAATCGAAAAATTGACATTGTATAAAGGGGATGATGGGGCAATAACGGCGGAAGATGTCGCTTTACTTAGCCCTTACGGGGCAGAGACCAATATTTTCAATTTAGTTGACGCTCTGGGCAACCGAAATGGAAAACAAGCGGCATTGTTGCTGCGCCAAAAATTGTCGGAAGGGAGCGAGCCATTTCAACTGTTTGCCATGATCATCCGCCAATTTCGGCTGTTGATTCAGGTGAAATCCTTGGCTCAGCAAGGGTTACAACCGCCAGCTATTGCCCAATCGTTGCGGTTACACAGTTTTGTTGCCGGCAAAATCAGCCAACAAAGCAAACAATTTTCGTTAGATCAACTGAAGCGTATTTATGCCCATTTGCTGGAGATCGATATGGGCGCCAAAACCGGCAAAATGGAGTTGGAAACAGCGTTAGACCTATTGGTTGCCGGCATCACAGCCGGGTAGCGTCCAGATTGGTTGACGCCAATTTAGCCTCATCAACATTCTGGGTAAACCACACCGCTGTTCCGATAAACAAAGCCGCCCCTGCCGAATCCAACAAAACGTCCAGCGGCGACGCCCCCCGCGTCGGCACAAAGCTTTGATGGAACTCATCCGTTAGGGCATAAAAAGTCGCCAGCCAAAAGCCGCCCCAGCCGCTGCCCGTGGCAACCATGCCTAGCAACCCAAAAATGCCAAAAGCGAACAGATGCCCACTCTTCTTCAGAAAGGAATCGCGGTCTAATCCCACTTTACCCAACTGCGCGTCGATCCAATGAGGCTGCACGTTTTCAACAGGGGGCAATTGCGGGATCGCCGCTTTCGGCTGACCAGAAACGTAAAAGATCATCGCCCCCCACATAATCACAGGCAGCCATTTGCCGGTTCGTTTTGCCAGTTGAACGCACATTGTAATCATATTTTTTCCTCGCCGCCTGGAAATCGGTCTGCATTGCCGGCAATTATCGGGCATCCTCTCAATTCCTTCTCGCCGCTACGCTGATTATCACACGTTGTTTTGACTACGATTGACAGTCAAAATGAATCGGACTACAAAATAATTAAAAAGTGAGCTGCGAATAGAGCCAATTTAGTTGAAAACATCGCCACAACTTCTTAAAATCGAACAATTGAATCGTGATCCAAACTCAAATTGGAGGCAAGCAATGGAAAACAACGCAGAACAAAATGGACACAAAGAAGTGGGGGGTTTTGCCGTCAAAAAAGGGTTAGCCCAAATGCTCAAGGGGGGCGTGATTATGGATGTGGTGACGCCGGAACAAGCCATTATCGCTGAAGAAGCGGGGGCGTGCGCCGTGATGGCGCTAGAACGAGTGCCGGCAGATATTCGGGTTGATGGCGGCGTCGCCCGCATGTCTGATCCCGGCATGATAAAAGAGATAATGGCGGCGGTTTCTATCCCTGTAATGGCAAAAGCCCGTATCGGACATTTCGTCGAAGCCCAAATTCTGGAAGCGATTGGCGTCGATTACGTAGACGAAAGCGAAGTGTTGACCCCGGCTGACGAAAGCCACCACATCGACAAACACCCCTTCAAAATTCCATTTGTATGCGGCTGCCGAAATCTGGGCGAAGCCCTGCGCCGCGTTGGCGAAGGGGCGGCGATGATTCGCACCAAAGGAGAAGCCGGCACGGGCGACGTGGTAGAAGCGGTGCGCCACGCCCGCACCGTTTTAGGCGATATTCGCCGCCTGCAAATGACGCCAGACGAAGAGCTGATGAGCTTCGCCAAAGAGATCGGCGCTCCTTTTCACTTAGTTAAGGAAACGAAAGCGTTAGGACGATTGCCGGTAGTTAACTTTGCCGCTGGCGGGGTAGCTACTCCGGCAGACGCAGCCCTGATGATGCAGTTAGGCGTTGACGGCGTTTTTGTTGGCTCGGGCATTTTCAAAAGCGGCGATCCCGCCTTGCGCGGCAAAGCGATTGTGGAAGCGGTTACCCATTTTAACAACCCAGAGATATTGGCAAAAGTCAGCGAAAATTTGGGCGAACCGATGGTGGGCATCAATGTCAGCAGCTTGCCAGAGAGCGAACAGTTGGCAACCCGAGGCTGGTAGGATGCGGCAATAGGAGATGGCGCATAAAAATGCTGCCCGCCCCCTCGCCATCGGCGTTTTGGCGCTGCAAGGGGCGTTTGCCGAACATATCAAGGCGGTAAACGCTCTGGGGGCGGTTGGGGTGGAGGTGAGATTGCCGGCAGACCTCGGTGGGTTGGACGGTTTGATTATTCCCGGCGGCGAGAGTACCACTATCGGCAAATTGGCAACGACCTACGGATTAATGGCTCCCCTGCGAGAGTTTGCCCAAAAGAAGCCGGTATGGGGCACCTGTGCCGGCATGATCTTTATGGCGAAGGATATTGGCGCCGACCAGCCGTTGCTGGGATTGATGGATATCGTGGTGGAGCGAAACGCCTTTGGCAGACAAGTGGACAGCTTCATTGTCGATTTAGAGATGCCGGCATTAAACGGCGATGGGCGACCTTTCCCCGCTGTTTTTATTCGCGCCCCGCGCCTGATCAAAGCGAAAAGCGGCGTGCAAACGTTGGCGGCGTTGCCCGATGGGGCGTTGGTAGCTGCCCGACAAGGCAACTGGTTGGTCACATCATTTCACCCTGAGCTTACCGGCGACTATCGACTGCACCGTTATTTTTTGGAGATGGTTGCCGGCAACCAAGGCTGATCGTTTCAGTTCACTCCTCCAAAAGCTCCTCCAGCCGAACCACCATCCTCTTTTTGTTGCTATACTCTAGTAGGCAAAGTGAATGAATGGGATCAAAATTCTCTTTATTGTATAATGAACGCATAAAAGAAATGGGAGAATTAGTATGCCCACTCGTAAAGATTCTAACGCCCGCGAATCCGAACTTACAGCATTGCTTCATGGGGCTTTGTTAGGTAGCAGGCCATTTCGAGCGGCATTTTTGAGACGCATAAATGCTCATAAGTCCGAAGTGCAGGACGGACTACGATCACGACTGGAGTTCCAACCGCCAAACACTGCAAAGAGATTTGATATTTATCTAACCCGGGAAGAGCCCGCCCTTACAATTGTAATTGAGCTAAAACGTGATGAAAATAGATTGCGCGAGGATCAATTACGAGAATACTTAAGCCTAATGGGTATTATCCCTGCCGATGGTTCGCTAAGGCGCCATAGAAATTCGCCAAAATATGCTCAATTAATTGTGATTACTGGAGCAACAGAAACGCCAGAAATAGTTACCAAGCTTCTTCAAGCAAACAACTCTTTTTTGAAGAACCACTTAAAGTGGTTATCATGGTATGAATTAGCAGACATGCTCACAGAAATTACTGTGAGCCAATCTCCTAACCCTCATATTGATGAATTATCAAGAATTCTCTCTGAGCAAGGATATGTATCCTTTAGTACTGCGCTACCCCAACTAAAAAGTCAGGAGCGAATGTTAAAACAGCTTGTTGATACTATAAAATCAGATAAACTGAATGATGAAATGGAAGTCCTGGAAGCCACCTTGGGACGCATGGAATTTCAAATGGCAAAGTTAAATTATAGTGTTGCAGTTCGCGTGCGGGTTAAAGGGAGAAAGAAGGTTCCAATAAGGCAAAGATCGCTCAAAATCGGCAAGCCTATTCGGGTATTGGGGGTAAATATCAGAAGCATAGGAAGAGCATTCTTGCCCAATAACACAATAAAAGACTTCATTGAAAGTTCTCAAAAATCCAGAAACCAAGAATCTGGAGTTGGAATTGCTTATTCAGCTTTCAACCGCGCTTGGGTTGCCTTTATTCGCCCATATCGCGGAAAAGCTATTCCAAGAGGGTTTATTGAAAAATACGCTACCCGTGAACGAGAAATATTAGATCACAAACAAGAAGGAATTCATGGATGGCTACTTAAAGGGCGTCAGAAACATCCTCAATCAACGGCTCGATTTTTGAACCGGATATGGGATGATTATCATCAACATACCATCTCATCTAAACAAACGTAAAATAACAACAAGAAATATAAATTAATTGGACAACATAACCGCCTGCTGGCAAAATCTCCCCCGCTGTCGCCAAATGGCTCTCCCAAATCGCCTCATCCCACTAATGACGACCATCCTCTAACAGCTAATGAACGCCAACCTGCGCTTGGCGATCTAATTTTGGATTTGGTGAGCGGCAGCCACCCAAAACAAAAACCATGACAGCCAACAGGCTTCCCGCCTGAATCATCCATTTTCTCATGAGCCTCAATCATTCAACATTTGCAACCGTTGCCGGCAATAATCGTATATAATTTCATTTGAGAAATAGAACGGTATACCTATAAGGAGATGATGAAATGGCAACGAGTCATGTGGTTGATTATCGAGTTTACGGCGACGATCTACAATTTGTAGAGGTAGAACTAGACCCCAATGAAACAGTAATTGCCGAGGCAGGCGCCATGGTTTATATGGAGCAAGGAATCGATTTTGTAACCAAGATGGGAGACGGCTCCAACCCCAACGAAGGGATGATGGACAAAATCTTCTCCGTTGGCAAACGGATGATCACCAAAGAGTCATTGTTCATGACCCATTTTACCAATCATGGGCAGGGGAAAAGGCATGTCGCCTTTGGCGCCCCTTATCCAGGAAAAATCGTCGCCATCGATTTAGACGAGGCAAAAGGGACGTTGCTATGCCAAAAAGATTCCTTTTTAGCGGCAGCGTTGGGCACCAAAATAAGCATCGCTTTTAACCAACGGCTAGGCGCCGGCTTATTTGGCGGCGAAGGCTTTATCTTGCAAAAGCTGCAAGGGGATGGCATGGTGTTCATCCATGCTGGCGGCACCATTGTGGAAAAGCGGCTGCAAGGAGAGACATTGCGAGTAGATACCGGCTGTATCGTCGCTTTTGAAAATACGATTCAATATGACATCGCCCGCGCCGGCAATCTCAAATCGATGGTTTTTGGCGGCGAAGGATTGTTTGTCGCCACGTTGCAAGGTCATGGGCGCGTTTGGATTCAATCGCTCCCGTTCTCCCGTCTGGCTGACCGCATTTTGGCGAATGCGCCGCGGGCTGGGGGTTCAAATACCGGCGAAGGGTCGTTGTTAGGCGGCTTGACCAATTTGCTCGAACAGTAGAAAACTGATTTTCGCCTTCACAACCCGAAAGGTTTGCCTAATCGATCCGAATGGGAAAGATGATAACTTTTCGGGTTTTTCTCTAAATTCCCGCTGATGAGTTCCGCCGACGCCCGCCAAACATTGTCTTGGGCAGACAAAATATTAAAGCGGCTCATCTATTGGGGATGTTTTCTATTGAGCAAGGCGGCATTGCGGCTAAAGATCGAATATATGGGAAAGCTGCCGGCATCGGGACCTTTAATTCTTATCGCCAATCACTTTAGCTGGTTTGAAGCCCCCCTGCTCTACCTTTACCTGCCTTACGAATCGATCTGGTTTGGGGCGCAAGAAGTCGCCGAACACCCATTTGTGCGGCTGTTGATGCGCCTGTACCATGCCATTCCCGTATGGCGGGGACAAGTAGACCGGCAAGCGTTGCGCCAGGCATTGAGTACGTTAGAACATAATGGGGTGTTGGGCATTATGCCAGAGGGAAACATCGACCCGGATTTGGTTGAAACTGTGCGGGCGGGCGAGTTGGCGGCGCACTCGGGATCAAACAGCCGGTTGAGCGGACAACTGATTCGGGGCAGACCGGGGGCGGCATATTTGGCGGCGACTAGCGGCGCCCCAGTGTTGCCGATTGCTTTCATCGGCACAGAGCAAATTCAAGCTAATATGCGCCGTTTTCGCCGCACATCGATCGCCATGCGGGTGGGCGCCCCTTTTGGTCCCGTTAGTTTGCCGGCAGGCATGCGTGGGCAAGCGCGGAAAGCGGCGTTGCAACAGATAGCTGACCAGATGATGGGGGAAATTGCGGCGTTAATGCCGGCAGAAAATCGAGGCGTTTACCGAAAGTAGCTAAACCAGTTCAAAATTGGCGTACTCATCGATATTTATTCGTTTGCTTAACCCATTTTTGCAGCGCAGCTAACGCCGCCCCGCTCTCCAACGACTGCCGCGCTCGCGCCATGCCGCGCTCCCAATCGTTGTCAGCCACGCTCAATGCCGCCGCCGCATTCAACAATGTAATGTCTCGCCTGGCTCCCGTCTCTTCGCCGCCTAAAATTGCCAGGCTGATTTGGGCGTTTTCTTCCGGCGTTCCCCCCACCAATTGGGTTAACTCGCTCCGGGGCATATCAAACTGTTTTTGCGGATCTAACATGATGTCGCTGACTTTCGATCCATCCCAGTAGCTGATCTGATTTTCGCCCAGGGCAGACAGTTCGTCTAAACCGCCCGCCCCATGCGCCACAAATGCCGCTTTTGCCCCCAACGCCCCCAGCGCCTCCGCCAACGGGCGGGTTAGGCTGGGGTCAAAAACGCCGATAAACAGATGGGTAGCGCCAGCCGGATTAGTTAACGGTCCCAGAATGTTAAAGATGGTGCGCTGCGCCAACTCACGACGAGGTCCGATAGCGAAACGCATGGCGGGATGGTGGCGAATGGCGTACAAAAAGCCAAAACCAACCTCCGCTACGCATTCCGCCACCTGCTGGGGCGTCAATTCCAGATTTGCCCCCAACGCCATGAGCAAATCGGCGGAACCGCTGCGACTGCTGGCGGCTCGGTTGCCATGTTTTGCCACCTTCACGCCTGCCCCCGCTGCCACAAACGCCGCTGTGGTAGATACATTGAAGGTATGTTTGCCGTCGCCGCCGGTGCCGACCACATCCAGCAAAATCTCATCGGGGTCGTGGGGAACCTCTACTTTGACAACATTTGCCCGCATCGCCTGAGCGCTGCCGGCAATTTCGTCTACCGTTTCCCCCTTCATCCGCAACGCTGTCAGATAGCTGCCAATCTGGGCTTGAGTAGCTTCCCCGCCCATGATAACGCCCATCGCTTGTTCCGCTTCTGCGCGGCTTAAATCTTCAAAATTTATCGCTTTGGCAATCCATGGTTTTAATGGCATGGTGGTGTCCTATCGCCCAGATTAGATACTATTGATTGTAGATTGATGTGGGTAAAATCCTCAAAATGAGTTGTTTTGGTATCCATCGCAAAGGATTATAGCGAATTAAAATTGAAGTGGGAATGTCGGCATCTTTCGCCGAACATTATTGGCGCCTAATTGTAAAGATGTGGGGTGGTTCGCCAAGCGGCTGGCAGCCGCTAACCCTGCCCTATGGTTGCGGTTCAGACGGTTTGAAACTGTATTGCCATTGGTCGGGAGAGGGCAGTGGCGTTGTTGCGGTCAAAGTAACTGTGAACCCATGAGTAACTGCCATCGCATCGCAATTTTCAGGTCTTTTACCGCCAAACAGTTCAATTTCCGCATTTTCCTTGATCAGCGCAACTGGTTTTATAGAGCAGGGAAATTCCACCCAAAAAAGGTCGAACCCTTTTTTGCGCCAAAAGATGAATGGTTTGTGTGGCGCGTCGCCAAACGGAATGCCGGCAGGGTCAGGCAGCGGTCTGATTTGGTTCACTTGCTGTGGCGAAAGATATTCCCACGTTTCCACCCTGATATTTGGCTCTTGGCTCACTATCGCTGGACCTTCGATGTCGTCGAAATCTGATTTCGTATTGTTACAAGCGGCAAGCATGACAATATTCAAGTATAGGGCTGCAATTAGAGTTCGCGCCAATGTTCCCTTTTTCAATATTCCTCTGACGGTTTGAAACTATATTGCCATTGATCCGCCGCGGGTAAGGAAGCTGGGGAAGACAACGTAACTGTAAACCCGTGAAGAATTGACATTGCTTCACATAGTTCGGGTCTTTTACCGGCAAACAGTTCAATTTCCGCATTTTCTTTGATTAGCGCAACTGGTTTGGTAGCGCAGGGAAATTCCGACCAAAACAGGTCAAAGCCGTTTTCATGCCAAAAGATGAATGGTTTGTGTGGCGCGTCGCCAAACGGAATGCCGGCAGGGTCAGGCAGCGGTCTGATTTGGTTCACTTGCTCTGGCGAAAGATATTCCCATGTCTCCACCCTGATATTTGGTTCTTGGCTCACTACCGCTGGACCTTCGATGCCATCGAAATCTGATTTCGTATTGTTACAAGCGGCTAACATAACAACAGCCAAACATAGGGTTGCTGTTAGATTGCGCATTAGGCTTTCTCTTTTAACACAACGTTAACGCCCTTGCCAATTGGCAGGACGTTTTTCGTTAAACGCTGCCATCCCCTCTTTTTGGTCTTCAGTGGCGAACAACATATAAAACAATTTGCGTTCGTAGGCAATGCCGGCAGTCAGCGAACTTTCGAAGGCGGCATTGACCGCTTCTTTTGCCAACCGGACAGCGACCGGGGCGCGGGCGGCGATTTCAGCCGCAAATTTGACCGCCTCTTCCAGATAGATTTCTGCCGGCACAACCCGATTAACCAATCCGTACCCCAACGCCTCATCGGCGGTTAAAAATCGCCCATTCAATACCATCTCCATCGCCACCGCCTTGCCCACCGCCCTAGTCAACCGTTGGGTGCCGCCTGCTCCTGGAATCACCCCGACATTAATTTCCGGCTGCCCAAACTTGGCGGTCTCGCTGGCGATGATCATATCGCACGCCATCGCCAACTCGTTGCCGCCCCCCAAAGCGTAGCCAGAAACAGCGGCGATAATTGGTTTGCTCACCTTTTTAAGCTGATCCCAATAGGCGATCATCGGGCTGCGCAGCATCGACACCGGGGTGGCGTCTGCCATCTGTTTGATATCGGCGCCAGCGGCAAAGGCGCGCCGATCGCCCGTAATCACCAATGCCCCCGCCTCGTCGTCCGCTTCAAAATCAATCGCGGCGTCAATTAGTTCAGCCATTAAATCTTTGCTCAGGGCGTTTAACGCTTTGGGGCGATTTAATTGAATGACGCCCACTCCCGATTCAATCCGCGTCAATATAAATTCGTAGCTCATAACAAAAATCTCTCCTAAAAAAATCAAAGATAGGGCGATTGCCAACTTTTGCTTTAGCGATGATACATCAAAGCGGCAAACTCAACATCCAAATTCAGAAAATGATGTTGCCTTGGCAAACGACCTTGCCGCCGCTTACAAAAATCTAACGCGACTCCTACATTTATTTTACAACCCTCAAACATTTTTCTAACAAAAAAGGGTTTTAATCGTTGCTGGATTTAGAAAACAGGGCGATGGCCAATAAACAGATTGAAATTTACACTTACCCTTTTGGAGGAACCCATGAGAACTTTAGTAAGAATGAATCCCGTATCTGAATTTGCCAAGATGAACCGGATGATGGATCGATTGTTTGATGATTTTTCTGGCGGCTTTCACGCCCCAAATCGACAATCTTGGTTGATGCCTCTTGATGTGGCGGAAAATGACGATGGCTACGAAGTGGTCGCTTCGCTGCCTGGCGTAAACGCCGACGACATCAATGTGACGTTTGAAAATAAACGGCTGACCATTGAAGCGGAACTCAAAAGAGACGAGACGATTGAAGAAGGCAATTATCGGTTGCAAGAGCGGCAGGTCGGCTCGTTTAAACGCAGCTTGCGCTTGCCGGCAATGGTAAATGCCGACGCCATCAGCGCCGATTACCACAATGGCGTATTAACCCTGACTCTGCCCAAAGCGGAAGAGATCAAACCCAAGCGAATCTCTATCAAAGCCAACGGCGCCAGCCCCCAGGCGATTGAAGAAGGCTAATCGCCACCGCCCTAAATGAAGTTATCGGCTGACAGATGGAATTTAGCTTCCATCTGTCAGCCTTTTTTACAGGAGTAAATCATGAGCAAAATTATCGGCATAGATTTAGGCACAACCAATTCAGTTGTGGCTGTCATGGAAGGGGGCGACCCAGTCGTCATCCCTTCGTCTGAGGGCGGCAATTTAGTTCCCTCTATTGTGGCGTTTAACAAGAAAAAGGAACGCCTTATCGGGCAAACGGCAAAGCGGCAAGCGATTGTCAACCCCGAAAATACGATTTATTCGGTCAAACGATTGATCGGACGAGATATTAACGATAAGGCGATTGCCAAGACGAAAAAGATGGTTCCGTACCAGATCGTTGCCGGCAATCGGCAAGACGCAGCGATTCATATCCCAGCGACAAACAAAAAATATACGCCGCAAGAAATTTCGGCGTTTATTTTGCAAAAACTCAAGCGAGACGCAGAAGCGTACCTGGGCGAACCAGTGACCAAAGCGGTCATTACCGTGCCGGCATATTTCAACGACAGCCAACGCCAAGCCACCAAAGACGCCGGACAAATCGCTGGCTTGCAAGTAGAGCGGATCATCAACGAACCGACCGCTGCCGCTCTGGCTTACGGGTTGGACAAAACGGAAGAACAGACGATCCTCGTATTTGATCTAGGCGGCGGCACCTTCGATGTCTCTATCTTGGAAGTTGGGGACGGAGTGATCGAAGTCAAAGCCACCAACGGCGATACCCATCTGGGCGGCGACGATTGGGACGAGAAGATCGTCAGTTGGCTGATTGACGAATATCGCAAAGAGTACGGGATCGATTTAAGCCAAGACAGGCAAGCGTTGCAGCGGTTGCGGGAAGGCGCCGAAAAAGGCAAGATCGAACTTTCGAATGTGATGCAAACAGAAATCAACCTGCCATTTATCACGGCAGACGCCTCTGGACCCAAACATTTGCAAATGACATTAAGCCGCGCCAAATTCGAGCAATTGTCGGCTGATTTGGTAGAACGGGCTCGAAAACCGGTCGAAATGGCGCTCAAAGATGCCGGCATCAGCGCCCAAGCGTTAGATGAAGTGGTGTTGGTCGGCGGCTCGACTCGGATGCCGATGATCCAAGAACTGGCTCAGACATTAACTGGCAAAGAGCCAAACAAAAGCGTTCATCCCGACCAGGTGGTGGCGATTGGCGCCGCCATCCAGGGCAGCGTGCTAACTGGCGAAACGAAAGATGTGTTGCTGTTGGACGTCACTCCGTTGAGCTTAGGCATCGAAACGATGGGCGGCGTCAACACCGTGCTGATTCCGCGCAACACTACCGTGCCCACCCGCAAATCGGAGATTTTCAGCACCGCTGAAGACAATCAGCCTGGGGTAGACGTGCATGTGCTGCAAGGGGAACGTCCCATGTCGGCGCAAAACAAATCGCTAGGCACTTTCCGATTAGACGGCATTCCGCCGGCGCCGCGTGGCATTCCCCAAATTGAAGTCACCTTCGACATCGACGCCAACGGCATTTTGAGCGTGACCGCTCACGATAAAGCCAGCGGCAAAGAGCAAAGCATTACCATAACCGCCTCGACAAATCTGAGCGACAACGAAGTAGAGCGATTGGTGCAAGAAGCGCAGCAGCATGAGTCAGAAGATCGGCAGATGCGCGACCTGATCGCCGCCCGTAACGAAGCGGACGCCCTGATTTACGCTTCTGAAAAATCGTTGCGCGAGTTAGGCGACAAAATCCCATCGGAAGATCGGGACAACATCAACCAGCAAATTGTCGCGGTAAAAAATGTGATGATGGGAGACGACATCCCCAGCATCAAAAGCGAAGCGGAAAAGTTACAGCAGATGAGCTATGCTCTGAGCCAACAACTGTACTCTGCCAATGGCAATGGGGTCAACGGGGCAACTCCGACCGCATCTCCAGAAGAGGATGGCGACGTGATCGAAGGAGAATTTGAAGCGGCGTAATCCCGCCCAGCAAACCGCGTCAAAAACATGGTGGAGATGCCCTTTCGGCGTCTCCACTTTTTCTTTATCGGGAGCGATCGATAATTGCAGCGATTTTTTGGGACTGGACGTGTATGAAAATCTAACATTAACAGGGTATGATACAGGGCGTCGGAAACGACTCTAACCATCAATGGAGATTACATGCAATTTCAGGATTATTACAAAACGCTAGGCGTCGGTCGAAACGCCGACGCAAAAGAGATTAAAAAAGCGTATCGTAAATTGGCGCGCAAATATCATCCTGATCACAATCCCGGCAACAAATCGGCGGAGGAAAAGTTAAAGGAAGTTAACGAAGCGTACGAAGTGTTGTCTGATCCAGACAAACGGCGCAAATATAATCAATTTGGCAGTCAATGGAAACAATATGAACAGATGGGGGGTAACATGGGCGATTTCTTCCGCCAATGGACAGCCGGGCAAGGGAATGGCGGCTCAATCAATGTGGAAGATTTGTTTGGCGGCGGCAATAACAGCGGATTTAGCAGTTTGTTCGATATGCTTTTTGGAACGCCAGGACGCACGGGAAATGCCGGCAGAGGCGGCAACCCATTCGACTTTAACAATATGGCTACACAACCAACCCGGACAGAAACAGAAGTAGAAATCTCTCTTGATGAAGCGTTTCGGGGAACGACGCGGCTCATCTCGCTGTCAAACGGCTCCCGTATCGAAGCGAAAATACCGCCAGGGGTAAAAACCGGCTCCAAAATCCGCTTGGCTGGCGGGGCAGGCTCAAGCGACATCTACTTAAAGGTCAAGGTGTTGGCTCACCCGAATTTCGAGCGCAAGGGAGACGATTTATATGTCAACGCCATGGTCGATATGTACACCGCCGCATTGGGCGGCAAAGTTCCGGTTCAGGCGATGGGCAAAAAGTTAAATGTCACCATTCCCCCCGGCTCGTCCAGCGGGCGACGGATACGGCTGACGGGTCTAGGGATGCCTAAGCTGAAGTCCAAAGGGGAACGCGGCAATTTATATGCGGTGATTCAGATTGAAACGCCCAAAAATTTGTCTGATGAAGAGGTAAATTTGCTTGAGCAGTTGCAAGGGCTGCGGGGATAATCGCCCCGGTTTTAGTTCAGATAAAAAAAGCCGCGAGATAAGGTAATCTCGCGGCTTTTTATCTATAGCAGGTTGTTCGGCGCTACAACTCTAAAGCCATTGAAATCTCGCTGAGAACCGCTTCCTCCTCATCACTGACGCGCTCGCCGCCAATGCCGAAAAAACCGCCTTCTTTTGCCGCTTCAGACACTTTAACGCCCACATTGTAGGCAAATTGAGCATATTCAGTCATCTCTTGCGAATCTGAATTTTGGCGCAAAATATTCATCGCCTGATGAATATCTTCAATTGCCGCCCGGGTCAAATCTTCTGGGGATTTTATCCCTCTGGCTTGCATATCGCTTTGCGCTTTTTCCATCATCTCTTTGGCTTTGTCTCGCGCCTCTTTTCGATCTTCCACCTTTTCAATAAGGGAGCTTATCAACTCGTTATGGTTGTATTCTTGCATCCCTTCTTGCACAGCGCTGGCGCTCGCCATCACCTCTTTTACAGTGCCCATCATGCCGCTGCGACCCGCCATTGCTACAGCTGAACCGATGAGGGAGGGCAGCGATTTTAGGAGATACCATTCTTCTTCGGAGTAGTTCAATTGATTTGTCATTTTTCCTCTTTTACCTGAGCCAACTACATATCAAACAATATGGCTATCATGGTAAATGAGAGGCGTTAATTTTGGGCTTAAATGCCGGCATTCTCCCTCATCGTTTTCGGGCTAAATATAAGCCGTCGCCAATGGGCAGCAATAGCGCCTCAACCCGCTGGTCTTGATGAAGGTGGCGATTGAGGGCGCGGATGGCAACCGTATCGGCGCTCTGGTCGGCGGCGTCGAGTACCTGCCCATGCCACAACACATTGTCAACAACCGCCAATCCGCCCGGACGCAACAGTTTCAGGCATGCCTCGTAATATGCCATATAATTGGATTTGTCCGCGTCGATAAAGGCATAATCGAAGCTCTCTGCCCCATCTTGGGCTAAAAGCCGCTGTAACGTTTCAATGGCGGGGGCGAGCCGCAAATCGATTTTGTGCGCCACGCCGGCTTTACCCCAATAGCGTCGGGCGATTTTCGTATACTTTTCGCTGACATCGCAGGCGATTAACAACCCGTCTGCCGGCATCGCCAAAGCGGCGCACAACGAGCTATATCCAGTAAACACCCCCACTTCTATCCCTCGTTTCGCTCCCATCAATTGGATTAACAATCGCAGCAATTGCCCTTGTTCTGGCGCCAATTGCATGCCGGCATTTGGCAACTCTGCCGTTTCCTGACGTAGTTGGCGCAATATTTCCGGCTCGCGCAATGATATAGAGAGAAGATAGTCGTATAGGTCGTCTGAAATTGGGATTGTGTGTCTGGTCATTTTGGTTTTGTGTGTATGTAAGGGTTAAATGCCGGCAGTAAAGTTGGCGATCAACTCCTCATCTTCCTCATCCAAATCATGAATGCCGGCTTCCGCCAGCGCCGCTAGCAAAGCTTGCCGATTGTTGCCGCACATCGCCACCGCCTCGCCAATCGCCTCCATTCGTTCTGCCAACAGCAAAAATTGGCTGCGCGGCATGGGCTGCGGATCATGCCCCCACACATAGTAATCCACATCGAGCGAAACGAGTTGGGCGGTCAACCCAAAGAAGGTGAACGGGGTGTAATTAGGTTGGGGGGCGTACAGATTGGGGTAGAGGCAATCGCTGAGAAAAGCGACCCGTTCTTGCGGAATGACAACGACTACAGAGTCGGCGGCGTGATCGCCGCCCACCGGCAGCAAACGGCATAGGAGATCGCCAAGATCGATTTCGATTTCGTGGGCAAAGGTCACATCCAGCGACCTTACTGTTAAATCTCCCCGCTGCGGCAGTTCCATTTTGATATGGTCGGCGCAAAACTGAATTTCAACCCCTTGCGCCACCCGCTCGTCCAGCGCCTCGTCGCTCCAATCCCATGCCGCCATTTGGCGCAATTGTTGCCCACACTCTACATGACCGACCGCTGGAATGCCGGCATAGGCGCTGAGACCAAAGGAATGGTCCCAATGCCAATGGGTAACTGCCACAAAAGCGGGCGGCGGCAGTTGATGATGTTGTAGTTGGTCTAACAAAATTTGGGCATGCGCCGAGGAATTGCCGGCATCAACTGCCAATGTGCCCCGTTCCCCCACAATCGCCCCCAAAACAGGCCGATCCGTAAGCGGAGAAGGGGGCAGCCAAAATATGCGCTCGCTCAATTGCTGTAATTTGTAATGGGACGATTCATGTTTCATGCGAAAATTGTTTATCGAGCTTGTCGATTGTAGCAGCCATATCTGCCGGCATTGCCGCCTCGATCAGTAACGATTTGTGGAGATGCGGATGACGAAATTGGACGCTGGCGCTGTGCAGAGCTTGCCGATTCATCAACATTTGGTAGCGGCTTTTATCCTGGCAATGTGCTTCAAATTGCTCGTCTGATAAATTATACAAAGCGTCGCCAACAATTGGGCAACCAATTGACGCCAAATGAACCCGGATTTGATGGGTGCGCCCCGTTTCCGGGCGAATCGTCAGCAAAGCGTAGCTATCGTCCCAATGCTGCGTTGTTTCGTAATGGGTGATGGCTGGTTTGGGTTTGACTGGATCAACCGTTGTTTGGCGTACTTTGATGGCGGAAGAGGCTGATTTGCCGATGGGGGCGTCAATAACGCTGGATGCCGGCAGGGGCACGCCATGAACCAATGCCAGATACCGCTTCTCCACCCGTCGTTCCTGAAACTGACGACTCATCAACCGTAACGTTTCCGCATCCCGCGCTAACAGAACCACGCCAGAGCTGTCTGCATCCAGCCGATTGATGAGCGCCGCTTCTGGATAGGGGGGGCTATGTTGATGGCGCACATGATAAATCAAATTTGCCGTTGTCCATTTGCCATCGCCATGTACCCGTAAATTGGGCGGTTTGTTCACCGCCAGCAACCAATCATCTTGATAAAGGATGGCGTAATTGAGGTTGATTTCCGGCGGCGTAAAATCAGGGATTTGGCAAGCAACCGTATCCCCTTGCCGCACGAGCAACTTTGGCGTGGCGATCTCCCCATTCAGATAAACGTCGCCGCTCAATATCCTATCCAACCACACCTGACGCGAGACGTAGTTAAAACGGGCGGCTAAATAGTCGACAATAGGCGTATTTTTATAATGAGTTGGCGTTTTGGAGGAGACACGCATCGATTTGAGCCGTTAATTATGACAAACCATCGAAATGGGGATTGGGAAAGGCGCTTACTGTTCGGTCAGATACAAATCTTTGCCGGCAAGCAAATCTGCCGCCAATAAAAATAACAAAGTAGCGTACAATAGCAGCAAAAATGGGGCTAAAGCCCTGTTGCCCTGAAATGAACCGCTGACAATGCCGTCGATAATAGCGCTTACGGGCCAAAACAACGCCCCCAAAGCCCGCGAAACTGTCTCGCCGCCAGAGCCATAAAACCAATTGGCGCCCCGCTGGAAAAAATCTCCCAAAGACGACCAACCACGCTGATAAAACCAGCCGCTGCCAGATAAAAAACGTTCTGCCAACCAAGCGGCTAGCGAACCCCCTCTACCCTGTGTGAATAACAAAAGCAACAAACCCCCAAAGAGAACAACGCGAGACCAGCCTGAACTAGCAAAATCTGAAGCATGAAAAGCTAACATCGCGCTTAAAATATTGATCGTCAGCCACACCGGGGGGATTTGTAACGCCAACCCCAACGTCATTTCTGTTTTGCCGGCAACAATAGCCAAAAGCGTCAGAATCGTTTGAACCAACAGCCCAAACGCCAAACTACTGACAAAAATGCCAGCAAGATATTCAGGACGGCTGGGCAACCGGATAAAAAAGATGTAGCTTTCCGCTTCGTTGGCTTTGCCGGCAATGGTGAGGGTGACGATAAAGGTAAAGATCGCCCCAAAAATCCCCATGACAAATAAGAGATAGTCACCCTCTGGCGTCCGTTGCCCTGGCTGAAAAAAGATTTGATAGAAGACCAACGCCCCCAAAATAAGCAACAAACCAGTGGTTGACGTCAATAACGTTAGAAAATGGTATTTGGCAAGGGAATAAATTCGTTGAGTCATGATTGAACCGCCTCAGCATAAATTTCATGCAAGGTCGCTTGTTTCTGGCGCAATTTGACTACATCATAGCCGGCATTTAGCGCCAAACTTAATACTTGGCGGCGCAACTTCATCGCCTCGTTGTTGAGCAAAATAACCCTGCCATCTTGTTGAATATCGGGGTGTAAGCTTGCCAATAAGGCGCGTATCGCGCCGGCATCTTTATCTAGCACAATCGTTACATGGGGGCGTTCCGCTAAAGCGGCTTGCATCGAGTTTCGGTACAGAATTTGCCCCTGTTTAAGGATGATGATGTCGGTGCAAACGGCGGTCACTTCGGGCAATTGATGGCTGCTTAACAAGACGGTATTGCCGGCATCGCCAATGGCGCGAATCACGCGCTGAATTTCCACTTGCCCTTCTGGATCTAACCCATTCGAAGGCTCGTCCAGAATAATCAAATCGGGATCGCCCATCAACGCCTGGGCTAAACCAACCCGCTGCCGCATCCCTTTTGAACATTCTTTGATCCGTTTCTCCCCGGCGTCGGACAACCCCACCTGATCCAAACGGGCGCGGACGGTTTGCTCGATTTGGTTTGGAGGGACATTGGCTAAATTGGCAGACATCCGCAACAGATTTTTCACCTTCATTTTGTTAGGGTACAACATCCGTTCCGGCTTGTATCCAACCGTTTTCCAGCCGCCATTTACCGCCCGAATGGCGCCGGCATTGGGGTTGATAAAGCCAGCGATCAACTTAAAAAGCGTGGTTTTGCCCGACCCATTTGGACCCAAGACGCCTAAAATACTCCCCTTTTGCACGTCGAGCGATACATTATTTAGGGCGGTTATATTAAAAAACCGCTTGGTGACATTTCTTATCTCAATCACGTATACTCTTTTCGATGGCGAGATCGGCGGGTAGTTTACCATAAAATGCGCCAGCAAAATAAACTGGGCTTCGCTCCTGTAAAGCTATCAGGCTTTAATATGCCGGCCACTTATTTCGGTCGCTGCAACCGTTTAAGTTTGTTTCGCAACTCCCGCCAAATCGACTTGATTCTGCCCGCCCTCTTGGCAGGGATCGGGGCTGGATTATAACGGGCAGAGATAAAAGCGTCTGTCATCCTATCCACCTGGTCGCTTTGCTCTGGCAGCCGCTCTTTGAGCGTCTCGGCATATTCCAGCGGCGTTTCATCTCTTTGGCGGGGTATGCCGGCATTTCCCGCCCGGCGAGTGACGGAGTAGTAAAAATATTGAATTTGTTGGCGTGGGGCTAATTTGTTCACTCGTAGTATGCGCCACGGAGCAGATGCTGGGCTCGATTGGGAGGTTCTGTTGCTGATGCGTTTTTCTATCTCCTGTCGAACCGCATCAGCGCCTATCCATAACGCCCGCCACCATTCACGCGCCCACTCTTTGATCATTGTCCACCAATTTCGCGCTGCCGGCATTCCCATCCCGTCCCGTCGCTCGCGCCAAAAAAAGAACGCCGCTATCAAACAAACCGCCGCCAAAACCGCCCAAAATACGCCGCCTACTGCCATTTCCGCCGTTTCGCTCAACTCAAAAGCCTCTTGGGCGGGCGGAACAAGCGGCGGCAAAGCGGGAGCAGCAGGAGGAGGCGACGTCGTTCCTTCACTTCCTGTTGGGCGCAAAAAAGAGATGAGCAAAAAGAGCAGCGACAGAAAAAAGCCAAAAATGGCGTTTAACAAAACCGCCCCCACCCCTAAAACGGCGAGCATAATGCGCGCCAAACCAAAAGTGGAGCCGATTGGCAACAAAGCAGCCAGCAAAGCGATTAACCCCACCAAGCCCATGCTGCCCCGCGCCCAACGCCGGACGACTTTTGGGTCGGCGTCCGCCTCTTCAATCACCCAACGAACGTAATGATAGGATAGTTGGGCATGGCTGATCAGCCAAAAACCGATCAAAAAGTAAACGAGCAGCGCCACCAACATCTCTGAACTGAGCCCTAGCCGGGTTAAGTTGGAAAAACCATCTAGAAATTGACGAGGACGGAAGGTAGTAAGCGTAGCGCACAACCCCAAAAATAGGCCGCCGGCGCCCCATTGCCCGAAAAAGTTTTCGATCAACATGCCCCGATCCGTCCGAAAAGGAGAATCGTTGATTTGCAGTTCTTGCCGACGGCGATGCCGATAAAAGGCGGCTTCATCTTGCCCCAACGCCAATTTTGAGAATGTATCGTTAAAGGTAATGGCGCGTTCCCATGCGATGCCGGCAACGATGAAGTAAACGACAAACCCATCTCCAAAAAGCGAACTGGGTTCTAGCAGGTACGTCCGCCATTCAGACAATGCCGGCAAGGCGTCTGCCGCCAGCCAAGAAAGCAATCTAGCTGCCAGCGCGATTAAAATCAACTCTGCCAGTCGATATTGCCACCCCTTGATCAAACGCTGCCTGGGTTGTTTGAGCCAAACGCTGGTTAATGCCGCCTCTAACGCCACAAAAAAGACGAATGTCGGCAACGGCTGCCATGCCCCATTGACAAAAATCAATCGAATAACGCTGATAATGCCATAACAAAACGCCGCTACGATGCCGGCAATCGCCACTGGCTGGATCTTTTGATATAGACCGAAGTTACCGTGATGAAAAACGGGCGTTTTTTGGGAAGTCATCAATCGTTCAGGTACAAATCTTCTGGTTTGGTTACCACAAAAGCGGAAAACCCCAGATAGCGGGCTTGTTGCCGCAGTTTGGCAGCATCCGCTTGGGGCTCGATTGCCAACAACACCGGATTGTACCCAGACCTAGCCAGCCGATGCAGAGCTTGACACAGTTCCATGCCGGCATTGGGAGCGATAATGAGCAAAGTGACGCCCCAATTTAAGCCAGCGCAATTCAAGGGCAGCCAATGGGCAAAATGAACCGTATCCTCGGCATCCAATCGAGCGAGTTGCTCTAAAATTTTCATCAGATGCCCCCGACCTGTACCGAGCGGAATAGGCGGCGGTACCAGCCGCGCCCCTTTGCCCAGAGCGTGCCCCAATTGATACTCTGTTTGGTAGGCCCCAGAGGGAAGAGCTGCCGGCAATGCCCTGCCGCTTTCTGGATCAATCGGCAGTTCTTGAACCCCATCTGCCGATTCGTTTCCTGGCAGGCTAAGCAACGGATCTGCCCCATTCGCCAGCAATCCTACCGCCTGCTTTTGGTCGATCAAACTCGCCGCCAGCGACGCCGCCAACTCGATCCCCCATTCTGGAGCGTTGTACCGAGCCCGTCGATCGAAATCAATGATATTCAAATTGAGGATCAACATCGTCTCTAACGAAATCGCCGGCTGCAATCGTTTGGTCAGCAACCCATTGTTATGGGCAGATACCTTCCAGTTAACCCGCCGCAATGAATCTCCAGCCTGGTAAGGGCGCACGCCAACAGGGCGGGCAGGGTCTTCAAACAATGGTTGGCGGCTGGCTAACGTTCCAAACGGCAATCTAGAGGGCAATCCCAACTTGTTAATTAGAAAGATGCGGGGATAAACGGTTAGAAAAGCGGGCGGCAATTGACCATCCTGACGAAAAAAGCCAAACAAGTCGCCCGTTTGCAGCCACATCGGACCTAAGCGGTAGTAACCGCGCTGCAACGCTTTGATTTGATATTCGAATATTTTGCGCTCTTTGCCCGCCAAATCGGTCACAATCGATTTCGGGGCGGAGATTCGCAGTTGCAACGGCACGCTGTCGCTGAATTGCAGCCAGGGGATGCGCCAACTGCCTTTATTTTCAGCGACGATCCGCACCGTCAGCTCTTCTCCGGGAAAAGCGCGGTTCTCGAAGTCACGGCTGATTTTGAGATTTTTCAGGGCGCGGGGCACAAACCAGCGGCTCCAGGCAACCATGCCCAAACAGACATATGCTACATAAAAGATGAAATCGACTCGCAGCAAAACCGCTAACGCCAAAAAAAGGATGCCCAGACGCAGCAGCCGTTGGTTCATCCTTCGCTCCAAATCGAAGCGGCTATCTGTTGGGCTGTGTCCAGGTCTGGGGCGCGAATGATCAGAGTGGATTGACCTGCTTGGTAGAGGCAAATCGTTTCGGTTGCCAGCCAACATTGCGCCGCCTCTTGGGGGGTGGAGGTGGTGTTGAGCGCTTTGCCGGCATAACTTTCATATGCCCCCGCAAATTCTTGACTATCCGCTTCTGTATCCCACACAATTTGGTATGCCATCGCCAATTGTTCTGCCTCATCGTTCCAATAAATGCCGTATTGGTCGCCGTCCCAACCCGTCGTAGCGCTGTTTACCTTTACCGCTTCCTCGATCTGCTGGCTTAAATATTCGCGCAGAAAAAATTCGCCTAGACTGTCTTGATCTAACAGCCGCCAACCAACGCCCAATGTGTCGGTTAAAGGGGGCAGCGCCACCAATTCGGGAAAATCGCCCGCCAAGTAACGTTCTGGATGGAGGATCTGCTCAGTCGATTGGGGCGGATTGCTCCAAGCGTTGTTGACCGCCTCAAATCCGCCATCATTATACAGAGCTTGCACAAAGGCTGTGCCGGCATCATACGGAAAGATAAAGCTGTTCACCAGGGGGGCGGGCGCGTCATCAAATATCGGCGTTTCCGCTTCCGACAACTCCTCAAAATAGGCGCCTATCTCTTCTAATGTTAAATATCCCTGCTCGATATATTGAAATTGGGCAAAGGTGGCGTCTCCTTCAGCTAAAGATCGGTAAGCCAGGGCAGCGTCTCCATCCAACGAGCCGTCATCAAGTTGTCCCAAATCAAAATATTGGTCTTGCAAAGCGTGGACAAATTCATGGGCGTGGGTCAACTTTTCGCCAGGGCTAAGCTCCTGATCTTCACTCACCACCACAAATTCATCGCTTTCCGGATCATAAAATCCCGCCACCTGTTCGGTGAGAAAGCCGGTGTAAAAGGCATACAAATCATAATCGGCTGGAATAAAATCAAACGCGCTCAACACAATGGCGTCGTCCCGGGCTTCCTCCGGCGTTAAATCTTCCAAAATATCTTGTTCCACTCGCTGTTCCAACTCCGCCGGCGTTAGCAGCGTTGGCTCGACAGGTTCGATAGGGGTCAAGCCGCGTACCGCCGCCATATTGGCTTCAATTTCCGCCCGTTCTTCTGCTAGAACATCGTCGATTTCGGCGCTAGGTTGGGCGCTATCCGCTTCGATCTGAATGGTTCGGGTAACTGGGTCACTGGCAATGCCGCGGGCGTTGATGGCAAAAGCGGAGATCTCGTAATTGCCGGCATCTTCCGGCTGCCAATCAATCATCCCGGTAGCCAAACGTTCTGGCTCTGGGTCAAGCGACAACAGCGATTCCCCATTGGCAGACACATTAAGCGACAATAAGCCTGACGCCGCGCTAGCGGAGACGATCAGTTGAATCGGTTCGCCCAATGGATAAATTGCGTCGGCGGGCGGCGATATGATTTCAACGTCAGGGGGGGCAGTCATCTGGGTAACCACCGTCGCTTCAGCGCTGGCAGACCGAGTTTGTAATGGGGTTAATTCCGCCTGAGCGTCAGCCAGTTGGCTGTTGGCGTCATCCAAAGCGGTTTGGCTGTCTGTCAATCGTTCTGTTAAATCCTGATTTTCTAAATCGCGGTTGATCAAATCAGTTTCGCGGGCGGCGATGAGATTGGCTTGGGTTTCCATATTGATCGTCATCTCTTCGTTTTCATGGCGCAGCGAATCGGCGGCATCGCGGAAACGCCCCCGACTTTGCCAGGTGAACAAGAGGGCGGCTAACGCCAACAATAGGGCGGTTAGCCACAGGAGCGAAATGGCGATTGTAGAGCTTTTTCTCATGGGTCCTTCTTAACAGGCTTATCCAAGCGTTGTTTCATTTAGCTAATTGGCTGAAATGGTATAGGAGGATGGCAGGCAGGTCAACCAGCGCGCTTAGCTTTTCGCCTTTGCCGGCATCTTTCGGTACGATCATGCCGGCATGAACGAAGCGCATTCCACCCCAAATAACGACCTATCTCGAAACCGATTGCCGGCATACTTGTTTTTGCTGGTTGGCGGGGGGCTTGCCCTGGTATGGGCGATATATTCCGGGTGGCAGCCGCCCATCCAGGAGATAGATATTGAACAAGGGCGGCTGGACGCAGCTTTGCCGCCGCCTACTGGGGATGGCGTCCACTGGCAAACTTTTATCCCCCGCCACAATGGATTGACCGAAATTGAACTGTTGGGCGTTCATTTTGGCGATCCAACGGTGGAAAATGGCGGGATTTTTGAATTAACCTTGCTCGATAATGCCGGCATAGAAGTGGCAAAACAAAGTTGGCGAAATACCGGCATCCAACACAATCAAACCCTACGTATTGCCTTTCCGCCGCAACCCCTCTCTGTCGGGCGGGAATACACATTGGTTCTGAGCGGCAATAAAGCCAATCAGTTGAGCGTCTGGGGCTACCAATTGCCAACGCTCTCTGATGGAACGCTTCATGTGGCGAACGGAGGAGACGCCCCGTCAGCCGTTTTGCGTTTTACCGCCCGCTACCAACTGTTATGGCGCGACGCCATCGGCTATTTGACAACAGCCTGGCGGACAGACGCTCTCTTTTTGACATTGGCTGCCACTTTTATGGTGTTGCCTGGGGCGCTGCTGATGCCGGCATTCCCTCGCCGCTGGTCTGCCGCCGCCAAATGGGGAGTGGCTTTGTCGCTTGGCGTGTCCATGTGGGCGATCATGTGGCATTGGTCATCCTGGCTGGGCTTTCGATGGAGCGGCATTCGTTTGTGGGCGCTTTTTACAGCCGGATGGGCATATGTTTTGATGCGCTGGTTTAGGGCATTGGCTCAAACAGGTGAGGCTCGCCTTCGATTAAGAGCCAGCGCAAAAACGATGTGGCGGCAGGCGCCGCTGATGCTGCTGTTGGGGTTGATTTTAGGCGTCAGATTGCTGGCGATCCGCGATTTGGCGTTTCCGCCCTGGGTAGACAGCATGCGGCATGCCCTTATCACGGCGGTTATGCGGGACAGTGGGCAAATCGTAAGCGGCTATCGCCCCTATCTGCCTGTCGATAGCGCTCCCTACCATTTTGGCTTTCACGCTCTTTCCGCCAGCCTGGCGTTGATGACGAACGTCGAGCTGCCTCGTCTGTTGCTGCTATTAGGGCAGTTGTTGAATGGGCTAATTCCCCTCGTCGTTTATGCCGGCATGTGGCTGATCTCTGGTCGCCGCCTGCCTAGTTGGCTCGCCGCCTTTTTAGTGGGATTGCCCTTCTTTTTTCCCAGTTATTACGCTACCTGGGGGCGATTCACCCAATTAACCGCCATGCTGATAATGCCGGCAGGGCTTGCCCTCACTTGGCGCCTCCTTCATTCCCCATCTTCCAGCGCCCAACAACTGACCTCCGATCCCCAATCGCCGATCCCCACCCTTCTTATCGCTATCCTCTCCGCCGGCATCTTCCTCATCCATTTTCGCGTCTTTCTCTTTTATCTCCCGTTTGCGCTATTGGTTTGGTTTATCGCCATGCTCGTCTCACAAAAACGGCGTCAAAAAACAGTTCAGTTGGCAGCCTCTACCATATTGGGCGCTCTCATCGTTGCGCCGCGGGCTATCCAACTGATTCAGCTCAATCGCGGGCGTCGATTTGCCAACGCGCCGAACAGCTACCATGAATTTCCGGCAGGGTATGTGACAGTTGGTTGGGAGGAACAATTTTTGATAGCAGGCGGGGTTGCCCTAATAATTGCCGGCATCGCCGCCTGGCGAGGCAAAAAATGGGGGCGGTTTTCCCTGACGTTAGCGGGTTGGGTTGGGATTATCGTCATCTTTCTTACCGGCAGATTGACCCTGCTGCCTAACAGTTGGCTAGTGAATCTCAACAGCGCTTACATCTCCTTCTTTTTGCCATTGGCGTGGCTGTTGGCTCTGGTCGCTGACTATATTTGGCGTTTGGCGACAGGTCGTATCGCCCGTCACCCTCAAGTTGCCAGATTGGCGATGCCGATTGTATGGGCGATTGCCGGAGGTTGTCTGACATTATCTGCCCTGTTTGGCGTCCGGCAAGGCATCGACATTTTGAACGACACCACGATCTTAGCCCGTCCGGAAGACAAAGCGGCGGTTGAATGGGTGGCTGAAAATGTGCCGGCAGAAGCGCAGGTGGCGGTCAATAGCTGGCAATGGCTGGGTACAACCTGGGCGACGAGCGACAGCGGCGGCTGGCTAAACTCGCTGCTAGGCAGGCAAATATCTACGCCGCCGGTCGATTACATCTACGGCATTCATAACCAGGTGCGCGACTTCAATCAAGCCGCCCAAGAAATATCTGATTGGAGCGACCCCAACGCCGCTCAGTGGCTAATCGAACAAGGATACAGCCACATCTTTGTGGGGGCGCGAGGCGGCTTTTTCGACCCTGCCGCCTTAGGGCGCAACCCTGCGGCTGAGATGATTTTCAGTCAGGATGGAACGTTTGTCTTTCAACTAAACAGCGTTAAGTAAGTTGATTTACTGCGATTGATTCGAGAAATCTTGGCGGTGGGGCATAGACTATAGACCATAAATGATTTATACACATCCATTGTCCATCGTCCGCCTTATTACAACTCTTGTGACCGACTTTCAATCAGTTGAGCGGTTTCAGCGATGAATTGTTCTAAGCCAACCGACCCGCGATTTTCATTTTGCCGAGTCCGCACTGCTACTGCTCCCGCTTCTATCTCTTTGTCGCCTACCACCAGCATGTAGGGGATTTTTTGCAGTTGGGCTTCGCGGATTTTTCCGCCCATGCGAGAACTGCCGGCATCTACCTTGACCCGCATCCCCGCTTTTTCCAACTTTTTTGCCACCTGTTCAGCATATGTCACATGGTTGTCGGTGATGGGAATGACCATCGCTTGCACCGGAGCCAACCACAAGGGGAAATTGCCGGCAAAATGCTCAATCAAAATGCCGATAAAGCGTTCCATACTGCCAAACGGCGCCCGATGAATCATCACCGGACGATGCTTCTCGCCATCTGTCCCCACATATTCCAGCTCAAAGCGTTCTGGCAGTAAAAAATCCACCTGCACCGTGCCCAATTGCCACTCTCGTTTGAGGGCATCCCGCACGATAAAGTCCAGCTTGGGACCATAAAAAGCCGCTTCGCCTGCCTCTTCCCAATATTCAACCCCAACCTTTTCTGCCGCTTGTTTAATAGCGTTGATACCCTGCGCCCACATTTCGGGATTGCCGGCATATTTGTCGCTGTCTGGGTCATTTGTGCCCAGCCGCGTCCGAAAATCGGCAAAACCTATTGTAGAAAAGACATGCTGAATTAGCTTCACCACATTGATAAACTCTTCCTCCAACTGATCTGGCGCCACAAAAAGGTGGGAATCGTCAATCGTAAAACCACGCACCCGCGTTAAGCCGCTTAACTCGCCGCTCTGTTCATACCGATACACTGTCCCAAACTCCGCCAGACGTAAGGGCAAGTCTCGGTAACTGCGCGGCTCACATTTGTAAATCTCGATATGGTGAGGGCAATTCATCGGTCTAAGCAAAAATTTATCTCCATCAATATCCAACGGCGAATATTGACTGTCGCTGTAGTACGGATAATGTCCGCTTTTGATGTACAAATCCAGTTTAGCGATGTGGGGCGAAAGCACTGGCAAATAGCCTCTATCCACTTGGGCTTGCCGCAAAAAGTTCTCCAAATTTTCCCGCAAAATCGTCCCATTGGGCAACCACAGGGGCAAGCCGCTGCCCACTAACGGGGAGATGTGGAATAGTCCCAACTGTTTGCCCAATCGCCGATGGTCGCGCAATTTCGCCTCTTCCAATTGTTTCAAATACGCTTCCAGCTCCATCCGATTGTGCCATGCTGTGCCGTAAATGCGTTGCAGTTGCGGGCGATTTTCGTCGCCCCGCCAATAAGCCCCACTGGTACGCAAAATTTTAACGGCATTGGCTTTCACCTTTTTGGTAAACGCCACATGGGGACCTCGGCACAAGTCGGCAAACTCTCGGTGCTGGTAGATGCCTACTTCGGAGACGGGCGCGGTAAGGGGCTCCCCGTTTTCATCCACTTTGCCGGCATTCAACTCTTCAATCAATTCCAACTTATACGGTTGGTCGGCAAAAAAACGTTTCGCCTCCGCCACCGGCATCGTCCGCCCTTCAAATTTGGCGTTTTTCTTCAACAACCCCTTCATTTTCGCTTCGATTTGCGCCAACGCCTCCGGCGAAAAAGTAATCGGCTTGCCATCTTCATCTTTGCCCAAATCAAAGTCATAATAAAAGCCATCCTCAATAGGCGGACCTATCGCCAATTTTGCGTCGGGGTAAAGAGACAACACCGCTTCCGCCATCACATGCGCCGCCGAATGGCGGATTTTATAAAGTTCTGACTGTTCGTAATTTTTCTCTGCCATGATTTTTTCTCCTAGAGGTTGCAGATTTGCAGGCGAAGAATTGCCACTTGCACACTTGCTACATGCCACCTGCCCAAACCAAAAACGCCAACGCCCGCAATTGGGGCATTGGCGATAAAATCTCCAACACGGTTCCACCCAACTTTGGCAAACAACGTTTGCCCTCATTGTGACACGGTTAACGGCGTGACCCGGACTTTTTTACTGGCGTTTGACGTTCAAAAAGTCGCTCATGGGGGGTTTTTGCCACTGTCTTTGTTGTCGCTGGTTTCAGCCAATGCCGGCAACTCTCTGGTACAGGCTCAATGGTTACTCGTCCCATTCAACGCTTTAAGGTTATTAGTTTGAAGCAGATTATAAACGGGCGGCGCTCCTTGTCAACCCTTTTCCCCATGTTATAATGCCCCGTCATCTTCATTCTGAACAATTCTATCGGCATGTTGGCTAAGACAAATGAGTAAATGTTTATGCCAACATTTTCTTATGGCTGCAAATCCACATCGTCGTTCAACTGACCGCATTCGTCTCCCACTTTGGGGAGTGATAATCATGGCTTTGCTGGCGGCGGCGTTGTTGATTAGCAGCGGCATTTGGGTGTATAACACTGTACGGGATCAGGTGGCGAATTGGAGCGTGACGGATTCTGATTTTGTGCCAAAGGAAGGCGAAGAGGTAACCAACGGGCAAAATGCCGGCAACAATTCCAACGGTATACCCAATCCCAATCAATTTGAGATCGCTCCCTTTATCTCAACTGATTCCCTACAGTCATGGCAAGGAAAAGAGCGCATCTCCATATTGCTGTTGGGCATTGACCAACGTTGCGACGAAACAGGACCCACCCGCACTGACAGCATGATGATCCTGACCGTCGACCCTATCGGCTTATCCGCTTCCGCTTTGTCCCTGCCCCGAGATTTATGGGTAGAAATCCCCGGCTATCGGGTAGACCGCATTAACCAAGCCCATTATCTGGGCGAACTCAACGAACATCCTGGCGGAGGAGCCGGCTTAGCGATGGAAACTGTAGAATCGTTACTGGGCGTCGAAGTCGATTATTATGCCGCCATCAATTTCGACGGTTTTGTACAATTTATCAACCATATCGATGGCATTCGAGTCGATGTGCCAGAGGCAATCGACGACCCAATTTATCCTGATAGTTGCTACGGGCACGATCCATTCGAAATTGACGCCGGCGAACAAAATATGAATGGGCAAATCGCCCTGAAATATGCCCGTACCCGCGCTACCTCTGGCGGCGATATCGACAGGGCGAAGCGACAGCAATTGGTGTTGTTGGCGATCCGAGACAAAATTATGCAATTTGATATGGTTCCCAAATTGATGCTGGAATCGCCTCAACTGTGGCAAACTTTCCAAAATGCGGTCGGCTCCAATATGAGCCTGGACGAAGCGTTGCAATTGGCGCTGTTGATGAAAGATATCCCCCGCGACAGCATCTCAACGGCAGTGATCAATTATGAAATGGCGCAACCTTATACTACTCCCGACGGGCAACAAGTATTGGTGCCAGTGCGGGAAAATATTCGGGGATTGCGCGACCAATTGTTCAGACCGCCCGCCATTCCAACGCCAATGATCGAAAATTTGCCGGCATTGGTGGAGGGTGAAGCGGCAAAAGTAAAAATCATCAATGGCACCCAAACCTTCGGATTGGCAGCCAATACCCAAGCCTATTTACAATCTTACGATATCGATGTGGTGGAAATTGGCAACGCCGACGCCTCGACCTATCGCACCACCCAAATTATCGACTACAGCGACAAAAATTACACCAGCCAATATTTAACGCAACTGATGTTTCTGCCGCCATTAAACATCAGCTCTGGCGTGACGCCAGATGGCGATTACGACATTTTGATTATCCTCGGCAGCGATTGGCAAGATCCATCAGATGACGCCAACTGAACTCTCCATTTATAACACATGCTCACCCCTCGCTTTTCCGCCGCTTTAACCGTCGCTGCCGAACTTCACGCCGGGCAATGGCGAAAAAACCAAGAGCGAAAAATCCCTTATCTGGCTCATTTAATGGCTGTTACCGCTCTTGTTTTGGAGCATGGCGGAGACGAAGACGCAGCTATCGCCGCATTGTTGCATGACGCGGTAGAAGATCAGGGAGGTAAATTTCAGGGAGGGGCTGACGCGCTGCGAAGCTACATTGAAATGCGGTTCGGGCAGATTGTGCGCCAAATTGTCGACGAATGTTCAGACACAGACGTCATCCCCAAACCCCCTTGGCGGCAGCGTAAAGAGGCGTATATCGCCGCTATTCCCCATAAATCGCCCGCCGCTTTGCTGGTAAGCTGCGCCGACAAAGTGCATAATGCCCGCTCTTTAATCCGCGATTTTCGGCAAGTAGGAGACAATTTGTGGGAGCGTTTTGCCGGCAAAAAAAAGGGTACGCTTTGGTATTATCGGGAGCTGGCAGACGCTTTTCGCGCCCACCCAAGCGCCCCACCGATCTTAGCCGCTGAATTAGAAAGATTGGTCTCCGAGTTGGAAAAGATGGCGGCGGGCAATCCCCAATCCCAATCTTAACCAAGATGGTTTACCGTCTAAAAACCGCTTTTAAATCAGGCATAGCGGTTGGTTGTTTTGTAACTGCCGTCTCCGCCTGCATCACGCCAGCCGCTCCAACTGAAGAAGCTGCTCTACTGTCAACAACGGCATCCCCTACTGTCGCCAGTTCTCCAACAGCCTCCCCTCTGCCGCCAACTCCTACACCCCCCTCGCCAACGATTACTGCCGCCGCCAACCATCTCGTTACAGAAACAACCAACCCTCCCGCTTCTGCAACGCCATCGCCCCCCAAACCAACCCCTACCCCCAGTCAGGAACAATTGCGCCAACAACGGTACGCTAATTGGGGTTTGGTTGAAATGCCGGCATTGGGGTTAACTATGGCAGCGCCCCCTCGGTGGGTGAATTTAAATAGGTTGTTGAGCCCCGAACTTGCCAATGCCGGCATCCAATTTTGGGCAGACAGCAAAGTGACTGGCGCCAGATTGTTACGCGGACAACCGTTGCAAAACGGCGAATTTTTTATCCTGATGCCCGCCGCCGTCCCGCCGCCTGCCGACCCATTAACTGGCTTGCAAACGATCGTCGGAAACGCCCCCTATTTGCGGCAGCCCGCTCTGCTGCCCGCTGCCCAAGCTGGCGCCTATGCCGATCTGGGGCGCGATCCTACTGGTTTGTTTAGCCCTTCCCTAGACACAGGTTTGCGCATACGAACCGTCATTTTGCTATCTCCACAGGGAAATGAGCCAGCTCTATCGTTGCTGGGAGGAGGGACAGACAATTGGCGGCAAGCCGAACCGATCTTCCGACAAATTTTAGAATCGATCTTGTGGCAAATTCCCCATTCTCCTTTTGTCGAGCGAGGGGAATTATCGCCCGACCATATCGCCGAAGGGATTGTCGGGGGCTCTTTGACAGATGTTTATACATTTATGGGCAAAGCGGGCGATTATGCCGGCATTTTAGCCGCCCCAGTTGACGAAATGATAGACCTCACATTAACGTTGTACGCGCCTACCGGCAAATTGGTAGACAGCGTCAACTATGGATTACAGGGCGAATCCGAAACGATGTTCGACACTTTTCTGAGTGAATTTGGCGAATATCGGGTTGAAATCGGCGAAGCATTCAACAATAGCGGGCGCTACCAATTGGAGCTCAACCTCAGCGACTCCCCCCAATACAACAATGGCGGCGCCTTGACGTTTGGGCAAAATGTGAGCGGTCAGGTGTCGGAACGGGCTAAACCAAATTGGCGCTTTTTTGGCGAAGCGGGGCAAGTAATCACCCTGATTTTGCGCCCAGAAACGGAACGATTGGATTTGATCTTATCTTTGACAGCCCCCGATGGAACGCAACTGATCGATTTAGACGAAGGGTTTGCCGGCGACAGCGAAGCGTTAATCGGGTATCGGTTGCCCATTACCGGCGACTATATGGCGCGCGTCCGCAGTTTTGCCAACGCCACCGGCAAATACCGATTGTCGTTGAGTGAAGGGGCAGACGATACCGTTAACTTTTTTGACGCTGGCGACTTGACTTATGGGGCGATTCAACAGCAGAATTTGCGCCCATTTGAAGCCCAGGTTTGGTTTTTTTATGGAGAAGAAGGAGACGAAATTCAAATCTCTGCGCTGCCCATATCCCCCAACATGGATTTAGATTTGTGGCTGTTGGACAACCAAATTCAACTGTTGCAGCGTCAAGATAAAAATGGGGTTAACGAAGGGGAGCAAATTAGCTTTCGATTGCCGGCAGATGGCGATTATTTGATATTGACGCAAGAATTTTTCGGCGAAGAAGGCGGCTACGAAATCAGATTGTCGTCTGCTGAATCGGCTAAATTAATGGAGCAGGAGCAGCTTGCTTCCAATGAGCCGATCACGGTGGGGTTGGCTGCCGGCAAAATCAATGTCCACTCTTTTGCGGCTAATTTTAGCGACTCGTTGGCAGTGACGCTAGCCAGCGATTCGCCCAAAAGCGACTTTGTGCTGGAATTAGTCGCCCCAGACAGCACGATCGCTTTCCGTTTAGACGATGCCTTTGCTGGCGAAACGGAGCAGATTGTCGCATTTGTATTGCCGGCAGGCGGCATTTGGCAAGTTAGGGTATCTGAATTTTTCGACCAGGGAGGAGAATACCGTTTGTTGGCAGATTGGGAATGACCGCGTCAAATTGGCAAATTGTAAATCGCTCGTTTACGCCAACCCGACTGCTTGGCGATTTGAGCGGCGGCTTCTTTGCGAGAATTGCCGGCAGCTAACGCCGCCTGCAACGCTTTGACAACCGCTTCCTCCTCCCACACAACGCTCTCTTTTGACGCTCCAGCTACCAAAACAGTTATCTCGCCCCGGACGGGGCTGCCGGCAAAGTAATCGACCCCTTCCGAAACAGCCCCCCGCCAAATTTCCTCATACTTCTTGGTTAATTCGCGCCCCACACACAATAGACGATCGCCCAAAACCGTTTCAATATCTTGCAGCAGCTTCACCAACCGATGTGGGGATTCGTAAAAAACGAGGGTGTAAGGAATAGCCGCCAATTCGCCCAACGCCTTTTGCCGAGCGGTTGGCTGCCTAGGCAAAAAGCCGCGAAACAGAAAGGCGTCGCTGGGCAATCCGCTGCTGACCAACGCGGTTACGGCGGCAGTGGCTCCGGGAATCGGCACAACTTGAATGCCGGCATCGACCGCCATTTTAACCAACCGATAACCAGGGTCAGACAATCCAGGCATGCCGGCATCCGACACCAATGCCACATCTTCGCCCGCCATCCTTGCCACCAATCTTTTCGCCTGCCTCTGTCCGCTATAATCGTGGTAACTGACCATCGGGGTTGCAATATCAAAATGGGTGAGCAATTTGCGCGTCACCCGCGTATCTTCCGCCGCGATCAGGCTAGCTTGGCGCAAAATACGCACAGCCCGAAAAGTCATATCTTCCAAATTGCCGATGGGGGTGCCCACCAGGTAAAGGGACATAAATTTTGTCCTGATTAAATGATTTTCGCCGCCCCCCATTCTATAAAAAAGAAAAAACCCTGCCAGGCAGGGTTCTAATTGCGCGTCAACGAGTGGGCTTTATAAAAATTCGATAAACCCCATGCCCCCGTCGTCTACAGGCAGAGCCGCAATGCGCCCCTGTTGTTTAACGCCGGTTCCATCTTGGATTTCTAATATCTCTTGCATCGACCAAGCGTCTTCTAAATCGCCGCTAATTAACTTAAAACTGCGCATAGCGCCGCTGAAGCCCAATGCCCCGCCAGCCTCAATGTTATACCCGTTTAAAGTGATATGAGCGATAGGCTTTGGTTCGCCTATGCTGTGCAGCTCAACATGTACATCAACTGAAGAACTCATGAGAACGCCTCTTAATATTACTTACTTTTGATCTGTATATCTATTGTTTGTTATCTTCAAATTAGCTACCGATAAAGAGGCTTTACGCGCTTCCTACAATTACAATCTATTCGCATAAATATCACAATTAAGATAACGTTAATTCACCAAATTTCAACCGTTACTTTTTAAGAGAGATGGAATAAATATTTCTTAACACAAAATGAGTATACCACAAATTATCGCTTCGTTAAGAGTGAATAAGGCGTTTGTTGGTCAAGTTGCTGCCTGGGAGCGGCTGCCGGCAAAAGAAGCGCGCTATGGAGAAGCGGCTCTACCATTGACCACACAGACCGAGCGGGCGTTAACGGTTGCCGGCATTTCCCGGCTCTACCGCCACCAAGCCGCCGCCATTTCTGCCGCCCTTGCCGGCGACAATGTAGTTATCGCCACCCGAACCGCCTCCGGCAAATCATTGTGCTATCTCGTGCCCGTCATCGAACGGCTGATTAATCCAACAACTGCCGGCAATGCCCTGTTTCTATTCCCAACCAAAGCGTTAGCCCAAGATCAGGCAACGGCGACCAGACAGCTTCTCAACGGCGGCGATGTGGCAATTCCACTCAATGTGTACGATGGAGACACGCCGCGCCGCCACCGCAGCCAAATCCGGCGGGAGGGGGGCATCGTCATCAGCAACCCCGATATGGTACATGCCGGCATTTTGCCCGCCCACACCAACTGGCGCGACTTTTTCCGCCAACTGCGATTTGTAATCATCGACGAAATCCACGCCTATCGCGGCGTTTTTGGCAGCCATGTGGCAAATGTGCTGCGCCGATTGCGCCGCATCTGCAAATTCTATGGAGCAAACCCCCAATTTATCTGCTGTTCCGCCACCGTTGCCAATCCCCAAGAGCATGCCGAAAAGCTGACCGGCTTGCCCTTTACCCTGGTGGACGAGAGCCAAAACGGGGCGCCATCCGGCGAAAAACAGTTCATTTTGTACAACCCGCCCATCATCGACGAAGAGCTGGGCTTAAGGCAAAGTTTGACCCTGGCAACACGTGATGCCGCCATCACATTTTTAGATGCAGGAGCAGCCACCGCCGTTTTTGCCCGGGCGCGGCAAACGGTGGAACTGCTGCTCGCCTATTTGCAAGATGATTACATCAATGCCGGCAAAGAGCCAACCCTTATTCGCGGCTATCGAGGCGGCTATTTGCCCCTGGAGCGGCGGGAAATTGAGCGGGGATTGCGGGCTGGCGACATTCAGGGGGTGGTCGCCACCAACGCTTTAGAGTTAGGCATCGACATCGGCGGCTTAGAAGCGGTAGCTATCGCTGGTTATCCAGGCTCTATCGCCGCTACCTGGCAACAAGCTGGGCGAGCCGGGCGGGGGGAGGAGCCATCCGTGGCGATGTTGATCGCCGGCAACGGGGCTCTGGATCAATATATTTGCCGGCATCCCCGCTACTTGTTTGGAGCGTCGCCAGAACAAGCGTTGATCAACCCCGACAATATGCCGATTTTGCTCAACCATTTGGCTTGCGCCGCTTATGAATTGCCCTTTAAACCAAATGAGCCGTTTGGCGGCAATGATGTGGATGAATTGCTCGATGGTTTAGCGGATGCCGGCATTTTGCACAAAACCCCTCGCCAAATTCATTACATTGGCGACGACGCCCCCGCCCATCAGTTTTCGCTGCGAACCAGCGGCGCCGATTCGATAGTGATCCACGATATCAGCGGCGACAAACCGATAGCGGTGGGTAAACTCGACTTGGAAAGCGCCCCATACATGGCATTTGAGGGAGCGATTTATATGCACCAGGGACAAGATTTTCAAATCTTGTCGCTCGATTGGGATGGCAGAATCGCCCACGCCCAGCCCGTTTCTGTCGATTATTACACCAGAGCCGCTATCTCTACCCATGTTAAGCGGCTGGTTTCGCAAGCCGAGGCGGTGAAAAACGACGCGCTACACGCCTATGGCGAAAGCGTTATCACTACCCAGGCAACGGGCTACCGTAAAATCCGCCGATATACGCACGAAACGCTGGGATATGGCGACATCGATTTGCCAGAGATGACGTTGGATACGATGGGATATTGGCTTATTTTTGGCAAAAAGTTGGAAGAAAAATTGGTGAATGCCGGCATATTACTGGCGCCAAACGATTATGGAGCCAATTGGCAAACGCAACGGGCAAAAGCCCTAGAAAGAGACAACCATCACTGCCAAACATGCGGGACTGCCGCCCGCCCCAACCAAGGTTTGCACGTCCACCATATTCGCCCCTTCCGCGATTTTCCGCCAGGGCGCGTAGACGAAGCGAACCAGTTAGACAATTTGGTCACGTTGTGCCCCAGTTGCCACCGAAGGGCTGAACAAGGGCAGCAAAGCCGCTCTGCTCTGAGCGGTTTTGGCTACGCCTTACGAAACATGGCGCCCTTCTTTTTGATGTGTGATCCGAGCGACATCGCTGTTAGCGTGGAAAATCGCAATCCGCTAACGCGCGCTCCTACCATTTTAGTATACGAACGAACGCCGGATGGCGTCGGTTTTAGCCAACGGCTGTTCGAGCGACGGAACGAGCTGCTAGCGGCTTGTGTGGAGTTGGTCGGCGGCTGCCGTTGCTTAGATGGCTGCCCAGCTTGTGTTGGTCCCCCAGGCGAAATCGGACTCGACGCCAAACGAACTACGAAACAACTTCTGACGATATTGACCGAATAATCGACGCTTTTTTGACAGGTGAATTTTGGAGGTTTAGTGACTTTTTCGATTCCTTTTATAGATTTTGGCGGAGAAGGCGAGCCGCTTCATATCGCCCATGGCAACAGTTACCATCCAGGCGTGTATGCCGGCATGGCAGAGCGGTTGGCGGCGCATTACAAAGTAACTGCCATTTTGCAACGCCCCTACTGGGCGGGCAGCTTGCCGGCAGACGCCCCCAACATGCTCCCGCTGGCGCAAGATTTACTCATCTTTTTCGGGCAGCAAGGACTGCGAAACGTAATCGGAGTGGGGCATTCGTTGGGCGGCGTAGTCACTTTTCTAGCCGCCCTCAAACGCCCCGACCTGTTCCGCGCCCTGGTTTTTATCGATCCTGTATTTTTAGCGCCAGATGTGGTTGCGGCTGTCAGCCAAAATCCCGACCTGATGAAGGATACGCGCTTGTACAAAGGGGCGCTTAAACGACGGCAAAATTGGGGAAGTAAAGAGGCGGCGTTTGCCCATTATCGCGGCAAATCTTTCTTTGCCCCATGGTCGGACGAGATGCTGCGCCAATATGTAGAAACGGGATTGCGCCTTACGGAAAATGGCGACTTTACTTTGGCATATCCGGCGGCATGGGAAGCACACATTTACGCTTCGGTGGCGACGGATGTGTGGTCGATGCTGCCTCAATTAAAGCTGCCTACATTAGCTATTCGGGCGGAACATTCAGACGCGCTATTGATGCCGGCATGGGAGTTGTGGCAGCAGTTGCAGCCCGCCGCCTCGTTTGTAGAGATTGCCGAGGTGGAGCATATGGTTCCAGTGACCCATCCCGATTTGATGGCGGAGAGAATTTTATCCTTTTTAGCGGCTATTTAATGGAGGAAAAATGTTGATTGCACATTTTCAATCGTTGTTCGCGTATAATAGTTGGGCATGGCGGCGGGTTTTTCCCAGCTTAGCCAGCTTGCCCGACGCCGAATACAAAGCGGAGCGCCCATTCTTTTGGGGATCGTTGCACGGGCTAATGACGCACGGGGTGACGGCGGAGTGGATTTGGCTGGAACGCATTCAAGGAAATAACCCAACCAAGCTGTTGGATCCAGACGATTTCGCTGATTTTGCCGGCATTCGCGCCCGGTGGGAAATAGAGCGAGAACGATGGGGGGATTATTTGGCGGATTTGACGGAAACAGAGCTGCAACGAACGGTTGTGTATCGTAATACAAGGGGGACAACGTACCAAATGCCGGCGCGGGCGATATTGCAGCATGTGGTGAATCATAGTACCGAGCATCGCAGCCAAATGACGCCAGTTTTGTTCCAGTTGAATGCCGGCACAAAAATGTTAGACTATATGGCATTCCAACTCGGTTTGTAACGATACAGATGGACATAGAGATAGCGAAAAAGAGAGAGACGAGCTTTTTTAGGAGAGGTTTCGGCTCAAAAGCTGAAATAAATTCAGTAAAGTTGAGGTAGAGCAGCGAAAAATGCCGGCATTCCCCGAATACGCCCAATACGACGCCCTGGGTTTAGCCCAACTCATTAAAAACGGCGACATCAGCGCCGCTGAGGCGGTCGAAGCCGCTATCGAACGCTGTGAAGCGGTTAACCCTGCTTTAAACGCCATCGTCACCCCTATGTATGGCGAGGCGAGGCAGGCGGCAAAAAATAGAGAATTAGCGGATACTGTTTTTGCCGGCATTCCCTACCTGCTCAAAGATTTGGGAACCGCTTACCAAGGGGTTCGTCTAACCAGCGGCAGCCGAGCGCTCGCCCAATTCATCCCCAACTTCGACGCCGAAATCGTCCGTCGTTATAAAAAAGCGGGGTTGATCGTCATTGGCAAAAGCAACACCCCCGAATTTGGCTTGCTGCCCACTACCGAATCTCAACTGCTGGGCGCGTGCCGCAATCCCTGGGATTTAACCCGTTCGCCAGGCGGCTCTAGCGGGGGAGCAGCTGCGGCGGTGGCTGCCGGCATCCTCCCAGCCGCCCACGCTTCCGATGGCGGCGGTTCGATTCGTATTCCTGCCGCTTGCTGCGGCTTGTTTGGGCTAAAACCGACCCGAGGGCGGACGCCGCGCGGACCCGTCAATGGGGATGTGATGAGCGGTTTAACCATCGAACATGCTGTCAGCCGTACCGTGCGAGATAGCGCCGCCTTGCTGGATGTCGTTGCCGGCAGCGCTATCGGCGATCCTTATGTCGCTCCGCCCCAAATTAGACCCTATTTAGAGGAAGTCGCCGCCCCGCCTGGAAAATTACGCGTCGGTTTCAGCTACGCTTCTCTAACTGGCTCGCCCATCCGCCCCGATTGCATTGCCGCAGTGCAAGAGACAGCCCAACTTTGCCGCGAATTGGGTCATACGGTAGAAGAAGCCGCCCCCACATTCCCGGCTGAGCCCTTTATTCAGGCATTTTCCGCCATTTGGGCGGCTGGAACCAATTGGACAGTGAAGGGAATCGCTTTGCTCGCTGGTCAACCGCCTGACCCGGCGTTTTACGAACCAGCCACCTGGGCATTACATGAACTGGGCGAGCAAATGAGCGGCGGCGATTACCTGCTGGCAATACAGCAATTGCAGCAAATTTCCCGCCAGATCGCCCGCTTTTTCGTCGATTACGACTTGTGGCTGACCCCCACTTTGGCGGAACCCCCTTTGCCGCTGGGCTCTTTTACGAAAGAGGGCGATCCGATGTTTGGCGTCAATCGCGCCATAGAATTTATCCCCTTTACCCCCATCGCCAACGCAACCGGACAACCCGCTATGTCGATGCCGCTCGCCTGGAACGATGCCGGCATGCCCATTGGCGTTCACTTTACCGGGCGATTTGGCGACGAAGCGACCCTCTTCCGCTTGGCAGGGCAGTTGGAACAAGCCCGCCCCTGGCAAGGAAATTTCCAATCAATTCTCACTGCAATGGTATAAAAACCCGCTTTGCCTCCTTCCCGGACAATTCTCCCTACCCCATCCCTTCAAATTGACTATAATCGCATTAAATCCTGGCATCGTCCCCTGCACTCTGCCCAAAATTTGTACCCTTGACCCTTTTTAGAGGAAATATGCGCCCAGTTATCGGTTGGGAAAAAGAATCCCCCGTTCCAAATGGACATCAATTTAATCGCTATCTCTCCGTTCAAAATGAACATCTGTTTTGGGATGATTTCGATTTAGCCCGATTGGTTGACCCGACTTCAACGCCATACTCTGCCCTGGGCAAAACGCTGCCCAGCCCGCTAGAGTTGGTCTATCTGCCCCAAATTAAAGCCCAAATCGACCAAATGAACGCCCTCTTTGCCGATATCATTGCCGAATTAAACTACTCGGGCAGCTTTTACTACACCTACGCTTCTAAAGCCAACGCTGCGGAAGAGGTGATCCGAACGACGCTGCGGGCAGGGGCGCACCACGAAATGTCTTCGGTGGTCGATGTGATTATCGCCCAATTGATGATCGATCGGGGAGCGCTAAAACCAGAGAAGATGATTATTAGCAATGGGTTTAAGGAGACAGGATCGGATTATGCCGGCAAGCTGGTCGAGTTACGCCGGTCGCACCAAAAGCTGATCCCCATCATCGAAGATTTAAGCGAACTCGCCACATTTATCGAAGATGACCAAAGCTACGATGTCGGATTGCGCCACAAAACTTATGGGCGTCATGCCAACGCCCAGGAGATGAACGTCGCCAATTCCCGCTTTGGATTAGACAACGACAACTTATGGAAAGCGGCGGATTATATTCAAGCCGCGCCCAACCTGACGTTAACTATGTATCATGGCATGGTGGGCAGTCAAATCACCGACCCGGACGATTTTATCAGCCGGCTGACTCCCCCGTTGGAGATGTTTGCCAGATTGCGGCAGCGTTACCCAACCTTAAACACCTTCAACTTTGGCGGCGGTATACCAGTGGCGATGACCCTCGATTTCGATTTCGATTACCGCGCTTTCGTCCGCCAACTGCTCACTGCCGCCGCTGACATATGCCAGCGTTACAATGTGCCGCCGCCCCACATCATGGGCGAATTTGGACGTTATACCACCAGCGAACATGGGGCGCACTTGTTCAAAATTATCAATGTTAAGGAAAACAATTCAACATTGCCCTGGTATCTCATCGACGGCTCAATTATGTCCTCTTTTCCCGACAGTTGGGCGCTTAGCGAACATTTTATCGTGTTGCCCCTAAACCATCTGGACAAACCATTTCAGCGAGTCCAACTGGGGGGCATCACGTGCGACAGCGATGATGTCTATCCGCCTAAACCAAGCAAATCGCCGCTTTTTTTGCCGGCAATCTCCCCCGCAGACACCCTATATATCGGCTTTTTTTCAATTGGAGCTTACCAAGAGATGTTGGGCGGCGTCAAAGGCAGCAAACATTGCGTCTTGCCGGAAGCGAACGAATTAATCATCGATCGAAATGAAACAGGAGCATTCAGTTTTGAACTGTTGCCTGGGCAATCTTTTGACGATGTGTTGCAAAATTTAGGTTTCATAAGATGAGCGAAACAAAAAAGGGGGAAAATCGTAGATATTAATGGAAAATGCCGGCATTTTCGCTAAAACAGCCCCCGATCCATCTCTGCCGGCAACCTTATCTTTCAGGAGAAGATTATGCAAAATATGGATAGAACCCGTTTGGTCTTTATCGCCATTGTCGGCATCGCCTTACTGGCGATCTGTATCGCCGCCGCCGCCACTTTGGGCGGCCGTTTTCTGGGCGATGATACCGAGGCGCAAGCGACTGATGGCGCCGTCGTTGCCGCCGTGACTCCCTCAACCAACCTTGAATCCCCCGACCCCATCTATGCCCCCACTGCTGACCTAACAGACGGACTGCCCACCTACATTTGCGGCGCAGACGCCTTCGGCAGCTACTTTACCTTGCAACAAATGCAAATGTCGGGTACAGACATTGAGCATGGTTTCCACCTGGGCATCATCCCCTTTTTTTTGGATGAAGATCCCGAATACGAGGTATCTGAGGAACAGCGGACAGCGTTGCTGAACAATGGACAATGGGATTGCCTGCTCACCACCGTAGACTCCGTCGCCCTTAAAAGCCCGGGCATCATCACCGCCATCGTCGATGAAAGCGCCGGGGCAGACCAACTTTGGGGGCGAGACATGACCACCATCAACGAATTAGACGATAAGCGCATCGCCTTTGCCCAGGGCAGCGTCGGCGAATATTTTATGTATTACGCCCTATCCATCGCCCGCCTCAACCCTCGATTTGACGTCACATTGGTTCCCCAAGATAGCGTGGCGGACGCTGTCGCCGCCTTCAACAATGGGCAGGCGGACGCCGTTTCTGGCTGGGAACCCGACATTTACGACGCTGAAAGCAGCGGCGGCGTGCCTATTCTCAGCTCCAACCAGATGCGTATCGTGGTAGATGTCATCGTTACCTCGCGGCAAAGCGTCAACGGCAAAACCGAACTGGTGCAAAACTTTCACAACGCCTGGTTCGATTCGCTGAAAGATCAATTTGACGACTTTGACGTCGCCGCCAGCGACATCGCCGCTTGGGGACACAACGATTGGAGCTTTGTCTATCCCGAAACCGCCACCGACGATTTTGCGGCATGGCTGGAAAGCGTGGCGCAAGCTGATTTAGGCGACAACGCTTTTGTGATGCGGGATACCACTCCCTTGATCAAACGGCTGGAAATATCCCGGCGCGTTTGGGCGGCGTCTGGCTTAGAAGCGGCTGACGACAATGTAGCGCAACTGGTAGACCCCGCTTTTGTCTCCAAAGCGGCTTCCCAAGCCGCTTTGCAAGCCACCGGTAGTCCAATAAATGACACCTTTTCTATCTCTTCTCAAATCGACCTAACTGGCGTGCCAGACGAAGACGCTGACACATTGGCAGTGTTGCCCTGCCGCCGCTTTTCCTTCGTGCCCGAATCGACGGAACTGACGCTAGAATCCCGCCGAATTTTAGACGATTGCGTCGTGCCCACTTTGTCGCAGAGCGTTGGGCTATTCTTGCGGGTTAAGGGGTCGTCGGCTTGGCCGCAAAACGACCCGCCTTATGCCGAAGCCGAGATTTTGGAGTTTGCCGAGGCGCGTGCCCAATCGGTGGTCGATTATTTGGTTGATCAGGGCATCGACCCCACTCGCTTCATCGTAGAAGCGACGTTGCCGCCAGAAGATCACCGCAATACGGATGATGCGGAAAAACAGGCGGAAGACCGTTTTGTAGAGATGACTTTAATTACGGTTGGTCGGTAATTTGGAGCGAAGATGAAACGATTATTGATACTTTTTGCAGCGCTGTTGACATTGCCGGCATTGGCGTGTGGCAGCAGTGATGATACTGGACCGCCTCGCGGGGCGTTGGTCGTGCCAGTGTGGGTAAATAGCAGCGCCTATAATTGGGCGACTGACGCGGCTTTTCAATTCAATCAAGCCGAAATGGAAACTGGCGGCGGAGAGCAAATTTATGTCGAATTGGAAAGCGTTGAGGCTGGGCAAGCCATCTCTCAATTCGAGAGCGACGACGCCTTGCCTGCCATATGGCTGCCCGACAATGAAGTTTGGGCGAGCGTCGCCGCCGACAAGGGGATTGCATCGTACCAATCAGATTGCGTCAGCATGGCAAACAGCCCCCTTACGCTGGCGATGTGGCAGCCAATTGCCGAGTCGCTGGGTTGGCCCAGCCGCGACATTGGTTGGCTAGATGTTGGCAGTTTGGCGGCTGATCCCTCTGCCTGGGCGTATTATAGCGGCGGACAATTTGGCGATACGCTGCGGTTGGGTCACACGCATCCTGGCTTATCTGCCTCGGGCGCGTCGGCATTGTTGGCAGTGGTACAATCGGCTCAATCTAAAACAGACGCTGTGTCGGTGACGGAAATCCAGCAGCCAATTACCCAGGCTTCAGTCGGCACCTTTGAAGGGTCGGTTTCCTGGTTTAGCAGCGACACTGGCGGGCTGGCGGCCACGATGGGGGCGCGAGGCGCCGGCTTTTTGGGGGCGGCGGTACTGTATGAAAGCGATGTGGTGACTTATAACCAGGGTGAGCCAGAGACTCCTATTGTGCCGATCTATCCGTTTGAAGGCACTTTTGTAGCGAACCATCCCGCTTGCATTTCAGCTGATTTAGACACCGATGCCGGCGAAGCTGCCGGCATTTTTCGGGAGTTTTTGCTAAGCGAAGAGATACAGCAAATGGGGTTGAACGATTATGGGTTGCGCCCGGCAAATGCCGCAGTCTCTTTGCCCGTCGTTAGCCCCGCTTTGGCAGATTACGCCCAACCCGCCCTCACTTTTGCCGCTCCTTCGGTGGAAACGATTTACGCCGTTCAGGATGTATGGCAAGCGGCGCGAAAAGATGTGAACATGGTGATGCTGCTCGATGTTTCTGGCAGCATGAACGGCAGCAAAATCAACAATATGAAAGAGGCGGCTGTTCAATTTGTGGAACAGATGGGAGACGATGATTTTCTAACCATTATCACTTTTTCTCATGAACTTGAGATAGCAGTTAACCATCAACGGGTTGGGGATGGTCGCGATAAGATCGTGAGCGCGATCGAAAGGTTGGATGCGCAAGGGGATACGGCATTGTATGACGCCATTGGCGCCGGCGCGGAATTTATCGCCGAAACGACTGCCTCTCAAACCAGCAATGCGTTGGTGGTATTGACTGATGGATTAGACACCTACAGCTATCGCTATTCGTTTAACCGAGCCTTGGTAGAGGCGGCTGCCAGCAATGACACCACAGTTTTCACTATTGCCTATGGCTCTGACGCCGATGAAAATGCGCTGCAAAGTCTGGCTGAAGCGGCGTATGGCAACTATTATCAGGGCAGCGAGGCGGATATCGCCGGCATTTACGAAGAGATGTCGGCGGCGTTTGGCGGCAATTTAGGTATCGGGCGTTAATTCGAATCAGATTGTTGGCTTGCGCCCTGGGCAAACCGCTTAAAGTAATCTCTAGGGTCTGAGCTATGCACCCACACCCATAAATCGTTGGGGGCATTGCTTGACCAATCATACGTCCATTCCGCCGACAGCGGCGGCATATTGACGCAGCCATGGCTATGTTTGTAGCCAAAACGATCGTGCCAATAAGCGCCATGCAACGCAATCCCCATCAACTGGTCAAAGTAGAGGGCATGAGGCACATCTTCTACAAAATAGTAATCAACCTTCCCCTCTGCTCCAGACATCTTTCGTTCTATAACCCGTTCGGCTACCTGAAAAAGCCCTTCCCGTGTGGGCCAACGATTTAAGCCGCTAGAAATCAGCGTAGCAAATACCATTTGGTCGCCCTGGTATGCGGCAAAGGTCTGCTCATACAAATCGACCTCCGTCCAAAATTCGTTGGCTCCAACCCCTTCTGGGCGGGGGTCGACATCAATTAAGCCCACAAAAGTTTGGCGAATCCATTTTTCGCCGCCGATGTTGTACCAAAGCCAGCCATCTGCCGCCTCAACGGCGTCAAAGACTTGAAAAAAGGTGTACCGTTCCAATTTGGCGAAATTTTCATTTGGTTCGGCGCCTGGTTGGCTGCTGGGCTGTACCCGCGCCAATATCCAGCCAAAAGGGCGATCCGGTTGGGTTTGCAAGGCAATGCCGGCAAAATCTGAGATTTGCACCGCCTTGATATTTTCCTGACGCACATATTGGCCCGGATTGATTTGGTACCACACTTCCCCAAGCTCATTCGTCTTTTGTCCGGCTAAAGTGACGTAAAAGAAACCTTCTCCCACATTGTAAAGCGGTTGGCTGGCTGCCGAAGGTTCAGGGTAAACATGGGAAAAATCTTCTAAAAAGGCGTAGGCGCGGCGATTGAGAAAGCTATCGGGATTTTGTTTGATTTCAACAAACTGTTTTTCAGGCTTGTAGGCTCCACAGGGTTGGCGGCTATCGACAACGCAAATGCCGGCATACGTTTCCGTTGAAGCGAACGCCAAAAGAAACGCCGCTAAAATGGCGGCGGCGGTCAATTTGACCGCCTTAATTTTCAAGATCGTATCAAATTCGACTTTCATCCAACCGCGTTCCTTGCCAATGACACACGCCGCAAATATATGGGTGGATTGGATATCCAAATCTGCCTATAAACCGATGATACCATGACCGCCGCATCCTTTTCAATGTCCCCGCTTCGCCACAATGAGGGCATTGCTGCTTGTACCAGCCCCTTTTTTGCATAACTCGCCAGCGAAATCGATAAGCAATACCTACCAAACTAATTACCAAACAGATAAATGCCAGCGATTCTGACCCGCCGCCAAACGCCAGACGCTGCAAGAAATTATTCACCCATACGGTTAACAATGGGGTATCGACGGCGAGTTCCGGCGCTGGCGCAATGATTAATTTAAAAGGGTTTAATGAAAACAGAAATGCCAAAGTTAATATCAGCAACAGCATTGCTTCTACTGCTGCCGTCTCTTTTAACGCTCTCCATTTCGCTCTTTTGCGCCTTTTTTTTCGGCGAATTTTTATATCATTTTTTGGCGTTTCATCTGTAACCATACTCACCAAACCCTAGCCGCCAAGACAAATTATCAGACACAAACTGTTTTATAACCCTAAAACGGCTGGTATCCTTTGGTTTGTGCCATTTTGCGTAAAGATGACCCCGTATTTTTTACTAAACTACAACCACCATCCTGCCACAATTATCACAGGTCGTCCACCGCTCTTCATGAGCTAATTGTGACACATGAGCGGAAACGGTGACTCGGCACGCCTGGCATCGTCCATTTTGCAACGCTGCAACGCCTACCCCATTTCGTTGACGATTCCGTAATGCGTCATATCTGCCCAATATGTCGGCTGGGATAACTGTCGCTTGTTTTTTGCGTTGCGCCAAATCGGCGTTAATCTGGGCGACTGCCTCTTCTTGTTCTTGTTTGAGGGTTTGCAGCTTTTCCGCCCATTCCTCTTCTTGTCGTTTTAGTTGGGCGCCATTTTGAGCAAATTCCACTTCTGTTTCTTCCAACAAAATCATATGCTCTAACAGTTCGTCCTCCAATGCTGAGAGTCGGCTTTTTAGAGAATCGATTTTAAGATGGAGATCGTGCAGTTCTTTGGGGTTTTGCACCGAACCAGAATAAAGTCTTTTTTCTGAGGCAGCGATCTCATCAATTATATCTTTTACTTCGGCATCAAGGTGGCGATACTTTTTTTGGGTCGTCGTCACGCCATCTGAGATGCCGGCATTTATCCGACGCGCTTCAACCAATTCTGGCGGCTCTTGCTGCCCTTTGACGACCTCCGTCAACCGGTTTTTTTTCTGTTGAATCTTACTATCCAACTGTTGTAATTTGTAGAGCGAAATAGCGTAAGACATATCGAGATCATTCTCCACTCAAAAAATCTTCCCTGATCCCTGGCGCAAATGCATCGACCCGCGCCATACCAATTATAATAATCTATTGAGGTCATTTCTTCCAAACCAGCTAATGCCCGCTTCACAATTGAGGGCGAGATGTTGGTTACTTTCTCTGGAAATCAGGCGGGCGTTTCGCCATATATGCCTGAATCGCTTCTTGAAAATCTTCGGTCTGAAAAAGCTGGCTTTGCGCCCACCCTTCCAGTTGAAGTCCGCGATCGATATCTGCCAACCCATCGATCACCCGTTTTGCCATGCCGACCGCCAGGGGAGCCGCATGTTTGATCTGTCTTATCAGCTCATCCGCTTTAAGACGCAGCTCTGATGCCGGCACAATGTAGTTGACCGCTCCCCACTTTTCCAACGTAGTTGCGGCATATTGTCCGCCGCTAAAGATCATCTCTTTGGCGCGGGCTACCCCCACCAGCCTGGTTAGGCGGGTTGTTCCCCCCACATCCGGAATCATCCCTAATCGCGTTTCAGGCAACCCCAATTTCGTATCTGGGGCAGCGATTCGAATATCGCCCGCCAGCGCCAACTCCATTGCCAATCCAAGACAATACCCATGCAACAATACAATGACGGGCATTTCTAACCGCTCCAGACGAGTCATGGTTTTCTGAAATTGGTCGGTAATCGACCGCATCCGCTGCCGCCAAAAATCCCCCCCATATTGTGCCGGCAACTCCAAAAACGCCGTCACATCAATGCCGGCGCTAAACGCCTGCCCTTCCCCCCTGATGATCAGAGCCCGGACGCCGCTCATTTTGTCAACTTGCCGGATCGCGTCGTCCAGTTGGGCATACATTTCCAAATTTATAGCGTTTCTCTTATGCGGTCGATTTAAGACGATTTCCGCCACCTCTTCAGATGCGCTCAGTTTGACCAGTTCATTCATAAGTAACACCATAAATCCAACGCCTGTGGGAGCGGCAAAAGTTTTCAGCCTGCATACTTGCCTCCATGGCTATTTAGAACACAACGGGCATTGCAGCCGCCAATTATCCATTCGAAACCCCAATTTGCCCAAAAAGCGATTTTTTCTGTAACCAATTCGTAAGAGTTAATCAAGCAAATCACAAGATAGCGCCATTACATTGATGGGCGTCCGTTGTTTTTTATGCTGGCAAAATAAGATTAACCGCGCTATCAATCCGGTTAGAGGAGGATTATCCGACACGAACTCGATCTTATTTCCTACCTTAGTTCTGACAACTTTGTAACCCCATTTTTAATCGAGGAAAAAATGAAAAAAATCATCACGTTTTTATCTGCCTTTGCATTGGCTTTGATCTTGGCGCCAGCCAGCGTTTCTGATGCCGGCGCGCCCGTTGTTACCTATGAAGTTACAGTGGAAAATTTAACCCCAGGTCAACCTTTAACGCCCCCAATTTTAGCTACCCATAAAAACCAAATCGACCTGTTTAATGTTGGCGAAGCCGCCAGCGCTCTTATATCTGCTGTCGCCGAAAATGGGGATGGCAGCGGGTTGCTGGCTTTCCTATCTGGCAGCTCAGCCGTATACGATTATGTGGCTGGCGACGCTCCACTTGTGCCTGCCGCAGACCCTGGCGGTTCAGGCTTTAGCCACACGGCAATGTACACTATCCAAGCGTCAAGACCTGCCAAATATATCTCTATGATTTCAATGCTCATCTGTACCAACGATGGCTTTACTGGATTGGATTCGGTTCGCTTGCCTAAGAGAGTGGGCGAATCAAAGATGATTTATGCCGCTGGTTACGATGCCGGCAGCGAAATTAACACCGAAGATTTTGCCGACATCGTTCCCCCATGCCAAGGGTTAATCGGCGTCAGCTCCGATGACCCAGGAACCGGCATGAGCAACCCAGCCCTGGCAGAGAATGGGGTGATCGCCCACCATGCCGGCATTCATGGCGGCGATGATCTGCTGCCCGACGTGCATGGCTGGTCGGGTCCCGTGGCTAAAATCACCATCACCCGCGTTGATTAACTGCTACTTGATCTAAAGTAAGTTGACTGTTCTGCCAGCAAGCCAAGCATGCGTTGGCAGTACAGTCAACTCTTTGACGATAGGGGCAAAAAGGGGAGCGCTTTACGTAGGATCGACCATGCCGGCAATTTCGCTTTCAACCCGTTGCGGCGCATCATCCCCCATCCTAAACCATACCAAAATCGTCGCGATTAAAAAACCGATGGAACCAATAAAGCCTACGGGCAAAGGTCCCAACAACGGGCTGGGGTCAGTGGCTAAAAAGATAGCGGAGATGCCGGCAACGGCGTTAATCGCCCCATGCCCCAACGTGGCGGGCCACACGCTCCCTTCTCGTAAGGTGAGCCAGCCGATAAAAGAGCCGCACACAAAGGTAAACCAACACATCATCAAAATGCCCGACCAGGGCGCGCCCGGGTAATCAAAACCATAATTGTGCCCCATGGCGATGACTGGCGCATGCCACAACCCCCAGATCAGCCCCATAAGGAGCATCGCCTTACGCTTGCCGAGCGGCATCAATTTGGGTTGCAAATAAGCCCGCCATCCAAACTCCTCGCCAAAGGTGGCGACCATATTGATAAAAGGGGCGATAAAAAAGGCGATACCGATTTGAATCAGGATCAATATGGAGACGGGAAATGGCAGAGTTTGCCCCGTCGATTCGATTTGTTGGGCAAATAAAGCGGATGTAGGGTCAAAGCTGTTAGGATTAAGGGCAAAATAGAGCGCCCCCCCCAATATGGTGAGCAAAGCGGGAGCCAGCCATGCCAAAAGATAATATCGCCAGCCGCCCCGCAAATTGGGTCGCAGCCATAAATCCTCTTTGCCTTCTTTGGTGATAAGCCGGGTGAGGATGTTGGCTACTGCCGGCATCCACATCATCACAACCAACAGCGGCAGCGCCAACGGTATCCCCGAAAAAAGTTCCCGACTATCTGCCAAGCCGCCCGTCAAATAAATGATCAAACTGATCAGCCAAGCCAGACCAAAAGAAAAGAAAAGATAAAGTCCGATCCGCTGGGTTTGCAAACGATTGTTCATCACTATTCCCTCTGTTACTAATTCAGGTTACGCAGTTCCCGCTTTTTCTGCCTATTGGCTGACGCGAGCCGGATCGCCGCGCCACACAAAGTAGGAATAAATTGCCAAACCGATTGACAACCCGACAGCCCCTACCATAGTGACGATAAAAGCGAGATTAAATTGCCCCAGCAAACCAGCGACAATCATCAACCCGCCAGTTAGCATAAACAACTTGCCGCCCAACCGATGCGTTTTGTTCCACGCCAATTCGCTGCTCAATGTCCACGGCGTGCGAATGCCGATCATAAAGTTGCTGCGAATTTTGCCCAAGTAGTTGCCGATCACCATAAACAGTAACCCAATGGTTATGATGACGCCGCTGCCCATGTTGACTTCATGCCCAAGCGCGGCAAAAACCAATAGCGCATGCACGATGAGCAATACAACGCCAATCGCCAGCCAAAAGATGTAATATGGTTTGGCAGAACGGCGTATATTTTCGCCGCGCGGATCAATCGCGGGAATAATGGCTTGCAAGCCCAGCAGTAGAACGCCAATTGCCGGGGTAAGCAATAAACCTTCCGCTTTGCTGCCGTAGCGATCGGGTTGCCCATTTAAACCCCAATGTACGGGAAGTTGCGCCCCTTCTGGCAGTTGAAACCATGCCCAGGCAGACAACGCTATCATCGCCAAAATAATAACTCCGCTAGTCAGCAGCATCATTTTTCGATATTGGTTGTTCATCGTTGCCTCCAGGGTTAATCTGAAACATTTCCATCATAGCTACCAACGCCTCCTCTAAAACGGAGACATTGAGCCGATAAATAACGTAGTTGCCCTCCTTGTCGCTCTGAATCAAATCCGCTTCGCGCAATACTGAAAAATGACGCGATAATGTTGGTTTAGAGACATCGAAATGGGTTGCGATCTCTCCGGCTTTCATGTTTCGCTGCCGCAAAAGCTGCAAGATTTTGCGACGGGTAGGGTCTGCAATTGCTTTATACACTGTTCTTGCCATCTGTTACAATTATCCATATATTTAGCCGTTAGGCTAATTAGTCAATTAGCTAAATAGTAGCGGAAATCTAATCAGAAGTCAACTGTTTTGGGCTGAAAACAGTTGGTTTTCAGATAAACACCCGATACGATGGTTCTGTTTACGCCGTCAAGTAGGGTAAAATAGGCGCAAACCTGTCAAAAAAGGCTGCGCCTATGAACCAAATTAAAGAAGGGGATTTGCTGTGGACGCCTTCTCCAGAAACGATCCAAAACGCCAACATCACTCGCTATATCCGCTGGCTAGGGGAAAATGACGTTGTTGAGGTTGATGGGTATCCTCAACTATGGCGCTGGTCAATAGAAAACATCTCCGATTTTTGGCTTTCTGTCTGGAGATATTTTGATCTGGCGGGTTCTTATGAGCCGGGGAAGATTTTAACCGACGCCAATATGCCGGGCGCCAAATGGTTTTCGGGGGCGCGCATCAATTACGCCGAAAATATCTTCCGCATGACGACTGACGCCCGATCAGCGCTGATTTACAAAGAGGAAGATAAACCGCTGCAAACGATAAGTTGGGCGGAACTTTACCGACAAACCAGCCAATTGGTTGCCTATTTTCGCCAAATTGGGGTAGGCAAGGGAGATCGGGTGGCGGCATATCTGCCTAACATGCCGCAAACGATCGTCGCCTTTCTGGCAACAGCCAGCCTAGGCGCGATTTGGTCGAGCGCATCGCCCGATTTTGGGGTGGGCGCTGTTTTAGATCGCTTTGGGCAAATTGAGCCGAAAGTGTTGTTGGCGGTGGATGGGTACCGATATGCCGGCAAATCGTTTGACCGCCGAAAACAAGTGGCTAAGCTGCAAGCCAATTTGCCGGCATTACGCCAAACTATACTCCTTCCCTTTGCCAGCGAGAACGCAACCGGGCTAACCGACGCTATTTTGTGGAATGAAGCGTTGAACAGCGTCGATCAAACTGTGTCGCTCAAATTTGAGCCGACCCCATTCGACCATCCATTGTGGATCTTATATTCGTCTGGCACGACGGGCTTGCCCAAACCAATTGTGCATGGGCATGGCGGCTGCACATTGGAGCATGTAAAAGCGACCGTTTTTCACAACGATTTGCAACCCTCTGACCGCTTCTTTTGGTATAGCAGCACGGGTTGGATGATGTGGAACTACTTGGTAGGTAGCATCTTTTCCGGCAGCGTTCCTATTCTCTACAACGGCAGCCCAGCATACCCCGATATGAACGCCCTGTTTGCTTTGGCAGAGGAGAGCGGCATGAGCTATTTTGGCGCGTCGGCAGCGTTTATTACGGCTTGTATCAATGCCGGCATTCAACCCAACAAACAGTTCGATCTGAGCCGTATTCGGGCTGTCGGTTCGACAGGTTCCCCTTTGACAACGGCTGGCTATCGCTGGGTATATGAAAATATCAACCCTGATTTGGCTCTAGAATCGCTCAGCGGCGGCACCGATTTATGTACCGCTTTTGTGGGCGGGGCGCGAACGATGCCGGTGTATGCCGGCATTATCCAGGGGGCTTCGTTAGGGGCGGATGTGCGGGCGTTCAATGAAGCGGGCGAATCGGTCATCGACGAAGTAGGCGAGCTGGTCATCGTCCAGCCGATGCCATCGATGCCGCTCTATTTCTGGAACGACCTAGAAAATGCCCGCTACAAGGAGAGTTACTTCAACATCTATGCCGGCATTTGGCGGCATGGCGACTGGATTAAGTTCAACTCTGATGGCGGCTGCGTCATTTATGGACGTTCCGACGCCACCATTAACCGGCACGGCGTGCGAATAGGCGCCAGCGAACTGTATCAGGTTGTAGAATCGCTGCCTGAAATTACAGACAGCCTCGTTGTAGATTTGGAATTGCTGGGCAAAAAATCGTATCTGCCGCTTTTTGTCGTTTTGGCAGATGGGGCGGCGCTGGATGATGCGCTGAAAAGCCGTATCAAGCAAAGGTTACGCGCCGAGGTCTCTCCCCGCCATGCCCCAGACGACATTTTTGAAATAGCAGAGATTCCATACACGCTGAGCGGCAAAAAGATGGAGCTGCCCATTCGTAAAATCTTGTTGGGGCAGCCGCCCGACCAAGCGGCTAAGAGGGGCGCCATGCGCAACCCAAAAACGCTCGACTTTTTTATCGCTTTTGCCCAAACGCTAAATTAAACGGCAAATGAATCAAAAAAATTGCTGCACAGTCAGCCGCCACAGCGCAAAATCGCAGCAAGCTGTTCCACAGCGGGGAAATGGCGACGTTTCGGGGATGATTTTGCTAGATGGCGGAGAATTTTGGCTGGGCAGCCGCGACAAAAGCTATCCGGCAGATGGGGAAGGGCCGCCCATCAAAGTAAGAGTTGACCCCTTTTACATCGACCCCACCACTGTAACCAATGCCCAATTCGACCAATTTGTGACGGAAACCGGCTATGTGACAGAAGCGGAGCGGTTTGGCTGGTCGTTTGTGTTTTTCGCCTTTTTGCCGGCAGACAACCCGCCCACACGCCCTGTTCCGCAAGCCCCCTGGTGGCGGCAGCAATTCGGGGCTGATTGGCGTCATCCAGAAGGGGCTGCTTCCCATATCAAAGATCGACTCGAATATCCGGTGACCCACGTCTCTTGGAATGATGCTGTGGCATTCGCCAATTGGGCAGGCAAACGGCTGCCCACCGAAGCGGAATGGGAATACGCCGCTCGCGGCGGTTTACGGCAAAAGCGATACCCTTGGGGAGATATTTTGACCCCAAATGGCGCACATCGCTGCAACATTTGGCAAGGGGAATTCCCCACCCACAACAGCGCCGCCGATGGCTATCTGGGCGCGGCGCCAGCCAAAAGCTTTCATCCAAACAAATTCGGCTTGTACAATATGGTAGGCAATGTGTGGGAATGGTGCGCCGATTATTTTAGCGCCGCTTATCGACAAACGATGTCGCCAAACAACCCATCAGGTCCGTCTACTGGCGCGGCGCGGGTGATAAAAGGAGGGTCATACCTGTGTCACAAATCATATTGCAACCGGTATCGGGTAGCTGCCCGCAGCCACAATACCCCCGATAGCGCTACCGGACATATGGGCTTTCGGCTGGTCAGGGATTGTTGAGTCGGGGAAACTGCCTGCTGCAATTGTCCAAACTGAAAGCTCATAAGCTGGGTTCAACTGGTTATTGATCGCTGAAGGCTAACCTTGCCGCCAATCCAGCAAAAATTAGGGCAAAAGATCGCTGTATCCGTTTGACTGCTGTGGGCGAATTGATAAGATAGACGCTGACCCCGCTGGCTAAAATGCCATACAAAGCAAAAATCACAAAAGTCATCCCCATAAACACGGCGCTGAGAGCGATCAACTGTTGGGTAGGAGAGGCTGCATAAGGCGAGACAAACAGTGGCAAAAAGGCGAAAAAGAACAGCGTTAGTTTAGGATTGAGGATGTTGATCAAAATCCCTTTCAGGGCGATTTGAAAACCGCTTTTGCGAGGAGCTGCCCGATCAAAAGTAAGCGAACCAGAATCGTTCCACATCCCCCATGCCAAATAAAGCAAATAGAGAGAGCCGGCGATTTTCAACAGTTGAAATGCTTGGGCGCTCATATGGAGGATGGCGGACAGACCCAAAATACTGGCTGTGAGGTGGGGAACAATGCCGGCAGTACAGCCAAATGCCGCCGCCAGACTAGCCCGCCAACGATAAGTTAGACCGGTCGAAATAGTGTAAACAACTCCTGTCCCTGGTACAAGCACAACAACGAGAGCTGTGAGCAAAAATTCAGTGGTGAGCATAACTACCTCCAGATATTTTCATGCCATGTGGATTATTGACTTGCTTTGTCATTTACTGCCGGCAAAAGAATCTTGTTTTAATTCTTCAACTTTTTGCTGAGCTGAAAGGGGATCTTGTAATATATTCGCCCAAGTGGCTATTTCCTCAAGAATTTCCTTGGTTTCAGTAAAGGTGAGACGAGTGTCGCTACTTTCAAGTCCCACATTTGTTATCCAAACAGGCGTAGTTGCGCCTTCAGGAATCTGGGCATTCTTAATTCGGGATTCAAAATGTTTCATTTGATTATAAAGTTTGTTAAGGCGTTCAAGCGCAGAATTCTCTCCCTTCGCATACAATTTGGCGCCATTCAAGAAGCACGTCTGAAGAGTTTTGTAAGCGTGCCAAGATTGCCCTAAGAAAATTTCCCAATGAAACAATGCAAGCGTATATTTTTTTGAAGATTGTTGATCTGTTTCAATAAATAAGAGGGTTTCTGTTCGAGCAAAACCATGTTCACGGAACGCGCCTATCGCTCGCCTTAAATAGTTGTAAACGTATGAATTGATGGGCAGTTCCCAAGCTGCGCGAAGCATGGAATTCAAAACATAATTTTCAACCCAGTGTTCTGATTGGGCATCGAAATCAGACATGTCTAGGATGATTGCTCCTGTTAACAACGATGCATTTGGGGCAATAAATTTGTCAATCGAGTAGCTGGAAAGTCGTCCTAATTGTATTTGCGTCTTGAGAGAAGGCATGATCATGTAAGAATATAAAACTAATCAACAATTTTATCATTGCCGGCATTCTCCCCGCTGCTGCCCCCCTCGCCCTCAGTTGCCGGCATCACCTCTCGCGCTTTGCTGGTGCCCGTTGCCGGCCCGATAATCCCCCGCTCCTCCATCTCGTCGATCAGCCGCGCCGCCCGCGTATACCCAATCCGAAAACGGCGCTGCAACAGCGATGTAGACGCTTTGTTCAACTTTCGTACCAGCGCCACCGCTTCCCCCATCAACTCATCCTCTTCCGGCTTGGCTTCCGGCTCGATTAAATCTTCCCACAACGCCGGTTGGGTTTCATTGAGAATAGGTTGGGAGGATGCCGGCGACTCTTCTTTCCCCGCCCCATTTTCTGCCGCTTTTTTAGCCGCCCTTTTCGGTTGGCGTTTCGGCTTTGGCTTGGCTTTGGCTTTAGCTTTCGTTTTTCGTTTCGGCTTTTCTGCCGGCAACGATTCATTCACAATCGGTTCAGGAACCGGCTCAGCGGCAGCGGTTTCCCGCGTCTCGGGCGATGGAGCAGGCGCTGGCGCGGCTTCCGCTGCCGGTTCAGGGATTGACGACGCAGACCGCCCCGGCGGGCGTTGCGGCTCTACTCTTGGAATCTCCGCCTCTGGCGTTTGGCTGTGGCTTTGCAGCCGGGCGGAACGCCAATACCCAATAATCCGATCCAACTCTTCGGGGCTGACGTAACAGCCTTGTAACCGTAATGGAGCCGCCGCATCAGGGCTTTGGAACAACATATCCCCTTGCCCCAACAGCCGTTCCGCCCCCGTCGTATCCAAAATAACCCGGCTGTCTGTGCTGGAAGAGACAGCGAAGGCGATCCGGGCTGGGAAATTGGCTTTGATCAACCCCGTTACCACATCGACCGATGGGCGTTGGGTGGCGATGATCATATGAATCCCCGTGGCTCGCGCCATTTGAGCCAATCTAGTAATGCCTCGCTCCGTATCTTCCGGCGACATCATCATCAAATCCGCCAATTCGTCGATGATGATGACGATATAAGGCAGCCGCGCGGCGTTTTTGCGCCGCCCCACTTTTTTGTTGTATTCGATTACGTTGCGAGCCCCCATCTCCGCCAACTTTTTGTACCGATTGTCCATTTCGCGCATCGCCCATTGCAGCGTACCCACCACGCGGTCGATATCTACCACCACCGGCGCCACCAGATGGGGGATGCCATTGTAGCCGGTCAACTCCACTCGTTTGGGATCAACCATAACAAAGCGCAACTCTTCGGGCGTATATTGCAGCAAAAAGCCGGCGATAATGCCATTGACGCACACCGACTTGCCGGCGCCGGTCGCTCCGGCGATGAGCAGGTGAGGCATCTGGATCAAGCTAGCGGCGATCGATTGGCCAGCCACATTTTGCCCCAGCCCAATGCGCAGCGGCGGTCGGATTTTGCTAAATTCGTCCGATTCCATCACGTCGCGCAACGAAACCAACGCTTTGGCGCTGTTGGGCACTTCGATGCCCACATATCCTTTGCCCGGCACCGGCGCTTGAATACGGATCGAGCGGGCAGCTAACGCCAACGCCAAATCGTCTGCCAGGCTGGCGATTTTGCCCACTTTTACTTTGGTGCGTTTGCCGTTCCGCATTTGAATAAATTCGGGGATGACGCCAAATTGGGTGACGGTGGGTCCGTAGCTGATTTCCGCGATTTTTACTGGCGCGCCAAAGCTGTGCAGTGTTTGTTCGATGATTTCGGCTTGCTCTTGGATGAGCCGATCATTGTCTTGTTGGGCGCCGCCGCTTTCTAGCATGTTGGAAATTGCCGGCAATTTCCATTTTTCCGATCCGCTGCCCACAAACGCAACATCTGATTCCGCCCCGGCAAGGGTTCGTCTTGTCCGGCGGCGAGGGCGAGTCGGGGCGGCTGGCTGGCTAGTATCTTCCTCTTCCGCCATCCGCTGGATGGGAACAGTTTCTTGAGGCGTTTCGTCCAGCCCTAAGTCGAGCGGCTGTTGGACGGGCGTCGTTCGGCTGCCTGCCTGGCGTCTGGCGGCGATTTGGCGGCTAAACTCTCGCCGTTCCCACATCGTCTGAATGGCTGCCCAAGCCGTTTGCAGATCGGTCTGGGTAATGCCGGCAAGCAAAATGATGCCAGCCAACCCAATCAACAGCCAAATCACGATCGCGCCCAGCAAACCGCCCGCCTGCGCCGCCAAAAAAGTCAACGCCCCGCCTACCAGCCCGCCGCCCGTAGCTGCGCTTAATGCCTGACTGACGCTGTTCAACCCATTGTCTGACCCAATCGACAGTATAGTGGCAAACGCTTCTAACGTTAGAAACAAGATAGCTCCGCCTGCCAGACGGCTTTGCGACAGGCTAGGCGGCTGTCCCATTCCCCAAAAGATAAAAAACAAACCGATCCCCCCCACAAACAACGGAATGATAACGCTGCCCCAGCCAAACAGTTGCCGCATCGCCCCTGACAATGCTTGGGTAAACGCCCCCTGATTAGGCGAGAGCAAACTCAACATTATCAATCCCGTCACAAAAACCAGGAAAACCCCGCCCCAAATCGCTTTTTGCTGGGTCGTGATTTGCGTTCCGCGCCGCTGGCTTTGGCTTTTTCGCCGGGTAGAGGATGACGAAGATCGGCGATTGGTTTTCTTTTTGCGCGTCGTTCGACGGCTAGACGTGCCGCCTCGCGTCGAAGATGATTTCGCTTCAACCTTCTTTTTTCTGCTGCCGCTAGCTTGGCGGGAACCGCTTTTTTTAGTTGCCATAGCTCATATGTTCCTGTGTAGGAGATTATAACATGCTTGACAGATGGTGTCAGATTAAGCCAAATCAGACGCTGCGCTTCGATTTCCTAAACTTATCAAGCGGGTTACAATCGCCTTATGATACAACAATGCCAAAACAACATCGTCTATTTCGAATTTGAAAGCTTTCCCGCTTGGGCGCGACATGGGATATTCGCCCATGCCGGCGGTGTGAGCGCCCCGCCGTTTGCTTCGCTCAACATGAGTTCAGCTGTGGGAGACGACCCGCAGCGGTTGGCAGAGAATCAACGACGAGCGTTTGCTTTGTTCGGGCGAAATGTAGCTTCTTTGACCTTTGTTCATTTAATTCATGGAGCGGAAGTAGCCCGAGTGGGCATAGCGCAGCATGGCGAAAGCGCCGGCAAAGCGGATGGCATTGTTACAAACGAGGCGGGCTGCGGTATGACGATGAATTTTGCTGATTGCGCCCCGATTATGCTGGTCGATCCGGTACAGCGAGCGGTGGGTTTGGGGCATGCTGGTTGGCAAGGGGCGATCAAGGATTTGCCGGGGGCGATGGCGGCGGCGATGGCGACCCATTTTGGCAGCGACATTGGGGATTTGATTGCCGGCATTGGACCCTGTATTGGCGCTTGTTGTTACGAGGTGGACGAACCGGTAACTAGTTTGGTAGGGGAAGCGTTTGGGCAAACGGAAGGATTGCTATTGCCGCAACCAAACAGCCAGCGCCCCCATTTTGATTTGGCGGAAGCGAATCGGCGCAATTTGGTTCAGGCGGGCGTCGGGCAGATCGAGTTATCTGGGTTATGCACCGCCTGCCGAACTGACCTTTTCTTCTCGCATCGGGCGGAACAGGGGAAGACGGGGCGGTTTGGGTCAGTTTTGATTTTGGGGTAGTTTTTACCCAGCCGTTTTTTGTTTCTGGCGACGACGATAATTGTTTCGACGTTTTTTGCCGGCATGTCGTCTCTTTTTGTGATAAAACGGTTTCTTCTTTTGCGGTGAAGATTGGGCGCCATTAAATGGATTTTCCGGCGAAAAACTCCCATAATTTAACTCTGGCAATCGTCGCAGCTCTATCTTTGTCCCCACCTTTCTTTCAATATCTCGCGCCATTTTGCCATCCCCAGACCCTACAAATGTAAACGCTTCTCCCAATTGATGCGCCCGACCAGTTCGTCCAATCCGATGCGTGTAGGCGTCCACTGTATCTGGAATATCAAAGTTGATCACATGGGAGATCTCCGACACGTCAATCCCCCGCGCCGCCACATCGGTGGCGACTAAAATATCAAATTTTCCATTGCGGAAACCATTGATAGATCTTTGCCGTTGGTTTTGCGACATATTGCCTTGCAACGGCGCCGCCCGATACCCTTTCCTTTCCAAATCGCGGGCAAGGTTGCGGGCGCGGTATTTGGTGCGAGTAAAGATCAAAATGCGGCTGGCAGCCATCTTCTTCAAAAGCGTCAATAGAAGCGTTTTCTTGAGGTTGTTTGGCGCGGGATAAAAGGCGTGGGAGACAGTTTTTGCCGGCGCAATCGCCCCAATTTGAGTCGTTACTGGGTTATCCAAAATGCTGTCTGCCAACTTGCGAATCTCTTTTGGCATAGTGGCAGAGAAAAAGAGCGTTTGCCGTTTTTGTGGCAACAATTTCAAGATGCGGCGAATGTCGGGCAAAAAGCCCATATCGCACATGCGATCCGCTTCATCTAACACCAACACTTCAACATGAGACAAATCGATCGCTTTGTCGTTGACCAAATCCAGCAAGCGTCCGGGGCAAGCAATGACGATCTCAACCCCTTTTCGTAGTTTAGCAATTTGCTTGCCTTTGCTCACGCCCCCATATACGGAGACACTGCGGATTTTTGTCTTTTGCCCCAGTTCATGGCTTTGTTCGTAAATCTGTTCCGCCAACTCTCGGGTTGGGGCAAGGATTAAGGCGCGAACCCTTTTTAATGGTCCTGCGGTTAGCCGTTGCAAAATCGGCAACATAAATGCGGCGGTTTTGCCAGTGCCAGTTTGAGCAATGCCGATTACATCCCGCCCTTCAAGGGCAACTGGGATAGCTTGTTGTTGGATAGGGGTTGGGGTTTGGTAGCCGACTGCTTTTATTCGGGCGAGAATCCGCCGATCAAGGGAGAATTGTTCAAAATTCATAAGAGTACTCCAAGACTCAATTGAGCCAAGGCGCACTCTTAGCCCGATACATGTTTACGATATAGAAACGATAATTCTATATCGAATTAAGTTTCAAAATAAAGTGGAAATAGGACATCATTATAGTAGAGGGAGGATGATTAGGCGAATTAGCGTAAGTTAATTTGGTTTAGGTTGTGGGGTTGACGCTCTGATTCGTTTGCGGATATGAAGCGTTTTTGGCAGAAACTCACCATCTTATCTTACCCCACTAACTCCTCCGCAATCAACTCCGCTTGCTTCAACACCGTTTCCGTCGCCAACTGCTGCATATCTGGCGGATACCCATATTGACGCAATGTCCGCTTTACAATCACCTTCAACTTAGCCCGTACACTCTCCTTAATCGTCCAATCAATCGAGGTGTTTGCTTTTAGCGCTCCGTCAATACCACCGCCAACTCCCGCAATTTTTCCTGTTGCATCAACTCTCTGGCGCTTTCATTGTCTGCCACTGCCGAATAAAAGGCGTACTCATAATCCGTCAACCCCATTTGCTCCGCTTCGCTGTCCATCTCTTCCATATCTTTTGCCATGTGGATTAGCTCATCAATCACTTCAGCAGAGCTGATCGCCTTGTTATGGTAGCGACGCAATGCTTCCTCCAACATTTCTTCTAGCTTTTTGCTCTGGACTAAGTTCTTTTTGGCGCGGGCTTTGATTTCATCATTGAGCAACTTGCGCAATAGTTCTAGAGCCACATTTTTATGTTCCATGCCCCGAATCTCTAGCAGAAAATCTTCAGATAAGATGGAAATGTCAGGCTTTTTGATGCCGGCAGCGTCAAAAATATCCACCACCTGCTCCGACACCAACGCCTCATCAATCACCTGTCGAATAGCCGTCTCCAACTCCTCATCGGTGCGCCCCGTGCCGCTGCCATCAAATTTAATCAACCGCGCTTTCACCGCTTGGAAAAAGGCGATTTCATCCTTCACATCCATCGCTTCTTCATGGGGAACAGCAATGGCAAAGGTTTGGGAGAGGGCGGTCACTTCATTAATATAGCGTCGCCTGCCATCCTCCAGCCCCAAAATGTAATCTTCGGCGGCGAGGATGAGAGCCAGCTTTTGTGAAGTGTTGCCGGCAAAATAATCTTCATAAGGGAAGTCATGGAACATCTGCGACACCACTTCCAATTTTTCTAGCATGAGGGAAATGGCTTGCTCTTGGAGCAGGGTGGGGTCACCCTTGCCCCCACTTTCCGAGTAAAAAGAGAGGGCTTCTTTGAGGTCAGAAGCAATGCCCAAATAATCGACAATCAACCCGCCCGGTTTGTCCTTATAAACACGGTTGACGCGGGCGATAGCTTGCATCAGGTTATGCCCCTGCATTGGTTTGTCGATATACATGGTATGCAAAGATGGAACATCAAAACCAGTCAGCCACATATCGCACACAATGACAAGTTTGAGGGAGTCGTCGGGGGCTTTCATGCGGTCAGCCAATTTGCGGCGTTGCGTTTTGTTGGTGTGATGCAACGCCATTTCGGGACCATCAGAGGCGGCGGCGGTCATCACCACTTTAATCACGCCCTTGCTCAAGTCGTCGTCATGCCAGTCGGGGCGGAGCGCCACAATTTCTTTGTAGAGAGCGACGGCGATCCGGCGGGACATAGCGACAATCATTCCCTTGCCCTCAAAGACCGCTTGGCGTTGTTCAAAATGGGTCATAATATCTTTTGCCACATTTTGGAGACGGGCTTCACTGCCCACCAACGCTTCCAATTGCGTCCATTTTGCCTTCGCTTTTTGGCTGTCGGTCAACGCCTCCTCTGCTAATTCTCTGTCTAGCTCGCGCACCTTCTCCCGCCCCGCTTCGCTCAATTCAATTTTTGCCAAGCGGCTTTCGTAGTAAATGCGAACAGTCGCCCCATCTTTGACCGCTTGGGCGATGTCGTAAATATCGACATAGTGACCAAAAACGGCGGGGGTGTTGATATCGGTTTTTTCGATGGGGGTGCCGGTAAAGCCAAGGTAGGTGGCGTGAGGCAAGGCGTCGCGCAGATATTTGGCGAAGCCATAGACGGTTTTTTTGCCAATGATGTTGCCGGCATCATCCTTTTCATCCACCGTTTTTGCCCGGAAGCCATATTGGGTGCGGTGGGCTTCGTCAGCGATGACCACAATATTGCCCCGCTCGGAGAGGGTTTCGTACACATTCCCTTCTTCCGGTTGGAATTTTTGGATGGTGGTAAAGATTACCCCCCCAGAGGCGACCTTGAGCAAGCTTTTGAGGTGGTCGCGGTCTTTGGCTTGGACAGGTTCTTGGCGGAGGAGTTGCTTGGAGGCGGCGAAGGTGTCGAAAAGTTGGTCGTCAAGGTCGTTTCGGTCGGTGATGACAACGACGGTGGGATTTTGTAATGACTGCACGATTTTGCCGGTGTAGAAGAGCATCGAGAGGGATTTGCCACTCCCTTGCGTGTGCCACACCACGCCTGCTTTTCTGTCGCCACGCGGCTGCTTGGCGACCGAGGGCAGGTTGTAGGCGGCTGGGTCTTCTTTGATGGCATGAGTGCCGGCATTGAGGGCGGGCAGGGCGGTGGCGCGCAGGGTAGATTCGACCGCTTTGTTGACGGCGTAATATTGGTGGTAGGCGGCGACCTTTTTCACTGTTTCGATGGTGACAATGCCGGTGGCGGGCTTTTCCTGTTTCGTTTTTTCAAAGACGGTGAAGTGACGGATGATGTCAAGTAAAGTGTGGGGGTTAAGCAAGCCCTGAATCAAGACTTCAAGTTGAGGCACAAGCCGGGGGGCTTCGCTGACCCCGCCTGCCTGCCGCGCCCGACCAGCTTTGATTTCCCGTTTTAACCATTTTCTCCCATAACCAGTCTTCAGTTGTTTTTCCCGTTTTACAGCTTCTTCGCGTGAATCAACTGTTTCATAATGCACAATGTGCAATGGTTTATACCTCTTTGTCCATTGAGCACCCCGACCTGTAATGTGTGCCTGCCACCTTTTCCGTAAATCTTGAGTTTGACCGATATAAATAGTGCCGTTATCACATAAAATGGCATAAACATAGAATTTGTTTGGTCGCGGCGCAGGCAGGTCTGCCGTTTTCCATGCCATGAAACGACTAAAGCCAGCCGAAAGCGACCCCGCTTGGGCTTCTAAGCCGTCGGAGATGATGAGCAAGCCATTGTAGGTGAAGAGGCTGGGGATGGTGGCTTTGTAGGTTTCTAGTTGTTTGAAAGCGGAGAGGATGGTGGCGTTTTCGTCGCCGGCATTTTTGAGTTCGATGACAACCAGAGGCAAGCCGTTGACAAACAGAATAACATCGGGGCGTTTGTTGATCCCATTTTCGATGACGGTAAATTGATTGACGATGAGGTAGTCGTTGTTTTCGGGCTGGTCGAAGTCAACCAGCCAAATGAAGTCGCCCCGCGCTTGCCCCCCTTTTTGTAGGGTGACGGGAATGCCGGCAGTGAGCAGGCGGTGGAAGGTTTCGTTGTTGACGATCAGGTCGGGGGCGTTGAGGCGTTGGATCTGGCGAAGCGCGTCCAAACGGGCAGTAGGGGGAATAGTGGGGTTGAGGCGGGCGATGGCGGCTTCAAGGCGGGGGAGCAGGAGAACATCTTCGTAGCTGGCGCGTTCAGGGGTTGTGCCATCGGGGGCGAGGGTTGCCCCGTGTTGGTAGTTGTAGCCATGTGTTTCTAGCTGTTCAATGGTCAGCAGTTCGATGGCATCTTCGGTTATTTTAGTAGGCATCGTTACTACCTTGATTACCAACTGGTAACGGCAAGACCAGCAATATGCTGGAAATGTTGATCACGGGTGACGAGGGTAAGTTGATATTGCTGGGCAATGGCGGCGATCCAAATGTCGTTTTCAGGGATCGGGCGACCGCTGGCTTGCAGGCGTTGCTTGACCTGCCCGTAATAGGCGGCGATGGTGGCATCTGTGCCCAGTATGACATTGGCTTGGGCAAATTGCTCGACACGACGGCGGTTGGCAACGACACGTCCTGATTTTTCGGCGCCGTAGAATAGTTCGCCTAGCACGATTGCCGGCACAAAAACATTATCGCTTTGAATCAGTTGTTTTAAGATCAACGCTTCGTTGGCAAATAAGCCAATGATGATGTTGGTGTCAAGGAGGAGGTTGTGATTACCACTCATCAACATCTACCTGTTCGCACCCGTCGGCAATGGCGGCTTGCATCAGAGCCAGTTCTTCAGCTTCGATACTGCCGGCAAAAGGGCGCAATGATTGACCCGACACCCCTGTTTGGGGGCTGGCAATGGGGGCGGTGTCACTTTGTTGGGCAACAAGCCTTTCGTATTGGCGGTAGTCGAGCATGACGGCTGTGGGACGACCATGTTGGGTGATGTAAACGACGACCCCATTTTCTTGAATAGCCTGGAGGACGGCGCGAGTATCGCGGCGCAAGTCAGTCACGGGCATAATTTGTGGGGTCATCAGTCACCCTCCTTGTGCAGATAAGCAATCATCATTCAGGACGTTATTACGTTCTATTGTACAGTATAACACACATTGAAAGTTGACAAATTTTTGAGACTTATCAACTTTTGTCACTTCAGCTTCTAGGCATTCGATGGCATCTTCGGTTAGCTTGTTCATTACTACTCTTTAATAAGAACTGACCAACCTCGGAGGTTGGTTGATCTTTGCGAAGGGGTTTAATCGTCGGAGGCAGGGGTGGGTACTGTGTTGGTCATTATCCCCACATAATTAGAGAAAGACAACAGCCATTGGCTCGTCAGCCTCTTCAGGGATTTTGCATAAAGTACGTGTCATCTTTCCATCTCTCAGGGTTATTGCGAATGTAATCGGATATTTTAAAATAGTTCTTTTCGCTGATTGACTGACAAATTTTAGAAAAGTAAGGAAGGTGTTCCTTTATTTTGAGATAAACTTGTGATTGACAAAAAACACAAACTCAAAAAAAGGAAACACCATGACTAATCATAACACGCTTTTTTACAATATCATGAAGTTCATTCGGGTTTTGCATATCGCATTCCATGACATACGGGTTCTAAAAACGTTTGGTTGGGCTCTGGTGGGGGTGATTGAAAGCAAGAAACCCCATTTTAGCCATTGGCTTTCCTTCCGAAATGGAGAAGCGAAAGCAGCAAGCAAGGAAAGACAATTTTCTCGCTGGTTACATAACGAAAAGATTAAACCGAATGAGATTTACCAACATTTGGTCAAAAAGATGTTGGATGACTGGTGTGGCCAAACGGCATATCTGGCTTTGGATACAACCCAACTATGGAAGCGATTTGTGATTGTGCGATTGGCATTGGTATATTGCGGACGAGCGATTCCACTTGGATGGGTGGTGAAAGCTAGCGGTAGCGCCACCGTCACTGTGGCATGTTATCAGCAGATGTTGGTTCAGGTCGCGTCCCAAATACCCTCATCTACAAAGGTCATCTTGCTAGCTGACCGAGGGTTTGGCCATATTGGCTTGATGAAAGTAGCTGCTCAATTGGGTTGGCGCTTTCGTATTCGTCTCAAAAGTGACACTCTCGTTTATTTATCCAATGGCAAACGTTGTCGAATACGGACGCTAATGCCACCTGTAGGTAAAGGTTGTTTTTATGCTTCTGTTTGGATTACTCAACAAAGATTTGGTCCTTTGCACCTTGCAACTGCCCATGTCATTACGCCAAATGGGACAGAAACATGGGCTATTGTCAGTGATGAACCTGTAGGACGACACACTTTTGATGAATATGCTCTCCGTTTTGGCATCGAAGAGAATTTTTTGGATGATAAATCGGCAGGATTCCAGCTGGAAGATAGTCGCTTAGATGATTCAATGGCAATTTCTCGTCTTTGCCTCATCTTTGCCACAGCAACTGTCTATCTCGTTTCTACTGGAACAGCAGTTATTACCTCTGGATTACGACCTGTTGTGGATACCCATTGGCGACGTGGTTTGAGTTACCTACAAATTGGTTGGCGTTGGTGCAAACATGCCATTGCTAACCAAAAATGGCTGCTTTCTTTCCTGTGGTTACCACCTAATCCTGACCCAGAGCCTGCTATCGCTTCTTGGAAACAATTTTTCAAGCCCATGTATGAACTGCACTCTGTGAAGTGGTTATGATATTGTCAAGGTTCTTAAACATTAATTCTGTCAGTCAATCAGGTTCTTTTCGTTCCGAATGATATGCTCATAATAATTTCGTTGCCATAATTTTTGGTCAAACGGAAGCCATGCGCAATTGTTTACCCCTTTGATGTATTTGCTGGTTGTAATGGATTTGAATGCCCCAATCATATCGCCTAATTTTGCGGATGTGCCAACCTCATTTTGTTCGCCTGCCCGTAGGGGCAGGTCTTGTACCTGCCCAATATTATCTTGTACCTGTCCAATATTATTCCTGATGATCAGGATGGCATGGAAATGGTTGGGCATGGCGATATACTCGCCAAATTGAATATTTGGAAAGCGTCCGGCAAGGGCAAGCCACTGTGCATTAACCATATTGCCGGCATCATTGAGAACCATTTCGCCTTTTTCAATATAGCCAAAAAAGCAAACCTTGTGATGCGTACATATGGTGACGAAATATGCCCCCGCTTGGGAGTAATCATATCCTTTGAGGCGGATAGACCGACGATGGTGTTTATGTGGATCGTATTTCGGTTTCATATCAGTAGGGGCATCCCTTGTGGATGCCCTCTGATGGACGCCCTATTGTGTGCGCCATATTTCGGTTTCATATCAGTAGGGGCATCCCTTGTGGATGCCCTCTGGTGGATACCCTATTGTGTGTGTGTGCGCCATATTTCGGTTTCATATCAGTAGGGGCATCCCTTGTGGATGCCCTCTGATGGACGCCCTATTGTAGGCGCCATTTTTCGGTTTCATATCAGTAGGGGCATCCCTTGTGGATGCCCTCTGATGGATGCCCTATTACGGTTGCCATTTTAGGGCAGGCACAAGACCTGCCCCTACGGATTACAAACGAACCCGCACTTCGCCACTCATCAGTTTGGGGAGGAGGGTGTCGCGGAGTTTTTCAAGAGTTCGGATTTGAGTTGAATTTAATTTCAGTTTTTTCTCAAGAGAAGTAACCTGGCTACTAAAAATTTGAAGGTTTTCATCTGAAGGGATGCCCAATTCATACTCAAATAGGCTTTTAGTTTGTACTCTTTGCCTTCCACTTGAGCCGGTCATAGTTTTAATTGCGAATGACCTGAAATCTGGGTTTTTAGCCAGTAAATAGGTATAGAATTTAGGTAAATTACCTTTTGCTCTAAGCACAAGAAATTCCGTTGAACCCCAACCAATTTCGTTTGGATTTAAGAAATTAACATACGATACTTTATTGTTTTCTAAGCAAGGTGTAATACGTGCCATCAGAGTATCGCCATTCTGGAATCGTGTACCTGATTTGTATTCTCGATCATACCAATCTAGTGGTGCACAACTATCTGTTTGAACGTTTTTCATTTCAAGATATGGAGCAATATATCCTTTTTTCAAACTTAATCTCGGGTTTATTTCCACTAACTCTGGTAATTTTGCAAAGTCGCCGGCATTTTCGATAAACCAGTGGCGAAAAAGGGTTTGGGCGATTGCTTCAAGTGTTTTGTTTTGGCGGTGGAGGAGGTCTATTTTGTCGTCTAGGGAGGAGAGAATGCCGGCGATTGCTTCTTGTTCTGCAAGCTCAGGCATTGGAAACATCATATCATTAAATGTTCCCAAGTTGATGTTATCCTGAACAGACCCCTCTCCACGATGCTTTAGATCTCTCTGAAAATGCTTTAATGAGTAATAAACAAAATCCAAGTTGGCTTTTGATTCATCAGGCACAAAACCGATGACACTATCTGGAAAACACGCATCGAAATCAAGAATACCTATTTCGGCAATATTAGCGGCAATTGTTATACAGAGTGTTCCCTTTTTCCATAATTTGCTTTGTTTTAATCCAGCTTCGCTGTAGGTTTTTTCATACTCTCTAATATATTTTCTTGCACTTCTTATTTCACCAGTTTGAATAAAAGGATAACGACCACCGTAGAGGTGAAACGCATAACGAGGTCTATGCTTTGATTTGCCTCTTTGAAGAAAGCCAACTTCATTAAGGGTTTTCTCCTGCCATCCTTGCCGATAAATGGAGATGCCTTTGGTATCAATATGCTCAATTAAAGCCGGATTATCAATGCGGGTGTAATCCACCACATCTACAAAAAAAGGCAGATAGCTCTCTTCCATTTGCAATGTGACAGCGCCAACAGTCCTCGGAGCCAACTTGCCTCCTTTGATGGCAATGTCAATGTCAGACGCTTCCTTATAAGTTCCTATCGCCCGCGATCCAAACAGAACAGCTTCTTCAATGTCTGGGTAACTGGCTAAAATTGCCAAAATCGTCTGCAATTGCCCTTCAGTTAATCCATATTTCATTGTTTGGCTTCTTCAACTTCTTTCTCAAAGTAAAGATTCATGTCCCGTAAAGTCGGATAAAAACTTTCCACCAAAAAAACAATTGTTTCGTTTAACACCTCTTTGTTGTAGGTATGGCTGGTTCTGTTGCGGGCTTCCAACGCCTGCATCCATACCTCACCGTCGGAAATATATTCATTTTGGAATGCCAAACGAAGGGTTTCCTTAGGGCTTTTGACCTCAAACCCACTATCTTCCAAGTAATCCTTGAGTGTTTTCCAAGCTAGTTCAAACGTATATTCAAAGCGTTGAATAAACCCTTCTTTTTCTAGGTCGCTTAACTTCTCCATATCACTTTCGATAATTTCAGCAAAAAGCGCATAAGCGCGGGAAAAGTTTTGGAAGCGTTGTCGCCAACGAATTTCATTGTTCATCAATTATCACCCTAGCTAAATTTTCTAATATTTTTTTATTTAATTGTGCCTCTTCTTGCAATTGGTCGGCAAACTCTTGTTGTAATGTGGTAAATCGTTCCGCAAAATCAAAATCATCCTCCTCTGCCGGCAAACCCACATAGCGCCCCGGTGTCAGCACATAATCCAGTTCTTGCACCCGCTCGATGGGGGCGGATTTGCAAAAGCCGGGCACATCTTCATAGGCGCCATCTAAGTTGCGCCAGTTGTGGTAGGTATCAGCAATTTTGGCAATATCCTCGTCAGAAAATTCGCGGGTGCGTCGGTTAATCAAATGTCCCAAATTGCGGGCATCAATAAACAAAATCTCATCCCGCCGGTTGCGGAAGCCCTCACCCCCGCCTCTCCCAGAGGGAGAGGTGCCAAAGCCGGCACGGTTGCGGCTCAAAAACCAGAGCGAAGCGGGAATTTGGGTATTCAAAAAGAGCTTGGCAGGCAAATTGACAATGCAATCGACCAAGCGGGCTTCTGCCAACGCTTTCCGAATTTCTCCTTCCCCCGATGTCTTGGAAGTCAAGGCTCCTTTTGCCAGCACAAAACCCGCTTGCCCACTGGGGCTAAGGTGGTAGAGAAAGTGTTGAATCCAAGCATAGTTGGCGTTGCCGGTGGGTGGGTCGCCATAAACCCAACGGGCATCCCCCCGCAACAAAGCCCCGCTCCAATCGCTGTCATTAAACGGCGGGTTGGCAATCACAAAATCCGCTTTCAAATCTTTGTGGGCATCGTTCAAAAAAGAGCCTTCATTGTTCCAGCGCAGTTGGGAACTGTCTATGCCCCGAATGGCAAGGTTCATTTTTGCCAACCGCCAAGTGGTTTGGTTGCTCTCTTGCCCATAAATGGAGATGTCGTTGAGCCGCCCCTGATGCTCTGTCACAAATTGCTCAGATTGCACAAACATCCCCCCAGAGCCACAGCAGGGGTCAAAAACCCGCCCCTTGTACGGTTCGAGCATTTCTACCAACAGCTTGACCACGCTTTTGGGGGTGTAGAACTGCCCCCCCTTTTTCCCTTCAGCTAAGGCAAACTCACCTAAAAAATATTCAAAGACATGACCAAGCAGGTCGGCGCTGCGCTCTTGGGCATCCCTCATGGCGATGTTGCTGATCAGGTCGATAAGACCGCCCAAGTTGGCGGGGTCGAGGTTGCCCCGAGCGTACACTTTGGGCAACACATTACGCAGGCTGGGGTTGTCCCGCTCGATGGCATCCATAGCGGCATCCACTTTTTTGCCAATTTCAGGCTCTTTGGCGTTGGCTTGCAGGTAGCTCCAACGGGCAGAGGGCGGCACAAAGAAGACGTTTTCAGCGCGGTATTCGTCGCGGTCTTCGGGGTCGGCGCCCATATCTTTTTCTGCTTGGAGTTGGGTATAAAGGGCATTAAAAGCGTCGGAGATGTAGCGGAGAAAGATGAGTCCGAGGACGACATGTTTGTATTGGGCGGCGTCGATGTTTTTGCGGAGTTTGTCTGCCGCTTTCCACAGCAGTTTTTCAAGGGGTTCTGCCTCAGTTTTGGCTTTCCGTTTTGCCATCTATTGTCTCCTTCTTTTTGCGCTCAATGAGAGTGACGCTCCATTTTGACCTAACTATTAAGTTTGCGCAAAAAAAGGAGGGGAGTGTAGCGCAATCGAGTTTGCTATTACTTTGCTGTCTTGCCGCGACCCCGTAAGGCAACTAAACCAGCCGCAGCCGCGCCAACCCCCACCACAGCAATGCCGGCATTCCTGACCAAATTCCCGCCTTCACTACCGCTTTCATCAACCGTTGGGCGCTCCAGCGGGGGCTCAGCCCCTTCCGGCTCTTCGCTATCGTAATTGATTGTCCCCCCATCCCCCATTGCCAATCCCAGCGGCGAATAGTCGGCAAAATCGGGGAATACTCTGCCCAGATTAGGATTGCCCAACTGTTTCACCAAAATCTCGCTAAGAATATGCCGATAATCCGTCGTTACCGCCAAATCGGCGTTGTCGTAAAGCTGTTCGCTGGCTAATCCGGGCCATGCCCCATACAAGCCGCCATTGATTTTGCCGCCTATGACCAACATCGCCCCGCCATGCCCGTGGTCTGTGCCGGCATCCCCGTTTTCCCGCAACCGCCGCCCAAACTCGCTCATCACCACCACCGTCACCCGATCGAGGTAATTTCCGCCCCTGCTGCCTGCCAAATCAGCGTAAAATGCCGCCAACCCATCTGACAAAATCTCGACTAGATTGGCAAAGTAACCGCCCGTCCCGCTCCCTTGATCGTCGTGGGTGTCCCATCCGCCCAAATCGACCGTTGCCGCTCGTAATCCCAAACCCAGCTTCACCATTTGAGCGATGGTTCGCATATGCCTGCCAAAGCTTTCGCCCCGGTATTCTACGCCGCTCGCCGGAGTGTAGCCGCCCGCTGTATTCAGCTCGATTAAGTCAGAGGCGTTTAGCGCCTGCAAGCCAGCCCGGTGCAACCCGCTTTCCCCTCTGCCATACATGCGGCGCAACGCTTGCCGTTGGGCATTGTGCCATTGCGAATAACCGGTAGAAAAGCTAAATCCGTCGCTGCTATCCAGGGCGATGACGTCGTTGTAAGTGGCAAACGATTGGGGCGAACTGCTGCCCATAGATAATGCCGGCATCAACGTCAGCGTCGGTAAATCGGGGGCCGAAGCCAAATGGCGGGCTATCCATCCGCTGCCTAACTGCTTGTTGTTTGGCGCCCCCCGCTCCATAAACGACATCGCTTCAAAATGGCTGCGAGTGTCGGCGTGCATACCCGTCGCCTGCACAATCGCCAAATCGCCCGCCGCATAAATTTCGTGCAGCCTTTCCGCTGCCGGATGCAGCCCAAACGGCTCATTGCCCAGCGGCAAAGCTTCGGCTGCCGGCACTCTGATTTCGGTTCGCGCCGCTTCGTAATGAGAGCGGTCAACTCCGCCGATGGGCGGAATGAGATTCAATACGTCTGCCCCGCCTCGCAAGAAGATGGACACTAAAACTGGTTGGCTTGGTTCGCTCTCCGGGTTGCCAAACAAGGCGGAACTAAGCCGCGCCCCGCTCATGCCAGCAATCGCCGCTGAACAACCTTTGAGAAATTCGCGTCTGCTCAATGCGCTCATCATTTTATTTCCATTGAAATGGCGGACTCATCAACGCCAGCGCCACCATCGATCGCAGCCGTTCCGCTGTGTTTTCATCTTGACGTAGGGGCAACTGGTAAGACGGATTATGACCTTGCGCCAAAAATTCCACCAAATCTCCCCGTTCCGCTGATGGAATAGAGCGCCCAAACAATCGCCCAATCCAAAAATCGACCGCTTGCTCTGCATTGTAAGAAGCTGCCGGCATCTGACCGAACAGATCGAAATAATGGTTGCCGGCATCGTCGCGCCGCTCAACAAACCAATTAAACAGTCGCCACCGCAAAAAAATCGAGGTCGTATTCAGCCAATAATCGTTCCGATCTGGGTAACCATCGGGGGCGGGCCAGCTAAACAACGGCTGTCCCATCTCTTCATAGATGTAAAAAAATTGGCGGCTGGTATCCAGCTCGATATTGAGCGGCAAATTTATATCCAAGGCGCGGATAGCGCTGACCGCCGCCTCGAAAGGGCGTTTGACTTTGCTGCCCCAACTGCCGCGAAACGCCTCTGAGCGCAAAATGTGCCCAACCACTTGTTTTAGTTGATCGGGAGCGGCGCGTTCGGCATGAAAAAGCTCCGCTGCCGATCCCACCAGCGCTTCAGGCGTCTCTTCGCCTACCAAGCGCCGGCATAACTTACGGCAAATGTGGCGGGCTGTGCCAGGATGGTCTGACAACAGATCAAGCACATTTATTCCGTCTTGGGTTTCTGGTTGATCTGCCGGCAAAAAGCTTCCCAACACCGTTTTTTGAAAACGATCGTGCCACTCTTCCCGAAAGAAAAAGTCGCCTGTATCCCCCACCAAATCGTCATATTGATCCCCCCGGATAGACCAGCCGGTAAAACAGCGGGTCGCTTCGTAAATATCATCATCCACATATCCGACAGGTTGATCGGGGAAACCTTCTACATCTGCCTGTCGAATAGCTGACCCCAGGTAATTCTCTTCTCCCATCGTGTGCAATTCAAACAACTCCCGCGCCCAATTTTCGTTGGGTCCAGCATTAGAACTGGTGTAATTGTCTAGGTAATAAAGCATGCAAGAGCTTTTGGCAACCTCTTCTAACATCTCCCGAAAATTGCCCAGCATATGCGCCCGAATCACATCGCGATCGTACCGCATTATCATCGATTCAGTTAAATTTTGGGGAGCGTACACATTAAAGTGGTTGTGCCAAAAGTCCGCCAAAATCTCCGCCAATTGCCGCTTGCTATAAATGGCGCGGATGGCGGTCAACAGCGTTAGCTCAATCAAGGGGCGGTTGGGACGCGTTTGGTCGTTTCGATCTCGCACATAGTCTCGCCACATTTGTTGGCGGCTTTTGGCAAGGGATTCTAAACCGGCATTGGCGATATATTGATCGCATTCCGCATCGTCGATATCGTCTGGCTGTAGCTGTTGTTCGATATAAGCGTCGAGCCGCTCTAAATCATTCTCGCCCAATTGGTTAAAGGCGTCTAAATCGCCAGGGCGGGGACCGAAGCCAAGCCGGTTAAAAGCCAGAATCGCTAACGAAGGGGATGGTGATTGTAATGCCGGCATCTTATCTTACCAGCAAAATAAATGATATTTGGCAATGGTTGACATACATTACAAAATTGTAACGCGCCAAAAGGGAAATCGTCACATTCAAACGCGCTTTGCAGCGAGAAAACTAATCAAACATCAACATTTATGGGTAAGCCATACACAGTTGAGCATTTTAGAAACCCGCTTTTTCTCTGGCTTGTGGAGAACTCTTGTCCAAAATCAAAAGCTGAGTTTCTCTGGAAATTAAAATGGATTAGGGGGTGTTTTCGCTGGAAAAGAAAAAAGCTGACCGATGTGGTCAGCTTAATTTACATTGAGAGTCAGGGACGCCGAGCCCTGACTCTCTAAAAAAGGAGGAGAAGAAGAGATTCGTTACGCCAATTATTCTATCGCTCTCATTGTTACAATTCCCAACGCATAAACAACGAAAATCTGACGGAAAGGCTACGCTAGTAATAAATTTCACAAACAATTAGGAGCTTTTTCCTATGATTTTTGCCAGCGCCAGCGGCAAGCCAAAAGTAAAAGAGACGCCCAGCAAATGCGCCAATAGAAAGTCACCCGCTAAAACCATTCGCCACATATGCCCATAGATAAAAACGGACAATTGGGCGGTAATCAGCAGGAGAATGCCGGCATTCAACCGCTGCGAATTATCAGCTTTCTCAAAGATCAGCCAAGGCAGCAGCCAAGCCGGATACCATAGTCGAAACGACAGCGCCAACCCCAAATATGCCCCAAATACATTGGCGACGCCCCGCATCGGTCGTTTTTTGAGCCATGCCCAGCCAAAAACAAAACCGGCGCTAGCAACTAAAGCCCAAGACGAAAGTTGGTTGACCAGTGCAAAGGCGCCCGAAACGCTAAGCCGTTGATTTATCAAAATCAGCAAAGCAGTTGGCGAAAAACCAGCTACCCCGCTCGCTTCCAACCACAACCGTTTGATTAAATGCGTTGGCGAACCGAACGGGGCAAACGCCAAGCCGCTGCTGACCAAGACGCCAATCGCCGAGAACAAAAAGATCCGAAACCGTTGGGCAGCAACTGTTTGTTGCCACGCCGCCAATGCCAAAAAGGGGAATGCCAACAAACCGATGGGCTTGACCAAAACGCCCCACCAACTGACGATAACGCCTGCCGCTAGGCGCGATCTTCTGCTAATTAGCGCCCAACCAGTTGCCAAAGCTAACAGCATCATGGCATCGTTGTGAGCGTCCGCAGCAAAAATGAGCAACAATGCGGGATGCCATGCCCACAACGCCGTTTTATAGCGCTTTTCAGCGTCAGAACGTTCTGCCAAGGCGTAATAGATGAGCCAGCCAACGGCTAAAAATGCCGCCACAATTACAATTTTGAAAACAAACAACGCCAGAGTTAAATCATTGGGCGCCATCCGAGTAATGCCGGCAGCCGTTAACTCCCAGACGGGTCCATAAGGCGAAGTCACATCCGCCCATTCCCCAGCCAAAAAATGGTACGGGTCATCAGGGAAAACGCTGGGCGACAGTTGGTATGGATTTTCGCCATAATACCCTAATATCCGCCCTCGAATAGCATAACGGTAAATGTCGGTGGCGTTGATCGGGTAGGCAAAAATCAACGGAATACAATAGAGAGCGGCAACCCCTAAAATCGCCCAGACGCCAAAGCTGCGCGGAGCTGTATCGTCATTCAACTGTTTTGCCGCTGCCCAATAAAGCAAAAACGCCAGCGTTAGAAGAGAAACGTATGCTAACCCTGCCGGCAAAGATGGGGTAAAAGCGAAAATATCTTTGTTCTGTAACGAATTAGGGGCAAAGGGGAACCATCGCCAAAAGATGATGTAAATCGCCATGTTGCCGGCAAGCGCCAACCCAAAAGGTATTTTCTGGTAGATAAACGCCAATCGTCCCAACATATCCGCCAAAAATAACTTTAAGAGACCGCTGCCGTCAACTCTAAATCTTCAGGATGGGCGATCTCAACCCGAATATTAACCTGCTCCTGTAACTCTTTGGCAAATTGTTCAACAGCGTCATCTCCAAAAACAGTGGACGAAGCGCCGCGCGAAGCCCCTAAGATAATTAAATCTGCCTGACGCTCTTTAGCGACGATTGCCACTTGTTCCTTAAAGTTGCCTTCTTTGATGAGCAATTCAGACGAAACGCCAAACGCTTCCGCTTGTTGAGCGGCGATATTTACCAGCGCCCGCCCCAACCAATTCGATTCTGCCCGCAGCGCCGCTTTCGTCTGTTCATCCATCCCAGCCAAGCGCGAAGGATCGACCACAAACAAAAAGAATAGTTTGGCGTTTAGCTCTTTAGCTCGTTGGATAGCTATCGTTCTGCCAGCGCGGCTGCCTTGTCCGCCTCGCGTGGCGCAAACTATCGCTGCCATAATCCTAATCTCCTTCTTCCAATGCCTCTTCTAATTGAGGCGGCTCAAATGCCTCTTTATCCGCCATTTGGTTTTGTTGTCTTCCACGAATCATATCCAAAGCTGATCGCTTATCATCCAAATCGCGGGCTAACTCATCCAAAATCCCTTCCGAGATTAGCCCACGTTTTGCCGCTTGATTTAACGCCGCCCGTTCCGCTTGTAACGCTTCGGCGCGGGTTTGCATCACCATATCAGCTGTCAATTCTGCGTAGGCGTTCAAATGGCGCAATAGATCGGCGGCGCTGGCTTTGATATCTTCGTCATACACGGCTTCAACCGCCTTCCATACATCAGGGGCAATCGCCCCTTGTTGGTGCAACTGTCTGACTGCTTCTTTGCCGGCACGTTTAGCGATCAACACCCCTTGCTTCCGTTGTTGTTCCTTCTTGTGCTCGGGGGTTTCGGTAAGATGCAGCCAATTGAGCATATTAGGCAAGGTGGTGGCTTGCGCCAACAAAGTGAACAAAACCACGCCAAAGGTCAGCGTGATGATCAAGCTGCTCTCGTTTAAAAAGTCGGGGTTGCCAATTAAACTTAACGCCAAAGCCAAACTAATCGCCCCCCGCAAGCCGCCCCACCACATTACCGGCTTATAGTTGGCGGGGATAGGGCGGTTGCCTTTTAAGGCGCGTTGCAGCAAATCTGTAATGGCGGTCAGCCCATAAATAATTAGCAGCCTGCTGACGACCACTACCAAAACAGTTAGGAGAATCCAATGCCAGTTTGTAATCATTTGGGCGATTTCAGCCTCTAAACCAATGAGCAAAAAGACGAATGAGTTGGCGACAAACGCCAAAAATTCCCAAAAGCTATTCAGAACGAAATCTGTTGTGGCGGAGGTATTTTTTCTCCCCCAATTGCCGGCAATTAAGCCAGCCGCCACCACTGCCAAAATACCGCTCACATGAAACAATTCGGCGGCGATAAACGCCCCAAATGCCAACGCCACTGTGCTAGCCGTTTCAATCAAATGGTCGTCCACCAATTGCAAAACAATGCCAGATACAGCAAAACCCAACGCCGTTCCGATAATCAGCCCGCCGCCGGCAACCCGGACAAAATCCAACAATGTGTCAGTAAAACTAAAGGTATCGATCCCATTTTCGGCTAACGCGATAGTTGCCGCAAAGAGGACAATAGCCACGCCATCGTTAAATAAACTCTCCCCTTCAACCAACAACGCCAACCGCTTATCGACCCCCAAACTGCGAAAAACCGAGACCACTGCCACGGGATCGGTGGCAGAAATTAACACCCCAAAAGCGGCGGCGGCAAACAACCCTAGTCCAACATAGTTGTGAACCATCCAGCCAACGATTAACGCCCCTAAAATCGAACCAAAAACAGCCAGCATGACGATCGAAAACAAATCTCGCTTAAGGTCGCCCCAACTGATATGCAGTGTCGCTTCAAAGATCAAGGGGGGCACTAAAACGAACAAGATCAAGTCGCCTACTTCCGCCTCGAAAGTGAAAAAATCGTTGGGAATAAATGTCAGCCCCAGACCGACCAAGACCAAAGCGACAGTATAGGGAAGTTTGCTGCGATACCGAGCAAAAATCGCCACCAAGGCGGCGATCGTCAGCATCGCCACCACAATCGTTTCCGCTTGCAGCACGTCGCTGGCTGCCTCTTCCTGGAGGATACTCATCAAGTTCATTGAGGCGTTTTCTCCAAATAGTCGGCAACATTTACTTTGCCATATTGCCCTCGCCTAAATTTTGCGGGATCGCCGTCTAACGGCATGGTGCAATCTAATCCCATCTTTGCCGTGCGGCTTTTTTGCCCAGGCATGTGAGTGCCAGAAGGGTCGAGGGAGCTGCCTGGCATATCCTGAAAAATAATCAAATCTTGGTCAGATTGAAAGCGGGTGGCAACTGCCCATTCCACCTGCATCGGGTCATAAATATCGATGTCGGTATCGACGATCCAAACATGCTTCAGCGACCCATGTCCGCGAAAAGCGGCTTCGATCGCCCGACGTCCGTCGTCGGGATGGCGTTTGTCGATTTGGACGACGGCATGCAGCCAACTGGCGCCGCCAGGGGTGATGTATGCGCCAGTACAGCGGGCTACTTTGTTAACCTCGGCGTAAATGGTGGGTTCACGGGGCATGCCCATCAACTGTTTGTGTTCTAATCCGCCGGGCAGCAGGGCGTGAAAGATGGGGTCTCGGCGACAGGTGAAACAGTCGATTTCGATAACGGGTTGCTGGCGGACGATATCCATCGTTTCTGTGAGATCCATGAAGGGACCTTCGTTGACCGTTTGAGTGGTGATTCTGCCTTCTAGGACGATTTCGGCGTTTGCCGGCACATGCAACTCGTTGGTAAGGCATTTGACCAGCGGCGTGGGCGCCAGCGCGTTAGCCACCGCCAATTCGTCTACCTCAGGCGGCGGCGACATAGAGGCGGCTAAATGGACAGCGGAAGAGACGCCAATGCAGATCGCTACCGGCAAATCGCCGTCAACTTTTTGCATGGCGTTGTAAGTGCCGCGCCGTTCGATGATGCGGGCGGCGAACCGTTTTTCGTCTAACCGCAACAGGCGGTGGTAGCACATGTTTCGTCCGAACTCTGGATCGTGGGTGATAACTACATTGCTGGCGATATAGTTGCCGGCATCCTGGGGCAAATGTAGCAATGCCGGCAATCGATGCAAATCCACTTCCATTTCGACGATCTCTTGGCAAGGCGCAGCGTCAACTATCGGCGGCGTTTTCGGCTTTTGCAACGCCGCCGCCAAATGCGCAGTTAATTCCTTGACAGGAACGCCCAAACTCATGCTAAAATAGCGCCGCTCGGCGCATTGTCCTGAAAAAATGCGCCAGCCTGGATAATGAACGATGTTTTCGAACAAAGTTGGTTTTGCCGCTAACGCATTAGCCACATTAGCGATCTCGTACTCGACCTCAACCGGACGGGTTATACGAATTAAATCGCCGCTCCGTTTTACTTGTTCGATAAAATCTCGCATAAGTTAATCTGTTTATTGGGAAAATGCCGGCATTTCAATTAATCAAGGCAAACTCCCTGTCCCCAAAATATCATCGCCGACCCTTTTTAACGGATTGTACCAAAAGAGTAAAGAAGGGCGGAAACAAATTGAGGAAACTCATGTTTAGCAATCGAACATTCTCTCCCATAATGTGGTTCATTGGCTTTTTGTCTGCAACGGCATTGGCATGCAACGCTCCTTTTACCGGCAACACGCCCGCCACTGACCCGCCCGTTTCTCCCACAGCCGCCCCCCTGCCCACCACTATACCCAACCCCCCATCTGTTACTGCGCGGCTAAATCTAAATATTAGGAATGGTCCAGGCGAAAATTATGACATTGTAGGCGCCTTTGTCGGCGGGGCGCAAGCCCAACTATTGGGGCGAGACGAATCAGGCGATTGGTGGCTGATACAATGTCCGGCAAATGTGTCAGATCCATGCTGGGTTTCCGCTTCCAGCCAGCATACCGAAGCTAGAAATATCGGAAATGTGGAAGTGGCGCCGGCGCCGCCAACCCCCACGCCCATAGCCGGACCGCCGCCAGCCTTAATTTACGCTTCTGGCGGGGAAATTCATCATCTGCAACTGGAGTTAAGCGGCGGCGTGTTAACCGCTATCGATGACAATCTGGTTGCCGCAAACCAAAATGTAGGCGCCATAAAAATATCTGCAGACGGGGAAGAAGCGCTCTATTTAAACGGCGAACAGGAGAACCGAAACAGTTTGAAAATCGTCAATTTAGCCGGCGGAACGCCTGTTGAACTGACAAATTCAAGCCAATTGCCGCCCGCGTCAAACGCGAACGATCCTACCCTCTTTCGCCGGCAAATCGCCCAATTTGGCGAGATGCCTGACGACAGCGGATTTTGGTTCAACAGCCAAGTTAGCTTAATCAGCGGGCTGGGCGTAGAAGCGGTTGGAGATTTTTGGGTCGTGTCAGAGTCGGGCGATGTCGACGAACGTTTTCCTGAGGGGACGGGGACAAATCCAGCTATTTCGCCCAGCGGGACAACCTTATTTGCCTTTCCGGGAAGCGTCAACCCAGATCAGGAAGGGCATATCGTTCGGGCAAATGTAGATGGCTCCGACCAACAACAATTGATTTGGTTTGGTTTTATCAATACTGCCAGCGAATATGCCTATGCGCCAACGGCTAGCTGGACAGATGACGGGAGCAGGGCGTTTGTTTTGATTCCGGGGGCTGAGCCATTTTCGGCGGGGGCGTCGGCGTCGCTGTGGCAAATTCCGGCGCAGGGAGAAGCGCAGCAGGTGAATGCGCTGCCAGGCAATTTTTTGTTTAGTTCGATAGCGTGGTCAGGGGATGGGAGCAAGTTGGCATACACGCAAAATGCCGGCAACAACATCAGCCAACTCATCATTGCCGATGGAGATGGGTTAAATGGCATCCAATATGGCGGGCAGGGGAACAATTTGCGATTTTTAGGCTGGAGCCCCGACCATAACCGCTTTTTGTATGCAACTGGCTCTCAATATTTTATTGGGCAGTTAGGGTCGCCGCCATCGGCTCGCAACTTGCCGGCAGGGCATATTGCGCAAGGGGGCGAGTGGGTTAATAACGAGAGCTTTTTAGTGGCGAGTTTGAACCCAAACACGGGGGATTTTGCGTTTACCGGCGGCAATTTAGGCGGCGCGGTTGTGCCGCTGCTAACTGTCCGCGATAGCGCTTTGGTTTATGATTTGTGGGTTTGGCAGCCGTAAAGGCTAAATAACGTCAAATTAGGATGCTGTGTCGCGTTCCCGTTTGGGGCGGCGAACGCGGCGTTTGGCGCGCCGTTTTTCCCGCGCCCCGGCCGGCAACCGACCTAGGCGGCTGAGCATGATGTAAATGCCGGCAAGCGCCAACCCAATTGCAAATACCATCGAATAGGTCACGGCGCTGCTGCCGATGGCTGGCTGATCTGGGCGGAACAGTTCGATAACGGCTCGACCAGCCCCCCACCACAGCATAAACAGCCCAAACAAGACGCCCGATTGCCATTTGCCCCGATAGCGGCGATTAACCGCGACCAAAACGATAAAGCCGAGCAGCAACCAAATCGATTCATATAAAAATGTGGGATGAAAGCGGGTGTCGGCTGGATATTCCGCCAAATTGTTGTATGGGGGAATGCGATTTCGAGGGTCGATGAGCAGCCCCCAATTGTCGTTGCCCGTTGGCTGTCCATACAGCTCTTGGTTGATCAGGTTACCCCAGCGTCCGATCGATTGCGCCACCAAAATGGCTGGTCCTGCCACATCGGCATAATCCCACACGTTTAATTTTCGCCATCTGGCATACAGCCATCCCACTAAAGCCGCCCCCACAAAGCCGCCCAGAATGTTGACGCCGCCAGCGCGAATGTTGATCACGTCGAGCAAGGTGGCGTAATTAGCCCTATTGCCGGCAAAGTAAACGTCCTGAAAAACATACCATAGCCGGGCAAAGAAGTAGCCTGCCAACACCGTCACCAGCAGCCCATTGTAAAATTCGTCTACATCGCTGCCTCGTTGGTCGATCTCTCTAGCTGCCCACAGGCCGCCCAGAAAAATGCCGGCAACAATGATAATGGCATACCAAAAGATAGGAATGCCATCTTCCCCAATGGGAATCGTAAAAGCGACAGGGTCGATATCCTTAAAAAAATCAAACATAGAAAAGCTCTCTAATGAAAATGATTCATTGTTGGAATGGGCGGCGAAATTGACGCCCCAATTGAATTAACGCATATCAATCAATATATCCCAAACCGCGCAAACGTTGCAACAACTGCTCATCTCCCGACAAATCCAACGTCTCCCCTTGGCTAAATCCATCCCGAATAGCCTCTAACTTTTGGGATGTTTGGGTTAGGGCGTTGTTGAGGCGCTGGGCGCGGGCTGGAGATTTTTCTAGTTGGTTGAGCAACTCCTGCGGGTCAGAGGAGAGATCAAATAGTTCAGCGGGTTGGCTATCCTCCACAATCAATTTCCACTCTTTTTGGGTGACAGCTCGGCGGACAGCGTGACAATTATGTCGTTCGATAAGCTGCGGAAAACGGTCAGAAACAGCCCGGATGAAGTTGAGCGGCGGATAAACCTCGCTGTAGGCAGTTTGGTTTTCTGGATCAGCTCCGAATATCGATTGTTTGAGGGAGAGACCATGAATTTCTTCTGGGGAGATAGCTGCCGGCATCTGTTGGGCGCCGGCAATATCGAGGATGGAATGAAACAGACGGCGGGAGCTAACTGGAGCGGAAACGCGGGCGGATGCCGGCAGGCGTCCCTCCCAATGCCAAATCAATGGCACATGCGTCAACTCCTGATACGCTACAAAGGCGTGCCCCATAAAGCCATGTTCGCCCAACCCATCTCCATGATCAGATACAACAAAAGTGGCGGTATTTTCCCGCCGGTTCAACAGCGATAGCAACGGCTGTAAATAATCGTCCTGATAAGCCACTTCTGCATCGTACATATCGCTTAGCAACCGCGCTTCCAGCGGGGAGTGAGGGCGTTCCAACGGCGCCCCCCATCGATACGATTCACGATTCCAGCGATTCATCGTCTCTTTACCCTCGCTGGTTACCATATCTGGCGCCCATTTTTCAACAAATCGAGGCGGCGGCGTAAAGGGCAAATGGGTCTCCATCAAATTCAAAAACAAAAATAGCGGCTGGCGTCGCCGCCGCTCCGTTAAAAATTGGCATACATCCGCCACCGAACGGGCATTTTGCCCTTTGAAACGGGCTAATTGCGTCCATAATGGGGTTAGTCGGGCATGTAACGACAAACTAAAAGCCAAATCAGATTGGCTAAAAAAGTTTTGAATCGGGTAAGAAATCCGGCGCAAAAATTGGGTGTACGCTTCCATCAACCGATTGAATGGGTAAGGCAGTCGGGATTGACTTTTGGGCAGAGTGGGAATTGCGCCGCCATAGTTGTAAAAGGTTTGAAACCCACGTTTTAACCCATTGTTTAACACGCCAACAAGGGGATTGTTGCAAAAGCCGATGGTATCATATCCGTTGTGGCGCAACAGTTCGACCAAATGGGGGCGATCTTTTCCTAGGCTGTGGGTTGATTGAATAACCTGGTGAGCAGTAGGATAGAGACCGGTAAAAAAGGAGGCGTGGCTGGGGATCGTCCATTGGGCTGGGGAAACAGCCCGTTCAAAAAGAACGCTTTTTTCAGCAAAGGCGTCTAAATTGGGGGATATCGGGCGGCGATACCCATAGCAACCGAGGCGGTCGGCACGTTGGGTATCCAACACAATCATGACGATGTCGGACTGGTTCATTGTGTCTTTTAGTTAAATAAAATGTTGTCGGCTATTCGCTCGCCAGACGGTAACCCACTCCTCTTGCGGTTAATATCCAGCGAGGGGAAGCCGGATCGCTTTCTATCTTTTTTCTCAAGTAATGAATGTATGGTTTTAGGTTGGTCAAGGCGTCATCATCGTCGATTCCCCACGCTTTTCTGGCGAGTTCTACGCTGGGCACCACCCTGCCGGCATTTTTTGCCAAAGTAGAAAACAGATCGAATTCACGGGGAGTCAACTCTACCTCTCTACCTTCCACCTTAACTAGGCGCGTTCGCAAATCGACCATTATTTCTCCGCCCGCCACCACGATTATTTCGGTGGGTTTCACTTCGCGCAAGGCGCGCCGCAATTGGGCGTTTACCCGCGCCAGCAGCTCCCGCCCTTTAAACGGCTTAACCAGATAATCGTCGGCGCCCATTTCTAACCCTTTTACTACATTGTCGGTATCGCCTAGAGCGGTTAAAAAGATGATAGGCATATCGGCGGATAACATGCGTAAATTTTGGCACAATTGCCAGCCGCCCATCGTCGGCACCATGACATCTAACAAGGCAATGTCAGGGCGAAATTCATACGCTAGCCGCAGCCCATCTTCGGCAGTGTTGGCGATAATGGGTTCATGCCCAGCTTCTCGCAGTACATGCCCAATGGTATGCGCCATTGAAACTTCATCTTCTACCACCAAAATCTTTGTCTGTTCCATCGTTTAACACTCCGAAAATATCGCCGCGTCGTTTGTTGGGCAAATACCTCTGCCATTTATTGCCATGTTGAAAGCATAACATGCCGGCATTTCAGTCGCAACTAAGGTATAAAAGGATGATAATAAGGTTTGGGCTATTATATCCAACTGGTATTGAGCGCCGACAAATTAATTGAATGTAAGGTAACGATAAGGGTAGAAGATAAATGACTTGGATAAAAACGATTTCTGAAGACGAAGCTGCCGGCATCGTCGCTAAATATTACAACGGCTCTAAACGCTCCTGGGGCGGCGTAGACAACATCATCAAAGCCCACAGCTTAAACAGCGCTGCCTTGCGCGCCCTGATGACCTTTTACAATGGGTTGATGCATGGCGATTGCGATTTGACATTGGCGCAGCGAGAAATGATCGCCGTCACCGTTTCTGTATTAAATGGGTGCCATTACTGAATACGCCATCATGGAGAAGGTCTTCTCCGCGAAGTGGGCGACGCCAAATGGGTTGAAATAATGAAGCGGGATTACCGTCAGGCAAAATTATCCGCTCCCGATCGCGCCATGTTGGATTATGTGGCGAAACTCACCGAAACCCCTGCCAAAATAGAAGAAAGTGATGTGGTTCGGCTGCGCGACGAAGGGTTTGGCGACAAAGCAATTTTAGAAATTAATCAAATTACAGGCTTTTTTGCTTGGTGCAATCGCACAGTTGACGGGCTTGGAGTAGAATTAGAGGAGTTCTGGCATAACGAAGGCATGAGCAATCTTTAAACAGCTCAATGATTTAATTGCCAACCGTAGAACAGTTACTCTCAAGTCAGACAATTTATTAGCCGCCGAAATGAGGCAAAGGATGGCGCTTATCGACAAAATCTAGCAACCCAAAGGTTCGTTACAGTTGCCCCCTTGATGATTAGATTTAGAAAAAATGGAGAAGAAAGATGCGGAAAACGATTAAATTTTTACTGTTATTGCTGTTGTTTTCGATGGCGTTAGGCGCGTGCCGCCGAGAAGAAGTTACCCCTGAGCCAGAGCCAGAACCAACTGCCGCCCCGCCAGAACCGACCGCCGAGCCAGATGAACCGGACCCCACTAACGAACCGGAACCAGAGCCGGACCCGACCGCCGAACCAGATGATGACGGCGGCGATGACGCCCCAATCAAAATCGGATTTTTGTCGCCGTTAACCGGCGGCGCCGCTTTTATTGGGCAAGAGCAGCTTGGTTTCGTCAAAGTGGCGGTGGAAATTTTCAATGAAAACAGTGGTCTGAATGTGGAAGTAGTTGAAGGGGATACGGAAATCAATCCCGACACGGGTCGCATTGTTGCCGAGCGCTTTGCCGCCGATGATGCCATTATTGGCGTGGTTGGTCCTGCCGGCAGTCAGGTATGTGAGGCGGTACAACCCGTATTTGAAGATGCCGGCATCGCCCATATTACGCCATCTTGCACCCGCACCGACCTAACAGACCCCGGCACAGCCACCTTCTTCCGCCCCATCCCCACCGACGCAGACCAAAGCAAAACCGACGCCGAATATATGGTCAACACTTTGGGGGCTACCAACGTCTATCTGCTCGACGATCAATCCTCCTACTCCGTTGGTTTAAATGATGAAATGGAAGCGGAACTTGACGCCATGGGCATTGATTTTGCCCGCGCTTCCGTGTCGCAAGAAGAGACAGACCTATCATCCATCGTTACCGCCATCATCTCCGGCGGCTACGACGTAGTCTTCTTCCCCAGCCAAATCGTGGGGCAAGAGGCAACGTTGGCAATTCAATTGCGCGAGCAAGGGTATAACGGCGTCTACTTTATGGCAGATGGCGGCTTTTCGCCCGAATTGTTAACCATTGGCGGCGACGCAGTGGAAGGAGCATACCTCTCCTTCTTTGCCCCAGACCCCAATCTAGTGCCAGAAGCGCAAGACTACAACGAGCGTTACGCTGCGCAATATAGCGAAGAGTTTGGCGCATTTGGCGGGGCTGCCGGCATGGCGGCGGAGGTGCTTTTGAGCGCGATCGAACGATGCGCTGGCGACGTCACCCGAGAATGTGTAGTAACTGAATTAGGCAACACCGATCTGCCAGTCACGATGCTAGGAATCCCGATCAAGTTTGGGGCAAACAACCAAGCTGAAGGCGGCTTTACTCTCTTCCAAATTCAAGATAGCGCCTATGCAGTGTTGGCTAGCGATGATCCAGGCAGGCAGACCGATATGGACGATGACATAGGGATGATCGATTATGATGGAACTATCAAGGTCGGCTTCCTCAGCCCGCTAACCGGCGGCGCCGCTTTTATTGGGCAAGAACAGCTTGGCTTTGTTAAGGTAACAGTTGATATCTTTAATGAGATGACTGGTCTGAATGTGGAAGTAGTGGAAGAGGATACGGAAATTAACCCTGACACCGGTCGTATTGTTGCCGAAAGGTTAACCGCCGACAGCGACGTAATGGTTGTGGTGGGCCCTGCCGGCAGCCAGGTGTGCGAATCGACCCAACCCGTCTTTGAAGATGCTGGATTGGCGCACATCACCCCATCTTGCACCCGCACCGACCTAACAGACCCTGGCACAGCCACCTTCTTCCGACCCATCCCCACCGACGCGGCGCAAAGCCAAACGATCGCCGACTACGCTATCGATACCCTGGGCGTTTCGTCCGCCTTTTTGGTGGATGACCAATCCTCGTACTCTGTTGGGTTGGATGATGAGATCGACGCCATATTCGCGGATGCCGGCATCGACGTGGCACGCGCTTCCGTATCACAAGAAGAGACTGATTTCTCCTCCATTGCCACCAACATCGTCAGCGGCGGTTTCGACATCGTCATCTTCCCCAGCCAAATCGTGGGGCAAGAGGCGACGTTGGCGATTCAGTTGCAAGAGCAAGGGTACGAGGGGATTTATTTCCTGGCAGACGGCGGCTTTTCGCCTGAGTTGATCGATACTGCAGGCGCCGCAGTTGACGGGGCGTATGTCACCTTCTTTGCTCCCGACCCCAATTTAGTCTCATCTATGACGCCCTACAACGAAGCGTATGCCGCTGAATACAACGAAGAATTCGGCGCATTTGGCGGGGCGGCGCATTTAGCGGCGTATGTGGCATTAGATGCAATTGCTGTCTGCGCTCGCGGCGGCGAGGTCTCTCGCGCTTGCGTTGTTGACGCCCTCGGCGACATGAGTTTGGACACCACGCCTTTGAGTTTGAGCATCGCTTTTGACGACAACAACCAAGCTCAAGGCAGCTTCTCTCTGTTCCAAATTATGGATGGCGAATTCCAATTGTTGCAATAGTTTTATCAATTTAGGAGCGTGCCTGCCGGCATTTGCAAATGCCGGCAGGCAGCCCACAAGTTGGGAGAGGCGTTTGTTGCCTTCTCCTCGCTCTTCTGCCTCTTTTTCCAGTCGCAGGGAAATGATATGGAGTTGCTAGACCTCGATAAATTGCTTCAAACGCTGCTGAACGGGTTAACCTTGGGCAGCGTGTATGCTTTGATTGCGCTAGGCTATTCCATGGTGTATGGCATTTTGAAGTTGCTCAATTTCGCCCACGGCGACATCTACATGATCGGCGCATATTTGGGGTATGGCATTTTCATCCTCTTTTTTACCGAAGAAGGGGCGATCATTTCCACGGCAATCATCATCGTATTGATGCTGATCGCCGCCATGGTTGGGGCTGGCATCATCAGTATTGCAGTCGAGCGGTTTGCCTACCGGCCGCTACGATACGCCCCGCGCATTGCTCCCCTGATCAGCGCCTTGGGCGTATCATTTATTTTGCAAAATATCGTGCAAATCACTATTAGTCCCCGCCCGTTAAGTTACGGCAGCGGCACATTGATACCGACTGAAAGCGCATTTACTTTTGGCGATTTAAAGATTCACGCCTCCCGTTTTTTGGTTATTGCAGTTACCCTGATTTTGATGTTGGCATTAACTTACTTTGTACAAAGGACTCGATTGGGCAGAGCGATGCGGGCGGTCTCGATGGATTTGGACGCCGCCGCCATGATGGGGGTTGATGTGGATCAGGTGATTTTGGTCACCTTTTTTATCGGGGCGGCGTTGGCGGGGGCTGGTGGGGTGTTGGTGGGCATCGTTTTCTTCAGCATTCGGCACACCATGGGATTTTTGGCAGGTTTAAAGGGGTTTACTTCTGCCGTTATTGGCGGTATTGGCTCTATCCCTGGCGCGGCGTTGGGCGGCATTTTATTAGGGATGGCGGAGGCGTTTACCAGCGTTTACATCTCTATCACCTTTAAAGACGCCATCGCCTTTATTTTGCTAGTGTTGGTTTTGTTGATTCGTCCTAGTGGATTACTAGGCAAACCATTGATCCAAAAAGTGTAAGATGAGCGACGAATCGACGCGACATGATCCTGATAAAGTAGACGCTGCCGATCAAAATGTGGGATCCGACCAATGGGTAGCCCAAGTTGACCAGCGAAAAGCGCGCCGTGCCGGCATTTTTGGACGATTGGCAGATGGCTGGGAAGCGATTCCAGAAATGGGCCGATATGGCTTCATCATATTCTTAGCCCTTATCTTTCCCTTCGTTTCCAGTTCAGAGAGCTTTCTCAACGCTGCCGGCATTTCCGATAACGCTTTTCTACTGCGTACCGGCGTTCGTTTTCTCTCCTTCGCCATTTTGGCGATTGGGTTAAATGTGGTGGTGGGGTATGCCGGCTTGCTCGATTTAGGTTATATCGCCTTTATGGGCATTGCTGGCTATTTGTATGCCTATATGTCATCTAGTTTCATCGAAATTGAAGGGGTTGTGCCCAACGGCTTTGCCTTTCCTTCCATCCTCAGCATCCCATTGATCATCCTAATTGTAGCGGCGGTTGGCTACCTGATCGGGCTGGTTTCCATTCGGTTGGCAGGCGACTATTTGGCTATCGTCACGTTGGGTTTTGGCCAAGTATTTTTACAATTGGCGCTTACCGCCACCCGCGTCAAGTTACCCGATTTCATCAACGACCGCCCCATTGATTTCACCAGAGGTCCCAATGGGATCAACAAATTGGATGAAATATCCCTTTTTGGCTATACATTTGAAACCACCCAACAATATTACTTCCTCTTTTTGGGTTTGTTGATTCTGGTGTACATCATCATTCACAATATCAATCACTCTCGGATCGGGCGCTCCTGGCGAGCGTTGAGAGAAGACGAGCTGGCGGCGGAAGTGATGGGAATGCCTACCCGACGCCTAAAGTTGTTGGCGTTTGCTATTGGGGCGGGCATCGCCGCCCTAGTTGGCGCCACTGACGCCGCTTTTCAGGGCAATGTCGTGCCCAATCCTCGTTATAGCGTTCTAACTTTGATTAACTTATACGCCATGATGGTTTTAGGCGGCACGGGCAGCTTGCCTGGCGCCATTGTGGGGGCGTTTATCTTTACCATCGTGCCAGAAGCGTTACGCAGTGTGACGGTGGCGGGTTATCTCTTTTATGGATTAAGCTTACTGGGTTTGTTCTGGCTGCTTAAGCCGTTTAAAAAATTCGTGATGGTTCTTGCCGGCACAGTTGTGGGCGGATATCTATTTAAAGGACTCATTGCCATCATCGCCCCATCTTTAGACGGCGGTTTTCCCGAAGCTGGCTCCATTCTGAATGAATTTGTGCAAGGCTGGCTAGTTATCCCCGAAAATTATCAGTTGGTGGGCAATATGGTCACCATGTTGGCAGTCTTTGTATTGTTGGCGCTGATTTTATCCCGCCAGCGACCTCAAATATTTTACCCGTTGCTGGGGATAACGATTTATCTATTCGCCTTTAGTTGGGAAACCCGTTTAGCGGTTGAACCTGCCGCTACGCGCATCTTAATCGTCGGGGTTACCTTGGTGGTTTTGATGATCGCTCGCCCGCAAGGGTTGCTGGGCAAAGCGGAAGTGCAAATCATTTAACTTGTTTGAGTTGAGATAGACAAAAATGACTTTATTGGAAATCACAGAGCTGAACAAAAGCTTCGGCGGATTGCAGGCGATCAATGGGTTGTCAATGGCGGTAGATAAGGAGGAGATCGTCAGCATTATAGGTCCGAATGGGGCGGGCAAATCAACGGTGTTGAATTTGGTCACCGGAATTTATGCGCCTGATTCGGGGGATATTCACTTTAAAGGAGAGTCGTTATTGGGCAAACAGCCGCACGATATTACCAAATTGGGCATCGCTCGCACTTTTCAATCGTTGCGCGTTTTTTTGAATATGAGCGTGATCGAAAATGTGATGTCGGCGGCATTTTGCCACACCAATGCCGGCATTTTACCTGCCACATTTCGCATTCCAAAATGGCGTAACGAAGAGGCAATGATTCGGGCAAAAGCGGAAGAAAAGCTAAGCTTTTTTGGCAATCGGCTCAAAGGGTATCGATACGATCAACCCGCCTATAGTTTATCTTACGCCAATCGGCGTCGGCTTGAGATCGCCAGAGCGATGATGACCAACGCCTCCTTTTTGCTGCTAGACGAGCCGGCTGCCGGCATGAACCCCAACGAATCGCTGGAAGTTACCGAAATGATCGGGCAATTGCGCCAAGATGCCGGCTACACTATTTTGCTCATCGAACACGATATGAATGTCGTTGGATCGATTTCTGATCGAGTGATCGTGTTAGATCATGGAGAAAAGATCGCCGAAGGCTCATTTGAAGAAGTGACCAGCGACGAAAAAGTAATTGAAGCCTACCTTGGACGCCGCCACAAAGAATTACGATAATGAGCAAACCCAGCCCAACCCAACTCCCTGAACCGCTGGTTCGATTCGCCAACGTCAACACCTATTATGGATTGATTCACATTTTGCAAGATGTGAATCTGGTCATCTATCCCGGCGAATTGATTTGTTTGTTGGGCGGCAACGCTTCAGGCAAATCGACCACTCTTAAAACTGCCCTAGGCATCGTCCGCCCTACCAGCGGCACAGTTGAATTCGATGGCGAGGATGTCACCCGTCGCCCCACCAGCTACCGCATTAAACGAGGCATGGCGGTAGTGCCGGAAAATCGACGCGTTTTTGGAGATATGAGTATCCGCGAGAATTTGTTGATGGGCGCTTATTTGCGGGACGATCGGGATGTGGTCGAAGAGGATTTAGAACGCTTGTTAGAGCAATTCCCTCGTTTGCGTGAGCGGTATGGACAGATGGGCAGCACCTTAAGCGGCGGCGAGCAGCAGATGTTGGCAATGGCGCGGGCGTTGATGTCTCGTCCAAAATTGCTGCTGATGGATGAGCCATCAATGGGTTTAGCGCCACTGCTAGTGGAGCAAAATTTCGAATTGATCAAACAGATCAATCAGGAGCAGGGAACAGCGGTATTTATGGTAGAGCAAAACGCCAACATGGCGTTGTCTATCGCTGATAGGGGGTATGTGGTGCAGACAGGGCGAATTGTGTTGGCGGACAAAGCGGAAAATCTGCTGCACAATGAGCAATTGCGGAAAGCGTATTTGGGGCGGTAGCGGGCGCAAAATGGAACAGTTTATCCACAAAATGCCTAAAGTAGAGCTGCACGTCCATTTGGAAGGCTCGATTCGCCCGGAAACGTTGTTAAAATTGGCAAATCGGCATCATATAGCATTGCCGGCATCTGATATTGCCGGCATTCGCGCTTGGTACAATTTCCGCGATTTTAGCCACTTTATCGAGATCTATATAGCCATCGCCAAATGTTTGCGCTCCGTTGACGACATTGAACTGATAACCCGTGATTTTTTACAAGGGCAAGCCGACCAAAACATTCAATATAGCGAAGTCACCTATAGCGCCTCTACCCAATATATCCATAGTCAATTGGGCTTTCATGAACAAATCGACGCCATTAATCGAGCCCGGGTTTGGGGCGAGAAAGAGTTGGGGGTCAAAATGGGCGTTATCGTGGATATTGTGCGAGACAACAGCCAGAAATTAGGCGATATCGTAGCGGGTTGGGCGCTCGAGCGGTATGGAGATGGGGTTATCGCTTTGGGACTGGGGGGAAAAGAAAGCAGCAATCCGCCGCAAAAGTTTCAGGCGGCGTTTGACAAAGCGCGCGCTGCCGGCATTCCCTGCATTTTGCATGCTGGCGAAACGGCAGGAGCAGAAAGCGTGTGGAACGCCCTCGAAACGGCAGATAGCCAACGAATTGGGCATGGCGTGCGGGCGGTAGAAGATCCCGCCCTAATGGCGCATTTGCGCCGCGCCCAGATCCCGTTAGAAGTTTGCCCGTCCAGCAACGTCTGTCTGGGCGTTTACCATTCGTTGGCAGCGCATAGTTTGCCCCAACTTTTGCAGGAGGGACTTTACATTACCATCAACAGCGACGACCCGCCGATGTTTAACACCACGCTTACCAATGAATATCTCGTTTGTCAGGCAGCATATGGCTGGAGCCGGGAGCAAATTGAGCGGTTGGTAATGAATGGGGTTCACGCTTCATTATTGCCGGCAGCAGAGCGGGAAAAAATGGGTCTATCCTTCCTGGAAGAGTTCCAGCGATTACGCTAATGGCAAAAGAAAAACCCCTCAATGAGGAGTTTTGTTCAGATATTCAATTGTATGTTTTCAGCCTAATTTAAATATTGACGGAGATGCCCGGCAAAGTTAGGATGACGCAGCTTGCGCAACGCCTCTTTTTCTAGCTGGCGGATGCGCTCGCGGGATAAGCCAAACATCTCGCCAACCTCTTTCAACGTGCGAGATTCGCCATCTTGTAACCCATATCGTAAACGCAAAATACGCGCCTCACGGGGGGTAAGCTGATCTAAAATTTCGCCGATTTCTTCTGTAAGCATATTAGACGCCACCGTTTCTACTGGGGGAGGAGCTTCAACATCTTCAATAAAATCGCCTAATTCCGCGTCAGATTCATCCCCTACTGGACGTTCAAGATGGACGGGTTGACGGCTGGTACGCAACATCCACCGCACTCGGTCTGCCGGCAATTCCATATGCTCGGCGATCTCTTCTGGGGTGGGTTGACGCCCAAACTCTTGCTCAAGCTCTTGCGCCACCTGATACAACTTGGCGATACGTCCGCCCAAATGGGCTGGGATACGGATAGTGCGCCCATGATTCGCCAAGGCGCGGGTTACCGCCTGTCGAATCCACCAAGTCGCGTAAGTGCTAAACCGATTGCCGCGGCGATAATCATATTTTTCTACCGCTTTCATCAAGCCCACATTCCCTTCTTGAATCAAATCTAGGAATTGCAAGCCGCGTCCCCGGTATTTTTTCGCGATGCTAACCACCAGCCGAGTGTTGGCGCGGATAAGATGGGCGCGGGCGGCGTCTCCCTTTTCGCGCACCAGATAAGCCTTATCCTGCTCATTCAAGCTCAATTCAATGGCAGGGTCAGCCATTTGCGTTTCAACTTCTCGTCCAGCTTCGATCTCTTTCGCCAGATTGACCTCTTCCTCAGCGGTCAGCAGCCCTTGCTGCCCCATCTCTCGAAAATATAAACCGACTGAATCATCAATTGGAACGCTGCTTAGATCAAATAGTGGCGCGGCATGGGGATGCTCTTCTGGGTCGTATACTACCCCATTGATTTTGCCGACAAATTTATTGTTTGCGCCGAATTCGTTCGCTTCTAACTCGTCTACATCTTTCTGGCTGGTAAACAGTTGGATATTCGCCGCTTGTAACTCTTCCATTATAGTATCCAGCAGAGGAACGTTTTCCTCAACGTCTGGCAACGTTTTAAGAAGCTGGTCGTATGTGAGATACCCGCGTTCGCTTGCTTCGGCAAGGAGAACGCTCAGAATTTCCATTTCTTCAAATGGGGTCAACATTTCTTTCATAAGATTGTTGCTATCTCCGAAATTTGGATTATTGGGGATTGCCACTTCGTATCCTGCTTAACGTGTCGGCGTGCAGTCTAACATATTTTTAGAATGAAAGTCAAGCCATTTTCGCCCAATTTGCGTAGAATTTCACAAATTGGTTGGAATTTGGTTAAAAAAATGCCAACGGAGATTTATGCAGTTTAACGGGACAACTTTAAGCTTGGCGTTAAGATGGGCGAGGAAGGTTTTTTAACTGGGTATCAACGCCGATGAGCGGGGTTTGGAGCATCCCAGCCGCCTGCCGGCAATCAAGCCGCACGTCAGCCGGATATTGGGTCGGGTCGCTGAGAGCAAATTGGACTTTATCTTGATATGGGATTTGGTAATGATCAAGCAACCGCAAGCCAAATTCCGCCCGGGTCAACGCTTGGCTGCCGGCAACATGCAAAATGCCGGCATAATCGCTCTCCATCAACTCCGACAACGCCCCCCCCAGCGTTCCCGACTCAATCGGATTGCGCCATTGATTTGTAAAGAGCGTCACCTGCTGCCCGCTCTCTAGGGCGCGCTTCATCCAGCGAACGCTGTGCCCCGGCTGCCGCAAGCTATAAATAAGCGACGTGCGCACGATAACATGATTGGGATGGGCGGCGATCAACTTTTCCGCCGCAGCTTTGGCGCGCCCATAAGCGTGAATCGGGGCGGGCGGGTCTGTTTCGACATATGGGGCGGCGGAACCGTCGAACAACACATCTGTAGAAAGATGAATCAGGCGGGCGTTGATCTGGTTGGCGGCAGCGGCGATATGGGCGGCGCCTTTCACTATTGTCTCCAACATATTTGCCCCCCGATTTGAACCTGCCAAATGGAGGATAATTTGCGGCTGCCAACGATTAATCTGACGCTCTACCGCATCTTCGTCTCGGATATCGAGTTGGACGCCATGCGGCAACCCCACCGGCTTTTTGGAAAAGTAACTATATTGGGTTTGAAACTTATTGGGCAGTTGGGGGATGAAACAGCTACCAAAAAAGCTACTGCCTCCGGTAATGAACAATCTGATTTTAGCCATCGATTTCGAGGAACTGTAGTTCGTCTCCAACGGTGACTTGCTCGACAATGGCGGGCGCGGCTTCGATAACATAGCGGGCGGGGGCTTGCGGCGCGTAGGAAAGTCGCCATGGTTTGGCGACAACGCTGTCTACCACAATGCCGGCATCATTGACCCATACTACTCCCAGCGGCATGTTGACAAACAGCATATGGATCGAAGCCGCCATCCGACTATCCTTTTTTTCGACCAACGTCAACCCTTCGCCAGGGTTGAGGCTGCTGCGAAAGGTAAAGCCGCGCAATTTTGCGGCAAAAGAATCGCACCATTTCGCCTCTGCCACCAGCGTTTTGCCCGTTTTGGCATGGATGATCTTCTTTTTACTGCTCATGCTGCTCGTTTTTTCGCTTGTTGACCAACGTTTCAAATAAGGCGTGAGACGCTTCGAAATGGAAGGACGCCCCCCGCAGCCAAAACTCTTCCAGAGTACGGGCGCCAAACTGTCGTTCATATTGGTAGGCTTGAATAAATAGGTCCAGTTTATCGGCGTCATGGGTCAATTTGGCTTCGATCGTTTGCCCGGCGTTTAACTCTTCCCAGGCGTCCAACAGGGGCGGAGCGAGTTGCGGCGTCTCGGCAAAAATATCCCGCATCGCCCGGCGTTCCACGGCACTTTTGCTGTTTGCCGGCAAATAACGCCACGATGGAACTGGGATGTCTGTGGTTAACCCTTCAGGCAAATCGTGCAAAATCACCATGGTTAATGCCCGTTCCATATTGATGGGTTGATCGAGCAGCGGCGCCAGGGTTAAGACGGCAAACGCCACGCCGTAGCTGTGCGCCGCTACGCTCTCTGGGTTGGGGATGCCGCGCTGTACCCAACCTGACCGAACAGTTCGTTTGAGTTGATTGCCGTGCAGCAATAGATTTAATGTCGCTTCGCTATTCATTTATTCCCACTCGATGGTGCCGGGCGGTTTGGAGGTGATGTCGTACACTACCCTGTTAATGCCGGCAACTTCGTTGACGATGCGGCGGCTGACGCGAGCCAGCAACTCTGCCGGCAATCGCGCCCAATCGGCTGTCATAAAATCTTCTGTAGTTACGGCTCGCAATGCTAGCGCTTCTTCATAGGTGCGACCATCCCCCATCACGCCTACGCTTTTGACGGGCAGCAAGACGGCAAACGCTTGCTGCGTATCCCCCCGCAACATGCCGGCATTCTCCAACTCTTCCAAATAGATGGCGTCCGCCGCCCGCAACCGTTCTAAACGTTCCCAACTAATTTCGCCCAGACAGCGTATCGCCAAGCCCGGACCTGGAAAAGGCTGTCGCCACACGATGGCGTCGGGCAAGCCCAACGCCAAACCAACCCGCCGCACTTCATCTTTAAAAAGTTGGCGCAGCGGTTCGACTAACTCAAACGCCATATTTGCCGGCAATCCGCCTACATTGTGATGGGTTTTGATCGTTTTAGCTTCCGCATTGTCATGGCTGGCGCTTTCGATCACGTCTGGATAGATAGTGCCTTGTCCCAAAAAGGCGAACTCGCCCAGCTTTTTCGCTTCACGTTCAAAAATGCGGACGAACTTTTCGCCGATGATTTTTCGCTTTTGTTCGGGGTCGATCACCCCACGCAACTCGTCTAAATATTCTTCCACTCGATTGACGGCAGTCAACTGCATCCCTTGTTCATGGCGGAAAGTTTGAATCACCTGCGCCCCTTCATCTTTACGCAACATGCCGTGGTCAACAAAGACAGCGTGCAACTGGCTGCCAATCGCCTGGTGCAGCAATGTGGCTGCCACCGCCGAATCGACGCCGCCGCTGAGGGCCATCAAAGCCCGTTTGTCCCCGATTTTGTGTTGCAGCTCGGTCACAGTATGGTCGATAAAATTGGCGGGCGTCCAATCTTGCCGGCAGCCGCAAATATCGACTGCAAAATTTTTCAGCAGCCTCTTGCCTTGCGGCGTATGGGTTACTTCGGGATGAAATTGAACGGCGTAATAGCCTCGTTCTAGATCTGCGGCAGCGGCATATGGGGCGTGGTCGGTGTGCGCCAGCGGCGTGAACGATGCCGGCAAGCGCTTTACCTCGTCGCTGTGGCTCATCCATACTTGAAGGGGGTTGGGGGAATGGGGTTGGTCGAGCCAATTAGCGAAGAGAGGATCATGGGCTTGGTTGAGTTGCAGCGTCGCCAACCCATATTCGCGGCGGGGGCTGCCGGCGACTTTCCCGCCCAAATTATGCGCCAACAGTTGCATGCCATAACAGATGCCTAAAATGGGCAAGCCGCTTTCTAATATAAATGCCGGCAACTCTGGCGCGTCGGGATCGTACACGCTTTTATGCCCGCCGCTGAGGATAAACCCCTTAGGATTTTTTGCCGTAAGTTCGGCCGCCGGCGTCTGCCAAGAATGCAATTCACAATAGACGTTGGCTTCTCGCACCCGCCGGGCGATCAATTGCCCATATTGTGAACCGTAATCGATGATGATGATGGGGCAATGGTCACGATTTGCCATTTGCCGCCACCTCAATATCGCCATTTTGCATGCGGGTGATGGTCGCCGCGGCGAAGATAGGCACGCCCCACTTGGCTAACTCTTCGCGCCCTCCTTCAAACGATTTTTCTACCACGGCGGAAATGCCGATCAATGTAGCGCCGCTGCGTTGCACGATTCGCGCCAGAGCGTCTATCGTCTTGCCGGTCGCCAAAAAATCATCGACGATCAATACGCGGCGCTGGGGCAGCAAATATTCGGGCGAAACCATCAGCATCACTTCATTGCCTTTGGTGTGGCTGGGAGCGGTATCGACAAAAACTGGCTCTTGCATGGTGATTGGCTTGTGTTTTCTCGCGTATAGCGCCGGAATGTTGCCCAGGTATTTGGCGGTCATCGATGCCGGCAAAATGCCGCTCACTTCTGCCGTTAAAATCAGGGTGGGTTGGGCATCTGCATACGCCTTGCCAATTTCGGCTCCTGTCCATTCCATTAATTCTACATCGACCTGATGATTTAAAAAGCTGTCTAATTTTAAGATGCCGCCGCCTAAATTTTGCCCTTCTTCTAAAATCCGTTGACAAAGCAAATTCATTCTCTTTCCTCTAAATAGCATTCGATGCTGCAACATTTTTGGGGAATTATAACCTACTTTATCGGTTCATCTTGACACTCGAACCCCAATGACTTATAATAGTTTCAAAATTTATTGAAAGTTACGAACAAGGCGAACGATGCTCGAACAACAACTCCAAATTGGATTAAAAGCGGTAGAAGAAAAGCTACAAGAAATCGCCCATTCCAGGATAGATTTGTTGCAAGACGCCTCTCATCACACGATTATGGCAGGCGGCAAACGGCTTCGACCTCAGATCGTGATGTTGGCGTATTTAGCGGCGGGCGGCAAAGAGTTGCTTGAGGTTGTGCCGGTGGCTGCCGGCATCGAATTGGTACATACCGCCACTTTGGTACACGATGATATTAACGACCACAGCCTGACTAGGCGCGGCGCCGCCAGCGTACACGGCAAATGGGGGCGTACTTTTGCTCTGCTTGCCGGCGACTTTTTGTTTGCCAAACTGTATGAATTAATGGCGCCATATGGGGCAGCGTTCAACATCGTCATGGCTGACGCTTGCGTGAGATTGGTAGAAGGGGAGACGCTGCAAGCCCAAGCCGCCAAAGCGATGCAGATCGACCGTGAAACGTACCAGAAAATCATCACCCTAAAGACTGCCAGCCTATTTGAAGCGGCGGCAAAAATGGGAGGGATGTTGGGTGGGGCAGATGCCGGCATTTTACAATCGTTGGAAAGGTATGGACGGTACACTGGAATGGCGTTTCAACTGGCGGACGATCTGTTGGATTTGGTTGGCGACGCCCACAAATTGGGCAAACCGGTAAGATTGGATTTGGCGCAAGGGCGTGGCGTAGCGGCAATCCAAGGCGGAAATGGGTCAAGTCCTGCCCTGTTGCCCGCGCCACCGTCGTTTGACGACCCGCGCCAGGCGTTGATGATGAAATTGGCAGGCAGCAACGCTGCCGACTTTGCCATGCTGCAAGCGAAAGAGTTAGCAAATCGGGCGAAAGACGCCCTTGACCCGCTGCCTCCATCGAAAGCAAAAAGCGCGTTGTTACATTTGGCTGATCTAGCGGTGGACAGGGAGATGTAAGATCGTCTGCCAAACAAAACGGGACGGTTAAAAAGCCAAAAACGAGCCATAAAATGCCGGCAGAGAGCCCCTGGCTAACATCCAAATTTCTGCGATCCAACATTAAATTCGCGCCTAGCAACTTGCCCCTACCCTCAATTTGAATAGCCTAAAGGTCACTTTTGTCGTGAAAAGAAAGTGAACTTCACAAAAAAGCCGTTGATAGGGCACACAAAATAAGTCCGCCACCCTTTAGAATGTAGTTAGTCGAACTTGCTTATAGCAATGGAGATATGAAGGGATGATTAGGTTAAGATTTTTATTGGTTTCTCTCGCCTCTTGGTTGGCGATTTTCTACAATATGGAACGAGTTGATGAACGATTGAATATCGCTTCGTTTGTCTATGTTTTGATATTGGGCATGGCGATCCCCCTTTTCCTCGCTCCCCGGATTTTCGTCAGCAAACCACAGACAGCCAGCGTCGCCGCTCTGGGCATTTACGCTGTTTTAAAAATTTATCTGGGCTATCCAATCGCTGGCGGAGACGGTTTATTAATTACGTTTGTAGAAGTTGCCGGCATTCTCTTTACCATCTTTTTATTGGGGCAAATCAGCTTCATTCTAATCGATTTTGAAGAAGCAATCGCCAAGATCACCATCAACTTGCTGGGAATCCCGCCCCGGTTAAGCAACAACGATTTAGAAGAAGTATATCGGGAAGTTCGCCGAGCCCGCCGCTATCAACACCCCTTAACCCTGGCTGTAATAAAAGGCAACTTTGACGAAGCTGATATCGACGTCAATGAAGTGGTGCAAGTGATTCAGCGCGGCATGCAAGACAGCTTTTTACAAGCCCGTTTGATCAAACTGCTAGCTGGGTCGATGAAAGAAAGCGACATCATCGTCCGCGACGATAAAGATTTAATCATCGCATTACCCCATGCCACCCCAGACGAGGCAAGGCAGCTTTTCGAAAGAATACATCTGCAAACGCTGCAGTGGGGGCTGCCCCTTAATGTGGGTGTAGCGAATTTCCCCCAGGCAGGCACAACCTTGCACTCTTTACTGGTTCAAGCTGAGCAAAACATCTCTCCGGTCGAAATTCGCCCCGAACACGCTTTCGATCCTTCTTTCTGGAGCGCCCCTGAACAGGAAGATGCGCCTCAAGAATTTGCAGTGAAAAACAGCCTGCATCTTACTTTTGAAGCGCCGACAGAATAACGCTTTTTACAGCAAACGTCTAGGATTTGTTTTTTTAACATCAGCAAGCAAACAATTGGAAAAACTATAGAAAGACAACTTACCAACTGAAAGATTTTACTGTTCATCATCACAACCACCCTCAAAAGAAGCATCTATGAGCATTGTATCCAAAGAACAAGATTGGTTTCAGCCAATAAAGAATATTGGAACATCCCTGCTCCATTACCGGACGCGACAGATCGGCAGGGCATCCTTGTTTATGCCTAAAGCGGCTCCAACTATGCAAAATAGCCCTATTCGCATTCAAAGAACAAAAAGCGGCATTTTTAGAGAACGACACCGCATATTCAAGCGCGCTTTTGACCTTGCCGTCTGTTTTCTGACAGCGCCAATGATTTTGGCGGCGATTTCGACGATCGCATTGTTGATTTGGATTGAAGACAGGCGTAATCCATTTTTTGTTCAGGAGCGTATTGGCAAAGGCGGCAAACCGTTTCAGATGTATAAATTTCGCACCATGGTTTCTAATTCCGCCGCAATCTTTGAGCAGATTAAGCATTTAAATGAAGTGCAATGGCCGGCATTTAAAATGAAAAATGATCCGCGCATTACACGCGTGGGCAAATTTTTACGACGCACTAGTTTGGACGAATTACCCCAATTGTGGAATGTGGTTAAAGGGGAGATGAGTTTGGTTGGTCCGCGCCCCAATTCGTTTAAACCAGAACTTTACCACGCTTTGTGGCAACATGAACGATTGGAGGTTTTGCCAGGGATGACTGGTTTGTGGGCGGTAGAAGGGCGGAGCGATTTGTCGTTTAATGAATGGGTTTTATTGGATATCTCTTATATCTCGCAACAAAGCATCGCTTTTGATCTGAACATCTTATGGCGCACCCTTGAATCGGTGTTGTGGCAGAGAGGGGCTTATTAGTTGCCGTTGCAGCCAGCTATGGAGTACGAGCTATGAAAACAAATCTATTAAACGCTTTGTTACAGGCTGGGGCATTTGACGCGGCGCATCGAGTCCTGGGTCCAGATCGATTGACTGTGTTAGCATACCATCGGGTTACAAACCATAAAACGCGCGACTTTGACGCTTTTCGCCCCAATGTAAGCGCCACTCCCGCTTTATTTGCCGATCAGCTAGATTATTTGGCGGCCCGATTTGAAATTGTGTCGGAACGGGATATTTTGTTATGGCTACTGGAGGGCAAGCCATTGCCCCAATATCCGCTCTTTATCACATTTGACGATGGTTATCAGGACAATTTTGAGATCGCCTTGCCGGCATTGAAAAGCCGGAGCATGCCGGCAACGATTTTTCTAACGACTGGTTATATCGACGACAGGCGTCCTTTTGATTGGGATTTAGCCGCTTATTGTTTTCACCACACCCCGTTGGACGAAGCGACGTTGCCTTATATGGGAGCGCGTTCTTGGAACGGGGCTGCCAGCCGCGAAAAGCTGACCCAAAGTTGGTTAGAACGATTGAAGTTGTTGTCTGATCAAGAACGGCAGCTTGCCATCAACGCTTTACCAACTCTTTTGCACGTATCGAAACCAAACGGTTTCTTTTCAGGCAAACAGATGAGCTGGGAACAGATTCGAGCAGCGGGGGATGCCGGCATCTCCTTTGGGGCGCACACTAAAAACCACCCCATACTCACTAGAGTGCCGGCAGAAAAAGCCAAAGCGGAAATCGCCGATTCAAAACGGCGCATCGAAGCCGAAACGGGGCAATCCGTAAACTTGTTTGCGTATCCCAATGGTATGGCAACCGACTTCAACCCCCAAATCCAACAAATGGTAAAAGAGCTAGGGATGCAAGCCGCCTTTACCCTTTTGCCGGGACCCGCCAAATTACGCGAAGCGAAAAAAAACCGCTTTGCCATCCGGCGCATCTTCGTTAACCATAAAGATTCACTCCCCTGCTTTGCCGGAAAAATAATGGGCGCCAGCCGCCTATTGCGCCATTAATAATAAGCTCACCGATTTTGCTCAAAAATAATATATATCAGATTTCCGTCGCAGTTGGCGCTGCTGGCGATTTGGTAAACTTGCGACACTGGCGTGCCATTGGTCGTCTCTAATTGCACGTTGTAATTTCGAGCAACCGGAGAATCAAACAAAAATTGTTCCCAACCAGCCGACCCATAAGCGGTCGCCCCGCCAACGGGAACGCGATTGTTGATGCCGCTTTCCCATACATGCACCTGATAAGCGTCCACTGCCGCTGGATTGCCCTCCCTATCATACACTTCGCCCGCCAAACCCATCCAATTACAACCGGCGTCGTTGGCAAAATTTCGCAAATAGATCGGGCTGTCTACCGATTTGGTAAATGGAAATGGAGAACGAGTATTTGTGGGGGCAGCGGGAATAACAGACGTAGGCGGGATCACCCGAGTGGGGGAGCTGGTGGGCTGGGGCGTAAAAGTAGGCGTACTGGTTGGGGTCGACGTGATCGTGGGGGTAATAGTTGGCGGCGCGGTTGACGTTCGGCTGGGGGTTGCCGGAGGAAAGGTTGAAGTGATGGTTGGAATATCGGTGGGGCGGCGGGTGTTGGTGGGGAGGAAGTCGGGCGGGTTGGTAGGAGGGGGTAAGGTAAAGGTAGCTAAAATAGAGCGGGCGCCCTCAGACTGTGAATCATTGGGAGGCAATATCGCCACTGCCCCAACTGTCGGCATCAAAGCGGCGTCAATCGTGGGGGGCGGCTGTCCAACTATGCGGCTTAAATCAACCTCATCTCGAAAAAAGGCATAAAAAACCGCGCCACCCAAAAAAAAGAAGATGCCGAAGAAGAATATAACAGAAGCGATCATATTCATCATTCGAGCGTCGCGGTTTCGGCGCGTTTTGGCGTAATTAGACATGTCGGTACTTCTATAGCGTTCTTTTTAAGGCGTTATCGTTTCGACGACGGCGGCAGCTCTTTGTTCATCCAGCCAAGTTTGGAATGTTTGGGTGAGCAAAGCGTTGCGCTGTTGTTCAGACAAGCGTCGTTGGGAGTCGATCTCAGTGACCTGGACGATATAATAGGCGCTGCCGCTGCCATCGGCGTGGGGGACAGCGATCGGATCGCTAATCTCGCCAACTTGCAAGGCAAACGCAGCCTGTTCGATTTCGGGCACAAAGAGCCAATTACGGGGGAAAAAGCCTAAATCGCCGCCATTTTCGCCGGTATGCCGATCCAGAGAATATAGCTGGGCTAGTTGGGCAAAGGGAGCGCTGGCGCGGGCTTGTTCTACGATGGTTGCCGCTAGGGTCGGATCGTCTACCTGAATGTAACTGGCGCGAACCTGCTCAACAGCGTAAGGGACATCGGCTGTTATATTTTCATAAACTTGTTGAGAGAGCATCATTTCAGATAGGGAAAGGGCGAACTCGGCAGCGGTGAATTCATTGTTTTTTAGCCATGTCGCCAGGTTTTCTTCGCCGCCTACTTCCGCTTTTAGGCTCTCGATTTGCTCTGTAACAGTTTGAGCGGACACCGTAAAGCCTAGAGTATTCGCTTTTTCTGCTATCAACGCCTGATCGATCATCTGATCCAAAACGATTTGTCGAATTTCCAGGTCGTTAGCATTAGCGGAAATGCCCAGAGCCTGCTGCCCAACCAGATAGCGATTTACTTCCCGCTCGAATCTTTCTTTGTAAATTGGCTGCTGATTGACGCGAGCCACCATTGGCGGTTGCGGCGTTGGGGAAGGCAATAGGCTCGCGGTGTTTTGGGGCGTCGAAGTGAGTATGGGCGTGGGCAGGATTTCAATATTTCCTGGCGGCGAACTGGTTTCTTCGTTGGCTGGCGTTGCCGGCAAATTGTGGCTGGTTGGGTTGACGGACGGCTTGTCATCGTTGTTACAAGCTGACGCTGCCCCAAGACAGATGAGCGCACACAAAATGATAGAGCGAAAGCGGTTGGCGTTGGTCAGCATAAACAAGGAGTGACGTTGGACAAAACGATGCCGGCATCAATGTGGGCAAATTTCACGACTGCCCAGAGTGAAAAAACAAGATATTCACATTATACAAAAGGGGTTTGCACGGGCAACGGTACGGTTAGACTACCCTCCCCGAGGAAAACGAATTATCTTGACTTGCCCGATTTACATCTACAATTACCCATTAAGCAAATTCAGCAAATATAAGCCGCCGACGATCAAAACGCTAACGCCACACCCTATCCGAATCATTGAAGCGGCTAATTTAAAGATAAATTTCAGAGCGATAACGCCAATTAACAATAAAACGGCAACGACCGCGATTTGGGTCAACTCCGCCGGCGCCAAACCGATTAGTTGGGCTAATGAATCCATTTAAATAAATCTCCTAACTCAATTACCGTTCGCGGTTGATAAAGTGGTCTAGCGCCACATACAATATGAGAACGATAACGCCAATGCCTAACAACGCCTGCCACACCGAAAGATTGACAAACACCACAAAGCGCAGGCGGTTGTAAATGAGAAATAACACAATAAATAGGGCAATTGCCATCAATATTGAACGGGAAATACGGGGCATAATAGTTTCCTTAAAAACTGTAACCAGTTCCAAAGCGGCAAAGGCGCCGCCGCTTTTGCTGAGCGCCGTTAGAAGTAATTTGAGGGTTGCTCATAACGTTATTGGTTACCGGTTATCAGACGCAGTGGGATGATAGCTGCCTTCTACCCAAACCGCTTTGTCTGCCCCAACCTCTTTTTTCCAAACGGGCGCTATCTCTTTCAGGCGATCGATGCCGTACCGAGCCGCTTCAAACACTCCTTGGTCGCGGTGTCCGGCGGCGCAAGCGACAAATGTAGTGGTTTCTCCTATCTCCAACTTGCCTATCCGCTGCACAATAGCCACCCCTTTTACTAAGTCCCATTTTTCCCAAATTTCGCGGGCAATTTGCTCCATTTTGGCAAGAGCCATCTCTTCATACGCTTCATATTCCAGATAGAGGGTGGCTGCCGGCATGCCCGGTCGATCTGTTTCGCCTCGAACAAACCCGGTAAAAGAGCCAATCGCTCCCACATTTGGCATGGTCAGCGCGGCGTAAATAGCGGCTATATCCAGCGGTTGGTCGGTGATGGCAAAATAGGTGGGATGAGGATACTCTGCTCCGCCGCTAACTGGCGGAAAGAGGGCGATTTCATCTCCCACCGCAATGGATTGATCGCGGTCGGCATACATTTGGTTGACAGCAACGATACAGATGGGCAACGCATCCGCTAATTTTGGGAAAGCTTCGGCAACGCTTTCGAGTAACTCATTTACCGTTGCCGGCAACGGCACAGCCACACAAATAACGGACGCATCGGCATACTCCTTGAGATTGGCGAAAAGACGGATGTTAAACTCAGCCTTCATAATCTTCTGACCTAAATTCGCCGCTGTTACCGCCGCTTTTGTAAACCAGCCGAATGTCGCCAATACTTATAGATCGGTCTATCGCTTTCGCCATATCGTATACTGTTAACGCCGCCACAGAGACGGCTGTCAGCGCTTCCATTTCGACGCCCGTTTGCCCTTGCGTTCGGGCGGCGGCTTCGATTTCTACTTGGTTGGCGTCGGTGTTGATAGCGCACTTTACGTCTAGATGGGTAAGGGATAAAGGGTGACACAGCGGGATGAGATCACTGGTTCGTTTGCCGGCAAGAATGCCGGCAAGCTGTGCCACGGTCAGCACATCCCCCTTTTTCATGTCGCCCGCCGCTATCGCCCGGATCGTTTCCGGCTGCATAGAGACGATGCCTCTAGCCACCGCCATCCGCTCGGTAACCGCTTTTCCTCCCACATCCACCATGCCCGCTGCGCCGCTTTCATCCAAATGCGTTAAATTCATTGCCATGAGACAATTATAAGTCAGCCTGGCGGCAGCGGCGAGAGCCGATCATGATATACTTATTTGCGACAAAACGGTAAGCTCAGCGTAATTTTGTCGTAAGACAGATAAAGATAATTGTTATTTCGGGCAAAATCATTTACGACAAAGTATAAGCAGCGAGGCAATTCACCATGTTCAAAAATTTAATGGATCGACGGCAGGAAGAGGCGAAGTTCAAAGATCAAAACCGGCTGCCGCCTGGACAATCATTAACCAGAAAATTCCCTGTATTACATTATGGTCCCGTTCCTAAAGTGGATTTGGCAAGTTGGGATTTTAAAGTTTTCGGCTTGGTTGAAGAAGAAAAAAGCTGGGATTGGGAAGAATTCAATCAACTGCCCCGAACCTCCATCACCCTAGATTTACATTGCGTTACCCGCTGGTCAAAATTAGACACCAATTGGGAGGGCGTTTCCTTTAAGACATTGGTGAAAGAAGGGTTTATCGTTCCCCAATCAGAGGCAAACTACGTCGTTCAGCATTGTGAATATGGCTACACGACCAACCTGCCGCTGAAGATGATGATGGAGGACAATTTTCTGCTGGCGACCCATTACGAGGGCGAGCCGATCACGCCCGACCATGGCTATCCGCTGCGCGGCGTGACTGGCTCGTTTGCCGACCGCAGCGAAAGTCGAACGGTTTATCTGTGGAAAGGGGGCAAATGGCTGCGTGGGTTGGAGTTTACAAAAGTTGATCAGCTTGGATTTTGGGAGCGCAACGGGTATCACAATGAAGCGGATCCATGGCGGGAGCAACGCTTTAGCTTCCAACGTTAATTGATGGCAAACATTTTAACCCTCAGCCGCCTGGGTTTTCTAGCAGTTGCGGTTTATCTGTTGTATCAACCCGGATCGACCAGTAGATGGATCGCTTTTGGGCTGATTTTGTTTATCATTTTCATCGACGCTATCGACGGCACAATTGCCCGGCAAAGGGGGGAGGCGTCAGCTTTGGGCGCGGTGCTGGATATCGCCATTGACCGGGTGGTGGAGAATGTGTTCTGGATCGTTTTCACCCATTTGATGTTACTGCCGGTATTGCCGGCATTGGTGGTGGTAACGCGGGGCATTCTGACCGACGCTGTACGCGGCTTTGGGCTAGCCCGGGGAACGACCCCCTTCGAGATGATGCAGAGTGAGTGGGGCAAATGGTTGGTTTCACACCGATTTATGCGGTCGCTGTCTGGTTTAACCAAAACGGCGCTTTTTACTGGATTAGCGGCGTTGTTGGCATTTCGCGCCTCTTTTCCCGATGCAACTTGGCTGCCGGCATATGAAACTATGCTTTATTGGTTGGCATGGGTTACAGTTGGGGTAAACTTGTTACGCGGCATTCCCGTGCTGGTGGAATCCCGCCGATTTTTCAATGAACCTCATCTTTAAGCCAATCCATGTACATCTATTTCATCCGACACGGACAAAGTTTTGTCAATTTAAAAGAGTGGGAAGACGGCAACCAAGATAAAGAGTTGACTCCGTTGGGGGTAAGACAAGCGGCAGCGGTAGCCAAATGGTTAATCGGGGAGTTGCCGGCATTCGACCATTTGTATGCCAGCGCTATGCTGCGCGCCCGCGAAACCGCCCACGCCATTGCCAACGCATACCAATACGACATTATTTGGGACGATCGCATCCGAGAAATCGGCAACAATCGGCTCGACCACTCTCCCTGGCCCCTGCACAGTCTGCCCGAATATGGCGACACTTGGGGCAGCGAAAACCCGTTCTCTTCTATCACCCCCTATGTCGATGATGGCGAATCGTGGATGCATTTCCGCATTCGAGTGGGGGCATTTATCGAAGAGATGGCGCAACAGCATCGCGGCGAAAAAATCGTTGCCGTATGTCATGGCGGGGTCATCGAAGCGGCATTCGACCATATTTTTAATGTGGGACCCTGGCGACGGTGCGAGCTAGAAAACCTCAATACCAGCGTCACCTGCTTTGAATATGTCGAGATTCCCAACCGGGAAACATGGCGGCTGCGTTTCCACAATCGGCATGAGCATTTGCTGGGAATCGAGTAAAATCAACCTTGCGTTTTCAGAAACTTTTTGCGCTAATTCGTAGTTACGACTTCAAAGCGGCAACCAATAAAATAGAAACTCTATTATGGGTTTTAAACCAAGCGCTCAAACCATTTTTGCATGCGCCCCCATTCGTGAAAATCCCCAGAAAAAGTCCAAAAAGGAGATATGGTTGGTATGGCTAAAGATAAAAAAGTGCGCGTCGCCATCATCGGCGTAGGCAACTGCGCCAATTCCCTGGTGCAGGGGGTAGAATATTACAAAGACGCTCCCGAAGAGGCTGAAATCCCCGGATTGATGCACGCTACTGTGGGCGGCTATCATGTCAGCGACATTGAATTTACCGCCGCCTTTGATGTCGTAAAAGGCAAAGTGGGCAAAGACCTCAGCCAGGCGATTTGGGCGCATCCCAACAACACCACGAAATTCGTCAAAGTTCCTCGCCTAGGCGCCCCTGTTTACCGTGGCATGACCCACGACGGCATCGGCAAATATGTAAGTGGCGTGGTAGAAAAAGATGAATCAGAATGCGTCAATATCGTCCAGATTTTGAAGGAGACCAAGACGGACGTATTGGTGAACTTTATGCCAGTCGGTTCAGAAATGGCGACCAAATGGTATGTTGAGCAAGCGTTGGAAGCGGGCTGCGCCTTCGTCAACGGCATTCCCGTATTTATTGCCAGCCAAGATTATTGGAACGCCCGTTTTGAGGAAAAGGGGCTGCCGGTGATTGGAGACGACATCAAAAGCCAAGTGGGAGCAACCATCGTTCATCGAGTGTTGACCAATCTGTTTAAAGACCGAGGGGTGCATTTGGATCGCACTTACCAGTTGAATTTTGGCGGCAACATGGATTTTTATAATATGTTGGAACGGGAGCGGCTGGAATCGAAAAAGGTGTCTAAAACGGGGGCGGTAACCAGCCAATTGCCTTATGAGTTGGGCGACGAAAATGTACATGTGGGTCCCAGCGACTATGTGCCATGGCTGACTGATCGCAAATGGTGTCATATTCGTATGGAAGGGCGGGCGTTTGGCGATGTGCCGCTGCAAATTGAATTGAAATTAGAGGTGTGGGATTCGCCCAACTCAGCAGGGGTGATGATCGATGCGGTGCGATGCGCTAAGTTGGCGCTGGATCGGGGGTTGTCGGGGGCGATTACAGCGCCATCCGCCTACTTTATGAAGACGCCGCCAATTCAATATACAGATGATGAAGCGCGGCAGCGCACGGAAGCGTTTATTGCCGGCAACGAATCCGCGAAAAAACAAGTCGCTTTACCCTCCAGGAGGCTGAGAGACTGAACCGTCCCTATTCAAATTTAAAACGCCAAATGCCGATAGCGAGGAAGATGATGCCGTAAAGCGTCAACACCCCCGCTTCTGGCAAAATATCTGCCACGCTCAATCCCCGCGTCACAATGTCGTTAAAGCCATCCATCGCCCATGCCACAGGGAAGATATGCCCCATCTTCTGCATCCATTCTGGCGTAATCTCTAGGGGCCACATCGCCCCGCCTAGGGCACACATGGGCAAAATAATGAGAGTGGGCAGGCTGTTGGCTTGTTGCACAGTGCGTACCAAAGCGGCAAACAGCGTGCCAAGTGCGGTGATGCAATAGGCAAATGCCAGCAAGACAATGAGCAACCCCAGCCAGGAGTTGCCCCAACTGACCCCCATTACAAAGTGACCGACCAAAACTAAAATGCCCATTTGGATCATGCCGGCAATAAACACGCCCAGCAATTTGCCAAACAGTATCGCCCCTTTGCTTATGGGCATAGTGACCAATCGCCGCAAGGTGCCCTCTTCCCGCTCTTGCACCAACAATGCCACGCCGCCCATCATAAAAAACATGGAAAAAATGACCAGTTGGGCGGGAGCAGTTTGGTTTAATCCGACAGGAATGGCATCTTCTTGGCTTTCATCTTGGGTGGCTTGTTGCCGTCTGACACCGACAGGCGGCGATTGCCAACTGGTTTCGGCTAAGGTTTGGGCATTTGCCTGATAGCTGGTTCGCAGGGCGTTGTCGTTGTCGTCGGCAAACAGCTCTAGCTGGTCGGCGATTTGTTCGGAGGTTTGGGCAGCGTTTAGAATGCCGGCAATCTGCAACCCATGCGCTGTTACCGCTTGTTCGATCAACACCCCTTCGTTGCTGTTTTCCGGGCTAACGTGGAGTTCGAGGTTGAGTTCGTTTTGGTCGGTAAGGGTTTGGCTGAACTCTGCCGGCACAATCAGCCCCGCCGAAACTTCATTCTCCTCTACCATCAGCGCCGCTTCCGCCAAATCCGCTTCTACCAGTTCGATAGTTGAATCGGCATCCAACCGTTCTGCCAACTCCGCCCCGAAAATGCCGGCATCTTGGTTGACCAACGCCAATCGCCAGGTGGGTGGGGCATCGTCGCCGCCAAAGGCGTTGCCAGTGGCTAAGCCTAAAACATAGGTGGCAATGAGCGGCAAAAGAAAGCCAAAAACGAGGGTGGAGCGATGTTGAAAGGTGGTGATTAGATGGAGTCGGGCTATTTCAATTGCTTTTTTTATCATGGGTTAATCCTTTGGGCGAGGAGCAGGGAGCAAATATGCAGGTTTGCAGGCAAAGAATTGCCATTTGGGGCGCCACTTGCTACTCATCTTTCCAACTGCCGGCGAAAACTCCACACGCCTAACGCTAAAAATATGAGCGACATCGCCAGTAGAACGCCTACGTGGGGCAAAATGCCGGTAACCCCCACTCGACCAAACGACAAATCTGTAAAACCATCCATCGCCCACCGATTGAGCGTCAATTTGCTAATTGGTTGCATCCAGTCGGGCAAGGCGGAGGCTTGAATAAAGTTGCCGCCGATCATGCCAAACAGAATAGAAACTGCCGTGCCAACGATTTGGGTTTGAACCGGTTGTTTGCCAAATGCGGCGATAAATGTGCCTAAACTAGCCGCCGCCAGCGCCGTAGCCAAAATCAGCAAGCCAACCGCCACTGGCGATCCGCCCCAATCTAGTCCAAAGAGCAAGGCAGAGGCGACGACTAGAATGCTCATTTGTAAGATGCCGGTGAGCATCGTGCCGCCCACTTTGCCGAGTACAATATGCAAGGTAGAAGTGGGGGTAGCCAGCAGGCGGTCTAAAGTGCCGGCATTTCGCTCATCCAAAATCGTTCGCGCCCCATCCATCATGGCAAACATCAGGAAAAATATCGCCATGCTGGGCACAAAAAACGCCATCAGATTAATCTCTTCTGTTTCATCTGCCCCTTGCACAATGGTGGCGATGTTGACCGCCGTGGTTTGTGGATTGCCGCCGGCATTCCCAAACGTCTCATTCATCACCTGCCCAAAATTTGCCAGCTTTGCTCCTAGTTGTGGAGCGTGGTCAACCGTCAATTGCTGGATGGCAACTTGGCTGGCGATGATGTTTTGGTTGAAGCTGATCACAATTTGTTCGACGATGCTGGTGACGATTTGCGGGGAGACGGTGGCAGCGGGGTCGGTGTATAGTTGCAGTTCTACCGGCTGTTCACCCCCATTCACGCTCATCACATCGCTAAAATCGGGCGGCAGGTAGATGACAACCCGCGTTTCGCCCGCTTCTACTTGGGCTATCGCTTCATCCAGATCGTCCATTTCGGTCAGAGTCACCAGTTCGGCTAACCCGTCTTCCGCAAAAATGCCGGCAAAGGTCTCGCCCAACTCCCCCTCGTCAGCGTTGACCAAAATGATTGGAATATCGGCAATGGGTGGGTCGTCGCCGCCAAAATTGCCAAAGGCAGACCCCATAATTGCCGCCAACAGCAACGGGGCAACTAAGTTGAATAACAATCCGGTTCGGTCTCGAAAGCGAATCAGTGTGTCTTTTAGGGTAATTGTCCAGGCTTTGTTCATCGGTTATCTCTAAAAATTTGGGGAGCAGGTTGCAGGTATGCAGGAGAGGAAATGCCATTTGGGCGGCACTTGCTACTTGCCACTCGCTTAATCCCGCAGCGCCCTGCCAGTAAGTTGCAAAAATAACGCTTCCAGATTGGGTTCAACCACTTCTATACCGCGTAGCCGGATGTCAGCTTGATTGGCGTAGGCGATGAATGCCGGCAACAATTCGTGAGCAGAATCCGTTTGCAAAATTAATTCATTTTCTTGTATGACGGCTTGTTTAACCCCGTCTAGTTGGAGAGCCGACCGTTCGATGTCTGCCGGCAACAGTTCCGTCTCCACCGCCGCTCGCAACAGCTCAGAACTGCCCGCCTTTCGAGTCAACTCCGCCTGCGTCCCCAAAGCAATCAACTCCCCCTGATCCATAATGCCTACCCGGTCGCTCAACTCCTGCGCTTCTTCCATGTAATGGGTGGTGTACAACACCGTCAATCCCGACTCGTTCAACGCTTTGATGGTGTCCAAAATACGTCGCCGGCTTTGCGGGTCAATGCCCACCGTCGGCTCGTCCATATACAACAGTTGGGGTTCATGCAAAAGTCCCACCGCAATGTTCAGCCGCCGTTTCATACCGCCCGAATACTCTTCCACCTTGTCCTTTGCTCGGTCACTTAAGCCGGCAATTTCCAGCGCTTCATCCATCCGCTTTTTCAGGCGGTCACCGCCCAAACCCGCCATTTTGCCCCAAAAGGAGAGGTTTTCGCGGGCGCTGATGGTGGGGTAAAGGGCGATTTCTTGCGGCACAACGCCAATGGCAGATTTCACTTGCATTTGCGATTGGTTGATGGAATGTCCGGCAACTATGGCGTCGCCGCCGGTGGGTTTGAAGAGGCAACTGAGCATGGAGATGGTGGTTGTTTTGCCGGCGCCGTTGGGTCCTAGTAAGCTAAATATCTCTCCTTGTTCGATATGAAATGAGACATCTTTGACCGCCATCACGCCGTCGGGCGGATCGTACTGTTTTTGCAAGCCGTTCACTTCCACGATATGGGTCATAGGGATTCCTTTTTTATTCCTTCCAAGAATGCGCGGAAACCTCAGAGGTTTTTTCCGAAAATCTGAGAAGGCAGTTCTGTTTTTAAGCGGGTTATGCCGGCAATTGGCAACTGTTACGTCTGGATGCTCCCTATACGGTTAGGCTTTGGCGTAAGTTGCGCCGAATAATCGATATTTGTGAGGGTGTAATAAGTAGCTCTACCTCGCCCTTGCTTCTGCAAAATCCTTTTTTTGACCAAAATTTGCAAATCTTTACTGCGGATGGCTTTTGCTCTAGAGCTTATTTTGCCGTGGCGATTTCTCTGGAAATTGGCTCATAGACTATAACTGCTTCTGTTCGTAACCGACCTGATTGAAATGCCGGCAACAACCCATTCGTGACAATTTTGTGGATGTTGAGGAGAAAATCCAGCGACAACGCCCATGAGTAATCTTGTGTCAATTGCTGAATCTGTTGCAAGGCGGCGTTGTAATTTAACACTTCTCGTTCCGTGGCTCGCACATTGCCGGCATCGCCCCGCTTGTTTCTCAACCACCCTTTTGGCTCACCACTCCAATTTATAATTCGATTACGCTGCCAGCGCCCAGCTTTTTAGTTCCTAATGCGTGGTGAATCTGAGCCAAATATTCAAAGTCGATGCAATGCATTGGCAACAAAATTTCGGGGCGTTCCTGGGCGAAGTAAGCTATCGTTTCAGCGACTGGCGGCTTTTCTTGCGCCATCAGATGGAAACCGCCGACGACGGCATAAAGCGGTTGACCGGTTACCGTTTTGGCATGTTGGCAAATGTTGCAAATGCCGGCATGGGAGCAACCCGAAACAACCACTGCCCCTTTGTCGGTACGAAATGCCAGGGCAGTGTCGTCTGCCATGGCGTCGTCTTCATATTTGCCTGATTCAAAGGGGGTGACGCGGGGAATTTCGCCCAAGAAAAAGCAATCCTCGGCAAATTCCACGGCGTTTTTCGATGGCAGGGGGTCGAAGTCGTTTTGCAACGTAGCATGAATTTGTCTGTAGTCGCTCAGGATCTTCTGGTCGTCCGTTTTCAACTTCGCCGTTAACACGCGGGGGTGCAAAATGAGCTTTTTGGGGGATTTAAAGTCGTGATACAGAAAGCCCCTGGTGTGGTCGCGGTGAAAATGGGAGATGGCGACAAAATCAGAGCTTTCCAGATCGATGCCGGCATGCGCCGCGTTTTGTTTATACGCATCTGAAAAGCCGGCATCAAACAGAATGTTTATCCCGTTGTACTCGATAAAGGCGGAAAAGCCCCATTCCGCCAACCATACCATATCGATCGCTTCATTCTCGCACAGAATAGTGATTTTCATCAGCTACACCAGCGCCAACACCCGCAACGGGCTGCCTGATCCATTCACCAATTTTAAGGGAGCGGCGATGACGATAGCCCCAGTTGCCGGCAACTGGTCGAGATTGGTCAAACTAGCCAAGCCGAATTTCCCCGCCCCATGCATGATGGTGTGACAGGGAAAAGGCGGGTCAAAGCCGCCCGCTTGCCCAGCGTCCGTGCCGACCGTTTCTACTCCCACGCCAATCACATCCCGCTCTTCCGCCAAAAACCGAACGCAGGCCGGCGAAAATCCTGGGGAGTGGGGTCCATCTTCGCCAGCATTTAAAAACGCCTCTTTGCCCTTGCGCTTCGACCAATCAGTGCGAAACAATAACCAGGAACCCGCTTCGATTTTCCCGTACTCTCGCTCCCAATTTCGCACATATTCTGGCGTCAATAAAAAGTCATGGTCAGCCGCCGCTTCCTGACTAGCGTCGATCACAAAGGCAGGGGCGACAAATTGTTCAGCTAAAATGGTGTCGGTAGCGTTGTTGGGCAAATCTTTGCCCGTTACCCAATGGATCGGAGCGTCAAAATGGGTGCCGGTATGTTCGCCCAGCGTGAGCGTATTCCAATACCAGGCTGGACCTTGATCGTTATATTGGGAAATTTGCTCCATCGATAGCCCAGGCGACGGGGCAAATATGGGCGGCAAATCGATGACGGGCGTATCAACTCCCAATGGCTGGGTAAGGTCTACTACTTTGATGTTGCCATTTCGTAATTCGTCGGCAAGCTGGCGTAAAATCGACATGGGATTTCTCCTTTGAGTAATAGTTTTCAATTAGACTGCTCTAAACTGACGCGAACTTCTGTAAAGTGTAAACAACCCTTCTCTAATTTCCAACTTTTCCCCCTATTTTACCGTCATCTTCAAGTCTGTTGCCGGCAAAAGGTTTGTTTGCGATTTCAAATCCGCTGTGCTACTATCCATTTTTGGGTAAATTGCGCCCCATTAGCATGAGCAATTTAGGGGAAAGCGACAACCCAACTCAGTCTATTAAGTTTGGGGTGAACGTGCAATTGGTATGTTCGCCTCTTTTTTTGTCAAGAAGAATTATGAGTTTTTTTAGCAGTGACTTTTTTGCTCGAATTATTGGCGCCATCGTTTTTGCCATTCTCGGCGCATTCGTCGGGTCTGAGATCGCTACTTATCTAGATGTAACCGAACTAACTTACACCGTTTTATTGGGGTTGTTAGGGGCATTGATGGGGCTGACGATAACGCCTTACATTTCCACGCATCCTCTACGCCATATTCGCCGCCAGTTGTTGGGCATGCCGCCGCAAAGCTTGGTGGCGATCACCCTAGGCACCTTTTTAGGGCTCTTGGCGTCCACCCTTATTACCCGCCCGCTATCGTTGCTGCCAAATGTCTTTAGCCAACTCGCTCCCATTCTGGTAGCGATCGTCTTCGTTTATCTAGGCATCACGGTCATGGTCGCCCGCCAGAATGATATGTGGACTTTTTTCTCCAATTTACGCCCCTTGTTGGGGGGCGAACCAGTATTGGCGGATAGCGAAAAGAAGCAGGCGGGCGTTGTTTTGCTTGACACCAGCGTCATTATTGATGGGCGAATTACCGACATCAGCAAGACGAAATTCCTGCGCGACACGCTGCTGGTGCCTAGCTTTGTGCTGCACGAGTTGCAATTTGTGGCCGATAGCTCTGACCCCTTGCGCCGTAATCGAGGCAAGCGCGGCTTAGAGGTGTTATCAATGTTGCAAAAAGAATCGCCTGTCCCTGTGCAAATCACTGATATGGATGTCAGTGAGGTGCGGGAAGTGGACAGCAAGCTGGTGGCGCTTGCCCGCCATTTGCGCTGCCCGATTATGACCAACGATTACAATTTGAATCGGGTAGCGGAGTTGCAGGGAGTGACGGTGTTAAATATCAATGATTTGGCAAATGCGGTCAAACCTTCGTTTCTGCCTGGCGAAGAGTTGAATATCAAAATTATTCAAGAAGGGCGTGAAGCGGGACAAGGGGTTGGTTATTTGGAAGATGGCACTATGGTGGTGGTCGAGGATGGGGATAAGATGATCAACAAGCAGGTGCCGGCAATTGTGACTAAAACGCTCCAAACCAGCGCCGGCAGAATGGTTTTTGCCCGTATAGACCAACAATAGACATTATTTGCATGAGACAGAATTTTTAGACGATGGACAACTTGCCCACTTGCCACTTGCAAATTTGCATACTTGCCAGCTGACAACTAAACCTCCGGGAGCTTGAGAACTTCCCGGAGGGTACGGAGGAAAGACGGATGACGATTAAGCTGTACAATGTGTTAACCCGCCAAAAAGAAACATTCACACCAATTGAAGAAGGCAAAGTGGGCATTTACGTTTGTGGACCTACTGTGTACGAAGATTCACACATCGGTCATGCCAAAACCTACATCGCTTTCGATGTCATCGTCCGCTTTTTGCGCCACATAGGGTACGATGTACTGTACGTGCAAAATATCACCGACGTAGGGCATTTGCTCGACTCGGGCGAAGACCGCATTTTGAAAAAAGCCCGCCGTGATGCGGTGAGACCGATGCAAGTGGTGGAGACCTACACCAAAGCTTATTTTGACAATATGGATGCGTTGGGGGTCAGACGCCCCGACATCAGCCCCCGCGCCAGCGCCCACATTCCCGAACAGATTGAGATGGTGCAAAAATTGATCGAAGGAGAACATGCTTATGAAGCCAACGGCTCGGTCTATTTTGATGTGGCGAATATGGAGAATTATGGCAAGTTGAGCGGGCGCAAACTGGAAGACCAAGAAGAGGGGGCGCGGGTGGCGGTGTTGAGCGAGAAAAATCATCCGGCTGATTTTGCGGTGTGGAAATACGCCGAACCGGAGCATCTGTTGCGCTGGAACAGCCCGTGGGGCGAAGGATTCCCCGGCTGGCATATCGAATGCTCGGCGATGGCCCGCAAATACCTGGGCGACAATTTTGATGTTCATGGCGGCGGCATTGACAATATCTTTCCGCATAACGAATGTGAAATCGCCCAAAGCGAAGCGGCAAATGGAGCGCCGTTTGCCAACTATTGGTTGCTTACCGGCTCGTTGACGCTGGATGGGGTGAAGATGAGCAAAAGTTTGGGCAACACGCTGACGATTAGCGATGCGTTGAAGCAGTGGCGACCGGAAGCGATTCGGACGTTTGTGTTGACTTCTCATTATGGCAGTCCGATTGATTTTTCAGACGGGGCGATTGATGCGGCGTATAAGGGGTGGCAGAGGATGTGGGGGGCGGTGTCGCTGTTGCGTAGCCAAATGGCGACGGCGGAGGCGGGCGAGGCGACAACGGAGGCGGCTAAATTGGCAGAAGCTGCAAAAAATAGCTTTGTGGAGAAGATGAGCGACGATTTTAATATGCCGGCATCTCTCGCCGTTCTACAAGATTACACCCGTCAAGTCAACAGCTTGCTCAATGGCGACCAACCGCTAAATCGGGGTTCGTTGGAAACGCTGGAAGCGGTTTACCGGCAGTTGGGGGGCGAGGTGTTAGGCATCATCCCCGACCAAGCGGAGCAAAGCAGTAATGCCGAACGGGAGGCGGGGTTGATCGAGTTGTTGCTGGAAATGCGTCAACAAGCTCGGGCGGAGCAAGATTGGGCAACCTCTGACCGTATCCGTGATGAGTTGAAGGGGTTGGGCGTGGCTGTGGAAGACCGCCCTGACGGGGCAGTGTGGAAAATTGTGGAGTAGATGGCAACGAAGCGGGAGTTTTTGTTTCGGCGGAATGGGGTTTTGGAGGCGTTGCGAAGCAAACGACGACGATTGCATAAATTGTGGCTGAAGGAGGGACAGTCGAAGGCGCAAACGCGGGAGCTGATACAGGCGGCAAATGGGGCGGGGGTAAAGATTGGGTATGCCGGCAAAAATCGGTTGACTCAACTTGCCGGCAGTTCCAGCCATCAAAATGTCGTTTTAGAAGTAGGCGCATACCCCTATGCTGAACTAGACGACCTGCTCCAACTCGCCCGCCAACGAAACGAATTCCCCTTTTTGCTCCTCCTCGATTTGGTGCAAGGACCACAAAATATTGGCATGTTATTGCGGACAGCAGAAGCGTGCGGCGTGCATGGGGTGATCATGCAAAAACGGCGTGCCCCAGACATTACCCCGCACATTGTCGCCTTTTCAGCTGGAGCCACCGAACATCTGCTCATCGCCCAAGTGACCAATTTGGCGCAAACGATGCGGCAGTTAAAAGAGCAAAATGTGTGGCTGGTTGGGCTGGACAAAGGGGAAGATACCCAAATGTTGGGCGAACTAGACCTCAATATGGCGTTGGGGTTGGTTGTCGGGCATGAGGGGGACGGGTTGCGGCGGTTGGTGCGGAGCGAATGCGATTTTACTTTAGAACTGCCTATGCGGGGGCAGGTGGATTCGCTCAATGCGGCAGTGGCGGGGTCGGTGGCGTTGTATTCGGCGTGGGCGGCGCGGGGATATGGCGTAGAGACCTTTGAGGTTTAGAACTACTAAAACCCCCAAGCGATGCGCCTGGCGTTGTTGACCTGACCATTCCGCTTAGCGCTATAATCCCCGCTATGGAGATGATAACTGGCAAAGATCTGCTAGCGGCTGGTTGGGAAAGCGGAGCTGCCATCGGCGCCGCCTTGCAAAACGCTAACAAGCTATTAGCGGATGGCGTTATGCCAGAAAGGATTTGGCATGAATTGGGCGCCGTTTATGCTGTGCCGGCATCTTACATCGATCACTCCACATGGAGTGAAACGGCAAATGAATTGCTGAAAACGCGCCAAACGCATCAACAACAGACATTACGCGCCGAACCCGCTCCCTTGTCTGTGTGGGGCGAGCATCTAATTGATCCCCAATCCTATCGCCAAATCAACGACGCCGCCCGATTGCCCGTTACTTTAAAAGTGGCGTTGATGCCCGACGCCCATGTCGGATATGGGCTGCCCATTGGCGGAATTGCCGCGCTGGAGGGCGCCATCGCCCCCTACATGGTGGGAGTCGATATCGGCTGTCGGATGCACGCCACTATCTTTGACCGCAATCCAATCCATCTGGATCAGGCGACAAATTATTACCAACAACTGCTGATGGAGCATACTTTTTTCGGACGGCGCGACGTACCCAAAAATCGCCAAAGCGATCACCCCGTTTTAGACGACCCGCGTTGGGCATTGCTGCCTAAACACTTGCAAAATTTGCAAGCGCAAGCAAAACGGCAGCTTGGCTCGTCTGGCGGCGGCAACCATTTTGTAGAGTGGACAAAATTGACGGTGGCAGGAGATAACCCGCTGGGTTTGGATGCCGGCAAATATATCGCCCTGGTTTCCCACAGCGGGTCGCGGGGGGTTGGCTTTAAAATCGCCAACTATTACAGCAAGATGGCAAAGCGAGCTTGCTCCTTTTTACCCAAGCAGATGCAAAATTTAGGGTATCTCGATTACGCCAAAGGAGAAGGGCAAGAATATGAATCCGCCATGTCTTTGGCAGGGGATTTTGCCCGCGCCAACCACGAAACGTTGCACGCCCGCTTCGTTGCCGCGATGGACGCCGAACCGGTGGGCGTAGCTCAAAATCATCACAATTACGCCTGGCGGGTCGAGCGAGCAAATCAATCGCCCGTTTTTATCCATCGCAAAGGGGCGACGCCCGCCTCGCAAGGGGTTACCGGCATCATCCCTGGCTCTATGGCGACGCCTGGCTTTTTTGTAGAGGGGGCTTGCTATCCAGCAGAGCGCATTTTGGAGCACCCAGCGCTTAACAGCACCGCTCATGGCAGCGGCAGGCGTTTAGGGCGCAAGCAAGCGATCCGCAGCCTCAGCGTTCAGGAGACGCGCAAATTCCTCAACAAACAAGATGTGGTTTTGTTGGGCGGCGGCTTAGACGAAGCCCCAAAAGCTTACAAAAATTCGCGGGATGTGATCGCCGCACAGACCGAATTGGTGCGCGTGTGGGCTGAATTTATGCCGAAAATCGTGCGGATGGCAGCGGATAGGGGGAAGTCGTTGGGAAAACGACGATAGCGGTTGTTCCAGCGCCATCGCCCACCACATAGAGGAAAAGTTAGATTATCGAGGCGGATCAGAAGCTGCCGGCAATGCCTGTTTGATTTGGTATATCGGCTTGTTTTGGCTCTCGAAATAAGTGCGCACCAACAGCTCCGCCAGCAAACCGATCAGCAAAAATTGCATCCCCATGATCACCAGCAATACGCCCAACAATAGCATGGGGCGGCTGCCGATTTGGTACGCTTCAAAGCCAGCCATTCCGCCGCGCAATCCCGCCAACAGCTTCGCCCCAATCAAATAGCTCACAGCCGCCCCGCCAACCCCGCCGAATATGATGCCCAACGCTCCAAAGAGATACATGGGGCGGTCGCTGTACCGCCGCAAAAAGATGATGGTGATGAGATCGAGGATGACGCGAAATGTGCGAGACAATCCATATTTAGAGTCGCCAGCCATCCGTGGGCGATGGTTGACCGCCGTTTCCGTCATCGAAAAGCCCATCGAATTGACTAATTCAGGGATAAAGCGATGCATCTCGCCATACATCCGCAGCTCTTTAACTACCTGGCGGCGAAAGGCTCGCATAGAACAGCCTCTGTCGCGCAATTTGACGCCGGTGGCGCGGGCGATTAGTTGATTGGCGATGCGCGAGGGGATTTTACGCAGCAGCAACCCATCCTGCCGATGTTGCCGCCAGCCATTCACCACATCATACCCCTCTTCGAGTTTAGCCAGCAATGCCGGCATATCTGCCGGATCGTTTTGCCGGTCAGCGTCCATGGTGATGATCACATCTCCCTGGGCAGCGTCAAAGCCGGCGGCAAAGGCGGCAGTTTGCCCCGTATTTCGTCGAAGCTGTATTATCTTTAGCCGATTATCTTCGTGATGCAATCGCTTCAAAATGGCAAAACTTTCATCACAACTGCCATCATCTACAAAAATCGCCTCATAGTTCAACTGGCTGGCTGCCAATGCCTCCTGTATCTCTTCCCACAATGGGACTAAATTGGGGGCTTCGTTGTAAACTGGTACGACAACGCTCAAATCTGTTTGCATAATCAGGGCAACTTCCTAATCAAAACGGGGTTGTTATTGATGCTTTATGCCGGCAACATTGCCGACCCAAAATGATTCTAACATGCTCGATAGGTTATGACATTAAACCATCTTAACCCCTTGTCTGTTTCTGTGATTGCGACAGTGAAAAACGAAGGGAACGCGCTAAAACCGCTCCTCGAGTCGCTCCTAGATCAGAGCCGTCAACCTGACGAAATCGTCTTTTGCGACGCCGGTTCCACAGATGAAACTGTAGCCATAATCGATTCCTACAAACCGTTCTTGCCCATCAAGTTGTTGGTGAAAGAGGGGGCGAATATCAGCGCTGGCAGAAATGCGGCAATCGAAGCGGCAAGCGGAGAGATTATCGCCGCTACTGACGCCGGCGTAACATTGTCGCCCAATTGGCTGGAAGAGCTGGCGGCGCCGATTGAGCAAGATGGGATGGAAGTTGTAAGCGGCTGGTTCGAAGCTGACCCATACACCGACTTTGAGGTAGCGTTGGGAGCGACGGTGTTGCCGGCAATTAACGATATAAAGCCCGACACTTTTTTGCCGTCTAGCCGCTCAGTAGCGTTTCTAAAAAGCGCCTGGCAACAAGCCGGCGGCTATCCAGAATGGCTAGATTTTTCGGAAGATTTGATCTTTGATTTGGCGTTGCGAGAAAGTTACGGCGCATTCCCATTTGCCGGCAAAGCGGTAGCATATTATCGTCCTCGTCACAATTTGCGGGCTTTTGCCAAACAATATTACCTGTACGCCAGAGGAGACGGCAAAGCGAATTTGTGGGGCAAACGCCATTTGATTCGATATGTAACCTATTTTGCCGGAATTCCCCTTATCGCCAGAGCGATTTGGCGCGGCAAATATTGGGGGTGGGCGGCGCTGGGGCTGGGCGGCGCCGCTTACAGCCGCCGCCCAGCCCAACGGCTGTGGGGGGCAACGCGCGGCTGGACGCTGCCGGCACGGGCGCGAGCCTTTGCGCTGATTCCCCTCATTCGCTTTGTGGGCGATGCGGCTAAAATGGTCGGATATCCAGTTGGGGTATGGTGGCGGTGGCGCAATCAGCAGCGCACAAATCAAAGATAACGGATATGGGCAGCCTGTTTGGGGATAAGGCACGTCGCTTATTTGGCGCGATTGGGCTGCTGATTGCCGGCATTTCTTGCCTAGGCGACGCCCCCATGCCATCCTCAGCTGCCCTGCCCGCTGCAACAGAACTGACGCACACGGAAAGTGAAGGCAGCCGTCAAAATCCATATCCACTCGGATCGGTTGTAGAGCTGGCAAATTGGCAAGCGAGCGTTACGCAAATGATTCGGGGCGACGAAGCGGAATCGTTGCTATTAGCCGCCAATATGTTTAACGACCCCGCCCCAGACGGATTTGAATATCTGTTGCTAAAGCTCTCCATCCTGAAACAAAAAGCGGAATCCGACAATTCACTATTGCAAATGGGCATCGTTGGCGATAGGCATAGGTTGTATTACAGCTTCATCTTTTCGGCGGTCGAACCCCAGCCGCGACTGCCTTATTTAGACGATATACCCATTGGAACGGGCATAGCGGGGTGGAAAGCGTTCTTAATTGGCGAACAGGAACGCGGGTTGCTTCTTTATCTTCGAGAAGAGGGAGCTGACCGCCGTTTTTATCTTCAATTGGAAGAAGGGGCGTCTCATCATTTGCCAACCAGCCTAGACGATATACCCTCAACCGAGGAAGGCAAATCGCCAACTGAGCCAGCTCCATTTGGGCAAGCGCTGGTGACTGAATCTTGGCAGTTGCAAATTAAGGAGATGGCGCAAGGGGAAGAAGCATGGCGTCTGTTGCAAGAGGCAAACCAGTTTGCAAAACCGCCGCCAGCAGGGATGGACTATCTTTTGTTGAAGTTGCATGTCCGAAACCTGGAAGAATCTGAAGGGTTTTTGCCTCGTCTAACTCGTTGGGATTTTGCTATTTTGGAGAATGGGGCGCGTTATGAGCCGCCTACTAGCCCGGCAGAACCCTTTCCACCATTGGGCATCATCGCATTGTATGCTGGCGGCGATTCTGAAGGATGGATTGTGTTACAAATGCCGGCAACAGCGCAACGCCCCATTCTCGTTTTTGAGCCTCCTCTAAACGCCAAAAATGGCAGCCGTTACTTCTCTTTGCTAACTACCGGGCGATAAGCTCGTTTTATTAGATTAATTTGGGGGATTATGAGTAAGCCTTTCCAGAGTTCCCCTTTTTTGGCAAAATACGCTGGCAATTTGGCGCGGCTTTCTTTCCCAAGTCAGGATTTAGGCATAAATCTCTGGATGCGCCAATTAAGTTGACGCTATGATATTGAAACGCGAACCGTATCGTCCTCCACGGCAAGGACCCTCTTGCTTAGCGATTGCGCTAATATTTGCCGGCATTGCCGGCATCATTTTCGGTTTTCTCAACCGCGAACAAGTAGTAGACGCCATCATCCCCGACCCCACGCCCACTGCCACTCGTTCGCCAGTAACGTATGCCGCCAAAGCCGCCTTACATGAAGAAGATGGCGAATTTGATGAGGCGATAACCGCCTATCGAGCCGCTGTTACGCTCGACCCCGACCGAGTCGAATATTATCTGCCGCTGGTTCGATTGTTGGTCAAAGCCAACCAACCCGAAGAAGCGCTAGAACTCTTGGATACCGCCGCCGAGTTAGCCCCAGAACGCGGGGATTTATACGCCTTATGGGCAAACGCTTGGCTGGCAAACGGCTACCGCTGGCAAGACAAAGCGGATGCGGTAGCTGCCGCTACTTCTTTTGAAGAAGCGGTCACCCAGGCAAACAAAGCGATCGACATCAACCCTAACGATGGAATGGCGTATGCCGTTCGGGGCGCCGCTTTATCCAATATCGATCTGCAATTTTTACAGCAAGCGATCGAAGCCGCCGCAACCGCTCTGGAACTGGACAAAGACAATCCCGATGTACGCCGCCATGTAGCTGCCGTTTACGAAAATCAGGGGCTATACGAGTTGGCGATGGAGCAATATGAAGCCGCGCTCGTCGCTGAACCCCGCGCCGCCGACCTGTTTATCGGCATCGCTCGCAACCATTGGGCGCAGCAGCAGCTAGCCGCCGCCATCGCCAACTTTACCCGCGCCATCGAATATGAACCTGATAACGCTGCCGCTTATGACGGACGCGGATTTATGTATTTCTTGCTGGGCGATTACAACAAAGCCCAGGAAGATTTCGTCATCGCCGTCGATTTAGATCCAGAAATGACTAGAGCGCGGGCGCATCTTGGCGGCGCATTGTTTCGAAGCAACAATTATGATGGCGAAAATGGGGCGATAGCGTATCTGGAAACGGCAATTGAACAATATGGATCTGTCACTTTTGCTAACTCCACTTACTTTAACATGTTGGGGCTGGCTTATTTTTACACCCGTGAGGAATGTTCAGATTCTTTGCCGATTTTCGAGTCGGTGTTAGCCGTTGTGCCAGCAGAAAGTTTGGCGGCGCAAGACGCTCGTTTTGGGCAGGATTTATGCTTTGGGGCGCAGCTTTCCCCCCCATAAATCGCCTCTTCTCGGCAGCAGAAAAGGGGGTTGGTTGGCTTTAGATTGTCCTGACTTTATCTATTGCAATGCCGTTTCGCGGCTGCGAACTAGGGTATGGATCGCTGTTAACTCCTGAACTAGTTCATCAAACTGACCAGGCTTAAGCGATTGCCGACCATCTGAAAGAGCGTTGGGCGGATCGAGATGCACTTCGACGATCACCCCGTCCGCGCCAGCGGCGACGCCAGCTCGAGCGATTGCCGGCACATATTCCGATTTGCCTGTACCATGGCTAGGGTCGGCAATGACCGGCAAATGAGAAAGCAATTTCAAAACGGGTATGGCGTTGATATCAAAGCTGTTTCTGGTGTGCGTTTCAAAGGTGCGAATGCCCCGCTCGCACATCATCACCCGCTGATTGCCATGGCTCATGATATATTCGGCGCACATCAACCATTCGTCGATCAGGCTGCTCATCCCCCGCTTCAGCATAACAGGATGTTGCGATTCCCCTACAGCGTGCAGCAAGGCGTAGTTTTGCATATTCCGCGCCCCAATCTGCAACACATCGGCATAGTCGCACACCAACGGCGTCAGGGCTGGTTCCATCACTTCTGTGATGATTGGCAACCCTGTCTCTTCCCTCGCTTCCGCCAAATAGCGTAATCCATCTTCGCCTAATCCCTGAAAAGCGTAAGGGGAAGAGCGGGGTTTATACGCGCCGCCCCGCAACAAATGGGCTCCGCCTTCTTTGACGGCATGGGCGGTCTCGATAATTTGGGCGCGGCTTTCTACCGAACACGGACCAGCGATTATGGTCAACTCGTCCCCTCCGATTACCATATCGCCGACGGAAAATTGGGTATCTTCCACTTTAAATTCACGGCTGGCAAGCTTAAATGGCTGAGAAGATTGGGTCACATGCTGCACGCCCGGCATCATCTCGATATCTCGAATTTCAATGGGCTTGGCTGCCGGCAACGCCGCCAGAATAACCGTCTCTCCCTCAGAAAAATGAACTTGACACTCCTGATTTTCTAACCAGGCGATCAAGTTCGAGATTTCCCGCATATGCGCGGCGGGCTCCATGGCAACAAAAATCATGTTGGGATATCGATTTGGCTCAACGTGCCTTTCACCGCCGCCTCCAACTCTTCAATTGGAATTTCGGGCAGCTCCGTTCGATCTGGACGCAGACTTTGAGCCTTTCGCAAATAAACATGAGTGATTTCATCTTGCCGCTTAACAGTGTTCCAATGAAGCATAACTCGAATGCAACGCGGCAGCGCCCCGGGCACGGCTATTTCGTTGCTGCAAATTAAAGCGACTTCATACCAGCCCAGTTGGCGGGCAGCCGTCGCCGGAAAGACGGCGTTCAAATCAGAGGTAACGGAAAAGTAAACGGAGGCGACGGCAGTAGAGGGAATGTTGTTTGCCTTAACCATGATATAAAGCAATTCGCGGGTGGCGGCTAAAATCTCTTCTTTATCGTTATTATCGACAGTGGTTGCTCCGCGCACGCCAAAGCAATTTGTAATAGGGGGGGCTGCCGGCATATCTAAGGCGTCTTCTTCTCTACTCTTCCTATCCATTCTGTTCTCCAACATATTTTAGGCAAACAAAAACGCGGCTTGCCCGCCGCGTTACTTCCACCTATTTCAACAATGAATCAAATCAATCCGCTTTGCCGGCATCTTGCACCCATTTCGCCATTTCCAGCAAAAATTCTGCGTTTACCTTCTCGATTTTTTCAAAACGGCGCGGCATACCGCACATCTGATACAATGTCGCCAATTCATCTGCATCCTCCCGCTTGGCTCGTCCATCCAAAGCCAAACCCACTGGTCGGGGCGCAATACGGTTGACATACCGACTAATAAAATAGGTGTGCGGGTTATCATTTTTAAAGATATGTTTGGGAGTAAAGCCAACCTGAACTCGTCCGATCGCCACCACTCCTTTAGCAATTTCTACCCCAGCCGTCCACAGCAGGGCTAAGCCAGAAGCTATCGGCTGGGCGATTAATATCGGCTGCTCCACAAAGGATTGACACAACTTCCGAAAATCCGCCCACAAATCAGTTGGCGTCAGTCGGTCCATAGCGCTGGCATGCAAAAGATAACGCAAAGGATCAATGCCTACAACCTGATAGCCCGCCTCAGATAAAGCGGTACAAAGCGCGTCATCTTTTCTGCCAAAATTGCCATAAGCGCTCATGTATAGAATGATTTGGTTACTGGGCATACCTTTAGCGGCGTAAACATATTGCTCCATTACTACCCCCGTTCGGATCGGCGTCATATCTACCCGCCCGCTAGAAACAGTGGGCGCGCCAAAAAAACTGATGTCTATTTTCTCGCCAAACCGTTCAAATGCCCAGGCTCGAATAGCGTTAATATCCAGCTCAAAGTTGTCATCTTTTAAGTCACTATTGCCTGTGCCGCGCAAATCGAAAATAAGATGCGCCACTTTGCTGGCAGGACCAGCCCCATGCGCCTCTTGCTGGGCGCAAATCATCACGCTGGTTTTCGTTAGAGGGTATTTGGGCACCCATACTCGAACGCCACGCAAATCCTCATCGGAGGCGTTGCGTGGTTTGTAAAAAATACAATCAATATATAGTTCGTCATCCGTTAAAATGCCGAACGTCTCTTCAATGTAATTTGGCGATTCCATACTAAACTCATCCCGCCGAATGTAAACAATCTATGGCGTTGAAGTGGGCGTTGGTTGTGGGTCGGAATGATACTTGTAGTTTGGAATCAGGTCAATGACCCGATTGTATGATTCTGCTATCGTTTGCTCGGGGCTAAAATAACCGCTCAGCATCTCTTGCAATAATAGAGAAAGGGTGTTTTCTTCCGCCAATTTGGTCACAATTCCGCCTTGTCGTTGGCTAAAACCCCACCGATCGGCTGGGGAAATACCGGCGGCAAGCTGCTGGGTAAGTTGGGGGGAGTAGAGCTGGCTCAATGTTTGGCTGCTGCCGGCAATCGGCATTCTTTCCCATTCCGACAGGAAAATTTCAGGGTTATCGCTTTCGCCCCAGCGCATTGGAACTTTTCGCTCTGGCTCGACAGACAACCAACTCAAATACCCTTCTTCAAACCAATATTGGGCAAAAAGCTGAGCGGCTGGCGGGGCGCCAACCACGATGCCTAAAGCGTTGATCTGACTAAATTGGGCAGGGTGAGCCCCCACGGAGTTCCCTTTTATAGCCAGGACAAATCCGCTATTTTGCGCCAAATAATTGCTGGCACATTCGGGGCACCGAGGTTGATTGCCGGCATCTAGCCCCGCTAAAATTGGCAATGCCGCTGGCGAAGCGGCAATAATGCTGGTTCGTCCCTCCAGATAAGCGTTCAGGGCGCTGGTATCTGTCTGCACATCGCTGGGACTATATTGGTTGATAATATCTCGGTAAAAGACTAGCGCATCCAAACATCGCGGTTGCTGGATAACAATTTCCCCCTTTTCGTCAATAAGCTGGCAGCCATTGCCGGCGCTCCATTGTTCAAAAACGGTATGGGTTGAGCGCAAACTCGACTCTGTGGGTATAACCAACCCGCTGATAAGATCAGCGGTGTCGGAGATCGCTTCAACGGCAGTTAACATCGCCCCATAGCTATCTGGCGGACGCAGCCCTTTTTCGGAAAACCAGTCGGCGCGGTAAATTAACATCTGTTTCCAGCCATCGCTAGGCAACGCCACAATTTGTTGTGGTTGGTCTGGGACGGCAAGGGCGTCCAGGGCAGCGGGGTTAAATGTGCCGGCATCTAGCTGTTGTAACGTTTCAGTAGCGGCGGCGGCATCTAAAATGCCTCGTTCATACCAACCTATGCTGTAATCGATAGGGTGAACAATTAAGTCGGGCAGCGTGCCGGATAACACAGCGGCGGCAACCAACTCCGGCAACAAATCTCCCTTAATCAACGACAGCTCCACAAAGACGCCCTGTTTATCAGTGAAATCGGCGCTCATTTGCTCCAAAACCGCCAGGTGAGCGGGCGAGCTTTCGTTCACCCATAATCGCAAGGGTGGGGCGCTATCTTGGTCGGGATTAATGGGAATGGCGTCTGGAGAAGGGGTTGGGGCAGAATGGGATTCAGTCTCAGTCAGGGAGGCAGTGGGCGAGGCAGACAGCTGACCGGCGGCAGCGGTTTGGGTAGCGATGCGGGGCGGGGTATCAAACAGCGCTCCAGAACAAGCGGCAAGGACAATTTGAATGCCGGCAAGCGCCAGCAAAAAAAGCGGCAAACGCTGTTTTGACATCTGACGGGCTTTCATGATTGGGCAGTCAAAAAGAACTGGCGGCGCCAGTTCCTCCACAAAATGCCGGCAATTAGCGTCACTTCACCCTAAAAGCGACACATACTTTTGCAAATCTCTTTGTCGGATTTTACTGTATTTGTCTGGATGTATTTGCGCCATCTCTTCTGCGGTCAGCCGAATGCTTAAGATATCCAGCGCATCTTCCGGCGTTTGCCCGTATGCCAACTTTTTTTTGCCGTTTCTCATTTCAAACAGATACATGTAATGGGGATTGCTAAAGCTGCTCATTGTATTGCCTGTTACGCTTTGGTCAGGGCGTCGAGCAAGTCGCTGCGCCGCTTCTTTGCCAATGGGTCGTCCATGCCGGCATTGATCTGCGCGTCATATTTGCCGGCAAGCAACTCCCGATAAAATGAATAATCCACGCCCACCACCTTCTCATCGTCAGGAAAACGATGGTAATTGTCCTTGGTCATCTTGCTTTTGCCTTCTGCAATAAGCTGGTTGCCCAATGCCGAGCCTGGATAAGGGGCATAAAAAGAGATAGAAGGCAACACATGCGCCATCGATTTCACCATGCGCATCGTTTTAAAAGCGTCTTCATGGGTTTCCCCAGGAATGCCCAGCATGATATTCGCCCAGAAATTTGCCGGCTGCCGCCCCTCTCGCTCCAAATCGCTATTGATTTGCTGTAGCAAATCGATGGCGAAATAGTTATCTTCTTCAGTACACTCCTTATTCATCAGCCGCAATATACGGTCGCTGCCCGACTCAAAACCGATCGAAATGGTGTTCCAATTGGTCTCTTTGACCAACGCTTCAAATAAATCAGGCCACTGCCGAATCGTATCAGAACGTCCCGCCGCCCAGTAGGGCCATACCCGGTTTGCCAAGCGCGGATATTTGTCGATCCACTCTCTAAGCCAACTGGGATTCTGGAAAAACATTGAATCGTGAATCACCACTGAGCCAACCCCGTATTTGTTGTCAAGATCATTCAACTCTTCGATAACCATCTCTACCGGACGGCGCCCCATATTGGGTATGTAAGAGGCTTCATTACAAAAGACGCATTGCCAGGGGCAAACACGGCTGGTGATGATGGTGGCTACTGGCGGCGGACCCCAGCCGCATTCCGGTTCCAGGGGCCAATGGAAATTCCTGGCTAACTTGCGGCTGGCTGGTCGGGGCCACAAGGCGCGTTCAATGGGGGGCCAATCTGCCATGGTGGGCGCCCCTTGCCCCAACGTTACCCGCTCAAAAGCGGCGGGATCTTTCACCATCTCTAAAATCGTCTTCTCGCCCGGACCTTGCACAATTTTGTCAAATTGAGGGGCAGACTCCATCTCGTCCAGGGCAACTGTGGCGTGCATGCCGCCGGCGAGAACCAGTCCATTGGGATTCAGCTCTTTAAAGAGTTGAGCGGCTTTGTAGGCGGCTGGAAAAGTGTAGCTGCGGACATTCATGATGACCATCTCATATGCGCCGATCTGCCGCCTCAATTGATCCCAATTGGAAACGGCGCGGGTGGAAGCCAAGTCGGTCATTATCCCATCATTGTGCATGATGGTGCGCAGCAAACCCAGCCCGTGATCTTGCCATTGCTCGTGGGGTCCGGCGGGGTTAACCAAATCGCCCAAATCGCCCAAATCTAGCCATAAAATGGGAAAGTTGGGGGTGTTGTCTTTTTGCCAAAGTTTTTTGAGAAACATGAATTTAGCTCTCTTGATTTGCCGCAGGGGAGCAGTTTATGGGATTTTTCGCCTGCCGGCAAAACCGGCGTTTAACTCATGGTAATATTCAATTTTCGATTCGCCAAATCGCCAGCAAAGCCACACTTGGCGACCTTGCACTTCGCCCAGAAAATCCAGCAAACCCACATTTAAATCTTTGATGTGGCAGCCAAAGGATCTGATTCTTTTGATCAACGTCTCGATCGCCTGAAATTCGAGGGCAATAAGGGAGGCGGAGCGGCTGCCGACATTGCTCCGATTATCGCCCACAAATTCAACCATCTCTTTTTTTTGGCGAATGATTTTCGCCCGTCGGGTTAATAGCTCTTCCATTAATGGCATGAGTTGGGGAAGGAGGTTGTTGGCTTCTTCAACCGTAAAAATAGTTGCCGGCATTGTTCGTTAGACAAAAACAAGGGGACGTCTTGCTCCAACGAGAAGCGAAACGTCCCCTTGAAATCAAATTTCAGAAAGATTAACCGCAGCCGCAGCCCCCAGCCGCTGGCGCCGCCCCAGCGCTGCCGGCAGTTTTGAAAGAAGAGCCGCAACCGCAAGAAGAGACAGCATTGGGATTGTCGATCCGGAAGCCGCCGCCCATCAAACTGTCTTCATAATCGACTGTTGAGCCGCCCAAATACATCATGCTGGTGGGGTCGATGAACAATTTCACCCCATCTTGTTCCAAAACGTGGTCGTAAGGGCGCGGCTCTGCTTCTAATGCCATGCCATATTGCATGCCAGAGCAGCCGCCGCCCGCCACAAATACGCGCAATCCATGGTTTGGGGCTTCTTTTTGTACCAACAAATCGCGCACAGTAACAAGGGCGTTGCTGGTGAGGGTTATCGTAGCGATATCTTCCGTTGTTTCGACTGTATCGACGCTCATAATTAATTCCTTTGTAATACTCTGAATTTGATGTTTCAGGAAAGTTTCTGGTTGGATTTTAGCAATTCCAAATAGCCATGTCAATTTTTATCAATTTTTTCTTAAAAATGTATTTGACGGTTAACTTTCGACTTGCGCCGCCTCTTTCGCCTCTTCTTCTTCCGCCCTGCGTTGCGCCTCTTCTTGCATCGCCTCGAACTCTTCTTCTGTCCAGAAATTATCTGGGCTGGTCAACCGGTCAGTGTAAAGAACGCCGTTGAGATGGTCGATTTCATGTTGGAAAATGCGGGCAGTCCACCCTTTAAACCGCATATTCACCTTTTTGCCGGCACGGTTCAGCCATTGCGCCCGGATGGCATCATATCTTTCCACTTCGCCCAGATAGCCTGGAATAGAGAGACAACCTTCGATCCCTGGGGACAATTGCCGCGAATGCCAACTGAGTTTAGGGTTGATGATGATGAATAACTTTCGGCTGTCTGGAATATCATTTCCCTCTTCATCTACTTCTGGCAATGACTCGATAACGGCGAGTTGAATATTTACGCCAACCTGCGGCGCCGCTAATCCCACCCCTTTCGATTCGCGCATCGTTTCGATCATATCGTCTATTAGGGCATGAATTTCGGGCGTAAGCCGATGAACGGGTTTATTTTTTTGCCGCAATATAGGGTTGGGCGGCGTAATGATTTGCAACAGAGTCATAACGGTTTGATCCCTAAAAAGTTGACGAATTATATCAAGAGTTGAGAGGGAGTTGAAATAACCAGAATGATTTCGGTTGGTTAGATGAAATTCATTGGAGTAATATCCCCGTTTTATGCCCATGCCGGCATCAAATTCCGCTAACGCACAGGAGGCAGTATGCGCCCCTTAAAACAAGATTTCTCCCTAGCTTCTGATGTCGCCTTCCTCAACCATGGCTCATTTGGAGCGTGCCCCAAGCCAGTGTTTGCCCAATATCAAGTTTGGCAAACGCGGTTAGAACGGCAACCCGTCCAATTTATTCAGCGCGAGTTAGATAGCTATTTAGCCGCCGCCCGCCAAGCGCTGGGCGACTATTTGGGCGTTGCCGGCAACGATTTGGTCTTTATGCCAAACCCGACCTTTGCCGCCAATACCTTAGCCCGCGCCCTAAAATTAGAAGCGGGAGACGAACTGTTGACCTCTGACCATGAATATGGGGCTTGCATCAACGCCTGGCAATTTATGAGCCAACGGCGCGGCTTCAAAATCGTGCAGCAAACCTTGCCCTTTCCGCCTCAATCGCGGCAAGAGATCGTTGAGCGTTTTTGGCAAGGTGTCACGCCCAACACCAAATTGATCTTCCTCAGCCACATCACATCCCCCACCGCTCTGACGCTGCCTATAGAAGAGATTTGCGCCAGGGCAAGGGATGCCGGCATTTTGACCATTATTGATGGGGCGCACGCTCCCAGCCAGCTCGATTTGAATATCGCCGACATCGACCCCGATTTTTACGCCGGAACATGCCACAAATGGTTGTGCGCTCCTAAGGGAAGCTCTTTTCTTTATGCCCGCGCCAACCAGCAAGCCTTGGTAGAGCCATTGGTAGTGGGTTGGGGTTGGGGAGATGAGCGCACTAAACGCGTCGGCTCCACATTTTTAGACAACCATCAATGGTTAGGCACAAATGATTATTCCGCCTATTTAACTGTGCCGGCAGCGATTCAATACCAAACTGAGCGAAATTGGGCGGCTGTTCGCCGTCGTTGCCACGCTTTGGTAAAGAAAGCCGTGGCGCAAATTTCAGAGATAACCGGACTGCCGATCATTTATCAGGATGACGCTTTTTATAGCCAGATGGGGTTGGCAGAGCTGCCAATTCAGCCGGATTTGCCGGCATTTAAAAATCGACTGTACGACCAATTTCAAGTAGAAGTTCCCTGCATCGCCTGGCAAGAGCGCCACTTTATCCGCATTTCAGTGCAGGGGTACAACAGCCAATCCGACATCGAAGCCCTGGCAGACGGGCTAATGTCGCTGCTGCAAAAAGGTTAATGCCGTCTCTAAATTCGTTCGCCGCCCAGCTTGCTTCATATTCATGCTTTGTGACAAATTTCCTAACGAATGTTTGATAAGAACTTCACAACCAAACCAATAAAGAATATGATAAGCTAGACAGCAAGTTGTAAATTCCATTTGTTTATCGCTCATTTCTTGTCAAATAGTTAGCGCTCCGTTACTGTTTTTGACTGGAGGCTGCTGAAGGATATATTAGTAAATCACGGAAGGTCCTTTAAAAACTAAAGTGTCATCGTGATTTACTTATAAGGAGAACGAAAATAATCTTATCGAAATATGTTTTTAAGCTACTTTTCGTTCTCCACTTTACAGCGGGAAAGTTTTAAATAGGGCTTTCCCCAAATTATAATTAAAATGATGTTATCGACTGCCCAAAAAGCTGAAACGCTTGCCGCTAATAAAACGCTCCCAGACCTGATTTTACAGGTGGATGAGGCTGGCTTGGCGCACGAATGTTTGGGCGAGCCTGCCAACGGGCTGCTGGCGACCACTGCGGTGAAAGGCGTTCATATCGCCCAACTATTGCCGGCAACGGCAGCGGAAGCTGTTTGCCAAACGTTGGAGCAAAGCTCAGGCAGTGGGGCGGCTGCCGCAATCCTCTATTCCATTGGAGAAGGTGAGTTTGAGCGGATTTATGAAGCCCGCGTCAATCAGTTTGGCAGCCATGGGGCGTCAATCGTTATTCGGGATGTGACCGGAGCGCATAAAACAGAGCTGTTTTTACGACAAAACAAAGAGAAGTACGCTAATATCTTCAAATACGCCAACGACGCCATTATTATTCAAAATTTGCATGGAGAGATATTAGACGTCAACAGCAAAGCGATTAGCCAATTCGGCTATTCTCGAGCCGAATTTGCCGGCATTCGGTTCAACGATCTGTTTGCCGACGACACAAACAAAGATGATATCGGCTCGCTAACGATTAATGGCACGATCAAATACGAAACGCTTTTTAACAACAAAATTAACAAACCATTTCCGGCAGAAGTGTCTGCCAGCATTTTCCGAATAGACGATCAACAGGTAGTTCAAAATGTTATTCGCGATATTTCTGACAGAAAGAAAGCGGAACTATCTTTACAAAAGAGAACCTACTATTTAGAAAGATTGGTTTTTATCTCAACAAAGTTACGGGTACAGCAAAATGCTGATGACATTATTCAAACCCTTCTGGAGCAAAGCCGCCTTGCTGTCGGAGCTGATCGCGCCTTTTTAATTTTAGCCGACGACGCTACCGACTCTTTAAACATTAAATCCAGCGATCCCCCCAAACCAGAACTAACTGGGACAGAAATTGATCCGCAAAAAAGCATTGCTAGTCACGTTTTGCAAGAACGGCAGGTTCACATTAGCCATAACCCTGACGAAAATCCCCAATATTATTTTCAACTGGGCAAACTTGACCAATATATCGAGAGTGTCGTTTTCCTCCCTTTATACGCTCAAGAGACCCCGCTCGGCGTCATCATCATTGGCTTTTATGCGGAACATGAGTTCAGCGAAGGGGAGTTAAATTTACTCAAAACGATGCTGGCGATTGCCGGCAGCGCTCTGCAACGAGCTAGAATTTTAGAAACGTTGGAAAAACGGGTAACTGAGCGGACACATGCCTTAAGCGTCACTAATGTGAAGTTGGCAAGGGCGGTGGAATCGAAAAACCAATTTTTAGCCAATGTAAGCCATGAACTACGCACCCCGCTGAACGCCATTTTAGGGCAATCAGAGCTTTTGCAAGAAGGGGTTTTCGGCGACCTTTCTGATAAACAAGAGCGTTCGCTGTACATGATCCACGAAAGCGGCAAACATTTGCTAGATATGATCAACGATATTTTGGATATCGCCAAAATCGATGCCGGCAAAATCGATATCCACAAGCAACGCATTTCAGTAAAGTTGGTTTGCGAGTCCAGCATACGGGTGGTCAAAAATTTTGCGTACCGCAAAAAGATCAACCTTTCGCTAGACATGGATAAAAATTTAGAGACGCTTTATGCCGATGATAGGCGGCTAAAACAGATATTGGTCAACCTGCTTTCGAATGCTATAAAATTTACGCCGGACGGCAAAAAAGTGGGGCTCATCGTTCGGGCTGAGCCACAGGCAAAGATAGCCCGCTTTATCGTGTGGGATGAAGGGATCGGCATTGCTGAAACCGACCTGGACAAACTATTCCAACCCTTTATGCAATTAGACGCCAGCTTAGCGCGCCGCTTTGACGGAACCGGTTTAGGGCTTTCCCTGGTAAGCAAACTAACGAAATTACATGGTGGGAAAATCGAAGTGGAAAGTCAATTGGGATCAGGCAGCAAATTTACGGTCTCTATTCCCCAGCAAGAGGTAGACGACGATCAAACGCTCCCCTCGCCAGCAACTAAAAACAAGGAGTTGCCTATGTCGTCTACCTCAGAGAAAGCGGATCAGAAAATAAAAATATTATTGGCGGAAGATAACGAAGACAACATCATCACTATGGGGGAATATCTCAAGTTTCGAGGGTTCGACGTCATATTTGCCCGCAACGGGTTAGAAGCCGTTCAAGCCACTGTCGAGCGGCAACCTCATCTGGTTTTGATGGATATCCAGATGCCGGTTATGGATGGCATTCAGGCAATTCAAGAAATTCGACAAGACGATCAGATCGCCCACATCCCAATTGTGGCGTTAACTGCTCTGGCAATGCCTGGCGACAAGGAAAAATGTTTAGCAGCTGGGGCAAACGACTATTTGAGTAAACCTATCACCTTGCAAATTTGTATAGTAAAATCATGGATTTAATCGCATTGAATCCCCAATCTGAATAAAAATCGGCGGCTTGACAACCCAAATTCCGTTTGTTATCATCTTTCCAATTAAAATTAAAAACATAACTTTTAAGAAGCAGAATAGTATTTTGTAAAGCGGGTTTCAGAGAGCCAGTCGTTAGGTGTAAGATCGGCATCGGCGCCACAAAGGAATGGACTGCGGAGAAGCGTTAGTGAACTTGTTGAGTAGCTAATGCCGGCATCGTTCCCGTTATCGGACGTAGGTTTTGGCAAACCAGAACTGACAGAGTGAGAGGGTTTCCCCTCTAACTTGGGTGGCACCGCGAGAAATGTAAGCTCTCGTCCCAATGAGGACGAGGGCTTTTTTTATTGGAAAAGGAGGAAACAGATGAAAAAACGAGTATTCAGCGGCATTCAACCTTCAGGACCCGCCCTTTTAGGCAACTATTTGGGGGCGATTAAGCATTGGGCGGCAAACCAATACGAAAAAACAAACTATTTTTGCATTGTCGATCTGCACGGCTTAACTGTCGCGCCAGACCCAGAGAAGTTGCGAACCCGTACCCGGGAATTGGCGGCAGAACTATTAGCTGCCGGCATCGACCCCGAGCAAAGCATCCTCTTCATCCAAAGCCATGTCCCCGCCCACGCCGAAGCCTCGTGGCTGCTTAGCTGCGTCACGCCGTTAGGTTGGCTGCATCGAATGACCCAATACAAAGATAAATCGACAAGGCAAGAATCCGTCCTCACCGGTTTGTTAGCCTATCCCGTTCTTATGTCGGGCGATATTCTCCTTTACGATGCTGACGAAGTGCCTGTTGGCGACGACCAAAAGCAGCATGTTGAACTCGCCCGAGATATCGCCCAACGCTTTAACCACATCTACCAGGACGATTTTTTTGTGATACCCGAAGCTGTCATCCCCATCGAAGGCGCTCGGATAATGGGATTAGACAATCCCAACGTCAAAATGTCAAAGAGTATGGCGCATATTCGCGGGCACGCTGTGCAATTAACGGGCGAGCCAGACGAAATTGTCCGCGCCTTCAAAAAAGCGACCACCGATTCCGGCAACGACATTCGCTTTTCAAACGATCCTGACAAAGCGGGCGTGAACAACTTGCTGACGATTTACCAAACGATTACCGGCAAGAACCAGGCGGAAACAGAAGCGGATTTCGCAGACGCTCGCGGTTACGGCGACCTAAAAATGCGGGTGGCGGAGGTTACGGTTGAAACGTTAGCCCCTATTCGAGAACGGTACAATGCCCTCATGGCAGACATCGCCGAACTGGATCGCATCTTAGCAAAAGGAGCAGAGCAAGCTGCCGCCGTCTCTATGCCCAAAGCCCAGGCGATGAAAGAAGCAATGGGGTTAATTCTGCCCAAATCGTCGTAGCCGGCGCATTAGAAAGCGAAAAAAATTAACGCCGCAGCTATTGGATAACCGAGCTCAGTTTGATAGAATAGATGTTCGCATTTTCAAACTCTATATCCCCTTTCCATTATGACATTAGACAAAATAATCGTGCGCGGCGCCCGCGAACATAATTTAAAAAATATCGATGTTGAAATCCCCCGCGACAAGTTGGTGGTAATCACTGGCTTGAGCGGTTCTGGCAAATCTTCATTGGCTTTTGATACAATTTTCGCCGAAGGACAGCGGCGATATGTCGAATCGTTGTCGGCTTATGCCCGCCAATTTTTGGGGTTGATGCAAAAGCCAGACGTTGACCAAATCGACGGACTTAGCCCTGCTGTATCTATCGACCAGAAGGGGGTCAGCCACAATCCCCGCTCTACTGTTGGCACTGTAACTGAAATTTACGACTATTTGCGCTTGTTGTTTGCTCGGGCAGGAACGCCCCATTGCCCCAATTGTGGGCGCCCCGTCATGCCCCAATCTGCCGAACAAATCGTATCTAGCATTGCCAAAATGCCGGTGAACGCCCGTTTTTTGGTGTTGGCTCCGTTAGTCAAGGATAGAAAAGGGCATCATCAGCCTGTTTTTGATGACATTCGCAAAATGGGTTATGTGCGGGTTCGGGTTGATGGCGAAGTGCGGCAGGTAGATGAACAAATCGAATTAGATCGATACAAAAACCATACCATTGAGGTGGTAGTTGACCGGTTGGCGATTCGCCATACGCCAGATGACGAAAGCGAAGAGGCGGCAAACGCTCGCAGCCGACTGACTGATTCGGTAGAAACGGCTTTGCGGTTAGGAGACGGGGTGATGATCGTGGCGGATGTAACCGATCCAGATAATCCGGTTGACCAACTTTATTCAGAGCATTTGTCGTGCGCTTACGATGGCACGAATATGCCGGCAATCGAGCCGCGAACTTTCTCCTTCAACTCGCCGCATGGGGCTTGCCCCGAATGTCAGGGTTTAGGCGTCAAAAAATCGATTGAACCCGATTTGGTCGCCCCCAACAAATCATTGTCGCTAGAAGAAGGGGCGATCGCTGGTTGGCCCACCGAAGACAAACAAGGCTACTATTGGCAACTACTCAAAGCGACCGCCAACCATTTCAACATTCCTATTGACGCCCCCATTGGGGAGTTGACTAAAGCCCAAACCAGGGTATTGATGTACGGCAGCGGCGACGAAACGATAAGCGTTGTGTACACTAATCGAGATGGAGACATACGCCAATATCGTACCAACTTCGAAGGGATAATCAACAATCTCAACCGTCGCTACAGCGACACCACCTCTGATTATGTGCGCAAGAAGCTAGAAGAGTACATGATTGACCGTCCGTGCGTCGCTTGCGAAGGAACTCGGTTGCAGCCAGTTGCCCGCGCAGTTGACATTGGTGGGAGTAACATCGCCGCTGTCTCTGGCATGCCCGTTCTGGAAACGTTAGATTGGATGGAATGTTTAGCGGATGAAAAAAGAACGCCATTGAACAATCGACAACAGATGATTGCCGATCCCATTTTGAAGGAGACGCGGGATCGACTGCAATTTTTGGTCAATGTCGGGTTGGATTATCTGACGCTCAATCGCAGCGCCGAATCATTGAGCGGCGGCGAGGCGCAACGCATTCGGCTGGCGACCCAAATTGGCAGCCGGTTGATGGGGGTGTTGTATGTGCTGGACGAACCCAGCATCGGGCTGCATCAACGCGACAACGCCCGCCTGATCGCCACCTTGCAGGGAATGCGCGACTTGGGCAACACGGTGTTGGTGGTGGAGCATGACGAGGAGACGATGCGAAGCGCCGATTGGCTGATAGATTTGGGTCCTGGGGCAGGGGTAAACGGGGGCGAAGTGATAGCTGCCGGCGCTCCCAAAAAGGTGGAGGAAAACAAAAAGTCGTTGACGGGCGACTATTTGAGCGGGCGCAAAGAGATTCCCACGCCAGCTAAGCGGCGAGATGGCGTGGGGGAATGGTTAAAAGTGCAAGGGGCGCAAGAAAACAACCTGAAAAATATCGACATCAACGTACCATTGGGCAAAATGGTGTGCATCACTGGCGTCAGCGGCAGCGGCAAAAGCTCGTTTATGATCGAAATATTGAGCAAAAGGTTGCACCAACATTTTTACAAATCGCGGCCATTGCCTGGCAAACATGCCGGCATCGATGGGCTGGAACATCTGGACAAAGTGATCGAGATCGATCAGAGCCCGATTGGGCGCACTCCCCGTTCAAATCCTGCAACCTATACCAACTTGTTTAACCCGATACGCGAACTGTTTGCCGGCATGCCCGACAGCAAAGTGCGCGGCTATAAACCGGGGCGGTTCAGCTTTAATGTAAAAGGGGGGCGATGCGAGGCTTGCGAAGGGCAAGGGCAAAATCGGATCGAAATGCAATTTTTGCCCGACATTTACGTGCCTTGCGACATATGCGACGGCAAACGATACAATGCCGAGACGTTGCAAATTCAATTTAAAGGCAAGAATATCGCCGACGTACTCGATTTGACAGTGGCGGAAGCTCTGGAATTTTTCGACGCCATTCCCCGCATTCGCCGCAAGCTGCAAACGTTGATGGATGTCGGGTTAGGCTATATCCATTTGGGACAACCTGCCCCCACGTTGAGCGGCGGGGAAGCCCAGCGAGTAAAGCTCAGCCGCGAATTGTCTAAAATCGCCACGGGGCGCACCATTTACATCTTGGATGAACCATCTGTAGGATTGCATTCACATGATGTAGCCAAGTTGATCGACGCGCTGAACCGGTTGGTGGACAAGGGCAATAGCGTCATCATTATCGAGCACAATTTGGACATCATCAAAGTGGCTGACCATTTGATCGATTTGGGTCCAGAAGGGGGCGAACGAGGCGGCGAGATCGTGGCGGAGGGGACGCCGGAAGAGGTCATGTTGAGCAAAAAATCGTATACAGGGCAATTTTTAGGCAAGGTATTGCCGGCATTTGCATGAGAATCGCCTTTATCGGTCCATTTGGCTTTCATCCCAATAAAACGATGCGGGCGCGGGCGTTTCGGCTGGCGCGAGAATTGGTTAAACAGGGTCATGCGGTTAAGTTATTTATGCCCCCCTGGCAAACGCCAGACGAAGCGGATAAAAGTTGGCAAGAGGCGGGGGTCGAATTGCGCTATGTGCCGCTTTCTGGCGGCGTTCTTGGCATCACCCGCCAATTGATGGCAGAATGCCGCGACTGGCAGCCTGGTATCGTCCACTGCTTTAAACCCAAGGCGTATGCCGGCATTGTCGGCTGGTGGTGGTGGCGCCTATACCGTCATCAAACGCCGCTGGTTATAGACAGCGACGATTGGGAAGGAGCAGGCGGCTGGAATGAGATCGCCCCGTACAGTTGGGGGCAAAAACGCTTTTTTGCCTGGCAAGAAAAATGGGGGCTAACCCATTGCCATGCCCTGACTGTCGCCAGTAAAGCGCTGCAAACGCTGGCTTGGGGGCATGGGGCACAGCCCACAAGCGCCCACTATTTGCCCAACGGAGCTGGCATCGATGTGTCAGCGGCGAAATTGGGAGAGCGGGATGCCGTTCGGAAGGAGTTGGGGTTGGGCGCCGCTCCGACGCTGCTGCTGTACAGTCGCCTCTTTGAGTTCGATCAGGAACGCTTGTTGGCGATTTTGAGCCAGGTTTTCCGCCAACTTCCAGAGATGAGGTTGCTGCTGGTAGGCGGCGAATTGTTTGCTGAAGATGGGGCAGTTTTTCGTGAGGGATTACAGAACATCGGTCTTTTGGAGAAAACTGTAGACGCTGGTTGGGTGGCGGAAGAAGATCTGCCGGCATTGTTGGCGGCTGGCGATGCCGGCATTTACCTGATGGAAGATACATTGCTAAATCGCGCCAAATGTCCGGTTAAGTTGGCAGATATGGCTGCCTGCGGCTTATCTATAGTTGGAGAAAGGGTAGGGCAAGTGGCAGAATATGTTCATCACAATCAAACCGGCTTTTTGCACCCCAGCGGCGATCATGTGGACATTGCCGGCAGCGTCGTCAAACTATTAACTGATGAAAAATTACGAGCCGCAATGTCGGCAAAAGCCCAACGCCACTTTGAAAGAAACTTTCGTTGGGAGTCGCTGGCGGGACGTTTGGAGCAGGTTTACCAGGGGTTGCTGACTAATCGGGGTTAAAGATGGGCGGTTGGCATCTATATCTGATTCGCTGTAATGACAACTCGCTGTATGCCGGCATCGCTAAAAATGTGGCGAAACGTTTTGCCCAACACCAAAGCGGCGGAGCGACTTCTGCCAAATATCTTCGCGGCAGATTGCCTCTAACTTTGACATTTGCCTGCTACATCGGCTCAAAATCTGCTGCCCTTAAAGCCGAATATCGGGTAAAAAAGTTGCCAAAATGGCAAAAAGAGCTGTTGGCGTCTGGCAAGCGTTCTCTGGATGAGCTAGGGATTATTTAATCGAGCCAAATCGAATGGCAGGGGCTCGTTGTCGTTTTCATGCTTTATTCACGGCAAATGCGACTCATTTTCAACCCGTTATGACTTAAGCGCTAACGACTTCTAAATTGCCGGCATTTAGAATGAAAGACGTTTTGAGACGATTTTTTATTGGCGTATTGTAGCAAGGAAGAAATAATGGCAACCGATCAACATCCTACCTCATCCCCTACAGAAAACGGAACTTCCCAAAAACCGCAAACGGGTCGGCTTTTTGGACAACGTCTGACCAAAAAAGAGGACGGCAGTCCATCGCAAAGTTCCAGTTTATTGAGCCGACTCCGCGAACTAGAAGAAGAATCGAGCATTTCCCCATACGAAGCGGATATGGAAGAGAGCTTCCCTGACATCACGGATGATCCAGATGAATTTGCGGCTGCAATGCAGCTAGATAATGTTGAATTGTCGGAAGAGACGGCGGTAAGCTTCGACGAGAGTTTAGCGGATGAAGGGGTATTGGAGGAAGTTAAGAAGGAGATGGCAATGGCAAAAGATATGCCGGCAACTATAATGTCTGATGGGGCTGCAGGCACAGGTGAAGATAGCGGCGCCGAATTTCAGCCTACTTTTGAAGAGAAGGTTGAAGTTGAGATGATGGAAGCGCCAATAGAAGAAGCGGCGCCTGTCAACATGCCGGCAACGCCTGCCCCAGTTGCGCCATCCGCCATCATCAGTGGGCGAGATATTGCCGCCCAATACCAAACACAGGCAGGCGGCTACCAATATGATGCGGCAGGGCAAATCGACTTTGCCGGCATGTTGGTTGCTGAAAAAAGCTGGCAAGCCTTTGGCGAACAACTAAAAAATATAAACTTTGAGATTATCGCCGCCAGCGGTGTTGGCATTTTCAGCGTCGAACAAACGCGAGAAATAGCTTCCAGCCTGATCGACGCCATTGTCGAATCCAGCAAACCCAAGCCAAATGCCAACGTCATTCGCCGCCATGTTTACGCCTTACACAATGCCATCATGGGCGAAACTGAGCTGTTGGGGTTTGCTTTTGACCTCAATCTAGCCGCCTGCGCCATCGATAGGCTGGCTTAATTTTTCCTCTCTTCCTCATTTGGAGTAAGCCCCTGCAAAGCAGGGGCTTTTTCATTGGCGCAACCTTCAACTATTGGTATATTCCCGCCTATGCATATCTCTACCCATCCCCTGACAGAAGTAGCCGACTATCTGAAGCGTCAGTTTGATTTACGAGCAAGCCAGGCTGACAAATTGGGCAAATTGCCGGCAGCCGACATCCGTGACTTGAAAGATACGGGTTACTTGGCGCTAACCGCGCCAACCCAATATGGCGGCGCACAGGCGTCTATGCGAGAAGTCATCGCCGCCCACCTGAAAATTGCCCAGGGCAGCGCTTCTACCGCCATGGTCGCCGCTATGACGCTGCATGTGATTGGCGATGCCAGCGAACAACGCTATTGGGATGAATCGGCGTTTGCCAACTTATGCCGGCTAGTCGTCGAGGAGGGGGCAGTCGTTAACTCTGTCGCCAGCGAACCAGCCTTAGGCAGCCCCTCGCGGGGTCGTATCTTTCAAACCACAGCCCGCCTCAGCCAAGATGGGCAAAGCTACATCATCAACGGGCACAAAACGTGGACAACTGGCGGCAGCCATCTTACCCACATGCTGGTCAGTCTAGCCCTGGGCGACGACGCCGTTCAAATTTTAATGCCCGGGAACGCGCCTGGCATCAATTGGCAAGAAACCTGGAGCGATTCGCTCAGTTTGCGCGCCAGCGATAGCCACGATGTAACCTTTGAGGATGTCGTCGTCCCCTGTGACAACTTGTTGGTTAAACGGGGCGGATCAGGCGCAAACGTTTGGTTTCCCATGTTGATCTCCGCCGTCTATTTGGGGTCAGCTTTGGCAGCCCGCAACGCCGCTATCCAATTTGCGCTAGACCGCGTTCCAACGGCGTTGGGCAAACCGATCGCTACCTTGCCTAAAATTCAGCGTCAAATTGGGGAGATGGATTTGGCTTTGCAGGGGGCGTTGGCGCTGCTGCTGGATGTGGCTGGAGAGTGGCGGGGAGATAATGACGCTCGTCAAAGATTTATGCCTCGGGTGGCAGCGGCTAAAACGATGGTGAACCAAACTGCCAATCGGGTAACTGACCTGGCGCTACAAATCGGCGGAGGACAATCGATCACCAAAGATTTGCCGCTGGAACGCCATTTTCGAGACGTGCGGGCTGGCTCGATGCAGCCGCCTTCTGGCGACAGAGCGTTGGAGATGATCGGGGCGGCAGCGATCGAGAGGCAAGAAAGCGGTGTCGCTGGCGATTGAAACAGAGGGGCTAACCAAACTATTTGAGCCGACGGTTGGGTGGACGTTTTGGCGACGGCAAGAAAAGGCGGTGGCGGTTAAAGATGTATCGCTGAAGATAGAGCGGGGTTCCGTTTTTGGGCTGTTGGGGCGTAATGGCGCGGGCAAGACTACATTGACTAAGATGTTGTGCACATTGTTGGTTCCCTCCAGCGGATCAGCGCAAATTGCCGGCATTTCCCTGGCGAACGGGGAAGCGATTCGGCAAAAGGTAGGGTTAGTCATCACCGATGAGCGCAGCTTTTATTGGCGGTTGAGCGGACGGCGTAACTTAGAATTTTTCGCCGCATTGCATGGCTTTTTTGGGGCGGACGCCAAACAGCGGGTCGCCCAGCTTTTGACATTGGTCGAGTTAACTGACGCAGCTGACAATCGAGTTAATATCTACTCTGCCGGCATGAGACAGCGCTTGGCAATCGCCCGGGCGTTGTTACATCGTCCCGAAATCCTTTTTTTGGACGAACCCAGCCGCAGTTTAGACCCTTCTGCCACCAACCGGCTGCATGCCCTCATCCGCCACCTTATTGCGCAACAAGAGTTAACTGTCTTTCTCATTTCGCATGATCTGAATGAGATCGCCGCTTTGAGCGATCAGATCTGTTTTATGCGGCAGGGGCAAATCGTGGCGGCTGGCTCGTTGCAATCGCTCCAACAAGCGCATGCCGCTGCCGACGGAATGCCGCCGCCAACTCTGGAGGAGTTGTTTGCCAAGCTTGCCGACTAACTTGCGCTCGATTGCCGGCATAACGCGGCTGATATTCGCTTTTTTTCGGCGCGACTTTTGGCATGAAACGAGTTACCGGCTCTCTTTTTTGTTAAGTTTCTTCTCCGTTTTTTTCAACGTCTTCACCTTTTACTTTTTGTCCCGCACTTTCGACGGGCAAATCTCGCCCACCCTAGAAAAATATAACGCCGACTACTTTCCTTTTGTGTTGATTGGCGTGGCGTTTAACGCCTACTTTTCAGTGGGTTTGACCGGCTTTGCCAGGGCGATCCGCTCCGCTCAAAATACAGGTACGTTAGAAGCGATGATCATGACGCCGGCTCCGCTCTCTGTTATGGTGGTTGGCTCCGCGCTGTGGAGTTATGCGTTCACCACTTTTCGAATCGCGATCTATTTGGGGTTAGGGATGCTTTTGGGCATACGCTTTGCTGGGGCAAATTTGCCGGCAGCGGCGCTCACCATCACTTTAGCCATTATCGCCTTTGCCTCAATCGGCATCCTTAGCGCCGGCATCATCATGGTCATTAAACGAGGCGATCCGGTCACTACCTTTCTGAGCTATTTCACTTTGCTGCTAGGCGGCATCTACTACCCGATAGAGGTGTTGCCAGGCTGGCTGCAAACTATCGCCAAATTGCTGCCTGTCACCTATGCTTTAGACGCTATGCGATTGGCTCTGTTGAAAGGAGCGGGTTGGGGCGAACTGCGAACCGATCTGGTTGTTTTGGCTCTCTTTTGCCTGGTTTTACTCCCTATCTCACTGTTATCGTTCCGGTTGGCGGTCAACAAAGCGCGAACGGATGGTTCGCTGACCCATTATTGATACAATGGGCATTCTCAAATTGCGCCCAGTTCATTGTAGGATTAGTCGCCCATGTCGATGATCGAGATTCGCTCTATCGCCTGTCGAGAAGATTACGACCAATTGGAAGCGCTGCAAATGGCGGTATGGGGCAGTGCGGGTCCGCAGATAATGTCTGCCCTAGAAATACACGCTTCCGCAGAAAACGGAATGACGCTATTGTGCGCTTATGATGGGGAGCAAATCGTCGGGTTTGTATTGGGCATGCTTGGCTATGCCGGAGCGCCTGCCAGCCGCAGGGCACTGTGCGAGCAATTGAAGATGTATTCGGTGATGATGGGGGTATTGCCGGCATATCAAAGTCTGGGTATTGGGCTGCAACTTAAAAAAGCGCAGCGAGACGCCGCTCTTAACATGGGGTTGGATTTAATCACCTGGACATTTGACCCGTTGGAGAGTCGCAATGGCTGGTTGAATATCGGCAAACTGGGGGCGATTTGCCGGCAATACAAACGAAACCACCATGGCGATATGGAAGGCATCAATGCCGGCATTCCCACCGACCGCTTCGACATCGAATGGCGCATCGCTTCCCAGCGCGTCGTCAATACATTAGCTAATCCAGCCCCCAAACCCCTCTCCTTTGCCGAGCTACAAAAAGAGGGCGTTCCGCTCCTCAACCCCGCCAAATCAGATTCAATTGAGGAACCTCGCCCCTCCTTCTCCCTGCCGCTCCTTCCAAAGCCCAAAGTATTGATAGAAATCCCCTCAAATTATCAGCAGATCAAACGCCAAAACATGCCCTTAGCGCTAGGTTGGCGACACAAAACGCGCCTCTTGTTTGAGGCGGTTTTTGCTGCCGATTACGTCGTAACCGGCTTCGCTGCCAAAACTGAACCAGAACGACGAACCTTTTATCTTTTGGAAAAATCCATCTAAAAAAGATACCCCCCCTTACCCAAAGGCGCTATAATCTGCAGGTCGGCTCCCGCCGCTGCCTATACCGGAGGAAGCCGGTCAACTTTCACCATTTTTAACCCACTTATTTTCGGAGGAGATCGATGTCTTCATTAAAGCTCACTGTGACGGAAGCTCTCCGTTACAAGGGCAAGCTGGGGCATTGGAGCTGGCTTTCCCACCGTCTCTCTGGTCTGGCAATTCTCTTTTATTTAATTATTCATGTTTGGGACACCGCCAACGCCACTTTTTGGCCCGAAGCGTACAGTTATGCCTTAGAAATATTTAAATGGCTGCCCTTTAGCTTAGGGGAAATTGCGTTGATGGCGGCGGTTCTTTTCCACGCTTTCAACGGCATACGCATCACCCTGCTCGATTTCAAGCCTGAATGGTGGGAACATCAAGAAAAAAGCGCTCAGATCGTGTGGGGCTTATTCTTGCTCATCTTTATCCCTCTGGCGATTATGATGTTGACAAGTACCATCGGACATTGCCAAGAATTAGCGGAACATGGCGGCAGTTGCCTCGCTTTCCCTAAATACACCGGCGAAATAACCCAATAACGGAGCTCCACAATGACAACCACAACCAGAAAATTCAAGCCGCGTTCTAACTTGGAACGCTACGGTTTCTTATTCATGCGCCTTTCCGGCGTAGCCCTACTGCTGTTGGCGGTCGGGCACATGATGTTGCAACATATCTTCCGTGATGTCCACGATCTTACCTGGGGGGTCGTCGCCGATATTTGGCGTTCCTGGGGTTGGCGGGCATATGATATCTTGTTGCTCATCTTCGCTTCAATTCATGGCTTTAATGGGTTGCGAAATGTACTCGAAGATTACATTCACAACCCGCAAACGGTGCGGAATATCAATCGCGTTATTGCGATCTTCCTCGCCCTCACAATTGTCTGGTCAGCTATCGCTATCTTTACTTTTAAACCAGACGCCATTATGGTGGAGGCGCCTTAATCATGGCAAACAAACCAAAAATTCACACTTTCGATGCAGTTATCGTCGGGGCAGGAGGCGCCGGGTTGATGGCGGCTTTACACGCTTCTACAAAAGCGAATGTCGCTGTTTTATCGAAACTTTATCCTACCCGCTCCCACACCGGCGCGGCGCAAGGCGGTATCGGCGCCGCGCTCAGCAATCTCGATGAAGACCATTGGGAATGGCACGCTTACGACACCGTCAAAGGCTCTGACTATCTCGCCGACCAGGACGCCGTTGATGTCCTTTGCCAAGAAGCGATTGACGCAGTGATCGAGCTAGAGCACATGGGGCTACCCTTTGACCGTACCCCAGAAAACAAAATCAGCCAACGACGCTTCGGCGGTCACACTAACAAAGAGAGTGGCAAACCCGTTTACCGCGCTTGCCACGCCGCTGACCGAACTGGACATATGATTTTACAAACGCTCTATCAACAATGTATCAAGCAAAAGGTTAACTTTTTTGACGAGTTTCAGGTGGTCGATCTGATTCGAGTCGGCGATGCCGTTTGCGGTTGTGTGGCAATCGAAATGTTGACCGGCGAATTTCACATCTTCCATGCCAAAGCAGTCCTGTTCGCCACCGGCGGCTGGGGTCGCTGTTGGCAAGTTACTTCAAACGCCGTTTCGCTCACAGGCGATGGCGCGGCGTTGTGTTTGCGTCGGGGCATTCCGCTGGAAGATATGGAGTTTTTCCAATTTCATCCGACAGGCATCTACAAGCTAGGCATCCTCATCACTGAAGGGGTGCGGGGTGAAGGCGGGGTGTTGATCAACTCCGAAGGGGAGCGATTTATGGAACGATACGCGCCAACCATTAAGGATTTGGCGAGTCGTGATGTGGTCAGCCGGGCGATTTATTTGGAAGTGAAGGCAGGCAGGGGCATCAACGGAGAAGATTATGTGCATCTTGACGTTCGCCCGGAAACGGTCAACTATTACTTCCAAAAGGAAGGGGAAGATAAGCGGATTGACGCCGCTTATATCGAAGCAAAATTGCCCGACATCGCTGATTTTGCCAAGACGTATATGGGATTAGACCCCGTTCATGAGCCGATGACGGTACAGCCAACGGCGCATTATGGCATGGGCGGCATCCCGACGGATGTGGATGGGCGCGTATACAAGGACGAACAAAACAATATCGTTGGTGGCTTGTATGCAGCAGGCGAAGTGGCATGCGTGTCGGTGCATGGCGCCAACCGGCTGGGCACCAACTCGTTGGTCGATTTGGTGGTGTTTGGCAGGCGCAGCGGCAAACATATGGCTGAGTTTTGCGCCGAAGCTGATTTGATCCCCTTGCCGGCAGACCCCGCCGGCGAGATTATGGCTGAATTTGAACGAATCCGCACCGGCAGCGGCGGCATGAAAGTTGATGAGTTACGACTAGCCATGCAAAAAACGATGACAGACAATGTCAGCGTCTTCCGCACCGATGAGATGATGACACAGGCGGTTGACGATTTGAAGGAGTTACGGGAAAAGTTTCAGCAAATTGAGATCGACGACAAAGGCAAACTTTTCAATTCCGATTTATTGGAAGCATGGGAATTGGGCTGTCTACTCGAATTGGCTGAGGTTACTGCGGTATCCGCTTTAGCCCGCACCGAAAGCCGAGGCGGACATGCCCGTGATGATTACAAAGAGCGAGATGATAACAAATGGCTCAAGCACACTTTTTGCTACGCTGAAAATGACGGTTATCGCTTAAACTACAAACCCGTTACGATGGGACGCTACGAACCCAAGCCGCGAGTGTATTAAGAGGGATGGACAAGATATTATGAAAGTAAACTTACGAATTCGCCGGTACAACCCAGAAAAAGATAGCAAATCTTGGTGGGGCGACTACGATCTTGACGATGTTGATCCCAAAGAAACCGTTTTAGATCTGTTGCACCGCATTAAATATTCGATCGATGGCTCGTTAGGATTGCGCCGCTCGTGCGCCCATGGAGTGTGCGGCTCAGACGCCATGCGGATCAATGGGGCGAATGCGCTAGCGTGCAAAACGCGCATCATGCATCTGACAGACGCCAATGCGCCAATGGCTAAGGTGCAAGTCGAACCCATTTTAGGGCTGACGGTGCTGAAAGATTTGATCGTCGATATGGAGCCTTTTATGGCGCATTATCGGTCGGTGCAACCTTATTTCGTCAACAACAATCCAGCTCCGGCAAATGGCAGAGAGCGCTTGCAAACGATTGAAGACCGGGCGAAGTTTGACGATACAACCAAATGTATTTTGTGCGCTGCTTGCACCACCTCGTGCCCCAGTTTTTGGGCAAACGACAACTATATTGGACCAGCAGCTATCGTTCAGGCACATCGTTTCATCTTCGACAGTAGAGATGAAGGATATGAGGAACGGTTGGCGGTGGTGGGCGATCAGTTTGGGGTGTGGAAATGTCGGACGATCTTCAATTGTACCCAGGCTTGTCCGCGCGAGATTGAAGTGACTAAAGCGATCGCTGAAGTAAAGAAAGCTCTAAATACGGGCGAAGTTTAATCGGTAGCCCTACAGAATATGTGGTCATGATAAAACATTACACTAACAATGAATTTTGGGTGGTCTCCCTCGCGGTTTGGAAGGCTGCTGTTGAATCGGAACCTTAAAATGCAATGGCTGATAAATTATCCATTAGTGGTCGGTCAATCCCGCAGCCATAGCTGGTGTTCGATTGACCTAATGTTGGCCATGAGACCCTGAGCTTGTGGGTTCTGACACTCCTCTTGGTTTTGCCGCCAGTTAGATTGTCTGATTGAACCTATTTTTGCAAATTATTGGTTTGTTAAAATCGTTTGTAGGCTCTCCACATTATTGTATACACCTACCACGCTTCTTAGGCTAGGGTTTTTCCAAAGTCAACAAAACGGGAAAACATACTTTGTCATACCCTCACCTTCGTGAGGGCAGGCTCTGCAAAGGTAGGTATCCATACGTGTGGATTCCCGTCTGCGCAGGAATGACCGGACTTTGGAAAAACTTTGCCTCCTAGCCACACGCAATGAACATAGGCAGATTTTCGTCTGCGACGTACTGTTGATTCAATCCAGACGAATTAAATGCTGTCCTTATTTTTCCCGAATAACTGATTTAACTTTGTCCACAACTTCACTTGTTACTTCCGTTAATCCATGCGCTGACATAGCGTGAGCGGCAACCTGTTGCAGCAATTCCGCTTCCGTTTCCACCTCAACAACGCCATCACAATCAAATCCAACATCCCGACAATGAACAACCAACGCCATAATTTGCCTCCTTGTTCTGCAAAAACTCAAATCTAACTAGGTTCAACGCCAACTCTTTTGGATCGAACCAACAGTACCAAATTTATCTGGCCACCCCAGCAGAGCTTAACTGTAGCGTTTTTTCTTTACCAGGGCGGGCATTGGTAGCCGCTGCGCCCCACACGACCCAAGCCAAACCCCTCAATCCATGCTAAGTATGTCGGGTCTTGCGGCTCACACAGCTTGGTGCCATGGTAATAAAAATGTTGCAGCGCCGGCAAACGGGTCAGTTCGGTGGGGATATAACCCGTCATGCGGTGGTTGTTGCGGACATCTAGCGTAACTAGGCTAGGCAAATTGCCATAGGAACGCGGGATTGGACCATACAGTTGGTTGTTGCCGGCATTTAACGTCATTAACCTGGATAAATTTCCTAGCTGATGCGGCAATGCTCCTGAAATCTGATTATTGTGTAGCAATAACATCTGTAACTGGCTCAAATCGCCAAACGAAGTGGGGATAATTCCGCCAAGCTGGTTAAAACTCAAATCGATGATGTCGAAGTTGCTGGGGTTGCCCAATTCGACTGGAATCCAACCGCTGAGTTGGTTGTTGTTGAGGAAAAGCTGCCCCAAATGAGGGATACGCCCCAATTGCGCCGGGATATTGCCGCTAAGTTGGTTGAAACTCAAAACCAATTTGCGGAGATAGGTCAGGTTGCCCAAAGATGCTGGCAATCGTCCCCGCAAATTGTTTATGTGCAGTTTCAACATCGTCACATGCCCATTTTCACACTCGACTCCCCACCAGGCGCATGGCTCTTGCCACAACAGCCAGCCATCCTTTCGCTTCCAGCCATCCCCTTGCGTACTCAAAAAGAGATCAACCAACGCCTGGCATTCCGACCGGCTGATTTCACGGGCGGTGGCGCAATTAAATCGAGGCGGAGGCGGCGTTGGTTGGGGGGCTGGGTTGGGCGCAGGCGCAGCGCCGCCGGCTAAACTCCCGATTTCGTTAAATGATAAGACGCGATTAAAAAAGCGTAAATCATCCATATCGACAGAATAATCTCCTGCCAGTTTGATGGGTTCGCCATTTGCTAGCGACCCTTGCCGCCCTGTTGGCGAAAAAGCGTCGGTATTGCGCCCGTCAACAAAGAGCCGCAATCCTTGCGAACTGTTCCTGTCCACTGTAACCGCTACAAAGTGCCATTTGCCGTCAGCCACATAAGATTTGGAGCTGAAATAGTTGCTGCAACTGGGCGTGGCGTCCGACGGGTTACAAGATAGGCGGCTGCCATTGCCATCAGCCAATTGCATGCCCAGATGTCCATTGTTCAGGAAAAATTGGTAGCCGATGATGGCGCCAGCGTTGTTGCCGCCGCCAGCTCTGTTGAAAATCCGTTTATCAACGATATTTTTGACGCCGTTACGGTCTGTGGTTTTGATCCACAACGAAATAGAGAAATCGCCGCCGCCAAACGCCACGCCCTGGCTATGGGGCAAGTTGCCCTGCCCGCCGCGCAAAGACAAACCATTGCCGGCAACTCCCGTTATTCGCGTCACATTTCCCGTTGTCGATCCATGGTTGCCGGCAATTTTATCCTGTAAAACAGCCCCGCTGCCGTCAAATGCGTACCAGGCAACGGCGTTTGGCAACGGCTGAAACGAGGGCGACCCGCCCGGCGATGAGGGGGTGGGCGGTTGTTGGGCTACGCCACATTGCAGCCCAAAATTGATATGCTCTACCAAGCCGCCCGGCGGCAAATAAACCGCTCTGCCTTTGGCGTTGGTTGTCCAACAGCCATCCGGCGGCGTAATTTGCACCCAATAGTTGCCAGACGCCAGGGCAACGGGAGCGTAAGTGCCGTCGTTGCCGCTGGTAAAGCGCAACGTTTGTCCATTGACGCTCATGACAATTGGCACATTCGCCACGCCCAATTCGCCGGCATCCCACCTGCCATTTCGATTAGAATCGGTGAAGACGCCCCCCCTAATGCTGCCGCTTTGCGCCTGGGCAGTTAAATTGCCGGCAGCCAGCGCCGCCAACATCAAAACCACAAAACGCATCGCCCATAAAGCCGTTTTTTTCTTGCTCATTTGCGAAAACCCTCGTTACTAATGTAGGATTACCGACTGTTCACAGTCGTCTGATACCGACTATACCGTAAATAAAGGTTTTTGCCCTAATTTATGGATAAGAAAATAGTTTTTCAAGACAGAAAAGGAATGGCAAAACGACACATGGCAGAAATTCAAGAATCTCAAACGATCGCTGGCGTTCAACTCGTTCAGTTAAAGGCGTTTAGCGACCAGCGCGGTCGCTTTAGGGAGCTTTTTCGCAAAGAATGGTTTCCTCAACGAGATTGGGGGCAATTGCAAAGCAACTGTTCTCAATCATCAGGGGGGGTATTGCGGGGGCTGCATTACCATTTTAAGCAAGTCGATTATTGGGTTGCGCTTGCCGGCAAGCTGCGGGCGGGGTTGTTGGATTTGCGCCGATCTTCGCCCACATTCGGGGCATGGCAAACGGTTGAGATGGGCGAAGAAAATGATGTTGGGCTATACATTCCCATCGGGGTAGCGCACGGCTTTGCCGCCCTAACGCCAGCCACGCTGCTCTATTTTGTCGACCATTATTATGATGGAGCAGATGAGTATGGGGTGTTGTGGAACGATCCGGCAGTGGGGTTGGCATGGGGGGTAGACGACCCGATTTTGTCGGAGCGAGATAAAAACAACCCCCTCATGGCAGAAATTGACCCGGCGCTGATGCCGGCATAAACGTTACTTTCAAGTCGGCTCAAAAATCGGACAATCGGGGTAAGTAAACGAAAAGCCATACCAGCGGCTTAAAAGCTGCATCGGCGCCCCCTCGTCATCCAACCAGCGGGCAAATGGAACGCCATCCAGCCCATTTCGCTCGATTCGCAGCCGCCGACCTTGCCAAACATCGTCAACTGCGCCCCCTTTTGGCAGAGCCCGCATCGGGTAAAATTTCCCCTGGTCGTTCTCGCCAATCACCCCCAACCCCTGTTCCCCTTCCGGCAAACGGGGGTCGATCTTCTGACGCATCGAATGGCGAAAATGGGGCGGCAATATCGTACCTTCTCGTTCGATAGCGCTATCGCTGCCCGTCACACGGCTTAATGCCCCCGTCATAATTTTGCTTAGCAACCCGTTGTGGTTAGACGCCAACAATAGCGTATCAGGGCTTTTTGCCAGTTCAGCTGCCACATTGGTTAACCCCGCATGCCAAAATTCCATTCGTTTGCCAGCTAGCGCCCCTTCGAAACATTCCCCGGTAATATGATCCCACAGCGAATTTGTTTCTTCATCGCGCATAACGGCTAATCCATTGGCGATGCCAGGCACGCCAAACCAATGGATATTGCCGGCAATTATGGGCGTCAGACCGACGCCGCTGTTGCAGGGCATTCAAAATGTGATCAGGTAGGGTTCGCCAGCCAACTCCCCCTGCGCCACATGATGGTAAGCCATCTCCCGCAAAATCAACGCCCGTCGTTGTCCGCCCCTTTCAAATACGATCAACTCCTCTTTTTCTCCCAAGCCCGCTTCAGCTAGCCGAGTTTCATTCTTTTCTGTAGGACGAAAGGGTTTAAACCGAAACCCCTGCTTTTTAATGATCATTTTACTGCGGTCGATTCGACTCATCTTAATTTCCTATGATTAATTGATAATGGCAAAAACCATCGGGCGACGCCCCGTCTCGCCATACAAATAACGCTCCAAAGCCGAACTGATATGGTGCGGCAAATTGTCGCCGTCTCGATAATAACTATTGGCGGCGGTGGCGATAGCCCGTTCTGCTCCCTCCAACAACTCCGGCATCCCCTTGATATTGGCAAAACCGCGCGACACAAATTGAGGCGTTCCCAAAACACGCCCATCTTTGCCCACTGAAACGGTCGTCAGAAAAAAGCCGTTTTCCGCCAACTTTTCCCGATCTCGAATGAGCGAAAAGGTGATGTCGCCCACGCTTTGCCCATCTACAAAAACGTAGCCGCCTGGCAGGCGCGGCAGCGCCATCAAGGCGTTTTCGTCTATTTCCAAGGGCGTTCCATTTTCCACCACAACGATATTGTCGGCTGGAATCCCCATCTCCTGCGCCATTTTGGCGTGCAGCTTCAAATGTTTTAGCTCGCCATGAATGGGCACAAAAAATTTGGGTTTGACTAGATTGATCATCAACTTCATTTCCTCGCGGGAAGCGTGCCCAGAAACATGCACTTTGGCGATATCTTCGTATAAAACGTCCGCTCCACGCTGAAACAAACCGTTGATGATGCGGTTGATGCTCTCTTCGTTGCCAGGGATGGTGTGGGCAGATACCACCACCGTATCGCCTTCTTTGATAGTTAACGTCCGATGTCTGCCAAACGCCAGCCGCCCCAATACGGCGCGCGGCTCGCCCTGCGAACCAGTTGCCATAATTGCGATCTGTTTATCCGGCAGCTTATCGACATCTTGAATATCGACCAACAATCCATCAGGAACTTCCAAATAGCCCAGCCGACGCGCCATCTTTACATTTTCTCGCATCGAGCGACCGGTAATGGCTAATTTACGCCCATATCGGCTGGCGGCATTAACCACCTGTTGAATGCGGGAGATGAGGGAAGCGAAACTGGCAATGATGATCCGCCCACTGTCATTGTTGCGAAACAGGTCGTCAAACGCTTCGGTAATAACTGCCTCAGAGGGAGTCCAACCAGGAATTTCGGCGTTGGTGCTGTCTGCCAGCAATGCCAACACGCCACGCTGAGAAAAATCTGCCAATTTAGCAAAGTCAGGCGCCCAGCCATCAACTGGCGTATGGTCAAATTTGTAGTCGCCGGTATGTACAATCAGACCGGCGGGGGTAGAAATGCCAAAGCCGACGCAATCGGGAATGCTGTGGGCGACATGAAACGGCTCGATCATAAATTGACCGACCTGGATCATATCGCCAGCTTGTATCTCTTTGATTTTGACCCGCTTTTCGAACTTGGCACGCTGCAACTTCACCTGGATCAATCCGGCAGTGAGGGGGGTGGCGTAAATTGGGGCATGGGTATGCTGTACCAGATGTTCTACTGCCCCGATGTGATCTTCGTGCCCGTGGGTAAAGAAAATCGCTTTGATCTTGTCCGCTTTTTCGGTGAGATATTTGAAATCGGGGATGATGGAATCGACGCCTAGCATATCGTTCATGGGGAACATGATGCCGGCATCTATCACGATAATTTCGTCTTCGTATTCGATAACCGTCATGTTTTTTCCGATCTCGCCACACCCGCCCAACGGCAGTATCCTTACTTTTCCACTCATTTAATTGTTTTCTCCTTATTAATTCATACAAAGGGAAAATTGGAGGGTGGGGAGTGGGGAGTAGCCAACGCTAATCCTCACTCTCTAACCTCCAATTCTCCAATGTGTCTATTTTATCTTGTAATTATACAGGTCATATAAACCTGGATTTTTTTAGACACAGAGAACACAGAGGTCGCAGAGAAATTTTTAGCGGCTCCATCTTTTCGGGCAGTTTCTAGAGCTTTTGGCTAATTATTTCCTTAAATTTTGCGAAATCCTCTTACTTCTTCTCTGTGTTCTCGTATTTCCTCTGTGAACTCTGTGCCCATCTGTATAGATACTTTATCTTTATCCTAATTCTAATATTTTGAGCCAAATATAAACGATGCCGGCAATCAGCAATATGCTTAAAAAGCCGGTTAAAGCCCACATAGCCCACTGAGATGGTTGAGAAACATTGGCGGTTGCCGGCAACTTCTTAGTCGGCGCCGCCCCTTTCACCCCATAATGGATCACTGCCACCGAGATGTTGTCATGCCCGCCCCGATCATTCGCCAGATTTAGCAGCTTCGAAGCGGCGCTATTCGCTTGCGGTTCATCCTCTAAAAATTGTGATATCTCATTATCAGCCACATGACGGGTTAAGCCATCGCTGCACAAGAGAACGATATCGCCCTCCACTAAAGAAACGGCAAAAGAGTCGATTTGCGGCTTCTGCTCCGACCCCAGGCTATACAAAATCACATTAGGTCGAGGATAGTTCAACGCTTCTTCTTCTGTAAGTACCTCTTCCTCTACTAACTTCGCCACCAGGCTATGGTCTTTGGTAATTTGCCGCAAATTTCCATCCCGCCAATGGTAGCCCCGGCTATCTCCCACATTAGTAAATAAAGCGTCATCCCGATGAATCACAGCAGCGACCATGGTGGTTGCCATGCGGCTGTTTTCATCCCTAGCGGCAGCCATGTCTCGTAACTCTTTATTGGCGGAGAAAAAGGCGTTTCGCATTCGTTTCGCCCGATCTTTCTCTTTATCGCTATTGATATAATGATGCACTACCCGTTCAGTGGCAAATCTGCTGGCAACTTCGCCGGCATCCGCCCCGCCTACGCCATCGGCAACGATGTAGACAAAGCCATTCACTCTACTATCTTCTTCGTCAACTGGCTCTCTCGCCTGAACAAAATCTTCGTTATGAGAACGCGCCTGACCGGTATCAGTTAGCAATGAGGCATCTATTTTGCCCATATTGGTCATGACCGGAGTGTAAACGGTGTTAAAGCTTGTGTCAAGAATCGACGTTAGGACGAATGGATAACGTATGGACGTTTTCAGGCTAATTTAATTTTGGCAGGCTAACAGTGACCAGCGAGCGATTGCCGGCATTTAAACCCGACCCTTACAATTAAGCTCGATGATAAAATATAGCTCTCAATTTCTAAAACTTTTGTCTGTTTTGCTGATAGCGGCGGCTTGTCGGCAACCAACCGCGCCGCCTGCCCCGCTATTGCCCACCCAGGTTCAAATCGCCGATGCGCTCACGCAGCCGCCGACATCAACCCACCTGAATCTGCCGGCAACCTTCACCCCCGAAACCATTCAGATAGCGGCAAATGCCACCTTGCCTCCGTTAAAAACTCGCCCGCCGCAAGCCACCGCTACCCCATGGGCTACGCGAACGCCTACGTTGCCCCCCACCTTTACGCCGCCGCCCACTAACCCGCCAAACTTCAATTTTAACAACAACTCCAATCCCCAACAGCCTGCCCCGACAAACCCCGCTCCGCCGCCGACCAGCAAACCGTTTCAACCCACCAACCCGCCGCCTGCCCCAACCCGACTCTACCCTACCAATACCCCTTGGTCTCCGCCAGCCAACCCCAACCCCGTTGCTGGCGCCAATTTGTTGGCAAATGGCTCGTTTGAAGGGGGACATTACAATTTGAATGGGGTTCCTGAATTGCAACTGCCCAACCATTGGCAATTTGAGTGGGACGAAGGGCACAATTCGCTGGATGATGATTCCTGGAACAGTTGGGTGCGTCCTGAAACGCGGGTGTTATCAACCTCCTTTTTGCCGGCACACGAACATAGCGCCTTTGTTTGGGACGGTAAACATACTGTCAAAATCTTCAAAGAGCATGGGGCGATCAGCTTCCGGCTCAAAACCAGCCTCTTTTTGCCGCCGGGCACATACCAACTACATATCAGCGTCTTTCCCGATCTGATCGTCGATTACACAGATTCGGGGCAAAAAGTGTGGGCGCCCGACGTTTTATCGGGCGAAGTGCAACTTTTGGCTAACGGCAACGATTCCGTCTGGCATCTGCCGACCTTTGGACGAAAGAACAGCTTTGCCCACAATTTCACCGTTGCCCAGCCAGGCAATGTGACGGTTGGGGCGCACATTCGGGGACGGTGGGCTATCGCCAACAATGGTTGGTTTCTGGACGATTGGCGGCTGGTTAAAATTCGCTAACTCGTCAATATCTCCCATAGCTCCAGGCAAATCGCTGCCCCGCTGCCGGCATCATCGTCCAATTCCGGCGTCCAACTCGACATCGAAACGGCAGCCACATTCCCAGTAGCGGCAATCCGCTGAAAGATCGGGCGCAATTGCCGGCTGGTTGGTCCCCCCGGGGCGGGATAGCTGAGCGCTTTTAATTCGTTCGAATCAATGAGATCGACATCAAAATGCACCCACAATGGCGCATCTGACAACGGATAATCGAGCAATGCTTCGATTTGAGGCAAGTGGGTAATGCCCGATCCTTCGATGAGGATTTTTTCGCCTGGATCCAGATCGCGCCCATCGCTCAAAATGATTTGGTCGGGCATTAGGGGCGTGATACCCAACCCGTCCATCACCGTCATTTCGCCCAAACCCGCCATCCATGCCAGGGGCATACCCCCCAGAAAGCCGCTGGGGGTAGTCTCCCATGTATTAAAATCGCCATGGGCATCCAGCCAAATCAACGTCGGTTTAATGCCAGCCCGCTGCAAGCCTGCCAAAACGCCCAACGCGGCGCAACAATCGCCGGCAAAGCTGTTGGTTGGCTCGCCAGCGCTGACTCGTTCCGCCACAAATTCGGCAATCGGTTGGTAAAGGTGGGCGATCCGTTCTGTAGGCGATTCGCCAGGTAATGCCGGCAAGCCGGATGATGTCGGCAATTGGTTGATGCGCCAGTTCGGCTGAACGTAAGGTTCATAACCGGCTCGCGGTTGGTCAAGAATATAGGGGGTAACGATAGTGGGCGAATTCATCTTTTTTCTTCCTCGCTAATGTAAATAAATTTTCGTAATGTGGGAAAGCCCCAGCCGATTAAACCAGTGGCGGCGATAGTCAGCAAGCCGCCGCTGACTATGGCAGCTGGAGCTCCCCACAACGCCGCCACTGCCCCCGCTTCCATCTCGCCCAGATTTGGACCTCCCATGGCAAAGAGCATGTTGACGCCCGTCATCCGCCCCCGCAGCCGGTCAGGCGTGTTGAGTTGGCGAACGGTGTTGCGAATGACGGTGGAAACCATATCGCTCGCTCCGGTTAAAGCCAGAAAAATATAAGACAACAAGAAAATATCCGAAATCCCAAACAATGCCGTGGCAGCGCCAAAAACCGCCACCGCGCCCAGCAAAATCGCCCCCTGCCGCCTGATGCTGGGCAACGACGCCACATAAATGCCGGCAATTATCGCCCCGGCAGATTGAGCGGTGGCTAAAATCCCAAATCCCTGAGCGCCCACCCCCAACACATCGCTTGCCATAATAGGCAGCATAGTACGAGCAGAGCTGAAAAAAGTGGCGATAAAATCAAGGATCATGCTGCCAGCAATGATCCGCTTGCCAAAGGTAAAGCGCAACCCCTCGATTGTGCCTGCCAGATTAAACGGATTGATGGCTGGCTTTTCCATCCGCTTGAACTTCATCAACAACAACGCCACGATCATGCCGGCAAAACTAAGGGCGTCAATAGCATACACTACCCCAACTTCGGTCAAGCCGATCAACACGCCAGTTAAGCCCGGACCAATTATCGATGCCCCTTGCCAGCGCAAAGTGTTGAGGCTAATGGCGTTAGAAAGGTGGCGTTCTGGCACCAAATTGGGGATGATCGACTGTTGAGCAGGGTTGGTCAACACCTTTAGGGCAGAGCCGATGGCGGTGATAAGGTAAAGTAAGGACAGGGTGATGTTTCCGGTCAAAGTAAGCAGGGCGAGAATGCCGGCATTTGCCATCGCCGCCGACTCGGTAACCAACATCAATTTCCGCCGATCAAACGCATCTGCCAAAGCTCCGCCAAACAGAGCAAACAACAATACCGACGCCACCCGCGCCAAACCCAGCGAGCCAAGTCCCAGAGCGTCCGCCTGCAAAGTTAGCTCCCTGCCAAACAGTTCCAACTCATACGTTTGCCCTTGCAGCAGTCGGAACAGATGCCAGCTGATCGCCACATCTTGCATCTGGGTGCCAATGGTGGAAAAGGTATGGCCAAACCACAACAGGGTAAAATCTCGGTATTGGAAGGCGGCGAATCGGGACATGACGTAGTGAGGCGTGGGTGATAATTTACGGCTGGGTTTAAGTGCGACCGCTAGACAGGATAAAAGTTGGGAGCGACGAATGGCGCCAACGCGTAAGCGACCGCCACAGCCAGCGCTTCTTTTCTTTCAACCAACCCGTTAGTCAAGATGCCGACTGCCCCTCCCATTTGTTTCACATTTTGGCGGTTGGTCAATTGATCCATCACAGGTCCAAGCTCTTCCCCTTGTTTTATTCGCTCGGCAATTTGGCGCGGCAAAGGCAAACGTCCGCCGCCGCCCACCCCTTCCTTGCCTTCTTGATTGATAACGACCGACCAAGCGGTTAAAACCAAACCAATGGGCGTCTGTTGCACTCCCCCTTCGATGCCCACCCCCCAATCTGCGCCAAGCGCATTTCTGGCGGCTGTCGCTCTGTTGCGCGCCCCGTCGATACATTCTTGGTCAGATGCCGGCATGTCGCTGACGCCGCTAGGGACGAAGATAGATTTCAGCGTGAATGCCGGCAAGGCGCAGCTTAACACATCTTGCGCCGCTTCAATTTTCACTGGATTAGCAGAGCCAATAGCGATGATCATGGCGACTTTATCCAATCTCAATTTTGGTTACATCTTCAAAATCCAGACTGCCTTCCGACCCCAAAATCGTCTCCAACGCCAACTTGGCAAATTGAAAAAACGCCTGTAAATCGTCGATTCGTTCCAAATAAAAGGCGGCAAGCTCTTTTTCTTCCGCTGTTAATGAAGCCTCCGCCGATTGCAGCTTAACCACGCTGTCGCCTAGCACTTGCAGGGCGGTTTGCACCTCCCGTCGCTCTCGCCCTGCCAACACCGAACGAATCACCTGCCAAAATTCCGGCTCCCCTTCGTAATATTTTTTCCGCTCGCCCCGCACCCACACCTCTTTTGCCATCCCCCAGCGCTCCAAATCACGCATATTCATGCTGACAGAGCCTTTGCTGATTTGCAACCGTTCCATCAAATCATCCAATGACAATGGATGGGGACTCATCAGCAACGTGCCGTACAGCCGTCCCATCACCTCACTAAAGCCAAAAAAGCGGGCTAATCTGCCCAACCCAGAAACGGTACTTTCATTTGCGGCATGTAATGTTTCGTGCATTTTAACCCATCGTTCAGAACGTTTTGAACGATGGTTGTATCAAAAAGAGGAACAACTGACAACTATTTTATGGCAACGGATTTGTTTTCTGGCAGCGTTGTCAGGAAAAAGCGTAAAATATCAATTGTTATGCGAAAAGAGGCGACTGATTTTTTCTTTAACCAAAATTTGGTTTTGGTAGATGCAGGCTCAACCTTCTTTTCCGGAAAAAGATGGACGCTTAATAATGCGCTTTTTTCTTGACTAAGTCGTTTTTGCCGGCAGCCAGTCGGCGAGCTTTTTAGCGGTTTCGGTTGGGGAGTTGACATGGGTGTCAATCGTTGGTTTAGCGATTTCCTGCCGCAGTTGAGCGGCGTCGATTGCCGCTTCCTGAATCCGCGCTTCATTCCAACCATTTCGTTTTGTCAATCGGTTGCGCCTTACCTCATCGGGACAGTCGAGTAGCAACCAACGGATACCGACATTCGCCAGCTGGCCATTGCCCGCCAAATCGGAAGGAGCTATGGGAGAAAAGAGTAGGGGAAGGCAATTGTTTCGGCTAACTGCGCTCAATACGTCAAACCAAATAACATTGTAAGCGTCCCATTTCACTTCATCGAAGCGAAGATCGCTGCCGGCAAGCCGCGAAGCGCTGTCAATCAACCAATCCATATCAAAAGCGACCACCCCCGACGCTTTACGCCGCAAAAAAGCGTCTAGTATAGTCGATTTGCCGCTGCCCGGCGCTCCTGAAACAATGTGCCATCCGATCTGATCTTTGTTTACTGCCTCAATTTGTAAACCGTTCGTCATTTTGATCTATCCTCCATTCAAATCTTCTTTTTCCGCCTGTGGATTAACCATTTATGCCCCTGTTTTAACCATAAAAGAAGTAGGCGCATCCTTTTTTGGGTTGGTTATTCCTTTTACGGCTTACAAATCTTGCTGCTTTATAAATCGCCCCAACACAAAACACCGCTATATGTGGGTTGCCGGCATCCATACCACCCAAGAATGGGGATTAGCCTGCCGGCATTCACTCTAGTTTAATTATTGTAATAACTTTAAGATATGACAAAACCTAAAATTTCCGGCGTAAAGGAGAATAGCCCTGTTTTTCCATTGAAGAATTAACAGCAATTTGTTAAAATGGTTAAATTAATGGCTGAAAGTTAGCCACTAAGAAGTATCTCGCTATTGTGCAATTTCTTCAACATAGTTCGGAGCCCATATACTATATATGGGGGGTACTGAGGTGTTGTGCAAGCGGGCGTGGGTTTGCCTAAAAGTTGGTCAATTTTATTAAATGACCGCGCAGCATTTAATTGCTGTGATATGCTGCCGTATTGTTTAGGAGGTTGATAGTATGACGCCCGAAGCAGCCTGGAAAGCGACGCTTGGTGAATTAGAATTACAAATGACAAAGGCGACTTTTAATACCTGGTTACGGGACGCGCGCCTTTTAAATTATACAGACGAAAAATATTTAATCGGCGTCCGCAACGATTACGCCAAAGATTGGTTGGAAAATCGACTCAGCGATACGATTTCTCGCACCTTAACGGCGGTTGCCGGCAAAGATATCGCATTAGACTTCATCGTTTCCCAAGACGACGCTCCATTGTTTGCCTCCCAGGGAGACGATGAGTCAAACGCCCCCTTTAATGGAACGCCTAACGGAGCCAAATCCAACGCTATTCTCAAAAATCAAAACTTAGAAAGCGTGGCTGGCGGATTAAGCTTGCGCTATCGTTTCTCCACATTTGTGGTTGGTCCCAGCAATCGGTTAGCGCACGCCGCCGCCCTATCTGTGGCAGAAAATCCGGGCAGCACTTACAACCCGCTTTTCATCTATGGCGGGGTGGGGCTAGGCAAAACCCATTTGTTGCACGCTATCGGACATCGCTGCCTGGAAAAAGGGATGAACGTGCTATACGTTTCCTCTGAATCGTTTACCAACGATTTAGTCGCCTCCATTCGTGGGCAGAAGATGGCGGAGTTTAGAGAGAAATACCGCACAGCCGATTTGTTGCTAATTGATGACATCCAATTTATTGCCGGCAAAGAGAGTACCCAGGAAGAGATGTTCCACACCTTTAATGATATGCACAGCAAAGGCAATCAAGTGGTGCTGTCTAGTGACCGACCCCCAAAGGCGATGGTCACGCTGGAAGAGCGGCTCGTCTCCCGCTTCGAATGGGGGTTAATGGCTGATATCCAATTGCCCGATATCGAAACGCGCATGGCGATTTTGCAGGCGAAGGCGGAAAGCAGCCAAATCAAAGTCAGCCCCGATGTGTTAGAAGTTATCGCTCGCAATATCCACAACAACATCCGCGAGCTGGAAGGGGCGTTAAACAAAGTGATCGCTTATGCCGAATTAAGCGGCGGCGAAATCGACGACCAGTTGGTATCGATGGCTCTAGCTGACCTATTGCATAAACAAAATCAAGTGACAGTACAAGATATTGTAGTTGTGGCGGCTGAGCATTACGGGGTGACGGTTGACGGATTGTGCAGCAACAGCCGCAGCCGATCAGTCGCTTTCCCTCGTCAGATGGCGATGTACCTCTGCCGCACTGAAACGGACGCCTCATATCCCCAAATTGGGGCATACTTGGGCAACCGCGACCATACCACCATTTTGTATGGGTATGAAAAGATCGCCTCCCAGGTAGAAACGGACGCCAATATTCGGCGCGATATCCTCAAAATTAAAGCGGCGCTGTACCAAAATATGGATTAAAAAGAGATCATTACCTGTCACACATACGTTAAAAGCCCTCATTTGTAGAGGGCTTTTTTTCTGCGTAGCGCTAGAGTGGGGGAACGTGTTTATGGCTTCAGCTCGATTAAATGGGGCAAAGCTAAGGCGATATTGAGAGCGTAACTGATGCCGGCAATTCTGCCATCCCTTAACGCCGCCGCCAACTCCGGCGCAGTCACCCATCGGCTCTCAAATGTTTCAATGTCGTCGTAATCAGGCGGGGCGCTGTAGCGAACATTTTGCGCCAGATAAAAATGACCAACGCCCACATGCCGGTTGGCGTCAACGGTAAAGCCCCCCAAAGGCGTCCAATTGTCGCTGGTTAGCCCCGCTTCTTCCAATAACTCGCGCTGGGCAGCCGCCAATGGCGTTTCTCCAGCTTCCAAATGGCCGCCAACCGTTTGCCAACTCTGCTTGCCGATACCATGCTTATACCCGATTAGGGTCAGGCAATTGCCGGCAGCATCCACTGCCAACACATTTACATAATCGCGGGCATGCACCCAATGCCAATCTGGAATAACTGTGCCGTCTGGCAATTGCACCGCCTGTAAATCGACCTGCAAAAAGGGATGGTCGATCACATTAGATGATTGCAATATCGTCCATTTCTCTTCCATTTACCCGCTTCTCCTTTCTAACCTGATTCGTTCGTCCCAATTTATTAGAATTGTTCCTTAATAATTGAGATTAAAATTCCAAAGAGCGGCAGCAATACCAATCACGTCATCATCAAAGGAGTTTCTATGATTACGAAATCGATGAACCAGGATATTGTATCGCTTCAAACCGCCAATCGCATTTTCAACAATAATCCTGATTTTACTCAAGGCTTGATTTTCAGCCTTCTGTTCATCGGTCAATGAAGTAACCGGATTTTTCTTGCTCTTGCGTGGTTTTTTATGAGGCAAGTGAATCTCTTCTCCCACATAATCTTTGACAATCCCCTGATAGCCCAAATCAACCAAGACCTGAAGAAACTCAAACCACGCCTCGGCTGGCGGAAACTCCGCCTTGAGCATGGTGTAATCATGCGCGCTGCCAGCAAAGGTCTGTCCCAGGAAGAGAATCATTTTGTCCAATGTGGAAATCACCGTGTTTTTGACTGTGTGCCGCTTTTTTTACCACTGTAATGCTCACGTTGCGCCTGATTATCCTGTGGACGACGGTAACTTCTTTCCGTTACATCAATCAGAACTGTGTCAATCCCTCCCAACGCTTCCAATAATTCACCCGATGAAGCAAACTTTCGGTGGGGCATCACTCCCAAACCAACCAGTGTTTGATATAAGACAGGCGTTAGTTTGTGCAAGTTCTCATTGGCTTTTGACCGCGCCATACCAAACTGGGTACCCAACACGTCAAAGGTTGGGTAGACTTTGAAATAGTAGAGCAGAAACAATAGCTTATCTCTCATGGTGGGCAAGGCGCCCTTTTTGCCGCCTCCAGGGCGACGCCGGCGAACGCCGGCGGCTAAGCCTTCTTGATATGCTTGCCATTGTAGTTGTTTGTAAGTTGTGGTGAATGCTTCCAACAATATCTCGAATTGGGTCAGCGACATACCTGTTAAAGAGCGCATTTGACGGTCATCACGTATTTGTATTTTCATTGGACTACTCCAGTTTTTGTCTGGAGTTTAACTGCTTTTTAAAAAGGAACAACTCTATTGTAGCATGGCATATTACCCCTCTCTCCGCTACACTTCTGCGAATGGGCAATCTGTCTCGCCGTCTCACCCTCCAATTGGTCGTCATCGCCCTGGCAAGAACGATTTTAAACATAGGCATTCGTATGATGTACCCTTTTTTGCCGGCATTTTCCCGCGGATTAGGCGTATCTATATCACAGTTAGCAAACATCGTCGCATTAAGAAACTTTGTCGGCATATTTAGCCCGGCATTCGGCGGCTTGTCCGAACGATATGGCAACCGGATCATATTAGCCGGCGCTTTGGGGCTCTTCGCCTTGTCCACCCTGCTGACATTGCTCTTGCCCGCCTTGTGGCTTTTTGGAGCGGGGCTTATCCTCATGGGATTCGCTAAAATCATCTTCGATCCGCCCGTTCAATCCTTCATAGGCGAGGGGGTTCCTCTGGAGAAACGGGCTTCCGCCATCGCCCTGACCGAACTCTCCTGGGCGGCGGCATTGCTCATTGGCGCGCCGTTGGCAGGGTGGCTTATTCAACAGGCGGGTTGGCAAGCCCCCTTCACATTTCTGACAATTAGCGGTATCGTTGCCGCCCTGGCATTGTGGCATATATTGCCGGCAGACGCTCCGGTCGCCGCTAAACCGCGCCAACGGCTCACCCGCCTACTTCGAGAGCAGCCTATCGTTTGGGCAGCCGCATTTATTGGCTTTTGCGCTATGATGGCGATAGAGTTGCTGTTTATTATCTATGGCGAATGGATGGAAAATAGTTTCGGCTTGTCCCTCTCTAGTCTGGGATTAACCGCTGCCCTGATCGGCGGTTCTGAAATCTTGGGCGAACTTTCAGTGAGCGCTTTTGCCGAAAAAACAGGCAAGAAGCGCTTTGTTTTAACCGTTGGCGGCGGCATGGCAGTCATGTTTTTCTTGCTCCCCATCATCAGCGGCGCTTTAATCGGGGCGTTAGTTGGTCTGTTTCTGACGTTTTACTGTTTCGAGAGCTTTATTGTAGGCATGATTCCGCTCAACGCTGAGTTGGTTCCAACCTCACGGGCATCAGTTATCTCCGTCATCATCGCCGCTACCGGTTTGGGGCGTATGGTTGGCTCGTGGATTGGACCCCCTTTGTGGGACAATGCCGGCATTGCCGGCATCAGCTTTCTGAGCGGCATGATCACATTGGCTGGGCTGGTTCTCTTGGCGAAATCGATACCCGAACCGACGCAATGAACGCGACTGCTCCCTCTAAATCCCAACATTTCACTCCGCTACGCCAAATCGCCGGAGCGCTCAGCGCCGCCCTAGATTTACAATCCACATTGCGCCTGATCGCCCACAATACGACTGAAGTGATGCGGGTTGATTCCTGCTCTATCTACCTGCTCGACCCCGATGGCGACATGTTACGGCTGCAAGCTACCACTGGGCTGGCGCAGCGATCAGTCGGCAGAGCTACTTTGCGGGTGGGGGAAGGGATGACCGGGGCGGCAGTGGCGCAAGGCAGCCCATTGTATGCTGCCCAGGCGCAAGATAATCCCCACTTTAAATGGGTAGACAAAACAGACGAAGTCGTCTTTCAATCGTTGCTGGCTGTGCCATTGCGAAACGCCGAAAAAATTGTGGGGGCGCTTAATGTGCAAACGGTTGACGCCAGAAAATACAACGCCGACGAAATTGAGCTTTTATCTTTGATTGGCGATTTGGTGGCTGGCGCGTTAGCCCGCGCCCAACATTACGAGCAGCAACAGGCTAAGTTACAGGAATTGGAAGCGTTGGCTTTGGTCAGTCAGGCGGCTATCTCGCCCATTTACCTGGATGATATGTTGGAGGTGGTCACCGAAATGGCGGCTAAAACAATGAACGCTGCTGTGTGCGCCATTTTTCTGTTAGATGAATCGGGCGATTATCTGGAGATGCGTTCCGCCAAACAGGCTGGCGTTCCCTACCGGCGCCGGCCGCCCCAAGCGGCGGATGCCGGCATCATTGGGCAGGCGGTGCAAACAAAAAGTGAGATCTACGTGCCCGATGTGTTGCAAGAACCTCGCTTTACCAACCAAGAGATGGCGCGAGCGGAAGGGCTAGTTTCAATGTTATGTCAACCATTAATCGTCCGCGACAAGGCGATCGGAGCTTTAGTCTGCTACACTGCTGAAAATCGCGCCTTTACAGGCGAACAAAGCGCCCTATTTTCAACTCTGGCAAATCAAACCGCCCTGGCAATAGACAACGCCTGGTTGGTGACCAACGCCGCCATCTCCCGGGAAATGCACCACCGCATCAAAAACAATCTGCAATCAGTGGCGATGCTGATGGAGATGCAATTGCCAGAGGCGGAACAGCTCGATACCCAACATGTGCTAGAAACCAACATCAACCGCATCCGCAGCATCGCCTCCGTTCATGAAGCGTTATCAGAACGGGGGTTTCATCTGGTTAGCCTCAAGGAAGTGGTGGTTCAAATCGCCGACGCGGTTGCCGGCATGACTCTGCCCCCCGACGCCAATATCGCCATCTCAGTACAGGGCGAAGAGATTTTGCTGCCCAGCCGAACAGCCACCAACTTAGCTCTGGCAATTAATGAGTTGCTGCAAAACGCCCTAAGGCATGGATTTGCCGACAAAGAATCGGGCAAAGTTATCATTTCTATGGGCAGTTCTCCTACAGAATATATCTTTTTGGTGCAAGACGACGGCTGGGGAATGCCGGCGCAAGGGGGATCTGGCTTGGGATTGCAGATAGTCCGCGCCCTGATAGAGGAAGATTTACAGGGCTCATTAAAAATCAACGCCCTTTCGCCTGGCTCCGAATTCAGTATCCGTCTCCCGCGCCACACCGGAGAAGAAAGCTGATGTTGCGCGTTCTCATCGCCGACGACGAAGGAATTATCCGCATGGGGTTAAAGAAGATGTTGACTGAATTGGGGCATCACCCGATATCCGCAGTCAACGGACGTGAAGCGTTAGAGATGGCGCGTCGACATCAACCAGATTTGGCGATCCTAGATATCGACATGCCGTTTACCACTGGAATTCAGACGGCAAAAGCGCTCAACAAAAACCAACCGATACCCGTCATCTTCCTGACTGCCTACAGCGATCCCGAACTGATCGAAAAGGCGACCGATTTGCCGATTGTAATCGGCTATCTGGTCAAACCGATTAAAACTGCGGAACTCAACGCTGTTATTACTCTGGCGATGAAGCGGTTCGCGGAAGGGCAAGCTGGGGCAGAAAAAGCCGCCCGACTAGAAAAATCGCTGCGCGACCGAAAATTGATCGACAGAGCCAAAGGAAAATTAATGGGGCAGGGGTTAACTGAGGCAGAGGCGTATCGGCAGCTACAACAAAATGCGCGACAAAAAAACCTTTCTATCGCGCAAGTCGCTGAAACTCTCTTGAAATAGCGGTCAGGACGCTATTTGGTTAGTTTTGTTTTTGCGAAGGGCAAAACCAGTGACTCCGCCCAACATCAATACGCCAAGTAACGCCGTCCATCCCAACTGAATTTGGCTGCGCGCCTCAAAATTTTGCATTGCGATCGCGGTTGGACCTGTGGGACCGACTGTGCCTTCTCCGCCTGGTATGTCTGTCTTCTCTGAGCCGCAGCTTCCACCATTGGCGCCCGCTGACCAGCCAGAAATGTCGTAATCTATCGAGGTGTTGGGTTGTGGTCCGGGAATGGCGCACGTCCATTCCCCAGTCGGGCAAGCGCCGCCGCTGCAGGTACAAGGGACTTTTGTAAAAGTCCCTGTCTGACCTATATCATATTCAATGCAAACCTCGTGGTCTGGGTTCGAGATAGCGGTTACATCGACAGTGAAGGTGTAATTGCCGCCCGACCAAAAGGGACCCGCCACAGTTGCGGTAATGGCAGCATAAATTGTCGCCGTTGATAGCGTCAAAAGAAAAGCTAATGCAGTCAGCGCCCCTTTTTTCTTACTAAAGCAGCTTCGAAACTTCACGATACACTCCTATCTGTTACTACAATCGTCAATTTGTTAATAATTACTTTATTGACATTATAAAGAGCGGGGTTCAGGGTAAGTATTTAATTTTGGTTAAAATATGTGCAATATTATGTCAAATAATGGTTATATGGTACTAACAAAACATTCAGTCCAACGGACAGGAGGGGCGAGTTCATCCTTATGTCAAGGATTATGGGCGCAATAAATCCCAACCCGAAAGTCTTGAGGGTTACAAAACGAGACTTTCGGACTGGGGTTTTTAAGTTGGCTGCGGAGTTAGCTCTTACCTAGCTGACTTTGCTCCCATATTGTTGTTGTAACACTTGCAAATAGCGAACATGGCTGTTGGCGTCATACAAAGCCAGCGAGACCTCTTCTAAATCGAATGGCAAGCCACTCTCCTCTATTTTTCGCAAATACACCGCGTCTGTCCGCATTACGCTTTCCTGAAAAACGCGCTGTCCCTTTATGGTTAAAAACATTGGCGCAACGGGGGAAAATCTATCGCCGTTTTTCATTTTTAGTCCGCCAGCTTCTCGTAAAGCGTGCAAGGTGTCATTGATATAGCTCTTAGAGATTTTCTGATCGCTAACGCCATCATGTTTATCGAAAATATTTTGAACAAGGTGACGCCATTGCAGCTCTTTGCCGGCAGTTAATAGTTCAACGCTATCTTTCAAAATCGTCAATCGCTCCGCCGCCGGCGCCACCCGTAACCCTTGTTTCTTCAGCATCGCCCGATATTGAGCGTGTAAAGCCGTTGGTTTTACTTGCCCTACATTTCTACTTTGTTCTGATTGCCGCCCATTTTGGCGGCTGGTTGGCGGGATTTCATCTGGGCTTTTGGGCAGAGGCGTGCCAGGAGCTAGGATATACAGCGTCGTTTTTTCGCTGTATGTTTGGACGATATCTCCATTTTGTTTCAAGAATTTCTTGAAATTCATCTTGCCGCCAGCCGTTTTACTGAAATTTCCCTGGCTCAATTTATCCATCTTTTGCCGGACTACGCTCGCCGCTACCCGACTTTCGTTCCTCAACAACTCGTCTACAGCGGTTTTAAGCAACGCCTTCCCTGCCAACGGCTTGGCTTTACGTTGTGTGGGGGCGCTTTTTGGAACTAAATCTTCATAAAAGATGAATTTATCGACTAGGCTTTGTAAGGTGCCGCTTGAGGTGTGACGAATGCCGATGCCGATGACTTGTTTGCCTCGTTTGCGTAACGTTTGCACCAACGGCATGAAATCCCGATCCCCTGTCACCAGCACATAGGTGGAAAAATGTTGTCCATCTACCAGCGTTTCCATCGCGTCTACCACCATTTGCATGTCCGCCAAATTTTTGTCCATAAAATTGACGGTGGTATGCAATTCGAATCCGGCGGCGGCTAACGCTTTGGGCAAGTGTCGGTGCTGCCGCCAATCGGCATACGCTTTACGGAGCACAATACGGCCATCTGTCTCTTTTTGGATATGCGTCAGAAGAAGTTGAACATCAAATTTGATATTTGCTTCAGACGCTCCAATGGCTACGTTGTCTAAATCTACAAAAACTGCTACATCATTATTCATTTAAAAATATTTCCTTTGCCAAGTTAAAGAGTATTGTACACCGATAACCAGGGCAAAAGCAATGGGGGCAAAGGTTGGTTAGCCCACAAGACATGGTTTCACGTGAAACATCAGGGCTATTTGCCAACTAGTTGATTCGTGCTACCATTTGTCCCCTGCTCTATATCAACAATTAAATCTCTAAGCGGAGGATTCTGATGGGATTGACTATTTGGGAAAGTAAACCCTGGAACGCTTTCAAAAATTTTGCCGTGATATTTTCTTTTGCAATGAATTTGACGTTGCTGATAATTTTGTTGGCGGCGGCTCCGATTTTACTGCCGGCATTAAACAGCGTAGCCAAACCGCTGGTAGGCGGTTTAACCGATAGCTTTGTGCAGATGGGAGAGGCAAATATCGTCCAAACGATTCAAGTAGAAGATGAAATCCCGGTCGTCTTTTCTTTGCCCCTGGAGACAGATACCAAAGTGCAAATCACGGAAGGGGTGCCGCTTGACGTGCCGGCAACTTTCGTTTTGCCAGGCGGCGGCGGGGTGATTAATGGCGAAGTTTCGCTGGTTTTGCCGGCAGGCACTGATTTGCCCGTCCGCCTATCGTTGAATGTGCCAGTCGATCAACAAGTGCCGGTAAATTTGGCGGTTGACGTCGATATTCCACTCGATCAAACTGAATTGGGCGTCCCTTTCCAAAATTTGCAAGAGCTGTTTATTCCCCTTGACCGCTTGGTGGACAGTTTGCCTGCCAGCAATGGGGAGCTTTTCGACCGCATTCAAGGCGGAAGCGCAGCCAACGACGCCCTGGCGCCGCCCCAAGCCGCCTCTGAATAAATAATTTGGGATGTCGATGCCGAATGCCACATCATTACAAAACGCCAGCCCGCCCGTCATCGACTATGAGGGGTCTGATTACCGGGCTCGTTTTTGGGAAAATCAAGGTCGAATCTACGAAGATCAGGTAGAACGCATCGCCTTGCGGGCGCTGATGCCGGCATCTGGCGATACGCTGATCGAAGTTGGAGCCGGTTTCGGTCGGTTGGCAAATGAATATAATGGCTACCAGCGCGTGGTCTTATTCGATTATTCTCGCTCGTTGTTGCGCGAAGCGCAGCAAATGCTAGGCGACGATCCGCGCTTTATCTATGTTGCCGGCAATTGGTATAACATGCCATTTGTCGACGATCTTTTCGCCACGATGGTGCAAATTCGCACCATTCATCATGCGGCTGATGTGCCGGCATTATTTGCCGAGTTGCGCCGCATAGCCCAGCCAAGGGGCAGCTACATCCTCGAATTCGCCAACAAACGCAACATCAAAGCGATGCTGCGCCACGCTTTGGGCAAGCAAGAGTGGTCGCCTTACGATCGTGAGCCTATCGAATTTGCGGAACTCAACTTCGATTTTCATCCGCAATGGATGCGCCATCAGTTAGAGAAGGCGATGTTTCACGTGAAACAACAACGGACAGTCTCCCACTTTCGCCTCAACGCCCTGAAAAAAGCTGTGCCGTCGTCTCTCCTAATCAATGCCGACAAATTCCTCCAACCCACCGGCAACTGGTTTCAATTTACCCCTAGCGTTTTTTCGTTATGTAAACTTGATGATGTGGGGGAAAGGGCTGACTCAGGCGCATTTTTCGCCTGCCCAGCTTGTAGGCAGCCGCTGCCCGCCGCCAAAAACGACCAACTTCAGTGCGCCTGCGGCAAACTATGGCGGCTAGAAAACAATTTGTACGACTTTAAGGAGCCGCTCGCCTAGAGCCGCTCGCCTGCTGATGAAGCGCCTGCTGCTGCTTGCTGTTATCCCCCTCCTTATCCTCAGCAGATCGACCGCCGTTGCCCAATCCCCTTCCGCCAACCGCTTTGGCGTCATCGAAAGTTATGAAGAGCCTCGCGCTGCCGCACAGCTGGGGGCTGGCTGGACGCGGGTGCGACTGCATTGGGCGACGATTCAACCACAGGACGACAGCAGTTGGACGCCGCTCGTTCCAGAAGAGAAGGTCAGGGCGGAAGCGGCTGCCGGCATAGAGGTAGTGGGGCTGCTGATAGGTATTCCAGATTGGGCGCGTGGCGACGATTTATTGCCCAAGGGATTGTGGCTGCCGCCAGACGATCCGGCTAATTTATGGGCGAATTTCGTCAGGGCAGCGGTAACGCGGTATGCCGGCAGCATCGACCATTGGATCATCTGGAACGAACCCGACATCTGGGACAAAAATACGCCAGGGCACAGCTGGGATGGGGACGAGCGGGATTTCGCCCAACTGTTGAAAACTGCATACCTAGTTGCCAAAGAAACCAACCCAAATAGCGTTATCCATTTGCCGGCAATGACCTATTATTGGGACGCCAACTTCGGACGAGAGCAATATCTGGGCAAGCTGCTAGACATTTTGCTGGCAGACGAAAGCGGCGCCCAGTACAACTACTATTTTGACGTGGCGACCGCCCACCTCTATTTTCAACCAGGCTCCATTTATGACATCACTGCCTTTTTCGTCGATATGTTTCGACAGCGCGGGCTAAACCATCCCATGTGGCTGGTTGAAACCAATGCTCCGCCCATCGACGACCCTGCCTGGCTGGTAGATGACCCCACTTTTCTAGTAACGCAATTTGACCAGGCGGCGTTTCAGCCCCAGGCGATAGCCGCCGGGTTGGCTGCCGGAGCGGAACGGGTGGCGATCTACAAGTTGAAAGATATTGAAACGGATTTGGTCGCCAACCCTGAACCGTTCGGGCTGCTGCGGATGGATGGCAGCGCCCGACCAGCGTTTAGTACGGCGCAGGTCGCCTTTGCTTTGCTGGCAGATGTGACTGAAGCAGAGCGAACGAGATGGGACGATATTGGGATATTTCGCCTCACCCACCCCGACCAAGAGACCACGCTTCTTTTTGCCCGCGCCCCGGGTCCACGACAAGCTGTTGTGCCGGCAATCAGCGACAGCGCCTTTTTAATCGATATGTGGGGAGAGCGAAATTTGATTCATCCAGTAGACGGCTTTTATATGGTGGATCTGCCGGCAGCCCCCTGTAACCAATTCGCTGGCGAATATTGCATGATCGGCGGAGAAACCTTCTATTTGATGCAGCCTATCGTTCCGGAGCCTGCTCCAACCCCATCAATGCCAACCCTCTCAACCACGCCCCAAGTTGACCGCAGCAAGCCTGGAGATGGAAAATCATCCCTGTGGATGTGGCTATTTTCCTTTATTGTTGTCTCGGCGGGCGGCTACTTATTTTTTCGCAAAACGATCTAATTCTGTGGATAAGTTGGGTGTAACTGTGGAAAAGAGATCAAAACGGTGGAAAACGTATGTTCTAACACGCAGGGCAAAAGCGCGAAAAATTCCATATATGGCTCTCTGATCTTATAGCGCCCCAAAATATGCCGGTGGGCGGCGAAGTCGCTCATTATGTCGATTTAAATGCCGGCATTTGACTTTCCACACCCATTTTTACTTTTCCACAATTTGACGAGCATCCGGTTCTTTAGAAAAGCTGCACATCCAGGGTTAGCCACTGCAAAATCTGCCATATTTGCCGATTTGCTAGCTTTATCCACACAATCCACAAAGCCTACTACAAACTACTAATGTTATATTTATAGCTATTTTGAAATGGGGATAACTATTACCGCTATCTACAAACCTGGAACATGGTTTACCTTCATCTCGTGAAGATTGGGGATAGAAATCAACGTATAAGCGCTTCCAGAGCCAATTTTGCCAAAAATCGTTTATCTTCTTCAGTCAAAGTGGCATTAAGAGCCAACTCTGGACGACGACGCCAAGTGCGCCGCAACGCCTGCTGCCGCCGCCACCGGTCGATTTTGCCGGCATCTCCCGACCGCAATATCTCTGGAACCCGCATCCCGGCAAAATCGACCGGTTTGGTGTAATGTACCCCTTCCAGCAAGCCAGCGGCATGACTGTCATCTTGGGCGGCATTTTCTGCCCCTAGCGCGCCTGGCAGCAGCCGGGTAATGGCGTCGATCAGAATCAATGCCGGCAGCTCTCCGCCAGTAAGCACATAATCCCCTACAGAAATTTCGTCTGTCGCCAATCCCAGCCTGACCCGCTCGTCTACCCCTTCATATCTGCCGCAAATGAGAATCAGCCGCTGATGTCCGGCTAACTCCTGGGCGATCTGTTGATTAAAGAGCCGTCCTTGCGGCGAGAGCAGAATGATGGGGCAATTGTCTGCCGGGTTTGAAACCGCCTCAGCAGCGGCGAAAATTGGTTCTGGCTTGAGGATCATGCCGCCGCCGCCGCCAAACGGGGGAGAATCGGTAATTTTGTGCTTGCCGGCAGCATAAGCGCGAATATCGTGGGTTTCTACCTGGATGATGCCGGCATCTTGCGCCCGCTTTACTATGCTGGCGTTCAGGTAACTTTCGAACATCTCCGGAAAAAGAGTAAGCGCATCGAATCGCATAAGGGCAATTCTGCCCCTCTTCGCCCTATCCGGCAAGGGGTTGGTATAATTTTGCCTTATGCGAATCCTAATCACTGGCGGGCGAGGACAACTTGGCATCGCTTTGCAAAAACAGTTAACGCCCGCGCATGAACTCACGCTGGTTGATTTGCCTGATATCGATATTACCGAACGAGACTCCTTTTTCGACCTCATGCGCCGATTAAAGCCGGAGTTTGTCATCAATTGCGCTGCATATACCAATGTAGATGGCTGCGCCAAAGAGCCTGCAGCGGCATATAAAGCCAATGGATATGGGGCACAAAATGTAGCGTTGGCTTGCCGGCAAGTCGGCGCGCCGATGATGCACATTAGCACCAATGAAGTCTTTGCCGGAGAACAATATGATGGGTATGATGAATGGATGCCGCTGCAACCGATTAACCCCTATGGCAATTCCAAAGCGGCAGGGGAATTTTTTGTGCGGGCGCATTGCCCGCGACATTACATCGTTCGCACCGCCTGGTTGTACGCGCCAGGCGGTCGCAACTTTATTCACGCTATCTTAAATCGCGCCAGAAGCGACGGCGCTGTGCGGGTCGTCACCGACGAAGTTGGCAATCCCACCTACGCGGCGGATCTGGCGGGAGCGATTGAACAGTTGATGGATAGCGGGCAATTTGGCGCTTACCATTTGGCGAATGCCGGCAGTTGCTCACGCTGGGCATTTGCCAATGAAATATTGCGGCTGGCAAAGCTGCCTGATGTGATCAACACGCCGATTTTGTCTAGCGAATTTAAACGCGCCTCTGTTCCGCCTAAATATGCCGCCCTAAACAACAACGCCGCCCGTGCCCTGGGCATCGAAATGCGCCCCTGGCAAGATGCCCTGGCAGATTACATGGCGCAATTTGCCTGAACATAAGAAGGAAACATGACCCTGCTTACTCCACCAGCCGCTGAAAAAAAACCGAAAACTATCACCATCCATAATCACAGCCGGGTGGATGAATATTATTGGTTGCGAGAGCGAGACAACCCCGACGTGATTGCCCATCTGACCGCCGAAAACGAATATACGCAGGCGAAGATGGCGCATACCGAAGCGTTACAACAAACGCTCTATGAAGAGATGGTGGGACGCATTCAGGAAACAGACAGCTCTGCCGAAGTGAAAATGGGGGAGTATCTTTACTACCATCGCACCACAAAAGGGGAGCAATACCCCACCTATTGCCGCAAAAAAGGGAAAGATGGGACAGAGGAGATTTTGCTCGACCTGAACGGGTTGGCAAAAGGGGATTATTTGCGGCTGGGCATGTACAAAATCAGCCCCGACCAGACGATGTTAGCGTACTCACTGGACGAAGAGGGCTCGGAAAAATATACGATTTACGTCAAATTGTTGAAAACGGGCGAATTATTGCCGGACCAAATTCCGAATACGACATATTCGTTGGAGTGGGCAGAGGACAATAAAACGTTGTTTTACACGACGCAAGATGAGGCGAAGCGGGCGTATAAGCTGTTTCGTCACCAGCTTGGCGCTGAGAGCAGTCGGGATGTGGAGCTGTTTCATGAGCCGGATGAGTTGTTTAGCGTTTATTTGTACAAAACGAAGGATAAGACGACGCTGGTTTTGTATGTGGGTAGTATTGAGAGCAGTGAATGTTGGGTGTTGCCGGCATCGTCCCCCCTGGCTTCTCTGCAACGCATTCACCCTCGCCAGCTAGGCGTCCGCTACGATGTGGAACATCGAGACGGCAGCTATTATTTCCGCACCAACGCTGACGAATCGCCTAACTTTAAGGTGATGACAGCAGATGTAGAGAATGCCGGCATAGAGCATTGGCAAGAGTTCATTCCCCATCGTCCGCAGGTAAAAATAGATGACTTTGCGATTTTTGCCGACCATTATGTATTGTATGAGCGGGAAAATGGGTTGCAACAACTGCAGGTAGGCAAATTTGCCGATGGCGAATCTTATTACGTTACATTTCCAGAAATGGCGTACTCGATTGCCGGCAGCAGCAACCCCGAGTTTAATGTCCACACCCTTCGCTTTGCCTACATGTCACTCGCCACGCCCAAATCAGAATATGATTACGATATGGAGAGCCGAGAACGGACATTGGCGAAAAGAGAGCCAGTTTTAGGGGGTTTTGACCCAGAAAATTACCAATCAGAACGGATTTTTGCCGCCGCCAGCGACGGCACACAAGTGCCTATCTCTTTGGTGTATCGCAAAGGATTGGAGAAAAACGGGGCAAATCCAACGCTTTTGTATGGATATGGCTCCTATGGCATCAACTTAGACCCCTGGTTTGACGGTAAACGGTTGTCGCTGGTAGATCGAGGCTTTGTGTTTGCCATTGCCCACGTGCGGGGCGGGCAAGAGATGGGTCGGTATTGGTATGATCAGGGCAAATTTTTGCAGAAAAAGAACAGCTTTACCGATTTTATCGCCTGTGCCGAACGGTTGATTGCCGGCAACTACACCAATCCCGATCAGCTTGCCATTGAGGGACGAAGCGCTGGCGGGCTGTTGATGGGGGCAACGTTGAATTTGGCGCCACATCTGTTCAAATCTGCCATTGCCGGCGTCCCCTTTGTAGATGTGGTGACGACGATGCTGGATGAAACGATTCCCCTAACCGTTGGCGAATTTGAGGAGTGGGGCAATCCTAAAGACAAAGAATATTATGATTACATGCTCTCCTACTCGCCATATGACAATATTGAAGCGAAGGCATACCCGCATATTTTGGCGACGGCGGGCTTAAATGACCCTCGCGTTCAATATTGGGAGCCGGCAAAGTGGGTGGCAAAGTTGCGCCCCATGAAAACGGACGACAATTTAATTTTGCTCAAAACAAATATGGGGGCGGGGCATGGCGGGGCGTCCGGGCGATATGATTATTTGAGAGAAAGGGCGTTTGAGTACGCCTTTTTGCTGACCACAGTTGCCGGGGACGACGCGCCGCCCAATGAGTGTGTATCATGACCAAACTATTCTGCGAGGCTACCAGAATTGCTCGATTTTGAAAAAACCCTTTTTTTGAGATAATGGCGAATATGATTCTGATCAACAGGCATGTAACATTGCGGACGCAATTGCGCGGATATGGGGGACTGCCGGCATTGAAACGCGCCTGGCGATAGGATTTTATGTAAACAAATTGCAGAGCCGAGGCGACCGTCTCGGCTTTTTGCTTTTAGGGGAAACAATCGGGACGGGCGACCTGCCGGCAATCATGGAGAAAAGTTATGGCAGAGATATTGATCAATTTAGACAAGGTGGAACTCAGTTTAGGCGGCAATCTCCTCTTTTCGGGGCTAGATTGGGAGATTCAAGCTGGGCAGCGGGTGGGTTTGGTGGGCGCCAATGGCGCCGGAAAATCGACCTTGATGAAGATGCTGTCTGCCGAAATGCCGGCAGACAACGGCGGAATATTCCGCAAACCTGAGCTGACCACCGCCCGCCTTCCCCAGGAGCCAGATATGCCCCACCACCGAACGATCTGGCAGGAGGCATACGCTGCCGAACCAGAAATCAACCAAATCCAGCACAGGATGCGGGCGTTGGAAGAAAAAATGGGCGACCCAGCCGTGTACGAAAAAGCAGAAACGCTAAACAAAGCGATTGAAGAACATGCCAAACTACTGGAGCGGTTTGAGCAGATGGAAGGGGGACGGTATGAAAGCCGCATCAAACGGGCGTTAACCCTGGTCGGTTTGCCAGAACCGCTGTGGGAACGTCCTCTAAATGTGTTGAGCGGCGGACAGAAGAAGTTGGTTTTGTTGGCGAAACTGATTGCGCGTCAACCCCAATTGTTGTTGTTGGATGAACCCGACAACCATTTGGATGTGCCGGCAAAAAACGAACTGGAAAAAACGCTCAATAATTACCCAGGCGCAGTTGTGATCATCTCCCATGATCGCTATTTGCTAGATGAAGTAGCTACCCACATTGCTGAGTTAGAAAATGGCAAAGTAACGCTCTATGCCGGCAACTATACCAGCTATACAACCGAGCGCGAGCTGCGCCGCTTGCGCCAACAGCAGCTATACGCCGCCCAGCAAAAAGAGATCGCCCGTATCGAAGCCGCCATCGCCCGATTTGAGCAATGGGCAAGCATGGTGGTAGATGTCCGCCACATTCGACAAGCCCGTTCCCGCCGCCGAATGTTGGACAAGATGGACAAAATCGACAAAGTGACCGAAGCTCGCCGCATGAATTTAGAGATGGCGGGTTGGCGGGGCAGCAACAAAGCGGTTGAATTGGCTCGTGTGAGCAAGCGGCTGCCAGATGGAACGCAACTTTGGCGCGATTTGGAGCTGATTTTGTGGCATGGTGAGCGGGTCGGGCTGGTAGGACCCAATGGGTCGGGCAAATCGCTGCTGTTTAAACATTTGGTTGAGCCCGCCCTGCTTGCCAAAGGTGGCGGAGGCGAAATCAAAATTGGACCCAGCTGCCGAATTGGATATTATGCTCAGGAGCAAGAGACGTTAAATCTTGCCGCTACGCCGCTGCAAGAGGCGCGCCTTGTGGAGCCGATGAGCGAGGGAGCGGCTGTAGCCTACCTCAGTCGATTTTTGTTTAGTTATGAGCAGGTCACGTCGCCTATCGCCAACCTAAGCGGCGGCGAACGGAGTCGGCTGCAATTGGCAAAGGTGGCGTTACTGGCGCCCAATTTACTGCTGTTAGATGAGCCAACTAACAATCTGGACATCCAATCGATTGAAGTCTTAGAACAGGTCATCGAACAGTTTACCGGGACGGTGTTTGTCATATCGCACGATCGATATTTTCTAGATCAGATCGTCGATCGCGTGGTTGAGTTGCGAGACGGCTTGTTGACGGAATATCTGGGCGGTTACACTGATTTTATGGCGGAGAAAAAGCAAAAAACGGGTTGATTTTTGTGGCAGATTGGATATAATTTAACTATGGTTAAAAATTTGATTTACTAAAGTTAAATTGTACTTATGCAAACTGATATTTTCACGATTTTTATCGCCGCATTGATTACTGCCTTGGCGACTGGGCTGGGGGCTCTGCCATTCTTTTTTGTTAACGAAGTCAGCAGATTATGGCAGGCTGCCGCCAGCGCTTTGGCGGCGGGGTTGATGCTGGGCGCCAGCATGGGACTAATCAACGAGGGGATGACACATAGTCCCGGGCGGCTGGCTGCCGGCATGGGGGTGGGCGCGTTGTTTATGATGCTCACCCACAATTTGTTAGAAGGGCGAGATGATTTGAGCGTGGGGCAGTTGAGCGGAGCAAACGCCCGCAAAGCGCTGTTGATTGTGGCGACAATGACCCTGCACTCTTTTTCGGAAGGGGTAGGAGTGGGCGTCTCTTTTGGCGGCGGCGAGACGTTGGGCAGCTTGATCACTGCCGCCATTGCCTTGCACAACATTCCAGAGGGGTTGGCGATTAGCGTTACCCTGGTTCCGCGCCGGGTTTCCCCCTGGCGGGCGGCATGGTGGAGCGTTTTTTCCAGTTTGCCCCAACCGTTAATGGCTGTGCCGGCATATATCTTTGTGAGCGCTTTTACCCCCATCTTGCCGGCAGGGCTGGGCTTTGCCGCTGGGGCAATGATTTGGCTGGCGATGGCAGAGCTAATCCCCGAATCTGTTGAATTGTTGCCTAGCAGCCAGGTAGGCGGCATCGTCACGGCGGCGGTTGCCGGCATGTTGCTGTTCCAAAGTTGGCTGGGTTTGTGACTGCTACTGCCCCTGTTTTTGCTGTTGACGGAAGGAAGGGAAAACGCGCAGCATGGGGCGGGTTTTTTGGATTTCGGGAATTGGCTCCGGTTTTTCGTCTAGCTCTACTGGCATTGCCGGCACGCGCACTTCAAACTTGGTTCCCGTCCCTACTTCACTCTCCACCTCAATCGACCCGCCATGCGCCTCCACCACCCATTTAGCGATAGACAATCCTAGCCCAGAACCGCCCATCGCCCGCGCCCGCGATTTATCGACCCGATAAAAACGGTCGAAAATGTAAGGCAAATCTTCAGCCGGAATGCCGGCGCCCGTATCTGCTACCCGAATCAAGGCAAATTCTCCTTCTCGAGACAACCCCATCGTCACCTTGCCGCCAATGGGCGTATATTTAAAAGCGTTGTCCACTAGGATAAAGATCACTTGCTTCAACCGGTCGGCATCCCCTATCGCTAAAATCTGATCCACTTCCTCCATCTCCAATTTGACGCCGCGCGGCAGCCGGTGAACCTGACGGTAAACGTCTAGAAAAGCGGTATCTAATTCCACTTTTTCCCGCTGAATTGGCAAGCCGCCCGAATCCGCTCTGGCTAAAAAGAGCAAATCGGTCACCAAGCGACTCATCCGCTCCAACTCTTCCTTCATGGCGTCCAGCGATTCCGGATCTGTCTCGCCCATGCGCCGCATCAAATCGACATTGCCGCGAATGGTGGTAAGCGGGGTACGCAATTCATGCGAAATGTCTGCCAAAAAGCGCTGCTGGGTACGAAATAGGTTTTCCAGTCGTTCCAAGGTTAGATTTAAAGCCCGGGTCAGACTGCCGATTTCGTCATTTCTGTCATGGTCAGGCAGCCGCCGCCCTAAATCGCCCGCCCTAGAAATTTGCAAAGCGGCATATGAGATGCTGTCTAGCGATTTTAATGGCTTGGGGAAAAACAGCCCACCGATAAGCAGCGAAGCGCATATGGCGGCAAAGCCAGCCAGAATCAAAATGCTCCACAAGCGGCGCAAGCTAGAGTTGTAATTGTCTAGCAGCAGACCCACTTGTAGGTAGCCGATGGTTTGCTCATCGCCTCCGCTGGTAGCAGATAACGGCAAAGTAAAGACGCGAATAGATGCGGCGCCTTGTTGTACTGTTCTTAGATTAACTTCAGGGGCTAATCCTCTGGGGTCTAAAGCTGCCTTTCTGCCGGCAAGATTGGCTGACGCTTCGATCACATTCCCATCTAAATCGACCACCATAATCAACATCGAGGCGACTTCCAATGCCCCTTCGTCATCCGCAACGATGGGTACGGTTACGCTTTGCATAAAAACGGAACGCACCCGGTCGCTGATTTGGTCAGCCACCGTCTCCAACTGGTTGTCGATGTCGTTCAACAAAGTTTGAGCCGATATGAAATAGACGGCAACCCCAAACGCCAGCAAAATGAATGCTAAGATGGTGGTATATGTGAGGGCGAGACGCCACCGAATGCTTAAATTATTCAATTCGAGTTAACTCTATTTAGCCGATTACAACGTATGGACGGCTGTTCGCTATGCAATATCTGCGGGCAGAAATTGGGGATGCTGCAGATTTGTTAGCCTATATGGAAGCGTGAAAAGCGTTCGTTGTCAACCTATTCCTCTTCTCGCAACACATAACCGATACCGCGCACCGTCCATATCAGCCGGGGAAGTCCCCCTTTTTCCGACTTTTGCCGCAGATAGCGGACGTACACTTCTATGATATTGCTTTCGCCGCCAAAATCATAATTCCATACGCGATCGTAGATCACATCCCGGGTTAGAACTTGGCGGGGATGGCGCATGAACAGTTCCAATAATTCATACTCTTTGGCAGTTAGGTTAAAGGTGCGTCCACCCCGTCTTCCCTGCCGCGTGCCGGTGTCTAACTCCAAATCTTCGAAGCGATACACTTGGGGTTTGGCGGGTTGCGCCCGACGCATCAAGGCGCGGACTCGGGCTAACAGCTCGTCGAACGAAAATGGTTTGGTCAGATAATCGTCGGCGCCGGCATCTAGCCCCGCCACCCGATCTTCAATCGCTTCTTTGGCGGTCAACATCAAGATGGGCATTTCGCTGACAGCGCGCAAACGGCGGCATACCTCAAAACCGTCAATGCCAGGCAGCATCAGGTCGAGCAGCACTAGATCTGGCGGATTGTCTCGCGCCATATCTAGCCCTACTTTGCCGTCGGGGGCGATATCTACCCGATACCCTTCATATGCCAAGCCGCGTTGCAGGAATTGGCGAATGCGGTCTTCATCTTCAATGACCAATATTCTTGCGGACATTTATGCTCCTTCTTAAGTGGAAAGCGAGAGTCGCTTCCTCACTGATTTTTGTATGTATGGTAGCTGTTTTGCCGGCATTTTCAGGGCGATAACAATATCTTCTGCCCTGAAAACCTCAGCAAAATATGCTAATAGATGAGAAAATTATAGTCAGGCTAGAAGGGGATGCAATATCCCAGCCTGGAATATCAGCTTATGCTAACGTTCGCCCCAGCCAAAATCCCGCGCCAGCGCAGGTTAAACTTAGCAGGTTATTCGCCAGAATATTGCCGGCAGCCACCCCCCACCGACCTGACTCTAGCAGCAAAAAGGTTTCGACGCTGAAGGTGGAAAAAGTGGTAAACGAACCCAGAAAGCCAACCGCCACTAAAAAGGATAATCCCCCTGGCATTCCGCTAGCCCGGCTGACGCCAATGCCGGCAAAGAGACCCAGCAACAAGCTGCCCGCCACATTCACCAACAAAGTTCCGATGGGGAAAAGCTCGCCAAATCGTTCAATTGCCCACGCGCCCAACCAGAAACGAGCGTTTGCCCCCAACGCTGCCCCGACTCCAATTAAAAGAAGCTTTTCTACCATTACTTTTGCCTTTTCGCCTAATTTGATGCGCCTGCCAAATGAATTTTGATACAATCGAATTCATGACGCATATTGGGTCTGGTACGACCGCCATTGTGCCATCGAATCGACCTCTTCGCCAGCTTGAGGCAGAATTGGCGGCAGCTCGCGCCGCCATGCAACAAGCGGAAGCGCTTTTGGCGGAAGAACAAGCGGCAGTCAACGCTTTTCGGATGCATTGCCGTTTGATGTTGGATGATTTGGTTGACGAATATCAATCGTTGCAAGCGGAAAAACAGCGTTTGTGGACGCGGCTGCAGTTGTGCCGGCAAGCCTGGGAGCTAGGCGTTCCTTTTGAAGAAGACGACCCGTTTTGGCAAAATACAGGCGGAGAGGAACAACCACCCAGATCGGACGATCCGCTGTTGCCAACGGATACGCCCAATGACAAAGCGGCAGAAAAGCGATTGTATCGTGAGCTAGCCCGCCGATTTCATCCCGATTTGGGGATGACGGCTCTGGAAACGGCATATCGTACCCAGATGATGATGGCGATCAACAACGCCTACAACGCTGGCGATAACCAAGCGTTGTATGATTTAGCGGGCGAATTAGACCCGAACGAATTGGCGGATTTGGCGTTGATCGAAGATGTTGAGGCTCGAAAATGCCGGCAACAGACGCTCAAATGTCGGCGCTTACGACGAAAAGCGGTTCGCCGGCTACAGAGTTTGCGCCAAGAAAATACGGCTCGCTTGTGGCAAAAGGCGCAACAGTTGGAAAATGCCGGCAAAGATCCGTGGTGTCCGGTGCGAGAGGAGATAGATTCAGCGATTCGACGGCGGCAGGCGGAAATTGACGATTTGCAAGCGCAAATCGAAGCGATTATGCTGGATGAACAAACGGGCGAAAGTTAATCGTCGCTGCTAGCTTGCCACGCTCCCAGCCCGATAATGCCTAAGCCAGCCGCCCCTACTACGGCTACTACAAAAATAATCGCCAATACCAAAAAGATGATGCCCAACGTTACGCTCAATCCGACGTTTCCGGTAGCGGTAGAAGTTAGTTGAGCTTCGCCGCTGCTATGATCGTCGGTCGTATCCGCATGGTCATCAGCTGCATCTTCGTCGTGTCCCCCTTCTTGCATAACAGCGATGCCCTCCTGTTGAATGCCGGCATCCGCCGCCCAAACAGCCCCAACTGCTAAAAAGCTTAAAACTAAAAACAACGCCAGCGCTGCCGGAAAAATCTTCTTCACAAAGCGACCCATTCACATTTTCCTAAACAGAAATTTTTCATTAGACGCAGATTATACAATGCCGCTGGGCAATGCCCAACCCCCACCCCGTTGGTTTTCGCCCAATCCGTCCGCTACTTTGTATAATTGCCGGCAACCGACAAGGTCGTAAGATATTCATTTCTCGTCGTTTCTCGCTCAAATGCCAGAGGAAAAATATGCCCCACCAAATCGCCCAGCGGGTCGCCCATTTTAAAACGACTATATTCGCAGAGATGACCGCTCTTGCCACCCAACACAACGCCATCAATTTGGGACAAGGCTTTCCCGACTTCCCCGCCCCTGGATTCATCAAAGAAGCGGCGGCTGACGCAATCGCCGCCGACATCAACCAATATCCGCCAGCGGCAGGGCGACCCCGCTTGCGGCAGGCGATTGCGGATACATTGAAAAAGTTATATGGGTTAACTTTTGATCCCGCCACAGAAATTACAGCTACGCATGGGGCGACCGAAGCGTTGTTTGCCGGCATTTTAGGGTTGGTGAATCCAGGAGACGAGGTGATATTGTTTGAGCCCACTTACGATTCTTATTTGCCAGCAGTCGAATTTGCCGGCGGCATCCCTCGCTTTTATACGTTGCGCCCGCCCGATTGGCGATTAGATTCTGACCAACTCGCCGCTTTGTTCAACGACAAAACGCGCTTAATTTTGCTAAACACGCCACATAATCCTACGGGCAAAGTGTTTAGCCGAGAAGAGATGCAAACTGTCGCCGACTTGTGCGTCAAATATGATGTGATCGCTTTGTCTGACGAGGTGTATGAGCATATCTTGTTTGACGACTTGCCCCACATTCCATTGGCGACGCTGCCTGGCATGGCAGAGCGCACGTTGACCATCGGCAGCGCCGGCAAAAGCTTTAGCGTCACGGGTTGGAAAGTGGGATGGGCGGCAGGTCCAGCCAAGTTGGTGAAAGGATTGTTTCGCGTCCGCCAATTTTCCACTTTTGCTGGGGCGGCGCCGTTTGAGGAGGCGGCGGCTATCGCTCTGGAACGCGCCCCAACGCTGGGTTATTATGAAGAGTTGCGACAAATGTATGAAAAGAAGCGGGACTATTTGGTGGGGGCATTGCAAACTGCCGGCATTCCCCCGCTAACGCCACAAGGCACATATTTTATCATGGCAGATATCAGCCAGTTGGGATTTGCTGATGATGTGGCGTTTTGCCGGCATCTAACGACTGAGGTGGGCGTGGCTGCCATTCCCCCCAGCGCCTTTTACCAAAATCCAGCCGATGGGGCGACGGTAGCCCGGTTTGCCTTTTGCAAAAGCGACCCCGCTTTAGCCATTGCCGCTGACCGATTAGCCAACGTGCGTCTGTAGCCGAGCTGGCTGGAATGGCTCTGGGACAATATGATCCACGGCGATCTCGTTTGACAACAACTCCCCGCCAACAATGGCGCCCATCCAACCCAGCTCGCCAAATCCGCCCAGCAGGTACGTCCCATTTATAGCGATGGCGCCGACCACTGGGCGTTTGTCTGGCGCTTCTACCGGATAGCTGGCTACAATGGGGGCGTTGTGCGTCATCTCTAACGTGATGGGCGCGGCGGGAATCATCTCTTTAAGCCCTTGACGCAAGGCGGCATGGTAATAAGGCGGGTAAGGAGGCGGCGTAATTGGGTGAGCAAAATGGTATCTCTCAAAATCCCACCGGATCAACCACTGTTTGTTAATCGGTTGCACTATAACGCCGCCCGGCATTTCTGCCAGCAGTTCGGGAATTTGGGCGGCTGCCGGCATTTGCGACCAGGTGATGGCTGTCCAGGGCAGCTTGATTCGATCTGCCCACACCAACCTGGGGGCGATGTTGGGGAATGAACCGCTATTTGGCGATAGCGTTAGCCCTAGTTGAAGTTGACTGGTCAGCGGCAAGTCGACGCCCAATAGCCTGCCGGCATGTCGCAGATAGCCGCCAGCCGCCAGGATGATCGCTTGGGCGTCGAAGCGTTTGCCTGAAGCGAAAAAGAGCGTTTTGGTCGGTTTGTCTGCTCCGCCAACGCCTTCCAACCGGTCGCGCATTAACCTGACGCCATTTGCCAACGCCTGATCAAGCAGCCAGTTGCCCAGCGCTTTGCCAGAGAAGAGCCCGGCCCGCCGCACGTGCAATCCTCCCCGCGCCTTTTTGTTGAGGTAAGGGAAATGGCGGCGCAAAATATCCGGATCGTCGATCAGGTCAGCCCCGCCGGGCAGCGAACCAAATGCGCGAGGGGTTGCCGGCATAGCGGGCGCGTATGCCGCCCCTGCCGATGTTTGACGTAAATCGCCCGCTCCGTCCGCCTCTAAATCGCCCCATTCTCGCCGCCATTGGTCGAGCTGCTCTTGGCGCGCGGTTATATACAAAACCCCGTTTCGCCTTAGATGAAAGGCGTCCCCGCTGTCGCTCGCCCAAGATTCCAGCAGTTGAATGGCGCGATTTGCCACTTGCCGGCATTCGGCGTCGGCAAAGGTAGCGTGATATTGTCCTATGCCGCTGAGCGATAAGGGCGGACGTTCGTCCACCAGCCAAATGTTGGTGATGTCGTGTTTGACCGCCAAGTGATACGCTAGCGAGATGCCGGCAATTCCCGCCCCGCATATGACAATTCGTCTGCTCTTCTCCTTCAACACATTCTTCCTTTTTTATAGTTGCAGGCTGCCGCCCCAATTTTCAATTTGGCGTAAATAATCAGCGTTTTCATACCGATTTAAGTGGAAAGCGGGGGCGTATGGTGGCGGCTTGTTGCCGGCAATATACGCCGCCAGCAACTCCGCTGCCGCTTGGCTTGCCATCAACCCATATCCGGATAACCCCGCCAACAGATAGGCGCCGGCAACAGGCATGGGAGATGCCAACAGTCGATTTTCGCGCGTTTTCGTGTAATAGCCGCCATCTATAAAAGGTTTGGGCAGTTGGTCGAAATAGGCGGACAAACCGGGAATCATCGTAGCTAAACCGCGCAGCACAATTTCGGGAAGCATCTCATCCATTTGAATGGGAAAGGTTGGTTCGACCGGGGCAAGATGGTAGCTCCACAAGGCAAGTAAATTATGCCCATCTGACCCTTCCGGGCGGCAATGCACGCCAGCAGGAAAACGTTCTAGCAGCCACGCTGTTTCCGTTGATTCCGCCAACCATTCCCGCTCCTCATCCCGCCAGGGCAGGCGTTGAGCGTCTTCCCAAATGAGCAGGGGCGCTTCTCGGGGGATTATTTCGAGCGTATCATTGAACGATACTTTGAGGTGAAGTTCAGAATATAGTGGAATTTCTACTCCTACCAGAGTGGAAACCTCGCCTGCCAGAGGTCCAGCGGCGTTTACAAAGATGGGGGTTTCAATGTGCATTGTTTCATTAATGCCGACGATATCTACCCCCGAAATTCGCCCGCTTGTTGCGCTAACTCCTACCAGTTTGCCATGTATCAAACGCGCCCCATGCGCCTTGGCTTGCTCTAACAAATAGGCGCCCAATTGCTGCCCGCTAAACCAACCGCAGCGGCGACTGTGCAGCAAGGCGATGGCGCTGGGAGTGAGGTAGGGAAAATGTTTTTGGATCAGCTTCGGATTGAGAAGGAGGTCGACGCCATCGGGGGCGTCGGCATATCCTTCGGCGGATGCCCGCACGTAATTTGTGTCCATATCCACATGTATCCGCGCTGCGCCCCAACCAGCCGCCGCCATCTCTAAGGCGTCTCGTTCCATTTGCGCCGCTCGATCAGGGTCGGCGGTGGCGTAAATGTAGCCGCGCCTGTTGAGCAAAAAGCGATTGCCGCTTTCTGCTGCCAGCCCTTCCAGCAGGTCGATGCTGCGGTTCATCAGCTGGCGCATGGCGTTGTCGGGTCCGGGCCACCAATTGCGGTACGCTTCAGTCGATTTGTCGCTGGTGAGGCTGAGCGGCGGACGTTTGTCAACCAAAACCACCTCAGAAATTTTATGTTTGACAGCTAGGCAGTAGGCGGCTGAGATGCCGGCAATTCCTGCGCCACAAATGACGATGTTGGCAGATGATTGACTCATGGTTTGGGCGTTACATCAATTTCTATCGCGTCTGTATATGGATTGCCGGCAACATCCAGAAGTAAAACAGCTTCTAAGGTAGAAAACTCATACATGCCGACGCGAATCTTCAAGGGCGGGGGATAAGTTGGCGACCAGGGCAATGTAAAATGGCTAGCGATATGGTCGCCAGCCCGCCATTGAAGGGGAGAAAATGCAGCGGCGTCTGCCTGCGCTACTCGTTCCCCTTTTCCGTTGATAAGGTGATTGAAAATATGGTAATCTGCTGAAGCGGCATTGTCTGCCGCTTGCCAATAGATGACCCATGCCGCTTCCTCTCCATCGATCTGTAAACTATCATAGCCGAGCAGCCGCGTCCAATTCGCCAGCAAATGTGTTTCATCGAACGCATTTTGAGGCTGGCGGGCATTGCCAGGCAGGTAAAACAGTTGTATGCCGCTTTCCCCTTGTCGGTACGGTACTGTGTGAGCGGATTGGGTGAAGTTGTGGTACAGGTCTCCCTCACTGATATCTGCCATCGATCTCAGCGCTATTGCCGGCATTGCCGGAAACAAAGCGGATTTTTCTGCGTCTACAAAGCGATGGGGCGTGTCGCCAAGCAGCGCCTGCCACACAGCGGGAAACTCATTCAGCAAAGGATGTTCTCCCTCCCCCATCACCAAAATCTCCACGGCGTCTGTTGAAGCTAACATCCCTTTGGCATGACGCGCCGCTTGCAATTGGTGTGCCGCTGGGGCGCCAAAACCTCCCGGGGTGGCATATCGACCCACAAATAAAATCACAGCAAACGCGCTCCAAAATTGGAATACCGCTGAAATGCCCACCAGGGCAAGCCCAAAAGCAGTAAGCCAGCGGCTATCTGCTTTTTTCCATATCTGATCGAGACAAATGCCGATGGCGATATATGGCGCCGGCAGTAATGGAATAAAGTAATGTAAAACCACTGGCGAGCTTTGCCATGATAAGAAAAAAACAGTGGATATTAACATCCATAGCAACAGAACAAAAACCGCTTGTGAAGGAACGCTTTTCCGCTCTTTACCGGCAGAAACGAGGAGGTAGACAAAACTCAGCAACCATAATCCGCCCCACAACCAAAATACGAACCGCATATCTGGCAATCTGGCTAACAGCTCTTGAAACGCCTCCGGTCCAGCAATAGAATGGATGTTAGAACCAACGGTTATCATCGCTGCAAGTTGCAGGGCTGCCCAACTGATTGCCCTGTTCGCCGCTTCGCCAACCGAAGGGAGTTGAGCTGATGAAAAGCCGTTCCGCCACAAATAGAGGTAGAAGGGGGCGGCAGTCAAAATCCCCAGCACGGCGCCAAGAAAAAGCGATTTCCAGTTGATTCGCCGCCAAAATAGCAGGATCAATATAATGGTGACTGGAATAAGGGAGATGCCGGCAAAATGGATTTGAACGACAACGCTTAATAGAAGAAGATGCGCCGCAACAAATTTGGAACGCCCTTCAATAAAGCCGTAAACGGCAGAAACGCCCCACAAAATCACAAAAAATGGCAGCAAATTTTGCGCCCATATTTTCCGAGAGAACAAGACCGCCCACGGACTCACGGCGAACAACAGAGCGGCTATCGCAGCCGCCCTTGCGCCCCAATAGCGGCGGGCGAAACCATAGCAAATGGCGACTGCAACGGTATTTAACAGCCCTGTAAAAAGAGTAGCGGCGTAAATATGGCGCCAAAGAAACAATGGCAAGGCATAAAGCCAAACGCTCATCGGAGCGTTGGGAAAACCGACTGAACTATCGATGCCGCGCATTGCCAAGGTTCTGGTTTCAACCATTTCCAGGGCAAGGGTGAACAGACGGGCTTCATCCGCTTTAAATTCAGTTAGTCCCGGCAATCCCATTCGTAAAATGGCAGCCAGCAAGAGGATAAGTCCGATGCCCCACATTTCGGGGGGCGTTATCTTTCTTGGGCTATGTAGAGTTGGCATCAAATGGTTGCGTAAGTTTTGCCAGGGACAGGGCAGTCAATCATGCCGGCATTTTAACAGCAACCAGTAAAAAGAAAAGCGCAAAGGATCGGCTAATTGGGAGAGAGGGCGCAGCATGGTTATTCAGAACTTTCAGGCGAGGGCGGAGGAGTTGGCAGAGCAAGCGCCCAATTTTCCATCGTGTAAGTATATTCGGGGAAGGTGATGTTTAAAATTGTAGCGCCGATGCCGGCATATGCTGAGTAGCTCATCAGACGGATTCGAAGCGCCAGAAGAGCGGTGTCATCCCACTCTGCAGCTCCTAATGCTGGCATTGCTACAACTTGCCGCAGGACTGGTTCATTGGAAGGCTCGATCAACGCTATCTCCAGCGGAGTGAAGATGGCGTATGGTTCGTTCCCATAGTTGTGGTTCCCCAAATCGGGAACTAAATCGATCAGAACGAGCACCTGAGAAGAGCCAGCAGATGCCGGCAAATAATATTCAAACTCAAAGACAAAGGTTTCATCGCCTTCAATATGAGTTTCGGCGGCTGGCGACACATTTAGGACAGCAACGCGCGGCGAAGATATCGGGGTTGAAGCTGGCGTGGGCGTTCCGGTGGGCGTAACGTCTGGCGGGAGGGTGACGTTGGGCAACGGCGAAACGCTCTGCCCCTCTGGGGTGGGGGTTAAAGATGGAGTGGGGAGCGGTACGGGAGTTTTTTCTAACCAATTGTCCATAGCGTAACTGAAATCAGGAAAGATGTTCTGAAATAGCAATTCGCTATTGTCTCCCTCATCTGAGTAACTCATTAGACGGACACGAAGAGCCAGCGTTGTTTGAACTTCCCAATCAACGACGCCCAATGCCGGCATCGCCTCAATTTGTCGTCGATTTGGCGCATCGGTTTGCTCCAGAATGGTTAGCCCAAACGGGGTAAAGACAGCATATGGCTCATTGCCATATTGGTTATCCCCTAAAACGGGAATTAGATCGAACATGATAACTGCCTGAGGCGCTTGGGCGGATGCCGGCAAATGATACTCAAAATCAAAATTGAAAGGTTGTCCAACGATCTGGGTTTGATTTGGCGGCGAGACATTAATAATAGAAACGTAAGGAGAAGAGGCGACGGCAGCAAACGGCGTAGGCGTATCAATTGGCGGTGGGAGAGGAGTTGGCGTTGTCACAATTATTGGGGTTGAAGTCGGGTACAGTGTGGGATCCACATAGGGCGTGACCGTAGGAAAGGCGTTTGGCGTTGTTAAGTCAACTTGGACTTTTGCGCGCGCTGCATCCATTAAGAAGGATATCAAACTGCCCCACATTCGAAAGCGGTCGTCTGACACGTCGATTTGTTGATGGAATTGGCTGTTGGGAATAACTGCCAATGTCCCATCTCCATCGAAAAGCGCTGAAAAAATGTCTCCGTTATCGCTGATAGCTAGAGAATGAATGGCTGTGCCCGTTAATTTTAATGGGGTGAAGCGATAAATGGTGAGATGTACGCCAATGTTGGCTATCGGGCTGGATAAAAGATGCATACGAGAGTTCTGAGCTTCTACTTCCTGTGAAGAGAATTCAATCCCCCAATCGCGTGTCAATAAGTTGGCGGTCTGTCCTGATGTGAGTCCACTAGGCGGAACGGCGCGACAAAATTCGTCGCCCAACGCTATAACGCTGCCGCCATTGGTGATGTAACTGCGAAGTTGGGGTAAATAACTGCCGGCATGTCCGCAAAAGTTTGCAATGACTGTTGCATAGGTCATCAACCCATAAAAATCATCTGGCGCGCCAAAAACTAATTCGCCGCCAACATTGTTAATGACCTCTCGTAATGGTTGAAATCCCTCCACTGTTGATGAACCGCAAGGATCGGTTTGAATGCGAGCGCAATTGTCGAGCCATAAAACCTCATTAACCGCGTTGCTCAGTTGAATGAAGGTTGTAGCAGTTGGAAATGGCGTAGGCAGATTTGGAGTTGACGGTATTTTCGTTTCACGATTGGTGGCGATGGTGGGAAGCATGCCGGCAGTCGCCCGTGTTGCCGAAATCCCCTCCCCAGCAATTGATCCGCTGGCAAATCGCAACTGCGATAGCCAATAATAACCCAGAACACCCAAGAAGAGTATGGTTAAGAACCCCACCGTGCGACGAACAAAAACTTGCATCTTTTTCATGATTCTCATTCCTATTGCTAACTTTGTAACGATAATGAATGATAAACAGATACTCTGGCAAAAACTTTACGCAAACAATAAACATGACATACGCTAAAACGATGATCTCCCTATTGTCAACCGGATAAACGTTACGAATTTTTAAAAAAAGGACATACAATTGTTGTCGCCTACCAAAAAGAGGCGCGATTTTAGAGAAAGATGACAGAGTTAAAGAGCGTAAGGCAACTGTTTAAGCGATGGGACGAGGCAGTAGCAAAATCAGATCTGCCTCAACCGCCAGCATTCGTTGGGGAAGATGCAGTATTTCGCCGCTTTATTGACCATTCTGGACAGATTGAAGCGGGAGACGGCTTTGTGGCGCGGGTACGACGGCAGCACGATGGCGCGATCTATAGCGATGGCCGCCCCTACATTTCCCAGGCAATTGAGCGCGGCGCAGCCGTTGTTTTCATTATCGATTCACAAGCCGAAATGTTGGTCAAGCCGCCAAAAACTTACCCGGTTCCGCTGGCGCGGCTGACCGAACAGGGGTTGGCGTGGCTGGCAGCCGCCTGGCATCATTTCCCTGCCTGGGAGCTGACGATGATTGGGGTAACGGGCACTGATGGCAAAACCTCTATCGCCAATATGTTGTTTGCCATCTTAAAAAATGCCGGCATTGATGCCGGCATCATCTCCACCATTACCGCCGTTTTTGGCGACCAAGAAGAGCCGACTGGCTTGCATGTGACCACACCCGAAGCGCCGGCAGTGCAAGCCTATTTGCGCCGTATGGCGGATGCCGGCATCACCCATTGCATTTTAGAAACGACCTCACATGGCTGGGCGCAATATCGCACTGGCGCCATTCCGTTTGACAGTGGCGTTATCAGCAACATTAGCCATGAACACCTCGACTACCATGGCAGCTTTGCTGGATACCGCGCCGCCAAAGGGCGACTCTTTGCCAGCCTGAGCATGCCGGCAGGCAATTTGCCCTTCGCCCCTCACAAAGCTGTTGTTCCCAAAACCGCTGTCTTGAACAAAGATGATGATTCGTTTGCCTATTTGTCTCAAATTCCCGCCCCTAACCAACTGAGTTATGCTATCCGCCAATCAGCCGATCTCATTGCCGACCAGATCGATTTTGGAGCCGACGCCACCAATTTTGTGTTGAATTACCAGGAAAAAACGGCGATTCGTTCGCAGCTTTTGGGAGAATTTAACATTTACAATATGTTGGCGGCGGCGGGCGCGGCTTTTGCCTTGGGCTTGCCGGCATCTGCCGTTCAAGCCGGGCTGGAGTCGGTGACAGCCATTAGCGGGCGCATGGAACGGATTGATATGGGGCAAAACTTTTTGACCATTGTCGATTTTGCCCACACCCCCAATGCCCTCGTTCAAGCTATAAAAGCTGCCCGGAAGATGACGCCAGGACGGGTGATTGCCCTATTCGGTTCTGCCGGCAAACGAGACGTGGAAAAGCGGCGCATGATGGCGGAAATTTCATTGGAATATGCTGACCTCACTGTGTTAACCGCTGAAGATCCGCGCCAAGAGCCAATAGAAGATATTTTGGCGATGATGACGACAGGCGCAACTAGCCGAGGCGGGGTCGAAGGGGAAAATTTCTGGCGGATTCCAGACAGGGGCGAAGCGATCTATTTTGCCCTGACCTTGGCGCAGCCAGGGGATGTAGTTCTCATATGTGGCAAGGGGCACGAACAGTCGATGAACTTTGCCGGCATCGAATATCCCTGGGATGATCGAGCGGCAACCAAAGCGGCATTAACCGCCTGGATGACAGGCGAACCTATGGTCGATCTGGGATTGCCTACTTTTGGAGCGGAGCCCGCAGCCCAAAAAGGGGATTGAGATGCAGCCTAAAGGATTTGGGCAGGCATGAGAAGATTGTTCGAGTTTTTTACAGGCGGGCGATCTGCCCTTGTTAGATTGAAATGGTATGAGACGGTTTGCTGTTTTGGTTGACAAAGCGGCAAAATAAAGCGATTATAGTTTGAGTGAGAGTTTGAACCGTTGTCAACGGCGAGCGTTATCAGCCAATTGAACTTAGACAAAGGAGCTTTGAGTCATGAAGAGACGAATGGCTTGGTTGGGCATTATCACGATAATGCCGGCATTTTTTGCCTTTTTTCTTCCCCCTGTTCCCAATATTGAATCACATATTGCCGGCAGCGTGGTCATCAGCGAAGTAGCCTGGGGCGGAACTGCCCACAGCGCCAACGACGAATGGATCGAACTATATAATCCGACGACCGCCTCTGTCGATTTGGCTGGATGGAAAGTAACTGGCAATTCCCTCGATGTGACTTTGAGCGGCGTTTTGCCGGCATCTGGCTTTTATCTGTTAGAGCGCACAGACGACACAACGGTTTCCGACATCGCGGGCGACCAATTTTATACTGGAGCGTTGCTCAACGGCGGCGAAACATTGACCCTGCGCGATGCCGGGGACAATCTGGTAGACAGCGCCAACGGAAACGGCGGGGGATGGCCCGCTGGCAGCGGCAGTCCGGGCTATTATTCGATGGAGCGAACTGACCCCATGGCAACTGACAGCGACGCCAATTGGAACAGTAATGACGGCATCGCTATCAATGGGCTTGACGCTTCGGGCAATCCCCTAAACGGTACGCCGCGCCAGCTCAATTCCAGTTGGAACAGCTCGCCGGCTCCGCTTCTTGTGCCTCACAAAAGCGCTCCGCCCACCGCTTTTCCGGGCGCTTCGCTTGTTTATTCCCTGTCGCTGACCAACAACGGCAACCAATCGGCGACTGGCGTGGTTTTGACCGATTCGTTGCCGGCATCCTTTGCCTTCGTGGCTGATAACAGCGGTTTGCCCCGTTCGCAACCAGCGCCGACCATCATCGTGTGGCAAGTGGGGGATTTGCCAATTGGGGCGTCGATAAACTTTGGGCTAACGGTTACTGTTCCAGCAAATGGCAGTGGCGTCGTCACCAACACCCTAAGCGTAGATGCCGGCAACGCCGCCTCAGCCGCTACATATGCTAACACAACCATCATCGGACAAAATGCCGGCAACGTATTGATAAATGGCGTGTTTTATGATGGCTTTATTGCCAACGATTTAGATGAGGCTGCCCACCTCATTAACATCGGAAACGGGATGATCGATATAGGTGGCTGGCAACTATGGGGTGGGGCAAGCAAAACGGAAATGCCGGCAACCTTAATTTTGTCGCCTGGGCAATCCGTTTGGTTGGCAAAGGATGGCGCCGCCTTTAACCAAACATTCGGTTTTCTGCCCGATTACGAAGCGGTTGATACGCATCCTGCCATACCTGATTTAATCGGCGGCTGGCTGGGGTTAGCCAATGCCGGCGATGAGTTGGTTTTGCGAGACGCATCGCTAAATGTGATCGACGCCATCGTATTTGAGAATGGCAATACAGCTCAAAATGGCTGGGCAGGAGTCGCTGTCGAGCCATACAACCCCACTTCAATCGTCAACCGGGCTCAACAACTGCTGGCGCGCAAGCGAGATCAACATACGGGACAAATCATCCCCGATAGCAATACCGCTGCCGATTGGACAACAGAATTGAGCGATCCGATAAATGGGCGCAAACCAATTTATCCTGGCTGGGATCTTGATATCTTCTTTTTCCCGGCTCAAATTACCGAAACAGCTTACCTGACTGTAGCTATCGCCCCCGATAACGCATACGAAATGATCGAAGCTCAAATCGCGGCCGCCCAAACGAGCCTGCAAATGGAGATGCACACTTTTGAAAATTTGGGGGTTTATGAGGCGTTGCTGGACGCCTTAAACCGAGGCGTGTCCGTTCAGATTTTACTAGAGGGGTCGCCGCCGGGCGGCATGGACGATCAACAAAAATATATTTGTCAGGGGTTGGAGGCGGCAGGCGGCGAATGTTGGTTTATGCGTTCCGACGACCCGACAGATATTTATAATCGGTATCAATATTTACATGCCAAATTCATCTTAATCGATGACGGTAAGGTCATCATCAGCTCTGAGAATCTGAGCCCTAACAGTTTGCCGACTGACGACAAAAGCGATGGCACTTTTGGGCGGCGCGGCGTGGTTTTGGCGACAGATGCGCCCGGGGTGGTTGCCCGTGTGCAATCTGTGTTTGACCATGATTTCGATTTGCCGGCAACCGCTGTTCCGCCATCTACCGGGCACCACGATCTATTTCGCTGGAATGCCGGCACAGATGCCCCTTCGCCAGGTTATACGCCCATTACCGTTACTGGCGGAACTACTTACACCGTCCGCTATGAAAACCCGCTGGTTATACATGGCGAAATGGCGTTTGAGGTGGTGCAAGCCCCCGAAACGAGTTTGCGATCCGTCGATAGTTTATTGGGTTTGCTCAACCAAGCAGGAAATGGCGATACGATTTTAGTTCAGCAACTCAACGAACCCGCTCATTGGGGCGGCGCAGTTGGAACGCCTGCCACAGACCCCAATCTTCGGCTTGAGGCGGTAATCGCCGCTGCCCGTCGCGGCGCCCGAGTTCGACTGTTGTTGGATTCGTTTATCGCCTTAAACGACAATAATGAAGAAAGCTGCGACTATCTCAAATCAGTCGCTCAAGCGGAGGGGTTGGATTTGCAATGCGCTTTAGGTAACCCGACGGGATTGGGCATCCATAACAAAATGTTTTTGGCGGAAATTGCCGGCAAAGGATATATCCATATTGGCAGCATCAACGGTTCTGAACAATCCAACAAAGGGAATCGGGAGTTGGCTTTGCAAGCGCAATCAGATGAAGCGTATGCGTTATTAGCGGATATGTTTGAACGTGATTACCCTCACATTTTATATCTGCCTGTCGTTTTCAATCAATTTCAAGGTCCGGCACATTACCCACTCATTAGCGAACTGCTATACGATCCGCCAGGCATTGACGACGCTGAGTTTATTGAAATCGTAAACCCAACCCATCAAACAATCGATTTGTCTGGATATGGTATAGGCGACGCGGTTTTTACTACAGATTTTGAAGAGATGCTGCGCTTTCCTGCCGGCACAGTTTTGCCGCCCCAAGGAACATTGTTGTTAACAACCAACGCAGCGGCTTTCTTTGCTTCATATGGCTTTATGCCAGATTATGAAATGTATGAAAGTGACCCGACAATTCCAAATATGATAGATGATCCAAATTGGGGCGACCCTGCCGCTCGGCTAGCGTTGGGGAACTCAGGTGACGAACTGTTGCTAATTGCGCCTGATAACGCCATTGTAGACGCTGTCGTTTATGGGAGCGGGGCATTGCCAGGCAATGTGCCCTGCCCCTTGGTTTTAGGATTTAATGTTAGCTTGGAACGCGCTCCTTATTGGCGCGACACAGATGATTGCTCCGCTGACTTTAGAGAACAGTTTCCGCCCCGTCCTGGCGAATTGCCTTGATCTCCCTGTACGAAAAAACCCCAATGCGCTTTCTCTAAGATATAGAGCGTTGGCGTCATTGGGGCAAATTCACTCAAAAATCACAAAAAAAGCCTGTACTAGCAGGCTTTTTCGATGTTCATTTTCTGTTTTCTTGCTTCAAGGGATACTAACTGTCGCCAAACAAATCTGCCGGATCGACATCATTGCCTTCTGGCGGAGCGAAAAAAGGCGTGCCAGCGCGAGTTGAAATAACGCTCTCATAGACTATCGCTGGGGCTTCGTAATTCGCCTTTTCTTTGTCTGATTTGGCTTCATTGTGTTGAATTGCTTCTAAGTTCATAAAACCTCTCCTTTTGCAAGGTGAAAATTAAGTAAGACATTTTTCCAATAAAATTATCAATGGCTCATATTTCCCTAAATGAGCGTTAAGAGATTATGTAGCAATTTGTAAAAGTTGTCAACCATTTTGTGTGAGCGTAACAAAATCCGTTTTGCACGGTTTAGCACTTTTGGTTTGTTGCAAATAGTTGTATTTCTTAGATCGATGTTTAGCATTCGCTAAAGGCGCAAGAATAACATTTTCGGCACCCTTCTTCGTTAACTAGCGCCGCTTCGCCACATTCGGGGCATAGGTCGCCTATTGGCAGGCGCGTTGCTACTGCTTGACCATGGGCATTTAATGCCGGCATTTGCTGGGGTTGTTTTTCTTCGGAAAGCGTTAAATAATCATTTAATGCCTGAGCCACCCCGTCTGGCAAAGACAACACCCGATTTGAGCCAAACCCCAACGGTCTGCCGCCGCCAATACCACTCAACTGACTGACTACTTCTTGCAGCCTATCGCGTGGTTCAATCGGAGACGTGAGGCGTAAAATATAGCTGATCAAACGCCCGAGCGCTTCAGAAATTGCCGCAGTTTCGCTGCCTGCCTTGGAGGTATGTAAAAACACCTCGAAAGGTTGCTCGTTGCCATTTGTGTTGACAGTGACGTAAGAGTTGCCTACAGGCGTGCTGATTCTACTGGTGCTGCCGCTTAATAGTTGCGGACGAGGTTTAATCTTTTCTACTTCCCATAATCTCGGTTGAGAAGGTTGTCCTTCCTCTGGCGGGGTTTCTTTTTCTTTTTTTGTATTGTGGGTTTCCAGCACAACTTTGTCCCGAGAGCCGGTAACGTACACGGTTAGCCCTTTGGCGCCCAATTCCCAGGCAAGCATGTACGCCTTTTCAACATCTTCTGGGGTAGCTGTGGCTGAAAAGTTGCATGTTTTGGAGATGCTGTTATCTACAAACGCTTGAATAGCGGCTTGGGTTCGCACATGTTCTTCTGGCGAAATATCTTGGGAGACCACAAAGGTGTGACGCAAATGGTTGGGAATGCCGGCAATATCCTGGCAAGAGCCTTGCGCAATGCTTTCACTGATGATACGTTCCTGTTCCGATTCCTCCACAACACTTTCTTGCAGAGCGGCTTCAAAGCGAGGGCTGGTGTAAGTCAGCTGCATATCTTTGCCGTTATCATTTACATGACGGATATACCCCAGGGCGAAAACAGGTTCGCAACCGTATCCTTCGCAGCCCGACACGGTGGCAATGGTGCCGGTGGGGGCGACAGTGGTTTGGGCGGCATTACGAATGCCGTATTGTTTGATGCCGGCAACGATGATGTTCCAATCTAATTGGGGACGGTTAAAATCAGAGACATACGGCAATAGCGGAGTGGGCGGCTTCCATTGCAAATTGGCTGGATCATAAATGCTGCCCGTGATCGCTTCAAAGGCGCCCCGCTCTTTTGCCAATTTAATGGAGCTTTTCATGCAATGAAAACGCATAAACTCCATTACCTGAGCGGCAAACTCTTGCCCTTCTTCCGAGCCATACCGAATGCCGGCATGATACATCAAATCTGCCAATCCCATAATGCCCAACCCAATGCGCCGGGCTCGGAACGCCGCTTTTTTCAACTCTGGCACTGCCGGCACATAAGCGTTTACCTGTACCACATTGTCCAAAAAGCGCGTTGACAACTCAACAGATTCCTGTAATTTTGCCCAATTGACGCTGCCATTTGCGCCACAATGCTGCGCTAAATTGATCGAACCTAAACAACAATTTTCATAAGGTCCCAACCATTGCTCCCCACATGGGTTGGTCGCCTCTAAATCATAAAGATGGGGCACCGGATTAGAGCGGTTGGCTTCATCCAAAAATAGCACGCCAGGTTCCCCATTATGGTAGGCGTATTTAACGATTTCCTGAAACAAGTGACGAGCTTGCACCGTTTGCCACACAGCGCCATCTTGAGGATTAACCAAATCAAAGTCAGAATCTGATTTAACCGCCTCCATAAATTTGTCGGTGATGCCAACCGAGATATTGAAGTTAGTAATGCTGTTTTCGCTTACCTTACAGCGGATAAAATCATAAATGTCAGGGTGATCGACTCTTAAAACCGCCATGTTGGCGCCGCGGCGGGTGCCCCCTTGCGCCACTTCGCCAAACGCTTGATCGTAAACCCGCAAAAAGCCAACGGGACCCGTTGCCTGACCAGCGGAACTTTTGACCAACGCGCCCTTAGGGCGCAACCGCGAAAATGAGAATCCGTTGCCGCCGCCGGTTTGCTGGATGAGGGCGGCGTCTCGCAAAGTTTGAAAGATGCCAGAGCCGTCTCGTCCCATATCGTCGTCGATGGGCAACACAAAGCAAGCCGCTAATTGTCCTAAGGGCGTTCCCGCTCCGGTAAAGGTAGGGCTATTGGGCAAAAACCGGAATGTGGTTAATAAGTTAAAGAAGCTTTGGGCTGTTTTGGCTACATTGCCGGCAAATTCAGTTTCAGCAGAAGCAATATGGTTGGTTACGCGCTGAAACATCTTCTCAACTGTTTCAATTGGTTTGCCATCTAACCCCCGCCGTAAATATCGCTTTTCCAACACCGCGCGAGAATTGTCTGAAAGCGCAATATGCTCAACCGCTAATTTCTTTCCGTTATCGAAATTTTCTATTACTTGCGCTTCCTTCAACATTACGACCTCCATCAAGATCCTTGTTACAAATTTATATCAACCCAAACGCCAATTTGTACAACAAACAACCAACCAGCTTAAACCAAGCGGCTTAATTGCCGAATCAAATATCTTTAACTATGGAATAGTTGGCGTATAAAAATGTTGTTGTTTAAACAACAGTGGAGAAAAAATCGAAATACCAATACATCACCATATCTCCCCCTCATCAATTGCCAATAACTAATCGGTTAACAAACGGTCGATTTCCCCGCGGATCGATTCTAAATCGTCTAAGCCAAGGTATACGATGGCGAATCGAATATAGGCGACCTCATCCAAATCCTTAAGTAAGGCGATAATCTTATCGCCTACGACGCGACTGTCTACCTCTTCTTTGCCCATTTGCCGCAACTCTGTCTCAACTTCGCCCACAATTCGCTCGATATCTGCCGCTGAAACGGGTCTTTTGGCGCAGGCGATACGAATGCCGTGCAACACTTTATCGCGCGAAAATTCCTCTCGTGCGCCATCTTGCTTTACCACCAACGGCGTCGCCAAAATTGGGCGTTCGTATGTGCTAAACCGCTGGTTGCAACTGCTGCAAACTCGGCGTCTTCTGATGCCTCCCCGCCCATCATGACTGGTGTCTATAACTCGCGTTTTTTCCTTCTGACAATATGGGCATTTCACCAACAATTCTCCATTCTCTGATTCTTACCAGTATATCTGGACAAATTTTCCCATTTGCCCACCCTAGTGCCATATATTGGGCTTCCTGTTAGGACATCCCCCACATTTGGCGCACATGAGCCAGGGAATTATAGCATAGGGAAATTAAGAAGACAACAGAAATTTAGGTTGTTTTGGCGATTTAATGGCTCGGTTAGCTTAAAAAAACTGCGCTAGGCTGCCGGCATTTTTTGGAAGAGAAAAATTGGCAGGTCTTCGTTGGTTGGCAAAAGACCTGCCAAAAATTTCTAATTGGTTGATCCCTACCGACGGCGACGCAAAAAGGCTGGTATTTCCAAATTGTCCGGACGGAAAGTGTCTGACCGTTTTTGGGACGTTTCAACTGGAGCCGGTTCCGGTGGAGACTGTTGCCTGGTAGGAGCAGTCTTCCTTTCCGGTGGCGCAGTTGGACGCCTTTCGCGCAATGGTTGGCGGGTTGGCAGACGACGATCGACCTGACGCGGAATGTGAAGCGTCGGCATAGAGTGGTCGAATCCAGTAGCGATAAGCGTGATTCGCAATTCATCGCCCATCGTTTCATCTACTACAGCCCCAAATATAAGATTGACATCTGGGTGGGCTGTTTCGCGGATGATAGTCGCTGCCTGATTGATCTCGTACAGACCCATATCGCTGCCGCCAGTGACATTAAACAAAATGCCGCGAGCCCCATCGATCGTCACATCCAGTAATCGGCTGGAGAGAGCTTGTTCGGCTGCTACTCTTGCTCGGTCTTCGCCTGTACCCCGTCCTACTGCCATCAATGCTGCTCCACCCATCGACATAATCGATTGCACGTCGGCAAAATCTAGGTTGATTAGCCCTGGTACCGTGATTACCTCGCTAATGCCCTGAATGCCTTGCCGTAGCACATCGTCCGCCAAACTAAAAGATTCCAGTAAGGAGACTCGTTTGTCTGACGTTTCGAGCAAGCGGTCATTGGGGATGACGATAAGGGTGTCTACATGCTCTTTTAAATTTTCGATGCCAGCTTCCGCTGCTTTAGAGCGTTGGGTGCCTTCAAAGTTAAAAGGGCGCGTGACGACGCCGATGGTCAGCGCCCCTTCTTCCCTGGCAACTCGGGAGACGATGGGAACTGCGCCAGTGCCTGTGCCGCCGCCCATGCCGGCAGTTATGAAAATCATATCAGAGCCGCGCAAAAGTTCATGCAACTCTTCTACAGATTCTTCTGCCGCTTTGCGACCAACCTCAGGATTGCCTCCCGCTCCTAAACCGCGGGTAGAGCGTTCGCCAATAACTAAACGGGTGGGGGCATGGCTGCGATTTAGAGCTTGTTTGTCGGTATTGATGGCGATAAATTCGACGCCAATAATCCCTTCTTCAATCATGCGGTTCACGGCATTGCTGCCGCCGCCGCCCACGCCAACTACTCGGATCAGAGCCGGACTTTCGATTTCCGGCATCCGCTGAACGGTTCTTTTTGTTCTGCCATTACTCATACTGTCTTTTATCATTATTACCTCTCTTCGTAAATAAAATTAACCCTAACTACATCCAACAACATTGAAGAAACGGATAGTCGTTGCCATAAAACCTCCTGTTTCATTCTTCCCCAGGCAACAAAGCCCTAAAAATGTTGCCTATTCGTCGCCCCCACTCCTTGTTTTGCCGTTTTACATCTGGACGATACGTGTTTTGTCCGCTCATTGCCCAACTGAGCAGCCCAACGCTTGTGGCATACGCCGGAGATTGGAGTTTTTCAACCAAACCGACCAGATTTTTAGGCATTGCTATTCGAGCTGGCACCCCAAATACCCGTTGAGCCACACTGGTAATTCCTCGCAATTGTGATGCGCCGCCCGTCAGCACAATGCCGGCAGGCAGCAAACCATCATAGCCAGATTCGCGAACATCTTGCAGAATAAGCTGAAACATCTCTTCAATCCGCGCTTCGATTACCTGCGCCAACTCTTGCCGCCCTACTTTAATCGTTTCGCCGCCAAACGGCTCCACTGTAAAGATCGAATCGGGGTCGATTTGGTCGGGACGACAATCCCCATATTGCAATTTAACCGATTCAGCTATCTCAAACGGCACACGCAACCCAATCGCAATATCATTGGTAACATGGTTGCCGCCCACAGGCACCACGCTGGTATGCCACACCATCCCTTCGGTATACAACGCCACATCGGCAGTGCCGCCTCCAATATCTATGGCGATAACTCCCATATCCCGCTCTGTAGGCTCTAACACCGCCTCGCCAGACGCCAATACATTCAACACAAACTCCTCGATTTGAATGCCAACCTGATCAGCGCATTGTTCGATATTTCTTAGCGCAGGCGTCGCCCCAGTGACGATATGGGTTTCCACCTCTAACCGATAACCATACATTCCCAGTGGGTTGCGGACGCCATCTTGGTTATCGACGGTAAAGCGGCGAGGCACCATATGTACAATCTGCCGATTATGAGGAATAGAGATCGCTTTAGAAGCGTCCATCGCGCGATCGATATCTTCACTCGAAATGCCGGCAGAATTTCTATTGATAGCTGCCACGCCCATGCTATTGGTAGAGCTGATATGCTCGCCTGCCATGCTAACCAGCGCTCTGGACAATTTATAGCCAGAAGTTTGTTCCGCCAATTCAATTGCTCTGGCAATCGACAAGTTGGCTTGGGTGACGTCGGTAACCATCCCCTTTCGCATCCCTTTTGACGGTTCAATGCCCACCCCAATGATACGAAGCTGACCATCGCGGGCTTCGCCTACCAGGGCGCATACTTTGGTGGTGCCGATATCCAGAGCGAAAATAATATCTTCCATCGTTACTTGTTTCGTTTTCTTTAACAGGAACGCGCCTGAAAAAGCAAAATGTTTCCTCCGTTATCCATTGTTGCTAACAGCTTGGTAGTAAGGTTTGTTTTTATTGCTGACGCTGATGTAACTCAAAGTTAAGTTGGCGGCTTGTAAATTTTCTACGAGCGTTTCGTAGATCGCTTGCTTCTGCTTCATATCGGCGCTAACGCCGAAATAGGCTCGCCAGCCTCCGCGAACGTCATCGAAACTCAACCCGCCAGACGGCCGATAATAGAATCGTTCTACTTCGGGATAAAGTTGACGCAACTCTAATGCGCCTGCCAAAATCTCTTGCGACACGAAGCCCGGACCGCTGATTGGGTTTTCGACCGCCTCTTCCAACTCTTCACCAGTATGGCTATCGTCCGCTAAGCTGGGCAACGGCAGCTCTTCTGGCAAATATTCCGCTTCTATATGAACCAAGTCGGGGATATTTCGACTCGCTTCAACTAATTGCCCGCCTTCATTCACCCAATATTGTTTGCCATCTTGATGCCACAACGCTAGCGGCGTGTCTTCTTTTATGGCGATTGCGGCTTGGTTGGGCCAACTGAGGGTGACAGTGGCAGAGATGACGCCAGGAAGTTCATTGATTTGGGCAGCAGCTTGGTTTGGGTTGGCAGAAAAAATGTGAACGCCGGTTAAGCCGCTGGCTTGCAAAATCTCATGAGCGGGCAGCATTGTGGCGCCACCGACCGGCACATTGGATAATCGATAGCGGCTATCGACTGCGATAGCGTATAGGGCATATCCGCATACCAGCAAAATGGCTAAACTTATCCAGCGTGTGGAAAAGACAAAGTTACGAATGGCGGCGACGGGGGCGGCGAAACGGAGGCGTCGTTGGTTGGAACGCCGTTCCTGCGAAGAACGGGGCATTTCGGGGCGCGAGCGAATTGCCGGCATTACAGCGGCGACCCCTTTCGACTTCACCCGCTTCGTCTTTGGTTGTTTACGCAATTTCCTGCGTATTGGCGTTCTCTTTTTCCGTTTTGTCATCGACTGCGTTCCAAATGGTTAATTAGATTCTTTTACTCCTGCTCAAAATCCCAATTGCCAACCAATTCCACTTCCAATTCCAACTCCACGCCAAACTGTTCACGAACCACATGCCACGCTTCGGCGATCAATTCTCGCACCTCTTCCGCTGTGGCATCGGCGTCATTTACAAAAAAGTTAGCGTGCTTTTCCGAGATATGCGCTCCGCCGTTCCGCATTCCTTTTAATCCAGCCGAGTCGAGCAGATAGCCGGCATAATAGTTTTCTGGATTTTTAAACATCGACCCCATACTGGCGCCAGTCGGCTGCGTTTGTTTACGATGAGAGCTAAACGCCTCCGCTCTAGCCGCTAAGGTAGAAACCGTTTCCGGCGTTAGCTGCAATTCCGCCGATAACACCAATCGCCGGGCTTTGTCTTGAAGATGGTCTTGTTTGAGAGCGCTGGTTCGGTAAGCGAACGCCAACTCTTCATTCGTTACTAGTTTGGCGCCGACGCCTGGCTTCCAAATGGTGGCGGAGAGCAATATCTGAGACATGTTGCTGCCGTGCGCGCCAGAGTTGCCAACCACTGCTCCGCCGACGGTGCCAGGGACATTAATTGCCCATTCCAGCCCGCCCAATCCGTTGTTGATGCTTTGTCTCGCCAAAGTGGAAAGATTCATGCCGGATTCGACGGTGCAAATCACTTTGGCGCCAGTGTGCCTAAACGCGGCGTTTTTTGCTTTGTTGTAGATAACCAACCCGGAGATGCCGGCATCTGCCACCAAAATATTCGACCCGCCGCCTAAGATGAAATAGGGGATACTCTGGGCGTATGCCAATTCTGCCGCTGCCTGTAACGTTTGGGCGTCCTTCGCTACCAAAAACATTTCCGCTTCCCCGCCGATTCGGGCAGAAGTGTATCGGTCTAACGATACATTGGTCTGGAAATCTTCGCCAAAGGCATCTTGAAACCGGCGTTGGATCGCTTCAGCAATCGAAATGTCCGTATTCATCATCCTTTCTCTTCCTTTTCTTTTTCTTGCAGCTTTTGCGCCAAGCGGCGGATCTCTTTTGCCGAGATAGATCGATCTATCTGAATTTTCGCTTTTTCTCGTTTTTCGCTTATTTTTCGAACCGTTTCTTTACGAGCCAACCTTCCCTCCTAATTTTTCCAGAAGCCATTTGCCTACGGCATTGCCGTCGCCGGCTCCTAGCGTAATGATCACATCTCCCATTTTTGCCTCAGTTGCCAGATAGCTTGCCGCTTCTCGACGAGAGGCGATATGATGGGCGATTGGATTTTTTATTTTTTTAGCGATTTTGGCGGAATTGAGAGCTAAATCATTTTTTTCTCTGCTGCGATAAATGTTGAGCACGATCAATTTGTCGGCGTTTTGAAAGCTGCCGACAAATTCCGAGAGAAACAGCTTTGAGCGAGAAAAGGTGTGCGGCTGCCATACCGCCCAGATGCGTCTGCCGGCAAAGCGTTGTCTGCCTGCCGCCAAGGTCGCTTTAATTTCAGTGGGGTGGTGGGCGTAATCATCTATGACCGTTACCCCATTCGCCTCCCCGATCAGTTCAAAACGACGCCCAATACCGGTAAAGGAGGGCATCGCTTTTACGATGTCGTTAAATAAGGCGCCCTGCCGCAGCGAGACGGCAATTGCCGCCAAACTATTTAAAACGTTGTGTTCGCCCGGGATCGCCAAGCGGACGATGCCCAATGTTTCGCCGCTAGCCACAACCACAAAATCAGTTCCGCCTAGCGGGTTGGGGCGCAAATCTAGGGCTTGAATCGACGGCAGATTATCGCCGATATTTTTGATGCCGTAAGTGGTCAAATTCTCTTTGGGCAATCTTCCCTGGTCGAGCGCCTGCTGGATGCCGGCATCGTCACTGCACACAATTAACGCCCCATCATGCGGGATAAGGTGGGTGAAATCGACAAACGCCTGCTGATAAGCCGCCTCAGTGGGGAAGATGTCTGGGTGGTCATGTTCGATGTTGGTGATCACCCCGATTTTGGGGCGCAACCCCAAAAACATATAGTCATATTCGTCGGCTTCCACGACAAAGGCGTCGCCCGCCCCCGCTTTGCCATTGCTGCCCAAGCTAGGGGCGATGCCCCCCATAATGATGCTTGGGTCATGTCCGGCGTGGGTTAAAATATGGGCGATCATGCCTGTTGTCGTGGTTTTGCCGTGCGTGCCAGCGACAGCGATGCCAACTTTGTTTTGCATAAGTTTGCCTAGAAATTGGGCGCGTTTTAAGATGGGAATGCCGGCATTGCCGGCAGCTTCTAACTCTGGATTTGATTTAGGGATAGCGGATGAAACCAAAGCTATATCCGCTCCAGCCACATGAGCCGCTTCATGCCCCACAAAAATCTCTGCCCCCGATTCAGCCAAAGCCGCCGTTAGCTTATTTGGCTTCAGATCTGAACCGGAAACTACATACCCTATTTCCAGCAACAGTTGGGCGATAGCCGACATGCCAGAGCCGCCAATACCCACGATGTGGATGCGCTGCCCAGGCTGAAGCTGGTAATTGTTTAAATCGTGTAAGCCGTTCAAAATCATTTTGCCATTTGCTGCGCCAAAATCGTCATCCTAATTCAACGCTTACAGAAGCGCGACTATGACTACAAAAAAAGCGATAAAAAATAAAACCAACCATATGTTGGGGGCGATAATCCCCAGCGGCAGATATTTCATCAACGTCAGGGCGCTGCCGCTTGCCGGGCGGATGATAATCTCTGGCGAAAATGGATACGTTTCGCCCAACAACAGTTGAGAGTACCCAGTTTGGGTTAACCGATATTCTAAAAAGCTCCACAAACCGCCGAACAATAAATATCCATTGATAACGCCAACCAACGCGCCCACAATCCGCCGCTCTAAACCAGCTCGCAGCCGGTCGCCCAACCGCCCTCCGAAAGATTGACCCGCTATGCTGGTGACGACCTGGTAGCTGAAAAAGGCGATAAAGATGTGAAAAACCGCTTGCAGCCAGAAGCTGCGACGCGCTAGTGCGGTAGCGTCTGCCAAGGGGTCAGCGACGCCGCCTAGAATAGAGCTAAGCCCTGTAACAATGACATACCCAAATTGGCTTAGCGCCGCCAATGAGGAGATCAAGCCTGCCATGGCGATAACCTCTTTCTGCCAGCCGCGCAGATAGCCGATGATGCCAAAAAGAGCGATCAACCCCCAATAAATGTAGGAAATGCTAATCATGCTGCGCTGTTTTTCTCCATATCAATTAAAAGCTGCGCCAATTTTTTAGCGGCGTGTGGCTGGTCTAGCCGCTTTGCCGCCTGGCGCATGTGGGATAATCGGTTCGGATCATCCAGGATATTTAAAATTGCCGGCAATAACTCTGCGCTCATCTTTTCGTCGTCTAGCCGGATGGCGGCGCCGCGGTTTGCCAAATAGTCGGCGTTGACTTTTTGGTAACGCCAGGCATATGGATAAGGGATTAAGATCGCCGGCAAGCCAAAAGCCGGCGATTCGCCCAACATGCTGGCGCCAGCTCTAGCTACTGCCAAATCTGCTGCCCGAAATGCCGCCCCCATCTCCTTATCCAGGTACGGGTAAGGGCGATAATATCGGCGTTGATCGGGAGGTAAGCTCTCGGCATTTTTCGCTGTTTCTTCCCAAGTTAAGGTACCGCTAATATGAATCACCTGAACCCTCTTTAACAACGTCGGCAAAATCGCCATTAATGCCCGGTTGACGCTTTGCGCCCCCCGACTGCCGCCAAATACAAATAGCGTTTGCCGCCCTTCCGCCAAATCAAAGATCGCCAACGCCTCTTGTTTGCTCAATTGCAAGGCGTTTCGTATTTCGGGGCGGACGGGATAGCCTGTAACCGCCATTTTGGCTGCCGGCAAAAATCGAGCTGATTCGTCTGTTGTGACCGCTATCTTTTGGGCAAAAGGGAGCAAGCGGCGAATGGTTGTGCCTGGTTCTACATCGGGCAAATAGATGCAAGTCGGAACTCGCTTTAGCCAATTGACTAAGGCGACTGGCGCATTTACATAGCCGCCAGTGAACAAAGCCACCGTTGGTTTGAAACGGTTGATTAACTGGAATGCCGGCATGGCGCTCCATGCCAACCGCGCCATATTTTTTGCCGCTTTCCAAGGGGAAACGCCCACTACTGCGCCGCCCTGAATCGTGGCTAAAGGCACATCAAACTGTGGTATCAACCGTTCCTCCATTTCTCCTTTCGTTCCAATCCATAATAGATCTAAGGGCGACACATCCATCTGTCGCAACTCAGCGAGTGCGGCGGTCGCCGGGTAAATATGACCGCCGGTGCCGCCACCGCACACGAGTACTTTCACTTAAACTCTCCGTTTGAACGATCGGGCGGTTTTGCCTGCCGCGCCGATTGCGCGATTTAGCCGCCTGATCCCGATTTGTTTGTTTGCGAGGGGGACGCTGTTTGTAGCCTAGAGCCGCATCCCGCGAAATGTTAAGCAAAATGCCGGCAGCGATAATCGAGATCGCCAATGATGAGCCGCCATAGCTGATAAACGGCAAAGGAATGCCAGTAAAAGGCACCACCACCGTGCTGACCCCCACATTAATGATCGCCTGATATGCGATCCAACAGGTGATGCCTAACGCCAAAAGCGCGCCATAATTGTCTCTAGCTTTAATAGCGGTTCTTAACCCCCGCCAAACCAATACGATCAACAAAATCAAAATAGTCAACGCCCCAATCAAGCCAAACTCTTCTCCAACAATAGCAAAGATGCTATCCGTGTGGGGTGTGGGCAACGGTCCAAACTTCTGGCTGCTGTTGCCAGGTCCAACCCCAAACCATCCGCCGTTTGCTAACGCGATTAACGATTGTTGCTCATGATAGCCAGCGTTTGATGGGTCTCGCCAGGTTTGTAGATAGCTGTTGATGCGGTTGGTCGAATGGGGCAAGGCGATGATCAAAGCTACAAACACTGCCAAACCTAATACGCCAGCCAGGGCAAATTGCCGCCAATCTGCCCCCGCCACAAAGTAAACGGTAAAGCTAATAGCCGCGATTAAGGCAGCCGTGCTCAAATCGGGCTGGCTCACTACCAGGGCGCAGACCACGCCAGTGATAACAGCAAAGGGCAATAATCCGTAAGCCACATCTCTAATCCGATCCCCTTTGGTGGATAGCCAATGGGCGATATACAAAATCGTCGTCAATTTAGCCACTTCAGAGGGTTGGAATGAGCCGCCAGATAATCCGCGCTTCGCTCCGAAAATCTCTTCTGCAACAAACAGCGTCGCCAGAAGTAAGATTAATGTCGCCACCATAAAGAAGACGCTGAATTTACGGAAGGTGTGATAATCGAACTGCATTACGACTACCAACCCGACTAAACCGATGCCCAGGGCGATAATTTGCCGGCGAAAATAGTAGGTAGCGTCTCCTTCTTTTACGAGAATGCCCAGATCAAAGCTGGCGCTGAACACCATCATCAACCCCACGATCAACAACGCTCCCAGGGCAAGCGCTAACCAATAATCGAACTTGAATTTTAGGTTACCGCCAACTCTGTTGGTTGGTTTTCCGACAAATTTGATTGAACTCATAATTTAATAAAGCGCTTTGCTTGAGGTTTACGACAATCGGTAAACCAATTGGCGAAAATGTTCGCCTCTTTCAGTGAAATCTTTAAATGCGTCATAGCTAGTTCCGCCGGGCGAAAGCAAAACCACATCGCCGGCTCCAGCTATTTGGGAGGCGATAGTTACTGCGTCTCCTAAAGTGGCGCTGCGTCCAATATATTCCAGCCTGTAATCGCCACACTTGTCTTTGTCTGAGCTGTCTTTGCAGCAGGGCATATTTCGCAATCTGGATTCCAGCGGTTGCGCCAATTCGCCAAACAGCACAATCGCTTTGGCGCGTTGCCGAACCCCTTCTGCCCAACTATCCCATTCCATGTTTTTATCTTGACCGCCTGCCAGCAAAACCAGCGGCTCGGTAAAAGATTCGAGCGCCGCTAGGGCGCGTTCGGGGGCGGTGGCAATCGAATCGTTGATGTATTGCACACCTTCTAGTTGGCGGATGAGTTCTAGCCGATGGGGTACGCCTTTGAATTTGCTAATCGCTTTTCTCATCGCCTTAATTGGTATGCCCAGGCTTTCGGCTAAAACGATCGCCGCTAAGATGTTGTAAATGTTGTGTTTGCCGCGTAATTGAATGTCATCTAAATGGCAGATTTGGGTTTTGCCCTCTTTGCCGGCAAGCCACAAACTGTGTTCTGATAGGTAGGCGCCATCGCTGACTGGCTGCCGGCAGCTAATCAGCCGGGTTCTGCCCTGAACGTATGGTTGGAGCGCCATTGACCCTTCGTCGTCGGCGCATAACAACGCCACATCGTTTGCCCCCTGATAGCGCAAAATATTGGCTTTGGCGGCGCTGTAATTGTCCATTGTTTGGTGTCTGTCTAAATGGTTGGGCGTGACATTTAACACGGCAGCCGCCGCTGGGCTGCGATCCCACAATTCCAATTGAAAGCTGGATAGCTCTTGAATGACGATGTCATTTGCGCCAATGCTTGCCAGATCGCTGATCAACGGATTGCCTACATTGCCGCCTACCCAGGTCGGACGGTCGCTTTTATGCCCCATTAAGCCCAGCAAAGTGGTGGTGGTGGTTTTGCCGGCGCTGCCAGTAATGCCGGCAGTCGGGGCAGGACAACGTTTCTCAAATTCGAGCGAATCATTGGTGATAGGTATGCTACGTTCTCGCGCCAGTTGCACAAAAGGGGAATCTGCCGGCACGCCGCCGCTAATAGCCACTATATCCGCTGCATCTAATAATGCCGGCGGATGTTCGCCGAGGGCAAAATCAATCGCCAAATCAGAAAGCTCATCTATCTCATCCAGCAGAGTTTCTGCGGGGCGCAAGTCTGAAACAGTGACTTGCGCCCCAACAGAGGCGGCATAACGCGCCAATGCCAACCCTTGGCGCGCTAGCCCCAGTATGAGAAGACGCTTATTTGTGAACTTATCCATCAATACTACTGCCTTTCTCCAATAAAATTAGGAGATTGGAGGGGCGGTTTGCCCGCTCCAATCTCGCTAAATAAGCGCTAGCGCCATGCCAACCATTGCCGCTAGCAATCCGATAATCCACCATCTTTGTACAATTTGCGTTTCGCTCCAGCCTAACAACACAAAATGATTGTGCAGCGGAGACATCCGAAAAAGCCGGACATCGCGCCCCAAATATCGGCGGCTTAACACCGCTGAGGCGACTTGCAGCATGACAGAGATAGTGGTCGCTACTGGTACCAGAGCGATTATTGGGAAAATTAACCATTGGTTGGTCATTAACGCCACTACGCCCAGGGCGCCGCCCAACGCTTGTGAACCGACATCGCCCATAAACATTTGGGCGGGATGGGCGTTGTACCATAGAAAAGCAAAACATGAACCAACCACGATAAAACAAAAAGTGACCAAAAATTGCTGATCTTGTTGGAAGGCGATGATGCCATATGCCATAAAAGCTGTAGCGGCGATAATGCCGGCTAAACCATCCAGCCCATCCGTTAAATTGATAGCGTTGGCTGAAGCGACGATGATGAAGACAGCGATAGGAATGTAAATGATTCCGATATCGATTAAGTCGCGGACAGTGGGAATCGCCAACAACCCTTTATTGCTATTCAAGATATAGATAACAACCGCCGCGATAAGGGCGATAATCAGTTGGAAGATGATCTTGTAACGCGCCATCATTCCTTCGCCAGGACGGTAACGAAAACCCTGATAATCGTCGATGCCGCCCAGCAAAGCATATGCCCCCAACACGCCGAGGGGAATCAGAGCGCTTTCGATAAATTCCTGGTTTTCTAACAGTTGCACGATATTTGCCACAATATAAATAATGATTGTCCAGCCGATGATGAGAATGCCGCCCATCGCCGGCGTGCCCATCTTTTTGTAATGGGTTCTCGGTCCTTCGACCCGGATCTGTTTGCCTAATTTCAGGCGCCGCATTAGTTCTACCAGCGGGCTGCCCCAAATAACCGCCAGCAAGAAAGTAAAGCCGCCAACCGTTAAGGCGAAAGACATTGTTAATCTTGGCTTAACGCCGTAACGATTCGATCCAGACGCATGCCCAATGACCCTTTGATCAGGGTGACATCGGCTGGTTCGATCGTTTTCTCTAGTAAATTGATAGCTTGATCGGCGTTTTCTAGAGCATAGATGGCGGATGCCGGCATGCCCAATTCCTCTGCCGCCTGCCCAAACCATTGCGCTCTAACGCCAACCGTCACCAATATATCTGCCACTGCGGCGATGCGGCGCCCCACCAATAGGTGAGATTCTTGTTCCGCCGCGCCTAATTCCAACATATCTCCCATTACGGCAATGCGCCTACCATCCAGATCGTGCAGCAAATTCAACGCCGCCAACGCCGATTCGGGGCTAGAGTTATACGTGTCGTCGATGATCAGGGAGCCGTTTGGACCTTCGACCGCAACCAGACGCAATTGGGCTTGTTTATCTTGCAAACCAGAAATAATGTCGTCCCACTCCATGCCAGCCCGAATGCCGACAGCGGATGCCCGCAAAGCGGTATGAACGCTGTGTCTGCCCAGCAATGGGACATGTACGTGCAAGCTGGCGTCTTGATGGCGCATTTTGAAATGAATGCCGTCTAACCCCATCGAGCCGATTTCGTCCGCCCATAAATCCGCTTCCGGGTTTAAGCCGTAGGTAAAAACGGAAGCAGTAGTGTGATTTGCCATTTGCATCACCAACGGTTCGTCGTAGTTGAGGATAGCTGAACCAGATGCCGGCAGCGCTTCGACCAACTCTTGTTTTGTAGCCTGAATTGCCTCCAGACTGCCCATTCTTTCCAGATGCGCTGGGCTGACAATGGTGACTACGCCGATGTCCGGCTGAGCGATGCGGCATAGGCTCTCGATTTCGCCTGGCTGGTAAGCGCCCATTTCCAGAGCCATAAAGTCGTGATCGTCCGTTAGTTCCAAGATAGTCAGCGGCAAGCCAATCTCGTTGTTGTAGTTGCCCCGCGATTTTAAAACGCGATGCCGTTGCCCTAACACAGCGGCGGTCAGCTCTTTGGTAGACGTTTTGCCCACGCTGCCTGTAATCGCCACCACTTGTGGGTCAAATTGGTTGCGCCAATAATGGGCGATTTGCTGCAAAGCAGTTTCGCTGTTTTCGACCAAGATACAACAGGGCAATGCCGGCATTATGCCGGCTTGATACCAGTTAAAATCCCCCTCAATCTTTTTCTGAACCATGGCAGCGATCGCCCCATTTTCAAAAGCATGGGCTACAAAATCGTGCCCATCTGCCTGCTCCCCTTCAAACGCCACAAATAAGTTGCTAGGCTGCGCCTTCCGACTATCTATAACCACGCCCGAAATCGCTGGCGCGTCGTCCAGCAGGGCAGAGTCTCCTAAAGCGGCGAAGAGATGACCGAGCGAAAACATAAGCTTACGGTGTAGTTCCTTGTCTAGCTTGCCAAATATCCGCTTTAAGCCGTTCGCCATCAGGCGGAATGTTCAAAATCGTGACCAGTTCAGATACCAATTGAGAAAAGATAGGCGCCGCTGTGGTAGAGCCCCACGCCTCGGCGATTTGGGGGCGATCGATTTTGATCAACACGATCATTTCGGGGTTATCTGCCGGCAGCCAGCCAATGAAAGAACCAATTACATCATCTGGATGGTAAATGCCTCCTTCGGGAATTTGGGCTGTGCCCGTTTTGCCGGCAATTGTGTAGCCTGGCACCTGCGCTTCCAATACCTCGCCGCGCACCGCCGCTACCGCCATCGTCGTCAATTGATCTGCAGTTTGCTGACTAACCGGATGCGCGATCGCCTCAGGAGCGATTATCATCGGTTCCCCTTCGATAGGATGAATCTCTTTAACCACGTGCGGGCGCATCAAAGTTCCCCCATTTGCCAGAGCGGACACTGCCGATAACATTTGAATCGGGGTTGTTGTCATTCCTTGTCCAAAAGCGTTGGTCGCTAAACTCTCTTCCGTCCATAAGTCGTCCCCTGGCAGCGGCATCAAGCCAGGCGCTTCCGCGCTAAGGTCGATCCCTAAAGGACGACCAAAGTTAAAATCCACCATATAATCATAATATTGTTCCGCTCCCATCCACATGGCAATGGTCGAAGCCCCCACATTTAAAGAGCGCCTCAATAAGGTCGTCATATCCGTTTCGCCCGGACCGCTCCTATCCCAGTTGTAGATTAAGCTGCCGCCCACCGCCAAGACGCCAGTGTCGAAGTAAGTTGATTTGGACGTCACCGTCCCCGAATCTAAGGCTGCCGCCATCGTGACCAGCTTCATTACCGATCCTGGCTCATACATATTTGTTACAGATGGATTTTTTAGCAGCCCGCTTTCTTGCTCAAAATAGTTGTACGGCGTGAAATCTGGCTTGCTTGCCATCGCTAAAATTTCGCCATTGCGCGGATCCATCACGATGATTGTGCCCGATTGGGCGTTGTATTGATGTAACCCTGCTTCTAAATGACGTTCAACTGTACGTTGCACCGCCCGGTCGATAGTTAACACCAAATTTGCCCCATCCTCGGCTATTACATTTGGCTGGGGGCGCAACGGCGAAACAAACACATCCGCGCTGGCGACTTTGCCCGCTAACTCGACATGATATTCTCCCTCAACGCCAGATTGCCCCACATTTTCGTAATTCACATAGCCCAAAACATGGCTCATCAAATTGCCTTGTGGATAATAACGACGCGGCAACGGAACCAACTCCAAATCTTCTAGCGCCGGATTGGCTCGAATCGCCTCTGTCCCTTCTCTGGAGAGCCGAGCAGCAAGGATGACATACGGCGCGCCGGCGTTTAACTTGTCCATCAACTCGTCGGTTCTGGTTTGAATGATGGGAGCCAAGGCAATGGCAGCCGCTTCCCGTTCCCTGTCTGTCATCAAATCTGGCGATGCGGCAACCTGATAGTCGGCGGCATTGGTTGCTAAGACCGAGCCTTGTCGATCATAAACGATGCCTCTATCTGGTCTGTCGGTAACGATTGTTGAACCTTGCCCTTGCCCTACACTACGCCATTGCTCGCCAGAGATAATCTGGAAAGCAAAAAGCCGCCCAATGATGACGACGGTCAGAAAGGTTAACCCGAATACTACGATCCATAGGCGGCGCATCTGACTACGGTTCATATGATTCCCCCAATGTGAAAATGCTCACCCGCTCTTTGAGCAGCAGCCACAATACCTGGCGCATCGTTTGGGGCGGGGGTTGAACAGTCGCTTCAGCCGCTGGTTGGGCTGTAGGTTGGGCGTTTGGATAGTTGGGAATAACGGTGTATTCAATATCTTCTGGGCGCGGTTTGACAAAACCCAAAGCGAAGGCGTGACTTTCGAGCTGATTGAGCTCTTGCGCGATGGCGATCTCTAACTCTAATTCGTTGTTGATCTGTTTAATTGTTGAAAATTCGTTTTGTAAGATTTGAATGCGTCTGCCTATGGCGGCAGCTTGGCTGGCTTGGTTAAGATAAATTGCGCCCAGGATAGCGGTAAGGGCGATCAATATCCCCCAACTGATGGCGGCTTGCGCTTCGGTAAACCAAGGGAGTTTTCGCAACACTTCTGTGGCTCGCTTGCTTAGTTCTGCGGCGCGAGCGGTGGCTGGAAATTGGTCTTTTGTCACGGCTGTCATATGCTGTATTGGTTAACCTACTTCTCGTATTTCAAATTGTTTTTAGATTTTCATTCCGGTTACATTTCCTATACTGTATCAACACGTTTTTCAGCTATGCGTAGCCTGGCGCTGCGGCTGCGCGGGTTTTTTTTAATTTCCGAGGCGGAGGCTTTAATCGCTTTGCGCTTGATGAGATTGATGGTTGGTTTGTGGTCGCAAGCGCAAATTGGTTGTTCTGGCGGGCAAATGCAACTTTGGCTTAAGAAGCGAAATTTGCGTTTGACGATGCGATCTTCTAATGAATGGAAGCTAATTACCCCCATTCTGCCGCCTGGTTCGAGCAACTGAATGCCGGCATCTAACCCTTGTTCCAAAGCGTTTAGCTCATCATTTACGGCGATGCGTAACGCCTGAAACACGAGCGTAGCCGGATGGATGCGCCTTTGCTGCCGCACATTGTTTGCGATGAGCGATGCCAACTCGCTCGTGGTTCGCAATGGGCGGGCGGCGACGATAAGTTTGGCGATTCGTCGGCTGCGCCGTTCTTCGCCATACCGCCAGAAGATTTCCGCCAGTTCCGTCTCGGTTGAATTGTTAATTATTTGTGCGGCAGATTGCCCCTGTCGGGGGTCAAACCGCATATCTAGGTCGCCATCCCGCATAAAAGAGAAGCCCCGAGTAGGGTTATCTAATTGCCGGGAGGAGAGTCCCAAGTCCAATACGATTCCGTTAACGCGATGAAATCCCCATAGAGGGGCAATTTCACCCATTCGGGCAAAATTAGCGTTGACAAATGTCGCCCGTTCGCCAAAGCGACTCAGGCGTTGTCTGGCAAATTGAATGGCTTCCGGGTCGCGGTCGAAGCCAAGCAAACGTCCCTGCGGGGCAGAGCGTTCCAAAATGCCGGCGCTATGTCCGCCAGCGCCCAGTGTGCCGTCGATGTACAGTCCGTTTGCGCGGGGTTGCAAGACTGCCATGGTTTCGTCAAATAGGGCTGGAAGGTGTTCATATTCATCCGCCATTTTCTCAAGGCTATACGCCTAGGTCGCTCCATCTGCCGGCATCGTCGCTCTTTTCGATTAAATCGCGTTCTGTTTCCCACGCTTTCTTATTCCAGATTTCGACGTAGTTGTACATGCCAATGACAACTACTTCGCCATTGATGCCGGCAAATTGGCGCAAATATTGAGGCACGATAATGCGCCCTTGTTTGTCTGGCTCTAAATCAGACGCCCCTGAAAAGACGCGGCGGCGGAACGCCCGCACATCTGTTTCGCCTAGGGGACGGTCGTTTAGACTGTCTGCCAACTCTGCCCAGCCAGACAAGGGGAAGATCATCAAGTTGCGGTCAAATCCGCGGGTAACGACCAAACCAGACGCTAACTCGCCTCGGAACTTAGCCGGGATAGTTAGCCTGCCTTTATCGTCGATGTTGTGGATAAATTCGCCTAAGAACATTCGTTCTGTGTCTTCCCACTTTGCTTGTCGTTTTATGGGCGATCCAACCGAACCGCCCCACTTTACTCCATTTTCCCCCACATTCTGGGTTATTGTACACCATTTCCCACCACTGTAAAGGGAGTAAGAAGAATATTTTAAGCTTTGGATAGGGCGCTAGTACTAGAGTCCAGGGCTAGATTTTAGGAGATGCCGGCAACCTATAATGGCTCGCCTGACAAGCTGTGGCTAACTATTGTTGACTCCAGACAGGCATTTGACCAGGGGCTAGGGGAATAAGATCGCCGCCAGATGCCGGGGCTACCACCACCATCTCTTCATTATCGATAATCATCGGCAGCGTTAGGGCGTCGCTGGCTGGCGACCACAGACGATGGCTCAACCCATATTGATCGAAAAAGGGGATGAATTGGAAGAGAAATTGGCGAGAAGGAATAAATGTAGTCAACAGCGTTTCTTTCTGTGTCGCTACATCGACCACCCACAGCTCTAATTCAAATGAGACATCTGGTTGGCGGATAGGCAAATAGCGCCGATCTTTGCCGGCAACAGCAGCAACATGTTGGTTGGCTCCCGCCTGGGCAATATAGCTGATTTTTCTGCCATCTGGCGACCAAAAAAAGGCGAAGATACGGTTGCGAGAGAGTAATATATTCTCCCCTGTTGCCACATCAAATAGGCGTAACGCCCCATAAGGCAGCGTCAACTCTTCATTTGGGCTGATATAGGCGATTTGATGGGCGACCGGATTCCAGTTGAAGGCGATAACGCCTCGATGGCGGGCTTGCGCTGCCGGCAAACCCAAATTGTTTTGCGCCGTTAGCCAGCGCGACCCCGTTTCTGACTCAGTTGAAAACGCCCAATAATCGCCGTTAAAGGAGATGCCAGGCGATTGAAAGGCGCCGGGCTGGGCTAAATTGTTTGGCTCTTCGCCATCTGCCAAAGAGTAAAAGCGTAATCGTTCGTCGTCGTTGCCGGCATCGCTATGGAGCAAAAACCCTTCGCTGTCGGGCAGCCAATCCCAATAAAAAGGCTGCCCAGTAGCCAACAGACGAGCGTCGTTTGCTCCGAGTAACCCAGAAAGAAAAAGCCCGATCCCTTCGGGATGGTTGGCGATAAAGCTCAGATAGGCGCTATCTGGCGACCAATAGAGATATATTGGCGGCTGTCCCTGTCGCTCGTAAGCGGTAAAGCTAGCCGAGCTGCTGCCCCTTTGCTGGTCGGCAAAGATGTAAACGCCAGATTGTCTGTTTTCTGCTCCAATAACGGCGATTTGCCCGCCATCGGGCGACCAAACGGGAAATTGATAGGCGCGTTCGTCGTCGATCAGCCGTTCTTCCGCTCCATCGGGGCTGATGGTGCGCAAGGCGCCATCTGGGTCGATATAGGCGATGCGGTTGTTGGTGATGGGGGGTTGAGGGCGCGGCGTTACGTTGACGGAGGGGGTAGCTGAGCTTGTGGAAGATGGGGTTGGGGAAGCGGGGAGCAAGGAGTGAGGGTCTGGGGTAGGTTGCGGGCGTAATAGGTAGATGCCGGCAATGGCGCCTAACGTTAATGGACAACACAGCAGCAGCGCGAAAATGCCGGCAAATCCCCACCAACTTTGGCTTTTTGATTGTGCGTCTACTGCCGGCGTTTCTTCAATCTCCATTTCGCCTTCTTCAACTATCCATGAAAAGCGAGAAAGCCAACCTTATAGCTTTCATATGGTTAACCATACTCTGTCGATGAATTCATTCGCTGCTTGGTATGAACGATACGCCTTGCGCCTGTCTCCCCACGCAATAACATCGAATGGAACTCCGCTGTATTTCCCACATAGTCTACCTCGTTTAAAAGCCAACTACGAGTAACGCCCGTGGCAGCAACCACCACCTTTTCGCTTTGCACCAACTCGTCCACAGTTAATATGCGCCGCAAATCGTGCCCCGCTCCCACGATCAACTCCTGCTCATCCTCGCTTTGCGGGGCAAGCCGAGCCAACATCCCGCCCCCTAACGCTTTTACAGCGCAAGCTGAGAGAAGCCCTTCCGCCGTTCCGCCGATTCCCATTAAAACATCTGCGTTTGTGGCAGTGGTGGCGGCGACCAACGCTCCTTCTATATCTGCTGCCGTTCGCAGCCAAACTCTTGCCCCAGTTTGCCGAATCTCTTCGATCAGCGCTTCATGCCGCCGTTTATATAGAACGATGACGTCTAAATCTCGCACCGCCTTCTTTTTGACTCGGGCGATTAACGCCAACGTCCAGCCAACTGGGGCGTCCATCACTTCGGGCAGCAAAGCGTTTGCCGCTTCAGCGTCTACTATAATTTTGTGCATATAAACTGCCGGGTAAGGAGACCACAATTTGCCGCGCGGCGCTGCCGCGATGGCAGAAATAGCGCCAGGGAAGCCATTAACCACCAAGCTGGTGCCGTCTATAGGATCGACCACCAAGTCGAGTGGGGAGCCGTTTCCAGAACCTACTTTGTTGCCGCTGGCAAGCGGCGAACTCTCTGTTAAACGGCGCTCTTCTCCAACTACAATACGCCCATTGATGTCTAAATTGCCGAAAGAGCGGCGCATCGCTTCGGTAGCGGCGTGGTGAGCGGCGTCGTAATTGCCGGAGCCAACCCAACGCCCGGCGGCAAGGGCGGCGGCTTCAGTCACGCGCAACAACCCGAGCCCAATGTTTCGGGGAAGATGTTGATTTGTGAGAGGCGGATTTTGGGACATAAGAGCGTTTTTTATGGAGTTGAATAATCAACTGCTTCTAAATAATGGGCGCTTTTCCATGCTAGAAGACCGCCATTAAGGATGGAAACATTAGCGAAAGGTTGTTCTTTTAATAGGGTAGCGGCGCGGCGACTTCGCCGCCCAGTGCGACAAACCAAAACGATTGGCTGATTTGCCGGCATCTTCAGCGGCTCGCCGCTTAACAATTTGGTTAGCGGATGCGACTCAGCTTGTGGAATATGCCCATGCCGATACTCTGACTCCTCTCGGATATCGATAACTGCTGGACGCTCCCGCTCTTCCTGGGATAACCAATCGTGCAACTTTTTAGCAGAGATATGCTGCACAGTTTGGTTGAGATAGGCGGCGTTTAACCCGGCGCCTGTGGCAAGCTGATGTTTTGGCAAATTTTGACATTCTCGAAATATTTTTACCGGGCATTCGTAAATACAAACCGCTGGGTCTAAAATATGATAGAAAAGATACTCAATCGCGTATCCTTCCTCTAAAAAATTTTGTGGCTGCATAAAATCGACAAATTGAGTGCGCTCCATCACTTCATGCACATCGCCGTGCGCCCGCATAAAAAAGAGGTCGCCGCCCCTATCCCGATACATTTTAACGATGCTTTCCAGAGCGTGGATGCCGCTAAAATCAACCTGGTTGACGCTGTGTAAGCGCGCCAACAAAAATCGCTCGTCTGGGTGTCGTTCCAGATGGTCGTGAATCGTCTCTTCAATGGCAGACACCGCCCCGAAATAAAGGTCGCCTTGAATATCTAAAATGCTGAGTTGTGGACATCGTTCTTCATCGTCTATAGGCGTTAGATGTTGGAATTTTAAATCGGGCGTGACGAATAACAGGCGGGGAGCGCTGGTCTTTTTTACGAACAGAAAAAATGAAAGGAGAATGCCGAGCAAAACGGCGTATTCTAAATTTAAGAATAAGGTTCCCAAGAACGTCACCACCATTATCGCCGCATCTCCAGGAGCGCCAGCAAAAATGCGTTTAATCTCAGCCAAATCTATCATGCCTACAGCAGTGACGATTAAGATGCCGGCAAGAGCGGCGGTAGGCAAATAAATTGCCATCGGCGCAAACAACAACATAATGATGATCACAAACAGGCTAGAAAAGATGGCTGCCATGGGCGATTTAGCCCCTGCCCGAAAATTGACGGCAGATCGGGCAAAAGAACCAGCTCCTGGATAGCCGGAGAAGAAACCGGCAGCGATATTGGCTAAACCTTGCCCCACAAACTCCTGATTACTGTCTAGCTTTTGTCTCGTTTGGGTTGCCATAGAGCGGGAAACGGCGGCAGTTTGCACCAGCCCAATAGAGCCGACGGCGATGGTTCCGGCGAGCAGTTTTTGAATGATGTCGAAGTCGAGTTGATTTAAATTCGCCAGAGGGGGCAAACTGCGCGGCAGACTGCCAATCGAATCAACCCCATGTTGATCTAAGTTAAAGAGGAAAACAGCCAAGGAGGCGAGGATCAGGGCGATGAGGTCTGCCGGCAATTTAGGATTGAGCCGCCGCATAACAAGCAATAGCAATATCGCCCCGCCGCCAATGGCAAAGCTGGGCAGATGAGTTTCCGGCAGATTTTGAATCAAATCCCACAACCTGACTATGATGGAGTCTCCTTCGGCGGGCACTCTAAATATGGGGCGGAGTTGTTGTAAGGCGATAAGTACGCCCGCCCCGGTGGAAAAGCCAACGATGACGGAGTGGGATACGAAGTTAACCAAAACGCCTAATCGCCCTAACCCCAACGCCAATTGAAACAACCCCACCAGAACCGCTAACATGCCGGCAGCCAACAGACGTTCGCCCTCGTCAATGGCAGCCAGAGAAGCCAATGAACCAAAAACCAACAATGAGATGGCGTTAGCTGGACCAGTATGCGCCTGATTAGACGACCCCCATAGCGCCCCCACGATGGAAGCGACGATGAGGGCGTATAATCCCATTTGTGGCGGTAACTGGGCGATTAGGGCGAAGGCGATGGCTTGGGGCAGGGCGATAACGGCAACGGTGATGCCGGCAAGCAGGTCGGGACGTAAATTGCCGGCATCGTATCCGCGAAATAAAGTCAAAGGTCGCGCCAGATATTTGATGGGGGGGGCAAACGCTTTCTTGAGATCGAGTTGTTGAGCCATGGAATGAAGTTGATAAGGCTAAACTTGCCGGCAGAGTAAACTATACGTCTGTCCAAGAATCGCGTCAAAAAATGGGGCGCTGTTCATGAGGGAAAAGAGGCGCATAGCTTCCTTAAGGCTGTATCAAAGGTCTAGATGTTAAGAACAGCAGGAGCATGGGCAGGGTCAGCAGAAAAACATCAAACGCGCTGGAGACCGAATCAAGCCCAACTAGATTAGCCAGTGCGATGGTCAAATTACGTGGAGCGGCAAAGGCTTGAGAAATAGCACCTTATGTACCATGGCACATATCTTCCCCCATGACCAAGTCACGGACCCAATGTCCGCCATTTTCAAATACTGCCTAGCGATCTTGTGTGGTGTCAATCACCTTCTCTCCTTGCTCAATTTCTCCGATGCGTACCGACAGAGTTCGCCCTCCCCGCCAACATCCCTACGTCCACCGTTTTCCCATGCAGTCGTTAAATCCCATCTTCCGCATCACCGCCAGATTTTTACCAAACAGTTTGCGATTCATCACACTCCTCCCAATAAAATTTTTGAAAATCCGCAGATCAAATCTCCCGGAACTCGTAAATTTTTTCAAGACAACCAACTCGAAATTCAATAAAATGTTTATCTAGTTTTAAGTAACCTTTTATATATGAGAGCGTTTCAAATGGTTTGGGGGTAGCTGATTGACTGACAAATTTTAGAAAAGTAAGGAAGGTGTTCCTTTATTTTGAGATAAACTTGTGATTGACAAAAAACACAAACTCAAAAAAAGGAAACACCATGACTAATCATAACACGCTTTTTTACAATATCATGAAGTTCATTCGGGTTTTGCATATCGCATTCCATGACATACGGGTTCTAAAAACGTTTGGTTGGGCTCTGGTGGGGGTGATTGAAAGCAAGAAACCCCATTTTAGCCATTGGCTTTCCTTCCGAAATGGAGAAGCGAAAGCAGCAAGCAAGGAAAGACAATTTTCTCGCTGGTTACATAACGAAAAGATTAAACCGAATGAGATTTACCAACATTTGGTCAAAAAGATGTTGGATGACTGGTGTGGCCAAACGGCATATCTGGCTTTGGATACAACCCAACTATGGAAGCGATTTGTGATTGTGCGATTGGCATTGGTATATTGCGGACGAGCGATTCCACTTGGATGGGTGGTGAAAGCTAGCGGTAGCGCCACCGTCACTGTGGCATGTTATCAGCAGATGTTGGTTCAGGTCGCGTCCCAAATACCCTCATCTACAAAGGTCATCTTGCTAGCTGACCGAGGGTTTGGCCATATTGGCTTGATGAAAGTAGCTGCTCAATTGGGTTGGCGCTTTCGTATTCGTCTCAAAAGTGACACTCTCGTTTATTTATCCAATGGCAAACGTTGTCGAATACGGACGCTAATGCCACCTGTAGGTAAAGGTTGTTTTTATGCTTCTGTTTGGATTACTCAACAAAGATTTGGTCCTTTGCACCTTGCAACTGCCCATGTCATTACGCCAAATGGGACAGAAACATGGGCTATTGTCAGTGATGAACCTGTAGGACGACACACTTTTGATGAATATGCTCTCCGTTTTGGCATCGAAGAGAATTTTTTGGATGATAAATCGGCAGGATTCCAGCTGGAAGATAGTCGCTTAGATGATTCAATGGCAATTTCTCGTCTTTGCCTCATCTTTGCCACAGCAACTGTCTATCTCGTTTCTACTGGAACAGCAGTTATTACCTCTGGATTACGACCTGTTGTGGATACCCATTGGCGACGTGGTTTGAGTTACCTACAAATTGGTTGGCGTTGGTGCAAACATGCCATTGCTAACCAAAAATGGCTGCTTTCTTTCCTGTGGTTACCACCTAATCCTGACCCAGAGCCTGCTATCGCTTCTTGGAAACAATTTTTCAAGCCCATGTATGAACTGCACTCTGTGAAGTGGTTATGATATTGTCAAGGTTCTTAAACATTAATTCTGTCAGTCAATCAGTTGGGGGTATTTTGCTCAACGTCTTCTCATTATCGTGGTGTGTGGGTAACCACAAGCGCAGCAAGATGTGTAACGGGGGGATCTATAAATTCAAAATCCTTTGATTCAGATTATTTTGGGGTTACAGTCTTTGGTTTTGGTGGAACAACAGTAAACTGGTGTATTGGCTCTGGAAGTGCTCTTGCCAGTCAGACAGTTGTCATGCCATAGATACCTGATACTGATACTTTGCTAAATTAAGAGTTGGTAACTTTCTTAATTAATTGGACTTTGGACAATAGTCTGGGAACAAAATGAGGGGTTAGTCTAGTTTGTTCAAAGCCTAGCGGGTGTTTAAGTTCAAAAAATTGAACATCCATTACCTGTTGAGAAATCACATGCCACGTTGGTTGTCTTGGAAGGAAAGACCCTTATTGTTGTTAGCAACAATTTTCCTTCTGCTACTTCTTTTCTTTTATTATTTTTTGTTTCCATATACAAGGAGGACCTTTGATTACAAGAACGACATTTTCAGTCTTGCCCTAGAGACTGGCGATACTGTTTTATACTTGCCAAGACGAAATATAAATTGTCATCAAGAATCACAAGGATCAGTAACATGCCAAGCGGATTTAGGAAACAAAATTTTAGAAACGACTCTTACTTATAATAATTCGACAGAGTATGCTTATAATAGGCATATTAATTGTGCAGCCACATACAATCACCAGAGTATAGAATGTCAAGGTTCCTTCAAGAGGATACCGTCGCAGCCAGGTCCTAAGCCGCATGTTACTGTATTGAAATCAATTGAAGTAGGGTATTCCACTGAAATAAAAATGATCTTCGAAACTTACCTACTCTCAATTGTTGAATCAGAGGAAAATGTACTAATTAACAATTTGACCCTGTACTCCATCTCTATAGGAGTTGGTTTCATAGTTATCAAGTTGATTGGCTTACAACAAAAAGAACAACTTACCTACCCGCGACTGGCGTATACTGTGCTTGTAGGAATTATTTCCAGTGTGGTTTGTGCTGTTAGTTCAGTTGGTTTCTTAACATTTATGAAATTAATTCAGTGGTAAGCGCACGGGAGCAAGCCAACCGATGACAGAACAAAATAGAACATCTCGCAAAAATTTGTTGACCGCCCTGCTAAATGACATTATCCAACGAGTGAGTCAACTGGGCAAACGACAATACATTGCTCCAAAAATTCCGCCCAATTGGCTCACCCAAAAATGTTAAAATCAGCAAAACCATTTTTTTGATCTCGCCTCTACTCAAGCTTTAATCGCCAAATGCCGATAGCGAGAAACACTAGCCCAAGTATCGTCAACGCCCAACCCCCCCTGTCACAATATCGCTAAAGTCATCCATTGCCCATGCCACGGAGAAGATGTGCCCTATCCATGTTGGCGTAATCTCTAAGGGGAGGCACATTGTCTCTTCCAAAAAAAGCGCCGCAAATTGAGCATTCGCTTGCTTTCTTAAAAGCGCCCCAGATACACTATTGATATGGCAAGCACAACTATAGACGAATATGAAAAAATCGCTCGTTACTATGATTTAACCCACGCTCATCTAACTGAAGATATCCCCTTTGTAATTCAATTGGCAAAGCGGGCGGGCGGCGATGTTTTAGAGTTAGGATGTGGCAGCGGACGGTTGGCGCTGCCGTTGGCGGCTGCCGGCATTTCCGTCACCGGCATCGACAATTCGCCAGCAATGCTGCATATTGCCCGCCGCAAAATCGCCGCCGAAAGCAAAACGATTCAAAAGCGGATTGCGTTAATACAGGGGGAGATGAGCGATTTTGATCTAGAAAAGAGATTTTCGCTGATATTTATTTCACACAATAGCTTTCTTCATTTGCCGCCGCTCGCCCAACGCCGATGTTTAGAGCGCGCCGCAGCCCATTTGTCTGCCGACGGCATCTTGCTGCTCGATCTATCCAACCCGCTTCATCTTGCCGGCACGCCCAACGACCATTTTGTTACGTTGGAACGGACGTTTCTGGAGTCGTCAACGGGAGACGTAGTAATGCAATTCGCCAGCAATCGCTTATTTGCAGACGAGCAACGGCTGCAAATAAGTTGGTGGTATGATCGGACTCCGGCAGATGGCGGAGCGATGAGCAGAGTAACCGCCGTTTTTGATTACCATTATCTCTACCTGCACCAGATGGAAACGCTGCTAAAAGATGCCGGCATCCCCCTGCAAGCGGTTTATGGCGATTACGATAACTCCCCCTACGATGAAACCAGCCCCCGCCTGCTCATTTTAGCCGCCGCTCCGTCCCCTTAATCGATCAATAATTGGCAACCCATTAAGGTAGGGTGATCTTGAACCATCGCCTCTGGGGGAGCGTCGCGCAGCATCCACAAAATGAGGGCGTCGCCTGTGGCAGCGATGAGCATAATCGCCGCAAACAACGTCAATCCATCGTTGCCCAACGCCAATCCCAGCAACCCTGGCGCAATCCCCAGAATCAGCCCTGGCAACGCCACAGCCCGTCTATAATCCTTTAATTTAAGCGGCTGTTGACAATGCGCATAAGGGGAAAAATATTTAAAACCAAAACGTATCTCTTGCCTCGTTGCCCCACCCATGCGATAGCCGAGAGCGTGCAGCCCCTCGTGAAAAACGATCCCCAAAATAAACAAAGCCAAAATCCACACCAATTGCTTGAGCGATGCCTCTGACAAAGCCGGGAGACGCCCCCAAAGAATTACAAAGGGGAGAGTTGCCAGCAAATATGCGGGAATCATCAATAAGGCAGCGATCAAGTTGGCTCGTTGAACGCTCATTGTTTTGTCGATAATTCTTGGCGTGTTCATCTTACTACTGCTACTTTGTCATGGCAAAGCTGACTCGAACCGTACCGTATTTTCCCCGTCCAGGCAAATATGTAACCATTTAATGATAAAACATATTTATAAGATACAATTGGCTTGTGTCTGAATATATCGAAATATCAGAAGAGCCGACAGAGGACCCCGATGTGATGCTCTTTTACACCAATTTGCGGTTGGCTGAGGAAGGCGAACATTATGAATCGCCGCACGCAATGCTGGAAGGGTCGCCAGTGGCGCAAGCGCTGGGCAGGCTAGATGGCATCGCCGCCGCCTCGCTGGAAGAAGGATCATTAACCATTTGGCGAGACCCATTTTTCGATTGGTACGCTATTGCCGCTGACGTTTCGGCGGTGTTGAAAGATTTTTTCTTGTGAAGCGCCTATTTGGTGATGATCAGGTAAATGCCGGCAATCGCCAGCCCCATACCAAATAGATAACGCCAACTCACCGGCTCGCGCCACACCGCCAACCCAAACAGACTAGCCAGCAGTAGCCCCGTTAACCGAATAACGGGCGACCCCAGCGAAATGGGCGCGCCAGCCCCAAAGGTGATATACAAACCAAGCGTTACCATGCTAAACGCTAACCCAACGCCAATGCCGGCAAAAATGCCGGCAGGTTGCGCCGACAAATCAACCCCTTGCCGCCACTGCAAAAATGTCCAGCCAAACCCCACCAGAAAGGTACAACTGCCAAAAAGCAACATAGCCAGGCTGTTGGGCAATTTGCCCGAAGCGATTTTGACAAACACATCCGCCAAACCCAGGGCGACCGCTGTAGCAAAAGCGTAGGGAAGCCAATTCATGAGACGCTCCTTTCGTATCAAATGCCGGCGTTGCCATCGGTTGACGCCGCTTATCCGCCCCAGTATACTTGAGATTCGCCTATTAAAAAGTGCGGGGCGTGGCTCAGTTTGGTAGAGCGCTCGGTTTGGGTCCGAGAGGTCGTCGGTTCGAATCCGGCCGCCCCGACTGATCATTTTACATTTTTGCGGCGATTGCATAAAGGTAGTGCCCCTGCCTTCCAAGCAGGAGGTGCGGGTTCGATTCCCGCTCGCCGCTCTCAACCTACCCTTTTTGGGCTTGTAGCTCAATGGCAGAGCAGTCGGCTCATAACCGATCGGTTCTAGGTTCGAATCCTAGCAAGCCCACCTCTTGAACAGCCCCGCCCTTGAGAAAATTCTCAGGGGCTTTTTTGCGGATATTATTGAAAACTAAAACCTCCCGGAGGTTTATTTTAAAGGAGAGTGCGATTATGCCGGCACAATTTTTAGATGGGAAAGCGGTTGCCGCAGCGGTATTGGAAGATGTTGCGAAACGAGCCACAGCCCTTCGAGAACGGGGCATTGTCCCCGGATTGGGCACCATTTTGGTGGGCGATGATGGTCCCAGCATCAGCTATGTCAACAGAAAACATCAAACCTGCAAAGAGGTGGGCGTCGAATCGTTCCACATCGCTATTCCAGCCACCGCCAGCCAAGCGGATTTGTTGAACGCGGTTGAGGAATTTAACGACAACCCCGGAGTAAGCGCCTATATTTTGCAATTGCCCGTGCCCAAAGGGTTCGATTCTAACGAAGCGTTGCTAGCGATGGCTCCCGACAAAGACGCCGATGGGTTGCACCCAATCAATTTGGGGCGGTTGGTATTGCAAGAGCCGGGACCAGTGCCTTGCACCCCTGCCGGCATTCAGGCGATGCTGGAACATTTTGATTTGCCCATTGCCGGCAAAGAAGTCGTCGTCGTCGGGCGTGGTCCCACCCTGGGTCGCCCTTTGGCTCTGCTGCTTACCCTCAAAGGCCCTTACGCCAATGCCGCCCTGACTGTCGTCCATTCCGGCGTCAAAGATCTATCCGCTTTTACCAAACGGGCAGATGTGGTGGTGGCTGCTGCTGGCGTGCCCAGCATCGTTACGGCAGATATGGTTAAACCCGGCGCTATCGTCATCAGTGGCGGCATCTCCTGGGAAGGCAAACGGCTCATTCCCGATGTGGATGAGGCGGTAGGCGAGGCGGCAAGCTGGATTACGCCGCGGCTGGGCGGGGTGGGTCCCACCACCGTTGCCATGTTGCTGCGAAACACCATCATCGCCGCCGAAAACCAAAACAAGTAACCTGATATTGAATTTGAGAAGCGAGTGTTAAATCGAAAAAAAATCGCTTTTTCTCTTCCCCGCAAATGAAAGTTTTAGGCGTTTGCCCCCACGATTGCCCCGATAGTTGCGGCGTGGTGACCGAGGTAGAGGGCAATCGGGCTGTAAAATTTTATGCCGATCCCAACCACCCTATCACCCAGGGATGGTTGTGCGCCAAAGTGCGCCCCTACCTCGACCATGTTTATCATCCTGATCGATTGACAACTCCCTTGCGGCGAGTGGGGGAAAAAGGCGGGGGTGATTGGCGTGCCATTAGTTGGAAAGAGGCGGTAAGCGAAATCGGCGAACGATGGCGAGGGATTATTGCCAAATATGGGGCGGAGGCGATTTTGCCCTACAGTTACAGCGGCACGTTGGGTATGGTTCAAAATGTGGTCAGCGCCAATCGTTTTTGGAATCGGTTGGGCGCCAGCCAATTGCAGCGCAGCATTTGCGGGGCAGCGGGAGAAACAGCGGTAGAGTTGACGCTGGGCGTTCGCTTTAGCCAGCCTTATGCCGCCATCAAGAAGAGTAAATTGGTTGTTGTGTGGGGGCACAACCCGGTATCGACTGCCCCCCATTTTATGCCGGCATTGCGGCAGGCGCAGCGGAAGGGCGCAAAATTACTGGTCATCGACCCTCGTCGAACCCGCACGGCAAAAGGGGCTGATTGGCATCTCGCTCCCAAACCAGCTACCGACGGGGCGCTGGCTTTGGGATTGGCGCATCTCATCGTGGAAAATGGCTGGCATGATCCAGAGTGGCTAAATAAATACACAGTGGGATGGCAAGCGATGCGCGATCGGTTGGCGGATTATCCGCCACAACGGGTGGCGGCGATTTGCGGCATTGTTGAGGCGGATTTGCGCCGCTTGGCAAAGCTATACGCCCAAACTAAACCCAGCCTAATTAAATTTGCCGACGGGATACAGCGCCATCCCAACGGCGGGCAAACGATTCGGTCGATATTGAGCTTGCCGGCAATCACTGGGCAATATGGGGCGGCCGGCGGCGGCATTTCGTACAGTAGCGGCGGCATCACCAAATGGGACGCCGAAACGATCAGCCATTGGGGGGATTGTCCAGCGCCGGGTCGTTGGGTAAATATGAATCGACTTGGCGCGGCGTTGTTGGGCGAGGTGACCGATCCGCCCATTCAGTCGCTTTACATTTTTAATGCCAATCCGGTCGCTTCTGCCCCAAATGCCGGCAAAATCATCGCTGGTTTAAAACGAGACGATCTGTTCACCGTCGTCCATGATCTGTTTCTAACCGATTCTGCCGATTACGCCGACATCGTATTGCCGGCAACTTCCCAGTTGGAGCAGCTTGATTTGCACAAAGCGTATGGACACACTGTCTTAAGTTTAAACAGCCCAGCGATTCCGCCATTGGGCGAAAGCAACTCTAATTGGCAGACGATGCGGCTGCTAGCGGCAGAAATGGGCTTTGACGAGCCGTGGCTGCAAGATGAGGAGTCGAAAATTATCGTCGATTTGTTGGAAAAATCGGCGCCAGATAACCTACATCTTGCCGGCATTACGCTGGAGCGATTGAAAGAAGAGGGGTCGATTCCATTCAAGTTGTCGAATGAGATTCCGTTTGCCGATGGCGTTTTTCCTACGCCGAGCGGCAAGGTGGAACTGTGGTGTGATGGCGCAGCAGAACATGGATTAGACCCGCTGCCGGCATTCGCCCCAGCTATAGACGACAGCCGTCCGGCAAACGCCAATGGGGATTTTTTGCCGGCAGACGCCCTCAACTTGATCAGCGGTGCGGCGCATTATTTTGTATCCAGCAGTTTGGCGAACCAGGCTGGGCTTATCGAGCGGGAAGGCGACCCATTTGTGGAGATTCACCCGCAAGATGCCGGCAAGCGCGGCATCAAAAATGGAGATTGGGTTATCGTCGAAAACAAGCGGGGCTGTAGCCGATTGCTGGCAAAAGTGACCGACGGCGTGCGCCCCGGTGTGATCGTCTCTCCCAAAGGGCGGTGGCACAAACGGGGCAGCGGCAACGTTAATATGACCACCTCCGACGCCATTGGAGATTTGGCCGGGCAAAGCAGCTTCCACACCAACAGCGTTTGGTTGCGCCGTGAATGACAGCTTACTCTGCTAGCAACGGCACAAACTCAAATTTGGTTACATCCACCAACCCCAAATCAGAAATACGCAATTCTGGAATAACCACCAAAGCCAGCAAACTAAGCTGCATGTAGGCGTTGTTCAGTGTCACGCCGCATTCCGCCATTGCCGAAACCATTCGCTCCGCCTTTTGCGCCACAAATTCACTCCGCTTGTCCGACATCAAGCCGGCAATGGGCAACTCTACGAGGGCGATTTCCGCTCCTTCTTTGTAAACGACCACCCCGCCGCCTACTTCGCCCAGCCGGTTTGCCGCTAATGCCATGTTGCGCCTGCTTGTGCCGGCAACAATCATGTGATGGCTGTCGTGGGCGACGGTGGTGGCGATGGCACAGGGCACATTTAGCCCCAACCCGCCTACAAAGCCATTGGTCACGCCGCCACTGGCTTGATGCCGTTCCACCAACGCCAAATGCGCCACATCTTGTCGGGTGTCTAGTTGAATCACCCCATCTTGCACAGGCAAAGTGCGTATCAGGGCTTGGGTGGGGGCTTGGTTTTCCACCACCCCCACTACCCGCACCGAAACGGGCAATTCTGAATCCACAGCTATATCAAAATCATGCCGGCTCAATTTTTTGCCCAACTTAACTGTGTTTTTGGCGAAATCGGGATAGCTGAATGCCGGCAGTTTCACCCTTATTTCTCCATTCTCCGCCACCACTTTGCCATTGGCAATCACCATTTCAATCGGCAATTCCACTAAATTACTGCTGATGATGATGTCTGCCAACCGACCGGGCGTAATACTGCCCAATTCTCGCTCCAAGCCAAAATGTTGTGCCGTATTTAGCGTTGCCATTTGTATAGCGGTGATTGCCGGCAATCCCTGTGCGATAGCGTGCCGCACCACCCGATTCATATGCCCATCATTCACCAGCGTTCCCGAATGGCTGTCGTCAGTACACAGAATGAAATTTCGACTGTCCAACCGCTTTTCTGTAATTGCTTTTGCTTGTTCTGCCACATCGTACCATGCCGACCCCAACCTAAGCATGGCTCGCATCCCTTGCCGAACGCGGGCAATGCCATCTTCCAGTCGCGTCCCTTCGTGGTCGTCGGCAGGACCCCCCGCCACATAGCCATGAAAGGGCAATCCCAAGTCAATGGAAGCGAAATGTCCGCCAATTATTTTGCCGGCATGCCGCGTTTCCGCCATTTCAGCGTGCATCTTGTCGTCATTCATAAATACGCCGGGAAAATTCATCATCTCCCCTAAGCCAATGATATTGCTCCAACCCATCGCCTCCGCCACCTCTACTGCCCCAATCGAGGCGCCGGACGTTTCCAAGCCGGGGGCGCTGGGCACACAGCTGGGCATCTGCACAAAGACGTTAATCGGCAACCCCGCCGCTTCGTCGTGCATCAGCTTAACGCCGGGCAAACCCAACACATTGGCGATTTCGTGCGGGTCGATAAACATGCTGGTGGTGCCATGCGGAATGACCGCTCTGGCAAACTCAGTCACCGTCACCATGCCGCTTTCTACGTGCATGTGGGCATCACATAAGCCAGGCGCTAGATATTTGCCTTGGGCGTCAATCACTTTCGTCTTTTCCCCAATGGCGTGGGTGGCGTCGTCCCCCACGTAGGCGATGCGGTGTTGGTAAATGGCGACATCGGTTTCAGGGATAATTTCGCCGCTATGTACATTGACCCACCGCCCATTTTGGATGACCAATGTGGCGGCTTTTCGTCCCATTGCCACATCCACCAACTCTTTCGTCATCTCCTGCCAAGCTTTTTTCTTCATTATATTGTACGCGCTCCAAAGATTAAGTTTGGCGATCTATTGTATTCAAAAATGGGGATTTTGGGGAATGCCGGCAGAAACACGAGGGGTCTCGAAAAACGATATGCAGGCTTTTGTGCCGGCAAAAAAAGAAAACCGCGCCAACTACAAAATGATCGGCTGCTGTTTAACCCGGCAATGAGCCGTGTCGATAATCGCTAAAATTTGACTGACCGCTTTTTCCTGCTCACCCGTGCGGTTGATTACGCAATAATCAAATTCCATTAGCCGTTTCATCTCCTGTCGGGCGGTGGCGGTACGCAATGCCAACCCCTCTCGCGTCTCTGATTTGCGCTCTCGTAGCCGTTCTACCAACTCCGCTTCCGATTCGGCGGTAAGGAAAATGGTTATAGAGTTGGGAATCAACTTGCGAATGGTGGCTGCGCCTTGCACATCCAGCCGCATAATCACATCCTGATTGCTTGCCAGCGCGTCTCGGATCTGCTGTTTGGGAATCCCTTTGTAATCGTTGTAGACGATGGCATATTCAAGCAATTCATCCTCTTCGATCATGCGGGCAAATTCGTCGGTAGAGACGAAATGATAATCTTTGCCGTCTATCTCGCCAACGCGGGGCGGGCGAGTGGTGGCTGTCACCACGAAGTGGAAATTTTTCCGTTCGCGCTGCAACAATAGTTGGGCGATGGTGTCTTTGCCAACGCCGGATGGTCCAGAAATGACGACTAAAACGGGATGTGAAGGGCGGTTGTAATAATCTGGGAGCATAGAAAAATAGTTAATGGTAAATTGGCAAATGGTTAACTGAGACGACGGCTTGTGCCGAAAACAATTAATCATTCATTGTTTGCTAAGTAGCAATTGAAAGTTTAAGTATACAAAGGGGGGTGTAGCTGTGTCCAATTTTGCTTCTGTTTTTGCAAAACGTATAATTTTAGGCAATGTCTACATTGGGCAATTAGAATGCAGATGTGATGAAAGAGGTCGAAGATTTATGCCAAACTATGAATTTCGCTGTCAAAATTGTAAAAAAGCAGCCACCCTTTTCTTTAGTTATGAGGAATATGAAACGAAAGAGAAGATTTGCCCCCATTGCCAAAGCGATCAGTTGAGCCGCATGATTCGGCGCGTGGCGTTGGCAAAGTCGGAAGACGCTAGAATGGACGCATTGGCGGATGACAATATGTTGGCTGGGCTAGATGAGGAAGATCCCAAGGCGTTGGGGCAGTTTATGCGCAAGATGAGCAGCGAGATGGGAGAAGATTTGGGGGAGGAGTTTGGCGAAGTGGTGGATAGGTTGGAAAAAGGGCAGTCGCCGGATGAGATTGAAAAAGCGATGCCGGCATTAGCGGACGATGGCGGCGGCATGCCGGGAGACGATTTGTTGTAACTCCGCTTGCAAAACTTCTTTTGGTTGGTCGGCATTCACAATCACCCACCGATTTGGCTCTTCTGCCGCCAGGGTATGATAACCGCGCCGCACTTGTTGATGAAAAGCGACCGCCTCTAAATCGAGCCGATTCATGCTTTCGTCATTGTCTTGCCGACGGGTTAAACCAGATTCCACATCGATATCGAGCAAAAAGGTGAGGTCTGGTTGTAAGCCGCCTGTGGCAAACTGCGTGATTTGCCGCAGCATCTCCAAATCCAGCCCGCGCCCATACCCCTGATACGCCAACGTACTGTCGAAAAAGCGGTCACATAACACCAACTTGCCAGCAGCTAATGCCGGCGATATCAACTCCGTCGTCAATTGCGCCCGCGACGCCGAATAGAGCAAAATCTCCGCCTCCGCTGCCATTTCAGTGTGCGCTACATTGTGCAAACAGGCGCGAATCTCATCTCCGATGGGCGTGCCGCCCGGCTCTCGCGTTTGAACGACTTGATGCCCCCGCCGCCGCAAATAAGCCGCCAACAATTTGATTTGGGTTGATTTGCCGCTGCCTTCTGGACCTTCAAAGGTGATAAACATGTTCCGAAGCATTACGAATGGTCGTTGCGGGGCGAGTTGAAAATGCGAACATGGCGATTTGGCTCATCCCCATAGCTATGCGACACTAGGTTCGCTTGCCGCGCAATTTGATGCTGATATTTGCGGACAGCATTGCCGGCAGGTTGCAGATCGACGCTCTGTTTGCCCTTTTGAATTTGCCCAATTGCCCGTTCCGCTTCGACAATTGCCGATTCAAAACCGTTCGGCTGAACTGGTCGCAAACTGAGAGCGTCCGCCAAAAAGTTTTTGATCTGGGTATCGGTATTTGCGCGCAAAACGTAGACCGGCACTCGATACCGCTCAGCGTCGCTAATCGCCCGGCGGCGGCGGCGATAATAACTTTTGAGCGTGACAAACAATTCCGCCTGACGGATTTCGTCCACCAAGTCGATCTTCACCCCCAGGGCATGCCCAGCTTGCAACAAGCGATTGCGGGCGACGCCATACGAGTAAATTTTGATGCGACGCGCCTCTGGTTTGTCTACCTGGCGAGGCGGCTCGGCAGCTTTTGGCGATTGAGTTGTTCCATTGGTTTTGAGGACGCGGGCGGGATCTTTGCCGGCATGCCGTTCTCCTCCGTTGCGCCGCAAGCCAGAAGGCGTTTGCAGCGACCGTTGCTGCTCGATTTGGATTTCGTCCGCCTCATCCTTGTAGCGAATTTCTATATCTAACGGCTGGTCGCGCAACATGGCGTCCACTGCAGCAGAAACCTGGCGGTGAATTGCCAGCCTATTGTAATTTTGTATTTCGATCAATACGTCAAAGGTAGGCGGAGCGCGCCGTTCTAACACCGTTTTTTGAGTGCCACGCCGCCGCGCTTCCTCGTCAGACAAGGTGACGCTTTCGATGCCGCCCACCAAATCGGACAAAGTGGGATTGAGCAATAGATTTTCCAGGGCGTTGCCGTGCGCCGTGCCCACAAGCTGTACGCCGCGCTCGTTGATGGTGCGGGCGGCTGCCGCTTCTTGTTCGCGTCCGATTTCGTCGATGATGATCACTTGGGGATTGTGGTTTTCCACCGCCTCGATCATCGTTTCATGTTGATGAGAGGGGCGGGGCACTTGCATACGGCGGGCTTTGCCCACGGCTGGATGGGGGATGTCGCCATCGCCGCCGATTTCGTTGGAAGTATCGACGATGACCACGCGCTTTGTCTCGGACAATACGCGCGCCATTTCGCGCAGCATGGTGGTTTTGCCCACGCCGGGGCGACCCAGCAGCAAAATGCTGCTGCCCTCGGCAACGATGTCGCTAATGATGTCGATGGTGCCATATACCGCCCGCCCGACGCGGCAGGTCAGCCCCACAATTTCGCCGCGCCGATTGCGAATGCCGGCAATTCGGTGCAGCGTACGAGCGATGCCCGCTCTATTGTCGTCATCAAAATCGCCGATATTTTGCACTACCGCTTCGATTTCCGCCCCGGTTACTTCCGCTTTACGCAAAATTTGCTCCCCATCCATGTAGCGGGCTGTGGGCCGTCTACCCAAATCCAGCACAATCTCAACCAGGTCGTCAAATCTGCCGCTGTCATTCAATTTTTCTCGGACGCCTTCTGGCAATACCGCCAGCAGCGACCTTAGCTCATCAGTTACTTTACTTTCTGGCATGATAGGCTGTAAATCGTCTTTTCAGACTGGGTTAAGAAGGATGCGCCGGATAAATGGGGCGAACATCCTGGTAGATTTTTCTCCAAACAATTGATTATACTGGCATCGCTTTCTTTTGGCGGCGCTTGTTGGGGCGTTCCTGATTTTGAATGTAAGGCGTGGTGCGAGCCACTTGCTTGGCAGGGGTCATTGCCGCCCGCTCTGGCGCCCCTTTCTGGACGCGAGAGACGGTATGTTTGACCATCACTGCCTGGCTGTCGATCAATTTAAAACCGAGCGTTTGCAGCGGGCTTTGCAGCCAGCTTTGGTAGCGAGGCACGCAGCAAAATAGAGGTCGCTCGGGCGTGGGCGCTTTGAGTTGCAATGCCGCTTTGGCGATTTGATCGGCTGAAGTATGCGCCCCAGGGTGAATGAAGAGGCGCAGCCAACTGCCGGCAATCCCGTCATACCGTTGTACAAATGCCGCTAATTCCCCATCTTCCCACATCACCCAACCCAACCCGTCTTGCAACGGCGGCGTCGGCTCAACCAGTTGGATCAAACGGGGGACGGTATTGGCATAAAGCAAATTAATGTCCCAATCATCTTCCGCTTGGCGCGGGCGTAAGATATTGCCGTTTGGCGGCTCTTCGCCGCTTTCCAGCGCCCAAATATCTTGTCGAGTGTAAACGGCAAAGCCGCTGCGGCGCAAAAAGATCAACTCGTCGCTCGTTTCGCTCACCTCCACCACGATGCTATGCACGCCTCGTTTGCCAAGTTCGTGTACCAATTCATCAAGAAAAGGCAGCCACAAATCAGTAGCGGCTGGCGGCATGGAACCATTGTTGCCGGCAGGCAACGCTCCACCAATTAATAGTTGAGCGATTTCATTCCCTTCTCGCAAATGGACGCGGGCGATGCCAACCGCCTCATTATTTTCCTCTTTCCAAACAAAAGTAGGGCTGTCTCGCTCGACAAACATGCCGGCAAGGGCATTGCGAAACATATGCACTTCAGAAGTCAGGGCTGTTTCGGCATGAAACGAGATGTAATGGTCGCGCAATTTGTGGACGAGCGGCAAATCTCGAAAATCGAACAGACGAATCATGTGGGAAGTGTAGCACAGCCGAAATAGGGGGCAAAATAAGCAAATGACATTTTTGGGGCGATACGTTTTACAATTTACGCTATCTTGGTTAGCAGTAAATTGCCGCTGCGTTCGACCTCACCCTGCCAATTGGGCGGAACCACTGTGGTGGCGTCATATTGAACGATGAGGGCGGGCGCATCAAATTGGAACGCTGCCGGCATTAATTCTCGTTGATACATTGGAGAAATCGTCGGACGTTGGGCGTCGAACCAAATCTTTTTCTCGCCTATTTTCGGGTCGGCAGCAACGGATGCCGGCAATGACGGCAACTGCAATTGTGGCGTCGGCGCAGTTACTTTTAGTCGTAAAGTGACCAATTCGATGCCGGCATCGGGCAGATGATACCCATACCGCTCTTGATGCGCCTGATGAAACAGCTCGGCAAGCGTTGCTGCCGGCATATTAGGCGCGACGCTCACCTGCAACTCATGGGATTGTCCTTGATAGCGCATATCCAGCCCTTGCTCTAGCCGCAAAGTTGCCAACTCATGTCCCTCTTCCGCCATCTCGGTCGCCCCTTTCTCTTTCAAGTGGGCATAAATCTCTGCCAATTCTCTCAGGGTAGATTCAGTCAGGGTAGCCAAATAAGTTTGCGAATAATCTTTGCCTGGCGCCGCCGCCAACATGCCCAGGGCTGATAGGACGCCCGGAAAACGAGGGACGAGGACATTGGGAATGCCCAATCCAGCCGCCAAATCACAAGCGTGCAACGGACCTGCCCCGCCAAACGCCACCAGCGTAAAACGGCGCGGATCATATCCTCGTTCTACCGAAATGCGACGGACCGCCCGTTCCATAGTAGCATTCGCCACCTGTAACGTTCCCCACGCCGCTTCTTGCGCCGCAATATCCATTTGCGCCGCAACGCCCGTTTGCGCCGCCAACTGCATTAGAGCTCGTTCTGCCGCCGCCTCGTTGAGACGCATGTCGCCTCCCAAAAAGTGGTCGGCGTCTAGCCGCCCCAGGAGCAAATTGGCGTCAGTAACGGTTGGCAACAACTCAGCCGGGGATGGATTTTGCTGATAGCAGGCGGGTCCTGGGTTGGCGCCAGCGCTTTGTGGTCCTGCCTGAAGCGCGCCGCCGTTGTCTATCCAGGCGATGCTGCCGCCGCCGGCGCCAACGGTGTGAATGTCGATGATGGGCAACCGCAGAGGCATGCCGGCAATCTCGCCGCGAGAAGTTGCTGGCAAATTGCCAGGAATTAGCGCCACATCCGCGCTAGTGCCGCCCATATCAAACGTGATCAACTGATCTAAACCCGATTGTTGCGCCACAAATTGCGCCCCCACCACACCGCCAGCCGGACCCGAAAGAGCGGTGCGCGCCGCTTGCCATCCGGCTGTCTGCGCCTGAATGATGCCGCCATTGCTTTGCATAATCGCCAGCGAGCGGGGAGCGACTTGAGCAGCCAGGCGGGACAAATAGCGGCTCATCAGCGGAGCGACATAGGCATTGATGGCGGTAACGCTGGTTCGTTCATATTCGCGGTATTCGGGCAAAATCTCAGACGAGAGCGAGATGAAGGGGGCATTGAGAGCGGGCAGAGCGGCGAAGTAAGTTTGAATGGCTTCGGCGACTTTCTGTTCATGTTCAGGGCGCAAAAAGGAAAAAAGCAGACAGATGGCGACCGATTCGATCTGTTCTGCCGCTAGCCGCTCTAAAATTGGCTGAAGCGTCGTTTCATCCAGCGGCTGTAAGATTTCACCCTGCGCCGAAATGCGTTCATCTGCTTCAAAGCGGTATTTTTTGGGGATGAGCGGCGGCGGCTTTTGTGGAACGAGGGCATACAAATCGGGGCGATTTTGCCGCCCAATCGCCAAAATATCGCCGAACCCTTTGGTGGCGATCAGGGCGGTTTTTGCCCCGCGCCGCTCCAACAGGGCATTGGTGGCGACAGTGCTGCCATGCACAATTGCCGCCTGGATTGGAATTGTCATGTGATTGATGCCGGCAACTATCGCTTGCGCCGGATCGTCGGGCGAACTAAGTTGTTTGTGAATATGGAGCCCGCCATCGGCGTCTTGCCACAAAAAATCGGTGAAGGTGCCGCCGCTGTCAACGCCTAATCGCATGGGGCTTATCTGATTTGATCGATGACCGCTTGCAGCGCCGCCTGCAATTGTATATCTTCTCCCAACCCCCATTGTCCCAGCGGAACGGGAATGTCGGGCTGAACGCCCACATCTTCGATGGAACTGCCGTCAGGCAAGGTGATGATTTGTACCGCCAGCCGAATCAGCGAGCCGTCGGACAAGGTGAAGCCCGTAATGCCTTCGGTGTTGCCGGCAGTGGGCGCGCCTACCAATACCGCCCGCTCTGACTGTTGCAAAAAAGTGGCGAAATATTCAGCTGCGCTATGGCTGCTGCCATCTATCAGCAGCGCCATCGGCGTCGTTGCGTTCCATTTAACTGGTCCACGGATTCGCACAATGACTTGCGAGGCGCCCTCCCGTAACTTGCCCGTGGTACCAAATGTGCCTTCCGTAAAAATAGCGGCGTCGGCGTCAGAATTGCCGCCAGGATTATGCCGCACATCCAAAATCAACCCGTCTAACGGGGCGTCTTCTTCTAATTCGTTAACAAACCCTAGCAATACGGTATCTGAACCGCCGCCAAAGTCGGGAATGGCGATGTAGCCGATGCGGGGCGATTCGCTGATGATGCCTCGAATCCAGCCCGGGCAGCCGCCAACCCCTCCAAAGGAGATTTCCAAATCCTGAGGCTCCTGATCAGCTCCCTGATGTATGGTTAAGGTCACCCCATCTTCCTGGCTGTAGATTTGACCGAAAACGTCGCCTCTATCATATCCTTCTTCCCCTGGTTCAACGGGCTGGCCGTTGATCGCGGTAATGATGTCGCCCCGTTTGATGCCGGCATCGGCGGCAGGGCTAATCTGGCACACATCCCACACAAAGAGATATTCATCTTCGCGGGCGGGCCAAATGATCGCTCCCAGCGATGGACGACCCTCTCCTTGGCTCAGGCGCGGAATGTCAAATTCGGCGGCAAAGCGGGATGGCGGGACAAAGCGGCTGTGTTTGTCGTCTAATTCGCCAATCAATCGACCCATCACTCCCCAAAACGCTTCTTGGTCGGTTACCGCTTCTACCTGGGGCAGATATTCGTCGTAGATGGCGTCCCAATCCAATCCATTAAAGTCGCCGCGCACATAATTTTCGTGGACGAGCCCCCACGCCTGGTTGAAAATCGGCACGAATTCATTGGCGGGGGTTGGCTGATTTTCTGGCACGGGGGTGCGGGTGGGCAATTGCGCCATGCCGGCAAGGGCTTGGGTGGTGAGCAAAATGCTGGGTCCCGCCAGGTTGGGGGCGGCGGTTTCAGTCGGCGGTTGTGGCGTGTCCGTATCGGCGGGCGGCGGGATTGGGGTTGCGGTCGCTGCCGGCAAGGGGGTGGCGCTGGGAGGGGGCGCTGTCGGCGATGAGGCTGGTTCGGTGGAGGATGATTGTTGTCCGCTATTTTGACAAGCCGCTAAACCAAACGCCAAAATGAATAATAAAACTTTGTGTCGCATACCAATTCCTAAAATAAAACTGCTAACGCCATCCAATAGATGGTCGCCAACCGATGGATTGTGAATTGTGCCGGCAAAGCGTTTTTGTTGCCATGATGTCTTGGATATTATCGCCATCAATTTTATGCCGGCAACCCCCTCTCATTTTTGGATGAGAAAGGGTACAATCCCCACTATGGATTGGCAAGGCAAAAAAACATTGGTAACAGGTGCGACAGGATTTATCGGTGGGGTATTGGCGGCCCGGCTGGCAGAATTAGGGGCATGCGTCACTGGCGCGGGCAGGCGGTTGGAAGGGTCAGATTGGCTGCGGGATAAAGGGGTGACATTGGCGTTTGCCGATTTGCGCCACCCGGAGGAGATGCGCCCCTTAACCGCCGATAAGGATTTCATTTTTCATGCGGCGGCATGGCTCAGCAGCCGCCACGGCGACGAAAACCAGGCGCAACAGATCAACGTGACTGCTACCGCTAATTTAATCCGTTGGGCGGCGGAGCAAGCCTCAGGCAAACCGCCTCGCTTTGTTCACCTCAGTTCAATTGCCGTTTATGGCACGCCTGATCAACCTGCCATGGAGGAAGATCGCCCAGTGGACAGCTACCAACGCAATCTCTATGGACGCACCAAAGCGGATGGAGAATGGGCGGCGCGACAAGTGGCGGACGAGACGGGCATAGAGTTGGCTATCGCCCGCCCTGGCATGGTGTATGGACCGCGTTCATACGCCTGGACTTTGCGCCCGCTGTCGTTGATTCAGAAGCGAACGCCGACGATTTTTGGCGATGGATCGGGACACGCTTACCCGGTGTTTATCGACAATTTGGTTGATGGGTTGTTGAAATTGGCATGCCAGCCCCAAGCGGTGGGTGAGGCGTTCAATTTTGTGGACGCGGCGCTTAGCTGGCGCAACTTTTTCGGATTTTACGCCCGCATGGCAAACCGGCGGTTGGTTAAAGTTCCGCTGTGGCTGACGCGGGCGGCGTTAAATGTAACCAATAGACTGAGATGGAATATCGGCATTGATCCGGAATTGCTGGCGTTTTATCAATCAAAAAGCCGTTATCCGATTTATAAAGCGCAGCTTTTGCTCGATTATCAGCCTCGATTCGATATCGATGCCGGCATGGCGCAGACGGAAAGCTGGTTGCGCGCCAATGGGTATCTGCCGGCTAGGGCTGGCTGATGGTAAACGTCTGTCAACAATGCGGCGCATATCGGGCGGATAAGATGATCGACCCGGCTGGAGCGTTCGTTGTTTGCCCCGAATGCCGGCATAAACGCCCCTTTCTTCAACTTCCTCTGCTGCTTATTTGTGGGGCAAGCGGTACAGGAAAATCAACCATCTGCAACCGTTTGGCGGGCGCTATAGAGGAAGCCATTCTGCTCGAAGGCGATATTTTGTGGCGAGATGAATTTAATCGACCTGAGGACAATTTCAGGATGTTTTTTGAAACGTGGTTGAGGATGAGCAAAAATATCGGGCAATCGGGCAAGCCTATTGCCCTGTTTAGCGCTGGGGCTATTCCAGACAATATCGAGCCATGCGTCGAACGGCGATATTTCTCAAAAACATCTTATTTAGCCTTGATTTGTGATGATGACCTCCTGGCGTCCCGTTTAAAGGAGCGCCCAACATGGCGGCAGAGCGGCGGCGAAGCGAATATTGAAACGCAAATTGGGTTCAATCAGTGGCTGCAGGCGAATGCGGAATTGACCGCGCCTCAAATCGATCTGTTCAATACATCTGACGTTGCGGCGGAAGAAACCGCATCTCAAGTGGCGGAATGGATTAGGGTCAATTCCCAAAATTAATTGTGCAAATGGATGGATTTTCGGAAGTGGTTAGAGGCTTTTTGGGGTTGAGCGTTTGTTTGTTTTCTGAAAAACCTAAAGGGAGTAAGACGCAATTTTAGGAGGATGGGATGAGGAAAATAGCGGTTGTAACCGGCGCGGGACGGGGCATTGGGTTGGCGATTGCCAAAGCGTTGTTGAAAGATGGAATGGCGGTTGCCGGCATCGACATGGATCAGCCTGCTTTAACGGCTGCCGCCGAACAGTTGGGGGAGATGTTTACGCCCTGGGTTGCCGATCTAACTGATCCGGCGCAAGTGGAAAGGACCTTTGCTGAAATAAATGGGCGAGTAGGCGGCGTTGACGGGCTAGTCAACAATGCCGGCACATGCTTGATGAACGACTTTGTAGATATAACGCCCCACGAGTTGCGGCGGCAGATGGGCATTAACTTTGAGAGCGCATTTTTCTGTTGCCAGCAAGCGATTCCGCTGATGTTGGAGCGCCCCGACATTAAGAAAATCGTCAACATCTCGTCGAATGGGGCATATAATTTTGAGGTGTTCGATCCCGCCCATTACCGCGCCAGCAAAGCGGCGATGGACACCATGACCAAACATCTGGCGCGTCGATATGCCAAAGAAAATATCGTTATCAACTCTATTGCTCCAGCGATGACCCAGACTGATCTGTTTGATGTAGTGGCGCCCGATGTGTTGCAACAGGCGATTGCCGGCATGCCCCAGGGCAAGCCGATGCAGCCGGAAGAGATCGCTGCCTGGGTCGCCTTTCTTATGTCGCCAGCCGGGGATTGCGCCAGCGGCAATGTGATACTCCTCAATCAGGGGCGAGACGTTCGATAGGAGACTGGAATTTACGCCTTTAGAAACTCGGTTTTTCTCCAAAACCGAGTTTTTCTCGAAGCTAAGAGTAGAATTGCGGGGCTTTGGGCAACGCATCCCATTGGTTGGGATCATGCCCGTAAATGATTTTTGCCCCCGCTTGCTGCGCGATCGCCATCAATTTCTGGGCGCTTTTCTTGGCTAAATCGGCGTCCCATGCGGTAGGAAATCCTTCTTCGATTTCGCCAGGACGAGAGATGGCGTCGCTAGTGAGCAATATCGCTCCTGATTTTGGCAGCCTGACCTGCAGCGAAAGTTGCCCGGGCGAATGACCGGGCGTGGTCAGCAGTTGAATGCCGGGACGCAATTGCATATCTTCTGTGACGATTATCCAATCGTCATGGGGGGGCCAGGCTATAGGGGTTTGGTCGGCAAAGTAGCGCGGGCGAGGCAAGGCGCGTTCCGCTTCGGCGATGACGATAGTTGCCCCTGGAAAATCGGCGATGCCGCCCACGTGGTCGATATCGGTGTGAGTGATGATCAAGATGTCGATGTCGGCTGGGGTGAGAGCCGCCAGCGCCAGTTGAGATGTCGGCAAATTTAAGGCGTCAAACTCAATCAAAACGCCAAAACTGCCTAAGCCATCCGCTTCTGAAGCGGCGTCGATGTCGTCCACATACCAGGCGGGAAAACCGGTGTCTACCAAAATGTTTTCCCCGTCGTGCGTTTGCAGCAGATAGCCTGGAAGACCAATGATTCGGTTGTTTTCGTGGACGAGAAAGCGTCCATAATCTAAAATCGTCAGTCGGCGAATCGTATCGCGTTGCGCCATGTTATTCTCCTCGTTGCTTGTTTGATGTTGGAAATGATAGTTGACCACAGATGAAAGTCAAAATTCACGCCTTGTTTGAATATCTGCTGAAAACGACTTTGGAGCAGCCGGAAGCGACGCTGGGTTTTTCGCTGGCGACGTCGCCCCGTCTGGGCGATTTTTTGGACGAGCTCGACCCGAATTTGTCGCTGGATTGGTCGAATCAATCCTTTCAGGGATTGCCGGCATTGCGCCGCCACATCTTAAAATTAACCAACCTTAAAGAACTCTGTGCCCTGGACGACATCCTCATCACCGCTGGCGCTGCTGAAGCCAACTTTTTAGCCATTACTCAACTGGTTCAACCAGGAGACGAAATTATCGCCGAGCAACCCGGCTGGCTGCAACCCTTTGTTTTGGGAGAAGCGATCCCGGCAAAAATTAAGGTTTTGCGCCGCCGAGAAGCGGCTAATTGGGAATTCAATCTGGATGAATTGGCATGGCTCATTTCAGAGAAAACTAAACTCATCTTTTTGTCGAATCCCAACAACCCGACGGGCGGCGTTTTGCGAGAAGAAAGGCTGCGCCAAATCGCCGGCATGGCAAAGCGGGTTGGCGCCTATCTGTTGTGCGATGAGGTTTATGCTGGGCTGGAATGGAGCGGCGGACGAGTTCCATCGGTTGCCGGCATCTACGAGCGGGGCATCAGCGTGGGCAGCGTCTCCAAAGCGTTAGGGCTGCAAGGGCTGCGTATCGGCTGGCTGATTTGCCGCGATTCGGAACTGGTTCATGATGCGGTGATTTTGCGGGAAAACAGCTCCGAAATTATGAATGTAATGGGGGAGTTTATCGCCGAAATAGCCGCCCGCCCAGAACGATATGAGGCTGCAATTGGCGCAGCCCAGGCGGAAGGCAGGGCGAATCTGCGGCTGCTGAACCAATTTATCGATTCGCGCCAGGAGTTGGGCTGGCAAATGCCGGCAGCCGGGTTGATTGGCTTGTGCCGGCTGCATACCCCTTTCAACAGCGACTATGCGGCGCAAAAGCTGTTGCAGCCCCCGTACCGTACCTTTTTGATACCTGGTTCCGCTTACGGCTGCCCCCAACATATTCGATTGGGCGTTGGCGGCGGAGAGGCGGCGCGTTTGGAAGTGGGGTTGTCGCGGCTGGGAGATTTTTTAGACGATGAGCGTAAGCGCGTTTAACTGGCAGAGCTTCCGGCGAGCGTGGATGGGGGTAGGCGCTTCCAACCGTTTCAAAAGAGATATGAGCAACCAGCCCGAGCCAATCTGACCGCTTGGATGCAAAAAAATAAACGGACAAAAAATTTCTACTGGAGACAAATGATGAAAAACAATTCCCCTCCATCTTTTGCCACATTGGCGATTCATGCCGGCGAAAGCCGCGACCCACAAACGGACGGCTATAGCGCCCCCATTTACCAAACCGCTGCCTTCGCATTTGATAGCGGCGAAGCGTTGTCGGCGGCGATAGCCCAGCCGCTAGACAGCTTTTTTTATAGCCGCACTGCCAACCCCACCACTAATGCGTTAGAGCGGAAGCTGGCGGCGCTGGAAGGGAGCGAAGCGGCTTTAGTTACCGCCTCAGGCATGGCGGCGGTGGCGATCGTCGTGATGATTTCTGTGCAGGCTGGCGACCATATTTTGGTGAGCGAAGATCTGTTTGTGATCAGCCGCCAATTTTTCATGGAAGATTGTCCAGCCATGGGAATTGAGGTCTCTTTTGTCGACATTCGGGATTTGGCGGCGGTTCGGGCGGCGTTGCAGCCAAACAGCAAGGCGATTTTTGTAGAGACGATCTCTAACCCGCACATCCACATCGCGGATTTGCCGGCATTGCGGCAAATGGCAAATGAGCAGGATCTGACCTTGATCGTAGACAATACCTTTGGTAGCCCTTATCTGTTACGCCCCACTGAATTTGGGGCTGACCTGACGCTACATTCGGCGACAAAATATATCTCTGGGCATGGGGATACGGTAGCGGGAGTGATTGCCGGCAGCAAAAGGGATATGGACAAAGCCCGCCTGAAATTAGACTCCTTTGGCGGGTGTTTAAGCCCGATGAACGCTTGGTTGGTTTTGCGTGGCGCCCGCACTTTGCCGCTGCGCATGAAACAACATAGCCAAAATGGGTTAGCCCTCGCCGCTTTTTTAGACGCGCACCCCAAAGTGGAGTGGGTAGGCTACCCTGGTTTGCCCAGCCACCCCCAACACTCCTTGTGTCAGAGCTTATTTGCCAATGGGTTTGGCGGAATGATGGCGTTTAAGGTGAAAGGGGACGCGGCAGAAATGAACCGCTTTGTAAATGCCGTGCAAATGTGCGATATCGCAGTTAGTCTGGGCGACCTGCACACATTGGTGTATCCGAAACCGACCCAAAACAATTTGATTCGGGTGTCGGTTGGCTGCGAAGAAGCGGAAGACATTATCGCGGACTTTGCCCAGGCGTTAGATAAAATTTAGCCGCTTAAGCCCCGTTGGAACAGCAAATACATGCCGGCAAGATAAGTTAGCATAATCACCAGGGCGTCAATTTCAATGAACCAGATGCGCCGTTCTAGCCTGCCTAAATTGCCCATTACCGCCAATGTGGTTAGTAAAATGCTTAACATGCCTACCAGGGCAAAATCTTGGCTGATTACAAATAGTAGCGAACCCGGATAAAAGAGATCGGCTAAACCCAATCCCAGCATATTAAATACCACCGAGCCAAATAGATTGCCCACTGCCAAATCGAGGGCATTTAAGCGTACTGCCGCATATGCTGCCAACAGCTCTGGCAGCGATGTAACCAAACTAAGCAAGGCAGTGCCGACAAAAGTGGCTCCCAAACCGGAGGATTCGGCGATGTCGCCGCTGGCTTGGACGAGGAGCGGCACCACAAGCATCAATCCCCCTGCCGACAACACAAAGCCAATGATCCCTTGCCGTAACGAGGGGAAATCGGCGCTGACCTTTACCGCTAAATCGCTGATAGCGCCAATGCTGGCGCGCCCTTCCGCCTGAATCAACCATACGCCGGCAAAATAAAGTCCGATCAAAATCAAACTGTCCAGCCCAATCCAACCAATGACGATATTCATTTTGGCTTCGATGAAAACGACTGCCACCGCAGTGAGCAAAATGCCTAAGACGGCGGTCATCGTTTGGTTGAGGGCATCGCGGCGGATGAGGGGCACCTGGTAATTGAGCAGATCGAGGATCGCCAATAACATGATATTGACCATGTTGCTGCCCAGAAAGTTGCCGGCAGCCAAGTCGGGCGTGTTTTGCCTAAAGGCGCTGATCGACGCCAACATTTCGGGCAATGAGGTTGCGCCAGCCAGCAAAATTGTGCCCACTAACAGCCCGCCAGCCTGGGTACGAACGGCAATGATGTCACCATATTTTGCCAACTGATTGGCGGCGATCACCACAAAAATGGCGCTGAGCAAAAAGAGGAGATAGGGAGAAATAGTCACCACTTAACCCTGTGTCTCTTCTTCAGAGGAGGCAGCCGTATATTCTTTGCTGAGCCCCCATGTTTTGATGACAGGCAAGACGGTGATGATGCCGGTATCGGGTTTGGAGAGATCGCCTAGCTCCGCTTCTGTGCCGGCAACCGCCCGCTCCGCTGTTTCTAGGGAGTCGATAACGGCAAATAGAGTATTGTGCCCCACCCGCTGCGTGCCAAAAACGCTGCCAAACCGCATCATTGCCGGGTGTGGGTTTGCCCTGGTTAACACCCGATTGATGCCAGTGCTTTCTAAAATCGTCACCCCCCTAACGCCGGCATTTGCCCACGCCTCTAGCACATTGCTCAATTCCGTTGGGTCGTCGAGAACCATAATTAAAAAGTACATTGCTACTTCTCCTTGTTTAAGCTGTCGTCATATTTAGCGGCGACATAGGCGTTTTGTTCAGATTGGCTGGCTGTCAACCATTGGAGCAGCCAATCCGCGTCATGATCGGACAACGCTTGTCTGACTCGTTCTAATGATGACGCATAGTCGTTTATCCGCTCTAAAATCGGTTGCCGGTTGCTCAACAATATATCGAGCATCATCTTCGGATCGCTGCCGGCAAGCCGAGAGCTATCTCGAAAGCCGGAAGCGGAAGTTTGCCATACGACATCTCCTTCTTTACGGGCAAAATCTGCTCCTTGTTGCATCAGCGTCGCCGACAGCAGATAGGGCAAATGGCTGGTGACTGCCACGATCTGATCATGCAAATCCGATCCCATTTCCAGCGGGATAGCGCCGACCGCTTTGACGAGTTGTTGAGCCAGGGCGCGAACGGTGGGGGTGGTTCGCGCAGTAGGGCACAGCACAAAAGTTTGCCCCTGAAACAATGCGGGGTCGGCATGCTTAAATCCACCGCTTTCTTTGCCGCACATGGGGTGCCCGCCAATGGCAGCAAATGAAGGGGGCAACGTCTCCATTTTATGGCAAATCTCCTGTTTAACGCTGCCCGAATCGAGTACAAAACAGCCCCCCGATAATGCCGGCAAGCGCTCAATTTGGTTGATGATCGTTTGAACTGGCGTAGCAAAAATGATCGCTTCAGCCTGCGCCGCGCCATCCGCCAATGAATCTGTCACAACGTTCGCCTGACCCCATGCCTCTATTGCCGCCAGCGCCTCGCGCCCTTTTTCTACAACGGTCAAATGGCGAACAGAGGGGCGTAAAGCGAGCCCCAAAGAGCCGCCCATCAAACCCATTCCGACAATCGTCAACCGATCGATTAACATCCGCCCATTATAGCCGCCTCTCATGAATCCTGTTACAATACCCGCTCGCGCTTCAAATGTCTGACAATTAACATCGCAAAGTAACAGACACGCCACACTCCGAGATAGAAACAGTGGATAAGCGACTCTGCCGGCAAATTGCGCTTTTGCCGACATCCCCCCGCGCTTCTCTAGCGTTTTCTGATGCCTAGAGCCGCTGCCTTTCCTTCTCGCTTATCCCAAAAAAATTGGCAAATTGCAGGAGATCCTATGCCCCAAAATTTGATAATTGAAGGCACAGTGAAAGCGCTAGATCCAATTATGCAGGAGCTGATCGAGCGAGAAACCGCCCGCCAACAATCGACCATCATTTTGATTCCATCCGAAAGCGTCGCTCCGCCTGCCGTTAACGAGGCGTTGGGCAGCGCTTTTGGCAATATTTACGCCGAAGGGTACCCGAGGGAAGATAGTCGCCGGCAAACGGAAGCGGAAATCGCTGATTTTGCGGCAGAATTGGCGCATTATCGACGCAACTCTGACCCGCGTTATTACAAAGGGGTGGAATATGCCGATCAGTTGGAAGCGTTGGCGCGACGTCGGGCGGCAGAGCTGTTTGCCGATAATGGGGTTAGCCCTGATGACTTATATGTAAATGTGCAGCCTTTGAGCGGCGGACCCGCCAACAGCCAGGCGTATGCCGGCATTCTGGAGCCAGGCGATATTATCATGGGGATGAACTTGAACGATGGCGGGCATCTGTCCCATGGGTCGCGGGTCAACCGCAGCGGCAAGCTATACAACAGCGTTCCCTACAATGTGCCCACAGATACCGAAAAACTCGATTACGACGCCATCGAAGCCCAAGCTGTCGAAGTCATACCTAACCTTATTGTGGCTGGCTTTACCGCCTACCCGTTTGTCGTCGATTGGGCGCGTTTTAGAGCCATCGCCGACAAAGTTGGGGCTTATCTTCTAGCAGATATCAGCCATATTTCTGGTTTGGTGGCGGCGGGCGAACATCCCAGCCCGATTGGCATCGCCGATGTGGTGATGAGTACCACCCACAAAAGCTTATGCGGTCCGCGTGGGGCGATGCTCCTCACCCACAAACGACAACTCGCCCATCGAATTGACCGGGCGGTTTTCCCAGGCGAACAAGGAGGTCCTCATCTCAACAGCATCGCCGGCATAGCGGTCGCTCTAAGGTTGGCAAAAACAGACGCTTTTAAAGCGTTACAACAACGGGTGCGGCGCAACGCCAAACGGTTGGCGGAGCAGTTGCAAGCCCGAGGCATTCGGGTGGTGGGCGGCGGCACAGAAAACCATTTGCTGTTGCTGGATATGAAGGGAATAACCCATGGGGAAGATTATCTGACAGGCGATATGGCGGCGCGTATTTTGGACGTTGCCGGCATTGTCACCAACCGCAACACTATTCCCGGCGACCCTTCCGCCTTTCGCGCCAGCGGAGTGAGGTTGGGTACAGTGTGGATTAGCCAGCTTGGCTTTGGCGACGCTGAAATCGACAAATTGGCGGAGGCGATAGCGACCTTGCTCCAGGCGTGTACCCCATTTGCCTACACAGCTGCCGGCAGCAAAATTCGCCGCCGCGCCAAAGTGGATTGGGAGACGCTACAGCAGGCTCGAAAATTGGCGCGAGAGCTGACAAACAGCCCTGACCCCCAAGCGGCGGGGGATACGGTTCAGATACGCGGGAAGGATTCAGCCGTTTTTCTCGATTATGTGGTCGCTTCGAATGTGCCGGCATTGGCGGATGGCGACAGCCAAGCCGCCCAATTGGGCATTGCCGGCAAGCAACTCAACGCCACGCTGAAACGAATTGCCCCAGCCCAATTCCAACTTCGTTTTGCTAGCGTGCCCGACGCCACATTGGCAGCCATCTATTTAGCCGATTTGTCGGACGGGTACATTCAATTTAGCGATTTGCATGCCAAGTTGCCGGGTCCAGTCGTCGTCTCAACCATAGCGCCCCCTGCCGACTTGCCGGCGCCAGGCGTCAACGGAGGGATAGCGGAAAGCAAACCATTTTTTATTGGTTCAGAGGGAGGTGGGGAGGGCGGTTCTTTGCCGGCATTTGCCTGGGAAGAGCCAGCCGACGCCCCTTTGCGCCAAACTGGGTTATGGGCAAGGCACAAAGAGTTAGGGGCAAAAATGGCGCCGTTCGGCGGTTGGGATATGCCCGTTTGGTACAGCAGCGTCAGCGAGGAACACAACGCCGTCCGGCAAGCGGCTGGTTTGTTCGATGTGACCCACATGGGGGTGTTGGAAGCCAGCGGAGCCCATGCCGCCCAATTTTTGGAAACCGTTTCCGCCAACGAGATCGGCAGGCTAAAGGTGGGAAGATCTCATTACACCTATTTACTTCTACCCGATGGGGGCGTGGTAGACGATTTGCTCATATATCGACGGGCAGAAGAGGTTTATTTGCTGGTGGTGAATGCCGCCAACAACGACAAAGATTGGGCGTGGCTGACAGCCGTCAATGAAGGGCGCGTGGCAATCGACAACGAGCGCCCCTGGGCGAAAATACAAAACCCATGCCGATTGCGCGATTTGCGCCAGCCGGAATGGGGGGCAGAGCGGTTGGTGGATGTGGCGTTGCAAGGTCCCGCTTCCCGCGATATTTTGTTGGCGATGTGTGACGATGACGCCCTTGCCGGCAAAATAAAAAAGATGGGTTGGGCAGGCTTGGCGGAGGGCAGATTGGGCGAGTTTTACACCGTTATCTCCCGCACTGGCTACACTGGCGAGCGGGTGGCGTATGAGTTGTTTGTTCACCCTGACCAGTTGGTTCCGTTTTGGGACGCTCTGTTAGATGCCGGCAAGCCCTTTGGTATAGCCCCGTGTGGGTTGGCTGCCCGCGACAGTTTGCGCACTGAAGCGGGTTTGCCCTTGTATGGGCACGAATTGGCTGGCGACCAAAACCTTTCTCCCGGAGATGCCGGCTTTGCCAGCTTTGTCAAAGTGTGGAAACCGTTTTTTATAGGGCGCAGCGCTTTTCTCGCTTCCGAAGCAAGCCGTAAGCGAGAATTGGTTCGATTCCGCATGGACGATAAAGGGGTGCGTCGTCCTGAAACAGGCGACCCCATTTTAAACCGACAAGGCAAAATCATTGGTTTTGTCACCAGTTGCGCCATCGACCAGACCGGATATTTGCTTGGTCAGGCGATGGTACCCGACGAATTTGCCGAACCAGGTTCGACCTTGCTCATTTACCAAACAGGCGGCGGAAAGCGCCCCTTGCGGTTGCCTAAGGCGATCAAGCCCGGCGCTCGTATGCCAAAGCCAGACAGCGCCACCGTTTTGTCTCGTTTCCCTGCCCGCAAAAAAGGGTAAAAGGTTGACGAACCGTTATTTTTGGGTAAAACCTTGTCAGATAAATTGTTAATAGCGTATTTTGGAGATTGTTATGGAGCGAGAAGTCTTAACTTGGTCAGATATAGATCGTTTGATCGATTACCTTGCCCCGCAAATTCATGGGCGGTTCGATTCGATGGTGATTATCACTCGCGGCGGTATCGTGCCGGGCGGTATGTTGGCGGAAGCGCTCGACATCACCTATATTTTGATTGCCGCGATTCGGTTTCCGGCTGACTTTCCTGGGTTGCCCTTTCGCGCCGAGGCAAAATACGCGATTCCAGAATTTATTCAATTTCCTGAAGATGAGCTGCTAGAAGGGCGACGCATATTGGTGGTAGACGATGTGTGGACGCGAGGACGCAACATCGTCAATGTGGCAAATCGAATCGACGCCGCGGGCGGCATGCCAGAAACCTGCGTGCTCCATTACAAACCGGCTTCTTCATTGTATCCGGGCATTACGCCAACCTATTATGCGGCTGTCACTGACCGCTATGTGATTTATCCGTGGGAATTGGATCGCGGTCCCGAAGTGTTGGGCGCGTGGAATTAGATCGATAGTTGGATTTAAATTTAAATTGAGCATGGGAATTTGGTCGGAGAGTTGCCGGCATTTTTTCATGCTTTTTGTCTGTCTGCTTAGATTTTGGGCAGTAAGGAGAATTCCATGAGCAAATTGGTTGAGTGCGTGCCAAATTTTAGCGACGGACGCCGTCCACAAGTGTACAATGCCATCGCCAACGCCATCAAAGCGGTATCAGGGACGCGCTTGCTGGGGATAAGCCCTGACAAAGACCATAATCGCACAGTCATCACTTTTATCGGGCCGCCCCCAGCGGTAGCGGAAGCGGCGTTTCAGGCGGTCGCTACAGCGGCAAAGTTGATCGACATGGATGAGCATGAAGGAGAGCATCCCCGGATTGGGGCAACGGATGTGTGCCCATTTGTGCCTGTGCAAAATGTTACCATAGCCGAATGCGTCGAACTTGCTAACCAGGTCGGTCAGCGGGTAGGCGAGGAGTTGGAGATACCCGTTTATCTGTATGGCGAAGCGGCGACTCGCCCCGAAAGAAAGCTGTTAAGCCGCATTCGAAAAGGGCAATATGAAGCGTGGAAAACGGAAATCGGGGTGAACCCCCGCCGCCAACCCGATTTTGGTCCTGCCGCAGCCAAATCTACCGGCGCCACGGTAATTGGCGCCCGTCCATTTTTGATCGCCTACAACATCTATCTAAATAGCGACCGGGTAGAGATCGCCAAAAAAATCGCCGCTACAGTCCGCCACAGCAGCGGCGGACTGCGTTTTGTGCAGGCAATGGGGGTGATGGTAGACGGGCAAGCCCAGGTGAGCATGAATTTGACCAATTTTGAAAAGACGGCGATTCCCCAGGCACAAGAGATGGTCAAACGGGAGGCGGGACGATATGGGTTGCGAGTGACCAAAGCGGAGTTGGTGGGGTTGACGCCACAACAGGCGTTGTTGGATGCAGCTACATATTATTTGCAGTTAGACGATTTTGATAATGACCAGGTTTTGGAAATTAAGGCGGCAGCAGAGGCGAAATATGACAGTGAAAATGCCGGCATTCAGCCGCCAAAAGAGTTTGTCGAGGCTGTTGCCGGCAAATCGGCTACCCCAGGCGGCGGATCGGTAGGGGCGTTGGCAGGAGCATTGGGGGCGGCGCTTACCCAAATGATGGCGGGGCTGACCATTGGGCGCAAAAAATATGCCGACGTTTCAGACCAAGCCCAAGAGATAAGCGACAAAGCGGAAGAGCTGCGCCTGAGTCTGACCCAGGCGGTATCGGACGATATCGCCGCATTTGACGCCTTTATGGCAGTGGTACGCGACAAATCGTTGACGGGCGACGCCAGGAGCGACGCGATGCAACAAGCAACGGTTCGCGCCGGCGAAGTTCCGCTGCAAATGATGCGGGATTGTCTGCAGGTGGCGGAGTTGACGAAACAGATCGTGGCTATCGGCAACCTCAACGCCATCTCAGACGGGGCGTGTGGGGCGATTATGGCAAGAGCGGCGGCGCAAGCGGCGGGATTCAACGTCAAAATTAACGCGCATGGCTTGGATGATCAGGCGTTGGCTGACGCCTGGCGAAGCGAAGTTGATGAGTTAAATGCCCAAATCAGCTTAGCGGCGGATGAGGCGATTCAAATAACGATTGAGCGCGGGAATTTAGGGTAGCCTGTGGGTTGTTTTTTTGTTACAGTCCACGCCTGTGATGAAACGTTGGTTTTTCTTGATTTTAATTTGTGGGCTGACGATCAGTTTGACCCAAACCAGTTGCAACTCCCAACCAGGCGTTCCAGCGTTAGCTGCGGTAGAGGGGGCGGCTTTGCCCCCGCCTAATGCAGATATTCAATTTTCCGCCTCGCCAAATAGCTTGAATCCAGTGGTGGTTAACACCATTTCTGCGCCAGAAAGCGGTTTGCAGAGCTTTGCTTTGCCAACGGTTGCGTCAGATACGCCTACGCCGCTGCCGGCAACAGCGCTGCCTACCTTATTGCCGGCATCTCCTACCCCGATCCCCACCTTTACCCCGCCAGCCCTGCCTTTTACCCCCAACGATGAACATTATTGGCTATGGCGCCCCATTGCCGATGGCGGCGTGGTGTGGACAGACAAAACATACCCGTATGGCGGCACGCGGGGCGGCAGGTTGCGACCGCACCATGGGGTGGAGTTTAATGTGGGGCATAACACCGAAGTGTTGTCTGCCGCCAGCGGCACGGTGTTATTTGCCGGCAGCGACGACCAGACGCGCTTTGGTCAAACAACCAACTTTTATGGGAATGTAATTATCATTCAGCATGATTCTGCTTGGAATGGACAAGCCGTTTACACCGTTTATGGACATCTCAACCAGGTTTTTGTTTCCGAAGGGCAAACAGTTGACGCTCGCGAGCCAATCGGTTTGTCTGGCGCAACCGGGGTGGCGGATGGTCCGCACCTCCATTTTGAGGTGCGGGTTGGCAGCCCCACCTACGAATCGACCCGCAATCCGTTGTTGTGGCTATACCCATTCAAAGGGCGGGGGACGGTGGCGGGGCGGGTTGAGTGGGGCAATGGGGCAGTGGCGGAAGAGACGCCAGTAATGCTGCATCGCATCGACGCCCCAACCGCCCAATATTATCAAACCACGACGTATGCCGGCAGTACGGTGAATGGCGACGATAGACTAGGCGAAAATTTTGCCATCGACGATGTGGTGGCTGGCTATTATAAAATCACCATTGGGAGCGGCGAAAACAAAATCAGCCGGGAGCTGTGGGTATTTGAATACCATACCAGTTTTGAACAATTCACCCTGCAGCCCATTGCCGGGCAGGATGTTACCATCGAGAATTAAGTTACCAATCCCAGTTCGATTTCGGCAATTTTTCATCCTCTCATGTTTTCCGGCGCTTCTTCCCCGTTTTTAGAGCCAATTCGAGAATATTGGGGCAATTTGAAACGGTTGAGCCGCGATGTTCGCCTCTATTTGCTTACTGCTATGTTGGCGGGGTTCGCTACCAGCGGCGTTTTTCCGGTGTTGCTCAACCTCTTTTTGCTGCGATTGGGTTATGAGCCAAAATTTATTGGCGCCGTCAACGCCGCTGGACAGTTCGCCTTTATTTTGATGAGTTTTCCAGCGGGGATGATGGGCAGACGATGGGGCACCCGCCGCCTGATTGTTGCCGGCATTCTCTGTTATCTGGTGGGTTATACGTTGCTGCCGCTGGCGCAATATGCCCCCGACGGCTGGCAAGGAGTGTGGCTGATCGGAGCCAACCTCATCGCCTCCTTTGGCGGTCCATTGTATTGGGTCAATGGCAATTTGTTTATGATGGACAAATCGACGGAAAAAGAGCGAAATCACGCCTTTTCTATGCGGACGGCGCTTTTTCCGTTGTCTGGTTTTGTCGGCAGTTTGTTTGGCGGGACGCTGCCCGGCAAATTGAGCCAGCTTATGGGAACGACCCTGGATAATCCAGCCCCATACCGATACACGCTGTTGTGCGGCGCTTTGTTGTTTGTGCCGGCATTTATTCTCATGTTGCGGGCGGGCGACACCGAACATATTCCTCAAAATCCCAACAAGGCAGAACGGGAGGCTACCCCATACTTTTTGCTGGCGCCAATGGCGACGGTGATGTTTTTGCGGACCTTTGGCGAAACTTCGGCGCGCGGCTTTTACAACCTCTATTTTGACGTTGAATTTGCCATGTCTACCGACCAAATTGGAGCGGTATCCGCCGCCGCTTTGTTTCTTTCTGTGCCAATTGCGTTGCTCACTCCGGCGTTGGCTGGTCGTTGGGGCAATGATCGCATCCTGGAGGTCGGCATGTTTGGCATGGCGGCATGTATGCTCCCCTTTGCCCTGATCCCACATCCGGGCGTAGCGGCGGTCAGCTATATTGCCATGATGTTGTTTGCTGCCGCCACCCGTCCCACGCTTTATGTGTACCGACTAGAAATCGTAACGGCGGTATGGTGGGCGACGATGGCAGGCACAGGGGGGGCGGCGCATGGCATTGGGCAGGTTGCCGCGTCGATGGGGGGCGGTTTTCTTATTGCCGAGGCGGGGTACAAACCATTTTTTGTGACAGCGGCAGCGGCTATATTGGCGGGCGCCCTTTACTTTTCTATCTTTTCTCGCTCGCCAAGGGTGGGCAAGCCAGTTGTTTCTGCCAAATAGAAAGAATTGGCGGAAATTGATATAATTGCCGGCAATTTCAAATCGATTCATTCTTGATTGTTTGAGAATGCTGTGCCATGAATAGGAGATAAAATGTCAGCCACATCCGCGTATGGAATCCAACTTTCGTTGCCCGTTTCTTACCAAGACGCCATCGAACGGGTAACTGCCGCCCTCAAAAAGGAGGGCTTTGGCATACTGACTGAAATCGACATCAAAGCGACGTTAAAGGAAAAGCTGGGGGCTGAATTTCGCCCCTACATGATCCTTGGGGCATGTAACCCCACCCTGGCTCATCACGCTTTGAATACCGAGTTGGATGTCGGCTTGCTGTTGCCGTGCAATGTGATCATTTACCAAGAGGATGCCGATTCATCCTCAGTTTCGATCATTGATCCCATCGCCATGTTTTCGGTGGGAGCTGACCCTGAGTTGCAGATCGTTGCCGATGCCCCGAGAAAAGCTGTTGCGCGTTGCCGAGAGCTTGACTGCCGGCATTTGATGCTTGCCAAAGTCCTAAGTTGTGCCGTTGTTGGATTAGATGCCGCCCTGGTTGAAGTTGAAGTCGATATCCGGCGCGGACAACCCTCATTTTCTATTGTAGGATTGCCCGGCGCCGCTATTCGAGAAAGCCGCGACCGGGTAGCCGCCGCCATTAAAAATAGCGGCTTGGAGTTTAATCCCGCCAAACATCTCACTGTCAACCTGGCGCCCGCCGATTTGCGAAAAGAGGGTCCTGCCTACGATTTGCCGATAGCGGTCGGCATTTTAGCCGCTACACAGCAGGTATGGCTAAACAAATTAGAAGGGGCGTTGTTTATCGGCGAATTGTCGTTGGATGGGGCGGTGCGCCCCACTAAAGGGATCGTCTCGATGGCGGCAATGGCGCGGGAGGAAGAAATTGAACGGGTGTTTGTGCCGGCAGCCAACGCCCCCGAAGCTGCGCTCCCGAAATCGATGTCTTTCCAGTACAAGATTTAAGCCAACTGGTTAGCCACCTGACCGGTTTGCGGGGGATCGAGCCACTGACGGTTAATTTAGACGCCATCAATCAGGAAGAGGTTGCGTACGCCACCGATTTTGCTGACATTATGGGGCAGGAGCATGTCAAGCGAGCCATGGAAGTGGCTGCCGCTGGCGGGCACAATGCGTTGCTGTCAGGTCCGCCCGGCACCGGCAAAACGCTCATCGCCAAAGCGCTGCCCGGCATTTTGCCCCGGTTGTCGGTAGATGAAGCGTTGGAAGTGACCGCCATTTACAGCGTGGCGGGCGAGTTGCCGGGCGGCACGCCGCTGATTCGCCGCCGCCCTTTTCGGGCGCCCCACCACACTATCAGCTACGCTGGTTTGGTGGGCGGCGGGGCATGGCCCCGCCCCGGCGAAATTTCGCTGGGGCATCGCGGCGTGTTGTTTCTGGATGAGCTGCCAGAGTTTGGCGACCGACTGATCGAGGTGTTGCGCCAGCCAATGGAAGGGAATCCGCGCCAGGTGTCTATCTCTCGCGCCTCAGGCACAGTTACATTCCCCGCCAATTTTATGCTAATCGCCGCCCAAAATCCGTGCCCATGCGGCTACTTTGGCGACCCAACCCACGCTTGCAGTTGTTCCAACAGCATGATCACCCGTTACCAAAAACGGGTGTCGGGTCCGATGATGGATCGGATCGATTTGCATGTGGATGTGCCGCGCATCGATTTTGAGAAGTTGGCTGGGGCGGGGCGGAATGAAACATCCGCTAAAGTGCGGGAACGGGTGGAAAGGGCGAGAAAGATACAGGAAAAGCGGTTTGCAGAGGTAGCGCAGGTTGCCGGCAACCACGATATGGGTCCCAGTGAAGTCCGACAATTTTGCCCGCTAGATGAAACAGGTCGGCGACTGATGAAAAGCGCCATGAGCCAGATGGGGCTGAGCGCCCGCGCCTTTCACCGCATTCTCAAAGTAGCCCGCACCATTGCCGATTTAAACGGGGAAAACGATATTCAATCCAGCCATTTGGCGGAAGCGTTGCAATACCGCCCCCGAAATTAGGCATGCAGCGCGGCAATAGGCGACCAACTTCATCATTGGACAGTTTAAGCTTTACGCCCCATATTGAGATCTCAATCTTCAACTGCCCCGTCGTCTGAGTCCGCCCTGTCAACCTCAAACTGGGAAGCTGTATCCTGTGGCGAGTATGGGATTTGGTTGGTCTTTGCATCGGCAAAATCGGCAATTACAGCATCCCTGGCGCCTGGTTCCATTGAAGATAACGGCACAGCCCCATATTTTGCCGCGATTGTGTGATAATCAACGCTGCCCCGCGATAGCGTTGAAAATAGATACTCATCCCCGACAAGGATTAAAGGCAGTTCCTCGACAAGTACCAAGGTTTCTCTGCCGCTGTCAAAGCCGCCTTCTTGTCGAACAGTTACCTTGCCTGACAATTCTCCCTTTAAATTCTCGACAACCCTCACCGTAAAAAATGTACTTGGACTATCGTCCATTTGACGCACGCCATCTTGAGAGACGACCTCGCCGATGAAAACATTGTCAACGAAACCAACCAAACGGCGGCGGTCTGTGAAATCAGTGGCAAAACTAACGCTGACATGCTCGACTGGGAGATCAGCATCCGTTTCTGGACTCGTAGATGAGGGTTTTGATTGGGCACAGGCAGGAAGAGAAAGCGAAAATAGAATAAGGGTGAAGTAAACTGCCGACTTCACTTTGTTTCGTTTTGTTGTCGTTTGAAACATTGATCTCTCCTTATTAGATTGAACAGACAAAGATAAGGTGGATATAAGTTAAACAATAGCCTATCCCTCTTACAGTGCGGATTTGTAATGATTGCCCTTGACAAATTGAACAGTTTTGAAAATTTTTCCTCAGGCGAGAAATAGCTATTCTAACAATGTGCGTGTCTTTATCCAGAGAGACATATTGCCAAACATCTTCTAGCAGTTCTTCATAGTTGCATACTCTGTTGCTGTTATTGAAAAGATAAACAAGCAGGTCAAATTGTAACGCCGTCAAATTTATCAAGTTGCCACAACAATAGATTTGCCGTCCGGCAAGGTCAATTAAAATACCAATTTCGTCAGTAGAATATTCGCCCATAGGTTGACCCCTTCTTAATCTGCCCATGCTCTCTACAATAGTAAATTGTCAGCTTCGTAAATTATACCCCCCTCTCTAGTTTACCAACGGCATCGATATGTTACCGCGCCTGCTTATGTAGTATTAAAAAGACAATTAGCTATGCCTCAATTCGGTTGAAAGCCTGTAAGATACGCAGCGTTTGCAGGGTGAGAACCCCTTGCCAATGGCGGCGGGCTTGCTCCCAGGCTGCTTCATATCCCCCCCATGCCCAGGTTGGCGACCAACAGCCTTCCGGTTGAAAACGGTCGATGAGGTAATCGAGGTTGGTCTGGGTGGCAGCCGCTAACTCAGCATAATAAGGGGAGTGGGGCGTTTGGATAAAGGTTGCCGGCATGGGAGCGTAATTGTTCCAGGCGGCGGGGTCATGGCTGACCGTTTCTCCGATGATGCGGTTAATTGTTCAGTTAGGGCTGTTTTTCTGGCGTCCTTAATGGTTTCCGCTAAACGCAATGCGCACAACAAAGCATGATGCTCGCCCACCTCTTCCGGTCGCTCCAAAATCGCGCCAACGGCGTCGTCCAGCAGATGATTTAGCTGAGGGTGAAACGCTTTTGGCAGCCAGGCTTGGCAGCGATGTAGATAGCCGATAATTTCAAATGATGGATTGGCAGGGGTGGCGTCGATGGCGCAGCCGCCTGTGCCGGCATCATAATGCCACCAGGGGGCATGGGGAAAATCGTTGACCTGGGGCGGCACAGCATACCAGCGCCGCTCATTAGGATGGTAGCTTTCCACAAAATAAGCCAATCCCTTTTGCGCCATCTCCACCGAGATAGCTGCCGGCAATTGGGTTAACGTTTGAAAAGCGACCATGGTCGCCAGCGGAGAAGAGGCGTCCACCCAAAAATCTGGCTCTAATCCATGTCCAAAGCCGCCATCCTCATTTTGGTAAGGGGCTAACGCCGCCACGACTTGGGCAGGATCGCCATTTGCAAAGCGCCAGGCGAACAGGGCTTGCTCGATAGGACGGGCGGCGCTATTTACAAAATCTTGCGCTTGCTGAAATTGCGAATGGGCAAAGGTTTTTACCCCCATGCCAAATCCATTTTTAGCGGAAAAGCTCGCGAACCACGATGTTGCGCTGAATTTGGCTGGTGCCTTCGTAAATTTGGAAGATTTTGACGTCGCGCATCAACTTTTCAACTGGATATTCGCTCATAAAGCCATAGCCGCCAAACACCTGCACAGCGTTGGTCGTCACCTTCATGGCAGCGTCTGCGGCAAACGCTTTGGCATAAGCAGAGGCGACAGAGCTGGTTTCGCCGGCATCGACCGCCCAGGCAGATTTCCAGGTGAGCAGCCGCGCCGCTTCTACCTCAATCGCCATATCGGCGATCATGTGCCCAATGGCTTGATGCTGCCAAATCGGTTTGCCCATGGTCACCCGCTCTTTGGCATATTTTATCGACTCGTCTAGGGCGCGTTGCGCCACTCCCACCGCTCCGGCGGCGACGGATGGGCGGGATTTATCGAACACTTTCATGGCGATGATAAAGCCGTGCCCTTCTTCTCCCAACAGGTGAGTTGCCGGCACAGAAACGTTGTCGAAAATCACTTCGGCGGTGTCGGAAGCGTGCTGCCCCATCTTCTCAAACGGCTTGCCCACACTGACTCCTTCCCAATCCCGCTCGACGATAAAACAACTGATGCCGTTGTATCGAGTGTTGGGGTCAGTGTAGGCGAAAACGGTGAAGTAGTTAGCGACGGTGGCGCCAGAGATAAAGGTTTTGCTGCCGTTGAGAATGTAGCGGTCGCCTTCTTTGCGGGCGGTTGTTTTGATGCCGGCAACATCGGAACCCGCTTCTGGTTCGGTGAGACAATACGCCGCTAGGTCGCCGTCTGCCATCCGAGCGCCATAGCTTTGTTTTTGCCCTTCGCTGCCGGCAATTAAAATTGGCAGCCAGCCCAAACCAGTAACCGCAATGGCGGTACTCATCCCTGAACAGCCCCAAGCCAACTCTTCCGACACCAAACATTCTTCAAACAAAGACAAGCCCAATCCGCCATACTTTTCTGGCACGCCCATGGTAGTTAACCCCAGCTCTTGCGCCTTGCGAATCACTTTCCAGGGATATTCGTGCGTTTTATCGTAATGTTCCGCCACCGGCGCCATTTCGTTTCGGGCGAAATCCCGCGCCAATTGCTGGATCATCTTCTGTTCTTCTGTCAAGTTAAAATGGATTGATCCGTTACTGCTCATGCAAAATTACTCCTTTTACATACTGTTGTAGGTGGTTGCCCGGCAAAGCTTGCCGCATGCAGGGTTTTAAATCAGCTTTCTTTCCTCAATTCAGTCTTTAAAATCTTGCCCGTGGCGTTTATCGGCAACGCATCCATAAATTCGACATGGCGCGGGTATTTGTAAGCCGCCATATTTTCTTTTGACCAGGCAACGATCTCCGCTTCGCTGGCTTGCGCCCCATCTTTCAGGGTGACAAACGCTTTGATCTCTTCCCCATATTGGTCGTCTGGCACGCCAATGACCGCCGCCAAGCTGATGGCGGGATGGCTCAGCAGCGTCTCTTCCACTTCGCGGGGATACACATTCATGCCGCCCCGAATCACCATATCTTTGACCCGATCAACGATGTAAAGGTAGCCGTCTTCATCCATTTTGCCGATGTCGCCGGTGTGAAACCAACCATTCCGCATCGCTTCGGCAGTGGCGTCGGCTTTGTTGTAATATCCTTTCATCACATTGTGTCCGCGAATGACGATCTCGCCCAACTCTCCAGCAGCAACGTCGTTATCGTCCGGGTCAACAAGGCGCACCTCTACCCCCCACACCGGCATCCCAACAGAGCCGGGCTTTGTTTCCCGGTCCATGCGGTTAAAGGTGGCGACAGGGCTGGTTTCAGACAGCCCGTATCCTTCCAGGATTTTTACCTGGAATCTCTTTTCGAATCCTCTCATCACTTCCAGGGGCATGGCGGAGCCGCCAGAGGCGCACAGGCGCAAATTGCCGGCAATCTTCTCTAAATCATACTCATCCGCTTTGGGGTAGTTGAGCAACGCCCAATACATGGTGGGCACACCGCAAAAGATAGTAACATCATCCCGCTGCATAATGCCCAACGCCGCCCCTGGGTCGAAGCGAGGCAGCAACGAAATGGCAGCCCGACGGTAAAAGCCGGAATTCATCTGCACCGATTGCCCAAAGGAGTGGAAGAGGGGCAGCGCCACCAGATGGACATCGCCATCTAAGCGGTCGTACATGCTATCAGCTAAGCGGGCGTTTAGCGCCATATTCATATGGCTTAGTTCCGCCCCTTTTGGTCTGCCGGTAGTGCCGCTGGTATACAAAATCACAGCGGTGTCGTCGCCATTGGTTTGCACAGTGGGAAATGCCGGCAGTTGGCTGCCCATCAACATCCCCAACGTTTTCGTTCCTTCAATGGGAGACGCGCCGGCAGGATTGGCGGTGATTATGAAAAAATGATCGCAACTGTCTGTTTGCTGAAAACCCTCGTACCCCATTTGCCCCATCGGCAACTCCGGAGTTCCCTCAAAACAAAAATAAGCTTTGGCGTCAGAATCGCTGAGGTGATAAGCGATTTCCCGCCCTTTAAGCAGCACATTTAGCGGCACAACCACCCCGCCCGCTTTCAGAATGCCATAATAAACGATAGGGAAGTAAGGTAAGTTGGGGCAGCCCAGGGCGACTTTATCCCCAGGCTCAATGCCCAGATTCGCCAACCCATTTGCCACTTGGTTCGCCGCCCCGTTTAACTGGACGTAACTCAATTTGGTTTCATTAAATATCACAGCGATATTTTGGGGCGCTTCTCGGGCACTATCTTCCAGTAATGTTGCCAAATTTAACATGGAAACTCTCCTGTTTTTGTGAGGCGGTTCTGAACAAGTCAGCGCCGCGTCTAAGCTGCGTTACTCTTCTTCCTGCGTCGATCTTTCATCTCGTACCATCGCCAATGCCTTATCAGCCTCGTCTGCCGGCATCCCCGACGCCTCAACCTGCCCATCGCTTCTGGCTATAGCCAACGCCGCCCCCATCGGCGTATGCTCCGCCGCCGACAAATCGATCGTCATCGCCCCGTCCTCCCGTCCGACATCGATAAAGACCGTTCTGGATATAGTTTGCCGCTCGGCAATAGGTCCTTCTACCATCGTTCTGGACAAATTTACGCCGATAATTTGGGCTTCTTCATCGACGATAATGTCCCCCAGTTTGCCCACCCTAGTGCCGCCTGGCGTATCGATTTCTCGCCCTTCTAACTTGCTGCGCCGCAGCCAGCTTTTGGCGCGCTGATCTTGAGACGAATCGATCGTAACATCGCTATTTTTTACTAGAATGGCGTCTACTCCAAATACAAAAACGTCGTCACGGTGAACAAAGCGGAATTTGCGACGCAACAATCCTTCTGTGCCTAAAAAAATCCCTTCTAACCGCTCCACATTGGCATCGAGCAACAAATCCTTAACGTTGCCCAAAAATTTGCCATCGGTAACGCTAATTATCGGTTTGTTGATCAGGTCTTTGCCGGCACGCATAAACGCCTCCTCAGCGGGATGTGAAATGGGTTGAGTCACCGTCATTATAGTCTGAAAAGAAGGGTTTAGGCAAAATGACGCAAAGCGTCATATCAGCGGAAGATGCCAACATTTTGTTCGTTGGTACAATGAACCTTCTGCCGGCATTTTGCCGCGCGCACATTTTGACCCTGAATGAGAAAATATGAGCGACCATTTGCGCCTACGTTTACCAAACTTACCCTTAATTTGCCTGATTTCGGCTGTGTTGACCCTGTGGTTAACCGCCTGCGGCGGCGAAGAGACGACGCCAACGCCCGCTCCGTCCTCTACGCCAGCGGCAACATTTACGGATATTCCGTCCCCGACGCTGCCGGCAATCCCCTCTGCCACCCCGACCGCTTCCCCAACTGCCTCGCCGCCCCCGCCCCAACCTGCTCTGGAAGTTAACCCGCAAACGGTTACGGAAACGGGGGAACTGTTGATAGCGCGCGCGGTTGCCGCCGCGCCAGGCTGGCTATCCGTTTCCAATGCAGATGCGCCCGCTGTCGAACTGTTAGGCTTTGTGGCGATAGATGCCGGCAGTCACGAAAAGCTCGTCATTTCTATTGACCCCTACCAAGCCAATGCCCAATTGATGGTCGCTCTGCACGCCGACGAAGGAGAGCCAGGGCGTTTTGATTTTCCGGGAGAAGACGACATCGTTGAAGTAGCGGGAGAGGCGGTACAGAACGAAATCAGGATCGAGTTGTCCATTCCTTTGCCGGGCATCAGCGTCTCCGATCAGACGATTTGGGAGGATGGGATAGCCGTCATCGATTCTGTAACCAGTTTGGAAGCGGGCTGGGTGGCGATTAGCCTGGCGGAGTCGCCTGAACAGATTCTGGGCGCATCGCCGATTCCGGCAGGAAACAGCCAAAATGTGCCTGTTGCCATCCCCTGGCGGGAAGCCCTGCCCGATTTGCAGGCGGCGTTGTGGCTGGATGCCGGCATCCCCGGCATGTATGAACCCGGCTTGTCAGACCTACCTGTCGAAATCAATGGCGAGCCGATCGCCGCCCAATTTAAAGCGACGCTGCCGCCAGAAATCGTCATCTTTGAACAGCCAGTTATCGAAGAACAAATCATTGTCGATCGGGCGCTGAGCGACGGAACAAACTGGTTGGTCATCTATCGCAGCGTCAACGGACAGCCAGGCAATGTGGTTGGATTCACATTTTTGCAGGATGGGTTAAATGAAAATATCGTTGTCCCCGTTGCCGGCAGCGCGATAACCCGGCTGATGTTTGCTCGTTTTCATGAGGATAATGGAGAGTTGGGCGAATTTGATTTTCCGGGCGAAGATAATCTCAAGCCCTTTTTCGACCGAGAAGGGAACCGTTATGTGCCCCAATTTCCTTTCCGCACTGATTATGGTTCGTATATTTTGGCTGCCGACCAATCAGACCCGGAAGCGGTTACGCTTGACAAAGTGGTGGTCGATGCGGGGGTTTGGCTGCTGATTCACGCTGACGACGACGGAGAACTGGGAGAAGAGCTGGGGGCGTTGTTATTGCCGGCAGGCTTCCACCAAAATGTCTCTGTGCCCATCGCGCTAGAGCAAACGCCAGCCGTTGTTCACGCCGCCCTATACCGAGACGAGGGAGAAAAAGGGGCGTTTGACGAACTGGATTTTCTGCTGCAAGTAGATGGGGCGCCGGTGAGGTTGGAATTGCAAGTGACAGACGGCAGATAGCAGGGCGCCGGTTAGACCGCCTTAACGCCCCGCTGCTTACCCTTTGTTATCCCCCAATTCCGCCACCCATTCAAAATGGTATACCGTCGGAAATGGGTCGTAAAAATGGTGCAGTAAGGCACGCCATCGCTGGTATTGTTCTGAACCGCGAAAACCAATGGTGTGCGCTTCCAACGTCTCCCACTCCACCAGCAGCAGATAATGATTTTCTTCTTCCAAACATCGTTGCAATTGATGAGAGATGTAGCCGGGCATGCCGGCAATAATCGAACTCGCTTCAGCAAACGCCCGCTCAAATTCCGCCGACTTGCCAGGCTTAATGTGTAAATCTGCCGCTTCAAGAATCATATTTCCCCTTCTTCAGGTACTAGCCATGCGCTTGCCGGGCAAACGCCACCGCCTCTTCCTGGCTATTGATCTCGCCCGCCGCTTGCCCCTCTTCGATTAAGCGTAACAGCCGCCCCACTTCAGGACCTGGCTGCAAGCCCAGCGCCGCCATCAACTCATTTCCAGTCAGCAATGGCGGCGGTTTGACCACCTGCTTGTATTGGTTGACATACCTGTCGATGAGCCTATCGACCACCGCCAGCAACTTCTCCCATGTGGCTCGATTCGCTTCAAAATAAGCGCTGTCGCTATCCCGGTCATAGGTGGCTAAGTGATCTGCCAACGCGAGGAGGCAGATGTCTAGCCCCGCTTCGCCACAAGCTCGATAAAAGCGGTAAATCGCCCGCCGCGAGACGCTCTTTTCGTTTGCCAACAGCAAAGGACGCATATGCCCATTCGCCATGCCGGCAATTAAATCGCGCCCTTCCCTGCTAAACTTTAACGCTTTTAGCCTTTTCTTTGCCAATTGCGCTCCAGCATGATCGTGCCCCAAAAAGCGGATTTTCCCGTCTTCGGTTGTTTGGGTAGCCGCTTTGCCGGCATCGTGCCACAACGCCCCCCAGCGCAACAGATGCCATCCGGTCAAACCGCCGACGATTTCACGCTGAAAATGGCGGCGCAATGCCGGCAAATAGGGGTCGAAGGTTTCTCTTACTTGCGCTTCAAGCCCGGCGGCGAATGCCGGCATTTCTGACCGTATGTTCCTGCCAAACAAGAGATTTTCCAGCCAGCTTAGCCAGCGCAATGTCCGCATAGTATGCGCCAGAACCGGTTCATGGTGGGGCGGCGATTGAGCCACATCCGCCAGCGCCGCTATTTCTGGCAGAGCGATCGCCAGCAAATCCAACTTTGCCAGCAACCCCAACGCTTGGGCTGGCTGCGCCATCTGAAACAATTTTAGCGCCTCGTCCCGTATGCGTTCCCCAGAAACGTGGCGCAGCCCTTCGCCATCTTTTCGCATCGACGCTATCGTTTCTGGCGCCAGGTCAAAACCAAGCTGGATGGCAAGTCTAGCCCCCCGCAATGCCCGAATCGGATCATCGCTGATGGCGTTTTCTGACGCCAGGCGAATGATCTTCGCCCGTAAATCCTCCGCCCCACCCAACGGATCGACTAGGCTGCTGGCTCGTCGGGCGGATGCCGGCAACGCCATGGCATTGATCGTAAAATCACGGCGGCGCAAATCTTCTAACAAGCTGCTCCCCCGATAGACAGAAAAATCGAGGTAGAGCCGTTCTTCAGTTAAAACGACCCGCCCCGTATCCCGGCTTTTGTCTAGCGGATATGCCGGCGCTCCCAGCCAATCTCCCGCCGCAAACGCCAATCGCACGCCCCCCTGGTTGGTGACGAAATCCAAATCGGCATTTGTGTTGCCCAATAGGGCGTCACGCACCACGCCGCCCACCAAATAGACGGGTTGTTCCAGCGTTTGCCAAAAGGGTTGCAACTGGTCTAACAATGCCGGCAACGGCAAACGTTCCCCATCTTCGGTTTCGACAAAACGCACGGTAAAACGGTCTCGAGGGCGATTGCGGCGAGCCTGACGTAACGCCTCTTCGGCAAAATGCCCAACTCCGGCTACTTGCTTATCTTTCAAAGCCACCCATCTGCCGGCATATATGGCTAAATCAATCATTGGCTAGAAACAAGGCGGTAAAATCCTTTTTGCAACCTGCAACCTGCAACCTGCAACCTGCCCTAATCCTCCTCCAAATGGGCGAAAATCTGCGGCTTTAAAACGGCGATGTAGGGCAAATTACGGTACTCTTCAGCAAAATCGAGCCCATACCCCACTACAAACTCATCTTCAATTTCAAAGCCGACATAATCGACCGCCACTCGTTTTTCCCGCCCAGATGGTTTGTCCAGCATGGTGACGATCCGCAGCGAGGCTGGACGGCGGGCGGAGAGCAGTTCCAGCAACTTCGATAGGGTATTGCCGCTGTCGATGATATCTTCCACAATTAGCACATGCCGATCCACGATGTCGTGGGTCAAATCATATTCGATCCGCACCGAGCCGCTCGATTTGTTGCTTCTGCCGTAGCTAGAGACGACCATAAAATCGACTTCGTGCGGGCGCTTGATCTGGCGGCTGAGGTCGCCCAGGAAGATAAACGCTCCCCGCAATACGCAGATGAGGATCAGATCGTCTTTGCCGGCATAATCTCGGTCGATTTGTTGGGCAAGGGCGGCGACTCGCTGGCGCAGCTCTTCTTCCGAAATCATCACCCGAGCTACATCACCCGCCAAATTATGGTTAGCTATTTTCAACGCCGCCCCCTTTATTCGCGCCGTTTCGGGCTGGCGTTACAGCGTGGCATTGCCGGCATCGCGCTTCGTATACTTCCGCCGCCCCTACCATCACCACCGGATCGTCGTAGGCGGCGGGTTTGCCGTCGATCAGCCGTTGGGTGCGGCACGCTTCTTCGCCACACATCACGCAAATGGCGTGCAATTTGTCTACATATTCCGCTGTCGCCATTAGAATCGGCATCGATCCGAATGGTTCGCCGCGAAAATCGGTATCCAAGCCAGCGCAAATGACTCGTTTGCCGCCGTTTGCCAGCCGTTGACAGAGCGAGGCGATGCCGGCATCAAAAAATTGGGCTTCGTCAATTGCTACCACTGTTGTTTCGGGCGCCAACCGCTCCAAAATCTGGGCTGAGCTGGCTACCGGTTCCGCTTCCACTCCCGACCCGGTATGTGAGGTCACTTTATCGACGTGGTATCGGTCGTCGATGATCGGTTTGAACACCTGCACCTGCTGCTTGGCGATGATCGCTCGCCGCACCCGTCGGATGAGTTCTTCTGTTTTGCCGCTAAACATACTGCCGCATACCAATTCCACCCGCCCAATGTTATGTTTTGCCATGTAGCCTCCAATATCGCGCCAATACAAACTGGCATATAAAAGAAAAACGGACAGAATCTGCTCAGAGCCTCTGTCCGTCTCATTATCGTTGGAATGCCGGCAATTTGCCAGCTTTTGTTATTCGATCAAATCGTTGGCGCGTAAATATTTCTTGATGTCAATTAACGCCTTTTGCCCAACGCCCATAATCGCTAGCAGACCATCGTCGCCATCTTCCTGGAAGCGGGCTAACACATCGCCAACCGTTTCAAACCCTTCGTTGATCAACGCTTTTTCGGCGCGAGAGGTTAAACCGATCACAACCAAATCATCCGTGGTCGGGTCGCTGACCTCTTCCTCTTCCTCCGTTTGCGATTCGACGATTTCCGCCCGTTTTTGCAAACGACGCATAAAGCGGTCAACTTGCCCTTCGGTGTCTACCAGCCGTTGTTGTCCAGTGAAAAACGGGTGGGTGCCTGACCAGATTTCCACATTGATTTCGGGTACAGTCGAGCCGACTGTCATCACCGGTTCGCCATTAACCTTGACCAACGCTTCAGGATACCATTCGGGGTGAATCTCTTTTTTCATGATTCTTCTCCTGATGGGTAAACGCTGACATATTTGCGCCCATGTTTGTTTTCGAATTTAACTTCCCCTTCGATCAGGGCGTAAATGGTGTAATCTCTGCCAAGACCAACGTTGCTGCCCGGCTTAAATTTGGTGCCTTTTTGCCGCACTAAAATGTTGCCGGGAATCACCGATTCGCCGCCATATCGTTTGACGCCCAACCGTTTGGAATTGCTGTCTCTCCCATTGCGGGTTGAGCCCGCGCCTTTTTTATGAGCCATCTGTTCTTCTCCTAGCCTGTTGCGATTTCATCAACCCGCAAGCGCGTATAATATTGCCGGTGTCCTTTGCGGCGGCGATACCGTTTGCTGCTTTTGTATTTGAAGACGAGAATTTTCTTGCCTCTAAATTGCTCAACAATGGTCGCTTTTACGCTGACCCCATCTACAGACGGAGCGCCAATTTGAACGCCATTTTCCCCAGAGACAAGCAAGACATTATCTAATGTAATCTGATCCCCGACTTCGTTGGGCAGCTTTTCAACAGTGATGTTGGAGCCTTCTTCGGCGCGGTATTGCCGTCCGCCACATTCTACAATTGCGTACATACTTTTCTCCAAAAAGAAACGGCATCTGGTAGATGCCGGCATTGTGGTTTAAAACGTTTGGCGTAGGGGTGACGGAAGCCTACGCCACAAGCCGAGGATTATAACGAGTCGAGAGGGGGTTGTCAAAAAAATATGGGAGAATGGCAAATTGGGGAGCTGTTACTGAAGGGGAAGGTCAGCCGTCATATACAATCCGTCAACGTCGAAACCGTGCCGAGCGTAATAGCGTTGGGTGCCGATGGCGCTGATAACGGCAATGCGCTGGTATCCTGCTGCCGTTGCCATATGTTTTGCTCTGTCGATCAGCCGCGTCCCCAACCCGATATGCTGGGCTTCTCCCTGGCTTTCTTCACCCAGCGGCAAAGCGGGACCGTAGATATGCACTTCGCGGATCATGGCGTGGTTTTGCAATTCGGAGAATGGATGGGGCTGGGAAGATGCCGGCAGCGACAAGCGCAAAAAGCCCGCCAACCGTCCCTGTTTCGTCTCAAAGCTCAAAAAATGTTCCATCGTTCCCACCGTTTCGTAACTGGTTTCGACCAATTGTAACTCGTCCAGGCTGACTTGCTCGCGGCGCACTTCGCGGCAGCGAATACAGTGGCAGCTTTCGCCGGCTGCGGTTAGCTTTTGCTGAGCTAGTTGGCGCAAATTCGTCTTTTTGAAGCCAGCCGCTACGTTGGTGGTGGGAATGTCGCGCACCACCCGATTGATCCGCGCCCATCTAGGTACCATCTTTTTGCACGCCGCCAAAATGTCGATGACCGTCTCTTCGGGATAGGGTTGGTATTCGCCTCGCTGCCAATAGTCGTGCAGTTCGGCGTTGGGAACAAGCATGGTGGGGTAGATTTTGAGTTCATCGGGGCGCAATGCCGGCTCGTCCCACAGTCGGGCAAAATCGATCAGGTCGCTTTCCGGCGTCGCCCCCAGCAGGTTGGGCATCCAATGGGCATGGATTTTGAAGCCCGCTAACCGCAGCAGACGGAAGGCGTCGCGAGTCGATTGGGCGTCGTGACCTCGTTTGTTCAACGCCAAAATCCGGTCGTCCATGCTTTGTACGCCGATTTGTACTTTGGTCACGCCCAAATAGCGGAACCAGCGGAGTTCGCCGGGGGTGATATGGTCTTGCCGCGTTTCTACCGCCAACCCCACATTACGCCGCTCAGAACGGGCATTGAGTCGCTGGGCTGCCGGCAAATCCGCCGACTCTGACCCGTTCATGGCGTCAAAACAGCGTCTAACAAACCATTCCTGGTAATCTCGTTTGTAGCTAGACCAAGTGCCGCCCAATATCAGCAGTTCGATTTTGGCGGTGGGATGCCCGATGTTGTCTAGGGCGGTTAAGCGGGCGGAAACTTGGTCGTAGGGGTCAAATTGATGGCGTTCGGCTCGCATTGCGCCTGGTTCGTCATGTAAATAGCTTTTGGGCATGCGCGCGTCGGTGGGGCAAAAGATACATTTGCCGGGGCAGGGGTATGGTTTGGTGAGGACGGTGACAGTGGTGACGCCTGCCTGGGTGCGAGTCGGCTTCATCTGCAAATGTGCCGGCACGCCCGGGTCGTAGCTCATCACGCCAGCCTGACAAAGTTGGCGATAGACATCTAACGCCTGATCCTTTGCCAACCAGGGCAGCCCGGCGCGGGCAAAGCGGCGCATCACTTGTCGATACGCTTTGGTGGTAAGTGGTTGCTGGTTAGTAAGCGCTTCTAACAGAGCGGCAAATTCCGCTTCCTTGCCGGCAATCTCCACACGCTTATGCCGTTCTAGCCAAAATCTGCTGTCAGATATTGTGATCATAATAGGTCATCCAACGGGCTCCGCACTCCCATTGCCCCCCGATTAACCACATGGGTGTAAATCATCGTCGTTTTCAAATCTTTGTGCCCTAACAATTCTTGAATCGTGCGAATGTCTGTGCCCCGTTCCAGCAAATGGGTGGCAAAAGAGTGTCGAAAAACATGCGGACTGACCCGTTTATCAACCTCTGCCGCTTTTACAGCCCGCTTGATCGCCCGTTGGACACTGCTCTCATGCAAATGAAAACGATACAACGCCCCATCTTCACCACGCGGGTTTTTCGATAGCGTTCTTGACGGAAAAACAAATTGCCACACCCATTGGCGCTCATCACTCTGATATTTTCGTTCCAAAGCGTTCGGCAAAGGCGCCCGTCCATTGCCGGCTTGCAAATCACGGTGATGCAGTTTACGAACCTTTTCCAAATGGGATTGTAAAGCAGGAATCGCCAAATCGGGTAATGGAACACATCTGTCTTTAAGCCCTTTGCCATTCCGTACCCAAATCTGCTTTTGCCCAAAATCAACGTCTTGTACCCGCAAACGCAGACACTCCATCAATCGCATCCCACTCCCGTAAAGCAGTTGAACAATAATCAACATTTCGCCATCTAAATGCTGCAAGATACGTTTGACCTCATTTTGTGTCAACACATTGGGCAACCGTTTCGGCTTTTTTGCCCACATCACATCGACATGCTCTAATGGTTGTTGCAACACATATTGGTAAAGGAAGAGCAAAGCGCTCAATGCTTGGTTTTGAGTAGAAGCAGCGACATCCCCGGCAACTGCCAAGTGAGTCAAAAATGCTTCTACCTCAGCCCGTCCCATTTCAGAAGGATGCCGTTTTTTGTGGAACAAGATAAACCGCTTTGCCCACTGCAGGTAACTTTTCTCGGTGCGATAAGAATAATTGCGTAAGCGAATGGCGCCACGCATCTGTTCCAGCAGCTTTTTCTCTTTTTTTGCGGGGTCAAGTTGGGTCATAATTTTTGCCCTATCATTGCTTGCGCAAATACAGTGGAAACACTATAATATGCTAAGCTGATGAACGTGCCGAGCTGATGCAGGAGTTACTATCAATTTGAGGACATATCCGACAAATGCGCAGAATAATACCAGATTTTTCAGCTTAGCGTGCGTTTTGTGCATATACTTATCCAAATTTCGGGTATTATCCAGCAAAACATACGAGATAACAAGAAAACAAAGAGATTGTGCTACACACATGCAGTATAATCTATGTTGCACGAAACATACGTTCTAATTGTATGCTAGAGACAGTCATTTTCAATCGTTTTTCCAGTGGCAATGACACCAATGTTAACAACAGCAGCGCCACCAGAAATACAAACTGAAAGAGAAAAGCCAGCTTACGAACTGGCTGATATTTTTCGGCTGTTTGGGGATGAGCGCCGGCAACAATACCATCTCTCCCAAGAACAGCGACAGGTGATGCGCGACATAGTCCAATGCCGCACCGCCACGTTGGGCGGGCATGTAGATGAATGCGACAGTTGCGGCGGCTTGCGTATCTCATACAACTCCTGCCGCAACCGCCACTGCCCCAAATGTGGCACATTAGCCAAACTAGAATGGCTGGAAAAACAAAAAGCCCATCTGCTACCCACCCACTACTTCCATGTTGTTTTCACCATTGACCATCTCTTCAATCCCTTAGCCCGTGTCAATCAAAAACAAGTCTATAACCAACTCTTTGCCAGCGCCGCCCAAACCCTCAAAGCATTCGGACAAAAATATCTAGGGGGTGAAATTGGCTTTACCGCTATCCTGCACACTTGGGGTCAGACCCTAACCGAACATATTCATTTACACTGCATTGTCATCGGTGGGGCTTTATCCGTTGATGGTCAACAGTGGCAGAGCGCCGCTCCTGATTTCTTGTTCCCCATCACCGAGTTATCAGCCCACTTTCGAGACTCTTTTTGTCAGGGCGTAAAAAAACTGTTCGACAACCATCAATTGACCTTTGCCGGTCAATGCACCCCTTTAGAGGATAAAGTCGTATTTGAGCAGATGGTAGCTGAATCACAAGCCAAAAAGTGGCAAGTGTATGCCAAACCCCCATTTGGCGATGCAACACAGACGTTGGCTTATCTAGGACGCTATGTCAACCGAATTGCCCTCAGCAACGGACGCATTCTAGGTATTGAGGATGGCTGCGTGCGGTTTAGCTATCGGGATTACAAAGCAGATGGACAACGCAGAGAGATGCAACTGACAGGGGTAGAATTCATCCGCCGTTTTTTGCAACACACCCTGCCAAAACGATTTGTCCGAGTGCGTCACTATGGCCTGCTGGCTCCCCGCTACCGCCAAAAGAAATTGGCTGCTTGTCGGGCTTTGCTAGGCGCCTATCACAAAACCACAACAGCCCCAGCCACAAAGGATAGTTTAATAGCTGAAATGCTGGGGCATAATCCCGCACAATGCCCAATGTGTGAGGTAGGTCAGATGCAGTTGTATGAGGAAATAGAGGCACACCCAACGAGACGTAAATGGCAGTTGGCGGTGCAATAAATGAGGATTCAGAGGATGACTGTGCCTGTTGGCAGCAAATGGGCTCAAAAAGAGGCACAAATGGTAAATGGTGAACAATAGGACAAGATTCAGGTGTCAAGATTCAGGTGTGAACAGAGGATTATCAACTAAAAGCTACAGCGCTGGGTACGGGGTTTGGCAAAGACAACTGTCTCCAACGGAGTGATAGAAACCCCATAGCCAACACCATACGCAGTTCGTGCAACAACGCTTGCACCAGACACAGCCATTATGATTAACGATAGGATGAATCTGTTCAGGAATGTTTTTGGCCTACTGCCTGTGCTGGTGAAGCAAGCATTCAAGCATTCAAGCATTCAAGCATTCAAGCATTCAAGCATTCAAGCATTCAAGCATTCAAGCATTAGGTTGCCACATTCACGGTATAACCGTGTCAGTCAGTGTGGCAATCAGAAAGGAGTTCAAAATGAAAAGACAATTTACTTTTTCCAAAAAACCTTATGTCTACATATGGCTCTTACTCACCATACTCTTCTTTGTAGCATGTAGTAGCCCAACTTTGGAGCCAGGCACTGAATCTAGCACAGATTCAACGATTGGCAATTCTCAAACTCAGCAATCATATCCCGCACCAGAGCAATCTGTTGAAGAACGAGTACAATCTGGTTATCCAGGCCCGATACAAAATGAGACACCCGTTCGCCCAATCCCACAGCCAACACTTGTGCCACCTCCAATTTGCGACATCAAATCACCGGTCGAAGTTGCCATATCGTATGAAGAAGCAAAATCTGGTCTTCCTTTTTTTTCTGAACCAAAAATTGTGGCTACAAACAGTGTCGGTTTTGCTATCGCAGAATGGTTGCCGGATAGTCAGCGTCTATTAGTTTCAGAAGGAGACGGGGCATTTAGCACGATTTCCACCTTGGATGTCACAACAGGCGAAATGGTGGAATATGCCAAGCGACGAGACCTTTCTGGTACTCCGCTTGTATGGTTAGATGACGCTCAAGGGGTCATGTTTGTTGATGCCACAGCAGAAGGTTGGGAACTTCGATTCAGTGATGGAAAGGAGCCGATTACGCTGGCAAATGAGTTGGCCTCCGTTTCTATTACAAAAGATCCTTCTGGTGAACGGGTTGCAACTGCATTTTCATCCGAGCCGGGTGCATTGATGACAGTCAATGTAACAGGCGAAACAGATTCTGTAACGGCGATTGAACTGAATGAGGAAACAAAACGTGTGCCCTTAAGCTCCGATGATGGATACCATTTAGCTTGGTCACCAAATGGAGATTGGTTGGTGCAATATATGGATGAAAACTTGTACTTAATTCACACCCAAACCGAGAAGATATGCTCATTTGATCTAGGAGACTATGGTGAAGCAGGTCAAGGCCGTGTCTTTTATGTAAAGTGGAGTCCCGACGGTCGCTACTTAAGCATGGCAATCAAACGCCAAAATCCCACGCCTGAACTCAATATTCTTGATATTGATAGTATGGAATTAAGTATTTTGTCGCTGCCCCTGGACACCGAAACATGGCCGCCGGAGAGTATTGGGAGATCAGTTTGGTCACCAGACAGCCAAACGATTCTTGTTCAAGTAGGAAGCTACGATGATGAAGCTGAAAAAGTACTGGCAAACTGGATATTGGTTGATGTTCAAGCCCGAAAATATTCGGATGTATTGCCTGACTACAAATTCCTACCTGGGGTTGGAAACATTATTTGGTCTCCCGATGGGTCTAAAGTTGCATATAGTTGCCACACAGAAAAAGAAAGCAATATTTGTTTCATCAGTGTTTCACAGTAAATAGGAATATCATCATGCAATCCCAAAAACAAAAAACTGCATTCTGGCTAGTGCCAGTCATCACTCTGTTGGTGCTTGTTCATATTTCCCTTGTTGATAACGTACAAGCAACAACATCATTATATACTTCCCCTTCAAATGTTACGGTTAAGATGTACCGTTTGGTAAGTCCTGCTGAAGAAAACCAAAATCCTTTACTCAGAGCAGGGGAAATACATCCTTCTGGAGCATTGTGTTCTGCTCAGAGTATCGTGTATGGGTGTACAGCCTTTGTTAATAATGTTACTCGTCCCTATCCTTACGGAAACGATAATCCCGTTCTTGTGCCTGTTGAGACTGACTACCTTTTAGATGTCGTGTCTCAGGAAATGGGATCGGCTGGATTTCACCCAAACGCCCGACATGCTCAGGCAATTGTAGCTCGCTCATACGCTTATCATAGAGAGCAATTTGACACCCATACGGGAACACCCGTCATGGACAATTCAACAGCGTCCCAAGCTTTTATTCCATACCGCTTTGAAAAATGGGATAATGTATCAAACTTCTCACCCAATTATTACGATCCCTGCTACACTTGGACTTACAATTTACTGCCTCAGCAGAAGCTTATTTGCAATGCAGTTGATGCCTCAAACAATTATGTAACAGGCATTAACCATGTTTTCGATTTACCTGATGCACCGCTATTTGGCACGAACGCCCCTGCATTCACAATGTACTTTGCTGACACTTATAACCATTCTCCAACAGCAACCCTTACTGAACCAAGCACCGTTCCCGGAACAAACCCACCACGCCCTGTTTATCCTTATCTTGTTGGAATAGTGGATTCTGTCAGTTCTGACCCGAATGTCCCTACTATAGGCCACAGATATGGCATGAGCCAAAAAGGTGCAAGCCGATGGGCAAATGGCAATATGGGCTGGCAAGGCAATTTGAATAGGTGGAGTGTGCAATACAATGATGTCGAACACATCCTCGTTCATTATTACACGGATATCCAAATTCGAGATCAAAGTGGCGTTTCGCTTATTCCCAATGAGAGATGGAATCCTCTAAGTATCGGGTGGGGTACGTCTGATAATCAAGCCCCTCATATGTATCATGGTAATTCCTATCTAATTACGGTTCAGTTACAAAATACAGGAACAAGTGATTGGAATTGTAATTTCCCCAGTGAAAACTACCAATTGAAATACCGTTGGACACGAAATGGCAACCAGACCACTGGAACAGGTCAAGTGTCCGTCTGTGGCATTGATAAAGGTGGCGCGTCACAGCCGTTGAACTTAACCATCCAAAATATCCCCAATTGGGGTGCAGGAACATATGGATTACACTTTGATGTTGAATCCATAAACGGGACGAATCGGTTATGGTTAACTTACACGGTGTTAGTATGTGTAGGCAATGAACCTTGTGGAGATGTATTTTTGCCTATCACGATCAAATCTGATTGACAAAGATTGCTGGATTTGAGGGTTGTTGGATAAGGGCAACCTAACAAAACATGAACCAGACGCGGTGAGTACGTGGTCGTTGAAGCGGCACGGTTAGAGCAAAGTATGTTCTAATCGCGCCGCGCTGGTTATGCGGGCGTTAGGGCGGCTTATGTAAAGTTGCGTTGTGCCGCACATTGAAAACCTTGGTAAATTAAGGCCGTTCTGCAAACCAAAACGCCACCCTAACACAACCTTAAAGCTGACGCGCCAAAGGAAACGAGCGCGCAGCTTAAGCAACTGAACGGCGGACTGATACCCATTTATGGCAAACTCTAGCATCCTCAAAACGGCTAGAATTGCTACTTCAAAGGAGAATATTGAAATGTCAAAAAATGATGAGACCACGAGAGCCGTATTGTTACACTCAGGGGGATTAGATTCGACGGTATTGGGTTTACACTTGAATGAAGAATCTATTGACTTCACATCGCTCTTCATCAATTATGAGCAGACTGCTCAAATTCCAGAATTGGAATCATTTCAGATAACCTCCTCGATGCTCGGTGTATCCTCAGACGTACTTGATTTATCTGGATTGAAATCAATATTCACATCTTCACAATTTGCAAACTTTGACTTAGTAGGGAACCCAGGAAGACATGTTATTCAACTTGGCTCACCCGTACTGCTGTCACAGGCACTGACTTATGCGCGACATATGCGAATGAACACTGTTTATATTGGTTATACAAAATTAGATGCTGACTACTCACCAGAGTACACACAGGAGTTTTTGGATATGTTCTCTAGCCTGTCAGAAGTAGCAGGTTATTCACGAATTAACTTCATTGCTCCCTTTGTCGATAAAACGAAAGCAGAAGTTGTGTCCATAGGTGCAGGAAATCCTGATTTGTTGGCACATACATGGACTTGCCACCTTAATGGTTCACTCCAGTGCGGTAGATGTGAATCTTGTAACGGGAGACAAAAGGCTTTCCAAGTTGCAGGTGTAGATGACTTGACAAAATATACCTTAGCCGCCTAACAGGGCATGAACCAGACGCGGCGAGTACGTGGTGATTGAAGCGGCGCGGTTAGTGCAAAGTGTGTTCAGACCGCGCCGCGCTGGTTATGCAAGCGTTACCGCCGAAGCTCCGCTTCGGCGGTAATGCGCGAATCACACGGGTACAATCGCACCCCTCGCTCCGCTCGGGGTAACAAGCGATTGCACCCGACACGCTACGCGTGCAGGTGATTCGCGCATTAGGTGGCAACATGCAAACACTTTAAATACATACATCCAGCAACTAAACCCGATTTTATTCGTAATTGATGACAATTCAACTGTTCACTTCAGTGTAAATATTAGTGATAAGGAAGTAAACCATGACAAATGATATTAAAAACGACAACGCCCAAAGAGGGGATGAAATAGCAGAGTTTATTGGTGAGGTGATTGGCGATTTAACAGGAATCCCTGGTGGGGGAAGTGCAGGCAAATATATTTCTCGTTATGGAAAAAGGGTGTTTGCATATTATATCGATAAAAATAAGGGTCGTTCGCTTGAAGTGCCTCAAAAAAGCAAAAACACGCAAAATAATGAATCCCATGAATTTTTAGTAGTTGGATTAGGTCATTGTGGGTGTTATGTAACGGCAACACTTGCTCAGATCATATCTGATGCCGTGGCTCGCAACAAAGAAACTGCTTCAAAATCAAACCAATCAAACATTCTTCGTTTTTTCTCTGGGGGTACTGATTCACCCTTCCTAGTTTTCGATCCCATGCTATTAGTTGGGGATGTTGATGGAGCAATTTTTAGAGAAATTGACGGTTATTTGAAAAAAGCCAATGTTCCAGAAAGCAGAATAGACCATATTCTTAAGTTAAGCTACAAGCCTCTTGCAGAAGGTGGTGCGGGTCATGTTCCTATATTTGCGGACTTTTTGACACGCGGATTGCTTCTTCTTCCAACCAATTCAGATAATAATTCTATGGAGTCTTGGGACAAAGCTAGGAACTATCTGGTAGATAGATTTGTACGTAACCCCCAAGCCACCAGGCTTATCTTCTATGTTTTTAGTACTGGTGGAGGTTCCGGAGCTGGCAGTGCGCCTGAAATCATGCGAGCACAAAGGTTTGCAATGGCTGTTTCCAACGAACATGATCCTCAAATCTACTTCACAGGTATTGCAGTCATGCCTCAGAGGATTCGATCTTTCCGTCGGCATCAAATCAATACGGGACGAGCTATCATTAGATATTTGGCGGACTTAAATATTGTGCTTGAAGATGAGAGCCATTATGATCAGTCTCCATCCTTTAAGACAAGCACTCTGATTTCATTTGAAAACGATGAAATCACTATGATGCCATGGGAGGGATTAGCTTTAGTATCAAATGATGTTATGTCTGTTATTGATGATAAATCAATAGAACAAGAAGAGGTTGAAGCTAATGCCAATCGTTATATTGCACAACAGATATTTAATTTGGCTGCAGCGCAGTCTCCAATGGCACACTTTGAAGAGGACAATTCTGTAACAATCACTACTAAAAATTATCAGTCAACACGGCTAGACCCACAGGATTTAAAAACAGGACTTGTTGGGCCTTATGCTATTTGTTACAGTGTTGCCACAGAAGAACAGTTGCTGACCAAATCAAGTGCTGGCATTGATAAAATGTTACTGCGGGCAATCTCGTTGCCACGCTACACTAATTCAATCAAACTAAAGGATGCTCGACCAATCGAAGGCATCTCAATTGCTCCTCAAGATAAAATAACTTACCCCAATTTAACCGACAAGCTTTATGAAAAACTGGAAAAGGGAAATGAAGCTGAGTTAGAAGAAAGTGATTTTGAGGATTTTCACCAGATACCTTTATTTACAAAATGTCCAAGGGTTGTTTATGTGTTTACGGCTCCTCAAGAAGGCAAATTACCGGCAACATTAATTGCCAGATTATCTAATTTAATTGAATGGCTATTTCCCAGTCTAAATGAACCTCGACGTGCCATTATTCGCGGTACAACTGCACACTATTCATTATCAATTTATATTGAAACATCGGTTGTTTTGTGCCCTGATGTTCAATCTGCAATAACAAATTATATAAAGCATTGCTGGAAACAACGAAGAACAAATGCTAATGAATTTTTGGAACAGTATCGCGAGTATGTAACTCAAAAACCGCCGATTGATGGCGAACAAATATGTAAATGGCTCGGTGAATCGGAGTTGTATGGAATGAATGTTCCCAACTTTGATGGTATCCGGGAAGAACTTAACAAAAAATGGTTTTCATACATAAAAAAGCTTGAATTACCTGAAAAAGAACAAGAAAGATTGAAAATGCACAGGGTAGAAAACTCATACCTTACTGTTGAGGAAGTCGTCTCTGCATTGAGATATATCAACTATGCCTATAATTTAGGTCAACCTGAAGACGTTCCAGATTGGTTGTAAACGATGTTAGAGCGTTTTTGTTGAAATTCCGTGAGCTGAGTCTCAAAGCAAAATAATGCTGGGGATAATATTCAGCCACCTACCGATAAGTCAAAGTGTCAAGGGGTGAAGCCAAGTTGATGCAAAATCCACCCCATTCCTTCTTTTTTGCTCCCTCCAATCATGCAGACGATGAGCGCAGGGGGTGTCAAGGGCAGAAGCGGAGCGACCCTTGACAGCCACAAGCCATCGTCTAAGCTGAAAAAGGGGCAAAATGAGGTGAGAGCGGCAGGGGGCAACGCATCTGCATCGCAGATGGTGTTGAGATCAATGGGGAAAAAGGGACTCTAGCCAAAAATGGCAACTGCGTCATCAGCGGAAGCTAGTCGCAGTCGTTGTGACGGCTCTTTGGCATTGGGCAAAGGGATGTGTGTGAGGGTGTGTCCAATGCCCAGTTGCATCAGTTGCCAGCGGATGAAGTGGGCACAGTTGAAATTCTCCTTCTGAGCTTGGGGCAACCGCCAATACCAGATGGCCATGCGATAGCCAATCCGTTCGACGGGGGTGTGGCGGTCAACCTCTCTCTTTGTGAGAACATGCCAAATGACGACGAGCAATTTGCGAGCGATGGCAACGGTCGCCTTTTGTTTGGGCATGCGTCGACACATCTCATCAAATTGTCGTTGCCAATGGGGGTGTGAGCGGATGGCCATGTGCGCACAATGGATCAAGGCACGGCGCAAATCTTTGCGACCTGTCTTGGTAATGCGACCCATACGGGTTTTGTCTCCACTTGATTGGACACTGGCTCCGAGTCCCGAATAACCCACCAGCTTTTTGGCAGTTGCAAAACGGGTGATGTCACCGATGGCAGCCAGAATGGTCATGGCGGTCAATGCACCCAGACCCGGCAGTTGCAATAGCAGCCGCACATCTGGCTCCCAGCGTTTGCTACGGCTGAGGCGAGCAATTTCGACATCTATCTCGGCTTGTTGGTTGGTGTAGAGGTCGAGGGTAGCCAGACAATGTTGAATCTGCAATTTGCCTGTGGGCGAGACATCCAAAGTTTCCCAATAGTCGCGCCAACTGGGGTCAAACAAGGTGCCGCGTCCTGCTGGTGCAACGAGGTTGTGGCGATGTAGCAAACTGTGCAACTCGTTTTGGACACGCACACGACCGCGTGTGATTTGTTGGCGTTGGGCGACAAGGCGGCGCACTTCGCGTACTTCGATGGGGGGAACCCACACTTCTGGGATAAGATTGGCGGCTAATAGTTTGGCGAGATTGAGGGCATCGACTTTGTCGGTTTTGACGCGGGCGGCGGCGATGAGGCGGACTTGACGTGGGTTGGCGACGGCGACACACTTGACGAGTGCCTGCAACTCATCGACCATATGCCATGTGTTGCCTGTTGCTTCAACAACGACTTCATCCGTCAAGCACAGATGTTTCTGTGTCCACTCTGTCAACTTCTCGTAGCCGACACGGCGGGGCTTGAGCACGATTTGTTGGTCGCGGTTGACACCGCCGATCACGGCGTATCGTTTGTGGATGTCGATGCCGATGTAACGAATTTCTGTGGAAGATGCTTTCATGTTATACTCTCCATATGAGGTGAGCGTGGCGGAGGGTGGTGGTTCACGTACCGATTCGGGCTTGTTGATTCAGCAACATCCCAGACTAGATGAGACGACGGACACCAAATAACAGGACGGGCTTGTTGGGTCAATGACCCACTCCCATGGGCAGCTGCGGTGTCCTGCTCACCACGCTCTAGGTTTCCCGTCTCCCGTCGGTTTCAGGATACCTTGCCTTGCTCTGGCTCTCAACTTTTCGGCCGAGATTCGGCTGTCGTGGAGAGTTGACTTGATTCTAATAACATTGCTTGCAGCCGACGCCCTGGCGGGACGCGGCTGAAGCGGCCGGTGGGCGGTCAAAAATAGAGGGGGCGGCTCGCCATTGAGCGAGGTGATTTTCTGTAAAACGACCTCGTTTGCTGCATTTGGAAAAAATGAGTCGCGATTGTGGTGGGTGGAGGCGTGATACACAAGGGCAAGCGACTCGTCTGGGGCGACTATTTGGCAGCCGTCGGGCAATTGCCCAATGCCGGCAATTTCGCCGCCCATTTGTTGATACGTCCACCAGGAAAGCCCGTTGATTTGCGACTGAATATCTGCCCCCAACGCCGTTTGCCCCACATACCCTAACAGATAATCCTCATGGTTTCCTTTGAGAACCCGCCAGCCAGCCGCCTGTTTGCTCTGGATCAAACGCCAACAGCCCAGCGAATTCGGTCCCCGATTGACGATATCCCCATTGACGATAACTTGATCAGGCAGCCACCGCTCCACATGGTCGATGACGGCGGTTAATGCCGGCAAATTACCGTGTATGTCAGAAATAACCGCCAGCTTCAACCAAATTGGGTCAAAAAGGATGCCGGCAATTCCCCCCGTTTAATCTCACACTCTTTTACCCGAAAAACCTGCCACCCCTTGTCCCGCAAAATCCCATTATTTTCCAGGTCACGAGCTACATTACGGGCGATTTTTCGCTCCCAATAGGCGCTGTTTGTTTTAGGGATATTGGTGCGGCAAAAGCAGCCGTGCCAAAAACAGCCATCGGCAAACAGCGCAATCCGCTGTTTGGGGAAGACGAAATCAGGTTTGCCATGCAATTTGTAATTGCGCCGCCACCCTTTCACCCCATGCGTCTTAAACAGCTTAATCAGCGCCAACTCGGTAGAGCGGTTGCCTTTTGATTTGACCGACCGCATGATGTTGGAGCGCGTCTTTTTGTCTACCCTATCCATTCAAGCTTTCTCCATCGCCAGATGAGGCAGCATCCGCGCCAAAATCGCCCGTACCACCGGCACAGCCACCGAATTGCCCGCTTGTTTGCGGCTTTGCGAGTCGGCGCACACGATTTTGAAGCTGTCGGGAAAACCTTGCAACCGAAACATCTCGCGGGGGGTCAAACGGCGCTGCCCATTGACCAGCAAATAGTTGTGTGACGCCCCCGCCCGCAAGGCGCAAGAGTATGGGTAGGATGTGACGTTGCCTGATTTATTTTCGTGCCAAATCGCCACTGGGTGGGGGGATTGGTGCGCCTGACGCCGTTTGGTTTGGATATGTCCGGAAGCGGTATAGCGTAAAGGCGGATTGGCTTCCAGCAAGGCGCTCAAAGGCTGCATCGGCGCGGGAGAAAAATCCCAATCAAATTGAACGGGATAAGTAAAACCGACCAAAAATATCCGCTCCCGCTTTTGCGGCAAACCAAAATCGAGGGCGTTTAAAATTCGGTACGAGACAAAATATCCCAACTCCTCCAAAGTTTCCAGGATGATGCGTAGCGTTTCGCCTCGATCATGCCGTTCCAGCCGTTTGACGTTTTCCAGCAAAAAGGCGCGGGGACGTTTTTCATGCAAAATGCGGGCAATGTCGAAAAAGAGCGTGCCCCTGGCGCTGTGCCGGAAGCCGGCGCCGTTGCCGATGATACTGAAGGGTTGGCAGGGAAAGCCGGCAAAGAGCAGATCGTGGTCGGGAACATCGGCGGCGGGGATGTTGGTGATGTCGCCTGCCGGCATGTCGCCGAAGTTGGCTTGGTACGTTTGCCGAGCATACGGGTCGATGTCGGATGAAAAAACGCAGTTGGTTATCCCCGCTTGCTGGGCGGCAATCCGAAAGCCGCCCACCCCGCAAAAGAGGTCGATAAAGCGAATAGCGTCGCCCATTATTCTGCCCCTATCGCTGCCGGCAGTACGTTGCCCACCATGCCTTCTTTTGTAGCGCTACGCAGCAAAACAGGGGTGACGCGATTGAATAGATCGGCGTCGCCATAGGCGTGAACCCGGAGGTAATTTTCAGTGTACCCTACCCAACGCAACCCCGCTTCATCGCCGCCCACCGCCCGCTCCCACAACACATGCGCCGTTTTGCCCGCCATATTTTGATGAAACGCCAGGCTGAGTTCATCTCCTAATCGGATCATACAGTTGACCCGCTCTTTGATTTGGCGGGGTGGAATTTGGTCGGGCATGCCGGCAGCCGCCGTGCCCGGACGCAGACTATAGCCAAACACATGCAGCCGCGCAAAGCCGATCTCTTGCACAAACGCCAAACTTTCGGCGAAATCCGCTGCCGTCTCGCCCGGAAAACCAGCGATGATATCGGTAGATAGATTGAGGTTAGGGATGCCAGCTCGCGCCGCCGCCGCCAATTCGCGGAACGGTTGGCAGCGGGCGCGACGCGCCATGCGGCGCAAGGTGTGGTCGCAACCTGCCTGCAATGGCATGTGCAGGTGGGGCAGCAGGCGCGGATTTTGCCACAACTCAAAGAAGCCGGCGGGAATATCCCACGGCTCCAGAGAAGAGAGACGCACCCGAGGGATGTCGGTGTGGGTTAATATCGCCGCAGTCAACGCTTTTAATCCCGCTGTATCCCCAAAATCATGCCCGTAACTGCCCAGATGGACGCCCGTTAGAACCGCTTCCTGATAGCCTGCCGCCGCCAACCCCTGAATCTCCGCCACCACGTCGCCCAGCGGGCGGCTGCGTCCTGCGCCTCTAGCGATGGTGGTGACGCAAAAGGCGCATTTGTGGTTGCAGCCATCTTGCGCTTTGACAAACGCTCGAGTGTTGCCGGCAACGCCGCCTAGAAAATCCCGCGCCACCGGCTCTTGGTCAAACAGAGGCAAGTCGATGCGGGCTTGGGGGTCGAGCAGCGTCACCAGGCGCGATTTGCGTTGATTGGGCGTCACCCGCTCTACGCCAGGCAGCGCCGCCAATTGTTCGGGGGCGATGGTGGCGTAACAGCCGGTTAGGGTGATATTGGCGCGGTTGTTTTGTCGATGGATTTTGCGGGTGAGGCGGCGGACATCTTTTTCTGCCTGTGCGGTTACGGCGCAACTGTTGAGTATGATGGCATCGGCGCTGCCGGCATCCGGGGCGATTTCGTGCCCATTTGCCAACAGTTGTCGCGCCATCGTCTCGATCTCGCTTTGGTTCAGGCGGCAACCAACGCTATGCAGGTAAACTTTCATGCCGGGGCGGAACGGGGTTGAGCAGAGGCGGGCAATTGGTCAGTTCGGCGGGCGATAAATTGGTAAACCGTCTCCCACACATCGCCATGGACTTTGGAAAAAGGGCGCATGAGTTCATGCCCCGCTTTTTTGAAAAGCTTTAACTCCTTGTCAGGGCTGCCCAACATTTGGCAGATGATTTCGCCCGAATTGGGGAAGATAGCCACGTCGCGCGTCCCTTGCAAAATGATTGCCGGCACAGACACTTTGCCCCACAAACTTTTGCCCAGATCGAGCGTCTTTCGCATTTCGTCGATGCCGGATGTGGGCATGCGGGCGATTTCGGCGATGCGTTCTTCGGCGTCTGGGGCGTCAAAATCAAAGTCAGGATGGTAGTCAACTATGCGTTCTTCGGCGATTTTGCGCGTTTTTTTGATTTTGTGCGCCGGAAACCAGGGCATCACATAACGCAACAGCCGCAACCAACGCAACCGCTTGTCAGGCACGTCATAGGTGGGCGCTAACATAACCATACCCCGAATATCGTCATCTAACTGGGTGAGGCGCGCCGCCAACACATTGCCCATTGAATGCCCCATCAAAAAGATTTCGTCGCGCCATCCCCGCAGCGTTTGCAGCCCTTCTTCCGCTTCAGCCAGCCAATCTTGGTGGGTGATGCCGGTATATTTGTCGGGGTAATGCCCATGCCCAGGCAGCAGCGGGCAATGGATGGTGATGCCGCGCTGATTGAGGTATTCGCTTAGGGCGCGGGAGCTGAGGGGGCTGCCCATAAAGCCGTGTAACATCAACACCCCCACCGGCGACCCTTCGGCGCGATAGGTGTAAGCTTGCCGTAATGCCGGCACATCGTACCATGGTTGATAAGGCATGAGGGTATTATATATCGAATTGGCAAATGGGCAGACGAAAATGCCGGCAGAGAGATTTTGCCAAAGCGATTTAGCCACCTTTACATTATGAAGGTATACTTTATAGCAAATATCAAATTAGCCACACGAAAACAAAATTCTATCGAAGTAGAGAAAACAGGACGTATTATTGTCAATAATCTATTCCGTTTGTTACTTTAGCTACTCACTGTTTGGATTTAGGGAGAGTGATTATGTTGACTAATGTTGAACCCGTTGAAAATTTGCGGAGCTTGGCTCGTCTCAAAAAGCAGAGCTATGAAGCAAAAACCGTTACTTATAGCCTTGCCCAGGATGCCGTTTCCAAAGGATGGGCAATACATCGAAAAAACAAAAAGTCAGTTAGACTGAGGAGGCAAAAACCACACGATGTCTATTTCTTGGACCGCATCTGGTCATTACTTCACCAAATGAACTTCACGCATCTATCAGATGTAAATGGCGCAGAGTTAACACAACGCCTCTCTAAAAATGATGGACGCAAAACGAGCTTAGATATCGTTGGTGTTGACAACGAGCTTGCAATTTCTATTAAGTGTCAATCTGCTGAGGAACTTTGTAGGTGGACTAACTTTAAGGAGGAATTATCTACCTTTGCTTCTATTCGTCAGCAATTTGCAAATTCAGTAAATACCCAATTCCAGTTGGGGTACAAGCGCAAGGTAATACTAGCGATTTTTGTATCAAATACAATTTTATCTGAAGAAGATCGACAAGAAGCGGAGAAAGCCAAGGTTCTCTTGTTTAGTGAAGAAGATATTGATTATTATGAACGATTAATATCCCATCTTGGGACTGCCGCAAAATATCAATTTTTCGCAGATATGTTACCTGGAGAAAAAGTTCCTGGATTAGAAATCAGAGTGCCTGCTGTAAGAGCAAGAATTGGCGGTACATACTGTTATACATTTTCAATCTCCCCCGAATACCTTTTGAAGATTTCCTATGTATCTCATCGTGCTAAAGGAAAAGCTTCTGATATTCACACTTATCAACGAATGTTGAGCAAATATAGACTGAGGAGTATTAGAAAATATATAAGCGAAGATGGCATTTTCCCAACAAATATTGTTATCAATTTGGAAAAAAAGCGGCTTCAATTCGAGCAAGTTCACCAGAAAACTGATTCAAGGGACAGAAGACAGGGTAGTGGGGTATTGGGGTGGTTAGATATACGTCCCGCATACAAATCTGCATGGATAATTGATGGTCAACATCGTTTATTTGCTTATTCAGGACATGAACTAGCTCCCAGAAGTTTACTCTCAGTATTAGCTTTTGAAGGTTTACCCGCTAGCAAACAGGCAAAATTGTTCATTGACATTAACGCAAAGCAAAAAAGTGTAAAACGCTCTTTGCTTCAGGAGCTTCATGCTGAACTTCATTGGGATGCTGAAACCCCTGAAATTAGAGCAGGGGCAATCATTTCTAAGGCAATTCTGGCTCTTGACGCCGATCCTGAGTCAGCGCTTCATCAACGTATACAAAAGGCAGATGCACAAAGAGACTCTACTCGTTGCATTACACTGACTAGTATTTATACTGCCATTGAAGGGAATCGATTTCACATTGCTGAGAAAAAACATGGCCATGTGGCAAAATTTGGCCCACTTTGGGCCGGTTCTAACGATAAAACGCTGAAACGAACAGCTTTCATATTTAAGAATTGGTTTAACACGATTCGTATGGGAGCAAATGATTGGTGGGATAAAGGTTCAGGTGAGGGTGGTGGTTTAGCGATGAATGATGGAATCGTTACATGTGTTAATGTACTCGGCAGTGTTTTCCATCATCTTGATAATACAGAAAACAATCTCATTGACCTTGATGATAATATTCTCTTTAATCTTATCAGAGAAGTTGCTGAGTTAGTTGGCGAATACTTTGGCTCTTTATCTGAGGAAGAACGAAAGAATTTTCGCTCTATGCGAGGTAAGCAAGGACAAGCTCAAAGAACTAGAAGATGTCAAAAATGGCTTCATGAACGACTCCCATCTTTCAATCCGCCAGGGCTCGAAAAATTTTTGGAAGTAGAAAAGGCAGAGACAAATAAAAAGGCAAAAGAGATCATCGATAGAATTGAAAAAACTTTGCAAAAACTAGTTTTGGGAGCATTACGTCAAAAATTTGGAAAAGATGAATCTGGGTGGTGGATGAGTGGTGTGCCGAAAAATACCCGCCACAAAGTATCTCAAAAATATGAAGAAGATGATGGTAGGAGAGGCGGCAAAGAGTATTATTTTGATCTTATACACTACAAGAAAGTTGCCATAGAAAACTGGGAAATTTTCAGTTCGATATTAGATTATAGCGGGAAGGGAAATAAGCAAAATCGAACATCTTGGATAGACAAAGTTAACGATAAGAGAAATATTGTATCTCATGCATCTTCAGGCATTTTGCTTACAGTTGAGCAGTTGCGTCAATTAGAGGAGTATGAAAGGTGGCTCCGCCAACAAGTCGAAGGCAATTCGGATTTTGAAGATATTTTTACAAGTTAGGGAACTTACTTATTGCTAAAGAGATAAATGTCGACAATCAGCCCAAAAGTGAGGCAGCCGTTGACTTCTTTAGCTAATAATCCACGCATTTCTGTGAGAGCTATCGTCATTCAAAATGGCATGATCCTTTTATCCAAATATCAGGATGAGCGGGGGTTTTGGTATGTGGTTCCAGGCGGAGGGGTAAATCGCGGCGAAACGCTTGAAGAAGCGTTTTATAGAGAAACTATAGAAGAGTGTGGTCATGCGTTGTCATTTGGCGAAATCTTGTTTATTCGGGAAATCATCGCTGACCACCATGAAAATACTATGCTAACGCCTGGTTTCCACCAAATAGAGATCAATGTCAAATCTCATGTTCCGCCCGGGTTGCCATTGGCGCCCATCGAACCGGATCATGGTCAAATCGACCTCGTTTGGCATCCGTTAAACAAATTGACAGACATCCTCTTCTTTCCGATGGGTTTAGTGGAAGATTTTATGAACCAGAGTTGGTCACGATTTTATTATGGGGACGTCAGGTAAAATCTCTTTGCCGGCATTTTCACTGTTACCCAGACAGAAGTCATATTATTTTTAGCCAATTAGGGGTTGCCAACAGCGCCAAAAGCGGCAATGATGGTGTTGTGGCATTGTGGCGCAAAACGCCAACCTCTTTCAAAACTTTGCAACCTGCCACATTGCAACTTGCAACTTCTATTAGGAGGTTTACATGTTAATTGAAAAGCAACGCGAACAAGAACAAGCAGAACGGCAAGGCAACACCGCGCGAACTTTGATTATGTTGGTTTGGTTGGGCATTGGCTTTGTGGTGGCTTATTTCGCTGCCAACTACCTCTTCGGCGAAAAAATCATCACTCCTCAAATGTTTTATTCTTTGGGGCTGCCCAATGCTATCCCGGAAATAGGGATAAAATTTTTCCTAATGTTTTTGATTGTGGTACTCTTTCAGATGATATTGATCTTCGGATTCGCTATGGGTGATTCTGGCGGTCGGCGTCGTTCCGGCAAGGCGACCCGCCATACCACCAGATACGATCCTTTGGATAACAATTACAGCCGATAAGCGTTGTGGAAGATGGAGCGCTGAATAACAAGGCGGGTAAACGGCAGCTCACTATCCATCTGCCGTCTGTCATCTAACGCCATCGTCATAAACCCAGCCGCAAATTTCAGAAGGAGGAATGGGCATGTTTGGCAACAACAAAGTGATGGAGGTGGTGGAGTTGGTTTGGGAAAACCGGGAGAAAATCATCGATCTCATCGAAAATCTGCCCCAAATTTTGCAAGAGACAGGCGATAACATCGAATCTGCCGGCAAAAGCGCGGTAAAAACCAGCCTGTTCCTCATGGGCGGCGACGATGTAGAGACCGACGCCAGCGAACTCTCCGCCAAAGCGGCGTCCGCCCTCAGCCGCGCTTACCAGGAAATCAGCGAAGTGGCGCAGGTGATGGCAAAGGTGGGCGAAGAGCTAGGCGACATCCAAATTCCCCACGTTGAGCCAGAATACCGGGAATTGATGGGCGTCAAAGTGATCGCCGGGCTGGATGTGGGCAAAAGCAGCCCGCTGGCAAACGTCTCTAATCGACTGACAACTGGCTCCAAACGGCTGGATAAACTAGGCGACGAAATGAAAGATGTTGCCGGCAGTCTGGAAAAGTTGAGCGACGTTTTAACCGATGTTGGCGGCGATTTACATGAAATGGGGCTACGACTGGCGCATAGCGGGCAAACCCTAACCAGCGTAGCTAATTTCAACCCTGGTGATGCCTCACGCCCTTCGCCCAGCCACGCCGAAGACGCCCCGGGCGGTTTTTCAGTAACCGATGTGTGAAAAAGTTTGCTAAAATACCCTCTGCAACCTGCAACTCAGACCCGATTCTTAAATGGCGTTACTCTCTGCAAATAACCTGAGCCAATCGTTTGGCGCGGAAGATATTTTTGCCGGCATCTCCCTAAGCGTTCCCGATGGGGGTAAAATCGGTTTAGTAGGCGCCAACGGCATCGGCAAAACCACCTTGCTGCTGGTTTTAGCCGGACAAGCCCAACCCAGTTCTGGGGAACTCCAACTCGCTAAAAATTGCAAAATAGGCTACTTGCCCCAAGAAGCGGCGCAGGCGTTTGCCGGCAACAACCACACTGTTTACCAAGAGATGCTCGCCGTTTATGCCGAATTGCGCCAGCAAGAAGCCCAACTCCGTCAACTCGAAGCCAAGATGGAAGCGCAAGGAGGCGACGAATCGTTGTTTGAGCAATATGGGGCGTTGCTAGAACGGTTTGAATTTGCCGGCGGCTACCAATACGAAACCCATATCAAACAGACGTTAGACGGCTTAGGCTTTGACCGCGACAGCCGCCATCTCCCGCTGACCCATCTGAGCGGCGGACAAAAGACGCGGGCATTGTTGGCGCGATTACTGTTAGAGCGTCCCGACTTGCTCATTTTAGACGAACCGACCAACCACCTCGACATCAAAGCGGTAGAGTGGTTAGAAAACAGCTTAAAACAGTGGGACGGGGCGATCCTCATCGTTAGCCACGACCGCTACTTTCTAGACAAAGTGACCAACCGCATTTGGGAGATGGGGCGCGGCTATCTGGAAACATACCGCGGCAACTACACCCATTACCTGCAACAGCGGCAAGAACGTTGGGAATTGCGCCAGAACGAGTTCGACGCCTTCAAAGCCCGCATGGAAAAAGAGCTCGATTACATCCGCAAACATATCGCCAGCCAAAATACAAACCAGGCAAAAGGGAAGCTCAAACGAATCAGCCGCGAATTAAAGGCGGTTCGGGTGGGCGGGTTGGCGGCGGTTCAGGGCAAAAGTTGGGCGCAAACGATGAACGAAATCGACATCTCTTCCGCCGATTGGCGGGTGGCAGACGCCGCTCAGGCGATCAACGAATTGCGTCCGCCCAGCGGACGACCCCCCCAGCTTAACTTCCGGTTGACATCCGCCTCGCGCAGCGGGGACATCGTGCTGCGTACCGCTGATTTAGAGATCGGCTATCCGGGCAGCCCGCTTTTTACGGCGGAAGATATCGAACTGTGGCGGGGCGAATGCGCTGCCCTGATCGGCGGCAACGGAAGCGGCAAAACCACATTTTTGCGGACGGTATTGGAACTAATCAAGCCGCTAAAGGGCGAGATCAGGCTAGGCGCCAGCCTAAAGTTGGGTTACTTCGCCCAAGCGCATGAATCATTAAACCCCCAAAATCAGGTGTTAGACGAGTTGATGACCCACCATCCGATGCTGGTGAGCGAAGCGCGTAACTATCTGGCGAAATATCTCTTCCGTGAGGATGACGTTTATAAGCTGGTGGCGGATTTGAGCGGCGGCGAACGAGGCAGATTGGCGTTGGCGATTTTGGCGTTGGAAGGAGCAAACTTGTTGTTGTTAGATGAACCAACCAATCATCTCGATATTCCAGCCCAGGAATCGCTGCAACAAACGCTTGAAGCGTTTGCCGGCACAATCCTGCTGGTGTCCCATGATCGATATCTCATCGATCGGCTTGCCACCCAAATTTGGTCGTTACAAGATGGGGCATTGACCGTTTTCCAAGGGGGGTACCAAGCTTACCTCAACCATCTAATGCCCCCGCCGCAGCAAAAAAGCGCCAAAACGCCGCCGCCGCCAAGCCGCCCTCCTATTGTAAATGGGTCGCCAATGAGCAAAAATAGACAGCGGCGCCAGCAAGAAGCGTTAGCCGCCCTAGAAGCGCGCATTCAAACCGCAGAAAGTCGGTTAGCCGACCTGACGAACGAGATGCAGCAAGCGACCTTTAGCCAGAACTTTGACAAGATTCAACGCGTAGGCATAGAATATGCTCAGACGGAAACTGATTTAGAAACCCTGATGAAAGAATGGGAGGAAATTGCAAGTGAGCAGCGTTAAAGAGGAAACTCCGAGCTGGGCAAAAAAGCTGATTATCGGTTTGACCGGCAATATAGCCACAGGCAAGTCGACCGTGATGAAAATCGTCGCTGAAAAAGGGGCTTTAACGCTAGACGCCGATAAGATCGTACACCATATTTTGGAAAATGACGCCAGTATGCAAGCCGCTATCGCGGTAGCGTTTGGCAGCGACGTGCGCCGTAAAGATGGCTCGATTGACCGAGCGAAATTGGCTGCTATCGTCTTTAGCGACCCCGCCGCCTTGCGAGATTTGGAATTGATGCTGCATCCAGCGGTGCGGGTGGATTTGATAGAACGAATCAGCCGCAGCGATGCCGGCATCGTGATGATAGAGGCGATCAAGCTGTTGGATGGGTCGCTTAAAGAGATGTGTCGGACGATTTGGGTGACCAGTTGCCAACCTAAACGACAAATCGAGCGGCTGATGATTTGCCGCGGTCTTGATGATGAGTCGGCTGTGTTACGGGTTAACGCCCAATCGTCACAGGAAGAGAAGATCGCCCAGGCGGATGTGGTGATCGATACCGGCGGAACGCTAGGGGACACGCGCGAGCAGGTTGACGCCGCTTGGGAAGATCTTTTCGCCGAACCGCCTAATTTGCCCGAGTTGGAAGTTGCCGCTGAAGAGACAGAAGCGGAAGTTGAAGCGCCGCCGACTAATTTGGCAGAGTCAACGGCAGCGGAGCCGGCGGTTGCGGAATTGGTATCTGAGCCGCCTGCCGCGGCAGAAGAATCGGATAGCGCGCCAGCAAATGAGACGGGCGATGTGTTGGTTCGCCGCGCCAAACCATCTGATTTGCCGGCAGTTTTGTTGTTGATTCGCCGCGCCACAGATAACCAGGTCAAGATGAAACGGGCGGAATTGTTGATGGCGATGAGCGAGCGCAGCTATTTTATCGGGCAGCGCGGCACAGAGATTTCGGCGGTGATGGGGTATGCGGTCGATAGCGGTTTGGCGCACATTCAGGAAATGTTTATTTATCCCCCTGAAAATGCCGGCACAATTGGCGCGGCGGTCTTTGCCGAACTGGAAAAATCGGCAAACCAACATTTTTGCGAAGGGTTGTTTGCCTATCCGCCGCAAAACAGCGACGAAAAATTGATGATTATGCTAAAAGATGCCGGCATGGAAAAGCGCGATTTTGACGATTTACCCCGCGTCTGGAAAAAAGCGACGTTAGAGTTCCAACCCCCAGACACAGCCCTGCTGGCAAAAACGTTGCGCGATATTCGTATCGCCTGAATCGACAAGAAACGCTACTATCGGCGGAAACGCTGACTTCAGAAATTTTTATATGTTGTGTAGAGTCGCATATACGCAATACGATTTAATTGCCCATGGAAACTATCAAATTTTGGATCAACAAGCACCCTAACTTAGCCGCCTGGTTCGTATTGGCGTTGGGTTTTGTGCTGATATTGGTTTATGAAGCCCGCGACGTAGGTTTAATCGCCAGCCAATGGTTTTGGCTGATCGTTATTACCATCTTAGTCGCCGGGGCATGCGTCTGGATCATTAGTTGGGGAGATGACGAAGAGGAAGGGAGTTTGTGAATGCAGAACAGACCGCTCCTCACCCGTCCATTACGTTAGAAAGAGTCGGCGCTTTACGGGCAGATATCGCCCATCTGTTTTCTATTGAAACGATGAGAATGAACTTTCCCGGTCAGGGGTTTGTTTATTTTCAGGGCAAGCTGCTAGGCGATTCCGCTCAGATTTTCCCTCAACTTCGGCAACTCTTCGAAACGCACGGCTTTACCCCCACTTTACGCCAAATAGACGAAAATTTAATCCTAACCGGCATGCCGGGCGTTTACCGTCAAACGGAAAATCGTGTGACGATCAACATCGTTTTGTTGATCGCTACTGTTTTTTCCACCTTATTTGTCGGCGCCGCCAGCGAAACTGGCTTTACTGGAACTGAATTGTGGTTAGGCGTTCCATTTTGTGTCAGCATCTTATTGATTTTGGGGGCGCATGAATTGGGGCATTATTTTGCCGCCCGTCGTTACAACATCGATGTCAGCCTTCCCTACTTTATCCCTATGCCATTGTCGATCATTGGCACCATGGGGGCATTTATTCGGTTGCGCTCGCCCATGAATAACCGCCGCCAACTATTGGACATTGGGGCGGCGGGACCGTTGGCGGGGATGGTGTTTGCCGTGCCGATTTTGATTTACGGACTGCTTACTTCGGAGATTAGCGCCATTACATCAGAGTCAGCTTATATTTTAGAGGGGAATTCATTGTTGTATGCGGGGTTAAAGATTTTGCTTTTTGGGCGCTTTTTGCCGGCAGGGGGCGAAGATGTTCATCTCAACCAATTTGCCTGGGCAGGCTGGGTGGGGCTGCTGGTGACTGGACTTAATTTGCTGCCGGTGGCGCAACTCGACGGCGGACATGCCATATACGCCCTGTTTGGCAAAGTCGCCAGCTATCTTTTTTACCCGGTTTTGATAAGCTTGGTCGTCATCGGCTTATGGACGGGCAATGAGCTGCAGTGGGGATTTTGGGTCATTTTGCTGCTCTTTTTTGGCAATAAGCACGCTGTGCCGCTGGATGATGTTACCCCCTTGGATTTGCCCCGCAAGCTGATCGCTATTGGCTGCCTCATCTTGTTTGCCCTGGTTTTTGTGCCTATTCCGCTCACCTTTGTCGATCCGGCGGCAGGGGATGGGCTGCAGGCGGCGTTGCGGTTTATCGCTTTGTTTTTATGATATGAAGCCGCCTTAAAGAGGCGCCGACCCTGTTGTATCCGGAGCTTCGGGTGGCGTGAATGCCAGCAAAATCGAGTGAAGCGAAATTCACGGCAAAAGAATGATAGAAATGCCGTCACTCATATCCCAGCACAGAAACGGTATGCCCTTCAGTATTGGAGACATACACCCAACCATTGTTGGGATTGATTCCCAATTGCCAAGGATAACCGCCAGAGAAAGCGGCAAGCAGTTCTGAATCATGGTACACAACTGTTTCATTATGGTTGAAGCGGACGTAATAGAGATTGCCCGATACCGGGTCTATCCCCCGCAGGTGAGAGCCTGGTTTAATCTGAAACTCTCTATCAAGTAAAAATGTGTTGTCTGGCTGACGTTGATAGACCCAAGTGTCATTTGTCCCCGAGACAACCAACTCATTGGTGTGCGGGTGCGCCATCTTGATGGTGCCGTTATAATGTTCAATGGAAGTCGTCGCCAACAACTCGCCGTCTCGAAATATCCCCAAATTGTCTTGCAGTTCGTTGTTTAGGTCAAGCGGTCTCATATCAACATAGATATCGTTGGTATGCTGTTCTGGGATAAACCTGTTAATTTCCCTTCCAATTTCAAACTGTTTGATTACCTGTGTCCCCTCAATGATATCAACCGTTCCTGTCGAACTATATGGATCATCATTTTTTCGATACCCGCCCGCGTAGAGCAAACCGCTTGGCGAATCGAAATAAAGTTGTCTGGGAACATGGTTGCCCAGATGAATCGTGTCGATAATCTCATCCTTATCTAATACGTAGATATAGCCGGCAATCTCGTCCCCAGTGATATGTGGCGGATCGTTGCCAGCCACATAAACCAGGTTGGTTCGGTCATCTATTGCCATGTCGTACACGAAAAAACTGGGAATATCCACTGTCCCTATCAACCGGTCAGCTTGCACAATGGAGACGATCTCTTCATATTCAGTAGCCACATAAAGAAAATCATTTTGGGCGTCAAGCGCCAGAGCCCTCACATTTGAGCCTTCCACCCGGGTATTGGCGATCCGTTCTATGCCGCGGGTCAACGAGACATAGACGCTGCCAAAGCCATTGATGATATACACATTCTCGTTGATGGGGTTCACCACCACCTGTGTGGGATGATACCAATCCAGGCTGGCTAACTGGGTCGGTATCATCAGCGGCTGGGTGATAACCGGCAAATAGCTGTGCCCAGAAGGGCGCAGCGGAGGAGTAGTTGCCTGGGCAGGGGCGGGGGCAGGGAGGGCGGATGCTGTGGGAGCATAGGATTGAACCGGCTGCTGCCGGCAGCCCGCCGCCAGCCACACTCCCATAACTCCAACCAGGAGCCATCTTTTCCCCATTAATGCCCCTTGCCGTCACTCATACCCTAGTACAGAAACGGTATGCCCTTCAGTATTGGAGACATACACCCAACCATTGTTGGGATTGATTCCCAATTGCCAAGGATAACCGCCAGAGAAAGCGGCAAGCAGTTCTGAATCATGGTAGACAACTGTTTCATTATGGTTGAAGCGGACGTAATAGAGGTTGCCCGATACCGGGTCTATCCCCCGCAGGTGAGAGCCTGGTTTAATCTGAAACTCCCTATCAAGTAAAAATGTGTTGTCCGGCTGACGTTGATAGACCCAAGTGTCATTTGTCCCCGAGACAACCAGCTCATTGGTGTGCGGGTGCACCATCTTGATGGTGCCGTTATAATGTTCAATGGAAGTCGTCGCCAACAACTCGCCGTCTCGAAATATCCCCAAATTGTCTTGTGGTTCGTTGTTAATATAGGCTGGCGCCAAGTCTACAAACAAGTCGCCGCTTTGTGGATCAAGAATTAAACCTTCAACCGCTTGTCCAAGTTCCATTTGGTTGATTAATTGTAAATTTTCAATAACATCGATGTGACCGATGGTTCCAAGGGTTGGATCATGCACCCATCGATACCCGCCTACATAGAGCAAACCGCTTGGCGAATCGAAATAAAGTTGTCTGGGAACATGGTTGCCCAGATGAATCGTGTCGATAATCTCATCCTTATCTAATACGTAGATATAGCCGGCAATCTCGTCCCCAGTGATATGCGGCGGGTCGGCGCCAGCCACATAAACCAGGTTGGTTCGGTCATCTATTGCCATGTCGTACACAGAAGAACTGGGAATATCCACTGCCCCTATCAACCGGTCAGCTTGCACTATAGAAATGCGGTTTACTGGCTTTTGGTTTACTTCCATCACAGAGCCAACATACAACAAATCATGTGCTTGATCAAGAGCAAGGGCAGAGATGCGAAATCCTTCCACCCGGGTATTGGCGATCCGTTCTATGCCGCGGGTCAACGAGACATAGACGCTGCCAAAGCCATTGATGATATACACATTCTCGTTGATGGGGTTCACCACCACCTGTGTGGGATGATACCAATCCAGGCTGGCTAACTGGGTCGGTATCATCAGCGGCTGGGTGATAACCGGCAAATAGCTGTGCCCAGAAGGGCGCAGCGGGGGAGTAGTTGCCTGGGCAGGGGGGGCGGATGCTGTGGGAGCATAGGATTGAACCGGCTGCTGCCGGCAGCCCGCCGCCAGCCACACTCCCATAACCCCAACCAGGAGCCATCTTTTCCCCTTTTCCCCGCTGAGCCGGGCGATTAAGTCAAACAGATCGATTCCTCCTGTCATGGAGCAGCGCAATGTGTCCCGTGGCTGCTCCTAGAATAGGGGATATAGCGGCAGCGGTCGATCACATCCCCTTGCCCATCACGTAAGGTGAGATTGCCAGACGCGGTGGGGGAACCGCTCTGTTCCCAATGAAAACCGCACCAATGGGTAACGGATTGGTCGCGATAGATGCGGCAGCGTTGGTTAGGCTGCAATCGGAAGTAGGGGAATGTATAAACATCTCCTTGTTGGTTGGTCAAACTCCAATGTTGCAATTGGATCGGCTGGCTGTCTTTATTGTGGATTTCGATATATTCTACGGAGGCGTTTTTGCCGCTGCCCGCCTTAATGGCAGCCACGATATCGACCAAACCCGTTGCGGCAGGGGCAGTCGGCAAATAGAAAACGCTCGGCTGCAAGGGGGGCGAGCCGCTCGTCCCTGCCGTGTTATGCTGAATCGCCGGCATATAAACTCTAGGAGCTAGATTGAGGCAGTTGGCTGGGTGCAGCGCAAAGTTACAAAAAGCGACCTTGTTTTGTCCCCGAATTCCCTTGTCGGTACGCAGCCCAAAATTCCAACCATAGACAGTATCATGCGACTCATTCGGACAAACTGTTCCATCTATATTTTTCTGAGGGATATCCATATATTGATACCAAAAGATGCGCTCTACCCCTGGTTCAGTAGAGTTCCAGCGGGGCGCATCATTTCGCAAAATGTTGAAGATGCGCCACAGATATTCCGCTTGCTGATCCTGGCTGACAATCTCATGCTTGCGGCAAGAATTAACTGTAACCGGGTCGCTGGCGCTATTCCAACCCACTTCCGTTGCCCAAATCGTCGCTTCCCGATCAGCGGCGGTAAGACCAAAGAGAGCCATTTCCCTGAGAAAAGGATCGAGAATGGTATTGTAGTTGGTTATATCATACATATAAACAAGGGGGTCTGTGCCCGTCCCTGTTGGATTTTCGGTGGGGTGGTAATCTCCATTGGTGTATGGGTGCAGCCCCAAATGATCAAAGGCGATATCGCTATTAGACCTTAGATTATCATATACAGCCTGAAAGTAGTTAAAGCCATCTGCCCGGGCATTATACAGCCCGCCAGAGATGATTTTTGCCCCAGCGTTAGCCGCCTTAATCTCCTGGTAACTTTGCGAGAGCAGAGCGGCATATTGGAGTGGCGTTAGATAGGGGGGCATTCCATTAGCCGGACCCAAATCTGGTTCGTTCCATATTTCCCAATGGGTGATCCGGTTGCCAAAATGTTGCGCCAGGCGGCGAGCTTCTCCGGCAAAAGCGGCATGATAGGCGGACGAATCAGGTTCAAAGTCAATAGTTATCGTCTCATCATTCAATATACCCACCACAGAGATACCCCTGTCGCAAAGACTATCCACCATAAAATCATATCTTTCCAGCAACTCCTGGTCAATTATCGTGTACCCGCCCACCAGGGGAATTTTGAATAGCAGGCGCGCCCAACTGGTTTGGCTGTTGTCTATATCATTCAATGGGGAAGTGATATCTCCGTCTCGAATTAACAAAGTCCCAGCCGTAGTTGGATCTTCCTGATCTTCAGTAGGGTCTAGGGAGCTGATATTTAACCCTTTGTAATCATCCTCGCCTAAATTGCTGTTGCCGCACGCCAACGCTTCTCTGTAAGTTTTCACTTGTATCCAATCGACCCAAACGCCTGTTCGGTTGTCGTTAACATCTTCATCACTGAAAAAATTAATGCCCACAAATACCTTTGAAATATCAGCAAACTGATCTAAATTTACAGGACCAAACTCCAAAATCTGCCAATCTGAATATGAAAAAGAAGAATCAATGAGAGTAGAAAATACCTCAATAATACCTGTGTCTGTTTGAATCCAAACGGATACCTTTGCGTAATCGTCAGGATCAGCTAAATCCACGTACATATTGGCGCGAATCGCCAAACTGTTAACGCGTGGAGATGAGAGGTCGAATTTAGGGCAATAAAAGGTGGTATCCAATTGATCGGAGTAGCCGCTTGGGGCGGGATTATCTTGATCGATGCCGGCGCCTGCGGGCCATACAGCGTGTGAAACAGCGCTGATGTTGGGGACTGTTACGCCAGAGGTTGAGGCGCGCCCCCATTTCATTTCAATTAGATTGCGCGGATAAGAGGCGGATCCGTAAAGTCGATCCCGCGAAAAATTACAAAGATTGCCGTTTAAGGGTTCAGGCTCAAAAAACAGCTCTGTCCAACCTGGACCAACAGCCGTTGGGGTGATGGTTGGCAAAGTAGAGATATCCGCGTAGTAAGGCTGATTGACGAGTTCCATGCCAACAGTAACGACACGATCTTCAGCTCGGTTGATTTGGACAGCAGATGGATTGGCAGAGGGGGGATTATTCTCGCCCGGAGCGGGATAAGCGCTCTGTTGAACCGTTTGAGAAGGTGGGGCAGGATAAGCGGATGTAATATTAGAAGTTGATGAATCAAAGTCAATAGCCAAAGCCCCGCCAATGGCAATTAACGCGAAAAGAACAGAAACGATCAGTTTGGTCGATTTGGGTTGCATTTAAAGCTCCTTTTGTTAAATATTCCCTAGGCAAAATTTCAGCCATTCAAGCTTGCTGTATTATATCATGTTCTTGCGATCCGGAACAATTATATTTTCCAAGCAAATGGTCTACTCCTGCACATTATAAAGAAGGGAATCCACCCAAATGGCAGATTGTTTGATCGGGGAAGCGCCGGCAGCCAGCTTACCTGAAGGCAATTTGTTGTTTATTATCACTAACTCCCTCTGAAAAAATCGAGTAAATTCAACTGCTATTCAAAATAGGCGATGCTGTTCAGCGCTTTACCCCTTTTGGCGCTAAAATCTGTTGATAATACTCATTTCGCAGATAGATAAGGAGCGTAAATGTCTACCCAACTCATTATCGATGAATTCAAACGGGTCAATTGGATTACGGAACGTCAGGCAGAAGGGTTGACCCATGCCGACAGCTTGCTCCAACCCCCCTTTCGCGGCAACTGCTTTAACTGGATTTTAGGGCATATGCTGGTGGGACGTAACAACACGCTGAAACATTTGGGGCGAGAGCCATATTGTGACGAAGAAACGGTGGCGTTGTATAAATTTGACTCTGAGCCGATTACAGATGGAGAAAAGGCGCGTCCATTAGCTGATTTGCTTGCCGGCATGTCTGCAACTGCTGATATTATCGTGGCTGAATTAGAAAAAGCGTCTGATGATTTTATGGATGAAATCATAGATGAAGAGCGGGGGCAAACCCGACGCCAGGCGATAGATTTTCTGGCATGGCATGAATCGTACCATGTGGGGCAATTAGAATTGCTCAGACAACTTGCCGGCATAGACGACAAAGTCATTTAAACGCGATATTGGCGTTCTAAATCGCTTTGCTTTTTGAAGCGCTAATTTCCCATTGGCGCTAAAATCGAAGCATGACGCCACGTTATCCAGACAAACTTCCGATCGCCCATTTGCCCACGCCCATCGAGCCGATGGAGCGTTTGTCAAAGCATCTTAACGGTCCGCAACTGTTTATCAAGCGAGACGACCAAACAGGGTTGGCGATGGGCGGCAACAAAACGCGCAAACTCGAATTTTTAGTGGCGGAAGCGATGGCGCAAGGATGCGATCACCTCATTACGGTTGGCGCGCCGCAAAGCAACCATTGCCGGCAAACCGCCGCCGCCGCCGCCCAATATGGGTTAGGGTGTAGTCTGGTATTAAAAGGAACCGCTCCAGAAACGACAACCGGCAATCTTTTGCTCAACAAATTGTTAGGGGCGCATCTTTATTGGACTAGCGAACAAGAGGTGAGCGAGGCGATGAACGAAGTCGCCGCTGAAGTGCAGGCGATGGGACGCCAACCATACATCATTCCTTTGGGCGGCTCTAACGTGTTAGGGGCAACTAGTTATGTGGCAGCTATGGACGAATTAACCCAACAATTGACCCAGATGCAGCTCAATATCGACTTCATCTTGTTCGCCAGCAGCAGCGGCGGCACCCAAGCCGGGCTGACTCTGGGGGGGATGGCATACGGTTTTACGGGTTCGATCCTGGGCATCAGCGTCGACCACCCTGCCAGGGCGCTGCAAACGCAGGCAGCGGCGTTAGCCACCGCCACCGCCACCCATTTGGGGTTAGGCACGATCTCTGTCGCCGACAAAGTTGAAGTGAACGATGATTATGTGGGGGGCGGATATGCTGTGTTGACCGCCGCTGAAAGGGAAGCGATTGAATTGACCGCCCAAAAAGAAGGGATTTTGCTCGACCCAGTTTACACGGGCAAAGCAATGGCGGGGATGATCGACCTTATCCGTTGGGGGGCGTTTACCAGAGGACAAAAGTTGCTGTTTTGGCATACTGGCGGCTCGCCGGCATTGTTTGCCTACGCCGATCAACTGTAATGATTTAATAATCATCGCTAATCTGGCTCATGCGCTCATCATGGTTGACGCCGGCGCAATCGCTTTGATGGGCGGCTTGCCTTTACTCTTTTATCCCTGGGAGATAAGATGTTTTTTGCGATATTGAGGAGAAATAGATGCCAAATGGAAATATTCTCATTGTTGGCGGTTATGGCGCGGTTGGCCGCGTGATTGCTGCCAAATTAGCAATAGAACATCCAGGTCAGGTGATTGTCGCTGGCCGGAGTTATGATAAGGCGAGCCAACTGGCACAGGAAAGTGGCGCCAAGATTCGACCGTTACAAGTGGACATATTCATTGCTCACCAAACGCCCGAAATTCTGAACGGTGTGGCGATGGTCATCATGTGTCTGGATCAGCCGGATACCAAATTTGTGGAATTGTGTCTGCAGAAGGGGGTGGATTATGTGGACGTTACCGCCGCCTATGATTTTTTGATACAGATAGAAGCATTGAATGAGGCGGCGAAAGTTGGAGGGAGTACGGCCGTTCTCAGCGTTGGTCTGGCTCCCGGCATGACCAATTTACTGGCCTGCCATGCCCAAACCCAATTTGATGAATTGCAGAACCTGGAAATTTACGTACTGCTAGGACAAGGAGAGGCGCATGGGGAAGCGGCCGTGCGCTGGATGGTGGAAAACCTGAATACTACATTTACCGTACAAGAAAACGGTACAGCTAAACAGGTAAAAAGTTTTGAGGATGGCAAAAAGACCATTTTTCCCGGAAAACTGGGGCAACGTACTGCCTACCGCTTCGATTTTTCCGATCAGCATGTATTACCCCGAACATTGGACGTCAACTCGGTCTCCACGCGGCTGGCTTTTGATTCGGCATTGGCGACTAATTTGATGGCTTTTTTCAAGAATATCAGCTTATTTGGCTTACTCCGCTACCAATGGGCGCAAGACGCCCTGGTGAGACTGCTCATGTCGTTTCATTTTGGGTCTGAGATATTTGTTATCCAGGTGGATGCACAAGGCTTGGCAAAAGGACAGCCGAAGTCTTTGTCGAGGGCGGTATCTGGTGAACGAGAGACTCGATTCACCGGTTTGGTAGCAGCGCAGGTAGTGGAACGCCTGCTGAAATATAACTATCCGTCTGGCGTCTTTCACATCGAACAACTATTTGAACCGTTATCAATTATTACCGCGTTGGCAGATGATGGATTGCAATTACACCAGAGTACCGATCATAATGGAGCATTAGGGTTATTAAATAGATGAGAAGATTATTTCCGGCATTGCTTTCTTTTGCTTTTGCATTGCTGGCGACGATAGTTGGAACGGAACTGCTTGCCAAACAAGCGATGGTTAACGCGCCCCCGCCCAACCTTTATTACAGCAGCTTTCTAGGCGGCGATTTCGCTGATAAAGGGTACAGTCTGGCGGTAGACGCTGCCGGCAACGCCTATGTAGTTGGCAAAACCAGCTCAATTACCTTCCCCAGCGCCTCATTGCACAATTTAGCCTATCACGGCGTTGACGCTTTTCTGGCAAAATTTACGCCCCAGGGGGAGTTAAGTTATCTGCTGTGGATCAATGCTGCCTCTTTATTTCAACCGGATGCTGGCAATGGAGTAGCGGTAGACGCTGCCGGCAACGCTTATGTGACTGGTGACACCCAATCCGCTGATTTTTGCGCCTTCTTCGGGGCAAACGTGCCCGGTTATGATGTCACTTATAATGGCGGGTCGGGCAGCTCCGACGCTTTCGTCTTTAAAGTGAACGCCAGCGGACAGATCGTTTATTGCACCTTCTTGGGGGGCGGCAATTCAGACCTGGGGCGGGCGATTACGGTAGACGATGCCGGCAGCGCCTACCTTACTGGCGGCACATTTTCAGAAGATTTTCCCACCACAACAGGGGCTTACGATACCAGCCACAATTTTGATGTTCGGGATGTCTTCGTGACCAAACTCAGTCCAGATGGGCAAAGTTTACTTTTTTCTACGTTTATAGGGGGAGCGGGACAAGATAGCGGACAAGATATCATTGTAGACCACGCCGGCGGCGTTCACATTGCCGGCTGGACGACATCGGCGGGTTTCCCAACCACCCTGAACGCATTTGACGCCAGCTTTAATACCTCAAATAACTTTGATGGTTTTATCGCCAGCCTAAGTGCCGATGGTTCGACTCTAAATTACAGCAGCTTCTTTGGCGGGGAGGGCGAAGATAGAGCGTTTGGATTGCATCGAGACATTTCGGGCACGATCTACTTCGCTGGGCATTCTAACTCGACTGATCTGCCCGTTTCATCCTCTGCAATTGATTCAGACCTGAATGGCGGAAATGATCTCTTTGTCGCCGCCATCAATGGGAATACCCTTGTTTATGGCAGCTATTTGGGCGGGAGCGACGAGGATTTTGGCAATGGGTTAACCGCCGACGCTGCCGGCAATTTGTATATCGTGGGCAATACTTGGTCGAGCGACTTTATGACCACAACCAACGCCGACGATAGCCAGCTAGATGGCTTAAACGATGGTTTTTTGGTCAAGCTCGATCCCAACGCCAATCAGTTGCTTTACAGCAGCTATCTGGGCGGATCGGAACAAGACAATGCCCGTGATTTAGCGCTAGGCAGCAATGACGAAATCTTTAGCGCCGGAACAACTAGCTCGCCGGATTTCCCTGTGACGGCTGGCGTATATGATGAGAGTCACAATGGGGATTCTGATATCTTTGTGATGCGATTACAGCAAAAAGAGTTTGAATTTTCGCTCTATTTGCCGGCAATCCTCAGCCCGTAACAGCGCCTCAAAAGTAGCCCAATCCCAAATTTTTATACGCCAGCTCTTCCGCTTGCATTGCGCGACGATACGCCACTGCTACCGCGTCAAATTTGAGATGTAACTCCGCCGCCAAATCAAACGGCGCCTGTTCGGAATGATGCAATAGCCGCGACACCGCTCTGGGGAGATGGGCTGCGAAACGAAAAAGTAGACCATTCCTTTCTCGCCGCCCCAGCCTAACCGCAACACGATGGTATATGGCAGATGCAACTCATAGCGGCTGATTCGTTCGGGTTGAACCACCGTTTCGTTGGCAAAAATGGGAAAATCATCGCTGTTTGGGGCTTCAGGGCGGCGAACGGTGTAATGCAGCGTATGCCCTTTCGTTTCTACCGTATGGTCGGGCACAATTGGTCGTTCTGGGTCGCCTAGCAAACCGGGATGTACCCAGGGAAAATGGCCGAAATCGGTGAAATTTTCCACCTGGCGCGAAGCGTCGCTTTGCCAGTCGAAGGGTCCCATGTCGACTATCTTCCAATCGCTCGATTCCAATTCGTGGATGGGGTCGTCCACCGCCGCCCAAATCAGCCCATACAGCTTTGTGCAACGGTAGCTTTTTGCCTGCGCTTTGGCGGGGATGTTAGAATGGGCGTTCTGCGGAATCAGGGTGCATTTGCCGGCGTTGTCATATCGTCAGCCATGATACGGGCACACGATCTGCCCATCTGCCAGCCAACCCAGCGACAACGCCGTGCCGCGGGGTCAGTCATCATTCTCCTTTGTGGTCAAAATAGATCCTCCCTGATTATCACGCCATCTTTGATGATGGTTTCGACCAAGTTGCCGCCCAACATATAGGGCAAATGACGATAATCGGGGACGTTTAATAGCAGCAAATCAGCTTTTTTGCCGGCAGCTATCGAGCCGATCTTATCTCCCAACCCCACAGCGAAAGCGGCGTTATGGGCGCTGGCGTTAAACGCTTCTGCCGGAGTCATGCGCTGGTAACGGCAGGCTATCCCCATCGTCAGCGGCAAAGAAAGGCAAGGAGCAGAGCCGGGATTCATATCGGTCGCCAGGGCGACAGCCGCCCCAGCGTCGATTAGTTGGCGGGCGGGAGCAAATTCGGTCAACCCTAGATTAAAGTTTGCGGCGGGTAAAACAGCGGCGATTGTGGCTGAGTTGGCAAGGCGGTCAATGCCGGCATCGCCCGTCGCCTCCAAATGGTCAACCGACACAGCGTCTAACGCCAGCGCCATCTCCAGCCCACCCAACGCATTAAATTGATCGACGTGAATTTTGGGCTTCATCCCGGCGGCAATGCCCGCTTCTAAAATCCGTTTTGATTGCGCCACATCAAAGGCGTGATTTTCACAAAAAACGTCGATGAAAAATGGCGTTTGCTTATCGGAAAAGTGAGCGGCGGCATACCATGCCGCCGCTGCCGGAATCATCTCTTCAATTAACAGCGCCACATACCCCTCTCCATCATCGGCGTATTCGGGCGGCACAGTATGTCCGCCCAAAAAGGTGGGGATCAAATCGCAAGGATGGCTCAAATCAAGCCGCTCAACTGCCTGCAACATTTTTATTTCGGTCGCTGTGTCTAAACCATAACCAGACTTGATTTCGATTGTGGTTGCCCCCAGGGCTAACATCTGATCCAATCGGCGGCGGGCTGACTCGACCAATGCCGGCAATAAAGCGGCGCGAGTTTGGCGCATAGTGCTGCGAATGCCGCCGCCTGCCGCCATAATCTCCATATAGCTGGCGCCCTGAATCCGCATTTCAAACTCATTTACGCGGTCGCCGCCATAAACCAGATGAGTGTGGCTGTCTACGAAGCCGGGGCAAACCGTTTTGCCGGCAGCGTTCAATTGGCGTTTTGCCTGGAATCTGCCGCTTAAATCCGCCGAATCTCCAACTGCTACGATAAAGCCGGCATCGACCGCTACCGCTCCTCCCGTTAAAATGCCGGCATCTCCCATCTGCGTCCCACGCAATGGCTGGTCGCTTTTGATACAGCCCGCCAGTTGCGCCGCATTGTGAATCAATAGATCGATTTTCATAAGGCGCGATTATAGCCCCTTTGCCGGCATTTGGCGTTTTTGCCCTCCTAAAATACACTACATTTAGACGATTGTTCCGGCAAACAAGGAGGCGTTCGGCATGACTGTTTCTCTCGACAACTCTAAGGCGGTGTACCAGGGCATCAAAGATGCCGGCATTCGCTTTGTATCTGCTTTGCCAGAGACGTGGTTGGTCTATCTGCTGCAAATGGCAGACGAAGACCCAGAAATGTGTCTGGTTGAGGTGGCTAAAGAAGAGGAAGCGATTGGAATAGCCGCCGGAGCCTATTTTGCCGGCAAACCCAACCTGTTGCTAATGCAAAATCATGGCTTTCTGGCAGCGATAAACGGCATCGTATCCCTGGCGCAGCTGTACAGTATCCCCCTGTGCATGCTTATCGCCCATCGCGGACACATGGGCGAGCCTTACCCCTGGCATACCGCTGGCGGCAAAATCACCGTTCCCACGCTAGAAGCTCTGGGCATTCCTTATGACTACGCCATCGACCCAGCGCAAGTTGGCAAACAGATAAAAGAAGCCCACACCTATTCGCTTAGCTCTCTCTCGCCGGTTGCGCTGCTGCTAACCAGAGAGCTGATGGAAGATTGAGAAAGAGGGAGGAAAAAGGATGAAACGCGCCAAATGTATCGAAGCGATCTACCCAGAATTAGAGGACAAAATCGTGGTGACTATCATGGGAGCTTGCGCCCAAGAGCTGTATGATCTGGGGGATAGGGGTAACTTTTTTTACTTGCAGCATGCCATGGGGCAAGCCTCGTCTATTGGATTGGGGTTAGCTCTCAATTTGCCGCATGAACATATCGTCGTATTGGATGGAGACGGCTCGATTTTGATGAATTTGGGCAGCCTGGCTACCATCGCCCGATACCGGCCAACTAATCTGACCCACATCATTTTTGATAATGGCAGTTTGCTCTCTACCGGCGGCTTCCCATCACATACAGAAGACGGCATAACGGATTTAGCGGCTATTGCCGCTGGCGCCGGCATTCCCCACGCGGCAAAAGTAAGCGACCCCTTTGATTTTGTGGAGGCGGTGGGCGACGCTTTTGAGCGAAACGATTTGAGCGTCATCGTAGCCAGGGTAGACGCCACCGGTCCCGACCATTTTGGCATGGATTTGAAATTGCCGGAAAACGCTTTTCGCTTTGAACGGTTTATCCGCGAAAAGCAGATTTAAACCTTGCCACAGCGGCTGAATTACCGCCTAACGACCTGAATCGGAATGGTATGAGGCTCGTGAATGTAGTTGCCGTCCCATTTGACGCCCACCAGCCGCAGGCGATAAAAGCCAGGAGTCAGGGCGTCGGCATGGAGATTTTCTAATACCCCATTGATTACTGGCTGCGTATGGGTTTCGCCCAGCGTCACCCATTGGTTATCCCCTAAATCCAACTCCACTTTGTAAAATTGTATCTCTTGGTTGTTAAAGTTGGCAGAACCGATAACGGGCAAGATGCCGGCAACTTGGCTGTTTGGTTTGGGGCTGACGATACGCCAATTGACATTGCCAACGCTTGCCCTAGGCGTTGGGGTTTGCCAACTGGCGCCGCCCGCTTGCCAGGGGGTAGGGCTAACCCATGCCTGAGGGTTGGCAGTGGGGGTGATGGCAACCACAGTGGACAACTCGCAAGGAGCTGCCGGCAAAATGATAATCCCATGCTCTGCCGCCCATTCGTATGCCCCTTCTAAACTTTCTGGGTTGCGGGGCGGCTGCACAAATAGCTGGGTAAAAGCGGTGGGCGGCAACTCTGGCAAAGGAATCCCCTGTTTGAAGTGGCAAAATCGCTGCGAAGGCAAGGTGGAGGTTTCGCTGATGGGCAAATCGCCGGGCAGATAAAATGCCGGCATTTGCCATATACCCGGCTCTATCTTGCGCCACTCCGCCACCCGCTGCTCAAATTGGAGATGCGCCGTCGCGGTTGGCGGGAGAGCCTCTTCATCTGCCAGCGCCCATTCCGATCCGGCAAATTGACACTCTTTTGCCCAACCAACGATGGAGTTCAAATCGCAAATCCTTTGCTGAGTCAAACCCGGCGGCGGCGAAAAATCAGACGGAGGCGGCGCTCCGTTAGACAACAACGCCTCTTGTAGCGCCAAATCAGTATACACCGCTTCCATGTAATCCGCCCACAACGGCGCCGCTCCGGTTAATCCGCTGACATCAACCATTTGGCTGTTGTCGGTGTTGCCCGCCCACACTCCTACTGCCAGACCAGGGGTGTAACCCACCGTCCAATTGTCCCGGAACTCATTGGTAGTGCCCGTTTTGGCGGCGGCGGGAAAAGGCAACGTCAACGGATTATCGCGCCCCATTGCCGGCGCTCGCGCCTGGTCATCATCTAAAAAGTCGCTGATCAAAAAGGCGATCCGGGGGTCAACTACCGGTTGGGGGGCAGCCGGCGAAGCCTGGTACAAAAGCTCGCCACTGCTCTTTTCAATCCGTTCGATGGCGTATGGGGGGATGCGATTTCCGTTATTGGCGAATATGGCATAAGCGGCGGTTAGCTCCAGCGGCGTTAACTCGCCGCCGCCCAGCGTCAGCGACAATCCATAGCGATTGGGATCAGCCTCAAAGCTGGCGATACCCAGAGATTGGGCGAATTGCAAAAATCGCGGAACGCCTAACTCTTGCAACAGCAAAATTGCCGGCACGTTGTAGCTGTTTGCCAAAGCCGTTCGCAGCCGCACCGGTCCATGAAAGCGCTCGTCATAGTTGACTGGGCTATATGTCGAGTCGTCAAATTGGGCGTACTCAACTGGAACGTCCCACAAAATATCGGCAGGAGCCCATGCCGCTAATTCGCCTGGGTTGGACGGGGACATAGCCAAAGCGTAAGTCAGCGGTTTGATAGCGCTGCCCGGTTGCTGCAGCGACAAAGCGATATTTACTTGCCCATCAATCGAATCGTCATGGTAATTGACGCTGCCCAACATGGCTAAAATTTCGCCAGTGCCAGGCTTTATCGCCGTCAATGCCGCATTGGTTAGATTGTGCGTATCCGCCAACTCTGCCACATGGCGCCGCGCCAACAGTTCAGCCAGCCGTTGGTAGCGCAAATCGAGCGTCGTCGTCACCCGCAATCCGCCATTCGCCACCTTATCCGCTCCAAATCGCTCTTCCAATTGTTGTCGGACGTAAATGGCAAAATGGGGCGCTTCCAGGCTGACCTCTTGCTGGGCGAAGGTTATTTCCTTTAGATAAGTTGACTCTAACAAGGCGGTGTCCAGAGCGCCATCTTCCGCCATGAGATTGAGAACCAGCCATTGCCGATTTTTAGCCCCATCCAAATTGGTTAAGGGGTCAAGCTCTATCGGACTTTGCGGCAGCCCAGCCAGCAAGGCAGATTCAGCTATGGTCAACTCCGATGCGGGTTTGCCAAAATAGGTTTGGGCTGCCGCCTCTACTCCATACGCCAAATTGCCATAATAGATTTCGTTGAGATACATCTCCAATATCTCTTCTTTGCTGAATTTTCGGCTCATGATGTAGGAGAGAATCAGCTCTTTGGCTTTGCGATTATAGCTCACGGCGGTTCGCTCTTCGTAATCGAAAACGATATGGCGTACCAACTGTTGGGTAATGGTGCTGCCCCCTATCGGACGATCGTCTGGGTTGCGTAAATTGGCGATTAGCGCGGCGATTAGCGCGGCTAAATCATACCCGTCGTTGTCGAAAAAGGTGTCATCTTCTACAGATACTGTGGCGTCGATCATCGATTGCGGCACGTTACTCAATGAGATAGCGGCTCGTTTACCCTCGCCAAAAAATTCCCACAACAGTTCGCCGTTGCGATCATAGATCCGGGTACTTTCAAAGATTTCTCGGTCGCGGGCGGCATCCAAAGCAACAATGCCGGCTTCGATATCCTCGGCTAAATTGTTGTAAATGATGGCGCCCACCATGCCAATGCCGGCAAACGTGATGAAACTTGCCGCCAATACGGTTAGCAGCAAAGCGCGGGTCAGGCAGCTAGAAAAGCAACCGCGTCGTCTTGGCGGAGAGGCATAAATATATTCAATGGGTTGGGTTGGTTCTTCGTCGTACACTGGTCATTCCCTCGCCAAATAAGGTCACAAAATCAATGCTCCCCTATTCCAGTGTATCTTTCTTCAGAAACGGCTGCCCTGCGGGTAGTTGACGTTTGCTCGCCGCCTTTCTGACGATTCAGGCGTTGTTAGCGGCAGGCGGTGGCGTTGTGATTCCTATGACTTTTTCATCTGCGCCACCACCGTTTCCAAAAGGGCGGGGTTGATTTGGGCTAGTTGGGTGGTTAGTTCTTGCCACCTATTTCTAACTTGTTGGTTATTGCTGGCGATGGCTCTTTTTCCCATCTCTGCCGGCATCAACATCCGTTTGCGTTCTCCTGTTGGCATCTGTTCGCCATATTCTCGGAAAGCGCTTCCCCAATAATATGTCAACATCGGCTTAATCAAGCCATCCACGCGCTGTCGCAAATCGTCATCTCGAATCAGCCAGAAAAACGCCAAATAATATGCGCGGGCTTGTCGCCATTGCCGGTGTTTTATCGCTTCGCCAGCTCGCACTGAAGCATAAGACGCCATGTACCAACGCAATTGGGCGATTTCATCGGGTAATGGAGCGTCAGCAATGCCATCCCACAATAGCCGGCACGCCAACAGATATTGGTTTACTGCCTGATCAAATCGACGTTGTTTGCGAGCCGTCATCCCCTGTTCAGACGCTTTCAGGGCGGATTGTTGCGAGGGCTCTAACGATGCCGGCAATTGCGCCGCCAAAATATCCTGCCAAATGAGCGTTAAAGCTGGATCATCCGCTAAGGGCAAATCTTCCGGATCTAAAACCACGGATGGGGCGGCTTCAAATCCAGATTCTGGGCGGTCGGCGGCGGGCTCTGCTTGCCGCTGATCTGGCGACCCAGATGATTTGACCTCTCGCCCGTTTCGCCGCTTCAAGATCTTGCCCAGATCGACGAATTCATCACAGGCTCGAATGAACAGTTTGTGCGACCGCTCGCCGGGAGGACCAACTCCCACCACGCGCTTGCCATACGTCTTCAATTTGTTCGCCAATGGCCCAAAATCGCTGTCGCCTGAAACGATGACAAAAGTATGAATGTGGTCATGGATAAAAGCGGCTTCTATAGCGTCCAGGGCAATACGGATGTCCGCCCGGTTTTTCCCCTGTCCCACACTATACACTTGCGCCAAATCGATGGCGTTCATCGTCATGTCAAATTTATAATCGTCAAAATAACGCCAATTGGCATAGGCTCGTTTGATAGCGATCTCCCCCCGATTTTTGAAATATTTTATTAAATCGCCAAGCTGAAACGAAAAATTTTCCGCCTGCGCCCATAACGCTAAATTTTCAAAGTCGATATAGATGGCTAACTGGTCTGAATTGAAGGATGCCATGTGAATGTGATTCCGCAATATACTTGTACAGTTACAATATGATTATGCCGTTACGACATGGCGGGTCGGCATCGACAACGCCTCGCCCTCTCAAAATATCTCTAGAACCGCCTTCAACGCCGCTTCCTTTACCGGTCGATTTTCCGAGATGAACTTTTTGGGATCGAGATAATGTCTTGTCACTTCTTCACGACGCAACCCGGGCCAATGGGTTGGTTCGCGCCCCAATATATCGGTGTGGCTAATGTCGAAATGAAGATGCGCTCCGAAGGGTCGGGCGGGGTCGCCTTCGCCGATAATGCCTAATTTTTGCCCACGTTCTACCCTATCGCCCGGATGAACGTCTACTCGGTACATATGGGCATACCGACTGTAAATGGGGGGCTGGTCTGCCGCCAATGGGTCGTGCCGAATAATGAGCAGTTCGCCCCAGCCGCGCTTAAAAGTAGAAAATATTACTTCGCCGCTGGCGATGGCGTAAAGAGGGGAGCGGCGGTCTTGGTTTTGAGGCAGATTTAGGTCGGCGCCGGTATGAATTGCTTTGACTTCACGATATTGTCCTGGGGCAGTTTGTTCGCGCCGAATGGTGTACAACACGTTGTAACCAGTTACGTCGAACCATTTACCGGGCCAAATTTTGCCCGACTGGCGTTCGGCGTCGCTGCCAACGGGCGGGTCGAAACCATCGGCGAAGATAATGCCGGCATCTATGCTGTCCTCTCTCTCAACGCTTAATTCCCATTGCATGCCGGCAAATCCCACCTCTTTATTCGCTTCCCCAGTATGGTTGGTGAGTTGCGCTTGCCCGCTTTGCGGCAAGTCGACATCCAATTCGAAAAGCCCCAACTCGACCCATTCGTCAAAATATTGACTTTGATCGATCTCGACCACAATTGGCTCCGTTTGCCCTATCACGCCATGGATATGGTACCGGGCTTGTTTCGTGGTGGCGTGCTTACCCGGTATCCAGGCGCGGAGATGGTAAACGCCCGATGCCGGCAATTGCGGCGACCAAGCCGCCCACACGCTGCCTGACGTACTAACAGAGTTAGCATATTTCATTGCTACCCCATTTCTTTCAAACGAAAACAGCTCTGCTTGGGGAAATTGAGGGTGAAGCCCATCTCGATATTCGGGGTCGCCAACCCCAAATTGGATCAGCTCCGGCTCTCTCTCTGTTTCTTCGCCGATCGGCGGAGGCGGCGTTGACCTGGGCGGCTCTGGGCTGGGGTCATAGACGAAATTTGCTGCCGCATCCCACAACTCCGTGCCGCTCATTTTGGGGTTTTCAGGGTCGCCGATGGCATGTTCCCAACTCCAAAAGTTAACTGCCGGCAAACCCAGCGATTGGGCGTGCCTCATAAAGCGTTCTATCTGATGGGGCGTAGCGCTCCAAAAGCTGCCATCTGGCTGAGGTTCGCCAAAAGCGGCGCCAGTAGGGGCAAACATTTTGTGCGGAAAGCGTCGTTGAAATTCGTCGTAAGATTTTTGCAAATTGAGAACGGCGTCTCCCTCTTGCCCGCCAAACGCCGCCCAATACACTTGGGGCATAGCGATATCGCACATCGCCATAAAAGCGTCGTATGGAAAATCGCTGTGAAAGCTGGGATATCGATAGCTGCTAACCGCCAAGGTGGTTTCGTTGCCCATTTCAGCCCGCAGGGCTTGCACAAACGCCAAAGCCCGGCTGGCGCCTTGTGGGTTTTTCCAGGAGCGTTCCGCGTTGATAACTAAACTCTTTAGTTGAAATTGTTGGGCGCGGCGGGCAAAAGTTTGGGCTTGCATTTCTGGCGCAGAGCGGTCGCCATAAACGAAAGACCACCCCCAGACATCGATGCCGGCATTTTGCAGGGTGCGGATCAAATCGGCGGTCATTTGCTCTTTTTCGCCAGTGGGATCTTCGTGATGAATTGGGTAAGGTTCGCTGCCATCGGCGATTTTTACTAAGGCGTGCTGAACCCTGGCGGCAACAGCCATTTGCGCCGCTGCCGCCACGCTGCCGCCGCTTCGGGCGATAACCCGATCCGAACGCCAAATAAAAAATCCTTTTCCTGCGATCATGGTCAAATTGTTAGCGCTACTAGAAATTACAATTACCGTAATTGTACCAGATTTTGCCCAGATGTGGGATAACTCAACAAAACTCAGCTAAAGTTTCTGCCACGAATGATGCCGCTTGTTTTTCTGAGCTTACTACCAGCCGCCAATGGTAGTTACGCCCACCACGATTAAGATCAACGTGATTAAGATTACGATAAAATTATTTCGAAATTGGATGGCGTCGCTGCCCGACTTGCGCCACCTGGAGGCGCCATGCGCCACAACCACAACGAGCGTCATCACAAAAGCGTGTTCCAATCTCTCTCGATTCCACAACCCTTCTTGAATGCCCCGCCACAACAACATAATTAGCCCTAGCAAAGCGTTTAAATCGACCAGTCCAATGAAGGCAGCCATTAATCCCCGATCCATCCCTTTAAATTCCCCTTTTTGCAGCCAACCAATCAAAAATTTGATGAGGGCGACTACGGCGATTAGTAGCAGCAGCCAGCGGATGCCGCTGTGGGTTTCTAAAATAATTTGATATGGGGTCATTCTCTACTCCTGAAACATTTGGTTGTTATTAAATTTATCGGGCATAATTGTATCCAACTTGGTTGGCATTCCCACCTAAATGATTTAATTAGAAACGGCGCAATTAGGGGGACAGAGAGACGAATCAATCTAAATCTTCATTCGCTAAAGGAGCGTTTATGATCATCGTAGCAAGTTCAAATGGGGCTGTGGGCATGGCTGCCGGCATGGATATTTTGCGGAGTGGCGGCTCAGCTATCGACGCTGTAGAAGCGGCTTGCCGGCTAGTGGAAGCTAATCCAGAAGACCATTCGGTCGGGTACAATGGCTATCCCAACATTTTGGGAGAGCTAGAATTGGACGCCAGCATTATGGATGGGAAGACCTTGGGCAGCGGGGCGGTTGCCGGCATGAAAGGGTACACCTACGCTATCACAGTCGCTCGACAAGTGATGGAGAAGCTGCCGCATGTGTTGTTGGTTGGCGACGGAGCAGCCCGCTTCGCCGCCGAAATGGGTCATTCGCCACAAGATCGCCCCTACGACGACGAAATTGACGCCTTTCGGCACAGACATTTGAAGAAATTTTTGCCGGCAGGCGGGGTTGACAAAGTGGCGGCGGATGGCGAGCTATGGCGTTGGGCATCTATCGCCACCGACCCGCGCCGCACCTATGGCACAGTTAATTTCATCGCCCAGGATGGGGCTGGGGATATTTGCACGGCGGTCAGCACTAGCGGTTGGGCATGGAAATATCCGGGTCGGGCGGGCGATTCGCCGATAATAGGGGCAGGCAATTATGCCGACAATCGATATGGCGGGGCGGCTTGCACCGGCATGGGGGAGATGGCGATTCGGGCTTGCACTGCCCATAGCGTCGTCTTTTATATGAAGATGGGCATGTCAGTTCAAGAAGCGGGGGAACAGGCGATGGTTGATTTGCTGGATTTGCAGGGGGATTTTATTTCTGGCATGAACTTAATCGCGTTGGATAAAGATGGAACGCCCGCCGCTTTTTCATCTTATGCCGGCAAAACCTACATTTACCAAAGGGATGATATGGAAATGCCGGCAGAAATCGAACGCTCTTTTGTGGCTATCGAATCCCGCTGGAAAGACAATGGGTAAATGGCAACCCATCAAAGTCTGTATCTACCACAGGTGGGGACTTTCTGAATAACCCGCAAAATGAGTAAAAGTTTTCAAAAAGCTGGAAGATTTTATAAACCTTCCAGCTTTGTCCCCGAAAATCAGGCGATAAAAGTTCCGCTTTGTAGATCTCGGAAAGCTTGAACCAGCTCCTCTTGCGTGTTCATCACAATAGGACCGTGCCATGCCACCGGCTCTTGCAGCGGTCTGCCCGAAACCAACAAAAAGCGAATGCCTCGCTCGCCTGCCTGAACGGTTACATGGTCGCCGCTGTCAAATAGGATGATCGAACGATTTTCGGCAGGCGTCGAATAGCTGATTTGTTCGGTGAGTAGATCTTCAGTGGGAGCTGGCAGCGGGTCGGAAGCGTTGAGGAATTTGCCTGAGCCGTCAAATACGTAAGCGAATGCGTGGCTCATCATCTCTACTGGCAATGTTTTGCGCCTGTTTGCCGGCACAAAAACGTCTAAATAAACTGGATCAGCCGCGATGCCATCCACCGGACCAGCCGCCCCCCAAAAATTGCCGCAAATCACGCGAGCCAACGTGCCATCATCATCCGTCACCTCAGGAATATCCGCCGATTTTACCTCCTGATAGCGCGGTTCCGTCATTTTGAGGGCAGATGGCAAGTTCGCCCATAGCTGAAAGCCGTGCATGCGCCCATTTGCGTCGCCTTGCGGCATCTCCTGATGCAAAATGCCTCGTCCAGCGGTCATCCATTGCACATCGCCGGGCGTGATAATGCCATTGTTGCCGATGCTGTCGCCATGTTCGACTGAACCCACCAAAACATAGGTAATCGTTTCGATGCCGCGATGAGGGTGCCAGGGGAAACCGGCGATATAATCTTCAGGTCGTTCATTGCGAAAATCATCCAATAATAAAAATGGATCAAATTCAGATGGTTTGCCAAAGCCAAAAGCGCGATTAAGGCGCACTCCTGCCCCTTCAATCGCTGGTTGGGCTACTGAATGTTTGCGTACAGGTCGTATAGACATGATTTTTTCCTCGCTCTTTATTTTTGTTTAGAGCTAAACTAACTGGCAAAAAAGTTCTTACCCCATACTCCTCTCAAATTTTCGCAGGATTTTTGCCAGCTGCGTCAAATCGTCAGCCGATAGCTGGGCAAATACCTGATAAAGTAAGGCGTCATGGTCTGGGGTAACTTGACCAATAACCTGCCAGCCAGCATCCGTTAAATGCAAACAGTTGGTTCGCCCTTCTTTGCGCCGCAACACCAACCCCTGCATTTCCAACTTATCTAGCATCTGGGTGATATTGCCTTTGGTCACGGTCATTCTCTCAGCATAAATTTGTTGCGTTTGCCCTTCATCCATGGCGATCGCGCCCAGTAAATCAAACTGCGGACGGCTCAATCCAGCCTGCACAAACGGGGGGCTGATGGCGCCAACTCCTTTTTTAACCACGCGCAGCAAGCGGTACCAGGTTAAAAAGCGCTTATCCCTTTTGCGGGCATGCATGCGTTGAACGATATCTTCCTGCACGCGAAACAGTTTAGCCCTAAACTTTTGTTTTGTCAACCCTTTTCGAGAGATTAATGAATGTTTTTTCTCATGGTTTGAACGATTAAATCTGATATAATCCGAGGTGATTGTTTCAGAAGGATAGGCAGCTAAATTATGGTAGAACCGGAACTTATCACCATCATTGAGGGACCCACTCCAGAGTTTCATTTTTCCCCTTTTGCCTGGTCTCATGCCGTTTATGAAGGGCCGATTGGGATGAATGTAGCTCTGTGTGAATTGCGAACCAACAACGGGCGAGACATCATTGCTCGATGCAAGGAGGCTTGGCAAGAGCGGCGTCCGGTGAAATTGGATTATCCTGACGATATTCGGGCTAGGCAGCAATTGGATGTGGTGGCTATGCGGCTGCGCCCTCAGGATGAGGGTGACGTTCTCATGTTGTGGGTGCGCGAACCGCTAGATGAAGAGGCGGTAGAAGCGATTGAAGGGAATGATCCTTTTGGTTTGTTTGGCGATCTTGATGATGATCTGTTTGACGATGATTCGGATGAAGATGATCCGTTTACATTGTGACGTTTTGATGCCGGCATTCCCGGCTCCCTTCAAACCATTTTAAACACAGCAAAATCTCCCGATGCCATGCGCGGGAGGTTTTTTTATAAAAATCATGAGCGATCCAACGATTTTAACCAACCTTTCAGACGGCGCCCTGACCATCACCCTCAATCGCCCCGACACGCTCAACGCCTTTAACGACCAGATGATCAAAGAGACAACGCGGGCGATGCGAGATGCCGGCAAAAACCCTGATGTGCGGGTCGTTGTTCTCACCGGAGCGGGGCGTGGTTTTTCGTCTGGGCAGGATTTGAAAGATATGCGGGAACGGGACGAGGCGATCTCCATTGGCGACCATTTGCGGCACGGCTACAACCGACTAATCACGACCATGACTCGGCTAGAAAAGCCGATAATTGGCAGTATAAACGGCGTGGCGGCGGGGGCAGGCTGCAGCGTGGCATTGGCGACTGATTTTCGCATTGCCTCACACAAAGCCAGCTTTATTCAGGTGTTCAGCAATGTGGGGCTGGCGCCAGACAGCGGCTCAACGTGGATTTTGCCCCGCCTGATTGGCTATGCGCGGGCGTACCAAATGGCGATTACGGCGGACAAAATCTCGGCGGAACAGGCGTTGGCATGGGGACTGGTGAATGAGGTTGTGCCGGCAGACCAACTCCCCGAAATAACGCAGGCGTGGGCGAACCGGCTGGCAAATGGGGCAACGCGGGCGTTTGGGCTGACCAAACGGGCTATGCGGCGCGGCTTAACCAGTTCGCTGGAAGAAGCGTTGGAGTATGAGGCGTATCTGCAAGATATCGCCAGCCAAACAGAAGACCACAAGGAAGGGGTGAACGCCTTTTTGGAGAAACGCAAACCGAGATTTGCCGGCAGATAAATTTGGGTGCGGAGGATAGACAGAGTGGTGGGTATGCGGGTGGCAAGTGGCAGGTTTGCTCTGCCAGCCACCCGCTATTTGTTACTTACAAACAATCTCCCTATCGAAGGGGAAAACTTGGAAAAGATCTCAAAAGACCTCTGATGTTTTGGGATGTGCGATTCTAAACCTCAGAGGTTTCCAGCGGCAAAAAATAATAAAGAAATACTATGAACCATATCGCAATTTTAGGGGCTGGCACGATGGGGCGAGGCATCACCCAAGTAAGCGGATTGGCTGGCTATACCATCACCTTATTTGATATTGACCAAGCGGTTTTAGAGACGGCTCAATCTGCCATTACCGTCAGCATACAAAAGGGGGTAGAGCGGGGCAAAGTGACGGCAGAACAGGCGGAGAATGCCGGCAAAAATATCACATTCACCACAAATCTAGACCAGACCGTCACTGCCGACCTGATCGTCGAAGCTGTCCCCGAAAAGTTGGGGCTAAAGCAAAAAATCTTTGCCGAACTGGATGAAAAAGCGGGGGCAGAGACGATATTCGCCAGCAATACTTCTAGTTTGAGCGTCAACGCCATTGCCGGGGCTACCCAACGCCCTGACCGCTTTGTGGGGTTACACTTTTTCAATCCGGCACACATCATGAAATTGGTGGAAATTATCCCCACCGACGACACCAGCGACGAAACATTGACAATCGTGACCGAATACGCGGCAAAGATCGGCAAAACGAGCGTACTGTGCAAAGATACGCCGGCATTTATCGTCAACCGGGTGGCGCGTCCATTTTATGGGGAAGCGTTTCGTCTGCTGGGCGAAAATGCCGGCGATGTCGAAACGATAGACGCATTGGTCAAATCCAGTGGCTTTCGGATGGGTCCCTTTGAACTGATCGATCTAATCGGTTGCGATGTCAACTTTGCCGTCACCCAAACCGTTTATGACGCTTATTTTTACGACCCCAAATATCGCCCGCACCCCATTCAACGCAACATGGTAGAGAGCGGGCGATTGGGGCGAAAAACGGGCAAAGGGTTTTACAGTTACGATTAAGCGGCAAGGCAGCAAAATCATAAATCGCAAATCCAGATGTCCAGATGAAACGAAACGCACAAAAAATCATTGCCGAGCCGTTTTGGGTGGCGATTGGGCTGTTTTGGCTGATTGCCGGCTTTCTCTACATCAACCATCTCGCCACCGACCAAACGCCCGACCGTGTCGCTCTGCACATCGCTCCGCTAAACCTCAATGTGTATTGGTATGGGATTGTGATTACTGCCGGCATTTTGCTGGGGGCGTGGGTCGTCACTGTGTTGGCAGACCAACGAGGCATGAATCCCGAACACGTCTGGAACGGCGTAATTTACTGCATCATCTTTGGCGTGATTGGGGCGCGACTGTACCATGTGCTTACCCCGCCGCCCAGCATGGCGGCTCTGGGCATTCACTCCCCTGCCGACTATTTCCGCCAGCCGTTGCAGTTAATTAACTTGCGCGCCGGCGGTTTAGGCATTTATGGCGGCATTATCGGCGGGGCATTGGGGATGGGCATTTACGCTTTGCGGCATCACATTTCGCTCATCAAATGGGCAGATTTGGCGGTGGTGGGGCTGGCGTTGGGGCAATCAGTGGGGCGCTGGGGCAACTTTATCAATCAGGAGCTTTTTGGGGCGCCCACCAACTTGCCGTGGGGGGTGGCAATCGACCCCAGACATCGCCCTGATGCGGTGGTGAACGAGAGCCACTTTCATCCGGCGTTTTTGTATGAGTCGTTGTGGAGTTTTGGCGTGTTTTTGTTGTTGTATTGGTTGGCTAAGAGGCTAGGGGATGAGGAGAATGCCGGCACGCTGGTGGCAGCCTATCTGCTTTGCTACGGCTTGGGTCGCATCTTAACCGAACTCACCCGGCTAGACAGCCCGACAATTCTCAACACTGGCATTCCTATTGCCAGCGGGGTGTCGGGGGGGCTGGTTTTGGCGGCGGGGCTGTGGTTGTGGCAAAAACGCCAAACTGCGTAAGGGTAAAAATAGGGTTGCCGGCATCTAACATTGATCGATTAAATGCCGGCAATCTCAACGAGCCGTCAATCGCGTTATTCAGCCAAATTTGCCGCTTGCGCCGCTAAATTCGCAAACTCCTGTACCTGAGAGAATTTACCCTATATTTTTGATTTGCTGAGATAAACATGCTACCATCTCTTCACCCCTGGATGTTTAATCGTTGCCCTGAAATATTCACCCATTTTTAAGCGCCATCGATAAGCTGGAGCCGCTATTGTCGGGTATATTATCGTGTATGGAACACCCTGCCACAGTTACTTTAGAAGAAATTCGGGCCGCTCTCCAATTGCCGACATTAAATAAAATTAATTCCGGCTCTTCCTTGCTGCCAAACTCCCGCTTGCGGGCTCGACCGCCAGATATGGATGGCGTCCCCAAACAAGGAGCTGTTTTACTACTGCTTTATCCTAATCACAGCGACGCCATTAGCATAGCGTTTACCAAACGCCCCGACACGATGACCAACCATCCCGGGCAGATCTCCTTTCCGGGCGGCAAACAAGAGCCAAATGAAACGTTGCAAGAGACTGCGTTGCGAGAAACATGGGAAGAGATAGGCATCCCGGCTGCCGCCATTCAAATATTAGGGCAGCTAGAGCAATTCTATATATCGCCCACCGATTTTCAGGTACAGCCGTTTGTGGGATGGCTGCCGGCAACGCCGGCATTTAAGCCAAACCCATCAGAAGTCGCCGCCATTATCGAAAGCCCTGTTCGCCATTTGATAAACCCAGCCACAGTCGAGCAAGAAAGGTGGACAATTCGAGGGCAGCGAATGTTAATACCCTTTTACCGGGTGGGCGAGCATAAGATTTGGGGGGCGACTGCCGGCATTTTAGCCGCCTTTTTAGGGCGGTTGATCCGGCTGCGTTCCCAGACAAATGGCTCGTCATCAACCCATATTAGCGCTCATCGCGGTTGATTGCTAAAAACCCCTTGACATCCCCTAAAACTTTGTTAAAATCCCCCTGGATTTAGCGCTCCAACAGTAGGAGCGCAAAAACAAATCCCAATTATTAACCTTGCAAATTAGAATTTTTCAAAGTTAGCCAAGTTGGCTCGGTTTTATTCTGGTTGCAAAAAATTTATTTATTTTAAGGAGATGGTTATCGATGTCTACCAAACTAACTCCCCTGGCAGACCGCATCGTTGTCGAGCCCCAAGAACAAGAAGAAGTAACCGCTTCTGGCTTGGTATTGCCCGAAACAGCTAAGGAAAAGCCGCAACAAGGGGATATTATCGCTGCTGGTCCCGGTCGTCGGGATGATGCCGGCAAACGAATTGATATGGATGTCAAAGTTGGCGATACGGTATTGTACGCCAAATATGCCGGCACTGAGATAAAAATCGACGGCAAAAAATTACTCATCCTCAAAGAATCAGACGTTTTAGCAATCGTTGGATAAGGAGTGAAAAATGGCAAAACAACTCGCATTTTCTGAAGACGCCCGTCGCCGACTCAAGATAGGCGTAGACACCCTGGCTGACGCAGTCGCCACCACCCTCGGACCCAAAGGGCGTAACGTCGCCCTCGACAAAAAATTTGGCGCCCCCACCATCACCCACGATGGCGTCACCGTCGCCAAAGAGATCGAACTAGAAGACCCTTACGAAAATATGGGCGCCCAACTGCTTAAAGAAGCAGCTACTAAAACCAACGACATCGCTGGCGACGGCACTACCACCGCCACCGTGTTAGCCCAAAATATCGTGAACGAAGGGTTGAAAAATGTCGCCGCTGGCGCCAACCCCATGCTGCTTAAACGAGGCATCGAAGCTGGCGCCGCCGCTTTGTCTCAACGCATCCGCGAAATGGCAGTTTCTATCGACAGCGTGGAAGAGATCACCTCCGTTGCCTCCATCTCCGCCCAAGACCCCGAAATTGGCAGATTGATCGCCAGCGTTATGGACAAAGTGGGCAAAGATGGCGTCATCACTGTCGAAGAGTCTCGTACTCTGGAATTTGAGACCGATTATGTAGACGGTATGGAATTCGATCGCGGCTACCTCAGCCCTTACTTCGTCACCGACGCTGAAAATATGGAATCGGTCAACGAAGACGCCTACATTCTGATCCATGACAAAAAGATCAGCTCTGCCCAAGATTTAGTGCCGATTTTGGAAAAATTGATGCAGATCGGCAGCCGCAACCTGGTTGTCATCGCCGAAGATGTAGACGGCGAAGCGTTAGCTACGCTGGTGCTAAACAAATTGCGCGGCACTATCAATGCCCTGGCGGTGAAAGCCCCCGGCTTTGGCGACCGTCGTAAGGCGATGCTGCAAGATATCGCTATCCTGACTGGCGGACAAGTGATCACCGAAGAGATGGGACGCAAATTAGAAAGCGTGCAAATCACCGATTTGGGACGCGCCGCTAAAGTCGTTTCTACTAAAGATACCACTACCATCGTCGATGGCGAAGGCGACAGCGAGATGATCAAAGCCCGCACCGAACAGATTCGAGTAGAGATCGATCGCAGCACCTCCGACTATGATCGGGAAAAATTGCAAGAGCGGTTGGCGAAATTGGCGGGCGGCGTAGCTATCATCCGCGTCGGCGCAGCCACCGAAGTTGAATTGAAAGAGAAGAAACATCGGGTTGAAGACGCTCTAAGCGCCACCCGTGCCGCAGTGGAAGAAGGGATCGTTCCTGGCGGCGGCGTGGCATTGCTCAACGCTTTGCCGGCATTAGACGATGTGAAAGTAGGAGAGGGCGACGAAAGCACTGGCGTTACCATTTTACGTAACGCATTGCTTTCCCCCATGCGTAAAATCACCCAAAATGCCGGTCAAAATGGAGACGTTATCATCCAAAATGTTCGCGCCAAACAAGCGGAAAGCAAAGACGACAATCTGGGCTACAATGTGTTGAGCGGCGAATATGTCAACATGATCAAAGAGGGCATTATTGACCCGGCAAAAGTGACCCGCGGCGCCTTGGAGAACGCAGCCAGCATCGCTTCGATGATTTTGACCACCGAAGCGTTGATTACCGACATTCCTGAACCGGAACCGCCCATGCCGGCAGGTCCTCCAGGAGGCGGAATGGGCGGCTTCTAAAGCCAAACAGTCCGAATTAACCAATAGATTTAAAGCCCGCCAGTACTCCTGGCGGGTTTTTTTTTGCCAAAATGAGCTATTTTTATGTTACACTGCAAAGGCTTACTCTAAGCGGGCTAAAAGATTGAAGGAGATAATTTAGAATGGGCAAGCAGTTGATAGACAAAATGTTGCCGTCGGTGGCAAAGGCTAAACTGCCGGCAAATAGTCAGACGACTATGGTGGGGTTAAAATCCTATGAAGAAGGACTATATCAAGTAGACGTTTCTCGAAACGCCCCGAAAAAGTTAGCCGACGCCTTGCGAACATTTCAAAGCGGCGGCTGTGCCCCATATTATTGTGCCGGCATCGCCTATGCCCTTATCAGCGCTTCAAAAGAGACGCATGGCGGCTACTATCAAAAAGGGTTGCAAGCGGCGTTAGATTGGTTAGAAAAAGCCCAGAGCTTTGCCCCCGACCAAGTTGAAATCAATATTTGGGAAGCGCTTATTTATACCTATTGGGGACGCTTAGATGACGCCCGAATGGTGTTAGATTATCTGCAACAGCAGGGGATAAACAATTTCTATTTGGCTCGAGGCGAGATCGCCTATTGGTTAACCCAAAACGACCCCGCCCAGGTAGAAAGATGGTATCAAGACGCCTTCAAACGCGCCCCCAACGGCATTATGAAATTGCACCTGCAAAATGAAATGGCTGATTTTTATGCCGGCAGCAAACAATGGAACAAAGCAATTGACGCCTATCGCCATGCGATAAATTTACAACGGGGCGATCCGCGTCTGTGGCATAAATTAAGCGCCGTCTATTGGCAAATGGATGATTTAGACGAGGCAGCCCGCTGCAACAAACGCTCTTTGGCGTTAGGCGCTTTGCCAGAAGCGACGCAATTAGCGCAAGAGATTCAACAAAAAATGGGGTCGGGCAGCTTGGTCGGCAAGCTTTTCGGTAGAGGTTAACCAGCGGTTGGCGCCATCTCTCGCGGCGAAATACGGTTGATTAGGGCGATGCCGGCAACGATCAAAACCAAGCCGCCGCCCATTCCCAAAGTTACCTTCTCGCCTAACAACGCTGCCCCCAAACCAGTACCCACCACTGGGGTAATGTACGAACTGACCGCAAATGCGGTCGCCCCAAATTGACGCGTTACATAAAAGCCCAAAATTTGGGCGGCAAACGCGCCTACCAAAGCGGCATACAACAACGACAAAATGCCGGCAGTCGTCACCTGCGACAGATCAACCCCGCGCCACAGCAACGCAAACGGCACAGCTACCACAGTCGCCGACAACAACCGAATCCCCGTCACTTCAAAGCTATCCATTCCCTGCATATTCGTTCGAATGTAAACTGCCGACAACGCGCTTACGACTAATCCGGCAAACACCATGCCATATCCTAGCGGATTGGCTTGGTTCACATCGTCCAGACCCGTCTCCCCCAATGCGATCAACATTATCGATCCGCTTAACGCCAACGCTACTCCCACCCCTTTCCCCCAACTCATCTTTTCGTCGGGCAGCAAAAAATGAGCGATTAGGGTGGTCACCGCCGGCGCCGCCGTTACCAGAACCGAGGTGACGCCGCTAGATTGATATTGCAACGAGCCGATAAAACAAAACATTGGTATGGCTGTGCCCCACACCCCCAAGGGCACGCTGCGCCGCCACACTTGCTTATTGCGCGACCAACTCCTTTTTTCAGAAAATTGAAAGAAGATGGCAAAGGTGAAGGTAGCGATAAGTAACCGCAACCCTACAAACAAAAAGGCGTCGAATTGTCCGACGCCAAAACGAGACATCACCAGGTTTGTGCCCCACAAACTGCCCAAAAATAGGCTGTAGGGCAATGCTTTGGGCAACATGGGTTAATCCATTTCGCGTCGTCCTTCTAACGCCCGTCCTAAGGTGAGTTCGTCAGTGTATTCTAAATCGCCCCCCATCGGCAAGCCGCGCGCCAGCCGGGTAAGGCGCACGCCGCTGCCGGCAAGCCGCCTTTGTAGGTAATGGGCGGTGGAATCCCCTTCCAAGGTGGCATTGGTGGCGATAATCAACTCTTTGATTGGATTTTCTTTGAGGCGAACCATTAACTCTTCGATCTTTAAATCTTCAGGACCGATCCCTTCTACCGGAGAGATCGCCCCGTGCAACACATGGTAGCGCCCTTGAAAAACGCGGGTGCGCTCCAGAGCGACCACATCGAGCGGCTCTTCCACAGCGCACAAAATGCCGGCATCTCGTCCGGCGTCGTCACAAATTGAGCAGGGATCAGCTTCAGTGATGTTGTGACACACGCTGCAAAAACGGGTGCGCTCTCCCAATTCGCGCAAAGCGTCGGCTAATTCAGTTGCCTGATTCTCGCTGCCCCCCCGCAGCAAATAAAAAGCCAGGCGCGACGCCGATTTGGGACCAATGCCGGGCAGCCGGGCAAATTCGTTAATGAGCCGTTGAACTGGGGGAGGCAACACATTTTGCGCCATTTACATCAATCCTCCCAGCCCGCCTAAACCGCCCAACATATCGTCTAGCCCTGGAACAGAGCCAGTTACCCCTTCCATTTTTTGCGCCGCTAACGCTTGCGATTGCTCGATCGCTTGGTTGACGGCGGCAACGATCAAATCTTGCAGCATCTCTTTATCTTCGGGGTCGATCAAATCGTCATCAATTTCGATCGATTTAATCCGTTGATGACCGGTGATGTCGATAGTTACCGCTCCGCCGCCAGCGCTGATCGTCAGGATTTCATTTTCCAGGGCAGCTTGCTGGGCTACCATTTGCTCTTGCATCTGTTGCATTTGCGCCATCATATTGCCGGCATTCGACTTTGCCGCACGTTTTTTGGGTTTGCCTCTAAAAGAAGGTCTTTTTTTCGCCATCATTTTCTCCTACTAATTGCTTCTAACGCGCTACTGCCCGCTTTCTATTCATTACTTGCCGCTCCACCCTCATCCTCCACCTGCACTACCCCGCCATGCTGATCGGCAAACTCTTGGAACGCTTCAGGGCTGATTTGGGGGGAGGCAGGGCGATAATGTTCTGTTAACACCGCTTTTACCTGACAAGGGCTGCCGATCAATTCGCTAAGCGCCTGTGAGCTTACCTTAACCGCTTTGGCGTTTTTCTCAAACTTTTCTTTGAGCATCGGAAATTGGAAACCCAAAATCAACGCATTGTCTTCCGTGCCCAACGGTTGGCAAGCCGCCATCAAGGCGCTCAGATTTCGGTCTTGCTGGCGGATGTTGTTCATCAATTCGTGCCAATTGGCGGTCACTTTTTCTAGGGTTAGGTCGCCGCCTGCGGCCGCCGGCATTTCGGCTGCCGGCATTTCGGGGGCAGGCTTTTGGGGCGGTGGTTTTTGTTCTGGCGCCGCTTCTGGTGGGGGCGCAACCGGCGGCGCTGCCTTGATTTGTTCTGGCGCCTGCTCCTTTTTTTCTGCCGGCAACGATTCGATTAGAGCCAATTCCAGCGGTAGTTGCGGCTGCCAACTATTGCCGGCAGCCACCGCCGCCCGGGAAAAACGCCGGATCGCTTCCACCAGCCGGCTTCGCTCCCCTTTTTCCGCCAAACGCGCCATCGCCCCCACGTGATCTGCCGGCATATCTAGCGTGGCATCTTCCCCCGACGTTTTGAGCAGCAATATCCCCCGCAAATAGGAGACCATTTGCCGCGCGAATTGGCGGGCGTCCGCGCCGCCGCTTAACGCTTGGTGGATCGTCTCCAACCCTTGCCCCCCATCCCCAGCCAACAGGGCTTCCGTCAACGCCTGCATCGTTTCAATCGGCGCCACCCCCAACGCCTGTTGGGCGATTTCCAGCGTAATGCCATCTCCTTGAGTAGACGCCAACTGATCCAACAAACTTTCGGCGTCGCGCAAGCTGCCCGACCCTTGCCGCGCCAACAAATCAAGCGCGTCAGGCGTGATCTTCAACCTCTCTTTCTCCGTCAGCCAGCGCAACCGCCCCACGATCTCCGCCGTAGACAACAGCCGAAACTGGAACAGTTGGCAGCGGGATTTGATGGTGATCGGCACTTTATGCTCTTCGGTGGTGGCTAACACAAATTTGGCGTGAGGCGGCGGCTCTTCCAATGTTTTTAATAAGGCGTTAAAAGCGGCGATAGACAGCATATGCACTTCGTCGATGATATACACTTTAAAACGCCCTTCGCTGGGGGCGAAGTTGATTTTGTCGCGCAAATCGCGGATATGCTCGACGCTGGTGTTGGATGCGGCGTCGATCTCGATCATATCCAGAAAGCGCCCGTCGCTAATCGTCTGGCAAATTGAACATTCCCCATCGGGGCGGCGGCTGGGCTCTTCATGCTTGCAATTGACCGCTTTTGCCAACAGACGGGCGGTGGTCGTTTTGCCGGTGCCGCGCGGACCCGAAAAGAGGAAGGCGTGTCCCACGCGGTCGGCGGCGATGGCGTTACGCAAGGTGCGGGTAACGTGCTCTTGCCCAACCACATCCTCAAAGCGAGCCGGGCGCCATTTGCGATACAGGGCTTGTGACATAAGGTTAGTTTAGCATTGGGCGGGATGGGCAGCAAGGCGTAGTTGTGATCGCCGGGGATATCTGCCTCTGATAGGCGCTTTGAGGCAGGCGGTGAATACGGCTGCCTGCATTTGAATAACAACCTATGTTATACTTTTGGCGTTGTAATCCATTTTGTGTAGCAGGCAGGGCGACCCATGAGTAACGAGAAGCAAACAAACGGGGAAACTTCAACTTCTGTCGGTAATATCGTCAATAGTCGGGCGGTTGCTGTTGGTCCAAATGCAACTGCCGTCGTCACCATTTATGAATGGCAAGATGCGAGGGAGCTGCCCAGCTTAGCAGAAGCCCAAGCCATCCTCAACCAATTGCCTACCGAAGCGATACCGCCACTGTCGCCATTGTCGGCATGGTCGAAATTGCCATTTGGCGCCAACGACCACTTTGTGGGACGGGAAAAGGAGCTGCGGGAGTTGGCAGCCGGATTGAAAGGGGGCGAGACGGTGGCGGTGGGGCAGACGATGGCGACCACCGGCTACGGCGGCATCGGCAAAAGCCAACTCGCTTCAGCCTTCGTCCATCGGTATGGGGGATATTTTGCCGGCGGCGTTTTCTGGATAAATTGCGGCGAAGCAGCCGCCATCCCCAGCCAAGTGGCAGGATGTGGCGGGCAGGGTCATTTGGCATTGCGCCCAGATTTTGAGCAGTTGGATTTGGATACGCAGGTGCGTCTGGTCAAACGAGCTTGGTCAGAGCCGATACCTCGGCTGCTGGTGTTGGACAATTGCGAGGAGGAGGCTCTTTTAAAAGGGTGGCGTCCGAAGACGGGCGGATGCCGGACGCTGGTCACCAGCCGGCGGGGCGAGTGGTCGGCTGGGTTGGGGGTGCAGCGGCTGCCGTTGGATGTGCTGGAACGGGCGGACAGCGTCGCCCTGTTGCGCGAGTTGGCAGGGCGATTGACCGACGACGAGGCGGACGGCATAGCGGCGGAGCTAGGCGACTTTCCATTAGCCCTCCATTTGGCGGGCAGCTACCTGAACAGCTACCCGACGGTGAGCGCCGCCCGCTATGTGAACCAACTGGAGGAACAAGCGTTGGCGCACGACTCTTTGCAAGGGCGGGGAGCGACCCATTCCCCCACCGACCATGAGTTGCATGTGGGGCGTACTTTTGCTTTGAGCTATGAGCGGCTGCAAGCAGACGACCCCATCGACCAGATGGGGCGAGCGCTGCTACTTCGGGCAGCCTACTTTGCCCCCAATGAGCCGATAGCCAGCCGCTGGCTGATAATCGCCATTGTTGTGATGCAGGAGCGAACCAACGCCCTACCAACTGGCGAAGATGTTGAGGAGGAGGCAGTTGAAGCGTTGGCAATGGGGGCAACGGATGGGCTGCGGCGGTTGACAGGGTTGGGGCTACTGCTGGGGGATGAGGACGAGGGATGGCGGCTGCATCGGCTAGTGGGGGCGTATGCCCAGAGTCAGGTAGCGGATGAGGGGGCATTGACCGATGTTGAGGCGGTAATTAATGCCGAGGGAAACCGATTAAATAAGGCGGGCTACCCGTTGAGGTGGGGGGCGATGCAAAGCCATCTGAGCCACGCTGTTGAGCGAGCGAAAGAGCGGGCTGATAGGTTGAGCGGGGCTTTATGTAACAATTTGGGGTTCTTGTGGCACGCCCAAGGGAGATATGAGCAGGCGCTGCCCTACTATGAGCGGGCGTTGGCGATAACCGAGCAGGCGTTGGGGGCAGACCATCCACATACCGCCGCCAGCCTGAACAATTTGGCGAGCTTGTGGCACGCCCAAGGGAGATATGAGGAAGCGCTCCCCTACTATGAGCGGGCGTTGGCGATTCGAGAGCAGGCGTTGGGGGCAGACCATCCACATACCGCCGCCAGCCTAAACAATCTGGCGAGCTTGTGGCACGACCAAGGGAGATATGAGGAAGCGACCCCCTACTATGAGCGGGCGTTGGCGATAACCGAGCAGGCGTTGGGGGCAGACCATCCACATACCAAAGTTGTCAGGGCGCATTTAGCCAGCTTGAGGCAGGCGATGGACGAAGAGGAGTAACGACCCAGGATAAATTAACGCATTCATGCAGTGGCTTTAGGGAACATCCTTGTTTGCGCGGCGATGGAGACGGAGAAGCGGATGATGCGGCGGCGGTCTGTGGTCTTGCTTTGGGGCACGGAGCTTGGACGCGAATCGCCAGCCAGGAGCCGCCATCTAGCGCCAACTCCCCCTAGGATCATTTCTTCAATTGCGCGATCCAATCCCGAAATGCCGTCAACCAATCCGTTATAAATTTTGCCGTCATCTCGTCCGTAATGTGGTCGTTCGCCAGTTTTTCATTTAACTTAGGCACCGCCAGCGAGGGGCGAGCCAACACCGCCATCCCCAGATGGTTCAACACCGAGCGCAGACTTTCTTGGGCTTTGGTAGCCCCCAAAGCGCCGGGCGAGCCAGAAATAGCGGTTGCCGGCATCTTGCCCAGCAGCCCCTGCCGCGACGCCCAATCGATCCCATTTTTAAGTACCCCCGTCTCCGCCCCGTTGTATTCCGGCGTGGCAAAAATCAGCCCATCGGCGGCGGCTATGGCGTCGCGCAGGGCGGCGACAGCGGGGGGAAACCCTTCCGCATCCTCCACATCCTGGTTATACAGCGGAATGTCATCCAGATAAAAGATAGAAATCTCCACCCCGTCCGGCGCCATCTGTTGGCAAGCTCTAACCAATTGCCGAGTAAGAGACGCTTTCCGCAGACTGCCAGGTATCGCCAAAATTTTGATGTTGTCCATATCCTAATAATCTTCCTTTGTAACTATAGATTGCCTCTGCAATGGAAGTTTATCAAAAAAGGGGCAGGGAGCAGGTGGCAAGTGTGCAGGGGGCAAGGAGCAGGTGGCAAGTGGTATGTATGCAAGTAAAATCATCTTTGCAAACCCGCACCCGCAAACCCGCAAACCCGCAAACCCGCAAACCCGCAAACCCGCAAACCTGCAAACCTGCAAACCTGCAAACCTGCAAACCTGCAAACCTGCATTTACTCTTTCTTACTAAGCCGCTTCAACCAAAGCCATGCCACGCCCCATACCAGAAGCGAGAAGATAGTCAGCCCGACGCCCAGCCAAAATCGGAGGGGGGCATAAAAAAAGCGGATTTGAGCCGAACCTGCCGGCACAAACGTCCCCCGAAACATCCCATTTGCCGGCACAATCTCCGCCCGTTCCCCATCAATTTCCGCCCGCCAGCCTGGATAATAGGCGTCGCTCAAAATCAACCAGCCATCCGCCCGATTATCCACCTGAATCACAACCTCTTCTGGGGAATAGGAGACGATGACGGCGCTTCCTGCGCCCGCCGCCGGTTCAGAGCCGCCCCCTTCGCCCCCGCCAGTTAAAACCGCCTCCTGCCGAGGATCGAAATCGGGTTGGCGCATCGCGTTAAGCGCCGCCGCTGTGTCGGGCTGCCACTCCCATTGATGCGCCAGATAAGCCCGGGGCAAGGCGTCGCTGTTTTGATAGATTTTGACATCGCCAGAGTACAAAACGCGGTAATTGCCAGCCACAAGCTCGCGGAAGCTGTTGTCGCGCCCGTCAACTACAGCCAGCCCCCGCGCCGTCCACGGCTCGTCATTGGCAATCAGGGTGATGGCAGTGGGTTGGGCTGGCGTGTCCCACGCCGCTTTCGCCAGCTCGTCGCTGAACCGTTCTGCCGGCAATTGCAAGCCGCTGCCATCCTCAAATGAGACCGAAACGATGCCGGGCGTCCCGTCGCTCCATACCCACAGCTCTGTGCCGGCAAAATCGGGGATATGCCCCACCGAAATTTGTTCGCCAGCCGCCAACGCCGCCGGATGATGCAAATCAAAAAAGACCCCTTCCCGCCAATCGTCCCCCACCCGGTCGGCGAGCAGATATTCGACATTAAACAGATCGAGCCAGCGGGCGGCGGGGATGCCGGGCAGATGTTCCCGCAGCCGTCCATCTGTGGTAGAAACGCCATCCGGCAAAATTAGTTGGGTGGCGTCACTGTACAACTTTAACGGCAGCACGCCGCCGTCAAAACCGTCTACGGAAGGGATGCCGGCAACCAGCGGCAAGTTAGGAGCGACGATCTCCTTCTGTTTGATGGCGACAGTGTAATCGAAAGCGGCTGTTTCGGAGAGGATGCCGGCATAAATCGTCTCGATCTCCCCCATATCCCCCGGGTCAAAAAAGATATCCGACAAGCTCAACATCCGTCCCGGCGGGGAGTGGCAGGGTTGATGCGGGATGGCGCAATGGGCGAACGCTTGCAGCCGCGCCATCGCTGGTCGGATGTCGCTGAACGCTTCTGGCGTGGTGGGGTTGGCATGGTAAGGCAGCGACCGCGACCCGCCAAACAGAGCGGCGATGCACAAAATCAAAAGCGCTCCCGCCAATCGGGCTGGTTTGCCATCGTCGGGATACCAATCGTGGCGGCGCAGCCCCCAATTTCGCAAGATGAGATACAGAAACGCCAATTCCAACCCCCAACCTGCCACCGTTAGCGGCGATGGGTATTCGGCGGCGACTTCGGGGCTGAGCGGCAGAAAACGGGTCAGCGGCACGGAGATGACGCTCCACAGCGCCAAAAAGAGAGGCACAGATAAGGCAAACCAAAACCATCGCCCCCCTAAAATGCCGGCATTTTGCCTCGCCCGCTCCCGCCAGGCGTCCAACCCCGCCCCCGCTAGCAACGCCGCGCCCAGCCCCGTTAAAATCAGCCATCGGGCAGGCACGCGAAACAGGTCAAAGCCGGGCAGCCTGGCGATTTGCCAATTGAGCGGATTGTAGCCGCCCAACGCTAGAGCAAAACCAACCGCGAGCAGCGCCAGCGGGGGCAGGATACGACGGGGGAACTCTTTGAGCGACAAGATGCCGGCAACAGCCAAAACCCAGCCGCTTAACGGCAAAAACGCCACATATTCGGTGAAAATCGTTTGCCCGTAACCAGGCAAAAACGCCCGCCCTAATATCAGCGGATGCAGCGAAAAAGCCATCGTCTCTGCCGGGGTTAAACCCCCCGCCCGGCTCGATTGCCCGGCAAGCTCGATGGTGGGCAGCAACTGAATCGCCGCCAAACCGCCCGCCCATATTGCCCCTAGCGCCAAAACGATGAGCGGCATCCCGATTTTCGTCAAAGAGCGCTCCCGGTTCAGTTGTACTTTACGCCAAGATATGCGGTCGTCTGCCGCCATTAACGCCAACCCCCAAACCCCTGCCCCCACGCCGCTGATAAAGACAGATTGGGTATGCCCTGCCAGCAATTGGATGGCAAACAGAGCGGCGATAGCCAACACGCGCCGCCGCCCGTCGCCCACATGGAGCGCCCATAAATGCCAGGGCAGCCAAGCCAACGCCTGCAACTGGTTGAGATGCTCAACTTGCGCCGTAAGGTAGCCGCCTAATCCAAACAGGATGGCAGCCAGGAGCCCCGCCAACTGGCTGTGCCCCAGAGCTTTTCTGGCGGCGGCGTATGCCCCGGCGCTGGCAACGATCAGGTGGGCGATTATCGTCACTTTGGCGGCGTTTGGCGGGCTGAACTGCCACCAGGCTAACCAATTTGGCGGATAAAAAAAGCCGATTTGGCTGTTGGCGATAAATGGCGCGCCCATAAACAAATCAGGATTCCACAATGGCATATCGCCCGCCCGCAATGCCTCTGAAGCCATTTGCCAGTACGGATAAAAATATAAAAAGATGTCGCCCCGGGCTAAAATGAGGTTTGTGAACGCCAATTTGTAAAAAAAGAGGAGGGTGAGAAGGGGCAAGAGAAATGCCGGCAACGCCTGTTGCAACCGTTTGACCATGCCGGAATTGTGCCTCAACTTAAATAATTGGCAAAGCGAAAGTTATGGTTGCTACTTATCTTTGGGGCGGGGATCGAGCCATTCATCTAGATAGAGCCATAGGGCGCGAGTAAACCGCACCGAGAGGGGGGCAAATAGCGACATCACCCCCAGAGAAATCCCCAAAATCCAATTGATCGACATCCCCCGTAAATAGCCGCCGACCAAAATAGGCGACACCAACAAAATATTGACAGCGTATGCCATATAGATCGACATGATGAAAAAGCCCTCTTCCCGTTCAAATTTGATATGGCAATGGGGGCAATGGCTGTTCATCCGCCACAAGCTAGTGAAGATAGCGCCCTGCCGGCATTTGGGGCAGCGGGCGGCTAAAATATCTCGCAAAACCATGCCGCGCCAAAGGAATTATCCTGCCTCTTCCAGGGTTGTGTTGCAATGGGGGCATACTGTCGCTTCTTCCGAAATCGATTCGCCGCATTCTGGACACAACCAATCGAATTCGGCGCCGCAATGGGGACACACATCATCCTCTTCCGCCAACCCGCCGCCACATTCAGGGCACAACGACGCCTGGCAATGGGGACACTCATCCATCCCCAGCTTAATCTCTTTTTGGCATTCGGGGCATTTCAGTGCGCTCTCCCCCATCAACTCCGCTGCGCTAGCGCCCAGAACTAGCGCCAGGTAACTGAGCGGTTTTTTGCCGCATCTTGGGCAAAACGATTCATCCTGGTCGAGGTCGATTTTGCAATTGGGGCAGAGTCGGAAGCTGCATTTGGGGCATTCGGCTTCCAGCAAATTAAACTTTTCGCTGCATCCCGGGCAACTAACAATCCGCACCAGCTTGCCGTCCTCTGTGGGCAATACATAGGCGGTGTTTGCCCCTGGACGAGTTCGAATGATGATCGGGGTTTTGCAATTGGGGCACTTCTCAGCCGAATCGCCGAGTTCCGTTCCGCAAGCGGCGCAATAATTGGGCAAGGTTACATTGCAGTTGGGGCAAATTTCTGTGCCGGCAGTAAGCTCTATTTGGCAATGGGCGCAATTAAAGTAAAGGGGGATGTGGCAGTGGGGGCATTTCTCATCCTCTTCGTCGATGTCGCCGCCACATTTGCCGCAAAATAGTTGGCTGCATTGCCGGCAAAAGCCATCCGCTAAATAAACATCCGCCCCGCAGTTAGGGCAGGCTAAATCTGGCTTCTCCTCTTCGTCAGCTTCGTCGGGGTTGCCGGCATCGAGCGCCGCCCCCACGCCCTTCATGCCCGCCCCCAGCGCCGCCACTCCTGCCGAAGTTTGCGTCGCGCTAGCCGCTTTTTCCATCTCGAAGATAAAGCCGCACGCTTCGCATTGCTCCATGCCGCTAAAAATCCGCGTTTCACAGCCAGGGCAATAAAGCTCAAATTCCGCTCCGCACGCCTGGCACTCTGCCGTCATGCCATACATGGGAGCAAAACAGTCGGGGCAAAATTGTTGTTCGCAATTGTTACACTCATCGGCGGTTGCCGGCAATTCCTGGGCGCAAGAGGGGCAGATACGAGACATGGTTAAATTACCCCCTTATTTCGGTTTGCAAATAGGCGTCGAACTTGTCCAACGCCTGGCTAAAAGCGGCGCGCCCAAACCCCATGCGCAAATGTTGGTCACTTGCCCCCAAAGTGACAGCCGGGTGTATCAAAATGCCGGCGCTTTCCGCCATCTTTGTCGCAAATGCCGTTACCGACGGCACATTCATCTTTATCAACGCCACCGACCCTGCCATTGGGCGCCGCCACACAAACAGATCGCCCCATCGCTGGAAAAAATCTTCCGCCAGAGCTAAATTGGCTTCGATTTGGGCAACGTTCCGCTGCCGCAACTCCTCACGAGCTTGCCAGGCGGCAACCGCTAAAAATTCAGAGGGCGCCGGCGGGCAAATGCTGGTGTACAATTTCCAATTGTGGATATTTTTACGCAGCGTTTCATCCTGCACGATCAGCCAGCCGGTTCGCAAGCCGGGCAATCCATACGTTTTAGATAAACCTGATAAGATGATCGCCCTTGAAATAACATCCGCCGCCGATGGGATCGCCGCCGTGCCTGAATGGATCAAGCCGAAATACATTTCGTCGTAAAAGAGCCATAACCCATGCGCTTCGACTATCTCTGCGATCTCCTCCATTTGCGTTAGCGATGGCAAATATCCAGTGGGGTTATGGGGAAAATTGACGACCACCAACTTTGTTTTGGCAGAGAGTAGCCCCCGCAAATCATTCACATCTAACCGCCATCCCGCCTCAGTTGGTTTTACCGCCCATCTTTTCACATTGTCTGTCCCTACGACATGCTCAAACATATTGAGCAGGGCATCATATGCCGGCGTTAGCGCGATCACCTCGTCGCCTGGATTCAAAATCGCCTGCGCCGCCACAAAAATCCCTTCTACTGGAGCGCCAAGCATGATGAGTTGTTCAGGGGAGATGCGGTCATATGCGGCGGCGATTATCTCCCGCAGATGGGGGTTGCCCCATGATTCAGTGTAGCCCAGCCGCAAGCCGCCAAACTGCTCAAGCGACATATCCGCCATCTCCATCAGTTCAGCAACTGATACCGTTTCGCAATCAGAGTTGCATAGCTGATAGGGGGTGTTGAATTCGTATCTGTCAAAAAAATGTTCGGTTTGAAAAGGGGCGATTTGCATATTGTGGCGTTTGGAAAGATGTTGCTGTTTAACGTAAGGTGACGCTTCCCCAACTAGTCGGGTCGGCAAAGAGGCGGGTGGAAACGTGGGATTTCATCACTTCTTGGATCGCTTGTCCTATTCGGTCGTTGTCATTGGCGTTTAATGACGCTCCAATCGTCATGTCGGCTTGGGGCGTTACCGCCAAATCGCTCCAGGGGATAAACGCTTCTAGGGTATAGCCGTTGCCGGTTTTTTCAGCGGCAACTTCGGTTAGATGCCCAGGGGCGACTGGAATTCTGCCGGCAGCCGTGCCTCTGAAACGGATGGCGGAGGGAATGATGCGATCAAAGTCGCCAGGCGAAAAGATAAATTGATAATCATCGGGGCTTAAGTTGGGGGCGTAATCGCCGGCTCGATCAACATCCAACTGCATCTCAACGCTGTCCCCTTTGTACATCGTTTCGCCCCATTGGTTTTGAACATGGCGGTCATCCTGGATAGTCACTGCCACAAATAGGTAATCATCGTCCCAGCCAAGCTGCCAAACGGCGGTGAGATCGTCGCTGCCATCCCAATCGGCGATGGCATAGACTTGATGGAGGGATTGCACGCTGGGTACGCCTTCCCATTCGCCCAGATTGCCGTCTAAGGTGGGCGGGCTGGCAAAACGGGGGATTTCAACATTTGCATCGGCAACGATAGGGGGCGCAGATGGCGTTTGGTTGACGCTGCTGGGGATAGTGACGGTTGCCGGCAAGGCATTGGCAGGGGTGGGTTCCTCCGCGATTTCGCCGCCAGCAACCGCTGTGCCATCGCTGATCGGCGTAGGGATTTGGACAACTGGTCGTTCGGGAATGGTCGTTCTGCCTCTAAATTGTTGAACGCCAAAATATGCCGCTGCCCCGCAGACGCAAAATGTGAGAGCAACCCCGGCGATAATCGCGCCGATTTTGACCCAATTTCGCCCCGTCTGATTTGGTTCAGGCGGTAATTCAACCCAAGTTTTTTCGTAATCTTCGGGGGAATAACCCATAGGCGTTATTCAATTTTGATGACCTTGATGCGCGTTTCGCCGCCAGGGGTCAATGCCCGAACGGTTTGCCCTTTTTTGGCGCCCAGCAACGCGCTGCCAAATGGAGATTCATTGGAGATTTTGCCGGCAGTAGGGTCGGCTTCATGTTTGCCCACGATGTAGTAAGTTTCCTCATCGTCGTACCCTTCTTCCACAATGGTAACAGTGCTGCCTACCCGCACCGTTGACGAAGGTCCCGTTTGGGTGATCACTTTGGCTCGACGCAAAGAATCTTCCAACTCTTGAATGCGCCCCTCAATAAAAGCTTGCTCTTGTTTGGCGTAATCATAGTCGGCGTTCTCGCTCAGATCGCCCATTTGAATGGCTGATTCCAGTCGTTCAGAAACCTCCACCCGCTTCTCATTGATCAGGTGATCTAATTCATCTTTGATTTTCTTTAATCCTTCAGGCGTTAAATAAACAACATCATCTACCATGATGTTCTCCTTTGATACAACGATCTATTCAGCCAGAAATGGACAATACCTTACGCCATGGCTGAACGCAATAGTTCAATAGGGTCGTTATGAAGCGTTTAATGTAGCCGAAAATGCCGGCATCTCTCTCGCCCGCCCGCATAAACTGACCTAAGCTTTGGCGTTGCTCGCTAAAACGAGCAAAAAACCAACAGCGACAATTACAAATTACACAATCATACCTAAGCGTCAACAAAACAACCCCGCGCTGCGGGGTCACAATGGTTCGCCAACAAGTATATCTTACCCGCCTCCCCCTGTCTAATCGACTGTTTGAATGACGCCCCACTTACCAGAAATCAGCCAACTTGGGTCGATAGCAGCCGCTCTAGCTTGTTGTGATGGCGAAATGCCGGCAGCCACCTCTGATTTGAGGGTGCGCAAAGCGGCGAAACGGGCTGGCATATAATCTACGATCTCAGCGTATGGTTGGTCGAATGCCCAATGCAGATCGCCTAGAGCGCGGCGATAGTTAGCGTCTCCTTTGCTGATGATGAGGCTGGATGCGGCTAACGACTGACGCAACGTTGCCGGCATTTCCCAAAATGGGCGCGGCGTTGTCCAAAATGGAGGCTCGGCAAATATCAATCTTTCTTCCGCTATGGCTCGCCCCAACCGATTTCCCCAATCGACCACCGGTTTATCTGGAAATTTCGCCAACCTAGCGATTGTTTGCTGAGCGTCGCTGATAGCGGCGTCAGAAACAAAGGTGGGCTGTGTTTTGAGATGCAACCATACTTGATCCGCCAACTTCCGAGTTATCAAGAAATCGATCAACGCCAAGTCTGCCGCCAACTCCCGCCCGCTGTTATCGGCAATAAAGTCAAGGCGGGGCAATGGCTGCGCGGACGATACCAACCAATTCGCCAGGATGCCGGCGTCATCCGCCAACAGATAATTGCCCTGGTTAGCTTTTGTCTGGCTCTGGGGCATCTCGGCGCTGCCGGCAGCCCACATGCTTAAATCCCCCTGGTTGCCCCATAACGACCCATACAACAGCTCTATCGTTTGTTCCCGCAATCCCCCTGGTTCAGTTTGCCATGCCGCCAATTTCTCGCCAATTTGGGCGATTGTTTCTGCCGCTTCCGCCCATTCTAGCCGCTTTTGCTGGGCAAACGGGTCGATGCCGGCAGTGGCGCCAGCCCCAAAATAGCCGGTTGCTTCCAGGATGCGGCGGTAAAAGTAAAATTCTTCGAACAACCACGGAACCCTCAGCCAACTTTGCCCCAGATATGGGTCGATTAACTCTCGCCAAATGCCGGCATCTGGGGCGGTTGTATCCTTCAAATAACGAACCTCCCCAGCGGTTAAATCTCGGTTCAGCGCCTTTATGTTGGCGCAAATGGCAGCCGAAAATCGATTTTCGGCAATCAACCGATCCAGCAAAGCGGGTTGACGCTGCAAGATGGTTCGTTCGGCAAAGGAAGCGGCATCACTGCCGCGCAATGGGGGTGGTTTGAGGGTCATGGATAAAGATAAAGCTGGGTTGACTCACCTGTTTCAGCGATGATAAACAACAATGGCTCGCTATCTAGTTGCTTGGACATCTATTGCCATGGAAAAAGATTGGCATCGCCGCCAGCAGCGTCTCTGGCTCAATTGAGAAAAAGGGGTGGTGCGTATTGGGCAACGTTAACCAGCAAATCGCCATTTTACATTCCGCTTGCTACCACAAAGCCAATGGCGTGGGTTTTGGTATGAGAGATGGAGATCGCCCATTGCCGCAACCCTTGATCGTCTGCCAATTGACGGGCTGTGTTATGCAAAGTTAAAATCGGTTTGCCGCGCCCATCATTTAGGGCTTCGATATCTGTCCAATCCATATCCCCGATGCCGGTGCCCAACGCTTTGCCCACCGCTTCTTTGATGGCAAAACGTCCGGCTAACCTGCCGGCATGTCCAGCGCAATAAGCTAACTCCTGGCTGGTAAAGATGCGGCGCAAAAAATGGTCGCCGTGCCGCTCGATAGCGTTTGTAATGCGGCTGATCTCAATCAAATCGATGCCGGTAGCCAGGGACATAGATTTCGTCAGGGACCGGCAATGGCGATTGCCAGTTCGTCTGGGCTCCAATATTTTTGCGCCGCCTCTCGAATATCGGCGGAGGTCAAGCTGTTTATTTGGCTGGGATAATGGCGCAAATAATCCAATCCCAATTGATATAGTTCCATATCGGCAATGATCGACGCCATGCCGCTGTTTGTTTCCAGGCTGACTGGCATCGAACCGGTGAGGTAGGCTTGAATATCCGCCAATTCCTGGTCGGGCACGATCTCATCTTGCATCCTGCGAATTTCGGCTTGAATGCTGTCTATCGCCTGCTCGACTTTTTCTGGGGCGACGCCAGTGCTGACAAACCAAGGAGATGGACCCAAACCGCCTGATAATCTGCTGAAAACGTAGTAGGCTAACCCTTGCGCTTCGCGGACGCTTTTGCCTAGCCGCCCATACATGCCAAATACGCCCAGAATGGTATTGGCGACGCGAATGGCTTGGTAATCCGCCACACTGCGAGGGGGTCCTGGCAACCCCATGACCAGGTCTGATTGGGTTTTTGCCGGCATTTCCACTTTGGTTCGTATCGTTTCTGTGGGGCGGTCAATGGCTGGCGCTGTCGGCATTGGTTTTTGATTGGGGTTGCGCCAATTGCCAAACGCCGCTTCAATTTTTGCCAAAGCGTCTGCCGCTTTCACCGCCCCTACCACCGTGATTATCATGCCCGCTGCGCCGTAATAATTGCTATGAAATGCCGCCAAATCATCCCGTGAAATGCCGGCAACCGTCTCGACTTCTCCCTGTATCGGCTGCCCATAAGGGTGATTTTGATACAGGACGGCTCGAAATGCTTTGCTCGCCGTCCGGCGAGTGTCGTTGGCAGCGATTTGCAGCCCCGTCAGGATTTCGCCGCGGACTCGTTCCGCCTGTTCTGCGGGAAAGGTCGGATTTTGAATAGCGTCAGCCGCTAACTCCAGCAGCAGATCGAACTCTTCCGACAAGGCGTTGCCGGAGAAGCCAGCGGTATGGCGACCAGAACTGAAACTTAACGCGCCGCCCACCGATTCTAGCTCTTCGTAAATCTGTTCAAAGGAGCGATTTTGTGTGCCGCGCATGAGCATACCCGAGCAAAAGTTAGCCACCCCGGAGATGCCGGCAGGGTCGCCCAAAGCTCCCGCTCTTACAATACCATCAACCTCGACCAACGGAACCGCAAAGTTTTCGTACAGTAGCAAAACGATGCCATTATCTAGCTCTGTGCGATGAATATTGTCGGAACCAGGATAATTGTGTGTCATAACCTCGCCTAATGAAGGTAACAGTAGTTAAGAAAAGCTAGTCACATTTTCCTCAAAAGTAGATGAAAGAGCAACATAGTGAGCCCCAGTATTAAAGTTTCGACCAATCCGCTTCTTTTTTGTCAAGGCAGATGAGGGTTGGTATAATTTTTCATCTTGCCTCGTAATTTAAATCCACCTTTTGCTCATATCACTATATTTCAGTTCAGAAACGTCGAAATATAAACCTCTCGTGGCGAGAGTTGGTGAAACGAGCAAAAGCGTTGCGCCGTCCAAATCAGCGTAGAATAATTTGACAGCGAAGTAAACTAAAAATGCTGAAGGAGAAGATCGAGTGATCCAACCTCAAACCCAGACAAAAGATTACTGGGTATCGAATTTCATTGCCTCAGATTCTGATATTGAAAATCTGTACAATCACTTTTTAGAAGTGGAAAAACCCCAGCAAATCGACCAATTAGCTAGAGCCATCATCGCCAACCGCATCGCGGATGAGCGCCAGCAGATTGAGCGGCGTATGGCGGGCAGAACGATTTATCAACCTAATAAAAGCTACAAGAAGAAGGAAGAGATCATCTTTCCCGCTCTGAAATTTGCCGGCGGCGCTGTGAAAGATATTCGGCAGGGTTATAATCCTGAGTTTGGCGAGTTTAAGGTGATTGTGGTCGATATTGATGGAAAAGTTCGAGAGTTCGCCTCAGAGATGATGGGCGCCCATGCTCTCAATTCTGATACGGGCGGTTTGTTAGAGCAAATCGACGGTATCGATATCGACGCTATCTATGAGCAGTACGGGGAAGTTGTGGAGAAGCAGATCATTCAGGCGTTAGACGAGCATGAGGAGTTTATTCGCCTAGGCAGAGATTGGTTCGTGCGTCCATTGTTGGCAGATATTAATATCGGGCATTTGCATCTCACTGAGGCGGCTCTCGATATGAAAAGCGGTGGACCTTTAGGCATTGATGAGTTATTGGTGCATCTCGATTTGGCGGACGATATCCCGACTGAAGTACAGCAATTCTCGCTCAATTTCGCTATGCTAAACGACGCTCGGTTCGATGAAGTGGCGCCCAAAGGAGAGGTCGCCTGGTATTTGAAGCGGTTAGAGCCGGATGAAGTGGAGAAGCCCCCCGCTAGATTGGTTTACAACCCAATTCATTATGATAGAGCTTTGATTAGTCCTCAACTGCGTTTGCTGGAGCGGGAGTTAGATGATGAATGGTCAGACATTGATACGCCATTGATGTCTCATTTGGTAACGCTGTCGTTAACTTATCCGCATCGTTGGGCAGGAACGCTGCCTCTGAGCGTGACTACCCGACCGCTTTTCCCAGTGGGGTTGTCTTCTCGTCAATTGATTAAATTTGTGGACAATGAAACAAAAAATGAGATTGACGGCTGGATCGTTAAAGAGAGTCGTTATATTTATGGCTTAAAGGAGTGGTATGAGGAAAATCAAATTCCAGTAGGCGGTTTTATCACTTTAAGACCAAGCGAAGAACCTGGGGTAATTATTTTAGATTTTGACCGGCGGCGAGCCCAAAAAGAATATGTGCGGCTGGCTTCGGTCGATGATGACAATCGGCTTAGATTTGACTTGGAAAAACGGTCGATTGGTTGTCGGTTTGACGATTTGATGATTATCGGCACTGATTATATTGCGGCAGTAGATGGCGCATGGGGACGAGCTGAAAAGAACCAGCGGCCGTTGGTTTCGATTTTGGCGGAAATCGTGCCGGCATTGGCGTCACTTACCCCGCAAAATACCGTTCATGCCAAAACGATTTACAGCGCAATTAATATATTGAAACGATCGCCGCCAGGTCCCATCTTTGGCGAGCTGGTTCGCCATCCCGCTTTTCGGGCAGTAGGCGACCATTATTGGCAATTCGATCAAACTCGATGGCGAGACCGATAGATAATTGAAGGAGTTCTTTTGGCTACTCAACCACGCCCCCAAATAAACTCAAAGTTGCTGAAACGGTACAATGAGAATACTCGCTTTCAGATCGATTTTAATTGGTGGCAGGATTCAGAATTAGATTTACAGGCTTATTTATCGTCCCGCCTGAACATCAGCGGCGATTTTTCGCTTGACCCTAGCGCCGAGCAGGTGGATATGATTGACCCCAAGACGGGGGAAGTGCGGCGCGTGGATGGCTTTCAATATGTATTGCAATCCTATTTTCGACAATTGCCTGACGACTTTATCAAGCGAGCCTCGTTGGTAGACGCTGTTTTTTGTATTTTATTGGGCAACGCCAACCATCCTATGTCGGCGGTGGAATTAGGAGAGCGGGTACAACGGGCGCCCAATATGATCGTTACCACATTGACCAGCGGGCGAGTGTACCAGGGAATACGACCTGTTGTTGAAGATTGAGTTTGATTAAATATTTGGTAATTATGCAGGTCATATAAAGCTGGATTTTTTTAGACACAGAGAACACAGAGGTCGCAGAGAATTTTTTAGCAGCCCCATCTTTTCGGGCAGTTTCTAGAGCTTTTGACTAATTATTTTCTTAAATTTTTACCTTGGTCTCAAAATTTTGCGAAATCCCTTTTTTCTTCTCTGCGTTCTCGTATTTCCTCTGTGAACTCTGTGCCTATCTGTATAGATACAATATTTGATAGTTGCCGGCAATATGTAGCAGTTCAAGTTTGTTATCTGGCAATATTATTGTTAAGCCATTGGGTTGACGAGTCACATCACCCCTAATAAAATTCATTCCCTCAGCCCCAGTAGCTCAATGGACAGAGCGCCGGACTTCTAATCCGTAGGTTGGGGGTTCGATTCCCTCCTGGGGTACTTTATGGCTCTTGTGGTTGCGCCGCTCCCCAACACCAGGCGATTTTTGTCAGGTATATTGCCGGCAGCGCGTACCAAAATTTCGCTGCCATTTTAGGGCGACGCCAAATAATTCGAGCCGTTGCCCATGCGGCAATAAAGGGAGAGAACCACCACACCAAACGAGGATAGCGTAACAAAGCTGGCGCCTGTAACAAATCAGCATGTTTTAGCCGGATATGACGCATATTAAAACCAGATCGAGCGCAATCTAACCATACCTTTTTCAAATTGTCTCGATTATGCTCGTGCGCCACAGGGGCGTTTGGGACAAAAACAGGTTGAATGCCGGCACGTCTCATTCGAGTAGTCCATTCAACGTCTTCCACTCGGTTGATAGCAGGATTCATCATGCCTACCTGGTCAATCACTGCCCGATTCAGTGATAAATTGAGCGTCGCCAAAAAATCGCGGGCGCCCGAGGGTTGGCTAGTCAGAATAGGATGGAACAGCGTGAGGTTGTAAACAAGATGCCAATAGCTTTTCCCGGATGGCAAGATTCCCCCGCTCACAACTAAATGTCCAGCCTCATGCGCTGCCAGATGCCCTCGTAGCCAGCCGGATTGAGGCAAACAATCGCTATCCAGAAAGATCAGCAGTTCATCTTTCGTCGCTTCGATTCCCCGATTGCGGGCGGCGGCGGCTAACATTGGAACGCCCGTGTCGATAAATTTTAAGCGCGGCTCCTCGATTTGTAAGATGCCGGCATCATCTTTGCCAACTACTACCACAGCTTGTACCATTTCTGCCCCTCCTTGGGCGAAAACAGCGGCGACCACTTCGTTGATCAGCGGCGAATTTAAACTGGGGATGATAACCGCAACCGAAGATGCCGGCATCGCTTTTACAAATACCCTTGTTTCGCCAACAACTCTGCGTTAAGCACCGATCCGCTAGCGGCGCCACGCAAGGTGTTATGCGTCAGGGAGAGCAGACGCAGATCCAACACTTCACACTCTCTGATTTTGCCGACCGTCCACGCCAACCCATTCTCTGCATCCCGATCCAAACGGGGTTGAGGACGATCTGCCTCGTGCCGATAAATGAGCGCCTTTTCAGGGCTGGATGGCAAATCGCGGCAGATGGCTGGCGGCTGCCATTCGGTAAATAATGTTATTGCCTCTTCAACCGACGCCTTCCGGCTCAATTTAACTGATAAGCTAGCGATATGCCCATCAAAAACAGGCACTCGGTTTGCCTGGGCGCTGATTGAAACATTTGCCATTTGCAATGAGCCATCCGATTGCATCGCGCCCAGCAACTTTTTTGGCTCACTTTCTAGCTTTTTATCTTCGCCGCCGATATGGGGCACCACATTATCCAGAATGGACATAGAAGCCACTCCTGGATAACCGCCGCCTGAAATCGCTTGCAGGGTGGTCATCACCGTCGCTTCTAAGCCGTATGCCTCTTGCAAAATCTTCATGGGCAAGATGGCGCTGGTGGTAGAGCAGTTAGGGCTGGCAACGATAAAGCCCGACCATTTGTGTGCCTTTTGCTGGCATTCGATCAGATCGGTGTGGTTGGGATTGACTTCGGGGATAAGCAGCGGGATAAACTCGCTCATCCGGTTGGCGGAAGCGTTGGAGGCGACAATATATCCGGCGGCAGCAAATTTACTTTCCATTTCGCGGGCTTGGGCAGTTGGCAAAGCGGAAAAGACCAGGGTAGCGTCCAGATTGGGAGCTGTTGGTTGGACAACCATTGTGGCAACGCTTGCCGGCATCTCCCCGTTCATCAACCAATTTACGCCCTCGCCATATGGTCGCCCCGCCGTTCGCTCCGACCCAGTTAGGGCTGTTATTTCAAACCAGGGATGATCCGCCAACAATTGGACAAATCGTTGTCCTACCGTACCTGTCGCCCCTAGAATAGCAACTGATATTTTCTTGTTCATCATAAAACTCCTTGCATCATTAATAAAAAAGACCCTGCTAACTAGCTAGCAGGGTCGCTATTGACTTAGGGTTCGCAAGCGTAGCCAGCTAGGCAGAGAATTCCCCCGTAGTTGTAGTGGTAACGCTGGCGAAAAATGCGAAGTAATTCATTGTGGAGACATTTTATTGAGCTAGCGGGCAATTGTCAAGCAGATTGTGGCGCGGCGTTCATTGGCGCTACAATTTGGCGCATGGTTACTCAACTGAAACGGTTGCCGGCATCGACCCAATCTTTATTGGCTTTGCTTATTCCGCCTATCGGAGCCTACTTGATTGTTTTACTAGCCCGTGTCGAAAATGTATCGCTCTTTTTGGCGGCAATGGGCTTGTTGGGCTGGCTGCTCGGGATGGTTTGGCATAGCGTGCCACGGATGGGAGCGCGAGGCGGACGCCCATTATTTGCCGGCATTGGCTTTGCCGTGTTAGCCTGGCTGGCGGCGCTGCTGGCACGCTTTTTGATCGATAGCGATCGGATCGTGAATGGCGGCTTAGGGCAACCCTTTGTCTATCTATTGTTGTTTGAAGCGATTTTTGTGCAATTGTGGGCGTTCGGGCTTTTCTTTGGCTCGGTTGCAGAATGGCGGGGCGGGATGGCGGCAGCGTTTAGCAGCGGAGCGGTTTTTGGGTTGACCGGTTGGCTCTTTTTTGGCGAATCGCTGGGCGGCGGCTTCGCTTTGCTTTATTTTGTGATGTGGGGCTGGCTGTATGGGATTATCCGGCTGCGTAGCGGAAGTTGGTTGGGCATCGTTGTGGTACAGGCGATGCAAACGTTAACGGTTTGGCATCTGCTTGTGCCGGCATCGCCGCCAGAGCCAGCCCAATATAGTCGTTTTTATCTCATGACCAGCGCCTTATTTTTGCTGATCATTTGGCGGTTGCTGCCTAAAAGCGAGGGTGATTATCGTGTATGACGTTCAGGTAGCTATTGACGAGCGGATTCGGCTTACGGGCGCGGCGCTTGCCGGCAGCGACTGGCGGCAAATCGAACAAGCCCAAGCCCCCCACGCCGTGCATCCCCAGGCGAAATTTACCGCCCAATTCGTCGCCCCCTTTTCCCGCCACCCCATCTTCGCTTTTGTCAACAACTTTTTCGCTGCCGGCAACAAATCGCCACAACTGTTGTTCACCGCCGCTCTCCGCTGCCAACCGCCCCTTTACCAACCTCAAATGAGCCTGCCAGCCGATTTTGACGCTTTCAAGTGGGTTGCTTTACTGGGCGATTTTTATGCCGAAAGCGGCATCGCCGCCCATTTGTGGGCAGACCAAGCCCCAGATTGGGAAGAAGCGGCAGCAGATTTACGCCAGATTTTCAGTGGCGACGAATTGCCAACTTGTTTAGCTGACTGGGTGGGCGGGGAAGAGTCAAGCGCTATATGTATCCACCCCTCGTTAACCTATCCGATGCTAAACCCCATTTTGTCCGATGCCGGCAACCGCCTATTTTTGATATTGCCGCCGCCCAAAGCGTGGGGCGAATCACCCCCGTGGCCCTTCGGTGAAGGGGCGGATTGGGCGCTGGCGCAGGTCGGTTATAAGTTGGTTGAATATCTCTTGGCGGATGGGTTAGCCTTATTGCCGGAAATCGGGCAGGATACGGCGAAACATGCTGCCGCCGCCTTGCTTATCGAGCGCGTATTGGGCGAGGATGAGGGGTTGGCGTATGTAGTGCGAATAAAGCGGCAAGGAAAATTGCCGGCATTGCCCGTTGTGGTAAACGCTTTGCGCCAAACCAACGAAAAATGGAACGCCGAACTGCTGGCTAACCTGCCAACCTCCTAACTCGTTTCTGCCGGCAGATGGCTCTTCTCCCAGGGGCGAATAAATATTTCCGGCTCCACTGCCAGAGCGTCCGCCACCCGATTGATGTAGTTAAAATAACTGATGACCTGGGTGGCGTCATGTATCGCCCGATCTTCAAAGCCATGCTCTCGTAACGCCGCTATATCCGCTTCGGTCATTTGTTGCGGTTGCCGAGTTAACTTATCTGCATAGGCGCATAACGCCCGGTCTGCCAAGCTTAAATCAGCCTGACGCCAATTGCTGGAAATGTAATGAACCAACAAATCAGCCGCTTCACCCTTTAAACCCCAATCTGCGCCGACCTCAGCCCGGAGGTCGTGAGCATGCGCCCGAATTCAGTAAACGCAATCATTCGCCGCCGAAACGATCACTGCCAACATCTCTCGCTGGCTGCGGCTTAATGGAGACGAGCCGGTCATAATCGCCCCGTAAAAATCCATAGAGCTTTTCATAGCGCGGGGGTTGAGGCTCATAATGCGGACGATGCCCCAAATTCTGCCGGCACGCTTGAGCGCCCCCTCATACTCCTTTTTTAACGCCCCTTTCGCCTCTTCCAAAGAAATCGTCTTAATCCAGGGCATATTTCTCCTATCTCCACGGTTCATAATTTCTTAAAATCGAGCCGCCCACAAATTCGCGCAAGATCGAATCAGATGGAATATCGACTGTATCAACTGGTTCAAACCATTGCAAAAACGCCAGCAATCGTTGCGCTTCAACCCGTTCCGGCACGCCGGGTTCAACTTGCAGCAGCAATGGTTCAGCCAATCTCTTCAGAGCGGCAACCTCGTACACCAATGCCGAATTGAAGAAGATATCGGCGTTGTTTTGATTGGGGAAGATATACCGTTTTTCCCCACGCCGAACGCTTTGCCAACGCCGAATCGTGTCGGTGGCGCTGTAGCCGCGATGTTTGGCGTCGCGTACCATGCGGCGCAACAGGCGCGTATCGGTGGTGGGCACGCGATTGTGTTGATCTAAATTGAGTTGGGTAAATGCCGACAAAAAGACGCGATACAATTTATCCGAGGAAATCCCTTCTACCAATGCTGGATTTAAGCCATGAATCCCTTCGACTAAAATGACTTGATTCTGATTAATGCTGAATGTGTCGCCCGCTTCCCGTTTGCCCAATTTAAAGTTGAAATGGGGTATCTGAATCGTTTCGCCAGCTAACAATTGTTTCAAATGTTGACGAAACAAAGGGATATCGACCGCTTCTAATCGTTCAAAATCATAGTCGCCGCTTTCATCACGCGGCGTAGACTCCCTATCGACAAAGTAGTTGTCCATAGCGATAGCGACGGGGTAGATGCCCATCGCCAACAACTGTACCGCTAACCGCTTGCTGAATGTTGTTTTGCCGGCGCTGGTGGGTCCAGATATAAGGACGACGCGGCTGCCTTGGTCGGCGATCTCGCCAGCGATTGCGCTTAATTGTTGAGAATGAAACGCTTCAGCAACCAGGATTATTTCCAGCCTTTTGCCCGCTTCAATGGCGCGATTCAATGCCGCTACATCGGGAACGCCCACCACATCGAGCCATCGGGCATAATCCTGAAAAATTTGAGCTAATCGCTCTTCATCCTCAAATGGTTGTAGAGCATCGGGCTGTTGCCGGCGGGGAAATTGGACGATAAATCCTTGCCTGTATGGACGCAAAGCGAACAAATTGAGATATCCGGTAGAGGGCACCATGAAGCCATGAAAATAATCTTTGACGCCATTTAATTCGTAAAGCGTCAGATAATCTTTGCGGCGGCGGGCGAAAAGATCGGCTTTGTCGGGATCGCCATTTTGCCGAAAAAGTTTGAGGGCTTCGGGCAATGGAACGCGCAATTGAGTGATGGGCAAATCTGCCGCTACCAACTCGCGCATTCTCTTCTCGAGTTGGCGCAGTTCAGTTGAATCGAGGGGGGTAGGTTCGGCGGGCGTTTGCCGGCATTTACGCTCGCAATAATAACCGCCAAATGGCATTGAATGATGCACCGTGATGATATCGTTTGGGAAACATTCAGCGGCGGCGGCGATCATCAAAAAGCTAAGCGACCGGCGATAAATCCGCACCCCATCAGAAAGCGCCATGGTAATGGGCGCCAACGTTGCATCCCCTTGTAATGGCGTAGAGAGTTCCCGCAATTTGCCATTGACATGGGCAGCTACATAATGGCTTTCCTCATTAAGGCAGGCGGCTTTAAAAAAATCCTCGACTGTGGCGCCTCGTTTCCCTTCAAAGATACGCCCATCGGGCAAAATCGCCTGTATCGTTTCCCGTTGTTTAGAATGCTGGATATTCACGAATCAGATTGTAGCATGTTTGGTTGAAGGGATAATAGGAAAAATGATTGGACTATCACAAGTCAACGGTTAATTTGCCGACAAATATCGGTTCAACAAAGTCGCGCTCTCGGTTGTTGCTTGCTCTATAATTTCACCTACGCTCTTAAACGGGATTTTTTGAAATAGGTTGGCGTCGACCCAAGCAGGGTTATTCAGTTTTTGGTTGAGAGCGGTTGCCGGCATTTGCAAGCGGTTGGCATATATTTGAATGGCGCTAATGGGCGCTCCAGGGGTGAGTTGGGGCAAAATTGCATCTCGCCAACGCACGATATCCCCATCTGATGCAAATGGCAGCCATTCGTTTGGCTGGGCTGAGGCTAACAAAGCTGGGACGTTTGCCGGCAATCGCCCCAGCGCTAATTTGTCCAAATAGATAAGCGCTAGCGAGTGAGATAACGCCTGCTCTTCAACGCTTTTCCAATGGTCAGGCGTCAGAACAAGTTTTTGTAAAACGCGATGAAACCAAAGGGTGTCAAATATTAAATGGGCGATGTAACCAGCCATAAAAGCGGCAGCTTCTGCCGGCATTTCAGATGGGGCAGCCAGCAAGGGAAATCGCGCCCACATCTCTTCCCACGCTTTATGGTTGGGCGGTATCGGCGTCCGATAAAAATGGGTTTGCTCTCTGGGCGCATCATTAATGGCTTGTAAATCGGGGGCGACATTGCCTAGTAAAAATGCCGGCAGTTCATCCGTCAGCAATTGGCGCCCTCTCTCAGCCAATTCGCCCGACTCCAAAATCTGGCAGGCGGCATCTAGGTGCATAAACGGGGTGGGCATGAAACGATTAAGCTAGATGTTTAGCGGTGTCCGGCAGGGCAACTGGCGGGCGCAAACCAGCGGGTGCTGATCCGTCCGCGCAGTCGGTTTAAACTGGGCAAGCAGGTTAAAATCGCTTGGGTGTTGCGATCGACCAATTTCGCCTTATCCGCTTCGCCTAATTGAGCTAACAAGGCAAGCGGCAAACTGTCGCTGTCGTTTGCTTGGTCGTTGTTTGGCAGGCTTTGCACCACCACCAACGGCACGGCATATGCTTTTAGGTGCAGGGCGCGACCATTGGGAGCGATGCCGGCATACAAGACATGCTCGCCAAATTGCCGCCATCCCGAAACCGGCTGTTGATCGATAATCATGGGTTCAGCCGAAATATGCCCCCAATCCTGCTCAATTGCCACGCTCCATTTCGACGCAAATTCGGGCGAAACGCCAGAGCGAATAACGACTGCTCTAGCATAATGGTCTAGCACCTCTGCGGCGTAATTTCGGGGAACGGTTAGATGGGCTTGCCGCCACCCCCCATTGTAAGCGGCTAACGCCGCCGCCACATCTCCGCCCGATTGCCCCAAAATATCGACAAAAATCGCTGTGCCCCACTCCAAATTAATGGCAGGGTCGCGCAGCTCTTCGGGGGATGGGCGCCATTCAAAGCCTGGACCTGCCGGCATAACCCCCATCAGCCCTACTGCCCCCACATAACTTTCCGCCAAATGGTCGCCGTGCGACTCCGCCTGAACGACCGCCGCCACCAAATCAGCGTTTATGCCATATTTTTCCGACACAAATGATATGTCCTCGCTCCATTGGCTGATATTTTCTTTCCAATAGCCTGACAATAGCTCAACTTCAACATTGTCTTTGGCAAAATTGGCTGTGGTTAGCTCATCTTCGGCGTTAGCGGGGCGCGCGCTCCATTGCCACGATGTCAATGTCCCCAAGATGAATGCCAGCAACAGGTAAGCGACTCTGCTGCGTTGGAGCGGTCGCTTTTGCCGGCAATTCTGAATAGAAGAGAGAGAACCTTCATTTGCGTCATTCATAAATAAAAAGGAACTATCTAGATGCACGCAGAGTTCACCGAGGAAACGCGGAGAACACAGAGAAGAAATAGAGGATTTAGCACAATTTTGAGACAACGGCAAAAAATTCAAGAAAATAATTAGCCAAAAGCCCTAAAAACTACCCGAAAAGGTGGGGCTGCTAAAAAAATTTCTGTGTTCTCTATATCTCTGTGTCCTCTGTGCCCAAAAAAATTGCAGATTTATATGACCCGTATAATTACAATAAAAAACGTCTTTTTTCCCGTTAATCTGGGTTAAAAGACGATCGAATAAGGCTGAAATTTAATGATTTGGTAACGAAATGCAACGTCGATTCTAACAAAGGAGACGCAAGCGGTCAAAATTGGTCAGGTTGCCGGCAGATACCCATGGTCGGAAAGTTGGCTGGGATCGACCTGCCAGCAGCTCACTTTGGCATATGAAAGCGGCGGCGAAATCTCGTCGGGGCAATCGATTTGCTTTGGGGCAGGGCAAGTAGGCTCGTAAACGAACAGACGTTGTAGCGGAATGCCGGCATCAATTGGCAGCTCTGGCGCTGCATATGCGTAACACAGCGTCGGCAAATAATATTCGATATCGCGCAAAAACAGTTGGTCGGGATTGCCGGCAAAATCATAGCCAAACAGTTCCGCCCGAGGAAAATGAATGCCGTTATCCCGCGCCCATTGGTAAAGTTTCAACCCAGTAATTTGATTGCCCCAGTCATCCAGCAGCAAATGCGGAAAAAAAAGCCGTTCATTGCCCACTTGCGGCAGCCCATACCGCAGCCACACAAAATTCGCCGATGTCGCCCGCAAAGCAAGCGCCCCATGCCCGTCTCGCACAAAGAGATCGCCGGTCATTTGGTGCATAATTGTCTTATCTGCATTCATAGTTACCTCTACTATTGTACCTAATCGGCGGCGTTTCGTACCTTAAACGCCTAAGGGGCATCTGTCGAAAAAGAGAGGGCTCGTTATAATTTGTCGTTGGTCAGCGCATTTGCGTTGATGAAGGAGAAACTTTTGCAACGATTATCTGCCCCATCTCGTTCCCGTTGGTTGTTGCCCGCTTGGTTAAGCGCCGCGCTGCTGTTTGGCGTTATTTTTTCAGCCGTGGTCGTCCTCTTTTTAATGGCGATGACGCTCAACCTGATTTTAGAACGACCATTAAACCCGTTAAGCGCCGGCATAGCTGAGCCGATAGACCCAATTGAGCCGGACGATTCATCCCAAAACAGCGCCGTTTTAACCGGGGCGCCAACCCCTGCCTTATCCCCAACCACCGAACCGTGGAGCGGGGCTGAGCGAATTAATATTTTGTTGATGGGGGTTGATCGCCGCCCTGGCGAACCCTTTAATTCGCGCACAGACACCATGATGCTGCTATCGTATAGCCCTCAATATGAAGAAGCCGCCATTTTGTCGATTCCCCGCGATCTATATGTGGAAATTCCTGGGTATGGTCGCAATCGAATCAACACCGCTTTTGTGCTGGGCGGGCGCAACAACAATCCGGCGGGCGGAGCGGCATTGGCAATGGAAACGGTGACCAACAACCTCGGCGTTCTGGTGAATCATTATATTTTGGTCGATTTTAATGCCGTTGTTCAAACAGTAGACGGCATTGGCGGCGTGGAAGTTGACGTACCGATAGAGATTTACGATCCAACCTACCCTGACATGGATTATGGGTATGATCCGCTCACTATTTCTGCCGGCATCCAAACGTTAGATGGCGAAACCGCTTTAAAATATGCCCGTACCCGCCATGTAGACAACGATTTTGGGCGAGCAGAACGGCAGCAACAACTGTTGTTCGCCATCCGAGACCAAGCGCTCGATATGGGCATCGCTAATTTGTTGCGCCAGGCGCCGCTTTTTTATGGGCAAGTCAAAGAAGGGGTGCGAACGGATCTCTCGGTAGAAGAGATCATTCAATTGAGCCGCAGCGTCAGCGCCATTTCTGACGCCAACATTCAAACGGCGGTGCTAGATTACAATTATGTGGTTAGTTATACTACCGCCACAGGCGCCAGCGTGCTGGTTCCCGTCAATGAGAAGGTAGCGCCGCTGATTCAGGAGATGTTTTTTGATGAGGAAACATTAGAATAGGGGCGTTGGGCTGGCGATTTAACCTGTTTTGGGGAAAAAGCTTTATAATGAGCGTATGATTGATCGAAAAGAGTTCAGAAAGCGGGTTAAAAGCGAGCCATTGTTGATGGATGGGGCAGTTGGCACGGTGATTCATGGGTTGGGCGTGGCGATTGACCGCAGTTTTGACGCCGTGAATTTGGATGATCCAGCGTTGATTGCCGGCATTCACGCCGCCTACCTCGAAGCGGGAGCCGACATCATCGAAACAAACAGCTTTGGCGCCAATCGCTTTAAATTGGCTGCATACCGACTAGAAAACGAGGTCGTTGCCATCAATCGCGCCGCGGTCGCTATTGCCCGCCGGGCATTAATGGCGTCATTCAAGCCAGTTCTGCTAGCGGGGTCAGTGGGTCCATTAGGGGCGCGGCTGGCGCCTTTGGGCAGAGTGACCAAAGATCAGGCGGAAGCGGCGTTTGCCGAACAGATCGAAGGGTTAGTCGCCCCGCCCGCCGATTTGCCCGGAACAGACGGGGTGGATTTACTCGTTTTGGAGACGATTTCTGACCTGGCAGAGATGAAGGCGGCAATTAGGGCGGCGCGGCGCGTTGCCCCCCATATCCCCATTGTGGCGATGATGACCTTTACCCGCGACGATCAGACAGCCGTCGGGGAGATGCCGGCATTTGTGGCGGCAGAACTCAGCAAAGAAGATGTTGATGTAATTGGCGTAAATTGCTCCGGTGGACCTGCGCAGATTTTGCGATTAACCGCCGCCATGCGCCAGGCGGTTCCAGAAGCGTTAATGGCGGCGGCCCCCAACGCCGGATTCCCAGAACAAAGTCAGGGCGGACGGGTCTTTTATCCTGCTACCCCCGCTTACTTTGGCGAATATGCCCACGCTTTTGCGGCTGCCGGGGTTAATATCGTGGGCGGCTGCTGCGGCACCACGGCTGACCATATCCGAGCGATGCGTTTGGCATTGGATGCCGGGGATCATAGCGCCACTCGCCTGCCTGAATTTAATCGGGCTACATTTAAGCGACCCGTTTCGGCTCAAACGCCAGCCCATCAACCTACCCAACTGGCGCAAGCGCTGGCAAACGAGGAATTTGTGGTGACGGTGGAGATGAGTCCGCCTCGAGGCGCCAGCCCAGAACGGCAATTGGCGGCGGCGCGGATGTTGAAAGAGGCGGGGGCGACCTTTATCAACGCTGCCGATAATCCGTTAGCCCGGATGCGGATGAGCGCCTGGGCAGCGGCGTATTTAATGCAGGAGCGGGTGGGTATCGAAACGATTTTGCATTTCCCGACGCGAGGTCGCAATTTGTTGCGGATTCATGGGGATTTGCTGGCGGCGCACGCCATGGGCATTCGCAATCTGTTTGTGGTAATGGGCGACCCAACCCGCATTGGGGATTATCCAGATGCGATGGACGCTTACGACATTGTGCCGACGGGATTGATTCAGATGATTAAACAGCAACTAAATGCCGGCATGGATAAGACGGGAGCGGCGATAGATCAACCAACCGCTTTTGTGGTGGGTTGCGCCCTCAACCTTACCCCGTCTGATCCAGTGAGGGAGATGAAGTTGTTGCGGAAAAAGGCGTTAAGCGGGGCGGATTTCGCCCTGACCCAACCTGTGTTTGACTTTGTTGCCGCCCGCAATTTTTTGGAAGAGTATGCCGCCAAATTTGGGGATGAGGCGCCTGCCCCACCGATAATTGCCGGCATTAAACCTTTGTATAACAGTCGCAACGCCAAATTTTTGCACCACGAAGCTCCTGGCATCTCGATTCCGTTGCAGTTAAGAGAGCGGATGAGCGATGCCGACCAACCGCAAGCAGAGGGGGTGATGATAGCCCAGGAGCTGTTGGCTTCGGTTCGGACATTTGCCCAGGGAGTTTATTTGATGCCGGCATTTGGACGGTACGATCTGGTAGCGGATGTCATCGACGCCGCTTAGGGCGTCTTACTTATCGTCCGGTTCAGCATAAAATTCTACATAAAATCGAGCCGCGCCTAACGGCTCCACACTATGGGGGATTTCAGCTATCACCACACCTGGCTGCCGGGGAGTCAAGATCATCCCTGCGTTTAGAGCCGCCACTTGGTAGCGCAGTTCCCCTTCGACTACATTGATCTTCGCCCAAATCCCAGCTTTGGTGAAATGGTCGCGGCGTAAAGCTGCCGGCATAGAGCTTTCGGTAAAAACCGGCGTTTTTTGGATGGGAACAAATTGTGCCGGCATTTCAAAATTGTCGCATCGAACACAATCGAGCGCTTCACCAACTTTCGCCTGCCGTCCCGACTCCGTCAACACCCATTCCCGACGCTCTAGCGGCGGATTGTGGCGAATGTGCTGCGGATGCCCGCAACTTAGCCAGGCGATAGGGTCGTCAACCTCATCATAACCGAATCCAACAATTTTCCGCTCCATCGTTTCTCCTCGTTTTTGTATAATCGCCTTGGATTTTGCCGCATTTATTTGAGGCAAGCCAACTTTTTGTACATTTTACAGATTGTTGTCCCAAAAACGCTGCCACATTTTGCCGGCGATTTCGCTAGCGTAAGGCTGCTTGCCATCTTCGTCAACCACGCCATACTTAGCAAAATAATTGCACATTCGCGCCACATCTCTCTCCAATAACTGATAGGCGCTGTTGTTAAAGATGGGGTTCACCGTTTGCGGAAAATCGATGAGGTACATTTTGCCCGCCCAATACAATACGTTGTAGGGCGACAAATCGCCATGTACGATTTCTAGTTTTAACATCTGTCGAATATCCGCCAAAATTTGGTCAAAAAGGGGTTGGGCTTCGCCATCGTCTAGCGAAATATAATGCAGCGGTGGGGCAGGCTGATGGGGGTCGCCGATGTAAGCCATCAAAATGGCGTTGCCTTTATGGGCGATGGGTTGGGGCAGAGAGATGCCGGCATTGTACAGCTTGTTCATAATGCTGAACTCGTGCGCGATCCACACGCTGAGTTTCATCCGTTTGCCAAAATCTGTGCCGCGTTTCATCGCCCGCGATTCTCTGCCGCCGATAAGCGACTCAGCCGTTTCTCCTTTGGTACGATCGCCCAATCGCCCTTCCCGATACAAGGCGTCATTTTTTAGGCTGCGGGTGATGGCGGGTCGGTAAATTTTGGCTGCCACATGCGCCATTGCCAAACTATCGTGTCCGGCGCAACGGTAAACCGCCGCTTCTTTGCCCCCTTTAACCACCGCGATCACATCGGCGATAAAATCTTCCTGGTAAAAGGGGGTTACATGTTTGATCAACCACATCCGCTCTTCGTTTTCCGGTTTGTGGCGCATGTAGCTGGGGTCAAACAAAATGCCGGCATCGTCGGCGTGTAATTCTTGCCATTGTGCCGGCATTCGGCGCGGCATCCTGGCTTTCCGTCTGTTTTTTCGTTTTCTGTCTCGGTTGTTTGTCGAAAATGCCGCTTCATAATCGGCGTACTGTTCGTCGTAATCGTATTTATCCATTGAATCCTTTAGAGGCGCATTCTCTATGAAAATGCCGGCAATCAATAACCATCAAACAATAAAATTTGCTAAATGAGAGGACGCCCCAAAAGGGATTACGCTTACGCTTTACAGTTGGTCGGAAAAGGGGGAGATAAAGCTATAGAATCCAAGAAGGTACGCCCATGCCCAATACAAGCGCGGTCTGTTTGGTTGCTTTCCTTAATTGAGCCATTTGTACCTCCTTGTTTAAAAATATTTTTACAGAGAAAGTTTAGACTGATCGTCGCCCTATGTCAACCCCGTAAATCTATATTTGGGCATTTGGGCGCGATATGTAGTCAACTATTGCGTTTCAGTGTGTTTGAGGATGAAGTTGGCGCCGCATTTTTTGCAATGATAATTGGATTCAAAATCGAGTTGCAGCCGAATATCGCCGCCAGCTCCTGTTCCGCTGCCGATCTGTTCGATGGTGCGGGAGTCCACCGTTTTGCGGCTGGTTTCCGCCACTTTGGCGGAATCGCATGTGGGGCATTTAACTGCAACGTCTGACCATCGTCTCAACATGAATGTAATGAGTACGGTCAATAAGATTAAAAGCAAGAAGCCGATAAACAGCCAATTTGTCTGCATCATTTAACTATGCCTCCCAGCCAAGCAGATCGAGGGTGGATTTGAGATAAGTTTTGGCAGTGGCAGCCAATGAATCAACCGCTACATATTCATTTGCTTCACAGGTGTTGCCCCCTTGCGGTCCCAATATCAATGATGGCACATTGCCGTGGATGGCGATGTGGTTGAGGTCGGAGACGCTTTTTGCCAAGATAGGTCGAATCGGTCGCCCTTGTTCAGCTTGGGCATGGCGGCTCACTGTTTGTACCAGCCGCGAATCGAGCGGCAGCGAAAATGGCGGAGGGGCAGGGGTAGGGCGATTATCCCAACTGATCTGATACCTGCCGGCAATTTCCAACATTTCAATCAGGTCTTCAATTTGTTGCGCCGCTTCTGCCGCCGTTTGCCCTGGCAAAATATGGCGATCGATGTGCAAATCCGCCTTTTCCGGCATCAAAATCAATGTACCGCCGCTGTGCAGCCCGATAACGCACATGCTGCCGCTCATCTCAAAATCGGGATGATACCCTAAATCGATAGTCCCGGGTTCGCCTAATTTCGCCGCTACTTTGGCGGCGTCGGTTAGGGCACTGATCCCGCCAGGGTATGCGGCATGCACGGTTTTGCCGGCAAACGTTAGATGAAACACATGCCTGCCCCGCGCCCCAACCGTCAACGTTCCCGCATCTGACGGTTCGGAGATGATTCCATAGGCGCAATTTTTCAGCAGCCCGCTTTGAATGAGGGCATGCGCCCCCCGCGACCAATTCTCTTCATCCGAAGTGGCGGCTACCAGCAGCCGCCCGCCCAGCGAAACGCCAGAGTTAACTATCGCTTCGACCGCCGCCAGCATACAAGCCACCCCCCCTTTCATGTCGTGCGCGCCTAACCCATACAAGCGATTGCCGGCAAGATGCGCCTGAAAGGGATCCGTATCCCAACCAGCAAAAACGTCGAACGTATCCAAATGAAAATTCAGCAAAACGCCAGGGTTATCCCCTTCGCCAACCCAGCCTACGACTGAATCGCCAGCTTCGTCAACCGGAAATCGTTCGATTTCTGACAAACCAAGCGACCGAAAGAACGCGGTCATCCAATCTGCCAGCGCGTGTTCTTCCCCTGTGACAGAGGGAATGGCGATGAGCGTTTTTGCCAATTCAACGATTCGTTCCTGGCGGATTAAATCTGCCGGATGCGCCACAAAAGCCTCCTGAATAGCGTAAGCGATGTTGCAACTTTGCACGACCTTGATGCAGCCTAAAAAGTTAAGCGCGATGGCAAAAGTATATCGCCTCAATCCCAAGCATACCACCACATCTGTTTGCCATCGCTAACCAGTTCGACGCTGCCTAATTCGTCTGTTCGCAAAATTGCCGCCCCATGTCGAGTCAGTCGTTGCAATGCGTCTGGATGTGGATGCCCATAGGCATTGTCGGCGCCAGCGCTGATCAGGGCAAATTGGGGTTGAACTGCCGCTAAAAATGGGGAGGAGCTAGAGCTATTGGAACCATGATGCCCCGCTTTGAAGATTTGAGCTTGTAACGGCAAACCGCTATTTAACATCTCCTCTTCAGCCGGTCGTTCAGCGTCGCCAGTGAGTAAAAGCGCTAAGTCGCCATAGGTTAGTCGCAGGGAAACGGAGTTGTTGTTGTCGTCGAATGTCCCAGCGCTGGCAGCGGGGTGAAGGATGTGCAGCGTTACGCCATCGCCCAATGCGATTCGTTCGCCCGCCCGCGCCGTGTGGGGAACGACCCTTTGCTCTGCTAGAGCGCTTAACAGTTCGTCATATTCGGCAGAGGCGCTATTGTCTGCCCCATCATTGATAAAATGGCGGATTTGAAAACGGTGGGCTACTGCCGGCAATCCCGCCACATGGTCGGCGTCGGGATGGGTGGCGATCACGATGTCTAAATCGCGGTCATAAAAGGGCAATAGCCGTCCTACATGGTTGTTCAGCGTCGTTGGCGAGATGCCGCCGTCGATTAAGATTTGCCGCCCACCTGGCGTTTGAATAAAGGTGGCATCTCCCTGCCCCACATCTAAAAAGTGAATATGCAGCAAGCCATCTGGCTGCCCAACCCCCCAAAACAAGGTCAACAGAGCGGCTATTCCGGCGAAAGTTACCCCCGCTGTTGCCGGCAATTTGGCGGCAAATTTCTCTCTGATTTGGGCTTTGCGAGATGGAGATTGCCAGGCGGCGTAGGTGCCGGCAAAAATCAGCCCATAAACCAGCAACAACCCTAATCCATTTAATCGCAACGGGATGGCGGCAAAGGGAATCTTTGCCAAAAATTGAACCATATTGATGGTGTATGCCAATAACAGCCAAATCACCCAGGCGAGCGGTCGCGCCACATTTAACGCCGCCATTCCGATCAATGTGGCTAGCCCGCCGCCCAACATAATGGCTGGCTGAACGGGCAAAATGAGCGGGTTGGCGATCAAACTAATCAACGATAATTGCTCGAAATAGTACAACATCAACGGCAAGGTGGTTAATTGCGCCGCCAGCGTAATCAAGACCCCTTCGTTGATAACGCCCATGACGCGGTTGACCGCTTGCGAGGAGAAGCGGCGGGCAAGCCTGTGGCGCGTCCAATTGCTGAAACGGTCGGCATACAACATCAATCCCAGCGTGGCGGCAAAGCTCAGTTGAAAGCCGACATCCCACAGGGCATAAGGGTTAAACAAGCTCATCAGAATGCCGGCAAGAAAAAGCGAGCCATAATTAAAGTTAGGGCGTCCTAAAATCCGATTGCCTAACACGTAGGCGCCCCCCATAATCGCCGCCCGCACTACCGAAGCGTCTGCCCCGACCAAAATTGTATACAATGCCAACCCCACCATCGTTAACCATGGCGACAACCGCTTGCCGGCAAGCGGGTCGAACAGGCGCAATAAAATCGCCGCCAGAATGGAGATATTAAACCCTGAAATGGCGATGATGTGCGTCATGCCAGTCAGGCGGAACTCTTCTTGCAAATCGGCGGGGATGTTGGCTTCGTTGCCTAACAAGATGCCGCTGAGCAACGCCGCCGCTGGCTCTGGAATGAGGGCGTTGATGGCGTCTTGCGCCCGCCCTTTGATCGCCAAAATACCTTCGTAAATGGGGCTCCCCAACCCTTCCGCCAATATCTCCGTTTGAGGCGAACCCATCACGCTAAAGATGCCTTGCCGCGATAAATAGGCTCGGTAGTTGAAGGTATCGAATTCAGGGGGCGTATTTAATTGCCCGCTGGCGCGTACCCGCGCCCCATATGGGATGGCGGGATAGGGTTCGACAAAGAGAATGATTTTGCCGGCAACGGAGCGGGTGGCGTTGCCGGGCAGGGCGATCGACTCCGCTTCGAGCTCTAGCCGAACATTCTGGTCGCGTATTTCTGGCTCCCCCGACACGATGCCTGTGATTACGGCTCGCTGACTCTCGTTGTAAAAGGCGATGTGGGCGGGGTCGATATGGGGCAAATTTATCTGGTAACGAAAGATAGCAAGCAGAAAGATGCCGGCAAACAACGACGCTGTCGCTCCGTTTTTGCTCCGGTTGTTGCTGGCAAAAGAAAGCCCCAATAAAATCGCCGCTCCGCTTAGCCATAACCATGGATAACGCCAGCTTTCTGGCAGTTGCGCCGCCAACCATAACCCCACAAACCAACAGATGCCGGCATAGATCAAATTCATGCTGTTCTGCCCGACAAATGCGCTACCATGACCAGGGTTTTACCATACTTTTCAGGAGAAGGGTAGTACTATCTGCATGTTTATGCACGCTGGCTAACCCCATTTTGGTCACGAAAATATGTTATACTGCCGATCGCATTTTCTAACTTTGACCACTCTCAAGGTCTTGTTCTGACCTAGTTATGGATACTCATTCACAGCGCATTTTGGCAGTTGACGACAATCCCCAAACTTTGGAAATTTTAGAGCGATCATTGGGGAAAGCTGGCTTCGAAGTCAGCTCATTTGCCTCTGCCAAAGCTGGCTTGCAGGCTATTCAACGGCATGGGCTGCCTCATTTGGCATTGGTAGATATCCACATGCCAGGTATGGATGGCTTTGAATTTTCCAGAACGCTTCATCGATTTTGTGATTTGCCCATCATTATGCTGACAGCGGTCGATACCGAAGAAACCATTATTGAGGCGATCAACGAATTTGCCGAAGATTATGTAGTCAAGCCATTTAGTCCGGGGGAGTTAGTGGCGCGGGTACGCCGAGTGTTGATGCGGATGGGGGATTTTAGCTATACATCAGGTCCTGTCACTGAGGTCAACGAACAGTTGCAAGTCGATTTTCCCAATCGAAAAGCGTTTGTGAATGGCAAATCGAAGCCTTTAACTCCGATTGAGACGAAATTGCTCTATATTTTGTTGAAAAATGCCGGCAGAACGGTATCAAATGACTTTTTGTTGCGTCGTATTTGGCCCCTGGAAAGCGCCTTTGAAGATCGGCTGCGGGTGCATATGCACCGTCTTCGCAAAAAAATCGAACCAAACGGGGCGCGCTTTATCACTGTTGAACGCGGGGAAGGGTATCGCTTTGAGGAAGATAGCGTCAATTAGCCCCTGATATTCCTTCACCACAGATCTCTTAAAGAAACCTCATCCTGAATTCACTTTTTGCTTACAAATAAGAATTATCATAATCTCGAAGTCGCCAAACTAGATGTTTAGCCCTCAGTTCACCCTCCTGGCTGAGGGCTGAACTCTTTTTAGGGGGCGTTTTCAATTTTATCTGCCACATAAATGCGCGGAACACGGGTGTTGATATTGGTCAGAATTTCATAGGGAATAGTGCCGGCATTTTCCGCTAACTCTTCCACCGTTATTCTGGCGTTCCCCATTTGCCCCAACAAAATCGCTTCGTCCCCATTATAGGCGCTTTCCCACCCGATATTGACCATCATCTGATCCATGCAAATAGCTCCCACGATAGGATACCGTTTGCCACGAATAATCGTAACGCTTTTGTTCGACAACGCCCGAAAATAGCCATCTCCATACCCAACCGGCAGCGTTACTATCCGCGTCATCTTTTCAGATTGCCAGGTTGAACCGTAACTGACCGGATGTCCTGGTTTGACCACTTTAAAATAGACAACGTGGGATTTCCAACTTAACGCTGGCTGGACAGCTAGCGTTTGTGGAATATCAAGAGCGGGGTAAACGCCAAACAACAAAATACCTGCCCGTACCATCTCAAAATGGCTGTCGGGCAGTTGCAATATCGCCCCGGAATTCGCCATGTGGCGCATCGGCATTGGCAGCTTTCGCTCTTGGTAAAATGCCAGCGCCTGATTAAAACGATCTAACTGCAACTGGGCGGAACTTAAATCTGGGCTGTCGGCGTTGGCAAAGTGAGAATAGACCCCTTCCACCAGACAATGCCGGCATTGTAACGCCGCTTCAAACAAGGTATTGGCATTGTAATAATGTACCCCGATGCGCTCCATGCCGGTATCGATCTTCAAATGAACTTTTGCCCGAACCTTCATTTTCTGAGCCGTTTCTTCAATTTGGGCTAACTTCTCCACCGACGATGCTGTAATGGTCAAATTGTGCCGCAAAAATAGTGGGATCTGATTGCCAATGATGCCCCCCAAAACCAAAATTTGGGCAGTAATGCCGGCATCTCGCAGCAAAATCCCCTCCTCCAAAAACGCCACGCCCAGATAATCAGCTCCCAACGCCTCCATATGTTGGGCGATGCGAACCAGCCCATGCCCATAGGCGTTCGCCTTCAAAACCGCCATCACCTTCCGCCCTTTTATCTGCCGCCGAATAGCGGCTAAATTGGCGGCGATTTGAGACAAATCCACCTCGACAAAAGTCGGTCTCACTACCCCGTTTTGGCTGATTATTGGATTATGGATAGGGCTCATCATCTGTATAACTCATTAAATTTGTCCGCTGCTTGCCCCGCGTTTGACCGCCTCTGCCAACAACCGAGCCCCAGTCACAATCTCTTCTTCGCTTAAGCCGCTATAACCCAACAAAATGGAGGGCGGCGCGTCTGTTAAATGGTATCTGCGGCCGCCGTAAACGCCAACGCCCGCTTTCGCCGCTTCAGCCGTTACCCAACTCTCGTCGAGAGATGCCGGCAAATACAACATCACATGCAATCCAGCGGCGTCGGGCGAAAATCGGGACATGTCGGGCAAATAATGGCACAGAGCGTCTGTTAAAATCTGGCGACGCTCCCCGTAAATGCGGCGCAGCCGGGCGACATGCCGTTCGAAATGTCCTTCGCTGATAAAGTCTGCCACCGCCGCTTGGGTCAGCGTTGGCGCCCCCCTGCCCAACAACGCCATTGCTCGCACAAATGGCTCGATCAGCGGCTTCGGCAATATCACATATCCCAGCCGCAATGCTGGAAATAGCACTTTGGAGAATGTGCCCAGATAGATGACGCGTTCCGGCGCGGTTAACCCTTGCAATGCCGGCAATGGCTGACCCGTATACCGCAACTCCCCATCATAATCATCCTCTACGATCAATGCTCCATGTCGAACTGCCCAATCCAACAGTTGCAGCCGGCGCGGCAACGACATCGCCCCGCCGCGCGGAAATTGATTGGATGGCGTCACAAACAACAGCCGGGGCATCGCCCCCTCCTGTTCGTTTTCCGGCAATTGTTCGGCTGGAAAACCGGCGTTATCTACAGAAAAAGGCTGGAGGCGCGCCCCGTGCAGCTTAAACAGCGCATATGCCTCAGCGTAACCCGGCGTCTCTACCCCCACCGAATCCCCTGGATTGAGCAGCAGGCGGGCTAAAATATCTAACGCTTGCTGTCCGCCATTGACGATGATCACCTGCTCCATTTGGCATCGCGCCCCCCGTTGACGGCGCACATAATCAGCAACCGCCTGCCGCAAAGAGGTCAGTCCGGCAACTGAACCGTAGCGGGACAAAATGGCGTCGTCGGCGCTGAGATAGCGGGCGAGCAATCGCCGCCAAATATCGTATGGAAAGATAGAGGCGAAGGAGCGCCCAAAGCCAAAGTCGATGTCGATGCGCGGGTTAGGTTTCCGTAAGCCGTTTTGCTGGCTCAACCGCTGTCCCCAATCGGTTAACGGTGGGATGCCGGCATTTTCGCTAAAGCTGGTCTGTCCCATCGCATCTGTCACAAAAGCCCCTGCCCCTGGACGTTTGTTGATAAACCCTTCTGCCGCCAACTGATCGTATGCCTGGCTGACTGTGATGCGGGCAACCTGGTTATCGGCGGCTAATTGTCGGGTAGAAGGCAGCCGCCCCGATGCCGGCAATTCGCCCCGCAAAATCATCTCCCGCAATTGCCGGCAAATTTGGCGGCGCAAAGGCAGCCCGCCCTCTGATTCCAAGTTAAGCCGTATCATCCGCTCCATTGTACGTCAAAAACCCTCGACTAACCTCATTTTAAGTTGACAAAATCCCAAAACCCTCTATTCTTGAATCGACATTCAAAACTATGTTTAAACCAACGCTCAACCATTATTATCACAGATATGCCCTACCGATCGACTGAAAAAACCCGCGCCAAAAAGGACGCCAAACGCACCGCTATGATGCAAGCCGCTGTGCGCGTTTTCGCCCAAAAAGGATACCATTCCGCCACCATTCGAGATGTGGTGCAAGAGGCTGGCGTTGCTGTTGGTACCTTTTACTTTTACTTTCCCGACAAAGAGACGCTGTTTATTCATCTTTATGAAGAGACGGCAGATTTTTTGCTGCAAACGGTTGGTCAGGCAGTCGCTGGACGCCCCGTTCTGCATCAGCAAATTAGCGCCGCTTGCCAAACCTATATCAATTTAGCATTATACGATCCAGCTATTTTGCACCTGGTTCTCGTGGGCGGCATCGGGGCGGTCGCTTCGCTAACAGACAAACGAGCCGCGTTTCGGGAGCGATTGATTCAACTTTACCAAAAGCCGCTAGACGCCGCGATGGACAAAGGCGAAATACCCCCTCAAAATAGCCGCCGGATGGCGGAAGGGCTGGCGGGAGCGTTTGACGAAATCACCTTGAACTTGCTGGCTCAACCTAATCCCGATTTAGAAGTCAAACATATCGTCGATGAGATGACGCTGTTTGGCTTGCGGGCGGTGGGATACAATCATGCCTTAATCGAGGATGGTGAGTAGTGTGGGGAATCTTCAGCGTGGAAAAATTGTTACTGGTTGAATTGTTGAGCAATTGCAATTAATTGTTTGCCCATTCGTTGATTAAGTAGAATGCAAAAACTTTTTCAAGCAAAATCCGAAAGGATTTTGGTTTCTCCCATTCTAAAACCGTTGGGGTAACCTTTCAGCTTTTCACGATTCATTTTGCGGGTTACTTAATCGATTTTGTGACTGCGAAAACGACCCTGTAGTTAATTTTAGCTGATGGAGATTTGGGAGCCTGTATTCCCTTTACTAATCTCAATTCGAGTATCAAATGCGTCTCGTAGTTCGTCTACGTGGGTGATGATGAGTAAACAGGCAAACTCATCTTTGACGGCGTGAATCGCTTCTACTAGCCGCTGCCGCCCATTTGGGTCTTGGCTGCCAAACCCTTCGTCGATAACCAGCGTTTCCAGCCGCGCTCCTGCCCGACGCGCTAGCAAACGTGACAGCGCTAGGCGGATGGAGAAATTTACCCGGAACTGTTCGCCGCCGGAGTAATTTTCATAGGGGCGTTCCCCTGAATTGTCACTGATTTTTATATCGAGCGTTTCGGCTAGCCCTTCGCGGCTTTTTAATTTGCGCTGGGTGTCAAAGATAATGCGCATGTTGTCGGCAGTTAAGCGGGCGAGTAGCTCATTGGCGTGATCTTCGATTTCGGGGATAGCGCGTTCGATCAACAATGCCGGCACGCCATCCCGTCCACACGCCTTCTCCAACATCTTCAACCGCCCGATCCGCTGCGTCAACGCCGCCCGCTCCGATTGTAAATTTTTGCGTCGTTCCTTCAAATCGACCAACACATCCAGCCGCTGTTGGGCTGCCCCCATCCGCCGCGCCGCGCTGATCTCCTCTTCTCGTAAATCAAAAGCCTCTTTTTCGATCGCCGCCAGGTCAGGTTTTTCTGCCTGCATGTGCGCCAATCGTTCCGATTCCGCCTCATGTTGGGCGGTCAACTCCGCCAATTGCGTTTGGCGCTCCGCCACTTGCTCCGCCAAATCGGTCAGCGTCCGCTCTAATGGTTTGACCGCCGCTTGCGCCTGCTGCAACTCGTTTTGCGGCTGCACGGCATCCGCCAACGCTTGCCGCTCTTCTGCCGCCGTCTGCTCTGCCTTATCATATCCAATCGCCGCCATCTGCTCATCCAACTCAGCCGCCGCCTCCCGGGCATCCAAGGCGAAATCTTCCGCCGCCAATTGCGCCGCGATCAACGTCAACGTCTCCTCGCCTGATTCCGACCATTCTTGTTGGGCGCGGTCGATCTCCGCCAATCGGGCTTGGTCAGCGGCAAACTCTTTTTGCGCCGCCAGCCGTTCGGCGTCGATTTCCCCTTTTTTCGCTGCGCTAGCTTCGAGTTCAGCCGTCTTTTTTTGCTGCGCAACCAACTCATCATCATCCGCCAATTGCGCCTGCAACGATTTCAATTGGGGTTCGCTGTCGGTTTGCCAAGCGGCGATCTGGGCGTCGATCTCCTCTAATTTCGCCTGGGCGGCGGCGAACCGCTGTTGTTGCGTGGCTAAATCTCGTTCCAAACGGGGGATTTGTTTGATGCCGGCATTCAATTCGCCTGCCTGTTCCGTCAATTGTGTAATCCGCTCTTGGTTGGCGCGAAACCGGTCGCCCTCTTCTGTGCCCTGCTGGTGCAGCTCTGCCAACACGTCAGCCCGATGGTCAGCGGTTAATGGCTGCCCGCACAGCGGACACGCTTCGGCGTCGTCCCCTTCCAGCCGTTCCAGCCGCTCCTTTAGCTCATTCATCGACGTTTTGAGGCGGCTTTGCTCCGCCGACAGATTGTCTTGTTCCGCTTTGGTTTCGGCTAATGTCCGATGGGATTCGACGCTGCCGGCAAGCGCTTCTTGTAACTGCGTTGCCGCTTGTTCCGACGCCATATGATTTTGGGCAACCTTTTCTCTCTCTTCTGCATATTGCTGGGCTCGCGCCGCTTCTTTTTCCAGCGACGCGATTTGCCCTTCCAGCAATTGTCGGGCCGCCTTCATTTCACTCAACGACTCTTTTGCCTGTAGCCATGCCGCTTCATTTTTGGTTGCTGTTGCCAATTGGGCGTCTAATTTTGCCAGGGCGTTGCCGGCAGTTTCGATTCGCGCCGTTAGCTCCATTTGTTCCGCCGCCATCGCCGCCAGCCGCTCTTTTCGCTCTTGCAAATTCGTCTGTTGCTGGCGCAAAGCGGACTCTTCCTGAGCGATGGCGGTTAAGTGTGGCTGCTGCAGTCGCTCTAAAGTCCGATACGCATTTTCCTTTTCCGCCCACGCCCCCCAAGCCGCATCTGCCGCTTCCCATTGGGCGAATCGGGCAGTGATTTGTTCCGCCTGATTCAAGATCGCTTGGTAGCCGTCTCGCTCTTTTTGCCGCTCAGTCTGGGTAGTTTGTATGCGTTCAAGAGCGGCCTGGGCGCGTTGTAATTGGTCGGCTAAAGCGCCAGCGGTTTGCTCTTGATGTTTTATGGCGTCAATTTGGCGGCGGGCTTGCGCCAACAACGCCTCCTTGTCGGTCAACCGGGCTTTGATTTGGGCGTGGGCGGCTTGCGCCTCCGCCAACGCCTCGCCCCGAGCATCCGACTCCCCCATCTCAGCGGCAATATCTTCCAGCCGCCCATCCAACAAAGCTAACTCCCCGTCGCCGCTTTTACGCGCCTCGGTAAAGCGGGCTTTGTATCCTTCCCACTCCGACGCCCCGATTAAATCCGCCAAAATCTCTTTCCGTTTGCCGGGGGTTTTGGTGGTGAACTCATCCGCTTTGCCTTGCAGCAAAAAGCTGGCGTTGATGAAGGTTTGGTAATTCATCCGCAGCAGCTTTTCGATGGTGGCTTGCGTTTCGCGGATTTTGCGCTCGCTGAGCGTTTTCCAACCCCCTTCGCCATCCCCGATTTGCAGCTCTAGCTGGGCGCCGCGCCGCAGCTTTTTGCGGCGGACGACGCGATAGTGGGTTTTTTCCAGCTCAAAGTCGAAGCGGACGATGGCGCTTTCTCCTTTGGCGGCAGCGATGCGGTTGATCGCTTCATCGTCGCTTTTGGCGCGGCTTTGCCCGAACAACGCCCAGGTAATGGCGTCTAAGATGGAGGATTTGCCCGCTCCGTTGGAGCCGGAGATACAGGCGGCGTGAATGCCGGCAAAATCGAGTTGAGCGCTGCCACGGTAGGAGAGAAAATTGGTTAGTTCAAGTTTTATAGGAATCATTGCCGGCAATTATAAGCCATCATACATTCCTCAGCCCAACATCGATAGTTACCCATAAAGGGACCGCGAGAAGTTCATCTAAGAAACGCATACAACATCCATCGCGTTTCCTATTTTCGCCCTAGATAGACGATCCACTCCTCGGCATCATACAATGGCAATCCCCCCCAACCGGCAACTTTTTGGGCGAGCGCCAAGCCGGCATAAGCCAACATTTGCTCTATCTGTTCCGGTTGGTAACTTTGGTCGTTGAGCGTCACCATATCTATCTCCCCCGACCCCAAATGCAGCACATAAAATCGCTCCGTCGAACAAGCCGTCGCCTCATCCCAAACCCGTTCGCCCAGATGCAAAAAAGGGGCGTCTCCCCATAAACCCGAATTGCCCGTATACCACCAGCTGCTCTTTTTTTTGTCGATTTGGGCTGGATCCAACAACTCCAGACATAGCCAGCCGCCTGGTTTGAGCAGCCGCCCCAACTTATTTAGCAGTTTTTGGGCTTCGCCTGGGGGGAAAACCGCCATTTGCCCGTAGATAAATAGTATCGCGTCGTAACTGCCGGCATCTCCGGCATCTCCGGCATCTGCGGCATCTGCGGCATCTCCGACATCCCCATCCCACTCCCGAACATCCGCCAGGGCAAAATCACACCGGTCAGCCACTCCTTGTTCCGCCGCTAAATTGCCGGCATATTCAATCGATGCCGGCGCAAAATCGACGCCGGTTACAAAGCATCCTCGTTTTGCCAGCTCCATAGCATACAAGCCGGGACCACAGGTGAAATCGAGCAGCCGCGCTCCCGCCTGTAGCTCCAACTTCTCCCACAACCAATCGATTTGCAGTTGCCGTTCAGCCGCTGTCCGCGAAGCCGCCCCGTGCGATTGGTCTAAATGCTCGCGTAACATACGGCGAGAAAAATCAGGGTCGTTCCAGGGTAGATTGCCGGCATCTGCCCCGCTCCACGCCTCCACCCGCTCCGGGCGCTGATACAGCCGCCACAACGCCTGGCTCAGCTTGTCCGCTGCCGATTCAGCCATTCCTTACGGCAGCGACGCCAACCCCACCCCCACATGATCCAACAAGCCCGCTACCGAACTCTCCATCAAATCGAAATAGCCGCTAGGGGCGATCCCAATCCAAAAGATAAAGAGCAAAAAGACGGCGAAAATCGCCAACTCACGGTTGTTTACATCCCGCAACTTTTTATTTTCTGGATTATCCAAAGGTCCCATAAAGACGCGCTGGAACATCCACAACAGATAAACCGCCGCCAAAATGACGCCCGTCGTGGCAAAGGCGGTGTACACCCACGCATTTTCGCCCAACGTCTCCGTCGCTCCCATCGACCCCAGCAAAATGGTAAATTCGCCCACAAAGCCATTTAAGCCCGGCAGCCCCATGCTAGACAACACCACGATCAGCGACAACACGCTAAACAATGGAATAGCCCGCCACAAGCCGCCAAACTCCTTCATCTCGCGGGTGTGGCGCTGCTCGTAGATCACCCCCACAAGAAAGAACAACGCCCCGCTGCTGATGCCGTGATTGACCCCCTGCAAAATCCCGCCCGAAATCCCTTGCGCCGTCATGGAGAAAATGCCCAGCATGACAAAACCAAGATGGCTGACGGAAGAGTATGCCACCAACTTTTTAACGTCTGTCTGGGCAAAGGAGACGATCGCTCCATAAATGATGCCGATGATCGCCAACACGGCAATGGCCGGGGCGAAATATTTAGACGCTTCGGGAAATAACGGCAAATTAAAGCGGACAAAGCCGTAGGTGCCCATCTTCAACAAGACGCCAGCCAAAATAATCGAACCAGCCGTTGGCGCTTCGGTATGGGCGTCGGGCAGCCAGGAATGGAAGGGGAATAGCGGCACTTTGACAGCGAAAGCGACAGCAAACCCTAAAAAGAGCCATCGACCCACGCTCAACCCATCCCAGGCGGAGCGGGCGGCGATGAGGTCGGGCAGCGAGAAGCTATCTGCTTTGATGCCCATATATAGAATGGCGAGCAGCATTAGCAATGAACCAGCCATGGTGTACAAAAAGAATTTGATAGCGGCGTATCGTCGATTTTTGCCCCCCCAAATCCCAATCAAAAAGTACATCGGCACCAGAGTGAATTCCCAAAAGACATAGAACAGGAACATATCTTGCGCCAGAAAGACCCCCATCATGCCCGTTTGCAGCAACAACATGAAGGCGTAATATTGCTTGAGTTGCTCTTTGATGGCGGAAAAGGAGGCGGCGATGGCTAATGGCATGATGATGGCGGTGAGCAGCAACATCAAGATGCTTAACCCATCCACTCCCATCTGGTAAGAGATGCCCCATTGGGGGATCCAACTGAGTTTTTCTACAAATTGTAAGCCGGCTTCGCTCCGATCAAAGCTTAAAATTAGCCCCACAACCAACAACAGATCGACGATGGATACCGCCAGAGCAAATCGCTTTGTATTTTCGGCGTTGTTGTTGATGCCTCTGACGAGCAGGAGAATCAACGCGCCGAGGGCGGGCAAAAAGGTGAGGAGAGTTAACATCATGATCTATCGTCCAATTAATTCGCTAAAACAAAGTATGCCAGCAACGCTACCACGCCCAGAAAGACGCTAAAAGCGTAGTTGCGCACGTAGCCGGTTTGGGTAAGTCGGGTTAATTCAGCTAATTTGCGGGTTAATTTACCTGCTCCATTGACCAACAAGCCATCTACAATGCCCTTGTCTAGTAGGTCGCTGGTGATGCGGGAGATGCCGACAAAGCCATCTCGAATGATATTTTCGTGGAAAAAGTTATGATAAAATTCCCAATCGACGATGATGCCCAAAAAGTGAGCCAACCGATTGAATGCCGGCACAAAAATTGACATTCCCAAATAGTTAATCGGCAGCGCCGAAAAGAAATTCCAGGCAGGAGCGGCGGCAACTTGTAACGGATCTTTATCATCCGCATTTTGTGGCTTATTGCCATAAACCCCATAAAACGCCGCCGCCAGCGCCCCCACCCCAAACAAAGTAGACAAGCCAGCCACCACCGGCGAGAAAACGACTGGCGTGTGCGGCAGGTGAAGCAGCGCTCCACCTTCGGTCGCTGCCGCTTCCGCCCCATGGTCGTCTACTTCACTTTGCGCCGAATCATTATGCGTCCCTTCCGCTTCAGACAGGGCAAACGATCCAATCGAATGTTCCAACCAATGTTCCAACGCCAAAAATATGCCAAAATCGTGGCTTTCTTCGGCATGTTCTTTTTGGCTTTCGCTAAAGAAGGGGATATTGAGCCCCCCGCCCAAGATGGAGAGCGCCATCAAAATCAACAGCGGGCGGGTCATGAGAGGCGGGCTTTCGTGGGCATGTTTGGCGGCTTCATGCCGCTCTTCCCCATGAAAAACCATTTTAAGCTGCCGCCCCATATAAAAAGCGGTGCAGATGGCTGCCAACGTCAGCATAATGTAAATGGGCGTATAATGTTCGCCGGCATGGGCTAAAATTTCATCCTTTGACCAAAAACCGGCTAGCGGCACAACTCCGGCGAGCGCCAATGCCCCCACATGAAAAACCAAAGAGGTGGTGGGCATATGCTTTTTCAGATTGCCCATGGTTCTCATATCTTGGGGATCGAAATCGTCGTGGGCGGGAGATTCACTGGCGTGTTCGTCGTGATGGTCATGTCCGTGGTCATGAATTTCGTGATGCCCATGTTCCATACCATGAATGACAGAGCCAGAGCTGAGGAAGAGCAACGCTTTGAAAAAGGCGTGGGTGACCAAGTGGAACATGGCTGCCACATATGCCCCCATGCCGGCAGCGGCGATCATAAAGCCTAGCTGACTGACGGTTGAATATGCCAACACCTTTTTGATGTCAAATTGGGTAAAAGCGATCATGCCGGCAAACAACGCCGTCGCCGCCCCCACATATGCCACTAAATCATTCGCGCTCAAACCCCAAAACAGCGTCTGCTCGCTAACGCGCACGATTTCAAACAGCACATTGCTGCGCACGATGAGGTAGATGCCCGACGTGACCATGGTGGCTGCATGGATCAGGGCAGAGACTGGCGTAGGTCCCGCCATGGCGTCGGGCAGCCAAATGTAAAGCGGAATTTGGGCGGATTTGCCGGCAGCCCCCATCAAAAAGAGAGCGGTCACGGCGCTTAAAATCGTTGCCAGCGACAGGCGAATCTTCCCCGCCCCAAACGCCGCCTCCACATGATGCCCTTCTCGGAAGAAGGCGACCGCTTGCTCGAAAATCGACTCAAATTCCAACGAGCGGAATGTCCAGAAGAGCAAGCCCATGGCTAAAATCATCGCCAGATCGCCCACTCGGTTGGCGACAAACGCCTTTCGCGCCGCGTTGGAATTTTCCACCTTGTCGAACCAAAAGCCAATCAGCAAAAAGGAGCAAAGCCCCACCCCTTCCCAACCGACGAACAACATCAAATAGTTGTTGCCGGTTACCAAAATCAACATAAAAAACAGAAACAGATTGAGGTAGGCGAAAAAGCGGCTGAAATCTTTGTCGCCATGCATGTAGCCAATGGCGTAGATATGAATCAGCGACCCCACGCCCGTTACCACCAGCATCATCGTCACCGACAAGGTATCGATTTGCATCGCCCAGGGAATGTGCAAGGCGCCAACGTTGATCCAATCAAACAGTTTGACGATCTGAGCGTGGTAATCTAATGCCGGCAACGAGAAGTAGAGCGCCACCGCCACCACAAAGGCGCTCAACGCCATCGCGCTGGCAACCCAACCCGACCATTTTTCCCCTTGAGCTTGATTTGCCTCAACGAACCGTCTGCCTGCCACAGCGTTAAACAAAAAGCCTAGCAGCGGAAAAACAAGCAATAATGGGGCTAATCCTGTTGCGTTCATTATCCCTTCAACAAATTAATTTCATCGATGTTGATGCTGCTTTTCGACCGAAAAATCGTCACGATCAACGCCAAACCAACCGCTACTTCAGCGGCGGCGACGGTCATCACAAAAAAGACAAAAACCTGCCCGTTGAGGTCGCCATAATGACGGGCAAAAGCCACAAAGGCTAAATTGGCGGCGTTTAACATCATCTCAATCGACATGAAAATGATGATGGCGTTGCGTCGGGTTAATACCCCCAGCGCGCCAATGGTAAATAAGATGCTGCTCAGAGCGATATACCATTCTACCGAAACTGGGTTCATGAATCTCTCCGTCGCTTTACCTGCAAAACCACCACCCCAATCATCGCCGTCAACAATAGGATAGAGGTAACTTCAAAGGGGAAGACATAGGTTTGGAAAAAGGTCATGCCAACTGCCTCAGGGCTGCCAAATGCCGGATCAGGCGGGGCGATTGCCGGCAATTGGTCGATGCTGTTGGCGACCACATACCCAAGCAACAACGCTAAAAGAGTAGCAAACAGAATCGGGGGGGCTTTGTCCGTTAACGTAGCGTCAGCGTCGATCTGTTCTGCTCCCAAAAGCATAATCACGAACAAAAAGAGCACCATTATCGCCCCGGCATACACGGTGATTTGCACCATGGCCAGAAATGGGGCGCTGAGAATCAGATAAAAAATCGCCAGCACGCACATCGTCAGCACCAGCCACAAGGCGCTGTAAATGGCATTGCGGGCGGTGATCATCTTAATGCCGGCAAAAATAGCGATAATCGCCAACACGATAAACACGATTGGATTACCCATTAGATTGGATTCTCCATATCTGGGATTGGTCGATCAAACGCGCCAGCTGCTACTTGCTGCGGCACATTTTGTCCCCCTTCTGGCGTCGTTACTAACAACATCTCTTTGGTATAGATGGCGCTGGCGCGATCATAAAAGCTCAGCTCGTACTTATCTTCCAAAACGATCGCTTCGGTTGGGCAAGCGTCTTCACAAAAGCCGCAAAAGATGCAGCGCAACATATTGATTTCATACACGCTGGCATACCGTTCGCCAGGAGAATAACGCGCCTCGTCTTTATTCTCCGACGCCTCCACAAAGATAGCGTCAGCTGGACAAGCGGCGGCGCACAACGCGCAACCGATACATTTTTCCAACCCATTGTCATACCGTTTCAGCTCATGCCGCCCCTTAAAGCGATGGCTTACCGGGCGTTTTACTTCAGGGTATTGGGTGGTAATCGGTTTTTCAAACGCATATTTCAGCGTAGTCGCCATCCCTTTCAAAATTGCGTCAATCATGCCAATGCCCTCATTAAATCCGCCTAACCAAATTCAGCTTGCAACACAACCGCTACGATCGTTACTACCAAATTCAACACCGCTAGCGGCAATAAAACCTTCCAGCCAAACGCCATCAATTGATCGTAGCGCAAGCGCGGCATCGAAGCCCTAATCCAAATCATCAGACACAGCGACAATATGATTTTGCCAAACAAATAGATGAATCCGAGCGCCGGCGCCTGGTCGATAAATGGACCTCGGTAGCCGCCCAGAAAGAGGACGGCAAAAATGGCGCTCAATGAGATCATCTTCATATATTCTGCCATGAAAAACATGCCAAACCGCATCCCGCTATATTCGACAGCGTATCCGGCTGAAAGCTCTTGTTCCGCTTCTAGCAAATCGAAGGGGGCGCGTTGCAATTCCGCCAAAATGCCCACATAAAAGATTAGAGCGGCGATGGGTTGCAACAAAATGAACCACACCCCTCCTTTTGCCAAACTTTGCGCTTCTACAATCGTTCCCAAATCCATCGAGTTTGCCAAAATGATTGGCGGCAAGATGGTAAGCCCTAACGCCAATTCATAGCTGATCATTTGGGCTGCCGCCCGAATTCCGCCCAAAATGGCATATTTGTTGTTTGCCGCCCAGCCAGCCAATGTTACGCTGTAAACGCTGATGGAGGTGATCGCCATGATGAACAACACGCCAACGTTAATGCCTGGCGCAACGGCGAAATAGGGGTCGAAAACCGCCCCAAAAATGGTGATTTTGCCTGTCCAGGGGATGACGGCTAGGATGACGATAGCCGTCATCGCCGCCAACGCCGGCGCTAAGTTGTAGATTTTGGCGTCTACTGTTGCCGGCATAAAATCTTCTTTGAAAAACAGCTTCACGGCGTCGGCGGCTGGCTGCATAATGCCGCCTAAAAAACGGCGCTCTTTGCCCCGAAAACGAATCGGAATATATCCGGCTCGATTGGGACCAATCCGGTGTTGCAGCTTTGCCAACAGCTTTCGTTCCAACAAGGTGGTATACGCAAAGCCGGTGATCACCGCAAACATCATGATGCCGCCGACGATTAAGCCGCGTAATGCCAATTGGAGTGGCGTCATACCTTCTCTCTTGTTTCTGAAACAGATAATGTGAGTTCATTGCCGGCAGCCGGGATGCCTCGAACTGCCACAATGCCCTCGGATACGTCCTCATTCACTCGCACAGTTGCCGGCATTTCCGCTTTGCCTACATGAATCGTTATGGCGTCTCCATCGACAACGGACAAAGCGTTGGCGTTTGCTGGATTGACCCACACCGTCGGTTGAGACAATCGATCCGCCAACAACGCCGATTTCTCGATCAATGTCCCTGGTCGATAAAGCTCGCGGCTTTGGATAAGCTGTAATGAATCGCTCGATTCAGCCGCTTCCGCCGTTTCAAAAAAGTTTACCGCTTCCGTTTCGGCGGCAACTTTCCACTGGATGCCAACGCCTACTTCGTTGGCGTATGATGTGCCTCCATAATATAAATCTTCGCCGCCTACTAGGGGCCATTGTTCAACCATTTGCGCCAGACCACGATAATCGACGCCGGCATATTCGGCTACTGATTCGCTAATTTGCTTAAACAATAGGCTAGCGGCGAATTTCGGCTTTTCCAACCCCACTTTCTCCCCGATTTGGCTAAGAATCTGCCAATCTGGTCGGCTTTCGCCCACTGGCGGGATGGCGGGGTAATAGCGTTGAATTCGTCTTTCGCCAGAAGTAAATGTGCCTTCTCGCTCTGCCCAACTTTGCGCCGGCAAAACCACGTCTGCCGCTTTCGCTGTTTCAGTCAAAAACAACTCTTGCGCCGCCAAAAAGCCCAACCCCTGCCGATCTGCCAAGTAACCATCTCCAATTGGGTCAGCGGCGGCAACTAACAACGCTTTGATTGAGCCATTTTCGATGCCGGCATAAATGTCTGGTTTGTCTTCGCCAGCCACTCCCATATCCCACGCCCCCTGGCTGTTTGCCCGCCGCCAAACGGGAATCAGCCCATTGTTGATATTGCCGGCATGTCTATCATCCCCTTCCTTTAATAGCAGCATATTGCCTAACATTTGGGCTAAAATGCGGCTTTGATCGTAGCTCAACCCTTCGTTGCCATAAAAAATGAGCAGATTATCGGCAGCGATCAACGCTTGCCCGGCTTCTTGCAGTTTGTTTTGGGCGGGCGCATCTTTTAGTTTGGCGGCATTGTGCAACGCCCGCACCATTTCCAGCCCGCCGCCAGCCCCGTAATGGGAGACAAATGCCGCGAAGGAGTCGAGTCGGGTCGCTCTGGCGTTTAAGACGATGACTGTCGCCCCTCGTTCTGCCGCTTGTTTGACCCGCAACCACCAGATGGGAGCTTCTTGGTGTAAATCAGTTGCCACCACCAAAATGGCGTCCCCCTGTCCCACCTCGCCCAAATTGCTGCCGCTGGCAATGCCGACTTTAGCCACAACATCGCCACCAGCCAACTGTTTGTCCGCCAAATCGAACTGATCGCTGCTTAGCCCATCTTTAAACAACTTGGCAAAGGCAAATAAATCTTCGTTGCTCAGCCGGTCGCCAGCCAAACCAGCCGCCGCCGATTTGTCCGCGCTCAGTTTTTCGGCAACAAGGGAGAGCGCTTCATCCCAAGATGCCGGCATCAGTTCCCCATTTCGTCGAATCAAAGGTTGCGTCAACCGCTCTGCGTCAGCGGAAAAATGATGCCCAAAGCGTCCCTTGTCACAAATCCAAATCTCGTTTACCCACTCATTTTGGCGGGGCATAATCCGCTTAATCACTTCTCCACCGCCCGCTTTCGCTTCGCGGCGGGTACTCATGGTCAGGTTACAGCCCACCGGGCAATGGGTACAGACGCTTGCCGAAGCTGTCAGCTCCCAGGGGCGCGCTCCAAAGCGAAAATCGCTGGATGTCAACGCTCCTACCGGACAAATATCGGTGGTGTTGCCGCTCCAATGGCTATCGAAACCAGGGTCAGACAAGGTAACGATCTCTAGCCGTCGCCCCCGATTGTGAAAAGCGATAACCGGATCGTCAACGATTTCGCTCTGGAATCGGGTGCAGCGGGCGCATTGAATGCACCGCTCCCTGTCCAACCAAATCAAATCGCCTAACGGGACATTTTTGTCCAGTTTCAACTTGTCCATAAAGTCGAATCGGCTGGTTCCTTTGCCATGCTCCATCGTCAAATTTTGCAATGGGCATTCGCCCCCCTTGTCGCAAATGGGGCAATCGAGCGGATGACTAGTCAACAAGAACTCAATCACATCCTCTCTAGATGATTGCACGATGGGCGTTGTGGTGCGCACCGTCATGTTGGGCGCCACCTCTACTGTACAACCTGTCATCAACCGATAGTTGATCTTTTCGGGATCGTTGCGGTCTGGCATGCCCACTTCAACCAAGCACATGCGGCACATCCCCACTGGTTGCAGCTTAGGATGATGACAAAAGACGGGAATATCGACCTCTACTCGTTTGGCGGCGTCCGCCACCCACGTCCCCTTAGGAACGGTCAACTCTTGTCCATCTATCGTCAGCGTTACCTGATCGCTCATCTGTGTTCCTTACTCTTTTACCTTCGCCTCAAACTCTTCCGGAAAATGTTTGTATGCAGACAAAACGGGCACAATGGCAAATTCGCCTAGAGCGCATAAACATTTGCCCTTAATTTGGTTCGCTACACTTTGCAACAAGCCGATATCCGCTTTTGAGGCATGACCATGATAGATGCGATGGAGTACTTTCTCCATCCAAAATGTCCCTTCGCGGCACGGGGTACATTTGCCGCATGATTCGTGCCGGAAAAAATGTACCGCTTTCAACGCCGCCCACACCATATCGACCGTTTCATCGCAAACGATAACGGACGCCGATCCCATCATCGAATCGAATGGTTGTAACCCATCAAAAGAGATCAGGGCATCCAAAGCGTCGGCGGTGACGATGGGACCCGACCCGCCGGAGGGAAATATCGCTTTTAACGCTTTGTCGTCGCTGATTCCGCCGCCCATCTCTTCATTGTAAATTAAATCGCGGTAGGTGGCTTTGCCCATAATCACTTCGTAGTTGCCAGGGCGTTTTACCCGCCCGCTGAGGCAAACCACTTTGGGTCCGGGGCTGCTTTCTGAACCTAAGCCAATGTACCAATCCGCTCCTTTTGTCATGATGGGCGGAATATTCGTTAACGTCTCGACATTGTTGACCACTGTTGGCTTGGCGTATAATCCTTGTACTGCTGGGAATGGAGGTCTTGACCAGGGTTGCCCTAAATGCCCCATTAAGGAGTTGAGCAAGGCGGTTTCTTCGCCGCAAATGTAGGCGCCAGCCCCATAATGGGTATAGAAGTTGACGTCAAACCCGGAATCTTCAACGTTTTTGCCAATGAGTCCAGCCTGGTAAGCGTCGTCGAGAGCTTGGTGGAAATTCGCCATCGTTTCCAAAAACTCGCCGCGAAAGTAACAATAAATTGTGTTTGCGCCGACGGCGTAGGCGCAAATCAACGCCCCTTCGATCACTTGGTGGGGGTTTGCTTCGCATAGCTCTCGGTCTTTGAAGGTGCCTGTCTCTGATTCGTCACAATTAATGACGATATATTTTTCCTGATCGTTTTGGGGGATAAAACCCCATTTGATGCCGGCAGGAAAGCCAGCCCCGCCTCGCCCTTTCACATTGCCCTTACGTACCTCATCCCGTATCTCTGCCGGCTCCATTCCCAGCGCTTTTTTCCATGCGTTGTACCCATCATTTTTGAGGTAAACGTCTAATTGATGAATATCGGGGATATCGCGGTGGCGTAATAAGATGTGCGGCATGGGAAATAGTTTACAGTGAGTATCGGGCGGTTAATTGGTATGTTGTTGGCGGAGCTCCGCCAACAGCGCGTCAAATTTTTTTTCGTCTAAATTTTCTTTGTATTTCAGATTGCATTGCAACATGGGCGCTTTATCGCAAGCGGCTAAACACATGACCGTTTTGAGGGTGAACAAGCCGTCTTCGGTGGTGCTTTCTACCGGCACGCCCAGCTTTTTAGACGCCATTTCTACAAATTCATCTGCCCCGCGTAAGGCGCATGCCAAATCGTTACAAATCTCCAAAACGTATTTGCCGACCGGCTCTTCGTAGTAGAGGGTGTAAAAGCCAGCCAGCGACATGATGTGGGTGGGATCGAGGTCGAGAATGCCGGCAACCTCGCGCATCGCCTCTTTGCTCATATACCCATACTCTCGTTGCGCCAAATGCATCACTGGCAGCGCCGCTGATCGTTTATCGCGGTATCTGGAGAGAATATCCGCTATTTCAGCTTTATACTTGTTTGCTAACACTTAGTTTCTCCGGAGCAACTATGCAGGCGGGCAGATTTGCAAGGAGCAAGTTTGCATGTTTGCAGGTGGAGAATTATCATTTGGGCGCCACTCGCCACTCGCCACTCGCCACTCGCCACTCGCCACTCGCCACTCGCCACTCGCCACTCGCCACTCGCCACTCGCCACTCGCCACTCGCCACTCGCCACTCGCCACTCGCCACTCGCCACTCGCCACTCGCCACTCGCCACTCGCCACTCGCCTCATCGATCAATCTCTCCCAACACAATGTCAATTGAGCCGATAATCGCCACCAAATCGGCGATAAAGACCCCTTTTGACAAGGCGGGAAGCGCCGCCAAATTAACGTAGGACGGCGCGCGAAAATGGACGCGGGCGGGTTTGGGACCGCCGTCGCCGCGCAAATAACAACCAAATTCGCCGCGCGGCGATTCGATGCCCTGATAAACTGTTCCCACTGGGGCGTTAAACCCTTCTGTCCACAATTTGAAATGGTGGATCACCGCCTCCATGCTGCGCCCTAATTCAGCTCTGGGCGGCGGCGCCACTTTACGATTGTCGATATTGACGGGACCTGCCGGCAATTTGTTGAGAGCCTGTTCGAGTATACGCAAACTTTGCCACATCTCTTTGATGCGGCAACGGTATCGAGCATAAACGTCGCCGTCGGTCTCGAGCGGCACATCAAAATCGTACTGTTCGTATCCGCAATAGGGGTTGGATTTTCGCAAATCCCAATCAACGCCCGAACCGCGCAAACTGGCTCCGGTAAAGCCCCATTGAACCGCTTCTTCTCCCGAAATAACGCCGATCCCTTTGGTGCGTTGCAACCAGATAGGATTCTCTTTAAGCAACGCTTCGTAGTCGGCGATTTTGCCAGGGAAAAAGTCAAGAAAATGACGAACTGCCGGCACAAAATCTTCCGGTAGATCTCGCCACAAACCGCCCGGACGAAAATAGCTGACCATCATCCGTTGACCAGCCACCATTTCAAACAGATCAAGGATATATTCCCGTTCGCGGAAGCAGTACAAAAAGACGGACATAGCAGCTAGGTCAAGGGCGTGCGTCGCCAGCCACACCAAATGGCTGGAGATTCGAGCCAGCTCGCACAAAATCACCCGAATCGCTTGGGCTCGCGGTGTCGCTTCCACGCCTAGCAACTTTTCTACCGCCAAAATGTAGCCCAAATTATTGGACATGGGGGAAAGGTAATCCATTCGGTCAGTCATCACCATCGCTTTGGTGAAGGTTTTCGACTCCATCGTCTTTTCTATGCCAGTGTGCAAAAAGCCGATGTCATTTGCCAAATTGACCACGATCTCCCCGTCTAACTCTACCAACAGGCGCAACACCCCATGGGTGCTGGGATGTTGGGGTCCCATGCTAAGGAGCATATTTTCTTCGTTGGAGATTTCCATCCCAGAGCCGACTTTTGCCCTGAGTTCTTCAACGGTTATTTCTTTTACGGTATCGCTGCCAACCTGAATGGTCATATCGTCAGATTTACTCTTTTGCGTATGGTTTTCTAGCGTCTATCTCTTCCCAATTGAAGGAGAATTGCACTTCTTCATATCCCAGCGGATAATCTTTGCGAAGGGGGTGTCCGACCCAATCTTCGGGTAAAAAGAGGCGGCGCAAACTATCGTTGCCGGCAAATCGAATGCCCATCAAATCGTACACTTCCATCTCTAACCAGGTTGCTATTTTCCAAATGCCGGCAGCGGTTGATGGGCCTTCATCTGGGTCTTCCACAAAAGTTTTTATCCGGAGGATGTGGTTGTTTTTCATAGACCGGAGATGGTAGCTGACGGCAAAGCGGGGAAATGCCGGCAACAAATCATCCGCCACAATATCTGCCAAAAAGTTATAATCTAACCGCTCATCTTCCTTAAAAAACCGCAATACATTTACCAGCTTTTCCTGTGGCACGACATAGGAGATATCCCCTCGAAATTCAATAATTTCTTCAACAACGTCAGGAAAAGCCTCTTGTAGAGCGGTCGTCGCCAAATCATTCATCATCTACTCTTGCCGGTACTCCTCGCCGCTCCATCGGCTGATTTTTTCGCCGCGAATCCTTTCATGCAGCGTCAAAATGCCATCCAGCAGCGCTTCGGGGCGCGGCGGGCAACCCGCCACATACACATCGACCGGCACGATCTCATCTACCCCTTGCACAATGGCGTAATTGTTGAAGATGCCGCCGCACGAGGCGCAATCTCCCATAGCGATGACCCATTTCGGATCAGGCATCTGATCGTATAGGCGGCGCAAAACAGGCGCCATTTTCCGCGACACCCGCCCAGCTACAATCATCAAATCAGATTGGCGGGGAGACGGACGCATCAGCTCCATGCCAAAACGGGAGCCGTCATGGTTTGCCGCTTGCATATCCATCATTTCTATGGCGCAACAAGCCAATCCAAAGAGCATAGGCCACATGGCGTTGGCGCGTCCCCAATTGATTAAATCTTCTAATCGGTAGGTAACGACTCCCATGTTCCCTAATTTTTGTTCTATTCCCATTCTAACGCTCCTTTTTTCCACACCCAAATATCGCCCAAAACGAAGATGACGATAAAGATGAGGACAGCGTTTAAGCCAAACAGACCCAATTTCCGCAAAATTAGGGCATAAGGCACCAACAAAATGATGTCTACATCAAATAGGATGAACAAAACAGCGATGCGGTAAAAGCGGACGGGCAACCGCCGCTGGGCGCTGCCAATAGCGGTCATGCCAGATTCGTAAGGCAAAGATTTGCGATAACCAGGGCGTTTGGGACCCAGGCTAACCGACAGCGCAATCATGATGATTGGCAAGATAATTGCGATGCCTAGCAAAACGGCTATAGGGATGTAGGCATTCAACAAATCATTTGGCATAGGGGGTTGGATTTTCTTCCTTTTCGATTTTGTTCATTTTATCACAATTGAAAGCGCCGGCAAAAGAGAATGGGCTAAATGCCGGCATTTTCCCGCCTGCTTTTATACCCACTATTTTTAGGGTAACTTACCCGTTATTTTGACTGTTCAATAAATTTGACCGCTCGCTCTACGCTGGCTTTAGGACTCACTTTTATCTGAACATCTTCCAATTTGCCGTCCGACCCAATTACAACATGGCTTCGGATAACGCCCATATATTTATTGCCATACATGCTTTTTTCGCCCCATGCCCCATACGCTTCAGCCACCTGATGGTCTGGGTCAGACAGTAGCTCGAATGGAAAATTCTCTTCTTTCCGCCATTCCGCCAATTTGCTTGGCGGATCCGGGCTGATGCCATAGACGCGGGCATTGCTATGGGCAAATGTCTGGAAATTGTCTCGGAAACCGCACGCTTGCCGGGTGCAGCCTGGCGTGGCGGCTTTGGGATAAAAAAACAAAATCACCCTTTTGCCGCGCAGATCAGAAAGTTTTACCAACTCGCCCGAATCAGCCTGCAATGCGAAACCTGGGGCATCATCTCCAATTTGAATCATTTTTATCCTCACACGTTTATCTCGGCGTTGTTTAGGGGCGGCGCTGCCCCCAAATAGTAGTTAGATACTATGTTACATCTTTTTTTCTAACTATTTTACAACCATTGCTGTAGCTGGCGAACACATACCGCCCTGCTTCTTCTTTTTAGAATAGTTGACAGATATTTCAGAAATTTGTTATAGACCCAACAAACTGATTAAGGAGATTTAACATGAAAAACAAACTATTTTCCCTCTTCGTTTTAGTAGCAGCATTCGCTTTCGTGGGCATCGGTTCCGCGTTTGCGCAACCCAATCCGCCTCCATCCGCTGTCTCAATGGCAACCACTAACGCCACCTCTGTCACCGGATTAGGCTGGCAAATTGGTTTGGCTTTTGGGCTTTTGGGCGCGGCGACGATGTGGGCGCTTGGCCGTCAGCAATTGGCTCAACTTTTAAAATAATCTTTTGCTTTTAAGCAAGAGATAAACCTCTCCCCTCGCCCTGGCGTTCTTACAATAGAATGCTAGGGCGTTTTTATTTCGCTTGCCAAATGCCTCGCAGCCTGCCGTAAGGAGCGTCATTTCATATTTCTGGCAGCAGATGGCGCAGAAAAGCGCCGCATCAAATTGAAGTGTAGGATATTATTCCCAAACCGATCCAAAATTATTAACCATTTTACAACCTTTAGCGTACTCTGGAAACATATACCGCGTCTACCTTCTGCCATTAGAATTACTAAATGTTAGGTGTAATAAGAGGCATTCCCCATTTTTAGGAGTATCACGATGAAATATAAATTGATTTCTTTATTTGTTTTTGTAGCCGCTTTCGCGCTCATGGGCATCGACTCAGTCTATGCTTTCGATGGCATAAAAGGTACAGTGGTCGATAGTAAAACAAAAAGCCCTTGGCTACATGGCGGCTCCATTACAATCTTTGACCAAGACGACAACAACGCGCCATGTGGATCGGGCGTATTGCAACCGAATGGTTCTTACTCAGTATTATTCACCTCTGTGACTTGTGGTCCAAATTTGATCATCTTAGTTGACCCAGCAGAAGCGCCAGGAGGCGGCGACCCTGCTCCACAATTGCAAAACTTTTTCAACGACCCAAATCAAACGGGAATGGCGGTAGTCAATTTTGAAACCGGCACAGGTCCTACCGCCGTCTCTATGGCAACTACAAACGCCGATTCTACGGTTGACATAGGCTGGCAAATTAGTGTGGCTTTTACGCTTTTGGGCGCAGCGACGATGTGGGCGCTCAGCCGCCGGCAATTGGCTCAACTTTTAAAATAATCTTTTGCTTTTAAGCAAGAGATAAACCTCTCCCCTCGCCCTGGCTCTTTTTCAAGAAGCCAGGGCGTTTTTATTTATTTATCCTTCTTTCGAGGTGGCGGTTAAGGCAGTCCGACGCGCTGCCAACTGGCGGCGAATTTGGTCATGATCTGTTCGTTCCATGGGGAAACGCCAGATGGCGGCGATGGCGATGAGAAGCAATAATATGGGAACGCCGCTGACTAGGAAGCGCAGGGCGAATAGAGCTTGTGGGGGTTGGTTGGCAGCGGAACTGCCGGCAATCCCCTCGATAAAACCAGCCTTATCCAATATTTGACCAGCGATAAATATCGCCGCCCCGCCCGCCAACTTCCGCAAAAAAACCATAAAGCCCGAATAGGTTCCTTCTCGCCGCTGCCCCGTTTCTAACTCATCCGTCTCCACCACATCCGCCACAATTGCCCAGGGGATGGCGTTAGCTGCCCCATACCCAATGCCAGACAGCGCCGCCGCCAGCAAAATTAAGTTTTGTCCGCCGGGTGGAATTTGGCTGATCAACCCCAAAATCAACATCCAATAAAACATAAAACCGATGTAAGAACGCCTTTTGCCAAAGCGGCGCATCAACTTAACGATGACGGGCATCATTGCCAGGCTGATTATCATCATCGAACCCAGCGCCAGGCTTTCGAAACCAGGCGCCGCCTGAATATAGAAATCTAAATACCATACTAAAACCGCCGCCACCACATCGCCTGCGGTAAAGGTAGCCAGGTAGACGATGGCTGCCAGTAAAAATGGACGGTTGTTGAATACTTGTCTTTGGGCTGCCCAAAAGCTGGTCTGAGAGCGCGGCGGTTCATATTTTGGCTCTTCGATGCTGAAATAAACCAACAGGGGGGGAATCATCATCAATATCCCCCAAATGCCGGCAGCCAAGCCATACCCTTTTGCCAAATCGCCGCCAAACCAACCAGCAAACAACTGTTCCGCCAACAATTTAAACAACGTGGCTGTCAGCAAAGAAGCGGACAAAAAGCCCGTCGTTCGCCAACCAGACAAACTGCTGCGCTCGTCGTAATCTTCTGTCAGAGTTGGGGCTAACGCCGCCAATGGGACATCGATGATCGTAAATAGGGTGTCGAACAGGATAAATACGGCGATGTAATAGAAAGCGACGCTTCGTTCTGTCTGAAATGGGGGAACAGAAAACAATAGATAAAATGTGACGCCGAAGGGAATTGCCCCGATCACTAAAAAGGGGCGGCGGCGGCCCCACCTGGTTTGCAATTGGTCGCTTACAATACCGATTAGCGGATCGTTGATGGCGTCCCAAATGCGCCCGATAGCGGCGGCGGCGCTAGCCACTCCAATATCTACGCCGGCAACCGTAGACAAAAATAACAGCCAAAATAAGGTGCGAGCTGTGGTGGCTGCTCCCACGCCCCACTCGCCAAAGCCATAAATTATCTTAACGCGAAGGGGCAGTTTTTCCACGTTATGCCGGTTTCCCTTAATTTCCGTTTACATACGCTTGCCAAGCGGCGCCCAACGGGGTCAAAGTTCCTGTAGGACGATCATACAAATTGCTGTTCACAAAATCTTTTGGGTCGTATAAACTGAACCAATACCACCATTGTACCAAACGATTTCCATCTGCCGGATACCCATTTCCATTTGCTGCGGTTAAAAAAAAGTCGAAAGTGCCGGTCATAAAGGGAATGGTTACTTCGGGCGGAAAACCGTAATCTGCCGGCATTAACACCCCATATTCCGTTATCGCCAGCGGCCGGTTGCCATACCCTTTGGCAGCCATCCATGCCCTAAAATCGAGGATATTTTGCCGAAAAATATTCAAATCAGCATTGTCTTTGATCTCATACAACATCGCGCCAGCGCTCCCCATCCCTGGCGGAATGCCCGCCCCCCAACTGCCTGCTTCTTCCCGCAAAATAAAAGCGTGAACGTTCCAAATGTCGATGGGCATCGACTGATGAAACTCCCGCTGATATGTTTCCAGAACAATATCAAGATAAGCGCGCCGCAGCGGGGTAGGTTGGGCGACCCCGGCAATTGCCGCCAGGGCATCCGGGTCGCGGGATTTGATGTAATGGTATGCCTCGTGGTAGATGCGGGCATATTGGTCGGGGGTGACATTATCTTGCACCGCTACATCTGGTTCGTTGCCGATAAGCCACGTCGCCCCCGGGTTTGCCCGAAGAGCGGCGTCAATGTCGCTCCATGGGGTGCGAACGCCACCCTGATTGATGCGGATCATCTGCCAAAATGTGGCTTGCCCAGCGACTGGTTGAGTATTGACATTCCAGTTGAGATAACCCCCAATGGGCAGCCCAATATGTAATGCCGGCGCTATGTCTGCGGCGCTGGCTGCCACGCCAAATCGTTGTCGGTAAGGAATCGCCCCAGGAGCGACCACGGGGTAGATAGGGGTAGGAATTGGCGGCTGGAGAGTTGGGGTTTGGGGTTTGAGAGTAGGAGTTGGAGAGTTAGGAATTGGGGAAGGGGGTGGGCGGCTAGGAGTTGAAGGAGCGAGAGTAGAATCTTGGAGCTGAGCGGTAGGGGATGAAGTTGACGGTTGGCGGCTGGGAGTTGAGGAGTGGGGGATAGAGGTTGCCGGCAATCGAGTCTTGGTTCGGGTCGGATAAGCGATTTGGGCGGTTTCAGTAAGGGTTGGCGGTGGCGGGCTGGGGAGGGGAGGTAGGGGGGTAGCTGTAGAAGGATTGCTGGTTGAGGTCGCAGCGGTCAGGACAGACACAAGCGCCTCGCCAGAATTGCGTCCGCTCAGATTGATTGCATACCAAATGATTAGCCCTAACCCCGCCGCAAAAAACGCCATTGGTGCTGTATTTCGCCGTATGGCGCCCATAAATTAAATTTGGTAGCCGGTAAGTTGCAGCGCGAACCGAAGCAAAGTCCGAAATAGCCGTCCGCTTATGCCAGGGCGCGGACGAGCCGAAATGCTTTTCTCCATCGTTGCCATGGCGAGCGTCCAGTGACGCTGCCGAATATGATGCAAGCTTAACGCCCGCAAAACCTGGCTCTGTTTGGCTTTATCGCCCGATTGCGCCAACAGATCGCTGGCGGTCTGATACGCCAAAGCCGCCTCTTCCTTTTGCTTCATGCCGGCATAAATATCCCCCATGTTCGCCAATGTTTGCCCTTCTCGATTGAGATCTTCCGACCGCCGAAACAGCTCCAAAGCGCGGTTGACCGCTTGCAACGCCTCGTCCCAATTTTTAGCCCGACCTTGCGCTACGCCGATATTGTTCAACATCTCTCCTATTCCAACGATATTTCCCTCCGCTTCAAAAGCGCTTACCGCCTCTTCAAAAGATCGCAGTGCGGCGTCTGTATCCCCTTGCCGAAACAACTGTAATCCCGTTTCCTTTAATTGCTCTGATTGGGCTAATGTGATACTGCTCATTGAAAATTGGTTATCCTTATTAAAATGTGATGTCCAGAATGCCTTCAGCGATACGGCGCAAACGATTGACGTCCATATCAGACAACTCCATCGCAGTGGAAATGTAACTTTGATTGATCGGCTGGCACACAAATTGGCGCATCTCCTCTGGCATAGCATAAAAACGAGCCAACATTTTCTGCTGTTCTTCATGCTCCGCCAACGGTCCGCGGCTCATCTCAATGAAGAAATCAAGCGAAACCCCTAAATATTTGCCCATTTGCTCTAATTGCAACAAGGGTATAGCCATTTCTCCCGCTTCATACGCGGCGATAATCGCCTCATCTTCTTCGATGATTTTCGCTAAATCTTGCGGATCGCGCCCCGCTTCGACCCGAGCCCGTCGTAATTGCCCGCCAATCACCTGTTGTCGTAATTCTCGGAACTCTTCCCGATCGAAACTTTTCTTTTTGCTAACCGTTTCAGCCCCCCAGAAATGAGATATTGGCATTTTAAGGTAAATGGCTAAAATTTCGAGATTAGGCAGCGACAATGAAAATTCCCCATTTTCGGCGGCAGCGAATTCGCCCGGCGCTATGCCCAGTAAGTTGGCGCACTCTTCAACGGTTCGTTCGGCGTGATAGCGGGCGTCTCTAATTAATATGCCAAGGATTTTGGCGCGGGTTTTATCATATTCATTCATGGAATGATCCTGTAGAGATGGGGTTGAAGCTTGATAATTTAAGCCCTGTTTTCTCAAAAATTGATATTAGCATAGATCAATTCAAAAATAAATCGCCTTGCCGGCATATCAGTACTATGATCAGACGCCGATTTCAACCGCCTGATGGAGAGCCATCGATACAAAAACCAGCCACCCAAGCAGGCTCTGTCCGTTCCGCCAACGACACGCGATAAAAGTTGAGGCTAAAGGGGTAGTTGTCGATCATGCGCCGCATCGGTTCATTGCGCGATTCGATGATTTGCACTTGGGTATCGACTGGAATAGCGTAGCTGAAATTGTGCAGTTCAGTTGAGGGAGCGAATACGCTCAATAAAACGACCGTGCCCCTGTCGTTGGTTACGCCGCAAGCTGCCATATTGGCGCACTCCTGGCTGCAACTGAGTTTTGCCGCGCCCGCTGCCAACTGAGCAGACGCTCCATTAACGAATTGGGCTGTCGCCGCGTCATCGCCGCCCCCTAACCTGGAACAGGCTGTGAATAGAGTCAACAACAACGCCAGGGTTAATGCCGGCATCTTTCCGCTGGTAGCCAAACTGCTTTTTATCTTTTCCTCGTTCATCACTTCTCCTTCGTTGGGTTTGGATTATGAGTCCAACCGGTGTACTTCAAATCCCTCTCCGCTAGCGGCGCCCAAATCGACCACGATCTCTTGCCCGCCCCACCCGTCTACTAAATCGTGCGCCCGTATCGTCACCGTGGTCACATCAGTTGGAACTGTTAGCCCGGATTGGGAGCGGGTAAAGGGTTGTTCTGTTTCATGGGGGTGGAGCAACAGGCGGGTAAAGGGGTCACTCGCCGACCGTTTTAATACCTCGCCATTGGGTAAAAGCGCGTCCCACCCATCGGCATAATCTTCCCAGCCTGTATCTGGATGGGCGACAGTGACGTCAAATCGCCAAATGCCGGCACCCGTTTCGGTAGCGACCACAAACAATACATCGGCGTTGGCGCTGTTGGGGGATGGGGATTCAGCGGTCACAGATTGGGGGGTGGGGGTTGGAACTGTCGGAGCGGGCGTTATCGTCAATCGTCTATCGTCTATGGTCTCTATCGTAGGTTGGGGATCAATGGTCACTGATTGCGGGCTAGCGGTACACCCGACCAAATTGAACGCTGCCCAACCCACCGCCAACATCCACGCTGTTGGCAATTTGCCGAAAAAGGGCAAATATTTCCCCTTAAGTTGCCGGCACATAATAGCCTACCACCCGATTTTCTGGGCGTAAATAGGCGCGACGCACTCGCTCAATATCCTCCAAAGTCGCCTCTGCCAGCTTGTCTAACGCCCCTTCATACCATTGGTAGTTGCCAGTCACCGCTTCCGCCAGCCCAATCATTTGGGCTTGCCCGGTTACGCTCTCCCCCGCCATCACAAATTGGGCTTTGGCTTGTTTGAGCGATTTGCCTAACTCTGCTTCATTGACAGGCGCCTCTTCAAAACGCGCCAACTCGGCATCCAACGCCGCTTCGATCTCTGGCAAAGATTTGCCGGGCAGCGCCACGGCGCTGATATTGTACAGATAAGGGTCGATGGTAGGCGCCATGCTGCCCGATACGCCAGCCGCCAAACCAGAAGCAACCAACGCTTTGTACAGCCGCGAACTGTGGTTGCTGCCGCCGCCGCCAAAAAAGCCCAAACTGCCCCCGCCAGACAGCGCTGAATTGAAAAGAGCCAGCGGAAAAAAGTCGGCATCAGAGGCGGCTGGGGCGTGGTACCGAACGGATAAATAGGCGGTGTCGCCAGGACCCGTCACCGTTACCCGACGTTCGCCCCGTTGCGGGGGCTCTTGGCGGGCAATAGCGGGAATGGGGTCGCCTGCCGGCAATCCCCCGAACTTTTCTTCAATTTGGGCTAACATTTCGCCGCCATCAAAATCGCCGACGCACACCGCGATGGCGTTGTTGGGCGCGTAATAGCGGCGGTAATGGGTCGCCAAATCATCCCGGCTCATCGTCTCCAAATCGATCTCGTCTCCAATCACCTCATGATGATAGGGATGCACCCGGAAAGCGACGGCTTGCATCTCTTCGCTAAGCAAAAAGGTGGGGTGGTTTTCGTACATATGGCGTTCTGAAATGATGACAGTTCGCTCTGACTCCGTTTCATCTGACGAAAACAGGGTGTTTACCATCCGGTCAGATTCGATATCCAGGCTTAAGCCAATGCGATCGGCGGATAATGTTTCGTAATAGGCGGTAAAGTCGAGCCAGGTAAAGGCGTTCCATTGCCCCCCCTCACGGGAGACGAGTCGATCTAATGTGCCGGCAGGGAATTTGGGGGTGCCTTTGAACATCATATGCTCTACCCAATGGGAAATGCCCGTTTTCCCTGGCAGTTCATTGCGGCTTCCCACCCGATACCAGACAAAAAAGCTGGCGACGGGAGCGTGGTGCATCTCTTTTAACACCACGGTTAATCCGTTGTCGAGGACAGTTTTGGTGATGCCGTTGGCGCTCATAAATTCTCCAGTAGAAATTGTTGGCGAAGATTATAACACCTTAAGCGATGAATTGTGAATGCCGGCATCTGGGCTAACTTGCCGCTTATTTTAACGAGATGGTCACCGCCACTGGAAAATGGTCAGAAGCTTGGCTGTGGATGACCTCAGCGTCGCTGGCGACCAAATCAGAGGTATGGAAAATCCAGTCGATACGGTGTTTGGGGTTAGCGGCGTTGCTGGTGAACCCATCCCCAATGCCGGCATTCGCCCAACTATCTTCAAACCCAACCTCTAATACCTTATCCATCTCTACCCAGCCTGGTCGGGCATTCATATCCCCCACCAACAACGTCCGTGGACGATCATCCCATTGGGTAATGATGGTGTCGAGCTGCGCCAAATGCACCAACGTCAAATCATCCGCTCGATGATGCAAATGGGTGGTCATAAACAATAGCTCTTCCCCATTGCCCAGATTGATTTGGGCGGCGGTTACGCCCCGCGGAATGCGCGTGCCAAGCCGAGGCAGCGGAGTTTGCTCGGTGGCGACGATGGGATAACGGCTGAGAATGGCGTTGCCCCACACCGGGTCGGCGGTTGCCCCGAAAACGGCGTATGGCATATTTAAACGGCGTTGCAGCCACAAAAAGAGGTCGCCGCCGCCATCGATCAGCCAGCCGCGAGACAGCTCTTGCAACCCTACAATGTCTGCCTCTGCCGCCTCGATCGTTTTGGCTATCTCTTCCGGATTGTTTCGCCCGTCGGTACTGAATCCCGAATGGAGGTTGTAACTCATCACTCTCACTGAGGCGGCGGGAACTAGCGATGGCGCTGCCGGCATTGTCCCGCCGCCCGCCCCCCGCCAAACGAGTAGCGCTCCCAACAACACCGCAATCGCCACGACGGGAGCTTCCCACTGGCTTCGAATCGGCTGTTGTCTGGGATACCTGATCAACCCCGCCAGCATAATCACCCCCAGCGTAATGCCGGCAATCAACCGGATATCTTCTTGTTCAAATGGCAGAGGCAAATCAAGCGCCAAATAATAAAGCAGCGCCAAGGTCGCCATGAGCAACTTTCCTAACGCCAAAACGAATGCCGCTGCCCCGCTCTTTTTGTCTGTCGAACGTTGTACCAGCAAGGGGGTTAGACCAATGGTCAATGCCGCCACAAACAGGTTGGTCTCCTGGTGAGCGGAATAAGCTTGATAAGGAATGGCTAAAATCGCCAGAAACATCCAAAAACGGCTATATTTCATGCCGCTCATAAATTGGTGGGCTACGATGATGCCGGCAATCGCCGCCGCCAACATCAACCCCGCTGCCATCACAGTCGAGTAGCCGTTGACTGTCATCGCCCACCCTAAATTGTTTAAGGTTAGCCAATGGATGAAAAAGAGGGGTCCAACCCCTAACAATGGCAGCGCCAAATACCCCGTTTGTGATTCTGTGTCAATAGTTAAGCGTTGATTCTCCCATTGCGCCGCCAGAAAAGCGCCCGCCAACGCCACAACCGCCACGACAGGGAGCGTCCCAGCCAGCCAACTCCAATCGAGGGAAGCGGTAAACGTCTTTAACAAAAGGTCAACTGCCAACCCAACGGCAAGCCCATAAATAAACGTCTCTCGCCCCCAACGCAGCGCCTGTGGCAGCCACCACAAAAAGCACGCCATGCCCGCCATAGCCAACCATAAATCAAGCCCTGGGCTGAATGATAGCTGTTCGAAAATGCGAGCCAGAGCCAGCCCAATGCCGGCAACCCAAGGCGCCCGTTTTTCCCCTAAGATACGAACCAATAATGGCCCGGCTAACCCTACTAAAAATGGAGCGTATGCCGCCCCTACCAAGCCGCCAATGCCCGGTTTGACCGTGTCGCGCACATACCAAGCCAACGACGGAAACAATACCCGCGCTAGTTGCGCCCCTAACGTAACCCCCAGGGCAACGGCTATAAATTTAAAAGCAGAGCGATTAAGGGGCAACACAATTCATTCCTTACTTTCCCCATGCCAAATTATAGCCCATCAGACGCAAGAGGGATACCAAAAAGGCAACCCTGTTACAAATTTTGATGAGTAGGGGGCGGGTATGCAAGTAGGGCCATTTTGCTTCTCTAATTGCCTCTTGCTTGCAACTATTGAAAACCCCTGTTTATATTTTTTTGCTTCTTGATCTTTCTTGGTTATTGTAATATTATTCACGAGATGAATGAAATTTATTTACAAGATGAATTATATTACCATCGGTGGATTACCTCCCAACTACAAGATGGGGCGCAAAATCATTCCATTGTGGTACTGACTGGCGCCAGACAGGTTGGAAAAAGCACCTTACTGCGTCAGGCGGAGCCGTTTCGTAATTGGCGATATTTGACATTGGATGATTATGCTCTGTTGCAACAGGCAGAACAAAATCCATCTTCATTATGGATTGGAGAAACGGAGTTGGTTATAGATGAGGTACAAAAAGCGCCTCGTTTATTAAATGCGATTAAGCAAGCTGTGGATAACGATCGAAATTTACGTTTTGTTCTTTCAGGGTCAGCTAATTTGCTGTTGATGCAACAAGTTAGCGAAAGTTTGGCGGGGCGCGCGATTTATTTTGTTTTGAATCCAATGACATTAGGCGAGATGGATCAAAAGCCCCCCCCGACTTTGTTGGAGCAATTATTGGCGGGGAAAATGCCGGCATCCTCCACCACATCAATTCCGCCTGACCCAATTCCTTTGATGCAGCAGGGCTTTTTGCCAGCGCTTCTCAAGCTTGATACCCCTCAATCCTGGTTGCACTGGTGGAATGGGTATGTAGCCACTTATTTAGAGCGAGATTTACGGCAACTTTCTCAAATTAGCTCTTTGGTAGATTTTCGGCGTGTGATGGAGTTATTGGCGTTGAGAACAGGACAACTCTTAAATCAATCTGAGCTAGGGCGAGATGCTCGCGTCTCTCAACCAACGACTAGCCGGTACATAAATTTGCTATCAGCGACGCATTTATTTGAAAGAGTGCCGGCATTTTTTGCCAGCCATACCAAACGTTTGGTTAAATCGCCCCGCGCTTTTTGGACAGACCCTGCTTTAGCTATTTTTCTCTCCGGTTATTTTGGGGAAACGGCTTTACGCCAGAGCCGAGAAGTAGGGTTCTTTTTTGAGAGCATGATTTTCCTACACTTACGCGTTTTGGCTACTTTAATGACCCCGATGGCTCGACTCTATTTTTGGCGGACGCGAAGCGGCCAAGAAGTTGACTTCGTTTTTGAGCATGGTCGTCGAGTCGTGGCAATTGAGGTCAAACTAAGTAAGAGCGCACAATTCCGAGATACGAAAGGTTTACGGGCATTTTTAGCTGAGCGCCCACAAACTGCTATGGGGGTATTGTTGTATGCCGGCGCTGAAATCATACAACTCGACGAAAAAATTCTCGCTTTGCCGTGGAATCTCGTAACCGGGTAAACTCGAATCATTGCCATATAGATATTCGAAGATACCGTTTCAATTGGTCAGCTCTTCCTCGCCCAATGGAATGGGGGTGGCTTTTATCACATCGGTTATGATTTTTTCCACCGTGGCGCCGCGCAAGGCGCTTTCGGGATGCAGCAAACAGCGGTGCGCCAAGATGTGGGGAGCCAGCGTTTTTACGTCGTCGGGCAAGGCGAAATCGCGCCCCTGAATGCCGGCAAACGCTTGCGCTCCGCGATACAGAGCGTGGCTGCCGCGCGGGCTGACGCCAAGCGCCAAATCTTTGTGATTTCTGGTAGCAGCCGTCAGCCGCACAATGTAGATTCGTAACGTCTGATCGACATGAATATCCCACACTTGCCGGGCTAATGCCGGCAGTTGCGATCCATCAACAATCCCTTTCAGCCCCTCTATCGGATGTTCCCGCGCCAAATTGAGCAACATCTGGCTCTCCGCTTCCTCGTCCAGATAGCCGAGCGATAATTTCATGAAGAAGCGATCTAGCTGCGCCTCTGGCAACGGAAATGTCCCTTCATATTCGATCGGATTTTGGGTGGCGATCACAAAAAATGGCGGCGGCAAAGGGCGCGTTACGCCATCGACCGTCACCTGCCGCTCGCCCATACATTCCAGCAAGGCGGATTGGGTGCGCGGCGTTGCCCGATTGATTTCGTCTGCCAGCAATATGTTGGTAAAAGCTGGACCTTTGATAAAGGTGAAAGCTTGTTCCGCTTGATTAAAAATGGAGACGCTTGTCACGTCGTTAGGCAGCAGGTCGGGGGTGCATTGCAACCGCTTAAATTCCACGCCCAGCGAAAGGGCTAGCGCCCGCGCCAGCATTGTTTTGCCAGCGCCAGGCACATCTTCCAACAAAATATGCCCCTCGCACAAGATGGCGACCAACATCTTTTCTAATGTGTCCCGTTTACCGATGATCACATTTTCTACATTGTCGATGATTTGGGCGGCGAAAGTCTGGATGTGCATCAATTTGATGGAGTAGCTGGATAAACGTTGAATAAGCTTACCATCCCCTATGGATGCCGGCAATCAGCCTACCTTCTTTTTTGATACAATTCCACCATGGAAGAAAAATCGACTGTGTTACCCAATCTCAAAGCGCAAGGGGCTCTGCTTGGCGCGATTGTCCTTTTGCTGTGGCTGATTGAAATCGCCGATCGGTTGTTGAGCCTCGGTTTGGATGGCTATGGGGTGCGCCCCCGTCAACTTTCCTCATTGGATGGGGTATTGTACGCCCCATTTTTGCATGGAGATTTCGCCCATGTGGCTGCCAATAGCGTGCCGTTTATTGTGTTGGGCTGGCTTCTGTTGCTGCGCGGCTACCGTGATTGGCTGTTTGTAACGATTATTGCCATTGTCGGCAGCGGCGTCGGCACCTGGTTGTTTGCCGGCAGGGGCACGGTGCATATCGGCGCCAGTGGGGTGGTGTTTGGCTATCTGGGTTTTTTGCTCATTCGGGCGTTGCTAGAACGCAGCCTGAAGGCGATTTCAGCGGCGTTAATTGTGACATTGATGTATGGCAGTTTGGTGTGGGGGGTGTTGCCGGGCGTGCCCAATGTGTCGTGGCAGATGCATTTGTTTGGCTTTATTGCCGGCATTGTCGCCGCCTGGCAGCTACCCAAACCAAAAGATGAAGAGGAGCCGCTCGATTTTGCCGACCATATTCAAATTGCCCCAGACGATTGGAGTAGTTAGCCGCGCATCTACTGCTGCCGGCAACGCCGCAATAACCGGCATTTTAAAGTGTGTTGGAGCGAAGCGGAAACACGCTTTAAAATGTCCGAGTTGATTGCCTTGTTAGCTGGCACTTTCGGCTACCCCTTGGCGCTAGAATTTCAACTGTGCTGATGCCAACGAGAAGAGCGGCCAACCCCCACAGCAGAAGCTGGCCGCGGAGTGGTATCTCTAAACCACCAAAAAGGAGCCATAGGCCAAGAACTACGCCTCCGCTAAGATTGATTGCGACCGCGCCGCCAAGGCCCAAACCGCCACCGCGACTACGCTCGACCAAAAGCGCCAAGCCAATTCCAAATAAAACCGCCTCTATGCTGATGGTTGATAAACCAGTCCAGCTTCTAGCTGGTCAAGGTTAACTAAAATGATATTTTGTGCAGACGCATACTCCTGTGCTGAAGGTGAAAAACCTGCTCGCGCAAAAAAGACGAGGTAGACTGTCCAATCATCAGGAGTATGAGGTAGTTCGGCGAGAACTTTAGGCTTTTTTTGTTCGGCTAGCTCACGCACAATCCCACGTCCCACTGTATCACCACCCCATTTGCATTCGCCCAACAATACTTCACGACTATTCCAGTTGACGCCAACAACATCGATTTGGACTTTGCGGCTCCAATGACTGCCGATGATCATTGGCAGAAACGGTAGCTCCCTCCTTGTCCTCTGCTCACGCACCCATTGCCGACTCAATTGCTCAAAAGCTGTTTGCCCCACAAATGCACGTAGCTCTGCCCGTACTTTCTCTAGGACGGGTTCAATATCATCAGGCAAAATGTCATGGAAAGGAGCTAAGAAACGAAAGTAAAAATGGAAATAGGGATCGCTGAAATGGTAACGTCCTCGGCGCGATTTGCGCCGCTTTGCGGGGGGTACGGTCGCAGGAATGCGCCGCTCGATCAACTTCAATTCCTGCAAGCGTGCCAAATAAGATGAGAGATGCGTCTTGCCGATTAACGAGTAATTACTGATTTCTGATAGGGTGTGATTTCCCATCCCAATCGCTTTTAGAATCGCTAGAAAGCTTTGCGGTTCGTTCACCTCATCGTAGAGCAAGAATGTGGGTTCAGCGATGAACAAACTCCCTGGCGCCAGGATAACATCACGGATGTTTTCAACCAATGTGCGTTCTGGATGCAGCCAGTTGAGATAGGCAGGAACACCGCCGACAATTGCATAAAGCGCAACTCGCTCTTCCACTGACCAGTCGGGGAAAAATTGTTCGAGGCTGTGAAATGGGAGCGGTTGGAGATGCCATTGGGCGGTGAATCGGCCGAATAACGGCGACTGATGAAATTGTAATGTCTCCATCACTCGCATCTGCGAACCGCACAATATCAAAATTAGCTGACTATTCTCAAAATATCGATCCCAAGCATGTTGCAGACTTGACAGCAAGGCATTGTCAGCGTGTGTCGCATACGGCAACTCATCGATCACCAAAATATATTGCCTGTCACTGATCCGATCAGCGACTAATTCCCATACCTCTGACCAACTATCCAGCAGGGGTGTTTGGCGTAAAGGACGCTGCTCAAATTCGGCAACAAATTTGCGCCTTTGTAACGACGCATTCTCCTTTTCAGCTATCCAATAAGTCGCAGGGATTCCAGTTTTTGATGACCAATGACGCAAGAGACGAGTTTTGCCAACCCGTCTACGACCATACATCAAGACAAATTGCGCTGCACGAGAGCGAGATTGCGCCAAGAGTTTATCGAGAAAAGCAAGCTCATTTTCACGGTTTAAAAAACGCATGTCGTTATTTTAACCACATGTATTGTATAATGCAACCCCCGTGCCTTAAATTCATGGCATCAACGACAACAAGCTACTAAGTGAAACGTTTTAATACACCAAATTCAGCCGAAACCAGGCCAATTAGCGTGCTCATTTGCACCGCTACCTGAACGTCAATGGCTATTTTGCGGCTGGCAAAACAGAATAATTAATCGTTCAACAATTAACTGTTTAGGGTTACCGATTCCCCCGACTCTACAACCCAGCAACTGCCCTATCTCGCAATTGCCCGCACCCGGCTCGAATATCGATGCCGCGCCGCACCCGCACTGTACTGCTTACCCCAAATCGCGCCAACTCCGCCTGAAACGCCGCCACTGCCGCCGGGGATGACGGCTTGCCGGCATATCCCCCTGTTGGATTTAGCGGGATCAAATTGACATGACACAACATGCCGGTTAACAGTTTGCCCAACGCAGTCGCCTGAGCGACGGTATCATTTGCCCCGGCGATCAACGCCCATTCAAAGGTCAGCCGCCGATTCGTTTTACCGATATAATGCCGGCAGGCAGCCATCAAATCAGAGATGGGATAGCGGCGGTTGATCGGAATCAACGCATCTCTTTCGACATCGGTAGCGGCATGTAACGAAATCGCCAACGGCGTTTGCCGCTCTTCGTCGGCGTAACGGCGGATGGCTGGAACGAGCCCCACTGTAGAAATCGTCATCCGTCTGGCTCCCAGATTGAAGCCGGCGCTATCATTTAACCTATCTACAGCCGCCAACGTTTGGTCGTAATTGTGCAGCGGTTCTCCCATTCCCATAAAAACGACATTGGTCACCCGTTCCCCCCGTTCTGCTAACTCCCTAGCGAAAAAAAGAACTTGCGCCACGATTTCGCCCGCCGACAGATGTCGAAAAAAGCCCATCTGCCCTGTGGCGCAAAAGACGCACCCCAAAGCGCAGCCTGCCTGGGTACTGATGCACACCGTTCGCCGCCGATCATACGCCATCAACACCGTCTCCACATAGTTGCCGTCTGGCAATTGAAACAACGCTTTGACCGTTTGCCCATCTTTAGAATGTTGGCGAGCCGCTTCTGTAAAAGGAGACAAGCTAAATTGCTCCGCCAACTGTTGGCGCAACCGTTTAGGCAAATTGTCCATTTGGTTAAAATCAGGCGCAGCATGGACGTACAGCCACCCCCAAAGTTGTTTGGCGCGGAAGCGTTGTTCGCCTTTTTCTTCCAGGATTTGGGATAATTGGGCAAATGTTAAATCATAGATAGTAGGTTGGGTCATTTAGCGGATTATACAAAAGGGACAAAAAAACGCCCCGCCGCCGAAAAGGCAGTGGGGCGCTAATGTATTAACAAGCGACAGTTTACCGAATGCCGGGACCGTAGGCGTTCCACGGGTTGCCGGGCTGGTTGCCGATGCCCACCCAGAAGCGGGTATTGGTGGGCAATGAACCATACGCCCAATAATCCCAGCCGCCATTGCCGGCATCCCCCACGCTGCCATCATGGAATTGAGCGATGCGCCAGCCAGGACCAAACGAATATTGGCACACATTGGCCGCTTGCCAACGAGTATTCAACCGGCTGCCATTAACAGGAGCGGTCGCCTTAAGCTGTCCGCGCGACCAATTAAAGGCATAATTCCCCGTCTCAGTCGGGGCTGGCGTAGGATACCCTTCATATTTAAAGCATAAAACGGGCAATGTTTGGGTGCAGGGGGTATCCCCCCGGAATGGATTGGTTTGGGCATCGGAACCAATCCGCGCCAACCCATTTTCTTGTTGCAACAGCGTCCAGGTCATCCCCCGGCAGGCGCCACGCCCCCATTGGGTGCCCTGAGCGTAAGAGATGCGATTGCCGCGCCGAATCGCCCAATTTTGGGCGGGACCATGGACAGTAACAGCGTTGTAGGCAGCCCCTGGCGGAGAAAATGGATTCTCAGCAGCGTAATTCCAAGGATTGGCGGCTTGGTCGCCGATAAATACCCAGAAGCGGGTGTTGTTAGCGATCGGTCCTTTCGCCCAAAACTCCCAACTATTGCCTTCTTCGTGGAATTCTACGGCTCTAAACCCGGCGCCAAGTTGTTGCCGGCAAATATTTGACGCTTCTCTTAGGGATGTGAGTCGGTTGCCAACCACTGGGTAAGTTAATCCCAATTGTCCCTCCACCCAAACAGACCCCAACTCAGGAATTGGCGGCGGAGCGCCAGTTCGTTTGATGCACAAAATCGGCAGCGAACTGCCGCAAGGCATATCGCCTCGGTACGGATTAGTGCGGCTGTCGCCGCCGACTTTGGTAAATCCATTGCCCAATGATTGCTGGTGCAATACCCAGGTTACGCCCCGACATTCAGACGCCTGGCTGAGCATTCCATGCCGATAATCCATCCGATGGTTGCCGGCATAAACAGGGTTGTCTTCCGGTCTGCCTAAATCTACTTCGGCTTCGTGCCAAGCCAACACCGAAGCGGTTTCGTGGCGCGGTTGTGATGGCGGTTGCGTCCCCCCTCCGCCATTGCCGCCCGTTGGCGGCGGATTGTTTCGCAACGATGCCGGCAAAATCACCTCTTCAGTACCGTACACAATGCCATTTGCTACAGGATGAACAGAGATGAGCGTGGCGTGCCCGTTGATGATCACTTCCCCGTTTGATTGGGCGATAGACAAGGTATTGCCGGCAGAAGTTTTGGCTGAGTTTACCTGGTGAATCTGGCTGGTGTTGATTGCCCCCGGCACGATAAAGTTAAGCAGCACATTTTTAAGCTGTCCATTTGGGTCAGCAAATAAGCTGTTGCGCAGCGCACCAGACATCCGGTTAAACGCCTCATTGGTCGGGGCAAATACCGTTACATTGCCCATACCATTGACGGCGCCGGTCAGATTTGATTTGTTCAAAGCGTCCAGATAGACAGAAAAACGCCCATCCGCCGCCAACACATCCGTCAATTTGCCGCCCCCCTGCGCCTCAGCCTGTTGAGGCGCGATTGAAAAACTCAAAACCAATAAAAATATGCCAATTACAAATCTACGTACCATCGTTAAATCCTCTTTACCTGGGAGTTGCTTGTTCACTCCAACCACCTAAACAAATAATTTCATTGGCAAACAACAAACAATTGTTACCTGAAAAACGTTACCGCGATCAGCGCGTTGATCATTTAACAATTCGCCAATAAACCATTTTTACGGAGCGTTTCTGCCCCAACCATTCCACGGGTTGGCGGGCTGATTGCCAATCGCCACCCAAAATCTGGTGTCTATGGGCAAGCCGCCATACGCCCAAACCTCCCATCCGCCAGGGATCGGACCCAGATTGTAATACGACCCGTCATGATGTTCGGCGAGCTGCCACCCGGCGCCAAAAGCGTTTTCACACACCTTGTTGGCTTGTTCCAATGTGGTCATCCAAATCCCTTTGGTGGGCCACGTCGCCTTCACTTCGCCGCCCGACCAATTGCGCGTAAAGTCCATGTTGTAACGGCTGGCGGGAGCGGGGTAATTATTGACTTTGATGCATAATGCCGGCAGCGATTCCTCGCACAACGTATCTCCCCGGTAAGGATTCGTCTTGCCGTCTGCCCCCACCCGAACAAAACTCGCTTCTTGCTGCAACACCGTCCAGGTCATTCCTTTGCATTGCCCTCGCCCCGCTCTTTGCCCGCGCCAAATATCCATTCTGCCGCCCGGCACATAAGCTGGATTTTGGAAAGGCTCTTTGATGATGGGACCATTAGCGACGCTGTTCGGCACAGCGGTAATCGCTGCTTGGTTCCAGGGGTTGGCGGGCTGGTCGCCGATCATCACCCAAAAACGAACATTGAGCGGAATGCCGCCAAATGCCCAGAAGTAACGTCCGCCCCCTTCATGAAAGTTCGCCATGCGCCATCCGCCGCCAAAATTTTGTTGGCACATGCGGTCTGCTTGCCCTTTAGAGGTTAGTTGAAAGCCGGGGACGGGAGCGGTGACACGGATTTGCGCTTGCCCCCACTTATCGTTGGCTTCGGAAATGGGCGGCTGGCGGTAATCGGTTTTTAAGCAGAGAACGGGCAGCTCTTCGCCGCAAGCGGTGTCGCCGCGATAAGGGTTGGTCTGACGGTCTGCGCCCACTTTGGCTACCCCATCATGCTGCTCTAGCAGCGTCCAACTCATCCCTCGGCAATCGTTGTAACTTACTTTGCGTACCCCTTCCCAGTAGGGCATGTAGCCGCCCGGCACATAAGCTGGGTTGCCTGCTGGCGAACCGAGAAAAGCGTCACTGGGGGAAGGCGGCGCATTGGGGTCGCCGGCTGGAGCATTGTCTCCGCCGCCGGTTGCTGTTGCCGGGGTTATTACGGCGTCGATCACATGAATCACCCCGTTGTCGGCGGTCAACCCATATTGGATGATGCGAGCCTCCCCGTTGAGATATAACCCATCTGATTGGCGGTCTAGCGTCAGCGACCCGCCCGACGCCATCCGGACGTCAGATTGGCTCCAAAGTTGTTGGGAAGTTAACGATTTTCCAGGCGCGATGAGATTTAGAGCGGTTTGACGCGCCTGCCCTTCATTGCCGGCAAGTTGCTGACGAACCGATGCCGGCAGAGCATTAAACGCTTCGTTTGTCGGCACAAAAACGGTAATTGGACCCCAACCATTCAATAGTTCGGTCAAATTCGCTGTTTTGACCAAAGCTGCCATAGTAGAAAATCTGGCGTCCGCCGCCAACCGATCCAAAATTTTTCCATTTGTTTGGGCTGTTGTGATCTCTGTTCCGGTAAAGCTGGCAAACAAAACAAGCGTTATGCAAAAAGTTAGAAGCCGCTTCATGCCATTGCCCTCCAAGTTGTCTGAGTTACTGCCGCTAAAGTTGCCAAGTTTATCTTTTGTTGAACTATGTTATACCGTCGGCAAGATGCGCCGAGTAAATGGCAATCCTTCAAAATCCGTATCCAGCGCCAGAGATGGCGGTTTTTCACGGATTTTGCCCTGCGGGTTCAGGATTGCTTGTTATCCTTTCAGGGCTACGCCCTGCGGCGCCTTCGGCGCCACCATTCATCCCTCACCAGAGGTGGAAGCTTTCTGGTAAAGGCGTAAAACGAACCTAATTTTGGATCAAAACCTGTTTTATGCAAACTTTTTTACGGTTATCTCATAATTTTAGCTGATTCTCCCGCCAAAGCTCGCCCCAAATGATGAATATCGGGAAAAACGAAGTGGGGGGGATAGGGAGTATCTGTCAATTGGGATTCTTTTGAAATGCCGGATAAGACGAGTATAGCGGCGATGCCGGCATGCAACGCGCCGGCGATATCCGTCTCCAACCGATCTCCGACCATGGCTGTGTTCTGTGGCAGTGCGCCTAGCTGGTTGAGCGCTTCGGCAAACATGGGGGCGTTTGGTTTGCCGATGATGGGGTCGGCTTGGACGCCGCTGGCAGCCTCCAAAGCGGCGATGATCGCCCCCGCTCCGGGCAAATCTCCCTTTTCTGTCGGAAGGCTGGCGTCTGGGTTGGAGCCGACAAATGCCGCTCCCGCCGCCAAATGGAGACAAGCATCCGACATCAGTTGGTAATTTATCCCCCGAGTTAACCCCACCACCACAACCGCTGCCGGCATCCCTTGCGGTTCGCCACTTAAAATCTCAAATCCTTTTTGCGTCAATGTCTCTTGTAAGCCAGCTTCGCCAACGACAAAGAGAGGCGTTTTAGGCGGATAGCGTTGCGCCAACCAACTGGCAGTGGCAGTGGCAGAGGTGATGATTTTTGATGCCGGCATCTGCACCCCAAATCCGGCAAACTTTTTCACATAAGTCGTTACCGATTTGGTAGAGTTGTTGGTGGCGATGACGTAGTTGAGTTTTAATTGTTGCAGCGTTTCGAAGAATGCCGGCAATGCCGGCAGCGCCGTTTCGCCGCGCCACAACACCCCGTCAGCATCCAAAATAATATTTTTAATCCGTTTTAATTCCCATTTCATCCCCAAATTGTACGCTTCTCCCATTTCAAGCCCAAACCGAAAAGTAAGAGCGGTTCTAAACTTTATGCCCATTGCCGACGCGCCCGAACCCCATTAAAGTAGGTCGGGCATTTAAGCGAAATAATTCCTTGATCGCAACGACACATTAACTTCTATTGACCTCCAGGTTACTTTGGGGAGAATAGTGAGATGACGCAGAGGAAAAAGATGAAACTTTCTGTAATCATTCCCGTTTACAACGAGCGCGAAACGCTGGAAGATATCGTTCGCGCCGTGTTGGCAACCGAAACCGCCCACGAAATCCTTATTGTTGATGATGGTTCGACGGACGGCATCCGCGAACTTTATCCGGCTATTGAATCGTTGGACGATTCCATTCGGGTGATTTTACACCAGAAAAACCAAGGCAAAGGGGCAGCGGTTCGCACAGGTTTTGAACACGCTACTGGCGAAATTTTGCTGATTCAAGACGCCGATTTAGAATATGACCCGCGTGAATACCCGTCCTTAACCCAACCGATTGAGGAAGGGAAAACGAGCGTTGTATATGGCTCCCGTTTTCGCGGCGGACCTACCAAAGCGATGTTTTTTAGCCATATGCTGGGCAATAAATTTCTGACGCTGATGACTAATATTCTGTACGATACCATTCTGACCGATATGGAAACTTGTTACAAAGTGTTTCGGGCCGATATCATCCGAGATATCCCATTACGGGCAAAAGGGTTTGAATTTGAGCCGGAAATTACAGCCAAAATCCTCAAGCGAGGGCATCGCGTCTATGAAGTGCCAATTTCGTACAATGGGCGGGAATTTGAAGAAGGCAAAAAGTTGAACCCCTGGCGGGAAGGACCAAAGGCGTTGTGGTGTTTGATTAAATACCGCTTTGTAGATTAACCATGATGCGCCTGTCGCCTCCCCAAGAAACCGTTGTACAGGCGAATGATAATATTTTGCTGTGGGGGGATGCCGGCAGCGGCAAGAGCGTCGCTTTACAACATCGGCTGCTGCGGTTGCTGCAAGAGGGCGAATCTGCCTACAATATCCTCGTTCTCGTTTCAGAATATGGGTTAGAGCAGCCCTTTTTACAACTCATCCGAGAGTCTGATGTAGGGGCATATGCCGATCTGCATATCGCTACCTACAACAGCCTCGCCCGGGAAATCACCCTTCTGTTTTGGCCCCTTGTCGCCCGCGACGCTGGGTTTGCCCAACCCCACAAACCCCCCGTTTTTCTAGAATATGATATGGCGCAACTGTTGATGTGGCGCATATTAACCCCTATGCAAGATGAAGGGGCTTTTGCCAACTTGCGTTTGCGTCCGCAACGTATCGTCAGCCAATTGATAGACATTTTAAACCGGGCTGCATTTAATGGGTTAACCCTGGAGGAAGCGGTCGCCCGCCAAGCCCACATATTTGCCGCTGAGCCTGATCGCATCCAAAATTTGCATGATGCGGCACAGGCGGCAGGGGACTTCCGCCGCTTTTGCCTGGAAAATAGCCTGCTCGATTTTTCGCTGACTATTGAAGTGTTCGACAACCATTTGGTAGAGCATAGCGAATTTAACCGTTACTTTAAGGAGCGGTATCGTCATCTATTGGTGGACAATATCGAAGAGCATACCGCCGCCGCCCAAAGGTTTGTGGCAAACCAAATGGGGGGGGAGTGTACGGTGGCTGTCGCCTATGATAGAGGCGGCGGTTATCGACGCTTTTTGTCTGCCGATCCAGTCGGGGCGAAACGCTTTAATAGTTTGTGCCGGCAAATCGATTTTGCCGGCATCTCTTACGCCAGTTCTGAACCGACCCAGCATATCGGCAATTTGGTCGAATCCTTTTTGTTGCATCGCCCTAATCTGCCTGTCGAACAAGCCAGCGATGGGATACGAGCTATTGTTAAAAGCCGTTACCGGCGAGAGATGTTGGAGGCGTTGCCAGACGCATTGCTGGATATGATGGCGGGCGATGAGATCCAGCCTAGCGACATCGCCCTGATCGCCCCTTATTTGGACGGGGCTTTGCAATATAGTTTGCGGCAAACATTAGGGAATGCCGGCATCCCGTACCGTTTGTTGCGCCGCCGGTCTACCCCCCGCGACGAACCCCGCATACGCGCCTGGCTGATCTGGCTGGCATTAGGGCATCCCGATTGGGGCGTTCCGCCCGCGCCTTATGATGTGGCGGAAGCGTTAACCATTAGCATTGAAGGGGTAGACCCTGCCCGGGCGGCGCTTCTGGTAAAAGATGGGTATGATGCCGCTGCCGGCATTCTAACGCCCATCTCAGAGCTGTCTGAGGCGATTTGCGAACGCATTGGCGAGGAGACCTTGCAAACTGTCGAGCGTTTGCGGCTGTGGTTGGCGGAAAATGGGCAAACAATGACGCTTGACCAATTTTTGTACGCCCTATTCAACGATTTGTTGGCGTTGCCCCCCTTCCAATCCGATCCAGAAAAAGCGATAGACGCCGCCGCTATTTGTGATTGGCTGACCCGCACCGCCGCCAATTTGCGCCGATCCGCTCCAAATATTGGGCTGACAGAAGATGCGGAAATCGGACGCGCTTTTGTAGATGGCATTTACCAGGGGCTGGTCACCGCCAATCCGCCTGACTTGGGCGACCCGCCCGACCCAGATGGGATAGCGATTGCCACTACATATGGCTATTTGTTGTCGGGATTAACCAGCAAAATACAGGTGTGGTTAGATGCCGGCATTACTGGCTGGTGGCAAACCCCCTTCCAACCTCTCAGCAACGCCTTTGTCATGGCGCCCAGCCGCTCCGACGAGCTTAGTTGGACGGCGCAAGAAGAGATCGACATTCGCAACGAATTGTTGACGCACATCGTCCGTGGGCTGACCAATCGCTGTTCAAATGGGGTCATTTTAGCCGTCAGCGACCTAGATCGGGCTGGGCAAAGGCAAAACGGTCAGCTATGGCGGGCGCTGCAACCAGCGCGGACTCGTGTAACATTAACTTGATTCTAAAGCAAAATCTGGTACGCTATGCGCTGTATGTTTGTATCTGTTGGCGTCGTCGAAATGTTTCTCGCCAGTTTGCCAACACCTAGCTCCACAAGAAAGGAAGGACAAAAACAATGAGTGGAAAATCATCATTTACAGCATCAGAGTGGAAGCTCGTATCAGACGCGCCGCAATGGGTTTACGCTGCAGTTGCCGCCGCTGATGGACGCCCTGGGCTGATCCGCGCCCGAAGAGAAGAAAAAGCGTTTTTTGAAAAACTCTCTTCTTTCAAAGCCGGAAACGCTTTGATCAAAGATGTCGTTGCTGACGATAATCAACAATCCGACAAATTTGACAGAGTATCGTTGGCAGACGCTGAAGATGCGTTGCAAAAAATCGGCAGACTTTTAGACGCCAAAGCGGACGACAATGAAGCGGATGGGCTACGCGCCTTTTTGCTAGATGCCGGCAAAGCTGCTGCCGCCGCCGCAGGCGAAGCGTTATTTGACCGCGACAACATCAGCGACGCTGAAGAAGAAGCCCTGAATATGGTCGCTATCTCTTTGCGCGCTACTGACAAAGATAAAAGACGCCGTCAGGCAGAAGCTAGCCGAGAAAAACGAGTGGCAAGCGCCCGTAAACAAAAAGAAGCTGAATATAAGCGCAAAGCGGCTGTCGCCAAACGCAAAGCGGATTACGCTACCAAAGTGCGTAAAGCCAATTTAGCCAAGCACAAGGCAGAAATCGCCGCCCGTAAAAAAGCGGAAGCGGAACAGAAGAAGCTGGACGATATGCGGGCTGAAGTTGAAGCCAAATTGCGTAAAGAAGCGGCTACCAAAAAAGCGGCTGCCGATAAGCGTGCGGCTGTTCGCGCCGCCGCCAAAGCCCGACGGGCTAAGCTAGATGCGCAACGCAAAAAAGCGAGAAATGCCAAAGTGGCAGCTGTGGCAGCAGCTAAAGCCGCAGCCGAAGCCGCCAAAGTGCAAGAGCAAACCTATGAGGTGAAAGCTGGCGATACCCTAAGCGGCATCGCGTTGGAAGTGTATGGCAGCGCCGCCCGTTGGCCCGAAATTTTTGAAGCCAACCGCGACCAGGTGAAATCAGCCAATCTGATTCGCCCCGGACAAAAGTTGCGAATTCCTTAAACTTTGGTTTGAATAGGTTGACGGATTGGCTAAGGCGTTTGCTTTGCCCATGCGTTAGCTGGTTTTCATGTTAGAATGGACAGGCAGTCAGCGATGGCTGCCTGTTTTTTGTTTAAGGTAGGCGCGGGCTTTGTGGTCGTCCTCTAGTAGACAGACACGAGACCTGCCCCTGTTGAATTGTATTGGATTGGAGGCGAAATGGGCAAAAAAGTGGTCGCTTTTCAGGGAGAATCAGGAGCCTATTCAGAGCAAGGGGCACGGCAATTTTTTGGAAATGACGTCGAGACCTTTCCCTGTCGCAACTTTGCCGGCATCTTCGGGGCGATCCACTCTCAAAAAGCGACCCATGGCATCTTGCCTGTAGAAAATTCGCTGGCTGGCACGGTTGTGCCGGCATACGATCAGTTGATTGACCAGGATTTACGCATTCAGGGAGAGACATTAGTCAGGGTGCAACATTGTTTGTTAGCCCCGCCCGGAACCGCCTTAGAGCAAATCAAACAGGCGAAATCACATCCCCAAGCCCTGGCTCAATGCGAGAACGGGCTTAAACGGCTGGGCATCGAGCCAGTCACCCATTACGATACCGCAGGCGCCGCCCGCGATCTGAGCCAAAATCCAGAACCCGGGGCGGCGGCGATAGCCAGCCGGCTTGCCGCTGAAAAATATGGCATGGAGATATTGCTGGAAGGGATTGAAGACAACCCCGCCAACTTCACCCGCATGGTTGTCCTAGGCGCGCAAGACGCTCCCCGTCAAGATCCCAGCAAAAGCGCCATCGTCTTCACCACCCGCCATGTGCCGGGCGCGTTGCACGCTGTTTTAGGCGAGCTGGCGTCGCATCAACTTAATTTAACCAAAATCGAATCCCGACCGCGCAGCAACCGCCCCTGGCATTACTTCTTTATCGTGGAGTTTGACGGGCATGAAAGCGAACCAGCCGTGCAAGAAGCGTTGCTGGGCATCCTGAAAAAATCAACTTTTCTCAAGGTGTTGGGTTCATATCCGAAAGCGCGAGAGGAAGAAGAGCTTAATCAGCCGTAGACAAGCCAGCGGCTGCTTCGCCGGTATTGTTGATCATAAAATAAAATGCCGGCACGATGACGATCAACGCCAATACGCCGCCCACCCAAAAAGGGGTTCTGGGGTTACTATCATACAAAATGCCCGACAAGGCGGTGCTGGCGATGGTCGAGAGGCTGACCGAGGATTGATACAATCCCAACGCACCGCCTCGCAATTCATCTGGCACCGTTTTTGTGGCAAGCGATTGCAATGGAGGCATCATCGTTCCCATGCCGCTGGCAAATAATGCCGACGCGATCAGGGCTAGCCAGGGTGAGACGAAAATAGCGTAGCCAAACATGCCCGCCCCCCGCAAAACGCTGCCGGCAATCACCAACATCTCCTCCCCAAACCGTTTCAGCAATGGGCGCAACAAAAAAAGTTGGGTAACCAATTGAGTCAGCCCGATAACGGCAAACAAGCCGCCAATGCCCCGACTGGTTGTTGCGGAATCATATCCAACAAAAATGACATCTTCGGCGAACAAGGCAAAGGTGCCCTGGATCAACCCTAACACAAATTGCCCGATAAAGGCGATAAACAACAGCATCGTTAATGGACGATTTTGCCATACTTGGCTCAATTTTAATCCCACCTGATTGAACTCCCTATTTTTCAGCCGTTGTTCAGAGGTCAGCGACTCATCCAAAACGATCCAAGTGATTAGAGTGGTAATGATGGCAGCCACTGTTGCTAAATAAAATGGCATTCTTGGACCGAAACGGGCTTGCATCTCGCCGCCAATGGCTGGGCCCACCATAAAGCCCAAGCCAAAAGTGGCGAAGATGTACCCTAGCGCTTCCGTTCGCCGCTCTTTTGGGGTGATGTCGGTGATGTACGCTTGGGCGACGATGATATTGCCGCCAGTGATGCCGTCTAACAGGCGAGCGGCAAGGAGCGTTATCGCCCCTTGCGCTAATCCAAGCATAGCAAAGCTGATGGCAGTGCCGATTTGACTGATGATTAAGATAGGCATACGCCCATATTTATCTGACAAGCGCCCCAGGTAAGGTCCAGCTACAAATTGGGCAGCGAAAAAGGCGGACAGCAATAATGGAATCACCCGTTCAGACAAACCAAACTCGCTTTTGGCGAAGCGGGGCAAGATGGGAAAAACAAGGGAGGCGCCCACCATTTGAACGAAGACGATGAGCAATATGGTAAACAGTCGGCGATCCAACCTCTTCATAGAAGTTCCTTTGCGAAATAATTGTTCTGAACTGTATCATGAATTGCATTCCCGCCCATTTTTTAGTGGGGAGTAGGGTACAATTGGCGGCATAGTTTTAGATTTTATGATTGGAGCGAAGCAGATTGCCGGCATTTAATCCCCCAAAAAAATTACTCACTATTGGCGGTTCAGATAGCGGCGGAGCGGCGGGCATTCAGGCAGACCTGAAAACGTTTACCGCGCTGGGAGCGTATGGAATGAGCGCCCTCACAGTGGCGACCGCCCAGAACAGCATCGTGTTGGAACAAGCCCATTTTTTGCCGGCAGATTTTGTGGCGGCGCAATACGATCTCATTATGGCGGATTATGGGGCAGACGGCATTAAGAGCGGTTTTATTGGCGATGCGGCGTTGGTTAAGCGGATTGCCGGCATGTTAACGGACGCGCCTTGTCCCATCCTCATCGATCCGGTGTTGGTGACAGGAACGGGCAGGACTATGTTTGGAGCGGAGGTGACACAGGCGTATGTTGAGTATCTGTTTCCAGCGGCGACGCTCATCACCCCCAATTGGCGAGAGGCGGCATTGATTGCCGGCATCCCGGTAGACGACGTTCAATCGGCAGCCGATGCGGCCGCTAAATTGCAGCAGTTAGGCGCCCAACGGATATTGGTCACCGGTATTCCGGCAGAGGATACGCTAATTGATTTATATTTTGATGGAAAAAGCCAGGTCGAATTGCCAACGCCCAGGCTAGACACGCCAAATACCCTGGGCAGCGGCGACACTCTATCGGCGGCGATTATCACCTTTATGGCAGAAGGGGCGGATATATTGCCGGCAATTGAGCGGGCGCAAAAGTTTACGCGTTTGGCGTTAAAAGCGGCGAAAGATTGGCGGTTGGGCGGCGGTGAAGGTCCTGTGGCGCAATGGCATAGCACGCTAGCTTAAGGCATAGGCAAAGCGGAACGATTTTTAAAAATCGTTCCGCTTTTGTTGAAACGGGTTTGATTTTTACTACTCCGTAATCTCAAAAACCGTCCCATCACTTCTACCAAACACCTCGGGGAAAAAAGTTTCCTTAGCGATTGCCGGCATCACCTGATACCGACCCGGCGTCATCGCTTGTAAATTGTAGCTGTACTGGTAGGTGCCTGCCGGCAAAAAATCGGAGTAAAAAACCACCCGCTCATCCCGGAACTCAATCCGGTTGAAATACCACCAACCCCAATACCCATACCGATTGCCGGCATCTGCTGGTTGAATGCCTGGCTGGCTAGATGGGCTGGTACGCAAACCGGGGTCAACCGCCTCGGCGCCTGCCGGCAAATAGTCGGTGACGACGGCATAGGTATGATTGTTAGGCACGATAATCGTCAACTCAACCCGCACTTGTTGCCCCGCTTGGATAGCGGTCAACGGCTGGCAATCCTCCTGCTGGCGGTCACAATCGGCATCGAAATACGCCCGTTGCACCGAAAAACCCCTATCCACTGCCCCCACTGCGTCGGCAGAGATAAAGCTGTCCAGATGGGCGGTGTAATACAGTTGCCCTTCCCCGCCTGTTTTGCCAAAGGCGAAAATATTTGCCTCATTCACATTCAACTCGCTCACTGGAATCCGCAACGTTTCTACTTCAGCCACATTGCCGGCATTAAAGTTGCCTTCCTGTTCCACCGAACCATTTACGCCGATGGCATAGCCGAAGTCCGCTTCCAACTCGCCCGAAGCGACCATCCAATCGGTCAGCGACATGAGTACCCAAGCGTCTTCTTGCCCAGTTCGCCAATGCCCAGCCGTGCGAGCCGACATCAGCCACCGCACCCCATTTGCCGCTAAGGCGCTATCAGGATCAATGCGAGAAAACGCCCCTAAAATCATCGCCGTGCCACGTACATCACTGCTTAGATTAAACCAATCACGGTCGCCATCTTCCCAATGAGCCCCAGTTGCGCTTAATACAACACTGTTGTTCAACTCGGTCATCAAAACACCAACTGTGTCACTACGATTTTGCAACAGAGAGAAACTACTGGCTAGTAACCCTTTGGCATACGGAGCTAGAAAATCTCGTTGTTCAGCAAACAGAGCTTCTAACTCATCATCTACTGGTTCGCCAAACTCTGCCAGCACATACAGGTAAAAGGCTTGGCGGTTCGCTTCATAATTTTGACGGAGCTTGCCGGCATCTTCCAGTTCGCCAGTTACAAACCCAATCGCTGCCTCCAGTACGCCGCTATCCACCGCATAGCCCGCCTCTTGCGCCTTGTCTAGCCCCAGCAAAACATAGGCTGAAAAATAGGGGTCGCTTTGTTCCGAACCACACCAGCCCCAGCCGCCATCTCCTTTTTGCAACTGTTCCAGTCGAGAAAGGCGAGTATCAACCAAGCTGTCTAATCGGGCAGACAAATCAGCATTTTCTACATTTAATTGACGCAATGCCCGAGCTGTGACTACATTAGGCAGAAGCTCATTGGCTAAAATATAGGGGCAACTCACTTGCCATGGGTAAATCTCATATTCGATAGCGTCCAGCGCGTCCAAAATCGCCCCAGCCAATGAGGCGGTGACACGGGTCTCAACTGTGCCGGCATCTACATCTACGCTAGGCGGCAACAAAATCGCTTCCACTTCCGTGCCGTCTGGCACAATGCCCGACGTGCCGACGATATCTTCGGCATTGTAACGATAAACGGGAATCAATTGGTCGGGGGCGATGCCAAACGTCGGTTTGGTAGCGTCGCTGTAACCGCCCCCTTCCGCCCAAAAGGTCAAATCTACAAAGCGAACATCTTGCACAGTGACATCCCATTGGACTAATTGTTGAGAGTTTGCCGGCACAGCCACCGCCTGCTCAACTTCTCCTGCCACATCCAAACCAGCCGCCTCCAACCCCACCGCCACATCCAATGCATCTGGGCTGTTGTTGTTGACGATAACGCCCAACTGCAACTGGTCGCCCGCCACAAAAAAGCGGGGCGTGGCTGGACGAAGCAACAGGGGTTTGGTGGTGACGATATCCACTTCTGCATCCCCCACCAATGAATCGGCAGAGATAGCTCGGCTGGTCAGCCGCCATGTGGTTAAATTGTCGGGCAACGGCACAGTCACCACCGCTTTGCCCTCCCTATCGGTGGAGACAATCGCTTGCCAATAGGCGGTATCACGGAAATCTCCCCGCACTTCCGCTTCGGCAATGCCAGAACTCGCCTGCTCGTTACGCCCAAAGGCGGCATCATCCCCATCAGCGGCGGCTGCTTGCGGTACTGCCAACGATTCTTCCGCCGAATCCAATCCGCCACCCCCACCGCCAAAGCCGCCCTCTTGCTCCGGTATCTCTACCTCCAACCCTTCGCCAGAGATAAACAGCCCAGAGCCGATGCGACTACGGTAGGGTTGTTGGTGATAAAACGCTTCCAAAATGGGTGGGGCAGAATCTTCTTTTAGGCTATGTAACGCCAAATCCACTAGTGCCACCGACAAATCAGCGGAGATAGGTTGCTTGGCAAAACCAGTTACTTTGATGTCGAATGTTGCCTCTTCACCCGGTTGGAAGACGGTTTGGCGGGGAGTGATTTCTACATTTAACGTCAACTGTTCGGTAGAAACGTTGAGATTGACGATGCCTAGCCGAATGCCGGCATATTCATTCGTCTCATCCACCCCTTTTACCGCTACCAATGTCAGATAAGCGTTGGGAGCATACTCCGGCAAAATCGGTATCTCCAGCACGTCGCTGGCAGCGTTGAGGACACCGACCTGTTGGCTAAGAAGTTCACCTCGTTCGACCATTGACCACTTCATTACTTCGCCCTCAAATGGCGATTGAGCCAAAACGCGGGCGATGTCGCCAACTTGATACTCATCCTTGTCCGCCACTAACTCCATCTTGTTGTCGCGGGGGTCAATCCGCCAACCGATAAAGTCGCGGTCAGCCACCCAAAAAGTGGTAGAGCTTTGGCTGGTTCGCCCGCCGCCATCAGTGACGGTAGCCACTGCCACAAATGTGCCGCCAATTTCTGGCGAAAAGCTGGCAACTGCCTCCCCATTTTCGTTGGTTATGCCCACACTTCGAGCAACTTCGCTGTCGTCGGGTTGCCATTGGGTGTAACTTCGTCCAAACTCTGTCAGCCGTTCCGCCACCCATTCTCGCCGATAAAAAACGACCTCGACTTGCTGGTTTGCCACCCGTTCCCCGTCCCAATCTACGGTGACGAGTTGCACAGCGGCGGGTTGTCCGACTGTGCCAACGTAATTTTCGGGGGTCACGCCCACATACGCTTCGGCAGAATGGAAGATAACGGATGCGTTTGTGGCAACGGCTTGGTTGTTCAGGTCAAGCACAGTCGCTTCTACAGTTAGTTCGATACTGCCGGCATCCAACCCATCCAGCAGAGATGCCGGCAAATCCACCACAAACGCCCCATTCGCATCAGTTTTTCCTTCGCCAGAAGCAATCGGCTCGCCAAAAAAGCCTTCGTCAAAAAAGATGGGACCCTCTCGATAAATGGCGAGGTCTTCAAACAAAAAGTTGTACCTGCCGCCCAACGGCGGGGCATACGCCCTTTGGAAAATATCGTAATTGATTGTAAGCCCTTCCGCCGACCCGCCGAAGAGATATTCGGCGTTGATCGTCACCTGAGCCGATTCCCCCCGCAACGTCTGGGTCGCGTCCGAGCTAGCTTGCACTAAAAACTCTGGCTTGCGATATTCGGCAACCGTCACCAACTGGTCAAAGCCGCCATAATCGCTTTCGATAAAGAGGCGGTACGGTCCCAATTGTCCATCGGCGGGGATGTCGAACGAACCGGAGAAGTTGCCGTTTTGGTCAACCGCTACCGTTTCAAAGGGTTGGTCGGGGTCATATTCATACAAAAATGCCAGCCCTACCTTGACCTCGCTTTGGCGGGGCAAGTTGTACCTGCCATAGTTTGGCTGACGCAAAATCCCCCTAAAGTTAACGGTATCGCCGGGGCGATAAAGGGCGCGGTCGGTGTAAATGTAGGCAAAAATCGGTTGCTCCTCGCCCCAATCTGCCGGCACGCCTAATTGCCAGGGGGATGCCCCAGTGTCCCATTGGCTGGCGGCTACGCCAAAGTTGCTTTGCCCCGCCTCTCCGCTGGTGACGATGACATTTTCCAGATAGCCGCGCGAGGATTGGTAATCAAAAAATGCCAAGCCGTCCCTATCCGTGGCGGCATCTCCAACTTCTCTGCTTTGTTCGTCATACAGGGTCAGGGGAATGCCGGCAAGTGGTCTGCCATCTGCCAGCCCCGTTGCCCACACATGCACCCCTTCAAAAGATTGCCTGACGGTGAGGTTGACATCCGCCACCACAATGAGGCTCTTTTGATTTTGCCAATAGCGTTGATCACGTCCAATTTCGGGAGCAGACAGTTGCAATAGGTAAACGCCGGTGGGCAACGGCTCGCCATCCGCCAATTGCAAAGTAATCGCCCCAATTTGGTCATCGGGCGATTCTACGCCACTTTCCCAGCTTTTAATCGGCTCGCCAGAGGGGCGGAAGCCATCTTCTTGCAGGCGGTATGGTTCGCTAATCAGGTTGACGGGTAAGCCCACATCGTATAGTTGGGCATTGAATTGGCTGATGTTGCGATAGATGAGTTGGACTTGGCTGGGGGAGTTGCGGGTGAGTTGGCTGATTTGTTGGGGCAAATTGAGGGCAACCAGCGGTTCGGCGGGCGGGGTGGTAAAGCGCCAACTGTACGCTTCGCCCAATTGGTTGCCGTAGGGGTCGCTGGCAGTTGCCGGCACCGTCACTTCATACTCTGTACTTGGCGCCAACGGAAAATCTAAGGAGATGGAAAAATCATAGGGGCTGTAAAAGAAATTGATTCGCTCCGGTTCAGGGCTGACGCTGATTTTGTCTTCCAATGTCTCTATATCCATCGGCGAAGTAAAACGAATGGTTACACCCCGTTGCCATCGGTCGGCGACGCGATTTGGGGCGGGGAACACTTCCACCACACGGGGCAATGGCACCACAGTAAAAGAGCTCTGCACGGCGGAGGCGAGTTCAGCAGAGCCATTGGCAGAAGTCGCCCCTTCGATGCTAAATTGATAAGTTTGTCCTAAACCCCACCGGTTTTGGGGCGAAATGCCGACCACTCGCCCATCGTCTGACCAGTTGTAGCTAACGGGAGCGGATGGGGAGAGGGAGAAGCCCCGTTCGATGCTGGCTGGATCCATGGGCATGTTGAAGGTGACGCTGATGGGTTGTTCGGGCAACATATTTTCGGTTCGATTGGGCGGCTCTAGCCTGATTGCTTTGGGGCTGATGGTGGCGAATGACCAGCGATAGGCGGGGGTAAGGGGGTTGCCGGCAATATCGGTGAGAGCGCTATCTACGTTGACGGTGTAAGTCGTCGCTCCGTCTAGCGGTTGGTCGGGAACGAAGCGGTAAATACTAGTGGAAACCCATTCGCCTGTGCCGGCAACGGCGGGGGTGATGTTGATCGGTTGGGGCAGGTCGGTTTGCTGGCTGGTGGCTACCAATGGTACCACGGGGCGGTTAAAAATCAGGGTGATGGTGGAATCGGCATCAATTTCGGTAGCGTCTGGGGCGGGGGCAACTTGACTGACGCTGAGATAGCCGACTGTTTCCAGTTGCAAGGAGACGGATTGGCGGAGTTCACGCCCATTTAGCCCAAAGGCAGTGTCGTTAAGGCGGACATCATATTTCGTTTTATGGGTTAGCTGGTCGGTAGGGGTAAAGATGAGGGTATCGGGTCGGCTCCACTCGAAATTGCCGGCAACTGCGTCACCATTTGCCGCTTCGGTGATGGTAAAGGCTTCTTCCACGCTGGCTTGGTCCATGGGTTGGTCAAATCGCAGGGTGATCGCCCCATCTAGCAACACCTCTTCGCCTACGGCGGGACTGCTGTAGATGAGTTGGGGCGCCCAATTGGGGGATTGGAGGTCGGGGGCGTCGGGTTGTGGGTGGCGAGTGGCGGGTGGTAGGGTAGCAGGGTCGGGTGGCGGGGTGTTGGGCAGTGTGGTGGCGGCGGGCAGCGAAGTGGCGGGTTGCGGGGTAGGGGTGGGTTGTTGACGGTTGCAGGCGAGGATAAATGCCGGCAATAAGCCGAATGTCACAATAATTTTCCAGATGGATTGACGAGTCATCGATTCTCCTGACAAAAAGTTAAATGGATAAAGCGCAAATGACGCACTTGCAAGCGGTTTTGCGGGCGCAATTTTAATTATATCTCTCAAAACGAAAGAGGGGTGGGTATTGTTCCCTATTGTTGGGAATTGGTTTCAGGGTTGGCATGGTTGATGGGTGTCGGGATTTCAAGAACTGGATCGAAACGACGGGAGCAACATTCGGATCGAATCTGATCTTTAGTCTTGCTAAACTACCGGCATCAAAATAATTTTAGTTGGAAGGAGAATATTGATATGCATTCTATTCGTTTTGTAGGGATGCCGACAATTGACGCCCGCGCTTTCCAAGCAGGAGCGGCAGACGCCAATGGGCAGCCGGCAGAACAACATGCAGCAGTTGACGATACCCCCTGCCGGCATTGTTTAGAAGATGTGGCTGAAGGCGAATCATTCTTAATTTTGGCTTACAGACTATTTCCGGCAGCACAGCCCTATGCCGAAATAGGTCCGATATTTTTACATAGCGCAGAGTGCGTCCGCTACGATAAAGGGGCTGAACTTCCGCCGATGTTAACCAGTCCCAGCTATATCGTTCGCGGCTACGATGCAGCAGACCGCATCGTGTATGGCAGCGGCGGCGTTGTGGCAACCAGCGATCTGGAAAAAAGAGCAAAAGAGCCGCTAACGCGCTCAGAGATACGCTATTTACATGTCCGTTCTGCGGCTAACAACTGTTTTCAATGTCGGATAGAGCGCGGATAAATTTCGCTTTGAGAGGATGCGCCCGCAATTACTGGCGCATCGTCTCTTGCAAGGCGCCAACCGTCATAAAGTCATCCCCAAAACGACGGACATAGTTGTCCAGCAAATCCTCCACCCGCTCTGGACTGGGCGACGCCACGATGAGCCCGGCATGGTATGGCTTGTCTAACCGCCAAATGATTTCTGGGTCGTTATAGCCTGATAGGTCAGGATGCTGTTGTTTTGCCAGGCAAGTTAAAATGCCGGCATTGTCCCCTTTGTGTTTGGGCGTTTCATACGCTTCGCCGCGCACGTCAGCCACCGCAATTTTCGCCATTTCCGCCCACAGATTAACCCCCGATGCGGCATAGACCAACTTGTCCAGATTGGCGCCCCCCACCCGCGCCGCTGTCTCCAAAAAATGGAACGTTCCGTTTGTCCCTTGAATAAATTCGGTGTGGGCGACGCCTTGCTGCATGCCAAAAGCGGTCATCAGCCGTTGGGTGAGCCTGGAAATCGTTTGGCTGTCTGGATGAGATGCCGGCAAGGTACGGCTGCTAAAAACGCCGCCGCCATGCGAAACGGATAGCGGCGGCAGCCCATATTTGCTGACGCTGTTAAACCCAACTTCTCCGTCCCAAATGATCGAATCGACGTGAAAGACAGCTCCCGGCAAAAAAGCCTCTAATAAAAAGAAGGCGCGTTTGTCTCCTAATTCCGCCAATGCCCCCCACACCGCTTCACTGTCGTTTAACTTTTGAATGCCGACTGCGCCTGCCTCAAAGCGGGGTTTTAACGCCCAGGGCGACGGCGTATTCGCCATCCATGCCGCCAAATCGGCGTCGTTGAACACCGGGGTAAATGCCGGCGCTGGAATGCCGGCAGCCCGCGCCTGCATCCGCATCGCCAGCTTGTCTCTAAAAAAACGAGTGACAGTGTGCCCCATGCCCGGCAGCCGCAAATGTTCGCGCAAATCCGCCACCGTTTCCACATCGTAATCATCTAGGGCGATAATTTGGTCGAACCGGCGAGAGCGCGCCAACCAACTGATACCATAGGTGATATCGGGTTGCTTCCACAGTATCGGCATCGGAAAGAATTGGTCAATAGCGTCGCGGGGCCAAGGGTCTTCAGCAAACTCTTCCTTAACCACCAGAGTGATATGGCAACCGAGCCGTTTCGCCTCCTCAATAAAGGGAACGCCTTTGAACTCGCTAGCTAAACAGAGCAATGAAATTGATTGTTGTGAACCCATTGAAATTCCTTTACATTGAATGATTTTCAGGTTGAGCGCTGCTCGATTTCCGGCGCGAAATACGCTCTGCGCCGCGCCGGTTGATTTGAAAATGGTCAAAATCGCGGGCGACAAACGCGCCTGGAAAGATCGACCGCGTTTCTCGTTTGACGTCTCGCTCAAAATAGCGGCGAGAGAGATGGGTGACGATCAATGATTTGACATTGGCTTCTTGCGCCAATCGCGCCGCCTGATGGGTGGTTATATGCCCAAATTGGCGCGCCATGCCGGCATCGTCGCGCAAGTAAGTGGCTTCAATCACTAGAGCGGCGGCGTTTTGGCAATATCCTTGGATGCCCTTCAAATCTCCAATGTCGCCGATGTGGACATATTTGACGCCAGGAATGGGCTCGCCCAACACGTCGTCGGGGGAGATCTTGCGCCCATCTGACAATGAAATCGTTTCGCCTTGGGCTAATTTGCCCCGCTCTGGTCCTGCCGGCACGCTCAACGCATCCGCCTTGTCTGGCAAAAATGGGCGTCGTTCCCGCTCTTCAAATACAAATCCAAAACAATCGGAACCCCGATGGGAAACCGGAAAAGTCCGCACGCTCATCTGTTTGTCTTCAAACAAGGTCATCCCCGCTTCCAGCGGGGTTAATTTGATGTCGATGGCGGGCTTTGCCCCGCGCAGCGCTACCTGATAAATCAGCGCTTCCACCCGTTCCAACGCCGATTTGCCGCCGAAAATCTCCAGTTCCTCCATCATTTCCCACCTTGCCAGGGTAGAAACCAAGCCGCCCAACCCCAAAATATGGTCAAGGTGTCCGTGGGTAAGCAATATTTTGTTGAGCCGTTTAAAGCCCAATCCGCTGGTTAAAAGTTGGCGTTGAGAGCCCTCGCCGGCATCGATCATAAAGCGGTGCTGGCGGTAAAGCACAACTTGTGAAGATAAGCCGCGATGGACAGATGGGGTAGAGGCGGATGTGCCGAGGAAGATGAGTTCAAACATAAAAGATTAGGTAACTGTGTTGATTGTTTTTAGGTGGTGAGCAACTGGTAAGTCGCCGCTCGCCATTTCTAACTCTCCGGTGAGATTGCCGGCATTTTTGCCAATTCATCAAGCTTGTCTAAGTCGTCGTCTTTGCCCAGCGCTACCAAAATATCGCCCGCTTCTAATGGGATTTCCGCGCCGGGATTCAGCCGAACGTGGGGCAAGCCATCTTCCCCTTCTTGCTCTAACAAACCAACCACATTCACGTCAAAGCGGTTGCGAAATTGCAATTCTACCAACGTTTTGCCAAACCATTTGGGCGGAACTGGCAAGCGGCGGCTGCTATAGCCGGGCATAATTTGTCGTTGTACATATTTTTGCCGTTGGGTGCGATAAATGCTATTTTCGCGGGCGAAAATGGCGGCGACGACCAACGTCACCAACGCTGGCGCCATATATGCGACCCCGAACATTTCCGCGGTAAACAATATAGCGGCTAATGGAACGTTGGCGATGGCGGTTAAACTGGCAGTCATTGCCGGCACAATCAGCGCTATTGCCGGCAAATCAAACAGCGGAGCCAGCCCCGCTGCCGCCATTGCCCCAAAATAAAGCGACGGTATCAGCAGCCCCGCCGACCCGCCAGAGCCGACTGTCGCTAAAGTGGCAACTATTTTGGCGAAAATCGCCATGAATGCCAACTGGGCAGACAACTTCCCCGCCATCGCCAAATCGATGGCATGTTCGCCAGGACCCAACACAAAACTCAATCCCTCTTCTGTCCAGCCAGCCCATTTGCTTACCCAGTAAAAGAGCAAGGCAACCAAACCGGCGAATGCCGCCCCAATGAGATGCCGCCGCCAAATGTTGGGTTGCCGATGGTGAAAAGCTTCGTCAAAGCTGCTGCGCAGCCGCCCAAAGTAGACGCTGATCAACGAAACGACGATGCCCACCAAAACCAATACGGCATAATAGCTCAAATTTTCGGGCGGCGCGGGCAGATTGTCCACATGGAAAATAGCGACATGGTCAGAGGAGATGCGGGTGAGGAAAAAGGCGGTTAACGACGCGATGAGGGAAAAGACCAATTTTTCGATGATGGGACGATTGCGATACATGATTTCGGTAGCGAAAAATGCGGCGGTTAGCGGCGCGCCCAGCAAGGTGGATACGGCGGCGGCGACGCCGCTCAACTGCGCCGTTTGCAAATGGTCGGGGTCAGTAGAGCGCCACCAATTGGTCAGCCGAGCAGACCAACCCAAAGTGTAGGGATCGACGATTTGGTACGCTTTGCGGGGTTTGACGATGCCGGCAGCCAAACTTTCTCCGATCAAGGTCACGCTGGCTTCCAAGCCGCCGCTGCCGCCGCTGCCCAGGGTGGCTAACGTGGCTAAAAATTTGCGCCCTGCCAAACTAAACGTTGGCATCCGCCACCGCACATCCACCCCCTCTTTGCCCAAAATCGTCTGCTCAAATGATGGCTCTGAGGCAAAGTAAAGAGAGATCGCCCGCTCCAAGCCATCCCCTTCGATATCGATTAATTCATGCATGTGTCCGTCGTCATCCCGATAATGAATGATGCCGCTGGCATATCGCGCCAGCCCTGCCACAATGAGAGCCCCAGCTAGCAAAGGCAGCAGCAGTAAAACAGGCGTTGGGGCAGCTTCGACCCAATGCAAAATCGCCGCAAACAGGTCGTGGGTTAAATTTTTTAGGATGAATACGACGCCCCAAACCAGCCCCCCAATTACAAAAGATTGCAACGCCAACCGCCGCTCTTCGGGGTCGAAAAAATTTGTAACTTGGAGGGCGACCTCCAAATGTTTGAAAGCGTCAGCGATGGGAGCAAATAGTTGGCGAAACATAACGATTGTTTGGGTTGATGCGTGGGCTGGGCAAATTGAAAAGCCGAGTCGCCCATAAGAGTTTTCTGAGCCCGTTTTTCAAAGCTTCGCCATTGTACCAAAATTCGTAATAATCTCCCCTGTTTGGTATAATTTTAGGGGTGATTTGCCACCCATTCAGTGGTGGTTTTTTCTTTTTAATAGGAGTAGGCGGAAGAGGTCCTCTCTTCTTGATAATGTACAGTTGCTCGGCAGCCGAAGCGGACGCAACGATGCGTTGCCCCGTTCGCAGGCGAAAATGCCGGCATGGAGGCTGATTTGGATATTGGCGCGATAAATACCATCGATATTAACCAAGAAATGCGGAATGCGTATCTCGATTACGCTATGAGCGTCATCGTATCGCGGGCATTGCCCGATGCCCGCGACGGCTTAAAACCAGTGCATCGACGCATCTTGTATGCCATGTACGATATGGGCATTCGAGCCAACTCGGCACACCGCAAAAGCGCCCGAATTGTGGGCGAGGTGCTGGGCAAATACCATCCGCACAGCGATACCGCAGTGTACGACGCTATGGTGCGGATGGCGCAATATTTCTCGATGCGATACGAGTTGGTGGATGGGCAGGGCAACTTTGGCAGCGTAGATGGGGATGGCGCGGCGGCTATGCGCTACACCGAAGCCCGTTTAGCCCGCATTACCATGGAGTTGTTGGACGAGATCGACAATGACACAGTGGATTTTGCCGAAAATTTCGACGGCAGCGAAGAAGAGCCGGACGTATTGCCGGCACGCTTGCCGAATCTATTGCTCAATGGCTCGTCGGGCATTGCCGTGGGTATGGCCACCAATGTGCCGCCCCACAATTTAACAGAGTTGTGTGACGCCATCACTTACCTGATCGACAATTATGATCGCTATAACCAAATCAGTTTGGATGATTTGATGCAATTTGTGAAAGGACCTGACTTCCCCACTGCCGGCATCATTGCCGGCACCGAAGGGATTCGCAGCGCTTATGCCACTGGACGAGGGCGGGTGATTATGCGAGCCAGGGCAGAGATCGAAGATATCCCCAATAGCGTCACTGGTCGGCAGCGTATCAACGTCACCGAACTGCCATTCCAGGTCAACAAATCGACCCTCATCGAACGAATCGCTGAACTGGTGCGTAAAGACGTGCTGACCGATATCTCTGATTTGAGAGACGAAAGCGACAAACGGGGCATCTCCATCATCATCGAACTAAAACGAGGCTCTCAGCCGCTTAAAGTACTCAACCAACTCTTTAAACATACCGCGCTGCAAACCACATTTGGGGTGCAGATGTTGGCATTGGTCGATAAAAAGCCGCGCTTGTTGTCGCTGAAACGCGCTTTGCAAATCTACATCGAACATCGGGCGGAAGTGATCACCCGCCGCACCGAGTATGAGCTGAAGAAAATGCAGGCTCGTCAGCACATTTTAGAAGGGCTGCTCAAGGCGATAGACCAGTTGGATGAAGTGATTGAAACGATCCGCCGGTCGCCTGACGCCGATATGGCGAAAGAGCGCTTGGTCGCCAACTTTGATTTGACCGAACCGCAAGCGGTAGCGATTTTGGATATGCAGTTGCGCCGGTTGGCGGCTCTGGAACAGAAGAAGTTAGAAGACGAGTATACGCAAGTCACCGACCGGATCGCGTACCTGGAAGGGTTGTTGGCGGATCGCAACAAGATTTTGGGGTTGATCCGAGAAGATATCGCCATGCTGCGCGAAAAATATGGGGACGAGCGGCGCACTGAAATCGCTTATGGGCTGGATTCTGAATTCCGCATGGAAGATATCGTGCCGGATGAAAATGTGCTATTGTCGATTACCCAGCAGGGGTATATCAAACGCACGCCGGTAAAGGCGTATCGGATTCAGGCGCGGGGGGGCAAGGGATTGATCGGGGCTGGCAAGAAGGAAGAAGATGAGCTGGATCAGCTATTTGCTGCCGGCACGCACAACACCATTTTGTTCTTCTCCAACCGAGGCAAAGTGTACGCCGAAAAAGCGTATAACGTGCCCGAATATGACCGGACCGCTCGCGGCACATCGTTGATGAATATTTTGCCGCTGGAATCGCACGAGCGCATTACCGCCGCGCTGCCGGTTCGCAGCTTTGAAGACGCCGAATATTTGACGATGGTAACCAGCAATGGACGCATCAAACGCACCGAACTAAACGCATTTGCCAATGTGCGGTCAAACGGGTTGATCGCCCTCAACATCGAGGATGATGACGAGCTGGGCTGGGTGAAAATGACGCATGGCGATCAAGATTTGATCGTTGTTAGCGAACTGGGCAAAGGGATTCGCTTTAGCGAGGAAGATGTGCGCCCCATGGGGCGTACCGCGACGGGAGTGTATGCCATGAAGTTGGCGGCGGACGACCATATTACAGGCGTTGATGTGGTTGATTCGGAGGCGGATTTGTTGGTAATCACTGAATTTGGCTATGGCAAACGGACGCCGCTGACCGATTACCGTACCCAAAACAGGTATGGGCAAGGGGTGACGGCGATGAATTTAAAGCCGAAAAAGCATGGCAAAATCGTTACTGCCCGTGTGGTGGTGGCTGGGGATGAGGTGACGTGCATCACCTCTAAAGGGATTATTTTGCGCACTTCGGTGGACGCTATTTCCCGGCAAGGGCGAATCACCAAAGGGGTGCGGGTGATGGATTTGCGGGATGGCGATAGTATCGCTTCGGTGGCGGTGATTCGGCAGGGGTTGCTTTCTGGCAACGATAACGATGAGGAAGGAGTAGGAGAAGATGTTGGGCAAGAGGGGGGTGTGACGGAGGCGCACATGCCGGCATCTCCCGCTGCCAACGGACAAGCCCCGCCAGCATAAAGCTGACAAAACTGCGCACAGATTTTGCGGCTTATGCAACTGAAAAGAGCGACAAGCTGAAGGCAGAATCGGTTTAGAATGGGTTTCATTACCGGTTCTTACTCTTTCTATTGACATGCAGCCAAAAGGGTGCATAATAGCCCCCAACGAAAATGGATGAAAATAATGACAATGCAATTTTTCGCGCACTAGCCGACCCGACTCGACGATTAATCATTGACGATTTGAACCAGAAGGATGGTCAGACATTATTCGAGATTTGCGGGCGGCTTAGTCAAAATCATAATGTACACATGGCTAGACAATCCATCACTAAGCATTTGGCGGTATTGGAATCGGCGGGAATCCTAAGAGTTGAATGGCAGGGACGAACTAAGGTTCACTTTTTAGACATAGAGCCAATACAACGGATTGGCCATACATGGTTAAACAAATATTTGTGAGGACATATGAAAATTTACGTTACCAGCATCTTTGTTGACGACCAGCAAAAAGCGCTAGAGTTTTACACTGAGAAACTTGGCTTTGAAAAAAAGCATGACATACCTGCGGGTGAACATCGGTGGCTCACATTAACAGAGGCAGGCAATCCGAATAGTGTCGAATTATTCCTCGAACCTAGTGACCATCCAGCAACCAAACCCTTCAAGGATGCCATAGTTGAAGATGGAATACCTTACAAATCATTCAAAGTAACAGATATTCAAGAAGAATACGAGCGATTACTATCTCTTGGTGTAGAGTTCACTCAACCACCTACGGAAATGGGACATGTCATAACGGCTGTACTGGACGACACATGCGGAAACTTGATACAACTCCTTCAATTCAAAGAGTAGAGTTGTAGGGGACACCTATTCATATTACAGTGGGCTTGGCGGATTAAGGAACAAGCGGAGTTGTATTCACATCCAGAATAATCGACAACGTAAGCGGGGGCTTCTTGTTAGAAACGCCAGCTTGCGCCCCTAGCCTCATCTTTCAGTCTTATCCGACAAATTGGTCAGTTCGGATGGACATTATGGGCTTTACTGGTAGGAATAATCTTGTTCAGGCATACTCTCCAGCCAATTGCGAGGGATGTCTAATATGAACTGGCTATCATGTGCATCCAAGGGAAGCATACAGTGCGCAAATCTAAAGGCAACAAGATGTATCAGATTCGCACAAATGAGACCTTGCCTGACATGCTCTAGGGTCCGACGCTTCGCGCTACATTAGGCATCAAGGATAAGTTATCAGTGATTTGCGAATGACATTAGATGCTCAGTAAATACACTATTGAGAAAATCGGGTTTTCACCAAACTGACTGAAAAGATGACTCTGGATTATGTGCATGATTCAGATCTAACTAATCTTGGGAGAGTGGCATAAGTGACGAGGAAACAAAGAAAATGTGAAGGACTGTTTCCAAAAAGCATTCAATACTGCGGCAAACATATATTATCCGGAGAATATATTTGAAAGTTATGCTAGAAACTATTGGAAACACGCCACTGGTTCGCCTTCGCAGAATACCCCCGCCTAATTCGGCCGACATCTGGCTGAAGATAGAGGGCGTCAATCCAACAGGATCGTACAAAGACCGCATGGCGCTCGCTATGGTGCAAGGGGTTGAAAAAGAACGCCAGATCGATTCCACAACTTCGATTCTTGAATGTACTGGCGGAAGCACAGGCTCGTCTCTCGCGTTTGTGTGCGCTGTCAAAGGATACAATTTTACGGTCATTTCATCCGACGCCTACGCCAGAGAAAAGCTGGATTCGATGCGGGCGTTTGGCGCAACTGTGCTGGTAGAGCCCAGCCATGGCGGGGTAGTTACCCCGGATTTGTGGCCCCGAATGATCAACCGAGCAAAAGAGCTTGTCGATGGCGGCGGATATATTTATTTAGACCAGTTTCACAATAAGCATGCCCCTACCGGCTACGAAGAGATGGGCAGAGAGATTCTTGATCAGCTTCAAAAGCCCATCGATGCCATTTGTGGCGCGGTGGGAACTGCCGGCATGATTATGGGCGTAGGTTCTGTGATACGAGACAAATGGCAAAACGCCAAAGTTGTCGCTCTAGAGCCTGATTCGTCGCCAGTTTTATCTGGCGGCGCGCCTGGTTCTCATACCATCGACGGCACGGCGGCAGGGTTTGCGCCGCCGCTGTTCAACCGAGAAGTTGTGACCGATGTGTTGCCGCTGCCAGAACAAGAGGCGCGGGCAATGGCGCGGCGGCTGGCGCGAGAAGAAGGCATATTCGCTGGAACTTCAACGGGTTTAAATGTTGCGGCAGCCCTCCAGTTGGCAGAGGAGGTCGGCAGGGGAGGCGTAGTCGTTACTGTTGCCTGTGACTCGGGATTCAAATATCTTGATGGGAAACTTTATCGTGAGGAACCAGGCTAACCCCATACAAGCGGCGCTGCTGGCTATTTTTCAGGGTGAAGGGTCATCATTTGGTTTGCCGGCACATCTCGAACGACCGTTTCGCTGCCATCAGCCCACGCCACCCGAATTTCATCGATAATCTCAGCCTCTCCTAACCCGAAATGGGCGGATAATTCGCTTTGGGTGAGGTAATGGGGGCAAGCCAAAATATCTCGCGCTTGCTCGCTGCCATCTGTTTTAACAAATATCCGGCTGCCAATCCCATTGGGCGCCAATCCAACATCGTTTGAGGTATCGAGGAAGAGGGTCAGCCAATTGCTGTCGGGGGCAGCCAGCTCATTGCGATAATAATGGAAATCCCCGTTCAATGTGGTCACGCCTACCTCTCTGTCGCCGTCGTTGTCGGCGTCAAAATGGAAGACGCCTAGCCCATCGCCATGGTGGGTAATGCCGGCATTGTTTTTTGCTGTTTCAAAGCCAAACTCCCCATCCGCCAGCCAAACATGGGTCAATTCGTTATCGTAGCTGGGGATATCTGACCAGCCATTGGTTTCTACCAAATCGAGCCAGCCATCATGATTGAGATCGACGCCCATTGCCCCCCAGCCCCAGCCGCCGTCCGCCACGCCCGATGATAACGCCGCTTCGGTAAATTGGTTGGCGCCCCGATTGAGATACAATTTGTTGCCGTCGCCCCTGCCATCTCCGTCCCTGCCGTAAATGGCGGTGGTATACCAATCCAACAAGCCGTCGTTGTTAAAATCGCCGGTCGCCAGCCCCATGCCGCTCCACTCTTTGCCGGCATGCGCCCCATCCGTATATTCTCGAAACGTTCCGTTTCCTTCGTTGACGAAATACAAGCTAGTACCAAAATCCGCTACCAATAACAGTTCTGGATAACGGTCGCCATCCATATCGGCAAAGCAGGGGGAAAAGCCGCGAATTGGAGATTTATAAAGCGGCGATTTGCGCCAATCCGTCGGCGGCGAAGCCAACGGTAACAGCGGCGGCAACGGGAGTGGCTGATGTCACTTTGTCATGGGCGGATGATGCCGGCAACGTCAATGGGTATCAAATCTCCTACAGCGGCGATCCGCATGCCGGGTATCAATATTTGGGTTTGGTCAATGTCGGCATAACCCGGTACACTCACGTAAATGGCAGAGGAAATGTTGCCGGCAACAATTATTATATTGTGCAAGGCTTGGGCAATTGTCTCGACGCTTCTGCAAATTCTAATGTAACTGGCGAATTTGATTTCGCCATCTCCCCTGGCTCTTAGCCATAAAATTAGCGAGGGGCAATTTTTAGAAATTGTTCCTCGCTCACCCATTTTTCCCCCATCAAATCACGTAAAATTAATGACATAGCCGTCTGAATTTGCTAAAATAATCTCCATGGGACTATTAATTAACGAACCAACTGCAATTGAATTAGGCGATCTGTATTTAACCAGCGCCACTCCCCTTGACGATGTGGCGTGGTTTGTAGCTGGTTTGGTGCTGTTAACAGCCTTCACTTTGCTGTTTTTGCGGTGGAATCATCGTCCTCGTCCTGATCCCTTTGTATAATATCTTCCCAAAGCGAATCAACTTGTCAATTTAAGGTAGACGCCTGCCAACTGCGCGGTTTTGAAAAGCCGCTAAGTTTACAATTCGGTTGGCAACTACAGACAAAAGCGAGTGAAATAAATGATTGATGTCAACCAACTACGACGAGGGGCTAACTTTACCCAAGATGGCGAACTATATAAAGTTACGGAATATGAGCATCGCAAACCAGGACGGGGCAAAGCGACGATCAAAGTCAATGTCCGAAATCTGCGCACTGGCTCAAATACACAGCTTACCTTTACCTCTGGCGACCGGGTGGAAAATATTCGGCTAGAAAAACGAGAAGTGCAATATCTGTATGATGATGGCGAATTTTTCGTTTTTATGGATACCGGCACATATGAACAATCGTTTCTCAACAAATCTGCCATGGGAGACGACGCGCTCTATTTAAAAGAGGGGTTAGAGATGGAGTTGTTGAGCTACGAAGAAGAGATATTAGATTATTTGCTGCCCAATTCGATTGAATATGAGATAGCGGAATCGGAGATTGCCGTGGCGGGCGATACTGTATCAGGCGCGACAAAGACGGTGATGACAGAGACCGGGCTAAAGGTTAAAACTCCGCTATTTATTGAACCTGGCGACCGAATTAAGGTCAATACGGAAACGGGCGCGTATATCACCCGAGTTTAATTTCCAATTGGGAGATGTACATATCATTGAAAGCCGGGTTAGATAAAACTCGGCTTTTTTGTTCCCTATGAAAATTTTGACTGTTGCACAGATGATTGAAGCGGAGCGCCAAGCGGACGCTGCCGGCATCTCCTATGCTCAGATGATGGAAAATGCCGGCAAATTGACGGCTGAAGCGCTTATCCAGCGGGGCAGCGTTGCCGGCAAAACGATTACCATATTGGTGGGCGCTGGCAACAATGGCGGCGATGGGTTGGTAGCCGCCCGTTATTTGGCGCGATCTGGAGCGAATGTGGCGTGCTATCTCTTTCGCCCCCGCTATCCTGAGCAAGACGCCAACTTCGCTCAGCTAGCGGAAGCGGGCGTAACTACATTTGTGATGGCGGATGATATGGGGCTGCGTCTACTGCGCCATCGGCTGCTGGTCAGCGACGTTGTTATCGACGCTTTATTGGGAACCGGCGTGTCCCGCCCAATTCAAGGAGAGATGGCGCCATTGTTGCGGCGGACAAAAAGGGCATTGGCGGAACGGCAGGCGATTTTGGCGGAGCAAAGCGGTTCGAAATTGCGTGCGATTGCCGGCATTCAACCTGCCCCATCCCCCAAACCATTCGTTGTCGCGGTCGATTGCCCCAGCGGTTTAAACCTCAATTCCGGGGAGTTAGATCCATTGGCGATTCCCGCCGATGTAACGGTGACTTTCGCTGCGCCTAAACGGGGACATTTTCGCTTTCCTGGAGCATCGGCTTGCGGCGATATTGTGGTGGCGGATATCGGCGTTCCGCCTGAGTTGCCGGCATTAGCCGCAATCAGCCTGGAGTTGATGACCGCCGATAAAGCGCAAGCGATGGCGCCGCCTCGTCCGATTGATGGACATAAAGGGACGTTTGGCAAGAGTTTAATTTGCGCTGGACAAGCCGCTTATTGGGGCGCTCCGATATTGGCTGGGCTGGGGGCGATTCGGGCGGGAACGGGATTGGCGGCAATGGCTGTGCCGGCAACGATTCGCCCCGTCGTTGCCGCTAAACTGCCCGGCGCCACATATCCGCCTGTGCCAGATGAGGAAACGCTGGGCGCGACGGCTGGGGGCTGGCTGCAAAACGATCCCGCTTTGCAAGATGTGGCGGCGATGTTGGTTGGTCCCGGCTTGGGCGACGCCCCTGAATTGATGGCGTGGTTGTTCGAACAAGAGCGGCTGCCGTCCCTCATCATTGACGCCGATGGATTAAATCTGTTGGCGCAAGAGGATAATTGGCATGAGAAGTTGCCGGCAAATTCGATTTTGACCCCACATCCGGGCGAGATGGGTCGGTTATGCGGCATGAAAACCAGCCAGGTGGTCACAGCTGATCGCGTGGCTTTGGCGCAGCAAAAGGCAGCGGCATGGGGGCATACCCTTTTGCTAAAGGGGGCGTATAGCGTTGTTGCCGCCCCTGATGGACGAACGATGATGATGCCGTTTGCCAACGCCACCTTGGGCGTGGCTGGCAGCGGCGATGTGTTGGCAGGGGTGATTGTGGCGTTGTTGGGGCAAGGAATGCCGGCATTCGAAGCGGCGGCGTTCGGGGCGTATTGGCATGGAGCGGCGGGAGAGTGGCTAAGAAAAGAGCGGGGCGAAGTTGGCGTTAAGCCGGAAGAGATCGCAGACGCTTTACCCATTATCCGGCAAATGTGGCTGGCGGCGTGAAATTTTGTTGTCGGTCGATGCTGCATTCGTTATAATTTTCACTTGCTTTGGCGCCATAGCTCAGACGGCAGAGCGGAGGATTCATAAGCCTTAGGTCACTGGTTCAAGTCCAGTTGGCGCCACACTACCGCCCGTTTTGGGCGGTTTTTTTTATAAACAGGATTTGATTATGCCGGCAACGACAGCGGCAAAACTATTACGCCCATCGCCATAGTCGATCCGCATTGGGCGCACTTGGGAATTTAGTCGGAATTAACAATATTTAAGCTGAATTTAACCCTATTTGCCCCTTTCGGTATATGATGGGGCAAGGCGACAACCCATTTGCTCAAATCGTAACGGGTTTCACAAGAAACGGAGAGCGACAACTATCTTCCTAAAGCGGATTTGTAATTGATAATGGAAGATATCGCTTTGAAAATTATTGTAAATCTGCTTAGTCTCAGGGAGAAAGATGAAAACCACGTACAGCGCTGTAGCTCGTTATCTGCATTGGATAAATGCCGCCCTGCTAATTGTGACTTGGTTATTGCATGAAGTGATGGAAGACAACCCGTCGCTGTTGCGATTGCATATTATGTTTGGCACGGTCGCTTTGGTTGTCACAGCTATTCAGATCGTGTGGTATTTGGTCGATACCCCGCCTGCCCAATTGCCTGACATGTCGCCGTGGCGAATGGCTGTTTTTAAGTGGAATCACCGCCTGATTTTGTTAGCCGCATTGCTGACAACTGCGACCGGTTTGGGCATTACGCTGAACAATGGCTTGGGTCTCTTCCCGTCAGCGTCTAGCTTGGATAATCTCAGGGAGGTCTTTTTCAATGAGCCGCATGAACTTCTGTCTACATTGTTGCTGTTGCTATTTTTGGCGCATGTAGTGGGCGTTTTATCTTATCAATTCACCAAAGGGAATAGTTTGGGCAGGATGGCGCCCCTCTTTTTTGCCGGCAGGGGCGATGATTGACGCATTTCTGTTTTTGATATTCTAAAAAGTCAGCAGTAGCGGGAATAATGATCGACGAGAAAGTCAGCAGACAACCATCAAAATCTCTATCATGTTGGAAAACAACCACACCCAACAAGATGGAGGAAAAGGAGAATGCTGACAATGGAAAAATGGGAATATATTCGCCGGATGTATTTTATTGAAAAGAAAACGATGCGAGAGATTGAACGGGAAACTGGACATGCGTGGCGCACCATCCATAAAGCGGTCAATAGCCCAACCAAAGCTGGTTTCCAAATCAAAACGCCTCGAACCGCTCCCGTGATGGGAGCTTTCAAAGAACGAATCGTGGCATTGTTAGATGAAAGCGACCAATTGCCCCGAAAACAAAGATATACAGCCAAAAAGATTTACGAAATTTTGCAGGGGGAAGGGTATAAGGGAGCTGAATCCACCCTGCGTTATGCGATCAGCCAAGAGAGGAAAAAGCGAAAAGCCCTCAAGGTGTTCCTGCCCTTGGGGTTTGAACCAGGCAAAGATGCCCAAGTAGATTGGGGAGAAGCCCAATTTATCCTGTCAGGGGAGCAAGTGACAGCCAATCTGTTCATTATGCGCCTCAACTATTCGCGACGACTGTTTGTGATGGCTTTTCCTAGCCAGAAACTGGAATCCTTTCTGGCAGGACATGTGGCAGCCTTCGCGTTCTTCGGTGGTGTGCCGGAGCGTATCAGTTACGACAATCTGAAGACAGCGGTCACCAAGATTCTGAAAGGAAAAAAGCGGCAAGAGCAGCGCACCTTTTTGGCAATGCGGGGACATTACATTTTCGACAGCCATTTCTGTGCCCCTGGCGCGGGTCATGAAAAGGGCGGGGTCGAAAATGGGGTCGGCTATGTGCAACGTCAATTTATGAGTCCCCTGCCGGAGGTGACCAGCTTTGCCGAGTTGAACCAACATTTATTGGCAAAATGTCAAGCAGAAGCAAGCCGTCAACTCAAGGGAGTACCTGCAACCATTGGGGTGATGAGTCAAGAAGAGCAACCCCATTTGCGCCCCTTGCCACCCTATCCATTTGAAGTTGCTAAACTTATCACAGCCACCCTCACCCCTTACAGCCAAGTGGTGGTTGACACCAATCGCTATTCAGTCCCCGTCCATCATGGACAAAAGCAATTACAGGTCAAATGCTTTCCCTTTACGATTGAGATTTACCGCCTAGACCAAACTGACCCGCTGGCTATCCATCCACGTTGTTATGGGCAACACCAAGATGTTTTTGACCCTCTCCATTATCTGCCACTGCTCGAACAACGACCCCATGCCCTCGACTACGCTCAGCCGATTCGTCACTGGCGCAAACAGTGGGCGACCATTTATGATACGTTGCTCCAGAAGTTGCGTGAGCAATGGCCAGAGGGACGGGGAGCGCGTGAGTTTGTCAAAATTCTCCGTCTTCACGAGCAACATGCCGCTCTTTTGGTGCAAGAGGCGGTGGAAAATGCGGTCGCTTTAGGCTGTTTCCATTTTGATGGGGTGCAATTATGTTTGCACCGGCTTCTTTACCCCGACCCCTTGCTTCCTCCTGTCTCTTTAGCTGACCACCCCCATTTGCAAAGGATTGGTCAACAAAAACTGTCGCTCCAACCCTATGACCAATTGTTGTCGGAGGTGAGGGCATGAATACCCAAACAGAATTGTTAAATGTTTATCTGCGTGAACTACGCCTCTCCACTTTCCGCCAAAACCATGAAAGCTTTGCTGCTGATGCCGCCCACCATAACTATGATTACGCCCGTTATCTCTTGGCTCTGGCTGAGGCAGAGGTGCAACAGCGAGAGGCAAACCGACGTAAACGTCGTCTCAAGGAAGCGAAAATCCCTATTCACAAAACCCTCTCTACCTTCGATTTTTCTGCCATTCCTTCTCTCAAGGAACATCGCATTCACCAACTGACTCAGGGGGCTTATTTGGACAAAGCTGAATCCATTATCCTTGTTGGTAATCCCGGTCTGGGCAAATCTCACATTGCCACCGCTCTGGCTATCTCTGCCTGTCAGCAGATGCATCGGGTTCGCTTTTACAATGCCGCCGCTTTGGTCAATGAGTTGATTCTGGCTCACCAAGAGCAACGCCTCTCTCGCTTTTTGGATGCCGCTTTGCGTTATAAATTACTGGTGGTTGATGAACTTGGCTTCATTCCCTTTTCTGATTTGGGGGCACAATTAATGTTTCAATTTTTCTCCACCCTTTATGAACGGGTCGCTCTCATCGTCACCACCAATCTCGCTTTCACCGATTGGACTTCTGTTTTTGGCAGTGAAAAATTGACGCTGGCTCTGCTTGACCGCCTCACCCACAAAGCTCACATTATTGAATTTGTTGGCGATTCTTTCCGTTTTCGCCAACGCTTAGGACAACAGGAGGCTTCTCTTGCTTCTTCCAACCCTTAATTTGACAACCCACCTTTCTACTTTTGATTCGCCAAAAGTAGCAAAAGCGAGGCTCCCTCCTCCCCTCTTTATAGCTAGCGGTGCTGACTTTTTTAAAGATCAAGTGCTGACTTTTTCAACGATCTAATTGTTGTAGTTACCTATCTAACTGCTGACTTTTTCATCGATCAAGTGCTGACTTTTTCAGTTGTCAAAAACATTCAGTACCGTTTTTTATGATCTCAGTAACCTACAGTTCCTAATAACCAACGCCGCATATAATAATATGTCCATCTGTTGGTAGGATCACTGGGTTTTGAATAGGAAGGAACTTTCGGCATATTAGATGGACACCCGTGTGACATTGTCCTAGATATACCCTGACATATTCCAAATAGAAAAGGATTTGTTTGATTTGGGACATTAATGCCTAAAACCTCGTCCACAAATGTTAACTCACATGTTTGGTATGCAACTGAACAATGATTACCCGAATGCCTGATATTTTTGGCGCCATCAATATTGGTAATTCCTGAATCCCAAGGAAGTGCATCACCGAAGTAAGCATCAGTAGCTGCATAGATGTTAAGAGCATGATTTACAATAGGTGGCAACGTTGGATGCCCCGCTTTATTTCTAGGGACAGTGTAAAAGCTGCGCCTAAATCTATCTCGCCATTTCAAGACAGGATCAATTAAAATTAGCGCATCAATTTTTGTGCTTGGTACGGAATTGCCCTTCCAAGATTTGCCTCCGTAATCATTGAGTAACCAAACAAATTCTAATGCTCCACCACCACCCCAACTATAGCCCACAATTACAGTCGGATCTTCTGGATACAATGACATCATCTTCATGAGATAAGCCAATGCTCTAATTGCACCTGCCGCATCATTTGAAAAAACTTCATACTCATTACTGGGTCCAAAGGCGCCCGATTCAGCTAACTCCTCACAATAGTTTGAGAGCGCTGTGATATCATCATCTGCACCTGTGCCTTGCTGGAAGCAGATGCCAAAATTGCCCGATGGGTCAATGAAGTTGAGGGGATTGTTGTTGACATAAGAGTAGCGGTTGAAAGATTGCGGGTTGGCAGGGTTGGGCACAATGGTGTCGGGAGAAACCATGCGGTTCGTGTTTGGCACATAATACCTAGCATTCATATACACCAACCCCAAATCATCCGCCCCGCCGCCCAGGTTGTTGTGTGTGTGGTTGGTGTAGTAGCGGTCGCCGGCAGTAGCGGTGGGTTCGGTGCGCCAATCCCCAAAGGGGTAGAACTTGGCGTAGCTGTTTGCTGCTACGCTGGTTCCATCTGCCCAAACCTATCCTGAGCATCTCGAAGAGTGGTCACTGTAAATGAAGAATGTACCGTTATCGTCTAGCGTGAGTTGTCGCCTACTTTGGCGATATTACTTTGTTTGTGCACGAAAAACATTCATTCAAATCAACTAATTGAATACCTTTCTACAATCGATATCTAAGTAAGCCGGCACTTCCTCTCCTAGCCCCGGCCATGGAAATAAAAACTCTTCAAATTTTTCTAAAACTTCTTCTCTAGTCATTTCCAACCGAAATTCACAACCACCCGTCGGGAATTGTTCTAACCATTCTGTCTTAGACACTGAATGACCTTTGTAATTGATTAAAAAAACCGCAAAATTTGAGTCTAATATGCCATAATCAGAAGGAGGAGAAGGCTCACTAGAACTATACCATTGCAGACCAGTTATATAAATTGCGATCCCCGTTTCTGAATACCCTAATATAGATTGAATACCTAGCCCAGCTCTATCGCCGCCAGATAATTCTTCTTGGAAAACCCAATCAGGTTCTCCGTATAGTTCGACAACTTGTTTGAGGGTTAAGTAAGTCTCGTTTTTTGAGTTATCCCCTGCAACAAAAATAGCAATTCTGCTAACCACATCATCTTCTAAATAAAATGAGATTGATGAATTGTGAAACCGGTCTGACTTAAAAGGAACGTCTATTTGTGCAGAATAGTACCTTGTTTTTTCGCTTTCAATAATTTCTAGTGATTCCAAAATGGTATCAGCCTCATCCCAAGTACTAACTTGGGGGCATATTTCATTCCAACATATATGGTTATCTAAAATATTTAGGTAATCTGGGTTTGCTGTTGCATAAATGTTATCAGGATTGGAACAATTAGTTAAGCAAAGCAAGGTAAAGGATATTAATAAAAAATATGTAATTCTTTGACGGTCAAACCTACTCGCTATCATTTGTTCTCCATCTTTCAATCTGTCAGGAAGCTAATGTTCATATGTATTAATCAAAAATGAACGATAACCCTGCCAAAACTGCCATCGATCTAAGGATTCAGTTTTTAGGTAACCAGGATGTTGAACCGCTACGGCAAAAGATTGTGCAAAATCTTCCGATGACCCATATTTATAATAATCTCCCGCTTTAGATGAACGATCATGCCAAGGTGGAGCTGAATATGTGCCATCGCATCTAGCATTACTTATACAATCTCTATGTCCTGTCGCTCCAATGTCATCCGCAAAGTTATCTGAAAGACCGCCACCCCAAAAAGCTGACCCGCCTAATCGGGTTTTCCCAGACATAACATTGTCAAGAACATGGCCAAGTTCATGGATAAGTATTTCTAATGAGAAATGCTCTTTCATGACAACCTTTTGTCCATATACATGATGTTTATTCGTCAGTCTAAAAGATGACAACCTTGCCGCATACTGAAACATGGTACCACCAAAAACATTTTTCACCATTTTTCGTGGATTAGATGCGCCCCCCGCTGCAAACCATTTCTCGATAGCTTGCCCAGCATCCATAAGAGTTTGGACATCTGCTAGGAACCATTTACCTTTAACTTCCCAACCATATTTATTCTCGAGATCATCTCTTAATGAAACACATTGTTTGTACGCCGCCTCGTCAGGCACCGTGGCAGAAAAAGTTTCTAGCTGTCCAGTATAAGGATTGATTACATGCCAACTGGTTGAAACTGTATCAGCCCCGCAATGCCCAGAAGGATCTATGAAAGAAATAGGGTTATTGCTCACATAAGCGTAGCGGTTGAGGTTTTGTGGGTTGACGGGATTAGGCACAACGGTATCAGCGCTGGCAAAACGTCCCGCGCCGGCAACATAATACCGGGCATTCATATACACTAACCCCAAATCATTTGCCCGCTGCCTAGATTGTTGTGCGTGTGTCCGGTGTATCCTTCATCCGTCAGTCCGGCTGTCGGCTCCGTACGCCAATCCCCAAAGGGATAATATTTGGCGTAGCTGTTTGCCACCACATTGGTTCCATTTGCCAAGTAGCGAACGCTGCCCAAATGGTTTGGAGTTTGAGAGTTCCGTCTCCTTCTCCTTGATGCTAACTTCTCACGTATATGTGTATCAACCTTTTTCCCCATTATCGATAGATACCATAGCCATCCCAATCTTGCATACTATTTAGATGCAACTCTAGAGTTTCCTTGCTATATTGGAAATGTGTAAGCATTTCTTCAACAGAACTAGATACGGGGACATAATCAATAGTAAGGACAGGAACGCCAGCATAAATATCTCCAACAATATCAGGAGAATCACTGCAATCTCCAACTGTGACTTTCAATCCGCGTGCTGGATAATACAAACTAGAATCAAAACATACTTGGTGATGATGATCTACCATCGTATCTATTTTTATAGGTTCACCTTCAACAGCTATTACATCCTTGAGACGCACATCCAAATTTCGGTAAAATTCTATTCTTCTCAATTGATTTTCTTCAAACACTAAATCTACATTGCTGTTTTTATAATTGAAAATGTATTTTCTGTAATTTTGATGTTCAAGGATGTGGGTTGCCTCATTCAAAAGCTCTTTATTTTGTGCCTTTTCCAAGGCTTCCATTTCAGAAGTCTCGCCTGGAATCAAGTAATTCCAACAAGGTATTTCACACTTTATATCCTGAAAAAGATCGGCAATCTGTACACCGCTAGCATTCGATTGAAGAATTGCCAACGTTAATATCCCGATCAAGAGACACACAGTAACGAATGAGATAGCGCGAGTTTTCATACATTACTCCTTAAATTTCACTGATCAAGCAAATCGGTAAAGTAGTCAACTCTGGTCGAGGAAGTTACGCTTCCAGGACTGACTACCAGAGCCTGAAATGTTTCAGCAAAATCTTCTTTATGATTCCATGCCGTTCGATTGCCTTGCGCCTGAAGTGCTTCCGATGCAGGTGAATCAACTGCCGCATACCTACACCTAAAAATGAACAAAAAGCATTTGTAAGTACCGCCTGTTTCTGATTGTAAATCACGCGATAATTCCTCATTCGATCTATTGTCCCAGATATGAGCAAGTTCGTGAACAAAGGTTCCGATGACATCCTTCTCATCTCGAGCCGTTCCATCAAAATTAATAAAGGCTTGGTCTCCAACTTGTATCTCATCATCACCACGCGCGCATGCAGTAACGTTTGACCAACCGCAAGGTTTTGATACCCGTTTAAATTTTGTGCCACCCCATATCTCTTTAAAAGTTACGATACCATTAGGCACTCCAGTACTTTCAAAATAATCTACAATTGAGCTCAAAGATTCTGCAAAAAGCAACATTTCCTCTAGCGTCCATCCATCCCAATCTATTGTGATCCCATATTGTTTTTCAAGTCTCATTCTATCGTTGTTACATTGCTCATAATCTGATGAGTAAGTTCGATTGTAACTCCCGGTCCCCGAATCCCAAATCAAACTAACCTCTCCGCCACAATGTCCTGTTGGGTCGATGTAGCCAAGCGGGTTGTTATTGACATAACTGTAGCGATTGAGGCTTTGTGGTGAGGTGGGATTAGGGACGAGGGTATCTGCACTGGCGAAGCGGGGGATGCCGGCGCCTAATCACCACAAGATTGAATTGCTAGTATACATAACGATCATCATAAATACCACGATGTAAAAGAAAACATTATCAATCCTAGGCAAAATAAAGCAACAGAAAATATTATCCATAGAATAAATAACACCCACCCTCTATGAATAAAGCTTCCTAAAATAGCTCCGATTAGAAAATAGCACAATAGTAGAACAAGAGTAAAGGTTGGATCATTCCAACTCGCCTCAGGTTCTAAAACAATGTTAATTGGGAAGCCACGCGCAAATTGGAGACCATCAAATTGTTCAACGCCGAGATTAGACAACAGGGCAATTATTAAGTCTGGTACACAATAGAAGAAGCCAGATAACAACCCCCTTTTTATCAAATGATGTTTATTTTTCGATGTTACAAATTTACTCATCAATCAATGTCCTATTGCTTCTGCTAAAAAGCCTCGTATTGCCCAATATGTATGTTGGTTGTAATTACCCCCGTAGACCGGATTTTGGTTACGTCTTCCAGTGCATTCTTGATATGCGATGGAGCAGTGATTCGTTTCGCTCATTTGAATATTTAAGATACCCAGTCTAGCGCCTTTTATATTTTGCAATCCACTATCAAAAGGATTCGATCCCCTAATAATAATTGCTTGATCGGCAAATAAATTTAATGTTGCCTTGACATTCTGGGGGACGATTGGATTACCATTTTCATCTATTGCTACAGGATAATAACTTCTATCATTCATATAGAATTTTATAGGTCCTGCTTCTTGAGGGCACCGAGCACTAAAAATATTGGCTTGAAGATGTGAGCAAGCAGTTTGATAATCTTCTGTTAGCTCTGGCAAAGTATCACGCCCTGATAACACTGGATCTATAAGAATTAGGGCATCAATGATAATTGATGGCATATGGTCATTCAAAAATGTAACAAATTCCAAAGCGGCGCCCCCACCCCAACTGTATCCCAATACAACTATTGGGTCGTCAGGATACATCTTTTGCATCATAAACAGGTAAATGCGAGCCGCTTCTATTCCTTCATTGCTATTTGCAAAGACTTTATACTGTTTGCTTGGACCAAAATCCCCAGCGTCCGCTAAATCTTTGCATATTTGCTCGGTAAATCCTGTTCCAGGTTCATCTGCTTGTCCACCCTGAAAGCAGACGCCAAAATGTCCAAATGGGTCAATGAAGTTGAGGGGATTGTTGTTGACATAAGAGTAGCGGTTGAAAGATTGCGGGTTGGCAGGGTTGGGCACAATGGTGTCGGCGCTGGCGAAGCGCCCAATGCCGGGGATGTAATACCTAGCATTCATATACACCAACCCCAAATCATCCGCCCCGTTGCCCAAGTTGTTGTGCGTGTGTCCAGTGTACCCCTCATCTGTCAATCCGGCTGTCGGCGACACCCCCCTACCAGTAGGGAATAAAAATTAACGAAACTATTCCAAGAACAAACCAAAAAAAAGAAAACAATAGCCAGATAAAAAACAAAGTTAAAACTTTGCGAATGAAAGCACCACTAAAAGCACCTACAAGGAAGTAAATCAAGATTAAAATCAATAGATAAACGTTTTCATTCCAATGTGATTCAGGATCAAGAAATAAAATTAGAGCAAATAAAATGCCTTTAAGACCTGTTATATCTTGGGGGTTTAGTACATTTTTGGGTCCTAACAATATCAAAAGTAGAATACAGAACATTACTCCAGAGATTATTATTCTCTTAATGGATAAATTTCCAAGGTTGTTTAGGTAGCTCATTTTTAGTCCTTGAGAACTCTTGTTAGCCATTTAAAAATCATGTTGTATGTGTTTGGGTTATAGCCCGCACCATATTTTGGCTTAAAATCAAAATAACATGTTGCATACCCTATAGTACAATGATTTGTACTACTTACCGTAACATTCAAAATATTTTCCATTTCCTCTTTTGAATCTCGGTTTCCCGTTACATTACGAATTCCGCTATCATGAGGAAGTCCGTCTTCGCTAATAATTGCATTTTGAGCAGATAAATTTAGGGTGGCTTTTACATTTGGTGGAACAATCGGGTTGCCATTCTTGTCATATTCAATGGGGTAGTATCCTCTTTGTTGTATACCTAGTAATGGTACATCGCCAATATTTTCACGCCATTTCAGCACAGGATCAACCAGAATAAGGGCATCAATTTCAATCCAAGGCTTATAATTGGATAAATAGGTCACAAACTCCAAGGCGGCGCCGCCTCCCCAACTGTAACCAAGAATGACAATGGGGTCATTGGGAAACATCATCATCATGTAAATCATATACATGTGTGCTTGGTCAATGCCTTCGTTATTGTTAGCAAAAACCTTGTACTCCTTACTTGGACCAAAAGCGCCATCATTAGCTAAGTCTTCACATATTTGACTGGCAAAACCATCGCCATCTACAGTATCGGCTTGTCCGCCTTCAAAGCAGACGCCAAAATTGCCCGATGGGTCGATGTAGCCAAGCGGGTTGTTATTGACATAACTGTAGCGATTGAAAGATTGCGGGTTGGCGGGATTGGACACAATGGTATCTGCACTGGCAAAACGTCCCACGCCGGGCCGGAAACACGAACCCCATTACTCTGGATGGCTTGACATAAATTGTTAAACACCTCCATGAGATAGAATGGTTGCTCTCTACTTCAACCAATCTCATCTTATGGAGGTCCAACTATGTTCAGCGAAATCACCCGCTTTGTCAACTGGCTGCGTCGGCGCAATCCAGAAGCAGACACCGCCAAAAGTTACCAGTATCATCTACTCAAATTCACCCATATCGTCGGCGACTGCCCCCCAGCCGACGTCACCCTGCACCACATCGACGCCTTTATCGAGTTCCAAGCAGAGCGCGGCCTCAAAAGCTGTTCCATCAACCGCAGCCTGACCGCCATCTCCTCTTTCTACCGCTTCCTGAGCGACGAAGAACCAACCATCGAATGCCCCATCCTGCCTCACCGCCATTGGCTGCGCGACCATCAACGCCTGCCCCGTCCCGCTCCCGTCCAAGATGTCGAAAAACTGTTTGCCGTCATTGACAACCCCCGTGACCGCGCCATCTTCCTTCTCATGCTCCGCTGTGGACTGCGCGTTTCGGAGGTTGCCAGCCTGACGATGCGCGACCTCTACCTGGAAGAACGCCCTCCCCGCCTTCACATTCATGGCAAAAACAGCAGAGAACGGGCTGCCTACCTCTCGGCTGAAACGGTCAAAGCCCTCTATCATTTTCTGGAACAACGCCCCAAAACGGTCAATGACGCTCTCTTTCTGACTTATGCTCAGCAAGGTATAGGCGTGCGCGGCATCCAAAAACGGCTGGCTTTTTACCGACTGGCGGCTGGGGTTACCCTCACTGCTCACCAACTCCGCCATAATTTTGCCAACAATTTGACGCTGGCGGGTGTGCCGGTTACTTCTATCCAAAAGCTGTTGGGGCATGTCTGGGTTGGAACGACTCAAAATTACATTGCTGTCAATGACGCTCAGGTTAAAGCTGACTTTGTCAAAGCGTCGGCATCCTTGGGGTTAAGCAACATCTTTTCTGTAAATTCGTCTATCCTTGAACATTGATTTAGCCGTCGTTCATCGTCAGATAAACATTTCCAGCCAGCCATTCCTCCGAAATCTCCATCACAATCGCTGTCACCAACCGTAGGCAAGAGGCGGAGTTGGGAAAGATACTAACCACTTTCGTCCGCTTCTTGATCGCCTTGTTGAGCCACTCAATGGAGTTGGTGGTGCGTAGCCGACGGCGATGTTTGTCTGGGAAGGCAAAAACAGTGAAGCCCTGTGGCAATGCCTCTTCTGCCCAAGCAGTCAAACGAGGAGCCGTGCTGGCATAACGGTCAAGCAATTGGTCTAACAACCGTTCTGCCTCAGGTCGGTTGGGGGCGTTGAAGATGGCACGGATGTCAGTGGCCACCGGTTCTCTCATCTCCTTACGCGGCAGATAGCGTTGGGCATTGCGTTGCAAGTGGACTTGACAACGTTGCCACGGAATGGTGGGAAAAACGGTCTGTTTGGCCGCTAGCAACCCTTCATGGGCATCGCTGACGATGAGTTCGACCCCATGTAGTCCACGCTGTTTGAGGCTTTGCAAGAAGGTGCGCCAGTGAACTTCTTGCTCTGAAAGAGCGACGGAGCAACCCAACACTTCTCGCTTGCCACTCTGGGCAGAGATGCCGATGGCGCTCAGCACGGCCGCATCGACCACCTGTCCCCCTTCTCTGACGTGTTCGTAGCGGGCATCAAGGATGAGATAACGATACGCTCCCAATGACCGTTCTCGCCATTGGCTGAACAACTCGTCTAGCTCGGCTGTGGCCCGACTGACGCTGCTACTGCTGACTTCAAAGCCGCATAACTCTTGGGTGATGGCGGCTACTTTGCGTGTGGAAACTCCTTGAATGTACATCTCGGCTAATGTTGTTTTGAGGGCGCGTTCGCTCCGCATCCCTTTTTCTAGGCTGCTGGGGTAGAAGTTGCTGTCCCTCACTTGGGGGATGTTGAGGGTGATTGCTCCTAGCCGTGAGCGTACAGTTTTGGGCTTGTAGCCATTGGCGTAGCCGCGCCTGGTTTCTGTTCTCTCGTATGGTTGGGCATGCAGATGCTCGGCTCGTTCGATTTTCATGATTTCGTTGAGGAGTATCCTCAGCGCTTCTGCCAAGCCGTCGAAGCCGGCTTGGGCAAGGGTGGTCTCAATTTGGTAAAGTGCGTTATCATTTGTCTGCAAGGTCATGTTGTTCTCCTTAGTTTGATTGAATTTACCAAGGATAGACGCTGACCTTGCTTTTTGCAATGTCGACCGATAAATTTACAGAAAGAATGTTACACTACCTCCTTGGAGGCGTGGCAATGAATCGACACAGGATATTCTCTACCTCCGCCGCCGCTCGCTATGACCGCGCTCTGTCTAAAAGCCTGAAGTTGAATCCCGTCCCCCCTGGATGCGCCGTTCCCCAGCCCACCCGCTGCTGGCCAGCGGAAAATATCGCCCTCCTGGAGCGGTTTCGGACTTGGCTGGCAGAAATTGGCGCGGCCGACGCCGTCATCGGTCAACATCGCATCCCGATGGCGGGTCATGTGCTGGGACTCAACCTTAAACCCCATCGGTTTCTGAATCTGGCGGCTGACCTGGAGAAGGGAATGGCTTTCATTGTCGCCAAACAGTGTAGCGCTGCCTGGACCGACAACTGCCGGCATTCCCTGGTGTGGTTCCGCCGCTTTCTCCAGGTGGAGCGGGGAGTGGTCGTCATCGACAATCATCCGGTTGTTAATGTGGAGCGGTATCAACTGGGCTTGCCAGCACCGCTTATCTCCATCCCATCGAGCCGCTGCCTTATTGGACAAGATGGAGTATGCTGGGCTGAGCGATGAACAGCGACAAATTCTGGCTGAGCTGCGGGCTTGTTTAGCCCAGCAGCCAGCCGGTTGAATAGCGCCGCCGCAGTTGCAGTCGCTGTGGAATTGTGGGTAACTGGGCGGTTTCAGTTATCCACATTTCCAGCAGCATTTGTCCAGTCCATTCTTAACGTTAGTAATTTCGCATTCATTCGGGTTTGGGAATAGCGTTAAAACTTTTGACAATCCTTTCAAAAGTTTCAACATAATATTCATAATCATCTTCTTTACACTGAAATGTAATCACTATCATATCCTGTTGCCTGGGGAAATAATATTCATCATATATCCGTTCTCTGACCCTGTAAATCTTCCTCCAAATCATCGCTCCATTTAACTTTTCTTCGCCAAAGAAAAGTTCAGTTTCTGAATTGTCTTTTGGAAGACGATTTTCTCCCCACTCAATAACATCCCGATTTGTAGGCTGGTCAAACTCTTTTTGTTGCACAATGATGGCAAAGAAACCCATTGACTTTGTTTGAATGAGAGCCTTCTGTTCGTCATTGCCTTTATAACCTGATTCGCCGTAGGTTCGGGCTCTCCAATTTGAAGGATATGATAATGAAAAATGATATTCAGGATGATGAATCGTCCCCCACTCATCGCTCACAGTTCCCAAACCCAATATGCCAGACATACGGCAGAAAAGGGCAAACCAAACGACCAGGAAGATAATTGCAAATGGAAATGGGATATCTAAGCTTCTGCGTATCATAATGCCTCTCTATATGTAACCAAAAAGAGGTTAGGGAGCAACACGATCAACAAAATCAGTTGCCAGATTCAATAAATGCCCAATGGTTCCATTGTAGCGGCAACCGTTTAACCCGCATGTATTTAGCGGAACATAATAACTGCGCCCAACATCCCAAGTTGCCGCATATCCTCCAGCATATCCAACGATGTTTGAATAAGCATTTGTTCTTTCATGAACTGATTCATCCACGTCTATTAAACTAACGCCTTCTCCAACGGTCATTCCATGTCCTAATGCGCCCGTAAACGTTTCATTCTGAAACCAACCGGAGTAATCTTCAGGAACGTCATCCACATTGTGTGTTTCAACGACATACCCATTCACAGTTGAGGCAAACAGGCGAGGCTTCTTTGGATAATTTCCGTCAATTCCAACGCTCACACTACCGCTAAATACCAGAAAGGGCGTTAATTCACCAACCCGACTGTCATAAATCCATTCAATCCCAACAGCCGCTTTAACTTGAACTTTTGGCGTATAAACTGCCACAGTTGCTGATGCGCCAACGCCAACGGGTTCGCTTTCAGGTATTTGGTACCCAGCTTTGGGATGGTGTTTCGGATAAACGCAAATTCCATCAAGTTTACAGGGATTATAATCGGGAACGCCTCCATCACGAGCAGTTTTGCACGCTGAAGTAGTGTGGCACTCATAATTTGCGCCATCGTCTTCTTCTACCACTCGGTGACCGTCTGGATCTTTATATTTGATTGGGTTATTCAGCGAATAAGTGTACCTATTTAAACTTTGCGGGTTAGTGGGATCTGGTACAATGGTGTCGGGAGAAACCATGCGGTTCGTGTTTGGCACATAATACCTAGCATTCATATACACCAACCCCAAATCATTTGCCCCGCCGCCTAGGTTGTTGTGCGTATGTCCGGTGTACCCTTCATCTGTCAATCCTGCTGTCGGTGACGCTTCGCTTAATGTCCGCCAGTCGCCAAAACTTTGAAAGGAAAACCTTGTCATAGAAGGGGATTATTCATTGATCTCTTGAATTCTTAAGCCATCCATTACCTTATGGAATTCTCTTTTCATTTCCTTACTTAACACGCCAGAAGTCAACCTTGCCTCAATATAAAAAGTGTCCCCCTTTATGATAATTAGTCTACTTTCTGCAAAACTAACTGGCATCTTTACAATTCGAGTAATCATGAATCAATTTTCGCTCATTTCTTCATCTAAAGTGAAAGTTCTAATTATACTACCCACCACACCCCCAGTTATCTACATTCAAATCATCTATACCAATCCATTCATTCCAATCTATGCTAGGTGGTCCAGATTTATTGTGTAATTGATCAGTTGTTAACTTAATGTCAAAAAAAGAAACTCTTTTAACTGTTGCATACTCACTAAGTGAATATTTACAAAGGTTTCTATCTTTCTCAAAATCAGGCAATGGCTCTACAATATAAAGATAAAATCCTTCTTGTCCATAATATAAGTAAACAGAGTAATACTTTTCTTGATGACCATCAATCAAACCAACTGAATAGCCTGTAGGATTGCCAAGTTCAGGAAAAAGATTTAAGAATGGAATTGGCGTACCTAATATGAAATCTATTCTTTCTACAACCCTCGTTGGCCTATTAATTGAAATTATGGCATCGAGGTTATTGTCGAACCAAGAATAAGTTTTACCAATCGGTGTTGAATCCCGTATTTGTAAATTGTTCACACGGTTTTTTAAGGGGTTAGTGACCCAAAGCAAAATTTCTTCATCAATTGATTCTCCTGGAGTAATTTCTTGCCAACAAGGAACGCTACAACCTTCATTATCAAAAAATATTCCTTGTACAATAATTTGTGGGTTTTGTGACCTTAATTTCCCCACAACTATCAAAGCTATCAAACCAAGTAGTATGATTCCAATAGCAACAGAAAAATGGCTATTTTTCATTGACAAACTTCTCCATAAAACTATCTAAATTTGTCTGTAATCTCTTTTTGTTTTTGGATGCTATTATGAACGAATAAAAACCGGTCTGCAGATGATACAGTTAAATCTCCGGGGTGTATGCGATGTGGATTGTGACCAGAAATAATTGTTGAAAAGTCTCCTGTCCCGTTTTTAAACATGTAAGCAGCAAAAGAATCCGCAAAGTCTTCTCGTCTATCACTTGACGCATATCCGCCTACAGTACTACCACCAGCACTATATGAACAATGATTTCCAACCAATTCAACAGTTCTATTGCTACAACCTGAACCATATGTCGCGCCCCCGGTTTCATTTTCTAAACGTTTAGACAAGGACAATAAAGTTCGAGCATCCCAAAGATGGCCAAATTCATGCAAGATAATAAACCTTGCATTGTCTTCCCCATAAGCAAAAGTTCCATTTCTGAGAGTGATTTTTCTTCCAGACTGAACGTTAGAGGCTTGTGATGAATTTTCTCTAACAACTTCTGCGCCTCCGAAAACCCCTCGGAAATAATCGAGACCTCCAAATCCAGTTAACATATCTTGCAAGGCAAGTTGTTTTTGACAACTGAAAAAGTCAGCACTTGATCGATGAAAAAGTCAGCAGTTAGATAGGTAACTACAACAATTAGATCGTTGAAAAAGTCAGCACTTGATCTTTAAAAAAGTCAGCACCGCTAGCTATAAAGAGGGGAGGAGGGAGCCTCGCTTTTGCTACTTTTGGCGAATCAAAAGTAGAAAGGTGGGTTGTCAAATTAAGGGTTGGAAGAAGCAAGAGAAGCCTCCTGTTGTCCTAAGCGTTGGCGAAAACGGAAAGAATCGCCAACAAATTCAATAATGTGAGCTTTGTGGGTGAGGCGGTCAAGCAGAGCCAGCGTCAATTTTTCACTGCCAAAAACAGAAGTCCAATCGGTGAAAGCGAGATTGGTGGTGACGATGAGAGCGACCCGTTCATAAAGGGTGGAGAAAAATTGAAACATTAATTGTGCCCCCAAATCAGAAAAGGGAATGAAGCCAAGTTCATCAACCACCAGTAATTTATAACGCAAAGCGGCATCCAAAAAGCGAGAGAGGCGTTGCTCTTGGTGAGCCAGAATCAACTCATTGACCAAAGCGGCGGCATTGTAAAAGCGAACCCGATGCATCTGCTGACAGGCAGAGATAGCCAGAGCGGTGGCAATGTGAGATTTGCCCAGACCGGGATTACCAACAAGGATAATGGATTCAGCTTTGTCCAAATAAGCCCCCTGAGTCAGTTGGTGAATGCGATGTTCCTTGAGAGAAGGAATGGCAGAAAAATCGAAGGTAGAGAGGGTTTTGTGAATAGGGATTTTCGCTTCCTTGAGACGACGTTTACGTCGGTTTGCCTCTCGCTGTTGCACCTCTGCCTCAGCCAGAGCCAAGAGATAACGGGCGTAATCATAGTTATGGTGGGCGGCATCAGCAGCAAAGCTTTCATGGTTTTGGCGGAAAGTGGAGAGGCGTAGTTCACGCAGATAAACATTTAACAATTCTGTTTGGGTATTCATGCCCTCACCTCCGACAACAATTGGTCATAGGGTTGGAGCGACAGTTTTTGTTGACCAATCCTTTGCAAATGGGGGTGGTCAGCTAAAGAGACAGGAGGAAGCAAGGGGTCGGGGTAAAGAAGCCGGTGCAAACATAATTGCACCCCATCAAAATGGAAACAGCCTAAAGCGACCGCATTTTCCACCGCCTCTTGCACCAAAAGAGCGGCATGTTGCTCGTGAAGACGGAGAATTTTGACAAACTCACGCGCTCCCCGTCCCTCTGGCCATTGCTCACGCAACTTCTGGAGCAACGTATCATAAATGGTCGCCCACTGTTTGCGCCAGTGACGAATCGGCTGAGCGTAGTCGAGGGCATGGGGTCGTTGTTCGAGCAGTGGCAGATAATGGAGAGGGTCAAAAACATCTTGGTGTTGCCCATAACAACGTGGATGGATAGCCAGCGGGTCAGTTTGGTCTAGGCGGTAAATCTCAATCGTAAAGGGAAAGCATTTGACCTGTAATTGCTTTTGTCCATGATGGACGGGGACTGAATAGCGATTGGTGTCAACCACCACTTGGCTGTAAGGGGTGAGGGTGGCTGTGATAAGTTTAGCAACTTCAAATGGATAGGGTGGCAAGGGGCGCAAATGGGGTTGCTCTTCTTGACTCATCACCCCAATGGTTGCAGGTACTCCCTTGAGTTGACGGCTTGCTTCTGCTTGACATTTTGCCAATAAATGTTGGTTCAACTCGGCAAAGCTGGTCACCTCCGGCAGGGGACTCATAAATTGACGTTGCACATAGCCGACCCCATTTTCGACCCCGCCCTTTTCATGACCCGCGCCAGGGGCACAGAAATGGCTGTCGAAAATGTAATGTCCCCGCATTGCCAAAAAGGTGCGCTGCTCTTGCCGCTTTTTTCCTTTCAGAATCTTGGTGACCGCTGTCTTCAGATTGTCGTAACTGATACGCTCCGGCACACCACCGAAGAACGCGAAGGCTGCCACATGTCCTGCCAGAAAGGATTCCAGTTTCTGGCTAGGAAAAGCCATCACAAACAGTCGTCGCGAATAGTTGAGGCGCATAATGAACAGATTGGCTGTCACTTGCTCCCCTGACAGGATAAATTGGGCTTCTCCCCAATCTACTTGGGCATCTTTGCCTGGTTCAAACCCCAAGGGCAGGAACACCTTGAGGGCTTTTCGCTTTTTCCTCTCTTGGCTGATCGCATAACGCAGGGTGGATTCAGCTCCCTTATACCCTTCCCCCTGCAAAATTTCGTAAATCTTTTTGGCTGTATATCTTTGTTTTCGGGGCAATTGGTCGCTTTCATCTAACAATGCCACGATTCGTTCTTTGAAAGCTCCCATCACGGGAGCGGTTCGAGGCGTTTTGATTTGGAAACCAGCTTTGGTTGGGCTATTGACCGCTTTATGGATGGTGCGCCACGCATGTCCAGTTTCCCGTTCAATCTCTCGCATCGTTTTCTTTTCAATAAAATACATCCGGCGAATATATTCCCATTTTTCCATTGTCAGCATTCTCCTTTTCCTCCATCTTGTTGGGTGTGGTTGTTTTCCAACATGATAGAGATTTTGATGGTTGTCTGCTGACTTTCTCGTCGATCATTATTCCCGCTACTGCTGACTTTTTAGAATATCAAAAACAGCAAGTTCCAACCATTCTATTTCTTGCAGTATCCATTCATCCCACCGTATTTCGATTTCATACATTTCTTCAAGATTTTCTCGTAAATCATTACAAGTCTGATAATCTGACGTGAATGTCCATACATGTGTACCAGAGTTTGAATCCCAATTCAAACTGGCTTCTCCTCCACAATGCCCGGAAGGATCTATGAAAGAAATAGGGTTATTGCTCACATAAGCGTAGCGGTTGAGGTTTTGTGGGTTGACGGGATTAGGCACAATGGTATCGGCGCTTGCAATGCCTGGAATGTGTTGTTGTTAGCTGGTGCTGCCACTGTAAAATCAATTGAGAGAGATTACCAATTAGGCTACTATAGGTATTAAATTTGGGTAGTTGACACTGGTGTGGTAACCAGAGCTCAATCCGCCAATATTTTATACTGAAGCACTATTATACAAACTGTAGGCTACAAATATCTGTTTCCTGAACTGCCCCAAAATGCTATGATCCCAAAGAAGAAAAGACAAATAGAAATTAGTATCCAAAATAATACTATATGCCACCACTTTTTGATAAATATTCCTATGACTGTGCCTGCCAAAAAATAAACTAGGGACAGGAAAAGGATATAGATCATCCAACTCCACTCATAAGTTAAATCTGGGTTTAATAAGACAACAAAAGAAACCGTAAGAAAGAATAGCATAGTATCAAAAATTTCTATGCCAGATTCAGATACTAATGCCATAATTACTATTGGCACACAAAAGAAAACGGAAGTAGTGATTATTCTACTAATTGAGGTATTTTCAAATGCCTTTATCTTGTTCATTGGCTAATTTCCTAATGATTCTGCTAAAAATCCACGTATAGCAAAATACGTTCTTTGCTTATAGCCGCTTTCATAAGAGGGATAACGTCCACCAAGAATGCAACTCCTGTACCCGATTGTACAATGGTTAGTTTCAACCATCATAACGTTTAGAACATTGACCCCACCCAAATCTTCTTCTCCATAATCATGAGGTAGGAGATTAGCATATGCGTTCTTTTCTGCATATAAATTTAGAGTAGATTTAACATTTGAGGGAACTAGGAATTTCCCATTATCATCTGTTTTAATAGGATAATATCCTCTATCATCAATAACCTCTTCAGGGCACACATCCGTACACTCGGAAATATAGTAAGCAAGTGATGCTTCTGGGATAGTGTTTCGTCCTTTTACTACTGGATCAATGAGTATAAGAGCGTCAATAACAATTGATGGATCGTGATCATTCAAAAATGTAACAAATTCCAAAGCAGCGCCCCCGCCCCAACTGTATCCTAATACAACTATTGGGTCGTCAGGATACATTTTTTGCATTATAAACATGTAAATGCGTGCTGCTTCTATCCCTTTATTGCTATTGGGAAAGACTTTTTTTTGTTTACTTGGCCCAAAAGCGCCGTCTTTGGCTAAGTCTTCACATATTTGACTGGCAAAACCATCGCCATCTACAGTATCGGCTTGTCCGCCTTCAAAGCAGATACCAAAATGTCCAGTGGGGTCGGTGAAGCGAAGCGGGTTGTTATTGACATAACTGTAGCGATTGAGGCTTTGTGGGTTGGCAGGGTCCGGCACAATGGTGTCGGCACTGGCAAAACGCCCCAAACTTGGTACATAATACCTAGCATTCATATAAATCAGCCCAACATCATCTGCCCCGCTGCCTAGATTGTTGTGTTTGTGTCCAGTGTATCCTTCATCCGTCAACCCAGCTGTCGGCTCAACCCGCCAATCCCCAAAGGGATAATATTTGGCGTAGCTGTTTGCCACCACATTGGTTCCATTTGCCAAGTAGCGCACGCTGCCCAAATGATCGCTGTAGATAAATAATGTGCCGTTGTTGGCTGGCGTGGTGGCGCCGCTAACTTTAGTGGAAAGCCACTACCACTTAGGATTTCCCAATACGGGTAGCTGGCGGGTAATTTATCGGGTATTGGAAGATGTTGAGATTGAAGCGCTAGTCTGCACCGGCATTATTCTAGGAAATTACAAAAATCTAGAGCCAGTCCCGAAAAGAAATGAAAATGTGCCGCACACAAATAACAAAATAGTAAAAAACAACCACGCCAATATCAAAACTTGCCATTCTTTAATTAGGAGTCCCGCAATAGCACCTATGAGAAGATAAATCGTGAACAAGATAGCTAAATAAACTAAAAAATCCCATTTAAAGGTCAGATTGGGATCAAACAAGATGATAAAAGGGTTGACAAGAAAAAACAGTATTCCGCTGAAAGTGTCTATGCCAAGTTGAGACAATATAGACATTATTACCACTGGGACACTAAAGCAAATTGAAGTTGTTTTCATTCTCATTAAATTTAGTTTAGTTCCAATCATCAATGATATCCTCTTTTATTTCCAAGGGTTCCTCTTAGCCAGCCTATTATGTGGATATAAGTTCTACCATTAATTCCACCCCCATAATTTGGAAATCGTTGAGCGTACTTACAACTTTGGTATGCAATTGTACAATGGTTAGTGTCACTCACTTTCTTATTTGAAACGTTAGAACCGACCAAATTCGTCTCTCCATAATCATGTGGGGGAATATTTAAGTAGGCATTATTTTCTGCGTACAAGTTTAATGTTGCCTTGACATTGCCGGGGATAATTGGGTTTCCGTTTTGGTCTTTCCGCACCCAAAAATAACTTCTATCTTTCATATCCAAATCTAACGGTCCAGTGCCGCTTGAACACTCTTCAAAAAGATGAGAGTCTGAACACCACGTTTGAAGATCTGCTGTTATTTCTGGAATAGTATCACGTCCATATAGTACCGCATCTACAAGTACAAGGGCGTCAATTTCAGTTGAAGGTACATAATAATCCAAAAAAGAAACAAATTCTAAAGCGGCGCCCCCACCCCAACTGTATCCCAATACAACTATTGGGTCGTCAGGATACATCTTTTGCATCATAAACAGGTAAATGCGAGCCGCTTCTATTCCTTCATTGCTATTTGCAAAGACTTTATACTGTTTGCTTGGACCAAAATCCCCATTGTCCGCTAATTGTTTACATAATTGTTCAGTAAATCCTGTTCCAGGTTCATCTCCTGTTCCACCCTGAAAGCAAACGCCAAAATGTCCAAATGGGTCAATGTATAATAACGGATTGTTGTTGACATAACTGTATCGGTTAAGGCTTTGCGGGTTAACAGGGTCAGGCACAATGGTATCAGCGCTGGCAAAACGCCCCAAACTTGGTACATAATACCTAGCATTCATATACACCAACCCCAAATCATTTGCCCCGCCGCCCAGGTTGTTGTGCGTGTGCCCCGTGTACCCTTCATCCGTCAGCCCGGCAGTCGGCGACGCTTCGCTAAATGTTGCCACCCGCCACCCCAAGTAACAAACATAATTTCAGCAATTACTTTGTAGGAATAGAAAAAATAAGCAAACCAGACTCTTCTGTCGCTACAAAGTAATAGTCATCCTTCAATGCCACATCTCCACTCTCGTAATCGAACGGAACATATCGAGCAACGCACTCTTCAGATGTAACCATATTTCTTTGGCTCTCAGCTGCACCCTGAGCAACTACTCCTCTTGCCTCCAATGTAGCTAATGTACTAATAGATTCAGTAATATCGTTAGTGGGGAAGATTTCCTTGTCACAATTAATCAACTCGTGAAAGGAATCATCATCCAATTTCCCAATAGGTGATAACTTTGTTTTTCCATCAACTATTTCAAAACTTAGGGCATGCACCATTCCCCCAACTATTCTATCCTCTCCGAATGCACTTCGACTGTATGGACCTACGTTAAAGTAGTTCGATTCTTGCTCAAGCAATATAGGGCTTTTGGGGTTAGAAATGTCAAAAACACGAATACCCCCTTCTACAACAAAAAGCATATCACCTCGAATATCTGCTTCTGCTATTGCTGGAAATGGTGTTTCATATACTAACTTGGGATGGATTCTGTCCGAGATGTCAATAGCTTGAAATACAAAATCTGGGGCATTGATCCCACTGTGTAGAAAATAGGGTACGCTGGCAAAAATTACATCATCTTTAATTGCAATAGGAGCATATTCATTCGGAAATGTTCCTACAACTTTTATGTTGGATGGTTCATTTATGTCCCAAATAGTCCAATAATGAGGTTGTTGTAATTGGTTGTTGTCAAATTTGTCCCAACTTTTTGTCGCATAAGCATATGAATCGGAGAAAATCAGTTTGTTGGCTCCTAAATCAGGGAAGATGTTAACCAGTTGAGGATTTGATGGGTCGGAAACATTATAAATCTCTAATCCATATTCAGTACCAGTGACATAAAGATAATTTTTATAGAGAGCCAAATGTTCAATTTTTTCAACCAAATTGGACGAGCTTAAGGGTTGTTTGGTTAACTCCATGGGCTGAGTTGGGTCTATTATGTCCAATATAATGAGTTGGTCAGATGTTAGAAACAGTAATGAACCGGCATGTAATAATTGATTGAATCCACCCCATTTTATTGGGTCTTCCAAGTAGATAGTTTCAAACTCAACTCTATTGGGGTAATCAAAATAGTAATTGAGGAAAGGGTCGCGTATTTTTCTGGTAATGCATGCGGGTGTTATCAGTAGAAAAAATAAAGAACACAATCTGATGATTAGCAATTTTTTCATGATAACCTCTTCAATTCCCAGTTTCAGTACCGTTTTTTATGATCTCAGTAACCTACAGTTCCTAATAACCAACGCCGCATATAATAATATGTCCATCTGTTGGTAGGATCACTGGGTTTTGAATAGGAAGGAACTTTCGGCATATTAGATGGACACCCGTGTGACATTGTCCTAGATATACCCTGACATATTCCAAATAGAAAAGGATTTGTTTGATTTGGGACATTAATGCCTAAAACCTCGTCCACAAATGTTAACTCACATGTTTGGTATGCAACTGAACAATGATTACCCGAATGCCTGATATTTTTGGCGCCATCAATATTGGTAATTCCTGAATCCCAAGGAAGTGCATCACCGAAGTAAGCATCAGTAGCTGCATAGATGTTAAGAGCATGATTTACAATAGGTGGCAACGTTGGATGCCCCGCTTTATTTCTAGGGACAGTGTAAAAGCTGCGCCTAAATCTATCTCGCCATTTCAAGACAGGATCAATTAAAATTAGCGCATCAATTTTTGTGCTTGGTACGGAATTGCCCTTCCAAGATTTGCCTCCGTAATCATTGAGTAACCAAACAAATTCTAATGCTCCACCACCACCCCAACTATAGCCCACAATTACAGTCGGATCTTCTGGATACAATGACATCATCTTCATGAGATAAGCCAATGCTCTAATTGCACCTGCCGCATCATTTGAAAAAACTTCATACTCATTACTGGGTCCAAAGGCGCCCGATTCAGCTAACTCCTCACAATAGTTTGAGAGCGCTGTGATATCATCATCTGCACCTGTGCCTTGCTGGAAGCAGATGCCAAAATTGCCCGATGGGTCGATGAGGTTGAGGGGGTTGTTGTTGACATAAGAGTAGCGGTTGAAAGATTGCGGGTTGGCAGGGTTGGGCACAATGGTATCTGCACTGGCAAAACGCCCCAAACTTGGCACATAAAACCGTGCATTCATATACACCAACCCCAAATCATCTGCCCCGTTGCCAAGATTGTTGTGCGTGTGTCCGGTGTACCCTTCATCTGTCAATCCGGCAGTTGGCTCAACCCGCCAACTGCCAAAAGGCATAAAATCTGCCCGGCTGGTTGCCACCACCCCATTCCCACTGGTCAACCATTTTAGCGGGGCATATCATAAAACTTATACCCTTCCCATTCCCGCATTACATCCCACAACCAGTAATCTCTTCCATAATGTGAAGATAACGCCTCAACTATGTCATCTTTTGGGGCAAAGAAATGTACAGAATATATCAACAGTTCAGGGAAAATCTTTATGCTTGAGCTAGGCGTTGCTCCCCCCATAAAATCTCGAATCTCGTCCTCACTATGCATGTCTATGCTCCCTTTAATATATATGCCCTGCTCAGGGTAAAAAAACCAATATTGATAACCAATAGCGCCACTATCATTTTCCAAAATGGCAAGGTGTTGCGGCTCACCCCAATTCTCTGCAAAATCACTTAGTGGGAGTTCTACCCCCAGCGTTATCAAACCCACAATCCCGTTTTCTGATGTGGTAGCGCCTCCTCGCCATACTTCGTTTGAGATAAGAAACCTATAACTGCTTACGCCATAATCAAGGTAATATTCGTCTAGCTGTTCGGAGTAACTCCTAATGACAAAAGGCAAATTCTCAATGATGGTTATTGCTTCTTGTTCAGTTGTCGTCCCCGGCACAATGCCATGCCAACAGGGAGGGGAACAACCTCCCTGGAAGGGTGAAAAATCTATTTTAGCAGTTGAGGTTGAAGGCGGACCACAAGCGACCAACAAAAATACCAATATCACAATCTTCCATTTACTAATTGTCAGAAATTCTATTTTTTTTCGCATTGTTTCATTTTCCTTGATCCACATAAAGCGCTTCAACCCAACGCTGAATAGTTAAATATGTTGTTTCAGTGCCGTGGTGATGGCTTGTTCCTTTTGTCCTTGGGCTACTACGTTCTCCAAGCATCCAGTCAGCAAAAGCCCAGGCAAATTCTTCTCCAGATTGGCTAGCCCCTAACTGATTAAATGCCGACCCTTTTCTCAAATCACGATTGTATTGATAATCCCAGACATGGGCGATTTCATGAAAAATGGTGGCGAAAATAGCAACTTGGTCTCTGGGAACAGGGTATTTTCCATTACTCATCACACTGACATCGTAAAAAGTGGAATCAGGCAGATATACTGTTGAGCCGAATGCTCCTTGGCTGGCACATCCACGTGATGTTACTCCGCCACAATCATAATATTTGCCCCGATGACGCTTAAATGTAGCGCCACCCATCATATCTGCCAAAGCGCTTTGTGGGTTTCCCACACCCACGTCGGCTAACCGTCTTTCACCATGACGTAAAGCTGCTTCAAATTGTTCCATTTCCCATAATGTCCAACGACCTTCAATACTAATGCCATACCGTTCTTGAAGTGAATCGCGGATTCCGATGCATTCATCATAAGCATCAGTGTCGGTTACGGGAAAATCTATTGCAATCGGCGTTCCATTGTAGTTATCATAATAAACAGTTCTTTTTTCCAACCGAAAATCTGCTCCACAATGACCAGTTGGATCCGTAAGGATGATAGGATTATTGCTCACATAACTATAGCGATTGAGGCTTTGCGGGTTGGCGGGGTTGGGCACAATGGTATCTGCGCTGGCGAAGCGCCCAATGCCTGGCAAATAATATCTGGCATTCATATACACCAACCCCAAATCATCCGCCCCGCCGCCCAGGTTGTTGTGGCTATGCCCGGTGTATCCTTCATCCGTCAGCCCGGCAGTCGGCTCAACCCGCCAATCCCCAAAGGGGTAATATTTGGCGTAGCTGTTTGCCACCACATTGGTTCCATTTGCCAAGTAGCGCACGCTGCCCAAATGGTCACTGTAGATGAAGAATGTGCCGTTGTCCGCCGGGTCGGGGTCGCCGCTGACCTTGGCAGCAATGGCTTGCCCGCCCAAAATATATGTGGCTCGCTTTATCACAACCCCGCCAGAACGACGCTCTTCCTCATAACCGGGAAAGGGGGTATAGATTTTGGTTCCATCTGGGCGGATGGTTAAGGCGCGCATTCCATCAGCATCATATTCAAAGAAGGTGTTTCCTCCTCCTGTTCCAGCTTTGTTGACTTGGGTTAACCTATTTTCCGCATCAAAGGTTTGGTTAAATGTTCCAGTGGCGTCTGTGCGCGATATCATATTGCCATGCACATCATACCCGAAGGCGTTGCTGTTGCCATTTAGCTTGGTGACGGCATGTGGATGGTTGGGGTTTAGGTAACCCAAACTGTCATTGCCCAGTTGAGTGAGATTGCCTAACGTATCATAGGCGTAAGCGCGATTGTACGCCCCGCTAACGGCGGTCAACCGATTAAGGTGATCATAGCTATAATTTTCCGTTTCGGAGTTTGCGCCAGCGGCGGTGTGTATCTGAGTAATATTGCCCACGGGGTCATATTGATATTGATAATCGGGGAAAGCGGCGTCGTTGGCAATGTGGTGGGTAATCTCTTTCAGTCGAAAGGCGTTGTTGCCGCTATTGGGGGCGCCAGTGGCGGGAAAATAATCGAAAGCGGTATCATTTGCCCCATTCCGGTCTAGCTTTACCAATTGCCCCAACTCATTGTAGCGCAAATGGTCAACCAATGAAACATTGTTCAACGATAAGCTATTTTCCCCCTCTCGATCATAACCAATGTCAATGGTGTCCCCATTGGGGTAGAGGATTTGGGTAGGACGATTCCAGACATCATAAGCGGCAGTGGACATCGTAAAAGGAATGTTGTCAATGGTTCGGGTTTGGCTGGTCAGCCGTCCCTTGCTGTCATAGGTAAAACTGTCTTTGTCTTCGGTTGGGTCAGGACCCCAACTCAGTTCCGCTAGGGCGCCAACGCCATTGGCGGCGGTATCGTAACTATAAGTGGCGAGGTGGTAATTTCCGCTGGCTGGGGCATTGTTTGGGGCAGGGCAAGCGGTGGCAGGAGAGTCGTCCTCTATTTTACGGGTGAGCCGATCCAGGGAATCGTAGTAAAAGCACAGGATGTTGGCATCTGGGTCAGCGGGGTTGGCTTCTTGGCGGATGAGATTGCCAACCGCGTCATATTCGTAGTTCCACACCCCCATATCGGGGTCATCCATCGATATTTTGCGCCCAAAGTTATCATAGGTGATTGTCGTCACATTGTTTTCTTCGTCAGTTACTTGCGTTAGATTGCCCAGAGCGTCGTAACTGTAGTGGGTTATGGCGTAAGTTGCCCAAGGGGTGTTATACGCGCCGCCGCAAGGGTAATCGTTGAAATAGCCGCCACAATTTCCCGTCGCTTCATCAACTTGGGTCACCTGCCCAAAGATATCTTGCATGAGTTGAACGCGATGGCGGTTGGCGTCGATAGGATTGATTCGCAACCGTCCGGTTGAGGTCTCGATAGCATAAACAGTAGCAGACACATTGCCGGCAGGGTCGGTAACTTTGGTGGTTCGTCCGGCATGGTCATATTCGGTGGCGGTATGGGGTTTGCTGACGCAAGGGGCGGCGTCGTAGCCGGAGGCGACAGGGGGGTCAACATGGGTTTTGGCATAAGGTACGGTGACGCAATCGACCTGCCCCAGAGCGTTGTAATGGGTGGTGGCGACTAAATCTTGGCGGTTGGCTATCCCATCCACTTCGTTATTGAGGGATTGGGATTGGATAGGTCTGCCAAAGCCATCGTAATAGACGGCGTCTTGATAGGCGTAGGCGGTTCCCAACGTGGTTTGGGGGCGGCTCATGGTAATAATTTGGAAGGGTTGCCGATCGTCGCGGTAGCGATAGCGGGAGATGGGGTTGTCGTTCCAGCGATTGGTATCGATGATCCAATCGTTGATGTCGTCATAGACCGCCCACAATCTGCCAAATTCGTCATATTCGTAGTAGGTGGAGCGGTTATTGCCCACATCGGTGGAGGAGTGCAGCAAGCCGGTCGTTTCCTGGAAGCCGAGCAGGGGTTGGTTGAAGCCGTAGATTTTGAACGTGGTCTCTTGGTTCAGGTCATTTTTAAGGGAAATGGGGTAGAGGCGGTAGGCGGCGTCATATCCGATAATGGTTTCTCTGCCCGTCCCTTTGTTATCGATGATAGGGGTAATTAGGTTCCAATTGATATCAAATTGGGCATATTGATAACCGGGATAGGTGGTGGTTTTGATTAAATTGCCACGAAATGCGGAATCGTAGGCGTATTCGGTAATAATCATCTTAAAAGCCCTAATGCAGTTGGAGCTGCTTCCGCCTGGGTATTGGCTGCACGGTATAGAAACTAATGCGCGTTGGCGGGTTAATTCCCCTTTGGTTGGAGGCAAGCCGCTGATATTTGTATCGCCATCATAGTAGAACCATGTTTCCCGCATTTTGGTTGATTCGATAGGGTCTCCGTCATGGATCTTTTCAAGGACGGGCTTAACGACTATCCAATTATCGCCAGCCACATTGGGGTTGTAAAAGGTTTCGGTGGAACGGTGGATGGGGAAGTTGGCTTGTGGCGAAGCGTATTCTTCCACTCGGGTTAGATTGCCATATTGTGTCCCGCCTTGTTTGGCTGTTTCGTAAAAATATTTGGTTTTGCCGGCCATGGCGCTGCCCAGTTCATCCCACATGGTATACTCTTTTTCAGACAAGTAGGTAAAGTTGACGGCGTTGTTGGGGTCAAAAGTAACAGATTGGTAACTGTTTACAGTTTGATCGGCCAGTTGGAACAAAGAGTTGTTCATTCTGCCCGTTTGAACAATGGTGGGTCTGCCGATAGCGGCGCCGACGGCTTGGCTGAAAGTGGCGATGGTACGGGCGTCGTCATTGCCGCTGTAATCCTGAATAGTTTTTGTCGTTTGGGCAAAGCCCCATATGTTGCCGTATTCTTCAGCGTCTGGAGAGCTGCAGGTTGTCGCTCCGGGCAAAGTTCCAACGTTAGACCCCGTTTGATCATAACAAGGCGTATTATAACTGTAGGTCACATGGCTGACATTGCCGATGCCATCGTCGTGCTCTATGTTGGTGACGAAGTAATTGAAGCCAATTTTAGGATATTCTAATCCGTTGGAATGTTCTTTATATTGCCCAACGATGCGGTTATCGCTTTGATAGGTGAAGGTAAATTCCCCGCCGTAGCCATTGTCTACTTCTTCTAGGTACATAAAGTTGAAGCAGGTTTGTCCATTGTTGATGAAGTGGGGTTTGAGGGCATAGGCGAAGTTGGTTGCCGGCAGGGAGGCGACGCCGCTGTCTACCGTGTTGGGGTCGTTATCTGTGCCGCTGAAGCGTTGAATTTGGTCTAACACCACGGTGGTAGAGAGATGGGCAACCCGCCCGCCATGCTTCTTGCACCCGGGACTGTCATGATATTCACCGCGGGTGATCAGCCGATATTCAGCGATATTTTCCTGGTTGGATACAGAGTCAGCGCCATGGAAAATATAAATGGGTTGATGAAACTCCCATTCGCCATTGCCGGCGATTTGGGCTTTTGCCGAAATTTTAATGATAGTGCCTGGGTTTTGGAGTTGAGCGACATTTTTAGGAGCAGGCAGCGTAGCGACCTGGCTGGGAAAGTTGTATTGAATTTCGGTCAGCGTATCTTTAAGCGTTCGCAGCTTCATCAATGGGAAATCATTCGTTTGGCTTTTGGTGGATTGACTATATTTGTACACCATCTGATTGCCAAAAGCGTCGGTTACAGTGTCCACATGCCATTTAATGCCAGATCTGTTTTTTGGAGAGAAGTCGGTATTGCTGCCTGTGTCCAATCCACGATGACCATGAATAATAATATTCCAAGCATTTTGCACTGTTTGGGTCTCTTCTGCCTCTTGCTCATATCCCAATCGGTATTTGCTGCCATCTCCCGTTTCTACTATCCAATAAATCTTTTCTAAATTGGGAATCGTCTCATCATAATAGCGAGTAACCCGCATGCTGGGCGAATCTTCCACATAGTAGCGCATGGTCGCGGCAGTGGCAGTAGCGGCCGGGTTTTCAGGGTAGAGTTTGTGTCCTGCTCCATTGAACACCAACCTAAATTCGTCTGGGTGGTGCAGTTCTGCATATTTAGGCGGAGGCGGCTCCGGAGGCGGAGGCGGGGTACAAACGCACATTTTAATTTCGATGCCAGTTCGAACGATGCTGATTTCCGTTCCCAGCGTCCAGCCGTGGGCGATAAAACCTGCATCCGGGTCATGAATAGCCCCATCTAAACCCCGGCTACTGTAAGAGACGGCTAAATTGGGTTGCAATCCCCCTCTACCAGGCGGTAACTCAATGGGGTAACCATAAGTTGCCGCCCCGCTGAATTCGCTAACGCCTGGCTGCTGCCAGTTAGGTTGCCAGGGGGTAGGGGCTTTGCCCGCTATCCAGTTGGAGAAATGGCTCACATCGGCGCTGAGCAAGCCGGCTTTGTCATGTACGGTGATGGCGACGGGCAGCCACCTGCCCGAGGTTTCGGGATCTTCATAGGCTAAGAAGTATTCGCCATCTTCATGGTTTTCAGGCAGTAAAGAGCGCAGATCGACGATCAGCCGTCCCTGCTTCTTAAAAGGCAAGGGTTCCGCTGTCTCCAGCTCCGCAGCCGCAGCAGAAACGGCTTCTAACCGAAAGCCAACCAATGGTTCAAGTCCAGGTTCAGCGATAAGGTCAGATGACGCTGTTTGCAGTTTTTCTTGGGACGTCAGCGTGAATTGCAGTTGGGTCGCTTCAGAAAAACTGCCCGCTTCAAACGCGACGCCAACCAAATCATCGTTGAATGACAGGTTGGCTCCTTTTTCGGGGGCGGTTAACGGGTAACTATCGCTGACTGCCAACTCAGAATCGTAGCTAACGATGGGATTCTGCGGCGGAAAAAGGTCAGTGAAATATTCTGTTTCAGCTGGCGGCTGATGCTCCATGGCGGGAATAGTCGTAGGCTCTGCCGGTGGCGTTTCCGGTGGTTTAGTATCAATTTGTCGGGCAGAAACGGGCTGGCTGAAGGCGATAGCCGTTGCGCCCAAAATGATAAATATTCGGCTGACCTTGATAAAAAAGGGATAGAAAGGCGATTGGTTGTTCATGGTTCTCTCCTATGGCTTGGCTAAAATCAGCTAGGCTAAAATGGCTACTTCATCATATTAGCTGATTTGAGTGGCGCATATCAACTAGATAATTAGTGAAATTATGGATTAAAATTTGGATGGCGTCAAGGTGAATTTCTCACTTTCTCTATCAACATGTACAACATGCCAGGAGTTAGGCGCATCCAGAGAAACTTGATTGTTAATTTTGGACAGAGCTTGTTTACAAACCAGATAAAAGCCAAATTTCTAAATGTTACGCAAGCCCCACATGGTATGAATCCTAAAATGGTTGCCATGAAAACCCGCAAGGAGGATTAAACCTGGCGGGTTCTCACAAATTTATTCGCTATTCGCGATAGGGTTGCGCCGCCATGGGGATGGGCGCTGCCGGACGGCGGTTGTTGTTGGCGTAGCTGGTTCGCCGCCGGTTGGTCGCCGTTCTAGGGGCGGGGCGGCGGGCAGAGACTTTTGGTTTTGCCGTTGACCTGCGGTTTTTGGCTGGAGCGCGTTTTGCCGGCATCCGCTTTGCCGGCATTTTCTGAGAGCGAAATAGATGCTCGCCAGCAAATGAAATGCCGCCGATAAAAAGCAGCCGGGTCAGCCACACCAACACCGCTACAAAAATCGGCACGATTTTCAACAATTGCCCCCGATTAAAAATTTCGTTGCCTATAATTGGGTGGCTAAGAACGGTTAAGCTGACCGCCCACCAAGTCATCACCGCATTCATCGACGCTCCCAATAGCCAGGCGGCGCTTAAAAACCACACCTCTTTCGGCTCAGCCCAACCCTGCTGGGGCGTAAAAAGATGGGCTAATCCAGCGAAATCAATGGCGCAAAAAGCGATGGCTAATATCGTCGCCCAGCTAGCGCCGGCAAATGTCACTCCCCCTAACAAATTGTCAAGGGCATACCTGGTGGTGTCAAAATTAAATAGCTCAAAAGCGAACAAAGCTACCCCCAACAAAACCCCAACGATCGTTTGTCTTGAAAACTGCCATCGAAAAGCGTTTCCCGATCCTTTATAAATCGACCCTTGCATCATAACCTCCTTGCTTTCGCAAATTGTCCATCCGACCTTTACAACTCAACAATACAATTTTGAGAATCATAAAATGGAGCTTGGGTGGCGCGTCCTTTTTATAACCTCAGCTTAACCAACGAAAATCTGTTCAAGTTATCCCGATATGCCCTCAAAAATTTACCGATTCAGGCAAAAAGGGGAGGAGCGGTTGAACCGTGACCTTCTTCCGCTCCTATGTTAGGGAAAACAGAACATTCGTTCTTAATGAAAGAGATTAGCACATGCGTTCTGTAACTGCAATAGGAAATGAGAACTTTTGGGAAAACTGGGATAAATTGGGATAATCTCAAATCTATTTGGGTAACTTCACGAAAAAAGAGCGAGACAGGCGGGATATTACAACAATTGCTAACAAAATATTGCGCCAATAATTAAAATACCTGAGCGCCAGTTAAGTCTTTAGCCGATAGCTCTCTGCTCCTATTCATTTTCTTGACTACACTCCAGAAACCCTTATACTGACGCTCTCTAGTTTACGTAGCGCCTATTTAAATTGAGTATAGCAATAGAATCGCCCAACTGGGGGCGATTTTTTGCGTCGTGTTAAGACAAAGGAGAGTGTAAAAAATGTTGCAGAAAAAGTTTTTCAAGACCAAAGACGAAGCGGATGTGACATTCGAATATAGCAGCGAAGGCGCAGAAAGCGCCGCCCTGGTGTGTGAACTCAACGGATGGCAGCCCATTCCAATGAAATTCAACAAAAAGAAAGGGGTTTTTCGGACTAAGATTCGGATGCCTAAAAATGGCGAGTTTCAATTTCGTTATCTAATTGACGGAGAAAATTGGGCGAACGATACGTCGGCAGACGCTTATCTGCCTAATGAATTTGGCGATCAAAATAGCGTCGTCTCTACAATCGCTTAACTCTTGCGTTCGAAATGAAAGAAAAGCCCAGGGGCGAATTTCGCCCCTGGGCTTTTTGTTTGCCCCTCATTTGGCAAACGCATCCCTTCCGTATGGCATGAATTGGGGGGGGCGCTACACTTCCTCCCGTGATGGAAAAGGAATCGCGGCGCGGCATCGTTTTCATAACGCTGATGTTTGTGGTCGTTGGGTTGGCAACCAGCGTTATCAACCCCTTGCATGAAGCCAGCGACGAATTGCGCCATTATCGTTTTGTGCGGTATCTCATTGAAAAGAGGAGCTTGCCGGTGCAAGGGGAGGAGCCTTGCCGGTCGCAAAGCCATCATCCTCCGCTGTTTTATTGGTTGGGGGCGGCAGCGACTGCCGGCATTCAACAGACAAAACCTATCTGCCATTCGCCGCCAGTCAATCCTTTTTGGGCATACCGCTTTGAAGAAGTCGGCGTAGACAACAAAAATCTATATCTGCCTAATCCCGACCATACCTTTCCCTGGTGGGGCGAGGGCTTGGCGGCGCATCTGCTCCGGGCGTTGAATGTGATGATCGGAGCAGGCGCTGTGTGGGTTACATGGCGTGCCGGCAAAACCGTTTACCCATCCAGCCCCGAGGCAGCCCTGATCGGGGCGGCGCTATTGGCGTTTAACCCCATGTTTCTATACGTTAGCGGCGCCATCAACAACGATGCCCTTGCCGCTTTTTGCGGCGGATTGATTTTGTGGCTTTGCGCCCGATTGTGGCGCGATCCTGCCGGTTTGAGCCGGCGGTGGGCGATTATGCTTGGGGCGGCATACGGCGTCAGCTTATTGGCAAAGATGAGTTTAGCGGCGGCAGCCGTTGTCATTGGGGCAACCATTAGCTGGCAAGCGTGGCGCCGCCAGCAGCGGCGATTATGGTTTGAGGCGGCGGCGTTGTCTATCGCAACAGCGGCGCTGTTGGCTGGCTGGTGGTTCGTTCGCAACTACCAACTCTATGGAGATTTGACTGGCTTTGAGATGGTAAAACAGTTGTGGGGGGCGCGGATTCCAAGCGAGAGTTGGGAGTTGGCGCGGCTGGAGTTGCCGGCAGCCTGGTCGTCGTTGTGGGGGCGGTTTGGGTATGGGCAAATCCCATTGCCGGCATTCATTTACCGTTTGTTAGGCTGGCTGACTGGGCTGGGGTTGCTGGGGGCAGCGCTTGGTTGGGAACGGCGATGGCGGCAGACAGGGGAAAAAATCGGCGGCGGAGCGTTGTTGAGCCTGCATGCCCTCCTCTTTTTCGCCGTATTGTTCAACTATATGTTGGTCAGCCCGGCGGGGTCGATGGGGCGTTTTTTCTTTCCCGGATTGCCGGCATTAACCTTGCTTGTCGGTTGTGGTTTCTCTAATTGGTTTCAATGGATGGGTTTGGGAAAAGGGGTTTGGCGTAAAAGAGGGGCGGCAATCACGATTGCCGGCATGTTCACTTTGGCGTTGTGGGCGTTGTTTGGTTATTTGCGTCCAGCCTACGCCCGCCCGCCCAGCTTCGCCGCCGACGCTCCACTGCCCAATCCGGTCGAGATTCAATTTGATTATTTCGCCCGATTGCGCGGTTATGAGTTGAGCCAATCGCAGATACAGCCTGGTCAACCGCTAGAAGTTGCATTGTATTGGGAAGCGACGGGCAGCCCGCCAGGCGAATATCTTTTCTTTTTGCATCTGATCGATTTGGAAACGGGCGCGGTCGTCGCTCAACGAGACAGCCATCCCGGGTTAGGCAAATTTCCGACGGGTCTGTGGCAAGTAGGGGATCGATTTGTAGAACGGGTTGCCATCTATCTGCCCGACGCCGCTTACAGTCCGTCTCGATTAGCCGTTAGCGTTGGTTTGTATGCCCCTGACAGCTATCGATTGCCGGCAACCGACGCTGCCGGCATTCCCATCGGTGACGCCGCGCCATTGGGCGAAGTAGCCGTTGCCTCCGCCGCTGCCGACTTTCCTAATCCCCAAAACAAAAACTTTAACCAGATCGCTGTCCTGCAAGGGTACGATTTGCCGGCAAGGCGGGCGGCAGTAAACGAGCCATTGTCGATCCGCTTATTCTGGCAATCGATTCAGCCACAGGGGGGATTGCTGCAACTCCATTTGTTGACGGGTGATGGGGATTTTGTGACAGGAGTCGAACAGCCGCTGCCGGCAGCGACCGGGGCGCAAATGGTCGAATTGGCGGGCGCAGTGGATGCCGGCATTTACCAACTGGTTTTGTCCGTCATCGATCCCGCCAGCAAAAAGCGGCTGCCCATTGTGGCGGAAGATGGGCATTGGCTGGACGATAAGTTGCCCCTGACCGCTATCCGAGTTGAGTAACAGATGGTTATGTAAATAAATACGCCAAATGCGCCAGATTGATGTAAACTTCCCCTATGACAATCGACCAATTCGGCAGAAAAATCAACTACCTACGCATCTCCCTCACCGACAAATGCAATTTGCGCTGCGTTTACTGCATGCCAGAGGATATCGCCTTTCGCCCCAGCCAAGAGCTGCTGCAAGATGATGAGATTTTGCGGTTGGCGACCATCTTCGCCGAGCTGGGCTTTCACAAATTTCGGTTGACGGGCGGCGAGCCAACGATACGAGCCAATGTGGTCGAGCTTGTTGCCGGCATCGCCGCCATAGATGGGGTTCGCACCGTGGCTATGACCACCAATGGAGTGATGTTAGCCGAGTTGGCAAAACCTCTGGCGCAAGCCGGTTTGCAACGGGTCAATGTCAGCATCGATACCCTCGACCCCGAAAAATTTCACCGGTTAACCCGCTGGGGACAGGTAGATGACGTATTTGCCGGCATTTGGGCGGCGCAAGCGGCAGGCTTACAACTCAAACTAAACTCCGTTGTAGTGCGCGGCGTCAACGACAAGCAAGACGCCATCGATTTAGCGCGACTAACAATAGACAACGCCTGGCAGCTTCGCTTTATTGAGATGATGCCCTTTGGCGACGTGGCGGATTTTCAGCAGGCGGGAATTGTGCCAGAAGCGGAGTTACGCCAAACGATTTCCGCCGCTTTGGGCGAAATGCAGTTACTCAACAATGGGCAATTGGATGGCGAAGCCCGGCTCTACAAATTGCCCAACGCCCTGGGCTCTATCGGCTTCATCAGCTCTGTTACCCAACCATTTTGCGCCAGTTGCAGCCGCGCTCGCCTGACCGCAGATGGACGGTTGCGATTGTGCCTATTGCGAGAAAACGAGGTCGATTTGATGACGCCGCTGCGTGATGGGGCGTCGGACGACCAGCTGAAAAATTTAATTACTGAGGGAGTTTGGCAAAAGCCATGGGGGCACGGGTTAGCGGAGGAGATCATCCCGCTCAATCGCGTCATGTCTGAAATTGGCGGGTAATCGCCGGTTAGAGCGGGACGCTTATTATGCTCATTGATGAGCGCATCCTAAAACTATAAAATGGTTAATTGTTCCCCCAGCAAATCTTTGCTACGCTGTAAAGCCTTGTTGCAAAGAAGCTGGGAGGTTTTATGGAACAACAAGCAGCAATTGTCGGCGCTTCGCGGAGAGATATATTATTTTCCCCATTTTTAACCCCGAACGATACAACTAAATCATTTAATTCTGCCCAAATTGTCCCGCCATTGGCAGTTATCGCCTTCACGCGCTTAGCGTTTGGAGCGCGCCCTGGCGATGTAGCTGCGTTTAACGCCCTGGGCAACTCTAACCAAGAACGGCTGGACGCCTACCTCGACCAACAGCTCGATCCAAACAGCATAGACGACAGCGCATTAGATACGCGCTTGGCTGCGGCTGGTTTCGTCACCCTAAACAAATCTCTAACGCAGCTGTGGGCAGATCATGTCGTGGCGGGCATAGATCCTTCCTTGCCCACTGTGGAGCTAGAGCGGGCGACGATGATGCGAGCTATTTACAGCGAGCGTCAATTGGTTGAAGCGTTAGCCGACTTTTGGCACAATCATTTCAATGTGTACGGTTGGGCATACCCAATCCGGTCTGTACTGCCCCATTTTGACCAAAGCGTCATCCGCTTTCATATGCTGGGCAATTTCCGAGAGATGTTGGAAGCGGTGGCAACCCACACCGCCATGCTCTATTACCTGGATAATTACAAAAGCTCTAACGCCGGGCCCAATGAGAATTGGGCGAGAGAGTTATTTGAGCTGCATACGATGGGGGCTGAAAACTATCTGGGGGTAATGCGCCAAGCTGATGTGCCTAAAGATAATGCCGGCAAACCAATTGGGTATGTGGACGACGACGTGTACGAAGCGACGCGATGTTTTACCGGCTGGTCAGTATCCAACAGCAGTTCGAATCCAATGGTCGGCAACAGCGGTCAGTTTTATTATCGGGCTGAATGGCATGATCGCTTCCAAAAGAATGTGCTGGGGCAATTTATACCCGCTGACCAAGCTGCCCTAAAGGATGGCAGAGATGTGCTTGACATGTTAGCCGAGCATCCTGGCGTCGCTCGATTCATCTGCCGCAAATTGTGCGTCCGCTTTGTTAGCGACAATCCATCGCAAAGTTTGATAGATTCGGCGGCGGCTGTCTTCAGCCAACATGTGAACGCCCCCGACCAATTGAAAAAAGTTTACCGCCACATTATGCGTTCGACTGATTTTCAAAATAGCTGGGGGGGCAAAATAAAGCGCCCATTTGAAGCGACAGTAAGCGCATTGCGGGCGATGAATGCCGATATCGTCATTTCGGTGGATGAAGAGTTTGGCGACAGTTTGATGTGGTTGTACCGATTGATTGGACAACGCTCTTTTTCCTGGAAGGCGCCCAACGGCTACCCCGACAAATTCGCCCATTGGCAGGGGGCTACTTCGCTGGCGATGCGCTGGCGGTTGGCTAATTGGCTGGTAGACAGAAGAGACGCGGCTGACGATTACTATATCGATATATTCGCCCAACATCCTGCCGGCATTCGCACAGCGAACGGCATCGTCGATTATTGGATAAATCGCATCTTAGGGCGACCCGTTGCCAGCGCCGACCGCGACAAATTGATCGAGTTTATGGCGCAGGGGGTGACGCCTACTTTAGAGCTGCCAATCGCTACCGATGAAGGGTTACAGAACCGGATTCGATCTTTGGCGGCGCTAATTATACTTTCCCCTGATTTTCAATGGCGGTGAGGGCATAAAATCGCTGAAATTATTCATTGCCTCATCCTTGTTTTGCCACTTCTAATGTAAGGAAAATAGTATGCCTAGAGTAACAAGACGTTCATTTTTAGCCGGTTGTTCGGCAGCGGTTGCGGCAATGGCGGGGGCGCGACTCAATCAGGTCGTTTTTGGGAATCCCGAGAACGAACCAAATCAAGATATCCTCATTGTGATCTTTTTGCGAGGGGGATGTGACGTGTTGAGCTTGGTGACGCCCATCGCCGGGGCAGATCGAGGCTTTTTAGAGGTGGCTCGTCCCGATTTAAACTTTCCGGCAGCCCAAGCGCTGTCCCTAAATGCCCAATTTGGCATGCATCCATCCGTGCCAGGGCTGCACGCTTTGTTTGGGGCAAACCAATTGGCGATCATTCAAGCTGCCGGCATGGACGAAAATACGCGCAGCCATTTTGACGCCATGGCATATATGGAATTGGGCACGCCTGGCAACAAAAACTCCACAACTGGCTGGTTGGCTCGCCATTTGCAGAGCGCGGATAATTTACCGGCATCTATGGTGATGCCGGCATTCGCTGCTGGCGACAGTCAACCTGCCGCTTTTCTCGGCGAGCCAGATGTTGCCGCTCTCGATTATGTGGACGCCTTTGCCTACAACACCGGTCCTTGGCAATGGCGGTCAGCCCAGCGAGCGGCTTTGCGCCATCTTTATGCAGGAACCAATTTGTTGCAAGTTGCCGGCACCAAAGCGTTAGATACTCTGGATGTAATCGAGACTCAGGCAAGCGGCAATTACATCCCCGGCAACGGCGCCATTTACCCCGACACCGAATTTGGCGACCAACTGCAATTGGTGGCGCAAATGATTAAACTGCAATTAGGCATGCAAACCGCCACCATCGACCTAGGCGGTTGGGACACCCATGAAGCCCAAGCCAACTCCGACCCGGCCGATGGATACTTTGCCGATTTGGTCGCCAATTTGTCGGCGGGATTGTCCGCTTTTTACGCCGATTTGGATGGCAGCGGCGGGGAAGATTACATTGAACGAACCACGATTGTGGTGATGAGCGAATTTGGGCGGCGGCTGCGGGAAAACGCCAACCGCGGCACCGACCATGGACATGGCGGCTTGATGATGGCGTTGGGCGGTAAAGTCAATGGCGGCATTTATGGCGATTGGCCCGGCTTAGCGACTAACCAACTATATGATGGGGCGGATTTGGCGGTGACGACCGATTTCCGACAAGTGTTGAGCGAAATATTGATCCGGAGATTGGGCAACCCCCGATTGGGAGCGGTTTTCCCTGGGTATAGCGGCTATGCGCCGTTAGGCATTGTGCAAGGAACGGATTTAGAGCCGATTTATGATCCGCCCGACAATTTCAGCAAAATATTTTTGCCGGCAGTTATGCGATAGGCGAGGTTCGCCAACAATTTGAGATTAACCTCCCGCCAAAATCACGGAAACCGGCACAAAAATGTACCCCCGCGATTGCATTTCGCCGATAAAACGATCCACCGCTTCCGGCATATCTGCCCGATAGGTATGGGTGTAAAGTATTGAGCCGGGAAACGCCCCCTGGCGCATCGTTTGACACATCAGGTTGGCGTTTGTTTCGTCGCCGCGCCAATCTTCGCTGCTGCCCGACCAGATGATGGTGCTCCAACCCGCTTCATACGCCGCCTGCACGCTGGCGTCGCTGCGAGAGCCGTAGGGCGGGCGGAAATAGGGCTTGGAGCTTTGCCCAGTCAAATTTCGGATGATTTGCTCCGTTTGATTGAGCTCATCTTTAATTTGTTGCGGCGTCAGATCGTTCATGTTGGCGTGGCTGTAAGCGTGGTTGCCCAACTCGTGCCCCCGTTGGGCGAATGTTTGTACCCAATTTGGGTAATTTTCCGCCCAGGAACCCAGGATGTACATGGTGGTTTTGACGCCGCGCCGATCTAACACATCTAACAACTCGCCTAAATAGGCAGGCGATCCTTCCACATCGAAGCCGAGGTGGATGAGATTGCCGCCGCCCCCGTTGTAAATAAGATTAGGAGATGCCGGCATTCCCGCTCCTTTGCCGTTTATTGTGCCGGTGGAGGGGATGCCGGCAAGCGCTTCTTGCGAGCGACAAGCGAATTGTGACGTAGGCGTGGGGGTGGTTGAACTGGTTGGGGTGGGAGCTGGGGTGTGGGTCAACGTCGGCGTTGCAGTTTGGGTGGATGGGGGCGTAGCGGTTGGCGGGACAGAGGGGGTAGGAATGGGAGTGGCAGATGGCGGCGGCAAGGTTGCTGTGGCGGAAGAAGTGGGCGGGAAAGCCGTTGGAGCAATGGTTGGCAGAGGGGTCGTGGAGGTTGCAGATATGGGCGCGGAATTGCCGGCACAACTGGTTTGCCACAACATACCAATGAGCAAAAACAACCATGGGAATCGAACAAACCAATAAAGACAACTCACAACGCGCCTTAAAATAATAAAGTTGTTCCTTTATAAAAAATGATGATTCTCAAATTCACAAATTTGTCGGTTTTTAGCAATTGTGCGCCCAAATGATCAAAAAATAGGGATCGAATTTTAGGCGAAAATTAAAACGGAACAACTCTAATGAACTTTACGCAACGATTGTAACAGGGAATTTAGCGATTGGTAAGGAACAATTTCCTGGTAAACTTTAATCTGTTTTGGAGTGATTTGTGCTAAACTGAGCCATATGAAAAAATCGCGAGTTACACTTCCAACTACGGCTTTTATTTTGTTGCTGGGGCTAACGATGTTGGCGTGCGGACCATTGTCCAGCTCTCAAATTGAACAGGCGAAAGAGGGGGCTGGCACAGCGGCAGCCGCCGCCCAAACGGCTGCCGAAGCGGCTCAAACGACAGCGTCTCAGTTGGCTACCGCCCGTCCCACGCTTCAAGCTGGAGCGGGTGAGGCGATCGATCAGGCAGCCACAGCAGTGGCGCAATTGGCGACCCAAGCCCCAACGATTCAGGCGCAAGCGGGCGAAATTGGCAGCATGGTCGCCACCGTTGGGGCATCGAGCAGCGCTGGCGGAGGAGAATTGATTGCCACAGCCCAGGCGTCGGATATCGATTTAAGCGCTTTGCAGGCAGCTATTAACAATTTGGAACCTGATGAAAATGGAAATTACACGTTAACTATTACGGAAGAGCAATTGAATTCTGCGGTCGCTTTACGCCAGACGGCAGCGGCGGAAAATGGGGAAGCGCCGGCAGCCCAAAATTTGCGATTTAAGTTTGGCGATGGGGCGATTTTGTTGGAAGGGGAGATTAATACGCCGGTTCAAGCGCCATTGTCGGCAAAATTAACGCCGGTGATGGGTTTGGGTTTGCGCTTTGACATCAGTGATGTGAAAATTGGCGACTTTACTGTGCCTAATGCGGTGGCATATGGAGCTGAAACAGCGTTGAACAAAGCGGTTGGAGACGCATTGGCGTTTTTGCCGGCATCTATCATTCTGACTGATGTAACCATCACAGAAGGGGCGTTGACTATTAGCGGCAGGCGAAATTAGGGAGAATGGCTGGGGCAAGGGGACTATAGATTTTTTAGTCACTCAGGAAGTAGAATAGTTTAATATTTGTAATTTTATCTGCCGGCATGTGTGAGCGCCGGCAATCGGAGACATGATGTACGCCATTTATTGGAAGCGTTTTGGCGCAATTGCGCTTATTGGTCTATCAAATTTATTTGTGATGGCGGTTTTTGCAGCGCAGACACAGGCGGGTACAGTAGCCCGGTTGGCTGCCGGCACAATTGTCAACAGCGACATCGTAACCAACACCACTTGGACAGTTTCCGGCAGTCCTTACACTTTGTCTGGCATGATTCGTGTCTCCAAAACGATTACCTTGACTGTTGAGCCGGGCGTGACGGTCATTGGCGGGAACGGAGCTTTCCAGATTGCCGGCAACCTAAACGCTATTGGCGCGCCTGCCCAACCAATTGCTTTTAGCGGTGGTTCGCCTTCTGCATTGCATTTTTTAGATGGCGGAACAGGCGTTTTACAACATATCGACATGCAATTTCATTACGGCATTGGTTTGTATGAGGATAGCGGCTCAGTTCAAATTTCGGACAGTATATTGCAAAACGCCAACGGCATTCCGTTAGGCACAGATGCCGCCTCTTATCATCAGTTGCAACTTTCCAATGTCACAATTATGAACAATGGAGAAAATTTGATTGAAATTGCCGGCATTTCTAATCAGTTACAAGAAGATGCGATATTGTCGGGGCAACCGGGGCTGGAAGGGTATGTGGTGTATGGCGAAGCTACGAGTGGCGGCTTTAAGGTGCCTGCCGGCATCACCCTGACCATCGAACCAGATTTAACCTTGTTTTTGCCCCACGAAATGTCTGTTTTGGGCAATTTTCAAGCCATTGGAACGCCCACTCACCCTATCACATTGGCTTCCTATTACCCAACCAGCCGCATCGATTTGTTGCGGTTTGAAGCAGGAGGTAGTGGAACACTGCAGTATGCCGCATATCAGCTTGGCAATGGCTTAAATCTTGAATCTAGCAGTAGTTTGGTTCAAATTTTCGACACCGTTTTTTCCACGGTTCAGGACGCGCCGCTTGTCATCAATTTTGATGTCTTGCATCAATTACAAATGGCAAATGTCTCATTTCTAAACAACTCATTCAGCCATATTGAAGTCAGCAATAAAGAGAATGAAACAAACATATCCATGCAGGAATCTGCTACATTGTCTTCTTTTCCGGGTTTGATTTCTTATTTTCTCGATTTGGATTCAGGAGAGAGCGCATCCAATCACGCTTTTCGAGTGCCTGCCGGCATTACCCTGACCCTCAACCCAAGCGTGACGATCCATAGCCACTCAGACCGCTCAATTCGGATAGAAGGAGGGCATTTGCAAGCCAACGGCACGCCGACTATGCCAGTTACCCTCTCAACCTTTCCTGGCATTCCAACGGCTTACAATTGGCAAGGAATTGAGTTAAAAACGGGGACAACTGATTTAGCCTATACAAGAGTTCTCTCAGCCGGTTCGGGCATCTCTATAACCAATGGCATAGCAAAATTAAATTGCGTCTCTGTTGCCGGCAACAATCAAGGTATTTGGATAGATGGCAGTGGAACAGGCAACCTAGAAATTACAAACGGTTTGTTTGCCGGCAACAGCATTGCTGGGCTGCAAAACGACCACGCTGACCAGATTGACGCTCGTTACAGTTGGTGGGGCGACGCTTCAGGTCCCAGCGGTATTGGCGTTGGCGCTGGGGATGTCATTTCAGGCAACGTCAGTTACGATCCGTGGCTCACCGCCCCCGTCTGCACCTACATCACCCCCCAAACGCTTGACCAAAGCACAATAACCCTAGATTGGCAACCGCATCAAAATAGTTGTGGCTACCAGGTGTATCGTTCTACCACCCCCTACTTTTCGCCCCCTGCCGAAGGAACGTTGCTCGCCAACTTGCCGGCATCTACCACCAATTATCATGACCCCGATTCCGACGCTGACGACTACTTTTACCACGTTTTGACCCAAGTTTGCGCTGGCGGAGAAATGCCGGCAAACGAAACCGGTATCTTCCACTTCCCCATTGTGCCCAGAGTATCATAGCCATGCTAAATTTACACGCTTCTTTTCACCGCATCTCTATCCTTTTTGCCATGATTTTTCTAAATTTGGTTGCTTTGTTGGCATTCCTAAGTCCAAGAAACGTAGAGGCAATGCCCAATTTTGCCGGCACAATTATCAACAGCGACATCGTAACCAACACCACTTGGACTGTTGCCGGCAGTCCTTACATGGTCTCTGTGCCAATTTCTGTAACTGACAATGTAACCTTGACTATAGAACCAAATGTAACGGTTATCTTATCTGGTAATTTAGCAATTGCCGGCAAAATAAACGCATTTGGAACAACCATTCAGCCCATCACATTTACTTCAAACGCCACATCTCTGGGCAATTTGCCTTTTCTGATATATGGTGAACAGGGTTCGGGAGACTTTCAACAGGCAATTTTTAAGAACGCTCCTATTTTGATTGAAGGCAACTATGTCGATCCAGTTCCAATGGTTGAATTTCAGGGTGTTATGTTCAAAGATAGTTTAGCTGCTCCGATAAGAATGAGTCCGGCAAATTTACACCGTCTGTCCCTTTCCAATAGCAGTTTTGCCAATAACCAACCCAATCGAATTTTAGTTACGCATAACCTTCCAAGCCCAACAGCAGATCGAATAAAAGAAGATGTCACCCTTCTTCCCCACACTGGATTAGAAGGTTATGAATTTAATTCAAACGTTGCTGTGCCAGCAAATACAACCATGACAATTTCTGCTGGCACAACTATTTTTGGCGTAATTCATCGAGGAATTTTTGTTGAAGGGGGAAATTTAGTAGCCAATGGCTCATTATCTGAACCAGTTACATTCACTGCTGATTCAATATGGACTGTTTTGTGGTTTTCAAGTGGAACTGTCAACTTGCAAAACAGTATCATTGAAAAGGTCAATACCTATCCCATCATCGTTGACGTAGAAATCCTTCATCAACTACATATGACTAATGTCGCCTTTGCCAATAACACAATCAATCGGGTCAAAATTGACGGTGATGATAATCTCCTAGATGTGCCCACTGCCAGCGTAACACTAACGCCTCAACCTGGCTTAGAAGGGTATGAATGGGGGCATTATGACATGTCAACACTCTGGTATCCTAGGATCCCTGCCGGCATCACCCTCACCTTGCAACCTAGCGCCACATTAATTTTGCCGCATGGTTTAACAATGGAAGGGTATTTACAAGCCATCGGCGCGCCCGCTTCCCCCATTACGATTACGCATAATTCTACCCAAGATGGGGCGGTTAGCTTCCAATCGGGCGGAAAAGGGAATCTACAACATGTAGTCTATGAAATGAAATCTGGCTTGTGGCTGCGAGAAAATAGCGGACAGGTACAAGTTAGTGACGCTGTGATCCAAAATTCAGGCTGGATGGGTGTTGATGCCGATGCCAGCGCCATCCACCAATTGCAGATGGAGAATGTTACTTTTGTCAACAACGCCTTCAACAGGGTGTTCATCGAAATTGGGGATTTAAGTAATCCGATGGCTTTGATAGATGATGTTTGGTTAACACCACAAAATAACTTAGAAGGGTATCAAATTGGCAGTGGAAATTTCGAACCAAACCATAATTTTAATATACCTGCCGGCATTACCCTAACTGTAGCTCCTAGTGTCACTGTCTTTCTTGGCACAAACATCAAAGTTGAAGGGAAGTTACAAGCATTAGGCATTCCAACCAGCCCAATAACTTTTACCTCTGCAACAAGTCCACCAGCAACGAGTTGGCAAGGTATCCATCTGAATAGTGGGGAAATGAATGTCGCTTACGCAAATATTCAAAATGTTGATGATGGAATAATTGTTAGCAATGCAACATTGAAATTGAATTGCGTACAATTTAACCAAAACAATCGGGGAATTTGGGTGGAAAATTGGGGGAGTTCGGAAGTGAATATGGTCAACGGTTTGTTTGCCGGCAACAGCATAGCCGGGCTGCAAAACGACCACGCTGACCAGATTGACGCTCGCTACAGTTGGTGGGGCGACGCTTCTGGACCTAGCGGCATTGGGGCCGGTTCCGGCGATGTCATTTCTGGTAACGTCAGCTACGACCCGTGGCTCACCGCCCCCGTCTGCACCTACATCACCCCCCAAACGCTTGACCAAAGCACAATAACCCTAGATTGGCAATCCCACCAAAACAGTTGTGGTTACCAGGCGTATCGCTCAACTTCCCCCTACTTTTCGCCCCCTGCCGAAGGAACGTTGCTCGCCAACTTGCCGGCATCTACTACTAGCTACCACGACCCCACTTCCGACGCTGACGATTACTTTTACCATGTGTTGACCCAAGTTTGCGCTGGCGGGGAGATGCCGGCAAACGAAACAGGCATTTTTCACTTCCCCATCATTCCCGGCTCACCCTAACTGGTTTGCCAGTTGGGATGACAAACTAACTAACCTCCCGGAGGTTAGCTGTTACCAGAGAAACATTAACAATGCCATAGCCGCTGGCTATTCTGTTTCTTCAATTGAATCGATCAATGGGATTTTGCTCATGAGGAAACGCTGGGAAGAGGGGCAGAGCGATGAAATCCCAGGCGCGAGTTGCTTTCACAGTTACTTGCCTCAAACGCCGTTTTAGAAACCCCAGAAATATTTACGAAAATCTTCAGAATATCTTGAGATTGGCTCTGTAAAATTGTCGCCAATGAAACGATCATCTCAGCTCTTCTCTGTCCTATGGACAATCCATGCTTTTCTAACAGCCGTTCCAGTGGCTGTTCTCTTCCTCTTCATTTTCTTTGCGGTGGCAGTGCGCTTACATTTGGGGCATTCCCCTGTGGTTTATGTCGACTACCTGAGTAGCCCTAGCATTGCCGATTCGCTTGACCGCGCCACGACAATTGCAGCGCCGTTGCTGCTGGCAACCTGCCCAGTTTGGATTGCGTTCACGCTCTTGACAATGGCCCTTCGACCTCCCGCAATCAGTTTGTATCCAAGAACCGCATTCTTTCTAAGTTGCATCATTCTTCTCGTTCTGTGGGCAACCATAGATCCTACCGACTTCTTCGCTTGGTGGTTCGACTAACCCAACCAGCCAATTATGATACCTATTCGTGACATTCTGCTTTGCGCCCTTACTGTAATGGGTGGGCTAGCCGCTATCCATTTTGCCAAACCCACAGGCACAAAAATTGCCCTTTTAATTGCCGCCTTCTGGTTGAGTCGAATTTTTGCCGCGCGAGCATGGATCAACATCACTGGGAGTATTCTATACCTCTCTACTGTGCCGGCATTTTGGTTCTTTTTGCTCGCCACCATTTTCAGCATGTCAATCCTGTTGATTTTCCCCACCCAAATCAGCATTGGTCAAAGCTGGCGCGAGATTGGATGGAAACGAGAAAATTGGCAGCGTCAATTGCTAGGAGCAATTCCCGCCTTTCTCCTCATTGGAATGGTGATTCTCATCGGGGCGTTCAGAAATGTTGACCTAAACAAGCTGATTGCCAGCGCAATTTTCAGCTTTGCCATCTCCTCATGGCAGGAAGAGGTGATTTTTCGCGGGCAACTCATGGCATATCTCAAACAGAAAAAGATGAACACGGTTGCCATTATTTTGCTCCAAGCGGCTATTTTTAGTTTGGCGCATGTCGGTTTTGCGCCCGCAGATATTTTGCCTTACTATCTTCCCTCAGCTTTTTTATTAGGAGGGATATTTGGCGCGATTCGGTGGCTAACGGATGGTCAAATGGGTGGGTTTTTGTTACACGGCGTATTGAATTTTATCTCTATTGGCTGAGTGAACAACACAATGTCCCATAAAATTCTCGTCGTCGATGACGACAAAATGATTGTCAAGATAATACGCAGTTATTTAGAGCAATCAGGGTATGAAGCGCTGGTTGCGTATGATGGCGCCACCGCCTTACATATCTTGCGGCGCGAAAAGCCAGACCTGCTTGTACTCGACCTAATGTTGCCTGATAAAGATGGGTATGAGCTGACCCGTTTCATCCGTGCCGACAAACAACTTTCTGGGATGCCGATTATCATGCTTACGGCTCGTGTGGACGATATGGATAAAATTTTGGGATTGGAATTGGGCGCAGATGATTACATTACAAAGCCATTTAACGGGCGTGAGGTGGTGGCGCGGGTGCGGGCGTTGCTCCGTCGTAGTGACTTGGCGCAAACGCGGGAGGGGGGTGTGTTGGTTATCGGTAGATTTCGCCTAGACGATTCCCGTCGTGAAATACGCCTAGACAATACGACTCTTAAATTCACGCCAATCGAATTTAGCTTGCTCCAACATCTTATGGAAAACGCTGGACACACCCTAACCCGCGAAGAGTTGTTAGAGAAGGCGATGGGGTACGCTTATGAGGGGATGGGGCGGACACTTGACACCCACATTCACAATTTGCGGCAAAAAATAGAACCCGATCCGCACAATCCCATCTTTATTCAAACCGTGTATGCCATCGGATATCGGTTTGTAGATAACGCATGAATCAACTTTGGGTACGCCTTGGATGTTTGTTCACCACAGTCATAGCGTCTGTTCTCATGGCGATAATGGTTTTTGGATTCCTTTTTTTGGTGGGGACTGATCCCAATGGAAGTAACCCTGTCATCAATTGTGATTCGGCGGGAAACTGTGATGGTCAGGCTGAAGATATGCCTAACCCATCTGTGGCGCCACCACAACTGGTTCAATTGGCGGTTCCATTTTTGTTGGGCGTATTAGTAATTGGGGTTGCCGGCATAGGCGTGGGCGTGTTTAGCGGCAAGCGGCTCACAACGCCGCTTTCTGAGTTAGCGGATGCGGCAAATGCGATTGGACAGGGGGAATTTTCCCGTCGGGTGGCAGAAAATGGCAGCGACGAAATGGTTGATGTGGCGCGCGCCTTTAACCGAATGGCAGCTGATCTTGATGAAGCGGAGCAGTTGCGAAGAAATCTTATGGCGGATGTTTCGCACGAGTTGCGTACGCCGCTAACTGTGTTAGAGGGGAATTTGCGGGCGGCTGTCGATGGCGTGGTGTCATTGGATGAGGAGGAGTTGGCAAATCTGTATGGACAAACGCGCCATTTGTCGCGCCTGGTGAATGATTTGCAAGATTTGGCGCTGGCGGAAGCCAATACGCTTTCATTGCATTTTGAACCTGTTTCCTTGCACACGTTGCTGATGGAAACTGCCGCAACCTTCCAGCCCATCGCGGAGGAGCAAGCTATCGAACTGATGGTTGAACTACATCCTGTGCCCAAAATTTCAGCCGATTCAGTCCGTCTGCGCCAAGTTTTTCACAACCTCATCTCAAATGCCCTGCGACACACGCCCGCTGAGGGAACCATTACGATCCGGTTGGAACAGAATGAAGAAGTTGCCGTAATATCGATTCGAGATACGGGTGTGGGGATTCTGCCGGCACAACTTCCGCATATTTTTGATCGCTTTTTCCGTACCGACAGATCGCGCTCCACGGCTACAGGCGGGTTTGGGTTGGGATTAGCGATTGTCAAAGCGCTCATCAAGCTGCACAATGGCTCGATCTCTGTGCAATCAGCTGTAGGGGTGGGGACGACATTTGTGATCAGGTTGCCACACAATGATAATGCTGAAAATTTTCTCTCAGACGCTAGGAAATCCCCTCATACGCTAGTCGCAACCAGTTAATTGCATCGGCATCTAGTTCATCCAATGACGTAAGGCTAATTTGGACTTGCATTTTACCAGGTTTAAGGCGGCCGCTCGGCGTATGTTTTTTACAATCCCATCCCCCACGTATATTCGATATTGCCCCACCCGTTGCCGACCGTTTGTGGCGTTAGCTTCATGCCGGCAATCTCCCCCTGCACATTCCCCATTCGAAACAGATATTCATTGTAGTTGTACCGAGAAAACCACAGCCCGCCAAAAATCCGCCGGTCTAACAACACCTGAGCGTGGGCGTGCGGCAACAGCCGAAAGCTGAAATGGTCGCCGCTATTTGCCCGACAAGTCACATCAAATTCGGGAAATTCGCTTCCGTTCAGCTGCGGCGTAATGTTGACATGGTCAAAATCTACCGTCTGTTTACTGTCACCCCGATTAAAATATCCAGTGCGTCTGACGGGAATGGTCAACTTTTCCAGCGCATTAGGGTAAAACCAATCTCCCCGCCGGAGTAAATTTAACCCAACATAGGGGATAAAGGCAGAAAATACACTCTCATCCTCAAATGCCGCCCAAATCCATTTCCATGGAAAGGGGGTAAAGTCGAGGCACACCCGCTGAAAATAGCCGATCCCTTCCCATTGCTCCACCCCTTCTGGGGTGGCAAATTCGCCGGCAAATTGCGCCCGCTTCCATGCCACCACTCGGCTGCCGCCAAAAGGCGTACTCAAATCTAACACGCTATCTGGCGAGTCCGCTTCATGGGCGGGGTCGCCCCATGCGTCGAAATGGCTGTAACCATGTTTGCCGGCAAATCGCGCCCGCACCCCAAACGGTTTGCCCGGCAACGTTTCCATCTGCCCGCCATGTCGTGTTCCATCCGACTGTTCTGCCCACAACGAAACGCACCCCGACTGATCTAAAGTGATTTGCCCCGGTTGATGGACAATCCCTTCATACATTTTGTTGCCGGTGTTGATCCAATTCAACGCCATGCCGTCAAAATGGCTGACGGGCGTTTGCGGCGATTTGTCTGTAGTTAGCCCTTTGTGCCATATATTATTAATCGCCACTTGTTCGCCCACCCGCGACACCAGCGTCACCATCGCTTGTTTCGGTCCAAATCCCTCTGGCTGGCGGGGCGTGAGCAGAAAAAACCACCAAACAGAGGAGTGGCGGTTTGTTTTTTCGGGAAATCGACGCCACATGCGTTGAAAGCCCAAATGTTGGGTAGAATCAAATGGGGGGGCTTGTGTCATTGGATTGTTCCTTTATGAATTTATATGATTAACGTAAATGGACTGGACACAGAGGGCACAGAGATTTTTAGACAATTTTCCAACAATATTTGTGTCACTTCCGATTACCAAAGTCTATCGTCTTATTACCATACTCACCAACATAAAAAGAGGCAAACTTTAATGCGAATTGGGTTGCTCATCTATGGTTCGTTAGATACGCTGACTGGCGGTTATTTATATGATAAACATCTGGTTGCCCAACTGCATGCGGGTGGAGATGAAATCGTCATATTTTCCTTGCCATGGCGAAATTACGTTCGCCATTTAGGGGATAACTTTTCGGCTGAATTGTGGCTGAAACTGAAAGATGCGGAAATTGACCTATTGATTCAGGATGAGTTGACGCATCCTTCTGCGTTGTGGCTAAATCGGCGGCTGCAGAAAGCGGCAAACTATCCGATTGTCTCTTTGATTCATCTGTTGCGTTTTACAGAATGGCGACCAGCATGGCAAAATCGACTTTATCGTTGGCTGGAAAAGGCGTACCTGCGTTCGGTGGATGGGTTGATTTACAATAGCCAAGATTCGCGCCGGCATGTAGAGCGATTGATTGGCGGCGGCAAACCAAGCGTGGTGGCGTATCCGGGGCGAGACCATTTGCCGGCATCTTCATCAACATCTTCATCGACATTCTCCTCACCCAAACTAACCCGCCAACCGTTACACATCATCTCCGTAGGCAATGTGGTACGCCGAAAAGGGTTGCACATCTTGATGGCGGCATTGGCGCAATTGCCGGCATCTGCCGGGCAGTGGCAATTAACCGTCATCGGCGGTTTAGAATTTGAACCAGCCTATAGCGCCGGCATTCAAGCCGCTATCCGCAAAAACGGGTGGGAAGAGCGGGTAAAGTTGCTGGGAGCGCTGCCTAACGAACAAGTTGCCCCCTATTTGAGGCAAGCCGATCTGTTTGTGATGGCGTCTCAATATGAGGGATTCGGTATTGTTTATTTGGAGGCAATGGGGGCAAAGCTGCCCGTCATCGCTTCGACAGCGGGGGCGGCGGGCGAAATCATTCGACATGGGCAAGAAGGGTGGTTAGTTGAACCAGAACAGCCCCGTCAGTTGGCGCGCTGGCTAGAATGGGCGCTAGGGGATCGGGTACAATTGGGCAAAATGGGCGAGGCGGCGTATAAACGTTTTTTCGATTTTCCAACGTGGGCGGAAAATGCCGGCATAATTCGTAAGTTTTTGTATGGATTGACCGCAGACGATAGACCATAGACCACCGTCTGTCACCCAGTTTGCCTAAATGTCTACCAATTTCTACCTCCAATACCTTGACGCCAAACAAACGGTAGACGATCGCGCCCTCAACCAGCAAGTGTGGCAAACGATGACAGACTGTTGGCGGCAAATCCCCGCCCCGCGCCACCTGTTGGAAATCGGATGTGGGGCAGGAGGGATGGCAGCCCGTTTTGCCCAACGAGGTTTGTTGGAGGAGACAGTTTATCTGGGCATCGACCACGACCCAACCTTGATTTCAGAAGCCCGCCGGCGATTGCCGGCATTCATGCCCCCATCAACCACACAGATCGCCTTTGAAACGGTAGAATTGTGCGATTTTTTAGTCCGGCAAAGCGCGTTAACGCAATGGGAAATGATCATGGCGCACGCCTTTTTAGATTTAATCGATGTGGAACGAACTTTGCCCAAACTGTTCAAGCTGTTGCCACCCGGCGGCTGCTTTTATTTCACCCTCAACTTTGATGGCGAAACGATTTTAGAGCCAGAAATCGACCCTGAATTTGATCGGCATATTTTGCGTTTGTACCATCAAACTATGGACGATCGACTTATCCACAGTTGCGCGGCGGGAGACAGCAAAACCGGACGCCATTTATTTGCCCAGATCCAGAGAGCGGGCGGCGAAATCTTAAATGCCGGCAGTTCCGATTGGGTCGTTTATCCACAGAACGCCCGCTATCTTGGAGAAGAAGCCACATTTTTAACACATATTATCCACACCTTATCCACAGCTTTGACCGATCATTCCCAACTAGATCAACAACGCTTTTCCGATTGGATCGCCGCTCGAAAGCGTCAAATTCAACAAGGGAAATTGATTTATATCGCCCACCAACTTGATTTTTTTGGGAGAATTAAGCGGCACGTTGATGATTGACGGGAGAACGATTTGATTTCGGTTAACCCCTCCCATTTAACTGGGGTAAAATATAGACTTTGACATTCCATCATTGAACGCAAGTCGTTGGATGACAACGGATTTTTCGGAGAAAACTCAAATGAATAACGACACCTTAACTGTAACTGACAACCGCACTGGCAAACAATATGAGCTGCCCATCCGCCACGACACTATTCGGGCGATGGATTTGCGTCAAATCAAAGTCAATGAGGATGATTTTGGGATGATGAGCTACGATCCCGCCTTTAAAAATACGGCGTCCACCAAAAGCAAAATCACCTTTATCGATGGCGAAAAAGGGATATTGCGTTATTGTGGCTACCCAATCGAGCAGCTTGCCGAACAAAGCTCTTTTCTAGAGGTAGCCTATCTCATTTTGTTTGGCGAATTGCCAACGTCTGATCAGATGACAGCGTGGACGCATGAAATCACCCACCATACCCTGATCCACGAAAATATGAAGGAGATCATCGACGGCTTTCGCTACGACGCCCACCCTATGAGCATGTTGATCAGCGCCGTTTCGGCATTGGGCACCTTTTATCCTGAAGCGAAGCATGTGCAAGATGCCGACAACCGCGCTCTGCAAATCACGCGGCTGATAGCCAAAATGCCTACCCTGGCTGCCTTCTCTTACCGGCATCTCATCGGACGCCCCTATGCCTACCCTGACAACGATTTAAGTTATGCCGGCAACTTTCTCAATATGATGTTTAAAATGGTCGAACCCCGTTATGCTCCCACCTCTGAACTAGAACGCGCCCTAGACGTTCTCTTTATTCTCCATGCCGACCATGAGCAAAATTGCGGTACAAATGCCATGCGTTCCGTGGGCAGCTCATTAGTTGACCCCTACAGCGCCATCGCCGCCGCTACCGCTGCCCTTTTTGGTCCGCGCCACGGCGGGGCAAACGAAGCGGTTTTGCGGATGTTGTCTGAGATCGAATCTGTTAAAAATGTGCCGATGTATGTGGAACGGGTTAAAAACAAAGAGTTTCGCCTGATGGGCTTCGGACATCGCGTGTATAAAAATTTCGACCCGCGAGCCCGACTCATCAAAAGTGTGGCGGACGATGTATTCAGAGTGACGGGCGATAATCCGTTGTTGGATGTAGCGTTAGAGTTAGAGCGGATTGCCCTGGAAGACGACTTTTTCATTGAGCGCAAGCTGTATCCCAATGTCGATTATTATTCTGGCATCATTTATCAAGCAATGGGCTTGCCAGTAGATATGTTCCCAGTCTTGTTTGCTATTCCCCGCACGGCTGGTTGGTTGGCGCAATGGCAGGAGCTGCTCAACGACAACGAACAGGCGATCGCCCGACCTCGGCAAATTTATTTGGGGTATGATCATCGGGATTATGTGCCGGCAGCCCAACGGTAAATTGATTGCCAAAGCCAACGCCGGATAGATAATGCACATTGTCATTGTGGGCGGCGGATTCGGCGGCTTGTATGCGGCAAAAGCGCTTCGTCGTTATACCGGTCAAATCAGCCTCATCGATCGACGCAATTTTCATCTATTTCAACCCCTGCTATACCAAGTTGCAACTGGCGGCATATCGCCAGGCGACATCGCTTCTCCGTTGCGGGCTGTTCTAGCTAAGCAGAAAAATTTACAGACGCTGCAAGGCGACGTTCAAGACATTTTACCCGACCAAAAGCGGCTCATTCTAGCCGATGGCGAAATCGAATATGATGCGTTGATCATCGCCACCGGTGTGCATCATCATTACTTTGGGCGGGAGGAGTGGCAGCCATTTGCCCCCGGCTTGAAAACGGTGGAAGACGCTTTAGAAATGCGGCGTCGGATATTTTCGGCATTTGAGCGGGCAGAGCGGGAAACCGACCTAATTAAACGACAGGCGTGGATGCGTTTTTTGGTGGTAGGCGGCGGTCCGACAGGGGTAGAGCTGGCTGGCGCGTTGGGCGAATTGGCGCATCGTACCTTACGCGACGATTTTCGCCAAATCGACCCTCGTCAGATAGAAATTTTGTTGGTGGAAGGGCAAGAGCGGATTTTGCCGGCATTCCCAGCCGCTCTGTCCGCCAAGGCGGCAGCCGCGTTACAGGCGTTGGGCGTCGATGTGAGACCGCACACTCTTTTGACTGATTTGACCAAAGGGAACGCCGCTATCAAACGAGGCGACAAGGTGGAACGCATCGAAACGGAAACGGTTTTGTGGGCGGCAGGAGTACGGGCGTCGTCTTTAGGCAAAATCTTAGGCAAGCGAGCCAACGCGCCGCTGGATAGAGTGGGGCGGGTGATTGTCCAGGCAGATTGCCGCCTGCCGGCATTTCCCGACATCTTCGTCATTGGCGATTTAGCCCATTACGCGCATCAAACGGGCGAACCGCTGCCCGGCGTGGCTCAGGTAGCGATGCAACAGGGAAATTATGTGGCAAAATTGCTTCTGGGAGAGGCGCGTGGCAAACAGATGCCGGCATTTCGCTACCGTGACAAAGGGAATTTAGCCGTTATTGGTCGGAACAAAGCGGTTGCCCATATCGGGCAGTTTAAATTTAGCGGATTGCCGGCATGGCTGATTTGGATTTTCATCCATATCGCCTACCTGATCGAATTTGACAACCGGCTAATCGTCCTGATTCAGTGGGGAATGGATTATTTTACCCGCAAGCGCGGGGCGAGATTGATCACCAATGTTTAAAAATCAAACAACCAATCCAATTGTTGGTTGCGAATGATAAAGTTATAGAACATTCACTTTCTGCGACAAAATTATGGATTTCAAACTTACCCCCCAACAAGAAGCGATTCAATATCAAGCCCGCCAATTTGCCCAACAGGAGGTAGCTCCGTTGGCGCGCGAGACAGATGCAAGCGGCGAATTTCCCATCCATTTGGTCAAACGAATGGGGGAGTTGGGCTTTCTTGCCGGCACAATCGACAGTTCGTATGGCGGTTCAGAGATGGATTACCTCAGCTACACGCTTATCTCTGAAGAGTTGGGCAAAGCCGACTCTTCCGTTCGCGGCTTTTTGGCGGTGCATGGCAGTTTGGTTTCATTGTGCATCAACGATTGGGGTACAGAAGCCCAAAAAGCGCGCTACCTGCCTCGATTGGCGTCAGGCGAATGGATAGGCTGTTACTGTCTTACCGAACCAGACGCCGGCTCAGATGTCGCTTCGATGAAAAGCGCAGCTCGGCTAGATGGAGACAACTATATTCTCAACGGGGAAAAACATTGGATCACCAATGCCGGCATCGCCGACATCGCCCTGGTTTTCGCTACCATTGATCGGGAACAACGCCATCGCGGCATTTGCGCCTTTATCGTCGAAACTGATTCTCCAGCGTTCAATACCCGCCCCATGGCTGGCATTGAACTAGGACATCGCTCATCCGACCACGCTTATGTGCAGTTGAATGAATTAATTGTCCCTCGTCAAAATCTATTAGGTCAGGAAGGGGAAGGGTTTAAAGTGGCGATGAGCGCCTTAGACCATGGGCGGATTGGCGTGGCTGCCGGCGCTTTGGGCATCGCTCAGGGCTGCTTAGACGCTTCGCTCGACTTTGTTCGAAATCGGCGCCAATTTGGACAGCGCATCGGCGACTTTCAACTGATTCAAGGAACGATAGCCGATATGGCAACTGAAATCGAAGCGGCGCGGCTGCTGGTTTATCAAGCGGCGTGGCAAAAAGAGAACGGGGTTCACAACTCCCGGTATAGTTCAATGGCAAAATATTATGCGACCGAGGTCGCTTGCCGGGCGGCGGGCGAAGCGGTTTTGCTGCATGGCGGTCGTGGCTATAGTAACGAATACCCCGTCGAACGTTGGTACCGTGACATTAAAGGGTTGCAAATATATGAAGGCTCGGCCCACATCCAAAAGATCGTTATCGCCCGCGATATGATAGGCAAACCTTAGCCCTTGCCCGATTTAAGTAAATACAAGATATGTTGTGAAAACCCGAAAGATTTACGCAACGATTTTAGATTGGGAACACTCAAAATCCTTTCGGGTTTTTCTTGAAAAAGTTTTTGTATTCTCTTAAACTGGCTTTTTCCACAAATAGACGACATTAACCGTCAGCAACTCTTCATCACTGTAATCATTTAACTCTTGGCGCAACGCCTCATCCAACTGAGAGCCATAAGACTCAGGATGCTCATACTGTTCCAGATATTCTTCTGCGCCAGGGGCGATTTCGTCAATGAGGGCGCGCCACTGCGGTAAGCGCCATTCATTTAACCAACTGCTAGGCGTTATCATGTTACGCTGAGAAGGACGTAAATGCGCCCATAATGGCAGCTCTGTTTCACCTCCGGTAAAGGCTCGTATATCATGGTGCCCGTTGTTGCTTGTCCACAAATGGAGGCTGACATAGAAGATGCCGCCTGGTTTTAGCGAGGCGATTACATTTTCAAAGGCGGCGCGGGGATCAGGCACATGTTCAAACACCGACCAACTCATCACCACATCGTAGTGGTTTTTTTTTGGTATCTCTTGACAAATATCGCCATGGATGAAAGTGGGGTGACGCAATTGGTCGCCCCCGATAACCTTTAACCATTCTTGTTGGTTTGTATTGCCAATGATCGCTTTGCGTCCAATCGTCTTGACCACTCTGCCCAACCCGTTCGCCCGATACATTTGATAGTAGCTGCTGGGATTCATCCCCTGTGGGATGACGTCTAAATCGAAGGCGTCTACATCATTTTTTAGCCCAAAATAGTGGGCGCGCTGCATATCTTGCCCAGGACCAATTTCTAATATCTTTAATCCTTGCAAAGGGCGCCCATAACAACCGACCATCTGAGCTTCATTCTGCTGAAGGTAGGTGAGGATAGTTGTCATATTTTCATGGGCAACTTTTTTTTGTTGAAAGGCATGTCTGACTTGGCGTATTGATCGTCCCCACCCAAAAGTGGCGTAACTTTCTGGCATGTTATCTTCCTTTTTTAGCTAACGTTTTTTGATGTTAAATAGTGGTAACGTTAGCTTTCCTGCTCTTCAAACATGATATGAAATATCAAACTGGGGGTGGCGCGGCGTTTTACCAATACAATAATAACTGCCGCCGCGCCGGTACCAATACAAACTTCGTCTGCTAATTATGTCGATTTTTCTAGATCGGACTGTGATGAAGCGGTTAATTTGCCGTTAAATGGATACGATTTTTGGGGCGCGTTTTTTGTTGTGGCGTCGATGATTTTTGCCGGCACGCCTACGGCAGTGGCATTTGCCGGCACATCTCTAATCACTACCGCATTTGCCCCTATCCGCGCTCCATCCCCGATGGTGACGCCCCCTAAAATCCGTGCCCCTGCTCCAATAAAAACATCATCCCCGATAACTGGAAATTCCCAATTGTTTCGCATACCAATAGTCACAGAATGGATAACGGTGCAATTTTCGCCCATCGATTGAAAGTTGAGGGTGGAACCCACCGGATGAGCGATGTACAAGCCGCCTCCTACTTTTTTGCCGATCGGCAATTCTAGCCCATGGACGCGATATAGCAGCCGCATTACCATGCCCGCTACAAAAGGGATCCTCTTTTGCCGGCACCAGCAGCCCAACCGAAACCAAAACATCGCCCGCAATGGCATATGACGCAGCAGCAACTTCAAAGTGAGCGGAATCGTCACCATTTCTGGCGGAGAAACGCTTTGTGGAACGATCCATCTTTGCACATCTTTCTTAAACAATTGCCACATGCTTTCTCCTTGCGTATCATCGCCTAAATAAAACGGTGTGGTTGACGATTACCCATTGCCCGAGCCCGTATCAGGGACGATGGGATTGGGATGATATCGTTCGTCAATAACCGATTCTAAATCCTTTTTTGCGGCAGCGATCATCCCCATAAATTCGGTTCTACCGCCTAACTGTTCGACCACCCCCTGATAGTAACGCAGGTTAAAGATGCCGCTATATGCGAATCGGGAAATCTCCCCTAATGAGAAGGCTCCGCCTATTTGTGAGGCGACTTTTAACGCTGCCAGAGCCGTTTGGCTTAAAATGAACCTGTCCAGACAAATGCGCGTCAATGTCTGGATAATCGAATGGCGTCCATGAAACTCTCTTGCCATGGTAGGCAGCAGCCATTTTTGCCCTTTGTCGCGGGTTAAGATGACATCATTGCCGCCATAAGCATACGGGGTGGCGCTCCACGATTCGAAGCTGCGTTCGGCATAATGGTAGCCAATGGCGGCGGCGTTGAACAAAAACCGCAAACCGCGATCCGCTAAACGATAAGCTAATTCGACATCTTCGCCCCGCTTAAAAGCAGGGTCGAACCCGCCTGCTTGGCGAATATGATGAACCGCTAGAGAGGTGTTGCCAGTGTAAAATTGGCGGGCTGTGGGCTGCCAGTCGCCGGCGCTCATGGCGTCATACTGTTTCATCAACATCGCCTGTTCCCACTGTACCCAGGGTTGCATCTTAAAATCGGGCGGGGTGAGCATAGGTCCCATCACCACGATGTTTTTGCCATACCGTTCGTGCCATTTCAGATGTTCGGCGATCAAATTCGGTTCCGGAATCACATCATCATCTATAAACAAAACGATCTGTCCCTGCGCCGCCGCTGTGCCATTGTTGCGAGCGACAGCTGGACCTTGATTGGTTTGCGGCAAATGGGTAAAGGCAAATGGCGGATCGTAAGCCGCCAAAAATTGGTCAGAGCCATCGGTGCAGCCATCGGTAACTACGATGGTTTCAAATTGATCAAGCGAAACAGTTTGGCGAACGAGCGCTTTTAAAACGCGCTGTAATCTGTCTAGCCGATTGTATGAGGGGATGACGACGGAAAGTTTCATTTGAATTGCATGACGCCTGCATTGAAGGGCAAGCAGTTAATTTAAAGTTGACGAATCGGCTTTGCCGGCATGCCCACTGCCAGGGAACGAGGCGGAATATCTCTGGTGACGACGCTGCCAGCCCCAACCACGCTCCCTTCGCCTATCGTCACCCCATTTAATACGATAACCCGCGCTCCTAACCAGACGTTGTCTTTTAAAATGATGGGGGCTGACGGGGGGCGCTCTAGGCGACGTTCTGGCTCAAGCCGATGAAAATCGTTGTCCATCATAATTACGTAAGTGCCAATTTGGCAATTTGCCCCGATTTGAACGAGCTGTTGGGCGGCAATTGAACAGCCATAATTTATAAAAGAGCGGTCGCCAATAATTAATTTGCCTCCGTTGGCTGCTACCAACTCCAGGGGGGTGATGGTAGAAATGAGTTGGACGCGCTCGCCGATGATCATTGTCCCTTCGTTGATGATGGAGGCTTTGCCAAACAAGCGCACTCTGGCGCCAACAGATGTAGCGCGGCGCAACGCCCATTTTGCCCACAAAAAGCCGACGCCCGAACTCCAATAATGCCGCCAGGAAAATGCCGCTTTGTTCGGATGACGTTTTGCGCTCTCATCCGGCATTGTGGCTGGCAAATCAGTCAAGGGGGAGGGGAACAGTTGTTTCATAATGATTTTCTGTGGGCGATAGCGGCATAGGCGGCGCGGCTTCTTCTTCGGTTTCAAGATAGCGGATTAATTTTGCCGGCACGCCGCCGACCATGGCATTGGGCGGCACATCCTTGGAAACGACCGCGCCAGCGGCGACTATGGCGCCTGCCCCAACAGTAACGCCGGGCAGCAAGGTGGCTCTAGCGCCGATCCAAGCCCCCTCTTCGATAGTAACCGGTTTATTGATATGATATCCAATCCGAGGAAGGCTTTTTCGGATATAGTGGGTGCTGGTCAAAACCATCACTTCTTGCCCTAAGCCAGCTTGTTTGCCAATAACTATGCCGGCATTCAAGTCAAAGTAACAATCGACATTGATAAATGCGACATCCTGGATAACCAACCGTCTTTTGACATCCCCAATTCCTGCAATTTGGGGCAAGCCATTGATAATGGCGGTTGGAGCGACATTGGAAAAGCCGCATAATCGTAAAACAAAGCTGCGAGCGCGACCGCCAACGTGGTTGGGAACTGGTTTTAACAACAGTTTTGCCAGGAGATAAGCGGGTTGAATGCCGGCAAATTCGCCTTTAAATCGCTTCCAAACTTTTCTCATCTCAATCGCTCCCTCCCATTCGCAAGGATGGCGCCGGTTGTGGATCAGGCTGCCAACTCCATCTTTTGGATGGAATTGGCGCCGGTTTGCCCACCACATGCTCTAAGCAGCCAAGCAAGCCGATCATCACTCCTAAATAGACCATGCTTTGATTGTCCCAAGAGATGTCGGCATAGGCGAAAATAAAATGCATGATCGTATACATCAGGGCGGTCAGGGCGATAGCTGCCATATCATCCATCGGCATGCGGCTCACCGTTTTAACCCCGTGCATAATGGTCATCCCGATTAGATAAAGCAAGGCGATAAAGCCGCCTAGACCCGCTTTCATCCATATCCAAAAGATGCTGTTGTGGGTAATGTATTCGTGCCATTCAAAAAAGCTGATGTCGGGCAATTCGACAATCGAATAAAATTTATTGCCGAATCCAATACCCGTGATGGGCTTTGCGTGTATGGTGTAGGCGATATTGATATTTTCCATAACGCGGTAATTGTTGGAAAGGGCGTCCGAAGAGGAGCTGTCTGAAGGGCTGACAACGGATTTTATCGCTTGCGCCGGCATACTTAGAGGTCCGCCTAAATTCCAGAAGATGAGGATATATGAGCCAACTAACGCCAAAATGGGCGGAGCAATGCGTTTGAAGAGGCGCGCCCGTTCCTGATAAAAAATGATAAAGAATAAAGCTAGGGCAATAAACAAAGTTAAATAGGCGGCGCGCCGTTGGTTGGCTAGATAGGCAAGGAGAACTGGCGGGAGCATGAGCGGAATAAACGCCTTTTTTTGCCAACTGCCGTTATACAACCGCAACCCTAACAATAAAACAAACAGAGAGTTAGCATGGATAGACGCTCCATGTTCTTGCAAACGGTCGATGGCGTCAAAGTTGCCGCGATGCAATGTGAAGAAAAGGTAGTTGCCGGCAATCGAATCGACCAAAATCGCTGCCATTGCCAACCAAATGATATTGTTAATATGCGCTCTAGTTTGGATGAGATTGGCGGTGAGAATGTAGATTAAAAAGAGGTAGTAAATGGGACGGACTGCCCACAAAGCGATATTGATATCGCCGCCGTTGGCAATGCCAAATATCAAACCATAAGTAATGAAGAAGATGAAAATTAAGAAGGGGCGAAACAGTTCGCCGGTATAGAGTTTGATGCTGCGGCTCGCTAGATAATCTTTGCCCAACCAGCCCAACGCCGTGACAAACAGATAAATTTCCATCGGGCTAAAGATGAGGGCGTCGCCCAAATAAAATAGAGATTCAATGCTGGAAAAGTTTTTGGTGAAAGGATATGCCGGCATAACCACACTGTCGCCTATTAAGGAGAAAAACAAAACCATATACAACCCATATCGAGGCTGATAAAAAGCGACAAAAGCGCCCAGCAAATAAACAAGAAGCCCAACAGTTGCCATCGACGCTGCGTCGAAATAGAACATGTAGGCAGATACCGCCAACGTGAGCAGCAAACAGCATAAGAACCAAATGCGCCAGGTGAGTCGTTTGCGCTCCAAACGGAGTTGGGAGTTAGGGGCTAAATAGTAGGATGCATCGGATTTTGACATATTGCCTTTAAATCATGTTGAAAAAGAAATAGGCGAAGCAGATGATGCCGGCAATTGCCAGTAGCCGTTTGCTCTGTTCGCCCGACGAAAGATGCTGCCAACGGTATCCCAACAGAAAAAATGTGAATAATAGACCGATGAAAAGATTCATTTATGCCTGGGTTAACAGCTTTAACAGGGCGTGAGGAGTGTAGTTTTTTACCTGATTTAAAATCACCCCGCTCACCGCCAGGTGGCTGACATCGTCCAATGCCTGCCGCGCGTTTTCGATGGTGGTGGCTCCATGCCGCACTACCATGTAGCAAGATGTGGCTAATGATGACAGAGCGATGGCGTCGCTGGTGGATAAAATAGGCGGAATGTCGAAGATCAACAAATCGAATCGATTATCCAAATCGTCGATCAACTCATACAGTTCGGGGCTGCGAGCCACAATTGGGCGGTTTTCTACATTGAGCCGACCTGCCGGCAATAGAGATAAATTGGGCAATGATGTGGCAATTAACGCCTCTTCAATCGTGGCTTGATTCCGTAAAATGCCGGCAATGCCCAAACTTTCTATCTCCGGACGCTGCACGTCGGGATAATACGCCCCATTTCGCTGGGTTGCCTGTTCCGTCTGGTTATTTAACTGAGCTGCCATGCCTGGCGACCACCAATTAAGTTCAACTACGCAAACCCGCATCCTCAAATCATTGGCTATCGTGGTGCCCATCGCCATCGACATATAGGTGACTCCCTCTTCTTGCGTTGCCGCGATCATTGCTATTCTCTTGGACAATGATTCTGAATGCGCTAATCTAGTTATGGTGTGGCGAAAACTCGTTATAACTTCGCCCGGAAAGACGATCAAGGGCGTTTGGTCAGCAGCCATCAACGCTAGCGGAGTTGCATGAGCTAACGAGCTCTTGATCTTTCTTTTTTTTCGTTTTGAATTTCGCTTCATTAATGCCATGATCACTCCAATGTGAAAATAATATCCCGTTATCCTGCTGGGTTGGTTTGCGGTTTGACTCTAGCGATAAGCTTAAACGCCATCTGGCGGGCAAATCGTATTTCGGTTTGAGAGATAACGCGCAGCGCTACTGCCACCGCCAAGTAGACGACCGCTCCGCTGGCTATGGTAATTGGCAAAGGTTGGGCGCGGGTCAACCAAGTGGCGGCGACCATCATCAGGCCGGCAAATATCGCCCGCCCCGCCAACCCAATATTCTCTTTGCCCAGCGAACCTGCCGGCAAACAGTAGATGCCATAAGCCAGCATCCCCACTTCGGTGATGATAAACGCCAAAGCCCCGCCAATTGCCCCGTTGCCAAACTGACCTCTGCACCAAGGGATCAAGATTAAATCCAATAAAAATGTAGCGACGGTAGCCACAAAAATAACAGTCGCCCATCGAGCTTGTTTTTCCATGGCGATCAAAAATTGCCCAATCAACATATTTTGATAGGTCAAAATCAATACGACGCCAAACACCGCTAACACGGGAGCGCTGGGGGCAAATTGCCCCGCGTAAATAAAGTCGATAAGTTTGGTCGAAACCGCCAAAATGCCCAAGCCGATGGGTACAGAGAGGATCAACATCCAATTGAAACTTTGCCGCATCATTTTTGGCATCTCTTCTGGGGCGTTTTCGTGCGTGCGGGCAAGAGCTGGGAAAATAGCCATAATAAACACGGATGGCACAAATAGCAGAGTGGCAAATAGTTGATCTGCGATAGAGTACCAACCCAGGGTTTCGTCGTTGACTAGCTTGGAGATGACCAAGGCATCAACTTGTTGGTAGGCGGCTATCGCCAAAATCAGCCCTAAGTACGGAAACCCTTTTCGCAGCAAACCGACGTGCGCCGGCACATTCAGGCTGAATTTGAGCATCCCTTGTTGGCGCAACTTGTAAGCCGGGTAAATTAAAGTGGCAAGCGCCATCCAAATCGCGGCGGAGGCGATGGCAATAACGCTGTATCCTAAATGTACCATCACCAAGATAAGGATGGTGTTGACGATTTTGCCTAAAATGTTGCCGATAGAGATATATTGCATTTGCTCCAATCCCTGCAACACAGCAAATGCGGCGCCAATAAATTGTTTTGCCAATACGCTGACGCCGATGATGTTGGCGATTTGAATCGTTAGCGGCGGGTAGTTGAGGGCATTCAAATAGATGGCGGCAATCGCCCAGCCAACGCCAAATAAAAGCAGCCGCATCAATAACATGCCGGCAAAAAGATCGCCCGCATTTTCAGGGCGGTTGGCGACTTCCTTGACGGTGTATGTTTCCATGCCAAAACTAATTAGAATAGCGATGATGAGCCACAATGAGTTGGCGATATGGAGTTTGCCCACATTGGCTGCCCCTAGATAGCGAGGCACCACAAAGGTTAGCAGCAAGGTCAATCCCCACGTCACCAATTGAGACGCCATCAAAATGCCGGCATTCTTAGCGATGGTTTGTTTACTGCTCATGATACTTCCTTGTCCGTCATCTCGTCAGACGGAGGCGGGAGGGGTAGCGGATTTGCCGGCAGGCACAACGGCTAACACCGGCAAATTGAGATGGTAATTTACGTCTACCGGCAACTTAAAGCTGCGGTCTAACAACAAACTGCCTAGTAAGCTGATCAAACTTAACACCATGCCTGCCCCTAAAAAGGCGGCGACGGTAAGCGCCAAATTTCGGCGAGATAAATTAGGCTTATGCGGCAATTTGGGCGCGTCGATCGTCAGATACTTTTGCCGAATGGTGCTTTCAGACTGGCTGATGGCTAGTCTGATATCCTCATCTTTATCCAATGCGTTTTTGAGCCGCTCTTCCGCTAAGTCGATCTCCGATTGCAACAGCGAAATCTGCAACTGTTCCGTTTCGGGTCGATCGCCGCGAACGGGAGCTGGATTTTCTATGAGATAAGCGAACATCTGGTCGTTTGCCGCATCTAGATCCGCTCGGTAATTTTCCAGCAATGTGGCGTAAAAATCCTGAGCTGTTCTGTTTTCTTCGCTCTCGGTCACGAATTTCCAATTGATGTAGGTATCGATTGCCGCTTCCGAAAGTTGGCGGGCGATTTCTGGGTTCTCATCCGACGCATTCACCGCGATGAGGTTGGCTCCCGCTCGATGCACCCACACATTCTTTTGCAACTCATCCAATAATTCATCTATTTCGACTGTCGGATCGCTCAAACTGGCTTCTAAATCCGTCTGTTGAACCACCGCCCGCATAAATGAATTCGTTAACAGCAGTTCGCTGAATTCGCCAGCGACGGTGTCAGCTACTGTTGTAAAGGAAAAAGCGGGACCGCCCCGTACCTGCGTTAAGTCAGTCAAAAAGGTCTCTTCTTGAACGTATAAAACGCTTTCCGCCGTGTAACTTGGTTTTGCATACGCCAAATAGACGCTGCCGGCGATAGCGGTCAGGGCGATTGGCAGCAGATACAACCACCGGTGTTGAAAATAATTTTCTAAAAGACGCAAAATGAATAATCTAATCATATGTTGAAATCCATCTTAATTCTGAAACAGGCGAAAAAAGAGTTGCCCCTAGGGTAATATTGACAGTTGAGTCATCTGAAATTGCGTTGCTTGTTTCTAGTTAACGATTTTGATAACGATCTGCTTACATGTTGATCGCTTTGTTGTTTATTGTCGCGCTTTACCATTGAGAATGGTTCTAACTTTCCGTGAAGGTTTTGTGAAGGTTGCGAAAATGAACCTAGCGACATCATTTGGGTTGGGTTCAATGCTTAATGGCATTCTAAATACGGAAATTGTTAATGAGAAGGGGTTACTCTGGGTATTCACGAAGTTTTTATCGCTTTTGTTATCTTATTAACACTTTTTTGATGGTTGATTCCACTTGAAAGTTTATGCTTTAGGCGTATGTGAAATCGGTAGCGTTCTCAACCATTCATCTACTAATCCAGAAATTTAGATGAAGCGCGTGGGTCGTAACCATCGTCGTCCTTTCATCAAGCAAGATATGATTCATAGTTTTCATAAGGTTAACCAACCAGCCCGCAGGGGGCTTGCCGGCATCATGGGCGCTTTGACGCTTTTTTCCTTTATAGTTGGTTGCGCCGAGCTAATTGAAGAGCCGCCAACCAACAACGCGCCGGATATTACGCCGACGATAAATACCTTATTTGTCTCCGAAGATATTTCGCTGGCAGACCCTGTTTCTTTTGCAGTAACGGAAACGATAACCAGCTTAGCTGGCTCAGGCAACAGCGTCACCCAACAGATCAGCTCCACTTTGCCGTTAACAAAGACGCCCGCTGGACAGCCCAACGATCCCCAATCGACCACTGAGCCCTTCTACATTCCTATAACCATCTACGACGAAGCCCTTAATACCGATTGGGTTTTAGAGGAAAGCGAAAGCGTCGATTACGAACTTTATCATTGGCGCCATTTTCGGGATGGGGCGGTATCCATCGCGGCGACGCCGCTAGAAGCTGAAGGTTCGCTCTATTTTACGGTTGCCGACTACGCCCAAATCGAATATATGCGGGCAGAAATAGTCGGTTTGCGTTTTTGGATTAATGGGGGAGAGAACATTATAACTCCGCAAGATTTGGCTTTAGCGGTTGTGGGCAGCAATAGATACCCTTTCTGGACTCACGAAGATAGCTCTGTGCCGTTTCCCGAAGGGGAATCTTTTTCAGAAACGCGATTGCAATATTTAGGATTCAATCGTTCGATTCCAGCAGATAGTTGGATCGAAGTCGAATTGTGGCTGGATGATCTCCTATACGATCCGCATGATTACAAATATATCACCGGCTTTTACATCAAAAATGATCCTGATTTTTTAACCCCTTTTTATATAGATGATATTACTTTGTTGTTGGAGAGTAATGAATGAGAAGTATGGTAGTGGCGGTTGTAGTTTTGTTAGTGACGATGATCGGATGTCAACAAAGCGGCAGCGCGCCGATTTCGGCGCCCACGCCAGAGGTAACTGACACGCCCGATTGGTTATTTAAATTGCCCATTTATGAAGATAATTTGTCAGGTGCTTGGTCAACTCAGTCAAGCGTTGATGTGGAATTGGATAGAGAAGGGCTCGATTTTGTTTATGCCGGCAACAATGCCTTGGCAGTTTACCCCGAGTCGCCAAACAACATGGCTATGATTTCTGTCAACAGCAATGCGGAAATAGCTTATCCCCTCAACCGTCTGGAAGGGTTTGAACTGTGGCTTAATCCTGGCCATTATAATTTGCTGCCTGCTGATTTTATCATAGGGATATTGGGGTCAGAAGGAGCCCGGCTGGAAATTCCATTGGCGCAACTGGCGACGGAAAATGAACTGCCTGCCAGCCAATGGGTTCACATTAAGCTGGTCTTTAGCCAAATGGCGTTGACCCTACCCGACCCAGCTCTTGCCGGCATTTATCTGCGCCACAACAATGCCCAACCCTATTTTATCGATAACTTTTCGCTATTGGCGAAGCGAGACGACACGCCGCCCACAGCGCAACAGGTTGAACCCGTCGGTAACGACGCTTTTCGAATTACTTTCAGCGAAGAAATGGATATTTTTAGCGTATCGCGGCGCAGCTCTTACACTATTAACCAACGTCATCCAGACAAAGTTGAATATGATGCCGGCAAGCGGCAAGCTACCCTCTACCTAAACCACGATTTCGCCCCAAATGTAACCTATTCCGTCACCATCGTAGAGGCGCGTGATGCCGGATTCCCCATGAATCCATTGATCGGAGACGCATCCTTTAACTTTACGCCCAATGTGGCTGAAGCGCCCACATTCTCTTCCGCTCCGCCGTTAGAAACGGTAGACCATTACGTTACCATCTACTTAAATCAAGCCCGCCATCCAATTAGCCCCTACATTTATGGCGTTTCTGGAGCGGATGAAACCTATTTGGAAGCTTTGCAGCCAACGCTAAACCGGTGGGGAGGCAATGAAAACAGCCGCTACAATTGGCAATTGGGCAATGCCTGGAACGCCGCCCGCGATTGGGAATATCGAAATACCGCATATGAGTTTAGAGATGCCGGTAATGTAGCCGATACCTTTTTACAAACCAACGACCGGGCAGATGTTGCCTCCCTGCTCACTATTCCGACTATCGGCTGGGTGGCAAAAGATACCGAATCTTGCTCATTTCCTTTGCCGGATGGCAATTGCGGAACCGCCCAAGACGCCAGTTGCGAAAACCCAGCCTCCTTTCGCCCCGACCCAACCGCCGCCAGCGTCGAAGCGCCGCCGGAATTTATGACAGCCTGGGTAACGCATCTGAAAGAAATGGGCGTTGCGCTGCCGTTTTTGGCGTTGGGCAACGAACCTGAATTGTGGGGCATTACCCACTACGACGTTCATCCAGATTGTTCTGGGTACGACGAAATTTATGAGCGGTTTGCGCAATACGCAGCCCCCATAAAAACAGTTTCTCCCGAAAGCCAAATTGTGGCGCCCGGCAGTTGTTGCTGGTGGTTTTACTGGAGCAGTTTGCTTGGGACTTCAGATTGGGCGGCGCACGATGGGGTTGAATTTATCCCTTGGTTTTTGCAGCAAGCGGCAAAACATGAGGAAGAGACAGGGCAGCGGATATTGGATGTGTTGGATATCCATTATTATCCGGAAGGATTAAACAACGACGACATCGATGACGAAATCGCCGCCCGCCGCCTGCGCTCGACGCGCTCATTGTACGACCCCGTTTACAACGATGAATCTTGGATCAACGAACCGATGCAGGTACTCACTCGTATGAAGTGGACGATTGCCGGCAACTATCCAGACACAAGATTGAGCGTTAGCGAATGGCGTTGGGGGGCAGAGGGCAGCATGAATGGGGCGCTAGCTATCGCCGACGTCTTAGGTATTTTCGGTCGAGAAGATCTGTACATGGCGGCTCATGATCAAGGGTTGGAGTACGGCAGTCCTGGATATTTCGCCTTCAAAATGTACACCAACTATGACGATGAAGGCAGCGCTTTTGGCGGAACCTCTGTCAAAGCGTTGGCGGAAGATCAAAGCCGCGTATCTGTCTATGCTGCCCATGATGAAGAAGATGGCGAAGTGCACCTGATGTTGATCAACAAACAGCCTGAGCAAGGACAGCGGGTGCAGGTATTTTTGGAAGAGTATGGAAAATTGCCAGGCAATTACGATTTGTATCAATATAGCGAAGCGAATTTAGAGGAGATCGTTCACCATCCTGCCGAAACGCCGGACGGGGTCGTGATCGTCGATATCCCCCCTTATTCGATTAGCTTGTTGGTCTTGTCTGAATAATGTCCGAAATTTTGTGTCAGAGATTATGATTCGAATTGGTTTTATCGTTGAACAAGCGCTGGGGCACATTACCCACGGCAAAAATTTGCAAGCGCTTGTGCCCCAAGACAAAGAGATAGACCCTTATTGGGGTTTTCCCGCTTGGGAAACGAATGGTATTGCCGGCAAAATTCCGCTGTTCAATAGTAATTGGACAGTGCGAGCTGGTTTGCGGGCGCGGCGATTGTTGCGCCACATGAGCCAAAAAGCTGATTTGGACGGATTGTTTTTCCATACTCAGGTGCCGGCAATATTGGCGACAGATTGGCTCAAAAAACTGCCTAGCGTGGTTTCGCTAGACGCTACTCCGTTGCAATACGATAGTCTGGGCGAATTTTACGACCATCAAGCGAGTCCCTCTTGGTTGGAGCGCGCAAAATACAAACTCAACCAAGATTGTTACCATGCCGCTCGCCATCTGGTAACGTGGTCTGCTTGGGCGAAACAAGGGTTGATCGACGACTATGATGTGCCGGCATCGAAAATCACCGTCATTCCGCCTGGCGTCCACAGCGCCGCCTGGCTTAACCCAAATGGGGCAGCGGAAAAGTCGCCCGCTACCGTGAAGATATTGTTTGTAGGCGGCGATTTGCAGCGCAAAGGGGGAGCGTTGCTGCTGGAAGCGGTACGGGCGTTGCGCCAACAAAAATTAGTAGCGGTAAACGGCGCTACCCAGCCGGTGGAGGTGGAACTCCATCTGGTTACCAGAGAAAAAGCGCCAGCGGAAGCGGGGGTAAAGGTGTACAACGATATGCAACCCAATAGCCCTGAATTGAAAGAGTTGTATCACAGTTGCCATATCTTTTGTTTGCCGACCTATGGAGATTGTTTGCCGATGGCGCTGTCTGAAGCGGGGGCTGCCGGCATGCCTTCTGTCTCAACCGATATTGCCGGCATTCCCGAAATCGTTCGTCCGGGCGAAACCGGCTTTTTGATCCCTCCCGGAGATGCCGGAGCATTGACGCGGGCTTTGCGCCAATTGGTAGAAGACCCTAGTTTGCGTCAGCGGCAGGGGCGGCAAGCGGTAGAGTTGGTTGCCGCCCAATTTGACGCCGAAAAAAATACCCGCCAACTACTATCGATCATAAAAAATATCATTTTAAACGAAGAAAGCAGTTCAGGAGAAAATAGCTAGCTTTATGGCTAATTTAAACGTCGCCGCAGCCTCAACGCAGCAAGGAGTTTTATCAAGTGAGCATCGCACTCTTAACCGTTTCCGGAAATATCGATCCAGATATTGTTGAAAAAAGCGCCAAAGGGGAAAGACCCGTAGCCGATTATTTGGCGATGTCGCGGAAGTTCGACGCCACATTGCTCGATTACAATTTAGCTCGAAAAACATCAGGCTTAATTGGACGAACGCTGGAAAAAGTCGGCGGTTCGAATTTGATGTTGGCGTGGGCTTGCTACCGCCGCCGCCGGCAATACCCGGTTATTTTGACAGATGGCGAGCAGGTGGGCATTCCCCTGGCGCTTATCACCAAAGCGCTTGATTGGGGCAGACATCCATTCCACCATTTAATGATCGGGCACTTTTTATCTGTTGGTAAAAAGATGCTGTTTTTCGATTGGTTTAAGGTGCAAAGCCATATCGACACCTTTTTTGTTTACGCCACTTCTCAGAAAAAATTTATTGAGGAACGGTGGGGCATTTCCCCAGAACGGGTCGTTTTTACTCCCTTTATGGTGAATACCGACTTTTTTACGCCGGAAAAAAGCGAAGGGGAATCTCCCACATTGGCGGAAATCCGGCGAAAAATTGGGGATGAAAAGCCAGTTATCTGTTCGGTAGGATTGGAGTTTAGAGATTATGAAACATTGGTAGAAGCGGTACGTGGGCTAGACGTTCACCTCATCATCGCTGCCGGCAGCCCCTGGTCGAAACGCTCAGATAAAACGGGCGAATTTACTTTGCCAGAAAACATCACCATCGCCCGCTTTAACCAATATGAATTACGCCAAGTGTATCATGCCTCTTCTTTTGTGGTGATGCCATTATACGATGTGAACTTTCAGGCAGGCGTTACCGCTTTGTTAGAGGCGATGGCGATGGAAAAAGCGGTCATCTGTTCCCGTTCGCAAGGGCAAACGGATGTGGTGGTAGAAGGGGAAACTGGGGTGTATGTGCCAGTGGGAGACGTTTCAGAGATGCGTCAAGCGATCTTGCAGCTATTAGAAAATCCGCAGTTAGCCAAACGGATGGGTATAGCTGGCCGTCGGCGGATCGAACAGGAAATGAGTCTGGATTGGTACGTAACGCGGTTGAGCGAGCATGTGCAAACCTCTCTGTGTATGCAATTTTTACATGAGAGGGGTGTGCCGGCAGTCTCTAATTTGCTGGCTCAGTCGTAATCAGAGAGGAATAACCATGCAACATCAAATCAACGACAAAGCGGCGCGCATGTTAGAGATTTACGCCGCCAAAAGTTTTCAAACCATCGAATCGACCCGCCGCCTCCAGTTTCGGTTAGTAACATGGGTGTTACGCAACAAAATTTTGGCTTGCTTCAATCGCGGGCTTGATATGATTTTGGCTGCTTTAGCATTGATCGTTTTGTCGCCATTCATGTTGATCGTCGCCATTTTGATTAAGTTAGAGTCGCCGGGCGACGTTATCTTTAGACAAACGAGAATCGGCAAAGATGGTCAGCCGTTCACTTGTTTTAAATTTCGCTCGATGTCATTAGACGCCGAAGATAGAAAGCGGGAATTGATGGCGCATAACGAAGCGGATGGTCCCGTATTTAAAATCAAAGAAGACCCTCGCGTGACCCGAGTTGGTAAATTTATCCGCAAATTTAGCATCGACGAATTCCCCCAATTTTATAATGTGCTGCGCGGCGATATGAGCTTGGTTGGTCCCCGCCCAGCGGTGCCGGAAGAGGTGGCTCTATATGAATTTGACCATCGGCGACGGTTAGAGACGATGCCAGGCATTACTGGTTTGCAACAAGTATCTGGGCGAAGCAACCTCGATTTTAAGCGATGGATTGAACTTGATCTGCAATATATTGCCGAACAAGGGTTACGAAACGATCTGTTGATCTTATTGAAGACGATTCCTTCGGTCATATTCCGTCGAGGCGCATATTAAATTTTGCTAACCGCGGATTTGACTATGGTGTTATCAACTAGTATTTGGAGTAAGGAAGTATGCGAAAATTATTAATCATTCTTGGCGTCCCAATTGATGATCTGACGATGGAAGAGGCGTTATGCCGATTGGAATCATTTATTGTAGCGGGGCGAGCTGCCGGCAAAGGACATCAAATCGCTACGGTTAACGCCGACTTTTTGATCAAAGCCAAACAAGACCCCTTGCTGCGAAAAATTTTACGACGGGCGGATATGGCGACAGCGGATGGCATGCCGCTAGTGTGGGGAGCGCGGCGGTTAGGGGTGCCGCTAAAAGAGCGGGTAACTGGCTCAGATTTGACCCCCGCCATCGCCAAAATGGCTGCCGAAAAAGGGTACACGCTCTTTTTCTTGGGGGCGGCGCCTGGCGTAGCTGACCAAGCGGCGACCGTTTTGCAGCGTCAATATCCCGATTTGCAGATCGTCGGCACATTATCGCCGCCATTTGTGCCAATCGACGAGATGGATGCCGGCATCATTGATGAGATTAAAGCGGTGGACCCCGATATCTTATTGGTGGCATTTGGCAACCCCAAGCAAGAAAAATGGATTTTCCGCCACGCTAAAGAGCTAAACGTTCCAGTGATGATGGGGATAGGCGCCTCTTTAGATTTTATTGCTGGCGCCTCTCGCCGCGCCCCCCAATGGTTGCAGCGGCTAGGGCTGGAATGGTTGCATCGATTGGCGCAAGAGCCGCATCGGATGTGGAAGCGGTACGCGAATGATTTTGTTGGATTCGGCTACTTTTTTGCCAAGCAATGGTGGATTATGCGTAAAGGAAACAACACCGAGGTTACATTGCCCGATACCCCGTTTGCCATAGTTGACCATACTGCCCTTATTCAATGGCAAGGCAATTTAGATGTTTATAACTATCGCCCGTTAATCGAACAAGCGAATAACGCTCTGGAAATGACCCCATATCTGATTATTAATTTGAGCCGCGTTGAATTTATGGATAGCTCAGTAATCGGGTCGTTGATTGGGTTGACTAAACAAGCCCGCGATGCCGATGGGGAGTTGTGGCTGGCAGATATTCCGCCACAGATTCAAGAGGTGTTTGCCATGCTCAACCTAGAGGAGTTTTTCAAAATTTGCCATGATGTGGGGGAGGCGCGGGCGCAAGCTGCCCCTTTTGCTTCGTCAATAAGCGCTGCTGTATCCGCTAGGCGATTTGATTTACAGCCGGTGAATTGAAGGCGAAGAGTAGGTGAATTGGAAGTTAAATTAAGAAAAAGGTATTTAAATAACAATAGATACCAGGTTTAATAGGGGTAGGGTTCAATAGGTAAAAGTTGGCACAAAAAAGATGTGCGCTGCACATACCCTTTGCGCGGCGCATAAACAATCGATTTAACATTTCCTAAATGATGTGTAATAACGAGGATTAAATGCAAGCGATATTATTAGCGACGGGCGAAAGCGAACGCCTTCAGCCACTGACGGAGCGGATCCCATCCGCCATGCTGCCAGTTGCAAATCGCCCGATTATCGCTTGGAACTTAGATTTGTTGGCGCGGTATGGATGTCGCTCTGCTTTGATTCATACCCACATTATGCAAGGGCATGTAGAGGCGTATGTTCGGGGCGGCAACCGGTGGGGGGTGCAAGTCAATTATCGCCACCAACAATTTAGAATGGGCTCGGCGGGGGCGTTGCAATTGGCGAGCGATTGGGCACAGGAAAGCTGTGTCGCTTTGCCGGCAGATATGATGTTAGATATCGATTTGGAATCAGCCTTCCGCTGGCATCATAAAAGCGGGCGGGCGCTCACCTTAATCGTTTCGAAGCCTCGTTTTGCCGGCGATAAACCGATCAACCCAATTTGCGTTAGCGCAGATAGCGACTTGCTGCACTCTGGGTCAGCCCAAGAAGATGGCGAACCATTTTCCTTTGTCAACGCCTGTATTTTTGAGCCATCGTTGCTTTCATTGATTCCTAGCGACCGAATTTATGATATTTATAGCGATTTGCTGCCGGCATTAGCCAAAGCGAATGTGCCGGTTGGCGTTTACCACGATCAAGGATATTGGAATCCGCTGGCGACATTTGAGCAATATAACGAACTGCAAACAGTCTTAAACCGAAGCGCATATCCCGATCCAACATACGATGGCGATCGGGTTCGTTTTCCTATGATTCGTGGCAGACAAGTCGCTCCTGGCATCCATGTTTCGCCCAACCACCTCATTCATCCCACCGCCAAAATAACCCCGCCGGTTACCATTGGCGAAAATTGCCGGATAGGGCGAGAGGTTGAATTAGGACCCAATGTGATGATCGGCAACAATGTCATCATTGAAGATGAGGCAACGTTGCGCGATAGCGTGGCGCTAGATAATACCTATATTGGTAGACTTGTTAAACTGGAAGAGAAAATCGCCCATCAATCCCGACTAATTGATGCCAAAACGGGGGTTAGCGTCGATGTAACCGACCCATTTTTGCTCACCGAAGCGGGGACGCCTCAACTTAACCATACATTGTCGAATATGATCGACCGCATATTTGCCGGCATCGCCCTCATCCTCCTTTCTCCGTTGTTGGCGCTGATCGCCGTTGGTGTCTCCCTAACCACCAACCGACGCATTTTGAACAGACAAGAGGCGCTGGGAGCAAAGCCAAATGGAAAATTAGGGCAGCCTGTGCATTTTCAACTGCTTTCTTTTCAAACCAAACGCCCAAACGGGCAAGAGAGCAGATTTAGCGCCTGGCTGCGAGAATGGGAGTGGCATCGCTTGCCGGCATTGTGGCATGTGATGCGCGGACAGATGAAATTGGTAGGCGTGACTCCGCTGCCCATAGAAGAAGCAGAACGTGTGCCGGCAGGTTGGGGCAGCAAACGATTCGATCGCCCAGCCGGATTTACCGGAGCATGGTTTACCGATCTAAACGCCCACAGTGACTGGCAAGAACGGCTGCTGACCGATGTGCATTATGTGTTGCATCGCACATTTGCCGGCGACTTGCGGATTTTGCGGCGAACGCCCGCCGCCTGGAATAGGCGCCGTTGGGGGCGGCAGGAAAATAAGGGCGGAGAAAGTTGGAGCCGTATCGTCCGCAGCCAAAGTTAAACAGCGAAAAAGATCGAGCTTGCCAAACCAACCCCAAAATATGGTTTGAGTGGCTCAACAAAAACAATCGTCGGACAAATTAACATGAAGTTAAACAGTAAAACAAAAGAAAATATTGCCGTTTTAAGCATCCAGGGAGAGTTTGACTTGTCAGAAACGGCGGTCGTAGACAAATGGTTTGACGAGCGACTGCGCGAGGAAGCGACCCGTATCGTGGTCGATATGTCTGGCGTAACGTTTATCGACTCAGCCGGACTTTCTTCGTTAGTGTATGGCATGAAGCAAACCAGGGAGTTGGGAGGAGATGTCTATTTGTGCGGCATGCCGGCAGAAGCGCGGCTCGTATTTGAATTAACCCGACTAGACGAGGTATTCAATATCTTCTCTGACGAAGATGAAGCGATCGCTGCCTTTGCCAAAGCCAAATTGACGTAGGATTTGCCATGTTATCAACAACCATCATCACTCAGAAAAACCAGTTTGGGGCTTTGGCTCAGGAATGGCTGGCAAATGGCGCAACCGCTTTTGAGGTGTGGGACGACCAATCTCGCTTGGCGGAATGGGGCAACATCAAAAGCGCCGAACCCAGCTATGTGGCGGCGCCGATTGAAGTGCTGGGGGAGCAGGTGGGCGAATTGCGCGTTGCCGGCATACGCGGCGTGCGGGCCTATACCCGTTTACAAGCCGAAGCGGGCTTAGTGGCTAATTTGATCCGCCTGGAACATGAATTAGACGAAACGATGCATAAGTTGGTTAACAGCCAAGACCAATTGTTGGCATTGTACCAGGTAACGCAATCGACCCGCAGCAACCTAAATATCGACGATGTAGTGCAATCTTTAATGCGGGCGATGGTTAAATTGTTTAAAGTGGAATCGGCGTTTATTTTGTTTAATGCGCCAGATTCCCCCATCTTTGCCAAATATTATCCCACATTGCCCCGCCCAGAAGAAGAGCTGCGCGAGCTGTTTAACCGATTGCAATCAGTGAACTCCGAACTGGCAATAAACCGCAAAAATAACCATTACGAGCGTCCCGAATCGGTTGAGACGCTGCTCTTTTTGCCAGTGCCTAGCCATGGCTCGGTTCAAACCAGTCTGGGATTGATGAACAAATGGAGCGGCGATTTTGACGAAACGGATTTGAAATTAGCCCGCACGATCGCCACCCAAGCTGGCGCCCAAATTGAAAACGCGCTGTTGCATCAGGAGATAATTGGGCAAGCGAAAATGCAAACGGAGATGGAGTTGGCGCAAAGCGTGCAATTGCAGCTTTTGCCGCAATGTCCGCTACAGGTGCCAGGTTTAGATCTCTTTGCCCGCTCCCGACCCGCTTCTCAGGTGGGAGGGGATTTTTTTGATTTTATTCGAGCGGAAGACGGGTCGGCGTTGTTTGCAGTGGGAGATGTTTCGGGCAAGGGAATGCCGGCGGCGTTGTTGATGGCGATGACGCGGACGGTAATCCGCAGCGTATTGCGCTTTTTACCACAGCCATTGCCGGCAGAAATCGTGCGCCATGTCAATGAAGATTTGTACGACGATTTTACCGAAGTGCGGATGTTTGCGACCGTTTTTGCCGGCAGATACGATTTGGCAAATGATTCGTTTAACTATACCAACGCCGGACATTCTCCCGTTATCTATTGTCCGGCTGGCGGCAAAGCCCAACTGTTGCGAGCCGACAATCCAGCGATTGGCGTGTTGCCGGAAGCGTCAGCGACCGAACGAAGATTGACGTTGAGTGAAGGGGACGTTTTGGTAGTTGGCACTGATGGCTTAAGCGAAGCTCGTAATTTGCTTAACGAATTTTTCGGATATGATCGGCTGCTTACCCTGGTTGAATCGGTGGCTGATCTGCCCGCTGCCGGCATCTCACAGGCGATCTTTGGGCATGTGACTGAATTTAGCTTTGGGCACCCACAAACGGACGACCAGACGGTTATGGTTATAAAGAAGGTCGCTTCATGATGACCGTTACTGAACCAATCTTATTGGAATTTCCTGCCAAACAAAGCCTTCTGGGGCAAATGCGCGACTCTGTAGGAGATGAAGTGGCGCGGCTGGTTGAGGAAGATGCCGGCAAAATCATCTTTCAGGTCAAATTGGCGATCCATGAGATTTGCGCCAACATTGTCGAACATGGGTATGGCGATATTGACGGGGCGATTCAGATCGCCATTTCGTTGAACAACGAGAGCGGTAGGTTAACAATTGAAGTCAGCGATACCGCCCCAATTCGCTTCGATCCTAGAGAGAGCTTGGTGGCGGAAAATCAATTTTCCGCCAGAGGGCGCGGTTTGGATTTGGCTTGCCAACTGATGGATGAATTGAGTTTTACTTCATTTGAGCGTCAAATCTGGCGTTATTTAGGCAAAGGAGAATGGGAGCTGACCGGAGGAAGCGCCGCATCGCCAGTTAGGGGTAATGTGTGGCGGCTAGAGAAAGCTATTTAATCCGCTCAGCTCTTTCGGTCGCCATCTCTTTTTCAAAATCGGGAATGCCGGGCACGGTGAAGATGAAGCGGCTGCCCCCTTCTTCGCTGTCTTCAACCCAAATCTCTCCCCCCTGAGCTTCGAGCGCTAATTTACAAAAAGTTAAGCCTAGCCCTGTGCCCCGCACCTGCGCCCCCCCCTGGCTGATGCGCGTATACCGATCAAAAATCAGATTGCGTTTGTCGGGAGGAATGCCAGGTCCGCTATCGCTGATGGCGCAGCGAATGCCGGCATCGAGGTTGGCGTCGTGGCCGTTTGTCGTCAATGCAACTTTAACTTGTCCGCCGCGAGGCGTAAATTTAAAAGCGTTGTCCAGTAAGTTGAGCGTCACCCGCCGCAATAATGGTTCGTCCCCCCAAATTGCCGGCAGATCTTCTGGGATCGACACCCCCAGGTCTATTCCGCGTTCATCTGCCAACGGCTGCACATGGTTGATAGCTTCTCTTATCAAGGGCGGCAGTCGCATCGCCTCCGCTTCCACGATAAATTGTCCCGCTTCCATGCGATGGACATCCATCAGAGAATCGATCATGTCTAAGATCGTCAGACAGCCTCGTTTGGCATTGTCCATCAACTGTTTAGCCCCATTTGCCGGCGGTTGTATTTGCTCAATGCGGTTTAAGACGCTCATCAGCGTTGAAACAGGATTTCGCAAGTCGTGAACGATCATCCGAGTGACATCTTGGCGCAATTCTGCCGATTCACGCTCTTCTGTCACGTCTCGTAGCGCCAGCAGCCAACCGATTACCCGGCTTTCTTCGCCGATTACCGGTACGCTGTTACGGTCGATGTAACGTACAGCCAACGTGGCGGTGTCTCCTGGTTGAGGCTGAGTTGATTTGTAGATTTTTCTGGATGAGCGTGGCGGATTGCCATTGTGCATCTCATCCAATATTTGTTGCATCTCCCCGGGTTCATACCCTAACCAGCCCGCCATCTGTTCTACATTTAACCTTTTGCCTTGCAGCGATTCTGGAACGCTGCGGAGTTGAGAGGCTGCCATCTTGTTTACCAGAGCGACTTTGCCCCTCGTATCTAACATTAATGCCCCATCTTGTGAGGAGTTGAGCAGCGCTTGCAGCTCTTTTAAGCGGCGGGCTAACGCTTCGTCTGTCAAATTGTACAGCCGCAATGTTTCGCTGTGGAGGCGGGCGTTTTCGATGGCGATGCTGACCTGTCCGGCGATAGAAAGCAATACCTCGCGGCTCCATAAGCTAAATGGGCGTTCCTGGTCAAAGCGTTGCAACACCATTGCCCCGATTGTTCTTTTCGAGGTAGCCAGCGGAATGCCTAACCAATAGGGCGGGGTGGGCTGGGGCGGCTGGATTTGATGTTGGCTGGCGTAACCGATGTTGCCGGAATCTAAATCTAGGATTTGAGAACGATCAACCACCCATTTTGTGAAATCATCTGGACGATATGATTCGTCTATTAGGTTGACGATCTCCCCGTTGAGGACGCTAAATGGTTGTTCCCAGCCGCCATCTTCTTGACGCAGGGCGATAAAGAAGCGATCTGCCGGCAACAAGTTGGTGATTTGTTGATGTGTATGGCGCAACACTGCCAGAAGATCGAGGCTTTCCCGGACGGCGATATTCGCTCGGTTTAATGTTGCCAATTGGGAAAGTTGGCGCTGCATAACAAAATTTCGTTGCCAAAATAGACCAACCAGGGCGGAAAATGCGGCCAACCCAATAAGATTAAGCACAAATGCCGGCATGCCGGCATCGGCAAAAATGATGGCTGTAAATACCCCAAATGGAAACGCCAAGATATTGTTGGCTAACAGATTAATGGCGGCGTCTCTACCAAAATCAAAGATAGACCGCCGCAATAACAGCCAAATGCAGGCTGCGCCAATAAATAGAACGCCGACATACGCTACCCCCATCCACAACAAGGGCGCTAGGGGGAGATAATTTTCGTTTACGGGAATTGGCAGCAATCCATCCGTGCGTTCATAAAATTTTACGGCAACCGCCGCCGCCGCCAAATGATTGACGGCAAATGCCATTCGCTCATACCATCGTTCGTTTTCCCAATCAAGCGGTTGCCATAGGGGACGCCAAATAGGACGGGCTAGTTGAGCTAACAAGATGGCGACGCCTCCTAAAATTAAGGCGGGTTCGAAACCTAAAATCAGGATGCCGGCAATCAACGGGATCGAATGTAATGAGATACCGCCGCGCCAAGTTGGCAACCCAAAGTTGATGGCAATAACCATAGACAAGACGATTAAGATGCTTTGGGCGGCGGCTTCATTTTGCGTAGCAGCCCAAATTGCCCAGATCAATCCGACGAAAAAAGAGCCCCACTCCAACCCGCGCCGCAAAATGGGGTTGGCGTTTATTCTGAAGTTGATTGACCCGATGAGATCGCCCATGACGTCAGTTTAGCACGCTTTGTCTAACAATCAACTGCTAATTTAGCCTAGATCCAATTAACAACGAGCGAAGAGACGGGTCTTAAAATCGGCGACTTTGCCGGCACAGTTCAGTTCTCGATATACTTCGGGGCGTGAGATGGATTAAGTTGATTTGTTTTTGGCAGTTATGGATATTGTTGGCGTTAATGCCGGCATGCAACCAACAGGTTGACAACGCTGCCCCTTCCCCGACGCCAACAGTCAGCCCTTCTCCAGCTTCTACGCCAAAGATCGGCGTTGATTTTGTCACCAAAGCGCCGCCAACTGCCTTGTTTGTGCAGCTAACGGCAACCCCCCTGCCGCCGCCGACTGCCACTCCCACGCCAACCCCCATCTTGTACGCGATTCAATCAGGCGACACCATTTGGACGATCGCCGCCAAAAGCGGGCGGAATGTGGATGAGATTTTAGCGATGAACCCTGGCGTCCGCCCCGAAACGTTGCAATTGGGGCAGCAGCTCCAATTGCCAGCCGCTCCCACGCCATTAATCCAAAACAGCCAAATCGCCGCCCAACCGCTCCAAATTAAAGTGTTGTCTGTCTCGTTGTTTGAGACGGTGACTGGGCAAATTTGGCTGTTGGGCGAGCTCATCAACGAGGGCGCTTTTTCCGCCCGAAATGTGCAATTGTCGGCGACGCTTCTCGACCCAGATGGCGCAATATTAGTCAGTCAAACGGTGTGGACAGCGCTGCCGTTGATTCCGTCAGGCGATAGATCGCCGTTTGGGGCGTTATTGCCGGCCGGCAGGCGACTGGATTCCATTCAACCCCAGGTTACCATTGTAGATGGAGAGAGCTCCGCCGACTTGGGAGATAATTACCTCGATCTGGTCGCCTCTGGTGAGGACATATCCATTGAAAACAATCAGGTACAATTGATTGGAACAATATCCAACGTTGGCGCCGCGACAGCCGGGCAGATTCTTGTTGTCGCTACATTGTACCAAGCCGAGGGTCAACTTTCTGGATACGTTGCAACGGAGTTGGCGGGCGAAATTGCGCCGGGCGGCTCACAAGATTTTGCGCTGACCGCCGCCTCGCCAGGCGGGCAGGTGGCGTCAGCGTCGATAATGGTTCAGGGGCGAAAGTGAAACGATGGTTTTTAAATTATTGCGGTGGTCCTTACATGTGATTGTAATTTTTGTGGGAAAAATTACAGTCAATGGGTTAGAAAATGTGCCGGCACAAGCGCCCTACATGCTAGTTACCAACCATGTAAGTTTAGCCGACGCCCCGTTAATTTTTCTGACGATGCCGACAAAACCAGAGAATATCCGATATTTTGCCGCCGAAAAATGGGAGGTTCATTGGTTTTTCGGACCTATCTTGCGGCGGGCAAATGCCATCTTTATCAACCGTGGGCAAGTAGATCGACGGGCATTAAAAGAGTCGGTAGATGCGATAGCCGCCGGGCAGATTTTTGGATTAGCGCCAGAAGGAACGCGCAGCGATACAGGAACGCTGATGCCGGCAAAAGGAGGGGCAGCCTACCTCGCTAGCCGAGCCAACATCCCAATTGTGCCAATCGGATTGGTCAACAGCGACGTGTTGGGGGCAAATGTCAAGCGGTTGCGCCGCACTGAGATGATCGTGAACTATGGCAAGCCCTTTACGCTGCCCGATTTGGGTCGCCGCCCCAGAGGGAAAGATTTGACGGCATATTCTCATCTGATCATGGCGCATATCGCCAACTTGTTGCCTGAACGTTATCATGGCGTTTATGCTGGCGACCCCGCTTTAATCGCTTTGCAAAAAGGGGAAGACCCGTTTCCTTATTGCCAAGAAAATCCATTGAAGTGAGAGAGGAAATCTGCCCGAAAAAGCGGAATAAAATAAGCTTTTCTGCCATTAATTTTGATTGTGAAAAATATCATAAACAGTGGGCAGGCTGGCTTTTCTGATGTATCATAAAGAATGGTCGCCAGGGTTGGCGGCAACCATGAACAATCAAACGCTATATTGGGATGCAACCTACGCTATTGTTTTGGCGATTACGGAAAAGCATCCCCGCCTCACTCCAGAAGATGTCGGATTAAACGAATTAGCGGAACTCGTACTCCGCCTGCCACAGTTTGGCGACGATCCGGCATTAGCCACCGAACGAATTTTGTTAGACATTTTCAATGTTTGGTTGGAGGAAGCAGGCGAACATATGGCTGAGGAGAATCAACTATGACCACTGCCACTGGCGTGTTGGAATCAGATATCCCCGTTCCCGGCGAGCTTGCCAACAACGTCTTTATTACCAGCCTAGACAAAATATATAATTGGTCGCGGCGCAACTCCGTTTGGCCTATGGTATTCGGCTTGGCTTGCTGCGCTATCGAAATGATATGCACCGCTTCTAGCCGTTATGATTTGGCGCGTTTTGGCATGGAAGTTTTTCGAGCCACGCCCCGCCAATCAGACTTAATGATCGTTTCTGGCACAGTGACCAAAAAAATGGTGCCAACTATCGTTCGGCTTTATAACCAAATGCCAGAACCGCGCTACGTGCTTAGCATGGGGGCGTGCGCCAGCGGCGGCGGGCCTTTTAAGGAAGGGTACAATGTGGTTGATGGCATTGACAAATTCATACCGGTAGACGTTTACGTGCCGGGATGCCCCCCCACGCCGCAAGCCTTAATCAACGGACTAATGGCATTGCAAGAGAAAATCGACAATCAATCGTTGGTTTCTGTACCCTGGTATCGCAAAGATACGCCTGGAGAAGAGATTCCAATACCGGTGTTGGGACCAGATTTAATCGATTTGAATCAACTTGACATGATTCGTCAACAAGCCCAACGAGATTTGGCAGAGATGGAAGCCGAAGCGCCAAAGGTTGAAGCGGCGGCGGAAAGCGCGGCGACGGAAGCATAAGGATAAATAACGATGAGTGAATTGGCGGATCCAGTAGCAGCCCCTCCAACTGAATTGACCGATCCGGTTGAAAGCGCAATTGCAAGTTTAAAGGAAAAGTTCCCGTCGTTAACGGACGATCCTCGTGATGGGTATAGCGGCGTCATGGTGGCGCCCGACCAATTGTTGGATGTCGCCCGAACGTTGCGAGAAGAGCTGGGTTTCAACTTTCTTTCTAGCGTGACCGGCGTTGATTTAATCAAAGAAGATAAGATGGAGGTGGTGTACCACACCTACAGCATCGATCAGGGGGGCGGGGCGGTCGTGTTAAAGGTGCAGGTGGAGCGAGACGATCCGGTTGTTCCTTCGTTGACGCCAGAGTGGCGCGGCGCAGATTTTCAGGAGCGTGAGGCGTATGATTTGCTTGGCATTCGTTTTGAAGGGCATCCTTATTTACGCCGGATTTTGACATGGGATGGTTTCCATGGACATCCATTGCGGAAAGATTGGCAAGAGGCGTTTTTTGAAGAGGAACAAAAACCCTTTTCTAGTCGGTGGCCCGGCGGCGAGGTTTTTCGGGCGGAAAATCAGAATCCTTACGGCAAAAATGTAAGCTACCCCAAGGGTTGGATGCCGGCAGATATAGATCGCGATACCGACGACGAACTGTATGAAGGATTGACGCTCACTCCTGAAACAGGGTTGAAAACCGACACAGTCACTGTCAATTTGGGGCCGCAGCATCCATCAACGCATGGCGTTTTTCGCATGATCGTGACGATGGATGGGGAAACGATCCGCGATTTAATACCCGTAATGGGTTATTTGCACCGTAACCACGAAAAAATCGGGGAGCGAAACAGTTGGTTGGGCAATATCCCATACACAGATCGGTTAGATTACCTCGCCTCCATGTCCAACAATCACGGTTATGTGCTGGCGGTTGAAAAGCTGATGGGGGCGACTGTTCCTGAACGGGCAGAATGGATTCGGATTTTGATGGTGGAGCTGACCCGCATCGCCAACCATTTGTGGGCATTAGGCTTTTTGCTAAATGATGTGGGGGCGTTGCAGACGCCAATGCTCTATTTTTACATTGAGCGGGAACTGATCTTGGACTTTTTTGAAGCGGCGTCTGGTTCGCGGATGATGTGCAACTATATGCGATTTGGCGGGTTGGCGTTTGATTTGCCGGCAGATATTCGCGGGCAAGAGACCATGGCGTTCCTAGATGAATTGGTTGATGTCCGCTTGCCCAAAGCGATTGACGAATGGTTGAACTTGGTAGTAGGCAACGAGATTCTGCGGGCGCGGACTATTGGCGTGGGGTATCTTGCCCCGGATGACGCCATCAATATGAGCTGCGCTGGACCTCTGTTGCGTGCCAGCGGCGTGCCTTATGACATTCGTCGAGCGGAGCCGTATTCTTATTATGACCACTTAGATTTTGATGTGGCGGTTAGGTATAATGGCGATATTTATGATCGGTTGTTGATTCGGCTGGACGAAATAAATGAAAGTTTGAAAATCGTTCGCCAACTGTTGCCTTATTTACGGCAGACAGCGGGACAGCCGATTTTTGAAGGCAAAGAGCAATACGCTATTAAAATGCCCAATGCCGGCGACGCTTACGCCAGAGTAGAAAATCCCAAAGGAGAATTGGGTTATTACATTACTACCGAGCGACGTGCCGGCAATCCCAGCCGCTACCACATTCGCGCCCCAAGTTTCATAAATCTCACCGCCCTGGGTCCTATGTCTATTGGCACCAAAGTGGCAGACTTGGTAACGATCTTGGGCAGTATTGACATTGTGCTAGGAGAGGTAGATAGGTAGAGCAAGCGGCAATTCTTTACCTGCAAACCTGCCTCTGCTCATCTGCAAACAAATTTTTAGCTTAAACAGGAAATTATGTACGGTTCAGGAATTTTAAAAGGGATGGCAGTCACCATTAGCCATTTCATCAATTCGTACAAAGACGATATCGCCTGGTATTTTAAGGGCGGACGTTACTACAATGATGAAGCGTTGCAAGCGCGGCAAAGCTTAAAGGGCAAAGGGGTGATTACCGTCAATTACCCTGAAGAAAAGTTGCCTGTGCCCGAACGTTTTCGTTTTGTGCCGTTTTTGATCACCGACGACCCGTCGCCCGGGCAACAGTGGGGGCATGATTGGTGTACCTCGTGCGGCATTTGCGCCAAAGTGTGTCCGCCGCAATGTATCTGGATTAAGCGGGGCAAAAAGCCAAATGGTCGTCCCAAGCCCGAACCGGAAGAGTTTTACATTGATATTGATATCTGCATGAATTGCGGCTATTGTGCCGAATATTGCCCCTTTGACGCTATTAAGATGGATCATGATTATGAGTTAGCCAGTTATGATCGCACAACTGCCCATATTCATGACAAAGAGCGGTTGAGCAAGCCGATCAGCTATTGGCGCTCTATTGCTCCCAATCGCGCCGCCGACGAGGAGCGGGTACGGCGAGAGGCTGAGGAAGCGAAGGCGCAAAAGAAAGCGGCGCGAGGCGGCTAGCCTCAATTTAAATTGCATGATTTGAGGGGTGACAAACGTCACCCCTTTTTGCTTGGAAAATTTGAGAAGGAAAAATCGAATGGTACATGAAAAGAGCGTGATGAATGCCTTATCCACAGTGATCGAGCCAGAATTGCACCGCGACTTGGTCTCGTTAAATATGATTCGGGATTTGGAGATTGCCGGCAATGATGTGACTTTCACCATCATGTTAACCACACCCGCCTGCCCGCTTAAAGGCAAAATGGAAGGAGACGCCCGCGCAGCGCTTGCCGGCATTCCCAACATCGGCAATATCAACGTCAAATTTGATGCCAACGTGCCGCGAGACCGGCGAATAGGCGACCAAATTGGACAACAATTCCGCAACACCATTGCCATCACCAGTGGCAAAGGCGGCGTGGGCAAATCCACACTCTCCGTCAATTTGGCAGTGGCATTAGCCCAAACCGGGGCGCGAGTCGGTTTATTGGATGCTGATATTTTGGGACCCAATGTGCCGATTATGATGGGGTTAACTGGGCAAAAATTGGCGGTGAAAGAGCGAAAAATGATGCCGGCAGAAGCGTACGGGGTCAAAGTGATTTCTATGGCATTTTTAATGGCGCCTGACCAGCCACTAATTTGGCGGGGACCGATGTTGAATTCTGCTATCAAACAGTTGTTGGTTGATGTGGCGTGGGGCGAGCTTGATTATCTGGTGGTCGATTTGCCGCCCGGCACAGGCGACGCCCAACTCTCGTTAGCCCAACTTTTGCCTTTGTCTGGGGCACTCATCGTCACCCAACCGATGGCAGTGGCGGTGGCGGACGCGCTCCGCAGTTTTAAGATGTTCGAGAAGTTAGACACCCCTATTATTGGCGTGGTAGAGAATATGAGTGGCGACTTTTTTGGCGGCGGAGCGGGCGAAGCGTTGGCAAAGGAGCATGGGTTAGAATATCTGGGGGATGTGCCGTTGGACGCACAGGTAAGGCATGGGGGAGATGCCGGCAATCCCGTCGTCGCCATCCATCCCGATTCCCCAGCCGCAGTTGCCCTGAAAGAGTTAGCCCAAAAAATAGCGGCACGGGTTAGCGTATTGACATTGGCACAAGAGAATAAGGATTTTATTCCGTTGCAAACGGTAGGATAAATCACTGTGCGGCAGAATAGCGCGTTTGATTGAGAATGTAACGATGAATGTTGGGGTCAATGTTGGGGTTTTTCGAGATGATAAATTGTTGTTGACCAGGCGTCAGGATTTTGGGGTGTGGTGCCTACCAGGGGGGCATGTTGACGAAGGGGAATCCGTTGCCCAAGCCGCCATTCGGGAAATGGCTGAAGAAACCGGATTAGAAATTCAACTGAGGCAGTTGGTTGGCTTGTACTCCATCCCAGAAACGCGAGCTTGGGTAAATCTGATCATCTTGTTTGAAGCAAAAGCAGTTGGAGGCGCTTTGCAAGCTCAAGATCATGAGGTACAAGCTATCGACTATTTTTCGGCGGGCGACATTCCCCAAAATTTGCTATGGGGACATCGGCAACGCATCGATGACCTGTGGGCAAACGCTAGCGGCGTTGTTTGGCGGCAATATGTCCCCTTTGCATCTGAAATTGATCGACAAGCGCTCTACCGTCTGCAAGAGAACTCTGGTCTGTCTGGAGAAGTATTTTATGAGAGATATTTTGGTTGGGAAACGCCTCAAGCTGATAGACAAGAGATCGAATAAACCCGATCATAGTTTTTGGGGCTAATTTTTCTGCGCCATGAATCTAGTTACGATTAGCGACTTAACGCACCAATACAGTGAGCGGATACTTTTTGCAAAAACTGGGTTGCTGATCAATCGGGGGGACAGGATTGGGTTGATTGGGGTGAATGGGAGCGGCAAAACGAGCTTACTACGAATGATTGCCGGCATGATCAATAAATTGACATAGATGTCTGCTATAATGTCAGGGAAATGAAAAAACAAAGAGTTTACTTAGATACATCTGTGATTGGTGGATGTTTCGATGACGAATTCTCAATTTGGTCTATTGGCTTAATGGACGACTTTGCTACGCAATTCTATCATCCAGTCATATCTGAGTTAGTTGTTACAGAAATTGCTCTAGCTCCGCTTTTTGTTCAAAAAGAGTTTGCCAAATTGTTTGCCTTGCAACCAGAGATTGTGCCTCTTTCTGACCAAAGTTTAGAATTGGCGCATGCGTATCAAGAACGAAATATTTTAACATCCAAGTTTTATAATGACAGCATTCATATTGCCCTTGCTACGGTCGCTGAAGTAGATGTTTTAGTGAGTTGGAATTTCAAGCATATCGTCAATTTCAATAAAATTCGTCAGTTCAATGCAGTTAATCTAGAGTTAGGGTTCAAGCAAATTCAAATCTTCTCCCCTAGAGAGGTTACCACTTATGACATCAACGAAAATTAATTCGGTAAAAATGGTCAGACAAATCCGCGATCAACAATATGAACAAATAAAAAATATGAGTTCTAGCGAAAAACAAGCCTATTTTAATGAACAGGCAAAAGCATTTTTGGCAAAGTTGGCAAAAGAAATTGACCAGCATCGAGTAACGATAACAATGAGCTAGTATGAATGAATCTGGTTACGATTAGCGACTTAACGCACCAATACAGCGAACGGATACTTTTTGCAAAAACTGGGTTGCTGATCAATCGGGGGGACAGGATTGGGTTGATTGGGGTAAATGGAAGCGGCAAAACGAGCTTACTACGCATGATCGCCGGCATCGAACGTCCGAATGCCGGCACAATCCAAATTTGGGGCGGGGTACGGGTACAATACCTACCACAAAACCCCCAATTTGAGCCACATTTAACTGTTTTAGCTACAGTTTTTGCCGGCAAAACACCCCAACTTCGCTTGTTGCAGGCTTACGAAGAGATCAGTCGCCAACTAGAAGCCAACCCGGCAGACAGCCAACTGCAAGCTCAATTGAGCCAGCTCACGGACGAAATGGACAGGCTAGATGGTTGGTCGGCAGAGGCGAACGCCAAAGCGATTTTGAGCAAGCTGGGGATAAATGATTTTTCAGCCCAAATTGGGGCATTAAGCGGCGGGCAAGAGAAGCGGGTGGCATTGGCGAGGGCATTGATTGACCCGGGCGATTTGCTCATTTTGGACGAGCCGACCAACCACATTGATGCCGAAACGGTGGATTGGCTGGAAGGCTTTTTGCGGGAAATGCCGGCATCTCTGCTGATGGTGACCCACGACCGCTACTTTTTGGATCGGGTAGCCAACCGGATTGTGGAAATTGACCGTCGCCAACTGCTCAACTATCCGGGCAACTACAGCAAATATCTGGAACTGCGGCAAAAACGGCATGAAGCGTTATGGGCAAAGGAGCAAAAACATCAAGCATTGCTCAAGCGGGAGTTGGAATGGTTGCGGCGGGGGGCGATGGCGCGCTCTACCAAGCAAAAAGCCCGCAAACAACGAGTAGAAGCGTTATTGCAACTTCAACATGATTCGGGGGAGCAGCGGGTGGCGATGGCGTTGGCGGGCAGGCGGCTGGGTAAAAAGGTTTTGCAAGCAAGGGGATTGGCAAAGGGGTATGCCGGCAATCTCCTCTTCTCAAATGTCGATTTTGATTTAGCGCCGGGCGATCGGATTGGGCTGATTGGACCTAACGGGGCGGGAAAAAGCACATTTTTAAGCTTGTTGGCAGGGGTAATAGAAGCAGATGCCGGCATTCTCGATTGGGGCAGTACCGTTCACATTGGCTACTATGATCAACACAGCAAACATCTCAAACCCAACCAAACTGTTGCCAACTTTATCGCCGATGTTTCCCCACTTATCCGTTCAGACGAGGGAGAACGGATTGATTATGCTCAAATGTTGGAATGGTTTCTATTTCCTCGCCCGCAACAACGAGCCAAAATCAGCTCATTAAGCGGCGGCGAACAACGCCGCTTGTATCTGTTGTGGGTGTTGGCTCAACGCCCCAATGTGCTGTTGCTTGATGAACCCACCAACGATTTGGATATTGAAACCTTACAGGTATTGGAAAGTTTTCTCGACCAATTTCAGGGCTGTTTAATCGTCGTCAGCCATGACCGCTACTTTTTAGACCGCAATGTCGATTTTTTGGCGACTTTTCGGGATGGCAAAATGGGCAGTCGTTATCCCGCCCCTTACAATTCGTTTGTGCAAGCGATTTTGGCAGATTCGCCGCCCGTTGCCCAACCAAAACCATCCCCTACAAATGCCCAGCCTGCCAAACCACGCCGAAAATCTGGGCTAACTTACCAGCAAAAGCTGGAGTTGGCGCAGTTGGAGGAGCAAATTGGTATGTTGGAGGGAAAAGTAGGGGAGATTGAACAGGCGGTGAATGAGAATGCCGGCAATGATTACCAGCAACTTCAATCTCTTGCCAAACAGTTAGAAGCGACCCAAGCAGAGCTAGACGACAAAATGGAGCGATGGCTAACCCTAACCGAATTAGCAGAACAGCTAGGGTGAGGAATGACACATTACTCTTGCAAAAATTTCCGGCAAGTTTATAATCTCTCCAGTAAATCCTCAGTCATCATTTCTATCATCTTAACAATAAACATAACATAATTATATTATCGTAATGATCAGTCGATTGTCTAAATTGTTTAGAGATCGCAAGCGCCTTTAGTTTAAGGAGAAGACGAAAAAATGGATAATCTATTGCAAATGTTAGGCGATTCAATCACCCCTGGAGCAGTCAGCCAACTGAGCGGATTGCTGGGAGAAGAGGAAAGCGCCACCCAGAGCGCGGTTCAGGCTGCCGCGCCGGCATTGATGGGCATGCTAATGAAAAAGGGGTCAACGGAAACTGGCGCCGGCGATATTTTGAATATGGTGACCAACCAATCAAATAGCGGATTGGATCTGTCTGATTTTGCTGGTTTGCTAGGCGGCGGTCAGGGTTCAAACGATGCGTTGATGAACGCTGGCGGTTCGATTTTGTCTGGTTTGATGGGCAATGATACAGGCGGCATGTTTGATCTGCTCTCTTCTGTTGCCGGCATTAAAAAAGGTTCATCCTCATCGCTGTTAAAAATGTTAGCCCCGATGGCAATCGGCATGTTGGGCAAGCAAGTGACCAAAGGCGGATTGAACGCCAGCAGTTTGATGGGTTTGTTAGGCGGACAAGGCAAATTCCTCGACGATGCCGGCATTCCCGGTTTGTCTGATGCCCTTGGCGTGGAAAGCTTTGCCAGTTTGGGCGGCGGAGGCGGCATGTTAGACTCGGCAATGGATGCGGTTGGCGCAGCGACTGACAGCGTTTCTAGCGCGGCAGAATCTGCAGTGGGGGCGGTTGGCTCAGCGGCAGACTCAGCAACGGATGCGGTTGGCTCTGCGGCAGATTCGGCTATGAATACAGCTAGCGCTGCTGGACGCGAGGTGCAACAGGCAGGCTCAGGATTGACCCGTTACATTGTGCCGGCAATCGTCGTTCTGATCGTCCTTTTCTTGCTGTGGCAACTGCTATTTTAAATGTAATCGGCAACGAAATTAAAACACAAAAGGCTGGAAATAAATTTTCCAGCCTTTTTTTGTTGCATTCAGACCGTTTTGGTTAATAACGAGGCATGGTAGGGTCGATCTCTTGTCCCCACCGTAAAATCCCGCCATCCAAATTCCACAAATTGCCATACCCGCGTCGTTGCAACTCCCCAACTATAGCCGCGCTGCGCGCCCCGCTTCGACAATAGATCACCCACTCTTTTTGTGGATCGATTTCGTCTAAACGTTTTAAAAGCTCTCCTTGTGGAATCAATTTCGCCCCAATCTGCTCCAAATTCACAATATCCCATTCAATTGGCTCGCGCACATCCAAAACAGCGATCTCTTCTCTTGCTTCTAAACGAGCTTTCAACTCTAAGGGGGTGATTTGGCGAACGGATTGTCTCATAGGCGTCTCGTCAGTTTGGGTTATCTCTCGGTCATGTGCCGGCATGCCGCAAAACTGTTCATAATCAATCAATTCTGTAACCGTCGGATTTTCGCCGCACACCACACAGTTAGGATTTTTACGCAATTTAACTTCATCAAAACTCATCGACAATGCATCATACAGTAACAACCGCCCGATCAGCAAATCGCCAATGCCCAGCAAATATTTCAACGCCTCTGTGGCTTGAATTGAGCCGATGATGCCAGGCAAAACGCCTAGCACTCCGCCCTCTGCGCAAGATGGAACCAACCCGGGCGGCGGAGGTTTGGGAAAAAGGCAGCGATAACAGGCTCCTTGTTCGGCGTAAAACAACGAGGCTTGCCCGTCAAACCGAAAAATCGAGCCATACACATTGGGTTTGCCCAGAAAAACACAAGCGTCGTTGGTGAGATATCGGGTGGGGAAGTTGTCCGTGCCATCGATAATGACATCGTAAGGGGCAAAGATTTGCAGGGCGTTGCTAGAATCTAAAGCGGTTTCGTGCAAATCGAGTTGTACATGTGGATTGATCTCCTGTAGTCGTTTGGCGGCGCTCTTTAATTTAGGGCGATCTATATCCGATGTTCCATGAATGATTTGCCGTTGTAAATTGGAGAGATCGACGCGGTCGTAATCAACTAGACCCAGCCGCCCAATGCCGGCAGCAGCCAGATACATTGCCGTCGGCGACCCTAAGCCGCCTGCCCCAATGACGAGGACAGAACTCTCTTTCAGCTTTTTTTGCCCTTCTAATCCCATCTGGGGCAAAACGAGATGGCGACTATATCGTTCTATCTCTTCGTTATCGAAGGTTGCGTTAGTCACCCAGCTATCCTCCAGCTACCGACGGGACGATTAGCAATGCGTCTTTGGGTTGAACCGGCGTCGCGTTTCCCTGTAAATAGCGAACGTCTTCTTTGTGGAGGTAGATATTGACGAATGGACGTAACTCCCGGCCATCAAAGAGGTGTTGTTTCAACGCTGGGTATTGATCGGTTAAATCATCTAAGGCGGCGCCAACTGTGGCGCCTTCAACGACGATACGGCTCTGATTGCCGGCATACGGGCGCAATGGAGCCGGAATTTGAATCGATGCCATAAGATTCTCCAAATATCTTCGATGGTTTAGGTTTGGGGTGCGCAAACAAATTTGATTATTAGACGTCGAACATGTTTTGCCACATCTCTGCTAATTTTAGCGCTTTTTCTTGCTCAGTAGCCAGCTAGCTATAAAATAGCCAACTTTTGTAGGGATAAATTGAATATTGCCAAAAAATTAGTTGTTGATGTTCGGCTTTTAATTTGGTAGAATGTAATTTACCTTACAATAAAAGTGTAAGTAACCTTACAATAAAAACAGGAATATTGGAATATGATCACATTATCGCAACCCAAAAAGAAGCAATCCCGAACTTTGATTATTGTATTGGCGTTGATAGTATTGGCGGCTATTTTGTACTGGGCTATTGGGAAGTCACGACAATCAGCAACAACAGAAAAAGATTTAGATACCATATTGGCGGATGCCGGCATCTCAGCGTTGGATTTTGGAGATCCGCCTGATCCCGATAAGGTTGCTTTGGGCGAAGCGTTGTTTTTTGACAAGGAGGTTAGCGGTAACCGAGACATATCCTGTTCAACTTGTCATCACCCCTTAGCCCATACCGCAGACGACTTGCCTTTATCTCTTGGCACCGGCGGCGACGGCTTAGGCATTAATCGTATTCGCGGCGAAGAACGCGGATTTATTCCCCGTCATGCCCCCGAAATTTTCAATCGTGGGGCAGAAGGGTGGCAGACGATGTTTTGGGATGCCCGCGTTTCCGGCTCGCCCGAGTCTGGATTCCATTCCCCAGCCGCCGACGCTTTGCCTGATGGATTAGACAGCGTTTTAGCTGCTCAGGCGATGTTTCCGCCTACTTCTGGAGACGAAATGCGCGGCAAGCCAGGGGATGTAGATATCTATGGCAATCCGAATGAGTTGGCGATGCTAGCGGACGACGATTTTGCCGGCATTTGGGGCGGAATTATGGATCGGTTGCTGGTTATTCCAGAATACCAAGCGTTATTCGTGGCGGCGTACCCCGATTTGGGGAGCGCAGAATTAGGTTTCCAACATGCCGCAAACGCCATTGCCGCTTTTGAACAGTCGGCGTTTACGTTCACCGATAGCCCCTGGGATCGTTATTTGGCAGGAGAAAAAGGGGCATTGTCTGAAGATGCGAAAGCTGGCGCTAAACTTTTTTATGGCGAGGCGAGATGCAGCAATTGTCATGCCGGCAACCTCTTTACCGACCAAGAGTTCCACAATATCGCCGTTCCCCAATTCGGCCCAGGCAAAAATGAAGAAGGGTTTGATTTTGGACGTTTTAATGAAACCCAAAATGAAAACAACTATTTTCAATTCCGAACGCCGCCGTTAAGAAATGTAGCGATTACCGGACCTTGGATGCACAATGGAGCGTATAATACGCTAGAAGCGGCTGTTCATCACCATTTTGACCCAGCATACGCTTTGTCCAAATATGTACCTGCTCTCTACTTGCCAGATGATTTACAGGCGACGTGCAAAGTGGATGAAGAATCAACCAGCCAGGTTTTGGAGCATCTTGATCCCCTTTTGCAGGAACCGATCATCCTAACTGATCAAGAGGTATCGCAACTGGTTACTTTCTTGGAATCTCTCACAGCGCCCTCCGCCATCGACCAGAAGTTAATTGTTCCCAACTCTGTGCCAAGCGGTTTGGCGTTAATCGATTAAAATATAAAAGGGTCACACTTTTTCAGCAGGCAACAATCAGGCGATTGTTGCCTGCTTTTTTGATTGGCAAAAATCACTCTAGGGCAGGCAGCCCGCCAACCCCTTCTGACAGCATGTAACGAATCACCAATGAGTCGATAATCGTTTCTACCGGAGCGCGTTCGTCGCTAAAAAGGATGTTGTCGCCAGTTTGGGTAGGCACAATATTTTCTACGGCGACATTTAGGGCAGCTTCCAGCAGGGGATGGGCGTCTGCCGGCATTGCTGCCAAGTTTCGTGGCAGATTTGCCCCATCTGTTGGCTGCATTGTGGCTACTAAAATAGTATTAAGCGCTCCTGGCACGTCAATGGCATGAACGGAGGGAAAAACGGTCAGCAAAGTGGCTGTCATCGCCTCCACCAACCGCCGGTCAGCGGGGACGCGCCCCACATTGATCGCCACCACGCCGTTTGGGGTTAAACGTTCGGCAACTTCGCCAAAAAAATCTTGGGTGGTTAAATGCCAGGGTATGTATGGCACTTTGTACGCGTCCAGAGTGATAAGGTCATATTGATTAGACAATTGATTTAGTTCGTATCGCCCGTCGCCGATAATCACGTCGATATTTGGCTCGGTTAGGGCGAAATAGTCGTGCCCTACCTGTACGATCTCCCCATCGAGTTCGATGCCGGCAATGGGTATTGCCCCAAAAACAGAACTAAACTGCTTCGGTATGGTTCCCGCTGCCAGCCCAATAACCGCCGCGCTTTGGGGCGCTTTCGGCTCAACGTTAAAATAAGGCGCCGCCAGCATGACGCTCCAAACTGATATGCGGGGAATGCGATTATTATCGCAATAGAATGAATGATACGCTTGCCCTTCGTTGAGTAGCAGATAGTTGCAATCTTCCTGACGAATGACTTGAATATAGTTGTATGCAGATTCCGTTTCGAAGATTTGATTTGGATAACTTTTTATCGGACCAGTCGCCCAGCCGACTCCCCGAGCGTAAAGCAAAATCAACGGCAAGGCTAGAAATTTTAGCCGTTGCGGGGAGACCCGCCACAATCCATATAACCCAACCAGGAGCAAAAGCGTGCCAAAGATGAGAGCGGCAAGGCGGGTGCCGGCAAGCGGGATGATGAACAATGCCGGCAAATAGGTTCCTAACAGGCTGCCCCAGGTGGATATGGCATAGATGCGCCCGCTGATTCGCCCCGCTTCAGTGACCTCTTTAACCGCTAACCGAATGGCAAATGGGGAGATACACCCCAACAAGGTGATGGGCAACGCCAGAGCGAAGATAACCAACGCCAAAGAGCCAACGATCGCCCCCACGTCAAGGGCGGCCAGGGCAGAGGCGGCGCTCTTCAAAACGTAACTGGTTAGCAGCAAAAAGAAGATGACGCAAATGCCGGCAATTGTGACCAGCAGGTAAAAATAACGCTCTTCTGGATAGTTGTCTGCCAATCTGCCGCCAATGAAGTAACCCGCCGTTAAAAAGAGAAGCGTCAAACCAATTACATTCGCCCATACAATGTTGGAAGTACCGTACACTGTTTGCAGCATCCGGCTAACCACGAATTCGGTCGCCAGGGTGGACATACCAGCGACAAAAACGGTAAAGTAAAAATAGCGTCGAGACATATCACCCCATTATATCAAAGCCATGATCAGGCAGTGCGCTTTCCACATTGCGAATCGCTGGAAAGAGATAGCCGCTCAAGCTCATCAAGCAGCCGCATACGGCGGTGATCAAAAACATGGCGCCCATTCCCGCCCCAGCGCCCACGCCAACCAACTTGCCCACGCTGCCGCTTAGCTCCCCGCCAACTGTCAGAGCCGGCTCAAACAACCGGTCAGCCACAGGTCCGGCGATTAAATAACCAATTGGCATCAGCGCCAAGCGCATGGTGAAATTGGCGGAGAAGACCCGCCCCTGAATATCTGGGGGGATTTTGGCTTGCCAAATGGCGCTATCTGCCCCGGTGATAAACGGGACGAGTAGGTATGAGATAAAGCCGGCAAATGCCCAAACAGGGGTTGAGCGCCCGATCGCCAACATAAAATCGCCCAGTAAAAATGAGACTGCGCCTCCCAGACAAATCGCATGTATTTTCTTGATGGGAATGCCCCATGCGCTGATGATCAGTCCGCCGACGATGCCGCCCAGCCCCAAAGCGGCTTGCACAGCGGCTAAGGCGATTTCGTTCTGCCCTGATCGCGCCAGGATCATTGCCGGCAAAATAGCAAAGTAGGTCAACGCCGCAAAAAAGTTGATGCCGGTAAAAAGCATGGTTAAGCCCATTAATCCGGGACGAGATTTAATGTAGCGAAAACCAAAACTGAGGGCTTTCCATCCACTGTCCAAATAACCGGAATCGTCGTCCATTTGGGGAGGCGATGGAATTCGGATTGCCAACAAAGCGCCAACCGCAAACAAAAAGGTGGCGATATCAATAAGGATGATCCCTTCTAGGCGAATGAAACCGATTAAGAGACTTGCTAAAACGGGCGCGCCTACTTTGGCGATATTGTCAGCCAGGGAGCGCATGCCGGCAGCTTGGGCATAATGCGTTTTGGGCGCCAACATGGTGATGGCAGCGGAATAAGCGGGCGACTGAAAGGATTCCGAGATGCCGGCTATCAATTCTGCCGCAAAAAGGTGCCATAGCTGCAGATTCCCAGTGAGCAGCAAGGCGAAGATGATCAGCGTCATCGACCCCGCCCCTAAATCGGCGGCGATCATCAGCCAGCGGCGGTCTAGCCGATCAGCCCAAATGCCGGCAATCGGCGTGACCAACACCAGCGGTATAAAACTAAAAAAGCCCAACATTGCCACATCGGTAGCAGAGCCGCTTTGTTGAAAGACCCAGATAAGCAAAGCGAATCGGGTCATTGCTGTGCCCAATAATGAGATAAGTTGCCCAAACCAAACGATCGTGAATGGGCGCAACTGTTTAGTGAACATGATTATTCTTGATGAATACTCTTTGGCAAAAAAAAACCGCCAGGCAGCGCGCCGGCGGTTGAGATGATGAAACTTTACATAAAATTCAAGCGATAGGCGCATTCCTAGGGAGTAGAGTCGATTCATCCATGGCAATGAAGATAGCGATATGCAATTGGTGTATATTCGGCATCACAGTTGTGTCAGGTAAAGGGGCTGATAATTCAGCAAGGGCTGATAATTCAGCGCATTCTGTCCAAAGGCAGCTATTGTAAGGAATTTTGTATAAAAGGGGTAGGAATTGAAGGATGAACCCGTTCGTTTGCGCAGTAACTTACGACGGCGAATTTGTAGAATAGTTGGTAGGTCGCTCAAATGAGTTACGGCTTGTTGAAGACGAGCTCAAATCAAACTTCCCTAACATCTCCGCCACTGACAATTTATCGCGGTTGACAAAAATCATCGTTAGCGGTTGATCGTACACCATAAAACTCTCATCTGCCCTGCCAAAACTGAAATCGACCTGGTCAGTCCAATAGTCGGCGGCAAGGGAGGGGGGAGCAATTGGCAGGTTGGCGAAGGGGTCGGGGGCAAGCGAAATGCCGGCAAGTTGCGGGGCGCGTCCAAAAACCGCAATCGGCACAAAACCCAACTCGCCTGAAAATAGCAGCCGGTGGTATTGGCTGGAAAGCGGGTAGCGTTCGGGCTGTCTGGCTATGACGCCATAAACCCTATGAGAAGCGACGCTCAAATAATCGGCGCCTGCCAACTGGGTTAGATTGAGCTTCAACCGCTCCTCATCGTCTCGATGGTCGGCGAAAGTCAACCAGGTGAGCTCTTCTTGACGATAAACCCGCCTGCTTTGCAGGTCGCCGTCAACCCGCATGCTGGTCGGCAGCGGGTCGTCCCATTGTTCGACTGGAATGACGCTTGATGCCGGCACGTTGGCAAAAATCCAGCGCGACGCTTCGTTCCAAGGGTGGGGTTGGCGATACATATTGACAAAAGCGAAGGCGTAAAGCATGGTGGGCAGCCATATCAGGGCGAAAAGGCTCCAACGCCATTTGCCGTTTAACTGGCTCAACATGCCGGCAACCAACAACATTAAAAATGGGGTGATGGGCTGCCAATAACGCATAAATTTGACGTGGCTGTAACCCGTCAACGTCATAAATGCCAACGTCCATACGAGAATGAGGGTGAGGGATTGAGGGTTGGCGGTTGGGGATTGGAGGGATGGGGGTCGGCGGTGGCTAAGCAACGCCAGAACGCCCCAAATAACGCCGGCAATAGCGGCGACCCCTAACGCTGCGCCCATTCCCCATTTAAGCTGCATTTCTAGGTGGTAAAGATAAGGGGTTGTGCCGGCATATTGCCGGCTAAAACCGATGTCGGTCACTCCGCTGACGATGCCGCTTTGTTTGACCATATTTTGCAAGAAGCAAGAACCCAGTTCAAGCTCGCCGATTTGCCAGCCGCCAATGTGAAAAGCCGGCACAATCGTTTCGCAATTGAAATCTAAAAAAGCGTAAGGGTTTGTCAAGGCAAAGGCGAGGCACGCCACAGCTACCACAAGGGCAAAACGCCCGACTTTTCGCGCCAAACTATCATCTTTATTTTGCCAAAGGAGGTAGGCGAGGGGGATAAGCAGGAAGATGCCGGCAAATTTCGACCCCACCGCTAACCCGATCATAATCCCGACCAGCCACAAAGCGCGGAGGTTTTCTAGCGACCAGACCATGCCGGCAATCGCCGCTACGCTAAAAAAGGTAACGAATGGATCAGTTGCGTAAAAATGGGACAATTGAATGTGCATGACATTGATTGCCAACAATGCCGCCGCCATTAAGCCGCCTGCCCAGCCAAAAAGTTTGCGCCCTAATAGATAAATCAGCCCCACGCTCCCTACATCAACCCATGCCGTCAATGTCCTACCAACGATGGTTATATGGGTAAATTCGTTTCGTTCCGCCCCATTTAAAATATCGCTCGTCAACCGCCAGGATGCCGGCAATATGGATCGAAAAGCAGCCCCTTTTTCCGCTAGTCGGGTAGCGAAAACCCCAACATAGAGCGGCAAATGCCCATAAGCGAAAGCGCGAGGTTCATCTTGAGGGGTAACGATCCCAGTGCTTTCCGCTTCTGGATGCCAATAGAAGGGGTTGAGTGGAGATTGGCGGGGGGAAAAGGTTGTCCGCCACGATGCCGGCATCTCAATAGTTGAAGCTACCCAAGCGATATACCGTTCGTCAGGATGGTAATGTTGATAGTCGTCCCAAGCCAAACCGCTAAAGCGCAACATGCTCGCCAAACACAAAATAAGCCCTAAGCGCCACCCTGGATGGCGCAGCATAGGCGCAAGCGCAAACGATTTGAGATAAGCCATTTAAAATTTAGATACAAAAAAGGCTGGAATGATGCTATTCCAGCCTTGCTAAATTTACATAGATTGAATTGTGTAGGAAGAGGTTACCCTTCATCCTCCTCGTCAACTTCTTCAGCCACTTCTTCTCCTTCAACTGCCTCTTCATCCAGAAGCTCTTCTTCCTCTTCTTCTTCGACTTGAGAGACGTAGGAAAAGGTAGCGACCAATGTTTCTGGGCTTGTCAGCAACGTGATATTCTGAGGGATGTCTAAATCGCTGACATAGATGCTTTTGTTGGGGTCATCAATAAGCGTGGCGTCTACTACAAATTCCGACACCAAATCGCCAGGCAAGGCGCTAATTTCGACGCTTTGCAACATTAGAGTCACGTTGCCCAACCCTTCATCTTGCGGAGCGGCGATGCCAACCATACGCAAAGAGGCTTCCGTTTTTACCTCTTCTGTCATGTTGATCTCATAAAAATCGATATGAATCAGGTCGCCGCGAGTGATATGTTGTTGAATGTCGCGTACCAAGGTGGTTCGGCTCTTGCCATCGATATCAAGGGTAATGAGGGTGTTGGAATCGGCGCGGCGTAAAATGCGGCGCGCTTCCAAATTGTCTATTTGGATAGCAATTGGCTCTTGCTGCCCATAGATAATCCCCGGCACTATCCCGTCTCGGCGCAACCGTTTTACTTTTTTGCCAGTTACGGTTCTTGGTTTTACTGCGAGCGTAAATTCAGACATAGCGTCATTTCCTTCATCAACTTCGCATAAAGTTGAATCATATTTTAATCAATCTAAAAGAAAGGAGGCTTGCATAAAAAATGCAACCGCGCAAGTATAGCGCCCAGCCAAGAAAGGTCAAGCTCATTTTTTACTTATTTTTGTAAGGAGCGGGTGAGAAAACAGGCGGCAATATTGAAATAGGAAAGCCATTCGGGATAATATATTTTGGCTTTTTTGCAACTAGCAATCGAAGGCATTAATTCGAGTAAACGACAATTCCATATTCATCTCATGTTCGGAGTTAATTTAATGAACCGTATTTCTCTCGTCAAAATGATGTTTTTAGTTGTGGGGATGGCAGCGTTAACCGTCGCTTGCGCTCAAGAAACCCCCACGCTAATCAATGAGGCGGAAGATAGTGCGGTTGACATTGCAGATGGGCAACAAGATAGCGGCATAAATGAGCCAATACAAATCGGCGAGCAAACTGACGTCGATGAGGAAGCAGCCAACCAAGCGGAAACGCCGACAGAGGCGCCTATTGTCATAGCCAACCCAGATACTGCCGGCGATTATGATGGCATTCCTGTAGGTTTTACTGAGGATGGATATCCATACATGGGGGATATTGACGCCCCAATTGTTATCGAAGAGTTTTCTGATTTTGAATGCCCTTTTTGCTCTCGGTTTCACCAACAGACATTGCCGGCAATTATCAGCAATGATATTGCTGACGGCAATGTACTCTTTATTTACCGCGATTACCCTCTAAGCATCCATGCCCAAGCTCCGGCAGCCGCCAACGCAGCGCGTTGCGCTGGCGAGCAAGGAGCAGCCGCCTATTGGCAGATGCACGACAGTATCTTTGAATCGTTAGGCGAATGGAGCGGGGCGCACGCTAACGACTATTTCATCGGGTTAGCGGAAGGGGATGGATTAGACGTTGAGGCGTTTTCGAAATGCGTGACGGAAGATCGCCATGCCGCCAAAGTGCAAGCGGATTTTCAGGAAGGGGCGCAGCGCGGCATAAATAGTACGCCATCCTTTTTTATCAACAATCAACCCTTCATCGGGGCGCAGCCATTGCCGGCATTTCAATCCGCCATAAGCCGAGCCATGGCTGGAGATCCAATCGTCGAAGCCCGCCCCACCTCGCCGCCGCAACAAGCCCCTCCTCAAGGCGTAGCGCCAACCCCAGTGACGATCCAAGTAGACGACGCAGCATACGCTTATGGCGACCCTGATGCCCCTATTAAAATAGTCGAGTACACCGATTACCAATGCCCGTTTTGTAACCGGCATGTTCAACAAGTGTTCCCCACCATGCTGACTGAGATGATTGAGAGCGGACGAGTTTATTATCAAATCAAAGATTTGCCGCTGGAAAACATTCATCCAGCCGCTCGCTCCGCCCATAATGCCGCCCGCTGCGCCGGCGAACAAGACCAATACGTTGCCATGCACGATCAACTGTTTGCTCGCCAAGCCGAATGGAGCGAAGGAGACGTTGACGGGGCGCTAACAGGCATCGCTCAGGAAATCGGGTTAGAGATGGGACAATTTTCAGAATGTTTCGATGGCCGCATTTACGATGAATTGGTTCAAACCAATATCGATGAAGGGTTTTCATTCGGCATTCGGGGCACGCCCCATTTCTTTGTAGATGGCTATCCATTGAGTGGAGCCCGCCCCATTGAGCATTTTCAATTAGCGGTGCAAATGGCGGAAGAAGGGACATTGGCGCAAGCGTTTGTGCCTCGTCCTACCCCTACTCCCGCTCCAATTGGGGAAGTTTCGCCAGAAGGCGGATATGGCTATGGCGACCCCTCTGCGCCTGTAACTATTATTGAGTACACCGATTTTCAATGCCCGTTTTGCAATAGGCATCACCAGCAAACGTTTCCGGCGATCATGAGTAATTATGTCGAAACCGGAAAAGTTTATTATGTGATAAAAGATTTCCCGTTGACGTCTATCCATCCTCAGGCGCCTTTAGCCCATGAGGTGGCGCGTTGCGCCGAAGATCAGGGAAAATATGAAGCGATAGCAGATATGTTGTTTGACAATTTGCAAGAGTGGAATGGTCGGGGCGACGCTGACGTTATCTTTAAGGGATATGCTGAAGAGGTTGGTTTGGATATGAATGTGTTGGACGAATGTCTGGAGAACCAAAAATATCGCTCATTAGTGGCGCAAAATTTGGAAGAAGGGGCGTCGCTAGGGGTGCGGGGCACGCCTGCCTTCTTCATCAATGGCGTGCCGTTGTCCGGAGCGCAACCATACCAAACTTTTGTGCAAGCGATAGAACAGGCATTGGCGCAAAGCGGCGCGAATCAATAGCGAGTTTTAGCGAAATGTGATAAGAAAGGGGCGGCAATAAACCGCCCTTTTTTGTTGATAACTATGTTGAAATTTCGCAAGACCGTTCCTTATATCCCTGACCCGGTTCGGTGTAAACCTCAGATTTCGGAAGAGGATAAACGATTGGGCAGCCAAATTCCCCCCCATGCGGTTCCTTATCATTGCAAACCATGGGTAGATGGGCAAACGATTGGCTGGACATTGTTTTATGGGTATTTGAGTTCTGTTGCCATTCGAGGGAATGAGGATGGCGGGATCGATGTGGACAATTTGGAGCAATTGACAAAGGAAACACAACAGGCGGATATTATTAGCCAATTTGCTAAGGGACATTTTGGGATAGGCAGCGGCTATACCCTGAGTACGCTGCCTGATATATCTACATTGATTTTGCCGGTATCCTCTTCGCCGCCAGGATTGGAAGCGATAGTGGGGTTGATTGAAACAGATTGGTATCCTCGTCAGATTTTTTTGGTTTTTAAAGTTCCTCAACCCGGGGTAGAGATATTGTTGGAGCATAAAACTCCATTGGCTCGGGTTGTTATGACGCCGCGCTTTGATGAGTTGACGGCGCAGCCGATGACGGCGGAGGAGATTGAGGAGATTGAAGGGCGGCGCCAAGCTTATTTAGCTGATGAATCTACTTCTGACAGCCGCTGGGTGGACGCTGCCGGCAATTCCTTTACCCATGTGTATAAGCAATGGTCGAAACGTCATCGTAAGGGTGGGGCGGGAGAGTAACATCTTAGCGTTCCGTTATGATTATCCAAATTGATTCCCGTTGTGTGGGCATAGAGACGGATATTCCAGAGGCGAGAACGATATTGCAAGCGGTATTTGATACGATGACGCTGGAGGGGGGAACGGCTGAAACGGACTGTATGTTGCGCATTGAAAGGGGGGAAGGGCTGCCGGCATTGGATGGATTGCGTCCATTTTACTCTAGCCAAGTTGATTTGACGCCAGATCAAGATGCCCAGCCCTCTTTTTACGCCAAAGTGGTAGAGGGCGTGGCGCACCTGGTTAAACCACAAGGCGCATATGCCCAATTGCCTTTGGGGAATCGGGCTCGACCTGTCGCCCAAATCTGGCTAAACGCAGCCTTCAAATTCATTCATTTTGAAGATTTTTTGTTGCTCTGTTTGGCAGCGATGTTGCGTCCGATGGGGATTTTTATCGTACACGCTTTTGCCGTTCAGAAGGGCAGGCGAGCGATATTGTTGGTGGGGCGTTCGGGCAGCGGTAAAACGACGACGGGTCTCAATTTAATCAACGCCGGATGGCGCTATTTGGCGAATGATATCGCGTTAATCAAACAGACGGATGCCGGCATTTGCGCTTTGCCATCTCCGGGCGGTTTTTCAATTCGCCCCAAAACATTGCGTATGCTGCCTTATTTGGCGTCATTGGCGCAACAAATGGATAGAAATATCTTTAATGGCAAATATCATTTTTCGCAAAAAGATGTGATCAGTAAACAAGAAAGAGGCAGCGGCGCCATAATCGAGGCGATCTGTTTCCCACAAGTATCGTCACAGCCAGAGAACGCATTAACGCCAATGCCGGCAACCATTGGATTGGCAAATTTAATGGAGCAAAGCGTCGATAGATGGGATGAAATGACCTTTGATGGGCATCTCGACTGTTTGAATCATTTAGCGCGGCAAGCCCCATCTTACCAATTGCAGTTGGGCAGTGATGTCGCCTGTTTGCCTGACTTGATAGAGAGCATATTTTCGCCTGATGCCGAGCCGTTGTAATCGAGAGAGGAATGGGGCAACTGTTAAAAAGCAAAGCGATTTGGCAATATCTAACCGTATTTCGCTGGCAATTTTTAATGCGCTTGTCTGCCGCATTCATTTTATTTGGCGCCGGATATTGGGGGGCAAGAAATGGGTTGGGGGGAATGGCTCTGCTCGCATTTCTGGGCGGCTTGTTGGCTATCTATCTGTCTGGCAGCGCATTGTGGCTGGCAAATAAGTTAGACCAAGAGCCCGATTACGTAGAACTGTATAAAATGAGCGGGTTGAACCCTGACGATAGTTTCGTCATCGTCGATGTTGGCTTTCGGAATGCCGGCAATCAACTGCACCGCCTTTTGCGACGTGGCAAACTGACGGTGATCGATATTTATAACCCCCAAATCATGCCCGATCCATCTTTAACCCGCTACCGCTTGCACGCCCAGCCCGCCCTATCTGATCCCCGGCTCAGATGGGTAGATGGCGATTTGGATTTATTGGCGTTGCCAGACAATGGCGTTGAGGCGATTATAGTTCCCCGCATCTTTTGGCACATGAACCAAAAGGGGGACCAGGTTCGCTTGTTAAAAGCGGCGCAGCGGGCGCTGGCGCCTGGCGGTAAATTGTTAGTGAGCGAATGGGTTCTGACGCCACGCAGCATATTAATCTTTTTATTGGGGGCGTTGGGTATGCCGGCATATTCCCATTGGCAAACGCGATTTTCAGAAGCTGGATTTAACCTCAAAATGGCTCGATTGCATTGCCAATTCATTGGCTGTTACCGCGCCGAAAAGAAGATGTTCTCAGAAGGGCAACAATTGACCTTTGCCTTCGAGGAAGAAGCTCCAAATTGATAGTTGGTGACATTTGTCATTATGGCGCCCGCCATAAATCACTACCTATTTTTCCCCTTTTTTGCACAATACAGATGGTACAAAGAGTGAAATCTTGCAGAGTTTCTCAACCCGGCAAGCTTCCTTTTTTCCTTAAAGCAAGTAGGTTTACATTGAGAAATATCCATTGAAAGACGGAGGGCAAGGAACGTTTTGAGAAACGAATAAAATGCTCTCTGGCAATTTTTTGGTAGATTTTCGCCCTCCGTAGAACTGTTAAACGCTTTGAATTAGCCTAATGATAAGGAGATTCAGATGTTCAATAAGATATTAATCCCTGTAGATGGCTCTCAATTGGCGGAAGTCGCCTACCAAACCGCGCTGGCGATTGCCGGCAAATTTGACAGCGAAATTTTGTTGGTTCGGGTGGTTGTGCCGCCATATCCCATTACCCACGTCAGCGGTCCGCCTTATGGCGATATGTTTGTGGGGTTGCGAGAGGTAGTAACCGACGAGGCAGAAGGGTATTTACGGGCGCAAAAAGCGATGTTAGAGCGAGAAGGATACAAAGCCCAAACCCATCTGGTAGAAGGAGAGTCGGTCGCCATGCAAATTATAAATGTTGCCGAAGCCCAAAATGTGGATTTGCTGGTGATGAGTACCCATGGTCGAGGCGGGTTAGGACGATGGGTGTATGGCAGCGTAGCGGATCGGGTTTTGCGCCATGCCGATATCCCCATCATGTTAATTCGGGCGACAGAAACGGCTCACGGATAGCGCAAATGGCTGCACAACAAACATTCTCTTTTGATGCCATACTGCCGCCAAACATGGCGGCAAAGGCGGAAAATGCCGGTATTACCAAAGCCAATTTGCCCGCTATGCCGATGTTTGGTTTGGCGGCGTTAGCTGGCGCATTTATCGGGCTGGGGGCGATCTTTGCCACCACCATAACCACAGGCGGCAGTGAGCTGCCGTTTGGCGTTACCAAGCTATTGGGCGGATTGGTCTTTTGCCTGGGGCTGATTTTGGTTGTAGTGGCTGGCGCTGAACTGTTTACCGGCAACAATTTAATTGTGATGGCATGGGCGAGCGGCAAGGTCACTACCGCTCAACTGTTGCGAAATTGGACCATTGTTTATGCCGGCAACTTTGTGGGGTCGATAGGCACCGCATTGTTGCTCTTCGCCAGTGGTCAATACGGATTTGGCGGGGGAGCGGTAGGGCAAAACGCCCTCAATATCGCCCATGCCAAAACGTCGCTTGGCTTTGGGCAGGCAATCGCTCTGGGCATTTTGTGCAACGGGTTGGTTTGCCTGGCGGTTTGGTTATGTATGAGCGCCCGATCTGTCACCGACAAAATTTTGGCGATTATCTTTCCTATCACCGCTTTTGTGGCAGCCGGATTTGAACATAGCATCGCCAATATGTACTTTATTCCACTGGGTTTGTTGATTAAGTCTTCTGCCGGGGATAATTTTTGGGCGGCGATTCAATCTGCGCCAGAGATGTACCCTAATTTGACCTGGCTCAACTGCTTTGCCGGCAATATCCTGCCGGTAACAATAGGCAATATCATCGGCGGAGCGGGCATGGTTGGCTTGGTCTATTGGCTGATATATTTGCGCCCGCCTAAATGAATAATGTGGCGGCAAGCCCTGTGACCAAGATAAGGATAAAGCCGGGCAGCATCACTTTTCGCAGAGATGGCGTGCCGCTCAACAACACAATGCCTCCCTTGACCACCGTGTTTGACATGACGGCGAAAACGATAGCGCGGGCGGCGGTGGTCATATCCAACGAGCCGCCCGTTCGGCTCAGCTCCGACATCGATAGGGTGATGGCATCTACATCGGCGAGACCGGACAAAATACTAGATAGGTAAATGCCGGCATTGCCCAGGTAAATGCGGGCTAAATTGGCGACAAACAATATGGCGGCGTACAGTAACCCAAACTGAATTGCCGGCATCAACTCAAATGGATTAGAGACCTCAACATTGCCCGTTTCGTCCGTTGTGTCGCTGCGCCACAAATAAACCCCATACCCCAACCCCAACAAACCAGCCGCTACAATTGGCAGCCACACCACGCGCAACAATGGCGAATTTACCACCGCTACTTCAACCAACACCCTAGCAAACATCACCGTCCATGCCACGATAATCGCCAAGGCAAACGGCTTATCTAACCCTGTATCTGTTTTGCTGCGTTGAGCAAAGGTCAGGGTGACGGCAGTGCTGGATACTAAGCCGCCCAGAAAGCCGCTCAACCCAATTCCCTGCCGCGCCCCAAAAAATTGGATCAAAATGTAGCCTAAAAAGCCAATGCCGCTGATAAATACGATCATCAGCCCCACCTTGTAAGGGTTGATAACATCGAAAGGGAAGCCGCCTATCGGTTGATTGGGCAACAAAGGCAGCGCAATGGCGGCAATTACGGCAAATTTCAAGGTCGCCAATAAATCTTCCTGGGTGATCTGGCGGGCAAATTGATGTAACTCCAATTTTAAGGAGAGCAATCCCATCGTCACCACGCCCAGGGCGGCTGCCAACGGCAGTTCATTCCAATAACATAACGCCCCGATAAAGTAGAGCAATAAGATGGCGAATTCGGTGGTTAAGCCTAAATCCCCTTTTTGACTAGTGACGAAATAAGCCAAAATGATCAAGCCGCCAACGATGAGGGTACTGCCGGCAAACACGATCCCTTCGCCAGCCCTATCTGCTACCAGAGCGGAAAGACAGCCCAGAATAGAGACAAGCGAGAAGGTGCGGATGCCGGCATATTTGTTGACTTTTTTGTCCGTTCTTCGTTTCTTTTGTTGAAAGGCGCTTTCTCGTTGTAACCCGATCAAAAAACCGATGCCCAGAGCGACGGCAAATCGATAAAAGAGAGTCATCGCTACTCCTTAGCTGACTGTTAACAATTTGTTAACCGATTATGCCGTTCTTTTTCTGAGAGTCAATGAACTGCAACGCTCATTAAGTTGGCGGGCTCAATTGGGAGCCGTTAAATCGTGCAGGCGGAAAATTTGACCCGCTTGGAGCGAAATTTCCCCCTCGAACAACACCCCCGTCATTTCTCGGGCAGGGTCGCGCCAATACAGTTTGGCATGATGGCTGCCTGCCGGCAGTTCTAGTTCCGCGTAAACAGGCTCAACTGCGAAATTAAAAAAAGCTTCCGCTGGATAATCTTGCTGGTAAATCGTTTCGCCGTCAACCTCTAAAATAAGCGGAATCGGGTCGCCTGGTTGGCGTTCAACCAAATTGTAGTAGACGCGCCCCTGCCCGCGTAAAATCGGAGCGGCTGGGTTGGCTAAAGTCAGTTGAATTTGGGCGGGCGGATCTGGGTAAGGAGTGAATTGGATGCCAGTTAACCAAATTTGCCCTAACAAAACTAAGGTTAATAGCAGCCCGCCCGTAAGCAGATGCCACGGTTTAAGCCATTGCCACATCGCTCGTGTGGAGACGTAATCTGGTTGCTCGCCCTCTTTAGCCCCGTTGGGGTTGGCTGCCGGCAATTCCGTTAATGTCAGCGTCTGGGCGAAATCGTCAGGCGGCAGCCAGGCGGCGGTAATTGGAGATTTGTCGTATCGTTGGCGCAATCGGGGAAGGCGTTCGTTGGTTAGCCGGGCTTCTTCCAAAAAGTTGCCCAGGCGATGGGCGCAATCGAAGGGGGGGCAACCCACCACCTCCACTTCCGCTGCCCCGTTTTCTAGCGCCAATGGCAGTAAAGTGGGCGGGATGGCGCCTGTGCAGGGCAAAAAAAGCGTCTCTACTCGTAAATTATCCTGGGTGAAGCCGTTTTGGTAGCCGCTTGCCCCTTGTTCGGCATGGCGGTGACAACTGATGATCAACTTGAGGGGGATGTTTGGATAGGTGGTTTGACTGGCGGCTAGCTGGTCGAGCATTTGCGCCCGAATGCCGGCATAATCCAGATCGCCCACTGTAATCGCCGCAAAATCGTCGCAAGAGCCGACGCAAATGGCGCAGCCGACACATTTGGCTGGGTGGGCAATCGCCAATAGTTGATGCCCAGAATCATCATCTCGGTCAACCATCTGTAATGCCCCGTATGGGCAATCGTTGGCGCATTTGGCGCAGCCGGTACAAGCTTCGTCTAACACTTGTACAGTGGGTTGAGCCGCTTCGCCCCGCCGCCGCAGCCAAGGCAGCCAGGCAGCGGCTATTGTCGCCAGCCACATGCCCGCCCACACCCAATTTGCCCAGCTTCGTTCGTTAAGGGGGAGATAGTAGAGAAAGATGGGGTCGAGGCGGACGGTGGCGGGCAAGCTTTCGGGATTAGCGGGGGCGAGCATGCCGGCAGGGAACAGGAGCGCCATCGCCAGCAAAATCGCCGTTGCCCCAATCATCCAGGCTGGTTCGGGCAGCCAGCGCGGCCGGTTTAGATGGCGAATGTGGTACCAAAAGAAAAGGGCTGTCGCTAAAAAAAGAGCGATATGCGCCAGCAAAATCAAAAAAACGAACTGCCAGCTACTGTCGTTAATTTCCGCCTGCAACAAACTCAGCCGAAATCGATCCCCCCAGGGAGTAAGGCGGGTCAAAAAGTCGGCGAATTGCTCGTTGATGAGCGCGGCGCGTTCGTCCCAAATAAGCCAATAGCCGGTAATGCCAGCCAGCCACAGAATAAAGGTCATGGCGATGCCGGTCAGCCATGCCAGCCAGCGCGCTCCGCGAAAACGGCGCATAAAGAGCATCCGATAGGCGTGCAGCAAGGTGGTGATAACCAACGCGCCCGAAGCGTACCGGTGAATGGCGCGGGCGATGCGGGCGATAAACGCCCCTTCGATGCGGGTCAGAACTGAGTTGTAAGAGGCGTCGAACCCATTTTGAAAGAAGAGGAAGATGTAGAAGCCGGTTATGCCGACGACCAACGTCAGAAAAACGGCGATGGTTCCGGTATGGTAAAAGGGATTGAGTTGGGGGTTGCCAATCAGCCGATTGACGGGTCGTTCAATCGCTAAACTGATTCTTTCTAACGCTATTTGCCATTTGGAGCGTAGGGGATGCCGCCTGGGAGGAATGCCGGCATTTTCACGGGTCTCTTTTAGACGCATTCAGGGGATGCAAAGAATATTATACGGGCGCTGATTGTGACTCCCTAGCCAACAAAAACGCCCCTCGCGCTCCCCGCCAGAAAAAGTAAGCGAAAATCAAGGCGATTGGCGCTCCAATAAACGCGCTTTCATTCACCCACAACACAATACGACTTCCTAAAAAATAAAACGCCATGATGATGGCGCTCCAGCCGCTTTTGCGCCAAATACCGTAAGCCAAACCCGCTAAAATGATTAAATCGAGCCAATTCCACCAATCGACATAACCTATCCCTGCCCCGGAGGCGTAAATCATCGTCAACAAAACCGTTGCGCCGATGGCGACCAGGCTGACGATCCAGGCGTCTTTTACCGCTTTTTCTGCATCTTGTACGGTCATAACTTATTCGCTTTGGTTGGTAATGTCAAATATTTCCGCTTCAACAACCATTGTGCCGGCATTCTCAAATTCCAATGCCACTTCAATCATCTCCCCCTCGGTATAAGAGCCGCTTTTCCCCAAACACATGATGTGTAACCCGCCCTGTTTTAACGTCACCGTCTCCCCAGCGGGGATTTCAATTCTGTCCCCTTCCACCGGACGCATCTTCATCACCCCGTTATCCATCGTCATTTCATGCAACTCCATCACGCCACACCCTGGCGCCTCAGCGGATAATAAAGCGTCATCTTCGTTAGAGCCATTGACGATTTGCATATACACTGCCCCCGTATCCGTTGGCAACATCAAATTTGCCATCGCATCTTGCACCGTAATTTGTTCAGACGAACCGCCGCCGCTGCAAGCGAAAAGAAAAAGCGGGAGCAGGAAGAGCCAAAAGAAACAGGTTTTGTGTCTCATAAAATAAATCCGCTTAAAAGAAAAAAGACTGCCAGCCCTTGCGAACTAGCAGTCTAAAACAAAGCGTTTTATTGTACTATCAATCGCCCTTGCATCAGCGGATAATGCCCGGCGATGGTACAAATAACCACATATGTGCCTGGGGGGGGCGCCGTAAATTGATGCACCCCAGTATCTTCGCCTAAAATCGATTTGCTGGTGGTTATCAGCAAATCTTCCACTTCGGCAGGGTCTGCGATGGCATCTGGCAAAGTGGCGTCTAATTTCACCACCGCCCAAGTATGCTCCAATACCCCTTTATTGTCCAAGTTAACCGTGACCTGATTGCCGCTGGTTACTGTCCATGTTGGCGGGTTGGCTTGGTTGTCGTTGGTTTCGCCAAAGTATATATCATACATCACTACTTTGATGTTCTCTTGGCTGCCGCCGCCACCACCACCGCCGCCGCCATCGTCTCCGCCGCAGGCTGCTAAAATCATCGCTAAAATAGCCACAACAAAAACGGAAAGTAAATTTTTCATTTAAAAAATTCTCCTACAACTAAATCGATCACCACAGCCTGAAGCCGGGGGAACTCAGATTGATATTGCTGATCATATTGGTCAAAACGGGACCATAAACCAACAGGATTAACACAATCGTCACCGCCAACCAAGGACGCCATCTGTCCAAAAATGCTGGAGCGGGGGTCGCTTCCAATGGTTCGGCAATAGGCATTTCAATGGGATTTTGGAGGGTTACTTTAGACCGAACAGTGCCGATCATGTTGGCATAGAACATCAAGCCGCTGATGCCTAAAATCACGCCGCCAATCGCCGCTTCAATGAGCAAAGGTTGCCAATCGCCAGAAGCGTAAGGGGAAGAGCCGAGCATGGTGCGGCGCGGCGGACCGAAGTTTAAGCCAAGGATGTGCAAGCCATTGGACATGAGCAACATGCCGAGAAACCAACTCCACGATTGCCACAGTGCTAACTTACGGTTCCATAACTCTTTGCCGCTCAATTTTGGCACTAGCCAGTAAGCGATGCCAAAGAAGGTCAGCGTTACAGCAGAACCAACTGTTAGATGGAAATGTCCGGGAATCCAAATGGTATTGTGAATAACGAGGTTGAGATTGTACGAAGCGTTGGTCAAACCGCCAATACCGCCAAAAACGAACAAAATCATCGCTAAATTTTGAGCGACAAATGAGGGGTCGCCCCACGGCAATGCCCGAATCCAGCCCAGCAGCCCTGTGCCGCCTCGCGCCCTGCCGGCAATTTCCAACGAAGCGCATACCGTAAACGCGGTTAAAACGCTAGGCAAAAACAACGAGTAGGTGATGGCGGCATGCACCACTTTCCAACCAATCGGCACGCCAGGGTCAACATATTGATGGTGAATGCCTACTGGGATAGAGAGAGCGAGGAAGAGCCAAAATACTAGCCGAGCCATTGGTTCGTTGAACATTTTGCCGCCAGCTTGTTTGGGTACCATGCCATACCATGACAGATATGCCGGCAATAACCAAAAATAGACAATCGGGTGACCCGTGAGCCAAAACAGAGTCCGCGCCAATTGGGGGTCAGTGCCTTCCACCAAACCCAACGACCACGGAATTACCAACCCCAACATTTCGGCGGCAATACCCAACGACGCAATTTGCCACATAACCATTGTAATGAGGGCGGCAAGAGCGATAAAAGGGGTCTGGACGCCTGGATTTTCCCTTCGCCATTGTCCATATGTCAGATAAAAGCCCCACCCATGCACCCAGGAGCCAACCACCACCAGCGTCAACCCAATATAAAAGAGGGCGCTCGCCTTTAATGGCGGATAAAAAGTAAAGAGCACAGTGGCGTCGCCCAGCAAAATGGGAATCGCCGCCATGACTAATCCCAACGCCATTACAATGAGACCCGCCTGGTTTACCTTTGGATGGGTTAACTCCCGGTTTAAACTGCGTACCAAGACAAAGGTGAGAAAACCAACGATGAAAAATGTCGTCCAAACTAGGGCGTTCAAGACGCCGTGCAAGGTCAACCCCTGATAATAGCCATCTAGCTGCAGGGCACGGTAAAACTTTTGGCTAATCCACCCAACATGCTCCATTTTTTGTAATGGGCCAAATAAGCCGCCAATAAACAGCGCCGCCATGGCGATGCCGATGCTCCAACCCGCAATTCTATCTTCTTTTGCAAACATATTTCCTCCTTACTCCACAATTATTTCGCCAAACATAGTGTGATGGGCAGAACCGCAATATTCATTGCAGACAAAAGGATAGGTTCCCGGTTCGTCAAAAATCGCGGTTTGTTTGGAGATTAGCCCTGGCAACACCATGAAATTGATATTGGTGCTCATGATGTTGAAACCATGTTGAATATCTTTGCTGGTGACGTAAAAGGTGACAGTAGAACCAACCGGCACTTTGATAGCAGGTTGCCCATAATTAGTCGAACCCGGCGAAAATTGCCAAGCTTGGGCTAAAATATAGACTTCATATTTACCAGGAGAGATTTCACGAAAACGCTCTTCTAGCGGCGCAGCAAAGTTAGATGCGCCAGGCGTCGCTACCAATCGCGGATCTACCTTAGATTCCGGCGCGACAACCTGAATGTTGTTGGCGGATGCCCCAACTGTGACAGCCAGGAAAAAAAGCAGGAGCAATGCCGTTGTAACGAGAAAATAGTTGCGTTCGCTGCGATCTATATGCATCAGAATGCCGCCCCTCTGGACAGCATCGTTAGGTATGCGCTGCCCCATAAAGCGATGATCAACAGAATGAACACCACCATTAGTGCGATAGTGCCTTGCGGCGTTTTGTGACTATCTTTGTTGCGATCTTGTTTCATACATTCCTCCTAATATCTGTCGCCTTCGGAAGGTTCTAAACCTGTCGAAGACTAAAATGAATAATCATTCTCGAATGAAATAGCGCAAATCGGCTGCGATATCGTCGGTGCTGGTTTGATATGGGTAAATCAGGCGCATTTGACCCTGCTTATCTAGCAATGCCACCGATGCGCTATGGTCAACCAGATAACCAGCGGCAGAATCCTCAACCGTTTGTTTCTGATAATAGATGCCCAGCGGACTGGTTGCCGCCGCTAATTGGTCGGGGCTGCCGAATAGCCCCAAAAAATCGGGATTGAATTTGGTGATATATTCGCCCAATCGGTCGGGCGTGTCTCGTTCGGGGTCGACGGTGACCATCATCACCTGGACTTGCTCTTGTTGATTTTCGGAGAGTTGGGTAACCGCTCTGTTTAGTTCTGCCAATGTGATAGGACAAACGTCGGGGCAGTAGGTGTAGCCGAAATAGATGAGGATCACTTTGTCTCGGAAGTCGTGGAAGGTGATTGGCTGACCAGTGTGGGCGGTGAGTTGGAAGTTGCCAATGGATACGGGGGCTTGCAAAACGGTACCATGGGGCTGGTAGGGGGATAAAATGGGGTAACCGCGCGCGTACCGAATGCCGGCAATCGCCAGCAACCCTACTCCAAAACCGCCTATTACCCATAGTAATAGGCGGTTGACATTAAATGAGGTTGTTTCGCCCTCGACGATAGTTGACATAATTATCTTGGGTAGCAGGAAAATAGATGCGCCGCTTCGTACGCCAGACGGAGCGTACCATCGCTGTTTTCCGCTTCCTTGATTAAATAGTTGACATCTCGCAATAAAATTTCCGCGTCAGGAACGCGATCAAAATATAAGGCGCGAACGACGCCGCCGCCATCTACCAATACGTATCGCGGCTCAAAAGCAACTGATTGGTCGGGCTGAAGCTGGAAATACATATCAAATCCGCCGCCAACGATGGATTTGATGAGATATGGTTCGCCAGTTAGCCAATGCCAATTGAAGCTATTTTGGTGAGGGGGCGGCAAGCTTGCCGGCATTTGCCGGCTGCCATCTAAGGCGATGGTGATGAGATCGAAATTGATAGTTGCCGGCAATCCCGTTTGTAAAGAATCCCATGCCTGCCTAATATCTGTTATGCTTTGCGGGCACTCTGGCGCTGGGCAATCGACGGCGCTGAAACTGTATAAACTAATTTTGCCTCGTCGATCTTCACTTGTAACTGTGTTCCCAAGCTGGTTCGTTAAGGCAAAGCCAGGAGCTAAGGTGATACGCGGCAAAACGACAACAGGGCGAAAGATATTAAAGGCTAAAACAGCAAACGCCAAGCTGCCGAAAAGAGCGTAAAGTACGGGCAGCATCCAGCGTCGATGGCTGGATGCTGCGGGGGCAATTGCCAATTGAGTAGCCATAAATTTTAGTTAGCGGCATGCAACCAACCGCTAAGTTGGCAAATGGTATCGCGGTTTACAGATTCTATTTAGTGACATTTGTCACTTCTTTGAAAAGATTGTTGTCATAATTTAGCTAGCTGAGGGGTAGAAATGCCGGCATTTGGCGCCAGCAGTCCGACGATGATAGCTCCAGTAAACACAAAACTCAACCACAACAAATGAGCCCCCAGCAGGTGCAATAGCTGTAGCCACAGTGGAGCAAGCCAAATGGCGTTCAAGCCGCCCATCGCAAATTGCGTCCAAAAAATGATGATGAGGACGTTCAATGCCCGATTCAATAACGGCTCTCCAAACTGTTTTTCCCACTGGTTTCTCAGCCACATCAGATAAAAACCGACGATAGCCGCAAAAAACGGGTGCCAAATACGGAGTCGAATTAGATAATGCACATCCCGGCTGAAATCTTTTTGCACCCCTTCAAAAAAGGATTCGGACGGGAAGATGGTGGTGGCAAGCGAGGCGATAGCCCCAAAGGAGCTAACCACTACAACACCGAAGAGTCCAATGGCTAACAAAGCGACTGCTTTGCGCTCTCTGGCTGGGTTGGGCAACCGATTGCCGGCAGCGTACCAATAGGTCAACCCTATCGACGCCATCAACAGAAAGGTATTGATCAGGTGAATAGGCTGCACGAACGCCCGCGCCAACGACATATTGGTATCTACCCAATGGAAGATGACCAATCCCGCCCCCAACAACGATTCGACCACCATAAAAATCAACGCATACAGGGCGAATTTTCGGGCGCGCGCCTTAGCCGGGTACAAACGCCGCGCCCAAAATGCCATGTAAGCCACCCCCAACAAAGCCAAACCACTGGTGACCCGATGGGAAAACTCAATGATTGTTTCGATGGAAATGCCGCCTTCGCTGGCGGCGATCTGTTGGCACAGGGGCCAACTAGCGCCGCAGCCGTCGCCAGAGCCGCTGGCGCTAACCAACCCCCCCCACACGATGACCAATAGATTAAAGAGCAAGATGTATAGGGCGAATTTTGTGAAGCGAGGGTCGGGAATCAGGGATTTGGGGCTAGAAGCGGCTGGTTGGGCGTTTTTCATAGAGAGTAATCCTTGGCTGGGAGAATGCCGGCATACCCCGATTGTAACCCTCTTTTTTATTGGGGAGAAGGTCAATTGTCACCTTTTGGCGGCGAAGAATGTCATTGGGTGACGTTGACGACATTTCGCCAGCCTATTTTTACCTCATTGAATTGCTTTGCCTCACAGCGTCTATTTTTCGATTATTGGCAGGTAAATCATGGTGGCTATCAGGAAAGATTCTGAATCATTGTTGTTTTCTTGCTGAAGTTCTGCTGGCAAGGAAGTAGCAGAAACTGAGCTGATGATTTCGTCTAAATGTTCTGTAGATTCAGATAAAACAGTAGAAATATTTAAACACGCTGGCGAATTGCCGGCAGCTATTGAACCAATGTTCCAGACAAGATCAGGAAAAATAGAGTCAGGGTTTAAAGTGGCGTCTACGAATTCAAGCTCACTGGGCAAATTTAGACGGATTTCAACATTATGGGCGTCAACACCCCCCTGGTTGCCATAACATAGTTGATACATAACAGAATTTCCCGGCAAATAAGCGCTATGTAATGCAGCCAAATCAACCCAAACATCCGAATGAGCAGATCCAATTGTAACTTCATCGAGATAAGCGTTAATCGGCACAGTATCTGTAACTTGCTCGGTGGCAAATGTTATTGTTACTGATTGTCCAGCCCAAGACGATAGATCGCCCCATGCATGAGTCCATCCCGCCGTGTGTGTCTTTGGCGATAACAATACAGTAGATTGAGTGTTGTCTTGTATTTCTACCTGGAAGTTATTACCGTCATCTAGCTGCCCCTTTAATTCATATAGGAATGAGAGCGTTGGATTGCCCAAGGAAGTCGGTATGAAAACAGCTTGTTGTATCCGGGAATATCCAGCTTGAGTTGCCTGGGCTATTGTAGTCTGAAAAGCGCGATTATTATCTCCATCGTGTCCGCGCCAAAGAACATAAGGCGTCTCATTATTATCAACAAAAATCATGTTATCGGAAAAAGAGCTAAATGGATGTGTCATTACCAATTCTGCTGACCAATGACTGTTAGGTGGTTTTTGCTTGTAATAAAAAGCGTCATCTATTTTCCAAATCAGATGCAATGTGTCGGATTTGCTAATTGCTAGCTGAGGGGAGAACCATTGGGTAGAGATAGGAATGGTCGAAATTGGTGACCATGTATCTTCAGACGCATCATATATAGCATAAACAGGCAAATATCTATGGAGTTCGCTATCATATATTGTCCAGATCAAGTGTAGATTTCCTTTAGAGTCAACCACATAATCACCAGTAATCAATTGTGTTGGTTCAGCCGTCAATTTGTGGGGGATAGAAACCGAATTATTTTGAGCTAAGGCGAAATATAGTTGGTCTTCTAATCCCTCTGAGGATTTTCCTTTCCAGATAATGTAAACTTCGCCAGCATTGTTTAAGGCGAGTTCAATAGTTGAATACACAAACATTTCTGCCACCAATTGTTGTGGAAGCCAGACCCCACTTGCGTTGATTTGCCGGTAATACATTTTGCCGTCGCCACCGTTCCAGATGAAATGGACATTCCCATCTTTATCTGTGATTAAGCTGGCATTATCGAAGCTATAGGTTTCGCTAATATGTTTTGGCTCAGACCAATTCCCATCAACGCTTCGATTGGCATAATAAATACTATATGGGTTATTAATCTTTTCCCAAACAACATGTGTTGATCCATCTTTGCCCAAAGTTGCGGAAACATTAAAAGTGTTAATGAATGGGATGAGCTCGATCTCCCATGTGCCGTCCGATGTACGTGTATGGTAATAAGTAGTACTATCGGTTTTAGCCGTAATCAGATGAATCGTCCCATTCGAATCCACCTCCACATATCTTAAATGTCCAACAGGAGTAGGGAGCAATTCTGGAGCTCCCCACTGTCCGTCCTCCATTTTTTGAAGATAGAGATCGTTATATCCTAGAATGACATAAATGATGCCATCATCAGATTTAGCATAACCATAAGGAATTGCGTTGCTGACCCCAGGAGCAATATCTATGGGAAATGAAAGTTCGAGTGGTTGACCTAATATGACGCCTCTACTTCCAGTATGTGCAGCCCGCTCAGAAATAGTGGGTGAAATATCTGAAGAAACCTGCCAGTTGTCATCTCCTTCAAAATGGCTATTAGCTAAAATATTATCGGCTGGCGGCAAAATGAAATTCGCTTGAATATCTTGGGCATTTGAATAAATTGTCGTAGGCAACAATCCATAGCCACTTTTATCCCAATTTGCAGTGTGGAACGCTGAGTTTGAGGCGGAAAATAGGGCAAAATCACCCTTACTATCGGTAGGGCTGGAAACAAAACTGGCTGGGGACGTTTGCACATTTGCATTTGAAAGTGGAGTGTATCGATTATCAAATACAGAGCCAGCAATTGACCAATTGTAAAAAGTAGTGGAGGCGTCAGCTTGTTGGGGAAAATCCTCCTGATTGAAGGCGTTATCGATGGATTGGGAATTGAAGAAATATGTTTCTCCTGGGTTACCTTCAAACAAGGCATCATTTTTTCTTGTGTCAGTGAACCACTGGAGCCACTGGTTATCTGTCTCACCCCGATAAAAGATATCAAAACTCTCAATGCCGGCATTACCCACATCTTCACCATTCCATTTTATATGCGCTTCGCCTTTGGTAAATGGATGTAAAGGAGCAACTAGGCTTACAGGAGGATTGGCATCGTTTGAGACCCATTGCGGATACCAATCTGTTTCTCTGGAGTTAAGATATTGATTAAAATATGAATTTGAGAATACAGAGATAGCAGCGATTTTTGCTGATACCCAATATAGGTTATTTTGGTAAAGAATATATTTAATCTTGGTATAAGTGACCCTCTTTCCATTGGGTGACCAACCCCGAACTAAAATATCAGTATTAGGCTCCATTGAACTATAGAGGCGAACCATGTTTGTGCCATCTTTATCCATAACCCATGCTTCTAACCAACCATTTTTATCTTCATCAGACGAAAACGCTATATGTTCACCATCAGGAGACCAGGCTGCAGATTGGCTAAAGGGCATGTTTGTCAATTGCCTTTTGTCAGAACCATCGGCATTCATTACCCATAATTCAGGTACATTTGTGCGCGTTGATGTAAACAAGATCTGTGAGCCATCTGGCGACCAAACGGCTTCTCCGTCATAAGCGCTGTGGCTGGTTAGCCGGGTAATATCTCCAGATATTTTGTGTATGACATAAATATCTGATTGGTTTTCCTCACGATATGAGTTAAATACTATTTTTGCTCCATCTGGCGACCAATCAGGGTTGAAGTCATTTTCCCAATGATGGGTAAGTTGTGTCAAATTCGACCCGCCAGACGACATGGTAAACAATTCGAAATTACCGGTTCGATTGGAAACAAAGGCGACGTCTGAGCATCCTTTATTGCACCGGGGATAGATATCATGACCTGAGTGGAACGTTAACTGAATTTCTTCGCCATTGTAATTGTGCTTGGCGCGATAAATATTCCAGTTGCCATCTCGTATTGATTGATAATATAGATCGCTCCAATCCAGTAATGGGTCTTCTCCTTCCAAAAGGGGAGGGTTAAAGTTTCTTTGATTCGTATTTGATTGCCTAAGATATTGAATACCTTCTGATTCAAAGGGAATAAATGGACGTGGAGGACTGATATCAGTTTGAGCGCGCCCCGCCAAATTGTGTTTACGAGATAAAAATAACAAAAGGATGGCAACGAACAATAGTTTTGCGATTTTCATTGCTAATCTCCTCCAATAAAGTCCGCCAAGTTAATTATGTATTTGATTGCCTAAGTTAATTATGTTAAGTATCGGATTTTGATGAAAAACTTCTCGATTTGTGCGCTCGTCATGAAATGACTTGCAAGCCGAGCTACTGCTCCGACACAATCGTAACTGCCCTTCGCGCCCTATCAATTACCCCTTTGTGTATAAAAACGCCGCACCCAAAATGCCTATATACTTTTCCCTCAAAAGCGCAAACCGCTAGTGATGCAGATTGCCGGCATACCCCGATTGTAACCCTCTTTTTTATTGGGGAGAAGGTCAATTGTCACCTTTTGGCGGCGAAGAATGTCATTTGAAAATGCCGGCATGCCTTGCTAACAAGGAGTTTTGCAAAATCACTACATCCTGTAAATTGTAAGCCCCTCAATCAAGGCGGCTAAGCGGTATCTTGATTTTGTGTTTCGCCCGCGCTCTTATTTGATTACGTTGACATGTCAACAGAAGCTAGGTTACTGGAGTTGAAATAAGAGTATCTGAACCAGCCTGGCATGGCGGCGCGCCAATTGTTTTCAGATTAGCCAGAGAAGCGGAGGATATTCAGCCTGGCATGGATAATCGAAAACGGTATAGTGAAGGCGGGGGAGCGATTCTGTGTCAGACCCAACAAATATTCGTTTGGAGTATGGTTACAGTCCCACTAGATAGTGACGAATCCCAACAATCCCAAATAGAAATATGTCCCGAATTGCCATCGGGCAGACCAGAGAACGCCATCATAGCTTGCGCTAACGGATGAGATGAAACTGCCGGTAGGTAAAGGTTCTGCTAAATGGGCTAGCATTGGGTTGTGACGCTCTCTGCTTAGCCCAAATTTATGTTACAAAACCATTTGTTTTGTGAGCGCCATCACAAAAGGGTTTGTTGGCTGAGCCGCCGCACCGGCACAGCGCCGCTTTGTCGCCCCGATAAATATGTTCTCCTGACGCATCCCGAATTTCGAAGTTCCCTTGCAATAGCAACGGTCCATTTGTGGCGGGGGTAAGGTTTAAAACGCCATAATTTTCTGGGGCTGAAGTTTCGGTTTGGTTATTGGCTACTGCGCTGCCGGCAACAAACCCCGTTTCTTTGTGCTTGTTGTCGCAATATGGCTTATTTTCTGAGCCGCCGCATCGACACAACGCCAGCCGCGCTTCATGGGCGCCATCTTCCTCATTCATCGACTTGATCTCGACATTGCCATGAACGAAATAAGGTCCATTTTCAGTGATAAGGATGGCGTTGGCTGCCGGCATCCCTTCTGGTTTGCCGCTATCTTTTCGCGTATATTTCAACGCCCCTGTCGGACACTTGCGAATTGTGGCGGCAATCTCATCCGCGCTGGCTTGATCAACTTGTACCCAGGGTCGTTTTGCCGGATCAAATACTGCCGGCAACCCTTTAACGCACTCCGCTGCATGGATACACCGCTTAACGTCATAAGAAACATCTATATATTCTCCTTCATAAACGCGAACTTTCAATGCCATCACAATCTCCTTTAGCCCTTGCTTGCCTGATTAGACTTTTTCTTCGGTTTTCTTTAAGGTTACTATAGGGCAATCGCCCGCCGATCATAGAATCAGCGGGCGACATGTAATGTGAGTGATACGAGGCTAATTAAAATGGATATCCTTTTAGACCATGCTGTCCTTTTAGGGAAGCGATCTCGCCGGTATGCATCGTGATATTGTTTAATACCGCGCCGTTCAACATTTGGAAAACGGTGCGTTCGCCAGCGGGGGTTTGCATCGCCTGATCCAGGTCAGAATCAGACAATCCGCCCAAATAATCGCTGACGCTGCCAAAAACAGCTTCAGCATATTCCCGCAACTTGGGCAGATCAACTTTTAATTGGGTACCCCAATCATGCCATTTGAACATATTTTCGCCCATGGGCGGCGGCGCGCTCAACCCGCTCTCCATCGACATGCCCAGCGGTTGCCCTCCTTTTAACATGCCATTTACCACGCCATCGATAGAGGTGATGAGATGGGCGATATTGGCGGCGATAGAGTTGGCTTTTCCGCCTGGTTGGTGGTGGGCGATTTCGTCTGTAACTCCTTCCATTGTGCCGTGCAAAGTTTTCCCGGCGCTTTTAATTTGCTCCGCCAACATCATTGCGCGGGCGTTGTTGGTTGATGGCACGGCAAAAGCGCGCTGCATTGCGGCAAAACGGTTGCCGTATGGGTCGCCAACAATAGTCATCTGACCGACATTGGGGATATCCATTTTGTCCATGATGATCGCCCCGCCAACCTCTTTGGCGCGGGCGATAGTGGCGTCGATATCCGCCACATCGACATAGACCAACGCCCCGCCTGCCGGCATTCCCTGTTCCGGATTCACCGCGGCAAAAGCCAATGTCGGGTCAGCCGAGCCAGAGCGCACCTGAATGTAATCCATCTCTTCAAAATGTTCCACTTCCCAGCCAAACATTTTATTGTACCATTGCGCCGCTTCGTGCTTGTCGGTCGCTACCAACTCAACGTGCCATATTTTGTCTGTCATAATAATTCTCCTAAATCTACTAATATTATTTCTAAGCGGCAGCTACTCCGTGACTTAATTGCCGCTCTGTTCAACGATAACTAAATGGTTGCCTTCAGAATCTTCGATGATGGCGAATTTGCCCCAAAATTGCTCTTCAGGTTCGTTGATAAAGTTTACGCCATTCGCCCTTAAATCGGCGGCAGTGGCGGCTAAATCATCTACATCCAGCGTTACCGCTTGCGATTTTCCGAGTACGCCTTCATAGTGCGCCCAATTATCATCGGGCAAATAGAGTATGATTTCGGTGTCTGCTCCTTCTGGAGCCACGGCTAACCAACGCACAGTTGCGCCCGGGAAAAGCGGAGTATCGTTTCGCAGCTCGAGACCTAGCTTCTGAACATAAAATTCCTTGGCGCGATCTTGGTCTTTGACAAAAATTGAGACGGTACCAACACGAGTGAACATAAATTTTTCCTTCTATGCTTGAAATTTCAACGAAACGCTGCTTGTAATGAGTGGATTTTACTATATGATATTAAAGTAGACAATAGAAAAATATATAGTTATTATTATGGTATGAGCAAACGTGATTATCATCAATATTGTCCATTGGCGTATGGGTTAAACATAGTAGGAGAGCGGTGGACGCTTTTATTGCTGCGCGAATTAGGCTTGGGCGCTCGTCGCTTTACTGATTTGGGGCGGGGATTGCCGGGTATGGGAGCAAACTTGTTGTCGAACCGGCTTAAGCAGTTGGAGATGGATGGATTGGTGGCGTCTGTGGCGCTGCCGCCGCCGGCGCGTGGTTTCGCCTACCAATTGACTGAAAAAGGGGAGCAGTTACTAAGCGCATTGCGTCCATTGACGATTTGGGGGTTAAACTTTATGCCGGCACAAATACCAGACGACGATTATCTAGGAGCGGTGCCAGCGATGTTGGCGTTAAAAGTGTTATTCGATCCCAAAATGCCGGCAGAAGAAAGCATATCCATTCAACTTCATTTGCAACCAGACACATTTTGGGCGATGGTCGAAAATCGACAACTGTCTATTCAGCAAGGGTTTGCCCAAAATGCCGATGTCGCTATCCAAACCAAACCCAGCGTATTGATGAGGTTGGCAACCCAACGCTTGTCGGTATCGGAGGCGATAGCAGCCGGCGAATTAATGGTTGAGCGGGGATCAGAGCCAGATGTTGACCTATTTTTCGCCCAATTTGATCCCGTCGCCCCGAAAACGCTTACGGATATTTCGTCTTGAGGGTGCGAGGGAACGCCCCGGTCTCTCGAATGTGCGACAAACCGCAAATCCACGCCACTGTGCGTTCTAATCCCAAGCCAAAGCCACTGTGCGGCACGCTGCCAAATTGACGCAGTTCAACATACCATTTGTAATGTTGGCGGGGCAGTTGGTGGTTGTCTATCGCTTGTAGCAGCAATTCCGGGTCGCTCATTCTTTCCGAACCGCCGATGATCTCTCCATACCCTTCTGACGCCAATAGATCGACGCTTTTGCACACTTCCGGGCGTTGGGGCCAAGGCTCCATGTAGAACGCTTTGACCTGAGTGGGGTAGCCGTAGACAAAAACGGGTTTGTCAAACTGTTTGGTCAATTCCGTTTCATGGGGCGAGCCGAAATCGTCTCCCCATTCAATCGCCAACATCTCTTGCCGTTCTGGGTCGCTTTCCGCGGCTCGAATGTCGCTCAGCATCGAAATCGCTTCATCGTAGCTGATGCGAGGGAAAGGGGGAACTACCTTTTGTAGAGCGGCGGTGTCTCGTTCTAAAATTTCAAGCTCTTGCCGGCATTTTTCCAGCGTCGTCTGCACCACATGGCTGATAAATCGCTCTTCAAACGCCATCAAATCATCTAAATCGAAATACGCCATTTCCGGCTCCACCATCCAAAATTCAGTCAAATGGCGGCGCGTATACGATTTTTCCGCCCGAAATGTTGGACCAAAGCAATAGACCTTGCCAAACGCCATGATGTTGGCTTCGTTGTACAGTTGCCCCGTCTGCGCCAGATAAGCTTGGTCGCCAAAATAGTCGATGTCAAACAAGGTGCTGGTGCCCTCAGCGGCGGATGGGGTGATGATCGGGGTGTCGATATTCAGAAAGCCATCGTTATCTAGAAAGTCGATAATCGCCCGCTTGATCACGGCTCTGGTTCGCAAAATCGCCCATTGGCGTGAAGAGCGAATCCACAGATGGCGGTTTTCCATCAAAAATTCCACCCCATGCTCCTTGGGCGTTATGGGGTAGCCTTCGATACTTTGCACGATTTGCAAAGCAGTGATGCCGATCTCATAACCGCCCGGCACGCCGGGGGCGCGGTTATCTGCCCGCACATCGCCAGTGACGATAATCGACGACTCTTGTCCCAGCCCTTTGATTTGCTCAAACAGCTCGTCGCCCAAATCTGGTCGGTAAGCGACCGCTTGCGCCATTCCGCTGCCGTCGCGCAGGCGCAAAAATTGCAATTTGCCCTTGCCCGTTTTGGCGTACAGCCACCCTTTTATACGCACCGATTGCCCGTCGTAGTCGCTGATTTGCCGAATTGAGATATCTGTCGTCATAATTTTCCTTAAAGTGGGGGCTTTGGATTGCCTGAACTTTATTCCGCTTGCCGAATGCCCCGCGGCTTGCCGCGAGGAGCGTCATTTTACCTCAATTTGCCGGTTGGCTCTAAAGCGGGCGATGCGGGGAGCGAGCAGGCGGCGACGATGCCCTGTACGGCGCAAATAAGCGATATTCTGATTGAATGGGGCAGGACGATAACCGAAATGGTGACGGAAAGAGTCGAGGTCGGCGATGTCAGCCACCGCCAATCGCTCCAGCGTAAAATTGGTAACGGGCGGACGCAGCCACAAGCCAAATAGCAGGCGGTTGATATTTTTGAGCAGCAGGGGATGAACGGTGATGGGTCTGCGGGAGATGCCGGCAGTTTCTAACGCCGTTTGCATCATGCCGGCAAGCGACAATCGCTCTTCGCCCGCGATTTCGATCTGTTTGCCTACCAAATCGTATCGAGCCAATGTCGCCAAAATCGCCTGCGCCAAATCTTCAACCCACAATGGTTGCAACAACGTCCTGCCGCCGCCTGGCAGCATCAAAAAGGGAAAACTCCAGGCGGTTAAGCCAACCAAGTGGTTTAAAAAACGGTCTTGATGCCCAAATAAGGTAGCCGAGCGAATAATGGTGTAGGGCAAGCCGCTGGCGCGCACCATCCGCTCCTGCTCCCCTTTAACTTGCAGCAAACTAAACCAGGCGTTTACATCGGCGCCGAGCCGGCTGATTAAAATAAAGCGGCGGATTTGAGCTAGACGACACGCTTTTAACACCTGTTCCGTACCCCGAATATCCACAAATTCCAGCCGTCGTTTGCGCCCTTGCGCCTCGGCGGTAGCCAAATGGATAACGGTATCGACCCCTTGCAGCGACTCTTGCAGAGTGAAGGGATTGTTGACGCTGTGGGGATAGGGGCGGAATGCCATCCCTTTAAGCCGCAACGCTTGCTGCAAAGAGCCCCCGATAAAGCCGTTTGATCCAGTCACTAAAATCATTGTTCGAGCGGCAGAGCGATATGGTCAGCGCCATCCTCGGTACCAATGCGGATGCCTGTTTTTGGATCGTACAGTCCAAATAGCGCTTGGGCGGGGACGCTGCCTGGCGGCAAGGCGAGGTTGTGTCGCTGTTGAAATAGGTCGCCTGCCTGTAGCCCATACGGATCGACTCCAAGCCCATCGTCTCCAACGAGAAATTCGCCCAAATCTGAGATAAGTTGCCCGAAAACCGCCAGCCGCGCCCCACTGTAAACGTCTGGCGGGGGTGGGTTGCTGATAAGCTGGAAGGGGGGCAAACTCAATTGTCGCTCCGCCCGAAAAGCGAGCGAGAGCTGTTGGGCAGCGGCATCATATTGGGCAGCGACGGCACACAAGCCATTCTCAAAGCAGATGGGGGTTGGAAAGGGATCTGTTAATTCAAAATCGACTTGATTTAATCGGTAGCCGCCGGCATTTTGGAGGGGAGGCTGGGCGTAAGCGTTTTGGTAGGGGTCGGGGATGAGGGGATAGCCGTTGAAATTTTGGGCGGGTTTGCCGGCAAGCTCTATCATCAGCGCCCTTTCGGGGTAAAACCAGCGAGGACGAATGTCGTCCCCGCTGGTTTGCAAAGCGATATCTAAAGCCAATTTCCCCCACGGACCATCCAACAATCCGGTGACGCCAAAATCGGTAAGCGTATCGTCTTTGGCTGTCGCTGCGCCGATATTTTGCAAATCGGCATGGTACAAAAAGCGGACGTTTCCCCGCGTTGACCACTCTTGGAAGTAGGCGGGCAAATCGCGGGCGGCGATGCCGGCATTCAATAACAATCCTAAGGCTGTTGGCATATATCGCTGCCAAGATTTCGCAGTTTGGGGCAGCGCCGCTACGGGCAAGGCAGCCAATAAAAAGACGGCTGGTTGCGCCAAAATAGTGTGGCTGAGGCTGGCAGGCGGCACAGAGATAAAAGCGGGCGAGATGCCGGCAAGCCACCATAACAGAACAAAAGCGGCGGCGTGAACATGCTGTTGCGGATGTTTGGCTGCCGCTGCCTTGATGATTTGAATCGACCCCCACAAAATAGCTATCCAAAAAAACAGCGCTCCGATGACGCCAAATATGGGGCGTTGGGGAATGTTGTACAACCATTCGCTGTCGCCTGTGGCATGAAACATGCTTAAGGTCTCTTGGATATGGGTCAGCAAGGGTCGAAAGTTGCCCTCTCGGGCAGCGACGATGGGTAAGGCTAACTCAGCTATGCGCCCCTCATCGGCTGGCAATTGGGCTAAAGTGCGGATAAGGGGGATGGCTAAGATGCCGGCAATACCCAACGCTTGTAAGATGTCGCGCCACAATTTGCGGAAGAGCGGGCGGTCAGCCGCCCATAAATAGACGGCGAAGGCGATCAGAATCAACGGCGCGCCCCTGGCGGCAAAATAGATGTAAAAAGAGGCGCCCAGCCAAACGCCGCACCAAATTGTAGAGGGGAGCGGGCGGCTATCGAGACGCTCTGTTTGCCGAATTTGCAGCATACGCCAAAAAGCGATAAATGCCGGCGTAATGGTTACGATTAGCCCGATATGGCGCAAAGCGAAGCGGCTGTACATCAATCCCCAAAAGCTGACGGCAAGCGCCGCTGCCGCGGTAACGCCGACCGCGTCGTTGAAGAGCCGCCGCCCCAATTGAAACAGTAATGGGATAGAAAGAACGCCAAAATAGAGGGACAACCCTCGAATGCCGAATAGATTTCGACCAAACAGGGCGAAAATGCCGGCATTGAGGATATGATACAAACTTTCGTGCCCGGAAGCGTCGGGGTAAAAGGGAGTTAGATCGCCGTCTAGCGCTTTTTGAGAGATGACTAACACATTGATTAGTTCGTCGTCGCGGAAACCAGGCGGCGATTGGTCGAGCCGCCAGACGCGCAGAACAAATGCCAACAAGGTGACAAACGCCATCAGCCAATGTATTTGTTTCATGGCGGAAGATTGGGCTTAACCCATTTTGATGGGGTTGCGGCTACATTCGCGGATGCCGGCAAAGCTAATCGAGCGCGCTTCCATCAAGGAATACACAGCGCATCGCCAGCGTATATTAGATTGCCAACGATGCCATTTGCCTGGCGTATTGCATCTTCTGTAACCCCATATTGAATGCCTAGCCGAAAAAGATTGTCGCCCGATCGCACCAGGTGCGTCGCCCGATAACCGGCGCAATATTGGTTGTTGATCACCGGTACGTTGATGATGGCGCCAGGCACGATATTGTCGGAAGCGATGCCATATTGCGCCATTAACACCACGGTGGTGTTGAGCGCTTCGGCGATGCTAAAGAGGGTGTCGCCCTGTTTTACTTCATAAGCGACTGTCGTCACCTGATCGCCTGTACCGGGGTTAACTACCGCAGGTTGGTTGGCGGTGGGGTCGGTGGTGGGGGCAGCGGTAGGCGGAATGGCTGTGGGAGATTCTACGGGGATGGCGGTAGCTTCTGGCGCTGTCTCTTGGTTGGGTTCAAATGGTCTTTCCGCCTGGGTGTGCATCTCATTTTCTGGGCGCAACACGACGACGACCTCAGTGCCATCAACTAAAAATGGGATGCCATATTCTGGCAATTGCCCATTGACGCCTGGCACAATTGTGGGGTCTAGCGCCGCGTCAAGTTCTGCGCTGGGGCGGGCTTGTAAAATCTGGAAGATGGCGAAACAGGCGATGGAGAGCAATACCACCGTCATAATGACCATTATCAAGATGCGGGGGTCTGTTTTTCGAGCCATAAGAGACCTACCTTAAAACTACTTACACTCATTCTCATTTGAAATTGCTGACCGATTGATGCCGGCAATGCCAGCCAATCGACAGGATTACGAGGGTTATGTTACACTTGTCATAAGCAGACGGCAACTTACAGGGTTATCATGCCAAATTTTGCCGTACTTATGTTGGAGTATCGATGATTATCACCAAAGAGAGACGAGAAGAGATAGAACAGACTGTTTTAGCCCCATACGCTTTAAAAAGCGCCGACAATCTGGGCAGGGCTTATGACGAGCCGGAATCAGTTACCCGAACCGCTTTTGAGCGGGATCGGGATCGGGTGATTCACACCACCGCTTTCCGTCGTTTGGAATATAAAACCCAGGTTTTTGTCATTTATGAAGGGGATCATTATAGAACCCGATTGACCCATACTATCGAAGTCGCCCAATTGGGGCGATCATTGGCGGCGGGATTAGGCGGCAATCCCGATTTAACCGAAGCGATCTGCCTGGCGCATGATTTGGGTCACGCTCCATTTGGTCATGCCGGCGAACATATTTTAAATAAGTTAATGCAGGGGCATGGCGGCTTCAATCATAACACCCAAAGTTATCGAGTGGTGACTGAATTAGAGCGGCGGTACCCGCAATTTCCGGGTTTGAATTTAACCTACGAAACGCGGGAGGGGATAATCAAGCATGAAACGGATTATGATAAAAGCGACGCTACCGGGTACGCTCCGGAACGGCAAGCTTCTTTGGAAGCGCAAATCGCCAATTTTGCCGACGAAATCGCTTACAATGCCCATGATTTAGAAGATGGATTGCGAGCGGGTCTGTTTTCTGCTTCAGATTTGGAAGGGATAGCAATTTGGCAGCGACTGCAAGATGATACGGGCTGGCAAGGGGAGCTGACGCCGTTGGACCGGCACAAGGTGATTCGAGAGTTAATCGGTTTGGTGATCAGCGATGTGATCGCCACTACCAGCGGTGTGTTGGAAAAAGCAGGGATCGATTCGCCGGAAAAGCTGCAAAACCATCACACAACGGTCGTTTCATATTCTGCCGAATTGCATCCAATGGTGAAGGCGTTAAAGGCGTTTTTATATGAACGGATGTATCGTCATTATCGATTGATGCGGATGCAAACGAAGGCGGAGCGGTTTATCAGCGAGTTGTTTGAGGCGTATGTACGAGAGCCGAAGATGTTGCCGGCAAATACGCAGGCGAGGTTAGAGAATAGTTGGGTGGAAAGGGTGGTGGCAGATTATATTGCCGGCATGACGGACCGCTTTGCTTTGGATGAATGGGAGCGCTTGTTTATGCCATACACCAAGGCGTAGGAGCATCATAGCATGCTTTTGCTCAAATCCACATTTTTTAGCGTTTGCAATGATTTATCCTATATTTGTTGTCATCAATTTATTCTGACATGTTTCAACAGAGATTGGGAACAGTGAAGCGTCTATTATTTATTGTCGGATTCTTGCTGATTTTGTCAGCTATTTTTCTCAACTGGCATTCCAATAATATTTACATAAACCCAATAAAGGATCGGACTCTTTTTGTTTTGTTGGGCTTTATCTGTCTGGCGATTGCAGTTTGGGGGTATGATTTATCTTTCATTTATCCGAAAATTGCTACATTTTTTCTAAATACAATATTGCTCGTTCTCTTATTAGAGACATCAACATCTTTCGCCATTCGTTTAGCTAGCCGGTTTACCCAATTCGGTGATGCGCCTGAAGAAGAATACCTTAAGTTGCCTTATTATCAACAGCAAACCTGGTCTACGGAATATTGGTTAGAAGATCAACCTAAACTAAATACAAGGTATGAACCTTATCTAATTTGGCAACCAACTCCTTTCAAATCCAACAATATCAATATTAGTCAAGCTGGCATACGAGAAACACCTAACAGTAATTGCTCTAGCCCAACCTTTACGCTATTTGCTTTTGGCGGATCCACTATGTGGGGCTATGGTGCGCCAGATTGGGGTACAATTCCAGCATATTTGCACTCACTATTTAGCACGGATATGTCGAAAGCTGTATGTATAAAAAACTTTGGCAGCCCTGCTTATGTTACAACACAAAATCTGATAGCTTTAGAAAAAGAACTTCGGGTTGGCAATGTCCCTGATTTGGTTATCTTTTATGATGGGATTAATGATGTTTATGCTGCATATCAATCAGGGCAAGTTGGCGTCCACCATAATTTAGATGAAGTAGCCAGACGGTTTGAAGCAGATTCAGGATTTCTTGAGAGTATAATTGTTTCTTCGACCCTAATTCAAGTAGCAAGAAGACTAATTCCTTCGCCAGCAGTAACTTATCAAAGCAAAGGTGTTGAAGCTCACGAGCTCAGCGAATCTATTGTAAAATTTTATTTAGCTGATTACGAATTAGTAAACGCTTTGGCCACGCAGTATGGTTTTGATTTTGCCTTTTTTGTGCAACCAGTCCTTGCGGTGGAAGGAAAACCATTAACAGATGATGAGCAGAGCATCTTGCTAGAAATGGATGATGATCTAATTATTTTGTACCGGCAAACATATAACAAACTTCAAACTGAAACTCAGCAAATACCCAATGTTTTTGTTATTTCGTCCGCATTAGATCAGTATGAAGAGCAAATTTGGGTTGATTGGACACATATAACGCCAAAAGGAAATGAAATCATTGCAAACACGATTTACGAAGCTTTGGATATATATGACAATGAGTAACTCGTACAAAACCACCCTATAAGCTCAATAAATAATCCAAAAGAATTATTGATATTTATAGGCAAAAAAAGGTACAGTAATATTAGTTTTGCTTATCAAATTAATCAGAGGAGAAATTCAATGAAAAAACGTATGGTTTCAATTGGCTTAGTATTGATGGTTTCGTTCTTGTTAACAAGTATTGTCGGGGCTCAACCAAGTTCGTACAGTTCGGGCGTTCAGATCGCAAATCTGGATGACAGTAATACAGCTAACATTATAGTAAGTTACTACAATCAGGATGGTTCTGTTAACACGACTGTAAACGATCAAATCCAACCAGGAAAATCTGTTACCTATTATCCATTGCAAACATCTGCTGGTTTTAATGGCTCTGCGGTTGTGTCGGCAGATAGGCCTATTGCAGCAATTGTAAATGTTGTTGCCGATAACTTCTTGTTTGGCGCAAGTTACGATAGTTTTAGTGAGGGTGCATCAGAAGTATCTTTGCCTTTAATCATGAAAGGTAACGGAGGATTCAGCACCTGGTTTAATGTTCAAAATGCTGGTTCTGCGCCAACAGATGTAACAGTGAGTTATGCCGGCACCAGCTGTACTGAGAATGGCACTATTCAACCTGGCGCAGCTAAAAGCTTCGATCAATCAGGAAACTCTTGTTTAAGCAACGGGTATGTTGGTGCAGCAACAGTAACTACTGCAAATGCTAGCGAAAAAGTTGTTGCCACTGTAATGGAAGTCGGCTCTAATACTTTATTTGCCTACAATGGTTTTACTTCTGGCTCTACAAATCCTGTTATGCCATTGGTAAATGCAAATAATGGTGGTTATGTTACAGGTATCGCCTTGCAGAATACTGGCAATTCTGCAACAACAGTGACTGTATCATATGTCCCCTCAGCGGCAGGGACTGCTTGTACACAAACTCGCACAATTCCTGCAAAATCATTTGGTAGCTTTGCTTTTAATGCTTTCTCTTCTAATGGCGATAAAGGAACCACAAATTGCGTTCATGGGCAAAAGTTTGTAGGCTCTGCTTCCGTAACTGCCAATAGCAGTAATCATGAGTTAGTTGGCATTGTGAACCAGTTAAACTTCTCCGCAAATAAGGCGGCTGCTTATAATGCATTCGATACGAATCTTGCCACTTCAAAGGTTGTAGCACCATTGATTATGGATCGTAATGCAGGTTACTATACTGGAATCAATGTGCAAAATGTAGGTGCATCAGCGGCTAATATCACTTGCACGTTTAGTAATTCGGATGGTTCGATCACTGAAACCTACAATCAAAACGTTGCCCCAGGTAGCGCTCTCTCACATATTCAATTAAATTTTATTGCAAACGGATTTGTGGGTTCTGGGGTTTGCGAAGCTTCAGGGGCAAGCTTGATAGGGTCAGTGAATGAACTAGGTTCAGGCACAGGCGACCAATTATTTGCCTATGAGATGATCAACAACTAAGTCTGTTGCTTGTTGAATTGTTGAATGTATAACACCGAAACCGATAAAGTTTTGTTGTTAATTTTGATGGAACAGATGATATAATCATCCTCAAAAGATTCCAAGATATCCTAATGAGAGTTGCTGAAATTTTTAGCAACTCTCATTTTTTATTGTGAAGGTCTTAAATTGCTATGCTTTTCAAGAAAATCATCAAGTTTAGTTTATCGTTTATCTGCGGATTACTTCCGTTAGCGTCAGTTGGATGTGGATTAGTGCAACAAAAACCCCCCGAAGATTCCGTATCCCCAACTACAATCGTATCCCCAACATTTTCGCCTAGCTTTAGCTATCCTGGTCCAAGCGAGGAAGGATATCCGAGCGCATCTGAAAACCACCACTTGCGAGGCACGTCTATACCTCCGAACCCTGAGCGAGACTTACCATTAGCTCAGTCCGATAAAGGCGTAATCGGAGGGGTTCTCGTGCAAATACTTGACGACAGTTCTTATATGCCTATTAATCCACATCAACTGATTTTGGCAGATATTGTATATGATGCTGCTGGCTCGCCACAGTTTTTGCGCTATGATGACGAGTCTCAACGAGCGCAAACTTTTGGCACAGGTGTATTTATATTCCAGGATGTTCCTTCTGGGCAGTATGGATTGATTGCAAACCTTGGGTTTAATGAGTTTCCATTACTAACCCGTGAAGGAAAAGATTTCATTGTCATAGTTGAAGCTGGAAAAGCTCAAGATTTAGGACAGATTTTCATTAACCTGCCGTAGCATATGTTTATGAACCTGTTTCATGACTAAAATACTGCTAATGATCTCAATCCCCATCCAGGCAACCCGCAATATTATTGCGGTTAACAAGGCGACATGCACTGGCACTAAATAGTTCAGTAAAACTGTAATCGAGACTTCTCGAAATCCGATATTAATAGCAATTAGTGCGGTAGCAGCAGCAATTAAATTTGAAATAGTCCATATAGTAACAATTATTGGCATTTGGTGAAAAGGCAACCTATATAATAAGTTAATGAAACAATATAGGACTCCTGAACCCAAAAGCCAAATGCCGCTATATGCAAGAGTCCATCCTAGAATGTTTTTCCAGGTTACTCTACGAGGAATTGAGGAATGTCCCAATCGAGAAAGCAAGAAGGTTACTGATTTAGGATGCACAATTCCAATACAACAACAAACAACAACTGGCACCGTCCATACCTTATTGGCTAAAAAAGGGAGTTCAAGTTGAGTAGTTGAAAAGGGTAAAGAGAGTAATAAAATTATTGTGCCTGAAACGATGATTAACACAAGTTCTAAACTGCTTGCGAGCAATATCTTTAACTTTCTTATTCCCCATTTCTCATACAAGATAGCACGGTTGCCCATATACCATATAGGCGTTGGTAATCTCTTTGATAAATTAGCATAAGCCCAAAATTGTAAATTATTGAGCAAATTATCAAATCCTGTTAGCCTATTAACGATCCAATGCCAAATACTCCCACTTAAGAGAAAAAGCAATACTAGAAGGAAGATTCCAATGGCTAGCCAAGAAAGATTTAATTCCCATTGATGAGATTGAATCAATTGCCAATTGGTAACTAGAATTGATCCAACAACTACTATAGATACTAATATTAGCAGATATGTAAATGCCCTGATTATTTGTGGTTGTTTTAACTGTACAAGTAACGTCTTCATCTTCTTTGGTTAGTTAGCCTCTTTTTCTGGCAACAACAATCATATTAGTTGATATATTAAACAATTCTCCAATTTTATAAAATGGTAAAGTAAGCAACCGAAGAGGAAGATTGTAACCAAATTTAATTAAAGGTTTCCAATATTTTTCGGGAAGTTTATTTTGTTTACACCACATTTCTACACTTAGTAATGTTAAGCCTAGTCTACCTTCCTTACTTACAATATCTACGACGTCAAGCAATGCCATTTGTAAATAATTTTTTATCATTGCTGGGGAAAATATGTGAGTGTGACGGGGACGGTCCCAACCAGCCCAAGCCGAGCCAAATAGATTCGCTTCAAACGATCTGGGATTGGGTAAACTTAATAGTAAAATACCATTTGATTTTAATAATCTGGCTACCTCAAATAAAGTTTCTTTGGGATCTAATACGTGCTCCAAAACATCCCACATTGTAACCAAACTGTAAAAATTGCTAGCAAGTTGAACATCATTAAGTGTGCCGGTATGAACGTTAAGTTGAAATTTATTCCTTGCATATTCGGCAGCATAAACGCTTGGTTCTATTCCCTCTACTTGCCAATCATTTTGCCTCATTTTATGTAAGAATAATCCGGTAGAACAGCCAATATCCAATAACGTGCCAATCTTGGGCTGAAATTTCATAGCTAAACGGCAACGACGTTCAAAATAATATTGCATGCTTAACCGTTTACTTATGGATTCTATTTCGTTTAAGTTTGAATAATAAGGTTGATATGTTTTCGGGTAATGTTGAGGAAACTCATCAATAGTCAGTTGGGGATTTTGGTAAATGAGCCCACATGTTTTGCATTGAACTAGCCTATAATCACCTGGTTTTCCTAGTAACAGGTCTGGACCTTGATTAACAACTACGTAGTTATCTTGATTGCAAAAATTACAATTCGTAGATTTCATTAACAGCCTTCGACATCAGTTGATTTGGCCGCCCTTTTACTAAAAACGATTTTTATGCCATCAATTAATCCCTTAATATGGAACTTGGCAGTATTCCAACGATTGGTCAGAATAAATTGTGTTGTCTTGAGCAAAGCGCTACCAAAACGAAATAGAATTATTCTCCAAGGTTTTCCTTTTTGAATGTGTTTAGCGAAGAAAAGTATACTGCTTTTGGCTAAGTGATAACGTTGGATGGGAGAATTCATTCCGCCGGAACTAAAAGAGACTCGGTGGAATAAATGCGCATTGTGGACAAATCTTAGTCGATAACCTGCCTGCCTCATTCGAATTGACCAATCCAAATCTTCATAATACATAAAAAATTGCTCGTCTAGAAATCCAACTTGTTTAACTGCTTGCAAACTTACCAACAAACAAGTGCCTAATAAATATTGTACATCTCTAGAGTAAGACCATTTTTCACTATCTAGTTCGCCCATCCCAGAGTCTCTTACTTCTAAAAGATTAGCAGCCTGGACACCTCCAGCAAACCAAATACGAGATCGATCGTGATCGAAAAATATTTTGGGCGCATATAGTCCGATATCAGCTGAATATTCTGCTAACAAATTTTGCAGCATATTCGGAGCGGGAAAAGCGTCATTATTTAAGAGTAAAGCAAAATCATATTTTCGAGCAATTGCTCTTTGTAAACCTATATTAACGCCACCAGCAAATCCCTTATTATTGGGTAACTCAATTAATTCAATATCTGGCAACTTCGTTTGAAACAAAGATATAGAATTATCCTGAGAACCGTTGTCTATTAACAGAATATCCTGATGAGGATAAGTGCATTCCCGGACATATTTGCAACAATCTATGGTTACTAAAGGTTGATTCCAGTTTAAGATTACAGACAGAATGGAAATGGGAGTATCCATTGAGCTATATATCATCCCTTTTCAGCTCGTTTGTGCAATTAGCAAGTTCATAAAGGTGCATGTTTTTTCCCCAACTTTGAATGAGATTGCTACAATTAGCTTGGACTGCTAGCATTAATGAGCGGTTATGATCCCAAAACAGTATCCCATCATAAAGCCACCCACTGTTATTATCAAATATGTGTGTTATCCCCATTTTTTGTAGTTGGATAACAAGCTCAGAAGAAGTTTCATATTGTTCGAATTTTATGACTCTTTGCGAGATGGGATGACCCCAAAAATATTCAATATTCAAATAGTATCCTCGGTTTTCATAAGGAAGTAGTAAAACTTTTGCATCGCTGTTGAGGTTCTGATTTATATATGCAAATGGCACATAGATTGACACACGATCTTGTAACCATTTCTGTCTCATACTTTTATCTGTTATAGCTGGCAAATTGTCTTGTAGCAAAGAATTTCTGATTTTGAGATTGAACCATGGATAATCTTTCAACCAAAAAAGAACAAAAAAAGTTATCAGAGACCATTGTAGAACTTTGGCATTTATTAAAGATAAAAAATTATGAATAGCGTTGATGGTTAGGAGAATTAACCCAGGTAGAATCGGAAATAAAAATCGAATTTGATGGCTCGATCCTAAAAACCATAATAAGTAATAGGCTATAGAGAAAATTGCAGTGTAAAAAACAGATTTTGGAATTGTTCTATAGTAAAGTACCGTAAAAAAAATGCCGAAAAAAGCAAAAAAAAGCGTAGTCTGACCAAACCCTGGAAAGCCTCCTAGTTTTTGTGGTTCTGTTATTAGAAACTGTATAGATTGCAAAAAGCCAACAAGGTTGTTTGGCAATTCAACACTCCAAAGAGACTTTAGCATATTAGTATGGTACTCATCTCCAAGCGAGTCCCAATTTCTGCCCCCAAAAAATTTGTACAAGAATGGCCAAATGGGATTTCCAGTATTTATGTAGCTGCGTAGATACCAAGGAGCGACTGTTATCAGTATCATTATGCCTAAAGTTATTGGTTCCCAAAGATGTTTTACAGAATATGGCCCCTTCTTTAAGTAAGTTCCTCGATTTTCATATAAGATAACCACCCCAAAAAATATAGGGATAACAACCCCAATTAATTTGCTGCCTGCAGCAAATCCAGCAGTAATAAAACAAAGAACTAAATATTCCGATTTTCTGTTGTTAAGATATAAAAAAAAGGTATTTAATGAGGCAGACATAAAAAGTCCTAATCCTGCCTCGACTAAGCCAATTCCAGCAAGACGGAGAACTATCGGCGATGTACAATACAAGGTTGCAGATAAGGTGCCCAATAATTTACTCTTAAATACTTGCTCAACTGAATGATAAATGACTCCAGATGTAATCAGAACCAAAATCCATGTAACGCTATTTGCTAAAATTTCTCCTCTAAACATTAAAGCGGTGACAAATAGCATTTCGATATTCATGGGCCAGTTTGAATGAACTATGAAAGGGACATATACAATTGATCCTTGCCGAATGTATATCAAAGGAAGCGCATAATGGTAAGCTAAAGTATCCCAATCAGTCGGAGGCATAAGAACATTACTTAGAAGCGAGTAGAACATGCCGCCAAATAAAATAGTTAGCAATCCTTTTTGAAGTATAGTTTGATTAAATCTGATTTGAAACTGAGCAACCTCTTGAAAATGTTTTACCAAATAAAAAAGTATTAGAGTGGAACCAATTACAAATATTGTGATAGTTCCATAAATGTTTAGCAATTTGAGCATGCCTATGAACAAAGTGAGCAATGAAACTGTTCCAATTCCAAGAGGTAATGCAATAAAGATTTTTTTACTGGTGATACTTTTGGATTTGAGTGTAAAGGAACGTTCAACTATTAAATTTAGCAGGAATAAACCATACCCTAACCAAACCAATATAAACCAGACTAAAAATATGAACGTAATAAATATTGTTTGAATAGTCATACCCGCGTCAGTAATAACATCCTCCACATTTTAAGTGGAAGAAATTTCTAAATTTGAAAGTGAAGCATTAGCACAATGGGAAAAAAGCAGGATCGACTTGACAATTCTGAAAGCATGTTCTATTATTTTGTAAATTAGAACATATGTACTCAATTCGGCGATGTTATGAATGCACAAGAATCTTACCCTTCAATTGGTCAGAAACAAAGTCAAAGCGATAACTTAATACAAACCCCCACTGCCGGCATCGAATTTGACGCATTTAACTTTCAACCTCCGTATCATTCGCCAAACCCATCGATAGCCACCACAATCACCAGCAAAATCGAACGTATGCGCCTGTTTGCCGGCAATGTGCGCCAAGCATGGAACAATTCCGCCCCCCAAGTAAACGCCCCAAATATGCCGCTTTCCGGCGATATTTTCAACAACCCTTCCATGTCGGTTATCGATGCCCTTGAGCAGTTGCCGGCATTGCCGCCTGCTACAGCGTTGCTGGGTATCGCTGAAAACCGACAACCGATACTTATCAATTTCCAACAAGCCGGCGTTAAACATCTATTAATTTCTGGCGGCGAAAATGCCGGCAAAACAAGCTTGCTGCACGCCATCGCCGTCTCTCTAGCGTTACAAAACAAACAAGCCCACGTTCAGGTAATGGGTATTGCCGCCTCATCAGAAACAGACAAACATAAACCTTCTATCGCCTCGCTGGGCGGCTTCCCCCATTTGCTTTGGCCCATCGCTGAAGGAGAAAAAGCTGCGGCTGAAGCGTTAAGCTTTTTGGTTGACGAAGTCGCCTACCGCTTGGAAAACCAGATAAGCGCCCCGACCATTGTATTGGTTGTAGATCAGTTAGCCCGGGTTTTAGCCCTAGGCGGAGAAACGGTATCCGAATCGATGCATTTAATCGCCCGAGAAGGGGCTCATGCCGGCATTCACATCATCGCCGCTACCCGCCAACCTGATGCTCCCATGGCGGCGAGCTTGGCTCAAAACAACTTTTCAATCCAAATCGTCGGCAAAAATTCGGGATTGCATGCCGCTTCCCCAATTGCCGGCATTTCGGTTCAGCAGGCAAAAAACGCTGGCGAATTTACGGTAGCGATTGGCGACACCCTCACCCATTTTCAGGCAGCCGTCATAGCCCCTGATGAAGCCAACCAGAAAATCAACCAACGCTATGCAGATCGGCATAAACGGCTCATTGCCAATCAGCTATTGCCGCCCCATAAAGAGGCAGAGCCAGAGATTGCTCAGCCAGCGCAACTCCCCGCCGCCCCCATTTTTTTGCAACCCGCCCCCGAGCAACCTATTGGAATAGAGACAAAAATAACGGCGCCTAAACCCATCATTTTGTTTGCCGATCCTCAAGATGAACAAGCTGACCCCTCTAAAAAACCGGTTGCCGACAAGAGCCCGCCCAAGAAACAGGCAGATTTGGCTGCGCCGCCTCAGCCCCAAACGTTGCCCGAGTTGCCGACATTTGAGAGCCGTCAATTAGACAAAGCGATCGATTGGGATTGGGAATCATCCCAACTCGTTGAAGGGGATGTTGACGATGATTGGTTGGATTGGGAAGATGGCGAAATGATAAAAGCGGAAGAGAATCATCTTGAAAAAAGAGATGTGGCGCCGCCTCAACCAGCAAAACCCCAAAAGATCCGACCCGCATCAGCCGCCCATGGAACTGGCTTAACTATCCCCTTTGCCGCCAAAGATGAAGAGATTGCCTTGCAAACGCCCAAAAAGAAGGCGCCACATCGCGCCTGGTCAAAAGCTAAAGTTGAAGGATAAAAGGAGCCTGTGATGATTGCCGGCATGTTATGGCTAGACGCCGATAAAAACCGAACGTTGGAAGAAAAAATCAGCCGCGCCGCCGAATATTATCAACACAAATATGGCGAGCCAGCCCAAACTTGTTATGTGCCGACAGTAACCGCTCCCGATGAATTTGAAATCGGCAAGTTACGGGTATTGCCTGACGGCAGCGTTAACCTCCATCACTTAATATTAACCTCAGTAGCCAATTAGCCAGGCGTTTTCGTTTCCGCCCAAATTTGTCTGCCTACAGCGGATAGGATAGCATGAAGCTATGCGTATCCCTATTCCACTCGCCAAAGCGATTTTAATAGCTATGGCGGAAGCGGCAATCATATTTGGTTTATTTGGATGTAATCAACAACCGAACAATAGTATCGTCATCACCGAGATGGTGATGATGGAAAGCTCTCCTGTCGTCGTTACCCGTTTAATTGAGCCAGTTACCCCTTTGCCGGCAACCCCCATCCCTGATTTAGGAGAAAATCAATCCCTGCCCATCGCTTTAAATGTCGCCTACAATAACCCTTTTCCCCTAATCGATCCCCAAATTGCTACCGAAGCGGAAACGATAACCTTAATCGAAAACCTATATGCCCAGCTAACCCGCTTTAATAGCGCCGCCAACCGAGTCGAGCCCGAGTTAGCCGCCAGTTGGGAAAGCAGCCCCGATGGCTTAACCTGGACGTTTCATTTGCGTGACGATATCTATTGGATGCATGTCTCGCCCGACGGGCTGTTTGAACAGTGGCGGCAACTGAATGCCCATGATGTGGTAACAGGCTTTCGCCGCGTTTGCGACCCAAACATCAACGCCCCAACCGCCTTTGTCTTTTTTATCGTGCAAGGCTGCGAAGCCGTCTACCGCACCCCGGGCGCGCGTCAATCCGATTTAGCGGTGGTTGGCGTGCGGGCGATAGATGATACGACGGTTGAAATTAAATTAAACCAGCCAGCCGCTTATTTTCTCACTATGACTTCTTTATGGTGGCTAACGCCGCTGCCCGAAGAAAAATTTGTGGAGTTTGCCGACCCATTTTTAGATGAAGATCGCTGGAACGCCCCCGAAAATATCATGACCAGCGGACCTTTTCTGCTGAGCGAAGCGTCGCTAAACAGCCAGGATGGGGGGCGGACGTTGTTGACGCGAAATCCGCTGTGGAACCTGCCATTTGCCGGCAACATCGACGAGGTAAATATTCTGCACCTTGAACCTCAACCCGCTTTCGAATCCTGGCTAAGACGAGAATTAGACGTAGCCTTTGTCCCCGCAACCGAGGAAGAGCGCGTTTTGCTGGATGCCGGCAATCGCTTTCAGCTTATTTCCGAACAGCGCGTCTTTTATGTGGGATACAATTTCGAGAGCGAGGCGTTTCGTTACCCCGAAGTGCGGCGGGCATTTGGCTCTGCCGCCGACCGGGAAAGATTGATCGATGAGGTGTATGCTGGGCAAGCGTTTCCCATGCGCCACTTTACGCCGCCTGGCGTTTTAGGCACGCCGCCCATTGCCGAGGTGGGCAATGGGTACAATCGAGATTACGCCCGGTTGCAAATGGCGCAAAGTCCTTTTGCCGACTGCCGCTTAATGCCCCAAATCCGCTATTTGGTCTCTGCCTCCGACACGGCGTTACAGCACGCTCAGGCGTTAAAACAGATTTGGGTGGAAGAGTTGAATTGCGATGAAGATACGATTTTGATTGAGCAAGCCCAATTTGGCGCGTTGGTGGCAAACACCCGCCCCGATTCGCTCAATCGCCCCGATATGTGGGATTTGGGATGGGCGTCTTATTTTCCCGACGCGCAGGATTGGCTAGGCAATATTTTGCATTGCCAAAGCCCAGAAAATCGGGCGTTGCGCCCCTGCTCCGAAGTTGACCAATTGATAGAGAATGCCGGCAAAATCAACGACACTGAAGAGCGTGTGCGGCTGTATCGTCAGGTAGAAAACGCATTTTTTGCCCGGGACGGCATCGAGCCTATCTCGCCCATATTAACATTAGCCCATTATCGAGCGGTTCACCGCTGGATGACAGTTTACCAGCCCCCTAATTTTGGCGGCGAACAGTACGATACCTATATCATCGATGTCGCTTTACGCGATTTAGAGAGATTGGAGTAACGACCTTAATGACCAATTGGATAGAGGAGACGGCTCATTTTGGCGTAAAGTTATCGCCGTCTCAAATTGACCAGTTCGACCATTATCTGAATTTGCTGTTCAGTTGGAATCAGCGAATCAATTTGACCGCTATCGTCGAACCAGCGGAAATTCAACGCCGGCATTTTCTCGATTCTCTTTCTTGCGTGTTGGCAACCGGAGATCTAAATGGGATGGATGTTATCGACGTTGGCAGCGGAGCGGGCTTTCCCGGATTGCCGCTCAAAATCGCTTTTCCCCACATGCGGCTGACGCTGGGGGAAAGCGTGGCGAAAAAGTGCCGCTTCTTATCGGCAGTTGTAGAGGGATTAAAGTTGGAAGGGGTTGAAATCGTCAATGAACGGGCGGAGAGGTTAGGGCAAGATCCCGCCTATCGGGAGCGGTTTGATCGTGGGTTGGGGCGAGCGGTAGCGCGATTGCCGGCATTGGTTGAATATCTGCTGCCGCTCCTCAAAGTGGGCGGCATGATGGCAGCCCAAAAAGGGGGGCAAGCTGCCATCGAATTGGAAGAGGCTAGAAACGCTATCCACATTCTAGGCGGCGACGAGCCTAAATTGCTCCCTGTTTCACCCCAACTGTGGGATGCTGACCGCTATCTCATTGTCGTGACAAAATCAGGGGCAACTCCAACCAAATATCCGCGCCGGGCGGGAATGCCGGCAAAAAAACCGTTGTAAACTTCATGCCTGCCTAATGGCGAAAATCCCCTGTTGACTTTTCCCAAATAAACAGCTCTTCTTTTTTGGGTTTCCCTTTTAAAGCAAAGTGACCCATCGACTTCAGTTTGCTCTCTTGCAACAACTCTGAATAGTCGGCGGCAATTGCCTGGCGAATGCCGGCAGACACCACGATTTGCCCATCTCCTGCCATATCAACCAATCGGTGCGCCGTGTTCACCGCGTCCCCCACCATGGCGTAATTCATGCGCGATTCCGCCCCTACATTGCCCACCACCACTTGCCCTTGATCGATGCCTATGCCTAGCCCTAGCTCCGTCCCAATTTCAATAAACAGCTCCTCGCGCAAGGCGTCGAACCGCTTTTGCATCTGCAAAGCTGTCCTAAACGCTCTAGCAGCCGCGTCTAGATGTTCCATCGGCACATTAAAGCCCACCATCAACTCATCCCCAGCCAAATCGAAAATCGTCCCCTCGAACTCGTATACCACATCTGTCATTTTGGTAAAATATTCGTTCAACGCCAAAATCGCTACGCTGGGGTCCAAATCGATAATCATCCGGGTAAAACCGCGCAAATCGGCAAACATCACCACCGCAAACCGCTTTTGCTGCATGCCTAGCAAGCCCGGCTCCGAGGACAATGCCTGATCGACCAGGGCAGGACTCATATAGCGGCTGAAAGTGTCCCGCACCCGTTGCTTCTCTACCCGTTCTAACTCCAATTTATGGGCTTCCATCCGTTTAAGTTCGGTGATATCTTGGATAACCGCCACATAACCCACCTGGTTAACCGGAGAGACGCTGGCGTACAATACCCGCGCTCCATTGATATGCACTTCATTATAAGCGGCAATGGCGCCCGCTTGCTCAAACAACGTCAAAATGGGACGCAAATTGGCGATGTCGCGCACATTTTTGCCGGCAACCTCCGACGCTTTCAACTCAAACACCTCTTCTGCCGCCTGATTAAACAACACGATGCGCCAATCCTCGTCAGTGGTGATGATGGCGTCTGTCGATTGCGCCAGCAACGCCCCTAATTTGCGCCGCTCGTCGTCAATTTCGGCAAACAGAAAGGCGTTTTCAATTGCCGCTGTAATTTGCCCGCCGATCGTCTCCAGCAACGACAAATGCGCCTTCGTAAAATAGCCGGGTTTAGGGTGCGTCAACAGCAAAATGCCGGCAATACGGTAAGCCCGGACCAGCGGAACGCCAATTGCTGATCCCACTGGCTCTTGATCATCTGGCAACATCACCCATCGTTCGTCTGCCCGCACATCTTCTATGACGTCCGCTTTATTAAAGCGAACTAGCCAGCCCGCCAGTCCCTGATTCATCACTTCAGGCGAAACATCGTCCGCAATTTCAACCTGCTCGCCAGCCCGAATTAAATATTTCTTTATCACCTTTTGGTCGTCGCTGAGCAGCATTATATTTCCCTTAGCTGCCTGGGTGCGGGTTTGGGTGTAGGTGATGATGTTGGACATCATTTGATCTAAATCAAGATGGCTGGTGACTGCCTGGCTGATATCATAAAGCAGTTGCAACCGATTGCGCTCTTCTTCCAATCGTTGCCGGGTGCGTTTCAGTTGAATTAGCGATTGTACCCGCACCAACAGCTCTTCTCGATGGTGAGGGCGGTACAGAAATTCGTCGGCTCCCGCTTCGATCCCCTTGATGCGGTATTGAACGTCTCGCAAAGCGGTAACCATAATCACGGGAATGACAGCCAGATGGGGTTGTTTTTTGAGGTATTCGCATACTTCAAACCCGTTTTTTTTCGGCATCATTACATCTAGCAAAATTAAATCGGGTTGAATTTCCTCCGCTTTGGCGATCCCCTCTGCTCCGTCTACCGCCTGCGCTATCTGATACCCTTCCATCTCCAATTGGGAAGAGAGCAATAATCGGTTGGCAGCGTTATCGTCAACGATAAGGATGACGCTGCTCTGTGATGAAGGTTTTTGTTGTTCGGTGATAGCCAACGCTAGCTACTCCTGCTTCGAAGCGGTTCTACCATAAAAAATTTAATTAGACTCCATATCAGTTCGGATCGAGCTTAAGACCGGTTATTTACCTCCGCTTACAGCAACCGTTTCATTTTGCTGGATTCGCCCTTGCCCAACCTGGTACATGGTTGCCTGGCGTAAAAATGAATCGGTGAACATTTTGGGGTCGGTGGCGGTGACGATCGCTTGATGGGATTGTTGGATGGTATCTAAAAGCAATGCCCGTCTTTTTTCGTCTAATTCTGCCACAACTTCATCTAGCAATAAAATAGGTTTGTCGCCGGTTTGTTCCTCCATCCATTCGATTTCGGCTAACTTTAAAGCCAGCATGGCGCTGCGTTGCTGACCGCGCGACCCAAAGGCGCTTAATTGACGCCCATTAAGCCACATTTGCCAATCGTCTCGGTGGGGACCAAAATTGGTGGTTGCCGGCAACTCTGCGCTTTCTGTTTCTTCTAACGAACGACGAAAAATGCCGGCAAAACCGGCTGCGTCTATCGTTTCCGCCAGCCAATCTTCGCCCACTTCGCCATTAGCCGATACCCCGTCCAAATTGCTCAGCCGGGGCACATATGTCAATCGTAAAGATTCCCGCCGATCTGTCAACCACTCATAATGGATGCGGGAAGTCGCTCGACCCAACGCGCTGATTTGCTGCGCTCGCGTAGCCAAAATTTTCCCGCCCAACTCGACCAGATTATCAGTAAAAACGGGCAATAATTCCCGCCCTTTGCCCGTTTCGACAATGCCGCGCAACAATGCGTTTCGTTGCTCTAACGCTTTGTTGTATGCAGATAAATTTCGACAATAAGCGCGATTGATTTGACAGATAGCGATATCGACATAACGGCGACGATTGGCAGGCGAGCCGGTGATAATTTGAATATCCTCTGGGATAAACAGCGCCACTCGCACCGTTCCCAACAGATCCATCAGGCGCACTTTGCGTCGGTTAACCAACGCTTCGCGCCGAAACGAAGGAGATTGATACGGGGAACGTTGTTCTTTTATCAAGCGTAATTCGGCGATTTGGGGCGTATGGGCAGTTTCTACTTCGCCCACCAACCGCGTTACGATCACTGGATCGTCAACTGCCGCCGCATCCCAATTGATCAACTGTTGATCTTGATTGGTATGGGGCGAACGGGTCGTCGCCAGGTAGTAGACTGCTTCGAGCAAGTTGGTTTTGCCTTGGGCATTGTCGCCATACAATAGGGTCGCGCCTGCCGGCAATTCCCATTCTAGTCGTCCGTAGTTGCGAAAGTTAGTTAGCGATAGATATTTTAGACGCATTTTCTGATACGGTTGTCAACTATAAAGATATTGTAAATATAAAGTAATTATACAGGTCATATAAAGCTGGATTTTTTTAGACACAGAGAACACAGAGATCGCAGAGAATTTTTTAGCGCCTCCATCTTTTCGGGCGGTTTCTAGAGCTTTTGGCTAATTATTTTCTTAAATTTTCACCTTGGTCTCAAAATTTTGCAAAATCCACTTTTTGCTAAAAAATAGGGTTTTGTTAAATGGCGAATTGACGGTGGTTAATGTGCGTTTTTTCTAACCAAGCGTTTTTTTGTTATCGTATACAAGGCATCGGGATGCGTATTCCCAGGAAACATGACCTCTTTTTCGTAGCGCATCCCTATTTTTTTCGCCACCCGGATAGAACGATGATTGCCGGGAGCAATGGTAGCGACAACTCTTCTGACGCCTAACTGGTTAAAGGCATATTCGAGCATAGCGCTAACCGCTTCGGTGGCAAACCCGCTTCCCCAAAAGCGACGCGCCAGCCTATAACCCAACGCGATTTCCGCCCTGCCGGCAATATCGGGAAGGTATGCCAACCCGCAATACCCAATCGCCTCGCCGCTCTCTTTAACGACAACCATCCATTTGCCTAAGCCATGCCGACTAGCATAATTTTTTTGCCGCTCTTGAATCCAATTTTGTATCCATTCTTTGCTCTGAATCCCATCTCCAAAGCGCATTACCTCAGCATCGCCAAAAATTTCCATCAGCGACTCTAAATCTTCATCTCCAAACGCTCTGAACGTTAATCGGGCAGTTTGCAGCGAAATTATCTCTCGCCGCCTGCTTCAGACCGATATTGTTTGTCCTGAATCGAAGGCGCCCGAATCATCAACGTTTCTACAGGAGGATAAACCTTAACCACGGCATGGAACACGCCGCGCGGAAAAAAACAAAATTCATGCGGTCCGATTGTGAATCTTGTTCCTTCAACCTCTACTTCTAAATGCCCTTGTAACACAATGAAACATTCATCGCTGTAGTTATGCATATGTTCATCTTCGCCATCTCCAACCCAGCTTTCATCTGTCTTGTTGTACCAAATTTGCAGCAGATCGGATTGCGCTCCGATATCGTCAGGGGGAGCGCGCCCTGCAAGTAGCGTTGAAAAATCGGGTAATTTCTTATGAAGAAAGCGCGCCATATCGTATCTTTACCCTGCTGATAGGGAACAAGGAGTTATTTTCTCACAAAGCGCGCCATGCTACCATGTTCGTATGCCGGCACATGATTTTCAATATCTACAGGCTCCAACGCCTACCCCTAAACGGGCGAAACGCGCCAAAAAAGGGCGGTCGGGATGTGTCCGACTATTCTCATTTTTGCTGTGGTCGATTTTAATCAGCATGATTGCCGGCATCGTGGTTGCCGTCGGCGGTTATTACTACCTCAGCCAACAGCTTGCCGGCGACATCGAGCAAGTGGTCACTTTTCGCGGCAGCGGATTGGGCGGCACGCCCCGTTATTTCGACCGCAAAGGGATTTTGCTGTGGGAAGCCCCCATCATGGAAAAACGACAATGGTTAGCATACGAGGAGATGCCGGCAACTATCATTAACGCCACCGTTGCCGTGGAAGATGATACCTTCTGGACAAATCCCGGCTTCGATCCGGCGGCGTTAGGAGCGGCGATCATCAGCAACATTCGCAACGACGGCAGACCAGTTGGCGGCAGCACCATCACCCAGCAATTGACCCGCCACATTGCCTTTAGCTACGAAGAGCGGGTTGGAACCAGCTACGAACGCAAAGCGCGAGAAATCTTTTACGCCTTTATATTGACCCAGCAGCGCAGTAAGCGCGATATTCTTGCCACCTATCTCAATGAGATCTATTATGGCAATTTAGCGTATGGTATCGAAGCGGCAGCGCAAACCTACTTTCATAAACCAGCCAGCCAACTGAGTTTAGCCGAATCGGCTTTTCTTGCCGGCATCCCCCAATCCCCCGTCGATTGGAATCCTTACGCCAACTTTGAAGGGGTCAAAACCCGCCAAGAATTTATCCTCGACTTAATGGCGGAGGATGGGATGATTGATATGCAAACGGCGCAAACTGCAAAAGAAAGCCCCATCGAAATTAAACCCTTTGTTTCGCCCAACGAACAAGCCACCGAAAACAAATTGGAAGCGCCACATTTCGTTTTGTATGTGCAAGATCAACTAGAACGTCGGTACGGAGCCGATATGATCAACCGAAACGGCTGGCAAATCACCACTAGCCTCGATCTAAATATCCAATATTTGGCTGTAGACGCGGCAAGAGGACATCTATCTGAGCGGGCAGAAAGGCATAACGTCAGCAATGCCGCCGTAGTTGCCATAAAGCCGGGCAGCGGCGAAATATTGGCGATGGTGGGTAGCCTGGATTATTTCAACACCGACATCAGCGGGCAATTTAACATGGCGCTCGTGCCCAGACAGCCGGGCAGCAGTTTTAAGCCGCTGACCTTTGTAACTGCCATGCAGCAAGGTTGGACGACTGCAGATGTGTTATGGGATGTGCCGATTACGCTTGATTTAGGCGGTGGGCAGTTGATGCGCCCAACCAATTACGATGGGCGCTTTCATGGTCCTGTTCTTTTGCGGGACGCTTTAGCAAATAGTTACAATATGCCGCCTATTCAACTGCTGCGGGATGCCGGCATTTCCCGCGTTATCGCCACTGCCCGCTCAATGGGATTGGCTTCATTGGAACAACAAACCGGCTATTACGGCTTGTCCCTCACGCTAGGCGGAGCAGAATCCCCTTTGTTGGAGATGACCGAAGCGTATGCTACCCTGGCAAATGGAGGGAAACGCCCCCATTTGACTCCCATCCTCAAAATCGAAGATAGCGCCGGCAATATCGTGTTCGACGCTTCGCGCACTAGAGTTCCGCCCAACAACGTCATCGACCCGCGCATCGCCTTTATCATCTCGGATATCCTCAGCGACAACCGCGCCCGAACGCCGGCAATGGGGGCGAATTCTGCCCTTAATTTGCCATTTCCAGCGGCGGCAAAAACAGGCACCACCAACGATTACCGCGACAATTGGACGATAGGATACACGCCCGGTTTGGCAGTTGGCGTTTGGTCGGGCAATACCGACGGCTCGACGATGCGCGATTCGTCTGGCTTGTTTGGGGCTGCTCCTATCTGGCGTCAGGTGATGGTGGGCGTGTATGGGCATGAGCGCCTGTTTGAATCGGTAAAAATCGACGATGAGCCGCCGCCAGTAGAATTTCCGATGCCGGCAGGGGTTGAAAGACGAGAGGTCTGTTTGCCGCGCGGCACAGGGGGAACAAGCTGCTCTGTCAGCCGCGAAGATTGGTTCATCATAGGCGGCGCCCTTCATCAGGTGGACCGGTTAGGGTATCAACCAGATCGAAATTCAGTTCCTGGGGCATGGAGCGTGGCGGTGGGAGCATTGCCGGCAGCCGCAGCAGATGTAGCATACGCCAATATGCCGGCATTAACGGATGGGGCTCGCCCGCCCAAGCCAACCACATGCGCCTTATCTAGAAGCGTCGCCGACGCCCCCAAACGATTATTGTTAGCCGTGCCCCCCTTTTACCCCGATGAAGTGCGGGCTAGATTATGGGCGGCGCAACATGGGTATCAGATGGCGCCATCTACGGTATGTTCATTAAATGTGGCAAAAAATCATGCTGGCGGGAGCGGCGCCGGAGAGCTTTCTGTTCAGGCGTCGTTGAGTTCGCCGAAGCCAGGGCAACGGATCAATCGCGACTCTATTCCTGTTTGGGGATCGCTCAACTTCAACCCAGGGCAAATTAGTTCTGTTTGGTTGGAGGTTGGAGCAGGGGAAAATCCCGTCAATTGGATGCGCTTAGGCGGCGCGTTTTCTCAGCCAATTAGCGGGGCGCAATTAGGCGAGATTAGCGGGGGCAGTTTAAGCGCCGGCATATACACTATTCGGGTCGTTGCTGCCGGCAGTGAAGGGGGCAACGCCAGCCAAAAATTACTCTCCTTTCAACTGCAATAAACCGCTGCCTGTTGAACATCTGCAACAAAACATGCGTTCTGAGGCTTAGCTTGACGCCGAACGCCTGTTCGTGTTATACTACGCGAACAAATGAGCGGTTATAGCCGTTCCTCGGTCAATTGTTCCATTGAAAATGGTTGACCGCCTGACAGTTAAGTTGTGGATGGCACAATTCGAATAAAGGAGAGGCGCCATGGCAAAAAATAAAAAATTATCGCGACGACAAGAAAACATTCTGCGTTTTGTCGCAAAATCGATCCAAGAACAACGTCGCCCCCCGACCATTAGAGAAATCGGGGAAGCCGCCGACATCAGTTCCACTTCCGTCGTTACCTACAATCTTAAAATCCTGACCGACCGTAAGTTGATCGAGCGCGATCAAGAAGTGTCTCGGGGCATTCGTCTCACCGACAAAGCCCGCGATTTTCTAGGCATTGTAGATAGTTACGCCGGACAAGCCAGCGAACAGTTGCAAAAATTGGTGCGGGTTCCTATGCTGGGCACCATCGTCGCTGGCGAACCGATTGACGTGGGCAACGACACCTTTGCTACTTACGACGAAGAAGATATGGTCGAATTGGCAGCCAGCATGCTGCCTGAACGAGAACCGCGCCTATTTGCTTTGCGGGTAAAGGGAGACTCGATGATCGACGCCATGGTCAACGAGGGAGATTTGGTCATCATGAAACCGCAGCAAAACGCCCGTAACGGGGATATGGTGGCGGTGTGGCTTAAATCAGACAGTTCAACCACCCTCAAACATTTTTTCCACGAAGGAGATCGCATTCGGTTGCAACCTGCCAACCCCACCATGCAGCCTATCTATGCCGATCCGGCTGAGGTAGAAGTGCAGGGCAAAGTGGTGATGGTGATGCGTCCCTCGCCGTAACCTCATCAAATCGTAAAATCAAAGTAAAAGGCGGTCATCAGATCGCCTTTTTTGTTGACAACTTCACCGTTCAGAAATGTCAGCGCCAACCACAAAATAAGGAGGAGCGCATTCTGGCGGCAATATGGCTGTTAATTCGTCTGGTGCGCGAATATGCGTTCCGCCCAGAGCCACATCATCCCCAACCGCCATTAAAATATTGCCGTTCAAATCAACCATCTCAATCAAATTATTGTTCTCAACTAACTTGACGTTATGCGGCAAAATTAGCAAATAGCTGTCCTCTATATCTGTCGAAACTAAGCGAAGACAATTGTCTGCTAATGTTATCGTTCCTTGCAAAGGCATTTCTTGAGAGTCTAGTGGAATGCCGGCATGGATGAAATAGATGCCAGATTCAGTTTTCTCAGTAACGATAAAAGGGGGCGATAAGGTAACGGTGGGCTGTTCGGCCGCAATTTGAGCAGTTGTTGAAATTGGACTGTTATCGTTTGCATTTCGATTGGTGCAGGCAGCATTGATATAAATGAAGAGAAGGATAACTATCGTTTGAATGAAATTGCTCATTAGATCTCCTAACTTCCCGGAACGATATTGAAGTCAAACTCGCCGATATTTTGCGAGGATTGAGTTGGAGAACCTGTAACTGTGTTAATGTTATAGTAATAGTTGTTGTTTGGGTCGCCTATCCCCAAATTATTGTCTGTAAATGAGGTTAAAACCCCTGCCTTTCAGGCAGGCAGTTTTCAACCCCACACTATAGTGAGGTCGAGAAAAAAGAGAGCATCCCGTAGGGCGCGGTCTTTTTTTCTCGACCGGGATAAACCAGAAAGCTCTGCTAAAATAAGAGGATGAGCTACAGAAAAACAGCACATTCGGTTTACGACATAAAATATCATGTGGTTTGGATAACAAAATATCGGAAAAAAGCATTGAAAGGACAAGTTGGATTAAGATTAAGAGAATTGGTGAGACAAATATGTGCTGCAAATGATGTCATCATAATGAGCGGAAGCGTTCAATCAGACCACGTACATCTGTTGGTGTCAGTACCGCCGAAAATGTCAGTGAGTAAGCTAATGCAACTAATGAAAGGGAGAACCAGTCGGAAGTTACTGCAAGAATTTGAAGAATTGAACCGACAATTCTGGGGGAAACATCTATGGGCGAGAGGCTATTTTGCCGCCAGCACAGGCAATGTAACCGATGAGATTGTTAAACAGTACATTGAGTCACAAGGAAAGAAACCGCCGATAGAAGATGATAACTTTGATGTGGGCGAGCTTTAGGCGAATTTCATTCGCATTTTCAAGCTACCGGTCTTTTAGCCGGTAGTAGTTGACTTAAATAAGCAATGGTCCCTTCCAAGAGAGTAGTGATTTTATTCGCCTGAGTAGCTGTGAAATAGGGGTTAAGCAACATCTTTTCTGTAAATTCGTCTATCCTTGAACATTGATTTAGCCGTCGTTCATCGTCAGATAAACATTTCCAGCCAGCCATTCCTCCGAAATCTCCATCACAATCGCTGTCACCAACCGTAGGCAAGAGGCGGAGTTGGGAAAGATACTAACCACTTTCGTCCGCTTCTTGATCGCCTTGTTGAGCCACTCAATGGAGTTGGTGGTGCGTAGCCGACGGCGATGTTTGTCTGGGAAGGCAAAAACAGTGAAGCCCTATGGCAATGCCTCTTCTGCCCAAGCAGTCAAACGAGGAGCCGTGCTGGCATAACGGTCAAGCAATTGGTCTAACAACCGTTCTGCCTCAGGTCGGTTGGGGGCGTTGAAGATGGCACGGATGTCAGTGGCCACCGGTTCTCTCATCTCCTTACGCGGCAGATAGCGTTGGGCATTGCGTTGCAAGTGGACTTGACAACGTTGCCACGGAATGGTGGGAAAAACGGTCTGTTTGGCCGCTAGCAACCCTTCATGGGCATCGCTGACGATGAGTTCGACCCCATGTAGTCCACGCTGTTTGAGGCTTTGCAAGAAGGTGCGCCAGTGAACTTCTTGCTCTGAAAGAGCGACGGAGCAACCCAACACTTCTCGCTTGCCACTCTGGGCAGAGATGCCGATGGCGCTCAGCACGGCCGCATCGACCACCTGTCCCCCTTCTCTGACGTGTTCGTAGCGGGCATCAAGGATGAGATAACGATACGCTCCCAATGACCGTTCTCGCCATTGGCTGAACAACTCGTCTAGCTCGGCTGTGGCCCGACTGACGCTGCTACTGCTGACTTCAAAGCCGCATAACTCTTGGGTGATGGCGGCTACTTTGCGTGTGGAAACTCCTTGAATGTACATCTCGGCTAATGTTGTTTTGAGGGCGCGTTCGCTCCGCATCCCTTTTTCTAGGCTGCTGGGGTAGAAGTTGCTGTCCCTCACTTGGGGGATGTTGAGGGTGATTGCTCCTAGCCGTGAGCGTACAGTTTTGGGCTTGTAGCCATTGGCGTAGCCGCGCCTGGTTTCTGTTCTCTCGTATGGTTGGGCATGCAGATGCTCGGCTCGTTCGATTTTCATGATTTCGTTGAGGAGTATCCTCAGCGCTTCTGCCAAGCCGTCGAAGCCGGCTTGGGCAAGGGTGGTCTCAATTTGGTAAAGTGCGTTATCATTTGTCTGCAAGGTCATGTTGTTCTCCTTAGTTTGATTGAATTTACCAAGGATAGACGCTGACCTTGCTTTTTGCAATGTCGACCGATAAATTTACAGAAAGAATGTTACACTACCAAATAGGGGTTTTGTGATCGGTGAATCTCGTAGCCACATACATCCATATGAGTCCAGTCGAGTCTTAAAGAAGCGCCAGACAATAATCCTGTAGTTATTGGGGCTGGGTTGCCAAAGGGTCCGCGTAAGACACATAAACCAAGAACATCCACATAATTTTGAGGCATATAGTAAGCTTCATTAGGGGCGCTTCCTACTGAACCTCCATGAATTCCATAAGCTGTGTTGCCTGATGTCCAAGTTGAACCACTCTCACCTGGATCCGAAAGATTGGTGCTGCCAGCTGATACACGAATAAATGTTGGATTGTAAGTTATCCCAGGCACTAAAGGTAGAAAATTGACAGTCGTGATGAAGCCGCACAATAAGGAGCCGACACTTGGCTTAAATTTGCATACTTGCTCTCCTACTGTCTGACTATCATGCAAATGTTTTACTTCATCGATCAATGCTGGATTACTTGTTCCTATATTAAATTGGTTTCGTGGCATAAATGAGACTGGAGAGATACGAGCAACATCAGCCGATCCTGAATCCGTCCATGAAATGTAAGGCAAATTTGTACTCAGGTAAGAAAGAGTTACTGGATTACAATGCCCGGAAGTGGTTATATAAAGATTTCCATTGTTGTGCAATGTCGAGAAACCACTGAAACAAGGCCCAATGTCTAATCCTCCATAAATATCTACTTCCGGCCTGGAAACATTATTTTCCACTATTTCTACCTTAACTCCTCCAGGGATGTTTAATTTGTCCACAATTAACTTATCATCATCTAAAACATAAATCTTGACCTGATTACTTTGAATATCTATCCCAGATTCAACCATAATGCCAGAGTTTCTTAAAGTGCTTATTGTTTCTTGCTGTTTAAATTTGAGAGCAGTCAGAGGAAAAATTGCCTCAGCTGTTTCAACAATATCAGATAGTGGGCTATCTAAGATTAATGAATTAACTGAATTTAGGTCATTTGAAGTTAATGCTATAACAACTCTAAAGGCAGGTTCATGCTCAATCCACATTCCAGCAAAAATATCAGAATGATCTTTTATCAATACAGCGTTCAAATTCCCAATATCTTTCTGCAAGCGAATTCGCTTAATTGCTTCATCAACTGAGACGCTAAATTGCTTAGCATATATTTCGCCTTGCAAAAGTTCCACATTGGTAGGCGGCAATTCAGTTGGTACAGGGGTAGCTATAGGCGTTGGCGATATTTTTGTTGATTCTAAAATAGGTGTTGGTGGAATGGAAGTTAATGTTACTATGGGCGTTGGATCAAATGGAGGCGTCGGCGGATGTGGAGCTTCCTTTGGCAAACTAAAAGCAACTTTGGGAATCTCGCCAAAGATGATTACCCTTACAGGGGCAAAGAAAATGGACAAGAAGATGATAATCGAAAAAATGGCGATAAAGTGTTGGGTCCTCTTTGTATTCATGGCAAATGCCCCTACATTTCAGATTGAATCCTTGTTGAGAAATCATATTATTTCGAGATGGGCACATCGAATAAGGCTTGATTTCTCAATTTCAAACCCCAACAAAAACACCCTAACTTAGTATAAAGGCAATGATACAGGGGTCAAGTTTTGCTAGTCAGATGTCGTGTAGGTTGGGATAGGGCATAATTGTGGCTGAATAAAAACAGTGGAACTCAAATAGGATGCATGATCATGAACAGCCAACAGTATATTGATTTAGACGAGAGATACAGCGCCCACAATTATCATCCATTGGATGTGGTAATTGAGAGGGGGGACGGGGTATGGGTATACGATGTAGATGGGAACAAATATCTAGATTGTCTGAGCGCTTACTCTGCCGTCAATCAGGGGCATTGCCACCCTAAAATTAAGGCGGCTGCCATCGACCAACTGGACAAGGTGACGTTGACGTCTCGCGCCTTTCGCAACGATAAAATGGGGCTGTTTTTGCAAAAGTTGTGTCAAATGAGCGGCTATGAGATGGCGCTGCCGATGAATTCTGGGGTAGAAGCGGTGGAAACGGCGATCAAAGCGGCGCGTAAATGGGGGTATCAAATCAAGGGGGTGGCACAGAATCAAGCGGAAATTATCGTTTGCGCCGGCAACTTTCATGGACGCACTACCACCGTCGTCGGTTTTTCTAGCGAAGCCCAATATCGAGCCGACTTTGGTCCGTTTACCCCCGGTTTTGTCGCCGTGCCCTTTGGCGACGCAGCGGCGTTAGAAGCGGCGATAACGCCCAACACCGTCGGCTTTTTGTTTGAACCCATTCAGGGGGAAGCGGGCGTTAATGTGCCGGCAGACGGATTTTTGCAGCAGGCTGCGGAGATTTGCGTTAAACATAACGTGCTGCTCATCGCCGACGAAATTCAATCTGGTTTAGGGCGAACGGGCAAATTGTTTGCTTGCCAACATGAAGATGTGCGTCCCGACATAGTGGCGCTGGGCAAAGCCCTCAGCGGCGGCTTTTATCCCGTGTCGGCAGCATTGGCAGACAAACGGATTCTGGGCTTGTTCCAGCCGGGAGACCATGGCAGCACCTTCGGCGGCAACCCGTTTGGGGCGGCGGTGGCGTTAGCGGCATTGGATGTGCTGGAATCGGAGGGCATGATCGCCAATTCTGCCCAAATGGGCGAATATTTTATGGGGCGGTTGCAGCGAATTGAGAGCGACCGCATCAAGGAAGTGCGGGGCAAAGGGCTGTTTATCGGCGTGGAGCTAGATGTAAAAGCCCGCCCATATTGCGAAGCGCTGCGCCAACGGGGGTTGTTGTGCAAAGAGACGCACGATACGGTTATTCGGTTTGCACCGCCGCTGACGATTAGTAAAGAAGAGATCGATTGGGCTATTTCTCAGATCGAACCGGTTTTGATGGAAGAGAGCGGGCATTGACCGTTCGCCAAACAGAAAGCGGGGGCGGTAGTTGGCGGTATGATGGTTTGACCTTGCTTTCGGCGATTTTGTCGGGGGTTTTGCTCACGCTTAGCGAGGCGATTATCTCCTATTTTGGCGTGGCGCCGTTGGCGTTGTCGCTGCTCAGCAACTTTGTCGGCGGCATGATTTTGCTGCTGGTTTCTTATCGCAGGCGACCCTCGTTTAAGGGGTGGGCAAATTGGCGGCGGGGCGGCTTGTTGGCGTTAGCTGCCTTAACTGGTTTTGGATTTGCCTATCTAATCTATTTTGACGCCATGCCCCGCATTGGCGGGGGGAAAGTGGCGTTGTTGGGGTTGTTGCAAACTCCGTTTGTGGTGGTTTTGGCGATATTGTTTTTTGGGGAAAGGCTGTCGTTATGGGGGGTAATTGCCGGCATGACCGCTTTGGCAGGGGCATTCTTTATCAATTTTGACGCGGGCGCATTGCGATTAAGCTGGGGGATAGGGGAGAGCGAGGTCGTCGTGGGGGCGTTGTTGTATGCGGTGGGTATCGTTGCCCTCAAGCCATTGATCGCTGAAGCGAATGCGGGCTGGATCACGGGTTTGGCGATGGTGGCGGGCGGCATAGTCTTGGTTTTGTTTGTGCCGGCATTCGGGGTGTCGTTACAGATCGGTTGGGCGGGGATGGGGTTGGTAATAGTTGCCGGCATCTTGCGGGCGTTTATCTGGAGCAGCTACAATCTGTCTACGGCTAGGGCAGGGGCGTCTCGCACCGCCATACTTTACCTATCATTTGCCTTATTTACCGTTTTCTTCCAACAGGTAGCTATCGCCTTAATGCCGGCATTGGGGTTGATTGCTCCCGAAAATATGGGAATGGCGATTTTGGGTGGTTTGTTGATCATTGCCGGCATCATCATCTTCGAAATGAAAAAGTAAACATCCTCATGTCAAAAAGCGTCAAAACCGCTAATATAGACGCCATGTTAGAGATTCAATTCGCCGTAGCAAAGATCAAAAAATATGCCGCCAGCGAAAGCGGCGATACCCTAGAAATGGTAGAACGCCCCCATGGCGGCTTGTCTTTGGCGTTGGTAGACGGGCAGCGCAGCGGCAGATCCGCCAAAGTAATCAGCAATTTGGTAGCGCGCAAAGCTATCCAACTGTTGGCGGAAGGGGTGCGGGATGGGGCAGCCGCCCGCGCCGCCCACGACTATCTATACACCCATCGCGGCGGCAAAGTAAGCGCTACGCTCAACATCATCTCGGTAGATGCTGTGACCAAAACGTTAGTCATCTCCCGCAACAACGAGTCGCCAGTATTGGTGCATAGTCGAGCAAAAGGGGTTTTTTCGTTAGATGAGCCGTCGAAAGCGGTGGGCGTTTATCGCAACACTAAGCCGGTTATCAGTGAGATTCCGATGCTGCCAGGCGTAGTGATAGTTGCATTTACAGATGGCTTGCGACATGCCGGCAGTTTTACCAAAGGTAGCGCCTATGACCCCATGCTGGCTTTTTCTGCAATGATGGCAGATGGGATGATCGACGCCCAATCGATTGCAGATCGGCTGTTGGCGGAAGCGGTGGCTTTGGACGATGGCAGACCGCGTGACGACATCAGCGTGTTGGCGGTTTCTGTGGGAGAGCAGACGGAAGATGAGGTGAGACGGATGCAGGGTCGAATACCGTTGAGATGAGCGACAAAAAGGGGCGGATAGCAGTGGTAGGTCCGTGCGCTGCCGGCAAAAGCACATTGGTTGCCGCGTTGCGCGCCGCCAATTACGAGACCCGTCATGTAGCGCAAGAGCATTCCGGCATCAAAGATTTGTGGCGGCGATTATATCCTCCCGATCTGTTGATTTACCTCGACGCCGATTTCGATGCCATCCAGCGCCGCCGTCCGGGAACGGCGGGCAGCGAGGCGCGGCTGGCTGCCCAACGGCAGCGGTTAAGCCATGCCAGAACACATTGCGACCTTTATCTAGATACCACTCCATTGACGATTGAGCAGGTGCGGGGGCGGGTATTTGCCTTTTTGGGGGGATGGGAAGATGAAGGAGAAGATGGCTGAAAAAGCGGCGGCAATTGATGGGGCGACGCAACTCATCGGGCTGCTGGGTTATCCGGTAAGCCATAGCTTTAGCCCAGCCATGCACAATGCAGCGGCGCGGGCGGCGGACATCAACTGGGCATATGTGCCTATGCTCGTGCATCCAAGTCGGTTAGAAGCGGCAATTCGAGGTTTGCCGGCATTGTCGATTCGGGGCGTCAACGTCACTACTCCCCACAAACAAGCGGTGATTCCACTTTTGGACGAGCTGCATCCGGCGGCGGCGGCGATTGGAGCAGTCAATACCATCGTTGTGGGGGAAAAGTTGGTTGGCTACAATACCGATTATTCTGGTTTTGTCGAGGATTTGAGAAGTCATGGGGCAGATATTGCTGGCAACTGCTTTTGGCTATTGGGAGCGGGCGGGTCGGCTCGGGCAGTGGCATATGGGCTTTTGGATGGCGGCGCGGCAAGCGTGACGATTTTTGCTCGACGACGAGAGCAGGCGGAAGCATTGGCGACGACTTTGCCATCGAAAGGACGGCTGAATATCGGCAAGTGGGGGGATTTTGCCGGCAATTCCCCCGCAACCCTCCCAATTTTAATCAATAGCACGCCCGTTGGGATGTCGCCAGAGCTGAACCAGTCGCCGCTAGGCGAGGAAAAGCTTTTTCCGCCATGTCAGTTTGTGTATGATTTGGTCTACAATCCGCGCCGAACGAAGTTGATGGGACAAGCGGAAAATGCCGGCATTCCTGCCGCCAATGGATTGGGCATGTTGCTGCGGCAGGGAGCGCAAGCGTTTGAGTTATGGACAGGTATCCCCCCCGATTTGGCGGCGATGAGGCAGGCGCTGGATGAATGATGAGGTAGTGGTACGCAGCAGGTTGCGCGTTCTTATCGTTTGGCAGTTTTATGGCAAGTTCTGCCCCATGTAATTAGATTTCTTGTTTGAAGCCTTTGTCTTTTTAGAATACTTTGTTTTAGACAGGATAAAACGCCACAAATGGGATATGGGTGCGACCCAGTTGCCGATACGATTCCAGGGCGTTATCCACCTCATAACCGAGAAAATTCATCAACCCCTTTGCCAATTTTGGATTGCGTTGGGCGTAGTCTGCCATCGCTTCGCCAGATTCTTCCAGCGTAAGCAGTTCAGCCCGCGCGGCGAATTTTCGCCAGCCGACTTGAACCTGTACCAAAGGGTGGCGTTGTAGGTTTTGGTACCATTGGGCTTGTCGCCCATAGCCAGAAGCGACCCAATATACGCCAGAAGCTGGGTCATGATCGACGACTTCTAACACAGCGTAGCGGAATTCTCCGCTGTTCCGCCCTATATGACGCAAGCGCAAAAAGCGTTTGCCTAGCAAACCGCCTAGCCCAATCCGGTAAAACCAGATCGGCAGGCGAAATAGCGCCCGTTTCAGCCCAGTGGGGGGATGAATGCCGGCATTTTCCGTCATAGGTTTGCGTTGTGGAAGTTAGCCAGTTTCGTAGGGGATACCGATTGCGGCTGGCGGAATCGGACGGCGGACGGCTGCCACAATAATGGTTAGGACAAAAGGCAGCATGTTGAGAAACTCTGCCGGCACTTCTGGAAATTGGGTTTGCGCCCGAATTTGCAAGGCGTTTGCCAAACCAAACAAGAGCGCCGCTCCAAACGCCCCCAATGGCGTCCATCGTCCGAAAATTAGGGCTGCCAGGGCAATAAAACCGCGACCTGAAGTCATATTGATGGTGAACGTGCCCACCCATTCCAGCGTCAGCCAGATGCCGGCAAGCCCCGCCAACAACCCGCCAAAAATAACATTGGCGTATCGCGTAAAATAAACGTTGATGCCCACCGTGTCTGCCGCTTTAGGATGCTCGCCTACCGCCCGCATCCGCAATCCCCAGGGGGTATAAAATAGCACATAATGAATAGCAAAAGTGAGGAGGAGCATGATGTAAACAATGGGCTGGTGGTTGAAAAAGATTTTGCCGATGATGGGTATTTTGGACAAAATAGGGATGGGCATGACCGAAAAAGTGCCGGCAGAACCGGGCCATTTGGGCGGCACCAAATAAATTTGGTAAATGTGCCCCGTCAACCCCACTGCCAAAAAGTTGATAACTGTGCCGCTAATAATCTGATCCGTCTTGAATTGAATTGAAACGACGGCATGTATCGCCGCCATCAACCCTCCGGTGATCAATCCTGCCAACACCCCCAGGAACAAACTGCCAGTGTAGCCCGAAACAAACGCCGCCATCATCGCTCCCATCAACATCATCCCTTCAATAGCGATATTGACCACGCCAGAGCGTTCGCTAAATAGCCCGGCATACGCCCCCAAAGCAATGGGGGTGGCAGTGGCTAAGGCTAAGGCTAAGAGTTCGGCTACATTGTTCAAAAAATCCATGCGTTTTTATCCATTTTGGAATGAGATTGGATTATCGAGTTTGAGAAAATCTGTTAGAATGGCACAATCTCGTTTTGAAAGTCACATCAAATTATAAGCGTCATTAACCAGCCGCTGCCGTTTCTGTTCCATCTGATTCAGGAGCTAACCGAAACAGCCAACGGACGATAGCAGGGGCGGAGACGAAGAGCAAAATGAGGGCGCGGAACATAGAAACGATATGAACGGACAATCCCGCCCGAATTTGCAAGAAGTCGCCCCCGATATTCAATATGCCAAAGATAAAGGCAGCGGGAATGACCGCCAATGGGTTGTTAAGAGCTAACAGACTGATAGCGATGGCGTCAAAGCCGTAGCCGGCATTAAATCCTTCGGTAAGCACATGGGTGATGCCTTGCACTTCGATGGCGCCGCCCATGCCGGCAAAACCGCCGCCGATCATCATGCCGATAATGTATTGCATTTTAGAGCGAATGCCGGCATATTCGGCCGCATCTTGATTTAAGCCAGTCGTTCTAACTGCAAAGCCCCAGGTAGTGCGGAACAAAAAATAATAGGCAAGCGCCGCCATCAGCAACGCGATAAAAAAGCCTAGATGCAGCCGGGTGCCAAATAGCTGCGGCAACTCCGCGGTTTCTAAAATGGGCAACGTTTGCACATTAGACGGATTGGGGTCTTTAAACGGTCCGCGAACGCCATAATTCATCAATCCGATGGCGATAAAATTGAGCATAATGGTGTTGATCACCTCATGCGCCCCCAAATACGCTCGCAAAATGCCGGGGATAGCCGCCCATAGCGCTCCGCCGATAAAGCCGGCAAACATGACAACTATAGGGTGAATTACCGGTGGCAGAGGCACGTTGATAGCCACCAAAACGCCCAGCAACGCCCCCATCACATATTGTCCTTCTGCCCCGATGTTGAACAATCCGGCGCGAAATGGAATTGCCACCGCCAGCCCAGTTAAAATGAGCGGCGTCGTTTTTACCAATGAATTGGTCAAGCCGCGCACGCTGAGTACCGCCCCATCTAAAATACCGTAATAACCCGCGCCCACCTTTTCTAAACCGACCAATGGGTTTTCGGCGGTAAAGATAATAACGAGAGCGGCTACCAATAATGCCATTATCAGCGCTAATATCGGTATTTGAACGATGTTCCAGATTTTTTTAGCCATAATGTTTTTATATGTCTGAGCCAGCCATTAACAATCCAACTCGCTCCCGCGTCGCTTCAGCGATGGGCATAATTTTCACGATATGTCCATCAAACATTACCGCTACACGATCCGCCAAACTGAGCACTTCGTCTAATTCGGCAGAGATGAGCAGCACGGCGATGCCGGCATCCCGTTGGGCGATAATCTGTTTGTGAATAAACTCAATCGACCCGACGTCAACCCCCCGAGTAGGCTGATTGGCGATTAACAATTTAATTTCCCTGGAAAATTCGCGGGCGACGATCACCTTTTGTTTGTTGCCGCCCGATAAGTTGCCGGCTTTGGTATGAATCGTCGGCGTTCGAACGTCATATTGCTCTACTAAATGTTCAGCTTGGTTATCAATTTCATCAAAATTGAGAACGGGGCCATTGGCAAATGGGGGCAAATAATATTCATTCAACACCATGTTGTCGCTGATGGGGTAATCTTTTACCAAGCCATGCTTTTCGCGGTCTTCTGGGATATGAGCCACGCCGGTTTCAGTAATAGCGCGAGGCAAAAATGAGGTTGTAGCGTCGCCGGCAATTGTGACATTGCCGCTGACAATTGGGCGCAAACCCGTAATCGCTTCGATCAATTCTCGCTGCCCATTCCCCTGCACTCCGGCAATCCCTAACACCTCTCCTTGTCGCACATCAAAAGAGACGCCGCGTACCGTTTGCTGACCGCGATTATCTTGGACAGAAAGAGCGTCTACCTTTAGTACGATTTCGCCAGGTTGGGCGGGCGATTTTTCCACTTGTAAAATCACTTTGCGCCCTACCATCAACTCTGCCAGACTTGTTTCCGTCGATTCTGCCGGCACAGCCGACCCCACCATCTTGCCCCGCCGCATTACAGCCACGCTATCCGCGATCTCCAGCACCTCTTTTAACTTATGGGTGATAAAAATAATTGACACCCCTTGCGCCGTCAAATTTCGCATCACTTCAAACAGTTCCAGCGCTTCTTGCGGCGTAAGGACAGCGGTTGGCTCGTCTAAAAACAAAATATCCGCCTGACGGTATAACGCTTTGATAATTTCGACCCGCTGTTGCACCCCAACAGGCAAATCCTTAACCAAATCGTCTGGATTCACCTCCAAATTGTATTGTTGCGAAAGCTCTCTGATTCGTTTCGAGATATTGCGTAAATTGAGCCGCCCCAGCATCGGCACAGCCGATAAAGCGCCTCGCGTCTCTTCTACCCCTAGCATGATGTTTTCCGCCACAGTCATGACCGGAATCAGCATAAAATGTTGGTGTACCATGCCAATGCCGGCAGCGATAGCGTCATTAGGCGAATCCATTTCAATCGCTTTCCCGTTTAACAAAATCTCCCCTTCGGTAGGACGATACAAACCATATAACATATTCACCAGGGTAGATTTGCCGGCGCCATTTTCCCCCAACAAAGCCAGCACCTCCCCTTTGTGCAACTTCAAATTAACGGCGTCATTTGCCAAAACGCCTGGAAACCGTTTCGTCAAATTGCGAGCTTCCAAAACAACGGGTTTATTCGACTCAGTCATAGTTTGTAATTTTTAGACGCTAATTGAAAGATAAACGCGAACAATGAGCTTATTGTAACGACCACTCTCTTGATTGCCAAAAAATAGCCAGAGCTTTCCGCTTGCCCGCAACCCCCGTCGCTTGCCGTGAGGAGCCTCATTCTCCCCCACAAGATATTTTAGCGATTAAGACAAATCGTCGCCCTCTAACTCTTGCTCCAATGCATCCCAAATCTTAATATATCGTTTCAATCGCTTTTTTGCCGCCCGGCGGGCAGGCTTGGTGTGCATACTTTTTACCGTCCGATGCATCCAATTATTCTGGCGCGCGCTCGAAATTAAATCCTCTGTATCGCTGAACTTGCCATTTACCATCAACATGCCGCTTTGATGCATGGCAGCCGTGGCGCCGATTTTGGTCAATTTGTCAGCATCCCACAAAACTTGCGACTCTAATGATTTTAAGGGCTTATTCAGCCATAATCCTTGGTGATCTGCGATCGATTGCGCTACCTTTTTTATTTTTTCTGGCGGAAAATTGGTTCTTCCCAAAACTTGCTTAGCAAGTTTTGCGCCTACCTGTGGATGACGCTCCCCTTTAATTTTGGCGATATCATGCAGCCATGCCGCCGCTTCAACGATTTCGGGATCTGCGCCGGTCAACTTGCTTAGTTTATTGGCTAACTTGACTACCGCCTTGACATGCTCCCATCGATAATTAAATCCTGGGGATGGGACGCCAAATTTGAGTAGCGCTTCTTGTCGGGCGGCGGTTTTCATCGCCTCTCTGACTGTTTTTTGCCAATTAGGCAGAGGATTGGTTTTCTTCTTCATTGCTATGCTAATTTAGTTTATCTCAACCGAGTGAAAAACAAAACTGGCAAAAGCGCCCACTCTTGGTTATTATCGCAGCTTATAGACATAACAAAGCCAACATCTTACTGAAAAACGACGCCTAAATTGAAACTACATGGCTGATCAAGCGAAAAGAGCCGGATTTATCCCCAGTATAGATCTGTTAATTCCCCATGTGCCTGGCATTCGCTTTCGAGCCACCTGGCATTTTATCAACAGCGGCGATACGGTTTGGGATGAATTGTATTCGTTTGCCTTTTCTGCCGCACCCCACCCAGAAACCGCAGGGTTGTCTAATTTGCCGCTGGGGGTGACGGCTTCTTATCGATTGGGCGAAATCGGCTCCGCAGAAGTGGTGGCTCCCGGCGAAGAGATCGAACTGACGCTGCCTCTTGTTGCCCCGAAAGAGCCAGGCGTTTACGCCACCCAATGGCAGTTGCAAAATGGAAAAGGGGAATATTTTGGACCGGTGCGGTGGCTGCGACTGATCATCGCAGACGGGGCGTTGGCGTTTCGAGAGCTAAACGCGGCATTGTCTATTTCTGAGTTAGCGTCGCCTGGCAGCGCATTTGCTGCCAGTTGGCGGATTGAAAATAAGGGGCTGATACCCTGGACAGAAGATTATCAGCTTATTTATGTCGATGCCGGCATCCCCGACACCAGCGCCGCCACCCCTCATCCGATGAGCGTCCAAGATGGATACACATTAGCGGAAGTTGCCTCCCACACGCCCGTAATGCCCGGCGAATCTGTCACCATTCAATTGCCGATGATCGCCCCCCAACAGCCAGGCGATTATGCTTCCCATTGGCAGATGGCTGCCCCCAACGGACGCCCTTTTGGAGCGGTTGGTTGGGCGGCGATTCAGGTTGGATCGCCCCGAACGACCCTTTATATCGGCATGAATGTTGGACATTTTGAAGAAACATGGCGTCCGGCAGAGTTAGATGCGATAAAAGAGCTTTTGGCTCCTTTTCCCATCATCCGTTTTATGGATTGGCAAAAAACGAACAAATTGTTCAACAAATATGAGCGCCCCGCTGATTATGCGCCTGCCCAAAGCTTAACCGAAACAAATCGCCCCCGCCCTGACGACGATTGGCGATATGCCGGCAGCGGATCCTGGGAGAATTTTGCCGGCATGCCTCTGGAACTCATCATCGACACCGCCAATTCAGTAGAGGCTCGCCCTTGGATTTGCGTCCCTCATTTAGCGACAGACGAGTTGCAAGACGAGATGATTCGTTATGTGTTGACCCATGCCGTTCGCCGCCCGATTTTCGAATATAGCAACGAAGTTTGGAATAGCGGTTTCAAACAATTTTATGACTGCGCCGCCATGGGGGCGTCTATCGCCGATAAAGCGCATCTGGAAAAGCTGGGCATCAATTTATCTGGATTTGCCCCAGTTGCTGAAATGGAGAGAGCGATGCAGCGCGGACAAGCGATGGTATGGCAGGCGGAACGCACCCGCTATTTGGCGTACCGGTTACATATCATCGCCCAGGAATTGAACCAAACGGCTCGCCGCGCCGAATATGGGGCGGATGTAGTGGTTAGCGCCCAATTTGCCGTTCCGTGGAGCAGCCAATTTTTGCTGAAGATTTGCGGCAACGATATAGACGCGATTGCCGTTGCCCCATATGCCGGCAATCGCCTCCATTCAGCTGACAGCGAAGGTGAGGTTATGATGGCGTTGCTGGGAGAAATTGGCGACATTGACGCCGAAGATGGGGGTGGGGCATTTACCGTTGTCTCCCGTATCCGCGACCATTTGGCATATGCCGGCAGATATGGTTTGCCGCTATGGGGGTACGAGGGCGGCTTGCATTTGCGCGGCGCCCAATTCGCCGATTTCAATCGTTCCCAAACGGCTGGGCAGGTTCTGACGCGGCTGCTCGATGTTTGGTTTACGCTGGGCGGCGGTGAGGTGTGCCTCTATTCGCTCGCTTCACGCTTTGGAGAGGAGCAATTTGGGCATGTGGAATTGATAGAAAATGGAGAAGAAACGATTTTTAAACCAACGCCCAAATACCGTCGCTTGCTTTCGCTAGAAAATGGTTGACAATCATAAATGAATTAGTGGCATATTTTTTGCCGGCAGTTATAATTTTGTTCCCGAAATTTGGGCGCTTAGCTCAGTTGGTTAGAGCGCTTCGTTTACACCGAAGAGGCCGGGGGTTCGAGTCCCTCAGCGCCCATTTTCCTGCAAATTGCCAACCCATTTTCTCTCTGTTATAATGCGATTGTGATAAAATGCACATTTGCAATTTATACCCTGCCAAATCGGTTCAGAGATCAATTTTTTCAAACAAAAAAGCCCTCCCAAAAAGAGCGTTCTTACAGTTTAGGAGACAACTCATATGGCAGATGCAACAGTAGATTCTGGCAGCATGACCAGAAGAGAATTTTTATATTACATCTGGGGCGCTTCAATGGCGCTGTTTGCCGCCCAATCAGTCGGTTCCATCATCTGGTTTTTAATCCCCAAATTTAAAGCGGGAGAGTTTGGCGGCGTTTTCTCCATCGCCATAGACAGCCTGCCCGACATTAATGAGCTCCCATTCAACTTTCCCGAAGGGCGCTTTTGGCTGGTAAATGTAGACAATACCCTTACCGATTTGTCGATGGATGGGGATGATCTCTTTTATAAGGTGTCGGGAAACTCCGTGAATAGCGGGGAAGACGATAAGGATATGAAAGGGGTATTGGCAATCTACAAAGTATGCACCCACCTAGGTTGTATTTATGCTTGGAATGACGCCAATGGTCGTTTTGAATGCCCTTGCCACGGCTCCAAATACCGGTTAGACGGACGCCGCATCGAAGCCCCAGCCCCTAGAGATTTAGACCGATTTAAGGTTTCTTTGCAATTAACCGATGGCGCTATAGTCGAAGCCGACCTAGATCCAGAATTAGGGCAATGGAACCCTGTTGTTCCCCCAGGTGGAGATATGAGCAGTGTGGAAGCGATATTGGTCGACACCGGAGATAGAATTCAAGGTCCTGCCCGCCAACTGATTTGTGATATGCGCGGCAATTGTCCCTAAAAGCGAGGCTAAATCCGCTTAAGTAAATCATAAAAAGTCTTGCCACAAAAAGTGGGCAACATATGTTTTACTTACTCTGGATTTGCGTTAATATTCAGACAGAATATCTTTAAAAAGTTTCGCAAATCCACTTAAATATAGCGATTTCAACCCAACAGGAAGGATGAAACAGCGATGCAAGTAAAAATAATTATAGGTACCATAGCCTTTATGCTCACCATGATCATTCTGGGTTTTGCCGCCTTACGGGAACCGCACCGACTGGAAAAGGTTGCCGCATCTGAACTGGGACGCTCCATAGAAAGCGGGGCGCAACTCTATTACGCCAACTGTGTTGAATGCCATGGCGTTGAAGGCAAAGCGGAAACATGCCTAGATGGAACGGGAGTGGAAATCGCATGTAAGGGGCGGGCTTTGAATTACCGGGGATTGGTGTGCGGCGAACCCTCTTCGCGGATGGAGGAATACCTATGGGAGGGGTCAAAATTTAGCTTTATCGAGTTGACGATTGCTGGCGGACGCTCTGCAACTGAAATGCCGACCTGGTCGCAAGAGTTTGGCGGACCTTTGCAACCAGCCGATGTAGAACATATTACCCGTTTTATTATGAACTGGGAGGGCGAAGAGTTGTGCGCTAAACCGCCGTTAGAATTCCCGTGGCCCGAAACGTTTGATGAATTGATCGCCATGGATCAAGATGCCGTGCCGGCAGAAACTGTGGCGGCGTATGCGGAAAATGAGATCATATTAGAAATGCCGCTTAACTACCCTGGCGATGCCGCCCGGGGCGAAGAGTTATTTGGGCTGGAGTATGGCTGTACCGCCTGTCATGGCAATCCGGCAGACCCCGCTGCCGCCGCGTCTACAGGTCCCGATCTAGACGATATTAGCGTCACCGGCGCCACCCGCATAGATGGCTATTCGGCAGAGCAATATCTATATGAATCGATTTTGAACCCCAGCGCATTTTTGGCGCCAGAATGTCCGAATGGGGATTGCGCCGACGCTATGCTGGGTAATTTTGGCGAACGGATGAGCAATAATCCACAAGATTTGATGGATATTATGACCTTCTTGTTTGAGAATTAAGCTCAAAAAAAGAGAAAGCAAATTTTTCAGGAAGCTCGATCAGAAATGGTCGGGCTTTTTTTGTTTTGTTAGGTAAAGCGGACTTTACAATTCAGATAACGGATTTAGCCTTCTTTCTGCCCATTGTAAAGAGTAATTGAAAAAGGCTGCCAGCAGAGATACCGTTATTGAGCCAGCCAGGATTTTGTCGGGTCGATTTTGGGAGATGCCATTAAACAACAGCGTGCCCAACCCGCCAGCGCCGAATAAGGCGCCAATGGTAGCGATAGATGTAGAGATGACCGCCGCCAGCCGCATGCCGGCAACAATGACCGGCAGCGCCAACGGCAATTGCACCCACAAAAATTGCTGCCGCCTGCTCATTCCGATGCCTCGCGCCGCCTCTGTCACGCTGGGATCAATCGCCCCCAAACCAGCCAACACATTCCGCACCAAGATGATTTGGCAATAGATGATCAACGCCGCCATCACCGTTTTAGCGTTGAGACCAAGCAATGGCAGCAGCAAAATCATCAACACTAGGCTGGGAATGGTGTAAAACATGCCCAGAACGCCTAAAACCAAAGTGGTCAGCCGCTCCTTGCCAAAGATGAAATAGCCGACTGGCAAAGCGATCAGCGTGGCGATCGTCAACGAAACCAATGTTAGGAAGAGATGTTCTCCCAAAAGCTCCAGCATCACATCTGGGTTGTCAAAAATATAGCTCATCTACCCAATTGCCTGCCGTAAATCATCGAAATTCAACAGCCCAATCAGGCGGTTTTCCCCGTCTACCACTCCCAAATCATCTTGTTTTGACCGTAAAAAGGTGGACAACGCCTGGCGCAAACTTTCGTCGCGGTGAATAGCGACATCAGGCGTTACCCCATCCAATGGGCGCATCACCCGCTCCACCCGCAATAACCCCAACTGGCGAACGATGTCGTCGGCGCCAACCAATTGCCGAACAAATTCGTTGGCGCTGTTGGTCAAAATTTGCAGCGGGGTGTCATATTGCATCACCTGCCCATCGCGCAAAACTACGATTTTGTCTGCCAGCCGCAACGCTTCGTCTACATCGTGGGTAACGAACAATATCGTCTTTTTCAGACGCCGTTGCAATGCCAGCAATGCGTCTTGCAACTCAGTGCGGGTGATGGCATCGATGGCGCCGAATGGTTCATCCATCAAAATGACGCTGGGGTCGCCCGCCAGCGCCCGGGCTACGCCAACCCGCTGCCGCTGCCCGCCCGACATTTGCGCCGGATATCGTTCTCGGTATTCGTCGGGGGGCAGGGCAACTAAATCTAGCAGGTCGTCCACGCGCTGGGCGATGCGTTGATCATCCCAGCCGAGCATGCGGGGCACAACCGCTACGTTTTGAGCTACAGTCATATGAGGGAACAAGCCGATTTGCTGAATAACGTATCCGATTTTTCGACGGAGGGCGATCAACTCCATCCCTTTTACAGGCTGGTCGTCGATAAAAATATCGCCCGACGTTGGTTCGTATAGTCGGTTGACCATCTTCATCAGGGTGGTTTTGCCGCACCCCGATGGACCTAAAAAGGCAATAAATTGGCCTGATTCAACGATGAAAGATACGTTGTCAATAGCGGGCCGATTAACCCCGGCAAATCGTTTGGTAACGCCCTCAAAACGAATAGAGCTCATTTAACCGTCAATTAATCCATTGTCGATCAAAAATTCTCGAGCAACATCTTCCGCTTCTTCGCCAGCGCCCGTAACTCGGTTGTTCAACTCTTGCATGGTGGCGTCATCTAACAAACCAGCAACTTTGTTGAGGGCTTCGGCGATGTCGGGATTGTCGTCCAACACAGCTTTACGCACTACAGGGGCGACCTGGTAAGGCGGATATAACCCTTGATCGTCGACTAAAACGCGCAACCCATTGGCAAATATCTCGCCGTCGGTGCCAAATGCCACCACCACATCGGCGTCGCCGCTGAGCAAAGTGGGGTAACGCAACCCAAAATCTACCGCCAAAAAGTCGGCAAACTCAAAGCCGCCGTAGGCGTTTTGCAGCCCGGGCAGCCCATCTTCGCGCTCGGCAAATTCGGGCGGTCCAGCCAAAGTGAGGGAGTCAGCCTGTGCGCTCAGATCAGAGAAGGAGCTGATGCCTAATTCCGCCGCCCGGGCTTCGGTCATCGCCAATGCCTGGGTGTTGTTCATCGGGGCGGGATCTAGCCACACCAGATCAAATTGATCGGCATATTCGTCTGATACCGTTTGGAAAACAAGATCCGAGTCGCTCATGACATCCATTTCCAACACCGTCAGCAGCCCAGTACCGGTATATTCAGGGTAGATATCTAGTTCGTTGTTTACCAATGATTCGTGTAAAGCGGGCGTGCCGCCTAATGCCCCTTTACGATCTACGGTGAAGCCGGCATCTTCCAGCAACAGGGCATACATCTCGCCTAGAATGAATTGCTCGGCAAACCCCTTAGAAGCGACAGAAACAGTGACATCTTGGTTGCCTCCGCCGCATCCGGCTAAAGTTAGCATGAAAAGCAGTAACGCAGGAACCGAAAAAAATATTTTTTTCTTCATTTTTCTCCTTTTTGATAAATGAATTTAAATGATTTGTAAGGTCGTCACACTGGTCGTTGTAACGCTCTCTGAAAACCGCTGAGGGCGATTTCCGCCAGCAACGTTAACAGAGCGACTGGGATGGCGCCTACTAACAAGATGGATGGGTCGTACATAGCGTATCCCCGTTGCACAAAGAGCCCTAATCCACCGCTGCCAATAAATGCGGCTAATGTGGCGCTGGCGATTAATTCGGTTGTGGCGGTGCGAATGCCGGCAAGTATGATGGGCAATGCCAATGGAAATTCGATCTGTCGCAAAATTTGACCAGACGTCATCCCCATGCCGGCAGCCGCCTCGCGGATTGCTGGGTCGATCGCCCGAAAAGCCGCATCCGTATTGACCAAAATAGGCGGCATAGCCAAAATCGTGAGGGCGATTAACGCCGTATCCAAACCAACCCCCAAAATCGGCACTGCTAAAAACAAAATCGCCAAACTAGGCACGACTCGAATGCCATTGATAACATTGATAGCCACACTGGCTATTTTGGGGGAACGGGAACTCAAAACCCCCAGCGGAACGCAAATCAGGATGCCGATAAGCAGGGCAAGAGCAACCAAGATAAGATGATCGATGGTTGCTTGTTGCAATTCATTGAGGTGCGTCGCGGCATAATCCCACGTCTCTTGAAGAATTCCCATAACAGTACGCGAAAGTTGAATGAACGACTCTGACGCTTAAATGAAATATATCAAACATATGTGCTAGTGACAACGATGGCATTCAACTAACCTAAAAAAAGCGCCTGTTTGCATCTACCCCTTTCTCGGGGAATTAGCCATTAAAATTTGCCCGTATTTGCCCATTCTTCTCTGGGTGGGATTGGTTCCATATTGTCCCAATGCTCGACGATCAATCCATTTTCGAATCTGAAAATATCGAAAACAGCTAACTCTTGTCCTTTAAAAGTCGCTTTAGAGTAACTTACGACATGATCGCCTTGCCCAATGACTTTGAAGACATAATCGTAATTAAACTCTTGGGTGGCTAACAACTGCCTGACCGCCTCAATCCCGTTCGGTACCGATGGATTGTGCTGAATATATTGCGCTTCGGAAATATAATTTGCCACATTTGCATGGTTGCCATTTTGAAAAACATCCACAATTAATGAGCGAACAGCCGCTTTGTTTTGCTCCGTTTTATCCAAATCTTTGATGACAAAATCGCCTAACACCATATCGTTGCCGGCAACACTGTTTTCTGGCTCCACATATGCGGCAATTACATCCCAATGCTCAACTATCTTGTCGTTGGCGTCGGTATTGAACATATCGGTGGTCACCCATTTTGCTGTGCCGTTATCAATATCTTGGTAAACGTGCAAGAAAACGAAATTCCCATCTTCAATCGCTCTAATCACTCGAATATCTCGATCAGTAGTTCGCTGTACAAAGTCGGCAAAGAATTCAATAAAGCCATCTGCGCCATCTTTGACGCCTGTGCTGTGTTGGGTGTAGCGGTCGCCAGTATAGGCTCTAACAACTTCAATCTTGCCTGCTTTGATGCCTTGAAGGTATAAGTTTCTTGCATTTTCTAGTTTTTTGCTCATGGCATTTTCCTTATATTGATGATCTGACTATTTGTAATGAGGGGTTTATAGTTGAGTCAGCGGGATACGCAAGGCAAAAAATTGAGCTTGTCTGGTACTATTCTATGGTTTGGGGGAGATATGTCTATGGTTTGGGGGAGATATGCGCCGAGATTGACGCCAACTTAGCGCTTGAAAAACGCTTTGTTTGCCTGATTGCAATATGCATTTATTGAGCGGCGAATTTGCCGGCAATTTCTTCGGCGCGAGATCGAATAGTTTGGGCATAGCTTGCCACAACTGCCGGCATTTCTCCCACACCTAACAAGCCCGACTCGACTTGCGCCAACCCATTGAACAGCAATCGCACAAGCCGTTGCGCTTCGGCAGGGGGTTTGCCCAAAGCCAACAATATCTTTTCTGCTTGGATGGTATGCTGCCGTAGATGGGCTTCAAATCTATGCAACCGGTGGCGAACGGGCAATGGTTCCCCTTCCCACCATACATTTGGGGCTTCAAGTTCGGCGGCGGCGATGCCGGCAAAATCGCTCAAAATTATCTCATGACTTTGCTGAAAATCCGCCATGAGACGCTCTAAAGAGGCTTCTTTACAAAAACGCTCAAACGCCTCCCACTCAGATGCCGGCAGATACGCATCCCAATCCGCCTCACTCATCTTCATGGGGCGGTTCTCGTCTTGCCGAACCCGATCTAGCGCATATCGAATCAAAATGGAGAATGCTTTGTCCGCTTCCATAATATGGCTAACAGTCTGTCGCAGCCCCCACTCGCCTTCGCTCGGGGATTGTTCGAAGCTCTCCTGATCTACCCCCCACAAAATCGCCCGCAAATCCCAAAAGGCGGCGTGGTAACCTGCCAAATTGAGTTGCGCCGCCGTTATAAGATTGCCCGATTCATTGCGCCACGCCCCAATTTTAACCCCCAGCTCCCGCAATTCATGATGGCTGCCCAATAGCGACATCCGTACCCCTTCGTCATGAAATTTCCAAGCCCAACTTTCGCCTAGCTGTTCATCGTTCAAATAGGCGGTAGCATTGGCTAACGCTAACACAGAATCTTGTATAGACATAACTGTTCTCCAAATTGTTTGGCTAAACTTTCAACCAGATTGGCGCCCTTCAATTAAAAGAATTGCCCCAAAACTATCTATCAATCGTCGCCCCGCCTCATTTTAGCGCCGCCTTTTTTGCCTCTTTCTTTCCGCTGACGCTCTTTGCGTTGTCTTCTTTCCGCTCGACGCTGCTCTTTTGCCATGCGTTTTTCTTGTCGACGTTGTCGTTTTGCCCCTTCTCTTTCCATTTGATGCCGTGTTTTTAGCTCTTGCCACTCTTGGGATTGCTTCGCTTTAAGCTCTTCCAATTCTAGCCTGTGCAAATGGGTCAACTCTGCCCAATCCATCGTTCGAGGCTCTCCACTTAACCATTCACCCCCATCGGTAATGCCCCAACCATCTAGATCGTCTAATTGGGAAGGCAAAACGACAGAGGAAGCGCGTCGCCCAATGCGACGACGGCGTTCTCCTAACCGCTTGGCAATTGCCGGCTCGTGCCGGCTACGGTAAGGAGTGGTTGCCGCCGCTTCTAAAATGAGGTGGCGAGCGACTGTTTGGACGCCAGTATGGGCAAAATAGTTGGTGGTAGCATCTAGAAACGCCCCAACATAGTCGAGTTTGTCGTCGCTGATATCGATCGCTTGCCGCAAATTGCTCAGCACATTATCAGTAGTCAGATTACGGGCAGCGGTCAGATTCCCCATCCAATCGCGTACGCCGGCAAACGCCTCGCGTATAAAGTCGAGCCGCTGGCTGGCGGTGGCGCGGGGGATCAGATCGCCGATTTGTTGGTAAATTTTGTTCTCTTCCAACTGTTCGGGGGTGATGTCGTCAAACAGATCGCCTGTTTTGTCGATAAAGTCTGGACCCAGCGTCAACAAGCCATCAACAGAGACCAAAGCTGCCATGCGCATTAGATTTTCTTTGCTATATTGGCGCAACGATTCTACAAAGGCTTGAATGCCGTCTTGAGGCAATCCATTGAGCAAGCTAAAAGCGACGATTTCCACCGTTAGTTTCATGCCAAAATCGATCGCTTGCATGGTGTCTGATTTGGGGGTTAGGGTGTCCAAAAAGTCGAGAAAACCAAAGCGGTCGCCCACCTTATCGGCGACCACGGCGCCGGCAATCACCCGGTCGGTAAGGTCAACGGCGCGGTACAAGCCAATAGCGCGTTTATATTTGTTAGTGTGAGCATATCGATCGCGGGCGTGGTCGGCAATCGCTTCAACCCGATAGGTTTTCGTTTCGCCACTGTAAACGCGAATCATATTTTCAAAGCCGACGACGTTTTCCCATTCGTTGGGCACGATGAAGTCGAGGGCGTTGAGCATGTAGGTGGTGATGTTTTTTTCTGGCAACTCATCGGCGAGTTCGCTGATGGGTTTCATTTTGAGCCGTTCCAGCAGTTTTATTCGGTTAAGCATGGATGCATCCTTTGTCGGTTTTGAGATTGGGAGTTAGAGAAAGGTTAAGTGAAAACGATGACTCTATAGTAGTTAATTGGGGTTAAGATGGCAATTCATGCGCTGGACATTAGAGTTTGCTGGGCGATGCGCTAACTTTTTGTATTGTGGAGAATGTGATTGCCGGCATCGTCAATACGCTGTAAGTTGGCGGGCAAAGCGGCGAATTACCGGTTGAATTTTCGTTGGGTGACGAGGCAGACAATTTTACGGAGATTTTGTGGCATGGTTAGCGAACTGAAATTTTTTGTTGAATATAGACGCTTTTAGCGTGTAGAATTTTAGCGGTTCGATTTTCAACAAAGGTTGCATTTTTACGGAGAAAAATGATGATTGAACGAATTATGACGTTACACCCAGCAGGCAAAAATGGGGTCAATATTGAAGTGAGCAAATATGACGCGGTTAAACAAGCGATATTGGACAGCGTGGCGGAAAATGGAGAAATTGCGTTTCGGGATTTGCCGGCAGCGGTGGCAGAGCGATTGCCGGCAAATTTTGACGGTTCTATTGGCTGGTACGCTACCACTGTCAAGCTCGATTTGGAAGCCCGCGGATTGATTCATCGCGTTCCAAAGCGGTCGCCACAACTTATTCGGCTGGGGAAGGGAAGCTAACAATAAAACCGGCTCTATTTAAAAATCTATGGCTCAATTTGCCTAATTGAGTAAGTTGCGAGATTATCCAGGCTGATTCTGTTGGTCAATTCGTCAATAGAGCAACCCAACCGAAAAATTAAAAGGCAAATGTGATGATCCCAGAAATAGACCCGTTACAATACCGTCGCCGTTACAATGGCTTAATCAGCGTCCGCAGCAAAGTGCAAGTGCGCGATAGCCGAGCGTTAAGCTTAGTTTACACGCCGGGCGTGGCAGAGCCATGTTTGGAGATAGCCCGGAATCCACAACGTTCGTTTGACGTGACCTGTCGAGGCAACACCATTGCCATCGTCTCCAACGGCACTGCCGCCTATGGGTTGGGCGATGTTGGGGCGGAGGCGATATTGCCCGTCTTAGAGAGTCAGGCGGTGATTTTGAAGAGTTTTGCCGGCATCGACGCTATGCCAATTGCCCTGCAAGCTACCACCGTTGAAGATATCGTCAACACGGCGCTGAATATCGCCCCCACCTTTGGCGGCATTATTTTGGAAGATATCGCCAGCCCAATCGGCTTATCAGTTACCAACCGACTGGAACGCGCCCTCAACATCCCGCTGCTGAACAACCATCGTGAAGGGGTGGCGATTGGGGTGTTGGCAGGCTTGATCAACGCCATGCGGTTGGTAGGCAAAGATCTGCGGCAGGCTCGCATTGTGATCAATGGATCGGGGGCGGCAGGATTAGGCGCCGCCTTTATTTTGCATCGCTATGGGGCGCAAAATGTGATCGTATGTGATAGGGAAGGGGCTGTTTACAAATACCGCCCCTTAAATATGAACTGGGCGAAGTGGGAAATCGCCAAAATCAGCAACCCAGATCGGGAGCAAGGGGATTTTGAGTCGATGTTGGGCGGAGCAGACGTGTGCGTCTATTTTGCTGGGGAGAAGCCGATTACCCCAGCCCATATTAAATCGATGCAAAAAGATCCGATACTCTTTATTTTTAGCTCTCCTCTTGCCATTCAACCCCGCGAAGCGATGCTGGCTGGAGCGGCCGCTGTCGCTACCGCTCATTCTACGTATGCCAATCAGATGGATATCTCTTCGGTGATACCGGGCATCTTTCGGGGATTGTTGGACGTTCGGGCGCTGTCGTTTTGCGTGCCGGCACAAATTGCCGCCGCCGAAGCGATTGCCAGCGTCATCACCGACGACGAACTCCATCCCGATTATATCTACCCCCGCATCCTCGATTACCGCGTTGCCCCAATTGTAGCCCAGGCAGTTGCCAAACTTACAATCGAAGGGGGTTATGCCAAACAACAGACGCAGCCAGAACTCATCGCTGACCGCACCCGCCGCTTTGTTTACGAAGGGTCGTTGCCAGTGCCGGCAAAAGATGGAGACAACTCCAAAAGCGTAGCTGAAGAGTCGTTAGAATTGCACGAACGCTTTCAGGGGGTGTTGGAAATTCGCAGCAACATCCCCACCAAAGATGAATTTATTCTCAAGCAATTTTATCTGGTGCCAGGGGCGATGAAACCGGTTCAGATGATTCAGGAGGAGCCGAAACTGGTCAACGAACTGACAGCGCGGGGCAATTTGGTAGGCGTGGTCAGCGATGGCAGCGCCGTTTTAGGTTTGGGCAATATCGGCGGGCGGGCTGCGTTGCCAGTGATGGAAGGGAAAGCGATATTGTTCCATACATTTGCCGGCGTTGAGGCGTTTCCCATTTGCCTCAACACTCAAGATACAGAAGAGATTATCGATATTGTGAAGCGGCTAGAGCCGACCTTTGGCGGCATCAATTTGGAAGATATTTCGGCGCCGCGCTGTTTTATCATCGAAGAGCGGTTGCGGAAAGAGACATCCATCCCGATTTTTCATGACGATCAACATGGTACGGCGGTGGTGGTACTTGCCGGCATTCTCAACGCTTGTCGTCTGCTCGGCAAAAAACTAAGCGAACTGTCGATGGTAGTCAACGGGGCGGGGGCGTCTGCCGTAGCAGTCACTAATCTGCTGATGGCGTCAGGCGTAGAAGATGTGGTGATGCTTGATTCCAGAGGGATTTTGTACAAAGGGCGCAAAGCCGGCATGAATTGGGTTAAAGATGGCATGGCGAAGAAAACGAATCAAGCCAAGTTGAAAGGGGATTTGGCTGACGCTGTAAAGGGGCGGAATTTGTTTGTGGGCTTATCTGCTCCAGATATCCTGACGACTAAGATGGTCAAGTCGATGGCGGCAGACCCCATCATATTTGCTTTAGCCAACCCTACGCCAGAAATTATGCCCAAACAAGCGCTGGCGGGTGGGGCGAAGATTATGGCGACGGGGCGCAGCGACTTGCCCAATCAGGTCAACAATTCTCTGGCGTTTCCCGGTATTTTCAGGGGGGCGTTAGACAGTCGCGTCCCTAACATCACCGATGAGATGAAGATCGCCGCCGCCCATGCGATTGCGGGTTTGGTGCCGGACGATGAGTTGCGCCCAGATTGGATTATTCCCAAAGGGACAGATTTTTCGGTGGCGCCAGCGGTGGCGGAAGCGGTAGCCCGAACCGCTATCGAAACTGGTCAGGCTCGGGTTGATATCGAGCCAGCCGCCATTGCGGAAAAAGTACGCAGTTTTGTGTATGAACGGCGGGAGTAAGCGTTTGCCGGCGCTTCTCTCTGGCAAAACACTCTGCCACGGAGTTGAGTCGCTTCAACCGCGTCTTGCTAGTAGGCTCCTGTTGGGCACGTAACCCGACTATAAATCATACCGAAAGAGCCTATCTATGCAATTGCGCTTACTTCGCACATGAGGCAGGTGTCCCCCAACATATCCACCCCTGTACAGCAATTTCCACTTCGCCTTCCGCCGTGAACGGACGGACGATTTCTTTCACCGCCTCGTCAAATGTGGACGCATCCTCAACACTCATTCTCTCCCGAGAGAAACCGTTGCGAGCATGAAATGATTCGACATAGTGATCTAGTGGCTGTCGCAATCTGATTTCAGCCGTTCGATATTGCCCCAAGCTGTGAACAATCCACGCTTAGCCAGCTCTTCAACGATGTTGTAGGGTCGGAATTCCTAGCAATGGCTTTTTTCAACCGCCTTTGCCACTATTTATTGACTTTCATTTTTCGCATTTTTGAGCCTTTTTGGCTCTAGTTGCACAAAAGTTACGCTAAGGATGTAGAGGTACATCATATCCGTAGACTGGCCGACATTAGGCGTAAGTACAAGGGTCGCAAGCAACTCCCGCAGTGGGTTGTCTTCATGATGAGTCGAAACAGGAAAACGATTGTCGTTTGTCGAGAATGTCATCACAAGATTCATGGTGGCACTTATGACGTCTCGAAACTGAATCAACACTTACCGGAGAGCGACGTGATACGGAATCGGTCATGCGTCGTTCAGTGGGGGCTTGCTGGAAAAGCAGGTAATGCTGCTCGCTGGCTGGCTACCCGACAAAATACCCAAGTTGAAATTTGCCCCGATTTTTGGTGGTCTCAAGTAATCATGACGGCTTATTAGATCGTAGTGGTCATCATTGACAAATCCAGTATAGCGCGTTATTCTAATTTAGAACTCCTAAATAAGTGAGAGAGCTATGTCTTCATTTGACCCGCGTTACCGAGACGAAACACTCGGCGGCCAGGCAACGATTGCTTTCTATCGCATCAGCCAAACTATTGGTTATCTGCTGCGTGCGCGAAGTGAGACGCATCGCCTTTCCCCAGCCCAAATACAGACACTTATTTTTTTGCAACATGCCCGTCCTGAGATATGCACGATTGGTGGCGTGGCCAACCGCCTGGCAGTGTCTTATGCCACAGCCAGCGGGGTGGTGGACGCGCTGGAACGGAAACAACTGGTGGAGAGACGGCCGTTTCCCGCCGATCGGCGCACTATCATGCTATCATTGACGGACGAAGGCAACCGGGAAGCGACCCGGCTAGAAGATTTGCTGAATGAGGTGGAAACGGCCGTAAACGCCCTGCCCGAAACCGAACAACAGGCATTAGTGAGAGCCACCCAGGCCATTGTGCGCCAATTGCAAACCGCCGGTTACGTGCGGGTATACGAAATGTGCTGGGGATGTCAGTTCTTCCAGCAGAATGCCCACCCAGACGACCTGCGCGGCCCCCATCACTGCGCCTTCATGGATGCGCCCTTGCCGGAACCCCAGACCTATCTTGAATGCCCGGATTTTGTGTCTGTGAAATAGTAAGCAGTATTCAGCGTCAAAATCAACTGAACACTGGTCACTGAATACCGAAAAAAGAAGGAAAGACTGATGTTTCTTCCTATTGTAATGTACGGCTCTACAACTTGTGACGACACCGAGCGCAGCCGTGGCCATTTGCAAGCGCGGGGCATTCCCTTCCGCGAGGTCAACATTAACTACGATCCGGAGGCTGAGCGGTTCGTCATTTTCATCAACGGCGGCTATCGTAGTACGCCCACGCTGGTCATTGGAGAGGGGAAACTGAAGACGATCCTGACCGAACCGACCAATGCCGAACTGGACGAGGTCTTAGCGCAAAGCAATCCTTAAAAGTCACCTTCTTTCACGTAAGACGCGCTCCACAACGCCACCTGCATCACCACCGATTTGAACCAAGCCTGGTGCATTTTGTCTACATCTTCTTCGCTATGCCCTTTTCTCGCCAGGAAAGGCTTGATGGTTGCCGTAATGGGGTAAATGAAGGCCACCAGGTAGCGATGGTCAATATTGGGCACAGACGCCACACCGTCGGTCTGGTTCTTCTTCGTGCGGTGGTGGCGCAGGCCGATTTCCTGCTGGTAATCCAGCCAATTTTGATCATATGGCCGGTTGCAGGTGTCCAGAATCCACCGGCCAAACCGCTGGCGCACGACCGCCAGATAATCGCTGTTGGCATTGCCCCTGCCATCGGTGAAATAGTAAACCAAGTGGGGATGCGACCCGACAAAGCCGTACCATAAATCAAGCACGTCATCCACCTGGTCGGCCAACACTTCGCCGGCCAGACGCAGGTACTTTTCGTCATCGGCGTCGAAAAGAACAGATTTTTTCAAATTCTCGAATTCCTCGGCCGTCATGGGCGAACGAGCGGCTGCATCTGTACCGTAAGTGTAACCAGAAATTGTTTGAACTGTCATGCGTTATTTCTCCTTACTGAATGTGATTTTGCCAATAATTTGCCACGGTTCGTTTGCAGTGACATAAAACGGCAAATTCCGTAAAATTATTTAGAACTCCTAAATATTATAAGGCGATTTTATGATTGATCAAGCGTCGTGGCGGAATTGGTTATGAAGAAATCAAAATAGGGTCTTGACTCTCAAGCTACTTGAGACTTTATAATGCCCTCAAGTTGAAAACAAGCGAGGTATCATGTTTAAGATCGGTGAATTCTCTAAGATTGCCCAGGTTTCCGTCAGCCAACTGCGCTATTACGATGAGGTTGATTTGCTCAAACCGACCCGGATCGATGAGTGGACAGGTTATCGCTATTACAGCGCCCAACAACTTCCCCACCTCAATCGAATATTAGCCCTAAAAGAGCTGGGGCTATCGCTGGATCAAATCAGGCGCATGTTGGGTGATGAAATATCGCCGGATGAGATACGAGGCATGTTTGCTCTCAAAAAGGCGCAAGCAGAACAGGCCGTCCGTGATGAACTGCTGCGCTTGCAACAGATCGAAGCGCGGCTGCAACAAATTGAAGAGGGCGAGTCATTAGATAATTACGATATCGTCGTCAAATCATTGCCACAGCAACCCTACCTTTCGCTGCGCAAGCTGTGCGCCTCCTTTGACGCAGCCAGTGTAATTATGTTGGAAATGGTTCGAGCCTTGCCTCGAATGGTGGGTGAGAAAAACCTGGGATATTTCACGGTTATCATGCACTCGGAATCCTATGACTTGGAAGAAGCGATTGACCTGGAGATGGGTTTTGCCCTGCACCAGACAACTGAAACCACTTACACTTTGTCGGATGGTCAGAAAATGGCGGTGCGTACGTTGCCCGCCGTGGAGACGATGGTAACGGCTGTGCGGGTGGGCATCCCGCAAACCGCACATCCCTGCCGTGCCGCCCTAGCGACGTGGGTAGAAGCAAACGGGTATGAATTTGAAGGAAACGGCCGTGAAGTTTTCATTGTTCCCCCTTATCCTAGCCGTGAACATGAAACGGTGATGGAAATCCAATATCCCATCAAGCGGGCTGAGTCCACCTCGCTGCTTCTCAACTGAAAATCAACTCATTATTCGTGTAAATCTTACATCGTGGCGATGCTGGAAAATGCTACCATGCCGTCGGCGCTGCCCGCACGCCATGAAAACAAACATTTTAGGAGATGAAAAAATGACTAAAATAATTCGTGAAATTCAGATTGATATCCCCAAAGAAAAGGTGTGGCAAGTTATGGCTGATTTTGGCGGCGTACAAAATTACAACCCTAACGTCAAAAAATCCTATGCCACCTCAAAAGCAAACGGCGGCTTGGGCGCGACCCGGCACTGTGACCTGACGATGTTCGGCGCTTCAGTGGAAGAACGAATTACAGACTGGCAGGAAGGGCGTAAATATACAATTGAAGTTTACGACAGCAAAAAAGCGCCCCCTTTCAAAGAGTCCGTCGCTTACCTAGCCGTCCGGGATGATGGCCGAGGCGGTTCCATCGTAACCGGCGCGTTCTACTATGCTTTGAAATTCGGACCCATCGGTTTTTTGATGGACCAGCTAATAGTGAAATCCCAGTTTGAAAAAGGGTTTACACGCTTGCTGGCGGGCTTGAAACATCATTGTGAAACCGGCGAAACAGTTGATACCGACACGGCCGTCAATACGAGCGCCGTCTTTGCCGCTGCTTAAATGCTGCCAAATGGAGACTGAAATGAACAAGATTACCCACTCGTGAGATATGGGTGAGACCCGCCACTGCGACTTGAAGCTGTTTGGAGTTACGCTCGAAGAGCGCATCGTTGGTTGTGACGAAGGTCGTTCGCTGGAGATCGACATTTGTGACTGGGAAAAACCACCCATCATTAAATCACAGGGTGCACTTTGCTGAAAGCTGAATTCCAAAAAACAGGTGATCAAAATGAAAAACCAAACCTTCAAACAAAAATATGGCCCTTGGGCGCTGGTGACCGGAGCATCTTCAGGGATTGGCGCTGAATTTGCCCGCCAGTTGGCGGCAAAAGGATTAAACGTGGCAGTCGTTGCCCGGCGGCAAAAACGTCTAGACTCCCTGGCCCTGGAAATAAAAAAACGACAAGGTGTGCAGGCGCGGACGGTCGCCGTTGATTTGACCGCCCCAGATTATCTGGAGGCGATTGAATCGGCCACAAACGACATCGAAATCGGTCTATTGGTCAACAATGCCGGCAGCGGTATGCCCGGCGCATTTCTCAAGCAAGAGTTGGCAGGCCGCACCCGGATTGTGCAGCTCAACGTCACCGCGCCGATGCAGCTGGCGCATGTCTTTGGCCGGAAGATGAGCCGGCGGGGACGAGGGGGTATCCTCTTTGTTTCCTCAACATCTGCCTTTTCCGGTACGCCTTACATGGCGAACTATGCCGGCACCAAAGCGTTTATTCTCAACCTCGGCGAAGCCTTGAATGTGGAGCTTAAACCTCAAGGGGTGGATGTGGCTGTGCTGGTTCCCGGACCGACGCGCACGGAAATGGCGGAAACTGAAGGGACTGATTTCAGCAATATGCCCGACATGATGTGGATGGACCCCGCCAATGTAGCCGCCGCCGGGCTGAATGGCCTAGGACGGCAGCGGGTTATCGTTCCCGGCGGCATGAACAAGGTGATGCGTTTTATGATGACGCGGGTGATGTCCCGCAGCACCGCCTCCGACATGTTTGGCGGCATGATGAAAAGAGCAATGGATCCGGCGATTGTGTAAACAAACTTCCCGAAAACTCCAAAGTTTCTGGGAAAATGAAGGAAATAATGATGATGGCAGCAGAAGCAATTTCGGCAGATTTTCCGTTTGAGTCCCACTATCTTGACGTGTTTGGCTCCAGGATGCATTATATTGACGAGGGAGAAGGGGATCCGATTCTCTTTCTGCATGGCAATCCCACTTCGAGTTATTTGTGGCGCAATATCATCCCGCATCTCACGCAATACGGCCGTTGCCTAGCCGTTGATCTTATCGGCATGGGTAAATCCGATAAGCCTGATGTTGATTACCGCTTTGCCACCCATTCTCGCTATCTGGAAACATTCATTGAGCAGTTGAATCTAAAGAATGTGACTCTCGTCCTCCACGATTGGGGCTCCGGACTGGGTTTCCATTATGCGCGGCGGCATGAAGATAATGTAAAAGGTCTCGCTTTTATGGAAGCCATTACCCAGCCCGCCCGATGGAAAGACGCCCCTTTGCTGATGCGGCTCATCTTCAAACGATTCCGCCACCCTCAAAAAGGATGGAAGATGATCGCCAAGAAGAACTTTTTTGTGAAGCGCATGTTGCCGATGATGATTAGTCGTAAGCTGACGCCGGCAGAAAAAACTGCCTACGCCGCCCCATACCCAGATGAGCAAAGCCGCAAACCGGTGGCCGTCTGGCCGCTGGAAATTCCCTTTGATGGCCAGCCAGCCGATGTGCACCGGATTGTGACCGCTTACAATGCTTGGTTAAGAACAACCGACCTGCCGAAACTGTTGCTTTGGGTGAAACCAGGCGCCTTAATTGCCGGGGAGAAGGCCGCCAGACAGATTCAAAGGGAATTTCCCCATACCGAATCTGTATTCGTAGGCAAGGGGCGGCATTACATTCAGGAAGATCATCCCCATGAGATTGGGCAGGCAATTGCCGCTTGGTATCAAAAACTTTAGTAACCGTCCCTAAACGAAGCGAATATTCTATGGAGTTGAGACATGACCTACATTTTAATTCACGGTTCCTGGCATACAGGCGAAGGCTGGTATAAAGTCGAAAAAATCCTGGCAGAACAGGGGAGAGTCGTTTTCACGCCCACCCTGTCCGGCATGGAGTCGAAGGAGAATCCCGGTGGCCCCGAAGTGGGTCTCACCACCCACATCAACGACGTTATCAGGCTCATTAAAACAAATGACCTCACCGAGGTGATTCTAGTGGGACACAGCTACTCCGGGCTGGTCATCACCGGTGTGGCTGACCAGCTGCCGGAACGGGTGAGCCAACTGGTTTACCTGGATGCCTTCATTCCGGATAACGACCAATCGCTTTTCGATATGATGGGGCCGGAATCGGCCGAAGGAATGCAGGCTGGACTGGTCAATGCGGCGGGTCAAAGCAAAGCTGACGGCGCGACAGAAGTGTGGCTGCTGCCCCCTGGAGATGCCCGATTTTATCTGGGCGATGATGCTGACGAGGCAGAGGTGGCCTGGCTGCAAACCCGGCTCGTCTATAAGCCGGTATTGACTTTTGAGGAGAAATTACACCTGGAACAGCCCAGCGCAGTGCAGGCCACTCCAAGCGCGTTTATTCGATGCACCCGATTCCCATACCTGGCTGCGCAGGCAGACAAAGCGCGGGCGTTGGGCTGGCCGGTTTTTGAGGTGGAGAGCGGTCACGATGCGATGCTGACCGCTCCTGAAGCAGTTTCTGAGGTATTGCTGCAAATTGGTCAAAATAACCAATAACGGAACGTTATCAACTTGTGGAGACGAAGTTGACCCAAAAACACAGGGCAAACAAATCAGCACTTATCACCGGTTCGACCGATGGCATTGGCAAGCAGGTTGCCATTTATCTTGCGGGGCAAGGTCTGGAAATCTTGCTGCATGGGCGCAATCCGGAGAAAGGGCAACGGGTGCGGGAGGAAATCGTAGGACTCACCGGCAATCGTAATATCAGGTTATTTACGGCCGAATTTTCCAGTTTAGCTGATGTGCGTACCCTAGCTGATGATGTTGCCCAACAATATGACCGCCTAGATATCCTCATCAACAATGCCGGCACTATCGAAGATCAGCGGAAGCTTACGCCCGATGGCTTTGAATGGACTTTTGCTGTCAATCATCTGGCAACCTTTTTGTTGACGCTGCGCTTGTTGCCCTTGCTGCTAAACGCGCCAAACGGCCGTATCATTACCGTCAGCGCCCGATTACACAGTCAAACCATAGCGTTTGACAATCTTCAGGGTGAAAAAAGTTACCAACCTATCCAGGCATATGCCTTATCCAAGTTGAGCAATATTTTATTCACCTACGAGTTGGCAGAGCGTCTTCAGGAGAGCAGTGTTTCGGTCAACTGTCTGCACCCAGGTGTAATCAACACACCCCTGCTGCGCCGGGTTTTTGGCGGCGGGCACGGTCTGCCGGATCATTCGCAAACGCTGCACTATCTGGCAGTCTCGCCCCATGTGGCAAATGTCACCGGCCAGTTTTTTGATAACGGCCGTGTCGCCCAATCAAATACTATCTCTTATAACCCTCAAATACGGCAGCGCCTCTGGCAATTAAGCGAAGGAATGGCGGCTCCATGGCTGTGACTCTGAAAATCTGGTGGACTAAGCTGCTGGATGGGTAGTCGGATTTGGTTTTCGGCGCAAACCCCGGCTTGCTGCTAGGCGTTTTCGGTAAGATTTTCCTGTATACTGACTGCCTCGGTCTGAATGATGCAACAAACCACCATCTGGCTTTCTTTATTTGCCCTCAAATTCAGCATGAATCTCTTTGATTTTCTTTGTAAGCGTCTCATTTGCCATTTTCAACCTGCTATCTGACCGTTCTCGCCAAGCATAATAGCCACTTGGTGACACAGCCAGTACCTTACACATCCGCCGCACCGAAAACAGCTTCCGATGGTTTTCGACAAATTGGTATCTCATCGGCTAGGGCTGCTGAAGATGGCTACTGCTTTAACTACTATATTGCCGTCAAGGCCAAAAGTTCAATTGACAGCAATGGTTTGCTGCTGGGTTAGGTAGCGTTTGGGGTCATATGGCTGGCCAGTTAGTAAGATAGCGCGTAGAGTACATAACAGCTTGCGGCCCATAGCAACCATTTTTTCATCTTGTTCTTACCGATATCGATACGCCGTTGATAATAATCCCGATATTCTGCCACACAACGAATGGCTGACAACGAAAGCATCTAAATAATGCGGCGGGCAAAGCGATTCCCCTGATGGGATAATCGAGGATGGGGGGACTTTTTTGCGCCACTTTCTTTGGTATTGGTCAATATGAGGGCTGTCTTCTCATGATTAGTTATACACACCCCTCGTTTAAATGGTTGATCGGCTTTATGAATGCCGGCATCCAACCCCACCCACTCCTTCCCCCTCCCCTATTCAATAACTTCCCCAACCCGATTCACCTTGATCACATACATATCCCCACCCCCTTCTCCCACACTATAAGTCTCACCCGTAAGAATAAACCCCCCATCTGCCGTTTGCCCAACCGTGTAACCCGTGTCTTCAGCCCGCCCCCCAAAAGTCTTGTGCCAAAGTACTTCCCCCGAAGCGTCCGTTCGAACCAAAAGCAGATCCCAGCTAACCACATTAAAACTTTGGGTATAGCCAATCACAATATAACCGCCATCCTCCGTTTGCTGGCCATTGATGGCGCGATCATCCGCCACGCCACCGTAGAACGTCTGCCATTGAGAAATGCCGGCATCATCCGTTTTAAGCAACCACATATCATAATTTTGCGCCCCAAAACTCTGCGTATAACCCGTCACAATATAGCCACCATCGCTGGTGAGCCGCACAGCATGTCCCACATCATCCCGTTCTTCGCCAAATATTTGCGCCCAAACTTCTTCCCCTGCCCCATCTGTTTTGACCAGATAGACATCCCGCCTGCCCTCCCCAAAGCTTTTGGTAGTGCCTGTCAGAACAAATCCACCATCACCACTTTGGTCAATTGAAAACAGCCTATCTTCCCCCGTTCCCCCAAAAGTCTGGCTCCACATTTCCTCACCTTCAGCAGTCACCTTGACCAAATAGCCATCCTTGTCCCCCTCGCCAAAGCTTTCCGTTTGACCCGCCAGCACATAGCCCCCATCAGTGGTGGGCGCCATCGCCCAACCGACTTCACTTTGGGGACCGCCAAACGTCTTTTCCCACAGCGAATTCCCATCAGCATCGGTGCGGATAAGGTAAATATCCATTTCACCAGCCCCAAAACTATCGGTGAAACCAACGATCATGAAGCCACCATCTTCTGTTTCCATAACAGCCCAGCCATTATCATTCCCGGCCCCGCCATAAATCTGAGACCATAGCATTTCTCCCTGCGGATCCATGCGTACCAGATATACATCTTCTTTCTGAGAATCAAAACTGCTGGTGTACCCCACAATGACATAATCCCCATCACGAGTTTGCAGCAAATTAATACCCCGATCTCGACGGCTACCACCAAAGGTTTTTATGAAGGTGATTTCATTTGCCACTGCTGTCGGGGTGGGCGGCATTTCTGTGGGGATGACTGTCTCAGTTTCTACGGGAGCAATGGGGGTTTCTAGGCTGGGGGCAACAGTTTCCGCCACGATTTCTGGTGGGCGCATGGCTGTTTCCGGCTGAACCTCTGCCACCTCTGTTGCCGCTGCCGTGGCGCTGGTTTGATTTTCTACGTTGGAGTTTGGCGTGCTGATTGTTGATGAACCATTGCAAGCGACTAGAGCCAGCAGTAGCCAAATACCAAGGATTTTGTTCACGAATTTCATAATAATTCCTACAAAAATAAACGGAACGCCACCATCTTGGTGGCACATGCCGGCTTCGTGGCAAAAAAAATCATTTTAGGGGCAATTGCCTGATGCGTTTGCCTGTGGCGGCAAAGATGGCATTGACCACCGCCGGAATGACGGGCGGTGTACTCATCTCGCCCACGCCTGTCGGCGGTTCGGCGCTGGGGACGATATACACTTCAACGCGGGGCATTTCATCCAGCCGCAAGATAGGAAAATCGTGGAAATTGCCTTGCTGAACCCGACCGTTCTCCACCACAATCTCCTCTTGCAATGCCGACAAACCAAAAGCGATGCCGCCTTCCATTTGCGCCACCACCATGTCTGGATTGACCACAATGCCACAATCAACAGCGCACACAACCCGCTCCACGCGGATTGTGCCATCGTCGGTAGTGGATACTTCGGCGACTTGAGCCACATGGGTCATGCCCCAAGTAGAATGGAAGGCGATGCCCCGTCCCCAATTCTGGGGCAGAGACGTACCCCAACCCGCCTTTTCGGCGGCTAAATCCAACACCACTTTTTCCCGATCTGGGAGCAGCTCACGGCGAAATTCATACGGGTCACGCCCCCGAGCCCTTGCCAGTTCATCCGTAAAGCACTCATGCCCAAAGGCTTCGGGGATGTTGGTCACGGCTCTCCAATTGCCGGTATGGAGGATGGTTGAAGCGGGATAGGTGCGGATGGATACGGGGTCGGAATCGTTTGGGCGTTCTCGACAACCGATGACGGTCAGCGGATGGTAATAGTCGTGGCGCATGTCATCCTCACGAGTCCAGATGACTTGGACGGGGGCGTTTATTGCCATGGAGAGCATGACTGCTTCTTCCACATAATCCACTTCCAAGCGACGACCAAAACCGCCACCCATCAGAGTGACATTGACCGTGACCGCATGGCTAGGGAGTCGGGTGAGGGCGATGGCGCGGTTTTTGGCATCTCGCGGGTTTTGCGTAGGCACCCAAATGGCGCAACTATCGTCGCGCACATCGGCAGTGCAGTTCATCGGCTCCATGGTGGCATGAGCCAGATAAGGCATTTCGTAAACAGCAGTTAACTGCCCCGCCGCTGAAGTGGCAAGCTCTCCTTGCGCCCTCTCGACGAGTTGCTGGCGGGTGTGCTCACTGCTGGCTTCGGCTAAACGACCATCCTGCCAACTAATGTCTAACGCTTGCCGACCTTGCATCGCCGCCCAACTGTTGTCGGCGATGACAGCCACACTGCCGTCTAGTTCCAGCACATCTTGCACGCCGGGGATGGCAAGGGCTGGGGTAGCGTCGAAACTGTCCACGTGACCGCTGACGACTGGGGGACGGGCAATGACGGCAAAGCGCATATCAGGTAGCCGCACATCCATACCATATATGGCGCTGCCATCCACAAAATGATTTTCGTCAACCTGACCCTGTGGCGCGCCAATGAGGCGAAATGTTTGGGGGTCTTTGAGGGAAATGTCAGAGAGTCTGGGGGTGGGCAAGGATGGGGCTGTTGTCACCAATTCGCCATACGTGAGTTGGCGGTCGCTATCCCGATGCCTGATTGTGCCATTCTCGGCGATACAGTCGCCCGGCTCAACCTCCCAAATTTGTGCCGCCGCTGTCACCAGCATTTGGCGGACAACGGCTCCGGCTTGGCGCAAGGGGGTGAATAGTTGCTCGATACTTTGACTGCCGCCGGTTAGTTGGCGACCATACCTTGTGTCGGCTGGGGCGGTGATGACCTGAATAGATGACCAATCTGCCTCCAGTTCCTCGGCTAGAATCATGGCTAGGGCGGTGCGGACACCTTGCCCCATTTCCATGCGGGAGGCGATGATGGTGACGCGACCCAAGTTGTCAATTTTGACAAACATATTTGGCTCAAACCAAGCGCTTGGTTCAGGAACGGTCACTTCGGCTTCGCTCAGTGCAGGTGTTGTGGTTGGTAGAGGGGTTGGTTCGGCTGTGGGTGAGGGAAGTGGTTTGGTTGTTGGCGGTGGCGTAGGGGTTGCCTCGTTTTGGCAACCGGAGAGATAGAGGCTGATGACCCATCCCGTGCCGGCATAAGCTGACACTTGCAAAAATTGTCGCCGGCTGATTGTGGTTCGTTTGGTCATTTTATCGCTCCTCTGCCGCCCGATGGATGGCGCGACGGATGCGTTGGTATGTACCGCAACGGCAAAGCGTGCCTGACATGGCAACGTCTATCTCATCGTCGGTGGGGTTCGGATTCTCGTTAAGGAGGGCGATGGCGGTCATGATTTGCCCCGGTTGACAGTAGCCACACTGGGAGACACGTTCATCCAGCCAGGCTTGTTGCACGGGGTGACGCTTGTCCTGAGCGGCAACTGGAGGTTGCAAGCCGAAGGGGCCGTTAGCTGAAACGGCTTCAATTGTGGTGATGTGCTTGCCTGCCGTTTCGGATACAGGCGTGACGCATGCGCGACTTATTTTGCCGTCCAAATGCACCGTACAAGCGCCACACATGCCGATGCCGCAACTGTATTTTGTTCCGGTTAGGTTTAGGAGATCGCGCAATACCCACAGCAGGGGCATGTCTGGGGGTACATCCAATGTTTCTTCTAGATCGTTTACTTTGATGGTTATCCTTGTCATGTTGATTTGTTTTTCTCCCTATATGGGTTTCTGAGGAATAGTATGTTGGTAGCAAATAGCAAGTGGCAGGTGGCAAGTCAGAATCAGCCTATTTGACCTGCTACACGCCACCTGCCACAAGGCAAAATCCTTATAAAGCATTGATACTATTCACTGGTCACTATGCTCCGGTTTTTCCCAAAGGGTGGCGCGACCGTCGGCGGTGATGCCAGCCAAGATGAGACCTTGTGGCAAAAAGGCGAATTCGCCACGACGCAATGGGGGAGCAGTGAGAACGCTGTCCAATTGGGCATCGGCAATAACCCAATGTTCAATGGCGCCGTCCTGAAATAATCTGAAAAAATGATTGCCGTCAACGAAAAAGCGCATGTCCAATAGCTTTCCCTCTCGGGCGGGTAATGTGTGACCTTTTGTTTGAGACCAAAGTTTTACGGAGCCATCGGCGAAACTGACGGCGATTTGATCGGCAAGGGGTGTGGCGACCAGCGATACAATGGGTTGTTTGAAACCAGTTATTGTGCTGTTTGTGCCGGCATTTAGATCCCACCGATGGATATTGCCGGCATTATCCCCAGCCAATAACATATCACCATCTGCCGCAAAAATAATATCGGTAATGATACTCTCCGGCTTGGCAATGGTTTGTTGCAATTCACCAGTCGCCAAATCCCGCAACTCGATTTGGTTATCTCCTGTAACTAGAGCAAGATGGTCGTTGCTGATGGCAAAGGGATGGGATGGCGGCATGAGTGGCAATGACTCGCTACCGGCAAGGGGAATACCACCAGCCACCCGCCAGCGTATGAGTTGCCCCGTTGCTGTCTGTACCGCCAATACCAAATCGTTGGGCGTAAATGCCATGTCAATTGGGGTTTCTGCCCCCATATCGAGTGTCTCTAGCAGACGACCCGAGAATGTAGCCCATACCTGAATCTGGTTTCCCTGAGCAAGAGCCAGAAAATAACCATCATCGCTGAGAGTCAGGATGCCGGCACGACCGGATTCTGTCAAAGTCATTTTCTGTTGCAAAATGATGGTCGTCGGCAGAGGATTTATTGCTGGAACCGAATTCTGTTGCCGCGCCAAGAACCATATGATCACAACCATCACAGTCAGCAAGGCTAGGCTCCCGATTTGGCTTGCCAATCCGCCGAACATAGACCATTTGCCAACCCAAAAAGATGCTTGTTTATCTCGTTCCCGCTCAACAGCGGCATAGAAACCCGCCCGCAATCGTCGTTTGGGGATTAGCCACTCACTTTGTTGCAAGCGTTGGTCCATCTCTTGGAAGGTTGCCAGTTGGCGACGACAATCAGCACAAGTCGTCAAGTGCGTCTCAATCTGACGCTGTTCGTCAGGCGTGAGAAAACGGTAGTTTGAAAGCAGTTGTTCAATGTGATGATGATTGAACTTTTGACCGTTGTCTGGGGAGTGACTTTCCTTCCTACTCACTTTTTTGCTCCTGAGCATAAGCTATCTGAAACAATCTTCGGGCTCGATGCAGGCGAACCTTGACGTTGCTTTCGCTGATTTCCAAGATTTCCGCCAACTCGCGTATGTTTAAATCATATTGGCTGTAGAGGATGAGCGCCGCCCGATAAATCGGTTTTAATTGGTTCAATGCCTGTTGCACAGCATCTTGCTGGGCGATGGCGGTCGCTGGGTCAGCGACTTGCAACTGAGCATCCATGCGCTCCCCCCAAGGGAGCCACTGGAAACGACGCCGTTTTTTGATGGCAGTAAAAGTGACGTTGGAGGCGATGCGGTAAAGCCAAGCCCGCTGATTTTTCACTTGGGGCAGACGTTGTCGGCTTTGGTAAAGGCGTAGAAATGCCTCCTGCGTCAGGTCATGCGCCCATTCGCTGTCGCTAGTCAACTGGCGCACATAGTTGAAGACTGGCACATGGTATTGCTCAAAAAGCAGGGTGACTTGGTCGGTTAGAGCGTCAGACGACATAAAAGCCGCCTGTCTCTTTACCGACGTATCTGATGGACTTTTTTGATGCAACAAAGATGCCAATTGTCGCCTCATCTAACAGGTATGTTTGCCCGCGCTTCATATGATTGGCGGAACTCTTTTGTCCCTGTCTATCTTGTACGACTATCAAGCGCCTGAATTGGTTACAAAATCGTATGATCTACTCCCAAGTGACGGTAGGAAAATGCGCTTCATTAGTCTATCACGATTCTGGTAATCCTTACTTTACCCCCACAGATGCCGGCATTTTCCCCAACCCCAACCCATCACCTTCAACGACGCAATATGGCACGTTCTATTTCTTCAGCAATGTGCCACACATTGTCTCATTGGGAAAGGTGTTTTGGAGCGGGGTGTGGTGTTGTCAAGTTTGGGCTGTTGTAAATACCAGCCGGCTTGGGCGGTAGCAAACCACATTTGCGCCCGGGAGTTTTGGCTATCTGCGATGGCGTCGGTGTGATTGGTGATGAGCCATTTTAAGCAAGCCCTATTTTGGTAGCAAGAGCCAACAGAGCAGAGAGAGGGGAGCCTAACAAATCTAACCCATCCCCCCAATAGATATTCCATAACCAACCCACCTTATTTTCTTCCATTTCGGATACTGTTTCACTGCTGTTGATGAACAATAAAAAGACGAAAAGCCTGTATTGTTTTGTTTGTTCGTCATATGTGATAATATACAGAATAAACATTGATATAAGGAGATATGTTATGGTAGAATATTCAACAGGATATGACTTAGACGAAATAGATAAAGGGATTCTGCGAATTTTGCAGAACAATGGTCGGATTAGCAATGTGGATTTGGCACAACAAATTAATCTTTCTCCCCCCGCCACCCACGCCCGCATCAAACGGCTAGAAAAAAACGGTTTTGTGAGTGGCTATGTAGCGCTTTTGGAGCGGGAAAAAATTGGCTACGACATGCTGTGCTTTATCAACATTAGCTTGCAAATGCACCAGCCGGAAGAAGTGGCGCGATTTCGTACTGCTATCGAATCGATGCCTGAAGTGATGGAATGTTATCATGTCACTGGAGAATTTGATTATTTGCTCAAAGTTGCCATCCACAACCGCAAAGATTTAGAGCGATTTTTGGTAGATCAGCTCACCCCTGTGCCCGGCGTCGCCCGTATCTATACCAGTCTGGTTTTAACAGAAATAAAAGCAACAACGGCCTACCCTCTATAACAACGTTCAGTTTGTGGTAGAGGTTGGGCGCATGAGGTAAAGATGACACAACACATACCACAAACAATGGGACAACAATTTGGACGACGTTCTTGGGCGGAACCTTGGAAAATCAAAATGGTGGAACCGATTTTTATGCAAAATCGGGAGAGGCGCCAAAGGGCTTTGGCAGAGGCGGGTTACAACACTTTCTTGCTTCGCTCAGAAGATGTTTACATTGATTTACTAACCGACAGTGGCGCCAGCGCCATGAGTGACCGACAATGGGCGGGGATGATGCTAGGGGATGAAGCATATGCCGGCAGTCGTAATTTCTACAATTTAGAAGAGGCAATTCGCGCCTACTACGGTTACCAACATATTGTGCCCACCCATCAAGGGCGAGGAGCAGAACACCTGATTAGTCAGGCATTGATTAAACAAGGGCAATATGTGCCCGGCAATATGTATTTCACCACCACCCGTCTCCATCAAGAGGTGGCGGGTGGGACTTTTGCGGATGTGATCGTGGATGAAGCGCATGATCCCACAAATTTGCATCCATTTAAGGGGAATATTGATGTTGCCAAACTGCAAGCCCTTGTCGACCGGGTGGGAGCAGAGCAAATCGCTTATATTAGTTTGGCAGGCACAGTCAACATGGCTGGCGGGCAACCCGTAAGCATGGCAAATGTTAAAGCGGTGCGAGCTTGGGCTGACCAACATGCCATTCGAGTTTATTTGGACGCAACCCGGATGGTGGAGAATTGTTTCTTTATTCAAGAGCGGGAAGAGGGGTATAGGGAAACGCCAATTGCCCAGATCCTAAAGGAATTTTGCAGTTACACCGACGGGGCGTGGATGAGCGCCAAAAAGGACAATTTGGTCAATATTGGGGGTTGGCTGGCGGTTAACCATGAAGATGTATTCCACTCTGCCCGCAATATGGTGATCGTTTATGAAGGATTGCATACTTACGGGGGTATGGCAGGGCGCGACATGGAGGCTTTAGCCATCGGTATTACCGAATCAGTGCAAGATGATCATGTTCGTACGCGCGTCAATCAGGTGCGATATTTAGGGAAATTACTGGTTGAATGGGGCATTCCCATTGTTGAACCAGTGGGTGGACATGCCATTTTCTTAGATGCGAAACGATTTTATCCCCATATTCCGCAAGCTCAATTTCCGGCACAAACATTGGCGGCGGAACTTTATTTGGATTCTGGGGTGCGGAGCATGGAGCGAGGGGTAGTCAGCGCCGGACGTGACCCTGAAACGGGCGATCATCGTTATCCTGCGTTGGAACTAACACGGCTGACCATTCCACGCCGGGTGTACACACAGGCGCACATGGATGTGGTTGCCGAGTCAGTGAAGATGATTTTTGATAGCCGCGAAGAAACTAAGGGATTAAAAATGGTGTACGAACCAGCCTATCTGCGCTTCTTTCAGGCGATGTTTGCGCCAATTGCCGGTTAGAATATCAATTTGGGTAGAATGCAGGTATGTTGATCTGCCGCCTGCCTTCTATCTTGAGTGTAACTCTTTCTCCTCTTTTTTAGCTTTTTGATTCCGCTTGCCCGCATACTCCGCCGCTTTCTGCGGGAATAAGGGCTTTCTAATAAATTCCTTACGGAATTTCACATTAAGCGTATCTTCTAAACAACGGTCGCCACCGGCTCTGATTGTTGTTGCGATTTTGCAAACAAAATCCAAGCCATCAACCCAGACAGAATAGAGATAATAGCGGCGACAAATACCAGCATACTAGCGCCCACTATATCGGCAGAGCCACCAGCTAAAGCGCTACTAATTAACATCAACAAGGAGGCGGTCGTGCCGGAGGCGCCAAATACCCGTCCTCGATATTCGTCTGTCGTTGTTTGCTGTATCTGTGTTTGAATAGCTACAATCCAAGCGATTGCCGGCATTCCCACCACCCCTGTCAGCGCTACCAACACAATAACCGTTGGTTTAGCCAACATACCCAATAACAATAACCCTGTAAGGTACGGTTACGTCGAGCAAAAAGAGTTTCAAGCCGTATCTTTCTGTGTGAAAAATCCCTAGAAATCCTCAATGAAGTAGGCGCCATAGGGTATGTACTTCATTGGGTAAGCACATACCCTTTCTGTTTTTGCATCTGTATCCACGTACTTAATCTAATGGAATTTCCTCTGTCCCTAACATCTCAACCCATACACGGAAGCTGTAAAAAATAGGCGCCAACAGCAACACAATCACGATGATTAGCAATGGAATAATCTCCAAATGGGTTAGACCTAACAGCGCAATCAAAATTGCTGAGATAAGTGCAGACCATCCCCCTGTCTTGTACAAGCGTCGGTACTCACTTGAATATTGAATCGTGTGCATAAGCATAGTAATAGTTAACAGAACCAAAGCCAGTGAACCCACAAGAAGCCAGCGCACATCCGCCGGCAAATGCTCACCTGCATGTTCAACAATGTTCAAAACGGCCGCTCCCGACCCTACAATACCAATCGTCATTGGCAGGTGAAGATAGAACCAGGCAACAACCATATTTCTACCTGGCCGCGGCTGATGGTGCGATATGAAGTCAAAATAAAGCCACCAAATACCAACAGCGATCAACATTCCCAGCGCAGCTGTTAGGCCAACAATCCAATCCAAATCGTGATGCTCTGCCAGGCCACTCACTGTGGCCACGATCACTTCGCCTAACACGATGATGGTAAACAGACCAAACCGCTCAACAAGTGAAGGAGAAACGGCCAATACCATATTTATTTGTGCCTGAACCTTCGGATCATCTCTGCCAACAAAAAACGTATTAAGCGGCAGTAAAAGGGAGATCAATAAAGCTACACCCCACAAATAATAGCGAATAGGTTCCGCAACAATCACTGACCCTACGAAGAGCATTGTCGTCAACGCGAACCCGGCAACATAAGGACGAGATAATGGTCGGTGGTCAGGATCATGAACGCCAGACCGCCACCATAACAAAAGCAAAATAAACTGGAACGCTGCGTAGGAAAGCGCAAATCCAATTGAACCTTCACCAATGGCATTGTGGGCAAAAACAGCCATCGCCGCCACAGCGCCCATCTGCAAAAACGTGAATACCCGCGTGCGAATATCGTTGTTGCCATGCAAATCGTGGTAGCTGGTGCCATTCCACCATGCCCACCAGACGATGATAAACAAAAAGACAAACTGCCCTAGTCCAACCCAATTGACATGCCCGGCCAGGGCATGGGCCAATTCAGCCACAATAACCACGTACACCAGGTCATAGAACAGTTCTAAAAAAGTAACCGAACGATCCGCTTTTCGATCGGTCAGTCTACGTGGCGGCTGCCACCACTGCCGAAAATTCCGTCTTATGGCATTCATTTGCTTAAACATTCCCCCAGTTGTAATCAATACCTGTCAATTGCTCTGAGACTTGCCACAACCGACGGGCATCGGCTTCGTTATGTGAAGCCGCATTGGACTCCACCACGACCGGATAACCGCGTTGTTCCAGAAAACCGTCAGGGCCGTAATATTGACCTCCTCTGGCATTGGGATCTGTGGCGGCGCGCAGGGATGGTAGAGCGCCCATGGCCGACTCCTGCATCATCAATCGCATCAAGGGAAGGAATGGTTTCATATACCAGCGTTCGCTGACCTCATCTTGCAAGTTGGTATTGGAGCCGCCAGGATGGGCGGCCAACGCCTCAGCATCAGCGCCGGCAATCTCGAAGCATCGTTGCAGTTCGTAGGTGAAGAGGAGGTTGGCAAGTTTTGAACGTCCATATGCCCTGGCGCCCGAATATCCCTGTCCGCCTTCGTACATCAGGTCGTCAAAGTCCATGCTTCCCAAGAGATGGGTGCCACTGCTTACATTGACCACCCGGGCGCCTGGTGTGGACAGAATCCTATCCAGTAGCAGACCGGTCAGCGCAAAATGACCCAGATGATTCGTTCCAAACTGGCTTTCAAAATCGTCTGCGGTCCGGGCATAAGGAACCATCATGATGCCGGCATTATTAATCAGCAAGTCCAGCCGGTCATATTTCGCCTTGAACGCATCCGTGAACTGGCGCACCGATTGCTGATTAGCCAGGTCGAGATGCATCAGTTCCACGTCAGCATTGGGCGCACGCGCTTTTAGCGCATCCAGCGCCGCCCGGCTCTTAACCAGGTTGCGGCAGGCCATGATCACTGTGGCTCTTTTGTCAGCGAGGGCAACAGCCGTATCCCAGCCAATCCCACTATTCGCGCCTGTGACAATAGCCACTTTACCGATTTGGTCGGGAATGTTGGCAGTTGTCCACATTTTGTTTGTTCCTTTTTTCTCTTTTCGTGAGCTGACATATCTGAAAATACCGATGCCAGCCAGTGCAGCGGCAACGCCGCCTAAAATTTTTTTGTTCATTCGTTTTGCCTCTGGTTATGCGGAATGATTCATAATCGCTTACCGCACCCGCATCTCAAAATGTACACCTGTTAACTGTTCAGACACCTGCCACAGTCTGCGTGCGTCAGCCACGTTGTGCGAGGCATCGCTGGACTGCACAATCACCGGATACCCTTGCTGTTCCATGAATCCACCGGGGCCATAATATTCACCACCGCTCGCCGCAGGATCAACTGCTGCGCGCAGGGTTGGCAAAGCGCCCATATCTGCCCCTTGCATCATCCTTTCCAACAGAGGCCTCAGCAGCCTAAAATACCAAAGTTGTTCGACATTTCTTGCTAGGTTGGTGCTTGAGCCGCCTGGATGTGCGGCTGTGGCTATCGCATCGGCGCCATTCGCCTCGAATTTCCGTTGCAGTTCGTAGGTGAACAGCAAGTTTGCCAGCTTTGAACGGCCATAAGCCCGATGCCGACCATAACCATTGCCACCTTCAAACATGAGATTATCAAAATCCATCGTGCCGGAGCGGTGTCCCACACTGCTCACATTCACGACTCTCGCCCCAGAGGTTTTCACTAGCAGATCAATCAGCAAACCCGTTAAAGCAAAGTGTCCCAGATGATTCGTTCCGAATTGGCGTTCAAACCCATCAACGGTTTTGCCATATTCCACCCACATGATCCCGGCGTTATTGACTAAGATATCCAGCCGGTCATATCTGGATTTGAAGTTCTCTACAAAGTCACGCACTGAGGCAAGATTGGCTAAATCCAACTGCATAATCTCGACTTGTGCCCTAGGAATTTCCTGCTTAATCTGGTCTAATGCGGTTTGGGCTTTGTCCATACTGCGGCAGGCTAGAATGGTGTTTGCGCCTTTTCGTGCAAATTCCTTCGCCGCTTCAAAACCAATCCCGCTGTTAGCGCCTGTCACCACAACGACTTTACCAGCCAAGTCTGGCATATTTGCTATTGTCCATTTTCCATTTGACATTTTTTACCCTTCCTTTAGCCCAACCAACTCGTAGCTCAAATCAACCAATTTCCTCGCTGTATCCATATTTCTGGCATTTGGGTTTGGCGTGGTCAGGGGCCAACCCCCGTTTCGACATTCTCTGTCTCGATAAAGGACGCTGCTTTGGCTGAAATAGGCCCCTGAATAATTGGGGGCATCATCAGAAAGCAGACAATGAAGTGAAGTCTGAGCAGATTCTTCATTGCTGTCCGACATTGATCGGGTCAGTGGGCGCATAACGGTCATGATCACATTTATCAACCAGCCAGCTCCCGACCCAAAGTTTGAGCGTGCCCAACCGGGGTGAACTGAAAAAGCAGAAACGCCAGTTCCTTCTAATCTTTCAGCAAGCTCTTTGGCATATAAAACAGTGGCTACTTTTGCCTCGCCATATGCCGCCATATTGTTGTAACTTCTTGTTTTGTAGTTCAAGTCATCCAAATGCACATTGGGTCGGTTTCTTGGATTGCCGGCATGGACCACAGACGAAACGATCACCATTCGTGATGGTGCGCTTTTCTTCAATACGTTCAGCAATAATTCAGTCAACAGAAAATGACCGAAGTAACTAATGCCCATGGTTATTTCAAATCCATCTTTGGTAAATTTCGGCTCTCTCTGCATATTTGCCATGCCGGCATTACACGCCAGCCCATCCAACTGATCATATTTCTTTAGAAATTCAGCCACAAAATCCCGCACAGATTGCAGATCGGCAAGGTCTAGTTTCATGACTTCATAACTACCTTTTAGCCCACTGAAGCTCTTTGCTACTTCTTCGCCCGCATGTGGTCGGCGACATGCCATAACAACATGCCCACCCTGCTTAACCAACTGCCTTGTTGTTTCAAGCCCAACGCCGGAATTGGCTCCGGTTACAATATACACCTTTCCGCTAATATCTTTGGCACGGGTTTTTTCATCGAGCCATAACACATCTCTTCCGGGTAATGATTTTCTCTTAATAATAGGCATTATTTTCTCCTCGTTAAAACTTCAAGTTAGTAGCGCAAAAGGAAATTCCTATGCTGTTTAATGTCCACTTTCTGACGGTTAAGTTTTCTGAGCAAGTCTAGACCATTGGGATTGATTAGTCAGTCATCGTATTCCAAAATTTTTTTATTTTGTTACGCCCTTCCAGAAAATCTCAAACCCTTGGGCGATGTGGCGATTGAGCGGCATGTCGCGTAAATTGTTTTCTGTGGCATACTGCACGGCCGCTTCTAATTGGGCATAAAAAACCTTTCCCAGATATTCGGGTGAAATATCTACCAGTTCGCCATCTTCTATCGCTTGCAATGTCATTTCATAGAGAAACGTCATATCTGCTTCCTGACTTTGCTGTGTTTCTTGGCTAACTAAATCGGACAGCTTCAGTTGGCTCATTAAACCATGCCGGACCGGGTTACGGATACCCCAATCAATATGACGGAACCAGATATGCTCAATACTTTCCCGCAATGAACCATTTTCAGGATAGCCGCTTATCAGATGAGTCATCCATTCCTGCTTTAACTGCGTGTAAACCGCATCAATCAGCCCCGCCTTGGATTCAAAGTAGTTGAAAAGCGTGCCTGTTCCCACGCCTGCGTGCTTGGCAATGCGGGAAGTGGGGGTGTTCCAGAAGCCTTCTTTGGCAAAAAGGTCAATCGAGGCTTCGATGAGTTGCTTTGCTTTATCGCTCATGGCGAGAAGTGTAATAAGAAATGACTAATCAGTCAACTCGAATTTCCCAAGCGAGAGACTCTTCATGGTCAAGATTGATTAGTTGGCTAATCTCTGACGGTAACGGCCGTAAAAAACAGTTGTCAGGACAACATTGACCGTTTCCACAATGATGCCATTCATCAACGAGTCGGCAGGGCGGCCAGCGGTGAAAAGCGAGAGCAAACGCCCCCCGATCCCCAACAGTAAAAACAGGATGATGGCGGGCACAAATTGATGTCGCGTCGCTAAATCACGAGCGACCCAGAAGGTGAAAATGCCGTAGCCTATCCAAAAAGCGGCAAAAAAGCGCAGTTCTGAATCCACAGAAGGGCTAACCACCCCCATGCCGGGAAACGCCTCCGCGCCACCCAGAAAAATGATCAACCCCATGCCCATCACAATGAGAAAGATAATCCACAGCATGATTTTGAGCGGTGTGCTTCTACTCATTGTCTTTTTAACCTCCAAACAAATGAATGGTGAGTAGGACAACAATCACTACATCAATGCCAATGAACAGCAAAGTCCATAAGCGTATCTCAGGATTGGCATTAATTTGTGTCGTCGCGCCAACACCGCCAATGACGGTCAGGATGAGCGCGACGATTGGCAACCAACTAAATGTACCCAGCCAAAGCAGGATGCCCAGTGCCAGATAGACGACGCCAAATGCGGCTACAGGTCTTGTGGCCGCATTGTTGCCAAAACGGAATAAGGTCACATTGTGCAAAATACCGGTGATGATGAAGAGTACGGCCGTTATCAACAAAAAATTCATTTAACCCTCACTCCGTAAAGCGAATGCAGTCCAAATAGCCGTGATCAAATCCACCGATCCAACCAGAACAATGTTCCAAGGGGCTGCACCAAAAATCGCCAAAGCCGTGCTGGCGGCAAAAAACCAGATCCGTCCTTTCCACGACATAGAAAAGAAATGCTTGTCATTCGCCCTTGCTGCCGACAAATAATAGTAAGCCAATCCTAAAGTCAGGATAGCTACGATCAAAATCCAATGATCAGTACGCGGTTCAAATCCAAATAACTGTAAAATGGGGTCTGGGAAAAATAAAAACCCTGCCCCGGCACCGAGTGCATAAAGCCCATATACAAAAACAGAAGTTGCTGAACGACTCATTTTCTTACTCCATATTGTGTGGCAAGGTGTCTATCAGACGCCTTGCCACATAAAAAAACTTGTTAGAAATCTTTTCCTCTAAAACTGTCAACGGTCATCTGACCAGCCAGTCTGGCGAAATGCCCCCAGCTTTGATCGATAGAAAAGTGTGACACATTTTCCAGCAAGTGATTGACCCGTGCGCGGTTCGTAAATTCAAAGCTGGTCGCGTGGAAATCGTCGATTAGGACCGCTTTGACCACGTTGTCGAAGTTCAGCGCGTTGCCGAAATTGCCCACACCGGATACAAAATCTTCGGTCGTTTCATTGTTGCCACCCCAAATGAGATAGGCATTCAGCCAGATGTTGGGGGGGATGTTGTTGACGGCGATGCCCCCATAGTTCAATTCGCGGATGGCTTGATGGACACGGTCACTGTTGGCTGCGAAGGTGTCGTTATCGACCAAGATCATGCACCCCAGTGAGCCCAAAAGCTTCTCGTTGCAAAATACTGTTGCCTGTGTCAAGAACTCATCAACATCAGTGCTACTGTCCAGCGGAATCTCACCAAAGATTTGGCAAAATGCCTCATTTGTAACGCCGAAGTCATCTTCTTTCATGCCGGGAATGAGGAGGAAATCAGAGCGGGCATGTTTGCCATTTTCGGGCTGTAGAATTTCGGCCGTCGGTTGATGCTCCAAAAAGGCCGCTCGGGTCTTGTCCACACCGGGATAGTAAGCACCAGATGCAAATGTATCTTCAGCAATCGCTTTTCTCAGCGCATCTAAAAACTGGTCACGCTGGGGCCAGCTTTTGGAGGTAACAATCGTTTGCGGCCGACCACAAACCGCGCCGCCATTCAGTTTGCCCGCTGAAGCCAGCTGAATCGCCTGATGCTCGATTTCTTTCTCCGTCCATTCGCCCGGTACAATGATGCAAGGGTTATTACCCCCACACTCTGAAATAAGCGGTGCACTGGCGGCATCTTGGATCGCATGGGCTACGCCAGTAGAACCGGTGAAGTAAATGGCATGCAACCCTTCAAGCTTAGGCATCGCACGACCCTGATCGGCACCGATGAATACAAGCACTTTGGCTTCAATCAGCGGCGCGTATATTTTCTCCCAAATTTTGTCAGATGCCTCATTGAGACGGTGTGGCTTGTGAATAACCGCCTTGTTTTCAAGGAAAAGCGCCATCGCCATTTCAATCGATGAACTGTAGTTGCCCGCCCCTGACACAGCGATAACGCCAGCAGGCTTGTCAAGCGGGTTCACCTGCTTGGGTTCGCCCATGACATGCAAATACCCTTTTTGCTGTCCGGCCATCAATTTATCTTTACGGGTAATTGGATAGACTTCGACTTCATGCAGGTCGTCGCCAATCTTTTGCATGCTCAGCGGTTGTGGCATTTCACCGTGAGCCAGCGACTCATACAGATGATGAATGCCCATCAATGTATTCCCCATGGCCATAACGGTCGTGCCCATCCCTTCTGCTTGACTGACTTGCTCCTCGCCAAGTTGCTCGTTTTTCATTTTGGCGTCGGAGACACCGAGTTCTTCGGCATACATTTTCAGGTTGTTTTGTACCTGCTCAAGCAGGGCTAAACGTTCGATTACAGATGTGTTCGCCCATTTCTGGGGGTCTAAATAGTTAAATGCAGTTTGTGCGTCCATCATTTTATTACTCTCCTAATTTGTGAGTTTTTGCTTTTGTTATGGGTAGAAAACGGCCGTTTCCGCTCAACCCTAAAATTGAGTATGAATTACTTATGAACCAATCTCACGTTACGCCATCATGTTGATGATGCGGTCGAACATGCGGTCGCTCAGGATGCGGCGTAGGAAAATCGTGGGGCGTGCCATATAGCCGATGGCGTACCGCGTGCGGGGCCGGTTGGCCGTCACAGCTTTTACAATTGTTTCAGCAATCAGGCTAGGTGGGGAAAGCTGGTCTCCTGAATACATTTCTGCTGTTTGGTCAGCCGCCTTATTGGCCGCTTCGGCATAAGCGCCGTTGCCTGAAGTCTTTTTGAGATTCTCTGCGGCGATGGCGCCCCATGGCGTGGCAATGCCACCCGGCTCAATAATGATCACATCAATGTCGAATGGGGCTGTTTCATACCGTAAACAATCAGAAAAACCTTCCAACGCGTGCTTGGTGGCGTGATACCAAGCGCCAAAGGGGGTGTAGATTTTGCCGCCCATTGAGGAGATGTTGACGATTTTGCCGTACCGATTTTGCCGCATTTTGGGCAATACCAACTGCGTCAGGCGAGCCAGACCAAAAATGTTGACTTCAAATTGGCGACGCGCTTCATCAATAGGCACATCTTCAACTGCGCCATACGAGCCGTATCCGGCGTTGTTTATCAGAATGTCAATCGAGCCTTCTTTTTTCAGAATGGTATTGATGCCGGCCGTCATGGATGCTTCATCGGTGACATCCATTTTGATGAGATGCGCCCCTTTTTTCTGAAGGTCGCTCATTTTTTCCACACGACGGGCGGCGGCGTAAACGGTTGCTCCGGCGGCGAGAAGTTGCTCTACGGTTGATTCGCCAATGCCTGACGATGCGCCGGTGACTAATGCTGTTTTCCCTTGTATTGAAGCCATTTTTCTCTCCTGAATTGAATGCGGTTGTTTTTGTTATCTGGCAACAGTATATGTCGCATTCTTACCGAAATGAATACACAAAACGACACAACGCTTGCACAATTTGATATTCTTGGGGCAATTTGTATTGATTATCCCCCGATTATCGGCTAAGATGCTTACATATTATGCTCACGCATGATGGACTAGCTTTTTTGTAGCGAGGATTCAATGATGGACTATTCAACGACTAAAATGGACGAGTTTGTGGCTTTGCTAGAGAAGCACACGACGCAGGATGGGATTAATGAGACGGGTATCCCGGATTTTGTGACTTATCGAGAAATGGAACCGCATGGGAAAACGGCCGTTACCTACCAAGCAGCCATCGTCGTTCTAGGGCAAGGCAAAAAAGCTTGCTATCTGGATGGCAAAAAATACGATTTCAGCGCCGGGCGTTATCTCTCCCTCTTCTTGCCCTTCCCGTTGGAAGTGGAAGTCATCGAGGCCAGCCCCGACAAGCCGCTGTTGATGGCCGGTATCAAGATTGATTTGCTTCGGATTGCTAACATCCTGCTCAAAATGGATCTCGCCGAACCAGTCGCCAGGCCAAAACCCAGCCACAGTTCCGCCATCATCTCTGAATCGATGAATGATGCGTTTCTCGACCCCATCATTCGGCTGATGCAAACATTGGACAATCCGCTGGAACGCGCCGTTTTAGCCGACCCTATTTTGGACGAGATTTATTTTCGCCTGATACTCAATGATGCGTCGGGGGCATTAAAGCGTCTTTTGCAACATCGGGGACAAATTCAAGATATTTCGAAGGCGGTGGAGCATATTCACAGTCATCTAAACCGTGTCGTTTCGGTAGATGCGCTGGCGGGGATGGCGAATATGAGTACGTCTGGCTTCCGCAAGGCGTTTCGGGAGGTGATGCACATGCCGCCTTTGCAGTACGCGAAGTCGATTAAGCTCAATCACGCGCAAACGCTGATTCGGGAGGGGAAGAATGCGAGTGAGGCGGGGTACATGGTGGGGTACAACAGTCCGGCGCAGTTTAGTCGGGAGTATAAGCGGCATTTTGGGTTTGCGCCGTCGGCGACGGGGGTAGTGGTATAAAAAAAGAGGGGGAGAAACGGCCGTTTCTCCCCCTCTTCTTTGTCATCCCTACATATGCTTATCGAACCACGCAATCATTTGTTCAGGATGTTCTGAGAAATATTTATACCCGTCAAAACGCCACGGCGTATCTTCCAAATACTCAATTTTCTTATCCTCAACAGGAGTAATGTCATACATCTCCTGAACATCCGTCCAACGCGAGTTCATATCATTTCTAACTTGGAAATAGAAAATGGGAATGTTGACGTTGGCCGCTTTGGGAATGATGTTGTGGTCAGCAATGTGCAGGCCAGAAAAACCATTGTAAATTTCCTCAAATGCCGCGATCCCTTCCTCTTCAGGGATTTGCATCTGCTCTAGGCTACGCTCGATATTGGTGCGCCCTTTGAGTGGGGCAACGGCGATCATCGCTTTGATGTCGGCAAATGCTTCGGGTGCTTTTTCGATGGCGTTAAAAGTCGCGTTTGCACCCATACATTGGCTGTAGAGTGAAATATCGAAATCAGCCGTGTCGGGGCGGCTTTTGACGTATTCGATTGATGCGAGCACTTCTTGCCACTCAAAGTAGCCGACGCCCGATACGCCGTTTTCACCTTCGCCGCTTTCGCCGTGAGAGCGGATGTCGTATGCCAACACGTTGTAGCCTGCATCGTGCAGCGCTTTGTAACGTGGCAGGAAGTTGACTTCAAAGCCGCCTGCGAACTCCAATCCTTCTAGGTGGCCGGCAAAACCGTAGCGATTGGCGGGCGAAAAGTGGTTGCTGATAATGAGTTTGTTGGAATCGGCCGGGATAAACCACCCTTTGATGGCAACGCCGTCTTTGGTTTCAAAGTCGATTTCTTCATAAGCCAGCCCAACTTCTTCTGGGGTACGCAAAATCGGGGTGCGTACACCTTCTGACAGCCCGCCTGCGAGCATAGTAAGCATTTCTGTTTGTTGTTCGTTAATCATGATTTTTCTCCTTTTTGTCACATGTATTTTCCAAACCAGCCCAAAATTTCCTCTGAGTTGTGGCCGATCCAATCATAAGCGGCGGCGCGTTTCTTCTCTAACGGTAGCCAAAGAATATCTTTTTCCACCGTTAGCTCATCGTAATACGCTTTAACCAGTTCAGTATCCGTCCACGGGTCATTTTCATTTTGAATCACCAGCGTAGGCACGCCAATATCTTTCACATTGGGCATGAACGTGTTTTGACTAAAATCAATCCCCGTTCTTTCTTGAATTGGCTTGTTCGCTCTCTTCACCAGAAAATTCGGTATCCCCATCGCCTTCACAAACTTGGCGTAGGTCAGCGGTTGTACCGATACCATCGCTTTGACATTCTTGTACTTTTGCAACCCATTTTCCGCGCCATACGCCAATGTCGTCGCGCTTTGCCCCATACAAATGCTGAACAAACCGATCTCGCTATCCTTATAAACGGGATGATTGGAGATGAAATCAACGGCCGCAATCACATCCTTGCTCTCTTCTGGCCCCCATGTAATCCACGGGCTGACTCCCTCACCGCTCTCGCCATGATTTCTAAAATCGTACATCAGCACAGAATACCCAGCCTCCACCAGATATTTGGCCTGATTGAGAAATTCAATATCCTCATCCCACATCTTAATCATGCCTTGCACTTTGGGACTATACCCAGCCCGACTGCACTGCACACCAAAATGGGATTGGATAATAACTTTGTCTGCCCCACCTTTGACCAGCCAGCCGGAAAGCGTCACGCCATCACTCGTCTTAAACGTCACATCTTCATAATCCAATCCAAAATCTTTAGGACTATTGAATACCGGCGATTTGCCCGGTTTCACCATCAAATCAGCTACATAATTTGCGATCATTTTTTGTCTCCTTGCTCACTACTCTGTCTCTTTTGCTGTCATACCCGCGAAGGCGGGTATCCATGACAACGTTAGCAGTTACGATTATTTTAGACCCTATACCGAAAATGACGGGAACATTTTTATTCAAAAACTTTGCATTATTGTCCCGAAATAGTGTGATTTATATGTAAGTTGCACGATTTTTTAGTACAATTCGTCATATCATGAATTATTACAGGGGTGCGAAATTGAACGACTTCAGCCACAAACTTAAACAACTTGCCAATCTTATAGAACAACATACGCCTCAAGAAGGCATCAACTGGACGCATATTGAGAGCCTCGGCACTTATAGGGCATCCACCAACATGCCGCGAACCCCAGAAATAGAAATTCCGGCCATTGTCATTGTTGTACAGGGGAAGAAGGTTTGTTACGTAGGGGACAAAAAGTTTGCTTATGATGCGGGCAACGTGTTGGTTGGGTTTTACCCAGCGCCGGTAGAGACGAAGATTGAGGGAGCCTCGCCGGAACAACCTTATCTGGCAGTGGGCATCTCGCTAGATATAAATCGTATGGCAGAGATGTTGTTACGGATTGATCAGTTTGATGAAACGGCGCCGCAACCTGTTTCTATTGATCCCTCGGCAAAATTTGCAATTGGTTTGAGCGAGCAACTGCTGGATCCATTCCTGCGGTTGTTTGCTGTGCTAGACAACCCCAGAGATGCGGCCGTTTTGGGTGAAGCGATTATTGATGAGATATATTATCGCTTGCTTTGTGATGAGCGGAGCGGTGAACTGCGGAGCCTGTTACAGCAAAAGGGGAAAATCAAGCGGATTTCCAAGGCGGTGGATTACATCCATGCAAATTTAGATCGGCCGGTGTCGGTAGAAAAGCTGGCAAGGGTGGTGCATATGAGCCGCACGGCATTTTATTTGAATTTCAAAGAGGTGATGCAGTTGTCGCCATTGCAATATGCTAAGTCGGTGAAGTTGTTTGAGGCGCAAAAGCTGATTAAAGGGGGGAAACGGGTGAATGAGGCAAGTTATTTGGTTGGGTATAACAATCTGGCGCAGTTTAGTCGGGAGTATAAGCGACAGTTTGGGTATACGCCGTCGGCGACGGGGGTTGTGGTTTGAAGATGAGAGAGGGGAAACGGCCGTATTGGTTTTGGAATACGGCCGTTTCCTCTAAGAGCTAATTGTGAGCGTCAAACCATTCGATTAACGCTTCTGGATTCCGCGCAAAATAGTTGTATCCTTCTAATCTTTCATCTTCGTCTTCAATCCAAAGCAATTTCTTGTCATCCGTGCCAAGATTGGCATGAATCTCTTCGATTGACTGAGCGGTCGTCCGCCAGTCATCATGCACTTGAACCGTTAATGTAGGAATCTTTACCGCTTCCGCAGGAACTCTTACATCCTGAACACTATACCCCGTTCTTCTCTTTAACTGTTTATCAAAAATCTCCATATTATTGTCGTTTGCCATATCAAATTTATTGCAAACGCCAGTGACAAAACCTTCAGGCGTCAGTGGTTGGATATTGACAAAAGCCTCAATCCCCTCGAAATCCTTTGGATTTTTTTCCATCGCAAGGATAGTAGAAACGGTTCCGTAGCATTGACTATAGAGAAACAATTTCTTTCCCGCAAAATGCTCTTTTGCATACCTAATAGAAGCAACCACATCTTGATATTCCGTATTGGTCAAACCTAAACGGCCGTTATTGAAAACATCAGATTCTCCGTGGTTTCGCAAATCGTAAGTGAACACACAGTACCCAGCATTAACTAAATGCTTGTAAATTGGCATGAAATCAACAGATACATTCCCCCAATCCTCTTGGGGTACTGCGCCCGCTCGGTTACCAAGCATGAAGTGATTAAAGATCACCAGTTTGTCACTGCCGTTGCTGGGGATATGCCATGCCTTGAGATTAACGCCATCAAGTGACTTAAATGCCAAATCTTCGTATTCGAGCCCCACATCTTTGGGTGTTCGTGTCACAGGATTCCTTTCTACTTTCTCAAAAAAGTTAGCCATTCTTCTTACAGCGATATGTCGTGTAACGATCTTAATAATATTTTTCATGATTATTTTCAACTCCTTTTATACATGCTTGCTAAACCAACGGGTTTTATTCGTAAATTCACATCTGCTGATCATTTTATTGTGCAAACGTGAAAGAATGAATACGTAAACGTTCAGAAACCTTTTGTAATCGTCCAGAAAAGCAATCGTTTTGTTGATCAGATGGTAGGTTTTCATATAAAATTTGTCACAGATTGAAAATTCGGCATTCTGGGAAAATGAATATGGATTACCAAATTGAAAAACTGGAACGTTTTATTGCCCTTGCAAAACAATACGCTCCCAATGAGGGCATGAATTTGACGGACATTGAAAGTCTGGGCATCTTCAAGCTGTCTACAACTACAGCGCGAATGCCAGCGATGGAAATACCGGCTATCGTCATTGTGGGGCAGGGTAAAAAGGTGTGTTATTTGGAGAAACAGCAATATGCGTACAGCGCGGGGCAGGTGATGGTTGGCTTTTATCCCGTTCCTGTGGAAATGGCAGTTGTGGAAGCCAGCCCGGAAACACCTTATCTGCTGGCTGGGTTGCAAATGGATTTGGGGCGGATGGCGGATGTGCTGTTGCGACTGGATAAAATAGACACGCCGCCAACGGTCAAGTCGCCCGACCGATCTAGCATGTTTTCATTCCCATTGAACGACCGACTGCTAAACCCGTTTATTCGCCTGTTCGAGACGCTGGATAATCCCAAAGATGCGGCGATGCTGAGTGAAGGGATCATTGATGAAATTTACTACCGTCTGCTTTCTGATGAACGTGGGGGAGAACTGCGCTTTTTGCTACAGCAGAGGGGCGAAATTCAGCGTATTTCGACGGTGATTGACCATATCCACCAGCATCTTGACCAGCCGGTATCGGTGCAGGAGTTGGCGGACATGGTGCATATGAGCCGCACGGCTTTCTACCAAAATTTCAAGGCGGTGATGCACGTTTCGCCTTTGCAATATGCCAAATCGGTTAAATTACATGAGGCACAGAGGCTCTTGAAAGAGGGTAAACGAGCCAATGAAGCGGGCTATCTGGTTGGTTATAATAGTCCGGCGCAGTTCAGCAGTGAATACAAGCGGTATTTTGGGTATGCGCCGTCGGCGACGGGGGTTGTGGTTTGAAGAAAGAGGGAGGGAAACGACCGTTTTCCCCTCCTCCTCACCCTGCACATACGCTAACACAAAACTAAAACATTCTTAACTTGAGATTTAGCTGTTGTTCCAAAATAGGCGCAATATTTGTCCGGATATCGTATCGGCTATCCCCTTCATAGCGTGGTGCGTAGGTTTCAAAAGCCGTTTTGAGCTGATGGTAGCCTTCCTCGATCCGAACGATATTGTAGGCATGGCTCACCACATAGAATTCATTTGCCTTGATTTGCTTCATGGCAAATTCGATGAATTCATCAGTGGGCATCCCATACTGCATATTTTCTTTCGATCCTAATTCCGAGACAACAAAGCCCGGACAAATCAAACTGACATCAATGAACTCAGGTAGTTCTTCACGCAAGGAGATGGTGATGGCACGCACAGAATGTTTCGTCGCCACGTAGGCACCGTTGAATGGCGTACCGTGGAACAACGAGTTTTCCGAACCAATGTTGTAAATAGCCGCTGGCGTTCCCTGCTCCACAAATCGTTTGCCGAAGACCTGTGACCCATGAATCACACCAAACACGTTGACATTCATGATTGCTTGAAAATGTTCAATCGGCATATCCAAAACGGGGCAGTGTGGCACCATCATGCCGGCATTGTTGATGATCGCATCCACCTGACCAAATTCGTTCCAAGCAAAATCAGCCAGTGCTTCAACATCTTCCCGTTTGGTCACATCGGCCGTCAGGTATTTTGCTTCAATACCCATCTCTGTCAGGTTGGCAACCGCTTCTTGCAGACGGTTTTCACGCCGCGCACTAATGACAATCTTGGCACCTTCTTTTCCGAATGCTTTGGCAAATCCAAAGCCAATACCTGTGGCACCGCCTGTAATGACAATAACTTTATCTCTAAAATTTTTCATGACCTTATTCCTTTTTGTTTTCCGTCCTTATGTTCATAGAGGCCAGGGTTAAACCCGGTCATCTCAATCGATAAATCCCACAGCCGTTTGGCTAGACCGACATCTTTACTCTTATCTGTGGAGTCGACCTGTTTGGCTGGTCCCGACATCTCGCCTAATCGGCCTGGACCGAAGTACTGACCACCCGAAACACCTGGAGCCGTCGCACCGAGTAAGGTTGGCCACGCCCCTGCCTCGGCGGAATTCGTAAAGGGTCTGAGCAGCGGCATCATGATTCGGAGAACCAGTGCCAAGAAGCCGGAGTTGAGGTGTCGTGGCAACTCTGTGTCGGCAAAACCGGGATGTACCGCCACCGAAATCGTTGACAATCCCTTCCTTGTCAACCGCCGGTCAAGCTCGTACATGAAAAGCAGGTTGGCGAGCTTGCTCTGGAAGTACCGCTCCTGTGGTGAGTACGACTTGGCGGCGTTGATGTCGTCAAAGTTGATGTCGCCGTTGCGGTGGCCCAGGCTCGACACGGTGACAATGCGCGATTCTGGGGTTGCTTCCAGTTTCGGCAACAGCATGCCTGTGAGGGCGAAATGGCCCAAGTGGTTGACACCAAATTGGGATTCAAACCCGTTTTTGGTGATGGTTTTCGGGTTGGCCATAATGCCGGCATTGTTGATAAGGACATCAAGCCTCGGCTCGCGGGCAACGATCTCCGCCGCCCTCGCCACAGAGGCGAGATCGGACAGGTCGATGATGATGAGTTCTACATCAGCTTGGGGATGCACATTGGCGATACGGGCTAGAGCATCCTGTCCCCTACTCCGGTTTCTGCTTCCCAGCAACACACGACCGCCCTTGCCAGCCAGTGCTTTGGCGGCTTCAAAGCCGATGCCGGTGTTGGCTCCCGTGACAAAAAATGTCTTGCCATGCTGATCGGGTACATCCTTGCCTGTAAAGTTGGTGATCATTGTATCGCTCCTTCTATTTTATTCCAGTTGTAATGGACACCTGTCAATTGCTCTGAGAGTTGCCACAACCGACGGGCATCCGCTTCGTTATGTGATGCCGCATTGGACTGCACCACGACCGGATAACCGCGTTGTTCCATAAAACCATCAGGACCGTAATATTGGCCGCCTTTGGCATGGGGATCGACGGCGGCGCGGAGGGTTGGCAACGCGCCCATGGCTGACTCTTGCATCATCAATCGCATCAAGGGCAGGAATGGTTTCATATACCACTGTTCGCTGACTTCATCCTGTAAGTTGGTATTGGAACCGCCGGGATGGGCGGCAAGCGCCTCAGCATCAACACCGGCAGTCTCGAAGCGGCGCTGTAGTTCGTAGGTAAAGAGCAGGTTGGCAAGTTTGGAACGACCGTAAGCTCTGGCACCCGAATAACCCTGTCCATCTTTGTACATCAAGTCGTCAAAGTCCATGCTTCCCAAAAGATGGGCGCCACTGCTCACAGTGACCACTCGCGCACCGGATGTAGCCAGGATTCTGTCCAGCAGCAGTCCGGTTAGGGCAAAATGGCCGAGGTGATTTGTGCCAAACTGGCTTTCAAAATCGTCTACGGTTCTGGCGTAAGGAACCATCATGATGCCGGCATTATTGATCAGCAAGTCCAGCCGATCATATTTTGCCTTAAACGCCTCTGCGAACTGGCGTACCGACGCTTGGCTAGCCAAGTCGAGCTGCATCAGTTCCACATCGGCATTGGGCACCCGCGCTTTTATCGCATCCAGCGCGGCTTGGCTCTTGGCCAGGTTACGGCAAGCCATAAGCACTGTGGCTCTTTTTTCGGCGAGGGAAACGGCCGTATCCCAACCAATCCCACTGTTCGCGCCGGTGACAATCGCCACTTTACCAGTCAGGTCAGGCATGTCGGCTGTTGTCCAGACTTCGCTAGTTTCTTTTTTCTCGTTTCGTGAGCTGACATATTGGAAAGTACCAATGCCTGCCAGCGTAGCGGCAACGCCTCCAAATATCAGTTTTTTGTTCATGAGTTTTATCCTTTAACTTTTGTTTTTGTGTGGGAAACGGCAGTTACTCTGTCGAAGTTGGATGGTAAAGATAGAGACTATCTTTTGTGTCACTGCCAACCAGTTGTAGTCCCGGAAAGGTGAAATCGTGAGAGACAATCCGCGTGCCGGGTTGTAATTCCTGCTTAAATTTCCCTTCAAGTTTTTCGTTGGTGTTTTGCAGGAGATAGCAAGTGACCACATCGGCATCACTCAAATCTTGGTTGAAAAAATCACCAAAAATTATCTTGACACGGCCACGCAGCCCCAAGACAGTAATCAGCAGTTGACACCAAAGATAACGTAGCGGATCAATTTCAACCCCGACTGCCCGTGCGCCATAGCGTCGGGCGGCGGTAACGATGGTACGACCGTCACCACAGCCTAAATCGTAGACTAAATCGTTGTGTCCTACGTTGGCTAATTGCAACATTTTATTGACTTCGCGCATGGTTGTGGGAACCCAAGGTGCACCACGTATGCTGGGCCATGAAATAGAAATCATTACCACCAAAAGTATGAAAATCAAAACAGCGGCAGGCCACCACATAGCATTCTTCCTTTGTGTTAGGCGGATTCCGCACAATAATCGGGAAGAAATTTGACGGTATTGTGGAATCTGCTTGAGGCGTTTTCGGATTGAGTTTCCCAGTTAATTTTCCGAAAACGCCTTATGTCAAATAATTAAATTACCGTACCTGCATCTCAAACTGCACGCCTGTTAGCTGTTCAGATACCTGCCAGAGGCGGCGTGCATCAGCCATGTTGTGCGAGGCTTCGTTAGATTGCACAAGAATTGGGTAGCCACGTGATTCCATAAATCCTCTTGGCCCGTAGTAATCACTTCCTTTGACATTGGGATCGACGGCCGCCCGAATCGATGGCAATGCCCCCATAGCGGAGCTTTGGGCAACGAGGGCAAAAAGTGGATAAAGGACTTTCCAATACCAGGCATCAAATAGATGGTCAGCAAGGCTGGTGTTGGAGCCTCCAGGATGGGCAGCAACCGCAATGGCTGAAGAACCAGCCGCTTCAAATCGCTTTTGCAACTCGTAGGTAAAGAGAAGATTGGCTAATTTGGATCGGCTATACGCGCCATGTGGTGTGTAATCTTTCCCATCTTCAAACAGGAGATTGTCAAAATCCATGATGCCATCTCGGTGGCCGATGCTACTCACGTTGACAACGCGTGCATGTGGAGTTGCCAAAATGCGATCAAGCAAAAGACCGGTTAAGGCAAAATGACCAAAATGATTGGTGCCAAACTGCCTCTCAAAGCCATCTACTGTCTTGCCATAGGGAATCCACATAATGCCGGCATTGTTGAGGAGGATGTCTAAACGGCCGTATGTTGCCTTAAACGCACCCGCAAATTCATGAACAGAATCAAGACTGGCGAGGTCGAGTTGCATCAAGGTAACGTTAGCTGTGGGAATTCCCTGCTTAATGTCTGCTAGAGCAGTTTCAGCTTTGTTCATGCTACGACAAGCCATCACGACATTGGCTCCCTTGCGGGCAAATTCACGTGCCGATTCAAGACCAATGCCACTGTTAGCACCGGTGACAATAATCACTTTGCCAATCAAATCAGGTATCTGTTCCGTCGTCCAGTTATTATTTGACATTGATTTCACCTAACTCCAATTAAACTTGCGTTTCTAAAAACTCAGCCAAACCATCAACAGCGGGTTCCACAAATTCCGGCTTCCAGTAGATGTCAAAATGTCCGGCACCTTCAAGGATTAGCCTGTTCTTCGATCCACCAGCCATGCCATAGAATTTGGCTGCGCCATGCCTTGAAAAGGCTTTTGTCCCATAGACCATGTAGATTGGCGTCGTGTCATATTTATCCGCCGCCTCGAAAAAGTCCTTCCATTTCATGACAGGTACCATGGAAATCAAGCTGAAATGATTTTCCCAAGTTGGCGCATATCCCGGTTTGCCAGGCAGATAATATTTATCCATGCCAGCACCCAGATTTATTTCTGGCTCATCTTCACTGCGATTCATTTCCTGAACTAAGGGACCTAATGGCAGATCTCTGCCCGTAACTGCGTGGAATGTTTTGGCCGCCCCTGATGCAATGTAGGCAACATCCATGGGAATAGGCATGATATTTTCTTCAGGTGTCAGGAAAACCGGACTGACCATCAATTGCGCTTTGATCCGGGGATCAGAGGCTGTTTCATAAGTGGAGATGGCAGAACCAACGCAGATTCCCATGTTGAAAACATTGTCTTTATCCACGATGTCCAACGTGTGGACAAAATCGATAGAACTTTCGACATCCTCGATCTGCCGTTCAAGGTCAAAAAGCACATGGTGCCCACCGCTCTCGCCAAAGCCCCGAGGGTCAAAAGCCATCGTGATATACCCTTTTTGGCTGAGTTTTTCAGCATACAATCCTGCCGTCTGCTCTTTAACACCTGTATTGGGTGGGGCAACAACTATGATGGGTCGTTGTTCCCCCTTGACGTAATCTTCAGGAATGAATAGATTGGCTGAAATCTTGCTCCCATTACTTAGGTATTCAACACTATTTTTCCCAAGTTTAAGATCGTTTGCATTAAAATTAACCTGATCATTCCCTACTGGGTCGAAGGGGCGACGTCCATAAATATCGAGCGGTATGGCGATGACGGCTAAGCCTAAAAAGACATACAAGACATACTGCCAAATCCCAAAATAAATGGTGGCGGCAATGAACCCTAAAACGACCACCAAAGCCAACCACATAATCCATCCCGAACTTGAATTGCTACTATTTGTATTGTTTTCCATGATTGTTATCCTTGCTCCCGTTCGACGAAAAAGCGTGATAGGATCTTTTTTAGCTCACTCTCTTTTCCAGACTTCGAAAGTGAACCCCTGTCAGTTTTTCGGAAACTACCCACAGCTTTTTTGCATCTTCTTTGTTGTAAGAAGCCTTGCTGGATTCTGTCGGAATCGGATAGCCACCAAATCTTCCGTTAGGGCTAAAATATTCGCCTCCCTTTACATTTGAATCTACAGCAGGTCGCAGAAGCGACAAGGCACCCATTTCAACACTTTGTCCGAGAATACGTAGCCCAATTCCCACCAGGAAAGCTTGCAATCTGTTACGTTCGCGCATATGTCGAATCCAACCAGTCCTAACGAAACCGGGGTTTGTGGATACAGCTAGACAATCACTTCCTGCACTTTCGAATCGTCTTTGAAGTTCATGGGTAAATAAGATGTTGGCTAGTTTCGCCCTTGGATAAGCTTCTCCTGGCTCGTATCCTTTTTCAAACATCAGATCATCAAAATCCATTTCACCATTTGTGTGTGCAAAACTGGTTACATTGATCACTCTTGATTTTGGGGTCTTTTGCAAAACATCCAGCAACAGCCCTGTCAAGGCGAAGTGACCTAAATGGTCAACACCGAATGTCGATTCAAATCCATCCTCGGTTTTCTTGTATGAACCGAACATGATGCCTGCATTGTTTAGTAGCACATCCAGACGATCATATTTAGTCATGAATGCATCTACGAATTGACGGATGGATTTTAGGCTGGCTAAGTCAAGCTGTAGAACTTCTAATGAAGCGTCGGGAATCTCTTCTTTTAGTCTGGTTAATGCGATATTTGCTTTGTCCATATTGCGACAAGCCAAAATTACACTGGCTCCTTTTCGAGCAAGCTCTTTTGAAGCTTCAAACCCAAGACCTGCATTTGCTCCTGTAACGATGACAACTTTATTATTCAGGTCGGGGATATTGTCGGTAGTCCATTGATTATTTGACATAATTTTTCCTCTTCAAGTTCAATAGTTGTTCCTCTTGTTGGAACAGTGCTCTTCTCAATGCGCTGTTCCAACAAGAGGGACTATCCTGATTCGTGGGGGGTATTCTGCTTTGTACCTAATTAAACCCCACTAACTCGTAAGTTTTATTAACCAATTTCCGAGCCGTATCCATATTTTTGGCATTTGGATTTGGTGTTTCCATTGGCCAGCCGCCATCGCGTGTTCCTGGGTCCCGATAAAGTATGCTACTTTGGCTGAAGTAAGCACCGGAATGGTTTGGGGCATCATCAGAGAGTAGGCAGTGTAACGAGGTCTGGGCGGATTCTTCGTTACTATCCGACATTCCCATCAAGTTTGAGATTGGACCCATTAGCCCGAGAATCAGATTCATAGGAAAACTAGCGCCTGAACCAAAGTTTGAACGTGCCCAGCAGCCGGGGTGAACCGAGAAAGCAGAGACGCCTGTCCCTTTCAATCGTTCCGCCAGTTCCTTTGCATAAAGCACGCTTGCGACTTTTACCTCTCCATAGGCGGCAAAGTTATTATATGGCCTGTTTTTATAGTTCAAGTCGTTTACATGTACATTGGGTCGGTTTCTTGGATTGCCTGCATGCACAACGGAGGAAACAATAACGATTCTTGATGGGGCACTTTGTTTCAGAATATCCAGTAACAGCTCTGTCAACAGGAAATGTCCAAAGTAGCTAGCTGCCCAGGAAATCTCAAATCCGTCCTTTGTATATTGAGGCGTTCTACCATGAGCAACCATGCCGGCATTGCAATCCAGTCCGTCCAGTCGGTCATGCTTGTTCAAGAAATTAGCGACAAAATCGCGCACAGATTGCAAATCCGCGAGGTCTAGTTTCATGACCTCATAACTGCCTTTTAATCCAGTGAAGCTTTGGGTAGCTTCTTCCCCGGCGTGGGGGCGGCGGCAAGCCATCACAACATGACCGCCTTGTTTCACTATCTGTCGTGTCGTTTCCAGACCAACACCAGAATTGGCACCAGTCACAATGTATATCTTTCCGCTTAAATCTTTTGATGCGGTTTTTGCATCAATTGCTAATTTTCTTCTTGGCATTTTTATACTCCTTTCGTCTCTACGCCTTTTATAATCCAACCAATCCGTAACTCATTCCAACCAATTTCCGGGCTGTAGCCATATTTTTGGCATTGGGATTGGGTGTTTCCATCGGCCAGCCCCCATCGCGACATCCTCTATCTCGATACAGCACACTGCTTTGGCTAAAGTAAGCCCCTGAATGGTTAAGTGCATCGTCAGAGAGCAAGCAATGCAGTGATGTCTGAGCCGATTCTTCGTTGCTGTCGGTCATTGAGCGGGTAAACGGCCGCATGATTGCCATTGTGGTATTCATCAGCCAGTTCGCACCTGACCCAAAGTTCGACCTTGCCCAGCCGGGATGCACCGAGAAGGTAGAGACCCCAGTGCCTTCCAAGCGTTCTGCCAATTCTTTGGCATATAGAATGTTGGCGACTTTCGCTTCGGCATAGGCGGTCATGTTTTCATAGGATCGGTTTTCCCAGTTCAAGTCATCCAGATTCACATCGGGGCGGTTTCGGGAGTTGCCTGCATGCACAACGGAGGAAAGAAGAACGATTCTTGAGGATGGGGTTTGCTTCAACAGATCCAGCAATAATTCAGTCAGCAGGAAATGGCCGAAGTAACTGATACCAATGGTGATCTCAAATCCATCTTTGGTAACTTTCCGGTCGCTTTGCATATTCGCCATGCCGGCATTGCAATCAAGACCGTCCAATCTGTCGTATTTATTTTTGAACGCGGCTGCAAAATCACGCACGGTTTGCAAATCCGCGAGGTCTAGTTTCATAACTTCATAGCTGCCTTTCAACTCACTAAAGCTCTGGGCAACCTCTTCCCCTGCCTCTGGTCGGCGACAAGCCATGACCACATGGCCCCCTTGTCGGACTAACTGGCGGGTTGTCTCCAGACCCACACCAGAATTAGCGCCGGTTACAATATAAACCTTGCCGCTAATGTCTTTTGCAGAGGTTTCTTCATCAATGTGTCGTTTAATTCTTCCAGGCATTTTAATCTCCTAATAAATAGTTTATTGCTTCAAATTTTTATTGTCTGATTGCTTCCCATGAGGTTTCAATCACTTGATTAACTAATTTGTCAGTCAGGACAATCTGTCCATGCGCTTGTTTTTGCGCCAGCGCTGTGGCGATGTCGATGCTAAAGATGTTGATAACACCTTGTGGCAAATCCTTGATGATCTGTTCTTGTTTGGCTTGCTCGAAGCAAGCAGTTATGGGCTGATACACTTGGGTATCGATTTCCGCGTGTTGGTAAGGGGAGCGGATGTACTGCTCGACAAAAGCGGATTCTTGCGGATGCCAAACGGCATAGCGGATGGCGCTGCGTAACACTTGCTGAATCTGACTTTTCAAGGGCTGCTCTGTGTCAAAATCTTGCATAATGGCTTGCACAATCTTTTCTTTAATAGATTTGTACAATTCATTGATCAGCTCATCTTTGCTCACAAAGTAATGGTAGATGATGCCGGCGCTCACTTTTGCCTCTTTAGCAACTTGTGACATAGATGTACCATGAAAACCATGTTGGGAAATCAATCTCAAGGTGGTATCTAAAATTGCTTGTCGCTTGTCTATCACTTGTTCCACTAAAAAGATACCTCCTAGATATTTCTTGTGCCCGAATGAACGGTCATGCTATGTACAATATGATACGCCCGAAAACGAATTCACTGAATACATAAATGTTCGGATGGCTTGCACAATTGTCCGGTTATCCCGTGTTTTTGTTTTATTTGGCGACCAATTTATGTATAATCTGGCTTGTCTAATGAAAAATTTGTTGCAATGAACAATATTTTGTATCTGCGCTGCATTTAGGAAAAAGCGAATGACCTATCAATTGGAAATCTTTGAAGCGTTTGTAAGTCATCTGGAACAGTATGGCCCACAGGAGGGTGTCAACACGACCAGCCTTGATAACGTAATTGTGATCAGAGAATCTGAATCACACGCCAAAATTCGGACAGCTTACGAACCGTTTCTGCTCATTGGGGGGCGGGGGCAAAAGAATTGTTACGTCGGCAAGCAGAAGTATGAATACGGGGTAGGAAGAGGGCTGGCTATCCTTTTGCCAATGCCTGTACAAACTGAAATTATCGAGGCAACGCCGGAGAATCCGTTTTTGGCGGCCGTCATTGGCCTGAGTCTGGAACGAATGTCTGATATTTTGATGAAGATTGAGCGAGTTGAAGGGTTCGCAACGCAGCCGGTGGCTGAGGATATGTCGGGGATTTTTTCGTTGCCGTTGACGAATGGGCTGATTCGTCCTGTTTTGCGGCTGTTTGAGGCGTTGGAGAGTGTGCGGGATACGGCCGTTTTGTCCGACCTGCTCATAGATGAAATTCATTATCGCCTGCTGTGTCACGAAAGCGGCGTTGCGCTGCGTTCGCTGCTGCACCAGCGGGGGCAAATTCAGCGCATTTCCAGAGCCATCGACCATATTCATCAGCATGTGGATAAACCTGTTTCTGTGGAACAATTGGCGGGGATGGTGCATATGAGCCGGACGACCTTTCATGAGCATTTTCGGTCGGTGATGCACGTTTCACCATTGCAGTATGCCAAGTCGGTGAAGCTGTTTCAAGCGAACAAGTTCATCCGGGATGGGAAAAATGCGAGCGAGGCGGGGTATCTGGTGGGGTACAATAGTCCGGCGCAGTTTAGTCGGGAGTATAAGCGGCATTTTGGGTATGCGCCGTCGGCGACGGTGGCTATGGCTTAGTTTTTTGTGTAGGGATGCGAGAGGGGAGAAACGGGCGTTTCCTTTCCTCATCCTCCTACACCGCTAACAACACCCGGCTATCAAAGAACTGATTGAATGTTGTTCGCTGTTTGGCGGTTTGAATTGTGTTTGCATGAAAATTATATGGGAAAGGGAAAGAGGTGGGCAGAACGGCCGTTTACGGACAAGCTCCCGCACTCGCTTACATATAGACATAAACTAGAGAAAAAAAGGATTGACCTCTATAATTTCACTTTACATGATTTAACTCGTGACCTTTGATGTACAAAAGTAACTAAAAAGGGATAACTTGTGAGAAATTTCCGCCAAACAACCGACCTTATCTGGAATATTGCTGATTTACTGCGCGGCGACTACAAACCCCGCGAATACGTCGATGTGATTTTGCCGCTAACCGTTTTCTATCGCCTTGACTTAGCTATGCGCCCTACCCGCACCGCCGTTCGTGAAGCATACGAAGCCTACAAAGGCAAACTCGATGACATGGACGACCTGCTCAGAAGCCAAGCAGGCGGCAGTCTTGTCTACAACACCTCCCCCTTCGACTGGAAAAGCCTGCTCGAAGCCGAAGACGACATTGCCCATAACCTCATCCACTATCTCAATGGCTACAGTCCCGAAGTACAAGACATCATCGAAAAGTTTGACTTTCGCCGTCAGGTGAGCCGTCTGCAAGCCTCGCAACTGCTCGTTCCCATCATGCGCGAGTTTACCCGCGTCGATTTGCACCCCGACCGCGTCAGCAATTTGCAAATGGGCTATATTTTTGAAGAGCTAATTCGCAAATTTAGCGAGCAGTACAACGAAACGGCCGGTGAACATTTCACCCCCCGTGAAGTCATTCGCCTGATGGTGGAGTTACTTTTCAACGAAGGCGATCCCATTCTGACCGACTCCAGCGTTATCCGTACTTTTTACGATCCTGCCTGCGGCACCGGGGGCATGTTGACCGAAGCCAAAAACCACGTCCTGAACAAACATGACGAGGCAGTTTGGCCGCAGTTGTCTGAAAAAATCATGCTTTACGGGCAGGAACTGAACCCCACCGCCTTTGCCGTTGCCAAGTCTGACCTTTTACTCAAGGGCGAAGACCCCAACCGCATCTATTATGGCAACAGCTTTAGCGATGATGGCTACCAGATAACGCCCACCACCAAACTCGCGCCACCATTTGACTACATGCTCTCCAACCCCCCTTTTGGCGTGTCGTGGAAGAAAGTGGAGTGGGTGATTAAGCGGGAGCATCAAACATTGGGTGAAAACGGCCGTTTTGGAGCCGGCTTACCGCGCATCAACGATGGCGCACTGCTCTTTTTGCAACACATCCTCAGCAAACGACACACCGACGGCAAACGCAGCCGCATCGCCATCATTTTCAACGGCTCCCCCTTGTTTACGGGAGATGCTGGCAGTGGTGAAAGCGAAATCCGCCGCTGGATTATTGAAAATGATTGGCTGGAAGGCATTGTCGCCCTGCCTGACCAACTCTTTTACAACACAGGCATCAACACCTACATTTGGGTGCTAACCAATCAGAAAAGCGCCGAGCGCAAAGGGAAAATTCAACTGGTCAACGCCACCAGCTTCTTCCAAAAGATGAAAAAGAGCTTGGGCAGTAAACGGCACGAAATCACCGCCGACCAAATCGCCACTATCACCCAAACCTACAAAGCCTTTGCCGATGGGGACAACTGTCGCATTTACGACAACCATTTTTTTGGCTATCGCAAGGTACGCATAGACCGCCCCCTGCGCCTTAACTTTCAGGCAACGCCAGAGCGGATTAATCGGCTAGAAAATGAGCGCGGCTTCGTCAATTTAGCCAAGAGTAAAAAGAAGAAGGACAAAGCCCTCATTGCCGCCGAAGAAGCGGCTGGGCGAGAACTGCAACAGCGTATTCAAACGATGTTGACCGAATTGTCCGATGAGTTGATTGATGATCGCGCTCTCTTTTTGCCACTGCTCAAACAGACAGCCAAAGCGTACCAAATCAAGCTCACCGCAGGCATCACCAAGGCGATTCTGTCCGCTTTGGGCGAAAAAGATGAAACTGCCAAAATCTGCATCGGTAAAAATGGCAAGCCCGAACCAGACAACGACCTGCGCGATTATGAATCGATTCCGCTAACGCCAGACGCGCCCGCCGCCGCTTACACGGTGGGCGATTCCTGGTTGGATGAAAAAGTGCCACTGACGGAGGAGGTTTGGGCTTACTTTAAGCGGGAAGTGCAACCCCATGTGGCCGATGCTTTTATTGACACCAGCTTTGTGGACGCGCAGGATCAGCAGGTGGGCAAAGTAGGCTATGAAATCAACTTCAACCGCTACTTCTACGAATACCAGCCACCTCGCCCACTGACTGAAATTGAAGCTGATATTCGCTCTTTAGAAAAAGAGATTGTTCAATTGTTGTCTGCTATTTCTAATCGTGAGGATGGCAAAGTATGAGTTGGCAGTCATATGCGAACACAAAATCAGTTCAAATTAGGTGGCTACCAAAATTGCCCTCTCATTGGCAAGAATTCCGCTTGAAGCATATCGTAAATATAAACACGGAAACATTGAGCGAAAAGACTGATCCAACTTATGAGATCAAATATGTTGATATTAGGAATGTCACGATCAATGGTCTGGAACGTGAGCCTGAAACGTTGCGTTTTGAAGAAGCTCCAAGCAGAGCAAGACGAATTGTTCATGCTGATGACACAATAATTTCAACTGTAAGAACATATCTTCAAGCAATTGCGTATTTTGAATCTGTGCCAAACAATTTGATTTCATCTACTGGTTTTGCCGTGTTGTCTCCAAGACAAATGGTATATCCTAAATTCTTGTACTTTTTGGTACGAGAACCTAGATTTATAAATGATGTGACAGCCCATTCAGTTGGTATTAGTTATCCTGCTATCAACCCTACTGAGCTTGCTAATTTGCCTGTTTGGCTTCCGCCGTTGGCGGAGCAGCGGGCGATTGTGGCGTTTTTGGAGCGGGAGACGGGGCGGATTGATGCGTTGATTGCCAAGAAGCGGGCGTTGATTGCACGGTTGCAAGAAAAACGTACTGCCCTCATCAGCCACGCCGTCACCAAAGGGCTAGACCCCACCGCCCCCCTCAAACCCTCCGGCATCCCCTGGCTCGGCGACATCCCCGCCCATTGGAGTATTCGTCGATTAAAGTTTGTGGCAACAGTATCTCCATCAAAAGCAACTTTGAAACAGTATCCCATAAATTTTGAAGTCTCCTTTTTACCAATGGAATTAATTGGTGATGATGGGTCATTAGTATTAACACAAACGCAAGAACTTGGAGCAGTTAAACAAGGTTACACTTATTTTGAAGATAACGATGTGGTTGTTGCTAAAATTACCCCCTGTTTTGAAAATGGGAAAGGCGCACATTGTACAGATTTAGTAAATGGAATAGGCTTTGGTTCAACGGAGTTACATGTCTTAAGAGCGTTTTCTGAAATACTTCCAGACTTTTTATACTTTGTTATATTTTCACAACGGTTTAGAGAGATTGGAACAAGTATGATGACTGGAGCCGCTGGACAAAAACGTGTCCCAGAGGAATTTGTATCTAACTATCCTGTATGTTTACCTCCTATAGAAGAGCAAAACAATATCGTAATGGCATTGGACAATGAAATACAGTTGATGGATGATTTGGTCAATAGAATTGACGATGCTATTAAAAGGTTAGAAGAATATCGGACAGCCCTCATCTCGGCCGCAGTTACAGGTAAAATTAAGACCTGACAGGTTTTCAAAACCTGTCAGGTCTGGTCTGGTAAAACGAAATAATCATGACCCAACCACTTGAACGAGGATGTACTTACCACATTTATAATCGCGGCAACAACCGCGAGAATCTGTTTCGGGAAAAGCGGAACTATGTCCATTTTCTCAACCTGTACCATCGCCATATTGTTCCTATTGCCCTGACCTTCGCTTATTGTCTGCTCAAGAATCATTTTCATCTTCTGGTTTACCTCAAGACGGAGGAGGAGATACGTGAAGATTATCGAGACCTGACAGGTTTGCAAAACCTGTCAGGTCTGGAGAAACTAATTAAACGACCGCCAAGCCGTGCGTTTTCCAACCTTTTTAATGCGTACACCAAAAGCATTAACCGTGCTTATGATCGCACCGGGAGTTTGTTTGAACGGCCGTTTCACCGCCGTCGCGTTGATTCAGATCGCTATTTTTACCAACTCATCATCTACATCCACCAAAACCCACAACATCATCAATTCGTTGATGATTTCCGCGATTGGCCTTACAGTTCATACAACGCAATCATTTCCGACAAACCCACACAAATCGCCCGTGATGAAGTGTTAAATCGGTTCGACAATGTGTATGGGTTTATTGAACAACATCTTCAGTTAATGGAGTTAGATATCGACGACGATTAAACCTGACAGGTTTCCAAAACCTGTCAGGTTTGGAGTCACCTATGGACATCAGCGAACGTGCCTTTCAAAATTATATCGTTAATCATCTCGCCAACGCTCACAGCTATCGCCTACGCCACGGTAACAAATCGCGCAATGGCACTCATTACGACATCGCCCACTGCGTCGATTATGAGATGCTGGTTGAATTCCTGACCACAACCCAACCAGACAGTTGGGCAGATTTACAAGCGCAACACGGCACAGCCATCCGCGAAAAGTTCCTCAAGCGACTCAACCAACAAATTACCCAACACGGCACCCTCCACGTCCTCAAACATGGGGTGAAAGATCATGGCTGTTTCTTCAACCTCGCCTACTTCCGCCCCGCCAGCACACTCAACCCCGACCATTGGCAAAAATATGGGCAAAACATCCTCTCCGTCATGCCCGAATGCCAATACAGCAATAAAAACAACAACCGCATAGACCTCGTTCTCTTTCTCAATGGTTTGCCCATCTTTACTATCGAGCTAAAAAATAAGTTAACTGGTCAAGATAAAATCGACGCCATCGTGCAATACCAGCGTGACCGCAACCCGACGGGCGAGCCGCTGTTGGCCTTCAAACGCTGTTTAACCCATTTCGCCGTGGACGGGGATGAAGTGTACTCAACCACCCATCTGCGCGGGAAGGCAACCCGCTTTTTACCTTTCAATCGAGGTAACAAAGGTGGCGCAGGCAATCCCATCAACCGTGACGGTTATGCCTCCAGCTACTTTTGGGAAGCAGTTTTGCAACCTGAAAGTGTCTTGGAGTTAGTCGGCTCCTTCATCTTTATTGAAATTGATGAAGAAACGCACAAAGAGACCTTGATCTTCCCTCGTTACCATCAGCGGCAAGCGGTACGCAAGCTGTTGGCCGATGTCAAGACGGTCGGTACGGGCAAAAATTACCTCATCCAACACAGCGCAGGCAGTGGCAAAAGCAAATCCATTGCGTGGCTGGCGCATCGCCTTTCTTCCCTGTTCGACGAGGCTGACAAGCGCATTTTTGATTCTGTCGTTGTCATCACTGACCGCCGCGTGTTAGACAGCCAGATGCAAAACGCCGTGCGCCAATTGGATATCCGCACCAGCGACAAAAAAATCAGGGGCAAAGTCGCCGTCATCGACAAGGATAGCACTCAATTGGCCGCCGCGTTGGAAGAAGGACGGGCGATTATTGTCACGACCTTGCAAAAGTTCCCCTTTGTGGTGGAAAAAATCAAGCAGTTGGCCGGACAACGATTTGCCATCATTGCTGACGAAGCGCACTCTTCCCAATCAGGCGAAACAAGCAAAGAGTTAAAGCGGGTGTTGGGCGTAGCTCATATTGACAACGGGGATGTGCAGGAGCAAATCACAGGTGAAGATTTAATCAACGCCAGCATGAAGGCGCGGGGTCGTCATCCCAATTTAAGTTTCTTCGGCTTTACTGCCACTCCCAAACAAAAAACATTGGAACTTTTTGGCATTCCCAATCCCAAAGACCCACGCGGCTACGCCCCCTTCGACCATTACACTATGCGGCAAGCTATTGAGGAAGGGTTTATTCTGGACGTGTTGCAAAATTACACAACGCTGAAAACGTTTTTCAATTTGCTCAAAACAATTGAAGAAGACCCTAACTACCCTAAAACCCGCGCCATGCGCCAACTGCGGAAATATGTCGATAATCATCCCCACACCGTTGCCCAAAAGGTGGATGCGATGGTGACTCATTTCATAAGCAGTGTGCAAGGGCGCATCCCTGACGAAAAGGGTGAAGGGCAGGCGAAAGCGATGGTGGTCACACGCAGTCGCAAACAGGCTGTGCGCTATAAGCTGGCCTTTGACAAATATATTGCCACTTACAACATTCCTTTCAAAGCGCTGGTCGCCTTTAGCGGTGAAGTTGAGGATGGGGGCAAGTTCACAGAAGCGGGGATGAATGGATTTTCAGATTCGCAGACCGCAACCAAATTCAAAAAGCCGGAATATCGCTTCTTGATTGTGGCCGAAAAGTTCCAAACAGGCTTTGATGAGCCACTGTTACATACGATGTATGTTGACAAAGTGTTGAGTGGTTTGTCGGCAGTGCAAACCATCAGTCGCCTGAACCGTAAGCGGCCGGGCAAGTCAGAAACGATGGTGCTGGATTTTGTCAACGAAGCAGATCACATTCAAAAGGCGTTTCAGCCATATTATGAAGCTACGTTGCTAAGGGAAGGCACGAATCCCAATAAACTGTATGATTTGCAATATGCCTTGTCGCAGTTTGGCCTTTATGAAGATGAAGAAGTGACAGAGATTGCCGAACTGTTCTTGCAGAAGGGAGAAGATGCGGCCGCACTACAACCACGCATCCGAGCAGTTGTTGATCGATTTAACTACCTTGCTGATGACAACCGAAAAGAAGATTTTCGCCATTATCTCATCAGCTTTATTCGCCTCTACGCATTTTTGGCACAGGTTGTCACCTTCCACGATGCCGACTTAGAGCGACTCTATCTGTTTGCCCGATTGATTCATAAGTCATTGCCACGGGCGGCACAAGCGCCGCAACTGCGGGCGCAGGAACATGCTGATTTGGAGAGTTATCGCATTCAGAAGACCTTTGAAGGAAGCATCGCACTAGAAACAGGTGATGCCGTGCTTGATCCGATTGGCGACAGCCCTTTGGGCGGCGGACATGATGATGAGAATGCGCGTCTTTCTGAAATCATTGCCGAACTCAACGAACGATTTGGCACGAACTTTGATGAGGGGGATCGTGTTTTCTTTGCTGAACTGAAAACACGCATGGTTAATCAGGAGAGTTTGAAATCGAGTGCCAGCAGTAATTCGCAAGCGCATGTACGCTTGTTGTTTGAGGCGTTGTTCCCGTCTGTGTTGCAAACGATGATTGAGAATAATTTCGATCTTTACAAGAAAATTACGGATGAGGCTGATTTTCGTGAAGAAGTGATTCGGTCTATTTTCAGTGAAGCGTATAAGGAGTGGAAAAAGGGAGAGCCAGAGTAGGGAGAGTTGTATTTGTGTAAACGACCGTTTCCCATTGGCGGGAATGGCGAATATGAGTACGTCTGGATTCCGCGAGGCGTCTCGGGTGGGGAAGAACGCGAGTGAAGCAGGGTATCTGGTAGGGTACAACAGCCCGGCACAGTTTAGCCGTGAGTACAAGCGGCATTTTGGGTATACACCGTCGGCGACGGTGGCTATGGCTTAGTTTTTTGTGTAGGGATGCGAGAGGGGAGAAACGGCCGTTTCCCCCTCTTCACATCATTTACAAAACCCGCAACCTTACATGTGCGCGTCAAACCATGCAATTATCTGCTCAGGATGCTCCGAGAAATATTTATACCCGTCAAAACGCCACGGCGTATCTTCCAAATACTCGATTTTCTTGTCCTCGACAGGCGTAAGGTCATACATTTCCTGCACATCCGTCCAACGGGAGTTCATATCATTTCTAACTTGGAAATAGAAAATGGGAATGTTGACGTTTGCCGCTTTGGGAATGATGTTGTGGTCGGCAATGTGCAGGCCAGAGAAACCGTTGTAAATTTCCTCAAATGCCGCGGTCCCTTCCTCTTCAGGGATTTGCATCTGCTCTAGGTTCCGCTCGATAACCGATACCACTTTAAGTTTTCTGCCAACCGTTCCTGATATTGTATTTGACGTACTTGTTGGTCTAAAATTGAAATCATGATCCATTCTCCTTATTCATTAAAAGTTTCATCTAGTTTTTGCTTCATTCCCAACAGTGAGACAGGGGGTGAGCAAAACCCCAGTCGTTGCCGACTTTCTCACCCAATTACAAAGTCACCACTATCATAAAACAGCTCGTCATCCACCCAAATTTTTCCGCCATCCCGCATATCACAAATCATATCCCAATGGACAGATGATTCATTTTTGCCGTTTGCCTCTGGAAAAGCCATGCCCACTGCCAGATGGATACTGCCCCCGATTTTCTCATCAAACAAAATAGATTTTGTGAACTGCTTGATACCATTGTTGGTTCCGATGGCAAATTCACCTAGATATCGAGAGCCTTCATCGGTGTCCAAAACGCTCAACAAAAATTCTTCATTCTTTTTTGCGCTCGCTTCCACAATCTTGCCATTCTCAAAATGTAACTCAATCCCTTCCACTTCCCGTGAAGCATAAATAGCTGGGTAGGCAAATCGAATCCAACCATTTGCCGAATCCTCCACCGGACTGGTGAAGATTTCTCCACTGGGCATATTGTGATGTCCATCAGAATTGATAAATTTACGCCCAGCAATAGATAAAGTAAGGTCAGCATTTGGTCCTTTTACCCGAACTTTTTGTTTTCCATCGAGCCAATCAACCAATTTTTGCTGTTCATCATGGATTCTGTTCCATTCGGCAACTGGATCATCTTTATCAATATAACAAGTGCCATAAACAAAATCTGCATACTCGCTCAACGACATATCTGCTTCTTGTGCATAGGCTGGCGTGGGGTACATCGCCCCCACCCAACGTACCTCACCGGCGGCGCTGCGCTTCATCATAATTTTGCTCAATTCCCCTTCTGCCTGACTATTAAGTTGTAGTTTGGCAGGGTCTATATTGCTTAAGTTACGTGTATTGTCACTTCCCCAAAGTGAAATCATGCAATCGTAGCTTTCGACAACAAGTTTGAAAGGGGCGGGTATCTTGGTTAATTGCTCTTCGTTGCCTTCTTTGAAGAATATTTCCCGCATGGCGCTATCATGCCATGAGACGAAAGGGTGTCCACCCGCACGCATCACTTCACGATATATTTCTATGAGTAGGGGTCGGGCTTCTAAATAACCCATGATCAATACATTATCTCCAGGTTGTACGCTTACGGAATAGTTCACCAAAAGTTTTGCTAATTTTTCTTCACGTGGGTCTGCCATGATATTTACTCTCCTTTTAATAGTTGTGCCGCTTCGGCTGAGGTTAACTCTCCTGCCGAAACTTGGGCTAATATTTCTCGACGTTCTGCCGGCGTTAATGCCGGCATTTCATCCACTTCATACCCTAATGCCTCAATCACATCTGTCAGCCGGGCACGTACTGCCGGATAAGACATGTTCAATTCTTGACCAACGCGGTTGATTTTCCCTTCGCAACGTAAAAACAACTCTACAAATTCAAGTTGTGCCGGCAACAGTTGGTACAACCTACCAAGCGTAAACCGTCCTTCGATGCGCGTATCACAATGTTGGCAATGCAAACAAGTCACAGATAGCTGTTCACGACAAATGGGACAATGAGCAATTACAGGGTTCATAATGTTTAAGAAACTCACCTTTGTTGTTGATAATATTGATAACAATATGAATATTATTACAAAAATACCAACTTGTCAACAATATTATTTAAATATTCATTGAGTTAATTAACAAAGCCCTAAATTCGTAAAAAGACAAACAGAGGGTGCAGATAGTCACAAATTTTTATACTTCAATTTTTGTGAGAGAAATTATTTTGGCTCTTTCAGATTTTGTGGGGAGTAGAGCGCATTTGAGGATGCGCCATTCTGGAATCAAGAGATACCTAGCATCTGAGAATGTAGGGCGGGTATCCATATTCGTAAACTTAACAATTTGTCATTCCGAATCCCTGAAGGGGTGAGGAATCTTAACTTGGCAAGCACAAAGATTTCTCCCTTTGGTCGAGGTGAGAACCTTAACTTAAGTTTACGATAATGGTCGGGTATTGTATATCCACAAAACATCGATAAGGGTACATACTTTAAGAAAGAGATAAAACCCCAAAACGATACCCAATGCTATATTCCGTATGCAAATATTCTGGCTCAGCTGGATTTCGTTCAATTTTGCGCCGAATTCGTCCAATATAGACTCGCAAATACTCCGCTTCATTACCGTACACTGCCCCCCATACATTTTTCAAGATGAGGTGATGGGGAATCGTTTTGCCAACGCCAAAATTGTGACGATTGCGGGTATAAAGATCAACTTCGCAAACGAAACCAGTCCCAATAACCAATTTTCCTGATATTCTGCCAAACTGCGTTATCCGTTTCGATGTGCTCCAGCCCCGTTTCTTTTTTCTGTACCTCTACATATCCAGCCGCTAACCTTCATTTAACCGGCAACAGGTTGGCGAGGAGTCGTACAATTAGAATCATTTTTGTTCCCAAGGCTACTTACAATTACTGCCAAGATTAGTTGTCCGTATTTATTCGCTTGTTAAAACACTATTACCTTGGGGTTGTCTGGTTGATTATCCAATACCAAACCAATTACCGCTCTCCATATCGTTATCAAAAATCTGTTTATCCTCAGTGTCTTTAATTTTGTTGCCTGCTGTTTTTGCCTTGTGATTTTGCTGCTGATGTCAGATCGGGGAAAGCACAACGGGTTGGCGTTCGCGTCAGGCTACATCGTCATGTATTCGTTGATTGGGGTGGGCGTGTTGGTGTCGGGTATTGGTTCGGCCGAAAACACGCCTTCCCAACAAAGCGCCACCACCTCCTACATCTTGATCGGGCTGGGCATTCTGCTGCTTGCCCTAACCATCCGCAACTGGCGCAAAAAGCCAACGCCAGCAACGGAATCAAGTCAGCCATCTCGCTTCGCCAAGTTAGTCGATGGCATTACGCCAACCAAAGCATTTGGGCTGGCCGCAGTCGTTTCAATCGTCAACATGAAAAATCTCACCATTTTTCTGTCGGCCGTTTCCGTCTTGCTCTTCAGCAACCTGCTGCTGGCGACCAAATTGACAATGCTCATTCCGCTCGTGCTCGTCTTTTGCACATCGGTCATCACGCCCGTTGCCATCTATTTGCTCTTTCCCGCTCAAGCTCACGACTATCTCACCCGCATCAAAGATGCCATCAGCCGCTATAGCCGCACGCTCGGAATCGCCGCTACGCTGATTCTCAGCTGCCTCTTCCTCTATCGTGGCCTCACAGGTTTGTTATGAACAACGCACTTACCCTCCCATTTGCAGACATTCGCGCCGCTGATTTGCCACTTGTTGGTGGCAAAGGCGCAAACTTAGGCGAAATGACCAATGCCGGTTTTCCAATTCCGACGGGATTTTGCGTCACGACGACAGCGTTTTCCCAATTTATGGATGGGTATGCGGAAGCAGATGCCCTGTACGCTGAGTTGGAGACGGTTTCGGCCGATATTGAAACCGCCCGCCGCGTCGGTCAGCACGTCCGTGAACAACTACTAACCGTGCCTATGCCACCCGCCATCGCCGAAGCCATCCGCACTGCGTGGCAAACGGCTGGCACAGACGAAGCTTACGCCGTCCGCTCCAGCGCCACCGCCGAAGATTTGCCCGACGCCTCCTTTGCAGGGCAGCAGGACACCTATCTCAACGTCATTGGCGAGGAAGCCCTGCTCGACGCGGTGCGCCGCTGCTGGGTGTCGCTATTCACCGACCGCGCCATCCTCTATCGCGTTCAGAATAACTTTGACCATCGGGACGTGCAGCTATCAGTCGTTGTGCAGCAGATGGTGATGTCAGAAATGTCGGGCATTTTGTTTACGGCCGATCCGCTCACAGGCCATCGCCACACCGCCACCATCGACGCCAGCTTTGGCCTCGGCGAAGCGCTCGTCAGCGGATTGGTGTCGCCCGATGCGTACCGCGTCGACAAGCGCGACATGACCATCATCGAACGCCAAATTGCTGACAAGCAAATCGCCATCTATCCAGAGAAAGCGGGCGGCATTCGCCAAATCGATCTGACACCAACCCAACGCGCTCAAACAGTGCTGACCGACGGCCAAATCATCGAACTGGCACAGTTGGGGTCGCGGGTTGAAACACACTACGGCACGCCGCAAGATATCGAGTGGGCGATTGCTGACAACACGCTTTATTTGTTGCAGGCGCGGCCGATTACGTCACTCTACCCTATAGAAAATCTGCAATCGGCCGATGGCAGCCTGCACGTCTATTTCAGCGTTGGCAATCAGCAAATGATGACCAATGTGATGTCGCCGCTCGGCATGTCGGGCATGAGGACGGTACTGCCGATGGGCAAAGCGGCGGGCGAAATCGAGACGGCGACGCTCAAAGTGAGCGGCGGGCGACTCTTTGCCGACCTCACCGACATGATGCGTCACTCGCTCGGCAAACGCTTGATCCCTGGTGTCATTGGTCAGTTCGACGCGCTTGCCCCTGAAATGTTGAAAATGGCGACCGCTCGCCTCGGATTTCAGCGACCCAGCAATCTCAAACCGTCATGGGCGGCCATTCGCGTGGGGGCTGGCATCGCGCGGCGCGTGTTAGCCAATTTATGGTGGCGCGATTTGACTGGCTTTGCCCAACAGGCAACCGACCACCTCAACGCCGGTACGCAAGCGCGTCAACGTCAAATTGCGCAAGCCGCGACCCCAGAGGCAAAAATTCGCACCGCCATTGACAGCATTCAATCCTTGCCTGTGGTCGCCGACTACTGGATTCCAACAATGGTTGCGGGAACGGTGGCGACGAAGTTAATTCAGCGTGTTAGGCAAGGGCGTGCGGATACAGACGCATTGGAAGCGTTCGATTTGGCGTATGCGGGCAATGTGGTCAACGAGATGAATTTGGCGATTGGGGATTTGGCCGATTTAGCCCATCAATCGCCTCAGTTGAGCGCGATGTTTGCCGATTTGAACACAGACAGTGCCGCATTTTTGGCAAAGGCAAAAACGTTGCCCGACAGTGCGCCATTTTTTGCGGCGTGGGATCGCTTTTTGGCCCAATATGGCAGCCGTGCTTCGGCCGAAATCGACATCCGCGCCCTCCGCTGGTACGAAGAACCGTTGCCCGTGTTGCAGGTCATCGCCAGCTTTTTGCAGAAGGAAGCCAGCAGCCACCGCACGCAGCACGCCGAGTTGGTTGCCAGGCGAGAGGCAGCAGTTGCGTCATTGATTGCGACGGCGGAGGGGAGTCGTTTCGGCCGAATGCGTACTTGTGTCCTCAAGCGCATGTTACACGTATCTGAAAATGGCGCGGTATTGCGCGAACACCATAAATTTGCGTTGATTGAGATACTGCGTGTGGCGAAGGAGGCGGTGAAAGAGGTAAGTGAACAATTTTCGGCCGAAGGCAAAATCGACCAGCCCGACGACCTCTTTTTCCTAAGCTGGCCTGAACTGCTGACGTTCACGCAAGGCAACCTGCCCAACGCCCGCGACCTGATCGCCCAACGCCGCGCCGAAATCAAACAATACGAACACACTCAACCGCCCGCCATCCTGACCAGCGACGGCGAAACGCCAGCCGCCAAATACACGGTCGAAGATGCACCAGAGGGCGCACTCATCGGTAACCCTGTCTCGCCGGGTATCGTCGAAGGCGTTGCCCGCGTCATCCGCGACCCGCTCACCGAAACGCTCGACCCTGGCGACATTCTCGTTGCCCCCTTCACCGATCCCGGCTGGACGCCGCTGTTCATCAACGCGGGCGGCCTCGTGATGGAAGTTGGCGGCGCGATGACGCATGGCTCTGTTGTTGCCCGTGAGTACGGGATTCCCGCTATCGTGGGCGTGCCTGACGTCACCACTGAACTTCAATCAGGCCAGCGAATTCGTGTCGATGGCAATCGTGGGGTGATTGAGGTGTTGTGATGGGTGATTTCGGCCGAATGTGCGGCTCACCCGATTTGGAGGGTTTGGAGCCGTAGGCTCGAAATCCGAACAAATTCGGGTGGTGATGACTCGCCACTCACTACCTGCAGCTAATCGCTTAAGAGAGCGCTTTTGTCTAACACTACACTATGGGGAGAGATTGCCGGCATCCTCCCCACCTCCCTACCTCCCCACCTCTCACAACGGCATATCCGGCACTGTGCCCGGACCATACGACTTAACCACATTAACGTAATTCGCCCGCTCGAACGCCGCTGGCGCCGGACAATTGATTTGGCTTAAACTGCCCTGCAATTGCGAAACTGACTCATACTCATTTTCTTCTAGCCAGTTTGTTAACTCTGCCAAAACTTTGCTGATATGACCGATGCCGCGCTTTAACAACGCCGACGCCATCATCGTGATTTGCGCCCCTGCCGCCAACCCTTTCGCCACATCTTGGGCGGTGTGAATGCCCGTCGTCAGGGCGAAGTCCGCCTTGATTTTGCCATACAAGATGGCGATCCAGCGTAACGGCAGTCGCATCTCGTCAGAGTGGCTTAATTGCAAATTGGGCACAACTTCTAACAGTTCTAAATCGAGATCGGGCTGGTAAAAGCGGTTGAACAGAGCAAACCCATTCGCCCCAATATCTGCCATCTGTTGGCAGATGTTGGGCAAAGCGCTGAAATAAGGGTTGAGTTTGACGGCGATGGGTATGCTGATATTGGTCCGCACATCGGTCAGGATGTCTAAATAGCGTTGTTCAACCTCTGCCCCACTTTTGCCGGCATCTGTCGGGATGTAGTAAATATTCAGTTCCAATGCGTCTGCCCCAGCTTGTTCAATGTCGCGGGCGTACAACGTCCAACCGCCCGGCGTAACCCCATTCAAACTAGCGATCACCGGTATCCCCAACCCCTCTTTCGCTCGCCGAATATGGTCGAGATAGCGGTCAACGGGTGAGGCGCTCATCGGAATTTGGGGGAAGTAGCTCAACGCTTCGGCAAAGCTTTCTTCGCCAGTGGTCATATACCGATCCAGCGTATATCTTTCCGCTAAAATCTCCTCTTCAAAGAGCGAATTTAAGACGACGGCGCCCGCCCCAGCCTCCTCCATTTGCCGCAGGGTGTCCAACTGCCGGCACAAAGGGGACGAGGACGGCACGATAGGCGATTTCAATTTCAATCCCAGATAGGTTGTTTCTAACATTTAATTCTCCACTTTTCAGAGTATGTAGGGCGCCACTTGCCACTTGCCACTTATTGGGCGAGCCATTGCCGGGACAATGACCCGCCCCTACGCCACTCGTTTCCCTACTTCGCCATATCCGCCACCCGTTGCCAATTGCGCGCCACATCCGCTTTGGCTTGATCCAACAATTCATTTGCCGTATCGGGTTGGCTTTGCAACAGCAGGCGGAAACGCCCTTCCCGATACATATATTTTTCCAGTGGCAATTTCGGTTGGCGCGAATCAAGTTGGAAGGGATTCTTTTCCTCGTCCGCCAGACGCGGGTCGTAACGGAACAAATTCCAATAGCCGGAATTGACCGCCGCTTGTTGTTGCTGTAAGCCAAATTTCATATCGTAGCCATGGGCAATGCAGTTGCTGTAGGCGATAATTAAGGAAACGCCGTTGTACGATTCCGCATCTAAAAAAGCTTTGATCGTCTGGGTATCTTTTGCCCCAAATGCCACTTGGGCTACATAAATATCCCCGTAACTAACTGCCAGCATCGCCAAATCTTTCTTGGCGGATGGTTTGCCGCCTGCCGCAAATTTGGCGACCGCCCCACGCGGGGTCGCTTTGGACATTTGCCCGCCGGTATTGGAATATACTTCAGTATCTAGCACCAAAATGTTGACGTTGCGCCCGGAAGCCAGCACATGGTCTAAGCCGCCGTAGCCGATGTCGTATGCCCAGCCGTCGCCGCCCACGATCCAGACTGATTTCTGGACGAAAACGTCGGCTAAATCGAGCAGGTTTTTCAGTTCAGCCTGCCGTGTTAGAATGCCGGCATCCTCCCCCTCTAACATTTCAGTCAGCTTCCGTTTTAATTGGGCTACCCGTTCACGCTGGGCAGAAATGCCGGCATCATCTCCCTGATTTGCCGACAAAATAGTCGTTGTCAACGTTTCGCCCACCAACGAGCTTACCCCCTGCAAGCCGCCAATTGCCGCATCCAACCGTTGGTCTAAAGCCACCCGCATTCCCATGCCAAATTCAGCATTGTCTTCAAACAACGAATTCGACCAAGCGGGTCCTCGTCCCTCCCCATTTTTTGCCCATGGCGTGGTGGGCAAATTGCCGCCATAAATCGAGGAACAACCAGTGGCATTGGCAACGATCGCCCTATCCCCAAACAGCCGGGTAAGCAGAGACAAATAAGGAGTTTCGCCACATCCGGCGCACGCCCCAGAAAATTCAAAGAGCGGTTCCAGCAGTTGGTTATATTTGACTTGGGCAAGCGGCAAATCGGTTCGTTCCATTTCTGGCAACGTCTTAAAAAACGCCCAATTTTCCTTCTCTTGTTCGCGGATGGGGCGTTGCGGCGCCATGTTGATCGCCTTAAATTTCGGTTGGGCTTTGTTTTTTACCGGGCAAACATCAACGCACAACGTACATCCGGTGCAATCTTCGGGGGCGACTTGCAAGCTAAACAGTTTGTCGGGGTACTCTTTGTAGCGGGCGGGAGCGGTCAAAAAGCCCTCGGGGGCATTTGCCACCGCCGCCTCGTCCACCAATTTCATGCGGATGACGGCGTGGGGGCAAACAAAGACGCATTTGCCGCATTGGATACAGATGTCGGGATCCCACACGGGGATTTCGGTGGCGATGTTGCGCCGCTCCCATTGGGTAGTGCCGACTGGGTAGGTGCCGTCTGCCGGCATCATGCTGACGGGCAGTGAGTCGCCCAACCCTTCGATCATCCGAGCCGTAACAGATTGGACAAATTCGGGGGCGTAGTCGGGCACCACGGGCAACCGTTCAAAGTCGCTGGTCGCTTTTGCCGGCACATCCACCTGATGCAAATGGGACAAAGCGGAATCTACCGCCTGAAAGTTTTGGGCGACAATTTGGGGTCCTCGTTTGCCATAGCTGTTTTCGATGGCGGTTTTGATGGCTACAATCGCTTCGTCGCGGGGGAGAATGCCGGCAATGGCAAAAAAGCAAGTTTGCAAAATGGTGTTAATCCGCCGCCCCATATTCGTCTCCCGCGCCACTTTGTACCCATCCACCACATAAAACTTTATCCCCTTGTCGATAATCGTCTCCTGCATACTGCGGGGCAAATGTCCCCACACCTCTTCAGGAGAGTAGGGGCTGTTGAGCAGAAAGGTGGCGCCATCCGCCGCTAAGCGCAAAATATCGTACCGTTCTAAAAAGTTGAATTGATGGCAGCCGACAAAGTTCGCCTGCTGAACGAGGTAGGCGCTGCGAATCGGATTCGGACCAAAACGCAAATGGGAAACGGTCACCGCCCCCGCCTTTTTCGAGTCATAGACAAAGTAGGCTTGGGCGTGATTGTCTGTATTTTCGCCGATAATTTTGATGGCGTTTTTGTTGGCTCCCACTGTGCCATCTGACCCCAACCCGTAAAATACCCCCCTAAACACATCGTCTGGCTCAATATCAAATTCGTCGTCGTAAGGCAAACTGGTGTGCGTTACATCATCTTGGATGCCGATGGTGAAATGGTTTTTTGGGGCGACTTTGGCTAATTCGTCGAAAATCGCTTTGACCATTGCCGGCGTAAACTCTTTGGATGACAAGCCATACCGCCCGCCGATAACGCGGGGGCGTTTCGGGAAACGCTCTCCGGCATCGTACAATGCCGCCCGCACATCTTGGTACAGCGGTTCGCCTGTGGCGCCTGGCTCTTTGGTGCGGTCTAACACAGCGATGGCTTGGGTAGATGCCGGCAATGCCGCTAAAAACGCCTCAATAGCAAAAGGACGATACAAACGGACGACAACCACGCCGGCTTTTTCCCCACGTTCTAGCAAATATGCTGCCGTCTCCTGGGCGGTTTCCGCCCCCGACCCCATCATCACAATCACCCGCTCGGCATCCGGGTCGCCAAAATAATCAAACAATTTGTATTGCCGCCCCGTTAGCTGGGCAAACGCATCCATCGTCTCTTGCACAATTGCCGGCGTCTGCTCATAAAATGGATTGACGCTCTCCCGCGCCTGAAAAAAGACATCTGGGTTTTGAGCTGTGCCTCGCACCACGGGGTTATCCGGCGTCAACCGCCGTCCGCGATGCGCCGCCACCAACCCATTGGGCATCATCTTCCGCAATACCTCATCTGGCAAAATGCGGATTTTGTTGATTTCGTGCGAGGCGCGAAAACCATCAAAGATATGCAAAAATGGGATGCGCGTTTTTAGGCTGGCGACGGTAGAGATGAGGGCGAAATCATGCACCTCTTGCACCGCGCTGGCAAACAACTGGGCAAAACCCGATTGGCGCGTCGCCATTACGTCGCTGTGGTCGCCAAAAATGGAGAGCGCTTGCGCCGCCACCGAGCGAGCCGCAATGTGAAACACGGTGGGGGTGAGTTCGCCAGCGATTTTGTACATATTGGGCAGCATCAACAACAACCCTTGCGAAGCGGTAAAGGTGGTGGTGAGCGCCCCAGCTTGCAATGCCCCATGCACTGCCCCTGCCGCCCCGCCTTCAGATTGCATTTCTACCACTTGCGGCACATTGCCCCATATGTTCGTTTTGCCTTGATTTGACCATTGGTCAGCCCATTCGCCCATTGGCGAGGAGGGGGTGATGGGGTAAATGGCGATTACTTCATTTAATTTGTGGGCGATGAGCGCGCACGCTTCGTTGCCGTCAATTGTTTTTTGTAATGTCATATTTGTTCACCATAAATTTCTATCTGCCCTCTTTCTGCATCCCTTGCCTCCCAATCAAGTGTTGTATTATATGGCAAAGCGCCGTTTTGGAGCGAAGGTTGCCGCCGCTCGATTTTAGCCGCGCCGGATTATGCCGGCATATCGAGATTGTAGACGGCAAAAGCCGCAAATTTCAGAGCCGATTCAATGATCTCCTAAAAGCAAAATTGAAATAAGTGTAGTTTGTCACTTAGACTGTATGACAGTCGTCACTAGCCAAAAGAGGAGCGCAACTATAAACTGCCGGCAATGATATTTGCGTCTATCAATCGAACATCTTTCGAGAATAGCAATGATCACTGAAGTTTTATGTAGAATGCAAAACTTTTTCAAGAAAAATCCGAAAGGAGTTTGGTTTCTCCCATTCTAAAACCGTTGGGGAGCCCTTTCGGGTGTGCGCGATACATTTTGCGGGTTACTTAAACTAGGAGTGGAAATGTGGCGGAAAATGTGTTTGGTTTTAGGAATTATTGTCGTATTGTTGGGCTTGTTAGCATGTAGTGGGCAATCGGGCGAACAAGGTCCACAAGGGGAAAAAGGGGCGCAAGGGGAACCGGGACCACAGGGCTTGCCCGGCGAACCAGGCCCACCGGGACCTGCTGGAGAAGATGGGGTAAGTTTTACCCCGCCCCAATTTGTTGGGCGTGATAGTTGTCAGGAATGTCATGAAGATATTTATGCCCGTTTTATGCAGAGTGGGCATCCATGGAAATTAAACCCTGTGGTTGATGGCGAACCACCTGATTACCCTTTTACCAGTGTGCCAAGCCCGCCAGAAGGGTATGAATGGTCAGACATTAGTTACATTATTGGCGGATACAACTGGAAAGCTCGTTTTATTGACCACGAGGGATTTATCATCACCGGAGACGAAAACGCTACAACGCAATACAATTTTTACAATCCAGAGATAGATTTGGGGAATAATTGGGTTGCGTACCATGCCGGCGAAGAAAAGCCCTACACTTGTGGCACATGCCATACTACTGCTTATAGTCCTGAAGGTAACCAAGACGGGTTGCCGGGGTTGGTTGGCACATGGTCTGAGCCGGGCGTTCAATGTGAAGAGTGCCATGGTCCGGGCAGTATGCATGCCAGTTACCCGATGTCATTTAGCATGGAAATAGATCGAGATGGCGCGGCATGTGGGGATTGTCATTTCCGTGGCGTGACAGAGGTGGTAGATGCGAGTGGCGGCTTGATTAAGCATCATGAACAGTATGAAGAGTTGTTCCAAAGTAAACATGTGACGGTTGATTGTGTGGTTTGTCACGACCCGCATGATGGGGTAATTCAGTTGCGACGGTCGGGCGCCCAAACGACACGCACCAGTTGCGAAAATTGTCATTTTGCTGAAGATCAGACACAAAATAACGCCAAACATCAATTTTCTAATGTGGCATGTATTGATTGCCATATGCCGCGCGTGACCAAAAGCGCTGTGGGCGCCCCAGAACGATTTACGGGTGACATTCGTACCCATTTGATGGCGATTGACCCTTATCAAATTGGGCAGTTTAATGAGGATGAGACGGTGGCTTTGTCTCAATTGGGATTGAATTTTGCCTGTCGTGGCTGTCATATCGAAAATGGCGGGGCTTCGCCACAATCGGATGAAGTTTTGATTGATGCGGCAGTTGGGTATCATACTCTCATTCCTGCGATTGTGCCGGCAGAAACGGGCGACTCTGTGACGGAAGAGTAAAGGTATGAGGATGGCGACTAAATTGGCGCTATTATGGCGATTGCCGGCGATATTGTTTGCTGCCGGCATTTTTGCTTTGTTCATTTTTGAGCAGAGTAACGCCAATGAGTTGCCGGCATCATCCTTAGCCAACCCTGCCCAACAAAGCGATGATTTAGCTTGCCGGCAATGCCACCAAGATACAGAGGCGGTGATTGTTTTTCCATCGGGCGAAACAATGCCGGCACAAACCAACATTGACTCACTGGCACATTCAGCGCATGGGCTGGGCGATGAGCCGCTGAGTTGCACCAGTTGCCACACCCCTACAAACTACCAAATCCCTCATGTTGGCGTTACTGCCCCTGATCTTCGTAGTTACCAGATGGAACAAGCCCAAAGTTGCCAAAGATGCCACACCGATTCCCACCCCACCAGCCACCTCGATGCCGACGCGCCTGAACCTGTCGTTTGTACCGATTGCCACGCCGCCCACGAGATGCAAGGAGTCGAAGCGTGGCAAAGCGGCACGGCGACCGCCGCTTGTTTGGCGTGCCACGAATCAGATTCAGAATCCCGCTTGAATAGGGTTATTCAGGCAGGCTTGTTTGCCGATGGTGAGCCACAAGAAACCTGCCTTGCTTGCCATAGTCAACCCAACATTGTAATGCAATTTCCAAATGGTGATGAACTATCTTTAACGATTGATCCAGCAGATTTGCATGGATCAGTGCATGGGGAAGGGAATAGTTGGCAAGCGTTGACCTGTCAAGAGTGCCACACTGAAGATTATAGCTACCCTCATCAACCAGTTGAGGCGAACAGCGCCCGAGAATATCATTTGCAAAAATATCCGTCATGCGGGCGTTGTCATGAAGACCAATACAATTTGTCGTTGGACAGCGTTCATGGGATGGCATTGACAGATGACAAAGAGGAAGCGGCTGTTTGCACCGATTGTCATGGAGCGCATGATACTCCTGTGCCGAATGAACCCCGCGCCCGTGTATCGCACACTTGTGAAAAATGTCATAGCACGATTTATGAGGAGTATGCCGGCAGTATCCATGGCGATGCGCTCTTAACTGACGGAAATGAAGATGTGCCAACTTGTATCGGATGTCATGGCGTTCATAACATTGGCAACCCAACGACCAATCTATTTCGCATTCGCTCCCCCCAACTGTGTGCCGATTGCCATGCCAATGAAGCGTTGATGTCGGAATATGAGATTTCGACCAATGTATTTAACACCTACGTGGCAGATTTTCATGGGGAAACGGTGACGCTATTTGAACAGCAAGACCCCGAAGTGGAGACGAATAAAGCGGTTTGTTACGATTGCCACGGTGTACACAATATTTTAGCCCCCGATGACCCTCATGCCGGCATCAAAGCCAACCTGCTCGAAACCTGCCAACAATGTCACCCCGACGCTACCGCCAACTTTTCCGACGCTTGGACTAGCCACTTTCAACCTTCGCTAGAACATAACCCATTGGTTTATTTGGTGAGGCTCTTTTACCGGATCATCATTCCGGTTACAGTAGGCGGGTTGGCGTTTTTGGTGGGCACAGATATATACCGTCGGGTACGCACCAGTTTGGCTGGGAGGTCGTCATGATTCATGAAACCCAATATATTCGTTTTCGCATGATGGCGCGAATTGAACATTTTATTTTGATGGTCAGTTTTTCCTTATTGGCAATAACTGGCTTGCCACAAAAATACCCAGATGCCGGCATTTCCCGCAATATTATTGCCCTCTTTGGCGGTATCGAAGGGATACGCATCATCCACCGATATGCTGCCTTTGTTTTGGTAATGGGCTCTGTCTTTCATCTGCTAACTATTGGCTACCGGCTGTTTGTTAAGCGAGAAAAGATGCGAATTATGTTCAACCGAAAGGATTGGACAGACCTGAAAGATACGATTCGTTTCAATTTGGGTTTTACCGATACACCGCCTCAAATGGATAAGTTCAACTTTGGCGAAAAATTTGAATATTGGGCAGTGATTTGGGGAACGGCGATTATGGCGTTGACCGGTTTTGTCTTGTGGAACCCCATCGCTTCTGCCACTTATTTGCCGGGACAAATAATTCCGGCAGCGTTAGAAGCGCATGGTGGCGAAGCATTGTTAGCTGTGTTGGCAATTTTGATTTGGCATATCTACAATGTTCATATCAAACATTTTAATCCTAGCATTTTTACCGGTAAATTACCTCGTCATCAGATGGAGGAGGAGCATACTCTAGAATTGGCACGGCTAGAAGCGGGCGGTGAACCTTTTTTAGGTTTGCATTTGCCGGCAGAAGCCCGCCGTCGTCGTATATTTTTTGTGGCTAGCATGATTATAAGTGTCGTTGCTTTTGCCCTAGTGGTATGGGCGGCAACTTTTGAAGAGACAGCGATTACCACTATTCCTCGCGTTACGCGGGATATTTTTGTACCGTTGACAACGCCGGCGCCTTGATGTTTTAGGATGCCGGCATTAAAGATCAGGAACAGGGCAGAACTTTACAGGTGAATTTCTCATTCACTCAATCTTGTTTGTTCTGTCAAATTCCAAAATTAGTTTTACTATAAGGAGGTTATGATGAGAATCCAATCTACCAAATGGATTTTCGGTATGGCAATTTTGTTGTTGAGCCTTGCCATTGTTGCTTGTCGGGGTGACCCGGAAACGATTGAAGTGACCCGCGAAGTGGAGGTGCCGGGACCCGAAGTGGAAGTCACTCGAATTGTGGAAATGGCGGGACCCGAAGTGGAAGTCACCCGCATCGTGGAAGTAGCCCCGGAAATGCCTGTTTCGATGGTGCCTTATCAGGCGGAATGGCTCACTTCTGCCCATGCCGATGCCAGCGCCGAAGCCTTTGTCCATTGGGATGAGGATGATCCGGCTGAAGTGCCGACTTCTTGTGCCAAATGTCATAGCACAAGCGGTTTTTTGGATTATGTAGGGGCTGATGGCTCAGCAGCAGGGGCAGTGGATGAGGCTGTACCAGTGGGCGAGGTGGTAGAATGCCAAGCCTGCCACAATGACATCACTGTCCAAATGACCTCTGTCACTTTTCCGTCTGGCATCGAAGTGATGGGCGTGGGTGATGAGGCGCGGTGTATGACCTGCCATCAAGGGCGTCATTCTACGGTTAGTGTGGATGCCGGCATTGAAGAGGCAGGTTTAACTGAAGATGTTGATACCGTCAGCGAAGAAGTTGGCTTTTCTAATATCCATTACTACGCCGCCGCCGCCACCCAATATGGCACAGCGGCGATGGGTGGGTATGAATATGCCGGCAAAAGCTACGACGGCAAATTCGACCATGTGGAAGGATACGATTCCTGCATCGATTGCCACAACTCACACACGTTAGAAGTGAAGGTGGAAGAATGTACCGCCTGCCATGAAAATGTGGACAACGTGGAAGATTTTGCCGATGTACGGATGGCTGGCTCGTTAGTAGATTATGATGGCGATGGCGATATGACCGAAGGCATTGCCTATGAAATTGACGGGTTGCGTGAGGTTTTGTACGCATCTATGCAAAGCTACGCCACCGATGTGAGCGGTACAGCCATCGGTTACGACAGCCACTCTTACCCCTACTTCTTTATTGATGGAGATGGAGATGGGGAATTGGCTGAAGATGAAGCGAATTATGGCAACAGGTATAACGCTTGGACTGCCCGATTAGCAAAAGCGGCTTACAATTATCAGGTTTCCCTGAAAGACCCTGGTCGTTATGCCCATGGCGGCAAATATATCATTCAATTGTTGTACGATTCGATTGAGGATTTGAATGGGGCGTTGACTGAGCCGGTTGATATGATGGCTATGAGCCGGATTGACCATGGTCATTTTGCTGGTTCGGAAGAGGCGTTTCGTCATTGGGATGAGGATGGGTTTGTGCCGGCATCTTGTAGCCGTTGTCATAGCTCTGCCGGATTGCCATTGTTCATCGAACAGGGCGTCTCCATTCATCAACCCACCACCAACGGGCTCAATTGCGCTACTTGCCACAACGATGTGGAAACCTTCACCCGCTTTGAACCGGCAGAGGTCTCCTTCCCAAGCGGGGCAACTCTGTCCACTGGCGATCCAGACAGCAACCTGTGTCTCAACTGCCATCAAGGGCGTTCTTCTACGGTGAGCGTGGATGGTTTGATTGGCGAATTGGCAGATGATGAAGCGTCTGAACAATTACGCTTTTTGAATGTCCATTACTTTGCCGCAGGCGCTTCTTTGTTTGGCGCCGAAGCAAAAGGAGCGTATGAATTTGCCGGCAACGAATATATCGGTCGCAATGAGCATGTCGGCGACTTTGACACCTGTATTGAGTGCCATGAAACGCATCAACTAGAGGTTAAAGTTGACGAATGCGCTGAATGCCATGAAGAGGTGGAAACGCGGGCTGATTTAAGCGGCTTAATTCGCTTCCCTGAACATACGGCAGATTATGACGGGGATGGCGACAATACCGAATCACTTGCCAATGAGATAGACACCATGTCGATGATTTTGTATGAGGCTATGCAAAGCTATGCCAACAACACGGCTAGTGTTGATGCCATCATCTATTCCTCGGCAAGGTATCCTTACTACTTTGTAGATACAAATGGCAATGGCGAACCAGACCCAGATGAAGTCAACTTTGGCAACCGTTTTGGGACGTGGACGCCCAGTTTGTTACGAGCTGGTTACAACTACCAATATGTGCAGAAAGACCCCGGCGTGTACGCCCACAATGGGTTATATGCCATTCAGGTTTTGTACGATTCAATTGCTGAACTTGGCGGCGATGTGTCGGGCATGACGCGACCGTAGCTGTCAAGATGCTCAGTAGTCAATTGTCTTTCCCGAGAGTGTAAGCGATCTGCCAAAGGGCTATTTGGTCGGACGTGAAAGCGTCCGACCTTTTTTTGTCTTAAATTGGGGAGGGGAATGCCGGCAATCCCCCGCCTAATTCACCCCCCTTACCCTGTTTCCAGCTCATCAAAGAACCGTTCAAATATTTGTGGAGAACGGCAAATACCCCAAATTGGTATTTGATTGTATATCCAAACATATGCTAAAATGAACATATGCAATTTGAATGGGACACAGAAAAGGAGAAAATCAATTTAGAAAAGCATGGCGTAGATTTTCAAACTATGAAGAAAGATAAAATGGTTTATTCAGACGCTCCCCAAAATGTAGCCACAGCGATTGAAGAGGGAGCAGAAGTTTCGTGGAAAAAGATTGAACAGATGTTAGAAATGCCAACTACCCAACAGTTGGCTAAAGGGATTCGTACCCGAAAGACCTCTATTAGTTTGACTGAGTTGACGATTGACAAATTTAAGCAAGTGGCACAAGAAGAAAATGTGTCGTACCAGCAGTTAATTCGGGAGGTGTTGCATTGGTATGCGCTGAACTATTTGGAGGGATGAGTTTGAGAAGACGAAATTGGAGGTGTGTCAAAAATATGAAGTACGGATAGATGGAAGCCAAGCGGTTACGCTACGCCCCAATTCGTAAAAAAGAGCACCCAACTGCCCACAAAAGAGCCGTCTATCACATATAAAATTATCGACGGAGATTTGCTAATGTACTATGTTTAACATATTATTGGCGAATCAGTTCCAAACGATCAATTTGAGAAGTTGAGCTTGGAGGCAGGGTGTGAATAAAACCAGTTTGTTTCATTTTGAACAAGACATGTTTGAAAGCTTTTGTAATATCTTAGACACTGGTGATAGCCCATGGGGAGGGGTAGAATTTTCATGTGAATTCGACTATCGAAGAGGAAAAACAGATGTAATTGCCTTAAAAGACAATCAACATTTAATTGCCTTTGAGTTAAAATTACATAAATGGAAGGACGCATTACAACAAGCTTATCGAAATACTTGTTTTGCACATTCGTCATATGTCGTTGTCACAAGACCGGTTGCAATGAGAGCCATAAAATCCAAGCAGGATTTCGTTCGACGTAAGGTTGGATTATGTTACGTTGAAAATGAAACTATTAAATTATTATTAGATGCTGAACCAATTGAACCATTACAGCCATGGTTATCAGAAAAAGCCATTGAGGGTATTTTGTAAAAATCAATTAAGTGGAGTAGTAAGATGAGCAATAAAGCCAGTTTGAGGGAAATTGCAAAACTAATATGTTCCGAAAATAGTTTTGTTTTTGTTGGAAAAGTTGGAGAAGGTGCCTTCAAAGAAGTATTTCATGTTGTCTCCCAAGACCAGGAAGAACTAGCACTTAAGGTTATTCAAACTTCTACCTCGACAGACAGGACGGAAAGAGAAATCGAAGCAATCCTAAAATGCGATCATCCTAACATTGCTAAGCTTAGACGAATCGACAAATTCATGTTTAAAAATCAAACCTTCGATTATTTCATTGAAGATTATTTAGATAGTGGAAATCTGGCAGAAAGGTTGAATCAGGGCTGTTTAAGCTGGTCGGATACCATTGATATAGGTATAAATCTGATAAATGCTATCTCTCATATAGCATCGCTAGATTTAGTTCATCGAGATATTAAACCTGCAAACATTATGTTCAAATCTGATTTTAGTAATCCTATTCTTGTGGATTTTGGGATTGTTAGAGATTTGACAGCTTCTTCGATTACCCAGACATGGAGACCGCGGGGTCCAGGTACCCCTTACTATTCTGCCCCAGAACAACTGAATAACGAGAAGGATTATATCGATTGGAGAACAGATCAATTTTCTTTAGGTGTTCTTCTTTGCTTTGCCCGTTATAAAAAACATCCCTATCAACATGATCATGAACCATTATATGATCCAGATACTGTTGTTCGGGTAGCTAGTAGGGGGAGGAGATCACCAGATATGCTAGATCGATTTCAACAGGATAACTTAGGTTGTTTGATTGAGATGACTTCTAAATGGTCTGTTAGGAGATTTAGAAGACCAAATGATTTGATGTCAGCATGGCTGAAACAAAGGAGCTGATAATGGCAGTTTATCATCAAATGGGACATGATTCTCAAAACCTTTTAGCAGAAGAAGATTTACATAGGTTTCGTGGCGCAATACTAAGTCCAGTTAATTATCCAGAACAAAAAGTTGCTCAGCAAATAGAGACATTTAAAACAGATAAATTTGAAACGATCTTTGATCCTCAATTATATTTTCCCAACTCAGAACGTGGACAATTGCCTAATTGGTCTTATTTTCCATCTGATGTTGATACAGCCGATCAAAGTTCAATCCACTGGTGGCAGAAAATAATTAATGATTTGATCGAAGTAGCAAAGAGAAATAATCCAAGCAGTATTTGTTCACCAGTTGTTGTTCCAAGGCTGTATCCTAATGATTATTACAAACTTAACCTAGAAATTTATGATAAGTTATTGAAGGGGCTCCAGGGCGAAGATACTGACGTCTTGCTAACTGTACTTGCCAACTTGAAGGATTTATCAAGCCTTGATAGAAGTGCCGAAATAGCATCAATAATTTCAAAAATATCTGTTAACCGCGTCTATTTGATATTTATTACTGATACCATTCCGAGGAGGGAGTTGAATGAAACAGAAGATATTAAAGGTGCAATGAGATTGATAAGTTATTTGGAAAATGCTAAAATTCAAGTGTTAGTTGGCTTTGCTTCTACAGACATTCTTCTTTGGAAGACAGCAGGTGCAAGTCATTGTGCATCGGGTAAGTTTTATAATCTACGTCGCTTTAGTCCATCGCGTTGGTCAGAAGAATCAAGGGGGGTTGGACAATTAAGCTACTGGTTTGAAGAGAGGTTAAGCAACATCTTTTCTGTAAATTCGTCTATCCTTGAACATTGATTTAGCCGTCGTTCATCGTCAGATAAACATTTCCAGCCAGCCATTCCTCCGAAATCTCCATCACAATCGCTGTCACCAACCGTAGGCAAGAGGCGGAGTTGGGAAAGATACTAACCACTTTCGTCCGCTTCTTGATCGCCTTGTTGAGCCACTCAATGGAGTTGGTGGTGCGTAGCCGACGGCGATGTTTGTCTGGGAAGGCAAAAACAGTGAAGCCCTGTGGCAATGCCTCTTCTGCCCAAGCAGTCAAACGAGGAGCCGTGCTGGCATAACGGTCAAGCAATTGGTCTAACAACCGTTCTGCCTCAGGTCGGTTGGGGGCGTTGAAGATGGCACGGATGTCAGTGGCCACCGGTTCTCTCATCTCCTTACGCGGCAGATAGCGTTGGGCATTGCGTTGCAAGTGGACTTGACAACGTTGCCACGGAATGGTGGGAAAAACGGTCTGTTTGGCCGCTAGCAACCCTTCATGGGCATCGCTGACGATGAGTTCGACCCCATGTAGTCCACGCTGTTTGAGGCTTTGCAAGAAGGTGCGCCAGTGAACTTCTTGCTCTGAAAGAGCGACGGAGCAACCCAACACTTCTCGCTTGCCACTCTGGGCAGAGATGCCGATGGCGCTCAGCACGGCCGCATCGACCACCTGTCCCCCTTCTCTGACGTGTTCGTAGCGGGCATCAAGGATGAGATAACGATACGCTCCCAATGACCGTTCTCGCCATTGGCTGAACAACTCGTCTAGCTCGGCTGTGGCCCGACTGACGCTGCTACTGCTGACTTCAAAGCCGCATAACTCTTGGGTGATGGCGGCTACTTTGCGTGTGGAAACTCCTTGAATGTACATCTCGGCTAATGTTGTTTTGAGGGCGCGTTCGCTCCGCATCCCTTTTTCTAGGCTGCTGGGGTAGAAGTTGCTGTCCCTCACTTGGGGGATGTTGAGGGTGATTGCTCCTAGCCGTGAGCGTACAGTTTTGGGCTTGTAGCCATTGGCGTAGCCGCGCCTGGTTTCTGTTCTCTCGTATGGTTGGGCATGCAGATGCTCGGCTCGTTCGATTTTCATGATTTCGTTGAGGAGTATCCTCAGCGCTTCTGCCAAGCCGTCGAAGCCGGCTTGGGCAAGGGTGGTCTCAATTTGGTAAAGTGCGTTATCATTTGTCTGCAAGGTCATGTTGTTCTCCTTAGTTTGATTGAATTTACCAAGGATAGACGCTGACCTTGCTTTTTGCAATGTCGACCGATAAATTTACAGAAAGAATGTTACACTACCGAAGAGAGCATAATGGCATATCTTCGAGAGTCCGATTTAATTCGTATCAGAAAGGCTGGATTGATTTCTCAGACCAGTATGAATAATCCATTCTGTATAGAAGTTCTTGACTCACTAGATAATTCACCAGGTACTGCTTGGTTAGGTTTGAGCTGGAGGCAGTATTTATATTGGTTCGCGGATTTTGAGCATAGGTTTAATATTGATTTAATAAACTCCAGACAATTTCTAAAAAACTCTGATGAGAATTGGAAATATTTGGATGAAAACGATATTTTCATGGAAGAGAGAGCTAATGATGGTGCATGGATTAGACTTTGGCGACGAGCTATCAACGAGTTTTGTGATTGACAGTAGCTAGGACAGCTAAAACAACGGACGACTGCCCAAAACTGCCGGCAGTCGCCCGTTGTCCATCATTCCTACTACAAAAACAGCTACTTCGCCCGTTCCACCCCCTTCATCGCCGCCCGAGCCACCATCACCGGCGCCATTGCCCGACGATATTCCGCGCTGGCATGAATGTCGCCCATCACATCATCGCCCAGGTCACTCGCCACCGCTTTCGCCGCATTCGCTACCGCCTCCGCCGTAGCCGGCACGCCATTCAGCGCATCTTCCACCGCTTCAGCGCGTTTGGCATGAGTCGTCAAACCGCCAACCGCCACGCTGGCATTGCGAATATGGTTGTCATCCGCATCCACCACCAGCGACACCGCCGCCCCCACCATGGCATACCGCGATGCCGGGTTAAACAGCTTGGCATAGGCAGAACCAGCCGACCCATTGCCCCGATCCACAAACCCTTCCCGATTGCGAACAGAGATGCCGGTAATCATTTCTCCATCTGCCAACGCCGTTTCAAACAGATCGGTGAAGAAATCATCCGCCTGAATGGTCCGTTCGCCGTTAGGACCAGCCACATGAATCTGCGCTCCAAGACAAACCAACACCGTCGGCAAATCAGAAGCAGGGTCAGCATGGGCGATATTGCCGGCAATCGTGCCCCTGTTCCGTACTTGCGGGTCGCCAATCATGCTCGCCGCCTCACTCAACACATCCGGCAAATCCTCATTCGCCGCAATCATGGCGTGCGTGGTCAACGCCCCAATTTTGATGCCGTGTCCATTGCCGGCAAATCCCCGCAAACCGCCGATCCTGCCAATATCAATCAACACGCCCGGATCAGCCAACCGCAACTTCATCGTCGGGATAAGGCTATGCCCGCCCGCCAATAACTTGCCATCTGGATATTCATTCATCAACCGCAAAGCGTCCTCAACCGAGTTCGCTCGATAATAATCAAATTGTGGTGGGTACATTAGTCGCCTCCTCCATTGGCAGATTGAATCGCCTGCCATACTTTTTGAGCCGTCAACGGCATATCAATATGAGTCACCCCCAACGGGGCAAGAGCATCCATCACCGCATTGGCAATGGTCGGGGTAGATGCAATCGTTCCCATCTCGCCCACTCCCTTCACGCCCAACGGGTTATGGGGGGATGGGGTCACGGTACGGCTAGTGGTAATCATCGGAAAACCATCCGCTCGCGGCACCGCATAATCCAGCATCGAACCAGTCAGCAACTGACCATCCTCACTGTAATGCGTCCCTTCCCACAACGCCTGACCCACGCCCTGAGCGATGCCGCCCAGCACTTGCCCTTGCACAATCATCGGGTTGATTACTTCGCCTACATCATCCACGGCAAAATATTTCTGAATCGTTATTTCGCCCGTCTCTCGGTCAACCTCTACCTGAGCGATATGGGCGCTATTGGGATAGGTGAAATTGGCAGGGTCGTAATAGGTGTCTTCTTCCAACCCCGGCTCCATACCTGCCGGCAAATTATGAGCCGTGTAAGCCGCAAAAGCCATCTCGCCAAACCCCTTCGCCCGGTCAGGCGACCCTTTCACATGGAAATTGCCAGAATCAGCGTCATAAACCATATCCGCCTCATCCGCTTCCAACTGATGCGCCGCCAGCTTCTTCATTTTAGCGACAAGTTTTTCGGCGCTCCGCACCAACGCCGAACCGCCCACGCTGGTCGAGCGACTGCCATAGGTGCCCATCCCATTCGTCACCACTGCCGTGTCGCCATGCGAGATGTCGATGTCGTCCGGCGATACGCCCAACTGGTCAGCCACAATTTGCCGGAAAGTGGTGTCGTGCCCTTGCCCGTGGCTGTGGGCGCCGGTAATCACCGTCACCTTGCCCGTAGCATGAACCCGAATCGTGCCCGCCTCCCAAAAACCAGTCACGCCGCCCAACGCCCCCGCCACTGCCGATGGCGCCGGACCGCTGGCTTCGATACAGCCTGCCACACCGATGCCCACCAACTTGCCTGCAGACCTCGCTTTGGCTTGGTCAGCCCGTAATTGGGCATAGCCAGACAATTTCTCCGCTTCGGCAAACAATCCCTGATAATTGCCGCTATCATATTGCAATGCCACTGGGGTTTGGTAGGGGAATTCGTCTGCTGGAATCAAATTCTTTTTGCGTAATGCCACCGGATCCATGCCTAGCTTGCCGGCAGCCAAATCCATCAACCGTTCCACCACATAAGCCGCCTCAGGTCTGCCAGCGCCCCGATAGGCATCTACCCAAACGGTGTTCGACATAGTGCCGTACATTTTGCCGTAAATGCCGGGAATCTTGTACAAACCCGACAGCAGAGTGATGTAAAAAGCGGTCGGAATCAGGGGGGCGACGATGGACAAATATGCCCCGTTGTCTGCCCAAGTGACCACATCCAAGCCGGTCACTGTGCCATCATCTTTTACCGCCAACCTCGCTTTGGTCACATGGTCGCGCCCTTGCGTGTCGGACAAAGCAGATTCGGAGCGGCTGGCTACCCATTTGACGGGGCGACCGATTTTGCGCGCCGCCCAGGGGGCTAAAATCTCTTCGGGGTAATGGGGGATTTTACTGCCAAAGCCGCCGCCCACATCGGGAGAGATAAGCCGCAATTTATGTTCTGGAATCTGCAAGGTGAAGGCGCTCATCACCACCCGCGTCAGGTTGGGGTTTTGGCTGGTTGTCCACAACGTCATCTCTTCGGTAAAGTCGTTCCATTGGGCGACGGCGGCGCGGGGTTCCATCGCCGTAGCGATAAGCCGTTGGTTGATTAGCTCTAGCTCTACCACATGGTCTGCTTCGGCAAACGCTTTGTCGTGGGCTTCCTTGTCGCCGATTTCCCATTCGTAGCTGATGTTGTTGGGCACGTCGTCGTGTACCTGTGCCGCTCCATCTTCCGTCACTGCCCGGGGTCCGATAGCTGCCGGCAATGGTTCGTAATCCATCTCGATTAAATCTAACGCGTCTGCCGCTTTGTAGGGCGTTTCCGCCAGCACAATCGCCACTCGGTCGCCCACATGGCGCACTTTGTCCACCGTCAGGGCATTTTGTGTCGGTATTTTGATGTCTGGCACTTGCCAGCCGCAGGGCAATGGACCTATGCCATCATCCAGCAGGGCTTGCCCGGTAAATACGGCGATCACGCCGGGGGCAGATTCGGCGGCGCTAACATCTATCCCTTTGATTAGGGCGTGGGCATAGGGGCTGCGTTTGATCGCCATGTATGCCATGTTTGGCAATTTGAGATTTGCCACATATTTGCCTTGTCCTTGAATAAAACGGGGGTCCTCGACCCGCTTCATCGATTTGCCGATGTAGTTACCCATTAGTCACCTCCTGCCATATTGCCGGCAGCGGTTTGCACTGCCTTCACGATATTTTGATAGCCGGTGCAACGGCACATATTCCCTTCTAGCCCATGCCGGATGTCGGCTTCGGTTAGGTTGGGGTTATCTTCTACCAATTTGACGCTTGCCATAATCATGCCGGGCGTGCAATAGCCACATTGCAAGCCATGCTCATCCCAAAAGGCTTGTTGCATGGGGTGGAGTTCCCCATTTTGCGCCAACCCTTCAATGGTGGTGATGGCGCTGCCATCTGCTTGTACGGCTAACACGGTGCAAGATTTGACCGCCAACCCGTCCATGTGGATGGTGCAAGCGCCGCATTGGCTGGTGTCGCACCCGATATTTGTGCCGGTCAATCCGATATATTCCCGTAGAAAATCAGAGAGCAGGGTGCGGGGTTCTGTCTCTTTTTCGTAGGATTGACCGTTGATGGTCATGGATACTTTCATAATGTTTTCCTCCTTGAATTGGGAAGTTTTAAGAATGATATGAAATGATATGAAATAAAAAAACGCCAACCGATTGGGACTGGTTGGCGTTGGGTTACAGGGCGAGCAGTTTCTGATGGCAGCTATGCGGGTAATGATGGTTGGTGATCGACAAAGGTTTGTTCACAATGGTTTGGGCAGGGATGAAAACGGACGAAACATGATGTGGGTAATTTATCGAATGTCTGATTAGCTGTCAAGGGGATGGAGACGGCTACAGGGCATAGACGCGGCGCAAAGCGCGGTGTTCGGGGGATGCCGGCATTGGACCGGTCATTATCGCCTCTACAAATGGGGGCGGTGGAGCATAGTTATGCCGCCTGACGAAATGCAAAATGAGGTCTGGCGAGGCGTAAATCTCCGTTTTGCCTATAGCCCGAATCTCGCCGCCGCCAAAGTCGTCAATTTGGTCGCCGCATAGGGGGCAGGGGCGTTTTCCTGGCGTGTGACAAACGATGTAGTCGGGTTGGCAAAAGAGGGCGAGTTGGTCGAGGAAGGCTGCCGGCATCTCTCCTTGCGCATAGTCAACCTGGCGTTCTAGCCAACCTACTGCCAATGGAACGATGCCCAGCAAATCATCATCTGGACAGCCGCCATACGGCTCTAAATCTAATGGCGCTCTCCTTCTGCGTTTGCGGCTCACAATTCGCTTGTCAATTCAACCATCATTCGCAGCGTTTCTAGGTTGTGGACAGTGATATTTAGGGTGGTTATGGGGGCTTCTCGCCACATTGCCAGCCGGTCGCGGATGCACTCTTTGGGACCAACCAACGCTACCTCATCGATCAGGGCTGCCGGCACTGCCATCATCGCCTCACCCTGTTTGCCGGCAAGGTATAACTCCTGAATTTGCTCCGCTTCCTCCTCAAAGCCATACCGTTTTGCCAAATCATTGTAAAAGTTTTTTCCCTTCGCCCCCATGCCGCCGATATACAGCGCCAACATGGGGCGCAGCATATTGTACGCCACCTCCAAATTATCTTCCATAATGACAAATGTCGTAGGAGCGATATCAAAAACGTCGTACCCTTTACCCCCATCCGCTTTGGCGAAACCCGCCTCCACATGGGCTCGAAATGTGTCGTCATAACGGGTTGGCGAGAAAAAGATAGGCAGCCAGCCATCGGCGATTTCGGCGGTGAGCTCCACATTTTTGGGTCCGATGGCAGCCAAATAAATTGGGATGTCGGGTTGGGCGCGCAAAGAGCTTTTCAGCGGCTTGCCCAATCCGGTGGCGTCGCCCCCTTGGTAAGGCAGTTGGTAAATTTCGCCGTCAAATTGCAATGGCGCTTTTCGCTCTAAGATTCGTCTGACAATGGTTACATATTCGCGGGTGCGGGTAAGGGGTTTGCGGTAGCTGACTCCGTGCCATCCTTCTACCACTTGTGGTCCCGAAACGCCTAATCCCATCAAAAAGCGACCGCCAGAAAGTTGATTGAGGGTCATGGCGGTCATGCCGGCATTTGCCGGGGTGCGTCCTGGAATCTGCATAATTGCGGCGCCTAACTTGATGCGTTCGGTCAATGCCCCCGCCCAAGCCAACGGCGAAATGGCGTCCGAACCATACGCTTCGGCGCTCCACAACGCATAAACCCCCAGCTTATCTGCCTCTCGAATCAATTCCAATGGCAATTCGATTTTGCCGGCGGCATAACCGATATTGATGCCCAATCTTTTCATTTGGTTCTTCCTTTTTATGGAGCGGGGGTGGCGGGGATGATAAGTTTCTCTCCGATTTCCAGACTTTTCGGGGTCGCTTCTGGATTCAGCCACATCAACTCTTCCACCGTCGTATTATATTGTTCCGCCAACTCAATAAGCGTGTCCCCCTCGACAATAATATGGTCGCCGCCAGGCAAAGAAACGGTTGGCGAGGGGGATATTGTTGGACTTGAGGTTGGCATGTTGGTGGGGGCAGAAGTAGCAGTAGCCGTAGCGGTTGGATTAGGCATAACCGGGTTGACATTCGACACCGGAGTCTGTAACCCAGCCACAAAACTGTCAAACCGGGCGTCCACATCGGCGTCTGGTTCAGTATCTTTAATCACATCACGGACGATATTTATCGAAACGCTGGAACGGGTCGGCAGGGCGTCGGGTAGGTAGTTCGCCTCCAGATCAGAATGCAGAACGACATCTAGCAGATGATCATCTGGATCGCTTTGACTGACATAATAAAGAACGCCGGGAGTTAACGCCAGCAACAATAGAAAAAGCAACCCCAACGCCTTGGTCAAAAAGCCCACTCCCTCAAAAGGATTATTTACCGGTCTCATCGTTTAGCAGTCTTTGGTTCTCAAGCGAAATACTTCTGTATCCGTTTCTTTGCCCCGCAACTTTATCTCTCCCAACGAATCGAGATGAAATTGGCTGGCGCGGGTTCCTAAAGCGCGAACGGTTTCTTCGCTAGCGATGACGCTCGTTTCTCCAAACGCTTTGTTCATCTCTTGCAAACGATGGGCGGTGTTAACGGGGTCGCCGACGACGGAAAAATGCAGGCGGTTGACGCTGCCGACAGCCCCAAATACCACATTGCCAGTGGTGATGCCGATGCCGGTGATAAACATCGGTTGGCTCTCCGCTTCGCGCAATTTGTTGAGTTTGATGATCGCCGCTTCCATGGCTAAAGCGGCATTAACGGCATTGTATGCGCTTTCGTTTGCCGGCATCTGCCGGGGAAGCGCCCCAAATACCGCTACCAATGCGTCGCCAGCAAATTCATTCACCACCCCGCCTTGAGCCGTAATCGTTGGAATCACCTCTTCCAAATATTGATTCAAAAAGACGAACATATTCTCGGCTCCCAGCTCTTCAGAAATCGACGTAAACCCCCGAATGTCGCTGTACAATACAGTAGCGACCACCTTTTGCCCTTCTAGACGTAAATCTCCCGATTGCAACTGTTGGCGCAACAATTCCCGCACTTCTGGCGTAACCGCCCTGCCCAACAGATCGCGATACACTTCCCCTTCGCGCAAATCTTCTACCATTTGGTTAAAGGCATACCCTAGCACAGCCATCTCGTCATTGCTGGTTGGCTGCACCGAGACATTCAAATTGCCATTTGAAACCTGGGACAAAGCGCGAATGATTTTGCCGATAGGATCGGTGATCCACTTGGCTACCAAGATGCCAGCCAACAAGATGGCTAAAAAGGCAAGGGCGATTAACAATAAGGTTTGCGTTTTTAAGCTGCGGGTGGCTTGCACCACAAAAAGCTGGGACAATGCCGAACCGATTACCCCAATATCCTCACCGTTCCGCGCTTCCCACGGTCCTACCAACTCGCTGTACTCAATGCTGCCTACCCCAAAATCGCGCAGTTGACTTTGGGTATCTTGGTTAGCCAATGCAAATTCGGCTAGCTCTCCTAATGGTTGCGGTTCCTGTGGCAGGGTGGTGGCATATATGTTGCCTTCTTTGTCGTAGATTGATATTTGAGCCAACGTTTCTTCTCGAATATCGCGGGCTAAGTTAGATAGCGAGCCGCCGATCAAGATGACGCCAATTAAATCCCCGTCGGCGTTGTTGATAGGTCCGGCGATATAAAGAAAATCCCCCCAATCTGCCTGGGCGATGCCGGCAAATTTGTCGCCGCTATCATCTACCTCGCCATTCATCACTTTCTGCACAAAATCCCACTCCGCGAAGATATCATCCCCCTTGCTATAAAGATATTCCTCCACATTGCCGCCTGGTCGATGACGCAGCGACATCACGCTTTCGCCAGAAGGGTCTAATATTTCGATCGCTTCTTCCTGACTATTTACCGCCAACGGCACGACGAGTTCGCGCAGAGCCTCAGCGTCATTTTGAACAATGGCATCTTGAACCCCATTGGTATTGACTGCCAACCGCATCGTTTCTAACTGGCTTTGTTCTTCTCGCGCCATCCAATCCGCTGTCAATTGGGCAGTTTCGATGAGCTGATTGTTAAAGCGTTCTTGAATGTTGACGGTAACGAATTGAAAACCAAGATAGATGGCGCCCAATGCCAATGCCAACGCCAACAAACCATAAGGGAAGGCGATTTTGTTGCGGATGGGCATTGCGACTTTAGGCAAATCAGCATCCTCATCGACGGAGTCGCTATGTTCAATAGCAAATCGTTCGAACGCCTGACCGATTTTTCGCCAGGTTACCGGATAGCTGACCTGCTGGGCGTTTAGCCTAGCTTGCGCCACCTTCTCTCTTTTTTCGTCGGAATAGCGGGTGGTGAACAAAAAGTGAGTATTGGGAGATTCTGCCCGGATTTGTCTGGCGATATGCCACCCTAAAGCGTCCATTTGATGCAATTCTGCCACAATTAAATCTGGCTTTTCTTTGGCGATCCGGCTGTGTTCTTTTCGGAGAGCGCCGCCGAACAGGGCGTCCACATCCATTTTGTGCCGCTTATCGTATAATTCCTTGCCGGCGCCTGTTTCCTGGTTCAGAACAAAAATTTTTCGAGCCATGTACCACTAACCAAGTTAAGCTAAAAAAGCTCTGCCACTAGGCAGAGCTTTTATGAATGCCCTCACGGGGATTCGAACCCCGGTTTTAGCCTTGAAAGGGCTACGTCCTGGTCCCCTAGACGATGAGGGCAGCGGGCGGAATTCTATCATTCTGAGGTTTAGATTGCAAGATAGGGGTTGTCGAGCGTTCATGATAAATCTGCCGCCAACGTTACTTCATCCACAATGCCAACAATAACAGCCCGAATCGGAGCGACTTTCATCTCTAGGATTTGTCGCGCCCCATTTCCTTCATCTAACACCAATACCTGATCCCCAATCCCTGCCTGTGCCCTATCCACACAAATATCATACGCCTCGGTTGGCTTTCCGTTTAGGTTTAATCGTTCTACCAACAGCAGTTTATGGCTGTCAAAAGCCTCGTGTTTGATGGTGGCGACTACCGTGCCACATACGCGACCCACGTACATCTGAAACTCCTAGGCGAGCGTTAATTCGCTACATCGTCTACAATGCCAACAATGGCGTGATCAACTGGGACAAATTTGATGGGCATTGCTTGAGCCGCTTCTCTGCTTCCTACAATAAACACCAATTCTTCTATACCAGCTTGGGCTGTGGCGTCGGCTGCTACGACCGCTTCTCCAACTGGACGTTGTTTTTTGTCCAGCGGTTGCACCCATAATAACTTAATTCCTTGCAGTCCCGCAACTTTCTGAGTGGATACCAACGAGCCGATCACCCGCGCCAATTGCATTAGAGTGACTCCCATGTAAAATGGTCGCCAAATCGGTCAGCGTGGACATTCGATATCATTTCGGCATGGAGTTGGGGGATGACCATCTGTTGTATCAGTTCCATTTTTGCTTGTTCCGACGCGATTTCAACTGCCGCTTCGACATCGGCGACCAAACCAGCGAACAAGGAGAGCCCTTTGCCGCCTAACCCATCCGCCAATCGCAGTCGGATAAGGTTGACCTGTGCCCCTTTGCTGCCGGCATCGGCGGCGCGAATAGCAGCGGGAACAGTTTTTGTTTCGATGATGCCCAGGGCGTCGGTTGCCGGCATTTGCTTGTTGCCGCGCAACGCCTCAATCACATTGGGATGCGCGTGCGGCAAAAAAAGAGAGTCGCACAAATTGTTTTGCCCTGCCTCTAGCCCTGCGGTTAACGCTTCTTCGATAACAGCGACTTCGCCCACTGCCATTGCCAAATAATGCCCCGGCTGAACAGTTCCGGTATAAATTTCGGCGATCGGGGCTTTTTTTATCATGGCGTCGCCAGCATAAATGCCGATGGCGATGCTGTCAAATTCTAAAAGAGCAAGCGCGGGGTATGCCGGCATTTGGTTACTGTTTTGCCGCTATGCGCTGCCAAATAGCGTCCGCCATGCGGCGCATCATTGCCGGCAAAGGAGATTGGGCATTGGTCAATGTCAGGGGCATGCCTTGGGCTAAAGCCCGCGATTGGTTGGGGTCGTAATCGATCTGAAACGCTAATCGCGCTCCAATTCCTTTCTCCACCACAGTTGCCGGCACGCCCTCTTCAGGCGAAATGCGGTTTAATAGATGCGCTTTTTGCTTTAGTTGAAGCTCATTGTTTGTCAAAGTCCGTATCGTTTGCGCCCCAAGCTGCACCGACACCAAATCGGGCGTCATCACATGCAGCGTCATATCGGAACATTCTAATGCCGCCATGACGCTATCAGACCATATTGCCGGCAAATCCAGCACGATAAAAGTCATCTGATTAGACAACGCATTTAAAACCCCCCGCAACTGTTTGCCTGAAAAAAGGTCGGGTTTTTGCGGCACAACTGGCGCCGCAAACAAATAAAGCCCCGAACGATGTTGCAGCAAATATTCCTCTATTTTTTCTGGAGAAAAATCTACCTGGGTCGCCAAATCTTGCCAGGTGGGCTTTGCCGCCATTCTAAAATGCATTGCCGCTTGCCCGCCAGACGGAGATAGATCGATTAAACAAACAGCTTCTTTACTGACCCTTCTTAATGCGCCCGCTAAATTTACTGCCAAAGTTGTTCGTCCGATACCGCCCCGCAATCCAAAAACTGAAATCACATACCCCCGAGAGCCGCTGGCATTTTGTGAAACCCCCCCTTTAAATAGCAAATCACCGATAACAGACAAAATTTCATCCTGTTCTATCGGTTTGCTCAAATATGCGTCAGCGCCCATTCCTAAAGCAGTGTTGCGGTCTACGTCTTGCGCCCGCGCCGATAAAATTACCACAGGCAAATCGGCTATCGTCTCATCTGATCGAATCTCTCGCAATACATCATGGCCGCTCATCAAAGGCATCATCACATCTAAAACAAGCAAATCTGGCTTATTGTTTTTCAGCGCAGCCAACCCTTCCTTGGGATCGCCAATCAAATCCGTTTCGTAACCGGCGCGTTCTAAAATAAATCCTAGCATTCGCCGGATCTGTTGATCATCATCAATAACTACAATTTGCGCCATACTTCTCTCCGAAATCAACCTGGATTATATCTTGCCTATAGTACAGTAGAAAAGTAACGGATGCCATTACAATTCTATTTAAAAACAGCTTAAATGATCGTTTATACGCCGCTCATAGCCAACTCGATTTTTGAGTTATGTTAGAGCGCGTCAATTTAAGCGGCTTCGGTTGAACTATACATTCAATTAACCGCTTAGCTCCTCGGCTAAATCAGCAAAAATGACGATCCGCTTGTTATTAATGAGGTACGGATAGCAAGAAATAAGGGTGGCGCTAGCATGATCAGTTTCAGCCATTACCCAAACGTCTGTTGGTTCAACTACGTCAATATCTCGCACCACATAGAGAAATTGCGTGCGTTCAGTGGAGACGATTATTTCGTCGCCAGGAGCAAGTTTGTCTAAATGGCGGAAAATTTCGCCATATATATCATTATGCGCCGATAAAACCATATTGCCAGGCTGCCCCGGCAATCCCGATCCAATATGTTGCCCTACACCTTTTTTAAGCTGCTCCCAATTATCTCCTTGTACAATCGTACTATCCACATTTACTGTAGGAATTTGGATGCGGCGTGGTTGGGCGGGTCCGGGGGTAGGAATTGGCGGAGGCGTATATTCGTTTATGATTTGCGTTAGATGTTCTGGGATATAGCCAGCTTCGCCTGGTTGAGGGGGATGCCCGTCTATGGGCGGGCGATGTCCGCTGGGCAGCACCGCTACATTGATTATGGGCGCAGCGGTTGCCGGAACTGGCTTGGCAGCGAGAGCTTCTTCTTGTTGCAGCGTTGCCAACTCCTGATTTAACTCCCGTCGAGTATCCAAAAAACTGACGATCAACCAAATAAAACCGATGATCGCCCCAATTTCGACCAATAATAACCCTTTATTGGCAAGCCATCCCCACAAAATTTGGCGGCGGGATTCGTGTCTGGGGGAAGGCGTTTCGCTGTCTTGTACACCATAGCGCTGCATGGCGCCGTTGGGGGTGATGTTGGGACGAACAATTGGCGGCGGTTCTGGATTAGGCGGGGCTAATCCAGCCGCTTCTATAAGCCGCCCCTCGTCTTTTAGTCGTCGCAAACGCGCCAAGCGTTCTGTCCGCTTGCGACGATACAGTATGTCTTCCAATTCTTCGGTCGTTAAATTGTCGATACGGCGTCTGTCACTCATATGTGGAAAGTTACTGCTTTCAGGTTTACATCTTTTCTACAACGGCGAAAAGCTCTCGCTCAAAAAACCAACGAAATGGCGGAACATCGAAGGCAATTTGGCGTAAACTGCCTAAAATCAAATTCTCGTTCCGATTTTGCGGCGGCGAGTCTAACCAAATTTTACCATCAAATCCCGCGGCTCGTAAGGCGCGGCGAATACTTAATATATCTTGTTCATTCACGTGCACCTCTTGATTGGCTGGCGTAATTGCCCTGGGGTCTTTGGGGTACTTTGCCCCTTGCCCCATCAATGTGCGCACCAATCTGACCACAGGGTAGGCATACAAGTCGTACCATCGATTGGGGGCAGTATGCACAATAAAGCGCCCGTTGGGCTTTAAAACGCGGTGTACTTCCAATAACGCTTTGTGTAATTCCCAGGGGTAAAGGTGTTCGACCACATCGAACATCAAAACACGGTCAAAATAGCCAGTGGGATAAGGCAATTGTTTGGCGTCTGCCATCAAAACGCCAGCCGGAGCAACGTTGCCGGCATGTTCGTTTGCCTCTAATCTCTCCCTCTCCTGATTAATTACATCCCGCGTCATGCGGCAAGCCACCTCAGCGTAATCGAAGCCAAAACATGGTATCCCCAACTCCATACAATGCCGAACAATTTCGCCGCGCCCACATCCAGCGTCCAAAATACGCATTCCTGGCGAAACATCCGCGATTTCAAATGCGTCGCGCAATCGGCGCGAAAGATGTTGCCCTTCGGTAGCGATGAACTCATCATACCCTTCGCAAGAAGTTAGAAAATATTCCTCCGTATAAAGCGTAGAAGGCAATGATTGTTTTTCTTGATTTTGATTTATACTCATCAGGCGCATTATAAAACAGGGAAAAAGTAGCGTCAAAAAGTGTGCAACCTTATGAAACTCCCTGCGTATAGGCGGCAAACGTCAGGAGATTCAATGTCCAATCAGGAACAGATTTGGTTAGAACAAGCGATAGCGGGCGATCAGGCGGCGTTTAGCCGCTTGATACAAGCTTATCAAGGTCCGGTATTTAATTTGGCTTATCGCATGCTCAATAACGCCGGCGAGGCGGAAGAGGCAGCGCAAGAGGTCTTTATTCGCGCCTATACTCGTCTGTACAGTTACGATCCAAATCGGAAATTTAGCACCTGGATATTGTCGATTACATCTAATTATTGCATCGACATTTTACGAAAAAGACGAGCGATTCTCCTTTCGATAGACGAACCGTTACCCCCTCATCCAGCTTTGCGGGTGGAAGGGGCTAAGGGTCCAGAAGCGCGTATGTTACAGAGCGAACAACAACGATTGGTGCAAACATTATTGGCGGAATTGCCGGATGAATATCGTGAAACGGTGGTATTGCGTTATTGGTACGACATGTCTTACGAAGAGATCGCCGAAACGATGCAGACAACGGTAAGCGCCATTAAATCCCGCCTATTTCGGGCTCGGCGCCAGTTGGCGCAAATCGGGTTACAGATGGGCATAGGGGCGGAACAGGCGACTGCCGCCATGAATTAAAGTGAATTGTGGGCGATGGATTGCAGTGGATTAGCGAAGTTCCCATCGATCCGACGTGATTTGTCCCTCATGATTCTTCCAACATCCTAAAAGTGCGGAGAATTTGGTAATGGATATGGAACATGAGGAACGTATTTTTGAATTAATGATGACGGCGTTGGACGAGGAGTTAGACGCTGTTGGATATGAGGAGCTGGGGGCTGAATTAGCCCTGCGCCCCGAATTGGCAGAAGAGTGGGCGATGATGCAGCAAATCGATTTGTTGTTCCATGAGACGCCTATGGTGATGCCTGAAACTGACTTTGCCCAACGGACGTTGGCGCGGTTGCCAAACCGCAGCGCCCGGCTGTGGGGGCTGAGCATTTCATTGGGTATCGCTTTTTTGGTGGGGTTGCTGCCGCTTGCCGGCATTTACCTTTTGGGCGGCGTTGATTTAACTCTCTTCCAGCCTGAACTATTGGGCGTTGCCGGGCGGTCGATCTTTGCTGTAGCCGATACATTGGGCATTGCTTTACGCGGCATCTGGCAACTGTTGAACGCTTTGGGCGAGTTTGCCGTTGGACAGCCGCTGGCTTGGGGAGGGTTACTGGTAATGGCGGGCATGATTTTATTGTGGGGGGGCGTTTATAGTCTGTTTATGCGGCAGCCTCGTTTGTCGCCCCTAATCATTCGATCATAATTGAGGAGATGATTATCATGAGACGAGTAGGCATTTTTATTATTTTTGGACTGTTTTTTGCGTTGGCAATGCCGGCAAAAATCAGCTACGCTTTTCCATTTGACGGCATCATTCGCAAAGGGGAAACGCATGAAGGCGATTTAGAAGTAGTGGGCAACAATTTAATCATTGAAGATGGGGCGGTTGTCGATGGGGATGTTAGCGTGTTTGGCGGCAATGTCGATATTTTAGGGGAAGTGGATGGGGATGTCAGCGTGATTGGCGGCAATGTTACTGTAGAAGGCGTTATTAGCGGCGATTTGGTTACATTCGGCGGAAACATTTCGCTTGATGAAAATGCCTCATTTTCTGGGGATTGTCTTTCAATTGGCGGCAATGTGACTCAGGGAGATAAATTGATCTGTGATCAACTGCCTTTTTCATTCTCTGAGAATTTACAGAATCTGTTTGGAGATTTTCCCGGAGTAAATCCGCCAGAAACGCCGGAGCTGCCGGCAATTCCTGATCTGCCTGCCAGGGTTGAAGAAAGAGGCGGCGCTGGGTCAATTTTGGGGGAATCCGTCAAGGTGGTCGGACGCACGCTCCTGCTGGGAGCGTTAGCTTGGATAATCTCTTCAATTTGGGGGACGAATCTAAAACGGGTCTCTCACGCCGTTGTGGAACGACCCATCGCCAGCGCCATCGTGGGCGTTTTATCTACCGGCGCATTTGCTTCTGTAATGACGCTGCTGTCGGTTATATTTGGGGTTTTGGTTTTAGCGTGCGGCATCGGGCTGCTAGGCGTACCGGTGTTGCTGGTGTTGGCGGGGCTTTTTATCGCTGCCGGCATCATCGGCTGGGTGGCAATTGGTCAACTCTTTGGCAATCGGCTAAACAGCAGGTTGCGCTTGAGCGAAGATCCTCAAGTGAACAATGCCGTAACCGGCACTGTGATTTTGACATTGGTTCTGGGGCTGGTCGGCGCTTTGCCCTCATTCCTGGGCAGCGGATTTTTCGCCTGGATGTTTATAACCGTCTTTGGTTCTATTGGTTTAGGCGCGGCCACCCTGACTAAATTGGGGCGGCAGAATTACCCCGCTTTGCCGGCAGGGAACCTCAGCAAAATCGACTCCATTTTAGAAGAGAGTTTGCTAGACGAATCGAAATAGGGTGGGGGAACCCTAATGCAGCTTCGATAGCGACGAGCGGATGATCACCTATTGAGAAATTGAGCGAAATGTAGCAATACCCCTGATGGATCCCACACATGTGTCACCAACGCTCCGTAGGATTGCTCATTCGGTTCAGTTAGGCGAGCGTATTTGTAATTGCCCGCCGCAATTACAGTAGAGGCGCGTTCCCACCAAGCTCTGGCATCCTCAACCGTGATGTGCAGCATGAAATTGTTCGCCCAATCCTTGTTGTAATAGTTTTGCAGATAAAATCGACAATCCGCCAACTCTAACTCTGCTAGATCATCGGAGCCGCTCCGAAAGTTTTCTTGCCAGCCAAGCGCTTTATAAAAGCGTAAAGATTCCTGAAAATTCATTGCCGGCACAAAAACCTTTACATCGCTCGCTCTCAAATTCATGCCTTACCTCCTGGATTATCGGTTCTCACAAACAGATAATCGATATGCGTCTTGCCCGTTCCTGTAACAAAGGTTTCAAATTTTTCTACAAATTGAAAGTTGCATTTTTGGGCGACAGCCAGACTGGCGATATTTCCTTCGCCAATACGCAACTCGATAGATGAAAATTGAGAATGCCTCAACCCCCAATTGGCAACGATGTTCACAGCCCGAGCGGCAATGCCTCGCCCTCTCGCTGTCGGTAAAGTTCCGTATAACAGTTCCAATACGTTTTCAGGTCGAGGAAACAGATTAACGATCCCTACAAAAGGCTTATGCTCGTCTACAATAAACGCTGGACCCAAATCGCTGCCCTGTTCCTGCCAACCGGATAACCATTCATTAATGCAATACTCTGCCCAGCGATTGACATCTGTGCCATTGTCTGGATGACCTACCCACATTCCGTCTAAAAGGGGTCGATTTGCCCCATAACCCGCCAAAATTGGCGCGTCTCCCGGGATTGGCAGGCGAACCGTCACAATGCCGTCAGTAAGAGATGAGGCAGGAGAAGGGGTTATGGCGACTTTCCAATTTCGGCGAAATGAGATTTCACGACGCATAATTTTTTGCGCCAGCGCCATTGAACCGGCTCAGCGGAGAGGGTGGGATTCGAACCCACGGTGACATCACTGCCACAACGCTTTTCGAGAGCGCCCCAATCGTCCACTCTGGCACCTCTCCGTAAAGATGTGCAGGAATACTTTTAACTGTTACTTGCATACCTGCCACTTGCTCACTTGCTATTCGTTTTTTTTCGGGCTCGCAACATTTGGAAAAAACGCTGCAACAACGCCGCTGACTCTTGCGCCATCACCCCATCCGTTACCTCAATTTGATGATTAAAGCCTGGGGCGTTTAACGCCTGTACAATCGAGCCATCCGCTCCAAACCGCACATCTTTTGCCCCGTATACCAAGCGGCTTATTCGGCTCTGGAGCATCGCCCCGGCACACATCGGGCAGGGCTCTAATGTGCAAAATAACGTTACCCTTATCAGCCGCCAATTGTTTAGATAGGCAGCCGCTTCCCGCAAAGCGATCATTTCGGCGTGGGCAGTTGGGTCTTGATCCGTCTCTTTTCGATTAAAGCCAGCCCCGATTATCGTCCCTTCCAAAACGGCAACTGCCCCGACCGGCGTTTCATCTAACGCCAGGGCTTTTTGCGCCTGCTCAAGGGCTTTTTCCATCCAGTAGGCATCTTGTTTGGTAATGTTCGCGGTCAACACTGAAACATTATAGCAAGATAAAATGGTTAATCAAAGAGATGGGGATTGGCGGCTGCCCAATTATACAGCTCAAAAATGCCATCGGTGGGGTTGATAGTTGGCTGCCAATTGAGCTTTTCTGTTGCCAGTCGAATATCGGCGACAAAAACAGGTTGATCCCCTTGCCGCCAAGCGCCATAAGAGACGGGCAGCGGCTTGCCGGCATATTCTTCTAGCATTTCGCCAAATTCGCCCCAAATAGATAGCGTATTGTCGGGACCGCCGCCCATATTTAGAGGAATGCCGGCAACCTCGTCGATCCGTTCAATTGCGGCATCATATGCCCGTATCAAATCATCCACATGCAGCATATCCCGCACCTGTTTGCCGTTGCCATAAATCGTGATCGGGCGGTTTTTCACCGCCGCAATGACAAAATGCGCCGCCCATCCCTGGTCTTCCACGCCAAATTGGCGCGCTCCATAGATGCAGCTTTGCCGAAACACAACCGTCTTCAGCCCATAAATTCGAGCGTAATCGACCATATATTGGTCGCCCGCTCCCTTGGAACAGCCATAAGGGGAATGAAAATCAAGCGGAAAATCATTAGGTATGCCGAATGGAAAGTCGGCATACTCGTATCGCTTTTCCCTTTCGACTACTTTCACCTGCTCCATGCCGCCAAACACTTTGTTGGTCGAAGCGTAAATGAGTGTCGCTTGCGGGGCATGGAGGCGCGTCGCTTCCAGCACATTGAATGTGCCCAGGGCATTTATCTCAAAATCATCGCGTGGATCAAGTACAGAACTCGTCACCGCCACTTGCCCCGCTAAATGGATAATCACATCCGTTTCGAGTACGGCTGAACAAAGCGCACTATAATCCCGGATATCCCCTTTTATGAAAGTGAAACTATCGCCGTGCCGCTCTCTCAACCAAGGCAGATTTAATTCCCCCCCCTTTCGGGAGAGATTGTCAAAAATTATAACCTGATGCCCTTGAGACAGGTAATGGTCGGCGCAATTAACGCCGATAAATCCGGCTCCGCCGGTGATTAAGATTTTCATCTGTTTTACAATTCCTTCTGGTTGGAGTTTGTGCCATTTATCGTAGTTGTACACCAACCGGGTCGATTAGGCGCATTGTGGCAAGGCGATTGCGCAGTTGACTCCTTTTTTCGGCTAAAAATCGGACATAGTCGGCGTCTAAAGGGGGCGATGTCATGATCAGGGCGTCGTCCCCTTCCTTTTTATAATAGCCGGGTCGCCGACCCGTTTTTGTGAAGCGGTATTTTCGGTACAAAGATCGGGCTGTTTTGTTGCTGGCGCTTACCTCTAAAGTAGCGATGGCGGCTCCTAACGCTAGGGCGTTGTTCTGCATCTGCCACAAAAGCAGTTCGCCTAACCCAATTCCTTGCCATTTTGGCGCGATGGCGATGTAGCTGATGTGGCATTCATCCGCCATCAACCAAAAGCCGCAAAACCCGAGAATGTCGCTAGACGCTGAAGCGCCGGCAATTTCGGCATGTTCCAAAATCGTGTAATGCGCCAATTCGTTGTGGTTAATTTCGTATCTATACCCCGCCTCTTTCCACGGGTTAGGGTTGGTTTGGGATTCAAGCTCCATAACAGCTGGGATATCCGCCACGATCATCGAACGCAGGGTGAATGGGGAGAAAGACATCGCTGGCTTTGGGTTGGGCTTAACTGCCGGCAGGTTCGCGCAGATAGATCGGGGTTAAGGCGGCAGGGTCATCCAGCTTGTTTTTCTTGAACCGGTTCATCGCCAATTGGGCTAAATTGCCGGCGCGGCGGGTACTGTTAGATGCCGGCAACACCCGCCATCCTTTCGCCTGCTTCCGAATCAATTTGCGCCCTTCTGCCGAAACCTCGCCGACAAAAGTGACTTTGCCGCTCAATTCTTCCAGCAACTCTTCCCAGCTCAGAATTTGAGGCGAATTTAACGGCTGCCAACCCGCCGTGCGGTGAAATTTGTAACTGCCGGCACAGATTCGCGTTCGTCCCGCCTCCGCCACCGCCACCAATTGCCCTGGCAGCCGCCCCACCCCAAAAGCGACTGAATCGAGCGTGGATATGCCGATTAAGGGCAATTGATTAGCTACTGCCATCCCTTTGGCAAAACCCAACCCCACCCGCAATCCAGTGTAAGAGCCGGGACCCAAAGCCACCGCCACAGCAGACAAATCGGCGGGAGAGACGGCGACGCGCGTTAACAACTCTTCAACAGTTGCCGCCAATTCGACCGTTTGGGCATGTTCCGACTGCCAACCTAGTTCGCCCACGAGCGTTTTGCCGTCGTGTAACGCTACCCCCAACCACCGCGTCGCTGTATCAATCGCCAATAACATAGTTTTCTCGCCAATTAACAATAGATAGTGTAATTATACAGGTCATATAAAGCTAGATTTTTTTAGACACAGAGAACACAGAGGTCGCAGAGAATTTTTTAGCGCCTCCATCTTTTCGGGCAGTTTCTAGAGCTTTTGGCTAATTATTTTCTTAAATTTTTACCTTGGTCTCAAAGTTTTGCGAAATCCTTTTTTTTCTTCTCTGCGTTCTCGTATTTCCTTTGTGAACTCTGCGCCCATCTATATAGTAATCTTGCGTTTTGTTATGGCTGCGCCAGCCAACACAGCCTCAGAAAATCGCCCTAGCCGAAGGCGCTGGATTTAAACGAACGCAGCAACTCTTCTGAACGTTCTCCAGCTGCGATTATGCGCAACCCTCTTTTGGTGTCGCTATGATACCAAAGTTGAATCGTCAATCTGTCTGCCGGCAACATAGCGTCGATTTTATCCGCCCATTCTATCATGAGCGCTGCGTCAGACTCCAAGATATCTTCTAAGCCAGCCGTCACCACATCTTGCCAACTTTCCAGCCGATAACAATCTACATGGGTCAATAGCGCCCCATCGCTGAGGCGGGGATATTGGTTGACCAGGGTGAACGACGGGCTGGTGACGAGCGCTGCCGCTCCCCACCCGCGCCCTACCCCTTTGGCAAACAACGTTTTGCCCGCCCCCAATTCACCGATGAGGCAAATTAAATCGCGGGCTTTCAGAAGTTCGCCTAACCGCACCCCTAGGCGCAAAGTTTGCGCTTCGGAGTGGCTGATAAAGTCGAGGATGTTGCCAGTTAATATCGCCATCTAACTCAATTTTGTATCTTGTCGTAAAAATCAGGTACTATTACAGTTGATCGCTATTATACCGATTATCAACCTTCCTGGTAGCTTTCGAAATCTTAAAGGAGTATAGCTAGCAAAATTCGCATGAGACTGTTAATTATTTCCGACATCCATGCCAATCTGACCGCTTTTGAAACTGTGCTAGAAGATGCCGGCAACGACTGGGATCAAATTTGGTGCTTGGGCGATGTCATTGGATATGGTCCCGACCCTAACGCATGCGTTGAACTATTGCAACAATACAACCATGTGTCCCTGTCTGGCAATCACGATTGGGCAGTGTTAGATAAATTAGATATCACGACCTTTAATAATGAAGCCCGCAGAGCGATAACCTGGACGCAAGCTCAACTAGAAAATGATCCTTACGAATATTTGGAAGGGCTGCCGCCGATGGCTGTCGCTCCGCCCCATTTTACGTTGGCGCACGCCAGTCCCCGCCATCCTGTTTGGGAATATATCCTTGAGCCGATTGTGGCGGAGATCAACTTTGAATATTTCAATACCCCATTTTGTTTGGTAGGGCATACCCATACGCCCGTTATCTATGAAAAAAATGGCAAGGAAGTGGCGACGCATACCCCAATTTACGACGAGCCGCTCTCCTTGGAAGAGCATTTTAATGGCAATCGGTTGATTATCAATCCGGGCAGCGTTGGGCAGCCGCGTGACTCAGACCCTCGCGCCGCATACGCCATGCTCGACTTGGAAAATTTGACCTGGGAGTATCGCCGCGTGCCGTATGACATTGGCGCCACTCAAAAACGCATGCGGGAGCATCAATTGCCGGAACGGTTGGTGATGCGGCTGGAATTTGGCTGGTAAATTAGCCGATGTTGGCTCTGATAACGTCAATACATTCTTGAAATGCCGGCATTTTTTGCATCTGCAACTGACGGGGGCGGGACAAGGGAATCGGGAGCCGCTGGACGATGCCAGCCGGGGCGCCTGCCAAGATCAACGCCTCATCCGCCAATAAAACCGCTTCCTGAATGCTGTGCGTTACCATGAACACGGTAACCGGCTGCGCCCGCCAAATCCGCAACAACTCTTCGCCCATTCGCTCCCGCGTCAGGGCGTCTAACGCTCCAAACGGTTCGTCTAGCAGCAACAACTCTGGTTGATGCGCCAGGGCGCGGGCTAATGCCACCCGCTGCGCCATCCCGCCTGAAAGTTGGGCGGGATAGAGCGATTCTGAACCGGCTAATCCCACCAAATGCAGAGCTTGCCGCGTTTTTTCGTCCGCTTCGGCGGCTGCCATTCCCGCCAATTCCAGCGGCAGCCGCACATTTTGCGCTGCCGACCGCCACGGCATCAAATTATCTTTCTGAAAAACGATGCCGGCAGGTTGGGGACGAAGATGAGGGGGGATGCCGGCAATGGTCAGCGTCCCGTCTTCTGCCGGCAACAACAAACCGCCCAGCAAGCGCAACAAGGTCGATTTGCCGACGCCAGATTGCCCCACCAATGCCACAAACGCCCCTGCCTTTACCTTGAACCCAATATCTTTTAACAACCATTCTCCGCCGGCAAATCGAAAATTCAACCCCTGCGCTTGGATAAAAGACATCGGCTCTGTCCAGCTATTCTGGCTGATTTTCGATCACAAATTGGTTGGTGTAAGCGGCGCCGATATCTGCCAGCGGCGCATCGAGCAGCTCGATTTCCAGCAAAATGCGTTGGGCGTTTTCCCACGATTCGCCGTCGATAATCCCCAGCGGTTCGGCTTGCCACATCTCTAATGAGGCTTGCAACACTGGCTGGCGGCTGTCATCTAAGCCATCTACAAACTTTTTGCTGATTTGGTACGCTTCGTCGGGGTCGGTTAAAGTGTCGCGCAAGCCGCGCAATGTGGCTCGAACGAAAGCGGCAACCAATTCCGGCTGTTCGGCGACGCGGCTCTCGTTGGTGATGATGCCGTTGGCGACCAAATCGATGGCATCGGCGACGGGCAATAGGTTGATTTGTTCGCCTCTGCCGGCAAGTTGGATTGGCTCGTTGTTGGCATACCCCACTACAGCGTCTACCCGTCCGCTTAGCAGCGTTTCTACCTGGGTGAAGCCGATTTCCTGGGCGTCAACATCGCTCAATGCCATTCCGTTGGCAGAAAGCAACCCAGCATACCCGACATAGGTCGCTCCGAAAAAGCCAGGCACGCCCACTTTGCGTCCGGCTAAATCGGCGGGCGACTGAATGCCGGCATCCGCCAGGCTTACGACGGCAATAGGGTATTTTTGGTACCATTCCATCACATATATTACTGGCAAATGTTGCGCCCGGGCTAATATCACCTGTTCGCCGCTGACGATGGCAAAAGGGAGTTCGTCCGCTCCTACCAAAGCCACCCCATCCGTTTCGAAGCTGTAATCAAACGCGATCTCAATCCCCTCAGCGGCGTAATATCCTTTATCAACCGCCACGTAAAAAGGGGCATATTGGGGGTCGGCGATGAAGCCCATTGGCAGCCGAATCGTTTGCGGCGAATTTGGGTTCAATTCCCCATCGGAATCACACCCGATGATGGTTGCCGCCAATAAAAACCCGGTCAGGGCGAAGATTTTTTTCATAGCAAATAGAGTCCAAATAGTTTCGTAAAAACCCGAAAGGTTTTCATACAGACTTTTCGGGTTTCTGTTCTTTTACCTTTTGCCGGCATCTTGCCAGCGTAACAGCCGCTTTTCCAGCCAACTTACCCCGCCATACAATATTAAAGCCATCCCCCCCAAAACCGCCAACACCACAAAGACCAAATCCGTTTTGAATTGGTAACGGGCGGTTAGCAGCAAAAAACCAAGCCCTGCGCTCTTGGGCTGCACAAATTCCCCCACCAATGCGCCAATAACGGACAAAGTCGCCCCCACTTTTAAGCCAGCCAATGTCACCGGCAACGCTGCCGGCAGTTCTAGCTTGACAAAGCGCTGCCAACGGGTCGCTTTTAACGACGCCATCAACTCTTGCAATTCCGTTGGAATGGCTCGCAAGCCGGCGGTGATGTTGATCAGAATCGGGAAAAAGACGACCAACATCGCCACCAGCGTCCGGCTCCAATAGACGGAGCGCATCCAAATCGCTAACAGGGGCGCAATGGCGATAATGGGTATCGCCTGAGAAGCGACCAGGTAGGGGGAAAGCAGCCGTTCTGCCAAGGGGGATTTCGCCAGCAGGTAGCCTAGCGGCGCAGCCGCCAGCAGTCCCAACAGCAAACCGGGAAGGACTTCGCTAAATGTGGTTAGCGTATGTGCCGGCAATCTGCCATCTTGCATCGTCAGCACAAATTGCCGCCACACTGCCGCTGGCGGAGGCAAAATAAAATGGTCGTAGCCGCCAACCGCGACGATAAGCTGCCACACAGCTAATAATAGCCCGGCAGAGGCAAGGATGACCAACCAGGCGGGTAATTTGTTGAGTTGTTGACTGTTCATCGGTGGATTTGGGCGGCGGCGCGGCGTAAATCGATGTAAATCGGGTGCAAATGGCTGATCATCTCCGCCAACCGAGCCCCCAGCTGCGCCTGATACGCCTCTGTGCGCGGCTGTCCCGGGTAAATTTCGTAGATTTTCGCCCAGCCCCGATCCCACATCTCCGCTTCGACCCCTTCGCCCAATGCCGCCTTTATCTCGAATAGGTGGCGGCGAAAGCCCATGAGCAACGTCCGGTTGAGATGTTTATCTCGCGCTTCCCAATGAAAGCCCAATTCCCAGGCGTCGCGCCCCCGAACCGAACTCACTTCGTAATGCAGGCGGGGTTCGCCCACATGGAATTGAATTACCCATTGGAAGGGTTGGCGGGGTTGAATGGCGCTTTGCAACGTTGCCGGCAATCGCGGGATAACTTGTGCCGGCAGCGTCCGCAAAAATTGCCTGTGAGACAAGGTTTGCATCGCCGAAAGCTTACCCGCGCCGCCAAAATATGCAAATGCGGCGGCTAACAAACCCGAAAGGATTCGCCCCTCGTCAGAAAAAAAACGGCGGCGTTCACCTTTCGGGTTTGTGAATGGTTACGCCTCTTTAGTCGGTTCCCCGTCCGTTTCCGCCAATTTGTCGGCGATTTTGCCTAGCTCGGCGCTGAGCCAGCGCAACCCTTGCGCGAAACCCATGCCCGCTTTTTCGCCCACGTTGCCGCTTTCCACTTTCGTCTTGACTTGGGTCGCTTCGGCTCGAATCTTCTGACCCATGCCGCCCTGGCGCACTTCGTTTAACGCTTTGTCGATCTCGCTGGCAAATGATTCCACGCCCGTTTTAATTTGGGCTTCCACCTTTTGCCGTTCATCGCTTTGCCAAGCGTTTTGCAGCGTCTCCGCCACTTGCCGCCCCAAATTCGCCAATTCGTTGGCGATATCGTTTAATTCCGCAGTAGCGGCTGACTCTTCTTTGGGGGGCAAATCTTCTTCTTCAATTTTCAACCGTTCTTTTATCTCTTCAACGGAAGGGGTTTGATCGTCGCTCATTTGATTTCTCCTATAATGAATGTGATTGTTTTAGGCAGCAGGTGCGCATGTTTGCAGGTAAAGAAATGCCATTTTGTACGCCACTTGCCACTTGCTATAAGGCGAGCCATTGCCAGGGCATTGACCCATCCCTACGCCACTAAACGGACCTCTTAAAAAGGCAAAAGTATGTAAATGTCCAGTTTCGGGTATGTTGGGCATAAAGCAGCACATCCTCATTTTTGCCGGTAATTACCGGTTGAACATGCACTAATTCCCACCCTTTTGCCCCAAGTTTGTTTAACTCTGGCATCATTTTCTGAGGAGCATATTTCGCTAATTCTTCGCCCGCTTTTTCCTCATATTCCTCAAATTGGTGGTGGTGTGGGGCGGTTTCAGCTTTGATAAAGGCTGTTAAATATTCCCATCGTTCCATATACATTTCCCTCGAGTAAATATATAGGCCATATAAACCTAGATTTTTTAGACACAGAGAACACAGAGAATTTTTTAGCGCCTCCATCTTTTCGGACAGTTTCTAGAGATTTTGGCTAATTATTTTCTTAAATTTTTACCTTGGTCTCAAAATTTTGCGGAATCCTTTTTTTTCTTCTCTGCGTTCTCGTATTTCCTCTGTAAACTCTGCGCCTATCTGTATAGATACTCCCTCGTTTTAATATCTGTGACCTGTACGCACAGAAAGAAACATGGTTGCAAAATTGCCGGCATTTTCCAACCTGGTCATAATTTAGCTGCGATGACCCAACCTATTGTAGCAATTATTTTAGCGGCGGGGCGGTCAACCCGTATGGGGGCGCCCAAACAGACGTTGCCCTGGGGCAACCGTTTCGTCTTGGCAGAAACCCTAGTGCAACTGTTGGCGTCTGAAATTGACGAAGCGATTTTGATAACTGGGCATCTGCCGGCACAAATAGCTGCAATTGGGGCGCAATTTGGCATTGCCAGCCGCTTTAATCCCGATTATCAGACAAGCGAGATGCTTTCGTCGCTGCAAGTTGGGCTGCGAGCCCTGCCGCCCGACACCGCCGCGATTTTGGTTGTTTTGGGCGACCAACCGATGATACCCGCGACCGTTTACAACGCCCTTATCGCCACGTTTAAAGCGGGAGAAGGGGACATTATTGCCCCCACCTTTGCCGGCAAGCGGGGGAATCCCGTCTTGTTCGGCGCAAACTACTTTCAAGCATTGCTCGATTTGCCGGCAAACGCCGCCCCCCGCCATCTGCTGGCGCAACATCCAGACGCTGTAACGTTACTGCCTGTATCGACAGAAGCGATTCTGTTCGATTTGGACACGCCAACGCAATATATGCAGTTACACCGCCGATTTTTCGGGCGAAAGCCAGCTATCGATATAGGTCGAGGTGACGAGGACGAATGAGGTCTGCCGCAGCCCCACCTTTGCCCAAATAAGACAACCCGCGCATGAGCACAACCGGCATTCCTTCGGCGCCTTGCCCCATGACCAAGCCCGCCGCCGCCGCGATTTCGTCGGCTACTGCCACATCGGTGTGCTGCAAAGCGTAACCAAACAGGTCGGTTTCGCCCCGTCTGTTCCACAAAGCGGAGATGCCGGCAACCCCAATCGCCACCCCCACATTGCCCAGCCGAAAGGGTCTGCCATGGCTGTCGGTGATGACAATGCCCACGGGAACGCCAGTTTGCGCTTTGATCTGTTCATGTAGCTGGGCGGCGGAAGCGTCTGGGTTTTTGGGCAGCAACAACACCCTTTCGTCGTCCTCCCCCTTTTGCGCTACATTGGAGCGGTCGATGCCGGCATTGGCGCTGGTGAAACCCAATTTATGCCTGACGATGAGGGCTCCTTGCTTCATGCGGGAAATAGAGTCGCTTTCCCGCAAAATCAGCTCTACCAAACGGGGATCTTTGCCCGTAATGTCGGCAACCCGCCGCGCTTCGTCGCTAGGCGTAATGTCAGCCAACTGAACTGTCCGCCCTTCCGCTTTGGAGATGATCTTTTGAGCGACAGCCAAAACATCCCCATTTTGCGCGGAGATGCCGGCAGCCGTTAATCCATCTAAAATAAAGGCTGCAATATCGTCGCCGGATTGCGCCAACGGAAAATTTGGTATTGGGATGAGGGATAGCATACCGACAAGACGTTAACTAGGTGGGGGCGAGGTAGAACTCTCCTCTGTAATCGGTGGGGGCAAGGGGCTGGGTTGGGGAGGCGGGAGCTCTCCATGCTGGCTGATTTGAGCAAAGCGTTCCCAGGCTGAACGCGCCAATTCACGGCTGCGGGCGGTGATTTCTGCTTCATCTAATGTGAGCAATTGTCGATTTTGCATCAACATTTTGCCAGCAACGATAGTGGTTGTTACCATGCTGCCTTCAAAGCCAAATATGATATGCCAGGGGAGATTGCCGATAGTGAGCGGAGTGGTGGGATGATAATCGACGAAGATGATGTCCGCCGCCGCGCCAGGGGCAAGCGCCCCCAACGGGGTATCCCAAAACAGTTTTGCCAATCGAGCGTTATTTTGCCACGCCATGGCAGCGATAAGCGAGCCATCCGCCCGACGAGGGTCACGGTGGACGATTTTGTGCATCAGATAGGCGTCTTTCCATTCGGCGTACATATTGTTGCCCATGCCATCATTGCCCAGACAAACGGGAATTCCAAGGCGCGACATGCTTTCGATATCCGCTGCGCCAACGGCGTTGTTCATATTGCTGCGCGGCTGATGCGTTACCCACGAGCCAGTATCTAGCAGCAGTTTCATCTCGGCGGCGTCTACATGGACGGCATGGGCGATAATTGATTTGGGTCCGAGAATGCCGGCATACGCCAATCTGTCTACTGTGCGCTTGCCGTATTTTGCCAGCGAATCATATTCGTCCGCTTCATGTTCCGCTACATGGATATGGAAGCCCACATCCAGCGGGCGCGCCGCTTCGACGCAAGCGGATAACGTTTCGTCCGACAGAGAAAGTGAGGCATGCAGCCCAAATGTGGCTGCCGTTAAGCCTTCACTTTGTTCTGCGCATCGCCTGATAAAACGGACATTTTCTTCGATGCCGGCGGTGGCTTCATCCAATCCATTACGGTCAGACACTTCGTAGCAGGTGGCAGTTCGCACGCCAGCCATCTCCGCCGCCGCCGCCACCTCATCCAGCGACCCGGCTAAGGCGTTTGGGCTGGCATGATGGTCGATTAGGGTTGTTGTGCCATGTTTTATAGCGTCGATCATGCTGACCAATGCGCTGTAGCGGACGTCTTCCCATGTTAAAGCCCGATCTAATGTCCACCATAACCGTTCCAAAATGTCGGGAAAATCTTTCATGGGCGCGCCTGGAATAGCCATGCCGCGGGCAAACGCCCCATAAAAATGGGTGTGGGCGCATATGTTGCCGGGCATAACCAGTTGCCCGCCGGCGTTTATACGCTCTAAATTGGGATGGGCGGCGGCTAAAGCGTCGCTGGCGTCAATGCCGGCAATCAACCCGCCTCGAATATGTAACCCCCCATTTTCAACAATCTGATTTTCAGCTCCCAATGTAATTAACTTTCCGTTTAGGATGAGGTATTCGTTCATCAGCCAATTGTATCTAGCCCCAGCCCAAATACAAAACAATAAGCGGGAATTAGCCCTGTTTTGATCCAACAAAAAAACCCGCTCAAAAAGCGGGTTCTTATCTTATGTTGGGGGAAAGAATAGCGTTAAAAGATATGACGCAACCGGACATTTTCCGCCTGAGGACCATTGCCAGAATCGACCTGCGTAAATTCAACCTGGTCACCTTCGTACAAATTGCGGTATCCATCCCCATCAATCGCCGAATGATGGACAAAAACTTCGTTTTTTCCATCGTCAGGTTGGATAAAACCATACCCTTTTAGTCGGCTAAACCAACGAACTACCCCTCTTACATTATTAGACATAACAACCTCTCATTTCATTGTTTGAGGATTACGATTGGATTGCTAATGATTCCTGCTTTTTAAACAATCCAAATTTAATGATCAAAAAAAATTTAGCATGAAACAAGCGGCTGCTCAACTAAAATTTCACGAAATATTTATAATAGTTATACTTTTCTAATTATTGGGCGGGCGTATAAATACTCATCCCGAAATATGGCGTTGTGACCCAGGCTACCCGACGCTAAAGCGCAAACTATGGGGTTGTGTACGGCATAATCGCCTGGGATGTTTCGATAATTTCAGCGGCAAGGCTGCCATGAGAGATCTCTCGCAACTCGGTTTGAAAACTGCCAAACTGTTTGACCGGAAATTGGGCGGTGATAGTCACATCGACGGCGAAATCCTCCTCTAAAACCTGCCCTTGACGGCTGGCGATAAGGCGTCGAACCCGTTCCAGATGAGTGTAAGGCAAGGCAAGCATGACGGTATGGGTAGGGGTTCTGATGGCGCGAGGAACGGCTGCCAGCACAGCCCGGGCGGCGTCGCTGTAGGCGCGAACCAATCCGCCGACGCCTAATTTTGTCCCGCCAAAATAACGCACGATGACCAAAACGGCGTCGCCTAATCCGCTTCCTTGCAACACCGCCAGAGCGGGGCGACCAGCAGAGCCAGCCGGTTCGCCATCATCGGTACAATGGGCGATTACCGACGCGCCATGCCCCACCACAAATGCCGGCACATGATGGGAAGCGTCTGGATATTCGCGCCGGATAGAGCGAATGAAGCTTTTCGCTTCGTCTACCGAAAAAGCGGGCGCGATCATGGCGATGAATCGAGAATTTGACGCTTTAATCTCCGCCCGACATTTTTCAGCGGGAATTAAATATTCTGCCATCTATCTGTAGTAGAAATTCGTTGAAGTTATTGGAGGATTTCTACCAGTTCCACCTCGAAAATCAGGGTGGCATTGGGCGGGATTGCCGCGCCAGCGCCGCCTGAGCCATAGCCTAAATCGGGCGGGATGACCAATTGTCGCTGTCCGCCCGCTTTCATGCCGGCAACCCCTTCATCCCAGCCGCTAATTACATCCCTCTGCCCTAACGTAAAGACAAATGGTTGTCCTCTGTCTAGCGAACTGTCAAATTTTGAGCCATCTACCAGCCAGCCAGTGTAATGAACCGCCACGCTATTGCCGGCAGCCGCTTCCGCTCCATCTCCTATCGCCAAATCATAATATCTCAGACCGGTAGCGGTCGTTTGGAAATCGGCGTCGTCAATTTGAGTGTATTCGTCCGGCGCTCCAGGTAAAATTTCCACCAATTCCATATCGAAATAGAGGGTGGCGTTGGGCGGAATTACCCCGGCAAAACCCTGTTCGCCATAAGCCAATTCTGGCGGAATGGTAAGCTGAGCTTTGCTGCCCGCTTGCATCAGCGCAATCCCTTCGTCCCAGCCAGGAATGACATATCCTTGCCCCAGCGGAAAGGCGATCGGGTCGCCGCCATATGAGCTATCGAATTCCGTTCCATCCTCGAGCGTGCCGGCATAATGGACAGAAACCAAATCCCCAGGTTGAGGTTGGTCGCCGCTGCCCTCCTCTAAAAACGTTACCTTCAACCCGCTATCCGTCACGATGCTGTTTTCGTCTGAACTATCGCCGCTGGGTTGGCAGGCGACGAGAAAAAACGAAGGCAACAAAAACAAAATGATCTGTTTGAATTTCAACTCTTGCTCCTTTTTTGTTAAAGCGAAATAGGCATTAGCGCTCTGAAACCTAAGTTTATACCCGGCGATTGGGAACTTGCTCTCTGGTTTCCAGAGCTTACTCATTGAAGACAGTCAAGTAACGATGTATGTAGGAATGCAGATTGTACCAAAAAAGAAAAGAGTGGAACGGCAGCAACGCTGTTCCACTCATAAAATGTGAAGGCAAAAGTCGATTACTCTAAGCCATAGACCAGCGTCTGTGGATGAAAATCCTTCCAGCCAAACCAAAAGACGGTTGTGCTTTTGATTCGAGTGAGTTCCTCGCCCGCCAATTCGCCCGACAACGCTTTGCCAGACAACATATCCCAAGTTGTTCCCGTTTCCGCGTCAATGATTTCTGTTTCGCTTTTCTGAGAAAACGTGAGCGTTTGTCCGACTGCCCGCCGTTCAAAAACAGCATTGCCGATGCTGTCTTCGTCAAAGACCACCAGCAACGGCTGCCCATTGACCTCGTCGTTTATCACCGGCTCGGCGCTGAGTTGGCTAAAGGGGTAAGCGATAGAAACTTCATCCGATTCGACCCCGATTACAAACTCTTTGGGATACAGCCGATCATCGGATAAGGTTTCGCCCAGGACGCCCGTTTGGGCGGAGCTGTAATACCGTTCGTAGCTGTCTCGCCCGCCAGCATACCCTTTATCTAAGGCGAGGGTGTCTGGATATTGGGCTTTCCATTCGCTCCAGCTCATCATCAAAGAGGGGAGAAATTGTAATTTTGTGCCTATCATGTCGCCATTGATCGCTTCGCCGATCAGTTGGCTCCACAGCGAGTCGGTTTGTCTATCGTACATCAACAATACATTGCGGCTAAGTTTGCCGGAGACGCCAAAGCTATATTCGGTTCCTTCGATTTCGCGGGCATACACGATGCCCGTAAAGCAAAGCGGTCACCAGGTGACGGCGATCTTAACGCCGCTGACCTCATCGTTTACAATTTCATGCCGACTGAGAAATGGGACGGAGTAGGCGCGCGCTTCGCCGCCAAATTCGACGCCCATTACCAATTCGTCTGCGTCATAAAAGTTGTCCGCTTCTTGCGGCGATAAAAATGTGGGGTTGTCGATGGCCGGGATACCGTCTTTGGGCAGCAGGGTGATGATTTCATATTCGGCATATCGGGCTTCAAGCTCGGCGGTTGTGGGGGCTGATGTGGTTTGAGCGTCGCTGCCTGCGCTTGAATCTGTTTGGGCTTGATTGCCGGCATCAACCCCCTTTGCGTTAGAGGCGGAGGCACCTTCGTCTGCCAACTCTTCCGTTATTGCTGTCGATGATGGGGGGATGTCAGTTGCCGGCAGCCGCGTTTCTGATTGGGTCGTGGCGCAAGCGGCTAAACCAATCAAAAGCCCGCCTAAGGCAGATAGTCGTTTCCAATTTATTTTCATATGCGCTCCATTGAAAATTGGGATAAAAAGCGTCGCGCTGTGATTTTTTGAGTGGATTTTACCCACTTATCTTACCCGGCAATTATACCCGCCTCTGCGTCTGCCGCTCTGTAATCTTGACACCCAATGTCTGCTTGTTATACTTTCTTCCTCAAATATTAATTGAATATCGCCTATTTTTTTGAAATAGCAAGGAGTTTTGTTACATGGCAACTGCCGCTGAAATTATTCAACATATGCCCAAAGCGTTTAAGGCGGAAGAGGCTGGCGATTTAAACGCCGACGTGGTCTTCGATCTATCTGGCGAAGGCGGCGGACAATGGGTGGTCTCTATCGCTGATGGGGCTTGCGACGTGAAAGAAGGGGCATTAGATGAACCCACAGCTAAGATCATGATGGATGCCGACGATTACGTTAAGATGACGACGGGCGAGCTAAACGCCGTCACTGCATTTATGATGGGTCAAATTAAGGTGGAAGGCGACCTGAATACAGTGATGAAGATACAAACGCTGTTCGGTTAATAGAAAAGAGGCATGTAGAAATCAGCCTGCCGCAATGTTGGCGGGCTTTTTTTATGCCGAATGCCGGCATCTATCCAAGTAAAAAGATTTTCTATGCCCACTCTCGTTCTAAAAAATGGCAGAGACAAATCTGTCAGAAACCGGCATCCTTGGCTCTTTTCTGGGGCAATTAACCGGATTGAGGGAACGCTGCAAAGCGGAGATGTGGTTGAGATCCGGGCGGCAAATGGGGATTGGATAGGGCGCGGTTTTTATAACCCCCATTCTCAAATTAGGGCGCGGATATTTTGCTGGGATGAATCTGAGCCAATTGGGGCAGATTTTTGGCGGCGGAGGTTAGAGCGAGCCCTTGCCGGCAGAACCAACTGGCAAGTTGCTGACTCCACAGACGCTTACCGGCTGGCGTTTGGCGAAGCTGACCAGATGCCGGGTTTGATCGTAGACAAATATGGGGAATATTTAATAGTGCAATGTCTTACTGCCGGTATCGACCGCCGAAAAGGGCTAATAGTTGAGGCATTGGTCGATATGCTGCAACCTGCCGGCATTTACGAACGCTCCGACGCCGCCGTTCGCAAACAAGAAGGGCTGCCCAAAACGATAGGCGTATTGTATGGCGCTATAGTCGATGAGCCGATTGTGATTCAAGAAAATGGGTTGAAATTTTTAGTCGATATTAAGGGCGGACATAAAACAGGAGCATATCTAGACCAACGAGATAATCGGCGTTTGATTTGCCAACCCCGCTATGTTGCCGGCAAGCAGATTTTGAATGTTTTTAGTTATAGCGGCAGTTTTGGCGTTTATGCAGCGGCGGCTGATGCAGCCCAAGTGATCAATATCGACAGCGCATATTCTGCCCTAGAGCTCGCCGAAAAAAATTATGCCCTGAACGATTTGCAACGCCCCCAAGACGAGTTTATTTGCGGCGACGCTTTCCAAATTTTGCGTGATTACCGCGGACAACAACGGAAATTTGATGCGATTATCCTCGACCCGCCTAAATTCGCCCATGCCAAGCGCGATGTTGATCGGGCTTGTCGAGGCTACAAGGATTTGAATTTGTTGAGTATGGGGATGTTGAAGCGGGGCGGCTTGTTGGCGGCTTTTTCATGTTCGGGTTTGATCAGCGCCGATCTGTTCCAGAAGGTGTTATTTGGGGCGGCGGTTGATGCCGGCAAACATGTACAAATCATACGCGCATTGCGCCAAGCCCCCGACCATCCCGTCGCCCTCACTTTTCCACAATCCGCCTACCTCAAAGGCTTTTTGTGCCAGGTATGGTAGAAATTTTGTAATTATACAGGTCATATAAACCTAGATTTTTTTAGACTCAGTACACCGTAAATTAAATATTTCAACAAAACCTTGCGCCAGATGAGACGCACGCTAAGCTAGTGGCATGAAAAAACAACATGTACAACTTAGCGAGAATGATCGAAAGCGATTACAGTTTTTAACAAGCCAAGGCAAACTCAAAGCCAGAGTTTATAAACGAGCAACGGCTTTGCTCGAACTTGACCGCGGCAAAACCTTTACATCCGTCGCCGAAACAGTGGGAACAACACACCAAACGGTGTCCACTTGGGCGACAAAATATAAAGCAGAAGGCTTAGAATGCCTGTTTGACAAACCGCGCAGCGGGCGACCAATCAAGTTTGATGGCACGCAGCGGGCCAAAATAACCGCGTTGGCTTGCAGTGAGCCACCTGAAGGGTACGGGCAATGGAACTTGCGCTTGCTGGCTGAAAAAGTGGTTGAGCTGGAATATTGCGCCAGCATTTCCCATACCCAGGTGAGAGACATTCTAAAAAAAACGAACTTAAGCCTCACCTGAAACGATATTGGTGTATTGGCAAGATAAACAGCCGTTTCATTGCTCGCATGGAGCGCATACTCGCCCTCTATGCCTTGCCTTATGACCCGTTCAACCCGGTCATTTGTTATGATGAACGGCCGTGTTTTCTCATTGGCGACACCGTCGAGCCATTGGCTCTACAAACAGGTCAATCACGTCGTGAGCATTACGCCTACGAGAAAAATGGGTCTTGCTGCCTATTGGCCGCTATCGAACCCCTGACTGGTAAACGCTTGGCTCGTGTATTTGCACAGCGCAGAAAAAAGGAGTTTTCCCTTTTTTGCCAAGCTCTGGCAGCGGCTTATCCTGAAGCAGTCAAGATTCATTTAGTTCTGGACAACCTTAACACCCATGATGTCAGCGCTTTTTACGAAAACTTGCCCGCTGATGAGGCCTTCGCATTAGCTGAACGATTTGAGTTCTACTTCACGCCCAAATCTGCTAGCTGGCTCAACATGATTGAGATTGAGTTTTCTGCTCTGGCTCGTCTTTGTCTCAATCGGCGTATCCCGACCATGGATAAGCTCAAAAGTGAAGTGATGGCTATCGTAACTGAACGCCACGAAAAGCGGATTAAGATCAATTGGCAGTTTTCGCTATCTGCTGCCCGGCAAAAGCTTGATTCGCATTATGTAGTTGTTAATGAAGAGAATAAAGTATTCTCAAATGTAAAATAATTTATCTTACGGTGTACTCAGAGAACACAGAGAATTTTTTAGCGACTTCATCTTTTCGGACACTTTCTAGAGCTTTTGACTAATTATTTTCTTAAATTTTTACCTGGATCTCAAAATTTTGCGGAATCCTTTTTTTCTCTGTGTTCTCGTATTTCCTCTGTGAACTCTGCGCCCATCTGTATAGATACGAAATTTTTAATCCCAGTTGAGCAGTTGTTTGGCATTGCCGCCCAAAATCGCTGCTTTTTCCTTTGCCGAAATCGCCAATTCGTTAATGGTGGTTAGCCCTCCCGCCAAATCCCCAATTTGATGCGGATAGTCGCTGCCCATCACCAATTTATCTGCCCCGGCAAATTGTATGGCAAATTCAATGGCTCTGGGCGCGCCAGGATAGGTGTCCATATAAAGGTTTTGCAGAGCGGCGCTGGGCGGCTCTGCCAGATTGAGCCGGCATTCGGGGTAGACGCGGTAGCCGACATCGAGCCGTTCTGCCACAAATGGCAGGGCGCCGCCCATATGAGACAAAACTAATTTGAGATCCGGCAAACGATGCAGCAATCCGCTAAATGCCAAACGGCTAACCGCCACAGTGGTTTCATGCAAAAAGCCGGTCAACGCCACAATGCGGTAATCTTTCTGATTTCCGATATGGGTAGGGATAAAGGGATGAATAAATAGGGGAACGTCTAATTCGACCGCTTTTTCAAACAGGGGCAAATAGGCTGGATCGTCTAATGGAACGCCGTTAGTATGGGTGAAGAGCCCGCCCCCTTTGAGCCCAAGTTGGGCGACTGCCCGCTCTAACTCGCGCACAGAGTCAGCGGGAGATTGCAGGGGCAGGGCGGCTAACGCGGCAAATCGGTTTGGATATTGCTGGCAAATGCCGGCAAAAGCGTTGTTGATGATTTGGGCTAATTGAATGCCGGCATCTTTCGCTTCGCCATGAACGCCCGGAATAGTAAACGTGAGCAGTTGGCGCTCGATGCCGGCGACTTCCATCGCTTCCAATCGGGCGGCAGCATTGTAATGTTCTTCTACTATGACGTTGTAATCCCCTGGCAAAACCATCACCGTTTGACCCGAGCTATCCTGTTGAATGCCGGCAGCATAGTTGCCGCTTTTTAAGGCGTTCAAATATTCTTTAGGGTAAAAATGGTTGTGAAAATCAATAATCATTAGAAATTTACCAGACTAAAAATGATACATTCCAGCCGATTGCCTGGCGCCTCTACCATTAAAAAAACTGGCGCTCCAACTTTGGAACGCCAGTTTCAGAGAAACGCAAACTCATTCTCGGCTAATACATTCATTAGCTCGAGAACTCATTCGAAAGATTAGTGGTGCAAAACCTGAGATAAGAACAGCTTCAGTCGATCATGTTTTGGATTGTCGAAAAATTCGCCAGGCTCATCCGTTTCCAAGATTTTGCCATAATCCATAAAGATAATCCGGTTTGCTACGCCTCTAGCAAAGCCCATCTCATGCGTAACCGCTAAAATCGTATACCCTTCGTCAGCCAAGTCGCTCATCACGTCCAACACCTCTTTCACCATTTCAGGGTCAAGGGCGGAAGTCGGCTCGTCAAAGAGCAAAATGTCTGGTTCCATCGTTAGCGTGCGGGCAATTGCCACCCGTTGCTGCTGACCGCCAGACAATTGTCCTGGATATTTAGGGGCTTGTTCGGGAATGCCAACGCGAGTTAACCATTTCATCCCGATCTCTTCCGATTTTTCCCGCGACCATTTGCGAACATTAATCGGCGCTAGCGTGATATTCTCTAAAACAGTGAGATGGGGAAACAAATTGAATTGTTGGAACACCATTCCCACGTCGCGTCGAATTTCGGCGATATTACGGACATCGTGACTGAGGGTGATGCCGTTGACGATGATATCGCCAGCCCCATGCTCTTCCAGGCGATTAATCGCCCGAATAAAGGTTGATTTACCTGAACCGGAGGGTCCCAAGATAACGATGACCTCGCCCCGTTTAACGTCCAGGTTTACCCCTTTCAACGCTTCATATTCACCGTACCATAGATGAACGTCTCTACATTCAATGACAGTTTCAGTTGACACAGCCATGTTGATTTCTCCTTATTCTTACTTTTATTTCCTGATATGATTATCGAGCGTGTGCGACCACATATTTCTTTTCCAGTCGCCGACTATATGAGGACATAGCGAAGCTAACCAAGAAATAAAAGATTGCCATCGCATAATACAACTCTTTTTTCAAGCCCAACCATTGCGGGTTGCCGGTAATAGATGTAGCAATGCCTACCAAATCCAATAATCCGACAATCGATACCAACGATGATGATTTGAAGGCGCCAATGACTGATCCAACCAACGCTGGAAGCAAGATTCGGAGAGCTTGGGGCAAGATGATAAAGCGCATTTTCTGCAATGCGTTTAATCCTATTGCATCTGCCGCTTCGTATTGTCCACTGGGGATGGCTTGCAATCCGCCTCGTATTAACTCCGCCATGTAGGCGGCAGAGAACAGAGTGTAGCCGATGATAACGGCATATACATTAGCTATAGAAGCCCCTTCGCTTAAGAAAAAGGGCGCCATAATAATGCCCAAAAACAGCAAAGTAATGAGGGGAACGCCGCGAACGATTTCAATGAAGAGCGTTGAGGTAGCTGCCACCACATTTCCTTTGAACCGACGTTGCAGTCCATACGCAAACAGCAAGATCAATATGGGCCAAAAGGATAGCAGCCATTCGACGCTATTTCGAGCATTAGCCAACAAGCCAGGCGTCGAACGAGTAAAACCGAGGATAGCCACAATGATCGCTATGGGCCATACGATCCAGTCGGGAATGCCTTTTATTTCGCTGCGTCTGCCCATAGCTAATGCCAACCCAATGGGGAAGGACAATACATTGACCGACAAAGCGATAATTATGGTGAGCAATAGACCGCCCCAGCCATCCACGTCAATGGGCGGAAAGGCGCCAGTTTGCCCCAACAGCCGCCAAATGAGGTAGACAACGGGCCAGGCAACAGCCACGGCTATAAGGGTGGGTATGCTAAATTGTGCCACTCGTTGCCAGACAAGAAATCCGTACAATGCCAGGATAACGATCAAGCCGGTGATTAGGGTGCCGAAGTCGATCAATGGTCCTTCATCGGGAATGCCGGCAAGAAGTATATAGGCGATTACTGGCGATAGAAGCCATAAGCCGATGATAATTTGCCTGACTATCTTATTCCGCTCCAATAAGCCTATCCGATTGGCGATATAGCTAACTATCGCTAATCCAATAACAAAGAAGGCGGTCATATTGACGCGGGGAACATATTGTCGGTCAAGGCGGCCATAAAGCAGTAAATCCTTTGCCCCTATCAAAACGCCCCATGCCGCCCCATTTTCAGGGCGCGTATCGGGGGTCGTCTTGGCGGGGTCAAAAGAAGCGTTGGCTACAGCATAACTCCAGGCGCCTCGAAAAAGGGTGGCTAAGAAGAGAACGATGAGCAACGTCAGTAACGCATTGGAAATCGAGCTTAGCAAATTGTCATGTAGCCAATCTCCAATTCTGTTGCGCCGCTGGAACAAACCAGAGGCGATAGTAAATCCTAAACCAACTAACCAAGCAATGAGGATGATCAAGGTGCCGAGAAATGATTCGTTAAGTTGGCTGATGGTGTATAACAATGTCACCACAAACAAAATCGCCACCCAAACCGTCAAAAAAGTTGACCCGGTTAAATTGTCGTGCAGAAAATAATCCCAATTAAATCGTCTGCCGACGCTGTTTCTAATATTCGTGATTGATTCGGTTATTGCTGCCATGATTATCTCTCCACCAACGTATTACGAGCGTTGTACCAATTTAAGAGTATAGAAAAGATGAGGCTGATGAGCAGATATACCCCCATCATCAAAACAACTATTTGCAGAGCTCGCCCTGATTGATTGATTGTGACGAAGGAGATGCGGTATAAATCTGCAAAGCCCAAAGCTAAGCCCAGACTAGTATCCTTGATTAGGCTTAGATAGGTGCCGATAAGGGGGGGAATGATTACCTTTAAAGCTTGAGGCAAAACCACAAGCCCCAATCGTTGCCCTTCGGATAACCCCAAAGCTCTAGCCGCTTCAGATTGCCCTTTGGATACCGATTGAATGCCAGCCCGTACCAACTCGGCTAAACTAGCCCCATAAAAGACGACCAAGCCAATGAGCAACGCCGCGAATTCAGGGGAGAGTCGGGTGCCGCCAGCGAGGTTTAACCCTTCGAATGTTGGCACGCTCCACACGATTGGTTTTTCGCTAACCGGGGCGATGAGGTGGGCGCTGGGACTTTCTAATGTGGTTCGTTCTGCCGCTAATACCGATTTAGCGCCGGCAAACACTTCACATTTGCCTTCAGAGTAGGCGGATGTGGCTTGATCTGCTCTATCAAAACGAGTGACTTTATAAGGAATTCCCCTTCCCCTTAGTTGAGAGATGAAGTTGGCTTCGGAAGGAGAGTCGCGCAACACGCAAACGGTAACCGCTGCGGCTGCTATTTCTTCTTCTGGCAAAGTCTCAATATCGCCCAGATAATCAATCGGAGTGCGATTTAGCACCATCTGTTCGATATCTTCCACCTCTCTAATGCGAGAACCTGTTCCCGCCATTAACCCTTGGGTGTCAGATAAGGCGCTTGCCACAAACCAGCCAATGATGATAATCGCCAAAAAGGAGATGATGCCAATGGCAGTTTTATTATTGGCTTTGCCCGTTCGTTCTTCCTGCCTGTCAAAATAAATCGACAAAACTTGATATTGGATAATTCCCAATATGAGAAAGGCTAACCAAATAGCGGCAGAAGAAGTTAGGCGGGGCCAAGGGAAGTTTAAGCCGCGATTGGTAAGAAAAATAGGTAGTCCCAGCGGTTGGTTTACATCGGCATTATCTGGCAATTCCAACAAAATACCGAAATAAATGATAAAGAGGACGATCAGCAGCGGGATATTCCGCATGATTTCGATATACCATAAGGCAATTTGGCTGATTAACCAGTTGCTAGAAAGTCGGGCAATGCCGGCAAATACGCCTAATATCGTAGTAAAAATGACTCCTAAAAGACCAACTTTCAACGTATTAAGAATGCCTTGTCCGAAAGCTTGCCAATAGGAATCTGTGGTTTCATACGGCAACACCGTCTCGCTGATGTCAAAACCAGCATTACCAGTCATGAAGTCATAGGCGCACCGATAACTAGAGCTGCCATCTCGGCAAATAAATTGGGAACTGCCTAATTTGCCCACATTTGAGGCGAAATTCGTCCCCAAAGCGCGCACTACCAGAACAACTAGAATAATAAACGCAATTTGCCCCAATACCCCCAGCACCCGCCCATCTCGCCAAAAGGGAATGGATTGTACTGGAGTCTGAGTCGTATTTCGAGCCATAATTCTTTCTCCTTTCCATCTGCCAGACTAGTTACTAGATTACTGCCCATCTATCTGGTAATAGGGTTGAAGTCGCCATAGCAATACGACCCGGTTTAAATCGGGTCGTATTGCGTTACAAACCTATCGGGTTAGCTATTTAATTTTGCGCTTTCCCTTTAGGTATATCGTTGATTAACGGAAGGGCGGAGAGTAAATCAAGCCGCCATCTGTCCACAAAGCGTTGGCGCCACGGGCCAGATCGAATTGCGTATCTGGACCTAAGTTAGCGTCGTAGATTTCGGCATAGTTGCCCATCTGCTTGATGATTTGGTAGCAGAAGTCGTTGTCGAGACCCATTGCTGAACCCAAGTCGCCTTCGACGCCCAACGTGTTCAAAACCTTGGGATCATCGCTGCCCAGCATTTCATCTACGTTACCAGAGTTGATGCCCAACTCTTCAGCTTGGAAGGTGCAGAATGTTGACCATTGCACAACGTCGAACCAGTTGTCGTCGCCATGACGTACCAAGGGGCCGAGCGGCTCTTTGGACATGGTGGCTTCTAAAATAATATGGTCTTCTGGCACAGTCATAATAACCGAAGCGCTGACCAATGAAGATTTGTCAGTAGTGTAAGCGTCGCAACGACCTTCGTCATAAGCGATACGAGCGTTGTCGCCTTCAAAGACGACCGCTTCGTAGGAGATGCCTAGGTTACGGAAAACGTCAGCCAGGTTTTTCTCGGTGGTAGTGCCGGCAGTAACACAGACGGTGCCGCCTTCTAACTCTTCAAGCTCGGTAATGCCGGAATCTGCGCGCACCATCATGCCTTGCCCATCATAAAATGTGGTCGGACCAAAGTTGAAACCTAGAGAGGTGTCTCGGCTGGTCGTCCAGGTGGTTTGACGAGAGAGCATATCTACTTCGCCAGATTGCAAAATGGGGAAGCGTTCGGTCGAGGTGGATGGACGCGCTTCTACGGCGTTAGCGTCACCCAGAACAGCGGCAGCCACAACCCGACAATAGTCGTAGTCGAAGCCGGTGTAGGAGCCATCCGCTTCAATAAAGCCAAAGCCAGGGGATGAACCTAGGGGAACGCCACAATTTAATACGCCACGATCCTGAACAGTCTTCAATGTGTCGCCGCCGCCAGCAAATTCAATAGGTCCAGCGCCGCCGCCGCCCTCTGTCGGCACTTCTACGGTCACTTCGACGATTCGGGTTACTTCAACTGTTTCGCCACCGCCGCCGCAAGCGACCAAAAAGGCAGATAGGGCTAAAAACGCTAAAATTAATAAGGAATTTCGTTTCATTACATTCTCCTCCAACAAGAGTTTTGATAAAAAATTTGTTTTGTCTGATGATCAAAAGCGACACCTTCCACTGCCTCAATCGGGGGCTTGTCTTTACGGTTAGCGGCGCCGTTGACATTTCCAACATTTGTGTTTAATTCTTTCTGTGGTTGCCTCCTTATTTGAGTTATTTTGACTTTTAGATAACCGAAATTAAACAAAAAACAAGCGTTTATTCGCGCTTGGCTGTCAACCATGAAATGATATATAAGATTTTATTGATAGACAGCGGAAAAGAAGTGGGGTATCGGGGAGGAGAGAGAAGCCGCCCGATAGATTGCGTTGATATGATAGAGAGTAGTTTCGTGTGATAAATGACATCTACACTGAATAGATTTGTTAAACGCCGATACAAATAGGGTTACTTATAGACTAGGAAATAAGAGCTATTTGAGTCATAAGTATAACCATCAAATGAATTTGATCAAGTTGTTGCCGCTCGAACCGCCCCCATCCCAAGTATCGTGGTAAAATGCGCCGATATGAATATCCTGGCTGATATGCCGGCATGAAGGATGATTTTTATGTTCAAACGTTTTTTATTTTTTTTGTTATTGCCGCTGTTTTTGCTTGGATGCGCTGCCACGGATTCTTCTGATAATGAGACCAGCGCAAATAACGAGCACAATCAAAATCCAACTAACCCGCCAGCTTCGGCAACTCCTCCCCCCCAACCTACGGTCATTGCTGATGAAAGCGAAGTGGTTGATATTGCCGGCAGCTTCGCTGAAGCTGGAGAGGCGCGACCCAACGATTGGGTGAAGGGGAATCCAGACGCACCGGTGACGATTGTAGAGTACGGCGACTTTCAATGACCAGGCTGTAGAGCGTTAGACCCGCTCTTAAGGCGTCTGGTAGACGCCAATCAAGATGTCCGAGTTGTGTATCGCCATTTCCCTTTAACGTCTGTGCATGCCCACGCCCTCAAAGCGGCGGAAGCGGCAGAAGCGGCTGGAGCGCAAGGGGCGTTTTGGGAGTATCATGATTTGTTGTTTGAGAACCAGGATAACTTTGCTGGGGGAGATGCCGGCAATGCCCGCGACCTATTTATTCAGTTAGCTGATGAACTCAATTTGGACGTTGACAAATTCACACAGGAATTAGACGATGGCGTGTACGAATCGATCGTCTTAGATTCCGCTGAAGAAGCGGCGTCGCTTGGAATAACCGGCACTCCTGCTGTCATTTTTGACGGCGACTATCTACAACAACTGCCGCCATCTTTTTATTATTGGGATGCCATTGTTCAACTTAAATTGCTGGAAGATCGACAATACAACGCTCCGCCTTCTATGAGCCTTGATCCAGACAAAAGTTACGGAGCGATTGTAACGATGGCAGGCGGCGGCAGCTTTAAGTTGGAACTGTTCCCTGAATCCGCTCCGCAGACGGTCAATAGCTTTGTCTTTTTAGCCAGGGAAGGTTGGTACGATGGAGTGACGTTCCATAGAGTGCTGCCCGGCTTTGTGGCGCAAACGGGAGATCCAACCGGTACGGGCGTAGGCGGACCTGGCTATACGCTGCCAGATGAAGTCGATCCCCAATACAGCCATGCCGAAGCCGGTATGTTGTCGATGGCAAAATCAAACGCTCCCAACAGCGCGGGCAGCCAATGGTACATCACCCTGGCAGACGCCAGCTTTTTAGATGGCACATACTCGATTTTTGGGCGCGTAACTGAGGGGATGGATGTGGTCATGGCTCTCTCGCCCCGCGACCCGCAGAAAAACCCAGAGGCGCCAGCGGGCGATATGATTGAGACGATTGAGATTGTCGAGGAATAATAACGATTTCTTTTGATTGAACGCATGTGGAAATGGGTTAAGCAGTTGTGGTTGGTGGCGTTGCTGGCAACGGGATGCGAGCTGCCGGCATTTGGCGGTTTTTCCGATTCTCCGCCAACGCCTGCGCCGCCAGACGACATCCTGACTTACACCGTTCCTGTATATAGCAAAAGTTTACAACCTGGCGACAAAATCCCAGGCGCCGCCTTGCAATACGTGCAACCGCTGGGAGAAGGATACGAAACGCTCATCGGCGGACAACGGGCGGTTAAACGGGCGGGCGACTCTTTTGCCTGGCGCGGCATCGTCGCTCCGGGCGTTGCCGGCAACTACAATTTGCGTCTCACAACTGTTATTCTGGGCGGTTTGGTAGCAGGCGGGCAAATTCAATTTTCCATATTGAACCCACAACCCGCCTATGTAACAGATATTTCCTTGCAAACCGCCAATGCTGAACTCCATTTTGCCAATTTGCCGCTGCAATATCTGGTTCCGTTAGAAGGGATGATCCCCGGCAGTAGTTTGCGCTACGACCAAATGATAAGCGGCGACAACAACGTGGGCGGCGGGCAAACGATGGCGAAATTGTCGGGCAATGACGGCTATCCTTACTATGCAGTTGGCGACTCCATCATTTGGAATGGACAATTGCGCCCTAATGTGTTCGTTCGGCATAACTTTCGCATCGTTGATATCGACGAAAGATGGATTCGGGTTGCCGGCATCTCAGAACTTTGGATAGATGAATAGCCCTATGCCGTCCCAACTTTATCCGCGTCCATCTGACCCCTATGTAAAACGCAACCCATTTATCACCCAAGAGCCAAACCCTGCCGGCATTCTCCCTTACGGCGTAATTAAAAATCGGCTTCCCCAACCCATCTTGCCCGATCATCCTGAATGGCTCGAGCTTTATTGGCGAGCCTGGGAGATAGCCTGGGGAAATTTGCATCGCCCTCGACCGGAGAGCGGCTTCCCATCCAGTTATATCGACGCCGCTTTTAACGACAATATCTTTATGTGGGACACTGCCTTCATGACCCAGTTTGGCAGGTATGGCAGGCGGGCGTTCCCTTTCATTAACAGCCTAGACAACTTCTACGCCAAACAACATAACGATGGTTATATTTGCCGCGAGATCAATCGGTATAATGGCGAAGATTTTTTTCAGAGATTTGACCCCAGCGGTACGGGACCCAACATTTTAGCCTGGGCAGAGTGGGGTCATTTTAGGGCGACGGGAGATTTGGAGCGGTTAGAGCGGATATTTTGGGCGTTGTTAGCGTATCATCGGTGGTTTCAAGCGCATCGCCGGTGGCAAAGCGGCTTGTATTGGGCGACAGGTTTGGCTAGCGGCATGGATAACCAAACTCGTGTTCCTGAAAGTTTGGCGCATCATCGACATTATGCCTGGATAGACGCCAATTTACAGGCTGCGCTGAACTGTTATATGTTGGAGCAAATCGGCGAAGCGATTGGCGAAACGGCGGCAACCTTGCCCCTGACAGAAGAAAGATTACACCTTACCCATGCCATCAATGACCAGATGTGGGATGCCGAGAAAGATTTCTATTGCGATACCGCTCCAGACGAATCGTATAGTCCGGTTAAATCGATAGGGGCTTATTGGGCGTTGACGATTCCTGGTTTTGTGCCGGCAGATAGGCTGACTGCATTTCTGGCGCATTTGCGCCATTCGGAAGCGTTTAGCCGCCCCCATCGTATCCCGGCTCAATCGGCAGACAGCCCCGGCTATCAGGCAGATGGCGGTTATTGGCGCGGCGGCGTGTGGTCGCCGACAAATTACATGACGCTGGCTGGTTTGACTCAGGTAAATCGCTTTGATTTGGCTCACGAGATTGCCGGCAACCATCTAACAAATGTGGCGAACGTCTTTCAACGAACTGATACTTTGTGGGAAAATTATGCTCCGGAAGAAGCCGCCCCTGGCGGGCGAGCAAAACCAAACTTTGTTGGTTGGACAGGCTTGTCCCCTATCGCGATTTTGATCGAACACATATTGGGGGTTGAAAGCGATTGGGGTTTGCGGCGGGTGGCGTGGCGGCGGCGATTAAACACATCGGAACCATATGGCGTGTTGCATTACCCCTTTGGCGAGAGCGATTGGTTTGATTTATTTGGCGACAATGAGAAAATTACCGTCAATGCCACCGCTCCCATAACGTTGCTGGTGGAAACGCTAGAAGGAAAGATGCAAGTCAGCTTAAATGCCGGCGCATCAGAAATCCCCCTGGAATAAAAATTTCCTGCCAGCCATGAGTTCCCTAACCATCGCCTCCCTTAATTTACGAAACAGACAAAACCGGTGGCTGCAAAGACGTTCTCTGGTAGTGGCGGAATTGCTCGACGCTCAGCCCGATTTAATCAGCTTGCAAGAGATTTATATGCCGATCAGGCAAGGATATTGGTTGCGAAACCAATTAAACAATCGAACCAGCGGCACCAAATATCGTATCATTCAAGCTCGCAAACGCCACCCTATCAAAGGATATTTTGAAGGAATCGGCATCTTGTCCCGGCTGCCTATCCTTGCCAGCGATATCGTTTCGTTAGGGTACGAGGGGCGGGTGGCGTTGCGGGCAAATGTGATGATGCCTTCGGGAGTTGCTCTCGATTTTGTGTCGGTTCATTTGCATCACCTTCCTCAGGATCAGCAGGCGCGATTAGAGCAAACATTGCGGTTGATTAGTTGGCTAAATGATCGGAATCCGGTCGCTCGTCAAATTATCGCCGGCGATTTTAATGAGATGCCGGCAGCGCCCGCTATCCGCCAGATGAAAGCGTTGTATCAATCCGCGTTTGAGATGGCGCGAGGGTATGAGCCGGTCGCTACCTTTCCTACCGCGCTGATCGATTGGCATTGGGGAAGCTGCCTCGATTACATATTTTTGTCGTCTGCCATCCAGCAAGTGAATTTTGCCCGACTATTTTGCCAAAACCCGGATTTGCAGGATGATTCGTTGTTTCCTTCTGACCATGTTGGTTTGTTGGCGCAGGTTGAGATCGAGGACAATGAGCGATAGGGATCAAAGCGGATGAGGCGGTGAAGAAGTGTATAATTGGGAAGAGGTTTCTGAGCGATCTAACTTTGTACAGATAAAATCCAATTACTAACTGACATATGAGCGAAAAAATGAGTTCAATGCCGCCAACGTTGTCAATTGTGGCGCCTGTTTTCAATGAGGAAGAAGGGTTGCCGGAATTGTATCGGCGTTTGGTTGCGATAATGGAAGAGCAAGGCGATAGTTGGGAGTTAATCCTGATCAATGACGGCAGCATAGATAACTCTGCCCAGACGATTGGGGCATTGCATGAAAAGGATAAACGGGTGAGGGGGATTAGCTTTTCGCGCAATTTTGGCTTTCAGATCGCGGTAACTGCCGGCATTGAACATGCCCTGGGCGATGCAGTAATCTTAACCGACGCCGATTTGCAAGACCCGCCTGAAGTGATCCCGAAAATGGTCGCCGAATGGCGTAAAGGGCATGATGTAGTGTATGGCATTCGCTCTTCCAGAGAAGGCGAAACTTGGTTCAAGCTGTTTACGGCAAAGGCGTTTTATCGAATCATAGACCGCATAACGGGCATCGATATTCCCCGCGACACCGGCGATTTCCGGCTGATGGATCGAAGGGTGGTGGAAGCGATTAAGCGGATGCCGGAGCGACACCGCTTTTTGCGGGGGATGGTGCCCTGGGTGGGCTACAAACAGATTGGGGTGACGTATGATCGCCATGCCCGTCATGCCGGAGCCACCCACCACAGCAGCCTTAGAAAGATGATCCCATTTGCATTAAATGCCATTACAGGGTTTTCGTACTTTCCTTTGCAATTAGCGACCTATTTTGGCTTTATAATTGCCGGCATTTCCGCTGTAGCCATTTTTGCCGTATTGTTCTTGCGTTTATTTGTAGCCAACACCCAGCTAACTGGGCAGGCGACCACCCTGGTGGCTGTGCTTTTTCTGGGCGGCGTGCAATTGATAAGTCTCGGCATCATAGGCGAATATTTGGGTCGAATATATGATGAGGTGAAGGGGCGTCCACTATATTTAATTGATCAAAGTTGGGGAATCGATAACGCAAAAGGCAATTAGCTGCTTGGGGCATGATGTGAAATGGATAAAGAAAACAAAAAAGCCACTCAAAACGAGTGGCTTTTTGAATACTCATGTATCAGGAGGGAGATACAGTGAGCATATATTTTCGGTAAAAGCCCAAATCGAGGGGGGGTAGGGTCTACCTAAATCCGACTAAGGTTGTTCCAGTCGCGTTTCTCTCGTGCCAGTTTAAGGGGGGAGGAGTTTCCTCTTATCCTTAATCAAATCTAACACGGATAATAGCAATGAAAATTAAATGAATTCTAATTCCAAAATGAGAGCCAGATGAGAGAGTTTGGGTTAGCCAGCTATTTGCTGTGACCCTAGTACTAACCTGATACACTAATCTGCTTGCCCCCCTTGCTGAAACAATTTTAACCACTCCCCAATTTCGTCATCATCTAGCTTTTCCGAGCCATCTTTGAGAGCGGCTGGTTGGGCAGGAGTCCTTTTTTTACGCTCCTTTTTAGGCGATACTTGCTGGGGAGGCGGCGGCAATTCGGCGGGACGTTCTTCCCCTGAGCCGAACAAGGTGAGCCATTCGTCTAGCTCATCTTCAGAGCTTTGAGGTTTTTCGCTCTTTTTTGGTTTGGGGGCGACTCGCTTATCTTCTGCCATCAAATTGACAAACTGTTTTGATGTCAGCCGTGGCATGTGGCGGGCTTTGGCGGCAGCGATAATGATTTGATCGCTGCTGACCAGAGTGTATTCAGAGCTGTTTTTTGCCCGATTAATTTGGCGGATCAAAATGTCGTCGGCGATTTTCCCAGGTGGAGCAAAACGAACTTTGACCTGGTTGTTAGAAAGTTGAGGGGCTTTGCCGCCAGGCAAACCGCCATCAAAAATGAGTTGAATTTTGCGCCGTTGGTCTTTTGCCGCCCAGCTTCGCAAGCGTAAAACGAGATGGGTTTCGTCATTGGGGTCGTCCAACGAGATGCCGGGCACATGAGGGATGAGATTATGCCCATCAATCAAGTAGATCATCGGTTAATCGCGGCGTTCCAATTTGGCGATACTGGCAACCAGAGTTTTGATGCCGGCATCCTTGTCGGCAAAAGCGACCGTCACCTCTTCATCTTGCCCCCGTAACTTGCTGGAAACCACGATCCCGTCGCCAAATTTAGGGTGGCTCACCCGCTGACCAGCCTTAAACTGAGAGCCATTTTTTTGAGGCTTTAAGGAGCTGTTTTTTGGGGCTTGGGTTGTAGAAGGAATTGAGCCCTTTTTTGTGATGGGCGTTGCCCGTTTTCGGGTAGAACGAACGGACGGGTAAGCCGCCTGGCTGCCCCGAGAGCCAGCTAGGCGTTGCAGCGGGCTGGCATCCCATTCCCAAGATTTTGTTGATCGCCTTTGTTGGGGGATGACCCCATCTACCGCATCTGCCGGCAATTCATCCAAAAATCGAGATGGCGCGCTGTTGTCATAATTGCCCCAGGAGGCGCGGCGGAATGCCCGCAAAAAATAAAGGCGGTCTTTAGCTCGGGTGATCCCCACATAAAAGAGCCGGCGCTCCTCCGCCATATTGTCCATATCGTCAAATGAGCGAGAATGGGGCAAGATGCCATCCTCTAATCCGGTGATAATTACCACCGGAAACTCCAATCCTTTGGCGGCGTGTAACGTGAGCAAAGTTGGGGCGTTTGTCTCTTCTTCTAAATTATCAACCTCCGAGACCAGCGCCACCTGCTCTAAAAATTGGGGCAGGGTCACGCTGTCGTCCATCGCCGCTACGCCCCGCAGTTCCATCACATTCTCCCAGCGATCTTCCCCTTCTGGCGTCCCATCGACGATGTAATCACGGAAGTTAATGTCATCCAATATGCGATCGAGCAACGCGCCAACCCCAACTTTTTCCTTCAACGCCACCCAATTGATTAACATTTCGCCAAATCTGTTCATAGCGTTGGCGGCGCGGGCTCGAAATGGATGTTGCAATTCTAAATTTGTGGCAAGTTGAATAATCGCTTCGCCGGGCTGCCAACCATGCTCTGCCCCCCATCCCGTCAAATCCAGCTGCGACTTTTTGCCAATCCCTCTGGTCGGAGTATTGATCGCCCGATTGAAACTGACCGAATCCAATGGATTATGGGTTACTCGCAGATACGCGATAATGTCTTTGATTTCCCGTCTATTGTAAAAACGAGTGGCGCCAACCAATTTGTAAGGCAAGCCGCGCTGTAAAAACGCCTCTTCCAAAGCGCGGGATTGGGCGTTGGTGCGATACATCACCGCCACGTCGCCCGGATCGTATCCTTCCAGGGTGGCGGCGGCGATGAGGTCAATCACCATGCCTGCTTCTTCTCGTTCGTCATACGCTTCTTTGACGACGATCGCTTCTCCATCAGTCCGCTCGGTTCGCAACTGTTTATGCACCCGCTCTGGGTTGTGTTGTATTACCGCCATGGCTGCGTCTAGAATAAGTTGCGTAGAGCGGTAATTTTGCTCGAGCAAGATGGTCTGGGCTTCTGGAAAATGCTCCTGAAAGCGACGGATGTTGCGAAAATCAGCGCCGCGCCATTTGTAAATAGATTGATCGGAGTCGCCAACCGCCAAAATGTTGCCATTGCCGGCAGCCAAGCGGCGCAGCAACGCATATTGAACGGTGTTGGTATCCTGAAACTCATCTACCAAAATATAATGGTAGCGGTCATGATATTGGGCTAGCAGATCAGGGTTTTGGTCAAAAAGCTGAACAGTCAGCATCAACAAATCGTCAAAATCGACAGCGTTGTTTGTCTGAAGCAGTTGTTGGTACTGAACGTAACAGCGGCGGGCTAATTCAGAGATATGGGTGGTGGCAACGTAATCGGCGGGGAATATCCCTTCGTTTTTGGCAGCGCTGATGTAACTGAGCATCTTTGCTGGCGGATACCGCTTGTCGTCGAGGTTGAGGTCGCGCAGCGTCTGTTTCATCACTTGCTTTTGGTCGTCGGTGTCGAAAATAACGAAGGCGTCGGTGTGGTAAGGCAGTCGGTCTGCCTCGCGGCGTAAAATGCCGGCACAGGTAGCGTGAAATGTGCCCATGGTCAAGCCGCGTGGATGGTCGCCCAGCAAAGCGGCAATACGATGGCGCATCTCTTTTGCCGCTTTGTTGGTGAAAGTAACCGCCAAAATGCGCCAGGGGGGCAACCCATGCTCCTGGATCAGGTAAGCGATGCGATGGGTTAATACCCGCGTTTTGCCGCTGCCCGGACCAGCCAAAATCAACAACGGTCCCATGCCGGCAGTTACCGCCGCCGTTTGCGCCTCATTTAAGCCAGCGGTTAGTTCAAGTTCGCTCATGCCTACTTGTGGATGCCGCCATCGGTCAACTTTTTCACATCCAATATGCGGTCAACTTCCTCAGAGGAGATATACCCTTTTTCCAAAACTACTTCTCTCACGGTGCGGTTTGACGCCATCGCTTCTTTTGCCACTTCCGCGCCTTTGAGATAGCCGATGACGGGGTTGAGGGCGGTGACCAAAATGGCGTTTTTCGCCAGCCAGCCAGTCGCCTTTTCGGGATTGGCTCTGACTCCTTTTACGCATTTGTCGGTAAAGGCGCGAACAGAGTTAATGATAATGTCCATGCTCTGGAAGATGTTGTAGGCGATGACGGGCATCATCACATTTAGCTCCATCTGCCCCGCCTGACCTCCCAACATTACCGTCAGGTCGTTGCCCATCACGTGGAACATCGCCATATTGAGCATTTCCGCCAAAACGGGATTGACTTTGCCTGGCATGATGGATGAACCGGGCTGGACTGCCGGCAATCGAATTTCGTCCAATCCAGTGCTGGGACCCGACGACAGCAGCCGGAAATCGTTGGCGATGCGGGTTAAATCTTGGGCTAGGGTACGCAGCGCCCCGCTAAAATGGACGGCATCCGCCATGCTCTGCATCGACTCAAACAGATCGTCCGATTCAGTCAACTCCAAATCAGCCAATCGGCTAATGGCAGCCACCATACGGCTATGGTATTCGGCATGGGCATTTAAGCCGCTGCCTGTTGCTGTGCCGCCAATGCCCAGCCGGCGCAAGCCCGCCGCTGATTCCTTGATTTTGGCGCGATTGCGTTCCATGCTGCGGGCGTATGCCCCAAATTCTTGACCCAACCGGACGGGAACGGCGTCTTGCAGGTGGGTGCGCCCGCTTTTGACTACGGAGTCAAATTCCGACGCTTTTTCCGCCAGGGCATCTTGTAGGTCGCCCAGCGTGGACAGCAGTTCGTCCAACCGCCACAAACAGCCCAGCCGAATGGCGGTGGGGATGGTGTCGTTGGTCGATTGCGCCATATTCACATGGTCGTTGGGGTGCACTGGTTTGGCTTCGGCGTTTAGCCCGTAGCCCAAAATTTCGTTGGCGCGGTTTGCCAACACTTCATTGACGTTCATGTTGTGGCTGGTGCCCGCCCCAGCCTGAATGGGATCGACCACAAATTGGTCGATCAGTTTGCCGTCATCGAGCAGCTCGTTTGCCGCCTGGATAATGGCGTTGGCGATAGCTTGACCGGAAATGGTTTTGCCGGCAATTTCTTTGTCTTCAAACAAACCCAATCCAGCATTTACTTCTGCCGCCGCCCGTTTGATAATGGTCATACCCCACACAAAGGCGGGATATGGTTTAAGACCGGTAATGGGAAAGTTGTGGATGGCTCTTTGCGTTTGCGCTCCCCAATAGGCGGATGCCGGCACTTTTACTTCCCCCAGAGAATCAACTTCAATGCGATAATCAGTCATGGCAATTTGTCCTTAAACTCCTGAATAATAGAGGTGTCAAGTAAATGGCAATCCTTCAAAATCCGTATCCAGCGCCAGAGATGGCGGTTTTTCACGGATTTTGCCCTGCGGGATCAGGATTGCTTGTTATCCTTTCAGGGCTATGCCCTGCGGCGCCTTCGGCTCCACCATTCATCCCCCACCTTGGGTGGGGGCTTTCTGGCAAAGGAGTAAAAAAACCGAATTGGCTAACGACAGCATCGCTAACCAATTCGGTTTCACCTAAAATGGATTAATTGTTAAAAAAATAAAGTTACATATCCAAGGCGTCGTAGCCTGGACCTTCCGAGAAGAAGGTGTAGTTCGGTTCAATATCAACCGTGAAGTCCAGCACTTCGCCGCCTTCAAGTTTTTTGGCATTCAAAACTTTCACTTCATGCCCGTCAATCTCTCCCTCAAATGGTTGTCCGTCTGGCAACAACTCTTTGGTGTTGCAAATCCATTGTCCAGGACGCATCTCATAATCGAACGGCACCTCTTCTTCGGGGAAGATAGCTTCGTAGGGGCATTCTGGCACGCATGCGCCACAGTCGATACAGGTGTCGGGGTCGATGTACAACCAGGGCCATTGCTCTTCTGGCTTGCCCAAAATCATGCATTCGACGGGGCATACTTCGATGCAGGCCGTATCTCTTAAACAAAGTTGGGTAACGATATGGGTCATTAGAGAAAATCTCCTTCGATTTAAGCCAGAAATGAGTCTGGGCTCAGATGGTAATTTTGTGTTGATGGTTGATGATTGCAAGCTCTACAATTTCACCGTCAAATGTGCCCGAATTCTAGCGAGGGTAAGGGGCTTTGTCAAACGAAAATTTGAAAGTTAACCTGGGTTAAAGCTACACAATAAAAATGGGTTGTGATACAATGCACAAACGAAATTGACCTGTTTTTTGGAGGAAATCTTGAATAGAAATTCAATCATTATTTTCGGGGGAGTAGCGCTCTTAATGATTGTAGGGGCAATACTTTCGGTGGCGATGCCCTCAATTTCCGCCAACTTTGCGCCTGCCGGCAATACCTCGTCGAGCAGCGGGGTATCTATTCCGCGAGAAACGGCAGCGATCGAGTTGCCGGCATCTGAAACGTTAAAATCCCGCTTGCCCGCTTTGATGTTGTCTGAAGATGGAGAATCGATTGAAATCAATCCCTGGTTGGCGTTAGCGGCTTTGGCTGGAGCGACAATTGCCGGCATTGCTATTATCGGCGGCGGCTTAAGTTTTATTACCCGTTTGCTAGATAGACAGACGGCGGATTTGAAGGCGTCAGAAGAGTACCAGAGCAGCGTAAAGGCGTTCGCAGCAGCGGAAAAAGAGCGGTTGAAGGCGATCAACGCCGACGCCCCGCTGACGGTGAAGACAGACGAAGATTACGTGGAACCCAGATGGTCGGTATTCAGCACTGCCGGCATCCTTCTGACCTTTGTAGCGTTCGCTGCCACCGCCGTTGCCTCTAACTTTTTCCCAGAAGGAGAGATGCATTTGTTTGGACGGCAATGGAATGCCATTGGCTTTTTTATATTGGCAGGCGTGTTAATTGCCTTGGGATTTATGTTGGCATATTTGCGATTTAGCGCCTTGGATGCCATCAACGACGAAGAGGCAGCCGCTATTCCTTGGGATTTGATCTACCTTTTGATCACTGGTTTTGTGGTTATTGTGGGAGGGGTAGGGTTGTTGCTTTATTTCAGCCCTTCTGCTGGCTGACGTTTGCCCCGCAAATCAACGATTTTCAACCGCGAGTTTCTTTCTGGAGCTTGCGGTTTTTTTGTTTTGCCGGCGCTTAAGAACCTCACCCCCAACCCCTCTCCTCAAACAGGAGCGTAGCGACGAGAAATCCACGGGGCAAGGGGTGAGTATGATGTGGCTCCCGCAAGCCCGATTCAATAATTACTCGAACCTGTTCATTCTCCATCAAAATAATGCGAGAATTGGGCGCGGCTACGGCAGCTTCTAACTCATAATCTTATGGAGAATACATTTTAAATTCGTACAAACAATTCGATTTTCACACTGGCGGATTCATCATAATTGTCCGAATAAAATGTAAATCCTCTATTAGTTGACGATGGGCAAATAAACCAGTTCGGACAATGCCCCAGGAATAATTACCCGGTTTTGTAGCTCAACTGAACCGAGGGCATAATAGCCTTGCTCAGTTTGTCCCTCGAATGACAGTTGGATTGGTTTATTGTTGCGGCTTTCGATAATGGCTGTAGCGAGCGTGTACATGCCGTCTGGCGCTCCAGCCAGGCTGTGGTTGAAAACTACTTCATAGGTGGGGGGCATTTCGCCAACAACCTCTGCCGGCATCCAATCGTTGACATCGCTTTTTGCCGTCCACTCCCCTGCAATGCGCCCTTTGCGTCTAAGAGATAAAGGCGCAGCTCAAATTGTTGCCCCATGCCGGCATAGGCGGGCGCGTACCCGATATTTTGCCAATCCATTTCCACATACAAATCGTTGCCGTTTTGAACAGTTTGGGGAAAACGAACTTGAGCCAACCCATATCGGTATCCGGCAAAACGCAACAGATCGGCAAACATGCCGGCATCTCGGCTGCCATGGGTGTTGTCATGGACGATTGAGCCGTGTGTTTGTTGCAAAATGGCGTCTGCCTGGTCGATAAATTGGGAAAAGCCGGCGCTGCTGGCATTCGCTCGGCAAAATTCATAGACGATTGGGGCATGGCGCCAAGTCGCTTCGATGACGTTGCCGATTTTGCGCATCATGTCGTCCGTGTGTTGGGTCGAACCCAGACAGTCGTGGCGGATGCCGACATCAGGACGACGGGAGGCGACATAGCGGGAACTAGCTTGGATGCCGGCATAAGGCATTACCAATTGGCTGTGCTGAAAACCTTCATAACTATAATTGACAGTCGTTATGTTCCCATTTGGCTGCCGGCAATCAACCGCGCCGCTGCCGCCAATAAACATATCCGCCAACCGCTGGCGGGCTTGCCCATCTAACGATATTGGGTTGGCAAAATCAGCCTCCCATACGGTTTGATTTTGCCAGCTCCATTCGTTGTAATTACCGTACCCCGAAATATCGATAAAGGCGATTCGCTCATCCCCATCAAAATGATTTTGCATCTCTCCAACGAAATCGCCCCATTTTTCCTGATAAACGCAATTGCTGTAATCTGGTTCGCCGTTGGGCAGCAACGTTGCCCCCTGGTCGAGCGCCCATTGTGGAATTTGGTGCCCGGCGTCTTCGCCCCGCATCGTGTACACTCGAAAAGATAATTGCCCGCCTTCAGCGGCGGCAGCGGCTAAATCCGCTTCAATTTGACTAAAATCAAATTGACCGGCAGCCTCATTTTGCGCCGCCCAACTATATTGCGGACGACGATAAGGGATCGTTTCGGGAAGTAATGGGGCATGAAGCGAGTGGGCTTCTTGCCAGCCAATGCCTGGGTTCGCTAAATAATCTGTAGATACAGGGGGGGAAAATGCAGTGAGAAAGTTTTCTGCCGCTGCGATATTTGATTTTTGGGGGGCGAATCCGCCAACTACTAGGATTAAACCGCCGATTACTGTCAATGCCGCTCGTTTTACAACGGCGTTGTGGTCGGACATTTAAACTCTCCGACCCCTTCCTGCTACCGTTAGATGTGAATAAACCTGCTGTCTTTGATATTAAATGGTTACAGCAGTAGATACTGTGCTGGCTGAACCGATTTCTTGTAAATTTGGCGACTGAATGCCGGCAAAAGAGATTACAAAATCCTTAAGAGTTGGGATGGTTGGACAAATTTAGCCCCGCCGCCTCTTTTATTTGGCTAACTGAATTGGTAACATTGATAATATGACGTTATCCGATTTTTATCGGCGCAATAAGATAGTTAATTCGTGAAGGAGAACCCGCTATGAAATTTAGACGCTTTTTGAAATTGATTTTGTGGGGAGCATTGTTGCTATTGCCGGCGCTGGCGGCGTGCGCCGGTTCACAACCAGAAGCGGCGGCGCCCGCCATGGAGAGCCATGAAGAGGCGGAAATGCCGGCATCAGTTGAAGAAGAAGCGATGCAAATTATGCCGGCAGAAGAGGAGGAGGTTCAGAAAGTTGCCGGCAAACCCAAATTGGTCGAATTTTACGCCGATTGGTGAAGTACTTGCCGACGCATAGAGCCTATGGTTCATGGGCTAGAAAATCAGTACAGCGACCAGATAGATTTTGAATATGTGAATATCGATAATCCAGACGCCGCCGCCGCCAAAAAGCAATATGGTTTCCGCGTTCAGCCTCATCTATTTTTGGTAGACGGCGATGGCGAAATCGTTCAGGAATGGGTTGGCTTTGTAACCCAGGACGAGTTGGAAGATGGCTTTACCCAGGTGTTACATTGAAGTGGTGGCGCGTTAACCGCACAGATCAAAAAAGGGCGGCAATTTTGCCGCCCTTTTTCTTTGTTTAATAGTAACTGATGGGGTTAACTTTTTCGACCCAGTAAAAATTGGGTCAATGTTTGCAGCCCCTGGCTGGTTTCGCCCAGCGCCGCCATATGTCCCCAGGCGGTATCGGTATACTCTTGCTCCATCTCTTCGCAATACGCCTGCGCCCCCGCTTCGTCGAGCCAGGAAACTGCCCGAGGCACAAAATCCGCCGGCATTGGCTGTGCCGCATACAGCGCCCGTAAGGGTTGGCTGCGTTCTAACCCATACAAAACCGGCAAACTTTTCTTGCGCGTTTCGATATCTGTGGCGGCGGATTTGCCAATTTCCGCTTCATCTCCCCACACTCCTAAAATGTCGTCACGCACCTGAAACGCCAACCCCAAATAGCGGGCAAATTGGGCATAATGGTTGACCGTCGCTTCATCTTTGCCGGCAATCAATGCCCCCAACTCCGCCGCCAGCGCCAACAACGCCGCCGTTTTGCCATCGATCATCGCCAAATATTCAGAAACAGACACATTTTGCCGATTTTCAAAATCCATGTCAGCGTGTTGCCCTTTGGTTAACTCTAGGCAGGTTTCATCTAGTCGGCGCAACGCTTGCACCACAATGCCGGCAGCTACGCCCCGTTCTAACAAATTGCACATCGCCAAATGCGCCTGGGCAAACATGGCGTCGCCGGCGTTAATCGCCTGATTCTCCCCCCACAACTTCCACACCGTTTGCCGCCCCCGCCGGGTTGGGCTTTTGTCTTGAATATCATCATGCACCAGCGTAAAGTTGTGCAAAATCTCAATCGCCGCCCCGGCTGGAACCGCTTGCCGCCAATCGCCGCCCGCCGCCTCGGCGCACAACAAACACAACAAGGGACGAATGCGTTTGCCGGCGGGCGACTCCGCCACGTTCAAATCGGCGTCCGCCCAGCCCATATGGTAATGAATCATCCCATCAAACCAATTTGGCTTTTGCCCATTGGCGTTCAATACTCGCCGCATCTCCGCCTCTACGGGGGGGATCATCTTTTTGGATAATGAAACAAGCGCTTGTTTCGACATGGTTTTCCTATTGGCGTTCGTTACAGCAATAACAATAAAGGCTCTTCGATAATCGCCTTGAAGCGTTGATTGAATTGCGCCGCTTCTACGCCATCCGTTACTCGATGGTCGGCAGAAATCGTAACTGTCATGCGAGAGCCGACAGTTAAAGTCCCATCTGCCCCAACGACGGCTATTTGCTGAGCGCTGCCGATAGCTAAAATCGCCGCTTCGGGCGGGTTGACGATGGCGATAAAGCGCTCGACATCAAACGCTCCCAAATTGCTGACGGTAAAGGTGCTGCCGCTGATATCGTCGGGATGGATTTTGCCGGCACGGGCTCTGGCGATCATCTCCCGATTTTCAACCGCCACCTGCGCCAACGGGGTGATGTCGGTATTTTTCTGTACCACAGTCAACAATCCGCCCTCAATGGCAACAGCGCTGCCTACATTGATGCGGTTGTGCAAAATAAGCTTGTCGCCGCCAAAAGTGGCGTTGAGATTGGGAAAATCGCGCAGGGCTAATCCCACCGCTTTTACGATCATGTCGTTGACCGACACTTTGACGCCTTGTTTTTCCAACGTGGCGTTGATCTCTTTTCGCAAGGCGAGAGCCGCCCCCATATCGACCTGGGTGGAGACGTAAAATTGGGGTATGGTCGTTTTGCTTTCGGTCATGCGGCGGGCGATCGTTTGCCGCAGACGGCTCAAAGGCAGTTCGGTCGTTTCAGCGCCTGCCGGCACAACAGCATGTAGTAAACTGGTTGGCGCAGCGGCAGCTGGGGCAGCCACAAATCCCTCCACATCCCCTTTGCGAATCCGCCCGCCAGGACCAGAGCCGGGGATTTGCCGTAAATCGACTCCCTTTTCTAATGCCAAACGACGAGCCACTGGCGTCGCTTTTACGCCATCTGGATAGCCGGCATCGGGGGAATCAGGCTCGGCAGAGGCTGCCGGCATTGATTCGTCTGTTTCGATTGGTTCAGCCGCAGCGGCTTTTTCCGGTGAAGCTGCCGGCATTCCTCCATCCATATCCGACACATCTTCTCCCGCTTCTCCTACAATTGCCAAGTTCGACCCTACCGGCGCCACATCGTCGGCGTTTGCCAACGTTTTTAGCAACGTGCCGGCAACTTGCGATTCTAATTCCAGCGTCGCTTTATCTGATTCGATTTCCGCCACCACATCCCCCACCGCGATCTGGTCGCCGATCTTCTTGCTCCATCCGATCAACACCCCTTCCCGCATATCGAAACCCAATTTGGGCATGACGATAAATTCAGCCATCAGATCGTCTCCTTTACTGCTTGTATCACCCGATCCACATTGATCAACGCCGACTGTTCCAACTCTCGCGAATAAGGCAATGGAACTTCGATTTGAGCCACTCTTTTGATAGGGGCGTCCATATAGTCGAACGCTTCCTCCTGCAAGCGGGCGGCTATCTCAGCCCCAACGCCAAAAGTACGGTATCCCTCTTCCACAATGACCGCCTTGAATGTCTTTTGAAATGATTTAATGACCGGCACCATATCCAGCGGGCGCAAGGTGCGTAAATCGACCACTTCGGCGCTGACCCCTTCTGCCGCTAACTTTTCCGCCGCCTCCAATGCTACACTTAACCCCTGGGCATAGGCGACGATTGTCACATCCTCCCCTTCTCGTTTTACGTCAGAAACGCCAATGGGCACGATGTAATCTTCTTCCGGCGTTTCCCCCCTAACTTGATACAAGGTGTGGTGTTCGATATACAAAACGGGGTCGTTGGAGCGAATCGCCGCTTTTAGCAGTCCTTTAGCGTCGTAGGGCGTGCCAGGAGAGACTACCTTTAAGCCGGGGAAGTGGGCAAAGATGACATCTGGCGTGTGGCTGTGGGTAGCTGCCAACTGCCTGCCGCCGCCGCCTGGCGCCCGAAAAACGACTGGGCAGCTAAATTGCCCGCCAAACATATAATGGACTTTGGCGGCATGATTGACCATGGCGTCTAATGCCAAAAAGGCGAAATTGATGGTCATAAATTCAGCGACGGGACGTAACCCATTCATGGCTGCCCCCGCTGCCGCCCCGCCAATGACCATTTCGGAGATAGGGGTGTCGCGTACCCGCCGCTCGCCAAATTCATCGTAAAAGCCGCGGGTGACGGCGTAAGTGCCGCCCCATACGCCGACTTCTTCTCCCATGATAAACACATTTTCGTCTCTAATCATCTCTTCGCGTAAGGCGTCGGTGATCGCCTGCCGCATCGTTATTCGAGCCATCGTCCCGCTCTCCTGTAATTAAGCCGCAGCGTAAATGTCGTCGGTCAAACTGTCTAATGCCGGCAATGGCGACTCTTCGGCAAAGATGACTGTTTCTTCCACCAAGGCGTCTACTTCTTCGTCGATCTTATCTAAAATCGATTGGAATTCCGTTCCGTTTTCCGCCAAAATATGCCGCTCTAATACCCCGATGGGGTCGTCTTCGCGCCATTTTTCCAGCTCTTCTTTGGTGCGGTAACGCAGCGGGTCGCCCATGCTGTGCCCTTCATATCGGTATGTCATCATCTCTAAAAATTGGGGTCCGCCGCCGGCTCTAATCTCAGACAACGCTTTTTGGGAGGCGTTGTACACTTCGATGACGTTCATGCCGTCTACGGAAGATGCCGGCATTCCATAAGAGGCGCCTCGCGTTACCAAATCTGGAGCGGCTGTGGCGCGTTGCACCGACGTACCCATCCCGTATTGATTGTTTTCACAAATAAACAAAATCGGCAAATCCCACACCCCAGCCAAATTCAACGATTCATGAAAGTAGCCGATATTGGTCGAGCCGTCGCCAAAATAACAAAGCGTAACGCTGTCTGTTCCTCTGTATTGTTCTGCCAAAGCGATGCCAACTCCCAGCGGTAGATGGCCGCCAACGATGCCATAGCCGCCCCAATAGTTGCGCTCTTTGTCCGCCATGTGCATCGAGCCGCCTCGCCCTTTGCTAATGCCCGTCGCTTTTCCCAGCAACTCCGCCATAATCAATTTGGGGTCTGTGCCCGCCAATAAGGCGTGGGCGTGGTCTCGATAGGCGGTAATGAGGTGATCGTTGGCTTGGCGGGCGGCGATAGAGCCAACCGCTACCGCTTCCTGACCGATATACAGGTGCAAAAAGCCGCCGATTTTGCCCAATTGATATAATTGCGCCGCCCGTTGTTCAAATCGACGAATGAGCGTCATCTGCCGATACCAATCTATCAAAACCTCTTTATCCATTCATTTCTCCATACCTGGAAGGCGAGCAGGGAAAGATTTCCCAATGGGAATAAATATCTCATTCCAGGAAACTGATTATGCCGATTATCAAGTGTGGGAGCCGGCGGCTGTTTTGCCGCCAGTACGCCCTGTAGTTTAACAAAATTAACCCCTCAGGGCGACATTTCGATGCGCGCCCCGCTCTGATCTAACGCCAAAACCCTCGTTTGGGCAGGGATATTTGCAGCGGCAAACGCGCCCGCCATGATCGCCCCAATGCCGGGGAGATCGTCAGGGGCAAAGGCGATTAAGCTGGGTCCGGCTCCGCTCAACGCCGCCGCTGCGCCTGCCTGACGGGCGGCAGCCAATGCCTCTTCCGCCCCGGGAATTAAGGGCAATCGATATGGCTGATGCAATTTATCATCCATCGCTGCCGCCAGCCGAGGGTAATCTCCCGCTTGAAACGCCTGAATGAACAACCCCAACCGACTGGCGTTGTAAATAACGTCTGCCACCGGCAGATGGCGCGGCAGCGCTTGGCGGGCTTCGTTGGTGGGAAAATAATAGTCAGGGGTGACAATCACTGCTTGTAGAATCGGGCTTTCTAAACGTTGCGCAATTAAATCTTGGTCGGTGACGATGAGGTACGCGCCGCCGCACAGAGCGGGAGTCACATTGTCTGGATGCCCTTCAATTTCGTGGGCGATCTGCAGGATTTGGCGGCGATCGTAGGGTTGGCGCAAAAAAGCGTTTGCTCCTAGCAACCCGCCGATAACGGCGGTGGAACTACTGCCTAATCCGCTCATTGCCGGCACATTGTTGTTGATTTGAATATGAAAGGGCAGCGACGATAACTTTGCCGCCTCGTCGGCTCCATTTGCGCTGGCTTGTTCAAATAGGCGGTGGGCGGCTTGCGCCGCTAAATTCGAACTGTCAGTTGGAATTTGGTCGCTCCCTGCGCCGCTAACGTTGATTTTTAATCCGTCTGGGCGAGGGGTAAAGGTGAATTGATTGTACAATGCCAGGGCTAATCCCAAACAATCAAAGCCAGGACCGAGGTTGGCGCTGGTTGCCGGCACGGTGATGGTAACTTGTTTCATGAGGCGGGGATTATACAATAGAGTTGGCGAGAATGAGGTCAGAGAACAGGAAAAATGTACCCGTCTTCCCGCCATTCAAAATGGTAACTGCCAATGCTTTCCAAGATTCCGCCGCCCGCCGATAAGAGAGTGGCGATTAAAATCTCTCCCGCCGCCGAAAGAGCTGTCAGGGCTGGACATCCCTGGCTGTTTGCCGGCAGCATTGCCAAGGTAAGCCATGAAGGGCGTCCTGGAGATTTGGCGGTGGTTTTTGACCGCAAACGCCGCTTTTTGGCGATTGGGTTGTATGATCCAACTTCGCCCATTCGGGTACGGATTTTGCAGGCAAATCGACCAGCCGTTATCGATGGGGTGTGGCTGGCGGAACGGATCGGGGAGGCGGCGGCGCTGCGGGCGGGTCTGCCGGCATCTGGCACGACAGGTTATCGGCTGGTTCATGGCGAAAATGATGGGTTGCCGGGGCTGGCAGCGGATTTGTATGAGAATACGCTGGTTCTCAAATTGTATAGCGTTGCCTGGATTCCCTGGCTGCCCCAATTGTTGCCGGCATTCCAGGGGCAGATGTCATTCTCGCGCCTGGTATTGCGTCTGAGCCGCCACGTTGGGAGGCAAAACGACCATTTGTATGGCTTATGTGATGGGGCGACTTTGGCGGGCGACCATGCAAATGAGCCGGTCGTTTTTAAAGAGAATGGATTGCGCTTTGCAGCGGATGTTTGGCGCGGGCAAAAGACCGGTTTTTTTCTCGACCAGCGGGAAAACAGAGCCAAAATCGAGAAGTTGGCGGCGGGGCGCAAGCTGTTGAATCTGTTTGCCTATTCGGGCGGATTTTCGTTGTATGGGGCGCGGGGCGGCGCCCGCGCTGTGTTGAGCGTGGATGCCAGCCCGCCGGCATTGGCGGCGGCGGAACGAAATTTTGCCCTGAATGGGGATGTGGTTGGAGTGCGAGAATGCCGGCACACCACTTGGGCGGTTGACGCTTTTGCCGCTATGAGACAGTTGGCGGCGGAAAAGCGGCGCTTTGGTTTGATCGTGGTCGACCCGCCGGCATTTGCCCAACGAAACAGCCAAATCGACTCGGCGTTGAAAGCGTATCAGCGTTTGGGGCGGCTGGCAGCGCCTTTGCTAACGAATGCCGGCATTGTAGCGTTTTCTTCTTGCAGCAGCCGGGTCAGCGCCGACCGCTTTTTTGAGGCGGTTTGGCGCGGATTGGGAAGAGCGGGGGGAGATTTTGTGGAGATAGACCGCTCATTTCATCCCATTGACCACCCCATTGGTTTTGCCGAAGGGACGTATCTCAAAACGTTGTTCTTGCAAAAAACAGTTAAAGTAGCGTTGCTGAGAACATAGAGGCATGGTTGCCTAAAATCCCCGAGTTGACTCTGCCCAAAGGGCAAGGTGTATACTCCCGAAATGGACGATAACAGACCCTCAGACCCAAGAGATAGGCGCCTTTCCCTGGGTCGCTTTGCCCAAGCCACCCAACTTTCTCAAAAAGCGCTTCGCCTGTACGACAAAGTTGGGATTTTGAAGCCCGATTACATCGATCCGAATTCAGGTTATCGTTACTACAAGACGGCTCAATTTGAAAAGGCTCGGTTCATCCGGCTGATGCGAGAAATGGAGATGCCATTGGCTGAGATACGGTCTGTGTTAGCCGCGCCAACGCCAGAAGAAGCACTTGAGTTGACGCTGAGTTACCAGACGACCTTTGAGAAAAAAGTCAGCCAGGTACGGCAAGCGTCACAAAAAGCCCTGACTTATCTGCGCCAGGAGAAATTTTCGAATCAGTATGACATTTCAGTTGAACTGTTTCCAGCCCGCCAAATCATTTCAATTAAAAAGAAGATCGCCGTTCCAGCGTTTCATTCATTTATTCCCCAGGCTTTATCCCAGCTAGATGCCACCGTAGTAAAACAGGGGGCGCATATCAGCGGCGATCCGATCTGCTTTTTTTACGGACCCGTAAACGAAGAGGATGCTGGACCTGTTGAGATTGGATTTCCCGTGGATGGAAGCGTTATGCCGGCAGGAGAAATTCTTGTTCGTGATGTGCCAGCCCATCAAGGAGTAGTGGGAACGGCGTCATCTGAACAAAGCGAATTCCCAGCTATTCTGGAACTCTGGAGCGCCGTTCTCTCGCGGACGCTGACAAACAGGCTCAATTTTTCTGGCAGTTCAATTAGTTGTTATGAGATATGGCATAAAGATGGCAGGGTTTCTATTGTTCAGCCGTTCGAGAACGAACCATAAATTGCCTCGAAATACAAGGTTGAATTAAAAGGAGACGACGATGGTTTATACCGGCAATAGCGCATATTGTTACAGCAATAGTTTGCATATGTGTTTGCGACATGCCGGCATGCGCGATCTTCCAGATGTAAGTTTCATTGAGAGCGCTACCGGTATGCCTTTTGGAACATGCTTCTTGAATTTTGATACGCCTCTATTTTTTCCTAGTCCCGCCCAGACTGATCCACATTTGGGAGTATCTCAGGCATTGAAAACATTTGGCTGGACATGCGAATTGTGGCAAGGCGACTCGGCAGAAGATGCAAAAATTGAATTAAACAAAGCAATAAAGCGTGGTCCTGTCCTCCTTGGACCCCTTGATATGGGTTTTTTAAGCTATGACCCAAATCATGAAAATAAAAAGGGGGGCGACCACTATCTTGTCGTATTGGACATTACGGGCGATATGGCAGAGTTGCATGATCCTCAATTTTACCCTTATGTGACATTGCCCATAGAAGAGTTGATGCAGGCTTGGAATGCCAGCGCTATTGGTTATACCGACATGGCTTACACCCTTCGATTTGATTTTTGCCGGCAAGAGGCGGTTTCCCGGCAAGAGATGGTTTCAAAGACATTACATGTCGCCCAAAAGTTTCAGGGGGATGTTCGAGAAGGGGATGTTGTATACACGGGCGCCGCTGCCTTTAGAAAAGCGTTACAATTGCTACATGAATCCTCATCGTCTGATTTCAGCCGCTTTTTAACCCATTTTGCATTGCCGGTAGGAGCGCGTCGCAGCGTTGATGGGATGTATTTTATGATGGAGGCGGGAGAAGGGGAATTAGCCAAACTGTATGAACAGAGAGCAAAATTGTTTGGCAAGAGCCAATATTTGGCAGCCAGGCAAAGATGGGAAGATGCAGCGGAGGCGCTTGAAGCGTTGGCTGAGGTAGAAGGGAGGCTAACTGACAGCATGCCACGCTAGCTGCGCAATTGGGTTACGAAAGCTCTTGCAAATTAGTCAGCAACTCGGCAAAAGCCGCCCGATTTAAGCTGTACACCTTTTTGGCTCGGTCTACTTGTTGCACATGGAGCAAACTGGTAGCCACCAGTTGGCGCAGATGACGGGAAGCGGCAGATTTATCTAGCTGAAAATGTTCGATGATTTGCGCCGTGCTTAATGTGTCGCGTTCTGCCAACGCCAACAAAATAGCCAGGCGGGTGTCATCTGCCAGCGCTTTGCAGCGGTTGACAAATGTCGTGGCGTCAAATTGGGGGCTGATAACCGTCGGTTCTCGGGCTGGAAATCCAATATAAAATATAGCGCCGCGCCCAAACCACATGATGTAGGGTCCATTATGCACATGAGGCACAAAGCGGATTTGTCGAAAAGTGAACAGCTTTTCCAAACGGAATGCAGGGCGTAAATCGCGCCCTGTTACAATTTGAATCGCTTCTAAAATGGTTGGATTTTGCCAGGGAATGGCTTGAAAAGCTTGTACGCTGCGCAAAACCTTTGGTTCGACGCGCAGCCACTCATCGGCGAGGTAACGCTCCCATATCGTTTGTAGATGGGAGATGAGGGTTGATTTTAATTGATCTGGATCGTTGAGGAGGGTATGGGCGGCTTGAATATGGGAGCTTTTTATCTTTCTACGGGCGACTTCGCCAAAATGGGCGGTGAAGAGGGTTACATTTGCCAATAACTCTGCCGGATTTTCAACTGGAATTTGCCAATAATCTGAGCTGACGGCGATGTGTGTGGAGTTTAGCATATGGGCGAAGAGTTGATCGCGAAGGGAAGTGGGAGTAAGGGCAGAGAGTGCGCTGATAAATGCCGGCATCTCACGAGTCTGGTTGGGCGCCACATTCACCAAGGAATCCATCCCAATCCAACGAAACAAGGATTGATGCCGCCCCCGCAACGCCTCCCCCATCTGGCTAGCGGTCTCAACAGACCAATCGCTCAATCCGCTCACCTTTTCATGATCGCCCAGCGACAATAAACTCATCAATTGAGTATAGAGAGGATGGTAAATAACCTGGGCGTCAACGGGTTCGGGGGTGGGGAACATAGAAATTAGCTATCGACGATTACTGCGTCAGAATCTGGCAATATCTCCTCTATATCGCGCACAGTCGGAAATGCATAACAAGCCAAAGCCGCTACCGCTGTTAATATACCAGAAATCACCAGAATCAACCCCATCCCTGCCCCATTTCCCGTTCCAACCAGCCAGCCAAAAATGGGAGTTAGCCGCCCGTTTGGTTGTAAGGCTGGTTCGAATAGTCGATCTGCCAATGGTCCCGCCGCTACTAAGGCTACTGGGTAACTAATTTGGGCGAGGAAGCGGCGGACGGCAAAGACGCGCCCCTGTAGTTGTGCCGGCACTTTCCGTTGCCAAATCGCTTGATTCGAGCCGTTCATGACTGGAATTGTCAAAAAAGCGGTGAATGTGGCAATTGCCCACACCGCGCCATTCTGTCCTGTTCCCAATGGAACTGTTCCGAGCAAAGCGGAAAATGCCATGCCCAAAAATACGCCATGCGCCAGCCGTTTCGGTCCGCCCCAAACGCTCATCAAAATCCCTCCGACCAATGCCCCGATGCCTCCGGCTGATTGCACAACGCCTAAAATCATCTCATTGTTGTCTGTTCGGGCTAAAATGAAAGGAGCCAGTAAGATGTAAGTAAATGAGCCCAACAAGTTGAAGGTTGAAAAGGCTGTTTGCATGCCCAACAAGCTAGGTCGGGCAAAAATGTAGCGAAAACCAAAGAGAATGTCATCCCAAAAATTGCCGGCATCCTCTTCCGCCGAATGTGGCGGCGGTTGGGGAATAGCAACCAGGGCGATGGCGAAAAGCGCCCAGACAAATGAGATGATATCCAGCGCCATAATGTCGCCCAGACCAAACGTGGTAAGCAAAAAACCGCCCAGCAGCGGCGCGACAATTTGCGAGGCAGATTCCGCTGTAGTTAACATGCCGCTGGCGCGACCATACTCCTTTTTATCGAGCATGAGGGTGGTCGCCGCTGAAAAAGCGGGAAATTGGAACGATTCGAACAGGCTGGCGATGGCTCCCGCCACAAAGAGATGCCACAAGCGCAACCCTCCGCTGGAATACATGATTAGCAAAAAGATGGTGGCGGTTCCCGCTCCTAAATCACTCAACATGAGCACAAGCTTACGGTTCCAGCGGTCTACCAAGGCGCCAGCGACGGGGTTAAAAACAATTGATGGGGCAAATGCGAACAGGGCGACCATTGCCAAAGCGGTAGCGGATTGGGTTTCTTGATATGCCCAAATGGTGAGGGCAAAGCGGGTTGTTCCGGTGCCTAGCAAGGAGATAAGTTGTCCGACCCAGATTAGGGTAAAGCCGCGAAAGCCAGCCAGGAGAGTGGGTTTTCTCGTCATATATCTTTATTTCTCATATTTTTGAGAAATAAAGATATAATATAACGTAACTTTTGTCAATTGGAAAGCTCAACAAGCCTCTTGAGGATCGTTACAGGTCTCAAGGGACTTGGCCAATTTACGAAACTTATTGACTTTGTCTTGTCTGTTTCAAGCTGTCTGGCGAGAGTTGTTTCGGCGGATAAAGAGCCAATCGCCGTTGTGGTTCAGCGTGAGTTGATGGACATCCCCGCCCGGCAGCATAATCAGCAGATGCCTGCCGGCATCATCGCGCCACCCTCTCCCCTGCGTTACCGACACCCACCCCCCATCCAATTGAATCCGCCGCACAAATAGTTTGCCGTTGGCTCTAAACAGCGCTTCCACCCCGATCTGCTCGCCTTTGGGAGAACTCATCCTATGGTGTCTATCCGGTATGATTGGACATTTTGATTGTTTTGCTGCCCCAACAATAGCTGAAAAAATCTAGTGATCAGCGATGGACGCACCCGATGAATGCCGGCGATCTCCAAATCCCCCATTTCCCCATCGGTGGTGTACTTTTTTTGCAATTGCATTCCCAACGGGCGCCCAGCGATGAGGGCGACCGCCGCCGCCAGCGCCGCTGCCGGCAAAGCGTTGAGTAACACCGTAGGCGACATCTTATTTTTGCCCATGCGGCGCATCTCAAAGGCGAAGGCGGCTTGGCTGGCTAGGGCTGCCAGCGTCGCCATAGTGATTAGGGCAGTGCCGCAGTTGGGATGCACCGCCAGATGGGTCTCCCCATGCTTCATGCGGCGATGCGCCTCGCGGGCGGCGCCTTCAATCTCTTGGTCGGGAATTTCGCCATAGATATTTAGAAAAAAGCCCAGATGGGTCGAGTTGCCCTGGGCGCTAAAGCGGTTGGGATACTTTTCGCTTAACACATGGATGGTGGCATGCTCTAAACCATGATTGCGGCGTACTCGGCTGATAAACTGTTTGTACATAATGTGGCGCTGCCTCGCTTAAGTTGGGCGGTTATTTTGGTTTGATTGTATCAATCGAACCGAATGCCGGCATCTCTCGCCCTAAATCGATCATATCCGCTAGAACGCCCGCAGCCGTCATCTCTACTCCCGCGCCCTTGCCGGCAATGGTCAACGGTTCGTCGTGGTAGTTGTCGGTGCTGAAGCTGACATATTTTAGATTGGCGGTGGGGCTATTTGCCGGCACACGCTTTAATCCTACCTTTCCCACCCCATTTTCCACCTCTGCCACATAGCGCAATACGCAATCTTCCGCCTGCGCCGCCGCCGCCCTCTCTCCAATTACGGGGTCGATAGCCACTGCCGCGCCCATAAACTCTTCTACCCGCAAATGGGCTAACGCCGCCGGATAAAGCGACTCGACTTCGATGTCGGCGGCTTCCATCTCCCAGCCAGCTAATCGTCCTAAAATCAACCCCTTTCGCATCACATCCATGCCGCTCAAATCTTCGCGGGGGTCGGGTTCGGTATACCCCTTGACTTTTGCCGCCAATAACGCTTGGGAAAAGGGGATGCCGGCATCGATTTGGCTGCAGATAAAGCCCAACGTGCCGCTTAGTTGCCCTTCTACCCGATGAATTTGGTCGCCTGTATCCAAAAAAGAGCGGACGGTGGCGATAACCGGCTGTCCGCCGCCCACCGTCGATTCGTGCCGCAATCTGGGGTGACGGTAAAAATGCCGGGCGGTCGCCCACTCCCCCGCCAACGCTTGTTTGTTGGCGAGGGCAACGCCAAATCCCATCTCTAATGCCGCTGAGATCAACGGTTCCATGCCGGCGCGAGCGGTCACGTCAACCAAAATGGCTGGCTGCAACTCGGCATCAGCTAATGCCGGCAGCAATGCGTCGTCGGTTGGGCGCTCTGTGGCGTTTCCGCCCAAAGTATTGCCGTTTTTTTTGGCGGCTATTGCCGCCAAAAGGTCGCCGTCGCTAATGCCGGAGGGCGACCATACCCATTGCCGGCTGTCGGCGATTGCCGCTACGTTAAATCGCATATCGTTTCTATCGGCGACGATTTGCCGCGTTCGAACGATTTGCGCCGCTAATTCCCGCCCCACGCCCCCGACGCCTAACAATATCGTTGGTATCTGTTTCATATCGTTGTTGAACTTGAACCCTGTGGAAGGTTGTTACTCCCAAAAGGCGGGGTTTCTAATTTCGACTAAATTGTAATGGTTTTACGCTAATCAGACGAAAGGCGCGATGTTTATCTGGGAAAAAATTGTTATAATGCAGCCTTTATTTTCCAACCAAGATGAGTAGCGTCATAGATAGCTGACAATTATTTGGGGGGCTACCATCAGAAAAATATTTACATAGAGGGACAGATATTCTCGAACCTTGGTAAATTTATGAATAACGGAGGCTTTTATTAATGGCACATGTTTCGCAGAAGCTATCAAATGCAGTCGAGGGGGCGTTGGCGGGCGGCGGGGATCCAGCAACATCGCCGCTTTATATTTTTGGTCCCTTTTTGCGGCTGATTGTGGTGGCTGGGGTAGCCCAAGTGACCTTTGGCGCCAGCGTTTGGATGGTGGTCTTTACCATCGCCATGGTATCTGCCATGTATCGGCTGGTGATGGCGTGGGTGACGGATGGCAGCGGCGGCAGCGGGCTAAGCGAGGAGGAGTTTGGCAGTTGGGCAGTCAAAATTAATGCCGGCATCACCTTTATCGAATATACCCTCACCTTTTTGGTCAGCATGGCGGCTCTTGTCACCTTTATCGCCGACCGTTTTCCGGTATTGAACCAATCCTTTTTGGGTTTTCAGCTTCGCGCCTGGGTAGCGATTATCCTCAGCATTATCACTGGATGGCTGGTTAATCGCGGTCCTAAAGTCTCCGCTCGGGCGTTTGGTCCTGCTACAGCCGCAGTGCTGGCGCTGTTGTGGACGATGGTGTTCGCCACCATATGGAAACAAGGGTTCAATTTGCCCGACTTCAATTTTGAAGCCTTTAGCGGAGAGAATTTACGGTATACCATTGGCGGCTTTGCCCGCACCTTGGCGGTGATGACTGGCATTGAGGTGTTTGCCAATTTGGTTGCCGCTTATGATGGTACAGACGCTGAAAAAAGTTCCAAAGCGTTTAACAGCTTGCTGATTATTATGGGCACTACGGCAGTAACGATGCTGATTGTGGGTCCCGCTATTTTCGCATTGTCTGACCCAACCAACGAAGAAGTTTCTGTGTTTACCCAAACGATGGATCAGCTGTTGCCGGCGCCCTTGCCCTGGATTGGGACGCTGATCGGGGTGGCGGTGTTGTTGTCAGCATCGGCGGCGAGCGCTCAGGGATTGCAAAATCTATTTGTAGGGCTGAAATTGCGCCATTATGTGCCGGAATTTATTGGCAGATTAAATGAGCATGGGGTGGCAGATAAACCAGTGTGGATCGAAGTGGCGATTGTGTCGATTTGCTTTTTGCTGTTTGGCACCCATGAAGAGACCTATTTAGCGATTTATGCCGCTGGCGTTTTTATTTTGCTAAGTATGACGGGTTGGGCTGCCGGCAAACGATTGATACGGGAGCTGCGGCAGGCGTTTTCAATTGGGCGGTTTGCGGTGCTGCTGGGTACGATTATCGCGGCGATTTTGACCACGGGCGCTACGCTGATCATCTTTGAAGAGCGCTTTTTTGAGGGGGCGTGGACATACTTTTTGTTTGTGCCGGCATTGTACATTATCTTCACCTATTACCGAAACCGGCTGGGCGAGCCAACTTAATCTGACGCAGGCATAGTCGCTGAAAAGGATGACGCTGTGACCCACACTCTGGTAGTCTATACGCCCGCTCTCGCCCACGATTTTCCTGATCACCCAGAACATGCTGGGCGGGCTGCGGCGGTTCGAAGGTCGTTAGAAAAAGCCGGGGTGTGGGAACAGATGGCGTTGATAAACGCCGCCCCAGCGACAACGGAAACGTTGCGCTTGGTTCATTCTGCCGCCCTGATCGAGTTTGTGCGGGCGATATCCGCCAAAGGGGGGGGGATGGCGACGCCCGACACCTACATCACCCGGCAAAGTTACGAATTAGCCAAATTGGCGGCTGGCGGCTGTTGCGCTGCAATCGATCAGCTGATGATCGGCAGGTACAAAAATGGCTTTGTCATCGCCCGTCCGCCTGGGCATCATGCCGAGGGTAACCAGATCAGCGGCTTTTGCCTATTTAATTCGGTAGCGGTTGCCGCCCGCTATGCCCAAACGAATTTTGGGGTTGAACGCATTTTAATCATCGATTTTGATGTCCATCATGGCAATGGCACCCAAGATATTTTTTATGACGATCCGTCTGTAATGTTTGTGTCTGCCCATATGTTTGAGCCGTATTATTTTTATCCTGGAACGGGGTCGGCTGAGGAGACCGGCGTAGATGCCGGCACAGGATACACTCTGAACGTGCCATTTCCATCTTATGTGGGAGATACGGGCTATCTTCGCGCTTTCCAAGAGTTGATTTTGCCTAAAGCAGCGCGTTTTCAGCCGCAGCTTATCTTGGTTTCGGCGGGCTTCGACGGACATTGGCGGGATCCGCTGGCGCAGGCAGGCTTGTCGCTAGGCGGATATGACCAAATCGTGCGGATGTTGATCGATTTAGCCGAGTCAACGTGTCAGGGAAAAATCTTATTCGTGTTGGAAGGGGGATATTTTGAACAAGCGTTAACGTTGGGGGCGCTAAATTTGTGTTATGCTCTTATAGGAAGCGACATGACCCATGACCCATTAGGAAGGATGTCAAAAGGTGAGCGAAATGTGGATAATCTATTACAGAAGTTAATTCGGTTGCATTTGCCTTCCTGACTGAACGTTTGCATAATATTGTTAAATTAGTTGACAATAAATTGTAGTGTTTTAAATTAACGCCTATGTCTGAACTATCGCTTGGCGAATATTTACAGCGTATCGAGAGTTTGATCGAGGAGAATCGGCTAATAGAAGCTGTGGCTCATTGCCGGCATCTGCTGGAACGGTATCCGCGCCATGTGGATAGCTACCGCCTTCTGGGTAAAGCGTTGCTAGAACAGAGCCAGTTTAGCGGCGCTATCGATGTGTTTCAGCGGCTATTAAGCGCCGAACCAGCTGATTTTATCGCCCATGCTGGATTAGCCATCGCCTATAAATCTGACCAACTTTACCCGCTGGCGACATGGCATTTGGAGCGCGCAATAGAAGCGGACCCTTACAATGGGGTTTTGTTGGAAGAGTTACGAAGTTTATATGCATTACAAGATCGCACCCCGCCAGAGCGGCTGCTGATCTCCCCCACTGCCTTAGTTCGGTTGCATTATAAAAGCGAAATGTACCCGCAGGCGATCCAAAGTTTGATGCGGCTGGTGTCTGAAGATAATACGCGCATGGATTTGCAGACGTTGTTGGCGCAAGCGTTGTGGCGAGATGATAGACGGGTAGACGCTGAACGAGTATGCCGGCAAATTTTAGAAAAATTGCCCAACTCTGTCACAGCCAACGCCATTTTAGCTGAAGTTTGGCTAGCGGCTGGACGAGCGGATGAAGCGGCTCCATTCTTGAAAAAGTTGCGCCAGCTTACGATGATGGATGAAGAGCGGCTAGATGTGGAGACGCCGGCTGGCATGGCGTTGTCTGCCAATGGCGCCCCGCCCCTACCGGCGAAAATCATGGTCGCCGAATTGGACGAAATACCAATGATGAGTAGAGAGTCAGAGGGGCAAGAGTGGATGTCTGCCCTAGAAGAGCTAGAATCCCGGGAAGAAGATCCGCTAGGAGGCTGGCTCCATGTAGAAAAGTTAGATACCGCCTCTATAGAAGGGATCGAAGAAGAGGTGCCTGAATGGCTGGTGGAATTGGAAGGGAGCGGCAAATTAGACCCTGCCAACGCGCCGGACGACTCGGGCGACGTCAAGTTGGAAGAGGCGCTGGGTTTCCTGTCGGACACGGGCAGTTTTAACAGTGCGCCGCAGAAAGATGAACCCATGGCAAAACAAGAGGATTCAGATACATTGGATTGGTTTTCGGAGTCTGCTACCGATCAATTGGCGCATGAGGAAACGCAACAGGAGAAAGAGGCGACTGGCTTTACAGATTGGCTTAAAGAGCAAAAACGTTTGGAAGAGGAAGGGATAGAGTTAGATGAAGCGGACGCCGCTTTAGACGAGTTGTTGAGCAGAACAAATGAGGAAGAAGCGGAAGTGATTCCCGATTGGCTGAAGGAGCGGATCGCCACCGGAGAGATGTTTGGCAAGCAGCACTCTTCCTCACCATTAGTTGAAAAAGAGCGGGAAGAGGAAGTTGCCTCGCCTCCGCCAGAAGAAGTCACTGAATCTGTTTCCGAAATGCCGGCAATCAGCCCATTGTCGGATGACACTATTGATTTAGGAGAAATGTTAGACGCTGGCGCTCAGCCAGAAGCGGAAAGCGAACTGCCCAATTGGTTGGAGGAAATTACAGCGGAAGAAGAACTCGCCGCAAATGATGGCGGGCTGCCGCCAGCCACAGAGCTGGCTGATATGCCAAATTGGCTGCAAGATTTGGCGAAAGGGGATGTGGATGAAGCGGTTTCGCAATTGACATCCCAACCCCCGTCCACTACTAAGACAGCGGAAGATGTGATGGATGACGCTTTCCGGGAAAATGTGCCGGATTGGATGGAAGAAAAGCCGCCGCCAGAGGATGATGATATTTCAGACGAAGAAGCGGCTGCGGTAGCTGATTTGCTTGATTTTGCCAACAATTTGAATTTGCCGGTTCAAGATACCAGCCCGCTCGATTGGTTGGATGTCAAACCGGATGACGGTAATGAACCGCCAATGCCGGCATCTGCCGACCCCCCTCCTGACACAGAGGCAGATATAATGGCGATGACGAACAATTTAGAAGAAATTGACGATTTAGGGCTGCCCGATTGGCTCAAAGAAATGGATGAGGCGTCAGGGAGTGATGAAAGCGCCGTTTCTGGACTATCCGATTCGCCAGAAATTTTTTAATGGAGAGTGAACGATGATGGGAAACAGCGTCGACCCCGAAGAGACAGAGCCGACCGAGTCAGCAAAAAACGAGTTACCCGAAGATAGTTTAGACAACCCCTTCGATCCTTTTGCCAACGAAGATATGGATGAAATTCCAGATTGGTTGCAAATGGATTTGGACAGCCCAACTACCGATGAAGATTTGCCAGATTGGTTACAGCCGCCTGACTCCAACCCAGATGAGTTGCCGGAATGGCTGCGCACCCCTACTGCTACCAATCCCCAGGAGCTTTCTCTGGAAGATGAAGAGGTTTCTGAGACGGTAAGTAAAGAGAGTGACACACAGCCAGAGCTATTGAACGAGGAAGAAAAACCCGAAACAGACGCGACGCCTAGCGTAGACGATAGTTTAAAATGGCTGGATCAGGTCGCCTCTGGCGATATCGACGCCACGCAAGAGTTGGTTGGCGATCATCCAACATTGCAATGGCCCGATTCGTCCCCGCCCGTTTATATGGAAGGGGATGTTGAAGATACAGTGATCATACCGCCCCGAAGTGACGACGAAGAGGTTTTGCCGATTAAGTTGGAAGAGATGCCAGACGCCGACGCCGTTTTAGATGAGTTGACATTGCCGGATTTGGAGTTAGGGCAAGCGGCAAACGATACCGATTTGGAAAGCGATGAGGCGGAAAATTGGCCTCCTGATGTGATGGGCGATACCAGCGAACTGCTGCCCGACATTACCTTAGAGGAAGGCGATGTTGACCAAGATTCTCCATTGATCAATGTGCCAGAAGATCCGGAAGATCAGATGGCATGGTTGGAGCAGTTGGCGGCTCGACAAGGAGCGCCGGTTGAGGAGTTGCCCACTTTGTTGGATGACGATATTCCGTCTGTGGAAGATTTAAGCGGAACAGCGCCGATAGGTGAGGACGTGAGCGACGATTTGACCTCGGAGATCCCTGCCGGCATTCCAGCGGATGAGTTTGGCGATTTGACAGAAGAGATGCCAGATGACCTTGTCGAATCGACAGCTTGGCTCGATCAGTTGACGGTTCAGGAAGAGGATACGCCAATTGAAGAAACTAGCGAAGATGAAACAGGCGTCGAAATTGAGACGATGGCAGACGAACCACAGGACGAACTGCAAGCAGTTCAACCATTTGCCGGTGAAGATGGGGATGCGTTGGAAGTGGAAGAAGAGCCAGAGTATGAACCAATTGCAGGGACAACGCCGCCTGAGAATGAGGAAGAGGCAATGGCATGGTTAGAGCAGCTAGCCGCCCGGCAAGGAGCGCCGTTGGAAGAGTTGCCGACCGTGGATGAAGCGGCCGAGATCGTCGCGGAGCCGAGCGCCGAAGAAGAGACTCCGCCTGAGCCGGTAGATGCGCCAATTGAAGCTGCCTTGGATGATGATGAGGATGATACATTGCAATCGGAACCGGCGGAGGAAGGTTTGCCGGAAGATCCCGTGGAGGCGATGGCTTGGTTAGAAGATTTGGTCGCTACCCGGCAATTGTCAGAAGAATCTTTGCCTGTCATAAGCGATGAGCTGAGCGATGAGGCGCCAGCTGAGGCGGAAGCGGACATGGAGATGACCTTACCGGATGATCCCGATGAACAAATCGCCTGGTTAGAGCAGTTAGCCGCCCGGCAAGGAGCGCCGTTAGAAGAGTTGCCGACAGTTGACGCTTTGCCAGAGAACGAAGCGGAAGAGATAACAGACGACGCGGAACAGTTGACTGAACTTAGCCCACCCCCAGAAGCGGATATAGACACCTTGATCGCTGCCGCTGAAACGCCGTCGGAAGATGAAGAAGAAGCGATGGAATGGTTGGAAGAGTTCGCGGCTCGGAGGGAAGAAATACCTGAAGAGATGCCGGCAACTGCCGATCTAACCGTCGATATGGATGAAACGCCTCAGTCGGAAATCCTCGATAGTTCCGATTTCGAAGAAGAAACAGAAGCGGACAACGCCCTGGCATGGTTGGATGAATTAGCCCCGGAATCTGCCGCTACCGCTCCCTTGGCTGAAGAGCCTGCCGGATACCCCGATCTCGATTTAGACGACCCAGATGCGGCGATGGCATGGCTGGAAAAGCTGGCATTGACGGATGAAGAGGATGAAATTGAAGCGGTCGCCGCTCAGCCCCCGTCTTCTGAAAGCATCGTTGATGCGGAAGGTGAAGAGGATGAAATTGAAGCGATCGCCATTCAACCCCCATCTTCTGAAAGCATAATTGATGCGGAAGACAAAGAAATGGTTGAAGAGATAGCGGAAGAGCCTATTGACGAACCCCCTCAAATAGTTCAAGAGGATGATAGCTTAGTAACAACGCTGTCTGGGCAGGCAGTAGATGACGAGATGCCGGATTGGTTGGGGTGGGATGATGAGGAATCAACCGATAATGGGGAGTCGTGGCTAGATAGTTTGGATAGCAATACCGGCTGGCTGGAGGCGGAAGAAGCGGAGCAAGAATCCCAGGCAGATTTAGCGGTTCCGGAAACGATGCAAACGCAACCGGCGGAAACAGCCGATGCCGATGAGGCGGACGATACGCCTTTAGAACGACTGCTGGTGACGGATGAAATGTTGATAGATGCCGGCAAATTGCGGCAAGCGCGCCAGGCATTGGATGACAATGATTATCAGTCGGCGATTACGTTGTACGGCGATTTGGTCGAAAGCGGCGAAGAGTTGGATTTGCTGGTGACCGATTTGCGAATGGCTTCGTTACAATTTGCTCGCCAACCGTTGCTGCATCGCATTTTAGGGGACGCCTATGCCAAACAGGGCGAGTTACAAAAAGCGTTAGACGTGTATCGTCAGGCGTTGGATCGGCTATAGGGATTCAGTTAACATTCAGGGACGAATGAAAATTAACAGGCTTGTTCAGAAGGCATTCCGGACAAGCCTGTTTTACAAAGCGACCAGTTTAAGGAGAAATTTTAATGGAACGGACGTTGATCTTAGTGAAACCGGATGGCGTACAACGAGGGTTTATCGGGCAGATAATCGCTCGTTTTGAACGACGCGGCTTAAAGCTTGCCGGCATGAAATTGATGCAAATGAGCGTCGAAATGGCTAGCAAACATTACGCTGAGCATGTCGGCAAACCCTTTTATGATGGATTGGTTTCCTACATCACTTCTGGACCCATTGTGGCGATGGCATGGCAAGGGAACAACGCCATCCAGATCGCCCGCAATACCATGGGCGTTACCCGTCCCGCCGAAGCCGCTATGGGCACGATTCGTGGCGATTTTGGTTTGGAAGTTGGGCGCAATTTGGTGCATGGCTCTGATGGGGCGGAAAGCGCCGCGCGAGAATTGAACCTCTTTTTTGACGCAAGCGAATTAATCGATTGGAGCCGCGATACCGACTGCTGGATATTTGAATAGCTGATTAGGAGGGCGATGGAAAGCGGCATGGCGCCCTCTTTCTACGAATTTGAGACCCAGTTGCGGCAGGGGGAAAGTGGCGAGCTGTTTTTGGATGACTATTTTTGCCGCTGGTATCAGATATTGCCGGCATCCCCAGAACAACAACGCGAGGGCATTGACCGCATCTTTATTCGGCGAGACAACGATGTTGAGTACGCTATCGAATACAAATGCGACAAAACTGCCGCCCGCACCGGCAACGCCTTTATCGAAACAATCAGCGTCGATAGCCAAAATAAGCTAGGTTGGGCGCATTATTGCCAGGCGGATTTTATCATCTACTTTGTGGATGGCTGCGGTCCGGCATATGTGATCTCCCCAGAAAGGTTGCGGGCTCAACTGGCTAGTTGGACCGACTGCTTTCAACGTCGTTCTATCCCCAACAAAGGTTACAACACAGTCGGGCTGCTGACGCCGCTGGGGGAGTTGGAGCGGCTAGCGCGCGTTGTATTGCCGATCAGCCGCGATACCGTTGATTTAGAGTAAGAGCGTTGCGCCTACCTGCCGGCAATCCCCGCTTTTTCCCCTAATCGAGCCAATTTACTTTTCGTCTCTCGCCACGTTATCTTCGACAAACCTAGCTTTTGCCGGATTTTGTCATGCTCAACCTTGTTTTTGTAATCGCGAAAGGCGGAAACCCAGCGCAAATTTTCGAACGAAAGCAAGCCAGGTTTCACTCCGGCGGCGTCGCCTACATCGCGCAGCACATATTCTAAATTGCGGGCAGTGCAGGTAAACAGCGTGTCGGTTGGTTTGTATTGGGTTACATATTCCGCCAAAATATCAAGCCACTCTGGCTCTAATGGCAAATTGCGCTCTTTGTAGCGCATATGTTGGTTTTTGTAGCGGACGTGTAGTAGTGGGTTGCCGGCATTCCGGTCGTCAATGTGATTGAGGACGATATTCATCGCTTCCCCTTTTTTGATGCCGGTATGCAATATTAGCTGCAACAATAACAGCGGGCGGGCGTCTGGTTTGCCGGCAGCGTCACCCTCTCCCTGCCGCCACGCTTGCGCCGTCGCCAACGCCTTGTCGAGCTCAAACTCGTTGGGAATGGTAGGCAGGGGCGTTTTCACCGAGCGCTGAATTACCTCGTTAGACGGATTGAGATAGAGTACCCCTTTTTCGAATAACCAGCCGAAAAAAACTTTGATGGAGGTAACGCGCCGCGCATAAGTTTTGGGGCTGCACGGAACGCCCCGTTCAAATTCTAGCCAATGCATAAAATCGTTCAGATTTTTGGCGCCAATTTCGCCAATGGGCTGCCCAATGCCGATATATTTGCCCAATAGTCGAATATCGCTGGCAAACGCCTTTTGAGTGTTTACCGAAAAGCCTTGCTCTTGCATATGGTTTTGGAACAAACCCAATGCCGCTTGCAGGGAGGAGTCGCCATTGAGAGGGAACGCTTCTGTTTTAGGGGGTAATTCATCTTCTGTGAATAGGGGGGGCTTTGGTTGAGTGTCGTCTTGCGCCATAATCTAACTCTCCAAATACAACATTATGTCTTCTTCGTGTAGGAATAGTAGCACAACTGTTCTTTTCCGGCAAATAGTTTGCTGAAACTGTGGCATTATGGCAACGCCCGATAAAATCAGAGGATGGATCGTTTTTTGCAACGCCGTTGGCTGCCGGCATTTATCTTGTTAGCTTTGAGCCTCATCCCCAGAACGATGGCGCTTGGTCGCTATATCACTCCAGATGAAACATTTTGGCTGTGGATAGGCATTCGATTTCGGCAGGCAATAATCAATAGAGATTGGGCTGGCACGATTCAGATGGGTCAACCTGGCGTCATGTCGAGTTGGTTGGGCGACATCGCTGTTCAACTGGCTGTCTGGGTCAAGCCCGCCTTAAATCCCAATATTGTCTGGGCACAACAGTTAGCCTGGCTTTCTCCCGAAAATAGCGAAGCGTACCGCCAACTATACCCATTTTTGAACCCTGCCAGGGGGTCAGCTATTGGCGTTCATCTGGCGGCGATTTTGGCATGGTTTTGGTTGGGGCGAAGACGAACAGGGCGGTTGCCGGCATTTATTACAGCTGCGTTATTAGCCATCAACCCATTTATCGCCGGATGGAGCGGCGTTTTTCAATTAGATGGATTGCAAGGCTCATTTATCTTGCTCTCTATTTTATTTATCGTGCCCGTTACCGAGCCAGATGACAATAGATATTTAACACGACGGGCTATTGTACTTTCTGGTATGTTTTCGGCTGCTGCCATTTTAACTAAATTGCCGGCATTAACTCTATTGCCCTTGCTCAGCGGCTGGCTGGCATGGCTCGGCTGGAAGCGGCAAAGCGGCTGGCAAACGATTGGCGGCAATTGGTTTTTATATTGGGGCGGGGCGGGGGCAGCGCTATTGGCGTTGTTGCCGGCAACCTGGGCGCATCCAGCTCATGTGGCGTCGGTTATCGCCGAATTGGGCAGTTTTGAAACCGGTTTGTCGGCTGCCGCCTTTTATCTGGGCGAGGTTGGCAATACAGCGGGGACGGCTTTTTATCCGTTAACGATTTTGTTTCGGCTATCGATTGCCGGCATGGTTGGATTGGCTTTTGCCGCCTGGCAGTGGCGACGCCTGCCGGAGTATGCCGCCTTGTGCCTGCTCTTTTCCGCCATATTTTTGTTGGGCATCGATACCGCGTCGACCCGAAAGTTTGCCCGCTACGCTTTGCCGGCATTGATGGCGATGATGCCGGCAGCCAGTTGGGGGTTGGCGCAATTGTGGCAAGCCAAAGCAAAATGGGCGATTGCTCTCTTGTGTCTCGATATTGTGGCATTGGCTATCGCTTTGCCCTATCCACGAACGGCTTACAATTGGGCTTTTGGCGGTTTGCCCATGGCTCAAAAATTGTTGCCAGTTGACTCCGATGAAGCGGTAAGCTCCGCCGCCAAAATTGCCGCCCAAACCCCGAACGCAGCTGATCAAATTTTTTACACCCACAATATCCCAGCCGCCGCCCCATTTTTCCCCGGCATCGTCGCTCGCCCCGACCAGATCCAACTGCTGGGGCTGGCGGCGGATGATTGGTTGATGGAGACGTTGACCGAACGCCAATTGGCGCAGCCGCCCCTCGCCCCAGCAAACGGCGAGACCGTCCCCATTCGGCTGAATGGGCAAACATGGGGGTGGCTGACCCACCAACATAGCCCAACCTATGATGGGCAGCTACACCTTACGCCGCGCTACGCTCGTTTTGGCGCAGATGTAGCCTTTTTGGAAGCGGCTGTCGCCCCCGCCGCTTACCCCAACCCAGTGACGGCTATGATAACCTGGCAAGCGCTTCGCCCTGCCGATTACCGGGTTCAGTTATCGTTGATTGACGCGGCTCGAAATGAGTGGGCGCAGGTGGAATTGCCGTTGCTCAATGGAGTTGACCAGATGGCAAGCGGCTGGCAGGCGGGAGAGACGCAGCCGCCAACGCGCTACCAATTGCCCTTGCCGGCAGATTTGCCGCCTGACAGTTATCAGCTTCATGTTCGCCTTTTTGACGAAAATGGGGGGCAATTAGGGACATTTGACCAGGATGGCGCATTTACCGGGACGCAAGCGTTTGTTGGGGAAACTGAAATTGCGCCGCCAATATCCCAACCGGCTATCATCCCGCCAATTACAACGAAAAATGGGGGCGAACTGATCGGGCATAGCGGCTTGCCGGCAACCATCCGATCTGGCGAATGGCTGCAATTGGAGCTGTGGCGGCGCCAGGTGGGCGAGCAAGATGTGCAGGGGACGCTTTTTTTGCAGCTTGCCGGCACGACTATCCAGCAGCCAATCGCTTTGGTTGGTTGGGGAAACGGGCAAATTGGACGGATAAAGGGGGCGTGGCAAGTGCCGGCAACCCTCCCGTTGGGCGCCCTGCCCGTTTCTTTAACCTGGCGCGACGACGGCGGTTTGCGGGGGGAAATCGAGTTGGGAGAGATACAGGTCGAAGCGGGGAACCATCTCTTTACCTTGCCGGACGGGTTTGAGCCGCTGCAAATTGAGTTTGGCGATGAGGCGATTTTGCAGACAGTTGAATTTGTTCGCCAAAATGACCAATTACGCGTCAAACTTTGGTGGCAGGCTGATCAACCTTCATCTATTTCCTTCACCCGATTTATTCATCTTCTAGACAATGCCGGCGTTTTGGTCGCCCAATTAGATAGCTCCCCCCTGCCGGCTACATCTGGCTGGCTGACTGGCGAGATTATCGTTGATGAGGTTGTTTTGCCGCTGCCGGCAACTGCCACGCAGGCAGCCATAGGTTTTTATGATCCATTAACCGGAGCGCGTATCCCAGTGGGCGATACTGCCGGCATGCCGCTGAGGGATGCCCAATTTCTCATGCCCATCCCCCCGCAATAGATGATTCCATCATCAGCTGATTGTATAATCCCCTGGTTATGATGCATTGGTTAAAACAAAACAAATGGAAATTAGGAATTTTAGGAGGCGCGATTATGGGTGGAGGTTTATTTGCCAGCAGCGCCTATTGGTATGGCAATCGCATTGGGCGCTTTGATTTGCGCATTGAGCGGATTTCGTTGCCCATTGCTGGGCTGTCGCCCGCCCTTGCCGGCATGCGTATCGTTCAACTCAGCGACTTTCATATGTCGGACAAGGCGATGCCCCCCTTTTTTGATGAAGCGATTCGAGCGGCAAATGATTTACAGCCAGACATTATCGTGCTGACCGGCGATTACGTCAGCAAACGAGTCCGCTATATTTTTGATATCGCCCCGCAATTGAGCCGACTACGGGCGCGATTAGGGGTGTTTGCCGTGTTGGGCAACCATGATTTTCATGAAGGGTTTCGGACGATTCAATGGGCGCTGGAAAATGCCGGCATTACCGTGTGGCGCAATCAGGGGACGCTCATCGAAGAGAATGGGGGGCGTTTGTTTCTGGGCGGTTTGGATGATGGGCGTTTTGGACGCCCCGACGCCGAATTGACCCTGTGTAGCTGCCCGCCAGATACGCCCGCGATTTTGTTGATGCACGAACCTGATTTGGCGACTGATGTGGCTCGTTTCCCGCAAGTCAAGGCGTTGTTGTGCGGGCATACCCATGGCGGGCAAATTCGGCTGCCCTGGCTGGGCACTCCCAAACCGTTTTTGCCGGCATTGGGCAGAAAATATCTGAGCGGCATCTTCAAAATCGGGGAGATGTGGCTCTATGTCAATGATGGCATCGGCACCAGCTATGTATTGACCGCTCGCTATGATGTGCCCCCGGAAATTACGGAATTCACGTTGATGCCGGCATAAAAAAAGCCGGGCGAATCAAATAGGGGGATGGAATGAGCTATTTTTAAAATAGTTGATCTCGCTATTCCGATTTGCTAAACTGTACTCATTGTCGGTTGCCTTTGTATTGTGATTGGCTGGGAGAAAGGCATGTTTATTAACCATTTAATTGGAGATAAAAGCAGATTAAATAAGCCTTTGCTGGGATTGTGGTGTCTGATTGCGCTTTTGATCAGTTGCGCTGGATTTCAAACCCCCACCCCTTTGCCCCCAGCGCCTCCCCCCACTGAAACGCCTTTGCCTACGCCCACCCCGGAGCCAGAGGTGGATTTTTCACTATTAATTACTGAGTTTAGACATGTAAGCATAGCTAGCTGGCGGGCGACCCTTTCTGGACCTTTTATGCATGTGGTAGAAAATGAAGAGCAGTTGCAGCAAGTTGATTTTGTTTCAATAGAGGCGTTTAAGCGGCTGGCTGGGCTCGATTTGAATGAAAATATAGCGTTGATAATTTATCAAGGAGAACAACCCAGTTCAGGGTATGTTATCGAGACGGAACGAATAATGTTAAAGGGGGATGAGGCGCATGTCTTCGTTCATTTTAAGTCTGCCTTTGAAGTTCAAGGGGCAGTGACTATGGCAGCTACCTATCCGCATCAAATTGTCACTGTGCCCAAAGCGCAGATACCCTCTCACATTCAGAAATTTGTCCTTATTGCCAACGACGAGATCATTACTGCCACTAACCCAGAAGAAGCCGAGCGATTGCCCTTCTACATTCACGAAAAAGAGATACCATTTTCAATATTGGCGACGGAAGATGATATGGCTAATTTTCCTGGGGCAGCCAACTATGGCGAGGAATTTACTTTAGGCGCATTTATGTATATGGTGACCAGCCAGGATCAGATCGGTGAGATTGACTTTGTTTCTCCGCAGGCGATCGATCTATTATCTGATCTTGACTATGCGGAACAGATAGCTGTGATCATCCATCAAGGACGTCAATCCACCCCAGGAGTTGGGGTGGAAACGAAGGGGATATTCACTTCTGGCTATGAAATTGTTGTGGCAGCCCATTTTAGACCACTAGCTTATCCAGGGGAAACTCAACCCCTGCCATCATCAATAACCTACCCATATCAAATCATTACTGCTCAGAAAAGGGACATTGAGGTTTTTAGGGACATTGAGGCTTTTGATGTTGGCGATTTCATCTTGGTTGCCAATACGTCGGGAATCATAGCGTCTACCCCAGAAGAATCCGTTCCCTGGATAATAGGAGACCATCCATGAAATATAAAACGCCGCTCATTGTATCAGCTATATTGTTGATAGCTGTTTTATTGGTTGCCTTGTTTGCAAAGAGCCCTTCAATCAGCTTTGCTCTGGGCAAAGGAGGCGACCCCCCGCCCCTGCCATCCCGTTTCCCCGCCCCTGCCATCCCGTTTCCCCACCCCCACCCCAGATGCAGATGCGCCGCCGCCCTCCCCCACGCCAATGGTAATTCCCGCCTCTGTTACCCTGGCAGAAGCGTTTATTCGCTCCAAATATGATATTCAAGGGGAGTTAAAGGTAGCGAATGCTAGTGTAAAATGGTTTGAACATTTAGGTGTGGAACTGGAATTAGTCAAATTGATCGAGCACATGCGAACAGATGACTCGCGCTTTTACACCCTGTATGTGAATCGTTCAACGGGAGAGATTTATGAAGATCGGGGGGCGGTCGATTTGGCGGAGCGGGCGTATGTGTTCGACGCTCGGGGCAAGTTGTCGCCAGATTTAATCGCCGTCCTGGAAGAGATGGCGGATGATGATATGATAAAGGTGGGCATTTGGATGGCGGGCGATGACCCTTCATTGGCATTGCCAGAGCTGCAAGAACGTCTGTATGGGGAGTTGGCGGCGGCATACCCAGCCGCGGCAGAGGCGATGGCGCAATATGGCAGCCCTTTCGCTGTGTCAGATGAAGCCTTGCGAAAAGAGCTGCAAGAGCGTTATCGGGAGGGGTTGGCTGAGGCGGCTGCCCAGCGGACAACCCCTATCGAACAATTGCTGCAAGAGCATGGATACGAATATTTTAAACCCGGCTCTACCCCAGCCATCATCGTCCGTCTACCCAAGAGCTTCATTTTGTCCTTACGCGATCATCCCCATGTGGGGATGATTTACAATGCGGAGGGGGAACAAGAAAGCTTCATGAACAGCGCGGCAGACGAACATCAAGCCCCCGAAGTTTGGAACCGCGGCTTTGATGGCAGCGGCTGGAAGATAGCTATCTTGGATGCCGGCAATATCGATACCACGCTCAATTGCATTACCCATGATACAGTGAAATTAGTAAGCGCCCTGGGCGTTAAAGAGCACGCTACTTTAGTTGCCAGCGCGGCAGGTTGTGACGATCCCTATTTTCCTGGCGTTGCCAAGGGGGCTACGCTGACCAGCGCTGCCACAGACCAGGGAGGGGACGTGGTTTCCGATATGATTTTCGCTTTGGAATGGGCTTTGTCCAGCCAAAATATCCCCATTGCCGCTCAAACGACGGGGATTGAGCAATCGGTCAGTAACTTGCACATTGTCGATAGAGCCAGCGACTATTGGGTCAGGGCAACTAGGGCATTGGTAGCCATGGCGGCGGGTAATGGCGGTTCGCTGCCGCTGCCTTCGCCAGCCAAAGCGTACAACGTTCTTACGGTGGGTGGCTATTTCGATGGACAGGATATTATGTATACCCCTTCCCAATACATCAACCCCTGTAGCGAGATTTCTTGCCTGACTGACAGAGAAAAGCCGGAGGTGGTGGGCGTTGGTCAAGAGTTAACTATCGTCAAATCGAATGGTGGATGGGCAACCAATGAACATGGTACCAGCTTTGCCGTCCCGCAAGCCGCTGCCATAGGGACGTTGATGTTGCAGAGCAGTCATCCCTTTCTAAATGATTTTGGGGAAATTATGAAAGCGATTTTGATGGCGTCCGCATCGCAAAATATCACCGACGCCTTTGTCATCATTCCCGGACAGGATTTGAAGGATGGGGCAGGGGCGATTAACGCATTGCACGCTGATGATGTTGCCCAAAATGTAGGAACATCAATACCGTGTGCAACTTCCTGCTTTTGGAAGCTGAAAGCTAGTAACATTCCTTTGAACGGATCGACCTACAAAGAGCTTTCGCTCGACGCCGGCGAATATGCCCGAGTAGCGCTGACTTGGTATTCGAACCCGGACAGCCCGCCCAACTATAGCTCCGATTCGCTGGATACAGATTTGGAGTTATCTGTCGATCAAAATATCAGTGGCATATGGCAAACGATTGCTGTCTCTGCATTTGATGACAATAATTATGAGATGGTTGAGTTCCAGGCGCCCACCACTGGCGTTTATCGTTTGCATGTGGCAAAAACAGCCTCTATCGAATCGCAAAACTATATTGGTTTGGCGGCATTAACCGATTATACGCGCTGCTCTCCTGAACTTTCTATCCAACAGGTAGGGGGCACAAATGATATTCAAGTTAACTGGACAGCTTTGGGCGGAAGCTATGATGTTTTTTTACACACCGATCCATATCTGGAAGCTTTCGATTCGGGAGCGGGGCAATTTACAAATACGTCAGGTTCGTTTATTCACAACAATGGCGCGGGAGATCCTAACGACAATCATTATTATGTGGTTAAGAAAATTTCTGGAGAGGAGCCATTGTCGGTCTGTTTGCCGGTAGGGGAGTTTGATTTTGCACTTGTGCCGGGCACGCCGTAGTTTTTCATTTGTCTATCGTAAAACAAAAAAGCCAGGCAATTGCTCTGCCTGGCTTTCAGAGGTATCTTGCGTTGTTTAGATCAGCTATTTTGAGGCTTGCACCGGCGACTTGCCGGCATTCCCTATCCCTTTTTCCGCCTGCCCTTTGCCTGGGGTTTGCGCCGGGTTAGAGTCATCCACAGAAAAGGGTTCCGCTACGGGGTCGAGCAGCGCCACTTTTAACGCTTCATCCAAATGTTCCACTGGAATCAACGTCAAATCTTCCCGAATGCGCTCTGGCAACTCTGGAATATCTTTGGCGTTATCTTTGGGCAGCAACACCGTCTTAATGCCGGCACGATGGGCGGCGATCGTTTTCGCCTTTAAGCCGCCGATTTCCAACGCTTTGCCGCGCAATGTTACTTCGCCCGTCATCGCCACATCCCGCCGCGCCGGACGACGGGTAAGGGCGGAAATGATGGCTGTTGCCATCGCCAATCCAGCGCTAGGACCATCTTTGGGGGTGGCGCCTGCCGGCAAATGAATGTGAATATTCATTTTGTCAAAAACGCTCGGCTCTAATTTCAGGGCGCGGGCGTTGGCGCGGGCGTAAGTTAACGCCGCTTTTGCCGACTCTTTCATCACGTCGCCCAGCGAGCCAGTCAACGTCACATTGCCGTTTCCTTCCATCAAACTGACCTCGATCGCCATCACGTCGCCGCCAAAACTAGACACCGCTAAGCCGGTAGAAACGCCGATCTCGTCTTTGACTTCCGCCATGCCATATTGAAACTTTTCAGGTCCTAAAAATTCGACCACGTCATCGATAGTTACAGCAAAAGGACCGCTCTCGCCGTCAGCCACTTTCACCGCCAGCTTGCGCACAATCGTGCCGATGGTTCGCTCTAATTGACGCACACCCGCTTCTCTGGTGAAATGGCGAACGAGGTGACGCAACGCTTCATCTTCAAAATCAATTTCCACCTCAGCCACGCCATTGGCGTCTTTTTGTTTGCGAATCAGATAGCCGAGCGCAATTTGCAATTTTTCATCCTCAATATACCCTTGCATGTTGATGCTTTCCATCCGGTCGTATAGTGGAGCGGGGATAGAGCTTAAATTGTTGGAGGTGGTGATGAAAATCACCTGGCTTAAATCGACCGGAACTTCCAGGTAATGGTCAGTAAAGTTGTGGTTTTGCTCTGGGTCTAACACTTCTAACAGGGCAGAACTTGGGTCGCCGCGCCAATCTGAGCCGACTTTGTCGATTTCGTCTAATACGATAACGGGGTTGCGGGTTTTGGCGTCGCGCAAAGCGCGAATCAACCGCCCGGGAATCGCCCCGATGTAGGTGCGGCGATGTCCGCGGATCTCCGCTTCGTCTCGCACGCCGCCCAGGCTGATGCGTATCATCTTGCGCTCTAAAGCGCGGGCGACAGATGTAGCGATAGAGGTTTTGCCAACGCCTGGGGGACCATTGAGGTTGATGATCGCCCCTTTCATTTTTGGTCCGGCTAACTTTCGTACAGCCACATATTCCACGATTCGGTCTTTGACGTCCTTCAAACCATAATGGTCTTCGTCGAGCACTTCTCGCACGTGATTGGTATCTAAATTGTCTTCTGTTAGGTCGTTCCAGGGAATTTCGATCAGCCATTCCAAATATGTGCGAATGACGCTGGCTTCGGCTGATTGCTGCCCTTGTCGTTCTAGTCGTTTTAACTCTTCTGTGGCGCGGGTATGCACTTCTTCAGGCATGCCGGCATCTTCTATCTTATTTCGCAACTCTTCAAAGAGATTGTCTTCATCTTCACCCAACTCTTTCCGAATAGAGCGCATTTGCTCGCGCAGCAAATATTCCCGTTGGGCTTTGTCGGCGCTTTCTCTGGCGTTTTTCTGAATCGATTGGCGAATTTCAGCGATTTGGATCTCCTTTTCCAGGAAATCTTGCACAATTTGCAACCGAGCTTTGCCGTTTAGATTTTGCAGCAAATCTAGCTCTAATTCAAAAGGCAAGCTTAATAAGCCAGAAAGATAATCCGCCAATTCGCCGGCGGTCTCTTTGCCGCGCAACACATTCATCACTTGCCGATTGACCTCGCCTAAAATTTCAGCATATTGCTCAATGTACGCGATCGCCTTTGCCACCATTGAGGGGTCATTTTCGTCAACCCTGTCCAACTCTTCAAAATCGCCAGACAGATAATCTCCGTCGGCTGAAAAGCTAGTTAAGCTGACGCGGCGATGTAGTTCAACCAACATTTGAACCCCCAATTGGGGGGCGCGCAGCACGTCTCGCACTGTGGCAAGAATGCCGATGGGCGCCACATCTTCCACGCCAGGCTCTTCGACGGAAGAGTCGTATTGCACCAAAATGAGCAATTTGCCTCCGTCTTGCACGGCGGCTTGGGCTGCCGCCAATGAATTGCGCCGCCCAATTGATATTGTAGTCGTTATGCCTGGGAAAACCGCCCCGCCGCGTAAGGGGACGATAGGAAGTTGAGGCGTTTGATTCGTACCGGTCATCAAGACTCCTTGATTGTCGTTAAGGATTTGGCAGCGATTTTCAGAAGAGAAATTGCTTTTGAAACCGCCAAACCAATTTGTCAGCAAGTAATCCTACCAGCGAAATGTAAAATTCTTGATAGAACTGTATCAGATAATTGTTAATGGAACTGTGGAGCAGCTGACTTTCGGCGGTTTATCGTTGGGAAAATGGTCATTTAAGGGACAAATGGGGGGTAGAATCAGCAGCCATTAACTGAGCAGCCTTGCCTTCATATCTGCCGGCAACTTCTCCGCGCCGCCTCTAATGATCTTTGGGTTGGCTTTGTCCCGCCATTTTTGCAAATAGGCAAACAATTGCTCTGGATCATGATCCCCCGCTTCTCGTAAAGCCCACCCCGCCGCTTTCACTGCCATATCCTCTTCGTCGGTCATAATTTGGTCGCAAACCCGCAGCGTCTCCTCAACATGAACCCGCCCTTTTTGGTTGAGCGAAACGGTAGTTGCCAGGGCAAAACGGCGCCGCCAAAAGTTATCTGCTTGCGCCCAGGCGACGAGATCGTCAACTAACGATAAATTTTTTGCGACGATTGCGCCGGCAATGTTGGTGGCGAGTTGATCGCAAACCTCCCAATTTTCGATCTGATCGACCCAGCTATCGATTTTGGCAAACAGGGCGAGGTCGAATTGCCTGCTCTTCTTCGTCAAGTGGAAGACGCCAAACAATATCTCCTCTCTGATCCCCCGCTCAAAGAGTTGGTCGAGCAATTTGATTGCTTCGTGGTAGTCGAGCGGATGATTTTTGTGATATTTTTGCGCCAATTTTCTAATTGCCGGCACGCGCACGCCAATTACAGTTCGGTTAGATGGCACAAAGGTTTGAATATTTTGGCGATAAGCGGGCTCCGCTTCTGCTATTAATAGGGCATTAATTTGCGAGATAACCTCTTTCATACTGGTTTTTCCAAATGAATATTTGCTATACATGAATTATAGTCATATCGGTCAAAATTCGTTTTATCAGCAGGCGAACAACCTTCAATATAGCGCCGGCATCGACCATCTTCGCCCATGTTATTGGCTTGTGGCGACAGGCGCTAGTTAGGGGGTTGACATTTATGACGCAATGCGTTATCATCTAATTGACGCAGCGCGTCATAACTTTGTAAACAATCGAAATTTGAAATGGATTTTAGCAAAAAGCGAACCAAATCCTTACGATTAGAGAGACAACCCAATTGGAGGCAAATAAAATGAGTAACAAAAAACAAGTTCAAGACAAAATGAAAGAAGAGCAAATCCAGCTAATAGAGAGCGCCCGCAAATTGATGTTGGCGAGCTTTGGTCTGGCAGGCATGGCGCAAGATCAACTGACGGGCGCCATGGGCAACCTGGGCAATGTTCAAGATGAATTGATGCGATTTTTTGGCGATTTAGTCGAGCGTGGCGAAGCGGTAGAGAATGTCAACCGGAAGCGAGTGAATGATTTCGTTGGCGACTTCCGTTCTCAGGCGAAAGAGACCGCCACTTCAGTTGAAACGGATTTGAATCAGCAGATGTCTGATTTGGTCACCCGCTTAAATGTGCCCACCAAAGATGAGTTTGCTACTTTGACCCGCAAACTAGACAATCTCAATCGCAAATTAAACAAGATGCAAAAGGAGCAGATGGAAGCGTTAAAAGGGATAAAAAGCAAATAACCCCTTGCTAAAGTCCCGCTTTCGCTAACTTTTGCGACGGAACAAGACGCCCTGGCAGCCAGTTGGCTGGACAGGGCGTCTTGTTTTGTTTGGAAGGGCGTACCCCTACCGTTATAATCCGAATGCCGCGAGGAAACAGATAGCAACCCTTGCCGCTTGTGAATTTTTTATGTTAGACAAAATCGCACAAATTGTAGACAGATATGAGGCGTTGGAGATGCAAATGGCGGCGCCTGAGGTGGCTGCCGATTACAGTCGCTTGTCAGAGTTGGCGCAAGAGCGGGCGGAAATTGAGCCGCTGGTTTTAGCGTTTCGAGAACATGCCGGCATTCTTCAGGAGCTAAAAGACGCCCGAACGATAGCCCAAAGTGAAGACGACCCCGATTTAACTGCTATGGCGGAAGAAGAAGTCGCTACGCTAAGCCAGCAAAAAGAGGAGCTAGAAACTAAGATGCGGACGTTGCTGTTGCCCAAAGATGTCCGCGACAAACGCAATGTTTTTATCGAAATTCGGGCTGGCACAGGCGGAGACGAAGCGGCGCTGTTCGCCGCCGACCTATTGCGGATGTATATTCGCTACGCCGAAGGGCGGGGCTGGAAAACGGAGATCATCGATGAAAATCAAATTGGGGTGGGCGGCTACAAAGAAGCGATTTTAGCGGTAAAGGGCAAAGCCGCTTTTTCCCGGCTGAAATTTGAGAGCGGCGTTCATCGCGTGCAGCGCGTGCCTATCACTGAATCGCAAGGGCGGATTCACACCAGCGCCGCTACTGTTGCGGTGATGCCCGAAGTGGATGATATCGATATCATGATCGACGAAAAAGATTTGGAGATCACCTCAACCTTTGCCAGCGGACCTGGCGGACAGCATATGCAAAAAAATGCCACTGCCGCCAGGGTAATACATAAACCGAGCGGCATCATGGTCAAGGTACAGTCGGAGCGCAGTCTGACCCAAAACAAACGGGTGGCGATCGGCATCATTCAAGCAAGATTGCAAGAGTTAGAAGAGGCAAAACATAACGCTTCGATAGCGGCAGACCGCAAGGCGCAAGTGGGCAGCGGCGACCGCAGCGAGAAAATACGCACCTACAATTATCCGCAAAGCCGAGTCACAGATCACCGCATTGGGCATTCCAGCTATAATTTGCCGGCAGTTATCGATGGCGATCTAGACGATTTTATTGACAAACTCATTATCGCCGACGAAGCGGAAAAGTTAGCGGCGCTGGAAGCGGGTTAAGGGCAATATAAAAAGGATGAGAGGATGAGCGACTTTAGGACGCATGGATTGTATTTCGAAGAGTTTTCGGTAGGACAAACGGTGATGACCGCCGGACGGACGATCAGTGAAACGGATGTGGTCAACTTTGCCGGCATGTCGGGCGATTACAACGCCATCCACACCGATGCCGCCTACGCCAGCGGCAGCCTGTTTGAACAGAGGGTAGCCCACGGGTTGCTTGTCTTGTCTATCGCTTCTGGGTTGGCGGTGCGCACTGGCTTCATCGAAGAGACGGTACTGGCTTTCCGCGAAGTAAAAAGCTGGAAATTTAGCCGCCCCGTTTTTATCGGAGACACCGTGCGGGTCGGGTTAGAAATCGTCGATATGAAGCCGATGAGCCGCCTAAATGGCGGAGCGGTGACTATGAAAGTGGAGGTTTTAAATCAGGATGAGGTCGTGGTTCAGAAAGGGGAGTGGGTGATGTTGGTGATGAGTCGCCCAGCAGCAAACGAGTAGCGTCAAATTAGATGACAGAATATCCGCCAACAGACGATCAGAAGCCGGAAGAGCCGGAACAACCTGCCGCTGATGCCGGCATGCCCCCCGCTGAGGAAGAGTCTCGGGTGGTATCGTTGATGGATTTGATGAGCGAAGAGCCGCAAGAGCCCGCCGCCGAGCCAGACGACCCAACCCAGACGATTCCGCCGCCGTTGATCAAACCGATGGAAGAGGGGGATACAGCGACCATTCCGCCCCTGCCGGCAACTGTTAAACCCAACCAGCCGCCGCCCCCTTTGCTCAGCGAAGATCTGCCGCCTGTTCAACCTCCCGCTGAAAGGGATGAAGAGGCGACGGTAGTGCAGCCCAAAGTAGCGTTCCCAGCGCATACCAAAGTCGATTTGGGACAAAAACCACCCCCTCCCGCAAGAGGAACTCCGCTGCCGCGACCTTCCCGACCAGTGCCACGCCCGCGCCCTGGGGCTTCCAGGGGTTCACCCCCGCCTCGAACTACGCCTCAGCCGTCTCGCCGCTCCCTCATCCCGCCATCCTCAAACCCTCGCCCACCCGCTAAAATCATCGTGCCGGCACAAAGCGGCAAGCCGCGTCAAGCTTTCAAACCGCGCCGCGGCTGGCTGGGCTGCATCGTCCGCGGACTTTTTATCACGGCGCTGTTGGGAGTGATTGGCGTCGCTTTAGGGGTGGTGATATTGTCTGCCGGCTACATTTCAATCGCCCGCCAACTGCCCGCTCCCAGCGAATTGCGAGCCCGCAGCAGCAGCTTTGAAACGGCGATCATTTACGACAATGCCGGCAACCAATTGTGGAGTTTGGCGGACCCCGATGCCGGCAATCGTACCTTTGTCACTATCGACGAAATCGCCCCAGATTTAATCAACGCCACCATTGCTGTCGAAGACGCGCGCTTCTACACCAATCCCGGCTTCGACCCCATCGGCATCGCCCGCGCCATCTTGCAAGCATACCAAGAAGGGGAAGTTGTTTCAGGCGCTAGCACCATCACCCAACAGTTGGCGCGCGCCTTGCTGCTCGACGAAGAAGAGCGCACTGAAATCAGCTTTAGCCGAAAAATCAAAGAGATCGTCTTGGCGGCAGAATTAACCCGCACCTACCCAGGACGGGACGGCAAAAATCAATTGCTGGAACTCTATCTCAACGAGATCAATTATGGCAATCGTGCTTATGGTATCGAAGCCGCCGCCCAAACCTATTTTAACAAAGACGCCTTGTCGCTGACTTTAGCCGAAGCCTCCTTGCTGGCGGGATTGCCTCAAGCGCCCGCCGCCTGGGATCCCATCACCCGCCCTGATTTGGCGTTTAATCGCCAATTGCAGGTGTTGCAGCAGATGGAGGCGGAAGGATATATCAATCACGACCAACTTTTGGCGGCATTGGATGAAACGAATCGATTTATTTACGATTTGACCTTGCCGGCAATCTCTATCGAACATCCCCACTTTACTCTGTTGGCGTTGCAAGAGTTAGAAGATACTTTTGGCGCCAAAGCGGTCTATCAGGGCGGATTGCGGATTTACACTACCCTGAACCCAGCGGTGCAAGCCCAAGCGGAAGCCACCCTGGCTTCGCATCGAGTGGCTATCGCCAATGCCGGGGCAAACAATGGGGCGATAGTCGCCCTCAACCCCGCCACCGGCGAAATTTTAGCCCTGGTGGGCAGCCTCGACTTTGAAGACGAAGCGATCAGCGGGCAAATTAATATGGCTGCCCAGCCTCGGCAACCCGGCTCCACCATCAAACCGCTCGTATTTTTAAGCGCTATGCAGCGGGGCTGGACGCCCGCCACCCTGATTTGGGATGTGGAAACGGAATTCCCCGACGGGGCGAACCCCACCCCTTATGTGCCCAAAAATTATGACGACGAATTTCACGGACCTATGCGGTTGCGCCCCGCCCTGGGCAACTCATACAACATCCCCGCCATCAAAGCGTTGGAATTTGTCGGAGTGTGCGACTTTATCGCCGACGCCCAACAGTTGGGATTGTCGCTTGCCGACGCTGGTTGCGCCGATGTGGGGCTGCCCCGCGAAACGGGCTTGTCGTTGGCGGTGGGAGGCAAGGCGGTCAGCCCCTTGGAGATGACATCCGCATTTGCTTTGATGGCGAATGGGGGCAGGCTGCAGCCGGCAACAGCCATTGAGCGCATCGAAAACCGACGGGGAGAAACGCTCTATTCGCGGACGACGGCTCAGCCGCAAGCCAGTCAGGCGGCGCGGTCGGAGAACAGCTACCTGATCACCCATATCCTTTCTGACAATGATGCCCGTCAACCCGAATTTGGCTTGAACAACCTGCTGGTTATCCCAGGGCATCAGGTATCCGCCAAAACTGGCACCTCTGGCACAACCGGACGAGATGTGCGGGATGTATGGACGATTGGTTACACGCCCGAAATTGCCGTCGCGGTATGGGTGGGCAACACCGACAACGAGGTTTTAGCCGAACGGGCATCTGGCTATGGAGTGGCGTCGCCGATCTGGCATGATTTTATGAGCGCTTACCTGGCGGATAAACCGCCCCAATCTTTCCCCCAACCGGCTGGCATCGCTGCTATCGAAGTGTGCGCCGATTCCGGGACTGTGCCCGGACCAAGCTGTGTCAATCGGCTGACTGAATTCTTCGCCGCTGACCAACCCCCCCTGGGAGCGGAGCAAGATTTTGTCAAACGCATTCCGGTTAATTTGTGGACAGGTTTAGCCGCCAATGAAAATTGCCCAGACAACAACTTTGAAGCGGGGTTCGCCTCGCCGCTGGTCAGCGGGGCAGAGGATGCCCTAGCCCGCGAACGAACGTTGGCTGTGCAATGGCTGAGCGAAACCCGGCAAGGATGGGATTGGGCGGCTGCTCGCAATATCGCTTTGCCGCTGCGCCCGCCGCCAGCCGGGCAATGCGCCCCAGATTCGCCTAAACCAATCGCGCTCATTAGCTCGCCTATTGCCGGCACGCAATTGCCGGCATCTGCCACTGTCAACATCGTCGGCAGCGCCCGGGCGCCAGGCTTTTCCGGCTATCAATTGGAATATGGGTTGGGGCAATCGCCCTCTAGCTGGACGCCCATTGTAGAGTGGCGCAACAGCCAGGTGGACAACGGGTTGCTGGGAACGTGGAATGCGGCGGGATTGCCGGCAGGCGAAGTGACCTTGCGACTCATTTTGTTTGGTCCTGACAATTGGTTCACCCCTGATACTGATCTCATTCGGATAGAGACACGCCAAACCTTTACCTTGCTGGCGCCAACCGCAACAGTTACCCCCTTGCCTACCAATACCCCAATGCCTACGGATACGCCCCCTCCCACGGCTACCCAACCTCCCACGGAAACCCCTGCCCCGACAGATATCCCTCTGCCCGACGAGCCAACGCCCACCTCGGACGTGATCATCATCACCGTTCCGCCGCCCGACCCCTAAATCTTAGAACGGCTTCTGATAATCTGCTCTCTACTTCCAATTTCCGTGGTAAAATTCCGGTTATGCCGATACGCATATTGCCCGACACTTTAGCGTCTCAAATCGCCGCTGGCGAGGTGGTAGAACGCCCCGCTTCGGCGTTGAAAGAGCTGATCGAAAACAGCATCGACGCCGGAGCTGACGCCATTGCCATTGATATTCGCGGCGGCGGGCGGGAGTTGATTCAGGTGGCGGACAATGGGGCGGGCATCCCGGCTGACCAAATCGCCACCGCTTTTCAGCGGCACGCCACTTCTAAAATTGAGCAAGTGGAAGATTTGGCGGCGATCGGCACGCTGGGTTTTCGGGGCGAGGCATTGGCGGCGATTGCGGCGGTTGGGCAAGTAACGATGGTGACGCGAACGGCAGGCGAAGATGCCGGCATGCGCTTTGTGGTTCACGGCGGCAAACTTATCAGCCAAGAAAATGTGGGGGCGCCGCTGGGTACGGTTATCGCCGTGGAAAACCTCTTTTACAATGTGCCAGCCCGCCTCAAATTTCTGAAAAGCGCCGCCAGCGAAAAACGGGTCATCAACGACTTTGTCTCCAACTACGCATTGGCGTATCCTGATATTCGCTTCCGTCTCACCCACGATGGACGCATCTCATTCCAATCGCCCGGCAACGGCGCCATGCGGGATACGCTGTCTGCCGTTTTTGGGGCAGAGACAGCCCGGGCGCTGTTGGAAGTTCACGGCTCAACCGAGCCATCCGATGAAGCGACATTACGCGGGTATGTGTCGCCGCCCAGCCTGCATCGGGCAAATCGCGGGCAGATTATCTTGTTCGTTAATGGCAGGTGGGTAAAAGATAATCGGCTGACTTATGCGGTGGCGCAAGCGTATCATACCTTGTTGCCGGCAGGGCGCTTTCCCATCGCCGTCCTGTTCATTGCTTTGCCATTTGATCAGGTGGATGTCAATGTTCATCCAGCCAAGACAGAGGTGCGCTTTCGCCAACCAGGGCGCATGTTTAGCCTGGTACAAAAGAGAACGCGCCAGACGCTGCTGGCGACTGCGCCCGTGCGCGGCTTTACGCAATTAGCCCCGGCATCCGCTCCCGAGTGGGGCGGATCGCTGCATCGCCCGGATTTTGCCCGGCAGAGCGACTTTAGCTTTCAGCCGCCTGCGCCAGCCCCAACCAATTGGGAAGAGATGCCGGCAGGCGAAGCGAACAATGGCGACGCCGCGCCCCGATCATTTTTGGGCGGCGAAAAGCTGCCCATGATGCGGGTGGTCGGGCAAATTGGCGCTTCCTATATCGTCACCGAAGGTCCAGACGGCTTGTTTATGATCGACCAACATGCCGCCCATGAACGCATCTTGTACGAACGCTTTCTGGAGGCGCAATCTGAGCAAGGAATGCCGACGCAGGGGTTGGTGACGGCGACGACATTACATTTAACGCCTGGGCAAGCGGGGCTGCTTACTGAGCAGTTGCCGGCATTAACTAAACTCGGTTTTAATATCGAGCCCTTTGGTCGCAACGCCTTTGTAGCGCGTGGCGTGCCCAGCATTTTGGCGGGACAAGAGCCGAAGCAGGCGGTGATGAATGTGGTGGAAGAGCTGGAAAATGGTGCAACTCCCTTGCAAGAGAAGATCGAGGCTCTCATTATTAAACGGGTATGCAAAACGGCGGCGGTCAAAGCGGGACAAACCCTATCCCTGCCAGAGATGCAGCAAATGATTCAACAGTTGGAAGGGTGCGCCAACCCCCACACTTGCCCACATGGGCGTCCTACCCTCATCCATCTGTCGATGACCCAGTTAGCCCGCGAATTTGGGCGGATTTAGTTTGGAGGCGAAGATGGCATACTATTTGGTTCGAGCCAAAACGCGGCAAACAGATTTATCAGAATTGAAAAGCTGGCTGGATAGCGGCGAAATTCGGGCGATGCGCCCCTTTGGACGTTCATTGGATTATTCATTAAATCATGCCCGCATTGCTGAGGATGGCTTTGTGGTTTGGGAAGAGGAAGATTATTGTTCGCCGCCGCTGGCAATGGAGCGAGAGGCTGTCATTGACCAATTTTTCACTGACCTGAGCGTTCAAAAAGTGCGGCAGGGAGAAGGGTGGCAAAAGGTTGAACATCTCCCTAATTTTTGGCAAACATAGTTGAGCCGCAACCGCCATTAGCGATGAAACAGCAAGAGGGGCGAGCCCGCCTAAAATTTTGGGCGGCAGGCGGGGCGGGGGCTATCGTCGCAGCGACGCTTTATCTGCCCACCCTGAAACTGCCGCTCATTTACGACACATTGCTTCATTTTCGTATTGCTGAAGATCTGGATTGGTTGTCGGTGTGGCTGCCTACCACAGCGTTTGGCTTTTATCGTCCCCTCGTATTCCTCCCCTTCATCTTCCTTGAGTGCTGGTTTGACTCGATCGTACCTGCCTGGACATTGCACGCCCTGAATGTGGGGCAACATGCCCTGAACGCCGCATTGTTGGGTTGGTTGGTTTTGCGTTTGTGGGGAGATTGGCGGCAAGGGGCGCTTGCCGGCATCTTTCTGGCGCTTTTTCCATTCTCATACCCGGCTGTGGCTGTTTTTGGAAACAACGTCCACCTGGCCATCACCACCTTGATGTTATTGGGCGTTTTTGTCTACCTGAGCTGGCTTGATAGCGGCGGCGAGCGCAAATCAACCCTATTTTGGGTATGGTTGATATTCATAATTGGTATTTTTACCAATGAATTTGCCGTCTTGTTTGGCGGTTTTGCCTTGCTAACCGCCTGGCAACGAAAAATATGGCTGCCCAAAAGCGCGTTCGCCTTTATCCTAGCAGGGGCGTTTTATGCCGGCATTTACCAATTTTTTCCCATCACCCGAGCTCCGCAAGCGATAGAGCCAGGCTTCAACCTCACAGCCAAAGCCCTCTACCTGGGGCAAACCTTCGCCTACCCCGTTAGCTGGCTAACGCATCGCATCCCCGGCATCCCGGTACCCAGCGCTGTGGCGGTTGCCGTCGGCTTGATGGCGCTCTGGATCAGTTGGAGCGCCCGCCAGCGGGAAGCCAGATTGCCCCTGCTCTGGGGATTAGGCTGGTTCGGGGCGGTCGCCCTCTTGCTGGCGCTGACCCTGCCCAAAAATTATCTGTTTCATGGGTCGCGGCTGCTATATTTGGGCAGCGTGGGCTTGGCGGTGTGCGTCGCTTTACTCGTCTCTCCCCCCCAGCAACCAGAAAACGGAGGGCGGCGTAATTTTCTCAGTGGCGCGCTTTTTCTTTCGATCTTTGCGTCTAATGCGCTTTTTGTTCTCAATCGGCTGGACGCCTATGCCAGATTGACCAGCGTGGTAGAGGTCGCCCAGGCAAATTACCAGCCGGGTTCTAACATTTTGTGGGTAAATTTGCCGCAATGGCTAGCCCCGCCCCGCAACAGCTATCCGGTGGGGGCAGAATATGTGGCGATGTTGGGCGACCATCTTTTTGTGGAGGAGTTGACCGGCGCCAACGGGCTACCGAGAGAAGCTAGAGCGATCGTTGTGCCCGATTTAATGCGGACATGGGAGTATGGGTATGGGCTGCATACCCAACACCAACCGGCAGATGTCGCTTTTTCTGATGCGCCTTGGCAACTGTTTGTGGTCGATATGGAAGAAGGGGGTGCGGTAACTGCCCGAAATGCCGGCATGTTACGCCCCAATACAGCCGCCCAACCCATCGCCCATTTTGGCGCCTTCCAGCTTTTGGCAGCCAGCGGATATCAATGCGGAGGGGAAATTCGGCTGCAGTTGGAGTGGCGGTTATGGGAACAGGCTGTCCCAACCTCATCCGTATTTGCCCAGGCGTTCAGCGGAACGGAGCTTGTCGCTCAGTTAGATCAACCTCCTTTGGGATTGCCGCCAAACTTGTTGGGGATGCCGATAGGGTGGGAGATGAGCGAAACGCGCCTGATGCCGGCATCCTCGCCGGGGGATTCGATTTTGGTGGGCGTGTATGATTTCGTGACGGGCGAACGCTATTCTGGGGTCGACCCAGACGGCGCTCCGCTGGCTGACAATGGGTATCGAATTGAGATAGAACAGTGCCCCGAGTAAAGGCGCCTGGCGGATGGGCATTATCCAGCCAAACTGTTGAAATGTTGGTATTGGTAATGGGTAATAGCCACCGCTAACCCATCGGCGGCGTCATCTGGTCGGGGGGTCTCTTCCAAATCTAACAGATGGCGCACCATCAATTGCACTTGCCCCTTGTCGGCATTGCCATACCCTACCACCGCGTTTTTGATTTTGGGCGGCGAATATTCGGCGATGGGGATGCCGGCGTCGGCGATAGCCAGCATCGCCACCCCCCGCGCCTGCCCCACAGTGATGGCGGTGGTGACATTGTTGCCAAAAAACAGCTCCTCCATGCCGGCAGTGTGGGGTTGAAACTCAGCCAAAATCTCAGTAATCTCCTCATAAATTTGCTGCAAACGGGCCGGCATCTCCATCTTGCTCGTTGTCCGCACTACCCCATATGTCACCATCGACAACTCCCCATCAATGGCGTCGATAATGCCATATCCCGTTAACGCCGTGCCGGGATCAACCCCTAAGATCCGCACCGCCGCTACGCTCCTTCCAAAGCGGCGATCGCTTCATCGGTGATATCTAGCGTGGAATAGACATTTTGCACGTTGTCCAAATCCTCCAACGCCTCGATCGCCTTCATCGCCTGCACCGTTTGGGCTTGCTCTAGCGAGATAGGGTTATCTGGATCGTACAACAAATTCGCTTCGCTGATCGGATGACCCGCCTCCTCGACCGCTTCCTGCACCGCCTGAAAGCTCTCCAATGGCGAAAAAATCTCGACCGGATCGCCAAATTGAATATCTTCCGCCCCGGCATCTGCCGCCACTAAAAACAGCTCATCCTCGTCAATCTCTCCGTTGCCCGCCAAAGCGATATACCCTTTGCGGCTGAATTGCCACGCTACCGACCCCGTTTCGCCCATGCTGCCGCCAAATTTGGTCAGGGTGTGGCGGATATCTGCCACCGCTCGGTTGCGATTGTCTGTTACCGTCTCGATGAGCAATCCCACCCCATTGGGAGCGTATCCTTCGTACATCACCTCAACCAACTCCATCCCTTCGATTTCGCCTGTGCCTCGTTTGATGGCGCGTTCGATATTGTCTTTGGGCATGTTGGCGGCTTTCGCTTTGCTAATGGCTAGGCGCAGCCGGTTGTTGGTGTCGGGGTCGCCGCCCCCTTCGCGGGCGGCGATAGTGATCTCTTTGGCGACGCGGGTAAATAGTTTGCCCCGTTTGGCGTCGGTAGCCGCTTTTTTATGCTTGATGGTAGACCATTTGGAATGACCTGACATGGTGAAATCGATTCTCCTTGGTTGCCGGCATTGTCCGTCCAGACAAAGCGAGTCACTGAATTACAAAAAATTATAGCATAGTTCGCCGCCTGATCCGCAATGGCAAAACAACGGCGCTTATGATAACAGCTCTACAATGCCGGCATTGCCATCTACCCGTACCAATTGCCCGCTCTCCAACTGCTCCATTGCTCCTTGCGCCCCCACCACCGCCGGAATCCCATATTCCCGCGCCACCACCGAGCCATGCGTCATCATGCCGCCCACCTCCATCACCAAACCGCCTGCCGCCAAAAAGAGCGGCGTCCAGGCTGGATCGGTGGCGCGACAAACCAAAATCTCGCCAGGTTGCAAATTCGCCTCGAACGGATTGCGGACAACCCGGACTTGTCCCTCTACCACGCCTGGCGACACTCCACTGCCCCGCAATACCCCCTCGCCATCCTCCGCCAATGACGTCACCCCTTCATAAAAGGCGCGTCCATCGCTTAACAACAATCGGGGGATTTGGCGGCGTTTTTGTTCGCGGGCGTGGTTAACCCGCCGCTCGGCAATTACACTTTGCCAATCCCTTTCTTCGCCTCGCCCTAATGCCCGCGCCTCTGGAATTTGTAGAAAAAAGAGGTCGTCTGGCGCGTTCAACGTCCCATCTGCCGCCAATTTTTGACCGCTTTCTAGCAGCGCATGGCGGGCTAAACCAAACATACGGATGATGTAAAATTTGGGCGATTCGCGCAACCCTGCCAATGCCCGGGTTCGGTATGCAAGGGCGCGAATAAGTTTCGCCTTGAGCCACCCTCCCCGCGTCTGCCGCGCCGCTGTAACCAACTGCTCTATCGTCTCTGTTGCCGCTCGCTCCCCCTGGGCAAAGATGGCTGGCGGGGCAAGCGCAGGATCGGTGATAGCCAGATAGCTGTGCAGCGTTTGCAACAACGCCTCTGGATTTTCTCGCCAGCGGGGGCGACCAATGTCGATCTCGCCTAATCCCCTCATCCCATATTGCCCCAAAAAATGTAGCAGAGGCGGGGAATCTGATGTGAGCGGGCGGGAGTCGGCGCGGATCTTCTGGGCGGTTTCCCACAATGCCAAATCCATCTCAGTGGTCACGTTGTGGGGCAAAGCGCGAGAGAGTAACAGGGTGTTGGGGGCGTTGGGAATGCGATCAGCCAGGCGATGCAATATGCGCCACGACATCAATCCGGCGACGGCAAGGGGAAACAGACGGGGGATAGCGATAGGGAATAGGTCAGTCAGGGCAGTTTCGAACAGGGCGACCCGCTCGGCGAGGTTGGTCGTGGCTTGAAAGCGTTGATCATAATCGGCGACGATGCCGTCAATCTCTTGGTTAACCTTTTCCCGAACAGCGTCTGGGCGGCGCATCGCCCGCAAAATTTGACGCAGGATGCGGGGGAGGATGGGGAAGACGCGCCGCAAATGGCGCAACTTGAAACCATGATTTGGTTGCAAGCGCTCATCCTCCAACAATGATTCCCACGCCTGTTGAGTGGCTGGCTCGATCATGCTCAACCCATTTTGGATCAATTTGCGCCCCTGCTTGTGGCGCATAAAAGGGGTCAAGTCCAACCACAACCTTTCGCCAGCCGTCAGGGCGAATTTTTGCTTCTCTATCGCATACTCAACATTAAACGCTGTCGTGCCATTGCCCAACACGCCCCGAATGGCGTCTTGCCCAAATGGGGTCATGGGGTCGAGCATTCCTTGTACCGCCCCAAAAGAAAACATAACGCGCAACCCACCCGTCTGTTCCACGCCTGCCGGCACAGGGAATAGGGAGGTGACAGGGCGCGATTGCAATATGTAAATTTTGCCGTTTGCCCAGCCCCACTCAATATCTTGCGGCGCGCCAAAAATGGATGCCGTCTTTTGCCCCATCTCCGCCAACGCCAAAATCGCCTCATCAGATATCGCTTGACTGGGGTTTCCCCCTGTGATTGTTTCTGTGCCGCCCTGTGCCACACTGCGAATGACCGTCCCTTTTTCGCCCAGTTCTTTGCTCAAAATGTGGTTGTTTGCGCTGTCTACCACATAATGGTCTGGGGAAACCAACCCCGCCACCAACGCTTCGCCTAAGCCCAATGTGGCGTCGATGACCGTTTCGTCTCGCTTGCCTGTCAAGGGGTTGGCGGTGAACAAAACGCCCGAGGCTTCGCTCTGTACCATCTGTTGCGCCACCACGGCTAGGGCAACCTCTTGGTGGTCGATGCCGTTCCGGGTGCGGTACCCAATGGCGCGGGCTGTCCACAAACTGCTCCAACACTCAACGACGGCTTGCAAAAATGGGTCAACGCCCACTACATTGAGGAAGCTGTCCTGTTGCCCGGCAAAGGACATTTCTGGCAAATCTTCGGCGGTGGCGGAGGAGCGCACTGCCAGGGGAACAGCGGCAAAAGGGGCGTGGGCTGCCATGATTTCCTTTCGCAGGGCTGCCGGCATCTCCCCCTGGGCAAACAGAGCCCGAATTCGGGTCGAAATCGTTTGCAACGAATCGGGATCATCCAGTTGAACAGCAGGTCCGTTCAGGATGCCGGCAATTTTTTCCGCCAACCCATTCGCGGTTACATAGCTTTGATACGCATCCGTGGTCAGCAAAAATCCGCCGGGTACAGGCAAGCCAGCTTGCGCCATCTTTGCCAAATTCATTCCTTTTCCGCCGGCGATGGCTAAGGTGGCATGTGGGGCATCTAATGGGAGTATCCAGGTTGGTTTTGTCATAGTTCCCTCTGCTTAAAGTCAACGTTTTCCGTTTGTTGGGTTGTCTGGAGCGCAGTATAGAGATAATTTTATCAGGTTTGTCATCCTGATATGTGCCGCTAGAATCTGCCGGCGTTCTTCACGACCCGATTATCTACCGCCTAGTCGATTTGACCGCTTGCATAGCCTTGTTTTTACATTATTCGCATAGCTCGTTTGATTAAAACTACGTTTACCCAACGCTCAGCAAAAAGTTATAAAAAGTGATTGACATTCGCTTCATCCTCAATATACTAAAGAAGCATGAGTGGTTCAAAAAAAATCACACACACTTATTCAAAATGAGAACGCACACGCCCGCCGTGTGCGTTTTTGTTTTACCTTAACTGTATCCCAAACTTTAGCTTTCAGAGGAGATAAGTAACAAATGGACTACGGCATTATCAGCAGAGTCGAAAAGGCAAAAGTGTATGCAGAGGAGAGGGAACAACGAATCGATTTCGAAGCTTTCACTGTGACGGTCAACGGGGAAAATTTCGAACATGTTGTTGGCTATGATCACGGTAGTTGGCAATGTGACTGTGGTTACTTTAGTTCAAACGGATATTGCGCTCACACAACGGCAATGGAACGGGTATTGGAAAATATGGTGGAGATCGCAGCGTAAGCAACGTTGCCCATAATATTTGAGAAGTCAGCCTGGCTAATTTAGCCAGGCTTTTTTATTTTAAGGGAGAGGTCAGTATAATGTGCCGGCAACTTTCATTTGAAATCTTTATTCATGACCCAATCTAAAAAGAAGGCTGCCCTGGAGGATAAAAATTCAGAGTTTAAGGCTCAAGTTACAGCTTGGCTGGCTGGGCAGCCGCAGGCGCAAACAGACGAGAAACAACGCATGATCCAAATTGCCGGCATTGAGTTCGATTGGCAGCTCACCCTCATCATCATTTTGGGCACAATATTGCCCATGCTCGACTATTACCGCCGCTTTACGTCCGTCAAAGCGTATGATCGGCTCATCCTTTACTTTGTAGTTCCGATGTTGGTAATATTGCTCATCTTTCGAGAAAGCCCAACCCAATATGGCTTTAGGCTAGGCAATTGGCGGCAGGGTCTGTTTTGGACCGGGTTGGGGTGTGCCGGCATGGCGCTGATTTTGTGGTTTGTGGCGCGTCGCCCTATTATGACTGAATATTACCAAGCCCGCGCCCCCAAAGAGACATGGCGGCTGCTCTACCTGACCGGGGTCGATCTTTTTGGCTGGGAATTTATTTGGCGGGGATTGCTGTTGTTTGGCATGGCGCGGACGCTGGGAGCGGGACCCGCTATCTTTTTGCAAGCCGTTCCTTTCGCCTTTATGCATTTGGGCAAACCTGAGATTGAAACGTTAAGCACCATTTTTGGCGGGGCGGCGTTCGGCTTTATCGCCTGGCAATCAGAATCATTTCTCTATCCATTTCTCATCCATTGGTTTATCGCCTCTTTTACCCAGATGATCGCGCTGGGCAGATTTTAGATCGGCAAAAATTGGAGAACGACATGACGTTGAATAGCGACTATGTGGCATATGTTTTAGAACAGCTGGAATCGGTTACGCCTTGCCGTTCGCGCAAAATGTTTGGCGGAGCCGGCATCTACCAAGACGATATTATGTTTGGGCTGATTTCCAGCGATAATCAGTTGTATTTTCGGGTGGATGATAACAACCGCCCCGATTTTGAGGCTGCCGGCATGCCCCAATTTATGTCAATGCCCTATTTTCAACTGTCGGAAGAGCTATTGGAGGATGAAGCAGCGGTACGCCCCTGGGTAGAAAAGGCGTTGGCGGCGGCGATTGCCGGCAAAAAAAAGAAGCGCAAAAAGCGGTGACCACGACGCTAAAATTAACCGCCATGGCATACGGCGGCGCCGCATTGGGCAGAGAGGATGATGGACGGGTACTCTTTGTCCCCTTCGCCATACCCGGCGAAACGGCTGAAGTTGAGCCAACTAGCGACAAAAAAGGTTACGCCCATGCCAAACTGCAGAGGATAGTAGCGGCATCGCCAGACCGGGTTGAGCCGTTTTGCCCCCACTTTACCGATTGTCCTGGCTGCCATTGGCAACATATTGCTTATCCGCGTCAGCTTGCCTTAAAAACGGAAATGGTCGAAGATCAATTGGGACGCATTGCCGGCATTCCCGACGCCCCCGTTCAACCAACTATCCCCCATCCCGCCCCGTTAGGCAGCCAAAATCGGGTCGCGTTATCTCCTGTAGCTGGCGGATTAGCCCGTTACGTCAAAAACGTCCGCGCCGATGCTCCAATCACAGAATGCCGGCTGTTGTCGTCCCAACTTGAAAGCTCTCTTGCCAACTTTGACTTACAATTGCCGGCATTGCGTGGTTTGGAATTGCGGCTAGGCGCTGGGAATGAGTTGATGGCAAATTTAACGACAGAAAGCGGCGAGCCTCCCCAAATCGAGGTCGATACCCCGATTTCATTGGCGCTAGCCCTGCCCGATGGCTCGGCAGTTACCCTTATCGGCGAACCCTATTTGGGGCAGAAGGTCAACGGACGACTATTTCGAGTCAGCCCCGATGTTTACTTTTACCCCAGCTTGGCGGCTGCAGAATTGACGATTGAGACGGTGTTAAAGTTCGCAAATTTGAGCAATGAGGAAACGATTTTAGAGATCGGCTGTGGAGCTGGCATATTAACCGCTTTTTTAGGGCAGCAATGCCGGCATCTGATTGGCATCGAACCCAGCCCAAACGCAATAGCGGATTGCGCCGTCAACCTGGATGATTTTGACCATATTGCGTTATATGAAGGAGAGGCGGAGGAGATATTGCCGGCATTGTCTATTGCCCCAGACGCCGCCATTATCGATTTAGCAAGCGGCATAAGCCAGGAGATTGCGACAGAACTTGCCCGCTTAGCGCCTAGGCGCGTTATCGTCATCAGCAGCGAATTGCCGGCATTTGCCCGCGACGCCAAACAGCTTGGCGAGCATGGCTTTCAACTTTACGCCGTTCAACCTATCGATGCGTATCCTCATGCCACTCAAATTTTGACCATTGCCCGCTTTGAGCGGCGCCCCTAAAATTACATTTCCATGCGAAGTGCTGACCCAACCCTCATTATCGGCGGCGGCGTTGCCGGCTTAACCGCCGCCTTGCATCTGGCAGAGCGCGGCTTAAAACCGATTATCCTCGAAGCCAATCCCGCCTTTCTTGGCGGGCGGCTGCGCGATGAGGAGCCAGTGACCCTGGAACACAAGGGAGAGCGGTGGACATTTCCCGCCGAACATGGGTTGCATGGCATTTGGTCGCCATACGTCAATTTTAAAAAGGCGCTGACGCGGTTTGATATTTTGCCCCAATTGATGCCGGCAAACGACGAAACATGGGCGCTGATCGTTGGAGATAAGGTGCGAACAGCCGACATCGGGCAGGCGATTCGCGCCAGTAAAGCGCCCGCCCCATTCCACTATTTGCAGCTATTTTTACGCCCGCGCTTTTTGGGGATGTTGCGCCTGGCAGATTACGCGTCGATGCCATTGGTGGGCGGCGGCTTGTTGGCAGCGACCGCCATCGACCCCCTGGCAGAGCAGCAAGCCCTAACTGACCTGTCGCTGGCGCAATTTATGCGGGGTTGGTCGTACAATGTCCGCCAACTCTTCTCCGGTTTGTCTCGCAATGCGTTGGCAGCCTACCCAGACGAATCTCCTGCCGCCGGTTTTATCGCTTTTTTGCGCTTTTACACTTTGCTGCGTCGCGACGCCTGGGCATTTGACTATTTGCCCGGCAGTGGCGGCGCCACAGTTATCGAACCGATGCGTCAGGCGGCAATTGCCCGTGGCTGCCAAATTGAGATGGGCGCTTCTGTGGTCAGCTTGGGGCGGGATGGGGAGGAGTGGACGGCGATTTATCAACAGGATGGCGGTGAAAAACGGATAAGTTGCCGGCATCTCATTCTAGCCATTGACGCCCCAGCCGCCGACAAATTGTTGGGGGGCAGCTCGCCCACTCAAGAAGCGGCAGCCAAATTACGGTATCCAACAGGCGCGCTCACCATCATCGTGCGTTTGTGGTTCGAACGACAACCCCGCCACAAAGCAAATGCTGGCGTGTTGACTGGCACAGTAACCGCCGACAACTTTTTTTGGCTGCACAAATTGCAACCCGCCTACCAAGAATGGGCAGATAAAACGGGCGGCAGCGCCGTGGAAGCCCACATTTATGGACCCCCATCTCTGTTAGAAAATCCCGACTTTTTGCTGGAAGAGCGGGTTCGGCGAGAGATGGAAAGCGTTTTTCCAGAATTGCGCGGCTGGCATTTGCACAGCAAGTTACAACGCAATCCGGCGGCGCACACTCTGTTCACTGTTTTTCCGGCAGAACAACATCTGGCAATAGAAACCCCCTGGGAAAATCTGTGGGCGTGCGGAGATTGGATTTACCATCCAGCCCCAGCTATGTATCTGGAGCGGGCGGCGCTGACCGGCATCGCTGCCGCCAATGGCGTGTTGGCGGAATTGGGTTTGCCTCAATGGGAACTTTTGCCCTATCCGCCGCCAGAATGGTTTGCCGGCAAAGTCGCCGCCTTGTTCAGTGGCGTGCGCCGTTTCTGGCGTCGCCAGAAAAAAGGGTGAGTATGTTAAAATAGGGGAGATTGCCAAACAATAACAAGGCGCAAAAAGCGCTTCCTAATCATTATCAACCCTCAAATCGTGCAACACGAATTGACAATACCCTCCAATAGATTATGAACATCATCCATTTAATCGAAGCAAAACGAGATGGCAAAGAGCTGACCGCTGACCAAATCGATTGGCTGACAACCCAAATCGCCGCTGAGACGATACCAGATTACCAACTAGCTGCCATGTTGATGGCGATTTATATCAAGGGGATGAACCGTCGAGAAATCCATCAGCTTACCTTGGGGATGGCGGCATCGGGCGACCAGTTGGATTTGCGCGATGTCGCTCCTTTTGTAGTAGACAAACATTCCTCGGGCGGCGTCGGCGACAAGACGACGTTGACCACATTGCCCTTAGTGGCGGCTTGCGGCGCCCCCGTGGGCAAGATGAGCGGGCGTGGCTTAGGTTCCAGCGGCGGCACCTTAGACAAAATGGAGTCGATTCGCGGCTGGCGGTTCGATTTGAGTTTAGACCAATTCAAACGCCAATTGGCGGAGATTGGACTGGCGTTAGCCGGACAAACGGCGGATTTAGCGCCGGCAGACGGCAAAATGTACGCCATGCGCGATGTTACTGGTACGGTTAGCTGCTTGCCCCTAATCGCCTCGTCAATTATGTCTAAAAAGTTGGCGGCGGGGGCAGACGGCATCGCGCTAGACGTTAAGGTGGGGAGCGGAGCGTTTATGCCAACGGTTGAGGCGGGACGAGAGTTGGCGCAAATGATGGTCGATATCGGTACGGATGCCGGCAGGCGGTGCGTAGCTCTGCTCTCTGACATGAATCAACCGTTGGGGCATGCCGTTGGCAACGCTTTGGAGGTAATAGAGGCGATTGACGCTTTGCAAAACAACGATCCGCCCGCCGATTTTTGGGCGCATTGTTTGGAAATTGCCGGACATATGTTGCGGCTTGCCGGCAAAGCGGAAACGATAGAACATGGACGACAGTTAGCGACAGAGGCTCGAGACAGCGGCGCGGCGTGGGAAAAGTTTCGGGCGATGGTGGCGGCGCAAGGGGGAGATTTGACGCAAATAGACCAGCCAGACAAGTTGTCTCAAGCCGCTTTCCAACGCCAGGTCACCGCCCCCAAAGATGGCTGGGTCGCCGGCATAGATACCGGCGCCATTGGCTGGGCGGCAGTCGATTTAGGGGCAGGGCGTCGGCAAAAAGGGGATGTCATCGACCATGCGGTGGGCATAGTAATGCCGGCAAAAATCGGCGACTATCTCCAAGCTGGTCAACTAATTGCCGCCATTCATGCCAACAACCAAACTGAGATAGAGCGGGCAGAAAGCCAAATTTTGGCAGCCATACGCTGGTCAGAAGAAGCGGTAGCGTCGCTGCCCCTCTTTTACGGGTTGGTCGAGTAATGTTGCGGGCGCTATGAAACTTGGATTGGCGTTAGGCGGCGGGGGAGCGAGAGGCGCTGCCCATATCGGGGCGATTCGAGAGATGCAGCGTATGGGATTGTGGCCCCCCGACTTAATTGTCGGCGCCAGCATTGGCGGCTATGTAGGCGGGTTATTGGCGATGGGATTGGAATTAGACGCCATCGAAGCCCACTTTTCCAAATTGCGTTTGGGCAAAATGGTCAGTATGCCCACCAAGGAGCCAGCTTTATTTAGCGCAGTCAAAGGAGAAAAGCTGCTGGTAGAGGCGTTTGGTCAGATTACATTTGACCAGTTGCATATCCCGCTGGCTGTGATAACGGTTGATTTAATCAGTCGCAAAGAGGTGATTTTAGATGAGGGGGATGTGGTCAGCGCCATCAAAGCGACCACAGCCTTGCCTATTGTGGCGCCTCCGGTGGAGCGCAACGGATTGATGTTAATCGATGGCGGAGTGCTGAACAATGTGCCGTTTGATGTGGCGCGGGCGCGGGGCGCAACGGACGTGGTCGCCATCGACTTGAGCCGCTCTGCTCCATATGGAACGCCTCCGGAAAAAGGATATACATCGCCGCCGGGTTTGCTGGGCAAAGCGTTGGCTGTCACTCAGCGCCGCCCGTTGTGGCAAGTGGTCACCATCGTGTCGGACATCATCGCCATGAGCGGAGTTCGCTCTCGATTGGCAATATCGCCGCCAGACATTATGATTCAGCCTGATATTGGTACAATAGGTTTGTTTGATTTTCATCGGATGGCAGATGGCATAGATGCCGGCATCTTGGCGACGCAAGCCCATGTCATCGAATTGCAACGCTTGGTAGAAGAAAAAAAGAAGGAAGAGGGTAGATGAACATATTAGGGGTAGATATTGGCGGCACTGGCATCAAAGCGGCGCCCGTGGATGCTAGCAAAGGGGAGATGTTAGCCGAGCGGCAGCGAATTTTAACCCCAGACCCTGCTACCCCAACCGCTGTCATCGAGGTGGTGGCGCAATTGGTAGACCATTTTCAATACCAAGATAAGTCGATTGGCGTTGGTTTTCCTGGTCCTATTGTGGGCGGGGTGGTCAAAACGGCGGTCAATTTAAGCGATGATTGGATGGATTTGGATGGCGACGATTTGATTTCGGAGCGAACGGGCTGCCCGACCACCATGGTCAACGACGCCGACGCCGCTGGCTTGGCAGAAGTTCATTTTGGAGCGGGCAAAGGGATAAAGGGGGTGACGTTGGTCATCACGCTAGGGACGGGTATTGGCACAGGGCTGTTTGTAAATGGCGAATTGGTGCCCAACACAGAGTTGGGACATCTCTATTTGCGCAATAAAAAGCAAGACGCCGAATATTATGCTGCCGAGTCAGCCCGTATCCGCAACGAATGGTCTTGGAAGAAATGGGCAAAGCATTTGGACGCTTTTTTATGGGAGATTAATAAGCTGTTTTGGCCCCAATTAATTATTATCGGCGGCGGCGCCAGCAAACGGCATGCGCAATTTTTACCGTTGTTAACTGTGCCCACCAAAGTGGCGCCAGCATCGATGGGCAACAATGCCGGCATTATCGGAGCGGCGCTGGCGGCATTGCCTAAGTAAAGTCCCGAACAATCCTCAGTTGGTTTATGTTTAACGCCCAAAATTTCCAATCCGGTCCCCGTCTCGTTCTTTTGCCAAATGCCGATATTGAGCCATTGGCAGAATCGCTGGTAGCCTTGGCGAATAGCTCCGGCGGGTTGATTGTGTTAGGTGTGACAGACGCCGGAGAGCCATCCGACGAAATTTGGGAAGACGAAGCGGAGATGGCGCTTCGTCAGGCAATTAGCCAATGCGATCCGCCGGTGATGTGCCATTGGCAAACTGTCGAAGTGGGCGAACGGCGCTATGTTGGCATTCAGACGCCCCGCAGTTTGGAGATGCACAGCCTTAACGATGGACGTATCTTCGTTCGCAGCGGGTTGCTAAACCGGCTGATGGTGGGCGACGAGATTCGCAAAGTGGCTGCCGGCAAATCTGCCGCTGATTTTGAAACGGAGCCCATGCCCGGGGCGACTGTTGACGATTTTGACGGGGAAATTGTTCAGGAATATTTGGCGAAACGGAAACAGCGCGGCTCCCCTTTGGTGACATCGGAAGAGCAGCTTTTGTTTGAAATCGGGGCGATCGATGGGGAAGGGACGCCGACGATTGCCGGCATTTTGCTTTTTGGGCGAAATCCCCGCGCCTTTTTGCCCCAATCTGGCGTCGTTTTCGTTAAATTTCCCGGCACAGAGCCGCGCAGCTCTGAAGGGGGCGCCAGCTATGGCAGACGAGACGACATTCACGGACCGTTAGCTAGAGTCGTGGAACGCGCCTGGAGCATCGTCTGGGACGAGATGCGAATCGGAGCCAAAATAGACAAATTAGAGCGGGAAGAAAAGCCTGAATATCCCCGTTTTGCCGTCCGCGAGGCATTGGTCAACGCTATGTGTCACCGTGATTACCGCATTCGAGGCAGACGGGTTGAGGTGCGCATGTATGCTGACCGATTAGAGGTGATTAGCCCTGGCGGTTTGCCCGGTTATATGACTCTGGACAATTTGGTAGAAGAGCATTATTCACGCAATCCGCAGTTGGTGAACGGCTTGTACCAATGGGGTTACATTGAGGAGTTGGGGCTGGGCATCGACCAAATGATCGAAGATATGGTCGCTGCCGGACATTCTCCTCCTAAGTTTGACGCCTTGCCGCACCTGTTTACCGTTACCCTGTTCAATGATCGCAAAAAGACGCAAAGCGCCCCCCCCAGTTGGAGCAAAGCGATGAATGAGAGGCAGGCGCGGGCGATGCAATATGTGCGGGAACATGGCAGTATTTCCAACCGCGAATATCAATCGGTGTGCCCAAATGTGTCGCCCGAAACGCTGCGCCTCGACCTGGCTGATTTGGTGGAACGGGGATTGTTGCTCAAAATCGGCTCAAAACGGGGGACGCATTACATTTTGAAATAGGGCTTCTAGAGTTATCCCAAAGTTATCCCAAATTTTTTTGGGATAACTTTGGGAATTGGCGCTCTGACAGTGGGCAGTTGACCTGAATTTGCTTTATAAATTATCGAGATGAGTTTTTCCCAACAATATTGGCTATTGGCAACGTTGCCGGCATTTATCCTTACGCTTCTCTTTTTCTTTTGGCGGTTTCGGTTGGAAGATAAGTGGGCGACAATTTGGTGGAGTTTAGCCTTGCTTTGCCTGGCGATTGGATCGTCTGGGGTATTGAGTCACTTTTCTGGGGTTAGTTTGACTGTTATGCAAACCGTTTATTGGCGTGTTGTATCTCGATATGCCATGTTGATTGCCGGCATCAAATCGTTGTTAACCGCGTTTCGGGTGTGGGGCGGGCGACGCGGCGTAACGCGCCGGTCGATTTGGCTGTCGTTGGCGGTTGGCTTAATCGCTCTCTTGTTGGATGGGACGCTTTGGGGGGAATGGCTGGCGCCTCGCGCTTTCATGTTTGGCGACCGCCGGTTGTGGTGGCGGCAATTTGATAGCTGGGGGGTGGCGCTGACATTGGGCTGGCTATTGCCGGCAGGGTTGGCGTTGCTGGGCAGCCTCCGTTTATGGGGCACATCTTCCTCATCCCGCCGCCAAAAACGACTATTGTGGCTGCTTATCGGGCAATGTTTGCTGTTGGCGGGCGGCTGTCTGACGCTCGCTCATCTGCCACATCAACTTGCTTGGGGGCAGCTTGGGGCAGGGTTGTTGGCAGTAGGCGGATTAGCGGCGACCTTAGGGTTGCGTCCCGTTTATCAAAAAGGGGATGGATTGCCGCCGCCATTGGAAGCGAGTTGGTTGGGCGAAACAGAGCCGCTTCGATTGGCGGCAGGGTTGACGGCGTATCTCGAAACGGAGTTTGATGCGCCTGGCCCGTGGCTTTTTGTGGTAGAAGATGTCATGGGTGGGCGGCTGTTGTTGCGACCGCTGCCGGCAAACAAGCGAGAGCCAGCTATCTTCGCCCACAACAGCCCATTTGCCGCTTATTTGCGCCAACAAAGCCAACCCCTCACCCAAAACGAAATAGATAGCTCTCCTCAATTTGCCGGCATGGATAGCTTAGAACGGGCGTTGTTGACGGCTTGGAAGAGGGAGATTTACGTTCCCTTGCGGGTCAACAATCGGTTGGTTGGCTTGATTGCTTTACGGGGTAAACGAGATGGGGCGCCATTTTTGCCGGCAGAAATCGAGCGTTTGCGCCATATCGGGGCATATGCCGCCCCCCAATTGGCGCAAGCGGGGTCGGCGGCGGCGTTGAAAAGGGCAGCAGACGATGCGCTTAATCGGGTGGCGCAAAGCGGCGCGGCAGCTATTCATTATCGCGCTTTAGCTCAATTTCAGGGGAGTTTTATCTCGTGGTTGAATGGGGACAGCGCAGACGAAATCGGTATGGCGGAGGCGAAAAGAGTTGCCGCTAAAATGCCGGCAGTCGTGGATGAGTTGTTCCAACAATTACATATCGAAATTGTTTTACAGCGAATCATCCGTCGCTTAAGCGCCATGGCGCATGGACGGCGGGTAATTGTCGATTGCCGCTGTCCCGATAACTTTCCGGCGATTATGGGGAACGAACAACAGCTGGTCGAAGCGTTTACCCAACTGTTGCATAACGCCATTCAATTCAATCGGATTGGCGGTTGGGTCAGGGTAAATTGTCTACTCGAAGATGATGGCATTGTGGTGCAAATTTCGGACAGCGGGGTGGGTATGTCGCCGGAACATTTAGCCGCCTTATGGCGACCGCTTTCTGAAATGCCGGCACATGACGGGGCGGATGCCGGCAATTTAAAGATGGGACTTCTGAAAGCGCAAACGATCATTCAGGGGCATGGCGGAGGGATAATAGCGGAAAGCGAGTACGGCGAAGGCAGCGTTTTTACCATTTGGTTGCCGGCGGCTCCTCCCTAGCTTAATCAGCCACGTTCCCGATCAGCGATACGCCTTCATGGCTTCGTATGTGAACGTCTCGTTGAGGATAAGGAATTTCGATTTGTCGCGCTTTCAACTCCGCCCAAATTTGATAACGCAAGGCGCTTATAAAAGCTCTTTTGTCGAACGGATTATCTGTCCACACCTGAAGCTCAAACAACAACGCGCTCTCTTCAAATCCGGCAAACAACACATTTGGAGACGGTTCCGGTAACGTCCATTCATGCTGGGCGGCGGTTAATAGGGCTTGCTCCACCTGGCGCGGTTCAGAATTGTAACTGACGTTAACCGCGACTTTCACCCGAACCTTATGGTCGCCGCGCGTGTAGTTGGTGACAATATCGGTAACAAAAGTTGAGTTGGGCACTACCAAATCAACATTATCTGGGGTAATGATCCTCATACTGCGGAAGCCGACCTCTTGTACTCTACCGATATGCTCCCCGATTTGCACCACATCGCCCGGGCTAATCGACCCCTCGAACAACAAAATAAAGCCGCTTATAAAGTTGGTCACGATCTCCTGTAACCCAATGCCAATGCCTACCGAAAGTCCGCCGATAATGACGGTAAGGGTGGTCAGGTCAAGCCCAACCACATTCAAACCTATTAGGAATCCTGCGGCGATGATCAGGTAAGCGGCTATAGTGGATAAAGCCTGACTGAGGGCGGGCGTGACCCCAGCTTGAGGCAAAAATGTTCCCCTTAAATATTTGCCCAGGATTTGACTTATCAATAAAAAGAAAAGGGTGACGATAGAGCCGGCAAGCAACGCGCCGATGGTGATGTTGGTTTCCTGAAATTTGATTCCAAATTTTAGAACATCATCGATCAGGTTAAATAGATATAAAACCAAAACGACGATAAAAATTGGGCGCAATAATTGTCTGATCCAAAGCTCTGCTTTTTCCCGCTTCATCCAAATCGATAGAAAATTGGAAACTATGCGGTAGACCAACCAGAAAAAGGAGAGTGGAACAGTCCATTGAAGCCCGTCATGACTCCACCCCAGCCAAATAAAGAGTTGAACCGCTAATTGTAGCAGCAGCCAAACCATCAGCGGGCGCAAACTACGCCTGGCTAAGAGGGCGACATTGGCAAGCAAAACCGCGCCTTTCCGATGTGGCGTTTGCTGATCCCTCTCTCCTGGCGATTTGATATATTGATCGACAATCTGGGCAAGGGGGACGGCAAACAGTATCGTCGTTACAACTGCGGCAAACTGTCGCAAATTGAAGGGCGTCCAATATGTGTCTAGCCAATCAAACATCGATTAGAACGTGGTTATGCCATCGAGGCATTTGGTTGAATGTGTCGGAAGCGGAGGGGATTATAACGTAGGGGGATGACAATGGCGATTTATGCCGCGGCGATCTGGTAAATTTTGTTGACGGTTTTCCAGTTGCGGGTGGTTGCCGGCATTTTCAGTTGGCGTTCAAAAAAGTTGTTGTTTAGCTTGGTTCTAGCGTATCCGTTGGGGCAAAAGAGAAATAGTTCTTGTTCTCCAATGCTTATCTCGTCGGCGATATTTGCCGGTAATTCCAATGCGTCTAACTGGTCGGCAGATGGCGGCTCTGCCAAAAAGGCGACATACAGCTTGGCGATTTCTTCACCCCGAGCGACAAACGGGTTTGTTTCGAGGATTTGGCGAAAGTCGGCGAGCATTCGCATGAGAACGGTCACCTCATATCCATAGGTTTGCTTAATTTGGGATTGAATTTTGCTAGCGAGAATGCCGGCATCTTCCTCATCACAATCAAAAACGAGATTGCCGCTTTGCAAGTAGCTCTTCACATTTTGCCAACCGAAAGAGGCAACCATTTCCCGCAACTTCCCCATCTTTAACTTGTTGCGCCCGCCCACGTTAATGCCACGTAGCAATGCGATGTGTCGTTGCATTTCAACCGTCCTTATTTCGGTTTGAGCGACATCACGTAATCGTAACTTTCGTTCAGATATTCCGCCAATTTGTCCAAATCTTCAAACATATGGTCAGGAATCAGCACATATCCGCGCATCACAGCCCCATGCGATTTAAGAACCGTTGAATCAAATTCTGCCATATACTTTTCCTGAACTTCTTTAGAAAAGCGAAATCCCAACTCCCCATCATTGTTGAGCAATGAAAACATATGCCCATTGGCGGAAGTGTAAGGCACTGTTTTCCCTTTTCGCTCAAATCTGGGACATTTTGCCACCAATTCATCGTAGCGGGCTACTTTTTCTTTCCACATAACATATTTCTCCAATATCTACGCCCATACAATTTCCATTATATGGAGGTTTGCCTGATCAGAAAATCCGCGGTGAAAATTCTTCCCATCGCGACTTTTATTATATCCAAATCCAGCTGAACGTGCCGTGTACTTTGCGGGCGGGGTTGAGTGGATAACTTGAGGATGAAGAAACGTTTATCTCAATATTTTTAGGAGGGGGATCGTAAGGCGGAACGGTATTCCGCCTGTCGGATTATCAATCCGACCTACACCTTGTCCCCCAGTTTGAAAATGGTCAAGCGCGTTTGGAACGCATAGCTTTTTTCTTGGTCACGCTATCGTCGATGAGCAATGCTTGATATTCGGCTGAATCCACCCCAAAAATCGCAATCTTTCCTTCGGCATTCGCATGAACGCCCCAGCCATAACGTTTAGTTAATGGCGACGCTCGGAAGCAGGGTTGCCCCTTGGAAAAAAAGATCTGTCTCTGTTCCTCTTGAATCTCTTCCAACCTATCAATGGCAGGTTCGGCATACATTCGCTACCCAGTTACGACGACAGGGATATGAAGTAGCACAAATTCAGAAGTTATTAGGGCACAAAAAACGAGAAACCACGATGCGGTATCTTCAGGGGATGAAAGTTGAACTATCGCGCATCATCAGCCCGTTGGATGCCGGCATTCCCCGCACCAGATAAACATCCCCTAAACGCCCATTGCCTTTTTGTCATTTCGACATAAACTTATACCCATGAAGTTCACCACGCCCTTACTGCTGTTGCTATTATTGGCAATTCCCTACTTTGTGTGGCTAGGCAAACCCCGCCTAGACGTACGCCGCCGCCTGCGAGAATGGACGAGCTTGATGTTGCGCCTGCTCATCCTGATTTTGATCATACTAGCCCTTGCCGGCACACAAATTGTGCGGGCGGCAGACGAATTAGCCGTTGTCTTTCTCATTGACGCATCCGACTCGATGAGCGACGCACAGATGCAACAAGCGGAAGAGTTTGTCCGAACAGCGGTAGAAGGGATGTCGCCCACCGATCAGGCGGCGGTGGCGTTGTTTGGGGCAAACGCCTTGGTAGAACGCCCCATGAGCGGCTTGGCAGAGCTTGCCCCCATTAGCTCCGCCCCACAAACATTGCACACCGATTTAGCGGAAGCGATTCGGTTGGGATTAGCCCTGTTCCCTGCCGGCAAAGCTCGGCGGTTGGTCATCCTCAGCGACGGGGCGGCGACGATTGGCGACGCAGTAGAATCTGCACGGGTGGCGGCGGCATCGGGCGTGCAAATCGACGTGTACCCCCTCTCCCGTCCAGCCGGCGTAACCGAAGCGTTGATTACCGATGTATCCGCCCCCAGCAAAATCATTCAGGGAGAATCATTCCGCATCAATGTCAACGCCACCAGCACCGCCAATATGCCGGCGATCTTACGAATTTTGGCAGGCGGCTCAGCCGTGTACGAGGAGCAGGTGCAGTTACGCCCGGGTAGCAACAACTTTTCGGTGCGATTGGTGGGGGCAGAGCAAGAGTTCGCCCGTTACACCGTGCAACTGCAACCGACCCAAGATACCTATTACCAAAACAATCAACTCGCCGCCTTCACCGAAATTGCCGGCTCGCCCCGCATTTTACTTGTATCGATAGAGGATGGGGTAGATGCGGACGGCGATGCCGTGGTAGATGAGTCGCCCCAACTGTTGCTGGCATTACAATCGGCGGGCTTAGAGGTAGAGAGAGCCACCCCGGCTGGATTGCCGGCATCCCTCTCCCAACTGAGCAATTACGCCTCCATCATCCTAGTCAACGTTAATGCCAAAGAGTTAAGCCCCAGCAAAATGAACGCCCTGCAAACCTACGTCCGCGATTTAGGCGGCGGTTTGGTCACGGTGGGCGGACCCGAAAGTTACGGCATGGGCGGCTACTTCCAAACCCCGTTAGAAGAGACATTGCCCGTAGATATGCAAATCAAAGACCAAGAGCGATTCCCCTCCGTCTCCATCTCCATTGTCATCGACCGCAGCGGCAGTATGGGAGCCCAAGAAGGGGGCGTGAGCAAAATTCAATTGGCGGCAGAGGGAGCGGTGCGGGTGGTAGAACTACTTAACGACTTCGACGAAATCTCCGTCATCCCAGTCGATACCCAGCCCGACAACCCAATTGGTCCCGTATCGGCGGCGGACAAAGAGACGGTGATCAACCAAATTCGCCAAATCGGAGCGGGCGGCGGCGGCATCTATGTGCGACGCGGCTTAGAGGCGGCGGCAGAAGCGTTGGCGGGCAGTTCTAATCAAGTCAAACATATCATCGTATTGGCAGATGGGGCAGATTCGGAGCAAAAGGAAGGCGTGCCGGAACTGATCGATTCGTTGGTGGCGGAAGGGGTGACTATCTCTTTTGTCTCCATTGGAGATGGTCCCGATGTGCCGTGGTTGCAGGAGATGGCAGAACGGGGCAACGGACGCTTTCATTTTACGGACAGGGCGGCGAATTTGCCGCAGATTTTTACGCAAGAGACGACTTCTATCCAACGAAGTTACTTGGTTGAAGAGCGATTTTTTCCCTCATTGGTGAGCAGCAGTCCCATTTTGCAAGGCATCAGCCGAGTGCCGGCATTGTATGGCTACGTCGGTACCAGCCCCAAAGGAACAGCTCAAGTCATTCTGGAAACCCATCAGGGCGACCCGTTGTTAGCCAGTTGGCAATATGGGCTAGGCAGAGCCGTGTCATGGACATCGGATGCCACCGGCAGGTGGGGGGTGGATTGGGTGCGTTGGGACGGTTTCCCCACCGTTTGGGCGCAAATGGTACGCTGGACGATTTCGCAGGGACGAGACAGCAATGTGGAGACGGTGGTCTCATTAGAGGGGGAGTTGGCAACGTTGACCGTAGATGCCCGTGACGGAAACGGGGCATTGTTGAACAGCTTGGGGATGACGGCAAATGTAGTCTCGCCAGATGGGGAGACTACGGCAGTAGCGTTGCAACAGGTGGCGCCGGGGCGGTATGAGGGGACGTTTGTGCCGGCAACAGACGGGGCATATTTTATCCGGGTGGCAGGGGCAGACAGCGACGAAGAGACGGTGGTGGGGCAAACGTCGGGTTGGGTGTTGGGCTATTCGCCAGAGTATCAATCGGTGGAGGCGAACCCGGCTTTATTGGCGGAGATTGCCGGCATTGGCGAGGGACGCGACCTCTCCCAACATGAAACCCCTCAACTTGCCGTCTTCGAACATTCGCTGGATAGCGACCCGGCTACTCGCCCAATTTGGCAATGGCTTTTGTTGGCGGCGACCTTGCTCTTGCCCTTTGACATCGCCATTCGCCGTCTGGTCATTGCCCGCCGAGATTTGGAGAAGGCGTGGGATGCGACATTTGGGCGATTTATCAGCCAGCCCGCTGTTCCCACTGCCCGTCCGGAACCGATGTCGCGGCTGTTTCAGGCGAAGGAACGTGCCGGCACATCGCAAAGTGACACCGATACCCCCGCCCCGCCCCCCATCATGCGGCGAGATGCGGTAGAGCCAACTGAATCGAAGCCAAAACGTGAGCCGATGCCGGCAAAACCATCTCAACCCGCTCCGCCTGCCAGCGGCACCCTCGCTTCTCGCCTATTGGAGAAAAAACGCCGGCAACAGTCGGATGAAAGTTAAGCCAACACTCGATGCCAGAGCAAATCAATCAGCTATGTAAACGAATAGGGCTGTCTAATCGACGCTTGAGACTAGGCATCATCAAGGGCAGCGATGCCGGGCAATGTTTTACCTTCCAGCAAAGCCAGACTCGCTCCGCCGCCAGTGCTAACATGACTCATTTGTCCAGCTAACCCTGCCTGGTTCACCGCTGCCGCTGAGTCGCCGCCACCGATAATGACCCGGCAGTCGCTTTCTGTCATCTCTGCTAACAACGCCGCTAATTGATTGGTGCCGGCAGCGAAGCAATCAAACTCAAATACCCCCATCGGACCATTCCAAACCGCTAATTTTGCTCCAGCCAACGCTTGCCGAAACAGCGCAACGCTTTGCGGTCCAATATCCAATGCCATTTGGTCGGGCTGAATATCGAAGACGGCAACAATCTCACCAACCGCATCGGCGGCAAACCGATCCGCCACAACGACGTCGACCGGCAATATCAATCTATCGCTTGCCTCTGCCAACAACCGCTCCGCTTCTGGCAGCGCCTCTTCTTCCACCAACGACTTGCCTGTTTCCAGCCCTTGCGCCCGCAAAAAAGTGTTTGCCATCCCGCCGCCGATCAAAACCTTATCGGCTAATTCGAGCAAATTGTCGATGACTAGAATTTTGTCGGAGATTTTTGCCCCGCCCATAATCGCCACATAGGGATGAGGCGGGTCTGATATAGCTGCCCCTAAATAGTTCAGCTCTTTCTCCATCAACATGCCGGCAACCGCCATTCCCCCTTTGTTTCGCATCGCCTCCGCTGCCCCAGTTGTGGTGGCGTGCGCCCGATGGGCGCTGCCAAAGGCATCATTAACATAATGGTCTGCTAGCGCCCCCAATTGCGCCGCCAATTCAGGGTCATTTTTCTTTTCGCCAGGGTGAAAACGGCTATTTTCCAATAGCAACAGCTCGCCTGGATGCAACTTGCCTGCCGCTTTTGTGGCTGCCGAACCGACCAACTCATCCACCTTAGCTACTGGTTTGCCAAGTAATTCAGACAATTGCCCCGCCACGGGATCTAGCTTAAATTGGATATCCGCCGCTGATTTGGGGCGCCCTAAATGTGAGCATAAAATCAAGGCGGCGCCATGGTCTAGCAGATGGCGCAAGGTGGGCAGCGCCGCCCGAATGCGGGTATCGTCGCTCACTAGGATATCATCACCTGGCTTTGTGCCGCTTAGAGGCACATTGAGATCAAGCCTTACTAAAATTTTTGTGCCGTTTGGTTGTAAATCAAAGATCGTTTTTTTGTGCATCAGCTCTCCAGCAAATCAATTTCTACCATATCGTCGTAATTCTAACCGAAAGAAGCGTTTTGTCTCTAACAATCGCCAATTTTCGTCCAGCAAACGTTCCGTTTCAGAGGAGGGGACGACACCGTTGAAGCGTTCAGCTACTAGCCATAACTGGTTTGCTTGTACATCTAACTCGGCTAATGTGGGGGTTTGTCGTTCAAATGCCGGCAGTTGCGGGCGACGATAATAGTTGAACATCCATTCATTGTACGATGGGGCAAATATCACAACTGCGCCGGATTGTTCCTGGCTGGCAAGAAACGCCGTGGCTGCTCGCCAATCATCTTTGGGAGTAAGTAAAGTAAAGACGCTAGCCATTAGCGAGAAGATGATCAAAAATGCCGGCAGCGTATACACTGGTTCGCTTTTTATCCGAATTTGGCTAGATGCCCAACTAACAACCAGGATCAAGAGCGGCATCCCCGTCACCCCGATTCGTTTCAACATATAAAGCCGGGGTATGGCGCCAATCAACGTTACCAGACAGAACAGCATGATAATAACGACTAGGATCGGTTTTTTCCAACGATCTCGCCGCCATAGTCGCAGCGTAATCCACCCATTCCCATAAATGAGGATGATGAAAAAAGCCAATCCCCCCCCATAAAACCAAGCTGGCAGCGCTTCTAACCCCAAAGCGGCGCGAATCGAAATAAAAGTAGGGATATTGTTGAGGATCTCGAATAGCCGCGCCAAATATCTCCACCACGGTTGAAAGGCGATCCAACCCGCTGCATTGCCGGCAGCCATCAAAAATAAAGTTGTCTTGCTAATGCGCTGATGCCGGCAATAAAGCAGCCACAAAGCGGTAATCCCCGCCCATAATGGAACCATCACAAAATCAGCGTACAAGCCAACCCCTGTCCCCGCCGCTAGCAATATCGCCCCCCAGAAATTGCCCATTACATAGCCAAGCATGATTACAATGCCGCACAATGTCACCAAGGCATACATTCTTGTCTCTTGCGCGTACCATAAATCCAGCGGGGAAAATGCCAACAATGTTGCGCTTGCCAAGGGAAGGAATGAGTTAGCTGAAAAGAGACGTCGGGCTAATAGATAAAATAGCCCAATACCCGCCGTTGAAAAAATTGCGGAGGGCAGCCGCAGCCACCCTTCACTTACGCCAGTTAAGTTGATGGCATGATGCAAAATTAGATAATAGAGCGGGGGATGGCGCGGAGTCTCCGGGCTGGCGTCGATGACGGTATTCCAAATCGTATCGGCGTCATAAATGGTAGCGTAGCGCAAACTTGCCGCTTCATCCAGCCAAATGCTGCGCCCTGGCAAGGTGGCAAACCGAATGATAATCGCGATGATGATCAAATATAACCACAATCGCTGCAGGGCTATTGGCAAGTCGGGGTTTCTTATCATCAAAATAAAACTGGACGCTAGAAAGGAAAGTTAGAAAAGGTTTTCTCGTCTGTTTAGCATTGGGGAACGGTTATATCTTGCTAGATTAACGCCCTCCAACCGTCACATTTCCAACCGGTATTGTATCGTTAAGTTGTTGGTTATTCACGATAAGATGCAGCCGCTCGCCGCTTTCCTGCGAATAGGCGCCTACAATCAATTCGTAACTGCCGGCAGGCAGATCTGCCGGCAACTGCAATTGATGAAGCTGAATGTACCAATCCCCATTTTGCCAAAAATAACTGGGCGCATCTAATCGGTCTGCTTGGGCAAGCGGCGCGCCTCCCTCTGGGTTTGTCAGATGTGTGAAAAGGATTAAATCTGGGTGAGCGCGTTGGATTTGCCACAAAGTCGTTACCAACAAGGTTTCTCCCGCTTGGACTGGCGCAGATAGATGCGCTCCTTTCAGCGTAACGAAACCATCTAAATTCCCAGCTTCGATTGGCGAAAAACGCCCTGACCAACTGGCGCGCAAGACGTCGGTATCAATCTGGTAAATCGTTACCGGTTGGTCTAAATCAGTTGCTGGCAAAGGGAGGGCAAAAGTGGATTGAATGCCGGCAAAATAGGGTTGCAACTCAGGCGCCAACGGCGCCAAACCGCTAAAAATCATCGTCGCATCCTTTTCCGCCGGGATAAGCAACCCGCCAGTTCCATTAAACCAGCGCAAAGTATCGGTTGGGCGGGTCGAATAAAGCAACCCTAGTGAAGGGCTGTGATACAGGTTAGGAGTTTGGCTAGAGATGGCTGCCGCGCCACCCTCCCGTCCGTTTATGTATTTAAGCGATGCCGTTAAAGCGCTCTCGTATTGCACTCTGGTTTGAGGATGAACGCCCCATTCCCAAAAATAATCGCGATAGGTTTGTATGCCAGTTATGCCCATCAAAAAGATGCTGCCGGCAACCGCTGCCAAACTTCCTTTAGCTCCCCATCGTTGGCTCATCCATCTCCAGATTGCCGCTAAGGACAATGCGGGAAAAAGATACAAAATCGGCTGCATCCCAATCGTTCGTTGCATGGCATGGTCAGCGCCAGTAATCAGGGCGGGCGACAACCCCGCCAACAGCCAGCCCACAGCAAACACGGCGGCGGCTGATGACATATCTCCCTTTTTTCTGACGGCTTGCCAAAGCGCCAGCAAAATGCCGGCATAAAAAAGCCAGCCAAAACCCCCTTCTAGCAACGGTTTGCCCGGCACATTGTACCGCCACAAGCTATCCCCTTCTATGGTAATTAACCGTAATCCAGCAGCGATATTTTCCCCTAATGGCGAAAAATCCCCCTCAGTCGCCGCTTCAACCGCATCAGTTAGCTGACCTATGCGGGCTTCTGCCCCTGGATTTTGGCGCAAATAGGCGAATAAAGGCAATCCGAGCAGCCCTGCCAAACCGAGCGTTAGCGCCGTGCCTAACCAATATTGACGAAATTGAGCGCGATTTATTACCGCCAGCCAAATCAGCAGCCCGACATAGGTTACCCACAAGATTCGGGCTGGCAGATAGACGTAAAAAGAGGCGCCTAGCCAAATGCCGGCAATCGCCGCTGTCTGCCAGCGTTTATTCTTTAAATAACGCCAATACCACAACGCTGCCAAACAGATAAAAACCGACAGCGCCACAGAACGCAACGCTTGCCGCCCACTCATCGTTCCCCAAAAACTGACTGCCAAGCCCGCTGCCGTCAGCGCAGCTGTTTGCCGGTCAAACGCCAGAGCGCTCCAACTATAAATGCCGGCTATCGCCAACAAGCTAAAATAAACCGCAGTTAACCGCCCCGCTAAAAAAGTTGCGCCCAGAATACGCATCAACCCTGCCGTGCTGTAATCAAACAACGGCTCTCGCCCATTGGCGACCGTAAAAAAGATGGGACGCGCCCCATTGACAACCCGCCAGGCATCCCAACCATGATCTGCTTCATCATGAGTCATTCCCGGCGGAATCTCAGAAATAGCGTGCAGTCGCAAAAAAGCTGCCGCCAACAAAATCAGAACTATCCAACCGAAACGCCGCCAGAAAGCTGAATTACCGCTTGTCATCTATCCAGCATACCCCAACCCGCCACAAAAAACAGGACGTTTCAGCGCCTAAATAAAAACGCCACGCTTGCAAAACAAACGTGGCATTACAAATAAAATTAAGAGTTGGAATTTTTTAGGCGATCGCCCCTTTTGCCGCATCCACCAATTGGGTGAAGGTTTCGCCATCTCGCACAGCAATATCAGCCAGGATTTTACGGTTTAGGGTGATATTGGCTTGCTTTAAGCCATGCATAAACCGACTATAGCTCATTCCATTTTGACGAGAAGCGGCATTGATTCGAGAAATCCACAACCGCCTAAAGTCCCTCCGTCGTTGCCGCCGGTCCCGATAAGCGTACCAATGGGATTTCATCATCGCTTCGTTGGCTCGACGATAAAGGCGATTGCGAGTACCCCATTGCCCTTTGGTCATCTTTAAAATTTTCTTGTGGCGACGTTGTGTTACATATCCGCCTTTTACTCTCATTGTTATCTCCTCGCGTTTAAAATTTAGCCGCGTCGTTCAGGCTTAGAGCCGAAGCCGGGCAGCGATTGATTGGAAAAGGGTTGCGTTACGCTGGTGGATTAGCGCGGTATCTCTTTAAGTAAGGCGCCATACGCTTTATGCGGCGGCGGTCGCCAGCGCATTTGACTTCGTGCATTTTAGCGAATTTCGCTTTAACTCGCTTGGACGAACGACGCCGCAAATGGCTTTGCCCCCCTTTGGTGCGCATAATTTTGCCGCTGCCCGTCACGCGAAATCGCTTGGCGGCTGCCTTGTATGTTTTTAATTTGTATTTTTTTAATTTTGACATTATTTCCTCATACAAAAAGCCCAAAAAGGGCTTTTGGACGATTTAAATTCAGTTGTAAATCAGCCGAGTTAACTTTCGGGCGTGAGCAACATTATCATTTTACGCCCTTCTAAATTGGGCTTTTGTTCGACAACGCCGAATTCAGACAACTCTTCTTCGATGCTGGTCATTACTTCCTGACCCAGCTCTGGGCGGGTTATTTCGCGTCCAAAGAAGCGGATCGAGACTTTGACTTTTTTGCCTTCGCTCAACCATTTCTTTGCTTTACGTATTTTAATGTCGCGGTGGAAATCAGCAGTATCTATGCTAAGTTGAATCGTCTTAATTTCAATTTTTTTCTGTTGTTTGCGCGCTTCTCGATCTTTTCTTGTTTTTTCGTAGGCAAATTTTCCAAAATCTAAGACGCGGCATACGGGGGGTCTGGCGTTTGGCGCCACCTCAACCAAGTCCAGTTGAGCGTCCTGAGCGATTTCGTATGCTTCTCTAGTTGGTACTATTCCTCTATTTTGTCCAGTATGATCAATAAGTTGTACTTCACGGGCGCGTATTTGTCGATTAACGCGGTAGTTGGATGCAACGCTTGGTCGCGATTTTTTTCTTCTTGCTCTTCTCAAATCTTCTTACAAATTTCCTCGTAAAGGGGGTATTAATTTTGTCTGCCGATACCCATCTTGTTACATAGCGTTGCATGGTTTCCAAACAACAAAAAACCCGATCCAATCGGGACAGGCTAAAATCTTATCATAAGCAATGTGGGGAGTCAACTCGCTTGATAGTTTAAGTTGGGGTAATATTCACTGGGAATGATGAAACTGAAGACATTATTGAATCCATATGCCAATCGCTGGGGAGCGAAAAGACGAATTGAAGAGGTTAAGGCGGCTTTGCTGGCTGCCGGCATTGAAGTTGACTTGACGATTATCCCTGAGCCGAAAGCGGGCACAAAGTTGGCGATGGAGGCGGTGGAACAAGGGTATGATGGGGTGATTGGGGCGGGTGGAGACGGCACTTTGAATGAGGTCGTCAATGGGTTGATCCGGATGTCGGGAGATGCGCCGACTATACCTTTTGGGGTGGTGCCGATCGGCACTGGAAATGATTTTAATGATATGGCTGGGCTGCCGCGAGATTTGAACGCCTGCGCAAAAATTATAGCTGCCGGCAATACCCGTCAAGTTGATGCCGGTAGGGTGAACAACCATTACTTTCAAAACAATTGCGCTCTGGCGATGGAGCCGCTGGTTTCTATCGAAAACAATAAAATTACGCGGCTTGCCGGCAATCCTCGCTATTTAGTCGCTCTGTTCCGAGCATTGATTAAGTTGCGCGCTTGGCAAATGACTATCAATTGGGATGCCGGCAGTTACAGCGGGAGCGCTATTTTGTTGTCGGTGTGTAACAGCCCGCGCACGGGCGGCTTGTTTCCGATGGCTCCTCAAGCCAAATTGGATGATGGATTATTTGATTTTGTGCATGTGCCCGATGTGCCCAAGTTAACCGTTTTAGCCATTTTAGCCCGGCTTTTCAGAGGCGCTCATATTTATCATCCCAAGACGACCTATGCCAGGGCTGCCCGCATCGAAATCGAGAGCGACCCGCCTACGCCAATCCATGCTGATGGGGAAGTGATTTCAGAGGGAACTCAGCATATCGTTTACGAAGTGTTGCCCGGAAAAATCACCTTGCTTTCTTCCGCGTAACCATATTTTTGGGTAAGAAACAATCCGAAAAAAGGGTTAACCCCATCGTTACTAACAATTCTATGAGCCCCAAACGGCTTTTTTTCCATTCTCGAGGCGAAAAAAATCTGGGGTTGGCTAAAAGAATCCTTAAAAAATGGATCTTTTAGAGCAAATGTTTGACTCTTCTCCTGAATTGCACTAACATTCTTGCCGACTCGATTAAGCGTTTGACAATTTGCGCCATGATTATAAGTTAGTATTTTTGCAAAAATACTGTGGTCATGTTGCTTTGTTTAACAATTAGTCATGTAAAAAATAGTGTAGTTTTTTCTGTAATAAGGATGGTGAATAATGGCATTTTCTTATACCAATTCAAAAGGTAAATCTTACATTTTGCATGGACGCGAGACCACATTAAAAAATGGTCGTAAACAAACTATCTATTTCTTCGCTGGCGAAGAAAAAGATGGCGCGTTGGACGCTGTTCCAGCTGGCTATAAAGTAGCGCAAACCAAAACTGGGCTGCCTGTTTTAAAGAAAGCTTAAATTTATTTAATCGCTTTAGAAGCCCCAACCAAAGTTTGGTTGGGGCTTTTTTTTTGCCGGCAATCAGCGCAGGTTGCCGGCACGTTTGCTTATTTGTACTATTTTAAGAGAGGAAAAGTCTTAACCATCGCTACGTAACCGACCATCTATGAGCATTCAATTTGACTGGCAAGAAGGGGACGGAGAACAGCAATCGAATGAAAGTCAAAAACGTTCCCCCCGATCTTGGATGCCGAATGGTCTGTTTTGGATGGTCGCAGCGATTATTTTGGTTGCCGGCATTTTAGCCATTTGGTTTGCCAGCAGACGCCGCGCTGTCCAAGCGGAAGAAACATTGCAAAATCGGCTGCAACGGCTGGTCGATTTAGAGAGCCAGGCAGTTAAACAAGGGGATGGAGAGCTATTTGCAACTTTGCAAACAGATGATCCTGCTTGGTTCAGTTATCAATTGCGCCCGCAAAGCCAAATATTTAACCGAGCCGACCGCACAGTAACCCGCGTCGGACAAATCGGCGATCAAATCTGGTCGAATGTCGTCTGGGAAGATGGCAGCAAAAAATACCAACGGCTGATGTTTTTCGTTTGGGAAAATGGCTTTTTGCATCGCGCTTCCACCTCGTCTAACTATTGGTCTGGATTAGAAAGCGTCTCCCGCTTCTCTCAACCCTGGGGGACGCTGATTTTGCCTGAAGAAGACGCTCCATGGGAACAGGCTATTTCCGAATTCGTTACCGATTTTTTGTTGGAAAACTGTGAGAGCGCCTGCCGCCGCCAAATCCCCTTTACTTTACGCATCGTCAACCGCTATCCCGACAACTTGCCAAGCGCCGAGCTGCTTGTTCCTACGCCAAGATTAATCGCCCTGGATGGAGATGGACAACCAGCTGATCTGTTTTGGGAGGAGTTGCGGGCGACCTTGATCAATCGGTTTTCGCCTCAACGGATTCGATTTGGCGTCCCTGTCAATAGCCCCAGCGAGGATTTTAGTTCTTCATACCGTCAGTTGTCTATCCAATTTATGCAGCAAAACCCAGAGGTTTTTGTAGAGATTGTAGCATTGGATGGAAACGATAGAGATGAGGCGGCATGGCTGGCTGAATTGGATGGAGCGGCGATTCGCCCAACTGAAGATTTAATCGCATCTGGGTTGATACGAGATTTGACGCCCTACGCCAATCAGGTTGAGGATTTTCACCCGCAAATTTGGGCTGGGGGTATTTGGCAAGATCGGGTGTGGATGATGCCGGCATCTGCCGGGATGAACCTGCTTTACTACGATCGAGATTACTTTCAGCAAAATCAAATAGCCGGCTTGGCTATCGGGGATGATTGGTCCACATTTGCCCAAATCTTGGAGGCGTTGTCGGTTTCTAAACAATCGTCCGATTTTCCCCCTGTATTTCTCGACGCTTCTCGGGATGCGCTATATTCTTACGCCTTTAGTTGGGGGCACGGCTGCACCGAAACCCCGTGCTTGCCGGCATTAACTAACGCCAAGGTGAGCGCCGCTTATGAATGGTATCTAGATATGGCTTTTAGCCGGCAACTTTTGGTGGATTTAAGTCAAACGCCCGCTTCAGAACGGATCCAGGTATCGCTAGGCTTAACTTCCGCTCACCGAGAAGTTTTTATATGGTCTGGTTCCCCTTTTAGCTATGAATATTATCGCGGCTTATGGAATTTAGGGCTTGTTCCATTCCCCAATTTCTCTTCTGTTTCCAACGCTGCTTTGTCAGAATTTACCCCTGGCATTACCCCATTGCATATTGAAGGCTATGTGGTTAGCCAACAATCAGAACGACCAGATCTCACGTGGCAATGGTTGAATTTCCTCAGCCATCAATCCCCCATTCCAGCCAACCGGAAAATCCCAGCCCGCATATCTGTTTCCAACCAAACGGCATATTGGCAACGATTGCCAAATGAATTGGGACTCGTCATGGCAGAGGCTTTTCCCTACGCGCGCCCGATTAGGATCGGCGAAGAGGAGCTGTTTTCATGGGAAACTTTGGGGATAGTTGCAGATGGCGATTTAACGCCGCAAAATGCCGGCAACATGGCAAGAGATATGCGTTGGTTTGGGATAGATTAATCCAAAGTTGGCAAAACTTTTTGCAGCCGTTCCACTGCTCGTTCTAAATCTGCCATAGCGGTAGCGATAGAGAAGCGAATATGCCCTTTGCCGCTGCTGCCAAACGCCTCGCCTGGCGTGCCGGCAATATCCGCTTCCTCCAGCAGCCAATCGGCGATTTCAAGGCTGTTTTTCTTCGTGTGGGTAAAGCGAGGAAACAGGTAAAACGCTCCCTCAATGGAGCGGCATTCGATCCCGGGCAACTCATTCAGCGCCTTGACCATAAAATCTCGCCGTTGCCGGTATGAATCGCGCATTTCAGCCACGATATCTTGTGCTCCTGTAATGGCGGCTACGGCGGCGTGCATGGTAAAGTTTGCCGCCGACGTGACCGTTTGACTATGCAATTTGCCAGCTAACTTCATCGCGTCTGCGGGTCCAGCCAGCCAGCCCAAACGCCAGCCCGTCATGGCATACGCTTTCGACAACCCATTTACGGTAAAGGTGCGTCCCGCCATTTCTGGCATAGAGGCCAATGAAATATGGGTTCGCCCATCGTAAATGAGCTTTTCATATAGTTCGTCGGTGATCAGATACAGATCATGTTTGAGTACGACTTGGCAAATCGCTTCCGCTTCCGCTTGGGTAATTACCCGACCAGTGGGATTGCTGGGCGAATTGACCATAATCGCTTTGCTTTTGGGGGTGATTTTTTCTTCTAATGCCTCGACTGTAATCTGGAAGTTGTCGTCGCTGGGCAAGGCGACTGGGATAGGCATGCCGCCGGCAATTTTGATCATAGGCGGGTAAGAGACCCAGACCGGTTCCAAATAGAGGATTTCGTCGCCAGGATTGCAGATGGCGCCCAGGGCTAAATTTAGCGCCCATTTGCCCCCCGGAGCAACGATGATGTCGGTGGCGGGATTGACGCCTGGAATGTTGTTCTCATCCCGCATTTTGCCGGCAATCGCTTCTAGCAGCGGCGTTATCCCTTTCGAGGGAGCTGGATAATGGGTTGCGCCATCTTCAATAGCGGCAAATGCGGCAGCGGTGATATGGTGTGGCGTATCAAAGTCGGGGTCGCCGCCAGCCAAAGCGATGATGTCTCGCCCGGCTGCTTTTAACGCTTTCGCTTTGTCAGCGACGGCGATGGTGGCGGATGGCGGGATGTTGGCTAGGGATGAGGATAAAGGCTTCATTTGAATGCTCTCCATACATTTTCTGACCAGATTTATTGGGAATGATCCGGCTACTTTTGTTGCAAATGGGGAGTATAACGACAAAAAAGAAAAAGGGGAATTGGAAAGTAATGAATTGGCGAAATTGAGCAATGGTTGCTGACGCCTAAAGTCGCTCTATCATCCCAAATACCATGCAACTACCTGCTGCCCCCAAATAAGCATGATGATGCCTCCGGCGGCTAAATATGGACCATATGGGATGTATGTTTTCATCCCTTTGCGTCGAAAGATCAGCATAAGCAGCGTAAAAACGCCGCCCAGCAAAATGCCGGCAACCAAGGCGAAAAAGATGTAGGTAAACCCCAGCATCGCCCCCATCGTCATCGATAAAGTGACATCCCCAAATCCGAGCGCCCCAGGTCCATAAAGCTTTGTGCCTAACAGATAAAAGAGGTAGAAAAAAAGGAAGCCGCAAATCGCTCCTAGTCCAGCGGATATCCAACTTGGATATTCAGGCAGGGCCAAGCTGAGCCCCAGAGCGACTATTGTGGCGGGAATTGTGACCACATGCAAAATCAATCGGTGTTCAATGTCGATTACGATAATTAAGATCAATATGGCGATGTATAAAGCGTGGACAGATAGCAATAATCTGTTGGCGATCAATGCCGGCAATATCCCTAGCATCAACGCTGTGCCCAACTCAACCGCCATCCCCCGATTGTGGTTAGGATATTCGACGATGCCGCGTAGACGCCGCCACAGGGCGGAAGCGTTACTGATTGGATTTGGCAAAAAAGAGATTGATTCGTTTGCCAGCCTGTTTGCCGGTAAATAATCCGACAACAGATTGATGCACACGCCAGCCAACCAACCTAACAGGACAAATAGTAGAAAGATCATACCAATCATTATAAGGCGAACATCTGCCATCAAAAAGATGACTGGCGGGCTATTTTCAGCTACTCTACGTTTGTAACAGTATATTTGAATATCAACAGGAATAAGAATGAAACGAATCGAGATCATCGTTGGAGAGTACGCATTTATCGCCCAATTGGAAGAGGAAAAAGCCCCGAAAAGCTGTGCCGCTTTTGAACGAGCCCTCCCATTTGCCAACCAGGTCATCCACGCTCGGTGGAGCGGCGAAGCGGTTTGGGTTCCGTTAGGCAACCTGGATTTGGGCGTTGGTTTTGAAAACCACACCAGCCATCCATCGCGGGGGGATATTTTGTTGTATCCAGGCGGGTATAGTGAGACGGAGATATTGCTGACATATGGCAGCGCTCTGTTTGCTAGTAAAATGGGGCAAATTGCCGGCAATCACTTTTTGACCATCATCGAAGGGAAAGAGCGGTTGGAAGCGGTTGGCAAACAAATACTGTGGGAAGGGGCGCAAGATATTTTGTTTAAAAGCTATCCTGGGTAAGCGTCAGGTAGAATTTTGAGAACAGGCAATCATTAAACTAAGCGTTTTGTTCGCCAATATCCTATAAAGGGAGTTGGCAAACACACAAATTAAGGTTCGCCTAAATGTAAATGGCGATTGAAATTCACTAATTATCTGTCCGGGCGATTTTTTGCTATAATTGTCGACCAAATCGGGCTGTAACCAATCAAAACCTTTCAAAACATCATTGCCCAATTTGGGTCGCAACCGCCAAGGAGAGTCATATGGCATTGAACACCCCTGACCATCTGCGCAACCTTGTTATTTACGAACTTTATCTTCGCAACCATACCAAAGACGGCACATTTCTCGCCGCTATTCCAGATTTGCCCAGACTAAAACGATTGGGGGTCGATGTTGTTTGGCTGATGCCCATCCACCCCATTGGCGAACGGAACAAAAAAGGGTCGCTGGGCTGCCCCTACTCAATACAAGATTACCGCGCCGTCAACCCTGAATATGGGACGATGGCAGAGTTTGAGCAGCTTCTCTCCACCGCCCACGACATCGGCTTGAAGGTGTGGATAGACATCGTCTTCAACCATACCGCTCACGATGCCAAGCTAGTGACAGAGCATCCCGAATGGTACCATGTCGATGATGCCGGCAACCCCACCACCACCGTGCCGGCATGGAGCGACATCATCGACCTGAAACCCAACCCTGAGCTAGAAAGTTACCTGGTTGACACGCTCAAATTCTGGGCGGAGAAAGGGGTAGACGGCTTTCGGTGCGATGTGGCTTCGGTGATACCGATGCGCTTGTGGCACAGGGCTAGGCAAGAGTGCGCCGCCATCAATCCCGATCTGGTGTGGCTGGCGGAATCGGTACACAGTGGCTTTGTAGAGGATCGGCGGCGGCAAGGGTTGTCAGCGGTCTCAGACAGTGAACTGTATGCCGCCTTCGATATCACCTATGATTATGACATCTGGTCACTGTGGGAAGCGGCAGTAGCGGGCGACATGCCCCTCAGCCATTATCTAGGGGCGTTACGGTGGCAGGACGCCATCTACCCCGCCAACTATATCAAGCTGCGCTGTGTGGAGAACCACGACCAGCCGCGCATTATGCGCCGCGCCCCATCCTATGCCCAGGCATTAGCTTGGACGGCATTTGCCGCCTTCAACAAGGGGGCTTTTCTCATCTATGGCGGGCAAGAAGCTGGGAACAAGCATACGCCCTCCTTATTTGATGAGGACAAAATAGCTTGGGGGACAATTGAGTTGGCGACCTTCACCGCCAAACTATGCCACATGAAAAAAGAGGCGGAGATAACCAATGGGCAATTTAGTTTGCTGGCGGCTGAGCCGGGGATCTTGGCATGTTGGCAGACGGATGAAGAGGGGTTGTTGGGACTGTTCAATGTGCAGCGGGTGGGGGGAAAATGCCCCTTGCCATTGCCGGATGGGGCATATGTGGATATCTTGACGGGCAGGAAGGAGCAGGTGAACGATGGGCGGTTGGCAATGCCGGCATCTGCCGCCATATTGCGCTACGACCAGCCGATTGAGGTGGAGTTGGCGTACAGCGAGTTTATAGATTATCATTTTTTGCCGGGGGATAATGGTTAACTGAAGGGGCGCCCCCAGGCAATTGAGATTAATCAGCTTGAGCTAATCTGCTGCCGCAAAATCGCCGCCATCGTCCGCAACGCCTTGCCGCGATGGCTAATCGCATCTTTTTCACCCCCTGCCATTTGAGCAAAGGTTCGGTTGCCGCCTGCCGGCATAAAAATCGGATCATAGCCAAATCCTCTGTCTCCGGCTGGCACTTGGGCGATCTTGCCTTCACACATCCCTTCAGCAAAATCTAACAACCCTTTTTGTGGATGAGCCAAGGCGATGACGCATTTGAATCGAGCGGTACGATTGGCTAGATCGATTCCACGCATCTTTTCCAACGCTAGTTGATACCGCTCTACTGATGTTAGCCCCTCGCCGCCATATCGGGCTGGGTAGATGCCAGGCTCGCCGCCCAGCGCGTCGATCTCTAAGCCGGTATCGTCCGCTAAAGTGAGCAGCCCCGCTGCCCTGGCATACGCTTCTGCCTTTAACTGTGCGTTTTCTAGTAAGGTAGCTCCTGTTTCAGCCACATCAAGCGTAATGCCGGCATCTGCCAGGCTAAGCCAGGCGATCCCAGATTCTCCCATTAAACTGACAAATTCAGCCACTTTGCCTTGATTGTGGGTGGCAATTAACAATTTTTTGTGTCTCATGCCGATATGTGTACTACACTATGAGCCTAATGACAACAAAAATCGAGCGAAATTGGCGGGGAGCGTTCGAAATGGCAAAACGAGCAAACAGCCGCAAAGGACGGACGCAGTTGGGCTGTTTTTCGATAGAAGGGTTGCGATTGCATGAACGAGCATTACATGCCGGCATTCCCATGCGGCAAATTCTCGTCTCGCAACAGCTAGCAAACCAACCAACTGACCGAGAGCGTCGGTTATTGGCTCAAATACAACGCCTCGATTACCCTATCACGATGATACCTGATGAAGCCATGACCGAGTTAACCAAAGGACGCGGGCTGGGCAGCATCATTGGTTTGGCGCAGTTGCCTCATCCCCTCGATTTTTCTGCCTGGTTGGCGGATATTCAGTCAAAATCGCCTAAGTTGACCCTATTGATCGGAGTCGATTTGGAAGAGCCGGGCAATGTCGGAGCCCTAATTCGGACAGGACATGGGTTAGGAGCAGACGCCTTTGCGCTGGTCGGCAAGGGCGACCCGTACCATCCTAAAGCGGTTCGGACATCGATGGGCAGTTTGTTTAAAATGCCCCTTTTTCAGATTGACAAAATCGCCCCATTTCTAGCGCTTTTGAAGGATGCCGGCATTCGAACGATCGGTTCGGTGGCTCAGGGCGGCATCCCTTTGCCCCAGCTCAAGCCAGTGGATCAGAGGGCGATCTTCCTAGGGAGCGAATATTTGGGATTGCCCCCTCATGTGACAGAGCAATTGGACATTTTAACCACTGTTCCTATGGCTGCCGGCATCGACTCTCTATCGGTCAATGTGGCGGCGGCAGCTTTGCTGTACGGATTGCGGCATTAGAGAGGCTTCTGACGTTCAGCCATCCAGCGTCATCTGCTGGAAAGAAACTTTGATCCAGTCACAAACGACGGGGTATGCCGGCAATTGATGTCAGTTTAGGATAGCGAAAAATGAACTTTTCTAATACTATTCCATTTAGCTTCCCCTTTCTGGAGCATGGCTTAGAAAAGTCGGGGCTGTCCGCGAAATCCGCCTCTACTATGGCGTAGCCTCCAAAAGGATCAGCGATAAACCAATCGAATAGTTTTAGTGGAGAAACAGTTAGATGAGTGATTCAGTCATTCAAACCGATGGCTTAACCGTTTTTTACGGCAAACATCGGGGGATTATTAATCTAGATTTGGATGTGAAAAAGGGGGAAGTGTTTGGCTTTTTAGGACCGAACGGCGCCGGCAAAACAACTGCCATTCGTGTTTTGTTAGACATCATTCGCCCTACTAAAGGGAGCGCTTCTATCTTTGGCATGGATTGCCAAAAAGATAGTTTAGCCATCCGCCAACGGCTTAGTTATGTGCCGGGCGAGCTTTTTTTGCCAGACACAATGCGAGGCAGACAATATTTGGATATGGTAAATTCGCTTCGTTCCAAACCTGCTGACAAAAAATATATTGATGAATTGTGTGAACGGCTCGATTTAGATCGCTCTCGTCGCATCAAAAATTACTCCAAAGGCAACAAACAGAAGTTAGGGTTAGTGGGCAGCTTGATGAACAAGCCAGATTTGCTCATTTTAGATGAACCAACCAGTGGGCTGGACCCATTGGTACAACAAACTGTATTGTCTTTGGTAAAAGAGGCGAAGGAGGAGGGGCGGACTGTCTTCTTCTCATCACACATTTTGTCAGAGGCACAGGCGGTGGCTGACCGAGTGGGCATTATCCGTGAGGGTCGCATTGCGGCGGTAGAGCGGGTAGATACGTTGACAGAGCAAAGTTTTCGTCGGATTAAGTTCCGCTTTGAGCAAATGCCGGCAAAGGACGTTTTTGACATTGATGGCGTAAAAGAGTTGACACGCATGGATGATGCCATATTATTAGAAGTGCGAGACAATATGCCGGCAGTGATGACAGCCGCATCTGAATACCAAATCCTAGACATTGAAACGCCGCCGGTCAGTTTAGAAGAGATATTTTTAACTTATTATGGAGAAGCAAACGATGGCTAATTTACTTTTACACGAAATTCGTAGTCGGCGGGGGGCAATTTTAGGTTGGGGCATTGGGTTGGGGCTGTTTATGGTGTTGATTGTTTTGCTTTTCCCGCAGATTGCCGACAGTTTTGCCGGCATCGAACTGCCTGAGTTTTACGAGATGTTTGGCGACATCAACGCCATCGCCACCTTGTCGGGCTTTATGGATTTGGAGTTTTTTAGCTTTTTCCCGCTTATTTTGGCTATTTACGCCATTCTTGCCGGCAGTGGAGCGCTTGCGGGCGAAGAAGATGCCGGCACGCTGGAGTTAATTCTCTCCTTCCCCATTCCCCGTTGGCAGGTGGTCATCACCAAAGCGATAGCCATCGCCATCACCCTGTCCCTCATTTTGGCATTAACGGCGGCTGGGGCATGGGTAGGTTACTTGTTAATTGCGGGGGGCGATGCTGATCTCAATATCAATGGTTGGCAAATGGCGCGCGGCATCCTCAATTTGTGGTTTTTGCTCTTTTTGTTTGCCATGCTCAGCTTTTTCTTTGGCTCCATCATGCCCTCTGCCCGTGTCGCCAATGTGCTGGCAATTATCATCATGGTAGAGATGTATTTTCTCAACAGTCTAGGCTCGCTGGTGGAGATGTTGGAGCCGTACCAAAAATATTCCCCTTTTTACTATTTGCAAGCCAAAGATGTGATGGAAAAGGGATTAGATGCCGGCAATATCGCCATTTTGTTTGGTTTCTCCCTGCTCCTTTTAATTTTCACTGTATTGGCATTCCAACGCCGCAACATTACGGTAGGGGCTTGGCCCTGGCAACGGGCGCGCGTGCCGGCAGGTTTGTAAAGGCTCAGCTCTCTTAACTTCCGGGAGGTTCAAAACCTCCCGGAAGTTACAAAACAAAATATCGTTAGTTACGCTTTTGGCCCAGCGTCAATAATCGCCTGACTGCTTCCCGCCTTATATTTCTCAAAATTCTCGTTAAACAGATTTGCCAATTTGCGGGCTTGAGCATCATAAGCGGCGCCATTTGCCCAAGTGTTTTTGGGGATAAGTACCTCTGCCGGCACATTGGGACAAGAAGTAGGCACAGCCAAGCCAAAAATCGGGTCAATAGTTACTTCCACATCATTCAACGAGCCATCATGAATGGCATCAATAATCGCCCGCGTATATTTGAGGCTAATGCGGGAGCCGGTGCCAAACGCCCCGCCAGTCCAGCCGGTGTTCACCAACCATGCTGACGCTCCATGCTTCTCCATTTTTTCTGCCAACAGTTCCGCATATTTGCTAGGATGCCATACCATAAACGCCGCCCCAAAACAGGCAGAAAAGGTCGCTTCAGGATCAGTAACGCCCACTTCAGTGCCGGCAACCTTTGCCGTGTAACCGCTAATAAAATGGTACATCGCTTGCGCCGGCGTCAATTTGCTAACCGGAGGCAAAACGCCAAACGCATCTGCTGTAAGCAAGATAATGTTGCTGGGATGTCCGCCCACGCACGGTATTTTGGCGTTAGGGATATATTCAATCGGGTAAGAAGCGCGGGTATTTTGGGTAATCGAAACATCCGAATAATCAACGGCGTGGGTTCGTTTATCATACACCACATTTTCCAGCACTGTGCCAAATTGTATTGCCGCATAAATTTCCGGCTCTTTTTCAGCAGACAAATCAATCGCTTTGGCGTAACAGCCCCCTTCGATGTTAAACACGCCCCGGTCTGTCCAACAATGTTCATCATCGCCAATTAGCTGACGACGAGGGTCTGCCGACAAGGTGGTTTTGCCCGTGCCAGACAAACCAAAAAAGAGAGACACATCCCCGTCGCCTCCTTCATTTGCCGAACAGTGCATAGAAAGCACCCCTTTCTTGGGCATGATGTAATTCATCACCGTAAAAACCCCTTTTTTCATTTCGCCGGCATATTCGGTGCCAAGAATAACGATTTCTTGCTGTTCAAATGATAAATCCACGCTGGTTTTAGAAGTCATGCCAGTGGTGTAACGGTTGGCGGGGAATTGCCCAGCATTGAAGACCACATAATCGGGGTCGCCAAAATCTGCCAACTGTTCGTCGGTAGGACGAATGAGCATGTTGTACATAAACAGGGCATGGTAAGGGCGGGTGCAGATAATGCGAACTTTGATGCGCTCTTCCGGATCCCAGCCGCCATACCCATCCACCACATAGAGGCGGGAAAGGGTGTTGAGGTAATCGATGGCTCGTTCGCGGTTAATTTCGAAGGTGTGTTCGTCGATGGCGACGTTGACCGACCCCCACCAAATATCATCTTTGGAATCTGGGTGTTCAACGATTCGTTTGTCTTTGGGGCTTCGTCCCGTTTTTTCGCCAGAACGCACCATCAGGGCGCCAGAGTCGGCAATGGCGGCTTCCGCTTCATACTCCATCGCTTCTTGGTACAAAACTGCCGGCATTGCATTCCGCACAATTTCCGTTACTTCAATATCATATTGCTTAAGCAAATCACTCGTAGACATTTTTTCCTCTCTATGGTTGGGTGAAATAAACCGTTAGGTTTTTGGAACTAAATTATTAAAATGGGGGAGCCCCGAAAGGTTAGCCAATTATATCTGTTGCCCGCGTAAAATCGAGCGTTTTTCAGTTGGCAATCCGCTCCCTAAATGAAATCCTAACCCGCTCTAGCAAGGCGTCATATTGCCTTATTTCTTCTTTTTCTTCCCCTTTTTACTTTTCTTCTTTTTCTTCTTGGATTTGGCGTTTGGAATCAACGCCACCGCTTCAATCTCGACCAACGCCCCCAGCGGCAGCGCCCCTACCGCCACCGCCGAACGAGCCGGTTTGCTGCCGGCAAAATATTTGCCATACACTTCATTCACCGCGCCATAGTCAGCCATTCGCCGCAAAAACACAGTCGTTTTCAGCACATTGTCGTAAGACGAGCCGCCAGCCGCCAACACCGCGCCCAAATTTTGCATCACTTGCTCTGCCTGTTGGACAACGTCGCCGTCGATCAGCTTGCCAATTGCCGGATCGATGGCGATTTGCCCGGCTGTATACAATAAATTTCCCACTTTAGTCGCTTGCGAATATGGACCGACGGCGGCTGGCGCTTTGTCGGTGGAAATGATTATTTTTTTAGCCATAATATTTTCTCCGTAGCTATGCAAAGCGATGAGGCGACCTCGTTCGCTTTAAAATTTAAGGGTTGTTTACGTGGTTGTCTCTTTTTTTGCCTGGTCGGCAAATAGTTTGCGAAACTTATTCACTTTGGGAGAGATGACAAACTGACAATAGGGTTGGTCACTGTTCTGGCGATAATAGTTTTGGTGGTAATCTTCCGCCGGATAAAATCGATCAAGGGGCGTCAACTCCGTCACGATTGGGTTTTCCCAAATGCCGGCATCTGCGATCTCCTTCATTACCATCTCCGCCGCCTCTTTTTGTCGCTCGTCATGGTAAAAAATGGCAGAGCGGTATTGGCTTCCAACATCGTTCCCTTGCCGATTTAACGTTGTAGGATCGTGTACGGTAAAAAAGACGCGCAAAATCTGCTGGAAAGAAAGTCGCGCTGGATCAAACGCAAGCTGCACCACCTCGGCATGACCCGTTACCCCATTGCACACATCCCGGTAAGTGGGGTTGGCAACTTTGCCGCCAGCGTAACCTGAAACTACCTCTTTCACCCTTTCTAGCTCTTGAAAAACAGCCTCTAAACACCAAAAACAACCGCCGCCCAATGTCGCCAATTCAGTTGTCTGCCTCATTACGCCTCCAAAATTGTGGTAAACTGCCCAGCGGATTATAGCAGAATTAGCGCAGTTGCCGGCAACTGGCTGATTCGTTTCTCTAGCGCTGGGTGAAAAAATGACGCCAAAATTTCAATTTAGGCGGCTACAGGGGATAAATGCCGCAGAATTCGCGCCGATGCGTCAAGAAAGCAAGGAGCAGGGATATAATTTTGTAGGAGCGCTGATCGATGAATATCTCAATGGAGTCAATCGTTTTGACCAACCAGGAGAAGCGTTGTTTGCCGTTTATAATGAACAGGGCGATTTAATTGGCGTCGGCGGGCTAAACTGCGATCCTTACCTGACCGAAAGCGAGGTTGGACGGGTACGCCATATCTACGTGTTGGCAGATTTTAGACGACTGGGCGTAGGGGCGAAGCTGATGGACGTTATCATCGCTGCCGCCCGGCGCCATTTTGTTTTGCTGAGATTGCGTACCATGACCAGGGAAGCGGCTAAATTTTATGAATCGTTGGGGTTTGCGCCTATTCAAGATGAATCAGCCACCCATATTTTGCCTTTGAGCGCCATATGACACCCGCTGAAATTGCCGCCATTTTGCGCACATTGGCAAACGCGCCGCGTTACATTGCTGAAATCAGCGCCCCATATAACAATCAGCAACTGGCGGCAAAACCAGACAAACAAAATTGGTCTGCCGTCGAGGTATTGGCGCATTTACGCGCCTGCGCCGATGTGTGGGGAGAAACAATCGCACGCATGTTGGCGGAAGATGAACCAACCCTTCGATATATTCACCCTAATCAATATTTGCTCCAAATAGATTACCCTAATCTGCCATTTGGCGAGTCGTTGCCGGCATTTGCCAAACAAAGGACTGAATTATTGGCGGAGCTGAGCGATTTAAGTGGCGATATGTGGGAACGCAGTGGCATAATCGCCGAGCGGCGACATACAGTTTTTAGCCAGGCGCGGCGCATGGCGCTGCATGAAGAAAATCATTGCCGGCAGTTGGCGCAATTGTTGACCCCAGAAGAATGAGCCGTTTACCGTCTGCGTCGCCGATTGCCTCGTCGCCCCGACTTTTTTGGGGCGGGTTTTGGCGGCGGAGGCGGCGGATCATGGAACGATTTTTGGTACGCGTCATCCAGCAACATCGCTAACAATGCCGTTCCTTCTTCGCTTTGGCACAATTGTGTCGGCAATGTCATAAACCGCTCCATCCGCTCTGTTTTTAATTTGTCCCGCTCCCGCAATTGGGCTTCCAGCAACACCGTTGCCCGCTCTTGCACCGTTTGCGCTACCGCTTCATCGGTAGGGTTGGGGCGTTCCTCCAAATCGATTTCATATTGCTTAGCGATCTGCAACAACTTTAGCTTATCCAGCATATCGATCAGGGTGATAGCAACCCCGCTGGCGCCAGCTCGTCCGGTGCGCCCCGCCCGATGGATATACGCTTCGGGGTCTTCCGGCGGCTCATATTGGATCACATGAGATAGTTCGGGGATGTCGATGCCTCGCGCCGCTACATCGGTTGCCACCAGAAAGCGCAACCGCCCTTGCCGCACGCGCCCCATTACCCGTTCTCGATCTTTTTGGGCTAAATCAGAGGTGATTTGGTCGGCGTCATACCCAAACCGCTGCAACACCACAGTGACATAATTCACTTTTGCCCGCGTGTTGCAAAAGATGATGGCGTTGTCTGGGTTTTCCACCTCTAACAGACGGACTAATGTCCGGTCTTTGTCCATGCCAGATACGGTGATGTAGCTGTGGTCGGTATCGGTCACATGGATTTGGTCGCCAGAAAGATTGATGATCTCTGGCTGGCGCATAAAATGTTCCGCCAATTTGCGGACGCCGGGCGGGAAGGTGGCGGAAAACATGAAGGTGTCTATCTTTTTGCCGGGCAGATAACTTTGTACCTGGCGCATATCGGGGTAAAAACCCATCGACATCAGCCGGTCGGCTTCGTCAAAAATAAGCATTTTGAGCTGATCTAACTGTAACGAGCGGCGCAGCAAATGGTCGAGGATGCGCCCTGGCGTGCCGATAACCAGATGCGCTCCTTGTTCGAGTTGGCGGAGTTGGGGTTTGAACTTTGCCCCGCCATAAATAGCTGTCACTCGAATGCCGGCATCTTCCGCCAACATTTTCGCTTCGGCGCTTACTTGCAGAGCCAACTCCCTGGTCGGAACCAATACCATCGTTTGGCACGTATTTTGCAGCGGATTGATGCGTTCGATTGCCGGCAATACAAACGCTCCCGTTTTGCCGCTGCCTGTTCGCGCTTGCGCCATCAAATCTTGTCCTGCCATCATGTATGGAATGGCGGTTTGTTGAATAGGGGTCAACTCCGTCCAGCCCATTCGTTTGGCGGCGGTTTGCAATTTGTCGGTCAGGTCAGCCAATTTGACCAAAGGCATCTGGGATTCCGAATCAATCGTTTGGCTTTGTTGAGTTCTCATATTTTTTGTAGGGTATACAGGATCGTTTTTATTCCGCTCGCCCGCAACCCCCATCGCTTGCGGCGGGGATAAGGGCTTTCTTCTGGCGTGATGATACGGCGTTGGGGTGGAATGATCAAATAATTAATGGCTTATACGGCAGTAGCGATGGCGGTGCAAAATAAGATAACCAAGGCGCAAATTAAATTAAAGCGCAGCAGTCGTATCTCTTGGCGCTGCAATTTTCGGCGCTCTCCTTCTGCCGCTTTGGCTTGTTGTGTCGCTAAAAGCGCGGCTCGCTGCATGGCGGGATAAAGTCTTCCTTGCAAATAAGCGCCCAGTCCTACCATGCCGGCAAAAGCGATATGTTTGATTAGCATCGCCCCTGCCCATAAGCCGTCGATATTCAAAAAGCCGCTGTAATTAGGGTCGTTGGTCATTTGCACAAAGCCAGTTACCAGCAGCAATATTAAACTGCCATTTGCCCAGGGAATAAGTCGCATTTGCAATTGCAGCCATTGGTTAGCTTGCAATGTTTGCCGCTGCATTGCCGGCAACGCCGCCAGCCCCATTGTCGCCAGCCCGCCCAGCCAAATGACCGTCGCCAATAGATGAACCCAGTAGGAAAAAACGAGCAGCCAAAACATATGCCTTACTTCTCCAACTCTTTCAGCGTATAAAATGATTGGCGGAGAGCGCCATCTGGCAGCACAATTGACCACCAATACTCTTCATTTTCCTCTGTCCAATCGGGATCAGCTATATAAATGGCGGACATCAGCCCAATCCAAGGCGACCAGTTTGCTTTGGCAAATTGGTAAGCCCGCCCCAAATATTCTGCCTGCGTCGCTTCGTCAACGGCATACCAGGAGCGGTCAGGGTGAATAGTGTCCAACGTCCAGCCCATCTCCAACACCGCGATCTGCTTGTCGGCATCGCCGTTTGTCTCCATCACCTCTCGCATATCTTCGACGCGGCGAAAGGTAAAAAAGCGGCTGCCATAAATGTCTGCCGCTTCTTCGGGCGATAGTTCCGGCTCCGCTTTGTAGCCTGGGGCATTGATGCCGGCAACATCAAAATAAGGCGCTGCCCCCGCATCATACATCTGCTGCAAAAAGATCGTATCTGGCATAGCGCTGTCGTCATATGTTTCGGTAGTGGCTAACCCCGCCGAAATCACAATCGCCTCGGGATCAGCCGCTTTGATCGCCAGATAACATCCCTTCAGCAACTCGGCATATGCCGCTGGGTCTGGCGGTTCATCACCCCATTCGCGAGTCAAATTTGGCTCATTCCATATCTGGTAGGCAGAAATTCGCCCCTGATACCGCTCCGCCACCCATCCACAAAAGTCAAAAAAATCTTGGTAATTGTCTGGCGGTCTGTTTTGCTTTAAAACGCCTGATTGCGACCAAAAAGGTTGGCGATCGATACGAACGAGCAATTGTAAGCCCGCCTCCGTTACCGAGTTCACGATCAGATCAGGGCGATACTCATCGTATGCCCCCTTCTCTATTCCTTCGATCTCCCGCCAGGGAAAGCTATGTTTTACCCAACCAAACCCCATCTCTTTGATCAACTCGATATCCCCCGGTATCCGCTCGGGATGCCACCACCAAAACGCCTGAATCCCATATTCTGGCGATGCAAAAGGCAAGCTATCTATTTGCTTGGACGCAGGAGAAATATTAGGCGAGATGGTAGGCGGCGACGGTAATGTCGGGGTGGGGGATGGGGCAACAGGCAGGGATGGGGTTGTAGCAGCGCCATTGCCGGCATTTGCGCCGTCGCACCCTGCCCCTAGCCAACTAAATAAAATCGCCAAAAGCAACGACCGCCACATCATCCGGCGGCGGTCATTGCCGAAAAGCTGAACTGAAATCAGTCTATCCCCCAGTTATGGACGCTTTTCCATGCCCGCTACCGCCCCAAACGCTGGGCGAGGCGCCCCATTCTGATCAACAATACTGTAAGGGACGGGGTCGTCGGTAGGACCGCCTCCTTTGTTGCCAAAGTCAAAGTTAAAGAGGAACGCCAGCCAAACGTCGCCTGAGTCGCGCATTTGGTTAAATGCCTGTACAATATACTCTCCTTGTTCTTCAAGCGTGTTGTCTTGCGCGAATTCAAAGCCAGCGGGATATTCGTCGTAACCTTCGCTGCTTGCCCAACCGAATTCTGTCACGCATAATTTGGCGTCGGGGTCAAATTTTTGCGCCATCTCTGCATACCCATCCAGCGTGGTTTTGAAGCTCCACAAATGGTTGGGGTTGTCATAGGGACCGCGGAAAATTGCGGTGTCAACCTCAGCAAAAGAGCCAGTTTCGTCAAAGCCAATGTGAGGCGGGATGTTGTATCCGTTGTGATGCGCTCCAATGCAATCGGAGAAATCGAGCATGCCGGCATCCAACGCTTGCTGCATATATTCAAAATCATCCGCCCATTGGATCCAATCGCCAGGTCCAGTCGGCGACAACGCCCCGCTGATGACGATGATGTCCGGGTCAACCGCTTTTATCGCCAAATAAGCCCGCGACAGAAAATCGACATATGCCGCCGGCACCATGCCGGCAGGCGTTGTCCATTCCCGATCTAAATTTTGCTCATTCCACACTTCGATGGCATGCACTTTTCCCTTGTATCGTTCCGCCAATTTGGCGACGAATTCAGCGTATAAATTAAAGTCGTCTGGCGGACCATCCTCGTCGCCCGTTGCCCGTGACCAAGCCGGCGCGCTCACCACGCTAAACATCACATTCAGCCCCTGTTCATTGGCGTCATTTACCACCCCATCATAATGAAACCAATCTTCCGCTCCCTGGCTGGGCTCCACCAGGGGCCATAAAAATTGCACCTTGATCCAATCCATCTGCAACTGGTTGGCTATCACATCCATCGTATATTTAGGGTCGCCGATGGTGGCATGAGATTGCACACCATACCCAAATCGATCAGGAGGCCATGGATGAATAGCTGCGTTTGCCGGCATTTCTGGCGCGGCTTCCGCCTCGGCTGAATCAGTCGCTCCTGCCGGCATTTCCGCCTCTTGCGGCGTTCCCGCTTCTTGACTGCCCTCCTCAGTATCTTTGGAAATTGAGACAGCAGGCGGAGGCAATTCTGCGCTCTCTGGCTGCGCCGCCGCTTGCGTCGGAGAAACCTCCGGCGCATCAGGCGCCGGTTCTTCCGAACTTTGCCCGCATGCAGACAAAGTCAACAGCGCCGCCAAAATAACAAACACAACAGTAAGACGATTCATGATACTCCTTCTAAAGGTAATTTTTCGCGCCATCTGTCCTCTTTTCGCCGCCTACTCAATCCCTAACCAAACCCTCACCGCGTTCCCATCACCCCATGCAGCGTATCGCACGCCGGGCATGAACCGCCGGGACGAATCATTGCGAATCCCGCTTGCGGATCTTCGCTGAAATGGGTGAAATCGACATTGAAGATAATCATCATCCGCACCTTGCCGCTGCTGGCAGACAAACTCGCCGCTTCTGCCAGCCATTGCGCCTGTTGCGCCACGCTGGTATTAGACGCCCAGGCGAAACCAGACGGCAATCCGCCAAAGCCATCGCCAGAAAGATAACCCAACTCGGTAAAACACAACGGTTTAGCGCCGCCTGTGGCGTTCCAATAGGTGTTTACCATGCCCCAAAAGTAACGGGTGTAATGTCCGCTGTTGCCGCGCGGGTCGCCGCTCTGTTGGGATGGCGGAACGATCCCTTCGTTGTAATGGATGCCGATACAATCTGTTGCGCCAGACAAACCAGCTGAGGTCATCGCCGACATAAAGAGATTGTCGTCGCAACCCGCTCCAGAGCAGCCGCCAAAGAAGCCGGTAGGCGCCGGGGCGCCGCTAATCACCATTACGCTGGAGTTGGCTTGCTTTATGGCTTGATAAGCTGGACGCAACATCTGGTTGACATAGTTTTGTCCGCTAATTTGCCCGGAGGGCCACTCTCGGTCGATATTTTGTTCGTTCCACACTTCTATAGCGTCTGGACCAAGAGCGGCGACGCCGCGTAAGAAATCGATATACGATGAATAGTTGATATTGCTATGATCTGAGCCTGGGATGCTGAGCAACACTTTGAAGCCGTTGGCATGGGCGTGCTCTATTCGTCCGCGTACCGCTTCTGCGGTATCGCCCACGCTCCATTTGTGTTGGAATTTGACCCAGTTCATGCCGGCATAATGCATTTCGCCAGGATGTTCCAAAGTATGCGTTTGCCCGCCCAATTCAAACGGACCTCGAGCGACGGGCGGCGGTTGTGGGGCGGGCGGTTTTGTGGGCCAAGGGGTTCGCGTGGGCCACGGCGTACGGGTTGGCTGCCACTTTTCTTGCCCAGGCACGGTGGGCCAAGGACCGGGCGTTGGGGTGTTAGCAGGCGGCGGGCTGGTCGCTTGTTGCGCCGCATTCGAATTTGTCGGGACGTTCGCCGCTGGCGAAATGGGCGGAGGCGCTGCTTGGATCGCCGTCAGGCTGAGAACGTCAAATCCGTCAGCTACATCCACCAAAGGCGCGTAAACCCACCCTTCTTGGCTATTGTCTGGCATTCGAATTTGTAGCCAATCGCCCGAACCATTGCGCCCGATCAGGGTCAAAGTCGTTCCCGGATCGGCTCCGGCGATAGGCGGATAGCTCAGCCCAGGACCAGAGCGGATATTTGCCCCGATATTGACTGAAGCGACAGCGTCCCCGTCAGATGGCGGGTTTGCCTCGTTTTGGCTACCTTCACCTTGTTCGGCATCGGCGCTCTCTTCGCTGGCGTCGGTTTCCGTTGTATCCGCATCCTGCGGGCTTCCCACTCTCAAATCGATCCGCCCTAAATCCGCCACAGCGTCGCCTTGCCTAAATTCAGCCCCCGCCGTGAACATGCCATCTTGCTCAGGGGATTGCCATTGGTAGGTCAGCAACTCGCCATGCGCTTGTTCATAAATCGAGCCATCGTCATTGTACAAAGTCCACACGATGGCAGCGCCTTGCAACTCTGGCGGCTGGCTTTCGCCCGTTAAGTTGGCGACGACGGCAGAATATCCTGTCGCTTCTTCTTGGTCGCCAATGCCGCGAATGGCAACGCCGCCCACAAAATAATCTTGGGCAAGCCGAACTCGATGGCTGAGCGCCGCTTCGTTGCCTAACCAGACGGTATTTAGCGTTTCGCCATCTTTGTAGCTGTATTTGTAGCTTACCGAATCGTTGTCCCATTCTAAGGGGTTGGCGTTGCCGGCAAGGATGAAATTAACCGGGTCGCCAGGAGTAACCTCAGCGCTGCCGGCAATATCGATTTGCCCAAAGTACGCTAACGCTTGCTCGGTGGGCAGCGGGATAAATTCATCGCCTACATTGATCACAGCGCTGGCGTCAGCCAGCCAATAGATTTTGTTGCGGTCGATTTGCCGCACGGCGTAACTGAGCAACTGATCCGCTTCCCCATTGTCAGCGTAAGCGGTCGGGTCAACCGGGGCTTGCACAAAAACGACATCTGCCAACTGCCCTAGACGACCCCATTCTTGTCCAGCAGTATCCCAACCCCCATCCGCTTTATGGATGGGGGCAGCCAACGTTATCGCCAAACTTTTGCCCTGGGCGTGCAGGGCTTCGCTTGACGCTTTGACAAATTGGGTATAGTTGGCGGCTTGGGTAGCGGGAATCCCCTGATAATCGAGGTGAATGCCGGCAAATTCGCCCTGACTCATTTTCTCCAGCAAGGCGTTGATATGGCTTGTTTGGGCTGCCTGGTCATTGAGCAGCAACCCCACGCTCTCCACATCGACCACCACGCCGCTATTGGTTACGCGCAGCCATTGTTGATAACCGCCCTGCGGGGCGGGAGCGGCTTCGCCCAACAACGTATCGCCGCCAGCCAATGTCAGCGGACCTGCGCTCAAATCGGTTAAATAGGGCAGCATATCCAACGGCAGCGTTTGCCCGGAGTAGCTCTCTAGCATAACGTTAAGCCGCTCATTTTCCGCCGCTGTAAAGAGGGCTGCCGCTTGCGGCAAGGCGGTTTCTTCGGAAATGATTTGTTTGTTGGCGCGGTCAACTCTATTGGGCATAAAACGCCAAGCTGTTCCATCCCACCCATACAAATCCAACAGTTCGCCGCTGGCTGCTCCTGCCGGCACATCTAAAGCGATAACGCCATCTCCGATACCATTTTCCAAGGCGAAGATTGGGCTGGCAAGTTGGGCTGCTGCCGGCATGTCGCTGGCGAAATCGGCAGCAGCCGCTAAGGCGGCAGTTGCAGACGAGCCATTTGCAGCCCGGATCGATATACCCTCAATGGCAGCAGCGGTTTCAGTCGCGCCGCTGTTTGTCTCGGTTTGAGCCGCTTCGATAGCCCTATTTAGCTCTGTAGTTGGGCTGGCTTGGCTAGCGGGTTCGCTGCCGCCGCCAAAACGATCCCAGATAGAAAAAGGAGGCAATGATAAAGCGGCAATGAGTAACGTCGCCACTAAAAGAGCGCCAGCGATCAACATGCCTCGTGAACGCGGTTGGTCAGAATCGGGATGCAAAATTGGCGGATCGCTTATGCCATCGTTCTTCTGCGCCAAAGCTTTTCGCGCTTCTTCTACTGGACGCTCTTCGTTCATAGTTCAACTCTCCAATACGGACAAACGCGGCGATAGCGTAAGGCATAATTCATTTGCCCTTCTTGTCGCTTTTGGCTTGCCGATAATTACAGATAAAATTGCAAAGAAAAAGCGGCTTAACAGCCGCAACCACAGGCGTATCCGCCATCTTGACCGGCATTCTAGCACATGGAAAAATCGTTGCCAAACCTGCCCTTTGAGCCATTTCCCATTTTCCACTTCCTCTCATATTTGAGAAACGGTACTATTTCGCTGCCAGGGGGCAGCGGCGCTAAAATAGGCGATTATGACGCTAGAGTTTGAAAAGTTGACCGAATCCCTGGCGAAAATGGGCGAAGAAGCGAAAAGTTTCCAGGAAAGGCAACGCCTGGCGATTGAGGCTGCCCGCCAAAAATTGACGGATTATGGTCGGGAATGGGGGGAAATCGCCCGCTGCTTGCGAGTAATCGGCGACAAGGCTCCCGCTACTCGCCTGGCTCGCCCGTTGCATGAGGATGTGCCGTTAAATGCCGGCATTCCATTGCCGGCAGCCACTCCCGCTGCAGCAACCCTTTTCGCCGCCGACGGCTCCCAAATCTACCCCGATAGACACGCCGACTACCTATATTACCTGCTCAATGTCGGCTGCATCATCTATCACCACAGCAGCGGACAAACCCCAGAACAAAGCAGTTACCCTACCCTCCATTTCGGTGAAGACGACCTGTTTATGAATGATCAGATCGTCAGCGGTTCTATCGTTTCCGCCCGGCGGGATTTGCAAGAAATTGAGCAATTGGCGGATCTGGTTTTTCATAACCGCCACAATGCCGCTCCACTGTTGGCGGTGTTAGACCAACGGCTGTTATATTGGCCCTTCTGGTCGCCCTCGGCAGATTCAGACGAGCGAAACGCCATTGTGCGCGGCTGGCAGGAAGCGATGACCAAGATTCGGCACAGCGGAGCGTTGCTGGCTGGTTTTATCGAAGCGTCGCGCCGCAATTCAGTCGTCCACCTCTTATCGCTGCTCAATCGGGATGCGGCGATTTTTGACGAGTTTATCGCCCAGCAAGAGGGATGGATTAATTTGACAGATAGCGATTTGTACGAAAAGCTTCTAGCGCCTGGCGAACGCAGCCCCATCTTCGTTGACGTGTCGGAAGACAACGACAAATATGAAGAAAACGACCCCTTCAATGAAGTCTGTTTCTTCTACCTAAATGTGGCGCCGCGCGCCAGCCAACGGGAAAAGATGGCGCGGGTCGATATTCCGCGCTGGGTGGCAAACGACCCGCAAGCGGTGGCGGCAACCCACGCCCTTTTGTATGATCAATGCTTAATTTTAGATGGTTACCCATATGTTTTAGCTAGAGCGGATGAAGCGGCAGTGGTGGGCAAACAAGATGCGGCTGATTTAAATGGCTGGATCGCCCTGGAAATGGATCGGCAGAGGATAAGCGGCACGAAAACCAGCAAGCAAGACGCTAAAGATCTGGCTCGCAGCGGAAAAAAAAGACATGGATTGTATTAACGGAAGCGCTAATCATGAATGACAACAATCAAATCATTGGTCGGGTGTTGCGAGCCAGCGCCATCGGTTTTGCCGTGGGTTGTCGCGTCAACCAATTGGACGCGCCGGCATTTGGAGCATTGGTTAAGGCTATTCCAATTGAGAGCAAAGAAGTGGTTTACGGGCTGATTTACAACATCAACATTGACGATGACCCGTTGGTGCGGCGGTTGGCTCTGGCGGAAAACCCTCGCCCAGAAACGATAAATGACCAACGCCGCAACCGCTTGCTGCCGATTGAGATGAGCGTACTGGCGGTGGGATACCGGCTCAACGGAACGTTGAATCAGGGGTTGTCCCCTCGTCCGCCGCTCAACCTCGATCCGGTAGAAATCTGCTGGAATCAGGCGGAAATCATCGAATTTACCGATAAGTTGGGCTATTTACGGCTGCTATTAAGCGCCGGCGATCTGCCTGTGCCGGTTAATCAGCTGATCGCTGCCCATATTTTGGATATGTACCGCCGCCGAGACAACGATTTGGATTGGACGCTGGCGGCAATTCAGGAGTTGATTGAGTTGCTGCGCACCAATTATGATCTGTTGATACCTACACTGGAAGCATTGAGTGACGCTATGCCGGCATTGGCGAATGAGATCGCGCTCCCCACGCCATGATCCCTGATTTGCTGGTTGATTTGCTGGCAAGCGACCTTGATTTTCACGATCAGGATAGCGGGTACGCTTCGCACAATATTCACGCTTTTCCGGCGAAATTTCCGCCGCAATTGCCGGCAAAATTTATTGAGAGGTTAACTGAACCGGGCGACGTGGCGCTTGACCCTATGTCTGGCTCTGGCACGACTGCCGTGGAGGCGTATTTGGCAAATCGCCATTCCATTGCTTTCGATATCGATCCATTGGCGTTGTTGTTAGGCAGGGTAAAAACGGCGCCTATCAACCCCCAGAAGGCAGCCAGCTGGTTAGACTATATTTTGCAAGAAGCCGAAAAATCAAATACGGGGCAAGCAGAAACCAATTCCCGATTTAATGACGCGAAAACGGAACGGTTTGTCAACTATTGGTTTGACCAACACACTCAACAGCAATTGGCGGCGCTGCTGGAAGCGATTGAAAACATCCCCGATCAAACGTTGCGAAATTTCTTTAAGCTGACGCTCTCCTCTGTGATCATCAATCGCAGCGGCGGCGTTTCGTTGGCGATAGATTTGGCGCATACTCGCCCCCATCGAGCCAAGGTGGCGCACAATCAACATGGGGAACTCATTTTTGGCGATGGGGCGGTTGTGCCGGCATCTCGGCGGCGTTACCAACGTAAAATCGTTCGCTCTGTTTGGGCTGAATTTGAAAAGCGGGCGGGAAAACAGATGGCGGCGGTGGCATCTTTGCCGGCATCCCGTTTTCCGGCGCATATCAGCAAAGGAAATGCCCAGCGGCTGCCCCTGCCAGCAGAATCTGTCGATCTGATCGTCACCTCCCCCCCTTATGCTTCTAATGCCATCGACTATTTGCGGGCGCATAAATTTTCGTTGGTGTGGCTAGGGCATTCCGCTGAAACGTTAAGCGCCAGCCGTGACGCTTATCTCGGTCATATAGCGCCTGGCAGGGCAAACTTGCCGGCATTGCCAGCTAAAACGACAGAAATCGTTCGGAAAATCGCCCAACGCAACCAGCAACAAGGGCTTTCTTTGCATCGCTATTTTGCCGAAATGGGCACGGCGTTGGGGGAGATGTTCCGCGCCTTAAAACGAGGCAAAGCGGCGATACTGGTAGTGGGCAGCTCAATTTTGCATGGCTATGACACTGAAACCCATCTCTGTTTGGCTGAAATCGGTGAGAAAGTCGGTTTTATCGTGCCGGCAATCGGGGTCAGAAATTTAGACCGCAACCGACGGATGATGCCGGCATCCCATACGCCAAATCATCAATCTCAAATTCAAAGGCGAATGCGCCAAGAATATGTCATCGGCTTTTACAAGCCTGCATAGCTCCCAATCTTTATGAATCACCCCACATCAATTCCCCACCGTTTCAACTTTTGGCTAACAGTGAGATTAGGCAGCTTTCATATCGGCTCTGCCATGTTTGATATCTTAGTCGCCAGCGTCTGGAACCGGTTGATGGTTTCTGATTTCGGCGCCCCAGCCTGGGCGGTTGGATTGTTGCTGGCGCTGCGTTATCTGTTGTCGCCCATTAGCATTTGGGCGGGCATCCGCTCCGACAATCGTTCCTGGTTTGGGCTGAGGCGCACCCCATACATTTGGCTGGGTCGGGGGATTATGGTGTTGGCTTTGCCGGTGTTGGGGGTAAGCTTAAGCCGATTTGCCGCTGGAAACGGCGGCGTAATGGGTTGGGGATTAGCGACAGTGTCGTTTACGCTGTTGGGGGTCGGTTCGCTGCTCAGCGGCAGCGCCTTTATCGCCTTGGCGCGGGATACCGCTCCGCTGGAGCGGCAGGGGTTGGCAATTAGCATTGTGCAGATGATATTGATTCTCTTTTTTCCCATCGCAGCGATTATTTACAGTGTGTGGCTGGGGTCTGCCGCCGATAAGCCAATCGCTGAGCTGTTTGGGCAAATGACATGGATCACTGCCGGCATCGGGGCGTTTTTCTGGTTTGCCGCTATCGTTGGGGTAGAGAGGAGATATTCGCTGGCGCAAATGCCGGCATCTGATCAGCCAGCTCAAACCGCCAATTTATCCGCTACTTTGCGTCAGGTTTGGGCAGACCAACGCACCCGCCGCTTTTTGCTCTTCTTTTCGGTGGCGACTTTAGCTGCCTGGACGCAAGATACTATTCTGGAAACCTTTGGAGCAGATCTGTTTGGTTTGGATGCCAGCCAAACGACGGATTTTAATCGCATTTGGACGGGGATGACGGTCGTTACCTTGATCGGCAGCGCGATAATTTGGCGCAACCGCCCGCCAGAACGGCAAGATGGCATTGCCATGGGCGGATTGGGGCTGATGGTTGCCGGCATGGCTTTGTTGGGCGTCGCTGCCTTTGACAAATCGTTGCAGTTGGTACAAATTGGGTTGGCGTTTTTTGGGGCGGGGTTTGGCATTTACACCTTTGGCGGCTTAAATATCATGGCGGTGATGACCACCCTGACCGAAGCGGGAGCCTATCTTGGCGTATGGACGGTAACTGAACTGCTATTTAAAGGGGGCGGCGCCTTTTTGGGGGGGCTGCTGCGCGACATCTTTCTGAACGCTACCAATTCGCCCGCTATCGCTTATGGATTTGTCTTCAGCCTGGAAGCGGTAGGGTTGTTTGCCGCTGTCCTGATTTTAGCCCGCGTTGATATTCTAGGTTGGGCGCGAGATACGGGACGATTGCCCAACAGCCCGTTAGAAACAACCCCGCTTAGCGTTGAGTTGTAAATAACAGCCCTTCCTTTTAGATTAGATCGTACCGTCCTGTTTGTGGAGTGGCGGTCAGACGTTGATCGCCTTATACAAAACAGCTCTTCCCTGTTTGCCCATTTCCCTGATCCAGCCCGCTTTTCGCAGCGCATATGCCATCTTTTGCGCCAGCGCTCGGCGGATGTTTAACGCCTCTGCCAAATCGGCTGTGGTAAATGAATCTAGCCCAACCGGGAGCAACGATACCCAATCGGCTGGCGCGGCAAACAATCTGCGCTCCACCAGTTCCAGCAAGCGACGCTCTTCCGTCACCCAACCCCGCCTACGCCAGCCTCGTTTTCCATCAAATCGGCGCGCCTCCTCTTCCTGTATCAGCGCCAGCTCCAGCGAGAAGTTGGGATTGGGCAGCAGATGGGGGATATGGACTAACTCGTAAAAAACATCGACCATTCGTCCCCGTTTGGGCGATTTGCGGCGGCTAACCTGGCTGCCGTCCTGCCCCAGTTTGACTATCCATTTTTCCTGGGCGATGGGGTAAATTAAGCGAACTGGGCGGGACTCCGCCAGAGCGGTCAACTTGGGCTTGATAGAGGCGAAATTGCCGGTTTGGATTTCCATCAGCAAGCCACCCCGCACGATGTCAATCACATATCCGTCTATAGCAACTTCAAAGCGATCCCCAGGCTGAGCTAGCCGCTGTTTTAGGGCGGCGTGCAGCGGTTTTTCATTTAACGTGCCAATGCCGGCAGCCATAATCTTCCTGTGTCGAACTTTTGACTCTACTTCTCAATGGTTTGCCAGCGCATATCCGCTCCGATTTGGCGCATTGTTTTGACAAAATCGGGGAAACTGTCGGCGATACTGCCGGCATTTTCTACAATCGTTGGCGTATCGGCAATTAGCCCGGCAACGGCTAACGCCATCCCCAGCCGATGGTCGCCGTGGCTGTCTACCCGCGCCCCCCGCAACCGAACGGGACCCGTCAATGTGTACCCATCTGGGCGTTGGATCATCGCCGCCCCCATTTTGGCTAATTCAGTCGCCAGCCGGTCAATGCGGTCTACCTCTTTTACCCGCAGTTCCGCCGCGTCGGAGAGGATGGTTTCGCCCGCGCTTTGGCTGGCGGCGACGGTTAGAATCGGGAATTCGTCGATAGCCCGTACCACCACTCCGCCGCCGATGGTTACGCCATGCATTTCGCTGAATTGAACAGTTAGGCTGGCGGTTGGTTCCCCGCCCGTTTCGCTGTGATTCGCCAGGCTGACCTCCACCCCCATCTCCCCCAGCAGTTCGAGGATGCCAGCGCGAGTAGGGTTGACGCTGACCCCGTTGATCGTAATCTGGGAGTGGGGGACGATGCCGGCAGCTACCATTGGAAAAGCGGCTGACGACATATCGCCCGGCACATCTAAATCGAGCGGACGCAGGGGCGCGTCTGGCTGATGGGGCAACGTCACCCAGCCGTTTTCCGCTTCGGTCACGGTTAGTCCCATCGCCCGCAACATCCGTTCGGTGTGGTCGCGGGCGGCGCCCGGCTGATGAACCGCCACCTCCCCATCGGCGTATAATCCCGCCAGTAGCAGCGCGCTCTTAACCTGGGCGCTAGCCACCGGCATCTGGTAGCGAATGCCGCCTAATTTGGCTGGTTTAATGTGGAGCGGGGCACAGTCGCCTTCTCCTCGAATGTCGCCGCCCATTTCAGATAGCGGTTTGATGATGCGCCCCATCGGTCTGCCCCGCAACTGGGGGCTGCCATCTAAGATGGAGGGAAATGGCTGCCCGACTAGAATGCCGGCAATCAACCGCATCAAACTGCCGGCATTGGCGCAATCAATCGCTCGCTCCGGTTGGGTTAGCCCTAGCCGCCCCCGTCCGACGACCCGCAAATCCCACGCTTGCGGCGCTTGTCGCACAACTTTTACCGTCACCCCCAGGGCGCGAATCGCTGCCAGCGTGGCTAAGGTATCTCCTGCCGGCAGCCAGCCGCGCACATCGCTCTCGCCGTCGGCGATTGCCGCCAACATCAGCGCCCGATGGCTGATCGATTTGTCGCCTGGAACGGTAATGCTGCCCCGCAGCGGCGTTTGTTGCGGTTGGACGATCAGGCGGCGCGGCACGGCGGGTTAATCCGCTTTGCGCTGCCGCAACTGGGGCGTTCTGCTGAATCCTTCCGCTTGTTTCGATTTGTCGCGGCGTCCGCGTTTGCCGGCAACGCGGCGCATGGCGCGGGCGGCTCGAACCGTCTTCTTATCTTCTCGGTCAGGGTCGAGGCGGGCGACCGGCGGACGCCCTTGTTTTTCCGCTTCTGCCAGGGCGTGGTGGATGGGCAGATAGGCATTTTGACGCATAAAGTCGTCAAAGGATGAGTCGGGATCAGCATCGCGGGCAGCTTGCAGCTTTGCCGGCAAATCGCCGATTTCAGCTTGAGGCAAATAAGCGGCGTTGGTACTGAATTCGTACCGATCGTCCACTTCGACCAGGCGAGCCAACAACAAATCGCCCGCTTCCGCATCGCCGGGACCCGCTCCTTCGTAAACGGTGAAGGTGGCGTCGTCGACCAGACGGCGCAGATTAAGGTTTTGCCCGTCAGCGCTGATTAATTCAAAGACGGATGCCGGCATTGCCGTTTGCCATTTTTCTAATACCTGGCGCTGATAGGCTGACAGATCATCCCATTTTTCAGCCCGATAAATTTCGATCAGCCGTTTTTCCGCCCCATCTCCATCTGAAACGGGATAATCGAAAGCAAACCAATCAAAAAAGCGGAACGATTCCGGCATGCTCATCTCCTCAGCATTGTCAGTGTCATACAATTCGTTCCAATATTGGGGCAATGCCGCAGCAAACGATTCGGCAAAGCGTTCATCTTTGGCATATTTGAGCAAATCCTGACGCAAAAATGAGGCGGCAACCCGCCATTCGCGGCTATCTTTCTCTTTTTGCCGATCTTGGGGCAGGTGGCAGCTTTTATATTTTTTGCCGCTGCCACAATAACAAGGGTCGTTTCTCTTGGGGGTGTCCATGATGGTATACCTTTTGGGTTAGGCTGAATTTTGCAAACTATCCAGGATAGGCAGCAATTGGTCCAACGTGTCGATGGTGTGATGGGATTTTACCCCATTTAGCGATCGTTCGTTTCGGCGTGGCTTTATCCAGACGCTGGTCATGCCTACCTCGTTGGCGCCAGCGATATCGTGGTCTAACCGGTCGCCGACAAAAATGGATTGGTCGGGGGTGACGCGCAGCATACCCATCATCCGCCAATAGATAGCGGGATGGGGTTTCATGTAGCCGGTGTCGCCGGAGGTAATGCGGTTAGGAAAGTAGTCGATTAAGCCGAAATGTTCCAGTTCGGCGTCGCGCATCCACATCGGTTGGAAAGCGTTGGTGATCATACCTAATTTGTACCCTTGTTCAGACAGGGCGTCTAGGGTGGGAATGGTGGCTGGAAAAAGATCGACGCCGGGGATGGGTCCCCAATCATAGGCGCGCATGACGTCTTCGATGTTGATTTCAGTTGGGTCGATGCCGCATTCGACAAAGGAGCGGTTGAGGGCGTCCGAAAACATAGGTCCCCGAAACTCTTTTTTTGCTTCTTCCCAAACTTGTCCGATTTTTTGCCCTAGAATTTGGGCGTATTTGGCTTCTGCCGGCATCTCATACCCATTTTTTATCAAAAAATGGCGTACTTTTACCGCTCCTCGTCGGGTCATTTCTTGCCATTGTAACTCTTGAGCAGACCAATCAAGCAGGGTGTCGTCTAGGTCGAAAATAACGGCTTGGATAGGGCGTGTTGGATTCATATCGATATATTCAGGGCAATGCCGGCATCAAGCCGGAGCAGTTTCTTGCTGATTTTCTCTTCTATCTTTTAAAAATTCGTACACAGGCGGCAGCAGCGAGATGCCGATAATCGCCAAAATGACCGTTTCGAAATTGTCGCGCACAAAGGGGATATTGCCAAAGAAGTAGCCCGCCCCTAAAAAAAGCGTTACCCATACAAAGCCGCCAACAACATTGTAGGTGATAAACCGGCTATAGTTCATCGTGCCAACTCCGGCTACAAAGGGGGCAAAGGTGCGAATAATCGGCACAAATCGGGCCATGATGATCGTTTTGCCGCCATGTTTTTTATAAAATCGTTGCGTTTTTTCTAGATGCTCTCGTCTGATGAAACGAGATTCCCGCTCAAACACTCTCGGTCCAATTTTGTTGCCGATCCAATAATTCACCGTATCGCCCAAGACGGCTGCCACAAACAGCAACAGCCACATCAAGGCGATGTTGAGACCCGTTTCGGGCAACGCTGCCATGGCGCCAGCGGCAAACAGCAACGAGTCGCCGGGTAAAAATGGCATGATGACCAAGCCGGTCTCCACAAAGATTACGGCAAACAAAATCAGGTAAGTTAGCGTGCCGTATTGCTGGATGATGTTCGCTAAATATTCATCTAGATGCAGGAATAGATCGATAAATTCTCTTAAAATGTCCATATAGTTAGAAAATCCTTGTGAATTGTGGCGTTTATCAAACGAATGATAATAACAGTTTGCGCATTATATGCCAATTGCGCCAAAGGGGTATGAATTGAATTTGGGAAAGTGGTCAGGTGGGGATGAAAGGGCGTGAAATCCTGTTTGGGTTGGAATGATTTTCAATTTGCCGAATTGCCCTCTCCGTTTTGCCGGCATTCAGCCACCAATTCGTCAAATAACCGCTGCTGTGTCTCATCTTCCGCTGCCGACACTTCAGGGTGCCACTGAACGGCGATCAGCCACGGATGGTCAGCGATGCCCAATCCTTCTACGATCCCATCCGCCGCTTGCGCCGTGACCTGCAACGCCGGCGCCACCTCCTTTACCCCCTGATGATGCCCCGAATAAGTGGCTACATCCGTCGTCCCCATCACCTTTGCCAAAAGCGTAGCTGGGTCGGCTTGTAACGGCTGCACCGTCCAACCGCCATCTTCGCCCCGGTGCATATCTTCTGCCAAAATATCAGGCAAATGCTCCGTCATGCTGCCGCCCAATGCCACATTCAACACTTGCATCCCCCGGCATATGCACAAGGTGGGTCGTTTCTCTTGTTGGGTTAAATAGCGGGCTAACGCCAGCTCCGTTTTGTCTCGCTGAGGGTCAACTTTGGTCAAGTTAGGGTGGTTGGCATCCCCGCCATATCGGTCGGGATGGACGTCTGAGCCGCCAGAGATAATTACTCCGTCTACCGCTCGCAGCCAATCGCGCCAATTGGGTTCGCCGGGCGGCAGCAGCACTGGCACGCCGCCCGCCCGCCGCACCGCATCGACATATTGTGCCGGCAAAACGAAATATTCGGCATAATGGGCGGTAGATAGCTTATCTTCGTATCGTCCGTAAGTGGTGATACCAATGATTGGGTTCATGATGCGCGCCTCTGGGTTAATTTTTTTGATTGAGCGTTAGATAAAAATGGTGGTCGTGGTCGTCAACATGAGCAGTATGAAAGCCATTTTGTTGATAAAAGGCGATGGCGTCTGTCCAGCTTTTGGTCGTTTCGCACAGTAGGCGCCGGCATTCTCTCGCCCGCGCTTCAACAATGAGCCGCTCCAAAATCGCTTGCCCTACTCCTTGCCGCCTAACTGTTTTTGCCACCGACATGCGAACAATACGCATGACGCCTGTCGTTTCGGGGATGAGGGCTCCTGTTCCAACCAATTTCTCATCAGCAACTGCCACTAAAAAACAGCCATTTTGGTAATTGCCGGCAATATCCCGAACATCCTCATTCAACGAAGGGTCCAGCCGCCCCCAGCGCTCTGCCAAACCAGCAAAAATCAACGCTTCAGCAGCCGCCTGATCAGCCGCGGCAAAAGGACGAATAATCAGCTTCATTCCGCTGGTCGAATATCCTCCACGCGTAGTTGTAAATTGCGCCGACCTTGCCATTCGTTTACCCCAATTGTGTATGCCACATCGACCTGGCGGGGCATTTGGTTTGCCCATGCCCCTTGCCGAAAAGCGATGGCTCGCACCCCGTGTGTCCCGCTGCTGAGTTCAAGTTGTAAATGGTCGCCGCCGGCGCCTACTGCGCGGTGATTTAACAGTTGCGCCCCCCGGCTGACGAAAATCGGCGTGGCGTTGGCGCAGCCGGTTGGCTCTAACCCTTGCAACTGTTCGTGCAACCCCCAATCGATCTGGTGCAGCGGAATTTCGGCGTCGATGGCGATAGTCGGGCGCAAATCCAGCCCGTCCGTCTTCTGGGCGATATATTCGGTGATGCGTTCGGTAAATGCCGGCAATTTGTCGTTGGCAATCGTCAACCCTGCTGCCTGGGCGTGCCCGCCATACCGATCCAGCAAATCTGCCGTCTGATCCAACGCTTCGGTGATGTGCAGTTCGCTGATAGAGCGGCACGAGCCATGGCTGTGCGTCTCTCCTTTTTCGATGACGATAGCCGGACGATAATATTTTTCCGCCAGACGGCTAGCCACCAGCCCCACCACCCCTGGGGCAAACGTTTCGTCTGCCACAATAAGGGCTGGAGCATCAACATCGACCAACGTTTCCGCTTTTTCGCTCAACGATTGGGTCAGTTGCCGTCGTTTTTTGTTGAGTTCATTCAGTTCAGCCGCCAGCCGACGGGCGTCGGGGCGGTTGTTGGTCGCCAACAATTTGGCGGCAGCATAGGCGTGCGCCAATCTGCCGGCAGCGTTGATGCGGGGGGCGATGCCAAAGCCGATTGTTTCTGCCGTAAACGACCCCGGTTTGATGCCGGCAACATCGGTCAGCGCCCAAATGCCAGGGCGCATCGCCGTCGGGTCGTTCATCGTTCGCAAACCGTCGATCACCAATTTGCGATTTTCCTTGAGCAGCGGAGCGATGTCCGCCACCGTGCCAATGGCGACCAAATCGAGCAGCTCTCTTTCCTCAAAACGAGCTTGGTCAGGCATCGTTTGGCGCAACGCCTGGGCTAATTTGTAGGCGATGCCGACGCCGGCTAAATTCTCTTCCGGGTAAGTTGAATCAGCCCGTTTGGGATTGATCACCGCCAACGCCGGCGGCAAGTCAGCCCCAACGCTGTGGTGGTCGGTCAAAATCATATCCAACCCCAACCCATTGGCATGCTCTACCTCTGCCACAGAGCGAATGCCGCAATCGACAGTGATGATTAAATCTGCTTTTAACTCTTCTTGAATGTGGGTTAAGGCGTCAAAGTTTAATCCATACCCCTCGTCAATTCGGTCGGGAATATAGGGGCGGGCTTGCTCTCTGGCGCAGCCCAAACCGCGCAGCGCCTGGGTGAGCAACACGGTGGCGGTTACGCCATCGGCGTCGAAGTCGCCATAAATGACGATGCGTTCGTCGTTTTCTATCGCTTGTTTGATGCGGGCGACGGCGACCTCCATATTGGGCAGCAAAAAGGGGTCTTGGCTTTCTAAATAACGCCCTTCGATAAAGGCTTGTACCTGCCCAGGCGTGGTCAGCCCGCGATTATACAAAACCTGGGTTAAAGCGGGATGGAAGCGGCTAAATTGCCGGCAATATTCTGGCGGAGCGATTGGACTGATTTGCCAACGATAATCGGGCAGTGATGCGGGTCTGTTCATAGCTGGATGGTAACACGATCCCCCTCGCTTGCATAGGTTAAAAGGCGGGGGTTAAATGCCGGCAAAGCCATCCTACCGAACCAAATTGGGATCGATAATATATTCCCACCAATTTAGCGAGATGCCATTGGCTGCCCCATTGATATGAGGCAGCCGTTCGAACCACCATTTATGATGTTTGCGAATATCCCCGTCTCCCCAATCCGAACAATCGACTATCCGAGCTTCCCCTGACAAATCAGGAAAGTTGAGCCAATTGTCGCACCGGCTTAAAACCTTCGTCTTGTTGCCCCAATCGTAATCTCGAATGCTGTTGGGAGCGAAATGCAAAATGCCGACTTCTGCTTGTCCGGGATGGGTTTGATCATATTGGGCGAACCGTTCCCACAGGTTAGCGTTCCCCCGCGTTTTGCGATAAACCTGGCGCATAATCGACTCCGCCCGATGCCCCATATTTTCCAACATTTCGCCCACGCCGCGCTCATAACTAAAGCCCATGATGACAAAGCGGCGTTGGGCGTGTGCTGTTCCCTTCAAAGCGGGAGAATTGCACCAAAATGCGCCAGGTCCCCCCATGTGCGACTCGAAATAGCCGGCATAAGGGAAGCCAAAGAGCCAAATTTCGTCGATTTCGCCGCTGTTTACCCGCTCGATCATCTCAAATTCGCGAACTAACGCTAGATAATCGACCCGATCGGGTTGGTGAAATCCGCTTTTCGCCTGCCATAGCCCGACAAATTGGTCGGCAGTGTAGCTAAAGCCATCTTCCTTTACCGGAAAGCCGTCTACATAAATTTCGTCCACAATTTCATAATTGGCGTAGCCGTAGCTTGTATCATGTATATCTTCGATATAGTCGTGGGCTAATTTGTTGTGATCATTCCAACCTAGCACAGTAGAAAGCAGTTTCCCATCATGGCTGGGCACGCTGGCGTCGTGAACGATTTTGAGGACTTTTTTGTGGACGGGGTCGGGTTTGTCCCCAACGACGACGGTTTGGAGTTCGCTTTGTTGAACTGGCGGCGGGGTGAGCAAGGTTTGGAGTAAACGGTTTAAGAATGACATGGGGCAACCTCTCGTTTTGTTGTAGGAATCGGTAAGCTAGAGAAATTATAGGGAACGACGCGGTGATGGACAATCATACCAATTCGCTAAAGTTAGTTGCTCTCTCATCCAGCTTCACTACAATTGCCGGCATGTCCGCGCCCAGCGCCCTAACGCCAGAAAGCCCCATTATCGAAAGAATGCCGGCAATTGTGGCGCGTTTGTACGAACGCCATCCCGATTTCCATTGTGAACTCAATTACGAAACGCCAGTGCAACTATTGTTCGCCACCATTTTGTCTGCTCAAACCACAGACGCGCGGGTCAATCAGGTAACGCCCGCCCTGTTTGCCGCCTACCCCGATGCCGCCGCCCTGGCTGCCGCGCCGCGCCGCGAGATCGAACGGCTGATTCGTCCCACTGGATTTTTTCGGCAAAAAGCCCGTTTTTTGCAAGAAAGCGCTCACCTGCTCGAGACCAAACATGACGGAAAATTGCCGGCAACGATGCCTGAACTCATCGCCCTGCCCGGCGTCGCCCGCAAAACCGCCAACGTCGCCCTGGGCGAAATATACGGCATCGCCGAAGGGGTGGTAGTCGATACCCACGTCAAGCGGCTTTCTAACCGCCTAGGGATAACGGTTCATCACGATCCCAAAAAAGTAGAGCGCGATTTGATGGCGCTGCTGCCAAAATCAGAGTGGATCAACATCTCACACTTGCTTATTTTTCATGGCAGGCGCATCTGTTTTGCCCGCCGTCCCAATTGCGCCGATTGTAATCTGACAGATTTGTGTCCAGCGGCGGAGGCGCTGCCGCCAGAAATTTCATGAATGATCATACCCTGTCATTAATCGCCAACTCCCGCATGTACAATGTCGCCCCCCAAACTCGGGCTGCCTGGGATGCGTTGTTTGCGATAATCATTCAGCAAAGCGGGCTGCCGTTGCGCGTAATCGACCACGCTTTTCCCACGCCGATAAAAGAGCTGTGGGCGCGACAAGATATGGGGTGTGTGTTGATGTGCGGCTACCCCTATGCGCTGGCGTCGCCCCGCCCCCAATTGCTGGCTGCCCCAGCCCCAACTTTGCCCCGCTACCAACGAAAACCGATAACCTATTCCGACTTTCTAGTCGCAGAAGATAGCGATTTTCAAACGATAGAAGATAGTTTTGGCGGGCGAGTTTGCTGGACAGTCGATTATTCTCAGTCGGGGTTTAATGCTTTACGCCGCCACCTGCTGCCTTATCGAAACGAATCGCGCCCAACGCTTTACCGGGAGTCGATAGGTCCAATCGGCACATTTTCGGTAGGGATTGAGATGATGCGGCGGGGAGAAGTCGATTTGGTTCCCATTGATGGCTATTATCATGATTTGCTGCGCCTTTACGCGCCACAGAAGGTGGCGGGTACGCGGGTGATTGCTACAACACAACCCTACCCCATGCCGGCATTTGTGGCTGGCTGTCAAATCGCCCCCCAAATCGCTTTCCAACTAAAAGAGAGATTGCTAGCCATTCATCAAGAGCCAGCGGCGCAGGCGGCATTAAACATATTGAAAATCGAACATTTCGCTGCCGTCTCGTCAGATTATTATGACGCCCTGCTGGTTCAAGAGAAGGAAGCTCTCGAGGCGGATTACCCCATGCCGGCATAATTTGTCGCTAAAATCATAACTTTGAGCGCGTTGCTGGTGTTTATCTGGTAGACTACTATTTAAAACCATAAAGTAACAAGATGGAGAGAAATTGATGAGCGCGCAAAATGGCTTTCATCGCGTTGTGATAACAGGAGCTGGGTTAGTCACCCCAATCGGCAATAATACGCCAGATAGCTGGGCGGCGGCGCTTGCCGGCAAATCCGGCTTTGGTCCCTTTACCCTAATACCAAAAGGCGATCATGTATCTGGCGGCGTGTGCGAAGTAAAAGAGTTTGATCCTGGCAAATTGATTGGACGGCGCGACGCTCGCCGCCGCGATCGATACCAACAGTTGGCTACCGTCGCCGCCAACGAAGCTTTGGGGGATTCAGGGTTGAAAATCACAGACGACAATCGGGAACGTATCGGCGTTATTGTGGGCACTGGAATAGGTGGCGTGCAAACGTTAATTGACCAGGAGCGTACCAACCTGAAGAGCGGTTTGCGGCGGCTCAGCCCCTTCGGCATCACCATGATTATGCCCAACGGCGCTGCCGGCATGATCGCCATCGATCATGGCATTCAGGGACCATCCCCAACAGTAGCTACCGCCTGCGCTGCCGGCAGTGACGCCATTGGACACGCCTTCCGAGCCATCCACTATGGAGAGATGGATGCCGCCCTAACCGGCGGCGCGGAATCGATCATCTCCTCCACCCCAATCGGCGGCTTCGAAAGAGCGGGCGCCACCTCAACCAAAAGCGAAGGAACTCCACAGCCCTTCGACAAAAATCGGGATGGTTTGGTAGTAGGAGAAGGCGCTGGCATTTTAATGTTAGAAAGTTTAACCTACGCTCAGGCGCGTGGAGCGAACATCCTGGGCGAAATCGTGGGTTACGGGCAAACCACCGACGCTCATCATATCACCGCTCCAGCGGAGGGAGGACGCGGGGCTGCCCGGGCAATTGGGCTGGCATTAAAGCAGGCTGGTTTACAGCCCGAAGAGGTCGATTACATTAGCGCCCACGGCACCGCTACCCCATTAAATGATCGGGCTGAAACGGAAGCGATTAAGGCTGCCTTAGGCGAAGCCGCTTACCAATGCGCCATTAGCTCTACCAAATCGATGACCGGACATATTATGGGCGCTACCGGGGCAATTGAAAGCGTCTTTTGTTTGATGGCGATCCGCGATCAAATGTTGCCGCCTACCATTAACTATGTTGAGCCAGACCCCGATTGCGACCTCGATTATGTGCCAAATTATGCTAGAGCCGCCTCCATAAACGTGTGCCTGAACAACGCTTTTGGTTTTGGCGGGCATAATTCAGCCCTAATCTTTAGAAAATACGAGGGATAATCGTCCAAGCTCCCCGGTTTTTTGGCAACGCGAATAGTTGGCTTTACAATCATTTTTATGCATGATTTGATTGAGCTTGAAAAAGGGCTCGACGTTCACCTAAACGACTACTCCCTGTTGTCACGCGCTCTGACCCATCGCTCTTATCTAAATGAAAATCCAGCTTGGGGTTTAGAAGACAACGAACGGCTGGAATTTTTAGGAGACGCCGTTTTAGATTTTTTGGTGGGCGACTATCTGTATCATCGGTTGCCAGAAGCGTCAGAAGGAGATTTGACAGCGTTGCGGGCGGCGTTGGTGCGCACCGAAAGTTTGGCGGGATTCGCCAAACAGTTTCAATTGGGCGCCTATTTGCGATTGGGAACAGGCGAGGATGAAAATGGCGGACGCGACCGCACTCCTATCTTATGCGGGGCGTTTGAAGCGGTCATTGGCGCAATTTACTTGGATCAGGGATTAGAAGCCGTGCAAAAATTGCTCGATCGCCTGATCCCAGAACGTTTGCGACGTATTTTTGCGGAATCGTTGCACAAAGATAGCAAGAGCGAGTTTCAAATTTGGGCGCAAGGGCGTTTTAATACCACGCCGCGTTATAATTTGGTGGAGAGCGCAGGACCAGACCACGCCCGGGTGTTTACCATGGAAGTAAAGTTAGATGATAAGATTTGGGGGCGGGGCAGCGGCAGCAGCAAACAGGTTGCGGCGCAAAGGGCGGCGGAAGTGGCGATGGGAGCAGCTCTGGAGTATGAAGATGATTTAGAGGATGAGCCGCCGCGCCACCAATGAAGCGATGGCTTTTGGCGAGTGGTTTGATTTGGTTGTGGTGGGGGATATTGCCGGCATTTGCCCAGCCGTCCGACCCCACGCCAACTCCTGACCTAGATATTCCCAAAACACACCTCGTACAAGCTGGCGAAACATTATTTTCTATCGCAATCCAATACGATACCACAGTCGAAGCGTTGCAACAGCTTAACAACATCATTGACCCCAGCGCTATTTTAGTTGGACAAGAGTTGTTCATTCCGGGGATAGGCGGGGCGGCGATTCCTACATTGTACACAGTGCAAATCGGCGATACGCTGGCTGGCATCGCCGAACAGTTTAACGTCCAACCGTTGGATATCGCCGCCCAAAACCGACTGGTCAACCCATCCCGCCTAATTGCCGGCATGCCGCTCAATGTGGTTAGCCGTACCGGCAATAATCAGCCAACGCCGCTGGTCGGGCAGAGTTACAATGCCCAGCCAAATGATACATTGTTGACCATCGCCGCTCGTTTTAATTTGCCGCCCGCCCAGGTAGCGGCGTGGAATGGGCTAGCCCCTTTTACCCCTATTCGCCCTGGACAGCGGCTGCGATTGCCGTCTGCCGAACGGTATCAATCGTTGACTGGGGAATGGGAAAGGATTGCGTTAGACAGTTTGCCGGCATTTCAGGGAGATACCTTGTCTTTGTACGTCGAGAACAGTTTGCCGGGCGAACCGAGCGGTTTTTTGGATGAGCGCCGCCTGCACTTTGCTCCCAGCGGCGACGGCTTTGTGTCGTTGATTGGGATCGACGCTTTCACTCAGCCGGGGGCGCATACCCTGGCTCTCAGCGGCAGCGGAGAGCGACCCTGGACGCCTTTTAGCCAGGATATTCGAATTGCCCCCTTTAATTACGGCTCGCAAGCGATAACTGTAACTTATTTGGCTCCAATTGAGACGCGCATTGCCGAAAATGAGTTGCTAGCCGAACGATATGGGCTGTTTACGCCGCAAAAATATTGGGGGGATGAGCCCTTTTTGCTGCCCGTAGTCGAACCGCTGCCTATAACGGCTATTTACGGCATCGCTCGTTCTTACAATGGCGGAGCGTATGACAGTTATCATAGCGGGACGGACTTTGCCGGTTTTGCCGGCACATCGGTTATTGCCCCCGCCAATGGGGTAGTTCGATTTGCCGAGCTGGTTGAGGTGCGAGGAAATATCATCATCATCGATCATGGTTGGGGAGTAATGAGCGGTTATTATCATCTGGATTCAATCGACGTTCGAGCCGGGGATCGGGTGATTGCCGGACAACAAATCGGAACGATCGGCAGCACTGGCATGTCTACGGGACCTCATTTGCATTGGGATATCCGGCTGATGAACCAGCCGATCAATCCGATGCGCTGGACTGAGCGGGTTTTTCCATAGCGTACTTATTCGTTAAGCTTGATCTCCGCCATCTTTTCCAGGGCTTTAACCAGGGCGTGGTTGCCTTCTCCCCCCAAGCCTTGCGCTTGCAAAACGCGGTACATATTGAAAACGAGGCTGGTTCCCAATAGCGGAACGCCCAATTCATCTCCCGCTTTAAGCGCCAGCCGCACATCTTTTTGTTGCAGGTCGATGGTAAAGCCGGGTCGCCAATCTCGTTCGATCATTTGCGGTCCCCGATTTGCCAACATCCAACTGCCGGCAGCCCCGCCCTTAACTGCGGCTATCGTCTTTTCTAAATCCAGCCCGCCCGCCTGAGCAAACAACAACGCTTCTGAAACGGCTAACTGATTGATCACCACCAAAATTTGGTTGACGAGTTTGACCATTTGGCCCGCGCCTTGCCCGCCGACATGGGTGATGGCGCTGCCATACGCTTCGAATGCCGGCATCGCCCGCTCAACATCCGCTGCGTCGCCGCCGATCATAATGCTTAACGTCCCGTTTTTCGCTCCTTCGCTGCCGCCGCTGATGGGGGCGTCTAACAGCTTCGCCCCTTTTTCGTGCAACTTTTGGGCAATGGCGATTGTAGCTTGCGGGCTGATAGTGCTGTGATCGATTACCAACTTGCCGGCAGAAACCCCTTCCAAAACCCCATGTTCGCCCAGAATAACCGCCTCCACGTCAGGGGTATCGCTGACACAAATTAAGATGATGTCACATTGCTGCGCCACATCCGCTGGCGAGGCGGCAGCTTTTGCCCCCAGAGCCAAAAACTCCTCCATTTTGGCGGCGGTGCGGTTCCACACCATAATTGAATGCCCTTTTTTGAGTAAATTGTGGGTTATCCCCCAACCCATAATGCCTAGCCCGATAAAACCGATTTTGTCTGTCATTTTTATTTCCTGATTTTGATGAGTTTATGAGATATTTTGCGCGATCCGACATTAGCCAGTGTAACACAATTGTAATTATACAGGTCATAAAAAATGCATTTTTTTAGACGCGGAGAACACAGAGATACAAAGGACGCAGAGATTTTTTAGCAGTTCCACCCTTTCGGGTCGTTTCAAGAGCTTTTGGCTGATTGTTTTCTTGAATTTTTACCCGGTCTAAAAATTTTGCCAAATCTCTTTTTTCTTCTCTCTGTTCTCGCATTTCCTCCGTGAACTCTGCGCCTATCTGTTTGGTTATACACAATTTAACAGTTGATGCCGGCATTAAAAATGCAGGGCGCGATAATATCTCAGACAGCAAACGGCGGAGAAAAATTGGAGCGCAATGGACAAAAGTAAGATATTCTGAATTAGAACGAAAAAATTAAAGGAGAGAGTTGATGACCCCAACCGATTTAGCCAAACAGTTGGCGCATTACGCCGAAATGCTGCGTGATATTTCTGCCATGGGCAGCCATTTTGCCGGCACAATCTACGACCAAGAAAATTACGAGCGTGTCAGAGAAATCTCAGTAGGGTTGATGGGCATAGCCACTGCAACGCCCCTGCCACAAATTGAGCCCCTCAAATTGACCCAATTTTCCCGTCCTTGCCCATTTCCTGGGGTAGATGCGGCGATCATCAACGACCAGGGAGAGATGTTGCTGATACAGCGAGCGGATGATCAAACGTGGGCGATGCCGGGCGGCGCCAGCAACGCCGGAGAAACCCCGGCTGAAACTGCGGTTCGGGAAGCGTATGAGGAAACCGGTGCGCATTGCCAGCCTGTCGGTTTGGCGGGGGTGTTCGATTCTCGCTTGCATGGCAGCCAGTCGGCATTTCACCTCTATCAATTTGTATTTTTATGCCGCCCGCTCAACCAGGGCGCGTTTGATCCGCCAACCCACCCGCAAGAGACGGTTGATATGGGTTGGTTTTTACAAGAGACGTTGCCGGCAAATCTATCGCCCAACCATATTACCCGTATTCCTTATGCATTTGCCATGTGGCGCGGAAATAGAGACACCTATTTCGATTTGCCCGCTTCGCCGCTCGGCGCGCCCGGCTAAAGTCCAGTACGCCTGGCTAATTTAGTAGGAAAAATGGTTGATTGCGCCCCAATTGTTTCGACTTTATGATTTTTATTGCGTTTTCATAACGAAATTGAGATATAATAAGTCGGCAACCCCTTCATTTATCGGCGTAGTTGTGGAGTTTTGGCGCTTAAGGGATCGATTACAAACAATGCAGCATCGAGTTGGAGATTATCTCGTGCAAGAACTTATCAAGGTAGTATGTAATCAATGCGGGGCAAAAGTATCCGTCGACTGCAGCGATTTACTTGTGAGCGAAACAGTAACCATAGTAAGACAAGGCAACGCCTTTGCCTGTACCAAATGCGGCAGAACCCATCCATCTGGCGAAGTAGTCAAACGCGCCAATCTCTCTCCATTCAGCCGTATTTTCTCAGGCTTTTAATCGAATTGTCAGCCGAAAAGCAAAGAATCATCAACTGATTAAATCGGCGCCGATTTGAGCCAGGCGAGCAAAGCAGCCAACCAAAGCGACCATATCAGAAATCAGCATAACCAGACGGTAAATAGAGTCCGCTAGGCGATTTGCCGCCTATTTTGCCATATCAACCCCAGATAGAGGGGGGCGCCAACTAAGCTGGATAATCGCAACAGAGTAAATAGCAGCAAAGTCAGCGTGACCGCTTCAGTAGAAGATAAACCAGCAGCGGCAAATAGAGATGGGGCTAACGACTCGCGCACGCCAAGCCCGCCGATAGATGGCAGCAACAACGAAGCGGACAAGATAGGGATGACCAAGATGTAATGGCTGAGTGGAATTTGATACCCAAGGGCATTGCCGGCAACGTACCACCAACTGATCAATATCCCATTAAAAATTATGGATACCACAAACGCTTTGCCTATCGCTGCCCAGCCGCAGCTTTCAATCGCCGCTGTCAATTGAGCGATGGGTTTGTAATGTAACGGCGCTAAAAAAGGCGGCAAACGTTGGTCGAGCCAGCGCAGTAAGCCGCCATGCAGAACCGCCCCGCCGCCCAGCAACCCAGCGACAGACATCCCGCCAACTGTCAAAGCCAGCCAATTTGGAAAGCCAACTGGGCGAAAAGGAAGCGCCAGCAAAGCGATAGCGAATAAGATCATCAATCCCGTCATCCGATCGACCAGCACGATCGCCACTGCTACAGATGCCGGCATCTCTCGCGCCGCTTCCAATGCCCGTATCGCGTCTCCACCGAAACCGCTGGGCAAAAAGGCGTTGAAAAAGTTGCCGGCATAATAGAGAAGGAGCAACCGTCGAAATCCGATTTGCGCCCCAGCCCCTTGCAACAACAGCCCCCAACGATACGCTCTAACCGCTAAACTGATCAACATCAGTCCTAAAATCAACCCGATATCGCCCCCACTCATCGTTTGAATTTGCCGCCATGCCTGCCTAAAGTCGATTTGTGAAAAAGCGAAAATCAGCCCAATGATGGTAATGGCGACTTTTAGCAAGGCGGGCAACCGTTTTTTCATTCCGAAAATTTTATCATGCCCGCCACCCAATTCACAATTCGCCAATCGCCGCTATAATCGCAGACGATGAAGTGCTTATCTTGGCGGATGCCGGCAGTTTGGCTGGCGACCCCGCTCCTTTTGCTCTTTTTTTATCTGGCGGTCAGCAGCATGGTCGATGATTCGTCCACCATGGACGAACAAAACCACCTGACGCGCGGCTTGACCTTTTTAGCCAGCGGCGACCCCCGGTTTAGCCTGGAGCATCCGCCGTTAATCAACCTCATCTCTGCTTTGCCAGTAGCCGCTTTGCTCGATGTGGTTATCCCCTTTGATTTGCCCTATTGGGAGTGGCGGGAAGGGTGGTATGGGATGGCAGACTTCCTATTTTGGCGCGCCGGCAATAACCCCCATCACATCCTCTTTTTGGGGCGGTTGCCCATCTTGTTTCTAACGATGGGATTAGGGTTGACTGGGTATCATTTTGCCCGCCAACTGTGGGGCAAAAACCGGCTAACTGGCTTGACGGCGCTGGTGTTTCTGCTGTTCGACCCCAATATTCTGGCGCATGGGCGGTATAGCAGCACCGATTTGGGCGGGGCGCTTTTCGTAACGCTGGCGTTTTGGGCATTGTGGCGGATGTGGCGAGCCGATGGCTGGCGAGTGGGCAGGGCGGGGCTGTCTGCATTGATGATGGGGCTGGCGTTTGGCAGCAAATTGTCCGCTTTGATTTTCGTTCCAATATGGCTGGGGTTGGCGACGTTGCCCTTGTTTGATTTTGAAAACGAGAGGCGAGCAGCCTGGCGTCGATTGAATCAAACTGTTGTGGCAGGGCTGGCATCCATCGTCGTGGTGTGGGCGATTTTTGGTTTCGAATGGGGGCGAATGGCTTTTCAATCTGAGGCGTTGCAGCGGTTGAATCAATATGCGGGAGCAATGCCTACTTTTTTTGCCGGCATCGAACAAATCCTCTTTCTCAGCGGCGGCGGTCGTCCCAGCTATTTGAATGGCAACTTTTCTAACAATGGGTTCTACGCCTATTTTCCGGTGGCGTTTGCCGTCAAAACCCCGTTGCTGGCTCTGGCGCTTTTTATTTCCGCCGCGCTATTTGCCATGGCGAATAGCTCTAGCCGAAAACGCGCCCTCTTTTTGTTATTGCCGGCAGCCGCCTATTTCGCCGTCACCGTGGGTTCAGCTATCAATATCGGCTACCGACATTTGTTGCCCATATTGCCGCTGTTGTATTTGCTTGTTCCCGCTCTCATTGCGTATTTAAAAGTAAAGAAGCCAGCCTGGATGCCGGCAGTTGGATTGGTTGCCGGCTTGTTTTTGGCAAATACGCTCTCAATTCACCCTCATTACCTCAGCTACTTTAATCGGTTGGGCGGCGGGGCGGCAAATGGCGGGCGAATATTAATCGACAGCAATATCGATTGGGGGCAAGATTTAGCCCGGTTACAACAATGGATGACCGAAAATGGAGAGCCGTCGGTCAAACTCTCATACTTTGGCTCAGCAAATCCCGCTGCCTACTTAAAAAAGTACCAACCTTTACCTGGATTAACCCATCATCATGAGTTGTGGTGGGATTTGCCATTCGACCCCAAACAGCCCGAACCTGGCATTTATGCCATCAGCGTCAGCAATTTATTTGGCGAAATTCCGCTACAAATATTGGAGGAAAAAACGGTTTTCGCCTATTTTCGCGCCCGACTCCCCGACGACAGAATCGGCTATTCGATTTGGATTTATCGAGTCGAAGCGGAGTAAGTTAGAGTAGTTGATATAGCTGGGAAATGAGGGTTCGTCTTCCGTGACGAATATATTAGAAAGCGGGGAAAACTTCAAGCGTTCCTTCGCCTCGTTGCGAAAGGGCGGCATATTGGTTCCGTATGGTTTTACAACAACGCGATGGGGATTGGCGATCTACGCAAAAGAAATCCAGAATGGTTTGGCTAAGATTTAGCCGCCCTGTTTGAGTTGCTGGCACAAGGTATAATCAGACCAGCTATCAAGCGACGGCTGAAACTGGATGATGCAGTAGAAGCGCATCAGTTGATTGAAAATGCGGTTGTGAAAGGGCGTATTGTGCTGTTGATGGACGATGTGTGATGTCAACAATCCAACTTTGTCCATTGGTGGTTGCGCTAAAATTGGGCAGTTAACAGACCCAGCCTGATTGTCGTTTCTGAGGAAAATGGATGGCTGACAAGAGAGGCTCGTCAATTTTTCGCATCGGTTGTCGAGCGGCGAGCCCGATAGGTTTTGCGATTTGCTCAAAATCAAAGGGGAAAAGTGAATTCTAGAAAAAAAAGAGCGACCAAAGACGCGAATATAGCGCAGGAACTGCGTCAATTGCGGTCGCGCTCGGCGCGAATCCAAAGAGGCGTTTTTTACGCGGAGGGCAACCGAATCGTGGCTCAAGCCGCTCAGAGCGGCGCGGAAATTGTGAAATTGATTTGCGCCCCAGAGATCGTCACCAGCGATTTAGCCCGGCAAACATTGGCGGAAATGCGGGCGGCAAATGCGCCAATTGTTGAGTTAACTAAACGAGCGTTTAATCAAATCTCCTTTCGGCGAAATCCATCGGGCATGGGAGCGATCATACGGGGCAAAATAGCTCGATTAGAGCAGGTTGAAATGGGCGGTTTGGGTTGGGTGGCATTAGATGGAGTGGGAAATGCCGGCAATTTAGGGGCGATTTTTCGTAGCTGCGACGCGGTCGGTTGCCGAGGGGTGATTTTGCTGGGCGACACCGCCGACCCGTATCATCCTGATGCCGTTCGGGCAAGTATGGGCGCCATCTTTTGGCTGAAATTAGCGTCAGCTTCGTTTGCCGATTTTGCCGCCTGGAAAAAAACGCAGGGGCATGTCGTTATTGGCGCCGCGGGCGACGCCCCCTACAGCTATCGAGCCATTCATTATCCCCAACCCGCCATTTTGTTGATGGGCAGCGAACGGTTGGGTTTGACTCCTGCTCAACAAGCTATCTGTGATACAATCGTCAATATCCCAATGGCGGGCAGCGGCGACTCGCTCAATTTAGCGGTAGCAACCAGCCTCATCTTGTACGAAATTTATCATCAACATTCCCAATTCCAGTAGGCAAATTAGCGGAGCGTTTCGCCTGGCAGCGCCATGATATTTAATCTCACACTTCACAAAGGATTTTTTCCATGATCGTCGGCATTCCGAAAGAGATAAAAGACAATGAGTATCGGGTTTCCGCGCCCCCATCAAGCGTGAGCCAATTGATTCAACATGGACATACTGTTTTGGTTGAAACTGGGGCGGGCGAGGGCAGCCGATTTACTGATGAGGAGTATGAAGCGGTCGGCAGCAAAATTGTGCCGGCAGCCGCCGACGCTTGGGGGGCGGAGATGGTCATCAAAGTAAAAGAGCCGCAACCCAGCGAATTTCGATATTTGCGCCCTGATTTGCTGTTGTTCACCTATTTGCATTTGGCGGCGGAAGAAAAGTTGACGCGGGCTATGTTGGAATCGGGCGTAACCGGCATCGCTTACGAGACGGTGGAAGGTCGAAAAGGAGGGTTGCCTTTGTTGGCGCCGATGAGCGAAGTTGCCGGCAGAATGGCGACCCAGGTTGGCGCCCATTATCTGGAAAAACCAAATGGCGGCGTGGGCATGTTGTTGGGTGGCGTGCCTGGCGTGCGCCCCGCCAACGTGGTCGTTCTGGGCGGCGGCGTGGTGGGCACAAATGCCGCTCAGATGGCGTTGGGCATGGGGGCAAATGTCACTATTCTCGACGTTAATTTAGATCGGCTGCGCGATTTGGATCTATTGCTGCATGGCAGATTCCAGACGGTCGCTTCGCATAGCTACAACATCGCCAAACATGTCGCCACAGCCGATTTACTGATCGGGGCAGTGCTGATTAAAGGAGCAAAAGCCCCGACATTGGTCAACCGTTCTATGATCAGCAGCATGAGCAAAGGAAGCGTTGTGGTGGATGTGGCGGTCGATCAGGGCGGTTGCATCGAGACCACCCACGCCACTACCCATTCTAACGCCACTTATTATGTGGACGAAATATTGCATTACGGGGTGGCAAATATGCCGGGCGCCGTGCCGCGCACCAGCACCTTGGCGCTGAGCAATGCCACCTTGCCCTATACCCTCAAATTGGCGGGCGCTGGGGCGTTGCCGGCAATCAACTCAGACCCAGGGTTGGCGTTGGGAGTGAATACTTGGGGCGGCAAGTTGACCTATGAAGCGGTCGCCGAAGCGTTTGATCTGCCTTACACGCCACTTAGCAAACTAATTTAGCTGGAACGTAGGTAGAACAATAAAATATGAACTTTACGCTATTTGTATTTGCCGTGAGTGTTGGCAATTTCCCCGATAATCCCCCAAATTCTTCATAACTTTTCCATATTTTTGCGGTACATTTCAGTTGAGATATTAAAAATTGACAGTATGTAGATATTTTTATAGGAGTATGATTAGTGGACAAAAGATCGAGACGCAATTGGAACCGCTATATTTGGGTGGGTTTGTTTTTGTTAGGGCTGGGGGCAATCGCCTGGTTTGTGTCACAGCGCGCCAGAAACGCTACAGCAGATCAAACAGCCGAACAAGGGGAAATCGTCGCCGCTTTTATGGGCGATCTCTCTTCGAGCGCCTCTGCCAGCGGCAAAGTGCAGCCGCAAAGAGAAGCGCAGTTGTCGCTAAGCGCTGCCGGCATTGTCAAGACTGTTTTTGTCGAAGTAGGTGAAATGGTAGAAGTTGACGCGCCATTGTTGCAACTGGAAACCGACAATTTGGATCGCGCCATAGCCAATGCCCAGCAAAATGTAGCGATTCAAGAGGCGAATTTAGCCGAGTTATTGGCAGAAACGATGGAGTACGACATTGTATCCGCTGAAGCGAGCGTCGCTAGCGCCCAAGCCAATTTGGACGATTTGCTGGCAGGACCCAGCCCAGAGCAAATCGCTGCCCAGCAAGCCAACTTACGAGCGGCGCAAGCTTCAATCTCTGCCAACAACGCCCAACTAAACCAAGCCAACGCTCCAGCCAACCAGCAAGATATCGTTACCGCAGAAGCCAATTTGCGCTCTGCCAATGCCGCCGTTAACGCCGCTTGGCAAAGTTTGCAAGAGTTGCAAAAAGGCAGCAGCGAAGCTGATTTGGCGACCGCCCGCGCCAATTTGCTGACCGCCCAACAGCAAAAGAATTCCGCTCAGGATTTTTACGACGATGTTTTTACTTGTTATGAGCAAGATGATGGATATAACTATTGTCCCAAAGAGTCGTTACAAGATCAGGCGGCAGAACAGTTGCAAATCGCCAACACTAATTTGCAAGCTTCGCAAGCTCGGTTAAATGATTTGCAAAATGGCGCCAGCCCAGACGCCATCGCCCAGGCGGAATCGAATCTGGCGTCAGCCAATGCCCAGCGAGATTCCGCTCAGGCATCGCTTGACAAATTAAAGGAAGGAGCGGACGTTGATTCCGTCGCCGCCGCCCAAGCCAATGTGAGTTCTGCTGTGGCAAACCGTGACGCAGCGCAAGCCAATCTCGATCTGCTGCTTGCCGGCAATTCCGATGCCCAAATCGAAGCGGCCCGGGCGCAATTGGCGCAAGCGGAAGCCTCGCTGGCAGCGTTGGTAGCTGGGGCGTCAGACGAACGAATCGCCATCAGTGCAGCCCAGCTAGAACAAGCCCGCATCAATCTGGAAGAGGCGCAAACCAACCTGGATAACGCCACCTTGCGCGCCCCATTTGCCGGCATCATCACCGCCATTCACGTTTCTGAAGGAGAGTTTGCTTCTGGCTTGGTAGTGGAAATCGCCGACGCGCAGCAATTTATTGTGGTTCTTGATGTCGATGAGATCGATTTGCGAAATTTAAAATTAGGCGAAAGGGCGAATGTGACGCTAGATGTTTTCCCCGACGACCAACTTGCCGGCAACGTCAGCTTTATCGCCCCTGTGCCCCAAACCAACAACTCCGAAATCGTCAGCTACGAAGTGCGCCTCACCTTAGATGACACTGATTTGCCTGTTCGTATCGGCATGACAGCCAACGCCAATTTAGAGACTGCCCGCCGAGAAGATGTGTTGCTTATCGCCAACAACGCCATCCAAGCCGACCGGCAACGCGGCACATTTTCCGTTAACTTAGTTACAGACGACAATCCTGAAACCTTTGCTTTTGAAGAGACAGAAATCACCATTGGATTGCGCGATAGTCAATTTACCGAAGTGACCAGCGGCTTAAATGCCGGCGATCAAATCCTGATCGGCGATACCGCCCCGCGCGTCACTTTTGATGGTCCCTTCGGCGGTTCCGCTGACGAATAAAAAGCCAAACGAAATGATTCAACTAACCGACATCACCAAAGCGTATCAAATGGGCAGCCAAACCGTGCACGCCTTGCGCGGCGTCGATTTGACAATCGACAAAGGGGAATTGGTGGCGATTATGGGACCCTCCGGCTCTGGCAAAAGCACCCTAATGAATATCATTGGCTGTCTCGATCTGCCCACCAGCGGCGTCTATCTGCTAGATAATATCGATGTTTCCGATATGAGCGACGACGATCAAGCCCGCATTCGCAACACCCGCATCGGCTTTGTTTTTCAGCAATTTAATCTCCTGGCTCGTACCTCTGCTCTTAAGCAAGTGGCGCTGCCGTTGATGTATGCTGGTTTTACTCGTAGCCAAAGAATGGAAAAAGCGTATGCTGCCCTGGAAGCGGTAGGGTTGGGCGATAGAGCCGACCACCGCCCTGATGAGCTTTCGGGCGGGCAGCAGCAGCGGGTGGCGATAGCCCGCGCCCTGGCTACAGACCCCCGCATCATCTTGGCAGACGAGCCGACCGGCGCTTTGGATACCCAAACTGGCAATGAAATTTTGGACATCTTCGAAGATATGTACAAACGAGGCATTACCGTTATAACCGTCACTCACGACCCCGAAGTAGGAGCGCGCGCTCGGCGAATTGTAACGATTCGAGATGGATTGATCGTCAGCGATAAGCGCAAGGAAAACAGTGTAGAATCATGAATTTAAGCGAAAGTTTTTTAACGGCGTTAGACAGCCTGTTCGCTAACAAACTGCGGGCGGTTTTGACCATGCTGGGGGTGATTATCGGCGTGGCGGCGGTGATTGCATTGATGGCGATTGGCAACGGCGTTAGCCAGTCTATCACCAGCGAAATTCAATCGATCGGCACCAATTTAATTATCATCATTCCCGACACAGAAAATAGCGGCGGTTATCCCTCGCTTAGTTTGTCTGACGTCGAGGCGTTGAGCGATCGGATAAACGCTCCGGCGATTAGCGCCGTAACTGCCAGCATTTCGGGGGGTAGAGAGGCGCTGTATGGCGGGCGCAGCAAACGAGTAACGGTGAACGGGGTGACGTCCAACCATTTCGCCATCAATAATCTAACCGATTTTACAGCGGGAGATGCCCTGACTATCGCCGATAACCAATCGTCGGCGCGGGTGGCGGTGATTGGGGCGGATGTGGCGACAGAATTGTTTGAAGATACGTTTCCTATTGGGGAGAGCGTGCGTATTGATGGGGTTAGCTACGAGGTGGTGGGCGCTCTGGAAGAGAAGGGGCAGGGGTTTGGCGATGAAACGGATTTGACGATATTTGTGCCGATGTCTACGGTGCAAAGCCGGCTCTTTTCGCGGCGAACCCGATTAGGCGAGCCAGCGGTGGGAGCGATAACGGCTCAGGCAGCTAGTGAAAATGATACGGATGCGGCGATTGATCAGATCACGGAGATTTTACGGGAGCAGCATCAAATCGCTTATACGGCGGAGGATGATTTTCGGATTTTTAGCCAAACGGATTTATTGCAAACCTTTAACGTGATTACGGGGACGTTGACGGCGTTTTTAGGCGCCATTGCCGGCATCTCTCTGGTGGTAGGCGGCATCGGCATCATGAATATCATGTTGGTCAGCGTTACTGAGCGCACCCGCGAAATCGGCATCCGCAAAGCGGTAGGCGCTCTTAAACGAGATATTTTGATGCAATTTTTGCTGGAATCGTTGGTGTTGAGTTTGTTGGGGGGCGCGTTTGGCATCTTTTTGGGTTGGATTATCGCCAGCGTGGCGGGACCCGCTCTAGAGCTGGAGGCGACGATCGATTTGCAGACGGTGGCGTTGGCGACTAGTTTTGCCGCCGCTGTGGGATTGATTTTTGGCATTTATCCGGCGTGGCGGGCTTCTGGTTTGCGCCCGATTGAAGCGTTGCGTTACGAATAAGCTGGCTGTGTTTGGTATGCTGCCTGTTTTGACGACATCTCGGCTAAAAATACGCCCATTTATGATGGATGATTTGGATGCCCTTGCCGGCATTCACGGCGACCAGCAAACGATGCGCTTCATGGGGCGGGGACGAACCAACAGCCGTTTGGAAGTGGCTCAATTTTTGCGGCGCGTTCCGGGGCAGGCGGCAAATGGGTTGGGCGAATGGGGGGTGGAACGAGCGGCAGACGGGGTATTAATCGGACGGTGCGGCTTTAAAGGATGTATCGTTGCCGGCATTCCCGAAATTGAGATGGGGTATCTTATCGCCCGCCCCGAATGGGGCAAAGGGTACGGAACGGAAGTCGCCACAGCATTGGCTGAATATGGGCTAAATCGGCTGACCTTGCCCCGCATTATCGCCACCATCCATCCCCAAAATGTCGCTTCTCAACGTGTTATTGACAAAGCTGGCTTTGCGTTTGAGCGGCAGATCGAATTGCCCAAAGGTATTCGCCTGATCTATGCCATTTGTCCGGCTTGACGTCTTGCGTCGTCCTGTTATAGTTTTCCGCACCATCAACCTCGCATCATTTTACCGGAGTTACAATTGTTATTAGCGTTGCTTAAAACGATGCGCCCGCGGCAATGGTTTAAGAATATCTTTATTCCAACTGCCCTGGTGTTTGACTCTCAATTAAATAATCCAACTAGCGTCGCTCGAGTGGCGATGGCGGTACTCCTCTTTTGCCTTACCTCTAGCGCCGTTTACATCATGAATGATTTGGCGGATATTGAGAATGACCGCCAACATCCCAAAAAGCGATACCGTCCTTTGCCGGCAGGAGAACTTGACCCTACCTTGGCTCGAATCGCCGCTGTGGTTTTTGCCCTGGGCAGTTTTGTCGCCGCCTATTTCTTATCGCCGGCGTTGGCAATGGTGTTGATCGCTTATTTTGTGATGCAGATCGCCTATACATTTTGGCTTAAGCATGAGGCGCTGCTGGATGTGATGATCGTCGCCGCTGGCTTTGTGTTGCGGGTAGGAGCGGGGGTAGCGGTGATCGAGGTGCAGCGGTTTTCGCCCTGGCTATATCTGTTTATGGGCTTTTTGGCGTTGTTGATGGCGTTGGGCAAGCGGCGGCACGAGTTGGTATTGTTGGGCGAAAATGCCGGCAGTCATCGGGCGATTTTAGAAGAGTACAATTTGTCGCTCATCGATCGACTGCTTAGCGTTGTCTCCACCGGGGCATTGATCACCTATAGTTTATACACCTTTTTGGCGGAAGGGCTGCCAGAAAACCATATCATGATGCTCACCATCCCTTTTATCGTTTACGCCATTTTCCGTTATCTATATTTAATGGAAGTGAAAAATCAAGGGGGGGCGCCAGAAGAGATTTTGCTGAAAGATCGCCCATTGCAGATCGGGATGGCGCTGTGGGGGATTATGGCGATGGCGGCGCTATATCTGTATTGAGCGAGTAACGAAGCAGGTCACAGCGAAAACTTGCCACAAAGCTACACTCGCGCTGTCATCTTTGGCTTTCATTCGAACTGAAAATTTGCCGCCCTGAATCTTATCATCGCCTCTTGGCCTGTTCCAAGAAAAGATATCGGCATCATACAAATTGATGTTGCGCCCATCGCAATGCGGCGCTGCCGGCAACTGCCATAACGCTTGCCAATATGTTAAACCCGATGTCGATTGGGTCGAAGACACGATTGGGTAAAAAAATTTGCATCGTTTCATCCACAATACCAACTAATGAACTGAGCAGCACAGCCAGCAGGGCGGGGAAGGGGACATGACGATTGTCGGCGCGTTCTCGCAATGCGGCGTAAACAAATGCCCCAACTACACTGTACTCAATCAGATGGGTTCGTTCGGCGGGCAAAGACAAACGGAGAAACAGCAAGAAGTAAACGGCGATAATCCCCAATCCCACCCCAATTTCCGCCCCGCGCGGGCGAATCCGCCAAGCCAATGCCACAATTGCCGCCCCAATGAGGAACAATGTATTGAAAAATAGGTTGTCTAGCAGGTAACGGCCGAAGAGTTTTAACGCGATCTCCCAGGAGAACCCTAACGTAGCCAAGATGCCGGCAATTATCACCAATGTCCACAGCCATAGCCGTCGCTCTCGGTCAGAGGAGAAAAAAGACATTTACATCTACATTTTTACCAACTCAGACAGTTCAAGTGAGCCATTAATTTCTAAAAATGGGCACGATTTGGCGATCTCAAGCGCCGCCTCCATCGAATCTGCTTCAACAATGGTGTAACCCGACATGGTTGTGCCGCTACCTTCAGTTACTGTGCCATCGGGATGAATGGTTTTGGTATCTTTGAGGGGGTTAGCTGGGCTAACGACCGAATCGCCTAGTGAAGATAGCCATTCCCTATATTTGGCAAAATGTTTTTTGCCTTCTTCTGGGCTGGCGGGTTGGTCGCCGCCTAAATATGTCATTAAATATTGAGTCATTGAATTTTCCTTTTGTTGTTGATGAAGAGTCTAAGATTTATTGTATAGTTTAGCATAAGATGGCGCTGGATTGAATTGCCGGCATTCACGGTAAAATTTGCGCCATCCTTTGCCGATACGTTTCAAATGCTTTTCGACCTGCTGATGTTAGTTGGAGCATGGTGTGTGGTTTGCGTTCCACAAATTCCTTAGTCACAGTCACATAGCCGGCATTTTCTAGTTTGCTGATATGGGACGATAAATTGCCCCATGTTAAGCCTGTTTGACTGCGTAAAAAGATAAAATCTGCGCTTTCTACCACATACAAATAGGCAATAACCAGCAAGCGGGCGGGTTCATGAATGAGTTTATCAATATCATCCACTGTGAATGCAGGGGAACTGCTTTTCGGCTCACTCACGACATCTGCTCCACAGGATATTTTTGCAGAAAGCGGAACAAAACGGATAGCCCCTTTGCAGTAATACCAATGCCGGCAATCAGCGAGCTAAGGGGAGCATCCCACGAAACAAAATAGCCAACTAGAAATATGCCGATCACCATGCCGGCATGAACCACCCACCGATTAATACCCAACAAAATGCCGGCAACCGCAAAGCAAAAACCAATCACCAAACCAAACATCAGTCGCCCATCGAAATTTGGAATCCATGGTTCTATGCTGGAATCACCTACTGTAAATTGGTACAAACCAAGACCAAGTAGAAAAAGAACACCCAACACAACGGCAAATAATCTTTTTCTAAAAACAATTTGCTGTTTTTGGGTTTTACCTAAGCGCACAACGCCAATTCTAGGTACAGTGATAAGCTTTTTCAGCAATCGCAGAAACGGCAAAAAGAGTAGGGGCATTATTCCGATAAAGGCGGTGTTGTCTGTCCACATCAATGCCGCAATGCTGATCATCCACACCCCCAACAAAATATCTACCAACCCATCCTCAAAAAATGAATGGTACGCTTTTTGTTCCAATGCTTTTAGATCAATCGAAGACATGATTTTCTCCTTGTCATTCAAATAAGTTTGCCAAGTAATTAACTTTGTAATACAAAGTACATTGCGATTATTATCGATCAAAATGGAACTTTTGTCAATAGGTTGGCAAAAAAGTGACTAAAGAGAGAGGGTGTGGAAGGAGAATGCCGGCAATTACCCCCGCCGAAAATGGTTCAACTGCCGCCTTTCAAACGCCCTTTTAGCTCCCACAATGGCGGCGCTAACTCCAAATCAACCAAGATGTCATAAAAGGAAAACGCTCCCCAACGATTCGTTATTTTCCCTATACAGGTCACAGAAAACCTGAATTTTTTTGACACGGAGAACACAGAGGTACAGAGGGCACAGGGATTTTTTCACAGTTCCCTTTTTTGAGCAATTTTTATCGCTTATTGGCTAATTATTTTCTTGAATTGTTTGCTTTTGTCTCATAATTTTTCCATATCCGCTTTTTCTTCTCTGTGTTCTCTGCGCTTCCTCCGTGAACTCTGTGTCCATGCTCCCCGTTGCGTGCCAATGCCTTTGTACCTCACCCAGACTTTATTGCCGGCAACAACAGCGTCAATGATTTCATATCGTAAATCTGGGAAAACAGATCGAAAATAGTTGATCTCATGTTTGACCTGATCGGGACCCTTTTTCTCTATATGTATCCAATCAGGGGCATAATCTTCAGCGACGATCTCATCTGCAACATTCAGGTCTGGTTTGCCCCACAACTCTTTATACCATCGTTCTACTACTGCCAAACTTTCGTTAACATCCATCAGTTACCCTTCTTTCGTATTTTCCTGAAAACTGCTCGCCCAATTCAAAACAGTTTCCACAATCTCCAATCTACTCTTTTCATAAAAGTGATTATCCTGAAAAATTTGTATGCTGACCCGTTCAGAACCTAGCTCTTTCAGTTTCCGATAACAAGGTATTAGATGATCCTCAATTAAAGTTTCATAATCATCCCATCCTCCCATCAGTAACACATCTCGATCAACAAGATTAGCGGCATTATCCAATAAATCATAATTGCTTAGATTCGGTATAAGTTCATTTTGAATCGGCATCTCGTCAGCAAATTTCACTGGTCCATTTGGATATTTTAACGATTCAAAGTCTTTGTCTACCATATTGGCAAATGTCTCGTTTCGTTGATATTCACGGGCAAAATCACCATGATCTGTGCCGGCAAGAGAAAAGACGTGAGCTATTTCAGGATGAAAAATCGCATAGCTAAGTCCAATGCCGCCGCCAAAACTCCAACCGCCTAAAATCAACTGATTTGTGTCTATGCGGTACTTTCTAACAGTTTCTTCTTTTTGTAAGAAGTCAAAGGCAGATTGAATATCTTCCAGTGAATTTTTTAGACTAAACTCACCTTCGCTTTGATATGTGCCTCGAAAGTTAAACGTCAATGTGTTGATTCCACGTAATGACAGTTCTGCTCCCAATCCAAGTACATCATCTTCATTGCCCGGAAAACCTGGTAAAAGCAATAGCGTGGGCAGGGCATTAGATGCTTCAGGCGCTGAATAAAATTTGCCTTGAATGACCTGTTCTTGGCAAAAAAACTGAATTTTTTCTTTCATTTGCCACTCCTTGTAAACTAAATTGTCAGAATGAACAAAAGAGGGTATCGAAAATGAGATTTTTGGACAAGGTTATTCCTCTCCAAAAATCCTGTCAATTCCATTAAACGCCAAAACTATCTATTTTAGGGTAATTGTGTGGTTCTTTTAATCGTGGCAGGCGGCAAGGTGCAGGTCAGAGCGTTTCTTACCTGCCACAGATATGCCAAGACCCCACATAAGCTCAAAGAGCCCTATTTTATAAAACTGGCTTTTCTCCAATGTGATAGTAGGAAAAGATTTCCGAAATTAGCCCATCTTGAACATAAATACAGTCACAGGCTGGATTGTTATCAACGAGATAGCGAACAGCAAATTTACTGCCATCCTCAATGATGTCCAGAATTGTGATCGTTGGGCTAAAAAATGCTTCTGTGTTTTCTCTGACTAAGTTGAGGTATGCTTCTCTGCCCCTAATTTCTCCATAGGGGCTAGCATGCACAAACGTTTCAGCCAGTTTAAGTTTGGAAATATCTTTAGCGCGAAACGCATCAAACCAATCATCGACCACTTTCCTAGCCATAAGTATCCTCTATCAATCAAAATAATCTACCAGAACATCCGTTCGTGGTTGATTGTACCATTGACGATCAGGAGGGGCAATTACTTTTGGCGACCCAACTCGCGAATAGGTACAATGACAGAATGGTACAAGATGAACTAAGCGGCTCAGTCGAACGCATTACCTTTTATAATGCTGAAAATGGGTACACCGTTTTACGACTCAAGCCAGACAGCAAAGGGATGCTCCCTTTCCGTTATGGGCGGGAGGCGTTGGCGACGGTGGTGGGCAATTTGCCAGAGCTGAATCCGGGTGAATGGGTGAAAATGCGGGGCAAATGGACGAGTCATCCTAAACATGGCAGACAATTTGCTGTAGAACATTGTGAACAAGCGATGCCGGCAACTGTCGAGGGGATTAAGCGTTATCTCGGTTCTGGTTTGGTGCGGGGGGTGGGTCCCGTCATGGCAGACCGCATCGTCAACACCTTTGGTTTAACTACCTTAGATGTGATTGACGAAGAGCCGAGCCGGCTGCAAGATGTGATTGGCATTGGCAAAAAGCGGGTTGCCGGCATCATCAAAGCGTGGGAAGAGCAACGCGCCATCCGGCAAGTGATGGTTTTTTTGCAGTCGCACAACATCCCCACCCATGTCGCCATCAAAATCTACAAAAAATATGGGGACGACTCGTTGCAGATGGTGCAAAATACCCCCTACAAGCTGGTGCAAGATATTCGGGGCATCGGTTTTAAGACGGCAGACCGGGTGGCGCAGGCGTTGGGATTGGCGGCAGACGACCCTGACCGGATCGAGGCGGGGGTGGCGTACACCCTCAACCGAATGGCGGAGGAGGGGCATGTCTATGTGCCGCAGGAGATTTTGGAGCCAGAAGCGGCAGAGATTTTGACTTTGCCGGCAGAAAAAGTGTCCACCGTGATTGACCAGTTAGAAACGGACGCTTTGCTCAAGCGGGAGACGATCGTTTACGAAATTGGTAAGCAAAATGCGCCGGAGGTTAAAGAAGAAAAAGCGGTTTACCTGACCCCCATGTATTACTCAGAAATCGGGGCGACCAACCGGGTAAAAGGGTTGATCGAACATCCCACCAGCCGCCTTGCCGGGCTAACATGGCGACCTGCGCTTACCCAAATGGGGCAACCTCAATTGAGCCAGCAACAACAAACCGCCATTCAAACCGCTATCGCCAACAAGGTGACGATTTTGACTGGCGGACCCGGCACGGGCAAAACGACCACCTTGCGGGCATTGCTCGACTTTTTGGACAGCGCCGGCAAAAGTTACCTGCTTACTGCCCCTACTGGACGCGCCGCTAAACGCCAATCAGAAGCGACGGGCAGACCGGCTAAAACGATTCATCGCTTGCTGGAGTTTCAGCCGGGTACCGGTTTTGGGCGGCACGAACAAAACCCGCTCATCGCCGATATGGTGATTGTGGATGAAGCCTCGATGATCGACCTGGTATTGGCAAACAATTTGCTGAAGGCGATTCCGTCGGGAACGCATTTGTTGCTGGTGGGGGATGTGGATCAATTGCCGTCGGTGGGGGCGGGGGATGTGTTGCGTGATTTGATCGCCTCGAAAATGCCGGCAATCGTCACCCTGACCGCCATCTTCCGGCAAGCGGCAGACAGTTTGATCATTCACAATGCCCACCGCATTAACCACGGACAAATGCCGGAAATCCGCCCCGATGCAACTGATTTTTTCCTCTTCATCAAGCAAAATCCCGACGAAGTGGCGACTTTGCTGACCGACATCGTGCAAAATCGGGTTCCCAATAAGTTTGGATTGCATCCGTTTGATGATATTCAAGTACTTAGCCCGATGTATAATGGAAATGCCGGCGTTGCCAACTTAAACCGATTGTTGCAATCTGCTCTCAACCCGCCCGGTAAAAAAGCGGAACGGGCGCATGCCGGCAGGCTCTTTCGCGTGGGTGACAAAGTGATGCAAACCGTCAACAATTACGACAAAAATGTGTACAACGGCGATATCGGACGGGTGACAAAAATCGACAATCTCAACCAACTAATGGCGGTCAATGTGGATGGTCAGCCTATCATGTACGACTTTTTAGAGCTGGACGAATTGGTACACGCCTACGCCATCTCCGTCCATAAAGCGCAAGGGAGCGAATACCCCTGTGTGGTGTTGCCGATGGTGACGGGACATTACATGATGTTGCAACGCAATTTGCTTTATACGGCGATTACGCGGGCAAAAAAGTTAGTCATTTTGGTTGGCTCCCGCAAGGCGATCAGCATTGCTGTGCGTAACAACAAAACGACTGAACGCTTCTCTGCTCTCGATTGGCGGTTAAAACGTTAGGTTGGCATGGAAAATTTGTCTAGAGAAATTTTATGTTAGGCTTCTCCGCAGTAAGAAATAGCCACATAAGCCAGAAATTGCTGATCCCAGAATAATCCCCAACCTTTCATCAAATAACAGATTGACCCCTGTTTCTTCAAAAGCTAAAGACCCGATAAACAGACTCATGGTGAAGCCGATACCACACAAAGCGGATGTACCATATAGGCTCAACCAATTCATCTGATTGGGTAATTTGGTTAACTTTAATTTGATGGCTAACCAACACAAACCGAAAATGCCGATTTGTTTGCCAAAAAATAACCCGAGGGCAATGCCAATTGGCACATTGTGGAATATTCGCTCTGCCGGCACGCCCCTAAGGTTGATGCCGGCATTGGCGAAGGCAAAAATTGGCAAAATAAAGTAGGCGACCACAGAATGCAAATCATGTTCAATATCTTTCAAAGGTGAATAGGCGGGATTGGTTTTGGAACGAATTGGAATAAACATGGCGACTAAAACCCCTGCTAAAGTGGCATGAACGCCTGATTTTAAGGTGGCTACCCAAGCAATAATCCCAATAAGCAGATAAGGACTTCGAGCAACGACATTCCGTTTGTTCAAGAATAGTAGAACTGGAATACATAGGGCAACAATACTGAGGGCAGAAATTGAAATTTTTGAGGTGTAGAAAAGGGCGATGATAAGAACTGCCCCAATGTCGTCAAATATAGCCAAAGAGGTTAGGAATATTTTTAATGAGGATGGAACGCGGGAGCCGAGCAAAGTTAAGACGCCTAAGGCAAAGGCAATATCAGTAGCGGCAGGTATTGCCCAACCTTTAACAGCAATTGGGTCTTTGTAATTGAAGTAGAGATAGATGAGCGCCGGCATAATCATTCCCCCAATCGCTCCAACACCGGGTAACATGATACTCTTTCTATCTGAAAGCTCCCCCTCTAACAACTCCCGCTTTAACTCTAAACCAACCAAAAAGAAAAACACCGCCATTAGACCATCATTGATCCAAAGTAATAATGGTTTGGCAATTTCTAATGCCCCAACCCGAATCTCCACAGGGGTGGAAAGTAACAATTGGTAGGTCGGTTCGACAGGTGAATTGGCTACGATAATGGCTAAAACCGCAGAAACAAAGAGCAAGATGCCCCCCGATGCTTCCATTTTTAGAAAAGAAATAATAGATGATGTTGGTTGAATTTGCATAGTTGATTGGTGATCCCGAAATTTTTTTTGGAAGTATACTTGGTATTTTAGGTGAATTGCCAACAGTTTTCGGCAACAATTGTGGCTCAAAAATGAACAGAATGTCCCATTCACTGAACTGCTCGTAGCGACTATAGGGTATTGGCTCGTAAATCATCGCTCCTTATTTGTATTTTGGCACAATAACATCGCAGGATCATTGGAGGAATATTATGTTAAGCGTCCGCTCTTTAGCCCCAGACATTATTTTGTATAATGGGCATAGACCCAAACAGGCAAATGTCATCCCTTGCATAGCTCTTTCTCGGTTCTTGGTGTTTTTATGGGGTGTAGATTAGTAGGCTTCCTCAGATGCTGATCTTGTTGATTAACCCACCTCCGAGGATATTCACGCCTCTTGGATTAGCTGTTGCAAAGGTAGTTAGCTCTACTCAATATACTCATACTCGTTGCGACTGGTGATGCCTTGTTAAGTGGCAATAAGTCGTTTTACTTTGATTTCTTGTTGGCTTTGTCTGACACGCCACAGATCATATTGGACCTGCTGATTGAGCCAGCTCTCTGCCGAAGTCTCAAAAGCAATTGATAGCCGAATCGCCATTTCAGGGCTAATGCCAGCCCGTCCATTCAATATGGCAGATAAGGTTTTTCGGCTGACGCCAAGCGCTTCCGCCGCTCTCGTCACTGTGAGACCCAACGGTTCTAAACATAGCTCTTTGATTATTTCCCCAGGATGGGGTGGATTGAACATTTGCATCATTAAATTGCCTCAATGGTAATCTTCATAATTGACCTTTACTGCATCTGTTTGGTCAAACTCAAAGGTGACCCGCCAATTCCCACTTACTCGAACCGACCAGACACCCTGCCAAACACCTTTTAACTCATGTAAATAAAGTCCGGACAAATTCATGTCGCGATGAGTGATGGAAGCGTGCAATCTGCCGAAAATAAGCTGTAGCTTTCTAGCGTGTGCAGGATTGATACCTGCTTTAGAACCGGTCAAGAAAAACTTCTCCAGACCTTTGTGCTTAAAGCTCTTGATCACAGATAGCATTGTAACCTGTAACGTAACGGGTTGCAAGCGGATGTTTGCCAAACGTAGTGAGAAATATTTGCTTTTATCGAACCCTTTAACGTTTTTTTGCTCTCGAGTGACGGCTGAGAAATAATCGGGGTAACTTCTCACAAAACTGGGGGGCAGCGTGTAAGTCGGATTGATAATCCGACAGACGGAATAGTATTCCGCCTTACGATTCCCAAAAATATCGTTTGGACATCCCCGAAATAGAGGATTTTAACGTGATGCAAAAGTTCCAACGACGAGAAGTTGGCACAGTCTGTTACCCCTCTTCGTCTGACTTTTGCCACACAGCGCCAAAATCCCAGCCGGAAAATTCAGGATGCTCAACGCCCAGCTTGGTCAGTAAAATCTTGATATGCGTCCGATGTTCGATACCATGATATAGAGCTTGCACCAAAACCGTCCAATTAAAAAAGACGCCCTGTTTGCCTTCCCATTCCACATCATGCGCTTTTTCTAGCTTGACTTGCGCGGCAAGCTCAACCAACCTGTGCCCTGAAATTTTTGCCCGCTCTTGCAACTCCGCCAACGACAAATTGTACCATTCGTCCCGATCCAACTCATCTCCCCAGGGCGTCGTTCCAGACAAGCGCCGAATGTAAATCGCTTCAGCGTAGACGATATGGGCGAAAGTTTCTTGAACGTCCCCAACAACCCCTTTGCTTTTTACTTTTAATTGGTCGTCGTTTAATTGGCTACAAAACTCAAGCAATTGGTTGTTCGCCCACAAATTAAATTCAAATAGTTTATCAACGAGGGTGATTTCCATGGGTTGTCGTTTCTCCAAATGTGTTTTTAGGGTTTAAGAACGGTCAGCTGGCAGTCGCTGCCGGCAATCCCTATTTTATCGTCAAGGGCAAAAAGAGCGAATAGGATTGAACCACCTCATCGGCGCCAATGTTCGGGGTGGCGCCTGCTGGACGTTCGTCGCCATCGATATCATCGAGGATGCCGGCATCTCCTCCACCTAAAAAAACATCTCCTATACCCCGTTGCCTTTTTGTCAAACCACCATAAACTTATAGCCATGAACTTCTCCCTGTACGTGGAACAAGTGCAGTTAAACGCCAGCGGTAACAACTTTGCCGATTACCCTAGCCAGAATGCCGGCATTACCCCCATAATTGCCCCATGATCCCCTCTGCCCTGCCAGACTTTATTGCTGAACTGACCCCGCAAATTGCCGGCAACCTCCGCACCGACGATTACAGCCGCATTTTGTACAGTACCGACGCCAGCATTTACCAGGCGATGCCGCTCGGCGTCCTCATCCCCAAAAGGGTAGAAGATGTACATGCCGCCGTGGAATGTGCCGGCAAATACCGCATCCCCATTCTGCCCCGTACTGCCGGCAGTTCATTGGCAGGGCAAACCGTTAACACGGCATTGGTCATCGACTTCAGCCGCCACCTCAACCAAATCGTGGAAATCAACCCCGCAGAGCGGTGGGCGCGGGTGCAACCGGGGCGGGTACTCGACGAGCTAAATTTCGCTTTGCAACCCCACGGTCTGCAATTCGGACCCGACCCCGCCAGCTCCAATCGCTCCTGTTTGGGCGGCAATGTGGGCAACAACGCCACTGGCGCCCACTCCATTTTGTATGGCATGACGGCAGACCACACCCTAGCCATGGATGTCATTCTCAGCGATGGGACGATGAGCCATTTTTCGGCGGTGGAAGATGACCAACTGGCAGATGTTCAGTTGCGAGCTGGGCTAGAAGGAGAGATTTATCGGCAAATTGGGCGGATTAGGCGAGAGCATGGGGATGTGATTCGTGCCGGCGCTCCCCGCCATTGGCGACGATGCGGCGGCTACAATTTGGATCGCTTCGTGGATGGAACGACTTTCCAATGGGAACGCGACCCCCGCTTCAACTTGGCAAAGTTAATTTGTGGCAGTGAAGGGACGTTGGCGGTGATGACCGAAATCACCCTCAACCTCGTCCCCCGCCCCGCCATGACCGCCATCGCCATCCTCCCATTTGACGCGTTGCCAGAGGCGTTAAATGCCGTGCCGCTCATGTTAGAAACGGAGCCATCTGCCATTGAAGTGATGGACAATTTGGGGCTGACTATGTGCCGGCAAGTACCCGAATATGCCCGCTTGCTAAAAAGCTTTTTGGCTGGCGAACCCAACTGCATCTTGATCACTGAATTTTATGGGAAAAGCGAAGCGGAGTTGGAGATGAAATTAGGGCGTTTGGCTCGCCATCTTGCCGGCAACCATGTGCCATGCGGTACAATCAAACCGATTTTAGAGCCAGCCCGGCAAGCGGATGTGTGGAAGGTGCGCAAAGTGGGGCTGGGGTTGATGATGAGCGTCAAAGGGGATTACAAACCAATCCCATTTATCGAGGATGCGGCAGTGCCGGCAACCCATTTGGCGGAATATATCGCAAAAATCGAGGCGTTTTGTAACGATTTGGGGACAGACGTCGCCTATTACGCCCACGCCTCCGCTGGTTGCTTGCATGTCCGCCCGTTAATCAACACAAAATTAGCCCAGGAGGTGGCGAAAATGCCGGCAATCGCCCAGTTTGCCGTCGAGTTGCTAGGCGACTATGGCGGCTCATTTTCTAGTGAACATGGGGATGGGCGGGCGCGAAGCTGGCTCAACGAACGCTTTTTTGGGGCAGAATTGTACGGCTTGTTTCAGCAAGTCAAAGCAACGTTTGATCCGCACAATTTGCTCAACCCAGGCAACGTAGTGGACGCCCCCGCTATGACTGAATCGTTACGCTACAGCGCCGATTACCAGACGATAAGATGGGAAGAGCAGTTGGATTTTTCGGCAGATTTGGGCTTTGCTCGGGCGGTGGAGATGTGCAACGGGGCGGGCGTGTGTCGCAAGCGAACAGCGGACACGATGTGCCCTAGCTTTATGGTTTTGCGGGAGGAGGAACACAGCACGCGGGGCAGAGCCAATCTGTTGCGGGCGGCGTTGTCGGGGGCATTGCCGGCAGATGAGCTAACCAGCCCGCGCATGAAGGAGGCGATGAGCCTATGTGTTGGATGCAAAGCCTGTTCTGCCGAATGCCCATCATCGGTGGATATGGCGAAAATCAAGGCGGAATGGTTGCAAAATTATTATGCCAGAAATGGGACGCCGTTGCGGACACGGTTGTTCGGCAACATCGCTCAAATTAGTCGTTTGAGCAGTGGCTGGCTGGCACCGCTAGCAAATTGGGGGCTAAAAAACTCGACGTTCAAATGGGGGTTAGATCGTTGGTTGGGGATTAGCAAAGAACGGGCGTTGCCGGCATTTGCTAACCAAACTTTTGCCCAATGGTTTGCCAAACGGGGCAGGGTGAATGCCGGCAAGCCACAGGTTGTTTTGTTCGTAGATACTGTCAACAATTACAACGAACCACACATCCCGCAAGCCGCTACCGAACTGCTGGAAGCAGCAGGTTTTGAAGTGTTGGCAACGGGGCAAAGCTGTTGTGGTCGTCCGGCGTTGTCCAATGGGATGATTGATTCAGCCCGCCACATGGCACGGCAAACGCTGGATAATTTAGCCCCATTTGCTGGGCAAAATCTCCCCATCATTGGCTTAGACCCCAGTTGCGCCCTCATCTTTCGGGATGATTACGCCTCGCTTTTGCCAAATGATGAGCGGGTGGCGTTGGTGTCAGGACAAACGTTGTTATTAGAGGAATTTTTGGCGGATTTGGCGATTGCCGGCAAGCTCAATCTACCCTTCGACGACCAGCCGACTGAGTTGCTGTTGCACGGGCATTGTCACCAAAAGGGGATTGCCGGCATGGCAAAAAGCCATATCGCCCTCACTTTGCCTCCCAACACCCACTTGCAGGAGGTGGATTCAGGTTGTTGTGGCATGGCAGGGGCGTTTGGCTACGAGCGGGAGCATGTGGCGCTTTCTTTGGCGATGGGGGAACGGCGGTTAATGCCGGCAATCCGGGGGGCAGGGTCTGGTACAATTGTGGTGGCAGCGGGGGCTAGTTGCCGGCATCAAATCGCTCATGCAACAGGAGTGGTGGCATTGCATCCCGCCCAATTTTTGCGGGATCGGTTACGGACAAAATAGTAAAAAACTTACTGGACATTTTGATTTTGTTGCAACATTCGCACCTTGTCTACAATCCACATTCGCACCAAAGAAGAAACAGAAATGTCATAACTGTTAGCGATTTTCTCCACTTCCTGTTTAAGCGTTGGGCAATACGAATGGTCATCACTGTTTTCTTTTCCCCCTTATCCGCCAAAAATACGCCATCAATGATTTTGAACTCATCTAAATAGTCTGTTATCTCATGGGTATCCCAAAATTCAGCTTCTTCTTTGATTGAAGTAAATGATGGAATAGTTCGGTTACTCATGCTGATTTCCTTTATTGCTGTGTACAATAATATGCCCGCTCTTTTTTTGACATATCACGAGCCGTAATGATGTAAAATTCTTCTGGATTTTCTTGTTGATTCATGACAATTGCCAGCATCCTCTGGGCAGTTTTACCTAAAAACATTACCCGTCCATGTTTGGCTTTGAGAAACAGAACATTTTTGTCTTGTTATGCTTTCTCAACTTCATCAGGCGTAACATCATGCTGGGCAATATGGTCAATATTCCAATCATCCCAAATGAGGATACTGATTGTCAGTTCAACTTTATCCACGCATTCATTGTAATACGATGTATTACATCATGTCAACGATCAACAATTAGGAGTGGGCAGAAGTTTCATGGACGAATAGAAGTCAGCCCCTCACCCCCCGCCCTCTCCCCAAGCAATGGTTGTACGTTATTCACAAGCCATATGGGGAGAGGGAGCCGTGCCATACTCATGCGGTCAGCTCCCTCTCTCCAAAGCCTATTTTGGCAAAGATATGGACTCTATTTGGGGAAAGGTCGGCGGACAAAGTCCGGCGGGTGAGGGGAGTTCTCAAACCAGTCGTCCACAATTTTTCCGCTCATCCCCAAATCTCCGGCATGGTTGTAATGGTTTGAATAAACCAGTATAATTTCTTACAAAATAAGAAAAGGTAAGCTCAATCCTGTCATAGAGGCAAACAATGGTTATCAAATTATCGTCAAAAGGTCAAATCGTCATCCCCAAGCAGATTCGGAACCAACTTGCCCTGCAAAGCGGCGCTACCTTCCATGTTGAAGTAGTGGGCGACGAAATCCATTTGCGACCTCGTTACCAAAAACAAACGATCATAGATGCCATGCAACAACTGCGGGGGGCTGTTGCTGATGCCGATTTGGTAGCTGATTTAGAAAATGAACGGCAAAGGGAGCGAGAGCGGGATGTCATCTCCGACTAAATTTGTCCTCGATAGTTGGGCTTTAATCGCCTACATCAGTGGTGAAGAGCCTGCCGCCACCCGCGTCAATCAACTTTTGCATTTGGGATTACAAGAAAGCGCTACCCTTTACCTGTCTGCCATCAATCTGGGCGAAATTTATTACACATTGGGACGGCGAATGGGGGAAAGTAAGGCAAAAAGTTATCTAATTCTCCTTAAAAAATTGCCTATTGAAATATTGCCGGCAACTGAACCGGCGATTTTACTTGCCAGTGAGTTGAAAATGCGCCACCCAATCGCATATGCTGACGCATTCGCCCTCGCCTCTGCCCAAGATTTGGCGGCAGTATTGGTCACGGGCGACCCAGAGTTATTTGCGTTAGAGAATGAAGTGTTGATTGAACGGTTGCATCGGGAAGATTAAACAACACCCCAGTTGTGGTGGCGGCGGAGGCTAGTTGCCGAGCTCAAATCGCCCATGCCACCGGAGTAGAAGCGTTACATCCGGCACAGTTTTTGCACACACAGTTGCGAGGAAAAATGTAAGGCAGAATGAGCTTCCGCCAGTTGGATTAACAACCCGACCTACAAAAGATGCCGGCATATTTAGCAATCTTTGCCAATATCTCACCGGGCGTGAGGATAACCAAACCAGACATTTACCTTATTTCTGGCGGTTGATGGGGCAACTGCACGATAGACTTCCACAAAGAGCTGATCAAAATCACTTTGGAATGTGGCGTCCAAATTAAGGGCTAGTTAACCGACATTAAGTGGAGAACGAAAAGTAGCTTAAAAACATATTTCGATAAGATTATTTTCGTTCTCCTTATAAGTAAATCACGATGACACTTTAGTTTTTAAAGGACCTTCCGTGATTTACTTAACTGCGGGAAATTTTAACCTTGGTTAAAATAAATCTGCCCCCATAGATAATTGGGAGTTAACGGCTGTGGTAGAAATGGGAGCTGCCTGCCGGCATAATAACTTCCCTATGAGCGTTACGCCGTTAACCAAACCAACGCCAATCGCCATCCCTACTTTGGGCAAAAGGCGGCTTCCCGCTATCCGGTGGTCATCGGTTGGATTGTGGGGGTTGGGCGGCGCGGCAGCGGCGCTAACGATTATCCCGCCATTGTACTTATTTTTACGAGCCGCTCAGTCCAGCGCCGGCATTATCGCCTTGATGACAACAGGCGCCACCCTTTCGGCGGCGTTCAATACCATCCTTTTGGCGGCGATGGTGACTTTTTCGGCAGGGATGATTGGCGTCCCATTAGCCTGGCTTTTTGAATGCACCGATTTATCAGGGCGAAAATGGGGAGCTGTTTTAGCCGCCTTGCCGCTGGCGATGCCAAGTTATGTAATGGCTTACTTGGTCGCGTCGCTCTTCGCCCCCAATGGGTTTTTCAGGCAAGGGCTCGGGTTAGCGTGGTTGCCTAACATTTACGGCTTTACCGGGGCGTTTTTTACCCTGACCCTGATCTGTTACCCATATGTAATGCTAACCACGCGAGCCGGGCTTAAACGACTTGACCCGTCTTTGGTTGAGGCAGCCCGCGGTTTAGGGATTGCGCCTAGAGATATTGTGTGGCGCATCATTTTACCGCAACTTCGCCCGGCGATAGTTGCCGGCAGTCTGTTAACAGCATTATATGTTCTGCGCGATTTTGGCGCTGTGGCAATGATGCGTTACAACACCCTATCTCGGATCATTTACGTCCAGTACAGCTCGTTCTTAGACAGATCAGCAGCGGCAGCGACCGCCCTGACTTTGCTGAGCATAACCGCCATCTTACTCTGGTTTGAGCGGTCGGCGCGGGGCAAAGCCGGGTATCATCGCTTATCGGCTGGGGCGGCGCGAAGCCCCAGCCGCATTTCGCTTGGCAAATGGCAGTGGGCAGCTAGGTTGTTTGTGGCGAGCGTAATTGTGTTGGCATTGGCTTTGCCGGCATCCGGGCTGATCTATTGGATCGGGCGGGGCTTCACGCATGGCGAATCGCTCAGTTCTGTTTGGAGGGCTGCCGCTGGTTCGATGAGCGCCGCTTTTGGCGGGGCGGCTTTGGCAGGGGCGCTGGGGTTGCCCGTGGCGATTTTGTCCGTTCGTCGATCAGGGCGGATTAGCCGTTTTATCGAACAGATCGTGTACGCTGGATATGCGCTGCCTGGCATTGTAGTGGCGTTGGCTTTGGTTTATTTAAGCGCAAACCATATTCCTTCAATCTATCAAACGATGGTTATCTTGCTGGCAGCGTTCGTCATCCTGACTTTGCCGCAAACTGTAGGGGCGCTCAAGACAGCTTTGTTGCAAGCGCCGGTCAACCTCGAAGAAGCGGGGCGCAGCTTGGGGCATTCTTCAGGGTCAATTTTGCGGCAAATAACCCTGCCTTTAACAAAACATGGGGCGGTTGCCGGCATGACATTGGCGTTTCTGACGGTGATGAAAGAGTTGCCGGCAACGCTGCTGCTGAGCCCCATTGGGTTTGATGCCCTTTCAGTAGACGTTTGGAAAAATATCTCGGAAGCCTTTTTTGCCCAGGCGGCGCTGCCGGCATTAGCCCTCATCTGCCTCTCCTCACTCCCGCTTGCCCTCACCTCCCTCAAAGACAATTAAGCCCAGCCCGCTGTTAACCAATTTCTTACTCGACATCGGGTTAAATCCTATGCTATACTTAGCCTCGGCATGGGGATGACAGGCTTCGACGGGAAAGGTTGATCCTGCACTGCAAGCCGAGCACGCTTTACAACTCGTCAAACTGGAAGCGAATTTAAAAGTGCCAATCGCACAAACTATTCTGCTCTTCCTCTCGCTGCGTAAAACCAGCCTGACAAAGCAGAGCGGTTGCGTATAACGTAACCCCGTCCACCCCGACTTTTCGTTGGCTGGCAGGGATGTGGGCGTCACTTTCGCCAACGCGCTCCGCCGCGATGTTGCTAGCGGCGGCTAAGTGCCCTTTCGGGGGCAAGCAACTAGTTTGGCATCTACCCTGTTGGTCGGGGAGTGACAAACGACTATTCCAAGTAGACTGACTAAGCTTGTAGAGGTGTAGAGGTCTAATTTTTCGGACGCGGGTTCGATTCCCGCCATCTCCACTCAGTACAAAACGCGCCGTAACAAGCGCGTTTTTGTTATTTTATTTGGAGGGCAAGTTATGCAATTTATCGGAACAATTCGGCGGCTGCAAATTCAACGTGCGCGGTTGAAAATCGGGGAAGGGGGCGAACGACAATTTGACCCAAAGCCCATTCTATCAATGCCGGCAGTACGCCTCACTCCCGATGGGGTCATTGGCGTTAAAAACGGCGACCAGTTCTTAGACGTGCATCATATCGACCATCCAACTTCAGTCAACCGCCAGTTTAAAGGGAAATTTAACGCCATCTCTTTCAACTTCACCGCCCATTACGCCCAGATGGCAAACCGGTTTGGGGCGCGAGGCGAATATGGATTTGCTGGCGAAAATATTTTGATCGCTACAGATGAACCATTTGCAATAGAGCAGTTGCAGCATGGATTGATTATTGAATCGAACAAGCGCCATTATCTGTTGGAAAAAATATCGGTCGCCCATCCGTGCGCCCCGTTTTCGCGCTTTATGCTGGGGCAGCCGTCTCACCTTTCCGCGCCAAAACTCAAAGAGACGCTGGGATTTTTAGATGGCGGCACGCGCGGCTTTTTATCGCATTGGGGGGGCGATCCAGTCATGATTTCAGTTGGGGACAAGGCGTTTTTGCCGGCATGAGCCAGCCTTAATCGCATGGGGCGCTAACAAAATAATCGACTGATTTGCTTTCTCCGCCAGATTCCACCCGAATACTGCCCGGTTTGCCCTGACATTTTGCCCAGGCAAATTGAAAACGGGCTGCGGGCTGCCGCAACCCATCATGATAATAGAGGTAGTTGCCATTCCCTCCCGTCGCTTGTACGCTCATGGTGGCAATTCTGTTGCCGGCATTCTCGGCGCTTTTCGTCCAACTGACGCTGTATGAAAAATCCAAAGGTCCGGTGGGAGCGGCTATCGTTTGCTTTGGCGGCGAATTAGGCTGGCTAATCCGGGTAGCAGATGCAGCATTGCCGTTGGTTGAGCGCGTTGGGCGAGGAGTAGCTGTAGGCACAGGTGTGGCAGTGGGCACAAAACGAAAATTTGCGGCGACGATTAGATAGTTGGTGCGCCCTGGGGCGATATCCAACGTGCGCCGATACGATCGCCCTTCAAATTGGAGCAGAAGCGTATATTTGCCTGCCGGCACATCCCCAATCACAAAATTTTCGTCCCACACTTCATCAGATTTCACCCTGTTTCCGGTATAAGTACGAGAAAAACGAAATGCCCCGCCGCCAACAGGGTAAAGCTCCAGCTTTGCCCCCTGAATCGGATTGCCCCGATTGTCGATAAAACGACCGGCTAATGTTCCCCACCCTTCGTAAGGCGCGATCCATAGCAATGGATTCCGAACATCGTTATAGTTGTTGGATCCAACCCGCACTTCCAAATGAAGATGGGGACCAGACACTTCGCCCGACGCTCCTACGCCGGCAATCAATTCCCCCTGCCGAACCTTATCCCCCACTTCGACAAACAGTTCCAAAGTATGGGCGTAAAGCGTATAGACATCTTTCCCTTGCCATTGCCAATCATGCTTAATGATAACGGTGTTGCCATAATAGTTGACCCCGTTTCTGGCGCTGACCCTGGCGCCAGCCCACACCACTTCCCCATCCGCCGCCGCCAAAACAGGCGTGCCGCTGTCGTTGGGGAAGTCCAAGCCATGATGAATGCGGTACGGGGCAAATTCAGGAATGAGTACGTCGCTGCCGTAGGGGTACCATTCCAAATCATAGTTGCGCGACCCGGATGGCAAAGGGCGAATAAGGTAGTAATGGTCGTCGGGATGGATCGCCAGCGGGATATCATATGGGGGCGGACGCCACTCTTCGGGTAAGGCGGGTAAGGTTGCCGGGGTAAATTGGTGACTAATTTGATTGGGTCGGGCGGGGGCGCCGCTAGGCAGCGGCGTAATGGTGGGGGTGACTGCCGGCAATTGGGGTTTATCGTTTGCTGGTTTGGGGGCGATTGTTGTCTGGGTTGTGGGTGTAGGGAGTTCCAGCATGGCGGCAGTGGGCAACAATGCCGGCATCTCGATCATTTGCGGGCTATTTTGGCAACCAGCCAAAAAAATCAACAACCAAAAAAAGCGTTTACGCATCACACTCCAACCTGTCGTCAACCAACGCCAGTCAAAGTAACATAGCGGGTAGAGGCTGTCAACTGACGAAAAAGAGCTATCTTTCTCTCTCAAAGCGGTAAAATATGGGCATAAAGTTTGATTTGATAGCTTTTGACAAGTCGATGTCGGCATAATTTGCAGAGATGAGGTGATTGTATGCGCGAAGTAGCGATCGTTGGCGTGGGGCAAACTCCCGTCCGAGAACATTGGGATAAATCGATTGGGCAATTAGGGGTACAAGCTGGATTAGCGGCAATGACAGATGCCGGCATCGACCGGCTCGACGCTCTGTTTGTGGGCAACATGACTGCCGGATTGCTCAGTCGGCAACGCCATTTAGGTGCCTTAATCGCCGAACGAATGGGGCAAAAACATATCGAAGCGGTCAAAGTAGAGGCGGCTTGCGGTTCGGCTGGCTCTGCCATGCGCCAAGCTCTACTGGCTGTTGGTAGCGGCGAGCTGGATAGCGTGCTGGCAATTGGGGTAGAAAAGTTAACCGAAAGCAAAGGGGCAAATACCACTGCCGCATTGGCAACAGCGGCGGACGCCGATTACGAAGTGGCGCAAGGGGTGACATTCGTCGGGCTAAATGCCCTGATTATGCGCCGCTACATGCATGAGTATGGCTACCAGCATGGCGATTTCGCCCCCTTTCCGCTTAATGCCCATGCCAACGCCGCTCACAATCCCAATGCCCTATTCCGGCAGCCTATCAGCCAGCAAGCATATGAAAAAGGGCGGATTGTAGCTGACCCGATCACGTTATATGACGCTTCTCCAATTGGGGATGGGGCAGCCGCCCTACTGCTGATGCCGGCATCTCAGGCGCCCAAAGCCGTCCGCGTGGTCGGTTCGGCAGTCGCTACCGATACCCTGGCAATTCATGATCGGGAAGAGCCATTGTGGCTATCCGCCGCCGAAAAATCAGCCCAACGCGCTTACAAACAGGCAGGATTGACCCCCAACGACATCGACCTATTTGAATGCCACGACGCCTTTAGCGTGATGGCGGCGTTGTCGTTGGAGGCGTGCGGCTTTGCCGAACGGGGCGGCGGGGCGCGTCTGGGGTTAGATGGCGCGATTTTGCCAGATGGGCGGATCCCCATCTGCACGATGGGGGGGTTAAAAGCCCGCGGGCATCCGGTGGGAGCGACGGGACTGTATCAATTGGCGGAAGCGGCGTTGCAATTGCGGGGGGCCGCCGGCGAAAATCAAATCGCACATGCCGGCAACGCCATGACCCAAAATATCGGCGGCAGCGGGGCGACTGTGGTCACGCATATCTTGCAAAAAGGGTAAAGTAGCTCGGGTGGCAATGGGCGTCAAATCAAATCGAAGCAGGTATCTCCGGCTGTTGATGCCGGCAGAACATGGAACTTGGGCTTGGTTTTTTGTCCCATTTTTTGTCGGCGTAGGGGTAGCGGGCGGCTGGTCGCTGCCGATCTGGCTCTTGTTTTGGGGCGGCATCGCCCTATTCTTTTTGCGGTCGCCATTGACGATTTGGCTAAAAGGGCGGTCGGGTCGGGGGCGGCGCGACAATGTCATTCCCGCCAGAAATTTGTCGCTGATGTTGCTGGGAATTGCCGGCATTTCCGCCGTTGGGTTAATCATGTTAGGGCGGTGGCGGCTGTTATGGCTGGCTGCGCCAATAGCGGCTTTGTTGGCAGCGTATGCCGGCATGGCATGGCGGCGAAACAGCAGCGTGCGTACATTGTGGCTAGAATTAGGCGGGGCGGCAGGGTTAGCGTTGATGGCGCCAGCGGTATTGGCGGCGCACCATAACCGCCTCAGTTGGCAGGCTTGGGCGTTGTGGCTGCTGCTGGCGGCTATTAATGGGTTGGGGACATTGTATGTTCGGTTGCGGATTCATGACACCCACCGCCGCCCGGCTGCCCGCACCCCGCAGCTATGGTGGCACCTGATTGTTTTAATCGCTGTGATCGCCGGCATCTTAGGGTGGCAAGGCTCTTGGTTGTTAGCCCTGCCCTATGCCGGCATCGCCCTGCGCTCTGCCTGGACAGCGATGAAGCCTCGCCCCATCCCTAACATCAAACGGTTTGGCTTTGCCGAAATCGGAGTGGCGGCATTATGTGGAGCGGGCATTGTGTTGGGACTACGTTAGCTAATGGTTAGGAAAGGGGGCGCAGCAGTGACATCCGTCATTCAATTTGATGCCCAATGTCACTGCCGACAGATCTCTTAATTTTCTACAATATCCTCGAAGATAACGTTCAGTAATCGAGGACAAAATGAAAGATCTGTTGATTTTAGGAGCTGGGACTGCCGGCACGATGGCAGCCAACAAATTGCGCCCCATCCTCCCCCAAAACGAGTGGCAAATCACCCTAGTAGACGAAGATAAAATCCATTATTATCAACCCGGCTTTCTCTTTATGCCGTTTGGCATTTACGGCGAAAGTGATGTGGTGAAACCGAAACGGGATTTTATGCCGGCAGGGGTAAATATCATCGAAGCCACCATCGACAAAGTAGAGCCAGACGCCAACCTCGTCCGTTTGGCTGACGGGCAGGAGCTAACTTACGATTACCTGATTATCGCTACCGGCGCCGCCCCGCGCCCGGAAGAAACGCCCGGACTGCTGGGGGATGAGTGGCGGCATTCCATTCATGATTTTTACACTTTTGATGGAGCGTCTGCCCTGGCGAACAGGTTGCGATCATGGCAAGGGGGCACGCTGGCAGTCAACTTTATCGAAATGCCTTTTAAATGCCCCGTAGCGCCGTTGGAATTCGCCTTTTTAGCCGATTATTTTTTTCAGCAACGCGGCATCCGCGACCAGGTAGAGATCGTTTTTGTCACGCCGCTGTCGGGAGCGTTTACCAAAGAGAAGGCAGCGAAAAGGTTAGGTAAGCTGTTGGAACAAAAAGGGATTCGGTTGGTCACTGATTTTTATGTGGAATCGGTCGATCAGGCTAGCAAAAGGCTGATTTCGTATGACGAAGAGGAGGTTCCGTTCGATTTATTGGTAACGGTGCCGGTGAATATGGGGGCTGATTTTGTGGCGCGCTCGGGGTTGGGCGACGAGCTGAATTTTGTCCGGGTCGATATTCACACCATGCAATCGAAGCAGGCGGACAATATTTTCGCTCTGGGCGACGCCGCCGCTCTGCCTACCTCAAAAGCGGGGTCGGTCGCCCACTTTGCGGTGGATGTTTTTGTGGAGAATTTTCAGCAGTTGATTGCCGGCAAGCCGATGACTCATCGTTTTGACGGACATGCCAACTGCTTTATCGAGACGGGGTTTAACAAGGGGATTTTGCTTGATTTTAATTACGAAACGGAACCGCTGCCTGGAACATTTCCTTTGCCAAAGGTTGGACCTTTCAAGCTGTTGGACGAATCTCGGATCAACCATTGGGGCAAAATGGCGTTTCGTTGGATTTATTGGAATTCGCTTCTAAAAGGCAAGCTGCCATTGCCGGCAGATATGTCTTTAGCGGGCAAGATTCAAGAATAGATTAGGAGAATAACCATGTCTGTAACTAGAGAAATTGCCGGCAAAACGATTGACTTCGACGACGAAGGATTCATGCTCGATCCGGCAGATTGGAATGAAGAAGTCGCGGCTGAGCTGGCGAAAGTCGTCGGCATAGATGAACTCAATGAAAGCCATTGGCTGGTCATTCGTTATAGCCGCAGCAGTTATGATGCGTATGGCGAAACGCCCACATTACGCCGCATTAAAACAGAAAGCGATGTGCCGATCAAAGAACTGTACAAACTCTTTCCTAAAAAACCGGCGAAAAAAGTCGCATTTGTGGCTGGCTTGCCCAAACCAACGGGCTGTGTATAGGGGATAATGTGGCGAGTAGCGTCTCAAATGGCAATTCTCCGCCTGCAAACTTGCAACCCGCTACCCACCATCTGCAAAGCCACAAACTGATCTGGAAATTATTGGAGGCTCTTGATGTTTGACGAAAAAGAAACCGAACGAAAACTATGTTTAATCTGCTCGAAAGGGTCGCTGGATATGGCGTATCCGGGGCTGGTGTTGGCAAACGCCGCCCTCTCTGAAGGGGTAGACGTCATGCTCTTTTTTACATTTTGGGGATTAGACATCATCAACAAAAAGAAGATGAACAACCTCAAGTTTGATCTGGTCGGCAACACCAGTATGCCCGTGCCCACCATGGTCGGCGGCTTGCCGGGCATGTCTAGCATGGCAACGGCGATGATGAAAAAAGAGATGCACAAGCTGGAAATACCAGAAGTCGAAGAGTTTTTGGAGATGATCACCGAAGCGGGCGGCAAATTATACGCTTGCAAAATGACGGTTGATATGTTTGAAGATATGCATTTGATGGAGGAAGAGGATTTGTTTAATGACATTGAAGGCATCGTCTCTGCTTCTGATTTCATCGTAATGACTGAGGGAGCGGAAGTGATGTTCATTTGAATGGAAAATGACGATCCCATCAGTTTGTCAATTCCTAAGTGAGTAACCCAAACTCATAGATCGCCAAGGAGAAAATCGTGTTAACTGCAACTGACCTGATGAGTGTGAAACCCTTTACCTTAGCCACTGACGCCACCTTGCGGGAGGCGTTAATGTTGATGCGGGCGGAGGAGCGGCGGCAAATGCCAGTGGTAGACGATGCCGGCAAGCTTGCCGGCATCATAACTGATCGTGATATTCGGCTGGTAATGAATTCGCCAATGGTGGGCGAAAAATGGATCGACATCGCCATTTTGGATAACACATTGGTGGCAAGTTGTATGACCCAAAACCCAATATCTGTCACGCCTGACACCCCCGCTTATGAAGTGGCTGAAATGTTGCTCACATATAAATTTGGGGCGCTGCCCGTGTTGGAAAATGGAAATTTGGTTGGCATCGTTTCCCTGTCCAACATTTTGGAGCGTTTTATGAAAGAGCATCAACCAATCAATCAACCTACATGAGGTCGCTGGGCAGTTAAACAGATTCGAAACCCATCGATAACGACTTCCCGAAAGCCGCAATGTGTAATCTCTTAACATTGCGGCTTTTTTATGCCAATTTACCGTCCAATAGATGCGCGGCTAGCCGGTTTGCCAACGCCATTATGGTTAACACCGTAGGGCGGGCTAACGCCTGAGGGAAGACACTGGCGTCGCATACATATAGGTTTTCGATTTCGCTCTGTAAATTCATATCTAGCAAATCGCCAATGCGGACTGTGCCCGAAGGGTGGGTACCGCGCAAGGGGGTGGCGAAAATCGAATCAGGTCGGCAGCCGGCATGCCGCAAGATATTGCCGGCAACCAACTCCGCTTGCCGCAATCGGGTTCGATCTCCCGCCGTTAATCCTTTGCAAATCACCCCTTTGCCAAAAACGCCGCCGCTGATCTCATCTTTTAGCTTAATCATCACCCCCAAAGTATGCCCCCATCGATGCCAAGAGGACGAAAAACCCAACCCCTTTTTTGCCAACACGACGGGGTAATTTAACCAGGGGTCGATCAAAGTAGAATATAAAACCCCCAATTCGTCGTCGGCGTAACTCCAACTCATCGGCGGCTCGTCTCCATTCCCTTTATAGGGGGCGTGCCCATACGCCATCACCGTGGTATCCATCGTCATCCCTTGCCCGGCGCCCGGCAATCCGCTGCGCTGTAAAATGCGAGGCGTTCCAATGCCGCCAGCCGCCAAAATCAGCAGATCCGCTTGCAGAGAGAAAGATTTAGCGCCCAGCTTGCCGGCAACCCCAACCGCCCGTCCATCCTCAATTAAAACCCGCTCTACTTTGGCGTTGGTTAACAAAATTGCTCCAGCCGCTACTGCATCGTCCACATATTCGCCGGCATGCCATTTTGCCTGACAGCGGCAGCCCAACATACATTTCGCTCCACAATCAAATGATTTTGCCCGACTAGGAAAGATAAATTTGGGTTGGGGAAACCAACTTTGCCCAATTTCAGCGCCAGCGGCGGCGATTCGAGTAGAGGCTAGCCCGCGCTGCTCTGCCGGCAATGGAGCGATGTTCAACTCATCTACGATTTGCTGGGCATAAGGCATGATTTCGATGCCATATTCTTCCCGCCACCAGGGCAAGGGTAACGCAGCGCAGCCACAATACATGCTGGTAGCCCCGCCCACCATCATCGGACGGATAATGCTCAACCCTTCCTGGCTGGACAAAAATGTCCCCTTTTCGCTGTAAGCCATACCGCCGGCATAGGTGCCATAGATGGGATTGCGCCGCCAATCTTTGCCCCGCTCTACAATCGTCACGGAAATGCCGGCAGTCGCCAGCGCCCTCGCCACCGTCGCCCCGCCTGGACCCGAACCGACTACCAATGCCTCCGTTCTCTGAAATTCCATAAGAGAAAGTGTATCTGGTTTGCCCTACAACACAAAAACGCGCCAGCCGCACCCCCATACTTTTTACCCAAGTGAAAGGAGATGGGTCATCTGATATAATTAGTTGACGTAAAGCGCTCCAGGCAGGGCGCAAATAAGTAGAATTGAGCTATTTTAGGCAAATCATTGTGTCGATAACGCAATTGCTATCACAAATAATCAATAATGCGCCAGGCAATATGGTTTACCATCTGGTAACGTTGTTTGCCGCCCAGGCTATGGCGGCGGTCGGTTGGTGGCAATATCGTCGCAACCCCGCCGACGATTGGGCGCGCCGCTTGTCTTGGGCAGGCGTCGGCATCATTTTGACCCGGCTAACGATGGGAATCGCTCTCGCTTTTCTGGGCGCCAACAATGATGCCAGACAAACTATCGGCATTCTCCCTCCAGTCGAACAAGCGTTGTACAGCGCAGATATCATTCTGTTGGTGTGGGCGGCGATGCCAGCGGCAAAAATCTCTGCCCGATTGCTGGACGCCATATTGCTGCTTGGTATTTTGATAAATGCCGTATTGTATGCTTTCCTCGCCCCAAATTGGACAGCCGTCTTAGCGGCAAATCCCGCCGCCCAATTCGCCGCCTCTACCCAAGCGGCGGTGTTGATAGGGTTGCAGTTAACCTTTTTGGCGGGGGGCATACTCTATTTGATTTTTCGAGATAGAGAAGAAGATTGGCAGTTGCGCTGCTTCGCTCTGGCAGCGTTAGCGGCTACCATTTTAGCCCAAGCTTTTAATCTTTTTCCCACTGTGGCTGCCAATGAGGGGAGCAATTTCTGGCTGCGATTGGGGCATCTTGTCGCTATTTCGCTGATGGCGATTTTTGCTTACCGGCATAGTTTAACCCAATTGTTGCGCGAACAGTGGCGCAGCCGCCCAGCAGCGGAACAATTGGTGGAGGCGCTTGCCAAAGCCACCCCGATTTTGGCGGCGAATTCAATATCCGACAGGTTGACGGAAGGGGTTAAATTTGCCAGCGATTTCAGCGGAGCGCATTTTGCCGGCATCGCCTTGCTGGATTCAGCCCAACCCGAACAACTACAACTGTATAGTCTGGCAGCTAACGACGAGTTAGGGCAATGGGGGCTCTCGCTTCAAGCCTTCCCGGCGCTGCAGCAAGCTATACATCAAAATCAAGCGATTGAGCTTAGTTCGGGGGGGATGGGGGCGCGTCAATTGCACGAACTGTACCATGAATTAGGGATTCAGGGGGCGGGCGATTTGTTGTTAGAGCCGATGTCTGTCCAAAACCAGTTGACGGGATTGCTGATGTTGGCGCCAGAAAGCGGCATTGAGTGGCGGGCTAACCAACGAGGCGGGGTTACGGCGCTTGCTCGTTATCTAGCCCAGGCGTTGTGCAACGTCATCCATGCCGGCAATCTGGCGGAGCCACGGCTGCAACAAGACGACCAAACCAGTGAAACAGAAGGATTAGCCGCCCCGTTAACTTCAGCGGTTGACTCGCCCCAACTATCGATCCTGCAAGGGGAGTTAGCGGCTTTTCAAGCTCAAGCTGCCGGCAAAACGGCGGCGCTTAATGAGGCTAAAAAAGAGATCAGCGCTCTGAAAAACCAGTTGAAATCCGCCAGGCGGCAATCCGCTCAGGCGCAAGCTGAAACGGCAAGGCTCAATAAAGCGTTGGCAGCGGCAAAAGCGGATGCCGGCAATCACGAAAAAATCGCTGGATTAGAATTAGCGTTAATCGCCGCCCGACAAGACAAGGAAAAAGCGCAAAAGCGGGCGGAACGATTCGAGGAAGAGTTGTCAGCTTTAGAAGTCAATTCGATGGTCGCCCAAATGAACGCCCCATACGCTTATCCCGGTAACGTGGATGAACGCATTCCTCAATTAGAAACGGAAGTGCGCGATTTACGGTCGGCGTTATTGGCTGCCGAAGAAGCGTTGGCGATGGCGTCTGTGGGGGATGGGGAACTAAACGCTGAATGGGTGATGGGCACCTTCACCCGGTACGCGGCTGAATTAGAAGAAGCCCAAATTCGCATCCAACAACTCGAATCTGCCCTGACCCAAACCAAACAGGTCAAATCGGGGGAGCTTACCGCGTCGTTAGCCCAAGAGCTGCGTACCCCCATGACTTCGATCACCGGCTATACCGACCTGCTGCTCAGCGAATCTGCTGGCGGGTTAGCGTTACAACAACGAGAGATGTTGCAACGGGTCAAGACAAACACGGAGCGCATGGGAGCGATGTTAGACCAAATTATTCGAGCGGCGGCGTTAGAGCAAGAAGAGGAAGGCAAAGTTAAATTTGATACGCGGGAAACGATAGAGACGGCGGTTCATGCCGCTCTTCCGCTATTGCAAGAGAAAAATTTACGCTTGCAGATGAATTTGAATCACAAGTTGCCGGCATTAGCCATCAACCGGGCAGATCTGTACCATATCACCCTCTATTTGCTGAATAACGCCACTTTAGCCTCAATTGAAAATGGCTCGGTTGGATTAAAAGCCCAACTCGATACGTTAGACCAGCATGCCGTTAATGGCAGCGGGCGGCAAGGCTTTTTAAGGTTGGCAATTAGCGACAGCGGCGGCGGGATTCCATCAGAAGATTTAGGGCGCGTATTTGAGCCCCGCCTGGGAGCGGACGCCCCGCTGATCGATGGCGTTGGCGAAACGGGCATCGGGTTGTCTACCGCTTATGCTCTAGTGGCAGAGCATGGCGGGCGCATTTGGGTAGAAAGCCAAGAAGGGCAAGGCAGCATCTTTACCACCTTGCTGCCCATCGCTCCTAATGGGGCTGCCCCGGAGCCAGGGGATGAATGATGCGGCTCTTGATCGGGAGCGTAAATTTGCCGGCAATTGGTTGATTGCGTTGGCGTTGCTGGCGTTGGTATTGCTCACTTTATGTATGGCTGTTTTTCTGTCTCAGTCTGACGAGTTAAGACGGAATAACGTCGTCGTCCCGCCTACTATCCCCCTCATCGCTCCTGATACTGCCACGCCGCGCCCTACGATTTTGTTGCCCACGCAAACGGCTACCCAAACCCCATCAACCACGCCTACCCTAACCCCATCGCCCACGGTCAACAAATCAAAAACGCCTACGCCAACCCCACGCAGCAGCCCGACGCCCACCAGCAGCGCTTCGCCGACCCAAGTTTTTGCCACTGACGAACCCGCCAATAAATGTGGACCTCCGGCGCATTGGGTTTATTATCAGGTAAAAGCGGGAGATACTCTATACAATTTGGCAGTTCGCACCAATACCTGGGTGTCTGACATTCAATTCGCCAATTGCCATTTTAGTAACATCATCCGAGCAGGACGGTGGATATACCTGCCGGCAATTCCTGGCGCTTTGCCCCCGCCAAATACGCCTGTTCCTATTCCGCCTACCGCCAATCGTCCAACAGTCACCCCTGTATCGTTGCCGCCCACACAAACGGCTGGAGCCAGCCCAATGCCGGCAACCGTCACCCCTGTTCCGCCAACCGACACGCCACAACCGCCTCCACCTCCGCCTCCGCCGCCAGCCAGTGACCCCCCGCCGCCATCCCCAACCTTGATCATCGTCACCCTGATTCCACAACCTGGCGCCCCCACCAGTCCGCCGCCGCTGCCTAATCCGTAGCTTTGCTGCCAGCCCATCTGTGCCAAAGCAAGCGCCAGATAAACAACGCCAGCAATCCGAATTTGATCGCAGCGCAAATGCCGGCAACCACGCCCGCTTCCGCCTCCCCTGCCAAAACGCGCAACAAAAAGAGATTTTCCAAGCCATCGAAGATGCCAGCAACTTTAACACAAAATCTAATCCCCTTTCCACCCAACTAGCCAAATCGCATCATCTGCAAATCCCTCCGGCTCAACGCATTCCTTCAGCTCGCTTCCTCTGCCGCCTTTAACTCCTTTACCAAATCCACCACCTTTTGATAGATAAAATCACGCGAATGCTGGAAACCATCGCTAAGCATTGGCACATCTGACCAATCTCGATAATTTTTCCCCTCTGGCGCTTGATCTGACTCTATACATCCCATCGAAATAATCCAATCTGACCTTGTCAAATGGTCTGAGGTTAGCAAAGTCGGACTCAACTCGGAAACATCGATGCCTTCATTTGCTAAATATCTGGCGACTTTGAGATTGACAAATGGGTCAGGGTCTGTGCCGGCATTTTCCGCCTCTACATCCAACCCTGCTTCCGCCGCCAATTTCTTAAAATAAAATCGAGCAAACACACTCTTGGCTGCCCCATGCGGACACAAAAACAACACATTTGTACTCATAATTTAACCGCCTCGTAAATAAAAATAGATCATGCCCAAACCAGCGCTCAATAACAAAGTCCGCAACATACTCCAATTCAATCGGAACAAGACAAAAAATGCAGTTGCCGCCAGGGCTACAGCCGCCCAATCAATTGTGGCGAACTCAGGCACAAGCAATCGCAGTGAGCCAAAATAGCGTTCTGTCACTGTGCCAAAAATCGTTTGGATGGCAAACCAAACCGCCAAATTAAGCACTACCCCCACCACAGCGGCGGTGATGCCAGACAATGCCGTAGTCAACCCCTTACGCCCCCGCAAATATTCAATGTAAGGCGCCCCCAGAAATATCCACAAAAAACAAGGCACAAAGGTTACCCAAGTGGTGACAATCGATCCGAATATGCCCGCCATTATCGGCGATAAAGCGCCAGGGTTACGGTACGCTCCCATAAATCCAACAAATTGCACTACCTGCACCAATGGTCCCGGCGTCGTTTCCGCCATACCCAAGCCATCCAACATTTCGCCCGGCGCCAGCCAACCGTATACTTCAACCGCTTGTTGAGCGATATAGGCTAAAACAGCATATGCCCCGCCAAAGGTGACAACTGCCGTCTGGCTGAAGAACACCCCTTCTTGCACAAAAATATCATCTCTGCCGGCATTAAACCCCATCAGCAAAATGGGCGTCCACCACAAAAACAGACAAACTGCCAAAATAGTAATTGCCCGCTTAGTGGAAGGGTGTTGCGCTTGCGCCACACTGTCGGTGATTAGATATGATTCTTCAGCTTCATTTCCGATCTCCCGCTCTTTGATCACATCAAATTTATCTAACCATACTTTGCCGCCAATATAGCCGGTAATGCCGGCACATAACACAATAATAGGAAAGGGCACATTGAAAAAGAACATGGCAACAAACGCTAACAAAGAGAGCCCTATCATTACCTCGTTTTTTAGGGCGCGGCGACCAATTCGAAAAACCGCTTCAACCACAATAGCTAAAACTGCTGGCTTTAAGCCGTAAAATAGAGCTTGTACCCATGTCAACTCCTGAAAGCCAGCATACAGGATGCTGAGGATAAGGATAGAGATAAAGCCGGGCAAAACAAAGAGAATGCCGGCAATCAATCCGCCCCGTGTTCCGTGCAATAGCCAGCCCAAATATGTTGCCAGTTGCTGGGCTTCGGGACCTGGCAACAACATAGTGTAATTCAGAGCGTGCAAAAAACGATTTTCGCTAACCCATCGTTTTTCTTTCACCAACAGTCGATGCATAACCGCAATCTGTCCGGCAGGTCCGCCAAAGCTGTACGCCGCTACTTTCAGCCATACTTTGAACGCTTCGGCAAGGGAAAGATCATGCTCTGCAGTTGATTTTGTTGTGGTTATCTGCATTCATTCTCCTGCTGTTGCCGTTAGTAATCCGTCAAACAATAAAATGCCTCGTTCCATCAACTCTTCGCTAGACAGGTTTTGCGCCCGCCAGCCTTTCAATAGGGCGGCTATCCCCAAATGTTCGGGATGTAAGTACCGTCCATCGTGCAAATCGATTTCATGGACAATTTCCGCTACTTTCTGTAACCCGGGAGGGTTAATTTGGAAGGAGCGAATCATCATCTCGAAGGTGCAAAGATTGCCGGCATGATTAAAATGTGCCTCTTCCATATCAAAAGTCACATTATCGGCTAGCGGCGTTTGATGAAAATAAAAGTTGGCGTTAGGGTCAACAAATCGCTTAATCAGCCAGATAACGGCTAATCTATCTACATGAGGCTGGGGACGAGTTTGCCACACTTTGCCTAGGTAATCGCTTATTTCCAATTGGGGTATTTGGATTTCTGACGTCGTGTCTGGGTAAATTTGACGAGAGATAACGGCTAACCTGTGGGCTTGTTGAATGCCGGCATTTGCCTTGAAATAATCAATCGACTGAATGACAGTATGCCGACGGTTTAATCGCTCCAATTTTGTTTGCAGGCTCCGATCAGGCTCAATGCCAATGTTCTCTATCAACCAATTTTCAATTGCGGTCAGCTCCTTTTCTAACTCTCCATACTCTTCCGCACGAGCCTGTTGAAACAGCTCAATCAATTCTCCTTCATTGATGCCTTCGATGGCTGAAACAACAATGACCATTGCCTGCCCGCCAGCATCTTTGATCTCTTGCGCCAGCCATTGAAACGATTCGTGGCAGTCGCTAACGTTTGGCAAGATATAGGCATTGCCAGCGGGGGAGATCGCCCCTAAGCGCTGTAATCGTCGCCACAAAGCAACCCGAGAACTGGATTTTTTCTTGGCGTTAAGTGAATAGGTAAACAATATCCATTGATGTTTCATCAAGGCATTGTAACATATGTTTCTCTACTTGCAATATATCTTTCATTGGCGCTGGCGCTATGATGGCTACGTGTTGAATCGCTCGTGATAAAATTCTGGCAGGAAAGGGCGTTATGGAGCGATGAATCTGGAGTTAGAATGTTACAAAGAGTTGCCGGCAATCTAGCCTAAATCCTCACAATGGCTTATTTGTCTTTTTCATCTTGCATGACGATCCACGTCCGGATGACTTTTTCTAAAGACTCCTTTTTCTTTTCGACATCAGCCATATCATAAAATCTGGCTACCCTGGCTTCTTTGCCGTCTCCTTCCAGCAACTCATCTGGATCATCGAGCAGCGCCCCTTTGTGGAACATTAAACTGACAAATTTTCGGGCGTTCATAAAGTAAGAAGCGATATTCCCTTTGTACATAAAAGTGGGGCTTTTCCATTTCACCGCTTCTTCAATTCGATCATCCACAGAAAGTATGATCTCTCGTACCTGTCGTATTTCAGCGTCCAATGGATGGTTTTTCTCGGCAAGCAACTTATCGACTTTGGGGTTGGGGTTCATATACTCTAACTCCTTCGATACAACTCTGGCTGACAAACGGCGCTTCTATTTAAGGATATGGGAATCAACAATTTCAGTCAAGAGTTAATTCTGGCTGCCCCTTCCTTAGCCCAAAGTTACGGAGAGAAAACCGTTGACAACTCTGCCGGCAAATAGAGTTCCAACATCGCCTCTTCCCAGCTCAGCCCATCCCGCTTTTCGAAATGCCAGAAGCGAATGCCTGGATAAAAAGTACGCCACGATTCAGCCGCCGCCGTTCGCTTCCAGCCATAATCCGCCGCCAAAGCAGTAAAATCAACGTAATATCCAGCCGGAATCTCATCCTTATATTTGCCGCCCTGATCATAGTAGCTGGCGTCTTGCCCATACCGCGCCCGAAAATCCCAAGGCAACGCCCGCAACGGCTCACCTTGCCCGCCATCTTGCCGAGCGGCGCGGAGATAAACCCGCCAGAAAATCTCATTGCCCCGATCTTCCCGCACCACTTCAATTTGCGGGTCAAACGTCAACACAGAGCGCGCATCCAAATCAAAAGCCCGCCCCGCCTTGTTCCAACTGCGTTCGCTCTGTCCAGGCAGTGGGCTAGCGTCTAAAGGCTCAAACAAATTATCCAATACGCTCATGGCGTCCCAACCCGCTTCTTGCATCGCTTGTTGGCGCAAGGCGTTAAACGAATCATCTACCCTATCGCTAAGGAAAGGGGATACAGCGTTTGCTGAACTTTGATTCAGCAAATATGGGGCGCCTTCTCGCTGTTTTTCGACGCTTTCTCGGTATAAAGGCGCGGCATCGCCCTGCTCGACATGAGTTAGCCGGTTGGTTACATTGCGAGGCAAATTAGCGGCAGTCCAATCGGGACTAGCCAGATCGCCGCTTCCAGCAAACGCTTGGGGGGCTACACTCCAACTTTTCAAGCTGCCGGCAATTAAATAGCTTTGGGCATCATTTTCATGCACGTAAACCAACGCCTGATTGTCTGACGACCAGTTGGGCTGTTTGCCCTGACCAAGCAAAACGGGCGCAGATGCCGGCAAATAACGCTCTAAAGGCAACGCATAAACAAAATCAAATCCCTCGCTGCTATCGTCAAATGCCAACATCGACCCATCATCATTAAACGCTGGGTTATCTTCCTGGCGAGCCGGCGAAGCGGTCAAATTAACCGTTGCAGATTCAGAAGGCGCATCCAAGTTTCGAATAAAAATATCTTTGTTGCCCGCTCGCCAACTGGCAAAGGAGATATGCCTGCCGTCTGGCGACCAAACTGGGGCAAAGTCGGCGGCGGGATGAACAGTTAGCCGAATCGGTTTGCCGCCGCTGACATTTACCAGATAGATATCAAAATTTTCTCCCTGATAAGATTCAAACGCCAGCCATTCTCCATCCGGCGACCAGGCTGGATTGGCATCATAACCAGTTTGGATCGTCAATTGAGCCAACTCTCCTTCGCGCAAATCCAGCATGAAAATATCCCAATTGCCGCTGCGTGTTGAAGCAAAAGCGACTTTCGATCCGTCAGGGCTCCAGGCAGGATCTCGATCAGGGGCAGCATGGCTAGTCAGCCGAATAGGATGTTGTTGCCCAACGGATACAGCATAAATATCTTGATTGCCGTTCTGTTTCATGGCAAACGCCATGCTGCCGCTATTGCCCAATGGATCAGGAATGGGCCAAGGAGCGGGATCAAGCGTTGGCAGCGGCGTGGGCGTATGGGTGGGTGGCGGCGTTAGCGTAGCGGCGAGCAAAGCTGGCGTCGGCGTAACCGCCTCTGCCAAAGCCAAATCCGCCTCTCCCTGTTGGGACAATGCCAATCCAACTAGCAATACGTTGATGGCGATCAACAATGAGCCGGTGCGAATCAACCGTAAATGGGACGGCAACACCCCTTTTGGCAAGGGAATGTGTTCGGCGTGAAAGGCATTGCCTGGGGCGGGGAGTTGGCGAATTCTAACCCGCCATTTTGCTTTAAATAGCGCCCAATCAGACAGCCACCGGCGGCGCAAACGAAAACGAATAGGAGCCGTTTTGCTCCAAGCTGCCGACAGGCGCCGTCGTAAAATGCCGCCTAGCCACAAAATAATGGGGCGCATAGTCGCTCGGTATAAACGACGAATCGGCGAAGTTACTAACAGAAATGGATCCCAGCCAAAGACAGTTAACAGATGACGCGCCGCTAATCCTACTCGCCCTACAAATCGCCATATGGCTCTGATCGATTTGCCGGCAATTTTAGCCATCCAACTCAGCGGACGGAGCCCTTTTACAACCCCCCGCCCCAACCAGTTTAACCCGCCCCAAAACATCCTTAGCCCTTTGCTAAGCAGCTTGCCGGCAATTGAGGCAGACAGCCAAGTAACAATCCTTTTTAGAGATTGAAGAAATCGGTCTCGTTTACTCATTATCTTCTTCTGGACGATTATGTAAAAGCCAGTTTAACACAGCGAAAATCCCATTAAAAGATGAGAACATGGGTAATTTGGGGGAACTAAACCGACGCCTAAGATGAGGGCGTCAACCATTAATGGGATTTGCAGAAAATTAACAAAGTGGGGAACTTTGATTGATTCTTAATCGTCATACAAGCAATGAACGCATCAAACTTAACAAAAGCGCCTGCGCTTTTCAAGGAGAACATCATGAAGAAACGATTTCTGTTACACGCCATATTATTTGCCATACTGATTTTTGGCTTAACCAAAATCGCCTCTGCCGCTGCGCCGCCCCCACCGGTTGAGCCGCCGATAATTATCGATCCGCCCATCATGCCGCCCATTGTGCGGGGAGACGTGCGAATCGCCTATCAGCGCGTAGATGTGCAAATTGAAGATCAGGTGGCTACCACCCACATCGACCAGCTATTCGTCAACGACAATGATTGGATGTTGGAAGGCAGCTACTTTTTTCCATTGCCGGCAGGCGCAGTGGTCTCTGAATTAACGATGTGGGTAGATGGGCAGCCGATAGAAGCGAAAATTTTGCAAAAAGAAGAAGCGCGGCAAATTTATGATGAAATCGTTCGCCAATTGCGCGACCCAGCCTTGCTGGAATATGTGGGAATGGAAGCGATTCAAGCCAATGTATTCCCTATTCCCCCATTAGACGAACGACGGATCGAGATTGAATATACGTCGATATTGCCGGCAGAAAACGGGCTTATCCATTACGTGTACCCCCAATCGACCGACCTATACACCAACGCCCCTATCGAAAACCAATCGATTCGAGTCGAAGTACATTCTCAAGAAGAAATTCGGGCAATTTACTCGCCTAGCCATCTGGTAGATAGCTTCCGGGAAAGCGCATTTGAGGCGGTGGTCGGATATGAAGAAGAAGATCTGTTCGCCGACCAAGATTTCGAACTGTACTACACCGTCAGCCCCGAGGATATTGGTTTGAATTTGCTCAGCTACAAAGAGAGCGGGCAAGATGGCTTCTTTCTGTTGTTGGTTGCCCCCAGTTTCGAAGTTGATCCCGACGAAATCGTCGCCAAAGACGTTCTGTTAATCATCGATACCTCCGGCAGCATGGAGGGCGACAAAATGGCGCAAGCGCAAGAGGCGGCTCGATATGTAGTTACCCATCTCAATGAACAAGACCGCTTTAATATCGTCTCTTTCTCCACTGGAATTCGGCAATACGCCTCCGAGCTAGTTCCCGCCTCTGAAGCGGAAGACGCCAGCGTCTTTATCGACAATTTAGAGGCGTTGGGCGGCACAAACATCAGCCACGCTTTGTTAGAAGCGGCGGGGCAAACTGATCCTGACCGCCCCATGAATATCATTTTTCTTACGGATGGGCTGGCGACCGAGGGTATCACCCAAACGCCGCAACTATTGAATGCGTTACAACAAAACGCGCCTGAAAATATTCGCCTATTCGCCTTTGGGGTGGGCAACGACGTAGATACCACGCTGTTGGATAGTTTAACTGAAAATCATCGGGGCACGACGACATATGTCCGCCCCTACCAACAGATCGACGAAATTGTTAGCGGCTTTTACGCCAAAATCAGCTCGCCGGCATTGGCGGATATTGAAATTGATTATGGAGATGGCATGGTGGTAGAGCAACTTTACCCCGCTACGCTCCCCGATCTGTTTGCCGGCGCTCAATTGGTGGTAGCGGGTCGTTATCGTCAGGGCGGGTCAGCTGTCATCACCTTACGCGGTACAGTAAACGGGCAAGAAGAGGTGTTTATCTACCGCGGCAATCAGTTCCATCAACGAGGTGGCGACGACTTTATCCCCCGCTTGTGGGCAACCCGCGCCATCGGTCATCTCCTTAACGAAATTCGGCTTCATGGCGAAAATCCAGAATTAACTCAAAGCGTAGTCAACCTGAGTATCCGATACGGTATTATCACTCCGTATACCAGCTATCTCATCGAAGAAGACGACATCTTCTCTCAAATGGGTCGGACAAATATCGTCGAAGAAGCGGAAGTGGCGTTAGAAGCTATGGCAACCCAAACGACAGGCGAGTCGGCAGTAGACGCAGCGGCGGATGCCGGCGATATGGCAGGCGCGGCAGCAGCTCCATCCGCCAGCGTGGTGGAGGTGACTCGGGAGGTTGAAGTCGATGGGGAAACTGTGGTATTAAACGCCGCCCAATTGACAAAATATGCCGGCAACAAAACCTTTGTGCTGCGAGATGGAGGCTGGATCGATACCAGCTACCAACCAGACGCGCAAACAACCCAAGAGGTTGGATTTGCCAGCGACGCTTATTTTGAACTGCTCAGCGTTGCCCCTCAAATAGGCGACTATTTGGCGCTTGGCGAACAACTGTTGTTCGTGCTGGACGGCGTCGCATACCAAATTGTGCCTGGGCAAGGCGACGCAACGGTAACGATGCCGGCAAGCCCAGACAGCGACCCGCAATCGCCGCCACAAGAGCCAGCCGAAAATGGAGTTAGCGATCCAGCCCCCACGCTAGCTACAGAGCCAACTGATCCGCCTAAAGCGCCCAATAGCGCGGACCAGGCAGACGACGCCTCAACGGCGCCATATATCGGCATCTTTGCTGTCGCCCTTCTGCTGCCCATCACCATCGGGGTGTGGATCGGCAGGCGTCGTTAGCGGGAACCAAATGAAAATGAAAGGCGTCGGGCAGCATTGGTTCGGCGCCTACTTTTCTATCGCTTACATATAAAAGTAGGGAAACCGAAAACATTTCGTCAACAAAGCGACGATTAAAATCGGGTCTGCCCAGATAAGATCGGCCTCATGAACAACCGCTTATGCACCAAGGAGAAACGAAAGATGATTTACTTGCTATTGATTATTGCCGGCATCGCAGCTACCGTTATCGGCATTTCCCAAATCGCCTCCGGACTAAAGCGAGCCAAACCGCGCCCCATTGACGCCTTTGAATTGCGCCACCATCTTTAAAGTTCTCCGTGGTTGATGGGAATAACATCGAGAACGCCGACTCGTTGCCCATCCCAAGCGCCTGTGTTGGAAAAATCAACACAGGCGTTTTTTGTTGTGTAGCCAAGTTAAACCGGTTACAATCCAACGTATGATTAACCAACCAGCTTCGCCTACCAATGCCACAACCGTCACTCCGTCAAATTGGCGAGCTACTCTGGCAGCTTTAGCCGCCCTGTTCAAATTTAGAATTGTGTTGTTGTTGCTGGCGGCAGCGATTGGCGGAGCGTTTTTAGGCGCTGGTTCGTTCCCGGGTATTGCCGCCTTAAGCGGGTTGATTATCTCAGGAGGGTTGGCGGCTTCTGGCTCTGCCGCCTGGAATCAATATTTGGAAAGACAAGCAGACAATCAAATGGCTCGCACCCGCCAGAAGCGTCCGTTAGTCAATGGAAATATCAACAATCCAATTTGGGTGCCTATCGTCGCTACATTGATGATCGCCATCCCAGTAGTCGTCGCTTTTCCTTTTAATCGGGCATTATCTTTTTTTCTAGCGTTAGGCGCTTTCATTTACGTTGTAATTTACACCGTTTGGCTCAAGCCGCGCACGTTGCTAAACATCGTGATCGGCGGGGCTGCCGGCAGCGCGGCAGTGCTGGCGGGCGGAGCGGCTGCCGGCAATTGGAGCGACCCGGGCGTTATCGTTTTAGCCCTCATCCTTTTTTTGTGGACGCCCACCCATTTTTGGAGCCTGGCGATGTTGTATCGAGATGATTACAAAGCGGTTGATATGCCGATGTTGCCGGCAAAAACTAGTATGCAACAAGCTTCTTGGTGGGTGATGGCGCACACAGCCCCAACAGCGGTTTGTGCAATTTTGCTGACAATTGTGCCGGCATTAGGATGGATCTATTTCATTCCAATGATATTGTTGGGAGGGCAACTTATTTGGCGTAATATTCAATTGATTCAAAGCCCGACTGCCGGCAATGCCAAACGGCTATTTCTTAGCTCAAATATCTATTTATTGGCGTTGCTGATCCTTCTTTGTGTCGATGCCGCTATCCGCTAAAAAAGTCACTTTAATTTAAAGCTTAAAACTCCTTGCAAACAGATTTTTCATGTGCTAATATCTCCCCTGTCCCTGCTATGTGCGTGATGTGCTTGCGTCGTTGAGCCAACACCTTATTGAAGGGGATCAAGGTATGTGAGGGGATGTAGTAGCTTTGGCTAGGCAGAAACCTCTCATCTAGATTCCCACCTGCTATGGCAGGTTCAAACTACTAAGCGCACACGGCATGGCGGGGTATTTGTTTCAACAAAATCAGTCGCCTCTGATAACCCTTGTCAGAGGCTTTTATTTATCTTAATAAGCAGGAAATCCATTGCCGGCATTTTGAATTAAATATCGCTTGCCAGGACTCCTCAACATCAAATTGTTTATGCCTTCCACCACCATTTGCCATGCTATAGGCACAATGAGGAAAACCATATGATTCGAGAGCGTATTGCTGACGACATTTACGTTTTCCGCAGCCAAATGTATGCCCAGGTTACAGCTGGCGCTATATTAACCAAAGAAGGCGTCATTTTAATCGACACCCTGTTTTACCCGCAAGAAACCCAAGCCTTGCGCCATTTTTTGGAAGAAAGGTTAGGGCAACAAGTTTGTTACGTGATCAACACCCATTACCATGCCGATCACACCATGGGCGCTTGCCTCTTTCCTAGAGCGCAAGTGATAAGCCATGCGTTATGCCGGCAACTATTAGATACTGAAGGTCGGGCTGGGCTAGAAAAGATGAAGCAAAATCAAGGGACAGAGTTCGCCGAAGCGACTATTGTGCTGCCTGATATGGTGTTCAATGAGGGAAACTTAAATATTCATTTAGGAGGCAAAACAGTTCAATTGCTCCACATGCCAGGGCATAGTTTAGATATGATCGGCGTTTTTGAAACCAATAACCGTATCTTATTCGCTTCAGATAATTCGATGCCGGTGCCAACGCTGTTCGATGGCGATTATGACGATTTAGTATCCTCCATGCACGCTACATTGGATTTGGCGCCCGACACCATTGTGCAGGGGCATGGCGAAGTGATTTTACGCGGGGAAGTTGAATCGTTAATACGTGGGGATTTAGATTATCTGGAAAAAATTGACGACAAGGTAAATCAATTTATCGATGCCGGCGGTGAAGAGGCGGAACTCACCACAATTTCAATCGAAGATTGCGGCAAATCCCGCATCCCCCTCAACGGTTTTGTCGCAGATTTGCATCTTGCCAATCTGCAATCTCTATATAGGAAGAAGTTAGAAAAAAAAGCGCGATAATGGGCGAAGATTTTATCAAAGGGCTGAAAAAATGGATGCCTTTGCCAGAAGAAGAACGCCGGACGTTAATCGCATGCTCGGCTGCCGACAAACGCCCGCTGCCGGCGCCCTCGCCTAATTTCAATTGGGAGGCGTTCGCCCATCGGGCTATCGTCGATGGGGTTAGCGTATTGGCGTATCAACGATTGAAAGATACGGGGGAAGCGCCGGCAGCCACCCTCGCTAAGCTCAAACAAGATTATTATCGTAATATAGCCGCCAACCATGCCAGATTAAACGAATTGAGGCGGTTGGGAGCGTTGTTAAACGAATCAAACGAACAAGGGATTCCGCTCCTGGTTTTGAAAGGGGCGGCATTGGCGTTAACCGTCTATGACGATCCAGCCCAAAGATATATGGGCGATATTGATGTAGCGGTTCCGCCCCAATGCGCCCTTGCCGCTTTCGAATTGCTGCAAAAAGAAGGGTATCGGCTGCGCGATTCAAATCACTCTGCCGATGGACTGGCGACACTCCGCCATCAGGGGTGGCATATCAATTTGAGCAAACGATTTAAGGGGCAGAAAATGGAGCTGGAATTTCATTGGCCCCTGCGGCGGCAAGCTTTGGTTAATCAAGTCGTCGCCATAAATATCGACCAATTTTGGGAGTCAGCAACGTTACTGCCAGGCGAAAACAACCTCTATCAGCTATCTCCGCCAATGATGTTGCTGCATCTTTGTATCCATGCCGGCATTCAACACCGGTTTAATGAGTTAGGCTTGCGTCTTTTCGCCGATATCGATCGATTGCTGCGACGCCGCCATAATGACCCCCAATTTTGGGCGGCGTTTGTTATGACGGCAAAAAAGACGGGGGCGTCTCAAGCGTCATACTTTTGTTTGCAATTGGTTAAAGAGCTTTTCGCCGCGCCAATGCCGGCAACCATATTGAACCAATTGCAACCCTCCGCTTGGAAACGCCACATATTCAACCGTGTCTTTTCTCCCGTCGATGTCATCAATCGCACCCGCGCTTTACACGATAAACAGCGATTGTTATGGCGCTTGCTTACAACTGATAGTCTAACCCCCTTCTTAACCAGCGTCTGCCATATCTTATTTCCAGGACGCGCGGATTTGGCAACTTACTATGCCAACCATAATCCCATTTGGACTATCTATTACGCGGTCTGGCATCCCTGCGACATGCTGTGGCGGGCTGCCGCCAGAAGATGGCGCGAAATTTATACCCTGAGTAGACATTTGGTTCCGGCGCGGCGGAACGGGTAAAACAAAACGCATAATTAAGGTCAGCGAATCAACGTTGACCAATTTATAGGCGTTTCATAGTTGAAAAGGGGAAAATCATAAACGCGCAATCATCACGCTCACGCTTGCTTTTTTTTGGGTTGTCTACAACTTTTTGTATCCTGCTTGGCGCTTGCAGCAATGTCATCGCCACGCCAACCCAACCATTGCCCACTGTTGCCCAACAAGTTGCGGCGGCAACCCTAACCCCTAGCCGTACGGCAACCCCGCTATCCCCGCCAACGGTTGAACCGCCTACACCCACCGCTATGCCAACAGATACCCCGTTCCCCACCGACACGCCAACCGCCACTGCCACGCCAACAATCGCTCCAACAGAAACTCCCAGCCACACCTCAACCCCATCAAACACGCCAACGCCAATAGATACCCCAACCCCGATAGACACTCCTACTCCGGTAGATACCTCCACCCCGTTGCCCACCGCCACCGCCCCGCCGCCTCCCGCTCCGCCGCCAGGGGTTAATGCCTCGCCAGGAAACCCCCAACCTTATCTTAGCCGCTACCGGTTGGTTACTTACTATGGCAGCCCATATGGGCGGGCGTTGGGCATATTGGGCAATAGCCCCCGCAATGAAATGTTGCGCGATTTGCGCAAATTGGCAGCCGAATACCAACCACTTTCTTCCAGCTATATCATGCCCACCTATCATATGGTTACCACGGTAGCCAACCAAAATCCGCCCACCTACAATCATCAGGTCGATTTAGCGTTGTTGGAGAATTGGATTTACCATGCTGAGGCGAACAACGCGGCGGCGGTCCTCGATATACAGCCTGGCAGAGCAAATATCGTGGAGGAGGTAAATCGGGTTAAACACCTACTTTATCGCCCCCATGTTCATCTGGCTATCGACCCGGAATTTGTGATGAATGGCGAACAAGTTCCGGGCGTTCAGGTCGGGCAAATGAGCGCCGACCAAATCAACTCGGTTCAATTGATCTTAAATCAAGTAGCGATTGAAATGGGGGTAAAGCGGGTATTGATCCTGCACCAGTTCAAGAATAGCATGATTCAAAACAAGGAGTTTATCGTCAATTACCCCAATGTAGAGCTAGTAATCGATTCGGACGGCACATTTTCGACCGATGTAAAAGTGGTCAATTACAAGCAATATGTCAACGAGCCGGGATTAGATTTTGGCGGTATCAAAATCTTTTATCAACATGACGATTACATCTTGTCCGCTCAAAATGTGATGAATTTAAGCCCGCCTCCTGCTGTCATTATTTATCAATAATGAAAAGATGAATTGGGGATGATGTAGCGCAACGGGCAAAGTTTCATCAAAAGCCAACAATTTCGACATCATTTTGTCACAATTTGCGATTATGATGATATTGTCTTCAGCATTGAGATTGAGGATTAACAATCAATATAGCGAAGAAGTCTAATCAGATTTTTACATGGTTTTCGAGGTCGAAAGCGACCGTATGGCAAAGTAGATATTTGCAAACGGCTAGCTAGCGCCCAACCAAAATTGGCTCAACCGGCTTCTTACGCCTCCCTTTTTTAAGCGATGCCGGCATTTTCCTTCGGCTGGCATCGATAAACGACAAAAGCCATCTCAGACGAGATGGCTTTCTTATTTTAGCGGATGAAGATTAAGGGGTCGCTGCCGTTTTATCCAACCAATCGTAACGCAGCAACCCTAGCAAATTGGTCTGCGCTTGGGTAACGGCGCTGCCGGAAATGGCGTATCGAGGCAGTTGCGTCAACGGCAAGCTGGGCAGTTCTGCAGCCCAAAGCGCCTGAATCTCTTCGTAGGCAGCCTGCCTGCCGGCATCATCTCGCCAACTCAACGCTTCTAATGCGTCAAAAGCGGCAAGCATCGCCTGGTTGTCATAGTTAGAGCAAACCGTCTGGGGGCGTTCTACAAAATAGTAAAGCCAACTCATCCCATCAGAGTAAGGCAGAGGTTCGCCCAATGTGGGCCAACCTTGCAAAAACGCTTCGTAGGCGCAAGCCGATTTTTGATTGCGGAAGACGTCCCACGCCTCGCCTTGAATTGCCACTTCAATCATTCCTGTCTCTTCCAATTGGGATTTGATGGCAGCCGCATACGCCCCTTCTACGTCGGAATAGCGTCCATCGTTAACATACCACAAGGTAAATGTGAGGGGGTTGGATTCAGAGTAGCCAACCTGCCTCAGCAAGGCGCGGGCTTGCTCTATATCGCGGGGTTGACTTTGGGCGCTGTGCCCTGGCGTTTTATCTGGAATGGGTTGAAACAGGGGTTGGCGAATGCCGGCAAATGGCTCCTGCGCCAACGCTTCTCTATCAACTGCCAGGGCAATGGCTCGCCTAGCTAATGGATTTTGCCATGGAGCTGCATCGTGAACAAAAACAAAGGAGCTGCTAAATGCCGGCGCCCCTTGCCATACCATATACTCGTCATTCGCCGCCGCTGTCGCCAATTCGGCTGACCCAACCCCGTTCCACGCCAAATCTATCGCCCCTCGGTTTAAAGCGTCCATCATCTCCATTGCCGACCGATAAAAACGAATTTGCACATTGGCGATTTGGGCTGGTTCGCCAGGATAATTTGGATTGGCGCGGAGTTGCAATCGTTCGCCGGGCTGCCAATCGGCAACGATATATGCAGCCGACCCGCCACAATTGATCCAAGGGGATTCCGTCGATTCAAAACAGCTTTTATTCAGGATGTGGTATGGAGGCGTGGCTAACAACGTTGGAAAATAGGAGAGCGGCTCTTGCAAATCAAAACGGATCGACAACGGATCAAGCGCCTGGATAGCGTCACCGTCGGCAAAGCCATTTTCATCTTCGTCTTTAAGAAAGCTGTTGACCAGCCAATTGCCTAATCCCGCCGACCGCATAACCGACCAACGCACTTCTTCGGCTGTGATCGGCGTTCCATCGGCAAATTGCAAATCGCCCCGCAAGCGAAAGGTGTATTGCAATCCATCTTCTGATGTAAAGGCGTCGGTAAAGAGATGGCTGGTTAGCTCGTTACTTTGATCGAGAACATACAACCCCTGATTGAGGTTGCCGGCAACCTCCCAGTTAAGCGATTTCGGTGGTTGATTGCTGGTATTCAAATCGCTAAGATCGCCCGCCAATTCTCCCACTACGCCGATAACAAATTCATTCGCCGCTGTGCCGATCAAAGAGTCGCCGGCATTAAGCGGATCAAGCGCAGTGAAGTAGGGGGAAGAAATTGCTGTCAGCTCGCCGCTTTCTTCCAACAGGGCAATCCCTTCATTAAGCCGTTCGATAAGCGCAGCGTTGCCGGCAGCCAGCCCGATCCCATATCGTTGCGTTGTAATCCAGCCTTCTCGCCCCTCGCCCACGGCTTTCAACTGCTGAAAATAGGTCTGAGCGTAATATGCGCCGCTCTCGCTATCAACCAATGCTCCATCTAAATTGCCGTCGATTACCGCTTGCAGCGCGTGCGTTGGCGTCTCATATTGTAAAACCTCATTCGGGGCAAAACCCAAGACCTCTTCAGCTGCCAGCATGGCAAAACTGTTTTGTGGCGCGCCCACACGCATTCCAGGCTGCATATCGGCAAAGCTGGCAAACCGATCGTCATTTGCCCGCACGATCAGCTGTTGCCCCACTTCTAAATATGGCTGGGTAAAAACGATCCCTTCTACCGCTGTTTCTGGCAGCAACCAGCGGTTAATGGTAGCGTCAAACTCCCCGTTAGCAACGCTGTTTAACAAGCCGTCGAAGTTGGTAGAGACAAATTCGATTTCCAATCCTGTCGTTTCCGCCAGGCGGCGCATCACGTCGGCGTCCAACCCTTGGATATCGCCAAATTCGTCGATATGCAAGAATGGCTCTAAAGGGGGGCTAACCGCTATAGTGATGAAGGCGGGTTCAGCTGGAAAAGTGGGCGACGCAGTCGGTTGCGGCGCCGGATTTGTGCCGGCTGTAGGGGGAACGGAGATGGCAGTTGGCGTTACAACATCATCTTGCCGGCAGCCAGCCAACGCCAATACCCACCAAACCGCCCACAAAATTGAGCGGCGTCTATTCATCATCCTCGTCGTCGATATCATCGTCATCGTATGGCTCGTAATCATCTATTTCGATATATTGCCCGCTTATCATAAAGATGACGCGCTCGGCGATGTTGGTGGCTCGGTCGCCAATCCGTTCGATATTGTGCCCAATCCACAACAAATAGGTCGCCCGCCGAATGTAAGCGTCGTCTGTCATTTCTACCATCGTCTTACGGAACAGCTTACGATATTGGCGATCGATCTTGTCGTCCATATCGAGGACAGATCGGGCTAGCCTCTCATCGCCATTGATAAAGGCTTCGATGGTAGTGCGCACCATGCCGGCAACACGGTCTGACATTTTGGGCAACTTATGTAACGATTCGATCACATCCTCATCTTGCATCCGTTTAACCAAGGCGGCGATGCCGGCAGCGTGGTCGCCAATCCGCTCTAACTCTACCGTGATATGTATCGCCGCCAAAACCAGCCGCAAATCGCCTGCCGCTGGCTGCTGGGTGGCTAAAATCTTCAAGCTCTCTTGCTCCAATTCATAGCGCAAGAAATTGATCTGGGCATCGTTGGCGACGATCTTTTGCGCCAAAACCAAATTCCGATTGGTCAACGCCGCCATCGCTTGGTCTAACGCTTCCAGCGTCATACTAGTCAGGCGTAAAATGTTATCTTTTAAATAATTAATCTCTTTGTCTAATAACGATCGGCTAGGCGTCATCATTTCACCTGTGGTCCTTCAAGGTTTGATACAACCTCATTAATTCATCTGAACTATGGTCGCGCAATGGTTCGCCATGTCCGCAAGCAAACAGCGTTGGGTTTAACGACAGCAACAGACGGGCTGAGCGATGGGCGGCGTTCACATCGGCGGTTATTCGTTTGGTGGTTAACCGCAGCTTATTCCTGCGGGTGATTAGGGCGTCGCCGACAAATAAAACGCCCGTTTGCGGGCTAAAAAACGAGATATGGTCTAAGGTATGCCCCGGCGTAGCGATGGGTTGCAATCCGCCCAGGACGGGGAGCGTTTCGTCCATCTTGAGCTGCTTGATGGCAGAGACGGCTTCATACTTAAAGAATCGCTCTAAAATAAATTGTGCCGGGCGCGGTAAATGTTTGGGAGATTCTCCGGCAATGAGCAAGCGGGCAGTAGCGGGCGCGGCGAATATTGTGGCGCCGCTCTCTCGAGACAAATGGGCTAAACTGCCGGCATGATCCACATCTGCATGGGTCACTAAAATCCGTTTCAGGTCGTTATGATTGTACCCTAAGCGACTAATGGCATTTAAGATATCGTCGCCGTTGCCTGGCATTCCGCTGTCGATGAGCGTCAGCCCATCTTCATCAACGCATAGGTAAACGTTGGCGCCCGTCAGCTTCACCCAATGGATCTTGGGAAAAATCTCCATAAGAGTCACTCTATCGCTTTTCCCGCCGCTTTATCAAAAATCCCCTGCAACCCAGCATATAATGATGCCGGCATTTTGTCTCCAGACAACCATTTTCGCAAATAGTTATTGAGCTCGCTGTGGTGCATTGCCGGCAAAGAGGAGCCCGCCAACTGCAACTGCTTTTTATCGGCATGGGTAAACAAAATCACCGCCCCAACCGGAATCTTTTCCTCCGCCAAATCGGGCGCGTTCTTTTTGATAAAACGCGCCAATTTCGCCAGTTGGGATTGGGCGTCTCTAGTAGGGTTGCCTAATCCTTCTTGCCCAAAAAAGCGGCGCAACCCAATGCCGCTTTGCCGCCATTTATCGTCTGTTACGCTAATTTGTCCGCTCTGATGTTTGGCTACGATCAGCGCCGCCCCCCATTCGGTCAACAGCACGTGAGATGCCGGCAAAAAGTAATGGTACAACCGCCCAACAACCCCTCCTTTTCGTATCGCTTTGTCAATCACCTCATCTGGTCGGGGGTCGCGCACATATCGCTGGGTAAGATACAGTCCCACCTGGGAAAGCAGCCAGCCGATCCCCAACGATATAACCGGATAATACAACAATCTCGGATCATTGCCGGCGGTAAAGGTAGTCACCAACCCCGAAATTAAAATCAACAATCCAACCAACCCAGCAATTTGGGCAACTCTGCGCAATCGCGCTACCCGCTGTTCGTCCCGAAATATTAGAACTTGGGAAACGCGATCTCTTTTTTTGACTTTTTTGTTAGCCATATGTTAGTTTCAAAAGAATATCTTGATCTCTGAGCTTTTTTGTGATTTTAGGAAAATCGTTACAAGCCGTGAAATAAATAGCCATGCTGTTCCGCTTTCAAACTCCAGCAACTTTGGCAAACCCACTTAACGTTCACCATTTGCCGGCATTGTTCCATTGGGATGATACGCTCCCAATACCAAACAGGCATTCTGACCGCCCAGCCCAAAGGAGTTACTCATCGCCACTCGGATAGGAGCAGAGCGGGCTACATTGGGCACATAATCGAGATCGCATCCCTCATCCGGCTTTTCATAATTAATGGTGGGCGGTATCATCCCCTGACGCAAGGCGTATGCGGTAAAAATCGCTTCGATAGCCCCCGCCCCGCCCATGGCGTGCCCCATAACCGACTTGGTGCTGCTAACGGCAAGCTGGTAAGCGTGGTCGGCAAACAACTCTTTGATCGCCCGCGTCTCCGTTGCATCGTTGATAGGGGTAGATGAGCCATGGGCGTTGATGTAATCGACCTGATTCGTTGGCGTGCAGGCATCTTCTAATGCCCAGCGCATAGCCCGGACAGCGCCCGCCCCTTTGGGGTCTGGCTGCGCCACATGAAACGCATCTGACGACGACGCATATCCCAAATATTCAGCATAAACAGTCGCCTGGCGAGCTATCGCCTGGTCTAATCGCTCCAACACCAGGATGCCCGCCCCCTCGCTTAAAATAAAACCGTCTCGCTCCTGATCGAATGGGCGCATAGCCCGTTCTGGTTCATCGTTTGATTGGGTGGAAAGGGCGCGCATTGCGGCAAAGCCGACTATCGCCGCTTCATGAATCAACCCTTCTACCCCGCCAGCGATCACCATTTGCGCCCGTCCCCGCCGAATTAAATCTGCCCCTTCGCCCACCGCCTGGGTGCCAGTGGCGCATGCCGCCACTACAGTGCTAAAGGGTCCGTGGGCGCCCGCCAGCAAGCTGACATGGTGGCTAGGCATATTTGGCAATACGCTGGTCAAAGCGAAAGGGTTGACCCGCCCCAGACCTTTTTGCCGAAAGGTATCGTAGCTGGCATATGCTCGCTCCAAGCCGCCCATCCCCATGCCAACCACCACGCCCACCTCTTCTGAATCTGCCACGGGGATTTGAATGCCGGCATCTTCTAGCGCCATACGCGCCGCCGCCAGCGCCAAATGAGACGCTCTCGACATCCGCCGCGCCTCCTTAAAATCCATATAATCTTTGGCTTGAAACTCTTTCACTTCGCCAGCGATGCGGCATGGCAAATCAGAAGCGTCGAATTGGGTGATTTCTGCCACCCCGGAGTTGCCGGCAACAGCCGCTTCCCAACTGCCTAACGCCGTCAATCCCAGCGGCGTCACCGCCCCCATTCCTGTAATCACGATCCGAGGATTGCCTCGGCTATCCAAATAATCCATTCCTCTCCTTTTTATAGCGCCAACCCCGACCGAATCGCCCCAACCACATCATTTTGCACCGCTTTACGAGCTTGCCCAATTGCTTGTTTAATAGCGTATTCATTAGAACGGCCATGTGCGATAATAACCACTCCATTGACGCCAAGCAACGGTGCGCCGCCCACTTCATCGGGATTGAGGGCTTTCCGCGCTCGGTTAAAAGCGGGTTTTGCCAACGCCCCGCCCAATTTAGTGCGACTGCTCGCCATAATTTCATCCCGTAAAAATTCCAGCAAATGTTTGGCTATCGCCTCCGCTGTTTTAATCATGATATTGCCGGTAAAGCCATCCGTCACCGCTACATCCGCTTCGCCTGCCATAAACTCTTTTGGTTCGATGTTGCCCACATAGTTCAATCCGCTCCTTTGCAGCGCCGGAATCGCCTCCTTGATCAGCGCCGTCCCTTTGCCCTCTTCTTCTCCGTTGGAGATGAGGGCGACGCGCGGCGCGGCGATGCCGTAGACGCGCTCCATGTATAAACTGCCCATCAGGGCGAATTGCAGCAACCACTCGGGCTGGCAATCGGCGTTTGCCCCGTTATCCACCAACAATGGGTGGGAAGGGATAGGAAAGACTACGCCTAACGCCGGTCGTTTTATCCCTTTGATACGGCGCAAGGTGTGCAGCATTGCCACCGCCAATGCCCCGCCAGTGTTGCCGGCAGTCACAAAAGCGTCTGCTTCGCCCGTTTTGACCAAATTCATGCCGACATGCATCGATGAATCTTTCTTTTGACGGGAAGCGGCGCCCGGTTTGTCAATCATGGTTATCTGTTGACTGGCATGTTTCACTTGCACGTCCAAGCCGCTAACATCATGTTTTGCCAATTCCGGTTCAATACGGCTGACGTCGCCCACTAAAATAATCGTATCATTAAATTCTCGGGCTGCCATCACCCCCCCCGCCACATCTGGAACGGGATGATTGTCGCTGCCCATCGCATCGACAACTATTTTCATTTGTCACCTATGGTTGAGCAAATCACAACCGAACTAAAACCAATTGAAAACGTCGAGTGATTTACTTTATTTGGATTTGCGGCTGAAAATAGATCGACTTTTCCGGAAAACATTTGCAAATCCACTTAAACCAAGTACAACAGTAACCTCGTTGCGGATTCTACCGACGGGGCATAGTTCGGTCAAACCAAGCAAAGGCTTACTATATGGAACAAAAGGATAATCGCCAGGAGAAGATAGAAACGATTCGAAGATTGCCGGCACAAGTGGAAACGCTTATCTTTGGCTTAAGTCGAGAGCAAATGACGGCAGTGGGCATTGCCGGCGAATGGACTGTCGCCCAAATTTTGCATCATTTGTGCGACGCCCACATGAACAGTTTCATTCGCCACAAATTGATTCTGACGGAAGATAATCCAACTCTCAAATCGTATAATGAAGTCGCCTGGGCGCAAACGCCCGACGGCAATAGCCCCGATTGGGAGCAGTCGCTGGCTCTGTTGCGCGGGCTGCACCATCGCTGGACGATATTGTGGGAAAATATGGACGCCGACGATTGGGAGCGCGTTGGCACAACCATAAGCGGGGCGGAGATTTCGGTGGCGGATTTGCTGACGATTTATGATGGACACAGCAAAGCCCATTTGGCGCAGCTTCGCCAGGCGGCGGCAGCCATCATATGAAGTTCGAAATCACCGATTCGCCTGCCGAACAAGATGTTCAGACGCTTATCGCCGGGTTGCAAGAACACGCTGCCGGCATTGTGCCGTCGATGGCAAAAACCCCTTTGGGCATCTTTTGCCGGCAAAACGGGCAACTAGCGGGCGGGTTAACGGGCGAAAGTTATTGGGGCTGGCTTTACATTCGACTGCTGTGGACGCATCCCGATCAGCGCGGCGGCGGCTTGGGGGGCAAATTGATGGCAGCCGCCGAAGCGGAAGGGGTCAGGCGGGGATGCCGTTACGCCTTTGTCAACACCTTCAGCTACCAGGCGCCCGAATTTTATCAAAAGCAGGGCTACGAAGTGTGGGGGATACTGGACGATTTCCCGCCTGGCTTTCAACGCATCTATCTATTTAAAAATATCGCGCCAGAATAGCTCTTTCTGCATCCTATAATTCATCGAGGAATTGCTGATTGGTTACTTATTAACTGTTTTTTCCAGTTATCCATCAACCATTGCTCCCAGCTACAATATAGTTGCTTAGAAAGAGAACTCCTAGCTCCAGAGTTAAAAACGGAGCTTCTCTGGAAGCGCGGCAAAAAGACGGCGAATGGGTCGTAGCAGCAGGCGCAATTCTCCCAACCTGAGGGCAGCGGCAAAAGCGGCATACGCCAATCCGCTAGCCAACCCCGCCCAAAACAACAGCGGCACAATGCCGGCATTTTGCGCCAACTGAATCACGCCCCACAAGATGAACCCCATGCCGATGCCGGCAACCCCAATTCGCCATGCCCCATCCCACAAAAATGCCCCATCAATGCCGCCCAATTTGCGCCGCAGCAACCACAACAACAGCCCCATCTCCCCTAAATTTGCCAGGCTGTGCCCCAACGCTAAGCCGCCAAACGCCCGCCAGCCCATCGCCGGAAAAAGCCAGCGGCTAAACAACCAGCCCAACGCCGCCATGCCCGCCAACTGCAAACCGCCCGCCAAAACGGGGGTAGTTGTGTCGCTTAGGGCATAAAAGGCGCGGGCGATCACCTCGATAAGGGCTAAACCGATTAACCCCACAGCGTAAAACAAGGTCGCCCAGGCGATTAGGTCGATTGAATCGGCATCGGACGCCCCATATTGAAAGAGCAAGGCGGCGATGGGTCGGCGCAACATGGCTAACCCAACCGTTGCCGGCATCCCCAGAAACAAAATCAAGCGCAATGTCTCAGCTAAGATGCGGCGCATCTCCGCCCGTTTGCCTTCGGCTGCCAGCGTGGCGAAGGTGGGAAAGGCGGCTATGCCCAGCGCCTGCCCCAGAAAACCCAGCGGCACGCTCATCAACTTCCAACCCAACTCTAGGGCGCGAATGCTGCCTAAAATTAGCGGCTGGGCTAAGACGGTAGTCAGCCACAAAGTTAATTCACTAAACGACAATCCCAGAACGCGGGGCGCCATCAAGCGCAACACTTGCCGCACGCTGGGGTCTTGCAATGTGAAGATAGGAGAATAGATGGCGCGATGTTGACGCAATGCCGGCAATTGAATCAGCAAATGCCCTAACGCCCCGCCCACCACGCCATATGCCAACCCCATAATTTGCCCCGGAAATAATACCGCTCCCAAAATGATGCCGATATTGTAGACGCTGGCGGCTAATGCCGGCGTTAGAAAATGTTGACGGGCGTTTAATGCCCCCATCGTCACCCCGCTCAGGCTAAAAATGACGGTGGAGAGGAGCATCACTCTTAACAATTTAACTGTGGTGGGCAAAAATGCAGGATATTGCCCAACCAAATCTCCGTAAAAAATCTGAATAAGTTGGGGGGCAAACAACGCTGCCAGGGCGCAGGCAATGCCGGCAGCTACTGCCGCCAAATTAAGAATCGTCGAATAGAGCCGCCACCCGCCATGGGGATCGTCATCGGCGAAAAAAGCTGAAAAGGTGGGAATGAACGCCGAACCAAGCGCCCCGCCAGCGATAACGGTAAAGATGAGTTGCGGGATGCGGCTTGCCACCACGTAGGCGGTGATCTCCACGCTCTCTGGCTCAAAATAGACGCTGATCACCGAATCGCGCAGCACGCCCAGAATGCGGCTAAGTAAGATCGCCGCCATGACGATGGAAGCGGCTTGAAACAGTTGCCGCCGATTAGCGGTTTCGTTGTCGGTTTGTGCCATGGGGAAGATTATAACGCGGGATCAGGGAGTGGGGGTTGAGAAATCTAGCGCTTACGATCTGCAAATGATACCTTTTACGATTATGATGACAATTGACAAATATGCATTCAAAAATGGAGAGGAAATGAGCAAAAAAATATTCAACAATTGATAGCGGGTTTGATCTTGGGTGGATCATTAACTGCCGGCATCCTTGCTTTATTCAGCAGCGGGGCGGGCGTTAGCCAAGCAAATAGTTTAGCTGTGCGCTATGTGGCGCCTGGGGCAAATTGTGGCGGGGCATCCCCATGCTATGGAAATCTTCAAACCGTTATAGACAGCGCGGCTGATGGAGATGAAATTCGAGTGGCGGCGGGCAGCTATTCAGGAGCGATGCCGGCAATATACAGCGGCAACGCCTATACTCAAGTGGTCATCATCACCAAATCAGTTACGCTGCGCGGCGGCTTCACCGCCGCAAATTGGGCAATCGCTAACCCACCAGCCAACCAAACAATCATCGACGTCCAACAGAATGGGCGGGGGTGACCATCTTGGGAGACGGCAGCCAAACTGTGACCATAGAGGGCTTTACCATTACCGGCGGCGATTGCACAGGCTTTGGCAATCCGCCACTCGTACCCCATCAAGTTTGCGCTCGCACTGGCAGCGATTGCGGCGGTGGCATTTTGACAAAAGATGTAATCTTTATTTTGAACTAAATGAAACTTATTGAGCGTCAATGAGATGACGCAAGTTAATCATAGCAAAGGCGATGTGATGCCCACCCAAATAGTAGGCATCACGTCGCTCGAACCTTAACAGCAAAGCGCGGAACTTATCTACCCATGCAAACGACCGCTCACTGGTGAAGCGTCGTTTGTACACCGCAGCATTGAACAGACGTTTACGACCTCGTTTATTGCCTTTCCGATTCCGCTTATTTTCAGCCATATTGGGAATCAAACCGTGATTGAAGCAGGTTTTACGAGCAGCTTGGGTATCAAACGCTTTGTCAGCATTGAAAAATGCGCCTTCAATAGAGTTGTTCCTTTTTAAAAAGCAGTTAAACTCCAGACAAAAACTGGAGTAGTCCAATGAAAATACAAATACGTGATGACCGTCAAATGCGCTCTTTAACAGGTATGTCGCTGACCCAATTCGAGATATTGTTGGAAGCATTCACCACAACTTACAAACAACTACAATGGCAAGCATATCAAGAAGGCTTAGCCGCCGGCGTTCGCCGGCGTCGCCCTGGAGGCGGCAAAAAGGGCGCCTTGCCCACCATGAGAGATAAGCTATTGTTTCTGCTCTACTATTTCAAAGTCTACCCAACCTTTGACGTGTTGGGTACCCAGTTTGGTATGGCGCGGTCAAAAGCCAATGAGAACTTGCACAAACTAACGCCTGTCTTATATCAAACACTGGTTGGTTTGGGAGTGATGCCCCACCGAAAGTTTGCTTCATCGGGTGAATTATTGGAAGCGTTGGGAGGGATTGACACAGTTCTGATTGATGTAACGGAAAGAAGTTACCGTCGTCCACAGGATAATCAGGCGCAACGTGAGCATTACAGTGGTAAAAAAAGCGGCACACAGTCAAAAACACGGTGATTTCCACATTGGACAAAATGATTCTCTTCCTGGGACAGACCTTTGCTGGCAGCGCGCATGATTACACCATGCTCAAGGCGGAGTTTCCGCCAGCCGAGGCGTGGTTTGAGTTTCTTCAGGTCTTGGTTGATTTGGGCTATCAGGGGATTGTCAAAGATTATGTGGGAGAAGAGATTCACTTGCCTCATAAAAAACCACGCAAGAGCAAGAAAAATCCGGTTACTTCATTGATTGATGAACAGAAGGCTGAAAATCAAGCCTTGAGTAAAATCAGGATTATTGTTGAAAATGCGATTGGCGGTTTGAAGCGATACAATATCCTGGTTCATCGATTTCGTAATCATAGAAACTCCTTTGATGATGACGTGATTGGTATTGCTGCCGCTCTTTGGAATTTTAATCTCAATTATTAAGGAACAATTCTAATGAGTAGACCCAGCCGTTTCATCGACTTGAAGGCTGTCTGTAAATGCGCTTTCAGATTGAAAGCGTCGTTGTGATTGCCAGCCATCAAACCAGTGGCAGCGATGATAAAACCATCGCCATCTGTCATGGGCAAGATGTTAGTCGTTTTTGCCTTTTTGCGTCCTTGATAGGCGACTGATTCCCCGCCTTTTTTGGCTATGGCATGGGTGCCATCCAGATTGATTTCAGATAAATTCAATTGTTCTACAATTATCATACTGCTCCCTTGCCATACTTTTTCCAGACTGCCGTCCCGACGCCACTTGCGATAATGGTAGTAAACTGCATCATAGCTGATTTCTTTTTTTCTGGGTGTGCCGCATCGGGGTCAATGGGCAGTTGCTGCCACTGACATCCAGTATGCAACCGGTACAGGATGTAGTTGAATACCTTGTACAATGGAATCTGGCATTCAAATCCGCGCTTTGCTGTCGAGACATAGGGTCGTATATGTTGTTCAAACTGTTTTTCGGTTAAACTTGTAGGTATCGTGCTCATGGTTGAACTCCTTTTGATTGAGTTGTTTATTACAACCATGATGCACGATTTCCTCGTTTTTGAAAAGTTTCATTTACTTTATCTATTCCGATCAAAAACTATTTTCAACCTACACTACGCATACTCGCAGCCATCTGAGCGACAGTGGCTTGCCGGCAATTTCCTTTCGCCCTCTTGCTCATCATTTGAAGAACAGGGGGGATTTTATGCCGGCAGCCAGGGGTTGATTATCTTTAGCTCCAGCCCAGCAAAATCTTTCACATTTCGTGTAACCAAACAAAGGTTGTGTTGGATAACTTGCGCCGCTAGCAAAGCGTCCATTGCCGGCAATGTCCGACCCTGAGCAGTTAAACGCCCCCAATTCATCATTGTGTCTACCGTAATCGATAATGTTTGTCCTTGAAACCGCAACAGCAATTCTTCTTGCAGCCACTTTTCCAACATTTCTTTTCGGCGAGATTGAACTAATTTGGCAATGCCCCGCTGGATCTCGCCAATGGTGATGACGCTCAAGTAGAGCCGCTCTTGTTCTATTCCGTCTACCCAATCCATTACCAACGTTGATGGCTTCCGGGTAATCAACTCCGAAATGACGCAGGTGTCCAGCAGATAATTCATAACGTAATCGCTTCGCGAATATCGCTTTTGTCCCGGCTTAAATCCAGTTTTGCCTCGGCTAATGGCGAATTTTGAAAGAACTCTGATAATTTTTGTTGGGAGCCTCTCATCTTTTGATATTCGGCGTAGGATAACACAATTGCCACTTCACGCCCCCGCCTGGTGATGAGTTGGGGTCCGATATGCAGAGCATTATCTATGACCCGGCTTAATTTATTTTTCGCTTCTTGGAGTTGCCAAGTTTGAATCATCATTCTACCCTTGTTTCACATATAAACTAGCTAGACTGTCCAGATGATAGCATGGCGGGGTTGGTTTGGCAAGCAAGATTAACGAACATTTGCCGCTCCTAATGCCGAAAAAGAGATCAATTCGCCGGCAATTTGCAGCCGGGCGGCTTCTACTTCATCTCCCTCGCCGTCTGGTAAATTCCTCTCGTCCGCTTCCGACCAACTGACGACCAAGCTCGGGATGCCGGCATCGCTAAATGGAACAACCAATCTTCCCTCTCCCGGCAATCCCGTTTCTAACCTGCCATCCAACCTCGTCTCCCCCATCTCCATCCCAAGCAGCAACCCCCCATCTACGCCCCACTCCCCTTCAACCGCCAGCCGAAATCCGTCGCCGCCGCCTACCCCATCTAAATGGAACGCCGCCACAGTCTTCGTTATGGGGAAGAGAGGTTGCGCCAGATATGCCGCCGTTCCCAGTTCGCCGCTTTCTTGCGCCCCCCAGGCGGCGAACAACACCGTCCGTTTGGGGCGAACGCCCGCCTCTTGCCAGCTTTGGGCGATGGCTAACAACGTCGCCACGCCGCTGGCGTTGTCGTTGCTGCCGCTGTATCTCAAACCCGGCTCAAATTCGCAGCTATCATCGATTTGGCGTGGAGATGCCGGCATTTCGCCGTCACATAGCCAGCTTGGCGGGTCGTCTCCCACATGGTCGTAATGTGCCCCAATGATAACTAGTTCATCTCGTAAATCAGGGTCGTCTCCAGGCAAAATGGCTAGCAAATTGGCAGTTTCAACGATTTTTGGCGTGGTTAACGGCAAAACAAGCGTCGCTTCGACCCCAGTGGGCAGCGCCGCTGGGGCAGTGGCGATGTCAGCGTAGGTCAGCCCCAGACTGTCCAATAGCCGGTTGTAACCCGCCGTACTCAACGCCAAGACGGGTATCGAGCCGGTGATGGGGCTGCTGGCTAAAATCGCCTCCTTTGCCAGCAAATCTTTTTGGCGACTGAGGGTGGTATCGCGGGAGATAATCAGCCCAACGGCGCCGCTGGCTTCTGCCTGGGTCAACAGATCGACTGCCGGCATCTCACCTTGCCGCACAAAAGCTACTTTGCCGCTCAAATTCAATGCTGATAGATCGCCGCTGACATAGACGATTTCCCCCGTTCCAGCCCCCCCAGCCACAACTTCGGGCGTAATCGTCCCGAAGTCGACCCGGTACACAAACGCCGCATCCCCGTCTGCCAGGTGAAGATTTAATCGGGGGGCGTTCCACAACGCAGCATGGCTTATGGTGAAAGGTTGTCGATAGCTGACGTCAAATGCCGGCATTAAACCCAGTTCGGCAAATTGTTCGGCGATGTAATCCGCCGCCAAATCCCCCCCCGGCGACCCCGCCAGTCGCCCGCCCATCTGTGGTTGGGTCAACGCTGCGATATGGTTTTGGGCGATGCCGGCATCATACGCCTCCGCAACGCTCGCCAGTTCTTCCGACAGATGATTTCGTTGCAGCGACGCCAACCATTCTGCTTCAAATTGGTCGATATCCAACCCCAATTCAGTCGTCAGCGCCGCTTCGATATCCGCTTTGGGACTGCGCCACAGCGCTTGCAATTTTTCCCGCCCAAATGCCGCCCCCATATACCGATTGGCGTCCCACGCCAGCCCTAAATTTTGCCCCCCAGCCACTTTGTCCAGCTCCCAATTTGGCGAATCATCTGCCCAATCAGGAACGCTTCCCCGCGAGGCGGCGCGCTGCAAGGCGGCTAATGCCCTCAGCGTCTGCCCGCGGATTGGCTCGATGGCTAATTCAGTCAATATAGCGGCTGTTGCCCCCCGCATCGCCCACTCATTTTTTGCCCCCATCTCTGTGAGCAAGCCGCGGGCGATGCCGGCAGCTAAGGCAGCCTCAAATTGGGGCGAATCTACAACCTTTATCGCCGTTTCCGCCTCCGCCCAACTTCCTAGCCAATCCGTTTCCGGGTAATCGGGAGCGATAGAGGCGGCGAATTGATGGGGTTGGTCATACAGTTTGAGGGTGATGGTCGGCGGCGGATTTACCCCCAGCAGCGGGGCGATTTGGATCTTTAGCTGTTGGGTTTGGCTTAAGATTTGGGCGGTTTGCGCCGTTGGCATCGCTGGCGAATGGAACAGGGTGACGCCGCCGCCGCTCCGTTGCTGAAAAGGCGCTCCCGCCCACAGCCAGCCATTTTCAGCGGAGGCGATTAAGATTTGGCTCGTTTGTTGGCTGTTTGTCCCATCTGCCCAGTTGAATTGGGCGCTGATCTCTGCCACGATGCCGGCATCATCCAGCAGCGCCACCGGCGACCCAGAAAGCGTGAGGGGCGTATCGGCGGCTAACTTTCCAGCGGCGCCCGCCAGCCAATCCCGTTGCTCTTCCTGCAAAAATGGCACATGGGGATCGACCGTCCCCAAAAATGCCGCCTCATCCCCCGCCAAAATCGCCGCTTGTCGCTTTGCCAAAATCGCGTCAATCACAGATTGCGCTTCAGCCAGCTTGCCATCCCAATCGTCCCGCCACGCTTGTTCAAAATCAGCTTCATTTACATTGAGGGCGTTCTGCAAAGCGGCGTTGACGCCCATCGCCCCGGCATTTTGAATGAACGTTCCCATTCCGTCCCAACCTAGTTGATTTTGCAGATAAGTGGTCGCCGCCCACGCTGCGACAGGGGTGGCGGAGGATGTATTTTCGTTGCCGGCGGCGATGAGGGCTGTGAGGCGTGGCGGCTGGGCAATTGTTGCCGATGACGTTTCATCAGCCAGCGTTAGAGGCAAACCATCAAACAACCAGGGAGCTTGCCGCTGAGAAATGCCGGCATCTGCCAATGCCAACCAAACCAACCCTCTGTCTAGCGCAACGCTGTTTGTAATCTCGTTCGAATAGGTTAATTTGAGCTGGTTTTCGCCCGCCCAAATCGCTCTGCTTTTGTCTAGCGACAGGGCGGTATCTGCCCGCAGCGCTTCGGAAGAGGGATAAAGCGATACGGTAACATTTGGGTTTGCCGGCAACCCTAGCCGGCTCACAATTTGCCTATATTGCTCGTTGATTGCCGGCAACATCGCCGCCCCTCGCTCCACAGCCTGTGGCGGAACTCGCAAGGAGATGCCGGCATCTCCTGCCAACTGTAAATCTGCGCCTGCCCAATGCCAGCCGCCGCCGGCGTCTGGGGCAAAACGACCCAATAACAGGCTGTTAATGGCTACCGCTTCGCCGTCATCCCCCGCAATCGCCCCATTCAATAAAACCGTCCCCTGAGCGTGGTCAGCCATCAAACGGGGGTTGATGATCTCCATCGTGAGCGAGATGGGGCGCGGGGCTGCCAAATCGTCGAACCAGGCAGCCTGGTCGCTTCGGTGGGCGGGGGCGACGCCGTTTAAAAATCGGGCGCGGTCATTCGTCAAAATCGCCTCAACCTGGTCAGCAAGAAGGGCGTCTAACGTAGGTTGCGCTTCGGATAGCGATAGGAGTAGGCGATTGAGCAGCCGCGCCGATTCGTCAAGTTGGGCGCTGGGCAGATTGAGCGTGGCTGCCGGCATCTTCGCGTCGGCAAATGGAGCATGGTCGCTATTTTCCAGGGACGTGAGAGTAACGCTGATAGGCAAGCTGCCGGCAATCGCTATGACCTCATCCATCAGCTCGTTTCCATCCGCCATTAGCGTTTCCACATCCCCCCCGTCCAGGTTGAGGATGGCTATCGTTTGGGTTAGCGGATAGCTGGGTTGTGCTAGATAGGTTGTTGCCCCTAATTCGCCATGCTTGCCGGCATCCCAGGCGGCAAAAAGCGTCGTCCGACGCGGATTTACCCCCTCTTTCGCCCAATGTTCTGCCACCGCCAACAACGCGCTGACGCCCACAGAGTTTGTTCCATCTGTCAGGGATTTGGCAAAGGTATCGTAGGGGGCGCTTAAAATGATGATTTCATCTTTGAGAGTGGGGTCGCTTCCAGGCAAAACGGCTAGCACATTGCGCCCCTGGCAACCTGTGTCAGGGCAAACTTCATTGTTGGCGCGGATAGAAAGTTGAGCGGATGCCGGCAGGGCGCGGGGGGCAAAATGCAGTGTCAAATCAGCCAGGGTCAACTCACTGCCCGCCAACATCGCTTCTGCCGCCTGACGAGAAATAACCATGGTGGGCAGCGGTTCGGGCAGCCAACTGCTTTGGTAAATCGCCCCGTTATCAAACCGGGTCTCAGGATGGTCGGCGAGCAGCAGCAACCCGGCTGCGCCCGCTTCCAACGCTTGCCGTGCAGCTAGGATGGGTTGGATATATCGGCATACGGCGATTTTCTCGATGGCGTCGATGCCGGCAAAATCAGCCCGGCTGCATTCGTTTGCCCAAATCAACTCCCCTTGCGCTTCGCCCGCCCCTGAGTTGGCGCCTAGCGCCACGGCGAACTCATCTTGGAATTGAAAGGCAGTCGCTTCGCCGTTTTTATTGATGATGACCAATCGCGGGCTCTCCGTTAGTTCAACGTAGGGGATGGGGAAATGTTGGAAAAATGTGCCGCCATCGCCAGCTGGTTGGGCTCCCCAATTGGCAAGCTGCCGGGCGATGAAATCGGCGGCGGCGCTTCCAGAAGGCGACCCGGCTGGTCTATGGGCAAAAGAGGCGGCAAATTGATCGGCATAGGCGAAGATGGAGTCGCTTGTGAAACTATCCGCCACAACCAGCCAATTTTCGGCAGCGGCTGCTTCGCCATTCGCCCGGTTGAGCGGCGCCGTTTGGGGAGTTGGGCGCGGAATGGTTTGGGGCGTGAGAGTATGGTTAAATTGGATGCCGGCAATTAGCGCGTCTGGATTTTCGGCGGCATTGAGGTTGGCGACCGTTTCGTCTGAATCGATTTGGGGCGGGCGCATCAACCTGTGCCGAATGCCCCAGCCCGCCAATATAATCAAAGCGCCCAACAGCCACCATCGGAGCGAACTGTTTTGCCGCCAAACTCTTCGCAAAGAGATAGGCTGCATCGTTTCGAAGACGACCCCCCGCGCCAGCGGTTGGCGGCGACCATAGGTCAGCGACCGCCACAGGTATTCCATAGCTCCAAATTGGTAACGCTCCAACCACCAATTGCTGAATTTGATCTGTCCGGCGAAGATGAGCAAAGTTAAAATCAAGGCGAAGCTGGGCGGCACATGGTTGACCAACCCCAATTTTTCGAAGATGAAGATGGAGATGAGGGATTGGAACAGGTAGTTGGAAAGCGCCATTTTGCCCACGGCAGCCAACGGCGTTAATAGCTGCCCCCACTTGTCATTGAAGGAGAGCAAGATGATGCCGGCAATATAGCCCATCATCAATGCTGGCGCGCCTATAGATCTGCTGCCTATTTGTACCGCCGAAACCCACTCTGCCGGCATCCAGGCGGGCGGCGCGTTATTGTTTTGCCAAATCGTCCAGACAAAGAGGGCGTTCAGCGGAATGCCTAGCCCCAGCCCGACCCACAATGCCCGCCGCAGCCCCGGCGCCCATCTCGTTGCGTCCTGCTCGCCAATCTTTTCAAACCAGCCTAGCTTGCCAACGGCTAACCCCGCCAGCATCATGGCAAAAATTTGGGGGGCGGCGTATAAAATTACCCAGACGCTGTTGCGTAAAAAGGCAAGAGGCGGGGCGAGCAATTGGGGGTAGATGCCCGTTTCTGATTCAGGCGCGATTGCTGGAATCCGCTCAGTGACCGATTGAAAAGCTTCTCGCAAAGCGTCCATTGAGGCTACCGGCATAGTTAGGAGGGCGGCAAACAATAATAGGATGCCGGCAATCGCCATCAACAATTTGGGCGACCGATGACGAAACAACAACAAGACAAATCCCAACAGTGCGTAACTGGTTAAAATATCCCCTTCCCAAATGAACGCGGCATGGACCAACCCTATCAACAACAATATCGCCAACCGACGGGCGAACAACGGCGCAAAACGCCCGCCGCGCTCCTTAGCTCGCCGCAACTGCACCGCCATCCCCCAACCAAACAGAAAAGAGAAAAGCGAATAAAATTTCGCCTGGATGAAAAAATTAATCGCCAGGTGAACCCAATTGTCGATGGTTTCAGGGTAACGCAAGAAGAAAACGCCTTGTCCGTCGTCGTGGGCGAAACTGGTCATGTTGAACAAGTAGATGCCTAAAACGGCAAAGCCGCGCAAAATATCGATGAAGATCAACCGATTTTGTTTGGGGGCGGGCAGAGATGACATAGCAATTAAAAATCCGTTTCGCGCAACGCTTTGGTGAGGGCTAAGGCAAACATCTGCCCAAAACGCCCTAGCTGTTGTGGCGAAATGCGTTCCAGACTGTCTTGATCAGGGCTAGGATATTCTCCTGTCCATTTAAAGGCGATCCAAGGATAATTTTTGGTAACTACATCAGCGGTAAATTCTGGGGTATCGCTCTCGATTAAAATTGGCAGATCGAATTCCGCCGCCGTTTCGACGATGAGGCGGCTGAGCTGATCATCGCTGCCAGGAGCGATAAGCGCCGGCTCTTCCCCTGCTCCCAAATAGTCGAGATGGAACAGCGCTGTGGGCAAAAGCTGACCAGTGTTGCCGATCGCCCGCAGATGGCGAAAGCTCAATTGGGAATTAAGAAAGGCTGGCGCTCCGGAATCGTCTAGCTGATTGTGGGGCCAAGCTGCCAGCAAGACGGTACGGCGGGGATCTAACGCCTGCTCTTGCCACAACCGCGCCATCTCTAGCATGACGCTTACGCCGGTGGCGCTGTGGTCGGCGCCGGGGTAAACCGTGCCGTTGGGATCAACGCCCAAGTTATCGTAACTGGCAAACAGAACGACCAACTCGCTGGACATGCCGACATCGCTGCCGATGAGGTAGCCCATCACTGCCGGCATCTCTACCTGACGCGGCTCTTCCAATTGCAATGAGATGTGGGCTTGTACGGGCATGTCGTGGACGAACCAACCCGTCCCAGCTTGACTATGATCGGCTTGGTCGCCGAAAAGCGCTTCGATAGAGAGTTGTGCCTCGGCAAAGATTTTTTCGGCGGTTTGTTGGCTGATTTTGAATGCCGGCAAGGTCGGGCGCTGCACATAATCGACGGGGTCGCTTGCCAACTGAATTTGGGAGCGAACGGCGTCTCGACCCGGCGGCATTACGACCAACGCCCCAGCCGCCCCGCGAATCAACGCTTCATTCAGAAAATCGGCGGGGGCGTTTCCTTTGACGATCATTACAATTTGCCCCGATAAATCCATGCCGGCAAAATCTGCCCACTCAAACTTTTTGCCTGGCTGAAAACCAACAAATGTAAGGGGGGCAACCGCTTCGCCGCTGCCGGCATGTCCGTCGATCAAGTAGCCAAAATCAAGCTGATGACGAAATGTTGCAACTTCCGTTTGGTTTTCGCCGAGTAGCGCCAGGCGGGGTTGTGTCTTTGGGGCAGCTATGTTGAATTGAAGCGGCATCTGGTATTGGTTGCCCCGCCATCCTGGTTCTAAACCGTAATTGGCGAATTGAGCGGCGATGTAATCCGCCGCTTCCTGACCTCCAGGCTGCCCCACGCCCCGCCCTTCCATCTGTGTCAGGGCTGCCACATGCTGGTAGGCGCTTTCGCCATTGAAGTTGCGGGCGATCTCTGCAAACCAGGGGGCGGCGCCAGTATTGCTCATGATAAAGACGACCGCTAGAGAGATGCCGGCAATGACCGCCACCATCCGTTTCTTAAGCAAGAATGAGGCGTTTACCCCTCTTTTGTCAATCAGACGGCGCAACCCTTCCCCTAAAGAGTTAAAGCCCAACACTGAAATAAAAAAGGCGAATGCCGGCGGGGCAACCACATGGGGTTTGGCGCGCAGCCAACGATACCCTTCCGCCAACATCGCCCCCCATTCCGGAACGTCCGCCAATGTGCCGGTTTGCAGCGCAAATGGGTCGTCGTTGATCAAGACGAAGTTGCCGCCGCCGACATAAACCTGCACAAATCCAAGTTCGCCCATCAACATTAATACCGCCCCCATCTCCAAAAATGTAATTACCAACAGTTGAGGCAAAATGTTTGGCAGCAGTTGGCGAACCGCGATTTGCGTTCCGGTCATGCCTACTGCAATCGCCCCTTCGATAAATGGTCGCTGGCGCAAAACCAAAAATTCGCTGCGAATATATTGGGCGATCTCCGTCCAACCCAACACAGACAGGGCGATGATAAAAACAGGCAATCCGCGCCGAATATCTAGAGCGAAAATCAATATCATTGAGGTGATAAGCAGCGGCAGCGAGGTCAGTATGCCGATTGTTCCCATCACAAGCTGGTCGATCCATGTTCCCTCATTCCAGCCGGCGGCGCCGCCTAATCCCACCCCCAACAACACCCGCGCCATAGTGATAAAGGCGCACAATACCAGGGTGTTGCGAGCGCCGTGCATTAGCAAACTGAGCAAATCCGCTCCCCATTGGTCGGTACCCAGCGGGTATTCGGCGGAAGGCAGCAGCGGCGGGCGGATAAATTCCTCCTTTTCAAAGTCGTAATGGGGCACGATATGCTGTCCGGCAATGTATGGATTTTGGGGCGCCCACACAGGTCCAAATAAGACGATGGCAAGCAACGCCAAGGTGGTGATGATGCCCAGCATTAGGGGAAAGTTGCCGAAAATGTCCCGCGCCCGCAGGCGATGTCTGGCGCCAATTGGAGCTTGGTAATCGCCTACCTGGGCGCGCTCAATTGCTTCGGTTAATGCCGGCATTCCCTCATATTGGGCGCGCGGATTAAACAGTTGGGCAAAGAGTTGCCGAAGCTTCACGAGTCGTCTTCCGTCATCAGGCGAGGGTCGATGTAACGATAACTGATGTCTAGCCCCAAATTAATCAGCAAAAATGTAAGCCCAAAGGCGAAAGCGGCTGCAGCGACCAATTGTGGTTGTCGATTATTGATGCCTTCTAAAGTCCGCAAGCCCAATCCATGCCAGCCGAAAAAATATTCAACAATGGGTAAACTGCCCAGCAAGAAGCGCATCGAAATGCCGATAGCGGTTAACGCCGGAATGGCAAAGTTGGGCGCGGCGTGGCGCAATACCACCCGCCAAAGAGGCAACCCTTTCGATTGGGCGGTGCGAATGTAATCTTGCTCCATCACCTCTCGCAGCGAGATAAAGATGGCGCGAGTAAAATATGCGAGCGGGCGGGCGGCGAGAACGAGGACAGGCAGCGCCATGTGGTCAAAATCCCAGCCAAAGCCGCCCACGCTAACTAGGCGGCTGCCAAATTGGCGCTGATAGCGAATCGCCCCCTGTTGCAGCAGCAGCGCCACAAAAAATGAAGGAACGGAGATGCCCAGCAGCGTAAACAGCAGCATTAGATTGGGGGATTGAATATGGCGGCGTAAAGCGGCGCGCGACCCTAACCCAATTCCCAGAATGCCGGCAACGCCCAGCGCCGGCAACATTAATCCTAAGCTATTCTTGTAAGATTCAGCCAATATGTCTCGTATGGATAGCGCATTGCCGGCAACCACAATTTGACCCCAATCCCCCTGCTGAATGCCGGCAAAAAAAGCCCTGGTTTGTCGCCATGCCTTTTTGCTGGGTTGAATTACATTGTAATTGGGTTGGTCGATTTCAGAGTTGGGAACCAGCTCCATCCCCAGGTAGACGGCGTAAACAAGCGCCGCCAGAACAAAGGCGATAAAAGCGAGGCGGCGTAGAGTAAATCGTATCATCCGTCAAAGTCAAAGTGTCATTTTGGTGGCGATTCGGGGATGATACCACAAGCGCAGCCTCCTGTTAAATGGCAAGGTAGAGGCTTCGCCAGCAGTCATTCTTCTTCGTGCGGGGAAATCTCATCAAGTTGCAGCGCCAAACCTTGTAGGTCGGCGGAATTAAAAAGATATTTTTTGCGGCAAAAGTGACAATCTACCTCCGCTTCGCCTTGGCTTAGCAAATTTTCGATCCCGTCAATCCCTAAAGAGATCAACGCTTTTTCAGATCTTTCTCGACTGCAACTACATTTAAAGCGCAACGGACGACGCTCTAAAATGGTGTAAGAAATGCCGGCAAATAGCTGGGCGGCGATATCGTCTGGCGAATACCCATCTAACGCCATTTGATAAATCGTAGGAGGGGCGTCAAGGCGGGCGGTTAGCTGATCCAGGGCGGGCGGTTTGGCGCCGGGCAATGTTTGAATCAGCGCCCCGGCTGCCACATCTACAGGCATCGTTTCGCCCACCACTACCCCTAATCGAACCCGTGAAGGTATCTGTTCTGATTGGTTGAAATAATGTTCGATATCGGGGGCGATGCTCCCGGTAGCGAAGGGGACAACGCTTTCCGCCAAATCTTTCAGGCGGACGTCTTTGACCACAGTCAACGAGCCTTGCCCCATAGCGGCGGAAATATCTTGCCGCCTGGCAAGACGGGGCAGCAACACGCCAGTTTGCGCCACATACCCTCTCACTCTGCCATAGCTGTCTGACTCGACGATAATTTTTTCTAAGGCGCCATCTCCATCAAAACGGAGGGCGATTCGCTGCTGAATTTTTAACGTTGCCCCAGCCAATGCCCCGCCAGTGAGAGCCAAACTCAAGGCGGCGGTGGAGGTGGGCATAGTTTGATGGCGTCGGGCTCCTTCGTTGCACAATTCGGTGGTAAGGCAGACAAAGGCGCGAATGCCGGAATCTGGAGCGATAACTCTTAAAAGATGGTCGGAAATCAAATGGAATCCTATGAGTGTATTATGCAGTTACATACCGCTGAATTATATCGCAAATGAGTAAGATATTCGCCTAACGTTTATTTGAGATGCTCTAAAACTAAGTATAATCTCGCTCAGATAATGTCTGAATGGCGTTATATTTTTGGCAACCATGCAGGCGGACGCGGAGATAACGGAGAAGAGACGGAGAACAGGTTCCTATTTTTGTTTAGCTTATGCCTTTATTGCCCGGCGAGATACTCAACAAACGATACCGTATTGTCAGCCTGCTAGGCGAGGGCGGATATGGGGCGGTCTATCGCGGTTATGATTTGAACGACGCCATCGATGTGGCGATTAAAGAGCGATTGGACAGTTCGCCCCAAACCCAAAAGCTTTTCCGAGCTGAAGCGCGTCGGCTGAGCCGCTTAAGCCACCCTCAATTGCCGGGGATTATCGACCATTTTAACCTGGAAGAGACGGGGCAATATCTAATTTTTGAATATATCGATGGCGTAGAGTTAGCCGCATTGTCCCAGCAATATGGCTCGTTGCCGACCGATCTGATAATCGAATGGTTACAAGCGGCTTGTCAACCCTTAGGATACCTGCATCAACAGGGTGTCGTTCACCTAGATGTTAAACCAGCGAATATTCGTATTGCCGCTGATGGGACAGTGTATTTGGTTGACACCGGGCTGGCTGGGGTGGGTATCCCAGCAGGAGCGGAAGGTTTTGCCTCCCCTGAACAAGCCAGTTCGCAGGAGGCGACGCCAGCCAGCGATATGTACAGTTTGGGGGCGACGTTGTATGCTTTGCTTGCCGGCATTCCCCCGCCTGACCCATTGCGCCGCCAAAGCGGTTTAGAAACGCTTATCCCTGCCCGCGAACGCAATCCAGATGCTGAACCATATCTATCTATCGTGGCAAACCGGGCGATGGAGATGATGCCGGCAGCCCGCTTTCCATCAGTTCAGGAGTTTGCCCAGGCATTAGAACGACCAACGGGAAGAGCGACAGCCGCTTACGACGAGTTGCGCCGCGCCCCATCCCCAAAAAGCGCGCGACAGCCTCGCTTGCCCTCCCCAAAACGCCGGCAAGTGTATCGGCAAACCATTTATGGATTGGCTGCCCTCTTCTTTTTGGTTGTAGCGGTCGGAGCGCTCGCCCTTCGATTTAGTTCCCGGCTGCAGTTGGCGTCGGAAGATGAGCCACAAGGGACAGCGACCGTTCAAAGCCAAATAATTGCAGCGTTGACGCAGTTGGCGCCAACCGCTACAGAGCCGCCTCCGCCCAGCCCCACGCCGCCGCCTACCCCAGCTCCGATTGTGGATGAGGCAACGGGAATGCGGATGCTCTATGTGCCGGCAGGGCTGTTTCGCATGGGCAATGATGATGGAGAAGAGGATGAAAAGCCATCTGCCAATATCCGGTTAGACGCTTACTTTATAGATGAGACGGAAGTGACCAATGGACAGTACGCTAAATGTGTGGCGGAAGAGGCATGCAGCCCGCCCCTCAATGAAAACGCTACCTTTCACCCTGCTTATTACGGACATGCCGATTATCAGGATTATCCGGTCATATTTGTGAATTGGTACGACGCGCAAACTTTTTGCCAATGGCGGGGCGCCAGATTGCCTACCGAGGCAGAATGGGAGAAGGCGGCTGGTTACGACCCGGAAGAGCTGCTCAAAACATTGTACCCGTGGGGAGATGAGTTTGCCGGCAATTTCGCCAACTTTTGCGATGCCAACTGTCCGGCTGACGTTCGAGCGGCTGGTATAGACGATGGAGCGAAAGATACAACCAGAGCAGGCAGTTATGCCGAAGGGCAATCGCCGCTGGGAGCATATGATATGGCGGGCAATGTGATGGAATGGGTGGCAGATTGGTATGACGCCGACGGATATGAAACGATCACGTCTGAGAACCCGCTGGGAGCCGCCGAAGGAACGGCGAAGACAACCCGAGGCGGTTCGTGGTTAACCTCGCTGGAAGAGATAACCACCAGCGCCCGCGCTGCCCGTGACCCTTTGGTGGCTGTGGCGCACATCGGTTTTCGTTGCGCCCTCACGCCGCCATAAACGGGGCTGTCTCTTGCCCGATTTAGTACCAGCGTTTAATAGAGCCAATGGAAAAATCCATTAAGATTAGATGCATATGAATCAGAAACAACAACGTTTATTAACCCATGCCATTGGCATGCTCAAAGAAGATCGCAGAGAAGATGCGGCAAACCTGCTTGTTCCATTGCAGAAGCAGCTTCCTGACAACCCTCAAGTTTGGGCGGTAAGCGCGCAAGCTGCTGGCAATATCAAAGAGCGTAAACAGGGGTTGCAACAAGTGTTGCGGCTGCGCCCTAATGATGAATGGGCGACGCGACAATTGGCGGAGCTGGAGGCGCAAATGCCGGCAACCAGCTCCTTATCGCTGTCTAAACGGCAAAAGATGTGGTTGGGCGCAATGATATTGTTGTTGGGCGCCGTTGGTTTGGGGCTATGGGCGCTTTCCAGAAATGGCGGCGATACCGCATCGAATGAAACTGCCATATCATTAACAGCCCAAAATTGGACGGTGGCATTGGCAGAGCGACGATATAATGAGTTGTCGGAGCTGACTTGCCAGGAAAAGCTGGAGGATGGCGAAATCGCTTCGTTGGTCGAGCCCATCGCAAATCAATTCAATTTAGTTGAAGGCGCGCCAGTCTCCTCATTGCTTACCTATTCGCCGCAAGAAATTGATGGCAAAGACGCCACTATTTTGTTAACGGGTATGATCGAATCATTGGGAGAGATAAACCCTAACGGATCAGCTGTTTACCAAATGAAAAAGGAAGATGGGGAATGGAAATGGTGCGGTATCGAACCGCTTGATCCGTAATTTGGCAGGAGCTTTTTTTAGTTGCCGGCATTAGAGGCAGAGCCGCATATTAACATTTATCTTAATATAGTTCCAAACTTAAAGACGGTAAGGTACCTCTCTGGCGAAATTAGGAGGTAATTGCCTTGACAAACAACCGATTGCCATCTCGAATACCAATTGGTTGCGTGCCTTCAATTGCGTTGGCAGCGTTGGTTGTTATCATCGGTTTGGCTATCACGCTATGGCTGCGTAGCCGAAGCGCAAGCGACGCCTTACCAGAAAGCGCGGCAATTCCTACGAAAGCGCCAATCACGTTATTAAACCCAGCCCCACCGCCATTGTCTCTGGGCGAGTTGTCTATTTTGTTTCAAGAAGGATTTGATGTTGATCGAGGCGGGTGGGAACTCAGTCGCGGGGGGCAAGCAGTTTATGCCGGCAGCGCCATAGCGTTAAACGATACTAGTTACGGCGATTTTGGTTGGGCGCGACCTCACTTGCGCTTTCAAAATTTTATCCTTACAGTCGATTCTCGCTGGATTGGCGGCGCAGTGGGCGGCGAATATGGGGTGCGGTTTCGATTAAAAGACGAAAAAAATTTTTACAGCTTTACAGTGCGTAACGATAGTTGGTACGCCATTAGCAAAGCTGTGGATGGGGATGTGGAGATTTTGTCAGAAGGAGTAAATCAAGCGATCAACCGACAGGGCGGCGTCAATTCGATCCAAATCGAAGCCAACGGCGAACATATTCGCTATTTTGTCAACGGAACTTATGTGGCGGATATGACGGATGGCGCCTACCCCGATGGGGATGTCATGTTGATGGCGCAAAGTCCCGGCGGCGCCAACGCATTTCAGGTAGGATTTGATAATTTAATCGTCACCTTTTACCCAGAGTAAAGAGTTTCACCATGGCAGATCAACCCCTCTACTTTGTTCATATCAGCGATACTCATATTGGACCCACGAAAGATTTTAGCCGTTGGGGTAGATATTCGCTGCCAAACGCGGAGCGGGTCGTCGGAGTGATTAATAATTTGCCGACCCTGCCCGATTTTGTGATCCATACTGGCGATTTGGCGGACGACCCTCATCCGGAAGCCTATTTGTTGGCAAAAGAGGCTTTTTCACAGTTAAAGTCGCCTATCTATTTTGCCACTGGCAATCATGATACGGCACGAGATATCGCCGCCAATATGCAAATGGGCGATTATGAAAAGTTGGACGACGATCCTGACCGTCTATTTTTTCGCTTTATGGCAAAAGGGGTTGAATGTTTGGTTTTGGATGGGCGCGGAGCTGATGAGATCGATCCGCATGGCTTGCTGCCGGCAAATCAATTAGCCTATATCAAAAAAACGGCGCATCAACCCGGACCCCCGCTGTTAATATTTTGCCACTTTCCTGCGGCGCCAATGGATTCCCCCTGGTTCGACGCCGAAATGTTGCTGTTAAATGGCGACGAGGTGCACCAAGCGCTCATAGACAGTTCTCGTTTGCGCGGCTATTTCCACGGACATATTCACCAAAATATGCAAACGATGAAAGATGGGGTGTTTTACTGTAGCGTGGGCAGCACTTTTGTGCAATTTGGGGGTTGGCCCCACGAAGATCATGTGCTATTCGATACCGAACATCCGCCAGCCTATAGCTTTGTCCATATGTTGCCAGAGCAAATCATCGTCCATCAACATACTTTTCCGCCAGCCCCGCTTTGTACAAAATGACTCTCCCGGCGGCAAGCCGACAGATACCGTCATCCACACATCAATAAGGCAGGCGGAAAAGTTTGCCCAGGTTGCGGGGAGCAAGCCAAAATAGTTTGGTCGTAATTACGGCGCTGCCACCAATGGCAAATAGATGCCGTTTTTAACGCTAATCAGTTGGGTGATCGCCTGCACGGCTGGATCGAAAGCCGACGTTGCGACAATTTGGGCAGTATCGCTAATGCCGGCAACCCCGATGGAAACGGTTGCCGTAATCGCCGCCGCTACCCCAGGCGGTACTGTGACCGTTATGGGAGAAACGGAGGTAACCCATTGGTTGCCGGCAACCGATAGAGAGATGGTATCAGTGATATTGCCGGCATTTGTAATGGGAAAAGTGTATGTGATAAGCTGCCCTGCCGCTCCAAATTGCGTCAGCGATGTTGGAGCATGCACGTCAGCGTTATTTGGATTATGGCGCAATACAAATAAGCCGCGGTCAATATCGCTGACGATGATAGTTTCACTGGCAAAATACGGGTAAACGCTCCAAGCGCCATCAAATGAGGCGCTGTCGCTGCCGGGAAAAGTGTCGAAGTAGGCGATTTCTGTCAAGTTGCCATTGCCGGCATCCGAACTGTCTAAAATACGCAACCCAGCCCGATAATTCGCCTCATAGAGCAACCCTTCATGCACATACAAATTGTGATCGATCGCTGCCGTTGCGGCGTCATAATAATCGACAAAAACTGGGTTATCTAGATTGGAAACGTCAAAAATGCGGGTACGAGTATTTACCCCATCCCACCACTCATCAAACTCATCTCCCTGAAATAAAAGCGTATGATCTTCAGACAGCCATCCCTGATGAGAGTAAGCGTTTGTTTGAAAACTATAGTTAAGCGATGACACCGCGACGATATTGTTTTTATCTGTCACATCGACGATTTTAATTACGTTGCTGCCCTGAAAGTTGAGGCAAATCTCGCTGCCCTGATAATCGGGGTCGGGACCTTGATAATTAAGACATTGAGCGTCGTGAACGTAGCCATCAGAATAGCAGCCAACAAAGGCAGGCGAGAGCGGATTTTGAATATTTACGATATGCAATCCGCCGCCGCAGTTGCCGCCCACCACATAGGCATATCCTGAATCTTCGTTGATGACTACATTGTGGGCGCTGCCTAATCCCCCGCCTGTGTACACGTTATCCGCCGTTAATGCGGGATTGGCAATGGTGATAGCCCGCAAGCGGGTCAGATCAAATATCTGCATACCGTGCGTCCCTGCATTGTCAGAAACGATGAGGGCGAAATTTTGATAGCTTTTAACGTCTCGCCAATGGGCAGATGGGAATGTAGAGGGCGGCAAATTGCCCAGATAAATGGGGTTTTCAGGGTCTGAAACATCAACGAAAGATGTCCCATTGTTGCGCCCGAAGATGGCGTATTCTTTTCCATCTAGCGGGTCTGTCCAGCCCCAAATATCGGCGCCCGCCCCCCCGCCCAAGCTTGATAGCGGCAAATTTGAGAGCAAATCAATTTTTTGGCATTGGTAAATGCCCGCCATGCCATTGACGCAGGGCGTTATGCCGTTGATGGCAGCGTTAGCGCTATTGTCAACTTTATCGCCGACGCTCATCAACGCTTCGATTTGCGCCAAATGTTCATTGAGCGGCGGCGTGGGCGGCGGCTGACTGCCGGCATTTGCCGGGGCAAGATTTCTGGCAACCCACAACAACGGGAGAAAAAGTAAAACAGCCTTAACTTTATTATCCATAGTGACGCTCTGATTACATCGAAAGCTGTTGCGCTTTAGGGGCAAGTTGCCGCTTTCGGATATGCGCCCCAATTGTGCCGCCTAAAACAAGGAGAAATAGAAGAACAAGATAATTATTCTGGGCGGCGCCGGCAAAGTCGCTTACGCCCACGCCCGTCGGCTGTTCAGAAAATTGAAGCACAAACAAGCCATTTTCGACTCCGCTTACTGTAACTACCCCATCTCCCCACCACGGGTAGCTGCTCCAAGCGCCGCTGGTAGAGATGCTGTCGCTGCCGGGTTCGATGTCGAAATAGCCTAGCTCTATCAAATTAGGCGATGGCAGGGCGGAATAATCTAAAACCCGCAATCCTGCCATCCAGTTAGTCTGATACGCTAAATTATCGGCGATATACACGTTGTGGTCGCGGGCGGCGGTGGCATGGGCGTGATGTCCCAAGCTGATTGGATTATCCAGGTCGGCGACATCAATGATATAGGTGCGCGTATTGTACCCATGCATCATTTCGTCCATCGTGTCGCTAACCAACCAATATTTGCCGTCTGGGGTTAGAACCCCCTGATGCGCCCGGGCGATGCCGGCATACCCAAATTGAGCGATAATGGTCGGGGCGCTTTTATTTGTCACATCGCCGATGCTCAAATTGTCGTCGCTGCCGATAAAACAGATCTCTTTGCCTTGGTAATCGGGGTCAGGACCATTGTAGTTTAAACATTCGGCGTCAGATAGCGGGGTGTCGCTCTCGGCAAAACAGCCGGCAAAAACCGGAGCGGTTGGGGCAGAAATATCCACCATATGAATGCCGGCATTGCAACTGTCGCTGCGAAAAACGAACAATGTACCGCTATCTTCATTGATCCATAAATTGTGCCCAGGACCAAAGCCATCGTAATGCGCCGTTTCAGTAAAAATGGCGGGTGGATTGATTACGTTGCGGAGTTGGGTTAAATCAAAAATTTGCAAGCCGCTTTCGGTGGGCATATCTGATGTAATGAACGCATGATCCTGATAAACTTTGATGTCTCGCCAAGTAGACGCCCCATCGCGTCCCGCCAAATTGCCCAGATAAATGGGATTTTCTCTGTCGGTAATATCGATGAACGAGGTGGAATCGGTTAAGCCAAATATGACGAAATCTTTGCCGCTGACGGGATCATGCCACCCCCAATGGTCGTTGCCTAAAATCGTGGCGTCCGTCGCCCCGATCTCTGCCAACGTCAGCTGGCTTAGCAGATCGACATTGCGGCATGGGTAGACGTCTGCCATGCCGTTGACGCAATCAACCCTTCCGCTGCCGGCATTCGCCCTAAAAATTCCCATCCCTATCCAAAGGATTATCGCCAGGAAAGCGCTCGCTCTAACTTTCATCTTAAATTCCATTGCCCAATCGCTTATCGTAAAGTTGACCATACTTCGAGCTTGGAGCGAATGCGGCGGATTACCTCGTCCGTAAACTCATCGGTATGCGCCGAGCCGCTCAGATCGGCAGTGCGAATGCCATCATGCGCCGCTTCTAGCGTCGCTTCGTAAATGGCGCGGCTAGCTCTTTTGGCTTCCGGTTCGTCCAAATGCGCCAACATGCCGGCAGCCGCTAAAATCATCGCCATCGGATTGGCGACATTTCGCCCTTCCAGGGCGGGGGCGGTGCCATGCGGCGCTTCCGCCATCACCGCTTTCACCTCGCCGCTCTCTTCGTTCAGCGAAACCACCATCGATTCAGCCCCGGCAATCGAGCCAAACATTTGCAGCACCATGTCAGACAGCAAATCCCCATCTCGATTGAGAGATGGCACTACCAACGCTTCGCCGCTGGTGTTTACCAATAAGGCGAATGTGGCGTCGATCAGTTGGGGATCGTATCGAACGGTACTATATTTTTCCGCCGCTCGATCCAGCTCTTCCTTAAACATCCCTTCGTAAACGGGGCTGACGGTATATTTTGGTCCGCCAAATACTTTTGCCCCATTCCGTTGGGCATGCTGAAAAGCGTAATCCGCTACTGCCCGACAAACGCCCCGGGTGATTTTTTCGGTGCGAAAAGCGCGTTCCTGCAACGATCCCGTTTCCCCTTCTCGCCACTCTTCAGCCCCGTAAGCGTCTTCCCGCGCCATGCGCACCACGCTGATGGGGGCAAATACGCCGCCGACAGGGCGTACCCCCGGAATACGACGCCCCGTTCGTAAAATTACATGAGCGTCTATCTCTTCCCGCAAGATGCGGTTAGGGCTGCCCACGTCACCTTTAATTTCGGGGGTGATGGTAGCGGCTTTGAGGCATACTTTATGTTTGCGAATCGCTTTGCCGGCATCATACACTATCTGGTTATTTGTCTGGCGCCGATTTTCCAGGCTTAAGTCAAAGGTCAGCAACTCCATCTCAAAGCGGATCACGCCCGGAGCGATCGTCCGCAATGTCTCTTCTAGCAACTCTTGTCCAGTTTGATCCCCTTCTAAAACCACAATCGTTCGGGTCATAACAGTCCTTTTGCCTAATGATTTTGGCTGCGCCGCCAAGCCAAATAGCGGGGCATTAAATTATTGTACAACTGATAAAAAATTGGGCGGGCAGGGTAATCCCATGCCCCGATATGACGAGTGAACGCGCCATTGAATCCGCGCTTAAAACGCCACACGCCCCACAATGGATCGCTCTCGTCAAGATGAGTAGGAGCGCCCCAAAAATCGTACATGGCGCTGCCTTGCGCTTTTGCCCATCGAATCGCCTCCCATTGTAACAAATGATTGGGCATTCGGCTTCTTTCGATAGTAGTGGAGGCGCCTTGCCAATAGATCGCCCGGCTTCCTTGGCGCAACAGATATACGCCGGCTAATGGGATTGGTTTTTGGTTTTCTGGCGCATAGTAGGCGATTAGGGCGCGCCCCATGCCGGCATCATGGAAAGCGCGCCAAGCGTCTAAATAATAATCTGACGGACGATGGGTAAAACCATCCCGTTTCGCCGTCTCCAAATACATCTCCAGCAAAATTGGAAAATCTGACGGCTCGACATGACGAACAACCACCCCTTTTCGACCAGCCAGACGAATATTGTAGCGCGTTTTCTGCTTCATCCCCGCCAATATCTCATCTTCCGATGGGGTCAAATCCAGCGTGACGGTGTTGGGGAATTGCACCTGGTCGGCGGCATATCGCCAGCCCCGCTTTTGCAATTCTTCTACTGCCGCCTCGCCAATTGGCTGGGCTTCCTCCGGCTCTTCGCCCCAGCTCAACGGTATATCGGGGTCAATTTTAAGAAAAATCGCCCGCTCTTGTTTGGCAATCTCCTCCAATTCGGCAAAGAGCTTACGGCGTAATTCTGGATTGGCGTAATCGGCGCCGGGACCTTTGGGTATATATAAAATGCAAAAAGGGGTTCGGGGCAGCGTTCTCTTTAAGATCAGCGCGGTCGCTGTCCCATCAACCAATTGATGGTAGCTGGGCTGCCATCTCCACCGCCCTTTGAACTGCCCCCATTCCCAGCTTTGCAGCGGATGGGGATTAGGGGCTTGGTTGACGGCTTGATTCCAGGCGGCGGGGTCAACGCTCATCTTGGTTGCCATTGGCGCCGCGCCGCCATTTGTAGAGTCGGTAGGAGAGGTTGTTGTATACGCGGTCTGCCGCCCCTACCGTTCGTTTAAGTTCGCCGCCAAACCCGCGTTTGAAACGATAAACGCCCCACAACCCTTCGTTTTTGCTCTGGAACCCCGCTTCTAGCTGCTCTTTCGGGTAATCGGGAACGCCCCATAGGTCGTAGTAGCGGCAGCCGCGCTCTTTTGCCCAGCGCATGGCTGCCCATTGGACGGCATATGCCGGCATTCGTTTGCGTTCTTCGTTGGTAGACGCTCCATACAAATAGGCGGCTTGTTTGCCACAGGCAAATGTCATCACCCCAGCCAACGGTTTGTCCTGGTAATCGGCGATGAACAGGGCGCAATTTTCTGGGGCGAAGATGTCGAAGGCGGCTTTGTAATATTCGGGGGCATGGACGCCAAATTGGTTGCGTTGTCCGGTCAGGCGCATCATGCGGCTAAATGCCGGCAAATCCGTCGCAGCGCCTTGTCGCACAACCACATCTTTTTTGGCTGCCAATCGGATGTTGTAGCGCGTTTTTTGTTTCATCCGCGCCAAAATCTCTTTTTCGCTGCCACGCAGGTCGATCTGAATGGTGCGGGGCGGTTGGATGGTGTCTGTGTGGGGCAGGCATTCGAACTGCCGGCATTTTTCCGCCCATGCCTCCGCTGGAAAGAGAGAGTCCCACAAATGGGGCTCCATTTTCAGCAAACTAGCCCGGTATTGGTAGGCGGCGTGGTCGATTTGGTTAAGCAGCAACTCGACTTGCTCAGAGTTGCCCCAATTAACCAATGGTCCATGTGGAATGTAGCCCAACCGCATCAGCCCAAACCCCCGCGAGCGAAAGAGGATTTGCGCCCCAGCCGCCAGCTTCCCCTCTTTTTTGAGCCAAACTCGCGTTCCGCTCCAGCCAAAACGCCCCTTTAATCGCGCCCAGCCAGTGGTTTGCAACAGGCTGCCCTGGGGATGTCCCGCGACAAAATCATCCCATTCGGCATCATCTTCTGTGTAGGGTTGTTCTTCTAATCCAAAAAGTTGTTGTACCATACAGTTGGATTATAACCCGCCTGCCGCATTTTAACTGATTCTGTTTTAGAACCGTTTTTTGTTGTGTCTACAGACGCTCAATTGCTGTTTTCAGCCGTTTGAGCGCTTCTTCTAAAGTGGCGCGGGAGCAAGCGATATTAAAGCGGACAAACCCTTCTCCTTCTTCGCCGAAGCCGGCGCCGCTATTGAGAAACAACTTGGCGTCATCCAGCAAAAATTGAGCCAGTTGATCGCCATTCATGCCCAATTGCCGGCAATCGCACCAAATCAAATAAGTGCCTTCCGGACGAATTAGCGACAGTTGCGGCAACTGGTCGCGGATAAAGCGATCCATATACAAATAGTTGGCTTCGATATATGCCATCGCCTGCTCTAACCATTCTTCTCCCTCGTTATATGCCGTTTGTAGAGCGACGATGCCGAAAGAATTCACCCCCATTAATCCGTGATTTGCCAAAGTTTTTTCAAATTTCGTTTTCAGATCATGATCGGAGATAAAGACGTTGGAGGTTTTTAAGCCAGGCACATTAAACGTTTTGCTAGGGGCGGTGCAAATGATGGCGTTGTCCATCAGATCGGGATTGGCAACGCCATAGGTAACGAATTTTGACCAGCTAAAGATTAGATCATGATGGATTTCGTCGGAGATAACCAAGGCGTTATATTGCCGGCATAGCTGTCCAAACTGTTGCAACTCCTCGGCGTTCCATACCCGGCTGATAGGATTGTGCGGGCTGCATAAAATCGCCATCTTAACCCCGGTCGCCAACTTCGATTCCAAATCGGCAAAATCGATGCGATACCTGCCATCTTCTTCCGCCAATGGGCTGTTGACAATGTGACGCCCATTGTTTTTAATTGAGTGGAAAAATGGATGGTAAACGGGTCTTTGAATTAAGATGTTGTCGCCGGGTTCTGTGTAGGTCTGAATCAGCAAATTCAAAGTAGGCACCACGCCAGGCGCGGTCATAATCCAATCTTTTTCCACTGCCCAATTATGCCGCCGCCCCATCCAACCAATGATGGCGTCGTAATAATCATCAGACGGCATCGAATAACCAAAAATGCCATGCTTAGCGCGGTCTACCAAAGCGTCCACCACAGGTTGGGGACAGGGCAAATCCATATCTGCCACCCACAACGGCAAGATATGGTCTGGGTCTAGCGGATTTTCAGGTGGTTGGCGGAAGGTATACTCATCCCCTTTTTTGATGATCTCCCATTTGACGGAATTGGTGTTGTGGCGGGGGATGATTTGGTCAAAGTTGTATTGCATGGTCTGTTCCTTGATGATATAGGAGTTAGGGATTGGCGCTTAACGTTGGTCTTGACAACCTGCCAGATGTGGGATGGTTGGCTTATGCAAAAGAGACAGCGAACTCGGCTACGTCTAAATCGTCGCGCCACTCGTTGTGTATAGTCAATTTGGCAGCCAATTTGCCGATAGCGTCAGAGCAGTAGGCGGATGAGCCATTGCCGCCAGCAGCAATGTAAATTCTGTCAGGTTCGACGATGTCGATATAGGGTTTGCGATGGGCGGTGTAGCAAATGACGCAGCGGCTGGTGCGCCAGGAGAGTGGTTTAAGATTTGGAATCATCGAAGTGATGGCATCTTTCATTGCCGGCATCATGGCGTCGCTGTCGCCGCTGCGGTACCAGTCGCAAATCTGCTCAATCGTCTCAGGATATTGATCTTTGTGCGTGTTTGCCCCCATCTTGATGTAATATGCCCCGTCTGGGTATTGGACTGGCGGCACCATGTAGATGTCGCTTAGATATGGGGATTCCAATTTGTAAATGACAGTTGGCATATCTGCTATGCTGGCTAACTCTGCCGGGTCGATTTCGCCCAGAATCACATACTCCCCTTTGTAGGTAAAGGCGGCGGGTTTGGGCAGCAGACCAAAGCCATTAGAAAATGCGCCAGCGGCGATGAGCAGCTTGCGCCCCTGGTATCGATTGCCGGCACGGCTGACCACGGTAAAACTATCCCCATTATCTTCTACATCAACCACCATCTCTCGAACCACATCTCCACCCGATTTTTGTCCGGCGGCTGCTTGGGCTTCGACCATTTTCCGAGGGTTAATGTAGCCTGCCGGCATCTTTTCCCACACCAGGCGAGACCCTTCGGGAAAGTTAAAGTAAGGGAATGTCTCTTTTCTTTGTTGGTGGTCGAGCCATTCAACCTCGATACTTTCGAACCGGTCGTTGGCGTTTTTTGCCAATTCAAAGTAACCAGTTGCAATGGAAGGGGCTTCGACATAGACGCCGCCTATCGGATAGAAAAATTGAATGCCGCTGGCTTCTTCGATGCCGGCATACGCTTGCAGCGACCGCTCGCCCAGAACCCCCCACACAGCGTCTTTGCCCAGCAAATGGGACAATCTGCCCTGGTCGTAATGCGCCCCAAACACCCCATCATGGGTCGCCAACTCTTTTGGCTCGTCAGGTCCGATCAATAGCGTATTGGGAGCGTGAGCGCTCAAATAACGAAAAGCGGCTGACCCCATTAGCCCTTTGCCCACAACGATGTAATCGTACATGCTTTCTCCTTGACGTAATGTGACGATGTTGGCACATGGCGGGATTGTAACAACGAGACAGGAAACGGCAAGCGATATTTGCCGGCAATTTCGCCCGTTGCTTTTCCCGCAGCAAACTGAAAAATTACATGAACGCTTTGCGGTAGCCAGGACCCCGGACCACCTGCCCCGGCAAAGCGCCACTATGCTCCCCATCCGCCAAAACCTGCACCCCATTGACAAAAACATGCGCCATCCCCACGGCATATTGGTGCGGGTTGGCAAAATCGGCCCGATCCTCAATCTTATTGGGATCAAAAACGGCGATGTCGGCGAAATATCCAGGCTGTAACGTCCCCCGCCCCTTGATTTTTAGAACAGATGCCGGCAAGCTGGTCAGCCGCCGAATTGCCTCCCCCAACGAAATTAACCCTTCATCTCGAACATATCTGCCTAACAGCCGGGCAAAAGAGCCATACGCTCTGGGATGCGGATTCGACTTGAGGAACACTCCCTCCGGCGCAATCGAACCGGCGTCGGAACAAAAGCTGACCCACGGCAGTTGGATCTTGCGGCGGACATTGGCTTCGTCCATGCTGAAAAAGCAGCAAAAGACCCGCCCGCCATCTTCCGCCAACAAATCCATCACTGTCTCTTCTGGCGAAGCGCTCCGGCTGGCGGCGACTACCGGCAAGGGGGAGCCTGTCAACCTTTTTAGACGTTCGGTTTGGAAACCGCACAGCAAAATCCCCTCGCCGCCAGGATGTTCCAGCCACATATTTTCCCAGCCCTCAATTTGGCGGTTCATATCGCGCTTTATCCGCGTCCGCGTTTCGGGATTTTGCAACCGCGCCAACAACGCCTCAATGCCGCCATCGTGCGCCCAGGGGGGCATGACCACATTAAGATCGGTGCCAGAGGCATTGTAGGTGTACATGTCGGCTGTGACCGGCATGCCGGCATCTCGCGCCACCTCAATGCGGCTGATCGCCTCCTCTAGCAGATGCCAATTGCTGCGCCCCGACGCTTTTAGATGATAGATTTCGCCGCGGATTCCCGCCTCGGTTACGATGCGGAAAAATTCGTCTAATGCCGGCATAAACGCCGCTCCCTCGCTGCGCAGGTGGGTGATGTACAAACCGTCAAAAGCCGCCGCCTCTTTCGCCAGGGCGATCAACTCTTCCGTAGATTGGTACATGGCGGGCGGATAAATCAACGCCGCCGACAATCCCATCGCCCCTTCTGCCATCGACTGGCGGGTCAATTGACGCATCAAATCGAATTCAGACGGGGTTGGCGGTCGATCATCATCGCCCACCGCATATTTTCGCAAAGTGTGGGTTCCGACAAAAGAGGCGACATTGGGCGAGACTCCCTTGCGGACTAAAAACTCTAAATATTCGCCTAACGTCGTCCATTCGATGTCGTATTTGATGTCGGCGTTGCCCAAAATACCTTCTGTGCCATTGGCTTTCATCTCGTCTGACAATGGTCCGAAAGAGTATCCTTCCCCCATCACTTCCAGCGTTACCCCCTGCCGGATTTCGCTTTGCGACCGCCCATCTTCGATGAGGGTCTCTACCGACCAACTGAGCATATTGATAAAGCCTGGCGCCACAGCCAGCCCGCTGACGTCGATCTCTCTCGCCGCTGCGCCGGCAATTGATCTGTTAACCGCAACGATTTTGTCGCCGGCAACTGCCACATCGCCCACAAATGGCGGCGAGCCAAAGCCATCGTAGATGATGCCATTGCGGAGGATCAGGGTGGGTTTAGATGATGGAGTCATGTTTATGGAAGATAAGGGTAGGAATAGAGATGCCGGCAGCTAGCGCCGCCAATATCAAGCCGGTTTTGATGGCATTGACATTGGCTTGCAACAGCAGATCGGGCGAACTTGCGCTCCCTTGTTCAGCGATTTGAAAGAGGGAGAGCAATGTTTGAAAAGCGAAGACGCCGGGCACCATGGGGATAATGCCGGCAATGGTGTATACCACCCGAGGCATCTGTTGGCGGCGGGCGAAAAACCAACCGATAAAGCCAACTGTCGCTGCCCCTGCCATTGTCCCCCATTCGATGGCAAACCCCAGTTGAACTAACAAAAATCGGACGCTGTATCCTGCCGCCCCAGCCAATGCTGTCCAGGGCAGCGCCCGGGGCGGCACATTGAACAAAACGGCAAAGCCCACCGCCGCTATCGCTGCCCAAAAGCCATTTTCCAACAGTTGAACCGCCATCACAAATCCGAAAACCCCATCAGCCGCATGGCAAGGGCTAACCCCAGGGCGATCGCCAACGAAAAGAGAAAACCGATCATGCCCCGTTGTATGCCGGCATTCACATAACCGGCAATTAAATCATGAGCGGCATTGATCAGGTGAACGCCCGGCACCAGCAGCAACACCGCGGCGGCAAAGGCTGTGACAGTGAGCGATGAGTCAAACGCAGCAGAGCCATAACCGGCTAAAATGGCGGCGACAAAGGCGCACAGGGCTGTAATCAAAATGGTGTTGAATCGTCGTTTAGACAAGGTTAGCCTCGCCAACATGGCGGCGCTTGCCGCCCCAAAGGTGACGCCGAATATCGTCCAATCCCCTCCGAACAAGCGGCTAAATGCGGCGCAAGCTAACCCCGCCATGCCGATAACCAGCCACTGATTATATGTTGCCGGCATCTGATCGATCTGCTTCAAGCGCCGCTCAACTTGCGACAACGATAACCCATCATTTACCGTCTGGCGGCTCAAATCGTTGATAGCGCTTAGCTTGCCCATATTCACCCCCAGCCGCACCACCCGCCTCGATTTGGTGCGAAATTCCTGCCCTTCTGACGCCGTAATCGAAATCTCATTCATGCCGATCAAGATGTCGAGCCAATCGCAGCCTAGCCCCGTGCCCAATCTATGAATCGTCTCTTCGATCCGCCGGCTGTTGGCGCCGCTTTGCAGCAAGAGTTGCCCTGCCCACAAACAAAGCTCTACTACCTGGCGTAATTCGCGGTAATTTAGCTTCTTTTTCAACCCATCTGCAACAACGGACATACTATTCTCTCTTCAGTGACGCTGAGCCGCCGCCCATCATCTTACCCGCATCAAAGCAGAGTTGCCAGCTTTCCAACCGCGAGCCGCTCAAATTTTTCTTGACAGGGAGTTAGGGAGAGCTATAATTGTTTTTTGCGGCTCGCGCCGTATTTTTTTTGTCTTTTGACAAGGCGAAAAAACCGCTGAAAGAAGATTAACTGTCTGGCGTTGCCCAGAGGCAACCCGATTTGATTTGTGAGAGTGACATTATGGGCGCATTGCCGAAAAGAAAAATTTCTAAATCACGGCGTAACCGGAGACGAACGCATGATTTTCTGACTGTCGCCAAATTGGTGGCGTGCGAAAATTGCGGCGAACTAAAACGAGCGCATTATATGTGCCCTTCGTGCCGAACTTACAAAAATCGGCAAATTTTGCCAGAATTTACTGAAGAAGCAGCCTAACCAAAGCATAAACAAGTAGAAAGCCGCTTTTAAGGCGGCTTTTTTTACGGATTATGAGTACCGCATACCTTTTTCCAGGGCAGGGCTCGCAATCGGTGGGAATGGGTCACGATTTATATGAACAGGACGCGGCTGCCCGCGATTTGTTTGATGAAGCGGATCGTTTGTTGGGCATTTCATTAACCGAGCTTTGTTTTTCTGGTCCAGATGAGGCGTTAACAGATACAGTTAATCAGCAGCCCGCCTTGTTTGTGACCAGTTTGGCTACGTTGGCGGCGATGCAGGCAAATGGGTGGGGCGGGTCGCCGTCGTTTATGGCTGGTCATAGTCTAGGCGAATTGTCGGCATTAACGGCTGCCGGCGCCATCCCCTTTGCCGATGGCTTAGGGCTGGTGCGCAAACGGGGCGAATTGATGAAGCGGGCGGGGAATAACAAACCGGGTGGCATGGCGGCAATTCTCGGCTTGGATATTCTCCAGGTGGAAGCAATTTGCGATCAGGCAAAGATGGAGACGGGCACGCCGATACAAATCGCCAATGATAACTGTCCGGGGCAAGCGGTCATTTCTGGAGATGAGATGGCGTTAGAGAGAGCGATTGAGGCGGCAATTGCCGGCAATGCCCGCAAAGTCGTTCGCCTGCCTATTACCATTGCCGCCCATTCCCCACTAATGGATAACGCCGCCGCTGAATTTGCCAAAGCAGTCCAAAATGTTGCCATTACTCTGCCCCAAACGCCCGTCATCGGCAACCGCACTGCCCGCCCTTTGCAAACGGTTGACGCCATTCGCCAAGAGTTAGTGGAAGGATTAACCGGGGCGGTACGCTGGACAGAGACGATTCAATGGCTGGCGGGGCAAGGGGTTGATCGTTACATTGAAGTTGGGGCGGGCAAAACATTGTCGGGCTTAGTTCGACGCATTCATCGCCGCAGCCAACGGTTGCAATTTCAGTTACAGGAATCAGTTTAAGCGACAGGAGGAGGATAAGGGATGACTTTATCAGATAAAGTGGCAGTCGTTACCGGCGGTTCGCGGGGTATTGGCAGGGCAATCGCCCTCGATTTCGCGGCAAATGGGGCAAAAGTTGTCATCAATTATAACCAGAGCGCCGGGCTGGCGGAAGAAACCGCCGCCAAAATTATCGCCGATGGCGGGCAAGCGTTGGCGGTTCAGGCAGATGTAAGCGATTTTTCGGCGGCACAGGAGCTGGCAAAGGCGACGTTAGCCCATTTTGGGCAGGTGGATATTTTGGTCAACAATGCCGGCGCTACCCGTGACACTTTGTTGATGATGATGAAAGAATCCCAATGGGACGAGGTGATTTCCACCAATCTGAAGAGCGTGTACAATTGCTGCAAAGCGGTGGTGCGCCCTATGCTGAAGCGAAAACAGGGAGGGCGTATTATCAACATATCGTCGGTGGTAGGCTTGCGCGGACAAGCTGGGCAAACCAATTATGCCGCTTCTAAAGCGGGCATTATCGGCTTTTCCAAATCCCTGGCAAAAGAGATCGCCGTCCGCCACATCACCGTCAACGTCATCGCTCCCGGTTATTTTCCCACCGCTTTAACGGATGTCATTGCCGCTGATTTAAAAGAACAAATAATGGACTATATTCCTTTGGGGAGAATGGGCGAATTGTCAGAAGTAGCATATCTTGCTACATTTTTAGCCTCAGAAAAAGCGGCTTATATCACCGGCGAAGTGATTCGCGTTGATGGCGGGATGGCAATGTAAACTAATGAGCGAAACGAGAGAACCAATTGGCAGAATCGAAGTATCCCCAGAAGCGTTGACCACTATTGTGCGGCTCGCTTCCTTGCAGGTGGAAGGGGTGACAGCCCTCAGCGGGGCTTCCCCAGACCGGCGAGGGCGACCCTTTCGCCGGGGCAATCGCGGCGATGGAATAACGATGCGGATGACTGAAGACAACCATCTTATTTTGGATGTTTATGCCTTGATGGATCCAAATCTCGATATCGTCGAAATTGGACGTAACCTGCAAGCGGCTGTAAAAGAGGCGATGGACAAAATGGTTGGCTTGGAAGTGGCGGCGGTGAATGTGCATGTGGAAGATGTGGTTTATCATCCAGAAAAAGAGGAAGAGGCTAGTTAAAAACACGTAAAAAGAAAATGAACAAGCTTTGGTTAGAAGTTTGAGGCTAGAGTGGGAGTTCTGATAGAATCGTGCAGTATCGGAACATAGTTTCCAATTGCATCGGATATTTTTCGTGGTATAGTTTACAGATAAATTAGTGAAGAAATTTGTACCTAAATAGTTATGAAAACTAGACGGCTAGCCCGGCGAATTGCTTTGGAAGCATTGTACGAAATAGATTTAGCCGAACATCCGGCTGGCGAAGTATTACAACGTCGATTGGAAGATCAGACGATTGACGCATTGGGAGCGGAGTTTGCCAGCAAGTTGGTAAGCGGGGCGCTAGAATACCAAAATCAGATGGACAAGTTAATCTCCCGATACGCCCCTGATTGGCCCCTCGATCAGATGGCGGTAATCGATCGCAACATTTTACGAATGGCGATTTTTGAATTTTTGGTTGATGGGGAAACGCCGATCAAGGTAGCGATTAATGAAGCGGTTGAACTAGCCAAAACATATGGGTCAGATAGCGCGCCTCGCTTTGTAAACGGGGTGCTAGGCACTTTAGCTGACCAAGCGGAGCCATTACGGGATGAGGTGTATAAGGAGCGCGACCAAGAACTGGCTTTGGCTTAAATATGGAGGGAGTTCTTTGCGCCGATGCGCATGGAATATTGACCAGGGTCGCGGTTGAGGAGCTGAAATTTTCCCCAGCGGTTTACGCTATTTTTATTGAGAATAACCAGATTTTGCTGCAACGGAATGCCGGCAGTTACTTATGGCAACCATTAGGCGGTTTAGCTTCCCCCATCGAGACGATGGAAGGGGCGTTGGCGCGCCATATTCGGCGCGAAGTGGGGGTAGAGGCTGAAATAGTGTCGATGTTGTGGGGAGAAGAAGCATATAGAATAGATGCCGGCAACAAAGCGTGGCATCTGTCTGTTTTTTACTATATCGTCTCTCGAAGCGCTAGAGGGCGAATCAGGTTAGATCTGGAAGAAGCGAGTCGGTGTGAATGGCGGTCAATCCAATTGCTGCGACGAGAGCGGATGCAATTTGGATATGACGCCATGCTAGCTGGCTGGTCGAAGCTGACAAATGGGGGCACAATAGAAAAGGGCGAGCGGCAAATTTGGGAAAAGCAATAATATGGCAAGCGGAATGGGTTATGTTTTGCGGACGCCTTTCGCTGGCAATCTAAACCTTAAAGAGGAGTTTTTACATGGCAGATCATTCCAATTTTCGTTTTGAGACGTTGACTGTACATGCCGGCATCGAGCCTGATGCCGAAACTGGCGCAGTGATGACCCCCATCTACCAGACTAGCACCTACGCCCAATCTGATGTAGCAGTGCATTCTGGGTACGAATATAGCCGCACCGATAATCCGACCCGTACCGTTTTGCATGATGCCGTGGCGGGGTTGGAACAAGCTAAATACGCTCTGGCTTACGCTTCTGGCATGGCGGCGATCGACAATGTGCTGCGCCTGATCAAGCCGGGCGATCATGTCATATCTGGGAATGATGTGTATGGCGGCACTTTTCGCCTTTTTGACAAGATTTTGTCAGAATATGGCATTGAATTTAGTTACGCCGACACTACCTCAGTTGATGCCGTGGCGGCGGCGATGCAGCCCAATACCAAGCTGGTGTGGCTGGAGACGCCCACCAACCCGATGTTGAAGATCAGCGACATTGCCGGCATCGCCCAGGCAGTGCATCAACAAGAGGCATGGTTGGGCGTAGATAACACCTTTGCCTCGCCAGCGCTGCAGCGCCCGCTGACCTTAGGAGCCGATTTTGTGGTGCATAGCTCTACCAAATATCTTGGCGGCCATTCCGATGTGGTTGGGGGCATCGTCGTGTTGAATGACGACGAAAATTATCAACGGCTCAAATATTTGCAAAACGCTATTGGGGCGGTGCCTGGTCCAATGGATTGCTTCTTGACATTGCGCGGCATCAAAACATTGGCATTGCGGATGAGGCAGCATTGCAAAAACGCAACCCAAATCGCCCAATTTTTGGCGGATCATCCTAAGGTGGCAGAGGTCATTTTCCCCGGCTTGGAAGATCATCCCCAATATGAGTTGGCGCGAAAACAGATGGATGGACCGGGCGGCATGGTCTCTTTTATTTTGCATGGCGGCGAGGCAGCCGCCCGCCGAATCGCCCGCGAAACGGAGCTGTTTACCTTGGCAGAGTCGCTGGGCGGCGTCGAATCTCTCATCGAGCTGCCAGCCCCGATGACCCACGCCTCGGTTGCAGATTCGCCGTTGGCGGTTGATCCTGGCTTGGTGCGGATCAGCGCCGGCATCGAAAATTCGCAGGATTTAATCGAAGATTTGGGACGCGTGTTGGCAAAAATTGACTAAGTTGCCGGCAGGGCAGGCGCATGAATGTAAAGGCGTTTTTTCAGTTGATAAAGGACGCCGCTGCTGAATGGCGGGCAAGCCGAGCCTCTAATTTGGCGGCGGCGATGGCGTATTACGCTATGTTTGCCTTGGCTCCGCTGTTGATTGTGGCGATCAATGTGGCGGAACGGCTTTTTGGCAGCCGGGCGGTTGCCGGCGAATTGGCGGTTCAAATCGGCGATTGGATTGGGCCCGAAGCGGCGACATTGATAGAAAGCGCGTTGGCGGCTACGGCTAACCGCCCGGGAAGCACAGCGTTAGCGGCGGCGCTTTCGGCGCTGACGTTGTGGTGGGCAGCCACCAATTTGTTGCGCCATTTGCAGCGGGCATTGGGAGCATTGTGGGGAGCTGACATGCCGCCGGAGCGACGGTTGTTGTATGCCGTTCGCAATCGTTTGCTGGCGCTAATCATCATTGCCGGCATCGGGATGCTGTTGGGGTTGTCTGTGGCGATGTTGTCTGCCATCATTGGTCTGAAAGATTGGCTGCGCGGCTTTTTTCCCAATTTCGTTCGCTTTGCCCCCCTTATCGATCTTGGTACCTCGGCATTGCTTTTGACAATGGTGTGCGCAGTAGTGTACCGTACCTTGCCCAACGTTCAATTGGATTGGCGCGATGTAGGGGTGGGGGCGATTGTGACCGCGTTTATGTTGACAGCCAGCAAATATGTTATCAGCCTGTACCTAGGTTATTCTAGCGTCCAATCGGCGTATGGGGCGGCTGGCTCGTTGGTTGTGTTGCTGATTTGGGTCTATTATTCGTCGCAGGTATTTTTGTATGGGGCGGCGTTTACCAAAGTGTATGCGCAACGATATGGCTCTCAAATCGCTCATCGAAAGCCGCCGCTGCCGGCAGTGGCGATTGTCGCTTCGGGCGAGGAGATGCCGGCATGGCCCGCTCTGGCAGCGACCGACAATAGCCAGGCGACGCAACTCGGCGCTCGCTTTTCAGCTAGGGCTTGGTTGGGGATGGGGCTTTTCTTTTTGGCGGGGTGGTGGATTGGCGGACGTCGGGTTTGAAAATTTGGTAAACTTGTGTCATGGTTTCCATTTCCATTGTGGAATTTTCGATCGGCGTGATTGTTTGTTGCCTGACGATTTGGTATGGGCGCGGTTGGCGGCAGGTGTGTCTGCTGGGGCAAGCTGGGAGCTTGCCATATGCCGACGCCCCGTTTTTTCGCACAACCAACCCTCGGTCATTGTTGTTGTTTGGATTGGCGATGGGGTTGCTGGGCGTCGCCCTCATCTCCCCGTTGGCGGCGTTATCGACCCAATTTTTCCTGTTTCGCGTATTGCGCCATTTAACCCTAAATGCTCTGGTTCCCTGTTTGTTGATGTTGGCTGATCCATTGCCGGCATTTTGGCGGGGTTTGCCGGCATCTTGGCGAGGTAAAATCAACAGAGTGGCAGACCGATATCCAACATGGGTAACGGGATTGCGGAAGATTAACAACCGGGGCGTGGGACTTGCCGGCAATATCGTTTGCACCCTGATGTGGTTCGACCCGACTTTGCATCAGGCGGCTCTTGAATATCGGTGGGTACGGGCGATTGAGATTCTCGTTTTGCTGGGCGGCGGCGTTTTTTATTGGCACAAAATCACTTTGGCGACGCCCCAAACACAGCCGCCGCTGCCGGCAATCCCCCATATTTTATACACCGGCGTGGGGGCGTTGCCGCTCAAATTTGCCGGCATCTTCTTCTTGTTTGCCTCAACGCCCCTGTACCTTTACCCAAACCCGGAAATCGCGGGCTGGGGGTTATCCCCCCTGCGTAGTTTTTATCTGGGCGGCGGGCTGATTTGGCTGTTGGGCGGGGCGGCATATTCGTATACAGCCGCTTATTTTCTGGGCAATTGGTTTGGCGGGGAGGAGGCGAAACCGCCGTTGCCGCCCCGGCTGTGGGATACGCCGGAGGCTATGGTTGCGCCTGGGTTTGATTAAGCTAGGCGGGGGCAGTGTCTAACGGAGGAGCGACAGCTAAAAAGTCATGAGCAAAGCGAGAGGTGTAGTGGTCGATTAGCGCTTGCACCCGCTCACTGTTTTCTGATCGGACGATAATGCCGGCATGGTTCTTTTTGTGCAACGTCCACGCCACTTCTGGGTCATTGTAATGGGCATAGTCGGGATAATCTTGTTTGGCTAAACAGACCAGCAACCCCCCTTCATAATCCGTTGTTTTTGGCGCTTTGTATGTTTTTCCACCCAATGCCGCCAACTCAACTCGGCTCCATTCCCCCCACAAATTTAACCCTTTGGTTTGTTCGACAAGCTCGGAAATGCCAGCGCCGCCTACCCGACCGGCCGTTTCCACGAAATAGTAGCGCCCGTCTTCATGCCCCCGAATAAATTCAGTGTGCATTGCCCCGTTAACCATGCCCAACGCCTTGACGATTTGTTTGTTGAGTTTAAGCAGCTTTGCCCCCTCGTCAGATTTTGCCGGCAATGTTCGCGTCACAAACACGCCCCCATCGTGAGCCACATCTAGCGGCGGCGCTCCATATTTGTGGGGGGAGGCAAACTTCACCCGCCCTTTCCACACAATCGAATCGATATGGTACACATCGCCGGGGATAAAGCGTTCTAGCAAAAAGTTAGATTGGTCGTCGCCTAATATATCTAACCAACCCCACAATTCGTCAGGGTGGTTGATCCGTTTAATGCCCATGGCGCCAGCTTCGCCGCGCGGTTTTAACAGCCACGGAACAGGGGTATTTGCCATAAATTGAGCCAATTGGGGATGGTTGAGGGCTTGGATAAAGTCGGGCACAAGAATGCCGGCATTCCTTGCCCCTTGCCGCATTGCCAACTTGTCTCGCACATAGCGCGAGCCGCTACTGCCCAGCCCTGGCAATCGCATATGTTCCCGCAACTCCCCTACCGTCAGCACATCGTAATCATCTAATGGAATAATCTGGTCAATTTGCCGGTGGCGGGCTAAATAGCTGACCCCATTGATGATGTCGGGGAATTTTCGTAAATCGGGCATAAAAAAGATTTCGTCAATCGAGTCGTGGGGCCACGCTTCATTCTGCAACTTTTCGCGAGTAAGCAAAATCACGGTCGCCCCTGCCCGTTTGGCATGAACCAAAAAATCGGTTCCCTTAAAGTAACTGGCTAAACAAAGCAACGTTTTAGGCATGGTTAGATCCTTGGCAAGACAATTGTCTCTTGCTTCTGATACTTCCCTTTTCTGTCAGCATAAGAAGTTTCGCACATTTCATCCGATTCGAAAAACAGCACCTGGGCAATGCCTTCGTTGGCATACACTTTTGCCGGCAATGGGGTGGTGTTCGATATTTCCAACGTCACATACCCTTCCCACTCTGGCTCGAAAGGGGTTACATTGACGATGAGACCGCACCTAGCGTAGGTGGATTTTCCGACGCAAATAGTTAATACATTGCGGGGAATACGAAAATATTCGACTGTGCGGGCTAATGCAAAAGAGTTGGGCGGAATGACGCACACATCCCCCTTAAAATCGACAAAGGAGTTGGGGTCGAAATGTTTGGGGTCAACGATGGCGTTGTTGACGTTGGTGAAGATTTTAAATTCATCCGTCACGCGAATGTCGTAGCCGTAAGAGGAAACGCCGTAAGAAATGACCCCATCCCGCACCTGATTTTCGACAAACGGCTCGATCATCCCTTGTTCTAGCGCCATTTTCCGTATCCAACGATCATTTTTAATGCTCATAAAATATATGTTTCTCCTCAATTATTTTTGCCGAGCTCAAGATTTTATTAGGATGAATCTATGTTGTCGAGATAATTGGTTCTTTAGGACAAGCGCTTAGCAGTCGCGTACCATTTTGGGTGACGACCGCCAAATCTTCGATGCGAACGCCGCCCCATCCGGGCACATAGATGCCTGGTTCGATAGTTACCACTGCTCCTGCCGGCAACTTCTCTTCGTTGCGCCCCGATAAAGCTGGGTATTCGTGGATTTCCAAACCGACCCCATGTCCCAAACTATGTCCAAAACGCTCTTCGTAACCCGCTGTGGCGATGATATCTCGCGCCAAAGCGTCCGCCTCTTGCCCGCTGACGCCAGCTCGAATGCCGGCAACCGCCGCCTGATGCGCCTTGGCCGTCACATTGTAAATTTCCCAATATTTGGCGCTGGGTTGGCTGCCCAAATAAAACGAACGAGTTAAATCGCTGTGATACCCATCCAATTTAGCGCCTAGATCAACGACTATGGGGTCGCCCACTGCCATCTGCCGATCGCCAGGGCGATGATGCGGCAAGGCAGCGTTGGCGCCAGATGCGACGATGATGTCAAAGGCAGTGTCGTCTGCGCCAGATTCGCGCATCATTTTTTCCAATTCCCATGCCGCCTCTTTTTCGGTTACGCCGGGGCGGGCGATGTGGGGGAAAGCTACCATCGCTTTATCGGCGATGCCGGCAGCCGCCTGAATTTTGTCTAACTCTCCTTCCGTTTTTACTTGCCGCAGCGATTTAAAAGGCTCTTCTAATGGCAGCCAATCTATGCCGTCGATGCCGCCTAGCTTCTCCCGCTTTGCGACGGTTACTTGATCGGCTTCAAACCCAATTTGGCTGATGCCGGCATCAGCCAAAAATTTGGCTAAATCTTCTTGCTGGTTAGTTATTTTGACCAAAGAAAAATCGGGCGCCTGCTGTTCCGCTTGTTCCCAATATCGGAAATCAGTAGCTAGATAGGCATGCTTTTCGGTGATGAGTAAGATGCCGGCAGAGCCGGTAAAGTCGCTTACCCAACGGCGATTGATTTCATCCGTCACCAGCAACGCTTCCGCATGCCATCCGCCAAACTGCTTCCGTACAGCGGTCAATCTCGCTAGAATCGTTTCATTTGTCATTTAAAAAAATCTCCTCGAGAAAATATTTCGGGTTTGCGCTGAACCTAGTCGAAGAATTTTGGATTGCGGAGTTGATTCCGCTTGCCTGCAACCCCCATCGCTCTTTCCCCTAATCCCCACTAGCCAATCTTCCCGCTTCCGCATGAAAAATCGCCCGCAAAATCGCCACCATGGTGGCATAAGTTGGATCCATGCCGAAATATGACAGGTTTTGCGCCCCCAAATTTTTTCCTTTGCTAAATGGAGTATCTGAAGCGTAGTGCAATATGCCGATAGGGAAATTGGCTTCGTACAGATTGACCAACTCATTGGTGGGGTACCTTTTCGGGCGTACCAACTCATACGCCCCGCTCAAATAAGGTCCAGCTTCCATCTCAAGAATAGTGTACCCTTCATCATAAAAGACCCCCATATATTGCTCGTTTTGCAAAAATGTGCCGCGCACTGTCATCGCTTTTTGGTTGTCTAACACGGTGCCATACACCAAAAATGGAGAAACATCGGCGGCGGCAAAGCAGTTGTCTACCAAAAATGTGTTTTCCGATTGTTCATCGTGTACCACTTTGGGGATCATCACATCGCCGATTCGCCCATTGAGCGTTGCCGCTTTGCCCATGATATACATCCCCACCATATCGTCTGAATTGCGGATGATCTCCGAAAAGACATGATAAGCGCTCATGCCCAGCGGGAAGTCGATGTTGAGGATGATGGCGTCGCTGTGGTTTAACGCTTCGATGCCGGCAAAGTTGAGACGAGGGTCGATATGAGCGGGGTCGATTTGGTTGATAGGCGCGATTTGGGCTTCTACGTCAAAGGCGGCGCGGCTGGGCACGCGGATAATGCCGGCATCCGCCTCATAAGCCAAACGAGTATCCCGCTGTTCTGGAAAATGACCTTCATATTTTTTGAGGGCATAATACAAGAAATTTTCTCGATTACTGGGCACAATCGCCCGCGAAATGTCCTCATACTCTTGCAGCAGGTGAGGGTCGCCGCAATTTTTTATGAAATCGATCAACATCTCTTCATTGTGCAAGGCGTAACCGCTCAGCAAATTGGGCATGCTGTGGGTATTGCTCGACACAAAATAAACGGGGCAATCGAACGAGATTTTGCCGGCAACTTTTTTATCGATACTGCGCCACCACCGCCGAGCGCTGCGTAAATATTCTTGATACGTGCCGCCCAACACCTCCAAAGTCAAATCAACCCGTTTGGTGCCGATTGTCAACAGATTGGCGGCGGTTTGGTCTCCCCAAATCCGGCGCAGCCGAACCAAATCTTCCAGCGGAACGCGGGTGTACTTTCGGATTTTCCGCAAATCTTTCTTCGATAATTTGACATCGAGGCGGGATTGTAGCAGCGCTATACATTCGGCGTCGCGCAGCCGCCAAAATAGCTTGTCTCGCTCAATTTGGTATGCCGTCAAAATGGGAATCAAATCATCGATGTCTGATCGGCTGGTGATAAAAACCGCCAGCGTTTTGTCTCCATCATAAAAGCCAGGGCGGCGGCGGGCAGGCTGCCCCACCCTTTCCCACGCTTCCACATTGGCGTACCCATTACGGCTAAACATTTTGGCGGATTGCCCCAAAATGACATGATCTACCGGCTCGATTAGGCATGCCGGCAATCGCAGAATCGTATAAATAAACGCCGCCATATCCGGTTCCGCTTCGCTGGCAGCCACATGCAAAGCGGAATGCATCCGTTTGTGCGCCTCTACCAATGTGGCGATCCGCACCTCGGCGCTGCTGCGCAGCAACGAATAATAGGTGCGCATGTACAGGGCTATTTCATCGTTTTCCCGGCTAGGAATGGTTCTATCCATAAAACTCTCGATTGTGGTTGGCAGCGTATGCGCTGCCAATGCGTTGTTAATGAAGGGCGAAAATCAGCCGCTGATTTCTGCCGGCAATGAAGCCAGCAATGTTTGAAAATCTTCCGCCGTTAACTCCCAACCCGACCCCCAACGCCGCTGTTCGGCGCTCCAATATCGCCCCGCTCTGCCAGTCAAAACCCTGGTAGACAATTTAGGACGATTTGAGGCTGCCCCCATCCGTGTGCGAAAACTCTTTTCGTACACTTCCGTCGGGTCAATTTGAAAAAAATCGCCCGATTGGATCAACGCTTGTCCATCATCTGGCGGCAAAAAACCATATACGATCAGCCGCTGCTCGCCCTGCATTAATTGGCATGCCAGGCACAGCCATTTGCCGTCGATTCGCCGCTCTCTGCCTGCCCTCGGATACCCTTTCAGCCCAAAATACCATTTTAAATTGGTAACTGGGGCATCCATTCGCAACATTGCTGCCACATCTCCTTTTTGTTTGATAACGATAACATCGTGCTTTATCTCTACCGTTTTGCCACTCTTCCACACCCTTTTTAGACCCCACTCAAACAGCCATGCCATCCCCAAACCCAATGCCAATCCACTAATACAGCTTAAGATAAGCCATTGATCCGCTGTGGCCATTTGGGCGATGATGGCGCCGGCGATTTTATAACCGAGCCACACACAAAAAATTAAGGCTGGAATCACCGCCATCCGAATGCCGGCATGTTCCGGGTCAGCATGTAGAATTATCGGCTTCGATGGTATCATTAAACGACTGATCCTTAGAGTAGGCGAACAGATGAGTAAAATAGTCCCAACCGCCTAGCTTTTAATTTTAACGAAACAACCTATGTTTGCCGAACTAATCATCAACATCGAAGCGCCATTAGAAAATAGCTTCCATTACCATATCCCCCGCGATCTGCAATCGGCGTTGCAGATCGGGCATCTGACGCTGGTCGAATTTGGCAGGCGGCAAGCCCAGGGCATCGTCATCGCCTTCTCCAACGCCGCCCCAATCGAAGAGACGAAACCGATTATCGCCATCATCGAACCACAGCCTATCCTTAAGCCGTGGCAAATCGAGCTGGCACAATGGATGAGCGCCAACTACCGGACGCCGCTAAATAGCTGCCTGCGGCTATTGTTGCCGCCGGGCATCACCCGCTGGGCAGACATCACGGTAGATATCAATCCTCGTTGGGACGGGACGGGGCTGCGAACAGAAGCGCAAGAGGCGGTGGTGAGCTTGCTGCGTGAAAAAGGAGATAGGCGCGGCAGGCAAATCAAGCGAGCCCTGCCCAAAATCAAATGGGAAGCGGCGGTAAACCAATTGGCACAGCGGGATATTCTCATCAAAGGGAGCGTCCTCGACCCGCCCCGTATGCGCCCTAAGAAGATTCGGTCGGCAGAACTCGTTGCCGGCAAAAAAGCGATTTTGGCGGCTGCTAACCAGCTTGGACGGCGCAACAAACAGGCAGACGTTATTAGCTATTTGGCGAACAGCCCCGACCCGCTGCCGGCATTTGACCAAGCTATCCAAGCCACAAATGCTGCGTCCAGCCACATCAACGCCCTGGCACATGCCGGCATCCTCTCTCATCAACCCGCCGCCGAAATCATCTATCCTGCTGCGCCTGCCAGCCAAGCCCCTGCCCCATATCGCCCTGCCCTGGCGCAATTGCCGGCAGCCGCCGCCCAATTTGACCTCCAAACGTTAGCCGACTTGCGGCAAAACGATTTGATTCACGCTATTCAGCAGCCCGCCACCCTCAGCCTCGCCATCTCCACAGAAGAAGCGCTAACCCATATCTTTCGGCTGCGGAAAGCGACCGTTTATCAGGCGGTATTGGATTTGCTGGCGAGAGAAGCCCAACCCGTCAGCCTCAGCCAAATTTACGCCCAAACCAAATCGACCATCTCCCATTTGCGCAAATTGGCAAAGCTGGAATTGATTCGATTTAGGGCGGAAGAGGTGTGGCGCGATCCATTGGCAGACCGCGATTTTATGCCGGCATCGCCGCCCCAGCTCACCCGCGACCAAGCCCGCATTTGGGGACGAGTCAAAATGGCGACGATGTTGGCGGAAGAGGAAGAGCCGCCCGCCGCCCCCAAACCAATTTTGCTGCATGGCGTTACTGGCAGCGGCAAAACAGAAATCTACATGCGGGCGATAGAGTTCGCCGTGCAAATGGGCAAACGCGCTATCGCGCTGGTGCCCGAAATCGCCCTCACGCCGCAAACGGTGCGCCGCTTCGCCGCCCGCTTTCCCGGGCAAGTTGCATTGATGCACAGCCGCCTGTCCGATGGCGAACGATACGACACCTGGCGCCGGGCGCGTGCCGGCATGATCGACATCCTGATAGGTCCCCGCAGCGCCCTCTTTGCCCCAATGGACGATCTGGGCGTCATCGTGTTGGACGAAGAACATGACGCCAGCTACAAACAGACGCCCCCTGTACCTCCTCCTTATTACCACGCCCGCGATGTGGCAATCGCCCTGGGCAAACAAACGGGCGCCACCGTCATTTTAGGCAGCGCCACCCCCGACATCGTCTCCTATCATAAAGCCCAGGCGGATCAATACCAACTGCTGGAGTTGCCCAAACGGGTGATGGGGCACCGCCAACGCATTGCCAGCCAAGCGCAGCGGCTGGAGCTGGAAAGCGGCAGCCAATATGCCGGCGTCGAGGATTCAGACGACGCTCTGACCATCCCCTTGCCGCCGGTGCAAATCGTCGATCTCCGCCAAGAGTTGCGTGCCGGCAACCGTTCTATCTTTAGCCGCGCCCTGCAAACCGCCCTAGATGAGACATTGGCGCGGGGCGAACAGGCGATACTGTTCCTCAATCGGCGCGGCACAGCCACCTTCGTCATTTGCCGCGATTGTGGGCATCAGTTGCGCTGCCCCCGCTGCGACATGCCCCTCACCTACCATCGCCCCCATGCCCTCCTAACTTGCCACCATTGCGGGTGGCATGAACCGCCCCATGACGTTTGCCCCAATTGCGGCTCGAAGCGCATCAAATATTTTGGGCTGGGCACGGAGGAGTTAGAAGAACGGGCGCTGCAACGATGGAATAACGCCCGTATTGTGCGCTGGGATAGAGACACGACTGCCGGCAAAAATCGGCACGACCAACTCCTGGCGAGCTTCATCAACCAGGAGGCGGACATTTTGGTCGGCACCCAAATGATCGCCAAAGGGCTCGATTTGCCATTGGTGACGCTGGTGGGCGTCATCTCCGCCGACGTTTCCCTGGGGCTGCCCGACTACCGTACCGGCGAACGCGCCTTTCAACTGTTGGCGCAGGTGGCGGGGCGGGCTGGGCGCGGCTTGCTGGGCGGTCGCGTTATTTTACAAACTTACCAGCCCGACCATTACGCCATCACCGCCGCCGCCGATCACGATTATGCCAGCTTTTACCTGGATGAAATTCGATTCCGCACCCAATATGGGCTGCCCCCATTTCGCCGCCTAATCAAGCTGCTCATCGCCGACCCGGTTAATGCCCGCGCCCAAAAATCGGCGGAAAGTTTGGCGGCTGCTTTGCGCCGCCACGTTCGGGAAAAAGCGTTGGCAGGCGCCGAAATCGTCGGTCCCGCCCCGCCATTTTTTAACCGTATCGATGGGCGGTATCGGTGGCAAATATTGGCTCGAACTCCCGACCCCAAAGGGTTGTTGGCTGATTTTCCCCTCCCACGCCCCTGGCTGCTGGACATCGACCCTGTCAGCGCCTTGTAGGGGCGGGTCAACCGAATTTTAATCCGTAATGCCTCCTGGTTTTGACATCGGTTGGCTCGCCCCATGTGGTATTTAGGGCAAGCCAATTGGCCCGCCCCATGGCGCGAACAAAAATGGTTAATGGTTGAATTGGAAAATGTGTTATTTATTCACCCATTCAATGGCAACTATTCTGAGAAATTGATTGCGATTGAAAAGGGTAAAATATTTCCATGAAACATGCAGAAATGGTGATTTTTACCCGAACATTTGATTTTTTGGCATGGCTATTGCCCACAACAAACCATTTTCCTCGTACCGTTCGACATACATTTTCGGCTCGACTATTAAATTGCGCATTCAATTTGCGCGAACAATTAGAAGAAGCAAATCATCGATCGGGCGCAGAGCGTTACCAAAAATTGCTCGAGGCAGATGAATCATTAGCAAAAATCAGAATGTATTTACGACTTGCTGTCCGCATGAACTGGTTAAAGCAAAACCAATATCAGCACAGCGCCAAAATGTTGGATGAAATCGGCAGATTGTTAGGCGGTTGGTTAAAATCAGTTAAACGCAGATAATGTTGGTCGGGGTAGATTCAACAGACGCTGTTCGTACCGCAACAGGAACAACCCGAACAACCACAACAGGAACAACGGGTTTCGGTTAGTCGTCTCCACGTAGGTCTCCCGCCAGAAATGCTGAACGGCAACCGCTTTTCAGACGAGGCTAAACCAACGGCGGAATCTACTCCAGTCTGGCTGCTTTTAGCGAGGCAAATAACAACCGCCCGACGCTCTCGGCAATGCCACAGCGTCGGGCATCTGTTCTCTCTGCTTAAAGTCGGCGGGGGTCGGGGTGAGAGATGAATTACGCACAATTGACTGATTGGCACAATTTATTATCAGCCTACCAAAAAACTAGCAAAGGCAAACGGGGAAAACCCGATGTTGCCGCTTTTGAACTCTTTTTAGAGCCACAGTTGTTGCTTTTAAGCCAACAGTTACAGGAGCAAAGCTACCAACCCGGCGCCTACCACAGTTTTTATATTCACGAACCCAAACGACGGCTGATCAGCGCCGCCCCTTTTCGGGACCGGGTAATACACCATGCCTTGTGCAATGTGATTGAACCAACCTTTGAGCGGAGTTTTATCTCCGACAGCTATGCCAATCGGGTAGGCAAAGGAACGCACAAAGCATTAGCCCGATGCCAACAATTTGCTCGGCAATTCCATTACTGCTTGCCTTGCGATGTCAAACAATTCTTTCCTAGCGTCGATCACGCAATTTTGCAAAATTTATTGGCAAAAAAGATTGCAGACCCACAAATTATGTGGCTCGTTGAGCAAATTTTAGCCAGTGGGGTTGGCGTATTGGCAGATGAATACGAGATGGTTTACTTTGCCGGCGACGATTTGTTTGCCGTTAATCGTCCCCGGGGCTTGCCCATTGGCAATTTAACCAGTCAATTTTGGGCGAATGTCTATTTGAACCCGCTAGACCATTTTATTAAGCGTCGCTTGCAATGTAAGGGGTATCTGCGGTATGCGGATGATTTTTTGCTGTTTGGGAATGAGAAAGCAACCCTGTGGGCTTGGCACAAGGAAATTATCGCTTTTTGTGCTGACTTGCGGTTGACCCTGCACGAGAACCGGATGCAACCCAGACCAGTTGAAACCGGCATTCCATTTTTAGGCTTCACTGTTTTTCCCCAACAAAAACGGTTAAAACGGCGAAAAGGGGTACATTTTCAAAGAAAATTACGAAAATTGTGCCAACAATATGCGGATGGGGACATCCCATTAGAGAAAGTGACGGCCTCGGTACAGGGATGGATAAACCATACCCGTTTTGGCAACACCGTAGGCTTGCGTAAAGCGATTTTAGGCAAACAAATCGTTAAACCGCCCCCTCCACCCTAAAAAAATTTGCGGTGGGGGGCACGCCCCCCACCCCCCAGAGGACAGAGAGCAGAGGGAGCAGAGACCAGAGCTAAGAAGCCAACGGGGAGACGACTAACCGAAAGCCGTTGTGCCCGCCGTGGAAGTCCGGGAAGAGCCTGAATAGGGGGGACGAACAGCGAACATCTGTTCTGCCGCTGTAACATGCCCCGCCCCGCAAAACTCTGCCCACATCATTCCCAGCCCTTAAATCTTCCCGCTTGCCATCCAATTGGTAAGGGTAACTTCCCCAATGAGAGCGGCTCCATTCCCACACATTGCCCATCATCTCTTCACACTCATAGGGGCTGCTCCCGCCGGGGAACGCCCCGACCGGGCTAGGTTCGCCTATCCCACTTTCTTTACTATTGGTCCGCGTCGGCTCAAACTCATTCCCCCATGGGTACAGCCGCTTTTCCAACTCATTTTCCTGCCACTCCCCCACGTCTGGTTGTTGTGGCAAGTCCCCCAACTTCTCCAAAATAGGCGTTTTCGGGTACTTTAACCCGCCCCGCGCCCCCTTCTCCCACTCCACTTCAGAGGGCAATGTGACCCCCTTCACCCCCGTCGCCTGCGCCAACCACCGGCAAAATGCAAGGGCGTCATGCCAACTCACAGCTCTTGCCGGATAGGTGGCCGGGTCATTTTCTACATAATCCCTGTCCCCTTGCATCTTATACCCGCTTTCCGCCAAAAAGAGCTTAAATTGCCCGGCTGTCACCGGGTAGCGAGCCAGCCAATAGCCATAATTCAAATCTAATTTTTCCACCGGTTGTTCTTCTTTCCGCTCCTCACTGCCCAGCCAAAATTCACCGGCTGGCACGTAGCAAAATGGCGTCTCGGCTAAATCTGCCGCGCTGTGCGGGGCTAAATAGCGGCGGGGGTCGCCTAGTTTTGCCAAATCCGCCCCCGCTATCGCCCGATCACGGGGGCTCATTGCCCCGCTGCGGTTTAACAACAGCAACCCCTGTCGCACCCTATCTAATTTTTCCTGCAACCGCTCCGACGTGGCGCTGGTCAATCCTTTTTCCAACAACACTTGCCCAGCCAAAAAAGCCCCTTGCCAATCCGCCTCTGTGGCATTCGCTTGTACATCCAATGGGTCAGCCAAATCTCGCCCTTCTAACTTGCTGTCTGGTAATGCCAAGCCATCTGCCAATGCCCAAACCGTAGCCGGCGCATTGGCTCTACCTGCTGTCAACAAGGTCGCCTCTCGCCAGCGGTCTAAATCCTGGCGTACCAAGTCCACCAACTGGTCAGGAAAACTGGGTTGCTCCAACAAATAACAAGCCGCCAAATATTCCTGAAAAGTGCGATGCGGAAATGAATAGAGATGCTCGCCTCGTTCACCGACTGGACCATCATCTTGCAATAAACCTGCTCTATCCCGCACATAATCAATAATCCGGTCTAAAGAAGTATCTTTTTGCCGATTAGGGGCGGCGTACAATGCTTCTGCCAATTTACGGGCTGGTATTTCTGCTGTGCCGCTCAGATCAGGCTGGTTTTTATGCGCCCAAAATGCCGCCTCACTCAACGCATACCGCAATCCGTCATGGTCAATACCCAACTCAGTTAAAGCAGACGTTTCTTGCCGTTGCACATGCCCTTTCGCATCCAAAATATTTTTAGGACGTTGCCACCTATCAATCAACAAATCAACGCTGGCATTGTAGAGCTTCTCTCGCTCTTGCGGCAATGCCCCGCCCCCCCGACTGCAATGCAAGGAAACCATGAGCGCCAACAACAAAGGACGGGGAGCCAGCTCTTGTAAATTGAAATTATGCTCTAACTCTCGCTTTAACTGTTCGGCATATTGTTCAGCCCGCGTTACCCCCAAATCTGGGTCTAGCCGACCGGTAATTCGATACCATTTATCAATGTACTCCACAATTTGTTCGGCGGAAAAATCCAGCAATTCAGCCCGTTCAAAGTCAGGCAGTTGCCATTGGGGATCATCATAAGCATATGGTCGGCTGGTCACCAAAATCCGAACTTGCGGGTAATCTCGCCGAAACGCGGCAATCGCAGACCGCAACTGGTCGCGTCTTTCATACGCTTCTGGCACTTCGTCTAGCCCATCCAGCAACAAAATCCCCCCTTCTGACCGCAAAATCTGGTGTAACTGTTTAGAAAATGGGGCAAAATCTTCATCAAGCTGGGTTAACTCTGCCATCACAAAATCAAACAGGGCTTGTTTTTTGGGCAAACCACGCGCCGCATAATCCCGCAAAATGACCCGAATGGGCAACAGGGCAGGCAGAGACCATCCTTGGGCAACCAGCGTGGCTAAATTACTATCGGCATCTTTTAACCCTTCACTTGCCAAACAGTAAGCCACAAATTTAACCAATGTGGATTTTCCAGAACCGGGTTTACCTAACAAAACCAATTGCTTGCTTTGGCTCAACCGTTCCATAACCGGTTGGCGGGGGTCAGGTTCGTGGTCTGCTAGTTCCGCCTTCTGGTATTGCATCCGCTCATCTGCCCGTCTTATCACATCTAGATGGGTAAAGACATGGCGTAACTCTAGCAAGGCGGCTTGGTTTTGTTTGGCTCGCACATCAATGTTTGCCATTGATAATGTGCCGCATTGATGCTTTTGCTCCCGCAAAAAGCGAGCTAAAAGCTCTCTGTCATCCGGCGGAGGCAATTGTGGTGGATCGGGTAAAGCAGGTTGTGACTTTGGTGGTGGGGATTGTTCTTGCTCTAATCGCTTTTTGTCTAGTTCATGTTGGCGAATTGCTCTTCTCTCTTGCGTTTGTTGATAGTCCCACCACAAATATCCTAGAAAACCAGCAATAGCAAAAAAGTAGAGTAAATTGGTATAGTCGGGGGGCATAGTTTGCCCCAATGCCAATGAAAATATGAGCAGAAAGATAAACACAATCCCATAACGCATAATGGGGGGTAAATCTTGGGCTAGAGCTTTGATCGTGTCGAACCAGCCGTTGGTGGGTTTTGGCTTTTGATCTGTCATGGCGATACCTCATCTTCTCTACTGTAAATAGCAACAGATTTTTGTAATATCCACCCAATTGCCGTAGGAATTATCTTAATCAAACCAAAATAGTTCATTGGCGAATTGGAAAACGGATAGTAACTATGCAGGTGGACACAGAGATAACGGAGAAGACACAGAGAACACAGAGAAGAAAAAGAGAAAAGAAGGCAACTTCGGCAGAATTTCAACCCGACATCAGCCATAAGCGCTAGAAACTGCCTGAAAAGAGACCTCTAAAAAATCTCTGTGTCCTCTGTACCTCCGTGTTCTCTGTGTCAAAATAATTTTTAGACCGTGACCTGAACAGTTACAACGGATAATTGTTGCTCTTTGGGATTTCGTGGGGTTTTGACTCTGTAGGGGCAATTCTTGTAGCTGTCCTTGACTGGGCTGGCACGAGACTGGGCTGGCACGAGACCAGCCCCTACAAATCCATAAATTCCTGAAGACCCATTTAATATACCCCCGGGCTGATTCGAACAGCCAACCTTCGCTTTAGGAAAGCGGCGCTCTGTCCATTGAGCTACGGGGGCAGTTGTTGCCAGAATTGGAGAGCCGATTATAGTATGGCGTGTATCTTTGGCAAAGTGTAAATATGAATGAAGAAATAGAGCCCACATCGTCGGAAACCCCGCTGCCTTTTTTTGTGTATGGCACCTTGCTGCCGGCACAACCCAACGCCTATTTGTGGCAGGGGAAAGTCAGCCAGGTATCCCCGGCAATTTTGCCCCATGGTTGGCTGTACGATATGGGCGCTTTTCCGTTGCTGCGGCTGGGGAAACCGGGCGAAGGTCAGCTTGCGGGGCAGCAAGCTGGGCGGCAAATAGAAGGGGCGTTGTTGGTAGCCAAAAACGAAGAGTACGCTGAGTTGTTGGCGCAAATCGACGCCCTGGAAGGATATTTCCCCGACGACATCGCCAACAGCGAATATCGGAGATTACAAACGGAAGTGATTTTAACGGATGGGTCGCCGATACAAGCGTGGGTATATGAGGGAAATGCCAGCCGGATTGCCGGCATGCCCCCGCTGCAAATTTCGAGCTGGGCAGCGTATGCCGACCAAAAATATGACGCCATGCAGCAATGGTGGGATAATTTCCACGGCTTATTCCCCGAATGAGCCGATATTTTTAGAAGAAACCGACTTTTTCCAGAAAAATTGGTTTCCCTTCTCTTTTCAAGGTAGAAAATGAAACGAATCGCAGTATTGACATCAGGCGGCGACGCCCCTGGCATGAACGCCGCTGTGCGGGCTGTAGTCCGCGCCACAATCGACAAAGGGTTAGAAAGTTACGCCATTTTTGACGGCTATGCCGGCATGGTTGCCGGCGGCGACCAAATCAAACGGCTCAATTGGGGAGATGTCAGCGGCATCTTACACCAGGGAGGCACCATCATCGGCACCGCTCGCTGCAAAGAGTTTCGGGAGCGAGCCGGGCGCAAAAAAGCCGCAGCCAACCTGCTCAAGCACGGCATCGATGGGCTGGTTATCATTGGCGGAGATGGCAGCCTGACCGGCGCTGATATTTTGCACAGCGAATGGCGGGAGTTGACGGCTGAATTAGCGGCTGAAGGAGAAGTCGATCCTCTATTGGCAAAATCGACCCCCACCATCCCAATTGCCGGCATTATCGGTTCGATAGACAACGACATGGACGGCACCGATATGACCATAGGCGCCGACACCGCCCTCCATCGCATCACCGAAGCGGTCGACGCCATCTCCAGCACCGCTGCCAGCCACCAACGCGCCTTTGTGGTGGAGGTCATGGGGCGCAATTGTGGTTATTTAGCCCTGATGGGCGCCCTTTCTTCTGGGGCAGATTGGGTGCTCATTCCCGAAAATCCGCCCAATTTAGACGCCTGGGAAGATAAAATGTGCAATGTGATGCGTAAAGGGCGAGAGAATGGCAGACGCGACAGCATCGTTATCGTGGCTGAAGGGGCGACCGATCGGTATGGCAAAGAGATCAGCAGCGATTATGTCAAGAAGGTGTTGGAAGAAAAGCTGGGCGAAGATACGCGAGTCACGATTTTGGGGCATGTGCAGCGGGGCGGGTCGCCTACGGCATTCGACCGCAACATCAGCGCCATTTTAGGCAAAGCGGCAGTCGATACTTTGCTTGACCCAGAGATGCAAGGGACAACGATGGTGATGGGCATGGAGGGGAACAAGGTCGTCAAAACGCCTCTGGCAGAATGTTTAGCCCACAATCAGGCGTTGCGCGAAGCGGTAACCAGCCAAAACTTTGACCGGGCGATGGAACTGCGCGGCCGCAGCTTCCAAGAGGCGTTCCGCACCATTCGCACTTTAGTGCGCGCCCAGCCCCATGAGCCCGTGCCCGACCAAAAGCGGCTGCGCATCGCCGTGATGCACGGCAGCGCCCCATCCCCAGGCATGAATACCGCTGTGCGGGCGGCGGTGCGGCTGGGCATAGACAAAGGGCATATCATGATGGGAGTGCGAAATGGGTTCGAAGGGTTGATCGAGGGCGACCTGTATGAGATGAATTGGATGAGCGTAAATGGCTGGGCTTTGCGCGGCGGGGCGGAATTGGGAACGAACCGAACGGTACCTGCCGGCAGCGACTTTTACGCCATCGCCCGCAATATCGAAAAACATCAGATTGAAGCGATTTTGATGATCGGCGGTTGGGCGGGTTATGAGGGGATTTTGGCGATGCATGGGCAAAAGGATAACTTTCCCGTCTTCCATTTGCCGATGGTTTGTTTGCCGGCATCCATAGACAACGATTTGCCCGGCTCCGAGCTAAGCGTAGGCGCCGACACCGCCCTAAACAGCATCGTTAACGCCGTAGACAAAATCAAAGAGTCGGCGGTGGCATCCCGCCGCGCCTTTGTTGTTGAGGTGATGGGTCGCCATTGCGGCTATTTGGCGTTGATGAGCGCCCTGGCGACTGGCGCCGAACGGGTTTATCTGCCAGAAGAAGGGATAACGCTATCTGATTTGGTACAAGATGTGGCAATGGTAAAGCGCGGTTTTCAACAAGGGAAAAGGGTCGCCTTGCTCATTAGAAACGAAGCGGCAAACTCGATTTATACTACCCAATTTATTCACGCTTTGTTTGAAGAAGAAGGCGGCGACGATTTTGACGTTCGCACCGCTATTTTAGGGCATATCCAACAAGGGGGGCGTCCTTCGCCTTTTGATCGGATACAAGCTGGGCGGTTGGCAGCCCAATGTATCGACTATCTACAGCAGCAGGCGGCAGAATTAGAGCCAACCAGCGCTTGTATCGGACTGTGGCAAGGCAAAGCAACCTTCACTACTCTCGAAGACGTTGCCCGGATGATGGATAAAGAGAAAAAACGCCCCCATGAACAATGGTGGATGCAACTGCGCGAGGTGGCGCGCATTATGTCGCAACCAGATCCGGCAAAATTAATTATTTGACCGCCCGCTCAGTTGGGTTGGCTCGACTTTCTACCGAGGCTATCTGGCTTCCTACTTTAGATAGTACATTTTTCCTGTTAAGCCGTACATTACAACTAGGGTGTCGATTGCGCCACAGCGCAAGAAACGCCACCTGATAAGATGTTGCCATTAAGCGCGTTTTGACCGCTTTTGCTGAAATGGAAAGCAGTAAGTTCAGCCGCCAGCAGCTTCCAGGGCGGATTCCAATTCCAAAATAAAAATCAATATATCACCCGGCGCTGGGGATTGTGTTTAGTTAGAGATTCTTTGTCTGCAAATCCAATCTTCTGACCCCAAAGCGCGTAAAACTTTATACCCCTTCCCCTGCTACTAGCCCTGCCGGCACAATGCCGGCAGGGCTTTTTTTTAACTGTTCCCCAACCTTAGCATGAAAAAGGTGTTAAAAGGTTTGTAGCAAAGCTGTAACTCATTTTACATTCCCGTATCCTTTACGTGCGGTCGCAGCATACTCTTTTAATATTTTAAGTAATTCCAATATCGTGTTTTGGATTGAGTCGGTGGCATCCTATTCATTCCTCAAACTGGCTGGATATTTTGAACAGCAAATGTAAAGTTTTGGAACAACATAATCATCATAAGTAGGAAGGCTCAATATGCACCTAAGCAAAAATTTTCGAGAAAAAAAGCATTTATTTATTTGTTCAACGCTGTTAATAGCGTTTGCCGTTTTGTTGTTTAAGGGCAACGCGGCAAATGCCGGCAATATGCTGCAAACCGACATCGAAGATTACGGCGATCTGCCAATCAATAGTTCGGGACAATATTTTTTCCCTATCGCTGCTCATATCATTGCCGGACCAAAATTGGGCGCTTTGATAGACGCTGAAGGGTTCGTGCAACCCGATATCAACGCCCTAGGCGACGATAATAATGGACAAGATGATGAAGATGGCGTTACCTTTGTCACGCCCCTCATGGCAGGCGAAGTCGCTGTCGTTCGCATAATCGTTTCGGCGCCGGGTTATCTTTCTGGTTGGATCGATTTTGATGGCAACAGCGTATTAGATTCAATCGACCAAGGCGTATTCCTCAACGGAACGTCAGTTCCTGATGTAAACAAATTGCATTTGCCAAATGCCGGCGTTCACAATATCGGCTTTACCGTTCCGGCGAATGGGAATGGGACATCAATGTATAGTCGTTGGCGCATCACTGCCGCAGCCGACGATTTGCCTACCAATGGATTTCCTGCCGGCACAGGCGGCAAAGCTGTAAATGGCGAAGTAGAAGATTATGTCTTAATGAGTTTGGGCAGCAACGTATTTGGAGATGATGGCTGTGGCGCTGGTATGCCAAATGATGGCTTACGCACTGGGTGCGAAGCGGGAATTGGCGGCGTTACCCTCGAGCTATTACAAAGTGATTGCTCAACGCCAGTCACTACGTTAGGCTCGCCAATAACTGCCGTTACAGACGCCAATGGCGACTACCTCTTTACCGGGTTAACCCCAGGCGACTATTGCGTTCGAGTCTCAGCCAGCAACTTCCAAAGCGGCGGCGTGTTAGAAGGCTCTTTCTCTTCCGATGGCTACGCCAACCCCGAAAACAATGTTGATAATGACGACAATGGGCAAGGCGGACAAGGCAGCAACCCCGCCGCTGATGGCGTGATATCCGGTCCAATCAACTTGGCTTTAGGTCAAGAGCCAGGCGTGTCTGGCGATGGCAACGAAGAAAACAGCAACATGACTGTTGACTTTGGCTTCTTAAATGGCTCCAAAGTTTGCATCGGCGACATTATCTGGAGCGATCAAGATGGCGATACCATTAATTTTGGCGAACCTGGCATAGCCAATGTAAACGTATTGCTTTATGCTGCTGGCTCGACGGCTGGCGATGGCAGTGAATTAGCCTCAACTTCTACCGACAGCAACGGTCTGTACCATTTCTGCGGCTTAAACCCAGGCAGCTACTTTGTAGCCGTCGATTTAAGCAGTCCGGCTCTCAATATCTATACTGGCACCAGCGTAGGCGGCAATCATAACCCGGACGCTCAAGGGGACGACAACACAATTTTCGGCGATGATTGCACCAATGGTCCAGATGGATACGTGATTACCCAACCTGTTAACGCCACGGTAAATGGGCAAACCACCTTGGACGACCGTGATGTGGCTGGCTATCCAGACGCCAGTTCATACATGACCGTCGATTGCGGTTTTACTCCTCCGGGGGCAACGGCTGTCAGCTTGCAAAGCAGCGCTGTAGCCAATTTGGCTGACGATAATGCCGCTATTTATCTCAGCTTTGTTGCGCTGGCGCTGGCTACAATTTGGCTGTTAAACGAAAGACGAACGAAGAACGAGATCGCTTAAAATTTTCATATCCTAGCCAATTGGCAAACGCCGACGCTTTTTACTCTAGCGTCGGCGTTTTGCTTTTCATTGGGGCGCTTGCCCATTATGAAAATGTTTTGCAAGTTATGGACAGGCTGACAGTTCGATTTTCTCGACCATAATTTGTTCCGTAATCTTTTTCCCAAGCGTAATTGGCTGTTTTGCTCCTTCAAGCTGAATGGTTAAATTTTGGTCGTAAGCGGAAAATTCTAGGATTGTTATTTTGGCGCCCAACTTTAACCCCTTTTCATCTAGATAGCGCAACAAATCGGCATCTTTGTCATCTACGCGTCGAATGATGGCGACGTGCCCAGGTTGGAGTGCGGAAAGGGATAAATTATCGTTTGCCGGCATTAGCAAATCTAAAGATGGGATGGGCGCTCCATGGGGATCGTGGGTGGGGTCGCCCAGAAAGGCGGCTATGCGAGCTTCCATCTCCTCTGAAATAGCATGTTCCAACCTGTCCGCTTCTTCGTGCACTTCATCCCAATCATAGCCTAGGGCTTCATGTAAAAAGGTTTCTAGCAAGCGGTGGTGGCGGATCACTTCCAAAGCCAGTCGCAATCCGTTGGGCGTTAAGGCTGCTCCTTGCCGTTTTTGATAATCGATCAATGGCGGATCGATTCCCGCCAACTTTTGTAACATAGCTGTCACCGATGCAGCCCGGATATCGAGAGTGCCGGCAATCTCGTTGGTGGTAGCTCTCTCCTGGGCGCGGGTTAACTCGTAAATCGTCTTTAGATAATCTTGCTCCGCCTGCGAAACAGATGGCGTCATTGGGAAACCTTTGTCAAAATTGACAAGCTAAAATTGCAATTTAGGCATGACTAAATTATAGTCGAGTTGCCTCTGCTGTCAAGAAAGCCAATCGCCCCACATTCTTCAAAATAGCCTCGTTTTCAAAGATCAGGCTAAACTTGGAGCGGCTACACTAGCCGCTCCTTTTTCGTCCCGCTATTTTCGCATTCTCAATCCCTTCAAAAGAGCTGGCGTCGCTTCCGTCTCTAGGGCGGCGGCTAAATCAGCGATTAAGTCGTCTGGATGTTCTAATCCCACCGAAACTCGCAACAGATCAACTGGCGTTTGTGACCCTTCGCCTTCAGCTACTGCCCGATGCTCGATCAAACTCTCGACGCCGCCCAAACTAGTGGCTTGGGCAAACAGCTTGGTAGAAGCGGCTACCACAGCCGCCTGTTCGATGCCGCCATTGACCTGGAACGACAGCATGCCGCCAAAGCCGCTCATCTGCCTGCCGGCAATTTCGTGCCCCGGGTGAGAGGGCAACCCTGGATAACGCACGGTATGAACAGCGGGATGATCCGCTAAAAATTGAGCTACCTTCCCCGCATTGTGACAATGGCCGCGCATCCGGTATGGCAAGGTGCGAATGCCTCGCAAAATGAGCCAACAATCAAATGGAGATGGGACAGCGCCAGCGATCCCTTGTATTTGGCGTAGATTCTCCAGAAAATCGCCTTCTTCTTTGACGATGACCACGCCGCCAACCACATCGCTATGCCCACTTAGATATTTGGTGGTGGAATGTATGACCACATCAGCCCCCAAAACGAGGCTACGTTGTAACAGCGGGGTTGTCCAGGTTGAATCGCTGACCAGAAGCGCCCCGGCGTAGCGGGCAATGCCGGCAATCGCGGAGATGTCGAGCACATTCAGCAGGGGGTTAGAAGGGGTTTCGATCCAAATCATTCGCGTGTTGGGGCGGATGGCAGCCTTCACCTCCGACAGATCGGTCATATCGACTACGGTATGGCTCAATTCCCATTGCGGCATCAACTTCGTCGCCAACTCCCGCACGCCAAAATATAAATCTTGCGGCAGTAAAATATGGTCGCCAGCGGAAAGAGTTTGCAATACGGCGGCGCTGGCTGCCATGCCAGAGGCAAAAGCGGCGGCGGCGGCGCCCTCTTCCAGGGCAACCAAGCAATCCTCTAGCGCTTGGCGGTTAGGGTTGTTAACCCGACTATAGGCAAATTGGTTTTCTTCGCTCCGTTGAAAGGTGGTAGATAGATGAATTGCCGGCATTATGGCGCCAGTCACGGGGTCAATATCTTTGCCGGCATGGATAGCCAACGTTTCAATTCGCATTTTCTCCTCCATTTTGGGGCGAGGGAACAGGGCGGTGAGGCTGGGGTTGCAGTTGCCGCCCAATTGACGCCGCCATTGTACTTCCCCCTAAAAGCGGCTGCCAATCATATCAATGGTAATGGAAGATGGGTTTGAGAATCGCCGATTCGGCGAGAATGGCTCTATGCCAAGCAATAATCTAACGACTCTACCAAATAATCAATATCTTGTTCTGTAGAAGCGTAATTGGTAATACATGCCCGCAATGCCGGCGTTCGATTACGCAAACAGGTGGTTGAGATCCAAGTTTGGCAGTCGCGTTGCAAGCGCTCCACAAAATCGATATGCTCCCCTTTTTCTTCGAGCTGAGGATGGGTAAAACAGATGACGGGCAACGGCGTGTCGTTGAGCAGCGTCCAGCCATGTTTTTTCAAATTGCGACGCAAATAATGTCCTAGCTCTGTCTGCCGTTCAATTTGCGCCTGATATCCGGCTCTCCCTTTTTCTGCCAGAGCCAAAAAGAGTTTCAAGCCGATAAAACGCCGCGACCATTGCACCGTGGTTGCGTAATTGTTGGGGGCGTGTCCGCTCTCTAGCGGCATGTAGGCTGCCTTAACCCGAAACGCTTCAGCCACGGCATAGGGATGCCGGCAAAAGAACATACCGGCGCCCATCGCCACTGAAAACCATTTGTGGGCGTCACACGTGATCGAATCCGCTCCCTCAATGCCCGCCAACAGCGGGGCAAGTTTGGGCGAAAGCGTCGCCGCTCCGCCCCAAGCGGCGTCTACATGAAGCCACAAATTTTCTTGCCGGCAAAATTCAACCAATTGTGGCAGCGGATCGATGGCGCCAGAGCTGGTCGCTCCGGCGGTGGCAGCTACCATAAAGGGGGCAAACCCTGCCGACTTATCGGCTTGAACCCGCCTTTTCAGGGCTTCGATATCCATTTTCAAGTCGGATGTGACTGGAATGTGACGAAGCGCCCCCCTGCCCAAGCCACTCATGTGGGCGATCTTCATAAAGGAGTCATGCCCTTCTTGGGAGATGTACAGGGTAGGTTGCCCCGACAAGCCGCGCATGCCGGCATCGCCGAAATCGGGAAATTGGCGGGTCAAAGCGGTAATAACGGCTGATAGATTCGCTTCAGAGCCGCCAGTGGTAAAGTTAGCGTGCGTTTCATTTGGGTCTAAGCCAAATTGATTAGCCAGAAACAGCAAAACATGACGCTCGATTTCGCAAGCGGCGGGCGAATGGGACCAGGCGGCTAACTGTGGGTTGAATAGGGCGGTTAGGCTGTCTGCTGCCACCGAAGCGGGAGAAGAATTTGGCGTAAACAAGCCAAAGTAGCGCGGATGGGTAACATGGGTATTCCAGCGCCGCAACATGCCGGCAACATCGTCCACCGACTCTGACAACGGGATGCCGACATCCTCAAAATCATATCGGCTCTGTAAATGATCTCGAATTGTCTGCGGTTTAACTATTGGCTTCACCGGCTCATGGTGAATGTTGTGGTAGAAGTCGGTGATAATTTCAGTTAATTGACGCCACAATTCGCCTGGTGGATTTTTACTCATACTGCCGCCTACTTACGAATGCGCTAGTCCGCTCCTTCCTTAACAAACCAGCAAGTCAGAGACTACCTTATCACAGTTCATTTACCCTGGTCGTGATAATGTTGTGAGTCAGGCGTTAGGGAGGCGTGAATAAACAAGTTTCCTCCCTTTTTCCATTCGCCGGCTCCTATTTGCCCAATCCCCAACGCACCCATACAATCGTCGTCATGTGGCGCAAACAAGGTCAACAAACGGCGGAAACTTGGTCTGTTTCTGAATTGACGAGCTATATCCGAGAGCTGTTTGAAATCGATTTTCGGCTGCAAGATGTCAACGTTGCCGGCGAATTATCCAATTTCACCAGAGCGCGGTCAGGGCACCTATATTTCACGCTGAAAGATGGCGACGCCCAAATAAAATGCGTGATGTGGCGATCTGACGCCGACAGATTGCGCTTTGACCCGCAGGGAGGCGATGCCGTGCAATGCCGGGGGCGGGTGTCGGTGTATGAGGCGGGCGGCAACTACCAACTCTATGTCAAACGAATGCAGCTTGCCGGCATTGGCGATTTGGCGCAGGCGTTTGAACGTCTCAAAAATCAGTTGACGGAAGAAGGGCTGTTTGACCCCGAACATAAACAACCCCTGCCACCCTTTCCCGCAACCATCGGCATCGTCACCTCGCCCGATGCTGCCGCCTTGCGGGATATTCTCAATGTGTTGCGCCGCCGCTATCCGCTGGCAAAAGCTATCCTCTCGCCCACCCTGGTGCAAGGAGTAGAGGCGCCAGCCCAAATCGTAGCTGCTATCCAACAGCTAGACGCTCACCCGGAAGTAGAGATAATCATCCTAGCCAGAGGGGGCGGCTCTATTGAAGATTTATGGGCGTTTAACGATGAAGCGGTGGCGCGAACGATCTTCGCCGCGCAAAAACCCCTCATCAGCGGGGTGGGGCATGAAACAGATTTTACCATCGCCGATTTTGTGGCGGATGTCCGCGCTCCTACTCCATCAGTGGCGGCGGAAATTGCCACGCCCGATATGATGGAGTTGGCGCAATTTTTAGGGGGGGCGAAAGGGGCGTTGGATGCCGGCATCATTCAGCGCATTCAACGCCAGCAAGATCAGGTAGATGCCCGACAACGCGCTTTAACGCTGCTTAGTCCCCAGGCAAAATTGGAAGGGGCTCGTCAATCGCTGGATATGCTCTCCTTTCAGTTAGAGCATCAAATTAAAAGCAAGCTGCAAACGCACGAAACGCGGCTGCAGTTGGCTGCCGCCCGCCTGGCAGCCATCAACCCTCAGGCGGCTTTGCAAAGAGGGTACGCCATCGTCCGGCAGAAAAATGGGAGCGTAGTGCGGTCGATAAACGAGGTTAACGCCGGCGACCCGCTGCAGATTCAGGTGGCTGACGGGGAATTTGGGGCGACGGCAAATGAGTGAGGCGAATTGGCGCTAACTTTCCGTCAAACGTTCATAATTTTTTCACAACTGCCATCCATACTGTCTAGCATTGAACAAAACAAACGAGAACATAGGAGAGTTACCGATGTATGGACGACATAGATTTATGAAGATGGTTATCTTTTTATTGTTATTTTTCGGCTTAACTGGCGCATTTTCCAGAGGAAAAACGGAACGAGCTTGGCAGGCGGGCTACTATGCCGGCATTCAAGCCAACAGTGACGATGGCGTTGCCCCAGCCCCTAGCCCTTATCAAAGCGGGTATGGCTATTATCGACATGGCGGATCCTTTTTCGCCCCGTTGTTACTGTTTGGGGCGATTGGATTAATGATGATGTTTTTCATGAAGATGATGTTCGGTTTTGCCGGCATGAGACGCTTTGGCGGACGCCGACATGGTTGGCATGGTAGAGGCAAAGGAGGGCGGCACGGCTGGCATGGACAAGATGATGCGCCTTATGAAAAGCAGCCAGAAGATATCGATCCGGAAATTAGACAAGCGTAAGTCAAACGTAATCGAAAGAAGACAAACGACCTGCCGGCATTTTGAATTGCCGGCAGGCTTTTCATTATGAATGCTACCATTTTGCTGGTTGACGACGAACCAAAAATCATCAAATTAGCCCGCGACTATTTAGAACAGGCGGGCTTCCAGACATTGTCGGCTGGAGATGGACAAACCGCTCTGGCGATCGCCCGCCAGCAAAAACCCGACCTCATTGCCCTCGACCTCAATCTGCCAGGCATGGACGGCTTGGACGTTTGCCGCGAATTGCGCCGCTTTACCGATGTCCCCATCATCATGCTTACCGCCAGAGTAGAAGAGATGGATCGCATCATCGGTTTAGAAATCGGGGCGGACGATTACATTACCAAACCATTTTCGCCGCGAGAGTTGGTGGCGCGGGTGCGGGCGGCATTGCGCCGGTCAAGAGGGGAGACGCTGCATAGTAATTTGTTAAAATCGCTCGATTTAGAGATCGATTTAGCCGGGCATAGGGTGTCGCGGGATGGAGAACAAATTCAACTGTCGCGGACGGAATTCAATCTGTTGGCGATATTGGCGCAAAATCCGGGACAAGTCTTTAGTCGGGCGCAATTGCTCAGCCGGTTGCATGGCGTCGCCTACGATGGGTACGACCGCAGCATCGACGCCCATATCAAAAATTTGCGGCGCAAGCTGGAACGCGACCCGTCAAGCCCATTTTACATTGAGACGGTGTTTGGCGTCGGCTACCGTTTTCAAGATAGATTGCCGGGGGAAAACAATCAATGAAACAGCAACCACCCCCATCATCCGAATGGCATCGCCACCATGCCCGCCGCCGGGCACGCCGCCATGGTTGGCGGCGCGGCAAACGGCATCGACCTTATCTTTTTTGGCGCTTTGCCTTTATTTTTGGTTTTATGGCATGGTTGTTTTTGGGCAGTTTAATCGCTATTGCCGCCCTCATTTTGCGATTGCCGGCAGAAAACGCAGGGGCGATGGCTATCGCGGTAGCGGGGGTTTTGGTGGCGGTCGCCCTGTTGATGCCGATAATGGCAATCGGGATTGGCAGGCGAGCGTTTAAGCGCATCGCCGCTCCGTTAGCGGATGTGATGGAAGCGTCGGAGGCGATTGCCAGCGGCGATTTGGCGGCGAGGGTCGCTTCGCACCCCGGTGAATTTGCCCCTCTTGCCAACGCCTTCAACCATATGGCAGTCGAGTTGGAGCGATCGGATGAACAGCGGCGAAATTTAACGGCAGATGTGGCGCACGAATTGCGGACGCCGCTGCATATCATTCAAGGCAATTTAGAGGGCATTCTGGATGGAGTGTATCAACCATCGGAAGCCCATATCGCTGAGACGTTGGAGGAGACGCGACTGTTATCTCGGTTGGTGGATGATTTACAATTGCTGTCCAATGCCGAAACGGGTCAATTATCGTTGTCGATGGATCGATTTGCGGCGGCGGATTTGCTCAGCGACGCTATGACGAGCTTTAGCGGGTTGGCGGCAGAGAGGGGAGTGGACTTACAAGCGGAAATGCCGGCATCTGACCTGATGATGGGGGGCGATTTTGACCGTATCTCCCAAATATTGAACAATTTGCTGGTTAACGCCTTGCGCCATACCCCGACTGGCGGGCAGATCCGCCTCAAAGCGAAATTGGTGGATGACGCTATTCAACTGTCGGTTAGCGATACGGGAGAAGGGATTCCAGCGGCGGATTTGCCCTACATTTTCGACCGATTTTGGCGGGGAGACAAGGCGCGAAGCGGCAGAAGCAGCGGCAACTCTGGCTTGGGTTTAGCCATCGCCCGCCAATTGGCGCAGGCGCATGGCGGCGAAATGTGGGCAGATAGCCAAGTTGGGGTTGGTTCGACTTTTGTGGCGTCGTTGCCGGCATAAATAGCCCGTTGTTTACGCCCCTCTTACGAAATCCAGGTAAAGTGTGCCCAGATGGATGAGCAAAAGCTAAACCGATGGCGGGCGTTGCTGACCGCGGAAGATCCGTTGGCGAGGGCTGGTTTGGCGGCATTGCTAAACGAAGCGGAACGTTGCCAGACGGTGGGGCGCATTGCGCCGGCTGAATTGACCGAAGAAACGATTGCCGCGTTTGAGCCAGATCTATTATTGTGGGATTTGGGGAGAGATCCTGCTGAGGAGGATGTGGCTCGGATTGGGGAAGCGGCGGGGTTGGGATTGCCGGCAATGGTGCTGCTTGACGACCCCAGTTTGGGAAATCTCGCTCAAAAGGTTGGGGCAAAAGGGGTTTTAAGACGCCAGACAAATGCTGAAACATTGGCTGCCGGCATTCACGCCGTCTGCCTGGGTTTGGTTGTCATTGACGACATCTTCCTGCCTGAGCCCGGGCTTAAAAGCCAGCCTATCCCCATCATCTTGTTAGAGCCATTGACCCGCCGCGAGACGGAAGCGCTTTCTTTATTGGCGGAAGGGTTGTCCAATCGGGCTATCGCCCAACAGATGAACATCAGCCCCCATACCGTTAAATTTCATGTCAATTCGCTGATGAAAAAGCTAGACGCCCAAAGCCGCACCGACGCGGTGGTACGCGCCACGCGGCTGGGGCTGTTGTTGTTGTAAGGGCGAGCAATCTGCATTCGGGCTTACTCTCGCTGTTGCCAATAGTGAGGCTTACGACGCGAATGCGCCAAAGCGATGATTTGAATAAAGTTAGGCAACAGCTAGAAACCGCGTAATTCTCACATTTAACATCGCGGAATTTGTCCAACTTTCAAGAGAGTTTTTGAACCATGCCGGCATGGTTCTGGCGCATCAAACTGGCTGGAATCTGCCATCGCTTATAGCTGCCCTTGACCAACTGCTAACCACAACCATACCATCAGAATGGATCGGACAAGTTCAATGGTTGAATGATTGGCAATGAATCAGGTTAAAACATCTCGCGGCAGGCGTGATACAAGCCGTCCCATCCCTCGCGCTCTTTCATCACCGTCTCCAGATATTCCTGCCACACCACCCGATCTTGTACCGGATCTTTGATGATCGCCCCATTTAAGCTGGCTGCCACATCTTCCACGTCCAATTCGCCATCGCCAAAATGGGCTGCCAACGACATGGCGCTGGTGACGACGGAAATCGCTTCGGCAGCGCTAAGCGTGCTGCTGGGCGACTTCACTTTTGCCCGTCCATCTTCCGTAGCCCCTTGTCGCAGCTCGCGGAAGATTGTGACGACCCGCTGAATCTCAACCATTGCCGGCATTTCTGCCGGCATTTCTAGCGCCCGCCCCAAACTTGCTACCCGTCGCTGCACGATATCGACCTCCTCCTCCATTGTTGCCGGCAATGGCAGGGCTACCGTGTTAAACCGCCGCTTTAGGGCGCTAGACAAATCATTGACCCCCTTATCCCGATCGTTGGCGGTGGCGATGACGTTAAACCCCTTTGCCGCCTGTCTTTCGCTGTTTAGCTCCGGAATCGGCATGACCTTTTCCGACAACACCGTAATCAATGTATCTTGCACATCTGCCGGAATGCGGGTCAGCTCCTCCACCCGCGCCACCGCGCCCTTTTCCATCGCCGACATAATTGGACTGGCGACAAGCGCCTCCGGCGAAGGACCCTTTGCCAACAGCATGGCATAATTCCAGCCATACCGCATCGCCTCTTCCGACACCCCTGCTGTCCCTTGTACTAACAATGTCGAATCCCCCGAAATCGCCGCCGCCAAATGTTCCGACACCCAGGTTTTGCCAGTGCCTGGAATGCCGATGAGCAGCAAGGCTCGATCGGTGGTTAAGGTGGCAATGGCGATTTCGATCAGGCGGCGGTTGCCGATATATTTGGGCGAGACTTGGAAGCCATTTTCCAGTTCGCCTCCCATCAAATAGGTAGCCACCGCCCAGGGGGATAATTTCCAATTGGGCGGTCGTTGCCGGTCATCTTCTGTGGCTAATTCAGCCAGCTCTTCGGCATATTGATCCTCGGCATGCGCCCTTAAAATATCGCTCATTTAACTTTTTCCTTCCGTCGGCGCCGTGTCAAAGGCGTGGCGCATATCTGCTCTAAATGTCAATGTGTTAATAAAATCGCGGCTTAACCGCTGCCACCCCGTCCCTGATCCTTCATCTATCTCCATCAATTCGTTCAACTCAGCCGCTAAACAAGGCGGGCAATGCAACGCTAAACCAGCCACCCGATCACGGATAACTGTGCCGGGCATAAAGTTGCGCCTATCGTGTTTCATTTTTTGGGAGATGTACCCTATGGCGTTCCGGGCGAAATCGTCGCTCCATGGATGCCGGCAGGCTACGAACGCTACCAATGCCGGATGACTGCTCTGGAAAATCTGCATCTTTCGGGGCTGATCCATCACATGCTGGGCAAATGCTTCCCGTCTGGAAGGGGGTAAAACTGCCATTAGTTTCTCTTGAAAGTTATTCAGCCAATGGGCTTTGGCGGTGTAAAGCAACATCTCTGCCCATTCTTGATTTTGTTGGGAAATAGCCGCCTTCGCCCATCCTCGGAAAATGACGCGGGCGATTTTACTTTTTATCGTCAGTTCGCCCAGCTCGGCGGGCGTCATGCTCCAATGGTCGCTCCATCTTTGCAATGGAATGCGATGAATCATTTGCGAAACGCGCCAATTGTCTGGCTTGTTTTTGTCGGTAGGACGGATGATGACGCCATCTCGTTTTAATTGCTCCGGCGGTTCGTCAAGCTGGTCAAATTTAATCTGGTCATTGGCAAAATCGAAGATAGGCAAAGCTCTTGCCACCATTCGGTTACTGTAGCTGGATGCCGGCATTTTCGCCAACAAATTGATGGCATTCGTCCGGATGGTATGTCCGCGTTCATCCAGACATCTTTCCAAGAACGGTTCATCTGCCAAACTTAAACCATCCGACATTAGTTGAATAAATTTGTTGCGGCTAGTAGCCGGCTCATTTTTCCAGACAGATTCTAGCCAATTTCGGGCTTTTCTAGGCTGGCTGCGGCGCAGTTGAGAGAAGATGTTGTGTCGAGCGGCGCGGTCAGCGTCGCGCAACAACCGCATCCTCTCCCCTTTAGACAAATATGCGATGTCAAGGGCATAATGCCATTTGGGGTTTTGCGCCGCCAGCCAATTGCCCCGCTGCCCTAAAATCTGCGTGATTTGGGTGTGCAAGCCAGCCCGCTTAATGCCAAAATCTAACAGGTGGGGCAAAAATTGGGGGGGCAGCCGCTCTTGACGGTTAATGGTCAGTTGCAGCCATTCTGGGGCGATGGCATTGAATTTGCCGTGGATAATTTGCTTCAAGTAACGTTCAGCAGCCAGCGGCGCGGGAGGACGCTGCTCTGTTGGCGCGCTATTTGGTTGGGGCAGCGGCGGCATACTCGCCATCCCTCCGCAACGCCGGTATTGGTACAAGATGGCAGACGCTTGCAACAAGGCGCGTTCTGGGGGCTCTCCTGTAATTTGTTTCAGCAAGGGGGTCAATGGCGTTTCGGAGCCGTTTATTGCCGGCATTGGGGCGCGCCCTGTTCCCAGCAAAGCGATGCGGGCTAAATCATCCCATAGCTTGTGGCTCATCTTCCCCCTCGCAGCGTCGTTAAATCATGGTATTGTCCGTCCGCAGAAACGCTCAAAGGGAGCAAATAGTCCCCATCCCATTCGCCAAACAATGTTACAGGATGCCCGCCGCTAATAGCCGCCAACGCCCACTCTTCGGCAAATCTTTTCGCTAATGGCAGCCGATATTTTGCGTCTTGAACAAACCAATTTCCAGCCTGGTTAACCGGCAGCGCATCTCTAACTATCAACGGATATTGGGTCAGCCACGGGTTGCCGGCAACTTTGGCGCGATACCTTTTTAATCCCGTTTCAATCGAAACGCCGCCCGGCATTTGGGATATTCGTTGCGGCAAAAAAAGCCGCTCTCTCACAAAACCGCGCAATGGCGTTTTGCCTGGATAATAAACCACATCTCCCTCGAAAATCGTTCCGGGGATCAACGAACGGTTAAGCTGCCCGCTTTGATGGGCAAAATATAAAATCAGGGCGACTTTGCCGCTTTCCCCACCCCGCAACCAATTTCGTTGGATTTTTAGTCGGTTTTCATTAATTTCGATTTGACCCAATATATGCCACCGGTCATGGATTTTGGGGGCGTCTAACAATTCGTTTTCCTTGAAGTTCCAACCCACTGCCGATCGTAGATCAGCTTGAATGCCGGCATCAAGCTGGTCGAACTGTTTCATCCCCTGGGCTAATAGATACAATTTGCTTATTTCGCCTAACATTCGTTTGCCCCATGCCCCGCCAGATGCCGGCAACCCCCCCATCTCCCGCAACATTCTAGCAGCCCCCGGCGCCTGGGCGTCTACCATCCGAGCAGCCGCATCATCCCAATAGCCATAAGTCGCCGCCTGAGCGGACCCCAACCCATTTCGCGTCAAATCCTCCAGCCACAACGACAACTCCGCCATCCCTTGTTGGATCTTCGCCAAACGCTGGGCGTGTCGTTTCGCCTGCGCTGCCCGATCAACCGCTTTGGGCGGTTGGCTCAGTCGCTTTTTCCGTTTTTCCCGATCTCGCAGCCAACGGCTCATCCAACTCGGGGCTTCGTTCTCCGTAAAACGGTTTGAATTTGCCGCCCACACGGTCAACAATGCCAAGCTGTGTTTACAGGGATATTTTCGGCTGGGGCAGTTGCAGGCAAGCGTTGGTTCTGTTAAATCGATCTTCACTTTGTATGGGATTTTGCCGCTCCCCTGACATTCTCCCCAAATCCCATTTTCAAAATGACCTAAATTTCGCCAATTTTTAATAGAGATTAATCTACGAGCCGCCCGCTTAGATTCTCTATCGGGGGCAAATTGAAGCGCCTCTTCAATTGTCAACTTTTTATGCATGAACAGATATACCACAGATTTCGCTTACAACCAGACTGGATCATAACACAAAGGGGTTGATGTCGGTATTAAGCGCATTGCCTCAAAATAAATGTTACTAACGAAGACCCCGTTGCCTCATAAAAGATGTTGCTTTCATCGGCATGATGAAAGAACACAAAATGAGTCAAAAAAGCAAACAAGAACCGGTCAAACAACTACATCCACGTTATCTGCAATCCAGCCGTGTGTTGGAGCGCACTCGCGAAATCGGCGTAATGCGGGCGGTTGGCGCCAATGATGGCGCCATATTGCGGATCGTGTTGGTAGAAGGGGTCTTAATTGGCGTGATGAGTTGGGCATTGGCTGCCGGCATCGCTTACCCAATTGGCAAAGCGTTGAGCGATGTGGTCGGGCAAGAGTTGCTGGATACGCCGTTGAGTTACACATTTTCCATGTCTGGGGCGTTTGGTTGGTTGGCGGCGATTATCATTTTAGCTGGGTTGGCTAGCTTTTTGCCGGCATTCAACGCTTCCCGACTAAGCGTGCGCCAAACATTGGCTTACGAATAAGGGCTAGGACAAATAGACCAGAACGTTAACACCTGCATAGTTGACTTATGGCGCATTGTGCGCCATAATGCTGGGGTATCTCAAAAAACGTTTTAAATTAACTATGAATATGACCTTAGATCGGCGCATCGTTCGCAGCCGCAAACAGTTGGGCGAGGCTTTGATTGCCCTTGCCATCGAAAAAGGATACGACCAAGTTACCATCCAAGATGTAGCGGAGCGGGCGGGGGTCGGTTACCGGACGTTTTTTCGCCATTATGCCGGCAAAGACGAACTGCTGCTTTCCGTTGCCCAACATTCTCTGGATGAATTAGAGCAGCTCATTGGGCTGTCTGAAACCAATCCGCGCGAACTGCTGCCCGAACAATCGATAGAAAAAGGAGAAATCTTATTTCAATTTATTCAAAACCACGAAGCCATCTTTCGGGTATTGTTATTGGAACGAGGTTCTAGCTACTTTCTCAAGCCCATCATCGACCATGGTCAGCAAATAGCTATTCGCGCTTTGCGCCTTTTGGGCGACGACATGCCGATCCCATTAGAAATGATCGTCAACCATATGGTCGCCGGAACGCTCTCGTTAGCGCGATGGTGGTTAGAAAATGATATGCCATATACCCCCGCACAGATGGGAGAGCATCTGTTTAATCTGGTAGATCTGCCCGCCCGGCAAAATCTATTCAAAATGCTAGAGGACAACGCCACCCCATGACGCCCCCTTTATTCCAGATAAAAAATATCCGAAAAGTGTACAAAACCGGGGCAGGCGATTTCGTCGCCCTCAAAAACATCAACTTCGCCATAGAGCGCGGCGAATTTTTGGGGATAGTGGGCAAATCGGGCGCAGGCAAAACGACGTTGCTCAATTTGTTGTCTGGCGTCAGCAAAATTAGTTCAGGGGAGGTTCTGTTTTATGCCAACCAAGCCAACCCAAAACCGCTCTCGCTGGGCGAGATGAGCCAGGATGAATTGGCTGTTTGGCGAGGCGAAAATATGGGCATCGTCTACCAATCATTTGAGCTATTGCCTCAGCTTGACTTGCTGAACAACATCATGCTTCCCCAAGAGTTTTTAGGGGAATTTCAGCCATCGATTAGCCCCAAAAGAGCGATGGAATTGCTCGACATGGTGGAATTGAAGGAGCATGCTTACAAACCGCCAGCCCATGTCTCTGGCGGGCAAAAACAGCGGGTGGCAATCGCCAGAGCGATGGTGAACGATCCATTGGTAATCGTGGCAGACGAACCGACAGGCAGCCTGGATTCAGTGACAGCGGAAACGATCTTTAACATCTTTGCCAGGCTGGTCGAGCAAGGCAAAACGGTGATTATGGTGACGCATGACACCGAGTTGATCCCCCGCTTTTCTCGCTGTTTGCACATTTCTGACGGGGAATTGAGTGCCGAGTTGACTGAAGTTGTTTCGCCTGAAGCAACGCTAGCTCCAAAAGAATCTCAACCGATTATAGAAATAAATGGGGCAGAGAGGAATGGACGAGGCAAACCGAGCGCCCGGAATATCGCCGCCAAATCAACTGGACAAAATGGAAAGCCAGCCATCGCCCTGGAAAATGTGGTGAAAACCTATGTCAACGCTGCCGGCAGTTTTACGGCGTTAAAAGGGATCGATTTGCAAATTAACTACGGGCAATTTGTGTCGCTGGTTGGCAAATCGGGCAGCGGCAAATCGACGCTGCTCAACATGTTAACAGGCATCGACCACCCCACCACCGGGCAAGTGACGATTGGCGGCGAGGAGATTTATAGCTTGTCCGAAAGCAAACGGGCGTTGTGGCGCGGGCGCAACGTGGGTATCGTCTTTCAATTTTTTCAATTGCTGCCTACTTTAACCTTGTTGGAAAATATTATTTTGCCGATGGATTATTGTGATGTTTACGCTTATCAAGAGAGACCCGATCGCGCCATGGAGTTGTTGAAAATGGTCAATTTAGAAGAACACGCCCATGATTTGCCGGCAAATGTCTCCAACGGACAGCAACAGACGGCGGCGATCGCCCGTTCGCTGGCGACAGATCCGCCCATCATTGTGGCTGACGAACCAACAGGCAACCTAGATACGCGCTCGGCTGATGTGGTGGTTGAACTGTTTCAAGAGTTAGCCAGCCAGGGAAAGACGATTTTAATCGTAACCCACGACCCAGCCCTCACTACCCGAACGGACAAAAATATCATCATTGCCGATGGCGAACTGATTGCTCCTGCAATTGCAAATACGATGCCGGCATTGGAGCACAACCTCATGTTGCAGGCGACCCACGCTTTGCAAAAGCGTTCATATCAACCTCACGAGACGATTTTGCGAAAAAATGACCCCATCGACCATTGGTATATCGTGGAAAACGGGACGCTAGCCAATCTAGAGAGTTCGGTAACACAAGATGCCCCCCATCGACATTTTGGCGCAGCGCAACTTTTAAATGGAACGCGGGTAAAAGCCGATGTCCGCGCCGGGGTTAGCGGCGTTCAGTTAGCCTTGCTGCCAAAAGAACAGTTTCTCCAACTCTTGGCGGAATCTCCGGCGACAAAGAGCCGCATAATGCCGGCAGAAGAGCAATCTACTCCCCAGCCATTAGCAGACGCATCATGATAAACCTGATTCGCCCCACCATTCGCAAAATTATCGCCGACCTGTGGTCGAACCGTACCCGAACGCTGCTGGTTATCGCCTCGATCGCTGTGGGCGTTTTCGCCATCGGGGCGATCATGACCACCTACATCATTTTTGACGCCGACATAGCCAAAAGCTACGCTTCGGCGCAGCCAGCCAATATCGAAATCATCACCGACTCCTTTCAAGACGACTTGGTTAGATCGGTGGCGGCAATGCCCGGCGTGACAGGTGCGGAAGGGCGTCACCTCGTATCGGTTCGGATCAGCAAAGACGGCGTCAGTTGGCGTCCGTTAGACATCATGGCGAACAAAGATTTTGCCGCCTCTCAAATCAATCTGTTAACTCCGGTCGATGGAACGCCCTACCCACAGAACCGACAACTTGTCGTCCGCGAAGATATGATGAACAGTACCGGGTTTTTCCCTGGCGACGATGCGCTGGTGCAGCTTACAGATGGGTCGATCCGCCAAATGGAAGTGGTGGGGCGGGTGGGCGACCAATATGCGGCAGGGGATTTTGCCGCCCCGCCGCGGGGCTATGCCACGTTAGATACAGTCGATTGGTTGGGCGAAAGGAAAGATTACAATCGACTTTACGTCCAGGTTGAAGCGGGGGATGATGAGGTGGCGATCGCTGAGGTTGCCGAGCGGGTTGAAGACAAGTTAGAGCGCACGGGGCACGCTGTTTTTCGGACAAATGTTAACAAGACAACTGAACATCCGATGGCAGCCACCGCATTGGCGATGCTAGGCGTGCTGGGGGCGTTGGGGGCGCTGATCACTATCCTTAGCAGCTCGTTAATCGTCAATACGCTAAATGCCCTTTTAACCCAGCATCGCCGCCAAATTGGGGTGATGAAGTTGATCGGCGCCAAAAACCTGCATATATCGGTGATGTATATCTCCCTGATTGTGGCTTACGGCATTATCGCTCTGATTTTTGCGGCGCCCATGGGCGCGATTGCCGGCAATGCCCTGGCGGCGTTTATGGCGAATTTGATGAGCATCGAGTTGCAAGGGTTTCGATTCATCCCCATGGTCCTCATTGTGCAACTCTTTATCGCCTTAGCCGTACCGCTTATTGCCGGATACTTTCCGGTAAACAGAGGCGCAAAAACAACGGTGCGGCGGGCTATTAGCGAGGAAAATCCAGGTGAACAAGCTGGCGATGCCGGCATGTTAGAACGCGTTGGCTTGTGGATGAAATGGTTGTCTCGCCCGATCATCCTTTCAATTCGCAACACCTTTCGCCGCAAATGGCGATTGGCGCTGACATTGTTCACCCTCATCGTCGCCGGTTCGGTTTTTATCGCCGTCTTTAACGTCAGATCATCCTTGAACAGTTTTATGGATATTTTAGGGCAACATTTCATGGCGGATGTAACCGTCACCTTTAAACAAACCTATCGGGTGTCGGAAGTTGCGGATGACGCCCTTTCCGTTTTAGGGGTGGAAATGATAGAAGGTTGGGGCAGCGTTAACGCCGAAATCGTGGACGAAAGCGACGAGTTGATTTCCAACTTGATTATGTTCGCCCCGCCAGGGGAATCGACCTTGCTAGAAGCGGATATGGTGGCTGGTCGATGGCTGTTGCCACAGGATGAAAAAGTTTTAGTTGTGTCGGACACCATTTGGATCGAATATCCCCATCTCAAGCCAGGCGACCATTTGCGCATTAAGATTCCGGGCAACCGGATCGAAGCGTGGCCCGTGGTCGGCATCTTCCGCTTTACCGATATGCGCGGCGATTCGTTGGGCTATGCCAACTACGAAACGCTGGCGCGTTTGTTAAACGCCCCTGGGCAGGCAGCAACCTATAAAGTGGTAGCGGACGCCGAAACGCTTGACCGCCAGGACGCGGTGAGCAAAACGCTAGACCGTTATTTGAGGCAGCAAGGCTACAAGGTGAGCAATGTAGAAGCAGGCTTGGTTACGCGCCAACAACAATCGCAGGCGATGAATATTTTGGTGATATTTTTATTGGCGATGGCGCTGCTCACCGCTGTGGTGGGCAGTATTGGTCTTGCCGGCACAATGGGCATGAACGTTTTGGAGCGCACCCGCGAAATTGGGGTGATGCGCGCCATCGGGGCGGTCGATCTAGAAATTATCAAATCGGTAGTTATCGAAGGAATGATGATCGGATTGATCAGCTGGGCGGTTGCGGTCGCCCTTTCCTTCCCCATCAGTTTCGCCTTACTGCGCATTATTGGTCAGGCGATGTTAAACGGGATTATCCCGCTGTCAATTACGCTAGATGGATTTCTGATTTGGCTGGCTGTGGTATCGGGACTTTCAATTTTGGCAAGCATATTGCCAGCCCGCAATGCCGCTCGACTCACCATTAGAGAGGTGTTGGCTTACGAGTAAAAAGTAGATTTGTTGGGGTGCGTTTCTCCGAAACATTCCTTTATCCCTGCAAGTCTAAAGAGTATCGAACAAGTTGGAGGACAAATGAACTGGAGACGAATCATCATAGCAATTGTCGCCCTGGCGGTATTGGGCGGCGGCGCATTTTTCGCCTACACTCAAAGCCAGGCTGGCGAATCAGAAACAGAGCCGGTTGCCGCTTCAGACGCCAATCAAATCGCCCTGGACACGGGCATAGACGTGGTGGCTGCCGAAGCCCAAATCGTCCCGCTGGCTGAGGTCGCCCTCGCATTTCAGACAGGCGGCTTGGTGGCGGAGATTTTGGTAGAAGAAGGGGAGGTTGTGGCAGTCGGCGACTCGCTGGTTCGTCTCTCTGCCACTGAGTTGGAAGCGGGATTAGCCCAAGCGGAAGCGGCGCTAACTCAAGCCCAATCCGCCCTTGCCCAAGCGCAGGCGAATAAATCGCAAGCGGAAGCGGGCGTACAACAAGCGGAAGCGGGCATAGAACAAGCCCAAGCCGGCGTCATTCAGGCGCAATCGGGGGTAACCCAGGCTGAATCTAGCGTGCAACAGGCGGAGGCGAGCGTCACGCAGGCGCAATCTGGCGTTTCTGTCGCTGCCGCCCAGCGAGATTCTGCCGCCGCTCAACTAAATGTGGCGAATTTGGGGGTGCAAGCCGCCCAAGCCCAACTGAATCTAACCAAAGCCCCAGCCCGGCAAGAAGATATTGCGGCGCTGCAAGCTAATGTCAACGCCGCCAATGCCACCATCAGCCAAGCTGCCGGCAATCGAGATGTGGCGTTACAAGGGGCGACCCAAGCTCAACTTCAGGCGGCGCAAGCCCAAGTTACCTCTGCCAATGCCCAGGTACGCCAACTACAAGACCAATATGACGAAATCGATCGAAATGGAATTGGCGGAACGGTGGAAGAGCAAACGCGGTTGGCGTTGGAAGCGGCAAAATCAAATTTATGGTCTGCCCAAAATGCGCTAAATGATTTGCGCGATGGAGCGACCGACGCCCAAAAACAGGCGGCAAACAGCAGCGTATCGGCGGCTGTAGCCCAACGAGACGCTGCCCAAGCCCAATTAAACGCTCTCAAAGCGGGCGCGACGCCGCAACAAATTGCCGTGGCGGAAGTGGGGGTACGACAAGCTCAGGGCAATGTGGCGACGGCAGAAGTTGGGGTGCGGCAAGGAAATGCCGGCGTTTCGCAGGCGCAAAGCGGCGTTACCTCAGCCGAGGCGGCAGTTGTGTCGGCGCAGGCTGGGGTGGAAGCGGCGCAGTCTAGCATTGCCGCAGCCGAAGCGGGCGTAACCGCGGCGGAAGCGGCAGTCCAAGTCGCCCGGGCAACGTTGTCTCAGGCGGAGGCGGGGGTAACGGCGGCGGAGGCGGGGGTTGCCGTGGCAGAGGCGGGAGTAACCCAAGCCCAAGCCGCTTTAGACAGGATGACGTTAACCGCCCCAATTGCCGGCACAATCGCCCAAATAGACGCTGAAATCGGAGATGTGGTCGGCGCTGGCATTCCGGTAGTGGTCATGGCGGATTTTAACCAATGGCTGGTAAAAACGACTGACCTAACGGAGTTGGATGTGGTGAATATCGCGGTTGATTTTCCGGTTGAGATATCGATTGACGCCATTCCAGGCGAAACATTGTCGGGCGTGGTAACGGATATCGCCACAGTTTCACAACTGGCGCAAGGGGATGTGACTTATGAGGTGACCATCGCCATCGACGATTCCAAAGCTGCGGAATTGCCATTGCGCTGGGGGATGACGGCTTTTATCGAAGTGGATAAATAAAATAGATGGCGCTTTTCAAACGGCTCGTTTGGCTGAATTTTGGCTGAACTCCTCGACAATCGATGATGCCGGCAACAAACATGCGAACATGTTTGTTGCCGGCATCCGCTCCCCGTAACTGAAGCATAATCCCCCGTTGTTAGATCAATTTTCTCCCGAAAGCAAAAAATTCTTATACCAGGCTATTGTCTCTTTCAGACCCGCTTCCAGAGAATAATTCGGCTCCCAACCCAGCGTTTCGCCCGCCTTATCGGCGCACAAATATTGTTCTCTTATTTCGTTGCTGGCTTCATTTAAAATGATGGGTTCAAGCGCATGGTTACCGGCAAGATGGGTAATTGTTTGCACTAAATCGAGTACCGAAACGGGCTGATTTTGCCCAAAGTTAAAGCCATGCCCGGTCACATCCGCTGCCGGCAACTTTTCTGCCGTCATCATATACCCCTTTGCCGCGTCAGGAATATAGATGTAATCTCGGATAAATGCCCCATCTGACCGGATAATGGGGCGTTCGCCGCTTAACACGCTGCGAATCGTGCCTGGCACAATTCGATTCCAATTCAAGTCGCCGCCGCCATACAAATTGGCGCATCGGGTCACCGCCACTGGCAATCCATAGCTATGGGCATATGTCTGAGCGATTAAGTCAGCGCAGCTTTTCGAGACATCGTAAGGGTGTTTGCCTTGCAGCGGGCTGTCTTCCCGATAAGGCAGTTGCGGTTGGTCGCCATACGCTTTGTCGCTGCTGGCAACTACCACCCGTTTTACTGCCCCATTTTGTCGCGCTGCTTCCAACAACAGCCATGTGCCGCGCACATTCGTTTCAAAAGTGGGCACGGGGGCGCGGTTGGCGATACTGACTATCGTTTGCGCCGCCAAATGAAAGATGGTGTCTACCTCATATTCCGCCAGGGCACGTTCCAAAAGGGGGTAGTTGACGATATCCCCTCGCACGATATTCATTTGATCCGCAGCGCCAGAGCTAAACAGTTGCGAGCGGGGCACATCGTCCCGCACCAAACCCACAACCTGCGCCCCGGTTTTGACCAAATCAGCGCACAACCAAGAGCCCAACAACCCGGTACAGCCGGTTACAAAGATCGATTTATCTTGCCAAAAGGTGTTGTTCAAATTTACATTCTCCTCTCACCACACCCGCCAGGGAGCGCTTTTTTGCCATAACTGTTCCAATGTGTGGGTATCTTTCAAAGTGTCCATAGAATGCCAAAATCCCGAATGACGATAACGCGCCAACTCTCGTTTGGGTACAAGGGGGGTAAAAATATCGGCGTCAAAATCATTTTCGGCGTTGCCGGCAATCCACTCTAGCGCCGCTTTTTCAAACAGCATAAAGCCGGCATTTATCCAATGCGGCAAACGCGGCTTAAGCACATAATCTTCCACAATACCCGCTTCGTTTGCCTGCAATACCCCATATTGGTAATGGCTTTGCACGGCAGTTAAAGTGCCCAATTTGCCATGCGCCAGATGAAAGCGCACCAATGCCGGCAAATCGATATCGGCTACGCCGTCCCCATAGGTTACAAAAAAACGGTCGCCCTTTAAATAATCTGCCACTCGACCCAACCGATTTGCTTTAGACACCTCTATGCCGGTGTCGATCAACGACACTTCCCACGGATCGTGATCCAAAGCGCCATGATAGGTCACCTGGGGTAGAGCGGCATCCAATCGCACTGTCAGATCGAGCTGGTTGGCGTCATATTGTAAAAAATAGCGCTTAATTTGGTTGGCTTCATACCCCAGCGGCAGAATGAATTGGTTGAACCCATAAGCGGAAAATATGCGCATCACATGCCAGAGGATGGGGCGTCCGCCGATCGGTACCAGTTCCTTTTTAGTCAGCGTACCCCCCTGCATGCGCGTCCCTTTGCCGCCGCAAAAGATGACGACTGGAATATCGCTCATTGGATTTTGGCTTGCGCCGCTTCAACGGCGGCGCGAATATGCTTGACGAATGGCGGATAGACGATCCCTTCTTCGGTGACGATGCCGGTTACATAACGATGGGGGGTGACGTCAAAAGCGGGGTTGCGGGCGGAAATGCCGGCAGGAGCAATGGAGTTGCCGAACACCGTTACTACTTCCTCAACGCCCCGTTCTTCGATAGGAATAAGATCGCCGTGCGCCAACGACAAATCGATGGTGCTGGTAGGCACTACTGGATAAAATGGCACGCCATTTTCTTTGGCTACCACCGCCAGTTTGTAGGTGCCGATCTTGTTCGCTACATCCCCATTCGCCGCTGTTCTGTCCGAGCCGACCAGCACAATATCCACCTGACCCGTCCGCATAAAATGTCCAGCGGCATTGTCGGCGATTAAATCGAACGAAATGCCTCGTTGTTGCAACTCCCAGCAGGTCAGCCGCGCCCCTTGCAGGCGCGGGCGGGTTTCATCCACCAAAACATGAATCTTTTTCTCTTGTTCGTGGGCGGCAAAAATGACGCCTAGGGCAGTGCCCCAATCGACCGCCGCCAAAGCGCCGGTGTTGCAATGGTGCAAAATGGTATCCCCATCTGCAATCAACTCGGCGCCATTGAAGCCCATACGCCTGTTTAACGCCACATCTTCGTCTGCCAGGGCTTGCGCCTCTTGCAAGATAGCGTCGCGGATTTGTTCGACTTCTGTCAACCCCTCCTTGCCGGCAACCCGCAACATTCGTTTTACTCCCCAGGCTAAATTGACTGCGGTAGGACGGGCGGCATTGAGCGTTTTGCCGGCAGCTTCTAAGTCGTTTAGCAACCCATTTTTATCTGTTGCCCCGCTTTGCCGCGCCGCCAACGCCATGCCAAAAGCGGCTGTCGCCCCAATTGCCGGCGCGCCGCGCACATACATCTCAGTAATGGAGCGGGCTACTTCCCGATAGTCGTCAAATTCAGCAATTTCAAACGACCAGGGCAACTTGCGCTGGTCGATCATCTTCAATTGATTTGTTTCATACTCCCAAAAAACCGTTCTCGTCGTCATCTTCTGTCGCTTTTCCTCTAATCAACAATCAAAATATAAATTTTGGCAACAAAAGCGATGATAACACAGCCCCAGCGGCAGGTCTAATTGACGGAGCGGGAGCGGTTGTTACAATCATGATTGGCGCTGGCGAAAATAGATAGCTGCCGGCAATTTGATGTTGTGAAGAGTCGCTAAATGAATCAGCTTTGGGCGAGAATAAAACAATGGCTAACCCTGGGGCTCGGGATTAAGCGTTGGCTGCTAGCGTTTGCCATCGGCGCCGCTTTGGTGGGAATGGGGTTGGTTTACCTGATTCTCATTATGCAACGCTCTAACATATTGCCATTGTCCATTTATCGTATCATCACTTTTCAGGGGTTGCCGGCATGGGCGCGGGCAACGGCGCCACTGCTGTTGGGGGGGACGATCATCTTTATCGCCCTACGCGGTTTTAGCGTTTCAGTTATCGCCCCCTTCCGTGATCCAAACGAAACGTTGATCGACCGCCTGTACGATTACCGGATGCGGGGCAGAGGTCCCCACATTGTCGCCATTGGCGGCGGCACAGGCTTGTCTACCTTGCTGCGCGGGTTGACCAAGCACACCAACAACATCAGCGCCATTGTTACCGTGGCGGATGATGGCGGCAGCAGCGGTCGGATTCGTCAGGAGCTTGGCATGTTGCCGCCGGGGGATATCCGCAACAATATGGCGGCTCTCGCCCGCGATGAAGCGTTGATGACGCAGCTTTTGCAATATCGTTTTGGCGGCAATCCCAATCAAAATAGCTCTGGATCGTTACAGGGGCATTCGTTTGGCAATTTGTTGCTGGCAGCGCTGGCTGGCATTGCCGGCAGCTTTGATGAGGGGTTGTTGGCGGCAGAACGGGTGTTGGCGTTACGGGGCAGGGTGATGCCGGCAACGCTTGATCTTGCCCGCCTGGTCGCCGATGTGCGCTCATCAGAAAATGGCGGATTACAACGTGTGGTGGGGGAATCGGCCATCCCCAAAGCGCAAGGGACAATCGAACATCTCTATTTAGAGCCAGATCAGGTTCGAGCCTATCCGCCCGCCATCAAAGCGATTTTGGGGGCGCAGCTTATTTTACTGGGACCAGGCAGTTTGTACACTAGCATCGCCCCCAATTTGCTCATATCAGATATCGCCAAAGCGTTGAAACAAAGCCGCGCCCCTAAACTTTATTTGTGTAATGTTGCCACCCAACCAGGAGAAACGGATAATTACACCGTGGCTGACCATGTAGCGGCTCTCAGACAATTTATTTCAGTTGAAGATATCGACTATGTATTAGCAAACGACAACTTAACTGTGCCGGCAAATCGCGGCGGCGGGCACACCCAATACGTGCAACTTTCCCCTATGTCCAACGTGCCCAACGTCGAACTCATTGCCACAGATTTGGTGGACGAAAGCAAACCGTGGCGGCACGACAGCGTTAAATTAACCAACGCCATCATCTCGATCTTAAACAAAGGATCATAGAGCAAACTCTTAACTCAAAATAAGGAGACACAATGACGATAAAAGTAGGAATCAATGGATTTGGCCGCATCGGGCGGCAAGTTTATAAAGCGATTTATGAAGATTATAAAGGCGTACTTGATGTCGAGGCGATCAACGATCTGGTTGACGTAAATACCAACGCCCATTTGCTCAAATATGACTCAACTTACAAAAGGTTTCCTGGCGAAATCGACGTTCGAGATGGCGACATCTACGTCGATGGCGAAAAGCTAAAGAGCTACGCCGAACGCGACCCTAGCAAATTGCCGTGGGGCGACTTAGGCGTAGATATTGTGTTGGAATGCACCGGCATCTTCCGCGACAAGGAAAGCGCCGGCAAGCATATCGAAGCTGGCGCCAAAAAGGTGTTGATTTCCGCCCCAGCCAAAGGAGGCGTAGACGCCACATTTTGCCTGGGCGTCAACCAGGAATTGTACGACAACGCCAACCACCACATCATCTCCAATGCTAGTTGCACCACTAATTGCCTTGCCCCCGTCGCCAAGGTTTTGAACGACGAATTTGGCATCAAACGAGCGTTGATGTCCACCATTCACGCCTATACCAATGGGCAAAGCATTTTAGATTTGGCGCACAAAGATATGCGGCGGGCGCGGGCGGCTGCTATCAACATCATTCCCACCACAACCGGAGCGGCGAAGGCGGTTTCTTTGGTGATACCCGACCTAGACGGCAAGTTTGATGGGATGGCATTCCGAGTGCCGGTGCAAACCGTGTCTGTAGTCGATATGGTGGCTGAGCTGGAGAAAGATACCTCTATTGAGGCGTTAAACGGCGCATTTAAGCGGGCTGCATCAGGCGACGATTGGCTGGGCAGAGTGCTGGATTATTCAGACGAGCCGCTGGTTTCTTCAGATTACATCGGTAGCCCAAATTCATCAACGGTCGACGCTCTATCCACCCAAGTCATTGGCGGTAATTTGGTCAAGGTTGTAACCTGGTATGATAATGAATGGGGATATTCGGTGCGGTTGGCAGATTTGGCGGCGTATGTTGCCGGCAAACTGTAAATATCGCGTCTAAATTTTAACGGTTTAGCGTAAGGGTAGGATTCAGAACTGCCCTTTCGCCTACTTTTTAACATCGCCTATAGCATGGACATCGCCGAATTAACAGCAGAAATGCACAAATTTGTGAGGGACAAAGGATGGTATGATCCGGATTCAGCCCGCCCGCAAATCCCGCGCAATTTGGCGGCTTCGCTATCGATTGAAGCGGCAGAGGTTCTTGAGCATTTCCAATGGCGCGATCGGACAAGCGATAGGCAAGCGTTGGCGGGGGAGTTGGCTGATGTGGCGTTGTATTTGCTGCAATTGGCGTCAGTTTGCGACATCGATTTGGAACAGGCAATAGTAGACAAGTTGGCGCTTAATCAATCTCGCCCATGGGATGCGGCGCAGGAGGAAGATGCCGGCAGATGAAGGCGTTGGCGGTTAGCGACAAAGTGGTGGATTTTCTCTATGCCAGCGACGTGCGCCGCCGTTATCCCGACATCGATTTGATCATTGGCTGTGGCGATTTGCCCTGGTATTACCTCGATTTTCTCCTTTCTTCCCTAGACACTCCTCTGATTTATGTGCGGGGCAACCACGACGGCGACCCCCAATTTTTGAGCAACGGCGAGATGATCTCCAGCCTGGCAGCGGGGATCGACTTGCACGAGCGGGTCAAAATGGTAAATGGGCTGCTGTGTGCCGGCATGGAAGGCTCGATTCGGTATCACCCAAACGCCCCGCTGATGTACACCGAAAAGGTGATGCGCCGCAAAATCCTGGCGCTGACGCTCAAAGTAAAAGTGGCTGAGATTTTGCGCAAACGGCGGCTCGATCTTTTTGTCGTCCATTCCCCCCCATTTGGCATTCATGATGAAGATGATCGGGCGCATATCGGCTTTAAAGCCTATCTCGATTTTATGCGTTGGGCTAAGCCGCGTTATTTGCTGCACGGGCATGTACACCATTACGGTTCCAAAACGATCCGGGAAACGAAATATTTGCAAACAACCGTGTGCAACGTCTTCCCATACCAGATTTTTGACATCGTTACCTGACTGGCTTAAACGTTTGTGGCGAGGAGCGGCGTTGGCTATCGTCATCGGAGGGGCTGCCGGCATTCTTATCATTCGCGCCGGCGTTTTCGACCCAATCCCCGCCCAACCAGCCACGATGGGAGAGAGCCATTTGTTACACGCTGCCCCCGGACAACCCGTGCAAAAATGGTTAGCGCAGGTTATGCCGCTAGATGCCGGCATCTTTCTGGCTATTGCGCCTCAACTTGTTAACCCAACCGCCGTTTACGGCTGGTTGCTGGGCGAACCAAACAACCATTTGTCGATACAAATCACGCCTACCGGTTCCGCCGCCATCGCCTGGCAAAAAGGGGCGACTACGATGTGGCTGATGGAAAGCCAACCATATCCGCATGTCCGGTTAGGGGCAGCAGAAAATCGATTTTATCTCAAGCGAGAGGGCGATTTTGTTTCAATTTGGTTGAATCGAGAGTTGATGTGGGAAGGAGAAGCGGCGGGATTGCCGCCAGCTGCCGGCATTGGGGCGATGGCTCACGCCGCGACTAATGGGATTGAGGTTCTGTTTACGCTCTATCCCCCTAAAAAAAGATGAGCCGCATTCCTATCGCCAATAGTAAAATCAGCACCAGCCGTTGAAAACGCTCAACTTTAATCTGATTGCCCACCCAACCGCCAACCACGATCCCCAACGCCAACGCTGGCGTCGCCGCCAGAAAGCCTTGCCACACTTGGCTGGTTAAATTGCCGCTAGCATAGTGGAGTGCCAGAGCAAACAGAGTAGTTAGGTTGAAAAAGGCTTGCAAATTCCCCTTAAATTCTCCTGGCTGCCACCGTTTGCAATGGGCATACATCACCACTGGGGGTCCGCCGGTATTGTAAGCTCCGCCCAACACCCCGCCCAGAAAACCGCTAAAAAATTCCCAACCCCTATGGCGCAAATCGGGCAGGGTAGGAACGATAAGGGCGTACAAGCTGTAACCCACTACCACCACCCCTAAAATGCGGGTGATGATGTCGGCGTTGATATTTCGCAACCCCCACACCCCGAACGGAATGCCGGCAAATGAGCCGACTATCAACCGCCAAATTGCCGGCAACGACACATCTTTGCGAAAGCGCCACAACAAACCCAATTGCCCCAATAACGCCGTTAACGCCATCATTGGGGCAGCAGTTTGCGCCCCAAAAACCGGCGTCAGCAACGACATCGCCACCAGCCCAAAGCCGAAGCCAGTGGCGCTTTGCACCCCAATCGCCACAAAAACGACGGCAAAAATTAGGGCTAACTCATCCAATCTCTCCCCCCAGCCATGAAAAAGCTCATTCTTTTAACGCCAACCAATTATCGCCGACGCTGCTTTCCACCTTGAGCGGCACATCCAACTGATACGCTTCTGCCATGATTTTCGTTACTAACGCCTTCACCGACTCAACTTCCTCTTCCGGCGTTTCCACAAGCAGCTCATCATGAACTTGCAGCAACATTTTTGCCCGATAATCTGTTTTCAGGACGTGGTGCAGCTGAATCATTGCGATTTTGATAATGTCTGCTGCTGTCCCTTGAATTGGATGGTTGATCGCTTCCCGCTCTGCCCGCATCAATGCTTGGCGATTGGCGCCGCTTCGCACTTTAAAAATGGGAAAGTAACGGCGACGACCCAACAGCGTTTCCACAAACCCTTCTTCCCGCGCCTTGGCTTTAGTCTGCTCTAAATATTCTTGAATGCCAGGAAAACGCTCAAAATAAACTTTGATAAACTCTTCCGCTTCCGCCAACGTTAAGTCAGAATCTCGCGCCAGGCGAAACGCCCCCATGCCATATATCAAGCCGAAATTTACCGCCTTGGCGAAACGGCGCTGCTCAAATGAGACCTCATCTAAGTCCACGCCGTACACGGTGGCGGCAGTGGTCTGGTGAATATCTTGGTCTTGGCGAAACGCTTCCATTAGAGCGCTGTCTTGGCTGATGTGGGCTAACACCCGTAGTTCGACCTGAGAATAATCCGCCGCTAAAAACGTCCAACCAGGGCGGGCGACAAAGGCGCGTCTAATTTGTCTGCCTACTTCGGAGCGAATCGGGATATTTTGCAGATTGGGGTTGCTGCTGGCTAATCGCCCGGTGACGCTGCCGGTTTGGTTGAAATTGGTGTGGATGCGCCCAGTTTGTCCGCTGACCATTGCCGGCAGGGCGTCGACATAGGTGCTTTTGAGTTTGCCCAACTCCCGAAACAGCAACACTCGGTCCACGATCCCCGTTTCGTCAACCGGCTTTAATCCCTGCAGCACATCATTTGCCGTCGAATAATGCCCGCTGGATGTGCGGCGCAGCTTTTCGTGAGGCAAATCCAGCTTTTGGAACAAAATTTGGCTCAACTGCTGGGTGGAATTGATATTGAAATCTTCGCCAGCGATACCGATAATCTCCTCTTTCAATATTTGAAGCTGCCCCGACAGTTGCTGCGCCATCTGCTCCAACCATGCCACATCGACGCCCACGCCTGTTTGTTCCATATCTGATAATACAGGCATAAGCGGCATTTCTAACTCTTGCATTAGCCGAATCAATCCGGTTTCTTCTAACTTTGGCTGTATATGGTTCATCAACCGCAACGTCATGTCGGCGTCAGCGGCGGCGTATGGGGCAGCATCTTCGATCTCTGTTTGGGCAAAGCTGACTTGGGATTTTCCTTTGCCAATTAGCTCTTCGATTTTGATCATTTCGATGCCTAACGCTTGGCGGGTTAAATCTTTCAAGCCCAAAAAGCGGCTGGACGGATTTAACAGCCATTCGCCAATCATGGTGTCGAAGGTGACCGGCGTCGTCTGAACGCCAAATTTATTGAGTATGGCGTAATCATATTTGGCATTGTGCGCCACTTTGGGAATGTCGGCATCTGTCATGGCTGGGCGAATCGCTTCTAGCACAGTTGGCAAAGGGAGTTGGTTGGGGGCTAATTGGGCTGTGCCGGCAAATAGATCCATCTGCCCGCTCTCCGCCTGATTTTTGCCCAGCAGATGTCCCACTGGCACATAAAACGCCTCTCCTTCTTCAACTGAAAAGGCAAACCCGACGATTTCAGCCTCTATTTTGTTCAGACTGGTGGTTTCCAAATCAAAGGCGATAACATCGGCGGCGCCCAGCTTCTTCGCCAAAGCGTTCAGCTCTTTGGCTGCCCGGACAATATGTGTCTCGGTACCTTGCTGCTCGGGTGGCTGCCAATCGTCTACCGCTTCTGTCGCTTCCAGAAAGCGGCTGGTCAAGCTGCGAAACTCCAGTTCCCGAAACAAAGTCAACACCGTGCCGGCATCAAACTCATCTGAAACGCATGCCGCCAAGTCGAGCTTAATCGGAACGTCTGTAACGATACGCGACAACGCTTGGCTGAGATACGCATTCTCCTTGCCCTCTGCCAAATTTTGCCCCATCCTTCCCTTAACCTCGTCTACATTTTCATAGATGCCGTCCAATGTGTGATATTGTCCCAACAGCTTCACCGCCGTCTTCTGCCCCACGCCTCTGACGCCTGGAATATTGTCGCTGGAATCGCCGACGAGCGCTTTGTAATCGACAAATTGAGACACCTTGACCCCATATTTCTCCTCTACTGCCGGCATGTCAAACGCCTGTGGCTGCCGCTCTCGCTGCCCTGGCGGCAACTCGACGATGGTATTGTCATCCACCAATTGCAACAGATCGCGGTCGCCGGTGATGATTTTAACAGGCGTTTTCAACGCTTTGGCTTGCCGAGCGATTGTGCCCAGCACATCGTCCGCTTCAAACCCATCCGCCGTCAAAACGGGGATATTTAACGCCTCTACCAACTGTTTTATCCGTTCGATTTGCACCTGCAGTTCGTCCGGCATCTTTTCTCGCGTCCCCTTGTATTCGGGAAACATCTCATCCCGAAATGTTTTGCCCACATCAAAACTGACCGCCAAATATTTGGGCGGCTCTTTTGCCAATATCAAATCGAGCAATGTGCGGGCAAAGCCATAGGTGGCGTTGGTTGGTTCGCCCGCTTCGGTAGAAAAATGATGTATCGGCAAAGCGAAAAACATGCGGTAAGCTAAAGCGTGCCCATCAATCAATATCAGTTGATCTTTCATTCTTTTTGGAGTCCTCTCTCAATCATGGAGGCGTTTGGCGACTTCACGCCTAAATTATGCGTCTGGCATTTGATAGCTGCGTTTTAAGAATAGATTCACCGCGTCGTCTGATAGCTGAACGGCTGATTCGGTAGCGTAATATCCTTTTGCCCACAAAGTGGCGCGGATGCCAAATTGTTGCAATATTTCCGCTTCCGAACCGCTTTTAAATCGGTTGGCAACCCAAATCGAGTTGCGTCCTGGCGGACAGTTAACGACCATCTGCACATAGTTGGCTTTTATTGTTAGATGTTGAATTTGACAACCATTGTCTTCAGCGATTCGTTCTAGGGCGCGGCGCAGGGGGATATGCAACGTTGCCGGCATTTTTTCGATAGAGCGCCAAATGATAGCGAATGTTTTACTATCTTTGGTTGCCGGCAACCTCTCTTCCCACTTCGGCAATGATTCCACAGGAATGGCGATATTAAGTCGTTGGGCGAATGCCCCAGCCAACATCTCCATCTGAATACGCAACAAACTCAACGCCGCATGGTTCCAAGCCAAAAATGAGACGCTATATCCATCTTCCAACCGATGCGAATACAACAACCAATCGCCTGCCATGCCCGGAATGCGCAAAAATTGCGCCAACGACAAAAATGAATCGTCTTGCCACGACCGGCGAGCAATTGCCGCCAACGCCGCCGCCATTCTGGAAGAAATATCGCCGCGGTGAGATACAAACCCAGAGAGGTGGCTAAACAACACAGTATGAACATTTTCTCCCAATTCAGTCAGCTCTAAAATCGGCAAAATATCTTCTTGGCTGACCCGTTTGCCTCCCCCATAATGAAATATTTCAGAAATATCGGGCACATCGCTTTGCGCTGCCCTGTCCAACGCTTCTCTAACGGCATCTGCTGACCAATCCAGGGAAATCGTTCCCTGAATAGGCACGCGCCTATCTTTTTGCTCCTGAGGCAAAGCGGCGGGGAAGGCGAGTACAATTGGCAGGGTTGGTTGCACATATCGCAATGCCATCAAAGTGGCGTCTTTCGCTTGGTTTTCTCTAATCAAAGCCACATCGAATGTTTCCACCCCCAATTGCAAACAGGCTGATTGCCAACTTGGAACGAATACAATTTGAGATTGTGCAAAATTTAACAAACTTTGCTCTATTAGTTGCCGAAATGTTCTATCCTGCTCTAAAATAAGCGCCTTGAGCATCTGAATCATCTCCAAATGACGCTCTGGTCTGCCAAGCGTCGGTACCTAAAAGGAAATGGATTAGACAGCCTAAACCCCGCAAAAAAATTCGGGAAGTTAGGTTGACGGAAAAAAAGTTCCGCCCGTCAATAAATTATAGTTTATCTGACAAGCTCATTTGTTCCAATTTAAATTTATTCGTTTACAAGTAGCTGTGTATAAACTTTTGCTGGTTGAAGATGATTTTACGATAGCGTTGCTGCTGAAACATACCCTTGAGGGGCAAGGTTATTCAGTCACCCATACTGATTCGGTGTTGGAGGCGTTCGAGCAGGCAAAATCGGAGGAATTTCATCTGGCGATATTGGACGTGCAATTGCCAGATGGAAATGGTTTTGATTTATGCCGGCAAATCCGAGATGCCGGCAATCGCATGCCTATCCTCATATTAACTGGTCTCAATCAAAGCGCTGACCTCATTACCGGCTTTGACGTAGGCGCAGATGACTACCTGCCTAAACCATTCAAACATGATGTCCTTTTAGCCCGTATCAACGCCCTCATCCGGCGCAGCTACGGAGCGCTATCCGACCATGACCAAACGATTATCAAATTAGGTTCGCTTACCGTTAACCTTGCTACGCAGCGAGTAACCAAAGCGAACAAACTGTTGTACTTAACCGCCATAGAATTTAAATTGTTGGCATTTTTCATCCAACGCCCCAATGTGCCATGCTCTCGCGCCCAGTTATTAGAAAAGGTATGGGGATATGATAAGATCACTGGCGACGCTCGCACAGTAGACGTTCATATTCGCAATTTGCGGCAAAAAATTGAGACTGATCCCCATAATCCAACCATAATTAAAACCGTTCGCGGCTCAGGGTATCAACTAGTCGATCCTCTCTCTCTAAACCCCCAAACATAGCCCCTAAATTTTAACCTATACTCGTTAAGGATATCGCTTCGCCCGACGACGCCAAACCCTCTCTCTTTTCCCCCAACTCGCCAGACATGCTGTAAGCGCCTGCCCAACTGATCGACACCCGCGCCATCTTTCCTTGCCAATCCCCCTCATCATCAAAAAAGATCAACTTGTTTTGCCGATTACGCCCGCGCCATCTGCCCTTGTGCAGCCCTTCAACCAACACATCGACTTCTTCCCCCAAAAAGCGGCTGTTTATTTCCTGGGTCACCTCTTTCTGCAACTGATCGATCCGATGGAAACGTTCTCTTTTAACTTGGTCAGGCACATCGTCTTCCATACGGCGAGCGCTCACCGTGCCTGGGCGTGGACTGTAACGGGCTAAATGAATTTTATCGAGCCGCAACTCCGCCAACATATCATAAGTATTTTGGAATTGCTCCTCTGTTTCCCCTGGAAAGCCAACAATGATATCGCCGTGAACTGCGGCGTCGGGGATAATCTGGCGGATTTGCCCGACCAAATCCCGATATTGTTCGGCGCTGTATCCCCGTTTCATATTTCGCAGCACTTCATCGTCTCCCGACTGAGCGGGAACCTCGATATGGGGCATCACTTTTGGCAGGTCAGCGACTGTTTCCAGCAATTTGGGCGTCATCCAGTTGGGGTGGCTGGTTAAAAATCGAATGCGTTCTAACCCATCAATCTGATGCGCCAAACGCAACAGTTCCGACAAATCGGGACCATCAGGGATATCTTTGCCATACCGATCGACAATTTGACCCAGCAAAGTGACCTCTTTGACCCCTTGCCTTGCCAACGAACGGCTTTCCGCCACAATTTCGCCCATTGAACGGCTTTTTTCTATGCCTCGCCTAAAAGGAATGATGCAAAAAGAGCAAGCGTGTGAACAGCCGTAAACGACAGACACAGGCGCCGATACCAAAGCGCCGCGTTGTTCCAATGGCAAGATGACTTCGCCATCTTGCCAAGCATGCCGTTGGCTGTCGGCGCTTGCTTCTAACGTTTGGGCGTCTGTTTGGTTTAAATGGGAGAGGAGGGGGGAGCCGTCTGTGTGGGGCGGCATAAATAGATCGACATATGGAAACCGTTTACGCAGAGTTTGATTGCCGCGCACGCCTACCAAACAGCCCATGACGGCGATGGTGGGTGGGGCGGCTCTTTGCTTTAGCGGCTTGAGGCTGAGCAATTTGTTGTATGCTTTGTCTTCCGCCTGCTGGCGAACGGTGCAAGTTTCTAAAATGATGACATCGGCGTCTTCTTGGTTGGCGGTCGATTGGTAGCCATGTCTTTCTAATGCCGTCATTACCTGTCGGGCATCGGCGTAGTTCATTTGGCAGCCGCTGATCCAAAAATGGTATTTTTTGCTCATATCGTTGCATTCTATCCAGGGCATGGCTGGCGGGCAACATTTTTTGCTTTGGTCATTAGTCGCTGTCCTGGAGTTTTGGTATCATTGTGAAAATCGGATCAAAGCGAGATTTTTCGTTTGCCGGCATTTGCCTGTCCCATTTTTTTTTACCAAGTCGCGCGCATTTGTAGATAAGGAATTTCATGGATTTTCAGATACCTGAAATTGATTATATGTTGCTTGCCCCTATCATTTGGCTGACTGCCTGGGGGGTGTCGTTAATGTTTATCGATTTGTTTGTGAGTGAAGATCGCAAACAGTTGACGGGATGGCTCAGTTTGTTGGGGGTATTGCCGGCATTAGCCCTTTCTGCTTGGCAATGGAACAATCCGGGAACAACCTTTACCCCGCCGGGCGGCTATCCGATGATCGCCATAGATAAATACAGCATCTTTCTCAACATCGTCTTGCTGCTGGGCGGCTTGTTTTCGATCTTGATTTCGATTAGCGTGTTGGAAAAAGGGGACATCAATCGGGGCGAATTTTATATGCTGTTGCTGTTTAGTTTGTCGGGCATGATGATGATGGGGATAGCCAACGATTTGATTTTAATCTTTTTAGCCCTGGAGCTGCTCTCGATTCCGTTGTACATTATGTCTGCCATCGCCTTGCCCCGTCCCGATTCGGAAGAGTCGGGCATGAAATATTTTCTGTTGGGCGCCTTCTCATCCAGCTTTCTGGTCTTTGGCATCGCTCTGATTTACGGGGCGACTGGGTTACATGGCGGGCAACCTTCCACAGCGTTGCCGGCAGCCCTTGAAACGATCGGGGATGGCGGCGTTCTGGGTTTGGCGGGCGTAGCGTTGATGTTAGTCGGGTTGGCGTTTAAAGTGGGCGTCGTGCCTTTCCATATGTGGACGCCCGACGTGTATCAGGGAGCGCCGACGGCAACCACCGCTTTTATGTCGGTGGGGGCGAAAATCGCCGGATTCGCCGCATTGATTCGGATATTTGTGTGGGCGTTGCCGGCATTGAGCGACACCTGGATTCCGGCTTTGGCGATTGTCGCTGCGGCAACGATGATTGTGGGCAATTTGGCGGCGATCGTACAATCCAACATCAAACGGATGTTGGCATATTCCAGCATCGCCCATGCCGGCTACATTTTGATTGGGGTTTGTGCCGGCATCAAAAGCGATTTGGGCGTCGGTTCTGCCCTCTTTTACATGCTAGCCTATCTGTTCACCAATTTAGGGGCATTCGCCATCGTCGCCGCTGTAGAACGCAAAGCGAACGATGGGGTGATGTTGGACGATTACAAGGGGTTATCGCAGCGTAGCCCGTTGCTGGCGTTGGCGATGGCGTACTTTATGCTGTCTCTCACCGGCATTCCGCCAACGGGCGGCTTTTCCGGCAAATTTTATCTCTTTCGAGCCGCCATCGAGGCGGATCTCTTTTGGCTGACGGTGATTGGGGTCATCACCAGCATCGTGTCTGCCTATTATTATTTGCGAGTCGTGTATCTGATGTATTTTGATAGCGGCGAAGGGGAAGTGGCGGCGCCGCGTCCATTGGCAACGGCAGTGGGGTTAGCGAGTTTGGCTACTTTGTTGCTGGGGGTATTGCCCGCGCCCTGGTTCAATGCCGCACAGCAAGCGGTATTTGAGGGGGCGGTGCGGTTAGCTGGGGGATAATTTATGGGGATGGGGGAATGCCGGCAATGGACAGATGACGCTCCTCTCTGTAAAGGGCTGCTGCGAAAGCCATTTGTATCCAACAGCCAGGAAGGCAATTGATAGGATAGTAGCAGATATTGGCTATAGCTTTCTCTAAAAGACGAGGATAAATTTTTTTGTATGCAGCATCCCTATCCTGCTGAGTTGCGCCCTGATCCGTTGCCGACGCTTAAAATCGCCGCCTTTTGGGTGGGATTGACTGCGGTTGCCATTATCGTTCCGTACCTATTTGGCTGGTCTATCACGCCCCAGGGCAAGGTTTTTACATGGGCGTTGCTCAATCCAGATGATGTGGGCGTTTATGTGTCGGCGATGCGGCAAGGGGCTGCCGGCAATTGGCTCTATCATTTCACCTATTCGCCTGAGCCATGGCAACCGCGGTTTATGCTTTCTTTATATCTGATTGCCGGCAAAATATTCGGCTTGTTCTCCTCTCCTACCGTCATTTCCTTTCATATTTTGCGGCTCATTTGCAGTGGCATAACCATTTGGGCATTTTGGTTTTGGTCAAAAACGATTTTTCCAGAACAAAAAAGATGGCAGTGGACAAATTGGCTGCTGCTACTGTTTGGCGGCGGATTTGGCTGGCTGTTTTTGATGATTTTCCCCGAATCACCCTATCCGCCCGATTTAGGGTTGGCGGAATGGTCGCCTCTGATTAGCATGTTTAACGCCCCTCATTTTGCTCTGGGGTTTGGGTTACAGACGTTGTTTTTTGCCGGCATTTTCCGCATGCTTTCGCCGAATGAACCACGCCCTTTCTGGTGGGCTATTTGCAGCGCTTTGGTTGGAGTGTTCGATGTGATGAGCTATGTTTACCATTTGGCGGTTATTGGATTGGTCATCGGGACATTGATGCTTATTTTGGCGGGGCAAGCCAGAGCGCTTCCCCGGCGTAGTTGGACAATGGGGGCAATCGTGTTAGCTCCTTTACTGCCATTGTTATTTTATTATGCGCTGTACACCGGCAACGATCCATACTGGATCGAATATACGCAGCAAACACATGTCATTCCGCCGCCGGCATTACGTTTAGCGGTCGTTGGTTTAGGGGGCATGGGCATATTGGCGTTGATTGGCGGCGTCTATTGGATTAAGATGGGGAGAACTCCGCTATTGCCGGCATGGGCTATTGTTCACATTCTCATTTTATACGCTCCGGGCGTTGCGTATTCAGGTCGATTTGCCCTGGGGCTGCTGGTTCCCATCGCCGCCTTAGCAATAGCAGGTTTAGAAGGAGCGCTCTTGCCGGCATTGTCACGCCGCCCCTTTTTTGGTTCATTTTCCCGGCTAACTCCCACCCCATACGCTACCCTGCGCCGCGTTCTTTTGATGACCCTCTCCATTTCCACAATTTTGGCGTTAGCCAGCTATATTCAAGGTCCGTACCAAATCGACGAATTTCCCTACTATTTGCCAGCGCCCGATATTGAGGCGGCAACCTGGTTGGGCAGCCATGCTGGCGCTGACAGTCTAATTTTGGCAGATTATCCGATGGGCAACTACTTTCCTCGCGTTTATGCCGGCAAACTCTTCATGGGGCAACTAGATTTCACCACCAATTTGCCGCAAAAAGAGCGATTGTTCATCGATTTCTGGAGCGGCGCAATGTCTGAAGAAGAGCGGCAAAATTTCCTGGCGGAGTGGGGTATCACCCATCTGTTTGTCGGCAACAGCGAACAACTTTGGCTGGGAGAAAATGTGCAGCCAATTGGCGAGCTGATCTACCAAAATGAGGGGCAAGTCTCTATTTACCAAATTGACGCGCAACCATAATTTGCTGGCGTTTGCTCCAACTGTATGGTTTGATGACTTTTAGGATTAGAAGAACAACCCAACACCGAAGAAGATGCCGGCAATGGGCGGATTTCAGATTTCGCCCCTAAAATCTTTTCAAATGGGTTTAAAAGAACTCTTACCGATAGAAAAAATCTGTCACTGCCGGGTGCGTCCAATTTTGTCGAAACAAACTTTGCCATTCCCAAGAATCATCCGCCGCTCCCCCCAACTGACTAGCTAACAACCAATAGCTAAACGCAAAATAGTAGCTCTCCCGTCGGCTCATATATTGATATTGCCAGGCGATTTGCCCCTTCTCCACCTCAGGATCAGGGTGATACGATCCCGCTTCCGTGCCGATCATCGGCAATGACCGCCCCAAATGGTTTTTAACGATTTGATTGTAGCGGCGATACAAGAAAAAGCCGCCCGTATCACTTTTGGGGCGTAACCCGTTGTAATTGTGGACGGATATCCACCCTTTATCGAACAACGATTTATCCCCATTGCGGATAATCGCCCGCATCGCCCGATCAAAAAAGAGGTTGTGATCATATTCTCCGCCGGGACTGAGGGCGGCAAAGCCAGGGTATCCCCCATTTGCCGTCACGATTTTAGCGGCTTGCGACCACAGGCGGGCATAATGTTCTGGGTCTGGCGCCCCCTGATCATTTTCGGCGTTTACATTTGGTTCGTTGTAAATCTGGTAATAATAGACTCCTTTGCGCCGATAATGGCGCACCATCGCCCCCATATCCCCATCGTAAGGGGTTACATTGCTGCGATAAATACGCATCACCGGCATAATGCCATTGGCAGTTAGCCGCTCTACCAGATAGTCGTTATCGCCGATATTGCCGTTATCGTTGAGGAAAACGACCCATTTAATCCGCATATTTTTCACTTCGACGATAAACCTATCTACTGTCTCCCGATTTTGGCTGACCGTAGGTATCCAATGCATTCCCCAACCATTGTCGCCGCGCGGTTTGGGGTATTGGTGGAGGGCTAATCCTGATCCGGAAGCGGGCACGCTTCTGTTAACCATAACCGCGTTGATTGAACTTCCAAGGACGATAGCGGGACGATTGGTGGGAACAGGCGTGTTGGTTGGGGTAGCGGTGGGGGTAGGAGTGGAGGTGATGGTAGGCGATGGGCTGGGCGTAGGGGTGTTGGTAATCGGAGTGTTTGTTGGTATGGGCAACGGCGTATTGGTTGGCTGACGATTATAAACGGCGCTGTTTCCGCCAACGCTGATGGCTTGAGCTTGCTGTGCGGCGGGCGTAAAGGTGGGCGGCAATGCCTGAGGATTGGCGAATTGTGGCGTAGGGGAGTTAAAAAATGCCAGGGCGGCTGGGGTTGGCATTTTGGGGGCATCCGTTGGCGGGGCGCAAGCGGCTAACAGAGCGGCGAGCGACAAGAATATCAGGCTGAAGATTAATTTTTGGGGGTTAATATCAAACATGCAATGGGGCGCTTCGATGCTTTTATAATGAATTCTCAGCCCAGTATTTCATTTTTAAAGGATGGCTTCAATAGTCGTTTATACCCACCACACAGGAGAGAAGTTGACTGAACGGTAGCAGATATTGGCTATAGCTTTTGTCTCATTGGAGGACAAATTTTGGGTGCGCCGCTTTCCGATTAATATTTATTGTCTGTAAATGAGGTTAAAACCCCTGCCTTTCAGGCAGGCAGTTTTCAACCCCACACTATAGTGAGGTCGAGAAAAAAGAGAGCATCCCGTAGGGCGCGGTCTTTTTTTCTCGACCGGGATAAACCAGAAAGCTCTGCTAAAATAAGAGGATGAGCTACAGAAAAACAGCACATTCGGTTTACGACATAAAATATCATGTGGTTTGGATAACAAAATATCGGAAAAAAGCATTGAAAGGACAAGTTGGATTAAGATTAAGAGAATTGGTGAGACAAATATGTGCTGCAAATGATGTCATCATAATGAGCGGAAGCGTTCAATCAGACCACGTACATCTGTTGGTGTCAGTACCGCCGAAAATGTCAGTGAGTAAACTAATGCAACTAATGAAAGGGAGAACCAGTCGGAAGTTACTGCAAGAATTTGAAGAATTGAACCGACAATTCTGGGGGAAACATCTATGGGCGAGAGGCTATTTTGCCGCCAGCACAGGCAATGTAACCGATGAGATTGTTAAACAGTACATTGAGTCACAAGGAAAGAAACCGCCGATAGAAGATGATAACTTTGATGTGGGCGAGCTTTAGGCGAATTTCATTCGCATTTTCAAGCTACCGGTCTTTTAGCCGGTAGTAGTTGACTTTCTTCGAAAATCCGCGCTTTCTCTAAAAAACATTGGCATCTAGACAAAGGAGATAGTGGACGTTGCCATTGTGACCCCATGTTTAGGGGGGCGGCTCACACCCTAAACCGTATAAGTAACCCGCAAAATGTATTGTGAAAACCCGAAAGACTACCCAACGGCGCTGATTGACTGACAAATTTTAGAAAAGTAAGGAAGGTGTTCCTTTATTTTGAGATAAACTTGTGATTGACAAAAAACACAAACTCAAAAAAAGGAAACACCATGACTAATCATAACACGCTTTTTTACAATATCATGAAGTTCATTCGGGTTTTGCATATCGCATTCCATGACATACGGGTTCTAAAAACGTTTGGTTGGGCTCTGGTGGGGGTGATTGAAAGCAAGAAACCCCATTTTAGCCATTGGCTTTCCTTCCGAAATGGAGAAGCGAAAGCAGCAAGCAAGGAAAGACAATTTTCTCGCTGGTTACATAACGAAAAGATTAAACCGAATGAGATTTACCAACATTTGGTCAAAAAGATGTTGGATGACTGGTGTGGCCAAACGGCATATCTGGCTTTGGATACAACCCAACTATGGAAGCGATTTGTGATTGTGCGATTGGCATTGGTATATTGCGGACGAGCGATTCCACTTGGATGGGTGGTGAAAGCTAGCGGTAGCGCCACCGTCACTGTGGCATGTTATCAGCAGATGTTGGTTCAGGTCGCGTCCCAAATACCCTCATCTACAAAGGTCATCTTGCTAGCTGACCGAGGGTTTGGCCATATTGCTTGATGAAAGTAGCTGCTCAATTGGGTTGGCGCTTTCGTATTCGTCTCAAAAGTGACACTCTCGTTTATTTATCCAATGGCAAACGTTGTCGAATACGGACGCTAATGCCACCTGTAGGTAAAGGTTGTTTTTATGCTTCTGTTTGGATTACTCAACAAAGATTTGGTCCTTTGCACCTTGCAACTGCCCATGTCATTACGCCAAATGGGACAGAAACATGGGCTATTGTCAGTGATGAACCTGTAGGACGACACACTTTTGATGAATATGCTCTCCGTTTTGGCATCGAAGAGAATTTTTTGGATGATAAATCGGCAGGATTCCAGCTGGAAGATAGTCGCTTAGATGATTCAATGGCAATTTCTCGTCTTTGCCTCATCTTTGCCACAGCAACTGTCTATCTCGTTTCTACTGGAACAGCAGTTATTACCTCTGGATTACGACCTGTTGTGGATACCCATTGGCGACGTGGTTTGAGTTACCTACAAATTGGTTGGCGTTGGTGCAAACATGCCATTGCTAACCAAAAATGGCTGCTTTCTTTCCTGTGGTTACCACCTAATCCTGACCCAGAGCCTGCTATCGCTTCTTGGAAACAATTTTTCAAGCCCATGTATGAACTGCACTCTGTGAAGTGGTTATGATATTGTCAAGGTTCTTAAACATTAATTCTGTCAGTCAATCAGCCCAACGGCGTTAGAATGGGAGAAAATAAAATCTTTTCGGGTTTTGCCTGAAAAAGTTTTCTGCTTAAAGTCCTAATTTGTACCTTAACCATAATTTGGGATGATAATAGCGGTTTAAATTTAGCGTTCATTTCTTATGTTATCAGTTAGGAGAGTAAACATGGCACGTTCTATTAAAGAAATCGAAGGAATTGGCGAGGTAAACCAAGATAAATTGGCGGAAATCGGCATTTCGACTGTGGAAGCGTTGTTAGAAGCTGGCTCAACTCGCGTTGGACGAAAAAATATTGCGACTGAAACAGGTATTGCCGACGGCAATATTTTGAATTGGGTCAATCGCGCCGATTTGTTCCGCGTAAAAGGGATTGGGATGCAATATTCTGATCTATTGGAAAAAGCGGGCGTGGATACAGTAAAAGAGTTAGCGACGCGCAACCCATCGAATTTGTTGACTAAAATTACCGAAGTTAACGAAGGGGCGAACCATGTGCGGGTATTGCCCACCCAATCGGAAGTGGAATCTTGGGTGAACCAAGCCAAAGCGCTGCCGCGTGGCGTGGAATATTAATTTTCAAAGCAAAACGGTTTATTGCGCTAAGAGGCGGCTGATTCAGCCGCCTCTTTTTTTTGGTACAGGGCAGCCATTTTGGGGATGATTTGCCGCCAATCATATCGTTGGGCAAATTGTTGGGCTGATGCCCCGATCTCCTGACGGCGATTGGGTTGATTTAGCAGCGTTAAGACAGTTGAGGCGAATTCGCTGGGGGAGTCGGCGATCATCAACTGTTGGTTGTTCGTTACTGGAAACCCTTCGGCGCCAAGCGGCGAACTGACGATGGGTTTGCCGGCAGCCATCATTTGAATCAATTTCAACCTGGTGCCTGACCCAATGCGGAATGGCATGATGCCGATCTTTGCCCCAGCCAAATACGGCTCTATCCGCTCCACAAATCCGGTTATCGTGACCCCATCAGCTTCAGTGACCTGCGCCAAGCGACTGTGCGGCTTTTGCCCGATAATGCCCAAGGTGGTTTGGGGGCGCGCCCCTCGAATTTTCTCCCAAATTTCCGCCATAAAATAGAGGATAGCATCGACATTTGGTCGATAATCCATTTTGCCCAGGAAAAGCAAATCAAACGATGGAACGCCATCAGACGAGATATTTTCATATGCCGCTACATCGATGCAGTTGGGGATGACCGTCAGCGTTTTTGCCGGGGCTAACGGCTGCAACTCTTCTTGGTCTGCCTGGCTGACAACGGTGACGATATCCGCTTGCGCCAATGCCCAAGCCTCATATTTTTGCAGGCGGCGGCTTTGCAGCCAAGAATATGCCGCTCCAATCCAGCGACGCGCCTGCCGTAAATCAGTCAGGAATGTGCGACGCTGCAACGCAGTTTCGGCGTTGTGGTTGTCGAATAAAATTAGAGCGTGCGGGTTGATTTGCCGAATGGTGGGAATGTATTGGGCTAATTCAATCCCTTCCACCTGGACTACATCATAATGATTTGTAGCCAGCAATTGGCTCAGTCGGCGTTCGAATGTGGGGCTGGTTAGGCGGCGCCCCATATCAGGCTGCCGACTAAATAGCAATTGACGAGCCCGCAAGCTGAGAGGGCGGTTGGGCGTTGGAATCAGTTCGATTTGCCGGCATATTTCTGCCAACGGCTTCGGAGCTGGACGGTTTGCTGCGGTGGGGTTGGCAAACGAGATTAGCGAAACTGTATGGATTTGGCTGACCCCTTTGAGGATGTAATAGTTGCGTAAGCTGGCTCCGCTATGGGGCGGGTAAGGCAGTTGGGGGGTAAGCAGCAGGATTTGTTTAGCCATTTTGGTAGAGCGCCAACGTTTTCTGGGCGGTTGTAGCCCAATCGAACTTTTTGGCTTGCTTTTTGCCGGCAGCTATCATACGTTGCCGGCGCGATTTATCTTCAATAGCGATTGCTAAATTATCCGCCCACGCTTCCACATCGTTTGGATCAAGCAAGATGCCGGCATCCCCCGCCACTTCGGGCAGCGAACCTCGGTCGCTGACCACGATGGGACAGCCGCAATGCATCGCTTCTAATGCCGGCAAGCCAAACCCTTCGTAATGGGATGGCATGGCTAAAACAGCGGCAGAAGCGTACAAATGCGCCAATTCTATGTCAGTTGTTTGTGAGAGATGGCAAACGAAATCACTCAATTTCAGCTCTGAAATTTGCTCAAAGATATGCTCGTATAACCATCCTTTTCGCCCAGCCAAGAGCAGCGGCTGCTCGAACTGGTATCGCTGCCTCAATAAAGCGTATGCCTTTAACAGCGTTGGTATATTTTTCCGCGGCTCTAACGTGCCCACAAACAGCAAAAAGCCCGGCTGCAACTGATATTTGGTTAGCGTGGCGCGTTGGGCAGTCGGCGAAATCTCCTGTTGATAAATGGGGTTGGCTGCCAATGGAATAGCGGTTATTTTAGCTGGCGAAACCCCTAATTTTTCGATTAAATCTTGCTTAGTTTGTGCGCTGTCGGCGGAGATATGGTCGGCATGTTGCACAGCCCACCCGATTTGTTTCAGATAGTAGCGGCGGCTTTCTGGGGTGAGATATTGGGGGTAGTAAATGAAATTCAGGTCGTGAATGGTGGCGATAAAGCGTTTTGCTCCAAATCGGGGCGGAATAAAGTCGGGGCTATGCCACACATCAAATCGCCGAGGGGCAATTTCGGCGCTGAGCGTCCATTTTTCCAGCCGATGGTGCGGAGGCGTATAAGCGGTATGCGCCTGAAAATTGCCGGCATGGGGCGGGGTTAGGTCGCGTTTTTCTCGAATACTATGGAAAAGATGGTATTCATTGCCGGAGTCAAGCCGAGCCAGCGCCGGCAACAGCCGCAAAATATATTGGCTAATCCCGCCCATTTGATATGCCGGCAAGCGGCAATCGATTCCAATTTTTAGCATAAATAGTTCATTTCAAGCCGCCAGCAATCAACCAATTTGCCTACGGCGGGTCGCTACCTTGTAACCTCTATTTCCATTATAATCCCCTCTGGATGAAAGAAGCCAACAGAAGATTTGGAAAAAGAGAATGGTTGGGTTTGGCGTTGACGGCGCTGTCTATCGCCCTCATCTGGGTCATCATCGATCCGGAACAACTGTGGCGTAGTCTCAAAAGCGCCAATTACGGCTATTATGGGTTAAGCATTGTCACATACCCCCTTTTTTTGGCGTTGCGTACCATTCGCTGGCGTTTTATGTTGGGCGATCAAGTAAGGTTCGACCAAGTGTGGCATATTCAAAATATCGGCTACATGATCAACTATTTACTGCCCGCCAGGCTAGGCGAAGTGGCGCGGGCGGTTCTCATTGGCAATATCCCGCCCCTTACTGTAACGCAGGGGATTTCGACCATGGTCGTAGAGCGAGCCCTGGATGTGTTGTTTATGGCGACTTTGTTGCCGTTGACTGTTTCTCAGGTGGAGACGTTGCCAGAGATCATCAGACGTCCGGCGCTGTTTGCCGGCATTGCCGGCATCGTTACCTTAATTGTATTGATTATCATGGCAAACCAGCGAGAAAATGCCGGCACATGGGCGGCTACACTGCTTAACCGCTTCCCATCCTTAAACGCAGATATCTGGCTCACCCGGCTAGATAATTTGTTGGCGGGGCTGTCCGCTTTGACCAATTGGCATGATGGCGCCACACTGCTCTTTTGGAGCGTCTTGCTATGGATTCCAGTGATTTTTGGCTATCACTGGGGCATGTTGGCGGTCGGGTTGGATGTCAATCTGCTGATGAGCGCCTTTGTGGTTTGTGTTGCCGCCTTTACCATCGCCGCCCCCTCTTCGCCAGGACAAGTGGGCGTCTACCATGCCGGCGTCATCTTCGCTCTGAGCGGCGCATTGGGCTTTAACGAAGAGCCAGCCGCTGCATTCGCCATCTTGTATCATGCTATGAATCTGATTTTGAGTGTCATCTTCGGATTAATTGCATTGCGTTCCACGCAAGGGACTTTGGGCGGCATTTTGGGATCGGCAAGAGAATTTGCCGGAGAGCGTGTATAAGATATCATGAAAATTTTGGAAGTTTTAACCTATTATCGCCCCCATATGAGCGGCTTGACCATCTATGTGGAGCGATTGAGCCGCGCTCTGGCAGAAATGGGGCACGAAGTCACGGTGTTAACATCCCAATATGATAAATCGTTGCCTCGCCAAGAGATGATCGACGGAGCGACAGTCGTCCGCGTGCCCGTCGCTTTTCGGGTTAGCAAAGGGGTGATAATGCCTACGTTTGGCTGGCAAGCGACCAAATTCGCCTGGAACGCCGATGTCATTCATCTCCATCTGCCCCAATTTGACGCCCCAGGTTTGGCAGTGCGGGGACGATTGTTCAACAAGCCGGTGGTCTTAACGTACCATTGTGACTTGCAAATGCCGGCAGGAGCGTTTAATCGGGTGGTAGACAAGGTGGTCGGCGGCATGAATCGGCTTGCCGGCATCTTTTCTGACGTAATCGTCACTTACACCCGCGACTATGGCGAAAATTCCCCGTATCTCTCCTCTTACATTGGCAAAAAGCTGCATATCATACCGCCGCCAGTTGAATTAGCCGTCTGTACAATGGATGATGTCGCCGCCTTTCGGCAGCGGCATGGGCTAGCGGGAAAAAAGGTGGTGGGCATTGCCGGCAGGTTAGCCACCGAAAAAGGGATCGAGACGCTCTTGCACGCTCTGCCTAAATTGCTGGAAGCTCATCCCAATGCCCAACTGTTGCACGCCGGACCAAACGCTGAAGTGTTGGGCGAAGACGCCTATGTCGCCCAATTAAAACCCCTGTTTGACCAATTTAAAGATCATTTCAAATTGCTAGGTCCGCTCACCGGTGCGGAGTTCACCGCCTTTTACAAAAGCCTAGATTGCCTGGTGATCCCCAGTCTCAACAGCACCGAAAGCTTTGGTTTGGTGCAGATTGAAGCGATGATGAATGGCGTCCCCGTTATCGCCAGCGCATTGCCGGGAGTGCGCCAACCGGTGACGATGACAGGAATGGGCGAGGTGATTCCCATAGGCAGTGTGGATGGCTTGGCAGAGGCGTTAATTCGGGTGTTGAACCACAAAGCCAGCTATGTGAAGGATATGGAGCTGATCGGCGACAGCTTTAGCCCCGAACAAAATGGGCGCGAATATATCAAACTATTCGAAGCGTTAAAAAACGGGACGTTCCAACCTGCTTTGCCGGAGCCGCCAGCCTACGAACAGTTGCGAGCGATGCGGGATGACGGTTGATCACAGCCAGATGGCTGATCAAAGCCAGCCAGACGATATCTTGTGGCGGCAATTGAAAACATTGCCGGCATTTCGAGCGTTGTTGCGTTCGGTCGAAAGCCGTTTTTACCATCAAATTGAGCTGGAGCGTCCGATTTTAGATTTGGGGTGCGGCGACGGACATTTCGCGCAGGCGACATTTGATCGCCAACTAGATGCCGGCATCGACCCCTGGCGAACGCCATTAACCGAAGCGGACAAGAGCGGCGCGTATCGTCTGGTGGGGCAAAGCATGGGAGACGCCATGCCGTTTCCCGATGGACATTTTGGCAGCGTTATCAGCAACTCCGTATTGGAACATATCCCCGACGTTCAGCCAGCCCTAAACGATGCCAGCCGAGTGTTGAAAATTGGCGGCAAATTGATGGTCACCATGCCCAGCCACCATTTCACTCAAAATTTGGCGGGGGCGCGTTTTTTTGAACAGTTAGAGTTGCCGGCGGCGGCGGACGCCTATCGCCGCCTTTTTAACCGTATCTCCCGCCATGCCCACACCGACTCGGCACAGAGGTGGGCAGAACGATTGGGGCAAGCGGGGTTGGCGGTGGAACGGTGGCAATATTATTTTAGCCCTGAGGCGTTGCGGGCTTTGGAGTGGGGGCATGTGCAGGGCTTGCCGGCATGGATCGCCCATTTTTTGACTGGGCATTGGATTTTAGCCCCCTGGCGCAGCAGTTTGGCGGGAACTGAACGTTGGACGCGCCCTTTCTTTGACGAAGAAGCGGCTGAAGATGGGGCATATTTGCTCATCGTCGCCCGAAAAGTAGCCCAAACGCCAATTGAGCCCCATTTGCCGCCGCCGCGCCCATTTACCCAGGCGGAGTTGCAGGGCGCATATCAATCAGCCAACGGCGAGGGTGAGCGGCGCGACCACGCTTTGGATGCGCCGATCGCTCAGGCAGCGATGCCGGCAAGCCAACTGACCGACGATAGTCGAAAAACGACAGCGGCTAGCCCGCTGCTGGGCGGCGGCAAACGGTTGATAACGGCTATTTTGGTAGGACTGACATTTATGTTCGCCGCAGTGGGGCAAACGTTGCTGGCTGCCGACCCGCCCAATCGCGGCGGCTTTTGGGCGTTGGGGTTTGGGTTGGCGATGATGGCGGCGTTGGCTGTGTTGGGCGGCGGCGCCGCTGGATTGCCGGCATTTTCCGCGCCAGTTGTCCCTAATCTAACCCAAATTGAGCGGCGGCGGTGGCTGGTTGCTCCAGCATTGTTGTTGTCGGGGTTAACCCCCCTGGTTGCCGGCATTCACCCTGCGCTTGGCTTCATTGCATTGCTAATTGCCGGCGGGGTTGCTTTTGCCGCCCTCCACCATCGCGGCGAACGGTTAGCCATCGGGGAAAAGCTGTTGCGGATTGGAAGATGGGAAAGCGGCGTTGTGGCGCTGACCCTTTTTCTGGCGCTGATAATGCGGTTGGTTGCCCTGGACAGCCACCCCTTTATCTTGAACGGTATCGAAGCCAGCATCGGGCTGGATGCCCGCCGCCAAGCCAATCTGTTTGGCTCTGGCTGGTTGACCAACCCCAGCTTGTCGATCTATTTGCAAGCATTGCCAACCTTTATTCTTGGGCAAACAGCTGTAGCGATTCGGCTTTTCTCCGCGCTGGCGGGCGCTTTGGGGGTGGCGGCAATATATTTTATTGGCAGGCGTTTGTGGGGGCAGGGCGTAGGATTAGCCGCCGCTATTTTGTTGGCTGGCTCTCACGTTCATCTCCATTATTCGCGGCTGGGCATGACCAATATTTGGGAGCCGCTGGTAATGACGCTGGCGTTTGGCTCTATTTTGTTGGCATGGCGACGAGGCGGGCGGTTAGGCTGGTTGATCGCCGGCATTTGTGTTGGCATAACCCCCTATTTTTATGGAAGCGCTCATCTATTTCCGTTGATGTTGATACCATTTTTGGGATGGGGATGGCTGGCGGATAGAGCGAGGATGAAGCGGCAATGGCGCCATTTGCTGGCGGCGGCGTTGTTGGCATTAACCTTGGCGGCGCCCCAACTGCTATTTTATCGGGGCAACGCCGATATTTTTATGGAACGAGTCAAGGCGCTTGGCGTTCGAGAGAGCGGGTGGCTGATGGCGGAAGCGGAACGAACTGGGCTATCGACGGAAGAGTTGTGGGGGCGGCAAGCGTGGAAAGGAGGGCTGGCGTTTACCGCCCAGCCAGATGTCAGTTTGGCGTACAAGAGCGGACGATCGATACTCTCTTTTGTGCCGGCATTTCTGTTTTTGCTGGGCGCGGGAATGGCGCTTTGGGGATGGCGGCAAGCGCGCCAGGCAGCCCTGCTCATTTGGCTGGCAACGCCCATCATTTTTGCCGCCATTTATCTATTGGAATCCCCATCCAGCCACCGTTTATTGCTGGCGTTGCCGGCAGCTTGTTTGCTGGCAGCGCAGCCGTTGGTTTGGTTGGGCGAACGTTTGGCGGATGGCTTTGAATGGAAAAAAGGAGCGACTCTCGCCATCGTTTTGCTGGTTGCCGGGTTGATCGGCGTTTGGGAAAGCGGCTTTTATTTTGGAGCGTACCGAACGGAACATCGCTTTGCCGACCGCAATTCAGAAATTGGGGATGGGGTTGGGCATTATTTGGCTGATTTGTCTGCCGAAACCGCCGATGATTGGACGATATATTTTCATGGCGCTCCCAGCATGTACGCCACTTTTCCCACTATCTCGTATTTGGCGCCGGCATTTTCTCCGGCTCAAAATTTGGTAGACGTATTGGAGCCAACCCTGCCGGCATTGCCGGCAGAACAACGAAATGTGGCGTTTGTATTTGTGCCAGAGCGCAGCGGCGAACTGTCAGCGGTTCGGGAGGCGTATCCAGGCGGTTTTGAAAAGGCGGTTGCCGGCAATTTAGCCAATCCGCTATTTTTTGTGTATGAAATCAGACGATGAGGAAAAGGCGAAATGGATAATCGAACCCAATTGGCGTCATGGTTGACATTGCCGGCAGCGGAACAAGTTGACCCCAACATGCAAAAATTGTTCGAAAAGGCGGAGGAAGTTCTTGGCTTCGTGCCCAATGTTTTTGTGGGGTACACTATTCGCCCAACCCATTTCACCCATTGGTTTAACCATTTTCGAGAGCTGATGCAGGGAGAATCGGAGTTGAGCGAAGCGGAGCGAGAGATGGTTTGCCTGGCGGTTTCAGCGGAAAATCAATGTTTATATTGCCTGGTGTCGCATGGGGCAGAGCTGCGGCAAAAGTTAGGCGATCCCGTTCAGGCGGAGCGCATCGCCATCGATTACCGTCGGGCTGGGCTGGACGAACGCATTGAGATGATGCTTGATTTTGCCGTCAAGTTGACGCTCAGCCCGGTCGATTGTGACGAATCGGATATCATGGCGTTGCGCCAGGTCGGTTTTTCAGACGAGGCGATTTTTGACATCATCGAAATTACCGCCATGTTCAACTTTACCAACCGACTGGCATCGGCTACCGGCATGCTGCCCAATCCAGAATATCATCAGTTGGGCAGGTAACTTACCGGAGGGCGGTGGCGTTTAACCGAGATGTCGTTTTAAAAAATCGACAATTGCCGGATACATCTTTTGCTTGTTTTTTAGTTTGGCGATGCCGTGTCCTTCATCCTCAAAAATCATTAACTCGACAGAATGTTGACGGGCTTCTAATTTGGCGACCAACTGTTCCGCTTCCGATGCCGGCACGCGGGGGTCATTTGCCCCATGAATGACCAGCAAAGGAGCTTTCAACTTATCCAGATGGTTCAGGGGCGAAATGCGCTCCAAAACCCCCCTATCTCGGGCTAAAGAGCCATATTCCGCTTCGCGGTGGGCGCGGCGGTAGTCGCTGGTATTTTCCAGAAAGGTGACGAAGTTGCTAATGCCGACGATATCGACCCCTGCCGCCCACAAATCGGGGTGGGTGGTCAGCGTAGATAGCGTCATGAAGCCGCCGTAACTGCCGCCATAAACCGCCAATTTCCCTCCATCGATGGCTGGATGAGCTTTGAGCCATCGAGCGGCGAAACCCAAATCTTCAACGGCATCCATCCGCTTTTCTACATCGTCCAGATGGGCATAGGCTTTGCCGTAGCCGGTGGAGCCGCGTACATTGGGCAACAGGGCGGCAAAGCCGTTATTGACAAAATATTGAACCAGAAAATTGAAATTTGTTTCTGATTGCCCTTCGGGTCCCCCGTGCACCAATACGACGACGGGAACTTTTTTTGCCGCGTTTGCCGGCATGTACAGCCAGGCTGGTATCTCTCTGCCGTCAAAGGTAGGGTAATGGATTAATTCGGGCGCAACGAAGCTTTCGGCGGGAATGCCGCCGCTGCTTGATTGCGTTAATGGATGGGCGGTATCTTCTGGTCGCCGCCAGATAAAAATATCTTCGGGGCGGGCGGCGGAGCTATGGCTAAAAAGAACGCTGCCTGAATCTGGGGCAAAAACAAAACCAGGCTGGAGATATCCCACCATGATGCCCGTTTTTGCTGGCATTGGGGCGAGGATCGTTTCGCCCGTTTCCCGATCGCGCAGATAGAGTTGGTGTATGCCGCCGGCATTGACCTGGTAAAGGAGGGATTTCTTGTCTGGCGAAAGGCGAACCCAATTAATATCCCATTCTGCGGCGATATAGGGGGTAATGCGCAATGAGGTCAAATCCAATTGAGCGATATATAAAAAATCAGATTCGTAATCGGTAACGGTTAAAATAGAATCCTGATCATCGATTTGAGGGGATGAAAAGGCGGCTTGAACATTTGGCGGCGTAAGTAGTTGAGCCTCCCCTGACGCCAGGTTGATTTTTAACAGTTCGGAATGAAAAGAGCTTTTTGCTCGTTGCAGGATGATCTCTTGCCCGTTTGCCGAAAAGACGACGCTGGTCAAATAGCCAGCCTCGTTATTTTCCCAGATTAACTGCGCTGCCCCGTCGATAGGTTGGCAATAGAGGTCAAAATAGGCGGGATGGCGGCGATTGCCGGCATAGGCGAAAACATTGCCGTCTGGCGACCATCCGCCTGGCAAATGTATGGCGTCGTCAAAACCGGTTGTCAATCCCGTTTCAATGCCGGCAGCAACGTCAAGGGCGAAAAGTTGGGCGTTTTCATTTCCGCCGGCATCTTTGGCATAGACCAGCAAGTTAGGGTCAGTAGGCGAAAACCAGCCGCCCAACGCCCGATTTTGCCCAAAAGTAAGCTGCTGGGGCCAATGCAAGCGAGGCGGATCGGTTAACGGTATGCGCCACAAATGGGTTACCCCGCTTAGGTCTGATAAAAATGCCGCCCATTTTCCATCGGCAGAAACAGTTGGAGCATTGGCGTATTGGCTGTTCAGATAACGGGTAATCGGATATATGGTAATCATAATGTGATTTTGAATGGAGCAGAGTCCAAATTGATGGGCGTGTTGCTTAAAGTAAGCAATTAAAGCGCCTCTAGCCCGAGGGGGCAAGACGCTTTTTAGAGAATGGCAGGTTGTGCGCGGTGGCTTAGTTGATGGCGCAGGAAGACGCCGGCATGATTGAATGCAACATGCTTCCCGTAGAAAAGCGGCTCCATCTCCATATTGAACAGCGCAATCTAGCCGTTCGCGCTGTCCTTCAATACAAAGTTAGGCAGTGGGAGTAGACTCTCTTTTTTCCAACAACTCGTTCATTCGCCGGATTAAATCGATAGGATGCACCGGTTTGATCATAAAATCGTTGGCGCCCAGGTCAAACGCTTTTTGTTGGTCTTCTGGGCTGGATAAGGCTGAAACGATTAAAATGGGCGTGTTGTCGAGGGACGTATTGGCTCGCAACTTTTGGCACATGTCAAAGCCATTTACTTCTGGCATCATTAAATCAAGTAAAATAATGTCAGGCGTTTCGCTCTCCGCCGATTTTAAGCCTCCAATGCCGGTGCTGGCGATGCGCACTTCGAAACCTGATTGTAATAAAATGCTATTCAGAACGCTTAACCAACTTTTGTGGTCATCAATTATTAATACCCGTTTACTCATTACTTGCTCCAGTGAAAGCGTGATGTTCGCTAAAAAGCGAGATGTTCGCTAATTTAAATCCTCTAAATTTAGCCTTCCTCCAAATTCATCATGTTTCCCTAAGTACAGGATAAAGGATTTTAGTCCCATGTTATATCAAAATTATCGTTTCCTTCACTTTGAAAAGCGCGATCCGCGAATTTTGTGGATCACTATCAATCGTCCAGCCAAATTAAATGCCGCTCATGCCCCATTGCATACCGAGCTGATTGAAGTATGGAAGAGTTTTGAAGCTGATCCGGAAGTGGATGTGGCGGTGATTACCGGGGCAGGGAAGGCGTTTTCGGCAGGCGGAGATTTGGATTGGGTGGCTGACTCTTATCGGAATTACGATGAAATCATCCGAATTTTGGAAGAAGCCCGCGATTTGGTTTATGGTATTTTACGTTGCCCTAAACCAATCGTTTCCGCTATCAATGGGGCTGCGGTAGGGGCAGGATTGGTGGTGGCGCTTTTGGCAGATATCAGCATTGCCGGCAACAATGCCCGTTTGGCAGATGGGCATACCCGTATGGGGGTGGCGGCTGGCGACCACGCCGCTATCGTTTGGCCCCTGCTGTGCGGCATGGCGAAGAGCAAATATTATCTAATGACCAGCGATTTTTTGACCGGGGCGGAAGCGGAGCGCATCGGTTTGGTCAGCTTGACGGTTCCAGATGATGAGGTTGTTGGCAAAGCGCAAGAGGTGGCGGTACGGTTGGCGACCGGTCCACGACACGCTATCAAGTTCACCAAACGCAGCTTGAATCAATGGCTGCTTCAAGCCGCCCCGATTTTCGACCATTCGTTGGCATTAGAGATGTTAGGCTTCTTTTCGGAGGATATGTTGGCGGGGTTGGAGGGATTGCGGCACAAGAGGCAGGCAAACTACCCATCGAATAGCCGATAGCCTATTTTAAGAGACGAGCCAATGATAAATTGCCGGCATCTCTCCGGTACAGGCGGCAGCGGCGGTGAAACCAGGGGCAAATGAAATGTCCAATAAGCGCCAATCTTCTCGTTTGCCATACGCTTCGGATAGCCATAATAGCCGAGCGTCGTACGGCTGATGAGAAACAGCAAAAGCGTCGAGCGGCATTGATAAACCCAGTCCATGCCCTTTAATTAACGCCTCTTTGCGCGTCCAGATATGAAAGAACGGGATATGCCGCTCTGCTGCCGGCATTCCTGCCAATACCTCTCGTTCGTCTGCTGAAAAAAAATGTTTCGCCATATCCATCAAATCTTTTAAGGGGCGCGCCCACTCCACATCGACTCCCAACGCCCGCGTGCCGCTAGTTATGCCCAGAAGCCCCATCCCTCGGGAATGGGAGAGATTGAAGACGATCTTCGGAGCGATCTCATCAGAGTCCAGGGCGGGTTTGCCATGCGCATTGTACGTAAATTTTAGTTGGGCTGGATGAATGCCGGCATACCCGCCCAAAATTTCTCGCAAAAAGCCCCTGCTGGCAACAAAATGGTTTCGATCTCGCTCAAAGACGAAGCGTTGGGCGCGTTCCGCCTCATCCAAAGACAAATTGGCGTTTAATTCGCTCAGTCGGGTTGCCGGCACATCTAGCTGGAAGCGCCACAAATGGAGTTCATTTTCTGAGGCGATTAATTCCTGTGGCGGGGATTGCCAATCAACCATCTGCCGCCTCCAATAGAGAGCGCAACGGCTCTTCTGCCGGCAAACCAAACGCCGCCGACAACAATTCAATAGGGTGAATCGTCGCAACCCCAGAGCCATGCGTGATTTGCCACCGGCACGTTTCGCTGTCGCACACCGCCAATGGGGCATCCGCCCGGCGCACAAAGTCGAACAACGGCTTGCCCACCGCCATGCTGATGTCGTATTTTTCGCTTTTGTACCCATAGGTGCCGGCAATGCCGCAGCAAATGGCGTCGCTTACCATAATTTCCAACTTTGGAATCAATTTCATCAGCTCCAAACTTGGCAGCCCAATACGATGCGCTTTGTATTGGCAGGGGGGATGGTAGGGCAGCCGCAGCGGGATCGGGCGCATTTTTTCGGTTTGCAGCTCCCCGGATGCGTAAAGGCGCCACAAAAATTCATGGATGTCGAAGGTATTGCCGGCAACCAACCGGGAATCTGGGCTAAAATCATCCAGCAATTCTGGCGCTTCTTCTTTCAGCGTTAGGGTGCAACTGGTTGAAGAGCCAACGATGACATGACCCTGGCGCACCCAATCCGCCAAGGAGGTTGTGTTGGCGTCGTGCATCCGCTGGGCAGCGGCAAATTCCCCATTAGAAAGCAAGGGCAACCCACAACAATTTTGGGGGGGCATCATTACTTCAAAGCCGACTTTTTCCAACAATCGCACCGTCGCTTTGCCGGCATTCAACTCGTAATATTCGGTGGCGCAGCCCCGAAAGTAGATGATTTTCCGCTGCAAACCAGTCGGTTTAGGACGATTGTTAAACCAGGCGATAAACGACTCCCGCGAAAATGCCGGCAACGGCGCCTGCCGGGCGATGCCCAATCCCTTTTCTGTCGCCTGGCGGGTGATTGGGTTGGCTAATGCCCAATTAGCCAGCGGCGCCAGCGGTTTGCCGATTTTGCCTAATGTTTCTGGTCGGGCGATTAAATTGTTTCGCAGCCGGGCAATGGGAGAAAATGCCCCTTGCCTCGCCATCTTCCCTCGACTTCGGGCATTGATTTCGGCGATTTTAACCCCGGTCGGGCAGGCGATGTTACAAGCCCGGCAGCCACTGCAATAATCGACCGAAGCGTCGAGCGGATCTTCGTCTCCCCCCCGAAAACGAGCCGCTTGCGGCGCTTCATATTTTGGTCCAGGAAAAGCGTCAGTGACGGCTGCCACAGGGCAAACAGTGACGCAGATGTTGCATTTGATGCAGTTGTCGAGGCTGCTCTCGACAGGAGAATGGTTTGTTTCCGTAAAATCGAGGTTGGCTTGCCAAACGGGGTATTTCATGATGCGATTTCTTTTGCCTGGTTGCCGGCAACAAATCCGCTAACCAAGGCTATTCCTTCTAACGCTCGTTCGTGAATGGGGTCGCAATCAGCCAACATTCCGCCGACACAATACAGATTGTCGTAAATCGGACGATTGTTTTCAGCAAGCGGTTGAAAGTTTTCATTTACGCTGATGCCGGCATGGTAAATGGGGTGGCTGTCCGCTGCCAGAAAGCGGTTGTTGAACCAATTTTCCCAGGCTGGGGCATTCTCTATTGGCAGCTTGAAAATCGTTTCTAAGATGTCGCCAAAGGAGTCCGCTACGATACCGCCGCCCAAAATGCCCCCGGTAGCCAGAACGACCTGATCTGTCGGATGGGGCAATGGTCGTCCTGCCGCTTCGCTGAAAACAGTCTGGATCGACCCATTTTCGCTGGTAAATTCGACCACTTCCATGCCGGCATTGACCTGTCCGCCCTCCCGCTCAATGCTTTCCATCAACAGTTTGTGCAACCGGATGCCAGGCACAGAAGGAGGCAATACGGGAATCTCAAAAATGGGGCGGTTTAATCCCGCTTCCAACGTTTTTTGCGTCGCCAACGGTTGGTTGACGCCCAAAATTGCCGGCAATCCCACGCGCTCCGCATCCCCCAGATGGGGCGTGATGGCGTCGATAAGTTGGGCTTGAAACGATTCCGTTTCCATCAGTTTGGCTAAAATGACGCCGTTGACAAATTTGCGCTGCCTCAATGCCGGCAAGCTGAGGGTGACGGCAGATGCCGGCAACCCGGCGTCGTTTAATCCTTTGGCGGCAAGCTCCGGGTAAAAATCGACAAAATGCTCAAACCCGACCAGCAGCATAGGCGACTTTTGGCGCAAATCGCCATGGATCATCGTTTGGGGCGCCAAGCAAGTGGGGCGGGCGACCCCCAGGGCGGTGGGCAGCGCCCAATTGCGCTCAATCGAGCCATGCAAAGGATACCCTGATTCAGCCGCCAAACTTTGAAAGGCGGATAGGGCTGCTTCAATTGCGTCGATCCCTGCCACCGCATACGGGTGTTGCGGGTTTTCTGTGCCGAGTTGTCCAATGCCGGCAAGCGGCGACTCCAACCATTTGCCAGTTGCCGGATCAATGCCCAGCAGATCAATGCAGCCGCTCCCCCAATGGGTTGCCCCCCACCCTTTCGTCAATAACGAAACAGCTTCTTTGCCCTGGCTGGCTTGCCAAGCCGCCGCCAATCCCGCCAAGCCGCCGCCGATGATCACAATTCGAGCCATGGTCTCCGCTAAAACTCCTCTGGTTCGCCCAACTGTTCGGCGTTGAGCAGGTTGCGGTAGATGAGTTCGTTGAATCTTTCTTGCTGTAACTGGCGTCCCCACAAAATGGGCGTCAACCCTTTCCAACGCTCTTGCAAAAAGCTGGGCAGTAACTTATTTGGCGATTCGGTTGTGGATGGGCGCAACTGTTCCCAAATGCCGGCAGCCCGCATTGAGCAAAAGCCGCCCTGACAAGGTCCCATCCCTAATCGAACGTCGCGGCGAATGTCATCGATGTTTTTGGCGCCGCTGCGCAAAACGGCATTTTCTACATCTTGGCGAATGGCTAATTCACATTCGCACACCAGTTGCCCATAACTTTGATTGGATTCAACCTGCTTCAATCTCCCTCCTAGCGTGTGGTAACGGCGGTTTTGGCTGGGGTCAAAGGGATTAGGAAGCGGTTCTAGGTGGGTTTGACAGGGGCGTACAACGCCTAATTTTTGGCAGACGCGGTCAGCTGTCGCTTCCGCCATTTGTCGAAAAGTCGTCCATTTGCCGCCGGTGATGGTGACAATGCCGGCAACCCCGTCTCGCGTTTCATGGTCGAGCAGCGCATAAGCCCTGGTCAGGTCGCGGGTGTCGGCGTCGCTTTTTTCCTGGTAGAGGGGGCGGGCTCCAGCCCAGGCTCGCAACATCCGCATGTGGCGAAAGCCGGGAATGAGCTTTTCCCCTTCGTCCAGCATCAACTGCACTTCCCATGGTTCAATTTCCAACTTGTCGGGATCTGCCGCTTCTTCGTCGGTGGTGCCGATGACGGTAACGGTATGAATGGGGACGATGATGTCGCCGTCTGCCGGCATTTTTAGGCGGTTGATTACCGTATTGACCAGGCGATGATTGGCGGCGATCATAATCCCTTTGCCCGCCCTCACCGTCACCTCTAGCCCTACGCTTTTCGCCAGCCGCCCCGCCCAGGCGCCGCTGGCGTTCACCACCACATCGGCATTGATGGCGACTTGATCATCCTTGATCAAGTCGCGGCATATCGCGCCCGCCACCCGATCGCCCTGCCGAATCAACCCTTCTACCTGATGGTAGGTCAAAATTTGTCCGCCAAACGCTTGCGCCGCTTCCGCGACGGCGTGCGTAGCTAAAAAGGAGTCGGCGGCGGCGTCGGGAACGGCAAAACAGCGACTGATGGCGGGATTGAGAGCGGGCTCTTGCTTGAACATTTCGGCGAGGGCTATTTCCTGGCAAGGGATGCCGGCAGCGGCGCAAGCGACGGCAAAACTGTCGCCATAATCGGGGTCATCATCGGGAGTTTGCACAAAATAACCGCCGCTATCTTCTATGCAGTGGGGCATAATTCGTCGCAAAATCACATTTTCTTCGATGCATTCCACCGCCGCATTAGGATCTTTGATTACATACCGCCCGCCGCTGTGCAGCAAGCCATGGTAACGACCGGTAGTGCCGTGCGTTAAATCTCGTTTTTCGACCAGAATCGTTTTGAAGCCACGGCGAGCCAGATCGTAAGCCACCCCTGTTCCAGTGGCGCCGCCCCCGATCACTAAAATTTCTGTTTGCAGTTGCCGCATGATGGTAAAGTATAGCGTAAATAGAAAAGCGAGGCGCAATGATGAATGGGTTCACCCCTTATCCGAAGATAAATGAGTTGTTGGAACGTTTGAGAGCGGAGATGAAGCGCATATTGGGCGACCAACTTGCCGGCATTTATGTGGGCGGGTCGTTGGCGGCTGGCGATTTTAATCCGGAAACAAGCGACATCGATTTGTTGGCTACATCCTGGGGGGCATTGTCAAACGAAAAATTGGCGCAACTGAATGGCTCGCTACGCCAACTGCGGCAACGATTTCCCAAATGGGGAAGAGAAGTTGAATTGTCGATAATGCCGGCAAAAGCGCTGCGCCGTTACGACCCTGATAATGCCCATTTTCCCCGAATCGAGCGGGGCGAATCCCAATTGGAGCTGGCAGGACATGGGCGGGATTGGGTTATTCAATTTCATATCCTGCGAGAATGGGGCAAACGGCTGACGGGTATGCCGCTAAAAAGATGGATGGCGCCTGTCAGCCCCAATCAGTTGCGGCGGGCGGCTTTGGCAACCCTGGGCGATTGGTGGCTGCCGATGGTTGAAAATGGCGAAAAGCTGGAGCCCGATGGTTATCGATGGTATGCGATTTTAACCATGTGCCGCATTTTACGCACTGCCCAGGAGGGAACAGTTGTTACGAAGCCGGAAGCGGGGCGGTGGGCGCTGGCGGCATTGCCGGCAAAATGGCGACCGATAATTGAGGCGGCTTTAGCGTGGCGAGGGGGCGAATTGGCAGTCAGCGCGGCAGAAACGCAGGGGTTAATACAACTTGTGGCGGACGAATGCCGGCAAATTCCGATTCCGACTGAACTCGTCTTGCTGGGAACGGGCACGCCCAATTGTGAACCTCGTTCCTTTCAATCTGCCTGGGCGGTAGTCGCCGGGGAACAACCCTACCTGGTCGATAGCGGCGGCGGGGCGATACAGAGAATCAGCCAGGCATTTAATCGCGGCATTGACCCATTGACGCCTGCCAAATTGACCCGCCTCTTTTTGACCCATCTCCACCCTGACCACACCGTCGGATTAGCCGATTTGATTATCGCTCCCTGGGTGGCGGATCGAGCTGAACCGTTGCAGATTTTTGGACCTGCCGGCACAAAATCGCTGTGTGATGGCATTGTAGCGGCATATGAGCCGGGCATCGCCGAACATCGGGACGGATTGGCGCCGATAGACCATTCTTTGGCGGTTGAGGCGACGGAAATCGCGCCAGGATTGGTCTACCAAGATGAAAATGTGCAAGTGGAGGCGTTTTCAGCTTCGCATGGCGGAATGCCGGCATTTGGCTATAAATTCGTCACATCCGACAAAACGATCGTCATCTCGGGCGATAGCTGCCCCACGCCAGAAATTGTGGCGGCGGCGCGCGGGTGCGACATCTTATTGCATGAAGTTTATTCGGCAGGCGGCTTGGCAACCCGACCAGCCGCCTGGCAAAAATATCACAGCGCCGTACACACCTCAGGGGTAGAGTTGGCGAAAATCGCCGCCGCCGCCCAACCAAAACGATTGGCGCTGACCCATCAACTGATTTGGGGAGAGACGACAGAGGCGGATTTGCTGGCGGAAATCAGGGCTGGATATGACGGCGAGATTATCTGGGGACGGGATTTGGACGTTTTTGAGTGAGCTCTGGCGTCGATTGGGCAAGTCACAGAAATGGCATACAATTTTCGGATGAGCGACCCAACATCTTTTCAAGCGTTTATGACGGCTCTCATCGATTATGCCGGCATCTTTCCGCCCGCCTCGCTGACTTTGCCGGCAGCCATTGATGAATATATTTCCCATCAGCGCCAACGGGAATCTTGGATGTTGTCTCGATTTATCATTCCCGCCCGACGCCTGGCTGAATTGAACTCCGCCCAACTGTCGCAACTGCCAAATTGGCGTTTTTCGGCGTTGGGGCAGGGGGGGGATGCCGAAAATTGGCTGGAAAATTTAGGGGCGGATGTGGGGCTGGTTGATGATTTTCGCCGGAAATTCGGCGAGGTGGTCGCCGTGGATCTCTTTGAAACGCGATTGCCGGCATTTTCCACTCCCGCTGATTTATCCGCTCTGCTCGCCGAAGCGGACAAGCTGTTGGCGGGCATACAACCCTTTTACGAAATCCCATTTGGCGCCGATTGGGAACGCCGCTTTTTAAATGGGGTGGAAGGCGTTGCCGCGCACAACAATAACCGAGACGGTAACCGTGCCGGCATCAAGCTGCGAACAGGCGGCGTTAAAGCGGAGATGTTTCCCTCAGTTGGGCAAGTGGCGTTGGCGATTGATGCTTGCCGAAATGCCGGCATTCCCCTCAAAGCGACCGCTGGCTTGCACCACCCCATCCGCCATTACAACGACGCTGTCGGCGCCAAAATGCACGGCTTTTTGAACCTGTTTGGGGCGGGAATACTGGCTGTGGTCCACTTCATAAATCGCAGCCAAATTGAGGCGATATTAGCCGACGAACAGGCAGACCAATTTGTGTTTACGGACAATCAGTTCAGGTGGGGCGCGTTAGCCGCTACCGCAGACCAAATAGCCGCATGTCGGGCTGATCATCTAATCTCATACGGCAGTTGCAGCTTCGACGAACCTTGGGCTGACTTACAAACTCTGGGCTTGCTGCCCGCTTCTAATTCCATTCCCTCTCCCCAAAACAAGGAATAAAACGATGCAAAAATCATTTATCGACGTCCCGCCCAACTCCCATTTTCCCATCCAAAATTTGCCATACGGCATTTTTACTCCGCCAGATGGCGGCGCGGCGCGGGGGGGAACGGCAATTGGCGATTTTGTGCTGGATTTGTGCTTGCTGGAGCGGCGAAACTTGCTGCCCACGACCGGCATGTTTAACCAACCGACGTTGAACGCCTTTATGGCTGCCGGCAAAGAGGTGTGGAGCGCTGTTCGGTCTACATTGCAAACTTTGCTGGATGCCGGCATGCCCACCCTGCGCGACAATGCTGAGTTGCGCCAAACCGCCTTTTACCCCATCTCTGAGGTTGCCATGGGATTGCCGGCATTCATCGGCGATTACACCGATTTTTACTCCTCCCGCGACCATGCCGCCAATGTCGGAACGATGTTTCGCGGGCGCGAAAACGCCTTGATGCCCAATTGGCTCCATTTGCCCGTCGCTTACCACGGCAGAGCGAGTTCGGTCGTTGTCAGCGGCGCGCCGCTGCGCCGACCCAACGGGCAAACCAAGCCGCCCGATGCCGATAGCCCCCAATTTGGCGCGTCGCAACGAATGGATTTTGAGTTGGAGATGGGCTATTTCATCGGCGCCGGCAACCGGCTGGGGCAGCCAATTCCTATCGGACAGGCGGCTGACCATATTTTTGGGCTGACGTTGGTCAACGATTGGAGCGCCCGCGACATTCAGGCGTGGGAATATCGTCCGTTGGGACCCTTTTTGGCGAAAAATCTAGGCACCACCATTTCGCCCTGGATAGTTACATTAGACGCCTTACAACCATTCAAAAAACCCGCCCCAGAACAGGAGCCAGCCCCATTGCCCTATTTGGCAATGGAAAATGATTGGGTGATCGATATCGCCCTGGAAGTGTGGCTGCAAAGCGCGAAAATGGATGCCCCAACGACGATCTGCCGCTCTAATTTTGCCAATTTGTACTGGACGATTTCGCAGCAGGTGGCGCATCATACCATCACCGGCTGCAATTTGCGCCCTGGCGACCTGCTGGCGTCGGGCACAATTAGCGGCGACACGCCTGAATCTTACGGCTCGATGTTGGAGTTGAGCTGGCGCGGCGAAAAACCGATTGAATTGCCCGACGGCTCTCAGCGCAAATTTTTAGCGGATGGGGATGTGGTGACGCTGACGGGTTATTGTCAGGGGGAGGGGTATCGGGTTGGATTTGGCGAATGTGTTGGCGAGTTGCTGCCGGCATTCCCGATTGATTGAATTATGGCTGTCATCGTCAGCCCTCAAAACAGTTTGCTGAAACGAATCCGCAAGCTCAAACAGCGCAAATACCGCGATCGGGAAGGGGCGTTTTGGGTAGAAGGCATTCGCGGCTTTTTGGCGGCGGTGGAGAACGATGCCGGCATCGACGTTGTGTTGTTTTGTTCTCAATTGCTGCACAGTGACCGTTGTTACCAGGCGATAGATGCGTTGGCGGCAGATGGCGTTCGCGTCGCCGAAACCACCCCGGATCTGTTTCGCAAAGTGGCAGATCAGGAAAATCCGTTGGGAATTGGGGCGATTGTTCCAAAGCCCAATACCCAGTTGGCGGAAATGTCAGTTGAAGCGTCCAGTCTTTTTGTGGCGCTGGTCGATGCCGCCGATCCGGGCAATGTGGGGACGATATTGCGGAGTATGGACGGGATGGGCGGCTCAGGGTTGATTTTGTGTGGCGCCAGTACTGATTTGGGGCATCCCAAATTGATTAAAGCTAGTATGGGCGGGGCGTTTTCTGTGCCGGCAACTGCCATTCCCGATCTCAACCAGCTATTCGGCTGGGCGAAACGACACGATATTCAGATCATCGCCACTAGCGCCAAAGCCAATGAGAGTTTCTGGGAGACGGACTATAGCATGCCGATTTTGTTGCTGATGGGCGGCGAACGACATGGCTTGCCAGATGAGACCTTGGCGCAGGCAGATATCGCCGTTGGCATTCCGATGAGCGGCAGCGTGTCGTCGCTCAATTTGGGGGTGGCAACCAGCCTGTTGCTGTACGAAATCAAGCGGCGGGGCGGCGTTCGTTAAGGGATAAGCTGGATGATTTGGGCTTGGCTAGCCCGAACCAAATTTTGCGGCGTGATAATTATCTCTTGTCCCCACATGCCAGCCCCCACCCCTAACTCCTCTTCCGCCATCAGCGACGCCTCGATAAAGGATCGAAAATCGGATGGCTGCCAATGAAATGGCGGAATCGATCCGACCTCGTAACCCGTTATCTCCTTCACAGCAGCCAACCCCGCCATTTTGATGTTGCGCGAGCCTAGGGCTTTTTTGAGCAAGCCCGATTTTGCCGAGCGATTTGCCGGCAGCATCACCAAAGCGTGTTCCCCTTCGCCTGTGACGAAAATTAACGTTTTGACCATTTGCTCTTCTCTAAAACCGAGGGCGCGGGCGACGTTTGCCGCCCCTTTTTCTGTTGATGCGGGGAAGGCGCGTCTCTGATATGGAATCTTTAAATCATCTAAATATTGATGAGCGGGCAAAGTCGCTTGTGGTTTCATTGAGAGAGATTATAAGCTAAAACATCGAGTTGTGGCGATGATGAGTTGGGAAAGCATTTACGCTCTTTTCGGTTTGTTGCCAGCGCCCGTTATGGTTTGTTGCCGGCATGTGCCAGATCAAGGTAAACTCTTTTTTATGATAGCTACGATTTCCGGCGCGATACAAAAGATAAACGAAGACAATCTGATCATCAATATTGGAGGGGTTGGGCTGCGAATTTTTGTGCCGCGAAACGCGCTAGAAAATGCCGGCAAACTCGGACGAGCCATTCAACTGTTCACCCATCTTCAGGTACGGGAAACGGAGTTGACATTGTACGGCTTTTTGGGCGAAGATGATCTGGAGCTGTTTCAGATTTTGCTAGGGGTTAATGGCGTGGGACCCAAAGTGGGGTTGGCGATTTTGTCTACCCTCAGCCCTGAACTGCTAAAAAATGCCATTCTGCAAGAGGAATCTGCCACCTTGCAACGGGTGCCGGGCATCGGCAAAAAGACGGCGGAGCGGATATTGTTTCAGTTGCGAGACAAGTTGGATTTCAGCGGCAGAGATGCCGGCATTTCGTTGGTGAACGATATCGACGCCGACGTCATCGACTTTTTGACCACCCTGGGCTTCAGCATCGTTGAGTCGCAAGCTGCCCTGCAAAAGCTGCCCCGTGACGTGACCGATGTGGATGAACGGCTGCAATTGGCGCTACAACTGCTAGACAATGGCTAAACTATCTACCGAAGAGCCTAATCGTCTAAAGGGACAACAACCCCTTCCCACCCATTTAGTTTGATTTTATTGCCTAAAATCATTGCTGATTGGGGCGTTTCCCCTAAATTTACGGCGACAAGCAACTTCTCTAGCCCATCTGATCGGATATACGTCAACAACTTTTGGGCAGCCGCCGCCCAGATGATTTGTTGTTCTCCCCGCCGCAAAGAGCGATGGTCGCGCCGCAATTGAATCAACCATTGATAATATGCGCGCAACTCCATATTTTGGGCGTCTTCCCACAGCATGGGCAGCCGAGACTCCTCCAAAATGTTATAGCCAGTTTGGGGATGATGCACATCGCGCAATTGAGAAAGCCCCACTTCTGTGCCGTAGTAGACGATGGGAGCGCCAGCCAGCGTGAATTGAATGAGGGCGGCGCATTTCAGCTTGCGGATATCGCCGCCAACCAGCCACAAAAACCGATTCATATCGTGGTTGTCTAAAAAGGATGGGCGACTAAAATAATTGGGGAAAAAGGCGTCGTGTCGGGCTAGAAAGTGGGCGAATTCAGCTGCATCCATTGTGCCAAAAGCGATGGTGTCGCGCAGCGCTTGCAACAGCAAAAAGTCGAGACAGCCATCTAACCTGCCGGCAAACGCCCGCTGACTATCGGGATGTTCCACCGCCTCGCCAAAGATCCATGCTTGCGGATTTGCCGCTTTGACCACAGCTCGAAATTCCGCCCAAAAGTCAAGCGAAACGCCAACTGCATAGTCAAGTCGATAGCCGTCAAAACCAACTTGGCGCAGCCAAAAATCTGCCGCCCGAAACAGATAATCCCGCACGCCAGGATGGTCGGTATTAAGTTTGGGCAGAGCTTTTACCCCAAAAAATGTATGGTAATCATGGGGATAATCGATCCAACTGTACCAATCGATGTATGGGCTGTCTGGATCAGCGCGCGCATCTTGAAAGGTATGATGGGCGCTGCCCCAATGGTTTGCCACAAAATCGAGCAATAGCCGGATGCCGCGCCGATGGCATTCGGCGATCAGGCGGTTAATGTCGTCCATCGTTCCCAAACGGGGGTTTACGGAAAAATAGTCGGTGGCGTGGTAGCCGTGGTGGGTGTCGTCGGGGAAAAAGGGATTAAGCCAAATGCAATTGAACCCCATGCCGGCAATATAATCCAGCTTCTCAATTATTCCCTGTATCGTGCCGCCATGAATGTCGCTCACGCTGGCTGCCGGCAGCCAGCGTTTCTCTTCGCCAGGGTTGAACCGATCGGGCAAAATCTGGTAAATGATAGCGTCTTTCGCCCAATCGGGCGGGGCAGGGTCGCCTACATAATAAGCGAATGTCTCTCCCTCGTCTGCGGCAATGGGTTTGCTGCCTGCAAACGGGTAGGCGAATATCTTATATTTGACCAGCGTTTGATCAGGGAATGCCGGCATTTCCCCTTGCCAGATCGTTTGATACCCCCAATTGACTAAATCCCAACCTGTGTCAACCAAACGCAACTCAATCTTTTGGAGACGAGGCAACACAATTTCCAGAACGACCCGTTCGATGGCAAACGGCAGCAAAATGGAAACGGTAGCGAGAGGCTTTTTCCCGCCTCGCACGGCTGGAGGATTCAGGCGCGATTGGTGGCGAACGGCTAAATTTTGCCGGCTTAAATAGTCGGCTCGTTTTTCTGGCGTCGCCAGCGAGCCAAAAATGAACTCATTCATGGGCGATTTCGATGATGAGGGTGGATTGGGCTGGCATCTCAACCACAGGCGTATAATCGGCAAAGCCGCCATCGGCGTTTACGGTTAGAGGAGCTATTTCTCCTTCGCCAAAAAGGAGGGTCAGGTTGGGAAATGCCGGCAGTGACCCTGCCGGCAGCGTCAGACTGATCTCTCTCGCTTCTCGCTTGCCAAAATTTATCGCCGCCAACAATGTTTCTGCCTCCGTTTGCCGAATAAAAGCGGCAACACGGGCTGGTTTGGTCTCAATTGGAATCCAATCGCCCACCCGCAGAGCTTCATGTTCATTTCGCATCTGAATCAGCGACCGGTAATGGGTCAACAATGAATCTGAGTCTTCCAATTGGTAGGCGATATTTTGCTGATCGTGGTCGGGGGCGGGCGGGCGCCAGGGCATGCCGGTTGTAAAGCCGGCTCGGTAGCCGCTGTTGTCCCATTGCAAGGGGCGGCGAATATCTTCGTCGGGCTTGCTGCCGCTCATGCCGATCTCTTCGCCGTAATAAACAAATGGCGTTCCAGGGGCGGTTAATAAGAAGGAAGCTGCTACTTTAGCCGCTCCTTCGTCTCCTTGCAATTGGTTGATCACTCGGTTTTGGTCGTGGTTGGCAATAAATGTGGCATATTGGCTTGGTGGAAAGGCGGCAACGATTTCGTTCATCGTTTTCATCACAATCGAACCGACGCCGACATTAGCGCTATTCAAAATATCCTTCGCCAAATCAAATTGAAACGCCACATCCACCTCGTCTCCAGTGTATTCCAGAAGTTGTCCAGTCGATGTCCACGCCTCGCCTACGGCAAAGGCGTCTGGGTTTACAGATTTGTAAAAGTCGAAATAATCCTCCAGCCAAGCGTGGGTGGCTGTTGAATTTTCCTGAATCTGTCCATCTTCGATCATATGTTTGATGGCGTCTAGCCGAAAGCCGTCCGCTCCCATCTCTGCCAACCAATAACGACTGACATCGTACATTTGCTCTGTCACATCAGGATTGCGATAGTTGAGGTCGGGCATCCCATCCCAAAAAACGGCGTAATAGTAGCCTGAATCATGCCGAATCCACACTTTTTGTCCGCTCGGACCCCGCCAGCCTGGATCTGCGTCTTGCCAAACATACCAATCCCGATATGGGGAATTGGGCTGCAAGGAGGCTTGAAACCATGCATGGTCGCGTCCGGTGTGGTTAAGCGCCAAATCAACGATGACGCGGATGCCGCGCTGGTGCGCTTCTTCCATCAGGCGCAAAAAATCTTCATTGCTGCCATATTCGTCGTCTACCGTGTAATAATCGACCACATCGTAGCCATGGTAGCTGGGGGATTGAGTAATTGGCATGAGCCACAAGCCAGTGACGCCTAAATCATCGTGGGTAGCTGGGTCACCATCGTTTAAATAGTCGAGCTTTTCGATCAAGCCATTCAAATCGCCCACGCCATCACCGTCGCTATCATAAAAGCTGCGGACAAAAACTTCGTAAAAAACGGTATCGTTCCACCAGGGGTTGCCGTTTGTGCCTGCCGGCAATTTGCTGGGGGTGGCGGTTGGCAATGGAATTGTGGTGGGCAAGGGATGAAGCGATGGCGTTGGGGCAGGCGCCTCCTCCTCCTGACAGCCAAATAACAGGAGCAAGAAGAGTAAACTTAGTGAAAACAGTTTTATGTGACGCATACCAATTTCCAATTTGACGACAGACGGGATATGATGTTAACAAGTCATTGGCGATTTGTTGAAGCGCTTGTTGTCCGACATCAAAGCCAGCCCAAACATGCCGGCAAGCAACAATGCCGCTAAGCTTAACGCCATTTGCCAACTGCCCCAGCTCGATTTGCCATACAAAGCGATTTTTTGCTCTGCTATCGCCGTTTCATCCGCCGGATAAGGCAACATGATCGCCTGATCTGCCGGCACATTTTTAAAGTTTTGCCGTTTGCCGTTCGTCCACACGATTTCCAAATTTGCCGAATCCGCCTCTCCTAATCCAAAATAAAGCGACATAGCATTGCCTGCCCCTAAGCTGCCGCCGCAAATCACCTCTTGCATCTGTTGGTTGCCGGCATTATCTGTCAGATAAACCCGCGAACCGATGGCGTCACGATTGACGTCGCCCCCCCCTTCCAGCCTAATCGTTAACCAATAGTTTCCACTGGCGGCTGCGCCTTCGTTGTGAAACAGTTTGTACCCTTCGTCATAATTGCCCAGCACAAAATCTACCCAGCCATCGTTGTCATAATCGGCATATGCTACCCCTAGCGATTTGCCGGCGTCTGCCGCCCCGCTATTTTCCGCCAACTTAAAGGTACCATCTCCCATATTTTGCATGAGGGGATTGCTTTTCGATTGACCATCTGTCGTTTCAGACAGCGCAACATACAGATCTCGCCAACCATCATTGTCATAATCGAGAAAGATAGCGCCCCATCCGATGGCATCCGCCAGGTCGATGCCGGCATTTTTCGCCACGTCAGCAAACGCCCCATCCCCGCTATTTTGTAGCATCGCCATCGGACCCGCATTAGAAAAATAGAAATCTAAATCGCCGTCGTTATCATAATCGCTTGTAGCCAACCCCATCCCCATCAGCCGTTGGTTTGCCCCCGCTTCGGCAGACACTTCGGTAAAACGCCATTTCTCCCCGTCTGCGCCATCGTTTCGCCACAATACATTGCCAATCGGATTGATAAACTCATCATTCACCAGATAAATATCGGCGTCGCCATCGTTGTCGAAGTCCGTGAACGAGGCGGCGAAGCCAGAGCCGTCGGTTTTTCCGCCAAGCAAGCGGGTGGCATCGGTGAAGCTGCCGTCTCCATTGTTGTGGTACAACCTGTCAGAATCGCCCGCCATTGGGCGCCCGCATTTGGGGTAGCACGCCCAATTTGCCACGTACAGATCGACAAATCCATCCTGATCGTAATCTCCCCAGGCGGCGCTTTTGCTATTGTGGTTGCCGGCAATGCCTGCCTGGGGGGTTACTTCTACAAAACGCTCTCCATTTTTGTTGCGAAAGAGATTGTTTGCTCCCCAATTCAGCACATACAAATCTTGCCAGCCATCGTTGTCGTAATCGACAAAGGTGGCGCCGGCGCTTTCCGCCTGGGGCAGCGAAACTTGTTCTGCCAGGGAGGAAAATCGAAATGTGCCGTCCCCATTATTTTGATACAGGCTGTTTCCTCCCTGGTCATCTGTCACGTATAAATCTAGCCAACCATCGTTGTTGATATCTCCCCACGCCTGCCCAATCGTTTTTTCGTCGCTGATGCGGTTGAATTGAATGCCGGCATCTTCGCTCACATCCCGAAATGCCGGCGGATTGTTTTGGGCGAGGGCTGGATAACCGCCTGCCGTTGCCAAGCCGCAAATTAAAACAGCAGTGCCGACAAACCCCAATTTGCTTATCTGATAATGCCGATTCAATACATTATCCCCCATCTACAATTTGCCACTCTACCCTTTCACCGCCCCTTGTGTTAAACCACCCACAATTTGGTCTTGTAACAACAGATAAATCACCATGATTGGCAATGCCCCAATCAATGCCCCTGCCGCAAATTCCCCCCAATTTTGGGAAAATTGATTTTGAGTCAGCACATACAACCCCACCATCAGAGTCAATTGATCGGTGCTTTTCAGCAACACGCGGGCGATCAAAAAGTCGCCATATGTGCCGATGAAGGTCAAAATGCCAATCACCACCAAAATGGGACGCATCAGGGGCAACAGCAACTTCCAGAAAATCTCCCAATGGGTGGCGCCATCTACCATCGCCGACTCGTCAATATCGCGGGGAAGCGAGTCGAAAAAGCCCTTCATCAGCCAAATGTTGATCCCCATCGCTCCGCCCATATAAACCAAAATTAAGCCGGCATGGGTATCTAGCCCAAAAGCAGGAATGACATCCCCAATTTGGGAGACGAGCAAAAAGATTGCCACCACCGCCAAAATGCCGGGGAAGACCTGTATAAGCAAAATCGCCCGCAATAAATTTTCGCGCCCCTGAAAACGGAAGCGGGAGAAGGCAAACGCCGCCAATGTGGTGATGGAAACGGACAAAATGGTGCTGATGGTGGCGACTTTGAGGGAGTTCAAAAACCAGGTGGTAAAAGGGCGCACTTCGTTGCTGAAAAGGGATTCAAAGTTGCCCATGCCGGCATTCTGCGGAATCAATGTTTGCGTACCCAAATTGCTATTTGGCGAGAGTGAAGCGGACACGATCCACAATACCGGAAAAATAGCGAACAAAATCAAGATGATGGCAACCAACCAGCGGACGATTATGCCCGATTGTCTTTGCCGTTTTTGTGAACCAGAAATGAAATTAGACATTCTCGCTAACCTCCTCCAACATGCGGGTGTACCGGAACTGGAACAACGTCATCACTGCCACCAACACAAAAATAACCAGCGTAATTGCCGAAGCCAGCCCATAATCTTGCCCCCGACCGCCGCCAAATGCCAGGTTATAAACGTAGCTGATTAAAATGTCGGTGTGCCCTGCCTTCGCCAGGCTATTGGCAATAGGGGGACCCCCGGCATTGAACAGAAATATCAGGTTAAAATTGTTGAAATTAAAGGTGAATGATGCCAGCAAAAGGGGACCCACCGCCACCAACAGCAAAGGCAAAGTGATACCCCGAAATCGTTGCCAGGGGGATGCCCCATCTACCGTTGCCGCTTCGTAAATATCGGATGGGATGGCTTGCAATGCCCCGCTACAAATGAGCATAAAATAGGGGTAGCCTAGCCACAAATTGACCAGCAAAATGCCGGCTTTTGTCCACCAATGGTTGGCAAACCAATCTGGGGCGACGCCAAAAAATGAGTTAAGGGCGTTGTTGACAATGCCGATTTGTGGATTTAGCAACCCTTTCCAAATAAGAATGGTGATCAGGCTGGGGATGGTGTAGGGGATGAGCAAGAAGGATTGGATTATTTTTTTGCCAGGGAAATCTGGGTCGTTATAAAAAATGGCAATGGCTAATCCCAAAGCAAAGGTGAGAAAGACGCTGAAAAAGGCAAAGGCGAAGTTCCAGCTAATGATGCGGAGCAAGGGACCCCGCAAGGTGGAGCTGGCAAAAAAGTCGCGGAAATTTTGGATGCCGATGTTGGCTTGGTAGCCGGGTTGCAGTTCGTTGCCGCCGGGGGCGGTAAATGTGCCATCCACTGGCGTATAAACCAGCCCGCTTTCCTGATCGGTTAGGGTGTCTGTGCCGGCATTATACAGGTATTTTTGTTGCAGTTGGGCGGCAGAGTCTAGATTACGCACTTGCACCACTTGGTCGCCATCTCCAAAAGAAAGGGCGGATAAATCGTTGAGGTAACGAACCACTGACAGCCGGTTGAGCCGTTCGTAGCCGGCAATTTCTGCCGGGATACCGTCGCTATCTAGCTCGCCAATGCCGTTTTCGCCCGGTTGGGCGGGGGTGATGGGTTGATTGGGCTGGGCATATTGGGCGTTGCCGGCATCATCCTGCAACCATAGCACAAACTCCCCAGCATCATTCCGAAACGCCGTCCAACTGTAACTCGCCCCGCCTTCTGGCAAAAATTGATTATTTTCTAACTGCTGAATCGCTTGTTCTTTAGAAAGTAAATGGCCATCGCCAAAGTTGGTAAAGGCGATGTAAACGGTAAATAAAATGGGATAAATGGCAAACAGGGTCATCAATGCCAAACCGACCATCATCCAGCGTAGCGGGTAGCTGTTTTCTCGGATGATGACAGCGACGGCAATTGTTGAAACCAACCCGACAATGGCGGCTAAAAAGTAATGTTCGTTGGAAAAAAGGTTGTAAACAAACCAAATGGCAAAGGCGGCAATGGTTAGGGCAATGGTGATTCTAGGTAAAAAATCGCCGGAGAAACGATTGGACTGGTTGGTTGTTGCCGGCATCTCATCCTCCTAAAGATTTAGGCGATAACCCCCACCTATTCCCTTCGACAATCTTAGGGAACAGGTGAGGGCAGTTTTTACGTATAGCGGAATGATATTCCGCCGGTCGGATTAACAATCCGACCACAACTTACCTCCACTATTTGAGATATTCCAGAATAATTTACTCGGTGGCGATTTCGAGCAAATTGGTTTCGGGGTCGTAGGTAAAGGTGACAGTACCGTCGCCATCCATGGTAAAGGCGTAATTGTCGCCATCTGCCACGCCATCCACGCCGTAGTTGACAGTCCATGTACCATCTAGGGCAACTTTGGCTTCGTAGTCGCCTGCCGGCAAATTAAACGCGCCAACATAAACGCCATCTTCTTCGGCTAGGGCAGTCCCTTCACAGTCAGGCGCCCAATCGCCACAACCAACATCTGCCGCCGCTTGCCATGAGCCGGGTACGTTGACCATGCCCGCCGCCGCTCCAGCAATCAGTTCGGTGATTTGCGCCCCAGCGTTGCCAAAGGCGCCTTCGGCTGATTCGTCACCATTGAGGATGAGCGTTACTGCATCGCCCCATGAACCCCAAACGGCGCCCATTTCGGGGATTGCCGGCATCAACACGGCATCTGAACCAACTTCGCCAAAGGTAGCAATGTCGGCATCTTCCGTGGCATCCAACACAGAGGTAAATGCAGACGGACGGTTGCCCACTTCGTAAATGGCGGTCATCAATTCATCGGTAGCTACAAATTCGGTCAGGAAGGCTTGGGCTAAAGGCACGTTTTCGCTCAATGCGTTAACCATAAAACCTTGAACGCCAGCGAAGGAGTTGCCGCCATCGGGGAAGTCGGCAATGGCGTAGTTGACGCCAGATTCGCGGATGCGGTCGAGCGCCCAAGGACCTGCCAACAGGTAGGGGATTTCGCCGGTTTCAAAGAGGACATGGGCGGTATCCCAGTCGGTACTGTTGCTCAAAAAGCCATTTTCGACTGATTCGGCAATAAAGTCGCCGGCGGCAATCATCCCTTCGCCACCCACGCCAACATCTTGCGGATTGTAGTTGCCGGCATCATCTTGCCCAAACACGTACCCGCCAAAAGCAGTCATCAGGGGGAAAGCGTCATACGTTGTGCCAGTGAGCGCCAAACCGTAGGTGGCATCGCCACTTTCTACCAAGGCGTTGCCCGTTTCCATTGCTTCTGCCCAACTGGCTGGGGGTCCATCTACCATATCTTGGTTGTAGAAGAAGGCTAGATTTTCCTGAGCATAAGGCAAACCGTACAACACGCCGTCATAGGTAAAACCCTTTAGGGAAGATTCGGTAAAAGAGCTGGCTTTGTCGCCCAATTCGATTGGCTCCAGCAAACCACTGCCGACCAATTCGCCCAACCAGTCGTGGGCGCCAATGATGATGTCTGGACCTTCGCCAGCCGGGGCGGCGATGACAAACTGGGAGCGGATGTCGTTAAAACCAACTTGGTCAATGGTTAAACCAACGCCGTAAGTCTCTTGGAAATCGGCGGCTAACTCTTGCAACAAGGGGGCGCGGGTGTCGTCTGCCCAAATTGTGATGAAGGTGTCGGGTTCGTCCATCGCTTCGTCGGTTGGCTCTTCCATTGGCTCGTCAGTTGGTTCTTCTACCGGTTCATCGGTTGGTTCTTCCATTGGTTCGTCGGTGGGATCTTCGGCTGGGGCGGTGGTGGGGGCTGGGGCAGAAGTAGCTTCTGGCTCATCCGTTTCTCCACCACAAGCGGATAAAAATAGGGTCATTGCCAACAGGGCAATGAGTAGGGTTAATAATTTTTTGAAACTCATTTCTTCAATTTCTCCTCATAACTTCAATAAATCATACAGAAATGGCGCGGCAAAATGCCGGCATTAGGTAGGCGTGGATTTGCGTCTCGGCTATAAAACCTCCTTAATTGGGATCTCCTAGAGTTAGTTTATTGTAGTTGAAGCTGCAAATTTTTTTTTACTAACATCAATGTCTGTAATAGCTCCGACTGTTTCTGCGAGTTTAAAAATGAAAACCGTTGATGATTAAAGGCAACATGCGCTGCGCTGCTTCTGGTGGATGCAGCCTTGCCGGCTGGCGTGAGATAAAGTCGCAACGACCGTCCATCCGTTTCGTGCGGTTGACGATAGACCAATCCATCATCTTCTAAAATTTTGATAACGCGGGTAACGTTGCTTTTGTCGCACAACATCCGCTCGCTCAACTCGCGAAATGAGAGACCCGGTTCCGAATCCAAATGGAATAAGGCGTAGTAACGGGAGAGAGTCAAAGCATGCTCGTCTAAAAAGCGGCGGTCACCATCATCTAAATGTATAAAAATAGATTTTAACGCTTCATATAACTCTTGAACATCAGACACTAGAAAAAGCCTCAGACTTTATATTTTCGCTAAAATTTCGAGAAATTTAGTTGCGCTTGCAACTAGTTGGAGGAATGTACCATAATTTAGTTGACTATGCAACTAAATTGCCGACATTCAAGCTACGCCCTACTCCACCATCCTGGCAAACTCTGACAAACTGGTCGCTGACCTGACCCGCAAACGCCGCCACTCATATCGGTTGTGGTAGCCGTGCCAAACACCGCCAAGAGTCGTTACTGCCCCCCAATAATCATATTTTTGCAAAGCGTCGATAACAGATTGATCGTAACGTCCGCTGGGATAAGCGAAAAAGCGGGGCGTATAGCCCAAATAAAGGGCTAACGTCTGCTGGGAGCCTTGAATTTGCCATTGGAAGAACTCAGAGCTTCCGCCCCGCAGATCGGCATGGGTTTGGCTATGCGGCTCAAACCTGATGCCGGCATTAGCCATTTCGATCAACATTTGCCAACTGATATATTGGGGCAGTTGCTGATTGAGAAAATTAGTCACGACGAAGATGGTGGCGTTGTGCCCATACCGCTGCAAGATGGGGAAAGCGTTTTCGTAGTTGTCGATGTACCCATCGTCGATGGTGATGATGATTGGCTTATCGGGCAATGATTTTTTGCCGGCAATTGCCAGCGACAAGTCGTACAAATCGATGGTTGTAAAGCTCTTCTGGGCTAAATAAGCCATTTGCGCCTCAAAATCCGCCGGCGATACTGACAAATCTCGCCGATAAACGTCTGCATCCTTTGGCGGTACGCTGATGTAATGGTACATCAGGATGGGAACGCGGGAGGTGATCACTTTGCCGGCAATGATCGTTGGATTGATATTTGGCGTCGCGGTAGGCAAAGACCAGGGGGTAGCGGTTAAAAACGGGGTTGGCAATGCCGTTTCGGCTGGCAATGGAGAAAAAGCAGGAAGCGGCGTATTTATTGACTCAGCGGCGGGCGGCGGCGAACTGGTTGAAGTTGGGGTTTGGGTTTGCAACGAGACAAAAGTGACTGTCGCTTTGGGGGTAACGCTGGGCAGCGGGGCAAGCGCCATTGGAGTAGGTAACGCCGCCAAAACGATAGGAGTTGGCGCAGTTCGTTTTGTCCGCCAAGAATTTAATATAGATTGTCCTACGCCCAACAATATCAACATTAAGAACGCCATCCCAACGCAACCAAGGGCGTCAAGCTGAATCGGCGGGGAAGGATTTTCCCAAACTTCTATATCATCCATAATCTCAGGTGAGCATAGCCTAGAGAAATCAACGGGTCAAATGAGCCGGGCAGGGCGATGGCAAAGATTAGATGATCGCCCGCTGCAATCGGCTCTGCTATACTAATATGCCACTGGCAGCGCGCTCTGTTTTATCCATACGAACGCCCAACTTTTCCGTAACCAACTTTGGCGGATTGTGTTTTTATGAGCAAGAATAGCGTCTGCCGGCATCTTTTTATGGACGAAAAGAGGCTGATAGCTCAGGCAAAAGAGGATAAAGACGCATTCGGGCGACTTTACGAAACGTATGTCGAGCGCATTTACAATTACGTTTATTATCGAACCGGCAACCATGCGGATGCCCAAGATTTAACCGCCCGCATCTTTGAACGGGCGATGAAGCATATTGTAAATTATGAAGATAAAGGGGTTCCTTTTTCCGCTTGGCTGTATCGAATCGCTCACAATTTGGTGGCAAATCATCATCGAGATCGCAGCAGGAAACGGTTGATTTCGTTGGATGATGTCTCCCAATGGCAGGTGGATGCGCTTTCTCCAGAGTCGGAAGCGGTGATTTTGGAAGATAGAGAAAAGCTGTTGCGGGTAATTCGCAGATTGCCGGCAGACCGACAAGAGTTGTTGATCCTTAAATTTGTCGATCGCTTGTCTAACGCAGAAATTGGCGGGGTGATGGGACGCAGCGAAGGGGCGATTAAGTCGCTATATCATCGGACATTGATCGCTTTGCGGGAAGAGTGGGAGGCGGATGGCGCTTTGCCGCAGCCTCGATCTTCATCGCTGAATCAAATAAATAAGAGATGGACGAAATTGACCGAACGCGGTAAACGATTGAAAAAGAGGTTTGAATGATAATTGTAATTGATGACGCGGCTGATGTGCCGGCACATTGGTTTGATGAATTTAACATTGTTAGCATCCCCGTCAATGTCCATTTTGGCGAAGAGCAATTTCTAACCGGAAAGGAGTTCAGCTTAGACGACTTCTACCGGAAAGCTGAAAATGTAACCAACGAAAATTGGCCCAAGACCTCACAACCTTCCCCATATCAGTTTGAGCAGTTTTACCGAAAGCTGATGGCTGAAGGGGAGAATGAGATTTTGACCATCACCGTCGGCGAGAAGTTAAGCGGCACCTACGCTTCGGCAATTGCCGCCAAAAACGAAATCGGCGATGAGGCGAATATCACCGTCTTTAGCAGCGAATCCGCTTCGGCGGCGCAAGGGTATATGGCAAAAGAAGCGGCGCGGCTGGCTCAAAAAGGGGCTTCGCTATCTGATGTGTTAGCCCGGTTAGAAGATATGCGAGAGAAACAGGTGATCGCCCTGATTATCAACAGCCTGGAATGGGCGGTGAAAGGGGGGCGCGTTAGCGGCATTCGAAGCACAATGGCGTCTTTACTAAATATTAAACCCATCATGCACCTGAAAGATGGCGAAGTGGTGGAAGCCGGCAAGGTGCGCACCCATTCTAAAGCGTTGCGTTTTATGTCTACTTTTGTGAAAGATCGGGTGGGAGACGCCCCGGTAAAGTTGGCGACGCTGCATGCTAATGCCTCCGATCAAGCGGAGCAGGTAGCTCAATTTGTGGAGCCAATGTTTAATGTAGTCGAGTCAACGGTGGTCGATTTGTGTGTGCCTGTCGCCATCAATTTAGGTCCCGGCACAGTAGGGCTGATCGCCATGCCCCATTATGATGATTAGTTGAAGTTAGCGGTCTAATAAATCGCTGCTTAATAGAGTGATGTTGCCACAAGAAGTAACCAATTTGTTAGACGCCCATGCCCGTTCCATTATTTGGGATGAAAAGATGCCGGCATCTTTGCGAATGGATGCCTACGCTTTGCCGTTGGAAATCAAACAGTTGTTGAGTATGGCAGTTTTGCTCAAAGAAGCATTGGTTCCAGTAGTCCCGCCGCCTACTATGATCCGACGGATCAAACAAGCGTTGTTGGCGGATGAGGCGCTGGCGCTGCCTCCCCGCCGCCGAAATGGGCTTTTGATCAGCGCGGCAGCGTTAGGGTCACTGCTGTCGGTTGCCGGCATTGCCATTTGGGCGTTGCGCCGCTTCCGATCTATCCCACACACCCAAATTGCCTCATAACCTCTTTCTGCCCTATGAAAAAAACGATCCTCCTTGTCTTTGTTATCTTCTTGGCTGCATGCGGCTCAAATTCTGAGGAGACGCCGCCGCCTGCCACTCCTTTTTTGCCGCCGGTAAATACATTGCCGCCTACTTTGCCCCTGCCAACTGCCCCATCAGATTACCCCGCCCCCAATGAAAACTCTGGATATTTAGCCCCGGCTCCGACCCAAGATATTACCGACGCTTATCCTGGCATCGAGCCAATCTGGATAGTAAAAGCGGTTGGGGCGCAATGTGAGGAGCTGTTGATTGACCTTGCCGGCACAGAAGCGGCGCTGCGAAATGCCGGCATTCAACTATTGCAATTTGAAGTCAGCCAACTGCCTGTTTGTCAGGCATGTGATAGTTGCCCCAGCGAAGAGCATTATCGGGCATTGATTCCAATGTCAGAATTGGCGCAGGCGCAAAGCTTGGGATGGGAACAAGAGCCATGATGCGCCGCTTGCGTTTTTTAACGGCGGGCGAATCGCACGGACCTACTTTAACCGCCATTTTAGAGGGAATGCCGGCTGGTTTGCGCCTCGACTTTGACCAGCTCAATTTGGAGATGAAACGCCGGCAAAAAGGGTATGGGTCAGGCGGTCGGATGAAGATCGAAAAAGATGCTGTTCGAATTAGCGCTGGGTATATGAATGGGCAAACCACTGGAGCGTCGCTGGCGCTGCATATCCACAATTTAGATTTCGCCAAATGGCAGGATAGAGATATTCCCCCCTTTACCACGCCCCGCCCCGGGCATGCTGACCTAACCGGCGCGGTGAAATACGGCTATCGTGAATTGCGCCTCGCTCTGGAACGGGCGTCTGCCCGCGAGACGGCGGCGCGGGTGGCGGTGGGCGGGATTTGCAAACAGCTTCTAACGCAATTTCATATCCAAATTGGCGGCTATGTGACCCAAATTGGCGGCATAGAGGCGGAAATTGCGCCCGAGATGCCATTGTCAGAGCGCTTTGCCATCGCCGAAACGAACGACTTGCGGTGTCCTGCCCCTGAGGATGTGGGGGCGATGCGGGCAAAAATTCGGGAGGCGATGAGCCAGAAAGATACGGTTGGCGGCTTGTTTGAAGTTGTGGCATTGGGATTGCCGGCAGGGCTGGGCAGCTATGTCCATTGGGATCGGCGGCTGGATTCCCGATTGATGTGGGCGATAGGCTCTATTCACGCCATCAAAGGGGTCGAAATCGGCTCGGCATTTGCCAACGCCGCCTTGCCTGGCTCTGAAGTGCATGACGAAATATTTCTGGCGGAAGATGAGGAGCGTTTAATCAGAAAAACGAACAACGCCGCTGGCTTTGAAGGCGGGATAACCACCGGCGAGCCGATTATCGTTCGCGGGGCGATGAAGCCGATTTCAACGGTATTGAATCCTCGCCAATCGGTCGATTTGGCAACGGGTATGCCGGCAAAAACGGTGTATGAGCGTTCTGATTTTTGCGCCGTGCCCCGCGCAGTCGTGGTGGCCGAAGCGATGATGGCGATTGTGTTGGCAGATGCCTTGCTGGAAAAGCTGGGCGGAGACAGTTTAGCCGAGATGCTGCCTCGTTATAAAGCGCTTCGGCAAAGCCGACTAGCTGATTTGCCGATGGATGATGTCCCCTGGCGTTTTGGGTATCAGGAATGAAAACAGCAAAACAGCGCAGAAAATATCTCTTCTGCGCTGTTGGCAATCGTCTGTATGGGTGTAATTATCCTATTGGTGCTGGGCGCAGAAGCTGGAGCCAGGGGCTGCTTTTCGTTTGCATTGGTTACCCGCTTTGGTAACTCCCTGACATTGCGTTGATTCTTGGGTGACATTGACCGGAGCGGCTGGCGCGCCATTGGCGGCTGCCGGCATTTGTCGTTCAACCTCTATTCTTAAATTGGTCAACATCGCCCCCACCAACAAAAATGCTGCCCAGGGACCTAACACCAAAAGCCCAGCCACGCCTGCCACCAGCGGAACTTCAAAAAGCATATCTCCGTTGGGCTTCTTCACAATCAGGCGGCGAACCGTCGCCTCTTGGGCTAAATCTTTCAATGTAGACATTAATTCGTTAGCGGCGACAGAGATCTCTTCGGTCACTGTCGTTCCTTCTGACTTATGAATGACTTCTTCTTCAATTTTAATCGTTTCTTTTGACATTTTGTTCAATCCTGCCTTTGCTTGATTACATGGAAAAGCGCGCATGTTACGCTTCCAGAACAGTTAAAATTCATCGTTGCCTATACGGTCTGACCTGACAAAGGTTTCGCCAGTTTTGGTTTCTCATATTTGATTAATCTTTTAGAGGGGGTTTAATGCGTTGGAATCTAACTTTCTACAGGTTGATAGCAAACTCGCCCTCTGGGACCTAGAGCTTACTCATTGCAGCTAGTTAAATTACGCTGTATTTAATCCGCCAAATTTTCGGCAAGACCTTTACAAATCCCGTCTCGAAAAACTCCACATCGCCAACCCAAGGAAAAACAGGGTGTAAATTACCGCATAAAGGATCATGGTTGAGTTGGGTTGAGAAGCGATAGCAAATGGTCCAGCAAAATTCACCCCATTCATCAAATTCGGTTGCATTACGCTAGACGCTTTACGCCATAAAACCTCTGTTGGGCTTAACAAACTAGAAATGATTCCGATATTGACTGCCGCTTCATTCTTCAACATCGCTCCAATTTGCTCCACCCAACTCCCAATAAAAGCGATGCCATACAACATAAAAGAGAGCGCTCCATTTGCCATGGTAGACAATCGCGTACCGCCGGCAATCGCTACGGTCATCATCACCAACCCCTCCAGATAAAACAACCCCAATCCCGCCGCGACGTTGTTTAGAGCAAAGTCCACCCGCAAAAAGACGATTATCATGATGCCGCCGGGCAATAAGAGCGCTCCAGCTAATATCATGATGGCATATCCCAGCCATTTGCCCAGCGCCACTTCCCAACGACGAATAGGTTTGGTGATGATGGCATCGATGGTGTGATTGTCAATCTCGGACGAAATCGACGCCACCGAAATCAGTACAGACAAGACGATGACCAAAAAATTGCTGACCAACAATCCCGCCAACGTCAAAAATGTGAGTGGAATTTGATACTCTTCTGGGTCGGTCATAAACTGTTCCATATCGAGCATGATGTAATGCAAACCGACGCCAAACAGCAGTAAAAAGCCGATGCCCATTAATAAGCCAATCCATAAAATGCGGCGGCGTTGCGTTTCTTTTAGGGTTAAGGCAGCGATAGTTAATGTTGTCATTGTGGGTTACGAGTAGGTAGCGTCTTCGCCCATTATTTGGATAAAGCGTTCTTCCAATGTCGGACGAGAGGGGGTGAGTTCATACAGTTGGTGGTTATTTTCAGTGAGCCAGTTGACCAAAGCAGGGATGTGCGCTTCATCAGAGATTCCCAATATGATTTTGCCATTGAGTTGGGATGGGTTTAGTTCGCCAAATTGCCCTAAGCCGCTCAATAAATCTGCTGTAATTTGTCCGACGCGCATGGTAAGTTGTACTTTTTGTTGGCTCCATTCCGCCATTGTGGTTGTTTCTACCAATTCCCCTTTGCGGATAAATGCCACCCTATCGCATGTCATCTCTACTTCGCTGAGCAGGTGAGAGTTGAGAAAGATGGTCACCCCTTCATCGCGCAACCCCTGAATGATGTCGCGCACCAATTTGCGCCCAATGGGGTCTAACCCAGAGGTGGGTTCATCTAAAAAGATGAGCTGGGGATTGTTGATCAGGGCTTGGGCTAAACCGATACGTTGGGTCATCCCTTTGGAGTAAGATCCGACTTTTTCGTTGGCTTGGGAGCCAAGACCGACCAGTTGCAGCAGGTCGGGAATGGCGGCGTCGATGGCGGCGTTGGACATGCCATACAGTTTGCCATGTAGGCGCAAAAATTCAGTGGCGGTCAACCAATCATGAAAGCGGAAATGTTCGGGCAAATAGCCGACCTGGCTGCGGGCTGCTCTGTCGCCGATGGGTTTGCCTAGCAGTTGCCCGTCGCCAGAGGTGGGGGAAGCGAGCCCTAACAATATCTTTACTGAGGTGGTTTTGCCGGCGCCGTTGGGACCGAGAAAACCGAACACTTCGCCTTTCTGTACCTGTAAGGTGAGGTCAGAAACGGCGACATTTGAGCCGAATTCTTTGCGAAGTTGATTGGTTTTGATGGCATCCATGGGGGAAGATTATAAAAGGCGGGAGTAATGCCGGCAATTGCTTGACGGAAAAGGCAGGTTGTCAGTTTATCCGACAACCTGCCTTTTCGCTATCTGGAAATATTTATCGGGCTGATCGTACTGAATTAGCAATGCGGTTCAACTCTCGAACTGTCATATCGCCATTCAGCATGTACACCACCCCGTTTTCCTGCCACATAATAGCGCTGTGGCTGTTGTCCAGGCTAGAGAGCGCCAAGCCGCTTGCCCCATTGACCGTTACTTCCTGGAAATTGGCGGCATCTTGCGGAATGGGGAAAATGAGCGTGCTCGACCAATCGATGCTGGCTGCCAACCGGCTGGCTTCTGGTTCGCTCATGCCTAATACTTGCAACAACGCCTTGCCCAAGGCGGTTGGGTCAACCCCTTCTGGGTATTCAACGATAGGGCTTTTTGATTGAATCAGGGTAACGTTGTTTTCTGCCCAAGACATACCCAGGCTCTTGTTCACCGTTACCGAAACAGTTTGCTGGTCGAGGCTGTCAGGCAGCAAGGCGGGGTCGGCGCCCGAGGCAGCTAAAATGGCGCGAGCGCCTTCCAAATCGATTTTTAGCTGACCGCTGCCGCCAGCGGCAATATAAAAGCCATCGTCAGGATAGCCCAACACAGCAGGGGATTGCATTCGGGCGTCAAAGCTTTGCTTCGCTTCATTCATGGCATCGATTCGTTTTGGTTCGCCTGGTTCTTCAGTGAAAGTAAATTCGCCTGGCGTTAAACCTGTTTCTGCCAACTCTTCCAACAGGGCGATTTGTTGGGGAGAAATGCTAATAGGAGCGAACTTTTGAACTCGGAAGATGCCCAGAAAGTCGCTGGCTGCCGCCCGCATGGTTGGGGAAATGACAAATAATCCGATAAATAGCAAGGCGAAAGCTGGGGCTATCGCTTTTTTCATTTTGATCATGGTGGAAATCTCCTTAATAAATTTCTGCCAAATAGATAGATTTTGTGTGGGTTGAAACTCTCTTTTGAATTGCGCCAGGGCGACAGATGCCGGCAACGGCGCATCGCTCTTTTTTGGCTCCAGATGGGACAATAAATCCAATGTTTCTTCAATCTGATCTCTATCTTCCATCTTTCGCCTCCATTTGTTTATACGCCTTTTCAAAAGCTTTTGCCGCTCTCGACAAAAATACGCCGACTGAATTGGGAGAGATTTGGCACGCTTCCGCCAATTCAGCATAACTAAAACCCATCTGACGCAGCAACAATAGCTGCCCTTGTTGTGGTTTAAGCTGAGCTAGCGCCGTCCGCACCATGGCTTGCGTCTCTTTTTGCTCCACTTGTCGGACAGGGTTTTCTGCCGACGGGTCATCGTGAACCCGGTCGGCGCCAGGTACGAGCCAGATATTTCTTTGCCATTGCCGTTTTCGCCCCCGAATATGGTTGTACCCGGCATTTGTTGCCACGCGATACAACCATGCTCCCCAGTTGTGGTCGGCGCTTTGCGCCGGCGGATTACGATACAATTTGAGGAAAACCTCTTGTGTTATATCTTCCGCTTCTCCTTTATTGCCTACCAATCGAAACAAGATGCCATATACGCGTTGGTAATGTTGACGAAATAAGGCTTCAAATGAGGGCGTTTCCTCTTGAGACCCCGACTTTGCATACGCAGCTTCAGGAAGGGCGCTTTCGGCAATGGTCATAGATTCTCCTTGATCGTCTTTTGCCATGACGCGTTCATCCATATAAACACCGCTATTTGATTTTTTGTGACAACTCCGTTGGTTTTTGGGTAGATTGCCGGCAAGTAACAGAGCCGTTTTCATCCCGTACTAGCCCTAAAAAAGGGAGCGGGTTGTAAGTGTTGCGAATGCGAGTTTCATTGGCGTAACCCCCATCTTCGTATGATTTGACGATAGAAAAGTGTAAATGGCGAGCGATATTGAAATTATCGCTGCCCGACCAAGAGCCCTGGTACCCTAATAAATCGCCCGCTTCGACAAATTTTTCGTAGGTACCAGGCGGGAAGTCAGGGGCGATAAAAGAACTTTCTCCATCGCGGGATGCCATATGGGTATAATAACTCCAAATTTGCTCCCCATTGGTAAGGTGTGGTAACTCGTTAAAGTCGGGATGTCGAATGATCACCGCGCTGCGCCAATGGGCTTCGCGGGTCAGATAACCATCATAAGCAGCGTAAATCGGCGTTACATTATCGGCGCCGTCCGGGCTAAAAATGTCTAATCCAGTATGTTGATACAGAGGGGCAACGCCATCGTTCCAGGAGACGCCGATAAATCCATCTGAGGGAAACATCATCGGCGCGTCGCCGCAATAGATGCCGCCGCGCAATCCCCACTCAGATCGGCTGGCGGGGTTCGCCAGCCAAGCGTCGATTCTGGAAAAGCGCGCCGCCAACGATTTGCCCTGAACAAGGATATAAAGAGCGGTTAATCCAAAGAGTATGAAACCGATTGTGATCCCCCGGCGAAATAGTTTTGAGTTGAAGCTTCTTTTGAGGAAAGTCATCCCATGATTTTACCATTCTCAATGGGAGAGGGCTTGTTTTCTTATCTTGGGCTGTAGCGGTTGGTCAAAGCGAAGATGGCGGTGGTCGCTCGAAAATTGGCGGTCAGGTTGGAAGACCATGTTTTGTTGTCCGCTAGGTGGATTTCTTGAATAGTATGGATAGCTGATTGCCGGCACAATGCCCTGAAATCGTTAATGGTGAACCCTTGCCAACGAGGAGTTTCATGCCAGCGGTTGTTTAAATCGGGAATTGCCGGCATTCTGCCCCGCCAAAGTAACCCCCACCGATTGCGCCAATAGCCAAAATTAGGAAAGCTGACTATCGCTTGCCGTCCTACCCGCAACATCTCTTGTAAAATATGGAGCGGATCGTCTAAAAAAGGAAGCGTTTGGCTTAAAATAACGGTATCAAAAACGTCGTCAGGATAATCTGCCAACCCCTCTTCGAGCTTGCCTTGACGAACGCTAAGCCCGCGCCGCACACAAGCCAATGCCCCAGCTTCGCTCAATTCGATACCTCGCCCTTGCGTCCCTTTTTGCGTCGCCAGAAAAGCTAGCAAATCGCCATCGCCGCAGCCCAAATCGAGAACTGCTTTATTGGCTGGCGTTAACCGAGCGATTTCCAGCAAATCGGGTCGCAATGGAAGCGAAGCAGGCGGGTTTGCATTGCCCCTCATCCCATGCTCCAGGCAGAATCGAGGAAGTTGCCGATCAATTCTGTCATCGTATCCACTTCTAGCAAAAAGGCGTCATGCCCCCAGACGCTTTGAATGTCGAGGTAGGAAACATCCGCTCCAACAGCGGTTAACGCTTTTACCAACTCTTTGCTGTGATAGCTGGGATAAAGCCAGTCGCTGGTAAAGCTGAGGATCAAGAAGCGGATGGCGGCAGAGCCAGCAAACGATGCCGGCAGCGACCCCGACGGTTGGCTCAAATCAAAATAATCCATCGCTTTGGTTACATACAAATAGCTGTTGGCGTCAAATCGGCGGGTAAACCGGTTGCCGTTATATTTGAGGTAACTTTCCACTTCAAATTCCGTCTGAAATTGGTACCCATACTGTTCCATCGCCGTCAGCCGTCTGCCAAATTTGCGGCGCATCGACTCATCGCTCAGATAGGTGATATGCCCCACCATCCGCGCCACCGCCAAGCCAGCGTCTGGTTTATGCAATTGGTTGTAATAATCCCCTTTCCGCCAATTGGGATCGGCATAAATCGCCTGCCGCCCTACTTCGCTGAGGGCGATAAGCATCGGGCTATGGCGGGCGGCGGTCGCCAGGGGAATGGCGGTTTGTAACCGATCTGGATACCGCGCCGCCCATTCCAACGCCTGCATGCCGCCCATAGAGCCGCCCGCTACACAAAATAGCTGGTCGATGCCCAGATAGTCGATAAGTTTCACCTGGGCTTTGACCATATCGCCGATGGTAACTACTGGAAAACGCAATCCATAAGGCTGATCGGTTTTAGGATTAAGGCTCATAGCTCCTGTAGAGCCGTAACAACTGCCTATTACGTTGCTGCAAATGACAAAATAGCGATCGGTATCGAACGCTTTGCCTGGACCAATGCAATCGTCCCACCAACCCGGTTTATCGTCGTCTAACTTGTGTTTGCCGGCAGCATGGGCGCTGCCGCTTAATGCGTGGGCGATCAATATGGCATTGCTTTTGTCGGCGTTAAGTTGCCCGTAAGTTTCATAAGCGATGGCAACAGGCGACAATGTGGCGCCGCTTTCCAATTGAAAGGGGCGTTCCTGGGCGAAGGTGAAACTGTGTTGGGCGACAATGCCGGCAGAAGTTGAGCGGTTCATATTTAAATATTTAATGGGATACCGCGCCGGATATGATGAAATATCGAATGGGTTTATTGCCCAAGAGCTTTCTCCTTGAGTTGGTTGCCCGCCAATTGCCGGCATTCACAAAGCGTACCGTATTAAGAAAATATGCGCGTCAATCCAAAGTAGGGTTACGGCGGATGTTGTGGCTGAAATCCCGAGCTAGCAATGGGGTTAAAGAAGGGAGCGCTTAATCTCCTCTCATCTTCCAGATTACTCTGCCGGAATTGGCACCTTAACATGGGGGGATGTTTGGTTGCCGAGGCGTCTTAGGGCCGGTCCCTCAACCTCTCTGGATAAGAGCGGTTATTCAATTAAAAACGACTATAGCGCGAAGCGGGAGTATTGTCAATCAGTTGTCGATAGTGAATGCCGGCATCGAGCGGGGCGAGGGCTTTTTTTCAATCGCTTCGGCGAGAAAAGCGCCAATTCTTTTAGCGTACAACTCGTCGTTAAATAAACTGACGACCCTCTTTCTCCCTTTCTCCCCCATTCTTTTTGCTTTTTCAGGTTGACGCAATAGTCGCAATATTCTATCCGCTAACGCTTTGTAATCTTTTGGTTCGATCAAATAACCAATTTCGCCGTCAATCATAAATTCTGGCACGCCGCCAGCCCGGGTGGCGACGACGGGCTTACCCATCGCCAATCCTTCTAACGCCACCAAGCCAAACGCCTCTTCATGGCTGGGCATGACGACCACATTTGCCGAAGCAAAAACAACATCTAAATCTTGACGATACCCGATAAGTTTTACGCGGTCTGTCAATCCCAATGCTTGGATCATCTCCTCTAATTTGGCTTTGTAACCGACGGTAGATAGATCTTCTCGTCCCGCCAACAAAAAATAACAATCAGGAAAATCCGCTATGATGATTTTGGCGGCCCGAATTAAATCGTCAGGTCCTTTAAAGGGAGACAACCGTCCTGCCAGGACGATGATCGGCGCGTTGAAGGGAATAGCGTATTGTTGGCGAATCGATGATCCATCTAAGTTGGGGTTATATTCGTTAGCGCGAATGGCGTTAGGAATTACGCTCATTTTTGCGCTGGATGATAGATAGGGCAAAAATTTGGCGTGCATATCCTGGCTGCTTACGCTGATTTTGCCGGCATGTTGGATAACGCGGTGATGCCATGCGCTATAATCCAAATAATGGGTTATTTGAGCGTTTAATGCCAATGGAACGGCGCTTAATTTAGACGCCAAATAAGCCAACGGCATTGCAATCCCTCTATCTAAACTGTAAATCAAAGCGATATTCTCTTTTCTGACGATGCGGGTAAGGCGGTATAAGGCGGCAACGATATCTTTGGTATGGTACAGTTTGCCTAGGCGATGATTTAACGCTAACTCCTTCCCACCCATCTCCATGGGATATAAAGTTAGATGAGCCATCGTTTTTAATTTGTCGTAAACAGCTCCGCGCGGCAAGGTGGCGATGTGGAAGTGAAAATGCTCAGTTTTCAGATGGGGCAATCCCAATAGATACATTTCTACATCGCCCCCCAGATAGCCGTAAGAGTTTACCAGCAATACATTGAACGCCATTTTCAGTTCCTTAAATTTAACCATCAGGCGGCGTCATAAGTTTGAAACCCCTAACAATGGTTGGTTAATATGGTATGTATGGTTCAATGAGACGCAATAAAAAACGCATCTATTTTACAATTAATTCACAGGGGAGGAGCGCCGGCATGGATGTTGCTGGCACAGTGGGGATAACAACTGCCTATCGTTGTACTCCGTTGCCAAAAAGCCCCACCTTAGGTGAGGGATGAATGGTGGCGCCGAAGGCGTCGCAGGGCATAGCCTTGAAAGGATTGCAAATTACTCTTCGATAGCGACGCTTTTTTCAAATTGCCATTGCCCTAATCGGGCTGAGCCTAAACTAAATAGATACAAAAGCATTAAGGGCGCCATGGTTAGCAGCATTGTGCCGGGGTCTACCGTGGGCGTGATTGCAGCCGCCAAAACAGCGATCCCCACCAATGCCATCCGCCATTGTTCTCGCAATGCCTGGGCTGTCACTACGCCAGTTCGAGCAAATAGATAAACGATAACCGGCATTTCAAAGCTGACGCCCAGCCATATCAAAAATGTGGTGACAAAGCCGATATATTCCTGGCTTGTCCATTCTGTAACAAAGACATCGGACATGAAGCTAGAGAGAAAACGAATGGCGGTTGGGATAAGCACTAGCCAGCCAAAGGCGACCCCCAGCAGAAAGAGCAGAGTAACTGCCGGCACAAACAGGAAAACATATCTTTTTTCATGTGAATGCAATCCCGGTTCAACATACCGCCAAGCTTGCAGCACAATTGCCGGCATAGAAAAAATCAAGCCAGATAACATCGACACTTTAAAAAACGCCTCTAATGGCTCGGTAGGGCTGATCACTTGTAGCAGATCGCCATATGGCGCCACCAAAAAGGCGAAAATCTGCTCCGCAAAAGCAAAACTAACAAAAGTGCAAACGATAAAAGCGACAAACGCCCAAGTTACCCGCTTTCTCAACTCATTGAGGTGTTCTAACACAGGCATGCCGCGTTCAACCGTATCGACGTCTGGCGAGTAATCCATCTTTCAGTTCACCGATTCGGGTCGCCCTCAACATCTACAATGGGGGGTGGAGGCGGGGCGATGAGGTTTTCCGTTTCTTCCAATGCGGCACGCACGGCTGTTTGAGGTTCCCTCATGGCGCTTTGCCCATCTTGAACAAAGTTTTTGGCGCCATCAATTAACTCTTTTTGGATAGATTGCGCTTGACTTTGAATGGAACGAACTTCATCGATCGTTTGGCGCAGTTCTGGGGCGTCTAATGCATCTAATTCGGTATTTAACTGCCCCAAAAACTCACGATAGACGCGCTGTAGCCGAACTGACCAATACCCCATCTTTCTGGCGATATCTCTCATTTGGCGGGGTCCTAAAACGATGCCTGCCAAAATGAGGACGATAATTAACTCAGCTGAGCCAATACCAAAGAAACTATCCATCTAGTCGAAAACAGAGGATGAACGAGCCCAAAATAAAAGGCGTTTACTCTGTAGCTTGTCTTGAAGTTGACAAAATCAATTTGATTCCCCGAAATGGTTAAATTGATCCATCTTCTTCGTTGCCCTCTTCAAGCTCTTGTCCTTCTCGAACGCCTTGTCTAAAAGCGCTGATGCCTTTGCCCAATTCTGAGCCGAGCTTGCTAATGCGCCCAACGCCAAAGACCAACACAACGATGACTAAAATGATTAACCATTCATATCCTTGAATCATGATTTTCTCCATTTGTGAGCCAAAACTTTAAAAATTTGCAAAGCTCACGCCAATTGTAACTTTTGTTATATGGATACAGTATACCCTAAGAATATTACAATGCGATGGGAAAATAAGTTGCAAAAGGGCAAAATAGATTAAGCTGGTATTTAGAAAATGTTCGGAATTGTTGTGGGGGAGGTGCGTTTAGTGGATGAGACCCAGTTGTTGCGCCGCCTGCCGGCATAATCCAGCCCCGCCAGCGTTCATCCATCGTTGCAATGTTGGACTTTCTGTATACCCTGCTTCAATATCCGACATGATGCCGGTCGTCCACTCGTAATATCGTTGCGTTTCATTCGCCCAACTATTGTAGCCCGACGCAGCCGCTACATGACCCCCGTTGTAGCCGGCAAACGCCAACGCCCGGTTGCCATTGGTTTGTTCTAATCGCTCGTTGTAATACGATAATCCTCGGGCGGCATTAATGTCTGGATCAAGCATATTTTCCTGCGTTTCGAAGTGAAAGGGCATCACCTGAAACAACCCTTGGGCGCCAGCGGAGGAGTTGGCTTGGAAGTCGCCGCAAGATTCTACCTGCATAATGGTGGCGATAATGTTGGGATCCAATTTGTGGATAGACGCCCATTTAAGAATGTGCCCTTCCCAATATTGAACCTCAGGGCTGAAAATAGGAGAGATGGCGCCCCGCTCATAGTTGCCAGCGCCGGGCGCGACTGAATGGGACACATTACCTTCATTTTGATTGATTGTGGAACTAAATGCGTTTAGCTGGACGCCGGTATAAAGCGGTATCAAAATGGCGATGAACAGTAAAATCAATGTGAGAGGGGCGATCACCAAAAACAGCGCCAATTTATCCCCAGGGTCTGGTAGAGAAAAAGATGGTTCGTCTCGCTCCCAATCATCCTCGACCTCCCCAAATTCGTCATCAAAATAGATGTTGTTCAAAACTCCGCTGTTCGAGATCGTTGCAGACGCAGCGTGGGCGGCATGATAACCCAGAGAAGGGTCGCCTTCTCCATATTCATTGCCGCTGGCGTCTAATGCAATATACTCTACCTCCAACTTTCAAATTCTCCTTAAATTATAACAAGCTAACAAATTACAGCCACAGCGCTAACGTCATGTTTCAGCGAACGCCTGTGTTCCGCATGGGCGGCATAGGCGGTCGTCGCGTTTCGTTCGGTTTTTTGCCGCTGTTTCGCCGAGAATTGGCGGTTTTTCGAGCCGGTTTCGTGGCAATTGGCTTTGGTTTGTAGGTAGCGGTGCGGATTGGTTTGGGCTTGGCAATTGGTTTCAGGGTTGATTTGGAGTTGGGCGGGGGTGAAGAACGGTAAACTGGTACGTCGTCTGCCGCCCACCAATCATCTTCGTATTCCAATTCCTCCTCGTCAAATATAGACTTAGAGTGAGTAGTTCGATGGATGGCGGATTTGGCGGTTACGGGTTGACGACGAGTGGCGGGTTTGTATGGAGCGGAGGTTTTAGATGGGCTTTTTTTTGGGCGTTGATTGGTTTTGCTCCGCGAGGTTTTCCGAGAAGGGGATTTTTTGCGGGTGGCGGCGGCACTTTTCCTCCTTTTTTTTGCCGGCATAAGCATCTTTTCCCCCATAATCGCCAAACCGCCGATAAACAGTACCCTAGTTAACCACACCAATACCGCTACGAAAATCGGCACAAATCGCAACAGTTGCCCCCGGCTCAAAATCTCATTGCCCAAATTGTGGTTGATCAACGTCAGTGAGATCGCCCACCAAGTCATGGTGGCATTCATCGTCGCTCCTAAAAACCATGCCCCCATTAAAAACCAAAACTCTTTCGGCTCATCGCGCATATCCTGGTTTGGCGTGAAAAAACGCGCCAAACCGGCGAAATCAATGGCGCAAAAGGCGATAGCCAAGATAGATGCCCATTCGACATTGCCAAAGCGGGTGGCGCCTAACAAACTTTGCAAAGCGAATTGGGTGGTATCGAAATTGAAAATTTCGAAAGCGACCAACGACACCGCGAAAATGCCGGCAATTACAACTTGCCGGCGAAGCGCCAATTGTGAAATTTTTTGGGAGCGATATGTCAATTGCATTAGCTTGTCTCCTCTCAATGATTGATCCTTTTAGATCAAATGTTCTATATTTATAGCTCGTATGTTCTAATTTGTCAAATTAAAACCCACCTTTGAACTGGAACTTTGCGCCTATTCTCCGCGTCCTATCTGCATCGCGCGCAAAATTTAGATGACCGAGCAAATCGAAAAGCACAATTTGGAGAATATCATGAAGAGAATCGTATTTTTAATTGGATTTACAATGCTGTTAGCGGCTTGCGGCAGCGCTAGTTCAGAAGAGGCGTTGGTCGGCAATCGGAATGCGGGCGCTGACGCCGCCCCTTATGCAGCCGTTGACGATGGCGGAAACGTCGCCAATGAAGCCCTGGAAGTTGAATCTGACTCAAGCGACGGACAGACAACCATCGCCTCGAACGCCAATCCATCCCAACAAGTCAGCGGCATACGGATGATCATCAAAAATGGCGAGTTAACGGTTCGCGCCGAAGATATTGATTTGGCTACTGAAAACGCCATCCAGACGATCATCGATTATGGCGGCTACATCATCAGCCAACATATGAACAGCTACGGAGATGGCGCTAGCCGCGCCTCGCTGCGGTTTGGCGTGCCTGCCCACGAGTTTGAGGCGGCAATGCGTTCACTGCGGGCATTAGGCGAGGTGTCAATGGAAAGCGCTAGCGGGCAAGATGTAACTGACGAATATGTCGATTTGAACTCCCAGCTTGAGAACCTCGAGTTGACTCAATTGCGGCTGCGCACATTTTTGGACGAAGCAGATACGACAGAAGAAGCGTTGCGCGTTCACCAAGAATTGCGAAAAGTGGAAGGCGAAATCGCCACCATTCAAGGGCGCATAAACTATTTGCAAGATCGAACCTCTTTTTCTACCATTTCGTTGGAATTAACGTCGGACAGCGCCCCGATTGCTCTGGGTTGGCAACCTGGCGCAACGGTGTCAGGCGCTTTTTCTCAATTGAAATCCAATGCCCAAGATGCAATCGATTTTGGTTTATATTATGGCATCGTATGTTTGCCCTGGCTATTGGCTTTGGGATTGGTTGCTTGGGCAGTGAGACGGCTTTCTGGCGTGTTGGGGTGGCGTGCAGTCAGGAGACAAACGGTAGCGACGGCGGCTTCTGCCTCCGAAAACAGTGATTGATATTATTTTGGCGTATACCAGATCAATAGCTCCCAAAGCTTATCGAGCAACGGGAGCTGTTGGTATGTCAGCGGGGTATGAAACGCAATGTGGCAAGATTCTTCGAGGAGATTATGATAAAGCGAAAAGAACGAAGAAATAGTTTGTTTATGTTGATCATTTTTCTGGCGAGCTTGATGCCAACTCATAGAGCATTTGCCTGTTCATGCATGATACCCGACTTGCCAGAGCAAGAATTTGCCGCATCTGCCGCTGTCTTTCATGGCAAGGCGGCGGAAACTTCCAGAAGTTCAATGGGCTTTTTTACCTCTCTTAGGCTCCGGTTTGGATTGGGTGACATATTTGGATATGAACAAACGGTCGTTTTTGACGTGATCGAATCTTGGAAAGGGGTGGACACGACCTGGGTATCAATCAAAACTGGATATAATGACGGAGATTGCGGTTATACTTTTACCAAAGGGAGCGAATATATCATTTATGCGCGTGAATATGATGGAGATTTACACACCTCAATTTGCAGCCGCACCAGATCGATCCTATCGGCGGCGGCGGATGATATGCTCTATTTGAGCGGTAAAACGCCATTAACTTTAACGTCAGTTGAGGGATTGGGCGGAATTAATTGGGTGTGGGTAGGGCTGCCGGCATTGTTGGTTGCCGGCATCTTTTGGCGACGATGGAAAGAGCGATTCAAATCGATGGAGTGAGCAGGATCAAGTTGGGCGCAAGACGGCAATACTTGTACAATGGTCGCCGAGGATTTTGGATTTATGCCCCATATTTTAATCGTCTGCACAGCCAATATTTGCCGTTCGCCCGTCGGCGAAGCGTTTATCCGCCACCGGTTAGATCAAGAAGGTTTAAATAGCGAAAAAGGATGGACGGTCAGTTCTGCCGGCACTTGGGCGACCCAAACCCGCCCGGCTGCCCGATTTTCTCTCGTAGAGTTAGAAAAACGAAACTTGCAAATCCCTGACCATCGAGCCAAGATGGTCAATCATGCCATGTTGGCGCAAGCGGATTTAGCGTTGTGCATGGAATCGCACCATGTCGAGGCGTTAAGAGCGGAATTCCCACGTTATGCCGATAAAATTATTCTGTTCTCGGAAATTGCCGGCAAACGATTCAACATCAGCGACCCTTACGGTTCGATTCCAGAAGATTACACAATGATGGCGCTGGAGTTGGAAAAGATATTGGATGATGGGTGGGATACCTTAAAAGAGCTTGCCCAGACAAATGCCGGCAGACGGTAACTTACCACCCCCGAATAAATGGCGCCCACTCCTCCTGCTGATTGAGATATTTACTGAAACGATAACTGGCGGAGGCTGGCGGCTCAGACGGGACTTTTTTCAACCGCATATTGGCTTGTTCAGGCGTGCGTCCCCCTTTCCGACGATTACAAATTGAACAGGCGGCAACCAAATTGTCCCAATGATGTCCGCCGCCCAAACGACGAGGCACCACATGGTCGATAGTGAGGGCAGTGGTTTTTTTGCCGCAATATTGGCAAATGTAGCCGTCTCGCCGCAAAATTTCCCGTTTGCTCAAGGCAATTTGGGGTCGAGGACGCTTAATCATGTAACTCAACTTGATGATAGAAGGGAGATCAAACGCTTGGGTGCAGGTGTAAATTTTGCCTCTGCCATTTAAAATAAGCTCGGCTTTGCCGGCAAACAACAGAGCCAACGCTCGTTTGATATTGCAAACGTGCAACGGTTCAAAATTAACGTTTAAAATGAGAACTGGTTCATCTAACTTAGTAAACTGAGCAACCATCACCCGAACATTTTATCGTTGGGCATTGATAGAAGCAAGCGCCAAAAGCGACTTTTAATCTATTGCCCGCCTATAAACTAACGCGCTTGGAGGCGAAAAATAACAGGTTAAAGCTTTATGAAACGAGCGGAATTAATTGAATTTCTAGATGAATTTTTACAAATCAACGCCATTTTGGATTATGGTCCACAAGGGTTGCAGGTGGAAAGCGAAGAAGATGAAATCAATCGGGTAGCGTTGATGGTTGATGTCTCGATTGCCGGCATTCAGGCGGCGGCGGAATGGGAGGCGGAGATGATGCTGGTTCACCACGGCATCTTTTGGGGAGCGACCCAGCGGCTGGCAGGCGCATTGGGCAAACGAGTTCGAGAATTACTAAAAAACGGCATTAATTTGTACGCCGCTCATCTGGCATTAGACGCCCATCAGCAAGTTGGCAATAATGCCGTTTTGGCGCACATGTTTGGCATAGAAGAGGCGAGCTGGTGGGGCGATTTTAAAGGGACGCCGCTAGGCGTTGTCGGGAGCTTAGCTAACCCCATGGCCCTGAACGCGTTAGTCGCCCAAATTGACGCTAAATTGTCCACCACAAGCCGCGTGTTGGCGCATGGCGGCGATACGGTTAATAGATTGGCGGTTTTGTCTGGCTTTGGGGCAGACCAAGTGGCAGAGGCGCGGAGGCAAGGAGCAGACGCTTTTGTAACCGGCGAAACCTCTCACGCCAACTTTTGGGCGGCGGAAGATTATGGCATAAATGTTATTTTTGCCGGACATTACGCCACCGAAACGGTGGGAGTAAAGGCGTTGGGCGCCCATTTAAGCCGTAAATTTGGGTTGGAAAGCCGCTTTTTCGATTTTCCCACCGGCATGTAAAGAGGAGGAAATAACAATGGGCGTTGATTTAAGTTGGATAGACCAGGAGTTGGCGAAATTACGGGAGGCAGGGCTCTACAATCAGATCCGGACGATGGAATCGCCGATGGAGGGCAAAATTCAGATTGAGGGGCGGGAGATGTTGAATTTTTGCGCCAATAATTACCTGGGATTGGCGAATCATCCCCGGATTAGGCAGGCGGCAAAATCGGCAATAGATGAATATGGGGTTGGTCCGGGGGCAGTACGCTCAATTGCCGGCACTTTTTCGCTGCATACGCAACTGGAAGAGCGTTTGGCTCAATTTAAGCGGGCAGAAGCGTGCCTGACGTTGCAAAGCGGCTTTGCCGCTAATTTAGCGGTGATTCCAGCCCTGGTAGGCAGAGGCGACATCATCTTTTCTGACCGGCTCAACCATGCCAGCATCATCGACGGTTGCCGCCTTAGCCGAGCTAAAATCGTGGCGTATGCTCACAACGATGTGGGGGATTTGCGGCAAAAAATCGGAGAGGAAGCGGAATATGGGCGGCGTCTGATCGTGACGGATGGGGTATTTAGCATGGATGGCGATCTGGCGCTGCTGCCGGCAATCGTCGACGTAGCGGAAGAGCATGGCATCATGTTAATGGTGGACGACGCTCACGGCGAGGGGGTATTAGGCGAAGGCGGGCGAGGCATTGTAGACCATTTTAAACTACATGGCAGGGTCGATATAGAAGTGGGGACGATGAGCAAAGCGTTTGGCGCAGTGGGCGGCTTGGTTGCCGGCAAACGTCCAATTATAGATTGGTTAAAACAACGCGGTCGCCCCTTCCTCTTTTCCAGCGCCATGACCATTCCCGATGCAGCCGCTTGCTTGGAAGCGGTCAATTTGCTGGAGGAATCGACGGAGTTGGTGAACAAATTGTGGGCGAACGCCGCAATCTTTCGTGCCGGCATGCAGCAGCTTGGCTTCGACACCGGCGTCTCAGAGACCCCAATCGTTCCGGTGATGTTGGGCGCAGCTGAATTAGCCCAACGCTTTAGCCGCCGCCTGTTTGAGGCGGGGCTATTCGCCATGGCGATCGGCTTCCCTACTGTGCCCCCAGGCAAAGCCCGCATCAGAGTGATGAACTCCGCTGCCCACGGCAACGAGGATATTGAACAGGCGTTGGATATTTTTGCCGCAGTGGGCAAAGAGTTGGGCGTTATTTGATATCTCTCTAAAGGAAGAGATGACACAATCAGACCCCAAAATAGTTCGTTGGCCCAGCCTTAAAAACGAAAAACCCCGCTGGTGCGGGGTATTTCGTTAGTCAGGAGGAAGGAGCCTAAAAAATGTTTTTCGGCAATTACGAAATTGCCTCAACCGCCTTTATCTTACCTTCAAGTTGATTCAATGACAGGGTTGTAAAAGACAAGCTGGCTGTAAATTGGGCTACAGTTCAAACGAATCCCCTAACTCTGGCACAGCGGCATGAGGAAAGCCCGCATTGTTTCTTAGCAAATCTGCTAAGGCGGTCGAAGCGTCCGTTTCGCCATGAACGATAAAAGTTTTGCTGGGGGGGCGCTCTAATTCGCTAACCCATTCGAGCAACTCATCCTGGTCGGCGTGGGCGCTAAAGCCGTTAATCACTGCGACTTCTGCTTCTCGTTTGTACTCTTCGCCAAATATTTTTACTTTGGTCTGTTTTTCTACTAACCGCCGTCCTAGCGTGTGGGGAGCTTGCCAGCCCACGATCAATATCGTGGCTCTGGGATCGTCGATATTGTTGCGAAGGTGGTGCAAAATGCGTCCCGTTTCTGCCATGCCGCTGGCGGAAATGATGACAGCCGGCCGGTTGAGTTTGTTTAGCTCTTTGGATTGGACGACGGAGCGGGTGTAGCTCATCATTTCAAAACCAAAGGGGTCGCCATGGCGGTCGGTGAGCAAAAATTGTTCAACTTCAGCGTCATACCCTTCGGGGTGCAATCGGTAGATACCGGTGGCGTCAATCGCCAGCGGGCTGTCTACGTAGACGGGCAAATCGTCGGGAATTTCGCCTTGCTCGACCAGTTGATGCAAGCGGTAAACCAATTCTTGGGTTCGCCCTACTGCGAATGCCGGCACAATCAATTTGCCGCCTCGTTGGCATGTGCTGTTAACCAAATCTCGTAACCTTACATTAGAATCAGCAGTTACCTCATGGCTGCGGTTGCCATACGTACTTTCTATTATCAAAACGTCGGCTGCCTGATGGCGGACAGGGTTGCGCAAAATAGGGCGATCGGGTCTGCCGACGTCGCCGCTAAAGACCAGTCGAATATCTCGCTTTGCTTCGGCATCCTCAATTTCTAGGGCGACGCTAGCTGAGCCGAGAATATGACCGGCGTCGAGAAAAGTGAGGGTGATGCTGGGGGCTATCTTAAATGGGCGGTCATACCCAATCCCAATGAAATATTTCATGCTGTTGATAGCGTCTTGCATGTCGTAAATGGGGTCGATTGCCGGCAACCTCTTTTTTTGCCGCCTTTTGTTTACATATTCCACATCATACGATTGAATTTTGGCGCTGTCTCGCAGCATGATGGCGCACAGATCACGGGTGGCATAAGTGCAAATGATGTCGCCGCTGAACCCTTGTTTGACCAAATTGGGGATGTTGCCGCTGTGGTCTATATGCGCGTGAGACAAGATCAACACGTCGATCTCTTTGGGGTCAAAGGGAAAGTTTTGGTTTCGCTCGTAGCTTTTTTGCCGGGAACCTTGATAAAAACCACAATCAAGCAAAATATTAAGTCCATTAGCTTGCACCAAATGCTGCGAGCCAGTGACTGTTCGAACTGCGCCATGAAATTGCAATTTCATTTTTTCTCCTGTTCAGGATTTAGCAGGCGGATGAGTTCCGCCCCATATGTTTGCCGCCGCCAGGCGCCCAACGATTTAATTTTTGACAAACTTTTGAACGATACGGGGGGATTTTTGGCTAATTCGAGCAATGTTTGCCGATACATGATGACATCGGATTCGACGCCTCGTTGTTGGGCGCGGTTTTTTCGCCAGTGGCGTAGCTTATCGTATCGAAGCGAGATCTCTTTAGGCAGCGGCTTATTTTTGTGTGGATAAGCGGGGAAAGGGGCGGTTTTGCCTTGCCTAACCGCCCCAATAATGCCGGCAGCATAGCGATTGATTTGCCGTTGGGTCATGCCGTGGACGCCATTAATTTGGGGCGCGGATGCCGGCATTCGCTGGGCGAGTTCGACGATGGTTTTGTTGGAGAAAATGCGAAACAGCGGACGATTCTGACGGCGACCTTCCTTGTTTCTATAAATCGCCAACTCGCGCGCTACTGCTTGCCCGCGCCGGCTCAATCTATGAACCCCATGAATTTGCCAAAAATCGTCGGGAGAAAAAGCGGTATCTGGCGGCGAAACGACCGCTTGTTCTCGAAAAATCTCCTCCGCTTCTAGCTGATGCCCTTCTTTTTTTAGTTTGCCGGCAAGTTGGTGGCGCAATCGCAGCAAAAAGTGGGTGTCAAGTTGCGCATATCGCAATTTGTCATCCGCTAATGGGCGGCGGCGCCAATTCGCTTTTTGGAACTTTTTGCTAAGCTGAATCCCAAATTCTTCTTTGAGAATATTTGCCAGCCCCATCTTTTTTACCCCAAGTATTCGAGCCGCCCACATCGTGTCAAATAAATTGTTCATGCGCCAGCCAAATTGACGTTTCATCAGCATCAAATCATATTCTGACGAATGTAAAACTTTTTCGATGGCGCCATTTTCGATCAAGTTGCCCAATGGTTGTAAATCGATGCCGCTTAGCGGATCAATGATGAAGTCGGTTTTGGGGATGGAAATTTGGATGAGGCAAATTTTTTCCTGATAAGCGTATAAGCTGTCCGCTTCCAAATCGAGGGCAAACCGATCTTCAGACGCCACTTTTTTCAGACAATCTTCCCATTTTGAGGGGGCGTCAACCAAAATGTAAGGTTGTTGGGGTTGGAATGGGTGAGGAACTGACATGTATTTTGGGATATAAAGCGGATGCGAACGCATAATGTTTCGCCTTGGGATGCCGGCATTGGCAAGGGTCATTGTATCACGGGACGGAAGGAGCGTCAGCCTAAAGCAATGAACGCCGCAATGGAGCGAAAGTAAAGCGATGAATGGGCGCGCCGCCATGTTTTTCTATTTGAGCGGTATGGTACGCTGTGCCATACCCTTTGTGCCGCCCAAACCCATAATGCGGATATTGTTGGTCTAGTTTGACCATTTTTCTGTCGCGCGTTACTTTTGCCACAATTGACGCGGCGGCAATGGTTAAACTTTTGCCGTCGCCACGCACAATCGATTGCTGGGGGATGGGCAAATTGGCTAGCCGAATCCGTCCGTCGATCAGCAGATAGGTTGGGGCGGGTTGTAATTGGGTAATTGCTTCGATCATCGCCAGCCGGGTTGCCGGCAAAATGCCGATTTGGTCGATAATTTCCGCCGTCGTTTCCCCAATCCCCCAAGCCAACGCATTTTTAATGATTAGGCTATACATCTTTTCCCGACGTTTTGGAGAAAGCTGTTTAGAATCATTAACAGCGGCGAGTTTGGCTAAGGTTTTGGGCTTATGTAAGGGCAATATGACTGCCGCTGCCATAACAGAGCCGGCGATGGCTCCTCTTCCCGCCTCGTCGATGCCGGCAATCAATCTTTGGTCGCCCTCTCCCAAAACCACCCGTTCAATTTCTAAATTCGCCACGTCAATTGCCGTTTAGGCGGAGCCGACACATCTGTATGCGCCAGTCAACAAATTCAATCGGATGCGAATCGCTTCTAGCAGCGTTCGAGGATAATCAACTAGTCGGACATGGGTGCCGGAGTCGTTGATCCAATTGGCGGGCACAATGCCAATTGGATAACCGCAGCGGCGAGCGATAGCCAACGCTTCAAAATCGAGCCCCCAATGATCGAGTCGAGCCAGCGGAAATACCCGTTCTGTTGCCGTTGCCGTAAATGCCTTAAAGCCGCATTGGGTGTCCCAAATGCCCGGCACAGCCATCGCCTGAATAAATAGATTGGCTAAATTGCCCAACAGTCGTTTGTAAAATGGTTGTGGCGCCGCCTGGATTGCCCCTGGCGCGTCTTTGCTGTCCCGCGAGCCGATGACCACTTCATGCCCTTGCTCGAAAAGCGGTTTCATCAAATCGAAATGGGCGATGTCGGTGGAGTTATCGGCGTCTGTAAACAATCGAATTTCCCCTTTTGCCGCCATCATCCCCTCTCGAACGGTGTACCCTTTGCCTCTATTTTCAGTTCGGTTGATATATCTCACGGCGGGTTTGTCTTCGGCGAAGGCGGAAACCAACCCCCAGGTGTTGTCGATTGAGCCGTCTAACGCCACTAAAATTTCCCAATCGAACGGTTGATTAGACAGATATTGGTGAACGCGTTGCAGCGTCTTGCCAATACGTTTTTCCTCATTATAAGCTGGAATTACCACAGACAGGTACATAACAGAGCAGGAATGTTACCCGTCGGTTTGGCTCTCGTCAACCAGGTTCAACAAGCTCATCAGCTTTTCGTCGGATAAGCGTCGGCTATTTTGGATCGCCTTTCTTTTTCGCCACATTTTGGGCAGCCCCAAGATGCCGGCAAGTTGCCCGCGCAATTTAGCTCTAGCTGCTGCCCCGCGCCAATGTTTCAACGCTTCTTTGGCGATGGCAAACTGTCCGCCCAATACCCGCCGCCATTCCTGTTTGAATAGGAAGGATGGATAATTCTTAGCTAACAGGTAAATGAAGTTGCGTCCATCATAATAGCTGCCGGCTATATCTCCGCCAGACGCTTTTAATTTGTGATAAACGATGGCGGTGGGTATATAAATTACTTGCCAACCGGCTAAATTCGCCCGCCACCCCATGTCGACATCTTCACCAGAGAAGAAAAAGTCGTTATCGAGAATGCCAATTTCTTCTAGCAGCTTTTTGCGGTAAGCGGCAGCCCCGCCGCAGGCGGAAAAGACCCGCTCCTCTTTCTCAAATTGCCCTGTATCTTGTTGCCATACGCCGCGATTGCCAGGCAAACCATTCAATGTGGTGTAATCGCCGGCATTGTGAAAGCGGTCGCGGTGGTCGAATAAGAGCATTTTGCTGGCGATACTGCCGGCATCTGGGTAGCGGTCAAACCCGTCTACAATGGCTGCCAACCACTTTGGATCGGCTTCAGTGTCGTTGTTGAGCAAAATGATGATTTTGGCGGATGGATGGGCGGCATGAATGCCGGCATTGCATGCCCCGGTAAACCCCCGATTCTCTCCTAACGCCAACAATCGTACCTCAGGGTATTCCCGCTGAACAAAATCTACCGAACCATCCGTCGAGCCATTGTCCGCCAGAATAACCTCAAAGTTAGCAAATTGTTGATCGCGTAAGCTTTCTAAACAAACTGGGAGATGTTCTATTCCATTCCAGTTGGGAATAATGACGGAAACCAATGGCATATGCGTTCAATAAGCCAACATACAATAAAAAGAGGGCAAGTTTAAGACAAACTTGCCCTCAAAACCACCGTAGCAAAAAATTAAAATTATTCCCGTTGCAAAGGCAGCGGATTTAAATTCGCCCTTTCCGGAGCGTTGGCGCTGATGCGCAGTAAACTTTCTACCACTAGATCCTTGTAGCCGCGGGCTACCACCACCATGCTATATGCCTGTCCTTTGGGCAACTGCTTAGGGAAAGTGAACTTTCCGCCACGCTTCGTTTTGGTCGAAACGTATGCCATGTTAGGGTCTTGCCGCTGAACAAAATCCATCACCCGGACGTGGGGCTTTAGGGCGATAACCAACGCTTTAGAAATGCCTTTGCCGGTGCGGGCGTCAACGATTTGCCCCGAAATCTCCGTATCTGTATCATTTTGAGCCCGACCCACCACAACTTCGCCTTGGGCGATCACCTCTCTGCCTACAGAAAGAGCTAAAAAGTAGTTGCCATCGGGCAGACCGCGCGAATTGTTGAGGGCTAACGTTTTGCTGCCAGACGCCGCGTCGCTCCATTTGGCGTCATCCTCCAGCACTGTTTTACCGTCCAACGCCCACATCTGTTTCCAATTCATCCCCTTTTTCATTCCCTCATAATCAAAAGTGACGAAGATCTGTTTGCTGCCTGAGGGCATAACGGTGTTGGGATTAATGGGTCTTCCATCGCGGGTGATCCGGGTGCTGAACACTAGGTTGGAAAAATCGGGAGAAGCGGCCCTTTTGCGGCGTGAAGGCGATTTTGTTGAAGAGGAGCGCTTGCTGCCGCCTCGTTTGCCGCCGATTTTGCGAATGCCTGGGGAAGGCGGCGGCGGCGCAGTTGGGATTTTTATCCGAGAGCCAGGACCAGAGACGCGAACGCCAGCTTTTTTGAGCAGCGGACGGGCTAAATTGACTGGCCGCAAACCGTTGATGAAGCCGCCAATCGCCATGGGCGAATCACGGTGGTCAACGCGCCCATCACGGTTGGTATCGACGACGGGACGGGCATCTACTGGGGTAATGCCGGCGCCTGCCGCTGCCTGAGTGGGCACGCCGATCAGTTCGCCTCGTTGATTGATGGCAGTGCCGCCGCTGTTGCCGCCGGCGATGGTGGCGTCTGTTTTGATCCAAGCGCGATTGGTGTTAACTTGTTTTTCTCGGGTAAAGCCGGCAACGCTGCCACTAGTAAAAGTGACTGTTTCGCCGCCGATACCAGGGTAGCCAAAGATAGCCATCGAATCGCCTAAATCCATTTGATCGGAGTTGCCCAGAGGCACTGCCGGCAAATTCAATCTGCGGGGTTTGTTGCCGCGCATATCTGCTACGATACGCAACACTGCCAAATCTAGTTGAGGGGATTGGGCGACGATTTCCGCCTGATAAGTTAGCGCCGGCGGCTCGTCAGAGCGGGAGGTAATGGCGATGCCCAGAATGTCGGCAGGCGGGGCGGGCATTCCCATCGCCCTGGGATTTGCCACATGGCAATTGGTCAGAACGACGCCGCTGGGATCGACAATGGTGCCAGAGCCAGTCCACGCTACAGAAGCATTGCCAAAAAAGCTCTGTTTAAGAGCGACGACTTGCACCACCCCTTTTAAGGTGTTTTTGATGATTTTTGGATCGGGTAAATGGGCATGAGTTTCCATGTGTTCTCCTTCAAACCTGAAAGGTTTATGGGGCAAGATGCCATTTTGCTATGCTTGCCGATATTGTCTTTTTAATGGTTTTGAACGATAGAAACCTTTCAGGCTTCTTGATCATTTAGGGGTTTATCCAGTTTCCCAGGTGTCTAACAATCCTTCTAAACCGCCGCTGCCGCTTCTTACGGGAGCTGGTCCACGACGCTTAGAGCCAAAGATTTTGAGCAGCTCTTGCAAACCGTTGGAGGCTGTGCCTTTATCGATGCCGGCATATTTCGCTAAGTCGCGGGTCATGCCTGTTTCATCTAATTGGGCATTCACATCGTTTCCGCTTTCCATCACATCCAACAGATCATCTAGGTCGAGCCCTTGTCTTTCGGCGCGAATGGGGCGAACATTCATCCCCTCTCGCGGGGCGCCAGGCGCCATATGCCCAACTTTGTTCGACAGCAGCTTCGCCATAAAAAAGGAGACGATCATATTGGCGATCATGGGCGAAATGCCTAATTTTTCGGCTAACATATTGACGATTGGATTGGCGGCTCTGTTGCTGCCTCCGCCAAGAATGCCGCCTAAAATGTCGGCTAAGCCGCCTGCCCCTGCTTGTTGGGGTCTGGCTTGTGGCGCGCCCCCGCCAAGAATGCCGCCTAAAATGCCCATAATCGGATCAATGTCGCCGCCAGAAGCGGGCGCTCCGCCGCCGCCTAATATCCCTTCCAGCATTTCAGCCATTGGGTCGCCGCCGCCAGATCGGCGCGGCTGCGGGGCAGCGCTGCCGCCTAAAATTCCGCCCAATATGTCGGTTAGGGGGTCTGCGCTGGGAGCTTGCCTTTGCGGCGCGGCGCGTTGCCCTTGAGCGGCGCCTTCCAGCAAGCCGCGTAAAATTTCTTCCATGTTGAATTACCTCCTCAAGAGTAACGAAAGCGCTACTCTAAAGACTAATACTAATTCGGAGCTGAGAAGTCGCTCACGATAATCTCATCTCCATTATAACCCTGTTCAGCATAAATGGGTCGCCTTCTCTTTTGTATTAAGTCTAGGGAGGGGTTTCAGGAGAGGAGGGCAGCGACTTGCCAGGGTTGGTTCCACTCTAGGCAAATTGAGGTAAGGTTTGCCGTAAATTGTAGTAGGATAAATTTGACAGGAGTTTATCTGGTAAGGATACTTTCATGCGCCATGAGGAATAAGATCGATTTAATCATGCTAATAGCCCTTGCTTTGCCGGCATCTTTGTGGGGGCAATGGCGGTTAATTCAAGCAGATCGGCGAGGCGGCATGATCTTGGCGCTGGGTGTATGTCTGTTTGTCGGCGGGTTGTGGTTGTCGCGCTATGTGGAGGAAGAGGATGACCGGCAGATGCCGGCAGCCGCCGATGGCAGAAAATTGGTAGCCAACCGCTCCCTTCGGATCATCGCTATCTTACAAGCGATTTTGTTGTGGATTATCGCCTTTCAACTGTTTGAGGGCAATCGCTTTACACTGCCGGCAGTTTTTGCTTGGTTGTGGGGGATCGCTATGTGGCTGCTGGCGGTAGGCGAGCGGGCGAATCGATCTGAGGATGATCGCGCTAAGATCAACCATTGGTTTCTGATTGTGGCGGCGATTGCCGGCATCGCCCTCTTTTTCCGCTTTTTCCGTTTAGACAGCGTGCCCCTGGAGTTGTGGAGCGACCAGGCGGAGAAATTGCTAGATGTAAACGATGTGCTGAATGGGCAGCGACCGATTTTCTTCCCGCGCAATACCGGGCGGGAAGCGATGCAATTTTATCTGACGGCTGCCCTGATTTGGATCACTCCGCTCCAATTAAGCCATCTTGCCCTGAAAGTTGGAACAGCGTTGGTGGGCTTGATCGCTATTCCATACGCCTATTTGCTAGGCAAAGAACTTTTTGATCGACGATTGGGCTTGTTAGCGGCTTTGCTCCTCTCTTTTTCCCATTGGCATGTGGCATTAAGCCGCATTGGGTTGCGCTTTCCCTTTACAGCGGCGTTTGTGGCGCCGACATTATATTATTTGCTCCGCGCTTTTCGGCAAGGAAGGCGCAACGATTGGCTAGCTGCCGGCATTTTTCTGGGGTTAGGGTTGCACACCTACATTCCCATGCGCATTGTGCCCTTGTTGTTGGCGGCATTGGTTGCCGGCAAAGCGCTCTTCGATTGGGTGACGAAGCTCGGGGGAAACGAAAATCCCACAGAAGCAAGCGGACTCACCAGCGCCTATTGGCTCAACGCGATATTAAGCGCCATCACCGCTCTCGCCCTTTTTTTGCCCCTGCTGCGCTACATGACTGAACAACCTGAGATGTTTTGGATGCGGGTCACTACCCGCTCTTCCAACGCTATGGAAAGCCAAAGCGTCAGCGAAATTGGAGAGCAGTTTCTGATCAACTTGAAAGATGTTGGCTTGATGTTTAACGTGGTTGGCGGAGGCGTTTGGTCTAATACTGTATCATTGTCGCCGACATTGGGGGTGGCGACCGGGGCGTTGTTTGCTTTGGGCATAGGACAACTGTTGTGGCGGCTGATCGCATGGCGGGACAGGCGGTCCATATATCTGTTTTTGATTCTGTTTTTTATGGTTTTGCCGTCAGCTTTAAGCATTAATTTCCCGCAAGAAAATCCCAGCGTAGTGCGGACAGGCGGGGCGATTCCAGCAGCGATGATCATCGCCGCTTTGCCTTTGTGGACGATGTGGGGGCGGTTAGAGACGGGGCTAGGAAAGCGAGGCGAACAGTTTGCCGGCATGCTTGCCGCCGCCCTGGTCTGTTTAGGATTGCTATACAATTATGATTGGTATTTTCGCCGCTACGATCAACAATTTAGAGCCAGCGCTTGGAATTCACGGGAGATAGCTGCAGAGGTGACAACATTTGTGGCAAATGGCGGGGATCTATATCGCGCATACCATGTTCCATACCCCCACTGGGTTGATTCGCGGGCGATTGGGGTGAATGCCGGCGATATCGTTTGGTATCGCAATGCCATCATCGATTTGCCAGTTCAGTTGCCCTTTTTGACGCAGCAGCCAGACGCCATGCTGTTTGTGCTGCACAAAAACGATGACGCCAATTTGATCGCCCTTCAGGAGGCTTTTCCTGACGGGGAATCGCGGGCAGTTCAATCCTCTCTTGATTCTAGCAAAGATTTTCGGCTGTTTTTCGTTCCGGGCGCGGTGTCTCCCTGATGCCGGCATGTGGGCGATTTTGGTATCATCTGCCGCATGAGCGCCCGACATAAGCTGATTTTTGCCGGCATTTTAGCCCTGGCGGCGTTTTTTCGTTTGTGGCGTTTGGGCGAAATGCCGCCTGGCTTTTATCATGACGAAGCGTATAACGGATTAGACGCATTGGCGTTGTTGGAAGGGGCGCAATTTCCGCTCTTTCATGAGGCATGGGAGCTTTACGCCAATGACGCCCACGCTGAATCCCCCATTCAACCGACCCGAATTCCTGTCTTTTTTGAGGGGAATTATGGGCGCGAACCATTGCACATTTATCTGATGGCATTGTCGATAAAGTTGTTTGGGGCAACCCCTTTTGCCCTGCGATTGGTTCCAGCGCTTGCCGGCATTTTGGCGGCGGCTATGATGGTTTGGTTGGGGCATGAGTTCCTGCCCGATAGGGAAAAATCGCCAACTTTCCCCCTAGCGGCGGCGTTTTTTCTAGCGATTTTCGTGCCGACGATCCATTTTAGCCGATTTGGGTTACGGGTGATGCTGTTCTTGCCGCTACAGATTGGGGCAGCAGCGTCTTATTGGCGGGGCAGAAAAAAAGAGGGGGGCGGATGGGCGTGGTTTGCTCTTGCCGGCATTTTGATTGGCGGCGCCTTATACAGTTACGCCGCTGCCCGACTTTTTCCAATGTTGTTTCTATGGTATGGCGGGTGGCGGCTGTGGCGCGATTCGGCTCAACGCCGCCGCGAACTATCGATCTTGGGGATAGTTGGCGCTTTCGCCTTGGCAATAGCTGCCCCCTTGCTCTTCTTTTTTTGGCGCCTGCCCTACTTTTTTTTGTTTCGTATTGCCACTGTCGCCAACAAAGGGACAGGGGTAACAGACAATCCAGGGTTGACCTGGCTGCTCAATGCCGGGCGGGTTCTGCGCGGACTTTTCTGGCAGGGAGAGAGCCATTTACGCCACAATTTGCCCGGTCGCCCATTTCTGGATGGCATTCAGTCGCTTTTTGTGGTTGCCGGGATTCTGGCTTGGTTTCGCCGCCGCCAGCCGCGGCATATTTTTCTAGGATTTTGGCTGGCACTGATGATTGCCCCATCCATTTTTAGCGGCGACGCGCCCCATTTTGGGCGGATGGCGGGCGCCGCCCCGCCGTTGGCATTGTGGGCAGGGATGGGTTTCACTATGGTTTGGAACTATTTTCAGAGCCGTCAATATGCCGTTGCTGGAAAGGGGTTGGCGCTGCTTTTGGCTCTGTGCTCTGCCGGCATTTCTGGGTACGATTATTTCGTCCGCTATGGCGAACATCCCCAATTAGCGGCCGATTTTTACCTGCCCGATTGGCGGCTGGGGCAAGCGGCAGCGGCAACTGCGCCGGAGACGACGTTGTATTTTTCGCCGCCGCAAGAAGAGATGGCGACGATATTTTTTGCGCTGAACGACCGGCGAGCCGATTTGCACAGCTTTAATGGAAATTTAAGCGCCTTGCCTGCCGGCATTCCCGGTCAGCCTGCCGCGTATTTTATCCGCCCCGCAGATAGTCAGACGTTAGCGAAGCTGGATGAATATTTCCCTGATGGAGAGTTGAAGGAGGCGGAAGATTATGCCCTTTTTGAGTTGCCGGCAGATAGCCCCGGCATAACGACATCTGTCGCCCACTTCGGTGGAGAAATCCACCTGCTAGCTTGCCAAATCAGTCAAAATGCCCAAGAAATCCAGACGAAATTATGGTGGCAGGCGGCGACACAACCGAACCAGGCATACACAGCCTTCGTCCATGCCACCGACCACACCGGCGCAGTGGCGGCGCAAGTCGATCGCCAGCCTGGCGGCTACCCCACCTCTGATTGGGCGGCGGGCGAAATCGTGATCGACACCTTAACAATGCCGGCGCCACAAACCGAGATCATGACCATTTCTACCGGCTTTTATGAGTTGGCGACTTTGGAGCGATTAGGTGAAGCGACATTGTTGCGCCATCCCAATGGGGGCACATTGTGCGATCCACCCTACCTCTGGGATGAAATCGAATTTTTTGTAGAGTAGCTTAGGATAAAGAAGATAAGATGGTTTGCACACCGTACAAACCATCATTCTTTTTACGGTAGGTTTTCTGCCGGTAAAGCATTGGGGTCGGGCGTGGGCGGTTGGAAGAATTTAGGATCTAACGACGGCTGAGAAGGAGAGCGATCTTGCCACCTGCTTTCAAACTGTTCTACATTGGCGTTTCGTTGTTCTTCCAACCAAGCGGTCAATATCTCCTGTTTCTGTTGGTCGATTGCCCCCTGGGTCAACGGGCGGATTTCTCGACCCGACACCATTAAAATGTGATAAGCCGTTGTCTCCTCTCCATCTTCCGTAGCGGCGGCTACCGTTTGGGTTAGAACCTGGCTCGGTTCGCCCAAAGGCAAATCGAAAGCTGCTTCGGCGGCAGCAACCCCTAAAAAGGAGCCGACTTGGCTTTGCGACAGCCACAACTGCTCTTGGGCTCTGCCAGGCGCTGGGTTTTCGGAGTCGAATGGGACGCTTTTGACCTTGTTCCAGATGGTAATGAAGCCGTCAGCCTCGATCTGACCCATGCCGGCATTTGCCCCTGCCTCATCATCGTAGGTGAGGATAAAGAGCGAGGCTTGAAGCTCTTCGGTATCGTACCCGGCTTCTTCCGCCAACGCCTCTTCCAACTGCTCACGCAATAGTTGGGATTCTACCCCCTTTTCAAACAATGTCTGCGACGCTCCATACTGTTCCAAATCTGCCAATGTTTCGGCATATTGCTCCTGAAACGAATCAGCCGAAACCAGCGTTGCTGTCGCTCCTGGCGTTCGGGATGGCTGCGGCTCTAAAGTGGGAAAGGGAGTTGCAGTCGGCACAACTTCGGTGATGACCTGGGTTGGAATGGGCGTTAGCGACGCAGTGGGCTGCGGGCTGGCTGTTGCGGTCGGCAATGGGGTGGGCGTGCCATTGGGAAAATAGTTGTAATTTTCCCCGATTCGGGCTTGCACATCCGCTTCCGAAACGAAGATGCCTCGCAGCTCCGCTTCATCTCGAATGAGCTGATCTTCGATCATATTGTCCAACACCAATGCTCCTAGCGTATCTTCTTCGCCAGGCAGCATCAATGTCAGTTGTTGCCCTAACAACTGCTGAATCAAACCAACATCTCCATTGGCGTTTTCTAGAAACTGTTCTAAATTACTGATGATTTGTGCCCGCTGATACCGAACCTGATCTTGCCAATCTCCCATCGAAATCTCCTTGCCGTTGATCGTCGCCACCGGCTGTTGGGGTTGGATAAAGCCGACGACGACGAAGCCGATAATTAAGATGGCGGCGATGAGCCCGACGATGCCGGCAACCCACATATAAATTCGTCGCTTTGCGGCAGCGTCTTCCTGCTCCTGCTTAAGTTGACGGCGCATTCTTGCCGGACCGGTTTCTGGATTGTTTTGTTTTTTGCTCATAATAAAAATAAATGTTTAGACTCAACTGTACCTGAGCGTTGAGTTGGGATACAAATTGGCGTTGCGTAAAAATTTGGGGTGAAGAAGGCGGCGTTTCCCCTCAATGTGCGCTCCCGCTTACAAAGATGGTTAATCCATTACTGCCGCTGGTTTCACATCTGCCAGAGGCTCATCGAGAGCGATTATTTCTTGAGCTACGACTTCGGTACGGAAATGCTTGTTCCCTTTTTCATCTAACCAACTACGGGTTTGCAATCGCCCTTCGATGTACAGACGCTGCCCGTGAGTTAATCTTTTTTCGCAAATCTCCGCCAAAGCGCCCCATGCCACAACGCTAAACCATTCTACCTCTTGGCGGCGCTGCCCTTCTGCCGAAACCCAAGCGCGGGGAGCGGCAACGGTAAACAAAGCCACAGAACGACCAGTTGGCGAATGCCGCACTTCTGGGTCACGCTCCAGCCAGCCAATTAGCATGACTTTATTCAAACCTCTAGTCATGGAATCTTCGTTTTTCTCACTCAATTTGTAAGGATTATTAACGGGAGAAAATAATACCACAACTTGAATAATTCACAACTGCTTAACCAGGAATGAAAGGGGGCGCTCTTTGCTTGTTAATTCTTTTAGAATGACATAAACTAACGCTTCTGCCGGCATTATTGCTGGCATTTTTTAAATCCAAAACGAGGCTGGCATAATTGGGTTGCCCCAAACGATGTGTCGAACGCGGCAATGCCGGCATTGCAGATTTAGGAGTACCACGCCAACATGAGCGCTACAATTTCCGACGCGCCAACCAACGTCGTTGGCATTCGTTTTCAAAAGTTAGGCAAACTATACCATTTTAAAACCAGGCGCAATATCAAAGATTTGACGCCTGGCGACCATGTCGTCGTCAACACCCAACGGGGCAGGCAGCTCGGTCAATTGATCGCCTTCATCGCCGCCGATTCCATCAGCAAAAAGCGCAAACTGCGCGCCATTGAACGGCGCGCCACTCCCCGCGACCTGGTGATGAAACAGATGTGGGAATCGAAAGAGCTTGACGCCTTAATCAGTTGCCGCGAACAGGCGTACAAGCAACAGATTAAAGAGTGTCAATTTGTGCGGGCAGAATACAATTTCGATGGCTCCTGGGTGACGATATATTACCATACCGAAAATCGCAAACAAGATTTTAACAGCCTTAAAAAATCATTAGCCCGTCACCTCGACGCCAGAATAGAGTTGCAGATAATAGGTCCCCGAGATATCGCCCGTTATCTGGGCGGATTTGGGGCGTGTGGCGCTCCAAGATGCTGTTCCACTTTTTTGACTGAATTTAGTCCAGTCTCTATCAAAATGGCTAAGGCGCAAGGCATCTCTCTGAGCCCGCAAGAGATTACGGGCATGTGCGGGCGGCTGCGTTGCTGCCTAGTGTATGAGTATGAGATGTATGTAGAGGCGAAGAAAAAATTGCCCAGAATAGGCAAAATTATCGGCACCCCCTATGGCAAAGGCGAAGTGATCGACCAAGCGCCGATTAGAGACGCTGTGCGAGTGCGAATTGACGGGGAAATTCGCATCATTGGCAGGGATGAGCTTGAGCCGTTGGAGGAGTTGGCGGCATTGCAAAAAAAGGCGGAGGCGGGATGCGCCAAACATGAAGGCGGCGGCTGTGATTGTGGCGCTAAATAAATGGCGGGTATAAATTCAAATTTATGGGATTATGATCGATAAAAGGCGCGCCTGGGAAATCGTTTACGACTATGTTCAGGATGAGGGATTGCGTCGTCATATGGGGGCAGTGGCAGCGGCGATGAATTGGTACGCTGCCAAACTGGGGGAAGATAAAGATCGATGGGAAATCGCCGGCATCCTCCATGATTTCGATTGGGAAATCCACGCCACTTTAGATGAACATCCCATCAAAGGGGCGCCGATTTTACGAAACCAAGGGGTTGATGAGGAGATGATTCGAGTCATATTGTCTCATTACAGCGAGGGAACGGGCGTTGAGCGGGAAAAGGGGATCGATTTTGCTTTGCTGGCTTGTGACGAAGTGACTGGGCTGCTAATCGCGTCGGCGTTGGTGCGACCCTCTAAAGATATTCGAGAAATGAAGCTCTCATCTGTTCGGAAAAAATGGAAAAACAGCCGCTTTGCGGCTGGCGTCGACCGCCGCCATGTGGCGTTGGCGACAGCGGAGTTTAGCCAAATCTGTTTCGGCGGCGAGTTAGAATTGTGGGAGCATATCGGCAATGTGCTGACAGCGATGCAAAATGACGCGACCAGTTTGGGATTAGACGGCAGTTTGGCTTAATGGGATGGCTGAAGAAAATGACGTTTGGTAGAAAAAGATGCTGGCAGAATATCTCACTGTAACAGACGCTTTAAGCCGGATTTTAGCCGCGATCGAACCATTGCCGGCAACAACTGTGCCATTGCCGCAAAGTTTGGGGCGGATCTTGGCGCAGCCGATCATCGCCGAGGATAATCTGCCCCCTTTTGCCAATTCAGCCATGGATGGCTACGCTGTTATCGCCGCCGACACCGCCCAGCCGCCGATTCGATTAACGGTCGTGGGCGAAATTCCTGCTGGAGCGGCTCCAGAAATCCCCTTGCAGCGGGGCGAAGCTGCCCGCATCACCACTGGAGCGCCGATGCCGTCTGGCAGCGACGCTGTTGTGCCGGTAGAAGATACAGATGAACCTTGGCAAGATGTAGACAGACCCTTGCCGGCATCTATCGAGATTCGGCGTCAGGTAAAAAGCGGCGACTATGTTCGGCAGGCGGGTGGCGATGTGCAGAAGGGACAGATGGTGATGCCAGCAGGTCGGCTTATACGCCCGGCAGAGATAGGGGCGTTAGCGTCGCTGGGATTCGCCCAAGTTCCGGTGATCCGGCAGCCGAAGGTAGCTATCTTAGCCACTGGCGACGAATTGATTCCGGTCGAGCGCCCATTGCGCCCCGGAAAAATCCGCAACAGCAACAGTTATACTCAGGCAGCCCAGTTGGCTCAATTGGGAGCTGCGCCTGTCTCGCTAGGCGTTGCCCGCGACACCGAAGCGGACGTCCGAGACAAGCTGTGGACAGGGGTAGAAGCTGGCGTCGATCTATTTATCAGTTCAGCAGGCGTGTCGGTGGGGGCGTATGATGTGGTAAAAACAGTGTTGGAAAAAGAGGGCAATATCGGATTTTGGCGGGTTAGGATGCGTCCGGGCAAACCGCTGGCGTTTGGCAGCTATGCCGGCATTCCCTACCTCGGTTTGCCAGGCAATCCCGTTTCCGCCGCCGTTTCATTCGAACGATTTGTGCGACCAGCGGTTCTCAAATTGAGCGGGCATAGCCAACTTGACCGCCCGCAAGTGATGGCGGAAACGACGCACAACCTCCAATCGGACGGACGAGAAAGTTATGTTCGGGCAAAAATCAGCCGTCAGGGCGACCGATATGTGGCGACGCCGACGGGCGGTCAAGGGTCGCATATGATTACATCGTTGGTCAATGCCAATGGGCTGCTCATTGTGCCGGAAGGAGTCAGGCAAGTTAACGCCGGCCACCAATTAGCCGCGTTGATGATCGATTGGAACAGCGCGGTGTTTTAGGACAGACGCTTCTGACACTCCGGTGCGTATTTACAATAGTAGTTGTGTATAACAGCAAGGAATAAATCGCCCTCCTGGCTCAAATTTTCCAGGAGGATAATTCATTATGCAGCATGAAGTTTTAATGCCGGCAGACGAGCCGACGCAATTATTGCCAGAACCGGCAATTCATCATCCGCCCGCTACCTCTAAGCTGAATTGGGTTGCCGGATTGGCGGCGCTTCTCATTTTAGGATTGGGGGCTTATTTCCGCTTTGTGGGGCTCTCTTGGGACGACAGCTACCATCTGCATCCCGACGAACGCTTTTTAACGCAGGTGGCAAACGCGCTGGCGTTGCCTGATAACCCCATTCAATATTTACAAACTTCTGTCAGCCCGCTTAACCCTTATGGGGTAACCGATTCTGCCGGCAATATGATTTTTCCGCTATATGTTTATGGCAACTTTCCCATGACAGTGACCCGGCTGGTTGCTGAATTGGCGGAAACGTTTTGCCGGCAGGGATATCAAGAATGCGCCTACAACTATGTGGCTTATGATGGCGTCCATTTGGTTGGGCGATTTTTATCTGGATTTGTCGATCTCATTTCAGTCGCTTTAATTTACGCCATCGGCAAACGATTGTACAACGCTAGGGTAGGCTTATTGGCGGCGTTTTTAACCGCCACGGCAGTGATGCCCATCCAACAATCCCACTTTTTTACGATGGACAATTGGGCGGCGATGTTCTCGACATTAACTGTCTATTACGCCGTTAGAGCCAGCGAGCAAGGGGAACGTTGGCGGTGGTGGGCATTGTTTGGCGTCGCTTTAGGTTTGGCGTCTGCCTCGCGGATTAATGTGGCATTGATTGCCGGCATCGCCCCGGTGGCGGCGTTTATTTGGCTAATGAAGCGAAACGAAGCTGCCGGCAACCAGGGGTCGGCTTATTTCGGAACGCCCGCTGGCTCTACCGATTTGCGCCGGGCGGTATTGGGGGTGATTTTTGCCGCGGTCGCTTCGATGTTCGTCTTTCGATTGGCGCAGCCCTACGCTTTTATGGATCGGGAGTTAGCCCGCGCCGCAACTATCGCTGAAACGGGACAAGAGCCGAATCCGCTGCGGGCTCTTATTCAGGGCGTGGCTGGATTGCACCCGCAATTTTTGAGCAATATGGCGGAGATCCAACGGTTGCAATCGCCCGAAGCCTCCTTTCCGCCGGCATTGCAATGGACAGCCCGGTCGCCGATATTGTTTCCCATAAGCAATATGATTTTGTATGGGATGGGGATAACTGCCGGCGTTGCCGCTTGGGGGGGGTTTTGTTGGGCGTTATGGCAGATTATCCGCGGTCGCTCTGATTGGCTGGCGCATTTGCTGCCTCTGGCGTGGGGCGGCGGCTATTTTCTCTTTATGGGAACGCGTTGGGTCAAGTCAATTCGATATTTTTTGCCGATTTATCCAGTACTGTTGTTGTTGGGGGCTTGGGGAGTGTGGCGTTTGTGGGAACGCAGCCGAGGGAATGCCGGCAAACGCATCCTGGCTGGCGTCGTTATCGGATTGACGACGATTCCTACATTATTGTGGGCAAACGCCTTCGTCCAAATTTACCAAAAGCCGGTCACGCGGATTGCCGCCTCCGAATGGATGCTGGATCATATCCCCAGCGGAGCGACGCTGCTCTATCAGCTCAATGGAGGGTCGCGGGAGTTGCAATTGCCGTTAAAGGGATACAACATGGAGGCAGGATCGTTTCCGCTGCAATTGCGGTTTAGCTTGCCTGAAGGGGGAACAGTGACCGGCGTTCGGTTTAACTATCTCTCCGATCCAGATGGCAGGGCAGACAGCGAAAAGTTGATGGCGTTTTTGGTAAGCGCCGCCAATCCCGCCAATATTTTAGCGGAAGAGTCGATTGGGCTGGATTTGGATGGAAGTAGACGGGCGGTGGAGGTTGATCTGCCGCCAACCCCGCTGTTGAGCGGCACAGAGTATCTCATTGTAGCCCAAAATGATGGAACGGCGCCGATTTTGATGGGTAGCTCTGTCATTTCCAACGAGCATTGGGACGATCCGTTGCCGGTGCGGTATGCCGGCAAAGACCCATTCTCACAATATTTTGCCGGCATCAGTGGCGGGCAAATGACGATCACCCATCCTGACGACGCTGCTAAAATCCAAGATCTAATAGGCTGGATTGACGAAGCGGATGTGATTGTGTTAAGCAGCCAGCGCAGTTTATGGAATACGCCCCGCTTGCCGCTGACCTATCCAGGCAATATCGCCTATTACGACGCTTTGTTCAGCGGCGAATTAGGTTTCGAACTGGCGGCTCAATTTCATGCCGATTTTCATATCGGTCCGCTCTATATCAGCGATACGACCGGGCAATGGGGTTGGGGTGCTCCGCCAGAAGCGGGCTGGCCCCCGCCCAATGAGTTGGCGGCGGAAGAGGCGTTCAGCGTCTATGATCACCCGCCGGTTTGGATTTTTGTCAAAAGTGACGATTATAGTTTAAGCAAAAGCCAACAAATTTTAGGGGGCGTTGATTTAAGCCAGCAGATGTTTATGAATCCGGGGCAAGCTACCCAGGCGCCCAACGGCTTGTTGCTGTCCGACGAAGCGGCGGCTGCCCATCGCGCCAATGGGGATTTCAACAAAATCTTTCATTTAGATGGGTTGTTGTCGAACCGACCAGCCGTTGCGGCGGTGGTGTGGTGGTTGGCGGTCATCGTCCTGGGCTGGCTGACTTTTCCGTTGGCGTTCCTCATTTTCCCTGGCTTGGCGGATCGGGGCTATATGCTCAGCCGCATTCTCGCGTTGTTGCTTATCTCTTACTTTGGCTGGCTGCTGGCTAGCTTGGAATGGCTGCCCAATTCTCGCGGGACGTTGCTGTTGGGGATGGGATTGTTGGCGGCGGCAAATGCCGGCATTTTGTTGGTAAACCGCTCTCAAATCGCCGCTTTTTTACGGGCAAATCGCTCCCCCATTTTGTATATGGAAGCCGCTGCCCTCTTTTTGTACATCCTCTTTATATTGGTGCGGTTGGGCAATCCAGATGTGTGGGATGTTATTTGGGGGGGCGAAAAGCCGATGGATATGGCGTATTTTAACGCCACACTGAAAAGCGTTACTTTTCCCCCTTATGACCCCTGGTTTTCAGATGGTTACATCAACTATTATTATTATGGGTTTGTCTATGTGGGTAGCCTGACCAAGCTGTTGGGGATAATGCCGGCAGTCGCTTACAATCTCATTTTGCCGATGTTGTATAGCTTTACTGGCATGGGGGCATTTTCGTTAGCTTATAACCTGGTAGCGTGGCGAAAATCGAGGGAAGGCGGGCTGCCACAAGAGATTGTGTCTAAAGCTTTGACGGCTGGTTTTGCCGGCATGGCGTTTTGCGTTTTGCTGGGCAATTTAGCCCAGGTGGGCGTGATGGTGGACGCCTGGGAGCGGAGCGGCGATACCCAAATCAGCGTGGGGATCGAATGGATAGATCGCCAAATCCGCCGTGTAGATGGGGCGATTGACTCCCTGCCCGCCGACAAACGGCTTAACATCGGAACCGGCGACTGGTTCTGGAACGCCACCCGGACGGTAAATTTCAATGATGGCGAGGCGCAGCCCATCACTGAATTCCCCTATTTCACCTTTTTGTATGGGGATTTGCACGCCCATATGATTTCGATGCCATTGATGCTGTTGGCGCTTGGCTGGACGATCTCCGTGGCGTTGCAAGCGCCGACGGAAGAACGTTCCCCCTGGAGCCAAGCGGCAAAATGGTTAGTGGGCGGCTTGGCGATTGGGGCGCTTCGCGCCACAAACACCTGGGATTTGCCCACTTATTTGGTCATTGGCAGCTTGGGCGTCTGCTTTGCCGCTTACCGTAGGTATGGTCGATTTTCCGTGCAAATGGCAGGCGAAGGGGCGGCGTTGTCCGCGTTGTTGGCGGGTATCGCCTTGCTCACTTTTTTGCCGTTCGCTCAAAATTATGGGGTGGGTTACAGTTCGGCGGCGCTATGGGGGGGTTCATACACATATGTGATGAACTATTTGACGATTTACGGGCTATTTTTATTCGTATTAGTTGCTTTTATGGCGATCGAATTTCGACGATGGAGCGCCGGGTGGACGACAGCCCAATTAGAAGGGTTAGCTCCTGCCGGCATGTGGCTGGCGGTAGGGGCGGTGGTCTACCTGCTGGCGCTTGTCGTCATGTTGTGGCGCAATTATTGGATTGCGCCTCTAGCGATAACATTGGCGTTGTTTGCCGGCATTCTCGCCTTGCGCTCGTCCTTATCGCCGCCCAAACGCATTGCCCTAGCTTTGACAGCGTGCGCCTTAGGGCTGACGCTGGCAGTAGAAGTGATTGTTTTGGAAGGGGATATTGGGCGGATGAACACCGTCTTCAAATTCTATATGCAGGTGTGGCTGATATTGAGCGTGACCGCCGGAGCCGCTCTGGCTTGGACGCTGCCCACGCTGCAAAAACGGCGCAACTGGTTAGGCACAGGCTGGAAAATCGCTTTCGCTATTCTGGTGGGCATGGCGCTGCTGTATCCCATCACCGCCACCGCCGCCAAATGGTCGGTTCGGATGACCGACCAAACCCCTCTAACTCTCGATGGCATGGCGTTTATGGAGACGACCTCTTATGCCGATAGCGGGCAGACGATTTCGCTCCATTACGATTATGACGCCATAAAATGGATGCAAGCCAATATCCCTGGTTCGCCCGTGATCGCCGAAGCGCATAGCGGCAACCCATACCGCAGTGTGGGCAACCGAGTGGCAAATTACACCGGCTTGCCGGCAATTGTAGGCTGGGATTGGCATCAACGGCAGCAACGGGCGGTTACTGCCCCATCGATGGTTACCAATCGCATTGCCGACGTCAACGCTCTGTTTGGGACGCCAGATATCGACCAGGCGTTGATCATCCTGAAGAAGTATGACGTGGAATATATATACGCTGGGCAGTTGGAATGGGTCTACTACCCTCCTGCCGGCATGAACAAATTCGCCGAAATGGCAGAAGCTGGTTTGTTAGACGAGGTATACCGCAACGACGGGGTTAGCATCTATCGGGTGAACTCATGATGCCAGCCAACGAACTATTTGCCTTGATTCGATGGTGGGCGGCATTAGCCTTAATTGGCGCCGCCGCATTGCCGCTAGCTTGGCGGTTGTTCCACAAACTGCCTGATCGCGGCTTTGCCTTTGCTCGATTGGTTGGTTTGTTGTTGGTTGGTTACCTTTTTTGGATTGGCGCCAGCTTGGGGGCGCTGGGCAACAATTTGGGTGGCGTCGTTTTCGCCTTAGCGGCGACTATGGCGTTGTCTTGGCGGGCGTTACGCGGTGAATCTAGCCAATTTCGGGTTTGGCTGCGCGAAAATAGGGGATATATCTTGGGGGTGGAGGGGTTGTTTGCCTTGATTTTGATTGGCTGGGCATTGGTTCGCGCCCAAAATCCAGCTATCAGCGGTACCGAAAAACCGATGGAGTTTGCCTTTCTCAATTCGGTCAGCCGCAGCCCGGCATATCCGCCGTTAGACCCCTGGCTGTCTGGTTTCGCCATAAGTTATTACTATTTTGGCTATGTGATGGTGTCGGTTATTTCCCGATTGGCGGCGGTGGATGAACTGTTTGCTTTCAATTTAGGCATCGCCTGGCTGGCGGCGGCGACGGCAACTGCTTCTTTTGGATTGATCTACAATTTGATTATGGCGGATGCCGGCATCTTTTCTGCCTCTGCAAAACAACGGGCGATTGCCTTGGCTTTCATCGGGGCGCTGGCGTTGCCGATTGCCGGCAATCAGGAGATTTTCCTCGAAATATTGCACGGCAATGGGGTTGGTTCAGACGCCTTTTGGCGCAACCTTGATGTGGCGGAGATTTCCGGTCCGGCAACGGACAGCCCGCGTTACGACGGGGGAGGTTGGTGGTGGTGGCGCGCCTCACGGGTTATCGCCGAATATGATTTCGCCGGGGTTCGCGCCGGCAATGGCAGCCCCGTCCACGAACCAATCGCCGAATTCCCCGGCTTTAGCTTTATTTTGGGAGACATGCACCCCCATGTGCTGGCGCTGCCTTATGCCATGTTGGCGATGGCGGTAGCGTTTGCCTGGTGGCTGGAAGATGATGATGAGGCAGATGTAGAAGGAGATTTTCGCCGGTTGGCTGGCGGCGCATTCCGTCGACCGCTGTTTTGGTTTGCGCTGTTGGCATTGGGCGGTTTGTCGTTTCTAAACACCTGGGATGTGTTGATTTACTTGTTCCTATTTGTAGGGATGATGGTATTGCGGGCATGGCGGAAGACGGGGGAATGGCATGCGGAGTTCGTTGCCGCCGGCATAAAAAGAGCGCTTATGTTGGCGTTGCCGGCAATCGTCCTTTACCTACCCTTTTACATCGGCTTTCGCTCGCAGGCGGGCGCCCCATATCTGCTCCCATTTTTGATGCGCCCAACCCGACTGGTTCATTTTCTGATTATTTTTGCAATGCCCCTATTTACAATTGCTCTGTTGTTGATGGCGGAGGGCTTCAGGAATCGATTTAGCCATTGGAAAAAAGGTTTGGGCGCGGCGTTGGCTTTGTTGGCGGGGCTCCATTTGGCGATGTTCTTCCTGGGTTGGGTGGTCGCCAGCAGTCCACAAGGGGCGGGGCAAGTAGGGGCACTGGCTGAGGCGTTAAATATCACATTGCCGGCACAACTCGACCCCAGCGTCGGGGGCAGAGTGAGTTGGGGGTTTAGAGCTGTTGCCCGGCTGGCGCCAGCCATTTTAGCGAGACGATTCGCTTTGCCCGGCTTAATCCTCTTGTTGAGCGCCCTGCTGGGGCTGACGGTGATGGCTGCCGCTGCCATTCTCAATCGTCCGGCTGAACAAAATCGGGCTGAGAGAGGCGAGTCAAAACCATCCCCTGCGCTGCCATTTGTCTTGTTGATGGTTTTGACTGGGCTGCTGCTCGCCATAGCCCCCGAATTTCTCTATTTACGCGACAATTTTGGACAGCGAATCAACACCATCTTCAAATTTTATTATCAGGCGTGGGCGTTGTTTGGGATCGCGGCTCTGTTTGCCCTAGACTATTTGTGGCGGCGGGAAAAATTTCTGGGCAAAATAGCCGCAGCGGGCTATTTGGCGATGTTCAGCGTCTCCCTCGTCTATCCATTTTATGGGGTACAATCACGCGCCCGCGAATTTGCCGGCAGCCCCACGCTAAACGGCATGGCGCACATTCAACTTTTTAATCCTGAGGAATATGAAGCGATTTTGTGGCTGCGGGATAATGCCCCAACCGGGTCGGTGGTGTTAGAAGCGACTGGCGGGCAATATTCAGATTATGCCCGCGTGTCGGCAAACAGCGGCTTGCCCACTTTGCTGGGCTGGCTAGGACACGAATTGCAATGGCGCGGCTATTCTAACCCGGAACCGGGCAGACGGTCGCCCATCATCTCTCAACTGTACCAATCGACCAATTGGAATGAACGGCAACGGTTACTCGATGAGTTCGAGGTTGATTACATCTTTGTGGGCGGCAAAGAGCGGATCGATTTTGGAAATGATTTTACGCTGTTTGACGAGCATTTGCCGGTCGTTTTTGCCAACAACACAGTTATCATCTACCGATGGCAAGCGGCAAATTTTGCCGGCAGATTAAATTAGACCATGCGGAAATGGACAAAAAACAGCGAGAAATTGCGGGTTAGGGGCAAAAGATGTGTATAAATGGATGGTTATCGCCACATTTTTAATTGAATTTCAAGAACAGTAACGATATTTGTGTTGGACTCGCCGATTTATCCTCAAACTAAACCATTCTCTCTTAGCCTAACGCTGGGGCATGTGGGGTTGGGGATAATTTTGCTGATTGCCGGCATCTTTCGACTGATAAATATCGGGGAGACGCCGCTTTCCCCCGACGAAGCCAGTCAAGCCTTGCATGTGTGGCGTTTTTGGAGCAGTTCAGCCGCCAACATCCCGTTTGCCGGCAGCCCCGCTTACTTTACCCCAACCGCTTTGCTCACCCAAATCTTAGGCGATAGCGACGGCGTAATGCGGTTAGCGCCTGCTTTGTTTGGCTGGGCGGCGGTTGGGACGCCCTGGCTGCTACGGCGGCGATTGGGCGAAGTTGGGGCATTAACCGCAGCTATTTTACTGGCGATCTCTCCCACAGCGGTTTCCGCCTCGCGCACGGCTGGCGGAGACAGCGCGGCGATGTTTGCTCTGTTGCTAAGCTTGATCGCGTTTATTCGTTATTTGGATGCAGCAGACGCCAAATGGTTGATTATTGCGGCTGCCGGCATTGGATTGGGATTAACCACTGCTCCCCAATTCTATTCAGGACTCCTCATTTTGGCGGCTGGTTGGGGCATCAGCCGTTGGATTGGACCAGAGTTAGTAGAAATGCCGTTGGGAATTTCGGCGTCAGCCAGGCGAAATGCCTACCTGTTTGGCGGGGCTATATTTTTTGTTTTGGCGACGATGGCGTTTTTGCATCCGGCGGGGTTGGGGGGCGCGGCGAATAATTTGGGCGAATGGTTGTCTCGTTTTGGCGTTAGTTCAGATCCGATGGAGTTGATTGCCCCGATCTTAGTGTTTGGACGATACGAGCCGATATTGCTCTTTGTGGGCGGCGTTGCCGGCATTTGGGGGACGTGGAAAGGGCGACCGCTGCCGAGTTTCTTGATTTATGCCCTGATCGTAGGCATCGTTCTCTTTTTCGCCCAGCCCGGCACAGTTGCCAACACGCTTGCTCTAACCCCCTGGGCAGCGCTATTAGTCGGCTTTTTTGTCAGCGAAGCGCTGAAACTACCCTTAGCGCCAGGGGTGGAAAAAGGGATGAGAGAAGCTGCGATATTGGCGCAAACTTTGGTGGGGGCGGCGTTCGTTGGCATGATCGCCCGCCAGACGAAGGTCGCCCTTTATAACCCCGATGATTTCGCCCATTTTTGGATCGCGATGGGTTTGCTGGCGGTAGGCGGCGCGGTATTCTTGATATTGTTTACATTTGATAAAAATTTGGCGTTTCAAGCTGGGTTAGGAGCCGCTTTAATTTTGCTGGGAGCGTTTAGTTGGGGAAATAGTTGGTGGCTCAACCATCGCGCGGCAAACGACACCCGCACCCAATGGGTGGCAGTTGCCACCGACCACGATGTTCGATTTTTAGAGGAGACAGTTCGGGAAACCGCATGGCAATGGTTAGGGAGCGAGGCGGAAGCGTCTCTACTTTCTACCGTCGATACGCCGGTTTTACGCTGGTATTTGCGCGACTTTCCCCAAGCGCAATTTGGAGAAAGCGGATTGCCGGCAGCAGACCATCACCTGATCATCACCCCGACAGATGTGGAACTGCCCATGGAAAACCAATATTTGGGGTCAGATTTTAAATTGATTCGAAATGATCTCGATGTGCCTTTAAGCAGCAGACAAACGGCGGCATACCTTTTGTTTTGGGAGATCCCTGCCGGCATTAATGCCACATCAATTATTTTGTGGGTGAAAGAAGATATTATCATCAGACCATGACGATTTTCCACAACGATCTCGCTTTTCCGCTGACGGGCGACGCCCCGCTGAGCGACCGTGACCAACTCGACCATTGGTTGGCGCGTTGTTTGACTGGCGATGAACGCGCATACCATCTCATTTACAATCGGTTTTCTCCGGAAATTTACCGGTTGTGTTACAACTACCTTACCCATGTGGAAGATGCGGAAGAGGTGATGCAAGACGCATTTGAATATGCTTTCCGTCGTTTTCAAACCTTTGACCCGAAAAAGTCCGCCTTCCGCACCTGGCTGTATCGCATAGCGATAAGCCGCTGCCGCAATAAACGGCGGCGCAAATGGCTGCCTACCTTCTCTTTTGCCCAATTGGGCGAGCGCGATTTAACCGACAGAGCCGCTCCAATTCCCGATGATAGCGTCCAATTGTCTGAACGGCAGCAAATTGTGTGGGAGGCGTTACAACAACTGTCGCCCAAATTGAGAGATGTGGCGCTACTCCGCTATTACAACGGTTTGACATATGGGGAAATCGGGGAAATTTTAGAGATTCCGGCGAAAACCGCAGAGTCTCGAATGCGGTTAGGGCACAAGGCGATGAAACGGTTTTTAGCGGATAAACTGGAGTTATGACAATGGCGCAATCACATATTACACATTTAACTTCCGATTATGTTTTGGGATTGATGCCGGCAAATCAGCGGCAACGGGTTGAATATCATGTCGCCTGGTGCGAAAGATGCCGGCAATCGCTCTCCCGCGAGCGGCGGCTGCACCAACTCATTCAAGAGACGATGGGCGTAGCCTCGATCCCTTCGCCAGCGCGGTTGGCGGCGCTGCGACCCCCTGTGCCTAGCCAAAATAGATTTGCTTTGCCGCCAAATATGTGGCAGCGTTTTGGCGCGGCGGCGGCGACGGTCTGTTTGATCGGGATGGTGTGGTTAAGCGGCACAAAATTGATGGGCGATATGCGGGGAATGTCGGGATGGGGCAATGTGCCGGCAGCGTCCGCTGTGGCTGTCACTGCTACCTCTGAACCGACCGCTACTGTGACAGCGACCCAATCAGCTACGGAAATGGCGCCAACATATACGCCCATGCCGGCAGGCACGCCTATTGCGGCGCTGGCGATTGGATTGCCTTAAAATTAATAGTTCTTTATCGGCATAACTTATGATCGAACAGAGTGAAACGACGCCTCAAAGCTCCGCCATCGACGATTGGCTAGCGCAACCCATATCTGCCTTATGGCGTTGGGACTGGGAAAAAGGGATTTACGCCCTTATTTTATTATTGGCGATAATCAGCCGTTTTTGGGCTCTTGGCGACCGGGTGATGAGCCATGACGAAAGCCTGCATACTGAATTTTCTCACCAATTTTATATTGGCGATGGCTTTGCTCATACTCCGCTGATGCATGGTCCTTTCCTGTTTCATGCGACGGCAGTTTCGTATTGGTTGTTTGGTCCCAGCGACTTCAGCGCTCGCTTGCCGGTGGCTATATTAGGCGTTTTGTTGACGATTGCTCCCTACTTTTTGCGGGATTGGATCGGACGGAAAGGGGCGTTAGTCGCCAGCTTTTTGTTTCTGATTTCCCCCTTTGTTCTTTATTATTCCCGCTATATTCGGCATGATGTTTATGTGATTTGTTGGGCGCTGATCGTCTTTGTGGCTACCTGGCGTTATTTGGCGGAAAGAAAAGAAAAATATTTGTGGTGGTTTGCTGCCGGCAACGCCCTGATGTTTACTACCAAGGAAGTCTCCTTTATTTATGTGGCGATTTTCGGCAGCTTTTTGCTCATTCGCCTCTTTGTACTCGCTAGCGGAGCGAATTGGTTTGACGCCGCCAAAAGAAAAGTCCCGTGGCTGCTGTTGCTGGGAGGCATTGTCTTGCTGGTGGCGGGAGCAGGGGGCGCCAAGTGGAGCGACCAGTCATCTGCTTCCCAGGAAATCCCGGCGGAAACGACCCAATTTGCCGCCGACCCCAATGCCCCTCAAGAAGAGGCGGCAGCGGATGAAAACGGGACATCTCCAATATTGATCGCCTTGCAATTTGCCGGCATCGCCTTGGCAGTTGGCGCCTTATTCTTAACCGCGGCTCGCCTGCGCGAACATCTCGACAATTACCCGGAATTCGACCTCATCGTTCTATATACGATATTAATTTTGCCAAGCGTATCCCCCCTGCTCACTACAATAGCTGGATGGAATCCGCTTGATTACTCCTTTAGTTGGGAGAATTTTTTCGCCTCTGGCGCTACCCGTTCTGGGCTCTTTTTGTTTATTTGCCTGGCATTTTCAGTTGGACTTGGCGTATGGTGGCATCAACGCAAAGCGTTTACCGCCTTGGCGATATTTTACGCCATCTTTTCGCTCTTTTTCACCTCGGTTTTTACCAATCCCAATGGGATGATGACTGGTTTGGTGGGATCGCTTGGCTATTGGTTGGAACAGCAGGCGGTTGAGCGAGGAAACCAACCCTGGTTTTATTACATCTTCATTGTGCCATTTTATGAATTTTTGCCCATGAGCTTCGCTTTTTTGGCGATTCGTCATTGGGCGCGACAGCATCGGCTGGGGAAGATCATCGGCTATTGGTTGGGAACGTTGTTGTTGGCGGCATTGTTGGGCAGCTTAGCTTATTGGCGGACGAATTTGAATGTAACGGGAGAAAGCCCGCCCAACTACCTTTTTGCCGGATTAGCTGCCGGCATCATCTTGTTGCTGGCGATTTTGGGTTGGTTTATCTTGGTGGCGCCTAGAATTCGCCAAATTGAGGGGGCAAAACGCCTCTCCGACCTGGCTAGCCGAGATATCGTGACCGGCTTCGTGCCGCAACTAATTTGGTGGTTTTTTCTCACCTACGTTTTATACAGCGTCGCCGGTGAAAAGATGCCTTGGTTGAGCATCCATTTTGACATTCCAATGGCGTTTTTGGCGGGTTGGTATCTCAACCAGAAGTTAGGCGCGTTTGAGCCGCGCTTGTGGCTAAACAGCCGAAATTTGATCTATGCCGGCATTTTGATGGCGTTGTTGGCGGCGATTGGGCTGGTCGTTTCCCCTTTGATAACTGGCGGCGTCTCTTTTAATTTAACGGCGGAAAATCTACAGAGGTTGGGACAATTTCTGGGTAGGGTTTTGATTGCCGGCATTCTCCTCTACATCCTGTCAGAATACCGATCCAGGATCGACAACCGATTTCGGCGCCCTATCTTGGCGCTGAGCATATTTGCCTTGTTGAGCCTAATCACCATTCGCTTTACCTACATGGCAAACTACATCAATGCCGATTACACCAATGAATTTCTGGTTTACGCGCACTCTGCGCCGGCTGTCAAAACGACCGTCTTGCCCCAATTGGAAGAACTTTCGATGCGGATGCACGGGGACAAATCGATTCGGGTTTCGTTTGACAACGACTCTTCATGGCCCTTCACTTGGTATTTGCGCGACTATCCTAATCGCGTTTACTTCGGCGAAAATCCCGGCGACGACATCGTCGAATCCCCTGTGGCGGTTGTTGGCAGCCTCAATTGGGGCAAAACTGACCCCTACTTGGAAGATGATTACATCGCTACCACGCACACCTTCCTATGGTGGCCTACGGAAGAGTATCGGCATATTGGTTGGGACAACATCATTCCTAATCCGCTCACTCCGCCAGAAAATCGACATCTGATATGGGATGCCGGCATTCGTGAAGCGTTGTGGGATATTTTTTGGTACCGTAATTACACAAAATACGGCGAAGAACATGGCGCAAATTACTCTGCTGGACAATGGCCCCTGCGCCACGATTTGAAGTTGTATATTCGCAAAGACGTGTACAGTACGATTTGGGATTTTGGGGTAGGCGCCGCGCCCTATCAGCCGCCGCCAGACCCATATGCCGGCAATGAACTCCAGCCGCAGCCCATTCAACTGATCGGCGAAGGGATACTGAACAGACCCCGCGACGTGGCAATCGCCCCAGATGGACGGATCTATGTGGCGGATGCCGGCAACCATCGCATTTCCGTTTTCAACGCGCTGGGCGAATATTTAACCAGTTTTGGCGATTTTGTCAGCGATACGCCAGAATTTACCGCTCCCTGGGGTATCGCCGTCGATGACGAATATGTCTATGCTTCCAATACTTGGAATCATCGTATCGACAAATTTACGCTAGAAGGGGAACTGGTCGCCCAATTTGGCGGCTTTGGCTCGCCCAACGACGACCAAGGAGCGGAAGGCTTCTTTTTTGGTCCCCGCGATATTACGTTGCTGCCTTTCAACCAGTTGGCTGTTGCTGATACGGGCAACCACCGCATTCAAATTCTGACCAGGGATGGCGAATTTGTGAAGATGGTTGGCAGCCAGGGTCCATTGCTGGGGCAGATGAGCGAGCCGGTGGGTTTGGCGTCAACGGATAACAATTTGCTTTTCTTAGCGGACACCTGGAATATGCGGATTCAACGCTTTTCCGCCGATTTAGCCCCTATTGACGAGTGGGATGTGGAAACGAATTGGCGAGAGGAGCAAACGTTGGAAAACAAGCCGTTTGTGGGATTGGATAGCGCTGGCAGGGTGTATGTTACCGATCCGCAAGCATACCGGGTATTGGTGTTCGACCAAAATGGGCTGTATCGGGCTAAATTTGGGCAGTTTGGAGCGGAACCAGATCGATTTGGCATTGTAAACGGCATCGCTATTGATCTGGGGGATTTCATTTATCTGGCGGATAGCGGCAATGGTCGTATTGCCAAATTTGCCCCCCTGTTTTTGCCGGCAGGAGAGTAGAAATAATTAATTGGCGAATGGATGAATGGTTGATTGTTAATTATTCAGCCATTGATTGTTCTTTAGTTGAAGCGTTTCTTGAACGATGCCGGCAATATCGGCTAAACTCTCGATTCTTGCCCCTAAGTTGGCATGGTTTGCCCCAACCAAAATCGTAGGCGTAGGGTTAGTCGTGTGGCGGCGGTCGCTTTTGTCTTCCAAATTGCCATGGTCGCTGCAAATGATCAGCAGCCCATCTTCCTCCCGCCAATTATCAACGATGCCGCCAATCACCGTGTCTAGCCGCTCCAGGTGGCGGGTCGCTTCCGCCATTGTCCCCCGATGCCCGATATAGTCGCTGAGCCAATGCTCGAAAAAGGCGAAATCGTGCCGTTTGCCCAGTTGGGCGATGCGCCCCCCCGCGTCTTCAAGGCTGATCGTCGGTATATCGTCATATCCAAGATGGTCGTGCCACCCTTGTCCGGTAAAGTCGGGGCTCACGGCGTCTCCAGCTTTCAAATCATCAGCAGTTAGCAAAGGGATGCCGGCATCTGCCGCCGCTAAAGGTACCGTCGAGTAACTTCTTCTGCCGCTGGCTATGGCGTCAAAATAGCGTTGGGGGTAGGGGGTAAGCAAGGCGGAGCTTTTTCTGGCTTTGGCAACGTGATGAAAAATCGTCCCTTGGCATATCAACTCCGCGATAGCTTGGTTGGGTTTGGGTCCATAATGCGTCCCAACTAGGGAAGGGATGTTACGCCCTGTCAAAATTGCAGCTTGTCCGGTGGCGCTTTGCGGTCTGCCAAATACGCCCATGCCGGCATCGGTTGGAATCATCGTCGCATTGTCGGCGAAAATCGGCTCATCTTGGGAAAAAACCCATTTTTTCCCCAACAGTTCAGTCGTTCGGGACAACTTTGCCTGGCAAAAAGGGTTGGTTTGCAGATCGTTTGTCCCTAATCCCAGCCCGTCAACGAAAAAAAGCAAAACGCTCATGGCGAAGAGGCGACAGCGGCTTGGCTGGTGTGGCGGTCTGCCAGAGCTTCTCCATGAAACCAGCTAATCGCCCCCGACTCCACCCATTCTTCTAACGTTTTCAACATTTGAATGCCGGCAGGCGCAGACAAAGAGGCGTATAAAACCTCTTTTGATGGGAAAAATAGAGAATAATTCAGGAAAAAGCGTGACGCCCCGCCCGGTTTGCCATCGATGTAACAGACCTCGCTGCCTAACAAATCGGGCAACTTTTCCGCCGATGGCAGGTGATAATCCGTGAAAAATGCGTTAGAAGCCTCAATATCTTCTACTTGTCGATATAAAAAAGATAATTTGTACATAGGGTTAATTGAAACCTTAACGAAAACTGAGTAACTCAAAGGGGTACTACGGCTTTTATTGCTTATTTACCGCGGAAATCTCTATTATCCGGCTTAATGTTGGCGCTGCCAACTTAAAAAATGACAGTAAATTAATCGGATAACAAACGAGTTTTTATTGAATTTAATGCTAACAAACGGATTTTTAGGTGTCAATTTGGTGACATCGCTAGGCGAGGATAGTCGAGATTTGCTAACCTTTCCCCCTTTGTTATAATCGCTTTTGCTTATCAGTAATTAGCAGGAATTAATTGTAAGCAACAATAAACCGTGACATTTGATATAGCTACGATAAACTGGTTGTTGGGCGTTTTCGCTTTGTTGACCATCTTTATGTTGGTCGCCGCTTTAAAGGCGGGCAGAGAGGCGAAACGCTCCCCATATTATTTTCTCCGGCGGCAAGCCGAGCAGCGAATGCAACAATATGGGATGTCGTCCTTTGTAATGGGATTGATTACAGCCGGGATCGCCTTGTTCGTGTGGAGCCCTCCCCAAGATGGCGTCGTTCGAATGGCGTATTTGGAGGCGGTTAAGCCAGTGGAGGAGGCGGTTTTAAGGGAAGAAGCTGAACCGGAGTCATCTATTGAATTGGAGACGTTAAGCGGCGCGGCTGTTGCCCAATTTGCCCCTTCTACAACGGATAATGTGGCGATTGCCATTGATGAGTTGCCGGCACAATTTGCTTCTCAGTTTGAAGCCTCCTCAGAAACGACATCTAAAACTAGGCTTGGCGATATATCGTTCGCTAGAGATGTTAGTGAAGAATACGCTCCAATTAACTCCAGCCGAGTTTTCCCGGCGGGCTCTTATCGGTTGTACGCTACCTTTGATTACGAAGCGATGGCGGACGGCATGGAATGGGCGTGGGTATGGTGGCACAATGGCGTATTGGTTGATGGCGGGGCGCAAGAGTGGGTTTATGGGGAAGGGGGTCCTGGCTATGTCTATTTTGAACCGCAAGATGGCTTTAGCCCAGGAGATTATGTGCTGCAAATTTGGGTTAATGAAGAAAAAATGACAGAAGCCAATATTGTAGTGACTGCTGCTGCCACCCAATAAGCGACATCAAACAATTTGAAAGAGATGATGGTAAACATGCTTCGGCATGTTTTTTTGTTTTAGCGCCTAAGCGGTCGTCATTGTCCCTTGGTTAACTTTGAGTTTGGATGCCGGCAACTTTCGGATTAACTTCGACCCTTGTTTCGCCCCTCTAATAATCCCATAATCGGTCTCCATGGTTATTTTGACACATTACTTAAGAGAGTGATTGATGCGACATCGATTTATTTGGTTGGGTTTTATCATGATTGCCGGCATTTTGGGGTGCAGTTCCGTAAATTCTGGGGCGGAATCAGAAAAATTGCTTATTTATTCAGGGCGTAGCGAAAGTTTGGTGGGAGCGATAATCGAGCGCTTTGAGATGGAAACGGGAATCGACGTTCAGGTTCGGTATGCTAGCACCGCCGAAATTGCCGCGTTGTTGTTGGAAGAAGGGGAGAACAGCCGCGCAGATCTATTTTATGCCCAAGATCCGGGCGGGTTGGGGGCTATCGCCAATGCCGGCATGTTAACGCCGCTGCCGGAATCGACATTATCCTTAACCAGCGAGCAATTCCACGATACAGACGGTGAATGGGTGGGTATCTCTGGGCGGGCGCGGGTGGTAGTTTACAATACGGAGAATGTGGTTGAGGGGGATTTGCCGGCAGATTTATGGGGGTTTACCGATCCAATTTGGGGCGGCAGATTGGGCTGGGCGCCCACCAACAGTTCCTTTCAGGCGATGGTCACCGCGTTGCGAGCTAGTTGGGGCGACGACCAGACTGAGCAATGGTTGGCTGCCATGCAAGCCAACGACCCCATCGCTTATGAAGGCAACACCCCTATTGTCGCGGCAGTAGGTTCAGGTGAAGTAGATGTCGGCTTAGTGAACCATTACTATTTATATCGATTTTTAGCGGAAGAAGGGGAAACTTTTCCCGCTAGAAATTACTTTTTGCCGGATGGCGGTCCCGGCTCATTAGTGATGGTTTCTGGGGCAGGCATTTTAGATGGGGGCGAAAATCCGGCAAATGCCCAAAAGTTTATCGAATATTTGCTGTCTCCTGCCGGTCAGCAATATTTCGCCGATGAGACGTATGAATACCCTGTGATTGCCGGCATGCAATTGCCATCGCAATTGACGCCATTGGACGAGCTGTTGCCGCAGGCGATTAAGTTGGATTTGGGGGATTTAGCCGATTGGCAAGGGACTGCCAAGATGTTACAAGATGCTGGCATATTGCCCTGAAAAGTGAGTTTGCAACAAGATGCCGGCATACTGCCCTGAAAGGTGAGTTTGCAAGAATTTTCCAACTAGATCCCTTGAAACAATGACACAAATCCAGGCTAAAATCAGCCTGATTTTTGTCTGAGAGAAACTGAAACCCTTCGGGTTTTTGTTTGGATACCTTCTTAAACTTTTCTGAAGCAAAAGCGGCGTGTCGGGAAGACCCAATTGCGGTAAACTTTATCTATGTTTAGCAATTTGACCCTTATCGGCGTAATTATATTAGTGTTTTGGGTGGGCATTTTAATTTTATATTGGCATAGCTCACGCCAACAGAAAGCGTTACAAGAGCAGATGGAAAGGATAAGCGATAGGCTGGAGGGGTTAACCGAGAATCAGCCATCATCAAAATCTGCAGCAGGAGAGAGCCAACCAACATAATACAACCATAACTATACAGATGGGCGCAGAGTTCACGGATGAAATGCGAGAACACAGAGAAGAAAAAAGAGGATTTGGCAAAATTTTGAGACCAAGTAAAAAATTCAAGGAAATAATTAGCCAAAAACCCTAGAAATTACCCAAAAAGGTGGATCTGATAAAAAAGTCTCTGTATCCTCTGTGTTCTCCGTGTCTAAAAAAATCCAGGTTTATATGACCTGTATGATTACAAACGACCAGTTGTTGGACATCGAAATTGTCAGGTAAGGAAGAGCTTATGCTGAAAAGTTGGATTTGGGTGGCGTTTTTCTTGGCGCTTACCGCTTGTTTGCCGTTCAATGGGTTTGATGCCCCAGATGATTGCCTTGAAGAAGGGTTTTTGTTTGTTGATGACTTTGAAGAAGAAAAGAATTGTGGCTGGCGGATGACCAATCAAGGAGGAACGTTGACTGATATTTCGGAGGGAGCATTGCAAATCAGCGTTAGCGAAACCGGACAAGTATGGTGGACGAACCCTGGCAAACAGTTCGACGATGCCATAATAAACGTCCAGGCGCGTCAAGTTGCAGGGCAAGACGACAACGCCTATGGGGTAATATGCCGGTATCAAAATCCGGAAAATTTTTATCTTTTTTTGATTAGCGGCGATGGCTATTATGCCATTGGCAAATATGTTAGCGGGTCAACAGAGGTGCAAATCCTGTCAGGAGATGGACAATTTAAGAGTTCAGACGCTATCAATCAGGGAATAGCCACCAACTTCATTCGGGTAGGATGTATTGGCAATGAACTGTCGTTGTCTGTAAATGGTTTGCCTTTAGAAACGGTGCAAGACAATACCTTTGTAGTGGGAGACGTGGGTTTGGCGGCAAGCGCATTTCAACCCGGCTCGGTGTCGGTGGCGTTTGACAATATTCAAATTGCCGCCCCCTGATCATATCTGTAACCATGAATTGCATGAAGAAGTTGGCTTTTCGCCCTATTGTTAGCGCTTTCTTGGTTGGCGTGATGTTTTGGGCAAGCGTCGGCTGTGGTTTGGCAGGAGGGGCTGAACCACTGGTGTCGGAACAATTTGATACGGGGGAAACGGGACCTTGGCTGACTGAATCAGACGCAATGGGGTTCACCGCTGTGCGAGATGGACGCCTGCTAATTGGCATTGACTCTCCATCCACCATGCAATTTTCCACCTTACAAGAGCCGATCTTATCTGATTTTACAATGGAAGTTGAAGCGGTTATTTTGGAAGGGTTGCCCAGCGACAGTTATGGAATTCTATTTCGATTGCAGGACAATTTGGCGCAATCTGGCGGATACAGTTTTTATCGATTTGCCGTTACGGGCGATGGATTTTATCTTGTGGAACGACGCAACCCGGATGGAACGGTATCTTCCCTGACGGATGATTGGGAGCAGACATCCTCAATTCAGCAGGGGGTGGGCGTTTCCAACTTACTGGGCGTAGCGGCAAATGGGATGCGTTTCGGAGTGTACGCTAATGGGACGCTGTTGGGCGCTTTTACCGATGAAAGTTTATTGTCTCAAGGGAAAATCGCCTTGGCTGCCGGCGCTTTTGGGCGCGGCGGATTGCGGGTGGCGTTCGACAAAGTCGTTGTTACAGATTGATCGCTGTATAAGTATGAACAAAAGCGCAGCAGACCGCTTACTGGCGTTAAACGCTGACTTTTATCAGCGAACGGCTGTTGCCTTTGCCAATACGCGGACGCAGCCCCAACCCGGCTTTTACCAATTGGCTTCGGAATGGATGGTTTATTTCCCAAATGGGTGCAATTCTTTGCTAGATGTCGGTTGTGGGGAGGGGCGGCTGGGTCGATTTTTGATGGCGCGAGAGCTTATCGGCGATTATGTGGGGATAGATAGCAGTTCATCATTGTTGGCGATGGCGAAAGCGGGCGGTACAGGACGCTATTTTTTGAGGGAGATCAGCCAGCCGGACGCATTTGCCGGCATTCAACCTAGCGCCGCTATCGCTTGTTTAGCCACATTGCAGCATATTCCAGGGCGAGCCAACCGATTGGCTGTTGTGCAGCGAATGGCAAACTATTTGTCGCCTGGCGGCAAAATGATCTTTAGCCATTGGCAATTTGCCGGCAATCCGCGGCAGCGTCGCAAAATTCGCCCCTGGTCGTTGATTGGGGTAAGCGCTGGGGAAATTGAGCCAGGCGATTATTTGCTGACCTGGGGCGGTTCGGAAGAGATTTTACGCTATGTGGCTCAAATCGACGCGGCACAGATGGAGCGATTGGCGGGTGATGCTGGCTTGCAGATCGAACATCAATTTCGCAGCGACGGCAGAGAAGGGGATTTAAATTTGTATCTGATTCTCAGCCGCCGAGATAGCCCGAAAATCGAGGATGCGCTCTAAAAATTGGGTGGGGAAGAGCGGGGGAGATTCGGCTAACGCCTGATGATAGATGACGGTGGAAGGAGTCAAGCCGGGTATGGTGTTGGCTTCAATGACGATAATCGCCCCTGTTTTGACCTCCATGAAGATGTCGATACGGGCGAAGCCGGAAATGCCTAATTTGTTTGCCGCTTTCTCAACCAACTGTCGGGCTCGCGCCACCGAAGATGCCGGCACAAATTCGGCTGGCGGGGGCGTGATATTGACCCCGGTGCCCCCCTGAAACTTTTCTTCCAGGCTCAACACCGAGCTAGCGGAGATGGTGATGCTGGGGGTGAGAGCCCTCAGTTGCCCTGTTTTGCCTAATACGCCGACGGTCATCTCCACCCAACCCGTCTTCTCTTCCCACACTAATTCGCCTGCCTCGATCCGAATTTCGTCCGTCGCCACAAATCTTTCCAACAGCAGATGCGTGGGCATTTCAGTAGGCATTTCGATAATGGCGGGCTGGCGGCTCAAACTATCTGGCGGAATGCGAGGGACGCCTTCTAGCATGAATTCAGCGTATCGTTCCCAATCCGCCGCTCCAAACAGACGGGCGACGCCGGAAGAACAGCCATCGCCGCTGGGTTTGACGATGAGAGAAGGGGAGCCAAGTTGCCGTTGCATCTCTTGCCAAGAATGTTGGAATTGCGAGGAGGTATAGCTGTTTAAATTTTCGGCGGCTACCAAGATTTTGGGGGCGGAGCGAATGCCGGCATCCGCCAACTCGCGCAACGCTTCGCCCGTTTTATGCTTGTCCATGCACAGACGAGAAGCGGCTGCTCCAGAGCCAGAGTACGGAACCTTCGCTTGATCCAGCATCGCTTGCAAATCGCCATTTTCGCCGATGCCGCCATGGATGGCGATAAAAACCAACTCCGCTTCGGCGATAAATTGGTCGAGCGACAAGCGGTGGGGGTTAAATTCCGTCTCTGCCGCCAGTTGAGGATGAGGATGCAACCGTTGCAGGATCTCTTCTCTGAACCGCCTCAATTTATCAGCGTGCGCCATTGCTTGCCGGCAGGCGCCGCTGACCTCTTCCACGGTATGGCGTAAGATGAGCGAGTAGGGCAGCCGCCATACTTCGCCCGATCTGTCCAGCAGAAATGGCTGTGGGGCATACTTTTGGGAGCGGAGCAATTTTAACCACACATTGGCTCCGCTCATCAACGACACTTGCCGTTCGGAACTGTCGCCGCCAAAGATGACCTGAACGGGTTGTTTTCGGGATGTTTGAACGCTTTGCGGCGGAATTGCCGGCAATTGGATGGCGATGCGGCGGCAAGCTTGGCGCAAAATGTGGCGCAACAATCCAGCGTGGCTAAATCCAGCTTGCGCTCCCTGTATAAACATAAAGCTGTTTTGTTCCATGCCGCTGACCATATTGAGGTCAGAGAACCAGATATTCCCGTCAGGCAATACCCAGCCATCAAAACGCGCCCAATCTCGCATGCCAAACAGTTTAAAAATGCGTTCGCCCTGCCGTTGGATCTCTCGAATCGTTTCGTCGGAAAAGCGGGGCGGCACATGGTATGTCACTTGTTGGGTAGGCAGATATTTTTTCCGGTAATCGAAGATTTGTTGCCCTGGCGTTTCTAAACCGATTTCAGTGGGCAGCAAAGCGACTGGCTCGTCCTGGTCGTTCTGTATCAAAATCAGGGTGAACTCTTGACCTTGGCAAAATGGTTCTACGACTGCCTGATTATCGATGTCTTGCCGGCAAATCTCGGTAAATGCCGCTGCCCCTTCTTCTGGGGATTGAATCACATGCACCCCGACGCTGGAGCCCGCTTTGGTGGGCTTGACGATGGCGCGGTTGAGTCCGCGCCTTTGAAAAAAGAGCTCGATTTTTCCTGGAATATCCGCCATCGTGGGTTCTAGCAGCAGATTGGGTAAGGTGAAGAAGCCATTTTCAGCCAATTGGCGGTTGGCGTTATATTTGTCAAACGCTTGCCGGCATGTGGCTGAACTTGATCCCACAAATGGAGCCCTGATCTCCTCTAAAAACGCCTGAATGCCGCCATCTTCGCCAAACGCCCCATGGATAGCGGGAAAAATCAAATCCATCTGGCGCAATCGTTCTCGCAATGCCAGATCGGGCAGCAGTTTGCCAATTTGGGCGACTTTAAAGTCGAAGTCAGAAGGGGTGTTAGAATATAAATGAGCTGGCGACAATTCATACGCTTGCCGATTTAAATCGAAATAGAATGGGAAGATCGAGATATCCGACGCTTGGAGATGGTCTAGAGCGGAACGGGCAGAGTTAAGAGAGATTCCGCGCTCTAAGGAGGGTCCGCCACAAAGCAACCCGATTTTTATCGACGAATTCATGATGTAAGTGTATTGAAATTCCCCGCTTCCGGCGAACTGGAAAGGGCGGTTGTGTTATTGGATCAAGCCAGTTCTTCTTAACTTTGATACAATTTCCCCGCCAACTCGCTGAAAAAGGCGTTTGGCTGTAAACGTCACTGGAAAGTTTGAATAATGAGCGATTTTCTGGCAAAAAAATATGACAAACTGTTGATTGCCAACCGAGGCGAAATCGCCGTCCGGATCATTCGGGCTTGCCATGAGTTGGGCATCGAAACAGTGGCGGTTTATTCAGACGCTGATAGGAACGCTCCGCACGTGCGATTTGCCGACGAAGCGTATTATATTGGGGCGCCGCCCGCCCGCGACAGTTATTTGCGGATCGATAAGATTTTGGACGCGGCAAAAAAATCTGGGGCAGAAGCGATTCATCCGGGTTATGGTTTTTTGGCTGAAAATGGGGAGTTTGCCCAGGCATGCGTCGATGCCGGCATCGTTTTTGTTGGTCCGCCCGCTTCGGCAATCGATACCATGGGCGACAAACAACGAGCCCGACAATCAGCCATAGATGCCGGCATTCCCATTGTGCCTGGCGTCGAACCAGGGTTGCGGGATGAAGAATTGGTTGCCGCTGGACGCCAAATAGGGTTTCCCCTGTTGGTTAAAGCAGTGGCAGGCGGCGGCGGCAAAGGGATGCGGTTGGTAAACAGCGCCGGCGAGCTGGCAGGCGCCATAGCCGCTGCCCGCCGCGAATCGGAAGCGGCGTTTGGAGATGGGAGAGTTTACCTGGAAAAGATGATCACCGAAGGTCGTCATATCGAAATTCAGATTTTGGCGGACAATGAGGGAAATGTCATTCATCTGGGAGAACGAGAATGTTCGTTGCAACGGCGGCATCAAAAGCTGATCGAAGAAGCGCCTTCGGTTTTTGTCGATGAGGAATTGCGGAGCGCGATGGGGGACATGGGGGGAGCTGTGGCGCAAGCGGTTGGGTATGTAAATGCCGGCACTGTGGAGTTTTTGGTCGATAAAGAGAAAAATTTTTACTTTCTGGAGATGAACACTCGGCTGCAAGTTGAACATCCCGTGACCGAGTTGGTGACCGGCGTCGATATTGTGCAAGAGATGTTGCGCATCAGCCGCGGCCGCCAATTGCGCTTTAAGCAGAACGATATTGAAATGACAGGCTGGGCGATAGAATGTCGAATTAATGCCGAAGATCCATACAATAACTATTTGCCCTCGACCGGGGCAATCACTGCCAGCCGTTTGCCGACAGGTCCCGGCGTTCGGGTCGATACGGGCGTCTTCGCCGGCTACGAAGTGACCCCCTATTACGATTCGATGTTGGCGAAGTTGATTTGCTACGGCAATAAACGGGGAGAGGCGATATTGCGGATGCGACGCGCCCTGGCAGAATATCGGATTATGGGCGTCAAAACGAATATCCCGTTCCATCAGCATATGATGGACAGCCATCGCTTTATGTGGGGAACGTTCGACACCCAGTTTGTAGAAAAGCGGTTCAGCATGGCAGATAGAGAGCCGAAGTTGGGTTTAGAAGCGGCGATTTTAGCCACGCTGGCTGCCCATTCTCGGAGCCAGCAAGCCAGCCAAATCGTGTCGCCGGGCGCCCGCGATGCCAGCAATTGGAAATGGCTCAGCCGATGGGAGCGGCTGGCGAAATAGCGCGGTTAACGCAAAAGAACAATCCAAATCGATTATGAAATATTTTACCCAAGTCGGCGACCAAGAGTACGAAATCGAAATTGATCGGGCGGGCGAAGTTCTGGTAAATGGGGAGTTGTACCAAGTTGATTTTAACCGGTTGGAAAATGGCGGTTTGCTATCGTTGTTGATTAACAACATTTCATATGAAGCGGTTGTGGACCAACGAGGGGAAAATTGGGAGGTGTTGTTGGAAGGGGAGTTGTATTCGGCGTTGGTACAAGATGAGTGGGCGTACCGTATGGCGCAAGAGCGGGGAGTAAGCGCCAGAGATGAGGGGGAAGCGATAATTAAATCGCCGATGCCGGGGATAATTATTGCCGCGCCAAAAGCGGAGGGGGATACGACAGAAAAGGGGGAGACGATTATCATTTTGGAATCGATGAAGATGGAAAATGAGTTAAAAGCGCCTATGAATGGCATAGTAAACCGTATATTTGTGGAGGCGGGAGCGTCGGTAGAGAAAGGGCAGAGATTGGCGTTAATTGTCCAGGCAAGTGAGGGTTTGGAATGAGCAGCGGCGATCGGCTGGAAGTGGAAGCGAAATTTTTTGTGGCAGATTTGCCGGCATTTAAGAAAAAGTTAGTTGAATTAGGCGCGCATTTAGAAAAAGCCCGAGCTCATGAACAGAACATCTGTTACGATAACCCGTGGCAAGGGTTGCAACGGGCTGGCAAATTGCTGCGATTGCGAAAAGATGGCGAAAACAGGTTGACTTTTAAAGGCTCGCCGTTGGAAGATGTTCAATCTGAAGCAAAAGTTCGGGAAGAGATTGAGGTAATGGTAGAAGATTTTGATTTGGTCGCTAAAATATTATCGCGCTTGGGATTTGAAGCGAGCATTCAGTATGAAAAATATCGAACGCGATACCATCTAAACGGCGTCGAAGTGGCGTTGGATGAGATGCCATTTGGGGATTTTGTAGAGTTAGAGGGGGATGATGCCGGCATTTGCGCCCTGGCTGACCTGTTAAGCTTCGACTGGAATCAACGTATCCTGATCAGTTATTTAGAATTGATGGTTTTGGCGCAAAGTCATTATCAATTGCCGTTTCAGGATTTAATGTTTAATAATTTTGAGGGGGTTGCTATCTCCATACCTGATCTATTGGAGACAGCGCTCTAACATTTTTCAACATGTTAGAACAAATTAGCCATTTCAAAAACAGCGCCATTAACAGATAATGCAATATCAGATGATAAATGTGATTGAGGCTGGAGAATAGACGGCAGACAATAAAGATTAATTGAATTCATGCAGCAGGTTAAACATAAATTAGAAGCGCCAAGTTCGCCTACTGGAATTGTCACTCGCTTGCAGAAGTGGATATTGGCTCCGCCAACCCAAGCCGGCGACTTTGTCGAACGACAGCAAATCCGTTTGCTGACTATCATATTATTTATTTTTGCCCCATTGACGGCTGCCGGCATATTGTCTTCGTTGAACCGAGAAGGCGGAGTAACCCTTTTTCAATGGACGCTTTTTGTTGGGTCGACAATTGGCTATCTGCTTAGCCGCACCAAATATTATCGGTGGGGAGCGTGGTTTGTCCTGACCATATTCGCTGCCGCCCCTTTCCTGACAGTTCTTTATCGTCTGGAGTATTACCAACAAAACTTTTTGTCTGTTTTTGCCTGGATTATTATAGCGTTTTTGTTGGGCAGCATCCTTTTATCCTTACCAGAAATGGTCAGTTTTGTCCTGTTTACTAGCCTGGCTATGATCATGTTGGCTACTTTCCATGCCAGCATTGTCTTTACTGATTTAATCAGTTCCATTGGCTTTGTGATTAGCTCTGGATTGTTAACTGTGTTGGTGATGAGACACCGCAACCAGATAGAAGCTTATCGACTCGATGAATTACAACGCCAGCAAACCAGCCTAGAGAAATTGAATCAAGAGTTGGAATCGTTGTTGTTTATCATTTCGCACGATTTAAAAGAGCCGCTACGGGGCATCGAGAATTTTTCAGATATTCTAAACTTGCGATACGAACAGGCTCTGGATAAGAGAGGGCAAGATTACTTGGCTCGTGTTAGCAAAGCGTCCGTTAGAATGCGCCACCTAATTGAGGATATCTTGTCATTGTCTCGCATTCGGAATGCCGAGTTGAAGACAAAGGAAATGTATGGCGACCAAATTGTGCAAAAAGCGCTTGATCAATTGCGCCCCCAGTTAGAGGCAGCTAAGGGCGCTGTACAAGTGGGCGAAAATTTGCCGATGTTACGCCTGCACGAAATGTACGGGGTACAGGCGCTGTGCAATTTAATTTCTAATGCCATCAAATATTCAATGAATGGCGCGCCTCCTCAGATCGAGATCGAGGATTATCAGGGTATTGGTTTTGTAGTGCGAGATAGGGGAATGGGCGTGCCGGCAGATCAGCGAGAGCGAATTTTCGAGCTATTTCAGCGAGGGGTTGACCGGGAGGTGGAAGGAACGGGCGCCGGGCTGGCTATCGTACGCCAAATCGCTCGCCAACATGGCGGCGCGGCATGGATGCAGCCCAGGGAGGGCGGCGGTTCTGAATTTATTGTCACCTTTGCTCCTGCCGCCGATTAATTTTTTCGTAACTGTTTCTCAACCAAGGATGGCGCCCGCGCCAAGAGATCGGGCAATTTGCCGGCATCTTTGCCGCCAGCGGTCGCCATATGGGGTTTTCCGCCGCCGCCGCCGCCCATTAGCCGAGCCAAATCGCCAGCTAATTTGCCGGCATGTAATCCGCGCTTAACCAAATCATCGGTAATGCCGGCAACCAGCAATGGTTTGCCGTTGTTCACCGTAACTAGCACAGCCACCCCAGCCATCCCCTTTTTGTTTCGGAATTGGTCGATCAATCCGCGCAGCCCATCCGCATCGGCGTTCGGGATTTCCAATGCCAACATCGTCACTTCATCGATCTGCTGAGCTTGCTCCAGTAGAGCGTCCAGCGAGCCGCTAAGCCGTTGTCGTTTCAGCTTGTCAATCTCCTTTTGCAACGCTCGATTGTCTTTTACTAACCCTTGCAGCCGCTCGATTAACTCCCCCACCGGACTATTGAGCGTTTTAGAAAGGTCGTCGATAGTGGTTAAACGTTCCGAAACGAAATCGTAGGCGCCGCTGCCCGTCACCGCTTCCACCCGACGCACGCCAGCGGCGACCGCCCCTTCGGAGACAAAGTGAAAGGAGCCGATTTGGCTGGTTGATGCCACGTGCAATCCGCCGCACAGTTCAAAGCTGTAAGGGCTCTTGTCCGCTGAACTTTGAATTTGTATCGTGCGCACAATATCTCCATACTTTTCGCCAAATAACGCCATCGCCCCCTGGTTTATCGCCTCTTCTTGCCCCATGTATTCGGCGGAAACGGCCAGATTTCGCCAAACTGTTTGGTTGATTATCGCTTCGATTTCGGACAACTCGTTTGGCTGGACAGCTTGGGGATGAGTAAAGTCGAAGCGCAACCTATCTGGGGCGACGAGAGAGCCGGATTGATGGACATGTTCGCCCAATTGGTCGCGCAGCGCCTGATGCAGTAGATGGGTAGCGGTATGATTTCGGCGAATATCCCATTGCCGGTCGCGGTCAATTTGCAACGTAACGATTTCGCCTACAGCTAACTTGCCAGCTTTGACGATGCCGGCATGAACGATCAACCCCGGAATTGGGCGGCGCGTATCGAAAATCTCAGCCGCTCCGCTCTCGCTCACGATTTGACCCGTGTCGCTGACCTCGCCGCCCGCTTCTACATAAAATGGGGTGGCAACCGTCACCATCTCTACCTTTTGCCCGACGGCGACATTTTGTAACAATTCGCCGTCAACGATGACGCCTACGATTTCGCTTTCTAACTGATGGCTGTCGTAAGGGTCGTAATCTACCCCAGATGCCGGCAATCGCCCTTCTGTAATTAACTGATTAAGCAGCTCTGAGTAAACGTTGCTGCCCTCATATTCCTGAAAAGCGTTCCCTCCACTGGTAAGGGCGTGGGCTTGTTGCGCTTGGAGGAATCCGGCTTCATCTACATCAAAGCCGCGCTCTTTTGCCACATCCCTAGCGATTTCAACTGGCAACCCGAAGGTGGAGTAGAGGGTGAAAGCGGTTTCTCCCGGAATGATTTTTTCGCTCGATGCGGCTAATTCATCCAGGGCGTTATCAAGTCGGATCAAGGCGTTGTCTAGCGTCCGGTTAAATTTGACCTCTTCATCCGTTAACACATGTTGGATATGGGCTAAATTCTTTCTAACTTCTGGATATACATCCCCCATTATGCCGGCAATCGTTTCAGCGATTTGCCCCAAAAATGGTTCGTGGAAGCCGATTTCTCGCCCAAATCGCGCCGCGCGGCGGATGATCATTCGCAGCACATATCCTTCGCCGCTGTTGCCGGGCAAAACGCCATCGCCCGTCAGAAATGTCGCCGCTCGTCCATGGTCAGCGATAACGCGGTAGCCGACTAAATTTTGCTGCCGTTTTTCGTCGGCGTCGCCTAGCGCCTCTTGAATGCGATCTAAAATGCCGGCAAAAAGGTCTGTTTCGTAATTGTTGGTGACATTTTGTTGAATTTGACAGACGCGTTCTAATCCCATGCCGGTATCGACAGATGGATTGGGCAGCGGATGGAGAGATCCATCCGCTTGCCGTTCAAATTGCATAAACACCAAATTCCAAAATTCTAGGTAGTCATCGTCAACGTTGACGCCATCAGGCGTCTGTTTCTCTAAATCGCCGATGTAATAATGGATTTCGGAGCAGGGTCCGCAAGGTCCGATCTCGCCCATCTCCCAAAAGTTTTCTTCTTTGCCAAACGACAGCACCCGATCTGCCGGCAAATACCGTTCCCACAACTCCCGGGCTTCGTCATCTTCTTCGTACACGGAAGCCCATAGCCGCTCTAATGGCAATTGGAGCGCTTTGGTGACGAAAGTCCAGGCGAAATCTATCGCCTCTCGCTTGAAATAATCGCCAAAAGAGAAGTTGCCCAACATCTCAAACATCGTTTGGTGGCGGGGGGAAGGACCGACATTTTCCAGGTCGTTTTGTTTGCCCTGTACCCGCATCACCTTTTGCGCCGTCGTGGCTCGCGGATATGGGCGTGGAACTTTGCCCAGAAAGATGTCGGTGAATTGGTTCATGCCGGCATTGGTGAAGAGCAAAGTTGGATTATCTCGATTAGGCAAAGGAGCGCTAGGTACGATGGTGTGCCCGTTTTCTTCAAAAAAATCTAAAAAAGCCTGACGAATCTCAGCGCTGGTAGTAGGTATCGACATAGATGCCTCATAAACAGGAGGACGAACGCCTCTCTGGCTAAAAACTATTGAAATGATGGAATGAGCCTGGGGATTTTACGGAAGGGGAGTAGGGCTGTCAATTTCGGGAGCGTATAAAACAGCCATTTACGTTAAACTTACCTCCCCTCAACGTTCAATTTATGCCGCCCTCACGCTTTGTTGATGGAAAATGACCCCTCTCTTCGATACGATGTGAACGCATTGTCAATACGTTTTCAAAGCGGATTGACGATTAAAATGCCCTAGCCTGGAACTAAACCGGCAAGCCGGTAAATGGGGCTGAAAGTTTGGGTCAGAACCAAACGCGGGCGCATTTTCTCAATTTTCTCCTCCTTTGTTTGGGTTTTGACATAAGGGCGAACGCCAAGAATGGCGTTGCCCTTTTGTCTTTTTTAGTTTGGAGCTAGCCCTATTACTCTAACCCATAACTGAACGGGAATAACGACATTGGAATCAACTTGATATGCTGCTTGGCAAATGGCAAGCCGATGATGCTGATGGCGAGCGCCGCCCCAACCATGAGATGCGCCAATGCTATCTCCCAGCCAAATAAGACCAGCCAAACTAAATTAAAGAGCATGTTCATCGTTCCGCTACCATTTTCTTCTTCTATAACCTGTTTGCCAAAAGGCGACATGGTGGCAACGCCCAACTTCATTGTGCGTACCCCAAAAGGAATGCCCACTATCGTTAAACACAGCGCCGCTCCACCCAAAATATAGCCCAAGCCGGGGAAAATCCCGCCTAAAATTAACCAGAGCAAATTGCCCATGAAACTCATTGTTTCTCCTGTTTTTTCATAACGTTCAGAACAAGGAAAAATCGATTGTTCTGAAAAATCATACCGCTACGCTATACGCAATTTTGCCACAAAGGTTGTATTCCATTAATAGTATGATAAGCTAACCTGCTGGGTTGAAGTTAGGATAATTCTTGGCGATTGGCGTTCAAACGGTCAGAGTTTAAAAGGATGACGAAAGTTACACATTTTATGATGAATGGGCAAGATGTACATGGCGACATTAATCAGGAGTTGGCGCAGCAAGTAAATATGCGGCGCACATTTGCCATCATCTCTCATCCAGATGCCGGCAAAACCACCCTGACTGAAAAATTGCTGTTGTATGGCAAGGCGATTCATCTTGCCGGCAGCGTGCGGGCGCGCCGCAACCAAAAAAACGCCACCTCCGATTGGATGAAGATGGAACAAGAGCGCGGCATTTCCATTACCTCAACCGTGCTGCAATTTCCTTACAAGGGGCATACTATCAATTTGCTCGATACGCCGGGGCATCAAGATTTTTCGGAAGATACATATCGGGTGTTGATGGCGACGGACAGCGCGGTGATGGTGTTGGATGCGGCAAAAGGGATTGAGCCGCAAACGGTTAAACTGTTCGAAGTATGCCGGCAGCGGGGCATCCCCATCTTCACCTTCATCAACAAGATGGACAGACCAGCCCAAGACCCGTTGGGTTTGCTGGATGAATTAGAAACAGTGTTGGGGATGCAGCCCGTTCCCATGAATTGGCCCCTGGGGGATGGCGACAGCTTTCTGGGCGTCTTTGATCGATCTGCCAAGCAAGTCCACCTCTACGACCGCACCATCCACAATCAGACCATATCCCCCGAAACCATCACCACTTTCGACGACCCTCGAATCGAAGCGGGGTTAAGCGCGTCTCAATATGAAGATGTTGAGCTAAATATCGGGCTGTTAGACGAAATGGCGACCTTTGATTCGGCGAAAGTGATGCGTGAAGAGCAAACGCCAGTTTACTTTGGCTCTGCCCTAACCAATTTTGGCGTGCAGTTATTTCTTGATGATTTTATTAAATTCGCCCCGCCGCCTGGAGTTTATCCCAGCGACAATGGCGACGTTCAACCCACAGATGATCGCTTTTCCGGATTTATATTTAAGATTCAAGCAAATATGAATCCCAAACATCGAGACACGGTGGCGTTTGTGCGGATTTGCAGCGGTCGTTTTGAGCGAAACATGAGTGTGACCCACGCTCGCAGCGGCAATGTCATCAAGCTGTCGCGCCCTTACAAATTTTTCGCTGAAGAGCGGCAAGTTATCGAAGAGGCGTATGCCGGCGACATTATTGGATTGCCTGGCAATAGAAATTTTGCTATCGGGGATACGATTTGTGCCGGCAAGCAGCTCAATTTCGCTTCCATTCCCAAATTCTCGCCAGAACATTTTGCCCGCGTCATCAACCTCGACATTAGCAAACAAAAACAGTTCCTGAAAGGGTTAGGGCAGCTAGAGACGGAAGGGGCGATGCAAATTTTGTATGAAATGGATTCGTTAAAGCGGGATCCGATTCTGGCGGTGGTGGGCGTGCTGCAATTTGATGTGGTCGTAGCCCGTTTGGAAGGGGAGTATAATGTCAAGGTCAAGCTAGAAAGGCTGCCCCACCAGCTATCTCGTTGGGTGGAAGGGGATGACAAAGAGATCGAAAAGTTGCCGTGGCGATATGGGTTGTTGCGCTGTGTAGATCAAGAGCGCAGGCTGGTAGCTGTCTTCAATTCTGTTCATGAATTGGGCTTTTATCAGGAAAAACATCCCGATATTTTGTTTAAGGAGAGCGTTTAAGGGGGATCAGGTTGGGCGGCGGGCATACAGGGTGAACAGGTCGCCAAAGTTTACCGGCAATTGGGCGCCGTTTAACCCCAGCGTATTAATTGCGCCTTTTGTCGCTTTGCCCAAAATGGGGGAGATGCCGGCAACTCTGGAAGCCAGGTAGCCCATACTCAGATATCTTCCCTGCGCCCCCGACCAGACGATTTCATATCCCGCCTGCTCGACCATTTGTCCCAGAGTGTCCTGGCTAAAATAATGAATGTGCATCGCCATCAGCCAGGGCCAACGCCGCCCCATCAATCGAGCCATTATGCTGTCGATATCCATTGTATGCACAGCTATCCAACCGCCAGGCTTCAGCAATTGAAACGCTTTTCTTAGCTCCGCTTGCGGATCATCTACATGTTCAATCACATCCCACATGGTGATGAGATCAAACATTTTCCCTTGCAAAATAGGGCTGTCCAACGTGCCTTCTACCACAGGCAATCCACCCCGGTGGGCGATTGCCACTGCCCAGGCGCTTGGCTCTACGCCACAAGCGTCCCATCCAGCTTGTTGCGCCACCTCGACAAAGACGCCGATATATGCTCCCACATCCAACAATCGTCTGCCTTTGCCAGCGCCGCAATGTTTTTCCAGCCGCCGCAAATGACGGCTAAAGGTTAACTCTCGCCCCTCTCGCTCGTGGGCATATGCGTGGTCTTCCACCGCTTCGTAGGCGGATATAAGCTCGTCGGACGACCAGCGAGGATTGGCATACACATAACCACAATGCCGGCATTCCACAATTTGGGCGTGCGCTCCATACCGCGACGATGTACAACGATACGCATTTACATCCATACCATTCTGCTGAGTTAGCGTGGCTGGAAAGCGGACAAAGTAATCATCTTTGCCGCATAAGTTACATCGAACGGTGATCATGAGTCAACGGATGGGTGGAAAAATTGCGCCTTAAGATGCAACCGGAATTTGAGGACGGCGTGGTTCTTTGCGGCGCAATCGACGCAAAAAGAGCCGCCACACTGTAAATTGCCCTTTCAGGATTTCGTTTCGAGAGATTTTTGTTTGACCCAATCTTCTATCTTCAAAGATGATGGGAACCTCGCCGATTTGCCAGCCGCGTCGCTGGCACAAAAAGAGCATCTCCACCAGAAAAGAGTAGCCGCTGGAAAAGATTTCATCTAAGGGGATTGAAGTTAACGCTTCGCGGCGATAGAGACGAAAACCAGCGGTAGCGTCTTTGGCTTTTAACCCTAGCGCCAAATGGACAAAGGCATTTGCCATGTGGCTGAGCCATATGCGCTGCCAACTACAATTGAGCTGCCCACCGCCTGGCACATACCGAGAGCCGATGACCAGATGTTTATCTCGACTCATCTCGATCATGGCTGGAATGAATCGAGGATTATGGGAAAAGTCGGCGTCCATCGTCATGATCCGCGCCAGGGCGAGATTTGACAATGCTTTTTTAAAGCCGGCAATGTAGGCTGTGCCTAACCCCAGTTTGCCGGGGCGATGAATGACCTGAATGCGGCCAGGATATTTCGCCGCCCATTTGTCGGCGAGTTGCCCGGTGCCGTCAGGTGAATTATCATCTACGAGTATCACGCTCAAGTTGACAGGCAATGCCAATAACTCAGTTAACAACTGATCGATATTGTCCGCTTCATTATAGGTTGGCACGATCATGACTGTATCAGATGGCATTATAGTTTACATTGTAAAGGGTTTATTTGCTTATGGCAAAGTGGCGCTTGCCGAGTTATTAGCCAATTAGTATGATTTGATTATGCGCGTCGGCATTTTGTCCAGAAATCGATATTTGTACAGTACTCGAAGATTGATCGAGGCTTGCCGGCAATTTGGGCACGAGCCTATTGTTATCGATACCGTTCGGGCGGCAATTCAACTTAAATTGTCGCCAGACCTGCACAGAAACAATCCCCATCTGCCCCAATTAGATGGGATTATCCCGCGGGTGGGCGCGTCTGTGACCAAATATGGGTTGCGCCTGGTCTCATATTTTGAAGAGCGGCAAATTCCAACTGCCGCTTCGGCTGCCGGCATCGCCTCTTCCCGCGATAAATTAATAAGCTACCAAACCTTTGTCGCTGCCGGCATTCCCACCCCAACTACCCGCATCATTCATCATCCTAACAAATTGTGGGCGGCTATCTTGTCTTTGGGCGGTTTGCCAGTGGTTATCAAACGACGGCGCAGCGCCCAGGGCAGAGGAGTGATGCTGCTACGGCAAAACTCAACAGTGAATATTTTGGCGCGGGCGATGAAACGCGCCAATCCGCCAATTGTGTTACTGGGGCAGCCCTTTATCCCCGAAGCGGAAGGGAAAGATATTCGGATTATTGTGGTGGGCGGACGTTGTGTGGCGGCGATGGAGCGAACCGCTTCGCCGGGGGATTTTCGCTCTAATTTACATCGAGGCGGTTCCGCAGTTCCCATTCAGCCTACCCCAGAGATGAAGCGGTTGGCGTTGGCTGCCGCCGAGGCGTTGTCGTTGCAGGTGGGCGGCGTCGATCTAATTCGCTCAAAAGAAGGGCTGTTGGCGTTGGAGGCGAATTCCTCCCCTGGCTTAGAAGGGATTGAGACCAGCACGGGAATCGATGTGGCAGGGGCGATAGTGGCTTATTTGACCAGCCAAATGAAAGGGGATGAAGCAGCTTGGCAGAGCTATCAGGTCAGCCGATATCAACAGGCGGGGCGGGAGGCGCTTATCTTGCCAGGGGTGGGGTCGATCCAATCTTAAGAAGTTAACCTCAAGAGTGGCGATTGGAAATCATTTACCTCTGTTTGGAGTTGCTGAATATTTGTCGTGGGTTAGGGAATGCCGGCAATGGAGTTGACTATGGCGATAATGTTGCCGGCAATCGTCTGTACATCTGGCGCAATTTCTGCTAGATTCCTCGCCGCCGCCTTTAACCCTTCACCACTAAATTGGAGTATCGTTTTGTTGGGCTCATCTTTCGCCGCTTGTTCTACTAGGGCTTCAGTCATTTGGGAGATAGCTTCGGCATTTTCAATGTTGGATGCCGGCACTTTCGTCAACGCCTCCTCCAACTGCTTAACCAACCCTTCCAACGCCGCTTTCTCATTATCGTTTGCATTGGGCATGCCGCCAATCGTTTGTTGGACATTGTTCAAGGTAGATTTAACATTAACCATCGCTCCACGAAAATCCCCTGACATATTGAAGGTGTCACCCTCATTCACAGTGGAGGATGCCCCAGAGCCGATGGCGATGCCCCTGCCAGAGATATTGCCCACTTGGATTTTGTCACCCTGAACTGTGTCGCCTCGTTTGATTAAATCTCTGCCGGCAATATCCCCACCAATATGCACATTGCCAGATCCACCGAAGTTAACCCCGCCCTGTGTAATATTCGTGTCTCCAGTATTGATACTACCTCCGACATTGCCACCCACATTGACACCACGTTCGCCAACTGCTGTCGCTCCGTCTCCTACTGCCGCTACACCACCATCACCCACCGTTATTTGTTGCAAATTGCGTGCTTTCTCAGACAAAGGCTCTAACGGATCAGGCAGTTCTGTTACCCCTTTGGCAAAAGGCGTACCACCCAACAACTGGGCAACAGGGAATACACCTGTGGTTCGCATGACGGGCGTTTGGTCTAAGCCCATCTCTTTTGCCGTTCGCTTCACATGGCGGGTGACATAACTCATCATCTCTGCCACATCTATCGTCGTGTCCCCTTCTTCATGTGCCCCATGTCCCGTCAATGACTCAATCAAATGGTAGGTGAAAACACTCATTTTGCCGTCTGGACGAACATAGGAGGATTGCGAGCCAGTGGAAGAGTTCAGCACCGCCCGCCCTTCGCCATCCAGCAAGTCCAACACATCCTTTGCCCCATCTACAAACTCTGGTATTTCACCCATCGCCGACAAATCTACGGGGAAGGATTTGGCAACGGCATTGTCGCCGGCATCTATCGCATCTAAATCAATATCCTTCACCTTCATTCCCGCCGCGTGGCAACAATCCAGAATAACCAACAAACGACGTGGTGTGAGAGCGGAGATTTCCCCATTAAAACTATCGGCAGGAATGGCATCAGCCCGAATACGGCTCATTGCCCGAATGTCGTAAGGGATGAGGTAATATTTGTCCGTCGCCTTATCTTCCATCCCATGTCCAGAATAGTAGATGATGGCGGTAGCATTGGCGTCATTTGCTACCTTTTCGCTTAACCAAAATAGCCCATCCATAATATTTTGTTTGGTAGATTCGCTTCCTTTAATAAAGCGCACATTGTCAGGCAAGTAAGCACATCTTTGGGGGTGGGTGAGGACATCGTAAACGGCTTGCACATCTTTTGCCACATCGGGCAATGCCAACCGTTTGATATTGTTATCGTCAACGCCAACAATTAATCCATACCCATGTTCAAATTGTTCTGTCATGATTTTTCTCCTAAATAAATTTTATGATACATTGAATTACAGTAGATGTTTGAAAAATTATCCCTTTTGTGGGCAGTCATTTACCGATTAAACCGTTTCTTTTCATAAGCTTTGCGTTGTAAATGCCGGCGTACCATGTTCAGTGATGATAAGGCATCTATCCGAACATATTCTAAGTTGGTGGGGGATACATTATCATTCTCATCGTCACCATCGAAAATAGGCACACCGCCGGCATTTAACCATTGCACTAACTGTTCTACCGTTGGCATTTGCCCCGTTTCTCGCCAATAATATTCCTGCATCAACAACATCACCCCGACCGTAACGGGGGTGGCTTGGCTGGTACCATGTTGGGTAGATTCGCCGCGGTCGTTGAGGATGCCAGAAGATGTGGCGGGGGCGCCAGGGGCAAAGATTTTGGTGTAATGGCGGCTGGCAACAGAGGGATGCAATCGTTGCGAAAAGGGGGTAATTTGTCCTTCTGTGCTGGCGTAAGCGGTGGCGCCACTGTTATAGGAAATGGGATGATATTCTAATTCGCTGTCAAATACTGCCCCCACACTGACACATTCTGCCAAAATGCCGGGAAAACCCATCCCTTGCCGGCTTTGGTGTGGAAAATAGTCGTTGCCGGCAGCAATGCCAACTGCTACATTGTGATTGTTCAGGGTCTGAATATGGCGATGAATGCCGGCATTCGTAAACCATTTGTTTTGGTCCGTTTGATGATTGCCCGAATCCCCTAGCGACATACAAACAGCCGTAATGTTGAAATGGGTGCGATTCTCCACCACCCACCGCAACCCTTCCTCAATCCATGCCCAATCCCCCCGCCCATTATTTGCCAACACCTTAACTGGCAAAACAGTCACTTCCGGGGCAATGCCAATGTGAATATCGTTGGCGGCGATGAGTCCGGCGACGTTGGTGCCATGTCCGTGTAAATCGGTGGCGTTATTGGGGTCGCCGTTGTAGTCGGGGGTGCAGTTGTATTGGGTGGGTACTCTGCCGGCAAAATCCACATGATTAATCTGCAAGCCAGTATCCAACACCGCCACCGCCAACCCCCTGCCCGACACGCCAAAGGCATCGCGGGCGGGGGTTGCCCAAATAAATTGGTCAATTTCAATATCTTTGCTTCTGCCCGAATGTTCAAACTGTTCTGGTTTTTCTACGGGGCTAACGGGGGGGATATTTTCTGTCATGATTTTTTCTCCTTTTGTAAAAAATTTAATCTTCACTTTGACTAATTCAATTCTCCAAATTACAATGTCGGTGTTAGATGATTTTTATATTTTGAAACGAAACTGATGAGTGTAACAATCCAAATCCCTACTGATATTTCTCAAGCCCTCCGCTTGCCGCCAAAAGAGCGCGAAAAACAATTGCTCATTGAACTTGCGATCACATTGTATGCCCGTGAATTACTTTCATTTGGAAAAGCAAGAGAACTCGCAGGGATGAGCAAGCATGATTTTGGTCGCTTACTTGGGCAACGGGGTGTATCGCGTCACTATAGCCAAGATGATTTAGATGATGATTTAGCATATGGCAATCGTTAGCAATACATCGCCCCTTCTGAATTTAGCAATCATTGACCAGCTTCACTTGCTCCACCAACAATTTCCAAACATTCTTGTTCCAGAAGCCGTAACAAAAGAACTACAACTTGAAACAAATTGGCTTGGTACAATTGCCTTACAAGCCGCATTTTCTGACCTTTGATACAAAAATTGAAAGAGGATGCTGGATTTTTCATTTCAACTGATTTGGAAAGAGCGATTCTTCAATCGGCAGGAGAGTTGCCTTAAAAATATTAACCATTGCTCTATTTTGCTAGGGACGATAGACCATAGACCGCAGACGATATTGTGCCTGATTACCGTTTATCGTTCGTTGTCTATTGTCCATTTCCATCTCGTACATTTTTGAACGCTGAAAAAAGGTGGCGTTTTTTCTCGCCGGCATTATCCACGATACCACTATTTCCCATCCCATCACACCAACCATCCCACATTAGCACAGTACACCTGCCGGCATTCTCCTGAATCGCCTCAAACAGATCCTCAAAGTAACGTGCCACATGCCGTTCATCTGCTTGCCCATCTGCCACGCCAATGCTGGTCAGCCACCATTGAACATTCGGCAAGGCGGTTTGGAGTTGGCGAAAGAGTTGATTGAATGTGCCGGCATTTTGCCCCGGCGACTGCACCGACCCGTAAAAACCAAACGCCGACACGCCAACCCCATCTACGGGCAAGCTATCTAGTTGAGCTAACTGGGATAAATTGTCGCCAGCATCTACAATCATAGGGGAGTGGGGCGACGCTTGCCGAATGCCGGCACAAATTTCCGCCAAATTTTCACCAAACGGCAATTCGTAGGCGACTTTGTCCCCATATTGGGCGTATCGGTGGGCGATTGTGCCGGCATTTACCCTATCTACGACCAACAAAACCGACAACCCCTTTTGTACATTCCGCTCAATCGTCTCGTCATACTCCGCCACTTTTTCCGCCACATTATCATAACGGAATCGTACCCAATCCAACCCTTTTAGCACATTGGTGTGCGAAGGATCGCAATGGGGCAAGTCAGGGTTAATATTCATGCCAAATTGCACAGTTGGCGGGGGCATTTCTACCGATTTTATCACCGCTTTGCCTACTTTTAGGTACTCTTCCAACGATTCAAAATCAGCCCGAAAACGGTTCACATCCAAATGCCCAGAATAGCCGGCAAATTCGCCGCTTTCACTAAATTGCCAAAATGTCCACCCTTCGTCACGCCAGGCGCGGGGCAAAAGCGGTTCCAGATTAGTGTAGGCGGCTAGCCACAAATCACAGCCAAAATTGTTGTCACTTACCTGGTCATAAAAGCGTTTGCTGGTGTAGATGAGGGTGTGTGGGCGAACTTGGCGCAGGATGCCGGCAAACTCCGCCACTTGCCCTTCCGTCGGCAAGGGAATGCCATAACTGGGCACCGCTTCTACATCAATGGCTGGCGGTAAATCCAATGCCCAACCCGCCAACTGCTCCCGAAACAGCATCGCTTGGCTCTCAATATCTTTGCGGGCATCGAGGAAATGGTAGCCACCGACCAGCAACCCAGCATTTTTGGCTCGGCTGATATGATTGCCGGCATGACTATCCACCTTATCCCCATAACATATTCGCACAAACACCCCCGTCACCCCTTCCGCTTTCAACTGGGCAAAATCAATCAAATCTTTCGGTTGATGATGGCTGACATCAATCAGCCAGGCACGGGGGTCAGCTGGTGGTTGCGGGGTTAATCGCATGCCGCCATGTCGCTCTTCTGTTGGCGGTTCAATGGGGATGGGGGCTTCTTTTTGCCGATAAAACAACGCTTCTAGCGCTTTGCCGTAGCGGATATTGACCCGTATCAATGCCCCGTCAATCGGGTCAATGGCATAGATGTCGTCGCCCACGTAGCCGGTGACCAAAACCCAATGTTGGGCTTCGTTTGGAGATGGGTCTGAATCGACGCGCACGGGCACAGGAATGCCGGCATCCACCCAATCCATTATCTTCACCACCATCTGCGGGTCTCTGTTCCACACCAACCAATTCCGCCCTCCCTCACCCACTGCCACACTCTCCACCTGCTCAGGAAAAGCGATTCGCAACGCATGAGCCAAAATAAATTCCGCATCCATCCCCCCCATCTGGCGCAAATGGGCGTGAAACGCATCCGGCAACATCTCCGTTATTCCCCAATGGCGTGCCATCATGTTATAGACCACGCCCAGGCAAAACCATTCCCCAATCGTTCTGCCGCCCGCCACCCCATCCAAATCAATATCTGCCCAGCGTGGGTCTCTTTGCGACAGTTGATTTTCGGGGGCAAAAGTGATCCATCCCTTGCGGACAGCCTCCACGCCCACTGACTTGGCAACCGGGACAGGACTAACAACGCCATCCGCCACCTCAAATTGCCTCAACAACGCCTCCAACTCAGCTATTTTTGCCAGCAACGCCTGTTTACCTTCTGTGGAAATTTTGTATAAATTATCCATCATCAATTTCCCTCCAATATTCAACTGAATCATTGCAAAATGTTAATCAATAATTGATTTGTGATTTTCATTGTGCTAATATAATTGTGTGTACAAAATCATTTTGACCAAGCAAGCAGAGCGGACATTACGGAAAATACCCCGCAATTTAGCTCAACGAATTCAAGAAAAATTGCTGGTGTTAGCTTCTGATCCATTTGCACCAAATCAAAATGTCACCAAACTACAAAACCGAGACGGTTTTCGTCTGCGAATTGGCAATTGGCGAGTGATTTACGAAATAAAGGACGAGCAATTAATTCTCCTCGTCCTACGCATTGCTCCACGAGGAGAAGCATACCGATGAATATCCAAATTATTGAAAAGAACGGTCAACCAGAATGGGCAGTCATTCCATATGAGCAATATATTCATCTTCAAGAGTCTGCCGAAATGCTTGCCGATATTCAAGCATATGATGAGGCGAAAGAAGCGATTGCCAATGGGGAAGAACTTATTCCCGGCGAGCTTGTCTTTGCCATTTTAGATGGCGGCAATCCGCTAACTGTATGGCGAGAATATCGCGGGTTGAGCCAACACCAATTGGCAAAGATGGTGGGTATCAGCCCAGCCTACCTTTCGCAAATCGAATCAGGCAAACGCAAGGGCTCTGCCAAAATTTGGGCAACCCTTGCCCAGCATTTGCAACTTGCTGTTGAAGATATTTTGCCAGATTAAGGGCTGACAATTCAATCGTCAGCCCTTGCCAGAATCTGAATGTGTCGTACAATTAAATTGTACGTTTTTGATACTGGCTTTAAGGAGCAAACTATGGTTACAGTAGGCGTTAGTGAATTTAGAACCAATCTCAGCGCATTTTTGCAAAGGGTGCAAAACGGAGAAATTATCTCACTTATTCAACGAGGCAATGAAATTGCTCGAATTGTGCCGCCAAAATTTGCCCAATTTGCCGCCCAACAGGAGTTAGCCCGTTTACGAGAAACCGCCGTACTGGAGGATGTCTTATCCCCTTTGGATATGCCTTGGGACGCTGAATGATTTTGTTGGATACTCACATATTGCTTTGGGCTAGTTTGGCGCCGCAACGCCTTTCCTCAAAAGCTAAAAAAGCAATTATGGAAGTCCAAGAGAGTGGCAATTTGTTGATTGCCGGCATTACCCTGTGGGAGATTGCCATGTTAATTGAAAAGGGCAGGGTGCAAGTTGATGCTGAACCCCTTACTTTTCTCAACTTATTGGTTGAAGGATTTGCCCTGCAAATTAAACTAATTACGCCACAAATTGCCTCAATTTCCGTCAACTTACCCAACGCTATAACCAAAGACCCTGCCGACCGGCTCATCTTGGCTACTGCCATAGCTGAAAATGCCCCATTGGTTACGGCTGATAAAAATCTACATGCCGGCAATGTCGTTGCCGCTATCTGGTAACCTCATTCAGCCACTCTGCGGTGTCCGCAGTGAGCGCCATTTTTATTTTCTTTCCTAAAAATGACTGTATAATGTAGAACATGGTTGAAATTACAGTGCAAATGCCAGACAGATTATCGGAGCAAAGTACACAATGGTTGCCCACCATTTTGGAACTAAATTTAATTCCCTTCCAAACCCAAGCCGCCACAGTTGCCAATGAGATCATCCGCTACCTACTTACTGGTCCAAAAACAGATGATGTATTGACACACCGCCCATCAGAAGCGGTGCAAGCTCGTTTGCAAAGGTTGCTGGCATTGCACAATGCCGACCTGTTAAGCATTGAAGAACAACGGGAACTCGATGAGTTAGAGCAGGTTGAGCACATCATGCGAATGACAAAACTGCAACTTCGTCAGAGCAAATAGACAATTTAATGTCAGAATACGTTTCGTTGCCATTGCGACGAGAACTGTACCAGCTTGCTCACGAACGCTGTGAATATTGCCTTTTCCCAGCATCGTTATCAGAATTTCCACATGAGCCAGACCATATCATTGCTATACAACATCGGGGCAAAACTACCATTGACAATTTGGCGTTGGCTTGCTTTCCGTCTTTATCAACTTACCTAATGCTATAACCAAAGACCCGGCTGACCGGCTGATCTTGGCTACTGCCATAGCTGAAGATGCCCCATTGGTTACGGCTAATAAAAATCTGCGTGCCGGCAATGTAGTCGCCACTATTTGGTAATTGGCTATTTTGATTTATTCGCTTTTTGTCAACGATCACAATATCTCCGTTTTCTCCGCACCTATCTGAGTTACTATTGTTTTTCATCAAATACATTTCAACTATTCATTTATCCCCTCAAACAGTTTAGTCATGGTAATTTCTCCGGCAATTCCATCTACAAATAGTCCGTTGTCTTTTTGAAAATTTCTTACAGCCTGTTCTGTTTGCACACCAAAAATGCCATCTATGGGTCCAACCTCATTGTATCCCAAGTCAAATAATCTTTGTTGAATGGCCCATACATCTTCTCCTTGCATCCAAGGTGTAGATAACAATAAATTACGAAAATCTTTCGCACACCTAAAACCTACAACTAAATCTGTACCAAGCTTACTCCAAGGACTTCGAGCATCAATTTGAACCCCCACTTCTGAATTTTGTGACGAACCTCCTAACCTTGCTAATTGGTCATCATTACTCGTTGGATAGAAGTTTTCCCCAATCCATTCCCACACATTGCCAGCCATATTAAACACTCCATATGGACTGGCGCCATTTGGAAAACTGTTAACTGGTGCAGAAAGCATATACCCATCATTAAATTCATCATATTGATTACTTTCTTCAAAACAACTGATGTCACAACCATTAACATTCTGGGGATTAAATTCATCTCCCCATGGATAAACTCTTGCATCATTCCCACCCCTTGCAGCCTTGACCCACTCACGTTCTGTTGGCAATCGCTTATCCTTCCATTCACAAAAAGCTACTGCATCTAACCAAGAAACATGAACAACCGGATAATCCCCTTTCCCTTCTATATTCTGTGCATTTAAGCCTTGTGGGAAACGCCAAGATGCTCCAGCTAACCACTGCCAACTTCCGTCAACCCATGTCCAGCTAAACCCACCTTGTTCAGCAGTCGTTTCATAATTAGTTTCTTGTACAAATATTTCAAATTGATGATTGCTAACTTCATATTTGTCAATCCAAAAAGCAGTTTGGTGCACCTGAGTGTAGTTACGCCCTAAATAAAATTGTCCAGATGGGATAAATGCAAGTTCTGCCAACTGGGGTGGTGTTGGAAGATACGTTGGAGTTTTATCAAAGGTTGGAGTTGGTAGTGGACCATCGTTGGATGTGGGGTTTGCCGTTGGCATTTGCGTTGTTGTTCGTTCTGGCATTTCTGTTGCTGTTGGCAGACTTGTTTTTAATTGAGCAATTAACTGTTGGGCTTGAGCAGCGTTGTTCTCTGAAATTTCTCTTTGCTGAATTGCTTCATTTCGAGATATAACTGCCTCAGCTTCCCGTGTTTGTGCTAGTGAAGAATTTGCTTGGGCTTGTCCTTGGGCAACTGTGGCTGTTGCGGCGCTATCATTAGCGTCTTTCCAAGAAAATCCAGCAAAAATAGCTGCTAGAACAGCTACTCCGAATAATCCCAAAGCAATTCGGGTTAGCATTTTTTGTCGGGAGGCATTTTGTTCGGCTAATTCCACCCGCAATTGTTGTTCGCGAACGATTTGCTCCTGTTTGCGTTTTTCTTCTTCCTCTATCCATACTTCTTGGCTAGTTTCCACATATTCTGTCACCAATGGACTTAAATCTTGCCAGTTGGTTTTTAGAATCTCTTGTAGCCGTGTCTTTCCCAATAAATATTGGGGTTGTTTATCATAGCTTTCCCAATTACGAGCTAATTGAAGAGTAAGGGGTTGTGTTTTAAGCCATTGTGTATTAGCGTCTAAAATGGGCTGCACAAAGCGATCATGAATTAACTCAATCCATGCGGATCTAGATCGATTGTAAGTACGAATGAGATATTTTTCTTCCAATTCCGCCACAATTGGCTCTGGTAATCCACCTGCCTCATTTTGTCTGCGTAAAACCAACCCCCGCGTATGCTCCTCCGTAATTAGGGTGCGGGAAAACCAAGTGCGTAGCTTATCCTCAGAAATTTGTAACTCAGGATTGCGAATAATTTTTTGCACCACCTGCTCATAAAATCCCCCCAACGCCGTTTCAATATAGGTTGCCAATAGCTCCTCTTCCTGTGAGTCTTGCGAAGGCGCATTTGATTGTTTAAGGGCTGTTTTAGCGATTTCTGTAATCGCTTCAATAGTGATCTCCCTTTCTGGGTTTCCTCTTAACTCCTCCCAAAGTTGATGACAAACGACCTGTAACTGGACTGGCTCAATATATTCACTTTCTTCAAATTGTTTCTTGCCTTCAGGGGAATGAATCTGGAATTGTTGTAAATTATTTGCCAACTGTTGGAGAGCGTCATCCGTAAAAGGTTTGCCAAACTCCCGGGCAGGTTCGCCTATTGCCTGTTTGCCTTCTGCTTCCTTCATATATTCCATATAAAATCGGGCTTCTAACCCTTCCAGCAAATGGGTATAGGGGGAAAGTCTGCCTAAATAATCTTCCCGAATGGCGATGAGCAAATAGAGAAATGGGTCGACTTGTAAAGCCTCATTGAGTTGTATGAACAAGTCTTGCCGTTGTTGATACGCCTCCAAATGGTTGGTGAATATCTCCTCAAATTGATCAATGACCAATAATCGCTTGGGAATTTCAAGTTGTCCATTGTTGGGGGTGTAAGCAGGCTCGTCTGTTGATTCTGTGTACACAAAACGGGTCCCATGGTCTGTCTCTTTAGGGTTGAGATGTAGTAAAAAGTGAGAAAGGGAGGGTATCGCTGCTAATTGGTCTTCACTGATCTCCTTATCTAAATATTGCATCACATTAAAAGTGAAGATATTGATATTTGATGGGAAATTTTGTTGGGCGCTACTAACACGACAAACGGGTAATATCTCAAAGTGATGTTTTGTTTCTAACACAGAAATTAATCCTGCGTTGATCAGTGAACTTTTTCCTGCTCCGGATTGGGCATAAAAAAGAACGGCTCGAAATGCCAATAACTTATCTACCAACGCCTTTGTTTCTTTATTGCGCCCACGAAAAGGATGAGAAGCCTGATTGGGCAAAGGGCGTAAATATGGTCCTGGACCAACATATGGATTATCTAACTTTTTGGTTTGAATCGTTACAGTCATCACCCATCTCCTGCTGAATACAAACCTTGCCATGTTTGCCACAAGTTTGCTAAGAATTGATTGGTATCGCCCCACATCACTTGAAAATTGGCTTGGCGAAAATATGCTTTCAGATAATTTTCAGCGCTTTCTTGGTATAAGACTTTCGTTTCTTGGCTAGGGTTAAGCAAAACAGCAAGACTATTGTGGCTTCTATTTTTTCTGCCAATGCCCAAGCCAGAGGCTAACAAGCTGCGAAATAGGGTGCGGAAATCTAAATCTGTGGTGCGATAGCCTAAAAGTAAAATGGTGGCTCCTCTTAGTTTGCCAATTAGCTCTTCGGGGATGATGGTTTGGTCGGCGTATTGTTTGGTGCCGGCATTCCGTTTATTTGCCAATGCCCATACAAATTCAGCATAATCATCCTCACTAACCACAAGCGACTCAGGCTTTTGAAGATGCCCGTATAGATGGTAAACCAACGGTCTTGTCAATGTTGGCTCAAAAGATAAGGCAACGTTTTCCACACTCGACCTATGCCAGTCACACATGTCGATGATATCAGCGTTTTCCCCCCGCAAGTCCCGATTCAAAATGAGGGCACGTTGTAAAAAATCTTCGTGGCTAGTGGTCAAATAAGTGGAAATTGGTAAATGGGTCAAAATTGTCAAAGGATCCGTTTCATCCTCCGAAAATTCGGGCATATCTAATTCTGCCGCTATATCGGAGAAAGAAAGAGAGGATTTATGCTTTTCCATCAATTTGATCAGGTGTTCTTCTGGAATTGCCCCACTTTAATAGACACTGAGATAAGATACAGTGTCATCTAAGTGAGGTAATTATGGCAAAGCAATTTACACGAGAATTTAAGATAGAAGCCGTTAAGCTATCGTACCAAACTGACAAACCGATTAGCGCATTTATCAAGGATCTGGGCATTAGTCGGAGCAGTTTGAATCGTTGGCGGAAGGAGTTTGGTCAAGACCCTGACCAAGCCTTCCCTGGCAAAGGCAAACAAAAAGAGCGTGATGCAGAGGTGACCCGTTTGAAGCGTGAGTTACGTGAATCACAGCTCGAAAACGAAATCCTAAAAAAAGCCGTGGCCATCTTCACGCGTCCAAAGCGATGAAATTTCAATTCATTGACGCACACCGAACGGATTATCCTGTGGCACTCATGTGCCGTGTGCTTGCTGTTTCACGCAGTGGTTATTATGCTTGGTGTAAACGCCCCCCAAGCAAGCGGAAGGTGGCTGACGATAAGTTGTTGGTTGCGCTCCAAGAGGCATATCAAGAGAGCAAAGGTCGTTATGGTGCGCCCCGTATCTACAAAAAGCTATTGGGTCTCAAATGGCGTTGCAGTCGTAAGCGTGTGGCTCGTCTGATGCGCGAGAATAATCTTGTTGGCAAGCGACCAAAACGGCGTAAAGTAACGACAAAACAGGACCCCAGCAAGCAACCAGCCCCCAATCGGTTGCAACAGAACTTTACAGCTCAAAGACCGAATGAAGTCTGGTGCGCGGATATTACGCACGTGCCAACAAACGATGGATCACTCTATCTTGCTGTCATCATCGATTTGTTCTCGCGGTTGGTTGTTGGCTGGTCAATCCGTCAAGATATGTCTCGTCATCTTGTCATTGATGCACTTGTAATGGCGACAGGCCGTCGTAGCCCATCTGCGGAATTGATACACCATTCAGACCGAGGTAGCCAGTACACAAGTGATGATTTTCAACAGGCGTTAACGGTATCAAAAATTCGACCGAGTATGAGTGGGGTTGGCAACTGCTACGATAATGCACCAGCTGAGAGTTGGTTTGCAACGTTAAAAGTTGAATGTGCCGATAAAGTATTTGAGAGTCATGCTGTGGCGAGAACAACCCTGTTCGAGTACATCGAAATATTTTACAATAGGCAACGGTTGCACTCACAATTAGGCTATCTCAGCCCGGTTGAGTATGAAAAGCAATATCAGGAAATGAACAGTGTGTCACAATCATGTGTCCACTAATTCGGGGCAATTCCACTTCTGCCTCATCTGCCGGCGTAATGCCACTCAACAATAGTTGCTTTTTAATGCTTAGAACCTTTGCATTGGTCTTGCTGGAATGTTCAGGGTCAACCTTCAAAAATTGGGTAATGTGGGCAATTTGCTGACGGGGAATATGTTCAATAGGATATTTAGCATTATCAGCAAGATATTTTGCCAACTGATCACGCATATTAAGATAATGAGAAGCGTGTTGATTGTCCTCGGGCTCAACGGCGCCATTTTGTTGAGCAGATGTTGAAGTAAAACCAAATAAGTACACCGTAAGATAAATTATTTTACATTTGAGAATACTTTATTCTCTTCATTAACAACTACATAATGCGAATCAAGCTTTTGCCGGGCAGCAGATAGCGAAAACTGCCAATTGATCTTAATCCGCTTTTCGTGGCGTTCAGTTACGATAGCCATCACTTCACTTTTGAGCTTATCCATGGTCGGGATACGCCGATTGAGACAAAGACGAGCCAGAGCAGAAAACTCAATCTCAATCATGTTGAGCCAGCTAGCAGATTTGGGCGTGAAGTAGAACTCAAATCGTTCAGCTAATGCGAAGGCCTCATCAGCGGGCAAGTTTTCGTAAAAAGCGCTGACATCATGGGTGTTAAGGTTGTCCAGAACTAAATGAATCTTGACTGCTTCAGGATAAGCCGCTGCCAGAGCTTGGCAAAAAAGGGAAAACTCCTTTTTTCTGCGCTGTGCAAATACACGAGCCAAGCGTTTACCAGTCAGGGGTTCGATAGCGGCCAATAGGCAGCAAGACCCATTTTTCTCGTAGGCGTAATGCTCACGACGTGATTGACCTGTTTGTAGAGCCAATGGCTCGACGGTGTCGCCAATGAGAAAACACGGCCGTTCATCATAACAAATGACCGGGTTGAACGGGTCATAAGGCAAGGCATAGAGGGCGAGTATGCGCTCCATGCGAGCAATGAAACGGCTGTTTATCTTGCCAATACACCAATATCGTTTCAGGTGAGGCTTAAGTTCGTTTTTTTTAGAATGTCTCTCACCTGGGTATGGGAAATGCTGGCGCAATATTCCAGCTCAACCACTTTTTCAGCCAGCAAGCGCAAGTTCCATTGCCCGTACCCTTCAGGTGGCTCACTGCAAGCCAACGCGGTTATTTTGGCCCGCTGCGTGCCATCAAACTTGATTGGTCGCCCGCTGCGCGGTTTGTCAAACAGGCATTCTAAGCCTTCTGCTTTATATTTTGTCGCCCAAGTGGACACCGTTTGGTGTGTTGTTCCCACTGTTTCGGCGACGGATGTAAAGGTTTTGCCGCGGTCAAGTTCGAGCAAAGCCGTTGCTCGTTTATAAACTCTGGCTTTGAGTTTGCCTTGGCTTGTTAAAAACTGTAATCGCTTTCGATCATTCTCGCTAAGTTGTACATGTTGTTTTTTCATGCCACTAGCTTAGCGTGCGTCTCATCTGGCGCAAGGTTTTGTTGAAATATTTAATTTACGGTGTAATAAGCGGTCTAAAAAAAAGTTTTCTCCAATAATGGGAATAACTTTATCTTCCCTGATATTTCGGCATAGATCAGGAAAAATATCAGTCTCACTCTTATCTTCAGCCCTTTGGGTATTGTACGCATTGACCATTTTAAATCGAGACATAGTGAACTATCTCCTACTGTCCAAACACACTCGAAATCCACAAAAATATGTAGGCAAACTAAAGAAATAAGGAAATTGCGACTCTCTACCTGTCGCTGTCCATGCTGGTGGAAGTTGGGTCATGCCACGAATCACCCGTCTGATCTGATTGTTAGCGCCTAATTTTTCCCGTTTCTGTACCTTATCCTCGTCCATGCTTAAAGGGTATTTAGCATATGGGTTAGGAATTTTACGTCTTTCCCCCCATAATGAAGATGTCCATTCTCTAATCTCAATTCCCTCTACCCGCACATTACGCATGGCTATTTCCCATTGGACTTCTGTCGGCAATACAAACTCACGGTTGTATCTTTCGCTTGCCCAATGACAATAAACCATCGCCTCATACCAAGTAATACCTAGAACGGGTTGCAACTTTTGTTCGTCTGAAGGTTCTGCTCCATTCCAACCTAATTCTGGGGGTGGGAAAAGCTTTTGGTTATGGATGTAAAGGTAGTAATGCCAGTTGGTAATGGGGGTTTTGCTAATGCGGAATGCCGGCATTTCCACCTCAAATGCCGGCGTCTCGTTTGCGGGTATATTGGGTCCAGGGTCACGACCAATGGTGTAATTGCCGGCAGGAATCAAAACAGTTTCCGGTTCACCCATGTTTTCATTCAGTTCTGCCTTCTCAAACCATGCGGGGTCGTTACCGGTTTGGTTCTCAGCCCTAGCCTGAGCATAATAATGATAATGTATGGTTTGATAATAATCTCGACCTACCACATTCCCGTCAATATTTACCCTTTCGCCATTTATATCTACCCCGCCTCGCTTGTCGTCACTCATTTGTCGCGCCTCCTTCATTCAGCGCCCCTATGCCAACTGTAAAAACGCCCAGCGCGTTATAATCGCCCGCCGCCCTGTTCGGGTCGAAAAACGCCTCAGCCGATTTCGCCTTTGCCAACGTATCATGCGGCAATGCCGGATTTTGATGCGCCCCAGAACTGCCCACCTGCGGTATCTCCAACCTCTCCCCCGCCCATAACCCCTCTCGATTCAGCTCGTTGAAGGCGTAAATCGCCCGCCAGCGATGCTGCTCGCCATAATAACGCCCTGCCAATCCCACCAGCGTATCCCCTGCACCAACAGTGTGGGTCACAGTGGTTTCGGCAAAATCGCCCAAATGGGTCAGCCATGGCGCCACCTCATCCGGTTGGTCAAAGTCGGGCGGCTCGCTCCAACGGTAGGCGGCTAATGCCCGGATGCGGCGGCGAGTGTCGGGGGTGTGGGGCTGGGGGATTGGAGTGGAAGAGGCGGGCGGCAGCTCGTTGACTGGCTCTCTCGTAATCTCCTCTGGCGGCGTTGCGGGCGGGGATGGCGGCGCAGCCGAACTGCCGGCAATAGCGCCCACCCAATTCGGATTTTCATCCGCCGGAAAGCCGCCCCAACCAGCGCAAAATGTGGCTGCCGGCAACCGAAAATGCGCCCCCAACGACCGCCGTTGCCACAAACCAAACAACGGATCATGAAACATAATCTCCTCCCCTTCATATCCCGTCACTACCACAAAATGCCCCCAATCAAACATATTGCCCGTTGTCTCCTTCCAGGCGGCATATTTAATTAAAGCGATAACGGGAACGCCGGCATCCAAGTTGGCGCGCAACTGCCTTAAGGCGGTCTCCTTGTCTCCAAAGTTGCGATAGCTCAACGTCAACCCATTTTGGGCAGCGGCATTCATCAACTCCCCAAATGTTGTAAAATCGGTTGGCATTTTAGGCGGCAGAAAATCATATATTTGATTCGGCGTCATCGCTGTTCCAAAATAGTTCAGAACCATTGCCAGGCAGGTAGGCCCACAATCCGCCTCATTTTGGTTGGCGTCTTCATCCCACTGAGAGCGATACGGCACGGATATTTGCCTCATTTCAATATCTCCAGATTACAATTCAAGGCTCACATTTGCCCATTTTTCACTTTTTAAGAAAGAGCTGCGCGTTTGCCGATTGGGCTTAAGCAGGCGCGGCATAATTGGGCACAGATTCGGGCTGTAATGGGCGGCTGTTAGGCGGATGAATTTCACTGATTCCACTCTCCTTGGGAGTGTTAGGGTCATGATGGTCGCGCGACCACCCCACCAAACCCATATCCTTGCCATAAAAATAATGTTCCGCCCCATCCCAACCAATCTCCACCACATCATTAACCTGCACGTTGTGGGCAGAGATAAAAGTTGGGTGATGCCGGTAAAATTTGATTCGATTTGTCCAATTTCCCGAATTTTCCGAGCTCGGCTGCCCATTATCTAATTGGTAAAATTGCACCCGATGCGCCCGAGGCGCTACCCATTGTTCTCCGACTGCCATAAGGCGCGGACACCAAGGCGACCCCTCTTTTCCATCCAAAAAGACGCTGTAAAATCGCCCACCGCCCGGCGAACTATCTAAACCGCGATAGATAAACTCTCGGCTGCCCTGTCCATCATTAAAATCGTCAATCCAGAAGGTTTCAAAATGATTGTTTTTGATGAAAAGTTGTTTATTGCCCTGCTTAATTGTGCCGACAGTTTCATTATGCTCATTGCCGGCATGTACCGATTTGAGGTTATGGGTATGCCCTAGCTTGCCAAAAAGATAGCGGCTCAGGTCAAATTGTTTGCCGGCAGGCGCCGCCGCTTCTCTGGTTGGCTGCCGTCGAGCAGGTTGAGGCATAACCTCCATCCGGTTCGGATGAATGCGCCGCACATTGCCCCAATCCCCCTCCTTGACGGCATAAATCACCACATCATCCTTCGCCTTAAACCCTTGCCGGGCTGCCTGAGCGAACCACGTTTCCCCGTTGATCTCAATTTTTATAGCCACCGATTGGGGCATCATCCGGTCGCGTAAAATGGCAGCCAACAGCGCCGGTTTCTCCTCGTCGGGCGGCACAAATTTCACAAACGCCCAACTACTCAACACCTCTTCCGTGATATGTTGGTCGATATCAGGTACGAGCGCTTTGCTTGCCGGCATCAAATCCGCAAAAATCCCTTTCGGCGTTGCCGACACCGCCGTCCATTTCTCCGTTTTGTGCGGAACGCCGCCGATCAATTCCCACAACCCCCACATCTCATTTTCATATTTGCTATACAGCGAATAGGCGCACATCAAACCGCCGCCCAAAGCTTTCCACCCTCCCATAAACCGTTGGTACGCCGTCTTCGCCCGCCACGAGCGGTTAAACGCCTGGAACAACAACCGGCTCTGAAAAACGTCGCCTTCGCCGGCAACTTGCAAATGTTGCCCCCACTCATAACACCACAATTCCGCGCCAACGCTGTCCGCTAATCTCTTTTGCTCCCGACATTTGGGCAGCAGATTGTGGGTGATATCCCCATTGATTAACGTATAGATATTTTCTTCGCTGATTGGATGGGCGATCTCATTTCCGAAATAGGCGCCCAGGGCAATTGCCGCCGGTCGGACATTCCCCATTTCAGCTAACAACTGTTCCGTTATCCACGGACTTTTCGCCTGGGTAGCCAACACAACGTCCGCCTTATCTCCCACAGTTTGGATCAGCTTTTTGGTTTGGGTTGCTTGGTGGCGGATAAAGGAAAAGGTGGAGTTTGCCAACCCCCCTTTTTCAGCCGCATATTGGTGTTGGCTGAATTGCCCATTCCATACCTCATTGGAATATTCAAAAATCGGTCTTTTGTTACAATGTTTGATCACATATTGGGTCAACTGCTTGGTAAATTTGATGGTCGCCTTATGCGGAATACAGATCCAGGGGCGGGCATTGTACTGGTTGGCGCAATTGACGATAACCTCAATCGGCACACCGGGATAATGCTTCCAATCCCCTCCCTTAAATTTCCAACCCCCGTCTGTAGACATCTTTGGCAAATCTTCCCACCGTCTCACTGGGCTATCGTTCGTCTTTTGCCAATCCATAAAGCGGATCACCCGAAAGGCGCCTATTTCCATCTGATCCATTAATGGGAACGCCGTCCCATCGTCTGAAATAGCGGTTAGGGGCAAACTTTCAGAATGGCCGACGTTGACGCCGGCAATCAATTCAGCCTCTTTTTCTCGCTCTTTTCGCTCTTTAGGGGACGGCGGCGTTTCGATAGGGGGCGCCGGCTGGCGGGGTCTGCTCCGCTCCCGAACCGCTACCGGCATTTGGTATGGTTGGCGGCTGGCTAAATAGGCGGCTAACTCGCCGCTGGCATCCTGGATATTGGGATGATGGTTCATCCAATCCCCATACGTCCACACGCAAAAAGCGACGATCAGCCGATTTTCTGGTCTGAGGCACAATTTATCGTACCGCTCCCAATCTGCCATGCAAGCGGCAACGCCGGCAAACCCTACCCCTCCATTTTGCCCCGCTTCGCCGATCACAATCGGGATCTCTACCCCATGTTGCGACAAATATGCCGCCTCTTCAAATGGGCGGCGGGTATTGCTGCCTCCGGCTTCCCCATTAGCGGCAGTCAAATTTTTCTCGACGCCCAGCGGCACCCCGCCATACGCATGCCGGCAATAGATATGCCCTTGTTTTGCCCCTTCTCGTAAATGGGGAACCACCTTCTCTACCCACGGCTGCCAATTGGGCGAACCGCCGGCAAAGCCGGTCAACGCCAGCTTAGCTTTTTTCTCCGCAAAAAACGCCATCACCCCCCGCTCATACGCCAAAACATTGCGTAACGAGCGGACGCTTTCTGGCGTATCCCCTCTGCCGCCCGTCTCATTGATCGGCTGCAAATAGACATTTTCATACTGTTCATGGACGGGGCGAAATTTTTCCCACAACTTGGCTGCCCACACCTCTTTACCCGCTTTAAACGCTTCGGCGTCTGACTCAATTCGGTCGATATTGCCGGGGGCGTCGGTATGGTTGGGGATGGTTTGGGTGCGCCAAATTTTCAGCGTGGCTGCCGGCAATTCGTCAAACGCCCCCGCTTCCAACGCCACCACCGCCGCTGGCGCCGCCCGCGCCACATCTCCATACCCATTTCGACTGCCCTGATTGACATGAATGCCTAATTTTGTAAACATCGTTTCCTCCATTTGCCTATAGTAACTTTCTAAAATTTGTGTTTTGTCGAGGCGGGACCCGAACGGTTTTGCCATTTATTGAGCAGGCACAACCCACACCGGTACGCCTCGCCGCCAATTACAATCCTCTGCCGGACGGTGTTGTAAACAAAACGGCTTACCCGCAGCCTCCCATGCTGAATCAGAAAAATCACATTGAGGGCGATACGTTACCCCATCATCCACATATAAATTCCATTCTGCTTCTGTTAAATTGCGCGACACTTGTTGGCACGCCAATTGAACTAGCCCATCTAGGGTGAGCCACAGCCGCACCGTCTGGTCACGGCTCCCAGAGGCGAGCAGATTCCGCCCTGGGTCGGGGTGGAACGCCACCGAGCTCACCGGTTCTGTATGCCCCGAGAGGATGGTTGGCTCGGCTCCTGGATTCTCTAAATCCCACAGCCGCACCGTCTGGTCACGGCTCCCAGAGGCGAGCAGATTCCGCCCTGGGTCGGGGTGGAACGCCACCGACAACACCGGGCTTGTATGCCCCGAGAGGATGGTTGGTTCCCCCCCTGGATTCTCTAAATCCCACAGCCGCACCGTCCCGTCATCGCTCCCAGAGGCGAGCAGATTCCGCCCTGGGTCGGGGTGGAACGCCACCGAGTACACCCAGCCTGTATGCCCCGAGAGGATGGTTGGTTCCGCTCCTGGATTCTCTAAATCCCACAGCCGCACCGTCCCGTCACTGCTCCCAAAGGCGAGCAGATTCCGCCCTGGGTCGGGGTGGAACGCCACCGACAACACCGGGCTTGTATGCCCCGAGAGGATGGTTGGCTCGGCTCCTGGATTCTCTAAATCCCACAGCCGCACCGTCCCGTCACTGCTCCCAAAGGCGAGCAGATTCCGCCCTGGGTCGGGGTGGAACGCCACCGACAACACCGGGCTTGTATGCCCCGAGAGGATGGTTGGTTCCGCTCCTGGATTCTCTAAATCCCACAGCCGCACCGTCTGGTCACCGCTCCCAGAGGCGAGCAGATTCCGCCCTGGGTCGGGGTGGAACGCCACCGAGTACACCGAGCTTGTATGCCCCGAGAGGATGGTTGGTTCCCCCCCTGGATTCTCTAAATCCCACAGCCGCACCGTCCCGTCATCGCTCCCAGAGGCGAGCAGATTCCGCCCTGGGTCGGGGTGGAACGCCACCGAGTACACCGAGCTTGTATGCCCCGAGAGGATGGTTGGTTCCCCCCCTGGATTCTCTAAATCCCACAGCCGCACCGTCCCGTCATCGCTCCCAGAGGCGAGCAGATTCCGCTCTGGGTCGGGGTGGAACGCCACCGACCTCACCCAGTCTGTATGCCCCGAGAATAGTCTAAGTAGATCGGGACGCGCTAAAATATCTCGCATCTCTTGATCTAACAGCCAGGCGCTACTCCCGCCATTTTCGGCAAATAAATGGGAACTTTCTAATGCCAATAACAGATTCAAATCTATATCCCCATTTGGCTCTTCGGCTATAGTAGACAATGCCGCCAACGATTGCCCCAAAGCCACCCGCGCTTGTCTTGCCGCTTCTTGTCTTTCCGCTTCTGCGGTTGCATTCGCTTCAGCCACTCGGGTCAACCTCACTTCAGAAGTTGCCTCAGACGCCACAGAAGTCTCCAATGCCATTTCGGCTGTTCCTTGTTGTATTTGCGCCTCCCCTTGGGCAACTGTGGCTATTGCCAGCGCTTCTTCCGCTTCTCCTTGGGCAACTGTGGCTGTTGCCAGCGCTTGTCCCGCTTCTCCTTCCCGTATTTGGGCAAGATTAGCCGATTGGTTGGCATCAATACCAAAAAATATCGCCAGCCCACTCGCCGCCACTGCCACCGCCAATGCCCCTACCACAGTGTACAGGCGTCGGCGTAAATCGGCGGCAGCTTGTTCTTGCTCTTGGGCTCGCTCCTCCGCCTCTTTAATTTTCTGCTGCCGCGCCGCCTCTTTTTCCGCCTTCTCCGCCTCCCGCCTACCCACGCTGGCATTTATAAAATCTTCCGACAGTTGGTCCAGTTGGGGGCGTTCTTGGGCTCGCCACTCCTCAATTTGCAGCAGCCGCCCGCCACGGTATAGGTAGCTGTCTTCTCGGTCAGCCTCTTGCCACCCCTGGGCGTCTTGGCTGATGCTGGTTTGTAACTTAATGCTTTCCCGGTTTTCATCCACCAGTTGGCGCAGCCAGGGCCATGCGTCTATCAACTTCTCATGGGCAATAGAGATCGTGGTTTGGGTCTCCCCGTTCTCCGTCTGCCCGCCGCTGCCGGCTTCCAGTTGCCCCCCATCCCCGCTCTCCCCCAACGCCGCTTCGATCTCTCTCCCGCTGGTGGTAATCAGCCGCACCCCCTCTTCAGCCAAAGCCGCCACGATTTTTTGCACCGTGGCGGCTTCTCCCCCGGCTGGGATCAGCTCGGCAAAGGTGGCGGTGCGCCGGGTGTCTACCTGCCCTTGCCCCACCGCAATCAACTTATAAAATATCCCTTTCGCCACATCCTGCTCCTCCAGGGAAAATCGGGCAAATACCTTGTTGGCATGCCGCTCCAGCGCGCTTTCAATCCCCCCCCGGTCGCGGTATTCCGGCAGGGTCAAATCCATCGGCTTGCCCTTGGCTGACTTTTCCGCTGCAAACAGATCGCGCAAAGCAAAGCTCATCAGGGGCAATGCCCCCGGCTCCCCTTTCATATCCTCCATAATTTGGGAGACCAGGGCAGGGTCGATCTCAGCCCCCACCTTGATGGCGGGCATGGCTATCGCCTTTGCCAAATCAGGCGCCGCCATCCTCCCCACCAGTTGCTGCTCTCGGTTTATCAACGCCCGCAATTCGTCGTGGCTGGCGCAGTGGGAGAAGAAGTCAGAGCGCATCGCCAACAACACAATCACCCGGCTGTTTTCGGCGCTCGCCGCCGTCGTCAGCAGTTGGATAAAGATATGCCGGATAAAGGGGTCTGTGGTTTGGGTGAATATCTCCTCAAATTGGTCCACCAACAACACCGCCCGCTGCCGCTGGTCATCGGTCAGGTAACTTTCTATCTCGGCGGCTAACAAAAATGGGGGAGGCAGTTCCGCCTCTTGTTGGCGCAGTTGGCCGCCATGTTTCCGAATTTCGTCGCTATATTCCCGAAGTTGGTCGCCATATTTCCGAATTTGGTCGCCAAACGCTCTATCCCCGTTGATTCCATTGACCATGGCGGAGCTTAAAGAAGAGATACGGCAAAGAGTCAAAAGCGTCCCCCACCTGATCGTCATCGACAATGTGGAAGCGAGCAGCCTCACTAAAAATTTACTGCGGCTCATCCAAGATTGGGGCGATCCCTCCCGATTTATCGTGGTCAGCCGCCTCCGCCCCGACCACGCCTCTACAGTTTTTAGCTATTCTTTGCCCGAATTAAATCTAAACGACGCCCAATCCCTGATGCAGCGCCAGGCGCAACTGTCGAATGTGCCAGAATTGATCGACCTCAACCGGACTACAGCTGAAAAAATTTTCGCAGTGACTGGCGGAAATCCATTAGCCCTAAAATTGGTCGTAGGCTTAGCCGATACATTGCCCTTGCCCCATATCCTGGCGGATTTAGAGCGCGGTCATTTTCCCCAAGTGGAAGCGATGTATAGCCACATTTATCGGGAGGCTTGGCGAAACTTATCGCCAACCGTCCAGGCGATCTTACAAACGATGCCGTTGGTTTCTGATGCGGGCGCATTGCCGGGGCAAATTGCCGCCATGAGTGGGATTGAAGATGAAGGGGTATTATTAGATGGGATCTTTGAATTGGTAAACCGGTCGTTGTTGGAAGTTGGAGGGGCGCTCAATGAGCGGCGTTATAACATACATCGGCTGACCGCATCATTTTTGCAAACGGAAATCAATAATTGGAGGAGCTGATTAAAGGTGAAGCCTAATCCTGCATGTGTTGCCGGCATTGAGGGGAATATAAAATCTTGGCGGGGACAAACTCGTCAAAGTGGGGACGCTAACCAAAAATAATTTCCCGTAACCCAATGGGGGTTACCCCTGATTTAAATCTTTGATCAACCCCTGCTCGACCGCTTCCTCCCAGGTTAACCCTTCTTTTTCTTCAACCGATTGCTCTACCCCTTCTGACCAGTAGCTGTCTAAATCGACCTCGGAATCTAGTTCGACTGGTTGGCTGTCATCGCTCAATTGGGCTAAATCCGCCATAAACTGCGCATCAATTTCGGGTGGGGTCTCTGCTGCAGATTCAGCGCTTGCGCCGCTTGCCGGCATGTCCTCCCCCTGATCAATTAATCCCTGAGCTTGCGCTTCTTCAAACGAGATCAACCCCTCTTCGTCGTCAACGGCGCTGGCGACCGCATCCTCCCAAAATTGGTTGACTTCTTCCACCACCTCTAACTCTACTGCAGGCAGCTCCATCACCGGCTCCGACACCGTATCAATTGTTTCGTCGGATGGCGCTTCGTCGCCCTCCTCTTCTTTTTCCGGGCTAAGCGCGTCTGCAGCGGCAGACGATTCCGCCTTTTGTTCGACGGTTGGGGCAGTTTGTTTGTTGGATAATTCATCGTTTTGATTTTCCAACAATTCCAACAAATCTTTCATAGCCCGTTGGACAAAAACCCAGATGGTGCCGATTCGGCTGCGCCGACTGTCTGCTTGGAAAAAAAGCGCCATCACAAAATGAGCACCAATGTTGGCGCTATACAAATCATATTTGTCTCCAGTAAGGTAATGGACGGCAAAAGGGTCGTCGCTGCCTAACTGCCGGGCTAACTGGAAGCTGCCCCCAAAATTTTTGGCGATTTGAACCAGCATCTGTGGCGCATCTAAATCATCCTGATTAGCGGTATGATAAAGGGGCAGCCCATCTATTCGACCCAAAATTATCTCTTTCGCTCCCGTATCGGCGCATAACGTTTCTAATCGTTGGATGATTTCCGGCGTAATCTTGACCGGCGGCGCTTCTATGAGCAATGCTGAGGGCAGCGGATGATCAACTCCGTATAGCGCTTTGTGAACCGATTGCAACAAACCGTCTGTGTCCAGCGGCTTAGAAAATCGACGCAAAACGTTGTGCTTCTCCAAATCCAAAGGCGCTTTTTTAATGTCCATGCCGGATATGACGATAATCGGAATATCTTGGCTGGCTTTTCGAACTTGTTGTATCAGTTCGATGCCAGATATTCCTGGCAGCCAAATGTCGGTGATGATGAGGTCGAAAGGGTGCAACCGAAATTCGAGCAACCCCTCTTCAGCAGAGGGGACGCCCACGACATACAAATCTCTATTGGAGAGCTGTAATATGGAACGAACGAATTCCAAACTTTCGAAATGGTCGTCGATAATTAAGATGGATTTCTTTGTAGCAGACATGGCAAATAGGATTTTTTCAATTTTGCCCAACTGTTTGAAAATGACGCTAATAACATAACGCAAAGCGCCGCTGCCGGCAATAAAGCGGGACACTTTCTTATATGAGGTCTGTCCTTGCCCACGCTTATTCGATAATTTGCCATTCAGCGATATTCCAAAATTCCGACGGTTGGGTGGGGTCTAACCTAAAACCGCGCACATTTGGAGAGGCAACAGCGATTTTTAACCGCCAAAATAATGGGATTGCCGGCAGTTGTTCGGCGTAAATTTGTTGGGCTAATTGGTGATTCTGACGATAAGCGGCGCTGTGTGGTTCGGCGGTTTGCGCCGCTTGGCACGCCTGATCATATTGCTCCGAGCGAAAACCGCTGGCGTTGACGCACCCTCGCCAGCCGCAATAACCATCCGATACCTCCCCTGGAATTTGGTCGCTCTGATAAAGTTGGCACGCGGGCTCCATTTCCGCTTTCCAACCAAAAACAGCTAGATCGAACTGCCTGCCAAACAAAACGCCGACATCCCCGCCGCCCCCATAATATTCGCCTGCCGGCAATGGCGTGGGAGAAAGCAATATGCCGCATTCAAACAAATCTTCTTGCGCCATCTCTCCAATTTGTGGGTGGAGCGGATTACGTTCATCTAGTGACAAAATGATTTGGAATGGGGCGCCGCGCCACCATGGAATAGCCCCCCAATATTCTCTCACCCCATCCTGGTCTGTGTCGAGCAAGCCCGCTTCCTCCAGAGTGGCATTTCCTTTCACCGGATCATAATCCCAGACAACAAGCGTTTCAGGATAGAGGGGATGGGTTGCCGGCACGAAACTATGCGCTAACTCTCCTCTGCCAAAAAGCGCCGATTGCGCGATTCGCTCTCTATCGATGCATTGGGCGATAGCTTGCCTAACGCTTGCCATTTCAAACCAATCTGGGCGTAAATTTTGGGTGGGAAGGGCAGGCTCGATGCCGAAATCGATATGCTCGTAAACGGTTCCGCTCTGAGTATGCAGCGAAATTCTGCCCGCCGCTTCCGCCTCCAACAATGCCGGCATCTGTTCCAACCCCCAATAATCATGCGCCGCTACATCACAATTGCCGCTAAAGAGTTGCCCCAATGCCTGTTCCGCTCCATCTACAAAGCGAAACAGAATTTGATCAACGGCTGGCAACCCTTCGTTTTGCCGATAATAATGTGGGTTGCGCTCCAACAAAATCGACACCCCCGACTGCCAATACGTCACCACAAAAGCGCCATCTCCCACTGGATTTCTGGCGCTTAGCGGCAACCTCCGCAAAGCCTCGGCTTCGAATTCCCCCCACAAATGTTTAGGCAGCGGCGGGAAAAAATGAGGGGCATAGTGTCGCGGTTTGTAACCAGGAACGCCCACCCAGCGCGTCGCTAAATCCCCTGCCACCTGATAATCAGCCGTCAGATCAACCAACGATTTGTCGCCGGGCGAATTTGGTTCCGCCCGTAGTTGATACCCAAATTGAGAATCGGCGGCGGTTACTGGCGTTCCATCAGACCAAATACGCGCTTTCAGCCGAAAATTAATGGCGGTTTGCGTTTGCGAAATCGGCGCCCCGTTATGGATAGTCAACCTGCCAAAGTCATCTACCGACTTATCCCCTGCTTTGACTGTGACCTGGCTGAAAGTGACGCCGCCATTGGCTGGCGTGGGCAACTTCTCCAAGCCGATATGCTGGTATTCAAACCCGCGTTCGGTGTAATTGGGTTCGTAAATAGCGTGAAGAATTGGCTGCAGAGACGCCCTGTTTTGTGGATTTAGTTCGAGAGGATAGAGGGAGCTGGGTTCTGCCGGCAGGCAGACGGTCAAACTGCTTTTGGGGGTCGAAAAATTGACATTAACTGGGGTTTCGATGGCTGGGGTGACCAATCGGGTGACTTCAATAGGGGAAGGGGTAACTTCTTCAATAATGCGGGTGACATTGACTGGATCGCCCCGGCAAGCGGAAAGGGCTATCCCCAAACTGTATCCGAAAATCCTAATCTTGGCGCTTAAAAGATGTCGAAAAGCGCATTGCCGCCATGGGATTTCGCGGAGAAAATAGCGGTGGGGAAGAAAGTATACCCGCCATAGGGGGTCATCGTCAGTAGGCATGGCACATAGAGGGTTATGGATGAGCGATTCGCATACTGGTTTGGACTGTTGTTTCCCCTTCGCTACTGAGTTTTGCCTGCCATAATTGCCCGACTAAGCCGCCCTCCACAGATTGATTGAGAAGCAGTGGCTGCGCTCCGGCGATGGAGTTGGCGACCGTTGCAGTGGCGTTAAGCAGTTCGAGACGCATTTCTGGCGGGGCAACCCCGATCCAGCTTGCTTGGGCTTCGATAACCCCGGCATTAGGGACGAAAAACCACACTGAACCTTGAGCCATAGTTGGAGAGACCTGAAGCGGTTGAGAGAAGTTGATGTCAGGGGTAGAAAGGTTGATGATGCCATTGATTGCCGATTCATTTGAACGAAGCGTTAATCGCCATAGGGCGCCTTCCGCCTGCCCGCTCTCTTCAACCAGATGAGCCAATTCAATGGGCGAGACGCTGGTCGTTTCCGCGACCAAACCATTCCCTTGATGGAGAGCGGCAGTGAGTTGACTATCTCCATCCCATTCGATGTTCGCGCTGATTTCGCCCGTTTCAAATAAGCGAAAAACATAGCTTGTTTCGCCATTATTCAGAGGGAAATTGGGCTGCAAAATTTTCGGATCGACCGTTGGCGTTGCGGTGATTTGGGGCGTAATCGTTGGGGTTGACGTTGCCGAAGCCGCCGGGGTAACTGTCAATATGGGCGTCTGGGTAGCGGTTGGCGTCTGTGTGGCGCGAGGGGTCGGGGTGAGTGTGGGCGTTTCGGTGGGGGTAGAGGTAAACGTGGGGGTAGGGGTTGAAGAAGGGGTTTGTGTTGGGGTGGAGCTGCTGGTTGGAGTATGGGTAGGCGAAGGGGTGTTGGTGGGAGTGGGCGTTATCGTTTCGGCAATTGTCGGGTCGCTGCCGGCATCTATCTCTTCCTTGTCATTTCGCCCATCTCCATCACTATCCGCCTGAAGCGGATCTGAATTGTATAGATTTTCCTCTTCGCCATCTTGTAATCCATCGCCATCACTATCTGGGTTATCCGGATCAGTCCCAATCTCGTTCTCTTCCTCCTGAGTTAAGCCATCCTGATCGTCATCTCCTAGGGCGAATATTCGCAAAGCGGTGGCGGTTGCCGCGGTTTGGGCTGTTGCGGTTCCTGCCGCCTGTTCGGTGGCTTGTCCTTGCGCCTGGCTGGTTTCTGCCGCAATCGCCTGGTAAGTGGCTGTGGCGTCATTGTTTCTTTCGTTAAAAAATGAGGATAAAGAGGCTAGGGCAAAACAGAGCGCGCCCACCACGATGATGGCTGCCCCAATTCCCCATACGCTCCATGAACTTCCTCTTTTCTGAGATGATTTGGCAACGATCTGCGCTGGGCGGGCAGGCAATGGTTTGCCGGCAGGCTGCCAAAACAGAGTGCAAGGTCCTATTTGTAGCGGTTGTCCCTCTTGCCACAATGTGGGACTATGCGGTTTTAGCTTGGAATTGTCTAGCTTGGTGCCGTTGGTGCTGCCTAAATCAAGGGCCATAATGCCGGCAGGCGTCTTTTCCAGTCGAGTGTGGGCGCGTGAAATCCCTTTGCCCAACAAAATTACATTGTTGTCGCTGCCTCGACCTAAACTATAGGATGAGGCTGTCAAATCAAGGATTTGAGCCGGCTCATCTCCGCAATAGATGATAAGTTGGTCGGCTGGCGGAGTCAGGGAAGAGATGCGGGATGAGTCAGAGGGTAAAATCGTTGGTTGTTCGGATGGGGGAATCAACTTGGTTTCCCGCTCGGTGGAAATGGGAGGCGGAACAGGCGGTTCCTCACCTGTTGGCGGCTCAGTTGGCATATTGCCGACAGAAGCGATAATGGTTTGAGTTAAACTGAGTTGCGGTTCTGCCGTTGCCGTAGGCGCCAGAGGCGTCTCGTCAAGTTGGGCAGCGGATTGGCGCAAAGCGGAAGCCATTTCAGCCCCGGTTTGAAAGCGTTCTTCCCGGCTGTGGGCGATGGCGCGTTGTAATATTACCGTAACGAATGCCGGCAAATCAGGGCGTATTTCGTCAGGGCTAATGGGCGGCACATTCGCCTCTTTCGTATGGCGCAAAACCGCTTCGGTAGGCGTTTTGACCAAGAATGGCAATTGACCGGTCACCAATTCGTATAACATTACTCCAACAGAGAAAAGATCGGCTCGCCCATCTGTCGGTCTGCCCAACACATGTTCGGGCGACATATAAGGCAGCGTACCCATAAAGGTGTTGGTTTGGGTATGTTCGCCTGATTCCAGCAACTTTGCCAGCCCAAAATCGGTAACGATGGCTCGCAAAGCGGGTTCGTTCGGGCGTTCTGGCTCATCCAGTGGTCGCAACAAAACGTTGTCGGGTTTTATATCTCGATGGACGACGCCTTTGCGATGAGCGTAATCCAAAGCGTCAGCGACTTGAGCCATCACCAGCAGCCCTTCCCGTAAATCGATCCAGCCGCCGCGCTCCCGCATTTTTCGCAAGGCAGAGCGCAAATTTAGCCCTGGCACAAATGCCATGACGATGTACATTAGCTCAGGGGTGGATTTAAAGTCGTAAATGGGGACGATAGATTTGTGGTCGAGCCTAGCCGCCGCCTGGGCTTCTTGCGAAAAGCGTTGGCGGAAGGTGTCGCGCCGGGCTAAATGGTCGTGCATCGCTTTGACGGCAACCTGGCGGGCAAGCCCGACATCGACTGCTTTGTAAACGGCGCCCATGCCCCCTTCGCCAAGCAAAGCGTCTATTCGGTAGCGTCCGTCTAACAGTTGTCCGATCATTTGGGGATGGGGAGAATGGGTTGCGGCAGCGGCATGGCAAATGAATATGGAACTACAGCGCCGGCATTAAAATTTGCCGGCTTGCAATTCGGCGATAAAAGGTTGGTATGCAGACACATCTTTGCCGGCATGTTGTCGGTCATAATAATCCTGAACAATTTGGGCTTGCGCCTCTCGATTGTAGTCGGCGTATCGTTTCTGTATACGGCACGCTTCCGCCAAACCATCGGCGGCGCCATAACGATAACAGGCTTGCCCAATTTTTGCCTGAACATATAACGCTTCAGTGATATATCTGGTTCCGATTGTTTCATATTGATAGATATGGGTCAACTCATGCGCCAGCAGCGCCCGATTTTGCCGGCAAAATTTGCCGCTTTTCGACAAAAAAATGGTATGCCAGGCGGCGAATGCCCTGCCGCCATTGTATTTAAAGATAAATGGAAGCAATCCCCCTTGCGCTATCCGCGTCTCTTCCCAGCGGATGGCGTTTTGCCCCAAAATCGCCGCCATTTCCCCTATCTCGTCCGGGGTGAGCGGGGAAGTAGGCATGACTAGCCGCATAAAAAATTGGCAAAATTCCGGTCCCCCAACCAAATCGAAAATGGCGATGATGAGACGGTGCTGCCAAGCGACCGCTGAGCCAACTTGTTGACGGCGCCAAACAGCATTGCCGGCATTGGCGGGTAGCCCTCCCAAAAAATTAAGGATGCCGATGATGCCGGCGATAAACAGGGCGAGAATCCGCTGAAACCGAACGGGGAAATCCCGAATCAAATTGATCGGATACAGAGCGGCGTCTAACAACCGTTCGCCCAGCCAATACGAAATCGACCTCGCCGAATCCCAGCCCTGCCAATCATTAAATTCATTCACGTCTTCAGAAAATTTGTCGCTAACAGTGCCAAAATATGAACGATTATAGAGGCGAAATGATATGCGCTTCCATATCGTCGGGAGTTTATGATACCCATTCTGGCAATACGGGGCAATTGCCAGATGGGCTGGTTGAAATATGATTATGGGCTGATGCGGCTATCGTTTGTTGAAATTGTCCAGGCTAAAAGCGCGTTCAAAACCATCTTCTTGGTCGGGGTAAAAGTAGTAGGTTAGATGCAGTTGGGCGCCTAATTGCTCGTCCATACTGAATCCGGTGAAGATGAACCCTGCCTTTAATTTGGCGATTAAAACGGGATTGTTGTTGACCATATGTTTGCTAACGACGCGCTGGTATCCGACCTCTTTCAAAAACGGGAGAAGCTGGTTAAGAAAAGCGGAATAGATGCCTTGCCGCTGGAATGCCGGCAATACCCCGCTCCAACTCATAAAAAAATCTGCCTGACCCCGTAAATAGCCAAAAGACCACCCGATTACCCTTTCTTGTCGGTGACGAAAGAGAAAATATTCATGGGGTAAAGCGTGACGCAGCTCCAACAAATGGCGCGCTTGGTTCTGACGTTCCAGGGGAGATTCATAGAGCCCCAGTTGAGCAAAAGGGGTAAAGGTCTGATCGGCTATTTGGTTTGCCTCTTTCCAAAACTCTGCGGCAGAAACGGCTGCCAACCGGATGTCGGGGTTAAAGTGTAGCGGGAAAAACTTCTCTCTTTGCATTAAAAACATAGCAAACATCCTTTGGTTTTTGTCTCTTCTGCTTTTAGGCTAAGGTTTGGCGTGACGAAATGTTAGCTGAAAATCAGATGAGGGCGGAAAAGTTTATTGTCTGTAAATGAGGTTAAAACCCCTGCCTTTCAGGCAGGCAGTTTTCAACCCCACACTATAGTGAGGTCGAGAAAAAAGAGAGCATCCCGTAGGGCGCGGTCTTTTTTTCTCGACCGAGATAAACCAGAAAGCTCTGCTAAAATAAGAGGATGAGCTACAGAAAAACAGCACATTCGGTTTACGACATAAAATATCATGTGGTTTGGATAACAAAATATCGGAAAAAAGCATTGAAAGGACAAGTTGGATTAAGATTAAGAGAATTGGTGAGACAAATATGTGCTGCAAATGATGTCATCATAATGAGCGGAAGCGTTCAATCAGACCACGTACATCTGTTGGTGTCAGTACCGCCGAAAATGTCAGTGAGTAAGCTAATACAACTAATGAAAGGGAGAACCAGTCGGAAGTTACTGCAAGAATTTGAAGAATTGAACCGACAATTCTGGGGGAAACATCTATGGGCGAGAGGCTATTTTGCCGCCAGCACAGGCAATGTAACCGATGAGATTGTTAAACAGTACATTGAGTCACAAGGAAAGAAACCGCCGATAGAAGATGATAACTTTGATGTGGGCGAGCTTTAGGCGAATTTCATTCGCATTTTCAAGCTACCGGTCTTTTAGCCGGTAGTAGTTGACTTCGTCAATTGTGGTCGAGGATTGTTCGAATTATTTGTTAAGATTTATTTACTTTTCACTTTTATCCAGCTTAATCAGTCAGAAGGCGTTACAATCCAAACAAGTTTAAGGTAGGCGCCTTCTCGACTATTATAGGTAGGCGATGCCAACAAATAAATTGTAGTCCACAATAAAGAAGATTTGTCCTAACTTATTGTCTGATTTTTTCTTCAAGTTATAATGCTACCCATTGGGGTAAAGTGATATTAATTAATTGGGAACTTTGAAGTTGAACCGATTTATTGACATCAAAATAATCTTTTCTCTTGCCGCTCTGATTGCCAGCGCCGCATCCCTTTTCTTAACCGCTACGCAGTATGCCAATCAAGCCCAAGCAAACTCTGAAATCGTTTCTGCCGGCATCCTGTACCTCATTGACCAACAAACGACAGATATATCGCCAGATTTGCGAGCCAAAAAGCTGTTTAGCCATACTGCCTGGCTGGATAATGACCAATTAGAGCTTGCTATCGTCTCCTCTTGGGATGATGTTCGATTGGCGATTCGACAACAAAATATAAAAACCCTGCTCATACACCGAAACTCCCTATATTTAGCAGATCAGGACGAACTTCGCAGCTATTTCGATGATGGGTTGATGGTGGTCGGCGTAGGCATTCCTGGCTTGGAACTGGCAAACTATTTGGGATATCCCGGTCTATACCACAACAGTTGGGAGATCGATGAAGGGTATTCAACCCCCTACTATTACTATCTGTATCAAATTACGTTGCACGGCAATCCTAGAGAGATCGCATATTTAAGACAATCGCCCAGCAACCTTCCTGCCGGCAGCCAGCTAGTTAAGAAGCAAGATTTAGGACACGCCCTCAACTTTCAAATTATGGCAGCGACCGACTCTCTGAAAAGCGATTATGGCTTTCAGGCATTGTCGAATGTAGTGGAACGGCACAGTTTAAGCGGCTTGGCTTTAGATTCTATTCCCTAAAGCTGTTTTGCAAGCTGTCGATAATTTGTTGATCTGCCCGCCCAAAAGCGAAAGCGGTCAACTCGTCTAAGTTGACCCAGCGATGGTCGGCTACCCCCAAATGTGTAATCTCGCCGTTGAGCCAGGCGGCGTGGTAAGCGTAAAGCGTTATCCGAAAATGTGTGAAGGCATGTTTGACCGTAGATTGATGGTCAAGCGTTTCGATGTTCAGATTTAGCTCTTCGCGGATTTCTCGTTTTAACGCGCTTTGATGGCTTTCTCCATTTTCTACTTTGCCGCCGGGAAATTCCCACAATCCGCCGAGCAGCCCATCGAGCGGGCGTTGGGCGATGAGAAAACGCCCGCCAACGTTTGGAGCGCCTTCGCGCCAAATGATGCCGGCAACAACGTTGTAATGGGGCGTTTTTGGGCGGGGCGGTTTGACCGGTCGCTGCAGTTGAGAGCCGCGCTGCGCCGCAACGCATAGATCATTTAACGGACAATCATCACATTTTGGCTGTTTGGGCAGGCAGATATATTGACCCAGCTCCATCAACGCCTGGTTGTAATCTCCAGGGCGTGATGCCGGCATCAGATCCGCCGCCAATTCCCAGAGCCGTTTTACGCTTTTGGCGTGCGTTATATCTTCCTCGATGTCAAATAGGCGGGTCAAGATCCGAATGCCGTTGCCGTCTAAGGCTGGGGCAGGGATATCGAAACAGATGGAAGCGATGGCGCCGGCGGTATATTTGCCAATCCCTTTTAATGTAAGCAATCCTTCCACTGTTGCCGGCATCTCCCCGTTCATTTCAGTCGCCACCAATTGCGCGGAGGCGTGCATATTGCGCGCCCGGCTATAATAGCCCAACCCCTCCCACAGCTTTAAAACCTCATCCAGCGAGCTATTTGCCAATGCCGCGACAGTCGGAAAGCGCTCCATCCAACGTTGATAATATGGGATAACCGTCTGCAACTGAGTTTGCTGCGCCATCACCTCCGAAACCCAAATGGGATATGGGTCGCGGCTGCCGCGCCAGGGCAATTGGGCTTGGTTGGCATCGTACCAATGGAGCAACTGGGTCGAAATGTCGTTCATTACTGCGCTAAATATTGAGGCGCAGCGCGCCGATTTTGCTCGATTTCGCTGATATTTGCCACCGTTAACGCGCCTCGTTGGTGGAGATATTCGACATGGGCGCCCGCTTCTTCTAACGCCAGCAGAACGTGGTAACTTTCTACTTTGCCAAACAACGCTTTAGAGATGCCGGCAATCGTCCGAGGCTGCCGGCAAATATCTAAAACCTTGCTTAACCGCTCCTGATGAAAAGCCCGAATCTCGGCGATGCGCCCCTGAACGTTTGATATGGGCTCTTCATGTCCGCCCAACGCCAACCGAAAGCCATCTAAGGCGGCGATTTTGTCGAGCGAACTCAGATAATGGTCTAACCCCATGTGGTTTGTGATGCTTTCTGGGGCTTGATGAGGCGTGGTGCGGGCTAAAATATGGTCTGAGGCGAGCAAGATATCGTCCACTTGGATGCAAACCAACCCCGGACAATGCCCTGGAGTGTGCCAAGCCGCAAAATCGCCAGGAACCGGCTCTCCTTCCGCCAGGTTAAAGTCAATCGGCTGTGACGCGATGCGGTCTTTTGCCCACAAATAGACCTGCATCAAATTTGTCCGCTCTTCCGCTTTCACCCCAGCCTTTTCCAGAAAACGCTCCAACCGATTGGCTGCCAAAATAACGCGCTCTTCAAAATTAGACAATACCCACTGGTCTAATATGTGGATGCCGACCGGAGCGTCGCAATGTTCTCGCAGGAAACCTAAGCCGCCAAAATGGTCGATATGCCCATGCGTAATCAAAATAGCGTCGATATCTGCCCAGCCCCATTTGAGGGAAAATTTGTCTTGCAAGGCTTGCATGCCGGCAATTAACCCTGCATTGGATTTGTCCATTCCCGATCCGGTATCGACCAACGTGAGCCGATCTCCATCCTCGATAATATAAATGTTGGCGATTAGGGTGGGGAAAGCCTCAACGGCAAAGCTGTAAATGCGCCGTTTTTTGTTGGTGATTTGTCTAAATGCCATTCAAATTCCTGTCGTTTTGGGACTAAATTCTTGATTTTCTTCAAAAATTCTCATTTTCAGGCATCTTACCATCAACCGAAATATCAACCAACTGCACAGGAGTAAATGTATCATTATTGTTATAATTGTATCGTTATTGTAATATATGAATGATTTAGTGGGTTGGATAAAATCTAATTTGTGGCGATGAGCATGAAAATGCGGATAACCGTCGTCGATATCAGTTCAACAAGCCGCTGCCTTTAAGGTGGCACAACTTTTGGCGATGTGAGGAGCCAATAGTTGGATAAGCGGCTCAATCTGAAATTTGGAGATGTATGGAGAACAGAAGATCAATCAATCGCGCCTTCCTGCTTATCTTTGTTGCCTTAGCGATATTTTTTCATTCATCTGGGGATGTCAATGCCGGAGACGCTATCGAGCAGATTAGCGCCGCTACCCAAACAACCCCATCCCAACAAGGCAATACCGCTTCAGCAACCACCCTGACCGTCACCAATCAGGTGGCGTTGTATGGCGCCAAACGACTGGGCATCAATATCGGAAAATACGATCAATATGGCGCCGCCCAATTTCTCAAAAATTTAATTCCAAATCCCGGCTTCGAGGCGGGCGAATTTGGCATGATATTCCTAGCGGCGCCTGGGGCTAATGCCACCCGGGTACAGCCGCACCGCTGGATCACTCCCTGGAATGGCCATCCGGCTGGTTATTGGGACAACGCCTTTTACGAGATAATTTCCGGCGTCGCCAAAGGGCGCACCGGACGCATTCGCCGCTTTAACATCGAAGGGGGCAAATATACTTTTTATCTGACCGGCGGCGGCGGCGCTCCCAATGTGGACGACGCCATTTTGGTGCGCAGAGAAGTGCCAGGCTACTATGCCGACCAAATGACTTCTTTTCTGACGCCGGATATTTCTCAGCAGAGACCAGGCAGCCCTGGCGTTCAATCGCTGCGAATGAGCCCGTCTGGGTATAAGCCTGGCTTTGCTGTCGGCTTTGATTCGTTTGCCCGCGACCGCATTCCGGCTGCCGGCAAATTGCGCATTGTAGAAGGGAATTGGGGCTTTTCGATATGGGCGAAAGCGCAGCAGCCAGGTCAAACGCTGGAAATCAAATTTCATCGGGTGCAAGAGCGCGAGTTTTTCGTAGAAACTGTGCCGTTGCAGCCCTATTGGCAAAAAATCGAAAGACGCTTTTATGTGCCGCCTGGCGCCGATGGTTTGATCCCATACGATACCCACCCGTTGGCATTTGAGCTGCGCATAGCCAGCGGCACAGGCGATGTATGGCTAGACGATGTGGAGTTGGGCAGCCGCGACCACCACAATCGCACCGCTTTTTCTGACAATTATGTCAATTTATTGCGAGAGTTGCAGCCAGGCGTCATTCGATATTGGGGGGAGCAATTGGGCAGTTCGTTAGAAAGCCAAATTGCCGAGCCATTTGCCCGGCAAACGATGGGGCATGATCCATATGTGGCTGACCCGCTAGAATATCAATATTCGCTGCATGAATTTTTGGAGTTAGCTTGGGCAGTTGGAGCCGAGCCATGGTATGTGATTCCGCCTACATTTACCGCCCAAGAGTTGCGGGAATTGGTGGCATATCTGTCGGCGCCTGCCGGCAATCATTATTTGGCGCGCAAACGAGCGGAAATGGGGCAAGCCGCCCCCTGGACCTCTGTCTTTCATACCATTCATTTGGAGTTTGGCAATGAGTTATGGGGCGACAATTCACATGGCGATCCATTTAGAGGCTCTAGTTTGCGTGGCGGCGAGCGGTTGGGCGAAGTAACCAATTTCCGCTTTTCAATTATGCGCGGCAGCCCCCATTTTAACCCGAATCGACTGAATTTAATCGCCGGCGGTCAAGCGGGTTTCCCCGGACGGCAGCAGCAGATTGAAAATGCCAGCAGCAACCACGATACCATTGCCGTCGCCCCCTATTTTGGCGTTTTTAATACATTTAACAATGACGCCAACATGTATCAGCCGTTGTTTGCCAGCCCCACCCAAAATGTAAATCCAGGGGGGAAAATGCGGCAAAGCGCCGACATTTTACATGCTGCCGGCAATGGCACCGAATTAGCGATTTACGAGATTAACTACCATTTGAAACCTGACCCAATTCCGCTGAATATCCGCAACGATTATTACACCGGTATGGGGGGCATTTCCTTGCCATTGCATATGCTGACTTACCAGCGCGATTTGGGCATTCGCAATCAGGCGGCATTTACATCGGCGCAATACGCCACCCAAATACCAGCCCGCGCCTGGGAATTAACCAATTTGTGGGGGTTGCTGCGCGATGTGGAAGCGACCGGACGGAAACGCCCCACTTGGTTGGGTATGGAGATCGTCAATCGGGTGATTAAGGGCAATATCGTGCGGGTAGAGCAGAGCGGCGCTTCGCCATTCTGGTTGCAGCGCCCAGCCAATAGCGTGACCCAGCCGACTGAAACGGAGAAGATTCAGGCGTTTGCGTTTAATCAGTGGAAAGAGTACGGGATGGTTTTGTTTAACCTCGATTTGTGGGAAACACACCCAGTGCGGGTACAATTGCCTGGCTACGCTGCCGGCAATATCACCGTGCATCAGCTCTCTGCAAACTCGATTCATGACGACAATGAGAACGCCGAAAATATAAAAATCACTACCCGCCAAATCCCCGGCGGCAACTCCGTTTGGTTAGAGCTGCCCCCTCATTCGATCATCGCCTTGGAGTGGAAACAGTAGCAGCCCAGATAACCGTCATAAAGTCAGGTTGGGAAAAGCTTACACGTTAAATTTGATATTGATGAGGTCGCCATCTGCCGGCAAATAACCTTTGCCCTCTAAACGATATTTGCCGGCATTTCGCGCTTCAGCCACACTGCCGGCAGCCATCAACTCGTCGTAATGTACCACTTCCGCCCGGATAAACCCTTTTGCCATGTCGCTGTGGATCGTCCCGGCTGCATCGACCGCCGTTGCTCCCTGTTTGATAGCCCAAGCCCGCACTTCGTCTTCTCCCACGGTAAAGAACGATTGTAGCCCCATCAATTGGTAACTCAACCGAATCGCCCGATCCAACCCCAACTCTGTCACCCCGTATTCGGTCATAAACATCTCCAAATCCTCCCCCTCCATGTGGGCTAACTCCATCTCCAATTTGCCGCGCAATTGGGCGGCTAGGGTGTTGGGACTGGGGTCGTCAAGCGGAATTTCCGCCTGTTCGTCGCCCAAATTTATGATGATGAGCATCGGCTTTAGGGTGAGAAAGCCATAGCCGCGCAGCGATTTTTCTTCCTCGGCGGTTAACGTCAATTCGCGCAATGGCTGCTCTTCAGAAAGGGCGGCTTGCAACCGCTGAAACAAGGCTTGCTCAATTTGAGCTTCTCCCTTGTTTTTAAATGCCCCCTTGCTTAACCCATCTGCCAGTCGGCTCAATTTGTTTTCGACGATAATCAGGTCACTAAGCGCCATCTCGCTATTCAGAGCGTTGATGTCACGTTGGGCATCGACCGAACCTGCCGGATGTGGAACTAGGTCGCTCTCGAACGCCCGCGCCACTTGGAGGTAGCCGTCTAATCCGGCTAAATGGTTCATCACTGCCGGGCTAAAGCCGCCTTCATCGCTAGCGCCTTGCTGAATGCCGGCAATATCCTCATACGCTACCTGAGCAAAAGTCGTTTTTTTAAGATTAAACATGTCGCTCAACACATTTACTCGGGGGTCGGGCACTTGCACGATGGCTTGATTGACGTCGAATCGTCCGCCTACGTTTTGCCCGGTTGGGGCGCCGCTTCTGGCGATGGCGTTGAAGATAGTGGTTTTGCCGGCAGCCGGCAACCCGATAATGCCTAATTTCATAATCTGTTGTTAGATTCCTTGTAAAATTGAGATAGTGGCTGCATTTTACTCCAATATGCAGCCAAAAGTGAAATCAATGTCAACCTCCGGAAGGTTCAAAAACCTTCCGGAGATTAGCGCATCTGCGATTGTTTTGGCGCATAACGCGCATTTGGCTATTGCCGAAAAAGACGCTCAGTTGTACCATCCCGCGCCATGACAAAATTTACAACACGCGTCCAGAACATTGCCGGCAAAGGGACAAGCGCCTGGCGGGCTCATCAGCAAGGAAAACTGAGAGAAGCAAACGGCGAAGATATTATCTTTCTTACCGTTGGCGACCCAGATTTTGACGCCCCACAACCAGTTATACAACAGGCAACAGCCAGTTTGCAAAGCGGGCGCACCCATTACGCCCCATTGATGGGGCAAAACGAATTGCGGACGACTATCGCTGCATACCATAACAAATATACCGGCGGGAATGCCGGCATCGATAACGTTGTCGCCGTTCAGGGGGCGCAAAATGGGATGTGCTGCGCTGCTCTGACAGTGTTGGAGGCTGGCGACGAAGTAATTACGCCAGAACCCTATTACACCACCTACAATGCTGTGGTGGGGGTGACGGGCGCCCAGATTTGCTCAGCCCCATTGCTGCCAGAAAATAGCTGGCAAATTGACCCCGACGCCATCGAAAAGGCGGTCACGCCGCGTACCCGAGCCATTATCCTCAACTCGCCCCATAATCCGACCGGCTCGGTGATATTGCGGGAAAATATCGAAGCGATTGGCGAGATTTGCCAGCAACATGATTTATGGCTCATCTCTGACGAAGTATACAGCCATATGTGCTACGATTCGCCCCATGTGCCGCCGGTTAGCTTGCCCGGCATGGCAGAGCGAACGATTACGGTCTCCAGCTTGTCAAAATCACACGCTATGTCGGGTTTTCGGCTTGGTTGGGTGGTCGCTACCCCAGAAGTTATCGCTCATATCGGCAACATTTTGACTGGCATGTTGTATGGTATGCCCCCTTTTATCCAAGATGCCGGCATCGTCGCCCTCAATCTTGACCCCGACCTGTTGGCTCCCATGCGGGAAGAGTATCGTCGTCGCCGCGACTATTTTTGCGATTTGATGGATGAAATGCCGCTGGTTCAGTGCCATCGCCCGCAAGGGGGCATCTTTGTCATGCTGGACGTTCGGGAGACGGGATTGACGCCGGCGGAATTTTCGCGACGATTGTTGGAAGAAGAAAAAGTGGCGGTATTGCCGGCAGATTCATTTGGCGCCAGCGCCGCCGGACATGTGCGAATCAGCCTAACCGCTCCCACCATCCGCTTGCAAACGGCAGCCGAGCGGATGGCGGGTTTTATTCATCGGCTAATTTGAGCTGACGGGGAGCAAGCTGCAACGCCAGATAGGCGGGGCGGGGCGAGCCGTCGGGTCGTAAGATACTGTAACCGCTTTCGGCAAACTTCGTGCCCAAAATGGGCGCGAAGTTTAAGTTCCACAAAAAGAATGGACCAGCAAAATTCCACTCGCCAGCCGTTTCAAAGGCGCTTAAAATGTATGCGGCTTGCATCGATTCGCTTAATTCGCCGCTGAACGCCATCCCCTCTGGCAATGGGGCGTCGAACCCTTCAAACGACGCCCAGCCGAACTCGGTTGCCCACAACTGTGTGTCGTCAATGCCGTTTTCCGCCAAAATCGCCTGATAATCGGTCATCGTCTCGAAAAAGAAAAAGCTAGGATGGTTATTGTGGCTAAAGGCGGCTGGGTCGGGATTTGCCAACCGGCTGGCAGGGGGATTTGCCCAACCGTAAGGATGGACGCCCATTCCGTCTACCATGCTAGGAATGCCGGCATCGACCATCCCCTGAAAATATCGCCGGTCGTCAACTGCCGAAATGCCATCGTTGATGCCGGTGGGAGCGGGAGCGGCGCTAATGACCAACGCCTGTTCGTCTGCCTGGCGCAAACCAACAATGCCGGCAGCCGTTAGCTGTGCCAAATGGTCGGGGTCTATTGGGAAACCGCGCCATTCTCGCCCTAAATTTGGCTCATTCCACAGTTCATACGCCGCTACTTTGCCGGCATACCGCTCCCCGATCAATGTCATAAACGCCTCAAAATGGGCTACTTCCGACGGAGGTCCATCCTCTTCCGTGGTGGGGCGGCTCCATTCTGGCGCCTTTGCCACGCTGATCAACACGTTTATCTTTTGCTGGTTGGCAGTGGCGACGAAGGCGTCCAAAGCGTCAAACCAAAAGTCGTCGTAACGGTCTGGCTCAGGTTGATACAATTTCCAAGAGAGCTGGACTTTAACCCAACTGACATTGAGGGCTGATAAATGGGCGAATAGCTCCGTTTGGTCGCTGCTTTGCAGATGGAGTTGGATACCGATTTTACCCTGGACGAGGGTAGGCAAGGGATCAGGGAGCGGCGGGAGAGAGGTACGGGATGGCGGGAGATGGCTGGGGGTTGGCGTCTGCCTGGTCGAAGCGGGCAGGCTTGGGGGCAGAGGCGGCGGCGTTGGGGTTGCTGCCCGTGGGGAAGGGCTGACATAGATGGCGGCGGTTGACTGAACGGTCGCCGCCGCTTCGGGTTGCGGGGGGGATTGCCGGCAGCCGGCAACGATGAGTAGCGTCGCTGCGGATAACCCAATGATTGGATTTAACTGTGTCCGGCAACAATGGGTCATGGCAACAAAAATGCCGGCAATGCCTCAGCTATCATTTGTGGGGAGGGGTGGAGAGGAAAGCCGTCAAAGAGCGTCCACTTTTCGGTGTGGGTTATCTGCCCTCCAGGCGGCAGCGTATCCAACAGAGACAAACTCTCTAGTTCTAGAAAGCTGCCATTGACGAAGAGTTGCGCCCCGCTATTTTGATCGGGATATTCCCCATCTGGTTTAATGTCAAACAGTTTGACAAACAGCCGCCCCCGATTGGCATACCCCAGCCAACCTCGACAATGGCGCGCCCCGATTTTTTGCGGAGATGATTGGCTGGGCTGATGTTTGAGCAAAATCAATCTATCGGCAAACTGAAATCGCGGGTCGGCTAGATCGGTGTAAGCCCACAAAGCCAGGCTGTTGGTCGCTGGCAAATTATCCGCATGGCTGCCAAATGCCGGCAGCGGCAAAATCCCTGTGCCGCCGCCAGCCATTACGCTTATCGCCCAGGCGGCGATGGTCAACTTTTGGTCAGAACGGTTGATAATTTGATGGGCGATAAGCGCTTCAGCCTTATCCGAGGGCAATGTGATAGTTATTGATTTTTGGATGCCCGTATGGCGTTCAATGGGGGCGACAAGGCGCATTTGCAGCGGCGAGAGCCGCTCAACCTCGACCGGTTCGTTGTCAGGATGGTAGGTGAATGGTTTGCGTTCTGGCGCCGCCCACAATCGGTGTCCGCCCACCATGCGCCATTCTCCCCATTCGGTTGTTTCAGAAAGTCCGGGCAACTCGCAAAATTCATTTTGGCTGCCGGCAAAACCAAAGTGAATGATGCGTGGACCATAATCTTGAGCCGCTACAATCTCGATAATCTCATTGGATAAAGTCAAGAGCCCTTGTTGAGTCATTACAGGTTATCCTGCAAAAAGGGGTTAAATTGCCGTTCCTGCCCAATGGTCGTCGCCGCCCCATGCCCAGACAACAGCTGCGTCTCGTCAGGCAATGGCATCAATTTGTCGAAAATCGAGCGCATCAAAATCTCTAAATCGCCGCCGGGCAAATCGGTTCGCCCGATGCTGCCCTGAAACAGCGCGTCGCCAGAAAATAATATGGAAAATGCCGGCAAATAAAAGCACAAATGTCCAGGCGCGTGCCCCGGCGTAAACAATACCTCTAGCGTCAACTCCCCAACCTGGAGTTGGTCTCCCTCGATTAGCAAATGATCGACTTCGGGCGGCTCTTCAATTTCAATGCCCCAGCGCATGGCGCTGGCTTGCCCCATCTTGAGCATGGGCAACGTTGCTGCATGGGCATAAATCGGGGCGTCTGTGGCTCGTTTCAACGCCGCCAATCCGCCGATATGGTCAAAATGGGAATGCGTCAACAAAATGTGGCTGATGGTCAATCCTTCATCGTTTGCCAATTTTGCCGCCGCGTCGCCATCCCAGGATGGGTCGATGATTGCCGCTTGATTGGTATCAAGACAGCCGAGCAGGTAACAGTTGGTTTGCAAAGGTCCAAGGGGAAGTTGAATAATTTTTGGATTCATGCCGGCAATTATCGCAAACTGTTTGATGCCGGCAAATGGGTTGGACAATCCGTAAGGGCAGGTATACTTGCCGGCAAACCTACACAACAATTGAATTGGAGGCGTGTATGCGTAAAAAAGTGATTCTGATTACTGGCGCGGCAGGCGAAATTGGGCAGGCATTGGCGCTTGCGCTGTCACAGAGCCAGCCGCTGCCCCTGCTCACATTCGATCTGTCGCCAATGCCAACATCTTTATCCAACTTGTCGACCCATATTCAGGGAAATATTTTAGACGAAGCCCTCTTTGCCCAACTCGTCACCGAATACGAATTTGACGCCATCTTTCATTTGGCGGCGCTGCTCTCTACCCGGGCAGAAATCGCGCCTGATGTCGCGCATCGCGTCAATGTTGACGGCACAATGACGTTGTTCAAAATCGCCGCCGAACAATCTCAATGGCGAAAAAACCCCGTTCTCTTCATCTTTCCCAGCTCCATTGCCATTTATGGCATGCCCGACATCAAAACCAAGCGAGAATTTGGGGCGGTGCGCGAATGGGATTGGAATTATCCCACCACCATGTATGGCTGCAACAAGCTTTACTGCGAGCAACTGGGCATCTACTTTAGCGCCTATTACAAACAGTTGGCGGAAGAGACGCCCGTTATGCTCGACTTTCGCAGCGTTCGTTTTCCAGGTCTGATTAGCGCTTTTACTGTGCCTAGCGGCGGCACTAGCGATTTTGCCTCCGAAATGCTGCATGCTGCCGCTCAGAGGCAGCCTTATGCCTGTTTTGTTCGACCCGACACCCGCATTCCTTTTATGGCAATGCCCGACGCAATTGACGCTTTATTGAAGTTGGCAGCCGCTCCGCGCCAAGCGCTTAGCCGCCCAGTTTACAATGTGGCGAGCTTTAGCCCATCCGCAGCGCAATTTAGAGAAGAGGTAATCCAACGCTTTCCTGATGCCACGATAACCTTTGCTCCAGACGTAAAACGGCAGGGGATTGTGGACAGTTGGCCCCAGGAGATTGCCGATAAGGCGGCGCGGCGTGATTGGGGGTGGCAACCAGGCTATTCCCTAGATCGGGCGTTTGACGATTATCTGATCCCAAATATTCGGCGTCGGTATGCAAAAAAATAAGCTAGATGCCAAAAGGTGACATCTAGCTTGGTAAATGAGCCTGCCTAAACAGGATACCTGTTATTCGATATCCATACGGAAGCTGCCAAGAGCCCCTTCAAATCCAGAAATAAATATGAAGATACGCTCTTCTGCTGAAAAGGTGTGAGCGGCTGTTTCGGCGCCGCCTTCAAGAAAATCGTCGGCAGAAACGTATGGTTCATCGCTGTCTGCTGGTTCGATATCTATTAACACGTCCGCGTTTTCATCTGGAGTAACCACAACAGTTAACGTTTCGTCTTCAATGACGCGATAGGTGTATCCAAGCAACCCTTCGTCATCAAAAGTGCCATACACCACATCGCCAAACGCCAGTTCGAAAGCGATCTCGGATCCGCCCATCAAAATTATATCATATTCGCCGGTAGCGCCTTCAAACCCTTGTACATTGATGAAGTAATCTCCTTCGCCAGGCAATTCATACACGAACTTTTCATATCCGTAAGTGTCGTCATAAGTGGCAAAAATCTCGCTGGTTTCATCATCGCCAATTTCTACAATGACATCTAGCCCAGATTCGGGGATGACAATGACGGCGACTGGATTTGCCCCGAGCGAGAATAAGGGGAAATTATGAACGTCCTCGGCATTTTCTAATTCGTCGGACGCCATGACAACAGAGCCTTCATAACCAACGCCGCCGGGACCGCCATTGGAGATGGCGATTTCATAATCGCCGATCGAACTGTCGAAGCCTGAAACAGTGACGATATAATCACCGTTTTGATCGGGGATAACCACCAACTGTTCGTCGATAAAGGAGTTGTCTTGCTCAACGACGAGGGTGCCGTTAGGGTCAACCACTTCGACAAGTGCGTCAAACTCGCCTACAGAGACCACCTGTACGCTAAAGGGGCGGTATTGGGATGCCGGCATCACATAATCTACGCTGTCGTTGCCTGATATGGAGTTGAATTCACGAATAACGGTCAACGCTGCTGGGGCGTTTATCTCGGCAATTCCGCCTTCGCCGCCGCCGCCATTATCAGGTGAGCCAGACAACAAGGTGATGTCAAACGAGGCTTCCTCGCCATAAAATTCGGTTACTTGCACAAAATAGGTTCCAGAACTCTCTGGGGTAAACAGGACATTTTCATCGTCAAAGGAGTCATCCGTCTCTTGTAGGGTCACGCCTTCAGCGTCTAATACATGCACCACCACATCGGCTTCGCTATCAGGCGCGACCAGGATGGTAACTGGCGAACCAGCCTCCCCCTGGAAGGTGTAGGCGGCAGCGCCATTTGCTCCGATATTGCCGGCAAGGGTGGAGTTGAACGTTAATTCTGCCCCATCGTCGATGACGCCGCCGGCAGCGTCATCAAGATAAAGCGTATATCCGCCGCTGGTACCGCCAAAGCCGCTCAATACGATTTGATAATCTCCATCGGAACTGATGGTCAAGTTGGTAATCTCTTCTTCGCCGAAGCTGTCGTCAATTGGACCTTCTGCCAAAATTGACGAGCCAGTCGCATCTTGAACATCTAAAATCACATCCAACTCATCGTCGGGCACCGCAAAAACGCTAAAAGAATCGCCCGCATTGGCGGTGAACTGCCAAGAAACTGTTTCGCCAGGGGCGATTAAGCCAGCCACATCGCTGCCGGCAGCGATGTGGCCGCCGTCTATCGCTTTTGGCGCTTCGCCCAGAACGAATGTTGATACGATTTGATCTAAAGTAACGACATAGTTTTCTGTCTCCCCAGGTTCGGTTATGCCAAAGGCAATGGCGCCAACGCCGCCATTGGTTATCGCCGTCAGCGTAAATTCAAGCGCAATCCCTTCGATATCGCCGCTGTATCTAGCCCGCGAGGCATTTTGTCCGTTAATGATCAAAGGGGTCGGCTCTTCTATCGTCTCGACATCTGTGGCAATCGATTCGTCAGCAATGAAAAGTTCCAAAAAAGCGTCTGGGGATAAAATGCCGACATCCGGATCGGAGAAAAAGATAATGCCGGCGCCGTCAGTAAACTGATCAGGCTCCAGCAACTCCTCATTGGATACGACAGCCACGATTTCGCCGTCAGAATCTAAGAACCAATCTGCGGGATAACTAAAGCTCATGCCGGAAATCGGATCTACATATTCGATGAAATCAGCTGTAGGATCAGGAATTGCGGTTGGGGTTGGTTCTTCGGTGGGCGGCGGATCGGTAGGAGGAATGTCTGTCGGAGCAGGTTCATTTGTCGGCTCGGCAGGGGATTGGGTGGGGGGATCTTCCGGCGCTTGGGTAGGAGGCGAGTTAGTGGGGTCTGCATCGCCGCCAGTTAATTGGCAAGCAAATGCCGGCAACGCTAGGAGGATGAAAAAAAAGTAGAAAGATCGGCGAGTCATGGACTGTCTCCTAAGTAATGATTTGACTATTTGGATGGATACAACATTAGGAAATGTAAAATGCTGGGAAAATCATAACATAACAAAATTCCACATTCCATACGAAATGCAGGAGAATAGTACCGGAAGATACAGGCTTTTAATTGGCGGCGAGGCAGGCAACTTTGCGAGGGCGTTATTGCCGCGTTATTTTATGGCAAACCTTAAATATTTGAAAGGCTGGGCTAATTTTTCCAATCGGCGTCTAAAAATGTTTGGATCTCGATCAAATAGCCGTTGGGATCGCGCAAAAAGCAGTGGTAAATGTTGAATTTTGCATTTAGCGTTGGCGCTTTTTCAATAGATACGCCTTTGTCTAGCAGCCGTTGATGCCATTCATCCACTTGAGTTGTGACTAAGGTGATGATAATGCCTTCAGGATGAGGCGGCGCTTCAAAATGCCGGCAAAAACCGATAAATCCACTTTCGCTGACTTGATAAATTCGGCAACTGCCCTGATCCAATGCCAGAGGCAACTCGAGCCTGTTTTCGTAAAAATCAGCCGTTTGCTCTAAATCGTTAGCATAGTAAAAAGTGACCAATTGCCGAAATGGGGTCATCGAACGTTAACGGTCAGCTAAAGGCACAAAATGGCGATCTGTTTCGCCAACATAGTTGGCTTTGGGTCGAATCAGCCGATTGTCCGCCAATTGCTCTAATATATGGGCTGTCCAACCGGCGATGCGGCTCATGGCAAAAATACAGGTAAATTGATCGACTGGCAAGCCGATCATGTACAATACGACAGCAGAATAATAATCGACATTGGCATACAAATTTCGTTCTACAAAATAGTCGTCCTGGCGCGTTAGCCCTTCGATTTGGGTGGCGATTTTGTACCAATGTCCCTGACCGCTGCTGTTTGCCAGCTTTTCCGCCATGGGGCGCAAGATTTTGGCGCGAGGGTCTTCTACTTTGTATACGCGATGCCCAATGCCCATGATGCGCTTGCCGGCATCCCGCGTTTCCTTATACCAGGCTGCCACATCTCCCCGCTGAGCGGCGGCTAAAAATTGTTCCATCGCCAACTGGTTAGCGCCGCCATGCGCCCCCCCTTTCAACGTGCCGATTCCGGTGGTGATGGCGGAATAGATATCCGCTAACGTGCCTGTCGTCACCCGACAAGCAAAGGTCGAGGCGTTAAAGCCATGATCCGCTAACATCACCAAGTAAGCGTCCAGGGCGATGACAGCGTCAGGATTTGGCTCTTCGCCGGTGAGCATATACAGAAAGTTGGCGGCGTGCCCCAAATCGGCTCGGGGGGGGATGGGGGCTTTCCCGCTGCGAATTCTTTCCCAAGCGGCGATGATGGTGGGCAACACGGCGGTCAGCAACAACGCTTTCTTTCGGGCGGCATCTAATCTGATATCATCTGCATTGAGGTCGATAAGAGCTAACGCGCTGATGATGGTACGCAATACAGCCATGGGGTGGGCTTCGCGCGGGATATTTTGCATTGTTTCTAGGATTTGTGCCGGCAATTGACGTTTGGCGATCAATGCCCCGCGAAAGGCGGCTAATTGAGCCGCATTGGGCAGATCCTCATTCCATAACAGATAAACCACTTCTTCGAATGAGATTTTTTCGCCAATATCGGCGATATGGTATCCGCGAAACAATAACTCCCCTTTTTGCCCATCGACCCGACTCAATCTCGTATCGGCCGCCGTTACTCCCACCAAACCTTTTCCTGATGCGCTCATCGTTGATTTCTCCTTCAAAGAACTAATTGTGTGCTAATTTGCGGCGGCTTCCCGCAACCGATCCCCATATTGTAATTCGTAATATTTGCGAAATTCGCCGCTCTTGATTTTTCGCCACCACCATTCATTGTCTCGATACCATAAAGCGGTTTTGGCGATAGCCTCCTCGGGGCTGTGGCGCGGTTGCCAGCCTAACGCTTTGATCTTATCTACATTGATGCTGTAGCGACGATCATGCCCTGGTCTGTCTCGAACATGACGCAGTAAGTCGCGTGAACAGCCCAGCGTTTCTAACACGATCTCCGCCATGGCTAAATTTTCTAGCTCTTTGCCTGTGCCAATATTGTACACTTCGCCCATTTTCCCTTTGTGTAAAACCACATCGATCGCTTGGCAATGGTCGATCACATATTGATAATCGCGCATCTGCTTGCCGTCGCCATAAATCGGCAGCGGTTCGCCGTCTAGGGCATTGGTGGCAAAAAGGGGCACTACCTTTTCGGGGTATTGGTATGGTCCGATGTTGTTGGAGCCGCGGGTAATGGTTGCCGGCAAATCATAGGTGATGAAGTAGGCGTGTGCCATCATATCGCCGCTGGCTTTGCTGGCGGAGTAGGGGCTGCGGGGTATGAGGTTGTCGCTTTCTAAGCTGGAATGCCCTGCGGGGATATGTCCGTACACTTCGTCGGTAGAGATTTGGTGATACCGTTCTAAACCGAATTTGCGCGCCGCCTCTAACAAAACATATGTGCCGTAAACGTCGGTCTGAATGAAGGCGTCGGGGTCGAGAATGGAGCGATCGACATGGGTTTCGGCGGCGAAGTTGACGATGGCGTCGATGTTGTGATTTTGTATCGCTTCTTCTACCGATGGGCGGTGGCAAATGTCGCCGCGAATAAAACGGTAGTTGGGTTCGTCTGAAACCTGGAGTAGATTTTCCAGATTGCCGGCATAGGTCAATTTGTCGTAAACGACGATGTTGTACTCTGGATATTTGGCGATCATATATTGGGCAAAATTAGAGCCAATAAAGCCAGCGCCGCCAGTTACCAATAAATTTTTCAAGAGGTTGCCTCACAAAAGATTTTCCACATTTGTCATTAAAAATCTCAGATAAATTTCTATTTTTTAAGCCGCGGCATTTTAACCCAACCAAAGCATTCATGCTATACTTGCCGGCAATAAATCGCCCCATAAATTTATCTGAGTTGGAGTATGAGATGGAAAACAACTCTTACAACTATTTGTTTGTAAGCGATTTGCATTTAAGCGCAGGTCGTTCGCCCGCTACCGGAAAATGGTCGCGTACTGAAGATTTTTTCTTTGACGACGCTTTTGCCCGATGTTTGACGTACCATATCGCCCTCACTCAAGATAATGCTGCCCCGCCACATTTTCAAGATAAAGGTTGGCGGTTAGTGATCAATGGCGATATTTTTGACTTTTTGCAGGTGATGGAACTGCCGGCAGAGGATGAAGTGGAAGAATGGATGGCGCAACGAGAGGGCAAACCGTTTTCTGCCCAGGAAAAACGGTATGGGTTGGGCACTCGTCAGGAAGAGATCGTCTGGAAATTGGAGCGCATCGCCGCTGGACACCCCCTGTTTTTTGAAGCATTGGGCTGGTTTTTGGCGCATGAAGGTTGCCAGCTAATTGTCCTCAAGGGCAATCATGATGTCGAGTTGCATTGGAACCAAGCGCAACGCCGCATGCAGGATTTGATAAGCTGCGCCTACCAAAAATGGTATGCTAGACAAGAAGAAGGGGTGATGCCAGAATCTCCATTGCCATATTCATCACAGTTGCCGGCATCCTTGTCTGCTAACGTCCTGAAAAACATTCAGTTTCCCGCCTGGTTTTATTACGAACCTGGCTTGTTTTATGTAGAGCATGGCAATCAATATGATCCGGCGAACGCCTTTATCGAATTTCTGGAGCCTATTTTGCCAGACGCTCCCGATCTAATAGAGCTGCCTTCCGGTTCATTTTTTGTCCGATACTTTTTCAACAAGATCGAGCAAATACACCCCTTTGCCGACAACATGAAACCAATTGCCCGGTACGTGCGCTGGGCGATCAATGAGCAGCCAATAGACACGATCAAGATGTTGATCAACCAATGGGACATCATTTGGCGATCCGCTTGGAATTTGCTCAAAAAGAAAGCGGATCCAATTCGTGGCAGACCTGATCTATTAAAAAAGAAGCCAAAACCGAAAGATGCCGGCAAAGTCGGCGTACCCTTAAATCCATACCGGTGGAGCCAACTTTACGAAATTAGAGATCATTTCCAACAACTCGCTTCCAAACTAGGGGCGCGCACCAGTTACTTCTCGCTTGGTTTGGTTGGTTTGGCAGCGGCGCATGGGCTGGGCATCATGTTTTCCATTCGCAGCTTTGTACAAAGCAAATGGCGCGATTTAGCCATAAGCTTAGTGGCGGCGGGTTCTGCCTTTACCGGCAAGACGTTGCTCAACGCCCAATTGAACCAATTCGACACGCTGGTTACGTTGCAAGATGTCGCTGAAAAAATTTGCCGCGCCCTCAATCAACCAGACGAAAAAGGGGATAAAGCGGCGGTTCGTTTTTTCATTTTTGGGCATAATCACGACCCCAAAGTGTTTCCCTTAAACGACGACAGCGGCAACGCTCCTGATTATCCACAATGGTATGTCAATACTGGCTCCTGGCTGCCCAGTTTTACTGAGCATGATCAGTTGATGCGCGGACATATCCAACTGACATTTTTCAGGCTCGTTCCCGATGAGCCAAATTTTGGCGAGACGCTGCCTACTTTGTGGGAATGGCTGCCAGAAGCGGATCGTCCGCGGCGGTTGGTTATGTTTGAATAGGCAAATAAAAAAGGCGACTTTTACGCCGCCTTTTTTATTAACAGTGTGGATATGGTATCTCTACGAGTCTGGCGGTTCGCAAGAAACGGATGTGTAAATTTCGCTCAATGCGTTGGTTAGTTCATCTGGATTTTGGGCAGTATAAAATTCGCCGCCGCCAACTTCCGCTACATATTGGAGCATTTCTGAATTAAAGATGCCGCCAGAAACGGATTGAATCGCCACTGAATGAACTTGCATCGTTGGGAACGATGTCTTGAGGCGGTTGATTTCGACCATGGCATCAGCTAACACGTTGCCTGCCGGCAATCCATGGGAGAATGTAGCCACATTGCCGTCTACGGCGACCGCGGCGGGGTCACGAGGAACGCCGCCCGAATAGATCGGAACTGCCTGTACATCGTAGTCGCTGAATGCCACATCCCCTTGGTTGATAGTGGGCACGCCATCGCTAACCAAAACTACAATTGGCACCAGATATGGGCTCCATTGATTTAACATCATCGTTCGGGCGGCAGCGATAGCCGCGCCGGTTGGCGTGCCGCCAGTGGCGCTCCATGAGCTGACCTGGCTGTTGACGCCGGCGATATCGGTGGTCAAATTCACTTGTCCAATATCTGGCGGATAAAAGTAACCCGCTGTACTGGTGTAAAAGGTGGTGGTATGAAAGGTAGCGAAACCGACCCGGCTGCCATTGTTTTGGGCAGCGATGTCGTTGTTTACAGAAGTGATGGCGTTTTTGGAAGCGGCGATTTTGGTTCCGCTGCCGGCATAATCCTGATTCATACTGCCCGACAAGTCGAAAATGTATAACATATCAACCGCAGCTTCACATGCCGGGGATGTCCAACTGGAGCCCATCACTTCCACTTCCGCCAAACTTAGCGGAGAACTGCCTGTCAATTGAATACGAATGTAGCGCGCATTGTCGTTGATGGCGAAAGCTAAAAAATCATTCATATCTTCAAAATAGTAAGCGTTAACGCCGACCTGATTGCTAGTTGCCGTTGGGTCAGTTGACTGAAACGAAACAGGCGACACAAATACATAAAAATCTTGCATCCAATTTGAACAGCAATCAGTGCGCCCAAATAACAGCAACTGATAGATGTGTTGTATTGAACCTAAATCTATCTCCCAATATGCATTCGACTCGCCATTGGTTTCTGTAACAGAGCCGTTGGCAAAATCTCCATTTCTATTGCCGTCGCATGCTAGATTTGCGTAACCGCCATTATTGGTTGATGATTGGGACACTGAAACGCCTGGTTGACTACATAAATTATGGGCTGGTTCAGCCGTTGGCGTAGGTTGAAAAACAGGCAGCGGCAACGGGGTCGATGTCGGAAAAGCTGTAGGGATAGGCGTCCATGTGGGAGAAGGGGTAGGAGGTAAGGTCGCTGTTGGGGTAAATGGACTGCCTCCGCCCGGAATGGTTGGCGGAGCGCTATACCCGACCAACGATGGGGGGGCAATGGGGGCGTCGTTGGCAAATTCAGAAAAAGTATCTGAAAATGTGGGTCCTAACACTCGAATTATCAAGGCGGCGCTCACCCCTACAATGAGCAATATGACCGCATATTCGACCATCCCTTGCCCTATTTGAGAATAACTGTTTCCAAATTCCTCCGTTTTCTCACGTAATTTGCTATCCATTACCATTACTCCAAACTGTTAATACAATTACAAATAAATAACATTTAGTACGCCAGTAATAGTAATTGGGTACTCTTACGAAAAGTATTACGCAAAAAGGGGTTATTAGTACTGAGGTACCAAATATCAGCTCCACCGACGTTAAGTTGGCGTAAAGTTTAGAACCCTCCGCAATCCCCCAAATTTGCAACCCTTGGGAAACAAAAAGAGGCAGCTTACAAGCTGCCTCCTTTTTTACCGATGAAAAGGTAGAGCAGTTAATTACGAGTCTGGCGGCTCACAGGAGACGGAGGTGTAAATCTCGCTTAAAGCGTCAGTTAACTCGTCTGGGTTTTGGGCAGTATAAAAATCGCCGCTGCCAACCTCTGCCACATATTCGAGCAGTTCTGAATTGAAGATGCCGCCGGAAGCGGATTGGAATGTTGTAGAGTGGAGTTGCATCGTTAGAAAGGGAGGTTTTAGCCGATTCAATGTATCCCTTTTTGCCTTCATCCCGCCAATAATCGGCGAGATGAAGGCTTGTTGATATGATCAACCGTCAATTCAATTGAAAGCGGTTATCTAACTAAGTAGGGAGTGCCAGTGACGGAAATATCCCAACTATACGTATCATTTTTCCCGCCTGTGTAACGGGCAACAAGACGCCCGCCCAAGAATGGGGTGCAAATGGCTGGATCGGGGTTGTTGGGGTCACAAGATGGCGAGAGGTCGGGCACCTTAACGGTAAATGCGGGATCAACCCATCTATCATTGCATCCGCTTGTGTAGGAACTGCCTCCGGCAAAGCACCGACCTTCTGGGTCAGCCCCAGCCCCATATGTTACATGGTAATCGTCATAGCTAATGCTGTCGAAGAAAAAATGAACCGGCGGCTTGGCGCCGGCGTCGGGGTCAAACAAGCTGACAAAAACGGTTTGCCCGGCATACTCTGGACCTAAATAAACAAGCGGAATGTCGACTTCGTTAGATTCATTTGAGTTCATGGGCAGCCGGCCTATCCCAAATACAGTAGCGCCTTTGGAGCTGTGCGAGCCGGGTTGATTAAGCACCTGGACGTTGCGAACGTTTACATTGCTAGAGATTGTGTTAACATAATCTGGCGGTCCTGCCCAAATCTCAAACCCATTTTCTGAAGCGCCGCTTAAAGCTGTAACGTCTAAATAGATATAGCGGTTGCCAGTAGAGGGGTCAGTCAGAATGTCTGAGTAGTTATCGAGATTGATCTCAAATCCTCTACTCGGACCTGGCGGGCTATACGGCTGTCCTACACACCGAACGTCATCAGTGCCATTGCCGTCTAGATCGCTGTTTGGCACAGAATAACCGCCGTTGGGGCTATTGCAATCGGAAGGGACGATATTGTAGTTGGGGAAGCTGGGATTGGTTGGCTGATCGTAGATGCGCTCTCCCCCTGGGGAAATCCAAAGTAGGTCGGTCTGGTGGTCGGCGAAGGCGGTGCCTTGCACTTTGTCGGGGTCGCGGGCAGGGTCGTTTGCCTGACCAGTATAGCGAGCCAATGTGCGTTGTTCGATTTCGCCGCTAGGGAGTAAAGCGTAGTAGAAAAGTTTGTATTCGGTTAAGGTATTGAACGCAGAATTGTAGCCATTTGGCGCTCCGCATTGCCCGTTTCCAGGAGGGATGCCGGCGCCGCGATTTTCGTCGATACGAACGAACCACCATTTGTTGACCTGGTCAGGCTTTAACGGCAGCGTATCTTCTCCGGTATCCAGCACACAGACGTACCCTTGCCTATCGTCGTCACAAATTTTGTCTTCAATAGCGGGATAACCGGAGTTGATCCACGCTTCTATGTGGGAAATGGAGTGGACGTTTTGGGCGCGATTGGCGGAATCTGGGTCAAATAGCTCTACCCGCACAATATTGCTGGGGTAATCTGCCGGCACAAGAATACGATAATTGTATACGCCATTCTTTTCCGCATACCAACTGCTATTTAAAGGGGAAACTGGATCGCCGTACTGGGTACAAATATTTTGCCCAAATACCGATTGGTTGGAAGTGCTCAATGCCCCATCTTCTACCCGACGGCTCACGTAAATATCTGCCAGCGGAAAGTAAGCGGCGGTGGCGGAAGCGTTAATTGTTGTTTCATTTCTGCCGATGATCTTCAAAAAGAAAAGTTCAATAGGCCAGGTAACGGTAATAGTGTATTGTTGCGCTCCAATGGTGGTGGTATCGGCATCGCTGCTAAATGTATTATTGATAGCGGATACGGGCACTTCGTTGGTATGTAAAAATTGAAGGGCTTTTTTATCAGCGGCGGCAAGCCCGCCAGCGTTACTTAACTCTGTAACCCCGGCTAAAGCGGCAGAGTCCACGGCGTTGGTAAGTTGAGACCGACGAGCGTAGATAAAGCCAACGTCCAGGGCGATGCCGGCAAATGCGATTAGCCCAACCAACATCAAAGCGATCAAGGCTAAACTTTGCCCTTCTTCCCGGCTAATAACGCTGAGGCGAGATGGTGACATGTGTGATACTCCAATCAATTAAAGTAATGCGTTTGAGCAAGAAAAACATTATCCTTTTTGTTGATCAAGCCCTTATTAATTATTTACAGCTTGACCGCAAGAATTATCCCAGCGGACAAATTCAAATAGCAGCCAACTGTTGCTTGGCGTCGTTTCGAGGTTGTATCCGCGCAATCGGATGACGGCAAAGCCATTGATTGTGACATAGGGAGCCGTATTCGTTGGATCGTGCCTATAGGTAGGTACGCGAAATGTGCGCTTCTGGTCGAGGTGTTCTCGCAACTCGGCGGCAATAGCGCCGCTGTCCCAATTGCCAAAATCATTTAACCCCAGATTTTCCCCTTGATGCATTGAATGGTCAGAAATATCCCCATATTTCATATATCCAGGCGCAGGGGATCCGGTATAAATGTGGCTGTTTCCAGGAAAAGCCAAACTGTTGGCAACAGTCCCAGCGCCAGCGCCGATCAGCTCGTTCCATTTTGCCCAGTAAAAATCACCGGGGCTTTTTCCGCCAGAAGCTAAAAAGATATACCCTTCTTTGGCATGATCTAGCGGGATATCTTCTACATTGTGGATAAAGCGGTTAAAATCGGGGGCGGGGGAAGGGTGATCAAATGAACCAGCAGCAGGGTATTGCACTTCTTTCACGCTGCGCACCCCTTCTTCGACCACAATAGGCAATACGCCAGTACAACCATCTGTCGATTCGGTATCTAAACCGGTGCGGCGCATGACGTGTAACTGAGACATCGTTTTCGAACTGCGCGCCAAATCTGCCAATGCATCAAAGCCTAAAATAAAGTCGGTATCATGAGAAAGATACGCCCCTACAAATTCAATATCTTTGGCGTCGGCATTGGTGACGCCAAGTTGCGTTTCAACTAGCTCCGCCAAAATCTCATCTTGGATTTCGCTGTTGTTAAATCGCTGCACGGTTTCGGTGTAAGTGGCAGTTTGTTGGTTGCCGTAAATATGCTCCCACACAGGGGGCGAGACGAAGCCGTCTCCATTTTGATTGACCTGTCCACGGATTGACCACATATCCCATTTTTGCGGATCCATATCCATCGTTTGGGTAATGGCATTTAAGGCGACAACCGCCATTCCTTCATCTTCTCCGCCACGCGTGCCAAAGCGGGCGGCGGCGCCGGCCGCGCTAGCGATTCTGTTTTTGGTGATGATTAGATTGCTAAACTCAACGATGCCGGCAATCAGCATAATTAAAATAGGCAATACCAGCGCAGTTTCTACGACGCTTTGTCCGGTTTGTGAAAGTTTTTCCTTCATGATGCTGCGTTGTCCTTTCTTACTGCATTTCTTCAAGCAGCAGAATCTCGCCGCTATTGGCGTCTGTTACAATCGATAAAAATGCGCCGGTTTCGTCAGAAATTAGATCAGCCAACCATTCAATTCGATTTTGATTTTTGCCTAGCGATAAAGTCAGGGCAGAGCGCCCATTGCTCTGCAAAAATTGTTTTCCGCCATTGTTCATTAATAATTCTACTAATTCGACGCTATCCATCTGCCAAGCCCCAGGCGCAATCGGATGTACCGCTTCGTTGGCTGGCTGATCGGGATAAATTTGTGTCTCTTCCGTTACAGATATCAGAGCAACTCGGTCTGACGATGGAGAATAAAAGGCGTATGCCCAAACGGCGTTGTTTGGCATGAAGTTTTCTAGTGTCGTTCCGGACGCCCAGGTAGCCGTGGCGTTTAAAAGTTGCGCGTCTTCATGCCACAGTACCGCCTCTCTTTGGGCGGCGACAAAGCTTATATGGGCGCTTTGGGGAGGGGCTTGCGCCAGTCCGTTGGCGGAAGCGTTAGCATTGGATTGAACTGCAGTATCTAAATCAACGATGCCGGCAGTTGGTGGGACGTCAGTTGAGTCGAGACGCAAAACGATAAATAGCCCAATGCCGGCGATCAACGCCAAAACCATGCCAATGCATGCCCCGATCAGTAGCTCCTCAAAGCGCGTGAATTCGTGATTTCTGAATTTGGAACTCATGTGTGTCATTTGTCTCTTTTTTCCTATTTAACAATATATGGTAAAAATATTTGTGGCGAGGCGACCGGCAGCTCAGCTCTCAAATAATGCCCGAACCCTTTATTGCTATTGACCAAAGCGTAACTCAGATGCGCCGTTGTCCCTTCCACAACGACAAATGGGTGTACCGATTGCATGGTGGATAAGCTGATTTGCTGGACATTTGCTGACCAGTTGTCGCAGCTATTGGAATTAAACATAAGTTCCTTGGTTTCCCCGCTTTTAATGCCGTGGAAAAAGATATAAGCGCAATTCTCTACGCTAATCAAATGGGGCGTAATAAAAGGGGCGAAACTTGTGGCGCCTAATGTCATAGACTGCGAATATGCCGGCACGGGAGCGCTCCAATTGGCAGCTTGCTGACAGTTGGCGGCGCAATCGAGCGTTAGCGCCGATTGTTCAGAAACAGAAGCGTACTGGTTGTACCCCACAACCAAAGCGCCATTTTTTAAAATGGTGATGGTGGGCTGTCGTTTGGAAACGCCGGGAGAGTATGCAGTTGCTAAAGATACAGGCGCGCTCCAACTAAATTGACCATTCGGCTGCTCGGTTCCAGCCGAGTAGTGAATTTCGGCGAACTTTTCTTCGTAAACCAGATGCAGCCCGCCCTGAGCGTCTGGCGCGAATGCCGGCAATGCCGAGCTGTTATCGGTCTCAACAATCGTTTCACTGTTGAGCCAACTGCCATTTGCCTGACGGCGTTTATGCATGATATTGGGTTCAAATGGGTCAGATTCCGCCCAAAAAATGTCAACAGCGTTTCCGCCACGCGCCACAATTGCGGGATCAGAAACGCCGGGATCAAAGTCAGGTTCGGCTAAAGTTATGGGCGAAGACCAATTAATCATATTGCCAGAAACAGTTCCAGTTACATACATGAGGTTTATATCTTCCACCCAAACTGCATGAACCAAACCATCTCCCGCCGAAGCGATTTGAACTTGCAACGATTCTATGTTGGGGCTTTGAAAAATTTTTACAGGCGCGCCCCAACTATTCCCATTGTTGGTCGAAACGGAATAATATGGGTCGGGCAATCCGCCAGTCGAACTACTCAGATGCCAGTTAAATGCCGCGACCAACGTATTGGCCCCGGCAACTGCCACTACTGGTTGGTCGATGCCAAAAGGCGCTCCTTGAGAAAAGGGTTTGCCTGGTAAAGGTAGTTGCCAGTTGGGCGGAAACTCCCCATTTTGCGCCCCTGCGCCTTTCCACGCGCCTACGCTTTTCCAAGATATCGCCAAACCGATGGCGAGCAAACCGCCAATATAAAATATGGCGCGAATCGTTTTCTTTACGGGCATAAGCTGAGGTACCTCTCTCTCAGATAGACATTAACTGGCGCAGGGGGTGGCGTTGAAATGTTGATCCGCAATCCGCGATACCAGTTGCTGTCAATCTGCTGGCAACCAAATACGCTGTAGCTTCCGGCTGCCAGCCCGGTAAAGTTGTATTCGCCATTGGCTCCAGCAATGGTAGAGGCGATCAAGTTAGAGGAAGCGTCATACAGTTTGACCAACGCTCGCGGTTGTTCAACCCAGCCGCTGCTGCCCAATCTAGCCAACACTGTGCCGCTGATGCTGTGCGTGCCCGTAATTGTCGTAGTGGGCGGCGGCGGCGGCGGTTGTGGAATGATGCCAGAAACAGTGAGCGGTCCTGATACATTGTTGTCCTCATTGCTTTCAAGAATTTCTAGGGTCGAATCGACCATACTGTACACGTCGTGGGTGGTAAAGCCGCCGGTAAAGCCTAAGAATGTGGTGATGGTTACAACTCTGGTTTCTTGAGAGCCTAGGAAGCTTAATGATGTGTAACCTGCTGTGCGGCTGATGGGAATGGAGTTTGCCGGCATGCCATTTTGGGTGGCGTCTCCATCCAAATTGATGTTGTCGATAAACAGATCGTTTGTGCCGGTTTCGCCCCACAAATAAAGTCGGAAACTGAAGGTGGATGTAATATTTTGCAGGTAAGATAGCGTCGACAAATCGATGGTTTTGGTTTCCCAACTGCTGACAGAGTTTATGGTGTCGCTGACGATCAGCGTGTTGTAGTTGTCGCCGCCGCCCCCTAAATTGTCATCTGCCGCTAGCGCGTACCGATCTAAAGAATCAGCGGCATTGCGCATGACGTCAAATGAAAGGGAAGACAAGGAGGTAACTGTGCCGGCAGTTTGCGACACATCAAATTGAATATAATCCCCATTGGTTTTGGCGCCGTTAAAGTCGCTTTGATCCCAATCGTTGGTTAAGTGTAGAGAGGGGGCAGGATTGCCTGAACTGCTGCTGGTTGACAAAGAGCCGCCCAATGCGCTCAAAGCCGAAGCGGATGAGTAAGGATTAACATCGCTGGAGTTGAAATCACCGGCGCTTGGGAACTTATATTCTGCAATGGTGGAAATGGGCGGAGAGTCGAAATAGATATCGACGAAAAGTTGATCTGTGACATCAAGATCGCCATTGTTGCTGATGGAAACCGCAAATTCCAGCGGCTGATTTTCAGTAATAGGGAGTGAACTCATCAAAGTCGGCAGCCCGTTTATCACCAAATCAATCGGTTGCGGCGTGGCAGTCGGGGTGGGGAACGGAGTCGGTGTTTGGTAATCGGGACAAGGCGCTTCTAACAATGTTGTTTTGGTCGTGCCAGGCGCATGCGCCTTAATGGTGTATATGCCGGGGGGTAAACTGGGGAAAGACCAATTTTGAGGCGGAAGGACTCCGCTGGCGCTAGCGGTAACGATACTCTGGAGTTGATCTTCAAAGAAGAGGCTGACTGAGGCGTTGGGCTCCCATTGGTTGCCCAATACTGTAAAATGAGATTGATTGGGGTTGAGGCATGAGGGAGCTGTCCAGATATAGGCGGTAGAGGGGGTGGGGCTGGGGGTGATGGTGGGAGTAGGGGAGGCGGTGCTGGTGGGTGTAGGCGTGTTGGTGGGGGTGTTGGTTGGAGTGGGCGGCACCGATACCACAATAGCGGTGTCGGAGCTGCCATTGCTGGATTGAGCTAAGATGATATGCCCTTCAACTAATGCCTCGGATAAAACGTTTGGGATGAGGTCGCCAAAGCCAGGGCATTCATGTCCGGTCGCGGCAGTTAAGGTTTCATATCCTAAAATAACGCCAGTGGTTAGATCGATAATTTCTACAGTTTCGCCGATTTCGCCGGTGAGGTACAAGAAATTGTTGCCGGCAATTAAATCTCCTTCGAATCGAGTGCTGCAAAAAGTTGGCGTCTCCGTCGGTGTATTTGTCGACGTTGGCGTATTGCTAGGGGTAATAGACGGCAACGGCGTTTCCGTGGGTGTACTGGTTGGCGTGGGCGAGGGGGTAACGCCGGGCGTTGGCACTTGTGGCAATGGCGGCGGCAACCCTTCAGATTGCCCTGTTCCACCCAGCTGTCCAAACATCTCATTGTTTTCGACCAATTGCCCAAAAACCGGGATAGATTCGACAATTGAGTTGAGCAAAGGGACGATAATTGGCACCCGATAGGTAACGCGCACTACCAAAGGTTTGCCAGGGGCGCCTGCGTCGTCTCGCACGAGCTGCCCCACTTCATTCACGCCATATACTTCGATCAGGTAATAGTAATCATCTTCGAAAGCGGCATTGGGAACCTCATTGAGTCTTAACCCCCGCAACTCTTGTCTGGCGATATTTTTGATAGAGGAGACGCGGGGATTGGGATCGGATTGGAAAGCGGGATCGAATTGCCCCGTAATGCCATAACGGGAAGCTTCGCGGGCAGCATTTTGAACGGTGACCCATGCCCACATAACCCGAGCGCTTTCTACGATGATGAAAATGACCATCAGCAAAAAGACAATGATCATTGCAAACTCAGTAATCGCTTGCCCCCGCTCGCGGAGCGATGAGGAGTGGGCGTTTAACTGCCACCGGTTGCTATCTTGCTGTTGATTTTGTTGTTGCTGTGACATACTTTTCTTTTCTCAACCGCCGCAAAATGCCACTCTAACCAGAGGACTCTCACAGAAGTTACTTAAGGTAAACCAAATGAAATGTACGGCTTAATTTAGTAAAACTTTGTTACAATCTAAATTACATTTGAGATTCATTATATGGACAATCTTTTTTAGGAGGTGTATAGCGATGTGCAATTTGCCAGTAAAAATCTTTGACAATAGTACTTTTCGGGCGATAAAAAGGAGTGAAGAATGGAAAAGATGGCGTATTTGCCGGCATTTTTTCGGGAAATGAGGCTCGTAAAAGATGTGTTATTTGGAGTGTTAGTTGGGGCGTAAAATAAGCCGTCAAGCGATTGAGCAAGCGATTGCATTTGCCGGCAGCGCCTTAAACTTGGCTAAATCCAACCTAGAAAAGCTCGATTTATCCGGGTTAGATTTGAGTGGGGCAAATTTGCAAGAAGCGCGGCTGCGCGGGGCTGATCTGCGTCACACGGCGTTGTCTGGAGCGAATTTAACCCGGGCTGATTTGCGGCAAACGGATTTCAGAAAGGCGAACTTAACGATGGCGATTTTAACCACTGCCAGATTGGATTTCGCCGATATGCGGGAAGCTGATTTGTCGGAAGCGGTTTGTTACGCCGCGAAGATGGTGGGGGTTGATTTGCGCGAATCATTGCTGGTCAAAGTTAATATGCGCGAAGCGAATTTAGAAGGGGCGATTTTAAAGGGGTTGAGGTTAGAAAGAGTGAATTTGCGGAGAGCAAATCTGCAGGCGGCAGATTTAATCGGCGTGGCGGTAAAAGAGTCCGATTTTTCCAAGGCAGTTATCGATTATCGAACCCGTTGGTCGGTCGATTTTGACCCAGCTTTGCTGGGGATAATATTAAACGATGGATCTCATTAAATGATTTTGAGGCGATTATGGATCAAATAGAATGGGAAGATTTTGCCAAAGTAGAGCTTCGGGTGGGAGTGATTTTAGAAGCGGCGGATTTTCCAGAAGCGCGCACACCCGCCTACAAGTTGTTGATTGATTTTGGCGAGCCGATTGGGTTGTTGAAAGCGAGCGCCCAACTCACGGCGTTGTACGACAAAGCGGATTTGGCGGGAAAACAGATCGTGGCGGTGGTTAATTTTCCGCCGAAACAGATCGGTCCAATGCGTTCACAATGTTTGGTGACCGGCTTTTATCGTGAAGATGGGGGGGTGGTTTTGGCTGTGCCCGATTCAGACGTTCCCTTAGGGGCTAAATTGGGTTAATTTTTGTCTTGCAGGGCTTCAATTGCGTCTAAAATCGCCTCGATTTTGCCGGCAATCGCGCCTGATTCGTCCAGCTCTTGGGCGGTTTGCAACGCTTGCATCGCGCCTGATTTATCTCGTTGTTTCCATCTTGCTGCCGCTTGGTCGAACAATTGGTCTGCCTCGCCGCTGCCGCTGACCCAATCCCCATCCTCCAAATCGCGCAAAAAGGCGGCAAATGGGAAGAGTCGCTCCGCCTGGGCTTGTTGCGGACTGTTTGGAAAATCGGCGAGTAAGACAGACGCTTCAAAGCCGCGCCCCTTTTTGAGATGCCGCGCCGCTTGATTGAGGCGGGCAACGGGCTTCGGCGGGATTTTGATTTTGGGTGCTGGCGGCGGAGCGGCTTTGATTTTCTCCAGAAAAGCGCGGATATTTGCTTCGGGCATAACGCCGGTAAATTCGCCGGCAACCTGTCCGTTGCGAAAGAGCTTGACGGCTGGAATGCTGCTGACCCGATATTGTGCTGGCATGCGTGGGTTTTCCTCGATATTCAACTTTATTAACATCACGTCGCTCTCCTGGTCAGTCGCGATTTTTTCCAAGATCGGCCCTAACATTCGGCAGGGGGCGCACCATTCTGCCCAAAAATCGACCATGACTGGCTGTTTGTATGAACGGCGCAACACTTGTACTGGAAACTCGTCATCAGTGATGTCGAGGATGTTGTAGGTATGGGGGGCGCTTGCCCCCCCGCTGAAAAGTCGTTTGAATAGATTCATTTCGATTCTTGTCGTGTTTTGCTCTGATTATAAAATGCGGAATGATATTGCACAATGCCCGAAATCTTTTCGAGCGCCCCTGGTTGCAATGCTGCCGCGAAAAAGTTTTGGGGCGAGGCGTTAAAATTGTTGTGAATGTCGTATCTATCTGCCGGCACAAAACCGAAGCGAGGGTAATATTCTGAATGCCCCAAAACAACGCATACGGAGAAGCCCATCTCGCCAATGCGCTTCAACCCTTCTCGAACCAAAGCCCCGCCTGCGCCGCGCCGCTGATATGCCGGCAACACCGCCAGAGGCGCTAACGCCGCTCCCACAGCCGCTCCGATTTTTGCTTGGCTGAAGGCGATGTGCCCAATCAAAACCCCCTCAATTTCAGCCGCCAAAGAGAGGGTTAACCCGGCACATTTCCGCAGATCGTTGACGATGTGCGCTTCGCTTTCGCCCCCAAACGCCGCCCGATGGATGCCGGCGATCTCTGCTGCCTCTCCCTGCCTCTCCTTTCGAATTTTCATGCCGCTTAATCCGCTTCTCGCACCACAAAATTGTCAAAACTGACCTGAACATCCCCCTCTTCCAACGTCTCCACCAAAATCGCGATATCGCCTCGTTTTAAACGATTGTCTTTCACTTCGCCCACCTGTGTGTCGTTGACGAAAAATGTCATATTTGTGCCTTTTGCCGATACCCGCAAATGGTTGAGTTGATCTAATCCTTGATTCACTGCATCAGACTGGAACCAGCCATCGCCTACCAACATTTCAACTTCGGCGCACCCATCGGCGCAATAGCCGATCCACACAAATCCGTCGCCGCTAATCTCAAATAGATAAAATGAGTTGGTGTCGTGATTTAGTCGGAATACCATGCCAAAGCCATTATTTTCAGGTCCGCCGGTGTAGGTAGCGTCTAATTCATAAATGGCGTCGCCAAATTCTTCGCCTGCGGACGACCAAAATAGCTTTTTTGGTTCATTTACCTGAAAGATGAAACGGCCGTTTCTGACGGTGGCGTTCACCTCTTCATCCTTGTCGCTGCCCCAATTGCCGATGTCGTCAAATCGTTCTTCCAGCAAAATATTTCTAATCACTGGGGGGGACGTGGGGGTGGCGTCTTGTGCCGGCAAAGTTGGCGGGAATCCGGTCGCTACCGCCGAAGTAACTTCAATTGGGCTGGGCGTTTTGGTAGCAGGCGACGCCTGCGCCACCTGAGCGGTTGGGGTGACAAAAGTATCTGTCTGGCTGAAAAGATAGGCGCAACTGCCGCAGACGCCTAAAATGAACAAGCCCAAACAACCCATAATCCATTTGTTGCGATTGCTAGCCGCTGGCGGAACGACAGGGGCAGGCGGCAAAGAAGGCAATGGCGAATCGACAACAGGCGGCGGGGCTTGTATTGTGCCGGCATCCGCGACGGGGTAATTCAAGGTTGGTTCGCCCATCGGCGGCTGATCAGTTACTGGCGGGTACATCGTCGCTAGATTGGTTTGTACTACCGCTTGTTTAAACGCCCGAGCCAATTCGCCCCCAGATTGAAAGCGGTCGTCTGGCTCTTTTGCCAACGCCTTCTTGAGCATCGGCTCTAAGGTTGCCGGCACATCCCCGCGAAATTGGGTGATCGGCGGCGGCGGTTGTTGCAGATGCATCATCATCAGCGTCATCATCGAATCTGCTTCAAATGGCGCCCGCCCGCCGACCATTTCGTACAACATCACGCCCAGTGCGTAAATATCCGTTCGATGGTCAACGCCGCTCCCCTTCACCTGTTCTGGAGACATATAGCGGGCAGTGCCCAGCAACGAACCCGTTGCGGTGTTTTGGTCGCCCCCCACGATCTTTACAATGCCAAAATCAGTCAATATTGGCTGGTTGCGTTGGTTGATCATGATATTAGCGGGTTTGATGTCCCGATGCACTATCCCTTGTCCATGGGCATAATCCAACGCTTCCCCGATTTCAGACGCGACGTTACTGATTTCAGCGAAAGTCATTTTTTCGCCCGCATCGTGCAACCGTTTAATGCGCTGCTGCAAACTCTCGCCATCGATAAATTCGAATACGATGTAATACAGATCGTCGTCATGGGAAAAATCAAATACCTGAACGATATTTTCGTGGCGCAATTGCGCCACCGCTGCCGCTTCTTCTTCAAATCGGCGCACAAATTCCGCTTGGCGGGAGAGATGGCTGTGAATCAATTTTAGGGCGACATCGCGCCTTAAATTTGGATCATAGGCTCGGTAAACGGCAGACATACCCCCTTCGCCCAGAAGCTCTTTGATCTCATATCTCCCCCCAATTTTTTGCCCAATCCAATTCGGAGCTGCCATAGAGTTTGCCGCTTTATTGATGCCAATCGTTTTGCCAAAACGTAGCCGCGATAGCTGCGCCGCCAAATCCGGCGCGAATAGGGATTCGCAGATACAGGAGATTTGTCTCTTTTTACAACCTACCTAGTAAAGATACTTGCGCTACCAGCGTAACAAACCAGTACCCCCTCGTCAAGGAAAAAGGTAGGACTCAATTTAACCATTTGTCAGGGTGGTTCTTATTTCGCTTGCCTGTGCTGTTGAGTAAGTTATGTAAAGTTTTGCGAAACCGGGTTTTTGGTAAGAGCAATTCCGCTTAGGCAAACTCTTCAACTGGCGGACAAATGCAAAATAGATTTCTATCGCCCCACACATTGTCGATTCGAGCCACTGGAACCCAGAATTTGTTATCTTTAACCCATGAGGTAGGGAACAAGCCTTGTTGGCGGCTGTAAGGACGCTCCCATTCGCCTACCACAGACGCGCCAGTATGCGGGGCGTTGACCAACGGATTGTTGTGCGGGTCGATTTCGCCGTCGGCGATTTGTTGAATCTCTTGCCGAATGGCGATCATGGCGTCGCAAAAGCGATCGAGCTCTTCTAGAGATTCGCTTTCGGTGGGTTCGATCATCAACGTGCCTGGAACTGGAAAACTCATAGTTGGGGCATGAAAGCCGTAATCCATCAGCCGTTTTGCCACATCTTCCGCTGAAGCAGCCTCTTTTAAGGGGCGCAAATCCAAAATACATTCATGGGCGACCCAACCATTTTCCCCTTTGTATAGAACGGGATAGTGGGGGTCGAGCCGTTTGGCGATGTAGTTGGCATTCAAAATAGCGACCTCAGTCGCTTCTTTTAACCCAGCGCTGCCCATCATGGCGATGTAGGCGTAAGAGATGGGCAATATGCTGGGGCTGCCCCAGGGAGCCGCAGATACGAGAGAGATAGCTTGCCCGCCGCCCACGCCATCAACGACGGGGTGTGCCGGCAAAAATGGGGCTAAATGTTCAGCCACGCAAATGGGACCCATGCCAGGTCCGCCGCCGCCATGCGGAATGCAAAAAGTTTTATGCAGGTTGAGATGGCACACGTCGGCGCCGAAATCTCCGGGGCGGCACAATCCCACCTGGGCATTCATATTTGCCCCATCCAAATAAACTTGCCCGCCATTTTGGTGGATAATGCGGCAAATTTCGACGATGGCGGATTCAAATACGCCATGGGTAGAAGGGTAGGTGATCATCAGCGCCGCTAAATTGCCGGCATGTTTTTCCGCTTTGAGGCGTAAATCGTCCACATCTATGCTGCCATCTTCATCGCTTTTGACCACCACCACCTTCATGCCTGCCATCACCGCCGACGCCGGGTTTGTGCCGTGGGCTGACGCCGGAATGAGGCAAATGTTACGATCATTATCCCCGTTGGCGTGGTGATAGGCTCGAATGGTCAACAAACCGGCATATTCCCCCTGGCTGCCGGCATTGGGCTGCAGCGAAACGGCGGCGAAACCAGTGATTTCCGCCAAAGCGCTTTCCAGCTTGTCGAACAGCTCGTGATAGCCCGCTGCCTGATCGCTCGGCACAAAAGGGTGCAATCCGCCGAACTCGCGCCAGGTGACGGGGATCATTTCGGTGGCGGCATTGAGTTTCATGGTGCAACTGCCCAGGGAGATCATCGAATATGCCAGCGACAGATCGCGGGAAGCCAATTTGGCGATGTAGCGCAACATCTCCGTTTCGGAGCGGTAACTGTTAAATACTGGATGGGTCAGGAAGGGAGTTTGCCGGGCTAAATCCCCGTAATCGAGCGCAATGTCGTCTGCCAGCGCCGCCGCATCAGAATCGGGGGCGACGCCAAAGATCTTGAAGAGCGTTTCAATCTCGGCGACAGTCGTCGGCTCATCTAATGAAACCCCGACCGAGCCATCGGCGTTGTAGCGCAAGTTGATTTGGTTAGCCAGGGCATCTTGCCGGATGGCTGCCTGGCTTTTGCCGCCGCCGCTGGCGGTGATGGTATCGAATATGGGGGCGTCATTAACGGTATAGCCGCCATCGCTCAATCCTTTTTTGAGGATGCCGGCAAGCAGTTGAACCCGTTTGGCTATATGGGTTATCCCTTCGCTGCCATGATAAACTCCATACATCGACGCCATAATCGCCAGCAATACCTGGGCGGTGCAAATGTTGCTGGTGGCGCGTTCGCGGCGGATATGCTGCTCGCGGGTTTGTAACGCCAACCGCAAGGCAGAGTTGCCGGCAGCGTCCTTAGAAACGCCTACGATCCGCCCCGGAATAATCCGCTCATACTTTTCTTTGGTTGCCATAAAAGCGGCGTGCGGACCGCCAAAGCCCATCGGCACGCCAAAACGCTGGCTGTTGCCCACCACGATGTCTGCCCCGAAAGCGGCTGGCGACCGCAAAACCGCCAACGCCAAAATATCGGCGGCAACAGTGACTAGCGCATTCGCTCCGTGCGCCTGCTCACAAAACGCTGCGTAATCATAAATGTCGCCGTTGCTGGCGGGATATTGCAGCAGCGCCCCGAAGATGTCGTCGTTGAATTGGAATGTGGCATGGTCGCCTACGATGACGTTGATATCCAGCGGCTTGGCTCTGGTTTTTACCAGGCCGATCATTTGCGGGTGACATAGTTCGGAGACAAAGTAGCTGTTGGCGGTTGATTTGCGGGGACGAGCCCGATGGGACATCGTCATCGCTTCGGCTGCCGCCGTCCCTTCATCCAGCATAGAGGCGTTGGCGATATCCATGCCGGTCAGATCGACGATCATCGTCTGAAAATTAAGCAACGCTTCCAGCCGCCCCTGGGCGATTTCTGCCTGGTAGGGGGTGTATTGGGTGTACCAACCGGGGTTTTCTAAGATGTTGCGCAGGATGACGGTGGGCGTAAGGGTGTCGTTGTACCCCATGCCGATAAATGAACGATAGAGCTTGTTTTTGCCGGCAATATTTCGCAATTCGTTCAACGCTTCTGATTCGCTCAGTGGCGGCGGCAGATCGAGGTCGCGGTTGAGATGAATTTGAGTGGGAATCGTCTCGTCAACCAAAGATTTCAGCGACGAAGCCCCGATGGCCCGGAGCATTTTGCCGTAATCTTTGGGGCGAGGACCTAAATGACGATGGGGAAATTGATCGGCGAGGGGAAGATATTTTTGGTTATTGTTTTTGGGCATGGGAATTTATATGGCGACGATAAAGGCGGCGCTGCCTGGGCGTCAATTATTTGATTTTTGAATGGTTTGGTACAGCATAACTTACGAAACAGCGATGAGTGAGCTCTGGAATCCAGAGAGCTAAGGTGGCTAGCTTCTTTCGTCGCAATATGCGGCGTATGCCTCAGCGTCCATTAAATCATCGAGCTGGCTAAGGTCAGACAATTTGATTTTGACCATCCAACCCGCTTCGTATGGGTCAGAGTTGATGAGTTCCGGTTCGTCGATTATATCTTCGTTGGCTTCAACCAGTTCGCCAGATGCCGGCATATACAAGTCGCTGGCAGCCTTCACCGATTCAACTACGCCAAATACATCCCCTATTTCATAACTTTCCCCAGCGTCGGGCAGCTCCAAATAGACGATGTCCGATAAAGCGTCTTGCGCGTAATCGGTTATGCCGATGGTGGCTACTTCCCCATCTACGCTAACCCATTCATCTTCTTTGCTGTAGCGAAAATCGGCAGGTATATTGGTCATCGAAAAAGCCTCCAAAAAATGTGAGGCGAAAGGCGGGCAACGCCTATCGCACAACCGGACAGATTAAGTTAGATGGGATTTTACGGTTTGGGGCTTTTGCCGGCAAGCAAAAAGTTAAATCACAGCAGATCGGATTACCGTTTCTCTGGTTAATAGCCGATGAACGGGACACCGATCCGCGATTTCGCCTAATCGTTTAATTTGCTCTGCTGTCAAATCCCCGCTGAAGCTCATTTTCGATTCGATAATATCTACCGTTTCGTTGCCTTCCGATACGCAGTCAGCGCAATCTTTGCCCAAAACTTTATTGTGAGAAAGCTCTATGACAATGTCATCAATTACCCAACCCTTGCGTTTGGCGTACATTTGGGCAGTGATGATTTTGCACGCCGCCAATCCTCCCATTAGCAACGCAAACGGATTTGGTCCCTGATCGTCTCCGCCAATGGTTAATGGCTCGTCCGACACCCATTGATGTCCGTCGGAACTGATGGAAACTTGATAGTTTTCGATCAATTTGGCAGTAACGCTCATTTAACCCTCCACCTGTACGCCGCGCCAAAAAGCGACATAATCTTTGATTGCGGCGGCTGCGGCTTTGGGCTGAGGATAATACCAAGCCGCTCCTGGATTAATTTCTTCGTTGACAACGATATTGAAATAGCTGGCTGTTCCTTTCCAGGGGCAGACGCTAGAGGCGTCGCTGGGTTGAAAAAGCTCTTTTTTGATAGAATCAGGGGGAAAGTAATGGTTGCCTTCGACGACGATAGTTTGGTCGCTTTCCGCTAAGATTTCGCCCTGCCAAGTTGCCTTTACCATGATTATCTCCTCATTTGCCGGCATGTAGCCGGCAACTATGCGATGTTTCTTTCGGTTTTGATAGACGTTTTGACCGAGTTGGATATTACCACAATGCTCCAAATTGAAACGGCAAGCGTAATGATTTGTTTGGCGATGGCGTCTAATGCGGCAGAGCGGAGAAATAAATTGACGGATAATGAGAGTTGGTATGGCTAATAATGGATGACTTTGATCTAATAATTATCGGAGCGGGGTCGGGCGGCATCACAGCCGCTAGATTTGCCGCGCAATTGGGAGCAAAAGTCGCCCTGGTCGAGAAGGATCGGATCGGAGGAGATTGCACCTGGACGGGTTGCGTGCCCAGCAAAGCGTTAATTTGGGCGGCAAAAGCGGCTCATACAGCAAAAACGGGGGCTCAATTTGGGGTGGTTGCCGGCAATGTCGCGGTCAACATGAAAGGGGTGCATGATTACATCCAAACCGTAATCCAGGAGATTTACCAACATGAATCCCCAGAAAAGATGGAGAAATCAGGCATCGATGTAGCCCTAGGCCCCGCTCGTTTTATTGCGCCCAATCTTATTCAGGTTGGCGACCGCCGCCTCCGCGGCAAGAAATTTATCATTGCCACCGGCGCCCACCCCCATATTCCGCCAATTAATGGCATAGAGCGCGTTCCCTACTTAACTTATGAACATTTTTTTGACAACGAAAGATTGCCGGAACGGCTGGTCGTGATTGGGGCGGGGGCAGTAGGATGCGAATTGGGTCAGGCGTATCGGCGTTTGGGCGCGGAGGTGACGCTGATTGACGAGGCGATTTTGCCCAGATTTGATCGGGCTGCCGCCGCTGTCATCAGCCACCAATTTGAACGGGAAGGGATCGACTTTGTGCCGGCATTGGCGGCGCAAATAGAATATGAAAACGACCTTTTTCACATTACCGCCAACAGCGGCGACCAGATCAGGGGCGATATGTTGCTGTTGGCAACTGGTCGAAACCCCAATGTGGCGGGAATGGATTTGGACAATGCCGGCGTTGATTTTTCTGACCAAGGCATTGCGGTAGATGAGCGCCTGCAAACCAGCGCCCCGCATGTTTACGCTATCGGCGACTGCATAGGAAGAGAACAATCGACCCATTATGCTGGCTGGATGGCGGCGAAGGCGGTACGAAATGCGCTGTTGCCAGGCGGCGCTGCCGGCATTTCCGACGCTCCGCCCATGGTCGTTTATACCGACCCCGTCGTCGCTCAGGTTGGTTTGCGCCCGTCAAAAGCGAGAGAGAGGGGAGATGCCGGCATTCAGACCGCCCGTTTAGACAACAGTCAAAACGATCGAGCTATCATTGAAGGGAAAACGGCGGGTCATATCGAATTAACGCTCGACAAAAAGGGGGTTATTATCGGAGCTACAGTCGTCGCGCCTCATGGCGGCGAAATCATCAACGAATTATCGGTGGCAATAGCTAAAAAATTGAGGATAAACGAAATTAGTTATGCCATACACGCTTATCCAACATATGGCATTAGCGCCCAAATTTTGGCTGGCGAACAAACGTTAAAGAGGATGATGACTGGCGCGCTAGCCAAACCGATCCGGTACCTGGCAAAAAGATAACGAGTGGCAAGTGAGCAAGTGGCAGGTATGCAAGTCGCAAGTTCAGTTATCGCTGCACCCACCCAATTTTAAGGAGAAAATATGCTTGATTTTGACAAAGTTCGTAACAAAGAAAAAACCTATCAGGAGCTTTCGGCTGGCTTGAGTACGGAAGATTTAGCAGCTCTAACCAACGAAATGATCGATACCATTCAAGCGTTATTGGCAGATGCCACAGACGATGATGTGACCTTTCAACCGGTAGACCCAGACGCTCACGATGCTGCGGCGGCAACGGAAGAAGAGACGGATATGGCGTGGACGTTGGGGCATATCATCGTTCATATCAACGCTTCTTACGAAGAGACCGCTTTTTTGGCGGCGGAGGCGGCGCGCGGCGTGCCCTACCATGGCAGATCGCGGTATGAACGCCACTGGACGACCGCCAAAACAATCGCCCAATGCCGGCAATGGCTGGAGGTGAGCCGAACGATGATGTTAGCTTCTTTGCGTATGTGGCCCCCCGAACCCCACATGGAAATTGTGGTCGAAAGTTCCTGGGCTGGCACAGTTGATCCCGTTACCCGGTATGTCCTCGGTTTGTCGCATGCCGAATCCCACCTAGATCAAATAAAAGAGGTTTTAAGACAGTCGAGAAGTCAAAAATCATCCTAAGCGGGATGGAGAGTGGCTATTAATGGTAAGCCAATTCGCTGTTTAGCCTGATGCGACTGAGCGCCATTTTGTTAGGCAATGGGTTGCTGCGCGTGGCAAACAGCGCCAGCGGCTTGCTCATCGGTTTTTATCTGGCGTTTCTCAGCGGGCAGGGGCAACCCTTTGAAGCGGGATTGGTGGGGGCATTGGCGGTCGTCTCTAATGTAGCTGAGCTGGGCGGCTCGGTACCGTTTGGCGCGTTGGCTGACCGACTGACCAGCCGAATTTTGTTGGCGGCTGCCGCCATCATGGGCGGAGTTGCCACGCTGTTATTTGGGCTAAGCGGCATGGTCGCCATCTTTTACCTCTCCAGATCGATAGAGGGGTTGGCGGCAGCGGCGGTTACGCCGGCATTGTTGACCCATTTGACAGATGTCACCCGCCATGACGCTGCCTTTCGTAACCGGACGATGAGCTGGTTTGAATTGTCATTGTTGGCGGGATTGGCTTTGGGCGGAGCGTTAGGCGGCGTGTTGTGGGAAAGCGTGGGGGCAGTGGGTTTCGGAGCGCTTTCCATCGTTTATTTGGCGGTGGCGGCGCTTTTTTGGTGGGGGGCGCAAGATGCTGGCATACAACGGCAAAATCGTTTCGACCGCTCTGCCAATACCCCTTTATATAGTTTGCGCATGGCAGTGGATGAACCGATTGTGCGTCAATTGGCGCCATCTTGGGTGGCAGTTAACGGAGTGGTTGGCTTGTGGCTAACCCATATCGCTTTTCAATTGACCCGTCCACAAGTAGCCGGGCAATGGCTGGTGGGGCGTTTTGAGGCGGCGCAAGTGGGCGCCTTGTCATTAGCCTATGCCATTATTTTTGGGTTGGGCATTATGTTTTGGAGTTGGGGAATTGGTCGCATTGGCAGGCTGCGAACGATGCGGTGGGCGATTGCCGGCATGTTTGGGGTTAGCGGTTGCTTTTTTCTGCTCAACCGGTCAGGCGAATGGCAACCTAATTGGCGCTGGGCAGTAGTTGCGGTATACGTCGTCTTGATTATGGTGCAGGCTGGGTTTACGCCAGCGGCTCTGGCATTTTTAGCCAGCTCTGCCGATAAAAGCGCCGCCAAGGGGACAACGATGGGGATCTATACCTTGTTGCTGGGGTTGGGCAATGCTTTGGGAGCAGCCCTAGGCGGGGCGCTTGCCGAAAATTATTATTTGGATGGGTTGCTTGCCGGCACGTTAATTTTAGGCGTTATCGCCTGGTTGGGCTTAAGGCGACTTGCGAATCCAGGAGAAGCGCCAAATTAATTGCAATTATCCAGAAAGCGTTGGTAACGCCTTCTAAAAAAGCTGTAGACTTACTACCTGCTGTTGGCAGCCCCTGAAAGATTTTCTGGAAAACGATAGCCAGTGCCGCGCTCAGATAAGATATATTGGGGAGAACTTGGATTTTCTTCCACCTTGTTGCGTAAATTGTGAATATGAACCCGCAGCCGATTTTCATGCACTTCGTCTAGAGGCCAAATTCGCCGCAGCAAAAAGTCAGTGGTCACAATTCTGCCGGCATTTCGCATTAAAATGTATAAAATCTTCGTTTCAGTGGGGGTTAATATGGCTTCCTCATCGTTGATTAACGCTATTCGGTGGGGAAAATCGATTTGCAATCGGTCGTCAATGTGAACAATGGGGGCTAATGTATAGGCGAAATTGCCAATCCGTCGTAACACGCGCCGAACGCGGGCAACTAGTTCGCGCGGTTTGAACGGTTTGACGATGTAATCTTCAGCATAGCGGTCGATACTGTCTACGATAACGTCTTCATCATCTATCGCTGTCAGGATGATGATCGGCAAGTCGGTAAATTGATGCACTTCTTTGCAAAAAGTCAGCCCATCCATCACTGGCATATGAATGTCTACCAACGCCAAATGAGGCAACCCATGTCGATTGATAATGTCAAGCGCTTCTTGTCCGGTCATCGCCCGAACAACCTCATACCCTTCTTTACGCAATGCCCGACTAACAATATCCAATGTAAATTGATTGTCTTCGGCGACTAAAATGCGCTGTATCTCAATCATTGAGTCAATCATGATAACCTCCTTTTGGAATCGATAGCCCGGTGTTGCGCCAACTTCGGGCGTTTGCCGCTTGGTCAGGAACAAAATCGATCATTACCAGATTTGATGGTCGTAAGCTGTTTTGAAAGTCCTTTTAAAGCGTACCGTAACGCTGTGTGATCTTTCAATAAAACAATCGTAACTGTTCTTTTAAAACGACGCAATGTTGCCTCTAAGCTTAAAGATTTCATTTGTCGAATCAGAGCTATTGTTACCAATGCAGACATTATAACATTGTTAGCGGTAAACCCAACTGCACGAGGCGGCAAAATCGGTTGGGACGCGAATAAAATAGGTGAAAAATTTAATTGAGCCTAATCGAGATGGCAAGGGGGACGATTTGCGTTTGGGCAGAAGATTTTAGGCGACCCCTGCAAAAGGGGGTAAAATCGGTGTAACGAATGCCGGCATCGATGTGGTATAAACAAACAGACAAGCGAGTTGCCCATTCAGACCTTAAGGTGAAATATGCCTCTTTATGATGAAGATTTAGGAACGATCGAGATTTCTCAAGCGACAATCGCCACCATTACCAACCAAGCGGTGCATCAATGTTACGGGGTGGTGGGCATGGCGAACAAAGGGTTGATGGCAGGAATTAGCTCCACCCTTACTAGGGACAATCGGCGCGGCATTGATGTCTCCATTATCAATGACGAAATCGTGATCGATGTATATGTGATTGTGGAATATGGGGTGCGGATTCGATCTGTGGCAGAGAGCATTCAGAACACGGTAAAATTTCATGTGGAACGGGCGTTGTCGCGGCCGGTGAGCGAAGTCAACATCTATGTGCAAGGATTGCGATTGAGCAAAGATGACGAATAAGCGTCTGACAGATCGCGAGGAATCGCCGCCAGTGGAGGCGCCGGCAATCGACGGCAAGTGGCTGGCGTGTAATGGGCGGCAATACCGCAAATTAGTGTGGGCGGGCTTGCTCTGGCTGGAAAAACATTGTCAGCGCGTCAACGATCTCAATGTTTTTCCTGTGCCAGATGGCGATACCGGCACTAATATGCTGCTGACGATGCGGGCGGCATACAATCGGGTAGCAGATGTAGAGATCGAGAATGCCGGCAAAATGGCGCACGAAGTGGCGCAAGGGGCATTGATGGGCGCCAGGGGAAACTCTGGCGTTATTTTGAGCCAAATTTGGCGGGGATTGGCGAAAGGATTGGCGGGCAAAGCCGTATTTGAAGCGACAGATTTAGCCCAGGCGTTAGAAGAGGCGGCTAACACCGCATACAAAGGGGTGATGAAGCCAGTAGAGGGGACGCTGCTGACCGTCATTCGCCAGGTAAGTCTGGAAGGGGTTGACGCTGCCCAGAAAAGCGGCGATTTGCGCTTTGTATTGGAGCGGATCGTCGAACGAGCGGAACAGGCGGTAGAGCGCACGCCAGAACAGTTGCCCATTCTTAAACAAGCTGGCGTGGTCGATTCTGGCGGACAGGGGCTTTTTTACATCTTGGAAGGGATGATTCGGTACATCAATGGCTTGCCTTTTGGAGAAGATACCAGGACAAGTCGAGTGTCTGACGCCAAAATGCCGGCACAAGCCTTTGCCGTGCCAGAAGGGGGCAGCATCGAAAATCCGTATGATGTCCAATTTATTTTGATGGGCGATGAAATGGATTTGCTGCAGGTGCGACGCGACATTGACGCCATGGGAGATTCCACTGTGGTGGTGGGAGACGAGCAAACGATCAAGGTGCATATCCATGTCAAAGACCCTGGCGAACCGTTGAGTTATGGCATTCAATTGGGGCACATCACTGATGTGGTGGTGGAAAATATGCAGGAGCAGATGGAAGAGATTACGGGCAAGCCCATGCCAGCATCCGTTGCCCCCCCAGTTGCCCCCGAAATCGAGCCGGGACAAGTTGGCGTGGTAGCGGTTGCGCCTGGAGCCGGGGTGGCGAAAGCTTTCTTAGATTTAGGAGTGACAACGGTAGTTAATGGCGGGCAAACCAACAACCCCAGCGCCGAAGAGATTTTTCAGGCGATTCAAGATGTGCCTACTAACCGTGTCATCATTTTGCCCAACAACAAAAATATCCAAATGGCGGCTGAAGTCGCCTCAGAGCTTACCACGAAAGAAGCCCGGGTGATCCCTACCCGAACGGTGCCGCAAGGAGTGGCGGCGTTGATCGCTTACAGTCGAGATGGGGATTTAGAACAGTTGGCGGGGGCAATGGACCGGGCGGCGGCTGAAGTGGCTAGTGGCGAAATCACCGTGGCTACCCGATCCGTCACCTTGGATGGGGTTGAAGTGGAAGAAGGAGATATCATCGGCATTGCCGAAGGGCGCTTGTGCGCTGCCGGCAAATCTTGGAAAGAGGCGTTGCCTGATACGTTGGCGGGAATGGGAGCGGAAGATCGAGAATTGCTTTCTATCTTTTTTGGGCAAAATGTAACTCAGGCGCAAGCGGACGCTCTAAGCCAACAAGCGGTCGAATTATACCCTGATTTGGAGGTTGAGATTTTGCCTGGAGGGCAAGCCCATTACGATTTTATTTTAGGAGCGGAATAAGCCGCCCGTATGTCGATCAAAGTTGTTACGGACAGTACCTGTGATTTGCCGGCAGAGATGGCAGCGCAATGGGACATTACCATTGTGCCGGCATATATCAATATCGGCGACGCCAGCTACCAGGATGGGGTGGAGTTAACCAAAGAGAACTTTTATCAAGAATTGCCGGGATATGACGCTCACCCCACCACTGCCGCCCCAGCTGCCGGGGCGTTTACGGTGGTTTATAATCAGTTGCAAGAAGCGGGCGCCGACTGCATCCTGTCGATACATATAGACAGCGAATTGAGCGGTATTTTGAATGCGGCTAGGTTGGGCGCAGAGATGGCGGATGTAGAGGTCACGCTGATTGATTCTCGCCAATTGACGATGGGATTGGGCTTTCAGGCATTAGCGGCGGCGCAAATGGCGGATGCCGGCAGCGATATATCCGATATAATTCAACGATTGGATTACGTCCGCCCTCGCTTGCACACCTATGCCGCTTTAGACAGTTTGACCTATCTTCGGCGCAGCGGGCGGGTAAATTGGGCGGCTTTTGGCGTTGGCTCGCTGCTTAGCGTTAAACCGATATTGCATGTATGGCAAGGGGAGATCGTAACCGAACGGATGCGCACCTGGCGACGCGCCCGCCAATTTTTGATGGATAGGCTGGCAGAAAACGCCCCCGTTGAAAAATTAGCGGTTTTGCACACCGCAAATCTGGCGGAGGCGACCCAAATTCAGGCGGACACCTTGCCATTTTATGGCGGAGAAAGCCCGCCGACGATAGTTGAAATTACCCCAGCCATCGGCGTCCATGTTGGACCAGGAGGGTTGGGATTGGTATTTATGACAGGGGAATAACGACCTGTGGCAAAAGCTTTTACACGGTTAGAACGCATATTAAATTTAGAAAAAGATCAAGGGTACGCAAACCGATCCGTGGTGGGCGGCATGCGCCAATTGGCGACTTATTGGGTGGAGCAAGCGCGAGAAGAAGTGACAACGGAAGCGGACAAAGCGTTGGTAGAGCAAATTGGCGAACTGCTGGTAGAGTACGATCGGCTGCCAGGCGCTGGCAAGCGGCAGGAGGCGGTAGATAAATTGCTAGGTAAGATAGAGGGCGTGGAGATGCGCCAGCCCCAGCCTGCCGCAAAAACAGCGGCGAAGCCAGTCCAACCAGCGCCGACAGCCGCCAAAAAAGCTCCGCCTCAGCCCGATAAGAGACAAAAGAAGGATCGCGGTTCGTCTAAACCAGCCCGGTCGAGGCAAAGCCGTAGCGTGAAAACGCCAACCCTCAAAATTGAGGCGTCTGAACCGGACGCCGATGCCCTGAAGCTGCCGGCAACAACGCTGTCTGGGGTTGGTCCCGCTATTGCCAGCCATTTGGCAAAGCTGAATATCGGAACAATTGAGGAGGTATTGCGGGCTTTTCCCCGCCGCTACGACGATTACACCTTAATGAAACCGATCAATCGGTTGCAATATGGGGATCAGGTGACGGTTATCGGCACTATTTGGGAGACCCGCGCCCGCCGTACTCGCACCGGCGAAATAGTGCAATCGGTGGTCAGCGACGGCACCGGAAGAGTGCAACTCACCTGGTTCAACCAACCATGGTTGTCGTCTAAATTACAAGCTGGCAAACAGATCGCGATTCGAGGAAAGGTGGAGCAATATCTAGGTCGCCCCGCCTTTAATTCGCCCCAATGGGAAGAGTTGGATGCCGGCATGTTGCAATCCCGCCACATCATGCCCATTTATCCGCTGACCGAAGGGTTGAAGCAGTTCAAAATGCGGCAAATCTCCCGCCAAGCGGTTGAAAAATATAGCGAAAAAATGGCTGATCCGCTGCCAGTCCCGATTCGTGATCGCAACAAAATGATGCGCTTGCCCGTCGCCATTCAACAAACCCATTATCCCGACGACCAAGAAGCGCTGCGACAAGCCCAATGGCGGCTGATGTTTGATGATTTGTTGTTGCTGCAATTGGGGATGTTGGGACAGCGGCGCGATTGGCAAAAAGAAAAATGCGAACCGATTCCGGTCAATCGCACCGTCATCGAACGTTATTTGTTAAGCTTGCCCTTTACCTTGACTGGGGCGCAGGAGCGGGTTATTTGGGAGATCGGGACGGATGTGGGCAAAGATATTCCGATGAATCGGCTGCTGCAAGGAGACGTTGGGGCTGGCAAAACGGTGGTGGCGGCGGCAGCGATGTTGATGGCAGTGAAAGCGGGCAGGCAAGCGGCGATGATGGCGCCGACGGAAATATTGGCGGAGCAACATTTCAGCAGTTTGAGCGGTATGGCAGCGTCGGAGGGGATAGAGATGGCGTTGCTGACCGGCAGTACGCCTGCCGCTGAACGGGCGAGAATGTTAGAGGGATTACATGCCGGCAATATCCAAATTCTGATCGGCACCCACGCCCTCATCCAAGAACCGGCGCAATTTCGGCGGTTGGCTCTAGCCGTAATAGACGAACAACACCGATTTGGCGTCGATCAACGCCAAGCGTTGCGCCAAAAAGGGTATAAAGGGTCGCCCCATCTATTGGTGATGAGCGCTACTCCAATCCCTCGCTCTCTAGCCTTATCGTTGTATGGCGACCTCGATCTGTCGATCATCGATGAGATGCCGCCAGGGCGTCAAGAGATCCGTACTCGTTGGCTGCGTCCCAGCGAACGAGAACGAGCTTATGCTTTTGTCCGTGGTCAAGTGGAGAAAGGACGGCAAGCCTTCATTATTTGTCCGCTGGTAGAAGAGTCGGAGCAGATCGAAGCCGCTTCTGCTGTTGAGGAGCATCAGCGGTTGCAAAACGAAATCTTCCCCGATCTAAAATTGGGGTTGCTGCACGGACGAATGAAATCCGCCGAAAAAGAGCGGGTGATGGATGACTTTTACAACAATAGGCTCCATATGCTGGTTTCGACCTCCGTAATTGAAGTTGGCATTGACGTGCCAAACAGCACGGTGATGTTGATTGAAGGCGCCAACCGTTTCGGATTATCTCAATTGCATCAATTTCGGGGTAGGGTGGGACGAGGCGAAAGCCAATCCTACTGTTTGCTCATCAGCGATTCTACATCCGCCTCGGCAGAACAACGTTTGCAGGCGATGGAGCAAACCAATGATGGCTTTATTTTGGCGGAGAGAGATTTAGAGTTGCGCGGACCCGGGCAATTTTTTGGCAAACGGCAAAGCGGTATGCCCGAAGTTCAATTGGCGGCGTTGTTAAATGTGAAGGCGTTGGATTTGGCGCGGCGTGAGGCGGAGACGATATTCAAATTCGACCCCATGCTGGAACAGGCAGAACATGCCGCTTTGCGGGAAAAGGTGGCTGACTTTTGGCAAGATGCGGGGGATGTGAGTTGATTCGAGCATTGTATCCCGGCACTTTTGACCCAATTCACAACGGACATTTAGATTTGGTCGAACGCGCTTCCCATATTTTTGACGAGGTGGTGGTGGCTGTTTACGAGCACCGCCAACCTTCAAAGTCGGTTTTGTTTCCCATCGAACGGCGATTGAAGATGGTGCAGGAATCGGTGCAGGAAATAGGGGAGTTGCCTGGGGTTTCGGTAGCGCCATTTAGCGGGCTGACAGTGAATTTTGCCCAGGAGATCGGGGCGCAAGTGATGGTGCGCGGCTTGCGCGTTTTCTCTGATTTTGAGTTTGAGTTTCGTTTTGCCCTGGCAAATGAGCGGCTTGCCCCTGAAATTGAGATCGTCAATTTGATTACAAGGGGCGAACATACATTTTTGAGCGGCACTACAGTGCGGGAAATCGCGTCGTTGGGCGGTGATGTGAGCAGTATGGTGCCGGCAGCTATCAATCAAGCTCTGATCGACCATTTTGCCGACAATAGCGCCGCTTCCTAATTTCCCTTTTAACCTTGCTGTCGTTATAATATTTCAGGGTAGGTTTTCGGGATATTGCGAATTTTGGATAATTGCGACAGTTGCAACCCATTTGTTATACTCCACTGTAGTAAAATCTGCCGGATTGGTTAGGTTGTTTTTGGCGATGCGACAGTAGTTGATAAGGGATCAAGATGGATATTTTGCATTTAATCGACAGATTGGAACAGGCTTTAAACGAAGGTCAACGTATAATGTTGACGGCGAAAATAATCGTTGACGAAGACCGCGTTTACAACATCATTGACCAAATGCGCGTGGCGATCCCAGAAGCGGTGAAGCAGGCTAACCGGGTGTCAGCAGAGAAAGATCGGGTGATAGCCCAAGCCCATGAAGAGGCGGATCGCATTCGAGAGTTAGCAAAGCACGAAGCGGAGGAGTTGGTGCAACGGGATGTTATTACTCAGGCGGCGCAAAAACGGGCGGACAACATTTTGGAGCGGTCGCGCCGCGACGCGGCAGAGATGCGGTTGGATGCAGACGCTTACACCGTAGACGTTTTAGCAAAGTTAGAAGAGGATTTGCTGCGCTCTCTGTCTGTGGTGCGAAACGGACTGATTCAGTTGCAAGCCAATGGGCAAGAGCAGCCGGAGGAAGCGGCGTCAAAGCCAACCTGATTTAGGGAATTTATGGAGCCATTTGCCGGCAATTTTATGCCGGCAGCCTTATTGACCAACAGTTAAAGGTTTGTATAATTTGTCCATTGCCCTGGTGGCGGAATTGGCATACGCGGTAGGTTGAGGGCCTATGCCCTTTGGGCGTGGAGGTTCGAGTCCTCTCCAGGGCACAAAACGTCAGCTATGCTGGCGTTTTTTTATTGATATGGGTTTATGGGCTGGGAAGATGTCCAAAAGGTGGGCTAAGTAGCGATTGAGTGGGGGCAGATTGCAGCCAGGCGACGGCAATTCTGAACGCGCCCTGTGGTTCGTGTAGCGAGATTAGGTACAGGGGTGTCGTAAGCGGATAGCTTTGGTTGGCGGTGGTGATTGGGGTGGGCAGAATGCCGGCAATTGGGACGAATTTTACTTCTGCCTCTCCACCGCTCATCATACTGTACCCAATTGCCGTTGACTCTAGCGAGACAGCCTGACGCATCTGTTGATCTGTGGCTACAATACGGCTGTTTATGCTGGGACGGCGTTCGCCTAACGCTCGTTCGATGAGGATAGCGCGGATGCCGGCATCCGCATCCCGACCTAACAACGTAATGGGCGCATTTTCGCCGCCTACCTGCGCCCAATTGTCGATGTTGCCGGCGAAAATCTCCCGTATTTGGCTGAGCGTCAAATTTGTAATGGGGTTGTCAGGATGCAGGATAATTGCCGCGCCATCGATGGCGATTGGCGTGTGCCAATAGTCGCCAGGTGGAATATGATGAACAAGCAAGGCGTCAAGAAAGCCATTTTCCAAATCGGTCAGCAAGGCTTGCCGCTCGTTTATGATGAAGTTTAGACGGATGTTGGGCAACGCTTCATTTAGGGGTGGAAGCCGATCAGCCAACTCGCTGGCATTGTCGCTGACGCCAAACCATATGGGCGCCGGCGCGGGCGTAACTATCGGCGGCGGGTTGGGGGTGATGGGCGACGGAGCGCATTGGGTTAGCCACAATAACGCTAAACAGAGCGGAAATAGTCTCAATTTGGGCATGAGCGCCTATCAATTACAAGGCAGTGACGATGAAGTAAAAGGCGCTTAGGCAGACGCAGTAGATGGCGAATGGGTACAAGCTGCGTTGTTTGAGCCAATTGAGCAAAAAGGCGATGCAAGCGTAACCGACAAGGGCGGCTGTGGCAAAGGTGGCGCACAGGGTTGGCATTTGCTGGGCTAAATCAGGCGCGTCTACCAGATCGAAAATGGAGAGCAGACCCGCTCCGGCGATTGCCGGCATGCCCAACAAAAAGGAGTATCGCGCCGCAGATTCTCGATTTAATCCGCGGGATAATCCGGCGGTAATAGCGCTGCCGCTGCGCGAAATGCCAGGGAAAAGGGCTAACATTTGGGCAAACCCAATGGCGATGGCGTCTAACCAACCCATTTCGCCCAAATCCTTTGCGCCAGAAAGAGTTTTTTCGCCCAGTATGAGCAAGCCAGCCGTAATCAGCAAGAAAAAAGCGGCATAATTGGGATTGGCGAAGATGCCCTCAAACCAATCTTCCAACGCCAAACCAACTAAGGCAGCGGGGATGGTTCCAACCAAAATATACCAACCAAGCCGCGATTCTGGTTGGGCGAGCGGAGTTCGCGCCAACAAGCCGCGCCACAACGCGGCGATGATACTTAAAACATCACCCCAGAAATAGATGAGAACTGCCAACAAAGTGCCCAAATGGGCGATGGCGGAGACAGTTAGCCCTGGCGTGGGCAAGCTGGTGAGAGCTGGAATGATTGCCAGATGCCCGGAGCTGGAGACGGGTAAAAATTCGGTGGCGCCCTGGATGATACCGAGGATGATTGCTTCGAGAAGGGACATAGGTTCAAGAGGGATCAGGGGTTAATGAATAATGGTTAGTTGGTCGGGGTTACTGGTTGGATGTCGCCATTGCCGGCATTTAATGTCCATTGTTTCTTTTCGTAATCTTCCACCAAGATCGTCCGCTCATCAACCCAGCCAATTGTATTGAATCGGGAAACAATGTCTACCGGATAAGTCGTGAAAACCCCATCCATTACATTTAAGATCACAACAAACCAATGAGTCCCCGGTACGCCAAACGGGTCGTCTAAAGCTGTAAACGCGATTTGCCCCTTGTTGGGCGACCAAACAATCGCCCCCAATCCGGGATAGCTTTGCGGCATTTTAAACGCCGTTGGCTCGCTATCGGGCAAGGTTTGGATATAGAGCGCATTTCTCGCTTCCCATAAAATGTATGCCGCCTGCGTTTCGTCCTCTGAAACGCTGATGTCGTAGGCGTTTTTATGGCTGAACAGTGGAGTTAACTTTCCGCTGATTAAGTCTAATCGGCTGAGAGAACGAAAACCGTGAAAGAACGCGCCGCCATCGGGGTTGTTCCGCATGCCAATATACGCCCTTTGGCGTGCCATATCCCAGCGAAGCGTCCCGGGAATGGGTACCCCCTGCCCGTCGGGGTCGAAATTATCGAGCGGTATCCACTCTGGCGAACCGGAACTGTGTCGAATAGACAGCCACCTATGCCACGGCTTCCCATCCTCAAAAGGCGGGTTTTTATATTCGCTGTGGAAATATGCCTCCCACATGGTATCAGGGGATGTGGATATGAGTTCTGGAGGATATGTGCGATGCCGGGGCAGGCTCGATGTTGGCGTCATATTTTGTAAGCGGGTGGGTGTTGGCAATGGCGCCAGCGGAATCGATTCAACGGGCGTCGGAACAACGGGATAATGGACGACGGTGGGCAAAATATATTGAGATGTAGATCTGGGCAGCGGCGGGTATGGATCTGTGGGCGGCGGATACATGGACGGGGTAAAGGTGGCTGGCGGGGATTCTGATCGGGTCACAGCTAGGGTGGCTGGCTGTTTAGGCGTTCTGGTTGCAGAAAGCGGCTTTCCTTCTAGTTGAGTAGGGGCGCAAGCGGCAGTTGTAAAAGCAATTGTGATTTGGATGATGGCGAAAATGCCGGCATGGCGAAGTTTGTCAACCATTGCGGCGCTCCTTTTTAGTCAAGTTTTAACCTCCCGAAGGTAGCAACGCTAGTTTGTCTGTATTGTAATGGTTGTCTACAGATTACATAGAAACATTTAACTGACGCTTATCCCTCTGTTTGTTGACGGTACCAAGCGAGGAATTTTTGGGCGAAATTGCCGGCATTCCCCGCCAGGATCGCTTCTCGCAATTGCCTGGTTAAATCGAATAGAAAGTGGATGTTGTGCGTTGAGAGCAACATATGCCCCAGAATTTCATTTGCCTTCACCAAATGGCGGACATATGCCCGCGAAAAGTTGGCGCAGCATAGGCAGGTACAACCCTCTAAAACAGGGTTAGGGTCTTTGCTGAATTTGGCGTTCCGCAAATTTATTCTGCCGCCAGGAACCATCGCTGAGCCATTGCGCCCCAAACGGGTAGGCAGCACACAATCAAAAATATCCACCCCCCGAATGACCGCATTGACGATATCTTCTGCCGCCCCTACCCCCATCAGATAACGAGGCTTGTTTGCCGGCAACATCCCATCCACCCAATCCAACACCATGCGCATATTTTCCTTCGTTTCCCCCACCGCCAACCCGCCAATGGCGTAGCCGGGCAAATCAAACTGGCGTAAAAATTGGGCGCTTTCGCCCCGCAAATCCTCAAAAATGCCCCCCTGCTGGATGCCAAACAACGCCTGATCGTCCCGCCTTTTTGCCTGAACGCATCGGGCTGCCCAGGCGTGAGTGCGTTCGAGCGATCTTTTGGCATAAGCATAATCGGTGGGCGGCGGGCATTCATCGAAAGCCATGATGATGTCTGCCCCCAAATTTTCTTGAATGGCAATGGCGGTTTCAGGGGTAAAACGATGTTTTGAGCCATCTAAGTGGGATTTGAAAGTTACCCCATCATCGTCGATCTGGCGGCTGTCGGACAAGCTGAACACCTGAAAACCGCCGCTGTCGGTGAGAATGGGCTTGCGCCAGCCCATAAATTGATGCAAGCCGCCTAAATCGTGGATGAGTTGGTCGCCGGGGCGAAGGTAGAGGTGGTAGGCGTTGGATAAAACCAATGTGGCTCCCAGCTCGTCTAAATCGCTGGGGCGCATCGCCTTGACGGTGGCTTGGGTGCCAACGGGGGCAAAAACGGGGGTGGGGATGTCGCCGTGCGGGGTGCGAAAAATGCCGGCACGCGCCCTGGTCGTTGGGTCTTCGGCAACTATCTCAAATTCAAACATAATGGAGATTGGCGATCAGTAATCAGAGATCGGCGATTGGAAAAGCTGACCTGCCAATCGTTCAATGGAAAGTTCAGTGAGGGCGTTTAGACGCATGTCCGCATGGTCAAAGTTGAGGTTAGCGGTGATTTGGTTGGGAATGGCAATGGTGAAAATGCCGGCATCCTTCGCGGCTGTAACCCCATGCGCCGAATCTTCTAACGCAATCGTCTCGCCCCCCTTAATCCCCAACTTGCTTAGCGCCAGTTGGTATACTGCGGGATCGGGTTTGCTGCGCCCGCCAACATCGTCGCTGCAACAGATCGCGGCGAAATAGTCAGTCAAACCCAGCCTCGCCAAATGCCCATCTACCCAGCGATGGGGCGAACTTGATGCTACCGCCAACAGCAATCCCAGCCTGCGAGCCTCGTTAATCCTCTCCATCACCCCTGGTAGAGCGCTTTTTTGGGCGATTATTTGCTGATCGGCTTGGATTCGCTTTGCCGATAAAGCGGCTCTTTCCACCTGATTTCCTAATTTCTCTTCCAAATAATCAAAAGGGTCAAAAGCGTCGATAATGCCTACATATTTTTGCCACAACGATAAGGGCAATTGCTGCCCATATTCAGCAAAAATATCTTGCCATGTTTCAAATTCAGAGCTTTCTGTATCTAAAATTAAGCCGTCAAAATCAAAAATTATCCCTTTGAGCATATATCTTACCCTTCTCAACTTGCAGATTGCGCTTTTCGATGAACAGATTCAAACTATAATCATACAACATGGCAAAACAAACTACGAACCTCCCTCGCGGCGGCATGGAAGCGAAACGTGTGGAGAGCGGGCGCGCTTTTGAAGATGCCGGCATCTTGCACCTAGTCCACCAACCCACTGCGCCTCCGCCCCATCCCACCATCATCATGTTGCAGGGGCGGCAAGGCAACGAAGAAGTGATGTGGGTCTTTGCCCGCACGATTCCAGACAACTGTTTGATCCTCTCGCCCCGCGCCCCTACCCCGGATGGAGATGGCTTTTCCTGGCATCCATTTAGCGGCAAATTGTCTACATATGACGATTTACAAGAGCCGGTGGGGAGTTTACATCGCTTTGCCAAGGCGCTGCCAAGTTTGTATGAAGGGGAGTATTCTCGTTTGTATATGATGGGATTTAGCCAGGGCGCTGTGTTGGCGTTGGCATACGCGCTGCATTATCCGGGCAGTTTGGCAGGCGTTGCCGCATTGGTTGGACATATGCCGTTGGGGGCAGAAAGGTTTGTTACAGAATTGCCATTTGCCGACTTGCCTATCTTTATGGCAGCGGGCATTGAAGATGATTTGATACCGCTAGATTTGGCGGCATATTCTGGCGATCTGGCTCGCCGGGCCGGGGCGGATTTAACATATCGGGAATATGAAACGGGGCATCGGATGAGTGGGCGGGGAATGCGTGATTTAGAAGAATGGTGGCGGACTCAGTTGCCGGCACCGAAATAAGAGGGCAGGTTGTCTTACATGGCAACCTGCCTATTCCAATGCTCCCTGCGTATCCTTACTGTGTAACAAGAATATTATCGGGCAGGAATGGCGATCTCTTGCCCGATATCCAGCGAATCCATATCTGTTAAGCTATTAAATGTCGCCAACTCTTCTACAGTAAAGCCATAGATTAAACCGATACGATACAGCGTATCGCCAGCCCGAACGGTGTGGATCGTCGCCGCGCCGCTAGGATTGGCGTTTTCCGATGCGCCATCATTCGCGCTACTGCTGGAGCCAGGAATTCGCAACTGATCGCCGGCATAGATAAATTCGTTGATCAACCCGTTTGCCGCCATTATATCTTCCGAAGTAACGCCAAATCTCTCGGCAATAGAACCCAGCGTATCGCCAGATTGAATCTCATAAAAAGTATCTTCTACCGGTTGTTGGACAGTTGAAGTTTCCTCGCCTGCAGAGGCGGCATCATCTACGGCATTTTGACCTTCGCCTTCGCCGGCGTCAGTTGCCGCCCCATCTGTATTGCCGGCATTGGGGTCTGCCGCCGCATCGTTTGTAGTGGCGTCGCTACCTGTCCCATCATCAGTCTGCGCGTTGTCTGTTGTTCCAGGCAAATCTAAGGGCGGAATGCTTTCCGGGACTTGCCCACTATCTGGCAATGGAATAAAGTCTCCAGCGGGAGTGGCTAGGGGCAATGTGTCGTCAACAGTTTCGTCTTGCAGCGGTCTTTCACATGCGGCTAATAAGAGCATTAAACAAATTAACGGCAAAATTTGTCGGCGTTTCATTAATCCTCCGAGGCGAGATTTTATGGTTAAGCAAAGATCCAAAAAAATGGGACACGTTTACATAACGAAGTCTATCATAAGGGGAAAACAGCGTCAAGGCAGGAATGTCGGCAGCTATCCTAGTCATTTTATCTTGCTCTGCCTCTATATTTTTTGAGAGACGGCGCATGGTTGCCGGCAATTCTATCGATCCAACAGAACCATCATCCGTAATGGGCAACGTCCCGGTAATATCCACAGTGATGACAGATGGCTGTACCGAGCGCGTTTCCAGATCATTGACTGACAAAGTGACATTTGGCTCTAAGCTGTGTTTGCCCGGCTCTAAATTGAGCAGATCCAACGTTACCCGAACGTCATCTTCTTGCAGCGAATCAAGCGTTTCTTTTGGACCATACAGCAAAACGCGAACAGTTTCAGCGCTCAAAGTAGCGGAGAACCCTTCATTTATCGCTCGAATCTCTATCGGCTTCTCCAACAACGATGTAATGCGCAAAGGCTCTACTTCAACCGTCACAAAAAATGGTTGCGGGTCAACCAACATTACGCCTTCAGGCAAGACAACGCCGACCTGGAAGGTGTCGGATTCTTGCAATCCGCCGATATCTATCGACTCAGTGTTGAGAATTCGCAGCGCATCAAGAGTTGCCGGCAATCCTGCCACCAAAACGCTGCTTGGCTCTACAAATACATTTAGCAGTTGATAGTTTTCCGAAACCTGCCCAGTCCAAACGGCGGTAACTGGTTTATTTGCCACCCCTTCTAACTGCTCAACAGGAATGGTAACTTGCACAAATTCGGCGCTCAAATCTAATCCCGAAACATTGGCAATTTCGCCCGCTTTATCGTAAAAGATAGGGCGTCTTGAGGAGGCGCGAGTTTCGCGGACATTGTCTAAAAAGACCGTAATTCGGGCTTCCTGCAAATCGTTTACCCTGGAAGCGCTTCCGGTAAGCGTTATTTCCATGGGATCTGAAACAGGGTCGCCAAATCTGTACCCTATTGCCACGCTGCCCTGCACGTCGATGACGACCGGTATGCTGCGGCTGGCGATCTCTTCCACTTCGACCAACGTATCTTGAGGGGTTTTTAAGGCGATATCAACATTTTCTCCGATTTGAACATCTGGGTATTCAGGATTGACCTGCGTCTGAATTTCCAACTCGCTAGATGCGCCTGTCATTTGTCCCAAATCTACAAAGGCGATAAAAGCGTCGTTTGCCAAACCATCTAATGTGGCTCGCCTGCCTTCCACCAAAAGTTCTACCTGCTCATGCTGCAAACTGATCCGACTCAGTTCAGGGGCATTTTCGATTTGAATAGGCGCGGTAAATTGGCGGGTTTCTTCGGGATTTGCTTCTCTTTGGGCTACCACCCAAACGGCAGTGGCAGCCGCTAAGGCAATTGATAACAATGCGATATTCGCTAAAAATCCACGCAACAATCGAATCATGGCTCTAGCGCTCCATCACCCCGATTTTGCAACAGAGAGCCTAACAACCTTTCTAATTGAGCAGGGTCTTGTTTGCCCCACATTCGCCCATTGTGAGCGAGCGTAATTTGTCCGGTCTCTTCCGATACAATTACAACTACGGCGTCGCTGACTTCGCTAATGCCCATGCCGGCACGATGGCGCAACCCCATTTGGCGGTCAGATAAGCTGCTTGTGGATAAGGGCATAACGCAGCCGGCAGCCGAGATGCGATCGTTGCGAATGATAACAGCCCCGTCATGCAATTCGGTATGTTTGTTAAATATAGTTAGCAAAAGTTCCGGGGTAGGGGCGGCGTCGATCAGTGTGCCGGTATCGATATATTCTTGTAGTCCAGTGCCTTTTTCTAACACAATAAGCGCTCCGTGCCGTCTTTGGGAAAGGCGTTGACAGGCATTGGCGATGATGCCGGCAATTGGGTCTTCATTTTCCCGGCGTAACAATCGCATAAATGATCCGGTTCTGCCTAACTGTTCTAAGGCACGGCGCAACTCTGGCTGAAAAATCACGGGAATTGCCAGGAGTAAGATGGGCGCGGCATTGTTAAACAACCAATTGGATGCCGGCAACCAATCGGCTGGAACAAATGTCAACAACGCCCACAACGCCAACCCAACCACCAAAATGCCCCGCAACATCTGTACCGCCCGCGTTCCCTGGATTAATCGCAGCAAAATGAAGAAGAAAGCGGTAACCAGAACGATGTCCGCAAAGTCAGAGGCTTTCAACTCTTCGATTAAGCGCAAAATCTCTTGCATGGTTCAGAAACGCGAGGCAAAATGGGCAACTATAGACAGGGCGAGCCGCCCTAATTACAATCCCCCGGCGGATTACAAAACGGTTGCCAATTTCGGCAAACGATTTTAATGAAAAAAGCGCGCAACATCCTAAACTAATAGAAGCGCGCCGATTGAAAAATCCCGGCTTTGAGCGTTTGGTAAGCCGCTCAGAGCTGTAGCAGACATATAGCGCAGCAGTCCCACTGTCATGGAACCGAGCTTTTTAACTTGTCAATCAACTGCGTTCACTATCAGAACAGTTATGGCAATCTATATTATAAGCCAAACTATCCGACAAATCCCAATCTTATCTGTACTTAGTTAAAAGAGCTAAGCTGGTTTCAATTGTTTAATCAATTGCAAATACATGGCTACATTGGCCGGCTTTAAACGAATAATTGTTTCAATCGATTTGATAGCGCCTTCATTGTCGCCTGTTTCTAGCTGGGCTTCGCCTAATTTATCTAACAATGAAACTGCTTCTGGGATTCGTTTTTGCTGAATATAAAGCCGGGAAAGCCGTTCGACAAGACCAGCATTGCCAGGTCTTTGTGACGCCATATCCTCTAGAATGCCCAACACTTTTGCTCCCCTGCCGCTTTTTACCAATTGGATAAGATACCGATCTAACTCTTTCAGCCCAAGTTCTGGTTGACCGATCTTGTAGTAAAGGTCTATTAAAGTGATTGCCGTACGTTCGTCGTTTGGCTCTTCTAGCCGCAATTCACGGTAGGCAGAGACCGCCCGCCGCCAATCGAGCCGTTCCATATCGATTTCGGCAATAGCCCGCAACAATTTTGCCCGCCATTTGCCATCGGCTGAGCCGCGAGGGGCTAATTTTAGCCCTTCCTGATACAGTTCTCGGGCGTGGTCAACCTGGGCGAGTTGGTAATAGGATTTGCCCATTTCGATTAAATGTTTAATGGCTCCATCAATTTGACCGTGGCTTTTTAGCATATCGATCAGGCGGGCGCGCATTGATACATCGAGCGGGTTTAAAACGGCGACGCGTTCATAAGAGGAGATAGCGCTGTTTATATCTCCTCTGGCGCGATGGGTGTTGCCGACCACTGTAAATTTGCGAGAGGCGACTTCACGTTGGTCTTGTTTTGCCAGCATTTCGCCTAACTGCCAATGTGCCGGCAAATATCCGGGCGAAACCTGAATTGCCCGATATGCTTCCTCCATCGCGGTAGTATACATGCCTCGCTTGGCATACTCTTGGCTCAGATACAACGATTCCAGCACCTGCTCCGAACCCGCCGTTAAAATATCGCCTAAGATCATGGTGCGCCCTTCGGAAGAGATTTGATTCAACCTGCTTCGGGCTTCCGTCACTTTTTCTTTCCACCCTTTGTTGGTTAAAAATTGCACCAAGCCATTGGCAAAAGCCGAAGCGCGTTCCGGTTCGCCCTGAGTCAGCAAACTATCCGCCAAATTTTCATACAGCTCGATCAGCCGATCAGCCTGCCCTTCTTGCACAGTTCGCAAATCGACGATTTTTAGGACGGTAATAAAATGTTCTACCGCCCGATCAATGTGTCCGCGAGCCCGATAAGATTCGCCTAATGCAAAATGGCTTGCCAAACGATATTCAGGCTTTTTGACCGATTTCTCAAATTCGCGAATGGCGTCTTCAAAACGCATTTTGTCTTGATAGAGTAAGCCTAAATTGAAATGGATAGCGGCGCTGGAGACGCCGCCCTCAATCGCCTGTTCATAACAGCTGATCGCTTCGTTGGTATTGCCTCTGGTATGGTAATCTAATGCCTGGCTGATTAATGCGTCTCGCTCTAACTTGCTCATGCCGGCAACTGAGCCCAGCTCGTCATCCCCTTCCTCGTCAAAAAGTTCCTCTGCCAACTCTTCCATTGCCAATCGTTTGGCGTCTGAAACCGGATTAGATACCTCTTCAGATTCATCCTCATCCCAGCTCGATTTTTCTTGTTCAAAGGCGTCTGCAATCCGCTGAACTGTTTTCGCTTTACTTTCTACTGCCTTAGAAAATTCGCTTTGCTCCTCTTCATCTCCCAAAAAGGTTAATTCGCCATGTTTCACCATCTCTATGGCGGTCAATACGTCTGGGTTGCGAGGATCGAGCTTCAGCGCCGCTTTGCATGTTTGCAACGCTTTTTCTTTTTCGTTTTTGCTGTGAAAAATACGGGCGATAGCCAAATATTCGCGGATCGCCGCCCTGACATTCCCTTGCTTTTGATAAACGGTCGCCAACCGTTGATGCCCACCCAACAACCCAGGTTCGAGTCGAACGGCTCGATGCCAATTGTCCATCGCTTCGTCTAACATGCGCCTTCGGAGTTGGATCTCTCCGATAGCCATGTATGTTTGTCCAGCTTCGCCCAACATGCCTAATCTCTCTTGAACGTCGGCGACATGCCGAAGATAGATCAGATCGCCTTGAGAATAGCGGGCGGCGAGCTTGTAATTTTCTAAAGCTTTTGCCAACTCTTTTTTTTCAAAATATGCCATGCCTAAACCATCGTATGGGGCAGGTTGATCGGGAAATTGGGTTACAGCAGTTTCAAACTCTCGGATGGCGTCATCCCAACGTTGATCCCACCCAAAGGCATGACCGCGATTTAACGCTTCTTCATAAATTGTTCGGTTATTGGTCACAGCAAAACTCCAACGAATAAGTTCAAGGTTCGGCGGGCTAAATTTAAAAGGTTACTTTTATTACATTTGGGAGCGGAGTTGGTTCAAATAATGAATGATTGCCGGCAACCTGATTTTATTCTGAATGAATTTACAACTTGATTAAGTAAATTAAACTATGTGCTTTCGATAAGCCACAAGACTCAATCAGCCTGTTTTAACCGCCAAAAAAACTCAAACCTCTCGGATTTAGTTTGATATATCGTTATGGCTTACTTAATCTACTGCTTTCATTATACCGTTCTTTTATTCTGAATTGGATAGGCATATTCTCCCCCTCTAAACGCTTTCTTTATGTTAAGCGTTATTGTAACGCAGTTCAACGCCTAAAAAAAGCGGAGTATTTCCTAAATTTACCCTACACACATAACTTTTTTTGGGCATCATGTAATGGTAGTGGGAATAAACATAACATTATTTCCTTGTACCCATTTTTGAGTTATGGTAAGATACGCCGCGATAAGGGGATGTCACCGGAATGGTGGATAGCTTTTGGATTGCCGGCATTAATCGGATACCTTTTTTTGTGGCAATTCGCTCTTGTCGTATCGAGCAAAATTAGTAGGCAGGTGACATATGGATTCATCCAATGGCTCAAACAACAACACGCTTATCTTCTCGATTGTAGCGTTTTTGCTGGGTTTGGTGATTGGTCTCGTTGTATTGGGTTGGGGACTATTTCCAGTAGAATATACTGGGGCTGGACCTCAAGATTTACTTCCAAATTTGCAAGATAATTATTTGCGATCCGTAGCGGATTTATATGCGTTTGACGGCAATCAAGGGCGCGTCCAGGAAGCGCTATCGATTTGGCCCCAGTCGCCATTGACCCTTTGCCGCATGGCGGATGAATCAGCTGATCCGGCGGAACGCAGCCGCCTGACCGCCATCGCTCAGGTGGTTAACAATGGAGCCGGCTGCGACCCGGCTGCGTTAGCGGCGATTTCGGACGCGGAGGATGCCGGCAATTCGAACAATTTGCTGTTAATTTGCGCCCTCGGATTATTGTTGTTGGGGTTATTGGCGGCGATATACGCCTTGTGGCAACGGCAAACGATTGATGAAATGCCTAAAGCGCGACGAACCATTTCCGCCGATGAAATGGGAGAGGCGCCTCCTGCGCTGGAAGGGGGCGAAATTGATCCCGGCGTTTCAACTACACCGGTCGCCAGATTCCGCACTAGCTACAAACGCGGGCATGATACCTACGATGATTCGTTTAGTATTGAAAATGCCAATGGGGAATTTTTGGGCGAGTGCGGCGTCGGCATTTCTGAATCTATCGGCATCGATGCCCCCAAAAATGTGACCGCTTTTGAAGTGTGGTTGTTTGACAAAAATGATATTCGCACCGTCACAAAAGTGGTGATGAGCGATCATGCCTTTTTTGACGAAGCGCTCAAGGCGAAATTGGCTCCCAAAGGCGAGCCGATGATGGGGCGCGAGGGTGAAACAGTAGTTTTGGAGACGGCATCTTTGATCATCAATGCCGAAGTAACGGAATTAACTTATGGCGAATCGGCTGAATTGCCGGCACAAAGTTACTTCGAAGGGTTTGTGGTTGAGTTGTCTGCCTGGGCGAAAGATGGCGACTTTGAGATGCCGGATATCGAAGGACGGGTAGACGAGTTGATGAATTATTAGGCAGTTGACTAATAAATTGAGGGCTGATATTATCTTGCCGGCATGAAACGAATTCGATTCTTCTTTTTTAGCTTTATCCACATCCCTCACGCTGCGTAGCGTCGAGCGGTTGCGGTTGGCTTGCCAGAAGAACGCCCCGAACCAAAAAGCGACAAAACGCGGCAGCAACGCCGCGTTTTTTTGTTTTAGGAGGTGGGCAGGTTTGCAGGTTTGCAAGTGGGCAGGTTTGCACAAACATTTTACTTGCATACTTGCCACCTGCTACTTGCTACTTGCACACTTTCCTATCATCGACCGTCAGAAAAATTATGTTAGAACAGTTACAACAACTCAATCAAGAAGCGAAAACCTCTTTAACCGAAATCACTGCCAGCGATGCGTTAGAAGCATGGCACAAAGCATGGCTGGGCAACAAGGGGGCAATTCAGTTGCTCACCCGGCAAATTGGGGGCTTGCCCAAAGAAGAACGCCCCGCATTTGGTAAGGAAGCGAATGTCGTCAAACGGCGGTTGCAAGCCGCTTATGATGAGAAATATGCCGGCATTCGGGCTGCAGAACTAAACCGTGAGATTGCCGGCAATGCCTTAGACATAACCCTTCCTGGCAGACAACCCAAAGCAGGACGACTACACCCCGCCACCCAAATTTTGCGACAAATTTATCGCATTTGGGGCGATATGGGCTTCCAAATCTACCGTAGCCGTGATGTAGAAACAGACGAATACAACTTTGAACTGCTCAACATCCCCCAACACCATCCCGCCCGCGATATGTGGGACACCTTTCACACCACCGAAGAAGGGGTAATTTTACGTACCCACACCAGCCCCGGACAAATCCACGCCATGCGTGAATATTGCCCCCAACCCATTCGGGTGATTTTGCCCGGCATGTGCTACCGTTACGAACAAATCACCGCCCGCAGTGAAATCCAATTCCACCAAGTGGAAGGGTTGGCAGTGGGCAAAAATATCACCTTTACCGACCTAAAAGGGACGCTGACCGAGTTTGCCCGTCGAATATTTGGACAAGAGCGACAAGTTCGGTTTAGAGCCAACTATTTTCCCTTCACCGAACCGAGCGCCGAAATGGACGTAGAATGTATTTTGTGTGATGGAAGCGGTTGTGGCGTATGCCAACAAACCGGCTGGCTAGAGATTTTAGGCAGCGGCATGGTGCATCCCACCGTGCTAGAAAATGGCGGCTACGATCCGGCGGTTTATTCTGGCTTTGCCTTTGGCATGGGTCCAGAACGTATCGCTATGCTCAAATATGGCATTGAGGATATTCGCTATTTCTGGGGCAATGATTTACGCTTTTTAGAGCAATTTTGAGTAAAGCAGGCACAGAGGACGCAGAGAAAATGGAGAGGACACAGAGATTTATGGAACCAGAACTATTTGAAGAATTATTGGAAAGCGTTCGTGAAGGCGGGGCAATTTTACGTGGTGAAAAAAGCCTTCTCGCAAATTTGTTATAGAAACACCAAATGTAAAACAAATCCGAGAACCATACGAGTTGTCACAAACAGAGTTTGCTACTTTGCTTGGGATTAGTGTAAAGACCTTGCAAAATTGGGAACAAGGACGACGTAACCCACATGGTGCGGCAAGAGTATTGTTGCAAGTTGCATCCAAACATCCAAAAGCGGTATGGGATGTTGTAGAACCAACCATCCAGTTTGTCCACAGTTAGTCCGGCTACAAGGGTTACTCCTACGTTAGATCCTCTATATCAAAAACCCCCAATCTCGGACATGTGTTCTAACAAATCATTAACTTTCAACTTTTCGACTAATTCTAAAAAAGGCTGAAAACTACTCAAACTGTTTCCAGCCCTTGTAGAAATTCTAAACTTTCACCGAGCAACTATTTTCAAGTTGGTTAGGGGTTTGAATCCGGCGGTTTTATGGTTGGTTCAACAACGCCATCAGGTAAAGGCTCAGATATCGGCTCAGGTGGTCGTGGGATATCCGTGAGTCTCAATCTCAAAGAGGGATCCAAGGCTCGCTTAAGAATATCGTCGTTTAGTTCGGCTAGTACAGCAATTGGTTCTCCCTCTTCAAGATCAAATACATAATTTATGTGAGTGTAACGTGTATTTCCTTGATCTGCACCAGGCCAAGCTCCACTAATGTCAACATCACCCTTGATAATTACTAACGCTAAAGGATGATTGGACTTGACTTCAGGAAATCCCAAGGGAGAAAGATCCTCGCTTGTGATAGGTTGCATATGCATAATCTTGAGATTTTCAGACAACACATTCATTTTCCTTCGTGTGTACGCTACAGTAAAGTCACCGGCTTCATCATGCGAGATGGGCAAGCTAAACCCATATTTGGCTGAGGCAGTAGCAGATGTAGATAAGAAAATAGCCATGCTTGCCAGCACCAAAATCAAAACGCTCAAACCTATATATCTTTTAGTTGTCATAATAATTTACCTTTTGATGACCGGCTAGAAATACCTTCTCATTTTTCAGACGGTCAAATCACTTAAGTTCATATGAATTCCGCAACTCATTTCTGGACAAACCCTTAGTATGACACAGTCCATGAATAATCAGACGAGTTACATGCACTGACTGTCCCCGACACATTGTTTACTACGGCTGTGTAACACCAGTACGTATAAGAGCCGTTCTTATATGCTCTGTTCCATTTTGATGTGATACTGCCAAAATGTACGCTGGTAGATGATCCCTCGCCGCCAGAAGCAACATAGGGTAGAGAGCCGACTCCAAGGTTAGCATTCGCAATGGTAGAGCAACCACTTCCACTACAAAATACAGCGGTCCAATTGTTGCCACCAGTGTTGTAAGCTTTATATTGATACCAACCACCAGCTGCAAGATTGTTAGATAATTTGACAAAGCCTGAACTCCCTCCCGAAGTATTCCAACTTGCATATGGTCTACGAGTACAACTAAATAACCCACACTCCTTAATTGGACCTGACTCAATAAAAATACCTGACCAATTAGTCACACCATTTGGTGCTGCAGCCCATTGCCCTGCAGAAATACTCGGGTCAGGAGTAGTTATATATGCGTCTTGAAGATGGAACGTGTCCGTTCCGTTGCCCGAATAAGGTACGACCTGAGCTAGTGTGGCAGCATATGTGATAGAAGATATAGTTATCACTAGCCCTAAAAAGAACCCAAACGCCCAAATTGAACGAGACACAAATATTGAGTATATTAAACCTTTTAATTGCTTCATAATTGTTTTCCTCATAATACATAAACAAGTTTTTGGTACCGCTAATGAGTGAGTAGAGAAGTGAAGTTATCCCCAACCATATATGTGGGGTTACCAAAACCGCTTGACACTTACTACATATGGATTTGGGCAGTTGAAAAAGGCTAGTACAAATAACTAATAACAAAGACTACAATCATCTGTAGGCTAACACCCCCCCCCCCTCATTTGTCAACAAAAACCCCAATCTTGGACATGTCTTCTAAGAAACCACTAATCTTCATAGCCATGCAGCTAATTTTTTCCTCTTTGTACACTTGCTATTTACAACAATTCTTAGATTGTGAATTGCTATCAATTAAGTACACCGTAAATTAAATATTTCAACAAAACCTTGCGCCAGATGAGACGCACGCTAAGCTAGTGGCATGAAAAAACAACATGTACAACTTAGCGAGAATGATCGAAAGCGATTACAGTTTTTAACAAGCCAAGGCAAACTCAAAGCCAGAGTTTATAAACGAGCAACGGCTTTGCTCGAACTTGACCGCGGCAAAACCTTTACATCCGTCGCCGAAACAGTGGGAACAACACACCAAACGGTGTCCACTTGGGCGACAAAATATAAAGCAGAAGGCTTAGAATGCCTGTTTGACAAACCGCGCAGCGGGCGACCAATCAAGTTTGATGGCACGCAGCGGGCCAAAATAACCGCGTTGGCTTGCAGTGAGCCACCTGAAGGGTACGGGCAATGGAACTTGCGCTTGCTGGCTGAAAAAGTGGTTGAGCTGGAATATTGCGCCAGCATTTCCCATACCCAGGTGAGAGACATTCTAAAAAAAACGAACTTAAGCCTCACCTGAAACGATATTGGTGTATTGGCAAGATAAACAGCCGTTTCATTGCTCGCATGGAGCGCATACTCGCCCTCTATGCCTTGCCTTATGACCCGTTCAACCCGGTCATTTGTTATGATGAACGGCCGTGTTTTCTCATTGGCGACACCGTCGAGCCATTGGCTCTACAAACAGGTCAATCACGTCGTGAGCATTACGCCTACGAGAAAAATGGGTCTTGCTGCCTATTGGCCGCTATCGAACCCCTGACTGGTAAACGCTTGGCTCGTGTATTTGCACAGCGCAGAAAAAAGGAGTTTTCCCTTTTTTGCCAAGCTCTGGCAGCGGCTTATCCTGAAGCAGTCAAGATTCATTTAGTTCTGGACAACCTTAACACCCATGATGTCAGCGCTTTTTACGAAAACTTGCCCGCTGATGAGGCCTTCGCATTAGCTGAACGATTTGAGTTCTACTTCACGCCCAAATCTGCTAGCTGGCTCAACATGATTGAGATTGAGTTTTCTGCTCTGGCTCGTCTTTGTCTCAATCGGCGTATCCCGACCATGGATAAGCTCAAAAGTGAAGTGATGGCTATCGTAACTGAACGCCACGAAAAGCGGATTAAGATCAATTGGCAGTTTTCGCTATCTGCTGCCCGGCAAAAGCTTGATTCGCATTATGTAGTTGTTAATGAAGAGAATAAAGTATTCTCAAATGTAAAATAATTTATCTTACGGTGTATTAAGTAGGAGCAAGCCTTATGCTTACCTCATTGCATCCAGAGGGCGACCACAAGAGTTCACCCTTACATCCCATCAATATCCTAAAGTTCCAATTTTCTTGACAGTTTAGCTACCAATTGCTATGATTTGCCTCATGTTAAAGTTCTTCTTTTTTGGCTTTACCCACATCCCTCACGCCGTGTAGCGTCGAGCGGTTGCGGTTGGCTTGCCAGAAGAACGCCCCGAACCAAAATGCGACAAAACGCGGCAGAAACGCCGCGTTTTTTTGTTTTAGGCAGGTTTGCAAGTTGCAGGTGGACAGGTATATTACTCTGCTATCGTCAAAAAACGGATAACTATTTTGAGGTGTTTGGGATCATCCTTACGTTAAATCTTCCACATCCACATTGAGGGCAAGGGCGATTTTGGACAACTGTTTTTCGCCGGAGCGAGCGCCAGATTCGATTTGGCTCATAAACGCTTTGCTGATGCCAATTTGGTCTGCCAGCTCTTTTTGCGACAAGCCGCGAAATTCTCGCCACCCTTTGATTGGATTTTGTCCATTCAGCAAGGCTTACACCACATAGTTGACAAGAGGATTATTACTTTTCAAAATATAATTTGACTAACTATACCCCAATGGCGTATGATTCTTGAATTGATATGATTATTATTGAGACATCACTATTTACAAAACAACTCCAAAAACTCCTGACTGACGAAGAATATAGGCATTTGCAAAATGAAATAGCTACCCGCCCATATATGGGAGCAATTGTTTCAAAAAGCGGTGGCGTGCGAAAAATGAGATGGGGTTATCGAGGAAAAGGAAAACGTGGTGGTGTAAGAGTGATCTATTATTGGGCAGTAACCCAGAATCAAATTTTGATGTTGATGGTGTATCCAAAGAATGTTCAAGACAATCTTTCACCTACCCAATTGAAATTAATCAGACAAATTGTTGAGGATGAATACTTATGAGTGATGAATTTATGTCGCCGGAAATGTTTGAGGAACTATTAGAAAGTGTACGCGAAGGCGGAGCAATTTTACGTGGTGAAAAAAAGCCCTCCCGAACATTTGTGATCGAAACACCAAATGTAAGGCAAATCCGAGAACAATATGGGTTATCACAAACAGAGTTTGCTACTTTGCTTGGGATTAGTGTAAAAACCTTGCAAAATTGGGAACAAGGACGACGTAACCCACATGGTGCGGCAAGAGTATTATTGCAGGTAGCATCTAAACACCCAAACGCCGTATGGGATGTTGTTGAATCAACTATTCAACCAAGATAGAACATGCACCACTTTCATGGTAAATTTTAGATAACAATTTAGGTCACAGAAAACTTGTTTTTTTGACACAGAGAACACAGAGAACACAGAGATTTTTTGAGTTTCCTTATATCGAGGCGGTCTTCGACAGTTGTGGCAAAAGGTTTTGCACTCATGCTGGTCACAGAAAACCTGTTTTTTTGACACAGAGAACACAGAGAACACAGAGATTTTTTGAGTTTCCTTATATCGAGGCGGTCTGCGACAATTGTGGCAAAAGGTTTTGCACTCATGCTGGTCACAGAAAACCTGTTTTTTTGACACAGAGAACACAGAGATTTTTTGAGTTTCCTTATATCGAGGCGGTCTTCGACAGTTGTGGCAAAAGGTTTTGCACTCATGCTGGTCACAGAAAACTTGTTTTTTTGACACAGAGGACACAGAGATTTTTTGAGTTTCCTTATCAGGTAAATTTTAGGGTTTTGGCTGATTTTTTGCTTGAATTCTTTCTGTTTGCATCGAAATTCTTCAAAAACTGCGTTCTTATCCTCTGTGTCCTCCGCATGTTCTCTGTGAACTCCGTGTCCATCTGTACAGTTTAAATTTTAATTGGAGAAAAGTAGCGTATGCGTGTACCACTTTCATGGTTAAAAGAGTATGTAGATATAGAAATGCCGGCAAACAACAAGCTGAACCCTTAATTTATTTATGATGCGACCAACCATCAATAAAAAGTTGAGTCCTATCCAACATCGCTTGTTAGCCTTTTTGTGGTTATCGGTATTAGTTACCCTGCTTTTACGCCATTCATTGCTGCCTGGTTTTACATTGAATGCCGCTCGACCTCATTCAGACAATTGCGCCATGGGATAAACTAAACTTGGGGCCTCTCCAAAATCCACTGATTTCTGATCCGTTTTACATGTTTTATCCCTATCGTGAACTGTTAACGGATGCGATACGAAGTGGACAGTTGCCGTTGTGGAACCAAATGATTATGTCTGGAATTCCTAACACGGCAAACCCGAATTTTCAGCTTTTTTATCCGCCAAATTTGTTGGTTGCTTTTATCCTGCCAGCCCATCAGGCATTGCCTTGGTTGGCATGGTTCCACTTAATCGCGACTGGTTGGTTAATGTATTTATTTCTGAGTCAGCATAAATTACACTGGCTTGCAAGTTTGGCTGGAGCAACTGCCTGGATGTTGAATGGCTATACGCTGGTTTGGCTAGAAAACCCGCACCGACTAAGCACATTAACCTGGATTCCTGGTTTGTTGTGGGCATATGAAATGGCTATTCAACGTAAAAATGTAGCATGGTCAGCTTTAGGCGGAATATTTTTGGGGTTATCTATTCTGGGCGGACAAATGCAATTTGTATTTGCCATTGGGTTGATCATGAGCGTCTATGGGTTAATTGGAATTGTCGAAGCGATTTCTCAGCCACAGTTTGATATGGGGAGAACAATTGCTTATTTAGCCATTATTGGAGCAATTGGGCTTGGCATTGGCTCGCTTGCTTTGCTGCCAGCTAGCGAATTTGCCGGCATTAGTCAGCGGGTTCGATTTACCAGCGAAACGATTCAAGAAGCGCGTTTGCCGCTTCATCATCTTATCGCCTTATTTGCCCCTGATTTTTTCGGTAATCCTGTGAGCGTGCAACCCTATTGGAGTATTGGCAACTATGCTGAAACGACAATATATTTTGGCGCTGTCGCTTTCTTTTTGGCTTTGACCGCTCCATTTCTGATCAATGCTTGGCGATTTGCGCGTTACGCTTTAATCATTTCGGGGATGATTTTGGCTATAGTTTTAGGCTCGCCCATTGCGCGATGGATTTTTATGTTTCCCGGGGCGCAGTTTATCGTATTGACAAGGCTGATTTTTATGATTCCGTTGGCGGGCAGTTGGTTAATGGCCCTGGCGCTGGATGGTTGGCTAACGCAATCATTTTCACAGAGGCGACAAATCATTTCTGTGGCTTTCGCAATCGTCACTATATTAATTTTAACGATTTGGGTGAAAAACGAATTGCATGCACAATTCACCCAATACCATTCAAGCATTTTGGTTGATTTGGGGCGGGGAGCGGGTTTTGTAGCAATTCTTGCGCTATTCCTGGCGCTTATTCCGCGTTTGCCTAAAGTCGCTCCCCTTCTTATCATGGCGCTTCTGGCTATTGATCTGCTTAGCTGGGCGTGGAAATTTAACCCAATTAGCTCTATTGACTATCTGTATCCTGATAATGAGGTCGTCAACTTTTTGCAGGAAGATCGAGATTTGTTTCGGACTTTACCCTTACAATCAGACAAGGTCGTGTTTGGACCTAACGTGCTGGGGGTTTATGATCTGCAAACAATCAGTGGTTACTCGTCGTTGATCGTCGAAAATTATCAACAACTTTTTAAATCTATTGATAATGAGGTAGATATTTCATGGATGCGACCTAATGCCAATATGTTGGTGATGAGCCATTTTAACCCCTTGGTTAGTTTGCTTAATGTAAAGTATCTGTTGTCGGCTAGACCGCTTTCTTTTGACGTTATATTGCTAGAAAAAGAAGAAGGATGCGCTGAATCAACAAACCTGACACCAACAACGGTTACCCAATCTTTTGTCGCTTCCGCCCCTGGCTTGAACCGCATCGATCTATTTTTTTCTGACGCTAAAAGCGACTCCATTGAATTTTGGCTTTGGCGAGATCAGGTTGAAGGCGATTTAGTCGCCCATTACGTGATACCTGCATCTGAAATTAAGTCGGGAGAAAATCATTTGTTTTACTTTGCTCCTGTGGCTGATTCTGCAAACCAGACGTTTGTATGGGGTATTAAGAGTTCAGAATCAGATGCCGGCATTTCTCTTTGCCAAAGCGAGTCGGGCAAATATACTTTCTCCGCTTATGCTAATTGGTTACAACATCGAGATGTTTTAAACGACGTTTGGATTTATGAAAACCCCAATGTCTTCCCGCGCGCTTTTCTAGTTCGTCATGTAGAAACGCTTTCTGAAGATGAGCTATTGACTACTCTTAAGAGCTCTGAGTTTAATTGGCGCCATACTGCTGTAATGACGACATCGCTACCGGATGAATGGCAAGCTCAATTGTCTGTGGAACCTGTTCGCGCCAACAGTGATGTAGAAATCACCAACTACCAATCGGACCAGATAGATATTCAAGTTGATACTCCTGCTGCCGGCATGTTGGTATTGAGCGACACTTTTTATCCTGGCTGGGTAGCGACAGTTGATGGAGGCGAAACGCCAGTGTACCAAGTTAATCACGCCTTGCGAGGCGTGTTTGTCCCAGTTGGAAACCATCACATTCAATTTCGATTTAGACCTAAAAGCGTTCAGATAGCTATGTGGCTGGCTGGCTTCAGTCTATTGGCTTCGATTGCGTTAATCGTCACATCTGGTGATTGGCGGTCAAAGAACGGAAAAATCTAATCATAAATTTTACAAGGAAATTAAGAAGCTATGCGCGTCCCACTTTCATGGTTAAAAGAGTATGTTGAGGTAGAGATGCCGGCACAAGCCCTGGCAGATAAGCTGACCATTGCCGGTTTAGAAGTCGAGAGCATCGACTATATCGGCATACCGGGCGGCAACGACAAAAAACGGCTGGTGTGGGATAGAGAAAAGCTACTGATGGGACAGATTCTCAAAGTAGAGCCGCACCCCGACGCTGACCGGCTAGTTTTAGCGACGGTTGATTATGGGGGCGACGAGCCAGAATTGGTGGTAACGGGTGCGCCCAATTTGTTCCCCTATTTGGAGCAAGGGGATGTGGCAGAACTGGGCTTGTACTCTCCATTTGTGCTGGAAGGGGGGGAGGTGTATGACGGGCACAAAGAGGGGCAAGTCAAAATGAAGTTAAAAGGGCGCAAACTGCGTGGCATCTACAATCGGTGCATGTTGTGTTCCGAAAAGGAGTTGGGGCTAAGCGACGAGCATGAAGGGATCATGATTTTAGACGATGCCGAATATACGCCCGGCACACCATTGCAAGATCTGTTGGGCGATGTCGTCTTCAACATAGACATCATCCCCAATATCGCTCGGTGCGCCTCCATTTTGGGCGTTGCCCGCGAAGTGGCGGCATTGACAGGGCAAAAGGTACGGTATCCTAGCTTTGAGGTAACCCAAGAAGGGGCAGAAATCGGCGAGAGTGTAACCATCAGCACAGATGACCCTGACCTCAACCCCCGTTTTGTGGCATTGGTGATTGATAACGTCGAACAAAAACCGAGCCCGGCATGGATGCAACGCCGCTTGCAGATGGCAGGGCAACGTCCGATTAACGTAGTGGTCGATATCAGCAACTATGTGATGCTGGAAGTGGGGGAACCGAACCACACCTTTGATTATGATTATTTGCGGAAACGGGCGGATGGGTATGCCGGCATTCACGCCCCCATTCATATCCACACCCGTTTGCCGCACGATGGGGAAACATTGACCACCCTAGATGGCGAAGAGCGAGAGCTACTGCCCTACAACATTTTGGTCACTGACCCTGCCGGCAATTTGAGCATTGGCGGCATCATGGGCGGGCGAGACAGTGAAATTAGCGATGGGACGACTAGCGTGTTACTGGAAGCGGCGGCGTGGAACTTTATCAATATCCGTCGTTCAATGCACGCTTTGAAGATGAACACCGAGGCGGGGTTCCGCTTTAGCCGGGGGGTGCATCCGGCGCAGGCGTTGCTGGGGGCAAAACGGGCGGCAGAGCTATTGCGAACGTTGGCAGGCGGCACGGTGCGGCGGGGCATTGTCGATTATTACCCCAATCCGCCCCGCTCTGAGCCGATTTTGCTGACCTGTGCCGAATTGAAACGGCTGGCTGGCATTGAGCTGACCCCAAACGAGATTGCCGGCATGTTGCAGGCGTTAGAATTTAAGGTAGATGTGACAGAAAACGGGGTGTTGGCAACTGCCCCCGACCATCGGCTAGACATCACCGGCGCCCATGATTTGGTGGAAGAGGTGTGCCGCGTGTACGGCTATGACCGCTTGCCCACCACGTTAATGGAGGATGGATTACCGCCACAACGGAGCAATGTGGCGTTGGAGCAAGAGGAACAAGTCAAGGATATTTTGAGTGGTTTGGGCTGGCAGGAAATCATCACTTATCGGATGACCACACCGGAACGAGAAGGGCGATTGTTGCCGGCAGAAAATGCCCCGCCCGACGACCGCCCCTACATCACTTTGCAAAACCCAATCAATATAGAGCGAGTGGCGATGCGGCACAGCGTTTTGGCGGCGGGGTTAGATGTGGTAGCAAACAACAGTCGTTTTCGGCAAGATATGGCATTGTTCGAGATTGGACAGATTTATCTGGCGTCGGAGGAGGGGGTGTTGCCGGATGAGCCGCGCCGGTTGGCGATGGTGTTGATGGGGGCGAGGGCTGGCTCGTTTTGGGGGGATGGGGAATCTGCCGGCATTTGCGACTTTTTCGACCTGAAAGGGGCGTTGGAAGGGCTGTTTGAGGCGTTGCATGTGGAAAATGTCTCCTTCAAAACGGAGAGTCATCCCAGTTGGCGGCCTGGCAGAACGGCTCGGCTGTGGCTAGATGGCAAGCACTTGGGCTGGGCGGGCGAACTGCATCCATTGGTGGGTGAAGGTTTCAACATCCGGTCGGAGCATCCTGTGTTAGCGGCAGAGCTTGACCTTGATTTGTTGCTGGCGGCTGTGCCGGCGCGCCACGCCATGGCGCCAGTGATCAACTACCCGCCAGTGGTGGAGGATTTGGCGTTGGTGGTGGATGCGGGAATGCCGGCAGACCAAGTAGCGGCGGCAATTAGGCAAGCGGGCGGCTTTTTGCTGCAAGATGTCACGTTGTTTGATTTGTATGCGGGAGAGCAGTTGCCGGCAGGCAAGAAAAGTTTAGCCTACCGGCTGACGTGGCAAGCCCCCAACAAAACGTTGTCGGATCGGGATATGGGCAAGCAACGGCAGAGGTTGTTACGTCTGCTTAAGCAACAGATTGGGGCAGAGTTGCGGTAGGGTGGATGAGTTGACGGCATGAATGCCGGCAGTTTATACTGAGCATTCAGGAACGTCCTTATTTCGGAGATATTTATGAATGAACAACAGTTGCTGGATCGAATTACGGTTTCCCCAAACATTCTTGCCGGCAAACCCGCAATCCGGGGAACTCGTCTTTCTGTTGAGTTTATTCTAAATTTGTTGGCTTACGGGGCAACCTTTGAAGAGATTTTAAGCGAGTATGACGGATTATCTTCCCAAGATATTTTTGCCTGCCTGATGTTTGCGACAAAATCTCTGCAAGAAACAAGTTATATGCCCTTAATCCTAGAAACGCCCTAAATGCGGTTTTTAGTTGATGAATGTACAGGACCAGCAGTAGCTCGTTGGTTGCAAGAAGAAGGATATGAAGTATTTTCTGTTTATGATCAATTGAGAAGAGCAGATGATGAAGCGATCATCCACAAAGCTTTTTCTGAAAACTGGGCGCTAATAACCAATGACAAGGATTTTGGAGAGAAAGTTTACAAAGAGCGATTTGGGCATAGGGGAGTAATATTTTTGCGGTTAGTAAATGAGCGTAATCGAAGCAAAATAACAGTCTTGCAAAACTTACTACAAACATTTGAGGCGGAAATTCCAGAAAATTTTATGTTGTGAATATGTACATGGATCTCAATGGTCAAGGCGACTGGGCAGGCCAAGTGGCATATGGACATTTACGCGACTGGATAGGCAATGGAACTCACAATACCAATAATTTGTGGCTCGGTAGAATGCCCAATGATTGTAATTGTGGGTGTTCAGACGGAATACATGTTCATATGCAATGCGCGTATAATGGTACTATTACATCTCTGGCGGCATGTGCAGATGTAAATGTTTATTCCGGTATTACTATGATTTATAAGGTGGCAATTGTTCCTGTGTGATCTATCTTAATTGAGCCTACTTCAGAATGGGGTAGTAAGTGATAAAATCCTGCCCCATTCATTGGGTAACTTATGAACCATTCAAAAGGATTCACTACGCCAACTATTTTCTTATTTTTTCTATTTGTACTGTTGATTCCATCTTGTGACAACGACCAAGGCTCTGAATCAGCCCAACCTGAAAACCCCCCATTAGGTACGTTTATTGCAAACCCGTCTCCCTCACCAAGCAAAAACATTCTTTTTCCTTCTCCCTCAGCGACAAAAGTACAACTTAACTCACCAACACCTATTTATACACCGGAACTAATCATACTGACATCTACCCCATCTGCCCCTACCATACCAACTCCCACACCTGCGGCCTTGCCTGGCGCCATTTACCGAATTAATCTTTCATCCATGGAAGTGGAAGCTAATGATACTAGTGAAGGCGTTAGTATTAATGCGAATGGCAATGTAATTGCTTTCGTGTCTATTGCCAACAACTTGGTAGAAAATGACAAGGATGGTGATTGCTTGAGTATTTCTGGCAAACTGAAGAGCTGCACAGATGTTTTTGTAAAGGATTTAGGTACAGGTGAAATAATGCTGATAAGCAAGTCAAATAATGGTTCACTGGGCAATGCTCATAGTGGAATTGTGCATGAGTGGGGCGCCCATACAAGCATATCTTCAGATGGACGTTATATTGTCTTTCACTCCAATGCTAATAATTTTGTGCCAGACACTAATTCCACAAGTTCATACCTATTTGACAAGGAATTAAATCAAATTCAGCTTATTGATAAAAATAGTATCCCTCTTGAAACAGGCACATATTTCTACAGTATTAATCCAGTTATATCAGCCAGTGGTGAATTTGTGGTTTTTCAATCGAATAAGCCAAATTTGATCGATAATGATTCCAATGGCGTTGACGACATTTTTCTTTACGATGTGCAAACAGAACAAACGGAACGGATTAATATCGGAGCAAGGGAGGAACAAGCAAATCGCGCTAGTGGGTTAGGATATCCAGCAACTATATCTGAGGATGGGCGGTTTGTTGCATTTGTATCAGATGCAACAAACTTGATTCCGAACGACGCCAATAATCTGCCAGATATTTTCTTGCGGGACCGTGTTCTACAAGAAACGATTCGCATCAGTACAAATAATTCAGATGAGGATTTAGGCGCATCCAATGGCGCAAGTACCAACCCGATACTTTCCAAAGACGGGCAATTTATTGTATTCCAATCAGCCGCAAATAATCTGATTCAAAATGATACGAATGATGCTATTGATATTTTCTTGTATCATTTGGCTACGGGGCATCTAGAAATCGTCAGCGTTGGTTGGAATGGCGATTTGGCTAATGGTAGCAGTGGCAATCCCGATATTTCATCTAATAATCGGTGGATAGCTTTTTCGTCGGATGCTGATAATTTGGTTCCCCACGATACAAATAATGTGACTGATATTTTTATCTATGACACCGTTACGGGGCATACGATTAGGGCTAGTGTAGATAATGATGGGAAAGAAGGCAACCATATTAGCAACTCCCCTGCTATATCTGGTGATGGAAGTAAAATCGGCTTTGTGTCTTTGGCTTCCAATTTAGTACCTAACGATTCAAATGAAAAATGGGATATTTTTATTCGGGAAATAGATTTAGTGTGGGATAATCCATAACTGTGAGATGAATACCGAGGCTCTGTTGAGCGATGAAATTGGTATTGAGCTTGAGTTGATTCAGACAGAAGCCAGCGTTGGGAAAACATGGTTTGTGTACACAAGGCACATTGTTGACACAAGTTACACGGACGTGTTACAATATCTCAAATTGTCCAAGGAGAAAATATGTCTATTCACGTTGGTACTAGAGAGGTACGCAATAATTTATCAGATTTAATTGGACGGGTTCACTATGGGGGTGAGACGGTTATTGTAGAACGTTCGGGCAAAGCCATGGTAGCGATGATTTCTGTTGAGCTTTTTGAGCGGTTGGTTTTGGAACGAGAGGCTCGCTTTCAAGTTTTAGATCGTATCAAAAACCGGTTACCAGATTTGTCTGAAGCAGAGGTATTGCAAGATGTTTCAGATGCCATTGCTGAAATTCGGGCGAGTAACAAAAACTCAGGTTGATGTTACGCATTGTAGTAGATACCAATTTATTTGTAAGCAGTTTACTGGTAAGGTCTGGTATCCCTGCTCAAATTCTTCAAAAATGGCGGCAAAGGGTATTCCTTCTCGTTATTTCGCCCGCTATCATTGCTGAAATCCGCCAAACGTTGAGCTATAAACGCATTCGCAGAAAATATAAAATTACGGGCAAGGATATTGATGGATTGATAAGTTTGTTAGAGAAAGATGCTTTAGTTGTTCCGGGGATTGCTGACGTGTGGGGAACTATAGCTGATGATCCGGATGATGATCATATCTTGGCTTGTGCAATAGATGGTCAAGCTCATTTAATTGTAAGTGGTGACTCTCATTTACTTTCGTTGGGTGAGTTTCGCGGAATTCAGATAATGCCGGCACGCAAGTTGCTGGATAATTTTAAGGAACAAGAGACCTGAATAGAGCGTGAAACAGAAGTTCAAACGGGGGTCGGCAATCAATAAGTATCACCCCAAAGTCGAAAAAAAACAGGGCATTCGTCGAAAAAACGTCCAATAGATTTCTGTTTTCCTGATACAGTAACTATTGTTTCATTCAGCAAGTTGTGGTGTGGGAAAGGAACAGGATGAAAGGAAACAGTTTTTTTTTACTGTTGGGTATTCTCTTTTTAACATCCTCTCCTGTTTTACGTGAGCCAGAAAACCATCCTCCGATACAAGTACAAGTGCCCTACATGGTGGCAGATATTGCTGACGACTATACAGAATCTTCTAAACCGGCTGATTTTGCGGAATATGCCGGCAAAATCTACTTCACAGCCAACGATTACCTCCACGGTATAGAAATGTGGGCGACAGATGGGGTTACAACTGAACTGGTTAAAGATATTGTTCCCGGTCAAGGTTATGGCAACCCTTACAGCTATATCCTCTTTGAGGACAAACTTTATTTTATCGCTTTCACCGTAGAACATGGATCAGAGTTATGGCAAAGTGACGGCACAGCCGAAGGGACAACCCTGCTCAAAGACATCGAGCCAAGCAATGGCTGGTCTGGACTGCCGGGAAGAAATAATGATTTTAATCTGCAAAAATTTTTTCTCTTAGGCGACGCTTTCTACTTTTCGGCATGGACAGTAGAAGCAGGCTGGGAACTGTGGCGAAGTGATGGCACGGCAGAAGGCACAACTTTGCTTAAAGATATTTGGGCGGGAAGTGACAATAGCTCTCCTCACAGCTTTATGGTGGTTGACGATCTACTCTTTTTTACAGCCAATGATGGGGTAGCAGGGCGGGAATTGTGGGTAACAGATGGCACAACTGCCGGCACTCACATGGTCAAAGAACAGTTTGTTAACTTTGAAACCTTTCCCATTTGGGGCGCCGAGTTGAACGGCATCTATTATTACATGATGAGAGACCACAACTTCCAGATTGATTTGTGGCGAAGTGATGGCACAGTTGCCGGCACTTACCGCATGACCGATGTACACAATCTGTTGTACCTAACTAAATTCAACAACCAACTCTACTTAACCAAAAATGACCGCACCCTATGGCGAACGGATGGAAGGACCAATCATCTGGAATTTGTGTACAACTTTGAACAACTCCCAAATATATTTCGTTTAGACCCGCCAATACCCACAGATGATCAACTATTTGTGCCTATCCATTTGGATAACAGCATGGGTTATAGCTTATGGGTGACAAACGTTACCCACGATAACAATCAAATTTTACACTCTTTTCCATATTACCAATTTGGCAGCTCTATTTCATACCCCACTGTGTTGGGAGACAAACTTTATTTTGGTGGTTATTCTGAAACAGATGGGCTGGAGCTTTGGCAAAGTGATGGTACAGTTGCCGGCACTTTGCAGGTTGCCAATATTGCCCCCGATATAGAAAACAGCTCCCCTCGTCCCGAAATTTACTACAACAACCATCTTTACTTTGCCGCCAACCATCCATATTTTGGGCGAGAATTATGGCAAACAGATGGAACAACCACAGAATTGGCGCAAGACATCAATGTACTTAACCCTTCCAGTTCTCCAATTGAATTGACTGTTATGGGCAATGAGCTTTATTTTGCCGCCTCTGAACAAGCTGGGCAAATCAGTTTGTTTAAACATGATAGCATCAATATTGAAAAAATTGCAGATATTGGGTCAACTGCCTTGTACCCCATATCCCCAGAATTAACAGCTACCAATAATTTGCTGTTTTACCGTCAGAATAACAGCGAACTCTTTCGCAGCGATGGCACAATTGCCGGCACTTATTGGGTCAAAGATATCAATCCCAATGGGAGTGATGGGGTTACTGGCTTAACGGCAGTGGGTGATTCGGTCTATTTTGTGGCTGATGATGGGATACATGGGCGAGAGTTGTGGGTGAGCGATGGCACAAATGCCGGCACACACCTAGTCAAAGATATTTACAGCTTTGATGGCGAGCCAGAATACCTGACGGCTGTGGGCAGTTTACTCTACTTTTCTGGTCGTGCCGACAACACTGGGCGTGAGTTGTGGGTGAGCGATGGCACAGAAGCAGGAACCCGGTTAGTCAAAGATATTAACCCCGCCCTCAACTGGTCATCTCCTAGCTACATCGTCCCCTTTAACGGAGGGGTGATGTTTACCGCTTTTACCAACCAATTTGGACGAGAGTTATGGGTGAGTGATGGCACAGATGCCGGCACGCAAATGGTCAAAGATATCAATCAAGGGGGCAAAGCCTACCCTGAATTTTTGCAACAATGGGGCAACCGCATCTATTTTGCCGCCGATGATGGGATACATGGGCGAGAGTTATGGGCGAGCGACGGCACAGAAGGAGGCACATACATGGTTCGCAACATTCATACAACGGATGGGAGTTACCCCCGATGGTTTACTCCTTTTGGTGACAAGATGATATTTGTGGCAGATAGTGCCGACACAGGTGTTGAATTGTGGCAAACGGATGGCACGGGATTAGGCACAACCTTATTGAAGGATATTAACACCCTCTACTCATCTTCCCCCAGAGAGTTGGTTGTAGTAGATGGGATTCTCTATTTTACGGCATCGGCAGATATGGATACGAGGGAATTGTGGCGAAGTGATGGCGCCAATGCCGGCACTTACAAAGTGGCTCAAATCAATCCTTTTGGCGCTTCTGTTCCCACTTGGCTTACCCCATACAACAACACCCTCTACTTTCAATCAGAAGATGGCATACACGGCAGAGAGTTGTGGGCATTACGAGACGTTCATGTCACGCCTCAAGCCTATTTACCCCTTGTACAATAATTGCTTTTTAACTGGATTGGCGATATTGTCGGATCCACTCACCCTGTCTGATCCGCTCTATGCCACCATAAAAAAGTAGCCATTGTCCCAATCAAAAACGTGATCACCACTGCCAAATAACTATGAATGCCAACTGTTTGTGTCGCCAATCCACTAAAATCACTCAGCAAGCTGGGCACTGCCCACGGAAACCACTCTCCCCAGCCCATCACAGCCGCGATCTGAGCCAACGCCATCGATAAAAAAGCCCATCCCAACGGCGGCAAAAAACCACGTCCTACACTGGCAAACAGGGCTACAAATGACATCAACAAGCTAATCAAAATAGTGATTAGTGCCAATGACCAAAATGCCTGCCATGCCAATGAAAATGACCAACCGGGGATACCGACGATCCCTCCAATGGCGATAGCAACCAGATAAACAAGCAGGGAAAGCGACAGAATCCAAAATGTGGTCAGGGTAAATTTTGCCCCAACGATATGCCGGCGAGGCGTGGGTATAGCCAGCAGTTCTTTGACGGTATGGTCTGAAAATTCTCGTCCAAATACCCAAGCAGTAATGATCGAATACAAGATTAGCCCCCCAACCCCTGTCCCCATTTTAACCATCTCAAAATGGGTTTGCCAATCGGCTACACCCCCTACCAATTGGGCTTTAATGCTGATGATTCCTAACGCTTTTGCCCTTTCTAGATCTTTCAGAATGAACATAAATAACCCGCTGACCAATGGCAATATTAGCAAACCACCCATTGTAAGTAATGGCAATTTTGAACGACGTGCTTTCAACATTTCTGCCCATAATGCGGCAAAAAAGTGAGTCATTGATTTGCTCCGGTTAAACGCAGGAAATATTTTTCTAGGTTTTCTTGTTCGAGGGTTAAACTGGTTGGGGGCGTGCCGGCATTTACAAGGATAGTAGCTACTTGTTCTGGGGCGTTAATTGCATCTTCATCACGCAGGCACAACTTCTGTTCTTTCACTTGCACGGCAAAACCAGCTTGCGTAAGTACCTTCTGTGCCGCCTCTATTTTTCGCGCCGTGACAATTAGCTGGCGTGAGCGTAGTTCCCGTAACTTGTTTACGCCTAACTCTTTCAGCAAACGTCCATGATGGATGATGCCGATACGGGTGGCTAGGCGATTGACTTCGGTCAGAATGTGGCTAGACAAAAATATGGTAATGCCGGCATTCTCCACCAATTTCTTCAACAATTCTCGAATTTCTACCATGCCGGCTGGGTCAAGCCCATTGGTTGGTTCATCCAGAATCAACAATTGAGGGCGATGAAGCAACGCCCGGGCTAACCCCAATCGCTGAAGATTGCCGGTAGAGAGTTTGCCCGCTTTTCTATTGGCGTAAGGGGATAGCCCCAATCGCTCGATGACATGAATGGCGGCGTTTTTGTCGGAGATGCCTTGCAACCGACGGGCGATTTCCAAGTTTTCAGTCACGGTCAATTCGGGGTAGGCGGTGGGCGTTTCCACCATATGCCCTACTTGCCGCCAAGGTCCGCGCCCGTTTGTGCCCACGACTTGCCCCAACAGCTTGATTGTGCCGGCCGTGGGGCGAATCATGCCTAGTAAAGCCCGGATAGTTGTGGTTTTGCCGGCGCCATTCAAGCCTAAAAAGCCAAATATTTCGCCCGATTTTACCCGCAGGTTAATATCGCTGATGGCTTTCACATTTCCAAAGGATTTTGACAAACCGTCTGTTTCGATTGCGAATTTCATTGGTCATTCAATGCGGCAATGAGTTGCCCAACTGCCGCGCTGTAATTTTCCCAATTGTTCGTCACATGGTCGTCGCCGAACAAGCGGAGTAGCAGTAGTCCAAAAATAGGGGCGGCGAGGAGACGGGCGATGAACGCCGGGTTGTTTGACGGCAATTTTCCGTCATCCATCAACTTTTGGATATAGTTTTCAGCCGCGGCAAATGCGGGGTCATACAGACGTTCGTTGAGCTGGCGGCTGAGATCGCTATTTACAATCAGCTCTGGCAAAATCGCCTTGAAAATTTGGAAATTCCCGTCAATTTCCTTCATGCGGCGCCCAATGTAGTCGCCTATAAATTGATTGAAAGGCATCTCTTCCGCTTCGGCAAAATGGGTTTCCCGCATCTCTGCTTCGGTTAACCGCTCCATAATGCTGAATAACAGCGCCTCTTTGTTGGCGAAATAGTTGTAGATTGTGCCATCGGCAATGCCGGCATTCTGGGCAATATCCTTTATTGTCGTTCGTTGAAACCCCTTTTCGGCGATCACCACAATGGCTGATTCGATGATTTGGTTTTTGCGGGCTATCTTTAACTGTTCGTGAAAATCTGACATATAATCCTTTGTTTTGAATGAATGTTCATACATATGAATGGGTGTTCATTCATTTTATGTGGTAAATATCCCCTTGTCAAGTTGAAAATTTTGGTTTTGACGCTAAACAATGCCTATTCTTTTTCGTTGACCGTGTTACACTATTTCAATGCGTTAAGAATGAAGCAAAATGTAAGGAAAATATGTCTATTCATGAAAATAAGGAAACAGGTGGCATCAGTCTGCAACCGATTGTAGGCTTGCCAATGGTTCAACCGGGGGATGATGTAGCACAATTGATTTTGGATGGGTTGGTGCGTGCCGGCATCTCTCTGCAAGTTGGGGATGTCATTGCTATTGCTCAAAAAATCATCTCTAAAGCAGAGGGACGGCTGGTAAATTTAGCCAGCGTAGAGCCGGATGAAGAAGCGTTACGTGTTGCCGGCATTACGGGCAAAGACCCTCGCTTAGTCGCCCTCATTTTGTCCGAAAGTGAAGAGATTTCCCGGATGCGGGAAGGGGCATTGATAGTTCGGCATCGGTTAGGCTTTATCAGCGCCAATGCCGGCATTGACCGCTCCAACGTGGCACAAGAGGGGGAAGATGAAACTGTTTTGCTGTTGCCTGTTGACCCTGACAGCTCGGCAGAACAGATTCGGCAAGCAATTGTAGAACGATGTGGCGTATCGGTGGGGGTAGTTATTACCGACAGTCACGGCAGACCTTTTCGGCTGGGTACGGTGGGGGTAGCAATTGGGGTAGCGGGATTGCCGGCATTGTGGAATCGGCGAGGGGAAGCAGACTTGTTTGGCTACACCTTACAACATACCGATGTCGGGTTGGCGGATGAAATTGCCGCCGCCGCTGGGTTGCTGATGGGACAAGCGGGGGAAGGGGTGCCGGCAGTGCTGGTGAGGGGGTTACGAGTGGCGGAAATGGGAAATGCCGGCAAAGCGTCTGATTTACTCCGTCCCAAACAACTCGATTTATACCAATAGCTCAATATCCTTAGACCCTCAGGTCTAACGCTCGCTATCAAGCCCTCTCATGTTAGGGAGATACGAGTAGACATCATACTTAGATTGCTGGTCTTCTTAACCGTTCTTTTCAGGCGAAGAATAAGATAGCAGAATATGCGAACGATGATGAAACAGCGTCACAATTGGCGGTGGGGTAAGGGTAACCGTTTTCAAGTGATTTTGGTCGGCGCAGGTAACAGTGAGGCGCAGTTGATGCCCCGTCTGGAAATGCCACGAAATCGGTAATAGATCAAAGCGCAATTCAACAGGCTCGTTGGGCGTTACAGGCAAGATATCTTCGGCGAAACTGCGATGATACGGCAAGCTTAAATTGTTGTGTGATGGTTCAGATATTGCCCGATGCGAAGCACGCAGGCAACCGTCACTAACATAATGGCTGAAACCAGTAGGAGTGACATCTTCCAAACAGACGAAAAAATCACCATCCGTCGCTGTCGTTGCCACATACAGGATCACGATGGGATGTCCCGTCACTGTCAACGGATTTGACAATGGGTCGCTGGTGTAAGTCAATCCTTTTTCGTCATTACCCGTCATGTCGCCATAGTCCATTTTGGCGACGGTCAAATCCCAACGGGTCGCCTTGCCCGAACTGGTGGTGTAGTCTACGGTGTATTGGTCGTGCCCTTCAGCCGATTGTTCACGGGAGAGTGAGCCATCATTGACCGAAGCCACACTCCCAGACCGCCCCGCGCCAAAGTAAAAGACGTGAGTTTGTGTTGCCGTCAACGGCCAAGAGCGGGCTTGCCGCCATGTCCATCTCTCTGGACTGCGCAGGGTGGCGTAGTTGATGGCGGGCTCCTCCATAATCCCGTTGTCGATCCCCTTGAGCCAGTAATCGAACCAGCGCAACATTTCCGTTTGGTAGAGAGCGGCTTGCTCCTCAGGATCAGGGCTGAGCGGTCTAAAGTGATGCCAGGGACCAATCGTCAACTTGTGGGGCTGGGGCAAATTGGCGCTCCACAAACAAACCTCCCTCACCAGAAAATCAAACCAGCCCGCCCACAAATAGATCGGCATATCCGACTCAACGATCGCTTCCAGAGACCCAATTGGACTAGCGCTTTGGTAACTGCCCCAATCAGCCATTGAATTACGGAATGGAAATTGGTCGAGCTGTCGAACGTCCATTTCCTGACGTGATTGAGCGGTGGCTTGCGCCAATAGTACACCGTCAGGATCATCGTCAACTGGCAGAGTAGGCATTTGCCCGTCTAGCCAATGAAAGGCGTCACTGATCCAGGCAACATGGGGCTGACGATAGATGCCATTGCTGAAGAGTGAATCGTATACGTCAAAGTTAAACATCGAGGGGAAGATGGTTTTGAGATGAAACGGTCGTTGCCCACCTATCATAAAGGCATTATTGCCGCTGTTGGAGTGACCTATCATGCCAATGTTGCCATCACACCACACTTGTCTAGCGCTCCACTCAATGATTTCAACAGCATCTGCGATGGTCACTGCATCATGGTAGTTGTGAAGGCCAAAGGATGCCCCCGTGCCACGTGGGTCGCTGATGACAAGGGCGTAACCATGCCGTAAAAAGTGTTGAGCGAAGGGGACACCAGCGGCAAACGGCATGGCCTCATCCCCCACCAAAACGTTGCGGCCGCCGGCGTGATGTCTAAAAATTGCTGGCAAAGGTTGATCAGGTAGCTCGCCGGCTCGTGTGGGCAGGAAAATGTCGATGGCAACTTTGACACCATCACGCATGGTCAAATAGCGTGACCGACGTTGCCAGCCATCATACTGGGGAACAGTATAGCCATGGTATCGGCCGAATGATGATTCTTTCATAAGGTTATTCCATTTGCCCAATGCTCATAAAAAAGTTTACCAATTTCTGCCGAAAATGTATAGCCTTCATTCGCGGCATTCAAGGGTCTTTTATCTTGAACATTGCGGCATTGCATGCCAACAACGTATGTACCTGATTTGGCAATGAAAAGGGCAACATCTCCCCTGTAACCTGGAATTGCCCCTGCTTTTCCATAATATTCAATGCCGGCATATTCCTCAATCAAATCATGAAACAGGGGCATTGTTTTTACATCCTCAGCAAACGGACTCCACGGTAAAAATCGAGGCATACCGTTATCTTCAAAATGGCGTGCCATGATTTGCTTGCACAGCTCTGCCGCCGCTATTGGATAGCCATACATCTTCGGTTCAGCGATAATTTTTGCAGCCAGAGCCAGATCACTGGCCGTAGACGTAATCCAGTCGCTTTGCCACAATTTGCCTGCCACGATAGTGTTTGAAATCCTCAAGCGGTTCAAGGTAGCTTGAATCATGATAGACCCACCCAACAGATCAAAAAGCATGTTGGTTGCCGTATTGTCGGAAACAGCCATCATCAGATAGGCTAGGAATGAAGCTGTAGGTTGTAAATGAGGGTTGGCAAATCGCAATACACCAGAACCAGGTACGATGTCACTTTCTTTGAATTCGATCTGTAAATTGGGATTTAATGTCTTCGATGTCACTTGTTCCGCATAAATCAACAGCAAATATATTTTTGCCTCGCTCGCGCATGGGTGCCTGTCAGAACTGTTGATAGATACAACCTTGTCAGTTGCTAAATTGTGAGCATATAACGTTACATCACCTGAAAAGTTGTTGATGAGGGTGAGAAGTTGTTGTTCCATTTTGACACTCAGATAATTGATAGTTGGGTAGTGGTTAACATTCAACTGATAAGGCTTAAGTTGTAATCATGGAGAAATAGTCTAAGCGCAATTTCATGAAACTCATCTGATTTAGAAAATGATAACGTTTTGCGAACAAAACGACCAAGACGTTGTCGAAGTGTGTTGTTCCAACGTTCAACATGAGCTGTTTCACCCGTTTCCTTGCCAACAGAAGAATGATTTGAGCCAAGTTGTCCAAACACAGTTTCGTATGTCTCCCAAAAATCACTGAATGTCGTACATTGACGATAATCATAAGGAATACGAGACCACAGTTTCCAACAACTGCGTTCGCTGCGGTTGCCGATAAAGTAGGCGACAACTTGACGGGTACGCCGACACAAAGCAATCCAAATCCAGCGTTTCTGAGATTTTGTAAGGACAAAAGAGCAGAGTTCATCTAGTTCCAAAACATCTTCTGGCTCTGGTGAAAGGAGGGTGTCATCCAGTGGTGGCATCGCTGTTGCTTTTTTTTAACCAAGAAGCCACTGTTTGCCGAGCCACGCCAAAGGTTCGCTCGATGCCCCGAAGGCTGGCTCGTTCTTGGTAGGCAGCTAAGATTTCTTCTTTTCTGGCTTCGGAATACTTTTCTTCTGGGTTCAATATGCCATACGCGCCACAATCATGGCAATGAAATTTTTGTTTGCCATTTTTAGTGCGACCATTTTTGACAATGTTGATACTCTGACACCGAGTACATTCATATGTGACGATTTCTACTATCATGCTAATAGTTTACTTATCAGTCGGTCTTTTACCACTACCATTGATTGAAAGGCATCTCTTCCGCTTCGGCAAAATGGGTTTCCCGCATCTCTGCTTCGGTTAACCGCTCCATAATGCTGAATAACAGCGCCTCTTTGTTGGCGAAATAGTTGTAGATGGTGCCATCGGCGATGCCGGCATGTTGGGCAATATCTTTAATCGTGGTTCGCTGGAACCCTTTTTGGGCGATAATGGCGATTGCGGATTCGATAATCTGGTTTCGGCGAGCTATTTTTAGTTGTTGGTGAAAATCTGTCACAAATGCCCCATGGAATGAATATGCATTCACACAAGTGAATGATAATTCACTACCTTAAACCAGTGACGGTTGTTTGTCAAGCTGTATTCCTTTATCAAAATGAGAATGCGGCAGGTAATAGATGTGCACATAAAGCACACAAAAGAAAAAAGTCATTCGGCAAGCGGGGTTGGGGCTGATATGATTCAGGTGTGTTACATTGTTGGCATCATTGAGAACAAGGTTTTCAAGAGTTGAAATTGTGGTCAAGGAAATGCCGGCAATTAATAAGCTTGGCTTATTGCCGGCAAAATGAGGGGTAAACCTAAAACCACATTTGCTCACCCAAAGGAGAACAATCGTATGCTTCCATTTCTAATCGGTCCAATTTTAGGGTTTATCGGTTGGTTTTGTTTGCGCTACCTCGTTTCTGGCTTATATACCGTCGATCAAAATGAGCGCGCCGTAAAAACCCGCTTTGGCAGAGCTGTGCGGCGAGCAAAAGCCACCACCCTCGACCATCCTATCGCTGATTTCCTGAATGAAAAAGACAAAGAACGTTACATCTATCCTGTTGTAGAAATCATCCAACCAGGCGGACCTTATTTCAAATTCCCCTGGGAAAAAATCCACAAAGTATCTATCGCCACCAAAACGATTAATATGGCGCTTGACTTGGAAACGCCCACCGCCAACCATAATGGCACCGAGCTAGATGCCGTGACCAAAGACCAATTAAACATCGGCTTAAAAGGGCAAATTCGGTACAGACCTAGCGAACACAATTTGTACGCATATTTGTTTGGCATTAAAAATCCGGTGGTGCATGTGATGGGCTATTTTGTGGCTATTTTGCGGCAGCGTATTGCCAGCTTTGAATCCCCATCCACAGACGCCCCCCTGGGAGACGACATCGAGTTGGACGCCGGTTTGATGGGCGGCATTTCCATCAACGATTTACGGAAAAATCTGAACGAAATCAACAATTATATGGAAAATGAATGCGCTTCCGCCGCCGCTCGATACGGTGTCGAGTTAGACGCTTCGCTCATCACCGGCATTGACCCGCCTGCTGAAGTAGAGTCAGCCCTGGCGGCGATCAACACCGCCCATAATGAAGTGTCTTCTGAAATCAGTTTAGCAAAAGCCCAAGCCGACCAAACTATCGTCCAATCAAAACGGGCGGTAGAAATCGAAACGTTGCGAGCCCAGGCAGAAGTCGAACCGCTGATCTCTGTCGCCCAACAGCTTACCCAACTCAAAGATAGGGGTGAAGGCACATTGGACGCCTATTTGCGAAATGTTCGGCTAGGTCTTTATAAGCAGGCAAAAAATGTCTTTGTGGAGGTGGAAGAATGAGCGGCATCGTTACTACATTATCAATCGCCTTTTTTGTGTTTATTGCGTTATTAATCGGAGAACCAATTGCTAGAGGATTGATGCGTCTATTTGGCGTGTACACCATTGTGGAAGAAGGTACCAGCCATGTATATGTGCTGTTTGGCAAGGTGGTGGCGGAGTTGACTGAGCCGGGTTTACATTGGTTGTGGTTGAAGATGGGACCCCGGGCTTTCATTGTGCATATTTTGGGCAATCGCCATGTGCTGGATATGCGGTTAGATCAGGTTTATTTGCGGAGTCAACCGGTCAATTCGGAAGAAGGCGCCCCGATGGGGATCGGCATCTGGTATGAGATGAATATCAGCGATCCAGTAGCTTATCTGTTTAAAAATACTGACCCTCGCGGTTCCTTGGCGGCAAATGTGAGCAATGCCACTGTACGAACGTTAAGCAATATGCCTCTGGACGATATGTTGGAGACGCGGCATACGATGAGTCGCGCTGTTCGCGCGGAAGTGTCGCCTAAATCGGAGGAGTGGGGGTACAAATTGGGCTCTGTTTATATCCGCAAGGTGCATTTCCGGGATGCCGGCATGATCCAGCAAATTGAAGAAAAAGTGGTCAACCGGTTGCGTCAAGTCACCTCCGCCATTCGGCAAGACGGGGCAAATCGGGTCAGCATCATCACCAGTTCGGCTGAACGGAGAGCGGCGATTGAGTTTGCCAAAGCCCAGGCGATTCGTCCCCAAATTGTGGGCGAAGCGCTGAATCAAATCAGCGAAGACCCGCAAGTGGCAAAAGCTATTTTTGAGATTCTGGAAACGGAAAATATCCTGAAAAGCGGCAGTCGCATTACGTTGCTGCCCAAAGGTCAACCGCTGATGAAACAGTTGTTGGCGTCTGAAATGGATTAGATAAATGCCGGCAATCATCTTCTCCAATTAGCTGCGCCCCTTACCGTGTAGAAAAGAAAGCGTAACTGTTCAGCCTAACGTTTGAGTTGTGGCGATTGCGGGTAAGCGAAGTCACCCCTAATAACCAGAACGGTTGTGGCCCAACCAACTTTCGATAAAAATGAAGATTAGCAATTCGCCACCATCGATTTGTTAGCTCGCGCCAAGTATCATGATGACGCTTCTATGATTTTCAAGGGTGATTTCGTAGGAATGATCTGGTTCAATTTCATTCCTGCTTTCTGCAATAACAGACTGAATTCATTCTCAGACCTTTCCCTGCCACCCAGAACTACCTGCATATGCAGATCGTAAAATGCACCCATCAAATCCGCAGGTGTTGCAATGACCATCTCAACAATAAGCAGGCGGGAAGATGGTTGCATAGCTTGTTGGCACTGGCTTAAGATGAGTTGACATTTCTCGTCGTTCCAGTCGTGAAGTATGTTTTTCATAATTAACACATCGGCTGTAGGAACATACTTAAAGAAATTTCCTGACTGAATGTTCACACGTTGAGCGATGTCGGCTAGCACATGCTCTTTCACCACATTCTCCTGATCATAGAGAATGCCGTGCAGGTGCGGATTGGCGGACAAGATGCTTTTGAGCAGAATGCCCTGTCCTCCACCGACATCGCAGATTGTTTTGAACGCTGTGAAGTCATACGCTTCGGTTATGGCGTGGGCAGCCATGGTTGTCAGGGTGGTCTGCCATTGGTTAAAAGGCACACCGTATTCGGGATGCTGGTCAAGGTACTCGAAGAAACCAGCGTTCATAACCGGCTCAAAAGCGTTCTCGCCGGTAGCCAAGGCATGGGCAAAGTTGTGCCAGGCATTTTGCCAGGGTTCACTGCCAATCAACATCAAGCCCATGTAAATACTGCCAGGCACATCCTTGAGCAGGTAACGCCCCACATCGGTGAGCCTATATTCTTCCCTATCATATGTCACAACATCCATTACCGATGCGAAGCGCAGGGTGCGGTAGAGCATATCGGGGTTCAGGTTACACAACTGCGCCAAATCCGAGAGGTTCCGGGGCTGGTCGCGTAATTGTTCAATCACCCCTGCCTTAACCAAGGCGTGGAGTACAGCAGTGTTGGCAAAACCCAAACCAAGTTGCCAAAGACGAACTTGAGGTGGTATTTGCTGTTGATTCATTGATTTATCCCTTTCTGATTCTGATAGTTCTCAAAAATTTATGTCAGCCTTCAGCCATTTAACGCCCCAACGTTTGCATAACTGGCTGGCGAGAAAAACTGAAACCTTCGCGGGCAAGTCAACTTCTCTACCACCACATGCTTTAATGGCAATGAGCCTCGATCACGCCAGTCCGAGTTGACGCCTTGTTAGGCTTTTAGGAGCTATATACGTACCCCTTCAATTATACTCACTGGAGACTCTGTTGGAATAATATTAGTCAGGTTGAATCCAGTTGCAGCAAAGAGCGCTTGAAATTCTGCCTCAGTGCGCCCGCGACCGCCTGTCATTACTAACATGTGGAGGTCGAAAAGTTTACTGAAGGAGGGAGCGTTTTTAGGTGATATCACACTTACTTCGACGATAATCAGCTTGCCATTTTCAGCCATAGCGTGGTGACAGTTTTTGAGAATGTCGATACACCGTTCATCATCCCAATTAACGAAAATGTTTTTGAAAATATAAGCATCACCACCACTGGGAATTGATTCGAAAAAGTCTCCCTCAATAATTTCGCAACGATCCATGATATTTGCCGTCTCTAGATGCTTTTTTGCGCCCCCAACGCCTTGTGGAAGGTCGAAAAGGATTCCTTTAGGCTTATCATTAGCCTTCAAGATAGTTGCCATAAATGAACCCTGTCCACTACCTACATCAACAATTTTATCAAACTTCGAGAAATCATAAGCATTAATCACCGCAATTGATTCCTCTGCCGTATATTCTGTCATCGCTTGGTTGAAGACCGCCGCGGACTCTGGGTGTTGGGCAAAGTATTGAAAAACTCCACTACTGTGAACTTGGTTGAACGCCGTCTCACCAGTTTTTATGCTGTGTAGAATACTTCCCCATGGCCTATATGTTTCCTCCCCATAATAAATCACCAAGGAGCGCAGGGAGCTTGGTGTTTCGGATTGAAGATATGCGGCCAGAGGGGTCAGTTCAAAGAAAGTATCCTCGACCTCGGCAAAGATCCCGATACTAGCAAGGTAACGTAGAAGACGAAACAGTTCCCTTTGCGATGTTTCGGTAGATTTTGCCAGGATATCACAGCTTTTTGGGCCATCCTTTAGCAAATCAGCAATACCAAGCTTGGCTGCAACATAGATCGCTTGCGAAGTCCAGTAACCGGTTATCATCTGCAGTAGCGCCGATCTTGACTGTACGTCACTCAAGTTCATAAAATCATCTTGTGCAGACATACTCATCCCTCCTTCCATCGCCAATATAGCTTAACGGAGCAACTCATACTGCTCGGCGTAGCCGAGTCGGGTGCAGTGGTTGTTCTGCGGCGGCAGCCGCGCCACTGCATCCGGTGAGTTGCCTCGTACTGACGGCGGCGTAGCCGTCCGTCAGTACATCTTACTCATATTGGTTGAATAGATAAATATCTGAAACAAAATGCCTTGTTTGGTCTTTCTCCAAACTATTAAGGGGAGATTGATGACGAAAAATGGAAGCGCCCTGCCGGCATAACCAATCTTCCCAAATCAATAGCTGCTGGCACAATTTTATTCCAATATCCCCATTGGGCAAGCACAGGCGAATTGCAGCTCGTTCTTCGGCATGCTGCGTATCAAGCGTTAGGGTTTGAACCAATTAGTGATTACCGGATTATTCAATTAGCCGAGCCCCTTATCGTGTAGAAAAGAAAAGATATTTCCTTGACCTTCGGTCAAGTGCAAGCGGGGGTCAGGCGCATTGACCTAGACTGGCGCCAGCGTACCTGTCCAAATCAACCAACATAGAACAGATTTTGCCAATAGGCTCAGAATAATATAGCCGCGTTCGCCAAACAGGTAATCCTGCCAAGGACCCACTTTTTTGTATTGTAAAACCATGTTGATCGCAAAGATGTTAAAGAATACAAACAGGGTTGGAACAATGGCGTACACAAAATCGGGCGGTTTGGCATCGCCAGAGTTCACCGCGCCAACAAAGTACAACATGATCACAATCCAAGGAACAATACCTGCAAAACAGCCATAAATAAAAGCGGTCCAATTGACTTTTTTTGTATGTTGATTGTGCAACTCCATCATGATGCCAAAAAGATTCATTGCGCCATTGAGCGTGAAAATAAGAATGATCGCTCCCAGATCCCAAAGTCCAATCAACATGCCAATCAGCACAATCATCAATGATGAACTAAGTGCATATTCATAGAAGCGGACTGGGTTCATGCCTTTCTTCAAATTTTCTATATAGCGCCCATAGCCGATGGTTGAAAGATAGAAGTGAGCAACGGCTGAAATGAGTAAAAACATCGCCACTGCTGGACCAAAAGGCAATTCATAATACAGTTGTGAACTCGGTGACAAAGTGAAGGTGGCGGTATCGATGTTGAGATAATTGGTGTAGATTGGGTAGGTTGTGTCATTACTCACCAAGATCATAAAAACGCCTTGAATTAGATGCAGGAATCCCATAATGAGATTGAAACGTCTGAGACCAGCAAACTTCTTGTTCATTTCTACTGATGTTTCTGTCATTTTATTTTTCCTTTTCTTACTTTGATTTTTGTAAAATGCCTAAAGGGATACCTCACACTGCTCAATGTAGCCAGGTTGTGTTTAGTGATTGTTGTGCCGCAAAGCGGCGCCATTACCCTTGGTGAATTGTCTCGTACTGATATTGGTTGAAAACAAACAATAAAAACACCATATCTGACCCCTTCTCGAAAATATGGGGAGATTGATGTCGAAAAACGGAAGCGCCCTGCCGGCATAACCAATCTTCCCAAATCAATAGCTACTGGCACAATTTTATTCCAATTGGGCAAGTACAGGCAAATGGTGCCTCGTGGTTAAGCAACATCTTTTCTGTAAATTCGTCTATCCTTGAACATTGATTTAGCCGTCGTTCATCGTCAGATAAACATTTCCAGCCAGCCATTCCTCCGAAATCTCCATCACAATCGCTGTCACCAACCGTAGGCAAGAGGCGGAGTTGGGAAAGATACTAACCACTTTCGTCCGCTTCTTGATCGCCTTGTTGAGCCACTCAATGGAGTTGGTGGTGCGTAGCCGACGGCGATGTTTGTCTGGGAAGGCAAAAACAGTGAAGCCCTATGGCAATGCCTCTTCTGCCCAAGCAGTCAAACGAGGAGCCGTGCTGGCATAACGGTCAAGCAATTGGTCTAACAACCGTTCTGCCTCAGGTCGGTTGGGGGCGTTGAAGATGGCACGGATGTCAGTGGCCACCGGTTCTCTCATCTCCTTACGCGGCAGATAGCGTTGGGCATTGCGTTGCAAGTGGACTTGACAACGTTGCCACGGAATGGTGGGAAAAACGGTCTGTTTGGCCGCTAGCAACCCTTCATGGGCATCGCTGACGATGAGTTCGACCCCATGTAGTCCACGCTGTTTGAGGCTTTGCAAGAAGGTGCGCCAGTGAACTTCTTGCTCTGAAAGAGCGACGGAGCAACCCAACACTTCTCGCTTGCCACTCTGGGCAGAGATGCCGATGGCGCTCAGCACGGCCGCATCGACCACCTGTCCCCCTTCTCTGACGTGTTCGTAGCGGGCATCAAGGATGAGATAACGATACGCTCCCAATGACCGTTCTCGCCATTGGCTGAACAACTCGTCTAGCTCGGCTGTGGCCCGACTGACGCTGCTACTGCTGACTTCAAAGCCGCATAACTCTTGGGTGATGGCGGCTACTTTGCGTGTGGAAACTCCTTGAATGTACATCTCGGCTAATGTTGTTTTGAGGGCGCGTTCGCTCCGCATCCCTTTTTCTAGGCTGCTGGGGTAGAAGTTGCTGTCCCTCACTTGGGGGATGTTGAGGGTGATTGCTCCTAGCCGTGAGCGTACAGTTTTGGGCTTGTAGCCATTGGCGTAGCCGCGCCTGGTTTCTGTTCTCTCGTATGGTTGGGCATGCAGATGCTCGGCTCGTTCGATTTTCATGATTTCGTTGAGGAGTATCCTCAGCGCTTCTGCCAAGCCGTCGAAGCCGGCTTGGGCAAGGGTGGTCTCAATTTGGTAAAGTGCGTTATCATTTGTCTGCAAGGTCATGTTGTTCTCCTTAGTTTGATTGAATTTACCAAGGATAGACGCTGACCTTGCTTTTTGCAATGTCGACCGATAAATTTACAGAAAGAATGTTACACTACCTGCCTCGTTCTTCATCAAGGCTGGAGCTTAGATTGTTACACGACTGTCACATGGCTGTTGCATGATTGCAATATTCATGCGTTACAATGTCCTTGGTTTAGCTAAACCTGAGGTTCCATTAAACAATTGCTGTGGTCATGTTGGCGGCAAATCGGGGCAACATACTCTGCTCAACGTAGCCGTCAGTATGTTGGCTTTGCATGCGTTTTATGCGTTAATCTTTATAACCCTGTGGGTTTTCTTTGCCATCAACGATGGCTCGAAAATCGATCAGCCTTTCTTCAAAAGTATCAGCAAAAAAACGATCAAAACTATTGTCTCGGGGAATGATGATTTGTAGATTATGTATCGCCATGCGAATCCTCATGCGATTACGAAAACCATCATCCTCCCTATAACCGGTAATTTTCAAGAATCCCTTTCGCATTTCCGGTGGATAATACCACCACAAAATCGCGCCAATATCGAACGCTGGATCGTCAAGCGACATACTCTCATAATCAAGCAAATAGATCTCTTTATCGTTCGAAACTAGCCAGTTGCCATTACAGATATCATTGTGCGAAGCGACTAAACCGCTACTTGAGAATTTTGATACTTCTTCTTTAAGATAGGCGATTTTCTGATCTACATAATTTGCCGAAGGCGCAACTTGTGACTTGATTCTTTGCCAACGTTCTTCAACTTGTTTTATCATCTCCATACCGGCTTCTCGGTGTGAAAACGTTGTTCTTTGGGGAAGAATTTGCTTTAGGCGCTCATTCTTGTGAGTTGCTCGAATTATGTGTGCAAACTTGTTCAAATAGGTTTGGAAATCGCGGCGCAACGGTGCGCGACCAGCAACATATTTCTGCACCATAATCGTGATGCCTTCTTCTAAAAACCCAGTAGCGATCACGGGTGGAGAGAAACCGAGTTCCGACATGATCTGGTATCTCTCGATCTCAGCCCCAAGCTTTATGAAGTAAATCTGCTGGCTGGTTTGAGCGATGTAAGTTTCCTGACCAGTCCCATGCGGCGGTAATTGAATACCCCAAGTGAGAGCGGATACATTCTTTTGCAAAAATGATATTATTTCAGACTTGTTTTGATCTCTGCCCTTGATTTCCATTGCAATTTTCAATTGAGTTTTATTTTCAGCATCTAACAGGGCAACTCACTCTGCTCGGCGTAGCCGAGTCGGGTATAGTGGGTCTAGCTCCGCGAAGCGGCTCAACGCCTTAAGGTGCGAAGCAAACAATACCATACTTCCACATTGCGCTATAAACGCAAAACTCAACATAAACTAAAAATGCTACGTCTGCCGAAACACTCTTGAACGATTTATTAGCTGGATTTGCAAAGCCGGAGCGCCTGCTCTCCCGATTTAGCAATGATTACGTGTTTGTAGTTTGCAATGGCATTCAACTTTTCCATAATTACAGGCTTGGATTTGTATGGATAATCCCATAGGAATTTAATAAATTCGATATCAAACCTCTCTTCACAACCCTCAGCGAGATCTGAGCGTTTCCGACCTGTAAATGTCCTTTTTAGAGCTCGATAAATGCACGTATATCGATTCACATCCAAGTATATTACCGTATCACATGCTTCAAGTCTTATATTAAGAGTGCTCTGATAATTGCCATCGATTATCCAATGTTCATTTTCACAGAGGCTTTGTTGAATTGCGACCCACTCATCCCTTTGTATTTTTACCCAGCCGGGTTTCCAATACAATTTATCAAGATGATAAACGGGCAAATTTAGATTTTTACCAAGTAAAACTGAAAATGTGGACTTTCCAGAACCACCAGATCCAATCACTGCGATCCTTTTCATGATGCTTGCAGAATCCTTCATCCGCCAAACGCCTGTTTAACCCGCACGGGGGACGACCATAGTTTTTGACAAGAACCAAATAGCTCACACGACCACGCATTCCCGCGTCGGGTTAAGCATTGTTGGCAGGCAATCTAATCGCGTTTCTGAGTATCGTAGCCAAACCTATGCCTGCAATGAGATTGGGGGTGGGGGCATATATGATGAGTTTGAACAAGGAAGGAGCCCAATTGCGGTGATTTCTTGCTCTTTCAAATACTTCACAAATGATTCGACCCCAGCATAGTCCCATGTGAGTTTCCATCCTGTCCATACATTCGCGACGTAATTCAGATATGCTAATTCGCTCTCACCTAACGCATCATTTATTTGCTTTGCCTGTTCATCGAAGTCATCATCAAGCACTGGCGAACCAAACACGATTGCGATTTTCTGATCAAAATCTAGTAGGTAACCGCCTTCAGCAAAAACTGCATCCAACTTGCTTATTTTCTTCATGTGAGAAGTAAACTCAAGAGCGGATTCCGGTCCATCTGCAAAGGCAGACAAGCACCCTAAATCACCCCATTTATCAAAATATGCTGTAGCTTTACCTTTCTTAACGATTACAAAATCTGCTCTCTGTGCCATTTGTACCTTCCATTGGAGTTCATTGCCTGCTAACGGGGCAACTAATATTCGTTAAACAGATAAATATCTGAAATAAAATCCTTTATTTGGCCTTTTTTCTAGATAGAGGAGATTGATGATGAAAAACATAAACGCCCTGCCGGCATAATCAATCTTCCCAAATAAAAACACCCGGCGCTATGCGTTTTTCAAGGCATTGCCCAAAGCGTTAATCATCGTCTCCACTTCCCCCTTATTTAAGACCAATGGGGGAGACATAGCGATATTGTTGCCCAACATTCGCACCCGCACCCCCAACTTTAACGCCTCATCCATCACATGCTGGGCGGCGTCTGGGTCTGGCTGTCGCGTCTCTTTACTGTACACCATCTCAAAGCCGCACAACAACCCTTTGCCGCGAGCGTTTGCCGCTTTGGGAAACTCTGACGTCAATTCATTGAGCCCTTCCAACAGCAAATCTCCCATCGCCGCTGAATTGTCTACCAAACCCCGCTCTTCAATCAACTCGATATTGCGCAACGCTACGGCACAGGCGGCGGCATGCCCCGAATAGGTGTAGCCGTGCATCCACGATTCATCGGGAGGGGCGTTCCAAATCGTCTCCCGAATTTCGTCGGATATCATGACCCCGCCTAATGGGATGTAGCCGCTGGTGACTCCTTTGGCGAACTGTAAAATGTCGGGGTGAATGTTATATTGTTTGATAGCAAACATCTTGCCAGTGCGCCCAAAGCCGGTGATCACCTCATCGATAATCAATAACACTTCATATTTGCGGCAAATCTCCTGAACCAATGGGAAATAATCATCGGGCGGCACGATGACGCCGCCCGCCCCTTGAATCGGTTCGGCGATAAAGGCGGCGACCGTTTCCGCTCCTTCGCGCTGAATCGCCTCTTCCAGAGCCCGAGCAGCCGCTTCGCCTACCGTTTCGCCGTCGTTGATGTCGCCCGGATATCGGTAAGGGTTGGGGTTGGGAATGTGGATGATGTTTGGCATTAAGGGTCCAAACATGGTGTGGTATTTGGGAATGCCCGTCGCTGCTGTGGCTGCCATGGTGATGCCGTGGTAGCCGCCTAGCCGAGAGATAATCTTGATTTTGTCGGGACGCCCTTTTTGTCGCCAATAGTAGCGGGCGGTTTTTAGGGAGCTGTCTGTCGATTCGGAGCCGCCCGAGGTGAAAAAAGTGGTGTTGAGGGTAGGGTGAGCCAACCCTGCCAGTTTGTTTGCCAACGCGGCAGACGGGGGCGAGGTCGTGCCGGCAAAGTTGGTGGTGTAGGCTAATTTTTTCATCTGCTCATAGGCTACCCGAGGCAACTCTTCGTCGCCATAGCCGATGTTGACGTTCCACAAACCCGCCATCCCATCTAAAATTTTGCGGTTATCTGTGGTGTGAATCCACACTCCTTGCCCCCAATTAGCGACGATTGGATCGTCGTGTCGAGATGGGTGTTGCAGCGGATGCAGTTGTTTTTTGTCTTGCTCGATAATTTGTTGGTGGGTTAAGGGGGAAGTCATTGGATTACCATTCTCCTGATCATTGGATAAAGTTTGTGCGTAACCAATTGTATGCTAGTTTGGCGCTCTCTGTCGACAATTTGCGGGGAAGTTGCCGGCATTGTAATCCTTCGCCATAATCGCCGACAGAATGATCGCCCAAAGTAAAACCATCGACTTGTGAACAGCTTTCTAGGAGTTTTTAACGCCTTCATCTTCAACAGCTACCATCGCCGCTGGCTTGGCGTTCAGCGCAGCCTCTTCATTGTAAGCGGTTGTTTGTTTTTAGCGGGGTGGGTGTGGTGGCAGCAATGGCGTTTTTCTAATCTGTTTGCCCTGATCTTTTTGGGATTATTTGCCCTGCTGCTTATCGCTTATCGGATAGCCAAGCGGCAGGGGTATGCTCGCTTTCGCCGCGATCCGGATGCTGTTAAACCGACTGGCGAATCGCCCCATATGCCGGCAGGCAAACGATTTGAGATTTACGCTACTGGTATCTTTGCCGTAGAAAATCGAGCCGATTACGCTTTGCTGCGCCCCACAAGCATTTGGCGCACGCCCCAGGGAGATGTAGCTATTATGGTGGAAAGGGCACAGGAGCAATTTCTGTATGAGTTTTTGCTGCCAGGCTCAATGGATAAAATAGAATGCGGGCATCTTTTATTTGGTCCCCGCCCATTACCCTCATTAGCCCTCACTTTTGGCTCGACCTGGGGACCCCAATTCAGCGACCACGACCGCACCCATGTTGCCGGCAATCGACGCGATTTAGATCCCATCGACAAGACGATCTATCTAACCTTCAATGATCTAGAAATAATGCCGGCGGTGTGGCGCAGTTTACTCAAAATTTAACCGCGACCCACCAGCCTTTCCAACTGACCCTGCCTAAAAATGCCGGCAGTGTGGCGTAGTTTGCTCAAAATTTAGCCCAATAATCATCCCTCGCCAAAATCGAGAAAGCTAGATACGACCCAGCCTACTTCCCCTTCTGATTCCACCTGAATCCATACCTGCCCGCTTTCGTCCGTCGTTTCCGCCTCCAGAACAATCACTTGGCTTTCATGCGGCAGCTTTTTTACGATGGCGCTGCTGAGGTCTGGCTCTGCCCGCATATTGAGGTTTGAGCCAGGGGAGGTGGAAACCGTCGCCGACCCGCTAGCGGGAACCGATACGCTTTCTTCGTCTGAAGAACCCTCTTCGCCCGAAGCGTCATCTGGGCTAGATTCATCTGTGGTTGCCGCATCCCCTTCCCCTTCCGATGTTGTGTCATCGCCCGATGCTGTGTCATCGGCTGCAGCCGCTTCTTCGTCACTGTTGGCGTCCGTCGATTCATCAGTGGCAGCCTCAGCCTCTCCTTCTCCTTCCGATGCAGCTTCATCAGCGCCGCCGCTATCTGCGCCATCCGTATTTTCCTCGGCTGCCTCGTCAGTTGCCGCATCTCCTTCACCCTCGTCAGCGGCAGCTTCATCTTCTCCGCTGGCGTCAGTCGATTCATCGGGAGCGGCGTCAGCGTCGCTGGCTTCATCCGTGGCGGCGTCAGTCTCTCCTTCATCAGTAGCAGCCTCTTCCTCCCCATCGTTAGTCGTCTCTTCATCCAATGTTGTGTCTGGCGTGGATGGTTGGGGCATTACAATCGATATGTTGGCTTCAATCGCCTCCCCTAACGTTGTCCAGGCGGCTTCTAAATTGCGAGAGGCGGCATTGGGGTCAGCGGGCAAATTGCCGGCAGCGTCTCCTAACGACGCTATGGCATCTTCCACCTCACCCGCAGCGGTTTCATCTGCTGCAACCAACGCTTCCAGACTGCTTTGGGCTAGAGCCACATTGTCGGCGGCTAACCCGGCATTGCCGTCTGCCAGATTCAACCGAGCCCCCGTAATCAAATCCCCAACCCTAAAGTAAATCAAACTGCGCCGCATCGCCGCTTCCGCTTCATCCATCGCCAACGACTCTTGAAATAGAGCCAATTGCTCCATCATCTCAGCTTGTTGGACGCCAGCTTCGCCTTCCAGAATGGTAAATTGGGAATTCAACATATCCAATTCGCCGCCCAATTCATCGATTCGCTGGCTGCCGTCGATAATGTCCCCTTGCAAAGTGGCGACAGATTGGTTTAGGGTTTCAATGGCGCCTTCTTGGCTGACAGAGCCGTCATTGAGGGCGGAAAGCTGCGATTCTAGGATGGAAATTTGCTCTTCTTGTGCATCTAGTCCGCTGAACAACGCGCTTGATGAGTCAGCCAACTGGCTATCCAAAGAGTCCATCGTGCTGTCGATTTTGTTCATTGATAGGAGTTGAACTTGTTGCTCAATGTCGTTGGTCATCAGCCCATCAACATCTTCCCGAACCAACTGGAGTTGGTTTTCCATGTTATTGACCTGGGTGATGTTCGATTGCAAGATGCGGACGTTTTCTTGAATATCCGGCAGCCAACTTTGCCCCACCAGATACCAAACGGCGGCGGCGATGCCGGCAAGCAGCAGAATAGTAAAAAGCCCAGTAAAAATTAGCCAAAAGAATCCATTAATGAGTCGGCGGAAAAATCCAGGACGTTTTGGGGCTGTCGAGTCGCTCATTCGTGTAACTCCTTCAAAGTTGTTGTTTTAGGCTAGCGTGTTGCAAGCCATCCTAAAAAGGTTCAGTTGAAAATGGAAATTGTGGTCGATTTGCCGGCATTTTCTGGCCGGCATCCTCGCGGAAATGCGCAAAAACCGCCCCCCTATTTTAAAGCATGATCATGGCGTCGCCAAAAGATAAAAAGCGGTAATTTTCAGTTAAGGCGGCGGCGTAAGCGGCGCGGATGTGTTTGATGCCGGCAAAGGCGCTAACCAACATCATTAAACTCGATTGCGGCAGATGGAAATTAGTGATCAACCCATCTACTACCCGAAAGTTGTAACCAGGGTAAATGTAGAGGTCGGTACGCCCTTCTATAGCCGAAACAGGTTGCCAGGGACAGCTTGCCGGCATGGATTTGAGGCTGACTTGGCGTAACGAACCAGTTTCGCCGGCGCTGCGCCAAGCCGCAGTTTCTAACACGCGAACGCTGGTGGTGCCGATGGCGATCACCCGTTTGCCTGCCAGTTTCGTCTCGTTGATGCGTTTGGCGCTTTGCGCTGTTAGTTGAATCCATTCCGAATGAATGGGGTGATCGGCTACTAACTTCGCCTCCACCGGTTTGAAGGTGTCCAACCCGACATGCAGCGTCACCATTTCAAAGTTGACCCCTTTTTCCCGCAACGCCAGTAACAAATCAGGCGAAAAGTGCAACCCTGCGGTTGGGGCTGCCGCCGACCCCATGGGCCGGGCGTAGATGGTCTGATACCGCTCGCTGTCGTTTAGCGAAGCGTGAATGTATGGGGGCAGCGGCGTTTCGCCAAGCTGCTCCCAATAATCAGTCACCGGTTGATCGAACGTTACTTCGCGTATAGCGCCATCTAAAACTTGGACGATGGTCGCCGTTAACCTGCTTTCCCCCTCGCCAAAGACGAAAACTGCGCCTGGGCGCAGCTTTTTTCCCCCGGCTAACGCCCGCCACCGGTTGTCGCCGACTTGTTCCAACAGCAGCAATTCGACTTTGCCGCCCGTTGATTTTTTTCCAATCAGGCGGGCTGGCATCACTCGGCTGTTGTTGCCCACCAATAAATCGCCGGGCTCTAATAACGCGATTAAATCAGTAAATTGAAGATGGCTCAGCCCTCCGCTTGCGCGATTTAGGTGGAGCAGGCGGCTGTTATCCCGTTGAGAAAGCGGTTGTTGGGCGATAGCGGATGCCGGCAATTCATAGTCAAACTCGCTTGTCTCCACCCCTTAACCCCTGAAAATTCGAGCGACGATATTCAGCAAAATCGTTCCCAAAATGCTGATTAAGATCATGGTGGCGAAGGGAGCGTACACCTTTACATTTTCGCTTTCATATCGCACATCTCCCGGCAAATTGCCTAACCAGGGCAAATAACGCGACGCCAGCCACAGCATCAAACCCACAAAAGCGATAGAGATCCCTAAAACGATCAATAATTTAGCCAAATCTTGCATCATAATAACCTCTGTTGCAGCGGAGTTTGGGCATTGTTTTTCCCCTGGGTTAGCGGAATGCCCAAATGTTTATAGGCGTGCCCGGTCGCCGCCCGCCCGCGCGGCGTTCGCTCTAGAAAACCTAACTGCAGCAAATAGGGCTCCACTACATCCATAATCGTATCTGATTCTTCACTGATCGAGGCGGAAATCGTTTCTAATCCCACAGGTCCGCCGCCAAACTTTTCGATAATCGACAATAGCACCTGTCTATCTAAATCATCCAACCCTTTGTCGTCGATTTCTAACAACTTCAGCCCTTCTACCGCCGCTTGTTTGGTGATGTTGCCGTCTCCTTTCACCTGTGCGTAATCGCGCACCCGCCGCAACAGACGCAAGGCGACTCGCGGCGTCCCCCTCGCTCTTCGGGCGATCTCTAATGCCCCATCCGCTTCAATCGGCGCCTCTAACACCCTGGCGCCGCGCATTACAATCTCTTCAAGCGCCGCTTGGCCATAAAAATCCATACGGTAAACTGCCCCAAAACGGGCGCGTAACGGGGCGGTGATGAGCGCCAGACGAGTAGTGGCGCCGATAACTGTGAATCTGGGCAATTTTAGCCGAACGTTTTTTGCCCCCGGACCTTTGCCAGTCACCAAATCTAGCACAAAATCTTCCATGGCGGGGTACAAAATCTCTTCCACTGCCCGATTGAGGCGATGAATTTCGTCGATAAATAGAATGTCGCCTGTTCGCAAATGGGTGAGAATGGCGGCTAAATCGCCGGCTCGTTCGATGGCGGGACCCGCTGTTACGCGGACGTTGACATTCATTTCGTTGCCCATGATGTGGGCAAGGGTAGTTTTGCCTAAGCCAGGCGGACCATGAAAGAGGATATGGTCAAGCGGTTCATCGCGCCCTTGCGCCGCTTGCAACAAAATGTCTAAATTTTCTTTTAGTTTGGTTTGCCCAATGAAGTTTTCTAGCTTTTGGGGACGAATTAAATTGTCCAGCGATTGATCATCCCTTTGTTTTTGGGGGGCTATGGTGCGGTTAGGGGATGTGTGGTCGCTCATAAATTATCCTTGCCGGCATCTTCCTATCAACTATACCATCAAGCAGGGCGATAGATAAAATAAAAAGTTTTGGCAATTTTGAGCCTATGCGCCCCTTGACGTTTACAAAGCCCATTTTTGGGGCGGAGTATCTTTTTGGTTGGGTTGGGGTTACAATTAGCAAGCTGAAATGACACGTTTTGGAGAACGCTAGATGTCAATTCTCAAGGGATTATTTAAATTAACCCGTCCAATTACAACTTTAACCGGCATTTTATCGACGATGTTGGGCGGCTATGTGGCAGATACCAACAATTGGACGCCAATCATTTTGGCGGGGCTGGTAACGGCGATGGTGCAGGCGGCTGCCAACGCTTGGAATGATTATTTGGATGTCGAAATCGACCGCATCAACCAGCCTCATCGGGTGTTGCCCTCTGGGCAAGTGCCCCGGCATGCGGCTTGGAAATTTTCAGTGGGGTTGACGTTAGCCGCTCTCTTTCTGGCAGCGTTCATCAATGTGCCGGCATTTCTCATTACCCTCCTGTCAGCCCTGATCTTGTACTTGTACTCCTGGAAATTAAAAAGTACGGTGTTGATGGGCAACGCCACTGTTGCCGGCATTTCTGCCATGAGCGTGATCTTCGGCGGCGTGGCTGCCGGCAACGTCCGCCCTACATTATGGTTGGCAGCCATCATCGCTGTCGGCATTTTGGGCAGAGAAGTGCTAAAAACTTTGGCGGATTATGAGGGCGACATCAGCCAAAATTGCCGCACGGTATCGACCGTCTGGGGCAAAAATGCGGCTAGCTTTATCTTTTATCTGTTAGCGATAGCTACTGTTTTGGTGATGCTGCTTCCCTCAATCCTGCAAGTATACAAACCGATTTACCTGATCATTTTGATTATCGGGGTCTTCCCTGTGTTGGGCTACGTTTTGTTCCGTTTTTCCCCCCAAGCCCCTGGCAGACAACTGGAAAAGTTAAGCCAACTGATGAAATATGATTTCCTGGTTTTTTTCCTGGCGGTTATCTTAGGGGCTTGATACAGCGCAGCTTAACTATCTACAATAGGTGAGCTCTGGAAACCAGAGAGCGCGTGCGGGATTAATGTGTAGAACGTTAGCTTCCAGAGCCCTTAATGACGTTGCGCCATAAACCATTGTTGGCTATTAAACGGCGGTTCGCCTTCCGCCGGTGTTGCCGGCGAATAAGCGCCATCTGATTCTAGCCATCGTCCATGAACCGTATCCCGCATTTCGGGATACAAAACCTCTTCCACCACAAATTCTTGCAAATCTGAATCGTCAATGGGGAAAAGAATTTCTATTCTACGATCGATATTGCGCGGCATCAGATCAGCGCTGCCAACATACAGGTCGGCGTCGCCCCCATTTTGAAAATAATAAATGCGCGAATGTTCCAGAAAGCGCCCCACCACGCTTTTCACCCGAATCGTTTCCGATACGCCAGCCACGCCGGGACGCAAGCAGCATGCGCCTCGCACCAACAAATCGATCTCAACGCCAACTTGGGATGCGCGGTACAAAGCTTGAATGATCTCCAGATCGACCACTGAATTGACCTTAAAGATAATTCTGCCGGCATTGCCAAAGGCGGCTTCGCGTTCGATCAATCGCAGCAAATTAGGGCGTAAACTGGTCGGGGCGACTAAAAATTTCTGGTAAGATTCTTGGTTAGAGTAGCCGGTCAGCATGTTGAAGATATCTGATGCGTCCTCGCCTATCGCTTCGTCGCTGGTTAGGTAGCCCATGTCGGTGTACAGGCGGGCGGTGATGGTATTGTAGTTGCCAGTAGATAGATGAACGTAGCGCCGAATTCCATCCATCTCTTTGCGAACCACCAGGCAAATTTTGCAATGGGTTTTAAGCCCAACCAATCCGTACACTACATGAACGCCGGCATTTTCTAGCGCCCGCGCCCACCCAATATTGCTCTCTTCGTCAAATCGGGCTTTTAACTCCACCAAAGCCGCCACCTGCTTGCCATTTTCTCTGGCAAGCATTAATGCGTGGACGATGGGAGAGTTGGGTCCAACCCGATACAAGGTCTGCTTGATGGTTAACACATCGGGGTCAGTGGCAGCGGCTTGGACGAAATCGACCACTGGCAAAAAGCTATCATACGGATGGTGCAACAAGATATTTTGCCGTTGTAGTATCTGAAATATATTTTCGCCAGTGCGTAACGGCAGGGTCAATGTGGGTTGAAAGGTAGTATCTTTTAATTCAGCGTATTCCAATTTGTGCAGCTCCCATAAACTGCTTAAGCCCAAAGGTCCATCAACAGCGTAGGTGTCGTATGCCCCCACCTGGAGATTTCGCATCAACAATTCTCGAATCTCTGGGGGCGCGCTTTCTTCGATCTCTAATCGCACCACATTGCCAAAGTGGCGGCGGCGCAAATTATCTTCAATGCTTAACATCAAATCGTCCGCTTCATCTTCCTGAATCTCTAAATCGGTGTTGCGGGTTACGCGGAAGGGGTAGGCGGCTACGACTTCCATGCCGGCAAACAAGCGGTCTAAATTGTGAGCGATTACTTGCTCTAACCACACGAATTTTTGGACGGTCGGCGGCAATAACTCATCCGGATCAATCGGTTTGAGCGGGATAAATCGCGGCAGCGAACCAGGCACTTTGACTCTGGCAAAATGGGTCTGGTCAGTTTTCAAGTCGCGGATGACGACGGCTAAATTGCTGCTGAGGTTAGAGATATGGGGGAAAGGGTGGCCTGGGTCAAACGCCAGCGGGGTCAGCACTGGAAAAATCTCTCGTTCAAAATAATCCCGCATTTTGCGCTTTTGTCCCCGTTTCAGATTGTCGTAATCGAGCAGGCGAATGCCGGCATCAAACAGGGCTGGTTTCAACTCGTCCCGCCAAAATCGCATCATCTTCTTGTACAATTTAGTGGTTGCATTGTGGATGCTGACCAACTGTTCGCGCGGGGTTAAACCATCTGGCGGCGGCTCGTTGACGCCATGTAAAACTTGCTGTTTTAATCCCGACACCCGCACCATGAAAAATTCATCGGTGTTGGTGTTGAAAATCGCCACAAATTTAGCCCGTTCTAACAAAGGATGTTCTTCCCGATACGCTTCGTCTAATACCCGGCGATTAAACTCAATTTGGCTTAATTCTCGATTGAGGTAAAAATCCGGATTGTTTAGATCCGGGGAGGGAGAAACCTCTGTGTTGTTGTCGGCAACGCTAAACTCGCTCACTGCTTTTTTTACCATGCTAGATTCTTCCTCTTGTACTTCAACTGCTGGGATGAAATCATCTGGGCTTCGAGTCGTTGCATCAGGCGTCACAATAAGATCCATCGTTATTTCCTATTGTTGATATGCCGGCACAATGCCAGCAACCCCAACTCATAACTGTAGGCTCCGAAACCGCTGATTTGCCCCACACAAACGCCCGCCAACCAGGATCGTTGTCGGAATGGTTCACGGGCGTGAATATTTGAAAGGTGTATCTCGATTGCCGGCAAGCCCACGCCGCTGATGGCGTCGCGCAAGGCGATGCTGGTATGGGTGAATGCCCCAGGGTTGATCAAAATGCCATCCGCCCATTCCCGCGCCTGATGAATAGCGTCGATCAACGCCCCTTCATGGTTAGATTGTTCGGTCCGGATGGCGCAATTATTTTCCGCCGCAAATATAGTTAGGCGGGCGTCTATCTCATCCAATGTGTCAGAACCGTACAGTTCTGGCTCACGGCTGCCCAATAAGTTGAGATTTGGACCGTGCAGGAGAGCTATTTGGATCATAATTGTCTAAAAAACCAGGGTTTGCGAAATTATAAGAATCCCGCAAAATCTAGACGCTTGGACGAGATGACGGTGAGTATAAATTTATCAGGATCGGCAGAAAGTTACAACCAATTCACGCCCCATATTTGCGCTGCCACGCATACAATTGATTGATCGCTTCCAACGGCGTCATTTGCGCTACATCTAATTGTGCAAGCTCTTGCAATATGGGGCTGGATTCGGGAAAAAGGGCGACTTGCTGGGCGGGTTTTAGGTGGCTGGGCGAGATAGCGGCATCTGGGGCGTGTTCTTCTAAAAAGGCAAGAACCTCTTTGGCGCGGCTAATCACATCACGGGGTAAGCCCGCCAACTGCGCCACATGGATGCCATAACTGCGATCCGCTCCGCCGGGCACAATTTGCCTTAAAAAGACGACGTCGTCCCCCTCTTCCGCCACAGCTACATTGTAATTGACCACCAAGGGCAACGTCTCTGCCAAACCCACCAGCTCATGATAATGGGTGGCAAAGAGGGTTCGGGGCTTGAGGCGAGGGTGGTTGTGCAGATATTCGACGATCGCCCAGGCGATGCTCAAACCGTCGTAGGTGCTTGTGCCCCGCCCGATTTCATCCAAAATGAGTAAAGATCGGTCGGTGGCATGGTGCAAAATTTGGGCGGTTTCCACCATCTCAACCATAAATGTAGAACGACCGGCGTGTAGTTCGTCGTGGGCGCCAATGCGGGTGAAGATGCGGTCGGCGATGCCGATATGGGCGGACGTTGCCGGCACAAAGCTGCCTACCTGCGCCATCAACGTGATGAGAGCCGCCTGCCGCAAATAGGTGCTTTTGCCTGACATATTAGGTCCAGTGATGATTTGAATCCGAGCTTTCTCATCAAAATGAACGTCATTAGGCACATATCGTTCCAAATCCAACGAGCGTTCGATGACGGGGTGGCGTCCGGCGACGATATGGGTCGCGCTAGATTCGTCTAAGGTTGGGCGCACGTAATCAGCTTCGACAGCCGCTTGGGCTAACCCGGCTGCCACATCTACCTGGGCGATGGCGTGAGCTGTTTCTAGCAAGGACGTCGCTTGTGCGGCTACTTGCCGGCACACATCGGCAAACACCCGCCGCTCGATCTCTAAAATTTGCTCTTCTGCATTTAAAATCAGCGTTTCATACTCTTTCAGTTCAGGGGTGATATACCGTTCGGCATTGGTTAAGGTTTGTTTGCGAATGTAATCTTCCGGGGCTAAATCGCTGTTGGCGCGGGTGATCTCAATGTAGTAGCCAAAAACTTTGTTAAAACCCACTTTCAGAGAAGCGATGCCCGTTCGCTCCCGTTCGCGCGGCTCTAAATTGGCGACCCAATCGCGGGCGTGGGCGGTAGAATTCATTACGCCATCTAGTTCGGCAGAGAAGCCGGGACGGATAACGCCGATTTTACCCAGAATAGGCGGGCTGTCTTCGGCGATGGCGCGTTGCAGCAACTCCAACGTTTCCTGGCAAGGATTTAATTGGTCGGCTATAGATTGCAGGGCGGGAATGCCGGCAATCAACTCAGCTAGATTAGGCGCAGCGCCCAAACCGACGACGATTTGCCCTAAATCTCGCGGGGTGGCTCTGCCGACTACCGCCCGATTGGTCAGCCGTTCTAAATCGGGAACTTTTTTCAGAGCGGTTTGCAACTCCTCTCGCAGCAGCCCATCGGAGAAAAACGCTTCCACCTGGTCTAATCGTTGGTTGAGCGATTCGATTTCCAACAAAGGGCGCGTCACCCGTTGGCGCAACAGCCGCGCCCCCATCGGCGTGCGGCAATGGTCTAATGCCGCCAGTAGGGAATATTTGCCCTCGCCAGTTAACGATTCGATTAACTCTAGGTTGCGGCGCGTGGCGGCGTCGAGAGCCATAAAGCCGTCGGCGCTATAGGCTGACAACCGCTGGAGTTGGGCGATCCCCTCTTTTTGGGTATCAATCAAATATTGTAGAACCGCCCCCGCCGCCTGAAGGGCTAAAGGCTTGTTTTGGCAGCCAAAGCCGTCCAAGCTTTTCACCTTAAAATGATTTTGCAGCGTCAAGCGAGCGTTGCCTTGGTCAAAACGCCAGGCAGGATAAGAGACAGGACGGGCGGCGTCTGGCAAAAGATGGCGGGCATTATCGGGGGTCAGCAACTCTGCCGGACGCAAGCGAGCTAACTCTTCGCTCAACCCCCCTTTGATAGGCAATTGGGTCGCCGCAAATTCTCCCGTGGTGATATCTACATATGCCAACCCGGCTTGCCCCCCTTCAAAGGCGACGGCTGCCAAATAGTTGTTTTGCTCAGCTTGCAACATGCCTGGCTCTGTTACAGTGCCGGCAGTAAACACCCGAACCACCTCACGCGGCATCAACCCCTTCACCGTTTCTGTGCCGATTTGTTCGCACAACGCCACTTTGTACCCTTTGCCGATCAATTTAGCGATATATCCTTCGGCGGCGTGGTGGGGCACGCCCGCCATCGGCACCCGGCTATTTTTGCCCACATTTCGCCCGGTCAATACCAAATCCAACTCGCGGGAGGCGGTGTGGGCGTCATCATCAAAGGTTTCGTAAAAGTCGCCTAGCCGAAAAAAGAGGATGGCGTCAGGATATTGTCGTTTTAACTCCAGATATTGTTTGCGTACCGGCGTGATTTTGCTGGATGCCATGTGGCGTTTCTAGCGGATGGCGCCGCTGTTTTCTAAATTGGCTGGGGTGGATTGAGGTATCTTTTGCGCCGCCCACTCCCGTAAACGAGCCAGGTGGCGGCTGGTTAAATTGGTCAATCGGCGCTGTTGTTTCAATAGATTGTGGGCTTCGTCTAGGCTCATATTTTCGTATTGCATGAGGTAGGCTGCCACCAAAATCGCTGACCGGCTGCGCCCTTTAGCGCAATGGACATAAACAGATCGCCTATCTAAGATTTGCCCCCTCATCCACAGGATAGCATTGTCGATAACTTCGACTGCCGGCACCATCATGTCTAGCACCTTAAATTGCACATAGTTGATGTCGTGTTGGGCATAAAAAGCTTCGTCATCTTGCCGTTCAGCCCTGATATTTATCACTGCCCCGATATGATTCTCTTTGATAAATTGATAGTCGCGGGCGTAAAGCGGCGCACCGCCCAGCCAAATTTGGTCATTTACCGGCTCGATCCATTGTTGGCGCAATATCCGCTCGTAAATAAAGCGCGTTATGGGATAGATTTTGTCAAATAGAAAATGGAATGGGTTCATGCTGGTAAGCATAGCAAATTTAGGGCAACTTTCAACTTTGGCGCAGGTCGCAACAGGTTACGGGGTATTTCCGATTGCCGGAGATAAGGGCATTCTTTAAATCTGACCGAACGGGTTGATCGTTTTTTGGGACAAGAGTAAGGGCGTTTTTTAGAGACGGGGGTCTTTTATCACATTTTATTTGCCAGATTTTCCATTATGCTATCTGAGAACCGCGTTAAGATGCCGGCATCTTTTGCCCCCAATCTCTCATAATAACATGGGGTGAGGCGGTATAATGTTTTCAAAGATGCGGGCATAGTTTACATCTCCGATTCCTTTATGACTTCTCTGTGCCCTCCGCGCCCTGAACAAATACGAAATTAGTACGAATTTATGAACAAACAGCAGTGGAAAAAAGCGACCTTAAGCCTGGCGATATCTTGGCTGATAGTTGGCATCTCTGCCCGCGCCGAGCCAGCGCCTCCTCCCATGCCGCTAAAACAAGAGCCTGCTCCCCTGACCGAAGCTGAATTTGAGTACAAGAGCCGCCATTTTATGCCGGCATCCATTGAATTTGCCGCCGCTGCACCTATTTATGGCTTAAATTTCATTTCCAACGCCGAAGATATGGGGGCGGGTCGCATTGATGAACAACAATACCAAAATGGATTAGCCACTGGCGCCAAATGGAATCGTTGGCCCCTCTATTGGCAGCGCATCGAACAAAGCCAAAATCAATTTAACTGGAATGATCAGGACGCCACCATCAAAGCCGATATTGAGCATGGCTTAAAGACCAACGCTATTTTGCTAGGCACGCCCGGCTTTTACCAGACCCAATTTGCCCCGTCAGACAGTTTGGCGTCCGAACCAAGCAGCGGCAACGTTTTGGCTCTTAGCCAAATGCAAACCGCTAAACCGATTGGTTTATATGATTCAGTTTTCACCGATGGTACCGATGTTCCCGGCGGCGGCAAAACGATAAACCCCAACAACAAATGGGCGCGATTCGTCTCTATGGCGGTTGATCGGTACAAACCTGGCGGCTGGTTTGCCCAGGCAAATGGTTGGAACAATGGACAAGGCATCACCCATTGGGCGATGTGGAATGAACCAGATTTGGAGATGTTCTGGAACGCCTCTATGCCCGATTACGCCCGCTTGCTTAAAGTAGGGTATATCGCCTCTAAACATAGCGACCCCAACGCCCAGGTGATTTTCGGAGCGATCGCTAACAGCCACGCCCATCTCAACTTTTTCAATGAGGTGATGGGCATTTACGACAACGACGCATTAGCCCCCAGCCAGAGCTATTATCATGACATTTTTGCTACCCATAGCTACTTTAACGCCTGGCAAAGTTGGTACCATGTGTACCGAGCTCGCAATACGCTGACCAGCCGCGGCTTAGACAAACCGATTTGGCTGGACGAGATGGGGGTCGCCGCCTGGAGCGACTATCCGGGACCTGTGTGGGATAGCGCCAGCGCTTATCGGTCTACGTTAGATGAACAGGCGAATTATTTAATTCAATCAACGATGTATGGCTTGTTTGCCGGGGCGGACGCCATTTTCCCCTTCCAATTGTACGATGGCTGCGGCAATCAACCCGCTTTTACCGATTTTCCGCCGCATAATGGGGAGTTGTGCGACGCCAATGGCAATCTAACCACGAACTCTAGCATTCCGTGCGGCGGCGATGCCTATGGCTTGTTCCGCAACCCGACGGATGCGTTATGCTTCCGGCAACATCCCTATCCAGAATCTCCTCGTCCCCAATTTCATGCTTATAAAACGGTGACGATACATCTGCAAAATGTGTCGCCGCTATTCCGGCTGCGCCCCTACGGTAGCGACCCAACTAACGGACCTCAGGAATGGATTGGCTTTTTCCGGCATGATACGAAAAAGCGGGTGATCGGTATGTGGGCGCGTTTCGGTATTGATCAGGTGGCGGAAATGCCGGCATCAGACAGTTGGGCGCAACTGGTTTCTCCAGATGGCTCTGTTCAATCTATCGCCCCCCAAAATGGGGTATACCGCATCAATTTGCCGGCAGCCACCAACAGCAACACGCCCGGCGCTCCATATGCCTTTGCCATCGGCGGCAAACCCTATCTGTTAATCGAAGGAGACACAAAAGCGCCAGTGGTGACGGGCGGCGGGACGCGAAACGGCAACGTTATCAACCTCGGCTGGCAAGGGGTAGACAACTATCTGGGCTCTGGCATTCAAGATTATACAGTTAAAGTGTCAGTCGATAATGGCGGGCAATGGGTTTGGTTGAACAATGTCGCCCAGGAGTACAGCGCTTTCTCCAATGCCAACCCCGGCTCGACATATCGCTTTTATATCACGACCAGAGATAATGCCGGCAATGTCAGCCAAACTTATGTTGTCACGTTCCCCGGCGATGGTTCTGGCGGCGGCCCGCCCCCCCCTCCTAATTTGAATTTCCACTATTACTTCCCCATCATAGCGCAATATTAATTCCTGTGAGAAAATGAAGGAAAAGTTCAACCAATCCTTCATTTTTTCGCATGACCGATCCGATATTGCGCCACATTCCACCCAGTTTTAGCTCCGAACGGCTAACGATTGCCCTGGTTCATCCCGATCAGACAGAAGCGGTTCATGAAGCGATCCGGGAATCATGGGATGCTATTCGCCAATGGCTGCCCTGGGCTGCCGCCGATAAGCCGCAAGAGTTCGATACCACAGAAATTTCCATGCGAAAAGCTTTTGCCCTGGCAGTGGAGCGAAAAGATTTGCGGATGCATATTTTTCTCAAAAACAGCCCCATTTGTATCGGCGGAACCGGGCTACACTGCATCGATTGGCGAACGCCCAAATTCGAGATCGGCTATTGGCTGCGAACCAGCTATCAGGGAAAAGGGTATATGACCGAGGCGGTTGAAGCGTTGACCCAATTTGCCTTTGATCAATTGGCTGCCGAGCGCGTCGAAATCCGGTGCGACGTCAATAACCTCGCTTCCGCTGCTATCCCCCGCCGATTGGGTTTCCAGTTGGAAGGGACATTACGCCATGACGAACGCCACCATCTCACAGGCGAATTGCGAAATACCCACATCTTTGCCAAAATCCGAGCCGACTGAGTTATGCGACAAACATTTGACGAAGCTACTTTGCGACGCCTGGAACAGTTGACCTTGATCGCTCAAAAGGTGAGAACTGGCGCGATGAAAGGAGACCGACGGAGCAGCAAACGGGGCAGTTCGATTGAATTTGCCGATTATCGTAACTACACTACCGGGGATGATTTGAGGCGTTTGGATTGGAATGTATACGCTCGTTTGGAACGCCCGTTTATCAAATTGTTGGAAGAGGAGGAGGATTTAGCGACGCATTTTCTGATAGACGCCAGCGACAGCATGGCATGGGCGGGCGGGGGCGAAACTGAAAAATTGGCGTATGGGCTGCGTTTGGCGGGGGCGCTAGGGCATATTAGCTTGTCTACGGGGGATTTAGTGACGGTGACCATGCTGAAAAGCGACGGCAACCAACGATGGGGGGCGCATCGCGGCGGGCGAAACACCATTCGACTGCTTAACTTTCTGGAAGCGGCGAGCGGCAGCGGCATTACAGACCTCAATCTATCGTTGCAAGATTACGCTTTGCGAGGCGGACGACCTGGCTTGTTGTTTCTAATCAGCGATTTGCTTTCGCCCAATGGTTACCAGGAGGGGTTGAGCGCAATCCAGGGGAGGGGATACGAAGTAGGGGTGATTCATCTGCTCTCCCCAGATGAGATTGAGCCGCCCATCGCTGGCGACGTCAAATTGGTTGATGTGGAAACGGGAGAAGAGACGGAGATAACGCTGGATGCCGGCATGGTCGGGTTATACCATCGCCGTTTGCAAGAGTGGCAGGCGGAAATCAACGCATATTGCAATCGGCGCAATATCCATTACATTCCAATCTCCACCGACTTGCCGTGGGATAAGTTGGTGATGCAAACGATGCGGATGAAGGGCGTGGTAAAATAACTCTACCAGAGATCGCCAAATCTTGATTGGCGTGGAAATTGCGGCGGACTTATTGATTTTGATGATGATCACTCTAATATTGACAGGCGCATGAATAGCGAAAACGGATATACCATTGAATTGCCGGCATTTACCGGACCCCTGGATCTCTTGCTGCACCTAATCGACCGGGAAGAACTCGACATCACAGCCATTTCATTGGCAAAAGTCACCCGCCAATATTTAGACCAGGTGGAACAACTTAAGCAGCGCCGCATGGAAAGCTTGATAGACTTTTTGGTTATCGGAGCGCGCTTGGCGCTGATCAAAAGCCGGGCGCTGCTGCCGCAAACGCCAACCGTGTTGATCGGCGAATTAGAAGAAGAGGAAGACCCAGGCGAAGCGTTAGCCCGCCAATTGCGCCGGTATCGCCGATTTAAGAGGGTTGCCGCTTGGCTTGCAGAGCGCGAAACGAACAAGTTGCGCGCCTTTTTGCGGGTCGCTCCGCCGCCGCAACTAAATGTCAAGCCCAAATTGGATTTGACTGGAGTAGACGCCAATCAATTGCGCCAATTGTTATGGGGGGCGCTGTATCGGATGCAGCAAAGCGAGGAGTCGGTAAATATCGTGGGCAGACCATTGGTGACAGTGGAAGGGCAGATCGATTATATGCGTTTCGTCATCAATCGCCGTCGCCAAATCGTATTCCGCGAACTATTGTCAGCTAAAAGAGATAGCGTTGAGCTGGCGGTCACTTTTTTGGCGACGTTGGAGTTAATTAAGCGGCGAGAGTTAACGGTTAGCCAAGAGAAGATGTTTGGTCCGATTATGCTTTATGCTGCGCCCGCCGCCAACGGTTCAGAAGTGGCGAATGCGCCTGGAAGCTAGTCGATCATTTTGCCGCCAGCGGCAGATATGTTCGATAAAGTTGGTCTAAAACGAGCAAATTTATATCGACATCAAATGGGGCGCCACTTTCGGGGACGACACGGATAACGCCATGATAAACTCCAGCCGCCCGCCCACTGGATTCGATCTGTACCAGGTGGGCAACAATTTCGCCGGGTTGGGTAGAGTTGCTGGGATTAGAGAATGCCGGCATCAGCTCTCCTGATCCGCTTAAACTGTAACTGCTAGGTTCCCAACCAACATTTTTTAACGGAAGAGAAAGCGTGATAGTAATGGGCTGTTCGGCTGTGCCGATAATGCCGGCAATTTGAGGCGCGAGCGGCTCAATTCGTCTGCCAAATCTGCCATACCGCTTTGGTATTGCCGCCAACGCCCCTTCTGCCGGACGATCTTGCACGGCATAATATCGCATTTGGTCGCATTCTCCCAGATGACCGGCATGGTTGAAATTGAGATTAAAGAGCGCCATCACGCCCAGCCACGGGTAATGTTCTTCGGCATATCCAAATGCTCCCGCTAAATTGTCCGCTTGCTCCTGTTCGGTCACGATTTGCCAGGCGCGTCCTTGCCAGGAAGGGTCGCTTAGGCAGTGGGCAGGGGGTTGAACGATCCAACCGAATTCAGTCGCCCAAATCTGTTTATAGCCAATGCCGGCGTCCAGCATCATATCATAGAGCTTTTCCACGCCGCGAAAACAAAAGCCATTGGCGCAGTTTTGGTCAGGATCGGCAGAAGGGATGTCGGGTTCGGCGTCGAAATCGGCACTGTAACCATAAGGATGGTAGCCGATGGCGTCAGCGCAATCGGCGCCGCCTACCGCTAGAAATTCGGCGAAAAACGCCCGCTCATCTTGATACAATCCATTATGTCCCTGATGCCCTTGCCACATGCCTGTCACGCGACCAGTGGGGGCTAATCCCGCCGAGACGACGAAGCTGCTGGAATCAGCCGCTTTAATGGCCTGATACGCTTCGCATAGTAAGGTGACGTAATCGGCGGCAGTGGGAGGCGCCGCCCAACCATAGCTGGCATCCAAATTGGGCTCATTCCCGATCTCATACGCTTCGATGTACTCTCCTTGTGTCGCCGCCAAGTGAGCCACATCGGCGCTGAATTGCGCCACGTTTGCCAAATGGGCGTGATTGGCGTCCACTCGAACCAAAACGTTCATCGGCAGTCGAATGCTGGGCGGGTTAAAAATCTTGATCCAATCGAACCCCATCCCCTGCATGCGAGAAAAGTCCCAGGCGTTGACGTTAAAGCCAAATCCTAAATGGGGCGGGTTGGGTTGGGAAATGGCGGCTGAGTTGCCGGCAGTCGCTTGACCCGCCGCCAATCCCAAGAAAAAGCATCCCAATCCGAATATTCGTCCTAAATTCGCCAACTTTAAAATCAAAACAACCTCTCAAGCTAGGGGTGTGCCATCTATTTAAATCGCTTTGCCGCCGCTAAGGATGCCGGCATTATACGATATGCCATCAAATGCGCCGCTTACTTTTACGATTTTGACTTTGGTTCTATAATTCCCCTTATGACTTCTCTCTTGCAAAAGATAAGGACTCTATTTAAAGCGACTCTCCACGATATGGCGGATCGCGCCATTCAAAAAAATGATTTGGCGGTGTACGACGACTATATTCGCCAAGCGGAGTATGAATTAGATCGATTTAGACAAACGATAGCGCCCGCATTTGGGCAGGTAAAAAGCGCCAAACGGCGGCGAAACAATTTGGCAAATCGCGCTGCCGAATTAGACGCCATGATCGATCTGTTTTTGCTGAAAAATCAACGCACCCAGGCGATGGTGACGCAAAGACAGCTTATTTCTACCCTGGATTTAATCAAAACTTATGACGCCTCGTTGGATAGACAAGTGGCTGCGGCTGAGAAATTGCAAGATATTTTAGTGCGGCTGGAAGGTCGGTTGGATATGGTCAAGCAGGAGCGAGAAGAGCTAGCGTTTTTGCTGCAATTGGCAAAAGCGAAAGAGATTTCTACCAAAGCAATGAAATCGCTGGACTCTTTGATGGGGGCAGGGGATAGTGAAGTGTCGCAGGCTGCTGAAAATATTCGAAGCCGCCTAGACCATGCGGACGCTGCCTGGGAAGTGCAAACCTCCAGTTTGGATCATCAGTTAGATGACGCCTTAAATAATTTAGAGGTAGAAGCGGAATTGGCGGCGCGAATGGAAAAGTTAGGCATCAATTGAATCAGGCAAATCGTTTGGCAAGCTGCTGGGGGAAATGAAACAGCGAGTTTGTCAGCCATTTTTGCTTGCCGGCATATCATGAAAGTTGCCCTGGTACATGATTGGTTAAACCAAAAAGGCGGGGCGGAAGACGTTTTGGCAACCTTGGTCGAAATGTTTCCTACAGCGCCCATTTACACCTCCATTTATTGGCGGAATAAAATGCCGGCATCTTACCGGGATTGGAATATCCGTCCCAGCTTTATCGACAAACTCCCTTTCGCTTATCGCAACCAACGATACTATTTTCCCCTATTTCCCTACGCCTTCGAAAATTTCGATCTGAGCGACTACGATTTGGTCATCAGCAACAAAAGCGGCTTTTGCCATGGGGTAATTACCGGACCTAACACCACCCACATCTGTTATTGTCTAACCCCCACCCGCTATGTATGGCGGTATCATCAATATGCCGAACAAGAGAATCTAAATTGGGCGATTCGCCAGCTGCTGCCCCCATTTTTAACCCAACTGCGGGTGTGGGATAAGGCGGCGGCAGACCGCGTTGACCATTTCGTGGCTATTTCAAAGGAGATTCGTCGCCGTATCGAAAAAATCTACCGACGCGGCTCTGATATCATCTACCCGCCGGTAGAAATCAATCGTTTTCAGCCGGCGTCTAAAGTTGAAGATTATTATTTGATGGTGGGCAGATTGGTGCCTTATCGGCGAATTGATATTTTGATTGAGGCGTTTAACAAGATGGGCAAACCGTTGGTAATTGCCGGCAGCGGACGAGACCGCAACCGATTGGAAGCGATGGCAAATTCAAATGTTACATTTCTGGGATATGTGCCTGACAACGAGTTGCCAGAGCTGTTTGCCCGCTGCCGCGCCTTTATCTTCCCCGGCGAAGAAGATTTCGGCATTGCTCCCATACAAGCCATGGCTGCCGGCAGACCGGTAATTGCATTTGCCGGCGGCGGCGCATTAGATACAGTGATTCCGGGCGAAACTGGAACGCTGTTTGCCGAACAAAGCGCCGAAGCAATTATTCAAGCCGTTGAATTCTTTGACCCCATGGCGGTAAATCCGATTAATTTGCGGAAGCACGCCGAACAGTTTGATGTGGCGATTTTCAAGAAAAAGATGCTCGCTTTGATTAAGGAAAAGATGAAGGATTGTTGACCAAAAGGGGTAAATAGCCGCAGGCAAGACAATTTGCGTGGGCATACCTTCAGAAGGTTGCAACCGAAAATATTATGGAACTTTCAGATTATTTACGGATTATCCGCCGACGAGGCTGGTTGATACTTTTGCTGGCATTGCTCACCGCCCTGGCTGCATTCGGCTTCAGCCGCAACCAACCCCAGGTGTTTGAATCTAACCTAAAATTGTTAGTGCGCCCATCCCGAACTGATTTTGGGCAAGCGCAGGCGGCAAAATCGTTGTTGCGCGGGCTAGAATCCTGGATGATAAGCAGTTATCGCGCCGCAGACGTGATCGACATTTTGGGTTTAGACCGTAAGCCAGGCGATTTGCTGGGCGATTTGCAAGTCGCTTCCGACGACTCTCGCTTTATCATTCAAGTCAACGTCAAAAATAGCGACCCCAACATCGCCAACGATATCGCCCGCACCTGGGGCGATTTGCTCATTCAGTGGCAAAATGACAACAACGACACCTTGCGAAAAGAAGACCGGATTTATGTGGAATTTATCGACGATCCGGTAGCGGGATTGTCCAGCCCGCAGACAAAGATCAACACGTTGGCTGGAGCAGTTTTTGGCGGGCTTTTGGGCATCGTCGCCATTTTCTTGCTGGAATGGCTGGAATCTGGCGTGCTTCGCCGCCCCACTGATATTGAAAAATATTTAGAAATCCCCGTCGTCGGCACAATTCCGTAATGGCTAATTCACCTGAGATCTATCGTCAATCGTAATCAACCATTAAGAGGCAGTCATGAGTTTAATTACCCTTTCCGACCCCCGTTCCCCTGTTAGCGAAGCGTACCGCTCTTTGCGAACAAATCTATCTTTTTACAGTATGGATGAGCCGTTACATTCAATTGTCATCACATCGCCAGCCCCAGACGAGGGGAAGAGCAACACAGCGGCAAATTTGGCGGTGACGATGGCGCAAGGCGGGATGAAAACGGTGTTGGCGGATTGTGATTTGCGTCGTCCGACCTTGGCTGGGCTGTTTGGCTTGCCGGCAGAGCCAGGCGTTACCAATGCGGCGTTATCGGGCGATATCGACGCGGCATTACAACAGACTAGCGTGGAAAATTTGTGGCTGATGGCGAGCGGCGCCAAACCGCCCAATCCGGCAGATTTTTTGGGGTCGCAACAATTTGCCAAATTGTTGGAAACTCTAACCGAACGAGCGGATATGGTGTTGTTTGACGCCCCGCCAGTTATTGCAGTGACAGATGCCATCGTATTGGGAGCCAAGGTGGATGGGGTGTTGTTGGTGTTGAATGCCGGCAAATCCCGCCGAGAGCATGCCGAACAAGCCAAACAACGGCTAGAAACCGCCAATGTCCGCATTTTAGGAGCGACGTTGATCAACGCTCCCAAAGATTCAACAGTTGGCGATTATTATGGTTAAATTACGCTAAATTGTAAATGACAAATTGTCGATTATGAGCTGAGGAGAGAGGATTTTGAAAGGATTGATTTTGAGCGGCGGCAAGGGTACGCGGCTGTATCCACTGACTTACACCAAAGCGAAGCAGTTGATACCTGTGGCAAATAAACCAGTCTTGTTCCGGGTAATTGAGGCGATTCGAGATGCCGGCATTAATGAAATCGGCATTGTGGTGGGGCAAACAGCCCCCGAAGTGATGGAAGCGGTTGGAAAAGGCGACAAATGGGGAGTGAAAATCAGCTATATTCCGCAAGATAACCCCCAAGGGTTGGCGCACGCAGTCAAAATCTCAAGAGATTTTCTGGGCGATGACCGCTTTGTCATGTTTCTGGGCGACAACGTGATCGAAGGGGGTATCAGCCCGCTCATCGCCCAATTTGCCCAAAGTGATTGGAACAGCCAAATTGTGCTAACCCGCATCGAACATCCCGAACAATATGGCGTAGCAGAACTTGCCCCCGACGGGCATATCGTGCGCTTGATTGAAAAGCCCAAAGAGCCGCCTAGCGATTTGGCTTTGGTGGGCATCTATATGTTTGACCACCACATCTTTAAGGCAGCGGACGCCATCAAACCCTCGTGGCGCAATGAGCTGGAAATTACCGACGCCATTCAATGGTTGGTGGACAATAAATATGCCGTCCACCCCTACATTCATCGCGGTTGGTGGATCGATACTGGCAGTCCAGATGATATGCTAGAAGCGAATGATATGGTGTTGGAGGAGTTATCACATGCTGTTGAAGGGTTTGTAGATAAAGACAGCACAGTTGGCAGGCGGGTGACGATTGAGCGGGGAGCGGAAGTGATCAACAGCATCATTCGGGGTCCGGCGATTATTGGCGAAAATAGCCGTATTGTGAACAGTTATGTCGGTCCGTACACCAGCATTTATCACAATGTGTTGGTTGAGGGTAGTGAAATCGAGCATTCGATGGTATTGGAGCATAGCAAGATTGCCGGCATTAAAGGGCGCATTCAAGACAGTTTAATTGGACGACATGCTGAAATTAGCCGTTCCCCAACCAAACCAAAATCACATCAGCTAAATCTAGGTGATTACAGCAAAGTCGGTATTTTGTGAGAGCATTATTGCAACGAGTGTCACATGCTACTGTGACTGTTGATAGTGTAGTGGTCGGGCAAATTGCACGGGGGTTTGTTATTTTATTGGGGGTGACAACCACAGATACGGAAAGTGAGGCGGATTGGTTGGCGCGAAAGATTGCCGGCATTCGGCTGTTTGAAGATGATGCCGGCAAGATGAACCTAGCCTTAGGGGATGTAGGCGGGGCGATTTTGCTCATCTCTCAATTTACCCTGTATGGCAATAGCGCAAAGGGGCGCAGGCCCTCCTTTGTTTCAGCCGCCCGCCCAGAGCAAGCGGAACCGTTGGTTGATTATTTTGGGCAAGCGTTACAGTCGCATGGCGTGCCCGTTGAAACGGGGGTTTTCGGGGCAAATATGCAGGTAGAAATTCACAATGATGGACCCGTGACGTTGATGTTGGAGCGGGATTTTCAAGGTGGACGTTGATGATTCGATCAGTTTATAAACAACTAGAAAAGAGATTGCCGGCATCATTCAAAAATATCATCCCAGAAAAATGGCGCATTTGGCTTGGCTACCAAATTAAAGTCGCTTGGAATCCCAATATGCGCCCCATCATTACATCGAACCCCGTATCTATTCCCGAAGGTTTTACAGAACAATCTTTATCGCAAAAACTAGCCTCTTATTACATCAAAGGGGAAGGACAAAGTCAGGAGCGTTTTTTTTACTTGCAAGAAGCATATAAGCGGTTTTTATATACGCTAGAGTTGGTGCCAAACCAATCGGGGAGTTTGTTGGAGATTGGGTCAAACCCTTACTTTATGACCTTACTGCTCCAATGGTTTCGAGATTACGATTTGACATTGGTCAACTATTTCGGCACCGAATTTGAGAAGCATGATGTGCAAATCGTCATCAATTCAAACGGCGCTGAAATCCCATATGAATTTGACAACATCAATATTGAGGAAGAAGTTCTGCCTTATGCTGAAAACAGCTTTGATGTTGTTTTACTGTGTGAAGTTTTGGAGCATTTTACGGCTGATCCACTTAATGCGCTTTTGGGGATTAAACGCGTATTAAAAGATGATGGCGTATTGATTTTGACTACCCCAAATGTTGCCAGATTGGAAAATATCTCTCGCTTACTTGCTGGAGAGAATTTATATGATCCGTATTCGGGGTATGGACCTCATGGACGGCATAATCGAGAATATACGACTGCCGAACTGCAAAAGTTGCTGGAACATGCTGGGTTTGAGATTGAGCGGCAATTTAGCTCAGATGTACACAGGAATCTTGCTGAACATTATTTCCCACCACATCATTTCCGAGACCTGATAGAATCGAGAGAAAAAGAGTTGGGGCATTATCTGTTTGTAAAAGCGATTAACAAATCACCTGCAAACGAACTTAAACCGAAATGGCTTTACCGTAGTTATGCTGAAGAGTTGTTAGATTAGAGTAGATTAGCCGTGAAGAGTAAACTGTCTCAAAATATTTTACGGGTTCAAGAGCGTATTAAGATTTCTGCGGAGAATGCCGGCAGAGACCCAGCCGAAATCATGTTGGTTGCCGTCTCCAAAACATGGGGATACGAAATGATTTTAGCCGGTTATTCAGCAGGTTTGCGTCATTTTGGCGAGAATCGTCCCGAAGAGATGGCAGAAAAACGGCAAGCGGTAGAAAAGGAGTTGGGCGAGAATGCCGGCATCGTCTGGCATTGTATTGGCAATGCCCAAAGCCGAAAAACGAGATTGGTTGCTAATTATGCCGACACTTTTCATGCTCTGGATAGAGTAAAAATAGCCCAACGATTAGGGAGACAATTGGCAGAACTCGATAAATCATTGCCTATTTTCCTAGAGGTCAATATTTCGGGCGAAGCCAGCAAAGCAGGCTTTGCAGTAAACGATTGGGAAACGGACGAAGCGCAACGAAATCAACTATTATCCGTAGTGAAAGAGATCGCCGGCATTCCCGCCTTGCAAATTCAAGGGCTGATGATGATGGCGCCGTGGGGCGCCCCATCTGAACAAATCCGCTCGCTGTTTGCCAGAACGCGGCAATTGGCTGAATGGCTGGGTGAAGAGATGCCGGCACAAAAGTGGTCATACTTATCTATGGGTATGAGTGATGATTTTGAACTGGCAATCGCTGAAGGCGCTACGCACATTCGGGTAGGGCGGGCGATTTTCGGTTCGCGGTGAAGAATATATAGTCGGGATTGTTAGAGTATGAAACATCTTTTAACTCGCATTCCAATCCTCTAATTTTTAAGGAAAAAAATGGTTCAAATTATCGCCCTAATACTTCAATTGGTGCAGTTATTGGTTTTAGCTCGGGTATTGATTTCGTGGATTCGCCCCGACCCATATAATCCGATAGTGAAATTTATTCACGATGTGACAGAGCCGATGTTAGCCCCGATTCGCAACCTGATGCCCCCCGCTTCTGGGTTAGATTTAAGCCCTATGATTTTATTGATTGGGATAATGGTGGTCGAGCGAGCGGTATTGCCGGCATTGCTATAAACGCATACGCTGATTCCGCTCGCCCGCAACGCCCGTCGCTTGCGGCGAGGATAAGGACTTAAGGGTTTAAGGGCTTTCTAATAAATTCCTTACGGAAGACGAACCCTCGTGGCTTGCCGCGAGGAGCGTCATTTTTCTGCGCCTAACTTGCCGGCAGCCCGGAAGGGTCGCATCATTAGCCACATGCCGGCAAAACCCGTCCCCGCCAGCAAAAACCACCATCCATATCGGCGCGCCGCCAATGCCGGCAACGAATGGGGTCGATTGTCATCCAGCCACAACGCCTCTAAATTCGCCATCGAAATCCCCAACACCTTTTGGGTAGCCGCTTCGCAGCGCAATCCATCGGCAAACGCCGCTACAAATTCCGTAAGAGCATGGTCGCCAAATTGGGCTTGAATCGAGCTGACAAGAGAGCCTGATTGGGCATACGCTAACGCCGCCCCCCCCCCTTCCGCCGGAAAAGCGAGGCACAATTCATTAAAGGGCAACGTTTTATCATTGGCGACCGCTTCTTCTAAAATGGCGGCGCGTCTAGGGTTTTCATCCAGCTCGAAATATGTGGCTAACCCTTCGTTAAACCATGCCGGCACATCTTGGTAATGAACGCCCGTCGCCTGGTACAGTTGCAAATGGCTCAATTCATGGGGCATCGCCCGCCGTAGTTCAATCTGTGCGGTGGCGGAATTGGGCAAAGCCAACAAGATCACCCCTAACTCAGGATCGGTATGACCGCCCACCCAATCGTACCCATTTAAAGCCAAAGCCGCCTGTAAATCGCTGACAGTTGGATATAGATAAATTTGCAGATTTGCCGGCAAAGGATCGGGGATAATCTTCTGGATTTGGGGAAGCAGTTCATCTAATGCATCGTGCGTTTGCTGGGCTAAAACAACATCTCCTTCAGTAAACACTTTTACCCCGTCTCGTTCGAGCGAACGCCAAACAAATCGGTTATCTTGATAGATGATTTCTTCCGCCGCCACCTCTATCTCATTTCCATCTTCATCGACCAAAATCCACCAAAATGTGACGGGGCTAAATGGCGGCAGCCGATTGGTTTGCAGCGAGATTTCATGCGAAAAAGCGGGTTGCTGGGTTGCCGGTATCGACAGCTTGATGACGGTAGTTTGCAATGACCTGGGCGTGTTGTAAAAGAGGGTCGCTTCTCCAATGGGCGCCTCGCTAACGGCATCCAACGAAAAACGCATCACTTGCCCAAACTGGTAGTTGGCGCGGGAATGGACATCGCTTAGGTCGGTGTCGTTTTGGGCGATTGCCGGCATCGTACTCAACGCCACAAGTAACCCCAACCCCATCGCTAATAAACGAGAACCGCTTTTCATAATCCAAATAGGGCGATCGCCAGCGGAATGGTGAACAAACTGACAATAGTAGATATAACTACAATCGTCGTAACCAGTTCCGGCAAAGCGTCAAATTCGGTGGCTAAAATGATAGTGACGACTGCCGTGGGCATGCTGGCTTGCAACAAGGATACATTTCGGCTGATGCCATTCATGCCCAATAAGGCGGCGACGCCTAGCCCAATGACGGGAGCAACGCATAGACGCAGCCCCATTGCCGGCAACGCCATATTGAGATGTTGCGTTTGTTTTAAATCTGCCATTTGCATGCCTAATACCAACAGCATCACCGGAATCGCTCCGGCGCCAGCGATTTCGATGCCGCGCATCAACCCGCTTGGCAGCTCCCATTCCTGAGAGTAAAACAAGATCGCCAGCCAAGGGGCATAAAATGCCGGCAATTTCAATAACTTTTTAACCGATTCCCGCAAATTTGTCGAACCAGAAGAGGCGATTAACGCCCCAGCAGTGTACGTGATGAGCGTAATGACAGTAAAGTAGATAATTGCTCGCGCCAAGCCCGGCTCTCCATAACGCAACTGGTTGATCGTCAGCCCATAGTTGCCATTGTTGGCAAAAATTACTCCCAACATAACTGCCGCCGTCTCCTTGCGGTTCAGCCGCGCCGCTCTGCCAAATATCCCGGTCACAATCCCCATTGCGGCAGCCATCATCAAGGCAAACAAACCGATTTTTGCCAACTCCGAACCGTCTAACTGGGTACTGGCTAATGATGAAAATACAAGACAGGGGCTTAAAACATAGAGCGTTGTTCTGGACAACGTCTTTTTATCTAACTGCAACCAGCGGCGTAATATGGCGCCCAACCCAGCCACGAAAAAAATGGGCAGGATGTTGTTCCCAAAAACGTCAACTATGCCAGACATTGACGGCAAAAGCTTGGGTTTGTTTGGAGGGCATTGCTACCCTTGGATTTGAAAAGTGTCCCAATCGCCGTCAATGTTGAACTCGTCCTCCAAATTCTCTTCATCATCGGCATCAAACAACAGATATTCGTTGATGCCTGTGCTAAACGCTTCAATCTCTTCTAAAGATTCTTCCGCCGCTTGGCGAAGCTCGTTCTCATCTTCCTTTTTAAGGATTTCACGGAGAACGCTTGCCGCTTTTTTGCCGCCAACAGCGCCTAGGGCATAAATGGCGGCGATTTGTACTTGGGGGTCGATATCGTCAATGAGATCGATTAGAAAAGAGGTGGCTTGGGGATCGCCCATGGCGCCAGCTGCGTTTGCCGCCGCCAGCCGCATTGGCGCGTCTTTGCTTTCCAGCTCTTCCAATATCGTCGGCAGCCATTGATCGCCGCCAGAATTGCCCATAGCTCGCACCGCTGCCAATCGGCTTTCTAAATCGGGGCTGGCGTAAAATAGCTCAATATATTGATGGATTTTGTCGTCTGAAGATTGGGAAGCCGATTCCAGAGCGCGGAGCTTCACCATTGGCACAGTATCATCATCATCCAACAGCCGCCACAATGCCGGCAATATCACCCTCTTAAATCGTTGCGGTATGACTTCAAAGAGTGCGTTTAGCAGATATTGCCCTAAGGTTGCCGCCGCCGTTGCCCGCACCGAAATATCAGAATCCCCTTCCGCCATTTCAACTAGAGGCTGCACAAATCGGGTATTTTCCGATTGCCAAATGCCGTCTACCGCTGCCATGCGAACCGGTGGATATTCATCTTCAATCCCCAAATAGAACAACGGATCGAATTGCACCAGATAGCTATCTTCAGTCAAGTCGCTCAGATGCCGCATAATCATCCGCTTTTTTTCGGGCTCAAACTCTTTCCATGCCTCTGTAAACTGGGTTAACTCTTCTCCTTGCAAATCCGTCAACTGATACAAAAGGGGGATAGATATTAGATCATTATCCCGCAATGCAGCCAGAAGCTCAGAAAAGTTCATCCTCTTATTCATAATTTTGCCATTTACCGAAAGTTAAAATCGAAAGGGTTTAGCAGGTCGTTGACAAAAATCAAACCCATCAACCCCAATAATAACGCCATACCAATGATATGAACAATCGCTTCTCTTTCTGGTTCGATTCTTTTGCCGCGCAGGGCCTCGATAAGCACAAATAAAATTCTCCCCCCATCCAAGGCGGGAATAGGCAGTAAATTGGTAAAGCCAAGCGCTACATTGATGAATGCCACAAAGCCCAAAAAGCGGAACCATTCACCCGTTTCAAACGAAGCCGCTGCCGATTCTCTAATCCCTTTGGCAATGCCGGGCGGACCAACAAATCCTACCTCCTCAACGCCAACTTGCCCTCTAAGGATCATCAATGGAACGCGCAAAGTGGTGATGATGATATCGATAATTTGCTTGGCTGATTCGCCAGCGGCGGCAACGATCCCAAAACGCTCTGTTTCGCCGTCTGGAGGAAAGCCCAGCGTGACCCCGATCAGGGGCAGCCCAGAATCCATAGATGGTTGAATTACAATCGTTTGCAATTCGCCGTTTCGCTCGACTAAAAATTTAACTTGGTCGCCGCCCGAGCCTTGCACCTCGCTCACCACCACGCCGGTGGTGTCGACAGGAATGCCATTGACTTCTTTGATTATGTCGTCTGCCATCAATCCGCCTTGTTCGGCGGGACTGCCCTCGTCTACCACTACAAACGCGACTTCCACTGGAAATTCGGTGACGGCAAAAGCGACCCAAAAGAGCAAAAACGCCAGCAGAAAGTTGGCTGCCGCTCCGGCGATCAACACGGTAAAGCGAGCCATTTTGGGGGCTGCCGCCAATCCGCCAGGTATAGACGGGTCGTCTTCGCCAGCCGGGCGGACAAAGCCGCCTAACGGTATCCAATTAAGGGTAAAGAGAGTGCCGTTTCTTTCAAATAGTTTGGCAGCGCGGGGGGGCAACCCCAATCCAAACTCTTCTACTCGAATATTATTGCGAATCGCGGCGATAAAATGCCCCAATTCATGTACAATCACAATGGGGGTTAAAACCAGAAAAAACGCCAAAACATCAAAAATATCGTAACCAAACATACCTTAAATTCTCTCAAATAGTCATGCCAACGCCATAACAATTAGTACTATCGCCCCCATCGAATAGGGATTATATGCTTCACGGTTGGGCAAAAGCAACTAGATTTAGGCGATTGTTCGCGGATATTTACCGCTTTCTTAGAGGGGAAGGGTTGCAGGGAAAGCGTAGAAGTGGAGCCGCTTAAGACGGGGAAACGCTGGCAGAGTCTAGATTAAGCAGCTCTTTGCTAAAGCTGCCGGCAATAACCATGAGCACACACATGCCGCCTGCCGCTATAAACCAACTCCGTACCCCGACCAAATCGGAGATAGGTCCAGCGATGAGCAAACCCAGCGGCGAAGCCGCCGTGGCGGCGCTGATTAACAAGGTGAAAACCCGCCCTTGCATCTCTGGCGCCACCACTTCTTGCAAAATCGCCATGATTGGACCGTTGGCAAACGGTTGCCCAAATCCAAGAATCGCCATGCTGGCAATTGCCATCGGCAGCAAATTTGCCGGCATCGCCCCCACCCCCAATGTGCCTATCCCAATCAATGCAGTGCCAGATAAAGAAGTAGCCATTTTTCGCTGAAACCCGCCCCATGCCCCCAACAGCGCTCCACCGGCTATCAATCCGATACTGAAAGCGGCTTGCGCCCATGCCAACACGCCTGCGCTGCCTTGATACTCGTTTTTGATGAGCAGCGGCAAAAGCGAGAAAGCGGGATTGAGCAAAAAGTTGAGGGTGATGGCGATGCCAAACAAAATGCGTAACCCGCGCCACTGCCACATATAACCGGCTGCTTCTCGAATTTCTGACCAAAGCGACTTTTGCCCGTTATCCGTCTCCTCTTTCAATTTGGCAGGGGGTTGCGGCACCCGGATAAACAGCAGAGGCAGTATGGCAAATAAGGCAGTGATCACGTCGATCCCCAGCACGCTTTGCATAGACAACGCCTCGACCGCCAATGCGCCTAATGGGGCGGAGACGATGCCCACCCCGCCATGCAGCATTTGATTGATGCCGGCAATCCGCGTAAGGTAATCGGGCGGCGCCATCAGCGAAGTAGAAGCCAGCATAGCCGGACCGTGAAAAGCGGTACCCAGAGAGCGAATAAGCAAAATAGCAAAAATATGCCAAGTTTCGATCCGATTTGCGGCGAATAATAGAGCTAAAATCAACGATGCCCCCGCTACCAGGCTGTCTGCTCCAAACATAATCCAACGCCGTGACCAACGATCTACCAATGCCCCGGCGATTGGACCCAGTGCCACACTGGGCAACATGCCGGCAAGCGACGCCAGAGCTAACACAGAAGCGGAGTTGGTCTCCACAGTCAGATACCAAATCAAGGCGAATTGAACGATTTGCGTGCCCAACAACGAAATTGCTTGCCCGCTCCATAAAACCCAAAAGGGGCGCAACGAGCGATATTCGGGGGAGCTTTCAATCTCGGGCGTCATCAGTTGGTTGTTCTTTGTGTTTGATTGGGTGGCGAATGGGGTAAAAAGCCAACGTGACCCCCACCGTTTTGACTGGGTCGTCTTCTGTAGGCGTTGGCGTGACGCTTTTAATCTCGTCCTTCCACGCTTCTAATCGGTCGAGAAAATCGTCAAATTGCGACGCTGTTACCTGAGTAACAATCCTGCTGATTAAATGAGAGCGATCGTCTTCGTCGGTAAGGTCGATTAAGCCCGCCTGAGCGGATTGGAGCGTTTCGCTGGCAGTAGCATCAAAAATCGTTTGGATGAATGGTTCGATCTCAGACGATGACAATTGGGCGGCGGGCATAAGCTCATCGGTGATTTTGTAAGATTTTGCCGCCGCCTGATACGTTTTTTCTATGATGCCGGAGACGATGTTGGTGGCGACGACCACGATCATCCCATGTTTTTCCATTAGGTTGACATGGTAATAGAGCTTGGTTGCCGGCATGTCCAAGATGGCGGCTATCTCTTTTACAGTTTTGGGTTCGCCTAACGTCTGCAATATTTGCATGCGGGTGGCGTCGGCAATTACCTTTAGCGTTTCTACATCGTTGATACGAAATTCATCGGCAGGTTGAAATTTTTCAGTCATTTTTATGTTTTTTACCATTTGAATTGTTTTAAATGATTGAGATAAGTATACAAGATCATAAATATCTGTCAAAATAACGATCAGACTCACATACCTTTAACCTTGGTTGGCGACTGCCGGCATTTCCGCTACCATCCCTTGTAGAAAAATGGCTACCCCTAACTTCTACCACCGCGTTTATGCCGTTGTGCGCCGCATTCCCCACGGCAAAGTAACCAGCTATGGGCGGATTGCCGGCATGTTAGGCGCCCCCAATGCCGCTAGGGCGGTAGGTTATGCCCTGCGCGCCCACAAAGATGATGACCACACAGAAGAAATACCCTGGCATAGGGTCGTCAACAGCCAGGGGCGCATCTCCATCGTCAACCGCGAACATGGCGCCAAAGAGCAAGCCAAGCTGTTGCGCGCCGAGGGGATAGCCGTAGACGACAAATTACGGATCAATTTAGACATTTACCTATGGAAAGGGCTGCATTGGCTGGAAATTGACGATTTGCTGGCAGGGGTTGGGGAAGATAAAACCAAAGCAAAATGATTCGATTTGCCATTCTGATAACTATTTTTCTTACCGGCGCCATTACCATCGCTAGTTTTTATCCAGAAAAAGCGCGCCGCGTCTACATTTTCAAGCCCCTTACCACCTTATTGATTTTATTTTTGGCGATTATGCCAAATTCGCCGCCATCCCCAGCCTATAAACAGTTTGTGGTTGCCGGCATTCTCTTTTCGATGGCGGGCGACATTATTCTGATGTTCGACAAAAAATATTTTATCGGTGGGTTAGCCAGCTTTTTAGTTGCCCATATCTTCTATAGTATCGCCTTTGGCGGGCAAGCGATGTTTCAGCTTAAGTGGCTGGCGTTGCTCCCATTCCTGATTGCCGGCATTTTAATGGGCGGCTATTTGTGGGGCGGCTTGGGCAAAATGAAAATTCCCGCTGCCTTTTATATCGCGGCGATTTTGTGTATGGGCTGGATGGCGGCGAATTTATGGCTGCTTCAACCCGCCCGCTGGTCGATGGCGGCATTGGTCGGGGCGATTTTATTCGTCTTTTCGGACGCTGCCCTAGCGATTAACCGCTTCCGCCGCCCCTTTCATTCCTCTCAATTTTGGGTGTTGGGCAGTTATTACGCCGCTCAATCGTTGCTCGCCCTCTCTGTGTACGGAAACGAGTTGTAAATTGCGTCATTGTTCCTCATAAATCAGTTTTGTTACAATCGCCCTGTGAAACTGATCATCCAAATCCCTTGTTACAACGAAGCGGAAACATTGCCGGCAGTTTTAGCGGAGCTGCCGGCATCTATTCCTGGCGTTGATTGCATCCAAACGTTGGTGATCGACGATGGCAGCGACGACGGCACGGCAGAGATTGCCGGCAAGTTAGGGGTAACCCATATCCTCAGACAGCCAGGCAACAAAGGGTTAGCCGCCGCTTTTCAGGCAGGGGTTAGTTACGCTTTAAACCAGGGGGCAGATATCATCGTCAATACCGATGGCGATAATCAATATCCAGGCAAATATATCGCCGATTTAGTTGCCCCCATCGTCAACGGCGAAGCGGATATGACCTTAGGCGATCGGCAAGTGAGCGTAAATCCATTCTTCTCCCCATTCAAGCGCCAGTTGCAGAAGCTAGGCAGTTGGGTGGTTCGAACTGTCAGCGGGGTAGAAGCGCCCGACGCTGCCAGCGGATTTAGAGCCTATTCACAAGAGACCGCATTGCGCCTCAACGTGTTGAGCCATTACAGTTACACCTTGGAGACATTAATTCAGGCTGGCAAACTCGGCTTGCGGATCGTCAGCTTTCCGATTGATACCCATGCCCCCACCCGCCCTTCTCGCTTGCAGCGGAATATGTGGCATTTCATCAAATCTCAAGCTGGCACGATTTTGCGCGTGTATGCCTTTTATGAACCATTGCGGACCTTTAGCTATGTGGCTGCTCCCTTTTTGGCTGCCGGCATTTTTTTGTTGTTGCGATTTCTGTTCGCATTTTTGCTTCGTCCCGAACAATGGAACAGCACCCGCCTGATTCAATCAATTACAATCGGCACTGGTTTGCTGCTGGTCGGCATTTTGATCGGCTTGTTCGGGGTGTTGGCAGATATCGCTGGCAAACACCGCCGCCTAACGGAAGAGATGCTGTACCGGCTGCGAAAATCAGAATTGGAAAAGCGGTCAATTCACAGCTAACCGACAATTAAATTACGTTATCGGCTTGCCACATTGCCGGCAATATTTGTCTCCAGCCGATACGCCATTGCCGCAATGCCGGCAAAAACGAGCTCGTTTTTTGGCGGCAGTTGGCGCTCGTTTTGGCTTGAGGACGCGCTCAGGTTGACGGCGGTTTAACCATAGCCACACTCCTGCCGCGCCAATGGCAGCCGTGAGAATGCCGGCGATGATCAACTCCCAATTTCTACCCTCTTCAACCGGCTCCTCGATTAATGGGGACGAACTGTTTGCGGCAAACAGGGAGTCGCTGGTTAATTCAACTCCGGTTGCCTCGTATGCAATCGAGATGGAAGCTGTTTCGCCTGTCGCCAGGGAGATTGCCGGCAAATTATAATAATCTAACCCAAACGACTCTTGCGTAGTTGAAACTGGAGCCGGGTCGATGCGTAATGGCGACGCCGCAGGCGGCTGTTGCGCCCGGTAAGCGAATTGCGCCACATCGGATGGAGCTTCCCACACCATTGAAAAAGTCCGTTGGTTCCCATCGCTTTGGTAGGGGATGTAATATTCCAGGCGAAAACCGACTCCATTTTCCCCAATCTCAAAAATCGCTTGCTCGCCGACTATTTGATAAGGGATATCAAACAAGTCGTTTCTGCTGTCCATCTCCGCCACGGCGTTGATTTCGGCGGTTGCCGGGGCTGGCAATACAATGGTCGCTGGTCGCGGGACATTTGCCGCTATATCGCCGGTAAACAGCAATAATGCTTGCGGTCGATCAAAATCAAGCCAAATATCAACTGCCAATCGCTCCAGCGGAGCAGGCGGTTGCTGCCCCCACATGGTGGATGGCGCAAAAAAAATAGCCGCCAACAATGCCGGCAGCCACAACCATCTTTTTAAGCGTAACACAATCATCTCATGCTCTGCCCCGCAACCGAATCCGATTTGCCCGGCAAGTAGGACATTCCACTTCCATGTAATCTCTGCCGCATGTGCGGCAGGTGCGCGGTTGTACCGGGCGGTCGTCGATCAATGAAGCCAATATCAACACCGCTTCATTCCCCTGTTGATCGCTTAGCCATGCTTCAAGAGATTGATTCCCCACGAACCAATCTCCAGCCTCATCTTGCTGAACTACGCCGCTCATTTGCTCCATTCCCATTTCATATGCAGACGCCGCCAGACGCCGCGCTGCCGCTTTTCTGATCGGGTTCATAAGCCCCTGTGCCTTTTCAATCCGTTATTTTGGCATAAAAATTGTTGCCATTCCACTAAAATATACCGTATTATACGTGATGCTGACCGCAAGCAACGAATTTAGAAGGATTAACTCCCTATGTCAGAGTTTATCGGCAAATTAAAAAAAGACCTTGCTATTTTAGAGGCGATGTCTTCTGAAATTAGAGATTACATTATGAGCGACGCTCTTTTTTGGCGCATGGAAAAAGGGAATATGCCCAGGCTAACGTTTGGCGGATATTTCTTGCGTCAGCATAAGTTGGTTGCTTTGCGTCAGGAGCTTTCCGGGGAAGAGCAGGAGAGATTGCGCTTGGCGATAGATCATTTTGATCGGGAGACGATGCCCTGGACGGTGCGGGTTGAAGAGAAATTACATGAAGAAGCTAGGGCAAGGGTGCGACAATGGAGCGAATATCTGCGCGATTTGCGAGAGTCAAGTTTGGCGGCTGCCAGCTTTCATACCGCTGTAGAAGCCCGCATCATGCTGTCTCACTTGGTCGATTACCTCTATTCGCCTAACTTTATTATCGAGCCAGGCATCGAGAGCGAAATAAACATTTTAGATAAACGGCTTAGTACGATTGGGGAAGAAGGGGATTTTGTGTTGGCAAAGGAGCTGGAGCGGGCTTACCCTAAGAGCCGCTTCTGGTATCTGTATCGAGAGGTGTAGGGGCAATGCCGGCATCCTCCACCCCAATTTATAATCACCACCCTTCGTCATCAGCGACAGTTGGCTGATTAAAGCCCTGAATCTCCCCCCGATAATTCACGATCACCTTAAAGCCCATCATCCCCATCATATCTATCGCCTGTTGGGGAATTCCCTGCTTTAAGATCTCATCCTCACTCACGTTTCGAATTGACGCCACCAGCGCCGCCTTGGTCAGTAAATCGTCTTTGCCCATCATATTGAGAGCTTGCTCCACTGCCAAATCTTGATTATTGTTCAACTGCTCTAAAAAGAGGGCGAGGATTTTGCGGTCTATCTCTTCAGACGGCACATATCGTTGGAAGCCATCGTCGTCGATAATGTAGTGAGATTCTTGTCCCACGAAACCGGTTTCACACAAATTGTCTTGCTCGTCGTAAATTAATCCGCGAAATAAAGGTTGGGTTGCCATGGAAATGCCTTCAATACTTCTTCATACAATAATAAATAGAAAAGTCTGACGGTAGTAGACCATGGAAATGTTATATCGGCATTAGATTGCCGGCAACTGTACAAAATTACTGCCGGCATTTCATCAATAGTTAAGCTTTTGGTGACGATAACCCCGTTTTCGTGCCGGCATCTTGCCCTGTGGTATAATTTTATGTTAGTTTTTCAACATAAAAGCAAGCTCGGCATTATGTCGGGTTTTTGGCAAAAAGGCGCATAAAATTTGTTTAGAATCGTTAATTACGCGCTAGGGATCTTTTCCCTGGACATCGGCATCGACCTGGGTACTGCCAACACCCTCGTCTACATCAAAGAAAAAGGGATTGTCATCAACGAACCATCTTGGGTGGCGATCCACAAACGCAACCGGCAGCCAATGGCAATTGGCGCCGAAGCCCGCGAAATGGTGGGGCGTACTCCTAGCGACATCGTCGCCATTCGCCCCTTGCGAGATGGCGTCATTTCGGAATTTGAAATAACCGAAGCGATGCTCAGATATTTTATAGACAAAGCCCACGAACAGATGTTGGTGCCCTTTCCCCGCCCTCGCGTGGTGGTGGGCATTCCCAGCGGCGTAACCGAGGTGGAAAAACGGGCGGTGTACGACGCTGCCATTTCGGCGGGCGCACGCGAAGCCCACCTCATCGAAGAGCCGATGGCGGCTGCCATTGGGGCAAATTTGCCCATTATCGAGTCGCGGGGCAGCATGATCGTCGATATTGGCGGCGGCACTACAGAAGTAGCTGTTTTCGCCATGGGTGGCATCGTCACCAGTCGCTCGATTCGGGTGGCAGGAGACGAGATGGACGAAGATATCATCAACTATGCCCGCAGCAAATACAATTTGCTCATTGGCGAGCGGATGGCGGAGCGGGTCAAAATCGGCATTGGCTCCGCTTTTCCTTTACCGGAAGAGCGCACCATGACCTTGCGCGGGCGCAATCTGATCAACGGTTTGCCTCAATCAGTCGAGATCAGCAGCATCGAGTTGCGCGAAGCGTTAGCCCCCTCAATCAACATCATCGTCGATACCGTGCGCGATGCCATAGACGAAACGCCGCCAGAGTTGGTGGCAGACCTGATGGAGGTGGGCGTTTGTCTGGCAGGCGGCGGGGCGCAAATTCAAGGGTTGGCTGACCGGCTGGAAGATGTAATTAAAATGCGGGTGTGGGTAGCGGAAGATTCGATGACTTGCGTGGCGCGGGGAGCGGGTCATATTTTGGAGGATTTTGACAACTATAATCGAGTTTTGGTTTCCCGCGATAGAGGCAGTACGCATCATTAAGACGGAAAAGCTCTAACCAATGCAGGGGCATAGGTTGGGCAATTTGAAAAGATGAACATCCAAAACGCTCCGGAACGGATTCGCTCCAGCCTGGTAACGTTGCTGGCTGTGGGGGCGATTGCCATCATGATAATCGATAGTGTGGGGCTGATTGAGCCCCTGTTCGGCTTTTTGCGCGACCCTATCGCCTATGTTATGGGTTGGAGTTCGGCTCAGGTAAATCCGGTTGATAATTTGTTGGATGGACCGCGCGATTTGACGACTGCGCTGCAAAAAATCGAGGAGCTAGAACAATCAGTCACCCAGTTGGAGCGGGAGAATGAGGAGCTGCGAGAGCTGCAAGGCGAGTATCAACAGTTAGAAGCGTTGCTGAATCGCGCCCAGGTAAATTCGAGTTTGCAGCGGCTAACGGCATCGGTAATCGCTTACGACAGCAACCCTTATTTTCAGAGCGTCATCATCAATGCCGGCAGCAATTTTGGGGTTCGGGCTGGCATGCCGGTGGAAAGCGATAGGGGGCTGGTGGGACAAATTTATCGCGTCTCAGGCAATGCTTCCCAAGTTTTGCTGCTTACCGATGGACAAAGCAGCATCCCGGTCCGATTGGGAAATTCTCGGGCGACCGGCATTTTACGCGGCGGCGGTTTAGGCGGCGACTTGCGGATCGATTGGCTGGATTTAGACGCCGAGATTGTGCCGGGAGAGTTGGTGATCACCTCGGGTATTGGCGGGCGTTTTCCAGAAAATTTGTCAGTGGGGCGCGCATTAGATGTATCGATTCAGGATACAGGGTTGCATCAAACGGTGCGGGCGCTGTCCGATATTAATTTCGAAGATTTAGAGTTCGTGTCTGTTATCACTAACTTCACCCAAATTGAAACAGATCTGTTTGAGGCGCCTGAGGCAGAAACGCCATGATTCGCCCTGTTGATTGGCTGATTGCCCTATTTTTAGGAGCGGCGGTAATCGTGGAGTTGACGGTTGTTCCCCGATTTCCTTTGTTGGGGCAAACGCCCAGTTTGATGTTGTTGTTGGCATTGGCTTGGGGGTTGGAAAAAGGGTTGGAAACGGGAGTTGCCTGGGCGTTTTTTGCCGGCATTTTGCTAGATCTGTTTTCGATTGCTCCAGTCGGCAGCACAGCTTTAGCCTACATGGTGGCTGTGGCAGTTGTACTTTTGTTGAAATTGTGGCTGCCTGAAGGAAATGCATTGATGCCGTCGCTGCTTACAATGGTGGGCGTCTTTACGGCAATGTTGGCTCAATTTATCATTTTGCGCCTATTTGGATACGCCATTCGCTTGCCGACAATCCCCGATATGCTCAGTCGATTGGCGATTCATGCGGCGCTGATCATCCCTTTTGTGCGAGCGGTCGCTTTTTGGCAAAGGCTGACCCAGCCAAGAACGATTGAGATTTAAGAGGCGGCATGTCACGCATTGGTTGGGATTACCCGGAAGAGACGGAAGAGAGTTATGAAGCGAACAGCAATTTGCGAGCCAGGTTGTTTTTTGCCCGTTTGTTTATGTTGGGCGTGTTCAGTATTTTTCTGGGGCGCATTTATCTGTTGCAACAAGAGGATAATTCCCCCTGGCGTCCACAGGCGGCGGAAAATTCGCTTGCCGATTTGAGCGTTGACGCGCCGCGGGGCATTATCACTGACCGAAATGGGACGATTTTGGCGGACAATTTGCCCAGTTTTGACATCGCTATTGTGCCGGCATTTTTGCCAGAGGATGATCAAGAACGAGAAGCGGTGTATGCTCGTCTGTCTGATTTAACCGGCGTTCCCATTACCAACACCGTTGCCCAAGAAGAGATTCGGCTGCAAGCCGACCCATACGAAATCGGCATCTATAGCCAATTAGCCGAGCTTTACAATGAATCTTTGGAAGACGTTCTGGATGAGGGGGGGGTGACGCCGATTTTGCAAAACAGCATTGCCGGCACAGTAGAGACCTTTAGCTTCGCCCCGTTTTTGCCGGCAGTCATCACAGACAACGTATCCATCGACATCGCCTATTCCGTTGAGCTCAATACCCCATTTTTACCTGGCGTTCAAGTACTTGAACGCCCTTTGCGAGATTACCCAACTGGCGAATATACTGCCAAAATCATTGGATATATGGGTCCCTTGCCCGACCAAAGTTTCCGTGATTTGGGATACGAAGCGGATGATCGGGTCGGTTTGGCGGGATTAGAATCATCGGCAGAAGATACATTGTCAGGAAACAAGGGGCGGCGCACCATTGAGGTTGATTTTTCCGGACGAGAACGGCGGCAAATCGGAGTCGCCCAGCCCGCCACCGCTGGTCAAAATATCCACCTCACCATCGATGTTGAGTTGCAGCAGCAAGTTCACAAAATTTTGCAAGGATGGCTGAATTTACGAGAGCAGACGCCGGAGCGCGATCTCATAACCGGGGAGTTGTCCGATGTGGAAGCGCGTCAAGGGGCGGTCGTAGTTCTCGATCCCAATACGGGCGAAATATTGTCAATGGTCAGCTTGCCTACTTTTGACAACAATCGTTTCGCTCGGGAGATTCCAGTCGATTATTATCTGGGCTTGCTTCGGGATGATTACACCCCATTGCTAGATCACGCCATTGGCGGGGCTTATCCGCCTGGTTCCGTCTATAAAATCATCACTGCTTCAGGGGCTTTGCAAGATGGGGTGGTGTCGCCAGGTCGGCTGTTGCAAGCGCCGGGTTCGATTGAGATTCGCAATCGATTTGCCCCAGAAGATCCTGGTCGAGCCCAAACCTTTGTCTGTTGGATCAATCAGGCGGGCGGCGAGCATGGCTTAATGAATGTGTGGGGCGGCTTGGCGAATTCGTGCGATATTTACTTTTATAAAATAAATGGCGGCTACCATCAAGATGGGGAAGATATTGACGGGTTGGGGGCGAATCGGTTGCGTGAATATTCGCTGCAATTTGGTATGGGCAGGCTGCAAGGCATTGAATTGCCGGCAGAATCGGCGGGGTTAATTCCCAACCCGGCATGGAAGCGGCGCTTTAGAGGTGAAGCGTGGTCAACGGGCGATGATTACAATATGGCGATTGGGCAGGGAGACGTGCTGGCTACCCCATTGCAAGTGGCGCAAATGGCGGCGGTGATCGCAAATGGCGGCTTTTTGTACAAGCCTCAAATTATTCATCACGCCACCAACCAGGCGGGCGAGATAATCCAAGATTTCGAGCCAGAAGTGCTTACTGCAGTCAACGTAGACCGGGAATTTTTAGACATTGTGGCGGAGTCGATGTATTTGGTCACGCAGCCGCCTGAGTCGCATCCGCAAATTTCGGGGGGCGGCACCGCTGCCAGCGTGCCGTGGTTGGAAGAGTATGGCATCAATGTTGCCGGCAAAACGGGTTCAGCCGAATATTGCGACAACATCGCCCTGAAGCGACGCTGGTGCAGAGCAGATCAAACGAAAGTTATTTTGCCTACCCACGCCTGGTATGTAGGGTACGCGCCCTATGAAGATCCAGAAATTGTGGTGGCTGCCTTCGTTTACAATGGCGGCGAAGGATCGACTTGGGCGGCGCCCATTGTGCGGGATGTGATGTCGGCATATTTTGAGGTAGGGCAATTTGCCCCTGACGCCAGCCCATTTGACCCATTTTTTGTGCCTAATAATGAGTTTCGAATCTTTGAAGACAGTCCAGACGTTCAAGAGTAGATCCCACTCTGGGACAGTTGTAGTTTCCTACCCCTTTTGTTATCATCCTTTTCATGACAACGATTTTGCTCCTGCGGCATGGAGAAAATGAATGGGTGAAAAAAGGTCGGCTAGCTGGCTGGATTTCTGGCGTTCATCTCAATGAGAAGGGGCGAAAACAGGCGGCGGACGCCGCGCAACGATTGGCGCATTTGCCGATTAAGGCGTTGTTCAGTAGCCCAGTAACCCGTTGTATGGAAACGGCTGAATTTGTGGGACAAGCATTGAATCTACAGATTGAAGAGCTGCCGGCATTGGGCGAAGTTCGGTATGGAAAATGGGAAGGCAAAAAGGTCAAAAAATTGGCGAAAAAACGGGATTGGGGGCGCGTTCAGTTTTTCCCCTCTCGTTTCCAATTTCCTGATGGGGAAAATTTTACCGAGATACAGAGTCGGGCGGTTGCTGGTTTAGAGGGATTATGCCAACGCCATCCTGAACAGATGATCGTCGTTTGTTCCCACGCCGACGTAATCAAATTGATCCTAGCCCACTATCTGGGCGTTCATATCGATCTGTTTCAACGGCTGGTGATTTCGCCCGCTTCCGTGAGCGTTTTGCAATTGCCGGCATCGGGGCAAATGCGGCTGTTGCGTATCAATGACAATGGACCAATAACCGCCCCATCTAAAAAGAGACAGCTTAAAAAGCGAGAAGAAAAGAGCGATGGCTCGCCACATTGAAATTAATCCCGCTTCCCATTTTTCTATTGGCGCTGTTGGATCGCCCGGACAGCGGGTTTTTTATATGCAAGGGAGTCAGGGGGATCAGGTGATCACCCTCATCATGGAAAAACAGCAGGCGAATCTGCTGGCGAACGGGTTGGATTCGTTGTTAGAGGAGCTGAAAAATAAATATCCCAATACTCAACGAGACGCCACCGAAACGGTGTGGACGGATTTGCGTTTGAAACAACCGCTAGAACCATTGTTTCGGATCGGCAATATGGGTTTGGGGTACAATGAGGAAGTTAATCGGGTGGTTTTAGTGGCATATGAGTTGGTGGATGAAGATGATGAGCCCAATGTGGTCAGTTTTTGGGCGTCTCGGGCTCAAATTCAAGCCCTGATCCCCCATATCAAGGAGGTGGTTCGGGCGGGTAGACCGATCTGCGGCAATTGTGGGCAACCGATTGACGCGGATGGGCATTTTTGTCCTCATCGGAACGGGCACAAAATATAATCAAGGGACGGGGGCAATAAAAATGGCAGTAAATGATGACGAACAACCGGCAATGAACGACGATACAGTCAACCTAGACGCCGGCATCTTAATGTTGTTGCAAGAAGGCAGAATAGAGTTGAAGGGAATGCTCCCCTGGAGTTCAAATTATACTTTTTTGTTGCAAATTTGCGCCGAAGATCAAGAGATTCAGGCGGTGTACAAACCGAGGCGAGGCGAACGCCCATTGTGGGATTTTCCTGCCGGCACTTTGTGCAACCGCGAAGTTGCCGCTTACGAAGTTAGCGCCGCTTTGGGGTGGCGTTTGGCGCCGCCCACCATTTTGCGCGAAGGTCCACATGGCATCGGCTCGATGCAATGGTTTGTGGACCATAATCCGCAAGAACATTACTTTACTTTCGAAGGACAATTTCAAGAGCAAATTCAACGCTTTGTTTTATTCGATGCCATTATCAATAATGCAGATCGAAAGGCAGGGCATTTATTGCTGGCTGACGATGACCAATTATGGGGCATAGACCATGGCGTTTGTTTTCATCAGGAAGATAAATTGAGAAGCGTCATTTGGGAATATGCCGGCAAGGAAATTCCGGCTAATTTAGTTACAAATTTAAAGCGATTACAATTAAGTTTAGCGCAACGCCCCTCGCCACTACAAGAGCGGCTTGCCAAATTGTTAACAAAACAGGAAATTGGGGCGATGGAAACGAGATTGAACAAGTTGATAGGGAATGGCATTTTCCCCCGCCCTGGCTCGGGTCGGCATTACCCATGGCCCCTGGTTTAACTTTCCCATTTTAGGGAATAGCAGTAGGATAAAAGCATGACCGCAAGTATCATGGTGATCGATGACGATCCTGAAACATTGAAAATGATCAATATGATCCTGAATAAAGAGGGATTTTTATTAACCGTCACCCATTCGGGAAAAGATGGCTTGGCGTTGGCAAAAGTAAGCCCGCCCGACTTATTGTTGTTGGATGTGATGATGCCGGGAATGGATGGCTATGAGGTATGCCGTGAATTTCGATCTGACCCCAATTTGGCGCATGTGCCAATTATGCTTTTTACGGCAAAAAACAAACCACAAGACAAACATATGGGCTTTCAGGCAGGGGCTGACGATTTCTTGACAAAGCCGACGAATCCCAAAGAGTTGGTAGATCGCGTGCAAATGCTGCTGGCTCGGTCGAGCGTCAGCCCCAACAAAACGGGCATGATCGATGCCTTGTCAGATGCCGGCAAACCCCCTATGCATCCCGACAAAATGCCCAACAAAAAAGCGTTTATTGGCGTTATGGGCACCAGAGGCGGCGCCGGCGCCACCACAGTCGCTATCAATTTGGCGGGCGGTATCGCCCAAACTAAAAAACAAACCATATTGGTCGATTTCGATCTGTTGCAAGGGCATATCGCCCAATATCTCAACCTACAGGCAGGCAAAGGAGTACACCAAATCGCCAAACTTTCCGTGAATGAATTGGATATTAACAAGCTGTTGACGCCCTATAAAGAAAACCTTGAGACGTTGTTGACCGCTTCAAATATCATTGGCAAGCGGGAAAATCCGACTTCAGATCAAATTGCGCATCTGTTAAAAGCGTTGAAAGAAGACAAGAGGACGATCATAGCTGACTTAGGAACTGGGATTTCGCCTTTGAATCAATCGATTTTGCCCTTTATCACCCAACTGGTTTTATGCGTTACGCCAGAACGTATTTCGATCAATACGGCGCAGCGTATGGTAAATGATTTGCGTAACAGCTTGCCTGACACCGCGATAATCCATCTAGTAATGGCGAGTTTTAATCCCAATATCGCCTTGCCGCGGGAAGCAATAGAGGGCAGCCTCAGATATCCACTGCTGGAGATAGTGACCATTCCGCCAAAAGAGTTGGCGCGGGTTGCCAACAAGGGGGAAACCTTTGTCTTTAGCAAGCCAGACTCCCCTATCAGCCAAGCGTTCCGTTCCATGGCGCATCAATTGGTCTCGATTTAGTAATTATACCGGTCATATAAACCTGGATTTTTTTGGACGCGGAAAACAGGGAGATACAAAGGTTGCAGAGATTTTTTTAGCAGCCTTGAAAAAGTTTTTGCATGCTACTTTATTGTTTCTTTAATGTGGAAAGCTTTGTCCGCTGCCAACGATTGGCGTTCAAATCAGGTAAATATTTTGCCGCTTGCCGGCAAATCCCCCTACAATGTTGATCTTTAATGACGCTCCTCGCAGCTTGCCGCGAGGGTTCGTCTTCCGTAAGGAATTTTTTAAAAAGCTCTTAAGCCCTACTCCCCGCCGCAAGTGACGGGGGTTGCGGGCGAGCGGAATCAACAGATAATTTCAATGTCCTATTCATGATAGCGCTCAACATCATCGCTTTGGGGGTAGCCGGACTAATTTTGGGGTTAAGCCTCATCATTTTTTTGGAATGTGTGGCGGCAGCCCTGGCGCCGCTTCGACAAAAGAAAGTTGCAACCGACCACAGACCGCCTGCCGCTATCTTAATGCCGGCACATAATGAATCTGCCATTTTGGAGCAAACGCTGACCAATTTACAGCCCCATTTGCTGCCCCAAGATCAGCTGGTGGTGGTGGCTGATAATTGCGCCGACAATACTGCCGAAATCGCCCGCATGTATAATGCCATTGTACTCGAACGCCATTCTGAAAATGAACGCGGAAAAGGGTATGCCCTCGATTATGGGTTGAAATATTTGCAGAAAAATCCGCCCCAAATCGTGGTCATTTTGGACGCCGATTGCACATTGGAAGAAAATGCGTTAGATGAACTCGTGCGTTGGGCACACGCTTTGAATGCGCCAATTCAAGCCATTTATTTGTTGGATCCGCCACAAGAGCCTACGCCAAAAGACCGGGTGTCGGCATTCGCCTTTCAGGTGAAAAATTTGGCTCGTCCCCTGGGGTTACACAAATTAGGACAGCCCTGTTTGTTGACAGGCACGGGGATGGCATTTCCTTGGTCTTTGATCAGCGCCATATCGGTTGCCAGCGGCAATATCGTCGAAGATATGCAGCTTGGGTTAGATTTGGCGCTTGCCGGCAATTCGCCTCAGTTGGCGCCAACTGCGCTGGCGTATGGCGGATTGCCCAAAGATGCCGCCGCCGCTTCTAGCCAAAGAACGCGGTGGGAGCATGGGCATATGCAAACGCTGCTGACGCAAGTTCCCAGATTGCTGAGCGGCGCCATCCGGCAGGGTCGGTTGGATTTGCTGGCGTTGGCGTTGGAATTGAGCGTGCCGCCGCTCTCTTTCCTAATGTTGTTGTGGGTAGGAGCGATGGCTTTTACAATGGTTGCCGGCATTATGGGGGCTGGTTGGGAGCCATTCCTATTGTCGTCGGTTGCCGGCATCCTCATTTTTGTGGGCATAGGGGTGGCCTGGGCTAAATTTAGCCGAAAAATCTTGCCCTTTTCCGCTTTGTTATCTGTGCCGACATATATCTTATGGAAGATACCGCTCTATCTAAAATTTTTGGTTCGCCCGCAACAAAGTTGGGTGCGGACTAAAAGGGATGGCGAATGACGCCGGCTTTGCTTTTTTAAAGAATTGGTTTAACATCTAAACAGTAAACTTTGTTCTTTTCCTATGCGTTGTTCGCCAAATATTTTGGAACGTTAGATAAATTTGAATCTTTATGTAGCTAAGTTATCCTATAGCTGTTGTTCCAAAAAATCAAACGTTTCTAATCAAGCGAAAGAATAATTTGTATTCTCTATACAATTAGTACAGAGTGTCACTCTTAGAATATTCGATTTTCGCTCCTCGCGTTTTTGCCAAATGGCAATCGCAGCTGAGTTTTTAAAAGCCAGGCAACCTATGGATTTAACGACCGCCACTGAACGATCACAACGCAGCTCATATTTAGTCAAGCCTCGCTATCAATCAGCTAGATCGGCAGACCACATTTCTCGCATTCCAGTGATCCATTTACAAGGGGCGCGGCTGCATGCTATTACCGAGCAGGAATGTGTTGATATTGTAATGAAGGAGTTAGATGCCGGCAGGCGTGGGTCGATTATGACCATGAATTTAGACCATTTGCGCCGCTTTATCGATGACTTCGATTATCAAACCCTGTGCAATAAATCGACGCTTCATGTAGCGGATGGCATGCCATTGGTTTGGGCGAGCGCCCTGCAAGGCACGCCGTTGCCTGAACGAGTGACCGGCTCAAATTTAATTTGGAGTTTGAGCCAAGCCGCCGCCAAAAATGGGCGCTCCATCTTTTTGCTGGGCGGGCAGCCAGGCACCGCCCAATTCACTGCCGATACATTGCAAAGCAAATACGAAGGGCTAAAAATTGCTGGCGCTTACTGCCCGCCATTCGGTTTTGAAGATCAGCCCGATAGTTTTGAGGAGATGATTGAGGTATTGGTCAAATCAAAGCCAGATATTATCTATGTCGCTTTAGGGTCGCCAAAACAAGAAGCGTTGATTGAGAAGTTGGAGAGCCGATTGCCGGCAGTGTGGTGGTTGGGGGTTGGCATCAGTTTTAGCTTTGTTTCTGGGCATGTTGCCCGCGCCCCAAAATGGATGCAAAAGATGGGTCTCGAATGGCTGCACCGGCTTTTACAAGAGCCGTCTAGGCTAGCCAAACGGTATTTGGTGGATGGGTTGCCATTTTTCATTAAATTGCAATGTAAATCGCTTTTGCGCCGCTTGTCTTAGCAATAGGGCGGCTGCGCCATTTTGCCTCTGTAACATTGATTGCAAATCCTTTTGCTTAAGCGAGTATTGTTGCAATACCCCGCATTAACTGACACAAGTTTTTACCTAGACAAATAATAAGTTAAACTACGCTCTACTGCCGGCAACTTTGTAGTCACCATATCAGCCTTATTTTTCTGGCAGTGGCAAGGCGTCTAAACATTTAACTGTTGTTCAGAAATTAGATAACGAAGGTTGCGCGTTTCAATTGTTCATTGAACGTAAAACGAGAAAAGCAGCCCGCAATACTAGAGACTCATTTTCATATCTCATCTTTATTCCTTATAATCCTGATTCGTATATTCAATATCTATTGCGCCGAGAAAATCATTTTGGTCGAAAATACCCAACCAGCCCCCCAAAACAACGCTTCGATTTTAACTGGAGGCGCCGCCAACTCATTTAATAAATTAGCTATTCATGGCGCTTTTTGGACAGTGTTGGGATTTGGGGTGAAGCAGGCCCCTCGTTTTGTAAATCGCTTGATTTTGGCGCGATTGCTCTTTCCCGAACTATTTGGGATTATGGCGATCGTTGACACCTTAATTTTAGGGTTAATATTTTTCTCCGATATTGGCATCAATCCCAGCATCATCCAAAATAAGAGGGGAAGCGACAGGGAGTTTCTGAATACCGCCTGGACGATCCAGGTCGCTCGCGGCTTTTTGTTGTGGCTGATCGCCTTGTTGGTGGCGGCTCCAGTAGCGAGCTATTATGGGCATCCCATTCTCAGATTGGCAATTCCGGTGGCGGGTTTGACTTCTATCCTTGCCGGCTTTAAATCGACGAAATTCGCTTTGGCAAATCGCCAATTGTTGATGCGGGAGATCACGTTTATTGAGGTGACCGCCTACGTTGCCGGCATTACGGTGATGATCGTCTGGGCATACCTTAGACCATCCATCTGGGCGTTGATTGCCGGCAATCTCGTCACCGCCTTTTTAGACGCCCTGTTCAGCCATTTCCTGCTCAAAGGAGAAGGCAATCGGTTGGTATGGAACCGGCAGGCTGCCAAAGAGATTTTTCAATTTGGACGATGGATTTTCATTAGTACTGCCCTTACCTTTCTAGCCAGCCAAAGCGACCGATTATTAATTGGGGGATTGACCACCATGGCGTTTCTTGGCATCTTCTCTAACGCCCTGATGTTCTCTCGAATTGTGGAGCAGGGCATCATGCAAATGGGCTATCGCATTCTATTTCCATCTTACGCCGAGCTAGTTCGCCGCCAACCAACTAAATTGTATCGGACAGTGCGCCAATCCCGGCTGATATTAATCGTCGTTAGCGCCTTAGTGGGGCTGTTTTTTATTTTGTTTGGCGAAGCTTTTATCCAACTCCTCTTTAACGATGAATGGGAAGCGGCGGGATGGATGCTGCGCATTTTGGGCTTTGGATCAATCGTCAGCGCCATCGGGTTATCCTACGATTCGGTGTTGCTCGCCCTGGGCAAAACCTTTCAGGTGGCGATGATTATGGCGTTTCAGTTTGTGATATTAATAGCAGCCCTTTATATCGGCTTTAAATATGGCGGGGAACAAGGTTTGGTGATAGGGTTAGCCTGTTTACCTTGGTTAACCTACCCGTTTCGAGCATTGTGGGTAGCCCGGTATAAGTTATGGCAACCCGAAATCGATTTGCCGGCATTCGCCTTGGCTTCCATTTTAGCTGTTGTTTTAGCCTTTTAATGCGCCAGAAGCAAATGAGGCGCCATCTAACCTAACCGCTTGCCCGATGAATTCCGCGCCCATTTGCCCATTCGACAGCCAAAAAATGAAGCTTTGGATGAATATCCCCGCCGATTGGCGTCGCCCAAACGAGCCGCAAAGCTACCAGCTTTACTGGCGGCAAAGCAGCGGCTATGGCGTTTTGCATCCCCGCCCCGCCCGGCAAGATGTGGCAGCTTTTTACGTCGTTGACGACTACTATACCCATTCTGAAGCGATGGCAACGACTCAAGCGAATTTGTCGCTGGCTGACAAAGCGCGAGTTCATCTCGCTTGGCGGACTGATCGTAGCGCCAAAATAGATGATAGGTGGCTGACAACTCATTTAAAGGCGGATAGCGCAAAAATTTTAGACATTGGCTGCGGCAAAGGGGAGCTGATGCGCCGTTTGATGGGACAAGGACATCAAGCTTGGGGGGTGGAACCAGATCCGGTTTCCCGGCAAATCGCCTTAGATCGCGGCTTAATGGTCTTTGCGGGCGAGGCTGAACAATTGCCGGCAGAAATCATCCAAAATCGTTACAATGCCATATTCATGATTCACGTTCTCGAACATTGTATCGATCCATTGGCGGCGTTGCGCAATTGTTTCAACTTGTTAGAGGCTGGCGGCTCAATTATCTTAGAAACGCCCAACAATGCCGCTGCAGGGCTACAAACTGCCGGCATTGCGTGGCGCTGGCTCGATGTCCCCCGCCATTTAAACTTTTTCACCGCCCAAAGTTTGGCTAATATTTGCGCTTTGGCGGGATTCGATTTAGTCAAAACGGAATATCGCGGTTACGCGCGCCAATTTTTGCCAGACTGGATTCAGGAGGAACAACGGATTTGGGATTGTTACAACGCCAAAAGCAATGGCGCCTTTCAAATGCCGCCTCGGAACGCCAATTTGCAAAATTGGCGTTTGTTGATTAAAACAATGTTTGCGTCCGACGACAAAAAATATGATTCAGTGCGAATCATTGGGCGTAAACCATGAGAATAGCCATTTACACCGCTATTCGCTGAGGAGATTGGTATGTCGATTTTCGTGCCGATAATTTCTTTTGGCTCTATCTTGTTTTTTTTAGCCTTATTCGCTTTTTTGCCGAAAAGGCGAGCTTTGCTGATCAGCTTTATCGGCGCGTGGTTATTTTTACCTGTCATTCCAGACAAAGCGTATGATATTGAAAACTTGCCAGAAGTGTCTAAGCTGTTTGTCACTTGTGCCGGCATTCTCTTGGCGGTCATCATCTTCGATTTTAAGCGGTTGCGCTCCTTTCGCCCCGCCTGGCTCGATTTGCCGATGCTCATCTGGTGTTTGGCGCCCATCGCCTCTTCAGTGAGCAATTGCTTGGTAGAAGGAGCCCAATTAGCTGCCTGTTTCAACCCGTTTGCCGTCACAACTGCCCCCTCATTGGGATATGATTTAGGGCTGTATGATGGCTTGTCAGAGGCGTTCGCCCAAACGATACAATGGGGCATCCCCTATTTGTTAGGGCGACTGTATATCACCGATTTGGAAGGGATAAAAGAGTTAGGATTGGGCATCATCTATGCTGTGATTGCCTATACTCCCTTTTTGCTGTATGAAATGCGGATGAGCCCCCAATTGCATCGATTGGTTTACGGTTACCATCAACATCTTTTTCATCAAACCTTTCGCTTTGGCGGCTGGCGTCCAATGGTCTTTATGAATCATGGGTTGATGCTTGCTTTATGGGTGATGGCGGGAACGGTTTTATCTTTTTGGATGTGGCGAGCCGGTTCGATCTCCCACCTCAAAATGCCAAAAGGGGCGCTGCCGGCAATCGCCTTCGTCACTGGCATTTTAGCCGTGGTGGCAGGGGCTGGCATTTTGCCAGATGAAGCGAATAATGTGCCAGCCGCCGTAAACCCCATCATCATAGCTGCCGGCATCGGCATAATCGTTTCAAGCGTAGCGGCGGCGCTGTGGCTGTGGCGGACGAAGAGTTTGACCCAGATGGTCGATTTGCCATTTTGGGGCGTAGTCGCCGGCTTCTTCCTGCTGGTAATTTTGATGCGCTCTGTCAATGGTTGGGTGTGGACGCTGACCGGCGTTTTAGCCCTCATCGCTACCGACAGATTACGCACTAGGTGGATCGTTATCGCATTGCTGATAATGGTGCCGTTGTATGCCTTCGCCAATACCCTCAGCTTGTGGCCCACGGAGCTTTCCGTTGATTTTATGACTGGTTTGCTTGGTCCAGAACGAGCCCAATCCCTCGAATTTCGTTACTTTAATGAATCATACCTTACCGAAAAAGCGCGGCAGCAATGGCTGTTTGGGTGGGCGGGCTGGGATCGCCAATTGGTTACTTTTGAATGGACGACCAACAAAACCGTGCCAGATTCGATGTGGATTATTGTGCTCGGTAAGTATGGCTTAATTGGTTTAATTAGCTTGATATTAGCCATGTTGACGCCTACATTTTTATTGCTGAAAAAATTTCCTCCCTGGTTGTGGGCGCATCCCACGGTTGCGCCTCTGGCGGCTTTGTCGATTGTGGTGGCCCTGTACATGCTAGACGGCTTGCTCAACACCATGATCAACCCCGTCTATATGTTGGGAGCGGGTGGCTTGTTAAGCGCTTACTATACCATGCCCCAAAGCCAAACGGATCGACTGGACGCCCCCATTTTGCACCCTGCGCCGGCGACAACTGTCCGCGCTTGACCTGGTTGAAGTAGAAAATAGAAAACTATGTTTCGGCTTGCCGTTGTTATCCTCAACTATCGAACTGCCAAGCTTACAATCGATTGTATAAACTCAATGGTTGGTCAACTTTCGCCCAGCGAAGACCAAATCATTGTAGTAGATAACGCTTCGGGGGATGACTCTATAATCAGGCTGAAGATGGAGATCGCGGAACGAGGCTGGGATGGGCTGGTTTCGTTGGCGGCGGCATCTGTCAATGGGGGGTTTAGCGCCGGCAACAATCTTGGCATTCAGAAAGCGCCGGCATCCGCTTATTGGTTGACCAACAGCGACACGCTATTTCGCCCTGGGGCAGTTGAAACGGCGTTGGCGGAGTTAGAGGCGCGTCCGAATGCCGGCATTCTTAGCCCTCGTTTGGAATGGCAAAACGGCGTGGGTCAAATCAGTTGCTTTAACTATCCAACGCCCGGCAGCGAACTGCTCGATGCCGCAAAAACGGGAGCTATCAGCCGGCTTTTAAGTCGGTTTGTGGTGCCAATTCCTGTAACAGATACCCCCTTTCGACCACAATGGACAAGTTTCGCATCCGTTTTGTTGCGGGCGAAAACAGTACAAGAAGTGGGGTTAATGGATGAGCGCTTTTTCATGTATTTTGAAGATGTCGATTATTGTCGGCGGGCGGCAAAGGTCGGCTGGCAAATTTGGCATGCTCCCTCTGCCCGTGTCGTTCATTTGCGCGGGCAAAGCGGCGAAGTGAAACAAGCCACCCGCCAGCGGAGTAAGCGACCCGCTTATTATTACGCTTCAAGAGCCCATTATTACATTAAATTTTATGGCAAGCTTGGCTTTTGGTTGGCAAACTTTTGTTGGGAAGCAGGCAGAGGAGTCGCTTTAGTTCGGGAAATTGCCGGCAACAAACAGCCCCATACTTGCAAGGATGAATGGCGTGACATTTGGATTGATTCGGCGCCACAGGGAGCCAGGGCATGAACCGCTTGCCGGACTTTATCATTATCGGGGCGATGAAGGCGGCGACAAGTACGCTGCATGAACAGTTGGCATCACAGCCCGGCATCTTTATGTCTACGCCAAAAGAGCCATACTTTTTTAGTGACGATCCAGTTTACGCCAATGGAATAGATTGGTATTGCAAATTATTTGCCGACGCCAACGCCGACGCCATTTGCGGCGAATCGACCACCCATTACAGCAAGCTGCCTACCTATCCTCTCACCATCGAGCGGATGCGGCGTCATCTGCCGCCCGACATCAAATTCATCTATATCATGCGCCATCCCATTGATCGATTGGTCTCTCAATATATCCATCAATGGAGCGAAAGAGAGATCACGGTTTCGATTCATGAAGCCATAGAACGTTGCCCGGAGTTGATCGCTTACAGCCAATATTGCCGGCAATTAACCCCCTATTTTGACGCATTTGGCAAAGAAAAAGTTTTGCCCGTCTTCTACGAACGGCTATCTGCCCAGCCTCAACACGAACTCGAAAGGATTTGCCGATTTATTGCCTACGATGGACAACCAATTTGGCAAGAAAAAGTAGGGGCGCAAAATATATCTAGCCAGCGGATGCGCAGTAGTCCCTGGCGGGACAAAGTCGCGTATGCTCCTGGCATTAGCGCCGTCCGAGAGCGGTTAATCCCCCAAACAATACGAGATAAAATCAAAGGTTTTTGGCAACTTAACCAGCGTCCAGAATTGACTCCGGCAGAAATTGTCAGATTAACCCAAATCTTCGATGAAGAGCTATCGAAAATTGGCAAATGGCTCAACATTGAGCTATCATGTAACAATTTCAAATCGGTGACATCCCATGCAACTTTGGATTGGACATGACCTCGGGTTTTTTAGCGGCGACGCTTGAGAACCCGTTTTTTTTGACGGAACATGAATCAACTTATTGGTATCGTAGTAATTGGGCGAAATGAAGGAGAGCGATTAAAAATTTCTCTAGATTCTGCCCTAAACCAATCCGATTTAGTCGTATATGTTGATTCTGGCTCAACTGATAACAGCATGCAATTGGCGCGGCAGATGGGTTGCCACACCGTTGAACTCGACATGAGCGTTCCCTTTACCGCCGCCAGAGGCAGAAATGTTGGGGCTGACCAGCTTTTACAAAGCGCAACTCCTCCTGAATTTATTCAATTTATCGATGGCGATTGCATTTTGGCAGACGGTTGGCTAGAGATAGCCGCGAATGAGATGAGAGACGATCCAATGTTGGCGGTGGCGTGTGGTCGCCGCCGCGAAAAATACCCTGAAAATTCAATTTATAATCGGCTGTGTGATTTGGAATGGGATACGCCAATCGGGGAAGTTCGCGCTTGCGGCGGCGACGCCTTAATGAGGGTGTCCGCTTTTAGGCAAAATGGGGGATTTGATCCAACCTTTGCCGCTGGCGAAGAGCCGGAACTATGTTATCGGATGCGGCAAAATGGTTGGAAGGTGCGCCGAATCGGAGCTGAAATGACGTTGCACGACGCCAATATAACATCTTTTAACCAATGGTGGCGGCGGGCGATGCGGGCGGGCAGCGCCTATGCGCATTCTGTGTGGCGGCATGGCAGAGCGGCTGAACGTTTTGGCTTGAGAGAAAGTGCCAGTATTTGGTTGTGGGCAGCTTTAATGCCGGCATTGGCGATTGGGCTCACTCAGTCGACACGCGGCTTTAGTTTGTTGCTTCTAGGCGGCTATCTGGCGCTAGCCCTAAAAGTGTACCTGAGCATGCGAAACAAGGGAATAGAGAAAAACGACGCCGTTTTGTACGCTGCATCGTGCGTTATTGGCAAATTTCCCCAACTGATCGGGCAAACGAAATTTTATGTCGCCCGCCAAAGCAGTTTGATCGAATATAAATGAGACCCACCATCGTCTACGTCGCCCAATTTTTCCCTTATTTAACCGAAACCTTTGTTTATCGGGAGGTTGAAGCCCTTCGCCAAAATGGCTTTAAGGTAATCACCGTCGCTAACCGCACCCCAGAGCCAGCCAAATTGTCTGAAGAATCTATCGACTTTATGGCAGACACCACCTACGTATTTCCCATCCAATGGGGGAAATTTATCTTAGCGCATCTGGCGATGTTGGCGGGGAGACCAATCCAATATTTAAAGACGTTCGCTTCCGTTAATTTTAGGCGGAACGAAAAACTCAGAAACCGAATTCGGACGTTGGGGCATTTCGCTGGCGGCGTCTATCTAGCGCATCAGGTTCAAGATAGCGGCGCCCAGCATGTCCATGCCCATTTTTCGGTGAATGCCGCCACTATTGGCATGGTAATGGCGGATTTTTTAGGCGTGGGCTTCAGCTTTACCGTCCATAACAACATCTTCACCGACCAACTGATTCTCAAAAAGAAGCTGAAAGCGGCTGACTTTATCGTTTCGATATCTGAATTTAGCAAACAATACTTACTCGATTTTGCCCCCGAACAAAGGGATTTGGAAAAGAAGTTTCATATCGTGCATTGCGGCATTTCGCCCGAGAGCTTTGAACGAAAAAATGGATTTGCATCATCTGAGATACCGTTGGTATTTTCTGTTTCGAATCATGCCGAGCGGAAGGGATACCCTTACCTGGTTGAAGCGTGCCGCATATTAAAAGAAAAAGGGTATCGGTTTCAATGCGTTATCGGCGGGGCTGGTCCCCAATTTGAATTGTTGCAGCAATTGATCAAAGCGCATCAATTGGGGGATGTGGTTAAGTTGCCGGGCACTATTTTTCAGGAAGAGTTGCGGGATTATTTGGAACGGGCTGCGATGTTTGTGCTGCCATGCGTTGTGGCGGAAGATGGGGATATGGATGGGATTCCAGTGGTGTTGATGGAAGCGATGGCGATGCAGGTGCCGGTTATTTCTACAACTGTTTCGGGCGTGCCAGAGTTAATCACCCATAACCAGACGGGTTTGTTGACGTCTGAGAAGAATGCGGAGGCGTTGGCGGAGGCAATTGAGCGATATTTGCAGGAACCCGCTTTTGCCAGGAAGTTAGGAGTTGCCGGCAGAAAAACGATTGAAAATGGATACAACATTCACGTTTCGACCCAACAATTGGAAACCCTTTTTAAAAGTTATTTGTCCATGTCCCCTTACCTCAATGGAGACGTTCCCCAGTCGTTATCAGTAGCGCAGCACGCCGATTCTTAATCCGCGCACTTATTTATTTGCGGTACAATAGCGCTTGATATGGAACCCCGTGATTGGTCGCACGGCTTTTTGCCTACTCCAGACCCCCTAACCCGATTGCCGGCAACTTCCTTTGCCCCCTGGGAAGAGATGGCGGCGCAACTCTCCAAATTGGTTCTTACACCACAAATACGACCCATCGTTGAAAATCTGCCCCCATTTCCTGTTAAGGATTTAATGGATGACCGCGAATATGAGCGGGCAATGACGATGTTGGCTTATATGGCAAGCCTTTACCTTTACGCTCCTGGGTTGCCTGTTCCAGACCGATTGCCGCGCCATTTGGCGATAGGCTTATATCAGGTCGCTTCTTATCTCAAACGCCCGCCGATTTTAGCCTACGCTTCGCAAACGCTGCACAATTGGCGGCGCATCAATTCGGATGGGGAGATTACGGTTGAAAATATCACGTTGGTTCAAAATTTTTTAGGCGGGCAGGATGAAGAGTGGTTTGTCGGCATTCATGTTCAGATAGAAGCGGCGGCGGGAAAAGGGTTGGCGGCGTTGTTGCCGGCATTTACAGCGGTAGCCCAACAGGATGATCAAACTTTAGAAAAATGCCTGGTACGTATCGGCGAGACATTGGCCGGCATGCGGCAGCTATTGGCGCGAATGCCAGAACGATGCGACCCATACATCTATTACCATCGCATTCGCCCCTTTATGTTTGGCTGGAAAGATAACCCAGCGTTGCCAAATGGGTTAATTTACAAAGGGGTGGCGGAATATGCCGGCAAACCTCAGCAATTTCGGGGAGAGACGGGGGCGCAAAGCAGCATTATTTACGCATTCGACGCCGCATTAGATATCCAACATGAACATGATCGGATGAGGGCTTATTTGCTGGAGATGCGGGATTATATGCCGGCAGCCGACCGGGACTTTATCGTCCATTTAGAGTCGAAAAGTTCGGCGCGAGAATATGTGAAACATGCCGGCAACGCCACATTGCTGCAAGCGTACAACTTTGCCGTTGAACAGTTGCGTCTATTCCGACAACTGCACATCGAATATGCCGCCTTGTACATATTGAAACCGGCTAAACAGCATGAGGTTGTAGGCACCGGCGGGACCCCTTTTACCGTTTACCTCAAAAAACATATGCGCGAAACTGAAAACCGTCTCATTTCAACAGAAAGCGGAGGCAAATGATGGGTGAGACTACGTTTGAGATTCGGCGCGGAGCTTATTTTGATTCTGTCGTTTTGATGCAGCTACAACGGGCATTGACCGAATTGCCCGGCGTATTGGATGCAGGGTGTGTGATGGCGACGCCGGCAAATTTAGAGCTATTGGAGGCGGGCGAGATTTTGCCGGCAGCCTTGCCCCAAACATTCCCCGATGATTTGCTCATCGTAGTTAAAGCGGATAACAAACAAGCGGGCGAAGAAGCGTTGGCGCAAGTAGACGCTTTGCTGCAAGCTCGCCGTAGCGGGGGGGCTGGCTCAGATTATCGCCCACGCAGCTTGGAAAATGGGGCGAAAATGTTGCCGGGGGCGGCTTGGACGCTCGTCTCTGTACCAGGGCGGTATGCGGCGGGCGTCGCCAAAGAAGGGTTGCGGCTGGGCAAACATATCTTTTTGTACAGCGACAACGTGACGATTGATGACGAGGTTAAGCTCAAAAAGGAGGCAAGAGAACATGGGTTGCTGGTGATGGGTCCCGATTGCGGCACAGCCATCATCAATGGGGTGGGTATCGGCTTTGCCAATCGCGTTCGGCGGGGAAATGCCGGCATCGTCGCTGCATCTGGCACTGGCTTGCAAGCGATTGCCGTCCATATCCACAAATTAGGCGGCGGAGTTTCTCAGGCGATTGGGGCAGGCGGACGCGACCTATCTGAAGCGGTGGGCGGCGTTACCGCAGCCCAAGGAGTAGAGTTGCTCAACCGCGACCCCCAAACAGAAGTGATTGTGCTGGCTTCAAAACCGCCATCTCCAAGCGTTACCAGCCGCTTGCTGACTTTAGCCAGCCAAGCCAGTAAACCCGTTGTAATTTACTTTATGGGATACGCTCCCCCTGCGCGGCGGCAGGGCAACCTCCATTTTGCCTTAAATTTAGCTGACGCGGCTGGATTAGCAATGAAATTGGGGCACAGTAGCGCAACCCTTGCGGCATCATCTGAGGAACCAATAAACGGTTATGTGCGCGGATTATTTTCCGGCGGCACGCTAGCGTATGAGATGGTTTTAGCGTTGCAAGGGAGGCTCAATCCGTTATTTACCAATACACCCGTTCATCCTTCGCAAAAGATGGCTGACCCCTTCCAGAGTCGGGGGAACGCCCTGGTCGATATGGGGGCGGACGATTTTACGCAGGGACGGCTGCATCCCATGATGGACAATGATTTGCGTTTGCGCCGCATGGAGCAAGAGGCGGACGATCCGGAGACGGGGGCGCTATTGCTTGATCTGGTTCTGGGCGAGGGGGCGCATCCCGACCCAGCCAGCGAACTGGCGCCAGCGATTGCCGGCATTCGGGCTCGACGCAAATTGCCTGTGTTTGTCTTAGTTGTCGGAACGGAGGATGACCCGCAGGGTTTAGATCAACAGATCGACGCCCTGGAAAAAGCTGGGGCAACTATTTACGCGTCTGCTGTTGATTTAGCAGAGACGATCAACCGACGATTCCAAAATGCGCCGCCTCAACTGGGAAAACCGGTCGATTTGGAGTCGTTTCAACGCCCATTTGCCGGCATCAATGTGGGGTTGGAATCATTTTATGATAGCGTGATCGAGCAAGGCAGCTCAGCCGTCCATGTCGATTGGCGCCCTCCAGCTGGCGGCAACGACAAAATGGCGGCATTGTTAGCAAAGATGCGCCAGAAAGCGACTAAAGATGGATAGCGGCTCACTAACCCCTCCGCAAAAATTGCTTCCCGTCAACGGCATCGAAATCAACTATGATACGATTGGCGACCCGGCGAATCCGGCATTGCTGTTGATTGCCGGGTTGAGTATGCCGCTAATTGGATGGGATGTTAGGTATTGTCGGCAGCTTGCCGACAGCGGGTTCTATCTAATTCGTTTTGATAACCGAGATGTGGGACTTTCGACTCAAATTGATGATGCCGGCATGGTCGATATTCAGCCGTTTATGCCAGCGATGATGGGCGGGAGCGTGCCTGAACCGCCTTATACATTGGCGGATATGGCGGATGACGCCATCGGGCTGCTGGACGCTTTGGGCATCGAAAAAGCGCATCTATTAGGCGTCTCATTAGGCGGCATGATCGCCCAAACAGCGGCGATCAACCACCCTAACCGCGTCAAAAGCTTGATCTCCATCATGTCTACCACCATGCGTCCTGGATTGGCGATGCCAACCCAGGATGCGTTGGCTTTGTTGGCGAAACCGCCCGCCGCTAGTTGGGAAGAATATCAAACGCGGCAGTTACAGGCAGCGAAAATATTGAATGGTCCCTATTATCCGGTCGAAGAAGAGGTTACCATTGCCATCGCCCGGGCGATGTGGCGGCAAGGAATTACGCCAGCCGGATCATCTCGTCAGTTGGCGGCGGGGCTGGGCAGCGGCAGCCGGCATGAAGCGTTGCGGGCAATCGATACCCCCACATTAGTGATTCATGGCGACGCCGACCCGCTTATCCCGGTAGATGCCGGCAAAGATACGGCAGCGGCGATATCCAATGCCGAACTGTTGATTTTAGAGGGAGTGGGGCACGCCTTGCCCCAACCCGTTTGGAATGAAGTAATTGAGGCGATAACGACATTTATCCAACAGCGCGCTTCGAATGAAAGTGTAAAGTGAGTGGTTTATGACGCAGTTTTCAGAAATTCCTCCGGCGATTCCCCGACGCGGTTCGGCGTTAGGGCAAAAAATCAGCCAGCAAATTTTGCGGCTATTTGGCTGGCAAGTAAGCGGCGAATTGCCCGAGCTAACCAAATTTGTGGCGATAGGCGCTCCCCATACCTCCAATTGGGACTTTCCGTTGGCGATGACCACTATATTCGCCTTACGGGTCAATTTACGATGGATGGGCAAACATACCCTGTTTCAGGGTCCATGGCGGCGGCTGATGTTGTGGTTTGGCGGCATTCCCATCAACCGTTCTGCCGCGCATGGGGTGGTTGACCAGATGATTGAGCAGTTCCAAAATAATGATTCGTTGATTTTGGGCATTACGCCAGAAGGCACGCGGGCAAAGGTGCGGGAATGGAAGAGTGGTTTTTACCACATCGCCAAAGGGGCTGGCGTGCCGGTGGTGATGATTGGTTTAGATTTTCCGGGCAAAACGATTAAGATCGCCCCGCCTTTTCACCCCACAGAGGATATGGCAGAGGATATGAGGCAAATGAAGGCGTATTTTGCCGGCATTGTGGGCAAGAACCCGCAGTGATGGATGATAGACGATAGACCGTAGACGATGGACTATGGACGACAAGAAACAATACCATCTGTCGTCCAAACACAAAGCAACAAACTTCAGCAACAATATGAGTGACAGCAAACGATGGACGACAGGCTCACTGTATCGTTTGTGGGCAGTTGAAAATCATATGGATAAACTAACTCGGCACAATCAAGCCAGATGGGAAGCATTGGCAAAAGCAAATGTCGCTTACTCCCGCCCTTTTTTGGACTTAACGCCTGAATCGGCATGGAAAGTAGTGGATGAACAAAAGGTGTTGCGAAAATTGGGATGGGATATTGCCGGCAAAAACGTCCTCTGTCTAGCAGGCGGTGGCGGGCAACAATCAGTCGCTTTTGGTTTGCTAGAGGCAAATGTGACGGTGTTAGACTTTTCTGCTACCCAACTAGAACGGGATGCTGACGCATTGCAACATTACGGCTTGTCTGCTCGATTAGAGCAGGGGGATATGCGGGATTTGTCTCGCTTCCCCGATGATAGTTTTGACCTTGTTTTCCACGCCTTTTCCATCAACTTTGTGCCTGACCCGGACCCTGTTTTTGCCGATGTGCGCCGGGTTCTCCAACCGGGGGGCATCTACCGGATGCAATGCCACAACCCCTTTGTGATGGGGATGGATGAGACGGGATGGACAGGGGAAGGGTATCTGCTAAAAAGCCCTTACCGTGCGGGTGCAGTTGAGTTTGACGAGCTGAATTGGACGTTTGAGGGTGAGGATGGGACGAAAAAAGAGGTGGAAGGTCCGGTAGAGTTTCGGCATACGATGAATCGGTTGATTGCCGGCATTGCCGGCAACCAAATGGTGATTCTGGGCATGTGGGAAGAGTTGCCCCAAGAAAGCGAACCGGAACCGGGTAGTTGGGAACATTTCAAAAGCATTGCCCCGCCCTGGCTGACCATCTGGGCAAGCTACCAGCCAGATTTGTTTCAGCAGGTTTGGGGACAATAGACCACGTACAATGAAAAACTATCATCTATGATTTGTCGCCCATCGTCCAAAAAGTAAACCCTAACCGACAACCAGCTATAATCCTGCAAATCTCTATCAACAGAACGGAGGAATAATGATAAACATTGACCAAGCCAACCAAACTGCAGTAGAGCGGATGATGTCGGCTCGTCCAATTTTGACTGGCATTGCCCCCGCCCGCGACCTGATCCCCGATATGCCAGACAATCTCATTCTCCATGCTGGTCCCCCCATTGAGTGGGAACGGATGTCGGGACCGATGCGGGGGGCGGTGATTGGCGGCTTGATTTTTGAAGGGTTGGCAAAAAATGAGACGGAAGCGGTTGGCATGGCGGAGGCGGGTGAAGTGAATTTCGCTCCGTGCCATCATTATTCCGCCGTCGGTCCCATGGCAGGCGTGACCACCCCGTCTATGCAGTTGTACATCGTTGAAAATGAAACGCATGGCAATAAAGGGTACTCCAATCTCAACGAGGGGTATGGCAAGGTGTTGCGTTACGGGGCTTACAGCGAGGAAGTGATCCGCAAATTACGATGGATGAATGATGTGATGGCGCCCGTTTTGGCGGAGGCGTTGGGTATGATGGGCGGTATCGACATCCGGGCATTGCTGGCGGAGGCGTTGCACATGGGAGATGAAGGGCATAATCGCAACAAAGCGAGTTCGATTATTTACACGACTAGGCTGGCTCCGCTCATTCCCAAAGCGACAACCAATCGGTATGTGGCTTCCACCATCCTCAAATTTTTGGGGGATAATGCGCTTAGCGTGTTGAACCCAGTGATGGCGGCGTGTAAAGCGATGGCGGATGCCGGGCATGGGGTGGCGGGCAGCACAATCATGACGGTGATGGCTCGAAACGGGACGGAGTTGGGGATTCGGGTGAGCGGCTTGAGCGACCATTGGTTTACGGGTCCGGTAGGTCAGCCGCAGGGGTTGTATTTTTCTGGCTTTACGGCGGAGGATGCCAGTGGGGATATTGGAGACAGCACGATTACGGAAACTGCCGGCATTGGCGCGTTTGCTATGGCGGGCGCCCCGGCAATTGTCACCTTTATCAGCGGCACGCCTCAGGATGCAATTAACGCCACGTTGGAGATGTATGAAATCACCACCGCTGAACATAGCCATTTCACCATTCCGGCTCTCGATTTTCGCGGTACGCCGACGGGGGTGGATATCCGTAAGGTGGTGGAGTTGGGGATAACGCCGCGCATTAACACAGGGATTGCCCACAAGGATGCCGGCATTGGGCAGGTGGGGGCTGGTCTGGTTCGACCCCCAATGAACGTTTTTGAAGAAGCGTTGATGGCGTTTGCCGAAAAATACGGCTTCTAAAAAGAAAAGAAACCGAGTTTGCCCACGAAACTCGGTTTCTCAATTTCTCAGGGAGTTACGATTAAAACAGCCCAACTACCCTGCCATTTTCATCGATATCCACATTCATGTATGCTGGTTTAGAACCTAAACCCGGCATCGTTCGCATCGTGCCCAGCAATGGGTAAATGAATCCAGCCCCGACCGACGCCCGCGCTTCTCGAATTGGCACGGTAAAGCCCGAGGGGGCGTTCTTCAATTTGGGGTCGTGGCTGATGCTCAGATGGGTTTTTGCCATACAAATCGGCAAATCGCCAAAGCCATTTGCTTCATAACTGGCGATCTGTTTTTCTGCCAAAGTCTCAAAAACCACCTCTCCAGCACTGTACATCTCTTTGGCAATCGTCTCGATTTTCGTTTTAATTGGCATATCCAGCGGATATAAAAATTCGAAGTTAGACGGCTTTTCGCAAGCTGCAACCACCGCTTCCGCCAACTCGGTCGCTCCATCCCCGCCATTTGTCCAATGGTCGCTCATGGCAGCGATTTCCGCGCCAGTTTCCATCGCCGCTTTGCGAACCAACTCCACTTCCGCGTCGGTGTCGGTATGGAATTTGTTTACGGCGACGACAACCGGAATGCCGTACCGTTTGGCGTTGCGGATATGCGCCCGCATATTGTCTAATCCCGCTTCCAAAAGCCCTAAATTTTCCTCGGTGTAGGCGGAATCAAGGGGACGACCCGGCACGACGCGGGGACCGCCACCGTGCATTTTGAGGGCGCGAATGGTAGCCACCAACACCACACAGTCGGGAGCTAACCCGGAATAGCGGCATTTGATGTTGAAGAATTTTTCCATGCCGATATCCGCGCCGAAACCAGATTCGGTGATAACGTAGTCGCCGAGTTGCAACGCCAATCGGTCAGCGACGATAGAGGAGTTGCCGTGGGCGATATTGGCGAAGGGTCCAGCGTGGACAAATGCGGCTTGCCCTTCCAGCGTTTGCATCAGGGTGGGGTGGATGGCGTCTTTCATTAGCACCGCCACCGCGCCCGCTACCTGTAAATCTTCCAGGGTGATTGGCTCTTTGCTTTTATTTGAACCAACGACCACTTTCCCTAATCTTGTGCGTAAATCTTTGAGGGTAGAGGCGTAATCTGTGCCGTCTACCAGAGCTAAAATCGCCATAATTTCGCTGGCAACGGTGATGTCGAAGCCCGTCTGGCGCGGTCTGCCGTCTAATTCAGGTCCTAAGCCGACAATGACGCTACGCAAAGCGCGGTCGTTGACATCCATCACCCGATTCCAGGTGAGGCTGTAGGGGTCGATGTTGAGCCGCTCCAAGCCGATTCTCGCCAAACGTTCGTCGGAAGAGCGAATTTCGTGGAAGTAGCGGGCGTCGATGGCGGCGGCGACCAAATTGTGGGAGGCGGTGATGGCGTGAATGTCGCCTGTCAAATGCAGGTTGAACTCTTCCATGGGAATAACCTGGCTGTAGCCGCCGCCCGCCGCCCCGCCTTTGATGCCAAAGGTGGGACCCATGCTGGGTTGGCGGATGCAGGCGATAGCTTTGTGACCCAAAATGCCTAAACCCTGGGTTAAGCCGATGGTGGTAGTGGTTTTGCCTTCGCCCAGCGGCGTGGGGGTGATGGCGGTGACATCGATATATTTTCCCCTGGGTCGCCCTTCTAGCCTCTTCAGAGCGTCGAGATGGACTTTGGCTTTGTCTTGTCCATACAGGATGAGATCCTCTTGGGCTAAACCCAACATGCCGGCAATTTCGAAAATGGGTTTGGGGGTGGCAGCCTGAGCGATATCCAAATCTGACGGAACGGGCGTTAATCGTTTCATTTGGGGAATTTCCTCCTAGGGGATAGTAAGATTTTTGGCTTTGCCATGTAGTTGTCGTTATACTTCTCCAATTATCGCAAAAAGGAAAGATGACGCAATTGAATGGCGCGACAAACGGAGGGGTGGCAGAGCGAAGATAAAGCGTATTCACTCAATTGGGTCAAGACGGATCACGACAAACTGATATTTTATGTCCAAACTCAATGACCAAGAAAAATACCAGGCGATTTTTATGCCGGCAGGCAGGCGGGGCGAAATGCTGGCAGGCACAACCATACTGGATGCCGCTCGCCAATTGGGCATTGAAATCGAGAGTATTTGCGGCGGCAAATTAACCTGCGGCAAATGCAAAATTCGGTTGGAAGAGGGGCGGTTTGAAAAGCATAACATCGCTTCAGATGCCGGCAATTTAAGCCCGGCGACGACCACGGAACAGGAGTTGTTAGCCAGCATAGGCGCTTCCGATTGCAGGTTGGCATGCGACGCCCGACTATATGGGGACGCTTTGATCTTTATCCCAGAAGAGAGCCGGGGAAGAAAGCAAATCATCCGCAAATCCGCCACTGAGCGGACGATTGCGGTTCAGCCCGCCATTCGCCAATATTATGTTGTAGTGGAAAAAGCGGCGCTGGGCGAACATCGGGGGGATTGGAAGCGGTTGGCGGCAGCGATAGAGGAGCAATGGGGCGTGGATGGATTAGTCATCGATTTGCCGGCATTGCGTAAATTACAGTCCGCATTGCGTCAGGGGCGGCGAAAGGCGACCGTCATTCTATGGAATGATCAACAGGTTATTGACGTGTCGCCCGGCTACCAGGAGGGGGCATACGGGCTGGCGGTCGATATCGGCAGCACTACGGTGGCAGGCTATCTGTGCGATTTGCGAACGGGCGAATTGTTGGCGACTGAATCGACCATGAATCCACAGGTGGCGTATGGCGAAGATTTGATGAGCCGCATTTCGTATGCCATGATGAATGCAGATGGGTTGAGCAAAATGCATGAAGCGATCATCGACGCCTTAAACAAATTGGCTGCCCGTATCGCCCGCAGCGCCGGCATTCGCGCCCGCGACATCCACGAAGCGGTTTTGGTGGGCAACACCACCATGATTCATATCGCGTTGGGCATCGACCCTGTGGAGTTGGGGGGCGCGCCATTTGCTTTAGCTACCCGCGACGCGGTCGATTACAAAGCGCGGCTGTTAAAGTTGCGGTTGCACCCCGGGGCAAATGTTCACATTTTGCCGGCGCAAGCCGGACATGTTGGGGCGGACAATGTGGCGGCGTTAATAGCCGAAACGCCATATCGCCAGGACGAAATCACCCTCATGGTTGACGTTGGCACCAACGCCGAAATTGTGCTTGGCAACAGAGAGCGGCTATTTAGCGCTTCCAGCCCAACGGGTCCTGCATTTGAAGGGGCGCAAATAAAATTTGGGATGCGGGCGGCGTTGGGCGCCATTGAGCGGGTGCGCATAGATCCCATAACGAAAGAGCCCCGATTCCGGCTGATTGGCGAAGAGCGGTGGTCGAATGATTGGCAATTGACAGATGACGCCCCGCAGATAGAACGGCCGGCTCAGTTGGCTGCCGGCATTTGTGGGTCGGGCATCATCGAAGCGGTAGCAGAGTTATATCTGGCCGGCATCATCCGCGCCGATGGTCGCTTTGACCCAGAGATAAGCCACGAACGGATCTCCTGGCAAGGCGTCAAAGGACAATATCTGTTGGCGACGGCAGAGGAAACCAGCAGCGGCGAGCCGATTGCTATTACCCAAGATGACGTGCGCAACATCCAATTGGGAAAAGCGGCATTGTATGCTGGAACAAAATTGTTGATGAACCATGCCGGCATCTCTACTGTGGACAGAATCTTGTTGGCAGGGGCGTTTGGAAGCTACATCGATCCCAAATACGCCATGATCCTCGGTCTTATTCCAGATTGCGCTTTAGACAAGGTGACGGCAGTAGGCAACGCCGCTGGCGATGGCGCTCGCATCGCCTTGCTCAACAAGGAAAAACGACAGGAGGCTCAGAAAATCGCCCATTGGACACGCTATATCGAAACGGCAGTAGACGCCAGTTTTCAGGAGGAGTTTGTGGCGGCGATCCATCTGCCCCACGCCAACGACTCATTCCCTCATTTGGCGGACTTACTGCCAAAACAGCAGCCTAAACGCCGTCGAAAGCGACGCCGAGTAGCGATCTGATCGTTGCAATTGGTTGGCTGCGGGAATTCCGCCCAAATTTTACCGAGAATCCAAGCTAGTTTTTAATTTAGCGCTACAATGGAACGGATATTTTTAAACCCTTTTCGGAGGCGAGTGTGAGTGACGAGCAGCAAGAGATCGTTCTTTCTGAACTGAATTTGGATGAATTGTTGGAATTGATGGGGGAGGATTTATATGATGGCTATGCCGATGAGGTCGTCGAAGAAGTGCAAGAGGTATTGGATCGGGGGATGACCCCATATGATGTGTTGACCAAGGGGTTGGTTGCCGGCATGAAAATCGTTGGGGATGATTTTCGAGATGGCATTTTGTTCGTGCCAGAGGTGTTGATGGCGGCAAAAGCGATGAAAGCGGGGATGGGGCTATTGCGCCCCCTGTTGGCGGAAACCGGCGCGCCCAAAGTGGGCTCAATGGTCATTGGCACGGTAAAGGGAGATATTCATGACATCGGCAAAAATTTGGTGGCGATGATGATGGAAGGAGCCGGCTTTGAGGTGTTCAACATCGGCATCAACAACGATGTCGAATCCTTTATGGACGCTATCAAAGAACACAATCCCGATATCGTGGGGATGAGCGCCTTATTGACGACGACGATGCCCTACATGCGCGTAGTGGTGAATGAACTCAAAGATGCCGGCATTCGAGATGACATCATCGTGCTGGTTGGCGGCGCCCCGCTAAATGAAGCGTTTGCCGAAGATATTGAAGCTGACGCCTATTGCCGCGACGCTGCTGTGGCGGTAGATACCGCCAAAAAGTTGATGAAAATCCGCCAGGAAAGAGTGACAGGTCTGCAAGTTGCAGATAGCAAGTAATCTACAAAGTTGCCCGCTTGCTCAAGGAGAATGAACGAGTAATGACCAATCCCTTACAACAACTATTAGGCAATCAAGAAATCATTTTGCTCGATGGGGCTACCGGCACCTATTTGTTTGATCAGGGGTTAAGCGATGGCGCCCCGCCCGAAGAATGGAATTATAGCCGACCCGAAACGATCAAAGGGATGCACCAGGCGTATATCGAGGCTGGTTCTCGGCTGATATTGACCAACAGTTTTGGCGGAACTAGTTATCGCCTCAAATTGCATAATTTACAAGATCGGGTGGTGGAACTGAACCGCTTGGCAGCGGAACATGCCCGGGCAGCGGCAGACGATGCCCCCCATTTGGTTGTTGTAGCTGGCTCATTAGGACCATCGGGCGAGCTGTTGCAGCCGATGGGCGAGATGAGTTATGAGGCGGCGGTTGACGCCTTTGCCGAACAAGCGACGGGGTTGGAAGCGGGCGGCGTCGATCTCTTTTGGGTGGAGACGATGAGCGACCTCAACGAGGCGAAAGCGGCGGTGGAGGGGGCGCGCCGCGTCAGCGATAAGCCGCTGTGCGTCACCCTGTCCTTTGATACCAAAGGGCGTACCATGATGGGGGTGACGCCTCAACAAGCGTTTGAAACGATGTCGAGTTGGAACTTGTTGGCGTTTGGCGCAAACTGCGGCAATGGGGTGGATGAGATCGAAGCGGTAGTTCATGCCATGCGCCAGATCGACCCTAACCAACCGCTGATCGCTAAGGCGAATGCCGGCATTCCCGAATGGATAGACAATCAATTACAATATAATGGCACGCCAGAAGTGATGGGGATGTACGCCCAGCGGCTGCGGAAGTTGGGGGCGCGGCTGATTGGCGGCTGCTGCGGCAATACGCCGGCGCATATTGCCGCTATGGCAAGAGCGTTACAACAACCGGTTTTGGCGGAAGAGATCGTGGCGCAAGGGCGACAATTCTCGACCAATGGACAAGCCAAACGGCGAACCAGGCGCCGCAGAAGGGGTTAACTGGTTAAAGCGCGAACGCGGAGATAAACGTTGAAAAAGATTGAAACCGTAATCAGTTCCAAAACGCAAACCATCATTATCAGCCCGGATCGCCCCTTTACCATTATTGGAGAGCGGATAAATCCAACGGGGCGAAAATTATTGGCGGCAGAGATGGCTGCCGGCAATTACGATCGGGTGAGAAAAGACGCCATCGCCCAAGTTGAAGCTGGAGCGCATATGTTGGATGTCAATGCCGGCATTCCATTGGCAGACGAGCCCGCTATCTTAGCCGAAGCGATCCGCGCCGTACAATCCGTTACCGATGTGCCGATCAGCATCGACTCGTCGATAGTAGCCGCCTTAGAGCAAGGGTTAGCGGCGTATGAAGGCAAAGCGTTGCTCAACTCTGTCACCGGCGAAGAAGAGCGGCTGGAAGCGGTGCTGCCCCTGGTCAAAAAGCACAATTGCGCCGTTATTGCCATCTCCAACGACGAAACGGGCATTTCGGAAGACCCCGACGCGCGCTTTGCCGTCGCTAAAAAGATCGTAGAACGGGCGGTAGATTATGGCATTCCCCGCCAAGATGTGTTGATCGACCCGCTGGTAATGCCGATTGGGGCGATGCGGTATGCCGGCAGGCAGGTCTTTTCCATTGTGCGCCGGGTAGTAGATGAGTTGGGTTGCAATTGTTGCTGTGGGGCGTCTAACGTTTCCTTTGGGTTGCCGGAGCGGGGTCCGCTGAATGGGACGTTTTTAGCGATGGCGATGGCGGCTGGCTTGTCGTCCGCTATCACCAATCCGATTGAATCCCACATTAAAACGGCGATTATGGCGGCGGATGTGATGATGGGCAACGATGAAAATTGTATCGCCTGGATCCAAGCCAACCGTCAGCCTGCCCCCTCAGGGGAAAAACGGCGCGAACGGCGCCGGCGGCGAGGATGATGTAGCCGCAGTATGAAGACGGCTTTTATCATTTGCGGGGCGTTGGGTCGAGAGACGTTGGAGATGATTCAACGGCATGGTTGGCAGGCAGAGGTTAAAGCTGTGCCGGCATTAAACCATGTGCTGGTTGATCGCATTCCCCCCGATGTAGAAAAGCGCATTCTTGAGTTGCGAAATGAGTTCGAGCGGCTGATTGTCTTGTTTGGCGATTGCGGGACGGGCGGTAAGTTGGATGGGTTGTTGGCGCATCATGGGGTAGAGCGGGTGGCGGGACCCCATTGCTACGAAATGTATGGCGGGGAGGATTTTCAGAAGTGGATGGCGGAGGAGCCGGGCACTTTTTTTCTGACCGATTATTTGGTACGGGGCTTTAAAGGGACGATTATGCGCGGCATGGGGTTGGACCGCCATCCTGAGCTAAAGGAAATCTATTTCAAACATTACAAAAGGGCGTTGTATTTGGCGCAAAATCCCACGCCACAATTGTTGGCGCAAGCCCAAGAAGCGGCGGATTATCTGGGTTTGCCGTTACAGGTACGCGAGACAGGATTAGGGGCATTGGAAGAGCGGTTGGCGGCGTTGATGGCGCAACCCGCCCCGACTGTGCCGTTAAACAAAGTGGCTGCACCGATGAGGCAGGGGGAGCAATTGCCGGCAATCGCCAAACTTATCGGCAAGCCAGCAAAGCGTCGAACCAAACGCCGCCCGGCTTAAGGGTTAAGTCGTTCGAGAATCGTTTTTGCCGCTAGAGCATATCCCTCTGCGGTGTAATGCCCTTCCAGCCCGTACGGAAATAGCGAAACAGGGTCAGGATGGGCGGCAAATGCGGGATGGATATCAATTATAGGGATGGTCGTTTCACCCAACTTTTGCATGGTAATTCCCCGATACAGACGATCTTCCGCCCCATCTTTGGCATACCGCTGATAATCTGGCAAATAGATGAATATCAGCTCGCCTCCCCACGATTCGGTCAGCGTTTGGGCGGTTAACAATATCTCTTTGAGCAGCGGGGCAGCTTCGTCATAGAGCAAATCGGGTTCAGGTTGGTAGGGAGGCAGGGCGGCGTTTGCAATGGGGTGGGGGATGCCGGCATCTTCTGCCTCATCTTCTCGCGTCCAGCCCAACAGCCGTCGCAAATTGTACAAACGCAACGTTGCCCACGCCTGCTGCCGTCGCCCTTGTTGAACATCTGTCAACAACGCCTCCACATAGTCGCGGCGGTGGGCGTCGATGCTGTCTTGTCTGGCGATCAAATTTTGGCTGAAATCTCCACTCAAATAGCGAGCCAAAATCGGATTGTCTCGCTCTATCAGCAAATCGCCCAGATCGTTGGCTTCGAAGTAAAACCACAATACCTTTTTGGGTTGATAAACCGCGCCATACTCCATCAGCCCTGCCAACGCGCTTAATGGACCATTGCCGTTTGCCCCCAAATTGATTGTGTTAGGATAACGGCTGCGCAGCAAAGCGACTATGTTTTTGTCTGACGAAACGCAAGCCCCTTGCGTGAATGAGTCGCCCAGGGCAAGAATATCTGCTGGCGAAACATCCCACACCTGGTCGGGATTGTGCAAACCATATCGGTCACTCTCATACAAAATGTAATCGCCGCTCTCGTTACAGTACACGGTGCGGACGTCGGCGACGCTGGTCAGGGCGTAGGTGTCTCGCCCGTCAATGTGGGGCAAAAAGTCGAGGAAGGCGCTGGGCGAAACGAATGGGTACACCGCTTCCCCGCTATCGCGTAAGTCGGAGACGAGTTGTAGCGGGGTGCGTCGGTCGAAATCGACGCCTTGCTGCCGGGCGGCGATGAAGTGGGGGCTGCGATAATCAAGCGGGTTGCCGTTGAAAAAGAGGAAGGCCTCGATGGCGTATAGGGTAACCAGGGTGGCGATGCCGGCAATGAGCAGATTAAGTTTGATTCCCCCGCCTTTTGCGCTTCTTTTGTCAAAGTTAATCATGGCGATGTCAATCTTGACGCTTCAATAACATTAGAAAACAGCAGCGCCACTGGAAATGTCCCAGCATCATCACTTACGAAATCTCATTGGCGCCCAAACAAAATAGTCGTCCGAATAATACATGAGTCTCGAAATCGATCTGAAATATTCCATTTACCGCAAATTTATCAAATACTTCACGATTGATTCGCTCAAATTGGGCAAATTCTCGGTCTGTACGTTCTGGAGCTTCAATACCTGAACACGCTGCGCCGAAAAAAGCTGTCCAATCTTGTTCATGTGATTGAGGATAACTTACTGTTTGGGTTTGACATCCGCCAAATAATTCTTGAATAGGCGTCTTGTGCCAAGCCTTGTCAATTTTTCCTGATAAGCTACGTAATGTAGCAAGTTTTGAAAAGAGCATTTGTGTAAAGGCTTGATTTTTAAATTTGTATGAAAACAGTGCAACCCAACCATGCTTTTTTAAGATACGACGAAGTTCTTTAGTAGCTTCCGGTCTAAATCTGTGAAAGGCATTTCCTATGACGATAAGATCGATGCTATTCTCTGCTACAGCTATTTGTTCCGCAGAGTTTGCACAAATTTCGACTGTCTTGAATTTGCCACAAGAGAAAGAGGCAACTGTTCGCATAGCAAGGCTTGGTTCAACAAGGTAGATTTTCTTGCATTTATTTGCAAATAGCCGCGTCAGTTGACCTGTTCCTGCTCCAATATCGGCAATAACCTCACATTTGCCGATCCTATTCAGGAGATCGTCTGCAACTGCATTTGCATACGGAAGACGGTATTTTTCGTATAATTTTGCTTTTTCTAAAGTGGTAGAATCAGTCAAGAAAAACCCCTATTCATGCTATATAGATGTCGTATTATTTTTGGGAAAATGGTCAAAGATTGACATTATTTCGATCCTGTAACTATCTTGGGTACGCATGAGGCTAAGGGGTATTTCCAAAATCTCCAATGCCGGCATTCCCAACGCATCTTCTATCGCCTGAGCAAACAACGGCATTCCCGCTTCTACCCGCCCCTTTACCTTTCCCGTCCTTCACGAACAATTTTGACGATTTCCTCTGTGGTAATGTCTGCTTCAATCGTCGGCACATCTAAAGGTGATGTGATACCTTTTTCAGGGGTTAAGGCATAAGTGCGTCCATCCTTTCGCCGGATGATAACTTTACCTGTTGATTCAGCTTGCTCAAGTACAAGAGCCAACTTTTGTCGGGCTTCTGAATATGTGTAAACGTGCATATTTATACCTCTAAAACCTCAATTCCGAGCCTTTGTGCAACAACAGCAAGTTTTCTGTCTAACGTCAATAAGGGAGCTACATGTCTCAACGCACAATCCAAGATGTAGGCATCATAGGCATACATCTTGGTATCTTTTGCTATCGTCATGGCAGATGTTTGTCAATATTTTTCCTAATTGCATTTCATCCCACTACACCTCTTCAGCCAACTCCCACAGACGGCTGGGGCTAAGCGGCATTTCCAGAATTTCGAGTGCCGGCATTCCCAACGCATCCTCTATCGCCTGAGCAAACAACGGCGCCACCGGAATCGCCCCCGCTTCCCCCGCCCCTTTGATGCCCAACGGATTTAACGGCGATTCGGTGGTGATATGGTCAATCTCCATCCCCGGTACATCCAACGCCGTCGGCAACAAATAATCCATAAACGAGCCAGTCAACAACTGCCCATTTTCATCAAACGCCAGCTTTTCATAAAAGGCATTGCCAATGCCTTGCGCCACCCCGCCATGAATTTGCCCATCCAAAATGAGCGGGTTGATCACCGCCCCACAATCATGCACGACGACATACTTTTTAATCTCCAGCAACATCGTCTCCCGATCAATCTCGATGATCATGGCGTGAACGCCGCTTGCCGTTGCCCCATACTCAGGACCAAAATAGTTGCTCGATTCTAGCCCTGGCTCTGTGCCCGGCTTGACCGCCCCCCGCATCGGGTTTGCCATTTGCGCCAACTGCCCCAATGTGATGGCAGAATCGGGTGACCCTTTAACCCGTGCTGTCCCCTCAGCCAACTCAATATCCACTTCATCTGCTTCTAACGTATCGCTTGCCAGCTTCAAGATTTTACTCCGCACATCTTTTGCCGCCTCGTTGATAGCGTTGCCGGCAACCACCGCCCCTCGGCTGGCAAAAGTGCCGGCGCCCCAATGAAATTGATCCGTATCCCCCGTTACCACATCCACATCTGCCACATCCACCCCCAACTGATCCGCCACAATTTGGGCAAAGACCGTAAAATGTCCCTGCCCTTGCGTGCCAATGCCTGTCGCTACGCTGACCCGTCCATTGTTTTGCGCCTGCACCCGCGCTCCTTCATAAGGTCCAATCCCCGTCCCTTCCACATAGCAAACGATGCCTAGCCCGACCGCCTTGCCCGCTTTTTCCGCTTCGGGCTTTGTTTTAGCGTAAAAGTGGTCGTAGTTGATCATCTCCAACGCCTTGTCCAACGCCGGTTCGTAATTTCCGCTGTCGTAAGTGAGCGGGGCAAAATCCTGGTAGATGATTTCATTTTGGTAGGGAAATTTATCAGGCGGGATAAAGTTGCGTCGTCGCATTTCCGTCTTGTCAATCCCTAGCTCTTTGCCGGCAATATCCAGCAATCGCTCCATCACAAACACCCCATGTTGCCTGCCCGCTCCTCGGTAGGGGGTGACGATGGGCTTGTTGGTAAACAGGGAGCTAAATTGGCTGAAGTAATGGGGGATGTCGTAACAGCCCAGTAAGGTGCATTGGCTGTTGAGGGGCACTGTCAAGCCGTAAGGGGCATAAGCGCCGGCATCGTGCAAAAAGCGATCACGAATAGCTAAAATGCGTCCTTTTTCGTCTAAAGCCATCTCTGCCTCATGGATTTGGTCACGTTCCTGCGTGGTGGCAACAAAATGCTCGGCACGATCTTCAATCCATTTGACAGGGCGATTGAGTTGCATGGCAATCCAGGGGGTGAGCATTTCGGCAGGGTAAAACATCATAATTTTGGGACCAAAGCCGCCGCCAATAAAGGGGGCGATCACCCGCACTTGGTTTTCGGATAGTCCTAGATACGCCGCCATGCCGTTGCGAATAAAAACGGGGGCTTGGGTGGTGTCCCAAATCGTCATTTTGCCGGCACGCTTATCCCAATCTGCTACAATGCCCCGCGTTTCCATTGGCGACGACGCCCCATGGTCGTAATAAAACCGCCTTTTGACCAGATGGTGGGCGTTTTCTGCAATCTCATCAAACTTTCTACCATCTCCCTTAACTTGGGTCAAATGGGCGTTGATGTTGTTCAGTTTCCCCTCAACCAGTGGCACGTCGTCGTGTACGGTTGGCGCATCGGCGGAAATCGCTTGATCCATCGTAACCACTGGCTCTAATGGTTCGTAATCTGCCCACACCATGCCGGCGCTATCCTCCGCCAAATATCTGCTTTCTGCCGCCACCACCGCCACCGGTTCGCCCACATACCGCACCTTATCTTTTGCCAAAGGGACTTGGGTGCGCTCGTTAAACGCCATCCCTTCGATGGGGGGCGGCGGGACGAGAAGGGGACCTTTTTGCCAATAATCGCCAAGCGTTTCGGCGGTGTAAATGGCGACCACGCCGGGCATTTGTTCCGCCTCGCTGATGTCAATGCTCAGCAGGCGGGCGTGGGCATAAGGGGAGCGGACGAAGGCGAGGTGTACCATCTTTGGCAGTTGAATATCATCCACAAAGAGGGCTTGCCCCATCAGCAGACGGGGGTCTTCGTTTCGTTTAATGCGTTGTCCGAAGCTTTTGGTACTCATCGGTTTTCCTCATTCAGCTAACCTCCGAAGGTTAGGAGGTTGTTGTCACTCTCTAATAGTAAACGACAATCAAAAACAATCCAAACTCAAATGGTAAAAGTGTGGCATAATAGGCGCAGGAGGCAATTATGTTCACCAAGTTGGGCATTCATGTAAATCAAGGCAGTCGGCGAGGGTATGGGGATGTGGCGCGTGCGGCGCCAGCGGCAGTCGTTGCCTTGGAAGCTGGGGCGTTCGATGAATGTCCGCCATCCACCATTAAGATTTGGCGGACCCAAACGGTGCACAATCACGAAGATGCCCCCGGCGATATCGACCATATCAGCGAACAACGCGCTTTTGAGTCGGCTAGCGACTATTGGGGAGCTAAATTGTGGGAAAAATTTAAACCCGTTCATGAACGGTATGACAATGTCTATTTTCAGCCAGTAAATGAGACGGGCGGCAGGGGGGACACGCCGGAGAGCGTCAAATCGCTGCGAAATGTGTTGGCATATGAGCGGGGGTTGATGGCGTTTTTCGAAGCGAAGGGCGCCCGACTAGCGTTGACTGGTTTTGCCGGCGATTCGCCCGATTGGCAACCCTGGGTTGATCGAGTGGTTCCCCATTTGGAGCGGGGGCGGCAGGGTGGGCATTTGTATTGCCGGCATGCCTATGGCGGCGTCCCGTTGAATGCGGAAAAAATGTTGACGATGCCCGACGGCTCCCCATCAACTGACAATACCGCCCGCCCATTTGAAGAGGCGGTCTATCTGGCGTCGCAAGGAGTACATATCCCGATTGTGATTGGCGAGGCGGGGCAAAATGGGGGGGTAGGTTTTGCCGGCACAGACCAAGTAATGGCAGATTATGAACGATTTGACAAATGGTGTCTAAAGCCAGAGCATTATCTCATCGTGGCGTTTTGCGCTTGGACCTATGGCGATTGGATGTCACACCACCCTAACATAGAGGCGGCTAGCGACAAACTTGCCCGCTATTTGAAAGATAAAACCCCCTACCAGCTCATTATCCCGGTTACGCCAATCCCAGAGCCAGCGCCGATCGAACAACCCACTGAGCCGCCAAAAGAAAAAAAGAAAAAGCTGAATGCCGGCATTAACGTGGGTCATTTCGAGGCATTGCCGGCAACCGCAGTTTCTGAAGATGGAAAAAATTTTCAGATGTTGGAAGAGATGCAATTGGCGAAATTCGACGTCATTCGTTTTATGGATTGGCAAAAAATCAACAACAATCCCGCCCGCCGCTGGTCAGATTTGCCGCACCGATATATCGGCGAAACAGAGAAAAATTGGAAATATGAGGAGGGCGCTTGGGACGAATTTCTCGGCGTGCCATTAGAAATCATCATTAAGTGCGCCAACCATTTTCGGGCGCGTCCCTGGCTGTGCATTCCCCATCGGGCTAAAAACAAATTGATGAGGCAGATGGTCACCTATGCCATTGACAATGCAGAATTTCCCCCGATTTTTGAATTTTCAAATGAACTGTGGAACAATCAGTTCGACCAACATCATTACGCCGTAAAACGGGGCGGGCTCGAGAATCCAACCTATTCATTTATCGCTTTTCAAGCCAGCCAAACCCAAAAATTGATTGAAATGGTTGGCGATGATGGAGATGTGGTTATATCTGGTCAGGCGGCTAACCTCTGGATCGCCGAACAATTGTTGCAGGCGTTGGGCGGCTATCGTCCGGCAGCGGTGGCTGTCGCCCCCTATTTTGGGCAGGGCATTAGCCAGGCGGCAGATGCACAGCATTTACATCAGCAAATAGTGGACTTTATCGATGCGGCGGTTTTGCCGGCATGCGCCCAACATAAAGCGTTGGCGGATCAGGCTGGGGTTGCGTTGTGGAGCTATGAGTGGGGTCAACATCTGAATGCCGGCAGCGCCCCGCTGAAAACGCTCTTTCAATCCTACAATCGATCCCGGCTTGCCGGGGCAGCTTACCAACGTTTTATGGATGGCTGGCGGCAATTGGGCGGCGGGCTGCATTGCGCCTATTCTATTTATAGCGGCTACGACAATCAGATGTGGGGGTTATGGGAATTGACGGATGGCAAGGCGAAAGCGACTCCCAAATGGCAGGCGCTGGTTGACAATTTAGAATCGGCTTCTTCAACGCCTAAATCTATCCCCGGGCTTGAGTTGGCTTCGGTAGATGTGCCTGTGCCTGACGATAGCCAACCAGGCGCCCAAATTGTAGAAGCGGTGATGGAGGATAAATCTTTTATTCGATATAAGGAGCCAGAAAGAGAGATGCCGGCATTGTTGAGGGAGATTTTGGCAAACCGATATATGCCCCAATCAGCCGAAATCAGTTTGGAACTCGACGGCGAAAGATGGCTGGCGCAAGCCGCCCGCCCGCTGTTTGTGTTAGACGATGCCTTGCTCATTTTCGCTATTCGGGAATCTGAACCTGACAGAATTTACCGCTTTGCAGCCTGATTTGCTTCCCTGTCGCCTTCCCTTTTCTTGCTATCGGAACGCCATTTTTTGCCAGGGCGGAAAAACCAAGCGGCGATAGCGAAGATTAGAAGGGGAGTCCCAGTAGGCGAAATCCCATTTTTCACCGCGTAAAGTCGTCTGCCGTCAACCAACTGAATGCGGCGGGGATTATCGGGGTCGTAAACGAAATTGATTTGGTCGCCGTACTCGCCCTGTAAAATGCCGGCATCTATTACATCCACCCCTCGTACCTTGTCCCCAACTTCGGGCGGCGTAAACTCCACTTCCCAAAACTCAATGGGTTGCAGGAGTTTCATGCGAGTTCGAGGTCTAGCAGAAAATGTTTGCGATCTGTGCGTCACCTGAATTACCGTTCCAGTTGTTGGTTTTGATGCCCCTCTAATGGGCGCCGCCTTCAACCATTGAGAGGCGATAGTCCCTCCCAATATGAATACGATATAGATGGCAGCTACAAACAATCCAGCCGTTACATCTTTGCGAATAGCGCTGGCTGCCCATGCCAGCCCGACTCCCAAAGCGATCAATAAAACAGCTCGCCACATGCTGGAGCCGAGAAGTAGAGAAAATGTGGAGCGATTCGACAATCGCGCCAGTTCAAGCGCCCCGCCAGCCCGCCAATGTTTAATCTCAATAGCCTCGCCCACGGCGAACCCATCAAATTGGGCGCCCTGGGCAGATAAGACAGCTTCTACCGGTTGGCTTTCTCCGTCTGGGATAAATTTTGCCGTTAGCTCAAATTGATTATCCCAACTTACATCAGACCCAAATATAATTCTGTTAATGTAAACCTGTTCATTTTTAGCCACGATGGTTGCCGGCAATATAGGTTGATTATCCAAATAGAGCGACGCCGCTATGCCCCCCGCCACAAATCCGCCAAGTACAAACAGCGTCCGCCATGCCTCATCCCCCTTAAACAAAATGTGCCCCAAAATAAACAATGCGCCATATAAAAGCGCCAATCCAATGGCAATATAAATTACAGCTTGCGCTCTATCTGGCAATGCGGCAAACAGTTCCATTGAATCCTCCCCTTAAAGACAATTTATCCCGTACAAAGCGACTGAATCTGTGCGGATTGATGTACAGCATACACTGTTTTAGTTTATATTGAAAGACTTTATTGGCTCAAAAAACGGAAGATAAACGCTGTCCCTGTAGGATATAGATAGTTTCTTCATCAGCCAGTTGTTTAAATGCAATTGGACTGAACCGCCGGGAATCTGCCTGGGACAAGCCAAAAAGCTGCTCAATTTGAGCAGCTTTTATTTTGTTTTTATTTCATCATTTTTGTCACTTTCTCAATTGTCCCTAAACGCCACCATCCGCGCCCAACAAGACGCCAATTCCATCCCTTTTTGCACAAAACAACCGATAAAATAACGTCCGCTTTCCGCATCGGCAATTTGCTTGCCTAAATTTTCGGCATGGACAATTCCTTTCGGGAAGAGGTTGAGGTGCATATCTTGATAATATTTGTCCAATGGATACACTTCGTCCCAATCAGCTCCAAATTGCTCAATCAGCTTTTGATTCGCCTCTTCAAATGTTTTGGGATGCCAAATGCGTTGAATGGTGTTCATCGGATGCTCCATTGCCACGCAATCTACCCCGAGCCATTTGATTTTTTTGGCGATGCACCAATCCCCGAAGTCGGGCGACGGTCCCGGATGTTTGATCATGTACCGAAACTCGTCGGAGTCGGGGCTGTTCCAACCATATTTGTGCCACCCCGTTTTGACGATCAGGATATCCCCTTCTTGAACGTTCACCACGCTTTCGATCATTTCGGGGGTGTACACGCTGGAATTGCTGACCAGATGGGAGATATCTGCCACCACGCCTGCCCCAAACCAATAGTCGAGCGGGGTTTCGCCGATGGATCTGCCGGCAATATGGAAATGTTTCTCTCCATCCATATGGGTGGCTAAATGGAAGCTAGCCCGGCAATGGGCGTTGTTGCGCCCCAACCCAAAATATTGCCCGCCCACCCGTTTGGTGTAGGTGACGGTCAACGGCTCATAATTTGCCCATTGCGGCGTTTGTACGCTAAATGGCAAAGTCATGTCCAGCATGTCAATCTGGCTCATCTGGGCAAAAAAGTCGCTTTGCTTCATGCCGGCAGGCGGCGTTAATGCCACTGCCCGACACCATGCCGACTCCACTTCCATATAGGGAATCGGCTGAATCATCACCCAAGCCCTTTGGTTGCTTAACTCGCCAATTTGCCCCCCTAACCCTTCTGCCAACAGCAAACCCGCTTTGGGCATCTCGATGTGGGTTAACTGATGATACCATTCTGGTGGAAAATGCTCATCCCATGAAATGCCGGCATCCGCCTGCAACTTCGTCTCCGCCTTCTCAAACTCCCGGGCGTGGGCATACCGAATGTTCGTATTCATCGGATGTTCGGCACAGCCACAATCCACCCCAACCAACTTCAACTTCATCTTTAATGCCCACGCAAAAAAGTCTGGCGACGGTCCCGGATGGCGGACGTAGTAGCCAAACTCTTTATTTTCGATGCCCCCTTGGGCGTTGGGATTGGGCGTGTCTGGCTGATCGTGTCCATATTTATGGTAGCCGGTGTTGATGAGCAGGATGTCCCCCTCTTTCACCTCCACCCGATCAGTGATCATCTGCGGCGTGTACAAACTGTAGTCAGAAACGGCATCCGAAATATCTACGATGACCCCCTCTCCGCATAAACGTTCCAACGGAATATCCGCTATCGCTTCTGCTCCCGAATGAAAGGCGCGCGGACCCACCAGATGCGTACCGGTGTTGTTGCTCCACTCGATCAACTGCCCATTTGCCCCTTGTCCGCCTCCATACGCCCCCGTTAGCCGCTTAAAAAAGTGGACTTGCAACGCCTTTTCACCCGGGAAAGGGGGGGTAAAAATGGATAATCCCGCCGTTAAATCATGCCATTTGGCTTGGATTAATAATTGTATTGCGTTGTTTTCTGTCATTGGGTTCTCCTTTTTTGGGGACGATGGATGGCGGACGATGGACGATGGATGTGTAAAAATCATGTAACTATACAGGTACAGGTGGACACAGAGGTAACAGAGAAGACACGGAGAACACAGAGAAGAAAATGAGAAAAGAAGGCAACTTTGGCAAAATTTTGACACGGTATCTGCCAAAAGCTATAAAAACTGCCCGAAAAGGAGCCTCTAAAAAATCTCTGTGCCCTCTGTCCCTCCGTGTTCTCTGTGTCAAAATCATTTTGGCCTATGGTCTGACGAACAACCTACCGCCTCTACATTCCCCCGCTCAGTACGTCCTGCCCCGCCCGCCCAACCGTTCCACATGGGCTGGGTCGTAGCAGTCGCCATATTTCGTTTGCGGCAGAGCCGCTTTTTTCGCCATCAACTGCTCATACTCGTCATCATCCACCATTGCCACAATGCGGGCAATGCTGGCTTCGCCATCTACAAAACGCCACGGAAAACAGCCCACCTGTACCCGCCGATTGATCAGCAAATCGATGTCGCCGCCGACGCATTCGGCATGGATAATCCCTTTGTGGAACATCCACAAGTGCATCATTTGGTACATATCTGGCGTAAAGATTTCAGTGAGCGGTTTGCCATATTTTTGCTGGAAATATTCGTCTGCTTGTTTCGCTTGTGCCGGCATCCAATCCCGTACTTTCGTATTCATCGGGTGGTCAGCCGAGCCGCAATCTACCCCAATCCATTTCAACTTCTTCTCCTCACACCAATGAGCAAAACGCGCGTCTGGACCCGGGTGCATCACCATATAACGGACTTCATTTCCATAAGGTTGATCCCAGCCAAAATGATGGTAGCCGGTATGGATGATCAAAATATCCCCTTCCCGCACTTCCACCCGCTCTTCAATCATCTCCGGCGTGTAAATGTCGTAGTCGCCACAACAGTCGCTCAAATCTACAATTGCCGCTTCGCCACACAAAAAATCAAAGTCGAGCGAGGCGATATCTTTTCCCGGCGTGTAAAAGTGAATCTCGCCGTCTAGATGGGTGCCAACATGGTTGCTGTGCGTGACAACCTGCCCATTTGCCCCGTTGGGGGCTAACCGCTTGAAATATTTGACCTGCAACGGTTCGTAGGTGGGCCACGGGGGCGTGCCAATGCCCAGCGGAATGGTTAAATCGATAAATTTCATTACTGCTCCTTACTGTGGAATATGATGCCGGCAATACGCTTGCCCGGCTATCGGTTTATTGCGACACGGCTTGCCGCTTTTGGTTGTGCCGGCGCATGAATCATGTTGTGATTGCGGTTCCATTTGCTCTAACTCCGCAATCTGTTTCTCCAACGACTCCAATTTAGCCACGCTTGCCGCCAAATTCGCTTCATCCTCCTCGACTTGCGCCGCCAGCGCAAACAAGGCGTCAAATTCGGCATGGAAACCGTCGATTATCTTTTCTGGATCCGGCGTCAATCCAGCGTCTGTGGCTACCCCCAGCGTGACCTTGCCGGCATAGCTGAGGATACTAACCCCTAACCCCAATCTGCCGGAAAGCGGCACCCAGAAAATCATTTTGTCGATTTTGGCGCCAGCCAAATAGAGCGGCATGGGCGGTCCCGGCACATTGGTCATCACTGCCGTCGCTTTGGAGCCAAACAGATTAACGATTTGATCCGCCACTTGCTCTGGGGCAGCTCCTACCACGTTTAGCAGCCCAAAATTGACCATCGCTTCGGGCGATTCTTTGATGGCGTCCATCCGTTTTTTCAGCGTAAAAAGTCGCTCCACTGGGTCGGCAATGCCAACTGGCAGAGACAAAAATATGAGGCTGAACTCGTTGCCTAGCTCCAGGGCGCGTTCCATGGGGCGCAAATTGACGGGCACTGCTGCTCGAAAGTTCATGCCGGCAACATTGACATCCCGCTCGATCAAATAACGGCGCAACCCGCCCGTCATCGCCGTCAACAACACATCGTTGACCTTAGCCCCCATCACTTTGCCTACCTTTTTCACATCCGCTAACGGAATTTCATTCGACCATGCCGGCAACTTTTTGACCCCCAACTTTCCTTTCAGCGGCGTCATGGGGTCTGCCGGCATCAATGTCACCCGCCCCAGCGTCTCCGCTCCCTTTGCCGCCGATTGGGCAAAATCATACGCTTTGAGTGGGTGAGCCAACATCTCGCTCCCCTCTCGCCATGCCAAATCCGCCGCCTTTTTCCCCATGCCCACCGCCATCTTAGCCGGGGCAAATAAGGCGTGCAGCAACCCCTTTTCCCTCTCTTGACCCTCATCTTTTGGCTGTGGCGCTTTCAGCGGCATGTCGGGGGTGAAATCCATCAAACTGAGCATCACCGCAACCAGCGCCGTTCCATCTCCAATCGAGTGATGTATGCGCCCCAATAACACATTGCCCCCTGCCACATTGTCGATTAAGTGAAATTGCCACAGCGGTTTGCTGAAATCGAGTCCGGTACTCATCAAATCGCTGATCGTGCGACGCAGCGTCGTTTCGTCGCCATCGCCAGGCAAAGCGATATGGCGCAGATGCCAATCTAAATTAAATTGGGGGTCGCTTTCCCATTTGGGCGGCATCATCGGCAGCCTATTTGGCGTTATCCGCATGGTAAATCGATCTAGGGGCAGCAAACGATACGCAATCGTTTTTCGTAACCGAGCCAAATCTACTGGGCGATCGAGAAATAAAACCCCGGTGATCATCATCAAATTGGTGGGGTCTTCCATTTGCAGCCAGGCGGCGTCTACATTTGAAAATTGGATTGATTTGGGCATGAGGCTTTCCTTGCGAAATCAACTGACAGGCGGGAGCGATTTGTAAAATATGAACAGAGCGAATTGTCCCTAATTTGCCGTTTTTTTGCCACAAGATGATAATTGGATTATGAAAATTGGTTTGGATTTGCCGGCATCCTTCGTTGAGCGCGTCCGGTTAACTTTTGAAGGCGGCGAAACTTGGTTGGCAGAGTTGCCGGCAACGCTCGATTTTTTCGCCCAACAATGGGGGTTGACTCTGCATCCTCCCTACCAACTGTCGTATAATTACGCCGCTCCTGTAACCATGCGCGGGGGAATGCCGGCAGTCCTCAAGATAGGCGTTCCGCGCCCAGAGTTGGAGCGAGAAATTGCCGCCCTGCAACTGTATGATGGATGGGGTATGTGCCGTTTGCTGGCGTCAGATGTGGAGAGAGGGGCGATGCTACTGGAGCAATTGCAGCCGGGCGATATGCTTACGTCACTACAAGATGACGATGAAGAGATCCGAATCGCTGCCCAAACGATGCGAAATTTGTGGCGGGTATTGCCGGCAACCCATCCTTTTAAACCCGTTTGCCGCTGGGCAGATGGATTAACCAGGTTGAGGCAAACATTTGATGGCGATGTCGGTCCCTTCCCCCGACATTTGGTCGAAGCGGCAGAAAGCATGTTTGCAGAGCTGTTTGCCGCTGAAGGGGACCACTTTCTGTTACATGGCGACTTCCACCATTTTAACATATTGCGGGCTGGCGATGGCTGGAAAGCGATCGACCCCAAAGGAGTAGCGGGCGAAGCGGCTTACGATGTGGGGGCATTGCTACACAATCCCAGGGAACGCCTGGCGGATCACGCCGACCTGAATGCATTGATGGCGCGGCGGGTGACAATTTTAGCGGAATCGCTGCCGTTTGATCCCAAACGGATCGCGGCTTGGGGAACGGCAATCGCTGTCTTATCTGGGTGGTGGTCGTATGAAGATGAAGGGGCTGGTTGGGAATTCGCGTTCGCCTGCGCTGAGGCGTTGTTGCCTTTGGCTTAACAACGTATCGGTCAGGTAAACTATTTTGGCGATAGTGGCTCCAATGGAGTGTAAATGGAGAAAGGTTATGGTTAATTTAAATCAAATTATGGGACAGATGAGCCAGCAAGGGGAAACGATTTGGCAATTTACCAAAGGGATATCCGATGAGCAAGCTCGTTGGAAACCGTCGGCGGAGGCGTGGTCGATATTGGAGGTGATTTGCCATCTAGCTGATGAGGAGCGAGAAGATTTTCGGGCGAGGTTGCGGGTGATTTTAGCGGACGACCCCGACCAAAAGTGGCAGCCTATCGATCCGGAAGGGTGGGTGGAAGAGCGCAACTATAACGAGGGGGATTTGCCGGCAGCTATCGATGAATTTTTGGAGGAGCGAGAAGCGTCGTTGGCTTGGTTAGGTTCATTGACGCAACCTAATTGGCAAACGAGCTATCTTGCCCCCTGGGGCGAGATAACGGCGGGGGATATGTTGACCGCCTGGGTTGCCCATGATCTGCTCCATCTGCGCCAATTGGTGGAACTCCATTACCATTATTTGGCGCAACAATCAAAACCGTTTTCCCCCCGCTATGCCGGCATTTGGCAAGAGGATGGCATTTGAAAATCCCCGCAAAAAATAGCGGCTGTCATGCACAGCCGCTATTTTTGCCGAATATCGGTAGGGCTTTTAGCTGACGATCTCTATCTCAGTCGTTTCCGATTCGGAATTTGCCGGCATTTTTACGCCTAACATTTCCAAAAGAGGCGAGACCGGCATGTCGCCAATCATTCGCAGCGTAGCATCCTCTTTGAGTTGGGTTAATGCTCCCGTCAAATCCTCATCTCCAGACACCACAGGCGTCAATCGCGCCACAACGTCATTCACCTTGAGGCTGGATAAAATGCGGGGATTTGTTTCGCTGATCAGGCTGCCCAATGCCGGCATCAACTTGTCGAAATGCTCTCTTAAACCCGGCGCCGAGTTATCGTCAGTCCCGTTGCCAGATAGTAATTTGGCGGCGATTGGAGATTCCGCTTTTAATGTTTCCAAGCCATAAGCAAATTTCATCAAATTGCCTAAAATATCATCCATTTGTCCGCCGCTGCCATACAAATTGATCTTCATATTAGGCGCCATTGCTTCAAACATCTTTAGCCTGGCATCCGCCTGAATCCGCATTAAATTAGATTCGTGGTCAAATTTCATACGCAATTGCTCTAAATCAACCAAAACTGGAGCCGACTCATACAAAGTCGCCAGCTTCTTTTGCGCTTCAATTTCCACTTGCTTGATTCGCTGCATCCGGTCTGCATCCGCCTCCGCTTGCGCTTTGGCGATCTCCGCCTGCGCCAACCCTTCCGCCCGTTTGACCGTTACCTGTTGTTCCAGAACTTGCAGCCGGGCTTCTTCTACTTCTGCATCAGCTAATCCCGGCGCCGCCTTCTCCGCTTGCACAGCCTCTGCCCTGATTTTTGCCGCCTGCGCCAGCTTTTCCGCCGAAGTCGATTCTGCCTCCGCTTTGGTTAAGGTCGCTTTTGCTTCTGCTGCCGTTCGCAAATTTAATGCTAGCGATTCCGCCTCAGCTTCCACCTTTAAACTTTCCGCCAATTTGTTGGCTTCAACCAATGCCACCTCTTTGGCTCGCTGCGCTTTGGTCAATTGCTCTTCCTGAAGCCGTTCAGCTTCCGCCTGGGTCAATTCAGCCCGCCGCTCGATGGCGCGAAGTTGGGCTAAAGCTTGCTTTTCTGCCTCAGCTTCTGTTTCTGCCAGAACGATTGCCGCCTGGCGTTTTTGAGCCAATGCTCGAAGCTCCGCCTCTTTCTCCGCCTTTATGCGGGCGATTTCCGCTTCTCGCCCCGCTTCAGCCAAACTCACTTTCCGACTATATTCAACTTTGACCAGCTCCGCTTCATTTTGCGCCTGGGCTGCCGACTTTTCTCGATCAATTTGCAGCAGATTGATCTCATGCTGACGCACAGTTAACTGCTCCTGTTGACTCAAGGTGGCTGTTTGCACTTCTCGTTCCGCTTCCAGCCGTTCGGCAGCCAACTTTTTGTCCGTTTCGGCGCTGATTTCCGCTTCACGCTGGGCGCGGGCTTGGTCGTCGTGCAGTTCCGCTAACTGCTCGCGGTTGGTGGCGATACTGGTCTCTTTGGAGATGCCCGCTTCAGCCTGAGTGACCAATTTGCGATACGCTTCGCCATCCAATTCAGTGATGGTTAGTAACGCCAGATCGTAGCCTAGTTCAGACAAGATATTATTGACTTTGGGGAAGGCGTCTTCCGCCAGTTGCTGCCGGTTTTGAATGATTTTTTCTAGCGTCATGCCGGCAGCGGCGGCTATTAGTTCAGCCGTACCAACTTCAGTTATAGTGTTGATCAAGCCGCTGGCGTCATTTCCCACTCGTTGGGCGGCAACTTCCGCTTTTTCTGGATTAAGTTTGGCTACGGCATGCGCCCACAACCTAAAGCTAACCTTGTTATTGTCTAACGCTTCAACGCCACGGTTGCCATATCCGCGGATAGGTACAGTGAAGCTGATCGTCTTAAGCTTAATAACCTGGGTATGAGAGTTGAGCCAATAGCGGGCTGGTCGGTCGGCGCTTTGCCCATACACCTTGCGCTCGTTGCTGCCCGAATAAACATGATACCCATCGCCTACAACCACATGAATTTCGTCTGGCGGCACCAAAATGCGCTTGCCGAAACCCAGTAAACTGGTAGCTCGATCCGCTTCTGTACGCAAACTGGCGACACTGGCGTTCATTTCGGCGAATTGTCTTTGCCGAGATATTACCTGTTGGCGAACTCTTTGGGCTGGTTGTTGTGCCCGATCCCCTTGCTTGTCCGTTTGTTGTGGCAACTGAGTCATCGTTATCTCCTTTTAAGTTTTGGCGCGATTTAGAAGATTCAACTCCCAATCGTGTGGTTGAATTCTGGCTCGCAATATGGTTAAAATAAAGCTTTTAACGGTTATTTTAATATACGCTTTTGGGACAAAAAAGTTTCTCCCCTGGCTACCCGTATAGAAGCCATTTTTGCCGCTAACGCTGTTTAAATAATGGGATTTAAGTATAATCCCAATAACCTACCTGTGAAGATATCAACGTTGCTGCAACGAGCAAATTAATGAATGGATTGAGGGATAAATGAGCAATAAATTTAAGGCGCGAAAATCATTTAATGGCGACGAGGGCGTAAGCTACTATAGTTTAGGAGCTTTGTCCGATGCCGGCATCGGACATATCGACAAACTCCCCTTCTCCATCAAGATATTGTTGGAAAATCTGTTGCGCCATCATGACGGCTTTGTCGTGACCGATGACCATGTAACAGAGTTAGCCAACTGGAACGCCAAAGATGTGGGGCAAAATGAAATTCCCTTTACCCCGGCTCGGGTCATATTGCAAGATTTCACTGGCGTGCCGGCAATCGTCGATTTAGCCGCGCTGCGCTCCGCCATGCAACGCATGGGCGGCGACCCCAACAAGATTAATCCTCAGGTACCCGTCGATTTGGTCATCGACCATTCCGTGCAAGTAGACGCTTTCGGCTCCGCTGCCGCCCTCTTTTTCAATGCCGAGCGCGAATTTGTGCGCAACAGAGAACGGTATGAATTTCTCAAATGGGGACAAAGCGCCTTTGATAACTTTAACGTTGTGCCGCCCGCCAGCGGCATCGTTCACCAAGTCAATTTGGAATTTCTTGGCAAGGTAGTTATGGAAGCGGCGGATGGCGGTCAGACCATCTTGCTTCCCGACACGTTGGTTGGCACCGATTCACACACCACTATGATCAACGGACTGGGCATTTTAGGTTGGGGCGTGGGCGGCATCGAAGCCGAAGCCGCCATGCTTGGTCAACCAATTTACATGCTTACGCCGGAAGTCATCGGGTTTAAATTAACTGGCAAGTTGCCCGAAGGGGCGACCGCCACCGACTTGGTGCTGACCGTGACCCAAATGTTGCGGGAAAAAGGGGTAGTGGGCAAATTTGTGGAATTTTATGGCGAAGGGTTAACCAGTATGAGTTTGCCTGACCGGGCTACCATCGCCAATATGGCGCCGGAATATGGAGCGACGATGGGCTTTTTCCCAGTGGATGGCGAAACGTTAGCCTATATGCGCCGCACTGGACGCCCTGAAGCGTTAATCGCTACTGTAGAGGCGTATTGCAAAGCGCAAGGATTGTGGTTTGATCCCGCTGCCCCAGAGTTAGAATTTACCGATACATTGACGTTGGATTTGGGGTCGATTGAACCGAGCTTGGCAGGACCCATTCGCCCCCAAGATCGCATTCCACTGTCACAAATGGGAGCTGCCTTTAGAGCGGCATTACAAGCGCCGGTTAGCGAGCGCGGCTACAATTTGTCTGGCGCGGATTTAAGCCGTTCGGCTGTGGTCAAAAATGGGCATGAGACGGAAATATCGCATGGGGCGGTGGTGATGGCGGCAATAACCAGTTGCACCAACACTTCTAACCCCAGTGTGATGTTGGGGGCGGGCATTCTAGCCAAAAAAGCGGTTGAAGCGGGCTTGAAAACGCCTCCTTATGTTAAGACCAGCCTGGCGCCTGGCTCTAAAGTGGTGACCAACTATTTGGATGAAGCGGGATTGACTCCGTATTTGGAGCAGCTTGGTTTCCATACAGTCGGGTATGGTTGTACCACCTGTATCGGCAACTCGGGTCCATTGCCGGAAGAGGTGTCGGCGGCGATCTCAGAGGGGGATTTGGTGGTTTCGGTGGTAGCCAGCGGCAATCGCAATTTTGCCGGCAGAATGCACCCAGAAATTCGCGCCAACTATTTGGCGTCGCCGCCGCTGGTGGTGGCATATGCGCTTGCCGGCGCCACCGACATTGATCTGCTAAATGACCCCATTGGCGTAGCGAAAGATGGAAACCCCATCTATCTGCGCGACATTTGGCCCACCCAGGCTGAAATTGCGGAGGCAGTGGAAAAATCATTGACCACCGAGATGTTTAATCGGGAATATGGCAAAATTTACAGCGCCAACGAAACCTGGAACGCTATACCGACTAAAGGCGGCGAGGTGTATGAGTGGAATCCAGACTCCACCTACATTCAGGAACCGCCGTTTTTCATCGGTTTGAGCGGTGAACCTGATCCAATTAGGGACATTTCTGGCGCCAAAATCTTGGTCAAAGCGGGCGATTCGATCACCACCGACCATATCTCGCCGGCTGGAGCGATTGCCGGCAATAGTCCAGCAGCCCAATATTTAAATGAATATGATGTGCAACCGTTGATGTACAATTCATATGGTTCGCGGCGGGGCAACGACCGGGTGATGACCAGAGGCACTTTTGCCAATGTGCGCTTGCGAAACCATATGGCGGTGGGAACAGAGGGTGGATTGACCACCTATTTGCCATCGGGCGAAGTGATGCCGATTTACAACGCTTCAGTTAAATATCAGGCAGACGGCGTTCCATTGTGCATTATTGCCGGCAACGATTATGGCATGGGCAGTTCCCGCGATTGGGCGGCAAAAGGGACGTTATTGCTGGGCGTTAAATTCGTCATTGCCCAAAGCTACGAACGGATTCACCGTTCGAATTTGGTGGGGATGGGCGTCTTGCCGTTGCAATTTTTGCCCGGGGATTCGGCTGAATCTCTCGCTCTGGATGGTACGGAAACCTATTCTATCGTTGGTTTAGACGACAACCTGCAACCTTTACAGGAAGTGACCATCCGGGTGGAGCGGGCAGACGGCGCCCAATTCGATTTTCAGACCCAATGTCGCATTGATACCCCAGTAGAAGTGGTTTATTATCGAAATGGCGGTATTTTGCACACCGTATTGCGAAATTTCTTGAAGGAATAACAAAGCAAATGGGATTTGGTTGTTTGTACAGGATTTTAACTGAATGACCCCCAGAATTAATAACGCCACTCGCGTCTTTTTCTATTTAGCGCTGCTGGGCGTCTTTTATATCACCTACCTATTGGTTCAACCCTTTTTAGGGGCGATGATGTTTGGTTTGGTGATGGTCATCGTCTCCCAACCTTTATACCTCTATCTTTTTCGCCTGTTTCGCGGCAGACAAGGTATGGCATTGGTAGCGGCGATTTTGATCATCTTACTGCTGGTGTTGGTGCCGCTTATTTGGATCGGCATATCCGCCTTGCAACAGCTTATCTCGTTCATCAATACCGCGACCGCCAGTACAGATGACGTCACCCAACTGATAACTTCCACCGTTTCTCAATTGAATCGAATTATCAATGATCTAGGGTTGTCTGCTTTTGTAAATATCGATTTTTCGGAAACGGAATTGATCGCCACCGCCCTCGATTTAATTCAACCATTGCAATCGTGGTTAAGCGGGTTACTGATCAGTTTGGGCTCGTCGTCGGTACAATGGCTGGTCAATTTTATGGTATTTGTGGTGGTTTTGGGCGGGATGATGCCGGCATATCCACGATTGATTGAATATCTCAAAGAGTTAAGCCCATTGCCCCAGGAAATTGACCAGGAGATTCTGGATAAAATCACTGCTATGACAGTGGCAATGGTGCGCGGCGTGATGGTCATTGCCCTGGTTCAGGGCATATTGACTGGCATTTTGTTTGCTATTGCCAGCGTGCGATTTTTGCTGCTCCTGACATTGATGGCGATTGGCGCAGCGTTTATCCCACTTGGAGCTAGCATCGTCGCTGTTCCGGTCGCCCTATACCAATTGTTGACCGGACAAACCTGGCAAGGTATCCTCATTTTGATGGGATATTTCCTCATCGTCAGCAATATCGACACTGTTTTGCGCCCCTTCTTGGTGCCGAAAACCGCTCGCTTAAATCCCGCATTGGTGGTGATTAGCGCTTTTGGCGGCTTGTCTTTGTTTGGGCTTTGGGGAGTGGTTTATGGTCCGGTAATTATGATTTTGTTTTTAACCATGTTGGAGATTTACCGGGAACATTTTCAGGTGAATATCGAGCCGTCCAGCCAAGATTTAATTGTGTCCACATTGGAAACGGCAGGGGACGAAATGCCGGCAATTTCCTCATCTGTCGAAGAAACGCCGCCGGCAATCTCGCCATCCCCGCAAGCGGGCATGCAAAGCTAACCGCTTCCGTTTTGCGCCATCTCCATTGCCGCTTTAACTTGCATTTGCAAGCCAAACAGATTGATAAACCCTTCCGCCTGCTTCTGATCGTACACATCATCTTCGCCAAAGGTGGCAAAATCTTCCCGATACAAGCTGTAAAGGCTATATCTGCCGGCAACCACGATATTCCCTTTGTACAGTTTCAGCTTCACCCAGCCTGTCACTCTCTTTTGCGTCTCCGTGAAAAAAGCTTGTAACCCTTCTCGCAGCGAGTGAAACCATTTGCCAAAGTAGACCAAATCGGCGTATTGATGCGCCAAATTCTCTTTGTAATGCAATGTATCCCGATCCAAACATAATGATTCCAATTCGCGGTGCGCCGCATACAAAATTGCGCCGCCTGGCGTCTCGTACACTCCCCGCGCTTTCATTCCCACCAACCGGTTCTCCACGATGTCAACCCGCCCGATCCCATGTTTGCTGCCGATTTCGTTTAATTTTTGCACCATATTTGCTGGACTAAGGGAGATCCCATTTATACTGACTGGATTCCCCTTTTCGAAAGCAATTTCCACATATTCGGGCGCATCTGGGGCATTTTCGGGCGAAACTGTCCATAAAAACATATCTTCCAACGGCTCTTTGGTCGGATCTTCCAAAATGCCTCCCTCGTGCGACATATGCCACAAGTTGGAATCGCGGCTGTAAAGCGACTCCTTGGTTTGGGTAACGGGCACATTGTACTCCGCCGCATAATCGAGAGCGTCTTCCCGGGAGCGAATATCCCATTCTCTCCAGGGAGCGATCACCTTCAGATTGGGGTTCAACGCTTTGTAGGTCAATTCAAAGCGTACCTGGTCGTTCCCTTTGCCAGTACAGCCATGAGACAAACCGTCTGCCCCTTCTTGTTCCGCCACCAACACCTGCCATTTTGCAGTTAACGGACGGGCGATGGAGGTGCCCAACATATATTGTTTTTCGTAAATTGCCCCTGATTGCAACATAGGGAAGAGATAGTCGCTGGCAAGCTCTTCCTTTAAATCTTTGATAATGCATTTCGTAGCGCCGCTGGCGATCGCTTTTTCTTCGACGGTATCCAAATCTTGGTCAGATTGCCCCAAATCGGCGCAAAAAGCGATCACTTCGCAACCGTAATTGTGTTTGAGCCAGGGCACAATGCAAGATGTATCTAATCCCCCTGAATAGGCAAGCACTACTTTTTTGAGTTGTGATTTGGCGGACATTATTTCTCCTTTTTTTTGCATTTTGGCAAACAAAAAAGCGCCAGACCGGTGCTGGTCTGGCGCTTTGCGTTGCCTTACTTAATTTAGGCGATTCTTACCCAACGCAAAATTCCAAACCAATGGTTTGGTTGCGACGGCTACGGCGAGCGCGTAATTGGGTTTGGGTTGCCTGAGTAAACATGATCACGGTAAGTGTAGCGAATGCCGGCATTTGAGGCAAACAACAGCGGCAACTCGATTTCCATATATTGATTTTCTGACATGCCAATCGTAAACTACCCTTTTTCCAATTGATTTCTAGCTGGAGATACCCCACATGCCTACCCTCTTTTCTCAAATAGACGCCCATATCGACGCCAACATCGACAAATATTTAGAGTGGCTGACTCGTCTGGTGGCTCAGCCAAGTATTTCAGCTCAAAATGACGGGATAACGGAGTGCGCCCATTTGGTTGCCGCTATGTTGGAAGAACAAGATTTCTCCAGCCAGGTTTTGCCGTCTGACGGACATCCGGTGGTGTATGGCGTGGGGGGCGAGGGGGATAAAACGATGTTGTTTTATCTCCATTATGATGTCCAACCAGCTGATCCAGTGGAGTTGTGGAACTCGCCTCCGTTTGAGATAACGCGGGTGGGAGACCAATTTTTTGGGCGGGGAATTTCAGACGACAAGGGGCATATTGTGGCGCGTATGGCAGCGGTAGACGCTTTGCGGAGCGTTTTAGGCGCATTGCCATGCAAAATCAAATGGATGGTGGAAGGGGAAGAAGAGATCGGCAGCCCCAACATGCCGGCATTTGTGGAGAAACATCAAAAACGGTTTGCCGCCGATGCTTGTATTTGGGAATTTGGCTCCGTCGATTATGCCGGCAACCCAACCTTAACGCTTGGTATGCGAGGCATCTGTTTCGTTGAGCTATCTGTATCCACTGCTAGCCGAGACGCCCATTCTGGATTGGGCGGCTCAATCTTTCCCAACGCCGCTTGGCGCCTAACCTGGGCGCTTAACTCCCTCAAAGATAGCGACGAACGTATTCTCATTCCCGGCTTTTACGAGAATGTGATTCCGCCCACTGAGCGGGATCTAGAATATTTGGGGCGATTGCCCGATGACAGCCGTGATCTTATCGAAGCGTATGGTTTAGATGGATTTTTGCAAGGGATGACGGATTGGGCGGAGATCGCCACACAGGCGGTTTTTGCCCCAACTTGCACTATCTGCGGCTTGACATCAGGTTATCAGGGAGCGGGCACAAAGACGGTGTTGCCGGCAACCGCCCGAGCCAAAGTCGATTTTCGCCTGGTTCCTAATCAAACGCCCGAAGAGATCGTAGCCAAATTGCGGTCACATCTCGATCAACGAGGTTTTGCCGACGTAGCTGTCGATTATTTGGGCGGCGGGCGACCAGCAAAGGTTGACCCAGACCATCCATTTGTGCAAATGACGATTGAGACAGCCCGCCAACTGTATGGACGGGAACCGGTGGTCGAACCGATGATCGGCGGCAGCGGACCCCTGTACCCAATTGTTCACCTGTTGGATGTGCCGGTGGTCTCTGCCGGCATTGGGTATCCGGGCAGCAATGTCCATGCCCCCAACGAAAATATGCTGCTGAAAAACTTTCGCAATGGCATCCGCCACACCGCCCATATCATCGCCGAGTTTGCCAAGCAATAACGATTAATCCGGTAAATTTTCCGTTTCTTTGGCGATCCTTTCGCCAAAAGCTTGCAGGGCTGCCACCCGCTCATCGTTTGCCGCTTCGGCATAGACGCGCAACACTGGCTCTGTGCCAGAGGGTCGCACCAGCAACCAACTGCCGTCAGCCAGATAATATTTGATGCCGTCGGTTACATCGACTCGCTCTAACTGAATGCCGGCAATCTCTGACGGGGCAGATTTTTGCAAGCCGTTTGATAGAGCGCTTTTGTTCACGGGGCGGCTTATTTTTAGATCGGCGCGGGCGTATTGGGCAGGACCAAATTCCGTCAGCAATTCATCGACAAGCCGGTGCAACGGTTTGCCGGCATGCGCCATCACCTCCAGCAGCAACAGCCCCATCAGCACCCCATCCCCTTCTGGAATATGCCCTTGCACGCTCATCCCCCCCGACTCTTCGCCTCCCATCAAAAAATCCCCTTCCATCATCAAATCGGCGATGTAACTGAACCCCACCGGCGTTTCGATTACCGTCAAACCATGCTTCTTAGCGATGCGGTCGATCATCCGCGTGGTAGAGACAGTACGCGCCACCCGCCCTCGCCAACCCCGCTTTTCGATCAGGTATTGCAACACCAAGGCAAATATCCGATGTGGATCGACAAACGCCCCATTGGCATCAACCGCGCCAATTCGATCAGAATCCCCATCTGTCGCCAAGCCCACATCCCAATTGCCCCCCTGAATCGCCGAACACAGCGTCCGCAAATATTTGGCGATAGGTTCGGGATGGATGCCGCCGAACCCGGGATTCATTTCGTGCCGAATGTTTAGAATGCGCGTTCGCCCCCTGGTTAGCACTTCGCCAATTACTCCCCTGCCAGAGCCGAACATGCCGTCGCATACCACCCGCAATTCGCCGGAAGAGATGCAATCTAAATCAACCAGCTTGCCCAGATGTTCGTAATATGCCCAGGCAGGATCAAACTTTTCAATCGTTCCCGCTTCTCTAGCCTGGTCAAAATCGACCAATTTTGGCGGCAAATCGTTTGCCTGGTTGCGGGCTAAAAGCTGTTCGACCCGATTATGTTGGGCTTTGCTAGCGCTGCCGCCGTAGCTGGCTTTTAGTTTGACGCCATTGTACCGGGGCGGATTATGGCTAGCGGTGATCATAATGCCGGCAGTAGCCACTTTGTGAACAATGGCGTAACTGATGGCGGGCGTTGGCGCGTCTGCCCGCGAAAGCCAGGCGTGAATCCCATTTGCTGCCAACACCCGCGCCGCTTCCGCCGCGTATCGATCAGACAAAAATCGCGTGTCGAAGCCAATTACTGCTGATGGGGTTTGGGCATTTTCTTCCAACACAAAATCGGCTATCGCCTGGGTTACTAACCGCAAATTTTCAAAAGTAAAGTTGTCGCTGATTACGGCTCGCCATCCATCCGTTCCAAATGTAACTGTCATAACCTCTCGCACTATTTTACAAACTTGACGCGGTTATTTTCTCACAAGAGGCGTCAATTGCCACCCTTTGGCTTAATAATCGGCTGCCGGCATATCAATTGGCGTTGATCAAATCTGCTACCCGTTGCGCCGCGTCTTCAGCCGATTGCGATCCAGAGATGACCTGGGAAAAAGCTTCCTGAAAAGCGCTTCGGACAGCGTTGCCGGCATCGGGCGGAATCATTTGGGCTTTTTCAAGTTCGTTTTGCAAAAAATCAACGTATGGGTCGTTGGGCGACCAATAAGCGAAAGCGCTGCGTCGGGCGGGCAGCGTCAAATGGTTGGCGCTTAATGTCCCCAAATTTTCTGGATTTGTCAACCAAGACAACAACTCTCCCACGATGCGTTGTTGGGTTGGATTGGTGGAGGTTGCCGCCCAAACCCAGCCATCCGCCCAGGTAGGTACAGAGGCGTTTTGCCCTAGCAAGGGCAAAAAATCAGCGCTATGCCCGTTGGCTCTTTCCTGTATAAATTGGTCGGCAGAAACAGGTACGATGCCGGCATTTCCCTGAGCGAACATCGCCCACGCTTCCTGGTAGGAGCTTAAATTCCCGCTTTCCGGCAAAATCCATCCTTGCTCATGCCCCTGCCGAAACAGAGCCAACGCTTCACGCAATATGGCGGGCTGAATGCGCGTCGCCCCTGTTTCGTCCTGAAGCGAGCCGCCTAAGCTTAGATAAAATAGCAGCAACAAATCTGCCCCGTCGCGGCCATTGGCAGGCACTGCCATTTGCGCCCCGCTCATCTCTAAGTCCGACCAAGTTGCCGGCGTTGTGCTGGTAAAAACCCCGCTATCATACGCCAAATGGGGCATGCCATTCAGAAAATAGGGCAAGCCGGCTAATTCGCCGTTTACCCGCGCCATCTGAGCTGCGACAGGGAACAAATCTGGCTCAAAATCTAGTTCGTCTATTTGAGTTAAAGGAAAAATCAACCTTTCGTCAAAAGCGGCTGGCAATTGATTTGCCGGCAGCAAGATCAGATCCGGCAACGCTTGCGGGGCAACATCTCGACCAGTGCGTAAATAGCTTAAAATGCCTCCTTGCCCCGTCAAAGCTTTTTCGGCAATGATGATTTCGATGCCGGCATTGTTGACGTCAAACGCTTCGATTTGGGCTGCCAATTCCGCGCCGCGACCCGCTCCAGCGGCGGGCGAATTTTCTAGGGTGAGCCAAACTGTTAGGAGCGCGGGGTTGGCATCGGGCAAAATAGGCGGGATGGTACGCTCTGGCAGCGGAAAATCGGGGGTATCGATAGGAATAGGTACGGTTGTTGGGGAAGCAGCGCCATTCTCATTACCGCCTCTTAAAGCTGCGCAGCCGCCTAACCCCATGAGCAAACTTAGGCTAAAAAATGCCGGCAACAACCATTTCCCCCAGCTTCCCCATCTCTGTCGCCATCTGGCGCTGCCAATTATCCCCATTAATCGTCTCACTTCTAGTTTCAAAACTTCTTCAGATTATGGTCAATGATAATTGGCAGCCATTTTTTTCCCGATTAAGACGAGAGGGGGTCAATAACGAAGCAATGCCCCGATCTTCCCTTCTCGTTCCAAATATGGATTGTCGCTGACCACTTCTACATGCCCTCCATAGGCGAGGGTGCGTTCGACAGCTCTATCGACCACATCGCCAACTGGCTGCCACGATTCGTCGTCAAAATGACCGTCTCCTTCATAGGTCAAGCTGCCAGTGGCGCTATCTTGATAGCCGGGAAGGCGAAAGCCATCTGCCAAAATCAACGTTTGTACCCGACCTTCGTTGATGGCGTGCAATGTTCTGGAGATGCCGACCACGCCACTGCCTCCTTTTGCCGCCTTATCGATAAGTTCGTCTACTAGTTGGGTTTCCCGATGGGTATTGGCTTCGCCTAAAAGGCGTAACGTTGTGGCGCGTACCTCGTGTTCGCCAACATCCATGCTAGATGGAAAAACGCCGGCGATTTGGGCTTGCATCTGTTTGGGCAGGTATTGACGAAAATGGGCTACCGTATCGTTTGAGCCGCCCAAAAAGAGGCGGCGAATTTTCCGCTTGGCAAAAAATGTGGCGGAGTTGTGGGCAGCCTGGCGCAAATTTCGGGCTACATCTTCATCATGGTCGTTGCTGCCCTGTCCGCCTCGCATCCCAGTTGTAGAAGAGCCTTGCCCGGTTTTTATTTTGCGAACTTCTTCCCCCATTGTGCCGGCATTCTCCACCAATTCGCCTAGATGAAAATGGAAAAATTTAGCCCCAACCTTATCCACTAAAATCGCTCCATAGTTGGCGTAATATTCAACCAAATGCGCCAGCGGCTTGATATAAGGTTTGTCGCCGATGCGAATGCGATTTCGAAATGGGGTTTGCACCGCAAAGGTTTTGAAAAAAGAGGCTTCAGGACACGAAAACAAAGCCAAACCAGCTTTTTGCCAATCATGTTCGGCATTCAAAAAATGGTCGATACCCGCGCTTGATCCGGGCAGCTTTTCTTCCGCTTCCTTCAACAGCGCTCTGGCTGTTAATTTGATTGCGTCTTTGCTTTGCTGGGCTAGGTCAACTCCCAAATAAAGTGAGATCACTTGGCTTCCCGCTGGCGCTTCAAAAGCGGATATACGTTGTAGTTCCTGAATAGTTAACATCGAAAGCCTCCGTTTGTTAAAAAAGGTTTACCAACAATCTTTTTCATATATTTTGGGCTATTTTGCTTATCACTCGCCTCCTATTGGCTTGGTCTAGCGCCTAAAGTCACCGGTATGAGACGCTCTTCGCCATCTCGAACGACGGTCAGTTGCACCTGCTGCCCAACCTCTGTCTCAAACACGAGATAGCCTAACAAGTCGTTGAACTCAATCACAGTCTGTTCGTCGATAGCCACGATCAGGTCGCCGCCTGGTCCGCGCTGCCCAATTAAACCGGCATCGTCTGCGGGGCTGCCGGCAATCACCTCTTGGATGTAAGCTCCGGAAGTTTGGGGCAAGCCTAAATCCTCTTGTAAATCGAGCGTAATAGGAGCGCCGTTGACCTGCACCCCCAAATATGGGTAATCGTAGCTGCCTTTGGCGATTAAAGATGGCACAATTCGGCGGACTGCATTGACCGGTATAGCGAATCCTACCCCGGAATTAACGCCGGTTTGACTGCGTATTGCTGAGTTGACTCCAATCACATGCCCATCCATGTTGAGCAACGGTCCGCCAGAATTGCCGGGGTTGATCGGGGCGTCCGTTTGGATCACTTCTGGCAGGGAGTACGGGGTATTCGAGGCGTTAAGCAGCCGTCCTAAGCCGCTTACGATCCCCATCGACATGGAGCCGGTGGCCCCAAAGGGGCTGCCAATCGCCGCCACCACTTGTCCGACGTGAATCTGGTTGGAATCGCTTAAAGGCAGCGGTTTAACCCCTACCGGCAATCCATCTGAAACCAATAACGTCGCCAAATCGGCGGCGGAGTCAGCTCCGACTAATTGCGCCTCGCGTCGCTCTCCATTGCTAAACACCAGTTCAAATGCAGTGTCGCCTTCGATCACATGATTGTTGGTGACGATGTGCCCTATTTCGTCATACACAAAGCCGCTGCCGCTGCCAAATGTAGTGACGACATGCACCACGCCCGGGTTGGCGTTTTGGTAAATCGTTACCAACGAGCCTTGCAGGGCTGGACTAGCTTCTATTAAATTGTTGTTTGGGGCGGTTCGGGCAGCGTTGATGGTGGCTATCGCCGCTTGCACTGACTGCTCGGAGGAAGGTTGGGGGGTGGGCGGAACCCCACTTTCAGTTTGGGCGCAAGCTAATGCCGGCAATATCAGCGCCATAACAAACCAGGCGATATTCGTAAAAAGCTTCGATCTCATGGAGGCGTTCCTGTAAAAAACGTCCCAAACCACCGGGGGAAAATGATGATTTTTGGGGGCGATTTAAATTTGTTTTTCTACTCAATTACAATACATATTCCGGTTGTCTCCAAACCCTCCCAACAGCTAACCGTGGCTCTTATTTTACGCTGTTCTGGCATCCCTCGTCAAGCCCAAAACGTGGTTCTAATTGGGAATTTAGCCAACTATTTCTCTATGATTCTTTTGCCTAGAGGAGCCCAAATCGTTTCGATTCGATCATCCAAAACGGGCAGCCGCTCCTCAGAAAAAGCGTCGTAAAGCATAAGCAGAACTTCTGCATCCCCGCCAGGTTGAGCGGCAGATGGCGCATTAAAGCGATGCGGATCGTAAATTTGTGAGCCTATCATCCATTTCAAGGTGGGAATTCCGCCTAATGCCGGCACGCCATCAATTAAATCCCACCAAGCCCAATGAAAATCATCCGCCTCGTACCCCACCAGGCGGGCGGAAACCACATAATCGCGGAACAATGGTTTACTGGAGCCAAAGGTTAACGGCAGAGTCCACTGGGTGCCAGGAACGATGGCGCCGTTTCCTCTCCAGCCAAATCCAGTCCACACAATGCCTTGCCCGAAGGGGATGTAATGCGCTTCTTTCGGCTCGGGAATTGGACAAGGCAACAAGGCGTTCCAGGCGCGGAAACAGCGAAATCCGCTTAAATCTGGATAGGATTCCGAGCTAAAAAGCTCAGTTCGATACCCGTTATCAACCCGCCAGTGCAGATACAATCGCGGCAATTGATCGGACAGCGTTTTATCCCAATCATATCCGATTAGCGTCAATTCTGCTCCGCCGCTGGGAACGGGACGGTAGAGGGGATTTTGGCTGAACATCGGTTGATTGGCGGACGTTAACTTGATGGTTGCCAGGGGCATGCGCGGATTCTGGCCGATACCGATCAGGAGTTGATAGAGCCCAGGTTGGCTGCCAAATGTGGGCGTTACAGGCAACCTCATTAGGGCAACGCCAGCTTCAGGCAGGGTTATTGTCGTATCAAATTGCCCAGCCAATTTCCCAGTTTCATCTACCAAATGGGCAAAAATGGGGGTCGGTTCTGTCGTCTTGGGCTGCCATGCTACCGTTATGATGAGTTCATCTGTCAGAGCGGCAGTTGCCGGCAATGGGTCATAGCCAAGCAGCCGCCCGCCATCCGGCAATTCGATTTCGAGCGGCACAAAACCTGCCGGCATCGCTTGGCGAGGAGTTTGCCGGAATAGAAGCGCTTCGCCAAATGGTTCGAATGCCGGCAATTCGCCATACGCTTCCCGATAATGGTTGGTGGCTATCACATCCCGATCCGTGGCAAGAGCCTGGCTGATCGTTTGCGCCCAACTTTCAGCATAAGGGATGCCGCTAGGGGGCACATATTCAACCTGCACATCAGGTCGCAACCCCTCGATTTGCTGCCATGCCCACAAAGGGGTTGCCCAATGCCAATTGGCTAAAATGACGGCGTCTGGCGGGGCGTTTTCTAGCCAATCTCGGCTGATTTGGCTGGTATCATTTTGATAATGGAGAAAGTTTTGGGCATTTGACGCCGCCTGGAAAATGCCGGCAATGAGCAAAATCGGCGCCAATATTTTGGCTAATTTAAAATCGAACAAACTCCAATTGAGCGTGACCGCGCTTCCCAGCCAAAAGGCGAGAATAAGATATGCCGGCATCATATATTCTATGCTTTGTGGGGCGCGATAGATGGCGGTAACAGCAAGATGAACGGCAAAACCCAAACCTGTTCCAATAGCGAGCAAGCGATTTTTTCGGAGTAACGACAGCCCTCCTAATGCCGCTCCCGCCAATAGCCAGCCGTTAAATTGCAACGACAAAATGTTGCCCATCACCAACAGCCGCTGCCCGAAGAGAGCAGGTTTGGTGAAATAGAAGAAGTCGCCGGCAAATCCGCGCGCAAGAAGATGGTTCCAGAAGCCGTTCCAACTAGCTAAATTGGCTGGCGCCCCCCATGCCCCAGCCGCGCCACGCAGCGGCAAATAGAGCGTTAGGGCAAACCCCAAAATGCCGGCAAGCAGCAGCCACCCCCAATTTCGAGGGCGTTTCAGCCAATTTCGCCCTGCCCAAAGCCCAATCGCTCCCCAAATTGCCCCCATAAACGCCAATGACGGATGATGAAACACCCCTAAACTGAGCGACAATATGAGTCCAAATAAGGGCTTTCCGGGTTTTTCTGGGCGCGCCAGAAGCCAACAAAAAGCCAACAAACTTAAGCCGGCAAATAAGGTTGTCATGCCCCGAATATTGGCAAATCTGGCTTGTGTCCAAAAAGCGCTAGACCCGCCAAGCGCTACGGCTGCCAAGATGCCGGCAAGGTGGCGGCGGGTCTTTTGCCAAACGGCGGCATACAAAACAGTTAGGGCAGCGGCGCTGGTGAGGGCGGCAAACAGATTGATGCGAAAAATGGTTTCGCCCGGCAAGGGCAGATGGGCGAAAGTGGCGGCAAGTATTGTGTACAGCGGAAAACCGGGCGGATGGGCTACCCCCCATTTTGCCGCCGCCAGTTGAAATTCGCCATTGTCTGCCGGCATGATGTTTGGCGAAAGGGTGGCGATGTACAATCCAGCGAACGCCAAAAAGATGCCGGCAGCCATAATTTGGGGAGAAAATCGGAGGCGAGGGGCAAAATAATGTAAGAACAGGGCGACAAAAGCGCATCCAGCCGCCGCCAACGCCAGCTTGGGAGATTGATCGGGATAAGGCAAATAAAGCCACAACCACAACAAAGGCGCTCCTCGCCCCCACAATTCCCGCTGCCATAACCAGACCGCCCCAGCGCAAAATCCCAGCGTGAGTAAGGCGCCAAGCCAAAGCGGCAATTTTAGCCGTTCGCTAGCCACCCTACCGGCAAAAAGCCCTAGCGTTAATGCCGGCAGCCAGGTTGGAAGAGGCATCTATCTCTGCTCCATCAAGATTAGAGAAGCATTGTCGTAAGAAAATTCCTGAGTTTTCTCATAATCTGGCGCCAGCCCATCTAATATTGCCGTTTGATCAGCTAAAACGGTATGTGAAAATATGAGCCATAAACGTTGTGGCAAAGGGTTGATTTGGGCGTCTATCCTGGCGCGTTGTTCTTCTGCCGGCACGTGCCGGCTCCATGAACCATAATAAATTTGTTCTGAACCACAAGCGGGTATTTGCTCTTGAGCGTAACAGCTCCCAAACCAGCTTGTTGGCAATTGAGAAATCGCCCCTTTAGCTACATCAAGTTGATAGCTAAAGCCTGGCGCAGCCCCATAATAGACAAACGTTGTATCGTCGCTTCTCTTTTCTAATTGCCACCGATGGGTGACGCTTTTTAAATCTTCTCCTCTTTCCAAAGGCATTGCCAAAGCGATAATGGCAATCGATCCGATAGTTATGAATCCCGCTAAATTTCGCCATGTCATTAAGATGTGGATTCCTATGCCTAATGAAACCATCAAAAGCGGCGCAAGAAATAAAGAATGTCTGCTTGGCGAAAAGAAATATCCGCCTGTCCGGCTGATCAGATAATATCCAAGGAGGGACAAAATTAATAGAATTGGCGGGGAAAAAAGAGAACGGGTTTTGCTAAACGCTAAACAGAATGGCGCTATCAGCGGCAGACCATAAAACCACAAAGGAACGGCTTCCCAAATGACGTCCCAAAAACCCCGATTGCCAACCCATTGGAAAATCATGATTTGCCATGTTCCGTTGAGAAGCTCTAGCCAGGAAAAAACCAATGGCTCCGTTACTCCTAATCGGTTAAATTGGCGAGGTACAATCCAAAAAAGCAATGGCGCCGATAATATTGCGACCAACATGGTCGTTATGATCATTCTTGTATAGGTTTGCCGCTTTTTCCGCCAAAAGAGCCACAAAAGAGACAAACTCGAGAGAATGCCGGCAAAAACAAATGAACCATAATGAAAATTGAGCGACAAAGCGGTTATGCTTCCCCACAAACCCCACCATTTCCATTCATTGTTGTGGATAGCCTTTTGCAAGAATATCAATGTTAATATTGAGGATAGAACCAAAAAAGCATATTGTCCTGCCTCTTGGGCATAACGAATATCAGCGACATTAAGCGCCAACAAAAACGCTGATATCGCGCCAACTGTTTTACCGCCGACCATCTTTCCATATATGTAAATAAAGACCACACTTAATAAACTGGTTATCATAGATGGAAAACGCAGCCAAAATTCGGTCAATCCGCCTCTTAGCCAAAAATGGAGCAGAATTGAATAAAGTGGGGGATCGTGCGTAGATGCGGCAATCGTGGCTGGAATTTGTCGAATGGGTATTGCCGCCATCCAATATTCAATCGATTCGTCAAACCATAATGAACGAGCTCCCAATCCTTTTACTCGTAACCAAAATGCCAGCCCCAATATAGCGATTATCTTCCATTGGTTTGTCCAAGAAATTCGTTGGGATATGAGTGGCGTTTGGCGCCTAATGGCTTTGACGGGCATGGTAGATGAACCGTTTGACAAGCTCGTGTGATTTTTCCCCTGGCGCTGTTTCGACGCCGCTGGCGACATCGACGCCGAAGGGTTGAACGGAGCGAACCGCCTGGCTGACATTTTCTGGTGTGAGACCGCCCGCCAAGAAGATGCCGGCATTCTCTTTTGTCAATGTTCGGGCTATTGTCCAATCGGTTTTAGCGCCAGTGCCGCCTGGCAATTGAGGATGGTAGGCGTCGATAAGCAAAGCTGGCTGGTTGGGCAAACGTTTAAGCGGCAGATAACGAGCTGTTTCCATGTGAGCTTCCGCCGCCGAGGTGGGTCGAATCGCTTTAAACGCTTTGCCAAACAAGGGGGAATCAGGGTCTGTAATTTGCCAGAGCGGTTCATCGCCATGCAATTGGGCGAAATCCAAGTTGCATTGGTCAAGCGTTGCAGCGACTTCGTCAATGGGGCTGTTGACGAAGACGCCGATTAATTTGGGCGGTTTTGGACGGCTTTTGAGGGCAGCGGAAATGCCGGCAACTGTCCGTTTTTTCGCCGCCCTTTTGCTGCCATCCCACAAAATAAAGCCCAAGTAATCTGCGCCGGCATTTGCCGCCGTCATGGCGTCTTCCAAATTAGTAAGCCCGCAAATTTTTACCTGAACCATCGTTGAGGACTTTTTTGCCTAGTCCGCTAAATCGTCGGCGATATCCAGCGCCGCCTCAACTGTTGCTGCTTGCGGGCGAGGGCGATGAACGGCCACGGGCGTTGTGACATTTCTGCTCATTACATCGGTGTTATAGACGCCAAGCTGCTTGAACAAAAATTCAAATTGCTCTTGCAAAATTCCGCTTATCTTCCCCATTTCCGCCGGCGCAAAATCCCACATCATCTTTTTGAGGGGTCCAATCCCTTTTTTGCGGGTTTTGTAAATAAATTGATCTTCGGTTTCTCCCTCCTTCTTTTCATGGGCGTTATGCGTTTTGATATGGTTATAGGCGGCGTCCACAAAGCTTTGCGGAGCGTGGTCGAAGATGATATTTTGGAAATTGGTGGCTAAATGAATTTCCAATGTGCCAACCAATGGGAAGTTGTTAAAGGCGTCTGCCGGTAAGGTAGACGCCCCATGCTGTACCGCTCCGCCGGTATGGTATTCATCGCGGGCAGCTTTGCCCAATTGTTGCAACGTGCCAAAATCCACATTGACATCCGCCAAACTGCCATCGGGCATCACAACGCCCCCATGACTGGTGCCGGTTTGCACCGATATTTTAGAGATGCCGGCAATGCCGGCAGGCAAACTGTTCAAATAGCCATCCATAAATGCCCGCAACTCTTCCACTGTCGAATTTTTGTGACCCACTTCGCCGATTTCGCCGCCCAGCGAGATGGTAATGCCATCAGGTTCTAAAGCGCGAGCATGTTTGGTCAGGGCGGCGCATTCCGCGTAATTTAACTTCTGTTGAGCGTCTAACGTTTTGTGGCTCAAATCGACCAATGTCGAGGTATCGATATCAATATTGTAAAAGCCCCCTTCTACCGCCTCCTGGATCAAATCTTTCACCGCTTGCAACTCGGCTTTTGCCTCTTGGGCATAGCGAGAAGCAGACAGTTGAAAATGGTCGCCTTGGATAAAAATCGGTCCACGGAACCCTTCTTTGAGGGCGGCAGCGATGACACAGGCAGAATATTCCGCTGGTCGTTGATCAGTATAACCCATCTCCGAACGGGCGATTTCAAAGATCATCGCTCCTACATGATGTTTAATTGCCGCCCTAAAAATCGCTCGTGACATTTCATAATTGATGGCGCGGACGTTCATTGCCGGCACAGTGAAGTTTGCCGGCAAATCGCCTCTGCCTATCGCCAAATACAGTTCATGAATCGAGGCTGGATACACCCCAACCGCTTGCCCTAACTCCCAAATCAACCACCGCGCTGTGTCGCGGGTTAACCCCTCGCTAAAAACGGCAGAATAGACCAAGAAGTCGATTTTGTCTATTAGAGCCGCTTCGTTTGAAACTGTTAAGGTATCTCCGTCAACCGCCGCCGCTCCCTCTAAATGAGCCAGCAATTCCCCTACGCTTGTCGCCGCATTCATACCACATTTCTCCTTGACTAATTTAATTTCATCATATCGGACGCTGAGGCAAATATAAAGTGAGTAGAAATTCGCGTCACTTAACCTCGGCAATTATAATCTACCCACCGTAAAAACCAATCTGGAAGCAAACGTTTATTATGCACCGAAGAATCGTCATCAAATTAGGCACCAGCGTCCTGACCGGAGGCAGCGACCAACTTGCTCGCCCCCATATGGTAGAGCTGACTCGACAATGCGCCGAACTGTATGCGGACGACAAAGAGCTGATCATTTGCACCTCTGGGGCGATTGCCGCCGGACGAGAAAGGTTGGGATTCCCAGATTTGCCGGCAACTGTCGCCAACAAACAACTTCTAGCGGCGGTGGGGCAAAGCCGATTGATGATGGTGTGGGAAAGTCTGTTCGATCTGTACAACATTCATGTCGGGCAGATTTTATTGACCAGGGCGGATATCGAAAGCCGCACCAGCTATTTAAACGCTAGAGATACATTGCGAGCTTTGCTAAACCGGCGCATTGTGCCCATCATCAACGAGAACGACGCTGTGGCGACCGAAGAGATCAAAGTGGGAGATAATGATAATTTGTCGGCAATGGCGACGATTTTAGCCGGGGCTGATTTGTTGTTGTTATTGACCGATCAGCCGGGTTTGTATACCGCCGACCCCCGCTCAAACTCCGACGCCCAATTGATACCTGAAGTAGCCAAAATAGACGACGGATTACGAGCCCTGGCAGGCGACAGCGTGAGTGGATTAGGAGTGGGCGGAATGGCGACCAAATTACAAGCGGCAGATATGGCGCGACGGGCGGGGGCTGATGTGATCATCGCCGCTGGCAGCGCCCCTAATGTAATCGTCCGAGCGGTGGCAGGGGAATCGTTAGGCACCCGTTTTCCGGCGATAGAGACGCCGGTTGAATCCCGCAAAAAATGGCTGCTCACCAGCAAAATGCCGGCAGGATATGTGACCATTGACGATGGGGCGGCGATTGCGTTGCGTCAGAAAGGAAAGAGTTTGCTGCCTGCCGGCATCGCTAAGGTGGTAGGCGATTTTGAGCGGGGAGATATTATACGGATTCAAACTTTAAATCGTTCGCCGCTCGCCAGGGGAATTGTCCGTTATAATAGTAGCGATTTGGCTAAGCTTGCCGGCAAGCGTTCAAACCAAATCGATGACATTTTAGGGTATGATTATGGCGCTGTCGCTGTTCATCGAAACGATTTGATTTTGTTGTGAGGGTAAAATGATCGATTTAATTCAAATGGGAAAAGCGGGCAAAGCCGCCAGCCGAGCGTTGGCGACCCTTTCCACGGAAAAAAAAGATGAGGCGTTGCTGCAAATCGCAGACGAGTTAGAAAACAACGCCGCTCTTATTTTGGCGGAAAACGGCAAAGATATTGAGGATGGGCGCAATAAACAGTTAAGCGACGCCAATTTAGATCGGTTGCTGTTAAGCGAAGCGCGTTTGGCGAGTTTGGCGGATGATTGTCGTAAAGTCGCTGCCTTACCCGACCCGATTGGGATGGAGCTCAACGGGCGATTGATGCCAAACGGATTGCGGCTGTCTAAACGACGAATTCCCATTGGCGTGATTGGCGCTATCTACGAAGCGCGTCCCAATGTGACGATTGACATCGCTGGCTTATGCCTAAAAACGGGCAATGCCGTTATTTTGCGGGGCGGCAGCGAAACGCTTCGCAGCAATTTGGCTTTGGTCAATGTGATTCACGCCGCTTTAGAGAAAACCTCTTTGCCTATGGCGTCAGTTCAATATATCTCCGATCCAAATCGGGAGTTGGTGCGCCAATTGCTTCGGCTTGATCAATATGTTGATATGATCATCCCGCGGGGCGGCAACCGTCTGCATCAACTGTGCCGGGAGGAGGGATCGATTCCGGTCATTACCGGGGGTATCGGCATTTGCCACATTTTCCTAGATGAAAGCGCCGATTTAGAGCAAGCGGTTGATATTGTGGAAAATAGCAAGGTGCAACGACCTTCCGTTTGCAATGCGCTAGATACGTTGCTGGTTCATGAGAAAGTGGCGATGGCGGCGCTGCCGGCAATTGCCCAACGGTTGGCTCAATCTGGGGTGGAACTGCGAGCTGCGCCGCCCGCTTACCAAATCCTCAGCCAAAATGGACACGGGGCAACGGTATTGCCGGCAGGGGACGAAGATTTTGATCAGGAATGGCTTTCGTTGACGCTGGGCGTCAAACTCGTCGCTGGATTAGACGAAGCGATAGACCACATTCACGCCCACAGTACCGAACATTCCGAGGCGATTTTGACCAAAAACGTTGACAACGCCACCCGCTTTGTGGATGAGCTGACCTCGTCTGCATTGTTCGTCAATGCCAGCACCCGCTTTAATGACGGCGGGCAATTTGGTCTGGGTGCGGAGGTGGCGGTCAGCACCCAAAAACTCCACGCTAGAGGTCCAATGGGATTAGAAGAGTTGACCAGTTATAAATGGGTATGCTTGGGAGACGGACATATCCGCCCGTAACTGTTAATTTCGCAACCTTTCTAATTCATCTCCGTAAAGGTGTGCATAAATGAGAAATTATGTTGACAAGGAGATTTTGAAATGAGTGAAAAAAGATTGGTTCGTCGGGAGGATGACCGCCTTTTCTTGGGAGTGGCTGCCGGCATCGGGCGAGCGATGAATATCGATCCGGTGGTCGTCCGAATCCTCTTTGCCGTCCTGATAATGGCTTCTGCCGGCAAAGCGGCTTTGATATACTTGGCATTGGCTCTCTTTATGCCAAAAGAAGATTTGGGAGACGCCAAATACAATAGTTTCGATGACGAAGAAATAATCATTCACAAAAGCGCATAACGTCGTTTTCCTGACGTAGGCTGAATAATCATATTCAGTCGGCGACGATGCATAGGCGACCTCCGGTTTTGTCCGGAGGTCGCCTTTTTTCTTGACACATATTGCCCCTCTCTGTAACATCCTTCGCTTATGAAATTAGCAGTTCTCTCCGACATTCACGGCAATTTGCCGGCATTACGCGCTGTTTTGGATGATATCGAAAAGTGGCAGCCAGATCAGGTTGTGGTCAATGGGGATGTGGTTAATCGCGGTCCATTTTCTCGCGCCTGCCTTCAATTGTTACTTGACCGAAGATGGCAAATCATTGAAGGCAACCATGAAGCATATGTGTTGGAAACAGCAGCCTCAACCGAAATTCAAGATGAATTGTCATTTGAAATTAATCGCCATTGTTATTGGACATGTGATGATTTAGGTGACCATATTGACGATTTAGCCGAGTTGCCGGCATTGGTCACCCTGGCGGCGCCAGATGGGGGCGAAATTAGGGTGACCCATGCATCTATGCAGAGCAACCGCTCCGGCATCTATCCATTCTCTACTGATGAGCAGATCAAGGCGTTGATGGGACAACCGCCAGCGCTGTTTTTAGTAGGGCACACTCATCGCCCCTTAATGCGCCGGCTCAATGGCTCGCTTGTGGTTAATAGTGGAGCGGTGGGGTTGCCGTTTGACAGCGACTGGCGGGCGGCTTACGCTCAACTGGAATGGCGCCACGACCAATGGGAAGCTCGTATCGTTCGATTGCCGTATGATCGTGCCGCCGCTGAAAAAGGGTTTGAAGATTCTGGTTATTTGGCGGATGGGGGACAGATTGTCCGCCTTATTTTGCGGGAATTACAACTATCGCAGACCGTGATATTTGCTTGGGAGCGGCAATGCCGGCAAATGGTCGTTGCGGGAGAAATGAGTTTGGAAGAATCTGTAGACTTCATTTTGCGCCATTTTTCATAGATGATGCCCACTCTATGAGGTTGATTGGAAATTTATTCAGCCATAGCTTCAAAATTGTAAAATCTGTTGATTTACGGCGTAGAATTGTGTGAAAAAGCGCAAAACTTGTTCCAATTCATAGTTTTTTAAGGTTTTGTTATTGACATTGAAAAAAAAATTGTTATCATTCTGGGCATGGCTCCCCCCGAGGTGAATTAGCCTAATCGCCCGATTAGGTTCACCTCAACAAATGGCTCCCTGTGATGCCCTAGGCGCCCGCCGAAGGTATCACGCAATGGCTCCCGGTGGTTCCGTTAGTTTTCTAGCGGAACCACTTTTTGTTTCCACGAAGATGAAAAAAATATTGGTGACTGGCGGCACAGGCTTTATTGGCGGATATTTGGTTTCACAGTTGGTTGAGGCGGGGTATAACGTAACGATCTTGGCGTCTGAGCGGTATGGGGTTGGTAAGCAATTGCCGGCGCCGCTGCGCCCCTTACGAGCGAAAGTTGAGCTAGTTTACGCCGATTTACGCCATTTCTCTCAAACCAAACGAGCCATCCGCCAAGCGTCTCCCCAGATAGTGGTTCATTTGGCAGCGGCAGGGGCGACAGAGCCATTTTTGCCGGCATCCCGCGCCAATCGTCACAATTTGGCTGGGACGATCAATCTATTGCGAGCATGTTTTGGGGGCGGAGAATGCCAGCAGGCGATTGTGGCGCGAACCCCGGGCGAATTAAGTCCGATGAATGTGTATGCCGCCAGCAAAGCGGCAGCTTGGAGTTATTGTCAGATGTATGCCAGAACTTATGATTGGCGAATTCATGGCGGGATGATTTTTCAGGCGTATGGCGAAGGACAGCCAGGCAATGCATTTGTTCCGTCAGCCATAGCTGCTGCGTTGGCAGGGGATAATTTCCCGATGAGTAGCGGCGGTCAAAAGCGAGATTGGATTTTTGCCGCCGATGTGGCAGCGGGATTGACGAGCATGATCGACACCGATTTAGATGCCGGCATGAGCGTGGATATTGGAACTGGCGTCGCCGTTTCTTTGTTGGACGTAGCCCAAAAAGTTTACCAAATTGTCGGGCGGGGTGGAGCGCCATTGCCCGGCAAATTGCCCAATCGCCCTGGCGACCCCGATTTGCAACAGGCAGACGCTGAACGGACTGCGAAACTGATTGGTTGGTTATCGACACAAGATTTATCTGCTGGTTTGAGAAAGTTGATAGACCAACAATTAAATCGTTCTTAATAAATCGTTAATCATCAATTCGGGCGACTCTATTGCGACCATTGATTCCCATGTTATAATTTTTAGGCGTACACTGTCATACGCGATGAGAATGCAAATGCAGGTAAGCAGGACAAAAAGAAAGATAACGCCATCATTTATGTCGATGCAATTGCTTTTTATATCCTTTCAGTTCCATTGTAATGATAGCGATGAGCGCATACCTATTTAAACCCTCTTACGATTTTCAAACGAGAGGGTTTTTTCATTCCGCTTGCCGAATGCCCCGTAGCTTGCTGTGGGGATGAAGTTTCAAGATGAAGCGTCAAGACGAAGTTTCAAAATGAAGGCGATCGAAAAAGTTCCTTTCGGTAGACGACATTTGGCAGCTTACCGCGAGGAACGTCATTAGGAGGGTTAGCGATTTATGAGCGACACGGCAATTTCAACCGGAAGTGAGCCGGCGCACGGCGTTGCGAAAGGCGGGTTTGCCGGCATTTTCTCTGGCAAACAGGGGCGTCGATTACGGGAAACGTTATTAGCGTACGCCTTTTTGCTGCCGGCATTTCTCATCATCTTTACCTTTGGGCTTTTCCCCTTAATCTTTACTACCTACGAAAGCACCTTGCGGGGCTTAAACAAAATTGTGGGGCGTTACGATGGTTTAAGCAACTATGTCCGCGCCATCGATAATTTGACCTACGTGTTGGGATTTTGGATCGCTGTGGTATTGGTTTACTTGGCAATTCAAAAAATTCGCGCAAGTCGTGAACTATCCGCCAAATACAATGAAAACAGCACGATTTGGCTGCTTCCGGGCTTGATAATAGCGATTGCCATAGCCTTGCTGCTTCGGTTTGTCTTTACATCTTTGCCCAATTTGCTCACCATACCGGAGAAATTGCCTAGGGGCACGGCGATGACTCAGCAGTTGTTTATCGGGTATTTAGGCGAGGTTTGGCGATTGCCTGAAATACAATCTAGCTTTTGGCTAGCGATAGCCGTATTGGCGGTGGCTGCAATAGTCGCTTACTTTTACCTGAGCCGAGGCGCGTCCCGCAGCCCGCGCAATGACGATTACTATGCCAACGCTTTCCAATTTTGGCTCTACTTAATCGGGGCGGGTTTTTTGGCATGGTTTACTTTTTCTGAGGTCAATCGGGCTATTGCCGAGGCATTGGCAGAGGGAGAGACATTAGATATTTGGACGCAAGTGCTGGTAATTAGCGCCGGCATTTTGCTGTTATTGCTCTCTTGGTTTTTGTGGAAAAGTGCCGCAAACAGAGATTCCAACAGCAAAACCTTTTGGCGGTTGGGGGGGGCGGCGGCATTGGCAGTGGGAGCCTGGGTATTGATTGGGGAATTGCCGGCAGCGATTGGTTCTGGCAACCAAGATTGGTGGGAAGGATTATTGGCTACCGTCTTTTTTGCCGCGCTGACTATCCCCATGCAATTTATACTATCGCTCACCTTAGCCACCATCCTCTTTCAAGATATCGTTGGCAAAACGGCATTCCGCATGATTTACTTCTTGCCCTACATCGCCCCATTGGTCGGCACAGCCGCCGCTTTTCGCATCATCTTTTCTGGACGCTCAGGCGGTCCCATCAACACGATATTGACTAGCCTGGGTTTTGATGCCTTAGGTTGGTTAAACGAGCCTCGCGGCATCTTTGAATTGTTGACTGGACAAGATTTGCCGATCTTGTTAGCTGGTCCCAGTTTGGCTTTGATTGTCATTGTTTTATACAACGTGTGGACATATGTCGGCTTTGATATGGTGATCTTTATGGCAGGGCTTGGCTCAATTTCAAAAGAGTTATACGAAGCGGCGTCTATCGATGGGGCTGGCAGATGGGAACAATTCCGAAATGTGACGTTGCCCTTATTGTCTCCTACCATCTATTTTTTGATGCTTCTGGCGGTGATCGGCACTTTTAAGGCGTTTAATCGCATTTATGTGATGCGGTTGGGGGCGGCGCTGGGCACTACCGATACCGCCAGCGTCGTTATTTTTCAGGCGTTTAACCGCGAAAATCGGTATGGGTACGCTTCGGCATTGGCTATTTTGCTGCTGCTGATCATCATCATATTGACCACCATTAATAATCGCTTGGCGAAAGATAGGGTATTTTATGGCTGATTCAATTACGCTTAATCGACAAGATAGAGCCACAACGGAACATCCCGACGCTCAACGATATGATATCGGGCGGATAATCGCATATATCTTCTTGATTGTTGGAGCGGTAGTGGCGCTGGTGCCTTTTTTATACACTATTAGCGTCTCTTTGATGAATTTAACAGAGGCGACTGGCGGCGCCTTTCTGCCCAGAATTCCCCAGTGGGGCAATTACGCCGAGGCGTGGAACGAAGCGAAATTTTCGCTCTATTTTTGGAATACCGTCAAAGTGACTGCCTTGATTTTGGTAGGTCAAGTTGTCTTTTGTACGTTGGCGGCATATGCCTTTGCCATGTTAGAGTTTCCGGGCAAAAATTTTTTGTTTGGCTTGGTTTTGTCTACCTTACTGTTGCCTGAGGCAATTACCTGGGTGCCAAATTTCATCACCGTTTCTTGGTTGGGGCAAATAGGTCCCGTTAAATGGATTGATAATTGGCCCGCTTTAACTATTCCTTTTATGGCGAGCGCATTTAATATCTTTTTGCTGCGCCAATTTTTTATGCAAATTCCTAAGGAACTATGGGATTCAGCGCAAATTGATGGGGCTGGACATTTACGCTATTTGTGGCGAATTATGGTGCCATTGTCCAGGGCGCCGCTAGTCACCATTATTTTGTTCGGCTTTGTCGGCTCTTGGAATGCGTTGGCTTGGCCCATTTTGGTGACCACATCGCCAGATTGGCGGGTTATTTCTTATGGGATGTTAGCCTTTTTAGACGAGGCTGGCTCTGATTTTCATTTGCAAATGGCTGGCGCAGTGATCACAATTTTGCCTATTTTGGTGGTATATTTCTTTACACAAAAGCAATTTACCGAAGGAATCGCTACTTCGGGACTGAAGGGATAATTTAACATTATTTTGATATGGTTCTCATGATATTGACTCAGGAGTTTTCCATTGCCGGCAACATTGCTATGGCGTTGGGTTGTGGCTGAAATGCCGGCATAATAGCCATATCAAAAAATTTATACGCTACTCAAATAAGGAGGTGGTGCAACTAGAGCAATTGATGTTATTGTGTTGAAAGTCGAGATTAAAATAACTTTTAATGTTACAAATAATGAAAAGATACTTTTTAGGAGAAGAATTGATTATGAAAACGAGAAAGTCACTATTGACTCTCATCGCGGCGCTGATGATTTTGGTTTTAGCGGCGTGTACATCGACCGCTGAAGACGCTGCTGACGCTGTGGCTACTGCCGCCGATACGGCTGCCGACGCCGCTGCGGACGCTGCTGATTCTGCCGCTGACGCCGCCGCCGAAGCCGTAGATGCCGCCGCTACTGCCGCTGCCGAAGCTGCTGAAGCCGCTGGGGAAGCTGCCGATGCAGCCGCCACGACCGCCGCTGAAGCTGCCGATGCCGCAGAAGACGCGATGGACGACGCTGCCGACGCTGCTGACGACGCCATGGATGATATGATGGGCGGCTGCTCTCCCGCTGAAGATGGGGCGTATGCCGGCATCGACCCTAGCGGTCAACAAATTACCTGGTGGCACCAACACAGCGGCTCCCGCGAAGAAGGGCTGCTGGAAATGGTCGCCGATTTTAATGCCGACAACGAATGCGGCATCACTGTTGAAGCGATTAACCAGGGCGGTTACGATGATATCCGCGACAAAGTAAACGTCAGCATTGGCGCCGGAGAATTGCCGGCAGCTTTGTTGGTTGGCTATCAAAATGACCAAGCTTTTTATCAACTCAATGATACTTTGGTTAATTTGGACGACTTGATTTTTGACCACCATTGGGGTTTGAGCGCCGAAGAGGCAGATGATTTCTACTCTGGTTTCTTTAACCAAGGCATTCATACCTCCTTTGATAACCAAAGACTCGGCTTCCCGCCCAATCGTTCTATCGAAGTGATGTATTACAACAAAACTTGGTTAGAAGAGTTAGGCTTTTCTGATCCGCCTACCAGCCCCGACGAATTCCGCGATATGGCGTGCGCCGCTGCGGAAGCGAATGGCGATGGCACCGGCGGATATATCTTGCGTGACGACGCCTCGGCTGTAGCAGCTTGGACATTCGCCTTTGGCGGCGACGTGTTGAGTGAAGATGGCGAAGGATATGTGTATAACGGCGACGCCACTGTGGAAGCGTTGACCTTCTTGAAAGGGATGCTGGACGATGGCTGCGCCTACTTCTTCACCGATGGGTTTCCTAACCCTGAGTTTGCCGCCCGACGCGCTCTGTTCACCCAGGGCTCTACCTCTGGTATGCGCTTCTATGCTGGCGACATCGCTACCTTTGCCGAAGAGAGCAGCTCAGACCCAGATGTTTGGGGCGTGACCGCTATTCCGTATACTGGCGAACCAACCGCCAATGTGTATGGCGCAGATGTGATGATCACCAAAACAACGGCTGAGCAAGAGCTGGCTGCCTGGTTATTTGCGAAATGGTTCACCCAACCGGAGAACCAAGCCCGCTGGTTGACCATCAGCTCCTATTTCCCCACCCGTGCCGGCACCGCCGACCACCTCGACGAATTTGTTCCTGGCACTGCCATGGAAGGATTCCGCGAGCAATATGACGAGGCGTTGGCTTTGTTGGAGTTTGGCAAATATGAACCACAATTGATTTCGTACTCTTCCGTGCGGGACGAAGCGCAGAAGGCGTATAACGAGATTATGCAAGGGGCGGATATCCAATCGACATTGGACGCCCTGACTGAGTTTGCCAACGAACAGCAAGCTGAATTGATGGAAGATATTGAGTAAAGTTTGCCTGCTATAGAATTTGTTTCCGTTTTATAACGGAAGCTATTCTTAGGGCTTAAATTCAGCGGGTCAGGTTTAGTCGCCTGACCCGTTTTTTTGTGGAAAGAATATGGAATTTAATGATTTTTTGCATACGGCGGAAGAGGCGGCGAGAAGCGCTGGCATGCGCTTGCGTGAGCTATTTTTGCAACCTCGCATTGTCCAATCCAAAGGATTTCGAGATTTAGTCACCGACGCGGATATCGCCGCTCAAACGATCGTGACCGATTTGATTCGCGAGCGGTATCCAACGCATGGATTTCTCACAGAAGAAGATGATGAGTCGTTGCCGGCAAGCGGCGATTATATATGGGTGATCGACCCGTTGGATGGCACCAGCAATTATAGCTTTCAGTTGCCCCTCTTTTCGGTGTCGGTGGGGGTGGTAGATCAAAGTAACCAATCGGTGGTAGGCGCAGTATATGACCCGATGCGTGACGAAATGTTTACCGCTACTGTGGGTAAAGGGGCGTTTCGGGATGGAGAGCAAATGTTTGGCAGTCCTAGAAAGTCGTTAGATGAGTCAGTAGTGGCGTTTGATTGGAGTCGTTCGGCAGTAACTCGCCGGCAATTGTTGGATAGCGTCAATCGAGTTACCCCTTTAACCCATACTGCTCGCTCGGTAGGGTCGGCTGCGTTGGGATTGGCTTGGGTTGCTGCCGGCAGATTTGACGCCTATTTTAATTTTGGGTTGTATGCTTGGGATGGGGCTGCCGGCAGATTGCTGATCAAAGAGGCAGGCGGCAAAATGAGCAATTTGGCGGGTTTTCCCTGGCAATTAGCTGACGATGGTTGTCTGGCGAGCAGCGCCGCTCTCCATGAACCGTTGCAAAAATTGGTTCATCGTTAAAAAGAATAGACTGGCAAACGCCGCGACGCCTGCCAGCCTGTATAGGAAAATTCGAGCCTAAATTAAGCGTCTATTTGATTCTTGCGCGAGGCGAGAATTGAAGCTGAGCTGAGTAAAATAGCCGCTAAGATGAAGGTTAACATGCTGGTTTTGCTGGCGTTTGCGCCAAACGTTTGCAATGAGATGGCAGTGGGCGCACTCTCTGGGGCGAAGCCAAAATCCACTGTCATATAAGCGCTCGTATCGGGATGCGTGCTCGTATCTGCATCAACCCCTGCTGTTGTGGCATCTTGACTTAAGACAAAAGCATTGAACCTGATGCTTGTTGAGTAACCGTAGGAATTTAATTTACCATCATTACCAGTTCTATTGCTACTGTAATAACCTTGACCATCTTCATCCGTTCTTTCAGGAAGATAGGTAATATTTGAACTGCTAGGCATCATGTAACCAAGCCCTAATGAAACAACTTCGCTATTTTTTATTGCCACCTTATACCCGCCTTCTGGCACGCCAATGAATTGGTAATAACCATCGGTATTGGTGGTCGTGGTCATGATAGGTGTAGAAAGTCCGGGAGTGGCAGAGCCATTGTAAAGTTCTACTGTAATTCCACCTATGCCTACTTCATCACTGTTGGCACTCTCAAAGATGCCATCTCCATCATTCTCGCCCCAAACAAAGTTGCCAATGGCTACAGTTGGTACCAAACCAAGATCAATTTTCAAGTTAGTGTTGTTGTCTGCATAACCAGTCACTGCACCATTTTCACCAATCGGTTCATCGGTTAAGGATAGTGTGACTGTAATTGAGGTGATACCATCTGTCATTGGCGATGTCGTATCAATGCCATTTTCATCTTCATGTTCGTCATTGGTATCTTCATCACTGCCATGACCTGTCGAAGAGTAAAATCCATGTAAGAGACCGCCCGTTTGGAATTGGCTAGCAGGAATACTTACCTTGTAGTTGCCGCGGTCTAAGTTGTCGAATAAATAATATCCGCCACCAGATGTTGTCGTTGTTAAAATCACACTATTGTCCACAAGGTTTATTAGGTCAACCTGAACACCATCAATCCCTTGTTCCTGCCCATCCATTTTGCCATTATTAGCAAGGGTGGGGGTAGTACCTGCACTGCTTCTACCATCATCTCGCCAAACGATATTGCCAATGGCTAACTTGTTAGGTGGTGGTGAATCTACAAAGCCAAAATCAACTGTGGTATTGATGCTGTTGTCGGGGGCAATTGGGTCACTACTATCATCATCATCATCAGTTGGCTCGTTGTGATAACGCATAGTAATGGCTTGGCTGGCAATATGACCACTGGCGGTAAACTCACCTTCGTCATCATGGTCGGTATCGTCGTCGGGGTCTGTTTCGGTAAAGGTACTGCTGGTTTTGCCTTCCAGTGCCCCACCGGTAATCCAGTTTTCTTCCCCTACTAAAACGATAAAGGAGCCTTGTCCAACGGAAAATTCATATTTCCCACCATTGGCTGTGGTGGTCTTGCTGGAGATAAAGTCAACAGCTGGGTCATATTGACCATCGCCATCCATATCGGCGACAAGGTAAAGAATTACCCCATCAATGCCACTTTCTGAAGTAGAATCAAAGTCGCCATCTCCATTGGTGTCCGCCCATACTTGATTGCCTAATTTCATAAATTCACTAGCAACTTCGATGTCGCCAATACCAGTTTTATCTTGCCATTGAACAACGCCGTCATAATCAATGAGAATGCTGTTGGCGATGTTGCAATTGGTGGTGCAACCAGAGGGAAAACCTTGTAAACCGTAGAGATTGTTAGTGGGCGTGCCGCCTATTTTTAAGGCGTCGCCTGTTACCCAAACGCGGTCTGCGTCGGGATGAACGTCATAATCTACGCCACCTGCTACGTCTCTACTGTTGGAAGTCCCGCTACCTACAGAATATTTGTTGGTGGGGAGAGCTGTCCATCCGCCAGAGCCATCAGGTTCATACTCTAATAAGCGAGATTGGTGGGCATAGGTTTGGTAAACGGAGGCGGCAGCATTCCAATATAAGTGACGCTCTGTTAAGAGCATATTGCCGGCAGGGGTAAATGTAATATCTGCTATCGGGTTAGCATAATCTACACCGCCGTTGTTGCTATATGCTGGTTGAGAAATTTCTAACTGAACTGTATTCGTATCGTAGCCAGACGCATTAAACACAACAGACCAAATTTCATTGGTTTCTGTAGCAGAGGCTTGTTTGTCCGTTTCGTTGACCACGGCGTAGTAAAGACGGTCGCCTTTGACAGACAAGCCGTAAATCATTCTGCCTAGTTGGGTCATGCCGGCATTCCCATCATCGTTAATTGCCGGCGTAATATTTGCCCCATGGTCAAATGTAGCGATAACTGTAGAAGTAGGAGTAGCTGTACTATCTAGCATATAAATTTTGCCATCTTCAAAGTTAGAGACATGCAACATATTTGTAGCACAGTCGTAAGCAATATTGCCCAAAGATGGTTTTTTGCTTGTATCATTAGGCAGTTGGGCAAAAGTTGCAGGGAAACCCGTTTCGGTATCAATTTTGTACACCCCACCAGGACCAGCAGGTCCAGGCGAACTCCAGTAGGTAGAAGCGGTAGTAAAGATGTTGCCATCTTTGTCCAGCGTAATGCCATATAAACCACCTAAATTAGTGGTATTCCATTCGTTACCCGATGGCCCATGATAACGTTGCACCTCCCAGCCATTTTGTACTTGTCCTAGGGGAGCTTCAGCTTGTCCGGCTAAATTGAGCAAGAAAAGACGGCTGTTGGAGCCGTAAGTGGAACGATGGGTACCTATACCAATGTTGCCGCCGCCCCAGCCCGGCAAATCTTTGGTAAAGTGGGGAATTTCTTGGCAAGTTCCATTTGAAGAGTCAGCGTAAGCTGGCGCTGTCAAACTTTTGTTTACAAATGGAAGCAGGGCTAATAATGTGGTCAGGGCAACAATGCCAAGAACCATGTGTCTAGAAAACGTCCGTTTGAGGCGATTTGAATATACCATGCTGCGATACTCCGATTTGAAAATAAACTTTGAATTGAATAGACGTGAATTTTATGAACTAATAATTCATTTCGATGATTAGTATTATTGAAGCGGGGGAGAAATTGGTTGTGTTGGAAGATACACAATTCGATGGGTTTCGTACACCGATGAGGAACCTTGGTACTACGTTATCATCAAATTATGATCCAAAATGGCATCCCCAGTCCACATCCCATCCTTTTTGGACTTGACCCAATGGCGCTTCGGCTTACCCAGCAAAGTTCATTAAGCGCAAACGGCTAGTGGCGTCGTTTGGACGGCGCGTTCTCACGTCGATAGCGTAACTTTGCCGGCATTTTCTGCCGGAAACAAAGTCACAGCGGCGATAGCTAGGACAAGCCTGAACAAATGATTTTCTTTTAAATATTTTTTGAAAACATTGTGTACTTGCCTAATGAATGATGTGAATGATGAAAATAAGAATGAAAGTAAGTTTTGAGAATAAGGTATTCTTAACAATTAGGATAAATTATGGATAATTGGGTAAATAGCGGGCGTATTTGAGATTTCCCTGCGCTAGATCGAAAAAATTCATGAAGTGAAACTTCAATTAAGGTTTGAAAAATCCGTACTATGCGGGGGGCAAAAATGTTTTACAGTTTGCAAATTTTGTGTTTTTAGAGGAAGTTGGATGAAAGAAAAAATATATTTGATTGCCGGCAATTGGCTGCCGGCAATCCTCGTCGGATGGGGGGTTGCCATGGCGACAGTTGCCTGTGCCGAACCAAGCGCTCCTAACGCTAGCGTTATCCGACCGCTAGAAGATCGATTGAGTGAGGCGCAAGCCCAAGCCCAAACAGCCGCATTGAATGAAGCGGATGTGTTAGAGGCAGTTGGAGAAAATCGAGCAGAAACATTTGGCGTTTACCCCGTTGAAGATGGGCATTACTCTGAAAATAGCCAGGAATGCCGGCATTCCCCTTGTCAGCGCGTGGAAATATACGACTTTGATCAAAATCAAACGGTGTCCGTCTTTGTCAATAGCGAAACGCAAAATGTTATCGAGGTGTTAGTCCAGCCCGGGATGCAACCAGCTTTAAATAGCCGTTTGTACAACATGGCATTACATTTGGCGGAAAATGATCCGCGAGTGAACGACATTTTAGGCGACCGCCCCAAAGATTTCCAGATGGCGGGCGTACCAAGCGCATTAGACAACAGCAGTTGTCAGGGAGCGCAACACCTGTGTGTGGCGCCCACCATGCAGTTAGACAGCCGCATCATGTGGGTGATTATAGATTTGACGACAGAAGAGGCGGTCGGCATCGAATGGACGGGCAAATGGGCGGCGGAAAGCAGCCCAGATAACCTGACAACCCCCATGCCGCCGGCAGACTGTTTTAATGAAATCCATTTGAAAAGAGATGGCTGGGAGATGAACCACATCATCTCCGCTTCGGATGGGTTGCGCATCTCCGATGTCTCTTTTCAAGGTCGAGAGATTTTGCGCAGCGTTAAGTTAACCGATTGGCACGTCAGTTACACCGAAGCTGGTTTTGGTTACAACGACGCGGTGGGCTGCGTCAATGTTGATGAAGCGGATATCATCTACCCGATGGGACCGACTCAGGTCGATGATATTTTTGAAGGCGACGAATTGATCGGTTTTGCCGTGGTGCAAGAGTTCGGCGAGCCTAATTGGGGGGAGTTTTGCTCATACCGATACGAACAACGATACCAATTTTATCTGGATGGGTCGTTCCGACTAGCAAGCGGCGCATATGGCAAGGGATGCGGACCCGATGGTTGGTATCGTCCGGTAGAACGAATCGATGTGGCGATTGACGGGGATGACGGGGATATTTTTTCGGAATGGAATGGCAGCCGATGGGTGGCATGGGATCGGGAGCGGTGGCGGTTACAACAAGCGAACGCTTCGTACACGCCGGAAGGGTATTTGTATCGGGTGGCGGACGAGTCGGGAATGGGTTTTTACATCGAGCCAGGGCAGGGGCAATTTGACGATGCCGGCAGAGGAGATAACGCCTATGTGTTTGTCACCAAACGAGACACCGCCGAAGGAGACGCCGATATGGGATCGCTGGGTTCGTGCTGCAACGAAAATCATCAGCAGGGTCCTGATCTCTTTATGCAGCCGCCAGAATCGTTGGAACAGGGAGAAGATATCGTCATTTGGTATGTAGCCCAACATAAAAACGAGGCGACGCCCGGGGCTGAATATTGCTGGACCGAAACTCCGGACACATGGCCCTGCTTTGGCGGGGCAAGATTTGTCCCATTCGAAGCGTCTGAATCGTGATCAATTAGCGGGCTTGGAGTACAATTCGATTCTGTAATTAATCGATGGAAACCTAATATGCGTTGGCCTCCCTATTCCCACATTTTTTTTGATTGCGACTCCACCCTAACTACAGTGGAAGGGATAGACGTGCTAGCGAAAAATGCCGGCAAACTTGACCGAATTCGACCGCTGACCGAAGCGGCGATGAATGGCGAAATCGAGTTGGAAGCCGTGTATGGCAAGCGGTTGGCAGCCATCAACCCCACCCGCTCTCAAGTGACCGCCATCCGCGAAGAGTATAAGGGCGCGGTTGTGGAAGACGCCAGACAATTGATATCTGCCCTGACCTATTTGGGGCACGAAGTGTATATCATTTCTGGCGGATTGTTGGAACCAGTACGGGAATTTGGCGTTTTTCTAGGCGTGCCGGCATCTCACATTCGGGCTGTAGCGGTCGATTATGACCATCTCAGCGGCGATTGGTGGCTAGGCGACCAGGCGCAACAAAATTATCTAACCCACCAGCAGGGGGCATTGACCGTCTCGGACGGCAAGGCAGAAGTAGTGCGGCAACTTCTAGGCGAAAAATCGGGTCGCTCGTTATTGGTGGGCGATGGGGTGAGCGATTTGCGAGCCCAAGGCGAAGTTGATCTCTTTGTGGGGTATGGTGGCGTCTTTGCCCGCGATAAGGTGATCGAACAAGCTCCCGTTTCGATCCATTCCGCTAGTTTAGCCCCATTACTATTAATTGCCTCTGGCTTCGCTGCCGGCAGAAGATTGCAAGATACCCCACATTTCCCGCTCTTTCAAAAGGCGGAACAACTTTATCTATCAGGAGAACTGACTTTCCAAAATGAGCGTCTTAGCAAAAAATTCAAAAAAGCGCGTAAAGCTTTTTATTCCCGGTCCCGTTGAAGTTCGTCCCAAAATTTTAGAAGCCCAAGTCGATTGGATGTACGGGCATCGAATGCCCGAATGTCTAGAACTGATTCGCCAAATCAGCCCCAAATTACGCCAGGTTTTTAGAACAAACAGCAGAGCGCTGATCGCCGCCTCATCTGGCTCTGGCTTTTGGGAAGGGGCGATTCGCAATGTGGTTCACGACGAGGAGCGCGTTTTAAATTGCGTTAATGGGGCGTTTGCCGACCGTTGGCGGCTAGTGACAGAATTAAACGGCAAACAAAACGACGTTTTAGCAGCGGAGTGGGGCAAACCTATCACCCCAGAGATGGTGGCAGAGCGGCTGGCAGGGGGCGGCTATGGCGCCATCACCGTGGTACACAATGAAACGAGCGCCGGCGTGGAAAATCCGATCCAGGAGATCGCCCAGGCGGTTCGGGCGGCGCCTAGCGGCGACGAGATGATGATTTTAGTCGATTCAGTCAGCGGCCTGTCTGGGGCGCGGCTTGAATTTGACGATTGGGATTTGGATGCCGTTCTTTGTTCTAGTCAAAAGGCGTTTGCGTTGCCGCCAGGGTTGGCGTTTTGCGCCGTGTCAGATCGGGCGATGGCAAAAGCGGCGACGGTGACAAATCGCGGTTACTATTTCGATTTCATCACATTAGACAAATCGCTGCAAAAAGACCAGACGCCGGCAACGCCAGCCATCTCGTTGCTGTGGGCGCTGGATAAACAGCTTGACGATATGTTGGCGGAGGGGATCGAAGCGCGTTGGGCGCGCCATATAACCATGCGGGATATGACGCTTAGTTGGGCGAAAAACGCCGGTTTTGAATCTTTTGCCGAGCCGGGATATGAATCGCCGACTGTAAGCTGCATTAAGAACAACTTGGGGTTGGATATCAGCGATATGAATGGCTATTTGCGCCAGCGGGGAATGGTTTTGTCGAACGGATATGGCGCTTCTTTGAAAGATAAGACGTTTCGCATTGCCCATATGGGAGATTTGCGTCCGGCGGATATGGAAGAGTTGTTTGCCGGCATCGACGGCTATTTGGCGCAACGGGGGTCGGCATGAGCAAAAAGTTTAAGATTTTAGTGTCAGATAAGCTGGGACAAGTTGGCTTGGATCAGTTGGAAGCGGCGCCAGACGCCGAATACGATCTCAAGACGGGTTTAAGCCTTGCCGAATTGATCGAAATCATCCCCAATTACGACGCCCTACTGGTGCGCAGCGGCACCAAAGTGACGGCAGATATCTTGCAAGCGGGCGTCAATCTCAAAGTGGTTGGGCGGGCTGGCATTGGCGTAGACAATATCGATATTCGAGCGGCGACGGAACGCGGCATTATTGTGATGAATACCCCCCAGGCGAATGCCATCGCCACTGCCGAACATACGATAGGATTGATGTTGGCGGCTTGCCGGCATATCGCCCCTGCCCACGCCTCTTTGGCGGCTGGAGAATGGAAACGCAGCCATTATGCCGGCATTCAACTGTTCAAAAAGACGCTAGGCGTCATTGGCTTTGGCCGCATTGGGCGATTGGTTACATTACGGGCGCAGGCGTTTGGCATGGAGGTGGCGGCATACGACCCTTACGTTTCGGAAGAGGTGGCTCAGGAGCTGGGCGTTACGTTGCTCGATTTAGATGATTTGTTAGCCGCAGCAGACATCATCACCCTGCACATGAGTTCTACCCCAGAAACGGAGAATATGATCAATGGCGACCTCATCAATCAGATGAAAGAGGGGATGATTTTAGTCAACGTGGCGCGGGGCAAATTGGTAGACGAGGCGGCGTTGGCAGCCGGATTAGAAAGCGGAAAAATCAGATTGGCGGCGTTGGACGTTTATCAAACTGAACCGCCAGATGCCGGCAACCCCCTAATCGGGCATCCCAAAGTGGTACACACCCCCCATTTGGGCGCCACCACAGAAGAAGCGCAGCGCGCCGTTGCCATCCAAATCGTCGATCAAACGTTAGACGCATTGCGCATGGTTGATTACCGAAACGCCATTAATATGCCCTACGCGGCAGGTCCCGGCTTTGATGAAAGCCGCCCATACATGATTTTGGCGGAAAAATTGGGCATCTTGCAGAGCGCTTTAGCCCCCAAACCGATACAAGCGGTCGAGGTGGGGGTTCAAAGCGACGAGATGGAAAAATTGATACGACCAGTCGCCGCCGCCGCTTTGAAAGGAGTGTTGTCTTCTGTCGTTCAAGACGAAATAGTGAACTACATAAATGCGCCAGTTTTAGCGGAAGCGCGAGGCATTGCAATCAAACAGTCGAATGGTCAATCCGAAACGGCTGGTTACACCAATTTAATCTTTTGTAAAGCGAATTGGGATGGAGGAGAACGGACGCTGGCGGGAATGTTGTTTGCCGGCAACGAACCGCGGCTGGTGCAGATGGATGGCTATCATTTAGAAGCAAACCCCAACGGCATTGTCTTGATCTTAAAAAATGAAGACGTTCCGGGGGTGATTGGGCAGGTCGGCACCATTTTAGCCACCTATGAAGTCAATATTGGCGAATGGCGCATGGGCAGGCATCAGCCCAGCGGAGAAGCGCTCTCTTTTATCAACCTAGACTCTATCCCGCCCGACGAAGCGTTAGACGCCTTGCGCCGCGCTCCGGCGATTACTATGGCGAAGCTGCTAAATTTGTAACGAATGCCGGCAATTCCCTCCACCGTTCGCCAAATAGGGGTTGAGCGGATAGTTCAATATGTCGTCATAGTCGGATTGGCAGCCGCGTTTGCCGGCATTTTGCGTCTGGGCGGCCGCCAAAATGTCAAACCGACTGTGCGCCTACTGCTCGATACGCCGATGGGATTGGCAGGTTTCCCAACGTTGCTTGATTTTTGGGATGGGCAAGCGCAATTTATTTTGGACGTGCCGGATACGGGATTGCCAATGGGAGAATCGGAAAGTTGGCGGCTGCCAGACGGACGCTTTTGGTCCTATTTGCATGCCAGCGCTCAATCCGTCGGAGCTGTAGACCAATGTGACGACCCGGTTGAATTTCCAGGCTGCACCGTCATCTACCGCAGCGAAGATGGCGGCGTTAATTTCAGCCACGAAACGCCGGTAACTTGTCAATTTGCCTGCCAACAATGTCCGTGCGATTCCTTCATCGACCATATTGACCAGCAACAATATCCTGACATCGCCGAAACCAATGACGGGTTGTTGATCGTGTACGAATATCGAGGGCGAACCATTTTGCGCCGCTCTCCCGATGGTTTGAATTGGTCGATTCCTGAACAGGTGGCGTACACTGGGCATTGGCGTACCGACTATGCCCCATGCCGAGCGGAAGAACGCATTGGGCAGCATCCATTTGTGCCATACGATTATGAATGTTTGGCTGGCGCGCCGCCCGGCATCTTTGTGGAGGGAGAGATGGCGTATGTGTTTGTCGGGTTGGGTCAAAATCCGGGAAGGATGGGTTGCTTTAAGGGGCTAGCAAATGAAGACGCCAAAAATTGGACGCCTTGCCTCAACAACCCGCTGTTTGTCGGGGCAGAGAGCTATGGCGGTTTGGAAACGGCGGGAGTAGACGCCAACCCATTTTTTGATTTTCGCACGGTTAGTTCAGCCGAACTGGTCAAAATCGCTGACCGCTACTATATGTTGTACGAAGGGGTGCGCGGACCAGGACCGTTCGATGGCGGGGATTCCCAATTTGCCCTGGGGTTGGCTCGCAGCAAAAGCGCTCAAATTGACGGCGCATGGGAAAAATATCCGGGCAATCCAATTTTAGTCGATTTGCCAGGAAATGTGGGGCTGGGGCATGCTGACCTGATCTCGATTCGAGGCGAGACCTTTCTGTATACGTCGTTGGATGGGGTTAAACGCAGCCGATTGCGGCTGGTATGGAACTAAGCCGGTTATTTGAGCGAAATGCGAACGCGCCGCCCTCTGCCTTCTCCTACGCTTTGGGTGGTTACGGCATCATTATGTCGTAAGGCGATATGAATCGCTCGTCTTTCCGCCGCCGGCATCGGCTCTAATGTGACTGGTCGATTGCGTTTGATCGCCTTGGACGCCATCCGATCCGCTAACTTTGCCAATGCCTGCTTCCGGCGTTCCCGATAATTTGCCACATCTACGATGATATAGGAACGTCGTTTGATCACATGGGCGGTCATCAACCGAGTCAAATATTGCAGCGAGTTCAAAGTTTTGCCCTGCGGACCGATAAGCAAACTCAAATCTCTGCCTTCGATGTTAAAAATCCCAATCCGCCGCCCCGTCTTTTCATCCGGTGCCGTAGTGCGAGATTGGATATCAGCATCGATTTGGAGTTTGTCTAATAGCGTTTCTAAAACCTGCCTTGCCGCTTTTATCTCTTCCTCAAGCGATTCTTGATCGTCAATTTCGCCAGCGCTCTCTTCGCCAGCGTCCTTTACTTCGGCAACGCCCTCAATTTGCTCCTTTTCTTCAGCGCTAGGAGTGAGGGTTGGCATGCCTGTTACGCTGCTCAACAACTCATCGACCAATGCGGATGGCTCATCGATTATTGCCGCTTCTGCATCTGAGGCGAGGGGTGCATTTTCAGATGCAGATGTTGCCGGCAAAGATGTTGGCGAGGATACCGGCATCGTCACATTTGCTTGTATGCGAACGATTGCCTCTCGTTTGCCGATGCCCAAAATCCCTTTGCTCCCCTCGTCCAATATCTCGATAGTCGCCTGTTGGCGCGATAGCCCAAGTTGAGCTAGCCCATTAGCGATGGCGGCTTCTACATCTTCCCCGGTTGATTCAATTGTTTGTGGTTCTGTCATCATATTTCCAATCCCAATTTGAAGCTATCTTCTTGATTTTCTTTTCGATTTTTTCTTTGATGCGTTTTTGCTAGATCTTGCCGCGCTTTTACTAGGTTTTGCCGCGTTTTTGCTCGTTTCTTCGGCGGTATTGGTGGGCGTTTCTGTGGTTTGAACCGAGGCGGGAGCCGGCGCATTTTTTGCCGGCATTTTTCGGCGGGTATATAGACCGATAAAAAAGCCAATGGCGCTGGTCAATATCCAATAAATTGACAACCCAGCCGGAAACGACAAAGCGAAAAAACCAAACATAATTGGCATAGTATATTGCATCGACTCTGTAACCCCAGCCATTGGATTGTCTTCCGGCTTTTTTTTGCTTTTGGGGTCTGCGGGAGGCTTAGGCGGGGTTAACACCCGTTGGCTGACAAATGAAGTGGCAAACACCAACAACGGCATGACTAGGTACGGGTCGGGTTGGGCTAAATTGAGCCAGGCGAATTTGTTAGCGATAGGCAATAACTCCGCCAAATTGATGCTGTCGTAGACGCGGTTGGTCAATTCGAGCAGAGCTTGTGGCGTGGAACCCAATACGATTAAAATGGCGCGATACAAGCCGATCATGATCGGCATTTGGACGAGCAATGGCAAACAACCCATCAACTGTTCGGTGGGGTTGTAGCCGATTTTTCGCATCTCCTCCAGTTGCTTTTGCTGATTGTCTTTGTATTTGCGTTGAATCTCTTGCACTTTGGGTTGCAACGCTTGCATCTTCGCCGCCGTTCGCTGCTGGCGGATTTGGGTTGGCACTGTGGCTAGCCGCAAAATGACGGTAAACACAGCAATTGCGGCAAAGAAGTTGTTGTTAAATAGCCCATATAACCATAGCAGGGCATTGATCATTGGGTTGAGAATAAAAGTATCCCACATATTATTTTCCAATCGTCCGCATCTATTCGCTGCGCGGCGTAAGCGGGGCGGACTTTTGCGCTCCCGTTTCTATATCGTACAAATAAATGGGGTTGGTCGGTTCAGTTGGGGCAACCGCCAAAGTATTCCCATTGACTAAGACAGGTTGGCTGAATATCGTTCCGCTGGTTTTTTGCTGCCATTTTTCTTCTCCGCTGCCGGCATCCAACGCCAAAATCGTGCCGGCATTTGCCCCATCATCAGCGTTCAAATCGCCAAAGACAAAGATAGCCAATCCTCTATTTTGGTCGATAAGGGGCGTGGCTTGAACGCTGCCAAATTCAGTATCAATCGACCATAGTTCCGCGCCGTTGCCGGCATCAATACCATAAATCGTTCCCTCCAAATCGCCAGTTAAGACGATATCGTTGCGAACCGCTACGCCCGCCCACAAAACCGCTTTTGTAATAAATACCCAACTTTCTCCGCCATCTGCCCGAGCCAATTTATGCACGGAATTGTTAAAACTGTTCACATACACACTATCGCTGTCGATCATTGGGGCGTTCATGATAGAGCCGCCTACCTGCCGCGACCACAACTCCACGCCAGTTTCGGCATTTAAAGCATAAACTTTCTGGTCTAATGAAGCGATATATAGTGTCTCGTCAGCTAAAATTGGTTTGGCATAAATGCTATTTCCCGTTTCAAAACGCCATTTTTCACTTCCATTCGTGCGATCAAACGCCACCAAATAGTTGTCGTTCGTCCCTACGAACAGGGTGTTATCGTTTATGGCTAACCCCGCCACAATGCGGTCGGTCAATTCGTTGTTCAGGCTGCCATCTTCGGAGTTCGACAGCGAATTTCCGTTGGCGTCTAGACCAAACACTGACACAGTAACGCCAGGCGAGAAAAAGCCGCCGGTGACGCCATAATCCCCCAGGTAAACCTGGTCGTTATCGGCTACGGGAGGGGCGTAAAAAAGCCAGTTGGAACGGGGTTCGGCGGGAAATTGCCACAACTGTTGACCGCTGTCTGCATTGAAAGCGGCGACGCCGGAGCCATATGCCAAATAGAGTTGATCGCCTTGGCTGGTCAATCCGGGCCAATTTTGGTTGTTGGTAACTGCTCCGCAGGAGGAGAGGGATAGTAGAACAAAAGCGAGAATGAAGATGGTCGCCAATTTATGATGGCGGTGCAATAGTTTCAAAGAAGACGCTCCGTTAAGGGACTGGATCATAACCGCCTGCGGATAGGGGATGACACCGTCCAATCCGTTTGACGCCCAGGAAACTCCCTTTGAGAAAGCCATATTTTTGGATCGCTTCGTAACTGTAATGGGAGCAAGATGGGTTAAATCGACAGCTTGGCGGCAAAACGCGTGAAATGGTATTTTGATATATTTTAATCAGGAGGAGAGCAATGCTTTTCATTGGGAAAGATCGGGGGTTGGGAGAGGGTATTGGGCTGTAAAATGCCGGCATGAGTTAGGAGATGCCATAAAGCGGAGGCGATGTCGTCGAAATGTGCGGCGCTGGCTGGTTTTCGCAAGATGATGAGGCAATCGTAACCGGGCGAGATGTGGGGTAAAAGTTGTCGAATCGCTTCTCGAAATCGGCGCTTTGCTCGGTTTCGGGTCACAGCGTTGCCCACTCGTGCGCTAGCGGAAATGGCAAATCGACTGACGGGTTGTTGCGTGGGCAAAACCAACGCTACAGCCATTCGATGTCGGGTTGGTTTGCCATGTTGACGCAATGCCTGAATGCCGGCAGCGCCAGGTACTCTATTTTGCCGTTTTAGCCCGATGAATTACCCTCCAGACCGTTTGACCGAGCGATAAGCTGTCGCCTTAGCGCCGTTCCAATTCACCTTTTTTACGTGGTTATTCATCGAAACAGCTAACGAGCGGCGCCCTTTAGCGCGCCGTTTCTTAATGACAGCTTTACCTCCCTTACTTTTCATTCGTTTTCGAAACCCATGTACACGCAATCGGCGGCGTATCTTAGGTTGGTAAGTTCGCTTGACCATACCTATATATTCTCCAAAAAAATTAGGGCTGATAGCCCTAGTCAATAAAAGCAAATGTAAGCTGCCGCCTAGAGCGGCAAATCGACTGAGCATTATACCCAACCGATTTAGCCTGGTCAAATACGGGGGTTCATGGAATAGTTTGATTATCAGGGGTAAATTGGGGTTGACGAATTCTCTTTGTCCTGTTAAGATGCCGGCAATGAAACAGCAAAGTTCTTTCTTTTATTTTTACTTTAGCTACAACCGCCCGCCGCAATTGGCAGAGGAGGTTCGTTCGCTTTTGTAAAGTAAGCAAGAATTGAACGAAATCGTTAGACCAAAGACGCGGCTCACCCCAAGCCGCGTCTTTTTTTGTTGGTTTGTAAAAAATTATGTGAGGAGAACACAATGATCGTGGTAATGAAACCAAATGCAACGCAACTTGAGATAGACGCGATAACCAACCGGGTGCTGGAGGCAGGTTGCCGCGTCAACAGCATCATTGGCGAAGAGCGCACCATTTTAGGCGTGATCGGGGATGGCACAGCCATAGATCGCCGCCAGATTGGGCGTATGAAAGGGGTGGAATCGACATTGGCGATAAGCAAACCTTACAAATCCGCCAGCCGCGAGTTCCAACCTGCCGATACCAAAATACAGGTTAGGGATGTGACAATTGGCGGTAACGAACTGGTAATTATGGCAGGACCCTGCTCTGTGGAGGGGCGCACCCATTTGCTGGAGTTGGCGCATGCCTGCAAAGAAGCAGGGGCGCATATTTTAAGGGGCGGAGCATACAAGCCGCGTAGCTCTCCCTACTCATTCCAGGGGTTGGGCGAGGAGGGGTTGCGTTACCTGGCGGAAGCCCGGGAACAAACGGGCTTGCCGATCATTACCGAGGTGATGGATCCTACGTTGGCTGAAATGGTGGGCGAATATGCCGATATTTTGCAGATCGGGACGCGCAATATGCAAAATTACACGTTGCTAACCGCTGCCGGCAAATCTGGCAAACCAACTTTCCTCAAGCGGGGATTTAGCGCCACTATCGAAGAGTGGTTGATGAGCGCTGAATATATTTTGAGCCAGGGCAACCCCAATGTGATGTTGTGCGAAAGAGGCATTCGCGCCAATGAAACGGAAACAAGAAATACCTTCGATTTGGCGGCAATACCAGTGGCAAAACAGCTTTCTCACCTGCCGGTAATCGCCGACCCCAGCCACGCCACTGGCAAGTGGGAATATGTGGCGCCAATGGCTAAAGCGGCGATCTCCGCTGGGGCTGACGGGTTGATGATTGAGGTGCATCCTCAACCAGACCATGCCTGGTCTGATGGCAGACAATCGTTAAAACCCAGCCGGTTTGCTCAACTGGTAACCGAAGCGCGGGCTGTGGCTGAGGCGGTGGGGCGCAATTTGCCGCCAGCCGCAACGGCGAACAACGCTTGGGTCAATGGCTTAAAGGCGCCGGCTTCTGTCTCCATTTAGCCGTTTTGTCGGGAATGCGCCGCTTATGCTAGAATGTGGCGATATCCTAGCAACTGGCTGAGGCGCAATTTGAATGAAATAGATTATTTAGCCGTGGGCGCAATCACATACGATCTCATTCCGACCGGACGAAAGGTGGGGGGCACTGTTTCATTTGCCAGCAAAACCGCCAAAGCCCTCGGCTACAATGCGGCGGTTTTAACCAGCGCCGCTCCAGATTTTCCATTTGATGAAGCGCTGGCGAAGATTCCGGTACGGAATGTGCCGGCAGATGCCACAGCCACATTCTCGAATATTTACGCCCCGTTAGGCAGAAAACAAATCGTCCATGCCGTTTGCCAACCGATCAGGACAACTGATGTGCCGGCAGCATGGCAAAATGCCGCAATTCTTCACCTGGCGCCTTTGGTCGACGAAGTCGATGCCCAAATCGTGCAACTATTTCCCAATAGTTTGATCGGCATCACGCCGCAAGGCTACTTGCGAAATTGGGGAGATGATGGGGTGGTATATCCGGCTGAATGGGAACGGGCTGAGGAGATTTTGTCGATTGTTGACGCTGCGATTTTAAGCGAAGAGGATATACCCAACATAGAAACCGCCCATCAATTTGCTGAGTGGGTCTCTCTTTTGGCGTTAACTCAGGGGGGACAAGGATGTACCATTTTCTGGAATGGGGAAAGGCGGTCGTTTCCGGCAATTGATAGCCAGGCGAATGAGCTGACTGGAGCCGGCGATATTTTTGCCGCCGCCTTTCTCGCACAATTGCGCCGCAGCGGCGGAGACGCTTGGGGGGCGGCTGAATTCGCCAACAAAATCGCTGGTCAATCGATTTCAGCGGAAACGGTGGATGACAAAGTCGTCCGAATTGAGCGGTTTTTGGCGGGGGAGCAGGTAGCATGACCAAAATTTACGCCATTGCCAACCAGAAAGGAGGGGTCGGCAAAACGACTAGCGTGATTAATTTAGGCAGTTATTTGGCTGGCGCCGGCAGGCGAACATTGATCGTCGATATGGATCCGCAATCAAATGCCTCATCGGGATTGGGGTTTGACAAGGCGCATGTGGGCGTTTCTACTTATCAACTTTTAACTGAAGAAGCGACCGCTTCGGAGGCGTTGCGACGCTACAAAGAGACCAACCTGTTCATTTTGCCCGCCAGCCCCAATTTGGCTGGCGCGGAAGTTGAGTTGGTGCAAGCTATTGCTCGGGAATACCGATTAACGGAGGCGTTAGACGAAATTGCCGGCAATTTCGAATACATTCTCATCGATTGCCCGCCCAGTTTGGGATTGTTGACTATTAATGCCCTGACAGCAGCTAAAAATGGGGTTATCATTCCCGTGCAATGCGAATATCTGGCTCTTGAAGGTTTGAGCCAATTGGTGCATACGCTGCAAATTGTGGCGCGACGACTTAACCCAAAAATGGAGGTACGGGGATTGATGATGACGATGTACGACGCTCGCACCAATTTAAGCCGTCAGGTAGTAGAAGAGGTGCGGGCGCATTTTGGCGGCAAAGTATTCCGGGCGATTGTGCCTCGGAATATTCGGTTGAGTGAGGCGCCTAGTTTTGGGCAGCCGATTCGGGAATACGCCCCCGATTCTCCTGGAGCGATGGCGTATAAGGTGTTGGCGGCGGAATTAATTAAGAAGGACGAAGCAGGTCAGTAAAGGTATGAGTTCAAGAAAAGCGTTAGGACGAGGGTTGGGGGCATTGCTGCCTACTGAAGATGAAAAGAGCGAAAATGCCGGCATCCTCATGGCGCCTGTAGATAAAATATCGCCTAATCCGCTTCAACCCCGCAGCAAGTTTAACCCGGAAAAGTTACAAGAGTTGGCAGATTCCATCGCCGAACATGGGTTGATTCAACCGCTGGTGGTGACAGCGGACGACAAAGATGGTTATATTCTGATCGCTGGCGAACGCCGGTTAAGAGCCAGCCAGTTGGCTGGTTTGCGGACTATACCCGTCGTCGTTAAAGAGGCGTCGCCGCAAGATCGGTTGGAATGGGCGCTTATAGAAAATATCCAGCGAGACGACCTCAATCCAATTGAGGAGGGGACGGCTTACCAGCAATTGGCAAATGATTTTGGCATGACGCAGGCAGAAGTGGCAGGTCGGGTTGGCAAAAGCCGCTCTGAAGTGGCGAATACGATGCGTTTGCTGAAATTGCCGGCAGATTTGCAGGCGGCTGTCATTGAGGAGGAATTAAGCTATGGGCATGCCCGGGTTTTGGCGGGGTTGCCCACCCCAGAAGCGCAAAGGTCTGTCGGCAACGCCATCATCGAGCGGGGTTTGAGCGTCCGACAAGCGGAAGAGATCGCCAGAAAGCTCAAAATCAGCGAAGCCCCCTCGCCCAAACTCAGACGTACTTTGCCGCCCGAAATCGCTGCGTTAGAAAATCGCCTTAGAGAGCGATTTGGCGCTCGCGTTACCGTGCATCGAAATAAAAAAGGGGCTGGCAAGATCGTCATTCATTTTCATAACGATGAGGATTTGCAATCGATTTATGATACGGTAATTGATGATTTGCCAAAAACCTAACTTTAAAATTTTGAAACTGTTTTCTGCTAAAGTGTTCTAACTTGATAAGAAGAGTGCTGTATTATCGGTTTTCATATCACCTACATCAATGACAAATGCAAGATAATCATCACTCTTTGATATGGCTGGCTTAATCTTGAGCAGCCAATCGTTTCTAATTTCAAATCAGTAGTTAGGAGGAAAAAATGGATCCTGTAGCAATTATTATTTGGTTGTTGATTGGCGCAATCGCTGGCTGGTTGGCTGGTCAAATTTGGAAAGGGGCTGGTTTTGGCTTGATTGGCAATATCGTCATGGGCATAATCGGCGCGTTTGTAGGCGGTATTCTGGCGGATTTGGTCGGTTTTGATTTAGGAGGGGGCTTGCTGGGTTCGATTATCACCGCCGCAATTGGCGCGATTTTGGTCATGATTATTGTCAGCGTTGTCAAACGCGCCTAAACATGTTGAATTAGCTTTCATATGCGACAATTGAGTATTTCAGCGCATTGTTAACAAAGTAACTTCACCAATGGTCATGCCTGCGGAGGCAGGTATCCAGTGTGGATTCCCGCGCAAGCGGGAATAACAATTGAAGAAACTTATTCAACATAGTTTTTCGTTAAATTTTTTTAGATTAAGCTGGTAACATCTGTTGGTTATCAGCTTTTTTTGTTCGTTCAAAAGCGGCGTTGTTGTGACACGATCGCTCTTGAACAGGAATCATGAATCGTAAATGGCGGTTTTTATCTAAAGAGAGAGGCTAAATGAACGCGACAACTGTTTTGACTAATGGGCGAATCTACACTGTAGATGCCAACCAATCGAATGCAACGGCAATCGCCTTGCGTGGCGGCGAAATTTTGGCGGTGGGCGGAGATGATGAGATGAGAGGGATGTTGACGTCCGGGGGAGAGTTGGTCGATTTGGGCGGACGATGTGTGACGCCTGGGTTGATCGACGCCCATGTCCATTTTCAAGGGTACGCTATGGGGTTGCGGCAGATCGATCTAGATGGGTCGCCATCTTTGCCGGCAACGTTAGAGCGAATTCGCGCTCGAGCCGGGGAATCGCATCAGGGAGAATGGTTACGAGGTCGCGGTTGGCAGCAGGAAATTTGGGAAGGAGGCGCTTTTCCGACCGCCAAAGATTTGGATGAAGCGGTAGCGGACAAGCCAGCCTATTTCCCGCATCGCAGCGGACACGCTTCTTGGGCAAACAGTAAAGCGATGCAAATTGCCGGCATCACCGCCAATACCCCCGATCCGCCAGGCGGCGCTATTCAACGAGATGAAAACGGCAACCCTACCGGCATCTTTTTTGAAACCGCCTCAGAGTTAATCCGCTCCCATGTGCCTGAACCCACGCCGCGCCAACTCGCCGCCGCTATGCGCCCTGCCCAAACCCACTGTTGGCAAGCTGGTTTGGTGGGACTGCACGATTTTGATGGTCCTGATTGTTTCAGCGCATTGCAAATTTTGCGCCAAAATGGGGAGTTGGGATTGCGTATGGTCAAAAATATCCCAGCCGCAAATATCGATCATGCAGTTGGGCTGGGGCTTCGTTCTGGTATGGGAGACGATTGGCTCCGAATCGGCGGGATCAAGATTTTTGCCGATGGCGCCCTGGGTCCCCGTACCGCCCTAATGGTAGAACCTTACGAAGGCGAGCCGGACAATTACGGCATGGCAGTTGTAGACAAAGAAGGGATGATGGAGATCGCTAAGAAAGCGAGCGCTAACGGGCTAAGCGTCACCGTTCATGCTATTGGCGATAGAGCCAACCACGATATTTTGGACGTGTATGCTGAAGCGCGAAAAGTAGAAATGAAAGCGGATCCTGGATTGAATTCCCATCAGTTGCCATTGCGGCACCGGATTGAGCATGTGCAACTGCTGCATCACACCGATCTTAACCGTTTAGGAGAGTTGGGCGTTATCGCTTCTATGCAGCCCATTCACGCTACATCGGATATGGAGACGGCTGATCGTCATTGGGGCGATCGGGCACAATATGGGTATGTGTGGCGAACGATGTTGGATACGGGGGCGACATTGGTTTTTGGATCAGACGCTCCGGTTGAACCCATTGAACCAATGAAAGGGATATACGCGGCAGTGACGCGCCGCAGATCAGATGGCGATTACGCGCCAGATGGATGGTACACCGACCAAAAGTTGACGATGGCGGAGACGATTCACGCTTTTACCTATGCGGCTGCATTTACTTCGGGGCAAGAAAATCGGGCTGGCTCTATAGCGCCGGGCAAATTGGCGGACTTGACGATTTATGATCGGGATATTTTTGCCGTAGAAGCGGAAGAGTTGTTAGAAACGAAAATTGCCGGCACAATGGTGAACGGGCAATTCAAATACCGGGCTTTTTAGAGTAACAAGCCCTCTTTCGTCTCTTCCACCAAATTGGCGACGACAGCCTTCATCGCTTCCTGGGCGTTGTCGTCGCCGCCATGCTCTTTATACAACCTCACTTGGCGGTGGGCGCTGGTGCCTCGCTGTAAAATAACGCGAACGAATTCGGCTTCTTGCCGGCAGCCCAGCTCATCAACCACATCATCCAAAATCTCGAGCAACTCTTCCATCAAAAAGTGGAACGGCACCTCTTCTTCTCTGCCAAAGTCGATTAAATTGCCGTCGGTGCCATACCGCATCGCCCGCCACTTATTTTCTGAAATGTGCATTTGCCTATAATCTCGCCAAGACATATTTTCCTGGCGCAATTTTACCATTTTGGCGCAAATCGCCTGGAATAATGCGGCGATGCACACTGCTTCGTCTATTGTGGTGCAGATGTCGGCGATACGGAATTCTAGCGTGTCGAATTTGGGGTGGGGTCGGATATCCCACCAAATTTTGGCGCTAGTAGCCTCTTTGCCAAAAGCGCCAACTTGTTGCAGGGTGCGCTCGTATCGTTGATATTCGGCGTAAGAGTCAAACGAATGGGGAATGCCGGTACGAGGCAGCATCTCAAACACCACACTGCGATATGATTTCAACCCAGTATTGCGTCCCTGCCAAAAAGGAGAGCTGGTAGAAAGCGCCAGCAAATGGGGGATGAAGTAGCGGGTTTGATTCATCACATCGATCATGAGATCTTTGTCGTCTGGTTCAGTACCAAAACCAACATGCACGTGCATACCAAAGATCAACAAACTTTGGGCTACGCCCCGCATATCGTCCATCAATTCTTTGTAGCGTACCCCTTCGGTAATTTGCTGTGCGCTCCACCTAGCAAAGGGGTGGGTAGAAGCGGCGGCGATATGCAAACCATGTTTGTCCGCCCGCTGGCAAACCGCTTTACGCAAACGCACCAACTCAGCTCGTACTTCTTTGACGTTGCGGCAAATTCGGCTGCCCACTTCTACCTGGGATTGCATTAACTCGGGCATTAAATTTAGCGGATCATCGCTTGTTTCGTCATCCGCCAAAAGCTGGTTGATATATGCGTGCAAATCTTTCGTCTCGGGATTGATGATCTGGTACTCTTCTTCAACGCCTAAGGTCAAGGGCGGGGTTTTGATAGCCATTGTTAAGTTCTCCTTAAACTGTATGCTGGGTCTTCGTGGAACAGAGTCGTTTCCCAAAATTGTTGTCCACCATTATATCAGTCTGGTTACAGGGTGAAAAATGTAACTTTTGGGAAGAGTTGATATAATTCAGATGGTTACAAGGAGAAACAAATGGAATTAACTTGGTATGGTTTAAGCTGTTTTAGGATCACTGAACGCGGACAGGCGGTGGTGGTTACAGATCCGTTTAATGGCAAAGTGGGATTGCCGGCATTAAAGTTGAAAGGGGATATCGTGACGATAAGCCATGATGCGCCAGGGCATAATAATGTTCGGGCGGTTACTGGACGTTCTCATGCCTTTGTGGGTCCTGGCGAATATGAGGTAGGGGGTATTTTTATTACAGGCGTTGCCACTTATCATGCCGGCAATGATGCCCCTAACATCTCATTCACTTTCTCTTACAACAATATGACCGTCGCTCATTTAGGCGACATCGCCAAGCCGCCCAGCCAAACCCAAATCGAAGAGCTAGGACAAGTCAACATTTTGCTTATTCCCGTTGGCGGCGGCAATAGTTTAAACGCTACGCAAGCCACTGAATTAGTTTCCATGATCGAGCCAAATATCGTTGTGCCGATGCATTACGCCATTCCCAATCAAAAATTGCAGTTAGACCCTATTGATCGATTTTTAACTGAGATGGGGGTTAGCGAACCAACTGAAGCGGACAGTCTAAAAGTGACTGTTACTCAAATGTCGCAAGATAATATTGAGGTGGTGGTATTACGCCCTAAGCGATAAACAGATATGACGCAACCCACAAAATTGATTTTACGCTGGGATATTCTGCCAGAAAATGAGGCGGAATATTTTGAGTTCATGGTCAACGATTTTATTCCAGCGGTAAACCGGCTGGGCTTAGAAGATTTGCAAGCATGGTATACGATTTATGGGGAGTGCGAACAGATTTTGTTTAGCGGCATTACGCCGGATAACGATCAGATGAGTTTGATATTAGGCAGCGAAAATTGGGGGGATCTGCAAAGCCGATTGCATTCTTTGGTTGACAACTTTGGCAAAAAGGTGATCGCCAACGCCCATGGGGGGTTTCAACTGTAATGACGCTCCTCGCGGCTTGCCGCGTGGGTTCGTCTTCCGAACGGGATTTTTTAGTAACTCTTTAAGCTCTTAAGCCCGCCCCAAGCGATGGGGGTTGCCGGCGAGCCGAATCAATTCAACACTCTACATGAATTGACCCTTTGATTTTTAGAGCGTTTCCCGCTCTGATGCGCCCTTATCTTAAAAAAAACTGATTTCCTTGACAACGATCGTTTTTGTTGTATTATTGCAACAGACGATTTGTTGTACTACCCCACATTAGTAGCAAGGTATGAGTAAAGATTTACTTTTGGAACAATATGCAGGCGTCAAAGAGGTTGGCAGGCGCCTGCATATTCATCCTGAATCGGTACGGCGGTTAATACGTCAGGGCAAATTGCCGGCAATTAAGTTTGGCAACAAATGGCTGGTGCAGCGGGTCGCTTTAGAGCAATTCGCCAGCCATTACGACCCACGACCTGGCAATAAAGCCACATTGCTATAGACGCTTTTTATAATCAGAAGGCAGGTAATTATGCATCGCTCGCCAGAAATTGAACATTTTGCAAAAATCCGAGTTATCGGCGTGGGTGGCGGCGGCAGTAACGCAGTCAATAGAATGATTCATTCTGGCGTAAATGGCGTTGAATTTATCGCCGTAAACACGGATTCGCAAGCTTTGTTGTTGTCGGAATCGCCCACTCGCGTCCGAATCGGCGAGAAGTTGACCCGTGGGTTGGGGGCGGGCGGCAACCCCGAGCAAGGAGAAAAAGCGGCGGAAGAGTCCGCCGAAGATCTGTATCAGACATTGGATGGGTCGGATATGGTGTTTGTCACTGCCGGCATGGGCGGCGGCACGGGCACCGGCGCAGCGCCAGTTATCGCCCGTATTGCCAAAGATATCGGCGCCCTGACTATTGGCGTTGTCACCCGCCCCTTCTCATTTGAAGGCTCTAAACGGGCAAAAAACGCCGAGCAAGGCATTGAACGCCTTAAGGAACAAGTAGATACGCTCATCATCATACCCAATGATCGGTTGCTAGAATTAACCGACCGTCGCATGTCCTTATCCGAATCATTTAACATGGCAGACGACATTTTGCGGCAAGGCATTCAAGGCATTAGCGAGCTGATCACTATTCCTGGTTTGATCAACCTTGACTTTGCAGACGTAAAAGCGATTATGTCCGAAGGGGGCGCGGCGTTGATGGCAGTGGGGCAAGGCAAAGGGGAAGAGCGCGCCCGCCAAGCGGCAGAACAAGCCATAAGCTCTCGGTTGCTCGACATCACTATCGACGGCGCTAGCGGTATCTTGTTTAACATTACGGGCGGACCAGATTTAAGCTTGTACGAAGTTAATGAAGCGGCATCGATAATTCGAGAGACCGCCCATCCAGACGTCAATATGATATTTGGAGCGGTAATCGACGAAAGCATGGGCGATAATGTGCGAATTACCGTAATCGCCACAGGGTTTGAGCGGAACTCCCCAGCCAGGCGGCATGTATTGCCCACAACGTATAATCGACCTCGCCGTCAGGTTAACCCTCGGGAAGCATCTCCCCCGTCGCCCCCTCCCGCAGCAGAACCACAACGTGAATTGGAATCGATTGCGGCTGAGTCAAGCCCGACAGAGAGAGAGCGGACGAAGTTCTCCCCATCAAACCTCGATATACCTGCCTTTTTACGGAGACGGTAATCAATTAGTTAGCCCTTTTGTGGGGGTTTACCTCCTATTCCCCCGCACTTACTACATCCCCTTTGTAAGGCGCCCTCTGCCCGTGATGCAGAGGGCGTTTTTTTTGCGGCTCCTCATATATAAATCAACATTCATCCATTTGGGCTTGTAATTATTCTTGCTTACCTGATAGTTTTCCGTTAAGGTCAATGGAGATGGCGGATTATATATCTTGGAGACATGGATTACGGTATAGCAATACGAAACAAACTAATCGGAGCCGCTATTGTTCTATTTTTGCTCTTGTTGATTGGCATTGGCGTTCTTTGGTTAAGCTTTACAGAAAATGCACAATGTCAAGAGTTTCCTACTATGACAGCAGCCCAGGAGGCGATGAGCTTACATCAAGATTTTGTTAGACAGATAAAAAACTCTGCCCCCGAGTATATTGATGTTTGGGCAAGCGAGATTGATGGTTGCCCTGGGAAAGGACAAATCTTTATTCTTTATACAACCAAAAATGGAAGCGACAGTATACAAAATTTACTTGACGACGATTTTTTTGGCATTCCCTATACGTTATTGAATGGGTAGATGATCCGTAAATGTTCTACTTAAAGTCCAAAAGGGATTCGTTTTCAAAAGAGCGGGCTAGCGTTGTCCAAAGCCATTCAAGCCGACTTTTACCCCATGCCGATCTAAAGGCACAACCAAAGTGACCGCTGTCCCTTTTCCAGGGGCGGAATCTAACTTAATCGAACCATCTATCCGCTCGGCTCTCTCCCGCATATTGACCATGCCTAAGCTGCCCCGACTACTGTAATTTTTCATCACTGACGGCACATTAAAACCAACGCCGTCATCTTGCACGCGGGCTACAAACAGTCCAGCCTCTTTCCACAAACGAACTTCTATTAGATTGGCTTTAGAATATTTTCGGGCATTGCCGATCGCTTCATCGACGATAGAAAAGACGACGCTTTGCGCTTGCTCGGTCAATAGATCGCCATTTTCGCCGCCAATCAGCCGGATGTTCAGTCGATCAGTTTCGCGCAATTTAGCCATCAACGTCTCAATAGCGGCGCCTAACCCATCCGTTTCCAGCACGAGGGGGCGCAATGCGAACAACATGGAACGAATATCTTTAGAGGTAGATTTGGCTAACTCTTCTACTTTTGCCAGCTCTTCAGCCGCTTTGCGGGGTTCTTTTAACATGAGCGAGCGAATAAAGTTGAGCTGCATGGCAATGGCGGCAATGCTTTGAGTAGGTCCGTCGTGCAAGTTTCGGGCAAGCTCTTTCCGGGCTTCTTCATCCGCTTCTACCATGCGCCGTTTTTCCGTTTCTAAATCTTGATAAAGTTGGGCGTTTTGCAGGGCGATAACGGCTCTGTTGGCGACGGCGGTAAAATGGTCTAGTTGTTCTTGTTCGAACTTTACTTTGTAGCCAGTGCCTAAAATCATCGCTCCAAAGAGCTGAAACCCAGCCCTAAGAGGAATGGAGATGACGGTTTTGCACTTTTGGAAGCCGGCAATTTTATTTAGTTCCGAATCTTGGGTTGGGGTATGGGTAAAGACGGGGTCGGTTCCTTGTAATGATTTAGCGATGATGCCGGCATCTGCGCGCAGCGAATTAACCACATTCCGACTGCCTAAATGGCGACTGGCAACCAATTTGAGATGCGATTCCCCTTCAAACAAGAAAACGCCGCCGATAAATTTGTTGGTGGGAACGTTTAGTTCGTCCAAAGCGATTCCGCTGACATCTAACGCCACATCCAGCACCCGTTCAAAGTTTAAGGTAGCGCTCAAAGTGTCGGTCATCTCCTGCAACGCCTGCGCCCGATGATTATTTTGTTGCAAAGCGCCAAGTTCGTCGGTGAGCGCGTTTTTCGCTTTTTCTTGCGTTCGACGGCTAATTGCCGAAATGAATCCCAACGCTGCAATGCCAATTAAGAGAATCGCTCCGACCGCCAGCCCCAGCCCTGTTCGCCAATTGTCGGGCGGTTGTTCTTGCACAAGTGAGAAGACGAAATAGAAAAGCCCTCCAACCAACAAAGCGCCCCCAATAGATAGAGCGCCGACTATGAATGATAAACGGCGAAAACTGTCTCTTACAACGGCGAAGGCTGTTTTCCGCTTCTTTGATTTGTTTTTTGCCATGCTACATTAAAAATTTGTAACTATTTCGGTTGCAGAGATTTTTTGAGCTGCTCTTCTGGCAACTCTGCGGGTTTTTAGTTGATTATTTGCCTGAACTTTATGTTTTTGCATTGAAGTTTTGCCAAAAATGCGTTTTTCTATTTTTCTTCTCTGTGTTCTTCGCATTGCCTTCAGTAACCCCGCGTCCATCTGTATAGCTGCAAAAATTTCATGCAATCAACAACCTAATTTGAGCCAGGAAGAATTGCTTTTGGGGAATTTCCAACTGCTGGAGGAACGCCCTGCCATTATTATACGTCGAATTGATGGGTTAGAATAATAGGAGCTAGGCTCTATTAGGCGTAAATGTTATGAGAATTTTTACCCTACAACGGCGGCGATTTGGGCGGCGACTTGGCAATTATTGGCAAGAAGGGCGATATTTGCTTGCAAACTCTTGCCTTCCGTCAGTTCGGCGACCCGCGTCAAAAGCCAGGGGGTCGCTTGATGACCGAAGATTTGGCGCTCTGCCGCCTCAGCAGTGGCTTGGGCGATGGCGGCTTCGGCTACATCGGCGTCTAACGCCTTATCGGCTGGCGGCGGCACGACGATAAGCGACCCATTTTGCAGCCCTAATTTGCCCCGCGCCATAATGATTTCCGCCGCTTCTTCTACCGTATCCACTCGAATATCCACTGGCAGCCCGCTGTGCTGAGAATAAAATGCCGGCATCTCATCCGTTTGAAAACCTATGACCGTAACCCCATGCGTTTCTAAAAGCTCGCGCGTTGCCGGCAAATCTAAAATAGATTTTGCCCCGCTGCAAACTACGCTGACTGGCGTCCGTCCCAATTCAACTAAATCGGCGCTCACATCAAAGGGATGCCCGCGATGGACGCCGCCAATGCCCCCAGTAGCAAACAGTTCAATGCCGGCAAGTTGGGCGATAATCATGGTTCCGGCGACGGTCGTTCCTCCATCCATCCTTTGCCCTAATACGATTGGCAAGTCACGGCGGCTGCATTTGCAAATCTGACGTCCTGGAATCTGAGCGAAATCCGTCAACTGTTGAGCGGTTAATCCAACATGGACTTCCCCTTTTAAGATGGCAATAGTTGCCGGCAATGCCCCCGCATCACGAACCGCTTTTTCCATCAATTGGGCTGTTTCTAAATTTTGCGGGTACGGCAAACCATGAGAAATCACGGTACTTTCTAAGGCAACCAATGGCTGCTTATCGTCCAAAGCCGCGGCGATTGCCGGCAAAATATGAATCGGTATTGATGCCATAGATAGCTCTGTCGCTTTACTCCGTCAGCTTCATCCGATACGATATAATGGTTGGCGGAAAAAGCTAAAGATAGTTTTCTGTTGCATGTCCAACTAGAATATTCTCTGGTTAAATTTGGTTTTTGGCAAATCGGGTAAACTATCCAAACTCTTCTGCGTAATATTGTAAACAATGGATATGGTAAAGTAACCTAACCTCCATTAAACTGCAACCCCATGTTAAATTCTAGAGATGTGCATCGTGCCCGCACCGAATTTTATGAAGCCCGCCGCCGCGCAGAGCGCGAAAGGTTGACCGGAAAATTAACCGGTAAAGAGATAAACCCCCTATCATTCGACCAAATTCGAGAAGGATTGCGGCTAAAAACCCCTCTTTATCAAGGTATCCAACAAATTGATTTGAACTTAATTGTGGGCAGTGTGGGACGCAATGGCGATTTTACTCGCCGATTTTTGCCTTTGGAAGACAGCCTAGAAGCTAGATGGGTGACTGTACGGGCTTTGGCAGAGGGTCCAGGTTGGCCCCCCGTTGACCTCTTTAAAGTAGGAAGCGTCTATTTTGTGCGGGATGGCAACCATCGCGTTTCTGTCGCCCGCGAGATGGAGATCGGAACGATTGAGGCTAAAGTGTGGGCGTATCCAGAGGATGTGGGTTTGCATCCAGAAGATTCGCTGGATCAAGCGTTGATCCGATATGAACGCGCCGCTTTTTACAAACAAAGCCAGTTAAAAGAGCAATTCTCTGATATCGACATTTGGTTGACCACCCCTGGCAGATATGGGGCGATGTTGGCTCAAATCGAGGCGTTGCGAAAATCTTTGTCGGCATTAGACGAACGGGAGTTGTCATTTGCTGAGGCGGCAGCGGCGTGGTTTGAGTTGCTTTATTTGCCTGTTTCTCAAATCATTGAAGAGATGGGGTTATTGGATTATTTTCCCGATAGAACAGCGGCTGACCTATTTGTCTGGTTGTCGATTCATCAAGAACAGCTCAACGAGCGATACGGAACAGGCAGAAACATATCTGAATTAGCTATTAGGTTGGCTGAAGAATACGAAGATGGGATGTTCAACCGGATGGGACGGCGTTTGCGCCGCTGGATGGGGCAAAACGCCCTCTCGCCGTCGGAACGGTTGGATCAAGAGTTAGTGGAGATGGCGGATGTCGCCCGGCAACGCAGGGAACAGACGCAATTAGAAACGCCGTCAAGGCAAAGGAGCAAGAAATCGATGTTGGTAAAAAATTATAGCAAAACGGGCAAAGTTTGCCGGGTTACTTTTAAATTGCCGGCAGAAGCGAACGCTAACACCGTTCACTTAGTTGGCGAATTTAATGATTGGGACGAAAAGGCAAATCCGATGAAAAAGCGCAAAGATGGCAATTTTAGCTTAACTATCTCCTTGCCGGCAGGGCAAGCGTATCGTTATCGCTATTTGCTGGATGGGGAACGCTGGGAAAATGATTGGGCGGCAGACGCCTATGCCCCTAACCGCTTTGGCTCTGAAGACTCAATTGTACAAGTTTGAAATGTGTTAACAGCGGATGGATACTCGAATGAGAAAATGATGAGATGGAGTTGGCTAAACCGGATCAAGTTCAGCAGCCGGCAAGGAATCTGTCGGGCGTTCTTCTAGCAATTGGCGCAACATTTTCATCATACGGCTAGCATAATGCCAATATTCCACATCTTGCACCGGCAGCTTCAGATAATTTTCCACATCTTCTAACGCTTTGGGATAATCTCCTATTTTCTGGTAGGCTAATGCGCGATTAAGCCATGCTGCGGCATCTCCTGCGTTTTCCTGAAGCAAGGCGTCAAATTCGGCAATGGCGTCTTTACAGCGGTCCATCTCACGCCATAGTAAAATGCCTCGGTCTCGCCTTGCTTCAACCAAATTGGGATCTTTTTGGCTGGCATAGGTGTACCAGGCTACAGCCCGTTGATAACTGTATTGGAAGCCGGTTTTATTGCCAAAATGCCGGCAAGTATTGCCCCACAAATAGGCGCTTAACCCCAAATAGCGGTTGATGTATCTAAATAACTCGTTTGAGGCGGGAGATTTGCCCGCCTCTTGCTCTTTTATTCCCGTTCGCTCAACCATTTTTCTGCCTGCATAGCGGCGGCTGTGCCTTGCCCAACCGAGGTGGCGATTTGTCGGAACACTGGGTCTTGAATTTCGCCAGCGGCATAAACGCCAGCCACGCTAGTGCGCATCAATTCGTCTGTGATAACATACCCATGTTCATCCATTTCCAACTGATCCGCTAACATCGCGCTATTGGGATAATGCCCGATAAAGATAAAGACCCCATCTGTCGCTAATGCGGTCTGTTCGCCCGTTTTTCGGTTGGTAGTCAGGATATTTTGCACGGCGCCGTTGCCCCGTATTTCATCCACGACCGTGTTCCAGATAAACGAGATTTTTTCATGTGCAAAGGCGCGTTTTTGCAGCGTTGCCCCGGCTCGTAACTCATCTCGTCGATGAATAACGCGAACTGACTTTGCGAATTTGGTTAAAAAAATCGCCTCTTCCATTGCGCTGTCGCCGCCGCCGACCACCACGATATCTTTGCCCCTAAAGAAAAAGCCATCGCAAGTGCCGCAATAGCTGACGCCCCGCCCCACAAATTCATCTTCGCCGGGCGCCCCTAACTTTTTGGGCGATGCCCCAGCAGTGACAATGACGGCGTCTGCTTCATATTCTTCGCCATAAGTCTTGACATAAAATGGAGAGCTGCTGAAATTGACTTCGACAACTTCATCATGTACAAATCGCGCCCCGAATCGTTCTGCTTGCTTGTGCATTAACTCTACTAACTCTGGCCCAGTTACCGCTTCGGGAAAGCCGGGGTAATTTTCTACTTCATTAGTGAGGGCGATTTGCCCGCCCAGAAGATCGCCCATAATAACCAAGGGGTTTAGCGTGGCTCTGCCGGCATATAAGGCGGCAGTTAACCCGGCTGGACCCGAACCAATAATAATCACGCGTTCTTTTTGCATCTGTTCCTCAAATTTCTCTAAAAAGGTGGGTTGGATTTGTAATTGTTCAGGTTGAAAACGCCTGCCTCTGAAGTCAGGAGCGTCTTGACCTGGATGCCATTTAGACGACCCGAGACGGTTAAATCTTTCCCAGGGGAATTTTAGCTTGGAAGCAAGGGTTTCACAATAAGAGGGGAAGGCTATGTAGCTCAATTGGCATGGTTCATCTGGATGCCTGGAGATGCCGGAGGATGCCAGCGCAATGCAAGTAATGGGGATTCGCCGCTAATTTTCCGGGCTGGCGAGGCGCTCCTCATCAGCCACTGGAATGGTAAAATGGAAAGTTGTCCCTTTCCCCAACTCGCTCTCCACCCAAATAACGCCCCCTTGCAATTCAATCAACAATTTTGTGATGTTTAGCCCTAGCCCAGTACCAGACTCTTTGCGCACTTCAGGGTTTTCGGAGCGGAAAAATTGGACAAAAAGTTGGGCTAAATCCTCTTCAGACATGCCGATGCCGGTGTCGGAGACAGCGACATGCACCACTTGAGGCGCGCCTTCATCGCCCCATTTGTTGTCAGCCAATTCAGCCACAACGCAAATGCCGCCGCCCACATTATTGTACTTGTAGGCGTTGCTTAATAAGTTGATTAAAATTTGCCCAGTACGATTTGGGTCTGCCCAAACTGCCGGCAAATCATCGGCGATATTCAGCTCTAAATGCTGCTCTCTCTCGTCCATCTGACTCTTGGTGCTTTGCAAAGCGTCTTCTACTGCCTCAGCCATTGAAACGGCTTCCAGATCAAGTTTTAACCGCCCCGATTCGATGCGAGATATGTCGGATAGGTCGTTGACCAAGGTTGCCATGCGGTTGACGTTTGAGCGAATCGTTTTGAGAAATTTCCCTTGATTGTCGGTGACGGGACCCGCCGCTTCAGACAACATCAAATCGGCGTACCCTTTGATGGAAGTCATTGGCACTTTCAGCTCATGTGATACTAGCGAGACAAATTCACTTTTTGCTTGATTGGCAGCTTGTACCGATTGATGCAGTTGGGCGTTGATGATGGCGATAGCGGCGTGATCTGAAACACGGGTAAGAAATGATAGGATGTTGTCAGAAATCCCAGGGAGAGCGGGTTTTTCTAACAAAATAAAGCCAATTAGTTCATTTTGACGGATGATGGGCACGATCGCTTGTACAGCGTTATCGGCATTGATAAAAGCGTTTGGCGCGGCGGTGGCGTCGACCCATTGTTTTGTTTGTCGGTTTTCAAACAGGTGTTGCACTGCCGGCAAATTTCCAATCTGTTCAGCGGTTAATTTGCCGTTTGCCCCTTCTTGGTGAAAATGGGTGATTTTTCCGTCAGTGAGCAACCCGATCACCCCAAGAACTGATTCAGAGCGATAGATAGACCAATTAAGCGTGATCGACAAAACGCGCCCCAATTCCAACGTGGCGTTTAACTCCCCATCAATGCTTTGCATGATCGATGTCTCTTGTAAATATGCTTGTTCTTGATCGTGCAGTCGCTTCTTTTCCAGGCTAGCGCTTACTCTGGCTCGCAACAGGGAGGGATTAAATGGCTTTGATAGGTAATCCTCCGCTCCTAATTCAACGCATTTCACAACGCTGTCCATGCTATCTAAAGCGGTGATCATAATCACTGGAATATGGCGTAATGCGTCGTCCCCCTTTATCTTTTCCAACACCTCATACCCATTCATGCCCGGCATCATGATGTCGAGCAGAATCAGATCATATGGGCGTATATGCAACTCATCCAACGCCTCTTGCCCATTGGCGGCATTATCTATGGTGTGCCCTTCCCATTCTAAGCGACGGGTCAGAAGGTTGCGATTGGCTGCATTGTCATCTACAACCAAAATGGTGCCAGTATCTTTACTCACAGCGTTTCTAGTCCTGAAATTCGTTTTCTTGCGGGCAAGAGAAAAATTGCAAACAGTTTTGATCGTGGGCAATTTAAGTTAGTTAGCCAACGCAGTTGCAAAAAAGTAATTTATGCCTACAAAGGAAAGTTAATCAGTATGCTGATTTGGCTGTCATTATAACGAATGTTTGATGACAGCGCTTGATTTTTTGTGGCTAGTAGTACTATTTTTGACGATATAGGCTGTGGTTTCCCCGTTTCCCTTTACTGTGATCGCCGTTTTGCGAAAGGAATAATTTATTTGAGTCAACTTATAGGTTGCTTCTGAAACTAAAATGGCGTTCACTGGGCTGTTTTCTTGTAAACGGCTGGCGATATTGACGGTGTTGCCCCACACATCGTAGCTAAATTTATGGCTGCCAATAACGCCCGCTACAACTGGCCCAGTATGAATGCCGATTCGCATTTGGAGCGGAGCTTCCAATAATTGCCGGCATTTTTCTAGCGCATTTTGCATGGCAATACCCAACTTTATCATGGCTGTGGCATGATCGGGGTTGGGCTGAGACATGCCGCCCACAACCATATACCCATCACCGATGGTTTTAACCTTTTCCAGATGGTGTTGTTTGGCTAAATAATCAAATTCAGAAAAGATATGGTTTAATGTATGAACCAATTCTCTGGCGGGCAACTCCCGGGCAAAGTTGGTAAATTCAACCAGGTCTGCAAACAATATCGTTACTTCTGGGTGATAATCGGCGATGATCTCTTCGCCTTGTTTTAATCGTTCAGCGATCGGTTCAGGCAAAATATTTAGCAGCAGCCGTTCCGACTTCTCTTTTTCATTTTGTAGCGCTTTTGTATACGCTTTTTCCTGCTCACGCCATTTCATTTTCGCCAGCAGTGCGTCGATGCGGGCTTTAAGCAAAGCGGGCTGAAACGGCTTAAACATATAATCTTCAGCGCCTAACTCAATGCCTCGAATTACATTTTCCTTGTTGTTAAGAGCAGAAAGCATCACGATAGGTATTTGGCGCCGCTTTGGATCGTTTTTTAGCGCTTCTAAAAGTTCGAAACCGCCCATTTTGGGCATCATCACATCCATCAATATGATGTCAAACGATTCCATCTCTAAAATCGTTAGGGCTTCTTCGCCATCGTTAACGCATTGTACAGTGTGCCCCTGTTTAAGTAACCTGCGCTTTAATAAAATTTGATTGTCGATATTGTCTTCCACAATCAAAATGTTGCCTTTTGGGTAGCTCATAATATTTTTAAAATGGCTTTTTTGGATGAAACACTACCTGGAAATGAAATTGGATTTGATAGCAAGTAAATATTTTTTCATATTATTCATATCTAAAGGAAAGCACAATCTATTTCATAATCTTTATATTTTTTGCTTAAGTTGGCAATTTGTTTAGCTGAGCAATATTGTGCAAAAGTAGTTAATTTGGGTGATATTTGGCTTTTTTAACGGCTCTTTATCGTTTTTGCCCGCTTGAAGCCCTGTTGCATACCGTTCATTAAGTTGTAAATACCCTGGAAGAAGCTTAATAACTTTAATTTGCCGCTTTGTCATCGGAAGAGAAAATCTTTTGGATGTTAATTGAAATGTGTCATGAGCGATTGCCGGCATCAAGATGGTATTTAATCGTTGAGGCGATGTTGGCATAATCTTTTGGCTTTAATAATTGATCCGCTGCCCCCAGAGCCAACCCCTTTTCTTTTTCAGACAAAATGCTAAACATAATCACCGGCACATCAGAAAGGGTGGGTTCCGCTTTGATTTGCTGTAATGTGTCCCAACCATCCATTTCTGGCATCAATACATCTAAGGTAATCGCTTGTGGCATAATCGTTTTGGCTAAATCTAGCCCTTCTCGTCCATTGGCGGCGATTTTTACGGCAAAGCCCGCCCGTCTTAAATAGCGGGATATTAAATCCCGCACGGCAGGATTGTCGTCAATGACCAACACCACCTTGCTTTGATTATCGTTTGCCGGCGCCAGATGGTCGTTTTGGGATTGTGAATCTAGTTGGGCTGAAGGCGTGAGAATTGATAGAGATTGAGGCGGTTGCGACATAGATGCCGGCATTTTGACCGTAAAGATCGCCCCTTTATTTGGTTGACTATCTACCAAAATCTCCCCGCCCAGCATATCGCAAAACCGCTTGCTAATTGCCAACCCAATGCCCGCCCCACCATATTTGCGCGTGGTCGAATCATCAACCTGAGAAAACATCTTAAACAAACGAGACATATCTTCTGATGCGATGCCGATGCCGGAATCTTCTACAACAAAGTTGAACCAATCCTCACCTTCTAGAACCTCACGGCTCGCTTTAAAGGTGATCTTTCCGTCAGAAGTAAATTTGGTCGCGTTTTCCAATAAATTGAGCAAAATCTGGCGCAATTTAGCTGGGTCAGATTCTATCTCGCCTAACTCTGGAGCAATCTTCAATATCAATTCGTTTCGGTTTCGCACGAACTGGGTTTCAGCCATCATTAGCAAACTATCTAAAAAGGGACGAAGAGGAAATTTCTCTCTAGATAACTCTAATTTTCCAGCTTCAATTCCAGTGAAGTCCAAAATGCCATTGATCATTTCTAACAAATTGTCGCCAGCTTCCGAGATACGGGTTAAATCTTCAGCGAATTCAGGTAAATCGTTCTCTTTTGCATCATCTAACAAAATTTCACTGTAGCCGATAATGGCGTTTAAGGGAGTACGCAATTCGTGGCTAATGTTGGCTAAAAAGGTCGTTTTTGCTTTGTTTGCCGCTTCTGCTGCCTCTTTGGATTTTGTTACTTCTTTTACCAAAGTTCGCTGTTGGTCGATATATTGGGCGTTTTTTACCGCCAAGGCGATTTGGTCAACAGCCCCTTCCATCAATTCGGTATGTTGCTGAGTAAAATGCCCTGTTTCAGCATGAATTAATGTTAAAACGCCCAACAATGTATCGGCGCTTATGATGGGCACCCCTAAAGCGGATTTGGCGTGATGACCAACCCCTGGCAGCGGAAACCAACGATCGTCATCTTCTGTATTTTCGATCCGCGCAGAACGTCTGTTTTGAGCTATCCAACCTGCCAACCCATTTTGTAAAACGCCGTCTAACATCTTCATCGTCTCTGATTTTTGAGGATGGGAGCGGGTCAGCAAGCTATCTAAGATGTTCATCTCGTTGTCGAGCAAAATTAAGCTGCCCATTTGAGCGCCGGTTAAGGTGGTGGAAATATCCAGCACATTTTGAAGGGTTTCTTTTAACGAGGGAGCGCTGGCGGTTACCCTGGCTACCGTGACTAGATTTTCAAAAAATTCATTTTGCCATAATAGATGGGTCTCTAAATTTTTCTGGGCAGTGATGTCTTGCAGAACAAGTAGATGTCCTTGTTCATTGCCCTGACGATTGGTTAATGGGGAGGCGGTGACTTGAAAGATCTGTTCTTCGTCGTTTAAGTTTTTGGAGGCGATTTGGTAGGCGGTTAAGTTGGGTTTGAAAGAGGAAGGAGTGAGATCGGGGAAAATGCCGGCAATCTCTTCGCCGATTAGAGAGCCAACATATTGATTTGCGACAAGTTTGATTGCGCTGGGATTGGCATGTACCACCACATGATTCTTATCTAAGATCATTGCGCTGTCGTTCATCTGGGTAAATGCGGCATTTTGCCCGATGGGCAGCAGATCGAAAATGCTGAATTGCATGACAGAATTGGCTAAAGTGAGCGCCCCGATAGTAAAGAAAAGCGGCGTTGTGTCGATTGGGGTAAAGCCAGACAAAAACAAGGCGTTGCCCAGCCAGGGGATGAGGGCGCTGATCAGCAACGGCGCCGGGCGATTTTGATTTAACTTTCCCTGACGGCGGGCTAAATTAATCAAAACAATGACGCCGCCTAGCATTAGTAAATAAGAATAGAGGGTATGAATCCAGAAAAAGGTGCCGCGCACAGCTTCCACCATGGGCAATATGCCAGAAAAATCGGCGTCATAGCTGCGCCAAATCAAATTATGCCGGTCATTTGTCCAGGTTAATGCCAATGTGATTGCCGGCATTATGGCGGCTAAGGATGGTATGGGCGGGCGCAGCCATTTGTCGTGGTTGGCTATTCTTAGCGAGAGAAAAAACCAAGCTGTTGGCAATGTGACGATGCCGGCATATTGAACTTTCGCCCAAAAAATCAGCCTGCTTTGCTCCTGAGAGGTTAACTCCAACGCATAACCCACCGACCAAATGACGAGTGAAACCAGCAAAACGGCAAAGATCTTTGCGCCAGGCACAGCTAATCGGCGCAGGGCATAATACAACATCAATAAACTGATGATGCCTGCCAAAAGCAGGAGAAAGATAAGGATTAACTCTTGAACTCCGTCCATAAAGAATCAATCATAATTGAGATTGCTGTTAGATCCCAATTAAGAAATTGGTTCGAGCAATTTGTCCGGTTGATATGTGGGGGGAAACTAAACTTAACCTATCGTACTTATGCCTAAATTTTTTAAAATTGTTTTCTATATATTGTAACCCAAAAATTGCTTTGGGGTTTCTTAATCTTTAAGACATTAGTTTGGCAGCCAACTCGGCAGCATTCCATTGCCGGCAATTTCTATCCTTTCCTGGCTCTCAACATCAATCATCCACAAGGATGGCATGGCGTTGGGGCTATTTAAATCGGTTGTCTGATAAACTATTTTGTTGCCCTGTGGCGACCATCGAAAAGCGGTGTGGTCTAGTAAGGCGTCGTCCGTCAACGGATGAGCGTTGTCCCCGTCGGAGCCCATCAACCATATCTGCCTGCCCATCGGCGTTTGGGGAAATCGCCTGCCAAACACGATCCATTCTCCATCTGGCGACCATGCCGGCAAGCTGTCTTCCACATTTTTTTCCTCTCCGGTCAAGTTCAAACTTTCTCCCGTCTTAGTCTCAACCCGATGGAGTTGAGCCCCAAAGCGCGCCCCGGTTGCCAAATTGTGAACCACCACAAAAGAGTCGCTGGCTTGATTCCAGGCAATGGGTTTATCGGTATGTACATGCAAAACTGACTGTTGTTCTGTCGCCAAATTGATGAGCGCCAGCGAATGGTCGATAGGGGAGCCATAACTAAACCAATCGCCATTGGGCGAAAATGTGACGCCATACCCAGCTTGCTGGCTGCTAAGTTCTACCACGCTGGCGCTGCCATTCCCTGTATCTACCCACCAGATGGCTGGGGGCTGATTTTGCAGCATGGCGCTAAAATTATCGTAGCGACTGACCAATGCCCCGCCGCCATTGGGCTGCCATATTGGCTGCCGGCAAAAGTTCGGGGCGCAATCGAGCAATTGCTTTGGCTGTGCGCCAGTTGCCGGCAATATCCACACGCTGCTGCTGTTGTCGGGGTGCAGATGGGTTAGTAATATCAATTCGCCATCGGGCGACAGGGCGTAATCAAAGATGTCCCAATCGGTTGGGGTGAGGGGCACAGGGGCGCTTAAATTTGCCGGCACGCGCCACAATCGAGCCGACCCATCCTCTTCTACGCTCAAATACAACAGCGGAGCGGGTAAAATCTCATCCGGCGTGGGCGCCGATATCCCACAGGCTGAACCAAATAAAATCGAGAGGCAAAAAAGCAGAGGACGCCAGTGCGTTTTCATTAAAAAGGATGATAGTGAACCCCGTAAATGTCGGCAATATTTGACAAAAATTCTCACTTTGCCCTATACTCCTCCGCTTGTGACGCCGAATAATCTAGTTTGGCGCTTTTCCGCTCCGACGATAGTCAGGGCTAACTCCAAAGTTTAGAGCATCCAAGGAAAAATAAAATGAAACGTTATGAATTGATCGTTGTTTTACGAGCCACCTTAGCAGACGAAGAGCGGCAGACGTTGATAGACCGCATTGTCGATTTGGTAAAAGGGGGAGACAAAGAAGCGCTTGATCCCGTTATCAATCAATGGGGCGAACGAAAATTAGCCTACGAAATTAAAAAACAAAATACCGGATATTACATCTTTATGGAATGTGAAATGGCGGGCGAAAATATCCGCGAATTAGAGCGTTCCCTGAAATTTATGGATGACGTGTTACGCCATTTGGTGGTGTTGGCAGATGCCGGCAAATTTAATTTCGATTACAAAGATCCATCTACATTGCAAAATTATGTCACCGAGCATGGACATATCATTCCCCGCCGCCGCAACCGCATTTCGGCAAAAATGCAGCGTAATCTGGCTAATGCAGTCAAACGCGCCCGCCATTTGGCGTTGATGCCCTTCGTAGTTGAGTAAACGATTGTCGGAAAGCTGCCGGCAGTAGAGAAAACGAGCCTCCTTGTCGGCGACAGGAGGCTTTTTTTGTGAGAGCGATCCATTATGAACTTTGAATTGACCCCCGAACAAAACCAATTCCGCGATTTTGTCCACAACTTTGTGGCAAAAGAGGTCAAGCCGCTGGCAAAACAAGTTGACGAAACCAGCCAATTCAATTGGCAGGCAGTTAAAAAGATGGCGCCGCTGGGCTTGCTGGGCTTAGAAGTTCCCGAACAATACGGGGGCGCTGCCGTAGACGCCATTAGCAGCGCCATCGCCATCGAAGAGTTGGGGTGGGGCTGTGGCTCAACTGCCCTGGCGATAGCCGCCCACAATGGGTTAGCTCTTGCTCCCATCATGCGTTACGGCACGCCACAGCAAAAAGAGCGGTGGGGGCGACCATTAGCCACCGGCGCCGGCAAATTAGGCTGCTTGTCGCTGACAGAGCCGGGGGCGGGCTCCGATTTGCAAGGCGGCATTCGCGCCCGCGCCCATCGAGATGGGGATGAATGGGTTCTAAATGGGGCAAAGATGTGGATGACCAACGCTTCGGTGGCGGATATCGCGGTGGTTTTGTGCCGCACTGATCCGGAAGGGGGCAGCCGCAGCTTAAGCCACATCATTGTGCCTCTAGACGACCCGGGTGTGACCATTGCCCCGCCTGAGAAAAAGATGGGGTTAAACGGGTCGCCCACCCATGCCGTTCATTTTGAAGATGTGCGCATTCCCGTCGAAAATTTATTGGGCGAAGAGGGAAAAGGGCTGAGCCAAACGCTGGCGACCTTAGATAGCGGCAGAATAGGCATTGGGGCATTGGCGGTGGGATTGGCGCAAGCGGCGTATGAAGCGGCGAGAACCTATGCCAACGAACGGGAAACGTTTGGCGTACCCATCAAACGACATCAAGCCATTCAATGGATGTTGGCGGACGCCGCCACCGAGATTCAGGCAGCGCGGCTGATGGTCTATTGGGCAGCCTCTATCAAGCAAACGGGGGCGCGTTTTACCACAGAAGCGGCGATGGCGAAGTTGTTTGCCACCGAAGTAAGCGAGCGGGTGTGCCGCAACGCCATACAGGTGCATGGCGGCTATGGGTACAGCCGCGAGTTTCCAGTGGAGCGCATTTACCGCGATACCCGGCTGATGACAATTGGAGAAGGTTCCAGCGAGATTCAACGATTGGTGATTGCCAGAGCAATTTTAAATTTGTAGCTGGTTAGTTAGTCAGGCGGCGAATGTAGTTGACTAGATGCCACGTTTCTTCTTCGTTAAGCTGGTCGCCAAATGCCGGCATTGGCGTTTCGTCAATCCCTTCACGAATCCAATAATATAAGTCGCCATCTGGGTGCGTTTCCGTATGCCCAGAGGAAAAATCGACCGGTGGAGGATAGATCGTCGCCGCTGTTGGACCATCCCCCTTGCCCGTTTCCCCATGGCAAGCCAGGCACTTTTCTTCATATAAGGTTTGCCCTTGCGCTACCGAAACGGTGTCTGGCAGGATGGGATTGTTGGTAAACCGAGCCGGAGTGTACTCTTCATAAAATGCCAGTAATTGATCCCCGCCGATCCAAAAGGCTAACAAACTGATCGCCAACATTGGTATAAGCTGCCAGGGGCGGTCAGCGGCGCGATTGGCGACGAATCCCCACATGAGGGCGAACAAAACCATCGTCACTCCGGGAACAAGCCCGCCAAACCGGGTTAATGTGGTGGCTAAATTGTTGATGAAGCTGCCCCCGCTATCTGTAGAGGCGATAGTTCCATCTAAACCAGCTTCTAACCGAAATGGGGCAAAAGCGTCGAATTGTCCGGGGCGGCGTATTGTGGCTTCTACTTGCCAAGGTCCCACCAAGCTGAGATTGCTGTTGCCCTCATCCACATAAACCCCTTCGCCAACATTTAGCAGGTCGGTATCAGCCGCCCCAATTGCCTGCCCCAAAAAGGTGAATTTGAGTCGAACGTTTTCGGCGTCTGTCACAGCTTGTCTCTCACTGTTTGTCACAGTCACGGCGAAATCGTTGGGTCCTACCACTGCTGGTTCGATATGGAGGGAGATGTTTAAGTCGTCTGCGGCTAATTCGGCGTCAAATACGCCGCTGTTTCCAGCTTGCAATGGCGCTTCTTTGCCGCGCTGTAAATCGGTGAGGTAGGCGGCAGCCGCCAAAATCAGCAGAGCGATGAGGGTTTCCGTTCGCGTCAGTCGGCTAAAAATCGATTGGCTTTTATGGGAAGCTGGGCTGTCAGGTTGATCGTAGCCTTTGCTAAGGCGGGGTTTGATGAATAGTAAGTTTATGCCGGCAAAAGCGAACGCCGCCAACGCCAATCCAATTTTCAACATGAGCGTTTTGCCATATATGGCGCCAAATAAGGCGTTCCAACTGCCGATATGCAGCCATGCCATATATGCGCCGCTGCTGATCAGAATCCCGACTGCCGTCGCCGCCAATGCCGAAAAATTTAGGATGAGGCTGATATTGAGCCAAGCTCGCGGTTCTGATTCTAATCGGCGAGCCAACCACAACGCGACCGCCAGTTGCAATAACCCGCCAGCCCAAATGCCGGCAGCGACGAGGTGCAGCCAGTCGATGGCGGTGGCTAAGGCGGTATCGCGGGAAACGGCTGCGGAATGGCTGACCAACGCCGTGGCTGCCGCCAATGCCAATGTGAATAGCAAGCCGCTCCACCACAGCCAGCCGCGCAATCCCCCTGGTGTTTCGGTTGACATCAAGGCAAAGATGGCGAAGAGGGCTAATCCCAGGATTAAACGGGCTAACCACATTGCGCCAAATCGAGTGTTGAGCCAAATATCGAAGTCGCTTGATTGCAACAAGCCCAACTTTTGGGCTTGCGAAACAAAGGTGAAAAGTAAGCCGATGGCGACCAAACCAAGGGCGATGAACCCTACAGCGCGGCTGATTGCGCCTAATCGCAAATCCGCCGCTATTTCTCCGTCTGACAAATCCTCGACATTGACGGCTGGATTCCACACCCAAAGTCGGAAGGCGAAAATGCCGGCAAGCAGGGCGATGCCGACTAAATTGAGCCACCGACCTCCGGTGCTAAAGAGGGTAGGCTGGGTGGCGGTAACTGCGCCGCTTCCTTCTAAATCGCCCAATTGGCTGACGCCCACGCCAAAAGGAAAGCTGCCGCTGGTGGTGTGTCCGTCAACTGAAGACAAAACCTGCCAACTGACCAAATATGAGCCATTTTCCAATTCGTCTAAAATGGGAACGCGGAGGGTTGAACCAGTTTCATTTGCTGACTCAATGCCCCCGGTGGCGATGCGTTGACCGGCTTGCGAAAGGAGCAAAATACGGCTAAATGCCGGCACAACCGGCTCGCTAAATTCAATTTCGATCTGCCCTGGCGGCTCAGTAAGAATTTGGTTGGGGGCTGGGCTAGAGGCGAGATGAATGGCGTGCGCCCTTACCCGTTCTACCCCTAGCCACATCAAGACGAGGGCAAAAAAGAAAAAAATGGCTGTTTTAATTCGTTTCATAACGGTTTTTAACCGCCTAGAAGTTCAAAACTTCCAGGCGGTTTAGAGTATGGAGATGATTTACGGGATGAACAAGTTTGCTAAACTGATTAATAAATCGATCGACCCTGTAAAGTTCCTATTGCTGGGAGAGGCGTCATTCCACAACGACAGTCACCGACGCGCCGTCGCGCAATTGTTCGTGTGCGCCATTTGCCAGAAAAGCTTCGATAATGTGTTCGCCTGGTTCGATGCCATTTAAATTGTGGCTGTTGGTTCGACCAGTTACCATCCCTTGCGAAACGCCATCCAGATAAATGTGCCAATGGTTGCCGTCTTCCGCTAAGATGAAATTTTCGATTTCGATTTCGACCCGAATAGAGCCGCCTGAAATCGTTTCGCCATCGGTTGGTTTTACGATGTGGATGACGGCGCCGTCATTGTCGATGAGCGGTTCGCCGTCGTCGTCGTCATGCCCCATCTCTTCCATATGCTCGGCATGTTCGTCTTCGTCCATGTTTTCCATATGATCGTCATCTTCCATATGTTGTTCATGCTCTTCTTGGGTGTGTTGGTCATGATCCATCTCGTCGTCTTCCGCCATTTCCATTTGATTGGTTTCGGCGGCTTCTTCTCCGGCGGGAGAACAAGCGGCGAGCAAGATGGGGAACAGCAGCAAGGTTAGCGCTAATATTTTTATTTTCATGATATTCTCTCTATTTGGTTTGCCCGCTTCTGATGATGGCAAAAACGCCGGTAAGGACGCCCACTATGCCGGCAACGATGCCGGCAATCGCCATAGCACGGGCTGAATTTAGGTCTGTTTGTAATTGTTCGATCTCATTTGCCAATGCAATTGAATCGGGCAAGGGTTGCGGAAATTGCAAGGCGGATGCCGCCAAGACTTCTTCCGGGTCAATGGTGACGTCGATGGGCGTATCTTGGATAGCGCCGGTGAGTAAAACCTGGTATTGACCGCGCACCGTAGGGAAAACAGGCACGTGATAAATGCCGGCATCTCCCGATGGTTCGATATTGCCGAAAAAAGAGCGTCCGGCGTAGCTTAACTCGACTTCCAATGTTCCTTCCACGCCATTGATGGGCGTTTCTCCTTGCAAAACTTGTAAAAACAAGGCGTTTCGTTCGCCGACGATCACCGGCTCTTCCACCCAGCCTACAATCAAACTGTATTCGCCGACGTCCACTCGACTATGAGCGAAAACAGCGTTGGCGTAAATGGCGGCAGCCAACAAGATGATTAGCATGGTACAGATTCGTTTTAAAGGGGTCATAACGCCTCTCCTTGCGCCAAATGCGGCAAGTTAAAAGATCTAATTTTAGATGATTTAAGGGAAATTGGGTTATCGGTTGGACGGTCAGCTGGCACGGGGCGGTGGGAGGATAGGCGGGAAGCCGTTTATTTTGGCGGGGAGCAATGGCTTAAAATAGAGGCGATGTTGGGGCTGAATGCCGGCAAGAGCAGTCAAAATTAAGCCGACTGCTGCCGCCAACGACCACACTTTCGCTGCCCAATCATCGGGGCAAGGGGACTGCTCGGTGGATGCGTCTGTTGTCACCCAATCCAACGTTTGACAGCGATAAACAGCCCAGGGGGAAATAGTCCCCATCAGCCATATGACACATAGCGCCGTCAAAAATCGCATCATAACAAACAAACTATTCTGTGAGCGGATAAATTATGCCACTCGCTTTTTAGCTGCCGCTTAAATCTTAATTTTGGGCTAATTTTTGGCGGCAAACGCCATCAACTTTTGAATGCGAGGTAACATCTCTGCCGGATTAGGATGCAGCCCTTCTTGTACCAACGCGCTTTCATAAAGTTGCTCAATCGCCAAAGGAACCAATTCGCTTGCCGGATCGGCGCTTAATTTGGTCGCTAGGTCTACTATCAACGCATGTTCGCGGTTCAGCTCCAAAATCTTTTGCGGAATTTCGTAATTTTGGTCAAAAAAGCGTTGTACTCGCTGCATTTCAGAGGCAGGGGCATCGTCGGGCGATACCAACCGCACCGGACTTGTCGTTAATGTTTTGGAGGTTCGTACCTCTGTTACTTTTTCTTTGAGTTGGGTTACGCATTTGCCCACAAAACGGTTGAAATCCGCCTCTGACAGCTTCGATTGGGCATCTTCTTCGGCTGATTTCTCTTCCGACTTAGGCGTGTCCACCTGTGCGTCATCTACATTTTGTATCTTTTTCTCTTGATATTCCGTCAGCGCCGGGGCGATAAAGGCGTCAAGCGGATCGACCCAATATAACACTTCGGTATCGCCCGCTTTGTAAGGGTCGAGATGGGGGCTATTGGCGACTGAGCCGATGGAATCTCCCATGACGAAATAGATCGCCTCTTGTTCTGCCGGCATGCGGTCGATATATTCCTCAAAAGAGGTGAGCGCGTCGCCCGATTTAGAAGAGTAAAAACGGAGCAAGGGCAATATTTCATCCTTCGCTGCCGGATCCATCGCCAGACCCTCTTTGAAGACGCGGCTGTATTCTGTCCAGAATCTCTCATATTTGTCTTTGTCGTTTTTGGCGAGTTTGCCTAACTCCCGCAAAATGCGTTTGCGTAAGGTTGCCCCTAGATGGTTGAGCAGCCGGTTATTTTGCACAGTTTCCCGGCTGACATTTAGGGGCAAATCCTCCGAATCAACCACGCCGTCTACAAATTCCAGCCACCGAGGCAGTAAATCGGGGCAATATTCCTGGATCAATACATTTTTGGAGTATAGTTTGACGCCTGGTTCTGTTCGGGACGAAAACATATTGCGCTCTCGTTTTGCCGGCACAAACAGCAGCGCCCGCACATTGACTGGAGCGTCGGCATGGAGATGGACGGAAAGCAGCGGCGGCTCAAAATCCAGCGTCATCTGCTGATAAAAATTGTCGTAATCTTCTTTGTTTTCAACAGAGCTGGGTTGTTTTCGCCACAAAGATTCGCGTTGATTGGCTTGTTCGCCGTCGATGTAAATCGGGTAGCTGATGAAGTCGGAATGTTTTTTGATGATTTGGCGTAATTTGAACGGCTCGGCAAACTCGTTGGCAGATTCTTTTAGGGTGATATGAATTTCAGTTCCCCGGTCGCTTTTAGATGCCGGCATCACCTGGAATGTCTCATCTCCTGAGGAAAGCCAAGCCGCCGCTTCCGCCTGTGGCAGATAGCTGCGCGAAACGACCCGAACCTGTTCCGCTACCATAAAAACCGAATAAAAGCCGACCCCAAATTGTCCGATTACATCAGCTAAATCTGGTTTGTCTCCATTCGCTTCGGTCATCTTTTGCAAAAATTCCCGCGCTCCCGATTGTGCGATGGTGCCCAAATTTTTAGTCAACTCATCCCGGCTCATGCCAATGCCGCTATCTTTGATGACGAGGACTTTTTTGCCCTCCTGTTCTTCCACGGTTAAATGAATCGCTAATTCCGCTTCAGGATCAAGCACATCGTCATTGGTCAGCTGCTCAAATTGAAAGCGAGATAAAGCGTCTGAGGCATTCGAAATTAACTCCCGCAAAAATATCTCCTGATCTTGGTAAAGGGAATGGATCAGGATATTTAAAACTTGTTTGATTTCTGCTTTGAAACCAAAGGTTTCGCTCTTAGTTTGCTCTTTTGCGCTCATTTTTTCCTCCAAAAAGGCGGTGTGTGCCGTCAATGGTCAACTATTTTCGTTGGACATACAAAAGCCTGCTGCAAGCTGGGCGCTTGCGGCAGGGTAATTTGATTGAATTGTGTAAAGAAATGATGGGGTATGATAGCCCGTTTTTGTTAGATCGCCATTAATTCTCGGCGCCGATTTAAAATGTCAAGCCAACTGCCCTTCTTCATCCTCGCCCCGGCGGCGCATAAAAAAGAGGATGATGCCGGCAAACATCAAGCCTATGCCGGCAATCAAGGGGAGCGACGATGACGCTTGCCCTTGGGTCGGCGTCTCATCGTCTAGAGGCAGCGCGGTAGGCAATGCCTCCCTAGAAGGTTGATCAGTTGCCTCGCCGCCGCCGATGGGGGCGGGGCTGATAGACCCGCTTGCTTCTCCACTGCCATCATTGTCGCTGCCGGTTGCTGGCGAGTCGGTAGGAGTGGGCAATTCTGCGTTGCTGCCCCCACCACTCCCATTATTGCCGGCATCTACGCTGTTATTTGAGCCAGGTGTGGCTGGAGATGTTGGGGTCGTTGTCTGGTCATTAGCCCTAGGCGTGGGGCTGCCAGACTCCGCTTTTTCAGTCGGCGTTGATTCGACGGCTGTCGGCGTTTCGGTCGGAGCGCTCGTCGCCTCTTCCGCTTCAGCCGGCGTTGCAGAGCTTGTTGGAATTGGGGTTGAGGTAGCGGAGGCTGGGCAGGCAGGGCTGGTTGGGTTCCAGGCATCGCCCGATCCGGTGGCTACAATAGGCACATTGTTGACATTGCCATTGACCACGACCACGCTATCGGCTACCCAGCCTTGCCCGCCATTGGGCAGGGCGACCAGCCACCAAGGCATCGGCTCAGCCCGTCCGATAATGGGGCGCACTTCCAGATACACCATCTCATACGTTACCTCGTAATTCAGCCCAGGACCTCCCCGCACGTTTACCAACGCCAGGGATTGCGCATTGGGCGCCCCACAAGGCTGGGCGGTAGCCACATAGCCGCCAATCGGGGTTGGGGCTTGGGGCAGCGGCGTAAAGGTGTTGGTTGGCGTGGCGGTCGGGGTTGATGTATGGATGGCGGTGTTGGTTGGGAAAGGGGTGTTGGTGTTGCCGGGCGGCGGCGTGTTGGTGGAACCAGCGGAGGGCGTATCGGTGGGGGCTGGATTTGTTGGCGGGGGTGGCGGATTCGTTGGCGGGGGCGGCGGGTTAGTAGGCGGCGGATCGGTGGGCGGCGGGCTGTCTGGGGTGGGGGTGCGGGTAGGCACGGTTTGCGCCCTGGCAGAGAGTAGATTGCCGGCAAGCGCCATCCTAGCTGGTTGGATCGCCCCTATAAACCCTATTACAATCAATAATGCCGGCAGCCAGGGGGTAATGGGGCGTTTGTTTTCCATCGGAATCCATCCTTCTTATCTTGATATGGGCGCAAAGTTAACGATACGTTACGCTAAAAGTTAAATCTTTGTCAAGGGTGGCATTAAATATCGCCGCATTGCCATCGATTTCCGCTTCAGGTTCTGTATGAAGCAGCCGGCTATCTTCTGGCGTTATCACCGTGATTTGAGCCGGATATGGGGCTACGCCAGCTTGTTTGAGCAAGCGCAATTGATACAAAGTGTTCCCTTCAGCCGTCGTTTGGGTCACATTGGGCAACTGAATTTGGTATTGACGGCTAGCTTGTTTGCCGCGATCGATGAGCCAAACATCTTCAAATGTCGTCAAGCCAGTCGGATCTGATATAGGGCGGACAACTCCGTCCCAGCCTTGTTCTGTAATGAAAAATTGTCCCGGAATGGGATAGGATGGGGCGGAGAGCAATTGGGCGCCAGCCGGATGGTAATATCGAGAGTAGCTCCAATAACAGTCGTAAGTGAGATCGAGGTAAACTAGATCAAGAGTATACCGTGGCAGCTCATGCCGGCACTCTTCGCCATTAGGCGACAGCGAGTTAGAGAAAGTGAAACTCATTTGAGCGGTCGCGCTGCCGTTAGGTTGCAATTGCGCCGTATATGCTATGTGCCGCTCCATATGTACCGAACTTTTGTTATAGCCAATGTTAGTCTCAACAACCATAACTGTGTCGCTGCCGGCATCAACCGGCATGGAGCCATCCCAACCCACATCACGCAACGCCGATGCAGCTGCTGGATCTCGCACATAAATTTGCAAATCTTTTGCCAGCGCCGCTTCTTGCGCCATGGTCGCCAAAGCAAAGGGGTCGATTGCCCCAGGCGCGCTTTCTAACTTTTGCCGCAAAGCGTTCGCCAGCAGCGGAATAAATTGCTTGCGGTCTAAAATAGAACCCAATGCGCCTTCTTCTCCCGTTCCCCATGCTGTCTGAATCCAACTTTCTACATTGGCGGGGGTGACTTGTTCATTCAACTCAGGGATTTCAACCACGCCTACGACTGTAATCAGGTTGATGAGAAACGCTTGGTTGACGGCGATCGCCCCATCTGGCAAAGTGACATCTTGCCCATAACTGTACAACTCCATCGCTTTCTCCGCCGAAGTGGGAAAATCCGCCCAGAAGTTGGCGTCGCGGAACAGAAATAGTTGGATCCCCATAAATTGTTCCAATGGAGCTGGCGGCGCGTCGTAGGGTTTGTTCGCCCAATCGTCTATGATGTTGGCGTCGATGAATTGCAAATCCATGATTTGCCCATCAAGTACGGTGACGATGCCCGCTCCACTGATAAAGCCGCCGGTCGGGCGCAATTCGTCTTGGTTTTGGGCGATGATGAGATACCGTCGGGGCGAGTCTGCCCCAGCCAATGCCGGCAATATGCGGCTCAATGCCAATCCATCCAGGGCTAGCGGCAAATATTTGTCTGCTTGCGGCAACGTCTGGCGGATCGTCCAGGGCAGCGCTTCTTCGTTGGGCAATTCAGCCCTGGCGGCGGCGACCTGTTCCAGCAAAAACTCCGCCTGCCGCAAATCTGGAGCGGCGCTAGATAATTCGCCGATCGCCCCGCTAAGGGAAGCGATACCGCTGTTTTCCTGTACTGACTTGATAGCGGGTTTGAGTCCTCGTAACGCATAGGCAGCCGCTTCTGTGCCGGCATCCGCCATGGTCAGCAATTGAGGCGCAGCCACCAAGGTTGGTCCCAATCTGGGAAGCCAGCCCAAGTAAGGCATTATGGGCATAAAGAGGGCGCTTTCATTTTTGATGATTTGGATGTCGCCTCGAACGCCGGTTAATAGCGCTTCCGCGTCGTCGGGATCGATATTGGTTACGCCTTGCCCAATCAGCTCCTCAACGGCGGCTTGTCGTTCTTGCAGCGATTGCGCCGCCCGGTAGATACGCAGCCCTTTCATGCCCAACCAACCAAAAATGAGCAAGAAGCCAAACAGAAGAATGAGAAGCGGAAAACAAGAACGACGCATAAAAATCTTTTATGGGGCTGCTGAGGCGCAATCCATGCCTTGTAGCTTGGGTTGGATGCGACAGATCGGATGGTTGTTGTCTCTTAAAAACATGTCTAACTCATCTTTTTCTAGCCGGATTAGATGGGGGTACTGTTTTGATAGATGGCGACGATACCAATCGAAGGCGAAGAGATTTTCATCGACTAAAATGACGTCTTGCCGACTTTTTTCGGCGTGTTGAACGTACCACATAGCGAAGATTACGTCGTCTCCTGACGTTACGCCAATGGCGTTTGCCGGCATTCCCTGCATCAGTTGCCGCGCCTCATCCCCAATCGTCTCTCCTTTACTTTGATAAAACCCAACAAAGTTTATCCCAACTAGAAACAGCGGCAATAATATCGCCCAATTTTTCAGCGGTCGCAAACCAAATCTTAATAACACGCTCAGCAGGGCAATGGCGGGCAAAAATGTGACGCTGGCGTCTTGGGCAGCGTAGCCGAAGGCGTAAATTCCGTATAGCCAAACGCTAGTCAAAGCGGCGACCAGATGGCGGTTGAGTTGTCGTCGATTTTCCCACATGCCGGCAAGCCACAATCCCCAACCCACATAGCCGAATTGCGCCAAAAATGCCGGCAGCCAGCTTACCGCTCTCTCCCGCCAAGCGGATGCCGGCAAGCCCAACACATTTGGACGGTAAAGCGCGCCGCTTGCCAGATGTATCCAGCCGGAAAGCGTCGTCGGATCTTCCCACTTGACCGGACTATCCAATGCGCCCAATGCCGGCAGAGCCAACCAGGGCGCGCTGCCCAGCAAGCCGCCCAACACAGCTTTGCCCCAATCTTTAGGCGGGCAAGCGGCGATTAAAATCGGCAGCAACGCCATCGAAGTTAAGTGAGTTGTTACGCTGAAAGCAAATAGCGCTCCCAAGATGATTGGATTGGGTGGGCTGGGTCGCCATGCCGCCTGCAAAAAGAGGGCGAACCCCAGGGCGTTTAGGGCATAAACTTCGGCGACTGTGGCTTGCCCCCAAACCAACGGGGCAGCGGCAAACGTCAACGCTGCCGCGATTCGCGTAGCGATGAAAGAGCCGTGATTGGGAATGGAAATTGTGGCTAAAATGCCGGCAGATGCCGCCATACAACAGGCAGAAAAGAGGTGAAAGCGAAAAGCGACGACTCCGATAGGCAGCAGAGAGATCGCTTTGCCCAATAGAATGTAGGTTGGGTAGCCGGGCGGATGTGGGATACCCCAACTGACGGCAGCGGCGATCAAATCGCCGCCATCGCCGCTGTGATGCGCCCAGGTTAAATCGGTGGGCAGGGTGATGAGGTACAGGATTAATGCCGGCAAAAAAACGGCGATCCAATATCTTTTTTGCCTTGGTTGCTGCATTGGAGCTTAAAATTTACCCTGATTAAGGCTGCATCAAATGGGCTTCAGAATTTGACACAGAGAAAAACGGGACGATTTGTGTTTTGCCGGCAGAGCGACCTGCAAAAGCCAGCTATTTGACCACCAACGGAAGGTAAATGGTGGGAGCATTTATGACGGTTATAGCGGCAAAATCATTTTGCGAGACTACATCAACCGGTCCAGGATTGTATGCAGTCCAGGTCGCGGTATTTATTACGCTTGAAGTTGCCACAACCGATTGTGATATCCATGCTCGGGCAGATGGCTGGAGGGTAAATGGAAACCCGGATAAAATAACGCCTATCTCAGAGTCTATTAAATCATGTCGAGTCAGCGGGATAAGACCGGTATTTTCTATTTCGTAACAGTAATAGACTGTGTCGCCATAATCGGCAATGATGCTCTTCGTGGAAGCGCAAACCTGAGAATCTGTACCGACGGTTTTTTTAAAATTGATAGCGTAAAGTTCGCCCGACATTTGTGGTTGTTCATTTGTTTCTTGGGCATACGCTAAGAATGAAAAGGCAAACATCAGCCCAGAAAGAACGAAGACGGACAATATTTTGAATTTTTTCATCTTTTTCCTCCCAGGTCATATCATGTTGAATCGCATAGCAGCCAAAAGAACAACGGGAAAGGAGAGTATAGTGTAAATGGGCACGGAGTGGTAGGATGTTCTGGTCGGGATAGCAGGGCTCTGTTTTTTGATACGCGGGCAGAATAGCAGGGTTGGGGCGGCGTAATTGGACTCTTTTTGTTGCCGGCATTTGCCGAGGAGCGTATGATCGGCGAAAAAACGAGGATGTGACATGACCCAAACAGATGAATTACCCATCAGCGCTGAATTGCTAGAGATTTTACGCTGCCCATTGGCGGTGCAAGACAAAGAATCATTCGGAGATGACCCTGGTCGGTTGGAGTTGGTAAAAAACAGTTGGCTGGTGTGCGCCGATTCAGGGCTAAAATACCCGATTCGAGATGGCATTCCGGTGATGTTGATTGACGAAGGCAAAAAATGGCAAGATGTGGCGGTTGACGATTTGCCTGTGCCGCCGCCTGCTGAGTAAACTGAGCCTTTAGCGTCAGTCAAGTTCGCTAATTTAATGGAAGATCCCGCCGACGATTTTAACGCTTTTTTTGATATGGCTTATGGGTTGGCAGAAGGGTTACGCATGCCTATGCCGGCATTTTGGATGGGCGACCCCGTTTCCTTAACTGCCATCGATCCCATTGAAAGCAGCTTGTGCCAGGGTATCAAGGGGATTCTGGCAGAAGAGACGAAGCCAATCCCTTTAGCCGAGTTGTCATTTAAGACGATTGAGCCAGCCAATATCTCCCTCATAGCTCGTTACAATAGATGGCGAAAAAGTCAGGAAGCCTAAAATCTCCCTTCTTCCAACCTGTTTTTTTGAAAATAGCGATGGTTGATCGCCGCCACAAGCGCATTTCCTTCCTGTGCTGTTAACGCTTCGCCAAAATGGATCGGGCGTACCCCATATTGAAAAGCGATCGCCATCTTTTCGGCATCATATCTTACCGAATTGATATGCTGCATGTCGTACACGTCTGTGATACCCAGCAGCGACAATGGGCGGCGGATGATGAACTCTTCCTTGTTGAGCAATAAAACTTCTCGGCTGGCGGCGTAATATTGCCAGAAGCGCCACAAAAAACGCCGCGCGAAGAGATACCACACAATCAGCCAACCCGCCAGCAGCAAGCGCCAAACCAGTCTAAATATAAATGGTCGATCGATTTCAAAAGGGCGAAATAAACCGAAAAAGATGTAGATCAACATCCCCAACCATACGATCATGGCAATTGAGTAAAAGAGGAACAGCCCCCAGTTCCGTTTTGCCGGCATCACAAACTTTTGCCACTCTTCTAACTCTTCAATTTTTATCGTTTCGCTGTTTCCCAAACGCATCACCGTTCCAAATTAGCCGCTATTGTTTTGCAAACCCAAATGATTTTACTCCCCCGTTGGTTAAAAAGCGATTCGCCGCTAGAATGTGAGCCGTGAACCGCTCCCGCCAACTCTTCCAATCGAGCGCGATCGTGATGGCGCTGTTTGCCCTGGGCAAATTGACCGGGCTGATACGCCAGCAAATGGTAAGCGCCGCTTTTGGCACTGGCAGCGATATGGATGCCTTTACCTCTGCCAATCAATTGCCAGAACTGTTTATCACGCTGGTGGCAGGGGGGGCGTTGTCCGCCGCCTTTATTCCCGTTTATTCAGCGTATGTTACCGATCCCAAACGGCAAGAAGGGTTGCGCATAGCCAACACTATTTTGACTCTGGTTTTGTTGCTGTTAGGAGGCATTTCAGCCATTGGGGCATTGATTGCGCCTTGGTTAACTCAAAACTATTTGGCTGTGGCAGTAGCGCCCGAACAGCAGACTTTAATCAGCGACTTGATGCGAATTGTTTTGATTCAGACCGCGTTGTTCGGCGTCAGCGGCGTATTGAGCAGCATTTTACACAGTCACCAACACTTTGCTTTGCCGGCATTAACCAATATCGCTCTTGATGTCGGTTATGTCATCGGTTTATTATGGCTGACGCCGTCGATGGGTATTTATGGATTGGCGTGGGGAACGGTTATTGGGGCGATGATTCACGTTGGCATCCAATTGCCGGCATTGATCAAATACCGTTTCCGATTCCGCCCCCAACTCGCTTTGCGCCTGGCTGGGGTCAGGGAAATCATTCGTTTAATGCTGCCTCGTTTGGCGACGATTAGCTCTGTACAGGCGGCGGATTTAGCCATTATCCGCTTTACAAATTCAGTAGAAGGGGCGACATCCAGCTACTTTTTGGGTTACTATTTGCAGCAATTGCCCGAGACGTTAATCGGCACAGCCATCGCCGTTGTAATTTTTCCGACTTTGGCTGAACTGTACAACGTTGGCGACCTGGCTAAGATGAAGCAAACGGCGGTATCTGCCTTGCAGTTAATTTGGACTTTGTCGTTTCCTGCTGTTGCCGGGCTGATTTTATTAGGAAAACCAACCATTATCCTGGCGTTCCAACGGGGGGCTTTTACCGCCGAATCAACGCGATTTGTTTACAGCATTCTCATCGTTTTAAGTTTTCGGGTTATCGGCGAAGCTACTTTGGAAATTGTGGCTAGGCTGTTGTATGCGCAGCATGATACGTTGACGCCAATGTTGGGCTATCTTGGCTGGTTAATATTACACGTCGCTTTGATATATTGGCTTTTTCCGATTTGGGGAGCGCAGGGGATCGCTTTGGCAAGTTCTGTCTCATTTGCCGCTTTGGCTTCGGTGTTGTTCGGTGCAAATCGGCGAAAGTTGGGCAGTTTGAACGAGCGGGCATTGGCAGCGACTTTGCTCCGGAATTTGGCGGCGACTGCCGGCATGAGCCTGGTGGTGTGGGGCATCACCCAACTTATCCAGTCGCCATTGTGGTTGGTAGTTGTGGGCGGGTTTGCCGGCGCCACTGTTTATCTCTTGTTGAACCATTTGTTGGGGGGCAGGGAGTTGCCGCAATTGATTGCGTTAATTCGCCGCCATTAAATGTCGCCCAGTTGTCATCAATAAAATGAACATTAATTCAATACTACAGTTTTGATTTTGACAAAATAGAACAACAGCTCTAAAATACGAACGCTTGTTCTTAAGAAAGCGATAAATTGATAAATAACTTGGGAAAGAGACCCAATAAGAAAAAAGGAGAATTTTCATGTCATCCAACGGAAAAATACAAACATTAGAACGCACGCTAGATACCATCACCAAACGATTTGGCGACGGCATTATCATGCGACTTGGAGAAGCCCAACATATGGAAATCGATTCAATCCCCACTGGTTCGCTCTCTCTAGATATCGCATTAGGCGTCGGTGGGTTGCCGCGCGGCAGGGTTATCGAGATTTATGGTCCTGAATCTTCTGGTAAGACGACTGTATGTCTGCATGCCATCGCCGAAGCCCAAAAATTAGGCGGCGTCTGCGGTTTCATAGATATGGAACACGCCTTAGACCCCTACTACGCCTCCAAAATTGGCGTTGATGTCGATAATCTGTACATCTCTCAACCCGATACTGGCGAACAGGCTTTAGAAATTGCTGAAGCCCTCATCCGTTCTGGCGCCATGGATGTAGTGGTAGTTGATTCCGTCGCCGCCCTGGTTCCCAGAGCCGAAATTGAAGGCGAAATGGGGGATGCCCACGTTGGGTTACAAGCCCGCCTCATGTCGCAAGCGTTACGAAAATTGTCTGGCATCATCAAACAAACTAACACCATAGTCATCTTCACCAACCAGCTTCGCATGAAAATTGGGGTGATGTTTGGCAACCCAGAAACGACCAGCGGCGGTAACGCTCTGAAATTTTACGCCTCCGTTCGGCTCGATATTCGCCGGATCGCCGCTATCAAACAAAGCGGCGAAGTAACTGGCAACCGAACCAGAGTCAAAGTGAAGAAAAATAAGGTCGCCCCCCCTTACGGCGAATGTGAATTTGACATTATGTACAACGAAGGCATTTCTAATTCGGGCGAGGCGCTCGATTTGGGGGTCACTTACAGTTTGATAGACAAACGTGGCGCCTATTTCCGATATGGCGAAACGTTGCTTGGTCAGGGACGTGAAAACGCAAAAACATTTTTGCTTGAAAATCCCGCCTTTTTATATGAACTGGAAAATCTGATTCGACAGGAAGCTGGTTTGGAACCATTGAATGGCGAAGTTGAAGAGCTTGATTTGCAGCCTGAGCCGGAGCTAGCAGCTTAGTTAACCAACGAGGTTGTATCACAAACCTCCTTTTTCAAAACCCGCCGCGTCGTGAAGCGGCGGGTTTTTGCGTTTCTGTTCGCTTTGTTCAATGTGGTTATAATCGTTACAGAAGCAGGATGGCAAAATGGCATCGTATATTGAGCGCGTCCAAATGTGTCTTCAGCAACGCCAGCCCGCAAAAAGAGGATGACAAGGTGAACTTTTTATGAGACCAGTCGATGAACAAGTAGCCATATTGATGCAAGGCACCACGTATGGAGATGATGAAACCCGCCGGCATATGGAGCGAGAGTTACGCGCCCGGCTAAAAAAGGCGGTGGCTGAAAACAAACCCTTGCGCGTTTATTGCGGCTTTGATCCAACCGCCACTGATTTGCATCTGGGGCATACAGTGCCTTTGTTTAAATTGCGCCAATTTCAAGAGCTGGGGCATAACGTTACTTTTCTTATTGGCACATTTACTAGCACCATTGGCGACCCCAGCGATAAGGACAAAACTCGTCCAGTTTTAACCTTGGAACAAACATTAGAAAATGCGGCGACTTTTGCTGAACAAGCTTTTCGGGTGTTGGATCGGGATAAAACGACGATTCGGTACAATCATGAATGGCTGGCAGAGTTGTCGTTTAAGGATGTGATTGAGCTTGCCGGCAATTTCACGGTACAACAATTTTTGGCGCGAGAGAATTTCCGAAAGCGGTATGAAGGGGGGCAGCCCATTTACCTGCATGAGTTTTTCTATGCTCTTATGCAAGGATATGATGCGGTGGCGCTGGAAACAGACGTGCAGGTGGGCGGCAGCGATCAACTATTTAATATTTTAACCGCTGGCCGAAAATTGCAGGAATTTGCTGGTCAACAGCCGCAAATAGCCATCATCAACGATATTTTGCCGGGCACTGATGGGGTGGTGAAGATGTCGAAGAGCTTAGGCAATCATATTCCCATTTCAACGACTGCGGAAGATATGTATGGCAAGGTGATGAGCCTGCCGGATGTGGCAATGCCCCTATTCTTCAAGCTGGTCAGCCGCTATGAACCAGACGATGTGGAGCGGACTTTGACTGAGCTGGCTGCCGGCAAACATCCGCGTGACGTTAAAATGGAACTAGCCAGAGCAATCGTTCGCACTTTTTATGGCGACGCAGGCGCGGCGCAAGCGGAAGCCCACTTTGTAACCCTATTTCAAAAAGGAGACATGCCAGACGAGATGCCGGCATTCACCCTCTCTGCTGCCCAACCATTGGTTGATATTTTGTTGGCGGCGGGATTGGTTAAAAGCAAAGGGGAAGCCCGTCGCCTGATCAAACAAGGCGGGGTCAAGCTGGATGGAGCGAAAGTAAGCGATCCCTGGCTGGAGGTTTCGCCAAGTGGAGAGCAAATCGCACAGGTGGGCAAACGCCGCTTCCTCAAAATTGTAAACTGATGGCTTCCCGACTGTGGCGCGGCGTCGTTCTGTTCCTTTTTTCAATTGGGATGGCAGTTGCCGCCCCTTCTTCCTCTCAGGCGCAAGGCAAAACCAAATTAGTTTTGGCATTTTATTACGCCTGGTATGACGCTGGCTCCTTTAACAATGGCAAAACGCCGTTCACTAACCCACAGCCTTACTCTTCTGGGAATGTTGAAACGATGCAACGGCAAATTGGGCAAGCAAAAAATGCCGGCATCGACGCTTTTATTCAGGCTTGGTATGGACCTGACGACAACAACTATACCGAAATCAACTTCAAAGCGTTGCTTGCCGCTTCCGCCGCCAGCGGCTTTAAAGTTGCCCTTTACTTTGAAAGCGGCAGCCCCTTTCACGCCAACCATGATCAACGGGCGATCGCTTTGCGACACGCCGTCAATAACCACGTCAACCATCCCGCTTACTTGCGAATAGACGGAAAACCAATCATCTTTTTCTGGGCAAATTGGCTCTTTTCAGTATCCGATTGGCAAACGATTCGAAATCAGGTCGATCCCAACCATAACACCCTTTGGATAGCGGAAGGGGGTAACGCCGAATATCTGTCCGTTTTCGACGGATTGCATCTGTATAACATCGCTTGGGCAGCCAACCCATACAGCACGGCAGTGACATGGGGCAACGCTACTCGAAACGCCTCAGCGACTTATGGCGGGTACAAATATTGGGCAGCCACTGCCATGCCAGGTTGGGATGATACCCTGGTGCCAGGACGAGGGGAGGCAGCTTTCCACAAAAAGAGGGATGGCGGCGACTTTTATCGACGCACATTTGAGGCTGCGGCTAGCAGTGCGCCCGATATGTTGCTCATCACATCGTTTAACGAGTGGCCCGAGGGATCGCATATTGAGCCAAGCGCTGAATTTGGTAACTTTTATCTTGATTTAACCAAGCAATATGTGAATGGATTTAAATATGGGGGCGGTTTTTCAGCCCCGCCTGCTCCTCCGCCCAATGCGCAACAACCTGTGGTTCAACCCACTATCCCGCCGATTGCCCCAACCGCCAATAATAGTTCGGCGACTCCGATCCAGGCAACATCTCAAGCTATTTCGCCAACGCCTCCAGCCCCTAGCCATCAATCCCCAACGAGCCCTTCCCAACCTGTAACGGCTAGCCCGCAGGCGCTTGCCGGCATTCCGGTTGCCCAACCCTTCTTCACGCCCACCCCGCTAGCCGACGGACGCATCGCCTACCAAGCCCAAACGGGCGACACTTTTATTTCTATCGCTGCTCGGTTTGATTTAGAGCTTGAATTGCTTTACGCATACAATGAACTTGATCCAGCCACTGCTGTGTTGCGCTTGGGGCAATTGTTAACCATTGGCTTTGCTGAAAATTATGATAGGGTACGTTTCATTCCTGGGTATCCGCAAGCCCGCATTTTGACGGACGGTAAGGTAGTACATATCGTCGAAGCTGGAGATACGCTATTTTCTATCGCCGCCAAGAACGGCTTGACTTTGGAAGAGTTGTACCAGCGCAGCGGCTTGAACGCTGACAGTTTTTTGCTTCTCAATCAACAGGTGGTTGTCGCTCGCACTCCAATGCCAGAAAATGTGGGCGGTTCGACTGATGAGGAAACGCCTACCGCGCCGCCTACGAATACTCCAATTCCAACTGAGATAGTGACTCCAGCGCCAACCCAGCCGATTACGATCAGTCAAGCCACTTTGCCGCCGCCTCCATCTCCGACTTTGTCATTGTTTGATGAGCTGACTGCCACGCTACCTGCCGCAAACCCTGCGCCACCTGCCTCTATGCCTGATGCCGCAGAACAGAGTAGATTGTCTCCTCTGTTTATTGCCGGCATTGGCTTGTTGTTGGCTGCTGGCGGAATTTTCCTCTATTTGGGTAGAAAATAAACGACCACCATTACTCCTTAGGCAAAAGGGCGGCGTCTAACGCTTCGCGCACCGACCGGCAGCCAATTAACTCGATCTCTTTGGGGAACTCTGCCCGTTTCCTCATGCTGGATCGAGGCACAATCGAGCGTTTAAACCCCAACTTTGCCGCTTCTTTTAATCGAATGTCCAATTGACTCACTGCCCGCAGCTCGCCGTTTAGCCCAATTTCCCCCATAAATACCATATCGGCGTGAACTACCCTGTCCCACAAACTGCTAGCGATAGCGATCGCCGCCGCTAAATCTGATGCTGGCTCATCCACCTGCATCCCGCCTACCACATTGATAAAAATATCTTTGTCAAACAATCTTGCTCGAACTCGTTTGCTCAACACAGCGCTGATCAACAGTAATCGATTGTAATCGATGCCATTCGCGGTGCGGCGCGGGTTGGGGAACGACGTTTCGCTGGCAAGAGCTTGTACCTCGACTAAAAGGGGGCGTGTTCCTTCTATTGGCACGGCAATGGCAGAGCCAGGGGCATTTATTTGTCGTTCCGCCAAGAATGCTTCAGATGGATTAGCCACTTCAACCATCCCTTTGTCGCGCATTTCAAACACGCCCACCTCGCTGGTGGCGCCGAAGCGGTTCTTGACGCTGCGCAACAATCGATAACGATGATATGGATCGCCTTGCAAATATAATACGGTATCAACGATATGTTCTAACACCCGTGGTCCGGCAATCGCCCCTTCTTTGGTGACATGCCCCACCAAGAAAATAGGCATTCCTTCATGTTTGGCAATTTCTTGAAAATGGCTGGCGCAATGGCGCACTTGGCTGACGCTGCCGGCAGAAGAGTTTAAATTGCCTGAATAAGTCGTTTGGATGCTATCTACAATGATCATTTCCGGCTGGATCGAATCGATATGGCTCATCATCGCTTCCAGGTTTGTTTCGGTTACCAGAAACAGATCCTCCGCTTTGATTCCCATTCGATCCGCGCGCATTCTAATTTGCCGCGCGCTCTCCTCGCCAGAAATATAGAGCGTGCGTCCATGGACGTTCGCCGCCATTGCCGATACCTCTAACAACAAGGTCGATTTGCCAATGCCTGGGTCGCCGCCCAACAAAATGAGCGAGCCGGGCACGATACCGCCCCCCAAAACGCGGACAAACTCGCCCAGCGGCAACCCTAATCTGTCGTAGCTATCTGTTTGTACTTCGTTCAGTCGAATAGGTACGCTATTTACGGGTGCCCTGGATGATTTTTTCTTGGCAGCTGCGGGCTCAACGATGATTTGCTCGACCATCGTATCGAATTCGCCACATTTCGGGCAACGCCCCATATAGGCTGGCGTTATTCGGCCGCAATTTTGACATTGAAATTGTGTTTTTTGTTTTGCCATAATTCAATTATGAGGTATCTTACCATGACCTATGGGGCGTTTGAAAAAATTTGTTCGACTTTCCTGTCATGTTATAATCAATTGATCGTGATTGATTGGCTTAATCTATTATTTAGTTCGCTGTGGATTATTGGATGTGCGATTGAATTAGCGGCAGTGAGCTATCATCATTGGGCAGCGTCGGAAAACAATGTTTCTCTTAAGGAGCAATTTAATCAAAGATCGTTCCAATTGGCGTCATGGGTAAGCATATTGCTTATTTGCGCAGGAATTGCCGGCACGACCGAAGAAGCTTGGGAAAAAATCCTTTGGATCATATTAGGGGTAAGCGCCCTCATCAACATTGTTATTGCATTACGAACTGATAAAAATATAGATTAATATTCTGCGATACATGTAAGATATATAGCCCAGACTAACGCTTTAGGAGCGTATTTGATATGGAATTAAGAAGATATTTTAGCATATTAAGCAGATGGTGGTGGTTAATTCTTCTGGCGATGCTTTTAGCTGGAGGAGCCTCCTACATAGTTAGTTCTAATTCGCCTAAAGTATACCAATCTCGAGCAAGGCTTTTACTAGAATCAGCCCCTGGAGGAAGCAATAATGAATACGCTCAACTGCTGTTTGATCAAAAACAAGCCGCAACCTTCGCCGCCCGAATGACTGCCGAGCCAATTTTAGAGGAAACGATAGATGAATTAAATTTGCCATTAACGGTAGGGCAGTTAAGAGGAAAAGTTTCCGTATCCGCGCCAGAAGAGTTGCAAATTTTAGAGGTCTTGGCTCGCGATGTAAGCTCTGTGAGAGCAGCCCAAATCGCTAACACATTAGCGGAAGTGTTTGTCGAAAACGAAGCGGCTCGGCAAACTAGCCGGTATGATTCTTCAATTGTCCTTTATGAAGAGCAAAAAGAGAGTTTGCGTGACCAAATTGAACAGGTTGAAGTGGATATCAACTCATTGCAGGAAGCCTCCACCGCTGAAGACAAAGCGAAGCTTTCCCGATTGGAAACTTTAGAGCGAGAGCTTCAGCTTTCATTCACCCGGACGGTCAACGATCTAGAGGCGTTGCGCGTTAGTCAAATTAGAGATGCCAACGATTTAGTCATTTATGAACCCGCCACGCCAGCGGTTTCTCATATTTCGCCGCTGGTTGGCAGAAACACATTGCTCGCTACAATCATCGGAGCTATGGGAGCGATCGGTGTGATTTTGTTGCTGGATTATCTGGACGATACCGTGAAATCGCCAGAGGAGATTCAAGAAGACACCGGTTTATCTACATTAGGGGTAATTGCCGAAATTCCAGGGACGACGCCAAATCAAATGTTGGTCTCCCACCATACTCCCCGGTCGCCCACATCAGAAGCATTTAGAGCGTTGCGAACCAACTTGGGATTTTCCGCGATTGATGGCGGATTGCATAGCATGTTGGTTACCAGCGCCTCCCCCGGCGAAGGAAAATCAACGGTGGCTTCTAATTTGGCGACGGTTATGGCGCAAGCCGGAAAAAAAGTGTTATTGGTAGACGCAGATTTGCGTTTGCCTAAGCAACACAAGATATTTAACGTTGCCAATAACCAGGGTTTGACAACAGCATTGTTGGATTCGGAAACTCCATTAGCGGATCATTTTCAAAAGACGCCGATACGTGGAATGAGTTTAATGACTAGCGGACCTTTGCCGCCTAATCCATCTGAATTGTTAAATTCAAAACGAATGAAGCAGATATTTGAGAATTTAAGCCATGAGGCAGATATTGTTATTTTTGACACCCCACCCGTTTTAACGGTGGCGGATGCCGCGATTTTAGGAGCGCAGGTGAATGGTTGTATTTTGGTAGGAGAGGTTAATAAAACAAACCGAAGCGCTATTGTAAGAGCGATTGTTACGTTGCAAAATACAGGAGGGACGGTATTTGGCGTCGTTTTGAACAAACTCAATCTTAAGCGACTTGGCTATTACGATTATTATTACCATTACCAATATTACGCATATGATTACAATACTCGCAAAAAGAACTCTCAGGGCCGGTTTGGTTGGTTGGGAGGTTGGCTGCCTGGATTCAGCAATCGATCATGAATAATTCAAAAAAAGATAACAATCGATTAATGCTAATTTTTCTCGGCTGTTTGTGGCTGGTATTGGCTGCCGCAATTTTGATCTTTCAATTTTCTAACTCTTCACAAGTAGAGGTAACTTGGAGTACTGAAACTGAATTTGAAACAGCCGGCTTCAATATTTATAGGAGCGAAACGCCGGATGGCGAAAAAGTTCAAATCAATGAACAGTTGCTGCCCAGCGAGGGGGATGTAGCTACCGGAGCTAGCTACTCATTTTTGGATAAAGGGGTAAGTTCTGGCACAGTTTATTATTACACTTTGGAAGAAGTGGAGTATGACAACACCCGAGAACAATATGATTTGGGATCGGCTGAAGATCCATTTATTGAAACCTGGGCGATTGTGCTGGCGGCTACTTCCGGCATTGTGGGGTTGTTTTTACTGGTATTGGCTTTTAGACAGGAGAATAAGGAATGGAATCCGACGACACTCCAAAATCAAACCCAGATATCATCTGGCGGGTCTTAGACGATGGGGTTGTATTAGTCAGCCCATCGGCAGGTAAGGTAAGGGTTTTGAACGAAGTTGGCTCTTTTGTGTGGCAATTGTTGGATGGCACGCGTACCGTAGCCCAGATTGAACAAGAAATTGCGGCAAATTTTGATGTTGGTTCAGAAAAAGCTGCCTTTGACGTGAATAATTTCTTAGAAGAGTTGGCTGCCAAAGATTTGCTTGTTTAATGGGTAGATCGTCTTAGATTGTTCAAGAACCTTTAATCTCACTCTTATTGGAAACATCATACAATTGAGACAGATTTGGCTCTGCGCCTTTTCTGTCTTTTTTGTTTAGCATTGGTTTTAACTATTCATTGATGTTAAAAGCGGGCGTTTAACAATAAAGTGTATTTATTTAGGAGATAGCGACGTTTGAGTTTTTTTATGTTAATCAAATTTGGCAACGCTATTCCAAACATCATGTGATTCATTGCCAAGAGGTAATATGAAATTCTTTTTGAAGGCGTTATTTCTTGCCGGCATTTTACTTCCACAGTTGGTTTTTTCTCAACCAAAAGAATTGGATAAAAATTTGTCGGAGGTGGAGCTTTACAATCGGAAGTTTGATCAAGTTGGCGGATCTTTCTCATTGAGAATGCCGGCATTTACGGTTGATTCGGACGGGTTGATTAAAGCGGGCGATCTGACGTTATTGCGGCAAGCAGGGGCGCCAAAATTGCCATTTTATTCCACATTTATCGCTGTGCCGCCAGCCGCTGAAATCGTTGTAGAAGTGATGCCTTACGCTTCTACCCGACAAAAAATCAGCGAGCTATCTTTTCACCCATACCCGATTTCTCCAGCCGTTGACGAATTTGGCGCGAAAATACCAGCAATTGGCGCGAGGCAGCAGGTAGAAGAAGGAACTATGCTGGTCGAGTATCGAAAAGATCCAGAAATATACCAGCAGGATAAATTGTTCCCCGCCCAACTATATCGATTGTCTGAGCCAACCTATTTCCGCGATATAAAGTTGGTGCAATTGTCGATATTCCCTTACCGGTACAATCCTGGGGCTGGCGAGTTGGATTTCACCCCGGAGTTAGACGTTCGCGTTACATTTTCTGGGGCAGATTTAAGCCCTACATCCCCACCGGATAAAGATGAGATGGATTTCGCCGCTTTGCTGGGCGGATCGGTCGTCAATGTTGAGCAAGTGGGCGCATGGCGCAGCTTATCTCAAGCTTTGCACAGCGGCGGAACGGCGTTGCCCGTTGGACAAGAAACATATCGAATAGAATTGACAGAAGATGGCATTTATGAAATTAGCGGGCAAGATCTGGCAGATGCCGGCATGAATATCAGCGCCGTTGACCCCAATACCATTCAGATGCTGTACCGAGGAGACCCGGTCGCATACCAATTTGTGGGGAATGCAGACAATGTTTTAGAATCGACTGAAAAGATACGATTTTATGGATGGAAATTCAATGATTCCCGCTTAGAAAGACAATATTTTGATCACACTGTGTATTGGTTGTGGGCGGATGGTTCCGCTAGCCGGGTTGCCGATCAAACCAACAACAATAGCTATATTCAGGCGACCAATTATCGAGCATCGATAACCAAAGAGCCAGAAAATCATTTCTTTAGCACTTGGATCGGCAATTGGGAATTGATGCCCAATGAACCAGATGCCTGGTTCTGGGACAAAATGGCAGTTGGAGCAACAAAACAATACATTGTTGATACCCCTGATCCGGATAATGGCGGGACGGATGTATTGTATACGGCAGAGTTTACGCCACAAGGCAGCAACTTTAATCAAATTGGCATGGAGATGTCCGTCAACAACGATCCTGGAATTGGATCAGTTTATTGGTATGGCAAGAAAAATGTGAACCTAACTTCAACTGTGCCGGCAAATGTGTTGACCGATACCACTACCTTTCATACCCAAAATGTATCAGGCACAGTTAACATCTATTTGAACAGAATTACCGTAGAATATGATCGGCAATTTAAAGCCCTCGATAACCAACTGATTTTTGACTTTAATACTCCCAGTAGGCGATTTGAAATCTCTGGTTTTTCCGCCGATTCACCATTGGTATGGGATATTTCTGATCGCTTGGCGCCAGTCAACATCACTCTAACAGGGGGCGACATCGTTGATAACAGCGGCAATTTCACCTATAAGTTTGGCAGCGCCAATGCCGGCGCTTTTATCGCTACAAATCACTCCAACCTCAAAACCCCCATATCTATCGACCAATACACTCCGCCTAGCCTAGATCCGCCAAGCTCCGGAAATGTCGATTGGCTGGCGATTTCATATGGCGACTTTTTGCCTCAAGCCAACCGGTTAGCCAGTCACCGAGCGCAAGCCAATTACGGAAATCACGACACCCTGGTTATCGATATTTATGATTTAGTGCAGCAATATGGCTATGGTTTCCCAATTCCGCAAGCGTACCACAACTATCTGGGGCATGCGCTTTCAACTTGGAACACAGCCCCTACTTATGTCACATTATTCGGAGACAGCACCATAAATCCTCGCCAGATAACTTGCTTAAGTTGTAGCAGCGGCTTCAATACCCACGAGATTAGTTATGTGCCGACTGGCATGGTGTTTGTCGATTTACTTCAAGGTCTTGTGCCTTCTGATACTGCATTGGTCATGCTAGATGGCAGCGGCGATTTGATCCCAGATTTTGAAATTGGCAGAATACCCGGGCAAAATTTGACGGAGATCGCCAATGCGGTAGACAAAATAATTTTATACGACCAAAATACGCGGACTCCCTCTTCCTGGCAGAATACCGTTGTCCTTGTTTCAGATGCCAACGATGGCAAGGGCAATTACTTTTGTAATGATAATAACGCATTGGCGAATGAATTAACATCGGAACACGGCGTAGATGTGACCCATCTCTGCCTGCCTCACAATTTACCCGATCCGCCATCCCAAGCAGATATCGATCAAATGAGAGTCGATTTACACAACGCCACGCAAGTGGGCGCAACAATTGTTAATTACCGGGGACATGGCGCAATTGATAGATGGGGTCATAGCACCATTTTTACTTCTGCTGACGCCACTTGGTGGGGTAACCCAAATCCATATTTAGCCCTTAGCGCCGATTGTTTGGATGGCTATTTTGTGATGCCGGGTTTGCCTGGTTTGGCTGAATCCTTTTTAACTGCTAATACTGTTGGGTCTGCTGGGCATTGGTCGTCTACCGGATTGGGATACACTCATGAACACACGGTATTAGAAGAAGGATTTTACGATGCCGTTTTTCAGGAAGGATTTACAACAGTTGGCTCTGCCATCCTGTACTCGAAAATTCAATATTTGTCCACGACAATTCCGCCGGGCATTAATCATAGCTATTTAATTTATACATTTAACTATTTAGGCGACCCAGCTATGGTCGTAAACTTTCCGCAAAAGGTTTATTTGCCTTTTGTTCATAAATAGGTTGCAAAATTTTTCCAAAGTTAGTCTGAATCCTTTCGGGGATTAGGCATAATTTTTGTGATTTACTTAAGTAGGTTCTAAAAGAGATGAAGTTACCAAACCTAAAATCTATCGCGCTTTTGGCAGCGTGTTTAACGATGTTGGCGAGCGGCAGCGTCACATTGGTATTTGCCGGCAAAATGTCTGGAAGCGGAACGCCAACCGCTGTATCCTTGAACTACTTTATCGCAACTGGTTCGGCAAATGGCATAGATTTAGAATGGGAAACGGCGACAGAATTTGAGACGGCTGGTTTCAAATTGTATCGATCAACTGTTGGCGAAGATGGACCCTTTGATTATCTATCTGAGCTTGGCTTCATTTCTGCTGAAGGGGGCAGTTTTGGCGCAAAATATAATCGTACAGATATAGATGTGAATTTAGGGCAAACGTATTGGTATCAACTAGTTGAAGTTGAAACGGATGAGACCGAAAAGAATGTCGGAAGGGTTGTCCAAGCGGTAGCGGGGTCGACTCCGACAGCGACGCCGGCAATTTTTATGACGGCAACCAGCGGCAGCCAATCGACAGCCCAACCAACCAATACCAACACTCCTACTAGCCCGGCTGCAACAACCTCCGCTTCGACCGCCACACAAACCGCTACCGCTACCCCGTCAACGCCGACGCCTACAGCGGTAAATGATAGTGGAACCGCCCAACCTTCGGCGACCAGCCCGGCGACAAACACTCCAATTCCCCTGGCTCCAACGGCGACGGACATTCCTTCCCAACCGACGCAAATTTTGCCTACCACCACAGCCAGCCCAATTCCAATCGGCAGTAACCCTACTGCAACCCCATTCAATTTGCCGCCAACAGCGAGTTCTTCTGGCGAACAAGCAACCCCAAGCGGCTCGGGAACGACCATAACGCAACTGCCCACATTGCCGCCTGGCGGAGATGGCAGCATCGTCGAAGCTGCCGGCAATCCCTATCCTAATCCAAATCCAACCCAAAGTAGCCAAACGGGCGGGCAGGATGGGGCGCCAAATGAATTGCAAGCTTATCCTGCCGGCAGCAATCCAGAGGCAGCTCCCCCTTTAGGCGTTCAGCCTAACAGCCAACCAAATGTCGGCGATGGACAAAACGTGGCTGATGCCACAGCGGGCGGCAACGATAGTTCAGCTTTGCCCAACCTGACAGGAGATCAAGGTGGGGATGACGGAGCAGATTCCAATAACTTATTGTTATGGGGCGGTTTTTGTGCTGGTTTGGTGGCTTTACTTGCCGGCATTTTTGCTTCGCTTACGCTATACAAACGCCGGGTATAGGAACTCGGTGATGAAAAAAACAACTCTATGGGCGTTCGCAATTTTGGTTGTGGGAATTGTCGGATGCGCCGATAAAGATCCAATTCGCCCGTCAGACGAAACGTCGTCTACATCTGTAAAGATATTGGCGGCTGAAACCGGGTTTTACCATATTGATGTGCCTCAATTGCAAAATGCGGGTCTAGAAATCTCCGATTTTGAGGGAGAGTCTATCAACTTGTCGCAAGCAGGGGAAGCCGTTCCTTACTCTATCGTCGAGGATAGAATTGTTTTTTATGGACAAGCCCCCGACAGCCGCTACACATCTACCCGCCCATATATTTTGACTGTAGGAGGCGAAGAAGGGGATGCCGGCATTCAGATGACGGAAGTGGAGATGCCGGCAATTGGCGGGGATATGATTGAAACGTTGCCCCGCACAATTCATTTTGAACAAAATGCCATCTATCGCAGCCAAGCCCGAACCGATCGGTACCCTGATTTGGTTCCCTGGTTTTGGCAAGAGATTCGGGTGGAATCGCAAGCGACCGTCGAAGTGGATTTGCCAGCCCAATCAGATGGCGGAGGCAGCGTCACTTTACAAATGTGGGGCGTGTCGCACAATGCTGAAGTTGAAAACGACCATGACATTCACCTGGAGATTAACGATGTGCCAATCGGCATCATCGTTGGCGAAGGGAAGCGAATATACAGCGCTACCCTGGAAATTCCGGCGGGCACGCTACGATCTGGGGCGAATACTATTTTATTAGACAACACGCCGCCAGGAGCGACTTTTCTGGATATAAATTTCCTCGACTGGTTAGAGATCTCATTTAATGCCCCGTTACAAGCCAGCCAGGATCAATTTGTGGCGGATGCCGGCATCTCTGGGCAGGCAGTCCTACGTGGATTTGGCAAAAAACCGCTCTTGTTTGATATCGCTAATCCCAACCAACCTGCTATTTTAACAGGATGGGAATATGAAAATGAATCCGCCTCCCTCTCTATCGCCGCCGAAACAAAACTTGCCGGCGTCAGCCAAGATGGGTTCAAATCTGCCATTGCCATTTCCCCAATGCGGATGGGGAATTTGCGCGATACTGCCCAACAAGCAGACTTGATCATCATTGCCGACGACGCGCTAATATCCCCCATGACCGACTTAATCGAAGCCAGAAAGGCGCAAGGGTTATCTGTCATCGTTGCTCCTATCATGGAAATTTACGATCAATTCGGCTTCGGCGAAGAGTCGCCGAAACATATCACCTCCTTTTTGGCATATGCAGCCGAACAATGGCAAACGCCAGCTCCAAAATATTTACTTGTCGTCGGTGACGCCACATATGATTATCAAGATAATTTGGGATTGATGCCGCCTAACGCCATACCTGCCCCGATTGTGCCGGTAGATTTTAGCGGCGAAACGATTAGCGACAGCCGTTTAACAGACTTTGATGGAGATTTTGCCCCCAACATGGCTGTAGGACGATGGCCCCTGTCTGATCCTAACGATGTCGCTGAGTTGGTAGAGCGGACTTTGGCTTATGAAACGGATGGGGTTTCAGCCCGAGCCCTATTCTCTGCCGAACTGCATTCGGCAAAAGATGTAGAAACGTCAGAATTCACCAACTTCACCGACAACCTGATCGTCAACGCATATGTGCCAGACGAACAAATAGTTAAGCTATATGGCAAACCAGCCGACGAGTTAGTCTCTAATTGGGGTGATGGGGCTTGGCTAGTGACATTTACCGGACATGGAGGCGCCAGCTTGTGGGGCAATGATGATGTGTTAACTTTGGATGCGTTTGAGGAGTTGCAGGGGAATGCCAAACCGATTGTCCTACAATTTACCTGTCTTACTGGCTTTTTTCACGACCCGAATATAACATCGATCACCGAGGTAATGTTGCGACATGATAACGGTCCGATTTTATTGGTTGGGGCGACTAGCTTAACGTTATCCGCCAATCAATCTCCATTTGCGATTAATTTGCTCCGGGCGATCCAAGATCCGGAAATGACGCGCATGGGAGACGCCTTTCAACATGCCAAGTTGGAATTGGATGTTGAAATGGCGGGACGACGCGAAATTAGCGACACATTTTTACTCTTTGGCGATCCGACAGCGGTTATTCAACGCCCTAACTCAGCCCAATCTGCAGTATCTAAATAAGCCTGCGATATATGATCCATACTGAACCCATTCCCAAACGCCCCATTTTTAGCTGGCGGCGTTTGTTAGGGATGGGTAGTATTGCGTTAGTGGCGTTTTGGTTTGCCTCTCGCGGGGTCGAATGGGGGGAGGTTGCACATGCCATTCGACAAGCAAGGTTAGGCGTAGCGTTATTGACGCTTCTGGTGGTAATTGCCACGCAGTTGTGCAAAGCTTGGCGATGGCAACGGTTATATTATCCTAACCGCCCACCATATTTTGCTCCGGCATTTTGGGCGATTATGGTGGGGCAGTTGGTCAATTTTGTTTCTCCAGTGCGTATTGGAGAGCTGCCCCGCATTTTGAGTTTAGATCAAAGTTTACCGGGGGTTAAAGCGCGTTCTTTAGGCACAATTTTGGCGGAAAAGTCGGTAGACATTTTTATGACTGGCGTTACCTTGGGTTTAGCCCTTCCATTTGTTGTCGCTCCCGATTATGTGCATGAGGGGTTGCCGGCATTGGCGTTAGCCATTTTTGCCATCATCTTTGTTATCTATCTTTTGGCGTTTCAAACAGAATGGATGATGAAAATAATTGGTTGGGGGCTGCAATTCTTGCCGGCATCCATAGCCCCCCGCCTAGAGAAGATGGCGTTGTCCGGTTTAGAGGGATTATCCGCTCTGAAAAATCCGCGTCAGGCATCATTTATTTTGTTGTTAAGCGCCCTTATTGCCTTTTTAGGGGTTTTGCCTTCGTACCTCCTGTTTAACGCATTTGGCTTTTCCTTAGGGCTAGTTGCCGCAGCCCTGATGCACGCCATGTTGACGATCGGCTTAACGCCGCCCAGCGTTCCGGGCAGGATATTTGTATTTGAGGCGATTGTCGTTACTATATTGGCTTGGCTTGGCGTTCAAGATGAAAGCGTCGCCTTGAGTTACGCCATATTGTTTCATCTGATTGTCATCTTGCCGCCGATTATTTTTGGGGCGATCGCTCTTTTTTATTTTAGTTGGCGTCCTCGTCAATTGATGCCTGATCAGTGGATTTCGATGCCGGCAAACGAGGGCGATTTGAAATGAGCATTTCTATTTTGTGATTTCTGTCATTATTCCAGCCTATAACGCTGACAAAACAATAGCCGACTGTTTGGAAGGATTGCAAAATCAGACGATGCCGGCATCTGAGTATGAGATCATTGTGGTGGATGACGGTTCAATCGACCAGACTCGCCAAATCGTCGCCCAAACCCCCCATATTCGCCTCATTGAACAAGAGCGAGGTATGGTGGCTGCCGCCCGTAATGCCGGCATTCAGGCGGCGCAGGGAGAGATCATTTGCTTTACCGACGCCGATTGCGTTCCCCAAAAAGATTGGCTGGAACAGATCAGCGCTCCGCTTAGAGAAAACCCCAACATCATCGGTTCCAAGGGACGTTACAATACCCAGCAAAGCCAATTCACCGCTCGTTTTGTCCAGATTGAATACGAAGACAAATATGATCGAATGGCAGGCTATCGACGCATCAGTTTTATCGATACCTACTCTGCCGCTTTTCGCCGCCAAGTTTTGCTCGACATAGGATGTTTCAACGAGAGATTTCAATCATCTGAAGACCGAGAACTCTCTTACCGATTAGCCGCCGCTGGACACGAGATGGTTTTTCAGCCGACGGCGGTCGTCTACCATTCTCATGCCGACAGCCCTGGCGCATTTTTTATCAAAAAGTTGAAAAATGGATATTGGGGAGGGCAGGCGATCAGCCATTTTCCAAAATTGGGGCGTGAGGATCAATATACGCCGCACACCCTTAAAATGCAGGTGGTTTTGATGGGGCTGGTTTTGCCGGCATTGGTTGGCGGCTTCTTGTTTCAACCCCTATGGTGGGGGGCGGCAGCCATCCTGTTTGCCTTTTTGCTAACCACTATTCCCTTTGTCCGTAAATGTTGGCGCAAAGACAAAGCGGTGGCGTTGTTGTCGCCGATATTTTTGGGATTGCGGGCATTGGCGTTGGGATTGGGCTTTGTCTGGCGATTAATTCGCCCTATTCCGCCATTTAGCGAAAATTAAAGGGAGCGAGCCAAATAGATGATGGTGGCTACAGGCTTAAAGCCAATTTTTTGATAGAGGCGAATAGCGGCTGAATTTGCCCGCCATGTTCCCATTTCGATTTGGCGGACGCCGCGTTGCGCCAGATGCCGGCAAGCGGCGATAAGCGTCAGAGTCCCCCAGCCGCGCCCCTGAAATGCCGGGGATATCCCCAATGGCTCGATCCGCCCTTTGTCGGTTGAAATTTTCTGCCCCCAGGCAAACCCAATTCGTTTGCCCCCATGCGCCAGAAATAGGATCGGATTCTCTGGCATTTGGGCGTTTATTTCGGCTATACTATATGGTTGATGCCAGGGATGCGGGGAGAAAATTATGTCGTAGAGCGATTGAAATTGCTGGGCGGCAATCTGGTCTCCGCCCCAAATAAATTTTGCCCCGTTTGGAATTGCCGGCAGCGGCGGCAGGCGTTTTGCGTCAATGACAAAACTTTGCTCTTCATGAGCGATGGCAAATCCGCGATTGCGGAAAAATATGGCGGTTGGATCGCTTAAACTATGTACTGAGACGCTTAATTGGCGAATGCCGGCAGCCGCCGCTCCTGTTGCCGCTTCTTCTAACAACGTCCCGCCGATCCCTTGCCGGCGCCACGCTTCAGCAACGAGCCCCCGCAATGCCGCTAATTTAGGCAAGCCCGGCGCTTTTTCATATGCGGCATAGCCAATGGGTTTATTTTGATAGCGGGCTGTCCAGCCAACGCCAGAATCGCGCCACGCCCCTATTGTGCCAGCTTGCTCATGCAACGCTGCCAGAGCGGAAAAATCATCCCGCTTCCAGAGGCGGATTTCAATGGCAGGCATATAAAACTGTATAAATCGAGAGGGGCTGGGGGCTCGGGTAAAAGAGTATCGGAAAAAACAAAAAAGACGGGATTTGCAGGAGTTCTCGAATGGAGAACCCCACGTTACGCCTTAATCCCGTCCTTTTCCATAAAAAATTAAAGTAAATTTTCGTTGATGTAGCTGATCGCTTCCCCAACTGTCGTGATTTTCTGGGCTTCCTCGTCCGAAATTTCTCCCTGAAACGTCTCTTCAAACGCCATAATCAACTCTACCAAATCGAGCGAATCAGCTTCCAAATCATCCCGAAAACTAGCTTCGGGGGCTACATCTGATTCTTCTACGCCCAATAGTTCAACGATAATTCCTGTAACTTGTTGTTCAACATTTAATTGACTTTCTGCATTACTCATAAAAATCTCCTTAAATCATTTTCTGGTTGGGTTGCCCGACACAAAGGCAATTTTAGAATTGTTGCCGAGATTGTCAAGAAATTGTGGCGTCTTTGCCAATCAAAGTAACACTGCTTCTCAGGAATAGTTGCGGGAAAACCGAAAGTGGCATCCAATAAACGGCTCTTTGTAAAAGGGCGTGTTGGGGAAAGTTTTTAGTTTGGTTCTCCGAATTCCGCTACCCAATACCAAACATTTGAGGCGCTAAAATCGACTGAATAACCCACTCCTAAATCGATGGCGTCTGGGTTTAAGATGATGCGGCGGTGTCCAGGACTGTTTACCCAGAATTCAACGGCGCGACGCGCTTCAGCAAACCCCCAGGCGGTTGCCTCGCCGCCATATTTGCCGGCATAACCATATTGGACAAACCGATCGTATGGACGAGAGCCATCCGAACCAACATGCTCGGTAAATTGATTTGCCGCCATATCTTCAGTATGGCGCTGCGCCGCCACACTCAGTTCGAAGTTGTATTCCAGCGGCGAAAGTTGGTGCAGCCGCCGCGCTTCGTTGACATACCATAGCAGTTGCTCTGCCTCGGTCGCTTCTGCCGGCAAGGGAGCTGGCTCCAGAAAGATGGGGGTAAATGGTTCAACTTGCCGCTCGACAGAGATAGTAACGTTATTGTCAGTCGAAACTTCTGTTTCGCTCGAAGCAGTTGCCAACGCTGGCGGAGTGGATTCGATGCCGGCATCTTGCATAATTGTTGGCAAAAACGCCGTGAACAAATTCGAACCCGGCGTCACTGTAACCCATTGTCCAATTTGGGTGACGCCATAATCATTTTCAGCTAACAGCCAGACGTAAAACAAGCCATCCTTGACATATACATGGCTGACTTGCTGCCCTTCCAACAAATTGCCGTCTCCCATATCCCAATGGTAAACCGTAATGTCGGCATCTCCGACCCCAACTGCGCTGATCGATTCGCCCGCAACCACCGTTTCTGGCAATGTCGCAATGGCGGCAGTTGGCGGCGACCCGACCGTAATTGGCAAGGCGAAACTCTTTCGCCCTGTTCCTGATTGTACCGATAAAGTGGCGACAAAATTGCCTGACTGTTGGTATTGGTGGCGCGGCGACTGCTCTTGACTGACTGCCCCATCCCCAAAATCCCAAAAGTAAGCTAGAGGCGGGGCGCCGCCGCTGTGGTTTTGGAAGAGAATCTGTTGATTAATGGCTGGCGTCGCGTCATCTAAAGTGAAAAACGCTTCAGGAGCGGCGGCGACAACGATCGATGTGGTAGCGGTGACAACGCTTAATGGGTTGGCGGCAAACAAGGTAATGGGAAATTCGCCGGCAGTAGCATATTGAATCGTCGGATTTTCAGCTTCTACCCGCCGCCCATCCCCCAAATCCCAAACCTGAGAGATAGGTCCAGAGCCGGTGATAGAGGCGGCAAGTTGAATAGGTTGTCCAATCGCTGTTTGCGTTTGATCGGCAAAGATGTTCGCGGCGGGCGGCGCGCCGACCCAGTAACGGGCGTTGACTTCGACATCTTGCTGCGCATGGATGAAATTCGCTCGCAAATCTTGGATAGGGTTGGCTACATCGACAACGTTGGCGACGAAGGTGAGGTCGAACGCTCTTTGTTCTCCAGGTGGAATGACCGGCTGCCAACTCAAAGAACGATCGACTGGGCTAAAGCTGCTCGATGCCGGCAAGCCGCGGGCTGTGGGGGCGATCTCTGCCGGCATTTGGGCGATAAGCTGTGGAATCGCCGTCTCCTTGCTGTTGTTGACCACGCTAAAGGTGACCGTTAGCTCATCTCCAGGAGAAGCGGCGGGTGGGGAAACCAACAGCTCAAATTGCACCTCGCCAGGCACAATCGCATACCCCGTTATGGGATCGCTATCTTGATCTTCACTCCCTTGTCCAAAGGCGACGCCGAGTGGCACAAGAAATAACAAAACCCAAAAAATTAATAACCGTCTGTGCATGAACCCCAAGTGTAACAAAGACAGGAAAGGGGTCAAGCATTTGTCCCACTCTATTTAGCCCACATTTAAGAGAAGCACTCTCCTACCGGGTTTGGCAGGAAAACGGTAATAATATTCACCCTATTTCCAGGGGGCGCTTGACCCGTTATACGACGATATTGACCAATTGCCCTTTGATGACGATTATTTTTTTAGGTTGTTTGCTGTTTAACCAATCTTGAATTTTGTCAGATTTCAAGGCGGTTTGTTGCAGATCTGCTTCCGAAATGCCGGCATTTACCACGATGCGGTCTCGCACCTTGCCGTTTATTTGGATGATCGCCGTAATCGTTTCCTCAGCGGCAATGCCGGCATCCCATTGGGGCCAACTCTGTTGATGAATGCTGTATGCATACCCCCGCTGCGACCACAACTCTTCGGTGATGTGAGGCATGAAAGGGGCTGCCATCAACAACAGATTGTCAATTGCTTCATCCCACGCCATAGCAGATACATTGGCGTCGCGGGCTGCGTTGTTCATTATGTTTCGCATTTCCATCATCGCCGCAATCGCCGTGTTAAACGACATCGCTTCTAAATCGCCGCTGACTTTACGAATCGTCTGATGCGTTTTGCGGCGCAAAGCAGATTCAGCCTGATTATCAATTACATTGGGGATGTAACTGATGCGTCCCAGCCGCCACAAATCTTGGACGAATCGGTGTGGTCCGCGAATGCCGGTATAACTCCACGGTCCGCCTTGATCCCATTTGGAGAAAAACATCAAAAACAGACGCACTACATCCGCCCCATATCGATCTACCAAAGGGTCGGGCGCAACCACATTGCCTCTGGATTTAGACATCTTATCCCCATCTTCGCCCAACACCATGCCTTGGTTAAACAATGCCAACATCGGTTCGTCAAAATCGACCAACCCAATATCCCGCATTGCCTTGGTGAAAAATCGGGTGTATATCAGGTGCATGGTAGCGTGTTCGATCCCGCCGGTGTAATGGTCAACCGGCAGCCAATAAGCCCCTTCTTCCTCATCAAAAGCTCTTTGGTCGTCTTTTGGGCTTAAGTAACGGTATTGGTACCAGGAAGAGCAAATGAAAGTGTCCAGCGTATCTGTCTCTCTGGTAGCTGGCGTGCCGCAAATTGGACATTCGGTATGCAAAAACCCTTCGTGGAACTTCAATGGACTTTCGCCAGTAGGCAAAAATTCGACATCATCCGGTAACAATACCGGCAAATCTTCGTCAGGTACCGGTACAGCCCCATGCGTGGGGCAATAGATGATGGGAATCGGACAACCCCAATATCTCTGGCGGCTGACCAACCAATCGCGCAATCGATAGTTGACCGCTTTTTTGCCGATTCCTTTTTCCTCCAGCCAATTTGTCACTTTGTTAATCGCGATGTTTACCGGCGTGCCGTCAAATTCGCCGGAGTTGATCATTTGCCCTTCGGTTTTAGAGGTGAACGCTTCTGCCAATGGGTCGTCTGTCCCTTCTCGCTCGGGCATTTGAATGACTTCGACGATGGGCAGATCATATTTCTTGGCAAAGGCGAAATCTCGTTCGTCATGTGCCGGCACAGCCATGATCGCCCCAAAGCCATACCCCATCAACACATAATCGGCTATCCAAATCGGTATGCGGGCTTGATTGACCGGATTGATGGCATACGCTCCACTGAAAACGCCGGTTTTCTCTCGATCTGCCGTTTCCCGTTCGATACTGTCCATACGCTGGGAGGCAGCCACATAGTCGTCTACCGTCTCTTTCTGTTCAGCTTTGGTCAATTTGGCAACCAATGGATGTTCCGGCGCCATCACCATAAAGGTCGCTCCCCATAACGTATCTGGGCGGGTGGTGAAAATCGGCATTTCATCGCCGGCTTCGCTGGTAAATATTACTTCCGCCCCGGTAGATTTGCCGATCCAATTGGTTTGCATCGTCTGCACCCGCTCGGGCCAATCGATAGCAGAAAAGTCCAGCAGCTCTTCAGCGTAGTTGGTGGCGCGAAAATACCATTGTTCCAACTCTTTCATAATTACAGGCGTTCCGCACCGTTCGCAATGACGATCTTCGCCCCACACTTGCTCTCTAGCCAAAGTGGTGTTGCAATGGGGGCAAAAATTGACCGCTCCAAATTCGCGGTACGCCAACCCACGTTCTAAAAATTTTTTGAAAAACCATTGCGACCAATAATAGTAGCTGGGATCGCTGCTAATCGCTTCCCGTTCCCAATCAAACATTGTGCCCATTCGCCGCATCTGTTTCCGCATATTTTCGATATTGGCGTATGTCCATTTAGCGGGGTGGATATTGTGTTTGATGGCGGCGTTTTCTGCCGGCAAGCCAAAGGCGTCGAAGCCCATTGGAAACAATACGTTATACCCCTTCATTCGCATGTAGCGGGCGCGGGCGTCGCTGGGGGTCATAGCGTACCAATGCCCAATGTGCATATCGCCCGATGGATAGGGCAACATCGTCAGGGCATAATGTTTGGGTTTATCTTTGTCAATCTGTTGCCGATACAATTTGGTTTCAGACCATTTTTTCTGCCATTTGGTTTCGAAGGCGATATGGTCGTAAGTTTCGTTACTCATTTGCTTGTCGTCCTTTTAAAAATAGCGCCGCTTTTGGCGCGAAATATTCAACATTATTTTGAGCGGCGCTATGCCCGCCCCTGGCATATTTTTCCAGTTGCAGTTGGGGCATTGCCTTTTGATATTCCGCCGCATAACTTATTGGGATGACGGCATCATCCTCTGCCCACGCCATGAGCGCAGGTTGGCGCAAGCCCGCTAGCCGCTGAATATCGCGGAAAGCGGGCGCGGTAAGAATGAGGCGCCCGCATCGTTCTGGATAAGCTAAAGCGGTTGCCAGGGCAACGCCGCCGCCCCAACTTTTGCCCATCAAGGCAGCCTGGTCAACTTGCAAGCTGTCCAAAATGGCGATGAGGATGTTTGCTGCCGCTTCGGGCGGTTGCAAAGGTTGGTTTGCCCATTTAGCGCTTTTGCCCCACCCTGGCATGTTTACAGAAACGACATAATTGCCGGCATTCGCCAGTGGCGCCAACAACGGCTGCCAGGTGTGCGCCCCATTCCGCTGGCTCCAGCCATGGATGCCCAACACGAAAGGGTCGCCGGGATTGCCGGCAGCCAAGCCAAATACAGTTCCTTGCGGAGTCGGAATCTCAATTTCCTGAATCATTTCAAAAACATCTCCAAATACGCCCATTGGCAGATTTAAGACGCAACCATCACGCCTAAACACAAAAAACCCTTTCGTTCAGAGACGAAAGGGTTCCGTGGTACCACTCTGATTGATGGCGCGGCGAAAATTATATGGACCTGAAGGGACTCGAACCCTTGACCTCCACAATGCCATTGTGGCGCTCTCCCAACTGAGCTACAGGCCCCCATCTTGTCTGATTAGAGCCGCATGTGCCATCCACTCTAGCGCGTAACGAGCGCGAATCGTCGCAAACTACTGTCGATTTCATCTGCGAGGCTCACAGGCGAGTTCAGCGAAGGGCGCGATTCTTTCAGCCAATGAAACCGCTCTCTAAACAATGTCGCTTACTACTCCTGATCAAAGCCGATCTGTTTAACTTGTAAAGTGGTGGACCTGAGGAGACTTGAACTCCTGACCTCTACAGTGCGATTGTAGCGCTCTCCCAACTGAGCTACAGGCCCTGAGCAACGAGAATGGTAGCGTAGCGGTTGGGGATTGTCAAGAATTGATTTTATCCTCACGTTAATTTCAATTTATTAGGCTGGCAACAAGTTGTTGACGAATAATTTCGTCTTGCTCTCCATCTGTTTTGATTTCTATAATGGTTGGGGTAGGGTCGTTTATCGCCTGGCTAAATTTGCGCCTGAAATCCTCCCGGTCGCTTGCCGGCACAAATGCCCATTCCAACCCCCGCGCCAACGGAGCGAAATCAAGCCCGTGCGGCGTCAGAAACAGTTCGGTAAAGGGGGGGTCGAACTGAGCGATGGGCAGCCGCCGAAAGATGCCGCCGCCATCGTTGTTAAACAAGACAATGGTCACCGGGGCGCTAACATGCTTGACGCCCAGCAATCCAGTTAAATCATGCAGCAAGCTGACATCGCCAATTGCCAACGCCATTGGAGAAGCGCCGCCAGCCGCCACGCCCAGCGCGGACGAAGCCACCCCATCGATGCCGCTGGCGCCCCGGTTGCCGTAAACGCGCAGCGGTTTGCGGCTGGGCGACCCAAATTGGTCGAGATGGCGCACCGGCAGTGAGTTGCCGGCAAACAATCGCCCGCCTGCCGGCATCCCCTCAACCAAATCCGCCATGTAACCGCCATCAAACTCTATCCCGGCTAGCGCCTGGCTTAACCTGGCTTGGCAATCGGCTTCTATCCCCATCGTCGATTGTAACCAGCCGCTATCTTCATTTGCCGGCAATCGTTTGAGTAAAATTTGGCACAATTCAGCTTCATCACATTGGAAAAAATGGGTGGTTTGGTAGGCGTCGTCCGCCCAAACGCCGCTGGCGCGGATGTGCAGCCGAAACGCTGGCTTGATTTTCGCTAGATAGGCGTTAAGCCATTTGGAGGTGGGAACTGCTCCGAATCGTAAAATGAGTTGCGGCTCGTCCCATGCCGGCATTTGCTCGTTAGCCAAAAACGTCTCATAGCCGCCGATGATGGGGGCATTTGATCCGAATCGTAAGCCGGAAAGGGGGTCGGCTAAAATGGGGCAGTTCAGGTGATTCGCCAAATCGCTCGCTGCAGCGGGAAAATCCCCGCCAGGGCAACCCGGACCACAAATGATGAGAACGCGGGGAGTTTGGGCGATGATGCCGGCGATCTCGTCGATTTGCTCACGGCGTAACTGGGGGGCGCCGATAGCGTGGTTGGCAGAAACTCCTCCCTTCGCGTAGTCAGGTATTGGCGCGTTGCCAGGAAACGGTTGAAGGGGCTTGCGAAAGGGAAAGTTGAGATGAACCGCCCCTTTGCGGATGCCATTCGCCAGGTGAAAGAGGCGGCTTGCTAACGATTCGATGTGACGCAGCAGAAGCGGCGGCGGCTCTCGTTCCGGCAGGGGGGCATCCACCGACCATAAAACATGATCCCCGTAGATTTTTCGCTGGTCTATTGTTTGATTCGCCCCGCTGTGGCGCAATTCTGACGGACGGTCGGCAGTTAAAACCAGCAAAGGAATTTGTGACATATGGGCTTCGATGATCGCCGGCAAATAGTTGGCGGCGGCGGTGCCCGATGTACACAGGACGGCGGCGGGTTTGCCCAACGCCATCCCCAGTCCCAGGGCAAAAAAGGCGGCGCTTCGTTCGTCGTGATGCAGGGTGACGCGAATGCCGGCATGAGCGGCGAACGCCATCGTTAATGGGGTAGAACGAGAGCCGGGCGAAATGCAGACATGGCTAAGCCCGGCATCTGCCAGGGCAGCGACGAAATGTTGGGCGAACTGCACGTTGGGGTTATTCATCGATGTGGGGCTAGGGCATTCAGCATCGGTTTAAACTTTAGCTCTGTCTCCGCCCATTCTCGCTCAGCGACGGAGCCGGGCACAATGCCGCCGCCAGCGTGCAGCCAGGCGCGGCGATGTTGCAACACGGCAGAGCGAATGGCTACCCCAAATGTGCCGTCTAGCTGGGCGTCGATCATGCCGATGGGGGCAGCGTACCAACCACGAGGGGCGCGTTCTGCCTCTTGAATAAATTGCAATGCCAAATGTCGAGGCGAGCCGCCCAATGCCGGCGTGGGATGCAGCAACTGGATCAGGGGCAAAATTCCGCTAGATTGGCTCATTTGCCCATAGATCGGGGTATATAGATGTTGAATGTTGCCCAGTTTTAGTAATTTGGGCTGGGCGGGTATGTTTAACCGTTTGGCAATTGGTTCTAGGCGGCGGCGGATGGCATCTACCACCAATTGATGCTCCAGACGCTCTTTGCCGCTGTTCATTAGTTCGACGCCATAGGCATCGTCTTGGGCGTTGTCGTCGCTGCGGGGGGCGCTGCCGGCAAGCGCCATGGTATGAATCGTTTTGCCGGTGGTGTGGGCTAAAAGCTCAGGGGTTGCTCCTAAAAAGGCATGGCGAGGGCGTGGTTCAATCAAAAAGCGATAACAATCGGGGTATTGGCGGTTGAGCCGCTTTAATGCCGGCAAAGGATCGATGTCGTCCTGAAACCATAATTCGCAAATGTGAGACAGAACCACTTTTTCTAGTTCGGTTTGGCTGATTTGCTCGACCGCCGATTCGATCATTTCTTTCCACATCTGGGGCGAGACGGGATAACGAATCTCGACTAATCTGGCAGATTTGGGTGGCGTGGAGCGACTTTTGGCGAATGATTCTAGGCGAGCGGTTAACGCTTCGGTTAGCGCCGGCAATATGTCGGCGGCATCTTCGTCGGCTGGAATCAGGGCATTCAACGTCAGCCATCGATCTTCGCCATCTGATCCCAACTGAAAGTGGGGTAAGGTAAATTGAGCGGGAGGAAAGGTCGCCCAGGCATTGTCGGGGTTGAAATCATCCCGAAACGAAAAGCCGCCGAACAGACGCGGCGTGGCTAGCGGGGGGGCATTTTGGGGCAAAATCCCATTTGTAAAAAGCGGGCGATGCTGGGCTTCGATTCCCGCAAATCTATTTTCTCCCCAGGCGATGAGGTTGGCGGCTGAACCGATGCCGGCAAATGTCGTCCCTTCGCCGCTGTCTGACCAATAAAATCGGGCTTCCCCATCGCCAGCCGCTAAAAATTCTAGGGGCGTTACAGTTGGGGCGGGGCAGGCGACGCTGATAAGTCGCCCTTCGATCCTTTCATTATTTGACATAACCCACGCTCCGCAACAATGCCGGCAGCAGCGCATCTAAAATCCGCTGCGGTTCTGGTTCGCCACTGTATACCCAGCGAATAATGACGCCATAAATCGCCCCCATCCACGCCACAGACACTACTTCTGTGTCCACTGGCGCTATCTCGCCAATTGTTACCGCCTCTTTAAGGTAGGTTTCGATCAACCGGGCAAACCGATCATTTACCTCCATCCGTTTCTCCTCAAAAGAGGCGCCGACGCCCATCGCCTGTACCAGCAGCAGCTTTGCCGGACGGCGATATTTGCCAAAGGTGGCGACGGTCGTTTTTAGGGCGGCTTCTACCCGGGCGATCCCCAGTTCTTCTTGCTGGATGGCTTCGATAACCCGCCGCTCTAGCAGATCGGCGAATTGGTCTACCAGCGCCAAAAACAGCCGCTCTTTGTTAGGAAAATGAAAGTAAATCGACCCTTTGGAAGCGTTTGCTTCCGATACGATTTCATCCATTTTGCTGTCATGGTATCCTTTGCGGGCAAAGACGCTCAGGGCGGCGTCTAAAATGCGTTCTCTAGTAGATTCGGGGTTGCGGGTTGGGGCAGGTTCGCTCATCGTTTTCTCCAATACCGACTAGTCAGTCTATTGCTGGCAGTGTATCATAAACAGGGGCATTTTTGCAAGCGAAGCGATTATTTTTCTGACAAAACATCGGTTGCTTGTCAGTTCAAACCGAGTAACATTGCGTTATGGATAAAATTGAATTGTTGGCTGGAGCGGAACCATTTTTTTATGCTGGCACAGATGCATGCCGGCATATTGGCTGCTTGGTCATTCATGGTTTCACCGGCGTCCCTGGCGATGTGCGGCAATTGGGCGCCTATTTGGCTGCACAAGGATACACTGTTCTGGGACCCCGATTAACCCACCACGGCAATCGTCCCAACGATTTAAACCGCTCTCGGTGGCACGATTGGTATTTTTCGGCATTAGATGGATACCAGTTGCTGCGGCAAATGGGTTGCGACCAAATTATTCTTGTTGGGTTATCAATGGGCGGCTCGACCGCTTTGTTGCTTGCCTCTCAACAACGGGCGCAGGCAGTGGTCAGCTTGGCGGCTCCTCTGTATTTGTATCCTGATTGGCGTTTGCGCTTTTCTCGCCTGGTTTCTTACGTTTACCCATTTGCCCCCAAATCTCCATTGCCGGCAGAGCAAAAACTCCCCGAAGATGAGTATGAACGGCAATCGTATCAGGTGAACCCCACCCATGGCGTGGCGGAGATGCTCGATTATCTGGATCATGTGGAAGAAGCGCTGCAAGATGTGCGAGCCCCGACGCTTTTAGCCCATTCTCGACGTGACTTAACAGTGCCGCCTGGCAATCTCGATTACATTTATGAACGATTGGGCTCAGAAAAAAAGGAGCGGTTGTGGCTGGAAGAAAGCAGCCATGTTGTTACGGAAAGCGTCGAAAAGATGATTTTATTTCCGGCGGTAGGGCGCTTTATCGCCGACAACATCGATTGAATTGCCGCGTAAGGGCTCTGGGATCTAACTTTCTACATGCTTGTTCCGCACGCGCTCTCAGGTTTCCACAGCTTACTCATCGCAGATGGTTAAGTGCCGTTGTATTAAGGCGGACAAAATCCACGTTTTGCATTTATTGGCGTCAACATCGACAGCGATTTGCATAGAGGGGGTTGCCTTGGTTGCCGGCAGCGCCTTAATCCCCCCTCGATTTTCGCCATCCAATTCAACTTGGGCGGATGCTGCTCGCCACTGAAATAGCTGTGGCTCAGCCACAGCCGCCACCGCCAGGGCGTCGTGCAAAGCGCAGCTATCCTGCCCCCAACCTTGGGCTGTCACCCGCTCGATCCAACCAGGGGCTTGTTTTTTGAGCAAGCTAACCGCAGGGTTACAGTCAGGCAGCCTCTTGAATTCTGCGGCGGAAAAGTGAATTCGGTCAGTGATGTTCAAGCCCAAGGCTCGAACATGCCAACCGGCATTCAGGGCAATTTGCGCCGCTTCTGGGTCGCACCGGATATTAAATTCGGGCGCCTGGTTTTCGCCGCCAAAAAAGCCGCCCATCATCACTACTTCTTTCATCAAAGGAACGATTTCAGGGGTTTTCTGGGCTGCTAACGCCAAATTGGTCAACGGTCCGACGGCGATGATGGTTAATTGGTTTGGATATTTGTAGGCGAATTTTATAATGAGGTCAGTGGCGGCCGGCATCTTTGCCAAATTAACCCCATCCCATTGCTCCGTTTCGCCATACCCCGCTTGCCAATCGGCAAACCACGTCTTATCTTCTATCAGAGCCTGGTCAGCCCCCAGACCAACCGGCACATCTAGGCGTTTTAGATAGGCGAGCGCCCGACAGACATTGTACGTAACATTGGCAACATTGGTATTGCCATGGATGGTCGTAATGCCGGCAACTCGCTCGCCCATTGTTTGCAAAAGGGCAATCAACGCGGCGCCATCGTCAATCTCCGCTTTTGGCGTGCCCAAACTCAAATCGGTATCGAATATAATCATCTCAGCCACAAATTATGAGGCGAAACTGTGAATTAGCAAAGCGGAACGGTATACTCTTAGGATTGTTATGGTTGGCGATCACTATTCCTATTTCCAAAAAACAATCCAAAAGTTTGCCTCCTCCCGATTTGGGGCGTGGAGCTTTTCAAAGTTACAACATCATTTTGACAGAGCGACATTCAAATTGAGCGGCGGCAAAACAACAATGAGCGGCGTTTTGTCTGGCTTGCCGGTGGCGATGTTAACCACCACCGGCGCAAGGAGCGGGTTGCCTAGAACGGTTCCTTTGCTCGCTATTCGAGAGGATGACGGGGTAGATCAAATTGGCTTCATCGCCACCAATTGGGGACAGAATCGTTACCCGGCATGGTATTTTAATCTCAAGAAAAACCCAAAAGCGCTTTGCCAAATCGATGATTTTGCCGGCAATTACACGGCGCATGAAGCCGAAGGCGAGGAACATCAGCATTACTGGGGGTTGGCGACCCAAACATATATTGGTTTTCGGCTTTATAAACAAAGGATCGAAAAGCGCCGCATTCCAATCATGGTGATGACCAAAGCCGCATGAACCCATGAATCGTTCAGCCAAAGAAAAAACGAACAGTTCAGATGCGTCTGACTGAAATTAAGAATGCGTGGCGCATGCTAACCTTCATTGGATTTGTAACTTTTATGCAAAATGGTCCGGGCAAACTGATGAAACGGCGATTTTAGCGGCAAATTGAACAGGGGGAAACGATTTGGTATTTCGCCTCACATAACAGTTGCGGCATTTGTGTGGCGGTTTGCCCCTGGACAGAGCCCGGGCGGGGCGAAGCGATTTCGCTCAAGATGTTGGCGCAGCGAGAAGGATAAGGATAAGTGGTTAATCCCCAACCGCGCTTTCGACTGCTAATTGTTGGCGGAAGCGGCGGCGGGTCAGCGCCAGCTTCGCTTTTTCTCGCACAGCTACCAAAACCAGGGCTAAGATGGTGGCGAATTGGGGCAGAAGCTGGATCAAATTTGGCGGCAAATCGGTCACATTTTGAATGCGAACGGCAAAGGCGTCAGCTAAACCAAAGAAGTAACCGGTCAGCAACACGCCGATCGGGTGTTGGAAGCCAAATATGGCGGCGCTGACTGCCACCCACCCCCGTCCATTGCTCATATTGCGGGTGAATAAGGTGAGATGACCGACGGATAAGAAGGCGCCGCCCAGGGCGCACAACATGCCGGCAATTACCAATGCCGAAATTTGCACCCTGGCTACATTGATGCCCAGCGTCTCTGCCGCTTGTTGATTTTCGCCCACAGCCCGAATGTGGCGACCGAATTTGGTATGAAACAAGACGATATAGCCCACGATCGCCGCGATCCAGGAAAAGTAGACGATAAAGTTGTACCCGCTGAAAATATCGCCAATGACGGGGATATTCTGGATCAGCGGCAAATCGAAGTCAGGCAAACGTTGGATGCTGGGGTCAGCAAAAGAGCCGACATTGCCAAAAAGAACTCGCATAAAGTAGACGGTTAACTCTAAAATGAGCAGGTTCATTGCCAGAGCTAAAATAATTAGGTTGACGTTGTATCGGAGGTAAAGCAAAGCGAAGATAAGACCCAGCCCGCCGCCAAATAAAACCGCCACAATGATGCCGGCAGTCGTGTTGCCCAAGTAAAAGGCGAAGACGATGGCGACAAACGCCCCCAGCAACATTTTCGCTTCCAGCGCTAAATTTAGCACCCCGGCTCGGCTGCATATCGCCCCGCCTAGCGCCGCCAAAATGATGGGTGTGGCGAGCCGCAGCCCGCTGCTCAATAATGCAACTGTAAAGAGTCCATCTTCCATTATCCCTTCTCCTCAACTGCCATTTCCACCATCGATTTTCGTCCACGATATTTGTCCCATCGCTCTAACATGCCGGCAATTCCGCCCTGGTAAAATTGTTCCGCCGCCACGAACAAAATCATAAACGCCAACACTGCTCCGCCCAATTCACGAGGGATGCCCAAATTGATTTGCAGACCCAATTGCGCCCCCAAACGAATGCCGGCAAACAAAATCGCCACCAACGTTACCCCCAATGGATGAATCTGCCCCAAAATCGCCACTGAAAGCCCATCAAACCCTAGCCCCACCGAAAATTCCTGATTGATGCGATAATGCACCCCCAACACCTCGATCGCCCCTGCCAAACCAGCGATCGCCCCGCTGATCAACATGCCGCGCAAAGCGGCGCGGTCGTTGCGAATGCCGCCAAAAAGAGCAAACAGAGAAGATTGTCCCGCCATCCGTTGCTCATAACCTGGAGAAGAGCGCCATAGATACAAGTACACAAGCGCCGCCGTTGCCAGGGCAATGATGAATCCAATCCCCCATTTTGAGCCGGGCAAGAAGGTCATTAACTTTGCCGACTCGTCGATTACGGGGGAAAAAGCGGTCGAGCCCCTATCGGCTCGCAAAGGAAAGTTGACCATATAAACGGAAAAGAGAATGGCGATCTCATTCATTACGATAGTGGTGATCACCTCGTTGATCTCCAATTTGACTTTGAGCCAACCGGGAATGTAGCCATAAATGCCGCCGACAATCATCGCCGCCAACATGATAAAAATGGGATGGATGATGGGCGGCAGGCTGATGGCATACCCCAACCATGCCGCAATCAACGCCCCCAAGGCAAATTGCCCCTCTTGCCCAATGCTGAACATGCCGGTACGAAAGGCGACCAGCGCCGATAAGCCAGTTAGAATGAGAGGCGTCGCCCGCTCGAAGGTGGTAAACAACGCGCAGCGGTTGATCGCCCTACAGCCAAAACCCGCTTTAAACAACTCGGCAAACGCTTGCAGCGGCGAGTCGCCAGTAAAAATGAGCAATATCGCCGCCACAAAAAGCCCCGATAAAATCGCCAATATTGGAACTAAAATCGTGTTTAGTCGTTGTTGCCGCTGAAAATTGTCCATTGTTAATGTACCCCTCCCATCAGCAATCCGATCTCTTCTTGGGTAACCGTTTCGGGATCAACCTCGCCGGCAATTTCTCCCCGATAAAGCACAATCACCCGATCGCTCAAGGAGAGAATTTCATCTAGTTCAACGGAAACGAGCAACACCGCCGCCCCTCTGTCTCTGGCTTCGATCAGCGATTTATGCACGAACTCGATGCTGCCTACATCCAGTCCGCGGGTAGGTTGGTTGGCGATGACGAATGTCGGTTCGCCGGAAAGCTCGCGGGCTAGCACAACTTTTTGCATATTGCCGCCAGAAAGGGTGGCGATGCCGGCGCCTGGTCGAGCAGCGGCAATGGAAAATTGGCTGATCGCTTTCGCCGCGAAATCTCGGCACGATTTTTTGATAATAAAGCCCATCTTGTTGAAGTCGGGCAATTTGTAGCGGGTGACGATCAGGTTTTCGTCTAGGTCGGTGGCTAAATTTAAGCCGATGCGGATGCGATCTTCGGGAATGTGCGCCATGCCGTTTTTGCGCCGTTCGCCTACGCTGTCGTTGGTGATCGTTTTGTCCATAAAGCGCAGCCCGCCCCCTTCAACAGGGCGCATGCCGCTGAGGGCTTCGACCAATTCTGTTTGTCCGTTGCCGCTGACGCCAGCTACTCCTAAAATTTCGCCAGAACGCACTTGAAACGAGAGCCGCTTCACTGCCGGCAATCCAGCGGCGTCGGTGACGGTGATATCATGGGCGGAAAAAAAGACTTTGCCAGGATTGGCGGGCTGTTTGTCTAACTCTAGTACTACCGGTCTGCCGACCATCATATTTGCCATTTCGCTGATGGAACTGCCGGCAACTTCTTTAGAGCCGATCATTTTGCCGCCGCGCATTACGCTGAATCGATCAGCCACGCTTTTCACCTCGACCAATTTATGGGTGATAAAGATAATGGTACGCCCTCGTTCCGCCAAATCACGAACCACTTCTAAAAGCTCCTTCACCTCCTGAGGCGTCAGAACTGCGGTCGGTTCGTCCAGAATGAGGATTTTCGCTTCTCGTTGCAACGCTTTTAATATCTCCACCCGTTGCTGCATCCCCACCGGTAAATCACGTACCCGAGCATATGGATCGACCGGCAATCCGAAATCGTCTGCCAAGGCGCGAACCTGTTCCGCTTCCTCTTTCTTTTGCAAAAATCCCATGTTGTTGGGCTCCATCCCCAACATGATATTTTCAGCGATGGTAAAAGAGGGCACCAGCTTGAAATGTTGGTGCACCATGCCGATGCCTAATCGAATGGCGTCATCAGGATGACCAATTTCAACAGGAGCGCCATCGACCAAAATTTCCCCTGAGTCTGGCTTGTACAACCCGTACAAAATGTTCATCAGAGTGGTTTTTCCCGCCCCATTCTCGCCAACCAGAGCATGCACTTCCCCTTCTGCCGCATTTAGCGAAACATTATGATTGGCTAATACGTTGGAGGAGGGAAAATATTTGGTGATATTGCGAAGTTCGACAGCATTGCTCATGGTGGGGGAATTTGAAGATCGTAAGTTTGGCAATTGACTCAAGAAATGAGCCAACTGCCAAAGGGTTGAAAAGGTTATCTAACCGTGTCGCAAACCGGCGTTTCGTTTAAGGCGTCGCATACTTCGTAGCTGCCATCCAGAATTTGCTGACGATATGATTCCACCGTCTCTTTGACTGCCGGCAATTTCGCGGTCATATTGTCCGGTCCTTCATCTTCAAACGTGGTCGATCCTTCGTCCCACGAGAGCCCAGCCGCCCCATCCGACATGCCCAACTCGTTGAAGCCGCCGGTAAATGTGCCGTTTTTGGCGCGTTCGATCAAAGTGTAAGTAGTGATGTCTACTCGTTTGATCATAGAGACGATGACTGAGCCGGGCTGAAGCGGGTCTTGATTAGAATCAACGCCGATGGCAAAGTTGCCGGTTTGTTTCGCCGCTTCCAGCACCCCTTCGCCCGAGCCTCCTGCCACCTGGTAAATGATGTCTGCGCCTTGCTCAAATTGACCCAGAGCCGTTTCCAGACCCAGGGTGGGGTTGCCGAAGTCAAAGCCCAAATACCCAACCAATACCTCACAGTCGGGGCATACTTCTAACACCCCTTGTTTGTATCCCCAATAAAATTGGTTGAGGGCGGGAGCGTCGCCGCCAACTACTGCGCCAACCACGTTCGATTCGGTCATGCTGCCGGCAATCAAGCCCACTAGAAAGCTCGATTCATGCACGTTTATCTGAAACGCCGCCAAATTGTCGGGCAAACTTTCGGCAAAAACGTCTGAGGGCGCCCCAAACTGTTGGTTGGGGAACTCTTCAGACAAATCGAGCAGCAATTGGGCGTCGAGCGCCAATGGCAGCACGATATCGTTTCCCGCCTGAATCGCTCCGCGCATGGCAGCTTCATGTTCGCTGATGCCAGTTGTTTCGATCACGGTGCCTTTTACTCCTAGCTCCGAAATAGCCCGTTCAGCCCCCCGATTGGCTGAGTCGGAAAAGGAACGGTCGCCCAATTGTCCTGGCAATACCAAAGCGAAGCTAAAATCTTCTGACTCGTCCCCGCCGCCGCAAGCTGACACCCCGACGACAAGCAAGATAGCGCCCAAAACGATAAACAAAATGCGTTTCATTATCTCTCCTTTTTTCGAAATCCACTTGCAAAATTGAATAAGTTGGGTGATTTAGTAAACTGGGGGAATAGCTTTTCTCCTTGTGTGAAATTTACTTTTAGGCGGGGCGCCTATTAAAGACGGAAACGCGACAACTTGGGGCGAAGTATAGCAGATTGAAGAAAAATGACACCCGGAATTTGGATGATTATTGTCTGTAAATGAGGTTAAAACCCCTGCCTTTCAGGCAGGCAGTTTTCAACCCCACACTATAGTGAGGTCGAGAAAAAAGAGAGCATCCCGTAGGGCGCGGTCTTTTTTTCTCGACCGGGATAAACCAGAAAGCTCTGCTAAAATAAGAGGATGAGCTACAGAAAAACAGCACATTCGGTTTACGACATAAAATATCATGTGGTTTGGATAACAAAATATCGGAAAAAAGCATTGAAAGGACAAGTTGGATTAAGATTAAGAGAATTGGTGAGACAAATATGTGCTGCAAATGATGTCATCATAATGAGCGGAAGCGTTCAATCAGACCACGTACATCTGTTGGTGTCAGTACCGCCGAAAATGTCAGTGAGTAAACTAATGCAACTAATGAAAGGGAGAACCAGTCGGAAGTTACTGCAAGAATTTGAAGAATTGAACCGACAATTCTGGGGGAAACATCTATGGGCGAGAGGCTATTTTGCCGCCAGCACAGGCAATGTAACCGATGAGATTGTTAAACAGTACATTGAGTCACAAGGAAAGAAACCGCCGATAGAAGATGATAACTTTGATGTGGGCGAGCTTTAGGCGAATTTCATTCGCATTTTCAAGCTACCGGTCTTTTAGCCGGTAGTAGTTGACTTAATGCCGTCGCCCCTTCTTCCAGCTCGGGATGGTTAAGATGAATAGCATAAAAAAGGCGATGATGGCGTTTCCCAATTCGCGCGGAACAGAGGTCTGCAGTTGCAAACCGTTTAACGTTCCCAGCCTAAGCCCGCCCACAAAGATTGAACTGAGCAGAATGCCAAGAGGGTGTAGCCCGCCCAGCAAACTGACGATAATGCCGTCGAATTGGTCGATGCTGGAGAAGTTGCTGATGAATCGATAATGAACGCCAAGAACCTCAAATGCTCCTGCCAGCCCGGCTAACGCCCCGCTGACGCCCATGCCGCGCACTATCGCCCGACGCGGATGAATGCCGGCATTTTTGGCAAAATCAGCCGCTTGCCCAGCCATTCGCATTTCGAACCCCGAACCCGTTCGCCACAAATAAAGATAGATGATGCCGGCAACTACGATGGCGCAGGGAAAGGCGATGGTCAATTTGGTGGTAGCCACCAACGGCTCAATCTGAAATTGGTCTGGAATACGGCGAAAGCTAAATGGGGCGACGATAAACAAAGCGATCGGATTCAACATCAGGGTAGTTATCACTTCCGACACGTCCAGATACGCTTTAAGAACGGCGGGAAAGATGCCCCACAACGCGCCAGCCAGAATGCCGGCTATCAGGGCGGCAATGATCCCTGGAAAGGGCGGCATTTGTACAGATGCCGCCACAAAAGTGGTTGCCCCTGCCCCTAAAACCATTTGCCCAAATTGCCCGATGCTGATCAGCCCAGCCCGAAAGGCGACCATAGCTGACAAGCCGCTAAGGGTGAGCGGGGTAGCATATTGCAATGCCGTTAGCGCGGCGCAGCGGTTGCCCGCCCCCCGACAACCAAACCCAGCTTTAAACCATTCGCCATACACCACAATTGGGTTTTCGCCCGCCGCCAACACAAAAATCATGCCGGCAATTAGGGCGGCGCAAACAGCCAAGACCGAGATCGCCCATGGTTGGATTTTCATCTTACGACGCATCCAGAAGGTAAGCAGGCGCCCACCAATAATCGTGCAGATGGCGTTTCGTGATCTGAGCAAACCCAGCCTGGGTTAAATCATCCTGCCAAGCTGAGATCGGCTGCTCAAAAGTCAAGCGGGCTGCTTCCTGATCGAAGTTGCCAAAAAAGACGGGCATCAGAAAATTTTGGGTGACAGTTGGTTTGCCGGCATATTCCGACAGCCCATTTTGGTATCGGCGAACAAAATAATCGACCGTTTCTTCGTTGAGCATGCCGGCAAATGCCGGCGCGTCAAATTCGGCGATGAGCAGACGGCTGGCATGGCTTCTCAGCCATTTCAATAGATCGAGCCGCTCGTTTGGCGGAATGGCGTGCAGGCAAAAAGTAGCTTGCCCGACATCCCATTTTCTCCTTTCGGTCGCCGCAAAAGCTTGCAATGTCATCTGGTGTGGGCGATAAGAGAACCCCAAGCTGCTCAATCTTTGGCAAAGAGCGTCGAGCATTGGGCGGGAAGGCTCAATTAGATCGAGGGAGACGATATTGGGAGTTAATGCCGGCAACAATGCCAACCCATCTCCCACTCCAATATCGAGTAAACGAAACGAATCGTACCCCAAATAAATCTCTTTCAGCGCCTCTGATAAGTTGCGGTAAAGAGGTATGTTGCCGCCGCCTCTGATAAATTGGGCAAAACCATTAGGCATCCCATAAACCGCATTAGCGCCAACGGTTGAGATGTTTTGCAAATAAATCGCCGCCTCCCGATAAACCAAAATGTCTGGTTCGCCCGCCGACGCCCGTTGGGCGAGTTGGGCTGCTTGGGCAAATTCTTTGCCGGCAAAAGCCAAAACTGCCTGAAAAAAGAGCTTTGCTGGCGACGTCAACGCGTATTCTCGCTCAATTCGATTTTTTGCTTGCCAATAATCGCGCCTTCTCAGATGCCGGCAAAAAGGCGATCTCCAGGGCGTTGCGTTGGGCTTGGTGAATTTGGGCGGTAGTCAATCCAGCGGCAGGCGCAGCGACATTGTACTCATGCGCCAGGTCGATGGCGCTAATGCCGGGGTCGTCGCTGTTAATCGTCGCTTTGACCCCATGTTCCAGTAACCCTTTTAACGGATGGCTGGCGTAATCTGGCACAGCGCTGATTTGTAAATTGCTGGTCAAGTTCACCTCCAAACCGATCCCATTTTCAGCCAAATGGTCGAGCAGCTTTTCGTCTTCTATTGCCCGCAGTCCATGCCCTATACGAGTCGCCCCCAATTGATCAATGGCGTTCCAAATATTCTTGCTCCCCGCCGCTTCGCCGGCATGCACGGTGATCTCCCAGCCCGCGTCTCGACCGCGCTGAAAATGTTCGATAAACAGTTCAGGCGGGTAGTTGATTTCGTCGCCAGCCAAATCGAGGGCAGTCAGATGTTCTTTTTGGGTTAACAAGGCGTCCAGTTCGTCAAAACAAGCGGCAGCGCCGTAAGTGCGGCTGAGGATGCCGATCAGATTGACCGGCACGCCAAAGTCGCGGGCGCCCGCTTGCGCCCCGGCTACTATCGCCTCGATGACGCCGGCTGTTTCCAACCCGTGCGCCTGCGCCATAAATGCCGGGCTGCATCGCAATTCGATATAATCTATCCCTTCATTTTTGGCGTCTTCCACATTTTCATAAGCGACGCGATAACAGGCGTCGTAATCGGTCAGGATAATCGTTTGCCATTTAAACTTTTCAAAAAATGCCAGGAGACCGGGTTGGGGTTGGGAGACTTGAACATGAGGACGAAGCGCTTCCAGGGTGAATGCCGGCAATGGCAGGTTGCGCTCTATGCCCAGTTCTAAAATCGTTTCTAGCCGCACGCTGCCATCCAGATGGCGGTGCAAGTCGATGAAAGGGAGGTTGGGGTTTATGTTGCTCATTTATCTTGACTTTAACCTTCGACCGCTAACCGGGAGACCAAATCGTCGTAATAGGGGATATCTTTTGGCTCCTTGCCTTGTGCCCGGCGGCTAAAAAATAAGACCGCCAACCGTTGTTTGGAGCGGTCCTCTTTGTTGGTCAATTCCCATTCCCCTTCTGCCGCCAGACAAGTAGCGTAATACAAATCCGCCAAACGAATCATCAGGGGACGGAGATAAATGCCGGCAGTCAGCTCATCCATCGTCAACACATGCTCAATTTCTGCCTCAATCCCATCAATGCCGGCAATCAACCCCTCTTTAAATTCTGGCGGCGAGCTTACGGGTTCAACCAGTTGGCGCAGCTTGTCCAAGACAGGCAAATGAGCCTGGTAACGACGCATATCTCGCCCCATTTGCGCCAGCAACACATTGTGCGACCCTTCCCAATTTTCGTACACGACATTGTCGCGCAGCAAGCGGGGCAGCGGCGAAAAGCTTTCGATTGCCCCATTGCCGCCCAGCAACTCTATCGCCTGGTTAGCGACCTGATGGGAGAGCATGGCGGAGCGGAGTTTGTTGAGATTGATCGCGATTCGGGCAAAATCAGCTTGATCGTCACTCATTTTGCCGCTTTCTGCCTTGTCCAATGCCTGGGCGATGACGAAACTGCCCGCCAGAATGCCGGCAGCGTCTGCCCGCATTCTGGCTAACATCTCTTGCACGATGGGGAAATGGACGATCTCCCGCCCAAACGCGCGTCGATATTGGACATAGCTTGAGGCTATGGTAAAGGCTCGTCGGGCGATGCCGGCAGCCGCCACCCCATTGTACAGGCGAGAACAGTTGATAATTTGTTCGATCGCTATTTTAAAACCCTCTTTGGTATCCCCAATTTGGTATGCCAACGTATCCTGAAAGGCGACTTCGCCGGTCGCCAACGAGCGCGTTCCCAGCTTATCCTTGAGCCGGTTAATGGCAAAGCGGTTGAGCGCCCCGTTGGGCAGCCGACGGGGTATCAAGAATAGACCCAACCCCGCCGTCCCTTCCCCTTGCCCTTCCACCCGGGCGGTCGCCAATATCACATCTGCTGTTACATTGGAGCAGAACCATTTTTCGCCATTGATCAGCCAACTGCCCTCTTTTTTGTCGAGCGGCGTCGCTTTCGTTTGGTTGGCGCCAACATCTGAGCCGCCCTGGATTTCGGTGAAAAATTGGGCGGCATGGTAATTGCTGTCGTAATCGGGGTCGAGCATTTTGGGCAGATACCGTTTTTTCAACGCGGGCGACCCTTTTTGCTGGAGCGTTTTTATCGCCCCAGCCGTGCATGCTAGCGGGCAATTGTGCCCGGCTTCCCCTTGTTGAGCGGAGAGGTAAAACAACGCCAATGAGAGCAAATTGTTGCCCGGTTTTTCTAACGCCGTCATCACGCCAGAGCCGTAAATGAGCTTGCCGGCATCATGGTGAGCGGGATGAAAACGCACATCTTCGATCCTGCCGCCCAAGCCGTTAAAACGCTCTAATGTCGGCTGGTTTTGGGGGAGGTTGGCGGTAGCGACTAGGGCGTCGAGTTGTTTGGCTACGCCGCCAAATTGATACAATTTTGGGGCATGGCGGCGCAACATCTGTTCCCCCCAATAAAATTCCAACGCATGCCGAAAGTTGCGGTCAGAAGTAAACAGATTGGCGGGTTGGGCTTTTTGCCAATCCGCCAACGCTAATTTGGGGTCATGAAAAATCGGTTTTTTGCCGTTTGCGCTCATAATATTTAGGGTTCCGTCATTTCTGAATCAGTTGAACTTGGTTGGGGTTTGGGCAGATTAAGGTTGTGCCGCACAATTTGCCCCTTTGGATGGAGCGACGTTATCCACCGCCCAACGAAAAAAACAGCGGCATGAATGCCGGCAGTGGGGCGGGGAAAGCCAATTTCGCCCAGCGAAATAATCCATTTGTCCTCATCTCTTTTTTGAATCGATAAACCCACCCGCTGATTTTGCGGCTCTTCGCTGACAAAACATTCCGCCAAGAGCGTATCTCGTTGTGCGGCGCGGAAAAGGTTGATTAGCCGAACGCTCGTTGTGCCAATGTGAGACTGACCGCTCTCAAATCGGTCACAAATTTGGTCGGCGGACAGGGGCAGATGAAGTACAAGGTGGGGCATAGCCGCCTCCGGCGGAATTGGAAAAATATTTTGGGCGGACGTTTGATTGCGAACAGTTTTAAAGTAGCGGCATTGGCTGCCGGCAGCCAACGCTTGAAGTTCATATTTGGTGCGATAACGATCGGGATCGTCTGTTTTAAATGGAACGCCAATTGACGAATCAAAATAGGGGCTTTCAGCCAATCGTTCGGCAATCCATTGTTGGTAATGGGGATGGTCGGTAGCTATCTCCAGCTTGCCGCCTGCCGGCATTCTGGCTGCCAGCAACGATAAAAATTGGGCGTCGATCAGCCGCCGATTAACATGACCCGCTTTGTGCCACGGGTCAGGAAAGTTAATGTATGTCCGGCTCAGTTCATTTGGCGCGCAATTCAGCCACAATATCGCCCTGGCGTCTCCCATCGCCAATTGCACATTGGTCAAATGGCGGTTCTTTATCTTCTTTTCTGCTTTTCGTAGTGAGGGGTTGGAGATTTCGATGCCTAAAATGTTGGCATTGGGATGCCGCTTTGCCAAATCAAGCAAAAATTCGCCGCCGCCGAAACCGATTTCTACAAAAAGTTCCGCCTGTCGTCCAAACAGGCGGCTCCAATTTGTCGGACTTTCCAGCCGGGTTGCCAACCAAACTGCGCCATTGGTTTTCATGAGCCGGATTATAAAACCATCGGCAATGGGCGCAACCTGTTCGCCCATCGTCCCCTTTCCGCTTAAAATAGGCGGCGCATGACAAAAATTGCAACGGAACGCACAAATGAGGATTGGATCGCCGCTTTGTCTGGCGGAGCGGATTATGAAGCTGCCCTGACGGATTTGCGGGCGATATTGACCCGAGGATTGACCTTTTCGCTCGCCAGCCGCATCGATCAGGATTTAGAAGCGGCGGTGGATGATTTCGCCCAGGATGCGTTGTTAAAGATCCTGGATAAATTTGATACCTTTCGGGGCGAGAGCAAATTTACCACCTGGGCGCAAAAGGTGGCAGTGCGGGTGGCGTTTAGCGAAATGCGGCGGCAACGGTGGCGGGATGTGTCGCTGGATGGATTGACAGAGCGGGAAGATGGCTCTATTTTTATGCCGGCATTCTTAGCCGACGACGCCCCTTCGCCCGAAGATGTGGCTACCCAACAGCAAATGGTCAGTTTGGTAAAAAAAATCATCGACGAAGAGTTAACCCCCCGCCAACGGGAAGCGATGAATCATTTGATGCTGTCGGGGATGCCGGTGGAATTGGTGGCGGAGAAGATGGGCACAAATCGAAACGCCCTTTACAAACTGTTACATGACGCTCGGTTGCGATTGAAAAAAGGGTTGGAAAAACGGAATCTCTCGGCGGCGGAGATGTTGGCTGAATTCGAGTAAGAAAGAGGCAAAACAACTCATCTGATCCGGCAAGAGGTGGACAACATGGAAAACCTAGCGCAAAAGGCGCTGCAAAAAATTCGAGAACTATTGGCGTCGCCCCAACAAGCCTCGCCCGAAGAGGCAGCCCAACTGCAAAAGTTGCTGCAAATGTTGGTGGAGACCAAGGATGCGGAGGCGGGGTGCGAGGAGGTGTACGAGCTAATTGACCAATATGCCGATTTAAAGATGGCGGGAGAAGATGCCGGCAGCTTGATGCCGTTGGTAGAACTCCATCTCGATTTTTGCGGGGATTGCTGCGAGGAGTACGAGCTGTTGTTGACGATGTTGAAAGCCCAGCCTGATTAGGGCATTCTGCCGGCAGTTTGATGCCGTTGGTAGAACTCCATCTCGATTTTTGCGGGGATTGTTGTGAGGAATACGAGCTATTGTTGGCGATGTTAAATACCCGTCCTGTTTAACTTCGCAATTTTATATTTCAGTGAACCCTAGTTAAAGATAAATTTGAGGTATTGTTGAAGATGTATGGCAGAATGAAAATAAAATTGCTTGTACAAAACCTGTGTAAACATAAAAGAGACTTGGGGCTGTAATTGCCATGATGTGGGAGATGGCGAGCATGCTATTTAGTCTCCTATCAATTCAATCTTTACACTATAGACCGCTGTGACAAATGACGCTTTTGATAATGAAGAAAGACTATGTGCAAATCGCCATTACATGACTTATAATAATGCATTTAACCATTGCAGAAGGCTTGTAGGGGAATATCCTATCCAACAAGAAGACTTACACCCCGCACAAAAAAAACTTCTAGCTGATTACACTCCCAAATTTAATAATCTTCAATCATGTTCTAAACAAGAATGTAGAATGAACGATCACTAAAAACCTTTGCGTGTGAGACTTGGCCGTATCATGCCGGCAATGTGGCTGTGCCTAACGCATAAATCGGGGGTAAATTGGTGGAGAGCGTTTCCCAATCGTCCCCGTTATTTCGGCTGTAGAAGAGCTGCCCCGTGGTTGTGCCGGCATAAATGCCACACGGATTTAACCCATCCGTCGCCATCCCTTCCCGATAACAAGCCAAATAAGCGTTTTCCTGTGGCAACCCATTGGTCAACGCCTCCCACTCCCCGCCGCCATTAGTCGAGCGGTACACGCGGAATTTCCCTTCGGGCGTGTACCGGTAGTCGGGGCTGATTTGAGGAATGACGTAAATCGTTTGAGCTTGCTGACTGTTGATGCCCATTGGGAAACCAAAGGTTGCCGGCAGTCCCTCGCCCACATCTTCCCAACTGTCGCCGCCATCGTAACTGCGGTAGACGCCGCAATGGTTTTGCTGAAAGAGCCAATTGGGGTTGGTCGGACTCATCACCAGATGATGGCAGCATTGCCCCACCGTGGGATTGGGGTCGGGCAAAAAATCGGCGGCAACCCCTTTGTTTTTGGGCTGCCAACTAACCCCGCCATCGTCGCTGCGGAAGACGCCCGCCGCTGACACCGCCACATAGAGCCGTTGCGGATCCGTCGGATGTTGGACGATGGTATGAACGATTTGCCCGCCCGCGCCCGGAAACCACGCTTCTCGAGTGGGGTGGCGGTTGATGCCGGGGACTTCCGCCCAACTTTTGCCGGCATCTTCCGATTTAAACAACAATCCTGGGTCGCCGCCCGCCCACACCACATCTGGCTGGCTGGGATGTCCGGATTGGATATGCCAAATGCGAGTTGCCGCTTTCTGTTCCTCGCCGTAAGTTAGAGCGTCGCAGATCTCCCAACTCTTGCCTAAATCGGGCGACCGGTGGATATTGCTGCCGTACACCATATGATCGAGAGCGACATAAATCATCCCATTGCGCGGATCGTAGCTGGTATGTTGCGCCGCCCATCCGGGGAAGTGGGGTTCGGTTACGCGCCAATTCCGTCGGTCGGCGTCGCTGCGAAATATAAACAACCCCTTTTTTGTGCCGGCAAACAGCAAAATCTGACCTTTGTCCATCATCCGCTCCTTTTAGCCAAAGGCTAAATCGCAAAGAACATTCGTTCGCTTTATTATAGCCTAAAACTAGGAAGGGCGGTAATGGCTATCTTGCCGGCAACCCTCCCTTTAACTTGCCCGTTTGCCCATTGATAGCCAATTCATATTGGATGCCGTCCAGCTCATAATGCGCCAACCACAGCGGCAGCAAAACCAACTTGTACGATTCTACCAACATGCCGGCAGAAGATAATGAGGCGGCTGAATTGCGCCGACCCGCTTTGATACGTTCCCAGGCGACCCTCCGCGCTTGCAGGGAAGCGTCAGACACTGGGATGTCATAGATTTCCGCTGGGAAGCCGGCTAGATAGCGCGGATCATACGGAAGCAGATCCGCCAAATCAAACCAATCTTCAGCGTTGGCTAACATGGCAGACGATTTGTCCGAAGCAAAGATTAAAATGTCGTCAAAATGGATGAAACGCTGAGTATCGTGGGTGGGGGCAGGCGTAGGCTGGGCGAATTGCGTCAGGAAATTCCAATAACTTTCCAGCTCAAATTTAGGCTTACTGTATGGCGCTGAGACGCTTTGGGGGAGACTATCTTTGTTGGCGATTGAGACAGATGTTTGCCCAGATTTTTGTGACAGAAAATCCCAATAGCTTTCCAAAGCAGGTTTGGGACCGCTGGTCGAAGAAGAGAGTTTGCCCCCGATATCAAAAGTGAATGCCGGCAAATAATAGCCATGGGGTTCGGCGCTTGCCGCCACTTCCCGCGTTCTAAACCAGTCATGCAATATCCTCCGGGCTTGCGTCAAACTGATCTGGAACGGAATTATCGCTTGGGGCGGAATCAACTCCCGCGTTTCAAAATTGATCTCTTCCACCACATAAACGTGATCACAATAGGGGCATATTACCGATAAAACGGCGGCGTCAACCAAAAATCGATGCCCACACGCCTGACAATCAAAGGTTTGGCTATTTTGTGGCGGCAGATGTCCCTTAGCGCTGGCTAACGCCAACAAGAAATTTTGCTCCGATTCGCCCTGCACAATGCCGGCATAATCCCTCTCAGCTAAATTTTCCCCTTGCCCACAATGTTCGCACGCCAACTGGCTCCCGTCCGGAGAATATACCATTCTGGCGCTGCAACGGGGGCAGCTTGTTTGCTGAGTTTTACTCTCTGCTGGCGCTTGTTTTTCAGAATAACTATTTATCGGCTGGTTAGGATCATAGATCGCTTCCTGGCTCAACCCATTCTTCAACAGAGTTAACTCTCGCCTCGCCCACACATGAAATGGATCGATGCCCAAAATCTCCACCAAATATTCCTCTCTCTTTTTCGGCGACTCTGCTAATTTGCTCATCCCTTTCCACGCCTGAATAGCGACAAAATCGGGCGGATGTGAGCGCAGCGCCCACTCATAATAAAAAATCGCTTCCGCTTTATCCCCCCCTTTGCGGGCGGCGTCTCCTAAATTTGCTAACTGTTTGGCTCGACTATTCATAAGAATCCTCGCTATTACGACTATTTGCCCAAATGGGGCTATACTAGTAGCGTCATGAAGCCTTTACGCATTATGTTGGTAGATGATCATGAGGTGGTGCGGCTTGGTTTAAAGGCGCTGCTAAATCATTACCCTAATTTCAATGTGATTGCAGAGGCGACCACCGCTGATGAGGCGGTTAACCAAGCCTTTCACCACGAACTTGACGTGATATTGATGGATATTCGGCTGGCGCAAGGCAGCGGCATTGAAGCATGCCAACGGATCAAAGCCCGCAAGCCGGATATCCATGTGCTGATGTTGACCTCGTATGCCGAAGATGAGATGTTGTTTGCCGCTATTCGAGCGGGGGCGTCGGGGTATGTATTGAAGCAAGTGGGCAGCGTCGATTTGGTGCGAGCAATTGAAGGAGCGGCTAAAGGCGAATCGACGCTCGATCCATCGTTGACGGAAAAGGTGTTGGGTCAGGTTCGACAAGCGATCCAAAAAGAGGAACAAAACGCCTTTGCCGAATTGTCGTCGCAAGAGCTTCAGGCGTTGAATCACATTATGCATGGTAAAACGAATCGGGAGATTGCCAAAGCGTTGCATCTCAGTCAGGGGACGGTGCGCAATTACGTAAGCAACATCTTTAGCAAGTTGGGCGTAGCCAATCGCGCCGAGGCGGCTGCCTATGCCGTAAAGTATCACCTCTCTGATTTCCTGTAATCATTATGTCTACAAATTTCGTCTCTGCCCAGGCTTCTGATGCGCTTAACGATGCGGCGCTGGCGATTGCCGGCAATTTTTCCTTGGACAAAGTACTCAACCAAATTGTGACAAGCGCCCGTCAACTCGTCAATGCCCAATATGGGGCATTAGGGGTACCCAATAGTGATGGCAATTTGGTGGAATTTGTTCACAGTGGCATGAGCGCTGATGAAGCGGCAGCAATTGAGCATCCTCCCAAAGGACGCGGCGCGCTAGGCGCGTTGATTCGAGAAAAAAAACCAATCCGATTGCGCCGGGTCAGCGATGATCCCCGCTCGGTCGGATTTCCGCCACACCATCTTCCTATGAGCAGCTTTTTAGGAGTGCCGATCTTGTACGACGATGTGGCGGTAGGCAACCTGTACCTGACCAATAAGCTGGATGGAGATGAGTTTACCGCCGCCGACCAAAAGTTGGCCGAGATGTTAGCGGCACACGCCGCTATCGCCATCAAAAAAGCCCAATTACACGAGGAAATTCAACGATTGGCAATCGTTGAAGAGCGGGCTCGAATCGGTATGGATTTACACGATGGAGTGATCCAATCGATTTACGCTGTTGGTTTAACGCTGGAATCGGCGCGGCTTATATTGCCGGCAAATGCGACGCAACCCAACCAACTCATCACTTCTGCTATAGATGGATTAAACGACACTATTTCCGATATTCGCAACTTTATTTTAGATTTACGCCCGCGCCATTTTAGCGGTGACCTGATTCAAGGGTTGGGGCAGCTTGAGCGGGAATTTCAGGCAAATACGATGGTACAAATGGATGTAACAATTGAGCCAGAAGCGGCGATGGTGGCGTCGTCAACCATTGCTAGGGCTCTGTATATGACCGCTCAAGAAGCATTGGCGAATATCGCGCGTCATGCCAAAGCGACCCAAGTTTACTTGGAGTTGAAACGCACAAATGCTGGTATTTGCCTGCGAATCGGCGACAATGGCAAAGGGTTTAATCCAGCCGCCATCGACCAATCAGTAGGGCATGGGTTACAGAACATGCGGGCGCGAGCCCAAGAGTTAGGCGGATCGTTCGATTTACAGACCGCTCCTGGTCAAGGGGCATCTGTTCAAGTCGAAATTCCATTGTAATGTTGAGGACAGAAGATGAACCCTGAAGCAGCCGAATATTTGAATATGTTGGAAGATTTGCGAGGGCAGATCATCAGATTGTTGGAAGAGTTGCCGGCAGAAGCCCTCAATTGGCGCCCGATAGAGGGCGAAGATGACCATGTAACCAATTCGGTGGCAGTGATGGCGGCTCATGTGGCGGGGGCGGAACATTATTGGGTGGGTGAGGTGGTTGGCGGGCTGCCGGCAAGCCGCGATAGACCTGCAGAATTTAAGACCAAGATCGATAGTCCCGCGCCATTGATCAATCGATTGGCTGAAGTAGGCGAAGAAAGCCAGCTTATTATCGCCAATTTAACTGCCGACGAGTTAAATAAGGTTCGGGTAACCAACCATGGCGAGGTTTCTACTCGGTGGGCGCTGTTGCATGCCATCGACCATACCGCCCTGCATTTGGGGCATATGCAGATTACAGCGCAACTGTGGCGCGGCGGCGAAACAGCGTACTCCCCTCGCTGGTTTCAGCGGCTGAATCCCAATGAGTAACAAACGGCAAACCGCATGTGACAATTGTCAATGAAAATAGTGACAAATCAACTTCGGACCGACTTTTCTAAAAAAGCTGTCGGAATCAAAATTGGATTAATTGCAATAACATTGGCAGTAATGTTTTTTTAGCGATATTTCCCGAATACATGCTTACAGCTGGTCTGGCTGCAAGTGGTCAACAAACTATCCGAATTACGATGGACATACGTTATCCTCAGGATGGAATAATGCAGTTAGTAATGGTCGTAATCAATGGAACAATGTTACTCCATCTTCATTAACATCCTCAGGAATGACTCCAGTAATCTGATTGACTGACAAAATGACCCTCCCCCAGTTTTATGGACATGAAGTTATTGACTGCCCCGATCCGAGTGATGAATCAAGCCGACGGCTGGCCGACGGTGGTGTACAGCCATCTTGAACGCATCGATCACCAGGCCACTCGTCATACGTGCTGACATCGCCCAGCCGACAACACGACGCGAAAACAAGTCCAGGACGACAGCCAAATACAACCAGCCTTCTAGTGTAGGGATGTAAGTGATGTCGGTTGTCCACTTCTCATCGGGCGCTGTGGCCGAAAAATCCCTATCCACCAGATTAGGAGCCACTGGATGAGCGGCGTTTGCTTTGGTGGCGCGCTTATAGCGCTTCTTCTGTTTGGCGGCAATACCATGCTTTTTCATCAGACGAGCCACACGATTTTCACTACAAGGCACTCTTCCTTTCACTTCATGGTAAATGCGTGAGCTGCCGTAGACTCCATTGCTCGCTTGGTAAGCCGCCTCGATTTCTTTGAGCAGTTTGTTATTCGCCATCTCCCGCGAACTGGACGAGCGTTTACGCCAGGCATAATAACCGCTGGACGACACATCCAATACCCGACACATGAAAGTTACCCTGAATGTCTGCCGATGCTCTTCGATGAACTGGTATCTCATGGGTTTGGGTTGCTGAAGATGGCCACAGCTTTAACTACTATGTTGCCGTCAAGGCCAAAACCTCAATTGACAGCAATGGTTTGCTGTTGAGTCAGATAGCGTTTGGGGTCGTATGGCTGACCTGTTAACAGGATAGCCCGGATGACACACAACAGCTTGCGACCCACAGCAACCAGCGTTTTCATTTTGTTCTTTCCAGTATCAATGCGCCGGTGGTAATAATCCCGATATTCATCTACACAACGAATGGCCGACAATGAAAGCATCCAAATGATGCGCCGAGCGAAGCGGTTCCCCTGATGAGATAATCGAGGATGTGGTGATTTTTGTGTGCCACTTTCTTTGGTGTTGGGGCACCAGCCAAAATAACTCAACAACTGCTTTTGAGTGGGAAATCGTTCAATACAGCCAATCTCACCCAGCAACGTACCAATAGACAAAAAATCCCCAATGGGGAAATCTGACAACTGTAACGGCCGTTCCAAACCGAGATCCTGGCTTCTTTCGGCCAACAATTCCTGGGTTGTTTCTCGTATTTGTCTGGAATTGCCCCGAATTAGTGGACACATGATTGTGACACACTGTTCATTTCCTGATATTGCTTTTCATACTCAACCGGGCTGAGATAGCCTAATTGTGAGTGCAACCGTTGCCTATTGTAAAATATTTCGATGTACTCGAACAGGGTTGTTCTCGCCACAGCATGACTCTCAAATACTTTATCGGCACATTCAACTTTTAACGTTGCAAACCAACTCTCAGCTGGTGCATTATCGTAGCAGTTGCCAACCCCACTCATACTCGGTCGAATTTTTGATACCGTTAACGCCTGTTGAAAATCATCACTTGTGTACTGGCTACCTCGGTCTGAATGGTGTATCAATTCCGCAGATGGGCTACGACGGCCTGTCGCCATTACAAGTGCATCAATGACAAGATGACGAGACATATCTTGACGGATTGACCAGCCAACAACCAACCGCGAGAACAAATCGATGATGACAGCAAGATAGAGTGATCCATCGTTTGTTGGCACGTGCGTAATATCCGCGCACCAGACTTCATTCGGTCTTTGAGCTGTAAAGTTCTGTTGCAACCGATTGGGGGCTGGTTGCTTGCTGGGGTCCTGTTTTGTCGTTACTTTACGCCGTTTTGGTCGCTTGCCAACAAGATTATTCTCGCGCATCAGACGAGCCACACGCTTACGACTGCAACGCCATTTGAGACCCAATAGCTTTTTGTAGATACGGGGCGCACCATAACGACCTTTGCTCTCTTGATATGCCTCTTGGAGCGCAACCAACAACTTATCGTCAGCCACCTTCCGCTTGCTTGGGGGGCGTTTACACCAAGCATAATAACCACTGCGTGAAACAGCAAGCACACGGCACATGAGTGCCACAGGATAATCCGTTCGGTGTGCGTCAATGAATTGAAATTTCATCGCTTTGGACGCGTGAAGATGGCCACGGCTTTTTTTAGGATTTCGTTTTCGAGCTGTGATTCACGTAACTCACGCTTCAAACGGGTCACCTCTGCATCACGCTCTTTTTGTTTGCCTTTGCCAGGGAAGGCTTGGTCAGGGTCTTGACCAAACTCCTTCCGCCAACGATTCAAACTGCTCCGACTAATGCCCAGATCCTTGATAAATGCGCTAATCGGTTTGTCAGTTTGGTACGATAGCTTAACGGCTTCTATCTTAAATTCTCGTGTAAATTGCTTTGCCATAATTACCTCACTTAGATGACACTGTATCTTATCTCAGTGTCTATTAAAGTGGGGCAATTCCAGTCTATCCATATCACGAATGGATACATTCCTGGCAATAATCTGCTCCACCAGAATCATTACTTCCATTTCCAGACAGGGATCATCCAGTCCAATTGATGAGGCTGCTGCCTTTTTGAGCGTCTGGGCATATTCCTCACCTTTGTTGCGGCGGCTGGCTTTGTGGATGATACCGGTTAACTTGTTCAAGGATGCTTTCGCCAGCCGTTTTCGAGAAGGATAAGCAGATAAAATTGCTAATGTCGTAGGTGTACTCAAGCCAGTCAATAACGGCTCTACCTCTGGGAACATTTGATTAATCACGGCAGAAAGGCGGTTCGTCCACCGGCCCCTTTCTTCAATGAACGCTAATCGTAATCGGGTCAACCGACGCAGTTTCATCGCCGTATCACTTAACTGTTGGTCGGACACAAAATCACCGACAGCCAGTTGTCGAGTCATGGCATCGGCATCCAAGGCATCGGTTTTGGCGCGCCGGCCGAGGCCGCGCCGGAACTGCGTGACCTGGGCGGGGTTCATGCGCACAATGGCATAATTCTGTGCCTGAAGGGAGCGGATAACCGTATCTCCATAGTGACCCGTCGCCTCGCAGCCAATGATGAAATCTGCAGGTTGTGTTGAGTAATGGGTTAACGCCGTATGTAGTTGAGCAAATCCCTTTTGATTGACACGAATTATCAGCGATTGGCACAATTCATGGGTCTGCGTACTGTAAATGCTAACAGCATGTTTCCACTTCCCCAGGTCCAGAGCAACGGTAAACGGTGGCATCAGACATCTCCTTTTCGACATGTGTGCTGTTCACTGTCACATCGAAGCGCTCTGTCTTGCTTCAAAAACATGATTCAATCGCGTTGATTAGTCTACCAATCAGAAGTCACAGACAGAAGCCGCCAGTTAAAGCACAGGGATGCGATGCTCCCATTTTAAAATCAGGGGTCTGCGTCAGTTGAACAGCTATTTCTGGTTATTCAAGCTGACCTCATTATATGTTTTTAGAATGTCTCTTTCTTGTTCGGCGACCGCCAATTTTCGTTCCAGTTGACGTATCTTTTCTTGTTCTGGTGTTAGGCGGCCTCGTCCAGGAAAGGCAATCTCTCCCTCGTCTTTCAGCTTGCGTTTCCATTTGTTCAGCAAGCCATGTGTGATACCGAGTTCTTTCTTGATTGCCATTGCGCTCTTGCCGGTGGTTTCCCACAGGCGCACCGCTTCTTGTTTGAATTCTGCCGGATATGTTCGTTTTTTGGTTGTCATTGTTTCCTCCGAAAAAAGTGTACTATGCCTTTTCTCTATGTCCACTTTTTCGGGGGAGGGTCAGATTGGGGTGAATCGCCAACCCTTCAAAACCTTTTCGGGGAGGTGGATTGTGCCATTCTCATTCAGATTTCCGTCTGGGAACAGGTTGAAGATACGGTTCGTATTGTCACTTACCACCCACAAACCTTGTTCCCCTGCCACAAAAACCACACCGGACGGTTGCTCCAAGCCAATCGCTTTCATTTCAATGTTGTGATAATTGAAAAAGGCAGGCGCATTTGGGCGACGACCAAGTAAAAAAGTCATCAAAATAAATAGGGAAATTGATTTTGTTATAGAAATGATTGTGTAGAGCGTAGAAGAAATTACGCACACGCGCTATATCCTCAAATTCGTAACAACGACCCATCCCCATCAACGTGTTTCCGTCGTCGCCGCAATGTGACCGACATAATGGCAATCAAGCCAATGGGCAACCCCAACGACACCGGCAAAACACCCCCCGGATTCAACGGCGAAAACTGAGTGACCAGCAGATGAATGCCTTGACTGGCAATGGGCAAACTGGTGGCATTGGGGCTATCTGGGGCAAGGATAACCACCATGTAGGCAAGGTAATCCCCTTTGTTTTTGATATTCTAAAAAGTCAGCAGTAGCGGGAATAATGATCGACGAGAAAGTCAGCAGACAACCATCAAAATCTCTATCATGTTGGAAAACAACCACACCCAACAAGATGGAGGAAAAGGAGAATGCTGACAATGGAAAAATGGGAATATATTCGCCGGATGTATTTTATTGAAAAGAAAACGATGCGAGAGATTGAACGGGAAACTGGACATGCGTGGCGCACCATCCATAAAGCGGTCAATAGCCCAACCAAAGCTGGTTTCCAAATCAAAACGCCTCGAACCGCTCCCGTGATGGGAGCTTTCAAAGAACGAATCGTGGCATTGTTAGATGAAAGCGACCAATTGCCCCGAAAACAAAGATATACAGCCAAAAAGATTTACGAAATTTTGCAGGGGGAAGGGTATAAGGGAGCTGAATCCACCCTGCGTTATGCGATCAGCCAAGAGAGGAAAAAGCGAAAAGCCCTCAAGGTGTTCCTGCCCTTGGGGTTTGAACCAGGCAAAGATGCCCAAGTAGATTGGGGAGAAGCCCAATTTATCCTGTCAGGGGAGCAAGTGACAGCCAATCTGTTCATTATGCGCCTCAACTATTCGCGACGACTGTTTGTGATGGCTTTTCCTAGCCAGAAACTGGAATCCTTTCTGGCAGGACATGTGGCAGCCTTCGCGTTCTTCGGTGGTGTGCCGGAGCGTATCAGTTACGACAATCTGAAGACAGCGGTCACCAAGATTCTGAAAGGAAAAAAGCGGCAAGAGCAGCGCACCTTTTTGGCAATGCGGGGACATTACATTTTCGACAGCCATTTCTGTGCCCCTGGCGCGGGTCATGAAAAGGGCGGGGTCGAAAATGGGGTCGGCTATGTGCAACGTCAATTTATGAGTCCCCTGCCGGAGGTGACCAGCTTTGCCGAGTTGAACCAACATTTATTGGCAAAATGTCAAGCAGAAGCAAGCCGTCAACTCAAGGGAGTACCTGCAACCATTGGGGTGATGAGTCAAGAAGAGCAACCCCATTTGCGCCCCTTGCCACCCTATCCATTTGAAGTTGCTAAACTTATCACAGCCACCCTCACCCCTTACAGCCAAGTGGTGGTTGACACCAATCGCTATTCAGTCCCCGTCCATCATGGACAAAAGCAATTACAGGTCAAATGCTTTCCCTTTACGATTGAGATTTACCGCCTAGACCAAACTGACCCGCTGGCTATCCATCCACGTTGTTATGGGCAACACCAAGATGTTTTTGACCCTCTCCATTATCTGCCACTGCTCGAACAACGACCCCATGCCCTCGACTACGCTCAGCCGATTCGTCACTGGCGCAAACAGTGGGCGACCATTTATGATACGTTGCTCCAGAAGTTGCGTGAGCAATGGCCAGAGGGACGGGGAGCGCGTGAGTTTGTCAAAATTCTCCGTCTTCACGAGCAACATGCCGCTCTTTTGGTGCAAGAGGCGGTGGAAAATGCGGTCGCTTTAGGCTGTTTCCATTTTGATGGGGTGCAATTATGTTTGCACCGGCTTCTTTACCCCGACCCCTTGCTTCCTCCTGTCTCTTTAGCTGACCACCCCCATTTGCAAAGGATTGGTCAACAAAAACTGTCGCTCCAACCCTATGACCAATTGTTGTCGGAGGTGAGGGCATGAATACCCAAACAGAATTGTTAAATGTTTATCTGCGTGAACTACGCCTCTCCACTTTCCGCCAAAACCATGAAAGCTTTGCTGCTGATGCCGCCCACCATAACTATGATTACGCCCGTTATCTCTTGGCTCTGGCTGAGGCAGAGGTGCAACAGCGAGAGGCAAACCGACGTAAACGTCGTCTCAAGGAAGCGAAAATCCCTATTCACAAAACCCTCTCTACCTTCGATTTTTCTGCCATTCCTTCTCTCAAGGAACATCGCATTCACCAACTGACTCAGGGGGCTTATTTGGACAAAGCTGAATCCATTATCCTTGTTGGTAATCCCGGTCTGGGCAAATCTCACATTGCCACCGCTCTGGCTATCTCTGCCTGTCAGCAGATGCATCGGGTTCGCTTTTACAATGCCGCCGCTTTGGTCAATGAGTTGATTCTGGCTCACCAAGAGCAACGCCTCTCTCGCTTTTTGGATGCCGCTTTGCGTTATAAATTACTGGTGGTTGATGAACTTGGCTTCATTCCCTTTTCTGATTTGGGGGCACAATTAATGTTTCAATTTTTCTCCACCCTTTATGAACGGGTCGCTCTCATCGTCACCACCAATCTCGCTTTCACCGATTGGACTTCTGTTTTTGGCAGTGAAAAATTGACGCTGGCTCTGCTTGACCGCCTCACCCACAAAGCTCACATTATTGAATTTGTTGGCGATTCTTTCCGTTTTCGCCAACGCTTAGGACAACAGGAGGCTTCTCTTGCTTCTTCCAACCCTTAATTTGACAACCCACCTTTCTACTTTTGATTCGCCAAAAGTAGCAAAAGCGAGGCTCCCTCCTCCCCTCTTTATAGCTAGCGGTGCTGACTTTTTTAAAGATCAAGTGCTGACTTTTTCAACGATCTAATTGTTGTAGTTACCTATCTAACTGCTGACTTTTTCATCGATCAAGTGCTGACTTTTTCAGTTGTCAAAAACACCCCTTCCAAAATGGCATTAATTTCCCAAGCCAACGCCACCGATTCCCCTGCTCCCAGCGGGTCAATCCCTTGAGTGCGTTCGGGCGACCAATCTTCAGGGTCGACAGGGTCGCCATCTTTGCCCAAATTGACAATGTTCATCGCCACTACCAACGGCGCAGACGTTGTTTCCCCTTCATTGACGACCACTGTTTGGAAGAATACCGTGTCACTCGTTTTCACATTTTCCACAGCGGTATCAATTTCAATGCGAATGGAGGATTCTGCCGGCGATTGGGCAAAAAGAGGGGGCGCAGTGGCAAACAAACCCCATAACAACAAAAGGCTAACAACTCCTGTTGGCTTGCGGAAACGCAATTTTGCTTTGTCGGCATCCAACGCCAAGCGGGGAGCGACGACGATAAAAAGCAAAACTGTTGTCAGGACGAGGAAAACGATTGGCGCCACCAACCATGAGGACATTTCAGCAAATGTGCGGTTGTTGACCACGATTTTTTCCACAAATTGGTTGACCGATTCCATGGGATTCAGGCGTTTTACCAATTGCCCCATAAAGCCCGTTTGGGGCGCCATTTGGGTGGGAATGAGGAACAAAATCGCCACAAATAGGTTGACAAAAAGGCTGGTGCGATTGGAGTTTGACCAAATGCTGGTCAACATGGCAAACGCCGTAAACCCAACCACCAACACCGTTCCCATCACCCCACTGAGCAACAGAGCCTCGCCAAAGACAAAGCGGTTGGGGGCAATGATGGCGAGGTGAATGGTGGCAATGAACAGGACGGCGAACCAAGGGGAGATGGCTGAAATAAATTTACCCGTCACCAGTTGGCGGCGGCTGGTGGGGACGAGCAACAATCCTTCTAAGGTAGCGCGTTCTCGTTCCCCGCTGATGCTGTCTGCCCCGATGAGTAGCCCAATAAAGATGCCGACGACGATGGTGATTTGCACGGTGGTAAAGACCATTTCGGGGGGTGATAGCAGTTTGAGTTCGGCGTTGGAAGCCATTAAAAAGGTCATGACGCCGAGCAAAACGCTAAATAAGATGACGAGAATCATGGCGCGTCCGCCGACCCAATGGTCGTACAGTTCCCGTTTCGCCACGAGCCACCAGCCCATGCTGGGGGCGTTTAACTTGGTTTGGGTAGTCAACTTGGGGTTGGTTAGGGTGGTCATGCGTCCTCCGTGAGTTGTAAGAATACGTCTTGTAAATTTCCCCCTTCAGCGTTGAAGGTGAGAATGGAAATGCCGGCATTTAACAAAACATCCAATATCTTCCCATGCCAACTTCCATTTTGGTTCTCACCCGCATCCATCAACGCCACCTCCAGCCAATCCGCTTGCCGGCTGTTGGGGATGACTTGCCTGACAAAGGGGAGTGGTTGCAATAATGCTTGCGCCTTGGCGACCTCTGGCATTGGCACATGCACCCGTACCACATTGCGCTCCGCTTGCCCCAACACCGCCTGCACCGTCCCCCCCGCCACCATCTGCCCCTCCTTCAAGATGATGACATCGTCGCAAACCTCTTCAATCTCTTTCAACAGATGGCTACACAAAATGACCCCCGCCTCTCGTTCCCCCGCCATGCGCCGAATGAGTCCCAACAACTCTTCTTGCCCACGGGGGTCTAAACCCAGTGTCGGTTCATCCAAAAAGACGACGACAGGGTCATTCACCAACGTACGGGCAATTCCCAATCGCTGGCGCATCCCCCGACTATAACTGCCAATGAGAGATTTACTTCGCGCTTTTAGCCCCACTTCCTTGAGCAACCGCTCTCCCTTTTGCTCCGCTTCTTTTGCGCTCAAACCATAATGTTGCCCAAAATAGGTGAGGAATTCGATGCCAGTCATTTGCTTGGGAAAACCCAAACTTTCAGGCAATACGCCAATTTTTTGCCGAATTTGTTGATTTTGGTCGGAAGGGATGCCATCTATAAAAAAGCGTCCAGCGGAGGGGTCGAGAATGGTGGTCAGGATGCGGATGGCGGTGGTTTTGCCGGCGCCATTGGGTCCCAAAAAACCCAGCACGCGCCCTGCTCCCATCGAGAAGGAAAGTCCGCTGAGTGCCATGCGCCCGTTGTATGATTTTTGCAGTCCGTCTGCTTGTAGGATTTGTCTGTTCATTGCTTACCTCCAAATAAGGTTTATTGGTAAGCAGGATAAGGGGGGAAATTAAGATGAGGATGAAATGGATGCCGGCATTTCCACCCAAAAAACACTCCCTTCCCCCATCACACTCTCCACCCACAACCGCCCCTCATGCGCCCGTACAATCTCTTGGGCAATTGCCAAACCAAGCCCTGCCCCCCCACCATTTAATCGTCCCCTATCCCCCGCCACCCGATAAAACCGTTCAAACAAATGGGGTAAATGTGTCTCCGGAATCCCAATCCCCGTATCCTGTACCCCCATGAGAATACCCGCCCCATTTTGCTTCGCCGCCACCGTCACCTGCCCTGCTTCCGGCGTGTACTTCACCGCATTGTCCAGCAAAATCAGAAAGAGCCGAATCAACAGATCAATATCTCCATTCAGACGCAAGCCCGGCTCAATTTCCGCCAACAAGGTAATCCGCTTTTCCATTGCCAACGGACGAATTTGGTCAATGACCGCCCCAAGAAAATCATCCAATTCCGTCTCTTCCATCGTTGGCTGAAATTTATTTTCATCCAACTGCGCCATGAACAACAAATCGTTACTCAACTTAATCAGCCGATCCACTTGCTCGTCCATATCAAGCAACGTTTCCCGATACGCTTCTGGTTGGCGTGGTTGGCTCAATGTCACCCCAATACGCCCTTTCAAGGCAGTTAGGGGCGTGCGTAACTCATGCGCCGCATCCCCCGTAAAGCGGCGTTCTCGGTCAAACGCCGTTTGCAAACGATCCAACATGCGGTCAAAGGTGCTTGCCAACCGCCCCACCTCGTCGGCAGGACCCGTGTAGCCAATACGCTGACTTAAATCGGTGGCAGAAATGGCGTTGGCGGTTGTCGTCAGGCGGTCAATGGGCGACAAGGCGCGACCCGCCAGCCAATAACCGCCGCCCCCTGCCAACAGCAGCGCCAACGGAATCCCCCACGCCAACTGCAAGAGCAATCCCGTCAACACATCTTCCACCACATCCAACGTTTGTGCCGCCTGAATCCACACATCGCTTCCCACTGGCAAACTATACACCCGCCAACTTTGGTCAATGTTCCGCACAATGGTTGCGTCGTTGCTTGGAGCAACGAGAGGTAATAAATCGGGTAGTTCGCCAATGTCTTCGCCATCTCCATCGTTTCGCAAATGTTGGAACAGGTTGCCATCGCTATCAACCAATTGCACAGTGAGGGCATTGTCTATCTGGTTGATGGCGTTTAGTAGCTCTGGTTCGTTTTGGAAGGATTGTGTGTCGGCATTGACATTCCCTCGCGCTTGATTTGCCGCCAATATCAGAGTAGCATCCATCTGTGCCAGCAAACTGCGTCGTGTTTGCCAATAGAAAAACAAGGTTAGAAGCAGAATAAGGGCGGTAAAGGTGAGCAAAAACCAACTCGTCAGGCGGAGGCGGATGTTCATTTCGGGGAGATAGTTCATGGTCGCCCCTCTGCGCTCAAACAGTAGCCCATGCCCCGCACGGTGTGGAGCAATTTTTGTGGATGGTTTTTGTCAATTTTGCGCCGCAAATACCCGATATAAACATCTACCACATTGGACTCGCTATAAAAGTCAAAGTTCCAAACATGTTCCCCAATTTGGTTGCGGGTCAGCACCTGATTGGGGTGGCGCATCAAGTATTCCAACACCGCATATTCACGGGCATGGAGCTTGATGGCTTGTTGTCCACGTTGCACCGTTTTGGTGACGGTATCCATCGTCAAATCACCTACCTGCAACACCGTTCCCACTTGCAAGGGGGGGCGACGTAATAGGGCGTTGATGCGAGCGATAAGTTCGGGAAAGGCGAAGGGTTTGACGAGGTAATCGTCTGCACCTGCATTCAGACCCTCGACCCGTTCTGCGACCTTACCCCTTGCTGTCAGCATAATTGTGGCGGTTTTGTTCCCCTTGTTTCGCAGGGTTTGAAGCAAGGTGATGCCGTCTATTTTGGGAAGCATGATGTCGAAGACAAATATGTCATACTCTGCAACAAGGGCATAGTCTAGCCCTTCTTCTCCATCATAGGCGACATCGACGGCGTATCCAGTTTCCGTTAAACCTTGACTAATAAATTTTGCAATACTTGGTTCGTCTTCAACAAGGAGTAAGCGCATAGATGACTCTTATTCTAACCATTTCTATAAGATAAGGATGAAACTTGTAGGTTGTGTTGCAAATAATTCTGACAAATTGCAAACAAGCAAGGTGCAATGAACGCGCTGGTTTTAGCTTATTTTCGCATCTTTGATGATCTTGAAATGATCTCACATTTACCGCTTGTTAGGCAAATGATCCACTCTAAAAATTATTTGCAACACAACCTGTTCTTGTTTCCGCTTATGTAGGTTTTCCGCCGCTGGAAGCAAGAGGTCGTAAAGTGAGATTATCCCAGACCGAAGAAGGAGGCGGGTAAGTGCGATAAAATAATCGCATGAAAAAAGAAATTGAAATCACCCAACCTCCATTAGAGAGTTTAGCATGTGTCAACCCAGAATGTGAATGTTATGGTCAAAAAGGAGCAGAAAACCTAATTATCCGCAAAACCTATGGCAAATATGATGAGATTCGATATATACGCTGTACGAAATGTCGGGAAGAATTTAGCGAACGGAAGAATACAGCATTGTGGCGCTGCAAAATTCCCGAAAAAAAGCGGTGTCAGTCATGGAACATCTGAGTGAAGGCAATAGTATCAAAGGAACGGCTCGTTTGAAGCGAGTGCGCGGATGTCATCATCCCACCGCGGCTAGAGCCGACGATTTTCCGCCTGGTGCAAGAATCGTTAAACAATGTCGCCAAACATGCCAGAGCCACCCGCGTCCAGGTGACGCTCCAAACAAACCAACAAACTCATCATTGCCATTCAAGATAATAGCTGCGGCTTTGATACTGCCTCTGTAACCGGTAAAGGGATGGGAATTGAGCAGATGCAAGCGCGGGTAACGGCTGTTGCCGGAACCATACACATCCTAAGTCAAACAGGGAACGGGACAAAAATCACCGTCCATTTGCCCCTGACCGGAGGTAGAACTGACTACATCCATCCGCATCCTCTTAGCCGACGACCACAACGTCTTGCGACAAGGAATGGCTCAAGCGCTGGAGGCGCAGCCCGATATGACCGTCATCGCCCAGGCAGACAATGGCGAAAAAGCTGTCGAACTGGCGCTGGCGCACAAACCCGTCATCGTCTTGATGGACATCAACATGCCCCAAATGGACGGCGTAGAAGCAGCGCGGCAAATCACCGCCCATCTCTCGCAAACCGGCGTCATCATTCTGACCATGTACCGGCGCGATGACTATGTTTTTGAAGCGATTAAAGCGGGAACTAGCGGCTACCTGCTAAAAGAAGTGGAATTGGAGGAACTGCTGGAGGCCATTCGCGCCGTTGCTCGCGGCGAAGCGGTCATTGATTTGGCCGTAGCCAGCCGTGTTCTGGCTGAACTGCGTCAACCAGCCCGACCAGAACCTGAACCAGCGCTGGCCGAACGGGATTTGGAAATCTTGCGATTACTGGCAGAAGGCTTGAAAAATCAAGACATTGCCAATCGTTTATCCCTTTCCGAAAAAACAGTCCGCAACCGGCTGTCGCTAGTCTTCCGCCAGCTGCACTTGGAAAATCGCACTCAGGCTGTTCTGTATGCTCTACGCAAAGGCATCGTGGAAACCGAGCCGGACGAAGACGAAGATTAATCGGGACAAATGTCCCGACTTCTTCCATCAAAACCGAATTATTTGTCCCGATAAAAACACGCCAGATGGCACTATCGTTCTTCCCCGCTTATTCGTATACTAGAGTTAATTTTACAACCGCATCCGAAAGGAGAGAAGGATGAACAAAAAACAATATCTGGTTACCTTTTTACTTTTACTGCTGGGACTGCTGCTTGTCGTTGGGTGTACGACGTCGGGAGAGGAAACAGCCGTTCAGACCGAAACCGAAGAACACATGGAAGAAGAACCCCATGCCGATGAGGATAGCCACGACAATGAAGAAGCGCACAGCGATGAAGAAACCGACATGGATCATACTCATGTCGAAGCGCCAGAAGAATTTGCCGCGCTGACAAATCCATACGACCATGACGATGAAGAAGCGCTTGCGGCCGGCAAAGTCATTTTTGACACAAGCTGCGCCACCTGTCACGGGCCAGAAGGCGCGGGCGACGGCCCAGCCGCTGAAGGGCTGGATCCCAAACCAGCTTCGTTAGCTGATGCGGCGATGATGCATGATTTAAGCGACGGATATTTGTTCTGGCGCGTTAGCAAAGGCGGGACGATGGAGCCGTTCAATTCCGCCATGCCCCCCTGGGAAACCGGCCTGACGGAAGACCAGCGCTGGCAAGTGATCAGCTACGTGCGTTCATTGTCTGAAGAATCGGAACATTCCGATTAACAACTGCTAGATTTTTGTTACTGTTTACGCGATTGAGGGCGCCTGTTTGGAAAGAACAAGTGTCCTTTTCATTTATCCTCGCTTTGCGAGAGAAATATACTCGCCAAACGGCTTGTTTTCCTGCGCCAAACCGCTCTGTTAACCGCTGCTTGAATCCTCTACCATTGCCATACCATCATTTTGGGAGAATAGGCTGTGCGATGTTTGTTATTTTTGTTGGGATTTGGCGGATTGATTTTGTGGCTGGCTGGTTGTCAGGGAACGGCCGTTCCCCCACCAGCCCCTACCCCATTACCACCTTCCCCAACAGAAATTATGATCACCCAAACACCTTTATTACCTATTCTCAACCCTGATGAAATTGCCCTGGGTGAAACCGTTTACTCCGCCAATTGTGCCAATTGCCATGGCGTCAATCCTGAAGGCGCAGTAGACTGGAAAATACAAAACGAGGACAAATCCTTCCGCAGCCCGCCGCACTACGAAACCGGTCACACCTGGCACCACCCTGACGACCAACTTATTGAAGCGACACGGTTAGGCGGCGCCCGTTTTGAGGGGTTAAACATTGGCGGCAGGAGCAATATGCCCGCTTTTGGTGAGATTTTGACGGATGCGGAGATAACGGCAGTTCTCACCTACATCAAAAGCAGTTGGCCCGACGATATTCGCGCTATCCAGTGGCAGATGAGCGTCCAGGCGGAACAATAACCACTGACCAGTTTCCAGTTATTGATACGGAGTACTTATGAAAGAAGCAACTCTACAAATATGCACAATGAAAGACCCGCTGTGCGCGCTGGGTATTGAGAAAAAACTATCTGATCTGCCAGGCGTGCATCACGCGCAGTCCAATGCCATTAACGGGACAACGACCGTTCATTACGACGAGGCACAAGTCACAATTGCCGACTTGCAACAGATCGTAGACGATTGCGGGCTGACCTGTCATGGGGAATCCCTGCCCCTGCATCACGGCGGTCATGTGGTTCACAGCCAGACGGCCGTTAACACTCAGTCAACAATGACTGACAATGATCATGCCGCCCATGACCATGCCGCGATGGAACACGCAGGTCATGAAAAGGCGCACGATGCCGGCAGCGCGATGGACCACTCGGCTCACGGCGGCCACGCCGGAATGACGATGGACGACATGACCCGCGATATGCGCAACCGGTTTCTCGTGTCGTTGGTTTTGACCATCCCAGTTTTTCTCTATTCGCCATTGTTCACCCGCTTCTTTGGGCTGGAACTTTCCCTCCCGTTTGGCTTGAGCGAGGTTGTGATCGGCTTTGTTTTGACGACGCCGATTGTTTTATACGGGGCACGGCCGTTCTTCATCGGCGCGCGCAACGGATTGAAAGCGAGCGTGCTCAACATGAGCGTCCTGGTCAGCTTGAGCGTCCTGGCTGGTTACATTTTCAGCGTGGCGGCAACTTTCTTGTTCGATGGCGAAGTCTTTTACGAAGCGGCGGCGATGCTAGTCACCTTCGTCCTCTTCGGTCACTGGATGGAGATGCGTGCCCGCTCCGGCACGAATCAGGCCCTCGAGAAGCTGTTGACATTAGCCCCGCCTATGGCCCGCATCGAACGGGATGGACAGGAAATGGAAATTCCGACCGATGACGTACAGGTGAATGATGTCGTCATCATCCGTCCTGGTGACAAAATTCCGGTGGATGGCATTGTCATTGAAGGTTCTTCCAATGTCAACGAAAGCGCCCTCACCGGCGAAAGTCGTCCTGTACCCAAAGCAAAGGGCGACACCGTCATTAGCGCCACGATTAATCAGACCGGCAGTTTCAAATTCCAGGCCACCAAAGTCGGCGCCGATACGACGCTGGCCCAAATCGTCAAGCTGGTGCAGAATGCCCAAAACAGCAAAGCTCCGGCGCAGCGGCTGGCCGACCGGGCGGCTCATTACCTGGTCTTGGTCGCTGTCATTGGCGGCTTGGTCACTTTCCTGGCCTGGTTTTTCATCGGCAATGCGGATTTGGTGCGCGCTTTGACGTTTGCCATCACCGTTGTCGTCATCACTTGTCCCGACGCGCTGGGGCTGGCGACGCCAACGGCCGTTATGGTAGGCACAGGTCTGGGCGCCGAACATGGCATCCTCTTCAAAAACGCGGAAGCGCTGGAAGGCCCCGCCTATTTGGATGCGGTCGTTTTTGACAAGACCGGCACGTTGACCGTCGGCGAGCCGCAGGTCGTAGACTTGGTTGCTGCCGGCAATCCGGTGAGCGAAGAGGAATTGCTGCGATTGGCGGCTGCGGCGGAAGGTGGGTCGGAACACCCATTGGCGCAAGCCGTCATCAAAGCAGCTGAAGAACGAGGCGTGAATGACGTCAAAGGAGACAGTTTTGAAGCGATTCCGGGGCACGGATTACAGGCTGAGGTAAACGGCCGTTTAGTCCTGTTGGGCAATCGTCGGCTGATGGATCGGGAGAACATCGTCTTGAATGGATTAGGGAAGCGAGCGACAGAATTGGCAGCGAACGGCCGTACCGTCGTCCATATGGCCGTAGATGGCGAAATCGCCGGCCTCATTGCCATCGCCGACGCCATTCGCCCCGACGCTCGCGCTGCTATTGTCACGTTGCAAGAATTGGACATCGAACCGGTCATGCTCACCGGCGATAACGAAGCCACCGCCCGACAGGTGGCTGGTGAATTAGGTATCGAAACTGTCATCGCCGAGGTTTTGCCCGGCGACAAGGCGGCCAAAGTTAAAGAACTGCAAGCCCAGGGCAAAAATGTAGCTATGGTCGGCGACGGCATCAATGACGCCCCTGCACTGGCCCAGGCCGACGTCGGTTTTGCCATTGGCGCGGGCACAGATGTGGCGGTGGAAACGGCCGATGTCGTTTTGATGAAGTCCAATCCTGTAGATGTGGTCACCGCAATAGAAATCAGTCGGGCCACGTTGCGCAAGATGAAGCAAAACCTGGCCTGGGCTGCCGGGTACAACCTGACCGCCATTCCGGTGGCCGCCGGGGTTTTTGCCAATGCAGGTATTACATTACGTCCGGAAATTGGGGCATTAGCCATGAGTGGCTCCTCCATCATTGTCGCCTTTAATGCCACACTGCTCAAAAGAGCGCGGTTGTCGGAGGTGGATGAGGCCAATGACACATATAGCAAATACACAACTGATCCGGAGGATTAATATGAAACGATTTTGGTTCATCATACTGTTTTTGCCGCTGTTGGAAGCGTGCAGCAATAACGCGGTTGAAGAGGGCGCGCCAACGCAGTTGAATGGGCCGTCTCTGGTCATATTCTACACTGACAATTGAGCGCCTTGAAAGGAAATGACGCCCATCGTGGATGGGCTAGAGCGTGAATTTGAAGGCCAGTTAACGGTGATTCGTCTGGACGCGAGCGTACCGAAAAACGAACGATTACAGTTGAGCTTTGGGATACGCGGACACCCTGCGTTTTTGGTGCTGGCTGAGACGGGCGAGGTGTCGGCTCAATTTTTCGGTAAACAAACGGCCGTCACCCTGCGCGAAGCGATGACGGCCGTGCAACCAACCACCAACAACTAAAAACCAACACACGAGGCATTTTCTCATGAAAAAAGGTTCAAGGCGGGCGCGACAAGAAGCGTTACGACGTCAGAAGCAAAAACAACGCATCATTTGGGGAATGGGTATAATCTGGCGTGATTCTTTAGCTTTTTGGCGTGGTCATGTCCCTACGTTCCCAATCCATTCCATCTGCCGATCCCTCCGATTCTGAAGCCATCGCCTTGGGCCGCCAGGTTTATGAAGCTCAATGCGCCAGTTGTCATGGCCTCAATTTGGAAGGGCAGGCCGATTGGCAAGAACCCAACCCGGATGGCTCTTTTCGTGGGCCACCGCATGATGAAACGGGTCACACCTGACACCACAATGATGCCTATCTAATTGAATCTATCAAATTAGGCGGCACGCGACTATCCGCCAGCCAGGGCGTCAGCGCTATGCCCGCCTATGAAAATATCTTGTCCGATGAGCAGATTAGCGCCGTTCTGGCCTATATCAAAAGCGAATGACCAACGGATATGCGCGTATCCCAGGCCCAAAGATTGGAATTGCCCCACTTTAATAGACACTGAGATAAGATACAGTGTCATCTAAGTGAGGTAATTATGGCAAAGCAATTTACACGAGAATTTAAGATAGAAGCCGTTAAGCTATCGTACCAAACTGACAAACCGATTAGCGCATTTATCAAGGATCTGGGCATTAGTCGGAGCAGTTTGAATCGTTGGCGGAAGGAGTTTGGTCAAGACCCTGACCAAGCCTTCCCTGGCAAAGGCAAACAAAAAGAGCGTGATGCAGAGGTGACCCGTTTGAAGCGTGAGTTACGTGAATCACAGCTCGAAAACGAAATCCTAAAAAAAGCCGTGGCCATCTTCACGCGTCCAAAGCGATGAAATTTCAATTCATTGACGCACACCGAACGGATTATCCTGTGGCACTCATGTGCCGTGTGCTTGCTGTTTCACGCAGTGGTTATTATGCTTGGTGTAAACGCCCCCCAAGCAAGCGGAAGGTGGCTGACGATAAGTTGTTGGTTGCGCTCCAAGAGGCATATCAAGAGAGCAAAGGTCGTTATGGTGCGCCCCGTATCTACAAAAAGCTATTGGGTCTCAAATGGCGTTGCAGTCGTAAGCGTGTGGCTCGTCTGATGCGCGAGAATAATCTTGTTGGCAAGCGACCAAAACGGCGTAAAGTAACGACAAAACAGGACCCCAGCAAGCAACCAGCCCCCAATCGGTTGCAACAGAACTTTACAGCTCAAAGACCGAATGAAGTCTGGTGCGCGGATATTACGCACGTGCCAACAAACGATGGATCACTCTATCTTGCTGTCATCATCGATTTGTTCTCGCGGTTGGTTGTTGGCTGGTCAATCCGTCAAGATATGTCTCGTCATCTTGTCATTGATGCACTTGTAATGGCGACAGGCCGTCGTAGCCCATCTGCGGAATTGATACACCATTCAGACCGAGGTAGCCAGTACACAAGTGATGATTTTCAACAGGCGTTAACGGTATCAAAAATTCGACCGAGTATGAGTGGGGTTGGCAACTGCTACGATAATGCACCAGCTGAGAGTTGGTTTGCAACGTTAAAAGTTGAATGTGCCGATAAAGTATTTGAGAGTCATGCTGTGGCGAGAACAACCCTGTTCGAGTACATCGAAATATTTTACAATAGGCAACGGTTGCACTCACAATTAGGCTATCTCAGCCCGGTTGAGTATGAAAAGCAATATCAGGAAATGAACAGTGTGTCACAATCATGTGTCCACTAATTCGGGGCAATTCCAATCATTTGGACTGTATCCTCTGCTTCACCACTTATTTGCGTAAGCCTTTTCTGTATCATCTTTTTTACATGCCATAAATTGGCGGCTTGACGCACGAATCCTGTTCTTTCCCGTAATTGGGGAAAGAATTCTTGATAATGATTGCGGAAAGCGCCTATTTTACTCAAGAGGAGTTGCTCAAAGGAGCCGACCTTATTTTCGCAGGTAAAGTATTGGCAATTTCGCCTACCCGATGGAATCAAGACAGCGACGAATACTGGACCGAAATTACGGAAGAAGGGGTGACGTCAGACGGTGAGCGTTTGACTACGACTCATTCAGCTTGGCCTGTATATGAAATCAAACTGTCTGTCACCCAACCAATTGTCGATGAAATCGGAGTTAACCATGAAGTCGTATTGACCCTCCTTGGTAAAAGCCCAAGTGAGGCTGATATCAATAATACAACATATGGGGTACAGGTAGATGCGGAGACAGTGAACTTGCATATTGGGCAAGAACTCGTCGTCTTTGCTACACAGGCAGAGTTAGCTTGGCGAGAACCAAACCACCCTATTGAACTGAAAACTAACCCTGATGGCAGTTCCTATTTTGACATCGGAAAGCGCTCGATCATTACTCTAATGGGGGCGCCCGCCAATGCTTATTTGCTGAAAGGTAGTGATGAATTGTATTATCATTCAGAAGAGGCTACGAACAGACAAGGAGCAATTTCTTTACAGAGTTTAATTCGAGAGATTTCCAAAAGGCGATGAGTTCTGGATGAAGGTTAGAATAATTTTTCTCCTTGATATGTTGGGTATCGATTGGTTTTGCCCGCCTCATCCATCGCGCGTTTTATACCCCGTCTCGCATCAATTCTGGCGCCAGCGGACAATATTTGACGCCGCCTAAATCGTCTACAGCAAGGTTGCGGAAGGTGGAAGCAAACGCCATAAAACGATAAACGTCGGCGAAATTGGTGGCTAATCCCACAGAAATGCGGATGGCGCCCACTTTTTTGCCGCTTTTACGTTGCAGCCATTTTTGTAGATCAAAAAAAGAGGTTCCGTACGGTCCGTCGTGGAATTGGGAAACCTCTTCAGTGGATATGCGGTGGGCGATTTCTCCCGCCCCCGGGTTACAGAAACAGCCGATGCGAATTGAGATATTATTTTCGTTGGCGCACGCTTCGATTTTTTGTTCGTCATAGGGGCTGCCATCAGGGTCGCAGAAGATAGCCGTAATCGTTCCGCCTCGGTCTCGGGTAGCCAGGGGTCCATAAATTTCAATCAGCGGGGCGCCGTTGTCGTGCCGTAACGCGCATAGCTGTTCCAACAGCCAGCCGGTCAGGCATGTTACTCTCTTGTGGATGGTGTCGATGCCGATTTTCTGGATGTGACGCAAGCCAATTTCGATTGCCGGCAATGATAGGTAGTTGACCGTGCCATCTTCAAAACCCACTTCGTCAGCGGCTAAATAGTGGGCTTGCCGCTTTACCGACGCCAGGGTAATGGTGCCGCCGCCAAACCAGGGACGGCGCAATTTTCCCAATGCCTGTTTTTTGGCGATTAGGCAGCCGACGCCAGTTGGATAGCCAAATATTTTGTAAAATGATAACGCCACAAAATCGGGCTGATGCCGGCTCAAATCCAGCCGATTGGTTGGGGCAAAGGCAGCAGCGTCTAACAAGACATTCCACCCCCGCTCTTTGGCGTATGCGATCCATTTTAGCGGATGTTTGACGCCGGTGAAATTGGATTGTCCAGGGAAGGCGAAAAGACGGGCAGAGGCATTTAGGGCAGAATCCAAAATAGATAGCAATGCGCCTTCGTCTAGCCGCATTTCGGGGAACAATGCCGGCACATAATGGATGGAAGCTCCGCGCCGGTCAGCAAATTCTCGAATGCCGTTGACCGAGTTGTGGTTGTCGCTTGCCAGGGCATATTGGGCGTCGCCATCAAACGGGTATGCTTCGCCTACCAATTTTAGGGCGCCGCTGGCGTTTGGGGTAAAAATCGCCGTATATTCAGCGGGATCGGCGTTAAAAAACTCCAACACATACGCTCTGGCTTGCTCTACCCGCTTTGTCATCGCCAATGAGGTTGGGTTGCTGGAGTGGGGGTTGCCAAACACATGTTGATTAAGCATGCGCAAATGCGTTTCCACTTGCGAAGCGGCGTGCAGCCCGCCGCCGGTGTAATCGAGGTAAATTTGATTGGTTTGGTCCAAGCGAGCATATTCGCTGCCGCGCAGCTTGTCTAGTAGGCTGGTTTCCAGAAACGCGGGATATTTTTCTACGAATTGACGATAGGCTGCCGCCTCTTGTGCCGGCAAGTAGCGGTCAGCGACAGGTGTTCGAGTTAACATAACGCCTCCTGGTAGAGCGGGATGATTTGCATCGTATCTTGGCTCAGATAGCGTCGCTTGTCAAGTGAAGAAAACGGATGAAATATGGATGGGAACTGGCTTAGAATCTGGAGACAAAAAAACGCGCCTAATGGCGCGTAAATTTGAGTTGCGGGGGAGGGATTCGAACCCTCGACCTCCGGGTTATGAGCCCGACGAGCTGCCGCTGCTCTACCCCGCGTTAACGAACCGGAAGTATAGCCAAAATAGACTAAAAGTCAACTAAATGCCGGCACGATCGCCGCACAACGAAAGACAAAAATAGAGACAAAAACCCCATTTTAGAGTAAAATAGAGGCTTCGACCCCGACTCTGGCAGTCGGGTTTTTCTTTGTAGGAAAGTAAGGAAATTTTAAACAACAAAATGGTTCATAATCGAAACGAATTACGCAATATCGCCATCATCGCCCATGTTGACCACGGCAAAACGACCCTGGTTGACGCTATGTTAAAGCAAGCCAAAGTCTTTCGCGCCAACCAACAGGTAGAAGAGCGAGTGCTCGATTCAAATGATTTAGAGCGGGAACGGGGCATTACCATTCTGGCAAAAAATACCGCCATCACCATTCCGCATCCAGAAAGCGGCGAACTGATAAAAATTAATATCGTTGATACCCCAGGGCACGCCGATTTCGGCGGCGAAGTAGAACGGGTGTTGAATATGGTCGATAGCGTCTTGTTGTTGGTAGACGCCGCCGAAGGTCCCATGCCGCAAACCCGCTTTGTATTGCGAAAAGCGTTGGAAAAGGGGCATCGCGCTATCGTAATCATCAACAAAGTGGATCGGCGCGACGCTGACCCCAGCCGCGTTTTAAACGAAACCTTTGATCTATTTATTGAGTTGGGAGCGTCCGATGAGCAAGCGGATTTTCCTGTGGTTTATGCGGTGGCGACTGCCGGCATTGCCGGGTTGACGCCCCAATTAACCAACGATTTGCAGCCATTATTCCACACGATTTTAAACGAAGCCCCGCCGCCGCAGGTAGATCAAGAAGCCCCACTGCAATTGTTGGTGACGACGTTAGATTACGACCCTTATCGAGGGCAAACGGGGATTGGGCGACTGTTTGCCGGCAAAATCCGGGCGGGACAAAAGCTGGCTCGAATAACCTTATCGGGCGAAACAGTGATCGAAGAAGCCCGGTATCTCTTTGTGCACGAAGGGTTAGAACGAATCCCGGTCGAAGAAGCGTCAGCCGGGGAGATCGTCGCCATTTCTGGTTTGACCGATATATTGATTGGCGAGACGTTGGCAGACCCAGACAACCCCGCCCCTTTGCCGGCAATATCTATCGAAGAGCCAACGGTGCGGATGAGTTTTGGCGTCAACAGCTCCCCGTTTGCCGGCAGCGAAGGCAAATGGGGCACATCCCGCCGGCTGCGCGAACGCCTCTTTGACGAACTCAAGCAAAATGTCTCGCTACGGGTGGCTGATACCGAACAAGCCGATACCTTCATCGTTTCCGGGCGGGGTGAGCTCCATCTGGCGATATTAATTGAGACGATGCGCCGCGAAGGGTATGAGTTTCAGGTCTCTCGCCCTGAAGTGATCTTTAAAACAGGCGAAAATGGCATGGAAGAGCCATATGAAGAAGTGCATATCGAAATCAATCCCGACTATGTGGGCACGTTGGTCGAAATGCTGGGCAAGCGGCGTGGCGAAATGGTCAATATGATCGATAGCGCTGCCAACTCAGTGCGCCTGATCTTTATCGTACCTACGCGCGGGCTGCTGGGCTTTCGCTATCAATTCTTAACCGCTACCCGCGGTACGGGCATCTTAAACGCCATTTTTCATGGGTATAAACCATTGGCTGGGGCGATCGCATCTCGATCTAAAGGCTCTTTGATCGCTTGGGAGCAAGGGACGGCGACCACATACGGTTTGCTTAATGCCGAACCGCGCGGCGTTCTATTTGTGGCTCCAGGAGAGAAGGTTTATCAAGGGATGGTGGTGGGCGAGCATCAACGCCCTGGCGATTTAGACGTTAATGTGTGCAAAGCGAAACAGCTTACCAATATGCGTAACTCAATTCGAGAGATTGACGCTCGCTTGACCCCTCATCGCCAAATGAGCCTTGATGAATGTATTGAATATTTGTCTGATGACGATCTGTTAGAAGTTACCCCCCAAAATTTGCGGATACGCAAACGAGAGCTAGATAAAAATATTAGGCAGCGGGAAACCAAACGCTTGAAACAGGCGTTAGAAACGGATTGAGGGCGCACATTTACCATCTTCAAAACAGACGGTTTATATCGGTAAAATCTGTTGTTGATCACAAAACTACATCGATGTGACCCATTTCACAGACGCCGCCGATTGCCGTTGTTATTATTTCTTTACATTGCTTGCAGGACGGGCATCCAAAAAGCAGGATCAGCAACTTCAACCCGACATTCATCGGCTGTTTAAGCTCTTACAGCTTAATTTAAGCTGGCTGCCAGCGGGCAATGTTTTACATCTGGGAGGTTTATGATGATGGTTTTGGCAATGCTGTTAGCGCATCTAGTAGGCGACTATGTATTGCAATGGGACAATTTAGCGTTATGGAAGAGCCGATCGATCAAGGGAGCTTTTGCCCATGGGCTTGTACTCTTGACAGTAACTATCGCTTTTGCTCTGGCTATTGATTCCCAATGGCTGCCTTACGCCTTCTTAATTGGCGTCTCTCACATCATAGTCGACACCGGTCAGCAATGGTTGAAGGACAAAGATGTAAACAGCAAGCGCAATCTGGTTCTTTCTCCTTTGGCTCGGTACAGCGTTGACCAAATGATTCATTTGGGCATCATCTTTATTGTACTGGCGTACACGGGGTATTTGAATGTGTCGTTAGCCTACCATCCAGATTTTGGCTGGTTGAGCGAAAAAGGGATGAAAGTGGCGCTTGGGTATATCTTTTTGACGATGCCGGCATGGATTTTGACTGAATTTCTCGTTTCGGGGTTGATCAATGGCGATGCTCCCAACTTTAAAAAAGCGACCAATAAATATATTGGCAGTTTAGAGCGGGGTTTGATCGCTACATTTGTGATTGTTGGACAATTTTCGCTGGTACCGTTGGTGGCTCTGCCTCGTCTGATTTTTGAACGGACTCAAATTGCCGGCACAGCCCGGGCGCCATTGTATATAGCTGAATTGCTGGTTAGCGTCGGTTTCGCCGTACTCATCGGATTGTTGCTGCGCTGACAAATCAATTCGTTCTGAACTCATGGAGGATACGCTTAATTTTTTATCCCGAACAGCCTTATTCGAGTCGCTAACGCGGCAAGAGATCGGACTCATCGCCGCCGATATCTTGCCCCGCCGGTTTAAGATGGGCGAGATTATTTTTCGAGAAGGCGAAGACGGCGGCGTTTTATATTTTGTGCGAAAGGGCAAGTTCGAATCTTTGTCAATAGTTTGAATGGCAGCGAAACTTCCGTTATTTTTTGCGGCAAACCCGGGCAAATTTTTGGCGAATTAGCCGCTTTAGACGGCAAACCCCGATCAGCCAGCGCGCTGGCTGCTAAGGAAGTGGAGCTATACTTTTTACACCGGCACAGATTGCTTCATTTTATGCGGATATTCCCCCAATTGGGCATCAATTTGGCGATGCTGCTCAGCAAACGAGTGCGCTACAATACCGTTCAGGTTGATAGTTTAAGCTCCGGAGATGTACTCAACCGTTGGCAAGAAAGTTACTCGAATTTGCCGGCGATTTCGGATCGCCAACGGCGGACGGCATTCGAATCGAAACGCAATTGAATCAGACAGATATCGCCAGTTTGGTGGGAGCCACCCGTGAACGCACTAATAAGGCTCTGCGCGAGCTGCGGGCTGCCGGCATTATCGCCATAGGTAAAGGGACAATATTGATTTGTGATATGCCGGCGTTACAAGAAGCGGCTGGTTGGGGTTAACCATTTCCGCCGCCCATCAACTTTCCAGCCCCTCCTCCATCATCTTTACCCCCTCCGCTTCCAAATCATGAATCGTCATCAGCTGATCGGCGATATTTGCTTGCAAATTTGCGACATCTGCTGCAGAAAGCGGAAAAGCGCTTGCCATCTTTTTCCTATCAATCGCTTCTTGTTGATCGGCGGCTGCCATCGCCAGCATCCCATCGTTGCCTTTGGTCAAAAATTGGGCATGCCGTTCTTGAATCCGTTTTCTAATAGCGGCAAAAGGGGTATTTGCCGGCAATAATTTGTCGCCAAGAACGCCCCACGCCTGCCCGCTCAGCCTAAATTGAGCCGCCGCTTCCTTTAATGCCGGTTTGTTTAGCAAAATCGCCGCCTCATCCAGAAAGTCGGCAAAGATGCCTCGTTCCCCATCTTCGGTTAGCCCTTTGCCAAATTTCAGAGCGAATTGGTAAGCGGAGGTTAACCCAGCGTAAAATTTCACCCCTGCCGGAAACTCCTTTTCCCAACTTTTGCGCTGTTTGGCATTCGTCAGCAACTTAGCCCAAAATCGGTACGCGCGTAAGCCGAAATTGTTTGCCGACCCTTTTGGCGGCTTTTCGGTGAACAATTTGATGCAATCGTTGATGCCCAACTGCACGGCGGATGGTAATTTGTCTGGATTAGGCGGCTCTAATGTTAACAACCGATGTTTGGTTTTTTTCACTCGACCCCGAGCTTTTGCTAAATCCTCCAGCGGAATCGTCAAGCCGACTTGGGCGCGATCCGCTGCCAATGCGTGATCCCCTTCGATGCCATAAATCAATATCGGCAGCATCCCCCACATCCCTTCGTCATGGTTGAGGACGTTGTATGGCAAGCCCCACATATCTGCCCACACAATTGCCGGCATGCCGCTCTCCAGGGCGTCTACCAAATTGTCGAATGCCCGTCTCGGGCTGGCGCTATGTTTGATATTTTGGATGATGCCCAATCGAGACAACATCGTATCGAATGGATCAAAGGTGTTGCGGGTGAGGATGTTGCATTGGGGGTCGTACCCTTCATAAGCGAAGGTGAAGTAGCCCATCACAATGCCGCCGCTGACCCCCATCAACATTGCCTCGCTGTATGGTTTGCCGCTGTGCGGGGCAGTTACCCCGCGATACGCCAAAAAGTTGCGAACTGTGCCCGTCTCCCAATGAATGCCGGCAAACTCATCGTAATTCGTTAAAATAGCCATATCTTTCTCCAAAAATGCTTTCTGACAAAGCTGTCGTGTCGCTTTTCCGTCCATCACGCCAATTGTAGATCAAAAATAGCTGGCGACGGAAAAAAAGAGAGATAGTTTGCAAAAATCATAAATGAGAGTCCCACAATGGCTCGCCGACCCCTTGTGTTTTGTTTTCATGCCGCGCCATCACAAAAAGGCAATCTGACAACCGATTGAGGTACGGAACCACAAACGCCCCGACTGTTTCACGCCGCGCTAACGTAATCAGCTCTCGTTCAGCCCGACGGCAAATGGCGCGAGCTACATGAAGATGCGCCGCGCCAGACGCGCCGCCAGGCAGGATGAAATTTTCCAAATAGCCTACCTGATCGCTCATCTCATCGATCCAGCGTTCCAATTGAGTTACATGCCGCTCTTCGATTTGGGGCAGCTTGTAGACGGCTTTATCCTCTTCTAAAAAGCACAAATCCGACCCCAAATGAAACAGTTCATTTTGAATCGTCGCCAATTTTTCAGCGAGATAATCATTTAAGCTGGCGGATAGCGCCACGCCAATAGCGGAATTTAGCTCATCCACAGCGCCGTAAGCCGCAACCCGCAAACTATCTTTTTCGACCCGTTGACCGCCGCCTAGAGCCGTCGTTCCGGCGTCTCCGGTTCGGGTGTAAATTTTCGTTATTCGAGGCATACATCCTCCAAAGTAATCCATGCTTCTTCAGGAAACAGTTGCGCGATCTGGGGGGCAAATTCAGGGCGATTGGGCAATATGTGACGGGGAGAGCCCTGCTCGGCTACCCGCCCATTTTCTAAGATATAAATCTGGTCGGCGATGCCGGCAATCAATTCTACGTCATGGCTGGCAATGAGCAAGCCTGCCCCTTTTGCCGCCCATCCCCGACAAAGCGCCGCCAACCGTTGCTTTGCCTCCCAATCTAGCCCGCGCGTCGGTTCATCTAGCAGCAAAATCTGAGGGGCGGTGACGGCTATCGCCCCAAACGCTGTTCGCTGCCGTTGCCCCACCGATAAATCGCGGGGATAAGCTTCAGATTGCTCCGACAAACCAAGTTCCATCAACAATTCGTCGGGCGGTATCGGGGCTGTCTCCGGGAGAATGGCGTGGTTGTTTAAGGTGATCAACAGCTCTTCTTGAACAGTGTCGGCAAACAACAAATCGTCAGGGTTTTGTGGCAGGTAACCGATATGCCGGCATCGTTCCGCCACCTGCCAATCATTTATGGGCTCATTTTGCAGCCGTATCGTTCCATGGGATGCCGGCAGCAAGCCGGTTAGACAATTCATCAAGGTCGTTTTGCCCGCGCCGTTGCTGCCCAGAAGCCCTACGATTTCTCCTTGATTAATGGTGAGGTTGATCTGACTTAATGTATTGTGGCGATTGCCGGCATAGGCAAAAGTAAGCCCTTCCGCCGACAATTGGGATATCTTGCTTGTAGCGGCAACTTGTTTTCGTGGCGTTGTGTTCGTTTTAAGCGGGTTTTGAGCCCGTTTTTCTCGAAACTCCGACACAGATAACGGGACGGGCTGCCATCCTAGCCGAGCCCCCAAAACAACAACTGGCGGCGCCTGAGCCAACTGTGGGGCTACTTGTTGCGGCAAGCCATCGAGAGCGATAGCCCCATTCTCCATCGCGGTTACCCGACTGACAAAGGGGAGCGTGCGATCTAGGCGGTGTTCCGCCAAAATGATGGTCAACCCCGCCTCTTGGTTGAGTTTGAGCAAAGTTTCCAACAATGTTTGGGCGGTTGGCGGGTCGAGTTGGCTTGTTGGTTCGTCTAAAACCAACAACGATGGCTGCCAAACCATGCCGCTGGCGATAGCCGTTCGCTGCCGTTCGCCGCCAGACAATGTTTCGATTTTTCGATGTCGTAAATGGGTGATGTTGAGCTGCTCTAATGCCTGGTTGACCTGTCTTTGCATCGTTGGCAAGGCACCCCCTTGATTCTCCAGAGCGAAGGCGAGTTCCCCTTCAACCCGCTCAACAACAGCCTGCGCTTCAGGATTTTGAAAGACAAAGCCAACTTCACGGCTTAAGCGGGCGGGCGAGGCTGAAATGATATCTATTCCACGGACCTGGACGCTGCCGGCAATCTCCCCGCCGCTAAAATGTGGCGTCAATCCGTTTAAACAACGCAACAAGGTCGATTTGCCCGACCCAGACGCCCCAGTTACCAAGACAAATTCGCCCGGCTCGACTTGCCAGTTGATGTCCCGTAACGCCCGCTTTTCGGCTCCTGGGTAACGATAATCTAGACCATTAATTTGAATCATCATTTTGCCTAATAAATGCCGGCAACGCCACAAACAGTAAAGTTAGTCCGATCCACATATCAAATGGCGGGGGCGAAAGTCGCGGGTAGGGCTGATAAAACAATGTCGTCCGATCTACGCCTGGCAGCGGCAGGAAGAAAAAGCCCATCGCTGCCGCTGTCGCCGCAAGCAAAATCGTATCGCGGCTGCGCCAGCGGCGCGGCGCATAATCCGTTCGCGGATGGCGCAGTCCGCTCCGCCACAATAGCGTCAGCAGAAACGCCGCCCCAGCCGCCAACAGTAGCCATCCTTGCCAGCCCGCCCAAAATGCGAGCAGCCAACCGCCAAAAATGGCAAGCAATCCTATAACCAGCCCTAATCTCATTTGCCAGGGTTGTTTTTCGTCATGAACAGCCCCATAACCGCGCCCCGCCATCGCTTCGGCGAGCCCCATGGCGCGTTCCAATCCGCCAATCAGCAACGGTATGGCGATGGGTCGCCAATCGCGCCAGCCGCTTAGCTGGTTGCCGCGCAGCGCCTGGGCGTGGCGTATCCGCTTCAGATGGCGCTGTGTTTGGGGCAAAAGATTGACGGCAATAAGGAGAACGATGGCTAGATCACGCAGCCCATTTGGGATAAGGCGAATTAAGTCGGATGCCGGCATGACGGCGTTAAACGCCATAAAAATGAGCAGCAGCGCCAATAAAACTAACCCATTTGTGAGCCCGAATGATACCGCTTCCAACGTAATCGCCCCGCCAATCAGGGGTAAAAATGCCGGCAGTTGCCCGATAACGGTTTCGCCCACATGTACGAACAAGGCGTTAAAAGCGGCGGAAAAAATTAGAATGGCGGCTGAAAACCTGCCTAACGGCAACGACCAGCCGCTTCCGCTTCCGCCTCCGCCACACCGAATCGCCGTTAGCCGCGCTCCTAGAATCAGCACAATGGCATAAAGGGGATTGCGGGCGCTCATGGCGGCGATCGCTCCTGCCGCAACCCATATAAGCCAGGCGCGGGGATGGCGATTCAAGAGACTACCTGGAAATCAAAGCGGCGGCGAAAACGGGACAGAGCCCGAATCAGCGGCGCCCCCAGGACAAAAATCAATGCCGCGTTGCCGACCGCTCGCGCCATGTCCCACAGCAAGGATGTGCCGGCATAAAACGTCAAAAACCGCCCTACCCCCTCCCACAAACCCAACCCAGGCTGCCAACTGCTCGCCCCGCCGCCGATGGCAAAGGGGTAAAATGTCAGGTTCATCAGCGCCCCGAAAACGATGCCCCACAAAAAACCCAAACCGCCCAACAAAATCGTTTTGGCTTGTTCCGATTTGGGATGAGGCAGCCAGCCCGCGCTTAACCCTGCCCATCCGGCGGCGAACATCTGATATGGCAGCCATGGTCCCACCCCACCGGTAATCAAGCCGCTGACCAACATCGTCAGAGCCCCTAGCAAAAAGCCGAAACGTCCGCCAAAAACATATCCGGCGATGAGGATTGGGGCGAAGATAGGAGAAAAACCGCCCGGGGCTGGTATCGCCACTTCGACAAAGCGCAGCGCTGAAATGATAGCTGTCAACACGCCCAGAGCCGCCACCACTTTGACATTTAGCGCCGCTCCCTGTAGATCGAGGGCGAGCGCCAAAAGGCACATCGTCAACAGGACAAAGGTCAAAGCTGGGGCAATGCCGGCATTTTCCGCTTGCAGCAACGCCGTCTTATCGAGGAAAAATGGGTAGAAAAAAGCGAATATCCCGATGACGCCGCTCAGAGCAAACAACATGTTTGAAAAAATAGAGCTTTTCATGGTCGGGCGCTGCGCCACAACGCCGCCAACAAAAACAGAGAGATGCCGGCAAATGCCGCATATTCAAAGCGGTCGGTTGGGGGTTGAGGCGGCGGGGCAATGGGATTGGGACTAGGCGCAATTGACGGGACGACGACAATTGCCGCTGTTGAGGTGGGCAGCAGGGGAGCGATTTGCCAAGCTAGCGTCGCTGTTGCCGGCAGCGGCAACGCCGTTGGCATTTCCGTTGAGATAGCGGTAGGCAATTGGGCGATTTGTCGGGTCGCCGATGGCGGCGGCTGGGTTGGCGAGATTTGGGCGATGGAGCGCGGCGTCGGCGGAATAAAAGTCGGAGTTGGTTGGGTGAGGGTGGTTGCCGGCAGTGACGTTGGCGATGGCAACGCCTGGTTTGTAGCCGCCCAATTTGGCGTCGATGTGGCTGGCGGGAGCGGGGTGGGGCTCATTTGAATTATGATGGGAGAAGGCGGCGCGTTGGTCGGTTGGGCAGTCGCTGTCGCCCCGGGAATGACCTTAATTGTCACCTGCCTTTCTGTGACTTGACCGCCGTGTGTTGCCTGCAAACTGTATGTAGCGTCAGAGGATGGGCACACTTGTTTGCCGCCTTGCCCATCTACTCCTGCTCCTTCGAAATAGACGGCGTTGACGTGGCGTACATCCCAATAGATGGTGGCGCAACTGCCGGCATTTATCGTCGTCTTATCCGCCCAAAAGTTGATTTCAGGGGCGGGCGTTGGCGGAACGAAGGTAGCTGTCGGGGCGAATGTGGCTGTTGGCGGCGGCGTTTCAGTAGAAGACGAGGCTTGTTGCTGACAAATCGCTTCAAATTGGATCTGCGGCGGCGGCTGAGCCTCTGTTACCGATCCAGCTCCCCACACCCAGCCATCGACCGCCCCATCTTCAATCGGGTACAAGGCAGCGCCCCCCTGTGAATAGTTCCAACTGCCGCCGTTAAGATGCCAATACGACCAATAGAGGCAATCTGCGCCGCTGCATTGGCAAAAGCAATCGTCTGCTGGGCAGCCAGAGCCGTTAATGGCGCAAACTGCCGTTCCCGCCCCATCTACATCAATAACGATATCCAAACCAGCCCGCTGCAACAAATCAAAACCGGTGATTTGGGATTCGGAGAATGAGACGCATCGGGTTTCGACTTGCCCTTCGTCAAATTGGATCACCAGCCCGGCGTGGTTTTGGTTTTGGGCGAAGCTGCTTGCCGGCAGCAACGTGGCGGCAAAAAATGTGAGGAGGCAAATCTTTCCTAGCAGGCGGCGGGTGTCCATCGGTTAAATCATTTGACGACGTACGGCAGATTGAGATGATAAAGTTGGATAGGTTGCGCCATCAAGCCTAAAATGGCGTCAGTTGTGGCAAAAGCGCCATCCCCGCCGCCGAATGCCGCCCAGCAGCCGGTGGGCAACTGTTGCGAGATCAGTAACTCTTGCGGCGAAACCATCGTCCCGCTAACCACGACGCTCCATTGAGGGGCGTTGGGATGTTCCCCTATCGCTGCCAAGCCTTGTATGACCTCCGCTGTAGAGTTGGGGCTGCTCGGCAGCGCCAAGCCCCAGCCGCCATCTGCCAATTGGCTGGTCATCAAAGAGGCGTTAACGGCTGGCGGCGACAGTAAACCGAGGGCTTGGATGGCGATGCCGTTGTCGTCGGGCGTTCCCCAATCGCCATTGGAGGCGGCGGCTAGTAAAAACGTTGTGGCTGTTGGGTCAACAGGCGCCCCAGCCGCTTGTAATCCCAACATCGCTTCGGCGTGGGGGAAGACGCCAAAAGGGATGTTATCGTAGGCGCCCGTTGGCGATAGGTAGGCGGTCATGCTGATGGGTAGGTTTCCCCCGGCAAAATTTGTCGGGTTGCCATTGCCGGCAACCACGCCTTGCATCACTATGCCCAACCGTCCGCCTCGTCCGCCAGCCAGATAGCTAGGCGTCATATTTTCTAATGCTTGGATGGGGGTGACTCCGCCCACTGTGATGTATGGGGCGCTGTTGGGATCGTCGCCGATGGCGGCGATGGCTTGGATCGCCCGAGATGTGCCGGCGGCATTGACGCCAATTGTGGCGAATTGTTCCCATCCGCCAGTTGCTTGGTCTTGCAACCCTGCTAGGCAGGCTACCCCTTTTTGCGCGGCGAGCAGTCGATTGGGCTGCGGATAAGGTCGCCCGGTTAATGCCGGCATTCCTTGAATGGTGGTATAAAAATCATCGTTTAATCCGGCGCCAAAATCTGCCTGAAACGCCCCAGTTGCCCCTTGATAACTGGCTAGCGCGCTTAATGGCGTTGCTCCGCTCCCTTTGTCCCATGCCCCGCCAGTCGAGAAAAAATCTTCTCCCATGGCGCTTAAGGCTTGGGCGACCAAACCGCTGCTGTTGGCATTTTCGCCAAAACCAACCCCATATTCAAAGCCGCCAGTCGCCAATTGGGCTTGTCCCAAAAAATGGGTAGCGGAGAGTAAGCGGGAGTGGGTAATGGGCAATCCAGCCGAGCGAAGAGCCATCATCGACATGGCAGTGGCGTCAGGGTTTTTCATTGTGCCGAAGCCATCATCCCATGAACCGTCGGCGGCTTGTTTGCTCAATAACCAATTGACGCTTGACGGCGGAATTGGTTCGCTGGCGGCGCTCAATGCCAACAATGCCAGAGCTTGGTTGTAGGCGGCGTTGACGTTGTATTGTCCCGTTGGCGAGAGTTGGGCGGTGAGGCTGATGACCAAATTGTAGCCGCCGAAATCGCGGGCGTCTTGATTGGCGGCATAGACGCCTAGAATCGCTTTGCCGGCGCTGCCGCCATTTTGGCTGGCATATGCGGCTACTGCATCGGCGTTTTGCCGTAACCAAACCCCTGGGGCAGCCGATTCGCCAAACAGGGGTACGTTGGGGTCGTATCCCGCCATTCCCAGGGCGATTGTCGCGTCGAGGGTGCCATTGGCGTTAGAGGGGGCAAGGTTTGCCATGCCGCTAAAGGCGGCATAACCGCCATCGTCGTTTTGATGGGTTGTAATCAGCCATTGGGCGGCATTGGCAACCCCGCTTTGCTGGCTGATTGCCAGATTAATCCGCTGCGTTTGGGCGGTTACCGGCGACAATTGCAAGATATTGAAGAGTTGAATGAAGGCGAGTATGCCGGCAAATATCGAACAGTACAACCAACTTTTTTTAGACATTAAATCCTCTCTTGTTTGTTGGTCGCAGGTAAAGCGTAAAACAACAAAAACCCGATGACTTTCTTATTGGTTCATCGGGTTCGGAACAGCGGCGGTATCGCCTACGCTTGGTTGTTCCCAACCCTTACCCACGAGGATTGGCAGCAGAATTATGGCGGGCGACCTGACTTCAGCTAAAAGCTGTTACAGTTGCGGGGACAGTACCGGACTTTTACCGGTTTCGCCTTTCAGTCCTGCCATCCGGGGCAAAGGACACCATAACTCACGCTAAATTTTTAAATGCCGGCAGAGTGTAGCAAAGGGATTTAGATAAAGCAACTAATTACGAGAGCAACCCTAACTCTTCCACCTTTTGTTGTACTTGCTGTAAATCTGACCATGATAACGCTTTGGGAGCGTCTGGCTTGCGGGATGGATTTCGCAGCAAATAGGCGGGATGAAAGATAGGCATACACCATCGGTTATCCCACTGATGCCAATTGCCGCGTAATTTGGTGATGCCAACTTTGCCCAAAATCGCTTCGGTAGCGACATTGCCGGTCAGCAGCATGATAGCTGGGTTAACCAGACGGATAATTTCTAATAGATAAGGTTTGTAATAGAGTATTTCGTCTGAGGTTGGTTTACGCAGCGGCTTGCCGCCAACGCCCGGCGGCAAGCGAAAGACGGCGTTGGTAATAAATACATCTTCTTCGGCGTCTAAATCAATGGCGGCTAACATTTGGTCGAGCAGTTGCCCAGATCGCCCCACAAATGGCTTGCCTTGCCGATCTTCTTCTGTGCCCGGCGCTTCGCCCACGATCATCAGTTTGGCGTCTGGGTTGCCGCGATAGATGACCATGTTTGTGCCGGCAGGAAAGAGGGGGTCGTCTTCCATGACGCTCATGGCATCGACTAATTCTTGCAAATTAGCGTAAAAGCGAGGCTTTTCTTCGAATAAACCGTATTGCATTGTGTTGTCTCCTGAAGTTTACTGGCGAAACTTCCCAACATTTCTATCTATTTTCCCAAAAGCGGCGCTCTGGTCAAGCCTGCAATCGAAAATAGATTAAAATTTTATGGGTCTCCCTCAGAATTGTGGACAAAACCTAGACAATTGATAGACACCCTAGTAGAATTTAGCTCAAATGTCCGCAAATTTTAATAATAAGCAGCGTTTAATCCCCCTGAAAAATGGAATCTAAAGCCCACGGTACCAATAGCTACAACCTGAAAGTAGTGGTCAATGAGACTGGGTTAAAACCAGATACGATTCGCGCCTGGGAACGCCGCTATGGATTGCCTGCCCCCCAACGGTCTAAAGGGGGGCATCGCCTCTATTCCCGACGGGATATTGAGATGTTGAAATGGTTAGTGGCGCGTCAGGAAGAGGGGCTAAGCATCAGCAGAGCGGCGCATTTGTGGCGGCAATCGATTCAAGAGGGAGATGACCCGCTCCTGGAAGAGTCTGCCAGCGCGCCACTGTTCGACGCTACTGCCGCGTATCGATTGGATGAATTGCGCGACGCTTGGTTAGCTGCCTGCAAGGAGTTTGACGAAATGGGGGCGGACACGCTGCTCGATCAAGCTTTCGGATTGTTTCCGCCGGAGATTGTGGTGGAGCGGGTGTTGCAAAGCGGACTGTGCCGTTTGGGGGACGAGTGGTATGCCGGCAACGCTTCGATTCAGCAAGAGCATTTTGCCTCGGGCGTCGTGACCCGCCGCTTGGAAGCGTGGCTGCAATCTTCCCCGCCGCCCACTCGAAAGCAGAAGATTTTAGTGGGTTGCGCCCCCCAAGAGCGGCATGGAATTAGCGCTTTGGTGGCGGCGTTGCTGCTGCGACGACGAGGATGGCATGTGGCGTATTTGGGAGAAGATGTGCCATTAAATCAATTGGAAGGCACCGTTCACTTCTGCAAAGCGACATTGATGATCTTGACCGCCCAACAGTTAGCCACTGCAGCTACATTGGCCGAAGTTTGGAATAGGGTTCGCCAATATCCATTTGCTTATGGCGGACGGGCTTTTATCGTGTACCCGCAATTGAAAAAATTTGTCCCTGGCTATTATTTGGGGGATAAGCTGATCGATTTGCCTAAACAAGTTGAGGCGCTGCTGGAAAATGGGGGAGAGAAGACGCCGGCAACAGCCTCTATTTTGCCTCAATCTCCGCTTTTAATGCGCTATCAAAAGCGCCATAGATATATCGATGCCATGATGTGGGAAAAAGGGCAATCGTTTAATTTGCCGGCAGATGTGCTACTGTCTGCCAATCGGGCTATCTCACAACATATCTCCGCCGCCTTAAAATTTAACGATATGGAGCTAATCTACCCAACATTTCAGTGGGTTTATGGATTGTTAATCAATCGCGGCTTATCCAAAAGGATGGCTCGATCTTATTTTTACCTATTCGAAACTACACTCTCTCAAGAGTTAGGTGGGGATTTTACTGATTTAATTGCTCAATTTTCAGCCTTTTCTATGCAGGAGGATGTTGTATTATGATGCCAGACCTTTCTCATATTCCCACAGACGATCCCTTTGACCTTTACCTGGGCGAAGTCAGTCATATCCCGCTTCTGAAACCGGAAGAAGAAGTGCAACTAGCCAAACAAATTGAAGCGGGCAAAGTAGCGCGAGAATCGCTGCAAGCCAGCGAAATGGAAGCGGAACAACGAGATTATTTAGAGTGGTTGGTGGAATTAGGCGAATTGGGACGTTCTCAATTAGCGGCTGCCAATATGCGGCTTGTGATTTCGATCGCTAAGAAATACCGGGGTAGGGGCTTAGATTTTCCTGATTTAGTGCAGGAAGGCAATATTGGCTTAATGGTAGCTGTGGATAAATTCAATTATCGGCTTGGCAATCGGTTTAGCACCCACGCCACCTGGTGGATTCGGCAGGCTATCGGACGGGCAGTGGCTAATTTCAGCCGCATGATACGGGTGCCGGTCAACCTACAGAGCGATCTGGGCAAAATGTATGGGCTGCGCCGTCAATATCTACAGGACAAAGGGCGCGAACCGACGGTAGAAGAGATTGCTCAAGAGTTAGAAATGAAACTGGAAAAAGTGAAAACATTGGTTGTCGCCAGCCGCGAACCAGCCCGGTTAGAACAGCCGGTGAGTTCTCAAGACAATCGGCGATTGGAAGATGTGGTTGAAGATGAAGGCGTCGATTCGCCTAGTGATTTGTTGTCGAAAAAATTGGCGGTTGAGAAGCTAAAGCAGGCGCTGAACATAGATTTGCCGGCACGAGAGGCGAAAATCTTGCAACTATATTATGGTTTAGACGGCAATGAAACCCACACTTTTCACCAGATAGCCCAACAAATGGGATTATCGCGCGAGCGAGTTAGACAGCTTCAGAAACGGGCTGTTCATAATTTGGCGCATGGTTCGTTTGCCGATTAATTTTTTTTATGGCGAGTGGGGTCGCCCTCCCACCGGTTTATCAATTCGTTTTCGAGTTGGATGCCAAACAGATCTAGCAGCCGACTGACAGTGTGGTTGATTAAATCGTCAATCGTTTGGGGGCGATGGTAAAATGCCGGCATTGCCGGCATCATCACTGCCCCCATTTCAATCGCTTGCCCCATAAGCCGCACATGCCCCAAATGGAGCGGCGTTTCCCGAGCCAACAATACCAACTTTCGCTGATCTTTTAAGGTGACGTCCGCAGCTCGCAACAGCAAATTATCGGCATAAGAGTTTGCTATCCCAGACAAAGTTTTCATAGAGCAAGGCGCGACCGCCATGCCAATTGTTTGGTATGACCCCGAGGCGATAGAGGCGGCGATGTCGCCGTAAATGTGCAAGGCGTCAGCCAACTTTTCTACTTGTTCGATGGCGTAATCGGTTTCGATTAATATCGTCCGCTTGCCGGCAGGGCTAATGACCAAATGGGTTTCATAGTCGGGGAGGGTTTTCAAGATCTCCAGCAGACGAATGCCATAGATAACGCCGCTAGCGCCAGAGATGCCGACGATGAGCCGCTTTTTCATCCTTCCCCCTCCGCAGAAGGTGGCGTAATTTGAGGATGGTTATCTTTCAACCATTGCCGGACAAACTCTCTTTCTTCCTTTCCATTAGCCACCAAACCATCTATACGAGCGGATAGCAGAGCGGCGAGGGCATCGCCGATTTTTTCGCCAGCAGGCGCTCCCATTTCCAATAGGTCGTTGCCGTTTAGGGCAGGGCGCAGGTGGCGCCATTCAGCTTGAAAAGCGTCAATCCAATCGACGATGCGGCGGTGGCGGTTGGCGGCGGCGATGGCGGAGGAGGTAACGAGCGCTCTGGGACGGCTGCTGATGTTTTTGATGATTTGGGCGATTTCGCTGGGCTGTTGGGCAGATGTTGAAGACAAAGTCGCCAACAAATTACGGGTGGCAATGATGTCATCCTGTGTGTTTTTTCGAACGCGCAACCTGCTTGCTACCGCCTTTTGGGCGTAAAGCGGATGGGGATACATCCACAGCAAAAAGTTGATGACCATTTGATCGTCTTCATTTAACGCAGCTTGCCACATCGGTTGCCGGCATAGTTCTGCCGCATAATCAAAAGCGGGGCTCATTCCCTCATGCCAACGCAATTCGGGATGAATATGGATCAGGACAAAGTTGTCATTCAACCGTCGAATTTGATCGGCGGGATGGGGTTCTTTTAGAGAGGCAACCATCTCATTTTGAATTCTTTTGCCGCTCACTCTTCCCAGCAATGGCAAAGCGTCATGAATCAATTGGCTGGTATGCGATTCGACCTCAAAGTCGAGCCGCTGGGCGAACCGATAAGCCCGCAAAATCCGGGTGGGATCGTCGATAAAGCTGCCGTCGTGCAACACCCGAACAACTTTGTCTTTTAAATCCGCAATGCCGCCATGCAAATCTAAAATCTCCATCTGCTGGCTGTTATCTAACCGAATAGCTAGGGCATTGATCGTGAAATCGCGTCGATTCAAATCATCATTGATATGGCTAGGTTGAACGTTTGGCAATTCTGTTGGTTGCGGGTAACTTTCTGCCCGAGCCGTCATGAAATCTATCTCGTCTGGCGCATCATTGCGGGCGTAACCAGGGGCGAGCTTGTCCCAGGCGTCAGCTGTAAGACGCCATTTGGCAGCGCCGAAGCGATGATGGGGATAAACTTGCCCGCCAAACTGCCGGCATAACTCATTTGCCAGAGCGATAGCGTCTCCCTGAGCCACAATGTCGATATCAGTTGGCGGATTGCCTAGCATCAAATCGCGGACGATACCGCCCACAAAGTAGATGGGCGTCCGCTTGATAGCCGCTATTTTCCCTGCCTGTTTGATCAGCTGTTTCACCGCTGGATGAAGGAGATTCAACCATTCCATGCCAGAATTATACCTGGTCGCGTTAGAAATTGGTCAAAACAAAATGATGGGTAGCGCTTAAGTCCCATTTGCCGCCCAGATCTGCCTTTTGGCGGATAAAATGGCGTGTTATACAGCGCTTTTCAGAGCCATTTCGTATATCCTTCTAAGAAAGGGGATAAAGCTACCAAAATAGTTTCTAAATGTGACTTTACCTTTTGGTTTTTACCCTTTACAATTGGCGGCGTGAAAGTTTCTGAGCTAATAGGACTTGATCCAGATGCCTGGACGGAAATTCTGCAGTCTAAGCCCGAATCAAAGCCGGTGGTGGTTGAGGGCGTTGCCGCATACAGGGTGAACCAAACTTATACGCGATATGTATTGACGTTAGAAAAGCATTCTGATCCAGTCGTTTTTATCGGTAAACGGGTTAAGAGCGCTGAAGGACGCTTTTATCAGGATGTTAGCGCATTTCTGTCATTTTTGACCCCGCGCTGCCATTACAGCTTTGTTGATGACCATTCGGGTTGGGTGATTTTGGATGAAGCGCCCAACCATCGTTTGCCGGAAGATTGGGGGGAGAGGGAACTGGAGCGGATTGTAGGCAATTTGGCGAATTTGCATCTCGCTTTTTGGGGGCAAAGGGATAAGTTGGCTGGATTTGATTGGTTACCGGCTTACCTTTCGCCCATGGATGCGGATTCGATTTGGCAGATCGGGGCGCTGTATGAAATACAGGGGCGGCAGAAGCGGGTGGGGTTGGGGCTGTCCGCTCAGGCGGCAAATAGTTTGGGGGCGTTGCTGCCGGCATTTGAACGGGCGTCAATTGCGTTGCAGCTGATGCAAGAAGCAGGGGGATGGCGGGGCGTTACCAAGCGAGCTCACCTGAACGCTTTGGCGGATTTATTAGACGACCCGATGCCGATGTTGTACCCATTACGCCGATTGCCGCCCACTTTGCTGCATCAAAATCTCGCCCCTAATCATTGGCGGTTGACGTTATTTGGCGATTGCGTTTTACTGGACTGGAAAATGCCGGCAATCGGTCCTGCAGTGTGCGATTTAATCAACTTTACCGAACAATTTGCCCTCATCCAGAAGAATGGCAAAGTGCGGGAAAGAGCCGACTTGCCCATGTCGATAGAAACGATTATCGATACCTATTTTTTGCGGTTGTATAGCGGCTTATATCCGCTGTTTAACGGGCGAGAACTTCGCCAAGCGATCCCCGCCGCCCGCTGTTTACAAATGATCACCCATTGGCTGCCCCGTTTCGTGTCGGTGCACAACCATCGATTATTGTTCCATCGATGGGAATCGGTCGCACCCTATTTTGTGGGTTTGTTCAACCGCTTTTTACACGCCTACAAATCATTATAATTTCAGCTTGCCCCTAACGAAAACAGCGACTAGAGACCGTCTTTATGGATATTTTTTTTGAATCTATCGGCTTTGGTTTGGCAGTTTTGTTTATCGTGGTAGGGATCATCGGCGTTATTATTCCAGCGATTCCGGGCGTGTTGTTGGTATGGTTGACTGTGGTAGTTTACGCTTATTTGGAAGGGTTTACTGCCATTGGCTACCCATCCGTCATTGTGGTAACAGTGATTGCCGCCGTAACTGGAAGCGCTGATTTGTGGCTTCCGATGTTGGGGGCAAAGGCGACGGGGGCGTCGGGCTGGGCGATGGCAGGCGGGGCGATAGGGTCGATGATAGGATTATTGGCGGGGGCGTTTGCTTTGGTGGGCGTTGGGGCATTGCCGGGGGCTATCGTTGGATATGTGCTGGGTACAGTCGGCGGCGAATATTATAAAGTGCGCGATTGGCGGCAAGCGGTAAAATCTGGGTTTGGTACGCTTGCCGGCATGGGGGTTTCGACCTTGGTTCAATTGGTTGGAGCATTGTTAATTGCCGGCATCTTTGTGTGGCAAGCGTTAGCGGGGTAAGATTTAGATATGGCATTAGACGCGCTGACAATTCGGGAAATTGGCATCATCTTGCTGGGGGCAGTAGGCGTCTCTTTGTGCCTGTTTGCCCTGATTATCGCGCTAACCTACCGCCGCCTCCGCCAATTAGATATTCCAGACGACGCCACATTGAGCGAAACATTGCATATCGTGCCGATTTCCCTTGTAGTCGCTCTCGACATCCTCGATTTGGGGTTGGATATTTTCGCCGCTCCCATTGTTTGGCTGACATTGGATTGGCTGGGATTGAGATCGCTGCGAAATATCAGCGCTGTCGAAGCCTTGATCCCCTTTACGGGTCCCATCCCGACGATGACATTAGCTTGGCTGGCTGTTCGATTTTTCGGGGCGGAGTTTTAAGAGAAAAACGATCTCTAGTCGGGCAACAAGGGTGAGGAGCATACACAACCGCATTAACTGACGCAAAAAGGAAAAGGCATGTCTGAAAATCCGTTTCTCCATATCGATCAACAGATGGCAGGCGATTGTTACACTTCTACAGAAGTGATGGATAATCTCATCACCTTGTGCGACGATTTTGGCTCTCGTTTTGCCGGCACAGACGGGGAGCGCTTAGCCGCCGATTTCATCAAAGAGAAGTTGATTGCCTATGGTTGCCAAAATGTATCGCTAGAGCCGGTCGATTATCTGGGCTGGATTCGCGGACAAACGACATTGCGATTGACCGCTCCCACCGAAAAAACGATCCCTGGCATCAGCTTGCCCCATTCGCCGCCAATTGATTTGGAAGCTGAAATCATCGATTTGGGCGATGGCAGCCCAGATGATTTCGCCAAATATGCGGCCGAAATCCCTGGCAAAATAGTGATGGTCAATAGCAAAACGCTACCAACTGGGATGAACCGCTGGATGCATCGCGGCGAAAAATATGGGAGGGCGATGTTGGCAGGGGCGGCGGGTTTTATCTTTGTCAACCATTATCCAGCTTATGGGCCCGCCACGGGCGGCATAGGCAGGTTAAACCAGCAAGCCCCCATTCCCGGCATTTCTTTGGCTTATGAAGAAGGGGCGTTTATCCAACGGCTTATAAAGCGATTTGGCAGCGTAAAAATTCATTTGCAAAGCGACGATAGATGCGAGCCAATGCGTTCGTGGAATATCGTAGGCGAATTGCCGGGCGATAGCGCCAAACCCCAGATTGTGATGTTGGGCAGCCATGTGGATGGTCATGACATTTCGCAAGGGGCTGGCGACCCGGCATCGGGGGCGGTGGCGGTGATGGAAGCGGCCAGGTTGTTGGCAAACTATGCCGGCAAGCTGCCCCATACCATTCGTTTTGCGCTGTGGGGGGTAGAAGAGATTGGCTTGCTGGGCTCTAGCCAATATGTGGCTGACCATGCCGACGAGTTAGATGATTTTCGCTTTTATTTCAACATGGATGGAGCAGGGGCGGTGAAGGTAAAAGATGTGGTGTTGAATGAATGGGAAGCTCTGGAAGCGCTTTTTGCCGAATACCGGGAGCAAATGGGGCTTGAGTTCGCCATCGGGCAATCGGTACATGCCCATTCTGACCATTTTCCCTTTTTGATGCAGGGCGTGCCCACCGGCGGGATGGAAACGGTAGAAAAAGATTTGTCTGGTCGCGGCTATGGGCACACCAAATATGATACGGTAGACAAGGTGGAGATAAGGGGTTTGCGCGAAGCGGCGACGATGGCGGCTCGTTTGGCGGCGCGGATCGCCAGCGAAACAGATTGGGGGGTTAGCCGACGTAGCCAAGAGGCGGCGCTGGAGATATTGAACGACCGCAAATATCAGGAAGAGCGGGCAATTACGGCTGAAATCCGAGCCTATTTAGAAAAAGTGGGAGAATCTAAAGCGGGTTGACTCGGCTAAAGACCCGAATCTGCCAAAATAGATGTTGGTCGCTGTGCGCCAGTTGCATGCCGGCATTTGCCGCTATGCCCATTATCTGTGGCTCTGGGTGCACAAATGGATGGTAGCCGCTGCCGGTTAATCGTAAAAAGAAGTCGGCGATTTTAACGGCAAAGCGTGAAATTTGATTGTCGATTGGGTAGCTAATGGCTAAAAAATCTTGGGCGCGGTTTGCCGCCTCGCCCAGCAGTTGTTCGAGGTGAGGGTAGCAACAGATCACCCGATCTAAAATCACCACATTGGCTCGATTGAATTGGTCGGCATTTTGGGCGAAATCGAGATGATGATATTCAGTTTGGTCGTTTATATGGAGAATGCCGGCATTTTGCCCGGCAATTTGCAGATAAGCGGAAGAGGCATCTATCCCAATGGCGCTTTCGATTAACCCTTGCCGCAACAACTCTTGATGTACGCCGCCCACGCCACAGCCAATATCCAGGGTCGTTCTGGATTCGTTGGGCAATTGATGCAGAAATGCAATCAATTTGTCAGCTCGTTTGGACAAGCCGTTTTTAAGATAAGCTTGCCCTTCTTTTTTCGCCCTGCGCAAGGTGAAGGTATTGTCTAAATCGTTGATATTTTCGGGTTGGCAACAGGGGCAAATCATATGGTTTTCCTGAGTTGAGTTGACATTGCCGGCAACTTTACGTTGGAATCAAATGGTTGTCAAACTCATCTCAAACGGCAAGAAAAAAAGACCCAAATGGGCTGAACCATTTGGGTCTTAATTACGCTTCTCCTGTGAGAAGATTTTTTTGCGACTATCGGTCCACAGTGTTTCGTTTTCGTCGGAAACCCAAGACGATGAGCAATGTAGCGAAAGCGAAGGCAACGGCAACTGCCGGCAAGAGCCAATTGGCGCTCTCGTTCGGACTTATATCAAATCGCATTAGGGAAACTGCCGTGGGATTAGTGTCATCGTCAATAAAGCCGAAGTCTACTGCAAAATAAGCGTCATCATCATCCCAACCCAATGGGTCGTCATCCTGAGCTTGCATGGTGGGCGTTTGCCCCGCCACAGTAGGCGTGAAGACATTGGAGATGACAAAGCTGTTGCCGCCAAATTGTTGAACAAAGCCATCATCTCCTACGCCGCCATCACCATTGTAATCCTCATCGGTGATGAGCGGGTCGTGCCCGCCGCCGGGGCTAGAGGCATTGTAGCTGGCTAAGGTAGGCTGGTTGGGATCGATGGAGACGAAATAACCGACTCCAGGAGTGACATTGGGGAATTCATAATGCCCAGCCGCGTCTGTGGTAGTGGTCATGACAGGGGTAGCCGTTGATGGGTCGTCGCCCGCATTGAATAGGGAGACGACGACGTTGGAGATGCCGGCATTGACGCCATCATCAATGCTCGAGTAGATGCCATCCTGACCGCCGCTGTCATCCCAGACAAAGTTGCCGATAGCGATGCCGGGAACAAAGCCAATGTCGAAGCTCAGGTTATCCTGATTGTTGGGAAAACTATTCGGGTGATCGCCATCGTTTGTACTGTTTTCGCCCGTGGTTAAGGGGAAGCTGATATCGAAAACGGGAGTTTCGGCTGCATTCGAGCCACTTACACCACCGTTATTTATCATCGCATCACTGTCCACAAAATCAGAGCCTTGGTCAACCGTTACCAGCCCACCTGTACCGAGTGGGGCAGTTGGCACAACTACTTGATATGCGTTGCTACCTTCGATGAGACCGCAGAAGTGATATTCTCCGGTCGTACCATCGGTTGTGGTGGTATAAGTTTCATCGTCACTGGTATTGAAAGCGCCATCCTGGCCAGCCCATACGAGGTTGACGTTTAGCCCGGTAATGGCGCTGTCTGAGTTGTCCTGTTGGTTTGCGGTCGCTCCATCATCGAGCCAGACATAGTTTCCAATACAAGCCAATTGGGTGTAATAATCTTCAACTTCGCCATCACTAGCCAAGCCGGCCCAAGGCGTACTTGAGCCAGACAAATCATCGCTGGTCATGCGGAAGCGCATGTGAGTTTCACCCCCATCAAAAGTTGCCCCTGTGGGAACAGTGAAACAATATTCAGTGTCCGTTTCACCCCCGATAGAGATGGCAGCATTGCCGCCAGCAAAGTCCCCGGTGGCAAGCAATTCGTTGGCATCCCCATCAAATTGTCCATCCCCATCGAAATCAACCCAACCATAGAGATTGGCTGTGGCGCCAGTGGCGTTTGTAGCGTCTACTTCGACGCAAGCTTGTCCCCCAGGAACCAGGGGGGTCGTTAGGGTGACGCCATCTTCGTCATCGTTGGCAACAGAACAACTGCCATTGGTATGTGTGCCGGCGCTGTTATCGTCACCGCCACTACCATCTGTACCTGCTTCAGCGTCGGCAGCGCCATCTAATTCTGCGTCGACACAGTTGCCTAAGTAGAGGTTGCTGTCTAGCTCATGAGAAGCGCCATTACTAGCTGAAGATGTATCAAAACTGTTCGGTAAATCACCCCAATCTATTAGAGTTGTGAAACCAAAATCAATTGTTAAGTTACTGTTGCTGTCGGGGACAATGGCGTTAGAAATGTTCGCCGTATCCTCCCCAGTTGGTTCTGTTCCTGCCCCAATTGTGAAAATCCCTGATGAAATCCCGTTGGTTGCCAGCGCATTATCATCAATCCCATTTTCATCGCCGGGACCGCTGACAGCGCCACTCCCGCTAGAGCCAGTACCATTCATGCCCGACCCATCTTCGTTTTCGTCATCATCTGGGTCAGTTTCAGTGACAGTGGAAGATATTTTCCCTTCTAATGTTCCTCCACTTTGAAATTCTTCTGCTGGAATATGAATGTAATAGTCGCCCGATGGCAAATTGTTAAAAAGATACCGCCCTGCTTCTCCATTTAAAGTAGTTGTGGTGGTCGTGAAGACAGGTGTGCCATCCTTAAAAATCTCAATTTGTACCCCATTGATACCAACTTCGCCTACACCCGATTCATAAATACCGTTGTTATTGTCGTCAGACCAAACTAAATCCCCTACTTCTAAATCATCTACGGTGGCGATCAATTGGACTGTTCCATTGCCTACATCATTACCATCATTGCGACAACCGGGACCATACATGATGCCAATTTGTTCGCCATGTTCTTTATCGTTTGGCCCAAATAAAGAACGTGCGATGGTTATTTCATAAACATAGGTGGGGTAATCATTCTCTTCCAGACCACCGGGGAAGGTGTATTCATAGTAATTAACTGTGGCGTTGCCAAGATTAGAACCACCAAAAGCAGAGGCAAGCGGGTCGAAATTGGTATGTTCCCAATTCCCTTCAGCTGTGCCGGCAACTCCTGATCCTCCGGAGGGCGGGGCGGCGCTGGTGTACCAATCTGTTGTCACCGCATCGGGTCCATCTAAACGTGAACCGCCAGCGTCATAATCTGTACTATATAAACCTGTCCCTATTGTCATGCTTCGCATATTCGGACGAGCAAATCCAGCAAAGACGCCATATGAATCGCGATTTTCTTGGGTAAGATCAACGCCATAGTTGTAGCGCCAACTTGTACCATTTTCATTTCGGGCAGCGCCTTCAAAAAAGTTAAGGGCTAAATCGCCAGAACGAATTGCCGCGCCAAAACCGAAATCTGTAATATCGCGTGGATCCACAACGCCTACATCCGAACTGCTACCGTCAGTAGAAAAATGAGGAACGGAGGTTACAACTACAATGTAATAATTATTTTCATCATTATCAAAGTAATATGCTTCGGTGTCATAAGGTTCGCCAGCAGATGGAGCCCAATCTTGATCAGCAGTACCGGGAGCAGGGACGTGTTGAATGGTAGAGTCCGTGAAATCGTCATTCCAAGCTCCGATCCAATCAGCTTCCGTCCAATCAGCAGTAGTAGTGTTCTTGGTGGGAACAAAGCTATTCCAATTGAAGGCATAACCGCCACCACCATTACGCCCTGCTCCTGTTGTTTGGGAGGCTTGCAATTCCAAGGTGACCCCAAAATGGTCGTACAGCAATGTGCCGGGCATGGCGTTTGCCACAATCAAAGGAGGAGCAGATTGTGCCGATTTGCCAGTAAAGAGAAGCATACATACAAGCAAACTACTGGTTAGCCAAAAATATCTAAATGTTTTTTTTAAATTGACAAGTCTTGTCATCACGAACTCCTAAGCGCTAAATTAACTACATTTTTGTACATTTGGGCGAAGTCGCTTAGTGGTGAATCGCCAATCAATGTGAACTTGACGCTCATTGCGTTGTTGTTCCCAAATAGAAACAGCCTCCTCCACCGCCTCAATCTCAGGCATGCGACCAGCCAAAGATTGACGCCGCAGCGCCTATAAATCACAACATTCAGCAATGTTAAGCCAACTGCCATGAACGGGCGTGTAGCGCCACTCAACCCGTTCAGCCATAATGCAAACATCTCACATTATGCAGAGGAGATTATTTACTTTGAATAGGATAACAGGTGGATTTTTCGTGGAAAAATGGGCAAAAAAAGTGCAGAAGCGGGGGGATTAGCGCGGAATGTTTAACTTGTATATCGGCTGGGAACTGAATGTGCCGGCATACCAATTGCCATGTACATCCTTGCCAAATGTGTTGAACAAAATCGCTTCGTCTGGCAGAGAGCCTAAATGTTCCACTTGAGGACTTCCTGATGAAAATCGAAGGGACGAGATTTTTTTGGTACAAATGTCGCCAAAAATAAATTCTCTTTCAGCCAAAGTAGCGCCTGTTCGTAAGTGAGAAAAGCCGCCAACGATGGCGCACCCTTCCGATCTGGGATAGCTATATGCCGGCAAGGAAAACTGGCTGATATTACTGCATTCCCCAAAATCTATGATCACATAAGCTCCTTCCATGCAGGGCCAACCGAAGTTAGCTCCTGGGGAATTTGCCAATATTACATTTATCTCTTCCCATCTATTGTCCCCTACATCAGTTAAAAATATCGCCTCAGAACCGATTTCGAAATCAAAACGCCATGGATTTCTCAAACCTTTTGCCCAAATCTCAACGTCGGCAAACAGTTGAGCGTTTTTCCAAAAGTGTCTGGCTCCAAAAGAATCGCTGTCAACATCTATTCGCAATAACTTCCCCTTGATGGTGTTGCTGTGCTGCGCGACAAGAAGTTGTTGATCATCGCCGATTCCGAGGTAAAGTCGACCATCGTATGGATTAAACGCCAGCCCGCCGCCATTGTGAAGCGGCGATTGCATATTTATTGCCACTATAGTTTGCTCGCTCTGATGATCGGCGATGTTTGGGTCGGGGCTAACCTGAAATCGAGTTAGACGCAACACATCATCATCTCCTGATCCTACGCCAGTATAGACGACATAAAAGTAGCCGTTGCCGGCATAATTTGGATGAAACGCCAAGTTAAACAACCCTTGTTCAGAGCCAGATGAAACGACTTTTGAGCGTAAATCGAGAAAATCGGTGATGGTTTGGTCAGGATGCAAAATGCTGATTAATCCATTGCGGTGAACGATAAACAGCCGCTCGTCGCCGGCATGGGTGATGGCGGTAACAGGCGGCAAAGAGTGCGGCAAAGCCTCGGCAAATGGGGGCGTGGTCATTGTCAGCGGCAAATAGATCTTTTCATCTGTTTGATTAGCGGAAGAGGCGTTAAGGATTGGTATGCCGGCAAGCGACGCCAATATGAGGAGGATAAAATATCGTTTGAAGTTTTCGGTAAAGTTCATCATATATTCCCATTTTCTGGAAATCGCGCCGCTCGGTTTAAGGGAGCGGCGTATTCCCCTGTACCCTGGTTGGCGCCTGACCAGCAATTTCCGTTTGAATAAAAGAAGCCAATTCAGCGGCGGCAAAAGCGTGCCCATCTTCTGACCAATGACAGTTCGAGTCGTAAAATGTGTTGAACTCAGCTTGCCGCATCTTCTCCGCCATATTGATACATTGAATGCCATACTTGTCGCAGCTTTCCAGCACGCTTTCTTCGATCCATTCATTTTCGGGGATGCCGTCAAAACAATGCCCGATAAAGATGATGATAAGACGCCCCCCATTTTCGGAAACAGAGTTATTGATCTGCTCTAAGATGTAGGCGGAAATCTCGCCTCGCTCGGATAACGCCGCCAAATCATACATGCCAAAGGCGCGCCCGATCTTATTTTTGAGCCAACTTAACGCCTGGACAATCCGTAATCCGCCACTTTTTTCCAATGTGAGGGCTAACTCCTCAGAATCGATGTCATTCACAGGCGCGCCCGCCAAATCGAAAGTTTGGGTTTGTTCGTCATAGCGAAAATAGGGTTTCGGTCTGTCTCGAATGCTCAACCCATTTCGGAAGAAGTCGTCCACAAAATAGCCCAAGATGACGACATCGGGCGCCAGTTCAACCCCCTCTTCTTGCCACATTAAAAACGCTTGGTCGATGCCATACGCATTTACGCCGGCATTTACCGCCTGCACGTCTAGCTGTTCTCCTAATTGTGAAATATAGGCGTCAGAATCGACCACGCCTAAGCCATAGGTAAAGGAGTCGCCCACCGCCATGATCCGAAAGTCGGCGTTATCATCAGTAAACTCTTCGCCGCCTCGAAAGCCTTGAGAGTTGTGTATTTCCCCATTTTCGTTGAAAAATGGGGTCATTCGCCAGCCCAATTTGGGATCATAAATGGTATCGGCTAATTCGGCTGGCAGGACGGGCTCATTATTGATTTTTTCCCGTAGCGCCGCCTGCCAATAGGCGTCTGTTTTGGGGTCGAGGAAAAGCGTTTCGGAAGTGAATTGACGCAGCCCAATTTCAACTAAAATGAATGAGAATATGAGCGACGCCAAAAGGATGAAATATTTATCGTTTTGCGCTGTACGCATTTTTGCCGGCATGTAATCGAAAAAAGTAAGTAATTTTACAGGTCATATAAACCTGGATTTTTTAGACACAGAGAACACAGAGGTCGCAGAGAATTTTTTAGCGACTCCATCTTTTCGGGCAGTTTCTAGAGATTTTGACTAACTATTTTCTTAAATTTTTACCTTGGTCTCAAAATTTTGCGAAATTCTTTTTTCTTCTCTGCGTTCTCCTATTTCCTCTGTGAACTCTGTGCCCATCTGTATAGATGCAAAAGTAATTATGTTACGTTATGAGAGAGAATTATGCTCGATTTTCGGAACTTTACAATGTGGATAAAATATTAATCGTCAAATCGATTTCCTCTTCAGAGTTGTAATAGTGGGGGGATAGGCGAATTGCCCCCAGCCGCACGCTGGCGACGACGCCGGCATCTGCCAATTTTTGATGCAGCCGCTGCGATGAAACGCCAGGGCGATTAACAGTCATGATGCCAGACCGTTCATGATTGCCCCAGGGAGAGGTAACCTGAAAGCCAAATGGAAGAATGCCGGCATAAACGCGATCATTTAACGCAAAAATCCGTTGTTCAATCGATACGATGCCTGCCTCGTCGATCTCGTGCAAGCGGGCGGCAAGCCCAAAAATGCCGGCGCGATTGCGGGTGCCAGGCTCAAATCGTTCCGCTGTCGGCAACAAATCTATCTCCCGCCGAAATTGATATGGGTCGTTTACGCTCAACCAGCCGACGCTGTTGACTGTCAGGCAGGCAAACGCCCGCTCCGACAAAGCCATAAAACCTATGCCCATAGGTCCCAGCATCCATTTGTGGGCGCTCACGATGAGAATATCGACGCCGCAGCGCTCCATATCCAGAGAGATCGCTCCAATTGATTGGGTTCCATCGACGATCAACAGAGCGTCATATTGCCGGCAAATATCGGCAAAAGCGGCTAAATCGGCGCGAAAGCCATTGTAAAATTGCACATGGCTCAACGTCACCACCCTGGTTCTGGCGTCGATCAAAGTTTGCAGCGTTTCGGGCGTTAACCGCCCATTGTCAGCCGGAAAATGGCGCAATTCTACCCCTTGGGCAGCCAGGTTTTTCCAAACAAGGTAGTTTGATGGAAATTCCATCTGCGGCACAATCACATTATCTCCCTCCCGCCAATCCAAGCCGTCTGCCGCCAGAAAAACGCCGTGTGAAGTATTTTGAATGTAGGCGATTCGGTCGGGCGGACAATTGACCAATTTGCCGGCAAGCGTTCGCCCTTGCTGGCTCACAGCTTCATACCAGTCGCCGCTGTGGTGGACATCCGTCACATGGGAATCGATTTGCTCGACCATTGCCTGCTTCACCCCAACCGACAGGGCGCCTACAGCAGCGTGATTTACATAGGCGCAACTTTGAGTGATGGGAAATCGTTTGCGAATCTCTTCTAATTTTGATGACATTTCGATTTTCGCTCACTTTGTAATCCAGCCATGTTGAATGATGGCGCCCATCTCTCCCTTGCAGCGAATGGTTGTAGGGCGTAGGCGACCGCAATTATTGGTTGAAGGCGTAAGCGGGCAACTCTTCCCAGCGATTGCCGGCATCTGGCTGGCTGATCAATTTCAATATTTGCCCGCTATAACTTTGCAAATAGAGTATAGAACCCGTTTCATCTGTAACGCCGTTTTGCCGCGCCCCAAAATATCCTTGCTCATACCCATTAGCCCAACCAACCCCGCCCCGTACCCGTTCATTTTCGCGCCATAATTTTCCTAAAATGCGTTCTGGTTGAAATAAACCATTAGGGGGGATGATGGCGGGTTGGTTGACGGGTTCGCCCTGACGCCAACTGTCGGCGAATATCTCCCATTGGGTCTCATTTACCGGCTGATTATATAAAACGTACACGTTTTTGTTTTGCGTCACATTATTTTCATCGATTTCATGAAACCAAATCATCCGCCCTCGTTCGAAGCGTTGTTCTGCCGACCAGCCATGCACTTTGGGAGCGATAGGGCATTGGGCGGGAAGCGGCGCAAAGAAATATGATTGCCGGCATTCCCAGGCGATTTGCGCCGTTTGGCTGACGATTTCAGCGGCTGAAATATCGGGTTGATTATAGACAAAAATAGTAAAAGTTGGATTAGGTTGAAACGTTTCCGCTAATTCTACCGTCAGTGAGCCAGAAGGGGGCGTCGTCCACCGGCTAGGGGCGTCGGGGTTTGGGCTTGCCCCATTTTCAATAAAGGCGGCAATGCCTCCTTCGCTTTTCCAATTAAATCGCAGCCGCTTCCCATCTCGAAAATCTTCAACTTGCACCGAAAAATCGAGGATGGTTAAAGGTTGGGTGGGGACGAGCGTGGTCGTGATTGGGGGCGGCGAACTATTCGCTTCCGACGTCAGCGCCAGAGTTGCCGGCACAATAGTGGGCGTTTGTAGTTGTGGGGCGGGCGGCTGATCGACAGAAGCGGCAACCTGAGCGGCTAACGTGGCGTTTTCGGCCCGTAATATCGCCACCTCGGTAGCTAGGTTGGCGGCTGTGGGGGGCAGTGGCGGCGTTTGCGGGTCGGCAGGCGTGAGGGCGCAGGCTAATGCCGGCAGCGCCCACGCCAACATCCAGAAGCCAACTCGACGCCTAAATCCCATCCCCGCTACCTCCTTTTCAAAATGACCAGCGTCAAATCGTCTGACAACGATTGTTCCCCCGTAAACTCATTCAATGCGTCAATAACTGCCTCAGTTTGTTCATTGGCGGGCAAATGCCTATATTTTTGCAATGTCTCTTCTAATCGAGCCAATCCAAACTCTTCTTGGTTTGGATTAAACGCCTCCGTTATCCCATCGGTATACAACACAATCTCTTCATCTGGGCGCAAAGCTATCTTCTTTTCCTCAATCGCGATCTTTTCGATCACGCCTAAGGCGATGCCGTCCGTGTGCAAAAGCCGCATTTCGCCTTGACTGTTGAGGTGAATAGCTGGATTGTGCCCGCCGCAAGCGTACCGTACACAGTTGGCGTCGTTGTCCCAAATAGCGTAAAAGACGGTAACGAACAGGTCGCTTTGGCTGTCGTTAAAAATCAGTTCGTTCGTCCGCTTTAAAATATTTGCCGGGCTTTCTCGACGAAATGCCACCGAACGCAAAATGGTGCGGCTGACCGCCATAAATATCGCTGCCGGCATCCCTTTGTCTGCCACATCTGCTACTACGATGCCCCATCTGCCATCGTTGAGTTGGAAAAAATCGTAAAAATCCCCGCTTACTTGCCGCGCCGCTTGCCACACGCTCGCCACTTCCAACCCTGGAATTTTGGGGTTGCCTGCCGGTATAAGGCTGGCTTGAATTTGTTGCGCCACTTGCAACTCTTGCGCCAACCTTTCTTTTTCCAATGCCTCCTCGTATAGACGGGCGTTTGCAATGGCAGAGCCAGCCTGATTTGCCAACACGTTTAAAAATTGAAGATGATTATCGTTGAAAAAGTTGGGGCGATGATTTTGGGCGGCAAGGATGCCCAGAACATCATCTCCGCTGACAAATGGAATAAATATAGCAGAGCGGGGCGGGCTGTCTGAAACGTATCGGGGACGCGCTGGCAACTGCGCCATCTCTTTCTGAAAATCATGGACTACAATCGTAGTTTTGTGGTCTCGCGCCCAGCCGACAAGCCCCCTATTTTGGCTTAAATTAAAGGTGGCAGGCGGCTTTCTTTCCCCATCAACTACCCATACCTGAATCCGATATGTTTCTTCTTCGAACAAGCCAACCTGAAAAGTATTGGTATCAATAAGATTGGTTGCCTGTTGGTAAATCAACTCACATAGCTCTTCTACATTTTGGGTCGAGCCAACCAGGGCGGCGCCGGCCTGGCTAAGCGCTTCAAGTTCCAAACGAGAGACTTGCTTTAACAGTTGCGGGCGGGAATAAAGCGCCCAATAAAGAACGCTGCCCAAACCCAGCAGGCTTAACGCTGCCAGGAATCCAATTAAAATGACCCAGGGGGAATTTGGCATAACTTTGGGGAGAGTGAGCAGTCGTTACTCAAAGCGCTTTAACGCCTCGTCACAATTGGTCTCTATCTGGAACAATTTATGGAAGCCAACCATTTGAAAAACGCTCTGTAAATTTTCGTTTAACCCGCACAAGATGAGATCGCCTTCTTTTTGTCTGGCTTGGCGCCAACCGGAAACCAATGTCCGCAATCCGCTGCTGTTTATGAATGTCGTTTTAGAAAAATCGACAATGAATTGCACCCGATCTGTTGCAAACAGATCGGTAATCACCGCTTCTAGGGTAAGGCTTTGTTCATGGTCTAAACGCCCCGTCACAGCGATTAAACCAGAGTTGTCATTGAGATATTGGACGTTAATTGTCATAGGCATTTCCAGTGGTTTTTTAGAAGGGCGTCATCGTTCCGGCAAATATTTGGTTAACGTTAGGCTGTTGCCGGCATCATCGAAGTGGAAGTCCATCTCATCCATCACCTGGCGAATGATTTGCAGCCCCCAGCCTCCTACCGTCTGCTCATCATCTAAAGGGAGTTCGGGGTTGGGCAAGGGCACAGCGCCAGGATCAAACGGAGAGCCATTATCTCGGAAAATAATGTGAAACCGACCGGCAGCGACCCCCCATGCCACTTCTATCTCCCCTTTGCCCTGACCGCCGTAAGCGTGTTCGATGATATTGGCGCACGCTTCGTCACAAGCCAACGCGATTTGGAAACACGCTTTTTCGTTAAAGCCGGCCGATTGGGCAGCGTCTTCGATTAGTTGGCAAATTTCTCGAACATCAGAATATCGTCCTGAAAATACGCGTCGGAAATTTTGACTCATACCGCCTATGAGAACAAACTGCTAAACGACTGAATTAATAGCTGCCAACCGCCGAAACGACTGTTTCGTAAGTTTCAAACAAAGGGGTTACGCCAGCCAAGCCGAAAACGCTGAGCACGGCATCAGAGGGGGTGGCAATGCGTACTGCCCCGCCGTTTTTCTTGCTGGCGCGCGAGGCGGAGACCATGGCTCTCAAGCCGGCGCTGCTAATATATGAAATATCCGATAAATCTAACACGATGTTGTACCGGCTATCTTCCGCCAGATTTTCAAACGTTTTGTCTAACTCTAAAGCGGAGACGCTATCGATTCGACCAGACGCTTTTATCAGGTCTACTCGTTTGAAAGATTCAACTTGTAGGGTTAACTCGCTCATGTTATGCCTCCAATTGTATGGGGGTTAAGGGGTAGGCTGTCAAGTTGCCGGCAGGCAACCGCCTGACCCATCGATTTTTCTGTGTTATTTAACTTTTGTCAAAGGTAAAGAATGCCGGCATTATATCACAAAGTTACAGTCGCTTTGCCCTCCCAAAAAAATAGAGTTGAGCTATTGCCCAACTCTATTCCGCCGCTTATCTATAAACAATGAGATTAATCGGTCAGAAAAGGCGTTCCATCCGTGATATTTACGTTCCACACATGCTCATCGCCGCCAGGCGTATATTGCGCGCTTAATGCGCCGCCGAAAAATGGATCGCCCAATCCTGTCGAGGTATCGATGCTTGGTATTGGGATGTCGAAAAATGGCTTAACCCAATCATTGTTACAGCCGCCGCCGCTCAAGCAGGTCGGACTGAACTGTTGCGCCCCAGTCGTTTCGCCCAACAGATCATAATAAAACTTGACACTTCCCGTTGCGTTTCTATCGACATCGAACATGCTGGCATAAATTTCTCCGCCAGCCAAACGAGATTCCACATTTGCCAAATTGATGTCGATTTGACCTGACGAAACCCAACTCTTCAGGGGCATATAGCCGATGGCGAACACTTTAACGCCGCCTGTTTCCGCCAAAGCAGGATTATCGTAAAATTGCACATTCCGCAAATTTACGTCTGAAGACACCGTGTTGGACAAAGGGGGTCCGGCTCGCAAATCCCACACATTTTTACTGATGCCATTGGTCGTTTTCACTTCCAAGTAGATGTACCGATTGCCAAATTCATCTTTTGCCAATGAGAAGATATCAATTTGATGCCAGGGGTTCACCCATTGTAAATCGGTATCATGCACTAGATAAGTCACTTCGTAAGGGACGCCGATATCTACTTTAACTTGCCGCCCATTCGATTCTTGCAAGGTATAAAGCGAGAAGGTAGTGGACGCATCGTAGGAATGCGCGCCAGTGGGAGCGTTGCCGCAATTTCCCCAATTTTCATCGACCCGCACAAACCAATATGGGTTACGATGGGCGGCGTTCCCTTCGCCCGTTTCAACCACGCATTCGTTGCCGTTTAACGCTCCACAGCTGGCGGTGGCGATGCCGCCCGCCCCAGAGGTATGCGACACTGGCAAACTGCTTTTGGTATTCACGATGTCGGGATCAAATAGTTCAACGATGATCGTATCCGCCGTTTCCGTATATATCTCTGGGATTTGGATGCGATAGATATACGCCCCTTGCGTTCTGGGGTGATATTGGTTTACTATGCCGGCAGCGGAGTAGCGGGAAGAGACTACATCGCCGCTGGTTGAGCAGGAGTTTGGACCGAAAACAAACTGGCTGGCGGTACGCACTTTGCCGTTGTTTTGGTTAGCGGTAGGCGTCAGCAGGTCAGCCGAACTATAGAATGAGGCGGAGGCGGTATGTTGCAAGGGGGTGGATTCAAAATTTAGCAGCTGCAGGAAAAAGGTTTCAACGGGCCAAGTCACCGTTACAGTCAGCGAGGGAACGCCCAACCAATTTGTTGTTTTGGTAGCAGTCATCGCTGTTGTTTCGGAAACGGGCCAGCCGTTGGCGTTGAGAAATTGCTCAACGCGGTCTAAGGAGGCGTCTATGCCGCCGAAGGGCATCTCTTGCACACCTGCCAGGGCGGCGGCGTCGATGGCGGAGCTAAATTGGGCGCGGCGAGCATAAATAAAGCCGACGTCTACGGCGATGCCGGCAAGCGCTAGAATGCCCACCAACGCCAGCGCTAGCAGCACCAAACTTTGCCCCTGTTCGCTGGTACCTATTTGTGAGGAGACTTTCTTCATTAAAATTGCCTGTCTTCAAAGCTGGCGGCGCTTACAAGCGCCTGCCAGCTTTGTGAAATGGTGTAAAAGGATCAATGGATTGACGCTTCTATCATAAATCCCAAAAAGGGGAACGCAATAGGGCTTTATGGTTATCCATTGGGGTCGATGCATAAATCTTGCGCCCAATCTACGAATTCAATCAAGATACTTTTGCTGTTGCCGCCAAAGTTGTATCCTTTGATGCGGACGAAGGCGAATGCCCCAATCTCATACACTGCATTGCTGCCATTATTTTGGTGGTCGGAGAAGACGATGATGGGAATGGTGCGATTCATGCTGATATGCCCATAAGTTGGATTGGTCAGCGCATCATTGACTGCGTTTGAGTTGACGTTACCCGTTTTAACATTGACCCAATCGCCAACATTTGGCACTAAATCGTTTAAGATCATCGTCCAGCCATTGGCAGGCGTGCCGGGATTTTCATATCGTACAAAAGGATGGGGTGGGTTGGGATGTGCCATCAGGTTGCCAGGCCATTTGAGACTGGCGACCAAATCTCCCTGATCGGAATGGGAATTCCAATCTAGCCAGCCAAAGCTGCCGACCCCTGCATTTTCGCGGGCTTCATAGATGTAGCCGCGCTTAGCTTGGCTAAGATGTACGCCAGGCACATTATCAGGGAAGGCGCTGGAGTCCGCTTCGGTGTAGATAGGGTTGTTAGGGACATAACCGCCTGGGAACAAAGAGCCGCCTGCTACCATTTGCCCATTGTAGTCGCTGGGGTAGAGCGAGATGTTGTCTGAATCTATCGTTATTGGGAACAAATTGCAGGGTTGGGCGTCGGCAGGTCCGTCTACCCGCATCACGCTCAATCCGCGCACTTCCGTCAACCCAGCCAACCCTTCCATAGCGTCCAATCCCAGAATCGACTCGGAATGATAATAGGCTACGGTGGCAACAAACTCCAATTCGGAGGCGTCATTGCCATCCGCTTGCAGTTGAGTCAATATCTCATTTTTAATTTCCGTTTCGCGTCCGCTCCACTCGCCGGCAGAGACGACGCTGTTGTCGCCATAAGCGTGGACGATTAAAGGGGATCCATCATAGGCGTCGCCCGTGGCGTTTAGCTTGGCTTTAATCGTCCAAATATCCCACCGATCCAGATCATGGAACAAGGTATCGGTGACGGTGTTGCGCCCCACAATTTGCATGCTGTTTGCCCATTGGGGAGTGTTCATTCCGGGCGTAGACGCCACGTAACTTTCAATTGAGATGTTGGATGCGGCAAAGCCGGTGGCGGAGCGAGCCGCGCTGGTAACCCGGTTGTGGGTGACCAGCACATTGCTGACTTCTACCACCCCAGCTAGGATGGTAATTAGCAGCGGCAGGAACAAAGCGGTTTCGACCAAGCTTTGCCCTGCTTGTTTGGAGTAAGAGAGGAATGTGCGGTAATGATGTTTCATGATGTGCCTCTGGTAAATGTGTATAAAAACGATTAATTCATAAATGTTTATGGGTTGTTGGAGAGCGCGGCGCCATTGCCGGCATCTAATTGAGCCGTGTAGCTATTGCCAATTCCGCCTAACAAAATAAAATCCCAGGTTGGGGCGCCATTGTTTTTCAAGCTCATAGTTAGTGTGGGACGACCAATTGTGCTGGTAAAAGCGCCGCCCCCCTCCTCCATCATGCGGTCGATGGCAGCGGGGCTATCTATGCGCCACAAGTCAGCATCGATAATATGGGCGGCATCGAGCTTTTGTTGCCGGGAACTGACGATGGTCACCCGCGTATCGGAGACAGAGAGGAGGGCGGTCGCTTCCATAGCTGGGGAATAAAAAACCAACGTCCATACCCCATAACCCACTGTAAAATCGATGCCTGGAGACCAATTGGCGGTCAGGCTGACTAACTGAGCGTCTTCTGCCCACTCTGCCGCTATAGGCTGGGCATAGCGAAAGGCGGATTTAGCCGTATGCCCGAACCAGGCAGGGGTAGAAATCGCCTTCGTCGTTAACGCTTCCGATACGATCGCTAACTGTTTATCCGCTCTTTGCGCTTCGCGCCAGCTTGTTACGAAGTAAGCGGACAAAATAAAAACGATAGTTGCGATGAGGAAGCCAGCGATCAATTCAAATCTTCTCATTACGACCTACCTTGTCACCATGGGCAAAAAGATGTTGCTTTCAACTGTTCCTTGCCGATAATAGATTTGAGAAGTTGAGCCATTGACTTGTTCATACGCCAAATGTAACTTGCCGGTGGCGCAAGTCAGCCACGGGTTTAGATTTCGATTGTTTAGGAGGGTGACTTGCTCTCTCGTCCAACCATCCGATGAACTTGCCCCATAAATCCCTTCGTTTTCCGCCTGCGATAGAGTGCCGTGATAATAGATATGGGTCGCCCCGCCACATAAAGTAACTGTGGGGAGCATAAATTTGGGGTCAACGCCGTTTACGCCGATGGGGTTGTTGTGGGTGGTGTCGATAGGCGGGCTCCATGAATTGCCGGATAGCTTGGTGTAATATGCATGGTATAGGGTGTTGGGGTCTTGTCCTTCGCGGCGGGTAAAGGCGGCAGTGACTACGTTGCCGGCAATGCTAATGGTGGGGCGGTGCAGATTGTCTATGCCGGCAGGCGAGATGGTTTGGGTCGTTCCCCAACTGATCGCATTGCCATTCACCGTCCCTTTGCGATATTGAATGCGGGTGGTTTGCGGCGGAATAAAGGAGATGATCTCTTCCCACAACAGATGGATATCCCCAGCAGCGTCTACGCCGATGGTTGGATGCCCAGCTTGATGGATGGCGCCGCCAGTGTCATTGTCCAAAGCCGCTGAAATGGCAGACCAACTCGCTCCATTGTTCGTAGACCGAATGTGGAAAATATCAAACTGGCTGGTGGCATTCGCCTCTGCCCACACTACATCAATAACGCCATTGCCAGAAACATAAATCGAAGGGTCTAGCAATGTGCGGGAAACGCTGGGCGATGTCCTTAGTGTCATGGGCGCGCCGCCCCAATTGTCCTGCCGTGAATATCGAAGCTGGTCTGGCGATGAACCAGGAACGTCGATCCAAACCGCGTGCGCCTGGTTATTCTGACCAACGCCAAGCGAAACCTGCCACGAAGTAACGCTGTTGGCATGGATATTGGCTGGCGCGCTCCAACTGCTGCCGTTGTTTGCCGAGCGAACGTATCTAATATTGCGGATATTGCTGTTGTTTTTCTCCACATAGGCGATAAATAGATCCCCATTTGGCGCGTCCACAATCACCGGGCTGGTGGCGCCATTATGGGAGTTGGTGGATACTCTGATATCAGCCTCCCAATCGGCGGCAAGCGGCGGTCGGGCGGGGGCGGCGCCAGCTAGATTGGTTAGAGCCAATATGGCGGCGGTAAAAAGCCCGACCCCGCTAATAAATATTTGAATAACCTTTCCTGTGTGATACTTCATTACACTTTCCCTTTTTTCCCTTCAAAATAAGCGCAAAAGAGCCCAAAGAGCGGCAAAAGACAGACGCTTTGCCGACTATGAGCACATTCCTTCTCGTAAAATCATAACGATAAACGCGGTCTCGCCGTCCGGTACAGTGATGCCGGGGAACGCCCCAAAATATTCTGTGCCATCGATGACGATACAGCCAGTTAATGTATAGGTAGACGCCCCTTCCGCTGCCGGCAAATTGGGGAAACTAAATAGACCATAAATGTCGGTAAATGTGGTCGCCATCAAGGCGCTGTTGCCCAATCCATCATCATAATACGCTTTCATCTCGATATTAAATTGAGGCACAGCGTCCCTTTCGAGTTGGACGAAACTAATGCCGTCAATTGAGCCGGAGTCGCTGGATGGGGGTGTGGCTGTTGGGGTGGGGGTCAACCCTTGCCCAACATCGACCATCAGCGGGGAAGAGATGTTATTCGTCTCTTCTTCGCCAGTCACCTGACCATGCGGGGCGGGGTCGGAGTCTACGACGCTGTAAACGGTGTGGGTGTATGCTCCAGTAAAGCCTGCCGGCACAGTAAAGGTGATCGTTCGTCCGCCATTGCCGGCAAGGTTTGATACCGCTTGCGTTCTTACCCGATGGGTATTGGAGATGTGAGTGTCTCCGCTAATAGGCGGCGGCGTGGGATTAAAATATAGCGATACAAAGAATTGGTTGCTGATGGTCACCTGACCAGTATTGGTTACCGCCACAGTAAACTCCACCGGTTTATATTCGACGATCGGCGGCGTACTAACTAGCTGCACCTGGCTGATAATCAAATCGTCAGGAATGAGGGTAGGCGTGGGAGTGTATGTGGGGAATGGGGTCAGCGTTGGCGGCGGCGTATTGGTCGGCGTGGCTGTATTTTCTGGGGTATTGGTAGGCGTTGCCGTTGGGCATGGGATTAGAATTTGAGCGAAAGCGGTTGAATTTTTACGGGTAGCCCAAATCTGATTCGTGCCGGCAGTAGCGCTTGCCGGAATTGTAACTTGCTTTGACCAATTGGCTGGATTGGGCTCATTCTCATTCAAAAAGCTGGCTAAAACCGTTCCGTTACTGGAACCCCAAGTGATAAAAACCGTTCGATTCGTCATGTTGCCATTGGCGTTGGTGGGCCAATTGTACCCATAAACCGTCACAGTTGCGCCCGGGTCAGCGCATGTGTGGCTCAACGACAAATAAGGGTTGCTAGGCGTTTCTGTGGGCGTAGGCGAAATAGTTGGCGTGTTGGAAGGTACCGGCGTGCTAGTTGGATTCGAAGAAGTCGGCGTCAACGGGGGACGAGGCGTAGGCTCTGGTGGCGTACCCAGCACCTTCACATAATCAGACTGGCTGCTGCTGTTTGCCGTGCCAACAGCTTGAAAAATATGACCCATCATAGTCGATAAATCAATGTTGAACGATACGCTGCCGCCACAATAGCCCGATGGCGTATCATTGGTGTAACTTGTGCCGATGCCAACGATAGGACCATCTCCAACCCCGTCCCCATCTACATCGATTCCGGTATCGATCAGGGTCACTGGCGTGTTTTTGTCAGCGATAACGTCAATTTGGTTATCGCTGGGCAATAAATAATCTTGCAATATATCTAGGTTACAAGGGGGTAAAGGGGTATTTGTAGGGGAGGGTCCAATTGTAGGAATGCCGTTAATGGGTAAATCCGGCGGCGTTTCTTGCGATTTAATGGTGGCGATTTGGTCAAAATTGCCGTTGAGCATCAAAACAGTGGAGTCCAACCGGAGCGAATCGGCTACTGAGTTGATAAAGGGGGATATAATGGGAATGCGATAACTAGTCCGTACCATCACTTGTTGGCCGGCATCGCCCGCATAATTTGGAATCATTTCTACTGTGCCATTGTCTTGTACCCGTCCGCCAAACACTTCAACCAAAAAATATTTTGGTTCGTCAAAGGCAACGCCCTCATCAATGGACAACCCAGCGGCTCTTTCCCGTACAATTTGCTTTATTGAATGAACTCTAGGATCATCACAGGCTGGCGTGGCGGCAAAGCAAGAGGGATCATAATTGCCCGTGATAGCATATCGCGCCCCCTCTCTAGCGGCATTTTGCAACGCTAGATTTGCTTGAAAAATCCGGGCTGATTCTATGATGACAAATAGCATCATCAACAAAATGATGATGATAAGCGCAAACTCCGTTAATGCCTGCCCTGATTGAAATTTTTTGGCGCGTTTCATATGATTCCTTCAACTGGAAAAAACAACTTACTGCCGACTTACATTAAAGTGTTTTTCAATATTTTGGATACAAACTTTGATCTATTCGCCAATGGTTCATTAAACCTAGGTAGAAAGAATTTCAGACGTGCCTTTGCCGCAGATGTCCAAACCCAAAGTATTGATGTCTTGTTCACCAGATAGTATAGTCTTGATGGTAAGCGACTTTTGTACATTAGGATACATACCCAACAGATATCCTATGATGGTTAGCTTGACTCTGGAGGTTTGATTTGTCCCCAAAAAATTCGGGATTTAATTGGCGAGAAATTGCTCGATTGGCGTTATTATCTCGATTTATAGATGAGTTGGAAGAAAATGAACTCAACCCTTCTGGCGTCGTCACCTATCAATTTTCCGCTATGGGGCACGAGTTAGGGCAATTATTAGCCGCTCAAAAGATGGGGCATGCCTTTGATGGCGCGTCTGTTTTTTATCGGTCGCGCCCTTTTATGTTGGGGTTGGGGGTGACGGCTACAGAGGCGTTGCAGGCGGATATGGCTCGGCAAGGGAGTTTCAGCGATGGCAGAGATGTGGGTGTTGTCTATAATTTGACTAAGCGCAACAATGTCACTGTGTTGCCGGCAGCGGGAGATGTAGGTTCACAATATACGCCAGCGGCTGGTTGGGCGCAGATGATTCAATATCGGCAAAATACGTTGGGAGATCAAACGGCAAAGGGCAGCATTTCGGTTGTTTTTGGCGGAGATGGCTCGGTCGCTTCAAATGGTTTTTGGTCGGCGCTTACGATAGCGACTACGTTAGATTTGCCTATGTTGTTTGTGATTGAAGACAATGGGTACGCTATCTCTGTCAAGGGTCCAGCCCAAACGCCTGGCGGCAATATCGCCGCTAATTTAGCTTCTTTCGCTAAATTGAAGGTGTGGGATGGCAGCGGCACGCTCCCCGAAGAAACTGCCCGATTAGTAAACGAAGCGTTTGACTATGTCCGAAACGGCGGCGGGGCGGGTTTGTTGCGGTTGACGATGCCCCGACTGTCTGGTCACTCAAGCGTTGATAATCAAGCGTACAAAAGCGAGGCAGAACGGGCGGCAGAGGCGGAACGCGACCCGTTGGACGCCCTGCGAGCATTTTTAACCCCTGATGAGATTTCTGAAGAGGAGTGGGAGCGTTTGCGGGAAGCGGCGCAAGAGGAGACGAACGCTGCCCGGAAAGCGGCGGAAAACGTTCCAGCCCCCGACCCATCCTCTGTAACGCGATTTGTTTTTTCAGAGCCGGGGCAGCCACAAAAAGCGGGCGGCATGGTAGGCGCAGGCATTTCGATGCCGGCAGGCAGCGATGTGCCCAATCCAACCAATCCGCGTCGGGTAAACTTTGTGGAAGCGATTCGGCTGACGTTGCAATCAGAGTTGGAGCGTAACCCCCGGGCTCTCATTTTCGGCGAAGATGTTGGGGTGAAAGGGGGCGTCCATGCCGCTACATTGGGGCTGCAAGCCCAATTTGGCGCAGATCGCGTTTTTGATACTAGTTTGTCAGAAGAAGGGATAATCGGCAGAGCGGTCGGGATGTCATTAGGCGGATTGCTGCCTATTCCAGAAATACAGTTTCGTAAATATGCTGATCCAGCCACTGAGCAATTGCACAATTGCGGTACGATTCGGTGGCGCACTGCAAATAAGTTCGCCGCCCCCATCGTAGTGCGCATTCCTGGCGGTTTTCGACGCATTGGCGACCCTTGGCATAGCGTTACTAGCGAAATCGATTTTGCCCATTCGGTAGGTTGGCGGGTGGCGTTTCCCTCTAATGCGGAGGATGGCGCGGGGTTGTTAAGAGCGGCGTTATGGGGGAACGACCCTGTCATCTTTTTTGAGCATCGGGCGGTATTGGATTCGGCATGGAGCAGGCGTCCATATCCAGGGGATGATTTTCTGTTGCCATTCGGCAGAGGTAAGTTGATCAGCCAGGGGGATGCGCTGACGGTGGTGAGCTGGGGGGCGATGGTGGAGCGATGTGTGGCGGCGATAGAGGGGATGGGCGAGAATGCCGGCATTGAACTGATCGATTTACGCACCATTCAACCCTGGGATCAGGAGCTGGTGCTAGCATCCGTTCGGAAAACGTCGAAATGCTTAATCGTTCACGAAGATATTGGGTTTGGCGGTTTTGGCGGAGAGATCATCGCCGTTATCGTATCTGAAGCCTTTTTAGATTTAGATGCCCCTATCGAACGATTGACCGCCCCACAATCCCCAGTGCCTTTTAGTACCGAACTTATGACTGCCGTGATCCCAACTGTTGAGCAGATTCAGAGCAAAGTGAATGAATTATTGTCTTATTAGTCGCTTCATCAACCAAGGGAGTAGGCGCCAGCGAATGGATGATCTCAGACTTTGAGGAAATTGTATTGACAGTGTGCGCCTCCAACCCTAACTTAAACTTAATGATTGCCAGTTAAAATACCCTGTAGTAGGTCGCGTATATCAAGTTTAGGATTTGCGTAGTTGACTATTTAGAAACCCGGTTTTTCTCTAGTTTGCAGAGAAGCTCTGCCCAAAATCAAAAACCGAGTTTCCTTGGAAATGCGTAATTCCTGATCGATTTTCAACAAATCCCAATAAACCATCTCTTCGTAGGAGGATTATCACCATGGCTCGCAGTCGAATCTTCATTCAGACTATCTTGTTTGCCGTTTGTTTTTTAGCTTTTTCTGCGTCAGGAGCGACAGTCGTTGGCGCTGACGCCTCTGCCCGCCTCAACCCAACTAGCGTGCTGTTTGCTTGCGGAGAGCTATATTTTTCGGAATATGTAGAAGGGTCGAGCAACAACAAAGCGCTGGAAATTTACAATGGAATTGGCGCGTCGGTGGATTTGGCAACAGCTGGCTATTCGGTAGAGATTTATTTCAATGCCAATTCTACCCCTGGCACAACCATCAATTTGACTGGTTCTGTGGCGAATGGAGATGTTTATGTGGTTGCTGACGATGGCGCAACAGGAACGATTTTGGGTCAAGCGGATCAACTTAGCGGCGACCCATTTTTCAATGGGAATGACGCTGTCGTTTTAAAGAAGAATGGGGTAGTTGTGGATTCGATCGGCAAGATCGCCGAAAATGTGGAATGGGGTTCGGGCAACGCTAGCACACAAGACAACACCATGCGGCGTAAAAGCAGCGTGGTTAGCGGCGACACTGACCCAAATGACGCTTATGATCCGACCATTGAGTGGGACGGGTTCCCCCAAAATACATTTGGCGGATTGGGAAGCCATACCGGCAACTGTAATGTTGATTTTCCACCTTCTGTTTTTACCACCGTTCCGACAAACGGCGAATTGAATGCCGGCATTTCCGATGACATCGTTATCGCCTTTTCGGAGGATGTCACTGTGACCGGGACGTGGTTTGATATTAGTTGTACCGTTAGCGGCAGCCATACCGCCTCGGTTTCCGGCGCCTCGCCAACAAACAGCTACACCCTTAATCCAAGCGTCGATTTCGTCTTGAGTGAAACTTGTACTGTAACCATTTTCGCCGCCAATGTGGCCGACATCGACGCCCCAATAGACAATATGAGCGGCGACCATCAATGGACATTCCAGACCAATCCGCCGCCGGACTGCACCACCATTCCCGGCATTCAAGGGACAGGCACAGAATCTCAATGTTTGGGCGCGGTGACAGACATTCAGGGATGTATCACCGGCTTTGCCGCGAATGGTTTTTATTATCAGGATGTGGCGGGCGATGGGAACAACTTGAGCTCAGACGCTATGTTTGTTTATCGGGGCAGCGATTGTGAAAATTGCGCCAATTGGCAGGTTGGGAATCTGGTAGAAGTAGATGGGGATGTGATTGAATTTTTTGGCATCACCGAATTTGCTCACTTTACGCCAGATAATTTTGTGGGAATGGTCGATAATGGAACAGATTGTGGCGGAGCGGGCTTGCCGGCATATCAAACCATTGCCCCTGTAACTGACCCCACCGCCGATCCAGACGCTTTGTACGAACGTTACGAAAGTATGCGAGCCCAAATGAGCTTTGATGGCTGGGTGGTTGGCGCAACCAAACGCTTTCAATCTAGCAACCCGGCTGGCGACCCAGAAATCGCGTTTATAGATTTTGCCAGCACAATCCCCGACTATACCCGTGTTTTTGAGGATGATTACCCCAGTTATCAAGGCATTTCTTACCTCAGTGGCTCGTTAAACCAAGATTTGCCCGATTTAGATTTTGGCGACGATATTGCCGGGGCAAACATCACCGGCATTTGGGCATACAGCTTTAACAAATGGAGCTTGTTGGTAGATACCGCCCCCACGCTGACTACTGCCGACAACCCCGATGTGACTGCTTCTGAACCAGCCCTCAATCCCGCTTGGCAAGAGTTTGATGTTTGCTACTTCAATTTGGAAAATCTGTTTGACCATATTGACGACCGGCAAGGAGATTGGGGAGATTGGGCGCCCGGATTTGATTTTGGCAGTGGTTCGTCAGAAGGTTTGGCAGAATACAATGCCAAATTGGCTGATTTGGGGGATGTTATTGTTTCCGATATGAAGAGTTGTATGGTGATTGGCGTGCAAGAAGTTGAAGGGAAACAAGGCGTCTATGACGATTTGGCGGCAGCGATCAGCTCAGCTGACCTAGCACATAGTTGGGTGGGCAAATATGTTGAATCTGGTGATGGGCGGGACATTAGCCAAGGCTTTTTGTACCGTGATGATGTGACGTTGGTGGGGTCGGTAACGCCTGTGACAGGGGCGCCATTTGCTAGTTGGGTTGCAGATGGCACATTAGATTTTGTGCGTGTGCCGGCATCTGCCACTTTCCGCTTCCATGATGGCGACCCAACTTACGAAACCGACATCATCATGTACAGTTACCACTTCAAATCCAAACGTTCCAGTGGTAGTTGCACCACCCCGGATTGCACCGATATTCGGGAAAAAGAAGCCGAAGATATGCGGGACATTTTGTCTCATCACCAAACCGTCGGTGAACTGGCAATTGGTGGCGGTGACTTAAATGATGTGCTTGGCTCATCTCCCATCAACATTTTGGATGCGTCGGCAGATAGCCAAAATCTCTACTACGAATTGCCAGACGAAGAGCGTTGGAGCTATGTCTTTAATGGAGAAAGCGAGACGCTCGACTATGCTTTCCTGACAACGAACTTAATGACAGTGACCGCTCATTATTGGATTCATACCTTTAGCGTCATCCATGTTCATGCCGACTTCCCTAGCGCGGAGCGGGCATCAGACCACGATCCGATCCGAGTCCGTTTTAGCCATTGCGAATTGACGTCCCCATCTTCTCCCAGCCTGTCTATCGCTAACCAAGATCCCGATGTGGCACTGAGTTGGTTGGCAGACGCTGCCGCCTCAGGCGATTATGATTTGTTTGATGAATCTACGCCGTTTGCCTTGAGTACGCCGATAAGCGTGCCGGCAGGGAATACAACCCACACTGAAGTTGGCGACATTGGAAACCCAGCGGTGAACCATTTTTATATACTTCGCGCCAACAATTGCAACAATAGCCTCGCTGCCCTATCGAATTGGGTCGGCGAATTTGACTTCGCAATCGTCCCAGGCTTGCCATAAAAACTAAATTTTCCCAAGAAAAAAGCCCGACTTCATAGCGAAGTCGGGCTTTTCTTTAATGAGTTACAAAACAGAGCAAAACAAATACGCTCCAAGTTACCTTCGGCACATGATGATTTCGTTGTTAGGATTAAAAGATCGCGGCAAACAACTTAATTCTCTTTGGCGTACCAGAATTTTAGCTTGGCATCGAACATTTCATCATAATATTCGATCAGGATATTGGCAGGACCATTGAGAGTGACCACTTTTTCATGAGGTCTTTGTCCGCCATTGATATGCCAACGGTTGATGATCAGATTGCCATTGAGATAGAGGCGAACTCCATCATCTGCCAATACTTTGAATCGGTATTGTCCTGGCTCGAAATCGATAGTTGTCCAGAATTTCGCCGAGAATTTATCGCCGGGGAAGTTGGAGGTGGGGGCGTTTAAACCCCAATCGAAGTCGATTTCATTGTAATCTTTTTCATAAACGGGCGTGCCGGCAAGCGTCGGGTTATCAAAATATTGTCCGCGCCACTGTTGTGGAAGGGCAGTGGGTTCCGGGGTGCCGCCGCCAGCGTCCTTAGCATAACTAAATTCGGCGGAAGCGTCGCCGCTGCTTTCATAATATTCAACCCGAATCAGGTGAGACCCTGCTGTCATTGCCCGAGAGACAGTAGTTTGACGGACAGAGCCATTGTTTGTCCACTGATCAATAATTAAATTATTGTCGACATAGACGCGCATCGCGTCGTCGTATTTGGCGATGAATATATAAACGCCGGAGCTAAAGTTGATGGATCGCGTCCAGCGAATGGAGAAATTATCTGTTGGCATGCCGCTGCCAGGCGAACCGCTGCCCCACCGATAATCGATTTTGGAATCGACCCGGCTGAAAGCAGGCGAGCCGGTTAACGTTTTGTTTGGGTAATAATCTCCTAGCCAACCATCGGCGGCGCTGCCCGATTGCCACCAAAATTGTACATTAGCGTCGCCCGATTGCTCCATATATTCGACGATCATACTGTGATTTCCAGCGGAAAGCGTTTGGGTTGCGGAATATGTTTTGGGCAGCGCTCCATGCCACTCATTAATAATTAATTGGTTGTCGAGCCAGACGCGAACGCCGTCATCCGCAGTGGCGTAAAATGTATATTCCCCCGCTGAGAAGTTCATGACACGCCGCCAGCGCACCGTAAAGTTGTCTACGCCTAAAGCGCTGATCGGTGAGCCAACTCCCCAATTAAAACTGATGGCGGCGTCATTGCGTACCAGGGCTGGCGAGCCGTTAAACGAGTCGTTGTTGTAATATTCCGCTCGCCATTGGGGGAATTGATCTTTGCGTTCCCAACCAAAGACAATAGAGGCGTCGCCGGCATTTTCGTAATATTCGACCCGCACTCGGTGGCTGCCGCTGGTTAACACTTTATCGACGCTATATGTTTTGTTGCCGGCATCATGCCACTCGTCAATAATCAGTTGATTGTCTACATAAACCCGCACCCCATCATCTGCCAAGACGCCAAAAGCGTACGCGCCGGCGCTGGTGACGATAGTGCGTTCCCAGCGGGCTGAAAATCCATCGCTGTTAATGCCGGCAATGGGCGAACTAGCTCTCCAATTGAAGTTGATGGCTGATTCTTGGCGACTTTTTGCCGGCGTCCCACTCAAATTGACGTTGTTGTAATATTGTCCCCACCAGCCAGTGGCGACTGGCCTTGGGGTATTGGTTGGCGCCCAAATCCTGGTCGGCGTGACTGTGGCGCCGCCTCCGCCCGTGGCACAGGGGGGCCAAGGTCCAGAAGGTGGAATCACACAATCGCCGCTAGAGCTTCCGCCACCGCTACCGCTTGAACTGCCTCCGCCGCCAGAGCTTCCCCCGCCACCAGTAGAACTTCCGCCGCCGCCCGTTCCCCCAGAGCTTCCGCCGTTGCTCGGCAATATCGCCGGCGCCGTCGTGGCGGTAGGAATGGGGGTGCGGCTCAAATAGCGGGTGATGGTGGGGATGGGGAATGGGGTTCGCGAAGGGGTGGGGCTGAGCGTGGGCGTTGAGGTGAACTTTTCATCCGAAGTCGGAGAAGGGTCAGGGATAGTGGTCGATGTGGATGTTTGCAGCAATGTGGGTAGCGCTACAGGGGCAACTGCGGTCTCGGTAGCGGTGGGGGCGTTGGCTATCTCCGCCCTAGTGGGGATGACGAGGAGATCGCCATTTGGTCCACAACCTATCCCGATTGTAAGTAGGGTCACGATAACAAAGAGTAATTTAAAGGGATTTTTGTCGTTGTACCTGAGCATAGGTAACCTCTGAATCAACATTTTTGCGCAATTTTGACAATCCAAATCCTACCTGATTTGGTTTGCGCTTCGATAGTACAAAGGTACAAAATGATGGGATTTTCAGGTTGGGTGAGTTGACTATTTACGCCAATCGACCATATGCCCATTTCAGAAATGCCGGCAACGCTTGCGCCCAGGTGTCATAGTTGTGTTCTCCGCCCTCCACCTGAAAGTAATGAATCTCCGCTCCGTTTTCATAACCAAGGTGGTTTAGCTCTTCGATTAACTCGACTGTATCTTGAATGGCATCGATAACTCCATTGCCATCCCGGTCATCTTCTTCGTCGGCGGTACCCGCTTCGAACCAAGCTCGAAAATCAGATTGATAATGGGCGCGGCGTACCGTTTGGTGGGCAATGAGTTGGTTAGGCGTTACAGTGGCTTCGTTTGGGGCGGCGCGCCACCAAAATGAGCCAGACATCACCCCAACGATGCCGATTTGGGCATTGTGCCAACCGATATCGAAGGCGGATAATCCGCCTAATGACGCCCCTAGAATGCCGACAACAGACGAGTCGGATCTAATTCGAAAGTTAGCATACAATGCCGGCAATAGCTCCCGCTTGATAAAATTCGCATAGGCATCAGCTTGCTTGCCCATCCCTTGCGCGTTTGGAGCGATGGCGGTTCCATACTCCTGCAAACGGTCATCATTTGCAGGGACAAGGGCGACGATAATCGGCGGAATTTGACGTTGGGCGACCAACCGCTCCACCGTATTTTGGATATCCCATTGGGCTGCCTCTTGCCCGTCGTTTACCAGCAACAGGGGGTAATGGCGAGATTGCGCGTCGTATGTTGCCGGCAGCAAAATGACGATGTTTCGCTGGTTGCCCAAACAGGTCGAAGGGAATGCCGGCAATAACCGCTGGCGGTATTCGACCTGAGCAGGATCAGTTGGCTGACGATCTTGCATCCACAAAAAAAGGCTGAAAGTGGTAAACAATCCCAATGTGAGCAATATCGTTTCGACCATGCCGGCATTGTCTCAAAATAAGCGGATGACGCAAAATTTGCCACAAACAAACGGTTCTTCCCGCCTAAAATTGTAACTACTTGACGTCTTTCAAATTGGTGAAATAATCTTCAAAAGATTTATCGTTACGTTATTCGACGACATAAGATGATGCAGTATCCGATCTGCATGTTGCATGTAGCGTTGAATTACACAGTTAGAGAATCCCATGTCAGAAAATCCTTTGCCCCACGTCGATCAAAAAAACATGCTGGGAAATAGCAGCCTCGGTTTGGGCATCGCCTCCAGCGCTTTGGTCTTTGGCATTGGCATGTGCGCCTTTGTTGGCGGCCAGCAAGGCTGGCTCAATGTCGCGGCTGCGCCATTATTGGTTTGCGGCGCTTCCAGCGCGTTTTTGGGTTTCATTGGCTTTATTTTGGGGGTTGCCGGCATCGTCAGCGGGCATCGTTCCAAAGCGACAGCCATTGTCGGATTGATTTTGGGCGTGCTGGGCATCTGCCTCTTTTTCGGCATTATGGCGGCTTTGAGCCAGGGGGCAGGATGAGCGATGGAGCGGATATTGTTGCTGACTACGCCGCGCAGCTATCGTTCAGAATCCTTTATTGCCGCCGCTAAGCGGTTGGGAATAAAGTTGGTAATCGGATTGGATATGCCGGCGAATTTTCCCGACAAAAATTCGCCGGCTCTACACCTTGATTTTGCCCATGTGAATGAAGCTGTTGAAACAATCAAGCGTTTTGCCGCCGCTTCCCCCATCTCTGCCATATTGCCCGTAGACGACAGCGGCGGCGCCCTCGCCGCCCGCGCCAGCGCTGCGCTAGGGTTGCCTTATAACGATGAACAAGCCGCCCATGCCGCACGCGACAAAGGCAAGATGAGGCAGATGTTACGCCAGGGCGGGGCGTTGTGCCCAGCCTATTTAGAAGCGCCGTTTACAGCTGATCCGGCTCAAATTGGCGAAGAAATTCAATATCCATGTGTGGTGAAGCCATTGCAACTATCGGGCAGCCGAGGGGTGATTCGGGCGGATAATCCAACACAATTTGCGCCGGCATTTATCCTGGCGAAAAAGATCGCCAAGGAGCAATCTCCACAAGCCCCTCCCAATTTACTGGTAGAGGAATTTGTGCCTGGCATCGAAGTGGCGGTAGAAGGGCTGATTTACCAGGGGGAGTTAAAGATTTTGGCGATTTTTGACAAGCCAGACCCGCTGGATGGTCCCTATTTTGAGGAGACGATTTACGTTACTCCCTCGCGGCTGCCGCCTGAGACGCAGCAGTTGGTTGCCGCCGCCACAACCACAGCCACGCGGGCGTTGGGGTTGCGGCGTGGTCCGATTCATGCTGAATTGCGCATAAATGAGCGCGGCGCCTATTTAATTGAAATCGCCGGTCGGTCGATTGGGGGATTATGTTCGCAGATATTGCAGTTTGGGGCGGCGGAAACGTTGGAAGAGTTGATATTGAAAGAGGCGGCAGGAAGGGAAATTGACTCTTTTAAGCGTGAACCAGCCGCTCGGGGCGTAATGATGATCCCGATTCCCAAAGCTGGTTTGCTGCGGGAGATTGCCGGCATTGCCGAAGCGGAGGCGACCCCATTGGTACATCAAGTGAAGATCACAGCTCCGCTGCATAACCCATTGACGCCTTTGCCGGCAGGCGACAGCTACCTGGGCTTTATCTTTGCCAAAGGGGGCGCGGACGACACGCCGCACCAAGTGGAAAAAGCGTTGCGAACCGCGCACGCTTGCCTTCAATTCCGCATCGACCCCATTTTTGAGTTGACGCTTGCGTAACCATTCCTGTCGAATGGTTCACGTATTTTGTTCATCTAGGTTTAGTTTATCGTCGAATTCCCCTGGCAATTCCACTGGTTGATTGAACTCAAAATATTCCCCTTTGACTGAAACATCGATGTCATTATCGTCAACGGTATACGTCGTTTCAACTTGCATTTTGTGAACAAGTCCATCCTCCACGCCGATCCACCACCGACCGATATTGCTTTCTGTTAAGGGGATAACTGCCTCTTCGCCAATTGAATCGAAATCGATAATCGAGTGCAAATATCCATGCATATCCAATTCGGAAATGATTTCATATGCGGCGACATCTTCCAGCAACCCTCGCCGGAGAGAGGTCACTTCATGCGCGTAATCGGTGATGACCAAATCAAAAAATCCGCGATCGGACGAACCTTCGTCGCTTTGTTCGATGGGCGGCTCTTCTACCCACAAATGTTGGGAAGCGTCACGAGTCCATAGCTGATTTCCAATTTGCACATATTCGGTGACGTAAAACGGAGTCGGTTCATCGTTGTATTGCAGTCGGGCGCTTATTGTGCAATAGGCGATATTGGGATGTTGCACGGCGCAGCTTTGTTTCCAAGTTTCGCGCAGCCACAAAGCGTGCCATTCCACTAAGGTTGTTTCTTCAAAGCGATACGTTCGCGTTTCAGCTAACGCGCTTTGAGACAGATCAAAAATCGTTTGCCCAGACGATAAGTCTGTATCTTCGAAATCCTCAACGCTCTCTATGCCGAGTGAAGCATGCGGAGTAAACGTCGGCGGTATTTCGACTGTTGCTCTGGGTTGTGGGTTGGAGACAGCGTTGCCTACTGACGCGACGCTGGCGATGGTGGGCACAACTTGGTTGGAGCTGCCTGGGGCGCAGGCAACCAAAAATGATAACAATAAAATGATGAAGATGAGCGTAGCTTTCTGGCGCATAAGACTCTCCATATTGAATGACTTACTTTCCGCCATCTTAAAGGAGGAGGAATACACGCCGCTATAAGATATTTTATATTTTGGGATAAATTGGGACTTATGGATTACTGGCGCGGAATTTCGCCCATTGCCGGCAAATCCATCAACTTTAAATCATATGGCGCCCGAATGATGGGGTCGAAATATTCTGCTAGAAAGGCGGTGACAAGCAAGATGCCTAGCGGTACGATGAGTCGGAAAAACAACCCCAATTGCGCCAGGGCAGATGGGGGCACAAGCTCGATTTGCGGTTCGTCAATGAGTTGCAGCCGGGCTGTGTCGGCGCTCAATTGAGGGGCGGCAGTGGCATGTTCCTCAGTTAATATACGCATAATGGCAGAGACGATCGTTTGTAATTCATCGGCGTCATCGTGGGCGACTTGAATCATCAATCGGCTGCGAATCACTTCCGATTTCATTCGACTGGAGATGTCGTTTCCCTCCATTTCGTATTGTGCCGGCAATATCGCCGCTACTCGTTCGGCAAAAGTTGAGCCATTCGCCCAATCTGCCAAACCATTAACCACATATTCAGAGGCGACCCAATGAAAATAGCGGGATTCTTCGTCGAGAAAAGCGCTGGGCAGCAGATTTTGCCCGACGATATATTGAAATTCTGTGCGATAAGTAGAGCCCGGCGGTCGGTAGGTGGCTAATCCAAAAAAGAGGATCAGTAATGCCGGCACAACTCCCACTTTCCATCGTCGTTTAATTACCTGCCAATATTCTCTCAACTCCAAAATGCGCCTCCGCTGCCATTTGTTCTCAAAATCGCCCCAATTATGCCGGCAAAAACGCTTTTGGGGCAAGCCGATTGGAAGTTGTGGCAACACGCTAATCATTCTGTTAAAATTTGCGCCATATTGCGAGGTAGTTCAATTGGCAGAACACCTGACTCTGAATCAGGGGGTTGCAGGTTCGAGCCCTGCCCTCGCAGTTTTAGCTTTTGGAGGATGATTGTGAGCCTGAATCGCCTATCTGCCCCCAGTAAAAGAATAGGATATTTTCTTGGCAAAAGATGATGCGCTGAACCATAAGCTGGCAAATGTCGGCATTTTTCTGCTGTACGCCTCATTGACTTTGCTGATGACCTATCCCGTCATCGCTGATTTCAGCTCCCAATATGCCGGCAGCAGAGATGATTTGTGGGTGCATCAATGGACATTTTGGTGGATCAAGCGCGCCCTTGCCAATGGGCAAAATCCATTTTTCACAGATATGTTGTATTTCCCGAATGGCGCCTCGCTTACCTCTCACAATATCGCTTGGTTCAACATCGCTTTATGGCTGCCGTTGCAAACCTTTTTAGGGCAGATTCAAGCTTACAATCTCATTTTTCTAACTGTATTCACCCTCAATGGATTTTGCATGTACCTGTTTGCCTTTGAGCTGATGCGTAACCTTTGGGGGGCTTTTCTGGCTGGCTTGGTTTTTGGCTTTTACCCATACATTATGTCACACAACGATCACACCAACATGATGGTTGTTTTATGGGTTCCGTTAACCATGCTATTTTTGCGTCGCTTTCTTTTTTCTCAGCGATGGCGTTATGGGTTTTTAGCCACGCTTTGTTTGGCGATGGTAGGCATCACCCGCTGGCAATTTTTGCCAATGAGCGGCTTCATTATCGGCGGCTTTGTCGCTTATCTGCTATTGGTTAACCCCGAGTTGCGCAACAGGCAGACGGTGAGAGGATTGCTGTTTGTGGCGCTAGTTGCCGGCACGTTGATGACGCCGCTCGCCTACCCGCTGGTTAAAGACCAGCTTGCCGCCGATGACCCCGGTAACGTCGTTTTATACGAACCCCAATTTGGCAGTACAGATCTGTTTGCTTATCTATTGCCGATCAAGGATGGGATTTGGCGGGAACAGGTTGAATCGACTTACGCTAGATTTACAGTCAACCGATATTACGTGCCGGCATTCGGGTATAGCGTGATGGTTTTGATATTGGCTGGGTTAATGGGGCTGTGGCGGAAAACCATCTTGTGGGCGGCGCTTGCCATCCTTTATTTATTATTTGCGCTGGGTCCGATTTTGACCTTTCATGGACAACAATATCCTCAAGTTCCAATGCCCTATCGGCTGGTGGAAGAGTGGTTTTTGGTCAAAATCATCCGTCGCCCTGATCGGCTCAACATATATTTGAGTTTGCCGATAGGGATGCTGGCTGGTTGGGGCTTGATTGCATTGCGGCAAAGAATTCAATCGCTTCACTGGCAAAACATCGCCCCTTTGTTAATCATCGGCATCATTTTGATTGAATATGCGCCTCTCCCTTTTCCTACAACCGCTCTGGAAACGCCGGCATGGTACGCCCAATTATCTCCAGAAGCCGAACCCTATGCTATTCTTGATCTGCCGACTGAAGATCGCCGGTGGGATAAATGGTATATGGCGTATCAAATGAATCATGGCATTCCCATTGCCAATGGGCATATCTCTCGCATGCCTGCAGAGGCGTTTGACTTTTTCAATAGCGTGCCATTTTTACGCCATGTCGAGGAGCAGAATTTTGGCGAAAAACCATATTTTGGGGTTGAACATGGGGATGTCGCTCGGCAATTGCGCTTATTGGCAGATGCCGGCATTCGTTATATCATCATTCACAAAGATTTTACCGCTGAAGGATATATAAACGAGTGGCGAGACCAATTCTCTCTGCCGGCATTTTACGAAGATGACCGGCTCATCGTTTACCGAACCGCCCCCAAATTTGGCGACGAGTTGCAAATGGCGCATCAATTAACGGCGGAGATCGGCTTGGTGAGCGGCGATCCGCCCACGCCGAAAACAGTTCAGGGGGGCGTCGCCAAAATCCGACTTCGGTGGGGCGCTTTGGCGCCGCCATCAAATGATTATGACGCTTGCTTTCAATGGGTCGATCAGGCTGATAAAATCGTTAACGCCCAATGCCAGCCTGTTTATCCAACCTGGCAACCGGAAAAATGGGAAGAAAACGAGTTGGTTCGGGCTTCGTATAGTTTGATTGTTCCTAACGATATGCCGGCAGCCAACTACACCTTACAACTCGCTCTGCGTAATCAAGCCACTGGTCAGCTACAGGGGGAAACAGTTGGGTTAGGCGATATCATCGTACAACCGTTCGATCCGGAAAAGACAGTCGATTTTAGGTGGGGAGGTCAAATTAGCCTCAATGGATACACCTTAATCGCCGCAACAGAGGGGGTAATCGCTGCCCTGTTCTGGCAGGGGCTCGCTCCTATGGATAACGGTTACAAATTTTTCGTCCACCTGGTTGATCCGGCAAATGACGCCATTCTTGCCCAAACAGACCTCGTTCCGCGCCAATGGAGTTATCCTACTTATGCCTGGGAAGCTGGCGAAATCGTTCGAGACGACATCTATTTGCCCATCGATTCGACCCTTGAGTTAGACGAGCTGCTATTGCGAATAGGGTGGTATGACGAAATCAGCGGCGAACGGCTGCCCGCTTCACACAGCGAAGATGGGGCTACTTTCCTGGCTCCCTTGCGTGAAAATTAACATTTAACCAAGGCGGTTAGATGGCAGGCGGAATAAAGTTTGGACGATTATTGCCGTGCCGGCGCTCTCTGCACGCTGTCAACCGTTCTCGTCAGCTTCTAACCCCTTGGCGATGAGAAACCCCCTGGCTCGTTCCGTAAGCGGATAACGACTGACCAATTTCCAGAAGCGGGGGCTATGGTTTGCCTGGCGCAGATGGGCGATTTCATGCATTACCACATAGCGCAACACCCATTTCGGCATTTTGAGCAGCTTGTGGCTGATGCGGATTGTGCCGCCTGACGGGGCGCAACTGCCATAGACCCTATTTTGATTGGTCACAAATCGAATTGAACGCCATTTTAATTTGCCCTGAAAATAGCGACGGTTTAGCTCCTGCGCCATCTTCTCTAAATCTTCGTTTGTAAAGGGCGAATCGCGCAATTCAACTTTACGCGCCATCCGTTTGCCTAACTTGTCGATGATAGGTTGCAACTCGGCGTCAGACATGCCGGCAGGGGCGCGCACCACCAGCTTATCCCCCACCAATTTGGCGCTGACGCTCTTTTTGCGCCTAGCGCTGCGAATGACCTCAACATTCCAATCTGCCATTTGTTTCGATTCAGCCATCTCCCTAATTTTATCTGTAAGGGTGCCGTATTCCAATCGTTTTGCCCCAAACGCCTCTTTTCGTTACCATTTTTCAACGGTTATGCTCCGAAAAAACATTTCTCTCTTGGCATTGGTTGTATTTCTGGTCGCTTTGTTCCCGGGCACGACGAATTTGTACGACATCACTGGGGAAGAGAGTTTGCCGGCACAATTGCGCGGTTTGCTCCATTATTGGCATTCAGCCGTTCGCCCGCAACCCCAACTCGCTCCCGATGCCGGCATCGCCCATGTCGATCTGCCTCCCTTTGGCGCCAACCTCTTTTTGCAAAACGAAGTATTGCCCGAAGTGCGGGAGAAAAGCGTGCGGATGTTACGGGATGCCGGCATCAAATTTATCCGCCAGGAATTTCAATGGGAAGATATTGAAATTCATGGCAAGGGGGATTTTATCGACCGACGCAACCCAGAAATTGGCGAGATAGACAGTTGGGCGAAATATGATCACATCGTTGCGCTTGCCGGCAAATATGATCTGGAGATCATCGCCCGTCTGAGCAACCCGCCAGCTTGGTCGCGGGCAGTCGGCGACGCCGCCGGAACACAAGGGCCTCCTGACGACTTTAACGATTTCGCCGATTTTGCCGGCATGTTAGCGGAACGGTACCAAGATGATTTGACCTACTACCAAATTTGGAATGAGCCCAACATCTATCCCGAATGGGGCAACCGGTATCCTGATCCTATCGGATTCGCCGAATTGCTGTGCCAAACAGCCAACGCCGTTCGCGCTGCCGACCCCGACGCTATCATCATCGCCCCACCGCTAAGCCCCACCATCGAGATGATCAACAACAATATGAACGATCTCCTCTATTTACAGCGTCTATATCTGGCTGGAGCTGGCGACTGCTTCGATATTATGTCAGCCCAGGGGTATGGGCTGTATTCAGCGCCAACAGACAGGCGTCTTTATCCCACATTGATCAATTACCCGCACAATCTTTTTATTCGAGATTTAATGGTTAGGCATGGAGATGCCGGCAAACCCATTTGGATTAGCGAATTGGGCTGGAACGCCTTGCCACAGGGAATGCCAGCCCAATTTGGCAGGGTTACAGAAGAGCAGCAAGCTGCCTACACTGTCCAGGCGTTTTTACGGGCTCAAACAGAATGGCCCTGGATAGGCGTGGCAAACATTTGGTTTTTCAAGCGACACACCGACGCTGAGGCGAACCAACCTTTTTACTATTTTCGCATGGTGGAGCCAGATTTTACCCCGTTGCCCTTGTATGAAGCCGTGCAAAATTACGCCACATCCGCCTTTGCCAAAGAGCGCAGCGCCTCTGTTTCAGGGCGGCACACATGGTACACAATTCGCTCCCCCTTGATGCTCCTATCAGGCGGGATTCTATTTTTCACCCTGTTGCTGAGTTGCGCTCCCAGGGAGAAAGAGAGGGCTGATTACGGGTAAACCATAATATGCAGCTCTTTTGGTCCGTGCATCCCCAGAATTAGCTCCGCTCCGATGTCAGCCGTGCGGCTGGCGCCAGAAATGATAATCGCCCCACTGGATTTTCTGAAAGCGGGGTTTTTTGTTTGGGCAGCAAGCCAACCCTCTAAATCTGGGTAAATTTGGTCAGCTTTGAGCAAAGCGATATGAACTGGCGGCAATAACGATGCCCCCCGCGATTGCCCAGGCGCCGCCAGCAATGCCAAACTGCCTGTCGCCGCCAACGCCCCATCCACGCCGGTGATCCCCACTCTGACCTCCCCATCCCGAGGAGGGGCGATCTCAATTCCAGAGTTTGCCAATGCTTCTTGCAGCCCAAATGCCGGCATTTGCTCCCAATCCCAAGCCATAAGCCGTTTATCATCGCGGATGATCTGCAAAATCGTTTCAATCGCTTCTTTCCCGTCCCCTGGCTGATAAACAAAGGCTTGCAACGCTGTCGCTTCGCGGATGAACAGATCGCGCAATGCCGCCGGAGAATCCTCCGGCAGCGGCGCGGTTTTTAGGGGAGTGATGGCAGCAGCCGGCTGTTCGGCATAAGGCAGCGACGCGGCGCGCAACCGGTTCAGGATATTTTCACGACTGCCCATCACGCTTCTCCCGTTCGGCGAACTGCTGGCGAAAGCTCTTGCCGGCAAATTGGGGAAAATCTCGATGTTCGCTCCAGCCAGCCGCCAACTTTTCCATTGCCCCGCCAAATTGCCGCCCAAATGCCCCGCCTAGCTGGTACAATGTGTCCGACCTCATGCCGGCAGCCCACGCTTTCATTCCTACCCCCATCTTTTTGCCCTCAACCCCACGTTCGACCATATCAGCCCGCAACGACAACAACAACCGCGGCAGGTCGATATCGACCGGACATGCTTCTTTGCAAGCCCCGCATAAACTGCTGGCAAATGGCAGTTGCGACCCCTGCTCTAACCCCTGAAGCAAGGGGGTAATCACCGAGCCGATAGGTCCCGGATAGATCGAATTGTAGGCGTGACCGCCCGTTACCTGATAGACGGGGCAAATGTTAAGACATGCCCCGCAGCGCAAACAAGCCAACGCTTCGGCATACGCCGAATCATAAATTTTAGAGCGCCCATTATCGACGAAGATAACGACCATTTGCTCCGCTCCGTCTGGCTCATTTGGTTGGCGGGGAGCGCGCAGCAGGTGGGTGTAGACAGCCATTTTTTGCCCGGTGGCGCTGCGCGGCAAAATCTGGGTCAGGGCAGCGTAATCCGCCAATGTAGCCACGATTTTCTCGATGCCGACCAACGCCACATGAATGCGGGGCATGCTATGTACCATGCGGGCGTTGCCTTCGTTGGTCACCAAACAAACTGCGCCGGTTTCGGCGATGATAAAGTTGCCGCCGGTGACGCCCATATCCGCCCCCAGGAAATCCTCTCTAAGTTTGCCGCGAGCGTAGCGCGCCATGCGCGGAGCGTCGTCATAATCTGGCATCTGCAACTCCCGCCGAAAAATTTGGCGGATGCTCTCTTTGCTTTTGTGAATGACGGGGGCGACGATGTGGCTGGGCGTTTCATTGTTGAGCTGCAAAATATATTCGCCTAAATCGGTCTCCACCACCCGAATGCCGGCATTTTCTAACGCCTGGTTTAGCTCAATCTCTTCCGTCAACATGCTTTTGCTCTTGGTGACCAACGACACGCCATTTTGGCGGGCGAACTCTAGAACGTGGCGGTTGGCTTCGGCGGCGTCTTCCGCCCACAATACCTGCGCCCCATTTTCGATGAGATTGGCTTCCGCTTGTTCCAGCAAATCTGGCAGATTTTGCAAAACGCGCCGCTTGATGCCGGCAGCTTGCTGGCGCAACGCTTCGCCATGCTCCGCTCCATATTCCGACATCGCTTGCTGGCGTTTGGAGACGCTGGCGCTAGTCACCGCCTGTACCGCGCTTTGCATCTCGCTATCGTTGACGGCGATAGCGGCTAACGCGATAAATTGGGATTGCTTTGCGCCATTCATCTTTTGTGCCAATGTTTACCCTTGCTCGCGGATGCCGGCAGCCAATAGTTCGGCGATATGCGTTACTCGTTTGGTTGAACCACGCTTCGCCAACCCGCCATTGATATGAGCCATACAACCGGCGTCACCGCACACAATGGCGGAAGCTGGGCACGCTTCGATGTTGGCGATTTTGCGATCCAACATCGCCCCGCTGACGGGCGACATTTTTACGCTGAATAAACCGCCAAAACCGCAACAACTGTCGCAACCGTTTAATTCCGCTAATTTTACGTTGCCTACTGCCCCTACCAACTGCCTGCCGGCAACCCCTAAATCCAACGCCCTTAAACCGTGGCAAGCGTTATGAATAGCGACGACCATAGGTTGGGGCAAGCTGGCGTTAAGCTCTGATATGTCCAACTTTTTAGTCAAAAGTTCAGTCAATTCCCAACAATTGCCGGCAACCTTCTGCGCTTGCTTCAGCCGATCCGGGTCATCCGCAAAAAGACGCGGATATTCATGTTTAACCATTGCCGCACACGACCCCGATGGGGTGACGATAAGCTCTTCGTCTGCAAAAACATCCAGAAAATGGGCTGCTACCCCCCGCGCCTCATCCCAGTAGCCGGCATTGTAGCCAGGTTGTCCGCAGCAACTTTGCCCAGCCGGAAAAGTGACTTCGAAGCCTAGATGATCCAAAATCTCTACAGTTGCGGCCCCAATTTCGGGGTACAAATTATCGACCAAACAAGTGACAAACAGGGCGGCTTTTGTCATGTTGGGACGGGAGCATAACCAAACGACCCAGCCTGGGGCTGATAATCTGGAGATTGATGGCGGAAATAGGTATCGTACAAATTGGCGTAATGTCCGCCTTGTCGCATTAATGCGTCGTGGCTGCCTTCCTCGATAATTTCTCCTTTTGCCAAGACGATTATCCGGTCAGCGGCGCGGACAGTAGACAGCCGATGGGCGATGATGATCGATGTCCGCCCCGAAATAATGAGATTTAACGCCTCTTGAATCTGGGCTTCGGTGAATGGGTCGATATTGGCGGTGGCTTCGTCCAAAATGAAGATATTTGGCTTCTGAACCAGCGCCCGCACCAACGCCACCAATTGGCGCTGCCCCATGGACAACCGGTTACCCCGTTCGCCCACTTGGCTGTGCAACCCATCGGGCAACGTCTCTAGCCATTCGCCGTCGCCGATACGGTTTGCCATTTGCAAAATCTCTTCGTCTGTGGCGGCGGGGCACGCATAACGAATATTTTCGGCGACAGAGCCGGCAAAAAGAAATGGAACTTGTGATACTGTGCCCAACTGTTGACGATATGCCCGCAGGTCGAGATGACGCAAATCGTAACCATCGACGCAAATCGCCCCGCCCTGAAATTCGTACATGCGCGCCACCAGTTTGATGACGCTAGATTTGCCTGCTCCGGTATGCCCCACCAACGCCACGCTTTCCCCCGATTGAATCACGGTGGAAAAGTTAGGCAGCACAACTTCATTGTCTGTGTATTGAAATCGCACCTGGTCAAACTCGATTTTACCTTTGAGCGGCGGAACAGATTGGGATTGAAGTTGCCGCACATTTGGTTCAGAGTCGATCAGGGCAAAAATCCGTTCGGCAGCGGCTAAACCGGCTTGAAATTGGCTCCAGAAGGCGGATAAATTGGTGATTGGGAACCAAAAACGGTCAATTGAAACGATGAATAAATACCAAGCGTTGATGGCGATCGCCCCGGAAATGACGTTGAGACCGCCGAAATAAAGCAGGGCAGCGGTGCCTATGCCGGACAGGACGTTTAGAATGGGAAAGATGCCGGCATTGACCAGACTGCGCCACACATTAATTTGGTACGATTGTTGATTAATCTCGGCAAAATCTTGGTAAATCGCCCCCTCTTGCCGAAAATTTTTCGCCACGCTTATGCCCGTAACCGCTTCTTGAATCGATTTGTTCACTTCCGCCAACGCCCGCGAAGCCTGGGTTGTTACTCGGCGGGCAATGCGACGAAAAGCCAGCGCCGCCAACGCTATCAATGGCGCCATCGCCAACACCGCCAACGTCAACCGCCATTCAATCGTAAATAGCGTGATGAGCAAAATCAGCGCCACAGCCACCTGGTTGACCACGTCGGTGGCTAAAATCGCAATCTCGCCAAAAGATTCGGTGTCGGTGGTGATACGACTGACGATGCGGGCGGAGTTAAATTTGTCGTAAAAGGCGAGATCTTGTTTGACAGCGGATAGAACGGCGTCTTCTCGCATCGCCAGGATGATGTCGGCGATGATTTCAGCCGTTAATCGGCGGCGCAGCCAATTTGCCAGCCAATTTGCCGCCCCAATGAAAAATATGATACCGATCAACCACGGAATAATGCCGGCATTCGCCCCATCTGCGATAACCGCCACCCCGCGTTGAATGAGCAAAGGGACAGCCGCTCCAAACAATGCCATCAGCCCGATCATGACGCTCATCACCCCAAATTTGCCCTTGTGCGCGGCAAAATAGCCTATGATTCTCGCTGCCAACTCCTTGTCAGAATATTGTCGATCATACGCTTCCGAATCGAGCCCAGAAAATATCGCTACCATTGCCGGCAAGTGTATCAAAGATGCCGGTTAAAAGCGATGGGTAGCTTGAATAGCCAGAACGATTTACAATGAAGCTGACGTGTTTCGCCAAGCTTTTACCGCATCAAATAAAAGGAGAAAAAAATGGTCTATGAATCCCAACACCCGCTGATCAAACACAAAGTGAGTTTGCTGCGAGCCAAGACGACCAAACCCAAAAAATTCCGCGAACTCATCCGTGAAATCGCCATGATGCTGGGTTGCGAAGCCACGCAAGATTTGGCAACTCGAGCTTTGTCTGTGGCAACCCCGATGGGAGAAGCGGAAGGGGTTGAGTTGCAAGAAAAAATTGGGCTGGTTCCCGTTTTGCGAGCCGGTTTGGGCATGGTGGAAGGGATTTGGGAAATGATGCCGGGGGCGGAGGTGTGGCACATTGGACTTTATCGGGATGAAGAGACGCTCAAGCCCGTTTCCTATTACAACAAACTGCCCACCAACCCCACTGTTCAGGTTTGTTTGGTTCTCGATCCGATGTTAGCCACCGGCGGCTCTTCTGTCGCTACCATCGATATATTGAAAAAATGGGGGGCGGAGCGTATAAAATTTGTGGGGGTTTTGGCGGCGCCAGAAGGGGCCGAGGCGCTGCAAAAGGCTCATCCTGATGTGCCGATTCATTTGGCGCAAATCGATAGCCATCTTAACGATATTGGCTTTATCGTGCCTGGCTTGGGCGATGCTGGCGACCGCATGTTTGGTACCGCCTGATTTGTGATGATGGGCAGCTGAAGGGCGCATGTTCGCTCTCGTTTTTGTCGCTGCTTGCCTGTTGTCGCTGGGTTTGACGCCAGCGGCGATGTGGTTGGGCAAACAGTTGGGCTGGGTGGCGTCTCCGGGCGGCAGGCGACGCCATGAAGGAGCGATTCCGATTACGGGCGCTTTGCCCATTGCCGCTGCCTTTTTTTGCGCGGCGGCGCTTGCTTGGCAGCTTGCCCCGCCTGCCGGCAATGATCTGAGCCGGTTGCGCGGCGTTCTCATCGGCGGCGGGTTTATCTTTCTGGCTGGGTTGCTGGATGACAAGGTTGAATTGCCGCCGCGATGGCTTTTTGTCATCCAATTGATTGGGGTGGGATTGGCGGCGTGGAATGAGGTGTTTATCGAGGTGGTGACCAATCCAGTAACGGGACAGCCTATCGATTGGAGCGGCGCCAATTGGTTGACGGGGATTGTGACGGCGTTGTGGATTGCCGGCATGGTCAATACCGTTAACTTTTTGGATGGCTTAGATGGCTTGGCGGCTGGAGTGGGAGCGATTGCCGCCCTGATGTTTGCCTGGCATAGTTACAATTTAGGGCAATACAGCGTGGCATTATTTCCGTTGGCGTTGTGTGGCGCGTTGTTGGGGTTTTTGCCCTTTAATTTTTCCCCTGCCAAGATTTTTTTGGGCTCTGGGGCATATTTTCTGGGCTATCAGTTGGCGCTGATGTCGATTATCGCCCCGGCTAAGATCGCTACCGCATTATTGGTGATGGCGGTGCCGATTTGGGATATCGCTTGGCAAATTTACCGGCGGGCGCGACAGGGACAATCCCCCTTTGCTGGAGACCGCGGACATCTGCATTTTCGACTGAGAGATGCCGGCATCTCCCAGTCGAGGATCGTATTAGGCTACTATTTGGTGGCAGCCGCTTTCGGTCTAGCGGCGATCTTTGCCCCTGCCAGATGGAAGTTAGCTGCCCTCATCTTGCTAACGCTCGCCGTTTTTGCCGTTTTTGCCTGGGCGACCCGGCAGGAAGTGAATAAAAAGTAAATAGCCGTATATCTCGGATGTAAAATAGATGTTTGAAATAAATGCTGTAATGTTGGTATGCTAACTTACGCTGTAGATGAAACAGTTATTTTTATTCGAAAACAGAGGTAACGAATGAAAAAATTCAGAAAAAACCGCGATCGATATCTCGATGATCTTACAGATTTAAGCGAGAATCAGTTGCGGGCGCATGGTCGCTTTGAGGCTTTGCAATCTCTGGTTAAACGGGCACGTACAGTTTATTCATCGGACGCAGACTTGTTTATTCAGCAGAAATTAAACCGAGCTACCCAAAAATAGCAATTGATACAGGGTGATGGCATTCTTAATCGCCATCACCCTGAAGTTGCGTCTTACATTCGGGCAAAAGCTCTCGTTGTAAACCCCATACTCGCGTATACCAATTTAAATAATTTTCCATCTGATTCGACCAATATTCGGCGTTGTGCCCCCCTGCCGGCAAATGCCATTCATGCGCCACGCCAGCCGCCTCCATATCAAAATGTAACCGTTCTAAATTTTGTCGGCTGCCCCAATCCGATTCCCCTACGTCTAAATAGATGCGCAAGTTCCCCAAATCGTTGCTTGTGCCGGTGAATTGGGGGTTGATGGCGGCGCTGGCAGCGACATCTAACAAAGCGGCGCTGTGCCCGCCGGCGCTAATAAAAAAGCCTGGATGGCGAAAAGCTATCTCTAGCGCCCAATAACCGCCTCTTGATATGCCGCCAATCGCCCGCCCATTCTGGTTTTGCCAGGCGCAATATTTGCTTTCTACATCGGGAATTAGTTCGTTTAGAATGATGTTTTCGAAAGAGCCATACCCCCCGGAAGTTTCTGCCATTGCCCAGCCGCCGCGTGGGGTGACGATGAGAAAAGGGGGATATTTGCCCTCAATAATGCCGGCATTCGCTGCGTCATCTACCCCAAAAATCCCCCAACTATTTTCAGATTGTCCATTCCCGTGCAGCAGATACAACGCCGGATAAGCAAACCCATCTTCGCCATAGCAGGGCGGTAAAAATATGCGGTAAACGGCATCATTTTGGTTGACGCCGCTGATAAATCGTTCTTCTACCCAGGCGCCAGGGGCGTTGCAGGTGGGCAGGAGCGTAGCTATAGCCGTCGGGCTGGGCGGGATGGTCGTCCGGTTGGGCTTGGGCGTTGGGGTGGCGGTTGGCGGCGGAGTAGCGGTTGGCAATGGAGCTTTGGTAAATGTCGGCGAGGGTAGGCTGGTTGGTTGTGCCGGCAACGCTGCCAGGGCGGCTGGCGTTGGTAGGGATGTCAAATTGCCGCTATGTTGCCCACAGCCAACGCTTAAAAATGAGGCCAAAATCCAAATACGCCAATGTCGATATTGCCGGCAAATACGGCTGCCCAATTCAAGTAGTGATCGAATGCTGTTTTTCCTCCCAGCTGCTTACCGCCTTACCAGGGCGATTCGCTGGGCGGTTGACGCAACAGATATTTATGCGCTCCTTTCCAAGCCAATGGATTGCGCGTCATCTTTTTGATCTGAATATCGGCGACTTGCAGCGAAAGGTCAGCCAATAAACCGGGCAGCAAATCCCAAGCCTCATGCCGAATCACATCTTCGACATTATACGCCGCCTCTTTGCTCCAACTCCAATCCCGCATAAACCGCTCCGCTTTCATCCAATAATCCCGCTTTTCCCAGGCGGACACTGTGGTTTCTACAGAATCATTGATCTCTTTCAGGTTAAACACAATTTGAGCCGCCATATCTTTGGCATCGGCGTCAATCGCCTGTTTTTTCGATAGATGGCGCAATATTTCAGCGATCGTCCTCAAATTTCGGTTGCGAATTTTGCTGGGATTATTGATGTTGATTACTCTACTCATAGCGTAATATGATAGCGCAAATGTTCCAATTTCAAAAAGAAGTCGTATTTTGTACCAATAAGGGTACAAGTCATCGAAAGAAGACGATGACAATATTTCAAGCAAGAATATAAGAATCAACAAAACACTTGCTAAGGAGAACTGTCATCATGAATAACTGTATCAGCTATTCGCTTCGAGCTAGTTCGGCCATCGTGGGCATGAACATGCAGCAAATGGGAATTTGGGAAATGATTGACCAAGAAGTCAAAATCGAACAAAAAACAATCACGCACACGCCCCTGCAGAAATTGCAGGACGCCTTCATAAATATCATGGCAGGTGGGCAAGGGATTGTAGGGGTGAACCAACGAGTGCGACCAGATGCCAGTTTGTCGGCAGCATTCGGTTGTAAACAATGGAATGGCCAATCACGCAGTTCCCACAGGCAAGATTGCACGAAACGATAACTACTTTGTGCGATGGCGTCTTCGATTTTTTGCTGAAACACCAGTTCCATTTCATCCCCAAATTCGTCACGGGACGACTATGGGTAAAGGCGAATCATCAACCGGTAAAAGACGAGAAAAATAGGCAAGGCTTGCCTCATGTTATACTTCGAACTTATGCGCCATGTATATTGGTAAGTTGCGCTCATAGGTCACAAGGAACTGGAAGGTAATGGTGTATCATGCTTCTCTTGATCCATGGGTGTACGGTATAGTGAACCGGCTAAGGCCAGAAAAGCGCCAATGAGTGTCACATAGATGCCTACATCTGTGGCCGCAAAGAAACCTGCATCAGGGTCGATCTCAAGGATTCTATAGAAATCTCCACAAACCACTAAGACAGCCAAGGCAGCCAGGATCGCGCCTGTAATTGAAAATCTTTTCTCAATTCTTCCCCTCCAAAATATCCCTACAAGAAGAAGGATGAGACCGATACTACCCGTGATAAAGCCATCACCTTCCCAGCCTATTTCAATGGCTTCGAATGCAGGCCCTTCAAAGCCAAAGAGAACAGGGACCGACATCCAAGGGAGGCGTGATCCGAGAATAAGGATCAACCCACCCATTACAACAAGTGTCCGATTAATTTGCATTCGTACCTCCTTCCATAATTGTAGGTGAACTGAGAACATTACTGGGCGGAAACTGAGCCATTGTTCCCGCACGATTTCTGCGAACAGGCCGATTAGTTCCCGTCGGCACCAGGTGAGCAAGGCCAGCCGCCCTTGCTGCTGGACGTTAGATAGGGCTTCAATGAAAACGGCCGTCATCTCCTCGCCAAACTCTTCATGAAAACTAGGCGGGTATAAGCGCAGCAGCCAAGCATAGAAGTGAATGAGGAGGGAAACGGCAATTTGTTTATTCATTGCATATATGTCCCCATCATCGCTTAAGCGAATACGGCCGTTTCCTGCCGACCAGCACCGTTATCTCCAGAATTAACGCAGTGGATGCCAATACAATATAGACCCAGAGACCCCATAGCTGAATCGGAGACCCCCCTCGCGTCGATGAGGCCAGAAAAAACCATAAACCAACGATAACAGCCAACACCCATACCGCTACGGGGAATGCCTGGTAGCGTAGTTTTTCTTCTGACAAGATCAAAAGCAGTATGCTGAAAATGGGTAACCATAGCAGGATGAAGAAAAAACTCATCAAAAACTCGCGAGCCAGATTATGCCCTGCCGTCCCTGTAACTATCATCGCGGCTGTGCTGAAAAGCTGTCCGATGATTGCTGTAAGAATCCATATCCCAGACAGCGGCTCACCACAAAAATCCCCTTCCAGCCGGATAAAGGGGGCTGAACATTCGTATTGTGCCGGCACATGGATTTGTTCAAAGACCCAAGGGCCTATCATAGAGATGAAGAACAGGATAAAAACGGCTGTTCGCCATCTACGTTTATGTTCGTTTAGCCAGCTCACGTTGATCTCCTAAAAACCAAAGCAAAGCTATACCCGTCACCACCGCCGCAAAAGCTATAGGAAAGTGCGTAGAAAGCCACGGCGGATTAACGTCATGTAAAAGAAAAGCAATTAGCTGCGGCAAGAACATTCCTAAAGACCAACCCAACACATTGACCACAACCCATATGAGAATATGATCAAATCGGGGTCGCCAAACGGTACTTTGGCAACAGCCCAATACTAACCCTAACAATGCCCCACCAAGTAACGGATCCCATTCCAAAACTGGTGAACCGGGCGGGCTAAAAACGATGTAATAGTCACGTAGAGCGATCCAAATAAACCCGTAAAACCCAAATGCAAAACCAACGATTGTAAAGATTGTCCACTCATGCCAGGTAATTAGAAATTGTCGCTTGAGCAAATACCATTGCAAACTGCCCATAACACCAGCCATGGCAAAAAGAGCAATATATGACAATACACCTGAAGATGGAATAAAAGTAAAGATCGTGTCGGTTATCGCCCAACTACCCACGTTGATGCCGATCCAAAGTAGCAAAAAGAGACACTTTTTAATATTTGGCTTTACTTGTTGTAATGGCATACTGTCATTCATTTCCCGTCCAATATTCATAAGGGTATCTTGGATTTTGCCTCCGCCAAAGCAGCTATTCGGTCAAACAACAATCCTCAAGCCCATACCAGGCCATTACCCGCCCTATCAACACAGGGAAAGCGCCCTCTGGCACATGTACCCACCCATCGGCAACCTTAAGGACAAAGGAGCCGCCGCCGTAGTAGCCCTTGAGCGCGGTAGATTTACCATCAGGTCGATAGTCTGCGTGAATCTTAACGGTAACAAACCAGACATGAGGTAGACGGCCGTCTCGATAGTTTGGCCCGGCAGAAAGAATCTCGATCCGCTCTATCTCATAGCCGCCTGTTTCGTTTTCTATTTTAGCAGCCATACTTTCTTCCGGCGTGTCGTATATGCCGTTTGCCTTTGCTAGAGTCAGTTGCCCCATCGTCCAGAACAACGGGGCTGCCAGAAAAAACAGCGCCATCCCCAAGATTACAACCGCTGCCCGCACTCTTTTTTGTTTTCCTTTTGTTTGCGGCTTGTTGGCAAGCTGTGCGCCTATTTCACCGGAATGAAATGCAGTTACTTCAGCTTGTTGCAGAAGCAGGAAAAGCGCCCCTCCGATAATGATCGCCGGTAAAGCGATAAGAAAGACAAACTCAAGAATGGAGGCAGCAGGTTGTATAACCAGCAAGGCAAGACTGCCGTAGCCTATGGCGCTGGCAATAATCCACCAGCCTGCCTTTGGTGTCGCCTGGCGCAAGACCCAATGCTGAAACAGGCCAATCGTAACGCCACTGATAACGAACATACTCCCAGCAGATATCAATGCGTTGCCTGAATACCCCAATCTGGCAACAGTCAAATAGCTTAGGTAGGCAAGAAGTCCCGCAGCTAACCAACCCAACATCGTTGCCAGCCCCCATAATGTGCCATGGCGGAAATATCTGCGGAGTAAAAGCCATTGCAATGTTCCTGTAACAACAGCAAACCCTAGCGCCAAAGAAGGCAGTTGCACATATTGGGCCGTTGTCCATTTGCGGTATGGAACGACACCATTAACGATGATAACCATTCCCAGCATGAGCAATGCGGCCAGGGGAATACTCAATAAATATAATACAATCCACGAAGGCCAAACACTCCAATCTACTTTCCGATACATGATTACCTCCCTGTAGGTGAACTCGACCTGGTAAGTTACCATCAGGCTGTATGGCATGTCCGCCACTTCCTGCCAGCAAAGACGCGCCAATGCCCCGACTCCCTGATAATGTGCGTCAGCAACAGAATCTGCGAACACAGCCGTCATCTCCTCTGCAAACTCTTCCCAAAAGCTTGTGGGGTACAAATGCAGCATTCTGGTATATAGGCGAATAACGAACTGCACAGCCACATTCATGACATCACACTGGCTTCAGATTGTTGTGCAGCAGCCACCAATGATTGCAGTCGCGCTGTTTCCCCTTTTAAGATACGTCGTCCCAAATCGGTTAACTGATAGGCTTTGCGTTCACGGCCGTTTTCCACACCGCTTGCTGCTGCTGCTCGTTCAATCCAACCCAGGTCCAGCAGCCGCTTGATAGCCCCATATAGTGTAGAAGTACTTAATTGGACTCGACCATCGCTTAGTACTGCTGTTTCCTTCATGATAGCGTAACCATGCTGCGGACCTGGGGCTAGCGCCAATAAAATAAAGAAAGTAGGTTCTCTTAGGGGTAAGAAGGGCTTCACATCCATAAACTTATTCTCCGGCATTTTACTCAGATTAATATGTCTTTCACCGACATATTAGCACGCATTAAACTATTGTGTCAATGCCTGTAACGCTTACTGTGTGGAAAAAGGAAGAGCAGATGGCGAAGAAATTTGGCTAAATCTTGCCTTTCCGTCGTATAATCTCATTTGAAGATTATGTTAAAAAGGGGAATCTTTCTGGCAAATTGTGAGAAACCTTTTAGCCTCGATATTTACAGGAGAAATTAGGTGAAAACGTTACATGGCGACGATGTTTTAGCCCTTATTTTAGGCGGAGGGCGCGGCAGCCGCCTGCATCCCTTAACCCGCGACAGAGCCAAGCCTGCCGTTCCGCTGGCTGGTCGCTACCGGTTGATTGATATTCCCATGAGCAACTGCCTACATGCCGGCATTGCCAAAATAGCCATTCTCACCCAATTCAAATCCGTTTCCCTGCATCGTCACATCTACAACACCTACCGCCGCGACCTGTTTACCACCGGGTGGGTGGAGATTTTAGCCGCCGAACAGACCACAGCCAGCTTTGAGCCAAAAGATTGGTATCAGGGCACAGCCGACGCCGTTCGCAAACAACGTATTGAAATCGAATCTGCCAGAGTAAAATATGTCCTCATTTTGGCTGGCGACCACCTTTATCGGATGGATTACCATGCCTTTTTGGAAAACCATATCGAATCTGAGGCAGAGATTTCGGTGGCGGTTCAGCCAGTACCTGCCGAAATGGCTCCTCAATTTGGCATCCTCAAGCTTGGCGGCAACGACCGCATCACTACCTTTGTAGAAAAACCGGAATCGAACGAGGAACTTGCCGGCATGGAAAGCGGCGACGACCCCGACCGCCCCTACATGGGGTCGATGGGCATCTACATTTTTAACTACGACACTTTGTGGGAATTGTTGGAGAATGATTGGGACGACTTTGGCGGCGACATCATTCCGGCGGCGATCTCTACCCACAAAGTACAAGGCTACATATTTGATGGTTATTGGGAAGATATCGGTACCATTCGCCGCTTCTACGAGGTAAATTTGCAAATGGCTGCCCCTGTCCCTCTCTTTGATTTTTACGATGCCGAACGCCCCATTTACACCCGACCCCGCTTTTTGCCCGGCTCCAAAGTGCAAGGGGGCAATTTATATTCCGTTTTACTGAATGATGGCTGTCGCATCGAAGAAGCGACTATCCATTATTCGGTGATCGGGCTGCGCTCAATTATCGGTCCAGGGGTGCGAATAGACCGCTCGATTATGATGGGGGCGGATTATTACGAGACAGAGGAAGAGATTGCAGAGAACCAGCGGCGCGGCATTCCCCAGGTTGGCGTCGGCTCAGGAACGATTATCGCTGACGCCATTGTCGATAAAAACGCTCGAATAGGCAGCGGCGTTATCATTCGATCTGTACCTGATCGACCCGACAGCGACAATGAAAATTGGATCGCTAGGGATGGCTTGGTCATTATCCCCAAAAATGGCGTTATCCCCGATGGGGCTGTGATTTAATCCAGCCCCAAAATTCCCTACTCGTCTAAAGTCGCCAGCCAATCGGCAGCGACTTCTGGGGTAGAAAATGTATCGGTCAGATGGGCAAATATGTGCAAATTTGCGCCATCTTTTTCGATCAATGCCGGCAGCCAGCCAAAATCCTTTTGCGGTGAATGAACCGCCCCGCACAGATGATTGCCTTTTCTGCGGGGAAATTGCCAAATGACCCAACTCGTTAGCTGGTTAGCTGCAATAACCGTCGGCTGAGCGGCGTTAAATGACAAGTTGGCGATTGAGATTTGTTGTTCTGATACAGTCATGATTAGTTATGGCGCGTCCTAGACACACTCAACGACGAACTTTATGCTAGCAGACTTTGCGCCACAATGCCAACATTTGCCATATTTTGAAACAATATATCGGGTTTATGCTCCTGTAACTGGGACAGGGTATGCCAGCCGGTGGCGACTGCCACAGCCGTGGCGTTACCGGCACGGGCGCAAGCGATGTCTGCCGGCGTGTCGCCAATGATGACAGTGTCATCCCCGCTAAAAGGATAGTCCCAATAGGAGGCGGCGCGTTTTAAGGCGATTGCCGGCAATTCCAGCCGCGAATAAGCGTCGGAGCCGAATGCGCCAACTGGAAATAATGTTGGGTCGATGCCAGCGCCCGCCAACTTCAAGGGGGCGATAGCGTCGATATTGCCAGTTAACAACCCTAGCGCCACATTCTTTTCGCCCCTCAGCCTATCCAGCAGTTCCAAAACGCCGGGGCAAGGAGTTATCGCGCCGTTTTGGGTCATTTTTTCGCGCCCGATTTTACTCATGGCGTCGAACAATGCCGGCATTTTTGCTTCGATAACCTCTAAAGCGACGCCTGCCTGGCTCAGCAACTCGCGCACAATTTGCCTATCTACTTTGCCCCCCATTTTGTAATTGTCGATATCCCCCGCTGTGTTGTAAATTTGCTCCATCCCTAGCTGCATCGTTTTCATGCCAGCCCCGCCTGCCCGTAACAAAGTGCCGTCGATATCAAAAAGAAGTAGTTTCATCATCCCTTAATCGAGTAACGCCTCCATAGCGTCCCACCAGCTATCCGTTGCCGGCATGGGGCGGGGCGGAATCGTTTTGCCGGCAGAAATGCCTCGTTTCGCCAAAATCGTTTTGACCCCTCCCAATCGCGCCCCTGCCGGCAACAAGGCTAGCAGCCGATTGATTTGGCGCTGATACATTTGGGCGGTAGCCAAATCATTGGCGGCGAAAGCGTTACACATCGCCACAAATGGTTCGGGAATAGCCGTTGACAAGCCGCTGATTAAGCCCGTCGCTCCCATCGCCAAAGACCCCAAGGCGATGCTTTCGTTGCCGGCAAGCAACATGCCTCTGCCTGCCTCAACGTCCAGCAGGCGGCGAATATGTTGGGCGTCGTGGTGGCTTGATTTGATGCCGGCAAAATTGGGAATGGTATCGATCAATTCCGCATATAACGATGGGCTGACCCCATTTACCGCCATTTGCGGGATGTCGTACACCATAAATGGCGTCTCTGGTACCGTTGACGCAACCTGACGGAAATAATCCGCTAAGGCAGCGTCGGGCATGCCGAAAAAGTAGGGGGTGATAACCACCACACCGTCCGCCCCAATGCGCTCCCCATGGATGGCTAATGTCAATGTGTCGTCCAATCGGTTTGCCCCGGCATGGATCAAAACGGGAGCGCGTCCAGCGGCGGCTGTTACCGCCGTTTCGTGCAACGCTTGCCGGTTGGCCGCCGAAAAAGCGATTCCCTCGCCAGTGGTGCCGCCCACAAACAGCCCGGCGACGCCTTTATCCAGCAAAAAGTCAACCAGTCCTTTTACCACCTCTAAATTGGGGCTAAAGTCGTCATTTGTAGGGGTTGCCATTGCCGGCAATACGCCGTTTTTACATGTTTCAATGAGTTTTTCTATCATGCGCCGATCGCCTCTGTTTTAAATTGGAACTTGCTCCCAAGACCGCCCACGATTTGGTCGCCGGGTCGTAATGCGCCTACGCCAGCAGGAGTGCCAGTTAGCACCAAATCGCCTGGCAGCAGGGTAAATTGTTGGCTGATATTGACGATGAGCGGGCGAATTTGATGTATCATCATACGGGTGTTGCCGCGTTGCCGCATCTCCCCGTTCACCTGCAAAAAGAGGTCAGTTTGTTGAGGGTCGGGCAGCTCATCAAGCGGGATGATGGGCGAGACCGGGCAAGAGCCATCAAAAGCCTTGGAACGTTCCCAGGGATGCCCGTTTTCTACCAGCCGATATTGTAAATCGCGCAAGGTCAAATCTAGGGCGAGGGCATATCCAGCGATGCCGGCATCTACTTCGTCCAACCCGATTTTGCTCAACCTGGCGCCAATCAAAACGGCTAATTCAACTTCATGGTGGCATGCCCCCAGCGAAGATGCCGGCAATAAAATAGGCTCATCCCAAAAACGCAGGGCGGTATCTGGCTTTAAAAACAACACCGGCTCATCTGGCACGCTGCTGCCCATCTCTTCGATGTGCGCCATATAATTTTTGCCCACGCAAATTACTTTTCCGGCTGGAAAAGGGGCGCCTGTCCCATCAAGATAGCGATGACAGTAAACCATTATCCCTCCTGTCGTTCGGCGGCGGTGATGGCAGCTTCAAAAATCTCCAACCCTTCATCAACCAAATCCCGCGAAATATTCAGAGGGGGGGTGATCCGTATCGAATTTTCGCCAGCCGGGATGCACAACAGCCCATGCTCAAACGCCCATTGAATGACGTTATCGCGCAGTCCTCTGGCGCGCTCCTTCGTTTCTCTATCCTCGACAAATTCGGCAGCGACCATCAACCCCCGCCCTCGCACATCTCCAATGCTGGGATGACGGGATTGCATCTCGACCAATGCGTCTGAGATATATGCGCCCGTTTCTGCCGCTTGCTCCAGTATCCCTTCTCGTTGGATGGTTTGCAAGGTAGCCAAAGCGGCAGCGCAGGCGATGGGGTTGCCGCCAAAGGTGCTGGCATGCGACCCAGCCCGCCAATCCATATCTGATTCTCGGGCGATGATGCCGCCAATAGGCATGCCGCTGCCTACTCCTTTGGCAAAACAGAGTACGTCTGGCTCGACCTCTTCATGTTCGATACCCCACCATTTGCCGGTGCGCCCCACGCCGCTTTGTATTTCGTCTAACAGCAGCATGATGCCATATTTGTCGCACACGGCGCGCAACTGTTTAAAGAAGCCGGCAGGCGGGATAACATACCCCCCTTCGCCCTGAATCGGCTCCACCAAAATGCCGGCAACATCGTATGGATCTAACAATCGCGTAAAAACGATCTCCTCTAAATAATGTAAAACCGCCTCGCCGCTATCCTTAGCTCCAGGCGGACGCGCCACAATGTCTCGATATGGGTTGGGGAAAGGGATATGGGTTACGGGCAGCGCCGTCTGAAACCGGCCCCGCTGCACATACCGACTGGAGGTAAACGCCAGCGACCCCATAGTGCGCCCATGGAACGCCCCCATAAAGCCGATAAATTGATGGCGCCCGCTTTTATACATCGCCAACTTAATCGCCGATTCCACCGCTTCCGTTCCTGAGTTGCCAAAATAAACGCGCGTTTTGTCCGCCATAGGCGCGATCTCTTGCAGCTTTTCCGCCAATTCGACTGCCTGAGGGTAATAAAAATCTGCCAAGCAAATGTGCCAGAACTTCTTTAATTGCGCCTCGACCGCTTCCGCCACTGCCGGATGGCGATGCCCGACATTCATTACCGCCACGCCCGCCATAAAGTCGATATATCGTTTGCCGTCTACATCCCACAGCTCTGATCCGGTAGCCCGCTCGACCACCAGCGCGTATTCTCGCAAATAGGATGGGGAAATTGATTTGATGTCGCGTTCGATTAAAGCGCGTCCTGCTGGACCTGCGCCATTCATGTTGAGTTTCATGTGGTAGATAATCCTTTTAGTAGCGTTAAAGTTGGGCTGAGCCAATTGTTTAGACGCCGATTACACGGCGTCTGGTTCGATGGTGAATGTTAGCGGATATCCTTCCAGTTCAGCGGCGAAGTGGGCTTTGCCTACCCGCTTTTTCGCTTCGCTTTGCGGATAAACAGCTACTAAAGCGACGCCGCTATAGTGGGCAGTATACATAATTGAGATGGCTAAATAAGCGGGAATCCCAAAGATCGACTCCAAGGTTTTGGTAACAAAATCCATTGGCGTCACATCGTCGTTATGGATGATGACTTTGTAAGGGGGTTCGAGGCTTTCTTTTGTGTCAAGCTCCTCATCTTGAATTTCGTCCACCTCGGGTTCGGCGATTTGCATATCCATGAGGCGGGATTATAGAAGGGAGCGGACGGGTTGGCAATGGGTTGGGGAATTTTTTTGGGGCTAATTTGTGATGGCGAATGCCGGCATAGTCAGTTGAAACCAGCAGCCGTCAGAGGACAAATGAAGCGCCCCTTTTCCACCATATTCGCCCAGCAGCCAGGCGGCTAACCAGAGCCGATTGCCATAGGTGAAGCGTTCTGGGCGCAATGGAATCGTTTGGGGGGCTATTTTGAGCCGCAGATCTGTGTGGATGTCGATTGACGTCTCGCCGCCCCCTTTTTGTACAGCGCGAATGGTCGGCAATGCGTCCCGATCGATCTGAAACGCCCCTGGAGGGAGAGAAACGCTTGGCAGCCGATAGGCGTAGTTTCTCTCGAAATAGTGGCTGCCAATGAAGGCAAAGAGGATATCCGAAAATTGGGCGCCCGCTTGGATTTGGATTGAGTCAGACGGTAAATCCACGCTTATTTTTTTGATTGCCGGCAAAAATTGTAAAGCGGTATCAACCGCTGTTTTTAAATCAATTCCCCGCTTTTTCTCAACCGGTTGATTTTGTACGATGTGGTAAAAAATTTGCCACACATGGTGAAAATCTGAAGCGATTCTTACGCTACAATTGCGGATAATTGGAAGCGCCTCAGAATAGCCATCCTGTAGCCCCGCTAAATTGTCCATTGCCGAATAGCGGCTTTTGGCTGCAATCTGGTTGGCAATAGTTATCCCGTTTGCCCATTTTTTTGGAAAGTATGCGGTAAATTCAGGCGTCAGTTCAGCAAATCCTGGCTGGCTAGCGACTTCTCCCCAGCAACTGGTTAAGGCGAGGCAACTCGCCTCAATTTGAGACAAGAGTTCTCTTAGTTCTCCTGAAACAGGGAGGTCTGGGTCTGTCGCTAAAAGGCTGACAAAACCTATCGTTGTAGTTAGCGGAGAGCCAGCCCAATGCCAATATTCTCCGTAAATTTGGGGAAAGGTTCGCTTGGCGGTCACGTGTCGCTTTGGCTAGCTTTATCTTGCCGAAATATCCACAAAACAAAGAGGATAACAGCCAGAGCCAGCGTAAATAGAGCAAACTGACGTCGCATTGCATTTTGAGAAATTTCCCCTTCTTCTTCCCTCAACCAGGCGAAGGTTTCTAGCATGCCGGCATGGGGCGGACGGGGTTTCCAGCCAAGTTCGTTCCGAGCTTTGTCCGAACGGGCGATGTAGGTAGCGCTCAGCGTTGCTATCGCTTCTTGGCTAAACATGGCGGGCAACTCGACCCGTTTTTCCACCATGCCGGCAATCGGAGCCAGAGGACGCAACATCTTTGCCGGCACCTTAACGCTAGGAGCGGGTATGCCAGTCAGCCGCGACCAAAATGTGACCATGTCTCCCATTGGAATGGCGGGACCAGTTAGCAGATAACTTTCGCCGATTTTCCCTTTTTCGGCTGCCAAAATATGCCCTGCGGCGATATCGTCTACATGCGCCCAGGTGAGGGTCAGTTCGGGACCTGGCAATGCCGGCATCTGTCGTTTGTAAAAGCGGCGCATAAATTGCCCCATTAGGCTGGGGTCGCCAGGACCATATATTAAGCCGGGCATGATGATGATGATCGGCGCCCCTTGGGCGATGAGGGGCAACGCTACCCGATAATGCGCCATCCATTTGGTGCGGTTATATTCGGTCAAAAATGGACCGTTGGGCGGCACATAATTTTCATCTACTACCACTCCTTTGGTATCGCCAAAAATGGCGATAGTGCTGGTGTAAATGATTTTGGGGACGCCGCATTCGTGGGCGATGGTTAAGACATTCCGGGTACCATTGACGTTGATTGATTCGGCTTGCATCCAATCGGAGCCGCCCGTTTTGTACCAAGCCGCCAGGTGAAATACGATGTCGCTGCCGACAATGCCGGCATGTAATGAGCTGGGATCGAGGATATCGCCCATGACCGCTTCCGCCCCCAAAGCTTTTACTTTTGCGGCGCTTTGTTCAGAGCGCGCCAGGGCGCGAACAACATATCCTTTCTCTATCAGTTGCGGGATCAAACGGCTTCCCAGGAAGCCCGAGCCTCCAGTGACGAACGCTTTCATCATCCTTTCCTTTTGAAAATGCTCTTAACCAACGCTAAGTCTAGCACGGGTTCAGCGATGGGGAGAATAGTACCTTTGATAGATTAAGAAAATAGTGAAATTAAGGTTAATCCGAATCCAAGGAAATAACCCTCCGTTTCCGACAAATTGTGATTGCAAAACGCTTTATGGGGGGCGGGAAACGGAAAATGAAAGTTCGACATTGATCTCTTCTCTGCCGGCATTAGCTATCGTCCCTGTCGCCGCTAAATTATGTATGCCTTCAGATAGTTCCCACCAATATTCATAGGGGGGCTGGTCAAATTGGGCGATAAGCTGACCGTCTAAAAAGAGGTCGAGTTGGGCAAGATCTACCCCATATCCTACCCGAATTGGAATGCGTTGGGAGGCGCGGGGCAGATTTGGCGAGATAAAAAACAGATCATTGGGATCGGGCGATAAAAATTGCAGCGACACAACGTCACTGACAAACGCATTGTCTCCCTGGCTTTTCAAGTCGCTCAACAATGGAACGCCAGCCGCCGCTGCCCAATCTTGGAAAATGGGCGGCAAATCCAATGCCAAATGTTCTTGAGCAGCAGGGGAGTTGGGTAACGCCAATAATCCGGTATCGGGGTCGATCCATACCCGATGATAAACGTTGTCTGCCTGGGTGGGTTGCGTGCCAGGAATAAACCATTCAGTGATGACGAACGGGCAATCCGGGCTGGGCAACATCCCAGATAGGCGGCAAATTTCGCGTTGAATCAAACCGTCGGGTTGAGGAAATGGCTTGTCGGGCGTATCGGCTAGCGCCGCCCGCATAAAATGGTGCCAAATTGGTCCCGCCCCGCTCACGCCAGAGATGCCGCGCATCGGTTCGTTGTTGGCGTTGCCCACCCACACGCCAACTGCCAAATCAGGAGTATAACCGATCGTCCAATTGTCGTGGAAGCTGTTGGTGGTGCCTGTTTTGACCGCCGCTGTCCGGTCTAGCCTTAAGATGGAATTGGCGCCGAATGCCGGCATTCGGGCTTCATTGTCGCTTAAAATGTCGCTGATTAACCATGCTGCCTGCTTATCCAAAACCCGCTCCGATTTGGGCGGAGGCGACTGGTACAATAACGCCCCGCTGGCATTCCGAATCTCTAAAATTATCCCTGGCGAAATACGGTAGCCGCCATTGGCAAAAACGGAGAACGCAGCCGTCAAGTCAGTCAGACGCACTTCGCCGCCGCCCAACGCAAAAGAGAGTCCATATCGCTCTCGATCAGGCGACAACTCGATCCCCATCTGTTGCACAAAATCCAACCCATTGTCCAAGCCGACGGCGTCCAGAGCAGCCACGGCTGGAATGTTTAGCGACGATCCCAAAGCATGGCGGGCTAAAACGGGACCATTTTCATCTTTCGAGAAGTTGACCGGAGCGTATGGTTCATTTTCGGCTGTGAGAAAAACCGTCCGCACATCGGGGATCATAGTGGCGGCGTTCCATACGCCCAGCCGGGTTCCCACCTGTGGGCTAAAAGCGGCGGCATAGATAAATGGTTTGATAGCGGAGCCAGGCTGTCTGGGGGCAATTGCCATATTGACTGCCCCGGCATTGCCGGCATCGAAATAATCCCCGTTCCCCACCAACGCCAACGTTTCCCCCGTAATGGGGTGGAGGGCGACTAAAGCGGCGTTGTGGGCGTTGCGGTCGGGGGCGCCATCCAATGGTCGAGCCAACCGCGCCAACTGTTCGGCGACGATGCGCTCCGCTTGCTGCTGCCAATCCCAATTAAGGCTGGTTCTTACTACGATGCCCTGGTGGTCAGTTATCCGTCCCGTTTTAAGTAAACTGTCTGCCTCTTGCAATGCCATCATCACAAAGTGGGGGGCGCGTATCGGATATGGAGCGGCAGCGAATTGCAGCGGTTCGCGCAGCGCCAAATCATAGTCGCTCTGACTGATTTGCCCCGCCTTTAGCATCAATCCTAACACAACCGTTTGCCTCTCCTTAGCCGCTTCAGGATGCGCCAGCGGATTGTATGCGCCAGGGGCTTGAGGCAGTCCAGCGATGAGGGCGCTTTCGGCTAAGGTGAGGGTAGCGGCTGATTTGCCAAAATAGGTTTGGGCGGCAGCTTCGACGCCATACGCCATGCCGCCATAGTTACTTTGGTTTAGGTAAAACTCTAGGATGTCGTTTTTGGTATAGATGCGGGCGACGCGCCAAGCCAGCCAGCTTTCTCGCAGCTTGCGGCGTAAGGTTCGCTGGCTCTGTTCTTCCGTCAACAATAGATTTCGAGTCAGTTGTTGGGTGATAGTGCTGCCGCCGGCGATGATCTCTTTGCCTTGTAGATTGATCCAAAATGCCCGCAAGATGCCGGCAAGGTCTACGCCAGGGTTACTATAAAAGTTCTTATCTTCGGTGAGGATGGTAGCTTGTTGCAAAAAGAGGGGGATTTGCGTCAGGGGGATAGGCGCATTGCGCCCCCCATCAGGATCGATCGATTCGTATAGTAACCTGCCTTGTCGATCTTCGACTCGAATTGAGGGTTGCCAGAGGTTATCCGCGAGGGATTGCGGGTCTGGCAAATCATTGAAAATATAATACAACAGTAATGTAACGCCAAATGCCGGCAATATAGCCATTACCCCCCATTTGCTTAAAATAGACCCTCTTATTTTTCTCATAACAGCTTTTGTTAGAAGCGGATTTGGCAATCATATCCTTTAACAACGCCATTATCTTGCTAAGTAACTGGTATTTCAACTAAATTGGTGTATCCTTGACTGACGATTTAACGCCGTTTTTCCAACTGGAGGGTAACATGGCGACCGTATCTACATTAGTAAACTTATTTGGGGTGAGCAAACATACGATTCGAGCTTGGTCGAAAGAGTTTGCTCCGTATTTAAGCGACGGGGCTCGTCCCCCTCAGGGCGAGCGACGCAATTATAATGAAGATGATATGAAAGTGTTTGCCTTTATCGCTTTCAAACGAGGGCAAAACGCTCAATACCAGGAGATACATAAAGGGCTCAAGGCGGACGAGCATCGAGAGATGCTCGTTGAAGGTCCAGCCGATGTGGCAATGAACGGGCAGAGCGGGGGCGGTCGGATGTTGCAGGGCAACGTGCCGGCAGGATTTGTGCCGGCAGAATTGGTAGAAACATTCGCCCAACGATTGACGATGCAATTTCATGACCAAATCAACCAGTTGCGCGACCATATTGAACGGCTGGAAAAACAGGGCGACTATTTTCGAGATAAATTTGAAGAAAGTCAAAGTTTGCTGCGCGGCGAACAAGAAAAATGGGTAAATGCTAAAACAATGATCGCGCGCATGGAAGCGGAACTGGAGATGTCTGCCAAGCAAGAAACGTTGTTAGGCGAAGAGCGCACCGCTCGTATGAACGCCATCAACGAATTGAGAACTGTGCAAGCAAAGCTGGCGCGTTTGGAAGCAACCCACGAGCAACAACAAGTTGCGCCTAAGCGGCGGGGGTTCTGGAGCCGGTAACTTTATACCGGAGTTCGAATTTAAATGAAAAATCAAGGGGCGTGGGCGGCGTTTGCCGCCTACTTTTTGTGGGGGGTTATCCCCATATATTGGAAACAGCTTCAGCATGTGCCGGCAATTGAGATTTTGGCGCATAGATTGGTGTGGTCGTTTTTGTTGCTATTTGCCGTATTGTTATTTCGAGCCCGGTGGGATTGGTTGCGAAATGCCCTTAGGCAACCCCGAATCATCGGCTCATTTTTGACTTCCGCCGCGCTTATTGGCGTCAATTGGCTGATTTATATTTGGGCGGTAAACAGCTCTCACACAGTAGATGCTAGTCTGGGTTACTTTATTACCCCGCTGATCAATGTGGCGTTAGGGATTTTTATTTTGGGAGAAAGATTGCGGCGCTGGCAGATGGTTTCTTTCCTGTTTGCCGGCATCGGGGTGACCTATTTGATTGTAAGCAACGGGGTGATTTTATGGATCGCGGTGGCGTTGGCTGTTACCTTTAGCTTATATGGTTTTCTCAGAAAGACGGCTGCGCTGGGGGCGTTTGAAGGGTTATCTTTGGAGATGGGCATTTTGGTAATGCCGGCATTTATCTATCTGCTGTTCTTAAATCAAACCGACAGCGGTCTCTTTTTGCAGTTAGATCTCAAAACGGATATTTTATTGCTGCTAACCAGCTTGATTACCGTCATTCCCCTGATCAGCTTTGCTTATGGCGCCCAGCGCGTTGCCATGATTACATTAGGATTGTTGCAATACGCTGCCCCTACCTTGCAATTTTTGGTGGGCGTTACATTGTACGAGGAGCCTTTGTCTGTCAGCCGATTAACTGGATTTGTTATTATTTGGATCGCGTTGGCGATCTATTCGATTGATGGGATTTGGGAAGGGAAGAGGCGAAGTCGACGGGCAGTTGCCGGCAAAGCCGCCATTTAGCTTTCTGGCTGTGCCTCTTCGATTACAATCGGTTGCGGCGAATCGAAAACAACCCGTTGCGGACGAGGAACTGCTACTGTAAACACTTGCTCTTTGAGCGCCCAAACGTCGTCTGGCATGACATCTGGCATAATCAACGCATTGCGAACCACGGCGCTTCGCTCGTCAAATTGCATTGGAATGAGGCTGATATACAAATCCCTGGCTCCGGTTATGGCCTGAAACAATCGCCAAATGGGCTGTTTTGACCAGTTGGTATCGACCACACTGGGCAATCCTTTCAATTCGATGTTGTCCACCAGGGGCCACCGATGATGGACGGGAATCGATATAACCAGCCGAGCGTTCGTTTTAACCAGCCGCCATTGTAAATGTTCGACATGTTGGTAGATACCCAAACATACGATGCCGGCAATCAAAGCCAATGGCAGCGCCGCAAACAAAATGTCTATTCCCAAAATTGTAACGACAGCGTAAGCGAGGATGACGCTTAGCAGAGCGCCAGCAGCCAGCCACCAGGGATGATAAAAAACTAGATGTCCTACAATATCGCGGTACCAAGCCAAGCCGATTTCCAGTTGCACTTCTTCATTTGGCAATAATTTGTCGCGGGGGTCTTCCGGCAGCACGTTGAACTCTAAATTCATCCGCACATCTGCCGGCAATTTACGCCACATCTTTACCAATAAAGAGGGCTCTTGAGGTCTGTAGCGATAAGGGTTTTCGTTTTCCATCAAATGATTATCGATTGGTCATCACCCAGTCGATTTATCGGGAGGGAATATACAGCAATTGCCCCGGATAAATGAGATAACTGGTCAGATTGTTTACCGCCATCAAATCATAAAGAGCCACCCCATAAGCCTGCGAAATGCCGCTCAAAGTGTCTCCTTGCGCCACGATATGCTGTGTCGCCCCGCCGCCATTTTGCGGAACGGCGCTTTCCGGGGCTAGGATGATGCCTGGCGGAGCAGGGGTGGCAGTTACCACAATCAATGGTTGTGAAGCTGGAGAAACCAGTTGCGTTTGTTGGGCTGGGGCTGGGATGCTTACGCTAGTTGTTGTATTCGTGCCAAATGCCTCAGCAAAAATGCTTTCCGTCGTATCCATTAGCTGTTGCAAATCGGCTGACGTGGTAGCCGTTTGCAGCATATTGTTCGCCCAACGCGCCAAATACCCATTGATCAGCCAGCCAATGGCAAAGAAAATTATTAAAATACCCAAAAAGTAAGACAAAATTTGCCCTAATCCCTTTGACGGCAATCCTTGTTTGATGACCAGTTGATAAGCGATGAGCAAACCAATTGCCAACGGGATAAATTGGAGAAGAGCGGACAAGCTCATGATCTTTTCTCTTTCAAATCTTAGGTATCAAAAACCCTTGTTCTTCAACCGATCATAACGGTTTGACATAACTTTACGGCAAAATCGATTTGAGATCAATAATTTTATTATCGAAATCCTCTATTTTTAAGGGGTGATTTCCCATTTTGTTGATGATTCTTAAACTGCGCATGCCGCCCCATGGGGTCAAAACCCTTATCTTTCTCTCCTATAAAGATTAGGATCGTTTACCAATCCGCCATTTAGATGATATCTTGCTAATGAGATGGATAGTTCTCTTGTACTATCCATCTGTTTTGCGGCAATATCAACAGCCGATGGGCTAAATGGATGCTCCCATTTAGCGTCTCGGTTTTTCTCTGGTTTGTAGAAAACCTCTGTCTAGCGCCAAAAACCGAGTGGCTCTAAACAAGGCGGAGTACGACTGGTCGAAACCCGCCGTCCTCAGGGCAACATCCCTCCCGGATCAACAAAGTTGTTCTCGATTTTAGAGTAAATGGCGTAGTGAACGTGGGGTCCAGTAGCGATGCCAACCGCTCCCATAACCCCCACAGCCGTCCCTTTTTTCACTTCCCCACTCTCTACCAAATAAGATCGAGGGTGCAACATCCATACGATCCATTCTTCATTTTCGATGCGAATTGCGCTGTTGTACCATTGGTCAGTGTAGGTGGTTATCTCTCCGTCCATGGGCGCATAAAGCAAAGTGGAGCGGTTTTCACTGGAAATATCGATCCCGGGCATCCCATAATTGCAGCCATGGATATCTTGTGTCAATATCGGCGTCTCTTTTATTGGAGATAGGTCTGGTTTGAGACGCTCTGTGCCGTTTGCGTGGGGTTGTGCCAAACAATCTCCTCCGAGCAATAGTCGATTTTTTGGAATATCGAGGACGCCGCCAGACAACTCAATTTGGGTTAACCACTTTTCTAGCCGAAACCCCGCCCAATCTGCCAGACGGGCGCTGGCGTCTAGTAATGTCCATCGCACTCCTTTATTTTCTTGATCGATTTGGGAGATGACGAGACTCTGAATAGCTAGATGAGCTGGATATGCCCCTAATGTTTTAACAGTTACAGTCCCAAGCTCGACATCTTGGTACACCATATTTTGATAATTGTCGTTGTAGCCATTCATTACATAGGCGGAGTCGTTGGGGTCGAGGCGGGCAGCCGCGGCGCTGCCGGCATTGTATGCCAAGTAACATTTTTTAAGCGTATGGGGACTTTGACTGTAATAGTTGATTTCAGGGCATCGTTTCTTAAACTCGATAGCGCCAAGGGCTAATTGCCGACTGACTTCGAATTCGCTAATTGACCCAGGCGTAAAGCAAGGACGTTTGCCAGAACGAACCAAATCGTAAAAACCCATGATGCCGATACAGCTTTCCGGGTTAATGGCTTGCAAACTGTTCTCTTTAAACCACAAAGTCAACACAGTTTCGCGGGGGATATCCGCTTGTTTGCCGATATGATCGGCCAGCGGCGCCCATTTAAGGATTATGGTTTGGCTTGCTGCCGGCAATGTGTATGCGCTGTTCATATAGACTCGACTCACTGTTGATGCCCCGGCGACCAATAGCAAATACCACAACACGCTCCAAGCTCCGCGCCACATGCCCAACGCCATTTGCCGGGGTTCAAACCCCAGGCGGGTTAACAGCGGCGCATGTAACCAGTCGCGTAACCAGTTCCAGAAAATCGTTGTCCATTGATCCCAAAGCGACATGACATAAGTATAGCGAAACCCCATTGTTATGTCATGCTGAATGGGAAAACTAAACCCCAATGAACTCAAAAAGTTACGAAATTAGAAAGATTTCCCATATCAGCCATTTTCGGATAAACTTTATCCCAACTTCAACGCCTCTAGCGTTGGCGTTCTCTCATAGTAAAACAAGATATCGTTTTTTCGCGGTTTGGGGGACGGCATTAAACAACAATGGAATGGGTAAAACTTCCTAAAAAAAATGTTTGCGCCTAATCAGAACAGATTGGGCATTGCCGGCAATTTAACACAATTTCCAGTCCGATGGAGGTTTGAGTTATGGCATCAGCCAACTTAACTACCAGTCCGCAGGTTTTAGACGTCATAGATGTCAAAACCCGTTTTCACACTCAGGATGGCACTGTGCATGCCGTTAACGGCATCAGCTTCGATTTGCACGAAGGCGAACTGTTAGGCGTCGTGGGAGAGAGCGGTTCTGGCAAAAGCGTAACAATGATGTCTCTTCTAAAACTGATCCCCATGCCTCCCGGCGAAATTGTTTCAGGTCAAGCCCACTTTGAAGGACAAGATTTAATAGCCCTCGATCAAAATGGCATTAGAAAAGTCCGAGGCGGCAAAATCGGATTTATCTTTCAAGATCCAATGACCTCCCTCAACCCTGTGCTCACAATCGGGCATCAAATCGGCGAACCCCTCCAAAATCATCTTGGCATGACCAAACAACAGGCAAAAGATCGCGCCGCCGAGCTGTTGAAGTTGGTTGGTATCCCCATGGCGGAATCCCGGCTAAAAGATTATCCACACCAATTTTCCGGCGGAATGCGGCAACGGGTGATGATCGCCATCGCCCTGGCATGTAATCCCCAAGTACTCATCGCCGACGAGCCAACCACTGCCTTAGATGTCACCATTCAAGCCCAAATTATCGAACTAGTAAAACGGTTGCGGCGCGAACTAGGCATGGCAATTATCTGGATTACCCATGACCTGGGCGTGGTAGCTGGCTTGGTAGACCGGGTAATGGTGATGTATGGCGGCTTTGTCGTCGAGCGGGCTGCCGTAAAAGATCTGTATGGCGCTCCCAAACACCCATACACACAGGGGTTGCTTAGCTCGTTGCCCCGCATGGACGCAGGGCGCGGACAGCGTTTGACCAATATCAAAGGATCGCCGCCGAATCTATTGGCTGTACCTGCCGCTTGTCCATTTTCCCCTCGATGCCCATTCGTTTATGACCGCTGTCGAGAAGAAAATCCAACCCTAACCCATGTAAACCAATCACATGAAGTAGCTTGCTGGTGGGATTCCGAAAAAGGAGAGCCCCGATATGACCGATAACAAGCAAACTTTGGTTCAAGTAACTGACCTCAAAAAACATTTCCCCATTATGGAGGGAATATTTAGGCGTCAAGTTGGCGCCGTTCGAGCGGTAGATGGGGTTTCTTTCGCTGTGCATAAAGGGGAGACGCTTGGTTTAGTTGGCGAAAGCGGTTGCGGCAAATCGACTGTCGGTCGGACGATTTTACGCCTTTATGTGCCTACTGAAGGGCAAATAAATTTTAAAGGGGAAGATATCACCTACCTCAAAGGCGGGGAATTACGGAAAATGCGCCCCAATATGCAGATGATTTTTCAAGATCCCCACGCCTGCCTGAATCCCAGAATGACGGTGGGCAGCATAATAAGTGAGCCATTAGAAGAGCATAGCGTCGTTCGGGGAAATAACAAAGACAAACGAATTGAAGAGCTATTATCCTTAGTTGGATTAAATCCAGCTTATAAAAACCGTTACCCACATGAATTTTCAGGCGGACAGCGGCAGCGAATTGGCATTGCAAGAGCATTAGCCTTAAACCCCGAGTTTATTATTTGTGATGAGCCGATAGCCGCTTTAGATGTCTCTATTCAGGCACAGGTTGTCAATTTGCTGGAAGATTTGCAAGAAGAGTTAGGGTTAACTTACCTCTTTATTTCACACGATTTGAGCATGATCCGCCACATTGCCAATCGCGTTGCCGTGATGTATCTGGGAAAAATTGTGGAATTGGCGGATGCAGATGTGATTTATGAAGAGCCAGCCCACCCGTATACACAGGCATTATTGTCTGCCGTGCCGGTAGCTGACCCCTTTGTCGAAGAGCGCCGCGAACGCATTATCCTAAAAGGGGATGTGCCAAGTCCGGCAAACCCCCCGGCAGGTTGCCGCTTTAGCACCCGTTGCCCGGTGGCAGTTGATTCTTGTTTTGTAGATGATCCTGAATGGCGAGAAATTAAACCAAATCATTGGGTAGCTTGTCACATCGCGTGATAATGACATTATGGTGACGAAACGGTGACACCCTAATTGACTCTTTGCGTAGTTCGGGTTATATTTTTATTATCTGATTAGCTTTTTCGAACGAAATTTGGATATAAATGGTTAAGTAGAATGCAAAAACTTTTTCAAGCAACACCCGAAAGGATTTTGGTTTCTCCCATTCTAAAACTGTTGGGGAAGCCTTTCGGGTTTTCACGATCCATTTTGCGGGTTACTTTAAATAAGGAGGCGATATCGAATAAATAGAGAATCAAACTCGAATTTCAAAATCGACTTTTATAAATTTATCTCTTAGGAGGAGACAGATGAAAAAACTTAGATTGTTATTGTTAACAGCAGTTGGTATGTTGGTCATCGCCGCATGTCAACCCCAAACTGTCGAGGTCACTCGCGTGGTTGAAGTTGCCGGCGATCAGGTGGAAGTTACCCGTGTGGTCGAAGTAGAAGGGGACTCGGTTGAGGTGGAAGTTACCCGCGTAGTCGAAGTTGAAGGGGATGTGATGACCACCCGCGGTCAAGGCGGCACGCTTACGGTTATCTATTGGCAAGCTCCGTCGAACCTGAACCCTTATTTGTCAGGCGGAACCAAAGAAATTGACGCTTCTTCAGTCGTGATTGAACCTTTAGCGCGCTATGATGAAACTGGCGCGTTGGTGCCGATTTTAGCGCAAGAAATTCCCTCTATAGATAATGGGGGCGTTTCAGATGATTTAACCAGCATTACCTGGAATCTGAAAGAAGGGGTTATGTGGTCTGATGGCACGCCTCTAACAGCTGCTGATGTTGTATTTACTTACGAATATTGCAGCACAGAAGAGACGGGTTGCTCTAGCTCAAACTTCTATGATGGCATTGCTACCGTCGAGGCTGATGGCGAAACATCAGTAACTATCACATTTGAAGAGCCGACCCCCTTCCCCTATTTGCCGTTCGTTTCTTCCCAGGCTCCGATTTTGCAAGCCGCTCAATTTGATGGTTGCATTGGTGCTGCAGCGCAGGAATGCACCGACCAAAACTTTATGCCGATCGGCACGGGTCCATTTACCGTAACAGAATTCCGTCCCAATGACGCTGTATTGTTTGCCGCGAACGAAAATTACCGCGACCCTAACAAACCATTCTTTAGCGAACTTTTCTGGAAAGGCGGCGGCGACGCGGCCGCGGCAGCCCGAGCTGTTTTGGAGACGGGCGAAGCGGATTATGCTTGGAACTTGCAAGTTGAGCCTGAAGTACTGACCCAAATGGAACTTGCCGGCAATGGTAAGGTAGTGAATGCTTTCGCTTCCAATGTAGAACGATTGATGGTGAACTTCACCAATCCAGATCCAGACTTGGGTGATGATCGCGCCGAATATATGGATGGGGATAACCCGCATCCATTCTTGTCCGATATCGCCGTTCGTCAGGCTTTGTCATTGGCTATTGACCGCAATATTCTGGTGCAAGTTGGCTACGGACAAGCCGGACGTCCTACATGTAACGTAGTGCCCGCCCCCGCTGCTGTCGTTTCCACCGCCAATGATGGCTGTTTGCAACAAGATATCGATGGGGCAAACGCATTGTTAGATGACGCCGGGTATGTGGATACAGATGGGGATGGAATTCGAGAAACGCCGGATGGCGTTCCGTTGAGGATTTTGTATCAAACTTCTACCAACTCTGTCCGTCAAGGCACTCAGGCGCTGATCAAACAGATGTGGGAACAAATCGGGGTTGAGACTGAGTTGCGTAACATCGACGCTTCTGTATTCTTTGGCGGCGATCCAGCCAGCCCAGATACTTATGGCAAGTTCTATGCTGATATCGAGATGTACACCAACGGTTCATCTGGTACAGACATGCAAGCCTACCTAGGTAACTGGACAACGGATCAAATTTCTGGCGCCACCAACAACTGGTTAGGCAGCAATGTGCCCCGCTGGTACAACGAAGAGTATGACGGCATGTTTGCCGAGTTGACCACGACCGGCGATCAAGCGGCGCGTGCCAGTTTGGTCATGCAGCTCAATGACATGTTGATCCAGGATTATGCCATGATTCCTCTAATTCACCGCGGCAGCGTTTCCGCCCATGCCAATACGCTACTTGGCGTTCGCATGAACCCCTGGGATTCTGAGGTATGGAATGTTGCTGACTGGTCACGCGCTAGCAACTAATAGCGTTTATTTGAAAATCGCTAACTTAATTTAGAGTTTGCGGTTTTCTACAAAAACCTCCCGGAGGAGTTAGCCTCCGGGAGGTTAGAAGGGATTGGTTATGGTTAGATATATTATCCGCCGGCTGCTTGTTTCAATTCCTACTTTGTTGGTTATCAGTTTTGTGATTTTTGCTATTCTGGATTTAGCGCCTGGCGATCCAACTGGAAATTTGCCGCTAACGGTTCCCCCAGAAGTGCGCGAGCAGATCAGAGAATCTCTTGGGGTCGGTCAACCATTCCCAGTAAAGTATGTCAAATGGCTGCAACAATTTTTAATCAACGAGCCGCTCAATATTTTAGAACAAGTTACTGGGAGGACATTCGGCGACTCAGAAAATCGAACCCGCATTCTCTCGTGGCAGACGCGCAGCCCCGTTGTTGATTTAATTATCGAGCGAATGCCGCAAACGCTGTGGGTATTGGGGTTAGCCTATGTGTTAGGGGCTCTTGTCGCCATCCCTGTAGGGGTGATCTCTGCCTATCGGCAATATTCAGCCTTTGACCAAATAGGCACTTTTATTTCGATGATCGGATTTTCGGTGCCGACATTTTTTACCGGATTGCTGATGATCATTGTTTTTAGCGTCCAGTTGCAATGGTTCCCCTCTTTTTATAATACGACGCATAAGGTGACTGATTTGGCAAGTTTTTGGGTGCAAGTTAAACAGATGATTATGCCCGTAACAGTGTTGACCTTTTTTAATGCTGCCCAGCTGAGCCGGTTCACCCGGTCGTCGATGTTGGACAACTTGAATCAGGATTATGTTCGAACTGCCCGTTCGAAAGGTTTAATGGAACGGGTGGTTATTTTAGTGCATGTGCTTCGTAACAGTTTGATACCGGTCATTACCCTATTGGCATTGGGCATACCGGGCATTTTTGGCGGCGCGATCATCACTGAACAGATATTTAAAGTGAACGGTCTTGGGCAATTGTTGATTTCCGCAATTCAGGGCGCAGATATACCGACTGTGCAAACATTGACCTTTATCTTTGCCATTTTAATCGTTATTTTTAATATCGTTGCTGATGTAATGTATGGCGTGTTAGACCCACGAATACGATATGATTAGCCGGTTAACCAAAATTTTTAGACGAATTTTTAATATGCGTTTTAGGGCTTAAACTTTGTTTAAGAAGTGAGGATAATTATGACCACTGCCCCCGTGACAATTGACGATCAAGGGTTATCTGAGAACCATGTCCAACGCTCATTGTGGGGAGATGTTTGGATTCAATTTCGCAAACATAAGGGAGCTATGGTGGGGATAGTGATCATGTTGTTTTTTGTTTTATTGTCGCTTTTGGGCCCATTAATTTACCGGGTTGATCCACAATTTTTAGACGTGGTTGCCGCAAACCAGGGACCATCTGGAGAACATCTTCTGGGCACAGACAATTTAGGACGAGATATGTTAGCCCAAACGATGGCAGGAGGCAGAATCTCTTTGGCGGTAGGGGTGACCGCTATGCTAATCGCTATTTTTTCTGGCACAGTGGTTGGGATTTTGGCAGGGTATTTTTCAATTTTAGATTCGCCGTTGATGCGATTGACCGATATGTTTTTAGCTTTGCCGTTGCTGCCGTTATTGTTGGTCATTATCATGTTGTTTCGTGACACATTGCGGGATAGATTTGGTCCTGAAATGGGCATCTTTTTGTTGATTGTGTTTATCATTGGGGCGACCAGTTGGATGACCACAGCGCGAGTTGTCCGTGGCGAAGTGTTGAAAGTGAAAGAGCAGGAGTTTGTGACCGCCGCAGTGAGTATCGGCACTAGGCAGCGTAAAATTATCTCCAAACATATTTTCCCTAATGTGCTTAGCCCGGTGATGGTGGCAGCGGCGTTGGGGGTGGCAAACGCAATTATCACCGAGTCGGCGTTGTCGTTTTTAGGGTTAGGGTTTCCTTCGGATTTTCCCACCTGGGGACGGTTGTTGTTTGATGGCAAAGATTTTGTGAGTCTGACGCCAACCCGCGTTTTATGGCCGGGCCTGGCGATTTCGCTGACTGTGTTGAGCGTCAACTTTATTGGGGATGGGTTGCGGGACGCGCTTGATCCGCGTTTACGAGGCAAATAGTTCGTTTGCCGGCATTCTCGCCCATTAGCCAGTTTTCAAGATGAGTGTGCCGAAATATTATCATCTAAAGTTGTATGGGAGTTGGGGGTTGGTCGCCTTGTGTGCCGGCATTCTCGCTTTTCGATTTCATGGGGCGACGGTATTTTTGGGGTTGTGGTGGGTTAACAATGTAGGCATTACCGGTTGGAATAGCAATACGATTTACGCGGTGAGTCGCCTAGCGTATTTTATTTTTGGCTGCGCCTGGCTGTTTCTAATGATGACAACTGCTGAGTTGTTGCGAGATTGGCTGCGGCGAGGGCAATGGCAGCGCCAAATGGTCAAACTTTTGGGGGCAATGATGACGCTATATTTTTTGTGCGGCGGGACAACATGGCTGATGAGCAGAGGCTAAGGGTTCGTTCATAAATAATAATGGAGTACCTGTATCGGTCAGGGCGAAGCTAAATTGTTTTGACACAGAGACCACAGAGATTTTTTTAGGGTTCCCTTTTGAGGCAGTTTTTATAAGCTATAGTACCTGTATCGGTCAGGGCGAATCTAAATTGTTTTGACACAGAGACCACAGAGATTGGGAGACCACAGAGATTTTTTTAGAGTTCCCATTTTAGGCAATTTCGATAAGCTTTTGGCTGATCACGGGCTTGCATATTTTGATTTTCTTCGACACTTTGCCCAGATTGCATTCGTTTCTCACCTTCGTTCTCTTTCTGTTCTCTGCGAACTCCGTGTCCGCCGGCATAAATCAAGAGTGAATAACGGGCAAGCCCTAAGGGCGGTTGTAAACGGCGATAATTGCCGGCAGAGGTACATACGAGCTTACTCCATCCCAATTGTTAACCAGAATCCCGCTAGATGTGCCGCCATCTAAATTGAGCGCCACATCAATCCCAAAATCTTCATTTACCAAATATTCGCTGAATTCCGCCAATTTAAAGTGGCTCCATCCCGCTACAATAAACAAGATATATCCTGATTTATCCTGGGCGACAGCGGTACGGCGGGCAGGACGATCAGACAGGTCATGGTAACCGACTTGCCCGCCCGGCGTAACCAACATGGGAAACGATTGCAGGGCGGCGTGAAATGTTTCGTTGGCGTCGTAAGGGCGCTGCCCCAGCCAACGGATTTGCGGCTCGCCGTTAGGCAAAATGGCGAACATGCCGGCATTATCCCCGCCATAACTTGTGCCGCTGCCGACGCCCTCCACCACGATTCTGCCCGTCGCTTCAAATTCGGGGGTAAAAAAGCCGCCATTCACCACTGCCGCCGCGCCGCTCTCTTCCAACCATGCCGGTAATGGTTGAGGCGATCCCGGTTTATATTCGACGTCAAACCGAAAAAGCGCCGGATCAACGCGCAAAACATATATGAGATCAACTTGGTTGCCGGCATCATCAAAAATCAAGATGCGGCGTTGCTCCATGCCAGGTTGAATCGGCTGCCAGCCGCTGTCAGCGGGAGCTGAAGCCGGGGTAGAAGTTAGCGATAAATCGGGGAATACTGAGGAGGTATTATCTCTGGAATCGGCACAGCCAGCCAGCAAAATGCCGGCAACCGCTACGCCAGCCAGCCGCTTAAAGATCGGTCGCCAACCCAAGGTGCGTGCGGTGAATAGAGGCGTCAAGCGGGTCGATGCCCAGCGCTTCCACCAATTCATCTGGGCGCCCAGTTTTTGACGGCTGTAAGACGAAATGGGTCAAGAGTTCCACCCCGCCCGATTCTGTCTCTTGCAGTTGCAAATCCAGCGTCAGAGGGCGCAAGTCATACTCTTTTACCGTCGGTTTGCCTCGTTTTGTTTTCCCCTTTTTTTGTTTTATGAAGCTGGAAGCGGCTAAAAACGCATCAATTTTGCGCTGTAAATTCGCCTTATCTACCCCGTCTAAAAAGCGAACCACAAATTTAGCGTCGCTGGTTTGGGCTTGCAGCGATGGTTCACTGAGCTGAACTTCCTTCGCTTGGCTGATTTCAATGCCGGGCGCCATCACCGCCGATAAGTTGGATTGCACATCGTCAGGCGAGCAAAATTCCAGCATCAAAATATCCATAATTTCACAGTCGCTGGTGTAGCCCAGTGGCAGAGCGGAGGCAAATTGCATGCGTGGTCGGCGATTGAACCCCTGGGAGTACGCTACAGGAATTTTTGCCCTGTTCAGAGCGCGTTCCATGGTGCGGGCTAAATCGAGATGACCGATGTAGCGGGCAGCCCCAAATTTACGAAAATAGAGGCGGATTCGCTGCACGTAGTTGGCGTTCATCTTTGCCAAACGTCTCGCAGCGAAACCGTGCGATTAAAAAGTAATCGCTCTGCTGTTGAGTCGGAATCGACAGCGAAATAACCCTGGCGCATAAATTGAAAACAGTCGCCGATTTGCGCGGTCGCCAAACGCGGCTCAACGATGGCGTCTTCTAAAATGGTTAGCGAATCTGGGTTGAGGTTGTCGATAAAATCGCCTCCATCTGGCGCTTCTTTGGGATTTTCTACATTAAACAAGCGGTCGTATAGTCGGACTGTTGCCGGCAGCCCCCAATCTGCCGACACCCAATGAATTGTCCCTTTTACTTTGCGCCCATCTGGCGCGCTGCCGCCCCGCGTTTCCGGATCGTAACGCACATGCAATTCGACGATATTGCCCTCTTCGTCCTTGACCACATCTTCATATGTAACAAAATACGCCCCAAGCAGCCTCACCTCTCGTCCTGGCGCCAACCGAAAATATTTGCCGTGCGGTTCTTCCATAAAATCGCCTTGTTCGATATAAATCTCTCGGGTAAATGGGACTTCTCTCGTCTCTTGACTCTCTCGATTTTGCGGGAAGTTTTTCAGAGGGAACTGTTCCGTTTTGCCTTCAGGATAGTTGGTGATGATTACTTTGAGCGGATTCAATACCCCCATCACCCGGGCTGCCCGAATATTAAGATCGTTGCGGATAGCGTTTTCAAATAAGCCATAGTCGATATGGGTCAGCGCCTTGCCGACTCCCAACGATTCGTTAAATGCCCAAATCGCTTCTGGGGTAACGCCACGGCGGCGCAAAGCCGCTACCGTTGGCATGCGGGGGTCGTCCCAACCATCGACATGCCCTTCGTTAACCAGCCGCCGTAGCCGCCGTTTACTGGTCATGGTGTAGGTAAGTTGCAATGGAGCGAACTCGATCTGCTGGGGGGCGTAAATGCCGAGTTGCTCGATATACCAATCATACAATGGACGGTGATTTTCATATTCTAAGGTGCACAGTGAATGGGTGATGCCCTCAATAGAATCTGATTGTCCATGCGCCCAATCGTACATGGGGTAGATGTGCCATTTGTCGCCTGTTCGATGGTGGGGATGGTGTAGGATGCGGTACATAACGGGGTCGCGTAAATTGATGATGGGCGACGCCATATCGATCTTTGCCCGAAGCGATTTTTCCCCTTCAGCAAATTCCCCTTCTCGCATGCGCTGAAAGAGATCGTAATTTTCCTGGACTGTTCGGTTACGATAGGGGCTATTGCGTCCAGGTTCGGTCAGCGTGCCGCGATACTCCCGTATCTCTTGTTGGCTGAGATCATCGACATACGCTTTGCCGGCAGCGATGAGTTGCAGCGCCCATTCATACAGTTGATCAAAATAATCTGAGGCATACAAAAGTCGATCTTCCCACTCTCCGCCTAACCATTTCACATCCTCGATAATCCCATCTACAAACTCAGTTTCCTCTTTAGTTGGATTGGTGTCATCGAAGCGCAAATTAAATTTGCCGCCATACGCTTTGGCAATGCTCATGTTGAGCCAAATCGAGCGCGTATGCCCAATATGCAAATATCCATTCGGTTCTGGAGGAAAACGAGTATGTACCCGTCCGTCAAACCGCCCTTCTTGGTTATGGCGGTCGATAATCCCTCGTATAAAGTTGGTGGAGCCTCTGTTTTCGTCTGTTTCGTTCATGGGGCGGGATTATAACATGCTCTTGAGGGGGCGGGCTATTTTGGCAAGCGTCCTAGCGCCAACCGAGATGAGCCAACAAAATTGGAGCTATTTCATTAGCGAAAGGAATAACTGGGCGGCGAAGAGCGGGGGCGAGGTCGGGCATCAGGCGCCTTGCTTTTCGGTTGTCATTGCCGGCAAATCATAGGATACTCGCCCTAAAAAACAGCATCATTGACGATATTCAATTAAAGAGGAGAAAGTATGGAACGTTTGTATGCCGGCATCGAAGCGGGCGGCACCAAATTTATAATTTTAGTGGGAACAGCCCCTGATGATATTTGCGATGAAATCAGTTTTCCTACCGGCGCTCCTGAAGAAACATTGGGGACAACGGTTGAATTTTTGCAAAAACAGCCGAAACTGGCAGGAATTGGCATTGGTACATTTGGTCCTGCCGACCCTAATCCCAAATCGCCGACCTTTGGCTACATCACCAACACTCCCAAGCCAGGCTGGGCGTATGTCGATTTTGCCGGCATTATCCAACGCGAATTAAACACGCGGGTTCGATTTGACACCGATGTGAATGCCGCGGCGTTGGGCGAATATCAATGGGGGGCGGGTCAAGGGTTAGACAACTTTCTGTATCTGACGATCGGCACTGGGGTGGGCGGCGGCGGCATGATTAACGGGCGGCTGATGCACGGCTTAATTCACCCAGAAATGGGACATATGAAACTACCTGAAGTAGCGGGTTCTAATGAATTTGTCGGCGAATTTTCAGGCATTTGTCCATACCATGGCGATTGTTTGGAAGGAGTCGCTTCAGGTCCGGCTATTGCGGCAAGGTGGGGAATGCCGGCAACGGAGTTAGCGGTTGATCATCCAGCTTGGCAGCTTCAGACGGAATATTTGAGTGCAGCGTTACACAATCTGATCTGTATCTTGTCGCCACAACGCATTATCTTAGGCGGCGGGGTGATGGAGCAACGGCATCTGTTTCCCAGAATCCGGGCTCGTTGTAGAGAGATGTTGAACGGCTATGTGCCGGCAAAAGAGGTCGCGGAAGACAATGAGGAATTTATTTGTCCGCCTAAATTGGGCGGAAGAGCCGGGGGGTTAGGGGCGTTGGCTCTGGCTATGGCTAGAGGTAACTATACAGATTGACGCAGAGTTCACGGAGGAAAAGTAGAGAACACAGAGAAGAAAAAAAGAGAAATTTTAAGTTTTAATGGCCTGTATGATTGCGGCTGGGGAAGGCGAATCAGCTAACTAGTTTGCTGCACTACAAATTCAACAAATCCGCTAGCCTCTTCATCTACTGGGATCGCTGCCACACGCACAGACAAATTCCGATCAAAAATGTGCAACCCCATTAACGCTTGGCGCTGCCAATAGTCACGAAGATCGTTCACGGTTCCATCAATTAACTTAAAACTGCGCATTGCGCCAGATAGATGTACAGGACCGCCTGGTCGTATGGTATATCCATTAAGCGAAATTTTTGCAATTGGATTGCCGCTGTCAGCGTCATATAAAATCGCTGCCGCCTGATTATTCTTTCTTGCATTGTGATCGGACATGGTATCTCCAAAAAATATCGCCCTGCTTTTGTCAAATGATCCTTTTTATACAAACCTAAATAAGAAAACAGGCAACGTGGCGCAGGCAAAAATCCTTACATATGAAATTGTGGTTACCAATAAAAATCGAAGAGCTACCAATATAAATGACTGGGTAAGAGTTCCTGTAATTTTAAGGAAAAATGAGAATTTAGTTGTGAAGAGAGCGTGAATCTAATCGAGGAAAACCGTGCGAAAAAGTCAGTTGAAACGCCATTGTCCCTTAAACATGGCAAATCGCCATATTCTGATGGTTTAGTTCAAAATATGGCGTTCTCAAGCGCCGAAAACGGCAAACCCTCACAGCTTGCTGCGGGGTAGTTTATCGACGTTGCATGCGCATGATGTAGTACAACAATGTGCCGATAGATTGGATGGCAGCGGCGACATAGGTTAACGCAGCCGAATCTAACACTTTGTTCACCCCTTCCATCTCACGTTGCCCTAAAATATGCTCTGAGACCAACAGGCGTTTGGCGCGTTTGCTGGCGTCAAATTCGACTGGGAGCGTGACAATAGAGAAGATGGTGGCTCCTGCAAATAGGGCGATGCCCACCCAGGCTAACCCAGTAAAATTGAGCAAAGCCCCGCCGATAAAAAGCCACGGTCCAATCGAGCTGCCAAATTGAACGGCGGGCACTAAAGCGCTGCGTAATTGCAATGGAGCATATCCATTGGCGTGCTGTAGGGCGTGACCCGTTTCGTGGGCGGCAATGCCGGCAGCGGCGACGCTGGGGCTATTGAAAGTCGCTTCGCTGAGGCGTAACGTTTTGCTGCGCGGATCATAATGGTCAGAAAGGAAGCCATTTACCCCTTCCACTTTCACATCTTGTAACCCCTGCCGATCTAAAATCGAGCGGGCGACTTGGGCGCCGGTCATCCGGTTGCTCATTGGAACTTTTGAAAATTTGTTAAAATTACTTTTGACTCTTGATTGAGCATATAAGCCTAGCAGCAATGCCGGCAAAGCAAAAACAAGGTAGAGTGGATCAAAAAACATCAAAATCTCCTGTAAAATAGCCTATTTTCGGCTACGATAATAATCAAATCAATAGATGATTCATATTTTGGCATGCCCTGATGTCCATGTCAATAGATTGACAGCAGATCTAATATATTTCTATCGTTTATGAAAGAACGCGAAAACCCTTTTCACCCCTTTATTCAATCTGGACAGGTTTGCATCTTAGATGGCGGCTTGGCGACGGAATTAGAAGCGCGAGGGCATGATCTGAACCATACTTTGTGGTCTGCCAGATTGTTAATCGAAAAGCCAGACGCTATACAACAATTGCATAGCGATTATTTAAAGGCAGGGGCAGATTGTATCATCAGCGCCAGTTACCAAGCCTCTTTTCCCGGTTTTGCCCAACATGGAGTTGATAGGCGAACCGGGGAGGGTTTATTGCGATTGTCAGTTCAACTAGCGCAAGCAGCCAGAGATGATTTTTGGGCGGATGAAGGTAATCGGAACGGCAGGCTGCGCCCACTGGTTGCCGGCAGCGTTGGTCCCTATGGGGCATATTTGGCAAATGGGGCGGAATATAGTGGCGACTATGGGTTGGATCAAGAGGGACTTTATCTGTTTCACAAAGCGCGTTGGCAGATTTTAGCCGATTCGGGGGCAGATTTGTTGGCGGTGGAGACATTGCCGTCACTGCCAGAGTTGAAGGCGCTGATAAAGTTGTTAGAGGGCAGCCCGGCGATCTGGGCATGGTTTAGTTTTAGTTGCCGAGATGGGGCGCATATTTGTGATAGTACGCCAATAACAACGTGCCTTGATTTGTTGCATAGGGTGGAGCGTGTGGCTGCTGTTGGGGTCAATTGCACGCCGCCGCAGTTGATGCCGGCATTGCTCCAGAAAATTCGTTCCCACACCCGTTTGCCCATTATTATCTACCCCAATTCGGGGGAACGGTACGATGCCGACCAAAATCGGTGGTATGGCGAACGGGAGCCGACTGCGTATAGCGAGCTTGGCGCAGAGTGGCGACGCGGAGGAGCGTCGATCATTGGCGGATGCTGCCGTACCCATCCCACTCATATCGAACGATTGAGAAAAAAGTTGGTTGCGGTCGAGTGAGCTTTGGGGTTAGAATTAAACTGAATTTGCTTTAATTTTCAGAGTGTGATCTTCCATTATTTATTTATTGGAGGAAATTAGGAAGGTGTTTGATGGCGTTTGAAATCGTGATGCCGCACATGGGCGAAGGGGTAATTGAGGGGACAATTGGGCGATGGTTGGTGAAAGAAGGGGAATTTGTGGAGCAATATGAACCGATATTAGAGATTGAAACGGACAAAGTGACCACCGAAGCGACAGCGGAACATGCCGGCGCTTTGCTGCAACAGGTGGCAAAAGAAGGCGAGGTCGTGCCGGTTGGGGGGATTCTTGGTTTTTTGGGCGAGGCAGGCGAAGAAGCGCCTAGCGGCGGAGAGAAGATCGAAGCTGTCGAGAGTATGGAACCGGCTGCGGCGCCTGTCAATGGCGAGCCTGCCGCTCCACCGCCCGCTCCGATTGCCCGACCAAGCGGCATTGGTCGGATTAGCCCTGTAGTAGGGCGCATCGCCGATGAGCGCCAAATCGATTTGACTCTGGTGGTTGGCACAGGGCTGAATGGGCGCATTACCAAGCGGGATGTTTTGGCATATATCGAGGACAGGGAAAAGGAGCCGATGGTCGTCAAGCCTATTCCTCCTGAAATGCCGGCAGCAATACCTTTTCAACCCACTCAACCGCCGCTCGGCGAAGTTGCGCCCTTAAGCTCCATAAGACGGGCGATCGCCGACCATATGGTACACAGCAAAGCGACCAGCCCCCATGTGACCACTGTGTTTGAAGTGGATTTTGCCAACGTGATGGCGCATCGCCGGGCAAACAAAGCCCAATACGCCCAAAATGGGGTCAATTTGACGTTGACGGCTTACATTGTGATGGCGACGGCTGAAGCGTTACGCGCATACCCATATGTAAACAGCGTGTGGCAAGATGCCGGCATTGAACTGAAACGAGAGATAAATATCGGCATTGCTACTGCCATTCCTGATGGATTGATTGTGCCAGTGTTAAAGGGGGCAGATGGGTTGAGTTTGCTAGGTATCGCCAGAGGGGTAAATGATTTAGCTCAACGAGCCCGGGCGGGGCAATTGCGCCCTGATGAGGTGCAGGGCGGCACATTTACCCTGACTAATCATGGCATATCGGGCAGCTTATTTGCCACCCCAATTATCAATCAACCCCAATGTGGCATTTTGGGGGTGGGCAAAATCGAGAAGCGGGTGAAGGTGATCGACGATGCCATAGCCATTCGCCCATTGGCGTATGTAGGGCTGACTTTCGACCATCGCATTTTGGATGGGGCGGCGGCGGACGGCTTTGTCGCTAACATTAAAGAGTCGCTTGAGCGTTGGGAGATCGTAGGGTAACCATACCAGGCTTTCTGATATTATAGGGGTTAGCAAGGGAATTTATTATCGAGTTATTGGAGGCGTGGTGGTCAGGTGAGATTATCTCCAACCGTTGGGAGGATAAACAGGGGTAAGAAGAATCTCAGCTTGAGAAAGAATGTGATTGGCTAAACCAATCGCCATAGCAGGGGAGCGTTGCTCATACTTTTTCTTGGCAACAGGCACATCTAAAAGTTGGCGTAAAGAACGATGAGACCGAGACCAATTGTAAACAGTCAGAGACCACCAACCGCGATGGCGTTTGTCATCTTCATGTTTGGCAAAAGCGAGTGTTCTGCGGACTTGAGAGCCATCCATCAGACGAGCCGTGCCATTGTAACGTTCAATGATACTGGTGTTGGGGATGTTGAAGTCCAGTTGTTGGAGAGCTTGTTCAATCCGTTTTTTGGAGCCATGAGCATAGTGAATCTCGACTGATTGCAAATTTTTGCCTTGACGACGCTTGACAATTTGGACATGAGCAGCAGTGCGAGGCACACGATAACGAATCTTAGGAGGTCTACCCAAGTGGGTTTGACGAGAGGGACGGTAAGAACGACCAAATATCTGTGGAAAAAGCGTTTTGTAGCTGACAAAACCATCGGAAAAGAGCGCTGCTTTTTGGGGGTCAAGCAGTCGTTGGGCAGTATCGGTCAGCACGCGGTGGATGAGCGCTTCATTTCTTTTTCCTGCCACATGAGAGATGACAAATTTACTCTGGGGGTCAATCACTTCTGCTTCCCAGATTGAGGTGCGTTTGTTCCCGACAAAACCGTATCTTTCATCAGCCTGTATATTGTCCACATCGAGATTGTGCGCGTTTTCTTCATGGAATTGCTGACCATGTTTACCTGCTCTACGGTTTAACCTTCTTACTGTTTCTGGCGCGACTCGCTTCAAACGAGCCGTTCCTTTGATACTATTGCCTTCACTCAGATGTTCCATGACTGACACCGCTTTTTTTCGGGAATTTTGCAGCGCCACAATGCTGTATTCTTCCGTTCGCTAAATTCTTCCCGACATTTCGTACAGCGTATATATCGAATCTCATCATATTTGCCATAGGTTTTGCGGATAATTAGGTTTTCTGCTCCTTTTTGACCATAACATTCACATTCTGGGTTGACACATGCTAAACTCTCTAATGGAGGTTGGGTGATTTCAATTTCTTTTTTCATGCGATTATTTTATCGCACTTACCCGCCTCCTTCTTCGGTCTGGGATAATCTCACTTTACGACCGGAGGCGTCATGCGGAGATCATTAACTGTGTTGCTTAACTTGGCAATTATCATGATAAGCGGTAGCTTGTTGTTTGCTCAATTTGAGACTGCTCAAAAATTTGAACCAATCCCTCAAACTGGCCTTGCTGCGGCGGCGTAGCCGCCGCAGCAGACGCTTGGCTATTTACGTTACTCAAATGGGATGGACTTTGCGTTAGGAAAGCGCAATGTTGATGTCGTATCGTTCCCGATGGGCGTTGCCGGCAAACTAAACGATTCTCCTTCGCCGTTACAAAGTTACTCGGAATCTGAGAGATGTCATGTGGCTGGGCTGAGCGCATCTCCTAACAGCAACTATCTTGTTCAAGAGTTGAATTGTGAAGATGGGGGCGGGGCTCAATTGTTTGATCTGAATCATTTAGAAAAAGAGACTTATTCATTGCCTTCCGGTCATTTTTTAAATTGGGCGCCGTCTGGCGATTGGTTGCTATTTCGCAGAGTAGAAACAAAGCAAATTTTGTTGATTGAAAACGCGGATCCGAAGCGTCAAATCGACTTGGGGATGCCGGCAGATACATTTGACGTGACATTTACGCCAGACGCGAAGAGAATAACATTTGTGCGAAATGCCGGCATAAAGTTAGGGAGCGAAATCAGGACATTTTATGTAGAGAATGGAGAAACGATTTTTAGTCATCAATTTCCAGATCATATTGTGATTTATCCTCGTTGGTCGCCTGATGGCGAGAGCTTGGTATATATCCTAATGCCAGACAATAATGTCCCTTTTCCGATTGGCGAATTATGGTTAGCTGATCCCAATTCTGGGCAGCCGCTAAAATTGCTGGCAAAAGTAGATTCAGGTCACGGTTTTGCGCCTAAATGGGCGCCAGATGGGCAATCTGTTGCCTTTGTTCATCGTGAAAACCCCGAATTCATATGGGCGGATCAAGAGCCAAACGCTTTGCGTAGCAACATCCATACAATCCGAGTAACGGATGGACACATTGAAACGATTACAAACTTTACAGATAGTTTGGTCTACGACATCAATTGGTCGTCAGATGGAAAATCTATGGCGTTTACGGCTGATGATGGGGTTTGGCTAGTGGAGTTGGGCGGCGTTCCTGCTAAAGTCAGTCATGGAGCCAATGCCCGCCACCCAGTGTGGCTGAATTTGCCTATGGAAAATTAATCAACTTTGCTTCAAAAGCAAGTAAAAGGCATAGTATGGTAAACTCAAAGCTATTTTACCTCTTACTGGTCGTTTTTTTAAGCATCGCCTGTACGACCCCGTCTGTTGAAAGCGTTTCGACATCAACCGCTCGCTTGACTCCTCCATTGTCAACAACGCCTTCGCCCGCCTCGATAACAGTTACGCCGAAGGCAGGGCTCAGCGCTACAGCAGAAAAAACGGTTCAAACGCCCACGGCAATCTCTGCTGCCAATACCCCGCGACCAACGCCAACTGAAACTTTATCTCCGCCGCCAACCGCTACATTACCTCCGCCGCCAACTGGCGAACTATATTTCTTTTTTGCCGTAGCTCCGTTTCCTAATGGTTTGCATGGAGAGGGGGTGGGCAGAACGTTTCATAAAGTTGATTTTGACGCTAACGGGATAGGAAGGCGGACAGTTACCCAGGTGATTACCGGCACATATATCGTGAATATATCTAGATTGTCGCCTGACCAGAGTCATCTTGCGATTAGAATGGGATATGATGGCCGAGAGGGGCGTCGATTTGAATATTATCCACGAATTTCAGAATTGGTGTCTGGAAATTACATATTAAATTTGGAAACTGGCGGATGGCAAGAATGGATGCCAGATGAGCGAACAGTAGGTATGGTATGGGATATAGAGTCCAGGTCAATTTTTTATAGTATTCAAAATAAAAGGTCGTAAAGTGAGATTATCCCAGACCGAAGAAGGAGGCGGGTAAGTGCGATAAAATAATCGCATGAAAAAAGAAATTGAAATCACCCGACCTCCATTAGAGAGTTTAGCATGTGTCAACCCAGAATGTGAATGTTATGGTCAAAAAGGAGCAGAAAACCTAATTATCCGCAAAACCTATGGCAAATATGATGAGATTCGATATATACGCTGTACGAAATGTCGGGAAGAATTTAGCGAACGGAAGAATACAGCATTGTGGCGCTGCAAAATTCCCGAAAAAAAGCGGTGTCAGTCATGGAACATCTGAGTGAAGGCAATAGTATCAAAGGAACGGCTCGTTTGAAGCGAGTCGCGCCAGAAACAGTAAGAAGGTTAAACCGTAGAGCAGGTAAACATGGTCAGCAATTCCATGAAGAAAACGCGCACAATCTCGATGTGGACAATATACAGGCTGATGAAAGATACGGTTTTGTCGGGAACAAACGCACCTCAATCTGGGAAGCAGAAGTGATTGACCCCCAGAGTAAATTTGTCATCTCTCATGTGGCAGGAAAAAGAAATGAAGCGCTCATCCACCGCGTGCTGACCGATACTGCCCAACGACTGCTTGACCCCCAAAAAGCAGCGCTCTTTTCCGATGGTTTTGTCAGCTACAAAACGCTTTTCCCACAGATATTTGGTCGTTCTTACCGTCCCTCTCGTCAAACCCACTTGGGTAGACCTCCTAAGATTCGTTATCGTGTGCCTCGCACTGCTGCTCATGTCCAAATTGTCAAGCGTCGTCAAGGCAAAAATTTGCAATCAGTCGAGATTCACTATGCTCATGGCTCCAAAAAACGGATTGAACAAGCTCTCCAACAACTGGACTTCAACATCCCCAACACCAGTATCATTGAACGTTACAATGGCACGGCTCGTCTGATGGATGGCTCTCAAGTCCGCAGAACACTCGCTTTTGCCAAACATGAAGATGACAAACGCCATCGCGGTTGGTGGTCTCTGACTGTTTACAATTGGTCTCGGTCTCATCGTTCTTTACGCCAACTTTTAGATGTGCCTGTTGCCAAGAAAAAGTATGAGCAACGCTCCCCTGCTATGGCGATTGGTTTAGCCAATCACATTCTTTCTCAAGCTGAGATTCTTCTTACCCCTGTTTATCCTCCCAACGGTTGGAGATAATCTCACCTGACCACCAAAATAAAATATATCGATTACATATGGGGACGCTTTTTGTAGAAGAAGTTGTGGAATTGCCAGATTTTGTGGCAAATTTGGAGTTGCTGCCAGATGGGAAAACTTTGCTCATCACCCAATCAAAATCCAATCAACCAGACAATTTATCAAGATTTGATCTGGAAACTACAGAGTTGCAAACAATTGCTGAGGGTAGAAATCTTGGTTTATACGCTTTGGCAGTATCTCAAATTGATCAAAAGGCGTTCTTTCGGAATGGATCTGCCGATGCGTTTATGTTAGATTTGGGCGATTAGAGTTGTTCCTTTTTAAAAAGCAGTTAAACTCCAGACAAAAACTGGAGTAGTCCAATGAAAATACAAATACGTGATGACCGTCAAATGCGCTCTTTAACAGGTATGTCGCTGACCCAATTCGAGATATTGTTGGAAGCATTCACCACAACTTACAAACAACTACAATGGCAAGCATATCAAGAAGGCTTAGCCGCCGGCGTTCGCCGGCGTCGCCCTGGAGGCGGCAAAAAGGGCGCCTTGCCCACCATGAGAGATAAGCTATTGTTTCTGCTCTACTATTTCAAAGTCTACCCAACCTTTGACGTGTTGGGTACCCAGTTTGGTATGGCGCGGTCAAAAGCCAATGAGAACTTGCACAAACTAACGCCTGTCTTATATCAAACACTGGTTGGTTTGGGAGTGATGCCCCACCGAAAGTTTGCTTCATCGGGTGAATTATTGGAAGCGTTGGGAGGGATTGACACAGTTCTGATTGATGTAACGGAAAGAAGTTACCGTCGTCCACAGGATAATCAGGCGCAACGTGAGCATTACAGTGGTAAAAAAAGCGGCACACAGTCAAAAACACGGTGATTTCCACATTGGACAAAATGATTCTCTTCCTGGGACAGACCTTTGCTGGCAGCGCGCATGATTACACCATGCTCAAGGCGGAGTTTCCGCCAGCCGAGGCGTGGTTTGAGTTTCTTCAGGTCTTGGTTGATTTGGGCTATCAAGGGATTGTCAAAGATTATGTGGGAGAAGAGATTCACTTGCCTCATAAAAAACCACGCAAGAGCAAGAAAAATCCGGTTACTTCATTGACCGATGAACAGAAGGCTGAAAATCAAGCCTTGAGTAAAATCAGGATTATTGTTGAAAATGCGATTGGCGGTTTGAAGCGATACAATATCCTGGTTCATCGATTTCGTAATCATAGAAACTCCTTTGATGATGACGTGATTGGTATTGCTGCCGCTCTTTGGAATTTTAATCTCAATTATTAAGGAACAATTCTATTTTACATTATCCCCTTACCTGGAAGGAAGGCGAATTACTGATATCCGTTGGTTTCGGGAAATTCGGAGTTTAATCATAAATGATAGTTGGTCTACCCTATTTCGAGTAGATGTCGATAACAATATGGAAACGGAACTCATCTCTGGTGAGCCTACATCTATTACCAGAATTGTCCAGTCGCCAAATAGTTACCAAATTGCAACAGCGCTTTGGCAAGAAGAACAGAGCGTTTTGTATTTGATCGATGTATTGTCTAGTGAGCGACAAGTATTGTTGGAAAGTGAATTAAATCATCAGATTTTGCCCCTGAGTTGGTCGCCCGATGGAGAATGGCTGGCATTTTCCATCGAAGCGCCAGAACAAATCGGCTTGTATCTCATGCATCTTAAAAGCGGTTTTTATTATCCTGTTCTGGAAAAACGAAATATATCGCGTATCACTTCAACGGTTCATCCATGGGGTCATCGATTTTCCCCAATTATATGGATTGATTAAAAAACCATTCAAGATTATGAATGGCAAGAGCTACTAGGAGAAATATCCATGAAAAGGAGTTATCTTTCACCTTCATTTACAGCGTTGAATCTTTTCTTTTGCTTATTTATCGTTTGGGGACAGATATTTAAACCGACAATTGTTCAAGCCCAAACTCCCGAAAAATTTTTGTGGCCGATCTTTTACGGTTACAAACTTTGTAGGTAGTTTGGTCTACCATATCAATTGGTCGTCAGGTGGAAAATCTATGGCGTTTACGGCTGATGACGGGGTTTGGCTAGTGGAGTTGGGCAGCGTTCCTGAAAAGTCAGCCAAGGAGCCAATGCCCGCTACCCAGTGTGGCTGAATTTACCTGTGGAAAATTAATCGAGCTTGTTTCAAAGGCAAGTAAAAGGCATAGTATGGTAAACCCAAAGCTATTTTACCTCTTACTGGTTGTTATATTAAGCATCGCCTGTACGACTCCATCTGTTGAAAGCGTTTCGACATCAACCGCTCGCTTGACTCCTCCATTGTCAACAACGCCTTCGCCCGCCTCGATAACAGTTACGCCGAAGGCAGGGCTCAGCGCTACAGCAGAAAAAACGGTTCAAACGCCCACGGCAATCTCTACTGTCGATACCCCGCGACCATCGCCAACTGAAACTTTATCTCCGCCGCCAACCGCTACATTACCTCCACCGCCAACTGGCGAACTATATTTCTTTTTTGCGCCAGCCCCCCTTCTAGATTCTTTACATGGGGAGAGACTTGGAATGACGTTCAACAAAGTGAATTTTAATGTTGGTGGCATAGGAGATTGGGCAATAACCCAGGTGATAACTGGCACATATGTTATTGGCGCATCTAGTTTATCGCCAAACGAACGCTACTTTGTAGCGTCAATGGGGTATGATAGTCGAGAGGGTCGTCGTTTTGAACGCTATCCCAGGTCATCAGATTTGGTGACAGAGCTATACTTATTTGATATGGAGGCGGATGGCTTAGCAAGAAAGTGGTCACCTGGCAGACAAATATTTAACATAAGGTGGGATCTAGAATCGAACTCATTTTTTTATGCCTCTAGAGATGCGATACATCGGCATTTTCTTGACGCTTTTTCGACCGAAGTCTTTTTTACTTCCCCAAATTTAGTGTCGAGTTATGAAATATTACTGGGAGAAGATTCGTTGATATTTGTAGAACAAGTTATAGATTCTCCTGCCTATATGTCAAAATATGATCTTTCAACAGGTGAATTTAAGGAACTTGGAGAAAATCGAAATTTCTTTTTTAATCAATTTGCCACATCTGGTCGTAAAGTGAGATTATCCCAGACCGAAGAAGGAGGCGGGTAAGTGCGATAAAATAATCGCATGAAAAAAGAAATTGAAATCACCCGACCTCCATTAGAGAGTTTAGCATGTGTCAACCCAGAATGTGAATGTTATGGTCAAAAAGGAGCAGAAAACCTAATTATCCGCAAAACCTATGGCAAATATGATGAGATTCGATATATACGCTGTACGAAATGTCGGGAAGAATTTAGCGAACGGAAGAATACAGCATTGTGGCGCTGCAAAATTCCCGAAAAAAAGCGGTGTCAGTCATGGAACATCTGAGTGAAGGCAATAGTATCAAAGGAACGGCTCGTTTGAAGCGAGTCGCGCCAGAAACAGTAAGAAGGTTAAACCGTAGAGCAGGTAAACATGGTCAGCAATTCCATGAAGAAAACGCGCACAATCTCGATGTGGACAATATACAGGCTGATGAAAGATACGGTTTTGTCGGGAACAAACGCACCTCAATCTGGGAAGCAGAAGTGATTGACCCCCAGAGTAAATTTGTCATCTCTCATGTGGCAGGAAAAAGAAATGAAGCGCTCATCCACCGCGTGCTGACCGATACTGCCCAACGACTGCTTGACCCCCAAAAAGCAGCGCTCTTTTCCGATGGTTTTGTCAGCTACAAAACGCTTTTTCCACAGATATTTGGTCGTTCTTACCGTCCCTCTCGTCAAACCCACTTGGGTAGACCTCCTAAGATTCGTTATCGTGTGCCTCGCACTGCTGCTCATGTCCAAATTGTCAAGCGTCGTCAAGGCAAAAATTTGCAATCAGTCGAGATTCACTATGCTCATGGCTCCAAAAAACGGATTGAACAAGCTCTCCAACAACTGGACTTCAACATCCCCAACACCAGTATCATTGAACGTTACAATGGCACGGCTCGTCTGATGGATGGCTCTCAAGTCCGCAGAACACTCGCTTTTGCCAAACATGAAGATGACAAACGCCATCGCGGTTGGTGGTCTCTGACTGTTTACAATTGGTCTCGGTCTCATCGTTCTTTACGCCAACTTTTAGATGTGCCTGTTGCCAAGAAAAAGTATGAGCAACGCTCCCCTGCTATGGCGATTGGTTTAGCCAATCACATTCTTTCTCAAGCTGAGATTCTTCTTACCCCTGTTTATCCTCCCAACGGTTGGAGATAATCTCACCTGACCACCCCACATCTCAGGTTCATAAAAAGTCGATATTTCGCAATATATCCGCTGCTGCTTTTATCGTGGATTTAGAACTTTGGGAGTTGTCTCCTTTTCTGGAAGAGAGACTTATCACTGCTTTTGAGTGGTCATGGGATGATCGTTTTTTAGTTGTGAATGAGGGATGGTCTACTCTTACATTGGTAAATTTTGATGATGGAAGCGAGACTGAACTTATCTCTGGAGCGTCTGAATCTATTACAAAATTTGTTTGGTCACCGATTGATTATCAAATTGCAACATCGGTATGGCAAGACGAACAGAGCGTTTTGTATCTGATTAAGGCGTTGTCTGGCGAAAAGCAGATATTGTTAGAAAGTGAATTAAATCATCAGATTTTGCCCTTAAGCTGGTCGCCTGATGGAGAATGGTTGGCATTTTCTATAGAAGCCCCTGGTAAGATTGGTTTGTACATTATTCATTTGGAGAGTGGACAATATTTCCCCATTTTGGAAAAATCGATAACAGTTGATCTGGTGAAAATAGCTCATCCGTCTGGCATTCGATTTTGGAAAACGATGTGGTTAGGAAGATAGTTACTTATACCAATTTTGTTGATTGTACCGCGCCAGATGGCAAAAATGTGGGAATGGTTGAAAGGCATTGTCAATAAGTTTACGTTTGTTAGGAGAACTATGTGATGCAAGCAAATCGCTTATCTAAATATTTCACAGCAATCAATTTGTTGGTTTTTGGATTGATATTTGGTTGGCAATGGTTGGCACCAAAAATCGTCCATGCTCAGGTTCCTCAAAAATTCTTACATCCTGTTTATTACGGATATGCTTTAGTATCGTCCGTCTTTGATCACGAGTATCCATTATTAACTGATGGCAATGGAACTGTGGAAATTCCGGGTGATGATCAATGTGGGGAATTATTTGGAGATATAGTAAGACATTACGATAATTCCACAAATCATGGATACTTTTATGATTCGCATGATGGAATTGATTATGATATCAATTACAAACCTATACTTGCCTCTGCAGATGGGACAGTTATAGAAGCAGGCTGGTCTAATCCGGCAAACCATCAATTGGGTTTAGGGTTGGTAGTGAAAATCAATCATAATAACAGTTACAAGACCTATTATGGGCACCTCAGCGTGATTAATGTGTCTGTTGGAGATTATGTCCCCAGAGAAATGATTGGGGTGAGCGGCAATACCGGCAATAGTTCAGGCTCCCATTTGCATTTTGAGTTGCGGAATCCGCAAAATAAACCGGTAAATCCGTACGGTTGGGTGGGTGGAGCGGGTAATGATCCATGGGCGACCTGGCAAAATCCTGGAGGGGATTGTCAAGTGAATTATTCTAATGGCGCAACCAGCTATGATTTGTGGGAGAATTATCCAGCTTTAACCACTGCCCATTATCCATCTGGCACGCCGGTATTCCCTGATCCGCCAACATCAGGATCGGCAATTATCGATGATAGTTCAGCGGCTTTTGTATCCGGTTCCAATTGGAGCAGCACTCTTGCCGGAGACGCTTACAATGGTAGCTACCATTATACAATTGTAGGAGGTAATCCATCTTCGCCCTCAAGGTGGGAACTTTGGAATGCGCAATTGCCCCCTGCATCTGGACTCTATGAATTATATGTAAGTATTCCAGAAGGCGTTCCGCCAGATCCGCCAATTAACCCAGCAGACAAGGCGATTTATACCATCAAGCACCAATATGGTGAAACCCAGGCGATTGTGGCGCAATCTGAATATCCAAATTTGGCTGATCCCAGCGGCTGGGCGTATCTGGGCAATTATGTGTTCTCTGCTTTTCAACAAGCTGCAAATGAGATAATTATTATTGAGCCAACGGATGATCCGCCCAGCCAAGGCAAGCCAATTATTGCAGATGCAATTCGATTAATCAATAATAGCGCTCCGACTGGCTGCCCATTTTCTTTTGGCGGCGGCAATGGAAGTTGGGATTGGACTTTAACTCCCTCTATTAATTCAATTACTCTGTCGTGGAATGATTTTGGCGATTTTGACCATTTTGATATTTATAGGAACTCATCGCCAAGCACTTATGGTTGGGAAGTTGTTCATGCGGGAGAGCTTGACTCAAGCGGCAGTTGGGTTGACGCTAACGTTCAGAGCGGCGTGATGTATTATTATTGGCTGCACATCACAGAATGTGACGGGGAGGGATGGTTTGATGGTCCTAAATCCGCTCAAACAACCAGCCCTCCAATCGTTCCGACGCCATGTAAAAATCATTGGTGTCCGCCGCCACAAAATTAGAGTGAGGCAGTTTTTTGTGGCGCTCTGTTTTAGTTTTATAAAGCGCGTTATTCGTCACCTTCGCCGCCAAATAGAAGCACTTGCATTCCCAACGATAAATCTTCCTCATCCACAGGGGCGATAGTTAGATTTACCCGCTTGGTTTCATCGGCGTATGTGGTTATGGCTGTGGAGTTGGTGGTAAATTGGTCGCCGGTGGGCAGATAGCCCAATGCTGGCAATGCCTCCTCATAAAATTCGAGGATATCTTCTAACGAAGCGTCAGAAATGTAACTGACAAAATCGCCAAATTGGTTGACATCGCGGGCGTCCGGCATAAGGGGATACGCCGATTCCGCTTCTTGTGCGCAAGATGCGAGAGGTTCGATCTTCAAGGGTTGGTTGATATCAATCACGGTCATTTCCAAATAGATCGATTCTGGGGATGGAGCGCCATCATCTGTGTCGTTGGAGAATACCCCTTCTCCTTCCCCTTCGACCTGGAGATAAACGATATGGCTAAATTCATGGGAGATACAAATTTTTCCCGAAGCGTTTTCGATATTACCGTTGTCGTCTTTGAAACTGGTCTTATCGTAAATGTAACAATCGCTTTCGTAACCGCCAATCGTTTCCACGTCGCTATATTCGACCCCCTCTACATCGACTAAGAATTCATCAGGATCGACGAGCATTGAAAATTCCTCTGTTGGGTCGCCTAACTCATCCGGCGCGCCAGAGAAACAGCCAAAACCTGGCATAGACATTTGCATGGTATCTTCAAATTGAGCGACTTCGAAATTAATCTCATCCCCTTCGATGGTAGGGTCGTCTATGCCGGCAATATGGAATGAAATGCTTTGAGCCGGCGGCTCTTTTACCGCGACAACTTCTCCAGAAAGCGTCCCATCAAAAGGACTGCCATCTTCGCCCACGCCGGTAAATTCAGCGTCAATCAGAAGCCGGTAGCTATTGACGGTATCGAGCGAATTTACCTGAGCGGCATCGAATGATTTTGATTTGGGCGGTGAGGTAGGTTCAGGTTGCGGCGTATCAGTGGGGGGTGGCGGATCGGTTGGTCGGGGAGGGGCAGCGCTTGTGGGTTGAGGAGTGGGGGAAGTGTCTGCATTGCCGGCAGATGCGGATGCCGGCACATCTCCATCGCTTGTGACGGTATCTCCCGGTCGAGCGGTTGGTTCGCTCTGGCTACGTTCCGGCGAGCTGCCAAGTCTACATGCCAGCGAAGAGAGCGCCAACAAGCCAATCAAACAGGTTGACCAAAATAATCCGCTTTTGTTTTTCATCGATACTCCTGTGAACACAATTTTCTATAGGTTAGATTTCAATTGAATCTTCTGCCGCCATCAAAATTGGCTCGGCATTAGTTTCAGCTTTCACTCGTTCTGCCCATGCGCCGCCATCTTGTTCGATGGGGGGCCAAGTATTGTAATGGCAAGGAACGACTTGTTTGGGGTTGAGCAATTTGACCGCTTCGATGGCGTCATCGGTTCCCATGGTAAAGTTGTCGCCGATAGGGATTATCGCCAGGTCGATGCCGGCATTTCCAATCAAGCTCATATCGGAAAAGAGGGCAGTGTCGCCAGCGATGTAGATATTTTTGCCGGCAATCGACAGTAAGAAGCCGCCCGCCATGCCGCCATTGCTGCCATCGGGCAACATCGAGCCATGTAATGCCGGCGTTAACTTCACCCGTCCAAAGGGATGGTTAAAGCCGCCGCCGATATGTTGGGCGTGGGCTTTGTCGATGCCATTGTTGTTGAGCCAAGTCACTATCTCAAAATTGGCGATAGCTGTTGCCCCGGTTCGTTTGGCGATGGCAATTGCGTCAGCCACATGGTCGCCGTGTCCATGGGTCAGCAAAATATAATCTGCTGCCGCTTCGTCCGCCGATATTATTGCCGCTGGATTGCCGCTAAAAAAGGGGTCGATCAACAATTTAACGCCAGACGCCTCGACAGTGAAGGTAGCGTGTCCGTGAAAGGTGATTGAAATAGTCATTTTTCCTCCTCAATAGATTGAAAAAGCGGTCAATTTACAATTAGTGGAATAAATTTTTCAGTCTGATGAGGATAGCCGGTTACATCATACGCCATTGCCCCATCAACTGTAATGGGAATTATCTCCCCTAATGGAAGTTCTCCAGGGACGATAATCAAACCGTCAACTTCGGGGGCGTCGCGGTAGCTGCGCCCCACGCTGATATCGTCCCCATAGCCTTCGACCAACATATCGAGCGTATTGCCTACCAGCGCCTGGTTTTTTTCTAACGAGATTTGTTGTTGGAGTATCATCAGCTCTTCCCGACGCGCTTCTGCCACAGATGCCGGCACAGCCCCCGCCAATTGCCCCGATTCGGTTGTGGGTTCATAAGAGTAAGTGAAAATGCCGACGCGGTCAAAACGCAAATCTTCTATCATTTGCGTTAACCCAGCAAACTCCTCATCTGTTTCGCCTGGATAACCGACGATAAAAGTGGTGCGAATCGCCAATTCGGGCATTGCTCTCCGCAACTTTTCGATAGTTTTATACACCCACTCGATATTTGCCGGTCGGCGCATTCGTAAGAGGGTGTCGCGGTGCCCATGCTGCAATGGAATGTCGAGATAGGGTAAAATTTGGGGATGTGTTGCCATCGTTTCGATCAGTTCGTCGGTGACATAGCCGGGATATGCGTACATCAGCCGAATCCAAGGCAAGCTGGGGGCGGCGGCAACGATGGCGTTAAGCAATTGAGATAATCCGTTTTTCAGCCCTAAATCATGCCCGTAATCGGTGCTGTCTTGGGCGATAAGAATCAACTCTTGAATGCCGGCATCTTGCAACTTAACCGCTTCATCTACGATCCAATCCATCGGGCGACTGACCAATGTTCCTTTGATTTGAGGAATGGTGCAAAAGGCGCAGGGTCGGCGGCAGCCATCAGCGATTTTTAGATACGCGCTAGTTCCCTGAATTGATGTCCTTAAGACGCCCCGTTCTTCTAAACCGACCGTTTTGGCTTCGTCTGGCAGATGGTAGAGGGGTTCGCTCTTTTTATGGCGGCGCAACCGACGAATAAAGGAGACTATGTCCATCCAACGGCGGCCGCCAATTAAGCCGTCGATGCCGGGGGCTTCCGCCAAAATGCGGTCTGGGAATTTTTGCGCCATGCAGCCAGCAGCGATTACCATTTGCCCTTTTTTTTTGGCAGCGATAAGCTGTTGCAGCGTGGCTAACGTCTCTTGGCGGGCTGGTTCGATAAAGCCGCAGGTGTTGACAATGAGAATGCCGGCATCATCAATATCGCCACTTTCCTGAAAACCAGAATCATCCAATAAGGTCGCCATGCTGTCTGAATCGACGCTGTTTTTGCTGCATCCCAGCGTGATCAGATGGTACCGTTTCTTCTTTTTTTGCTTGCTCATTTCATTTGAGCCCTCATATCAATTGCTGGTTTCCCAGGTTAAATCGATATTTTCTTGCCGACCCCCATACCGCCCCAATCTAGTTCCATTGATGATCACAAACGCTCCAATCCCATTGCTCACTTCTAAATGGGCGCTCTCTTCTGCCAGCCATTCATATGTTTCTCCTTGCCGGGCTTGCCCTTCAAACATAACGTCATCATCTATCGTCACCCGCATCCAGGTTCGTTCAGTGATTTCAAGCTGTAAATTGATTTCAGTTAGCAATGCCGGCAGCGTTGGGCGGTTGGTTGGGGTAGGAATGGTTTCAGGGTTGTTTCGGCTGGTAGATAGCGCATTTGTCGAACCAGCATCGCCGCTTTCACCCTCGCCAAACAAGGGGGTGATGGTAGGCGCCTGGGCGGTAGCGACTGTACCGGACACATCGATGTTGTTGGAGGGGGCGATATTCAAAAAACGATACGCTAACAACCCCAGGAAAATCACAATCGCCCCCACGATCGCCGCTTGCGCTAGCGATTCTTGCCGCCGCTCCGCTTTGCCGTCTAGCGGTAGATTAACCGGATTAAAAAATACGGGATCGGTTCTGGACGGCATAGGGTTGGCATCGGATATTTGCTCTTCTGAGCTATCGGTGGGGATAGGCGGCTGTTGATAATTGGCGCTGATTTCGTATCGAGCAATTAGCGGGTCAGCGTCTAAGCCCAAATAACGGGCATAATTTTTGAGATAGCCGCGAGCGTGTACTGGCGTTGGTAGGGCATCGTAACGCCCCTCTTCTAATGCCGCTAAAAATTTGCTGCGAATGCGAAGTTCTGTTTCGATCTGACTTAGAGTCAATCCTCTTGCCGCCCGCGCCTCGCTGAGTATGCTGCCTAATTCGTCCAAAACCTCTTTCTCTCGTTAAGCAAAAAAGCCACTGAAAAAGCAGTGGCTCGCTTTGCATTTAGATCCAAATTGAAAATGCCGGCAGAACCAATGACGCCAGCTGTTCTATTCGATCTCGTCTTCTAACTCTTCGTCCTCTGTCTCAAATGCCTCTTCATATTCAGCGCTCTCCTCATCGAGAGCTTCTTCTTCAACCATCTCTGCCGCTTCCAACGCTTCTTCCTCCAAATCCTCTGCGCTGCTTACTTCCGCTGACATTGCAGCTTCTTCAACAGCATCTAGCGCAGCTTCTTCCTCTTCGCCTTCCTGTTTGATTGTGACCACTACTTGCGGTTGAAACTCTGGGCTAAGCCTTACAGTAACGCGATGCTCGCCCAACTCCCGCAGCGATTCGCCAATAACCTTGCGGCGGTCTAACTCTAAGCCTAACGTTTCATTAATTTGGTCGGCGACATCGTTGGTGGTAACTGAGCCGTACAATTTGCCCGTTTCTCCTGCTCTAGCTTCAAACGTCAGCGGCAACTCATGCAAACGTTTACTCAACGCTTCATACTCTTTATGTAGCTCTTCCCGTCTGGCAGCCGCTTGTTCCCGCCATGATTCAGCTTGTTTAATAGCGCTGTTAGTAGCTAACACTGCCAATCCATTAGGAAGCAAATAGTTGCGCCCATATCCAGCGGCAACCTCTTTAAGGTCGCCAGCGTATCCCAAATTATCGACATCTTCCCGCAATAAAACTTTCATTTGTCGCTGATCTCCTAATCTAAATTCGCAGCCGAGTATCCTAGCAGAGGATGTCTCTTTTGGCAAACTCACATAGCCTGGCTACTGACGGCGTAAACCTCATCCATTGCTAACAGAACATCAGACAATTCTACCACTTCTTCAGCGATTTCCTGCTGCAATCGTTTTGCCCGCGCCCGGTCAATATCTTTGGCGTCTACCAGCATCGTTTGCGAGTAAATGGTGCCCAGGGCGCTTAGGGTATGTTCCATTTGTAATTCAGCCCGGTTCATAGCGTTATTTAATGAATCGATAGTATCTACTTGTTTATGCAAACTGCCCAACGTTACCTCGATTTGGCTTCTGATTGCCTGGTCTTGTTCCATTGCTAAATCTTGCTGTAGTTGGTCAATGCGTCTCTTGGCGCTGACTCTGTCGTGTTCCAGTAAGCCCCGTTCTTGTTCATGTCTATCGATTCGTTTCGCCAGCCGAAAGATATTTTCCAGCCATTCATCAATTTGGTTGGCGGTTTCTTGTAAATTACTTTTGAGAGCCCCTTCAGATTGCATTTGAATGGCGGCTTCTATCCTGGTGCGGTAGTCGAGGGCTTGCCCCATTTTCGCTTGCAGCCGTTTATCTTTTAATTTGCCGGGTTGAAACTCTTTTTTGAGCATATCAGCCACTACTTTTTCGCCAGTGGCTGGGTCTTTTAGGCTGATGTATACCAATAGGCTTTCTAAAGCGGCGCCGGCTCCAAGAATGATCAGGGGATTTGGCAGCCAAGCGGGATTAAAGAGGAGTTCGCCAGCGGCTAACAATAACGCGCTGGCAATGGTAACAGCGCTCTCCCAACGAAAAAAGGCGTGTTCAAACAGCGCCTTTTTTACGCGTTCTTCCATAGAACGGCGAGCTTCAGACATGGAAATTATTGGGGTTCAAGCGATTTTGCCAAAAAGTGGATTTGATTTAATCTTCCACTTCACTGCTCATCGTTTCTGTCGCTTCATCTTCTTCAACTGACGAGATGTCTGCCGCTTCTTGCAAGCCTAGTCGTCGTTTGCGCTCTTCTAGCTGCAAATCTAATTCGGCGCTGCCCAAAACGTCGTCCATTTGGTTGTCTAGGCGGTCGGCGTACATTTCAGATTGAGCGGTGGCTTTGTCTAGGCGAGCGTAAATTTTGTCGCGAATACGGCCGATATCGGCGTCGCCCATGCCGGCAACATCGTCCACTTTTTTGATCGCCTCCACCGTTTTTTCTTTTGATTCCGCCAAACGAATCGCCGCTTCCAACTCCTTTTGTTCCTGACGGATGGTGTTCAATTTGGCTTGCAGTTTGAGCCGGGCGTTTAACAAAGCGTCATACTCTTTTTGTTGCCGTACCCATTGATCATGGTATTGCTCTTGCATCCGACGCAAGCTATTGAGTTCAGATTGGGCGGCGCGAGCTAAATCATTTTTGCCTTGCATTAAAAAGGTGTCGATATTGCGATCCATTTGGTCCGCTTTTTTCTTATACTCTACATATTTTCGCTCTAAGCTTTTTACTTCGCCACCTACGGTCGCAGCGGCATCTTCCAGCTCGTCTAAGCTAGATTCTGCGTCGCGGATATATTGCTTTAGCACTGCGACTGAATTCGACTCCAGAGCGCGGTCAACCATAGCATGAAGATTGGCGGAAATTAAAGTTTGGGCTTTTTCAAGTAAAGACGCCATTTAAATATACCTCCTAGGTGGTGTTACCAGGCAATTGAATTTGAAAGATGTTTGGTGGATTATCCTATCTCTTTGCCTATTTGCAAAGTCAAGTATGAGTTGGCTCGCTGGGAAGTTGAGATTCAACTATTAAATGTTGTAAGTTGGGCAGAAGCATAGCTGACGCTTAGGCTAAGGCTGGAACAGCTTTTGCCGGCAAATATAGCGTGGCTGTAACCATTTTTTGCGGGAAATCCTCGTTTTTTACCTCCAGCCGCCCATCATGTAAATGGAGGATTTGCGCAGCTACATTGAGCGGAGCGCTGTAATCGGTTTGTACCCCGGCATTGGGTTGCAACTTGATAATGTGCTGGATGTGGCTCATTTCATCGTCAACGATGGCTATATTTGGCATCTCAATTTCCAATTGCAATTCGCCCGCTAATTGCCGGCAGCTAATAAGCAACTCGTTTTGTCCCTGTAGCTGACACATTAAGGCGCAACTGTAGATAAATCTTTGACCAGCAGTTTCTAACGATTCTAGATCCCCATCAATTGGCGCTGTTGGCTGCCAAAGCTTGAATGTAACGTTCATATTGGAGATGGCTGGGAACTCCAGCGATTGTTCGATAATCTGTTCAAAAAAACGATGGGGTTGACCGATTTCTGTCTGGTTTGCCTGCACCAAATCTTGCGCCGCTCCCGCTTTAACTTCAGCCAGCGAGATAAAATCTTCGACCATTAGGGAAAATCGTTGGCTGGCTTCTTTCAATCCGCCCAACGTTTCCTTCATTTCCGCTTCCGATTCAAGTCGATTCAATCTATCCGCAAGGCTTTCAGAATATAAATTTAAGGCATGAATGGGCGAATGGAATTCTCGATTCAACAAAATTAATAGCTGTTCTTTAAAAGCTGAAAAACCCTGAAAAACGGTTGATTGAATTTGATTGGCGCGCTCAAGTTTTATCGTCAGGGCATCAATTATTTCCGCCAAATTGTACGGTTTGGTGATATATTCCTCGACGCCTAACGTTCGTCCTTTGTGAATTTCATCGTCGCTGCCTTTTGCCGTTAAAAAGATAAAAGGGATATGCGCCCATTTCTTCTCTTGACGCACTGCCGCCAACAACTCATACCCATCGATTTTTGGCATCATAATATCTGAAATGATGATATGGGGCGTAATTTTTTCCAAAACCTTAAGAGCATCCTCCCCATCTGTGGCTGAGACCGCCTTAAATTGGTAATCTGGATGGTTGGCGACCTCTATTAGATTCACTAACGCATCTCGTAAAGCGGGCTCGTCATCCACTACCAAAACAGTTACCGGTTGGTTTTGCGAAGGGGCAACTTGTACGCTTTGGTTGGCTTTATAATCTGTGGGAAGGGTGATAATGACCTCAGCCCCCCCATTTTTTGGAGAGGTAATGTTGATTTTGCCGTGGTGGAATTGGGTTAACGCCTGGGCGATAGATAAGCCTGACCCTGCTCCTTGTTGTTCGTAACGGTCTCGTTCTTCCTGATAAAAGAGTTCGAAAACGCGAGGTAGAGCGTTGGGATGAATGCCAATGCCGTTGTCGATTACTTTGAAGCTGATTTCATCGTCGTTGCCGGCAATGGAGATAGCCACCCTTCCAGCTTGATCTTGGCGGTAGGCTGTGAATTTTACAGCGTTGCTGATTATCTTATCGGCTAAACTTTTTACCGCCCATGGCGCAGTCCGCAATGCCGGCAATTTTTTAGGCAGCAACCAGACGATTTCAATGCCATGATCGTCGGCAAACTGTTGATGCGTTGCGCCGGCTTCCCGCCACCATTTCATCACGTTGCCGCCCGATTGATAAGCGGCATCGGCATTGAAACGCGCTTCTAATTCCCCAGTTCGCAACTCCACTGCTTCGAGCAATCCTTCTGTCAGTTGAGTCAGCCAAGCGCACCCTGTTTGTATCCCTTCTAAATAGGCGGCAGAATGTTCAGCGGCGTCCCAATCCAACCCATTCGCCAACATTTCGTAATACACTGTGACCAATGTTAGGGCAGTACGGAATTCATGGTTTAAAGTCTGAATTGTATGTTGCTTCAATTGGGTTAGCGTCTCTTCGCGCATCTCCGTCAATTGTCTTTCCCGAATCAATTGCGCCTCGACCAACTCGATCAACCTATTGGGGTCAACCGGCTTGGCGATATATTGCTCTACGCCGCTTAACCGCCCCCTTTTCATCTCTTTTTTGCTGGCATGGGCGGTTAAATAGATGAAAGGGATATGTAGCCATTGGGAATTTTGACGAACTCGGCGCATCAACTCGTATCCGTCGATTTTGGGCATAGAGATGTCGGAGAGGATTAGGTCTGGCGAGAGGTTGGGCAGCAGGTTGAGGGCAGCTTGTCCGTTTTCCGCCACCATAACTTTGGGCTGAAATGCCGGCAGGGACGATTCCAAAAGAAATTTCAACGAATCTCTTAAGTACAAGTCATCTTCTACCACCAAAATCGTCGTGTTTTTTTGTGGATACTGCATCGATTATGCCGCTGAACTACAAAACCAAAAAGTTACAAAACGTTATTCTAACTACGCTTTGAATATCGCTTACTCTGTCGAAAAGCGTCGCCTTATCTACAGTTACAAACTCTTTACAAATAGCTCAATACGCCAAAGGGACGCTTATTATAACGACCCTCTGGCGAAAAGGAAAATCAACTCAAAGTAGCCCGCAATTGGCGCACGACGATCAATGCCACGATAAACGCCAATCCCATAATAAAAGCTCCCCAAGCGTCGATGCCCGTTTGCGGCAAACTGCTGTTTCCGCTGAAATCAGGCGTGGGGGTAGCAAAGCCGTTGCCTGAACCGGATTCCGCCGATCCTGAACCCGATCCGGAAGCTGACCCAGAATCGGAAGCAGAGTCCGAGCCGCCGGAGCTAGAGCTGCCGTCATTCCCAGAGCTTTCGCTGCTGCTGCCATCAGTTGCGGAGCCATCGCCCGAATTGGAATCTGTCGATCCGGAATCAGAGCTTCCACTCCCAGAGCCATCGCTGCCGTTGCCTTCTGAATTGGCTTCATTCACCACAGGCGTTTCAGTCGGCGCTGGGGTGCTGGTGGGGATGGGAGTATTGGTCGGCACAGGGGTATTTGTTGGTTGCAGCGTATTGGTAGGACGAGCATCCTCCGTTTGCCGCCATTCGATCGTTTTGGTCACGCCTAAGTTGATCGCTTCCACGGCTTGATTGGTTGCCACAATGGCTGTGGCAGTTGCCATTTGGTTAGCGATTACTTCGTCATTTTGATTGCCGCGCGAAACGCGGATGGCCAGGGTGGCGGCGACGCAAATGACTAAAGAGAGTAACAAGGCGATTACAGCAAGGATAAACGGTCGATTAGATTGTCTGCCGTCTTCTTCATCATTGAACTCTTCAATATCTTCATCAGCCATGAGGATTCTCCTTATACGATTCGATCTAAATTGGTATGGGGCACAAACAAACGGGTATTATCTGCCAATTGGACATCTGCCCCGGGCATTCGAATGCCGGCATCGGTTGTTTTGCCGTGTTGATAAACTTGTTTAATGACGCCAATAGCGCCTTGGTTGGGGTTGCGGAGCAAACGAACTTGCTGTCCGATCTTTATCTCCATATCTTCTATTTGGCTTTCTTCTGGGAGTTTATCCGACTCAAGCGGAATAATTAAGGCTGGTCGCCGTCCTGGCGCAGCTTTGCTTTGGCTCAGCAATGAGATGAGATTGCCTTGCAATTGAACCAACAGGTCGAAGATAGGAGTAGACATTGGCACATTGCCAATCGATTCGGTCAAAAAGAGTGGAATAGAAAGTTTAGTAGCAGTGGGGATGAGCGCTGCCGGCATACTGCCAGCCACAACGCCCCGAATCCCATTCTCTTCCGCTTTGCGCAATGCGTCAGCCGAATTAACTCGCCCGGCAATGAGGACCTTGCTTCGCAGCTCAATAGAAATATCGTCGCTTTGTAACGTCCCTTCCGGAGAATCGACGCCTATATGCAGATAACCAATCCCTTCCTTGCCCGAATCCCACACAGCATCGACTAAAGCGCCTGGCGTTTCGATAACCACCCCTTTGTCAGGGAAAATAGTGGCGACTTTGCCGCTCATTAACGCCCGCAGTTCTAAGGTAGCCGATGGTTTTTGGATGATGAGCCGTCCATTTTTGATTTGAATCAGCGTGCCATTGACGGGCGCTCTAATCATTTTGCGCCGCCCCAATAAACCTGGTTTTTGAGCTAACGGCATCCCTTCCCGCACAATTTCGCCCTCGGCAACTTTTAACCCTTTCTCTAATTGTTGGGTCGAAATGCCTAAACGCTCGCAGGCGGGAATGACCACATATTGGTTGCGGCGAGGAGCTTTGGCGACAACTTGAACCGGGGAAAGCTCTTGGGAGTGGCTTACTGTCACTTCGCCAGAGCCAGCCAAAAAACGCTCTCGTCTTACAAGAGTTAAGGGTTGAATGCGAGTGGCGCGGGAATAAAATAACATCGGTTAACTTCCTAAATCCCATCTCCACTTTTGCAACATTTGTCGCCGTCCTTCTTCATCATCAGACAGCTTTAGCGGTCTGCCCCGGGCATCTATCACGAGTCCCAACGCTCCCCCAATAATTTTGATTTTTTTCGATTTGCCGCCCCCAAAACCGACATCGATTTTGCGCGAGAGTGGTTTTATCGTTAATTCGGCTTCGTCGCCAACGGCTAATGGCAACAGTTCTAACGACCCGTTGGTTATCTCCATTTCTAAAGCGCGACCATCCTCATGTTTGAGATGCAGACGCAAAATCGGTTTTTCCGCTTTTTCGCGGATGGCGGGCGCAATGACCCAACCCAAATCATATAACAAGCCCGCTTCCATCGACTGGATGGCGGTCAGCGGTTGGGTAAGAGCCAACGACCCTAATGCCGGCATCACCCCATACCGGTCAATGGATACAGGGAAAACGCCAGTCGGTTGCAGCGCATTTAACGCCATCAACATCGTTTGCCCCGCCCTGGACATTCTGCTAAAAATTTCGCCGCGCAACAAAACCAAATTAGTGTGCGGCGGTTTTTCTAAATCCCACCCCCAAGAGCCGAGAGATGAGTTAAACCCATGTCTGATCGCCTCTTGGGCTATCGTCTGTTCCAGTTGTATCTCTTGGGCTTTTACTGGCGTCGTTTGAGGATACAATGCTTTGGCGTGGACGTAATTTTTTACCTCTTCTATCCCCAAGGCGCCATCATCTAGCCAATGAACGATTTGTTCAGGCGGGATTAGCTTTAAAAGCCCATTAATCGATTTGCCAATCCCCAGTTGAGGATGAATCGACAGCCATGTTTGCTCATTATCGGCGACGCAAACCGTCATATTGTCGCCATTGATATCGATACAGGTCGTCAATCCTTTGTTGACTTTGGCAAAGAATTGACAGATGGTTGAGACGGCTTGAGCCGTTGGTTGGGTGGGGCGTTCTGTCCAATTGTTTAGAATTTCAATGCCGGGCGCTTTGGCAATTTGTATATCTTCGTAAAGTTGATTGAGCAGGTCGATTGTGGGAGCTAAATTTTCGCTTTTGCCATTTGGACGAATGTTGTCGGCGACATGCACCGTGGTAAATTGGCTGAATTTATTGGCGACTCGCTCTCGCATGGCGCTGTTGCCGGCATAGAGGAGTTGCGGGCGTTGAAATTCTTGAGAAGCGAGCAGTTCGACGCCCAGGGCTATCCGGTCTATCAATGCCGATAATTCCGGACTATCGGCTCCATCTTTGCCGCCGACAAGTAAGATGACATCAGGCTTTAAATCCAAGATTAGATTGATTTGCGCCCCTTCTTCTTCCCCATCTTCCAGGTTAATGTTGGCTATCTCCTGAGCATAAGCCCTGGTCAGGCTGTTGCGGGCGCTTTCTAAACTAAAATCTTTGGTTAACCCCGCCAATAAAACCTTTAAAGGCGGGGCGGCGTTAAAGGTAGCGGCAAAGCTGTCTACCCCAGCCCCTTCGCCATTGTCGGGCAAAATGAGCGACCCCGCTCGATCTAAAAGGGAACGATTGGTGATGTTTGCCAACCTTGAAACCGCCTGATGAACCCCATGCGAAAGGTCGAGCCAGGGGGCGCGCAATGTAGTTGGCGCAGCGGCGCGACCAACCAACCGATATCCCGCTTCGCTTTTATCAAAAAGCGATACAGTTGTGACATTGTCCGCTATATCGGCAGCCAAGAATGATTGGCTTTTATCGGTTGGTTCAGAATCAAACATCATTTTCAGTTGTGTCTACTGCCTCAGTTAGGTTGTTTTTTGTCTGCCGCTCCGGATCAGGGAGATTAGAAAAACAAGCAGCAAAATGCCGGCAAGCCCAAGCAGCCCAATTTGCAGCCATTCCATTTGTGCCGGCAAATTGTTGTCGCCCATTTTGTCTAAATAGGCAGACGCTCCATCAGCGCCTTGAATTATCCCCGCCAATTGAGCATTGGCATAGTAGGGCTGGGCAACAGAGTTCAGCGATTGAGGCACGCCAGCCACAATCGGGATTTCGGCGGCGCCAACTTGTTCTATCCAATCGATTAAATTCTCTTGCTCTCCAGCAAACAGCACGATTAGCCCCACCGCTTCCCCTTCGGACAAGCTATTGATCGAATCATTCGAGCTTGAATCGCATTGGTCGTTTCTGGTCAAACAATCTGCCAATCTGCGCAAATTGCCTTTATCTTCAGCCAAGAAACCTAAATTTCGAGCGGGGATACCGTTGTCTGTCAATAATTGTTGGGCTTGATCAGCAGCTGCTTTTGATTGACTTAACGTTAACAATTGGCTGTTTTGGGCGGTCAGGTGGGTCAATATGGCGTTTGCCTGCGCGTCTAATTCTGAACTTTGTTCCCCTTCGTAGCCAAAAGCCAGCAAAGTGGGCGCGGCGCCATTCGCCGCCACAACATTATAAGCGCTGTCCACCTCTGGCATCGCCTTAATGATGCCGGCATCTGTTAGCGAAACGACAATCTGAGGCAAAAAGTAGCCTGCCAGCCCAATCGCCAGGATCGCCCCCAACCCCAAAAGTCGTTTGATCGAAAAGGATCGTCGTTGTTTGCTAGTTGCCGCAGGCGAGGCAAGCGGCTCTAGGGCGATCTGCTTTAAGGCTGCCGCTTGCTGTTGCTGAGATTCGCTAACTTGGGCGTGGGGGTTTTTTACCGTCGATTGGCGGGGCGAGGCGATGACGGGCTCGATGTCGATGACATTTCGCATCCCATCCAATGGTCCCCCCTCTTGTACAGGGGCGTCTGTATCGATCCCGTTTGCAGGCTGATCCTCGGGCTTTAACTGTCGTACCCATGCCGGCATCTCGCTCTCGTTAACCGGCTGGACTTCGTCTGGAGCAGCTAAAGCGGCGAACTCATCATTGGCAATTAAATCGTTATCATCCGCTTCGTCTATAGAAGCAGCGTCCAAAAATTGCGCCCATTCCTGGGATGAGGCATCTGTTTCGAGCGGCAATGCCTCTCGCTGACTAACCTCCTCCAAAACCCCTGTGCCAACGTCGCCCAGCCAATCAGGCAGATGGTCGTCGGCGATTTCCATGGCGGCAATATCGTCGATTTGCGTCAAACTGCCTGTGCCAACAACGGCAGAATCGCCATCTTGATCATCCTCAGCAATGTTTACATTATTTTCCAGCCAATCGGGCAGCTCTGCGCTGGCGAGTTCAAGGGGTACCGGAGCGTCGGAAGGCGGCGGCGCATCCACAATTGACTCGTCTAAAGCGGCGGTCAAATCCGCCCCAGCCATCATCTCTTCCAGCCAGTCGGGCGTCTCCTCCACTTCCACATCCCCAAGCGGATCTAAGACGGTATCAGGCTCGGGTTCGGTGGCGACAATCGGGGCGCTTTCATCTGATTCGACTTCTGCCAGGGGAGAATCCGCCTCAAGTTCGCCAGTTGAAACCCCAATTTCCTCAAGCCATTCATCCACGTCAACCGGCTCTGGCTGAAGTTGAGATGGGTCGAGAAGACCCGATGCAGACATCTCTACCAACCAATCTCCCATTTGATCGGCAGCCACTTCTGGCTCGTCATCATGGTCGGCGCCCCCATACTCTGACGCTGGTTCTGCTGTGATGGGCGAACCACCGTCTGGGGCTGGTTCAATTGGATCGATTTCTTCGTTGTGGTCGATTTCGCTAATCGGTTGTTCTTCTTCGGCAACTATGATTTGAGACGAATCATCTTCTGCGGATATGTCAGCCAACCAATCCGGCATCGCTCCATCAATCGGCAAATCGTCCAACATCTCGGTGGCTAACGAGTCGTCTGGTGAAGTCAACTGCTCTTTCGTGATGGCTAAGATTGAGGTGCCTTGCTGGGCTAAATCATCAAAATCATCCAGCCACTCTGCTTTGTCGTCTGTTGCCGGCAGATATTCCGGCTCAACATTTTCTTTCACTTCCGGCTGATTGGACACATCTTGTTGGTCAACCGCTTCGGAATCTGACGCTTCGTCTAATTGCCCCGTTTCCACCAGGGCGTCTAACCAGGGTGGAGAATCTTCCTCCACCGCTGCGTCTGTCACTTCTGGCGGGGTTTCCGCCAACCAATCGGGAACGACTTCGTCAAACATATCGGACGCTTCAGCCGTATTTGGCGTGATTTCAGCAGGAGGAGCTTCGTTAGCGGCGGACGAAGCGGCGTCTAACACGTTTATGTCTGGCGTGTCTGCCGGCGCTTCCAATTCGGCGATTGTTCCCGTCACCAATCCCTCGTGTTCGACCCAATCAGCAGTGAGGTCGTTTGCCTGGTCAGAGCCATTTTCCGATTCATCTGAAGCCGCCACATCCTCGGCCGATTTTAGCCAGTCGGGAATCACAGCGTCAGGCTCAATGTCGTCCCACGCTGATTCATCATTGCCGGCATTAAGCGGCTCGTCAGCGCTAGGCAGAGCAGCTTCATCCTCCTGCGGCAACGCGGTTGCTGGCTCGTCGTCCGTTTCTTCTGGCGCCTCCGGCATATCATCCAACCAATCTGGGAGCTCGGGCATCTCTTCAATAGCATCCCACGCCGATTCGTCGTTGCCTGGCGAAAAAGATTCGGCTTGATCAGGCGCAGTCTGATTTTCGGGGAGCTGGCTAGAAGCAGGCGGCGTTTCCGCCAGCCCATCAGCTTCCGATGACGCATTGGCATCGATCGATTCGGGCGGATCGTCATCCATCCAATCCGACACCCCGGCGAGGGATTCTTCTAGCTCAGGCGGCAATTCATCAGCGGCTGGCGGCAATGGGTCTGCCTCAACCGGAGGAGAAGCGTCCATCAAATCTTCTAGCCAATTTGGCAAATCAGGAGCGGAGCCGCTGGGCGCATCTGAACCCCCTCCCTTGTACAATTCGGTTGGCGGCGGCAGTAAATCCGCCAGCCAATCTGGTTCGTTTATTAGATCTGTTCCGTTGCCATGAACGCCAGTTTCGCTATTGGGCACAATGGCTGGGGCTGAACTTTCGCTGGCTGCCGGTAAAGAGTCGCTCACCCGATCGCGGTCGTCGGCTAACGCGCCAGTGTCTACCATTTTGCCAGTGGGCGGTAGAACGTCAGAGAGCCAATCTGGCACATTTGTCTTCGTCTCAGTTAATGAATCGATAATTGAGTCGTCGTTTTCCTGAGAGCTTAAGGCGGCGCTGCCAGCCGGGGCGATTTCTGATAACCAATCTGGGTAATCTTCATCTTGATTTTGACCTGCTTGATGGGGCGGGAGCGTTGCCTCTCGTTCCTCTTGCTGCTGGTTCGATTGGGATAAGATGTCAGTGCCGCGCGGCGTATCGTCGTGCAGCCAATCTGGCATATCCTCAGTTTGGTTTAGGTCAGACGGCAAGATATCTTCGAGCGCGGATTCCGATTCATCTCCCTCCAACCAAGAGGCAAACTCGCCTAACTCGTTGTTTTTTTCAGGTTGTCGCTCCGCTGCCGTCGGGTCCTCATCATCTAGTTCGGACAACCATTCTGGGACAAAGTTGCCGGCATCTTGATGTTCTCGCCCTTCTTCTTCCCCGGTTAACCAACTGGGCAGATTGTCAGGGGTAATATTTTCCATATCTAACTCGCCTGCTTCTCCTTCAGGCTTGGCAGGCAAGGAAAAGGCTTGTCTGGATGACGCGGACGGGGGCTGCTCGGTCGTTTCCCCATCTGGCATTGTTGGCGAAGGAATAGGCCTGATAGGTCCAGTATGTACCAATCGAGAGCCGCATTTATCGCAATAGAAAACATCGAGCGAGTTTGAATGTTGGCAGTTGGGGCATATTTTGCGGGTGCGCGCCGGCAATTGCGTTCCGCAACGGTTGCAAAACTTACTAGCCTCTGGATTGGGGTGATTGCAATGTGTACAGACAGTCATCAGCTATTTAGGAATTAAGATTGGCGACGAAGGGCTGAACAATGGGATGCCATCTCAATTGGCAATATTGATAATGGGGCAAGGAAGAACGCCGCACGCTGAATGCCGGCATTGCAAAAAGGGTCGATTTGCTTCACAATTTACTCTAAACTACCTTACATAACTAAAGTTGGAGTATAACACGTTTGAAAATCAGTGTAAAGGAAAACCAGTGTAGGCAATATGTTACTTTTGGTCGATATACCAGTGAAGGGAGATGGGATATTTGGTTGATCAATGCTTAAAATTTTTGATAGAAGCGAACCATTTAGACGATATGGTTTGCGGCTGTAAAGTTGCCTGGAAAAGAAAGAAAACGACTATATGCCGCTTGGCATCGTTCTTAATCGCTGTTGTTGATAAAATCGGCGTGCGGATTAAGATTTTTGGCGGATGAATCGCAGTTATAGGAGATTGACAATTGCGGACATTAAGACAATTTTTGGCGGAACATGATTTGATGGTTTTGCGAGCGATGGGGGAATGGTGGGAGTTGGAGTTGACGGGCGAAGAAAAAGGGGAGTGTATTGATCGCTTGGCAAAAAAGTTAGAGTCGTTACATATCGAGGATGAACTCGAATTTTTGCCGGCGGACGAGTCCGGGGCGATTAAGGAGCTGATTCGAGCGGGCGGCAAATTGTCGGTAGCGATTTTTAGCAGAAAATATGGCGAGGTGCGGCAAATGGGTCCTGCCGCATTAGAACGCGAAGAGCCATGGTTTGATCCGCTCAGCCCGGCGGAAGCGTTGTGGTATCGCGGCTTTCTGTTTCGCGGCTTTGATGATGGCGGGGATGGGGTTGGGGAATTTTTTTGGCTGCCCAAAGAGTTAATGCCGGCAGCCATTGAGTCATACATCGAAGAAGCGTTGCCTCAAACAGAAGATTATACGCCAGTTAGCCAAGTAGAAGAGGTGACGGAGGGAAGCAGCCAAGCCGTTGACGATCTGACGACGATTTGCATCATTGCTCAAAACGACCCGATTGGTCTGGATGATTCAGAAACTATTTTCCCCTACTTGCTTGACCGAAACCCGGTGCGGTTGAAGATGTTGTTGGCGATTGGGCAAGAAATAGGGGTGTTGCGCCAGGTCGACGAGGCAATTAAACCAGCGAAAGGGGCTGTAGCCTGGCTGCAGCAGCCCAGAGAGGGGCAGTTGCGATTGTTGGCTGAGGGTTGGAGCGGCAGTAGTTGGAACGATTTGCGCCAGACGCCAGGGTTAATCTTTGAGGGGGAAGGGTGGCAAAATGATCCGATTTTGCCTCGCACTGCCTTATTAGATGCATTGCCCCAATCCACCGATTGGTATGAAATCGCAGATGTGGCGGCAACTGTAAAGAGTTCTGCCCCAGATTTTCAAAGGTTAGATGGCAATTACGATACTTGGTATATCCGCGACGAGCAGAGTGGTGAATATTTGAAAGGGTTTGAAAATTGGGAGGGAGTTGAAGGACGACTTCTGGCGTTTTTAATTCAGGCTCCGCTTCATTGGCTGGGCATGGTCGATTTAGCTGACGAGGGGCGTTATCGGATTCGGGAGCGGATGGTCGATTGGCTGGCAGATGAACCTTTGCCAGATGATGAAGCGACGGCCCCGCCCATTTTGTCTGCCACTGGCGCAATAACTGTTCCGTATAATGCCAATCGGTTTCATCGTTTTCAGTTAGGCAGAATTGCTGAAGCGACAGTAGTGGAGCCGGTGACGGGTAAGGGGATTGTCCCGCCGTTTACATATCAAATCTCCCCTCAATCGCTGCATCGAGCCCGGGCGCAAGGGATAATGCCGGAACGGGCGTTGGCGTTTTTGGCGGATGTGACAGGGCGAGCCATTCCTGCCGGCATTAAACGCGCTATCGAACGCTGGGGAAATTCTGGCACTGAAGGCAGAATAACGGAGATGACAGTTTTGCGGGTTAGCTCCCCTGAAATCCTCGACATTTTACGCCGAAACCCTAAAACAAACCCGTATCTGGGTGAAAGTCTGGGCGATTTGGCGATGATGGTGGTTGATGAGGTTCAGTTGCGGGCTAACGCGGTTCAGTTGGGGTTGTTGCTAGATTAGGGGAGAATGGCAGTCGAAAATAGGGGGTTGTGGCGTGTGGCGGCATTTGCTCTGGTTGAAAATGTTTGGCGCGATAGATGATGCCGGCAAACAGGATAAAAAAGCCAGTTAGTAGGAATGCTGCGCTGGCGTTGCCAGACAATGCGGCAAGCGCCACCCCATGGAGCAGATACTTTGCGATCAAATAGAAGAAATGGCTATAAAAATGGGCGGCAGCGATTATGAGTATCGTCAAAATCCCAATGATAATGGCGCCAATGAGTAGGGAGATTCCGCTTAATGCTAACTCCATCCACAAAAACAACAAGAGCAGGTGGCAGATCAACAGAAATGTGATAATGACGAATTTATCGTAGCGAACGACCATGGTTTGCGTGTTTGATAGGTTGTCTACGTAGATATCTCGAATATCGCCCACTAAATTGCCGGCAGCGTCTAAGAGGGCGGCAAAGCAGATGAATAGTAGGATTTGACGGGTGACGATTTGGTTAGCCATCGGGATCAACCCTGCCATGAGGAGAGCGGTAACCCCTCGCCCTGCAATCGACCAAACGCCGCGCCCTTTTAGCCAGCCATAAAGGATGGTGGATGCCGCAAATAAAAGCAAGAGCCAAACTGCTCTAAAGTTTATGGTTTTGTAGATAACAATGAGGATGAGGATGGCGAGGATAGGCAGCAAATAGAGGATTAGTCGGCTTTGGCGAATAAATTGGTCGATATTTCTGCCCCGTTTCCCCAGGGTGTCGGCGTCTTGGTGCATTTTATCGTTGACGATAACGCTGCCAATTTGGATTAAGAGGATGCCGGCAACTAATATGACAGCCTGAATAATGCCCTGGTTAAAGGGCAAGTCAGCCACAAAAACGCCATTTAGCAAAATTAAAAATACGAGTGGAGTTGAATATGCCCGAATGGCGGTACAGAATGCCACAAACCGGCGAAACACAGCCAATAGAACGCTCAGTTTTCCTACGGAACTTCCAAGAAACTTAGGCGGGAATCGCTACCTGCTCAAATTCAACTGATTCAGGCTGTTTTATGGGTAAGGTGAAGTAAAAGGAGCTGCCTTTACCAACTTCGCTTTCAAACCAAATTTTCCCGCCATGCAATTCTACCAGAGAGTGGGTAATGTTCAACCCTAGCCCTGTGCCGGGTTGGCGGCGAACTTGCCTGTCTGATGAGCGGAAAAAGCGAGAAAATATCTTTTCTTGTTCTTTAATCGGAATGCCATAACCTGTATCATGTATCCCGATTTTGACAAATCCGTTTTCTACTTCAGATTGGATGGTGATGCTCCCTTCATTGGTGTATTTGTAGGCGTTGCTTACTAGGTTGATTAATATTTGGATTACGCGCTCTCGATCGGCAAATACCAGCGGCAAATTTGCCGGCATATCTATGTGAACCTCTAAATGGCGTTTGGCGATCTCCTCGCTTAACTCATGGATTACGGCATGGGTTATTTCAACTAAGCTGATGTAATAACATTGAAGTTCCAACTGACCTGATTCCAATTGAGACGAATTGAGCAAATCTTCGATTAAATATTGCAATCGCTCGGCATTGTTTTCCATCGTTTCTAGGTAATCTTGCTGTTTAAGCGTTAGGCTATCTTGACCGGTTATCATCAAAAGCTCGATATACCCTTTTAATGCCGTTAATGGCGTTCTTAGCTCGTGCGAAGCAATAGAGATAAAGTCGCTCTTCATCCGATCAATGGCAGCTTCTCTAGTAAAGTCCCTAATTACCGCCACCGTGCCCGACAATGCGCCTGAACTGCTGCCATTCGCTTTGATCGGAGCCAAACTGATAGCCAACGTTTTTTCTTCCCAATCGATCTTAAAGTTTGCAGGTTGATCTTTGACATTTTGTATTTGGGTTAATATCAACTGGCTGGTTTCGCTGCTGATCTGGCTGTCCATCAGGTCTCGAATATCTCGATTGATCATGCGCGTGGGTGAGCGACCTAACAACGATTTGATGGAGGGGTTGGCGGCTATCGTTTTTAAATCCTCGTCAAAAACCAATACCCCATCGGCAATGCTTTCCAATATCGCTTCATTCTTCCAAGCCTCTTGTTGTTCTCTTTCTAGCGCTTCCGAGAGTTGTTTGGTTCGCTCTTCTACTCGTTGATCTAGTTCCTGATTGATTGCAAATAAATCTTTCAACGCCTTATCTAAACTGCTAGCAGAAAGCCAGGAGACAAAAGCGACCCCTAATAAGCCGGCTGCGCCGATAAAGTTGAAACCAAAAGCATCCGTTCTCGACACATGGAATATAAAACCCGCGACTGTTGCAGCGACCACGCCAAAGCTGGCTGCTGGACGAATAACAAAGCTAGCGATTAATATTGGTATTGTCAGATAAAAAATCGGAGGACCCCAAATTAGCCATGATGGTTTAATCCCAAATAATATACCAAAAGTTAATATACAAACTAGTAAAATACCGGTATGGTTGACATAACCGAGTCTGTTTATCCAAAGTAACCCTAAAATACTTACAAAAACAGAGATCATTGTTACGTATGACAACAATGATTCTGTCCGATTACTGATGTTGAAGATGTTGTCGTTTATTAACGAGACAATTACCGTCACCAAAACCAATAAACCGATGCCTGCTAGTAATATTGCTAACAAATGACCGCGCCGCTTCTCATTGGTTGAGATTGGCAAAGAATTTAGATGATCTGAATATTGCGTAATAAGTTGCATAATGTGAATTGATATTCAACAACACATAAGCAATTATAAAGGATAATAGAAAAGATGTTAATTGGTTGCGCTTAGTACAATTGTATTAAACTACCTCTTGAGCCAGCCCTAAAGCGCTAATGATCGCAGATCGTATTACTAATATCGGAGTATAAAGGGCTTTGCCAATCCATAATCGAGGGCATTGAAGGTTTGCGTTTTCGATTAGCCAATTTGCCCCGCGCCGGATCGCTTGAACGGGAATATCTTTGCCATATTTTTTTGATACCGCTAATGCTTGCAAACAATACGCAGTTTCTTCTGTGGTGGGCATGTAATAGCCCCAAGAGCCATCTGGATTTTGAGTTTTTAATATCCAGTTTGTAGTCTTATCAATTAATGAGTCAACGTAATTTGTTGCGGTTATTACTAAATGCGCAGTTGGGTAATACGGTGATGCATGCCACTTGTCAACCCAAAATCCCTCCATGAATTTGGAACGGTTTAAAAAGCGCACTATTTTTGCCACATCTTGAGTATTTGGATCTGCGCCATAAGCTTTCCAAGCCCCTAACATGTGAATATTTGTGCTTATTGATGGATTAGATTCATGAGCATAGCAATGATAATGAGTGTCTGTTTCAAAAAATTTTAAGGCATTTGTCGAAACAAATCTTTTTTGAGTTGCCAAAGTTTCAAAAATGAACGCCGTTGAATCCCCATCTGTTGGCGTGAATGCGACAGTGAATGAAAGCCCAGTTTCTGGGTGAAAGGCATTTTCTAACCAATCCAAACATTGACTAACAAGATTTGGTTCAATTTGCTCGGTCAGTTTCATGGGTAGTGATAGATTCCAGACCGACCAGCCTTGCTCAAAAATCTCAAACGGAGCCAAATGTGGAGCAATCCCGGTCGATACATAATGGCTAAGGTAGTTTAGGGCAGATTGATTGGAGGAATCGATATGGTTGAGAAAATAGGCGGTAGTTGCTGGGTTTTGACCAACTGACCCACTAGCTCCTTGCAAATTATCTATATCAAGGAGGTGGGTATGGTCTTTGCCGGCCATTTCTGCCGAAAAAGAGAGGGGGACACGACTGTTTATTTGTCCGTTTGGCAATGATTTGAGCTTTCGGTTTCGCTGTTCGATTAGGCGCTGAGGAAATTGGCTGCCATTTAGTTGAAGTAAGCCCATATCTTTCGCTTCGCTAAGCAAGGTGGGCACGATTCCTTCAAAACCTATGGTTTCGCCAGCGATATCATCCTGAAGATGGTCAAGATGATACGCGACAGCTTTTTTCGCCTTTTGGATGAGCCGATTATCGTTTGGATCGCCGTTTTTTGCTAAAGCGATTAATGCCGGCAATGTCGAGAGTACCCGGTCATGATGGTAATTTAGTTCGCTTGCCCCCCAACTGCCATCCGGCAATTGATTTTCCCTCAACCAGGCTAAGGCAGGCTGACTAAGATGTGGGGCAATATCCCCTAATTGGGCAACCCAGGCGGTGTCGTATGCCGTATCGCTTACCTGCCCCAGAGAGGGCAATTGCTCCAATAAAGCAGTAGCTTCTTTTATTAAATCCATGGGATATCTCTTTATAACTAAAAAAATAATTGGGAGTTTGATTGAATTTGAATGGGTTTGAAATTAACATGAGAGGATCCTCCTCGCTTTTTGATCAGATGGAGTTGCTGAACCGAAACAGCTAAGATAATCTTACTGTTAAGGGCTGACGATTAAATCAAGGTGTAGAATTGAATCGTCAGCTTTAAGGAGCGGGACAAGTGGCATTTGTTCACGTTATTAAATTTCCGCTCCTAAGTACCAAAAACGTTTTCCCCAATGCAAAAATGGATAATTGGATAGTTGTTTTAAAATTACAAAAGGGTGAATATGATTTACCCTCAACCCCGCCATCGAGTTGGAACTTTGTTCAAATTATAACATTTACAACATGAAGCTTACAAGAGCGCAACAAGGCAAATTCGGCAAAATTCGGCGAAAAACGCAGATGTTGCGCCTTTCCCCATCAGAATTTGAGCAGTTTGTGGGCTGGTTGTACCAGAAGAAGCGATATCGGGTTAAATTGATGGGCAAAAGCGGCGATCAGGGAATTGATTTGACGCTGCGAAAATGGGGACGCAAAACGGTCGTGCAAGTGAAACGATACAGCGGTACTGTCGGGCAGCCCGTGGTGCGGGATTTGTATGGGGCGATGATTCATTCTGGGGCGCGGGAAGCGCATTTGGTGACCACAGGCGCTTTTTCGAAGCAAGCGGAGGCGTGGGCTGCCGGCAAACCCATTGTGTTGGTTGATGGCAGCGACATGATCGCCTGGGTAAACCGCGGGCATCGGTTAAAAACGAAAGGGACAGGGGCGCGACGCTGGATCATTTCGCCGGGTAGAGCGCTAACTTATTTGTTGATTGGCGCGGCGTTGGCGGTTGGATTGTGGTTCAATCGAGGGCGCGTGACTGGTTGGCTAAGCCCAGAGAATGCGCCGGCAATCGTACAACCTACCAACACTCCCCCGATAGGCGTCACGCCATTATCGGCGACGCCAACGCCCATCCTATTGCCGGCAGTGACGCCAGGAAACAATCCCGCCCCGATTCCGCCGATTGTCGCTACATTGCCGGCAACCAGCCCAGATTATCCTGCCCCCTAGGGTTTGTGAGATGGAGATTAAAATTTTTCCCAACTTGCCGGCATTATCTCAAGCTGCCGCCCAACAGTTTGTCAAAATAGCGCACCAAACTGTCCGAAGACGCGGGGATTTTGTGGTTTGCTTGTCGGGTGGGGGAACCCCCCAACTTTTATTCGAGACGCTCGGTCAAACTCCCATGGCGGATGAGATGCCGTGGCAGGAGACCAATATCTTCTGGGGGGATGAGCGTTGTGTGCCGCCAACGATTGATGGCAGTAATTACAAACAGGCGATGGACGCTTTTGGGCGACATTTGCCGGCAGCCAACATTTACCGCGTCAGAGGGGAGTTGCCGGCAGCTGCCGCAGCCCAAGATTATGCGGTTCAATTAAAGAGGTTTGCCGGCGAGCAGCGGCTGTTCCCACGATTTGATATCGTTTTGTTAGGGCTAGGCGGCGATGGACATACCGCTTCATTATTCCCTGGAGGGATTTCGGATAGCGAGTTAACGCAACCGACTTTAGCCATTACAGCGGAGTATGCCGGCAGACCAGCCCAACGGGTCACCCTTACGCCGCTGGTTTTAAATGCCGCTCGCCAAATTTGGTTTTTGGTTGCCGGCGCAAAAAAAGCGGGGATTTTAGCGGAGGTCGTACAAGGAGAGCGTGATTTGGCGCGATTGCCGGGGCAGCGTATTCAACCTGTCGATGGCGAGCTTATTTTTTGGGCAGATAAGGATGCCGGCAGTTGCCTCTAAGTGATCTCTATCGTTTGGGTCAACGGCTAACAATGTAGTGAAACTTTTTTTTCTCCCGCCGCCCCCTCTTTTTTGCAACTCGTTTAGACGCTTAAGTATCCGCAAAATGTATCGTGAAAACCCGAAAGGATCCCCCATCGGTTTTAGAATGGGAGAAAGCAAAATCCGAAAGGATTTTGCTTGAAAAAGTATTGCATGCAACTGAACAACGCAGCCAAAATTATAGAAGCTGTGGTATGCCTATCTTTGTCTGGCAATTGCATAATGATTTCCCCGTTGATAAATTCTGCCTTGTGATCTTCAGTTAGCCATTCGTAATAGTCGGCACCTCGCTTTTCTTCCGCTTCCAGGAATATTTGCAGGTGCTGAGCGTAGATAGTTAGTCTAGGGTGGCTAATGCCGGCATTTCCATCAAATCAGCCATTATTGCCTCTCAGGGTTGAGAAAACAGAAATTCATATTGCAGGTTATATCATCATCTATGCCATATGTTCAGGAGCGAGCAGGTAAGAATTAACGTTGTAAAGAGCTAGAGTCAAAAACAATTTCAAACAATTTTAAAGGACAAGATTTTATGAGAGCGGATGTATATTGGATTCCAGAGACGCAATTTGGGCGATTGGCTTTAATGTCACGACCCCGTTCTGGCGATTGGTTAGAGGATGAAATAAAAGCTTGGCGAAAAGAGCAGATAGATTTGGTTGTTTCACTACTGACATCTAAAGAAATTTTCGAGTTAGAATTGCAGGCAGAACAAGAAATCTGCAATTCGAATCAAATTGATTTTATTTCCTTTCCAATTTGTGATCGTGAAGTTCCTTCCTCAACAATAGCAACAATAAACCTAGTTGAGCAAATTCAAACCCTCCTAGTAAAAGAGTTGGGAGTAGGCATACATTGTAGGATGGGTGTTGGTCGTTCAGCATTAATTTCTGCTTGTGTTTTGAAACGGCAAGGATTTACGACAGAAGAGGCTTATTCCTTTATACAAAAAGCCAGAGGGATAAAAGTTCCAGATACAGATGAACAGGTTGCTTGGGTGGAAAATTTTGAAACGCTAGAAACCAACCATTGGTGACGAATGTGATTCCTGTATAATCTAACTCTATGAACCCAGAACGGAAGCGGTTGCTGGAACATCAAAAACGGGAGGCGGATTGGAAAAATTGGGGACCCTACCTCAGCGAGCGAGCATGGGGCACAGTGCGGGAGGATTATAGCCAACACGGCAACGCCTGGGATCATTTTCCGCATGACCATGCCCGAAGCCGGGTGTATCGTTGGAACGAAGATGGGCTTGCCGGCATTTGCGACCGCCACCAACACCTCTGTTTTGCCCTTGCCCTGTGGAACGAACACGACCCCATCCTCAAAGAGCGGCTTTTCGGCTTGTCAGGACCCGAAGGCAACCACGGCGAAGATGTCAAAGAAGCCTACTTTTACCTCGACAGCTCGCCCACCCATTTCTATATGAAGATGTTGTACAAATATCCGTTTGCCTTTCCCTATGCCAACCTGATCGTAGAGAATGGTCAACGGGGTTGGGATGACGATGAATTTGAATTGACCGACACCTCCGCCTTTGCCGGCAACCGCTACTTCGACGTTTTTATCGAATATGCCAAAGTAGACGCCAACGACATTCTCATTCAACTCACCGTCCACAACCGTAGCGAGATACCCAAAACATGCCACATTTTGCCCACCCTTTGGTTTCGCAACAGTTGGTCGTGGGGGTATGAGGCGGGACCTATGGGCGACGTGCCGGCAAAACCCCGCTTGCATCTCGCCAACCCACAAACCATTACCGCCAACCACGCCACTGCCGGCGTATATTGCCTTTATGCCCAATCTCCATCTCCCGCCCTCTTCACTGAAAACGAAACTAACTTTTACCGCTTTTACGGGGCAAAAAACCCCGCTCCCTACGTCAAAGACGCCTTCCATCGCCATATCATCAACCGCGAACAAGGGGTAATTAATCCGGAAAAAGAGGGAACAAAAGGAGCGTTTTGGGAAAAGGAAGAGATTTCAGCTGGCGATAGTTGCCAATTTCGCTACCGTTTGTGCAAACAACCCGACGACAAACCACTCAAAAAGCCCTTTGCCCGCTTTGAGGCGATTTTTGCCCAACGCATCGCCGAAACGGAGGGTTTTTACGCCGAAGTTCAGCCATCTCACCTGACGGATGAGGAAAAAGCGATACAACGGCAAGCGTATGCCGGCATGTTGTGGAGCAAACAACTCTACTATTACGACATCCCCCAATGGTTAGATGGCGACCCCGGGCAACCGCCGCCCCCTGCCCAACGGCAACAGGGACGCAACAGCGATTGGCGCCATCTGACCAACTTTGACATCATCTCCATGCCCGACAAATGGGAATACCCGTGGTATGCGGCGTGGGATTTAGCCTTCCATTGCTTGCCGCTAACCCATCTCGACCCCCAATTTGCCAAGCGACAACTGACCCTGATGACCCGCGAATGGTACATCCACCCCAATGGGCAATTGCCGGCATACGAATGGTCATTTAGCGACGTTAACCCGCCGGTACACGCCTGGGGCGCTTACCAAATCTACCAAATAGATGCCCAGCAAACTGGCGTGCCAGACCTCTCCTTTTTGGAGGCGATTTTCCACAAATGTTTGCTCAACTTTACTTGGTGGGTCAACCGCAAAGATTATGATGGCGACAACATCTTTCAGGGCGGCTTTTTGGGGCTAGACAATATCGGCGTGTTTGACCGCTCGGCTCAACTGCCTACCGGCGGACACATTGACCAGGCGGATGGCACGGCGTGGATGGGCTTTTATTGCCTGACGATGTTGGAAATTTGTCTGGAATTGGCAAAAAACGACCCCGTTTATGAAGATTTAGCCACCAAATTTTTTGAGCATTTTTTGCGTATCGCCCACGCCATGTCCAATGTCAGCCGGCATGATATCAGCTTGTGGGACGAAGAAGATGGCTTCTATTACGATGCCCTCCATCTACCCAACGGCGAGGTTGTGCCGCTAAAGGTGCGGTCATTGGTGGGGTTAACGCCCCTGTTTGCCGCCCTGACGCTGGAACCGGGCACGCTGTCGGCATTGCCGGCATTCCAGCGACGCATGAACTGGTTTTTGGACAATCGTCCCGGCTTATCGGGCAATATGGAGAGCGGATTAACGCATGGGGCAGAAAAACGGCGGCTGATGGCAATTCTCACCCGTGAGCGGCTAGAGCGGGTGTTGGAACGGATGTTGGACGAAGCGGAATTTTTGTCCCCATTTGGGGTGCGTTCCCTTTCCAAAGTCCACCAAAAAGAGCCGTTTGGCATCAATTTGAATGGCAGCTGGCACGAAGTGCGGTATGAGCCGGGCGAATCCCGTTCGGGGCTGTTTGGCGGCAATTCCAATTGGCGGGGTCCTATCTGGCTGCCGATGAACTACCTGATCATCGAGGCGTTGCGGAAAAATCATCGCTACTATGGCGACTCGTTGCAGGTGGCGTGCCCGACGGGGTCGGAAAATTTGATGACGCTGGGGCAGGTGGCGGATGAGATCAGCAGGCGGTTGACCTTGTTGTTTAAGCGGGATGAGGGCGGAAATCGCCCGATTGATGCCGGCAACCCCCTCTTCCGCGACGACCCCCATTGGCGGGATTTGCTCTTGTTTTACGAATATTTTCACGGAGATGCCGGCAAGGGGCTGGGCGCCAGCCATCAGACTGGCTGGACGGGGTTAATTGCCAATTTGTTGGGGTAAATGGTCTACGCAAACAAGCCAAAATCATTTTATCGCAAAAGAAAAAAGGAAAAATCCAATGGCAAAACGAACTGGGCGAAAACGCCGGTCTGGTCGAAGAAGAAAACCAATATCCCGCAAATTTCGAAAAGGGATGCAAAAAGCCGCTATGATGTTAGATGATCATCAGTATAGCGAGGCATATGCTTTGTTAGTTGATTTGATAAAGCAAAATCCAGGTAGCAAAATAGCGATGCAAATGATTCTCGAGGCAGCCATTTATTTGAATAATTGGGGAGCTATCGTAACTTATGGAGAAAAGCTTTACCCGAAAGAAAGCGGCGAAGATCAGGCTGTGACTTTGAACAATATGGTAATGGCATACATGAGTTTAATGATGCCGGCATTAGCGTACCAAACCGCTCAGATTTTGCAGAAGAAACATCCACATTTCAGCCAAATGGGAGAAGTTGCCAATTTGATTCAAAATGTAGAAGAACTCTTCGCTCAGGTCGAAAACGAAGAATCTCATTTTAAAGAACTCAACTTACCCGAAAGCGATAAGATACCATTTTCTGCTGAGTTGGATAGAATGCGCCTGTACACCGAAAGCAATATGGCGGAAGAAGCGATTCATTCAGCAAAAATTTTATTGAATACAGCGCCAGATTTTGCGCCCGTATTAAATAATTTGAGCTTGGCGCATTTTTTAAATGGAAATTTAAAAGAAGCCATTGAAACCGCTAGAGGAGTCGTTGAGCGCTATCCTGATAACTTTCATTCTTTGAGCAATTTAACTCGCTTTTGTTTTTTGTCAGGCAACTTTGACGACGCTCAACAATACGTTAAACGATTGGCGGCGATAGAGAGTGATAAGGAGGATTTACCGCTAAAAAAAGCTGAAGCGTTCGCTTATTTGGGCGACCATGATGGGATTTTGGCAGCTTATGAAAGCGCCAAGAAATTTGGAGGCGAGATTAACCCGCTATTATTACATTTGGCGGCTAGCGCCAAATATCGATTTGGCGAGATTAAGGAGGCTTGGAAATTATGGGAAGAAGCGGTAAACATATCGCCAGAGTATAGTCTGGCAGCAGTTGCCCTGAAGCAACGCGATTTGCCGCCAAACGAACGTGATTTGCCTTGGTATTGGTCCGTCATCTATTGGATTTCGCCGAAAATGCTTGAGACGCTGACAAAGAGATTTGAGGACGCCCATAGGCTGACTGATCGGAAAGTTGAAAAGATCGTTGAGGAGTTGATTGCACAACACCCCCAATTGATCTCTCTCGCCCCTCATATTTTAGATAGGGGAGACAATCGGGCTAGAGAGTTTGTCTTCAACTTAGCCAATACTTTCGACGATCGTGAATTGGCTGAGGTTGTCCTTGAATTTGGCTTAGGACAAATAGGAGCAGATGAGGCGCGAATGGGGGCGCTTCAGGTGATTCAACAAAATTATCCAGATTTATTGCCGGCAGATAAACGGGTGACGATTTGGCAAAAGGGTAAACCTGTTGAAATTAACTTATTAGGGTTTGAGATATATGATGAGCCGAATTTGTCTGGCTGGAGTCCGAAAAACATTAGGATGCACGACCGCGCTTACAACTTTCTAAAGGAACAGAAATGGGATCAGGCGGAAGAATTGTTGAATCAGCTAATCAAAGATGCCCCACAATTTCCTAGCCCATACAATCAGTTGGCTCTGTTGTATGAGAAAACTGGGCGTAAAGATGAGGCGTACTCTTTAACAGTAAAAACGCATGAACGTTTTCCCGATTATGTCTTTTCCCGAGTTGCTTTGGCGCGGAAAGCGACTTTAGAAAATGATTTTGAACAAGCGAAAGATTTGCTAGAGCCAATTATGCAATTGCCGAGATTGCATATCAGCGAGTTCCAAGGATTGGTCAAGGCGCAAATCTCTTTGGCATTGGGTTTAGATGATAAGGACACTGCTAGAATGTGGTTAGAGATGTGGAAGAGAATTGATAGAGACAATGAGGAACTGTTGGCTTGGCAGTTTAAAATTGGAGGGGATGGCATGATGGGCGAACTTTTTGACATGATTCAATCGATGGACGATTTTGAGGAGTTTGAAGATGATTTTTAAGATGACGGGGCAGATATGGTTTGTGGCGCGTATGCGAGGCGCCGCTTTGCGACCCCTTGCTTCGCCGCTTGCCGCTGGCGCAAAATCGCCAAAATCTTCCTAAACTCGCCTTTTCGACGCCAACCCGCAATAATTGTAATTTGGAAGACCTTCATGAGCGTTAGACTTCGTTTTGCCCCCAGCCCCACCGGTTTTTTACACATTGGCAGCGTCTGGACTGCCTTGTTTGGCTGGATGTACGCCCGCCGTCACAACGGGGATTTTATCCTGCGCATCGAAGATACCGACCAAAAACGGACGGTAGAAGGAGCGTTGGATTATCTGATGGAGGGGTTGCGCTGGTTTGGCATCGATTGGGACGAGGGTCCAGATATCGGAGGTCCATTTGCCCCATACATCCAATCTGAGCGGCAAGCGCTGTACCAACAATGGGCGGCGTGGCTGGTGGAAAATGGATACGCTTACAAATGTTTTGCTTCGCCCGAAAAGCTAAAACAAATCCGGGCGGAACTGGAAGCGAAAGGAGATTTTTCCGGCTATGACCGCCGCTACCGCGACTACCCCGCCGATTCTGCCGCTGAGCTGGAGGCTGCCGGCAAACCTTATGTCATCCGCTTTAAAATGCCGCTAGAAGGCAAAACCATTGTGCCCGATTTGCTGCGAGGCGACATCGAATTTGACAATCGGGGTACCGTTGACCCAGTGCTGCTGAAATCAAACGGCTTGCCCACCTACCATCTAGCGCATCCGGTAGACGACCATTTTATGGAGATCAGCCACATCACCCGCGGGCAAGAGTGGCTGCCATCCGCCCCACTGCATGTCCAACTGTTTAAAGCGTTTGGCTGGGAGATGCCAATTTTCGTCCATTTGCCCGTCATATTAAACCCCAGCGGCAAGGGCAAGTTGAGCAAACGCACCCAGGCGTTTCTGGACAGCGGCGAACAGGTGTTGGTGCGGGCGGACGAGTTTCGTCAGGCTGGTTTTTTGCAGCCGGCGCTGCTCAACTTTTTAGCCAATGTGGGATGGCACATCGGCGACGATCGGGAGATTTTCGCCATCGACGAGGCGATCGGGAAATTTGATTTGAAAGATTTAAGTCCGGCGCCAGTTAAATTGCCCTACAGCAAGCTGGATTGGCTGAACGGGCAATATATTCAACAGATGGAGCCATTGGCATTGGCGGAGGTGTTGCGCCCATTTTTGCTAGAGGCGGGCTATTCGACGAATGTAGAGCAAATCGTGCCATTGCTGCCGGCATTGTCGGTGCGGTTGAAACGGCTGACCGAAGCGGTCGATCTATTGAGATTTGTTTACATCGAAGAGCCATTGAGCTTGACCCCCGACCAATTAACCCACAAAAAGATGGATCGGGCGGCAGCGCTAGAAGCGTTCCGGCGAACCAGGGCATTGGTCTATGGTTTAGGCGAGATGGATGTAGAAGTATTGGCTGCCGGCATGCGCGAAATCGGGGCTAGCGTGACTGAAAACGGCAGCCCAGGTCCATTTCTGGGCACAGCCCGGCTGGCGATGACGGGGCAAAAAGTATCGCCGCCGCTGTTCGAGTCGATGGCGGCGATGGGCATGAAGCGCTGTTTGCGCCGATTAGACGAAATCATCGCCGTTCTCGAATCCGGTTAAGTCTGGGCTAAATCTCCGCCCATTTCCCCCGCTATCATCTGCCTGACTGAACATAAGACGCTATAATTCCGTCCGGCATGAAGATTTTTCAGGAACAAAAGCGGAAAGTGAGCCACATGTGGCGACTTGTTGCCGGCATCTGCCTGTTCCTCATCTTAAATTTGCCCCTTCGCGCCGAAGCGCAACCGCACAGGCGGCAAAGCCCGCCCATTACCATGATCGATGTCGCCCCAGAAATCGCCCTGCCCAACGCCAAACGGTTGGGCATCAACATCGGCGCACCCGACCAATATGGCGCCGCCCAATTTTTGAAAAACCTCATCGTCAACCCAGGCTTTGAGGCGGGTGAAATCGGCATGATTTTCCATGCTGCCCCCGGCGCTACCGCAGACCGGATACAGGCAGACAATTGGCAGACAAGTTGGAACAACGACGATGCCGGCATTGGGCAGCCAGCCGCTTTTTGGGATGGCGCAGCATATGAGATTTTGTATGGCGCGGGCGCTGGGCAAAGGGGCGCGATTCGCCAATTTACCCACGAAGGGGGCAAGCCAACCTTTTATTTAGAAAATCCCTCCGCCTCAGTAGCCAACGACGATGTGATAATCGTGCGGCGGGCGTTGCCCGGATTTGAAGGAGATCGGCATCAGCTTAACCAGGCGGATGACAACCAGCGCCGACCAGGCAGCCCGGGCGAGCAATCGTTGCGGCTATTGCCGCCCGACGAAGCGTGGCAGCCGTCGTTTGAATACCATATGGATTCTTATTGGCGGGATGGCGACCCGGATGCCGGCAAGTTGCTGATCATTCGCGGCTCGTATCGTTTGGAATTTTGGGCGAAGGCAGAGCGGGCAAATGAATCGATTCGGGTCGCTTTTCACCGCGAAGGGCAGCCCCCATTTTTCACCGAATCAATTCCGTTAACGTCCCGCTGGCAGAAGATCAGCCGCAACTTTTATGCCCCGCCTGGCGCCGACCCTTTTGGCGAACCCATTGAAGTTAACTATCTTAGCAGTCGTGATAATCAGACCGTTTTTCGGGCGATATCTAATGAAACCAACCCCATTTTAGAGCTAACTTTTCATCTATCGCCAGACGGCGGTTCTGTTTGGATCGATGACGCCGCTTTGTACCGGCTAGGGCAGGATAATCCCACCCTGTTTACCGACAAATTTGTGAGGGCGCTAAAGGGGCTGCAACCTGGCATTTTGCGAAATTGGGGCAATCAACTAGGCAGCAGTTTAGACAATCAATTGGCGTCGCCTTTCGCCCGTAAATTGACCGCTCATAGTCCTCGGGAACGATTTGCTGAAGATTTTCATTATAGTTTGCCTGAATTTTTAGCGTTGTGCGCTGAAGTAGGGGCAGAGCCATGGTATGTGATTCCGCCCACCTTTACCTCGGAGGAGTTGGAAAATTTGATCGCATATTTAGCCGCGCCGGAGGATAGTCACCCATATGCTGAGTTGCGCCAATCGCAAGGGCGTCTTCAGCCTTGGACGGAGCAATTTCCGGCGATACATCTCGAATATGGGAATGAATTGTGGGGCGGCAATGCCGGCAACGACCCCTTCATTGGAGCCACCTTGCGGGGCGGCGAACGTCTGGGCGAAATCGGCAATGACAGGCTAGCAATCGTCCGAAACAGCCCCTATTTTGACTCGGATCGCTTTAACCTGGTGTTGGGCGGGCAATATGGCGAGCCATTGCGCCAGGCGCAAATCCAAAGCCACAGTAACAGCCATGACAGCTTGGCGCTTGCCCCTTATTTTGGCGTGTTACATCGTTACAGCAGCCATGAAGAGATTTATCTGCCCCATTTTGCCCGCCCCCGCGAAGATGTGGTTGCCGGCAATCTGTTCCAATATCAACAAAATTTAAAAAACAATGACGCTGAGACCCGATTAGCCATTTATGAGATCGGCTACCATTCCACCACCGGAGAAGCGTCTGCCCCATTGCGAAATGATTTTGTGACTGGTTTGAACAGCGGACTTGCCCTGCCTCTGTACATGCTCACCTATCAGCGCGATTTGGGCATCCGAAACCAAAATGCTTTCACCGCCCTCCAATTTTCTTACCGGATGGAAAATGATGAGTATGTTCGGTTGTGGGGCGCTATGCGAGATATCGAAGTGACGGGAGCAAAACGCCCGGCTTGGTTAGGATTGCAATTGGCGAATAGAGCGATTCAGGGGGATATGATGGTTACTCGCCAATATGGGCATAATCCCACCTGGATTCAATACCCAAAAAATGATGTGGGCGTGCCAATTGAGATTTTGTATGTACAATCGTTCGCTTTTCGAGAGGGCGATCGCCACGCTTTGTTGTTGTTTAATTTGCACTTAACGGATGAACAAATGACCCAAATTAATTTGCCGGCAGCCCCTCACAAAGCAGCTACCACTTATACCCTCACTTCAGAGGCGATTAACGACGATAATGAAAGCGAAGCGAAAAATATCCTCATCCAAAGCCGAGAGATAGCAGATTTTCACCGCGGTTATTTGCTGAATTTGCCCGCCCATTCGCTCACCTTGGTGGAATATCAATTTAATCGAATTTATTTGCCGATGACGCAGCAATGAACCAGTTTTTTGAAGCGAGACCAATCCGAAGTTTATTTTTTCTTGTCGGCTTAATGGCTGCCTTGAGCTTGCCGGCATTTTCCGCCGCTCAGGCTCAAGACAATCTGACCATTATCAGCATCGAAGACGACCCATTGCTCTCCAATGCCAAACGGCTAGGCATCAATCTAGGCAAGCCCGACCAATATGGCGCCGCCCAAATCCTGAAAAACGTCATCCTCAACCCCGGTTTTGAAGCCAGCGAATTCGGCATGATTATCCATCTCGCCGAAGGCGCAACTGGAACGCAGATTCAACAGGATAATTGGAGAATAGAATGGAATAGCCCCATTGTGGGGCAACCCGAAGGTTTTTGGGATGGCGCGGAATATGAAATAGTCACGGGCGCAGCGACGGGACGTACCGGCACGGTGGCGGCGCATACTTACCAAGACAATTTGCATACGTACACCCTGGCAGATGAGGGGATCACTCCCCAAAAAGATGACGCCGTTTTTTTGCGGATGGAGCAGCCCGGCTTTGAAGGAGACCGCTTCGAATTAAATCGGGCAGACACGGAACAGATACGACCTGGTAGCCCTGGCGCTCAATCGTTGCAACTTTTGCCGTCCTCAGAAGATTGGCAGCCTTCTTACGCCTATTTTATGGATTCATATTGGCGGGATGGCGACCCATCCGGCGGGCAACTGTTTAAAGTGGAGGGGAATTGGCGGCTGGAGTTTTGGGCAAAAGGAAGCGCTGTGGGAGAGACGATTGAAATATATTGGCAGCGAACGGGATTAGAGCCCTTTTATTCGCAAACTTTTCCGTTAACTGAAGAGTGGCAACTATTAGAAGCGGAATTTTTTGTGCCGGCAAACGCCGATACGCCTAACTTTTCCACCACAGATGCCGGCAATCCATTGCTGACGCTCGGTTTTCGAATACCGACAGATTCCCAGCCCGTTTGGATTGACGATGCCGCCCTTTACCGACGCGATTACGATAACCCCACCATCTTTAACGACAAATTCGTCAACGCCTTGCAAGAGCTTAATCCAGGCATTGTACGCAATTGGGGCAACCAGTTGGGTAGCAGCCTCGACAATCAATTAGCCCCGCCGTTCGCCCGCAAATTAACCGCCTACAATCCCAGACATAAGTTTGCTTCTCAATACCATTATTCGCTGCATGAATTTTTGGAGTTAGCTCAACTATTGAACGCAGAGCCATGGTATGTAATTCCGCCCACATTCACCCTTGAAGAGCTAGAAAATTTAATGGCATATTTGGCTGCCCCCGTCGGCAGCCATCCCTATGCCGACAAACGGGTCGAGTTAGGGCAAGTTGCCCCCTGGACAGCCCTCTTTCCTACCATTCACCTGGAATATGGCAACGAGATGTGGGGCGGCAATATCGGCAACGATAACTTTATCGGAGCGACAGCCCGGGGCGGTTTTGGGATGGGTCAAATTGGCGGTCCGCGTATTGGGTTGATGAAAAACAGCCCATATTATGCTCCTTCCCAATTTAACTTTATCCTGGGCGGGCAATACAGTTTGCCCTATCGGCAATTTGAGATCAGCGCCAATTCATTGCAACATGACACGATCGCTTTAGCCCCCTACTTTGGACAGCTCGATCTGTATCAAACTGATGAGGAGATTTTCCAACCGCTATTTGCTCGCCCCCAGCAAGATATACTCACTGGCGAATTTGCGCAAAGCCTCCAATATATGATAGACAGCGGCAATCAGAAGCCATTGGCGATCTACGAAATTAATTTTCATAGCACCATCGGCATCGCTCCGCTTTCTACTCGTAACGGCTTTGTGACTGGCTTGAATGGGGCGCTGGCGTTGCCGCTGTATATGTTGACCTATCAGCGGGAATTAGGCATTCGGGATCAGGCGGCATTTACCGCTTTGCAATATTCGTTCCAAATGGATGGGGGCGAGTTCGTTCGGTTATGGGGACTGATGCGCGATTTAGAAGCGACGGGCATTCGACGACCAACTTGGCAGGGTTTGGCTTTAGCGAATCGGGCTGTTCGGGGGGATATGACTCGTACTATTCATCGGGGGGCTAACCCGACCTGGCTGCAGCCGCCAATCAATGGCATTGTTGAGGAGCTGGAAATCCCTTATCTTCAATCCTTCGCCTTTCGGGATGGAGATCAATTTGCTGTGGTTTTGTTTAACTTACATCTATCTGAGCCATTGGAAGCGGCATTGGAATTTGGAATGGAAGCGGATCAAAAGGCGATATTGCATTCGATTGTGTCCAATAGCTTACACAACAACAACGAATCGGGGCAGGTGATCAATATTCAAACCCAGCAATTGCCCGATTTTGGGCAGGGGTATCGGCTGCGTTTAGCGCCCCATTCAATGCATGTGGTAGAGTGGGGGATTGCCGGCAATCCCCCGCGTTTTGTAGCGCCTACTGTCACCCCGCTGCCGGCAATCACCCCCCAGCCCACGTTTACCCCCTCGCCCACGCTTTCGCCGCAACCGACCTTTACCCCAATCGTCATAGAAAAAACAGTTGAAGTGACGAAACCGGTAGAAGTTGTTCGCACTGAACCAACCGTTCCCCCTATGTTTTGGGCGTTAGCTGGCGGCGGGGCGCTGGTGTTGATGGTGGGCGCTTGGTTAGCGGCGCGCATGCGCTACCAGCAGTGAAATCCCCAAAAGCGGCTCATTCGACAGTGACGCTTTTTGCCAAATTGCGCGGTTGGTCTACGTCGCAGCCGCGCCGCACGGCGATATGGTAGCTGAGCAATTGCAACGGAATGACATTGATGATAGGGGCTAACAAGGGCGGGGTTGCCGGCACAAACAATACCTCATCCGCTTTTTCGGCGATCAATTCGTCTCCCTCTGTAGCGACAACCAATGTTGTGCCTCCCCGCGCTTTCGCCTGCTCGATTTGGCTGACCATCTTTTCGTACACGCTATCTTGTGTGGCTATTGCCACCACCGGCATCAACTCATCAATTAAGGCGATAGGTCCATGCTTCATTTCGCCGGCTGGATACCCTTCGGCATGGATGTAGCTAATCTCTTTCAGTTTGAGAGCGCCTTCCAGGGCAATGGGGTAATTGATGCTCCGCCCCAAAAATAGGAAATTCTCTACCTTGAAATAATGGTTTGCCAACGCTTCATATTCGTCGTTTTTCTCCAAAACCTGCCCAGCTAACTCTGGCAAATGGGCTAAATCTTTGACCAACGCCGCCAATTGAGATGCCGGCATCGACCCGCGCAATTCAGCCAATTTACACGCCAATAGATACAAATCGACCAAGCAGGTTACAAACGCTTTGGTGCTGGCAACGCCAATTTCCGGTCCGCAATGCATGGGGATATACCCATCCGCCAATCGCATCGATTGGCTGCCGATGACATTGACGATCGACCACATCGTCGCCCCTTTATCTCGCGCCAATTCGCAGGCGGCTAAGGTGTCTGCCGTTTCGCCAGATTGGGTCAACGCTAAAACGACTGTATCTTCAGTCACAATCGGGTCGTAATAGCGAAATTCTGAAGCGTATTCCACCTCCACCGGGATGCGGGCGACCGATTCCAACATAAATTTGCCCACCAACCCAGCAAAATAGCTGGTGCCGCAGGCGACGATATAGATCTTTTTGAGTCGCTGGGCGAATTCAGCCGTTAAATTCATTTCGGGCAGCGATACTTTTCCCTGTTCAAAATCGACCCGCCCCCGCAAAGTGTCGATGATGGCTCTGGGTTGCTCAAAAATCTCCTTCTCCATAAAATGTTTGTACTCCCCTTTTTCGGCGCTAACTGGATCATATGGGATGGTGTGTTGGGCAGCGTCGATCAGCTTGCCTTCTAAATCCATCACCTGGTAGCTGTCCGCGGTTATCACCGCCATCTGCCGATTCTCCAGGAAGATCATTTGCCGGGTATGCTCCAAAATGGCGGGGATGTCGGAAGCGACGAACATCTCGTCTTGCCCGATGCCCAGTGCGATGCCGCCGGCATTGCCCAGCCGAGCCGTAATCAACATCTGGGGGTTATCTCGACTCATTATCAAAAAGGCGTTGGCGCCGCGCAATCGTTGGAAGGCGTGACGGGTCGCTTCTTGGATCGATTCGCCCGCCTCCAAATGCTTTTCGATGAGGTGCGCCACCGTTTCAGTGTCTGTTTCGGAGTTAAACGCTACCCCTTCCGACTCTAATTCGTCGCGTAGTTCTAAGAAATTTTCGATGATGCCATTATGCACCAACACGATGCGCCCATCCATGCTACTGTGGGGATGGGCATTTTCTCGGCTGGGTTTGCCATGGGTCGCCCACCGAGTATGCCCAATGCCGGCATTCCCTCGCAGCGGTTCTCCATTTAGCATCTCCCCTAAATTGCCTAGCTTGCCTACCTCGCGGCGTACTTCAATCGATCCATTTTGATGCAGGGTAGCGATGCCGGCGCTATCGTAACCGCGATATTCCAGCCTTTTTAACCCATCGTAAATGATTTTTGGGGCTTGTTTGTCGCCCACATAACCAACGATGCCACACATAGTTGACCTCCATGCCGGCAAGATGACGGATGTCGGGGCGGCGTACGCAATCTCGCAATAAGCAAGAGAAGCACAGGCGCGCCTGCCGGCATCTGACCGCTATAAAGTTGTGTGAATAGAGGAAATCGACCCCAAAAAACGTGAAAAATGCCGCTAAGTCGCTATTGTCAAATAATGGTCGTGTTAAGCGACTCTCTGTCTGGAGCAAACATCAGGGTGTGGCAAACCTGGGAGGCATCCGCCGAACTCTCGCTTTTCAGAATAAACTGGCGCTTATTCCTTAGTCTCACTTTGCAGTAAGAAACCTCCGCCGCGTCATCTTTGCCTCGGCAAAGCTCAGGCGCTTACGAACGATCTATCTATTCAATTGTAAAGATATAGGGTAATTTAGCTCTGTTTTTTGATATGTCAAGGCTGAATAGGGTAAAATGAGTAGGATATTGGCGGCTGTTGATGCCGCGCCATTACCAAACTAAATTGTTTTTACAAGGGATCAATGAATTCAGATATTGCCATCGTTTTGTTGATTTTAGTCGGGGCTATCCTCTTGTTTGCCTCGGAGCGCATTCGGGTGGATGTGGTTTCTTTGCTGGTTTTGGTTGCCCTCGCTCTGACCAGGTTGCTGGATTTCAATGATGTTTTTTCTGGATTTTCCAATCCAGCCGTGGTAACGGTGTGGGCGATCTATATGTTGAGCGACGGTATCAATCGGACTGGGATCGCGGATGTGATAGGGGAGCGCATTTTGCGGGTGACGGGGCATAGCGAGGCGCGGCTAATTGCCGGCATTATGATTACCGTTGGCGCATTGTCTGCCTTCACCAACAATATTGGAGCAACGGCTATTTTGATGCCGGCAGTCATTCAAATCGGACAAAAAGCGGACATTTCCCCCTCCAAATTGCTCATTCCACTCGCCTTTGGTTCCCTTTTAGGAGGCGTCACCACATTGATTGGCACTCCCCCTAATTTGTTGGTAAACGCCGCTTTGCAAGATGCCGGCTATGAATCATTTCGGCTGCTCGATTTTACCCCAATGGGGCTGATCATTTTGGCAACTAGCGTGCTGTACATGGTTTTTATTGGTCGCCATCTGCTGCCGGTACGCAAAAAGAGCGGTTTGAATTTGGGGCAAGATTACAACTTGAGAAATTATTTGTGCGAGTTGTATGTGCCGCCAGATTCCCCGTTAGTTGGCAAAACTGTATTGGAATCCAAAGTAAGCGAGAATTTTAATCTCGCCCTAATTGGTCGGGTTCGTCAAGGCAAGACCACCATCGGGCTCACGCCCGATATGCAGATATTAGCTCGCGATAAATTGCTGGTTAAAGCGCCAATCGATGATCTTTTGGCTGCCCAAAAAGAGCTGAAAATCCAGTTCGATCCTGCTGTTCACCCAGATATTGGCGATATATTGGACGAAGAGACGCAAATGGCTGAGGTGGTAGTAACCCAACATGCTGGATTTGCCGGCAAATCGGTGAGAGAAGCTGATTTTCGTAATGAGTTTGGCATTAATGTGCTGGCGTTATGGCATGAGGAGCGCCCTTTTACCACGTCAACTTCTGATATCGCGTTGCAGTTGGGCGACGTTTTGCTCATATCTGGGCGAAAAGAGCGAATTGCCGCCCTACGGTTAAATAATCAATTTTTGCTGCTGGGTCCACTCAATTTGGAGTGGCGGCGCACCCACAAAGCGCCATTGGCGTTGGCGATTTTTGTGGCGATAATTGCTCTGGTGGCTGCCGGCAAGTTGCATATTTCGGTGGCGGCGGTCACAGTCGTGGTTTTATATCTGCTGACAAATATCATCAACATGGAAGAGGCATACAATGCGGTTGAATGGAAATCGATCTTTTTGATTGCCGGCATGTTGCCACTGGGAATCGCTATGGATAAGACGGGCGCGGCTGAATATTTGGCAGATATCGTTATAAGTTGGGTAGGCGGCTGGGGACCGCGTGGCATCATGGTGGGTCTATTTATCCTGACCACCCTTTTGACTGGTTTTATGTCAAATGCCGCTGCCGCGGTCTTGGTTGCCCCCATCGCTATTTCTACCGCAGTATCGCTAGGCATCAGCCCCAAAACGTTCGTTATGGGGGTGGGAATCGCCGCCTCAAACGCATTTGTGTTGCCGGTTGGGCATCAGGCAAATATTTTGGTATATGGACCTGGCGGCTACAAATTTTTCGACTACACTAAAGTAGGCGTGCCGCTAACCCTGCTTATCTGGCTGTTGTTGTTAATATTTTTGCCGATGATCTTTCCCTTTTAGGCGATTAATTCCACAATTTGGTCTGGGTGATCAGCCACTTTGACGCCGGCATTGGTCAACGCCTCCACTTTACCTTCTGCTGTGCCGCTTTTCCCTTCCACAATCGCGCCAGCATGCCCCATCCGCCGACCAGGAGGTGCAGTTCTGCCGGCAATAAAAGCGGTGACTGGTTTGCTCATTTCGTTTTGAATAAACTGCGCCGCTTTTTCTTCGGCATTGCCGCCAATTTCACCGATTAGTATCACTTGTTCCGTCTCTGGATCAGCTTCAAATAGGCGCAAACAGTCGATAAAATCTGTGCCATTTACCGGATCGCCGCCAATGCCAACACATGTGGATTGCCCGATATTTTTATTGGTCAGGGCGTACATCACTTCGTAAGTTAAGGTGCCGCTGCGCGATACCACGCCAACGTTTCCAGCCAAACCGATATCCCCAGGAATGATGCCTACTTTTGTTTGCCCAGGCGTGAGCAAACCGGGGCAGTTGGGTCCCACCATCCGCACTCCTTTCATATCTAGATATGCTCTCACTTTAACCATATCTAAGACGGGTATATGCTCGGCGATACAGACGATTAGGGGGATGCCGGCATCTGCCGCTTCGTAAATTGCGCCTGGCGCAAAGCGTGCCGGCACATAGATGATCGAACAATTTGCCCCACTTTCCGCCACAGCCTGGCGCACTGTATCGAACACCGGAACGCCATGCACTTGTTCGCCCCCTTTGCCGGCGCGAACGCCGCCTATCACCTTGGTTCCATATTCAATCATCTGCTGGGTATGAAAAGCCCCTTCGCGCCCCGTTATCCCCTGAACGATTAATCGAGTATTTTTGTCAACTAAAATCGCCATTTTACGCCATTTCCTTTTTTTCCTGATACGCTTCCGCCGCTGCAATTGCCTTTTTCGCCGCGTCAGACAATGTAGACGCCGTACTCATTTGCGCTTCCCGCAAAATTTGCATCCCTTCTTCCGCATTTGTTCCCTTCAAACGCACCACCATTGGCACATCGGTGTTAAGCATATTCAACGCTTCAACAATGCCCCTGGCTACCTCGTCGCAGCGAACGATTCCGCCAAAGATATTAAACAACACGGCGTTCACGCTAGGGTCATTCAAAATCAGTTGTAGCGCTGCTGCCACCTGGTCAGATTTTGCCCCGCCGCCTACATCCAGAAAGTTGGCTGGCTGTCCGCCAAACAGCTTAATTACATCCATTGTCGCCATAGCCAAACCCGCCCCATTGACCATACAGCCGATATTGCCCTCCAATTGGATATAGTTGACGCCATGTTTACGGGCTTTTTGCTCGTTTGGCGTTTCTTCGGCATGATCGCGCATCTCCGCCAAACTTTGCTGCCGAAACAGCGCGTTGTCGTCTATTGACATTTTGCCGTCTAACGCCAATAGGTCTCCTTCGCCCGTGATTACCAAGGGGTTGATCTCCGTCAATGTGGCGTCGCTGCTGATAAAACAGTTGTATAAGCTGATGATTAGCTTGTAAAAGTCGCCCCACATCGAAACGGGCAAACCAATGCCTTTCGCCAAAAAGTTGGCATGGTACGCTTGCGCGCCGATTTGCGGGTTGATATGGGCGGTAAATATCTTTTCCGGCGTTTCTTCTGCCACCTGTTCGATATCGACGCCGCCAGCGGGTGACGCCATAATCATGGGCAGCCGCGCCCCACGGTCGATTAAAATCGCTAGATAAATCTCTTGTTGGATGCCAGGAGCTTGTTCGTCTATGAGGACTTTTTTAACGGTAAATCCTTTGATATCCATCCCTAAAATCGATTCGGCGTGCGCTTTGGCTTCTGCTGGGTTGTTTGCCAGTTTAATGCCGCCAGCTTTGCCTCTTCCGCCCGTTAATACTTGGGCTTTGACCACTACTTTCCCGCCCAATTTTTGGGCGATCTGTTCTGCCTCAATTGGGGAGCTGGCTACTTCTCCTTTGGGAATAGGCGTCCCGTATTGGGCAAAAAGCCGTTTTGCCTGATATTCGTGTAAATTCACGCGTAACTCCTTAAAACTTGTTGGATTATGGACAAGCGGGCGAGTTGATATCTTGCCAACTGCCGGCATCGTCCGTTTTACCGCTTGCCGGATAAGTCGCTAAATCTTCATTGCTAAACAAAAGTTGGATCAAACCGCCAAATGGATTAGCCAGCCCTGGCATATCTGCGACAGTTTCAACGCCCAATTCTGCAACCCAGCCAACCCCTTCCATCTCGCCGACTTGAGCAGCCCAACTGCCGCTGCTGTATTCCACCCAGCCCGATCCATCGGCGTTGTCGCCATCGCCTGCCCGCAGCGTTACCGTGCCGTTGCGGGTGATTTGGACAAATCGGTCGGTTACGTCTGGGTCGCCGCCATTCCAACTACTATCGATCATCAGTTTCACCGAATCGGTCGGCTCGACGCTAAGGTCATGGATGATAAAGACGAAATAATGATGGGTAGCGTCGCGCAAAGCGTACAATTCAGTCAATCGTTCCCCATTCCAATCTGGGGCGAACTCCAACGTTTTGATCAACCCCCATTCCGCTTGGTTAAATACCCCGTCGATTGTAGGCGGAGCGGCAGCGCAGCCAATTTCAGGGTTAGCCACAGGTACGCTGGATGTGGCGGTCGGTTCTAGGGTTGGCGTTTCAGAGGGAATAGAGGTTGGCGTTTCGGTATTTGCCGGCACCGTCGGCGAGGCGGTTGCCGTTGACGGGATGGCGGTCTCTGTCTCGGTTGGCGGAACAGATGTCCCTGTTGGCGGCAACACAGTCTGGGTTGCGGTGGCGGTTGGCGGGATTACTGTTCCAGTTGGGGTGGGTTGGTTGGTGGGCGGAATTGGCGTAGCTGATGGAATAGGAGTTTCTGAAATTATCGTGGGGGCGACATTGGGATCAGTGCCTTGTTGCAATTCAACCCCATCTGGGATGCCGTCGTTGTCGGTATCCGCCTCTCTAGGATTGGTATTATATTGCCCTAACTCTTGACCATCATCCAGCAGATCTCCATCTGTGTCGCGGGAGGTGGGGTTGGTGGCGTAAAACAATGCCTCTTCCCCATCATTTAACCCATCCCCGTCGGTGTCGGCATTGTTTGGGTCCGTGCCAATCACCCCTTCTTGGGCGGCGCTCAATCCATCTCCGTCGGCATCTCCAACCACTGCCGCAGTGGCTGCGATAGCCGTTGCCGCCTGTTGGGTGAGGGCGATCGAGGTGGCGGTGGCGGCTTGGTCTGCCCCATCTAATCCGCTAATGGCTGATGTCGAGGTTGGCTCTGCATCAACCCTGCCCCGCAGCGCGCCCGTAAGGGCAGAGAAGATGCCCATCATACAGGCGATGGTCAACAAAGCGGCTGCAGCATAGACCAAAAGCGGCGGAATGAGCGGCGGGATTAAGGCTTCGCCAGACAAAATTTCTCGTCCGCCTTGATCTGTGGCGACTTCAATGTCGTAATGTAGAGCTTCTTTGCCGCCAAACAGGCTAGTGATGCCCGACTCTACGACGATGGGTACTGTTGCCTCGTCTCCTGCCGGCAAAACAACGCGCCCTGTTTCCCCTTTAAAACTCAACCTGCCGGTCGAATCTCTGCCTACCACATTGATGTTTAACGGCATGTTGCCTTGATTTTGGATATGAACTTGGGCTGTTGCCGGCAATTCCGCAGTTTGCGGCTCTAATCGGGCGGCAAAGGCGGAAAAAGGCAGGATTTCTATCGTGCCGGTGGCGGCTACCATGCCATCTGCCTGCTGCTGAGAGATCACTTCCACCCGAAAACGATGATTGCCGCTGGCGGTTTGTGGGCTGCGCGGCGGCAAAATGCCGATATCTAACTGGACGCTGCCGCCTGCCGGCACATCTTCAAAAGCTCCTGGCAACCTTGCCCAACTGTCAGGGATGCCCCGCACCCGCAAACTAACCCGATCAGCCACGCTGCCTCGGTTGACGATTTCGACCGGCAGCCTGTTTCTCTGCCCAGGTTCTATGGTGATATGTTCTTGCGTTAAAAATAGCGCGAGATTGCTGGCGGTCGGCGTTGGGGTATGAAATTCTGTAACCTGCTCAGAGAGAGAGGCGCTCTGTAGCCCGGTTGGCGTGCGGATCGCCTCCATAAAGCTGTCGCTGTCCATCTCATTTTTTTCCCCGACCGGCATATGCAGGGTTAGGGTGTAAGGTCCTACCTGGATCGCGTTGCCCATCGTAACTCGGGTCGGCACCTTTGCCGGCAATCGTATGCCGCCCATAAATGTGCCGTTGATTCCCCCTAAATCTTCCGCAAACCAATCTGTTTCTGACGCTTGCAACGATACATGATGGCGCGACACCCCTTCTGCCGGCAATACGATGTCATTGTTGCGGTCACGCCCTATTCGAATCAATGGTCGGGTCAATTTAACCCGGCTATTTTCCCGCCCGCCGACGGTTATCGCCAGTTCCACCCCTTGCGGAAAGCTGTCGGGCTGCAAATCGACCACGCCAGCGATATCTGCCACAGGTTGACTTGCCGGCAACGCTACCCCTTGTCCGCTCAACTGTGTCGGCAAATCCGCCATGGCGATTTGGGCGCTTCGCAACGCTGCCGCCATCTCATTTCCGTTTGTGTACCGCTCATTTGGCTCTTTTGCCATCGTTTTGGCAACGATGCCGGCAATCGTTCCTGGAATCGATGGGCGCAAATCTTGAACCGATGGCGGCAACTGTCCATTTAAATGAGCCGCTATCGCCTCCGCCAAATTTTTAAACCGGAAGGGGGCGTTGTTGGTCAGCATCTCATATAAAACCACCCCCAGACCATACAGGTCGCTCGCTCCTTCCACTGGTTTGCCGGCACATTGTTCTGGCGACATATAAACGGGCGTGCCCATCGTGGTGCCCGTTTGGGTGATTTTGTCTCCTTCAATTACCTTTACCAAGCCAAAATCAGTTAGAACAGCCCGAAATGGCGCATCTATCTCAAATTCCGGCTTGTCGGTTGGTTTAAGAATGATATTTCCCGGCTTTACGTCACGGTGAATGATGTTTCTTTGGTGGGCGTAATGGAGCGCTTCGGCGATTTGGGCAGCGATTTGCAACGCTTGGCTCATCGGCAAATATTTGTTCATCGATTGCAATCGGCGCAAATGCGCCCGTAAATTGCCGCCGCTGATATATTCCATGGCGATGTAGAGTTCGCTTTCTAAGCCGCCAAAGGCGAAAATTTTGACAATGGAGGGGTGATCCAACTTGGCAGCGATGCGGGCTTCATTCGTCAGCCGCGCCCGAAATTCGGGATTGCGGGCGATATGTTGATGCATCAATTTCAACGCTACCTGACGGTTGAGGTTGATGTCTGTGGCTCGGTAGACAGAGCCCATGCCGCCATCGCCCAACCGGGCTTCGATGCGGTATTGTCCGACCATTGAACCAAGCAAGTTATTCATATTTTGTCGTCAGCCGTTTTTTGCCGGCAACCTGTCCAACGCCTCGCGAATAGCGCTCAATAAAGCGTTTACTTCTCTTTCTCCTACCCAATAATGGGTGATGGCTCTAAACCGTTTTTCGCCGATCGCTCCAAATTTGATGCCGGCATGTTCTTCCGCCCAAGCAACTAGTTGGGCAGCGGTAAATGGCGACTCTGCCGCCAATTCAAACATGACGATATTGGTTTTGATCCGTTCCGGCTCGATAACGATGCCGGGGATTTGGTTCAAGCCATTCGCCAATAGTTGGGCGTGGGCGTGATCATCCGCCAACCGTTCGATATTTTCAGATAACGCCACTAACCCGGCAGCCGCAAAGATGCCCGCCTGCCGCATCCCGCCTCCTAATGATTTTCTGATCCGACGCGCTTTTTTGATAAACGCTTCCGATCCGCAAATGACAGAGCCAATCGGGCAAGAAAGCCCCTTACTCAAACAGAAGCTGACCGAGTCGGCATATTTAACGATATCTGCCGCCGCTGTATTGGTAGCGACAGCGGCGTTGAATAAGCGGGCGCCATCCATATGGACTTTTAAATTATATTTTTTAGCGATGTCGTAAATGCCGGCAAGATAGCTCAGCGAAAGGGGCGCGCCACATTTAGAGCCATAACTGTTCTCGACGCAAATGAGTTGGGTATGGGCATAATGCTCATTGTCGGGGCGAATGGCAGCCGACAGTTCGGCTAAATCCATCTGCCCTGCGTCGTCTGTGGACAGCGCTTGCGGAACGATTCCGCCCAGCGTCGCCAGCGAGCCTGTTTCGGCGTTTAACAGGTGGGAATCCCTGCCTAAAATCGCTTCGTCGCCCCGATTGGCATGCGCCAAAACGCTGACCACATTGCCCATGGTGCCGCTGGCAACCAACAACCCCGCCTCTTTTCCCAATAGCGCCGCCGCCTGTTCCTGTAAGGCATTTACCGTGGGGTCTTCGCCATACACGTCGTCGCCCAACGGCGCTTCCATCATCGCTTGGCGCATGGCTGGAGTAGGCAAGGTAACGGTATCTGAGCGAAAGTCTATGCTATTCATCGTGAACCAGAAGTTTACGTAATCTTAAGCAGAATGCAAAATCTATCCGCAATGGTTGTATCTTGGCGCTGGAAAGAGTTAAAATCGGCTAAATTGTCATTAAATTCAAGGAAGATAATGAGGACTCAATCATTTTTTCGGATACTTGTTTTAGCTATTGTTTTGGTTGCCGGCATTTGGTTGTGGCGGCAGAACGCTCGATTGGATAGCCAAACTGGGGGGATTGACGACGCCAATGGCTATTTTGCTCTGGCTTCGGGCGGAGATGAATTGTTACGGGCAGATGTAGGGGACGCGGCTTTGCCGGCAACCGTCTCGCACGCTCCTGTCTCTTCCCATTTGGTAGATTTGGCGGATGTGCCAACCGCTGGAGTCACCTCGGAGATCAACCGCGCCAACAGCGCCAAAAACCCTGATTGGCGGGGTGGGTTAGAAAACCAATTCAGCCCCCTGAAAAACAGCGCATTGCGCCAGGCGGCAGCAGATTTGCCCGCCCAAACAAATGTGCAAAACGCGGCGTTAAGCGCCGCCTTCTCCTTAACGCGCACCGTAAATTTTGACGGGATGGACATCAACGATTGTTGCGGCGGCAGCGGCGCTACCGTGCCGCCTGATCCCGACATCGCGGCAGGAAAAAGCCACCTCATTACAGTTGTCAACGACGCATTCGACATTTACTCTACCGCTGGGGCTCACATTAGCGGACCCTTTACTTTTCAGGCGTTTTTTGCCAGCGTCGCCGGTTGCAACAGCGCCGACGATACCAGCTCGGTCGCTTCCTCTATGTTCGACCCGAATGTATTGTATGATGAACAGACGGATCGTTACATCATCGCTATCGACCGCGTCCGGTTAAACAAAACGGCTTTATACAGCGTCGATGGCTCTCATTATTGCATGGCGGTTTCCGCCACCAACAACCCAACAGGTCAATGGCGGTTGTACGCCTTTCCGCTTGATTTGGCTGATCCGAGCGGAATTTGGCTCGATTTCCCCCATGCCGGCGTGGGGAATGGCGCCATCTTTATGGGGGGAAATATGTTCCGCACAGGCGCCTCTCAATTATATGAAGAGAGCCGGGTATGGGCGTTTCCAAAAGCGGATTTGTATGCCGGCAATAGCGTCACCCCGGCGGAAGCGACTGTGGGGCTGTCGTTTACGCCGCAACCTGCCAAAGTGCATGGGTATGATCAAGGTACTTGGCCCCCCGCTTCTGCTCCCCATTACTTTTTAACCAGCGGTGGCGACGTTGCCGGCAGCAACCGCGTCCTATTCTCCTGGAAAAACCCACTTAGCGGTGGTTTGCCGCAGGTGGTAGGGATGGTAGATATCAACGCCGCTGCCGGCGTCAATGCCGGCTTTCCCGTGGCTACCCCCCAATTGGGCGGCGACCCCATCTCTGGCAACGATTTGCGCCCGCTCGATTTAGAGTATCGCAATGGCTTTTTATGGACAGCGGCAACGGTCGGCTGCAATCCAGGTTCGGGGACGGTAAATTGCGTGCGATGGGCGCAAATCGATCCGATTAGCGCCACAATAGTCCAGGCGGGAACATATGGCAGCCCCGGACAATATCGCTCTTTTCCTGATTTGGCGGTGGACGCCTGCGGCACAATGGCGATAGGGTACACCAAAGGAAGCGCCTCGACACACCCCAGCGTTTATGTGGCGTCCCGCTTGTGGGACTCGCCTGCCGGCATGTTGGATGGCGAACAGTTGCTCAAAGCGGGCGAACTGGTCTATACGGCGTTCGATAGCCCGAACAACTCTTTTGGCGGGCGGCGCTGGGGGGATTACACTGGGATGACTATCGCTCCAGACGGCAAAACATTTTACTATGTGGGACAATACAGCAAAAACACGGGCAACCCCAATGGGCGCTGGGGAACATATATCGGGGCTTATGAAGCCCCATCTTGCAGCGCGCCGCCTCCTCCGCTCGGCGCTTACAACCTCTATCTGCCCATAATCGCCAAATCGTCCCCATTTGCGCCGCCAACTTCTAAGGCAGGCTATTGGCGTTCTACCGAAGACGCCCGCGAATTTTACGTGTCGGCGGACGAGAGTCAGGTGTTGGGTTATACCATCTTCATCAGCGTGCCAGGATGCGGCAATTACGCCATTCAGCAGCCCACCACTCCCATTGTCAACGATCAATTCAGCTTCGGCGGCAACTTCCCAGTAGAAGGGACGTTTACCAGCCCGCATGGGGCGCAAGGGCGAGACCAGCTAATCTCGATCGATATTCCGGGTTGCGGCATCGTTTCGACTGGCGGTTGGTTGGATTGGTATGCTGGTTGGTTGCGAGATGGACAGCCCGCTTTTACCGGTTTTGTGCCGGCACAAATCGTTGCCCCTTCTAACGGGGTAGCGACGCCAGGTCTCTCGATTCAGCTGCTGGAGGATTAATTGTTGCGCTTACTCAACCCGACAGGCTTCAAAAAGTCTGTCGGGATTTTGCGTTAAAAGAGGGCGATGACCACAAAAAAGAGCCAGGCGGCTGCCAAATAGATATTCGACCAGCCTAGGGCGCTGCCCAACATCCCCCGCGTCCGGCGAGCGTCATCTGGGGCACCGCCTAAACTGTAAAACCAAGAAGCGCGTTGGGCGTGGGAAATCGCTCGCCAGCCAAAAAAGAGCATGGGCGCCAGCCCCAGCAAAAATGCCGCTACCACGATCGGCGTGGACAGCCCCGCTTCTACTCGGTTCATAAAGCTGAGGTCGCGGGAGCGGAAGAGGGCGGGCAATATGAGCAAGGCAACTGGCACGATGTTAAAGGCTAATCCGGTGAGGGCAGCGTTCAGGCTTTTGCCGGCAGTCCCCTCCACCCCTTCTCTCAACTCCGGTTGCACCGCTTCCAACGTCAATGGTCTGCCGCATTGGCTGCAAAATTGGCTAGAACGCAACGTCACCGCCTGGCACGCCGGGCAAATTTGCATATGCGCTGTCCGGTCAGTAAAGGTGTGAGGGTCGATTTTTAGCTCCACTACTTTGTCATTTTCATTTTTGACCAACACCCCCGGATTATCGGGGATGGGCATCAGGGCGGAGCCAGCTTCGCCCACTACCATTTCGCCGTCCTCTTCGCTGGGTGGGGCGACGGGCGGCGGGGTTGGGGCAGGAGCGCTCCCGGGCATTATCGCTTTAACTCGGTTGACCATATTTCGGCGGCGCGTTTTGGCGGCATGATCACGGGCTAAATCTGTCCATTGCATTCGGGCATTGGCTTCCACTTTGCCGCCATCTTGCACATATGCCGCTACTAAACGCAACAGTTCAGCGGCAGAGGTAGCGTCGGGCGCTTCTAATTCCAGTTGGCACGTTTGCTCAAAAGGGCGTATCCGAGCGATTAAATCTTGCTTTTGCAGCCCCATTCGCTTGGTCAGGGTAGCGACGATGACGCCGCTATCTTCGTTGTATGCTTGAAGCTTGGCGTTCATCCGGGCTAATGCGAACAATGTGCTGCGCATGACGGTGGTCGCTGGCGCTGGGAAAGGTCTAATTTCTTGATGTGTCATAATAGGGAAATGATAGCCGATAATGGCAAAAGGTTAAACTGAGCGGTGATCGGACTCGGTTTTGGGGGCGCCGCTTAGCAGGCCGAGGGCGTGAGGCAGCACGAGCAACAATATCTCCATACATTCTGCCGCCGCTTTGGGGCTGCCAGGCAGGTTGATGATGAGCGTATTGTCGGCAATGCCGGCAACCCCGCGAGAGAGCATGGCATGTTTTGTTATCTTGTAACTCTCTGCCCGTAATGTTTCGGCAATGCCTGGCGCTTCGCGGTCGATTATTTGGCGGGTCGCTTCCGGGGTGACATCTCTGGGCGAAAAGCCGGTGCCGCCGCTGGTTACAATCAACGCCAACCCTTCGTCGCGCCATTGGGCGAGGGCGGCGGCGATTTGGTCGATTTCGTCGGGAACGATAGCTTCTTTAGCCAGGGTTAGTTGGGGATGGGATTGCAAACTGCCGGCAATAACGGGGAGACATTGGTCTTGGTAAATGCCGGCAGCCGCCCGATCGCTGACGATTAATGCGCCCACAGAATATGCCATTACGCTACTCTTCTTCCGAGCTGACTGCCCCAGAATTTAGCAGCGTGCGGAGGGCATTCGCTAATTCGCTGGGCGGATATGGTTTAAGCATAAATAGATCAGCGCCGGCATCCAAAGCCACTTCCGCTTGCCGATAGTCGCCAGTGGTTACCACAATAGGAGTTTGGGGCGCAGCCGAAGTTTTTTGAGAGCGGATCGCCAACAGAAAATCTAAGCCGCTTTCTTCGCCGCTTAAATGGAAATCGAGCACACAAGCGGCAATTTTAGGATTGATCTGTTGATGCGCCTCTGTCAAATTATGACACACAACCGTTTCAAAACCATCGATATCCAACAACATCTTGATTAGCCGCGCGTTGGTTCTTTCGTCGTCTAAAACTAATACTTCTGGTTTCATTTTTAACCGCTGTTTCGAAACAGGCTATTGTTTTTTACCCAGGGCGGCGATACCCCGCATGGCGCCGATGATGCCAACCGTAGTGCGAAACAGATCGCTGGTGTTGATTTGAGGGGCTTGCCCGTTTTCGTTTTCCTCAGCCGTTCGAATCATAAGGTAGGCGGTGCCTATGCCTAATGCCGCCCCAATAGCGGCGCCAGCAAGAAGTAGTTTTCGTTTCCAATTTCCATCTTGTTCCATAGATGCCTCACTTATAAGCAGGGATGATTCGTCAATCGCCTCGTTCTTCTCTGGTCAATTGGCGGAATATTTTATGTTCAGTTTGCTCCAATCGGTTGCCGATAGCGGTTCCATTCCTAATTGTAGTCGTTGAAACGCGATGCAATCTATCTTTGATTTGGACAATTCGGTTTTCGAGCGCCCAGCTTTTGCTTTGTAACCAACGCAGCGGAGCCCGATCATTTTGCCGCATAGTCAACAAGCCCGCCAAGAGCAGGAGGGGAAGAGCTAACATCGTTAAAAATATCGGCAGCCCTAACAATACAAAGATAGCGTCGGCTAAACTTGATTGGAGCGTTGCGACCTCGCCGCCGTTAGCCGCTTCACGATTGAACAGCGGGGCGATGACAGATGCCCACATCAACCATCCGAGCAACCCGAGGCAGATCGCCCCGCCGATGCCCAAAGGCAAATAAACGGCTAGCTGATTGAAACGACGTAACGCTGCCGCCCTAGCTTTTTGGGCGTTATTGATGCCGGCATTCTCACTCTGTTGAATTTCCATTTCCACCTGATTTTATCATAGCTTTGTCGGGAGGCGAGGAGCGGAGATTTCTATTCATTTAACGCCTGCTGTACAGCGGCAAAAGCGTCAACGATCCCATACCCTGCCCCGCTATTTGGGGCAGAAGCGGCATCGACACAAGCTGGCAAGGGCAAAGTGTAAGGCTGGGCGGTCTCTATTAATATCTGTTCCGTGCGGTCGATATCGCCGATAAGCTGCGGGTTGGCAGACCAAATTAAAGCGACAACGCCAGCGATATGGGGTCCCGCCATCGAAGTGCCGTCCGCTCGCTCATAGCTGTGGTTAGGAAAAGAAGACAAAACGGCTACCCCGGGGGCGACGATGTCTGGCTTGACTCTATTGCTGCCATCTACTGTGACGGGTCCGCGGCTGCTAAAGGAGGCTAATGTCCCCCCTTCGTCGATAGCCCCAACGGAAAAAACTTCGTCATAAATCGCCAGCGGCGAATCGATCGATTCGCAACCAGGACCCGAGTTGCCGGCGCTGGCGACCACGAAAATGCCGGCATGACGCATATTTAATGCCGCCAAATGTAACGATTCGGCATCACATCCTTCTAATTCGGGGCAACCCCATGAATTATTCAACACATTTGCCCCCAGAGCCGGGTCGCCATCCAGCAGCGGATCGCCATCAAATGGATGCGGGGCTAACATAAATTGCAGACAATCCAGGTAGAGGGCAGGATTGGCGAGGTTGCGCATCAGGTTGCTGCACCCAAACCAGGTCGCATCGGGAGCGACGCCAACGCTATTTCCCAAAACTGAGCCGAGGGTGTGGGTGCCATGCCCGCCCAAATCAAATGGCTCCTGAGAATGGGTCCAGGGGTCGAACCAATTGTAAGCGTGTTCGCCGTCTGCGCCGCGATAGCTGTCTTGCAATTCGGGATGCGTCCATTCCACTCCTGAGTCTGATTGCCCAACAACTACCCCTTCGCCCCGAACGCCTAAAATCGACCATACTTGCGTAGCGCCGATGTTCGTAAGATTCCATTGGGCGGCGGCAGGGGCTCGGGCGGCGCCGGTATCGACAGGCGGCAATGCCGGCAGTGGGCGGAGAGCGGGGTTGGCTAAAACCCGATCCACATCATCGCGGCGAGACAATGTCCAGCGCAGAAAAGCGCCCCCCTCGACCCGGATGGCATTGATTAAGTAGTAAGGTTGATAGTCGATGCTTCGATTTTCAAGATATTGGCGAATATCAGCTTGGTTGTTATTGGCGTGGGTTGTCAGAATCGAATAAATGGAGGCTCGTCTTTGGGCTGGATCATCTATCGCCGCCGCTTGGCTGACATCTGCCTGATTCGCCATTACGATAAACAGCTCTTCTCCGTGCCAGCCAGGTTGACCTGCAAAATAGAAGACAGCGGCTCCAGCCAGCCACAACAACGCCGCTGCCGGAGCTATCCACCACCCGCCGCCCATCGACGCCAATTGACGCCGAGCGATCAGCGCCAGGATTCCAAATAGCCATGCCAACGCCAAACCGATGGCTGCCGCATAAAGCGCCCAGGTCAAAATATCCCGACTGCCGATGTTTAATATTAGCGCCAACTCATCGGGGTCGATGAATAGATAGGGAATGGCGACTAACAATCCGACAGCCAGGGCGATGGGCGCCCAATGGTGATTGTGGTTGATGGCGTAGATGCCGGCAAGGGTGAGCCCCCATGCCGGCAGGGTCAGGAAATAGAGCAAAGATTGTCCGCCCACGCCAAAAGCGCCAATCAATATCAACAAAGCCGCTCCCGCTGCCATGCCTCCCGCCAAGATGTTCCACCCCAATGAATCGCTGCTTTGCCACAGCGGATCAAAGAGAAAACGGGTCAGCAATAGGGCGGCGACTACGCCAAACAAAAGTGAAGCGATTAATTGCGCCATCGCTTCTGTCCAACTGCCAAGCGCCCCCCACGCCAGCCAACTTATGCCCCCTAAAGCCGCCAGCGCCAAAGCGAAAAAAAGCGCCGCTTTGTCCAATTTTCTATAGATGCGGGTGTCTCGCCGCCGAAATGCCAGCCACAACATGCCGGCAAATAAAAGCGAGCCGACTATTTGCCATCCCGCCAGGGTAAAGGTCGATTGGAATGAAATGAGCCGCAAGGGCAACATGAACAAGCCATACCCCACTGCCAGCGCCCAGCATGTGAAGATCGCTTTGTACCGTTCGTTTTTCCAAAACAATGCCAATAGTAACGCTGGAACGCCCACCAATGCCAGATTAAAGAAGCCGAAAAGGGGGCTCACAAAGTTCGGCAGCGAAGTGCCGGCAGCTACCATTCCATCCTGAAAAAACCAAAAGAGAAGAATGGGAATGGACGCCCCGAAAATCGCCCATCCCCACAAGAAAACGGCTACGATTTGGTCGAAGCCAACAATATTATCTGATTGTCCCGTTGTGTTGTCTGTCATGATGTCGCTAAATTGGTCGGCAGATGGTCAATTCGATTGTGATAGACGACGTGAACGAAATCCCCTTGAATGCTGAGTCGGGTGATCCCTGTGTTAAAGATATTGAAATCAAACGGAGGCGCAAATATTTCGGCGTTAGGCTGCTTAAGCGCCGCTGCCATAAATGGCTGCAAAAAGCCGCCATGGCTGACCATCCCCACCCGATCGTTTTCATTGTGCCCTTCGAGTAGATTTGCCCACAATTGGCGCGCCCGCCCTACAGCGTCTTCTTTCGTTTCATATGGTTTATTGCCCCACCAACCTTCATCGCTAAAGGATTTAGGAAGATGAACATTTGGGTATCGGTTTTGTAAATATGCAAAGCTGTTGCCGCCTAATCCCTCTCTTTCGCCCGTTTTTTCATCAGTTAGATAAATGCCGCCCCGTTCAAAACAATCCATCCGAGCAACCAGCGGTATGCCGGCAGCGGCAGAGATAACGGCGGCTGTATCCAGTGCGCGAACCATCAGGCTGCTGTATAGGTGGGTTAACCCAAATCCAAGCCGATTATATGGGTCTCGCCATGGTTGCACGCCCGCTTGTGCCGGCATGCCCAACAAATCCGCCACACATTTGGCTTGCTCTACCCCTTTTGGAGTCAATTCCGGATCTGCTACTCTCCCTTTGGATGATCGGGTTTGCTCCCACAATAAATTGTTTTCAGATTGGGCATGGCGAATAAAATAAAGCTGCATGCGTACTTTCCTTGCTAATTCAGAGAAGGGCAGCGTCCAAATATTTCGCCAAAACCATCTCGAAACATTGAGGATGAAAATCGCGGTAACGATTTAGTGGTTATGTCGAGTCAACTATACTCAAATTGGTAAAAGGCAGCAAAGGGTATCTGTGTGATGGCAGCAGAAAATTCGTTACTATTTGTCCAATCAGGTAGGAAAAGCGATATGGGTCTTACCCCTTTGGAATCTAACTTTCCGCCTGTCGATTGCGAACCCGCTCTTTGGTTTGCCGATCTCACTCATTGCAGCTGGTTAAGTTACGCTACATTATGCCGGCAACTCCTCAACAAAGCGCAAAATCATCTCCAGTAGCTGTTGGGTGTCGTCTGGCGATAAAATATCGCCTGCCAGCACATGATTACTAGGGTCTCCCACGCTCTCAATGGGGATAATCGCCTTGCGCGAAGATCCAAACGCCTGATGCGCTTCTTCGATTTTGCCGGCATTAACCACTTCATCGTTGGGAGAATAGATCGTCAAAATGGGAATGTCGATTTGGGCTAAATCCTGCGATCGGGTCAATTCGACCAACCCCATCATCGGCAGCAATGCTGTGGTAGGGTAACTTTCCGTCCAAAATTCTGCCTGCATTTCATTTGCTGGCTGCCAACTCCTTTGGTCGCCGATAAGTAACCCCGCTATCGTTCCGCCCCACGGCAGCAGCAAAATTTCAGAATTGCTGTCTCGCGGCGCGAAATTGGGCGAGATTAATATGGCTGCCGCCAGGGCGTTCGTTTCGGGTTGGGCGGCTAGCCAACTCGCCAATGTGCCCCCGGTTGATACCCCAATGACGATAACTTTTTCGCCGATTTGCTGCCCGATCGCTAACGCTTCCTGCGCGTCGTTCAACCAATCATTGACAGAGGCTTCTGCCATGGCATCCCCACTTCTGCCATGTCCGGTCAATCGGGTCAGGTAAAGATTAGCGTTTAGCTGGCTTGCCATATCTTCCGATAACGGGGATGTCTCTTGCCGTGTGGCAGAATAGCCATGGAAATAGATGATGGCTAGCGCAGTCTTTCTTTTGTCGGGGAAAGCCCATTGGATCGTTTTCTCAGCGCCAGGTACGATGTCGTTAAATTGAGATTCAGATTGAGCCAGATAGGCGTCTAAATCTGCCGGCAACCTCACTGGACGTATCGTTTCGTCGATCGGGACGCGAGGTCCAGCAAAAAATAGGATGGCGATAATGCCAACCGCGACTAAGAGAACTTTGGCAATTTTTGTCAGCATCAGCTACTGGTCATTCCTTTACGTCTGCAACTTCGCCATTTGTAATGTGTAGTAGATCGTCTGGCGAAAGGCAAAATAAGGCGTTGGGCGATCCAGCCGCTGCCCAAAGCTGGTCATGCGTTAACAAATCATCATCGATATAGCAAGGTATCTGTTGAATGTGCCCGACGGGCGGAACGCCGCCAATGGCAAAGCCGGTTTGGGCTCGCACAAAATCGGCGTTTGGCTTGCTGATTTTCTCGCCGACTAATTTGCTCAACTTTTTAACGCTGACCCGATTTCCCCCGCTGGCGACCACAAGGAAAGGATGCTGACTCTTTTTGCCCTTAAAGATCAATGATTTGACGATTTGCGCCACGTCGCAACCAACTACCTCAGCCGCTTGTTGCGCCGTTCTAGTAGAGTCGTTTAACTCCTGGATAGCGAGAGTCAACCCTTTTTGTTGGAGAGCCTGCTGCACTTTTAGAACGCGAGGGCTTAATTCAGTTGTCACGTTAACCTAACTGATGGGTAGGAGGTTTCAGCGCCGCCCGCATGCGATCCATCTCCTCCCGCTCTCGTTCCGCCAACCGCAACGCCTGTTCCTGCCCAGGCAAATAGGGTGGCGGAATATATTGCGCCTGATAATCGTACCAGGCAGCCGCCTGCAAGGAAAAGCTCGGGTTAACCAGATGGGGTCGAGCTAGCGCGACCAAATCTGCCCGCCCTTGCAGCAAAATGGTGTTGACCTGATCTGGGGTGGTGATGTTGCCTACCGCCATGGTGGGAATGCCCACTGCATGACGAACGGCATCGGCGAATGGGGTCTGATACATGCGCCCATAAACTGGCTCTTGCCAAGGGACGGTTTGCCCCGTAGAGACGTCAATTAGGTCGGCGCCAGCGCTTTTTAGGGCGGAGGCGATGGTAATTAGATCCGCCTGGGACAAGCCCCCTTCCGCCCAGTCGGTAGCGGATAGGCGAACGGACATCGGCTTGGCTGCCGGCAGAGCCGCCCGCATCGCTTCAAATAGTTCCAGGGGAAAACGCAAGCGATTTTGTACTGAGCCGCCATATTTATCGACCCGTCGGTTGGTAAGCGGCGAGATAAAGCTCGCCAACAAATAGCCGTGCGCCATATGGGCTTCCACCATATCAAATCCTGCTTGATCGGCGTATCGGGTGGCGCGGACAAATTGGTCGATGATGAGATCCATGCCGGCACGGTCGAGTTCGTTAGGAATTTGACTGACCCCATCCAAATATGGAATTGGCGAGGCGGAGGTCAACCCCCAATTATCGGCAGGCAATGGGCGATCCATCTCTTCCCAGCCCAATTGAGTTGACCCTTTTCTGCCGGCATGTCCCAATTGCATACAGATCTTCGCTTGGCTATTGGCGTGAACAAATTCCACAATACGCTGCCATGCCAGACATTGCGCCTCGTTCCATAATCCGGTGCAGCCTGGCGTAATCCGCGCTTCGGGCGATGGGCAAGTCATTTCAACGAAGATCAATCCAGCTCCGCCCAATGCCCGGCTACCTAAGTGAACCAAATGCCACTCATTTGGCGCCCCATCCGTAGCGGAATATTGCGCCATTGGCGAGACAACGACTCGATTGGGAACGACCATCTCCCGCAGCCGAAACGGGGTAAACATTGGCGGCGTGTCTTTTGCCACATCAAAGCCGTTTTTCTGTACGACCGCCATAAAATCATCCATCACCGTCTCTACAAATGAGGCGTCTCGCATTATCAAGTTTTCGTAGGTGATTTGTTTAGAGCGGGACATGACGCCAAAGCAAAATTGAGGGGTAGAGAGATGCCAATGGCGGTCTAACGCCTCAAACCATTGCAGCGATACCTCGGCGCTGTGTTGCAATTTGCCTACCTCGTCGCGGCGCAGCTCTTCAAATGTCGCCAAAGCGTCAGGAACCTCCTGTTCCTGGCGCATCGCTTCCAGCAACCCAATGGCGTCTTCCATTGCCAGTTTGGTGCCGCTGCCGATGGTGTAATGAGCCGTCGCTTTGGCGTCTCCGATCAACACGATATTGTCTTTTACTGGCGTTTCGTTGCGAACTTTGGGGAATCTGCGCCACAAAGAGCGATTAGTGATTAGATCGTGTCCATCTAATTCGTCAGCGAAAAGGGCTTGCAAGACAGCGGTATATTCCGCTTCTTCCATCTGGTCGAAGCCGGCATTCCGCCACGTTTCGTCCGACATCTCAAAAATCCAGGTGCTTAGGTCGGGCTGCCAATTGAATTGGTAACAATGGACGGTCATATTGCCGTATTTTGTCTCTTTGAAGAAGTAAACGAAAGCGTCGAAAGAGCGGGTAGACCCCATCCACACAAATTGGTTAAAGGTTAGATCGATCGTTGTGCCGAAATCCGATTCATATTTGGTTCTAATTTTGCTGTTGATACCGTCTGAAGCGACGATGAGGTCAGAGTTGGCGAATGGGGGTTTGGCTAAATCAGCTGGCTCGATTTCCGTTTCAAAATGTAGGTTGACATCTAATTGCCGGCATCTATCTTGCAATAGATTCAGCAGCGACACTCGGGAACAACCGGCAAAGCCATTGCCGGCACAGCGCATCGTCTCCCCCTTAAACACGATGTCAATGTCGTCCCAATAAGCGAAATTACGCCGAATTGCTTCATATGATGGGGCATCGTACTCATGAAAGATGCCCAGCGTTTCGTCGGAAAATACGACCCCAAAGCCAAATGTGTCGTCTGGTTTGTTGCGTTCATAAACGGAAATGTCGTAGGTGGGCCACTCTTTTTTTGCCAGCAAAGCGAAATACAATCCGCCAGGTCCGCCGCCAATGATCGATATTTTCATCCAACCTTTTTCCTTTGACTATGCGCGATTTCTTGCCCCGGCAAGATAGCCGAGGGTACGGATGCCTAATCTTAAGGAAAATATGCGGTTGTCGCAAGCAAGAAGCGTTAATTGCCGGCAGGTATGGTGATGATTTGCCCAGGTTCAATCAAATCAACGTTTGAAATATCGTTAGCGTCAGCCAGAACAGCCACACTTACGCCATAAAATTCGGCAATACCGCCCAGCGTATCCCCTTCCTGCACAGTATAGGTCGGATCTGGCTCTTTGGGAGCCGAAGTTGGATGCCCTACAGGGATTGGACCAGGCGTCCAGGTGGGTGGAATAGAGCTAGTTGGCGATGCCTGTTGGCGAGGGGATTTGTCTATTTCTCCGCTTGGCGTAACCATGAGGGTCGGCAAGGGAGGCGCTGCGACTTCCGCTTCTGGCTCATCAGAACGGCACGCCGTCAGGGCGGCAAAAAGTAACAAGATAATGAGGATTTTTCGAAATGAAAACATGCGATACTCCTGCAAGCTAGAATTAACATTCGTTTCTAGCTGTTTCTTTGTCTGTTAACGTCATTCTCTTGTTCAGGTATGTCGCCCAGTCTAGTCGAGGCGACGCACAAGCCAACTAACAGCCAAAAAATCGTGACCGCATGGTGAAAATCGAGGTTGAAAAAGTAATGATCAAAGATTCCAGCCACCAAACCGCCAGCTAGCGCGGCATGAAGACCAAGCCAAATGGCGTGACGATGCGGTCTAGTTATGAAATGATACCGATTAAAATAAGCATAACCGAAAACGACAGCGATGATGGTAAAGAAGATAACAACCCCTAAGATGCCCATTTGCTGACCAATGAGTAAATAAACGCTCGAGACGCCAAGATAGAGGTCGATATCGGGCGAGCCGGCAAAACCGACGCCGAAGGTGGGGTAACGGCTTATCAATTCGATGGCGTCTTGATATTCGCCGAACCGCATTTGGGTGGCTAAATCTTCTCCCTGAATGCCGGCAACGAAATGGGAAACGTACCCTCGACTTGCTGGCAGAGCTAAAAATAATAAGCCTGCTAGCGCCATTGCCGGAATCAATCGCCGATAACTGATCAAGGCGATAAACCCCAACCCAGCCGCCAACCCTACCATTGACCCTCTGGAAAAGGTGAGGATTAGGCAAACAAAAATCGCGCCAGCGATTAAAATCGCCCACTTTTTTGGCAAAGAAGGCTCTTTGGAAAGCGTTTGCGGGGTGATTATCGCTCCCATCAACAACAACAAGCCGCCCAATGCATTGGGGTCAACCGAAGTGGCGATCGCTCTTTCCGCCCGTTCCGGATTGTCTTCGATATAACGCACCACCCAGCCGCCCGGATACCCCACCCGCTGCAAACTATTCAAAATATCGTTTGCCAGGCTATCTGGCAGCGCCCACAAAATGATGCCCAATGTCGCCGCCCCACCGCCCGCCAACAGCAAGATTTTGCACAATCGTTCTAGCCGCTGCCAATCGCGGCAATAGTCGATAACTACTAAGGTAAAGGCGACGCTAAGTAGCATTTCGGCGAAATGACGAATCAAGTTGGGAGTCAGCGCCCCGTTTGACAGCCCAAAGATGAAGGAAAAGATGGCGATGATAATAAACAACAGCAATGGCAGCGTAATTGGGGCGGCAACGATATTGTGTTGTCTGCCCGTGACTAATCGAAGCGCCCAAACGCCCATTGCCGCTCCCAATGCGGCGTCTAGGAGAGTGGGGGTTAAGCCGATATCGATGGGTATCGTGCCAAAGGGCAACAAGCAGATGACGGCTATGACCGCCCAAAAGCCGATTTCAATTCGTTGCAACACGACGAATGTCCCAATGCCGCCCAGAAAAAGAGCCGCCCCAGCTAACCAACCGCCATACGCTAAAACAATGCCGGCAACAATCGCCAACATGCCGGCAAGCAATCCTAATCCCAGAGGCGACTGGAGGTTAGGGATTAGGGGATGGGTAACTGAGATGCCCAAAATTCTTTTATCATTTACCATGCAACCGTCCGATCTTCATTCTGTGCCCGCCATTGTTTGTCGTCCGCTACCCATCTACCCGTACCAAGGTTAATTGTAAAAAATCATCTTGAGTCAGCCGCCCATCTGGGGTGACGATTTGCAACCGCTCAAAAATGCCCGGTTCGGGTTGGGTGTAGGCGCCAATTATGATGGGATAGACGCCTGGAGGCGTTGCTGGGTCTAGCTGCAGCCTCATTTCGACTGATTGTACCGTGGATGTTTCCCAAGTTGAGGTAGGAATTGGCGGCGAAATGTCGGCGGCTGCCCAACGATGATTCTCCGCTCCCAATAGTTGGGCGAAAAATGTGTAGTCGGCGTCGAGGGGTCGATCGATTTGCCAGTGGAGGGTTAGGTCGAGGGTTTCTCCAACGTTTAATTGGCGTGGCTTGACGGCAAAGCCAACTAACTCTACCCTATCTTCAAAGTTTACTGATAGCGGGTTGGGAACGCCGCCAGACGCCGCCGTAAGCGGAATAGCGCCTATTGGTACAGCGTCTTCGCCGGTAGATGCCGGCAAACGTTCCTCCGTGTAAAAATCATAAAGCCCGATCTGTAAGGTAAGTTGGGCAGGGGCGATGGCGGTCGGAGGCAATTGCAGCCGGTAATGGTCTCGCAATCGGTCGCCCGGCCGCAACAAAGAGGTGGCTGCCAACCCGCCGCCCGGGTACATATCCCGCTGGGCGATGGGAACGCCAGTGACGGGATCGATAAGTTGAGCGAACACGCTCCAATTCTTCTCTGTGGTTTGCAGCGTCTCCCACGTTAACCACAAATCAAGTTCGTCGCCGGGCAGCAAACTGTTTGGGGAAAATTCGAAACTAACCAGACGCATTTTGTCGCCAAAATCAATCTGAATTGGGTTGCCGGCAATCGCCGCCGACCGGTTTGGAAAGGCGTATGCTGGTCGTATCCACAATATAGGGGCTAACGTGGCGACGACAAACAAAAAGGCGACCAAGCTGCCTAAAATAGCGCGGGCGAATTTTGCCGGCAGCCAACTGCCTAATCCAACTGCCAACAATACATTTAGGGCGGAAATAGCGGTAAAAACGAGCCGCCCTTGCGACGACCAGGTGAAGGTCGCCCATTGAATCAGCCCGTAAATGACGGCAAACGATAACAGCAGACAGATGACGAGCGGAAACTCAGCTTCCACCCAGCTCAATAGGTTGCCAAACCAATTTGAAGGGGGGGATGATGCCGGCATCTGCGGCAGGCGATGGCGGCGTATGCGTCGAATCAACTCAACGCTGAAACCGATGACGCCCAAAATTAAAATGCCATTTAATAGATGGTAGATCCAACTTGCCATTGGCACATTTACGCCGCCAAACAAGCCCCAATAGGAAAGCATAAAGCCCCATCGTTCATCCCAAAGTTGAGCCAGCGAAGCGGGGTGCGCCCGCACTCCCAGCACCTGGAAAAAGGCGCTCCACCCTAGCAGATCGCCATATAGTTGGATGTTGCGCCAGTACCACCAACCGGCGATGACGAGCGCCGGCAGCAAAATCCATAAATAGCTGATGAGGGTTTGACCTAACGACCGCCCCAATGCCGGCAGACGGCTGTCCCGTCCATTTTGCCGCCAATGGGCTACAAACAATGCGCCCACAGCCAACGGAAATAGAGCAAGCGCTCCTTGTTTGGTGAGGGCGCCTAACCCCAAAACAAATCCCATTGGCGCTAAAGTCCGTGCCGTTAGCGGCTCTTGGCGAACGATTAGGCGAACCATGAACCACAACCCAAGCGATGTCAGCAACATGGCTAAGTTGTCGTTGTTGACCGCCCCGCTAATAAAAAGATACATTGGCATAAAGGCGTGAATGCCGGCAGCTCCTAAGCCGATTTCGGGGCGGGATGGAGCGGCGGCTTGTCCGATGCGATAGGTGAGATACACGGTAGCGGCTCCCATCAACGCCGAAGCCAGCCGAACGACAGTCACCGCCAAAAGCGCCCCCTCCCAGCGGCTGAAGGATGGGTCATGAATCGCCAGGTTGCTATTGCCGTCCGAGGTAATCACCCCATTATCGACATGGGGATTGAGCCAGCGTACCTTTTCCATATCATTCTGATCGATCCAAAAAGTTAACGCCGCTCCCAGATAGTAATAAAGCGGCGGTTGGCTGGCTTCTTGCTTCCATGCTCCCACATCGTCGGGGTTTTGTATTGGCAGGGGGTTGCCGGCTGCCAAATGGCGCACCATGGGATAATGCCACAATTCGTCTGACGCTTCGAAGATGGGGGTGGTGAATGCGTAAAAGACGCCTAACGCCAGATTGGCTGCCAACAAAAGGGGCAGGAGCGATTTTTGCCGCTTCATGCTTTATAAATCCGAGAAAGATGTGGGGAGCGACAAGGGATGATTGTCACAAATCCGCAAAGAATTCGTATAGCCATTTAAAGAAGTAACCTAAAACGCCGCCCAACAAAGCGAAGAGCAAAGCGCCAACCGGCGGCGTCTCTTGCCAAGATTGGGCGCCTGGCATATTGAGGGCGAAATATAGGTATGCCGCCAACCCGCCCACAATTCCCCACAATAGCAAGGGAGCGATTTTATCCGGCTGCCATCCCTGGAAGCTTCCCAGAAAAATGCCGGCAATCCCCATCAACCCAATCCCAGCCCCCATGCCCAAAAGTTGGGTCAAATCAGTTACGGCGATATTGATGCTGCCGCTTTGTGGCGTGGGAGTGACCGTGATTGTGGGGGTGGGCGTTGGCGTATCGGTAGGGGTGGGCGATGGCGTTGGGGTAGAGGATGGAATCTGGGTGGGGGTGACGGTTGGTTCTTGGGTAGGGGTGGCAACGCTGATAATTGCCCTGTCTCCAATGGCGATGTCTACTTCGGCGGATGTAACGGCTGCCCCAGCTGAGGCGAAAACCCCGTACTGTTTGCCAGGGCGATCTTCCAGGATGTAATCGACAGTGGCGATGCCGTTGATGGTGGGCGATTCGGCGATGACGCTTAACAATCCCTCGATCCGATCGAGTTGTTTGAACTCAACCAGGGTGCCATCAGGCACTGGGCGGCGGTTTTGGTCGAGGATAACGCCGGTTTGCAATCGAATCGAATCCCCTATTTCGCCTTGAAAAGGGGCTTCGATGCCCGGCGATTGGGTGATGCCGTCCGCCACGATATATAGTTCGATCGTTTGGTCGGGGTTTGGCTGGGTCGCTTCAGACAATCTGTAGTCGATCGCTTCGATGTCGATAGGAGGTCGACCGAACAGAGCGCTCTCCTGGAACAGCACTCGCGCAGAAGCGTCAAGAAATTGGGGAGTGTAGCTGTACACGCCATAATAAGCGGACAGTTTGCTGATTTCGGTGGTATCTAAATAGATGGGCGCGTCGAAGGCGAAGGCGACTGTTTTGGCATTGCGAGCCAGATCGGGGCGTTCTGCCAGAAAACGTTGCAGGGCAGAAGATGCCGGCAATCTAGGGTTGTAATCTAATGTGACAAAGATGATCCAATTGGCGGCTGGCATAGATTGTTGAATTAAATATGCCGGCGGCGGCGCGGGGGTGGGCGCAGGCGTGGGGGTCGGATCGTCAGTCGAAATGGGCGTAACGGTTGGGGCGGGGGTAGGCAAGCTGATCGGCAGGTTGCCGGCATTCAAAAATGCGTTTAAATCGGCAAAGGTGTAACTCTGAATTTGCTCCTGACGCACCTGACCGCTGGCGGCAGGTCCATACAAATTTAGCAATCGCTCCTCCAAAGCAAATTGGTCGATCAAAGGGGTTGGCGGGCAGCCGGGACAAGGCGTATTAAATCGCACATCGGTGAAAATCAATATTTGGTCGTTGATTCCGGGCGGGCTGGGCAACCGTGCCGGCAACCCCTCTGGGTTTGGGGCGATGAGGGTAATCGCCTGTTGCGCTAACTCATTAAGTTGGCTGTTTTGGTCGGCTTGGCTCATCTCTAAATTATCGCTTGTTACCAAAACGTTGTTAAGCGAAAAATTATTGTCATACAACTTCAATTTGGCGGTCAAAATGGCAACCACCGCCTGATCAACTCGTTGCTGGAAGGTAGGATCTGTGGCGTATCTTTCTTGGAAAGAGATGATGGTATCTTTGATATTCTCGAGCTCAGCGGCTGGCGGATCAGAGTCGAGCCGATATTCTGCCAAATAAAGCAGATCATTGCCGGCAAGCAAGGCATCTTTGGCGATTTGCCGGTGGGGAAAGCTGTCGCCAGTGATATCGTAAAAGCGTTGGATCGCCCGCGCCCCGAGCTTGTCGGAAATGAGCAAACCGCCATTTGTCCGCCAATTTGCCAATGGTTCAAGTTGGAAAAGGGTGGAAAGAGCTTGCGGGTCTAGGCTGACGGGCGCAGTTGAGGCTTGAATATTCCCCTGAAACCCCAAATAGCGAACATGGGCAGAGAGATACCCTTCCGCCACGGATAACGGGTCGGAGGCAGCGCCGGCAACAGCGAAAAAGGGGGCTAATTCGGTTTGTTGTAATTGCTCCAAACTTTTTTGAACAGTAGCGATCTCTTGGTTGATCGGGCGATCGCTGCTGCCGCTGCCTGGAAAGTGGGATGGGATGACGGCGATTTTTCCTTGGCTGCCCTGGTGAATGCCGGCAACATACGCTTGCCCCATCAGCCCCACCCAATATGGATCTCCGCCAAACAAAGCGGCGCCGGGGTTGCGTTGCAAAGATGGAAATGGCGAATCCAATACGTCGAGCGGCGGACCGATGAATAAGTTGCTGCCAACCGCCGACCAATTGGCGCCGACGACTTGACCTACAGTTTGGGCAAACGCCGGTTGCCAGGTCGCCCCAATCGCCATTTCGCTGGGAATAGGGGTGAAGCCTTGCCACAAGGTTGTGGTTAACGCAGGAGGAGCGTCTGGGTTTAAGGCGATAAAAAGCGGGATCGGGATATGCTCTTCAAAAGGGGATTGATCCACTTCCGCATCGTTGCTTAAATCGACATTCTCAGCCAAAAATGACGGATCGCCCACCAAAGCCAGCCGCTGTAAATCGTTATTTAATACAGCGATTTGTTGGGGCGCATTTTGCGAGCTAGTTAGATGGTTGCCTGCTTGTGTCAACGCCACGCCACCTACATGAAAATCGGTGATTAATTCGGTGATTTCACTGTCGATAGCCAGCGTTCTGTCGTCGTAAGTTACCAGAAATAGCTGCCCCACCCGTTGGTCGGTAGTCATCCGGTTAAGGAGGGCAATGGCGGATTCCGCGCTTTCGTTTTGCGCCGCCTGGCTGCTGCCGGCAAACAACAGACAAAAGATTACCCCAATTGCAAACGATAGATATCGCGCCCGATTTCTCATTTCATGAGTATACAAATAGGCATGAGGAAAGTCACATTCCGCCCCATTGCCAGCAACTTTGGCTGTGTTACAATCCCCCAAAACCAATTGTAGTCGGGGGAACCCAAACGCGCCGGTGGATTATTGATATGTCAGATACATTTCGCACAGCCCTTACGGTTGCCTTGATTATTTTAATGGCGGCAGCTTCTTTCGTAGCCGGATATTTGCTAAACGACTATTTGGAATTAAATGGCAATAGAGAGGCGGCAAGCGGCGATGAAACCGCTTTGTACAATCAAGCCTGGGCATATATTGACGAAAATTTTATTGGCGAAACGCCGCTCCCACGCCAGCGAACATATGGAGCGATCCGCGGCTCTCTCGCTTTGCTAAACGATCCGTATACAGTTTTTATCGAGCCCCAAGTTCGAGCGGAAGAAAGGGATTCGTTGCGGGGCAATTTTGGCGGTATTGGGGCTACTCTGCGCCGAGTTGAAGACGGAGGCGATTTAATATTGTCGCCTCTACCAAATAACCCAGCGGCGATTGCCGGCATTATTGAAGGAGATATATTATTGGCGATCGATGGCGAACCAGTGACGCTGGAGATGACGATTCAGGAGATCGTTGATAGGATTCGCGGCGAAAAAGGAACGGTAGTCGCTTTAACGATACGTCATCCTAACGGACTAGAGGAAGAGGTTGATGTCGAAAGGGGAGATATCCTTATCCCCTCCGTATCATATCGCGTTGCCGACCAAGACCCGTTGATTGGTTACATTCAAATCAGCCGCTTTTCTGGCGAAACTGTAGGGGAGGTAACAACTGCGCTGGAGGCGTTGCGGGATGAAGGGGTAACGAGTATTGTGTTAGACTTGCGTAACAATGGCGGCGGTTTGCTCGATGCGGCGGTCGCCACAGCTGATCTGTTTGTGACAGAGGGGGTTATTTTGCGTCAGGATAGCGGGGGCAAAGAACAATTATTTGAAGCGACTGGCGAAGCGGTCGCTCCGGATTTAAAATTGGCGGTCTTGCTCAATGCCGGCACTGCCAGCGCCTCTGAAATAGTTGCCGGGGCATTGCAAGATTTGGGGCGCGCCACCTTAATTGGCGAAAAAAGCTTCGGCAAAGGGTCGGTACAATTGGTATACGATTTGGCGGACGGCTCATCGGTACATGTAACCTCTGCCCGTTGGTATACGCCAAATAACCAACAATTGGACGGCAACGGTTTAACGCCTGATATCGAACTGCATCCTACCCAGCCTGCCATAGATGCCGGCAGGGATGAAATATTTGAAGCAGCGGCATCTTTTTTACAAAATTAACGGCATCTTGTGGAGAAATTACGGAATGGAAAAACAAGACAACAAGATTTTATGGATTATAGGCTCCCTGGGGGTTATCGGCATTTGTGGCTGCATTTTTTTATTCATAGCCCTCATTGGTTTATTTGGCTTCGGGGCGCCATTCGCGCGTGGCGTATCCCCTGCCACGCCGACGACGGTTGTCACTTTTCCCACAGCAACCATTTTCGCAGATTCCTCAGCCGCATTGCCTACCGCCACCGCCACGCCGCAGCCAACCTCAGAACAACCAACCAGTACGGCGACGTCAGCTATCCAATTAGCTACGCCCACCATACGCCCCCGCCCCACCGACCTGGACGAAGTCGATTTAGAATCGTTACGAGAAGCGTGGGATTTTATTCAGCAAAATTTTGACGGACCGTTGCCTACCCAAGAAGAGCTAGAGCAAACCATTGTCCAATGTTCCCGCGATGAAGTGACGGGCGACCAATCATCTGATTTTGATCCAGACGCCACACGCACTCCGTTGGAATCTTTCCCAGATGGCGCGATTCGTCCAGATGATTTGGATGATATGGATTTGGGGCAATATTATGCTGCATGGGCAGAGATGCAGGCGACTTACAATGGAGAATTACCCAGCCAAAATGAGCTGCGAGATCTTACCATAGGCTGTTCTGTAGCTTCATTGGGAGATCCGTTTACTCGTTACATATCGCCAGAAGACGCCGCTAGAGATCGGGAAGATATGAGCGGCACATTTGAAGGTATTGGCGCTTTTGTGCGGATGAACGATGACGATATGATGATGATTGTGCGCCCGATGGATGGGCAACCAGCCGATTTAGCTGGCTTGCGCGCCGGCGATTTGGTGATCGGCATAGATGGCGAAAATGTGATTGGACAATCCCAAAGTGAAATCATCAACAAAATTCGCGGACCGCGCGGCACAGAAGTGTTGTTAACCATCCGGCGCGAGGGGGAAGCTGATTTTGAAGTGTCGATTATTCGAGCCCGTATCGAAGTGGAAATTGTGACGGCTGAAATGTTGGACAATGGGATTGCCTATGTGCGCTTATCCGATTTTAGCGGCAACGCTGAGGCGCAATTGACAGAAGCTGTTGCGGGGTTGCTGGCGCAAAATCCCAAGGGATTAATTTTTGATTTACGGGATAATCCGGGCGGCTTTCTCAGCCAGGCGGTGAGCGTGGCTGATCTGTTTTTGGGCGAAAATCCAATTTTGTATGAGCGAAATAGCTCTGGCGAAGAGCAAACTTTCCGGGCGGAGAATGGGGATGTAGCTGAGCAGATTCAAATGGCCACGCTGATTAATGCCGGCAGCGCATCGGCAGCGGAAATTGTAGCAGGGGCGTTACGGGATAATGGGCGGTCGATCTTGATCGGCGAAACGACATTTGGCAAAGGGTCGGTACAAATCCCCCACACATTAACCGATGGCAGCCAAGTAAATGTGACTATCGCCCGATGGTATTTGCCTTCGAAGACCACTATCGACGCCATTGGAGTAGCGCCAGAAATTGTGGTTGAATCTCCCGACACATTTGATATTTTGGGGGATGACGATATTCAGTTGCAGCGAGCTATCGACTTCTTATTAAATGGGCAATAGGGTTGTATTTGAAAAATATTTGACAACGAGAGGGATATGAATATCAGGAAAACGGGATTAGATGAGGCGTTTGTTGAATTGGCTGGCGAATGGGACGATTTAGCCAGGGGCGGGATGAGCGATACTCCATTTCAATATTACGCATACCAAAAAAGTTGGTGGAAACATTTGGGAAAAGGGGAAGGGATGGCTTTGGCGGCAAGGGATGGCGCCGGAGCGCTTCAGGGGATCGCGCCATTTTATCTGTATGATGAAACATTGTTTTTGAATGGGGCTGTAGAGGAGAGCGATTATCTGGATATCATCGCTGCATCGGAGGCGGCAGAAGCGGTTTGGAAGGCGATTTTGATATTTCTCAATGGGAAAGAGGCTCCAAAATGGCAGCATATTGAGTTGTCGAATGTGCCGGCAGCATCGCCTACTCGCCAATTTGTGCCCCAAATAGCTGAGCAGATAGGGTATCGATGTGAAATGGAGATACAAGAAGTGTGTCCGGTCATCTCTTTGCCGGCAAACTTCGACGACTATTTGAGCGGTCTGGGCAAACGAAGCCGCCATGAAACGCGGCGCAAGTTGCGCCGGGCAAAAGGGGCGGAGGCTGAAATGGTCACGGTACAGCCAACAGATGATTTAACCGCTGAAGTGGACGCTTTTTTAACGCTGTTAAAACAGAGTACGCCGGAAAAAAGGGCATGGTTAAATGCCGGCAGGCAGGCGTTGTTTCAGGATGTGGCGAAATGGGCGCAAGATGCCGGCATGTTGCAATTGCAATTTTTAGAAATCGAAGGGGAAAAAGCCTCCGCCCTGTTTAACTTTGTCTACCGAAATCGGGTGTGGGTTTACAATTCTGGGTTAGACTCGGAACGGTTCGGTTGGTTGGGCGCCGGCTCGGCGCTGACAGCCATGAGCATTGAAGAAAATATCAATGCCGGCATTTCAGAGTATGACTTTCTGCGCGGCAATGAAGGGTACAAATATGATTTTGGCGCGGAAGATAGTTTAGTGTACCGATTGCGAATCAGTCGAAAATGACGCTCTTGAAAAGCATTACAGCGTTCACATTTGTCCGACAGCCATGCGGGGCGGCAAAAAACGGGCGGGAATGACACTCAATGTTTGAGATTTTAGCCGCGAAATAGAGAGCGTGAAAAACGGCTGAAATTGGTTGATGATCTTGGGCGGGAGAAGGGTTGCCTCACTTCAAAATTTTGGTGGCATCCCATTCTGCCTATTGGTATAATCTTCAATCCAACAGGGGAAGTGTTGGAATTGGCAGACAAGCTTGACTTAGGATCAAGTGCCGCGAGGCGTGTGGGTTCGAGTCCCACCTTCCCCATGTTATTTACCAGAATGCCGGCAGAGGCGTTGCGCCAGCAACGCTTCTTTTTTGTTTGCCTACGCCCTATACAAAGAGGAAGATTATTGTGTCTTTTACCTACCACAAAGAGTTAGATGATCAACGCCAATTGCTCGTCACCGTTGATGTTGCAGAAGAGAAAGTAAAAAGCGAGATGAGGCAGGTTGCCCGAAAATTGGGTCGCAACCTCAATTTTCCAGGCTTTCGCAAGGGAAAAGTCCCCTACCACGTCATCGCCAGACGCATTGGCGAAGAGCAATTGCGAGGCGAGGCGGTCGACGATCTAATTCAACCCGCTTTCATAACGCTAATTGATGAGTTAGGGGAAGATGAACAGCCAGTAGCCCAAATCGAGCTGCAAAGTTTCCAGAAGGAGCCCGCCCAATTTAGCTTTGTGGTCCCCCTAGAGCCAGAAGTGGCATTGGGAGGTTATCGCTCTTTTCGTGAGGAGGAAGAAAAAGCGGAGGTTACTGAAGAGGAGATTCAAGGAGAATTGGAGGCGGTTCAACTGAAGCATCAAGTCGTTGAAGCTGTGGAGCGGGCGGCGGAGTTGATGGATATCGTAACAGTTGCCGGGGATGGCACAGTTGAAAAGGGTGAAGAACCGTTTGAAGGTGATGATGAGGAAAATAGCGGGAAAGATGAGGTTTTCTTTCAGGAGATGGCTATAGATTTATTACTTGACCCAGAAAAAATTGTGTTTGGGGCTGATTTTGTAGAGCAATTGGTTGGCTTAAGCGCTGATGAAAGCAAATCGTTTGAGATAAATTTGCCGGAAGAGTTTCCGGAGGATGATTTTGCCGGCAAAAAAGCGTCATTTAATATAACCGTTACCGAAGTCAAACGACGGGAATTGCCGGCAATTGATGATGATTTGGCTCGTCAGGAAGGGGATTTCGAAGATTTAGAGGCGTTTACAGACACGATTGAAGAGGGATTGCTTCGTCAAAAAGAGAAGGAGATTGAAGACGCCCGCTTTGAAAATATGATGACCCATATGCTGTCGGACATAACTTTAAATTATCCGCCTGCTTTGCTAAAAGCAGAGCTAAATGAAATGATGGAAAATTATAAAAATCAGATGAAGCGTTACGGTTGGGAGTGGGAAGATTTCCTGGCGACAGTTGGCAAAAGCGAGGCAGATTATATGGAGGAGTGGGAAGAAACTGCCAAACAGCGGGTTGAACGGTCGTTAACGTTGACCCAATTTGTTAAAGAGGAGAAATTGCGGATAAAAGACGCTGAAATAGATACCCATTTAGACAAGACGTTTGGCTATATGGAAGATGAAACAGCCAAAGCTGAGATGAAACAATTTTTTAAGAGCGACGCCTCAGGCGCCTCTATGGTGATGAACGACCTCTTGATGGGCAAAGTCAATGAGCGTATTTTGGCGATTGCCACTGGCAATGCCCCTGATTTGTCGCTGATCGAAGAGGAAGAGTAATTCCAACAAAAATCTAATAGTTGTGGGATAAACTTGCCGGAATTTGGCGCATTTTCAACAAAACATTAACTCTGAATATAGATTTATCTCTGAATAATTCTGTGGGCAATTCCGTATAGTTGCGATATCTCTATAGTAAATAAAATTATGGGACGCCCGCTTCACCCATTTTAGTTTAGAAGGATACTTTTAATGAACTTACCAGCTTCTCTGATTCCTATGGTGGTGGAAAATACAGGTCGCGGCGAACGCGCTTTCGATATTTATTCGATGTTGCTCAAAGAGCGCATCATTTTTCTAGGGACGCCGATCAACGACCAGGTGGCGAATGTAATCGTGGCGCAAATGTTGTACCTTGCCAGCGAAGATCCGAACAAGCCGATTCGTTTTTATATCAATTCGCCGGGCGGCGGCGTGTATGCTGGTTTAGCAATTTACGACACTATGCAGCAAGTAGAATGCCCTATTTCGACTGTGGCAGTTGGTTTTGCAGCTAGCTTTGGAACGGTGTTGCTGACTGCCGGCACCAAAGGGATGCGTTACGCATTGCCCCACGCCACCATTCATATGCACCAACCTCTAGGCGGAGCGCAAGGGCAAGCTAGCGACATCGCTATTCAGGCAAATGAGATTTTGCGTTTACGCAAAACCTTAAATGGCATTTTGTCCCATCATACCGGGCAATCTGAAGAAGTGATTGAAAGAGATACCGATCGCGATATTTTCTTAACTGCCGACGAAGCCCAAGAGTATGGATTGGTTGATACGGTCTTGGAAAATTCCAGTTTAGCTGAACCGGCAAAATAGCGGCTGCAAAGCAGATTTTCGTATTGCCAGCTTAGCCCGATAACCGGGCTAAGCTTTCTTTTTTTAGGGGCGATTCATGTGAAATCGCTCATGAACCTTCACGTTATGTTTGCTTGCATCCCATTCAGTTCTTATAATTTGCTGAACTGTTTGGCGTTTCATGATCAAATTGTTTTGTTTGTGTGGTCTGTTGAAATTACCAATCGGCTGAATCCATGAGCGTAGAAACAATGGAAGACAAGAAAAATAGACGCTTTTTTCGAATAGCTAGATTTTTGCTGGGGGCGTTATTTTTCATTTTGCCTTTGGCGGCGGTTTTGTTTGCTCAGGCGGCTACGCCCGCTTCTGCGTATGTGCCGGCGCCAAATGAAAATGCAGGCAATCCCAACGCCTTGCCATTTTCTCAAATCGTTTCCCAAACCCAAACCGCCGCAGCAGCCACTCAAACCGCTGCCGCCTCATCCACATCTGTTGCCGGCACGCTGACGGCATTTCCAGGCACACAAACTGCCATTGCCGCAACTTTAACCCATATCCCAACCCAATTAACCGCTTTGGCAGCTACCAAAACAGCCCAGGCATTGCCAACCAGCACCCAGCTTTTCATCGATTTATTTGAACCAAATAATTCATTAGGCGAAGCGCCTACCATTTTAACTGGCGTGATCAGTAACTTAACTTTGTGGCCCGTGGGAGATGTGGATTTCTTTCGCTTTTTTGCCAAGAGCGGCACCTATTACGAAATATTTACCAAAAACCTACAAGGGGATTTGGATACGGTTATGACCATCTATGACGTCAATGGGAATCAGATCGACGTGAATGATGATTACACCGCGACCAGCCGCGCCTCCAAGCTCTTTTTATTGTCAAATGTAGATGGATATTATTACATCAAGATAGAGAATAAATCCCCTTCTGACCCTGCCGGCAAAAGCTATCATTTAGAAATCAAAGAACGAACCCCGCCTACCTCCACCCCCACTATAACGCGGCTGCCGTCTACCGACGCCTGCGATACCAATAGCGAACGAAACGACACGTTTCAAACCGCATGTTTGATATTAGAAAATGAACCGAGCAAATCTTACGATTTTGTGCCGGCAGCCGAGGGTCAATATGACCAAGACTTTTTTAGGATGTGGGTAAGAGCAGGTTACATCTATAGTTGCCAAACCAGCGATCTTTCCAGCTTGAACGATACTAAAATCCATGTGCTTAATCAGGATGGGCAATTGATTTTGACCGTTGACAATCAGGGCTCAGGAGATTTAAGCAGCAAGTGGGAGCAGCGGGTTTGGTATACGGGTTGGATCTATTTTCAGGTGTTGCCAGTTCATGCTCCAGAGTTTGATTTGTCGCCCCAATATGATTATAAATTTGGCTGCACGGGCGCCTTTCCCACCGCAACGCCGACCTTTACCCCTTGGCCTACCAGCGAACCGTCCGCCACTTTTACTCCTTGGCCCACTCTCACTCCCAGCGTAACCGGCGTTCCGCCAACGCGAACCCGCACCTCCTCATCTGGTTCTGGCGGCAGCGTTCCCCCCACAGCCAGACCCACCTCCACTGCTACCATTGGCGCATCCCCAACCCAAATTGTCGTCTTCCCATCGCCGCCTACCCAAACGCCCAGACCAGTGGTAGTGATCAATCCATTGCCAACCGCAACGCCAATTGGGCAGCTTTCGCAAAATGTGTCGGTGAATGTCACCATCTACTATGATTCCAATGTAAATTTCACGCCGGAATTGACGGAGGGAATACGAGATGTGACAGTGGTGTTGTATGATAACGCCACAGGCAGTTTGTTGGCGTATGGAACTACCAATGATGCCGGCATGATCCGTTTCGGGTCGATCCCGATTCAAGGGGCAGCCCGATTAGAAGTGCCTTTCCTGTCTTATAGTCAAACTATATTAAATAATGAGCCAGATATTCGGGTGCGAGTCGCCCCCGCTTCATTGCCAGGCTATATTCCATGAGCGCTTCTCCAGAAGAGATAGAAACCAATAATAGCGCCGAAGGGGAAAACAGCCCGTCTTCTTCAGCAGAAACAATTGATAATCGATGGCTTTATTTTGCGATTGCGGCAACGATAATCGGGTTGATTTTTCTGGTCGTTTTTGCCGTTTTGCTGATTACGGGCTGGCAGCTAGGCGGCGATAACGATAGGGTTGAAGGTGGCGAAACGCCAACGCCTGCTTTGACCCAACCTGGATTTCCCACCCCGTTGCCCACAATGGCGCCCGCCGTTTATTTCGATGTCGCATTAAACCCCTCTACTGTGATTAGCGTGCCGGTGACCGCGCCAATGGCGTTAGAAATTGCCGGCAGACGGTATCAAATCCAAATTGAACGAGTGCCGGTTGATGGGGCGTGGAGCCCGCAAATACCGAATGAAAACAGCGCAGCTTGGATATATGGCACCGTGGTAAACTATGTGATCGGCTTGCCCGATTCTGCCGGCAATCGCGCTCTTATCGATAGCCTCTCGCCAGGCGACGAAATCACCGTGATCAATGGGGACGGTTCGTCAAACCAATACTCTTTTGACCGACGAGATGTGGTAGAGGCGGCTAGCAGCGGCATTTTCGCCCAAACAACGCCCGGCATCACCCTGGCTTTGGTCGGCACTGCCCAAACTTCTTTGCGCCTGATGGCGCATGGCAACTTTGTCGTGCCAGAAACAAATTCGAGTAGTGGGTCATCCATCGAGTTAAATGAACCAGCCCAATTAGAAGATTGGGTCATCACCGTAAATAGCTCCTCATTTCTATACGATCGACCGGAAGCGCCAGCCGGTTTCGCTTTTTATCTAATCGATTATGCTATTCAAAATAGCGGTCAGCAGATATTAGACGCTTCAATGCTCAACTTTATTTTGGTTGATGGATTCGGCAATCAATATGCCTTGAACCCACTAGCAACCCAATTTGGAAACTATCCGTTGGCGCAAGGACCATTGCCGGCAGGGCAAACCAGATCAGCCACTGTTGGCTTTCAAATACCAGCTAGCTTAAATAGCGGCTCGTTAACGCTACTGATCAGCAGTCCGCCTGGCAGTGGCGTTTTAGAGGTGTCGCTGCCTTTTAACAGCGTAGATGCCAATGCCCAAAATGCCGTCGTTTCTCTTTCGCAAGCTGAGGTTAGTTTAGATGGGGCAAGTTTGACGCTATCTGGCCAAGTTACCAATCTGGGAACTCAGCCGTTAATCATTGAAGAGAATGACTTAATCTTACAAAGCGGTAGCGCCATCTACTTGCTTTTCTCTACAAATCCGGGGTTGCCGTGGGTAGTTGGGGCAGGACAAACATCCCCCTTCGTTTTGCAATATCAAAGACCGAACGAGTCGGACGCCATCTTTACGGTTTTAAGTTACCCTTTCCAGTTGATTGGGTTGCGGTAAGCGGTCGCCCGTTTTGCTATGGACTGGCGGGCGGATATGAGTGTGATTTTTTTGTTGAGGTTGCGGAGGGATATGGCGGGGGCGTTGGCGAGAAACGCGGCGTTCTGGTGGGAAGGGGCGTTTTAGTCGAACGTGGCGTCGCCGTGGGACCTGCCGTTCTGGATGGCGTTGGCGAATTTGGCAGATTAGGAGTGTTGGTGGGCTGGGGCGTAAATGTATAGGTGGGTTGTGGCGTATTAGTTGATGTTGGCGGGGGCGTGTTTGTAACGTTAGGCGTTGGCGTAGCGGTGGGCTGGTTTGTAGCGGTTGGATTGGGAGTATTTGTTGGTTGCGGCGTATTTGTAGCGTTGGGTGTTGGCGTAGCGGTTGACTGGATTGTGTTTGTAGAAGTCGGGTTGGGAGTATTGGTGTTGGAGGGTGGCGTGTTTGTCGGCGGAGCTGGGGGCGAAGCGGTATTGGTTGGCGGGTTCGTGGGATTTGTCGGGGACGGAGACGGCGTTGGGGTAGATGTGGCAGATGGCGGATTAGATGATGGAGGCGTATTGGTCGAAGAAGGAAGAGCAGGGGTATTTGTATTGGTAGGAACGGCAGGGGGAGCGCTGGTAGCGGAAGAAGTGGGAGGCGTTCCATTATCGGATGCTGGAGATTTGGTGGGCGTAGTAGAGGCGGTAGCCGTTCTTATCGCTTGGGTTGGGCGCAAAGTTGTGGGAGGTTGTTGAGGGGTTGAGGTGGAAGAGCTGGTAGCCGTTTCATTTGGCGGCAGTTGCGCAGTAACAGCTTGGGTTGGCAATGCAGCCAGTTCGCCATCAGGATTGTCGTCATCGCTAGGCAACGATTCTTGGACGGTTTGAATGGCATCTACCAGGCTGGACTCATCAGGCGAATCAAAATATATGGCTTGGTCGCCCATGGCAGCGATAAAACCTTTGATGGCAGTGGCGCCTTGTTGATCGACATCAAAGCCGATAATGAAGATTTGCAAGTCAATGCCGGCACGATCCGCTTCTGTTTGCACTAATCTCTCGGCGTCGGGAATGCATGTATCCCCCCCGCCTGTAATAACCACGAGAGAGTGGGGGGCAGGCAAAACCGCTAACTCTTTAATGCCGGCAATCATCGCCCGGGCAAGGGCGGCGTTTTCATTGGCGCCTACTTGAAGCTCTTGAATATGATCAACTAAGGCGTCTGATTGAGGCGGTTTGTCGGGAATGACAGAGTAGGTATCTTGGCAGCCGCTATTTTGACCGCCAGAGCCAAATATCTGCAAACCTGCCGTCATGCGATTGTCGAGGCTGATGATATCTGATAAGGCATTTTTGGCTAAGGCGAGACGACTTTCCATCCTGCCAGATGCCGGCATTCCCATACGAGCTGAGGCGTCTAACACATAAATGACGCTTGCCGGTTGGCTAGCAGATGCGCCTTTTTGCTGGCTGAATAACGCTAATAAGAGAGCCACGATGCCAAAGGCGAGTATAAACAATACCGCAATTAAAAAGCGGTATTGGGAGGCTGACCCTTTCCCAAGAATAATGGTTGAATTCATTCCAGTGTTGTCTCCAATGCAACCATATAATTGTCGACATAACTTCAACTAAAAATAGTTCAACAAACATCATAGCAACCTCGATTGGCTGGAGATATATGAAAAACGTACTAGATCCCGAATGGCTAAGTGAAGAGCGATGACTTTTGTACTATTGTTGTAGTTGTTGTGGTTTAGTTATTTTTTGGAACGATTAGAAAAACAAAACAACTTCCCGCCAACGAGCCTGATAGGTTCATCTTCCGAGAATTTTTTTTAAGAGCCTTCAACGCTGATGTGACTTACCTGACATCAAATTTAGCGGAATAAAAGCCAAGCATCGTATTCCCATACTTTCGTTGGTCGCGCAATTTTAGGAACGTCAGGTCAGGTAACGGCTCAAACTCTTTTGGATCAATTTGAATGATAACATCCCCGTTTGGCTGGAGCAGGCGTGTCGGCTCTTGGTCGATTATTCGTAATGGGGGCTGCCACAATGATTTGTATTGAGGAGGGGCGATATAGATAACGTCGAAAGGAGCGTCTTCGTAACTGCGTAAATAGGTTAATGCGTCATGTTTATGCACGGTGGCACATTCTGCCAATTTGGCGTGGCGCAGGTTGGCTTTAATAGTTTGAATTGCCGGCATGGCATTGTCGATAAATATCGCTTCTGCTGCCCCCCTACTCAACGCTTCGATCCCGATCTGCCCTGTGCCGGCATACAAATCTAGCCAGCGGGTTCCAATTACCTGCCATCCAACGATATTAAACAGATTTTCCTTCACCCGATCCATAATGGGTCGCGTCGTATCCCCCGGAACCCGTTTCAGGCGATGCCCCTTTGCTTTGCCGCTGATAACCCGCATCAATCAAATCGCTTAATAATGAAATTCAAGAACTTCATTGCTGCGCATCAACTCTTGCATCAATTTTTCGTGGCAGCTAGGCGAGCCATAAGAATCGACAATACACACCATTTTGCCATCTTCTTTGATCATTTTATGCCCTTTTACCTGCAATCCGCACTTTCTGAAGGTATCTTCAAAGTTCCTCAGTTGATCGGGGTTGATGGCTGCCACCATTTCGTATGTGCGTCTATCTCGAACGCTGACCAACCACTCTTCAAATTGGGTGAAGCCAGTTAAAACCACAAACATGGCGACAAAGATAACTACAATCAATATATATTCCCCGCCGCCGATGCCCATGCCTAGCGCCGCTGTCAGCCATATCGCCGAAGCGGTAGTTAAACCCACAATGCTTTTGCCCCGCTCCATCACTACGCCAGCGCACAAAAAGCCAACTCCAGTGACGGTATGAGCGGCAATTCGTACCGGAGATGTCTGACCGCCCAACTTATGGGAGAGCATGGTGAACAAGGTGGAGCCGACGCAGATGAAAATGATCGTCCTGAATCCTGCGGCGCGATGACGGTATTCCCGTTCCGCCCCGATCAATCCCCCGATGACAACCGCCAATATAATTTTAAAAATATCTTCCATTACGAATTCCATTTTCAACCTCCTTAAAACGTCAGAATTGGGATTTAGCGACTGGATGATATCCCAATTCAAGCGGGTTGCCGCTTAACTTGCCAAGTCTGCGACTATCTGTGGATCGTGCTTAACAGTGTAGATTAAAGGCAAAGTTAGCAAAGTAGTCAACCCCTTCACCACAATATTTGCCCAAAAAATGGAAAATACGACGGCGATGGGCATGATGCCGACAAAGGCGATGGCGCAAAATATGAGTGAATCGATGGGGATAGCGATGGCGTTTGATGAGAGAACGCGACCCCATTGATATGTGCCGGCAAAATGGTTGACCCATTTTTGGTAAATTTCTCCATCTACAAATTCGCTGACTACTTCGGCGCAAATTGAGGCGACTACAATGCGCCACACGGGCGATAACAACGCTACAAATTCTAACTGTGGACCAACCGCCAAATCTGCCGGCAATTTGCCGGCGATCCAAAAGATAATCGCCATTGCCACGTTGATCAATGCCGCCAACAGGATCAACAACCGGGCTGTTTGTATTCCGGCGATCTTGTGCGCCATATCTCGAAAGGTGAATGTAAGCGGGTAAACCAATGTGCCGGCATCCACGCTGAAGCCAGCCACAGAAACGATCCGCAAACTCGCTACATCCGCCATCATTTGCGCCGCAACGTAGGCGATAGAGACGACCAAGATGCGGTTTAACGTCTTTTGGTTCATCATAATCTTCCAAAGCGGGCTTGGGAACGAGCCCGACGTTTGGCAGCCTCGACATCTCTGTTTTTCAGAGGGACATTTGTGGTCAAATTCTCTATCAGCCGTTTAGAAGCTGCCGCCACCTCATCAATAGCCAACTCAAACGCCGCCTCGTTCACCTGAGACGGTTTGGAAAAGCCGCTGATTTTGCGAACATATTGGGTAGCAGCGGCCCGAATCTCTTCATCGGTGGCGGGCGGGTCAAAGTTAAAGAGCGGTTTGATATTTCGACACATAATTTTGTAGATTTGGTTAAGCGGGAAAGCAAGGCAGCGTATGCCCAGGGCGAAATGAGGCGATTGCTGATTCTCCTTCCGCAAAATGAATGGTGTGGGGTTGAAAACTGTGTACGATTGAGCCATCGGAAAGGGCGAGCGCATAAATTGTGGCGACGCCCACAAAACGGCGGGAGAGGATGCGCACATTGCCTTCGTCATTTTCGCTTGGGGTGAGCATGATGTCGTCAGATCGAATGGCGATCTCTACCTTATCTCCGGCATTCCCTTCGATATTTTGCGGCAATATCCCCAGAGGGGTTTCCACGCCGCTTGTCCCGATTGTGCCGGCGATAAAATCTGTGTCCCCCAAAAATTCGGCGACAAATTTGCTGATTGGTTGATGAAAAACGCTCTCCGGATCGCCAACCTGCACTACTTTGCCCGCTTCCATCACTCCCAGCTTGTCGCCGAGATAAAGCGCTTCCTCCTGGTCGTGGGTGACGAAAATAGCGGTAGCCCCGCTCCTTTTTAGCAAATCCCTCACCTCGATTCGCACCTGTGTGCGTAAGCTGGCGTCTAAATTGGAAAATGGTTCATCCAACAGCAAAACGGCGGGATTAGGGGCGAGGGCTCTGGCTAAAGCGACGCGCTGTTGCTGCCCGCCAGATAGTTCATGCGGCATGCGGTCAGCCAGACCATCTAAGCCTACCAACGCCAACATTTCGGTTACTTTTTGCTCTGCCCCCTTCCCTTTGCCCACGCCAAAGCGCACATTTTTGCCTACCGTCATGTGCGGGAAGATGGCGTAATCTTGAAAGACCATGCCCACTCGCCGTTTTTCTGGGGGAAGATGGTAGTTGGTCGAGGCGATTTCTGCCCCGCCAATCTCAATTTTGCCGTGGTCTAGCTTTTCGAAGCCAGCGATCAGGCGCAATATCGTCGTCTTGCCGCAGCCGCTCGGTCCCAGCAGCGTCAACAGTTCCCCTTTGCCAACTTGAAACGAGGCGCGATCGACCGCCTGAATGCCGGCATAGGATTTGCTTAGTTCAACACAGCGTAAATGTGAATCGCGCATCATCCCATTTTATCTAAAAAGGAGGGATTGGCACGCTCAACTTTTAAAATAGTCGTTTTTTTCAACCGAGATGATAAAATCGTCCTGCAATGCCATGTTAGATTGGAGGAGAGAGATGCTTTTTCGCTTGAAACAAAGTCATAAAATCATCGTTGTTTCATTTATTTTGTTGAGCCCCATTTTGTTTGTCAGACAAACCGTAATTGCCATCGCTAACTGGAATAAAGACGCTGGCGTTTCTGCCAATATTATCTATGTGGATAAAGACGCCACCGGCGGCGGCAATAATGGGTCAAGTTGGACAAACGCTTACCTGACAGTGCAATCTGCGATAGATGTCGCCGCCCCCGGAGATGAGATTTGGGTGGCGGAAGGGGTGTATACGCCCACCACAGGCATAACTCGGACAGCTACTTTTACTTTAGCCAATGGAGTAGAACTATATGGCGGATTTAATGGGACAGAAACCGCTTTCACCCAACGGGATTGGGAAGAAAATCTGACCATTCTTAGCGGAGACCTGGACGGGAACGACATTACCGTTAATGGGATGGTCACCAATACGGAAAATATCACAGGCAGCAACGCCTATCATGTAGTAACGGGCAGTGGAACCGATAGCAGCGCTGTTTTGGATGGCTTTGCTATTACTGCCGGCAATGCTGACGGCAGCTTTACCGATCCTTGTACAGCAGTGTGTGGTGGGGGGATTTACAATGCTTTTGGTGACCCAACCCTCAGCAATCTCATCATTAAAGGTAATTTGGCATTTTTTGAGGGTGGCGGTATGTATAATTTAGAAAGCGCTCCAACATTAAATAAAGTTACGCTTTCAAAAAATAGGGCGCGGTTCGGTGGCGCCATTTATAATATCTTTAGCAGTCCTTTATTGGAAAATGTTATCCTAAATGAAAATTTAGCGGACTATAATGGTGGTGGTATTTACAATAACAATTTCAGTACACCGTAAGATAAATTATTTTACATTTGAGAATACTTTATTCTCTTCATTAACAACTACATAATGCGAATCAAGCTTTTGCCGGGCAGCAGATAGCGAAAACTGCCAATTGATCTTAATCCGCTTTTCGTGGCGTTCAGTTACGATAGCCATCACTTCACTTTTGAGCTTATCCATGGTCGGGATACGCCGATTGAGACAAAGACGAGCCAGAGCAGAAAACTCAATCTCAATCATGTTGAGCCAGCTAGCAGATTTGGGCGTGAAGTAGAACTCAAATCGTTCAGCTAATGCGAAGGCCTCATCAGCGGGCAAGTTTTCGTAAAAAGCGCTGACATCATGGGTGTTAAGGTTGTCCAGAACTAAATGAATCTTGACTGCTTCAGGATAAGCCGCTGCCAGAGCTTGGCAAAAAAGGGAAAACTCCTTTTTTCTGCGCTGTGCAAATACACGAGCCAAGCGTTTACCAGTCAGGGGTTCGATAGCGGCCAATAGGCAGCAAGACCCATTTTTCTCGTAGGCGTAATGCTCACGACGTGATTGACCTGTTTGTAGAGCCAATGGCTCGACGGTGTCGCCAATGAGAAAACACGGCCGTTCATCATAACAAATGACCGGGTTGAACGGGTCATAAGGCAAGGCATAGAGGGCGAGTATGCGCTCCATGCGAGCAATGAAACGGCTGTTTATCTTGCCAATACACCAATATCGTTTCAGGTGAGGCTTAAGTTCGTTTTTTTTAGAATGTCTCTCACCTGGGTATGGGAAATGCTGGCGCAATATTCCAGCTCAACCACTTTTTCAGCCAGCAAGCGCAAGTTCCATTGCCCGTACCCTTCAGGTGGCTCACTGCAAGCCAACGCGGTTATTTTGGCCCGCTGCGTGCCATCAAACTTGATTGGTCGCCCGCTGCGCGGTTTGTCAAACAGGCATTCTAAGCCTTCTGCTTTATATTTTGTCGCCCAAGTGGACACCGTTTGGTGTGTTGTTCCCACTGTTTCGGCGACGGATGTAAAGGTTTTGCCGCGGTCAAGTTCGAGCAAAGCCGTTGCTCGTTTATAAACTCTGGCTTTGAGTTTGCCTTGGCTTGTTAAAAACTGTAATCGCTTTCGATCATTCTCGCTAAGTTGTACATGTTGTTTTTTCATGCCACTAGCTTAGCGTGCGTCTCATCTGGCGCAAGGTTTTGTTGAAATATTTAATTTACGGTGTATTCAGTAGCCCTCTACTAATTTCTGTCACAATTTCTGGGAATATTGCTAATGGAGGGGGAGGCATCTCCAATTTTACTAGCAGCAACCCGATACTTTCTGATGTATTAATTTCTAACAACACCGGGATATATGGCGGCGGCGGTGTTTTTAACTACAAGAGCTCCCCTACATTGAATAATACCACTATCTCAGGCAACTTAGCTGGAAGAGGAATTGATACAGATAGTATTTATGCCCGCGGTGGTGGTATCTACAATTATCTGACTAGTAACCCAATCTTAAACAATGTTGTCATTACTAATAATTTAGCGAACTATGGTGGAGGTATTTACAACAATAATGGGAGCGACGCCGTTCTAACTAACTGTTTAATTTCAAACAACTCAGCTGACTATATAGGTGGTGGCATCACTAATAGCAACGATGGTATTTTGACTTTAGTCAATGTTTCTGTTGTTGAAAACTCTTCAAGGTTTGGAGGGGGCATTTTCGCGTCGGGTAGCCTGAACCTTATCAATGTGATTATCTTTGGAAACTCTGCAGAATATGGAGGCGGATTGAGTAATTCTGGAACTACAATGTTACACAATGTGATTATTTCAGGGAACTCGGCTGACTTCGATAGCGGTGGTATATGGAATAGTTTCAGTGACTTGGTATTTAAAAATGTTACTGTCTCTGGAAACTCGGCAGCTGGTATTGGAGGCGGTGTTAATAATTACAGGAGCGACATAACAATGGAAAATACTATAGTTTGGGGGAATGAAGATAGTAGCGGGGTAGGAACGGCAAGCGCTTCTCTTAATAATATCACCAGTGTCCTTACTATTAGTCATAGCTTAATCCAGGGACTAGCGCCAGTTGGCATCGGCAATATCCCAGATTCGCCAACCAATCCCGCCAATGACCCTCGATTTGTCGCTCCAATTAATCCTGCCTCTGCGCCAACTGCGGCAGGGGATTTTCGCCTCTCTGTAGGTTCGCCGGTTTTGGATGCCGGCAACAATGGCGCATTGCCGGCAGATATATTTGATTTAGATGGGGATGGGAATACGAGTGAGCCGATACCGTTTGATATTGCCGGCAACCCTCGCATTGTAAATGCTACGGTTGACATGGGAGCGTATGAATACAAATACGAAATTGAAGAGCCATCTAACTTTCAAATTTTTATTCCCTATGTACACAAATAGAGCTAAAAATATAATGCTTTAAGAATTTGATTTGTTCCGTTACGTTTTTAGCTATAAAAATATAAATTGCCGGCATTTTTGGTCATAACCTATATCCATGATATAGTTGGCGGCAATTGTTCTGTCCTGCCAGGCTAATCGCTCATTTTCCAGAGTGACTTCCCTCAACCAAGAGGGTCAATATCATACCCAAATATGGCTGCAATCAGATATGATATTCTGATCACAAACGCGCAGTTACGAGCACAATCCGCTCCACAATCAATCGGCATTGTTGATGGGCAAATTGCCGGCATTGAGCCAACCCTTCCAGGGGAAGCTGCCATCACAATCGACGCCAACGGCAATTTAGTCACCGAATCCTTCGTTAATCCCCATCTGCATCTGTGCAAAGTGCATACCTACCATATGCTCGACAGCCAGGCTGCCCAAGCATATCATGGCGCGGAAATGGGCAAAGCGATGAGCGCCATCGAATTAGCGGCGCGCGTCAAAGCCAACTACGATAGGGGATGGATCATCAAAAATGTGCGCCATGCCCTGGCAGAAGCGGCTCTCAATGGCAATACCCACATCCGCGCCTTAGCAGATGTAGACAGCCAAGCCCAGCTAGAAGGGGTTCATGCCTTGTTACAAGCCAAACAGGAGTTTGCCGGCATCGTCGATTTGCAAGTTGTCGCTTTTGCCCAAGACGGCTTGTTGCGCGAACCGGAAGCAGAAAGTTTGCTGCGGCAGGCGATGGAGTTGGGCGCCGACGTAGTAGGCGGCATCCCCTGGATCGAATATACCGAAGCTGATATGCGCCGCCATATAGAAAAAATCTTCGATATCGCTGTCGAATTCGACGCCGACGTTTCGATGCTGGTAGACGATGCTGGCGACCCCGGCTTACACACGTTGGAGATGATGGCGGTCGAAACGATTGAAAGAGGCTGGCATGGGCGCGTTCTGGCTCACCATGCCCGCGCCATGGCGTTGTACCCTAAACCCAAATTAGAACGACTCATTGCATTGTTAAAGCAAGCCCAGATGGGGTTAATCGCCGACCCTCATACGGGACCGCTGCATGCCAGAGTAGCTGAGCTATTGGCTGCGGATGTGTTGGTGGCATTGGGGCAAGACGACATCTCTGACGCTTACTACCCCTTTGGCCGCAACAACATGCTTGAGGTGGCATTTTTAGCCGCTCATCTGTTGTGGATGACCATTCCAGAGCAGATCGAAACATTGTATGAGATGATTACCCTGAACGCGGCGCGAACCATGGGCATCGAAAATTTTGAGTTGGCGATTGGCAATCCCGCCAACCTACTCATTCTCAACGCCCCCTCGGTTTTCGAAGCGTTGCGCTACCATGCCCCGCCCAAAGCGACTATCAGCCAGGGCAAACTTATCGATAAAAAGGGGTTGCGCGATTTATTGCCGCAACCATTTATCAAGGCGCAATATTTGGAGGAAATGTAACAGGCTGTACCGGTTGCCAACGCTTTAACTCGTTTAATTATTGCAGGGCTTTTGCTCTTGCGAATAAATTTATTTGTTTCAGTCGTTTATATTTTAGGAGGAAATGAAAATGAGTAAAAATTCATCTGTCATAGGTTATTTGCCCAATGATACGCCATCCGTGCCGGAGTTAATTCCGCTGGGCATTCAGCATGTGCTGACCATGTTCCCCGCCACTGTTTTCGTGGCGGCGTTGACTGGCTTTCATGTGGGCACCGTCTTGTTGGCATCTGGCATTTCGACGATAGTGGCGTTGCTGTTATCTAAACGAGGAATCGGGAAATTTATTCCGTTATTTTACGGCTCCAGCTTTAGCTATATCGCCGCTTATCTGGGTATCGCCACCCAAATGACCGGCGGCTTACCTGAATTTGGCGTGCCGTTGCCCGACGAGGTGTTAAGCACAATCCAGGCGGGCATCGTGGTGACCGGTATTTTGAATATAATCGTCGGATTTATTATTCGAGCTGTCGGCAAAGAGGCAATAGACAAAGTTTTGCCGCCTATTGTTACCGGTTCGGTGGCGGCGATTATCGGCTTTGGCTTGGCGTTTGCCGCCCTGGATTTAGCCGCCGCTAATTTTACGGTGGCGATGATAACTTTGCTGCTCACCATCTTGTTCTCAGTTTATCTACAAGGAAGGGGGTTTATTGGCATGTTGCCAATCTTGCTGGGGGCGGTGGCGGGGTACATCATTTCCGCCGTTATCGACCCTGGTTCCGTTTCCATGGGCGCTGTAGGCGAAGCCCCCTGGTTTGCGATTCCGCATATCACCTTTCCCAGCTTCACTGGCTCTTTGGTAGGAACAGCTATTTTTAGCGTGGCGATTATGGCGATCGCCACCATTCCTGAATCGACAGCCCATTTGTATCAGATGGGGCTTTATGTCGATAGATTGGCGGAAGAGCAAAACCGTGAGAAATATCACCTCGATCAACATATTGGCTTTAATTTGATTTTGGACGGGATTGGCGACTTTTTGAACGGGCTGATCGGGGCGACTGCCGGCACAAATTATGGCGAGAACAACTCCCTGATGGCGATTACCCGCAACTACTCAGGTCCGGCTTTAATTGCGGCAGGCGTCATCTCTATTTTGTTGGCGTTTGTCGGCAAGTTGTCGGCATTGGTAGGCACGGTGCCGTTAGCCGTCAGCGGCGGTTTGGCGATATACCTGTTTGGCGTTATCGGTATGCAAGGCATTGCCCTGATGCAGGAAAATAACGTAAGTATGTTTGATCCCCGCAATTTGGCGATAGGGGCGACCATCATGGTATTGGGCATCGGCGGCAATATCGGTTTTGAAGGCGGCTTTTTGCCTGTGTCCATTCCTGGTATCTTTCCCGATGGCGTGCCGGCAATCGCGGCAGCGGCAGTGATAGGCATTCTCATCAACGCCATCTTTCTCATCTTTAAGCCCAGCCAAAATTAAACCGCGATTTTTCGCGCATAACAAAAAGCTCCTGACAGAAGGCAGGAGCTTTTTGTCCCAATTATTTACGATCCATTTATGGCGAGCCTGATCAACCCCCACTAAACTATTTCTAATATAAAACAAATATAACATTAACGTTTCAACATATTCAACCCTATATTTGCTAGGAGGGACAATGCGATCCACCGTGAGATGGGCATTATTACTGATCGCGTCATTTTGTATAGTAGCTAGTTTGCCGGCATTTGCCGCTGGAGACGATGGCGAACTTCATTTAGATGGGCAGCCTGACGGATCGCGAGGCGGGACATCATTTTTGGCGTTGCCGCCTGGCTTTACGCTCGAAAACGTGATAACTGGCTTAAATCAGGGCGTCGTATTTGATTTTGCCCCTGATGGCAGAATTTTCATCGGCGAAAAAAGCGGCATCATTCGGGTGTACGAAAACGGAGCCCTGCTGCCCACGCCATTCGCCGATATCACGACCCAAGTTAACAATCGGCACGACCGGGGTTTGTTGGGGTTGGCGGTACATCCAGATTTTCCAGCCCAACCATATATCTATCTGCTTTTTACCTACGACCCACCCGAAGTGTATGGCAATTCAGGAGCAGGCGGTCCCGACGGAAATGGCTCTCGCGTTTCGCGGCTCGTCCGATTAGAAGCTGACCCCGCGACCAACCACAACACTGTATTGCCGGCAAATGGCGAAACGGTGATGGTTGGCGTCAACTCCACCTATGCCAACATCCCTCAACCCGATACGAGAAATCCAGCCAACCCAGCTTGCGGAGATTTGGGCGCCTTTGTACAAGATTGCATTCCGGCAGATGAACAATCCCATACCATCGGCACGGTGCGCTTTGGCATTGACGGTTCCCTCTACCTAGGCAGCGGCGATGGCGGCAATTACACCACTGTCGAAGAATATAACACCCGCTCCCTTTACCTAGACAGCCTTGCCGGCAAAATAATGCGCATTCACCCCCTCACCGGCGAAGCTTACGCCAACAATCCCTATTTTGATGGCGATTACGACAGCAATCAATCGAAAGTGTACCAATTGGGCTTGCGAAATCCGTTCCGATTTACAGTCCATCCCGTCACTGGCGAAGTTTACAATGGGGATGTCGGTTGGGGGAAATGGGAAGAAGTAAACGTTGGGGCTGGGGCGAATTTTGGCTGGCCCTGTTACGAAGGGGCAAACGGCGTAAACGCCCAGCAAAACAGCTATGCCAGCTTGGCTTTCTGCCAAAACTTTTATGCTACTGGTTCAGCCACGCCGCCCCTGTACGCCTATGACCATGCCGGCAGTAGCAGTTCGATTCAGATAGGCGATTTTTATCAGGGAACAACCTACCCAACTTTCTACCATGATCGCTTATTTTTTAGCGACATAAACAAAGCCCAGGTGTGGTCGATGAGCCTAAATCCCGACGGCTCGGTTAACAGCGTCGATAGTTTCGCTACCTCGTTGGCGGGCATCACCCAAATCAGTTCAGGTCCCGACACCAATTTATATGTGATGAACATTTACAACGGCGAATTACAACGCTTGCGCTATACCTCTGGCGGCAATACGCCGCCTACCGCCTTAGCGGAAGTAAGCCAGGTTGATGCCTTGACCTTCGATTTTGACGGCGGTGACTCTTTCGACCCTGATGCCCAGCCGCTCACTTATTTTTGGGACTTTGGCGATGGCGCCACTAGTACGCAAGAGTCGCCAACTTACGCTTATGCCGGCAATGGCGCATTTACGGTACAGTTGACTGTAACTGATACTGGCGGGTTAACCGGCAGCGATTCGTTAACTGTTATTGCCGGCAATTTAGCGCCGGTGGCGTCAATCACCGCCCCGGTCAGCGGCACAATTTACACCGTTGGCGAATTGGTCAACTACAGCGGCAGCGGCACAGACGCCGAAGATGGGACCTTGACCGGAACCAGCCTGGAATGGACGGCGTTGGTTCATCACAACCAACATGTCCATCTTGACTATTTCAATGAGACGGGCGAAAGTGGAATCTTCCAGGCGGACGATCACGACCTGAATAGTTTTTATGAAATTTGTTTGACCGCTACCGACTCGCTCGGCGTGGAAGATCAAGAATGCGTTTACATTTACCCTCAGGAATCGACCTTTTCATTTGACTCCGTTCCTAGCGGCTTGTTGTTGAATTACAGCGGCGTCGATTATACCGCGCCGTTTTCCGTCACCGATGCCGTAGGCGGGGTGCGTACCATCGCTGCTCCAGAACCTCAAAATGGATTAGATTTTGATAGTTGGTCAGATGGCGGTTCAGCAACCCACAATATCACCCACACGTTGAATATGCCTGAATATGTTGCGGCTTATTCGGGGGGCATTGCCGGCAACAATGCGCCGCTGTTAGCCAATCCTGGCGCCCAATCTGACCAGGCGGGTTCAACGATATCCTTGCAAATTTCCGCCTCCGATCCAGACAACGATCCCCTCTCTTTTGTGGCGATGGGATTGCCCACAGGATTGATCATTGACGGCTCAACGGGCGAAATTGCCGGCATTCCTACAGATGATGGAACATACAATGTAACCGTTTGGGCAACCGATGGCGATCTGTTTGATGTGACGACATTCACCTGGACGATTACGCCGGAAACCGGGGAAATTTACCGAGAATGGTGGAATGGCATTTTTGGCAAAACGATTCCCGATTTGACCAACGATCCCGATTATCCGGCGGATCCTGACGGCTCAGATTTGTTGACATCCTTTGAGATTCCAGTTGACAACGGCAGCATTTACGGCACCCGAATTCGCGGCTTTGTGCATCCGCAAGTAAGCGGACAATATCGTTTTTGGATTGCGGCAGACAACGCCGGCGAATTGTGGCTGAGTACGGACGAATCGCCCGCCAACGCCGCTCTTATCGCCAGCGTGCCGGCATGGACATCTTCCCGCGAGTGGAATAAATATCCATCTCAACAATCGATACTTATCGATTTGGTTGGCGGCGAAAAATATTACGTCGAAGCGTTGCACAAAGAAGAGTGGGGCGGCGACAATTTGGCGGTGGCGTGGCTGCCGCCAGGCGGCACGCAAGAGGTGATCGACGGCATCTACCTGTCGCCCATCGACCCCAATGCCCCAGAACCTAATCGCGCCCCCGGCATCACCAATCCAGGCGACCAGACGAACTATGAGGGCAACGCCATTTCCTTACAGATTCAGGCAACTGACCCGGACAATGATCCGATCGCCTATAGCGCGGGGGGATTGCCGGCAAATTTGTCGATAGACGCCAACTCTGGCTTGATTGCCGGCACATTGATCACAGGCAGCGCCGGATCGTATCCGGTTACGATTTATGCCAGCGATGGCGAGCTGACTGGCACAGTGTCATTTAATTGGACGGTGGTCGAAGCCCCTACAGGCGGCGGCACCGGGCAGATTTTGCGGGAATGGTGGACAAATATTTTTGGTACAGCCATTATCGACCTAACTTCTAGCCCAGATTACCCCGCCAACCCTGCCGGCAGCGATTTTCCAGTAGAATTTGAAGCGCCGACAGATTGGAACGACAAATATGGCACGCGGATGCGAGGGTATCTCCATCCTACTGTCACTGGTCAATATCGCTTCTGGATAGCCAGCGACGACAATGGCGAGCTATGGCTTAGCTCGGATGACGATCCGATCAACGCCGTTTTAATCGCCAGCGTGCCCGGCTGGACTTACCCGCAAGAGTGGGATAAATACGGCACCCAGCAATCTGTTTTAATTACGCTGCAAGCGGGCGAAAAATATTACATCGAAGCGTTGCAAAAGGATAACTTTGGCGGCGACAATTTGGCGGTAGCGTGGTTGCCGCCCGCCGGAACGCAAGAGGTGATCGATGGGGCATTTCTCTCACCGTTCGATCCATCGTCTGGCGGCGGCAACCGTCCGCCTTCTATCGTCAACCCCGGTCCGCAAATTAACTTTGTGGACGATGTGGTGGCGCTTGATTTAACTGCCAGCGACCCCGATGGCGACCCATTAAGTTTTACAGCTCAAAATCTGCCGGCATCTCTCTCTATCGATGCCAATAATGGTCAAATATCGGGTATGACGACGGTGACAGGGACATTCACTGTCACAGTAATTGCCAGCGACGGCGTATTGACCGGCACGGCTGAATTTTTGTGGCAGGTTAACGATACGCCGCCTCCAGGACAGACTGGGCAAATCTTTTATGAAGAGTGGCAGGGGATTTTTGGCAATACCGTGGCTGATTTGACCAATCACCCCGATTATCCAGACAATCCAGACGATTTTGGCTATCTGACCAGCTTTGAAATTGGCATAGATGTCAAAGATTTAATAGGCACTAGAGTGCGCGGTTACATCCATCCCGCCGTTACCGGACAATATCAATTTTGGATTGCGGCAGATAATCGGGCTGAGTTGTGGTTGAGTTCCGATGAAGATCCGGCAAACGCCGTTTTGATTGCCCATGCTCCCAATTGGACAAATTCCCGAGAATGGAACAAATTCCCTGAGCAAGCCTCTGCTCTTATTACGTTGCAAGCTGGACAAAAATATTATGTGGAAGCGTTGCACAAAGAAGAGTGGGGCGGCGACAATATGGCTGTGGCTTGGCTGCCGCCTGGCGGCTCGCAAGAGGTCATTCCGGGTCAATATCTGTCCGCTTTTGACAATGGCGGGGCGAATTTGACGATTAATGCCCCTGCTGACATTATGAACGCCGAAGGAGATCGGGTGACAGAAACAATTGGAGTGAATGGTTCTGGCGGCTCTGGTTTTGCCCCGACTCAATTCCAATTTATGGCGAGAGGCTTGCCGGCTGGGTTGACGATAGATCCACATAGTGGCGAAATCAGCGGACCTTTGCACGAAGGGGTTGCCGGCATTTACGATGTGACTATTTTCGTCAGTGACGGAACCGCTATGAGCAATGAAAGTTTGATTTGGGTGGTCAACGACGCTGACCATTCTCCGTTAGGCGGGTGTGAATCGCTGCCATTGGTCGAACTAGGTATCGCCCAGGGTTCTGCCCATTTCCAATTAGATTGGATAGATTTGGGTCCTGATTATGGCGTGGAAGTAACCCGCTCCACGAAGCCGTATGCCATCAACGACGCGGTTACGCTGCAAAGTTACAGTTCGCAAGCGGTTGATTATCATGCCAGCTTAGGCGGAAATTATTTCTACAGTGGCGAAGCGATAGACAAATGCGGCAATTCGTTGCCGGCATCGAACCAAGTAGGCATTTTCAATTTTGCTATAGAGTCGGGGGATTAGGAAGGGGATAATCGCCGGCAATTATGTGGCGAGCCTAATTGCCGGCGCCTATTTTTTACTTTTTGGGGTGAAAAACAGGCTGTAAGCCGGGTTTCAAAAAGCGTTGTACTTCAAATACATATCCGCCAGGTCCTTCAAAGAAAAACGCTTCAACTTGAATTTCTGACGGTTTGCTGATTTTGGTCAGTAGTCTGACCCCTTTGGATTGCAGGTAATCGTACCATGCCGGCACGTCTGGAACTGCCATGGTAGCGATGACGGCGTTTTTGGGTTGCGGACGATGATACCCTTTTGCTCCATCGACAATGCCGATGAAAGCGTTGCCGGCGACACGGTAAATACGGGCTAAACTTTGGTCTTCAACTTTTTCAAAGCCCAATATCTCTTCGAAAAACGGGGCAACTTCATCTAAATCATCAAAATAGAGGAAAACAACTTGGGATTGAGGAGGAGATGGTCTATTCATGGCGATATAAAAAATTCGTAACTATTTAGATGGACGCAGGGAACATAGAGAAGAAAAAAGAGGATTTGGCGCTATTTTGAGACGACAGCTTACAAACCTCGTTCGCCCCGAATATAAGGCACGCCTAACGCCGCTGGCGCGCCAATTCGCTTTCGGTTGGCGGCGCGAGACCCCCATACTAAAGCTAAAATCGTCAAAATAAACGGGATCATTTGAAAATAAAAGGTCAAATTAGAATTGACAAATAGGGGATTGGCGATGCCAAAAATGGTGGCGGGACCTTGCAAATCCAAAATAGCCCGACGCAGTGCCCCAAATAGATATCCGCCAATGGCGGCGCGTATCGGGTTCCATTGGGCGAAAATGACCAAACCAATGGCGATCCAGCCTTGCCCAGATGTGGTTTGTTCGTTGTACCAGCCGGGCGAAACAGACAGGCTGATGGTGGCGCCAGCCAAGCCAGCTAAGCAGCCGCCCACAAAAACGTAAAGGTAACGCAATCGATATACATTGATGCCCATAGTGTCTGCCGCTTCTGGCTTTTCGCCAATCGCCCGTAAATGCATTCCCGGACGAGTGCGATAAATGAAATACCAGGAAAGCGGAATGAAAAGATAGCATAGGTAAACCAACAGGCTGTGGTTTTCAAAAAAGATAGCTCCGACGATGGGGATCCCGCTTAAAATTGGGATATCGAAGGCGGGAATAAGATTAACGACTTGACCGGTTAAACCATTGCCCAACACCAAAGCCAACCCCGTTCCCAAAAAGGTGAGAGACAAGCCGCTAACGACCTGATCGGCTTGAAAATGGATGGTGACGACGCCATGCGCCAAACTAAGTATGCCGGCAGCGAGCATGGCAAGAAGGACGCCTAACCAGGGGCTGCCAGTGGAATTTGATACGCTAAACCCCGTCATCGCCCCGATGAGCATCATCCCTTCTACGCCCAAATTTAAGATGCCAGCCCGTTCGGCAAAAATCTCTCCGATAGCGGCAAAAACCAAAATAGCGCCAGTGGCGATGCCGGCATGAAAAATGATGATCGGATTCATAAATAGCTCTCGTTAAGCGACTGCGGGTTGGGTTCGGCTGATTTTGACTTTGTATCGCAACAATACGTCGCTGCTGATAACCATGAACAAGATAAAGCCTTGTAACATGCTAGACATGCCGGAAGGTTGGATCTCTCTGCCGGCAACAATTAGCGCCCCGAACAAAATCGACACCAAAATGACGGCGAATGGGTTGAGCTTTGCCAGCCAAGCGACGATGATGCCGGTAAAGCCGTAGCCGGGCGAAATGCGTTCCTGAAGACGATGGACAACGCCCGTTACCTCGGACATGCCAGCCAAGCCAGCCAACGCCCCCGATAGCATCATAACTAATATGACATTGCGGGTGATATTGATGCCGGCATATTTTGCCGCTTGTGGGTTGTCGCCAATCAATTTAATCTCATACCCCCAGCGGCTGCGCGCCAAAATCCACCATACTACAAAGGCGGCAACAACGCCGAAAAGCGCCCCCAAATGAAGGGTAATGCCGGAAAACATTTTGTACTCTCGAGCTAAATCTGCCAGGCGGGGCAGCCAGGCGTTTTTATCAAATTGGGGCGTCATCTGAAAACCGGCGTCGCTCCATTTGTCGAAAATCCAATAATTGTTCCACAATATCGCCACATAGTTGAGCATCAAAGTAGTAATGATTTCGTTGACCTGATATTTCGCTTTCAGAAAGCCGGGGAAAAAGCCCCAGATCGCCCCGCCGATCATCCCCATAATCGCCATGACCGTCAGCATGATAAATCGCGGCGTCTCGGGCGGCAAAATGGGCGCCAGAACGACAAGACTGGCAAAAAAAGCGCCCATATAAAATTGTCCTTCTGCCCCGATATTCCACAACTTCATCTTAAAAGCGATTGTACAAGCTAAACCTACCAATAAGAGCGGGGTCGCTTTGACCAGAGTGTCGGATAATGTGGCGAAGCTGCCAAAGGTGGCGCTGTAAAAGAAGCGAAAGACGCGGATCGGCTCGCCGCCCATCATCTTTAGCACAATGCCGCTGATGATAAATGCCACTACTACCGCTCCTACCGAGACCAATGCCGGCAGCCAACCTGGATAATCTTCAACTCGCTTTTCTAAGCTTATAGAGATCGGAAAATTCATGCCCTATCCTTTGACGAAAAAGAAATCGGGCAATTATACCAATCTTTCACAACAATACAGCACACGGCAAAGATATTGATTTGATTGTCCAAAGTCAAGCTCTTAAGCGCTTGAGCGATGGATAAATTTTGGATATTTTAGACGAAATATCAAAAATCGGAAGAATGCCAATGTATTTACATCTAATCACGGCAGAAGACAAACTGACATTGCAAGCCAGGGCGCGAGAGTTGATTCGTTTCCCCCAACTGACGATGCCGTTGCTGGCTGGGCTAACGCCTTCATCTTGGCGGGTAACGCACACCGATGAAATTACGCACGCTGTTGACCTCAATCTAAAGCCAGATTTGGCAGGCATCACCGCCGCAACGCCAGCTGCGCCGCGAGCTTATCAATTGGCAAGCGCATTCCGGCGAAATGGGGTTAAGACGGTATTGGGCGGACCCCACGCTACACTGACGCCATATGAAGCGGCAAATTATGCGGATATCGTAGTTGTGGGCGAAGCGGAGTTGGTATGGGAACGCATTTTGGAGGATGTTGTGCGAGAGAAGGGGTACAAAGTTGGGGTTCACACATTGGATGAAGCGATGGGCTTTACGGTGGAATCTATGCCAAATGGCAGCCGGATTTATCGCTGTCAGGCGCCGGCATCTTTGGCAAAGCTGCCCCATGCCCGCCGCGACCTAATTCAAAATGGGGGTTGGAACAAATGGTGGGCAACCAAAGGAGCGATTATCGCCACGCGGGGCTGCCCGCATCACTGTGACTATTGCTCCATACCAGTTTTATATCCGAAGGCGCATAAAATGCGGTTCCGCCCTGTAGAAGAGGTGGCGGCGGAGATTGCCGGCATTCCCGATAAAGGGATCGTCTTTTGGGATGACAACATCGGCGCCAATCCCCGCTATGCCAAAGCGTTATTTAATGCTATCAAACCCTTTAAAAAGTGGTGGACAAGCCAAACCACCATGATCTCCTGCCGAGATCAGGAGTTTTTGCAGTTGGCGGCGGAAAGCGGTTGCAAAGCGTTGTTTGTGGGGTTAGAAAGCGTCTACCAAAACAGTCTGGACCAATCGCAAAAAGGACATAATCAGGTTAGGGAATATAAGAAATTGATAGACAACGCTCACCAAGTTGGCATCGCCATTCAAACGGGCATTATCTTTGGCTTTGATTCTGACGACAAAGAGGTTTTTGCCCGAACTGTGGATGTGATGGGCGAAATCGGGATGGACAATGCTACTATCAGCTTGCTGGTTCCGTATCCGGGCACAGCCGCCTACGCTAAATTAAAAGCGGAAGGGCGCATAATCGACCATGATTGGCGACATTACAACGGCAAAACCCATGTCGTTTTTCGCCCAAAACAGATGACTCCAGATCAATTGCTGGCAGGGTATGAATGGGCGAAAAGCCAATTTTACTCACCAAGCCATATTTGGCGGCGGTTGGCAAAAAGTCGTACAGGTTTGTGGTGGAATATCCCGCGCAATGTTGGATATATGCTAGGTTTGAATAGTGAAGGGCGCAGCCGGGCAGCTATGCATAGCCAGCAAGCAGCCGCTTAACTATCAAGTGTAAACCCCCCGTTATGCTGGGGAGGCTGGCAACGTTTGACAGATATGGAAATATTTAAGAATCTCCAAAAAGAGCCGGGCAAAGTTCAAATAGGAGATTCTTAAATGCAAGTACCATATCATATGGATACCAAAATATCGAAAATAGAAACTGTTCAAAGAGCTGAGAAAGCATTTGGGAGGGGTAATACCAGAATTGGCAAGGCACAAAGAATGTGAAATTGTGAAGGGAAGTTTACGACTAGACCATATACACATCCTGATAAAAGTTCCGCCCAAACAAGCGGTATCTCAAGTAGTGGATTGCATCTGCGTTTATGGGCGTTATTGGCATCACGTGTTGGCGGACTCATGATCGATAATAGTGTATGTCTGAAATCGTCTCTCTATCATAATTTTTTTGGGGAATTGTGCGTATAGTACGACCAGTTAAGCGATATTTGAGCGGCATTAATGCTTCAAACTCGCGCCCAATAGAGAGCAATGAGCAAGATTAGAGATAATGTGAGAGCGCTAAACCAATATGTGGCGTGCGTCCCGCCATTCGGGATGATTAATTGATAAGCTAACGGGGGTCCTACGGCAGAAGCTATATCGCCGGCAGTGTACAATGCGCCAAGAAAACGCCCTTTTTTCCTGCCGCCTAAATCGCCCATTAGGGCTGTGGCTAAACTTTGAGCGCTGCCGGATGAGGCATAGATGAGGGGCAATCCGAGAGCGATAGACGCCGGCATTCCCACAGCCAACAAACTAAAACCAATCGCCCCAGCCCCAACCGCCAATGTAATCACCCGCCACCGGCTTCCCAACCGATCTGATAGCGCTCCGCCAAGCGGCGCAGACAAGATGCTTACCAATGAACTGACGCCAACGGCAATGCCGGCAATTGTGGTAACCCCTAGATCATTTCCGCCGAGCCGAATCGTTTGCCCGAATTTGGTCGCCAAGAAATAGCTGAATGTGGGGGAAATGATGCCGGCAATCGTCAACCGATAGGCGGCAATGAGGATGGCGACTGACGCCAACTCCCACCTCTTTTTGGCGCGGCGGCGATTTGTGAAAGCGGCAGGGGCTTCGCTATCTTTGCCGGCAGAGCGCTTGCGCATCCCCTTCGTTTCTGGCAGCAGCGCCCAGGCGACGATGGCGGAAAAGGCGATTAATCCGGTAGCTGTCCACATCGCCCCGCTGTAACCGAGCCAATCATTTAAAATGCCGCCCGATGCTGCCCCGAGCCCAACGCCCAAGAAAAATGAGCTTTGATAGATGCCAACCCAACGCCCCCGCGCCGCTTCGGCAGCCACATCCATAATGATGCCGTTGCCGCCCAGCCAAATGCCGCCCCAAGCCATTCCCCACAACAACCGGGCAATGAGCAGCGTTCGAAAGCCAGTGGCAAGGGCTGTTAAACCATATGCCAATACCCCGATCAGCAACGCCCCGATGAAAATCGGTCGCCGATTGACGCGATCGAACAGATAGCCGATGGGGGCGTTTAAACCGAGCCGAATAAAGCGGTTGGCAGATAAGATGATGCCCACCGCTCCCAGGGTAATGCCGGCAACTTCCCAATCCGTTGGCAATACGACATAAAGCGTGGCATCCCCAATGAGCGATAGACAGGTTCCCAATGAAATGGGAAAAAGAATGCGCCAGGCGGTTTGTTGATCATCATTCATCAGCAGGTTACTTTATCCAAGTTGGCGCAAAATATCTCCGGCGATTCGCGGACCCTGGTAGATGATGCCGGCATATATCTGAACCAGCGACGCGCCAGCATCCAACATCGCCCGGACATCATCTGCCGTTTGAACGCCGCCCACGCCAATCACCGGAATGCCGGCATGGTCAGCCGCATACCGGACTATTTCCAACGCTCGGACGCGCAGCGGCGCGCCGCTTAACCCCCCTTTTTCCTGCTGATGTCTACTCTGTAAATTAGAGCGGCTGGTGGTGGTGTTTACAGCCACGATGCCGGCAACCCCGTTCGCCGCAGCCGCTGAAAAAATTTCGTCTAACTCATCCCAGCTTAAATCAGGGGCGATTTTAATCAGCAGAGGTCGGGGTTTAATTAGATGCCGCTCGCCCAAAGATCGATTTGATTGGCATAATCTATGTAACAGTTGACCCAAATATGCGCCGCTTTGTAAATTGCGCAAACCGAGGGTGTTGGGCGAGCTGACATTGACGACCAAATAATCGGAATAAGGGTAAACGACCTCCATCACATTGACGTAATCCGCTGCCGCTTCAGCCAACGGTGTCTCTTTTTGTTTGCCAAGGCTGACGCCCAGCACAAAGCCCCGCGGTTGGTTAGCCGATTTCTGTAACCGAGCCGCTGTTGCCGCTGCCCCGCCATTGGGGAAGCCCATTCGGTTGATAAGCCCTTCATCTTCCGACAAGCGAAAAATACGGGGTTTAGGATTGCCGATTTGGGGTCGGGGGGTCAATGTGCCGACTTCGATATGCCCAAAACCGAGGGCGGCTAATCCCGAGGGGATGCGGGCATCTTTGTCGAAGCCGGCAGCGACGCCGATAGGATTCGGAAATGTGAGGTTAAATAGGGTAATTGGCTTTTGCGGCGGTAGTTTGCCGGCAATTTGGGTGAGCGCCCATCTCCCAATCGCCCACTTTTGCGCCAAAGACATCCCCATCAACATGCCGGCATGGGCGCGTTCGGCGTCTGCCAAGCCCGTCAGCGGCAATATTAGGCGGCGATACACTCCCATATTTGGGCTTAATCATCCCCCAATCTTAGCACCGCCATAAACGCCTCCTGCGGCACTTCGACATTGCCTATCATTTTCATCCGCTTTTTCCCCTTTTTCTGCTTTTCCAGCAGCTTTTTCTTGCGAGTGACATCCCCCCCATAACATTTGGCTAATACATCTTTTCGTAACGCTTTGACATTCGCCCGACTGATGACTCGTTTGCCGACGGCAGCTTGAATGGGCACCTCAAACATTTGTCGCGGAATCAATTTGCGGAGTTGTGTCACCAATTTTTGCCCCCGATGATAGGCGTCGTCTCGGTGTACGATCATGGCTAAAGCGTCCACCGGATTGCCGGCAACCAACACATCCAATTTCACCAAATCAGAGGCGCGGTATCCGCCAAATTCATAATCCATCGAAGCGTATCCGCGGGTGCCGCTTTTCAATTTATCATAAAAGTCGATGACGATTTCAGCCAGCGGAATCTCAAACTTCAAAATAACGCGCCCAGCCGTTGGATATTCTTCAGAGGCGTAAATGCCGCGCCGTTTGATCGCCAACTCAGTGACCACGCCATAATATTCGCGCGGCGTAAAAATTTGCACTTCCATCCAGGGCTCTCGTATCTCTTCGATCTCCCCTTCATCCGGTAAATCCGCCGGACTTTCGATGGAGATCTCTTCCAACGTGTTGTGCAAAATCGCTTCGTACCGCACGCTGGGGGCGGTGGCGACAATGTCCAAATCATATTCCCGTTCCAGCCGTTCCTGGATAATCTCCATGTGGAACAAGCCTAGAAATCCGCAGCGAAAGCCGAAATTGAGCGCATTTGAAGTTTCCTGTTCGTAGATTAGGGAGGCGTCGTTGAGTTGCAGCTTTTCCAGAGCGTCTTTCAATTGATGGTAATCGTCGTTTTCGGCCGGGTAAAAGCCGGCAAAAACCATCGGTTTGGCTGATTTGTAACCAGGCAGCGGCTCAGATGCCGGCATCTCTCTCAACGTTATCGTATCTCCAACTTGGCAATCGCGTACCGTTTTCAAGCCAGTGGCGATATAGCCAACTTCCCCGGTCGTCAACGCCTGTGACGGTTGCATATTTGGGGCAAAAACGCCAATTTCTAATGGTTCGCACTCCACGCCATTTGCCATCATGCGTACCCAATCTCTATCCTGGATGCTCCCTTCCACCACCCGAATGTAAGCGATAACCCCTTTGTAGGCGTCGTAATGAGAGTCGAAAACCAGGGCGCGCAACGGGGCAGCGGGATCTTCGTCTGGAGGCGGCGTTTTTTCGACTATCGCTTCTAAAACCGCTTCGACATTTACCCCCGTTTTGGCGCTGACCATAATGGCGTCAGCGGCATCAATGCCTGTAACCGCCTCTATCTCTTCTGCCACATCTTCTGGCATAGCTGCCGGCAAATCTATCTTATTGATGATTGGAATTAGCTCCAGATCCGCTTCCAGGGCGAGATATAAGTTGGCTAAAGTTTGCGCTTCGATGCCTTGAGTAGCGTCTACCACCAGCAACGCCCCTTCACACGCCTGTAAAGCCCGGCTGACTTCATAGCCAAAATCAACGTGTCCGGGCGTGTCGATCAAATTCATCACATAACTTTCCCCATCTGCCGCCTGGTAATTCATCCGAACGGCAGAGGCTTTGATAGTTACCCCCTTTTCCCGCTCTAAATCCATGCTGTCCAATACCTGATCTTGCATCTCCCTATCAGAGATCGCGCCAGTCGCTTGCAAAAGTCGATCCGCCAAGGTTGATTTGCCATGATCGATATGAGCGATAATACAAAAATTCCGAATGTTCTTCTGCTTCATAATGGGCGTAAGTATAACAAATTACATGGGGATGGCGGAGCGGCTCAACTTAATTTGTAGACAAAGCGAAACTAATTGGGGATTCTTCAAAATTTTAAGGATTTTAGACCTTATGTCCCCCTGCCCATTTTTACAACTTGCTGTATAATTATTTTTATAAGCAATTTAGTGGTATCCCAATCTTTCATTGTCCCAACGTGACGTTTTGCAGCGGATAATTTTTTGCTCAAAATGCGCTAAATGCCTTCTTTTGCCCCCATTCCTGCTTGGGAGCTGAGGCGTGGTAGTTGCCAACCTGCCATGCCTCTTTTTTTGCCATAAAAGCCAACTCATCCTCTCAATTTTCTCCGCGCGCTTCGCGTTTCCTCTGTTAACTCCGCATCTATCCGTATAGTTACGAAAAAAAGTTAATCACGCAATCAATTAAAACCTGGGTGACAGGCTTTAATGAGTGAATGTCAACATATTCATTGCATTCATGCGCCCCATTGCCGCTGGGACCAAAGCCGATGGTAGGGATACCCCCCTCCGCCACATAGATGTTGGAGTCGTCGATGCCTTGCAAAAAGGCGAAAGGGGGCGGCGAGCCAAACTGTTTTGAGAACGCTTGTTGGAACGAGCGCCCGAAATGGGATTGGGTGTCGATGGTGTAGGGGTTGTAAAATGGCGGTGGCGTTTCAATGGCGACCTGGCTTGCCAAGTTGAGCGACTCAACAAGTTGGCGCATATCTCGCAGGGCGGTTTCGACTGTTTCGCCTGGAACAGTCAGCCGCGTGATGATGATTTCACATTTTTCGGGCACAACGACGGCATATTCCTTATATCCTCCTTCGATTTTGAGGGTTGAGTAGTTGCCGGCGCCATATTCGGGATGGGTATGCAAGTGGAGTTGATCGAGGGCAGCCACGATTTTGCCGGCATCTTCGATAGCGTTTATGCCCCGTTCTGGATGAAAACCGTGCGCCATTTTGCCTGTGACGGTAATTTTGTAGAGTAATTTTCCCGTCATCCCCATCGGCAGGGGGCGATCTGACGTGCCGGCATATGGCTCTGTCAGTAAAATGCAATCGCTCTTTGCATATGTTGTTTCCAACAACGCCTTCGCCCCCAAACCATACCCTTCTTCATCCATAGTGGCGGCAAAAGCCACTTTACCCAATTTGCCGCACAACGATTCATCTTCGATCAACCCCTTAAACGCCCCCAAGGCGCACACTAACCCCGATTTCATATCATACGAGCCCAAGCCGTACAGCTTGCCATCCTTTTCTACCGCTTCAAATGGGTCGGTTTCCCAATTTTCCGCCACATCAACCGTATCCAAATGACCGGTAAGCAAAACCATCTTGTCAGAGCCGCCTAAATCTGCCAGAGCATACACATTCGGCCTTCCCTCTGCTACGATATGCCATTCTGGCTCTACCCCTAACTTGCGAATTTCGTCGGCGAAAAAGGCAGCCAGCTTTTCTTCGCGCGGTATGACGGAGTTGATTTCAATTGATTTTTTGAGCGTATCTAATAGATAAGGGGTATTGATATCCATGAATGTCCTGTTGTCTTATGGGTTTGAAATTTGGCATCTTAACTCAGGGGGAATGAATAGGCAAAAAGGGGAAGTTGCCGGCATCAAACCAACATCTACCCAACTAAACGATATCTGATATAGTTGATCAGCGATTAATTTGATCGTTTGATTACGTTGGCAAACTTCATGTTCGACCTCCTGATTAGCAATGCCACTATCATCACTATGGACAGCCAACGGCGGATTTTGGAGAGCGGCGCCATTGGGGTTACCGGAGACAAAATCGCCCACATTGCCGGCAAGTCAGACCACATTGACCCATCCTCCGCAAAATATCTCATTGACGCCACAAAGATGGTCGCCATGCCTGGCATCATCGATGCCCATGCACACGCTGGACATGGCTTAATCAAAACGATGGGCGGGGATGACAGCGGCGCCTGGTACAACGCCTGCCTCCAAATTTACACGCGGGGTTCCACCCCCGATTTTTGGTATGCCGAATCTCAATTGAGCGCGTTAGAGCGGCTGAAAGCGGGCACGACATTTGGCGTTTCTTATTTGGGCGGGGGCGAGAGCTTTTTAGCCACCGATGATCCAGTTTTTGGCGACGCTTATTGCCGGGCTGTGCAAAAAGTCGGCATTCGGGCTATGTTGGGCGTTGGACCAACCGCTCCCCCGTTTCCGCGCCATTATCGACGGTGGCATGGCGATAAGCCGCTGGAAGTAGAGGTGACGCACCAACAGATGTTGGCGACTAGCGAACGACTTCTTCAGGATTGGCACAAAGCGGCAGACAGCAAGATCCATATCTGTTTGACATTTCCTACGCCAAAACCAGGGCAATATACGCCGGGAACAGCGGCATTTAAAGATTTGCAACAAAGAGCCGATGAAACCCGTAGTTTGTGCCGGCAATATGGCGCGTTGTGGACGATGGACGGGCATGAACGGGGCACAATTCAATTTACCCATGACCATTTGGGCGTTCTTGGCGAAGACGCTTTTTTGTCTCACTGTATCGATATTACCGAAGATGAAATTGAGATATGCCGGCAGACAGGCACAAAAGTAGTGCATAACCCCAGCGCCGTTTACTCGATTATGGGGCGATGTCCGGCGCCTGAGTTGTTGGATGCCGGCGTTACGGTCATGATCGGCTCGGATGGAACCGCCCCCGACCGCAGCTACGATATGTTTCGTCATATGTGGCAATGTATGCATTACCACCGCCGCCACTTCCGTGATCCAGAGATTTTGCCGCCAGGCAAGGTGTTGGAAATGGTCACTATTGACGCCGCCACAGGGTTAGGTGTGGCAGACGAATTGGGGTCGTTGGAAGTAGGCAAGCAGGCGGATATCGTATTGGTGGATATGGATAAACCCCATTTGTACCCCTTGCTCATGCCGGCATATCGGCTCATTTACTTTGCCAAAGGCAGCGATGTCGATACCGTCATCGTGAATGGGGAAATTTTGTTGGAAAACAGACAAGCGAAAACCGTTTCGGAAAGAAAGATATTAGACGCCGCTCAGGAAGAGATCCTCAAAGCGATTGATCGCGTCAATTTGCAAGATACTCTGGAGATGCGGCCTGATTTTTGGGGGAAAACACATTATTAAATTGAACGGCTAGTAGAATGCAAAAACTTTTCAAGCAAAACCCGAAAGGATATTGGTTTCTCCCATTTAAAACCGTTGGGGTAACCTTTCGGCTTTGCCCGATACATTTTGCGGGTTACTTAAACGCTTTCAAGGCAATCAATCGTTTGAGGAGGAATGATGAGTAAAATACAATTTGATGGCTTGCTGAAATGGCGGTGCATTGGACCTTTTCGCGGGGGGAGGGTGGTAACAGTTGCCGGCGACCCAAATGACCGCAATATCTTTTATTTTGGGGCGTGCGCAGGCGGGGTGTGGAAGACGACCGATGGCGGGCAATATTGGCAAAACGTATCGGACGGCTATTTCAATACGTCGGCGATTGGGGCGTTGGCGGTTGCCCCCTCAGACCCCAATGTGCTTTATGCCGGCACAGGCGAATCGACCATCCGCATCGACGTTTCGCACGGCGACGGCGTGTACAAATCGACCGATGGCGGCGGCAGTTGGACACATTTAGGTTTGTCCGACACCCGCTTCATCTCCAAAATCAGAGTCCATCCCGCCAATCCAGATATCGTCTATGTGGCGGCTTTGGGGCACGCTTTTGGTCCAAACGAAGAGCGAGGCGTCTTCAAATCGACCGATGGCGGGGCGACCTGGCGGCGAGTGTTGTACAAAAGCGACAAAGCCGGGGCGATTGATTTGACCCTTGACCCCAACAACCCCCGCATTTTGTATGCCGGCATTTGGGAGTGTTATCGAAACTTTTGGCAAATGTCTAGCGGCGGCGACGAATCCAGCCTGTTTAAGTCAGCTGATGGCGGCGAAAGTTGGACGGAGATTAAAAATGCGCCCGGCTTGCCGGGCGGCATTTGGGGCAAAGTCGGTGTGGCGGTTTCCCCCGCCCAATCGGGTCGGGTATGGGCGCTCATCGAAAACGAAAAAGGGGGGATGTTCCGCTCGGATGATGGCGGCGCCAACTGGCAGCGCGTGAGCGACAAAAGCGATTTGCTTTCTCGCGCCTGGTATTACACCCACGTTACCGCTGACCCACAACAGGCGAATACGGTGTATGTCAACAATTTAAAGTTGTGGAAATCGACCGATGGCGGACGCAATTATGACGAAATTGGCACGCCTCATGGGGACAACCATGATTTGTGGATCGATCCGGCAGACAACAGCCGCATGATTCAGGGCAACGATGGCGGGGCAAACGTTTCGTACAATGCCGGCATCACCTGGTCTACCATCTACAACCAACCCACTGGGCAAATCTACCGGTTAGCCACCGACAACGCTACCCCTTACAATGTTTACGGCACTCAGCAAGACAACAGCAGTTTGCGCCTGCCCAGTCGCAGCCACCATGGCTCAATCACCTGGCCAGATTGCGTCCTTGCCGGCAGCGCCGAGAGCGGCTGGGTAGCGCCTGATCCTAAAAACCCGGATGTCGTTTATGTGGGCGCAATTGGCAGCTCGCCTGGCGGCGGCAACTCTCTGCAACGATATGACCATAAGACGAGGCAAATTCGGTTGGTGACCACCTGGCCCCGGGCGATGCGGGGGTATGGGGACGAATCGAATAAATATCGTTTCGCCTGGACATATCCCATTCTTTTTTCCCAACATGATAAAAACAAGCTGTTTGCTGGCGGCAATCATCTCTTTCAGACGACGGACGAGGGGCAAAGCTGGCAAATCATCAGCCCCGATTTAACCCTCAACGATCCCGACCATCAAAAGCCGTCTGGCGGTCCTATCAACCGCGAGCCGGGGGCGGCAGAGACATATGGCACGATTTTCGCCCTGGCGGAATCCCATTTTGAAGCGGGCGTCTTGTGGGCGGGCAGCGATGACGGCTTGATCCATTTAACCAAAGATGGCGGCGAAAGTTGGAACGACATCACCCCGCCCGATTTGCCCAAGCTGACTATGATCCATTGTATCGAAGCGTCGCCAAATGAGGCGGGCGGGGCATATATGGCGGCGACGCGGTACAAGTTGGATGATTATGCCCCATATCTGTTCAAAACGAGCGATTATGGGGCTACCTGGCAGCGGATCGATGCCGGCATCCCCCGCCACCAATTTACCCGCGTTATTCGGGCAGACCCGGAACGCAGCGGCTTGTTATTTGCCGGCACAGAAACGGGCTTGTACCTCTCGTTTGATGATGGCGAAAATTGGCGGGCGTTCCAACTCAATTTGCCCGTCGCCCCCATTTACGATCTCAGGATTAAAGATGGCGATTTGGTGGCTGCCACCCACGGGCGGGCTTTTTGGATTTTAGACGATATTTCGCCGTTGCGACAGATGGAAGCCTCTATTCCAAACAAACCGCTGCTCTTTCAGCCTAGAGATTCCGTCCGCGTTACCCCTTATGTGTTTGAAGGCGCGTTTAAAGGAGCCTCTGGCAAAAATTATATGTCTACATTGGGGTTGATGACCGTATTTGAGGAAAAAATGAATGCGTTGGGTGTGGTGGAACGCGCCTATCTCGATTCAGGCGAAAACCCGCCAAAAGGAGCGATAATCGTTTACTATTTGGACGAGCTGCCCGATGCCGGCATCAGCCTTACTTTTGTCGATGAAGCTGGAGAGACCATCCGTGTTTTTCGTAATAAAACGGATGAAGATAAGAAGGAAGATGGACCCTACCTGCCGGCAGAAGCGGGCTGGAATCGTTTTGTGTGGGATTTGCAGTATGCGCCTGTTTCAAAAATAGATGGCGAAGACGCCGCCGCTCAAATTGTCATTGGCGGGGCATTGGTCGCTCCGGGGAAGGCGCAAGTTATTTTGACGGCTGGAGAACAGTCGGAAAGCCAAACTTTTTCTGTGGTAAAAGATCCTATGGCAGACGCTTCAGAGGCGGATTTAGCGGCGCAGAGCGGCTTGTGGCGGCAAATCACCCAAAAATGTGAGGAGGCGGTTGCCGGCATCAACCAGATGCGAGACGTTCGAGAACAATTAGCGGGCTGGCAAAAACGTTTAAAAGAAGACGAAAACTTAGCCCGACAGGCTAAAAAGCTCTGTCAAAAGACGTTGGAAATTGAAGAGCAATTGGCTGTGCCAGATTTGCGTCCCGGCTGGACAGACGGCAACAATCGTGGCATGCGATTGCTGGAACAGTTGGCGGCATTGAGTTCCGTCGTTTCGCTGGGGGATTATCGACCGACTGACCAGGCAGTTGAAGTATTTGAGGAGTTGTCGGCAGAAGTTGACGATCAATTGTCAAAGTTTAACCAATTAGCGAAGGATGAATTAAGCGCGTTTAATAAACAAGCCCAAGTTGCCGGCATTCCCAACCTGATCGTGATCTGACGCAGGATTTGATGTCTATCCGGCAATCGAATAGCGAGGCTGGCGCCGCTTTTCGGCGGCGCAGTCGGGCGATTTTAGTCGCCCTCTTCTTCCCCACCATGGCGATGATTCTGAGCGGATCGATGTTTGGCGTCGCCTTGCCCACAGTACGGGACGAGTTTGGGATGACGGCGGATGTCGCCGCCTGGCTCAACATCGCCTTTTCTTTGCCATTTATGATGTTTATGCCGCTGTATGGGCGGCTGGGGGATGAGTTGGGCAAATCGCCGCTGTTGTTTGCCGGCATACTCGTCTTTGCTGCGGGCTCGTTGTTGGCGATGACGGCGCCGGGATTGCCTTTTATCTTTTTGGGGCGATTGATACAGGGAGCGGGGGCTGCCGGCATTACGCCGCTGAGTTTGGCGATTATCGCCGAGCGATTTTCAGAGCAAGAGCGGGGCAGGGCGATGGGCATCTGGAACTCTGTCGCCCCTGCCACCTCCATTTTTGCCCCCTCTATTGGCGGCTTTTTAATCGATTCGGCTGGCTGGCGGACGATTTTTTTGCCAGTTCTTGTCATCGGCGTGGTAGCGATGCTTATCGTTCGGATTCGGCTGCCCACCTTGCGCAGCGCCCGAAATTGGGCGGCGTTACGCGCTTTCGATTGGGTGGGGGCAATTTTGATGGGGGGAACTATTGCCATGTTGGTCTTTTTCGTCTCCAGCCGCCCTATCACCGGCGTTGAGCCATTGCGCGACATGCGATTGGCGGCTGGCGTTCTATTTTGTTTCAGCCTCTTCATTTTTTGGGAGAATCGCCGCCATAATCCACTCATCGATTTGGAGATATTTCGGGTAGCCACCTTCCGTTCTGCCTCGATTGCCGCTGCGTTTCGTATGTCGATGATGGTTGGCATCGCTTTTGTGCTGCCGTTATATTTGGCGGATTTGTATGATTTAAACGCCTCAACCATCGGGTTGCTCGCTTCGCTACATTCGATCGCCCTATTTCTCTCGATTCGGATGGGGGCATCTGTGGCAGATCGATGGTCAAACCGATGGTTAGTTGCCGGCAGTTTAGCGATGCAGGTGGGAATGATGAGTTACTATGCGTTGTTGCCAGAGCAATTGCCTTTGTTTTGGATCGCTGTGGGCAATATCGGACACGGCTTTGGGGCTGGCGTTTCGCTGGCTGCCCTGCATCGCACTGCCCTCGGCGACATTGCGCCCGAACAGACCGGGTCGGCGGCGGGCGTGTATTCGATGGTGCGTTTTGCCGGCTCGATGTTAGCCACGGCATTGGCTGGGGCATTGCTGCAATTCGGCTTCGACAGCGGCTACACTGAGCTATTTTCTTATCAAAGCGCCTTTGGCTTTTTGGCGGCGATGGGCGTCATCGGCATCTGGTTTGGCTCGCGACTGCGGTAGCTGTTTGCCCCTTGCCCCAAACCATTACCACTGCCACCTGGCAGGCAGAAACAGAACTAACCGCCGCCACATCCAACGTCAACGATGAAGTGGGCAGAAGCGTTGCCATACACCAAGAATGGGCAGTCGTCGGCGCCCCCTTTGATGATGACGTGAAGTTAAATAGCGGGGCAGTTTATATCTACCAACTCCATGCCGGCAGTTGGACAGAAATAGTCAAACTCACCCCTGCCAACGGCGGACGAAACGACAACTTTGGCGCCAGCGTCGCCATTCATCAGGATATCCTCATCGTGGGAGCGCCAGGCAACAGCTCTGCCGCCAAATCTGCCGGGGCGGTCTATGTTTATCGTTGGGACGGCAGCAGTTGGACGCATCAGGCGACATTGACCGCCTCAGACGCCGCCGCTAATGATGGCATGGGCAACAGCGTCGCCCTGTATGGAGTCAATATTGTGGCAGGCGCTCCCTACGACGATGACAACGGCAAAAACTCCGGCTCCGCCTACATATTTACCCTGTCCAATGGAAGTTGGACACAACAAGCCAAACTCACCCCCAGCGATGGGCAAAAAGATGACAACTTCGGTATGGCAGTCGCCCTAAATGGAGATACCGTTCTGATTGGCGTGCCTTTTGAGGATGCCCAGGGGTCAAATGCCGGGGCTGCCTACGCCTTCACCCGCACTGGCAGCAGTTGGAGTCAGCAAGCCAAACTCACCGCCAGCGACGGTTCAGCCGGCGACCGTTTTGGTTCGAGCGTCGCCCTCTTTGGAAACCAAGCCGCAATCGGCGCCCCTTTGGAAGATGAGCAAGGTGCAGACGCTGGGGCAATCTACCCCTTCAGCCGCAGCGGCAGTAGTTGGAGTCAGGGGACGAAGATTACCGCCGATGCTGGGGCAGCTGGCGACCAATTTGGCGCCGCCCTCTCCCTGCGCGGCGACTTTTTGTTAGCTGGCGCTCCTCTGTCAGACAGCAACGGCTCCGACGCTGGGGCAGGGTATCTCTATCGGCTGACCTCTTCTGGCTGGATATTACGCGTCACATTAGAAGGAACGACTGGCGACCAAATGGCTACCGCCGTCTCTGTTAGCGGCAACCGCTTGCTGCTAGGCGCTCCATTGGCTGACGGCTCAGCGACCGGAGATGGCGCCGCTGTTCTCTATCTCGATTCAATACCTGTAGATTTCTCGCAGGATTGGCTCTTTGAAGGGAACAATGAGGGGGCGAATATGGGCTACTCCCTGGCATTGGCCGGGGATGTTAATGGGGACGGTTTTGACGATGCCCTGGCTGGGGCAGTATTCTACAGCAATGGAGAAACCAACGAGGGATATGTTGCCCTGTTCTACGGCTCCCCCGATGGTTGGAACGCCACCCCAGATTGGAGCATGGAGGGGAATGCCGCCAACGCCATTCTCGGCTATGCGGTAGGCAAAGCGGGCGACCTCAATGGGGATGGGTATGCCGATATCGCCGTTTCGGCACGTGGCATTGAACAAGTGTACATCTTCTATGGCGCTGCCACTGGCATCTCCGCCACCCCCAATTTGACCTTGACTGGTTCGTTTGCTGGACAACGCTTTGGGCAAGTCGCCACCACTGCTGGGGATGTGGATGGGGATGGCTATGATGATTTGCTAGTCACCAGCTCCCGCAAGCTGTCTGGTGGACCACTCGGTGGACATGCTTTCCTCTTCCCCGGTTCAGCAAATGGGTTAATCATCACCCCCACTTGGACGGTAGAAAGTCCTTTTAGTGGGGATTGGTACGGTTACGCCGCCCGAGCCGCTGGCGATGTAAACGACGATGGCTACGACGATGTAATCATTGGGAACCCCGGACACGAAGTAGGCGGGGTGAAGATGGGCGGGGCATATCTCCATCTTGGCTCCGCCACTGGCTTAATTTTTACCCCCACCGTGATGCTAGATTCCGGACAAGCCAACTCACAGATGGGTACTGGCACATCGGTCAGTGGGGCAGGGGATGTAGATGGAGACGGCTATGACGACCTGATTGTTGGGGCGCAAAGCTACGACAATGGAGAATTAAATGAAGGGCAAGCCTTCTTCTACAACGGAGTTAGCAGCGGCGTGACCATTATCCCCAGTTGGACATTTGACGGCGACCAAGATGATGGCGCATATGGCTGGAGCGTGGGCGCCGGCAGCGACCTCAACCTAGACGGTTACGCCGACTTCTTGGTCGGGGATGACGAATATGACAACGCCTACTTCAAATCTGGGCGGGTACATCTCTTTTATGGCGGCTCTGCCGGACCTTCTCAACTACCAGATTGGGTGGCGGAAGGGACACAGACGCAAGGCAGGTTGGGGCATGCCGTTGCTACGGGCGGCGACATCAATGGAGATGGGTTGGATGACATCCTAGCCAGCGAACGATATTACGACAACGGGCATATCAATGAAGGACGGGTTTCCGCTTTTGTAGCCACATTGCCCATGAGCGTTACCATGGGCGGCGGCTGGATGACCACCACCATTGCCTACCACTACGACGGCTTGTACCGCCTCACCGAAGCCACCTACACCGGAGGGATTGCCGCCACCTACCAATACATCTACGACCAGGTAGGCAATATGACCGCCTACACCGACACGGTGGGAGTGACGGTGACTCATGTAACCCGTGCCTTTGACCCGGCAAACCGGCTGATTACCGCTACTCAATCTGCCGGTACCACCAGCTACAGCTACGACCACAACGGCAACCTACTCCAGATTCTCCCACCCGGTTCGGCTATCTCTACCAGCTACGGCTACAGCCAACGGAATATGCTGGTTACAGTGACCCAAACTGTGTCCGGCACAACAGCCGCCGTAGCCGAATACCGATATGATGGAGACAACGCACGTTACCAACAAATAGATTACAGTAGCGGGTCGCCCATAACCACCACCTACCACAACGACATCGTCGGCTTGTCGCAGGCATTGTTGATGGATGATGGGACGACGCAAACTGCCAACCTCTTCGGCTTGGATTTGATTGCCTCCGACGATGGGGCAAACACCCTGACCATGCTCCCCGATGGGCTGGGTAGTGTGCGGGTGGAGATGTTGGGTGAATTGGTGAGCAGTGTGTCCACCTATGAGCCGTATGGCACGCTGTTGATGCAAACCGGCAGCAGTGGCACCACCTACGGCTACACCGGCGAGCAAATGGACGGGGCAACAGGGCTGACCTACCTGCGGGCACGCTATTACAACCCTGCCCTTCGCATCTTCCTCAGCAAAGACCCCTACTCCGGTTCCGTTGGCAAACCTGCCACCCAAAATGGGTACAATTATTCCAATGGCAACCCCGTTAACTACACGGATCCAACTGGCTTTTGTGCCGAAGTGGGAGATGAGGCGTGCTGGAGCATTTTTGAGCAGATCCAGCGAATTTATCCGGAGTGGGTAGACTCCTTTCATTTGATGGCTAAATTTGGTTATCTTGGTAAAAGTATGGCAGATTTATCGGGAAATCAATTACAATCAATGTTAAACTATCTGAATCTTAACTCGGAAAACTTGGTGACAAGTTTGGAGCAAACTATATCTGCAGGATTCATTGGTATTGATGCGCTTGTTAGATATTTCTCCACATATAACGGTCCTGCCGATGTACGATTAGAACAACTTTTGGATGAAACGGCTTTGTTCAAATCAATTGGTCTTCCTAATACTGGAGTTCAATTTAGAATTAATATCCCTGGTGGGCCTAGCCTTTGTTCTGCATTTGAAGATCAACCACATTACAATGAGCATTGGTCAACCGACCCCAAAAACCCAGAAGTATCGTATCAGATGTCTCACTTTTTAACAGCTGTTGGTTTGACCTATTTTCCTCTTGAAGGCAATTCAAATATTCGAACTCTATTAAACGCTTCTTATGGAAAATCATTTCTTCTAAACATCCAAGGTAATTTACCATCTTTGGAAGATAACCTTCCTAATGATTTAGTGATAGCTTTGAAACTAATTATAGGACATGAAACAGAAAAAGATGGAGATGAGTATTCTCAATATCAAAACGCTACCATTAATGATATTGACACCTTTTTATCCGCTGTTGCAGCAGACACTAATGGAGATGTCGGTAACCGAGACAAACTGCTAAGCGCTATTTTAAATGAATCCTCTGGCAACACAATTGACTTGAGAAAAGGAAATAGCCTAGAAGATTTGAGACTAAGCCTTAAAGGGGTTCGATTTGCCTTCGAGATTTTCGGTGGAAACATTATCAGTAGTAACAATGCAGCACAATGGTTAAAATACAACCTTTCTTGTAAATGCGAATAGATTGTGTTGCTATACTACTACATGTGGAGCATTGGTTGCCATGCGTGTTCGTCATGCAAGTGACAAGTCAGTGAACACAGTGAGCGGCACATTACCACAGACATGCTTCGAGCGTCTGCGGTAAATAGGATTTATATGGACATCATGGAGTTTAAATCAAAAAGGATCATTTTACCTTTGTTATTAATTATAATAATAACAGGGCTTCTATATCGTTTTTTTTTAGGAATTCCAGTCATTTCGACCATTTCACCAAATACATCTGTAATTACCTTTGTGGGTGAAGAAAGAACAGGTAATAAACCAGAAATTTATGTATACGATACTCGGCTGGAAAAGCTTGCCCGCTGGGATATTCCATTAACAGAAGATCATATCTTTCGTGGGGTATATGGCTATGATGTTAATAATCAGTCAATTTTTCTAAATGTAAGTGGTGATTCTTTATTAGCTCTTAACATGAATACTAATAAAATCAAGATTGAAAGCTTGCCAAAACCATATTATTTTCTTGACTTTTCTAGCGATAGCAAATCGGTTGTTTTTGACGTGGACAATGCCCTCATAATTAAAAATCTTCTTGATGAAAATATCCAAGAAACTTTCGATTTTGAAGGTCAACCAAACTATCCAGATTGGTCACCAGATAATCAAAAGATACTCATTACAATGTTAAAACAAGATGAACCTGACGCTATATTTTTGCTTTTCCCTGACAAACAGAAATTTGAACCTTTGAGGGAAAAATTAGATGAAGATAATACTTTTGCCCGATGGTCGCCAGATGGAGAACAAATCGCTTTTATACATAGAGTAAATAGTGAAAACTATAATTCATTGTGGTTAACGGACGAAAATGGACAACAAGCTAGAATGATTTTCCGGCCACCCAAAGAAGACTTTTTTCAATTTATCTCTGAGCTTGTCTGGAGTCCCGATGGGAATGAAATTGCTTTTGCTTCCAATTTGGAAAATCAATGCAAGGACGTCTGGTATAGTTTAGGGGAACCGTTGACAGAATGCCCTCAATCCATCTATATAATTGACATAAATGGGGGTGGCTTGAGACGTATATCCAACAGAAACTTTGCTTATCTTAGTGATATAAACTGGTTTGACACTTCTAGCACTGATTAATGATTCAAGTTGCTATTATGATAGTGTCACAGGAAAAGACGGATAAATCAATTCGATTCAAATCGAGTAGATTTATCGACTATCAATCAGTCGTCAGCTTTCGCACCGACCAGCGGCGGTCGCCCATGTGATCCGGCAAACCGGCTGATTACCGCCACCCAGTCTGCACAGACAACCAACTACAACTACGATGACAATGGCAACCTGCTCCAAATCACCCCGCCCGGCACAGCTATCTCCACCAGCTACGGCTACAACCAACGGAATATGCTGATTACAGTCACCCAAACTGTGTCCAACAGCACAGCCACCGTAACAAACTACCGGTATGATGGGGACAACGCACGTTACCAACAAATAGATTACAGCAGTGGAACGCCCATAACCACCACCTACCACAATGACATCGTCGGCTTGTCGCAGGCGTTGCTGATGGATGATGGCACAACCCAAACCGCCAACCTGTTTGGTTTGGATTTGATTGCCTCCGACGATGGTACAACCACCCTGACCATGCTCCCCGACGGCTTAGGCAGTGTGAGGGTGGAAATGCAAGGCGGGGCAGTGAGTAGCATGACCACCTATGAGCCATATGGCACAATGTTGATGCGGACAGGACCCAGTGGCACGGTGTATGGCTACACCGGCGAACAAATGGATGCCGCAACCGGGTTAACCTACTTGCGGGCTAGGTATTACGCTCCCCAACTCAAAATATTCCTCAGCAAAGACTCTTTTTTAGGATACACAAATAATTCTGCTTCCCAAAATGGCTACACCTACGCCCACGCCAACCCCGCCCTTTTCACCGACCCAACCGGCTTTTGTGCTGAAATAGGAGATGATGATTGTTGGAGCTTTGCCGAATACCTTTACTTCAAATATTATGTCTCTTGGGATTACCTTGCTGCGTTAACTCTCCAAGAATTAAAAGAGTTAGAGCAGTACGAACTAAAGCTAAATGCGACGCTTCTCAGACCATCTCCACCAAACTTTATCGGGGATGACCCGCCATATGTTCAACTTTTAGGACAAGGGGAATCGATTCCTTCGGGATTTCCCCGTTACCATCGATTAAGTAGGAGACCCTTTGGCTATCCTCAGGTAGATAATGCAACCTATCATCAGGTTACGGGCGAATACTGTAAAGTTGGAACCAGTTACTCTGATTGTTGGCATCAACATGGGATACTTGATTTCGATCATCAGGAACAGATCGACCCTATTCAATTTCGAGAATTGGAGCAATTAGTTTACGCCGATTTGTATAATTCGAAGGTGTTGTTAGATGATTCCCGGGCAAGGTACGATACCCTATTTTGGAATGCATACGAACCTAATACCGAGGTTTGTTGGAATAATCGCTGTTTCCCAAGAAGTGATGTGAACTATTTCGCTCAAGGCGCTTGGAGTGCAAGGATCGGAGAATCTCGTACATTGTTGCATGCAACAATCCGCGGTTGGAAAGGAGTGATGTATCGTGAGAACCCAGAGTTCACAACTTTTGAATGGGCTGATCACGGCTATTATGGTTATCTCGAATATGAAGATGAGCAAATCAATCCTGTTCCAATTGAATGTAGAATGGATTCCAATACTCCGTAAAAATTTGCGGAAATACTGCAATATACTTTTAGTAAGGACAAATATTGTAATGAGAAAACTAATGCCATCTAAAACATTTCTCTTTATATACATAATAGCTTCTGTTGTTGATGGGCTGGTATTTATTTCCGTTTTAAATCCAGAAGGTATTAAAAGTATTACAAATTCAGGAAGATTGGTAGGAGTAATACTATCCCCTTTGCTTGTGCCAATAAGCCACACGTCTACACTCTTCATCACTGTAATTAATGGTTATGGAAGTCATGGTAGCTGGAATAAACCTAATACTTACAGTTTTCTGGCATTTTGTTTAACTTTTATAGGACTTTTCGCAGTAAGTAAATTGAAGTTACCGTCAATATCAAGGTGATGACATGGATGTAGAACATATTTTCGGTGAGACAGTATGCCGGCAATGCACATTACCAACACCCAAACCATCCACCTTTTCAGTTTAGATTGGCTTGCCTTGGATGCCGGCACAACAGCCACGGTGGCAAAATACTGGTATGATGCCGGCAACGCACATTACCAACAGCCACACGCATAGCAACCACCCAAACTGTTGCCGGCACAACAACCACGGTAGAAAAATGCCGCAGTCACCGTAGCCAAATACTGGTATGATGCCGGCAACGCACATTACCAACAGCCACACGCATAGCAACCACCCAAACTGTGCCGGCACAACAGCCACGGTGGCCGAGTACCGGAAGTGGAATGGTAAATTTTTTTGTGGTGGGGATTACTGTCGACCTGCCTGTACAAAAAGGCATCCCACTTCGCACCATCTGCAATTGTTTATTGGCGGGCTTGGATTGCCGGCAGTGTAGTTAGTTGTTAATATACTTGATCGTGTGTCCCAATATCAAGCAACAGAATGAGTTCTTGATCTGTTTCTTTGTCTTTTTCTATAGCAAAAATAATCCGACAATCATAGCCACAGGTACAAGCCCACAATCCATACAACTCCCCACTTAATTTATGCGACCCTAAAGCTGGCGCAAAAACATCCGCTTGCATTTGGGCAAGTGTCTCCTCAATCCGAAATTGTAAACGACGATTACGACGCACAAAACGACGGAATGTCCGTCGAAATCGGGGGGTGAGAACTAACTCCCTCACTCACCTTCCTCAAGGGACAATCGTAAGTCAGCGATAATATCTGGCAGAGGCTGGGGTTTTAATTGCCCATTTCGGAAAGCAGAAATAGAGGTCTTGGCATTGCCGGCAATTTCCTTGCGGCTGGCTTCGATTTGTCGTTTGTATAATATCTCTAACAACATAGTTTGTTGTTCTATAGGTAATTGCAAAACAGCATCTAAGGTTTGATCAAGCGTTATCATAATCATATTATATCCTATATCTAAGTGGCAAGCTCAACTTTGGCTTGAGGCTAGTGGGGACAACGCACATTACCAACAAATAGATTTCAGCTTGCCGGCAACGGGACGACCCAAACCGTCCAGCTTTTCAGTTTAGATTTACCTGCCTCAGATGCCGGCATTCTCTTTGCCCCCTCAAACCGCCAAAAATCTGTTTCTATTGTCAATCACCCTGATAAAAAGCGATATCTGTTTTGGAAAAATCATTTCCTTTAAATAACAAAGGTTCGCCAGTCGATCTTGCCAACGCATAAGCAAAACAATCTCCATAATTTAAGTGTGCCGGATGTCTCCCTTTTCCAAAATCTAAATATGCCTGACGAGCAATTTGAGCCTGTTCCAAAGTTACAGGAGCGATTTCAATTTTGGCTCGACGGATAAATGTGTCCAACTGTCGGCTGGCTTCTGCGTCTCCAATCAGATCAATGTTGATGGCTGTTTCCAAAAAATTTGCCGATGACAATCGACAATTTTGGGCATAGGCAATCGCTTTAGCGTAATAAGTGGCATCTTCTTCCTGATAAAGGATGGCTAAAATAGCTGAGGTATCGACAATCATGCCGGCATCCCCCACTCATCATAAAGCAAATTGCCATGCTCAGTAGCAGTTGAATGATGCTGGAGATGATTAGCGCAACGTTTGCCAATAGCCATCAGTTCTTCAAAATGTTGTTCTGGATTATTTGGATTTTGATATTGCTTTAATTGTGTTCGTAGTGCATCAATAACAACTGTAGTCATATTTTTACCAGTTAGTTTGGCTAATTCCCTTGCCATTTGATGTGCTTCTGGATTCTTGATATTTAAGCTCATTGCATCTATCCTCGTATTCTACCTTTCGATAATTCAATCTACCATTGTAGAATACCTTGTTGCCTCACCAATTGTCAAGAACGTTTACTAAAAGATGCAAATTGAGCAATCTTGCTGTCAGCATTCCCCTCTCATACCGTCCCCATCAACCATTCAGCAAACCGCCACAATGCCGCTGCCCGTTTCGCTTTGCTGACTGCCGGCATTTCCTCAACCACCGTGTTGTATGGATGCCGGCACAATAGCCACGGTGGCAAAATACTGGTATGATGCCGGCAACGCACGTTACCAACACCCAAACCGTCCACCTTTTCAGTTTAGATTTGCTTGCCTCGGATGCCGGCGCAACAGCCACCCTAACCATGCTTCCCGATGGGCTGGGCAGTGTGCGGGTGGAGATGCAGGGTGGGGCAGTGAACAGCGTAACCACCTACGAACCCTACGGCACATTGCGCCCAAACAGACCGGATCGGCGGCGGGCGTGTATTCGATGGTGCGTTTTGCCGGCTCGATGTTAGCTACGGCGTTGGCGGGCGCTTTGCTGCAATATATGGCTTTGACAGCGGCTTTTCTGAGCTAACAGCGTATCAAATCACCTTTGGCTTTCTGGCGGCGATGGGCGTGATAGGCGTCTGGTTTGGGAGTCGGCTGAGGTAGTGGGGTTCACGCGCCTATTTTATTCTCTGCCTCCTAAAAAGTTACCCTCTGTTATCATACTTTTCTGCTACTTGGCGGCAAATGTAACAGATTCATATGAGGTTTTTATGGTCTTTGAGAAAAATTTTGATGTGGTGGTTGTGGGGAATGCCGGCATTGACACAGCAATTTTTCTCCCTCAACCGACCGTAAATTGGCAAAATGAGACCAATTTCACTGAAAATATCGACTATGTAGGGCAATCGGGTGGTTTTGCCAGCCGAGGGTATGCCCAGCTAGGGTACAAAACAGCTTTTATCGGAGCAGTTGGTCAAGATTGGCGCGGGGAACACATTCGGCAGACGTTGACCGCAGATGGGGTGGATGTGAGTGGTTTGTTTGTTGACCCTGCCGGCACAAACCGGAGCGTTAACCTCATCTACCCAAACGGCACGCGGCACAGCTTTTTTGATGGCAAAAGCCATATGCAGTTAGAAATTGATAAGGATAAATGCCGGCAACTATTAAAACAAGCCCACTTTGCCCATTTTAGCTTGCCCAACTGGGCGCGCCATCTTTTGCCTATTGCCCAATCGCTCGGTTTGCCCATCGCTTGCGATATTCAAGATGTCACCCAATTGGATGACCCATACCGACAAGATTTTGTCTATTTTGCCGACTTTCTCTTCTTTTCTGCTGCCAATTTTCCAGACCCCACGCCCCATATCCGCCATTTTTTGCAGAAAAAGCCGGAACAAATTGTAATTGTAGGGATGGGGGCAAAGGGGTGTGCAGTGGGCACGGCAAATGCCGGCATTCAACTTTTCCCCCCCGTCCCTATGGCAGAACCGGTACTAGACAGTACCGGCGCTGGCGATGGCTTAGCCGTTGGCTTTTTGAGCAGTTATTTGCGAGAAGGTTACGATCTGCCTGCCGCCATTCATCGAGGGCAAATTGTGGCACGTTATAGTTGTACCCAACGGGCAAATAGCAGTCACCTCATTCGGCGTGAGCAGTTAGAGCAGATAGCGGAGTGGTCAGATTGCTAATCCGCTTTGCCAGCCGCTAAAAGTCACAATTGCAAATGCAAAAACCAGCAACTTCTCAAGAAACTGGGGAATAGATTGTAGGTCGGATTGTCAATCCGACAGGCGGAATATCATTCCGCTTTACTAGCCGCTAAAAGTCACAATTGCAAACTGCCGGCATTTCCCCCTAATCCTTTAGAAAATTTGTGCTACAATAATCCCTATGAAACCGATAGAAAATCCAAAAGTCGCCCACGTGTTCGACGATTACCCACAATTTGCTCGTGATAAACTTCTGCTTCTCCGCCAACTCATCCTAGAAACTGCGGCAGAGCTGGAAAGTGTGGGAGCAGTAAAAGAAACGCTGAAATGGGGCGAGCCAAGCTTTTTGGTTGAGGATGGCAGTACAGTCAAGATAAATTGGAAACAATCCAGCCCCGACCAATATGGCATCTACTTTATTTGCAGTACAAATTTAGTGGAAGTTTTTAGAGCGTTGTATAGTGATCTGCTCAAATTTGAGGGCAATAGAGGGATTGTGCTTAACCTAAATGATGAGATTCCAGTGGATGAAGTAAAACATTGCATCAGCCTGACGTTGCAATATCATAAGCTCAAGCATTTGCCAATGCTGGGCGTTTGAGTCGCGTTTTTTCCAGATATGAATCCCCACCGGAATGACCTTATCGACAAACAAGTGATTTTTTTCAGAAGGAATAGTTATATATTATGGAAATTCAATCTTTAATTATCGAGGTTATTAGTCTTATTATTACAGTGATTGTTGCATACTTTACGGCGACAATCGCTATGCGCCGTGAACAAGCTCATGGTAAAGTGCGGATGCTTGAATTATGCCGACGATATATTTTGATTTCTGCAAATGCTGAAAGGACTGATAAAGAAAAAAAAGAAGACTCTTTGGATAAAAAGCTGTATCGTTCCGAACTATCGAAAATTGTCGAAGATTTTGACAAACTTCTGGCAAATTCTTATGTTGAAAAGTTGATTTTGGAATATCCGGAAGTTACAAAAAATTTGGTAGCCTTACGTCAAGAACTTAATCAACACGACCTAGAAATCAAAGAAGATTCTCCAAACTTCAATATGCAAAATTTTGTACAAATGCTTGACTTAAGAAAAGTGATTCTTAAAGAATTAGACAAAAAGGTTAAAAATAATCCCTTTACTCGAGAGATTGACGAATTTGATACTAGCGTTCGAAAATATTTGGAGAACTTATGAGTAGATTAACATTACGACTTCCGCAAACGCTCCATCGGCAACTTTCTGGCTTGGCTAAGGCAGAGGGCATCTCCTTGAATCAATACATCGTCTATGCTTTGTCACGCCAAGCAACGTTGGCATATACTGTGCAATCTGTGCCGGAGGAATCTATCAGACAACAGAAGGCATCTTTTTCTGCATTGTTGGAATCGTTGGGTCAAGCCTCTTTTGACCAAATTAAAGGGTTGATGGCTGAGAGAGATGAAAGTAAACTTGAAGCTGAATTGACGCCAGAAATCATTGAAAAGTTGCAACACCAAATTAGACAATCAGGATAAAGTGGTTATTTTGAACCCATATTTTATCGCACAGAAATCCCGCCCAACACAATCCTATCCCCAACCAAATTGCCGGCATTATCCTGAATATGCAACCGCCTGCCGGCAATATTCCCCCGCGACATCTCATACAACCCCACCTCAATAAAATAGTCCCCTGCCGGCAACTGCAAACGATATGGGTCGAGCAAACGTTGCCCCGGCAACCATTTGGGAATCCACAAATAGGTGGGGGCGGCGCCGCCTAGCGGATTGTAATCCAACGCCAAGATCGGATCACTGACTGGATTGCCGGCATTCATCAGATGGACAAAAACGCGGTAATCATCTGTTGGTCTCGCCAATGCCTCCCATTCCAAAGTTAAATGAATCGTTTCGCCTGCTTTTGCCACAATGGGCGGCTCCCACAGGGCATTATGCCGGTCGAGCAAACCCATCCGTGCTGTCGCCCGTCGCAAACCAACCTGCTGCCGAAAATTCGCCAGCAAATGGTCGGTGGCGGGCGGGTTGGGGTGAGCCGATACGCGCAAAACGCCCAAGCTGTGCGCCTCGCCAATGGGCATATCTTGGCTCAGATTGTGCAGTTGCACCGTGATGGGGTAGTCGCCTGCCGGCATTTGCAGGGGCAATGCAAAATCAAACCGCTCAACAATGACCTCATTCGGTTGCCACAACGGAGAAATAAGGTGGTTGTCGGTGGTAAACGGGTAGCGAATATCGCCAATGTGCAAGACGGGGGCGTAAAAATCAGTCGTGGCGTTTGCAGTTCGCATGGCTAGAGTGAGAGGCAGGTAATCGCCTGCTTGGGCAATGGTTTGAGGCAATTGGTAGCCGATGATTTCCGCCTTTTCGGGGTTGCCGGCATCACCCGCCATTGGCAACGCTATCAAACCCTCCGGCAAACTCTCATCCACCTCCACCACCTGATAAAACGCCCCCTCTGGTCGCAAGCGGAAGCCGGCGGAGATGATTTCTGGCGTGTAATCGGTCAGGTACAATGCCCCGCTCGGCAAATATCGGTACACCGTATCCACCCACGGGTTGGCTGTGCCAGAACCGACATAAACGGGGGTCACGTCGGCGGATGGGGGCAAGCTGTTTTCTACATAATCGGCGTACCAAACGGGGGTCATCCGTTCCCAATCGTGCAACAAAATGGCATTGCGATTTGTGCCAGCAAATTGCGTTTCAATCGCTGTTAGATGGTCGGCTCCCTCGCTGTAATTTTTTAACGAAATGTGGGGCAGGTTTTGGCTGATTTGGTATGCCGGCAACAACAAAAACAAGGCGGCAACAATCGGTTTGCCCTGAATTGTTGGCGATTTTAGCAAATGTGACAAGCCGATGCCGGCAAGCAACCCTACAATTAAGAAGGGTCCCAGCAAATACGCCATTACATCTTGCACGCTGTTGATGACAAACAGGGTAATGCCGGCAAACGCCCCGCCATACAACAATAGCAACCGCCAATCTGCCCGAAGCAATTGCCAAATGCCCCAAACTGCCAGCAAAATAACGAGCAAGCTATATTGCAATCGGGACAATGTCCAAAAAACCAATGCCCGATCGGGTTGATCCGCCAACCCAAAATGGAACAGATTGACCCGCAAGCCCTGCGCCAACACCACATTGAGGAAGCCGTTTAACGCGTTCATATCGTGTGGTCCAAATACGGGTTGCATGGGACTGCGAATGGGGAAGTAAAGCCATGGGGTTAACCCCAACAAGCCACAAATTGCCATTTTGCCCATCGTTCGCCAATCGCCCAATATGCGGGGATATGCGAGTAAGATGAAGAGGGCGTATGCCGGCAATCCAAATGCCGTCAATGGGTGGTGGGTGATGCCGAGTCCAACGCAAAATGCGAACAGATACAGGGAACGGTTGGGACACAGAGGTATCAGAGGGGACGCAGAGGGCACAGAGGAAAATGAGAAAAAAAATCTCTGCGTGCTCTGTGGCTTTTTCGCGTTCTCTGTGTCTAAATTTGTATACCAATGGGTGAGCAGCGCCAAATTGAGGGCTAAAAATGCGGCAGTGATGATGTGCGGGTTGGCGTGGATAGCGTGTTGCCAATAGTTGGCTGATGTGCCGATAAGCAAGGTGGTGATGACAGCGGGCAGGTAGCGGGTTACGGATAGCGGGTGGCAGGCGATTAGTTCTGTCAACAAAAAATAAATAGCCAATGCCCCCAGGATGCCGGCAACCACCGACAACAAATGCATCCGCCACGGCAAATCGCCAAAGGGAATGAGCGTTTGGAACAGTTTGCCCATGAGGGTGATAAATGCGTAGCCGGGCGGGTGGGGAATGCCCCACACCGCAGATGCCATCGTGTATTCCGTGGGGTCGCCCAACACCAATGTACGCGCCATTGTGGAGAGATAAAGGAGAGCGAGAATGCCGGCAGTCACCCCCGCTCCAATCAATCTCCATCGTCCATCACCCGTCGTCCATCGTCCCGATTTCATAACAACGACTCGTACACTCCCATCGTCTGCCGCGCCGCCTTGCCCCAGCTAAATTTGCCCGCTTGCTCCAGCCCCAACGCCCGCTGGTACGCCAACTCATCCGGGTTATTCAGCAATTGCCGAATAGCCGTCGCCATCTCCGCCACATTTTGCGGGTCAAAGTAAATGGCAGCGTCGCCCCCCACTTCGGGATGGCTGGAAGCGTGGCTGGCGGCAACCGCTTGCCCGCATGCCATATGCTCTAAAATGGGCAAACCAAACCCCTCGTACAAGCTGGGTTGTACGGCAAATTGGGCTTGGGCGATAATCGCCGGCAACGCCTCGTCTGGTACCCATCCCAATGGCAACACCACATCCGTCAACCCATCTGCCTCAATTTGGGCGAAAAAATCATCCATCAGCCACCCTTTTGCCCCCGCCAGCAACAATTTTAGTTGGGGGCGGTCGCGCCGCACAATTTTTAACGCCTCTACCAACCGAGTTAAGTTTTTGCGGGGTTCGATGGTGGACAAATGGAGCAAATATTGGTCGGGCAAGCCATAATCCCGTCGCACTGCCGCCATTTGGGCGGGAGACGGGGGGCGAAAATGGTCGGCAGGGGCTTCGTACACGACGTGGATTTTAGCCGGGTCAATCCCATAATGGGTGACGACATCCCGCTTGGTTGCCTCTGAAACGGCGATGATGGCGGTCGCTTTTTGGCAAAAAATCGGCACGGCCCGGTTCAAAAAATGGTAGTTGAGCGGCTTGTGGTAGGCGGGAAAGAGCTTGAAGATGAGGTCGTGCATCGTCAACACGGTGGGGATGGCGCGTGTGGGGAAAAGCAGATGTTCGGTACTGTGGAATAACTGGGTGGTTGCCGGCAATAAGCGATTAAACCCCACATTCGCCAGGTTAGCCAGCCATACCGCCATCCGCCACGGTTTGTACCCCCAATTGATGTGGCGTGCCGGCATGTGAGCCAGAGATGCCGGCATTTTTCCGTCTTGCCCCTGATTGTAAAAGAGGTCAAACCGCTTTGGATGAAGTTGATGCAAGGCAACTGCCAACGATTGGGCATAACGCCCCAAACCAGCCCGGGCATGAACGGCTGACGAAACATCGATGGTTATCATGCCATTGTTGTCATTGTGCGCCAGCCCTTTCACTAACTATCTGGCGAATATCACTTGCTACTTGCGAGGCGGCGCTCCCTTGGCTGCCGGCATTCCTTCTGGCGTCCATCCTTCCGGCATCTGCGCCCCTTCTCCAAAAAAGAACTCTTCCATCTCCTTAAACAAAATTTCGTTGGCGTGCGGATCGGCTAAATTTAGCCCATAATGGTTAACGATAATGGTGGCTTGCTGCGACCACAACTCCCAGGCTGGCTTGGAGATTTCATTGTAAACCCGTTCCCCTAATTCGCCCGGAAAAGGAGGTCGAGATAATGCTTCCGCTTCTCTGCCCAATTTGGCGCAATCAACTACCCAAATTGTTTTTTCTCGACGTGCCATGCCGTCCTCCAAATTAGTTAATTATTGACGTTACATTGAGGAACTATAATCAGATCGATCGACGGGCGCAAATTTAACTCTCTCTGGGGCAGGGGTGATTTTACCTATTTTGAATGCGTTTAATTTTGATTGGAACTTTTCTTCACCCATCGACGTTAAACAGAATGGAAATGAAAATATTCAGCCGTTTGAAAAGAGAAGGCGAACGACTAACCCGTGGAGAGGGCAGAGATTTTCCAGACAAATCTTCATCTAAATTCTCTACCGCTCTTGCGGGAGTTTTCAACAGAACTTGTAACCTAATTCGCTAAAAAATAGAGGAAAAATGATTAAGAAGCCGATTTCAACTTTAACTTTATTCGTAGTTTTGTTGGCGCTTTTTGTTGCGGCATGTACGCCAACAACCGCTGGCGATAGCCCGACCGAACAACCGAATCCGACGACGAAACCAATTGAGGAACCAACTGCCCCAGTTGTTCCGATTGACCCGAAAAATGAGGGGACTTTGGTTTTTGTTGACGAGATCGACATTTTGATTATGGAATCTTTCCCCGTGCAAGTGATGGCGGTGGTGCGGGGCAATTTGGCGGATGGATGTGTAATTTTGGATGGGTTGACGCCTGTAGCGAATGCCGGCAACTTCACTATTGAAATAAAAGCCCATCGAGAAGGAGACGCCTGTACCCAAGCCTTGATTCCATTTGAAGAAGGGGTTTCGTTAGATGTCTTGGGATTGCCGGCAGGCGATTATCTGGTAACCGCTGGCGACAAAAGCGCCACATTTAATCTGGCTATCGACAATCAAATTCCTGACGGGATTGAGTCGGAAGAAAAGAGCTTTTTCGTTAGCGGCGAATTGGCGGATTGTGTCGGCGTCGCTCCGCAAAAATGTATGCTGGTCAAAGAAAGCCCCGATGGCGAGTATGAATATTTTTACGACCACATCACTGGCTTTTTCTACGAAGAAGGAAACGAGTACGAAATCCGGGTTCGCGTTACCCACAACCCCTATCCGCCGGCTGATGGCAGCACAGTGCAATATGAATTGCTGGAAATCGTTAGCCAAACAGCCGTCGAAATGAGTAACGATGAGTTGAGCGGCACCAGCTGGCGCATTCAGGATATTGCCGGCAATAGCGGTTTTGAAACTTTGCCAATTGAAGACGACGCCTTCATTCGATTCGAGAAAGGTGAAATGAGCGGCAAAGCAAGCTGCAACAACTTTTTCGGCTCATATGCAGCAGATGCCGGCACGCTAGAAATTTTGGCTCCGATTGGGGCGACTCTTATGTCTTGTGGAGAAGAAGCTGATGGGCGCGACACTCTCTTGTTTACCCTTTTGGAGCAAGCCGCTGGATATGTTTTGGATGCAGATATGTTGACTTTAACCGATCAAAATGGGAATGTAATTGTCGTTTTGACCCCGCAAGAGAGCGACGAAAATCCGCTGTTTGGGCGAAAGTGGGGTTGGCAGGGTTATTATGATATGAGCGAAGAGAACAGTTTTGAAGTAGCAGACCCCACCCAATTTAGTATTGAGTTTTTTGCCGATGGCGCTTTGACTTTGCAAGTAGATTGCAATGAGGGTTTTGGCTCATATTTTGCCGAAAGTGGGGGCATTATCCTGCATCCTGCCATTGAAAATGCCGCTTTTTGTGGGGAAGATTCGTTGGACACCGTGTTTATGCAAAATTTGCGGGATGTGGCGGGGTATGTGGTGGAGAATGGGGAATTGTATTTGAACTTGAAGGCAGATGCCGGCAATATGCGCTTTGTTCCAATCGACGCCCAATAAATTTGTGAAAACTATTCTGGTAAAGAGCGTAATTTCGTCAGATTACGCTCTTTTTTCGCTCTGTTGAACCCCTCTCAAAATTTTAAACTTTGAGACTATCCATCTATCTCTCCATTGCGTGGTATAATCCGCGCCAGTATTGGGACCCTGCTTCACATTTCTGGCGAAAGCCACTATCAAAACCAAACGATTTGCCCAAGAAGGAGCGAAGATGAAAAAAGGAATTTGGAAATATGCGGCGTTACTTTACTTGTTGGTGGGATTAGTCGTTTCGCCAGCATTTGCTGATACCAGCTACACTGTAAAGCCTGGGGATACCTTATCTGCCATTGCCCGCCAATTTAACACCACCGTTCAGGCGATAGTCCAAAGAAACAATATCGTTAATCCCGATTTTATCTACGTGGGACAACAGTTAACTATTCCCACAGATGACGACGACGCCACCCCCACCACAACGCCCCCGCCATCCACTTCTACCCCAACCCCGCAGCCGCCAGGCGAAGAGGTAACCTACCGCGTGCAGGCAGGGGATACGCTTTATCGCATAGCGGTACGATTTAATGTGCCGATGCAGGCGATTATTCAGCGCAACAATATCGCCAATCCCAATTTTATTTATGTGGGACAATTGTTGGTTATACCTGGCGGAGATGACGGCGGTTCGCCGACTTCTACCCCGCCGCCATCAACCCCCACCCCCACTACAACCGCCACCAGCGGCCCTCCGACGGCGACTCCCACTCCAGCTACAGCAACCCCTACCCCTTCTGGAAACAGCGGATTTGAATTAGGCGGGCAAACCCACTCTTTTGCTAACCCAGATGTGATGCGCAACGCTGGCATGACTTGGGTAAAATTTCAGCACAAATGGGGGGTAAGCGACGATCCAAACGCAGTTGCCGATAGGATTACAACAGCCCAAAATGCCGGCTTTAAAGTGTTGTTGAGCATTCCTGGTTCTGATCATAGTTCGATAAATTATGCCGCTTACACCGACTTTTTAGGCGGCGTTGCTGCCCTGGGTCCAGACGCGATTGAGGTTTGGAACGAGCAAAACATCGATAGAGAATGGCCCTCAGGACAGATCAATGCCGCAGATTATGTTAACAACATGTTGAAGCCAGCGTATCAAAAAATAAAAGCGGCTAACTCCAACGTGATGGTGATTAGCGGCGCGCCAGCTCCTACTGGCTTTTTCGGCGGATGTAGCGGCGCAGGTTGCGACGACAACTTCTTCGTTCAGCAAATGGCGGCAGCCGGAGCAGCCAACTATATGGATTGCATTGGCATCCATTACAATGAAGGGATTTTGAGCCCGACGCAGACCAGCGGCGACCCGCGAGGCAATTCAGATCATTACACTCGTTACTTTTGGGGGATGACCAATACCTACCACAATGCCTTTGGCGGAGCGAAGCCGCTATGTTACACAGAACTTGGGTATTTAACGCCAGAGGGATACCCGGCATTGCCGGCAGCTTTTGGGTGGGCGCAAAATACGACGGTGGCGCAGCATGCCCAATGGCTGGGCGAAGCGGCGACCTTATCTAAGAATAGCGGGAAAGTTCGGATGTTGATCGTTTTCAATGTGGACTTTACTGTTTATAATGAAGATCCACAGGCTGGTTTTGCAATCATGCGCCCCGGTGGAGATTGTCCGGCTTGCGCCACGTTGGCAAATGCATTGACGCCATAAATCGGCATTTTTGCCAACAATTTAAAAATCTGCAATCGCCTTGCCGAATTAAAACTTTCGGCGAGGCGATTGCCCTAATGGTCTGCCTAAAAAATATGGAACAAAGCCGGAAACCTTTCATCGCCCACTATACCTATCCGACAGCGAAATGTGGTGAGGATGAAAGCGATTTCTTTGGAACGAAAATATCCGACCCTTATCGGTGGCTGGAAGATGGGAACTCCGCCGCAACGGCAGCCTTTGTAGGGGCGCAAAACGAGTTGACCAACACATTTCTCAACAATTCGCCTGTTCGTGAGCAAATCAGAAAGAGATTAACTGAGCTATGGGATTACCCGAAATTCAGCCTGCCGGCAATTGCCGGCGGCAGATATTTCTTTACCAAAAATGATGGGCTGCAAAATCAAGCGAGTTTATATTGGCAGGAAGATTTGAATGGGCAGCCGCGCCTGTTGCTTGACCCCAATACATTGTCGGATGATGGCACGATTGCCCTGACGCTGATCAAAGTCAGCCCAGATGGGAAATTTCTGGCGTATGCCCTGTCGCACAGCGGCAGCGATTGGCAATCGATTCGGATACGGGAAGTGGAAACGGGGATAGATTTAGAAGAAGAGTTGCATTGGTGCAAATTTTCAGGGATTGCCTGGCGCCCAGACAGCAGCGGCTTTTGCTACAATCGATTTCCTCAGCCGGAGCATACCCCCCCTGGAACCCAATATCAACACAACAAGCTTTATTTGCACAATTTGGGCGCTCCCCAATCTGCCGATCGGTTGATTTACGATCGGTCTGATCAACCCGACTGGATACTGCACCCTCTTGATTTAGACGCGCCGACAGGCTGGGTGGCAGCGATTGATTTGAACCAGCCAGAAAGAGAGCATTGGCGCCAGATATTGCCGGCAACAGATGAGCCGCTCTCTTTTGTGATCAATGCCAACGGAAATTTAGCGGTTGGCTATCAGCAAGACGCCTGTCATCATTTGAGCTTATATGACTTGGACGGCGTTTTTATCCGCAAAGTTGAATTGCCGGCATTAGGCTCTATCGTGGGGCTATTCGGCGCCGCGGACGAAGCGGAGATGTTTCTGAGCTTTTCCTCTTATCTGTTTCCAACCGCCACCTACCGGTACGATTTCGCCTCTTCCCAGTTGCAGCCTATGCACATCCCCGAACTCGATTTCGATGTTATGGGTTACGAAACAAAGCAATTCTTCTTTCGTTCCAAAGATGGGGCTGAGATACCGCTGTTTATCACCCACAAAAAAGGGTTAAAACTTGATGGCAAAAATCCAACGATTTTGTACGGATATGGCGGCTTCAAAATAAGTTTGCTGCCACAATTCTATGTAAACAGGACAATATGGCTAGAAGCGGGCGGCGTATTTGCCGTCGCCAATCTACAGGGCGGCGACGAATATGGCGAGGCATGGCACGCTGCCGGCATGTTGGGCAAAAAGCAAAATGTCTTCGATGATTTTATTGGGGCGGCAGAGTGGCTAGTCGAGAAAAACTATTGTTCGCCGCAGAAATTGGCGATTATTGGCGGCAGCAATGGCGGATTATTGGTTGCCGCCTGCATGATGCAGCGTCCTGATCTATTTGGGGCGGTTCATTGCGCTGTGCCAGTAATCGACATGCTTCGATACCACCTTTTTACTATTGGCAAATATTGGGTGGGCGAATATGGTAATGCAGAGGCAGATGAAGAGCAGTTTAAATGGTTATACGCCTATTCGCCCTTGCATAACATAAAAAAGGCGAAAGCTATCCGGCGACCATCATTACCACCGCTGAATCTGACGACAGGGTTGACCCGGCGCACGCATTAAAGTTTGCCGCAGCGTTACAGTCGAAAGATAGCGGGCACAATCCAATATTGTTGCGGGTAGAGACAAAGGCGGGACACGGGTTAGGTAAACCCACTAAAAAAATTATCGACGAATTGGCAGATGTGTATGCCTTTTTATGGCGAGTAATGGAGATAGAAAGCAAATGTACGAAAGCGTGATTACCAGGCAACGTGAATTGTTATGGAACTTAGTGCAATATACCTTTGAGGGAAAACTTAAGGAGACGATTGCCCCAGTTCCGCTTGATTCTGGAGATTACGCCATCTATTTGCGAAGAGAAAAAAGTTTTAAAATTAAATGGATTAGCGATCTAGACGCCTTGTGCGATCAGGGGTTTATGACTTTTCGCTGGAACCGGATGAGCAACGGAAAATTGTATTGTCTGACCGATGCCGGCATTCAAGCGGCTTTGGCGATCAGCAATAAAAACGCCAGCAGAAAAAAACCACAACTGGTTGTCGAAGAAGATCGCACGCCTGGCGCGATGTTGAAGAAAGTCCGGAAAATGAACCCCGCTTTGCGCCAAGCCCTTGCCAAAGCGCTGCCGGCATCAGAATTTATCGGCATCTCTCGCGCTATCGCCAGGGTTATCCAATTATTGGAATCCCCTCAATCCGAAATGAGCCAAATTAACGAACTGTTGGTTCCACTGGGCAAAAGATTATTCAGTTCATTTGCTGCCTGTCAAACGATATCTACTGGCAAAGAGGTCGCCAAAGCCATCGCCATATTTGGCGAATGGAGCGAAGCCGCATATCGGTACATTGAGCGTATGGAAGAAATTCAAAGCGGCGCTGATGCAGGGACGGAAACGACCCAATATTTGCCGGTGAAAGAGGGCATCAGCGCATCGATGCTGTATTAACGACGACGATTATTAGGGGGCGCAAATTTCCATCAATGATTTCATGCCAATTAATTGAGGAGGTTGACGCCTTTCTCGCTTTGGAGCATGATTGGGTGGATTTATTGGGAAGGACGAGCCAAAACGTTTTTTTTTGGAGTTGGGGTTGGGTCTCAAATTGGGTCGCCCAATTTTCTTCACAATTCGACCTCAATATCATCGCTGCATATGAGGAGGAAAGGTTGGTCGGCATCGCCCCGTTATGCCGGCATTCCCGCCGTTTTGGTCGCCTATTGCCCTATTCCGAGCTGTCTTTTATCGGGAGCGGCATTGCCGCCGCCGACCATTTAGATTTTATAGCCGAAGCGGGACGAGAGAGGGAGATTTGCCAATCGATGCGCCAATTTATTTTGACGGAACTGGGCAATTTCGATTTTTTGACGCTGGAGGGATTGGCGCAGAACGCCGTTATCGGCAATTTGGTTAAGGAGAGCGATGCGGAATCTGTCGAGCGCCAACTTGAGCCATGCCCATATATCCTTTTGCCGGATAGTTGGGAGTCGTTTTTGGCTGGCGTAAGCCGAAATTTGCGCCAAAATTGGCGACGCAAAACGAGACGTCTGATAGAGAAAAATGAAGGGGAAAGCCCCTATCAAATAGCGAAAAGCGATGCGGAGGCAGATGCCGGCATGGAAAATCTGTTTCGGCTGCATCAAATGGCGCGTAACAAACAGGGAGACGCCGGTTCTTTTTCCGATGCGCCGATGCGCCGCTTTCATCGCCAGGTTGCCAGGCAAGCGTTTGCCCAAGGGGGATTGCGTCTTTATAGTTTACTCATTCATCCCCACAATACGGCGGCGGTTATCTATGCTATTCGAAATGGAAAAAAGCTGCTTTATTATGCCACAGGATATGATCCGGCTTGGGGAACTTTTAGCCCTGGCAGGCAACTTTTTGGCTTTATGATTCAGCAGGCGATCGAAGAGGGGTTGGCTGAAATCGATCTGTTACGGGGCGAGGAAGCGTACAAATATGATTGGACTGACCTGGTCAGGAATGATGTCAACTTGCGGATGCCGGCATCTATTCGCGGCAAGCTTATCGCCTCGGCAAGACGGGCGAAATCCAACCAGGCATAAGCTGTAGCGACCACTCCCGTTTCCCTGTACAATTCCTGCCATGAATGGTTGGCAACAGTTGGTGGGGCATGATTGGGCGGCGGCTCATTTACAAGCCGTCATTGCCAACGACCGTCTGGGGCATGCCTATCTACTGACAGGTCCAGACCATATTGGCAAAACCACCCTTGCCGTCATTTTTGCCCAAGCCCTCAACTGCCACAGTGAAGATGCGTCGAAAAAGCCTTGTGGGGAGTGCCGAAGTTGCCAACTAATTGCCGGCAGCCGCCATCCTGATTTTTACCGTATCCAACCTGAATTGAGCGGCAGAGGCAAGTTGACGATTAAGATCGAGACGATACGCGATCTGCAAAAATCGTTGAATTTGGCGCCCTACGAAGCGAAAATCAAAGTGGCGTTGTTGACCCGTTTTGACACAGCAACCATCGGAGCGATGAACGCTTTTCTCAAAACTTTAGAGGAACCCCCTCCCAACACCTTAATTATTCTGACAGCGGTTGATGCCCGGACGATGCTGCCCACAGTGAGCTCTCGCTGCCGGATTTTGCCGCTGCGCCCCATCCCCCGTCAACTGATCGAAAAATCGCTCCGCTTGCGTTGGGATATTGACAGTGAACGTTCCTATTTGCTTTCCCATTTGGCTGACGGGAAGATTGGTTGGGCGATCGCACGGGCGCAGAATCCAGATGGGTTGGCGGAACGCGAGCGGGCGCTTGGGGCGTTAAGCGAGGCGTTGGAAGGGGGAATTGTGGCGCGTTTTAAGTTGGCGGAGCGGCTGGCGAAAGATGGGGAGGGGTTGCCGGCATTGCTGCAAATTTGGCTGAGTTGGTGGCGCGATCTGTTGATATTGGCTTGGGATGAGTATAAAAGCGGTGCTATCGTCAACATCGATCACAAAGAAAAATTTGCCAAATTAATTAAACAGTGGAGTCGCTCCCAAATCTCAGAAAGCTTGCAACAGACCCGGCTGTCGATTGCGTATCTCGGTAAAAATGCCAACACTCGGTTGACCATTGAAAATCTACTTTTGTCATACCCAGTTGAAACGAGTTGAATGGCGCTTCAATTCGGGGGTTTGAGGGGCGGGGCTGTTGCCCTCTTGGATTTGGGTTAAAATAAGGCTGGTTCCATTTTTTATACCGATTGATACCCTTGCGAGGCGCGATGACTGATTCCCAGCTTGATTTGACCCGATTAGATGAATATTTAGCTGAAGTTAGCGATCAGGGGCGGACGATGTTGCTGCCGGCATTGCATACCGCTCAAGCTTTGTACGGATGGCTGCCCCGCGAGGTCCAACAAAGGATTAGCCGCTCTTTGCGCGTTCCGGCAGCAGATGTGCATGGAGTGATTGAATTTTATACCATGTTTTACAACCAACCGACAGCCAAGCAGGTGATTCGAGTCTGTGAAGATCCGGCTTGTTCGTTGGCGGGCGGCAAAAGCGTGATGGCGGCGCTGGAAGCGGAATTGGGGTTATCTCATGGCGAAAGCAGCGAGGATATTGGCGTTACCTATGAGCATGTGCCCTGTTTGGGCATGTGCGAATTAGCCCCGTGCGCGTTGAATGGGGAGCGACCGGCGGGGGAATTAACGGCTAACGATGCGGCACAGTTTATTGCCGGCAATTATCCTGAACCCAACGCCAAACCATATGGGGAACCCCGCTGGACGATAGGACGTATTGGCGTGGTCGATCCAGGGAGTTTGACCGATTTTGAGGCGCAAGGCGGTTTTTCCGCATTGCGAAACGCCGTGGCGCTGACGCCCGAGCGGCTGATTGAAACGGTAGAAGCCAGCGGTATCTTGGGGCGAGGCGGGGCGATGTTCCCCACAGGGCGCAAATGGCGTTTCACCCGTGGCGCGCCGGGAAAGCCAGCCGAAAAGCATATCGTCGCCAACGCCGACGAATCAGAGCCGGGCACATTTAAAGACCGCGTTTTGATGGAAGAAGACCCTTTCGCCTTGCTGGAAGGGATGATTATCGCCGCCTATGCCGTTGGGGCGGAAAATGGCTGGATTTTCGTCCGAGGCGAATACCCACGCGCTGCCAAACGGCTACGCCACGCCATCGCGCAAACGCGAGAGGCGGGCTATTTAGGACGCGAGATTTTGGGCAAACCAGATTTTCGTTTTGATATTGAGCTGCGGGTGGGGGCAGGGGCATACATTTGTGGCGAAGAGACCGCTTTATTTGAAGCGATTGAGGGCAAGCGAGGTTTTCCCCGCATTAAACCCCCATTTCCAACGACGCACGGCTTGTTTGGGCAGCCGACCGCAATTAACAATGTAGAAACCTTTATCGCCGTCGCCACCGTTTTGCGGATTGGATTAGAGGAGTGGAAGTCGGTTGGAACGGCAAACTCGCCCGGCACAAAGCTGTTTTGTCTTAGCGGACATGTGGCAAAGCCAGGATTGTATGAAGCGCCCTTTGGGATAACGATTCGCCAATTGTTGGAGATGGCAGGCGGCATTTCGGGCGGCAAAAAGCTGGGCGCGATATTGATGGGCGGGGCGGCTGGCGTCTTTATCGACGAGGGCAAGTTGGATATGCCTTTGACGTATGAAGATTCGCGTGAACAAAATGTGCCGCTGGGGTCAGGGGTGGTAATGGTCTTTGATGAGACGGTCGATTTACGGCAGCCACTGTATGAGTTGGCTCGCTTTTTTGCCCATGAAAGTTGCGGCAAATGTTTCCCTTGCCAATTAGGCACACAGCGGCAGATGGAGATTTTGAAGCGGATTGCCGGCAATGGGCAAGCCCCCGATATTCAGCCAGCGGACAAACAGATTTTGCTCGATGTGGGCTTTGCCATGACGGAAACATCGTTGTGTGGGTTGGGGCAAACAGCCGCTTCTGCCCTGATCAGCGCTATCGAGTTAATGCCGTCATTGGTTTGCGAGTAATCTGATGAACGACGCATCACACAACTGTAAAAGCTGCCGCCTGGTCGCTCGGCGCGACCTGGGAGACGCGCCATTGTGGGACGACATCTATCGCACAGAGAATTGGGATGTGGCGCATAGTTACAATGTGTCGTTGCCGGGTTGGCTGGTGTTGGTTTCCCGCCGCCACATCGCTTCTGTGGCAGAGCTAAACGAGGGGGAGGCGGCAGAAGTGGGCGCATTGCAGCGTCTGGTCTCGAAGGCGTTGGCTGATGTGGTCGGCTGCCGCAAAACCTACATCGTTCAATTTGCCGAGCATCCCCAACATCCCCATGTCCATTTTCATATTGCGCCAATCATGCCAGATCATCCTTCCGATTTGAAAGGTCTTCGCATTTTCAAATTGATGGGGGTTGATGAACCGGAACGGGTTTCGGAAGAGCGGATGAATGAAATTGGGGAAGGAGTGAGGGCTTGGCTCACATCCCAGCTAGAAGTTGGATGACGCGATTGCCGGCAGAATATCGGATGAGCGGGTACGATAAACAATACCAGGTCGAGAACGCTTTGTTTGGGAAGCCATATCCAGAATTTGAAGCGTTTATCGCTGACTTTGGGCATAGGGGGGGTAAAGCGCTCGATTTGGGATGTGGGCAGGGTAGAGATGCGCTGATGTTGGCAGCGTTTGGCTATTCGGTGGTGGGCGTTGACGCCTCTCGCGTGGGCGTTCGCCAAATGATTGACCGGGCGCAAGCGAAAAATTTGCCGGTAGATGGGGTGGTGGCGGATATTTTCGAATATAAACCTGCCGGCGCTTTTGACGCCATCGTGATGAATTCGATCCTCCATTTTACCCCAGCAGAGCGAGAAAAAGAGATAACATTGCTGGATAAGGCGGCGTCCTATTTAAACCAAAATGGGTATCTGTTCATCTTCATCCACAAATCCTCCAAAAAGGAAAAAGCGTTCCATAAGTGGCGGCAGGGCGTTTCCTCTGAACTTACGCTAATCAAAGAAGGGTATATTGATTACGTCTATGAAGAAAAGAGCAAAGGGTTTTGCACAGCCTTCCAATATTACATGGCGATTTTACAGCGGATGTAAAGGAGCAAACGGTATTGGCAATTGATAACGTCCGAAAATCACAATTTCATAAAGGGGATTGGGGCTTTTGGGGCGCGTTTTTATCGTTAAACGCCCTCTTTTTTTTGCCATTGACTATTTTGTTTTGGGGAGCGGCTGAACCAACTATTGAGAATGAAAGCTGGTTTTTGGCGCGAACAAATTATGATCTGTTTCGTTTCAATGTGGAATGGTTTGCCTTGATGGCGATTGTGGCAAATATCAAATTTATCCGGGCGACGATAATTAAATGGGTCGTGGGGATGGCATATCTGTTGGGGTTGGCATATTATGTTTACGAGGCGGGGATTATCGCTTTTTTGGGAGCGATGCCGGCATCGTACAACGATTATTTTCTCATGCGGGATGGACTGGCGGGTTTGCTGCAACATTTCGATTTTCCTTGGCTGCTGATAATTGCCGGCATCCTCGCCATTGTGTTCGCCATCACAGCCCTCATCTTTTTGCTCAGAGAAGGTCGAATCGAAAATTTGTCATTATTGAGCCGAATAACATTGCTGTTGTTAGCAGCTGGGGGATTGTTGGCTGTGGCTTGGCGCCCTACTCTCAGCGCCAAACCAGAAGCGCTTTTTAGCAGCCTGACCGCCAAATTTGAAGATAACTATCGCCGGTCTGCGGCGAGCTACGCGCAGCAGCAAATCGTTCTGGAACAAGATTTCTCTCAAGACGCTTTTCACAACCCTTATGATTACGCCGCAACCGCCTTAATTGAGAAACCGACTATTTATCTCATCTTTATCGAGTCGTATGGCGATGTTTTGTACCATCATCCTCAATTGCGAACCCAATTTGTGACATTGGCAGATGATGTAACAAGACGTTTGAATGAAGAAAATTGGCAGATCGCCTCAATTCTCAGTTGGACGCCGGTATATGGCGGCGGCTCCTGGCTGGCGTATACCACCTTACTCACCGGCATTCATATCGACACCGAGCCGCTGTATAACACCATCATTGACCAAACCAAAGAGGATCCGCTTTTTAGTTTGAGCCGTTATTTGCAATCGCAAGGGTATCTGTACAATCGCTTGACGCCGCTCCCTTTTGATTCTTCTGAAGAGCGTCGATTTCAATCGAGGCTAAACGACTTTTACCATTACGACACCTGGCTAACCAGCCAAGATTTGGGCTATGTCGGTCCTTTGTATGGCTGGGGTCCCGCCCCGCCTGACCAATATTCGCTTAACTTTTTGCGGGAATTTGCCGGCAGACACAATCAACCATCCTTTAATTTTTACATTACCCATAACTCACACGCTCCATGGGGAACGCAACCCGCTTTGTCGTCGGATTGGCGCGCGATATCAAGCCCAGAGGCGCGATTAGCCGCCCCGGATAAAGTTGAAGCCGACTTCACAGCAGATAGTTATTTTACGGCGATAAATTATCAAATGGATGCGATATTGGATTTTATTTTGATGGAAGATGGTGAAGATGCGATATTTATTTTGGCGGGCGATCATCAACCCCCCCGCGTCGCTTCCCTAGACGGCAGTCCCTATACGCCATTGCACATTATCAGCAAAAATGAAGCATTGGTAGAGGAGTTTTATCATTGGGGGTTTTCTAATGAGTTTCGAATCGATCAATTGGAATATGGGATGCGGCATGCTGGTTTTTTGTCGATGTTTTTGCGCTCCTTTGTCCATCTATATGGGAATGTGGAATACGACGCTTTGCCGCCATACATTCAAGATGGCATTCAATTTGGCGGGTTGCCGCCGCCCATCATCGCCGAATAAATAGTTGGCGCTTACTCAGCCGCTTTTTTACCGATCCAAATTTGGTAACTCATCTTTCCTTGTGCGTACAACCTCTCCAGCGCCAAGCCGCCCAGATATATGCCGGCAATCGCCTGCTGTCGTTTGGGCAATAAGCGGATGAAATTTCGGGCGGCTTTCAATGCCGGCAATGGGACATTTCGGGCGCGAACATATTGGGTGAAATCATGTTGGGCTGTCAGTTGAATGCCGGCAGCCCGCCAGGCGGTTGCGTAACCCTCAACATCGTAAATTGCGGACAATCCCCACCCATCTTGCAAAATCGCTTGGCTGGCTGCCTCCCCTGCGCCCAGCCGCATCTCTTCTACAATCACCATCTGTCCCCGTGCGTCCAAACTGTGGGTTAAATTCATCAGCGTCCTGGTTAGATTTTGGCTATGAAGCAGCGCTTCAATGGTCACAATTAGATTAAATTGCCTCTTAAGCGACTGATCATAGCTCCGTTTGGCAAACTGTATCCGATGTTGCAAATTGCGCTTAACCGCTTCAGCCTGCGCCGCTTGCAGTTGCCAGTCACTTACCGTGATTCCCATCCCTTGCCCTACATCGGCTAACAAGGCAAAAAGCGTTTCGCCGCAGCCGCATCCGGCATCCAACAAGCGCGTGTGAGGCGAAATCGGCAACGTTTTCCTTAACCAATCATTGACATCTACAATGCCTTGGCGGCGCCACTCCTCCGGAAAAAATAACTTTTTGTGAATCGGCTGCGCTTCCTTGTTCCGCTCAAAACTGGTCAATTGATCATACATCTCCCCCGTTTTCGCTTCATGCGTCATCTGATTTGCTCAACAAAAATATAAACTCATCGGCATAACTCAGGGGCAGCCAGCTTTGCCTAATTAGAGCCGGATCGGGAGCGGTCAATCCGAGTGTTAGCAGAGTGCGCCACCGCCAGATAGGATATTGATCGGGCAAAACTTGGTTGATTCGAAAGCCATTCTCTACAAAAAGCGCCTCCCACTCCGACAAACTTTTTGCGCCTTGGTGCCCGGCTTGGTTTTTCATGCCCAACCTACGCATAAATAAGCGCCAGAAAAGCGTTTGACTATTCCGTACCAAAAAACAAAATTTGGCGTTCGGCGAAGAAACACGTTTCATTTCAGCTAAAACTTGGGGCACATTGAGCATTCTTTCTAGTCCGCCCAGACAAGCGACCGCATCCATCTGCCCATCTTTAAACGGCAATTGCTCGGCATTTCCGACTTTAGTTGTAGCCTTCGGCACAACTTGCGACGCCATTCTTATAGCTGTATAAGACAAATCAACTCCATATGCGTTGGCGCCAACCATGACTGCCTGTTTCAACAGGAGCCCAGGTCCACAGGCTACATCGAGCAATCTATGGCTGGGGCGAAGCTCAAGGGCGGTGATGTAAACGGCGTAGGCAGATAGCGGTCGTAAATAATCAAACCCTTGGCGGCGATATGTTTCTTCAAACCACGCTGTTATCGTGGCTTGTTCGTCTTCGTTTTCGGCGGCAAATGGGCGTTCAAACATATCGTCTTAGTTGAGATTTGTAAGCCAAATAGGGGTCGCCGAATTTCCAGGCGAGATATTCTTCTTCCAGCAATATCCGAAAGTGCATATTGCCGGCATAAAACAAAAATCCTATCCCCATCTCCCAAGTAGGGTATAGCAGCCACAATCCCGCGAAGCAAATGTACATCCCCACCAACCCAGGATTGCGGGAAAAAGCGAAGGTTCCCGCTGTCTTCAATTCAAAACTGTCCTCTTGTTGCCGATTATTTTGCCGAATCCGCCACATCGAATATAAGGCTACGGCGCGACCAACTAAGGCTAGCAAAACGCCCAAAAGAACGATAAGCGTTGAGGATGTCCGCCACATGGGATGTAAAACATCGGAGATTGCCGGCAATAGGGCTTGCGCCAACGGCAACATATAAACCGCCACGCCAATGGCTGTCGGCAACAATAACAACAACATTTTTTTTATCGATGACCAACCTCGCACTTTGCTCAATAAGGCGTTGGGCAAAGCAAAGTCGTCTTCTGTGGAAAAGAGTTGGTAAGTTGAGGCGATGCTAGGCACGGGAATAACGACCAACTCATATAAGATAGTCAGGTAAATGAAAATGGTGAAGAGCGCTATGTACATCATCATAACCGGTTGATGGAATGGTAGCTTGCCGGCATGGAGTTCGCCAATCATCGCTTGCTTGCAACGAGATAAAACGAGATAATCACGCCATGAGCGAAACCGTTACCCTAACCATTGATGGACAACAGATAACCGTTCCGACTGGAACCACCATTTTAGACGCCGCCGCTCAGGCAGGTATCGATATTCCCGTCATTTGCTACCATCCCCACTTGTCTGCGAATGGATTGTGTCGCATCTGTTCGGTGGATGTGGGATGGCGCGTTCAGGCGGCGGCTTGCGTAACTGAATGCGCCGACGGCATGGAGGTACATACTCGAAATGAGGCGGTAGAGCGGGGACGGCGCACCATTTTGGAGTTGCTAAACTCGACTATAGATTTATCGGAGGCGCCTGAAATTGTGGCGATGATGGCGGAATATGGGGCAGATGAAACCCGATTTGATGCCGGCAAGCGACGCGAATCCCCCATCTACGACGACAATCCCTTTTATGTTCGCGATTACAATCAATGCCTCAACTGCTGGCGTTGCGTGCAAGTTTGCGCCGAAGATGCCCAATACGCCTTTGCCCTCACCTTTGATGGACGCGGCTTTGATACCGCCATCGGCACCTTTATGGGTGACGGCATGACCGACACCACCTGCGTATTTTGTGGGCAATGTGTTGGCGTTTGTCCGACCGGAGCGCTCAAACCCAAACGGCAAGCTCTGCTGGAGCAGGGCGAAAATCCCGACGACATCTTTTTCCAAACTAGGGGTGGGAGAAAGTTGAAAAAAGACAAATCTGATTAGCTGCCAGACTGAAACTGAAGCGAAAAACGAGGTCATTATGCTCGCCCCCGACAAATCCGTTCGCACCACCTGCCCCTACTGCGGGGTTGGTTGTCAAATGCAACTCAACATCAAAGATGATTTTATCTATTCTGTAGAAGCCCCCTTTGATGCCGCCCCCAATTACGGCATGTTGTGCGTCAAGGGGCGATTTGGCACTGATTATGTCAACCACCCGGGGCGGGTTAAAACACCCCTCATCCGAGCCAATCGGGAAGAAGGGCGCTCTGCCAAACCGATTTGGCGAGAAGCGAGTTGGGATGAAGCGTTGAATTACGTGGCAGACGAGTTGAGCCGTATTGCCAAGGGGCATGGCGGCGACGCTATTGCCAGCTATGCCTCTGCCAAAGCGACCAACGAAGACAATTACCTCTTTCAAAAGTTGATACGGGCGTTGATCCGAACGAATAATGTAGATCATTGCGCTCGGCTGTGTCATGCCGGCAGTGTCACCGGGTTGCAACTCTCCATCGGCTCTTCCGCCATGTCCAACTCTATCGCCGAAATGGAGAATTTAGACGCATTTATCATCACCGGCTCCAACACCACCGAAACCCATCCCGTCATCGCCAACTTCCTCAAGCGGGCTATCCGCCAAAATGGGGCAAAGCTGGTGGTGGTTGATCCCCGTCGTATAGAAATGAGCAACTTTGCCGAGTTGTGGTTGCAACAAAAGCCGGGTACCGATGTGGCTGTTTTTCAGGGAATGGCGCACGTCGTCGTCAAGGAAAAATTATACGACGAAGCCTTTATCGCCAACCGCACGGAAGGCTTTCACGATTATATTGAATCGTTAGAAGAGTGTACCCCAGAATGGGCAGAGGAAATCAGTGGCGTGCCGGCAAACAAAATTCGGCAAGCCGCCCGCATTTATGCCAACGCCGAACGAGGGGCGATCTATTGGGGCATGGGCATTAGCCAAAGTACGCACGGCACAGACAACACCCTGTCACTGGTCAATTTAGCCATGATGTGCGGACATCTGGGCAAAGCCGGCATGGGGGTGAACCCGTTGCGCGGGCAAAACAATGTACAAGGTTGCTCCGACAGCGGCGGTTTGCCCAACGTTTTCACCGCATACCAGGGTGTGGCTGACCCCGAATCGAAAGCGAAATTTGAGCGATATTGGGGGACGACGCTTAATCCCAATGCCGGCTTAACCGCTACCGAGATGGTAGATGGGGCATATTCAAAAGCGATCCGGGGCATGTTTGTGCTGGGCGAAAATCCAATGATGAGCGAACCAAACCAAAATCATGCTCGACAAGCGTTGGAAAAGTTGGAATTTATGGTGTGCCAGGATATTTTCATCAACGAAACGGGGGAAATGGCAGACGTGATATTGCCGGCAACCTCCTTCGCTGAAAAAGATGGCACATTTACCAACACCGACCGCCGAGTGCAACGCTGCCGCGCCGCTGTGCCCCCAGTGGGCGACTCCCGCCCTGACTGGCAAATTTTGTCTGATTTGGGCAAACGAATTGCACAACGGCTAGGCATTGAGCTAACGCACGGCTTCGATTATGACCATCCCCGTGACATTTGGGAAGAGATGCGGCAGGTAACGCCGGCATTTTGGGGGATAGATTACGACCGCATCGAACGAGAGGGCGGGGTGCATTGGCCCTGCCCCGACTTCGACCATCCCGGCTCGCCCTTTTTGTTTGCCGATGGCTTTCCGCGCGGCAAAGGGAAATTTTGGGAAATCAGCTACAGCATGGAGTCAGAAACGCCCGATGCCGACTACCCCTTTAACCTCAGCACGGGGCGGGTGTTGTACCATTGGAGCGGCAGTACGATGACCGGACGCTCCAGCTTGGAAGAGATTTACCCCGAAGCGACCTGTGAAATTCACCCTGATGATGCAAAATCGCTAGGTGTGGAAACCAGCGACTGGGTGGCGGTCTCCTCCCGGCGAGGCACGATCAAACTGCGGGCATTGGTCACGGGGAGGTCGCCAAAGGGGACGGTTTTTGTGCCGTTTCATTTTGCGGAGGCGGCGGCAAATTTGCTGACGCTGGATCGGGTAGACAACCGAGCCAAAATACCGGATTATAAAAACACGGCGGTAAAAGTGGAACAGACAACCCCGCCAGATGGATGGGATGCCGGCTATGATGACCATCTGCTGGATCGGGGAGCGATTAAAGACCCAGTACAAGTGCATTAGAGAAAAGTGGCAGGTTAATCGCACCAATTCGGCAATCATGTTGGAAGAAAATCTGTCTATGGCAGATGCATTGGTAGAGCGGGATGCGTTGAAAAAAGGCAATCTATTTATCGAGCGGTGGCAAGCGCCGGACAAATCAAATCTAATCGTTTTAGCCGGCCAGAGGTGAAATTTGTTAGCGTAGTGGATGTGGAAGCTACCCAACAGCAGGCAGATAGCTTGGCAAAAGCGCATCGGGAATTAGATGCACGGATTCAGGCAATGAATTGGTTAACTGATTATAAGATAAAACAGATGGTAGCTATTTTGTTAAAAGTGAATGGCAAATTTAACCGATCGAAAATTGGTCTGGCGGCTGCGGGGCGAGGTTGGTGGGTTCGATCCCCACGTTTACACAGTGTATGCAAAGAATGGTCACAAGCGTACAGAGTCTTGTTACAGTTTGATATCCGCCCTTGGTCTCGCAAAAACAGTGAGGGTTGGGTAAGGGGTTTGTTTTAGTTTACAAGAATTCACTGTAGAGGCTACGTGTCTCGTTTGGTAAAAATTCGTTGATCTAGAAAAATGTTGCCAATCCTAATAGTGATTAGTACAATACTTTCTTAAGTTAAGTAAGTAACTTGGCGCGTTAACTCTCAGACGCCTTTGCCGGCAAAAATCAACCGAAAAAGCGGGATTTGGCTCAGGCGTACCCATACAGGTGACATGTGACTCATTACAATGGCGCTGCCCGTTTGATTCGCCGTATCAACCGATCAGCAATTTTGGAACTGTTGCGAGAAGGCAGACCGCTTTCGCGGTCTGAAATCGCCCGCAAGCTGTCCCTGAGTTTGCCAACGGTCATGCGGATAGTTGATGAGTTAACGGCAGAGCAATTGATACAAGATGGTGGGGTGAGCGCGACACGGGGAAGACCATCTCAATTAGTCGAATTTAACGGCAATGCATTTGGGGTCGTTGGGGTGGATTTGGGGGGCACGAAAATGTCGGGCATGGTGGCGGATATTGCCGGCAATATCCAACATACGCTTTACCGCACTCACCAATCGACCAAAACCGAGCTAAACGGGGATTATCTAGAAGGATTAACCCAATTTATTCAGGAGCTGTTAGATGCGCCGCGCCCTAATGGGCAGCGCATTCGGGGCATCGGTATCGGCGCGCCTGGAGTTACGTTAGCTCCAGAGGGCATTGTTACCTGGGCGCCGAGTTTAGGTTGGCGCGATTTGCCATTGCAGCAAATTTTAACAGAGCGTTTTCAGTTGCCAGTTATTGTCGAAAATGACGTCAATTTAGCGGCATTAGGCGAGTGGGGTTTTGGCGTTGGCAAAAAATGCCAAAATATGATCACCATTGCCATTGGAACAGGAATTGGGGCTGGCATTATTATCAATGGCGAGATATACCGGGGGCACAACCAAGCCGCAGGCGAAGTTGGCTATATGCTGCCCAGCGTCGCTTTTCTGGGTAAACAGTATGAACAGTTTGGGGCGCTGGAAAGTCTGGCGTCGGGCACAGGTATTGTGGATAGAGCTCGTCAGCTAGTTGGCGGCGATAACGGCGCCAAGCTAAATAGTTTGACAACGCGAGAGGTATTTCAACTGGCTGAAGCTGGGGTTCCCTGGGCTGTTCAGGTCGTAGATGAAACAGTTGATTATCTCACATTAGCAATTGCCAATATCTCCGCAATTCTAGATCCAGAGTTGGTGATTTTAGGCGGGGGAGTGACCGGTTCTGCCGGCATGTTGTTACAGCCAATTACCGAAAAGCTGAAAGGCTTGATTCCCATGCCGCCTCGTATCGCCATCTCAACTTTGGGCAGACATGCCGCCGTGATGGGCGCTATCACCCAAGTTATCAACACCACCGACGAACGGATGGTCGTCAAACGACTTACCTAAATGGTTGAGGATGAAAAACAATGTTCCAAGATTTGCATGTGATCGATTTTCATAGCCATTTTCCCACTAGCCGACCCTGGTTTGAAGGGATGGGTCCCGATTTTCGGACTGAATATATTAAGCGGGTGGGCGAAAGGAGGGCCAAAATCGCCCGCGATCACGCCCTGGCATACAATAAACAGTGGCGGCTGACTTGGGATTTTCCCGCCCCAGAACAGGAGCACCCTGGCGATGAGGCGCAAGCGCAGCGTTGGGCGGACGAAATCGACAAATATGGGCTGCAAGCGGTTGGCTTTGTGACGGGCGGCGGCAACGATCATTTGGCGGCGATTGTCAGCCAATACCCGGATAAATTTATCGGCTTTGCGCACAACTACCTTTTTGCAGATGACGCCGCCGCCGAGCTAAAACGGGCAGTGACAGAATTGGGGATGAAGGGGTATAAGCTGCTTGCCCCAGCCTTAGATAGACCAGTTGAGGACAAAGCTGGTTATCCAGTTTGGGAGATGTGCGCCGAATTGGATATACCGGTTTTGATCCATTTTGGGGTGATGGGCAGCGGCGGCGGCATTGGCACACACGAAAATATCAACCCCTTAAAATTACACAATGTGGCGAAGGATTTTCCAGACGTGAACTTTGTGGTGCCCCACTTTGGCTGCGCCTGGGTGCGCGAAACGCTGCAACTGTGCTGGGCGTGCCGCAATGTATATATCGACACCTCTGGCTCAAACCAATGGATTCATTGGGTGCCGGGCGAGGTGACGGTGAAAGGTTTGTTTCGTAAATATCTGAGCACGATTGGGGCTGAGCGGATCATTTTTGGCAGCGATTCAAGTTGGTTCCCGCGCGGTTTTGCCATTCGTTATTTGCAAGATCAAATTCGTGATTGCCGGGAAATCGGAATGAGTCACTCACAATTGCAAGCTATTTTTGCCGGCAATGCCGCTAAGCTCTTTAAAATTGAATTGGGGAGTTAAACTCATATGAATGTGGAGGTGATTATCGAGGAAAACGAAACGACATACTGCGCTATTTTGCGCCAACTTAGATCAAATGTTTGATTTTCAATCATTGGAGGAAAAGATATGTTATCCATGAGGAAGTTTTTGATGATTTGCGCTATCGCCGTTATGGGTATTTTCCTATTATCGGCATGCGCCACCAGCGAACCAGAAGTGGTAGTTGAGCAGATTGAAGTGACCCGCATCGTCGAAGGCGAATCACAAATCGAGCAAGTGGAAGTCACCCGGGTAGTGGAACAATCAGTTGAAGTAGAGAAAGAGGTAACTCGGGAAGTAACAGTAGGCGACGATGTGGTGACGATTGAATATTGGCAATATTTCTTCGACGCTCGCGTAGATGCCATGAACCGCCTCATCCAACGCTTTGAAGCGGAAAATCCTGATGTGCGCGTTATCCACAACAGCGATATTCCTTATGCCGATTTCCGCGACAAAATTGCGGCGTCCGCGCCAGCCGGGGTTGGCCCTGATGTAGCGACGTTGTTTTATGGTTGGGTGCCGGCATGGGTAGACGCCGGTTATCTTGTGCCCCTGCCGGAAGATGAATTCCCTCGAGCTGCCATCGAAGAGCAATTTTCGCCGATGGTGCTCAATAGCGAATTCGACGGCAAATTCTGGACGCTGCCAACCGCTGTTCGCACCCTGGCATTGTTCTGGAACAAAGATCTCTTCACTGCGGCTGGATTAGACCCTAATAGCCCGCCGCAAACGATGGATGAATTTGTGGAATATGCCCAACAATTGTCTCAATACGACAGCTCCGGCAATATCGAAGTGCAAGGTTTCCCGGTCGCCATGCCTGGTCAATCTCACCATTGGTTCCGAGAAGTTCTAGTGCGTCAATTTGGCGGCGAACCTTACAGCGCCGACAATCGTACCGTCACCTGGAACAACGCTGAAGGGTGTGAGGCGTTCAAATTCCTCACCCAGTTTGAAACAGAGTGGAATACGGGCAGCAACGATCTCTTCGAGGACGCTACCCAGGCGTTCTTGCAAGGCAAATCAGCCATGCATATCGACGGCTCTTTCCGAGTGGGCACCATCGCCAACAATGCCCCTGATTTGAACTTTGGGGTGACGGAATTGCCGGTGATGAATGACGTTCAATCAACGTTTGGTTCGTATTGGACGCATGGCATCACCCGTAAAGCGGCGGAAGATCCGGCTCGCTTTGAAGCCTCAATTCGCTTCCTTAAATTCATCACTTCCCCAGAATCTGGGACGATTTGGGTGGATAAAGTGGGCGAATTGCCGGCACAGTTAGAAGCTGCATCAAATGAAGATCTATTGGCTGACCCCATTTTGGGCGCATTCTCCGCCGGCCTGTCTTATTCGCATGCGACTTTCTTTGCCGATGAATCGGCTCAGCGCCAACATCTAATTGATGCCTATGACGCCGTGCGTTTGGCTGACGCCGACCCCTGTGAAGCCCTCAATGAAGCGGCAGAATTAGAGCAAGCTTTGTTAGATGAGTTCTGGGCTGGCAGGTAATCGCCGTTTTCCATTACCTTTACCTTTGACTTTTTAGTTGAACGAGGCGCGAGGCATCTATTGGCATGTCTCGCCCTCGTTTTTGCACCTTTGAAGAGGAGGCAGCCGCTATGGCAAATCTGACAAATGCCCAAAGACGCGCATTATGGGCTTATGCCTTTTTGCTGATCCCGATGGCGTTTTTTATCTTCATTCGCATTATGCCTACCCTCAACGCCTTCAATATCAGCTTGCACGATTGGAACCCCCTGGCAACAGAGCAACCTTTTGTTGGTTTAGATAATTTCCGCGAGCTGTGGGAGGATTTGAACAATCCTAAATCCGTCACTCGCCGCGCTTTTGTCAACACCATCAAATATGTGCTTATTGGGATGCCGTTACAGTTGGTCATCTCCTTGTTTATTGCGGTGTTGCTAAATAGTATCGACAAACTTAGCACATTTTTCCGGGCAATTTACTTTTTGCCGTTTGTTACCTCCACGGTAGCTATTTCCTGGGTGTGGCGGTGGCTTTATCAACCTCAATATGGCTTTCTGAATGTGATGCTGGCCTTTTTCGGCTTCCCGCAACAACCTTTTCTCAAAAGCCCGGATCAATCCTTATTGGCAATCACCTTTGTGGTGGTATGGCAAGGGTTAGGGTTTGCTATCATCATCTTTTTGGCGGGGTTAAAACAAATCCCAGAAGTATATTATGAAGCGGCTCAAATAGATGGCTCTTCCCGGTGGCAATCTTTTAGAAAGATCACATTGCCGCTGCTAAACACTAGCATCGTTTATTTAGCGGTGTTACAGACGATTAGTTTTTTGCGGATGTTTGATTATGTGATCAACATGACCAGTCAGGGGGATGGGGGACCGTTGAACAGCACTACTACCGTTACTTTGCGGGTTTACCGTGAAGCGTTTAGCAGCTTTGATATGGGGTACGCCTCGGCATTAACGGTAGCGTTATTTGCCATCATTTTATTGATTACGATTGTACAACTTCGCCTATTTTCCCGACAGGTTGAATATTAAGATAGGAGTTGAAAATTATGGATGCGATAGCTGACGAAAGGACGATAACTGTTGCGGCTCCTCAATCTGCCTGGGCAGAAAATAAGAGACGGCAAGATAATATCCTGAAAGGGATCGCTTATCTATTGTTGCTCATAGGCGGCATATCGATGGTAGTGCCTTTTATTTGGATGGTGTCAACCTCGCTCAAGCCGGCATCTGAGATATATCAGGGCAATTTTTTGCCGGCAGCCGCATCGTTGGAGAATTACCGGGAAGTGATTTTTGAAACGCCATTGCCGCGTTGGTATTTGAACTCATTTATTGTGGCGCTCTTCAGCACCGCCAGCGTCGCCTTTTTCGATTCGCTGATTGGGTTTGTCTTTGCCAAATATGATTTTCCATTTAAAAACTTTTTCTTTTTGCTGATTTTAAGCACGCTGATGGTGCCAACTGAGATGTTGTTGATTCCCTGGTACATTTTATCGGTCGATCCGCCCTTAGGCGCGTCGTGGGTGAATACATTCTGGGGGATAGCTTTTCCGGGCATCATCACCGCTAGCGGAGCGTTTTTGATGCGGCAATTTATGAATGGGGTGCCGAATGAGTTGCTGGACGCCGCCAGAATTGACGGGGTGAGCGAATTTGGTCTTTTCTGGCGGGTGGCTTTGCCCCTGACATTGCCGGCATTAGCCGCGCTGTGTATCTTCAACTTCTTGGGCAATTGGAACGCCTACATTTGGCCCCTGATCGTCACATCGGAAAAGGCGATGATGACCTTGCCGGTTGGTTTGGCGTTTTTCTCCAGCGAAAATGGGGCGGATTGGCATCTAATCATGACGGGGGCAACGTTGTCGGTGGTGCCATTGATGACGATTTTCGTCTTGTTCCAGCGCCAAATTATCAAAGGTATCGCCTTAACAGGGGTTAAAGGATGATCAATTCGTTAATGGGCACATTGGCGAATAAGTATTTGTTAAACTGAAGAAGTAGATGATGATTGGCAAATCTTCGTTTCCACATCCAGCGTATGCCAAACATGTACTGAAACCCGCATATAGGTCGGCGTCAGCCTATCTGTTTGAGCCGATGTTGGCGGCAAACAAGGCGCATGTAGTCATGTTGTGCCGGCAGCAAATTATCAGCGTTGATAACGCGACAGCGATTTTAGAGGCGATCGAACAAATCGAGCATGCCGGCATCGACGGGCTTGTGTACAAATCCGGGGTGGAAGACCTTTTTTTTCTGGTGGAAGGACGCATCATCGAAATCGCCGGAGCGGAATTCGGCGGCAATCTCCAACTGGCTCGTAGCCGCAACGACCTGGGGCACGCTCTGGCGCGGATGGCGCTGCGACCCCTGGCGCTGGGGGCGCATTCTCGTCTATTGCGGTTGCGTCAAACGATTCAGGATTTGGCTCAGCGCCATCTGAACACGATTATGCCTGGCTACACCCATACGCAACCGGCGCAGCCCATCACTTTTGCCCATTATTTGGCGGGGGCGCTGAGCTTTTTGGAGCGGGATGTGGGGCGGATACAACAAGCTTATGACGTTACCAATCGGAGTCCACTGGGGGCGGCGGCGTTTACGGGAACGGGCTTTCCTATCGATCGGGGCTTGTGCGCCGATTTGCTGGGTTTTGCCGGCATTATTCCCAGCAGCCAAGATGCAATTGGCGGTTCCGATCATCAGACGGATATCGCCGCTGCGCTGACCAGCCTGGCGGTCAATTTGTCGCGGCTGACGCACGATTTGCTCTTTCGGGCGACGCGGGAGAGCAGAGCGATTCGTATCGACGACAGTTTTATTCAAATTAGCTCCATCATGCCGCAAAAGCGCAATCCCGTCGTTCTGGAGCATTTGCGGGCGCGGTTGAGCCGCTTGCTGGGGCAAGCCCAGACGATTGTGACCCAATGCCACAACATCCCTTATGGCGACACGCAGGATATCGAAGATGAGATGGAAGCGACGCTGTTTGGGGCGATTGAAACTGCCGATGATATTTTAGAGTTGTATGAGACGGTTTTTGCCACATTGACGTTAAATGAGGAGCGATTGCGGTCGGAAGCGGGCAAAGGGTTTACCACCGTGACAGAGTTGGCGGATATGCTGGTGCGCGAAGGAAAGTTGCCCTTCCGCACAGCCCACCACATCGTGTCGTCGCTAGTGCAACAAGCCAACGCGGCTGGTTTGGAGTCGGAGGATTTGACGATGGAGATGTTGAACGAGGCGGTGGGAAAGACGGTTGGAAAACCGTTAGAATTGCCGGCAGATATGTTGGAACGGGCTCTTGACCCCGAAAATTTTATTCTGGTTCGACAAACGGCGGGCGGGGTAGCTCCACAACCAACGTCGGCTTTGCTAACTGAGCAACTGGGTCAAATTGAGGGTGACCGTGAATGGGAGAAAGTTGAACGCGCCAGGTTAGATGCCGGCAGAAAAAGATTGTCCGATGCGGTACGCCAGTTGCGCCAATAAAGTAAGTGGCAGTCCTTTCTGGACTACTCTCTGCGGCGCTTTCAGTCCCGCCTTTCTTCTCCCACCATAGGTGGGTGGGAGTTTATTGACAAAGGAGTAAAAAGCTATGGCAAAGACTTTTGCCATAGCTTTGTCGACTCGACTCTATGATTAAGTCACAAAATTAACGATTGTATCGCTCTCTATGAGACGTTCGCAGATTATAAACCGTGAGCAAGCCTAAGCCGGCAGTAACCCATAAGAAAAGCGACTGTAAATTATTTGCTGGCATCGTCTGAAACTCTTGCAGAATTACAGAGGTGGGATCTAGTTCAGTGATGGCAATGTTGTCGATACCAATTTCATCTCTAGAACCTGACCCTGCTACATCGTCAATTTGCCATTGGATATAAAATAACGCCCCATCGGCGATATTTAATCCAGTGATATTGTCGCTAAGGGTTTGTGATTCCCAAGCCGCTGACGGTGTGCTAACTAACGTGGTTGTATAGCCAAGAGCAGAGATTTTAGTGTAATCTACATTGTCGATTGAGTAAGCCACATCTACAGAGGTTGACCTTTCGGTATTGTTTAGTTGGTAGCCATCATAAGATACATTGATACTGGAAACAACCCCGCCAGTGTTGTTTATAAGGCGCATGGTTACTGCTCCAGGGGCAAAGTCGGAGCCAGTAGGTTGCATGCCGAGAATCACATTTCCGCTCCCATCGGTTGTGAAGGCATAAACCCCCCCTGTCGAAACCCCGCCATTCGAAGCGCCGCGGGCGCAATCGCCTAAGCTGCAATTAGTTTCAAAAAGAACATCTCCATCGCTGATGCCCGTTATCTCCCAGGTATCAGAATCTAACATGCCGGCAGTAGGCGCCCCAACCCCCGATTCAAGTCCGGAGGCATTATAACCGGTAAATGTTTCATTGACGGCAAATGAGCTGGCTTTTATAGATTTAACCTGCAAGCTAATGGCAATTAAAATAAATAAAATGATTAACAGCAATAGTTGAAAACGTTTGGGATGAATTGTAGCGGTATAGGATTGCATTTTTCCTCCTGGGGATAGGTAGATCCGACTTTTAAATATTTCCCTTTTTGCGGTACAAATTCCGTTACTGGCAAGCCCCCCGACTTTTAATGAAAAAGCAAAGGGGATTAAAAATTTTTCTTTCCAGAACATTTTAAATTCTAACACAAAATTGCCGAGAAATTGGTTAAGGATTTATTTAGAATTGGTTGGGCTTTGTTTGATTTGCCGGCATTTTCGCCGTTACCTGGGCAAATCTTGCTCCAATTCGGCTGCCCGGGCTTCATCATTCGCCGCTAACTGGCGCTTGCCCAGTTGGCGGTAGGCGGCTGCTCGATCTAGGTAATATCCTGCGCTCTCATCATTTAATGCGATCGCCCGCGTAAATTGGGCAATCGCCCAATTGAGGTCGCCGATTCCGGCGAATACTTTACCGCGTCCCCAGTAGGAATTTTCTAAAAAGGGGGCTAACTTGATCGCCTGATTAAAATCAGCCAACGCCAATTGATATTGGCGGCGTTCCAGATATGCTGCCGCTCGAAATTGATAAGGGAATGGGTTGTCCGGATCGGCATTGATTGCCAGGTTGTATTTGGAAACTGCGCCGCTTAAATCTCCACCTTGATGCAAAGCTTGCCCTTCCGCTAACCATATTTCGGCATAATTCATTGAGGCATTGTACTTATTTTTGCTTGTGCCGGCATTATCGCGTTGTCATTGGCAAATAGATGGCATGTGGCAAATTCAAAAAGCCGTTTTCAATTAGGATGATGGATGAGAAGGGGGGCAGGGCAACGCTTCCTTCCACCGGATTTTGATCTAGGTCGAGATAGCGGGTTGTCCCCAGCGAAATCGTTTGCTCTACTTTGGCATCGTTGACAAAGATATGGGATTGGTCGGCTCCTGGCGGCGCGGTGTACCAGCTTTCTGTCGAATGGCTGTCTTGCCCGCTTAACGTTTGCCATTGAGCCAAGGTGTGGTCGGTGAAAATCAGTTCCAGATAGATGTGGGCAGCAACGGAAGGATGAAAGTAGCGGTTGTCATTGGCAAAAGTGGCGTTGTTTTCGGTTTTTGCGTAGAGCGTTCGGGCATTGCCGGCAATTGCGTATAGCGTGTTTCCCGTCATTTCCACCAACGTTGGGTCGTGCCGCAGTTGAATTTGCCCCCGTTTGAGCGAGCCAGACGAAGCGTTATACACGGTGTTGTCCCGGACAATGCCAGTGGCATCCTGATACAAAATGCCGTCAATCGTAGCGTTGATGATTGTGTTATCCTCGGTCAAAATATCACGGGAGAAATGGTCAACATAGATGCCATTGCCATAAAGCGGGCGGTAGGCGGGGGCGGCGCCGTCGGTGTTGCCAGGAATATCGCGGATGATGTTGCCCCGAATGGCGACATCATGCAAATTGGTGGCAGTTAAATTGTCGCGCCCAAAGGTACGAATGCCGGCACAATCCCCTTTGCTGATACAGGCATTATCAATGACGTTATATTCCAGCGTGTTGTGCGGTCCAAAAATGTCAAAGCCATTTGCCCCAATGTTTGCCAGCCGATTATGCCGAAACACCACATTGTGGGCGGTATAATCGGGCAAATCAAGTTTTAAACGCACTCCTGCCCCTGGCTCTGTACACAGCCCCTCGCCATTGAGAAAACCGCACCCCAAGCCATCTCGCCCCAAATTGGCGATCAATCCAATCCCGCTGATTTGGTTGTCAGCGATCAGGGCATCGCGGCTGTAAAGGTCAATGCCGTATTGGTTGGCTCTTTCGATGATGTTGTCACTTATCTCGATAAATTGCCCGCCCCGCCAGCCATTTGCTCCATTGCCATGATTTGCCGCGTCCCAAACCCATGTGCGGAAAGAGATGCCGGCAGAATCCACATCGTGAATAGTGTTATTGCGGATGGTCAAAAAGCGGTTTTCGTCTGCTTCTAGGTTGCGGGGCATGGCAATGCCGCTGCCGAACCAATTTTTAATCTCAAAATTGTCGATGACGATATGGTTGACATGCTCCCACAGATGACGACCAATCACAAACGCCCCAAAGTAGGGTGGGTCATCGTACAAAACCACTGAGCCTTCGATGCTGGCATCTGCCGGCATTCCCGTTTCTGTGTATAAATAAACTCGATTTGCCGCTTGGTCGTAATACCATTCCCCTTCTTGGTCTAGCGTCGCCAGGTGGCTGTTGATGAAGTAGCCCCAATCGGCGCAGCCACCATAGCAATGGACATTGGCGTTGAGGGTAATGGTATCTGCTGTATCGGTCAGGATTTCACGGTTGAGAATGTACCAACGCATTCCTTTCAGGTGCAGAACGCCGCCTGACCAATCTGCGTCCGCCAAATCCCCATCTTGTAGTTGATTGGGATTGGGTTGGCTGTCTACGCTGGCGTAACCGCCATCGGGGGCGTTGATGTTGGGGAATCTGCCCATCGGCAAGCGTAAATCGTTACGAAAAAGTTGGTTTAGACCGTCAGGGAAACTGCCGGCATTCGCCCCCTCGTTCAAATCAGCCATGTAAATGCCGGCAGTGTGCGTCACCCAGCCAGAAATAGGTAATGAACCGCTTAAAATCGGCTTGTCGGGGCAGTCGGGGGTGGGGTAAGAGCCGTACCGGATGGGGGCGTTTTGTGTTCCCGATTGCTGGACGTGAATTGCCTCGCCCCGCCACACGTCGCCACACTTAAAGAGCAATTGGTCGCCGGGATTGAGGGTGAGTGAGTTGGCTTGGTGGATGGTGGCAAATGGTTCGGAGGGAGAAGCGCCGGCATTTCCGTCATTCCCATCGGACGAGGAAAAATAGTACACTGTCCCTCCAGTTTCAATTGAGGAGGCAGGCGACCAGGCGATTAACGAGAGGAGAAGTAAGAGGACGAGTTGGTACGACATGAATAGATTTTAGGGTTGTGGCAAATAAGTCCGCAGCAACACCGCTTCGTTGCGGGCGGTAACGCGAAACGCGCCCATCGCTGCCGGCAATAGCGTAAAGCGCACCTGGTAGATGTGGATTTTCTCGCCGCCCCCTTCCACAACCACATCCCCCTGAATGACCCCCCAAATTTCCATCGTGCTGCCATCCAAAACGTCGTTGTAAGTCGCTCCCGCCGCCATCTCGATCCGTTCGGTGACGAAATAGTTGTTTTGGCACAGCAAATAGGCGCAAATGCCGGCATCTTGCCAGGTAAGCGGCGGCAAATGCAGCTGGGGTTCCACCTGGTCGAAGTTGATAACATCCAACGCCTTGTCCACATGCAATTGGCGGGGCTTCCCGGCATCATCCAGCCGCTTCCAATCATAGACCCGGTAAGTGGTGTTGCTGTTTTGCTGGATTTCGGCGATGAGCAATCCGCCCAAAATGGCATGCAGCGAGCCTGCCGGCACGCACGCCACATCGCCCGTTTTCATTGGAATGCGATGCAGCCATTGTTCTAAATCCCCCTGGTCAATTGCCTGCCGAAAGTTGGCGGGATTAGCCCCCGATTTAACCCCCAGGATAATTTCGGCGTCGGGTTCAGCATGAAGCGCCACCCACATCTCCGCTTTGCCCAGTTCGTTTCCTTCGTTTGCCTGGGCATAAGCGTCGTTGGGGTGTACCTGTACGGAGAGGGGGCGATGGGCGTCCAGCAGTTTGATCAGCAGCGGGAATTTGCCCAACTCGAGCGCCCAGCCGCCGTTTGCCCCTACCAGTTTTTCGCCCAGTTGATTAGTTAGGTCTGACAGGGTTGTGCCGGCATAATCTCCATCCAACACTGTACAATCTCCGTCAGGGTGTCCAGCGATTTCCCAACTTTCGGCAATGGGAGTGGATGCCGGCAAACTCCGGCGCAATATTGTCTCCAGATTGCGTCCGCCCCAGATGTAATCTTTTAAAACAGGCGTGAAAAGTAGAGGGGAGTAACTCATATTCTAACGGTTAAATTGAACTATTCTTCTTCGTCTGGAAATTTTTCAGAAAGTTGGAGGTAGAGGACAGACAGCGGCGGCAAGGTGAGGCGCAGGCTGTGCGGTTGGCGGTGCCAATTGGTCGGTTCGGTCGTCATGGGTGGGTTGAGTACTCCGCTTCCTCCATACTTTTCATCGTCACTGTTGAGGATTTCGGCGTAGATGCCGGCATTCGGCGCTCCCACCGGATAATTCTCGCGCGTTAATGGGGTAAAGTGGCACACTGCCAACACCGGTTCGTCATCCTCACCCCCTCGCCGCCAAAAGATAAAGACACTGGCTTCGGCATCGTGGAAATCAACCCATTCAAAGCCGTCGGGATGAAAGTCGGTCCGATGGAATGCCGGCATCTCCCGATGTAGTTTGTTCAAATCCGCCACCAATGCCTGCAAACCCCGATGCTCCGGCATCTGCTCCACCAAATGCCAATCCAAACTTCGCTGCTCTGACCATTCCCGCCATTGCCCAAACTCGCCTCCCATAAAGGTCAACTTTTTGCCCGGATGCGCCCATTGATAAGCGTACAATGCCCGCAAATTGGCAAACTTATTCCACAAATCTCCCGGCATCTTGTCCAGCATCGCTTTTTTCAAATGCACCACCTCGTCATGCGAAAAAGGCAGAACAAACTTCTCGCTAAAAGCGTACATCAACGAAAAAGTCATCGCCCCATGATGAAAGGCGCGATAAATCGGGTCGTTGCCCATATATTTGAGCGTGTCGTGCATCCAGCCCATATTCCATTTTAGGTCAAATCCCAGTCCGCCATCTTTGATTGGCGCTGTAACCAACGGGTAGGAGGTGGACTCTTCGGCGATGGTCAGGGCAGAGGGGAAATGTTGATGCGCCCGCCGGTTAAACTCCTTCAAAAACGCAATCGCTTCCAGATTTTCCCGTCCGCCAAAGCGGTTGGCTACCCATTCGCCAGGGGCGCGTGAGAAGTCGCGGTAGAGCATGGAGGCGACGGCATCTACTCGCAAACCATCTATGTGGTATTTTTCCAGCCAGAAGAGGGCATTGCTGATCAAAAATTGGCGGATGGGCGCTCTGCCGTAGTTGAAAATGTAGGTCTCCCAATCGGGATGAAAGCCTTCGCGCGGGTCGGCGTGCTCGTATAGATGCGTCCCGTCAAAATAGCCCAAGCCATGTTCATCGGTGGGGAAATGTGCCGGCACCCAATCTAAAATCACCCCAATGCCGGCTTGGTGGCAGGCATCGACAAATGCCATAAACTGTTTTGGTTCGCCAAAACGGCTGGTGGGAGCGAAAAAACCGGTTACCTGATACCCCCAAGAGCCATCATACGGGTACTCCATAATCGGCAAGAGTTCGATGTGGGTGAAGCCCATCTCTAACACATATGGAATCAGCGTTTTTGCCAATTCGTCGTAACTGAGAAACTCTTCGCCGTCTTCCCCTTTGCGCCGCCAACTGCCCAAATGCACTTCATAGACGCTCATCGGGGCGGTGGGATGGTTGAATTGGGGGCGATTTGCCATCCAGCCGTCGTCGCCCCATTCGTAACCGCCGATTTCATAGACGACGGAGGCGTTTTGGGGGCGCAGTTCGCTGTAAAAGCCATAGGGGTCGGTTTTCATCACCCGGTAGCCGCTATGGTGGCTGAGCAGTTGGTATTTGTACACTGTGCCTTGTCCCAAGTCGGGAATAAACAGCTCCCAAATGCCGGTGTTGGGATGGAAGCGCATGGGATGTTGTCGTTCGTTCCAACGGTTGAAATCGCCTACCACGCTGACTCGTTGGGCAGCCGGCGCCCACACGGCGAAGCGTACCCCGTTAACCCCGTCAATCTCGGTCAAATGCGCCCCCAGTTTTTCATATACCTTTTCATCTGTCCCTTCGTTGAACAGGTAAGCGTCATATTCGCCTAGCTGGGAGGGAAAACGGTAGGGGTCTTCGAGTTCTGTTTGCCAGCCGTCTAACTCTATCACCCGAAATTTGTAATGTTTGGGGATGGTTTTTCTGCGGGGCAAGATAATTTCAAACATGCCATTGTGGTGCAGACGGCTCATTTCGGCGGTTTTGCCATTACTGTAAACTAGGTGGCAGTTTTGGGCGGTGGGTTGCATCGCCCGAATGACGACTCCTTTGTCGGGCAGTTTGTGGGGACCAAGCAGGGAGAATGGGTCGCCATGAAAACCGTTGGCTATCGCTTCAATGGTGAATGTCGGCAATGTTGAGGTATTCATACGTTAAATTTATCTACTCAGATGGACCCCGAGCCATCAGGCACGGAGATCGCAGAGAATAAGAGCGGTTTCAGTGACCGATATCGTTTACTCCGCCACTTCTACCACCATCTCAATTTCCACAGCGTAATTGAAAGGGATGGTCATGCCCACAGCGCTGCGGGCGTGCTTGCCGGCATCCCCCAACAGCTCTCGCAACAAATCGCTGGCGCCATGAATACAACCGGGCGTATCGTCAAAGCCGGGCGCCACATTGACCATCCCCAACAGCTTGACTACTCGAACGATGTCGTCCAAATTGCCCGTAATCCCCTTTACCGCCGCCAGCGCATTAAGAGCGCATAGTTTCGCCGCTTCATACCCTTCTTCTACCGTTAAATCGTCGCCCACTTTGCCCTTGATGGTTTTGCCGGCAAAGCTAGACACCTGCCCTGAGGTAAAAACCAAATTGCCGGTTCGCACCGCCGCCATAAATTTGCCATTGTCCATGGTGACCGGTCCTAAGGTATAGCCCATCTCTTGTAACTTCGCTTCGTAAGACATTGTTCCTCCTGAGGGTTGACGGCTAGGCAGTAGGGGCTGGGTAATCAGCTTGTTTCCGAGCCGAAAGTTTTTTTTAGTTCTCTCACAAAAGCGCTAAATTGGCAAAGATTGCCGGCATTTTTCCCGCATTTGCGTATAATTCAACCAAAAATATCAGTTGAGGAGAAGCAGATGACCACCTTAGCCTATTTCGAAGGCGAAATCGTTCCCATTGACCAGGCGAAAATCAGCATCAATAACAACACTTTACATTATGGCACCGGCTGTTTTGCCGGCATTCGCGCTTATTGGAACGACCAACAAGAGCAACTATATATCTTTCGGGTTAAAGACCATTTCGAACGCTTTCTGAGCAGCGCTAAATTGCTCCATTGCCAATTCGACTACACCGTCGATAAGTTGTCGGACATCACCGTAAATTTACTCAGTCAGGAAGGATGGCGGCAAAATGTCTATATTCGCCCGCTCGTTTACAAAGATGACAACATTTATCGGGTGTGGCTGCATGACGCCAACGACAAAGTGGCGATTTTTAGCCAAGCTACCAAAGCGTATCTGCCCACCGATGCTGGATTGTCTGTATGCGTCAGCGGCTGGCGGAGGGTGGAAGATACCGCCATCCCCGCTCGCGGCAAAGTGAACGGCACATACGTCAACAGCGCTTTGGCAAAAAGCGACGCCTTGTTGAGCGGCTTTGACGAAGCGATTGTGCTCAATCAAGATGGGCATGTTTCCGAAGCGACCGCCGCCAATTTTATGATGGTTCGCAAAGGGGTTCTCATTACGCCGCCCGTTACCTCCAATTTACTTGAGGGAATCACCCGCCGGACGCTGATCCATTTGGCACAAGAGGAGTTGGGCATCGAGGTGCGAGAGCGCAACATCGATCGCTCGGAACTCTATTTGGCAGACGAAGCCTTTTTCTGCGGCACAGGGGTGCAGATGGCTGCCATCGGCTCTATCGACCACCGACCCGTTGGCGATGGCAACAAAGGGAAAATCACGACCTTGTTAGGCGACTTGCAACACCGCATTTTGATAGGCGAAGAGCCGAACTATAGGCATTGGCTCACCCCCGTGCCGGCATTAGAAAAAGTAGCCGGATAACAATGCAATCAGGGTTGCCCGGAAACAGAGGCGCGGAAAATCCCCTTGCTCCCTGCCTAAGGACACCCAACCATGAACCCAATTCGATGGGGCATCTTAGCCACCGGCTGGATCGCCAATAAATTTGCTGAAGCATTAACCGATTTAGAGGACGCCGAAATCGTTGCCGTTGGCTCCCGCAGTCAAGAAAATGCCGACCGATTTGGCGAGAAATGGGGCATTCGGCGCAGATATGGTTCTTATGAGGCGTTGGCGGCAGACGCGGAGCTAGACATTATCTACATCGCTACGCCGCACACCTACCATTACGACAATATGAAGCTGTGCCTGAATGCCGGCAAGCATGTGTTGTGCGAAAAAGCGTTTGCCATCAACGCCGCCCAGGCAGAAGAATGTATCGATTTGGCGCGAGCGAAAAATCGCTTTTTGATGGAAGCGATGTGGACGAAGTTTATCCCTGCCACCCAACAGATTTTGAGATGGATCGCTGCCGGACGCATTGGCGATGTGCGGTTAATCCAGGCACACCTCTCCTTCGATTTGCCTTACTCGGAGAGCTCTCGCGTTTATCAGCCCCATTTGGGCGGCGGAGCGTTGCTCGATCTGGGCGTTTATCCTGCCTCTTTGGTTTATATGATTTTGGGACAGCCAGACCAGCTATTGTCCCATGCCCATTTACACCAAACTGGCGTAGATGAACTCAATTCAGCCATTTGGATCTACCAAAATGGGGCGCATGCCGTCATCAACAGCAGTCAACGACTCACCCGACCGGCTGAGGCGATCATCACCGGCACAGATGGCTACATCAAAATGCACGATATGTTTATTCGATGTGATACAGTGACCCACAAATTTGGCGATGGCGAAGAAAAGACGGTCAAAATTCCATTCAAAAGCAATGGGTTAATACATCAGGCGATTGAGGCGCAAGCGTGCCTTCGTGCCGGCAAAACCGAGAGCGCTATTTTGCCACTGTCAGACAGCCTGGCGGTTATGCGGCTGATGGATCAGATGCGGGCGGAGTGGGGAGTGGTTTATCCAGAAGAGCGAGGGGGCTAAGCGGCAACCTTACGCCTTCGAATTGGTTAATGCCTGGGAGATGTCTGCCTGAATATCTTCGATATGCTCCAGACCAACCGAAATTCGGATTAAGCCGGGCGTAATTCCCACCGCCAACCGCTCTTCTTCCGTCAGGGCGCTGTGGGTGGTGCTGGCGGGGTGGGTGGCGATAGTGCGAGAATCCCCTAAATTGGCGGACAACGAACATAGCTGCAATGCGTCTAGAAAACGGCGACCCTGGTCGATGCCGCCGGTGATTTCAAAGGTAACAATACCGCCGCCACGCTGCATTTGCCGTTTGGCGATTTCATATTGGGGATGGGATGGTAAATGAGGATATTTTACAAATGCCGCTGTGTCCCGTTTTTCCAGCCAAGAAGCCAACTTTTCAGCGTTGTCGCAATGGGCGTCTATCCGGATTTTGAGCAGCTCCAGGCTTTTGCTCAGCAGCCAGGCGTTGAACGGAGAGAGGCAGGGTCCGGAATGGCGGGCAAAGTAGCGGGCTTTTTCGATTAACTCTTCATCGCCAACTAGAACGCCGCCAATGGTTCTTCCTTGCCCGTCGATAAATTTGGTGGCGGAGTGCATGACTAAATTCGCCCCAAATTGAATCGGTTTTTGCAAAATCGGGGTGGCAAATACATTGTCTACCAGCAAGATGATCTTCCGCTTCTGGCAAAAGTCGCCCAACCAAGCCAGGTCAATGATATCGAGGGCGGGGTTGGAGGGGGTTTCGACGATGCACATTTTTGTGTTGGGTTGAACCAATTCCGCCCAGCTAGCGGGGTTGGCGATGTCGGCGTAGCTGTGGCTAATGCCCCAGCGCGGCAAAATTTGGGTCAAAATTTGATGGGTGGAGCCGAAGATGGATTTCGCCGCCAAAATGTGGTCGCCGCTATTTAACAAGCCAGCCAGTCCGGTAAATACTGCCGACATGCCGGAGGCTAGGGCAATGCCGGCATCTGCGCCTTCTAAAGCGCACATTTTGTCGATAAATTCATCCACATTGGGGTTTTCATAGCGGGTGTAAATATTGCCCGCCATCTCTTTAGCAAACAAGGCGCGGGCATGCTCGGCATCGTCGAAGGTAAAGCTGGAAGTCATATAAATCGCCGCTGAATGTTCTCGCTGCCCAGATGGAGTTTGGCTTCGAATCAATTTGGTTTCCAGACGATGTTCATCACTCATTTTTCCCTCTTAGATTACTCAAATGTGATAAGTTGATTTGCCGGCACATTTTCCCACGTCCGCGTTTGCCCACCCCAGCGTATTTCCAATCGTTGGGCGTGGTCAAATTCGCCTAGCCCAAAATGAAAACGCGGATCTTCGGATGCCAGATAGCTGCTGCCGGCATATATCTCTCGCTTTAATATCGTGCCATCGGGCAAAGTGAGCCAGGCGACGGCATTGGCGGCGAATGCCGGCAGTTGCGCCATCAGCCAATTCCCGTTTTGTCCTACATTGACCAACAAAACCGCCTCCCCGCCAATCACATTGACCGCTACATCCAAATCCCCGTCGTTGTCAAAATCTGCCATGGCGCTGCCCCGCGCCAGCAACCTCCCCACCCCCTCGCTGCCTAATCCGACGCTGTCCGTCCATTCCCGCCATTGGTTAGGTTGCCCTTCGACAAGGCGATTGCCGTAAAAACGCGCCAACTGTCGATCTTCCTCCAAATCGGAAATAGGAACCATCCCATTGACCACCAGCAAATCCTGGTCGCTGTCGTTGTCGAAATCCCCCCAACTAGTTCCCCAGCCGGTCAGATTGTTGCCTAGCCCGCTGATGCCCACTCGATAGCTGCTGTACCGAAAGCGCAACGCTTTGCCGCCTTCCCCTTCATTTTGATACAGGGCGTTTATCTCCGTTTGCCAATTGGTTACAAACAGGTCGCTTAATGCGTCGCCGTTGAAATCGCCCACAGTTACCCCCATGCCGCTACCCGAATCGTTGGTTTGGGCGCTTTGGCTCAAATCGACAAATTGAAAACCAGACGAATTGCCGGCAGGTTGGAGGGTATACAGTCGATTGGGATGTCCGTCGTTGGCGATGTATAGCTCAATGTTGCCATCGTCGTCAAAATCGGCGAAAATGGCGCCCAGCCCCCGTTCTTGCCGCGTCAAACCGACTTCAGCCGCCACATCTTCAAAAGCGCCGTCCCCTTTATTGAGATAGAGTCGGTCGGGCAATCCGTAATAATCTTGCGGGAATGCCCCAACCGGATTTTCTACCTGGTTGTTTAAATCGATGTACGCCGCCACAAACAGGTCAGGCAAGCCATCGCCGTTTAAATCGGTGACGGCGGCGGCGCTGCTCCATTCCCGCGCCGCTACGCCTGCCGCCTCTGCCCCTTCATGGAAAGAGCCCTCGCCATTGTTCCAGAGCAGGGCATTGGCGCCATCGGCAGTAGTGATGTAGATATCGCTCCAGCCATCTTGGTTGAAATCCGCCGCCACGCAGCCATTGCCCCGCATCGCCAAATCCGCGCCGGTTTGGCGGCTGACATCGGTGAAATGCCCATTGTTATTGCGGAAAAGCTGGTTTGCCGGCAATCCCCCTCGCGTTTCCCACAACTCTTTTTCCGCTTCGGCGTGGCTGTTGACTAGGTACAAATCGAGCCAACCATCCTGGTTATAATCGAGCCAGCACAGCCCGCCGCCCATCATCGCCGCCGGATCTGCGGAAATGCCGGCAACAAACGCCCCATGTTTAAATCCAATCCCCCTTTCCGCCGCCTGATTCTGGAAGAAGGCGCTGGTGGGCGAATTGGGAAGAGCGGGAGCTGTAGTTGGCGCGGCTGCCGGCATAGTCAAGATAGATTCCACTTTATGCAATTCCGTTTCTGCCGCCAACATCTCTACAATGCGGTTTAAGCCGCTCACATGGAGGATTCTGCCGGCAACCAACTCGCTGATATACACGTCGCCATTGTCGGCAAAGGCGACCCCCGCCGGAAAGTTTAATTTGTCGATGACGGGCTGTAACGACCCATCGACCAGCTTGCTTAACCGACCTGTGTTTGGCAAATAGCCCACCCCAGAAAAACATGAGGCGTCTGGGTCGAAACGGGCGAATTCCAACAGCCAAATTGAGCCGTCTGGAGCTTGCGCCACATCTATCGGCATATTCAATCCGCCAACGACAATGCGTTGGTTGCGATCTTCGTCGATGGCGACCAACTGCCCGCCGCCGTCCGGGTAGGGGCAGCCGCCGGTCAACGTCACGAAATATTCGCCCCCTATGTGGGCGATACCGGTAGGAACCGGATCGATTATTGTCCCTGTTTGTTGGGGGTTGGATAATGGCTCAAAACGATGAATGAAGCGGGTAGCGCCGTCCGCAGTCTCTTTTGCCACGCCGTTGCCGCTGGCATCGCTCACTACGGGAATGCCGGCATCATCAAAAGTGAGGTCGAACGGGTTGATCATTTTTACATCATTTAGCGGCATCATGCGCGGGGTTAAATCTGCAATAGTTAGGGGAGATGCCGGCGCCTCCGCCAAATCAGAAATATCCAGCGACAGCAGATGTCCCAGCCCAAAATGACTGGTGTACAATGTTGTTCCATCGGGCGAAACCGCCACGAAGGGCACGCCAGACAAATCGCCTGAATCTCGTCCGCTGGGCAAGCCAGATATCAGCCTGCCCGCTTGTGGGTCGGGCATACCCGCCTTTTGGACGGGCGTGATCAGCGTCACGCCCGCGCTGTCATCATTTTTGCCGCTGCCTTCTTCGGCGACCAAAATGGCGCCATTTGGCAGCGTCGCTATCCCTACCGGGTTAAGCAACCCGTCTACTAATATGGAGATTTTAGGCGGGTTTTTTGGCGGCTCGACAATTGTTGTTGGTGGGACGACCTCTTCTTGGCAAGCCGCCCAAAAAATGAGCAGGAATAGTGGTAAAAATAGACGAAGTTTAAATGCCGGCAATAATCTCATGGCTGTAGGTTTAGTAAAATATCGGGGCGGTCGCTGATCAGCCCATCCACCCCCATTTCAATGAGCTTTTCCATCTCATCAGCCTCGTTTACCGTCCAGGGGATAACCAGCAAGCCCAACTCATGCGCTTCAGCGATCCGTTCTGGCGTCACATCCCGTTGGTTAGGCGACCAAATATTAAAGCCATACCCCCAATAAACCTTGATTTTCGCCTCTCCCCTTGTCGTCAGCGCCGCCAGCCGAATTTCAGAATTGATGTCGCGGATGACGCGCAAAGAGCGGTGGTCAAAGCTTTGGATAACAACCCGTTCCTCCACCCCAAATTGTTCTACCAAATCTAAAATCGCCAACTCAAAGGCTCCCGCTTCGCCGCCGGTAAAGCCATCGCCGATAGCTGCCAGATCGTCAGCTTTGCGTTTGGTTTCGATATTGAATTGCACGCTGCCGGCATTCGTCCGTTGTTGATCGCTCTTCGATGTTGAAGCGGCATACTCCTCCACAAATTGGAACAGCTCAGCTAAGCTGGGAATGTGATAGTCGCTGCCGGCAATCGCCATTGGCAGCGGCTGCTGATCGGGGAATCTTTCTGGGTCTGGGTTGAGGTCACATTGATAGCTTTGCACGATCTCCAGCGGCTGTTGGCTGATCATCACCCGCCGCAGAGGGTTTCGCGGATCTGGAACGTTCTCCGGCGCACCTTCTGGCAAGCGGCATTTCGTTTTTTCGATGACGGGATCATGCCATACTACAATTTCGCCATCCTGGGTGAAATGTAAATCAAGCTCCAGAGTGGTTACGCCTAAATCGAGAGCGGCTTCAAATGCCGGCAAACTGTTTTCGGGCAGCAATCCCCTGGCGCCCCGATGTCCCTGGGCGTCGAAAGCTGCCGGCAAGCGGGATGTGCCGGCAAATACAAAGCCATCTCCCTCAGTTGGTTTAACTTCCGGTTGATTGCCGGCAGTTGCAGAGCAAGCTGTCACCCATATGAGAGCCAATACAAACAGAAAACGAAAATTCATGCTAACTCAAGAAAAAAGGCACAGGAATTGCCAACTCCTGTGCCAAACTGTGAAAAGAAAGACTGGTTCAATCGCAGACAACGACTAAACCAGCCAAAATTTGCCGAGGCTATTCAAAAAAGGCGTTGTAATCAGCCAATTCCTGGTTTGCCTTTTCGGCAGCGATGTCTAACGCTTCCTGAGCCGACAAGCCATCATCCAACACGCCGCTGTACGCTTCTACCACATAGCGGCGAATGGCGGGACCAGGCCCTGCCCGACCGCCTAACACGGCATAGTTGGGGCTGCCATCATCCAAAGTTGTCTTGGTGGTGCCCAATTGATTGATGGCGGTCACAAAGTTGGGATTTTCTGACCAGAACTCTTGCAATTCGGGGTTGCCAGAAATGTCAGAACGTACCGGGAAGTAACCGGTGCCGGTGTGCCAGGTAACTTGTTGGGCTTCATCCGCCATAAATTTCATGAATTGCCATGAAGCGGCGTTTGTATTAGCCTCCTCGCTATCCAGCAGCCACAAAGCCGCTCCGCCAATAATGACGCCGTTACGGTCGCCAGCGCTGTCGGCATAGGGGATAAACATAGTGCCGACTTCAAAATCAGAGCCATCTTGAATAGCCCGAGCTCCAGCGGTTGAGTCGAACATCATCGCCGCTTCTTGGGCGAAGAAAACGGCATCGGTGTCTGTCCAAGTATTGCCTAAATTGGGAGAGTAGCCGTTAGCCACCAAGCCAGTCAGAAAGTCGAAAACATCTACGCCTACGCCACTGTTAAACGCAACCGCGTCAGCCCGACCAGTTCGACCATTATCGTTGTTGTAATATAAGCCGCCGCTGTTCGCTAGAATTTGCTCAAAGTACCAGCCAACTTGACCTAGGGCGATGCAATATTCGGTGACGCTGCTGGCTTGGACAGCATCGCAGGCTGCCAGCATTTCGCTAAAAGACCAGCTTGTTCCTTCTGCCGGCAAATCAATGCCAGCCTCTTCTAGCATGGCGACGTTGTAATACAAAATTGGGGTGGAGCTATTGAACGCCATCGCCATCATGCCATCTTCATTGGAGTAGTAGTCGGCAACTGCCGGCACAAATACGCCGCTGTCGTAGCCGTCTTCAGCCATCAAAGCATGAGCCGGCGCCAACCGTCCGGTGTCGATCATCGTTTGGGACGCCAAATCAAAATTTTGGATGATATTCGGCTCGGTGCCCGTCTCAAATGCCGCCAGCAAAGCGTTGTAGGTGTCGTCGTAGGTGCCCTGATAGGTAGCGTTAACCGTCACCACATCCTGACTGCTGTTGAATCGAGCCACTAACTCATCGACCACTTCGCCCAGTTCGCCGCCCATCGCATGCCAAAATTCCAGGGTAACTGGGTCTAAATCAGCTACGCTAGCCGCTGTGGCGGCGTCGATGGCGGTGGTGGTGCTGCCAGTATTGGCGGAATCTTCATCGGAGAAAAATTCATTGTAATCGCTTAACTCCTGGTTTGCCTTTTCGGCAGCGATGTCTAACGCTTCTTGAGCCGATAAGCCGTCGTCCAACACGCCGCTGTACGCTTCTACCACATAGCGGCGAATGGCGGGACCAGGCCCTGCCCGACCGCCTAACACGGCATAGTTGGGGCTGCCATCATCCAAAGTTGTCTTGGTGGTGCCCAATTGATTGATGGCGGTCACAAAGTTGGGATTTTCTGACCAGAACTCTTGCAATTCGGGGTTGCCAGAAATGTCAGAACGTACCGGGAAGTAACCGGTGCCGGTGTGCCAGGTAACTTGTTGGGCTTCATCCGCCATAAATTTCATGAATTGCCATGAAGCGGCGTTTGTATTAGCCTCCTCGCTATCCAGCAGCCACAAAGCCGCTCCGCCAATAATGACGCCGTTACGGTCGCCAGCGCTGTCGGCATAGGGGATAAACATAGTGCCGACTTCAAAATCAGAGCCATCTTGAATAGCCCGAGCTCCAGCGGTTGAGTCGAACATCATCGCCGCTTCTTGGGCGAAGAAAACGGCGTCGGTGTCTGTCCAAGTATTGCCTAAATTGGGAGAGTAGCCGTTAGCCACCAATCCAGTCAAAAAGTCGAAAACTTCTACCGCTATGCCGTTATTGAATTCAACCTGGGTGGCTCGACCAGTACGCCCATTGTTGTTGTTGTAATATAAGCCGCCGCTGTTCGCTAGAATTTGCTCAAAGTACCAGCCAACTTGACCTAAGGCGATGCAATTGTTGGTGACGCCGCTGGCTTGTATTTGGTCACAGGCTGCCAGCATTTCGCTAAAAGACCAGCTTGTTCCTTCGGCTGGCAGCTCGACCCCCGCTTCTTCTAATAAAGCGACGTTGTAATACAAAATTGGGGTGGAGCTATTGAACGCCATCGCCATCATGCCGTTGGCGTTGGAATAGTAGTCGGCAACTGCCGGCACAAAAACAGAGCCGTCATAGCCATCAGCGTCCATCAACTCATATGCTGGCGCCAGACGGCCGGTGTCGATCATCGTTTGGGACGCCAAATCAAAATTTTGGATGATATTCGGCTCGGTGCCCGTCTCAAACGCAGCCAACAAGGCGTTATAGGTGTCGTCATACGAACCCTGATAAGTGGCGTTGACCACGATATCGTCTTGGCTGGCGTTAAAACGCGCTACCAATTCATCAACCACTTCGCCTAGTTCGCCGCCCATCGCATGCCAAAATTCCAGCGTAACCACTTCTGCCGGCATATCATCATCAGAGTCTGAAGTGGAATCATCTGAATCCGATCCAGAATCATCAGAAGATGAGCCAGAATCCCCGCCGCTGCCGCTGTCAGTCGCTTCAGTAGGCTCTGGAGCGGGCTCGTCTCCGCCTTCATCTCCCGAATCGCCGCTGCCGCACGCCGCTAACATCACAGCCAACAGCGCGATACAGAAAAACCGCAACCATTTTCTCTCTTTCATTGATTTCCTCCTTAAAGGAATTAGATTTTATGCCTGCTAAAGGCAAATAAACAATCACAAAATAAAATTTTGACCAAATTACCCTTTCAATCCCGTCATGGCGATGCCTTTCACCAATTGCCTCTGCGCCACTAAGAAAATGATCAGCGTTGGCAACAAAACGATGACTGCCCCCGCCATTAATGCCCCCCAATCGGTGCCCCGCTCCTGATCAAACAAAAAGTACCGGATACCAATTTGGATGGTACGCATGGAAGAGTCGTTGGTGATGATAAGGGGCCACAAATATTGGCTCCACGCTCCCAGAAAAGCGAAAATGCCAAAAGCGCTGATCGACCCTTTGCTAAGCGGGACGACGATCTGCCACAAAAAACGCAAATTGCTGGCGCCATCGATTCGGGCTGAATCATGTAAATCTTTGGGCAGGCTCATAAAAAATTGGCGCAACATAAAAACGCCAAATGCGCTGGCTAAAAATGGCAAAGTCAAGCCGGCATATGTATTGGCTAACCCCAGCTCGCTCACCAAAATAAAATTGGGGATAAAGGTCAACTGAAACGGCACCATTAAACTGCCCAACATAATTGAGAAAAGCAAATTGCGCCCTGGAAAATCTAAAAATGAGAAGGCAAATGCGGCTAAAGTACTGAATAAAATTTGACACGCTACGATAATGCCCGATTGGATGGCGCTGTTTAACAAATAACGTCCAAACGGCGTTGCGTTCCAGGCGGTTTTATAATTTTCAAACGACCATTCACGCGGGAAGATGGAGTTGGGGTTGGCGGCGATATCTTGCAGAGATTTAAAGCTGGTCAGCACAGCGATGATGATCGGCGTAGCGATGATCAACCCGACGGTAATCAGAAATATTTGCATGCCCAGGTCTGACCAGGAAATTCTTTTCTCAGTTCGTGGGGCGTCTGGCGCGGTTATCGAACTCATGAGTAATGTACCCTCCTGCCTAACCCCCTAAACTGTATTACAGACATCAAAACAATGAGCAACGCCAAAAGATAGGCTTGGGCTGAAGCGTAACCCCTAAATGGAGTGCCTACAAAGGCGTCAACGAAGATAGCATAGACCATATTCGTGGTGGCTTGTCCCGGGCCGCCATCAGTCAAAATGTTGATCTCGCCAAAAGTTTGCAAGCTGTTGATGACGTTGATAATCACCAAAAAGAAGAGGGTGGGCGATAACAACGGCAGCGTTATATGACGGACGCGATGCCATAAATTTGCCCCATCCACTTTTGCCGCTTCATAATAGGTGGTGTCGATATTTTGCACGCCAGCCAGGGCGATGATGACGTTGAAACCCAATTGCCGCCACACCACAGCGAATGAGACAGCGATCAATGCCCAATCTTTTGAGTTGAGCCAATCGGGTCCATTTTCTATCCCAATTAGGCTGAGCCAATGGTTGAAATAGCCGGTGGCTGGGTTATAAAGCCAGCGAAAAATGACGCCAGTGACGGCGCTGCTGATGACGATGGGCACAAAAATAAGCAGCCGATGCAACCAAGAGAGCCGTTTGAGCGGATAAGACAGAGCGATTGCCAACGCCACTGCGATGATAATGCCGGTGGGGACAGTGCCTAAAGTAAAGAGTAGCGATACTTTGATGTTATTGTAATATTCCCCCCGTTCAACAATCTCTTCCCACAACCGCTGGTAGTTGCCGAAGCCAACATCGATGACTTTGCCGCCGAATGGGGCGACCCTGGTCAGGCTCATCTGGAAGGAGTTAATGATGGGATAGTAGACGAATACGCCCAGGATGATAAAGGTGGGGGCGAGATATAGGTAGGCAGAAAGGATATTTTTTAGATTGCCAAGAGGATGGGCGCGGCTGGAAACAGTGACGCTGGCTGGGGCTAGGGATTCAGACACAGTTTTTTCTTCCTTGTTTCTCAATTATACTGGCAATTGTTAAATTTTGTTTAATCGATAGCTAACAAATTGTAAAGTGGTTCAATGTATGGCTTATTGTCGTTGACGATTTTTCATAAAGCATTACTGGATCGCGTCCATATTGATTGCCGGCATTCACAACGAGCCACAATGATTGAACAAAGTTAGCTGATAATATAGAGTCCTTTTCATCATTGGGCAAGAAAATGTCACTTTTCCATACAATTTTGGGACTGTTTGATTGGTATTTTAAATTTAGATGGATACAATCCCCGAATTCAGCTTTAAAATCGGCGTCCGACTCAATTTTTGGCAGCGAACTTCATGAGCGACCAAACTGCTTCGCGAAATATTCTCCCCCTAAGACAACAAGCTCAAATCAGAAATAATTGGCTAAAAAAGCGATTGGAAACGATATTGCCGGCAATTATGACGGCAGAAGATTTCGACATTTGGTTGATCGCCTGCCGAGAATATAACGAAGACCCAGTTATTTTTTCCCTGCTGCCCCAGCCAGCGATGGGAGCGCGACGGCGGACGATTTTGCTCTTTTACCGCCGCCCAGATGGTTCAGTCGAGCGGTTGGCATTGGATAGATATGGGTATGGAGATTTTTACAGCGCCGCTTGGAACCCCGACGATGAGGGGCAATTTGCTTGTTTGACGAGGTTGATCCAAGAGCGCCAAGCAAGGAAAATCGGGCTGAATTTTTCGGAGACCTTCGCCTTTGGGGATGGGTTATCTTTTACTGAACAGCAGTTGATTAACAACGCATTGGGGGATTTTTCCAGCCGTCTACATTCGGCGGAACGGCTGTGCGTTCGCTGGTTGGAGAGCCGCCTAGACGAAGAGATTACTGCCTATGCCGGCATTGTCGCTTTGGCGCGTACTATTATCGCCGAAGCATATTCTCGCAGCGTCATCCACCCAGGCGTCACCACTACCGAAGATGTGGTTTGGTGGATGCGGCAAAAGATGTCAGAGTTGGGATTGCAAGCGTGGTTTCAACCGACAGTAGAGATTCAGGCAAAAGGGCAGGGCTTTAACCCACCCGCTGCCGGCAAAATCGCCTTGCGAACGCTCATCCAACCTGGCGATCTGCTTCATTGCGATATGGGGTTCATCTATTTGGGGTTAGCCACCGACCAACAACAACACGCTTATGTATTGCGCCCGGGCGAAAGTGACGCTCCGATGGGTTTGAAAGCGGCGTTGGCTGCCGGCAATCGGCTGCAAGATATTCATATGGCAAAAATGGAGGTGGGCAAAACGGGCAACCAACTGTTGCAAGAGACGCTGGATCAAGCCAGAGAAGAAAACATCGTCCCAACCGTTTACAGCCATCCGCTCGGTTACCATGGTCACGCCGCAGGTCCAACCATTGGCTTGTGGGATCAACAAGATGGCGTGCCTGGCAAAGGGGATTACCAGATTTTTGACAATACCTGCCACTCTATCGAGTTGAACATTCAAAAAGCGATTCCTGAATGGAACGATCAGATGGTAAGAATTGCCCTGGAAGAAGATGCAGCCTTGCAAAATGGCAAGATGGCGTGGCTGGCAGGGCGGCAGACGGAATTTTATTTGATTTGAGCGTGGCATGTAAAATTATTTTCTGCAACCTGCAACCTGCAACCTGCAACCTGCAACCTGCAACCTAATCTAATTTTATTGGAGAATTTATGAACGGCGCACAAGCATTGATTCAAACTTTGGTCAACGGCGGCGTAGAAGTATGCTTTACCAACCCCGGCACTTCCGAGATGCACTTTGTTGCGGCATTGGACCAAGTAGACGGGATGCGGGCGGTGTTAGGATTATTCGAGGGGGTGTGCACCGGAGCGGCGGATGGCTATGGGCGCATGGCGGGCAAGCCCGCCTCAACGTTACTGCATCTGGGTCCTGGTTTAGGCAATGGCTTTGCCAATTTGCACAACGCCAGGCGGGCGCATACCCCCATCGTTAATATCATTGGCGAACACGCCACCTACCACATTCAATATGACGCCCCGCTGACGACGGATATAGAAGGGCTTGCCGGCATTCAAGCCAGTTGGGTACGAACCACGATGTCGCCTGACGAAATCAGCCAGGACACCGCCGAAGCTATTTGCGCCGCGCAAATCGCGCCGGGATCTATCGCCACCTTGATTTTGCCTGGAGATAGCTCTTGGAACGAAACGAGCGTCCCCCTTGCCGGCATTCCCAGCCCGCCGCCGTCCGCTTTTGATGTAGAAGCTGTCACAGAGGCAGCCAGGATGATCCGCAGCGGCGAGCCGACTTTGCTGCTAATGAGCGGCAAAGCGGTTTTGGACGAAGCGGGACGGTGGGCGGGACGCATTGCCGCCCAAACCGGCGTGGGATTAATGAGCAATCGCCCCACCGCCAGACGTCAAATGGGGGCAGGATACCCAATAATCGATTCATTAGCTTATCCGGTGCCGATGTCGCTGGCCCAATTGGAAAAGTACAAGCAAATCATTTTGATCGGCACAGCCCAGCCAGTGGCGTTTTTCGCTTATCCCAATAGCCCCAGCCGATTAGCCCCCAAAGCAGCGGTTCTGCATACGCTAGCCACCCCAGAACAAGATTTGGAAGGGGCATTGGCGGCGTTGGCGGCTGAGTTGGGCGTTAGCCCATCCAAACCAATCGCTGAATATAAAAACGACCCCCCGCCATTGCCGGCAGGGGAGCTTACTTTGGAGGCGATTTGGCAAAGCGTGGGAGCCCAAATGCCCGAAAACGCCATCATGGTCAACGAGGCGATAACCTCTGGGGCGGCTGCCGCCCAATTTTGCCAACATACTGCCCCTTACGACATGCTGACCGGCACCGGCGGCTCGATAGGGCATGGGCTGGCGCAGGCAGTTGGGGCGGCTGTGGCTTGCCCAGATCGGCAAATAATCGGCATGCAAGCCGACGGCTCTGCCATGTACACGATTCAATCATTGTGGACGCAAGCCCGCGAAAATTTAAATGTGGTTACGGTGTTGTTCAACAATCGCGCCTACAAAATTTTGCAGGGAGAGTTGAGCCGAGTGGGGGCTAAGCGGCAAGGCAACAAGGCGGATTCCATTCTCCATTTGGATAACCCGCAGCTTGATTTTGTCAGTCTGGCGCAAGGGATGGGGGTGGAAGCGTCGCGGGCTGAAACAGCAGAGGCGTTCAACGATCAATTTGCCGTTGCTTTAAAGAAAAATGGACCTCATTTGATTGAGGTTCTCGTTTAGGAGATGCGTTTTTATGTCTATCACAGAAAAATTTTCCCAACGCGCTGGCTGGATCAAATCCGCTTCGATCCGATTGGTGAATGAACGAATCGCTGGTTTAAACGCTATCTCATTTACTGCCGGCAAACCCGCTCCCCATCTTTTTCCGGTTGAGTTAGCCTATGAACAAACGGGCAATATGTTGGAAAAGTATGGAGGAGACGCCATGCAATATTCGCCAACCCAGGGGTTTTTGCCATTACGAGAGTGGATCGCCAAACGAACCCCGCCAGCCAAAGCGGAAAATATCCAAATGGCGGCAGGGTCGCAGCAAGCGATCGATCTGACTGGCAAATTGTTCGTCGATCCTGGCGATCTGGTGGTGGTGTCAGATCCAACCTACACAACAGCCATCAACACCTTAAGCATGTATGGGGCAAAATATATCGGCATTCCCTGTGACAATGCCGGCATGTTGACCGAAAAAGTTGAGCAAGCGTTACAACAATCTCCCAAATTGATCTATTGTACGCCCAATTTTATGAATCCATCGGGGGTGAGTATGAGCTTGGAGCGGCGCCAGCAGTTGGCGGCGTTGGCGCAAGCGTATGATACGCCGATTTTAGAGGATGATCCTTATGGGGCGCTACGTTTTGAAGGGGAGCATCTGCCAAACTTGTACGAGTTAGCGCCACAGCATGTGATTTATGCCGGCACTTTTTCCAAAGTCATCGCCCCTGGATTTAGATTAGGATGGATTGCCGCCAATCAATCAGTATTGAAAAAGCTGACCCAAACGAAACAATCTTCCGATTTGCAGGTATCTACCTATGTGCAAATGTTGGTGTGCGAAATGTTAGAAACTGGCTTTTACGATGCTCAGGTGGCAAAAGCCCGCAACTATTACCATCGACAGCGCGATAGTATGCTAACCGCCATGCAGCGCCACTTTCCGCCCCAAGTTCAATATGAATCCCCAGCGGGCGGCATGTTTTTCTGGGCGTCGTTGCCAGAAGGCATGGATGCCGGCAAAGTGTTGGAGGCCGCTATCGACGCCAAAGTAGCCTATGTGCCGGGACAATCATTTTATGCCAATGGAGAAGGTAAAAATACGATGCGGCTTAGTTTTAGCGTTTCGACTGAAGAGGAAATAAAGGAAGGGATTAAACGGTTGGGCGACGTGTTTCGGCGAGAAATCGCTTATTATGAAGGAGAGGGAAACGAATGAATAGCCGCGATTTTCTTGCCCCCGATTATTATGGGCAGCCTTCGCCCAGTTTGCATTCGGCGGCAGAATCACATTGGGAGGTGAACCAGCCAAATTTGGAGGCGTTCGATGCAACTCAAATAGAGTTGGCGGCAACCGAAAAGATGGCGCGAATGGTTCCCATTTATGCCGGCATTGCTGATTGGACCTTTCGAACCATTCAAGATGGCGACAGGGCGATTAGTCTGGCGGGCGATTGTTCTTCCTGCCCAGGCGTTTTAACCAGGGTGGCGAATGCCGGCATCTCGCCTACCTTGCTGGCAGACTGACGCCCAAGGTGCGACAAAGCGTAATCCATCCAGGGCTCAAGCCGTTTTTGACAGAAAAATCCCCCCGTATTGGGCGAAAAAGCGCTTTTTGATGCCGGCAATAGGGTCAGTAACCCGAAACAGATGGGTGGGGCAATGGCAATCTGACGAGCCAAATCGAGCCGGAAATGATTGACACTGCTCAGCCAGCCAAGCCGCCCAAACACATTCCAGCCGTTCAGCATTTTCAAGGATAAACGCCCCCAGTGGTTGAGATGCTGGCAGCAAATAATCGATATGCCAATGTCTTTTTTTATCTGAGCGAAAGTGACGAGCCAAACGCGCCGGCAAGCCGCCCGAACCAAAGGCGTTGCCGGCATATAAATAAGTTCCGATGGGAAATGAATACGCCCCCAATTTTCCGATTTGCAGCCGCTTTATTGGAGCGGAAATCTCAAAAAACGCCACATAACTCCCTTTTGGCGCCGCATTGTTCGCTTTTTGCGCCTTTATCCAAGCGTCGAGAGAGTCGGAAGCCATGCCCAAATTTACGCTTTGCCCAGCGTCGCCGCCAACAATGCCATCCGAATATACATCCCGTTTCGTACTTGGCGAAAATATGCGGCGCGGGGGTCGCTGTCTACCCCATAATGAATTTCCCCCACGCGGGGCAGCGGATGCATCACCACCATCTTTTCTTTCGCTTTTTCCAGCAATTTGGGGGTGATGGCGTACATATCCTTCACCTCTTCATAGTGCGCCAAATCATTAAAACGCTCTTTTTGCACTCGAGTTACATACAAAACGTCAGCATTTTCGATAATTTCTGCCACGTCGTGCGTTTCTCGAACGGGGATGCTGGCATCAATGACCTGGTTCATCAATTGCATGGGCAGCCGCAGCGTTTCTGGCGAAACAAATCGCAAAGAGACGTCATACTGGATCAACAATTTTGTCAGCGAATGGACAGTGCGCCCAAAGCGCAAATCCCCTACCATGGCGATTTTCAGCCCGTTTACCCGACCCAACTCTTCCCGAATGGTGAACAGATCGAGCAACGCTTGGGTGGGATGTTCTCCCGGACCGTCGCCAGCATTGATAATGGGAATGCCGGCATATTCCGCTGCCGTTTTCGCCGCCCCAACCTCAGGGTGACGCAAAACGATGATGTCAGCATATTGTTCTAGGGTGCGAATGGTGTCGGCTAACGTTTCCCCTTTGCTCACTGAGCTGAATTGTACCCCTTGTGTGATGGGAATGACGCTGCCGCCCAACCGTTCCATGGCGGCGATAAAGGAAGAGCTAGTGCGGGTGCTGGGTTCGTAAAATAGCGCCGCTAACGCCTTGCCTTTGAGCAAATCAACCCCGCCGACGCGCTCCACCATCTTCCGCATTTCACGGGCGCGGGCAAAGATATACGCCAATTTGTCATTATCAAATTGCTCGACTGATAAGATATCCCAATTGGTCATGCCATTGGTGTGGTCGCCATTCATACGGCTGGCGATTTTCTCCAAATCAAACAAAGGGGCAAGTTGCGCCATCTGTTAATCCTCCAATGTTGGTATCAGTTGTCCGCTGCCTTCAGCGGCAACTACTTTGCCATTTTCAAATACAGTTTTTCCCCGCAAAACGACTCGGTGAAGTTCCCCATGGGCTGTCATGCCGGCAAAAGGCGTCCAGCCGCATTTGGTATAGAGGTCGTCATCTCCTATCATAAATTGGGCGTCTATATCGACCAAAATATGGGTGTTGGCTTGTGCCGGCAAGCCAAAAATGCGGCGCGGATTGTCCGCCATCAATGCCATGAGTCGTTCTAGCTCTAATCTACCATCGTGAACGGCGGTCAACATCAGCGGTAACGATGTCTCTAAACCCGGCACGCCCGGCGGCGGCGATTCTGCCCCCTTTTCCGATAAGGTATGGGGAGCATGGTCGGTAGCGATACAGTCGATGACGTCATTGATATGTTGCCACAACGCAGCCACATCCTCCTTCGTCCCCAAGACAGGGCGCATGTCGCCCAATGTCCCCAATCGGGGCGCATCTTCCTGGCTCAAAAAAAGATGGTGGGGCGTGACCTCGCAGGTGATGGGCAGCCCAGCCATTTTGGCATCGGCGATTAGCTCGATCTCTTGCCGGCGGCTGATGTGGCAAAAGTGAACGGGTCGTTGATAAGCGGCTGCCAGCCCGATGCCTACCGCCACGCTTTGCTTTTCAGCATGCATGGCGATCATTGTGTCCCGATCCCATGTGGCAAAACAGGCGCGCAATGTGGCTAAATCGTCAACCCGCAAATCGCCAAAAGTGTCGTTGAGATAGATTTTGAGGGCGACTGCCAGCGCCGCGGCTGCCGGCAACTCATCGGTAAATGCCGGCGCTGCGCCCAGGTACAATCCCATGTCACAGCGAATCGTTTCGGCGGCGATGCGTCGCGTTTGGCGCATACTTTCTGCTGTGGCGATTGGCGGCGAGGTATTGGGCATCCCCAGAACCATGGTGACGCCGCCCGCCAAAGCCGCCGCCGTGCCAGTAGCGAAATCTTCTTTGTGTTCGCCGCCGGGCACGCGCAAATGAGTATGGACGTCGATTAAGCCCGGCAGTTGAATTTGAGTCATTGTACGTCCGCCTACACAACAAAAAGCCCGAAATCTTTCATTCGGGCTTTAAAAATAGGGTTGACCTTGAACATCGGTCGGGTATGGCAATATTGTGCCGCCAACCTCTTTTTGGATTCCAAAATCGTTTGATTTGTCGCTTACTCACGGGGTCGCTATGGTAACATGCTTTTTTCTGTTGGGCAATCTCCGGGCGGCGCATATAATCGCGCCAACAACTAATATTTACATTGAAGATGAGGGCTTTGATGCGTTATCTTGAAAAACTATCCGCTGTCCAAACGAAAAACAATTCCTGGTTGTGCATAGGGCTTGATCCGCTGCCAGACAAGCTGCCTTTGCCGGCAATGCGTTGGGATGAGCCGCTTTTGCCCTTTAACCGGGCGATTATCGACGCCACTGCTGATGTGGTTTGCGCCTACAAGCCGAATTTGGGCTTTTATTTACAATGGGGGGCTGCCGGCATCATCGCCCTGGAACGTACTATCGCCTACATTCCCGACCATATCCCAGTGATTCTCGATTGCAAAACGGGGGATATTGGACATACTCAGGCGGCTTGGGGACGGGGCTTATTTGAGGAGTTTGGGGTAGACGCAATCACTGCCAATCCATTTGTGGGGTCGGAGGCGGTTTTGCCGTTGATTGGCGACCGTCCCGAAAAAGCGATCTATTTGTTGGCGCGTACCTCCAACCCCAGCGCGGCTGATTTTCAGGGAGAGATGCCGGCAGGCGTGGGATTGTCGGTGAAAGTGATGCGGAAAAGCCAAGAGTGGGAGTTGCAGGGACATTTGGGCTACGTGGTTGGGGCGACATTTCCGCAAGAGTTAGAAATTGCCCGCAAATTGGCGCCAAACAGCTCCTTTCTCATTCCGGGCGTGGGAGCGCAAGGGGGAGATTTGGCGGCGGCGGCGCAATTTGGGGCGGACGCCGTCGCTGGTCCCGTCATTAACTCTAGCCGGGGGATTATATATGCTGACCAAACGGTAGATTTTGCTCAGGGGGCGCGGGCAGCCGCCATCCGGCTGCGCGACCGAATCAATAAGTTGCGTGTTGGATGAGGCGGTTGGAAAATAGGGCTGTAAACGTTGTGAAGCTTGGTGGCGGTTTTTGGCTGCTTGAGCTAATAATGGAGGATAATATGTCTTTTCGCATGGCTGCTGTCCAAATGAATTCACAAGATGACAAAGAGAAAAATTTAGCCACTGCCGGCAAATTGATAGACGAGGCTGCCGGCAAGGGAGCGAAACTGGTTGCGCTGCCCGAAATGTTTAACTTTTTGGGGGCGGATGAAGATATGGCAAAAGGCGCGGAAGATGTTCCGGGACAAACCAGCCAATTCCTAAGCGAAAAGGCGAAGCGGCATGGCATCTATATCCATGGCGGTTCGATTCCAATCAAAGCCAATGGGGATAATCGCGTATGGAACAGCACTTTGGTGTATGATCCCAAAGGAAATTTGGTCGCTCAGTACAGCAAGATCCATCTGTTTGATATTCATATCGATGGGCAATCGAAATATTTGGAGTCGTCTAAAGTAAACGCTGGCGAGAAAATGGTGACATTCGAGAGCGAATTGGGCTATTTTGGGCTGTCGATCTGTTACGACATTCGCTTTCCGGAACTGTATCGAGCCCTGACGCTGGCAGGAGCGCGGCTTATCTTTTTGCCGGCAGCGTTCACCTTGTATACCGGCAAAGACCATTGGGAGACGTTGATTAGAGCCAGGGCGATTGAAAATCAGGTCTTTATGGTGGCGCCGGCTCAAATTGGCGAACATCCGCCCGGCAAACAATGTTATGGCAACGCCATGGTCGTTGACCCCTGGGGCACGGTGTTAGCCCGCGCCCCAGAACGGGAATGCGTTATCGTTGCCGACATCGATTACGATAGCCAGGATAAAGTGCGCCAACAATTGCCGGCATTGTCACACCGCCGCCCCGATATTTACGCTGCCGCATGAGCGACAATCCTTCCACTCGCTATCAAGACAATTTGGCGAACTTTCGCCGTTATTATGATTTGGACGCTGACCGGCGGGATAATGCCGGCATTGACCCCTGGAAAGTAGAGGAAAGAGCCCATTTTTTATCTCTTCTGATAGCTGAGGAGAAGAAAAGTTTGCTCGAAGTTGGGGCGGGTCCAGGCAGAGATAGCCACTATTTCGCCCAGTATGGGCTGCAGGTTACGGCAACGGATTTGTCGGCGGAGATGGTGGAAAAGTGCCGGCAAAAGGGGTTAAAAGCCTATCAGATGGACTTTTACCGCCTCGATTTTGCCCCTGGCTCTTTTGACGCCATTTATGCCTTGAATTGTTTGTTGCATGTTCCCAAAGCAGATTTGCAGGGGGTTCTACGCCAAATTCGTCGATTGATGTCGCCCGATGGGTTGTTTTATATTGGCATGTATGGGGGCAAAGATGAGGAAAAAGAGCGAGACGGGTTTCAACCATTGTCGCGGTTTTTCGCGACATACAGTGATGAAGGGTTGCAACAAGTTGTGGGAAGCGTGTTTGAGCTGGTCGAATTCAGATCGATTCCGCTAACCGATGAAACTGGTCGGTTTCAATTCCAATCGACAATTTGGCAGAAAGGGCGCGATCCAGAAAATAATTAAAGATCTATTGGATTGGCTAAAATCTCCACCAACAATTGAATGCAGCTTTCTACGTCGTTGGCGTCGACTGTTTCGCTGGTGGTATGGACATAGCGGCAGGGTATAGAGATACATCCGGCGGCGCAGCCGGGTCCAGCTACTTGCATAGAACGGGCATCTGTGCCGCCCGCTTCTAAAATTTCTAGCTGATAGGCGATGCCGGCATCTTCCGCCCGTTGTTTCATCAGTTTCACCAACCCAGTGTGGGCGATCATGCCGGCATCTTTCACCTTGATAGCCGCCCCATCTCCCAATTTCACCGCCATTTTTGTCCACGGTTCTGGCACATCCCCGGTAGAAGTCACATCAAGAGCGATGCCCACGTCGGGCAAAATGCCATTTGCCGCCGCTTCCGCCCCACGAACGCCAACCTCCTCTTGCACGGTGAAGACGCAATAGACATCATGTGGCGACTTTTTCAGCCGTTTCAACGCTTCAATTGCCACCAGACAGCCAATGCGATCATCCATAGATTTGGCGGTCAGCCGATCCCCATTTTCTCGATAATCCCGGAAGAACCCAGCGGCGTCGCCTACCGAAATTGGACAATCTTCCTGGCTGCTAGCGCCCACATCGATATAAAATTTGTCCAAGCCATAAACTTTGGTGCGATCTATCATGCGATCATTGTTAATGATACCCATCCTGCCGTCGGCAAATTGGACGCGTCCGCCCATGAGCGTGTGCGGGAATACGCCGCCCAAATTGGTAAAACGGGCAAAGCCTTCTTTGGTGATATGTGTCACCATCACCCCGATTTCGTCCATGTGGGCTGCCAACATCACCTTTACGCCGCTGCCATCCCCTCTTTTGAGAGCGATCAAGTTGCCCATTGGATCGACGCTAATTTCGTCCACAACTTTTTCGATTTCAGGACGAATTAGTTCTCGCATTTGGTCTTCAAAACCAGAGGGTCCGTACGCTTCTACTAATTTTTTTAACAATTTTCGCATTCGTTTTCCTAATGTTTACTCAAAAATTTTCTTCGATTGTAAATTGATGGGAGCGGATTCTACAGCGAGCTGCCCAGAAAGAAAAATCACATTTTATGGGGTTAGCCAAACGGTTTGGTATGGGCGAAGGAGAACGGAGCGGTCAGCATAGATTGATTCCAGATTGATTTGGTCAATTAATTTGCCGGCAAATCCCAATTCCGTTAATCGTTTTCCGCTAATTGACTGGGCTTGCTCACTGAAATTCGCCAATATCAACATACGTCCGCGTGGACTTTGGCGCATCAGACCGAAAACATGATCATTATGCGTCCAGACAGGGATTGAATTAGCCTGGGAGTGTAATGCCGGCAGCCGTTGGCGCGTTTTAATCAATTGTTGCAACCCCCGAAAGATTTTGCCAGGGATTGTTTGGTCGTCGTTTCGTTGTGTTGCCGCTTCCCAATCCATTTTAGGACGATGCAGCCATCGGCTGTCATCGGCGTGAGCCGGATCGTCAACGTAATCGTAGTCATTCAACATACCAATCTCATCCCCCATGTAAATTAATGGGATGCCGCCAAAAGCGAAAATCAGGCTGTGAATGAGCAAAATACGTTGAATAGCCAGATGAACTTGATACTCATTTCCCGCTTCCAGCGCTTTTTCCAGCCCTGCCAACGATGCGCAAGAGCCATTCATCCGTTGGTCGCCCGTTTTCGGGTTAAATTGGAAGACGCTTCCTGCGGCAAACGAGCCGGGAAAATTGCCGCTGTAAAAATCGCTAAGAAAAGCGCGGTGGGCAAAGCCATTTAGCCCGACGCCAGCGGCATCTTCTTCGGTAATTGCCCAGCCGATATCGTCGTGGCAGCGGACATAGGTTATCCAAGCGGTTTGATTGGGTATCCCCGGCATGTTGCCCAACACATAGGTCATCAGCCGCACATTTCGCTCCGCCAATGCGCTCCACAGCGTCACCATCAGCACATTGTGGTAAGCGATTTCACACTCTTTGTTGGCGGCTATCCCTTCGCCCAGATACGGAAGTAGGTTGGGCGGCGATACAATCGCTTCCGCTTTCAAGATGATGGCTGGGGCGGCGATACGAATCAACGCTCGCAACGCTTGCAAAATGGCGTGCGCCTCCGGTTGGTTTTGGCTGTCTGTCCCCAATCGTTTCCAGGTAAATGCCACGGCGTCTAGCCGCAAAATCTCCACCCCCTGATTGGCTAAGTAGAGCATAATCGCCAACATTTCGGCGAAAACGGCGGGATTTTTCCAATTTAAATCCCATTGATATGCGTTAAAAGTCGTCCACACCCACTTGTCAATTTGGTCGCAGTAAGTGAAGTTGCCTGGGGCAAAGTCAGGGAATATTTCGGGCAAACTTTTTTCATATTGGTTGGGCATTTCCCGATTCGGAAACATGATGTAGTAATCTTGATATGTTTTGTCCCCCACCAACGCTTTTTGCGCCCATTCATGTTCTTTGGCGGTGTGGTTCATCACCAAATCGGTACAGAGGGAGATGCCGGCATTCCGCAGGGCGATTGTTGTCTCTTTTAAATCAGCCATCCTCCCCAATCGGCTGTCTACCTGCCGGTAATTTTGCACGGCGTAGCCGCCGTCGTTTTCGCCAGGGCGGGGTTGTAGCAACGGCATCAGATGCAAATAGGTGACGCCTAGCTCTTGTAAATAGGGGATTTTGTCTGGAATGTGAGCGAGAGCTTCGGCAAAGCGGTCTGCATAAGCGATATAACCGACCATCTTTGATTGTTGAAACCAATCTGGCTCTTCCAGTCGTTTCAAATCTAGCAGCCGCAATTCCGGGTTGCGGTTAACATAAGCTTCAGCGATGATTTGAAGCATATTGTCTAATATTGCCGCAAAATCTTCCCTCTTTCCATACAATTTTTGCAAGGGACGGAGCGTGTTTTCCCAATGTTGGTTAATGCGTAGGCGGAAAATTTCTTGTTCTAATCGGTTTAATTGGGTAATAATCGGGGGAGGTTTCAACTCTGTAGACATGTTTGTTTGATTGAGTTAATTTTTCTTTTGGAATATATGTCAATCGTTTCGCAAATTCAAATTGAAAGGAGAGGCTAATGGCTGGTCGAAAACAATCAAGAGGACGGTGTGTTTTTTGTGGCAAGGGAATGACCAAAGGTGGGTTGTCTCGCCATTTGTCAAGTTGTCCGAAGCGAAAGGAGCGTAATGAGGCTGAAGGGGAAAAAGCCGAGCAGATTTTCCATTTGCAGGTAGAAGATGCATGGCATAAAGATTTTTGGTTGCACTTGGAGATGCCGGCATCTGCCACTTTGAAAGATTTAGATTATTATCTTCGCGCAATCTGGTTGGAATGTTGCGGACATTTGAGTCAATTTTCTTTTGGCGGTTGGAGTAGCAGGGAGATAGGGATGGGGAATAAATTAAGCTCGGTTTTTCCTGCTGACCAGCCTTTGACTCATATTTACGATTTTGGCTCAAGTTCAGAAACTGTTGTGAATTTTGTTCGGTTACGCCAAGGAAGCCAATTAACCGGGCGACCTGTATTTTTGATGGCTCGCAACGATCCGCCTGAAGTTGACTGTCAGGAATGTGGCGATGCGGGGCAGTTTTTATGTATGGAATGTGTGTACGAGCATGAAGAAAGCGGCATTTTATGTGAGAAACATGCAGAAATCCATCCGCACGAAGATTATGGCGAACCATATGAGTTGGTAAATTCTCCTAGAATGGGGCTGTGCGGCTATAGTGGACCAGCTGATCCGCCTTACTAATTACATCTTACTCCTGTGCCAGAAAGCCCCCACTTGGAGTGGGGATGAATGGCGGAGCCGTAGGTTGCACAGGGCGAAGCCCTAAAAAAGATAAGAAGCAACCCTGTCCGCTGGGCAAAATCCGTGAAAAGTCGCCACCTCTGGTGGTGGATACGGATTTTGAAGGGTTGCCATTTACCAAATTATTGCTTTACATACAGCCAATGACTGCTGAAGGGGCGTAAGGTAATCACCACTGGAATGGGCGTGATTTGATATGTTTTTCCCTCATGCAATAAATCGACCAACTGCCCGCTCTTTTCCGCCAAATTTAGGCTGATGGAATGGGTTTCGGCACTGAAGTTGTACAGACAAAGCGTTTTGCCCTCGCCCAACCTCCGCCAATAGCCGAAAATTTGCGGATCGCGGTTGTCCAATATCTCCAATTCGCCCCGTTGTAATTCGGGGTGATTTTGGCGGAGTTGAATTAAAAAGCGAGTGGCAGACAGGAAAGATCCGGGATCATTTTCTTGCGCCGCTACATTGACCGTTTGGCTGCCATACATATCGTCATCAATCACGGGAGAGTAGGTATTATTTGCTGACGAGAAACCACCGTTTGGGCTGTCGTCCCACTGCATGGGGGTGCGCACGCCGTTGCGGTCGGGCAATTGTACATTGTCTCCCATGCCGATTTCGTCCCCATAATAGATGATGGGCGTGCCCATTAGCGACATTAGAATGGCGTTGAGCATCAGCCATTTCCCTTTGTGATTTTCCAGTAAAGGAGCCAGGCGGCGGCGAATGCCCATATTTTGCTTCATGCGCGGACCATACGCATATTGTGCCCACATCCATTCCCGCTCTTCCGGCGTCACCATCTCCAGCGTGAGTTCGTCATGGTTGCGGAGAAAGGTGAGCCATTGCGTTCCATTTGGGATTGCCGGCGTCTGGTCCAAAATGTCTAAAATCGAGCTTTTGTCTCCTTGTTTGAGCGCCATGTACAGCCGGGGCATAACGGGAAAGTGGAAGCACATGTGAAATTCATCCCCATCTCCAAAATAGGGGAGCAAATCTTGGGGCCATTGGTTGGCTTCGGCGATCAAAACCCGGTCAGGATACTCTTCATCTATGAGTTGGCGAACTTTTTTGAGAAACTCGTGCGTTTCAGGCAGATTTTCGCAATTTGTCCCTTCTCGCTCATACAAATAGGGCACAGCGTCCGCCCGAAAACCATCCAACCCCATATCCAGCCAAAAGCGGATGATGTCGAACATCTCCTCATGCACTTTGGGATTGTCGAAATTTAGATCGGGCTGACTGCTGTAAAAGCGATGCCAGAAATATTGACCTGCTGCTTCGTCATAGCTCCAGTTGGATTTTTCGACATCGAGAAAGATGATGCGGGTGTCGGGATATTCTTTGCCGCTGTCGCTCCAGACGTAATAATCACGATAGGGGGAGTTTTTGTCTTGTCGCGCTTCCTGAAACCAGCGATGTTGGTCGGAGGTGTGGTTCATCACCAAATCGGTGATGACTTTTAGATCTCGTTGGTGGCAAGCATCGAGAAAGGCTTTGAAGTCGTCTAACGAGCCGTAGTCGGGGTGAATGTCTCGGTAATTTGCCACATCGTAGCCATCATCTTTGAGGGGCGAGGGGTAATGGGGCATGATCCAGATGCAATCGACGCCCAACGATTGGATATGATCTAGTTTTGAGATGGCGCCGCGTAGATCGCCATTGCCGTCACCGTTGCTGTCGGCATAGGCTCGGATGTAAAGTTCGTAAAAAACGGCGGTTTTGTACCAATTTGTAGACATGATGTTACGATTGATGGGATAATTCCCTTATGAAAAATATGAATATGGAACAGTTGTTTGTTGCGGCAATTGTAAGCGGGTTGTTCACCCTGATCAATGGGGATTGCCGGCAATATCACCTATCCCAATCCGTTCCTTGCCATTACCTCTCTATACCAATAAGCGCTATCTTTGGGGTATCGTTTTTGGGTGGCATAATCCACATACACCAGCCCAAAGCGCTGCGAATACCCCAACGACCATTCAAAGTTGTCCAGAAATGACCAAACGAAATAGCCGGCAACCGGCGCCTCATCTTCGATTGCCTGATGAACATTTGGCAGATAATCTTCAAAAAATTGGATGCGTTTTTGGTCGCGTATCCGCCCCGTTTCGTCAGGGGCATCGCCATAACTACAGCCGTTTTCAGTGACATAAATTTTGGGGGCATGGTAATGGGAGTGCAGTCGCATGAGGATGTCGTATAACCCTTTGCCATACACTTCCCAGTTCATATCGGTGTATTGGGCGTTTGGGTTAGGGTTGGCTGCGGTTTGGAATTGGTCGAGGTCGATGCCGGCATTTATGATTTGCCGCGTGTAGTTGTTCACCCCCACAAAATCAATTGGGGCGGCGATAAGCTTTTCGTCGCCCGCTTGCACAAAATCCAATCCGGTGGGCAAATACCCCTGTTCGATGTAATAATCCACCATATCTGCTGGGTAGCCCAGCCCAAAAATCGGGTCGTTAAACCACCGAATGTAGTAGCCGTCCCAAATGCGAACCGCATCTAAATCCGCTTGTTTGTCGCTGGTGGGGTAAGCGGGTTCGTAGTTGGGGGCGATGCCTACTTCACCATCAGGCACATTGGCGCGGATTGCCGGCACAGCCATGCCGTGTGAGAGTAAAACGGTGTGCGCCGCCTGCAACGCCGCCTCCCAATTTTGCCAGCCGGGAGCATGTTTGCCAATTTGGTGGCTGAGCATAGCGGTACACCAAGGCTCGTTGTGGGTGATCCACTTTTTCACTCGATCGCCCAATTGGCGGCTGACTACTTCGGCTAGTTCCATGAAATGTTTGGCGGTTTCCCGTTGGGGCCAGCCGCCGCGGTCTTGCAACGGTTGGGGCAATTCCCAATGGTACAGGGTGAGAAAGGGTTGAATGCCGGCATTCAACAATTCATCTACTAGGCGGCTATAAAAATCTAACCCTTTTTGGTTGACTGTGGCGTTGCCTGCCGGCAAAATGCGGGGCCACGAAACTGAAAAACGATACGCTTTCATCCCCAATTCCGCCATCAATGCTACATCTTCTCGGTAGCGGCGGTAATGGTCGCAAGCAACGTCCCCCGATTCGCCATTCAATGTTTTGCCCGGCGTTTTAGCGAAACTGTCCCAATGAGAAAGCCCCCGCCCATCTACATTGGTTGCCCCCTCAATTTGGTAAGCGGAAGTCGCCACCCCCCATAAAAAGTCGTCTGGAAAAGAAACTCTTTCTAACGGCTTAACTTGAAGTGGCGTGACCATATTTTATTTGATTGCGGGGCAAACTGAAATACCATTCCCAAAATACGCGAATTTCTGCCGGCAATAGTAATTTGGGTAAGTACGCATGAATAATATGAAAAACAACTTGCCTTAAATCCTCATCACTCCCGCGTGTTAAAACTCGGGCGATATACCATGCCAGAAATGCTTCATTTTCTTGGGTATTTTTTTGGGATGTCATAATGCCAAATCAATTTTTGTTTGAAAACAATTTCATCTTGAGCGGTTAAGTTTTTCATATCACAACTATACCGTTTCTCTTACAGATGTTCTGAGATGACTAAATCAATTCGGGTTCTCTGATCTTTAGTATGGATTTGCTTTATTCATTGCGGGAGGCGAGTGGCGGGTAGCAGATTGTTTACTCGCATACCCGCCACCCGCATACTCGCTACAAAAAAACATCACCCCATGATTCCTCAAAGAGCCTTAATTTTTTTGATCATCTCCGCACTCGTATTTTTACGATTACCCTTTTACAGAGCCTGCCAACAAGCCCCGCACAAAGAATCTTTGCAGCGAGAAGAAGACGATCAAGGGCAAAATCATGGTCACAAATGCGCCAGAGGTGAGCAAATGCCAATCGCTACCCCGCGATCCGACGATTTCCGCCAGCCGCATAGTAATCACCTGCGTATCTTGCTTGGCGCCCATAAAGACCAGAGCGACCAGATAATCGTTCCATACCCATAAAAATTGGAAGATAGCGAAAGAGGCTAATGCCGGCACGCTTAAGGGCAAAATCAAACGGGTAAACACCGTAAAATGAGACGCGCCGTCAATAAATGCCGACTCCAACGTCTCACGCGGCAAGGTGCTGATATAGTTAAACAGCAAATACGTCGCCAACGGCAAACCAAACCCCGTATGCGCCAACCAAATAGACAAAAACGTGCCGTTAATGCCCAAACGAGTGTAATCTCGCAAAATCGGCACCAGCCCAATCTGCAACGGCACTACCAACAACGCCACCACCATAATAAACAAAAACTTTCGCCCGGAAAAATTCATCCAGGCAAACCCATACGCCGCAAACGCCGCGATCCCAATCGGAATCAACGTTGCCGGAATCGCTACCGTCAGGCTGTTCAAAAACGCTCCCGACATATCATCCCCCTGCTCCGTTTTCGTACTGCCATCCGACAACTGCACCTCATACACCTTACCCGTGAGCACATTTTGGTAATTTTGCGTCGTAAAGTCAGAGCTAAAGCCCACCCACTCCCTTTCCTGAACCTCAACCCTGCCAATTCGCTTGTTGCCTACCCAAACCACTTTTTTGCCATCCACCTCCACCCCCTCTCGCCATTCCGAAAAGAGATGTTCAGCCGAGCCAACTTCAGGGATGGCAAACGGCACGTCATTGTCAAACTCCCGGTTCAACTCTTCAATCCTTTGGGTCGTTATCCACTCTCGATGAGGCAAAACCGTCCACCAACCTGATTCTGCAATGTCGTCACGGGTGCGAAATGAAGAGACCAGCAACCCAATCGTAGGAATCGTCCACAAGAAACAGAGGAGACCCAATGCCAAATTGACCGCTAATTTCCCAAACCGTTGTTGTCTTGATGCGCTAGCCATTAGAAAGCCTCCCGTTCATTGAATTGCCGCAAGTTGTAAACCATCACCGGAATAACCGCGATTAGCAGTACAATGACGATAGCCGAACCGTAGCCGAAATTTCGGTTCGTAAAATATTCTCGATAAAATTGGGTAGCAATCACCTGCGTATCAAATTGCCCGCCAGTCATCACCCAAACGATGTCAAAAATTTTCAGCGTGAACAAAATAATGGTGGTCGAAACGGTGATAATTGTGCCCATGATGTAAGGAATCATAATCCTGAAAAAGACCTGAATCTCCGTTGCCCCATCTACCCGCGCCGCTTCTAGCAACTCACCCGGAATCCCCTTTAACGCCGCCGAAAACAACACCATGGCAAAGCCTGTTTGCAACCAGATCACAATTAAAATAAGAAAGAAATTGTTCCATGGCTGAAACAACGCTGTCCATGCCTGCGGATCCCCGCCAAATGCGGTCACAATGGCATTGAGCAAGCCAATTTGCGGCACGCTGGCATCTTTTACCTCATAAATAAAGTTCCAGATGACCCCTGCCCCGACCATGGAGATCGCCATAGGCAAAAAGATGAGCGATTTTGCCGCCTTTTCATAACTGCTTCTGTCAGCCAATACGGCAATGAGCAATCCAAAGGCGACAGACAACGACGAACCGAACACAATCCACATCAAATTGTTGCGGAAGGCGGTTCGCAAGGTGGAATTGCGAAAAACTTCAAGATAGTTGGCGAGCCCAACAAAGTTATCGCTACTGCGGTCTTGCAAGCTCAACCAAAATACGCGAAACGTAGGCAATGCCAAATACCACATTAAAATCATGATCGCCGGACCGATGAAAACATAGGGTTGAATTGCCTGTTTCCAATCGTCTGACAACCGCTCGGTGAGTAAATTTAAGATAATGTAAATTAGGGCAAAGCCGCCCACCCCCCAAATGATGGCGAGGATGGTTTCTACCAACTGGGGCATATCGTAGTCTCGTAGGATGACCAACCCCGGATACAAAATTGCCACGCCCAAAATGACGATACCCAAAACTGCAATTAGCAACCCCACCATGTCTCTGCCGGCACGACTGGATGATTCCATTTTTTCCTCCTCTAAACTAAATTTAACCTCCCAGAGGTTGAAAACCTCCGGGAGGCAGTATAAAACTAGAACATAGAACTAGGGCCAACTGGCGTCAATTTCAGACAGGACAGTATCGGCATCAGCAGCGCCGGAGACCCAGTCGGTCATTCCTTTCCAGAAGGAACCAGCGCCCACTTCGCCGGGCATCAGGTCAGAGCCGTCAAAGCGGACAGAGGTCGCTTCGTTGACGAGTTCGGCAACGCCGCGTTCGACATCATCGCCATACCAATCAAGGGAGGTGTCTTTGTGAGGGGACAACGCTCCGCCAGCCGCCAACCACTCTTTGACCGCTTCGCCACGGGTGAAGAATTCCATGACCGCCATCACTTCGGGACGGTCGTCAAATGCCGCCATGATGTCGCCGGCAACCAAATAGGGTTTGCCATAAGCAGAATCGATGCCGGGCAGGTAGAAGAAGTCGTAATCTACGCCAGCTTCGGCGCCTTCGGGGAAGAAGGAGGTAATGAAGTTGCCTTGTTTGTGCAACCAACATTTTGGCGGGTCTTCAAACATGGGAGAAGGAGAGTCGCCAAAGAAGGTGGTGGCGATGGCGGCGCGACCGCCAAAGACATAATCATCGTTGAGCCAGATGTCGCCTAGCGTGTCCAGAGCAGTGCGGACTTCTGGCGAGTCGAAGGGCAATTCGCCGCGGGTCCATTTGTCGTAATTTTCTAGGCTGGTGGTGCGGAGCATTACCTCTTCCATCCAGTCGGTGGCGGGCCAGCCAGTGGCGGCGCCAGACTCGATGCCGATGCACCAGGGGGTGTCGCCATCGTCGGAGATGGTTTGGGTAAGCTCAAGCAGTTCATCCCAAGTGGTGGGCACATCGTAGCCAGCCGCATCCCACGCTTGTTTGGGGTACCACACTTGGCTTTTGGCGTTGAAGCGATGCCAAACGCCTGCCATAATGGGACCATCTGGAGCTTGCATCATGCCCATGTCGAGCCAAGATTGGAGGTATTGTCCTTGCAGGTAGCCTTCGTCGATGTGGTCGAGGACGTTGACGACTTGACCGTCTGCCACAAAACTGCCGAGCAGACCGGGTTGGGGGAAGTCTACAATGTCGGGCGCGTCGCCGGCATCTACGCGGACGGAGATGGTGGCTTCGAACTCTTTAGTGCCTTCATATTGGATGTCAATGCCAGTCGCTTCTTCGAAGGCGGCGATGGTGTTGTTGAATTTTACTTCGTCTTCGTCAGTGAAAGGTCCCATCATCGTCACCACTGTGCCGGCATATTCGCCTGCCATTGCCATATCGTATGTTTCACTGCCAGCCATCATGCCATCGTCGTCGCCGCTATCATCATCCATCGAACCAGATTGACCAGAAACCCCTTCGGGCCAACTGGCGTCAATTTCAGACAGGACGGTATCGGCATCAGCAGCGCCAGAGACCCAGTCGGTCATTCCTTTCCAGAAGGAACCAGCGCCCACTTCGCCGGGCATCAGGTCAGAGCCGTCAAAGCGGACAGAGGTCGCTTCGTTGACGAGTTCGGCAACGCCGCGTTCGACATCATCGCCATACCAATCAAGGGAGGTGTCTTTGTGAGGGGACAACGCTCCGCCAGCCGCCAACCACTCTTTGACCGCTTCGCCACGGGTGAAGAATTCCATGACCGCCATCACTTCGGGACGGTCGTCAAATGCCGCCATGATGTCGCCGGCAACCAAATAGGGTTTGCCATAAGCAGAATCGATGCCGGGCAGGTAGAAGAAGTCGTAATCTACGCCAGCTTCGGCGCCTTCGGGGAAGAAGGAGGTAATGAAGTTGCCTTGTTTGTGCAACCAACATTTTGGCGGGTCTTCAAACATGGGAGAAGGAGAGTCGCCAAAGAAGGTGGTGGCGATGGCGGCGCGACCGCCAAAGACATAATCATCGTTGAGCCAGATGTCGCCTAGCGTGTCCAGAGCAGTGCGGACTTCTGGCGAGTCGAAGGGCAATTCGCCGCGGGTCCATTTGTCGTAATTTTCTAGGCTGGTGGTGCGGAGCATTACCTCTTCCATCCAGTCGGTGGCGGGCCAGCCAGTGGCGGCGCCAGACTCGATGCCGATGCACCAGGGGGTGTCGCCATCGTCGGAGATGGTTTGGGTAAGCTCAAGCAGTTCATCCCAAGTGGTGGGCACATCGTAGCCAGCCGCATCCCACGCTTGTTTGGGGTACCACACTTGGCTTTTGGCGTTGAAGCGATGCCAAACGCCTGCCATAATGGGACCATCTGGAGCTTGCATCATGCCCATGTCGAGCCAAGATTGGAGGTATTGTCCTTGCAGGTAGCCTTCGTCGATGTGGTCGAGGACGTTGACGACTTGACCATCTGCCACAAAACTGCCGAGCAGACCGGGTTGGGGGAAGTCCACAATGTCGGGCGCGTCGCCGGCATCTACACGGACGGAGATGGTGGCTTCGAACTCTTTAGTGCCTTCATATTGGATGTCAATGCCAGTCGCTTCTTCGAAGGCGGCGATGGTGTTGTTGAATTTTACTTCGTCTTCGTCAGTGAAAGGTCCCATCATCGTCACCACTGTGCCGGCATATTCGCCTGCCATTGCCATATCATACATACTGCCATCTTCCATCGAGTCGGAAGAGCCAGAGTCGGAATCTGTGGAGCCAGAATCACTATCCGTGGAACCAGAATCGCTATCTGTAGAACCAGAGTCGCTGTCTGTTGATCCAGAATCTGCGGTTGGTTCCGGAGCGTCAGGTTCTGGCGTGGCGTCATCGCCGCCACATGCAGCTAACGCCAAAACCAAAACCGTAAAAATGGCGAAAATGCGCCAAAATTTCTGTTTTATCATCTCTAAATCTCCTTTTTTAGATTTTAAACATAGGTAAAAAATTGATCGTTTTTTAGTTGGGTTGGAATTAAATTTGTTTGAGCGAATATCACCTCCTCGGTGGAATTTAGAGCAAACTGCCATGAACTGTCGTTGTTGTGCCTCGAGGAATTAATTCAGTGGAGAGCAGGATTTTGGTGGGGGTGGAAGCCGGCGTTGCGATCCGCTCTAGCAAAATTTTGGCGGCGCGATAACCAGATTGATATAGCGGTTGGCGAATGGTGGTTAAATTGATGTATTGCGCCAATTCTATATCGTCATACCCGATGATAGAAAGTTCGTCGGGTACGTTGATGCCAGCCTCTCTAGCCGCGCTCAAGGCGCCAATCGCTTGGGTGTCGCTAATGGCGAAAATGGCGGTGGGGGGTTCGGAGAGGGTAAATAGTTCGTGGGCTAGCTGGGCGGCGGAGGAACGGGCGTGTTCCCCTTGTTTTTGGTAAATTGGGTTGAAGGGGATGCCGGCATCTGCCAATGCAGCTCTATACCCTGCCATTCTGGTAGCGCTCACCCCGTTAAAATCCCGTTCCAAACTGTCGCCAATAAGGGCAACCCGTTGATGCCCCAATGAAATGAGATGTTCGGTTGCCTTTTTTGCCCCGTCAAAATCATCGACGATAACGCGGGGCAGCTCCTCATTCAGGGCGTCAATTAACACAATTGGCACGTTAGAATAAGCGAGTTTTTCGGCTTGCCCGTTGTCAGGGGAAAGGGAGATAATTAACGCCCCATCAAACCGTTCTCTTCGCATAGCTAGTTGATAATAATAATCTCGTTTTTGGGGCGATTCGACATTGAACAAGGCTAAGTTGTAAGCAGTCTCAGATAACGCCGACTCGATACCTTGCAAACGCATCACAACTGATGGGTTTGTGAAGAAAGGGACGATAACGCCGATGGTGTGGGTTTTGCCAGAAGAGAGGCTGCGGGCGATTGGGTTAGGGGAGAAATTTAGCTCGTCTATGGCGGACAAAACGCGTTGGCGTGTCGAATCACGAACGTTGGGGCTGTCGTTGATTACGCGAGATACTGTGCCGATGCCAACCCCGGCATGTTTGGCGACATCTCGAATGGTAGTTTTCACTACTTGCCTCACAAAAGAGCGCGATTCAAGCTTATGTTTTTCGAATACCCCAGAAATGGAACCGGTTCCATTTCTGGGGAATATACAGCAGCTAATTCATTTTGCCAAATTATTACAACTATGATTTGGTATGGGACAAAATAATATCTGACAACATGGCAAGATGGGCGAGATTGATGAAATAATGGCAGCGTTCAACCAATCTTTGAAAATCTCTTTTGCGAGCCAGCCAACCGCCACCATCAACAAAGTTGATAAAAATCCGGTTTTCTCCATAACGAGAATTAGAACGATTTAATCTCTCAAAGGCGGATTCCATATCCCGGGCTTTTGTAGACTGACCACTGCCAGTCGTTTCTTGAAAGCTACTCATCAATATAATTTGGGGATCTGTTAAAGAAGGGATGGCGAAATCAACATCAACATCAACAAAACGTGACCGCCCTTTTTCATAGCTGATTTCGAAATTTCGTTCTATTCTCTCAAGGGCAGACGCAATTTTGGCTTCCACCCGATATCCTTTTTTAGCTCCATATGTGCCTATTTGGGAACTCTTATATCGAATTGCCCTAGCGGCTTGTGGCATTGACCCAATTTCGCGGAAATTAAGCATGTCCAAATAATACCGTGGAATGTATTTTGCTAGAGTTGGATCACGTTTGCCATCCAAGACCAAATCGATAATCTGTTGCGTGAACATTCGATCCGCAAAAATCCGTCGTTTGATTTTTGAAATGCTCCATTCGGCTTCAAATGTCCCTTTAAATCGTCCCAGTCTGCGAAGTAATGAAATGATTCGCATAAATTTCTCATCAGACAAGCCTATATCACGTAAAATGACATCTAGTCCATTCACGTTTTGTTGCAAAAAATCCACCAAATTATCCTTGGAAATGTTGGATGTGTTTGCAACAATATTCAATTGTGACGAAAGAGCGATTAAATTGGTAACTTTAGCGTCTATTTCATCTTCTAACGAATCATCGACATAGAATACGCAAGAACTATCCCACGCTTCTTGAAAAGTTAATTTTTTTGCTTGCATCATTCCTCAAATTCTATTTTTGCCGCTTTTAGCGCTTTGCTCCATGTTGGAAAACTACTCAAAAAAAGGTCAAGGTCATATGGACAATTTTGGGCGACATCTTCTGGGGATGGGAGGCGACCAAGTTCGATTGCTAATTGTCTTAATGCAAGCTGGAGTGATTTTTTTGAGACAACTTGATTGTCTTTGGATATGCTATTTCGCTGAATCTTTCCAAACGCTTCGATTTCCGCTAACTTTTCTTGCATAACTTGCACATAATATGGGTCGATATCAACTGCAACATATCTCCTTTTTAACCGAAATGCGGTAACAGGGGTGGTGCCTACTCCTCCGAAGGCATCTAGCACAATGTCATTGGGGTTGGTGGTTAGAGATATAATTCTTTCCATCAATGATTCGGGCAGTTGGCATGGATGATGATCACGATCTCGTTTATGGCGTATTCGATGGATATCCCACCAAATATCATTTAGTGACGTTTTTTCATTATCGCCTAATTTTAGACGACGCTTTTTACAGGGTGTCCGCAGGCAATATTTTCTAGAAGTAATTGGCGATACAGCATCATAATTGAAAGTGAATTCTGTTGGATGTTTGGTGTAGTGAAGTAAGGAATAATGTGCCGGCATTAATTTGCCTCTTGGCTCTGAAAGGGCATCCCAAACGATCCAATTTTGAAAATATAGACGCTGATTTAGAAAATTCGCATGGTGCATTGCCCACCTGGGCAGGTTTAGTACGAACATAGAGCCGGACGGTTTTAATAATCGAGCGTATTCATAAAGCCATGCATTGCACCAATTGATATATTGTTGTTCTGGCTTGCCGTCCGCGTAGGTTGCATAATTTTTTGCCAAATTGTAAGGCGGGTCGGCAAAGAGCAAATCAATAGAATTGACAGGATACTGACGCAAAATCTCAATTGCGTCGCCCTGATGGACCACATTGAATAACTGGTCCTCGTTTAATTTGGTTTTCTGGGCGATATTGTTGGAGGGCTTGGCATCTAATAAAGAGAGTTGACGATGATATTGAAATTGTGATTCAGCGATTCGATTCTTTCCTGCTTCAATTGGCGCAATAATGCCAGCAACAGTTTGGTCGGGCAAAGCGACTAATTTTCCCTCTTTCTTGCCCCGAAAATCTAGCATAGATAATAAATGCTCTAGTACTGGCTGTGAAAGTTGGCTGTAGTTGTCTTCCAATGGTAAATCTTTAATGACATCGGAAATGACATATCCTTGTGGGTGCATCAAGTGGGATTTTCCCCCCCAATCTTTCAAACTTTTGCCACATGCGGCGCAATATTGATGAGGCAAACGAGTCCGTTTGATATGGAATCGTTCTTTACTCCCTTTGGTAAAGAGTAATATACCTGCATGAACAGACGGCAAACCCGTTTTAGAGTATTTGGGCATTGACTCAACGGCAACCCAATATTTGAATGTAAAAGCTTTTTCTAACAAGACACCCAATTGGGGCAATTGTTCTGGGATTCCCTGAACAAATAATATACCTCCAAGTTTAAGCGTTCTCTCAATATCCAAGAGAAGGTTAGAGATATCTTTCCAGTTGCCAGATGTCAAACTGCCGCTTACTAATATAATGAAGTCAAGCGATTTGGATGGTTGATTGCGAAATTGAGCCAATATATTGGCATTGGAAAGGCGGGTGATTTTCATGGAGCAGTTTTCATGCCCTGAATAGATAGAATGGTTTTGAGGAACATAACAGGGTTATAATTTGAATGAAGTTTTCCGTCAACTTGTTAATTTTCTAATATCAGCTTGCCGGCAACATCACCAGCTTGCATCCTTTTTAACGCTTCAACCCCCTGGCTAAGCGGATAAACTGTGTCGATAAGTGGTTGTAGTTTGCCGGCAAAAACCAACCCCATTACTTGCTGGTAATCTGCTGAAGAGCCCATGGTGCTGCCGATGATCGAAAGATGTTTGACAAAAACCAATCGATTGTCAAATTGGAATTGAGCCCCGCTGGTATTGCCAACTGTCACCAGCCGCCCACCCTTTTTAAGAGCGCGTAACGAGCCAAAATAGGTTGCCGCTCCTACATTATCTACCACTAAATCCACCCCTTGCCGATCGGTGGCTTTAAATACAGCTTTACCCCAATCTGTCTCCTGCCGATTGATTAATATATCAGCCCCTAGCCCCTTGGCGCTCTCTAGCTTATCTATAGACGAGCCCACCACCAAAATGCGTTTGGCGCCAGCCAATTTGGCGATTTGAATGGCGGCTGTGTTTACTCCCCCGCCAGCGCCGATTATCAAAACATCTTCGCCCGCTTGCAGACCGCCCCTTTTGATGAGCGAATGCCAAGCGGTAACAGTTGCCAACGAGGCGGCGGCGGCATCTTCAAATGTGGCATGATCCGGCATTTTCAGCAGATTGGCTGCCGGCACATTGCGGTATTCAGCATAAAAACCAGGCTTGTGTTCGCCGATGATGGCAAATCGGTCGCACATATTGTCCCGACCCGATTGGCAAAAAGAGCAAACGCCGCAGCTTAAGGTGGGATTAATTGCGACCCTGTCGCCCACTGCAAAGCCAGTTACATCGTCGCCAATTTCAGCGATAATGCCCGCTCCGTCGCTGCCCATTACGTGCGGCAATTCGAGGTTCAGCCCTTTCCAGCCGATCAGTACCCACAAGTCCAACCGATTGAGGGCGGCGGCTTTAACTTCCACCAGAACCTCCCCCGGTTGAATTGCGGGTTTGGGTATGTCGAGATAAGCCACATCATCTAATGTGCCATGTTGGGTAAATGCGAGCGCTTTCATTGGTCTCCTTCTTATCTTGTGTTTGCCGGCATCAAATTGGCAAAATCAAAGGCGAGTTGTTGGCTGGCAGGAGCGACTAAGTTGCTGACGCCAACGCCTAACAGCCGCAATTTTTTGTCTGGCTGCCAATGTTCTTGCCAAATAGATTGGGCGACAACCAAGATGCCGGCAGTGTCGCTGATGGGATTTTGCACCGTCTTTTGACGAGTATAGGTTGTGAAATCTGATAGTCGGAATTTTACCATGATGGTATGGGCTGCCAATTCTTGCTTACGCAGCGATCTGCCTACTTCCAAACTCATTTTTTCCAAGCGGCGTCCCAATTCTGCGCCATCATTGGTATCCTGATTAAATGTCCACTCCGAACTGATCGATTTGGACGGTCCTCGTTCGGCGACAACCTGGCGGCTGTCTACGCCCTGGGCTCGAGCTTGCAGCGCCTCCGCCTGATTGCCAAAATGGGTTTTGATGAGCTTGGGGTCAGCTGACGCCAAATGTCCGCAGGTAGTGATGCCCAATTCGAGAAAACGTTCCGCCGTTTTGGGTCCAATTCCCCAAATCGCCTGTATCGGCATCTGGGCTAAAAAGGCGGCTTCTTTCCCTGGCAAAACGATGGCGCATCCCTCCGGTTTTTCCCAATCCGAAGCGATTTTTGCCACCAATTTGCTACTGGCTAATCCCACAGATGCCGGCAATTTCGTCTCTCGTTTGATGCGCTTTTGAATATCATTAGCGGTGCGAACGGGGGCTGGATTGCCAGTTAGATCGATATAGGCTTCATCGACGCTGACTTGCTCTGTATCCCCATATTCGCTCAAAATAGCCATCACTTGCTGCGAGCAGGCAGAAATTTGAGGGCGATTTATGGAGACGATTTTGAGCTGCCGGCACAACTCAACCGCTCTACTCATGGGCATGGCGGATCGGATGCCAAACACTCTCGCTTCGTAGCTGGCAGAAGCGACTACCCCCCGCTGGTTTGGTTTGCCGCCCACAGCCAGGGGGATGCCGGCATCTTCTGGATGCTCCAAAATATGCACATTGACATAAAAAGCATCCATATCGACATGCAAAATCGCCCGTTTCCAGGCGGCAACCTGCTTCTTTCGCTTCCTATTCACCAAAAAGTACTCCCAAAATAGTGATGAAGCGGCTCGATTCACGGTATATTTTCATAAATCAATAAAAATTAATGGATACAATTTTAGCGACCTCATTTTTACCAAAATCCCCAACAAAGGGTATAAGGATCCCATGAAATTATTAAAAGGGCTGATTTGGCTCGCTTTAATGGGAGTTGCCATCGCCGCCGCTGCCGAGTTAAATGCCTCTTTGGCACAACCATTAACTTACCAGATTAAGTCGGAGGAGATAAAGTGGCAAGAGCCAGCCCAATTTGCAAATGGGGCGAGCAGCGGCTTAGAGTTTACAGCTTCTGGCATTTCTATTGCCAATGACGCCCGCATCGCCACCTATAAATCCCCCGAACTGGAGGCGCCATTCCCCTTTAATGCCCTCTTTTCCCGATGGCAGATGACGGGCGAAACGGGCGAGGAAAATGATAGCCACAGCGGCGAGATCTCCCCTTTTTCATTAGCGATTCGCACCCGATCCGCTGCCGGCATTTGGAGCGCGTGGGCGGCGATTGAGCCAGACCCCGACATGACCTTGCCCGGCGATTCGTATCAAACAGGGACAATTGTGATCGCCCCTGCCGAAGATGAGCGGCACACCCATTACCAATTTATGCTGACCTTATCCCCCACATTTGACGACAAGACGCCCGAATTAGATTGGATGCGCTTTACCTTTATTGATAGCGTCGCCGCTCCCAATACGGCGGAACTCAGCCCCGAAATGCCGGCAGCAGAGTTAACAGCGGCTGGTTATCCCAAACCGCCCGTCGTTTCCAGAGCCCAATGGTGCCAATCTCAGCCGACATTATCTTGTACATATTCTAACGGATTGGAATATGTGCCAGTCACCCATTTGGTGTTGCACCACACTGTTACCAGCAACTCTAGCGGCGATTGGGCGGCAACGGTGCGGGCAATATGGTTTTTTCATGGAGATGAAAGCGGCAATGGCTGGGGGGATATCGGCTACAACTATTTGGTCGCCCCCGATGGCGTAATTTATGAAGGGCATTATGGCGGCGACAATGTTGCTGGCACCCACGCTGCATTTGCCAACCATGGATCGATGGGAGTGGCGATGCTGGGCAACTACACCAGCCAAAACCCGCCCTGGCTGCTGCGCGACTCGTTGGCGGATTTGTATGCCTGGAAAGCGGATCAGCAGGATATCGACGTGTATGATTCATCGAAATTGCCCAACGAAGGCAATAATGTGACCGATCGCGGGTTGCCTCATTTGATGGGGCATCGAGATGTTTATGGCGGCGGTCGCACCTCTTGTCCAGGAGGGATGGGACATCCGTGGCTGCCCTGGTTGAAAGATCAGATCGCTATCCGCACTGGCTTTGCCTCCCCCCACATTTATTTTGAAGAGTATGAAAATGGGGCGGATACCACCCTATTTACCAAAGCCAACGCCAATTGGCATGTGCCCGCCAATGGCTGCGGCAATGATCTCCATGCCTATTACACTTTTTCAACAAAAAACCCCAGCGAATCGACCAATTGGGGCATTTGGCAGCCTAATTTGCCATTTACCGGCAGGTATGAGGTGGAGGTGTACGCCCCATATTGCGACACGGGCGAAGGGGAATCGTATGGCGCCAAGTATGAAATTCATCACAATGGGGGCGTTTCGTACCGGTGGGTAAATCAGCAGAGCAATATCGGGTTATGGACGTCGCTGGGCGAATTTGATTTTAATGCCGGCAATGGCGGCTGGCTCAAATTGACTGATCTGACAACTTCTGATGAGGGCAGGGCGGTTTGGTTTGACGCCATTCGTTACCGTTTGACGGCATCTAGCCTCATCAACCAAGCCCCCGCCAATGGGGTGTGGCTGAACAATGGCACAGTAAACTTTCAATGGCTCAATCAAAATGTGCCCAATAGCAATGGCACGACGATTCAAGTGGCGACAGACGCGGCGATGAGCCAAATCGTCGCCCAACCCTGGGTTGCTGCCGGCATTTCCCAGCGAAATATCACTTTTGGACAATCTTACCAAACGCTCTATTGGCGCGTTATCGCCCATCATCCCGGAGTCGCTGACGTATATTCCAACATTACCCAATTTGGATTGGATAGTGAACTGCCATGGTCAAAGATTAATTTCTTGTTCGAGCTAGCTCCGCATACCTATGCTGTCGGTTGGGACGGGGATGATGCCATCTCCGGCATTTCCAGCTACAATATCGAATATCGACTAGATGGCAGCGCAACATGGCATACGTGTCAGGCGAATGTGACGGGAAAAAGCGGTATTTGTGTCGTTCCCACCAATGCTCTTTATTGGTTTCGGTCGGTGGCAAAGGATAATGCCGGCAATTTCGAAGCGTTATCCAGCGGCGACATTAACAGCAATCAGGCGATTATTCCCACCCATTTCGTCTATTTGCCTATCGTTGCCAAATAATGGCGGAAAAAAGGCATTTTCGCTACGCTACATAAACAAACGAGGGAAAAAGGGTATGGCGCAAATTGAGGAAGTAGATGTCCTCATTGTGGGGTCGGGACCATCAGGCATCTCTACTGCGTTACATTTATTGCAAATTGATAAGAGTTGGGGCGATCGCCTCCTGGTTTTGGATAAAGCCGTGCATCCCCGCGAAAAGTTGTGCGGCGGCGGCATAACCCATCTGGGGGCAAATGTCTTGGCGGATTTAGGGTTGACGATTGGCGTAAACGCCTTTTCGGTCAAAGAAGTCAAGCTGTTGTATCAAACTGAATCCTACTCATTTTTTGGGAACCCCGTCTTTCAAATTACCCGCCGGGCAGAGTTTGACCATTGGCTAGTTCAGCAAGCTGAACGGCGCGGTATCGTGGTTCGGCAGGGAGAAGCGGTAAAAAGCGTCGATCCTCAGCCTGATTTTGTGGAAGTCGTAACGGAAAAAGCGACTATTCGCGCAAAAGTTGTGGTGGCGGCAGATGGGTCGCGCAGCTTTATTCGCAGCCGCCTAAAATGGGACGACGATTCGCGGGTCTCCCGCCTGATCGAAGTGGATACGCCAGAAGAGCCAGCTATTACGCCGGAATTTAAAGGGCAAATTGCGGTTTTCGATTTTACGCCGATGGAGGATGATTTACAGGGCTATTATTGGGATTTTCCCAGCTATGTTGCCGGCAAAGCCGTGATGAATCGCGGCGTTTTTGATAGCCGGGCTAGACCGGAACGCCCTAAAGCGGATATGAAAGAGACAATTCGCGTTTCTTTGGCAAAACGGAATCGGGATTTGGCTGATTACAAGTTGAAGGGGCACCCTATTCGATGGTTCGATAAAACGGGCAAATTCGCCAGGGATCGGGTGATTTTAGTCGGCGACGCCGCTGGGGCTGACCCATTATTTGGCGAAGGGATTTCATTTGCCCTGGGGTATGGCTTGCCGGCATCTCAGGCGATAGCCGCTGCATTTGACCGCCAGGATTTTTCTTTTGCCGATTACAGGGAGCGAATCTTAAACGATGGCTTGCTGTCCCAATTGTCTACCCGAGTGTGGCTGGCGCGGCTGGCATATATTCGCCGCTACCCCTGGTTTGTTCGCTTTTGCTGGCGTATCGCCAAAATCCTCATTCGCTTTACTCGGTGGCGCGACCCCGAATTCGTGCCCGTAAAGCCGCCTGTTTTAACGCTGGATTCGGCAGAATCTAACCCGTAATAAATAGAGAAAGTCCGTCTGACTTTAGCCAGACGGACTTCGCCGAAAGAGAAACCTAAAAAGTGAGTTGGGTATCTTGTTATGCCGGCAGCCTGTGGGGCGCCAAGCGTCTTTCTGCAAAATAACACAATGCAGTGAGCGGCGCCATCATGGTAAAAGCGATTGTGTATAGCCAGCCATTGGAACCGCCTGCCGAAACGCCTAAGCCCGCTAAGTTGATGGCGGTTGGCGAGTCAGCGCTTACCAAACAAGCGGACGCTTCAAAGTCGGTATATTCAGCCTCTCCATCGCCTGCCTCATGTTTCTCTAAACTATCAATTGCCAAATCAGTTACCTCTGTAGCGGCGCCAGTCGCTAAATCGACCCTGAACATCTTGTCTTGGAAAGAGAGGTCGGCGCTATGACGACCTGTGGTGGCGTACAAATCGCCATCTGGGGTCATCGAAATGCCTTCAACATCGCCGATGCCGAATTCCCCGATTTCAGTGATAGAAACTTCAGATGGGAAGGGGGCAGTGGCGGCGTCTTTATAATGAATCTCGACCAGCATATCTTCAGTATTCCCAGAGCCATTGTTGGCAACTGCATACATAGTCGCATTAGCGTCGGGGGCAATGGCGATATCGTCGTAATCGTCAAAACCATCTGATGGCGACAATTGAATCGGCAGATAATCGACATTGGCGCCAAATCTGTCTTGCACGATTGCGCCTGTTGCCGGGTCAATTTCAATCAGAAGGTCATTATTAGAGCCTGTTTGACGCTGAATCCCCCACAGTTGACCAGTATCTGGGCTAAAGGTTAAGCCATCAACATCGTTTATGGTGATATTGCCCAGGGATCCATCAGCGGAGCCATAAGCGCCGATAGCGGTAAATTGACCGGTGGCGGTGTTGATTGTGCCCAGCGTGTCGGCATCAGAAGCGTACAGAATTGTCGTGCCCGGACGCATGGCGATAGCTTCGATGTTTTCGGTTGGGCTGGAGGTGGAGGTGTTCATCACTGCGCCAATACCAGTCACCAAGCCGGTGCCGCGATTTATCTGGACCATATAGTCGTCTGTTGAGCTGGTATTTTCCTGGTCGCCTACAGCATAGCAGGTACCGAAATTAGCCGTATTTGCCTGGGCGATCATGGCGTCAAACCCCAGATCGCCGCCGCCGCCACTGGCTTGGTGAACCTCTACCGCCAATACATGGTTGTCGTTGGCGATGGGCGTAATGTCGAAGCCAAAATATTGGCTCTCTTCGTCTGAATCTACATTGATGGTGGCGTTGGTACTATAATTAGGGTCGCCTGCCGGCATATTGTTGCGGGCGATTTCCGTCCCATCCAGGTAAGCTACAAAGCCATCTTCAGCTAACACGTGCAACGCCGCTGAATCAAAGGGTCCGCCGGTTACGGTAAAATCGATCCGAAAGTAGTACGTTGTCCGATTGCTGTTGATAGCGGTTTCGATAGCAACCTGAGTAGAGCCTAATCCGCCCAAATCGCCAAAGCCCAATGGGGCATCCCCGGAATTCCAGGCGGAATCGTCGAAGGCGGATTGATACCAGGCGTTGCCCCCGCCGTCGTTGGGCGGCATGGCGTTGTCGTCGGAATATTTCCAATTACTGCCGGCAGCCAAAGATACCGTGCCAAATCCGGTCACGTCTGGCGGGGCGGCATTTACGCTCTGCGAATCAATTAAAAAGATGATGCCAAAAATAGATAACAACAGAAAAGTAAAAAAAGCTTTATGTTTGTGAATTTTGTTCATGAGTACATCCTATTTGCTCCGATAAATCAATAAAGATGAACCCATGGTAGGCAGGATTTAATACCCTCTATATAAGTTGGGGATCAGCCAAAGTGTAAACTATTTATATTTTTAGTGAAGGGGGTGTGAAGACGGGAAGAGTTGAAAACATTTTTCTAATAGTTAATCGATTTTAACCATTTTACAACGATTTATTAACCTAAAAAGAGGCGATTAAACGCAGGGCTTTTGGCGTTGTATGCCGATTTGCTCTCTTTATAGAAGGTGTGGAGCCAGGTAAGAAATTGGTTTATGGAGTTCGCTCGTTAAAAGCCAGCCAACTGTGACAAATCAGCCAACCTATGGGGAATGCCGGCAATCGTTTGTAACAACGCTAACCGATTGTTGCGCGCCGCTTCATCTTTATCCATCACCAACACCTCATCGAAAAAATGCGTGATAGCTGGTTCCATCTGCCGCAATGAGGAGACAAATCCCTCAATTGTGCCATCTTGGGCAGATTGGGCTCGATTCAGGGCAGTTGCCAGCGTTTTTTCTGCCGGCAGCGTTAGGGCGGATTCGTCTAGCGGATAGGCGCTGTCGAGGTCGCGGGTGATGCGGGCACACCGGGCATAAGCGTCGAGCAGCTTTTCCCAATCATCAGCTTGTTGGGCTTGGTCAAGAGCAGCGCATGCCTGGCTGGCTCGGAAGGGGTTACCGCTTTGCGCCGCCAAAACAGCCTTGATGGTATGAGAGCTAAATCCCCGCTCCCGCAACGCCCCTTCTAGCCTGCCGGCAATAAACGCCATCACATTTTGCTGGTTGGCAGCGTCCGCTCCTGCCGGCAACAATTCATCCGCGGCTTGAATGGCAGGGCGCAAATCGAAATCGACTTCGTTGACGATCAGGTTTTCAATAATTTGAATAGCAGCCCGGCGCAATGCGAACGGGTCGTTCGACCCCTTTGGCGCCAAACCGACAGAAAAGAGTCCGGTCAGGCTGTCCAGTCGATCGGCTAATGCCAGCGCCAGGCTGGGCTGAGATCCGCTGACCGTTTCATATTGTTCGGCAATGGCGGCAGCCACTTCGGGCGGTTCGCCGTCTCTTTGGGCATAATGCCCGCCCAATACTCCCTGAAGCGATGTCATTTCTACTACAAAATTGGTCGCCAAATCCGCTTTGGAAAGGGCGGCAGCCCGGCGGGCATACTCCCGATCCGCATGGGAAAGGTTGAGCGCAGCGGCAATGCGGGGGATAAGTTGCGTCAATCGCTCCACTTTGTCGTACATTGAGCCTAGCTTTGCTTGAAAAGTGAGCGTTTTTAGGTCGGGCAAATATTGTTCCAAGGGTTTCTGGATATCTCGATCGTAAAAGAATTCGGCGTCGGCAAAACGAGCCCGGATGACTTGTTCGTTGCCATGCCGCACGCTGTCCAGATATTGGTCGTCGCCATTTCGCACGGCGATAAAGTAGGGCAGCAAGCCGCCAGATGGGGAGTAGACGGGCAAATAGCGTTGGTGTTTTTTCATCACTGCCGCCAACACTTCTGCCGGCAAGGTTAAATGTTTCTCCTCAAATTTTCCTAAAAGGGGCGTTGGCGATTCTATTAAATTGTTAATTTCATCCAAAAGGGCTGGCTCATCTGGCGCGATTCCGCCCACCGAGGCTGCCAGCGTTTGCGCTTGGGCAGCGATTTGCGTTTTACGGACATCGATATCGATCCAAATCTGGTTGGCTTTCATTTGATCTGCATATCCATCAGCGGCTGAGATTTGAATAGGCGGCGAGCCGTAAGGGCGCAAGCCGCGGCTGATATCGCCCGACGGGATGCCGGCATAAACGAAGGGAACTACATCCGCGCCCAACATAGTTACAAACCAGCGTATTGGACGGCTGTAGGCGGTATTGGTCTCATTCCAGCGCATCGATTTCTCAAATTTGATGCCGGCAATCAATTCTGGCAGCCGTTCAGCCAGCAACTCGCCTGCCAACCGACCCTTTTCTTCGACATCTGCGGCTACATATCGGCGATCCCCTTCTTTGACGATGCGCAACGCTTCAACCGCAACGCCGCGGCTCCGGGCGAACCCTTCCGCCGCTTTGGTTGGTTTGCCATCGGCGTCGAATGCCCGATCAGCCGGGGGTCCTTTCGCTTCAAATTGGAGATCAGCTTGTCTGGTCGCCAAACCATCCACCATTGCCGCCAAGCGGCGGGGGGTAGCGCCATACTCAATATCGTTGTAGCTAAGGCGCATATCGGTCAGCAGTTCAGGCAGCAAGCTTTTCAATTGATTTAACGCGCTGTTTAGGTCGGTTGCCGGCAACTCTTCGCTGCCAATTTCAAGCAGAAACGGCAAAGCAGGTTCAGATGATGACGAGTTGAATGCCGGCATATCTAACTTTGGCGTTGGCTTCGCCCATGTCATGTTTTGTAACAATGGGTAGCCCAACTCCTCCCGCTGCGCCGCATACAGGGCGGAAATATCGCGGGCGATTCCCCGCATCCGTTTAAAGTAGTTGGCTCGCTCAGTGACGCCAATCGCCCCTCGCGTATCTAATACATTGAACAGGTGCGAGCATTTGAGATTATAATCATGTGCCGGCATAATTAATCCCGCCTGAATACACCGTTTGGCTTCCGTTTCATACGTCTCATACACCTGAGCCAGCGCTTCCACATCCGCCCCATTGAAATAGTAGTTGCAATGCTCAATCTCCGCTTGCAGCAACGCTTCGCCATATGCCACGCCCGCCCCATAATCAAGCGCCCAAACGCTATCTACCCCTTGCAACGCCAGCGCGATCCGATCCAATCCATACGTAATTTCGACTGATACCGGATCGAGATTTTGCCCGCCTGCCTGCTGAAAATAGGTGAATTGGGTGATTTCTTGTCCATCCAACCACACTTCCCAACCTAACCCCCAGGCGCCCAACGCCGGACTTTCCCAATTGTCTTCCACAAAGCGGATATCATGTTGCAGGGGGTCAATGCCAATCGCCTGCAAACTACGCAAATACAACTCTTGTGGGTTGCCAGGATCGGGTTTGAGGATAACCTGTAACTGGTAATGTTGTTGCATTCGGTTGGGGTTATCGCCAAAGCGCCCATCGTCGGGGCGAATAGACGGCTCAATGTAGGCCACATTCCACGGCTCAGGACCCAGAACGCGCAATACCGTGGCTGGGTTCATGGTGCCGGCGCCCACCTGGACATTGTATGGTTGCCAAACCAGGCAATTTTGCTCTTTCCAATAGGCGAGCAGGCGTAAAATCAGGTCGTTAAAATTTAGTTTGTCGCTCATAAATTGTTGAATTTCGGCTTTTGAATATTTGTTTTTTCAAGCGGCGGATTATACCTGAGAAATTAGCATTAGCGGTATAATTCAGCCTCAAAACTCAGTTTTTACCGGTTGAGATCCGAAGAGCGGATCGCAATTTTCCCCGAAAGCGGATAATCTCGCTAACCTATTTTGGTCTCTAAAATCGGGATTACTGAAAAACCGTGACAGTAGAAAAAGTATGTATGGAGGAATGAGATGAAAATTGGGATCGTCTTCCCGCAAACAGAAATGCCGTTGCAGCCGCGGGCTATCATCGATTACGCGCAGGGAATTGAGGAGATGGGGTTTGATTATCTGTTGGCTTACGACCATGTGTTAGGGGCAGACAAGCGTCATTTTGCCGGCAAATCGCAACCCTATTCTGACGCCGACCCATTTCATGAGGTGTTTGTGCTGTTTGGCTTTTTAGCGGGCATAACGCAACGCATTGAGCTGACTACGGGCATTTTAATTTTGCCTCAACGGCAAACGGCGCTGGTCGCCAAACAGGCGGCGCAAGTCGATTTTTTGTCTGGCGGACGGCTTCGGTTAGGGGTAGGCGTGGGATGGAATCATGTTGAATACCAAGCGTTGGGGATGGATTTTAAGCGGCGGGGCAAGCGGGCTGAGGCGCAAATTCCGATGTTAAAGCAGTTGTGGACGAAGCGATTAACGACCATTGCCGGCATGGATGAGGAACAGATCGAAGATGCCGGCATTCACCCATTGCCAGCCCAACGCCCTATCCCGATATGGTTTGGCGGCGGGGCAGACGCTGTGTTGCGCCGCATGGCAAAATGGGGGGATGGCTGGATGCCGCCTGGCACAGATGCCGGCAAACTACAGCCAAAATTAGCGACCTTGCGGGAGTATCTGCGCCAAAACGAGCGCGATCCAAAGCAGTTTGGCATTGACGCCAGGGTGTCGATGCGCCAATCGCCAGCGGCGTGGCGCCAACAGGCGGCGCTTTGGCGAGAAGCAGGCGCCACCCATATTTGCTTACACACGATGAATGCCGGCATTCAAGGGGTAGATGGTCATTTGGCAGCGGCACAACAATTTATCGAAACCGTCAGATAGATGTTACTTTTACGAATGATATGCATTGGGTTGGGGGTTATAATTCTTGCCGGCATGGGATTATCTGCCATTCAAACTTTTGTGATGCCCCGCGCTGCCAATACCAGATTGACTAAAATCGTATTTCAACGGGTGGCGATGTTGTTTCGGTTGTATATGCAAGCCACCAAAACGACCACCTATTCTGCTCGAGACGCCGTATTGGCGATGTATGCTCCCTTGTCATTGGTGGCGTTGGTCGTCGTTTGGTTTGCCCTGGCGCTTATAGGGTATGCCCTCATTTATTGGGGATGGGGCGTTTCTCCCTGGCAGCAAGCGTTTAAATTGAGCGGATCGTCCTTGTTTACGTTAGGCTTTGTCGCCCCGCCAGACAATAACTTTCTTTACGCTTTAGCGTTTAGCGAAGCTGGGTTGGGCATGGGGTTGATCGCCTTGCTGATAGCCTATTTGCCAACGATGTACGCCGCCTTTTCTAACCGGGAAAAAGAGGTCGCTTTGCTGGAGGTTAGGGCTGGCGACCCCCCTTCTGCCATTACCATGATTGAACGCTTCAACCGGTTGCGCGATCTGTCTGTTATGGGGAGCATGTGGGCGGATTGGGAGGTTTGGTTCTCCGAAATTGAAGAATCCCACACTTCCCTGGGTCCCTTGATATTTTTCCGGTCGCCAAAGGGGAATCGCTCCTGGGTGACGACGGCTGGGGCTGTTTTGGATGGGGCGGCACTTTACGCTTCAACTTTAGACCTTCCAACTGATCCGCGAGCCAATTTGTGTATTCGCGCCGGCTCGATAGCGTTGCGGGCGATCTCAGATTTCTTTGATGTGGCGTATAATCCCGATCCTGCCCCAGACGACCCAATATCAATTTCGCGGGAAGAGTTTGATCAGGCGTGCGACCGGTTAGCCAGCCTGGATATACCGCTCAAACCAGATCGGGAGCAGGCGTGGCGGGATTTTGCCGGTTGGCGGGTAAATTATGATATGCCGCTGGTGATGTTGGCTCGATTTACCTTTGCTCCGCCGGCGCCGTGGTCATCCGATCGAACATTAAATGGGGATGGCTCCAGGATGTCGATTAGCGATACGATGAGGCTTTGGCAGAAGCGTTAGCGGCTAGCGGATTGAAACCGGCTGAAGCGCTTTCAGGAGAAAGCGGAGGGCATTAGGCAGCCGCCGCCGCCACGCGCCCTCATTGTGCTTGCCATGTTGCTCTTCGACGTATTTGAAGGTGTGGGGGATGACATACCCTTTTTCTTGTAACAAAGCTTGTAGGCGGCGAATTTGCTCGATATACAGGTTGGATTGGGCTTTTATCCCATTTTGATTGTATTCGCTATATTCGCTGTTGCCGGCATCTAGGTAGATGCGTCCTGGGTTAAATGGCGCGGCATCTATGTAATCCATTATGGCGGATTTAGCAAACCAGGTAGAAGGGCTCATGATGCCGGCAGCGCCAAAGATGTCGGGGCGGGCGAAAAAGGCATACAAGCTTATCAACCCGCCCATCGATGAGCCCATAATTGCTGTATATTCTGGAGCGGTAAATGTGCGGGCATCCTTGTCTATAAGGGGCTTAATTGTGTCAATAATAAAAGAAAGATAGTTTTCCCCTTCCCCTCCGCCCATTCTGCGATCTTTAAATGGACTATACTCTACCAATCGCCGAAAGCCCATATTGGGAATACCAACTACGATAGCCTCTAGCCCTTCCTCAGCCAAATTTTCCATCGTTTCATCCACCCCCCATTCGCCGGCAAAACTGGCATGTTCATCGAACAGGTTTTGCCCATCGTGCATATAAATAACTGGGTAATATTTATTTTTGTTCTGACGATAAGAAGGGGGAAGATAAACGACAATCTCTCTCGTATTATCTAACTGGGGGCTATAGAGACCGGGATGCACCCTTAACAGACCAGAGATATAGCTATCTCGGTATTGATAGTGGTCGGTGTAATCTTTCCAAACAGACATAAAGCGGTGATTTTATCGCCAGAGCAAAGCCCTGAAAAGGATTAAGCCCGCCTTTTTTTAATCTTTAACGTCGATAAAGCCATAGATATATAAAGTGTAATTGGAGCGGCATGCCCAAATCCATGGCGTTATAAAAAAAGTGAGGCGGCAGCTAATCGGGCGATTAGCTAGCCGCCTCCGGGGGGGGGAGCCGGAAATAGTATACGCATTTTAAAAAATTGTGCAACATTTTTGCCGCACATATTTTATCGAGGATAAAAAAACTTGACCACTGTCGGAACAAATCGGGCTCTTTTATTCCGCCTGCCGAATATCCCACAGCATGTTGGGGGAATGAAGGGGTCAAAAAAGCGTTCCTGCGTCCTTACGGAAGACGATACCTTATTGCTTGCCGCGAGGATCGTCAATTCTTCTTGTGGTAAATCGATTTCTCTATAAAATAGAGAGGCGGGAATGGTAAATATGAGATTTGCAGAAAAGGAGTAGGCGATTATGGCAAAACCGATTCGACGTCGTACCACATCGTCGCCAGATATTGACTTGCCGGCACAAGCCGACCAGGGACAACGGAATGTTATCATTTTGGCGGCTATTGCCGTGGGGGTCATCGCTTTGGCGGCGATGCTCTATTTTAGCCTCAGAGATCCAGAACCGATCGAAGGGATTGTGGATATGGGCAGACCGGCTCGCGGGCATGATGACAATGTGACCTACCCGCAAAATAATTTACCGCCTGCCGGGGGCGTTCATGCCAACATTTGGCAAAATTGCGGCATTTACAATGAGCCGATCGCCAGCAAAAATGCCGTCCATTCGTTGGAGCATGGAGCAGTATGGATAGCGTACCAACCGGAATTGCCGGCAGACCAAATAGAAAGGTTAAAAGATGCTGTCCGGGGCAAACAGTTTTTGCTGTTAGCCCCATTCCCTGGATTAGAATCGCCGATAATCCTCTCCTCCTGGGGGTATCAATTGGCGGTTGAGGATGCGGAGGATAACCGAATCGAACAATTTATCGACCAAAATGTACAGGGGATACGTACGCCAGAGCGGGGGGCTTCATGCGCAGATGGGGTGGGCACGCCAGATGAAACGTAAACATTAGGGATAACTCTGTGTCCAATTTTTTTTCTTCGGCAACTGAACTTGACAAGGGCGACCTGGTGCGGGCTTGGGGAGTTCATCTATTTACCGCCAGTGGCGCAATTTGCGGCTTTTTAGCGTTGCTGGCGATAATCCAACAAAATTGGCGGGTGGCGATGTGCTGGATTGGGGTGACGATCATGATCGACAGCATCGATGGGATGTTAGCCCGCCGCTTCCGAGTCAAGGAGTTGTTGCCAGGGTTTGATGGGGCGCTGCTAGACAATATGGTCGATTATTTTACATACACTATCGTGCCGGCAGTTTTCCTGTTTCAACTCGATCTATTGCCATCCAATTGGGCGATATTTGGCATTTCGCTTATGGTGTTGGCATCTTCGTACCAATTCGCCCAGGCAGACGCCAAAGATGAGGGCGAATATATTGCGTTTAAGGGGTTTCCTTCTTATTGGAACGTGATGGCAGTGTATCTGCTCATGTTAAATTGGCCGCCCTGGGTTAATTTAGCGGTGGTCTTGTTTTTTAGCTTATTGGTTTTCATTCCGATTCGGTATGTTTACCATTCGCGCACCGTGCAATACCGTAAAATAACGATGATGTTGACCGCCATTTGGGTGTTGTGCGCTTTGGGAATGGCGTTGACGTATCCCCATCAGCCCATATGGTTGGTGTATGGCTCTTTCTACTATGTGATTTATTATGCCGGCATGAGCTTTTATTTGATGCGAAAGTGGTAAAAAGATGAAATGGGTTGAAATCGCCGGCAATATGCATCTGCATACCACCCATTCTGATGGACACAAAAGCCACGATGAAGTTGCCGCCGCCGCCATCGCCGCTGGCTTAGATTTTATTATCTATACCGACCATAACGTGTGGCTAGACAATCGAGAAAGGGTGGTGGAAATAGGGGGAAAAAGGCTCTTGGCTTTGATAGGCGAAGAAGTGCACGACGAAAGCCGCCGACCTGAAGTCAACCATTTTTTAGCGTATGGAGTAGACAAGGAGTTAGCGGAACTGGCGGCTGAGCCACAAGCCTTAATTGACGCCACCAGACAGGCGGGCGGTTATGGCTTTTTAGCCCATCCATATGAGCTGCCGCTGCCGGTTTTTGCAGAATCTGATTACAGTTGGTATCAGTGGGATTTGGAAGGGTTTACCGGTTTGGAAATTTGGAACTACATGTCCAGCTTTAAATGCGCTGTAGCCCGGGCTCATCAAAATGGGACTTTTAAATCGGGATTGCCGGCAAAGTTGGTTGCCGCTCGCATGGTCTTTAACCCCGAAAAATATGTGATGGGACCGGAACAAGCAGCGCTAGACAAATGGGATGAGTTGTTAGGGCAAGGCAAACGAGTAGTGGCGGTGGGCAACAGCGACGCCCATGCCACTCCCATGAGCTTGGGACCAATTAGCCGAATTGTCTTTCCTTACGAACATTGCTTTCGGGCGGTGAACACCCATCTTCTGATCCCTGAGCCGCTCAATGGCGATTTGGAACATGACAAATCGTTGGCGTTAAACGCTATTGGCAATGGCAATAGCTGGGTGGGATATGATGCGGCTCATCCGACAAATGGTTTTCGATTTAGCGGCAAAGGGGCGACTGCCGGCATTATGGGACAAGAGATTGAGATGGATGTGGGGGCGACATTACAAGCCATCGCGCCAGCGTTGTGCCGGATGCGACTTATTCGACATGGCGAAGTAGTAGCAGAGACGAAAAAAGATACCAACTTGACTTATATTCCAGTTGAAGAAGGAGCTTACCGAGTGGAATGTTACCGGGAATATGCCGGCAAAGAGCGAGGCTGGATATTTAGTAACCCAATTTACATCATCTAACCAATGGGCATCATTCGCGGAACCGTTCGGTTGGGATTATTTTTCGGTATATTGTTGGCGTTAACTCCATCCGTCATTATCCTTTCATTTTTGCCATTTATTACATACCGAAACGCCACCGCAGCAGCATGGCTGATCACCTTCACTTGCCGTTTTATCCTCAAACTATTTGACATACAAACCCATTGTTCAGATATATCAAAGATTCGAGAGCATGACGGTTTTGTTTTTCCCAACCATATCTCTTATCTAGACGTTGTGGTAGTGATGCATCTCACCCCAATGCGATTTTTGGCGAAAGAAGAGGTGGGCAACTGGTTCCTGATCGGTCAAATTGCCGGGGCAGTAGGCACCATTTTTGTTAAGAGGGAAAATAAAGATTCGCGCAAAAGCGCCCGAGATGCCATCCAAAAATGCAAAATGCCGCCGCCCATGGCGCTATTCCCTGAAGGAAAAACAGGTCCTGGCGGCAAGTTGTTACCTTTTCGCTATGGCGCATTTGAAATTGCGATGCAAACTGGAAAGCCATACATCCTGTGCCCGATCGTATACAATCGGGAGAAGATCGTATGTTGGGCGGAGGAACCTCTTTTAAAGGCGGCATGGCGGTTAGCCAGTCGGCGCGGGACGATCACCGCCGAAATCACGCCGTTATCGCCAGTGTATGCTTCAGTCGATGACGATCCGAAACAGTTGGCGCATGAAGCGGAACAAGCGATGTTGGCAGTTTTGCCTTATAAACAAGCATTGGAGAGATAAGTTTGATCGACCGACCATTAGAACCAGGGAAGAGAGGGATTATCATCGGCGCCTCATCCGGCATTGGCGCATCTCTAGCGAAAGAGTTGGCGGGGCGCGGTTGGCAGTTGGCAGTGGTAGCGCGGCGAGAAGAACTGTTGGAAGCGTTAAGAGAAGATATCGATGCTGCCGGCAATCCTCAGCCATTAATCTTTACGCATGATGTTACCCAGTATGATGAAGCGCCAGCCTTGTTTCAGGAAATAGTTAGATCGTTGGGCGGGGTCGATTTACTCGTCTACAACGCTGGCGTGATGCCCAGCGTTGCCGCCAACGAATACGCCTTTGCCAAAGACAAAGCGATGGTCGATGTAAATTTGCTGGGGGGAATGGCATGGCTGGGGCAGGCGGCTGTTCGATTTGAGCGAGCCCAAAGCGGGCAAATTGTAGGCATCGGCTCGATTGCCGGCGACCGCGGACGGCGCAATAATCCAGGCTACCATGCCAGCAAAGCGGCTTTTCACGCCTATCTGGAGTCGTTGCGTAATCGGTTGTCTCAGCATGGGGTAACAGTTACCACCATCAAGCCCGGCATGGTGGAAACGGAGATGTTAGCCAATGTGGAAAAGAAGATGATGCCAGTTTCGGCAGAAGCGGCAGCTGCCGGCATTGCCCGGGCGATTGCGGGCAAGAAGCAAACTGCTTACGTGCCAGGACAATGGCGATTAGTCAGCCTGATTATTCAACATATTCCATCCTTTATCTTCAGACGGCTGAACATATAATCTGATTATGAGTTTAGAGTTTCAAAAAATAAACGGCGATTACGGGCTGCATCCTGAAAAGTTAGAACGGGTCGACGCCTGGGGCGGGGCAAGCTATGGCGTCTCGTGGGTGACGCGCCCCAGCGTGGTTGCCGGCATTTTCGAGGCGTTTCAGTTGGCGCGGCAAAATGAACTATCTGTCGGCTTCAGGGGCGGGGGCAACAGCTATGGCGACGCCGCCATCAACAACGAAGCGTTGTTGCTTGATCTGCGGCGGATGAACCGCATTTTAGATTGGAATCCGACCAATGGCATCATTACCGTGGAGCCGGGGGTAACGATTGAGCAGTTGTGGAAATATGTGCTGGAAGATGGCTGGTGGATTCCCGTTGTGACCGGCACCGCTAAAACGACGATTGGCGGCTGCGCGGCGATGAACGCCCACGGCAAAAATGGGTGGCAGGTCGGACCTATTGGCGAACATATTCTGCAATTTGAGATGGCGCTGCCTTCGGGCGAGATCATTTGTTGCAGCCGGGAAGAGAATAGCCAGGCGTTTTATGCCGGCATCGGCGGGGCGGGGTTGTTGGGCTGCTTCACCTCTATCACTATGCAGCTTAAGCGCATTTACTCCGGCGAATTGCGGGTAGAGGCGGCAGTTGGGAATGATATGGGGGAGATGCTGCAACTGGTCGATGGATATGCCAGAAGCGCCGATTATGCTGTGGGTTGGATCGACGCTTATCCAGATGTGGTCAACATCGGTCGCGGGCAAATCCATGCCGCGAATTATTTGGCAGAGGGGACAGAGCCTTATCCTCAGCAATCTTTGCGATTGGAGCGTCAACCGCCGCCGGATTTTTTTATGGGGATTGTGCCGGCAAATATCGTTTGGCTGCTCATGCGCCCATTTTGGAATCGAGCGGGAATGCAGTTGGTGAACGCCGCCAAATTTTGGTCGGCGAAATGGCAGGGCAACGCCATTTACCGCCAATCTCATGCCAGCTTTCATTTTTTGCTGGATTATGTGCCCAATTGGAAGAAGGCGTATGGAGGCGGCGGGTTGATTCAATACCAACCTTTTGTGCCGGCAGCCAACGCCGAACGCGCCTTTGTCGACCTGCTGCAAATCAGTCATAAGCGGGGGCTGCCCAACTTTTTGACGGTGTTGAAACGGCATCGTCCCGACCCATTTTGGCTGACGCATGGCTTGGATGGCTTTTCGTTGGCGATGGATTTTCGGGTGACTGCCGGCAATCGTCAAACCCTAATCAATATGTGCCGGCAAATGGATGAAGTGGTTTTAAAGTATGGGGGGCGTTTTTACTTTGCCAAAGATAGCGTGTTGCGCCCTGAAACGGCAAAGGCGTATCTGGGCGAAGAAACGATCAACCGCTTCCGCACGCTCAAAGCCCAACTAGACCCCGAAAATTTGCTGCAAACGAATTTGTGGCGGCGCATTTTTCCCCAGTCAGGTTAAACGCTTTTATCGGCAGACAGCATGGATTCGACGATGGCGGCATGCGCCAATATCGCTTCGTCGTCATACCAATCCCCAACTAATTGTACGCCAAGCGGCAAACCCGCCACATTTGTTCCTGCCGGCAATGTCACGCTGGGCAGCCCACAATGGCTCCAGGGCAAATTCATCACCGGGTTGCCCGTGCTTTCTAAACCGGCTGGGGCGGCGCCAGGGGCAGGCGGCGTTATCCAGCCATCCAACTGGCGGGTCGCCATCAATGCCTCGATTTCAGCTCTCAGTTGAAGCTGACCCGCTTTTGCCGCAGCCAAATCGTCCGGCGCGGTCTCTTTGCCCCGTTCAATCAATTCCACTGTTTTGGGATGGTATTGGTCGCCATATTCTGTATACCAATCGGCATGAACCTGGGCAGTTTCGGCGGCGTTAATCAACAAATGCCGGGCGATGATTTGGTCGAAATCGGGCATGGCGGGGATGGAGGAGATGTTGATGCCAGCTTTTTGCAAGAAGGCGCAGAGTTGACGAAAGTGGGCTAATCCTTCTTCGTCACAATGTTCCAGGTACATCCCTTCGGGAATTCCAAGCGTAAAACCCTTTGCCAAATTTGCCGGCTGCCAATTACCGCATAAAAGCGGGGCAGCGATTTGAATGCCGGCAACATCGGGAGCAAATAAACCAACATGGTCAAGCGATGGGGCAAGGGGGATAACGCCCGCTTTGGCGATGCGGTCGTAGCTGGGTTTATAGCCAACTACGCCGCAAAAGGCGGCTGGGCGGTTGACAGAGCCAATCGTTTGGGTGCCGAATGCCAACGGAGATTGCCCTGCCGCCACCGCCGCCGCTGAGCCGCTGCTAGAGCCGCCAGGCGTATGCTCTAAATTATGCGGATTTCGGGTGGCTCCTGCCCCAAAGTAGGCAAATTCGGTGGTAACGCTTTTGCCCAAAATGAGCCCCCCCGCTTCTTTTAGCCGAGTTACCGCTTGCGACTCTTCCCCCGCTAATATTTCGGGCGGGAGTTTGCTGCCGGCATAGGTAGGAAAGCCATCAACATGAAAAATATCTTTCACGGCGATTGGAATCCCAAACAAAGGGGGGCGATTATCTGGATGAGGATACCGCTCTTGCAGCAGATAGGCGTCGCGGCGCAACCGATCAAATCGATCCGGCTCGGGCACAAAGGCGAGGACATCCGATTCAATCTGATTAAAATGGCGGGCAAGTTGGTCGATAAATGCCGGCAACCCCGCCCCAATTTGTTCTTGCCACCAGCTAAATGGTTTCATTCGCCATCTCCTGCCATCATCTCTGCCGCCATTTGCGCCGCCTGAACGATATGTTGATAGCCGGTACAGCGGCATAAATTGCCAGACAATGCAAGGCGGATTTCCGCTTCGGTTGGCTGGGGATTTTCTTGCAAAAATGGGAGTAAGGAGAGCAAAATGCCGGGCGTGCAAAAGCCGCATTGCAACCCATGCTTCTCCCAAAACGCTTGTTGCAAAGGGTGTAACTCTGACTGATCCTCGGCTAACCCTTCGACGGTTTGAATCGTCGCGCCATTCATCTGAACGGCAAAAAGCAGGCAAGAGCGAACCGCTTCGCCTTCCAGCAAAATGGTACAAGCTCCGCAAACGCCATGTTCACAGCCAACATGCGTGCCGGTCAGTCCCAGTGCGTGCCGCAAAAAATCGCTGAGCAATATACGCGGCTCGACTTGGCGCTGATATTCGACGCCATTTACTGTCAGGGTGATGGGTATCATGCTGGGGTTGCCCTCTCAAATGCCTTTGCCAAAGCGCGTTGGGTTAAAACGTTAGCCAGATGCCGCTGGTATGCTGGCGAGGCGTGGATATTGCCGGCAGGCTCTATCTCATCTGCGCTGGCTATGTGGGCGGTATCTTTAATATGGTCGTCAGTGGGCGGCTGGCCAATTAAAGCTTGCGCCGCTTTTTCGGCAACGATTGGCTTGTCGCCTAAACTTAAATAGACGAGGCGGCAATGCCGGCAATTTCCTTCCTGATCCAACCCAACCACCGCCGCCACCCCAGCCAGGGCGTAATCTCCATGCCGCCGCGCTACCTCCACAAAAGCGTATCCATCTTCAGGCTGCCATGCCGGAAAGTCGATCGAGGTGAGCAGCTCTTCGGGTTGCAAATCGATATCAAAAACGCCCCGATAAAAATCTGTTGCCGCCGTCTGTCGTGTGCCAGACGCCGACGCGATGTTAAGTGTGGCGCGTAATGCCACCGCCACGACGGGCAATTCCGCTGCCGGATCAGCGTGAACGATGCTGCCGCCAATGGTTCCCCTGTTGCGGATTTGGGGATGCGCCACAAAAGGTATCGCCTCAGCCAGCAAAGGTTGTTCAGCGGCGATAGCCGGACTGCGTTCGATAGCGCGCTGCCTGGTCATTGCCCCGATGCGGGTAACGCCGGATGGGGCGCGGCTAATGCCGGCAAGTTCTGGCACGCGATTGATGTCGATTAAAATGGCTGGCTGCGCCAAACGAAAATTCATGGTGGGCGTCAGACTTTGCCCGCCAGCCAGCAATTTAGCGTCAAAGCCATGCTCGTCAAGCGCGGAGACAGTTTCGGGGATGGCGGTGGGCGCCAAATATTCAAACGGGGCTGGTTTCATCAATTCATCCTTGCCAACATGACAATGCCAGCCGATTATGGGGCAAGGGGCGGCGGTCGTCAAGCGGCTGGAACCTGGTCAATAAATAAACGGAATGAGCTTTTTGACTTGTTGTTGATAAGCGGGGTAGTCGGCAAACTTTTCCGCCAGCCATCCCTCTTCCCGACGGGATTTGATGTCGAAAAATAGGGCGAGCAGCGATGAAAAAGCGGCTGCTGCCCAAGAATTGGTCATCAACGACCAGCCAAACGCGGCAAAGATAATGCCGCTGTAAATGGGATGGCGCACGATTTGATATGCGCCGTGCGCTACCAATTGGCTGCCTTCTTTTGGGTGGGGAACGGCGGCGAGGTTGTCGCCCAAACTGAAAACGCCGGCAAAAGCCAGCCCTAATCCGACCAGAGCGATGAGGATGCCGGCAACCTGACCAACCGGGGCAAGAGATGCCGGCAGCAATGCGCCTGGCAGCAACCGGGGAGCAAACCCAATCAACCCAAACAAGATAAATTGGATAAACACATACCCTTCTCCCCGCTTCCCTAGCCATCCTGACGCTTTTCGATTCATTGCTTTTCCTGTATCTAATTTCTCTTTTGCCGATTTTTGTTATATTATCCCTCAAGAATTAAGGCAAACAACATCTCTGAGGATAAAGATGGGCGCTGACACCATTGAATTTTCGATGGAAGTTGACGTTTGCGGCGAATCGCAAACCAAATTGATGCTAAAAACCCGGAAAGCAGCCCTGGCGTTAGATGCCGGCAAAACGCTCAAAATTATTACCGACAAAAAAGCTGGCGCTAAGAAAGTAAGTAAGAAAATGGGCAAATGAAGTGGCAGACCTACGATTAGAAGAGCAGCGATTGAGCCAGATAAAAGGTCAAGTGCGCTACATTCTCTATTTGAAAAAAACCTAACTGCCAGACCCCATTAACGCTGCGGCTAAACGGCTACCAAAAGGGGCAGAAATGACCCTCCTGGCGGCAAGCTACGGGGAAATTGGGGAGCGGAATAAAAAACGCCCGGATAAACCGGGCGCTGCCTTTACAATCTGGATACAGTCTAACTACTCATTACCAGCGATTATCTCTATTTCCGCCTCGATATTCTCGTCGTCCACGAGGGCGCTCTTCACGGGGGCGCGCTTCGTTGACTCGCAGGGAACGACCATCTAATTCTACTCCATTTAATGCGGCAATAGCCGCTTCTCCTTCTTCTTTTGAAGCCATTTCTACAAAACCAAACCCGCGCGAACGCCCCGTATCCCGGTCAGTGATCACAGTAGCTGAGTTCACTTCACCATGCTCGGCGAACGCTTCTCGCAATTCAACATCGCTGGTACGGTAGGAAAGGTTTCCAACGTATATATTTATCATCGTCACAGTCTCCTTAACGGATTATTCATCCGTATCATCTATAGCCTAAAAAGGCTGCATACTCACAAAAAAAGCCGCCCATCTTCGTTAGTTTGGGCAGCTTTTTTTCCCGTATCCGAACGTAAGGCAGGAAAAGATTACCTTTTTTTGGGGAAAATGTCAAAAAAAAGTGGTAGATCCGGTCTAGACATTGTTAATGGTTGGCGAAATTCTCCATATTCCCCTTCATTCACCTCCTTGTAAGGCAGCCAAATTTTCCCCCTGATGATCATACAAAGCTCCTATTGAGTCCCCGTAAAAGCCTGGAATAATAAAAAAGAACAAGTCGGGCAAGCATGTTGTTTAATATGCGGGAGCGGCATTTGGTCAGGTTGTTTGTGAGGCGATTTTATCGTCTGCTGTATTGGATGATGTATTTTCCACTGTATAAGGAGTAGTTATGAAATTGTCGAAGTTGCAAGCGTCTTTATTAATCCCCTTTATTGTGTTTTTATCGGTAACGCCAGCCCTGGCGCAATCCGGAGGCAAAGGGGATTCAGAGCCTGCGCCTGATCCATCTTCTGCCCCCGCCCAAAGCCAGCCAGCCGCCAACGCTAGCGGGCGCTTGGTTGGCTTTCAATCCAACCCAAATGCCCCCATCCCTGATAATGACCCAAATGGCGTTTGCGACATTATTAATATCACCCCAGTTGATATCCCAGCGGGCAGTACCCTGACGGAGGTTTCGATTGACGCAGCTATTGATCATAGCTGGGTGGGAGACTTACGCGTTGAGTTAACCGCGCCTAATGGAGATGTGTTGGATATGATGAATCGGCCAGGCGAGCCAGCTAGTTCATTCGGCGATAGTTCAAATCTTTCTCCAGGCTCGCCTATTTCGTTTGCAGACGCCAATGTGGATGACGCAGAAACGATGGGTGATACCATTGGCGATGTTGAAGTAATATGCCAGGATGACCTACGATGCGCCTATGCGCCAAACTCAGATGGCGGACAGGGCACAACCTTTGCCGCCGCATTTAATGGAGACAGCCCACTGGGGAATTGGCGGCTTTGTATCTACGATAACGAAGGGGGCGACGTAGGCACATTTGCTAGTTGGACGCTCAATGTGAGCGGCGTTTCGCCAACGGCGGTAACATTGCAAGAGGCAGGCGTAAGCGCCATCTTCAATCGCTCGGCAGTACCGTTGTATGGAGCTTTTGTATTCTTGTTAGCGCTCTCTTTGGCGGCAGTTTACCGTCGGGAAACTATACGTTAAAAGCGCAATGAGATGAAGCGCCTTGGTTTGAGCAATAAAGCGCGTCGATGGCGGCGCGCTTTTTTTTGTAGTGATAGGGATAAGATTATTTTTGTGGGTGTTGCCGGCAACTTTTGACCTGTTATAATCGGCTCATTGGCGCGCCACCTTAGCTCAATCGGCAGAGCGATGCTTTCGTAAAGCATAGGTTATGGGTTCAAGTCCCATAGGTGGCTCTAAGCCCAGCCCGATATCGGGCTTTTTTTATGCCGGTTAGAATGATGAAACAGAAACCGATCGTTTTTGGCGTGGCGGGCGGCACCGCATCGGGCAAAACAACAGTGGCTCGAGCGATATTGTCGGAAGTTGGGGCTGAGCAGATCGGCTATTTGCCGCACGACGCTTATTATCGAGACAATCCCCATTTGTCGTTGGCGGAGCGCGCCCGCGTCAATTATGATCATCCTGATTCGTTGGAGACGGAGTTGCTGAGTGAGCATGTGGAGCAATTGCTAGCGGGAATGCCGGCACATATTCCAGTGTACGATTTTACCAAACATATCCGCACTAAAGAGACGGTAACTGTTCCTCCTGCCCCAATCATTTTAATAGACGGCATTTTGATTTTTACGGACAAACCATTGCGCGACATTATGGATATCAAAATCTATGTTGATACTGATGCTGATATCCGTTTGATTCGCCGTATCACGCGAGATATGAACGAGCGAGGGCGATCATTTGAGTCGATTATCGACCAATATATGACAACGGTACGCCCCATGCACCTGGAATTTGTCGAGCCTAGTAAGCGGTATGCTGATATTATTATTCCGTATGGCGGCAGAAATCAGGTGGCGGTTGATATGGTGGTGTCTTGGTTGCAGGCGTTGATATGATCAGCTTAAAGTATCATGGCTTCCGAAAAAATCATAAATCCCGTCAGATGAGCCAGTCAAAATCGACTTGGACAAACTTGCTTAGGGTAATTTCTGAGCATTTATTCGTCATGTTACGCGGAATGTAATGACCTTGAGCTCAAGGAATCGAATGTGGGGCGCCATCCAGAAAAAATTGCAAAATCGACAATTTTGGCGGGCTAGTGGTCTGCTTATGACAGCCAATTTTATTGCGCTTACACTGGGCTTGATTCGGATGCCGATAATCACTCGACTGCTGACTAAAGCCGAAGTTGGTATGTTGGGTATCATCGCCGTCTATTTACCTTTTGTCCAGCTATTTTCAATGTCGGGAATGAATGGAGCTAGCTATCATTACATTACAAAAGGGTTTCCTGCGGCAATACGCGAAAATATTAGAATAACATTTGGATGGTCGTTATTGGGCGTCTTAGGCTGGATAGCTGGCGGGCTTTTTTTCTGGTTTGTCAAGGGGGAGGTTTTGCTTGGCGGTTTGTTTTTGGTGAACTCCATATTTTTCCCGATTATTCATTCTTTAAATGGGGCGAGCGGGTATTTTGGGGCAAAGGAACAATTTGGCAGGTTGTTTTGGTTTAGGGTGGCGGAGGCAACTTCTAGGTATATGGGCGTTTTGTTGTTGCTAATATTTTCTTTGCGCTTAACATCATATCGAATTGTATGGTTTTCATTTTCTAACTTGCTGGCAATGGGTTTGACCTTGCTACTATTTTGCTGCTTGATATTCCGTGAAGACAATGTCGAAGCTTCAATGCCGGCATTTGAGAAGAGCGAGATGAAAAAATACGGCTATCATCTAACCTTGCTAGGCAGTATTTCGACTATTCAAACTCGAGTCGATGGACTTTTGATGGCTGCTTTGATGCCATTGTGGGCTGTAGCTGATTATTCGGTGGCTCAAATAATTTACACTCAATTTAAGCGGTTGTGGACAGTTTATTACACGGTGCGCTATCCAATATTTATGAAGCTAAATATAAGCCGTAGACAACGTCGAATTGCTGCAGAAATGGGGCTGCTCATCGCGGGTTTCAGTTTGCTGTGGTTGGCGCTTATGCTACTGTTAAATTGGAGTTTGTCGATCATATTAACGGACGAATATCGATCTAGCTTACCTTACATTGGTTGGTTGTTAGGCGCTTTTATCGTTTCTATTCCTGGCTTTGGGGCAGAGATGTATTTCCGATCGCTTGAGCAAGAACGTAGTTTGTATCTGCTGAGAGGCATCTCAGCTATCTTTAGCATAATTTGCCCCCTAATTTTTATAGTTCCTTTTCAAGGGGTGGGTATTGTTATGGGGCGCTTTGTTGCCGGCATTGCGTTGTCTATTACCGGCGTTTTTATAGTGTGGCAACATAATGAAGAGATTTCTTAGTAGGTTAAAAAGAGTACATATTAAGTTTCAAGTTTCTCAGAGGAAATTGGCGCTAAGAGAGAAGATATGGCGATTTTCTGAGGATTATGATACTTATTTAAGAACACAACTGGAAAGAACATTAAAGAAAAAACATACCCCTTTGCAATCTCGTACGATAAGATTGGTTGATGCAATTGATAAGCTAGTTAGGCTTGAGGGTAAAAAAGTTTTGTGCATTGGAGCGCGAAATGTGGCAGAAATCAATTACTTTAAAAGCAAGCATGTGCAATCGGTGGTTGGCATTGACCTTTTCAGCGATTCAACAGAGATTTTAGTAATGGATATGCATCAAATGACCTTCCTAAAAAATGAATTCGATGTAGTTTACAGTTGCCATTCTCTTGAACATGCATATGATCCAAAACAGGTGATTGGCGAAATTATCAGGGTGGTTAAGCCAGCCGGATTTGTTGGGATTGAAGTGCCAATTCAATACCAAACGCGAGGCAGCGATTTAATTGATTTTGGGAGCGGAGAGTATGTAATCGAATTGTTTATGCCTAATGTGGGCAACATTTTGTTAAACGATGATCAATCTCAACCTGATGAATTTGGTGATTTTACCCAACCGGTAGCGAGGGTGATTTTTCAGATTCAAAAGTAAATCATGGCCAACTCGATAATTAGAAAAATCAACTCTTTTCGCCTTAGTCAAAGGCGAATGATGGCTAGTAGAAAACAGAAAAACCGAAATGGTAAAATAATTCGCAATCGATCTGTCCCATTTTTTGCCAACGAGATCTGTTTCGCTTTTGGTGTCGATGAATCATGGGTTCATGACGCATTTTACGAATATCAGGCTTGCCCGAGAGCCTGGGAATATTTAAGCGGTTTAGCTAGCCCAAATCGGCAATTTGACGGGTATGGAAAATCTCTTGATATCGCAGAAGGATTTGCTGTTTGGGCTTTAGTAAAGTGGTTACAGCCACAAACCATTGTGGAGCTTGGCGTTCAATTTGGCATATCAGCCCGGTTGTGGAAAGAGGCTCTCAAATATTATGTGCCGGCACATCAATTGATACTTTGTGATTTAGTGGATAAACGGCGTTTTATTGGCGATGATGAATCAACTTTTTTGGAAGGGGATGCTAGAAAAACATTGCCGGCATTGTTTCACGACCATCAAATAGATATCCTACATAATGACGCCCATCCATTCAACTTAATCAGTTGGTCGCTGGAACACGGAATAAAAGATGCGGTAAGAGTATTTACCTTTCATGATGTCAGCGACGCTCCGCCGCGAATTGCCTTTTTACCCGAATCATACCGACTATCAGTTCGGCAAAAAGTGGTGGAAAGCATGAATATAGGCGTTTATGGTCATTGGGAACGACATGGTATGGCACAATATTTTGACGAAAAAATACTCAATGAGTTGCAAGTTGAAAATGAAACATATCGATTACAAATTTTTGACTCGCTGTTTGGCTTTGGCGTTGTTTTGAACAAATCGGAGATAGATGCAATCGATAATTATTGATGAGAAAAGTTACGAAGTGTATGTTCAACGAGCCGCTCGTCAAGATGTAGAAGCAATTTGCTTACTCGTAGTGTCGTTTTTGCCCAACCATAGCGCCAGCCAACTTCTGGCAGCTTGTATTCGCTCCATTCGTCAATTTACAACAATTCCATACGACCTATGGATTGTGGACAATGCCTCGCCAGAGGCAGAGATAAATTGGCTGCGCCAGTTGCCTGATATCAATTTGGTGTTGAATCGCACTCGACCGACCCCCTTACATAAGATGAATCTTGCCGCCAAAGCGGCAAACTGGCTGCGCAGACGCGGCAGACCAACCATTTGGGGAAGCTATGCCAACGGAGTGGCTTTGGAAATTGGTCAATTATTCATCGAGCCTTATGTTGAAAAATTGATGACCTTGCATATGGATACGATGGCATGCCAACCGGGGTGGCTCTCATTTTTGGCAGGAAAATTGAGCGAAAAAGTGGCAGGCGCTGGCGTTCGTTTAGATCGCAGCCGGCAATCATCTGGAATTTTGCATATTTTGGGCGCTATGTTTGATTTGCAGATGGTACGTGAGAAGGATTTGTCTTTTATGCCGGCATTGCCCCAGTTCGATGTAGGGGATCGGATATCGTATGGGCTAAAAGCCGAAGGATACCAACTCTACGCTTGTCGTAATAGTCTGTGGGAGCCAAGCTTGGTACAAAGGTTGCCGGAGTCTTCACCGATGCGGCGCTTGCATGTTGATCGGGCATTTAACGAGCAAGACGAGGTAATCCACCTGCATCTCGGGCGAGGAGTGCAAAAATCAAAGGAGACGACTAATCGCCATAAAACAACAATTGATGATTGGCTACAATTTGCAGACAATGTTTTAAATTTGCCTGCGCTTCAATAGACATGCACAATTTATCTTACTCTATACGCCGATACTTCGTGGATCAGTTCTTTGCCCAAGAAATACCCAAACTTCCTGCCGGCATACGCATCTTAGATATTGGCGGTCACCAGAAAAAAAAGCGGGGCGACTTTGACATTACCGATTATTCCTACCAGATTACCACCCTAAACATAACTGCGGATCATGGCGTTGATATAATCGGCGATGCAATAAAAGCGCCTTTGTCAGACGGAAGCTTTCCCGTGCTCATCTGTGCCGAAATTATGGAGCATCTTTATGACGTCAAGGGGGCAGTTGCCGAATGCTATCGGATATTGTCGCCAGAGGGAATCCTATATTTGACCATTCCATTTCTATACCATATTCATGCCGATCCGGAAGATTACGGGCGTTATACTTCCTATTTTTGGGAGCGTGTTTTGCATGAAGTTGGATTTTCAAAAGTTGATATTAAGCCGCAGGGCGATTTTGGACATGTCTGTTTGCTTATGTGGCAACAATTGCTGAATCATGCAGATTGGGTCAACTTTTTTGGTCGATATTCTAGATTGGCGGCATATTGGATTTTGTATTACCCATTAAAAGCGTTGAAACTGGGGCGATCGTCCACTAAAGAAAGTCAATATACGACTGGATATGAAATTGTCGCAACAAAGCAATGAAGTTTCACATTCTCTTTCCCTTCAAAGCGGCTCCTTGGGGCGGCGGTAACCAAGCGTTGCACGCATTGCGGCAAGCGCTGTCGAACAAGGGCTATTATTCAGATACAATGGCTGAAGCTGATGTGTTTGTTTTTAATAGCCATCACAACTTGCCAACGGTGTGGCGTACTGCTAGGCAATATCCCCGAGCTATATTTTTGCATCGCGTCGATGGGCCAGTAACGCTGATCCGCCAACGGGATGATGGCACGGACAGACTAATTTTTCAGGCGAATCTAGCTCTGGCAAATGGAACGATATTTCAATCTGAGTGGAGCCGCCAACAAAATCGACAAAGGTTTCCATTTGGGAATAAACCTAGTTGTGTGGCGCTGAACGCGCCCGACACCTCAATTTTCAGACGGAGAGCCTACAGACAAATACCAGAAAATGCCAAGACGAAACTCATTGCAGCAAGTTGGTCTGCTAACTGGCGAAAGGGATTTCAAGATTATCAATGGTTAGATAAAAATCTTAATTTTTCACAAATTTCTTTTACTTTTGTCGGTAATGCTCCAATCCGATTTAGCCACATAGATATGTTACCGCCTCAGGATAGCCATAAGCTGGCAAAGATTTTGGCAGAGTCTGATATTTTTCTGACGGGCAGCGAAAAAGACCCCTGTTCCAATGCGTTAATTGAGGCGATGGCAGTTGGGTTGCCGGCAATTGCTAGGCGAGATGGCGGTCATCCAGAAATTGTAGGTAAAGGAGGCATGTTGTATGATGATGTGGATGAAACGCCGGCATTAATTTCCCGATTGCGCAATGATTATGGTCGTTATCAAGCCAATCTGCCACTTCGCCATATCGACGATGTTGTAGCAGCCTATCTATCAGTGGCAGAGCGATGTCGAGCTGCGCCAATTTCCGTTAAATCGTTGATTCAGTTACAAGCTTTGTGGTTTAAGTGGAAATTGATGAGCAAATTTAACCAATTTAAGCAGCAGTTGATAAATGGATAACAACTATATATCTACGGAGGCGCATTGATTTTCAACAACGCAAAATCGTGAGCAAAGTTAAAGTATTTTTAACGGGAGGCGATAGCCAAAATTGGGCTTTAGACGACGATTTGCGCCTAACCCGCCAAGCTCTTCAAAATGTGGTTGAGTTGGTTAAGCTGTCAGAGAGTCAGGTGGTACATACTATGTGGTGGTCAGGGCTAAAACATGTACCCCATTCTATGCTGGTTGGCAAACAGATTGTCAGCCAGGTTCCAGGCGAGCCTTTTCGCTACTATCGAAATCCCCAATATAGTCAGGTGGCTAACATGGTTGGGTCTTGGATTACGCCAACAAAATTGGCTCAAAAGCAGTTGCAGAGTGTTGGCGTGAATAGCGCCTTAATACCCTATGTGGTTAATATGGAAATTTTTAAACCTATTAGCCCATTTAGCGATGAGTTAATCTCGCTTAAGAAAAAGCTAAATATCCCAGATAATGCTTATCTCATAGGTAATTTTCATCGAGATACGGAAGGCAGAGATTTAGCCAGTCCAAAATTGGTAAAAGGTCCGGATGTTTTGGCGGAAATGGCGCGTGCGCTAAAACAAAGAGGATATCCAATTCATTTCCTGTTGGCGGGTCCTCGTCGTTTTTGGTTGCGGCAAAGATTAACGGATTATGGTATTCCATACACATTTGTAGGTAAAATAACACCCGATCGAGACGACATCAGCGTCAATAATTTGCGCCAAGAGAAGATAAATTTACTTTACAATCTTTTAGACCTGTGCGTGGTGACGAGTCGGTCGGAGGGAGCCCCGCGTTCAATATTGGAAGCGGTTGCAGCAAAGCGCAAAATAATCAGTAGTCGTGTTGGAATCGCCCCTGATATTCTTGATTCTGCCTGTATCTTTGATTCTCCAGATGCCGGCATTGATCTTATTGCTCGAGATATTCGTCAAAATTCGCTAGCCCGTCATATTGAGAACAGCTATCAGCGGGTACGAGAGCGTCATCAACCCCAATCTATATTGCCTTTGCTAGCTGAATTTTATGCCAACATAGAAAATGTTACGCCATATGATGGAGCCGCTGGTCTGTCCAAGTTATTTCAAGCTCACAGCCAGCAAACGCAGGCTCTCCGAACTTTATCTGATAAGTTTGACAATGACGGAACAGTAAAGTCTATATGGAGAAGTTGGATTCGACCAAGCTGGCAAAAGGTGAGCAAATTTCGACAAAATAAACGAAAGTTGATGCCGGCAAACAGGGAGCTAAAGATAGGCATCTGGCATCAGTTCAGCAAAGAGATCGACAATTGGGAAGATTATCTAATGGTTGCTTTGCGTTCACAATTGAGTAGTCAAGAATTTCAAGTGGTTGAGAATATATTTGACCAGAGCATTAATCTTTACCTGCTGAACTCGAATCATTTCGATTTAGACCAATTCTTGTCTTTTGCCAAAAATCATTCCCCTAAAATTATCCACCGCTTAGCTGAGCCCAACTTCTCCATTCAAGGTACCGATCGAGAAAAAGAAGAGGAATGTTATCAATTGAACGCAAACTATGCCTCTGTTTCTATTATCCAATCTGAATGGGCTTTGCAACAGATAATTGGCATGGGTTATCGTCCTGTTAATCCAATAATTGTTCACAATGCGGCAAATCCTGAGATTTTTTATAAAAAAGATCAATCGTTCCAGCCGAAGCGCAAAATCCGACTAATCTCAACAAGTTGGTCGGACAATCCGAGCCAAGGAGCATTGACATATAAATGGATTGAAAAACATCTGGACTGGCAGCGGTTCGAGTTCACATTTGTCGGTCGCTCATCAGAACAGTTTGAATGGATTCAGCATATCGATCCACAATCTTCTAATGAGGCGGCAGATTTGTTGCGGGAGCATGATATTTATATCAGCGCCAGCCAAAGCGAATCGTGTGCAAATGCGTTAATTGAGGCTTTAAGTTGCGGGCTGCCGGCGCTATATTTGAATGAAGGCTCTTATCCAGAATTGGTTGGTTTTGGCGGTCTTCCATTTAATGCCCATGAAGAGATTTTGCCCCAATTAGACCGGCTGGTTGATCATTATGAGATGTTTCAACAATTGATCTCTGTGCCGACGCTTGAATCGGTTGTGGAGAAATATATAGCTGTTACAAATTTGGCAATTTGGTAGATTGTTGTGAAAAGTATGCTGCTTAACCTTGTTGTCGGAGTACTGACCCGTTTTCCTCCGGTGTGGTTGTTGCAATTGCTCTTTCGATTGGATCGATGGCTCTATTTTTTCCAAGGGCGCATCGCTAGAGAATATGGCAAAGGCGTGCATCCCAAGCATTGGCTAATGAGAGATTCGGTGAGGAGCTATTTGGGTGGAGTTGACAATTGATGAACGATAAGCTGCTCTTTTTTATGTCGCGGGCGACTTCTTTGCAACGGTGGCGAAGGTTAGGCATCTTTTCTAGAGAAATAGCGATATACAAAAAACTTCAACAGTCGCTAGATGTTCAGATTTTGACCAGCGGTGATGAAGAGGAATTCGCTTGCCACGAAGAATTAGCCGGATTTGACATATTATTTAACAGATGGAAATTGTCAGCTAATGTTTATAGTTTATTCGCTCCATTGCTCCATTGGCGGTCGATGCGGCATGCAGCGATTTATAAAACGAATCAGTTGGATGGGGCATGGACAGCCATTATTGCCGGCAAGCTCTATCGCAAGCCTGTTGTGGTTAGGGCGGGCTATTTATGGGCGAAAAACTTTGAACGCCAGCGGGGAAAAAGCTGGAAATCTGCCCTCATACACCGTTTGGAAGGTTGGAGCTTCAAAAATGCCGACCATATTTTTCTAACCACGGAATTGTTGAAGGTGGAAGTGGTGAAGAGCTACCAAATCTCGGCTGACCGAATTACTATCATACCCAACAACATAGACACTGATCTATTCATACCTATGGCACAAGCAAAAAAGGCGGCAGGGCAAATCTGTTTTTTGGGGCGGTTAACCCCTGTCAAAAACGTTGATTTGCTCATTAAGGCAATGGCAAATATCCCTAACGCGTCATTGGCAGTCATTGGCGATGGAGAGCAAAAAGCGTATTTGGCTCAATTGGCAAAAAAACATGAGGTACAGGTTAACTTTTTAGGCTTGATTCCTAACCAAGAATTGCCGTCTGTATTGAATCAGTCGGAGATTTTTGTGTTGCCATCCAGATTTGAGGGACACCCAAAGGCGTTGCTGGAAGCGATGGCATGTGGATTGCCGGTAATTGGCACAAATGTAGAGGGCATACGCGCCCTAATTGAGCACGAGGAAAATGGGTTGCTTTGTGAACCGACTGTGACTAGTTTGCGTCAAGCATTGGTGAGATTGTTAGAAAATGAGCTTTTGCGCCTCAGGCTTGGGGAGGCGGCGCAAGCCGCCATCAAAGCCCAATTTTCGTTGGCTAGCATTGCCGAACAAGAACTTGCGCTTTTGCAGCAAATACAGGAGACGCATAAGCTGTAAGATGGATATTCTCTGTTTCTCCTCTTCTGATTGGGATGGCAAGTGGGGCAGCCGCCAGCAGGTGATGCGCATTATGGCAAGGCGCGGACATCGGACGCTGTTTGTCGAGCAAATGGCTGGTTGGGAGCATTTTGCCAAATATACCGACTTGCGAAAGCGGCGGCGGCAGCGGTGGCGGGAAGGAGTGAGTGAGATCGAACCCAATTTGTGGTTGGGTTCTCCCCCTCCTTTGTTGCCAGGACGATATTATTTGCCGGCAATATCTAAACTAAATGCCGGCATTGTTGCCCATTGGGTGAGTTCCCATTTACGAAAACTAAATATGCCAACCCCTATTTTGTGGCTTTACAAGCCCGAACATGTGGAGCTAATTCCTCGTCTGCCGCACAAAAAAGTTGTTTACCATTGTATTGATGAATTTACGGTAGGAACTGCCGGCAGAAAAAAAACGATAATTCAGCAACTTGAAAACCGCCTCCTCAGCCAAGCCGACGTGATTTTCGCTAATTCCCTGCTCACCTATCAAAACAAATTGCCAGCCAACCCCCACACTTTTCATGTGCCAAGCGGGGCGGATGTGGAACACTTTCAGGGAGCGGCACAGACAGATGTCCCTGCTCATTCGCTGGTAGATCAGTTGCCCCGACCGATCTTAATGTTTGTTGGCAATCTCAATGAAAAAATTGACAGTGACCTGCTTGCTAACATCGCTGAAATGCGCCCTAATTATTCATTGGTCTTGATTGGACAATCCTTTTTTAAGGATTCAGTGCGAGACAAGTTGCACGCATTGGGAGTGTATTTTCTGGGGAAACAACCTTTTGCGAAATTGCCGGCATTTTTGCGCGCTGCCGACGTTTGCCTACTTCCATACGTGGAAGGCGAGGCAACTCGTTACCGCAGCCCCATCAAACTGTATGAATATCTGGCTACTGGCAAACCCATCATCAGTACCCCTCACCCCGAAGTTGATAAATTTGCATCGTGGGTGTCTATTTCCCACGCTGCTCAATTTCCAGAGGTAATAGGGCAAGTAATTCAGACAGACTCCCTCCAATTAAGACAAGAGAGATTAAAAGAAGCCGAAAAGCATTCTTGGAAAAATAGAGTCGACCTCATGTTGCAAATTTTGGAGTAAGAAGATGAATCGCAGTTACCAGATTGTTTTTTACATTTGTGACCCCGAGGCTGGTTTTTTATATGAAAATCACTCACCTCATCACTGAGCTGTCCATGGGCGGAGCGCAAATGGCGCTCTATCGACTTGTTTCCAAGTTAGATGTCGAAGAAATAAATGTTTATTGCTTTTACAATGGCGATGGCTTGGTGGGGCAAAAAATACGCGCTCTGGGCATTCCCGTATATGACCTGGGTATGGCACAACAAAAATGGCGGCTTTATAAAGCGGCTAGTTTGTTTGGACTTCTCCGAAAAAGTCAGCCGGATATTTTGCATTCCTGGATGTTTCATGCCAACATTCCAGGGCGCATCTTGGGCAGGTTGGCTGGCATACCGCATATCATTTCGGCAGAGCGCACCATGGGGCAAGAGGGCAAAATTAGGTTGTGGCTCAACCAACTGACGGCGCGTTGGGCAGATCGCATCATTTGTAATGCGCCCGAAGTGGCGACCTTTGCTAGCACAAAAATTGGATTGCCGGCAAAGAAAATTGTGATGATTCCTAACGGCGTTGATATAGAAAAATACAGCAATTTGCCTTCAAAAGCGGTAGTGCGGGCACAGATGAATTTGCCGGCATCCATTCCTATCGCTGTCGCTATCGGGAGACCACGCCCAGTCAAAGGATACCCTTTGTTGTTAGATGCCTGGCAACAAACGTTGACTCATTTTTTAAAAGCGCGTCTGGTGATGATCGGGGATGGTCCCGATTTGCCTGCACTGAAAGAATATGCTCAAGATTTGGGAATTGCAACGCAAGTTGAATTTTGGGGGGAACGGGATGATGTGCCTCAACTTTTGCCGGCATTTGACCTGCTGGTTTCCTCGTCCTACCATGAAGGAATGCCCAATGTGGTTATGGAAGCGATGGCAGCCCGTTTGCCGGTCGTCGCTACTGCCGTTGGAGGTACCCCTTCTGTCATCAATCAGGATAGTGGAATCTTGGCGCCGCCAGGACAACCCGACGCATTGGCTAATGCCATCTGCGCCTTGTTTTCCCATCCAGATAGGGCTATTGCAATGGGAAATGCCGGCAAACATCGGATAACAACCCAATTTTCCCTTGCGAAATCAGTTTCTAAAACTACCGCCCTTTATGAGGAGCTGCTTTATGGCGAGTGACCCTTACCGCATCCTTCACCCCATCACCCGCATGATAATTGGCGGCGCGCAAGAAAATACGATGCTCACCGTCGATTACCTAACCCGTTTGCCAGAGTATGCCGGCAAATACCAACTCAAAATCATATCGGGTCCCCAAACAGGTACAGAAGGCTCGCTCATCGAAGAAACTCGTCGCCGGGGCGTTGACTTGACGATTTTGCCTGTGCTCCTCCGCCAAATCAGCCCCGTCAACGACCTGAAAGCGTTGTTCAACCTGCGAAAAATGATGAAGGGAGGGCGTTATGATATTGTGCATACCCACAGCTCAAAAGCGGGGGTTTTAGGGCGGTTGGCGGCAAAAAGCGTCGGCGTCTCCATCATCCTGCATACCGTACACGGGTGGAGTTTTCATGAAAGAATGATACCCCGTCAACGAAGTTTTTATGTAGCTTTGGAAAAAATTGCGGCATGGGCGGGCGACCATATGATCGTGGTTTCGCCTAAAGATATCGACAAAGGATTGGCGCAAGGAATCGGCAAACGAAGCGATTACACTCTCATCCGCAGCGGCATCGAACTCGACCGCTTCGGCTATCCTAACCTACCTCCGACTCAAGTGAGGCAGAGTTTGGGCATTCCCTTGGATGCTCTAGTTGTTGGCTCTGTCACCCGCCTGTCGCCGCAAAAAGCGCCGTTAGACCTGGTTGCCAGTTTCGCCAAAATCGCCACAAATGCGCCGCACGTTTACTTCGTCATTGTTGGCGATGGGGATATGCGGACGGAAGTGGAAGCGGAATTGAACGCTGCCGGCATTCGCCAGCAAACTATTCTCACAGGACTCAGGCGCGACATTCCAGAGTTGTTGGCGACCTTCGATGTTTTTGTCTTGTCTAGTCTGTGGGAAGGTTTGCCGCGCGTGTTGCCACAGGCAATGGCAACAGGATTGCCAATCGTTTGTACTGCCGCCGATGGCTCTGCTGAAGCGGTAAAAGATGGGGTCAACGGCTTTTTGACGCCGCCAGGACAACCCCAAGCTATCGCTAGAAAAACGCAAGAATTGTTACAAGACAAACCGTTAAGAAGGAAGATGGGAGTTGTCGGCAAAGCCAAGGCGCCAGAATTCGGCGCCCGCAAAATGGTGAAAGAGATCGACGCCTTATATCAAACCCTTCTCCTATCTAACTGAATTTTTTGAGTTTGCTCCCCATAATTTGATGCGGTAACATCTACAAGTTAAAAATTTGCCATAACTTCCGCTGAGAAACTCACCAAACGTTTCTCCATCTCTTGCAGAGTAGATACAATCAAAAAATTAGAGTTTGAGCAAGCTATCTGATGGCAAAATGAGCCGCTTGCTCAATCGGACGCGGCATCATTGGAAAATGGATTCATTTTCATCTCCAATCATGTAATTTTGCGACCGTTACTACCAATGGAAAAAAATATGAGGGATTCTAAATTGACGCAGTGGTGCAATGGATTAATCGAAGCAGGTTGGCTGCTGGCAATAATCCTTACCCCCCTATTCTTCAACATCCATTCCTCCCGCGTTTTTGAACCCGATAAACTCTCCCTGCTCCGATCCATTGCCCTGATGATGATCTTGGCATGGCTGGTTAAATTTGTCGACCAAGCGGGATGGCGCGATCTAGGTTGGCTAGGTTGGAAAAGCGGAAGCTCGATCTGGCGGTTGCCATTTGCTTTGTTTGTTGGGTTATTGGCTTTGGTCTACATCCTCTCCGCCCTATTCTCTGTTACGCCGGCAATCAGTTGGTTAGGAAGTTACCAGCGGCTGCAAGGGACGTACACCACCCTCTCTTACATCGTCGTTTTTGCCCTGATGGGGGCTACGTTGCGAAACAGATTGCAACTGGGACGGCTAGTGACGACCATTATCATCGTCAGCATTCCCATCTCTTTGTATGCCATGCTGCAACATTTTGGCTTAGATCCGCTCCCTTGGGGTGGCAATACCCAATCGCGGGTGGCGGGGCATATGGGAAACGCAATTTTTGTGGCGGCATACCTTATCATGGTTGTTCCGCTGACTGTAGCCCGAATCTTGGACGCTTTTACCAATATTTTGCAAGATGAAGAGTTAGCGTACCCAGATATCATACGGTCGTCTATTTACATCTTCACGCTGGCGATTCAAATTATCGCCATATATTGGACATATAGTCGTGGTCCCTTCTTGGGTTTGGCTGGCGGCTTGTTCGCATTTGTGTTGATTGTGCTGGTCAATTTGCGGAACGCCGATCCCCAGAAAGACACATTTCGATTGTTGGATGGTTTCAAGGCGATGGGTTTAACGCTAGGGGGCAGCGCCGCCATTTTTTTACTGTTTAATGCCCTGCTCTCAGCCCTGACCAATTCGGGGCGTTTGCTTTCATTGAGCGGGGCTATGGGCTCTTTTACCGCTTTTGTGGGGGCGATTGGGGCGGTCACTATCGCCATATTTATATTGATGGCTGCCGGCAAAGGATGGCGATGGCTGTGGCTAAGTTGGCTGCTAGTGGCGGCGATGTTAGGCGTGTGGCTGCTCGCTTTCAATCTAGTGGCTGATATAGAAGAGGGCGAGACCACGAATATCGTCTCCCAAACGCTGCTTGAATGGCGGGAGCTGCCGGCAATCGGGCGGCTGGGTCGTATGCTGGAATCAGAGTCTGGCACCGGCAAAGTTAGGGTCTTGATTTGGGAAGGGGCGTTGGACTTAATCGCCCCCCACGACCCGCTGCAATTCCCAGACGGCAGCGACGACGCCTTGAACTTTTTACGCCCGTTGATCGGGTATGGTCCCGAATCGATGTATGTGGCATACAATCGTTTTTACCTCCCTGAACTAGCCACGGTAGAAGCCCGCAACGCCTCCCCTGACCGTTCTCATAATGAGACGTTGGACGCTTTGGTGATTACCGGAGCGGCTGGCTTTATCGTTTGGCAATTATTGTATCTCTCTATCTTTTATTTTGGCTTTACCTGGTTAGGGGTAGTTCGTTCCCGGCGAGACCAGTTGACCCTAATCGGGATGTGGACACTGGGCGCTCTGGTGGGCGGAGTCGTTATCTCATCTTTTTTAGGGTTCGAATTTATAGGGGTGGCGATTCCCTTTGGCAGCATCGTTGGGTTAGCCCTCTATTTAATCTATTATGCCCTCTTTGCCGGCAATCAAGAAGCCGACACGCTAATAGACCCCTTTAGCCCAGATAGATTGTTGTTAATTGGGTTGGTTACCGCAGTGATGGCGCATTACATCGAAATCCATTTTGGCATCGCCATCGCCTCAACCCGCACTCACTTCTTTGTCTATGTCGGGCTGATTTTTTTGGTAGGCTATTTGCTGCCTAAATTAGGCGGAAGCGAATTTTCAGAGGTCGTTGCCGAGGTTGAAGAAAAAGCGGCAGATGGCGATAAAAAACCCCAACGCAAAAAGCGACGGGGCAGAGGCGGCCGTCGCCGCTCTTCGTGGGGTTGGCTAACGCCGGCATTGACCGGCGGTTTGATTTTGGGAGTCATCATCGGGACGCTAGGATATGACTTTATCACCTATAATCAACCGCCAGGGCAGCAAATTCAATCGCTGGAGGATATTCCATCTGCCGGAGACATCTTTCAGCAATCGATGTTCATTCATTCGCGCCGCGACTTTTCCGAATCGCCTTATATTTTTTTAACGGTGATAATGAGTTGGGCGCTGGGCTCATTGTTGATGTTAAGCGAGATGGCAAAGGAGGGTTTTTTGCCGATTGATCGCGCCGCTGGCGATTTGGCTGAAGATAAATTGAAAATCATTGCCGGCATTTTCGGGGCGTGGGCGGTGGCTGGTTTGCTCATTCGCTTGCTGGGCGTCAATGCCCAAAGCGGGGCGTTGGGGCAATTAGGCGGTAGTTTGGCGCTAATTTGGGCGGCTTTAACTGCCTGGGCTGCCGTGGGTTTGTTAGCGAATTTCCGATCAAGCAAAGCGGTAGCTGGCATCGTTGCCGGCATCGGCGTTGCCACGAGCATTCCCTTGCTGATTGCGGGGGCAGTGTGGGTTGGCCTGGCTTTGGCGCTAAGCTGCGCCTTTATCCTCACCTATTTTTGGAATCCTTTGTGGGAACGGTTAACGTTGCCTGGCTTAACCTTATCTTTGTCGGGATTAGGGTTGGGCTTGGCGTTTGCCTTTGCCCACGCCAGTCGTATCCGCAGCTCATTTTTAGCCCCGCCTGGCGCTGAATCGATGGAGCTGACCGTGAGGCGTATTGCAGAAGCGGACAGGGCTGCCGGCATTCTCACTCTGTTTTATATCTTTGTCATTTTTGTATTGCTGCTTATTGGTACGATTGCCGCCTGGCAAAAGATGGGTCAGGAACGACGAAGCGGGGGAATGCCGGCATATTTTGCCTCGGTTGTCCTCTTCATTGTGGCGATATTTGCCATCAACCGCACCAACTTACGGGCAATTCAAGCCGATATCATCTACAAAAGAGGGGATCCGTTTGAACGGGCTGCCAATGCTGCCCCACCTGACCAAAAGCCCGTTATGTGGGATCAAGTAATTGCCATTTATGAACATGCCGTTGAGCTGGCTCCCACCGAAGATTTTTACTATTTATTTCTTGGTAGAGCTTATCTGGAAGCGTCCGCTATCCAAACGGATGCCCTGAGGCGGGATGAGTTGCTGCAAACTGCCGAGGAGCGGTTGCAAACGGCGCAAGAAATTAATCCGCTAAACACAGATCACACCGCCAATTTAGCTCGGCTAAATACGAGATGGGCAGACATCGCGCAGGCGGGAGAACGAACCGCCAAAATTGAAACCGCCGAAAAGTTTTACCAAGACGCCATGGAGCTTAGCCCGCAAAATGCCATCATTCGCAATGAATATGCTCGGCTTGCTTATGTCTTTGACCGAGATTGTGGTGAATCTATTGATAGATATAACGCCTCGATAGGTATAGACTCTTACTTTATCCAATCTCTTTTTGAAAAAGGGGAGATTCAAATAGCTTGCGCGAATGGCTCTGAAGGGGAAGAACAGCAAGCTTATTTTGAAGGGGCGGTTGACAGCCTGAAAACCGGGTTGGAACTGCCGATTACCAGCCGCCAAAAATCTACCCAGGATGATCCGCGCCGCTGGCTGCAATTGGGGCAGTTGTACCAACAGTTAGGGCAAACCAATGAAGCGATCGCCGCTTTTGAGGAAGCGTTGGGGCTGGAAAATAACGCCTCGCCAGCTTGGAATACGTTGCTGCAAATCGCGCGGGCTTACAATAGCTTAGGCGACCAATCAAAAGCGATGGAGAGGGCAGCGCAGGCGTTGGCGGTTGCGCCCGAAAATAATCGAGCGACGGTACAGCAATTTATCAATGAGTTGAATGGCGACTCGTCGTCAAACCAACCGAGTGAGGCTACCTCGGACTCCCCGCTTCCCGATCCGCACAGTTTGGCAGACAATTCCCGTATCTTGGTGGAAAGCGAACGGACGGCAGCCCAACTGCCGGCATCTGACCGAAATGGAATGTATGCCGGCAATGGCGCTGCCCTGGTTGCCGATCCGGCTAAAAACTATGAAGCGGTATTAACCACGGAGAAAGGGGAGATACGCATTTTGTTGTACAACAAGCACACCCCGCTTACCGTCAACAACTTCATCTATTTAGCCACCCAAGGCTTTTACGACGGGATCGATTTCCATCGCGTTTTAGATAATTTTATGGCGCAGGGAGGCGACCCAACTGGCACAGGGCGTGGTAGTCCCGGCTATCAATTTGCCGATGAATTTGTGGAGGGCTTGACTTTTGATCGTCCCGGTTTATTGGCAATGGCAAACGCTGGCGCCAACACAAATGGCAGTCAATTTTTCATTACCTATGCCCCAACGCCTCATTTGAATGAACGCCATACCATCTTTGGCGAAGTGGTGGAGGGGATGGATGTCGTCAACAGCTTAACTCGCCGCGATCCCACGGCGGCAAATCAGCCGGATGCGGATCGGATTTTGCGGGTTGATATTTATGAGATCGAAGAATGATTCGGGGGAGAATCGGAACTCTGATTTTCGATTGCAAAAAGATAATGCGTATAACAAAAGACCCCTTCATTCGCAAATTTTGAGCCATTTTTACCCATGTCTACTATCTTTTTCATCTTTCTCATTGCCTTAAGCGTTACCGGGTTTAGCACGCCATGGATCCGCCAATTGGCGATTAATTTGGGCTTTGTGGACGCCCCAGCCAAGCGAAAATTGCACAGTTCGCCCATGCCTTTGATGGGCGGCGTTGCGATATTTATCGGGGCGGCGATTGCCGCCTCCTTGTTGTTGAGAAACGTCGCTTCTATTCGGTCGCCTCAGGTGCAAGGGATATTGTTTGCCTCTACTTTTATGGCAGTTACTGGGTTAATTGACGATCGCCGATCTTTGCCGGCATACGCCAAATTTTCGGCTCAAATCGTCGCCTGCCTCATCCTCATACTGTTTCGCGTCCAGGTCAGCCTTCCTTTGCCACCCTGGGTAAACTACGCCATTACTATCTTGTGGATAACTGGCATCACCAACGCCGTTAACCTTTTAGACAACATGGATGGGTTGAGCGCCGGCATATCTGCCGTATCCGGCGCTTTTATTTTGCTTATCGCTGCCCTCAACGATCAATATCTGGTGGGCGGTTTGGCGGCAGCCGCATTAGGCGCTTGTCTGGGCTTTTTACGTTACAATTTCAAACCGGCGCAAATTTTTATGGGAGACGCAGGCGCTTTATTTTTGGGTTTTTTGTTAGGGATTTTGGCGTTACAATTACGGTTTGAACAAAATCGCAATTTAATTACCTGGATGATTCCTATTTTTGTGTTGAGCGTCCCGATTTTTGATACTTCTCTGGTGATGTTTTCTCGGATTCGAAGGGGCGTTAGCCCGCTGACTGCCGGCAAAGACCATGCCAGCCATCGTTTGGTACGGATAGGGTTAAGCCAACGAGAAGCTGTGATGGCGCTCTATCTTGTTGCCGGCATCGGCGGCATGATCGCCATCTTTCTCACCAGGGCAGAGCTGCTGGAAGCTTATGTCATTGGGGCAATTGCTCTCATTGCCGCCGCTTACGCGATTTGGCGGTTGGACACGGTGAAATTTTAATCGCACAGTTCCCATTGGGATAATCCAACATCCGCACTTGATAATCAGCTATGTTTGAAACCAATTGGCGGGTAGATGGCGAACATATCCGTTTACATTATCGTCGCTTTCCTGTCTCTCGTGAAATTTGGCTGAATGGGCAAACCGTTTTTTCGGAAAAAGGGTTTTTTGATCGAGGATCACGCGCCTATTTTGTGGCTGGGGAGAGAGAGTTAGAATTTGCCAGCGTCGTGGTCAATGGGGGGCTGACCCGCCACTTTTTGCTACAGCAGGGGCAGCCAATTCCCTCTGAAGAGGAAGAGGCGGCTGGAATTGACCAGGAGGCGTTGCTCAAAGATGCCGGCATGGGGCACGCTCACTATTGGCGGCAGTTGACTCGCTTGACTCAAATGCATTATTTGCCGCAGCGAGATACCCACTTTTGGTATCGTCATCGTCTCGTTGGGCGCAAAAAGGAACGACTGCTCTCACTCCGTCTAGATCGTCCCGCTGGCAGCCGGGTAATGGTCAGCCTGATCGCTCACTTTCCCCCAAAAATCGCCGACGAAACAGCGTTCAAACGCGCTTTGTTGAGCGATCCCCAGATGACGCGCCATTTTGGCGATGTGCGAAATTTGCCAGACAAAATTGGCGTCGCCCCCGCTCATATCGGCTTGGCGCTGCCCTATCAGCCGCAGACCACATCCCCCGAAGCGCTGGCTGCCAAAATTGACGCTTTTGCCGGCATTGTCGCTGCCCATACCGACCCCTTGCCGGAAGATTGGTGCGCCGAATCGCTCTCCTATAGAGCGGTAAAAGTGGCGTCGCTCAACGGCTTTCCCATTCAAATTGGACAAGAGTTACTAGCCGAACGGCAACAAGCAGGGACGGCGTTGTTGACGGTTAATCAAGAAAGTGGATGGGGCAGCCCATTTAGTATGCTGATTGGTTTGCTGGTTGGCTTAATAATTGGTTTTGGCTGGCTTTACGCCACCCTGGCGCTGGCTGGCGAGAGTAACTCCCGCTGGGCGGTTGCCGCTGTTGTAATCCCCCCAATTGGCGGAGCGATTATCGCCCGACTGTTGCACACCCTTAACGATGGCAGAACTCCACGATTGTGGGGGGTGGCAGCCCTGGCTAGCGGCATGGGCGCGTTGGCGGCGATGATTTGGGGGTTAGGGCAAGGGGACAATTTAGCGGGGCAAGGGTTTTCCCGGCAAGCGATAAATGGCTTGCCTTTGTATGGCGCTTTGGCGATTGGGTTTGCATTGTGGTATGGGTGGCGCGGGTTGCAAAGGCAACGAGAAGAGTTAAACCGGTTATATGCGCCTCAGATCGAAATTTTGGAGCTGCCGGCATGAACAGGAGGCTGCATAAGGCGACAGCGTTTATTACCAGAGGAGAGGGCGTCAACAGTCAATTGTTGTTTTTTAACCATCCAATCGCCGGCGTTCAATTGCCGGCTGGCACAGTGGATGTGGATGAACTCCCCGAGACTGCCGTTATGCGGGAGGCTTGGGAGGAAACGGGATTGCAAAATTTGTCGATTGCCGGCAAATTAGGCGAAATTGCGCATGAATTGCCGCCTAATCGCCGGTGGATAGTAAGGACGACCAAGCTGTTTGACGCCCCTGCTTTTGACGCGAATGGTCTGGAGTTTGGGCTGTTACGAGGGGCGCAAGTGGTTCATCTTAAGGATGCGGGGGATTTTGCCCATGTAGCGTATGAAGAGTTTGATTTCAACTGCCAGCCGCCGCGCTTGCTGACCCGACAGGCAGGGTATGTTCGCCGCTCTTCGCTGACTCGCCGAAGTTGCCGGCATCTCTATCATCTGCCGACCCATTCCCCAACAGATGATGAATGGACGATTAGGGCGGATGGGCATCTTTTTCGCTGCTTTTGGCATCCGCTTTTCCCCAAACCGACTATATTAATCCCGCCCCAGCAGCCCTGGCTCGAGGCCGCTTATCCCGCTTTAATCCGCTCGTTTTCCTAAAGAGTAAGCTGGCATTTTTTCTTTTGACAATGCCGGCAAGCTGTGCCATAATGCTTGGGCTGAATTTAAAAATGAGATTCACTATCCTAACCCCAGAGGAGGTGGTGTGTATGTGTAATTATTTACTCAGTAGTTGTACCGTAACGCCATCTCCTGCTTCGGCAGGGTAAAGCGTTACGGTACGCTCAAAAAAAAGCTCCTGTTTGTTTTACAAAACAGGAGCTTTTTCCTTTCAATGGATGGCAGTCGGGGCTATTTAGTCAAAGTGATCGGCAGGTAAATGTGATCGGTCCAATCAGATTCCCACTCGATGACCAGAGCGGAGTGGGGCGCCATCTCAATGCCTGGCAATTGGTTGGCATTGATTGCTTGGCTGGTTATCGTTACTATTTCAGCGCTTTCGTTGTCTGCGCCGGGGTTTGCCGGCAATGGGCTTTGCAACGTATATAACGTACCGTTTGGTTTTGCCGGCATATGTAAATCAAACTCCACTCGTTGGATGTCGGTCAAATGCAAATTGAACACAATCATCCCATATTTTTCCCCATCCCGAAAGGCAAAGGATTGAATGTAAGGAATCTCGACAGCTTCCGTTACCCCATTTATCGGTTGTTGACTCCATTTTGGATTATCTCCCGTTTGCAAAGTATTGATCATCGAGCCCCGAATTGCTTTGTTCGCCAGCTCCATTCCTAACCAAGTTGGTCGTTTATTGCCCGTCGCTTCACTGTCGCGCAACATGCCCCATACTCTGGCGTCTTCCCCATTCGACATCTCAAACGAATATTGCAACGCCTGAAATCCAACCTGATTTACAACGCCCATATCTCGCATATAGGTCAACATCGTTAATGGCACAGATAAGCCGCCGGCAATGCCGGTAAGAACATCATTGCGGACATCAAGGGAGACATTGTTGTTGGGGTCAACGGCATGTAGATTTATCTCATAGATAGACATCTCAGAGCCATGAGCGTCCAAAATCGCTTTGTTTTCCACCATGTTGCCGATGGTCACCGCTTGTTTTGCCAGCGCATACAATGGGTAATAACGTTGGTCTGCGCTGCCCCAGGCATTTAATTCGCCATAGTAGGGGGCGAATCCGATCGAATCATGGTTGTCGCTATTCTCTTCTAACTCCGTTTGCCTGCCGGTATAGCGGGTTTGTCCGCCGATTACGAAATTGAATTTCGCTGGGTCATAATATGGAGAGTTTTTCATGATGCCAATGCGATCATGGGCCACTTGCGCCCCAACGATTCCGCCGCCCATAGTTGCGCCAGCAAAGGGATCGGTTTGCGCTTCTCCATTGCCCCATATTTCATTGCCGTACTCCAAATGAATGGTATCGAAAACGGTAGTCCAGGGTTCAGGCTGCCCTAGAGACGCCCGCCAATCAGCATATGGGGCGGGGGGATTGGCTCCGGAAGGGGCAGCCAAATATTCGATGAGATTGGACAGATCGCTTTGTGAAAAAGTGGGGGGAATCACATACCAGGGTTCTGCCCCTATTTCTCGCGCCAAATCGAGGAATTCGTATAGCGAGTAAGGATGTTCATTTACCACGGGACCATACATGCGGAAACCCGTGCGCGCCCGCGAAAAAGGATCGAAAAGTTGATTATTGAGGCTGCTGCCTAATTGCGCCCCCCAATACCGAATGATGCCTGGTTGCAAATCGCGCAGATTGTTCACGAAAGGGTCGGTAAATACCGTGGGATTAACCGACCCGGTTTGCATCAATGAAGCGTCGTCCAATAACAGATCACCATTGTTGACGATAAACTCAAGGATGACGGGACCCTGCCAATCTGTTAGGGGTTGTTCTAGGCTGGGGTCAACCCAAAAATTAAGCGTGTGTTGCTGCCAATCGGCAGTTAAATTTATCAGTGGGGGATTATAGAAAATCGCGCCGCCATTTCGTTTGAAATGGACCTTTAGGGAGCTGGAACTATTTAATCCTTTTGCCCAAAAAGAGAGTTGGTAGCTGCCCTGAACATGAAGCAATTTGCCGGCAGAAGCGTCTGTGCCGCCAAAATTGTCCAGCACCAATTGGAAAGAGGGTTCAAAAGGCTGGGAGCGGGTTAAGAGCCGCACCGATTGTTCCCCTGTGCTCCCCGGACGAATGTCATTGGGTTCAGGATTGTTGTAGTCGCCGATATCCGCCTGATAAGGCTCTAACTTTTTGCGCACGATAAAAACATCGCCCGCTGCTGGGGCTTGCCCCGATGCCATGCCGCCCATGTAAAAAGTGTAGCGGTCATTCTCATTCGTGAAACCATACACAAATCCTGCGCTTCCTTTGCGGGCTCCTGTAACAAATTCATATTCAGCCCCATTCCAAAAATCGACGCCAAAACTGTCTGGACGCCAACTAACTTGCCACTTGTCTGCCTGCACCCGATCCCCATTTGCACCGGACAACGTAGAGAAGATGGTGGCGTATTCTGCCGTTTCGAAGCCGGGATTAGGAATTAGATTTTTGATATAGTTGGCAGCGCCTTGCGGGGCGCGAGCCCCTAAATTGATGCCAAGGCGTTTGGCTTTGGCGTTGGCTCCAAAGTCGATATGAACTATCGTAGTAGCCAGGTTGGCGTTGCTGGTTGTCGCAGCTGAAGAAATTGAACTGGCTAATAAAATAAGAATTGTAAGCGTTGACTTGAAGGAAAATTTGATTTGACGGATCATGAGGTACTCCTGAACTTTAAGGTAGATGATTTGGAGAGATCAACCCACCTTAAAAACTAACCAATGATAGAATCCCGAACGCCATACTTCGACAATTCTTCGCATTAAATAACGATTGCCGGCATCTAATCATTGTGAGATTCAGTGCAACTGATAATTTTGCAACCCCTCCCAACTGTTAGCCTTCCGATCAGCCCACTTTCAGAACGCAATTGACAATGCCCAACTGTATCACAAATTGGGAAAAGATGGGATAAAAATCGCTGATTTATGGCGCAGCCGTAGGCAAAAAGTAGCCTGCCTCATTCGTTAGCCATTGACTGAGAAGGGCAATGGGTATCCCCGAACTCCCGCTACTAGATTTTGGGCGGCTATTTCCGCCATCTTTTGCCGGGCGGCGAGACTGGCGCTGCCGATGTGAGGCAATACAGTCGCATTTGGCAATGCCAGCAGAGGGTGATTTGCCGGCAGCGGCTCCGGAGTGGTTACGTCTAAGCCGGCATAGGCGATTACATTATTTTGCAAGGCATGAATAAGGGCGTTTTGATCAACAACTTCGCCACGCGCCATATTGATTAGCGTCGCGGTTTTCTTCATTTGTTTCAGCCGTTGGGCGTTTATCAGATGGCGGGTTTGAGCGGTTAACGCCGTCAATAAGATGACGAAATCGCTACTCGCCAGCAGCTCTGGCAACGAAACATAGTGGGCGTTTACGTCCTGGGCATCTTCGCGGGGCGAGCGATTATAGTATAACAACTGCACATTAAATCCAGCTAACCGCTGCGCCACTGCCATGCCTATACGACCCAGCCCCACGAGGCCGACTATGCTGCCATGTAGATCAGGACCGACAAAGCCCATTGGCTGCCAAGTGTGCCATTCCCCCTTTTTAACCGCTTCAGCGGCGGACACAATCCGGCGGGCGGAAGCCAGCAATAATCCCAAAGCTAAATCGGCGGTCGCTTCCGTTAACGCGCCGGGCGTATTGCCAACTATAATGCCCCGTTTTGTACATGCCGGCACATCGATGTTGTCTACCCCGACCGCCATTTGGCTAACGACTTTGAGTTGCGCCCCGGCATTTGCCAGCAACGCTTCATCTATTTGGTCGGTGATGAGGCACAGCAATCCGTCTGCCCCGGTTGTCCTGGCTTGTAACTTTTCTGGCGGCGGCGGCATCTCGTGTTCCCACACATCTAGCTCAATATCGGCAGCGGCGTTTAATAAATCCATGCCGGCATCTGGCAGGCGGCGGGTGACGAAAACTTTGGGCATTTTTACCTCGTTTCATTAAGCGATAGGACGTTGTTTGCCGGCATTATACCCAATCTTGTGTATAATTTCCGGCTATGATCGACGCAACCCAAAATCGCCCACTTTACGCCTTGCGCCACACGAAACAATCGTATGGCGGACGGGTTGTTTTAGATGTCGAATGCCTCGATATTTGCCAGGGCGAGATATTGGCGGTGGTAGGTCCTAGCGGGGCGGGCAAAAGCACTTTGTTGCGCCTGTTGACCTTTTTAGAGATGCCGGCAGCCGGCGAAATGCGTTTCCAAAATCAGCTAGTTACGCCAGAGCGCCCCACATTAGCGCAGCGGCGGCGAGCGACGATGATCTTTCAACGCCCACAACTATTGCGCCGCTCCGTTCGAGACAATATCCTGTACGGATTGCGTTTGCGCGGACGCCAAATCAAGCGCCATCAATCCCAAATCGATCGCCTGGTTGAACAGTTGGGCTTAACCGATCTATTGGATGCACCGGCGCACGCTTTGTCTGGCGGCGAGATGCAGCGGGTAGCATTTGCCCGCGCTTTATTGCTTAAACCAATGATTTTGATGTTGGACGAACCAACCGCCAACTTAGACCCTTATAATATCAAATTGATCGAATCGCTCATTGTCAAGGCAAACCAAGAGGATGGCGCCACCATCGTTATGGTGACCCACAATATCTTTCAAGCCCGCCGCTTAGCCGATAGAGTGGGATTGTTGTTAGATGGCAAATTGGTGGAGACGTTGCCCACAGAACAGTTTTTCAACCAATCCAACCGCCCCGAAACCGCCGCTTTTGTTCGCGGCGAGTTGATTTATTAGCCGATTTACTGCGCCTTTATCGGTATTTTTTGGAGATAACGAAATGGATCGCAAGACGATTAACGCCAAGCAACAACAGTTTTTATGGGACAACCATATCCTTTATTACAGCGAGCCGCTCCCTCTGGAAAAAGGGGAGGGATCCTATGTGTGGGATGTGGAGGGGAACAAATATCTCGACTTTTTTGCCGGCATTCTCACCACCAGCGTGGGGCACAACAATCCTAACGTCAACCGCCGAGTACATGAGCAAGTGGATAAGCTGATTCATACTTCCACCCTCTATCCTCATCAAAACAGCGTGGAATTGGCGGAACGAATTGCCGGCATCGCCCCAGGAACTCTGTCCACCTCCTATTTCACGGCTTCTGGCACTGAATCTAACGAAACCGCCATACTGTTGGCAAAGGCGTTCACTGGCAGCCAAGAAGTGGTGGCGTTGCGAAACGGATACAGTGGGCGGTCGGCATTGGCGATGGGTTTGACGGGGCAAAGTGGCTGGCGGATTGCCGGCACGCACGTCATTGGCATTAAACATGCCATTGCCCCCTACTGCTACCGCTGTCCGCTCAAAATGAGCTATCCCGAATGTGATGTAGCGTGCGCTCAGGATATCGAAAATGTGATAAAAACGACCACCTCCGGGCGCATAGCCGCCTTTATCGCCGAACCGATTCAAGGGGTGGGCGGATTTGTGACGCCGCCGCCTGAATATTTCAAATTGGCGGCGGAAATCATTCGCCATTATGGCGGCTTGTACATATCCGACGAGGTGCAAACCGGTTTTGGACGGTGTGGCGATCATTGGTGGGGCATCGAGCATAGCGGCGTCACCCCCGATATTATGACCATGGCGAAAGGGATCGCCAATGGCTTTCCTTTGGCAAATACGATTACAACAACGGAGATTGCCGGCGCTATGCGCGACGCGGGGGGTTCGATTAGCACGTTTGGCGGCAACCCGGTTTCGACTGCGGCTGGGCTAGGGGTGATGGAGACGTTGGAATCGGAAGCGCCGCCTAACCGTTCCGCAGACATAGGCGGCTATTTTCGGAATGGGTTAGACGAATTGTGGGAGAAATATCCGCTCATTGGCGAGGTGCGGGGGCGGGGGTTGATGCAAGGGGTGGAGATGGTGACGGATCGGCAAAGCAAAGAGCCAGCGGTTAATGCTGTGAATAGGCTCTTTGAAGAGACGCGGCAGCGCGGTTTGCTAATCGGCAAAGGAGGGATGTATGGCAATGTGCTGCGGATCGCTCCGGCATTGACCGCCACAAAAGAGCATGTGGATGAAGCGTTGTTGATTTTAGACCATGCCTTAGCGGCAGTACATGAGCAGGGTTGGTGAGATGGGCGAATTTTTGACGCTGCTGCCTCCGCCCGAAGCGTTGGCGCTTTTTCTGGCGCGATTGCCGGCATCCCCCCAAGCTGAACTGCTTCCAACCTCCCAAGCATTGGGCAGGGTGACCTTTGACGCCGTGACTGCTCCGATCCAATTGCCCTCATTTATTCGTTCGACGGTAGATGGATATGCGGTAAAAGCGACTGAGACCCACGGCGCCAGCGAAGCGTTGCCGGCATATCTGACGCTGGCAGGCGAGATTTTGATGGGGGAGGCGTCAACGATCCATTTGGCTGCAAGGCAATGCGCCCTGATTCACACCGGCGGCATGCTGCCAGCGGGCGCCGATGCAGTGGTGATGATCGAGCATACCCAAACTGCCCGCCAGGCTGAAATCGAAATAATGCGGGCGGTGGGGGTTGGCGAAAATGTGATGCTGGCTGGCGAGGATGTCAAAAAAGGGGAGCAAGTAATGGATGCCGGCATTCGCTTGCGTCCGGCGGAAATCGGCGGCTTGATGGCGTTGGGATTGACAGAAATCGACGTGACTCGGCAGCCTAAAGTGGGCATTTTGTCCAGCGGCGACGAAGTGATTCCGCCCGGTCAACCTTTGGCGGCGGGGCAAATTTACGACATTAATAGTTACACGCTGCAAGCCCAAATCCAGCAGGCGGGTGGTATCCCGGCTATTTATCCGATTATTCCAGATGAGCTGAACGCCTTCACAGCGGCGGCGGAAAAGGGATTGGCGGAAAATGATTTGTTGATTTTTACGGCTGGCTCGTCTGTCAGCGCCCGCGATTTGACCGCTCGCGCCATCGAAATGTTGGGCGAGCCGGGCATTTTGGTTCATGGGGTGAATGTGCGCCCTGGCAAACCAACGATATTGGCGGTGTGTGCCGGCAAGGGGGTGATTGGGCTGCCTGGCAATCCGGTATCGGCGTCCGTTATCGCTTCGCTTTTTGTTGTGCCGGCAATCGCCAAGTTGTCGGGATTGGGAAAAGCGCCTTTCCGCCCCCGCATTTCTGCCAAGCTGACGATAAATCTAGCTTCTCAGGCGGGCAGAGAAGATTGGGTGGGCGCTAAGGTGAGGGAGACGAAAGATGGGTACCAAGCGCAGCCGATTTTCGGCAAAAGCGGGCTGATCTTTACCTTGAGCCAGGCGGATGGGCTAATTCGGATTCCGTCTGCCGCCACTGGGGTAAATGCCGGCGAACTGGTTGAGCTTTATCTGTTGTGATAGTGGGTGATATTGCATGGAAAACCCGAAAGGTTGGTGCTGACCCCAAAAAGTTGCACTCAGAGGTAATGTGATAAGTTGCCATTCTCAAAGACATGGTTCAAGATATAAGATAAGAAGGAGAAAACCATGGCTAAGAGATATCCACCAAAGCTCAAGTTCCAGATCGTACTTGAGCTGTTGCAAGGAAAGCAAAGCGTCGGACAACTGGCTAAAAGCTACCGTGTCCATCCCAATTCCATTGTGAAATGGAAGAAAGAATTCCTGAAAAAAGGTTCCGAGATTTACGCTGGAGAAAGCTCAGTTGCCGAGTATGAGCAACGGGTGGCCCAATTGGAGCAGCTTCTGGGCAAGAAGGAGGTTGAAATCGCGCTTTTAAAAAACTTCTTGGGTCGGGCAAGATGAGTACTGCCCAGAAGGTGGAGTTGGTGACAGCTGTGATGGAAGAATATCCACTTTCGGCAGCGTTGACCGCCATCGGGCTGCCAAAGTCAACCTGGTATTATCAACGGCGGCACAGAGTTGATTATGGCGAAAAATACGCCCATTTGCAGGGAGCATTGGAAGCGATTGCTCGACAGCATCCTGAATATGGCTATCGGCGGACAACAACAGAGTTGCATGAGAGTTATCAGGAGCATGTGAATCACAAAGTGGTACAACGGTTGCATCGGCTCTGGGGATTGACTATGCTGAGAACAACTCGGGTCCCGAAACCAAGCGGCATTCGCCAGACAATTATCGCAGCCGGCACACGGGTCAATCTTCTGGCGCAACTGGACAATATTGAGCCACTAGAAGCGCTTCACACCGATTTTACCGAGCTTCGCTACGCTAGTGGCAGTCAAAAAGCCTATTTGATGCCGATTATTGACCATGTCAGCAAGCTTGCCTTCGGTTGGGCTGTTAGCGAGAGGGCCAATCGCTCTCTGGCTCTTCAAGCTTGGTACCGGGCTAAAGAGAGTATGCGTTTGCTCAACATTGAAGCTGCTGGCATGGTTATGCATCATGACCAAGATACAGTCTACACCAGCTACGATTGGACTGGTCGCCTGTTATTGCGCGACCAAATACAGCTTTCTTATGCTCTGGACGGCGCCAAAGACAACACGGAGATGGAAGCGTTTATTAGCCGGTTCAAAAATGAGAACCGCTCTTTGTTGCTTGATGCTCCCACGATTGATGCATTGTCTACGGTGGTAAATGAGCGCATCTGTTACTATAACGAAGTTCGCCGGCACTCTGTGCTGGGCAATCAACCGCCGCTCAAATGGTTAGTAAGCTGGTTGAAAGGGGTTGATAAGGAATAACTTATTGAAAAAACTGTCTTTGAGGATCACACTAAAAATCTGAATTTTGGGTACAGGTTTTGGGGTGCACCGCCGTTCAAATGAAAACCTTTCGGGTTTATGCTCAGAAAAGCTTTTGTTCCCTACATAATGTCGTTCTCTAATTAAATCCAATTTTTCGCCCCGATTTTGCGCCAACCAAAAATCATCTGTCTGCTTGACAAACGCAATTTGTTAGGTGGTTAGGGTAAAGAAGACGGGGGCATTGAAAGATTTGCAAGCTCATCTGACAAGCGAAACAGATAGCTGTTCATGTTGAAATTGCCCCCGTAATCAGCCAGCCATTCTCCCTGGTCGTCAACCACATGAATTCTGACGAAATCTATCTCTAAATCTGCGTATTTGGCGCTGAAACTCCCGCCAAAAAGCCGAAAAAGCGTCAACAGATCCACATCTTTGCTAGACTCCCACTTCATTCTCAAAAACCTGGGACTGCCAGATAACTTTGAATTTGAATCTACTGAAATCGAGATTGTGGCGATTTTTGACTCAATTTCTAAACCGTTCGGACTAGACAACTCTGATAAATTAAAGCTTTTCCGCAGCCTAGTCTGGACATCACTATCTGAAGCGCGCTTATCAAATTCGATGTTGTCTTTCACAGTCATTACTGAGTCTGCATACAGAAACTCTGTTGCCTTATCAATTTCAACACCGTCAATATCGACAAAAACCACATCATAAAGAGCCAATATTTCCCCTGAATTTAACCCTTTTTGATTGCCGGCAGTTAGCCATTCCCCTAAGGATAATTTTGTCTCGTATTCCGTCAAAAATCTTGCCCAGGCGGCGTCAAAGTTCATCTGTTCTTCTGACCCAATTAAAGTTACTTCGATATGGAGTGGCGATTCGTTCAAGACCTGAACGCGCTTCACAGGCAGATCGGATTTTGCCAATCGGATTTTTAACTCTTCAGCATGCTTTCTGGCTTGCCCACTCACGGGAGATACATTTGAATTAAATAACAAGGAAATTGTGATTATAGCTAGTAATGTTATAATCCAAATTGTTCTACTCTTCATATTGCACCTCAAAATGTAGAAATTTACAAAGTTTCATCTTATGTTAATATCCAAGTTCTGACACACATAAATCAATTATAGCGATAGACATAAAAACTATCTCCGCTTGTAATGTTAGCTAGGTATGGCCAACTGGTGTTAACCCCATTGATGTTTGGATACTTCCAAACTCCGGAGTAGTAATCTTTCCATCGAACATAGCTAAATGTTGTATTTGCCTGGGACGATGTGTTGTGCATCTCAGTTTCTGCTACAACATTTCGTTGGTTTGGACCTACAATGCTGCCTTTACACTGAACTACGGTCCAATTAACCCAAGCACACCAAGTAGTGCCTGATTGATGATCAACAGCATAGTGTGAGGTTGAAAGCCAATTTTGGTCTCCCACTTCCGTTAATTGATAATTTCCATATATATCTCGATACTCCCAATACCTTCGAGGGGTAGAATAACTGGAGTAATATCTCCAGCCTGTTTGCATCCATGTACAACAGGTAACTGAAACGTGATTGGATTGACCAGGTCCCGCAAACCCTGAAGCTGGTGTACTAATACTTGCCCATATCCCGGCTTTTGGACCAGGTTGATACATAACATATTGTGATGCCCGAGCAGAGTTTGTGGTGAAAGCTAATAATAGTAGCGCTAAAACAATGTATGCATTCTTAAGATTAATTGATTGAATAGTTCTCATTAATATCTCCCAATTCTATGCTGATTCAAGCCCACCTTTAAATCCATTAATTCTGAAACTTTGTCTAGATTAATTGAATTGTTTCGGGTAAAGACCTTTTCCGAATAGGTTTCATCAGCGATTGCCACGGGCACAATAATATGTAATAACCATAAGGTAAGCGGTATAAAGAATTTTTTAAATCGAATCGCCTTTGTATATCTTCTTTGCATACTTTAATTCCTTTCTCAATACCCACGCCAATTACAAGGGGCAAAGGCTAGTTTGCTCAAAGACCTCCTTGTCTCCTCTGGAACACCCGAAAGGTTTTTTAAAGGAGCTTTTTTGTCTAACAACAATGAAATCCTTTCGGATTTTGCTCAGAAAAAACTTTGTTTGTTCGCTACTTAACGTCGATCTCTTTGAAAATGTGCAATATCCTCGGCTACTGTTAACAAAGCCTTTTTGCCAAAGCCGTTGACCAGGATTAAGTCCAATTTTTCGCCCCGATTTTGAATCAACCAAAAAATATCATCCCCTTCATCCCCTTTAATATAGAATAGTCGCTGCTCGCCTTTTTCACTTATCAAAGATGCGTTGGTATCATTCAAATCTTCAATTAAGCGAGTGGCAATTCTGTCAACGTCATTTGGGGTTTGGTATTGGTATTGAAAATAAGTGACAACCCCTCCCGTCTTTGGCATCAGATAGGTCGCGCTGTGCGCAGAGTCAAAAGAAGCTGACCATTTTTCAAGGTAGCTTTCTTTATTCTCTTCAGGTAATTTTGCTAGCGGGTGCGAAATAGAATCAATAGTTTCTGCATTTGAATGAAGAATGATCGTGTCTTCGGGTAAAGTTTCTGCGATGCTGAGAAGTTCTTGTTCATCAATTGGAGATGACGCATTTCTTTCGGCTGACGCAGTTGGTCTGAATATCACCCCTACAGTTAAAATTACTATTGCGATTAGAACTAGACCTAGTAACTTCAGAAACTGCTCTTTTCTAAAGTTTGTTGAATTAAACATAGTATGATCCCCTTATATTGAATCTCACTTTAAAAAACTGCATGAACATGACAATTTACAATCTTGTATAGAAGTTTTATTAATATCCAAAATCTGCTTCGTGCTCTGAGCCGGTCCATCTATCAGGACATGTAGTAGGAGTACCTCCTATGTAGCAAGCCGGGGCAAATAGCCAGGATTTACTCAAAAGTTCAACGTTTGAATAGAATCCCCACCAATTGTTCCAAGCATATCCAGAGTATGAACCGCTAAATCCATGAAAAACCGCTGATCCTGGAATGCCATAAGCGCCCACAAAATATGCTCCATAGTGAGGATTGTACCATGGATCGTTATGGGTGAATTTAACTTGATAGGCTGTTCTTGTGACTATCGCATAGGCAGGGGAATTTAATATAAACACGCTGCTAAAAACGATAAAAAATAAGACAACAAACTTTCTTTTAACAGATTGAAGAACCATCTATTTGCTCCTTATTGATGTTAAATATCAGCACAAGTCAAAAAAAGTTATGGGCGATCAAATCTGCTAATTTATGAAACTGCGCCAATATTTACTTTTTGAAAAAACCAGGGAATTGGTTGATTTGAAGCGGGCTTCTTAGTTTCCTCGTTACAATAGCTTACAATATAGTAACTATCATTTTTTTTTTTTTCAATATGTAACGATAGCTGTCTCATGATTTGCTCATGCGGCTCGACTCTTGACAGTAATTTTTCAAGGAAGGCGCAAATGCCGGCATTAGGATTATTTGCCATATTTAGATTTATGCGACAAATTGGCGGATTGTTGTGGCAAAAAGAGGCGTTTAGAGGGTTGTTTTTGGTAGCTCTGACTACAATTGGCATGGGCTCTTGGTTTTATTTTCGCTTCGAACCGACCATCGCCACCTGGGTTGACGCTTTCTATTTCACGGTCATAACCTTAACCACCATCGGTTATGGCGATATGAGCCCGACCACGCCATTTACCCGCATTTTCACCACTATATTTGTGTTTGTTGGGTTGGGCATCATCGCCGGTTTAATTGGCTTGATTGGGGAGACGGTTATCGAAAATGCAAATTCCCAAGCAGATCGAAAATCTGACCAGGCGAATTGATAGGTTGGGCTTGCGAATGAGAATTGACTAATCTAATTTTGCTCGCCATGCCAGTTGGCAGCGGCAAAAAGGGGGAATGTAGACGCCATCTCTTTTACTTCTTCGGCGATGGCTATCAACGTCTGATCAGTATCAGCTTGTTTTTTAAACGCCCGCACAAATGGCGACCGTTCTTTACGTTCTGCCGGCAATTTGCTCTCTTTAACATGGTCTATCACCCTGGCGATCCACCCCCCAATTTTCGCCATCTCAGGCTCTTTCATCCCTCTAGTGGTGACCAATGGGGTTCCAATGCGTAAACCAGACGGGTAAAATGGGGAACAGGGTTCATTGGGAATCGTATTGCGGTTGGCATAGATGCCGGCAACATCCAGGGCATATGCCGCCTGTGTTCCTAACCCATCGCTAAAAGGGGTCAAATCAATTACCATGAGATGATTTTCGGTGCCATTACCCACCAGGGAAATGCCGGCATCCATCAAACTTTCAGCCAAAGCCGCCGCATTTTTTACCACTTGCTCCGCATATCCTTTAAACGATGATTCAGCCGCTTCTGCCGCCGCCACCGCAATGCCGGCAGTCGTTGCCAAATGAGGACCCCCTTGCATGCCGGGGATGATGGCGGAATTGATCTTCGCTCCCAACTTCGGATCGCGTTCCAAACCGCGCTTAGTCGCTAAAATGATCGCCCCCCGCGGTCCCCGCAGCGTTTTATGGGTAGTAGACATGACGACATCGGCGTAGGGCATTGGGGATGGGTGCTGCTCGCCAATGATTAAACCAGTGATGTGGGAGATATCCGCCACCAACCAAGCCCCCACTTGGTCGGCGATCGCTCTAAATTGGGCAAAGTCGAGTTTAAACGGGTAGGCGGTTGTGCCGGCATAGATCACCGTTGGTTTATGCTCTTCCGCCAATGCCAGCGCCGCTTTAAAATCAATGCGGGCATTTTCGTTCAACCCATATTGAATGGCGTTAAAATGTTTCCCCGAAAAAGTCACTCTAGGATGACCATGCGTAAGATGACCGCCGCCGCTTAAAGCCAACCCCATTATCGTATCGCCTGGCTCCATCAAGGCAAACTGAATGGCAGAATTTGCCGGCGAGCCGGAATAAGCCTGTACATTTGCAAAAGGGACGCCAAACAACGCCTTAACCCGATCTATCGCTAAATTCTCCACCTGGTCAACGATTTGATTCCCTTCATAATATCGTCTGCCAGGATACCCCTCCGCATATTTGCTGGAAAGACACGAAGCTAGAACGCTTCTTACTTGTGGGGACACGTTGTTTTCAGACGCAATTAATCCGATTTTGTTAATTTGACGGCGCTCTTCTGCCTGGATAAGCTGATTTACCTGTTGAGTCATTTTTTACGAAGTTCCTGTTGAAAAGCGTTAGCTATTGTGGTGAGCTGCCTGGGTTATAGCTAAATTAGGCGCTATATCCATCGGCAAAAATGTCGATCATCAATTTGGGATCGCCTAACGGATACAAGATAGGGCAGGTGCAGCCATTGTCCACATATTCGCGCACTTTTGCCTTAACTTCCTCCGGCGATCCGGCGGCGGTACACATCTGCACCACATCGTCTGGCACCAAATGCATCGCCCCTTCGATCTCCTCGTCGGTGGCGGGCCAAGTCAAAACCTGGTGGATTTCATCCAAAAGCTCTTGGCTGACGCCGCTGGCTTTCATGAGATGGGGTTGCTGTCCCAAATATTGGGTCATCATCTTGCGCGCTCCGTCTAACGCCTTTTTGCGATCTGTATCCACAGAGCAGATCATCAATTGGGGTCGATCGATCTCATCAATCGATTTGCCCGCTTTTTTTGCCCCTCTTTCCAGGGCGTCCATCGCCCTCAGATTGTAGCTGGGGTGGACGAGGTAATTGAGGCAGGCGCCATCCGCTATTTCGCCGGTTAACTCCATCATCTTCATGCCGGTGGCGCCGATATAAATAGGCACATTTCGGGGACCTTTTCTCCCATGCACCACATCGAGCTGGATATCTGTCACTTGATGAAATTCCCCTTGAAATGTGACATTTTCCCCGGCTAGCAGCCGGCGCAATACCTCGACTGTTTCGCGCATGGCGGTTAACGGTTTGCGTCGATTGATGCCCACTTTGCTGGCAAGCGGATCCCACCAGGCGCCAATGCCGCAAATGATCCGATCTTCGGCTAAATCGTCTAATGTTAAAAAGGTGGCGGCGAGCAATCCGATATTGCGCGTCCAATTGTTGGTGACACCGCTAGCGACTTTGAGGGTGGTGGTGTGGGCGGCAAAGGCAGCCATCGGCACGATGCAATCTCTTACCAGGCGGCTCTCAGCTTGCCAGACCGCCTCAAACCCTTTGGATTCAGCATATTTCGCCAACTCTATCCCTTCTTGTAAGGTATGGGCGTCTTGTAAATATAGCGCGACCCTATCTTGTGACATGATAATCTCCTTTTCTTAACTAGATACGACCTTATCCCTGACCATTTGACCGTTCCGTTTTGTCAGCCCGCGTTTGGGGATGCGCATGGGGAGTTGGTAGCGGCGAACGCCGTCAAATTGATAAAGGGCGTTGGCTACCGCCCCGGCGGTGGGAACCAAACCAATTTCGCCGACTCCCTTTGCCCCATAAGGACCATATGGGTCGGGCACTTCAACCCCAATCACTTCAACTTCTGGCATCTCTTTTGCCCTGAGAATGCCCATATTGCGCAGTCGAGAGCTTTTGGGTCTGCCATTTTCCATCGCCAGCTCTTCGCTGATGGCGTACCCTAACCCCATATGAATCGAACCTTCTAACTGCCCTTCGAAAAGAGTGGGATTAAAGATTTTGCCGGCATCGTGGGCGGCTACGATCTTCTTCACAACCCCTTTTTCCTCATCTAAAATGACCAGTTGTGTAGCGTAGCTGTAAGAGTAATGGGTGTATACCTTATCCACCATTGCCCCTGGCTTGGTCGTCCAATCGACTACCCATTCCCCATCATATTGGTTGCCTGCCAATTCAGCCAACGATTTCGTTTTTAAATCTTCCTTGAGCTCTTTACAGGCGTCGATCAGGGCGTTTCCCACCAATGAGGTCGCCCGCGATGCGGTGGTCATGCCCGCCTCTTGTTCGGCGGCGGTGTCGATGCGGACTTCAAAGAGATCGGGAGACAATCCTGTTTCGTTGCATACCACTTGGAGGGCGATAGTATTAACTCCCTGCCCCATCTCCGTCCAGCCATGGTCGATGATGATTTTGTCTGCCGCAGCAATGGTGATTTTGGCTGAAGAAGCGTCGGGCATCCCGTTGCCGATGCCGGTATTTTTGATGCCGCAAGCGATGCCGGCATATTTCGCTTTGTAAAAATCATCCTTCACCGCCTCTAACGTCGCCTTTGCCCCAGCCCCCGCTTCGATAATTTGCCCTGTCGCCGTCATATCCCCATTGTCCAGGGCGTTGTCGTAACGGAATTGCCACCGGTCAAATCCTCCCGCTTCGCACAATTGATCGATAAGGCTTTCTAAGCCGAACGCCGATTGATTGACGCCAAAACCCCGCATCGCCCCGCATGGCAAATTGTTGGTGTACACCGCTGTACTAACCACATCTGTTACCGGAAAGTTGTAGGCGCCAGTGGCATGCCCCGCCGACCGCTCCAATACCTTCATTCCCACCGAGGCATATGCCCCAGTATCTCCGACAAATTCCACCTGGCAAAAGGTTAATTTGCCATTTTCATCACAACCAATGGCGTAATCCATCCAAATGGGATGGCGTTTGGGATGATGGGTGATCGATTCGTCGCGGGTCAGCCGAACTTTGACCGGTTCGTTTAGCAAATGGGCTGCCAGGGCGGCGTGTCCTTGCACTGTTAAATCTTCCTTGCCGCCAAAACCCCCGCCATTAGACGCCAACTTTACCCGTACTTTGTCCAGCGGCAGCCCCAGCAATTTAGCCACCTGTTTACGATCGTCATACACTCCTTGCCCTTGTGATATGAGCTCAACGCCATCATCCACAGGGTAGGCAATGGCGCATTCTGGCTCCATGAAGCCATGCTCGATCATTTGGGTTTGGAAGACGCCTTGCGCCGTAAAAGCGGATGCCGCTTTGGCTTGGGCTAAATCGCCGCGATTGGTAACTGTGCTGGATAAAATATTGCTGATGCCGGCATGAACGGCAGGGCTGTCAGCGGTTTTTGCCAAATGCATGTCGATAATCGGCTCAAGAACTTCATACTCAACAGAGATTTTATCCACCGCCTGGCGGGCGATATCGTCTGTTTCCGCTACCGCCAACGCCAAAACATCGCCGACGAAATGGGTGGTTTCCCCTTCGGCGATCATTTGGGGCCAATCTTGTTTAATTAGACCCACATAGCGGTCGCCTGGGAAATCGGCGGCGGTAAAAACCCGAATGACGCCCGGGTGGGCTTGTGCCGCGCTAACATCTATCTTTATCACCTTTGCCCGGGGATGATCGCTAAATTTTAGGGCGCCGATTTTCATTCCTTTGATGCGGATGTCATCGACATATTGGTGTTGACCGAGCGTCAATTTAGCCGCTTCATATTTGGGCTGTCGGGAGCCGATATGTCCGTCGCTTGCCGGCATTTCTACCATCTCCTCGTTGCGGATGGCGTCAGCCGCCATAATCACTGAATCGATGATCTTTTTATAGCCAGTGCATCGGCATAAGTTTGGCTGCAACGCCTTGGCTACATCCGCCCGACTCGGATCAGGATTTTTGTTGATAAGGGCGTTCGATTGCATCACAATGCCGGGAATGCAAAAGCCACATTGCACCCCGCCGCAGGAGACAAAAGCGTTGGCAAATAGTTCCTGCCGATAATCTCCCAACCCTTCGGTCGTTACCACCTCCCTGTCTGCCACTTTGCTCATTTTGGTGACGCAGGACAACACCCCTTTGTCGCCCACCTGAACGACGCAACAGCCGCAAGCCGCTTGAGGGGCGCATCCATTTTTGGGAGACAAAATTCCTTCATGTTCCCGCAAATAGGTCATCAGATCTAGATCGGGATCGCCTTTGTACTCTATTACGTTGCCATTTAGTCGAAATTTCATCCTGCCTCCACGTCATGAGTGGCTCCAAGCCAGATTTTGGTCACTCTATTCCGGTTATCCGAATGCCGGCATCTTTGATTTTGTGGCGGATATTGATGCCGATTAAAATGTTTGTCATCCCTTCGATTACCGAAGCGTTGCCCAAACCGCCAGCATTGACGCCGCGCATGCCGGCATCTAGGCACAATTGCGCCACGACCTCTTTATCCGCTTTTTTCGCTCCGCAAATCAATACGTCACAATCCATCTCATGGGCTAAATCCCCTAGATGATGGGCGGAGATATTTTGGAATGCGGCGACGACCCGAACCTGCTCGCCCAAAAGTTTTTGCGCCTCTTCCGCCCCCGATAAACCGCTGGGCAAGCGATGCACGCGAGCCGCTTTTTCTCCCATCGGCGCCACAACCGTTACCAAGATTTTGCCGGCAAGCGCTTCCCTGACGCTTTCTAATGTCCCTTCTTGCGCCCAATAGGGCACCGAAAGGACGACGATTTCGCCTTGTTGCGCTGCGGTTAAATTGTCTGAGCCAGAAACTACGCTGGAAATGCCGGCATTCGACAGCTTCTCATTCAGCTCTGCGGCTGCCTTCTCCCCTTTCTCGGTTCGGCGCGACCCAATGACGATCTGATGACCGGCTGCCGCCCATCGAAAACCAAGCCCACTCCCTTCTGCCCCTGTGCCGCCTAAAATCGCTATTTTCACGACCGCCTCCACAATTTGCTAATTACTGTAACGTTGCCGATGCCTGTTCCAACTGGTAGCCGCCCATTATCCCGCCTGCACACGTTTATTAAACTGTTCGATCAATACGTCAATTTCGCCAGCTTTTGCCGGAATAGATGTCCAATAGGCGTCATCGTACCATTGGGCTTGGATCTCTTCGTAGCTTTTGCCTTGCTGCTCTACCCATGTGAAATATTTCAAATTATGAATCCGTTTGCGTTGGTAATAGCTGAGTTCTAACATGTTGTCCAGCCCTTGCCCCAGCAAATAGCGTTGGTAGATGCCGGCGCTATCCGATTCGGTCAATATCCCTTGTTCCGCTTGCAATTCCGCCACCCGACTATGATACAGTTCCATCGAGTCAGTGGCGATAGTCACCACCACATCTTGGTCTGTTAACTCGTAATATTTGGCGAATTTAATGGCGGACAACAGGTTGGCGATGCCGGAAATGCCTAACAAATGCAGTTGATCTATCGCAGATGCCGGCACGCCCGAATCCGCCAAAAATTGCTGCCCGATTTCATCATTAAACAATCGCAGCAATCCCATCGGGGCATTATCGTCGATAGCGATTACCATATCTGTATTTTTTACATTGTGAACCCAGGGAATATGCTTGTCGCCAATCCCTTCTATGCGGTGCGCCCCAAAGCCGTTGTTGAGCATGGTCGGGCATTGTAACGCTTCGCTGGCTACGATTTTGCTGTGTGGATAGATTGTTTTGAGATAGTCGCCGCAAGCGATAGTGCCGGCAGACCCAGTAGACGACACCACCCCCCGAAAACGATCCCCTTCACCCAGCAAGCCGCCCAACGCCTCCTCAATAGCCGCGCCAGTGATGGTATAATGCCACAAATAATTGCCCAACTCGTCAAATTGGTTGAAGATGACGATATCTTCGCCCGATTCATTTAACTCTTTACATTTGTCAAATATCTCTTTGACATTGCTTTCTGAGCCGGGCGTTTTAATGATTTCATCAGCCACCCCTTCCAACCATTCAAATCGTTCCCGGCTCATCCCTTCGGGCAAGATGGCAATCGATTCGCAGCCCAGCAACGCCGAATCGTATGCTCCCCCACGACAATAGTTGCCAGTAGAGGGCCATGCCGCTTTTTGGCTGGTGGGGTCAAATTGCCCCGTCACCAAGCGGGGAACCAGGCAGCCGAAAGCTGCCCCTACTTTGTGCGCCCCAGTGGGAAACCATTTGCCAACCAGCGCCACGATCCGTGCCGGCACGCCTGTCAATTCGGAGGGCAGCTCTAAAACATTTACGTCGCCAAAGCCGCCGCCGTGCGCCACGGGTTCGTTGCGCCAACTGATACGAAACAAGTTAAGCGGGTTTAAATCCCACAATCCAATGTTGCCTAGCCGCTCTTTAATCGGCGCTGGAATATGAGCCGGATCACGCATCTGTTTGAAGGTGGGGATGATGATATTTCGCTGTCGCGACCGATCAATTGCTCGTTTTAATGCCTCTTCGTTTCGGGTAGTTATATCTATCATTGTCGCTTGTTGTAAAAAAAAGAGGCGGACCCATAAGTCCGCCTCTTTAATGTGGTTTACATCGTTAATGCCATCACCGCTTTTTGCACATGCAAACGGTTTTCCGCTTCGTCAAATACGACGCTTTGCGGACCATCCACCACGCTGTCTGTTACTTCAATATTGCGGTCTGCCGGCAAGCAATGCATATAAATTGCGTCTCGGTCTGCCACCCCCATCCGGCGTTCGTCCGTAATCCAATCGGTGTACGCCTGGCTGATTTTTGCCGACTCTTCATGATCTTCGGTGGTCAGCATACAGCCCCATGATTTGGCATACACGACGTCTGCCCCCTTCATGCCGGCATCAAAGTCATCTAACACTTCGAACGAGCCGCGTGATTTTTTGGCGTTTTCCTGGGCTTGGTCGATAAATTCTGCCGGCAACTTAAACTCCGGCGGGCGCGTCAACCGAACGTTCATCCCGTAACGGCTCATCAACAAGATGAGGCTGATCGGCACGCTGATCGGTTTTTGGTAGCTGGAGGCGTAAGCGTAGCTGACGTTTATCGTCTTGCCGCGCGGGTCGCCCTTATGCTCTAAAATCGTCAACATATCCGCCAAAATTTGAAATGGATGGAACAGGTCGCATTGCATATTCAGCACGGGCACTCGGCTGGCTTCCGCCACTTGCCGAATCCAGCGGTTGCCATCTCCATAATCACATTGCCGGATGGCGATGCCGTCGTTATATCGACCCAAAATCTCGCCGATCTCTGTGGCGCCATCCCCATGACTGATTTGCGTGGTGGTAGAGTCGATAAATTGGGCATGCCCGCCTAATTGCGCCATGCCTGCCTCAAAGCTGTTGCGGGTGCGAGTGCTGGTGAAGAAGAAGAGCATCGACAGCACCTTATCGCGCAAGTAGGCGTGCGGCGCTCCCATAGCCCGCTTCATTTTTAGATCTTTCGCCACTTCTAACACCGTATCAATCTCATTTTTCGTCCATTCTTGCGTCGTAATCATGTCACGACCTTTTAAGCCTGTTTGCATGGATAACCTCCGAAATATTGGTGGGGATTGACCATCAGCCTTCAGAGTAGGGCGGGAAAGCGCCAGGTTTAATCTGAGGGTTTCAATCCTAAAATTTGAAAATTATAGCGTTGATTCCACATTATTCCTTCCCTATCATTGCCGGCAGCAGGGCGTAAAACTTCGTCGCTTCTACCACATCCTTTAGCGGAACATGCTCATCGACATTATGCGCGTAAATTTCGTCGCCAGGACCAAAACCGATACAGGGGATGCCCAATTTGCCCGCCCAATAGTTGCCGTTGGTCGAGAAATCCCACTTGCCTTGCCCATGAAAATCTTCGCTATCTGACCAAAGCGCCTTCATCGTTGCCCGTCCCGCTTGGACAAAAGGATGCTCTTCTGGGAACGCCCAGGAAGGAAAATATTGCTCATATTCGTACACTGCGCCGGTGTGGCTTGGTTCGGTATAAGTTAACTCGCGCATCTCAAAATCTTTTTTCGTTTCTGCCGGCACCACAGACCAAATTTGGTCGCGGACGATCTCTTTTGTTTCGCCAAAGGTGATGCGCCGATCGATGAAAATAGTGCATTGATCGGGCACGGCGTTGTTGCTGGGGGCTACGCTGGAGATTACGGAGACGGTGATGCGCCCTCGTCCTAAAAATTCGTCGGGGGTAAATGTTTCTTCCAACTTAGAGATGCCGGCAATCACCGGCATCATCTTGTAAACGGCATTGTCTCCCATATAATTGGAAGCGGCGTGCGCCGATTTCCCTTTGCAGCTAAGTTCCAACTCATAGCGCCCCTTGTGCCCGCGATACACCTTCATGTTGGTTGGTTCGCCGATGACGACAAAGTGTGGCGTTACCCCTTCCCAATCCCGAAATGCGGCGCAGCCTACCCCATCGCACCACTCTTCGATATTGCCCAGAACGTAGCAGGTAAAACCGTCCAGCAGCCCCAAATCGCGGGCAAAAGCCAACCCATACGCCATGCCTGGCGTACTGTTTTTTTCGTCCAGCGCTCCGCGAGCGTACAACATCCCATTTTCTACTTTTCCTTCAAATGGATCCCACTCCCATTGGTCAGGGTCGCCGATGCCAACAGTGTCGAGATGGGTGTCGTATAGCAAAATTTTCTCCCCGTTTCCGATTTTGCCGACGATAGAGCCATATTTATCGACGAACACCTCATCATACCCCAGCTTTTTCATCTCTTCACCAACCCTGGCTCCCACCGCTTCGATGTCGCTGTTCATGCTGGGTATGGCTACAATTTCGCGGAAAAACGCCAAGATCTCTTTTTCCGCTTCCGCTACTTTGCCGTTGAGTTGGGCGATGACATTTTCCATCTTTTTTCCTTATAATTATGTGGAGACTAACAGCCCGCCTTGTCGTTAACCTGGGACTTTATCCAAAACTATCATTTCTCAAGGATGAGCGAGTATGTATACGACCGCTTAACGCTTGAGCGATTTGTTGTGTTGCGGCATCCCCCATGCGACTGTTTTCTCTATTAAATGATAATTCGGCAATCGTCCGACCTTTGTGGTAATATTATCTTAATTGATTTGATTGTGCAAGAAACTACAATCAAAAATCCTATGAAAAACCCCTAGCGAATAATTATCGTCAAACAGTCGAAAAATGACCATAAAAAGACCCAAAACAATCGTCGCGCAAGTGGCTGACATATTGCGTCAACGTATCAACATCGGGGATTATCCTCCCGGTTCTCGATTGCCGTCCGAAACAGAGTTGGCGGGGGAGTTGGGCGTTAGCAGATCGACAATTCGTACCGTCCTGGCGAAATTTGCTGCCGAAGGATTGATTTTGCGTAAGCAGGGGGATGGCACCTACATCAATGAACGTTTGGCAGAGGTTGACGCCAATTATGGCGGCATGTGGGATTTTTCTCGATTGATTGAAGCAAATGGGTATCAACCATCGATAAAAACGCTCTCAATAGAAAGTAGAACGCCAACGGAGCAAGAGGCGGCAAAGCTGGAGATTGCGCCAGACGAAATGGTGATCGCCATGTCGCGTCTATTTTGCGCCGACGACATCGCGGTCATTTTTGTGACCAACCTTTTTCCAAAATCTTTAGTCAATGTCGAACGGGAGCGGATCGATGGCGATTTGCCCATCCATGAGATTTTGCGCCGCTATTGCGCTGTTCAGGTAGCTTATGTTATCTCAGATATCGAAGCGACATTGCTTGATGATGGTTTTGCGAAGCTTTTAAACCGGGAGGCGGGGCAGCCTATCATCAAGTTGATAGAAACATTTTATACCAAAGAACATCAACCCTTTATCTTGGGGTTGGGTTTTTATGACTTTACGCTTTTAAATTTGAGATTAGTGCAAGCGTGGGGATAACGCGCCTCTGACTGGCGAGAAGGGGCTACCGGCTATTTTGGTTGACGTTTCGCTAAATCGCGGCATGGTTGATGGCGAAAACAGCTAACGAGATGGTCATTGACCATGCCAACCGCCTGCATAAAGGCGTATACGATGGTCGGACCTACAAAGCTGAAGCCTCGTTTTTTAAGCCCTTTGCTCATGGCGGTAGATTCCGGCGTGAATGCCGGCACATCCGCCAATCTGCGCCAGTTGTTTTGAATCGGTTCTCCCCCAACAAACCCCCACAAATATTCGCTGAATGAGCCTTCTTTTTCCATGATGTCAAGGTAGCCACGCCCGTTTTTGATGGCGGCGTTAATTTTTAACCGGTTGCGGACGATGCCGGCATTCCCCATCAGCTCTTCTATCTTGCCCTCATCATATCTGGCGATCTTTTCTGGGTCGAAATTATCAAATGCTTGCCAATAATTTTCCCGTTTGCGCAAAATGGTAATCCAGCTCAACCCCGCTTGCGCCCCATCCAAAATCAACTTGGCAAAAAGCAATTGATCATCATAGATGGGTACGCCCCATTCTTCATCATGGTATTGAATGTAGAGCGGATCATCACTGTGCCAACCGCATCGGGCGACGTTTTGCTTCATATTGCCTCCAAAAAAATGGGGATGCTATTATTATGCGATGTGTCATCCATGGCGCTGATTATAACGCTTTTCTCCCGAACATTCAGTGATGGATTGGATAAAGCGTGAAAGGGATTGAATGCCGGCAAATCCCACCTTTTCGCCCGTCTCCACATTTTCCAACAGCGCCCGCCACTCATCTTCCCCCTCTACTCGCCACAGCCGAAGAAGAAACGCCCGGTAATCTAAGGTCAGGTTTTCCGAGCGTTTCATCTTAATCTTCCTCGTGCAATGGCATTAACTATGAGACCATAGCCCATAGACGATGGATGTTATCGTCCACCGTCCATTACGGCGTGCCTGGCACAATAGCAAAGTCAAATTCGCCTACAAATTGGCTCAAGCCCGTTTCGCCACATTGCGTTTTCGTTTGCAAGGCATAATAATGGTTCTCATCCACATCCCCTACCTCGTTGCCGTCCGGGTCTAGCCATGGAGAAGAAGCAGATGGGGCATAAATTGAGAGGTTGTATGGGTCGTTGACTGACCGATAAATCTCATATGTCGTGGGAGCTGGGTCGGTTGACCAACTAAGCTGAATATTACTGCCGGCAATAACGATATTGGGATTGGTGGGCGAAGGCGGCGTGCAAACCTCAGCGCATTGGCTGAATTCCGACGTTTCATTAGCGGGCGTACTATCTGTCGCCGTGGCAGTGAGAAAATCACCACTGAGATAAAACCCGCCACTCATCGAACCAACCCCATTACCACTTCCGTTGGTGGTAATGTTGATAGATTGCAGATAATGTTCCCCTTCCCCAAATCCAGACGAGTCACAACTGTCGCTTTTGAAAAAGTCAACGCGGTAAAGCGTGTTGGGATCGCCACTGATTTTTGCCGTAATTGACCCGTTCGGTTGGAAATAGTCGGAAATAAGCACGGGAGGAACAGGATTATTTGCGCCAACTGGGGCAATATCAATACCTAACCCGTTATTGTCATAAATTTCGTTGCTATCCAAATCGATGAGGGCGGTCGAACTGTCTAGCCGCGCGCCATCTCCCCCATTGTGGGCGATGAGGTTGGATTTGGCGGCGATGTTGGCAGAATTCAACCCAAAATGGATGCCGTGCAGGTTGTTGCCGGCATTCCCGCCGTTTGCCGCTATGCCGATGATGTTGTTTTCGATGCTGGTCTGCGTCACCCCGTTGTACAAAAACATGCCTGTGCCGCTGTTGTTGACCAAACGATTTCCCTCTTCTAGGGTATCGCCGCCGATCACGCTGTCATCTCCTTGTTCAATGCGGATGCCTGCCCCCGTGTTGCCGGCATCCCCGTTGCCCGAACTTTCTGCCCCGATGATATTGGCAGAGACGGTATTGCCGTCAGCCGCCACAATATAAACGCCGTGCGACCCATTATCGCTGATCACATTACCATGTTCTGATGTCTCGCCGCCAATAATGTTGTTGTCGCTAGCAACATTGACCCCTTGTGATGTGTTGCCTACATTGGATGTCGCATTGCCATTTTTGTCTAAGCCGATGAGATTGCCGGCAATCTCATTGTTTCCACCCGTATCTCGCAAGAAAATCCCTACGCCACCATTATCTGAGATAAGGTTGCTGGTGCCAGTTTTGTCTGAGCCAACTTGGTTGTTAAAGCCATCGATTTGAATGCCGGCACTGCCATTCCCCAAGCCCGTCAATCCCGTTTCATCTAAACCGATGGCGTTACCGTAGATTTTGTTGTTGCCGGCAGAAGAGAGTAAGTATGCTCCTACACTGCTATTGTCCGAAACGAGATTTCGGTTTTCAAACGATGACCCACCAATCAAGTTGTTGTCACCCGTCACCGTTAAGCCAATTTGATTGCCGTCGCCCGTTGTCCCATCCGATTCCACCCCCAGATTGTTACAAACCAACGTGTTGTTATGGCTCTCCACTTTAATGCCACTGCCCGTCGTAAAAGCAGTGATCGACAAGCCACGAATCGTACTTCCACCACTCCCAACGCCCAACGTGACCCCATCCCCGCCCCCTTGCAATGCGCCATCAATAGAAACAAACAGATTGTTTGGACAACTTGCCGAGCCATTGCCCGTTACCGCATCCAAAATAACTGGCACATTGATGGTGGGAATGGGGGTTGTAGGGGTTGGTTGGATGATCTTAGTGGGCAAAATGTCGAAGAAAATTTTGTAAGGTCCGCCACCGAGGGCATTCACTTCCTGAATAACCGCCCGTAAAGAGCAAGTGGTACTGGCGCCGGTTACATCACAAACCCCGTCTCCAGCAGATGAATCATCATTATTCACATTAGTATTAACCGTAAATGTTTTTTCGGTAACGGCGACACATTGGCTAAATTCGGAGGTGTTGCCGTTGGGGTCAGTGGCGGTCATGGACAGATATTTGCCAAGCGGCAAAGTACTGCTTAGAGTGAGATCGAAATTGACTACATTTCCCCATGATGAGAGAACAAAACTTTCCAGATATGTTTTCCCTTCGCCGTAGCCGCTGGCAGAACAACTGTCGTTTAGGTACACGTCTATATTGTAATCTTGTGCCGGCACATTATCCCCCACAAATGTTCCCGCCACCCGCCCAGTGGACTCCGCCAAGGTTAAATCGGGGTAATTTTGCAATTTGTTGGGACCAAGGTCGTCATCAGGGTTGTCATTTGCCGTCACCCCATCGTCAAAGAGGTCAATACCCAATTCCCCATTATCATAAATGGAGTTGAAGCGTAAATTGTTGCGAGTGGCGGCTGGCGCATCCAGCATAATGCCATTGTCGCCATTATGCGCGATGGTATTGGCATTGCTAACTGAACCGCCCACGATATTTTGGCTGGCGCCGCCTAAAATTTCGATGCCGTTGGCGGCGTTTGGCACGCCATTTGCCCCGCTTTGGTCTAAGCCAATGAGATTTCTGTACACCCCATTGCTGCTGATGGGGCTGGCATTGTAAATTCTTATGCCTACTTCGTTGCCGCCGGAGATGACATTGTCAGCGACAAAATTGTTATTACCAGAAATGAATATCCCAAATTCTTGACCGCCTAAAGCGTCATCCCCTTCCCGCGTTGTGCCGATGTAGTTATTTACTATCACATTAAAATTTGCGCTATCGTGCGTGCGAATGCCGGCAGTGCCGTTGTTAGAAATCACATTACGATCTGCTACATTTGTCCCGCCAATGGTGTTGTTGTCACTGTGAATAAGGATGCCATAAACATCATTACCAACAAGGGCAGAGTTGCCGTTGATCAACCCAATTTGGTTACAGATAATGTCGTGACCGTCGCTTAAATGCAACCAGATGGCGGCTCTTGGCACAAGAACAAAGTTCAGCCCTTTTACTGTACTGTTGTCGCTTCCACTGTCGAAAACCAGCCCTTCTCTACCTGCCGGCAAATTAATGCCAGAAATTGTGACGTTTAAATTCGCGGGCGTGGTAGCGGAAGCGGGGCAACTACTGCCATTGCCGGCAATCCCATCTATCGTAACTTGATCAGTAATATTCGGTAATGGCGAAGCCAACACAATGGTGGTGAAGCTAAAAAAGTTGAACTTAATTGTGTCATGCCCGCTATTGCTGTTGGCGGCATTTATCGCCTCTCGCAAGGTGCAATGCGAGGGGGTGCATTCCCCATCATCCGTATCGCTGGCATTGTTCACCGTGTACGTTGCGGCGGCATGCGCTATATGATGGTTTGCTCCAGACAGGAGTATTATGGATAAAAAAATAAACGTTAGGGCGGCAATTCGTTGTTTCATGTTGACCTCATTGGCGATTTAAGCGTACTCCACTCTCTACATTTACTAGACCATAGCAAAAAATCGATCCGATATCGATCACACAGTAGGGGCAGGTCTTGTGCCTGCCCTGGTCTTGTGCCTGCCCTGGTCTTGTGCCTGCCCTGGTCTTGTGCCTGCCCTGGTCTTGTGCCTGCCCTGGTCTTGTGCCTGCCCTGGTCTTGTGCCTGCCCTGGTCTTGTGCCTGCCCTGGTCTTGTGCCTGCCCTGGTCTTGTGCCTGCCCTGGTCTTGTGCCTGCCCTGGTCTTGTGCCTGCCCTGGTCTTGTGCCTGCCCTGGTCTTGTGCCTGCCCTGGTCTTGTGCCTGCCCTGGTCTTGTGCCTGCCCTGGTCTTGTGCCTGCCCTGGTCTTGTGCCTGCCCTGGTCTTGTGCCTGCCCTGGTCTTGTGCCTGCCCTGGTCTTGTGCCTGCCCTAGTCTTGTGCCTGCCCTGGTCTTGTGCCTGCCCTGGTCTTGTGCCTGCCCTGGTCTTGTGCCTGCCCTGGTCTTGTGCCTGCCCTGGTCTCGTGCCTGCCCTGTCACGGGCAACTTTAAGAGTTGCCCTCACGATTTGTTGCGCACCAAAACATTTTGAGGTATGATCTCCGTAATAGAACAATTGTGCTATATTTCGGCTCGAACTTTAGTTAAATAAGGAGAAAAAATTATGGAAGTCACCCAACATCCCCACGGCACATTTTCATACGTTGATTTAAATTCGACAGATGCGGCAGGCGCTAAAAAATATTACGTTGACCTTTTTGGTTGGACGGCTAATGATGAACCACTCCCGATGGGTGGGGTTTACACCAATTTTTCGCAAGACGGCAAAGCGGTAGCTGGCTTAAGCCAAATGTCGCCAGAAATGCAAGAGGGCGGCATGCCTTCAGTATGGAACTCTTACGTCACTGTGGATGATGTAGATGCCATCGCGGCAAAAGCGACCGAATTGGGCGGCAATGTGATGGCGCCCCCATTTGACGTGATGGAATTTGGACGGATGGCGGTTATTCAAGATCCAACCGGCGCTGTATTTTCGGTGTGGCAAGCTAAAAAGAGCATTGGGGCAGAGTTGGTCAATGTGCCAAACTCTTTGTGCTGGAATGAGTTGATGACCCGCGATACAGAAGCGGCAACCGCTTTTTATACCGCCTTGTTTGGCTGGACGACTCAAGTGAATGAAGTTCCGATGCCGTATACAACTTGGATGAATGGCGAACGGATGAATGGCGGTATGATGGCGATTACGGATGAGATGCCGGCACATATGCCAGCCCATTGGATGGCATATTTTGCAGTTGATGATGTAGACGCCATCGTCGCCAAATCAAACGAACTAGGCGGGTACACAACTGTCGAACCGTTTGATGCCGGCGGAGTAGGGCGTGTCGCTATTTTACAAGATCCGGCTGGCGGAACTTTTTCGGTAATTAAGTTTGCTGTGCCGGCAGACGCATAGAATTCCCCCCTGTGAAAGAACTCGGTTTTTGTGATTGAGTAACAAAAGCCGAGTTTTTTCTTTCTGAATGTAAGGCGGAATGTCATTCCGCCTGTCAGATTAACAATCCGACATACAACTCCCCTCAACCTTTGAGTTTCCCCATTAGTTTTAAAGATGATTGTCAGCCTGGTAAGGATAGGCAATTAATCACAAAAAAAATTATTTTCCCGTAAAATAGACGGGCATGAATCAAACAGACGCAAAACTGTGCGTTACCACGCTTGGCTCTTTCGTAATCGAGTTGAACGGCGAACCGTTGACTGACTTAAAAACGCGCACCGCCGAAGCATTGCTGGTTTATTTGATTTTTAATAAACGACCCATCCAACGAGAGATTTTGGCGGACTTTTTTTGGGATGAACGATCACAACAACAAGCCGCCGCCAATTTTCGCGCCGTTTTATCTCGGTTGCGCCGCCATCTGGGCGATTATTTGCTCATCACTCGTCAAACAGTTGGCTTTGACCATGATCAGCCAGTTTGGTTTGATGCCCACATTCTGGAAGAGGGGTTGCCGGAACTTTTAGAAGATGAGCAAGACAATTTAGCCTCGCTCGAACAGCTATTAACGCTTTATTATGGCGATTTTTTAGCTGGCTTTAGCTTGCCCGAAAGCCGCGGTTTTGAAGAGTGGACGAGGATTCGCCGGGAGAGAATTCGCCGTTTAGCCGCATTGGGTTTAAAGCGTTTGACGCTGGAAGCCCATCGCTCCGCCAATTATCTAGCCGGCATTCAGTGGGGCGAGCGGTGGCAAAGGGTAGATCCGTGGAGCGAAAGCGTAACCCAACAGTTGATGTGGCTATATGCTCGCAATGGGCAAAAACATTTGGCGCTGACCGCCTACGACAAATGCCGGCAATTGCTGGAAAGGGAATTAGCCATCTCCCCATCCCCAACCACCCAAGCCCTACGCCAAAAAATAGCACAGCTGACTACCCCGCCGCCGATTAGTTTGCCGCGCTATTTGACCCCGTTGATTGGGCGAGATGCGGAGCAAGAGACGTTGCAGACTTTTCTTCTGAAAGATTTTGCTGGCATTGTAACCATTGCCGGCATGGGCGGCAGCGGCAAATCCCGCTTGGCAGTGGCGGTGGCAGAGCGCGTTGCCCAGTTGCATCCGGGTCGCTTTTTAGACGGTATCTACTTTATCCCGTTTGTGGCAACGGCAGATGAAGAAGGGTTTTTCAATCAAATTGCCGGCGCTTTGGCGATTAAATTGGCGGGCGCCAAACCCATTTCCGAACAATTAAGCGACGCTTTAGCCGATCGGGAATATTTGATCGTTTTAGATAACCTGGAACAGCTTTCGGAAGAGGAATCGGTTATTGATTTTATCGTCCAGTGGTTGAAAATCGCTCCGGCAACCCGCCTCATTGTTACCAGCCGGCATCGGTTAAATTTGCAATCAGAAAGGCTCTTTACTTTGCCCGGATTGAATTATCCGCATGCCGAAACAGACGAGCAGGTTGATTATGAAGCTGGCTTATTGTTTATAGAAAGAGCGGAAAGGGCGGGCGGCGCAATAACGCTGCAGGACGCTTCGCCAATTTGGAGAATTTGTCAGGCAGTTGATGGCGCCCCTTTGGCTATTGAGCTGGCTGCCGGTTCGGCTGGGGAACTGACGACGACCGAAATTTCTGCCGCCATTTCCCGTGATATTGACGTCCTTGCCACACAAATGCGGGATGTTCCCCCTCGCCATCGGAGCATTCGGGCGGTTTTCAACCATTCTTGGCGCCATTTGCCAGCAGACGAGCGAGAAATCTTAGCCAAACTGTCGATTTTTGCAGCAGATTTTGCCGGCAAAGCGGCGAATGAGATTACCGGCGCTTCCTTGCCCCAATTGCGTTCGCTGGAGCGAAAATCGTTGTTGAAAGAGGCAGGAGAATATCGCTTTGAATTGCATCCGTTAATACAAACCTTTGCGGCAGAACAGTTGATGATGCCGGCAAAGACGGCGGCATATCACGCCAAATTTTATCTCGATTGGTTGGCGGACGAGCGAGAGCCAATCGTTAGCGTCGAGCAATCCGCCGCTCTCAAACGGGTGCAGATGGAGATGGCGAATATTCGGACGGCATGGGCATGGGGGGCGCAAACGCCGGATTTGTCCCGTATCTCTGCCGCCATTCAAACGATGCACACCTATTTTGTGACGAGAGGGTTTTTCGTTGAAGCGGAAGCCTTTTTTCGTCGGGCGGCGACGCAGATTGAAGCGGATTTAGGGGCGTTAGAATCGTTGGCGGGCGAGTCGGCTGTGGCGTTGGGGCGCTTGATCTCCCGACAAGGGTGGTTTACCTACCAGCTTAGCCAATTTGACGAGGCGCAACGGTTGATGGAGCGTTGCCGGCATCGTTTTCGCCAATTAAATGCCCCGGCGGAATTGGCGCATGTGCTGCATGACGAAGGGGTGTTGTTGCGGCGCATTGGGGAGTATCAGGCGGCAAAAAGGGCGTTAACTGAAAGCTTGATGTTGCGTAAGCGGGAGGAGGATGGCAGGGTAATTGCCGGCACGTTGATAAATTTAGGCAATACTTCTCGTATGTTGGGCGAATATGATGCCGCCCGCGCCCATTTGGAAGAAGCCAACGCTATTTTGCAAAGCCATCCCGACCCCAGTTTGTTGGCTAGCGTGGCGAACGATCTGGGCGAAGTTGCCCGGGCTCAAGGGCAATTGGAGCAAGCGGCGCATTATTACGAAGAGGCATTGGTTGGTTATGAGGCTGTGGATGATACATTTGGCAAAGGAGCGTGCCATAATAATTTGGGCAGCGTGGCTCATTTGCTAGGGGAGTACGAAACAGCCAAAATACATGCTCAGAAGAGTTTGGCGTTATTTCGAGAAACGGGTTCAAATCGGGTGGTTACATACCCGTTATCAGTTTTAGGGCGGATCGCCCGCGATGAAGGGGATTACCAGGAAGCGATGGCGAAATATGGCGAAGCTTACCGGATTGCGGATGAGATAGGTTATTTGCCCAAAGCGCTTGACATCTTGTTTGAAGCGGGGACGACTCGGGAGAAAATGGATGAGTTGGAGTTGGCTGTTGCCATTTTCGCCTTTTTGCTTAACCATGACAAATTCAATGAAGAAACCCGCCAGAAATGCCAAAAGAGGGTAGCCAAATTGGCGACCAAAATGGATATTTTGCCAGGGCAAAAGATGGGGCAAAACTGGACGTTGGATATGGCTGCGACGAAGATTCTTCCCCCAACAAGCCACAGATAACATAGCTGCCTGCTTGGTTGATGTTGCCCAATTCCACTATCGAGTTTCTGTGCAGTTCGCTAGTTGACCATTTGTGGATTTTGTCAGATACTCACATTTCGAATAATTGTTTCTTATTGAGGAGAATCGTTACAAAAAAGGAGAAGATAATGAATCAGAGAAACAGATGGTTACGATGGCTTGTTTTGCTGTTGTTCGGAGCGATATTGGTCGCTTGTACTACTACCGATGGTGGGGATTCCGGCGGCTCGGATGGAGGAGGCGGGTCGTCTGGCGAGCAGACCGAGCCTGAACCAACTCAGCAGCAAGAGGATGCAGTTGAGCCAACAATGACGCCGGCTAGTTCCGCAGATGATGAGGCTCAGGATGAGGCTCAAGATGAGGGCGACGATGAGATGATGTTGCCCGATTTAGAGGGTCGGACAGTGACGGTGGCGATAGAAAACGCCTATTTGCCATTCAACTACATTTCATTGGCGACAGGAGAGCCAGCGGGATGGGATTATGATGCGTTGGATGCGATATGCGCCAAACTGAACTGCGTTCCCGAATTTGTGCCGGCAGTGTGGGAAGGGATGATACAAGCGGTAGCGGATGGACAATACGACATGGCGGCAGATGGGATCACCATCACCGAAGACCGGGCAGAGATCGTAGATTTTTCCAACGGCTACATCTCTATCGAACAGCGATTGTTGGTACGCAAAGATGAAGATCGGTTTGATACGGTTGACGCTTTTGTGGCGGACGAAAGCTTGCTGATAGGCACCCAGGTAGGCACCACCAACTATGAGACAGCGGCAAGCATAATGGACGCTGACCGGATCCAGGCATTCCAAGAGTTTGGTTTCGCTATCGAGGCGTTGATCAATGGGGATGTGGACGCAGTGATCATCGACGAGACGGCGGGACAAGGGTATCTTGGGGTCAATGCTGAAGATTTGAAGCTGGTGGGCGAATCGTTGTCCAGCGACCAGTTGGGCTTCATCTTTCCCAAAGGGAGCGGCTTGGTTGAACCGTTTAACGCTGCGTTAGCCGCTTTGGAAGAAGATGGGACGATGGCGGCTTTGGCGGAGAAATACTTCACCGACCAATTTACCGTGACCTATGATGACATTGGCGATGGCGTTTATGCAGACAGCAGCGAAGAGGGCGATGATGAGATGATGTTGCCCGATTTAGAGGGTCGGACAGTAACGGTGGCGATAGAAAACGCCTATTTGCCATTCAACTACATTTCATTGGCGACGGGCGAGCCAGCGGGATGGGATTATGATGCGTTGGATGCGATATGCGCCAAACTGAACTGCGTTCCCGAATTTGTGCCGGCAGTGTGGGAAGGGATGATACAAGCGGTAGCGGATGGACAATACGACATGGCGGCAGATGGGATCACCATCACCGAAGACCGGGCAGAGATCGTAGATTTTTCCAACGGCTACATCTCTATCGAACAGCGATTGTTGGTACGCAAAGATGAAGATCGGTTTGATACGGTTGACGCTTTTGTGGCGGACGAAAGCTTGCTGATAGGCACCCAGGTAGGCACCACCAACTATGAGACAGCGGCAAGCATAATGGACGCTGACCGGATCCAGGCATTCCAAGAGTTTGGTTTCGCTATCGAGGCGTTGATCAATGGGGATGTGGACGCAGTGATCATCGACGAGACGGCGGGACAAGGGTATCTTGGGGTCAATGCTGAAGATTTGAAGCTGGTGGGCGAATCATTGTCCAGCGACCAGTTGGGCTTCATCTTTCCCAAAGGGAGCGACTTGGTTGAACCGTTTAACGCTGCGTTAGCCGCTTTGGAAGAAGATGGGACGATGGCGGCTTTGGCGGAGAAATATTTCACCGACCAATTCACCGTGACCTATGACGACATCGGTGATGGCGCTTATGCAGATGAGTGAGTTTGTTTATGGTCTAAGAAGAATTTGCCCTGTGATTGATTGAATTGACAAATGCGTCGGGTCATCCTTACCCGGCGCATTTTTTTATACATGAAGGCGCTAATTATGAGTGAAATTGGGCTGAACGAGATTGAGGTAAAACCACAGAGCGAGGCAGGATGGTATGAGGATGCCCCTTGGTGGTTGGTTATTATCGTATTGGTAATCGCTTTTATGGCTTACCAGGTCATCACCAATGAGGAGTACAATGAGGCATTTGCCTTTATTCAGGTGGGATTAGCCACCACCATTTATTCCACTATCATCGCCTTTTTAATATCGATGGCGTTGGGTTTATTGGCTGGCTTAGGGCGCTTGGCGAAAAATAGCCTAGTGAGGACGATCGCTGTAACGTATGTTGAATTTATTCGCGGTGTGCCAATTTTGGTTTTGATCTTTACTGTGGCGTTGGTTTTGGTGCCTACCGTTTCTAACTGGATTGGTTTTGAGAATCGAGCTGTTCCTCCTATTTGGCGGGGAATTATCGCCCTGACCTTGATTTATGGGGCGTTTTTGGCGGAGGTATTTCGGGCTGGCATCGAATCGGTGCCGCCTGGTCAAACAGAAGCGGCGCGCTCTTTGGGCATGACCCATTATCAGGCGATGAGGCATATCATTTTGCCGCAGGCGATTAAGAATATCATGCCGGCATTGGGCAACAATTTTATCGCTATGTTAAAAGATTCTTCCTTGCTTTCGGTGTTGGCTATCAATGAAATTACCTACAAATCCCGATTGTATTCTGGCAGCTCCTTTCGATTTCGAGAAACGTATCTTGTTTTGACCGTCATGTATTTGACCATGACCATCGTTTTATCTTTGGCGCTGCAATGGTATGAGCGTCGAATTAACCAAGATAGAGGGTAATTGGGTGAAATCAATGAATATGATCGAAATAAAAAACCTCTATAAACATTTTGGGCAGATCAAAGCGGTTTCAAAAGTGAATCTGTCTGTCTCTAAAGGGGAAGTGATCGTGATTGTTGGACCTAGCGGCTCTGGCAAAAGCACCGTGCTACGCTGCATCAACCATCTGGAAACGCCGACTGCCGGCACCGTAAATATAGATGGCGTAACGTTAGGCGAGAAAGGGGTAAATATCAACGAAGTTCGCCGGGAGGTGGGCATGGTATTTCAGCAATTTAACCTTTTCCCCCATCTCACTGCGCTGGAAAATATCACTATAGCCCAAAGGTTAGTGCGAAAACGCGGCAAAGATGAAGCGGTTGAAGTAGCCAAAAAGCAGTTAGATCGGGTTGGGATTCCCGAAAAGGCGGACAGTTATCCTAGACAACTGTCCGGCGGGCAGCAACAACGAGTGGCTATCGCCCGCTCATTGGCGATGAACCCTAAAATCATGCTGTTTGACGAGCCAACTAGCGCCTTAGACCCCGAAATGATTAACGAGGTATTGGATGTGATGTTGGCGTTGGCAAAAGAGGGCATGACGATGGTTGTGGTATCCCATGAGATGGGATTTGCAAGAGCCGCCGCTGACCGAATGGTCTTTATGGATGAGGGGGAAGTGGTTGAAGTGGCTACTCCTGAAGATTTGTATAATAACCCGCAACATGACCGAACAAAGCTCTTTTTAAGCAAGATTTTATCCCATTGATGATTTTGAGAAGGGCTTGGGAGCGGGCGCTGCGCTTTGGCTTTTATCTACTATATAACCAGATGGCGTGGAGCTATGACGCCGTTAGTTGGGCGGTTTCTTTAGGGCAATGGCGCGAATGGATGGCTGCCGGCATTCCCTATTTGACGCGCCCTGACCAAAAGCCGGGGAAAGCGCTCGAGATCGCTCACGGACCTGGCCATATGTTGCTGGCTTTGAAAAAGGCTGGATTTGATGTGGTGGGGATGGATTTATCCCCGTTTATGTGCCGGCAAGCCCGAAGACGCATCCAAAAGGCGGGCTTTGCCATTCCTCAACTCCGCAGCGATGTCATGAAAACGCCATTTGCCGACGACAGCTTTGACCATATTTTATCCACATTTCCAGCCCCCTTTATCATTCATCCACATAGTTTGTCTCAATTGCATCGGGTGTTGCGCCCCAATGGACGCTTGGTAATTGTGCCGCAAGCGCGTCTCAGCGGCGGCGGTCTGTTGCAGCGCTTTATCGGTTGGTTGTATGCTGTCACTGGACAACGCCCTGATCCGCAGTTAGAGGATTCGGAGTCGGCGAGCGCCAGTCGATTGTGCCGGCATATCTCTGCCATTGGTTTTGAAGCCACAATTTCCCATGTAAAAATGAAAAAAAGCGTAATAACAGTGGTCATCGCCCGAAAATTAGCCTAAAATGTTATTGTTTCTAAAAATTTTTTGGCATAATTCCAAAAGGGTATGGCATTTATGGTAGAAAAAGTTGAGCAAGCGGAACTTAGCGTAGCTCCGTTAAGCCAGCAAGCGTTGATGTTTGTAGCGGCTGGGGTGGTCGTTATCTTCGATCAATTAAGCAAAAATATCATCGAAAATAATTTGCCGGCAAATTATTCCTGGGCGCCTGTCGACTCATTGGCAAATCTATTCCAATTCACCCATGTTCAAAATACAGGCGCGGCATTTGGTTTATTTTCAGGCGGCGGCTCGCTATTTGCCATAATCGCTATTTTGGTGTCGGCCATTATCATTTTTTACAATTATAGTTTGCCGGCGGGCTTTTTTCCCTTACGGATGGCGTTGGGCTTACAATTGGGCGGGGCGCTAGGCAACTTAATCGATCGGTTTAGGCTGGGGCATGTCACCGATTTTCTCGACTTTGGTCCGTGGTACATATTTAATTTCGCTGACGCTTCGATTGTGGCTGGCGTGCTTATTTTGGGCTGGTTGATGTGGCGGGAAGAGCGAGAGTTACGGATGAATAGCCCGGTAGAGCAAAGCGAATTGCCGGCATGAGCCAATCTTTGGAAATTGAACTAGAGCAAGCGGGCAGCCGGCTAGACGCCGCCCTGGCTGCCGCCCATCCCGCTTTGTCGCGGGCGCAATGGCAGCGGCTAATCAAAGAAGGTCAGGTGACGATTGCAGGGGAGCGGGTGAAGGGAAGTATGCGATTAGCAGGGGGAGAAATGGTGATGGCGTTGATTCCCGCCCCGCAACCGACCCGGCTCATTCCCCAAGATATTCCGCTTGATATCCGGTATGAAGATGAAGATTTATTGGTGATCAACAAAGATGCCGGCATTGTGGTGCATCCTGGCACTGGTCATGAGAGCGGCACCATCGTTAATGCCGTTTTGCATCATTGTCCCGACTTGCCCGGTATTGGCGGCGAAATTCGCCCAGGCATCGTTCATCGGTTGGATAAAAACACCAGCGGGTTGCTCATTGTGGCAAAAAATGAGCGTACTTTAAATTACTTACAAAATCAATTTAGAGAGCGCGCTGTAAAAAAAGTCTATTTAGCGTTGCTGGATGGGCAGATTCAACCCCCACAGGCGATAATCAACGCCCCGCTGGGACGAAATCCCGAAGAGCGAAAGCGGATGGCGGTGATTCCGCCAACCAGCTCTGCCCGCTCACGCGAAGCAATTACCCGTTACGAAACGGAGCGTCTTTTTGAGGCGCATTCGTTGGTGCGCTGTTACCCTAAAACGGGACGCACACATCAAATTCGGGTGCATTTGGCGTATGTTGGGTATCCAATTGTGGGAGATACCGTGTATGGGCGGCGAAAACAACCTTTGCGATTGCGCCGTCACTTTTTGCACGCTTGGCAACTCTCGTTTCGACGCCCCTCAGACGACTCGGAATTGAACCTGGAAGCGGAGTTGCCGCCATTGTTGCAAGCAACCCTGGATAAATTAGCTAGCGAAAATTCGGGAGCATAATGACCCATTTTAAACGGGATGATCCTGAATTTGTACAAGAGCAATATAAATCTCAGGATAATTTGAGCGTGCGGATTCGGACGCACCAACTGTATAGCGAACAGCAGATCAACTTTCCTGCATGGGCGCTAGACCAAATTCCCTGGCGCGGGAATGAACGGGTCTTGGATGTCGGTTGTGGGGCTGGCGTTTATGTGGCAGAGGCGATGAGTAGATGCCGGCATTATATTGCCGGCGATCTCTCGCTTGGTATGTTAGCCGAATTGTCAGAGCCAATCCCAGATAGGTTAAATCTCAACGCCGAAGCGCTCCCTTTTGGGGCAAATAGCTTTGACGTCATCTTGGCAAATCATATGATTTACCATGTGCCAGACAAAAAGCGGGCGTGCGCTGAATTTCGCAGGGCGCTGCGCCTTAATGGGATTTTATTGGCGGCAACCAACAGCGCCCATTCGATGCGCGAATTCTCCGAATTGGCAAGCCAGGCGTTTGTTCAATTGACGGGGAAAAGATCACCGGACCCCATGTCCTACAATCGGCTGCCTTTTACATTGGAAGATGGGGCTCAGATTTTGGGCAGCGCATTTGCCCAGGTTAGGCGAATCGACAAAACGAATGCGTTTGTTTTTCCAACGCCTCAACCAGTCATCGATTATTTGGGCAGCGCTAAAGAAAGGTGGGAGTCGCTGTTAGCGAATGCCGGCATTAGTTGGGAGCAGGTCGAAACAGCCTTAACTAGCCTGCTTAGTGACCATATCGCCGTTCATGGGGAATTTAGAGTAAACACGCTGACAGGCGTTTTCGTCTGTCAATAATCCCTAGATAGATGGTTCCAGCGATCTTTCTAGACAGAGACGGCGTGCTAAATGAAAATCGGGCAAATTATGTGCAGGTTTGGGAGGATGTGGCTCTTTTTCCCCAGGCTCTTCAGGCTGTAGCGGCTATCAGCAAACTTCCCTACAAAATCTTCGTGGTCACCAATCAATCCGCTGTGGGTCGAGGGATAATCACCCTGGAGCAAGCCCAATCGATCAACAACCAAATTCATGCCGAAATCATTAGACATGGCGGGCGAATTGACCGCTTTTATCTGTGCCCCCATGCCCCACAAGAGGAATGCGATTGCCGCAAACCGAAACCGGGGATGCTCCGACAAGCTGAAGTGGAGTTTGGCGTCGATTTAAGCCAGTCGGTGATGATTGGCGATGCGTTAACCGACATTGCCGCCGGACAAAATGCCGGCACGGCTAAGCAGATCTTACTGCTTACCGGACGGGGAAAATCACAACTTCAGCCCCCTCGCGCTGTTGATTTAAAACAGTTCGCTATCTACAACGATTTATTGTCTGCTGTTATCGCCGAATTGCTTTAATTTTTTGATATTATCGTTCGGACGGACGGTTCTCCGACCTTTTCGTGCTCTTCCAACGGTTCGTAGGTATGGTAATAATTGCCATAAGCGGACGAATTTGGCCGGATATTATTGAGAGTTACGCCGATAATGTTGCCGCCAACTTCTTTAATGCGAGTGATCGCTTGTTCAAAAAATCGCCGACGGGTTTTGCCGGCATTTACTACCACCAAAACCCCATCTACAGATCCGCTCAAAACCACAGGATCGGTAACTGCCAAAGCAGGAGAACTATCCAGCAAAATTAAGTCAAACCGCGATAGCAAAGCTGATAAAATCAGTCTCATTTTTTGCGACCCCAATAATTCTGAGGGATTTTGCGGAATAGGACCGCTCGCTAACAAACTAAGGCGCGGTTCAGAAGTCGCTTGAATTAAGCCATCAAAAAGTTTGTCCAACTTTTCTGGAGATGGGGTTAAAGTTGGGGAGAGAAGCAAATTTGTTAGCCCAATTTCTCCAATGAGGTTAAATATCTTGTGTTGAGTAGGTCGTCGCAGATCCGCATCGATCAACAATACATGCAACCCAGTTTGAGCCAACACAACTCCCAAATTAGCGGCAATTGTGCTTTTTCCTTCCCCCATGATAGCGCTGGTTATCATGATCGTTTGCCTGTTATTTCGTCCTTCAGCAAAATGGATGCCAGTTCTTAAGATCCTAAACGCTTCGGAATGTGGAGATTGTAAATCTGAAGTAGTTACTAGGGGGTTTTCACGTTCTTTCTTGCTAAACTTGGCAATCGCGCCAATGGTTGGCAGATTAACCGATCGATGAATATCAGCGGCAGTTTTGATCGTATCGTCGATATATTCAAAAACATATGCCGCTCCAGCAGTTAGCGCAAAAGCGATCGCCACAGCCGTCAACATAGTCGTTGTATGTTGGGGTCCAATCGGAGCCGAAGGCAATGATGCCGGTTCAATTATCGTTAAAGAGTTAATAGCTCCTTGTTGCGTTGTGGACAGATATGAAGCGTATGTACTTTGCAGATCATTTCGCTTCGCTTCTAACGCCGCAATATCATTTTGCGTTTCTTCAATTTGCCCAGCGCTGAATAACCCGCCCAATTCCTTTTGTTTTTCTTCAAGTTCAGCTTCCGTCTCTTCAATTTGAGCCTGAAGTTGTACTAACTGATCATTGATGAACTCCAACCGATCTTGCTCCTCCTGTTGTAATCCACTGGGGCTGATGTTAATTAACTGATTCGCTAATTCATTCGCAGTAGCTTGTGCCCTGGCTGGGTTGGTATCATTTACTACGATTTCAATCAATTGTGAATCAGCGCGTACAGAATATTCTGGCAGCCAATCCAACCCCAAATTCTTCATGCTCGCTTCCCGAATAGGCTGCCGCCGCGCCATATCGGCATACGTTTGAGCCAATTGCTGCCCCAGCGAAAATTGGCTGTTGGTCGGGTTGGGGTCGTCGATGGCGCTGCCGATAAGCAGCGTGGTTCGCGATTGATATGTCGACGGCTCTTGACTAGTAGCCAAATAGCTCGTTGCTCCCGCTAAAATCATCGTCATTAGTATGAGCCACCACCATTTAATTAATGGGGCGACATAATCTTTAAATTCAGTCATACTTTACTATTCCCTGACTATATGGAGATAATCGCTCAAAATAAAACTGCATGAAAGATTACCAATACTCATCGATCTTGCAATGGCTAAGATAATCGCTGCCGTAATACAGTGCAAATCAAATGTTCCAGAACTAAATGCACATCCTCTACTTGCTCAATGCAATCTGTCGGCACAGATAGGTTGATATCAACAATTGGCGCTAATTTTCCCCCATTTAAGCCGGTAAAGCCAATCGTATTAGCTCCAGCTTCATTAGCGTATTCAATCGCCTTGAGCACATTAGGGGAGTTTCCGCTAGTAGAAATGCCAAAAACGATATCGTCAGGGTGAAGCAGACTGGCAAGTTGTTGAGCAAATACATTTTCATACCCTTCGTCATTGGCAAATGCTGAAAAAGAAGCCATATTGTCTGTTAAGCCAATCACGCGAAAATGTGGATACCCTTCCAGCCTCGTATTTTTACTCAGGTCGCAAACGAAATGGGAGGCGGTTGAAGCGCTGCCGCCATTGCCCATAATAAAGACCTGTTTTCCTGTCAGGCGGGCTCCTTCTAATAGATTGATGACTTGTTCAATGGGAGCGTCTGACAACCCCTCAAGGATTTTTTGAAGTTCTGTGAGATAGGCGCGAATTGGATTCATACTACTTCTCCTACCGTTGGTAATTAAAGATAACTTTGCTGCCGTCTGATTCCACTTTGAATGACAACTCTTGGAGTTTTGATAATTTAGCCCGAACCTGCTCTTGCCGGGCGATTGGACAGTAGAGCAGGAGAAAACCGCCGCCACCCGCCCCTGAGATTTTTCCGCCAGTAGCGCCGGCGGAGAGGGCGACATCCATAATTTCGTCGAGGACAGCATTGCTAATTTGGCTGGCTAGCTGCTTTTTTAACGCCCAACTTTCATGCAAGAAGTCGCCGATGGCATCCACATCGCCAGCTATTAAAGCGTCTCTAGCAGTATATGCGATCTGCTTCATTTTACCCAACACAGCAAGCTTATCTTTGATATTCTCTTTTTGCTCCGCCAAAATTGTCTCAGATTTGCGCGTCATACCAGTAAAGAAAAGCATAGTATTTTCATTAAGCTTTTTTTGTAATGGTTCTGGCAAGGATACTTTTTGTGTAGTTACACATCCATCAGTTGAAAATTCCAAAAAGCGGAGCCCGCCATAGGCAGCAATGTATTGATCTTGGATGCCAATTGGTTGATTAAGCGTTCCTATTTCAATATCGCAAGCCTCTCTGGCTAACTGTTCTTCTGAAATGAGATTACCATTTAGCGTGTGCATAGCGTGTAATGCTCCAACTGTAACAGCGCTAGATGATCCAAGCCCAGAGCCGTCAGTAGGAATGTCTGCCATCGTTGATATTTCGACTTGTTCACGGATGCCAGTTTGGCGAAAGGCTTCTCTAATGAGATTGTGCTTTATTTGATCGATGTTGTTAACTAATTCGGTCTTTGTCCAGCCGACCCGCAGTTTTTTGTCGAATCGTTTTTTTATAGTTACAAAGATATATTTATCGATTGTTGCGCTTAAAACGCAACCTCCTTCATTCAAATAATATGAGGCGAAGTCGGTGCCGCCGCCGAAAAAACTGACACGAAGCGGAGTTTGAACAATGATCATTTGTGCTTCCGGTTTACTATATTGGTTATGGAATCGGGCGATTGAATAAAGGCGCGGTCAATATGCGCCACGTTTTTTGGTTACTGCGGAGATCGTTTGGAATAAAATACGCATGTCGAGCCATATTGTCCAATTGCGAATGTAATGCATATCTAGTCGAACCCTATCCTCGTAAGAGAGATCTGACCTGCCGCTAACTTGCCATAATCCTGATAAGCCGGGATGAACTGTCAATAGATTAGCGCCCCACTTTTTATATTTTTCCATTTCATTTGGGGCAATAATGCGTGGTCCAACCAAAGACATATCACGTTTTAAAATGTTAAATAGCTGAGGGAACTCATCTAAGCTCCATTGACGTAAAAAGCTTCCAACAGGGGTTATTCTAGGATCTTCTTTCAATTTATGATCTAGGGAAAGGGTTTGAATCAAGTTGGGATATTGTTCGAGTATTTCGTCGCCATTGGCGTACATGGTGCGAAACTTAAATGCGTCAAATTTCTTGCCATGGATGCCCATTACCTTCCGACGGTAGATGGCAGGTCCCGTTGAGTCGAGCTTAATGATGATGATAAGGGCGATAAACAGGGGAGAAAGTAGCAGAAGTAGAGGAATAGTTATGGCGTAATCTAATAAGAATTTTAAGGTGCGCTCGAATCTTTTAAGGCGCAACTTGTTAACGCACACTAAAGGAACTGAACCCATTTCCGTTACTTCTAGCCCGGTAGTTATGGTCTCAAAAAACCCTGAAGAGAGTCGAAGATTGAGGTTTTTTACCATGCCGAATTGCTCGAAGATAAAGACGATCTCTTCTCGGGAAAATGAGCTGGTGGCGATGATTAGTTCTTCAATGCCATATTCGACGATAAAGCGATCAAGTTCGTCGGTTGTTCCTAATGTTTGGTATTCATTCACAATAGTAGCGCCGGCATCGAATCGATCGTCAATAAATCCAACGATGTACAAGCCAGATCGACGCCAATTTCCTAATTGCTGCGCCAAAGAACGACCCTCCTCATTTGCGCCAACGATAATCGCTGGGGACAAGAAATATCCATAGCGCCGCAGCGAATAAATTACGCGCCGGAGAAAAAAGCGTCCGGCAATGACAAACAAAGATGCAAGGATCCACGCTAACAACAACCAACCCCGGGCTAATACAAAGTTCGGTTCAAGAAATCCAGCGATAATTACGAGGAGCAAGCTAAGCGTTGTCGCCCGAAAAACAAGAGAATATTCCTTGATATCCCCTAGAAGATTTCGCCGATTGTATAATCCATAAAATGCAAATACGACTGTCCATAGCAAGAGCAATCCAATTGCGATGCTTTGATAAAATGGGAAAGATGGGACTACTTGCAATCGGAATATTGGGATATCAGCAACAAATCGAAGATAGTAAGCTGCCAAAAACGCTACGCCATTCATTAAGATGTCGACCAAGAGCAAGGCAATCAAATAAAGTTGCCATTGCTTTGTTTTTGAAATCGTCGCAACTGGGGTTCGACGTAATTGTTCGTAACCACTGTTGATGATGATGTCAACAGGTTTGGCTGTGGACCTCATTATATATATCCTCCACCTGTGTGATGATGTGTTCCCAATCATAGTTTTTCTCGACGTATTTGCGCCCAGCAACGCCTAGTTCGTTTCTTCGATTGGGGTTGTTTAATAATGATAAAATGTGATGCGCAATCTCATTTGGGGTTGCGCCAACTATTAACTGTTTTTCTGATTCAACCCCTTTTAATCCGGCGATGGCTATAGGCGAGCTTACGAGTGGCGCGCCGCATGCCATGGCTTCTAGAGCTTTGTTCTGAATGCCGGCGCCGTAAGTTAGAGGCGTTAGAGCCAATGTCGCTTTTTGCAGATAAGATCGAATTTCTGGCACCATGCCGGTGACTTCGATTTGCGGATGGCTGCCTAAAGCCTGTATCTGCCCTGATGGGTCTTTGCCCACGATTTGTAATTTAACGTTAGATTGGCGTTCCCAAACCAATGGCATAATCTCTTGCGCCGTATACAGAGCCATCGCTTCATTGGCGTGATAGCTCATTTTGCCGCTAATCACTAATGTGCCGGCATCTCTTGATTGATGTGGAACAGGATGGAAATGATCGAGATCGACGCCGTTGGGGATAATGGATAATTTCTCGGCAGCAAGGTTGTTTTTCGTTAAATTGATCAAGGCTTGTTCGTCTGTTTTAGAAGTGATCAATACATGATCGAAAAATGCCGGCAATTGCCCTTCTAATCGTTCGGTTCGACTCAATTCCAACTTTGTGATCAGCCGCTTAAGCGGACTGGACCCCTTAGCTGCCGCTTGTTTAAAAAGATGGCTAATACAATCTACACTATCCCAAACAACGGAGATATTGGTATGTTTTTTCAAATAAAGCCCATACTTTGCGCCGCGCAAATGTTCAACATGGATGACATCGTAAGGAGAGTCGCCATTCATCTGATTGACCAATTTTGGCTGCCAAGAATAGACGCTCTGCAATGGCTGGCGGCTGGCGAGGGCGATGGCACAGTTCATATAGGAACGCCAGGCAGGCATTGGTAAGGCATGAACCTGGTCGCAATAAGGGGCAATGCCGGCAATATCCGCTCTTTCTTGTTCATCGCTCCACAAAGTTAGCAATGATATTTGATGCCCATTTTCTTTTAGGCGCCGGATCATGTTGTATGAACGCGTCCGAATCAAGCTAGGCGGATAGGGTATGACAAACAAAATTCGCATCCTCATGACACCAACGCCGCCTCTCTAGAAATTGGCGCCTCAATAGTGGATTGGAGAAGCTGGGGGGAGGGAGCCATTTTTTGATAGACATCTTCCCAGGCAGGATAGATTTTTCGCCAATCATATTTTTGGCTGACCGTTTTTCGTCCGTTGCGGCGAAGCTTTTCCCTCAATTTTGGATTTTTCAAGAGTTGCAGCGTTGCCTGGGCAAATTCGGCAGGCGTGTTTGCCAATAGCGCGTCGTGGTTATGGGTAGCGTCAATCCCTTCCGCTCCGATATCGGTAGAAACGATGGGCAGTCCCCATTGCCATGCGTCGAGGATTTTTACCCGCATACCGCCGCCAGCCAGCAACGGTACGACAAAGACGGCTGTATCTTCTAAATAAGATGTTAATGTTGGCGCATAGCCGATAGCGCGAATGCCAGCGCCTTGCAACTCAGGCGGCGGATTTTTCCCGATAACGGTCAATGTAGCGTCTGGTATTTTTTTGCGGACAAGGGGAAAAACATCATTAGCAAACCATAGAATGCCTTGCGCGTTGGGGGGCCAATGCAAGCCGCCTAAAAATGTGATGTTTTTACTGTCATTTTTGACCGAATATGGTTGTATTTGCGAGGGGTCGGCGCAAATGGGAATAACCGGATCAACTGAGGATGCCGGCATCGTCGCTTTATCTTCTTTAGTCACCCACACCGTTTGGTCGAACTGCTGACAAATATCGATTTCATACCGCTTCATTAACTTTGCTTCCCGTTTCAAAATCTGCCGCTTGACAGGATTTGCTTCCCCATCCGCCAATCGCTTGGGAACCAAATGAACCGCATTGTGTTGATCCAGTATAATTTTGCATCTATGTTGATGCGGCAACGCATATTGTGCCATCCACAACTGGTCAGCATGAATGACATCAAAATTTCCATTGCGAACCAACTCTGCCATCTTTTGTCTGTAAGCGGGAATTTGATCGCGCACAATTAGGAAGGGTTCGCCTGAAGAAAAACTACGGGTTAATTGAAGCAAATCTTTTATTGTCGTACGATGCATTGGCACTGTGTGTACGGCGCGGCAAAACGTCTCCAAATGGGCGACCGAAGCCGCTTTGTCGGACACTCTGACAAAAGTAAGCAAAGTGACGTCGTGCCGCTGGGACAAATAACGCAAAACATAGTAGCTTCGCGTCTTTGGTCCAGCATCTAAAGGAAATGGCAATACCTGGCTTAAAAAGAGGATATTCATTCGACAAGAAATAATCTACAGATAATTAGGCGGCTTCGGAACAAGATGTTACTTTACTTTTTTGCCTTCAGACGGCAAAATGATTTGTTGGTTTGTGCAATAAAATGTTTCCATGATGAAAGTAAGTTGAAAACCAATTCGTTACTTCCTGAAAAGGATCCCGTTAATTAAGTCAAACATTTGATGCGTTGGTCAAACAAATTGACTGCCCCAGCAATTATACAGTACTGAAGTACTAAATACTATAATGAGATTATTATTTATTTGGTGTGACAAACAAGTGAAAAGATAACGCCGATTACATGCCTGGCAACATCCGGATTAATAGCTCATAATTTTGGATGACGTTTAATCTTTTCTCCTGTAGGGCGGGCTTGCCGATTTTGGTAAATGGCTTTAAAAGAAGGCGAGGTAGGGCAGCGAGGAGCAATATGCCTTTGTACATCATGCCGGCAAATCTGCCATGATGTTTACGAAAATAGCGCAATTTGTTTTGATAAAGTTGTAAAAACATGGCAGATGCGACTTGTTGAGAACTTTGCCCGCCATAATGAACGATTTGAGATGTTGGCGCCCAGAAAAGAGACCAATTCGCTTGTCTTAGTCGGAAGCAAAGGTCAACTTCTTCGGAATACATAAAGAAATTCTCATCAAGTAAGCCAACATTTTGAAGAGCGGCTTGTCTCAAAATGAGGCTGGTTCCTTGAATTATATCGACCTGGCGTGGCGATCTATCATCCCACTTGTCCATATCGTACAAAGCGAGAGGGTAGAAGCGGTCGAAATGGAATAACCGCCACAGTTCGCGGGAAAGAGTAGGTTGGGGAAAACAAGAAGGCTGCAAAGATCCGTCCACATTTAGCAGTTTTGAGCCGGCGGCTCCAGCGGTTGAATTGGAGTTCATAAATGTGATGAGATTCGCCAAACCGCCTGATTTGACGATAGTATCTGGGTTAAGCAGCAAAATATATTCGGCGTCGCTTTGCCGAATCGCCTGGTTATTTGCGGCAGCGAAACCGACATTATCATAATTTTCAATTAATTTTATCCAAGAATAACCCTCTTTGAGTCGCGTCACAGAATCGTCTGATGAGGCGTTGTCTACCACAAAGATTTCAGCACAGATGCCGGCATTTTTCGCCAATTCAACGGCAATCGAATCTAAACATTGGAGCAACAAATCCCGAACGTTCCAACTTACGATAACTATCGACAAATTTTTCATGAATAGCTAGCTGTAATAATCTGGGGCGGTTGCACTATCGAATGTTAATGACGGGGAGCGTCTATTTTTCCAGAAAAACCCTCCAATCTCAGCCAATGCCATCGCTGCAAATAGAACCAATACAGCATCCACAGGCATCCGATACCGAACTTGAGTCCAAGTAAGAGCGTGGATGGTAGTGTATAAGATCACAAACAGATACAACAAGATCATATTTGGAGATAGGGTCGTTTTGCGCCGAAAAGGGATAAAGAGACGCGCTGCCCCAAAAATCATAAACGGCAAAAATAGCCCAAACGAGCCGACTCTAGAGATATTGCTCAGCATACTAGATCCGGCTTCTGGTAAAAAACGAAAGTAAATGGGGATTCGGCTAAGGCTTAGGGAGAGATAACGTTCGGGATCGTCAAACACAAATTGGAGCCCATCTTGTAGTAGAGCGTTATCGAGGGCGGCTTCATCTAAGTGGCGCAATTCGTCGGGGATCAAATCTTGGTAAGTTTCGCCCATCTCTGAAGCTGGGATAAAAGTGTCGCCATATATTGGGTGATTACCCCAATAAAAGGCGTAGCCAGCGTTGGTATTGAGCAGTACAAAACGGTCGAAACGGGTGAAATTGTACATGGTAAAAGGGAGAATGCCGGCAATCACCACAGCGGTAGAGATAAAGCCGCTAGCGATCCATTGCCTCCAAAGCTGATGTTTGAGATTAGCCGCCAAAATCCACAAAAAGATAAATGGGATAATCAGCAGAAAAAGTTGTCGAAATAACACAGTTGCCAACAATACAAAACCTAACGTGACCGCCCATTTTTGATAGCCTGGCTTTGGTAGTTTTTCGGCGAGAGCAATAGCCAGCGCCAGACAGCCAAGCAGCGTTGTGATATAAAACGCTTCTGTCATCAGCGCCGCTGCGTAATAGATAAAATAGATGTAAATGGCGGTAATGCCGGCAGCCAATAACGGCGCAGATTCGCCGAAAAACGATGAGCGGTACGTTTCGGAGGACGGGGCTTCAATAATCCGTTTTGTCAACAAATAAGCTAAACAGGGATGAAGCGCTCCAACAATTACCGCCTGAATTAAACGGGCGATTAGCGGCTTAACCCCAAAAAGAGTGTAGACTCCCATCAAATAGCCCGTGTATAAAAAGCTCCAATGCGCTGTAGGGGCATTGGCTTTGGTAACAGGCCACCACGCTTCGCCAAACGAAAACCCATGCCCATCCAAAGCCCGAATCGCCAAATTATGATACGAGACCTGGTCAGAAATGCCTGGCAAAGGGGTTACTTCGTCTCCCAGGTAAAGCGCCGCTAAAATCCGCAACAAAATCGAAAGAAATATGATGATGAATAACTTATTTCTCATAGGGCGAGTATCATGAGCGCCATTCTGGCTCTTGCCCATAACCAAGGGCTTGTAATGAGCGTCCGGCGATCGCTTTAAAGAGCGATTGACGAAGCGGCGACCAGTTGCGCCAATATTCGGTAGGCATGAAATCTTTTGGCTTTTCGTAATGGGTCAACCATTTGACTTCGCCTTCTTTTTCTGCCAACTTTGAAGAGCCGATGATCCGCACTTGATTTAGCTCATCAAAGGGGTATTGCTCTTTATCTAAATTAAAATGCCGGCATACTTCAACGACAAAGCGTTCTGGAAGATGCAATGCGGTTTCGTATTTCGCCAGCAAATACCCTTCTTGTCCAATTGCCTCCCATCGTTTCATGCTATCACATATTGCCTGCGCGCTCCGGTTCCAACGCAAACAAACTTGGATAAAGTTCAACTTAGTCCAGGTGCGTAAAGTTGAATGAACTACATCCCGTCCATCCCTGACCAAAATCAACAAATTTTCATATGGAAATAGAGCGAAAAAGTGATCTAAATATTGAACGCTGGGCATTTTTGCTGCCGCCCTTTTTTGGCGAGGGATCGCTTGGTATAGATAGGCGATTAAACTCGCTCCGACCAATGGCAAAAAATCATGTTCGCCAATTTTGCCCCGGTTGATTTCATACTCTTCGAAAAATTTACTTTGCATGTTACGGATATGTGGTGAGAGCGTCAATCCCGGAAATTCCCAAATTTCGTACGGATTGAGATGCAAATTGGGGTGACGCCGCAACAGTTCCCCAACATATACTGTTCCGGAACGAGGCATCACCCCTTGAATGATAATGGCAGGCGGGCGATCTTTGCCGCGAATGGATTGTGCCGCCGCCAATGCTTGTGGCGTAATTTCGCCCAGGGATAAATCTGTAGAAAACCCTCTTTTTTGTAAGAAATAGTTGATATATTTTTTGGCGTCTTGGCTAATGCTTTTGGAATGACTCATGCCGCGGTTCCGTAATTTTTTTCAATTACAACCAAGCCGCCAATGAAGAACCAGGCTAAAATTCCGGTACGAATGCCTGGCAAGCCAACATTATAAACAAAGGGCAATATCCAATCCCCTAACATACCGGCAACCAATGTGCCTACAATGCCGCCAAACGCCCCATAAACATAAGCTTGAGCAAACGATCCTTCTGGCGTTTTATCCCGAAGCTGCCAACAACATTTCATCGCTTCCCAGAAAAACCACAGAAAAAATCCCAACCCCAAGACGCCCGTTTGGGCTATGATGTCAATATAATTATTGTGAGAATTAAATCTAACGTCGAAGCCTCTGATACTGAAGAGCGGCGTATACCAATAATAGTTGGCGAATCCCAAACCAAAAACAGGGTTGACCTTGATGATTTCAACCATAATCGCCCAGGCGTCGAGCCGGGTAGAAACGCTGTAGGCGTCGTTTGCCAGCGCATCTTGCAAGATCGGCATTGCCGGCAAGATTCCAAGCAGCCCCGCTAGAACCCCTAGTCGCCAAGAGCGAAAAGCTAGTATCGCTGCCAACCCTACAAAGGGCGGAACCCAGCCAGATTTCCATTGCTCATTTTGAAAAAAGCCAACATAAACGCTCAAACCCACCAACAGAAAGCACGTTCCTCGCCAAGCAGGATGTAACTTTTTGTTAAATATCGCCTGGCTAAATGTCAACGGCGCAAACCATGCCCAAAAAACGCCGCCCACCGACTTGTCAACAATCAATCGACGCGTTATCTGGCTTAATTCAGGCGTTAGGCGTCCAATTAGATAGACGACGCCAAAAGCGATCGTCAAACCCATCATCCATTTAAGCCAGCTCTCATCGCTAATTCGTATAGCAGTAAGGAAAAAGCCAATGATAGAGAAGATAAATATCGCTAATCCCCCTAACTGGGCGTCAATCGGAGCTTGTTTTGAAAATGGAAACCAAGGTAACTGTCCGATCAGATATGATATGAATGACACAGCCAATAGCCCTAGCAGCGGTTTCACCATCGCTGTCTTTAGAACGAAGCTCTGATCTCTATTTGTTACGATTTCCAAAACCCATAACCCCAGCAAAGCCGCAAGTAAGATTATAGACGCATTTAATCCCCCAGGACCTAAAAACGGGATAGTAAATCCTGAAATGATGACGATTAAGATACCAAGTTGAGGGTATTTTAATAGAAATAAAATGGCGCATCCGCCTACTGCCAACCCCAAGACAAGCTGCATTTGCCGCAGTGAAGCGATATAGGCAAGAGCTATACTCGCCAGCAATATAGATGCCATAATGGGATATTGCAGCCAAGAATTCAGGGCTGTTAAGATAGATTTTCTTAAGGCGTACAGGCGGGACAAAATGGATGTCATTTCAATTTGCGTTATGAGAAGGTTGTACTCAAATTATAATTGAGCATCGTCTCCGAACTCCTTTCTTCCTTTTTCAAACCCCTGATAGAGGTACCCGCCTCTTACCCACCGGGCAAAATGGCGGCGCCAGTTTGAAGATGGGGCTTGATCTTCTAAAATGGTCGCCATGCGTTCTAACCCCCACATCGCTGGCGACGACGATGAAATTTTTCTGGCTACTTTGCGAGCGACCAGGGTGGGGCGGTCTGACTTTAGATCGATGGGCACAATATCTCGAAACATGGGCAAATATGCCGGCAATTGAGGATGTTGTTGAAATAACGCCACAGCCCGATACGCTACCTCATGCATTCGTTTCTTTTGGCTTTCCAAATCACGCTTCGTGTAATCTCTATGCCAACAAACCGCTTTGGTTGCCTTGAAAAATTCATAATCTTTTTGAAATGCCCGATAATTAAATTCCACATCGCACCAGATGCTAGAGCCAGGAAAGTCGAGGCTTTTCATCATGCCGATATTGATATATGCCTGACGCTTGATCGACATATTATTACTGCATATTTCGACAAAGGGCAAAGGCGTTATATTTGCCCCATTTGAGCTTGCAATTGGTTCAGCATAGGGCGGTAAAGAAGGTTTAAGCCATATTCGTTCGCCGCCTACAACAATTCTATCTAGTTTGCCGGCATGGGCATCTTTAAGCGCGCGTAAATAGTCAGGGGCAATTAAGATGTCGTCATCTAAAAAAATTAGAAGATCTGCCTGGCTTAATTCAACGCCAAAATTCCTGGCTTGAGCGTCCCCCTGATTTTGTTGCTTTGCATACCGCAATCGAAATGGAAAGGGTTGATCGACTATTTGGGGGGTCTCATCTGTGGAACCATCATCAACTACGATCACTTCAAATTCAGATGCCGGCAGCGTTTGAGACGCTACGCTTTGTAATGTATCACGCAAAAAATTATAACGGTTGAAAGTGGGGATGATGATATTGATCATGATTCCGCTATGTGCCGCAAATAATCTTCAATTTGGTCGATCATCCTTTTGGTAGTAAACGCCTCCCTAACCAACTTTTGACCAGCCGCAGCCAACCGTTCTTTTTGCAGCGGATTTGCCGCCAAAAAGGCGATGTTTTCAGCCAATTTCGCAGCGTTTCCCGGCGGAAATGTAAGACCGGTTTCATTATGTTTCACGATTTCGCCAGAACCGCCAGAAAGCGAGCTTATCACTGTCATACCGGCAGCCATCCCTTCTAAAATTACCCGCGCAAACGGTTCGGGCCAAATCGATGGCATTAGCAAAATATCTTTGCTATGCATGAGCGCCGGCATCTTTTCTGCCGGCAATCGCCCTAAGAACTGAACTTCCTTTGTTACCCTCTTTTTTTCGGCCAATTGCCGCAAGTCGCTTTCATATTCTTTCGCGCCAGAACCTGCGATACCGAGTTGAAAACTACCTATTTTACAGCGGTTCTTTAAGATACTGACCGCTTCGATAGCCGTTTCAATTCCTTTTGTGGCGTCCAACCGGCCGGCATAAAGTAACTTAGTCGACGTTTCGTCTCTATCCTCATGCGAGCTGTTGAAAGTGGGTAAATCGACGCCTGTATAAATAATTCGGGCATTTTGGACGGGAATGCCGGCATTCACTAATGTATCCCGCGTTCCAGCGCTAACGCAAAAAGCATGCTCAATTTTTAACGGCGGCAACTTTTCTCGTTGTAGCATCCTTAAGGCTATCGCCCCTAGCGCGCCCTTTATTAACCGATTGGCGGGCGTTTTGCCAGGTTTTTGCCAGTAAAGTTGGTGTTGACTGGGCAATGTGGGCCAATATTCGGCAAATCGATACAAGAGCTTGCCAGGACACAGTTCCTCTGCCAATGCCGGCAACGAACGAGCTAAATTCCACATCCCCCACACAAAAATCACATCTGGCGAAAAACGCGCCAAAATCGATCGAAATCGATCCAAATTTTTGCTCTCTCGCCTCTTTCTTTCAGTAAAAAAGGCGATTTGGTGACGCATCGGCGTAAAATCCATCTCTAGATAAAGCGCTCGCGCCACGCCATCTTTTTCAACAAGGATGTTGTTCACCCCATGCATGCTGGTCAAAACCAGCGTTTGGTGTCCTCGTTTTTGCAATCCGGTTACCGCTTGCAAACAAGATCGTCCTTGCCCGCCTAATTCGTGTGGCGGATAAAAGTTAGTGAGGACCAATATTCGCATCGTTACTGATAGCCAATTTGGAGTCGGTTTTGGTTGCCACCCCAGTAAATATTTTTTCTAAGTAGGTTTCAATGTCGTCAACCATCCGCGTTAATGTAAATCGTTCCAGTACCATTTTTCGTCCCGCAGCGGACAATTGAGGCAATAAGTCGGGGTATTTTGCTAGCCGCTCTAATTGATTCGCCAATTGATGCGCATTTTCCGCTTCAAAAGTTAAGCCGGTAATCTCCTCTTTCAAAATCTCTTTGGTGCCGCCAGTGGTGGTGCCTACCACAACCAATCCTGCCGCCATCGCTTCTTGGGTCATGCGAGCAAATGGCTCTTCATATATGGATGGAAAAATAAGGATGTCATGCTGTCCCATCAATGCCGGCATCTCCCCTCTAGCGATCCGTTTCCTAAAATCAACCAATGTTTCGATACCAGAGTCCATTGCCATCTTCTTTATATGCTTTTCATATGCTGGATGCCCGCCACCCACCAATGTAAGCTGGAAGCGATCGATTTTGCGCTTTTTGGCTAGAATTGCTATGGCTTCAAGGGCGGTGTGAACCCCTTTATGTTCCACCAATTGCCCCGCATACAATAGGCGCAAGCGTCGATTTTGATAATTCCGATTGGCAACAGTTACAAAGCGCTCCACATCTGATCCGCCATGAATCACTCTGGCGTTTTCTAACGGCAAACCGGCATCGATCAAAATATCTTTCACTGCTTGGCTTACGCAAATTGCGCGGTCAAAGTTTAATTGATAAGCGTTTGCCTTTTCTATTTTCGATTGGGCGACTTTCCGCAATATATTTTTTGCAGAGCGCATATACCAATTTTTTGCCGGCATTTGCCAATATGTTGAGTGCATATCGGTTGACATCGCCCAATAATCAGACAAGAAATAAACGACCCGCCCAGGCATTAATTGCTCGGCGCGCGCCGGCAATGAATGGGATAGCGCCCACATCCCCCATACAAAGATCAAATCAGGCGAGTCTGCCTGAATAATTCGTTGCAACGTCGATAAATTCGCCTTTTGCTCCTGCGCCCAATTGCGGAAAAAATGAACCGGCTGATAGTAAAATAGATCCCCATCCAAAAATAACTCGCGATAAATGTTTTGTTCGTTCGCTGCCGCTTTGTCCGCCTCATGGCAACTGGTTAAAACGGCCATTTGATGACCGCGCCCCCGCAACTTTTCAGTCACTTCAAAACACCATTGCGTATAACCGCCTGGTCGGGCGGGGGGGTAAAAGTTAGAGATAATCAATATCTTCATGTCACGTAGCCCAAATCGCGCAGCCGTTTTAGAACGGCGTCGTCTAAATCTGGCTCTTCCTGATCCGTTGAGGGGGTTGAGCCAGCCATCTTTTGTAAATGGGCGTGCGCCTGATTAGTAAAATAGGTTAATTCATCTGGGAACTTGGACGCAACATTCTCCCGTTCTTCCGGGTCGGCGAGCAAGTTAAACAACTTTGGAACATCTGGCTCTTTTTTGTCCCAGATAAATTTGAATTTTTCGGTTCGAATAGCGATGATGTGTTCATCCTTCCGCCAGCGCTCGCTGATTGATTCAACACTTTCATATCCATTGATCCCGTTCCATAATGGGGCGAGATCTTCCCCTTCCATGCCGGCAGGCGGGGAAACCTGACACAATGCCAACGCTGTGGGCATCAAATCCAATGTGCGAACCTGACGGCTGACGACCATGCCCAAAGTTTCGTTTGGCAGGGTAATGATTAAAGGTACTTTGATAATTTCGTCATGCAAATTTGTCTCAAAATGCCCCCATCGGTTTCTCTCGAAAAACTCTTCTCCATGATCTGCCACCAAAAAGATGGCGGTATCGTCCCGGATTCCCTTTCGTTCCAAATAAGTCAGCAATGCGCCTATTTGCGCGTCCGTATAACGCACTGCCTCTTCATACAACGCAATATATCGGCTCTTTTGCTCAGGCGTTAATAGCGCTCCATGTCGGTTGATGCGGTGCAGATGACTTAAATCTCGCCAGGCTTGCGCAATTTCGTGCGGCGTGGTCAGCGTTTCTTCCTGATGGTAGGGCCAATGGATGTCCATATAATGGAGCCAGGCGAAAAATGGAGAGTTGATCTTCTCAATCCAATCTGTGAAGCTGGCGGTTAATTCAGCAGCAGTTGCATACAAGCGGGCGGGACGACTTTGCGCCCCAAACAATTTGGCGATGTGATGGATAGGCTCTAACCGCAACAGCTTCTCTCCCCCTTTCGTCCGCCGTAAAAATGGATCTGATTCGCCTGGCGGCAGCTCAACAAAATGGCTAAAACCGCGATCGTACCCATAATCCTGACCAAGGAGCGGCGAAGTAACAAAGCCGCCGGTTGCGTACCCCTGTTGCTGTAATGCCTCTATTGGAGAAGGACGCTCGGCAGCCAATGCTCCCAGACAACCGCCATTCATGGAAGCATAGGTCGAGGTTAAAATTGTCGGGAACGCCGCTTGTGTCCACGACCCGCCGCTAATCGCCTGATCAAAGCGAATGCCGGCATTAGCCAATTGGTCTATGTGGGGAGATAGCCCACTTTTGTGCCCATAACAGCCGAGCATGTCGGCTCGAAGCGTATCGATGGTGAGAAAGAGGATGTTTGGCTTTTTCATGTGCGTCGGATTTTTGCTTGATAAAGGGTGATGCCGGCAATTAGCAGAGCAGTGGGAATAAGGCTTATCCAAATTGGCAATGTAAAAGAACCGCTGCCATGGTCACCTTGATCAGGATTGAAAAGCGGAAGATTTTGAGCAGGCGTTGGATCGGGCACAGGGGTTGCCTGAAGACTGTCGGTATTTGCCGATTCATCTTGTGGCGTAGGCAGCGGAACTAAATCGATAGTTGGGGCGTCGGTCAGCAATTTGGTAGTAATAAACAATTGGCGATTGGGGTCGGCGGGACCATCTGTAAAGGTTAAAATGAGTTGGTTGCCATTGCGGATGGCGGGAAAGGTACGATGCGCTTCAACGTTATCGCCAAAATCTTCGCCAGCGTTGTTCCGAAGCAGATAAATCATCTCCGGTTCGCTCCATTTATTTTCGTCCCACATGGCATGGTAAATCCCCTGAGGAAAGCGAATTTGCCCAAAATAATGAATCCTGCCATTTGAATCGATGGCGAAGCCGTCTCCAGCTTGTCCGTTTAATCTGCCGAAAACGCGGGATGTATCACTCCACGTGACGCCGCCATCCTGCGACAGACGATGGTGACGGAATAACAATTTGCCGCTCGCCCAAATGATATGAATCGATTGCCCTTGAACAGTCAGTATCGGGCGAGAGAAGGCGTTTAATTCATCTGCCCCTTCGTCATTTTTTGCGATAGTAAATGGCGTTGACCACCGATCGGATTGCCGATCTAATCGCGTGTAACGAACCCAATCTCCATCTGAAGATTCCTCAGATTTATAAGCCCAAACCGCATGCAAACCATCTGCATTGTCGATGCCGGCATGAAGCGAAATGGGCACAAACCCGATCAAAATGTCAGGATCGATCCAAATTCGGTTCGACCAATCGAATCCTTCATTATCCGACCAAATATAGAAGACGCCCGATTGGCTGCCTCGATTGACATAAAGTAAATGCAAGACGCCTTGACTATCGACCTGCGGGGCAAGCTCATCAGCTTGAGCGTCGACCCGCCTGGCGGCTGACCAATTTCGAGCAGAACGGGCTTCATGAGACGGGGCATTGGCAAAAAAAACGATGCCGCCTGCCCCTTGTGTCCAAAAAAGATGAATCTTGTTTTGCTGATCGATCACCGCTTTTACGATGCCTACGCTTTCGTCGCCAGGTATCAAGAAGAGATCGTTGGGGGGCGTCCAGTTGTTGCCATCAAATTGGCTATATTGAATGAGCGTCGCGCCTGATCCGGGCGATTCTGCCCAAAATGTATGAACCAGCCCATAGTTATCGGTAACGGAACTAGCTTCTATCGCTCTGCCCTGACCTGTCGATAGTTGATTTACGGGCGACCATTCTCCCCGGATTTGCGCTGTGGCAACTGCCGGCAGCAATAGCATACATATAATCGCCACATGTGCCAGGCGCGTATGTGGAGTAACTTTCATCATGATGTCAGAGACTCTTCATAAATTTGCAACAAATCTTGCGTATAGCGTTCCCAAGAATGCTCTTTTTCCGCTTTGATTTTGGCATTATTCGCTAGGCGGTTTCGCAACTCTGGTTGACGCAACAACGCCACAATCGCTTTTGAGAAGGCGAGCGAATCGCCGGCTTTGACCAACAGAGCTGTTTCATCGTTGTGCAGTACGGCGGCAGCGTTGGGAATATCGGTGGCGACTATTGCTTTGCCGGCAGCCATGTATTCAAACAATTTTAAAGGGGAACCAGTGCCCCCCTGACTGGCAGAGACAGATACTGCTGGCGATACCACGATATCGCTCATGGAAAGCAATGCCGGCACTCGCTGATGCGCTACTGAGCCAGTCAAAATAACCTGATCGACCATATTTTTTTTGGCAATGGTTTGTTCAACCCATGCTTTCCTGTCGCCATCTCCAACTAATACAAGCTGGGCAGATGGCTCTTGGCGTAGAACCAACTCAAAGCTGTTTAACAACAGCGGCAAATCGTGCCAGTCAAAGAAACCGCCAACCCACATAACTACGGGTTCATCTTTAAGGGCAAATGCGCGACGGGTTGCCGCGTCATCATGCGGCTTTTGAAAGGCTTGAATATCAGCGGCGCACGGCAATACAGTTAATTTTTTTTCAGGGACGCGCCAGCTATCTTGTAAATGCGTTTTCAGCCCTTCAGATATGCAAATGATTTTGGTCGCCGCTTCAAAACTGTATCGCGTTGCCCATTTGCCATAATGCAGTCGCAACCCTTGTTCTGGTTTGCCTTTCATCTGGCGTTGAGCGATCAAGTCAGCGTTTACTTCGAGAATGAGAGGTTTTCCCAATCTATTGCCGGCAAGCGCTCCGCCGATAGAGCATAAATTGAAACGTTCATGAAGTACATCATAATCGCGTAAATTTTGCGCTGCGCCATCGTATAGCCGATAACTGTCAAAAAGGGCAAGATAAGGAAAGCGCATCGTTCTTTGGACGCGCCGAACCCCGCTTTCAAATAACTTGAACGCCCCATTATCGCTTACGCCCAGCGAGCCAAAATGTCCGTTTTGGGCGGGGTTATGGAAAACGGCTAAGTCGTTAGCGCAAATTAACTGTCGCCCTTGCAATGCCACCAATGCCGCTTCGTGTCCCGCTTCTTGCAAGCCGCGAATGGTGTGATAAATGTGCAATTGCGCCGCCTGCGGTTCGGAATACCGAATGCTAGGGCTTTGAAACAGGTGGGCGATTCTTAGTTGGTTCACCGGATCCTACCCACTCTACTCGATTAGACCTTCGTTGTGAATAAATTCGGCGAAAAGTTCCGCTTTGAGCAATGCGCCAGCTTCATTTACATGGCGTCCATCTGCCCAGTAATTTTCATCTTGGGGCATGATGCCGGCAAAATCAAACAATGGCGCTCCAGTCAAATCAGCCACTTGTTTTACCGCCTCATTATTCTCTTCAAACCCCTGAGTGTAGGGGGTAGTGGAGGCATAATCGCCCAAGTTAGGGGAATGTGCCCATGTTGCTAACAGCGCTTGGGCGTTGTTGGCTTGGCTGATTGCGACCATATTTTTCAAGTTGCGCTCAAAATAGGTTGGCGGGTTTTGCTCCAAAATGTCCAGCAATGCCGTCTCATCTAAGCCGCCCCCGTAATGGGGCCATCCTACATAACTATCAGCGTTGACGAAATCTCCCAACACCGCTTGTGAACTATAGCCAGCAATGCGTGAAACGGCGCGTAACAATGCGCTGCGTTGCCACAGGGGAATTTCGGGCGGCGACCATTGCTGGCGTCTGCCCGAATCGTCGGGGCGATAGGCATCTGGCTCAACCAGTCGAGCGTGGACATCGTTGGTGCCATGGTAGATGATAATTAGGTCAGGCTCAAAAGGCAACACGCGAAAGGTAAGGTTGATAATTGAATCCCATGAATTGTAGTCGGCAACGCCGGCATTGATTACTTCAACATTTTCGTACCCAAATTTTTCCCGCAATATTCGTTCCAGTTGGGCTGGATAGCTTTTGTCGTTATCCTCTACCCGAACAGTGTAGGTGGTTGATCCGCCCACTGCCGCGATACGAAAAACGCCTTCTGGTTTTTCCGTCGTAATTTCATCGCCGCGAAAGCCAAGCGAATTGTGGCTGGTTAATCCCCTGGTGAAATTTGGCGTTGGATAATGGTTCAGGTTGGGGTGGGGACTCCATTGAAATTCATTAGCGGGAATGTCGGTATACAGGGCATATTTGTTAAATTGGGCGGGGGTAGCAAAGTGACCCAACCAAACCCTGACCCCGATTTCGAGGAGTATCAATGGCAGCAAAATGCCGGCAAATGCCATGCCGATTTCAGCCGCTTTTATCTTTGGCAACGTTGGGCGGCGTAGGGCGATAATTCCGCCGCCAACAATTAACATCGCCTGAGCGGCGCGGATGATGTTGATGTATAGCTTGTTTCGCAGTCCGCCATCGGCGACAAACAGCAGTTCAATCACCCGCTGATTGAGGAAAATGCCCAGCAAAATCAGGGCAATGCCGACGTAAAGCGGCTTTTTGGTTCGGGATTTGGAGGCGCTTACCATGATGTCATCATAGATAAATTCATCATTTTGCCGGCAATATCCACCGATGCGGCATTGAGATCCTGAATTTCTTGTGTGCCGGCAAAGCCCTGCCCCCTAAACTGCCTTCTCCCACGTCAAAAAACAAGACTGCTTCAATAAAATCTTGCATCACATTGTCGCCGATGATGGCGGCATCTAATCGATATCTGCCTGGGCGAAGCAACAACTCTTCCACCTCGCACACAAACTTAGTGGCAGAAGAAGCGTCCTTTTGGTCGGTGTCGCTAAAATATCTGCTTTCAAAATTGCAAATGGGTTGTCCCAGGCTGTCGTGGATCATGATATTGCAGCCGATGCCGGCAATTTTCCGATCAACTTCAATCACAAATTGGGCTGGATCTCCCGTCTTCAAAGAGGTTGGGGTGAGAATTTCAGCTCGTGTTACCTTGCTTTTTCCCGCCCCGCGCCTATCTGTCCGTGACGCCAAAGATTCGAATTCAGCTGCGTCTAATTCGCTCAGATAGTTATCTACCGCGTCTCCAATCGTTCCATCCTTGGCGATACGACCATGTTTGAGAAAAATTCCCCGTTGGCACAGCGTTTGCATCAACCCCATATTGTGGCTGACAAAAAGGACGGTTCTTCCTTGCCGAGCTACATCATCCATTTTTCCTAAGCATTTGCGCTGAAAAGCGATGTCGCCTACAGCCAAAACCTCATCTACCAACAAAATTTCCGGCTCTAAATGAGCTGCCACCGAAAACGCTAGCCGAACATACATGCCGCTCGAATAATGTTTAACTGGCGTATCAATAAATTTTTCAATCTCGGCAAAGGCGACGATTTCGTTGAACTTCCGCTCAATTTCGACCCGTTTCATCCCCAAAATCGCCCCGTTTAGATAGATATTTTCTCGACCTGTTAATTCGGGATGAAAGCCTGTGCCGACCTCCAACAATGAGCCAACACGCCCATAAATATCGGCGTATCCTCGGGTTGGTTCCGTGATACGCGACAATGTCTTAAGCAAGGTGCTTTTGCCAGCGCCATTGCGTCCAATGACGCCGACCACTTCCCCTTGTTTCACTTCGAAGGAGACATCTTGAAGCGCCCAAAATTTTTCGTCGAGCTCTGCCGCCCCTGCAGCATGACCGCGCAGCAATTTGCCGGCACGCCGAACAGGCGAGCTGACTACGTCCCAAATTTGATCGCCCAATCGGGAATAGCTCTTCTGAGCGCTGCCAATATGATACTCCTTGCCCAACCCTACAACTTTAATAGCGATATCGCTCATAGGTATCTTATGCCTCGTATCCCATCTCTGCAACGAACGGAGTTAAAATTTGGTTAGCCACCGACCTTTCCTCTGCGCCTAATTTTTCCTGCCAATATGTCACTTTTTGGGGATCGATTGCCGGCAAATCCTCAAAGTCATCCTTTAAACTACAAAACTCTGCGATTTCCGCTAGACAATTGGTCGGGTCGACTGAAAAATCTTCCAATTTGATTTCCAAATATCGCCCGCCATCCAATTTTAATTGGGTTTTGAGCCCTTGCCAGCGTTGATAAACAGGTTGCAAATAGCGGCAGGCTTTCTCATATTCGCTGGGCGCCCAAAATTGCTTCGTGAGCGAATACGCTACCCCGCGCGGATCCCGTTTGATATGAATGATGCGGCTTTCGGGAAATAGCTCCCAAATAAAGTCAAGGGTTAAAAGATGTTGGGGCGTTTTTTCACACCAGGTTGATTTGTGGTGGCGTTGGGCAGCGTAACAGAAGAGGTCATTGATGAATTCGCTGGTCAATTTAATTAATTGTTGGCGATCGCTGAAAAACTTGCCGCATTTTAATGCGGGACGAGGCAAAGTGAGATGGAAGGGAGCTTGACGCCCGCCTAAAACTTTTTGGCGCGTTTTTGTAATTTGTTTGGCAAAACCGATCAATCTGCCGTCGTTTTGCGGGGAGATCTGCCACGCTTCTCCCTTAAATTCAAAATCGACGCATTCATCGATAAATTGGTTGAGCCGATTGGTGTAATAAGGTTCGCCGATCCATGCCGGCATATCAAAACCACGGTACGGAGCGCGCGCTGGCTCCGCTAAATAAACGCGCATCAGCCGTTCATAGTTATAAATCGCTTCTCTAGCTTGCGCTGGATGATAACGGTTGGTCAATCCATCTACCAAATCGGAGAGCCCGCCGGGGTCGATGGTAAAACGCATCTCTCGCGGAAAAGTATGAATATCAGGGTGGCAGCCAAGCGATCTGTACAAAATAGTAGTGCCGCTGCGCCCTGTGCCAACGACAAATATCGGGGTATGAGCCATGCTGTTAAACGACGTCTGCAAAAGTTTTTTCCATGCGCCTAAAATATGCTGTTCCAGAGAGTAAAAGGGCTAAGGCGACAAAGGCGGATAGGGCAAACATCGGTTCTGGGGCTGTTTCTGTGCCCAGCAAAGCCCACCGGAATCCTTCTACCACGCCCACCATCGGATTTAATCCATAAAGCGTTTGCCACGGTTGTGATAATAAGCTGCTGGGGTAGGCAACTGGGGTTGCAAACAACCATGCCTGATTAAGAAAGGGGATGGTGTATCTTACGTCGCGGAATTGAACGTTCATCGCCGACAGCCACAAGCTGACGCCCAGTGACGTGCACAGCGCTAAAAGCAAGAATAAAGGCAGCCAAATCACGTTTCGTGTAGGCGCAATTCTGTAAAATGCCATCATGCCTATCAACACTAAAAAAGCCAGCCCAAAGTCGACGACGCCGGCAAAAACAGATGCAATTGGAATGGTTAGCCTTGGAAAGAATATCTTTTTGATCATGTTTGCGTTTACGACCAAACTATTGGACGCTTGCGTAAGCGAGTTGGCGAAAAAAGTCCAGGGCACTAGCGCAGCATAACTAAAGATAGGGTATGGTAGCTCATCTGAGGGAACCTGGGCTAAACGACCAAAAAATAGGCTGAAAACGACCATCGTAAATAATGGCTGTAAGATCGCCCAGGAGACGCCCATAATCGTTTGTTTGTAACGGACTTTCACATCTCGCCACACAAAGAAAAAGAGCAATTCTCGATATTGCCATAACTCTCTTAGATTGAACGAGACCCAGCCGGTAGAGGGTTGAATGCGCGTTTTTTGAATTGATATAGACGCAGAGCTTGATTCAGCTTTGATCGGTATGGGAAGGGTTGATGGTTCGGCTTTTGTCATGTTAACCAAAAATGTACCTGTAATATTTTTGGGCTGGAGATTGGCGTACTAGTCGCATGGCTAGCAGGGAGGCGCCAATGCCGGCAATGATGAGAATCGATTGGTATATGAGTTGATTGCCTAAAAAGCTGGGCGTCAGTCGGTACATGAGAACAGCAACGATAAACATCGCCCTAGCATGGACTAAATAGACGCCCAAAGATTTACTGCCCAAATCCGCTAATTGCTTTGAGTATGGGATGTTTACATTGTCAAAGGCGAGAAAGAGCAAGACAAAGGAGATGGAGTATAGAATTCGGGATAGCCCGCCAAAATAGGGTCCCAGCCACCCCTTCCCCGTTAAATTGGAGATGTAACCGTATTCCACCATTGTAAGAACGATGAGAATTGCCCATGAACAAAAGACAGCCCATTTGTAACGGGGTAGAATTTTCGACAAGGTTTGGCGGTTAAAGCCAAACGCCACGCCGAAGGTAAACCAAAAAAACAATGTCGGCGCTAAATATTTAGGAGTCAAATTAATGAAGGTTTGGGTATCGAAGAGCCCGGCATCGAATGCGTTTAAGTAGCGTAACCCCTGTCTGCCGAACTCAAGGAGAGCCGCCAAAATTAGCATCGCCTTGGGGTATCTGCGGATAATTGGAATTAGAAACGGCGAGATCAAATAATATTGGGATAGTAGGATGATGTAATAATAGCGGTCAAAAAGCTCATCCAATGAATGTGGCGGTCGGCGCAGAAAAAGAGCAAAAAAGAGGGCTGTCCATATCGTAAACGGGATAAGCAGATTGCGAATCCGTGCCCAAACTGCCGCCCATTCGATCTTTGCGTCGCTGCCGCCAGCCATAAATGCCATAAAGAAGCCAGAGACAAACATAAATGCCGGCAAAGCGAAGTTGTCAACTTGTTGCGTTAACACAATCATCCAAAATTGCAAACTGCCCACCTGGTCATAATTGGGCACGCTCACTGCCATATATCGATCCGTCCAGTCGAACATCGCCTGAAAGCCAAAGCCAGAAGCATGGTGAACTGCCACGGCTATGACCGCCAATCCATTTAACAACAACAATCTTCTAGTCATCTAAGTTTTTCTATCCAAATAGATATTTATACGCCCAGCGATAACGAGATTCTCTTACCAGACGCATCATCCCCAACGGTATAGCTAACCCGAAAAAGACCAAGATAAGCTGATAGATAATTTGGTTTCCCAATAGGTTGGGTGTGTAATGATACATTAGAACTGCAATCACATAAATCACGGGAATGTTGGCTAGGTATATACCCAGAGACCGGCTGCCCAATTCGTTGATAAATTTGGAGAAGGGCAATTTGACGTCGCTGAAGGCGATGAAGGCAAAGATGAACGCTAGGGCATAAAATTTGCTGATAATGCCTCTGAATGAAGGTCCTAACCAAACTTGATTAGACCATTGGGCGAATAATTCATATTCGACGATGGTTAATGGGGCTAAAATGAGCGTCGTTGCCAACAATGCCCATTTATACCCACGTAACCATGCAGTTAACTGTTCTTGGTGCGCTCCAGCGATCATGCCTATGGCAAACCAAAATATTCGCAAAGGGAAAAACCACAAGGGCAACATTCGTTTTATTGGCAGCAAAGATGCCGGCAACAGCCCTAAGTTGTTGAGGAAAAATATCGCTTCTGCCCCTACTTGAATCAATAAGGCGCCGGCAAAAAGAGATTGCCAACTTTTTTTCGCCAATGGCGCCATAAATGGTGACAACAAGTAAAATTGAATTAGCAGAACGATGAAGTAATAAGGGCGCAATATATCATGAATTGATGCCGGCAATTGTCGCAGTAAAACAAAGCGAATTACCGTCCAAATTCCCAACGGAATAATGAAATTCTTTACTCGCGCCCACACCACAGCCCATGTTAATTTCGAGCCATCTTTGCCGGCAGCGAACGCCACAAAGTAGCCAGAAATAAAGATAAAAGCAGGGATAACAAAGGCGTCAAGCTGGCGAATAACGAGCAACATATAATAATAAAAGCCGCCTAGCTGATCGTAATTAGGTGCGCTGACCGCTCGATACCGATCAGTCCACTCAAATAAGGCGCTCAACCCATAAGCAGCGGCGTGATAGGTGGCGACGCCGAAAGCGGCTAACCCATTCAACAATAACAATCGTTTCGTCATTCAAATTCTCTTCTCATAATCAAGGGTTGCGTGCATATCCTCAACCCCCAAAGTTTTACTCTATAGTTGCTTTAATTGTCCATCAAAGCGGAGTAAAAAATAGTCCCGACCCCAGTTAAGTTATTATCCCGCCTGCCGCAAGGAGCGTCATTGGCACAAACCATCCGCCAAAAACCAACATCGTGTGGTAGGCGAAGTTTTAAAGAAACCCATAAGCATATTCGCTACTTTTTCTTCGCCAGATGTGTCCGGATGGGTGAAATCCCGATCATCAAAATCTTCAGGCGTCCAGAGTAAACCATCAGAGCGTGGAGCATTGCTGTTCGCCCATAGATAAGGTCCCCAAGCTAGCCAGGGAGCTGTTCCATTAGCGTAATTTAAATCGCCCGCTTTGGGATTGATTTCAGTGGAACTCATCTGGTTAATTTGTGATTCGATGAGCCATTTCACAGAGAAACCATATTCATAGGCGTATGGTTCTGGGTTTAATGTGGTTGTGGCAAAGCCAGCAAAGATCCTGCTGGATAGATAAACTTGTTGCAGGTTAGGGTAATGGGATTGCAAAGCGCGAACGATTCCGCCCATATGGGTCATCAATGTGTAAGCGTCTGCACGATTTGATGGGAGGGAGAAACGTGGTCCAGGATTGGCAACTTTGACCCATACAATTTGAACTTGGGGAGGGCTGAGGGCTAAGTCCGGCAAAATTGAGTCATTTACTCGCGAAAAATTTTCTTCTTCGGCTCCGTCCCATTTATGAGCGACCTGACCGCCTCGAGCGCCATCTACAATTACCAAATGGTTGTGATTGACGGTTGGGTCTTGTTCGGCTTTGCCGATAAAAGTCCAGGGTAAACAGCCATTTTTTACCTGACGCGAGCCGCATACCTCTTGCGTTGTGTTAGACATGCCAATTGCCAACATTACGATTTTGCCATTGGGGTTGGGATTGCCGGCACGATCTAACGGTTGAATTTGGTTTGCTCGTTGTAAGCCGGCAGCTGCATGTGATGCCGGCATTACATTTGACCCATTTGGATACAACCCCCCAGTAAATCCTTGATACGTTTGATTGCCTAAATCATTCAAAGGGATAATATGCTCAATTGCAACCGGCGTAATTGCGTTTTCTTTTTGGGGGCGCGGGGTAGGGGTGGGACGATAGGTGGCAATTGCCGTTGGTCGCAGGGTTGGCGTAGAAATTATCGTCGGCGCCGGCATTGTTTCTGTTGCCGGCGGCGTGTCAGTAAGCGCTCTTGTCGGTAGAGGCGCTGCTGTTTTGGATGGCGGTAGTGGCGTTTCAGTTTCGGGTTGTTCAATAATCGCTTCCACCACAAGAGGGGTGATTGTCTCGTTTTGAGCTGAATCCTGCCGGCAGCCAGAGAACAAAAATAAACTAAAAAAGAATATAAATTTTTTCATAGAATTTGCGTAGCTGTATTGTTGCCTAAAGCTAAAAAAGACCGCCGACGCAGTCTGGTTTAATCCAATTATAATATTGTGACAGAAATTCCTGAGAAGAAACCGAGAAGCGGGTGAGGAATAGGTAGGTTAAGTTAGCAGGAGATAAGGAAGCGAGGCGCGAATTAGTTCCCCAATTCGCGCCTCGCAAATAGGTTAAGGCGTACCAGGAACGATGTCGAAGTGGAAAACGCCTACCTCATTCGATTTTTGGCTGACCACGCCAGCGCAATTTTCCCGAATTGCGTAGTAGTCATTGGTCGAAGCGTCAGCGATAGCGTTTGGATCGATGGTAAACGTTTCGCCGCCAGTTAAGGTGTCGATCAAGGTCGCTTCACCAACAGCGAAGTAGGGGTCATCACTCCAATACGCTTCCACATTACAGCCGCTGGGTTGAGCGCTCCAAGAGATTTCAGCATCGGTCACATTGGAAATTGCAATATCAATGGAATGGGTTATTGGCAATGCGGTCGGTTCGACTAGGCGCATCGCCTGATCCACAGTCAATGTCCCTAGATTTTCAACCACGCCATTGGGCCAATGCACCTCTACGGTGGGGCTGATATTCGTTCCTAGACCGAAATATGCAGCCCGATAATCGCCGCCGCCATGGGTAGGACCGCTGTTAATCTCCCGCATCATGGTGACGCCATTGACAGTTAGATAGAAGCGAGTTCCAATGCCGTCACGATTGCTGTCTGTTCCTTCAACGGTAAAGTGCAGGTAATGATTGTTATTGCCATTGTCAGCACTGTTGTTATGATAGAGTTTGGAGGGTTCGTTGTAGTTGCCTACAAAAATATCTACCCAACCGTCTTCATCATAATCAACCATCGCAGCGCTGCGCCCTCTGCCAGGGTCATTCAATCCGCTGGCTGCAGATATGTCAGCAAAAGTTCCATTCGCTTGGTTTTGCAACATGATGTTATTTAAGCCGCCGCCGCCGATGTTGCCGGCAACGTAGTAGAGGTCGAGCCAACCATCATTGTCATGATCAAAGAAGGCAGTGCCCCAGGTCACGCTATTGGTTGTAGCTGAAATGCCACTGCTGACAGAGACATTGACGAATGTGCCATCTCCTTGATTTTGCAACAACTCAGCTGGACCCACATCGCTGAAAGCTACATCAAAGTCGCCATCATTGTCATAGTCGCCAACGCCCAAGCCCATGCCATGCACCTTGGCATCCGCTCCAGACGGAGCGGAAACATCGGTGAAGTTCCATCCGCCAGCGCCGTCATCGCCATCATTGCGCCATAATACATTCCAGGTGGCAACGCCGATAACGTCATTGACCAGGTACAGGTCTTGGTCGCCATCGTTGTCATAATCGAACCAACCGGGCGAGAAACCAAATCCTTCTACCGCAGCGCATGTTGCCGCGCCGCCGCAAAGGTAGCTAGTCACATCGGTAAATGTGCCATCCCCATTGTTGTGGAAGAGGTGATCCTGGCTTTGATTATCGCCACTGCACCGCTTATGTTTGGCAATATAAAAATCAAGATAGCCGTCGTTGTCATAATCTGCCCAGCCAGAGGTGATTGCCCTGCCGGCATCTTTCACCCCAGCCACGTTAGTAACATCAGTAAAGCTGACCGCCGTCATACCAGATTCGATATATTGATTTTCATACAAGATATTGCCGTCCCAGTTGGTGACATACAAATCTTGGTCGCCATCATTGTCATAATCTATAAACACGGCGCTATGGCTGTAAGACATCACATCAGTAACGCCCAAGGCAGGGGCAACATCGGTAAAGTCGGGGAAACCGTCGCCGCTGGTATCGCCATCATTTCGGTATAGATAGTTAGCGCCGCCCTTGTTGGTAGCGAAGAAATCGATGTCGCCGTCATTGTCATAATCTGCCCAGGCAGAGCCAGAGCCCAATGGCGGGTCGCAATCAGGGGCGTCGATATGCGTAAGGGTTAAACCAGAGATCGCGGTGACATCAGAGTAGGTGGTGGAACTAGAAGGCTCAACCAGGTGGAGGGTTTGGTCAGCGGAGAGCGAGCCGAGATTTTGGACGATGCCATTGGGCCAATTGATGGTCAGAGTACCGGAGGTTTCCGAGCCGAGGCCAAAGAAAGCAGCTCGATAATCGCCGCCGCCATGGGTGGGGCCAGAACTAATTTCACGCATCATCGTTTGCCCGCCAGCGGTGAGATAGAGGCGGGTACCGATGCCATCCCGGTTGCTTTCTGTGCCCTGGACAGTGATGTTGAGCCAATGGTTGGCGTTGCCCAGCGAGAGCGACTTGTTGTGGAAAAGCAACGGGGATTCGCCAAAGTTGCCGACAAAAACATCGACAAAGCCATCGCCATCAAAGTCTACAATCGAGGCGTTGCGCCCGCGTTTGTCATCATTCAAACCGCTGGCAGCCGAAGCGTCAGAGAAAGTGCCATCCCCATTGTTGGTCATGAAGAAGTTTTCATAAGAGTCGCCAGGGCTGGAGCCGGTGTTGCCAGCCACGATGTACAAATCTTGCCACCCATCGTTGTCATGGTCAAAGAAGACCGAGCCCCAGGTTTTGGCTACAACTGCGCCATTCATGGCGGTGGTAGCCGAGACATTGGAGCTGGCCGAGACATCGGTGAAGGTGCCGTCCCCATCATTGTTGAGCAGATGGGCGGGACCTATGTCGCTGAAAGCGAGGTCTAGATAGCCGTCATTGTCGTAATCGGCAATGCCCAATCCCATGCCATTAACGGTGAACTCAGCGTCGGCGGCGGCAGCCAACTCGGTGAAGTTCCAGCCGCCAGCGCCATCGCTGCCGTCATTGCGCCACAAAGCGTTAGGACGCATGGAGGGGCTGCCATTAGAGTCGTTAACCAGATAGAGGTCTGGGTCGCCATCGTTGTCATAGTCAAACCAGCCTGGGGAGAAGCCAAGCCCTTCCGTTTTGCAGGTAGCGCCGCCACACAGGTAGCTGGTGACATCGGTGAAAGTGCCATCGCCATCGTTGTGGTAGAGATGGTCTTCGCTGACAAAGTCGCCGGAGCAGGTACGATGTTTGGCGACATACATATCCAGGTAGCCGTCGTTGTCGAAATCGCCCCAGGCAGAGGTGATGCCCCTGCCGCCATCGGCAATGCCGGCAGTAGCGGTGACATCGGTGAAAGCGACAGAGCCTGTTTCGATGAGTTGGTTTTCAAAGAGGGTGTTGGCGCCAGGTTGCGCGACATCAGACCAGTTGGTGATGTAGATATCCTGGTCGCCATCGTTGTCATAGTCGATGAAGACGACGCTGAGGCTGACGTTGCTGCCGCCATCGACGCCCAAAGCGATAGCCACATCGGTGAAATCTGGGATGCCGTCGCCGCTGGTGTCGCCCTCGTTGCGGTAGAGGCGGTTGGCAGCGCCATGCCCAGTGACAAAGAGGTCGATGTCGCCGTCATTGTCGTAATCTGCCCAGGCAGAGCCCGCAGTGAGGGGCGGGGGGCAGATGCCGGAGATGGTATGAGATTGGACGATGCCGACAGCGGCTGCCACATCTACATAAGTCGTGCCGCCGCTGTTGCCGCTGCCTTGCAAGGGGACGATGACGATAGGTTCATCTGGGTCATCGGAAGAGATGTGCAATTCGCCTGTTTTGAGAGGGGCGGAGGTGGGAGAGAAGCGGACGGTGGCATCGACAGAGCCGCCGACAGGCACAATGAAGGGGACAGTGGGGGAGATATAGGTAAACGCTCCGCCAGTAGTGGTGATGTTAGAAACGTTGAGGATGGCTGTGCCGTTATTGCTGATGGTAACGACCCTATCAAGGGAAGAGCCGATGAGGACGGAGCCAAAATCTACGCTAGTTGGCGAAACAGCGATATCTGGTTGGTCTGGGATGGAGTCGACTCCTTCGCCAGTCAAAGGGATGATGACGACTGGTTCATTTGGGTCGTCGCTGGAGATATGCAGGTTGCCATTTTCTGTTTGGGTGATTGTTGGAGAAAAGCTGAGGGTGACCGTTTGCATGGCGCCTACCGCCAAAGTGAATGGCGTTGAGGGGGAAAGAATTGTGAAAACGCCATTTGTTGTAGTGATGGCGTTGACGGTCAATATGTCGGTGCCAGCATTGGTGACGATTACCTCTTCAGTTGAGCTAGTCCCAACAACGACCTGACCGAAATCAACAGATGCGGGCGAAACATCGATGTCTGGCTCTACAACGGCGACTTCCACCGCAATTGCCGAGACGATAGATTTGTTGTTGGAGTCGAAATCTAAATTTAGCTGACCGTCGTTGACCAGGGCGTTGATTGTTTTGGTATGGGCAGTCAGCATGCCGCCTGCTTCAGTGAAGATGTCGTAATCGTCTAACATCAAAGTCCCTTCAACGGTTAAATCGACCACGCGTTGACCGGGGTTAGAGGCGGTGGGTTCCATAAAATAGAGGGTGATTGCATAAGCGCCTGTCGCAACATTATCAAATTGGTAGCTGAAAGCTGAAGAGCCTACACGAACATCTTGGTACAGTGGGTCGTCTGTCGTGCCGGCAATTGTATTGGTGTACACCTTTACATTACCGCCCACAAAGCCATAGTCGCCAGCTGTGTACGCTTGGTCGGCGGCAAATACGGTGCCCAGAGAGTCGGTGTAAACGCCTCCGCCAGCATTGATGAAATATTCCGTTGCCGCCAATGATTGAACGTCGGAAAATGCAGTTGAGAATACGGTCAACAACAATAACGCCGGCGCTATGATGGGAATATATCGTAAGGCTTTTTTCAACATTGTATTCCTCCAAAACTGTTTGAGATCGACTTCTCTAAACGCGATTGTTTAGAAAAATCAGATCTTCTTAACTACAATCTAAAATCAAGCTAATCTGTTGGTACATTTACCAAACTAGAATGGGAGATAAAAGAATATCAACCAAAAAACTTTTTAAGGCGTACCTGGCACGATATCAAAGTGGAAAATGCCGACTTCCATCGATTTGCTGCTAGGAACGCCACTGCATACCAACCGGATGGCATAGTAATAATTCGTTCCGGCGCCCACTACGCCTGGATCGATATAAGAACTCTCTCCGCCCGTGAGGGTCGTTATCAGCAGCCCACCGCTCAAAGTGAAATAAGGCGAGGCGCTACGATAAACTTCTACATTGCAGCCATTTGGTGGGTTCCAACTTAATTTTGCGTCTTGCTCGTTGACGCTGCTCTTTTCAATCGACAGCTTAATCGGTTCGACAAAGTGGAGGGTTTGGTCGGCAGAAACGGACCCTAAATTCTGAGTCACGCCGTTAGGCCAATTAACCGTTACTGTTCCTGCGGTTTCTGAACCCAATCCAAAGAATGCCACGCGTTGATCGCCGCCGCCATGGGTAGGACCAGAGCTAATTTCGCGCATCATTGTCACCCCGCCTGCAGTTACATAAATACGAGTTCCGATTCCATCCCGATTGCTTTCACTCCCTTCAACCGTAAACATCAACCAATGATTAGCGTTGCCCAAAGCTACACTTTGATTGGCAAGTAGAGCTGGCGTTTCATTATAGTTATGGACAAAAATATCAACGAATCCATCCTCATTAAAGTCTGCAGTTGAGAAGTTGCGAATCCGTCCATTATTGTCGGCGCCGCTGGTTGAGCTAACGTCGGTAAAGGTGCCGTCTCCGTCATTCTTTAGTAAGAAATTGGGCGTATTAGCAGGTCCTCCAGTGCCGCCAGCCCCAACGTAAAGGTCTAGCCAACCGTCATTGTCGTAATCGAAGAAGTTGATGCCCCAAGAAATCGAGTCAGTTGTGGGCGAAACGCCTGCGCTTACCGAAACTTCAGCAAACGTTCCGTTCCCCTGGTTATGTGCCAGGTGGGCAGGACCTATATCGCTAAAGGCAATATCCAAATTACCGTCATTATCATAGTCGCCAACGCCCAGCCCCATTGCATTGACGCCGAAATCCGATCCTGAGGCAACGGAGACATCTGTAAAGAGCCATCCGCCAGCTCCATCATCTCCGTCATTGCGCCACAAGCCGCTCGCGGTTGTTGTGCCACAGCATTTGTCATTCACTAGATACAAATCTTGGTCGCCGTCATTGTCATAATCCATCCAGCCCGCAGTAAAGCTATACCCATCATTAAGGGCACATGTTGGCGAACCACCGCACAAATAGCTGGTCACATCGGTAAATGTGCCATCGCCATCATTCATGTAAAGATGGTTGGTACTTTCAGGATCACCAAAGCATTTTTGATACTTGGCAGTGTAGAGGTCAAGATAGCCGTCGTTGTTAAAATCTGCCCAGGCAGCAGTAATAATTCTGCCATTATCATTTAATCCTGCCGAGACTGTCACGTCTACAAAAGCGACTGAACCATCTTCAATTAAGCGATTTTGATAAAGACTATTTTCCTCTGTTGTATCGCCCCAGTTTGAGACGTAGAGGTCTTGGTCGCCATCATTGTCATAATCTATAAACACGGCGCCATGCCCAATGCCAGTTGGGTCGTCAACACCCATTGAAGCGGCAACATCAGTGAAGTCGGGGAAACCGTCGCCGCTGGTATCGCCATCATTTCGGTATAGATAGTTAGCGCCGCCATGATTTGTTACAAAGAGGTCAACATCGCCATCATTGTCATAATCTGCCCAGGCAGAGCCAGAGCCTAAGGCAGGTTCGCAAACTGTTCCATCTGTCGTATGGGTATGTGTGATGCCAATGCTTGTAGTTACATCAACATAGGTATTGCCGCTGCTAGAAGGCTCAACCAGGTGGAGGGTTTGGTCAGCGGAGAGCGAGCCGAGATTTTGGACGATGCCATTGGGCCAATTGATGGTCAGAGTACCGGAGGTTTCCGAGCCGAGGCCAAAGAAAGCAGCTCGATAATCGCCGCCGCCATGGGTGGGGCCAGAACTAATTTCACGCATCATCGTTTGCCCGCCAGCGGTGAGATAGAGGCGGGTACCGATGCCATCCCGGTTGCTTTCTGTGCCCTGGACAGTGATGTTGAGCCAATGGTTGGCGTTGCCCAGCGAGAGCGACTTGTTGTGGAAAAGCAACGGGGATTCGCCAAAGTTGCCGACAAAAACATCGACAAAGCCATCGCCATCAAAGTCTACAATCGAGGCGTTGCGCCCGCGTTTGTCATCATTCAAACCGCTGGCAGCCGAAGCGTCAGAGAAAGTGCCATCCCCATTGTTGGTCATGAAGAAGTTTTCATAAGAGTCGCCAGGGCTGGAGCCGGTGTTGCCAGCCACGATGTACAAATCTTGCCACCCATCGTTGTCATGGTCAAAGAAGACCGAGCCCCAGGTTTTGGCTACAACTGCGCCATTCATGGCGGTGGTAGCCGAGACATTGGAGCTGGCCGAGACATCGGTGAAGGTGCCGTCCCCATCATTGTTGAGCAGATGGGCGGGACCTATGTCGCTGAAAGCGAGGTCTAGATAGCCGTCATTGTCGTAATCGGCAATGCCCAATCCCATGCCATTAACGGTGAACTCAGCGTCGGCGGCGGCAGCCAACTCGGTGAAGTTCCAGCCGCCAGCGCCATCGCTGCCGTCATTGCGCCACAAAGCGTTAGGACGCATGGAGGGGCTGCCATTAGAGTCGTTAACCAGATAGAGGTCTGGGTCGCCATCGTTGTCATAGTCAAACCAGCCTGGGGAGAAGCCAAGCCCTTCCGTTTTGCAGGTAGCGCCGCCACACAGGTAGCTGGTGACATCGGTGAAAGTGCCATCGCCATCGTTGTGGTAGAGATGGTCTTCGCTGACAAAGTCGCCGGAGCAGGTACGATGTTTGGCGACATACATATCCAGGTAGCCGTCGTTGTCGAAATCGCCCCAGGCAGAGGTGATGCCCCTGCCGCCATCGGCAATGCCGGCAGTAGCGGTGACATCGGTGAAAGCGACAGAGCCTGTTTCGATGAGTTGGTTTTCAAAGAGGGTGTTGGCGCCAGGTTGCGCGACATCAGACCAGTTGGTGATGTAGATATCCTGGTCGCCATCGTTGTCATAGTCGATGAAGACGACGCTGAGGCTGACGTTGCTGCCGCCATCGACGCCCAAAGCGATAGCCACATCGGTGAAATCTGGGATGCCGTCGCCGCTGGTGTCGCCCTCGTTGCGGTAGAGGCGGTTGGCAGCGCCATGCCCAGTGACAAAGAGGTCGATGTCGCCGTCATTGTCGTAATCTGCCCAGGCAGAGCCCGCAGTGAGGGGCGGGGGGCAGATGCCGGAGATGGTATGAGATTGGACGATGCCGACAGCGGCTGCCACATCTACATAAGTCGTGCCGCCGCTGTTGCCGCTGCCTTGCAAGGGGACGATGACGATAGGTTCATCTGGGTCATCGGAAGAGATGTGCAATTCGCCTGTTTTGAGAGGGGCGGAGGTGGGAGAGAAGCGGACGGTGGCATCGACAGAGCCGCCGACAGGCACAATGAAGGGGACAGTGGGGGAGATATAGGTAAACGCTCCGCCAGTAGTGGTGATGTTAGAAACGTTGAGGATGGCTGTGCCGTTATTGCTGATGGTAACGACCCTATCAAGGGAAGAGCCGATGAGGACGGAGCCAAAATCTACGCTAGTTGGCGAAACAGCGATATCTGGTTGGTCTGGGATGGAGTCGACTCCTTCGCCAGTCAAAGGGATGATGACGACTGGTTCATTTGGGTCGTCGCTGGAGATATGCAGGTTGCCATTTTCTGTTTGGGTGATTGTTGGAGAAAAGCTGAGGGTGACCGTTTGCATGGCGCCTACCGCCAAAGTGAATGGCGTTGAGGGGGAAAGAATTGTGAAAACGCCATTTGTTGTAGTGATGGCGTTGACGGTCAATATGTCGGTGCCAGCATTGGTGACGATTACCTCTTCAGTTGAGCTAGTCCCAACAACGACCTGACCGAAATCAACAGATGCGGGCGAAACATCGATGTCTGGCTCTACAACGGCGACTTCCACCGCAATTGCCGAGACGATAGATTTGTTGTTGGAGTCGAAATCTAAATTTAGCTGACCGTCGTTGACCAGGGCGTTGATTGTTTTGGTATGGGCAGTCAGCATGCCGCCTGCTTCAGTGAAGATGTCGTAATCGTCTAACATCAAAGTCCCTTCAACGGTTAAATCGACCACGCGTTGACCGGGGTTAGAGGCGGTGGGTTCCATAAAATAGAGGGTGATTGCATAAGCGCCTGTCGCAACATTATCAAATTGGTAGCTGAAAGCTGAAGAGCCTACACGAACATCTTGGTACAGTGGGTCGTCTGTCGTGCCGGCAATTGTATTGGTGTACACCTTTACATTACCGCCCACAAAGCCATAGTCGCCAGCTGTGTACGCTTGGTCGGCGGCAAATACGGTGCCCAGAGAGTCGGTGTAAACGCCTCCGCCAGCATTGATGAAATATTCCGTTGCCGCCAATGATTGAACGTCGGAAAATGCAGTTGAGAATACGGTCAACAACAATAACGCCGGCGCTATGATGGGAATATATCGTAAGGCTTTTTTCATAATTAAAATCTCCAAAAATTAGGCGTTCAAATGATGTTGATAATGCGGGATGTTGACATTTTTTTCTAAACAACCCTGATATTTAAGAACGAAATGAGCCAAATGTAATAGGTTTTCTAACAAATCAGACCTGCTTTAATATATGTGGCATACTAAAATGGCTATTAACAGAAAATGTGGTTGGAGAAGTGGCTAAGCTCATAGGAATCTGAAACAAACGCTCCTTGATACCCACAACCCAATAAGCGTCCCGAAACTGGAACCCTGGAGAACAGAAAGTCATAATTCGGAGGAATATAATGTATTGCTGTGATGTTTTAGTTAGAAAATTATCTAATCACCCAATTTTTATCGTTACTGCTGCGTTGTCAGTTGTAGTTACTGCTGGAGCCACACGAACAAAGAAAGAACAAGTTTTTACAATGGGCGATTGTAATGCCCCTTACATTAGTATTAGCGTACCATTAAATGACATGGGAGGCAACAAATATATTAGCCCAGAAACGGGTTTAACGGGGTTTTCAGGCGGTCTTTATCCAAATGGAAGTAACGTGCGACCTGTGTCCCATGACTCCAAAGGAGTTGAAATCGCTAACCAAATCCAACCAATTGATCAAAATGGTCAACCTGACCCGGTTAATGGAAAGATCGGTATGGTTTCATTAGGTATGTCTAATACGATGCAGGAGTTTTCTCGCTTTATTGAAAAAGCAAATGCCGATCCCCAGGTAAGTTCCCAAGTGACGATCGTAAATGGGGCTCAAGGGGGGCAGGCGTCTAGCAAGTGGCTAGATCTAAACGCTGAAGCGTGGAATCGATTAGATGGTTATTTGTCCGTGGCAGGAATCACGCCCAACCAGGTGCAGGTATTTTGGGTAAAACAAGCTCAATTTGGCTTTGGCGTTTTCCCACAAAAAGCGATAGCTTTGCAAAATGATTTGGAACAGATTGCCAGAAACATTAAGAGCAGGTATCCAAACGTAAAAATCGCGTTTTATTCAAGCCGGACGCGGGCTTACACGTATTGGGAGGGCTTGAGCCCTGAACCAGATGCGTTTGAGACTGGTTTTGCAGTGAAATGGTTGATCGAAAAGCAAATTGATGGGGATCCGGAGCTGAATTATGATCCGGCAAATGGTGCAGTGAAGGCGCCATTTTTAGCTTGGTCAGCTTATTTGTGGATAGATGGTTTGACGCCGCGTTCTGACGGGATGGTTTGGACGCAAGATGATGTTGATTTCGATTGTACGCACCCTTCAGATAGCGGCGAAGAAAAGGTGGGAACCATGCTGCTAGATTTTTTCAAGAGCGATTCGATTTCAGCCCCTTGGTTTGTTGGAGATGGCAGTCAGCCGCCGCCTAGGGTAACGCCTATGCCCACATCTACCCCACAACCGCCGCCAAATTTGGGGTACCGAATATATATTCCAATGGTAAACTAACTTTCCAGGACGACTGTTGCCGGCAAATACCGTGAAAAAGGTTTTTAAGCCGCTTCTTTCTTCTTGGTTAAAAATGCGCTCATCGTATTTAGCGTTTGGAAATTATCCGGAGCTACTTCGCCATCATTGATGGCAATGCCAAGATTTTCTTCAATGAAAGCGATCAACCGCAATAACCCCAGAGAATCTAAAATACCGCTCGCGATCAATGGTTGATCCGGGTCTAGTTGAGCGTCACGCCCGCCAAACATAATCTCTTCAACGATAAATTGTTTAATTGAATTTTGAATGTCCATTTATGTTTCCTATTCGTCATAATAGTTAGAGGGTTGCCGGCGCCATTTCAAGAAAATCCTCAATTGGCACCTCAGTCAACGCATTTTTAAAATTGTGGAATTGACCGGTATCATCATTTTCTACCATTTCGATAAAGTCGCGCATTGCTTTTAACACTGGCGCCTCTTCTTTATCAAAAACTTCCCCTTGCAGCAGGCGGAAAATTTGCAACCGATATTTTGGCACTTGAATGAAATATGTAAATATAGGCAGCATCTTATAGTAGAGTCGGATAAATTCATACCAAATTTCCACTCCTTTTTTCAAATGTTGTTCATAAGGCAATAAGATTTCTCTAGAGAACTCATTTGCTTCCAGGGCAGCGATGATCGATTCGGAGGCGAATTTGGCGCTGTGCAAAGCGACGCTGATGCCAGAAGAAAAGATAGGATCGACAAATCTGGCAGCGTCTCCAATGAGCATATAGCCGTCTCCCACAATTTGTTTCATGCTATAACTGTAATCCCCTTCAGTTTTAATTCCGCTAACTTGTTTGGCGTTCCGCATAGCATGAACGAGATTTTCATTGGTTTGAATTTGTTCATTGAAAAAAGCTTGTAAATTCCCTTTCGCTTTTTTAACATCTTTGGCTTCTACCACTACGCCAATTGAGGTGATTTCGTCTGAAATTGGAATTTGCCATACCCAGCCCCGTTCTATGGGCAAAAAGTAAATGTGAATATGATCGGCGTCTTCTTTGTTGCCCCGATCAACATTTTCATACCAAACGTGGATGGCGTATTGATTAAATAAAGGGTCTTTTTCTTTTAGTTTGAGGCGTCTGCCCAAAAATGTGTCTCGTCCGCTAGCGTCTATCACTATTTTGCAGGGTAAATCGACCGACTGACCGCCGATGTTGACTCTGACTCCACACGCTTTGTCATCTTCAAATAGGACTTGGGAAACGGTGACGCCCTGAATTACGGTCGTTCCCTTGTTGTCCGCGTGTTTCAAAAGTTGCAGATCGAATCGTTTGCGATCGACGTGATAGCTGTAGGGTTGATTGACCCCTTCGATAGGGAATTCGGCGAAAACAATACCTAATTTGCCCCGATGTTGAGGAGCGTGCCAGGTTGCCCCATATTTGCGCACATATCCTTCGCTTTCCATAATCTCCAAAAAGTCGAGTTCTTGGAAGATACGGGTGGTGTTGGTTACCAGAGATTCGCCAACATGGTCGCGGGGGTGGTTGGCTTTTTCGATTATCATGTTGCTAATGCCGGCATCTGATAGATAGCATCCTAATGCCGCTCCAGCAGGTCCTCCGCCGATTATAATGACATCATTCATTTTTTTGGTCTCCTTGATTATGTGATGCTGACTTAATTTTTGCTAAAAGAGGGCGATTGATTTTGCCCGTAGATGTTTTTGGCAATTGATCTCGAATTTCGATTGCTTCGGGCACCATATAACTAGGCAATTGTTTCCGACAATGCGCTTTGAGATCGCTGGACGCTAACCCATTCTCTTCCATCATTACCACAAATGCTTTGAGTCGATTGCCCACTAGCTCGTCAGGAATTGCGATAACAGCCGCTTCTTTAATGCCGGCATGCCCATAAAGCGCCGCCTCTATTTCGCCCAACTCAATACGATAACCGCGGCTTTTGATCATATGATCACGCCGCCCTACAAATCGCCAATTGATCCCATCCTTGTCTAAAACCACAATATCGCCAGTGCGATAAATCCGATCATCATATTGCGTTTGGAACGGATTTTGGACAAATCCTTGGGCTGTTTTTTCCTCATTTCCCCAATACCCCTGAGCGACACAACTGCCTCGCGCCCACAACTCCCCCTCAACCCCCTTTTCGGTAACGATTTCGCCCTTTTCAGATACAGCGAAAACGCCCATATTGGCGCACGCTTTGCCGATGGGCACTGGTTGGGTGGCGCTATCTGTCACATCCTTTTCTTGCACTTTATAATAGGTACATACATTTGTTTCGGTCGGTCCATACAGGTTGTAATATTCAGCATGTGGGATAGCAGCCGTCAATTTTCGTAAATATTTAATGGGAAATACTTCGCCGGCAAATAGAATCGTTCTCAATTTGGCGAGATCATAGGCGTCTAACTTGCCATAGTTGACCATCATCGACAAGATAGAAGGAACCATGTAGGTGATGGTTATCGCTTCATCTTGCAATAGTTTGACCAACTGCACCGGAAAAACGGAGAGTTTTTCTGGAATCAATATTATCGTGCCGCCTGCTTTAATCGTGGCATAAATGTCGAAAGTAGAGAGGTCAAAGTGAAGCGGCGCATGGCTAGTTACCCGATCTTCTGGTGTCATTCTGAACTCATTGAAACCCCAATTGACAAACGTGAAGATCGTGCGATGGGAGATCATGACTCCTTTAGGATTTCCGGTAGAGCCAGATGTGTACAGAATATAGGCTAAATCATTCTCGATAATGCCGGCATCTTCTGGAGCTTCATTTTCTGCCAGCACTTCACCCCATTGAATGATGCCGACTCCATCAAGGGGTTTGATTGAGTCTAATTCATTCGAATCGGTCAATATGATGAGGTTGATCGGCGTGCCCTCCGTGAAAAATGCCAGCAGAGAGGCAAACTTGTTTGTCGCCGTTACCAATACTTTAATGTCACAACTTCTGGTGATATACGCTAACCGGGGAGCAGGGGCGTTAGGGTCGAGCGGCACATAAACTCCGCCCGCTTTCATAATGCCAAACACCCCGATAATCGAAGCAAAAGATTTATGAACATATAGCCCAACTCTATCGCCCGGTTTAATGCCGGCATTTTGTAGCGTTCGCGCTAATTGGTCGCTCAATTCATCGAGCCGAGCGTAACTCAGCCCTTCTCCCTGAAAACGAATTGCCTCTTTTTCTGGCTGTTTCTGTGCGCTTTTTGTCAATAAATGATGCAATAGAAAGGTCATGTTCACTCCTGTCAGCGGCGATTGCTTGCGCTTACCACAAGCGATTACAGCCCCGACAACCTGGCGATAATCATGCGCTGAATATCCGATGTGCCCGAATACAATGTGCCTCCAATCGAATCGCGCAAATCCCGTTCGACTTCAAATTCCGTCATATATCCATAACCGCCTAAAGTGCGAACCGCATCCAAGCTAGATTGCACAAATGATTCGCTGATGTACAGTTTTGCCATCGCCGCTTCCATAACAGATGGTTTGCCTTCCATTTTCAGCCAAGCCACTTTGTAAAGTAGCAGACGGGCAGTTTCTAACCGCACTTTCATATCGGCAATCCGGTTTGAGACAGATTGAAATTTGCCAATTGGCTTGCCAAATTGGCGCCTATCTCTTGCGTATCGAATCGCTTTTTGCAGTTGAAACTCCATGGCGCCGATATGGCTGCCCAAGATGCAGCTTCTTTCCCACTCCATCGAATCGTTAAAAATAGAGACGCCGGCGCCCTCTGCCCCCAACCGGCATTCTTCGGGCAAAAAACAATCTTGTAATATAAGCTCCCCCATTGGCGACGTTCGCAGCCCCATCTTTTCCAAATCGCGGCTAACGGTAAAGCCAGCCGTTCCTTTGTCTACCAGAAAAGCTGTGACGCCGCCAATCCCTTTGGCGGGATCAACTGTAGCAAAAACAACTGCCACATCACAGACGGGGGCATTGGTTACAAACATTTTTGTGCCATTTAATACGTAGCCGCCATCTACTTTATTGGCTTTTGTTCGCAAACTATATGCGTCTGAGCCAGAATCTGGTTCAGACATGCCATGCGCCCCAATCATGGCGCCGCTGGCTAATGCCGGCAAATATTTCGCTTTTTGTTCCTCAGAGCCAAAGGTAAGAATGGGGCGTTGCACGCTCCACATTTGGGCGTTCATGGCGAAAATCAGCCCATTGTCCCGACAACCATACCCTAGCCCTTCCATCACTAGCATCGTAGTCATGATGTCTGACTCAGCCCCCCCATATGTTTCGGGCGTGGCTAACCCAAGAATGCCAAAGTCGGCGCATTTTTGCCAATTTTCCCTGGCTAATTTCCCGTTCTTATCCCGTTCTATTAGACCGTCATTTAGCTCTTTCTGCGCGAAACCAACGACAGCTTTCTTGAACGCAAGTTGTTCCTCAGTCCACGAAAAATCCACAAATACCCTCACAAAGATAATATGTTGTTGCCTAGGCTGAAAGAGCGCAATAATTTAATGGCGCATCCTTACGGAATTAGCTCTTTTTCCGTAAGTCGATCATACAGTAGATCGGCGATGAGTTGATGCCCTAATGCGTTGGGATGCTTATCCCATTCCGCCACTGTAATGTCGTCAATTGATTGTTCCTGGTAGGCTGCAGATAGATCGATGGTGACAAAGCCGGCATCTTCCGCTACCTGCGCCAACTCTTGAATCTCAGCGGCATCTAGCGGCGTTTCCAATGTCGGCATAAACACCCAGACGGGTTCAATGTCGTTTTGGCGAGCTAATGCTACCACCTGACCGTAAGTCCAAACCAATATCTCGCGGCTGCGCGGTCGCAACAAATTGGTCGCTTCCGCCAAACTCATTTCGTTGGTTATGGACGTCTCTTCGCTGATTTTTTCTAAGAACGGGTAAGGTAACGGCACGCCAGCTTGAATTCGCTCCGCTAGGTTGCGGACGATGATTTTCTCTTCTAACTGGTGCGCCACGAAATAGATGGCGTCCGGCGAGTAAGCGAGCCCCCGCGTTTCTAGCACATATAGCTCTTGCAGGGCGGAATGACCAGATACGCCGAAGTTTAGAAATTGATAGGTCAGCCCGCTTTGCCCCTGATCCTCTATGTTAAGGCGTTCTTCCAAAACAGCCTCAAAAATTTCATCATCAGCGACGCCCGATCCCATTACGAATGATGGTCCAACGATCGCCACTCTGTAACTGTTGGCAGGGGGCGATAAAGCGTATTCTTGGTCTCGAAAGCCGCCCTGATTGGTGGAAAAGCGTTCGCCATGAAACATCATTTGGATATTTGGAGCGAGTTCCATAAAGTAAAAATCGTCTGTAATTCGGGCTAACTCGGTATCTTGAATAAGGGGCCAATCGGTGGGGCGCTTAGAGTAAACGTCCCACAAATCGGCATTGAAGCGGTTAACGCCCATCAAATCTTCGTAATATCCTCGTTGTAATAGTTCGGCGTCCCGGTTACTGAGCCGCGCTACTCGCAAATCGGATAGGAATGTGGAAGCGGCAGTTCCAAAATTGTTATAGACGGTAGGGTAGCTGATGATGAGGGGCAAAGCGATTAAGGCGGCGTTTTTTGCCATTGCCGGCAACAAAGGCGGGGCGCCGCTTTTCGCCAAAACGCCTTTCGCGCCTTCTTTGGTTATTAACAAGGCGATGGCAAAAATAAGAACTAAAGTCAGAAAGATGGCGAGGAGGGTAAGAATGCCGGCAAAATCAAACGCCACCGACCACAATTTCAGCCAATAGCTTACTCCATTGCTTGTCCATAGCGACCACAAGAAGATTAAGATAGAAAATGTGCCGGCAATTTTGAAAGCGATAGGAGTAACTTCCCTGATCCCCCATGCTTGTTTGCCTAAAACCCTTTGCCGCCCCTTCCGAGCTTCATACAAAGTGTTGACGATAACCAATAGCGCCAAAATCGTCCAAAAAACGACATCTTGCGAGACCAACAAAAACGACCCGCGCAGCCAAAACCATTGGTATGCGTGCAAAAACCAAGTTGCTATAAATACAACTGCAGTCGCTGTCGTCAATTTCGCGGCATTGCTCCACTTATCCAATTTAAAAAAGACCGGATAGAAAATTATCTTCTGCATAAAATCTTTCCAGTAGATATTTATCCGCCGCCATAAATCGGTAAAGCTAGACGAGAGCAGATAAAAGCGATTTGTCTCTGGTAGATTGAAGCCGAATAGGTGCAATAGTCCGACTATGATGTGGAATTGTCCTGATACCCGCAAATAGAGCAAAAAGTTGGTGATGGCGAATTGGGCTAAATCGACTGCGTTGCTCACTTGTTCGGGCGCCAATGTGAGATGGTAATTCATGGCGCGATAAAGAATAAGTTGCAACGCGCCATGCAACATCCATTCAGCGCCGCTTTGATAAATTCGGTGCCTATCCGCCCCTTTGCCCGTCGTTTTGTAGTAGGTTCGGCGAAATGTGCTGAAATCAACCACGGGGAAGAACGGGAAGACGATGTTGGGCAACAAAAAGAAATACGCCACGGTGAATTTGAAATCGACCGGTTGTTTGCTGGTTCGTAAATCGTATAGGTAGATGGCTAACCGAAACATAAAGATAGCGCCTAAAATAGGCCAAATGACGCCTGGAATGGGGTTAGCGGCAAGATCGGCGCGGAATATCGTCAGGATGATGCCGGCAAGCGTCACCACACCAACTCTGCCCCAAAATGAAATTGGCAAATGGCATAAGCCAATCAAACCTACCCCGATAGCAATCAACCATGCCCCATTTTGCCACCCCAAAACGCCAAGAAATGCGCCGATAGACAATATGATGAAAAATGGCAGACGATAGATTTGAGGCAGAAAGTAGTGGGCGATAAAACCATACAAGGCGAGCAATATGACCCCAGCATAAAAGGCTTGGTTTTCTAACTCAAATTGGCGGATGAGCAGAGCGAGCAAAATGATTTGGACAAGAATGCCGGCAAATTTTAGAGCTGCTTGCCCTTCAAAACTCAACAGCCGCCGCCAATCTATTTCGCCGTGTCTAATGCCAACGGCAGCAGCGCTGCCGGCAACCACAATAATCAACATCGCCTTTGCCGGCAATCCTGGCAGCCCCCCCACAATAAACATTTCGGCAGCCAAACAAATGGCGGCAACTAAACAGAACAACAACGCCCATTCAGCATATTTAGCTTGTCTTGCAGACAAATATTGCGTCGCTCCAACCAAACCAACCATAGTTCCACAAATGATTAACGTCGTTTGATTCGCGCCGAAACCTGGCGCAGTAAAGCCAAGCAGATCTGCCGCCAACATGATGATTGCCAGGGCAAAGCCGCCTACCAACAAGATAAATGCCGACAGCGCTCTATTTTTGGTTTCAAGTTGCAAATTTGTTTCCATTGCTGGGAGATATTGCGTTTGATTTGAGTAGAGGGGTTGCAAGTGGCATTATGCCGGCATTTTCTGGGGCGTTTCCCAATTTTTCAGTTTTTGATAATCGATCTTATCGGTTGATGTTTTAGGCAATGCCGGAAGAAAAACGAAAAGGTCTGGCGACATGTATGTTGGCAACGCCTTCATACAAAACTGCTTCATCCCAATTATCGACGGTTTTTCTCCCTTAACATAACTAATAAACGCTTTGATCTGCACCCCATCACCGTCGCCATCCAACGCTACAACCGCTGCCTCTTCAACTGCAGGATGCTGGTAAAGTCCCGCTTCAATTTCGCCCAATTCGATGCGATAACCCCGCTTTTTCACCATCCGGTCACGACGCCCCACGAATATATAATCGCCTTCCTCATTTTCGCTAACCAAGTCGCCCGTTTTGTACCAGCGTGTGCCATTGTCATCTATCAGAAAAGCGGTTGCCGTGCGTTCTGGCATTTGCCAATATCCTTGCAAAATGCCGGCTCCCGTCGCTACCAGTTCTCCTTCTTCCCCTTGTTCTAACTCGTTACCTTGCCGGTCAACCACTTTTAAGGCGTAATGAGAGCACGCTTTACCAATTGGAAATGGTTGCGTCCGGTCAGGCGGAATTTGGGCTGGCGTTTCGAAGTAGGTACATACATTGGTTTCGGTAGGACCATATAGATTAAAGTAGCGAGGATGAGGCAATAACTCGGTCAATGTCCGCAAATGTTTGATAGGAAAGACTTCGCCCGCAAACAAAATTGACCGCAATGCGGAAAAGTCATATTTGTCTAACCGTCCATATTGCGCCAATAGCGTCAAAATGGATGGCGTAGAGTACCAAACAGTGATTTTTTCATTGGCAATGATTTGCGCCAACCCTTTTGGCTCTTTGCCGGCATCTTCGCCGATTAAGATCAATCTAGCGCCGTGCTTCAAAGGCAAATAGATATCTAATATCGACAGGTCAAAATGAAATGGAGCGTGCGATGAGAAACAATCCGCCTGGGTTGGTTCAAATGCTTCAGAACACCAATTCACAAAGCTGGTTGCCGCCTGATGAGACAACATCACCCCTTTTGGTTTTCCAGTTGATCCAGATGTATACAAAATGTACGCCAAATCAGTTGGCTTTGAGTCGTAATTTGAACTTTCAGGAGAAGGATTAGCGACAAGGGCTTGCGTTAACCCTTTGCCGCCGCCTATCTCGTTCAACACTAGTAATTGTGGCGCCTGATCGCCTAAATCTGCTTTCAATCCAGCAACGTATTGCGAAGCTACGATTGCGACCTTGATGGCGCAATTTTGAAAGATATAACCGTTTCTGCTGGGTGGGGCGTTGGGATCGACAGGAACATATGCCGCGCCACATTTTAGCGCGCCAAAAATGCCGGCAACGCTGTCGATCGATTTAGGCGCATATAGCCCCACTCTGTCGCCCGGGTTAACGCCCATCTCCACCAATCTGTCTCTTACCCGATTGGACAAAGCGTCCAAATCTCGGAAGTTGATTTGGCTTTGCTCTGGCTCTATTATAGCCACCTGATCGGGATATTTTATAGCAGAGCGGACTAAAAATCCGTGTAAGGCATTTATCAGGCTCATAAACTTTTCCTAAAGTTTAGAATGTACCAGCTCCGCAATTGCCGGAATTGAGTCCATAAAATCAACTGCGGTTTCATGCGGTTCTATTTCGATGTTGTATTGATTCTGTAAATAGCCGACCAGCCGTAAGGTTGCCAATGAGTCTAGAATGCCTCCGGTAATGAGCGGCGTTTCATCGGTGAGCAGCGCCGGATCTTCCCCTGGTAAAAATTCATCCAATATATATTGTTTGATATGCGCTTTTGTATTGTCCATGATTGAAAAAATTCCTCCAACTAAAAATGTTTTGTTTGTATCAAAGCTTACTTTAAATTTGAAACTGAAGCCAAACCTTTAATAATATTTGATTAGCGTCACGTGAGAAAAAGCTTGTCTACGCTAGGCTGGTTTATTTGTGAACAGTTATTTTTAATGATTAATAGATTAGACGATTAGATGAGCGCTTGACAATGAAAAGGAGGTTAAGATACCCTCAATGCAACAGAAAATGTAATTTGGGAAAGCGTTTTACATCGCCATATTCCAAGCTCTTTTTGGAAAAAGCATAATAATTCGCTTTTCCGGTGGCGAACCCATTTTAGATTGCCCCACGATCTAAATCTAAATCGCCGCAAAGAAGTTTGAGGTACCCACAAAATGAAAAACGCTAAATTGAATAGCTTAGCCCGCCCAGCATGGTATTGTATGTTGGCAGTTTCTTCTGTTGCTACATTGATTTTATTCATTCAGCCAGGAGCGTCAGCCCGAGAAATCGATAACGATCTGTTTATCCCAATCATCGCAGCAGAAGATGACGCCGGTGGAGGAGGCGGGGGGGGGAGCAGCGGCGAAGAAGGGCTTTGCGCAGATCATAATCCGAATGAGTGGCATGGATTGATCGATAATGAAATAAATTGCCATTACGATCATGAGCATAAACATGATCCGAATGAAGTGGCAAATATATTTGGCGAAGCGGGCGATTGGTTCGGCGGAACCTCATTGTCATATCCTTGGGAAACGCCAAATGAGAATCAATATAAGCATCGAGTGTATGGTTGGGTGGTGCGTTCTGACATTCCATCAAACAATCGCGAAATATGGATAAAGGATTTACGCTGGCAGTTTCACGCCACTTCTGCCCCTTTAACCAATCAAGATGGAAGCGTGCATGGCGGGTTTTTGGGTCGATTTCATTCATACAGCTTGGAAGCTCAAGTGTGTAACAATGGCGGGCAATGTGGTTTGGTGCGAACTGGCGGTTGGATCGATTTTGGCAATTTGGAAATTAACGGCATTGATGATTGTGTCTTTTTGCCGACTGATCCGTCACAACAAGAGGCTTGCCAAAGTCTTGGCCGGCGACGGATCCATTATTATTTTCCTGGTAGCGGTATTCCGGGGCGGTCAACATTCTTTTGGTATGGACGAGCTGGTTTGATCGATGGAGCATTGCCGGCGCTACACCCGGTTCAGGTCGCGTTAGCTACCGGGGATGGCAGCGTCAATCTTTACCCGGATGACTTATACAACATCCACTTTTATTGCCCTGATTGGGATTGCCATCTTAACAACAGTACCATTCAAGCTCATGTAGTTGGGTTCGCTGTTCGTAATGATTATGATTTAGATGGCGATGGCATTGCCAATTACAACGGTTACACTGACCGATATGGCGCCCTGGTCGACAATTGCAATGCGCCTGGCTTAGATTGTGTGCCATTAGTTATCGAACATGCCCCAGTAGGCAATGTGCAGCACCGCGATGATAGGGATGCCGGCATTGGCGTAGAGGGTACTGTTGACTTTGATCTGTCGCCGCCAGGAGAATATTGGATCCGTTATCCTAATTAGCCTGGCGAGAATTTAAAAACCATTTCTCGATCTCTTGAGCTGCCAATGTGTTGCCCAGAACATTGGGGTGCATCCAAACATCGGCGAAGAGATGGTTTTCATACCCTTCGCATAGGGCTTTGCCGGCATTTTCACATTCGGCTTCGTAAACGGGCAGGAGGTCGATAAACGGAATGTCGGCGCCCTGTGCCCGCGCCCTTAAAACTTGTTGAGGCACATGGGGGTGGTTAGCGCTGTTTAGTTGAAACGCAGTTGGGAAGGCGATGATGACGAACTCGACATCATTTGCTTGCGCCGCTTGCGCCATTTCTGCGATATATCCCCAAATTTCATCCCAAAGCGGGTCATCTTCTTCAAGCGGGAAATATTTGGCAGCCTGCTGAGGCGGGTTTAAGACTGGAATGGCTTCTGGACCTCTTGTGCCAGCTTGTAAATATTGCATTTGGGTGCGTATAAACGCCCAACTGTAGCTATTATCTCGCAGCCAATCGAAAAGCGAGGCAGATTCAGAAGGGGGCGATGGTCCGGCGCCTTTGATGTCGTTGACGATAGTCACATCAAGTACGATCAAGTCTGGCTGGTAGCTTAATCCTTCTTGCAGCAAGAAATTTCTTTCAGCTTCTAGGTTCCAGGTGGGAATGCCGGCATTAATCACCTCTGTATTTTGACCCTTTTCCTGTAGCGATTGCTCTAAAACCTTGCCATACGTCTCTTCTTGGCGTACTTCCCACCCAAAAACGAACGAATCTCCTAAATTTAGAATTCTAAATAGATCGTCTGATTTGTGAAGGCTAAACTCCTCAGTGCGGAAACCGCGCGAATTTATCGACACTGGAATCCCTTCCCATTCATACGAGCGATTTGGCGCAAACAGGGGGTAAGGTTGGTCGTAAGCGCCATGCGTTTCAAATTCAATCCGACGGGAAGCAACCATTGTCCATCCGATGGGGCTATTGGCTACCCTTCTTTCCCAGAAATAACCAACCGCTTCTATGCTTGCCAAACAACCAAACAGGGTGATAAAAGAGATGAGCAAGCCGCTGAACAATTGACTTTTGGCGGCGGCTCTCTTTTTTGGCGGCAATTGGCTTGGGTGATCGATTGAGTTCGTTTGCGCCATTTTCAGTTATCGATCGAGGATAATTGGACTGACATTTCGGCTGCCAACCCCGCAAAATCAGTCCGTCCTTGTGCTTGCCACCACCCAATATAGTTGCGCAGTTCGCTCTCAGATTCGGGCAACTGGGCTAACAAAGGGAGCGCTTGTTCTGATTGACCTGCCCACAAATAACTATACGCCAACGCCTTTGTGATGCCGGCATGATGTGGTCTGGATTTAGATGCAACTGCCAACTGTACTACAGCGATGTCGTAGTTGCGATATAACATCGCCAGCAACCCTAACCGATAATGGGCAGTTGCATTGTTGGCATTGAAATGGATTGACCGGTTGAGTAAGAATAAAGCGTTTTCGTATGCTAGCAAATTTTCGCCACTGTCCCATTCGCCAGATGGAAAAGCGGCTAACTCGACACGCCCCATTTCGATAGCGCCCAAATTGGCGTGCAATGCCGCTCTACCTGCCGGCAATAATAGTAGTAACAACCCAAAGATGAACGGGATTAGGAGAAAAACAAAGCTGCCTAGTTTAGAGTTGAGCGAAGTTGAGGCTGTTTCGATTTTGTATGATAATGAGATGGCTACAGCTATCCCAGGCGGAACAAAGAGCAGGAGCGTACCCAGTCCGCCATAAAGCGCATCATCTACTAGCCCATGGGCAAAAATCACGAATATTGAGATTAAGATAGCATTGCGCAGCAACATTGTTGAATCTGAATGGTTTCGACCAATGATCAGCAATGAAATAGCAGAGCCAAATATCCCCAACCAAGCGGTCAAACCCAATATCCCTTGCTCTATCAAAAGGTCGAGATATAGATTATGGGCGTATGTTGCAACCTCAAATGGCATATGCAAGATGTAGTGGGAGTAAATGCCGGCAAACCCAGCCAACCCGCCTCCTATGACCCAATAATCTGCCGCCAGATTCGCGCTGTTCTGATAAATTTCTAACCGACTTTGGCTGCTAGAAACGCCAGGCAGTTGGTCGATCAAATTTGTGATGACGGCAGGCGCGAAATATGTGGTTGCCAAGATAAACAGCGCCAATAAAGTCATGCCGGCAATCATAGCGCGACGATTTGGTTTCAGCGCATGATAACTGCCCCAAAGCCCCAGTCCACCCAACAACGCTAACCATGCCCCCCGCGAACCGGTCATGAATAATGCCAAACCGACCGCCACTGCTGTAATTATCAGCCACAGGCGTTTTGTGCGATAGATGCCGGCAAGCAAAAAGGGGGTCAATGAAGCGAGAATGCCGGCAATTTGGTTGGGATGCGCCAACGGCGGAGCAGAGTATGGACGCCGCTGCATCCAGCTTGCCCCAATTTGATCGATGAAACGAATGCCGGCTGGAACTGCGTTCCAATTATGCGATAACAAAAAATATGCCCCGAGTAAAGCGGCTAAAAGGGATAATCCATTTGCCGCAATCCATAGATGTTTTTCTGGCGTATGCGCCAAAATGTAGAAAATGAAGATCGCCCCTAGAATCAAAGCGAGTTTGATCCGAGCGGCTTCTCGATTGTACGCCGCCCAACCCCCTATGCCGGCAGTTGCTGCGAATATGGCGATAAATCCGTCAATCGGGGTAAAAAATGGCTTGATTTTCACTTGCAATTGGGAAAGCGCCAGTCTCTTAATTTTCCCTTCTGACCCGAAGTTGTAAATAAACGCCAAGGGAAATGAAAGCCAACGCTGTAACTGCCGCCAAAGATAAGCTGATCTCTAATGCGCTTAATCCCGATAAGAAGCTAAACATTGAATTTGAGCCGCTATCAGCGCGATCTATTGGAAAAGCGATAGTAGGGGTAGGCAACGGGATCGGTTCAGAGGTAGGAGCGGGTTGGGGGGTAGAAGTAGGGACAATTTGTGATTCTGGGATGGACAAATCGTCGCCTAATTCAATGACACGTTGAGTAGATAGCAATCCGTTTGCAAATTGTTCGCTAGAACCAGAGGTTGAAAATGCGGCTAATAATTTGTTGTCGTCAGAAATGATGCCGGCGATCTCGCCAATTGTTGTGCCATCCCCGCTATCCGACAATACATAATTATCCTCGCGCCGCCAACTATCTCCATCCCACACCATATGTTTTGCTTCAAGCCCATCCACTACCTGCAGCATCTGCAATTGACCGCTCCGATCAGCTGATAAAGTGACTGGCGCCGTTTGAGTATCTGAATTTGAAACCAAAATGGCAGGCGACCACATTTCTCCTTCATTTTGAGATAGTTGGTGGTACAAATTTAACTGTCTGCCATTCCATTCTTGCCAAACGCGATGAACTGACCCTTGCCTAGTTGTCAGGATATCGTGCCAAATCGCCGCGCTTGGGGCGGTGCTGCCAGTTTTAACCTGGCTTAATTTACTCCAATTGAGACCTTGATCTGTAGAGCGTAAGTAATGAAGAGAAGCCCCATTGCCGCCAAAAAGGGACGGCTGTTGGATAACTAGAAGGTGCAGAACGCCGTTTTCGCTGATTGATAAGCGGGGGCTATCTACCATGCGCCAATTGGCGGCAACGCCATCGAATACCAAAATTGGGTCAGACCAATTATCCCCTTCATCGCCAGAAATGGTTAAGTAAATGCCGCGTCCTTCATTAAGCGGCGCGGCATAGACAATGAAAATATTCCCGTGCGAGTCGGTGTCGATATCAAGATCGCCGATAACCAACCGAGAAGTTGGCAATTGCTGTGGTTCAGGCCATTCTGCCGCTAAAATCGCTTGGTCGATCGTCACCTGATTAAAGAAAAGTTGCCCATTGATGCCGCCGCTCCATACTAAAAGCAAATTTTCTTGATCGAGCATTGCTGCAAAATATTCAACATCTCCCCGAGCAGGAGGAGAAATAGATACGGGGCGCGACCAACTTCTTTCGTTCCACCGACTATAATAGACCCGCACCCCATTCTCATTAATTGTGGTCGAAGTTCCTCCTTCTCGCCAAAAACCATGGACAAACCCCTCAGGATCTGCAACTAATTGGGGAGATAAAAATAAAGAGTCGCTTTGCTTGATTGTAGAGGGATTTTGCCAAATCTGTGGCGGCAATGGCGCTTTTAACCCGTCCGCATTATGAGATGATATCCAAATATCCTGCCCATTTTCGGAGCTGCAATTGAGCAAATAAACTTTGCTTGCCCGTTTGAGCAGCAATTGTTCGCAACCAAATTGAATGGGTCGGAAAGTGTCAGTATTTACCAGATTTGACAGGTTTTCTTGAACTTGGGGCTCTTGCCACTTTCCATCTTTATAATAGAGTAAATAGGTATCATTTAGATAGGATAAAAGCAGAAATAAAGAGGAATCGTCAATGGTAAAGAGTTGAATTCGTTCTGGGCATTCAGTTATCGCTGCCACAATTAGTTGTTTGCTTTTTTCCCAGAGGGCGCCTTCTTTTGTGGTTTGTTTATGGAATACGGAACAATTTGCTCCTTCATGCCCAGCTTGCCAAACAAGGTGTAACTCTTTATCTGCCATCGCCATATGTATGTTAGATGGACCAACGGCGTCTTCGGCGTCTGTTTGTTCCCGACGGTCGATCTCTTTTAGTTCGCCCCAGCTTTCTCCCATATCGGTTGATCGGATGACATATACGCGTTCTTTTGCTGAATCGTCCCAGGCGATAGAGATTTGGTCTGGCTCTGCTTCGCGCGTTTGCCCGTTGTTTGAATCGATTGGGGATGTGGGAGGGGAAATGGCGATTTGTAGGCGGGCTTCACCTGATTGAAGCAACCGAAAATATGAGGAAGTATATAGGAGGACTGGTTCTGACCAATTTTCTCCATTGTCGTCGGAAAATTGATAGTAGATGCCGGCATTTTCGTTGTCTGTTTGCGCCGATTGCGCCCGGGCTAAATGTAGCCGATCATTATTGCCCTTTGCTATAGCTACTTTTACGGTGCCATCAGCGATAAATTGACGTCTACTCCATTCTGAAAAGATGTCAACTGAATCAGACGTTACGCTGCTGGAAAATAAGTTACCCTCGCCATCATGCCAAAAGGCGTGAATGTTGTCTTCCGAATCGATGAGCATCTCTGGAAGAAAGTAAGGAGTGGGCTCTTCCGGCTCAAGATCGAAATAAGATCGCGTACCAAAAGGGGTTTCGATAGGGCGAGGATCTTCCCAGTTGACGCCGTTTCCTTCTATGTAGACAAATCCGTCGATGCTATCAAACCAAAAAAGATGGATGATACCTTCGGCGTCAATTACCGCCCTTGGATTTGTCGCTGCCCCAGATTGTGAAATATTTATGGGCGTTGTCCAGCCTTTGTCCATCTCTTGACCTGTCGCTTGCTGAGAGGTCGCGATCGCAAAAAATGCGAATAAGAGTAGGAAACTGAGGCTATTTGTTATATGTATTCGTTTCAAAAGTTTATGGGGTTGAAGTTGAAAGTCCAGAATCGGTTGATGCCCAACTAAGGTGCTGTATACCTACGCTAATTGCTGACCGCAATGTTGACCAGTCGGAAAATAACATCTTCAAATAAGTAAGAACGGGAGCTGGCCGCATCGCCCATTCTCTGAAGGCTCTCTTTTGCCAATAAAGCAGTCGCTCTGCCGAAAGTTCAGGATAATCTAAGACGGTGCCTTTATCCATATCTACTTGCTCCCAGCGCGTGCCGGCACGGAACCAGCCGTTTTTAACCACTTCAAAGAAGAAAGGAGTGCCCGGGTAAGGAGCAGCCACGTGAAATAAAGCGATATCTAAAGGTAATTTTTTAGAGAAATCGATAGTGTGTCTGATCGTTTCTTCTGTTTCGCCAGGCAAGCCAATGATAAAGTAGCCCCAATTTTTAATGCCGGCATTTTTTGCCCACTGCAAAGCCCGCTCCGCTTTGTCTGGATACGCTCCTTTTCGCGCTTTACGCAATATCTGCTCGCTCCCGCTTTCAATCCCCCAAGAAATCAACCAGTTGCCAGCTTTACCCATCATTTGCAACATTTCCTCATCAACATAATCTACCCGGCTGTTGCAAGTCCATTTGATGTCGATCTTTTCATCGATCATTCTTTGGCACAAATCCATCACCTGCTCTCGGTTAACAGTGAACAGATCGGCATACATATGAATATTATTTAGCCCCAGCTTCTTCAACTTCCAAAGTTCTTCCATAATTAACTCTGGCGATCGGAGGCGGGTCGAATATTGATAGCTAACATGTTTGATACAATAAGTACAGCCAGCCGGACATCCCCGACTTGTCACGATAAAGGTAAAAGGTCCCTTAATCAATGGCATGCGATAATTTTCAAAGGGCAACACCTCATGCATCGGAATGGGCAAATCATCTAACGATGCAATAAACGGACGGGTGAAATTAATCTTAATCTCCCCACTGTCCCGCCATGCCAAACCCTTAATTTCCCTCATAACTATGTTGCCATCATTATCAAGGGCTGGATGATAGGTCGGATCGCCGGCAAACAATTTCAATATATCTGGCGATCTGGTGTCGATCTCCCCTTCCAAATGGTCCAGCAAATCGCGCAAAGTGAGATCAGGTTCGCCGACCAAAATGTAATCTAAAGCTGGATAAGATTCCATTGTCTCTCGGGGAATCGGGGTGACATGGGTGCCAAAGGCAATCGTTTTTATATTTCTGGCTCGCGCTAGAAAACAGCCATACATATCATTTTCTAGAGTCGGGGCTGTCACCTGCGTCAGGTAATATTTGGGTTGGAGTTGTTCCAATATTTTGGTGAATTCTCCCCAACCCATGCGTTCCGCATTGGCGTCAATTACCTTCACTTTGTAAACTGGGTGAAGCAAAGCTGCCATTTGCGCCAGCGATACCTGGGGCCATACCATATTTTCCCGAGTTCGCCTGCCAACGCGGTGTTGCGTTCTAATCCATAGCTCGCCATCAGGGGTAGGCGGGTTAACCAGAACGATATCTACTGCGTCGGGGGAGCGGTTTGCTTCTAGTAGTCCCTGGCGCACGATGTCATCTGCGTTGGGAAACTCCGCCATCCGTAATTTTGGAACGCGTCTAGTCCCTAAATTTTCGCGCAATGGGTTAAATTCTTTTTTCTTTGTCACAAGTGAATTTCCTCATTGATTCTGCAAATCTTGGGCGACTTGAATCTCCCTTTGGCTCAGTTGATCGAGAACGCGAACTAAAATCCAATTGGTAAAAAGTTGGACGCCTACTAGAGTAAGCATAGCGCTTCCCACAAAATAAAGCCATAATCGGGCGATCTCCCACCCTTGCCGCCCCAGGAAAAAACTGACAATGCCAATGGCTAACCCAACAATAACGCTCAGCGCCCCAACCCAGCCGAAATGTCTTTCCATTGATTCTTTAAAAAGCGGTCGCCCGAAAAGACCTTGCCGAACTTGTTTTTTGTAAAAGAGGGAGACTAAATAGTTGAATGATACGCCTAGAGAAAAAACGCTGATGCCGGCAATTCCAGACACCAAGGCGACGAAAATGGCAGCAATGCCCCAAGGCGGTATCGAGGTGGCTCCGCCCAATCTTGCTATGATTAAACCTGCCCCAACTAGGGCGGCTAAGGCGATGCCGACAATGCCGATCCAACCCAAAATCCGCACTGGATTATAGGTTAGAGCTGTCCAAATGATCGAATGCAGAAAGATAGCGCCATCTCGGAAAATGTTTAACTTAGAACGCCCTAAACGCTCGCTGTATGGAATGGGAGTTTCCGCCATCTGAACTCCTTCATGAAGGGCGCGGGTGCTCATGACCGGCGTCAAATTTAAACCATCGGGCAAGGGGTAGATATCTTTCAAAACATCCCGTTTGAAAACCCTCATTCCACTGGCGCTGTCGGTGATTTTCTGGGCGCTGACTAAACTCAGCAGATTTGCAAAAAAGAAGTTGCCTAAACGGCGGGTAACGGGCATTTCGCTGTCTGCGCCGCTCATTCGACTGCCAATAACCAAATCCGTTCCATCCATTGCTTTTTGGCACAATTGCGGAAAATATTCTGGCGGATAGGTGCCATCGGCGTCTAGAAAGCCTATAAACTCCCCTTTAGCCTGACTAAAGCCTGTTTTTAATGCAGCGCCATACCCTTTGTTTTGGGGATGACGCACCAGGGTAACCCCATCAATGCCATCTGCAATATCTGCCGTTTTGTCTGACGAGCCATCGTCTACCACCAACAACTCTAATTCTTTAACGCCCACAGTGGCTAATTTATCTTTTACGGCTAGCACGCGGTTAGCGATTTCAGCGATGCCATCTTCTTCATTGTAAGCTGGAATTACTACAGAAAGCGTTGTCATAGAGGTTACCTTGTTCCTGTTTTAAGCGTCTAAAAATATGTCGGTTGTGAGCCTAGATTGGATGAGGATCCGTTGATGCGCTTGATTACGCTAGCAGGCACGCCGCCCACCACAGTATGTGCCGGCACATCTTTGGTAACGACCGCTCCTGCTGCTACTACTGCTCCTTTGCCAACACAAACGCCATCAGTAATTATCGCGCCCGCTCCAATCCAAACATCATTTTCAATTTCGATTCCCTGAGCCGTAATGCCTTGTTCGACAAAAGGTCGATTTGGGTCTTCAAAAACATGATTAACGGCGATTATTTGAGTAAATGGCGAGGTATAAACCCGATCCCCGATGACTACTCCGCCTTGCCCCCGAACGATGCTATATTCCCCGATTAAGCTGTTTTTCCCGATTTTAATATGTGCCTTTGGCAAATCTCGAAAATTATATACATGCAATACCGCCCCATGCATTACGATGCTATTAGCCCCTATCGCTATGCCATTAGGGCAAGCGTGTAAATAACAACCTTGATCGATATAAGCGCCATGCCCTAGTTGGATATAGTTGGCGTAACGAAGCCGGACTTTATTTTCAATTGCTGCCCAACCGTCAATTTGTAAGATTAATCGGTAAAGAACCCCCCTAACGCCAATCCCAATCACAGTTGGAATCCACCCTGCCAACAGAAATAGGGTTTGCTCCAGCAGGTATCGCCCAAAATTTTCCGCCTGGCGATCGATATAAAGTTTTAGGTGGCTAAAAAGCGCTGACACGATGTAAGAATTTACGACCTATACCCATGTGGGTGGGTTCGATGCCATTGCCAGGCGCTTTCGATGATTTGTTCTAACTCGGTAAATTTCGGACGCCACCCCAACTCTTGTTGGGCGATCTTACTGTCTGCAATCAATATGGCAGGATCGCCAAGCCGCCTCGGACCTATTTCGACGGGGATAGGCGCGCCAGTTACTTTTCGAGCTGTTTCGACCACTTCTTTTACGCTAAACCCCCGTCCATTGCCCAAATTGTAGGTTCGGCTGCCCGATTCTATTTTATCTAATGCCAGCAGATGGGCTTGTGATAAATCAGATAGATGAATGTAATCTCGGATGCAAGTGCCGTCTGGCGTATCGTAATCATCCCCAAAGATGATTAATTTTTCTCGCTGTCCAAGAGCCACCTCTAACACAATGGGAATCAGGTGCGTTTCTGGATCATGATCCTCGCCTAAATCTGGCGATGCAGCGCCGCAAGCGTTAAAGTAGCGGAGAGAAGCAAATTTCATCCCGTAAACTCGATCCATCCAATACAGCATTCGTTCTAAAATAAATTTAGATTCGCCATAAGGACTACAAGGCTGTACTGGCGTATCCGCTTGTATCGGATTTCCATCGGATTCATTAAACAAGTTGGCAGTTGACGAAAGGACAAAGCGTTCCACGCCATGGAAGGCAGCGCATTCCAACAGATTCAAGCCATTGCGTACATTATCCCCTAAATAGAGAAATGGCTTCTCCATCGATTCTCCCACTAGGGTATGAGAAGCAAAATGAAGGATGGCTTGTGGTTTGTGATCAGAGATAACCCGATCAACCAATTCGCGATCAGCTAGGTCGCCTTCTACAAATGTTGCTTTGGGGTGGATTGCGGCTCTATGCCCCTGATACAAATTGTCAATGACGACAACCTCATCCCCATTGTGGATGAGATCTGCGACAACAACGCTGCCAATATTGCCAGCGCCCCCAGTTACTAATGTCCGCACAAGATTTCCTTCAAAAAACAGTTTTAATTTCTGGGCTTTGTTACAAAATCGTAACAACATATGGCGGAGCAATTTGGCTGTTTTTGCCTAAGCAAGCTCCGCCCTTCCGACATGGGAAAATCATTTCAAAAAATGTAGATTTAGCTTTAGATAATTATCGATTACCCAAGCGCAAAATTAATCAACTTTTTACGATTGCTAAATGTTGAAATAATTTTCGGCAGCAATTATCTACTTATTAGTCCAGATAATATTAATCTTGTTAAGGCAAGATTAATGATGAGTTGATATGGTACGGCTCGTCAAACTCAGTGGTATATCGAATTGTCAGATAACAATTCTAAGTGAAAACGGATATCTGTTCCTTAGGATGACATCAAAAAATGATTGGATAGCAGATATTAACGAAAAGCGCGCTATTAATTGACTTTATTTTCAAAAAGGTTGAACAATTACTTACAAGATTATAAAATATTCCGAAGTCATGTCAAGAAACCCTAACGCTTTTTAAACCTTTGTGATTTTTTAGTAAAAGGGTTTTTTTTTATGGTGACGGCGAGGTTTTTTGATGATTTTTTTCGATCATGTGTAAACTATCTGGCGTATGTTCGTCTCGCACCCCCGCCCAAAACTGACTTGCAAATAGATATCTGCCGGCAATGAACAGCCAGGTTACTCCCCATATAACGCGGCTAAAGGCTGACATCCACCGCTGTTTGTGAATATTGAACAAAAAAGCGCTTAAATAAACGCGACAGATTCGCCCCCGCCAATAGGCTCCATTTGCCGATTGACGCATCCGGCGAAACGCATTCGGCGCGTTTAACAGGTTGTTCCGGGAAATCTTAATATTCATCGCAGCCGGATCATAATTGGTAGAGCTGTGCCATTGGCTGCCACGATAAAGGCAAGCGATCGATTTTCGACTATTGGCGAAATCTCCAACCAATGCAATGCGGCGGCATAGATCTAAATCTTGAGTAGCGCCAATAGCGGGATCAAACCCGCCAACTTCAAAAAAGGCGTCCGCTCGAATAAATGAAGTTTGAATTGGCGCCCAAGCCCCCCCCATGATTTGAGCAAAAGCGTTGCCGTTTAACCTCGAATTGCTTGTGCCCATTACCTCCCCTTTATCGTTAACTACCTGAATACCGGCATAGAGCCACACAGCATTTGGATTTTGCTCGGCAACCCGTTCCAGGGTTTCAATAGCGCACGGCAGCAGCCAATCATCATCGTCCAAAAAGTAGAGATATTTTCCTTTGGCAATCGCGGCTCCGCTGTTGCGGGCTACACTTCTTTCTCGTTTATTGGTGTCGATTTGGGCGATTTGAGGGGAGCTTTGCCAGGCGGCTGCCGGCAATGGCGAGCCAGAATCATTGACGACGATGATTTCGATCTTCTCAAGCGCGATTGTTTGGGCGAGAACGCTATCAACGGCGCGAGTTAAACTATCTCGCCCGATAGTTGGGATGATGATGGAACAGAGCATGGCTAGGCTAGCTGCCAATGCTGGCGTTTTGCTGCCCTCTGGCAAACGTTTGACTGGCATAGGGTTGGCGAATAGCGCGCCAAAATTGGCGATTGAGAAGAGCAGCCCCGGAGACGGCGAATCCCTGAATGGCATTGGCGAATCGGCTGAGTGCAGTGGTTATTCGCCGCCGCCTCAAATTCCACGCCATAGAGGTCAAATAGGCGCGGACGATACGTCCTTGCCAATATGGAGAGGTGGCTGAGCGTTTCATCCGTTGAAAGGCGCTGTCGGTGGAGAGGATTTTTTCTCGCGCCTTTCTACCTTGAATTAGCGAATCGGCATAGTCGGTGACGCTGCCGGCATCTCCCCGCGATAGATTTACAACGATCTCCGGGATTTCTGCCAATGCGTGTTTGAGGGAAATTCGTCTAAGTAAATCGATATCTTCGGGTCCGGCAAGCGTTGGATTAAACCCACTTTCCTTAAAAAATGCATCAGTCTGAATTATTGACGCTTGCAACGGAATCCATTCGCCAGCCAATGTTTGAATAAAACAATTTCCAGATAGCTGATGGCGCAAATTTAGCAGAAACTGCCCCTCTCGGTCTACCAGGCGGGAGACGCCGTAAATCCAAGCGGCTGTGGAATGCCGGCAAAATGCCCAAAAATGTTTTAACGCATCTATTTCCAGCCAATCATCGTCATCTAAAAAGAGCAGATATTCCCCTTTGGCGATGGCGGCGCCAACATTGCGGGCTACGCTTCTTTCTCGTTGGTTGGCATTGAGAATTGTGATATTTGCGGCGGATTGCCAATCGTTTGCCGGCAGCGGCTTGCCTGAATCGTTGACCACGATAAGTTCAAAGTCAGCCTCTTTCAGCGATTGATTGAGCCCACTGCGAACCGCCCGATCTAACGTTTTGCGCCCGATAGTTGGGATAATAATTGAACAAAACATCGCCTAATTCTTTGCGGCTGGATCATACAGATATATTCTCAAATTGCGCGTTTCCCGCACCCGCAAATACCACAATTCAAGCAAATCGCTCTCCTTTTCAACCCATCGTTTTGTTTGGTTTGAGGCAAACCAAACTGATTCTGAATCGATGACGAACCAGATCCGCTGATTTTGATTAACTGCCATCACCGGATCAAAATCTTTTAAACTCATCGCTTCTTCACCCAGATAGAAGGCGCCAATTTCGGGACGGGTAGTGACGATTATCTCCCCTTCTGCCATTCTCTGTTCGACATATGTAAAGCCATTGCGCCAATCCAATCTGTTGCCGCGATTTATCTGATAATACATTAAATGTCCGCCCAAAGCGTCTGCAATTAGTATGAGCGTTACGGCGCCCGCTAACAATTTGTCCTGTTTTGGCAGCCAAAGGTAAAGGCGATAGATAGCCGTGGCAGCCAATATAATCCATGCCGGCAATGTGATCAGGGCATACCGATCTACTGTAAATATAAATTTGCTGGCGGCAACGAGTAAAATGATGGGAATGCCAGCAGCGACCGTGACAAATAAACCAGCCTTGCTCTTTTCGACATAAAGGATAACCATTGCCGCTAAAGCCAGGCAGATAATGGGCAATCCAATGTTAAACAATATGAGAATCAAAATCCTAATTGGGGTATCAATTGGATTTCCGACGAAAATAGTGACGAGTGTTATAAAGTAAGAGTTGCCATTGATCAAATAATTCGCCCCATCATAAATAAAAAACAAGATCAATGGCGTCCCCGCCAAAAAAAAATTCCGCCATCGCAACCAATCCGGCTTTTCAAATGGCAAAATTAACAACAGCAGAAAATACGCGCCAACAACTGGTATGGCGTAAAAAGCCAATTCTCGCTCCCGCATCGCCAAGACGAGGCATACTAACGAGAGGAGCAAATAGCCCTTTTTCCCCTCTGTTAGCCCAATGTAAAAATAGAACAGACCCAAATTATAAAATAGGAGAAGCAGCGAATAAAATCGAGCGTTTTGTGACCAAAAAATATGCCACAAAGAGATGGCGAGCAGCAACGAAGCTAGAAGCGCAATCTCTTTGCCAAAGATTCGTTTTGTGGGGAAATAGAGCAAGGGTATGGTGAAGCTGCCTATTAAGGCAGGCGCTAGTCGGGCGCTCCATTCACTTATGCCGAACAACTCGGTGGAGAGGCGGGTTAAAGCCAAATAAAACGGCAGTCGAGCTGGGGGCCAATCGCCGATATATTTTGCCCCATTGACTGTATACATTTCGTCGATCCAAAAGCTCCAATCGCCTAATTTGTAAAAACGAAATCCTAATGCCACAAAAAAAATCAGGAGCAGGGCAACATATTGTGAGTTTGAATGACGAAGCCAAGATCGTCGGGTTGACCAAGTTTTTTCCATTTGTATTGGCGTTACTTTGCGGCTTGGTTTGTTGAGCCGAATGAATCGAAAATGCCGGCAATAAGCCCGCGAATTGCGCCCAGATTACCCCGTTTTCCTTCACGAATTATAATCTTAATGCCCATTATCGGCGCGCCAAATAACCAAAAGCCAGCTTTTTGCCAATTGGTAGCATGCCTCTTCATAAAAGCCAACCAATGGCGAGATTTATGACGAGCGTAAGCCTCTGTATACCCTTTGCCAAAAGTATGGCTGACAGTATGAAAACCCATTGCGTCTGGTATATACAACGCTTTAAAGCCAGCTTTTTGTAGTCTCAACGAAAAATCCAAATCTTCTGGTCCAAATGGATTAAAAGTGAGATCGAAGCCGCCCAAGCGCTGAAAAATTTCGGTTCGAACCATCATGGCTCCGCCGCATGAAATACAAGGGCGCACCTGATCATATTGTCCATTGTCTACCTCATTGTAGCCAACCGGTACGACTTGCCAGGTCATGAAATTAATTTGAGCGCCGCCGCCGTCATTGAGGCGTGAGCGATCTGCGGTGAAACGCAATTTTGCCTGTGTTTGCCCAATTAATTTATCAGCCTGGAGCGGTTGCCACAAATTTTGGAAAAACCCCGGCTCAACCAGAATGTCATTGTCTAAAAAAAGAAGGTAATCGGGCGAAAAACGTTCGATTGCCAGTTTGGCGGCGGCATTTCTTCCGCCGGCAACGCCCAAGTTTTCATGAGAATAATGGCAATATGTGTTTGGGTATCCTTTTTTTACCGCTTCAACCGTTTGGTCAGTTGAGCCATTGTCCCACAACAAAATATTTACAGAGCCAGTGAACTGTTGGCGCGATGCCAGTTCAAGGCATTGTAAAGTGACTTCTTTTTGGTTGTAGGTCAAAATGATGACGACGATGTCTGACTTCATTTATGATATGAGTTTTATTGGGGGCAGCTTGGCTTATGCCGGCATTTCATCGGCGTTGAACGTCCGTAACCAAACCAATTGTCGCGCTTTTGCCGGCAATATGCGTTCCTCAATTTTTAACAGCCACTTGCGAAGCAGCCTTTCGGCAAAGTTAAAGCGCCAAACCGCTTTTTGACTAGCGGCGTTGGGCAAAAGCCACAATTGGCGGTGGAGGGCAATCCAAATTTTAGCGTCCAAAACCTGATTTTCCACGAAATAGTTGGCTGTCCAGCCCAAAAACATTTGCCTACTGCGTTGCAAATACTCTTTAGATGAGCTGAGAGCCATCATCGATTGGGGGTGCTGCCGATAGGCATCCCACTCAAAGTCCGAGACATAGATATGGCTGTTTAGGGCGAATTTAAGCAAAAAAACCTGATCATCATACAAGCCGGTGAACTGAGGTTCGAAGCCGCCCACTCGGGCGAGCTCTTTTTTTCGAACCATGATGTTGGTGGGATTAGGAATCGCTCCTTTGCCATCTAAAAAATGAGCGACCAGATTTCCAGGCGCATACAGTCGATTTGTCTGTAACCCTAATGGAGGGAAGTGATCGAGATTTCTACTGGCTTTTTGTGACCAATTGTACCAATAGCGGGTTTTGCCGAAGACCAAGCCAGCTTGCGGGTTTTGTTGAAATATCTGGAGTTGACGCTCTAATTTTGCCGGCAGCCAAATGTCATCCGCATCCAGAAAAGCGATAAATTCACCATTTGAACGTTGAATGCCTAATTGCCGAGTGGCGCTTGTCCCCCGATTTTGTTGATTTGGATGAGCGTATCCAAATATTTTGCGCGGGTATTTATCGGTAAATCTTTGGGCTATTTCAACGCTTTCGGTGGTTGAGCCGTCATTGATTAAAATTAGTTCCCAAGTTGTATAGGTTTGAGCGATAATGCTGTCAATCGCTTCTACAAAGAAATCTAACGGCGGATCCAAAAAGGGGATGATGACAGAGACCAGGGGGTTGCCGGCATTTGGAGAGAGAGGGTTTGAGGGTGATGATAAATGCTTACTCATTGCCATTAAGAAAAAAATTGGGAGCTAATTTTCTCTTAATGTTATGAGGATGCCGACGCATCATCTGTCAACTAAGTATCAACCTGGCGGCATCTCCTTTTACTGGAGGGGGGAATGGGGTTCAGAAGTTTAAATTTCTTAGCCACAGCAGTTGCCGCGCTTTTGCCGGCAATACCTTTTCCTCAACTCGTAAAATCCATTTTCTCATTATTCGTTCCAAATTATTTAGCTGGTCAGATTCACTTTGCTCGACGAATTTTGGCAAGAGCCACATTTGGCGGTAGAGGGCGATTCGCAATTTTTGGTTTGTAATATTTTGCGCCTCAAAATAGGCGGCAATCCAACGTAAATATTCCTGTCGGCTAGATTGTTGTTGTTTGTTGCTGGCGGCGTTTCCTGTAAATGAGGCAGTGCGTTGGCGATATTTATCCCAAATTTTGTCGGATACAAATACCTTAGTAAAAAGGATGACTTTGCTTAAAAAAACTTGATCCTCAAAAATATTATGAAAATCAATATCAAAACCGCCTACGGCTGAAAAAACGCTTTTTCGAACAAGTACACTGTTAATCGTTGGCACAGCGCCTTTGCCTTCCAAAAAGTGGATAAACAACTCTGGCGGGGCATAAAGTTTGTTTGTAAGTATGTTAAACTCTGGTCGATAATCGACCCCGTTTTGTTCAGTTTCATCGCGCCAACTTGACCAATAGAGCGAATTTCCAACGCTCATGCCGGCATCTCGGTTTTTCTCTAATATTTCTACCTGGTCTGTCAACTTTGCCGGCAGCCAAATGTCATCGGCATCGAGAAATGAGAGCAAACTGCCATTCGCGCTTGCGACGCCTAATTGCCTAGCGGCGCTTGGTCCAAGGTTTTTTTCCTGGTGGCGGGTAACGAGAAGTATTTTAGATGGGTACGCATTGGCATATCGTTCTGCTAGGAGTACGCTCTTTCTAACTGAGCCATCATCAACTAAGATTAATTCCCAGTTAGCGTAGGTTTGGGCTAAAATGCTTTCAATCGCTTCAATAAAAAATTGCGGCGGCGGATTACAAAAAGGAATGATGACCGAGACTAGGGGGTTGCCGGCATCCTCGTTAAAATATAGTTTTTTGTGTTGACAAATTTCGTTCAATTACGTTAAGGTTTTAATTCCGCTCTCCCGCAACCCCGGTCGCTGGCGGCAGGGATAAGGGCTTTTAAAGATAACTTCCTTGCGGAAGTCAATATCTCGCGGCTTGCTGTGACGAGCGTCATTTATGAACTGTAGAGATAATCTAATTTGAAGGCGGATACCGTGGCAAAGATTTGGTCGATTTGAGCGGTGGACAAATTGTGTTTCCAAGCAGTTAGTGGATCTTTGCCGGTCAAGACCGGGCTGTTTTGAGTTGATGCGTGTGATGGCATTTGCAAACGTTTATAAATTGAGTCGGTAAAAGGGCGCTCAATGGCGCTAAATACTCTTGAGATTTCTTCTTCGGGTCTCTGGAGGAAATTTTCGTAAAAAATTATCTTTGCCGAACTGTTGTGTAGTTGGCGAAGAGGAATGAGATTGCTGATGCACCAAATGATGGCATGTTTTTCGGCGGCTGAAGTAACCTTTCGAATGTGATCCAAATGCTCCGACAAATAATCGTCTATCAATTCCGGTTGCGTCAAAAAAGGGGCGATGTCGCTGTCGGTCGCCCAATTGAGCTGAAGACGAGAAGCAACAACTGCGGCGGGATGCCTGAGGATAAACAAGATGGGGATTTTAGGAAAATTTTTGTTTAGCCAGCCCAGCATGAGGTTGGCTCGGATCGCTTTTATGAGCCGTTGTTTTGGAAAAAGATGGGCGATTTCTTTATCAATCCAGTCATTTTGAATAGGTTTGGAAAAAAGCGTTTGGCAAAAATCATGCAGCGCCGGATCGTCGCAATCGGGTCGCCGGTATGCGTAATAGTTGAATGAGGCATATGCCGGCACATACCTGTTATGAAACGGCTCAAAAAGCAATCGACTTGGAATTTGTGAGGCAATGATGTCCGCTAACCAAGTTGTTCCGCTGCGCCCAGCCCCAGCGACAAAAATTGCCGGCAAGTTCGAATTTAGCTCTTCCCGATAAAAACGGCGACAGAGTGGAAAGATCAACCGTTTTCGGAATCTGAGATAAAGCCATTTTTTGAGATAAGCGGTAGATGACATTAAATTGCGCCAAAAAGCTCAGATTGCCGGCAGCCACCGTAGTATTTTTTTCTCAAATTGGGCTGCTCCCCAATCGCCCACCCAGAAGCGGGGCAATGCCAAACTGTCGCTGCCGGCGCTTACCATGTCATTGAAAGAGGCGCACGCATATGTAAAGCCGCACTCCGCCACGATTTGTTGGGTTAAATTTGTGTATGAGCCATTTGGGTATGAGAAAGAGCTGACGTCCTTTTGTATAATTGATTCAAGTTGGGTTTTGCTTTTCACAATTTCATATCGTTGATCTTCTGCCGGCAAGCCGCCTAATTTGGGATGCGAATATGAATGCGCCCCAATCTCAAATTTGGCGTCATCTAAACTAGTCAACTCGACCTTTGTCAGGGCGCGGGCAGCGCCAAAATTATCGGCATTTCCCGTCCAATCTTGTAAATAATCAAGCGCTTGTTGCCGTTCGTCCCCGTTCATATCCAACATTTTACGATAAATCGATAACAGCAAATCGCGCCGTGGAGCGGGAGCATCTAATTTAAACTGTAGATATTTGGGGTCGGTTAAATGCCAATCAAGCGGACGACCATTTACTATTAGATGCAATTCTTCTGGCAAACTTGCCGGCATTAAAAGCAGCTCAACCAACCTATCCCACCAAAATTTACCGTCTAAGATGCCGCTAGTCACAAACAGCGTTGCCGGCATCTCAAAATGGCGCAATATCGGAACAGCCTTTTCTAAAAAATCGACATAGCCATCATCAAAGGTGAGAATAACTTGCGGTTTTTTGGCGCCGTTTTTTTTGGCGCCTTCCAGTTGCATCAGGGGAATTACATCAGCTTTCGATTGCAGCAAGCGCATCTGCTCCTCAAAATGGTCGGGGCGAATGCACATATTAAATGGGTCTAGCGATTCATTGGCGATGCGATGATACCCTAAAATGAGCGCCTTGCCGGTAAAACGGCTGCGTATCCATCGAAATGAGCGTTGAATGGCTTTATACCCGAAAATTTTCACCTGATTGTTGGTTTTTCAGCCCGAACTGTAATTAACATTTGGTAGTCGGGATGGGTGTACTCTAACTCTTCTTTCGACAATTCTTCCTGAGCCAATCCATGTAAAAATGCGATTGAAGACAACACATTTCCATGTGACGTTACTTGCACCATGGCGGCAGGAAAGCGGGTTTCAAAAAGTTTTTGCAAAGAGGCTGAAGTAAAGCTCCAATAATATCCCCAATTGTCCATATCATAGCGGCTAATTTGGCTGATGCCTGGCGCCGTGGCAAGCACAACTCCGCCTGGTTTTAAGATGCGGAATAAGGTTTCCACAACTCTGGGCAAATCAAAAATCGTTTGCAGCGTTTGGGTCAAAATGATGCAATCAAAATGGTTGGCTGGGATGTTAGAGCCGTCGCTCAAATCGCCGATGATAGTTACTTCTGGATTTTGTTCAGCTACATGAAGCACATCTATGTCGGTTACTCGCTCGCCGCCAAATTGCCGAGTGTATTTGGCGCTGCCGATTTCGAGCGCCCGCCCTTTGATATCTGTCCGGCGCTCTGTCAGAAATTGTTCGATGTAATATCGATCAATGGGGCGACCTCTATCAAACCCCCACTCAGCGCTTATTGGTTCTGTTCGTCGTAAGTCGCCGAATTCAACGCTGCCAACCTTAACTTTTGGCGGCTGAATAATTCTCGTCAATCGGCGTCGCCAAGATTTAGGAAATAGCCTTCGCGGCAACCACTCGAATGTTTTTGTCATAATTTTGAGATATTAGAGCTATTTTGGAGGCATGCCGGCAAGTTGGCGGCGTTGTGGCAATAAAATGCGAACATTGTCTAAAATGCCAAATTGAAATTTGTTGTCCGCTTGCCAAATTAACGCTGAAATCAAGAGGACGCCCCCGATGCCGGCAACAACGAAACCTAACAGCCCAGGCAATGCCACATCTAATTGGTAAGCTAATGCCACGCCGAAAATCGTGATAAGGCTTATGGCGCTCAGCAGTTTGCCAATCGATTGAAATGGTTTGGGAATAATCTTCATTACAAACCAGGCGTTGAGAATCTGAGAGAGGCTCACCGCTCCAATCCAAGCCAAGGCAGCGCCATTGACGCCAAAGCGTTCGGTCAATGTCCATATCAAACCGACTAAGGCGATTGATTGGGCGAATTCGACGATGGTGACCTGATAAGGTTTGCCCATGCCATTTAATATCGGCACAATGGCGTCCCCAATAAAGCCAATCAAATTAACGATCGCCAGCAGTTGAATCAAGGTCGTTGTGCCTTCCCATTTCTCTCCAAGCACATGGGTGACCAACGATGGCGTTAAGATGATTAATAAACCACAGAAGGGGATGATGATGGCGGAGATGCCGGCAATTAACGAGCGAAAAGCTTTAGCAACTTGTTGCGGTTTGTTCTGCAATCGAGCTACCATAGGAAATGCGACTGCTCCAATGACCTCAGCGGAAATTTCATTTGGGATAAAAGCCAATTTTGCCGCTAAAAAGTATAGACCTAATTCAACTACGCCTAACTGGCGTGAGATGATCATCGATAGTAGAGAGCTGCCACATACCGCTACCAAACTGGTAAGAAAAACCCACCGACCAAAGCGAATTAAAGGGAGCGCTTCGGAAAAATTTAGTTGCAGACGGGGGCGGTACGGAGCGAAATAGTAAGATGTTAAGAGCAATGCCAGTACCCCGGCGTAAATGCCGGCAATCAAAGCCCAAGCCCCCACATAACCCGCCAAAAAAACAGAAACCGTTACATTTGCAACCGCCTGGGCAAGGTAAATCAACGCCAGCGCTTTGAAATTTAGATTCCTGGTTAACTCCGCTAGCTTGATGCTGATTCCCGCTTCAAAAATCGGCATCAAAGTGGCAGCTCGAATCAAGGGCACAGCGTTTGGGTTTTTGTATAAGTTTGCAATGATAGGCGCGCCCAAGAAAACGACAACCGCAATAAGCGCTGCCCTAAGGATACCAACCGTAAAAGCGGTGTGGTATTGATTATCCGTCACATTTTCCCTCTGAACCAAGGCTGGGATCATGCCCACATTGGTGATGTTGGACAGGAAATGGACGCTTAACATCGCAATGGCAAACATACCAAAATCTTCCGGCAAAAGCAGCCGCGCCAAAACCAATGTGCGCAGCAGAAAAATTAGCTTAACGCCAACAAGCTGCGCCCCTTTCCAAACCATCGCTGAGCCAGCTTGCCGCCTGATTGCAGAAGTTATGAGTTCCCCCTTGATTGCAACCCCGACCAGATGCCGGGCAGCATGTTGAGCGTATCCGCTTTGCCGCGATCAATCATATCTCGGTCATTTTTGAGCCAGCCGCGCAGCCAACGCACTGGGGCGCGGGCTAAATCGCGCCCTGCTTGTTTGAGAATAAGCCAATCGCCGTTCATTAGATGTTTGCCATAAAAACCGCCCTGACTGCGGGCGTAATCGCCATACCGTTGTGCCCGTTGACTTTCATCCCGCCAATGGTAATGGTACAGGGCGATTTCTGGATCGTACACTATGGGAATGCCTTGTCGCAAAGCGCGGTAGCCGAAGTCGCTGTCTTCTGCCGAGGCTAAACAAGCGCTTTCATCGAAGTAGCCGATTTGTTTTACCAGATGCATTGCTATGCCGGCATTCCCGCCGATAAATGGATGGGTTTTTAGTTGTGGTTTGTCGAATCGTTTCGGAGTTTGGTCGGTTACCGTAGAAAAAGCGACTTTTTCATCTCCGGCTAATTCAACCCTGCCAGTGGCGATTTCTAAAGGAGCCTTTTCCAGTCGATCCGCCATTTTTTCCAACCAATCTGGCATTACAAAACAGTCGTCATCTGTCATCGCCACAAATTTCGTCGTCACCCGCTCTAAACCGCGATTTAATCCGGCTGACCGACCACGCTGCTTTGATGGGAGATAATCGGCTCTTACGCTGAAATTTTCTAATTGGTTTACCCACTTTTCGGCAGTTGGATTGTTTCCCTGATCGACAACGATGACGCTATAGGGTAGGACATTGCCGGCAACCAACCAAGCTAAACAGGATTCTAAAATTGCTCTGCCCACTGTTGGAATCACGACCGAAACATTTGCCGAAATTGGTTTCGTCTCAGTTGGCGATTGGGGCAGTGGTTTAAGAAATTCGCTCATTTTAACTGAATGGCGTTACTCATGGACCGAACAGATAGATGAAGCTGCTCGATTCGCCCACTTGGCGCCATCCATCCAAACGAGCATACGGTGGCGCATCTTCAGCGACGATGGCAATCGCCCCTCCGCGTTGAAAAGCGTCAATGACATCAGCTTGGATATTAGAATCGCCATACCAAAATGGGGCTGCTTCCCACTCCAACATTTCAACCACAATGCGAACGTTAGCCAACCGCGCCCAGAACGATTCAAACCCATATCCGATAACGCCAACTGACGCATCTGGCGGCGCGCCCAGCTCGAGCAATGTTTCAGCGATTAGCAAATTAGATGCGGGGGCGGCAGCGCGTTGCGGGGCGCCATTTGGTTTTGATAAAGCAAATGCGCCTTCTAAATTGAAGATGATGATATTCAACCACAAAAAAAGAAGCATTACAATAGAAACAATTCGATTAAGGTTGCCGGCATATTTAGATTTATTTCGCGATAAATTTGCCCATACATCCCCCCACAACAACATCACAAAAACGCCGATATACCTCCCTTCGACGTAAATTGGGGCGTAAAGAGCCAGGGCGGCTAGGGCGATGAGGGCAATTCCCCACCGCCTAAACAGATCGAAAAAATTTAGCGAGCGGCTGGTACCCGATGCAGCATACAAAACGATAGATCCTAAAATTAAGATTGCCTGCTTTTCGAAAAATATATCAAAATAGAAGATGCTGCTGATCAAGAGCCGATTTAGCTGCTGCCCCCAGTTAAAGCGGCGAACGACGCCTTCGTACCAATAATATGGATTTTGCGATATAGGATATGAGCCGCCGATTGGACCACTAAACTCATAGATTGGCGGGTGGGACAAAATTTGGCGCGAAGGGTGGATGGGTTTGCCGTTTCTTGTGTTATCCCCTTGCCAATGAGGATATTTTATGCCGTTGACATATCGGACGTATGTCAATTCTCCTACATCGCCAAAGGAAAATCGCCCTTCAAAATAGGCAAGCGTCAACAAAAACGGAGAGATGATTACAATGAAAACGAGAAATGCCGGCAATAATCCGCGTACCTTTTCCCGCCAAGAACCATGCCCCAGAGCGACGATGGCAAAAAATGCCAACCCCAGCGGCAGCATCACTGCCTTGGTTAAAAACGCCAACCCAAGGAGAGCGCCAAACCAAATATAAATTCTGGGACGATCGGGCTGCCACCGCAACCGAATGACGCATCCCGCCGCCAGCAGCGCGAAGCAAGCCATCAACATATCGGGCGTGACTGCCCAAATAGCGATTAAGCTTAAAGCGCTCCAAATGAAAATCGAGTAACCAAGACCTATCCATGCCCATGCCGGCAAACCCCAAGCTGTTTCACTTTCTTCAGCCCTCATGCTATTTGCTGAAGCCAAATGGGTACGATAGCTGTCTAATTCCCGCCAAAAAAATTCAAAACAGAGTAACGCAACTAGATAAATGGAAAAATTGACCAGATGAACGACCGTAAACTCTAGAGAGATCTCAGGTTTTACGATCGCCATCGCCAAGCCCAGAATCCAGCCATATAATGGGCTCCAAATGGGGTTGATGGCTGTTCGCCACTCCCCCTGCCAAAACGCATCGCCCATATCCAAATAGCTAATGCCATCCGGATTCATAGAAGCGCTTTGGATCGCCGCCCAAGCATGAAGCGCCCCTAAAGCAAGCGCGGCAAACCGGAAACCATTTTGCCACAGCTTAATTTTCACAAGTTCAGCCTAACAGTTCTTGAAATAGCTCTTGATATTGAGATGTGACGCTGTCTGCATTGTACTTGTCCCAAACAGTATCTACTGCATTTTTCCCTAATTTGCGTCGCAGTTTATCGTCGCTAAATAGTGTAGAAATGCCGTCAGCAAGTTGACTTACATCGCTGGGGTTAACTAATAACCCATTATGTTGGTGGTCGATGATATCTTTAACGCCGCCCCTGTTTGACCCCACTGCCGGCAAGCCACAAGCCATTGCCTCTATTAAAGAAATGCCAAACGCTTCATTTTTAGATGGAAAGACAAACAGATCTGCCGCTTGCAAATAGGTCGCCACGTCGGATACTTCGCCAGCAAAGCAAATGGTGTCCCCCAAATTTTGCGTTTTTACATATTGGCGCAGCTCATTTTCGTAGTTGTGAATATCTAAACCGCCGCCCCCCACCAAAAGTAGAATAGCATTTTGGTGCTCTTCTTTTACATATTTCCAGGTTGCCATCAGGGCAGGCAACCCTTTGTAACTAACCAGTCTGCCAGTGTAAACGGCTATTTTGGCGGTTGCCGGCAAGCCTAGAACTTTGCGTCTGCTTAACTTTTCTTTCCTTGTGACTGGGCAAAACTGGGACAGATCGACACAATTGGGAATGGCATGTATTTTCTCATGTGGAGTTCCGTGTAACTGATACTCTGTAGCAATTGTTGACGAAATCGCCACATAGGCGTTTGCCTTTCGCAATCTGGCATTTCTCAGTCGCAACAAAAGCCGAAAAGGAAGAGAATTGGCGCTTCTGCCTAATTTTGCCAGCCCTGGCGCGAAAAAGTCGCCAGACAATTCGCCTAAACTATCAGATTTTAGGATGATGGGTTTTTTCAATATCCGACAGAGTACAGTCGCTGGAGCGCCTACCACGCGAAATCCAGAAATGAGCAAAACGTCAAACTGGCGGCGATGACGAATCAATGCCGGCACAATAGAAAAAGCCAATCCCCATTTTTTCCAATGTTGTTTGCCGGATGGCGGCAGCCGCTCGATATGAATCGATCCACACCTATCCGATTTTTTTAACCCTTTGTCAACCTGCCTAGTGAAAACCGTTACAGCATGCCCCCGTTTAGCCAACGATTCTGCCAATAATTTCGCCTGTGTTTCCCCTCCGCCAACAATCGGATAATATGTTTCCGTTAGAATGCCAATTTTTGGCGCAACCTTATCACTAAAGCCCTGCTCGGCGTCGCCACCTACGTCCATAAAACTTCAAAATATCCTTTCCGCTTGGGTCGCGGTACAGCTTTCCTTTTGCTTTGCTTTGAGATTTTGCTTGTAACGTCCCGTTTTTTACCTCCAAAATTGCTTTGATGTACAAGTTAAATCCCAACTGTTCGAGTTTTTTCCAAAGCTCTGGTTGCGAGGATGTGCCAATTGGAACAATTCCCTCCGCTGCAATATCTCCGCCGTCTAACTTTGAATTGATTTTTTGAATTGTAACGCCCGCTGATTGTTCTCCATTATACATCGCCCAAAACATCGTCTTTTTTCCTCGATATTCGGGGACTTTGCCATGATGAATACCCAAGGTTCCATGTTTTGGAATCTTGAACAAGTTTGGCTTAAGGATTGGACTGCCGTAACTCAATCCTAAATCAGGCGCGAGTCGCTTCAACTTGTCGAGGACAGCCGGAGCATGAATATCTGGAACGAACGCTATTTTACCGCCAAATCGTTTTTTTTGCCGCCGAAACCGAATAGCTGCCCTGGGATTGCCGGCAAAACGGGCTACTGTCTGCCCAATTTGCCAGCCTGCTAATGGAAAAGCCAACCATTTGCGCCGTCGCCACAAATCTTGCCAAATGGCGGATATGCCTTGTCCAGCAGATTGACACAAAATCCCCTCCAATTCGATATCAGGATGAGCTTCTAGCAGCTCGATGAAGCGCATCGTACCATATTCAATAGTGGCGCCACTGGTAAATAGGATGACGCGAATAGGCGGGTCGCCGCTCATAGAAAAGCTTCTTTTCTAGCGGATAGGGTCAGCTTGCGGAGTAACGCCATGCTTTGGTCTTTTCTCTTTTTGATTCGGGGCTCTAAATAGTTAGCGATGGGAATCCATCTATTAGCGGATTGAAATATGGCAGCGTTGGCAAAGTTGGGGTCGAAGCGAACAAAATATTCGGGCGAGCGGCTGACTTCCGCCAAAAGCTGTGGCATTAAATTTGGGCGCGTTTGCCAGGGGAAAAATCGGGTTGTTTGGCTGGCAAAATGTTCCAGCGCAGCTCGTTTGTGTGGCGCAGTCTCTGCCTCAATATCGATTTTTACAAGCTGAGTTGGGCGGATATAAGCTCGAATATCCTTTTTAGGCAGCAATCGGAAATGGTGGTAAACAAAATATTCAAAAAGTTGAATGTGAGGGTGATGCCGGCAAATCGCCATCGTGACTTGGTTCAAAATCAAATGGTCGGCATGTTTATCATACCGAAAGGGGGTCAGCGCCACATCTGGTTGTAGCGTATCAATGAGCGACGCCAATTTGCCCCTCAACTTATCTTTTTGGCGGTTGAGTTTGCCGTCTGGAAAATCGAAAAATGTGATTTGCTCAGCCGCTAGCCCCAAACTGCCTAACGCTTTTCGCGCTTCTGCCTTGCGAATGGCATTGAGATCGGCGCCGCCAACGCTTTCCCAGGGTAGGAGAGGAGCTGGCGAAGCCATGCCATCGGTGGCGTAAACAACGTGCACGTCTGAAACTGATTCTAATTTTGCCAACGCGCCGCCGCACGCCAATATAGCATCGTCCATATGAGGAACTGTGATGAGGAGTTTGCCGGCAAAAGCGGAATTTGGATCGATTTGACGGACAGCCATCCTAACGATTTGCCACGCGAAGTAAGGCGTCTAACGTTTGCCGGGCGCACTTTTCCCAGCTAAACAGTTGAGCCCGTTTTAATCCGCTGGCAGATAGCTGTTTTTGCAACGCTTCATCATGTAGTAGACGCTTAATTGCCGCCGCAATTTCCAAATGCTTCGTCGGGTCGACTAATAGGGCTGCGTTCCCGGCGATCTCTTTCAAGCCATTGACGTTGGAGGTGATGATTGGCGCGCCACATTTCATCGCCTCAGTAATGGGGATAGGGAACGCTTCTAAGTTGGATGGGTAGAGATAGAGGCTGCATAACGAATAAATTGCCGGCATATCCGCCTGTTCAATCCAACCTGTAAAATGAATATCCGCCCCGTAACCCGATTCTGGCAATTGGTATAGCTTTCGAAAGCGCGTCCCATCTCTGCCGCCCACCACCAGCGCATGGGGATTTTCTGCCTGGCTATGGTATGCGGCATACGCTTTGAAGATTTGCCCTAGATTTTTCCGCCCATCCCCTTTGGGCTTGGTTAAGGTGAAGATAAATCGCGCTGGCAATTGATATTTTTGCCGCGCTTTTTGTAATTGGTTTGTATCAGTTATCCGCCGGAAATGGCGAGCGGGGGCAAAATAAACGGTTTCGATTTTGTCTGGCGGAATCGATAACGCTTGGCGAAAATTGTCGGTAGTCAATTGCGATACCGAGAGGACAAGGTCGCATTTCTTAAAATAGAACGGCATCACTGCCCGGATATAACGGACGTCGAGCCAATGGTAATATTGCGCCTGCCCAGGCATAAACCAATCTGCCCCATGGACGACCATCACTGTTTTGCATGGGGCAAAAAATGGCACGGTAAATTTGGGATGAAAGAGAACGTCTACGCCGGATTGCCGGCAGGCATAGGGAATTGAAGCTTGATCCCACACCAATTTGTTGGCTGGAGAAATCGCCTTTTCGGTTACATTGTCATGCCCCGAAAATGTGCCAATGTGGGCTTTATTTTGGTAAAACAAACTATAGTGATTTTCATGGTCCAATCGCAGTAGTTCAGGGACGATGTTACGGGCGTAAACGCCGATTCCTCCTTTTTCATCCCAAGCCCGCAGCATAATGCCGATGTGCATACAGTTGTAAGATTTTAAGTCGATTGCCTTGCTGAAAATGCCGGCAATTTCAGCCCCAACATTAAAAGCCCCACAAATGCCATCTCGCTCAAAAACGTCCACAAATGGCGGATACTAAACAGCCCATCAGACCAATGCAGACCATAAAAAAAGGTGACTGGAAACAAAAAGCGGTCGTTCGTCAGGGGCCAAAATGCCTTTACGCCCCGGCTTACCGCTGCCGAATCCATCACGATGTGCAAACTGTAGCAGGCAAAGCTCAACAAAAACCAATCCCTTTTCTGCCCGCCACGCCATTGTTCCATGAGTAAGGCGACGATTATGGCAACTGCCAACGCCACGAAGAAACTGTGGCTCATTTGATTATGAAATCTGCCAAAATTTCCAACTAAAATGCCAACGACCGAATCGATATCGGGCAGCATTGAGATGCCGGCAGTGAACGCCAACAATCCGGGAACGCGCGAAATGGTTGGCAGTTTATATTTTTCAGTAGGATCAGACACTTTGTAAGCGACATATCCAGTCGCTAAATGGGCTAGCGGTGAAGGCATCAGATAAATTTTATGTTGAGCGAATCTAAATAACTTATCAAGCCGTGCATAAACAGAATGATGCCGGCAATTTCCAGACTTTCTTGCAAAGTGGCTACAATGCCGCGCCATAATGTTAGATTCAGATGATAATCCATTAGATAGGCGCTGACCATCTCCAATAGTAAGGCTCCAGTCACATACAGAACTGCGGCAAGGATAAAATTCGACCGCGTCTGCGCCGGCAACCCGCTTACAAACTGCCAATAGCCAAGCGACATTCCCAAAACAACTGTCCATCCTACAATTACCCAAGGGAAAGAGAAAGCCCCAGGCAGCTCCAACGCCTGCACCAACGGTCTCTCTAATGTCCAATCATGGATAGTGGCAGTTCCGCTTAAAGAGATAAAGAGAAAACAAAACGATAAAATGAGCCAATGACGGTGGTAGGGAGCGCGGCGCTGCCGGCATTTAGCGCCAATAGCCGCCAATAACATTGCACAGCATAGGGCTAACGATGAGGAAAACCAGGTCGGCACATTCCTTTCGCCGCTCAAGTTAAAAAGCCGAACGAATTCTTGAAATCGGTCTGTGCCATATCGAAATTGCAAGGCATGCCCCAGTACGCTAAAAAAGATTAGCAATAAGGCTATGCCGGCAAGCGTTTTCGTTATCTTTTGAGCAGACGGCATCAAAATCGAAAAAGCGGCATCACCTTCCTGAACCTTGTCTAGGGTGAGAGGTAGCTTTTCTTCATTCTGAAGGGGGGGTTGTAATACGCTCATCATACTTCCTTTTAACTACCAATTGAGAAGCGGTTAATGTTGGATTTGGAATCAACCAATTGCCAATAGCTAAATAATCAAGATTGCCCATTTGAAAAGAGCGAATAGCATCCTTTGGGGTACAAACGATTGGTTCGCCATGTAAATTAAAACTTGTGTTGATTAAAGTCGGAATTCCCGTCAGCTCATAATACGCGCTTAAGATTTTGTGAAGGTCAGGCGCAATTTTGGCGCTTACTATTTGAGGGCGAGCCGTCCCATCCACATGCACTACCGCTGGCGACTGTTCAGCCATTGCCTCTGAACAATCAAAGGTTATGGTCATAAATTGGGCTGCTATTTCAGCGCCCTTGATATTTTTGAAACAATCCATAGCATGAGATTCGAGGGTGGCAGGGGCGAAGGGCATAAATTCGGTTCGGTTAAGTCGTTTGTTCAGCCAATCGTTTACCGTTGGATCGTTCGCCCGATACAAAATGGAGCGATGCCCTAACGCTCTCGGACCAAATTCCATACGACCCGAAAAGCGAGCTACCACATGCCCATTTGCCAGCAATTGGGCGATAGTTTGTGGGATATGGCTATCATAATTTGCTTGTAAGCCGGCGGATGCAATTGCCTTCTGGATCTCTTCGTCTGTGAATCCGCTGCCCAAATACAAGGATTGCAGTTTGCCGAACCCTGCCGGCAATGGCTGCGACAGTTCCGCTTCGGCAGCCAGAGCGCCGCCAACCGCCAATCCGCTGTCATCCATCGCTGGGTAAATAAAAAGTTGCTCCATATTGGCTAATTCAAAGACGCGCTGATTTAATTTTACATTGGCGAAAACCCCGCCAGCTACAGCAACTTTGTTCACGCCGCTTTGCTCTGCCCAATATTGGACAAAAGCGGAGCCGATCTCTTCTAAAACGAGCTGGGCAGAAGCGGCTAAATCGGCGATATTGAAATTTGCCGGCAATCGCTCCCGAATCAGCCGCAAGGCTGAGTGATGATACATCGGTACGCTATATCTGATATTGCCCGGCGGCTGGTATCGGATCATCTCCCGTAAAATGCCGGCATATTTCGGTTCTCCCAATGCCGCCAAGCCAGTAATTTTGCCCTCATGTTTTTCCGCTTTAAAGCCGCATAACTCAGTGATATAGGAGTAAAAATTGCCGAGCGAATTAAAGCTGTCTACACTGGCAAGTTGTTTCAGTTGACCATTTTCGCCTAGGTAAACAGAGCCAGAACGTCCATCGCCGCCGCCATCTAAAGTCACCGTCAAAGCTTCATCAAAGCCACTGCCAAAAAAGGCGGCAGCAGCATGACAATTATGATGATCGTAGAAATGAACCCGGGCAACAATGCCATATTGATTACGCAGCAACGCCGGCAATGCTCGTAACCGTTCTTGAGAACGCCGTTGTTTGAGGATATGGTGAATTTTCCAGGCAAGGGGAAGCCGACCGAAAATCGGGGCGAGTTTGCCGCTTAAGCGGTCAAATTGGAATGTTTTTTGCCGGTCAATGCCGTCAAACCAACCTTGCCAGGGGATTGGTTCAGCTTCATACACGCAAACTTTTTGCGCCACTGCAACCAAATCGATTTCGTCGGGAATGATGCCGGCATCCGCCATAACCTGGCTAATCGCTCCTCGCGGCACGCCGCTAGCCAGCTTCATGCGGCATAACCGCTCCTCAGCGATTGCCGCCAACGGCACGCCATCTTTGACGATGGCTGCGGCGGATGGCTTGCTGTCAATAATGCCTAAGATTAAAATCTGTTTTCTCCGGTATTCGTTCAATCGCGTAAATAAGAACTGACCCATTTGGTGACATCTGATACGCTTTGCCGCTCTAAATATAAGGCGTGCCAGATGCCCAAATTGAGCAGCATCCACAATCGAACATGATGATCCGCTTGTCCTACCCCGTGCTCATCTATCAGTTGGGCGATATATCGTTTGTTAAAAACAGCTTCCCGCACAAAATAGGTTTCAGGCAAAAAGTTGGTCAAAAACGAGCGCAAACGTCCGCGAAACCAATAGGCGATAGGGAACATAAAGCCATGTTTTTCTCGGTTAACGATTTCTGCCGGCAAATATTCGTGAGCGATGCTCCGCAGGCTTGTCTTTAATTGCCGGCGGTGAATCTTTAAATGATTAGGCATCGTCGCCACAAATTCCGCCAATTCCCGGTCTAAAAAGGGAGAGCGAGCTTCCAAGCCATGCGCCATCGTCATCCGGTCGGTTAGCATCAACGAATGTTCTGGCAACCGGGTCATCATATCAGCATATAACATTTTATCGAGCAGGGTGCCGGCAGGAGCGCGGTCAAACTGGTCGGCGATGATGTGGCGAGAGTCGAACTGTCCTATCTTCGCCCAAAGCTGGTCATGGAATAATGCCCTTTTTTGAGTGTGGCTAAATCGGAAAAAACAGGTGGCTTCAGCGTATCGCAACCCATCTGTGCCGGCATTCGCTATAGTATTTATCCAGCGCATTTTCTGCGTCAAATTTTTGTAGCTGAAATCGTCCGGCAACCGTTTTAATATGGGGGCGATCCCATTGCGTCTTACAGCCGAAGGCAGTTTGGCGTAATAATTGATGTAATGCAGCCCTAAATAGCGGTCAAAACCAGCAAAAAGTTCGTCGCCGCCATCGCCGCCCAACGCCACCTTAACATGCCGCGCCGCCAATGCCGCCGCCTGATATTGGCAAGCCGCAATTGGGTCGGAAGGTTCGTCGAGATGGTAAATAATCTGGGGCAAACATTTGATGATGTCGCTATCAACAGTCAATTCGACATGATCTGTTCCACATTGCTCCGCTACCATCCGGGCAAAAGGGAGTTCATTGAAGTCTGCTTCTGCCACGCCGACTCCAAAGGTTTTGAATGAGCGGCGTAACTTTTGCCCCATTACAGCGACGATCATGCTGGAATCCATGCCGCCGCTCAAAAAGGCGCCCACAGGAACATCGCTAACCAGATGGGCTTCGATCGAATCAGACAATTTGACTTTCAGTTCGTCTAATATGCGTTCATCAGGCTGGTTCAATTTGTGATTGTAACTGATTTGCCAATATCGGTTTAACTGAATTTTGCCATCGTGGTACACCAATGTATGGGCTGCCGGCAACTTCTTGATGCCGCCCAACATCGTCTCTGGCGGCGGGATAAAGCGCAACGACAAATAATGATGAAGCGAATCCCAATTTAATTCCCGCCCTGCCCCATTCGCCGCCAAAATCCCTTTAACTTCTGAGGCGAACAGAAAATCGTCGCCAACCTGGGCGTAAAAAAGTGGTTTTTGCCCAAAATGGTCTCTAGTAAGCAACAACAATTGACGATTGCTATCCCATAGGGCAAAAGCGAACATCCCCCGCAATCGTTCGACACATTTTTCCCTCATCTCCTCATATAAATGGATGATCGTTTCGCTGTCGCCCTGGCTTCTAAATTGATGCCCACGCCCGATTAATTGTTGTCGTAATGCTCTGTAATTATAGATTTCTCCGTTGAACGCCAGCCAAATTGTGCCATCTTCATTGCTAATGGGTTGTTTGCCAGTTGGGATGTCGATGACGCTCAGTCGCCGACTGCCCAAACCGACGCCAGGGTTAAGATAGCAGCCTTCGTCGTCGGGTCCACGATGAGAAATGGCAGCAAGCATGTCGGCGAGTTCCGCTTCAGTTACGCCATTAGGGCTAATTTTGCCAGCAATTCCACACATTAAATTTTAATCGCTGTGATTGAATATTTATAAGCGTATCGCTTAGCGAATTCTTCGGGCAATAAATTGTAAACTGGGGTGAACCCATATTTGTACAAGGCGGCTTTGATGCCATCGCGTCGTGCCGGCAATGCCCGGTAATGTTCCTGAACCGCCTCCACGATCTCAAAATTGTGAAAAAAGGCTTCGATTTCCGCTTCGGTGAAAAATTCATTGACTGGCGGATCTTCCTCCTTGTATTCGATATTTTCCCGCCCCAAATGATGAATGGCATACATCCAGGATGGTTTACGATAAAAATGGGAGATGATAGCCCTGCCGCCTGGTTTCAAAACCCGTCTCGCTTCCTGAATCGCTTTGGCTGTGTCTCCAGTAGCATGTAACACCCCATTCGCCCATACTGCATCAAAAACATTGTCGTCAAATGGCAAATTAAGGGCGTTGGCGGTTCGAATATCTTCCGCCGCGACGCCGGCGATCTCGAAATGCTTTCGTGTCAGTTTGGCTGCATTTGGCGTCAGATCGGTGGCAGTGATCCGGACGCCCCGTTTCAGGAATTCCAGGCTGTCGTAACCCATGCCGCAGCCAACCTCCAAAAGATGTTTGTCTGCCAATAACGCGGATTCCTTCTCAATGCGACGCATAATCCAGGGGAATTTGTACGGGTTCATCCAGGGGCGGATATGCTCGAAAAATTGGGGCGACCCTACTTCTAAACTTTTATCGGTCACATATTGCAATCCTAATGTATGGCTGTCCCAATAATCACGGATGGAGTTGACTGTGGCGGTTAATGTGTCATCCATAAATTTACTCCTTGTTTGAAAGCCATTGATAAGTTTGGCGCAACCCATTTTCTAAGCTGATTTGGGGGGCGAAGCCTAGCAGTTTGCGGGCTTTTTCGATGCTGTAGGCATTATCTTTAATGAAAAAATCGAGCGACCGGCGGGAGAATGGGGGCGATTTGCCTAACGGTTTGAAGGTGGCTTGCAACAGATTGCCGGCAATTTTTCCCAACCAGAGCGGCAAGCGAATCGTTGTCAGAGAAACCGATTGGGTCTGCGCGATTTGTTCGACTAACTCATTGATTGTAGTCGCTTTTGTGCCTGCTAGAAAGAATATTTCGCCATCCGCATCCTGGCGTTTGCCACACAAGGTAATGCCGGCAATGAAATCGTCGATGTAAATTGGATGTCGTAATGTCTCGCCATCGCCAAACATCACAAACCGCCCTGTGCCGATCATTCGAAATAGCTTTTCGGTGCGGGGGCAATGGGGACCAAACACCCAAGCGGGGCGCACCACAACAACGGAGGTTGCGCCTTGTTGCGCCAATGTCAACGCCGCTTTTTCGCCCGCTAATTTTGTTTCTTCATAAATATTGGTTGGTCGGCACGCCGTTTTTTCGTCTGCTGGCGGATAATCGATTTGCCCGATTACGCCATTGGTGCTGCAATGGACGAGGCGTTTGACGCCGGCATTTTGAGCGCATCTCAACAAATTTTCTGTGGCGTTGACGTTGATGTCCCAATAATCTTTGTTAGACAAAGTTATATCGAGATGAGCGCTGGCTAGATGGTACACGATGTCAATGCCGGCAACTGCCTGCGCCAACAACGCTTCATCTCGGATGTCGCCCAGGCACAATTCAAAATGTGGATGTTCAATTTTGTCTAGTCGCCCCGGAACTATATCGACAGACCGCACCTTATGTCCATCCGCTAGCAGCCGTTGTACCAAAGCCCCGCCGATAAAGCCGCCGCCGCCCGTCACCAAAATGTTCATCCTTTGGTTGCCAAAATCGTGACAGCGTGATTGTTGGATGCCGGCAATAAATTGTCCAGCTTGCTAATGAGTCGAAATATGGGAAAAAGGGCGGAATAAAGTCGATAAGCCAAGCCGTGCGTTTTGAGTTCGTTAGCGGTGGTGGGGGCGATTTTGCCGGCATCTCCCTTGCCTTTTCGATTCAACATAAAGACATAACCAAAGTTGATGGCTAACTCCACCATTTCAGTAAAAAAGCGAGAATAACCCCCCTGAGTCGTTGGGGTCAAGCCGCTTGCCGACAAAGCGGCGGCAAGTTGCGGCGAAGTGTAGCCAGCTCGCGTATGTCCATAAACTTCGGGCGTCATGCCTAAACGCCATTTGAGCCGATTCGCCAACAATTTGTCATCCCCATTGGGAACTGTGACCAAGATTTTGCCGGCAGCTTTGGTTGTCCGTTTCAACTCAGCCAAAAAGGGTCGTTCGTCATCAAGATGTTCTAACACATCGATTGCCACCGCCAAATCGAAAGATTCATCGCTGAAGGGCAATGAATTTGGGGGTGCGGAGTGAACAGCATCTCCCAAAAAAGCTGACATTTCAGCCACATCTTCCGTTTCGACGTCAGCCCATTGCCACTGCCCGCCATGTTCCCGGAAATAGTAGTTCAGCGCCCCGTTGTTGTCGCCGCAACTGATGAGCAGGCAATTGGTTTGAGGCAGGATGTCGCCCAGCATCGCCAGCAGCGATTCGAGTTTAAGCCGCTTTTTTAGCGAGCGCTGGAACATTTGTAACTGCCAAGGGGTGACGCTCATGTGGGTTGGAGGCTGGGTTGTTTAAGCGGCGCATTTTTTCGGCGCAAGAGGGGATGGTATTGATTGATGACGTCCGCTTTCTCTTGCCGGCATCTTTCATCGTCCCAATTGAGCTCTTTTGCCATCATTTGGGCGGCTGCATGCAATATCTGTTTATCGGGGATGCCGGCAGCGCCCAATGGGGTTCTGCGGCAAACGAAGTCAGATAAATGAAGCGCCATTTCCTCTCGCGCCGCCCGTTGTGCCTGATCGGTAAAATCGCTCTCCAAAAAATCGTCATATGGCAGCGGGGTAGTCGCTGTAGATGAGGGGATAAATCGCTTGCCTAGTTTGTCGAATAATATATCTACCCCTTGTTCGGCTGCCCATCGGGCGGTGGTGAATTTGACGCCGTTTATAGTCAGTAAACCGCCTATGCCATCAGATAATTGATGATCGATAATTTGGTTTTTGCGGATGAGATTAACCGGGGTGGTTTGATCCTGGGCTGGCAATATGCCGGCATGGATGCAAACAATCTCTTCTAATGATAGATCGATAGAGTAAGCGGAGTTGATTTTGACGATAAATTTTTCGATATCGATTTTGGTAACTAGCGGGGACGGCAATGGAAACGAAGCTGGAAAATGGACGGTGCCGATTATCGTATAATCCCGCCAGGGGGTGAAAAATAAGGTTTGTCCATCCTGATCTGGCAGCGCAAAGGCAATGTCTGAAATGGGGCGGCGGATGATTAAATTCATGGCGATAGATGGGTGGTAAGTGGGTGAGGAAGAAAGTTGAGGGAGCAACCTCAGCAGATGGACGTTGCCGCTGCCGGCACAATTGACCACAACCTGCGCCTTGACCCGGATTTCTCCTCCAGATTGGTCGTCGCGCAACAGCCCGCCATCAACTTTTTCGCCATTTGTCGTGTAGTCAGTAAGCGAGACATAGTTAGCCGCTGTTACCCCATTTGCTACACCATCGCGCAACAACGCCAATAAGAGCCGCTCACTGTTTATCAGTTGGGCGTCATGCCAAACAGCGCCGCCCGTAACCTTGTCTGCCGGCAAAGCTGGCAGCAAATCAACACATTCTTGCCGACTGAGAAAGCGGCTGGGCGGCAAAGCATGATCGTGCCCAACGCTGAGTATGTCGTTGAGCGTCAGAGCGGCGCGGACAAATAATTTGTTCTCTTTTGCCGGCAACGTGTAAAGTGGCGTTAAACAGGGCAAGGGGCGCACAAATTGGGGGGCGGTATGTAGCCAAGCCGTTTGTTCTCTTGCCATCCGCCTTGCCAACCTCAACTCCCCTTGCGCCAGATAGCGCAAACCGCCGTGTATGATTTTAAGGCTGTTGGCAGAGGTCGCCGCCCCAAAATCCCCTTTTTCTACTAGAGCTACAGTTAAGCCGCGACTCGCAGCTTCACGAGCAAAACAGACGCCATAGATACCGCCGCCGACCACCAAAACATCAAAGGTTTGGCGGCTTAATCGCCCTAAATCCCGTATCATTTGCGCGACTTTTTGGCGAATGCCACCAGATGCCAGCCCAGCGGTGAGGTTAACCGGCGAGGCGCCAGGTTAAAGGCAGAAACGAACAAAGCGTTAAACAACTTCGCTTTTGCTCCGGTATGCAGTTTGGTTTTAACCGGAAATCGTTCTGGGATGATCTCTATGTTGTCGAATGGGGACAATAAAGCGCGAAATGCCGGCATTGTCGTTACCCGCCAAAACGGGGCGTCAATATGCTCCAAAGCAGTTCCTGTCGCTTTCGACAACGCATACAGCCAGGAGTTTTTGTTATACATCATAAAAATAGCCAAGCCGCCTGGTCGCAGTACCCGATACGCCTCCCGCGCCATTTGGGATGGATTAGCTGTATATTGCAACACGCCATGGGCATAAACCATATCAAAAAATTTGCCTTCAAACGATAACTTTTCCCCATTCATTATCTCAAATTTGCCAGCTAGCTCTTGCCCCTGAAAATTTTGCCTGGCTAATTCTATCGCCCGGGCAGATAAATCTATGCCGGTGACGTCAGCGCCGGATCGGGCAAAACGAGCTAGATCGATACCAACACCGCATCCAATTTCTAAAAGTTCTTTGTTTTGATAGGCGGAAAAATCTATTAATTTGGGCAGATAATGCAATTTGTCAAAGCGATATGCATCTAACTCTAGAAAAAAGTCGGGCGACCCGATCGGATGACGGGCGATTTCCAGGTCGTGGATATGTTCGTCCCAATAGGCGGCGATCTGAGCCGCTTCAGCGGAGAGGGGTTGCAGCGTCAAGTTGGCGAACGCGTTCCTGCCAAATGGCGAAGACCATCAATGCCCACAGGCGATGGCTATGATTGATTTTGCCGGCAAGGTGTTCCGACATCCATAGTTCGATTGTTGCAGGTTGAAAAAAGCCGCTTTCCCGAATCGCGCGACTGGTTAAGGTATCGACCATGAGCGGTCGTAAAGCGCCTCTCAGCCAATGTTTGAGCGGAATGCTAAATCCTTGTTTGTTTCGGTTGAGTATCGCTGCCGGCAATCTTTCCCCCATCGCCTCTTTTAAAATGAGTTTCCCGGCATTTCGCTTCATTTTGTATTGGGGCGGCAAGTTGAGGGCGAATTCAACGATGCGATGATCTAACAGTGGGGTTCTAGTTTCGATAGAAACCGCCATACTCATGCGGTCAACTTTGGTGAGGATATTATTTGCCAAATAGCTTTTAACATCGACGTATTGCATAGACGCCAAAATATTTTCAAACGGGGAGGCGGCGAATAATTCGGCGAGGTAAGTTTCAGCGCTATTTTGCTCGCTTATTGCCAGAAAATCGCTGGAAAACAAGGTTGATTTTTCTTTAGAAGAGAGGAAGAGCATCCAGCGGGCGTGTTTGAGATTTGCCGGCAACATTCCCCCTTCAACGAAACGTTTAAATTTGTTGATCAACCCTTTTTTAGCTGGCTGAGGCGGCAGTTTGTGGGCCAGCGAAGGCAGCAATTGGTGGCGTAAAATTGCCGGCAATTTATCGTAATATGCAGCATATTGTTGGGCAAAATATGGATCGTAACCGCCAAATATTTCATCTCCGCCATCTCCTGACAAGGCTACTTTGACGGATTGCCCAGCCAATTTAGAAACCAAATAAGTGGGAAATATGGAAAAATCTGCCAACGGTTCGTCCAAATGACAAAGTAGCTTTTCCACCAGATCGATGATGTCAGATTGCAGTAGCTTTCGTTCGACATGGCGCGTTCCAAAATGGGCGGATACCTGTCGGGCAAATGGCAATTCGTTGTAGCTGCTTTCTGCAAATCCGATAGAAAAAGAGCGTATCGGCTTCACGCCTAGCTCGTTCATTGATGCGGCGATCGCGCTAGAATCGATCCCACCGCTGAGGTAAACGCCAAGCGGAACATCGCTGATTAGCCGCAATTTTACGGCGTCGTCAATTAACGCTCGCAGCCGTTCTTTTGCCAAAGTAAAGTCGAGCGAACTAGGTTGCAGTTTTATCTCCCAATAGCGCTTGGTTTCAAATGAGCCAGGTTGGAAGCAAAGCAGATGACCAGGCGGCAACTTTTGAATATCTTTTAAAATGGTATTGGGGCTGGGAATATATTCTAAAGATAATAGTTGCCCTAATGCCGCAGGGTTGATCTCTCTAGGAGTTTCGGGATATAGTAGCAGCGCGCTTAATTCTGAAGCAAAAACCAGCAAATTGCCGTGTCGAAAATAGTAGAGGGGTTTGATGCCAAGCCGGTCGCGGGCTAAAAACAAAGAGCGGCGCGCTTTATCCCAGATGGCAAAAGCAAACTGTCCGTTAAAATGTTCAAGGCATTCTGTCCCATAACTTTCGTAGGCGTGAACGATGACTTCAGAATCGGATTGAGTTTTGAATCGATGCCCTTGTTTTTCTAGTTTTTGGCGTAAAGTACGGTAATTGTAAATTTCGCCGTTAAAGATCAGTTGGATTGAGCCATCTTCATTGCTTATTGGCTGACGGCCTGTTTCAAGATCGATGATGCTGAGGCGACGCATTCCCAGAGCGGAGTGGGAGTCGTGGTAAAAGCCGTCTTCATCAGGTCCACGATGGATGAGTTTGTCGCACATTTGCTGCACTAGGCTGGTTGCAGTTGGCGGGATGCCGGCAAAATCGACGATACCACAAATGCCACACATTGGATTACTAAGGTTGAATCTCGATGGAATGGAGGGGATTGTCCCCAACTGGGGTTGAGGAGGGCGCAAAATATTTGTAAATTTCAGCCACTTTTTCTAGGTAGTTGGTAGGATTATACCGTTGCATAGCTAAATTTTTAGCGTTTTCGCTTAACTCTTGGCGCAATTCAGGATTTTGGTAGAGGGTTAAGATGCCGTCGGTAATGCCGGCAACAGTAGGGGAAACTAGCCAGGCGCATTCGCTGTCTAACACCTGGGTGTGGGCGTCTAAATCGGTGGCAATAATCGGTTTGCCGGCATGCAAATAGCTGTAAATCTTTAAAGGAACAGCCGTACCATCAATTCTGGGAGAGATTAACATATCGGCAAATGTTAAATAGACATTTGCCTCCTCTGGCGAAACGATGCCCGAAAAATAGACGAAATCTTCTAACTCTTTTTCCACGACCAAGCTGGATAATAAATCGATCTGTTTCGGTTTTCCGCCGATAAGGGCTAAAAGGCTATTGGGAATCTTTTCAGATATTTCCGACATGCTTTCAATCAACAAGTCAAGACCCTGATAGCTCTCGAATGTGCCAGTGTAAACGATAGCGACCCGATCAGAAAAAAGCTCATCATCTAAAGATGCAAATAGCGATTGCATTCTGGGCGTTTCCCCATGAACCGCGATATTCTCAATGGTTATCTGCTTTAGGGTGGGGTTTATCTTTCTTACGTGCGCCCCCAGTTGAGAATCGATTGTAATTACAGCATCGCATGATTTTAATGTCAATTTCTCTAGCAACTCAAACAACTTTATCGGTAGCCACCAATTGCCAAATTCGAAATTAGTAAGCTGTTTAGGCAAACTAGAATGCATATCGTATAAGTGGCGCACGCCAAATAGCTTAGACAACGCCATAGAAAAGTAAGCCGCCTCTTCATGCGAATGAATTAGATCATATTGGTTGCGGAGCAATAAAGTAATTGCTTTGAGGAATAGAAAAATATCTAAAAAGAGCTTTGCCCAAGATGGTCCAACTTTCACATTGGTAATAAAAGGGAATTTTGGCGTTCGAATGAAGCGAACATTGTCAATTGGGGGCGATTCTCCGACATGATAAGTTAACAAATCGACTTGGTGCCCAAGCGCGGACAACGCTATCAACCGTTGGTGAACGCTAATTGGCGTACCGCGAGGTTCGAAGTATGGTTCGGGGGCGATCATTAAGATTTTCATGATTAGGCGCTCATTGACGATTTTGTTTTATATTAGTGACCTGATCAATTAAAGATTTAATGCCGGTTCTAAAGGATAAATCTTGGGTGACAAGTTGGTAAGCGTTTTCAACAATAGTTGCCCGTTCTTCTTCCTGTTGTAGATAGTAAACTATCTCTTGGGCTAACTGCTCGATTGGCGCTGAGACATAATGGATGCCGGCATGGTATTGGGGGCAATGAGGCAGTAATGGTTCTGATACGATGAGTGAGCGGTTGGGGGCTGCCATGGCAAATCTAGAAAAGTTATCGTCGTACCAAGTGCGGGTTAAATTTAGAGTGATTTTTGCTCGATTAAGCATTTGGATACGCTCATCGCCAAAAATGAAAGGATTTTCTTCATTGTCGGCTACATGAATATTAACCCCGTGAGATTTGAGATCGGCTCGGACGCGATCTAGTAAATCGCTTCGTCTTTTGGAGCCGCGCTGCCCCATCCATAAGACGTCTATATCTCGTTCAAGGTTCAACTGTTTGTGCCAATTGTCAGTGGCTCCCCAGGGCATTACAGAGGTTGGCAAGCCATGCTGACGATGCATGCCGGCATAAATTTGCGAAGAATCGGCGAAAATATCGAGCAAACCGTTTTGAAAAGCGTAATAATAGTCGCCCACATATCGAAATCGAAGCATGCGAGAACTTTCCCAAGAGTATGGAAATTTGGTCGCTTTATTTCCATTGTGTCTGTGCCCCGCTAACATTTTCCGACCAACAAATGAGCGCAAACCGCTGATGGAATGAATGAGTAACCATGGAATCCGCGGATCTGGAATTCCTTCCGTGTTCCAATGGATGAGAATTGGGCGTTGGTTAGCGGGAATCGAAGCGAATTTCAGCGGGATTTGAATAAAGTTTCCGTAGGGAGCGAAGGAAAAGATGATATCAGCGCTCACTGGAATAGCGTCACCAGCCTTAAAAAATTCCGGATGATGCCCTAATTGATCTAATTCATAAGAAATCATTTCAGAGATTTCATCTGAATCACTCCAACGAACGACCCCAATATTGTAACCTGCTAAATCCTGCATTGTTATTTACACAGTCAAAAACGCAAAACCTATCTACTTAAATTTAAGCTAGTTGCCTGGGAGCTGGCGCGCTCCGCTCTTCCGACATAGGAGTATCTAGACGATTTTGCCAAGCTTTGCAGATTGTCCCAGGCAAAAATTTTTCATATGTGTAGCCAAATAAGTTGCTTCAAGAAATTTATGCGGTTAAAAACTCAGATTAAAAAGGAATGACCTTGTGTCATGAATCGTCTTGCAAAATTAGCCGAGAACAACTTGGTACGAGGAATTGACTATTGGGAGTTACCAATAGCAACCTTCACTAAAATCAATTGTAATATTTGAGGACGCCCTTGAACTCAAATTCCAACAATGGTTGATAATTCCTCACTTGACTATTGTGATTAAATGCCAATATTTCCAATCGACATCTAAAATAGCGCGCCATTTGGTAAGCGGAGTTTCATCAAAAAATCAATCAATCGAAGTATTAAATCCGCTTAAATTTCCAATACGAAGATTCCCGATAATACATGGGAGGAACTACAGAATGGCCGTTAATTAAAATGTTGCCTGGTCGAACAAAATGCTGGAACTATTTTGTATCAATTATCCGGCATAAATAATTATTCAGAAAAAGTCAGGATTGTCAATTTGAAATTCGTTAAAAGACAGTTGATATTGATAAGGGTTTGTCTAAAATTGAATGTGTCTGTACATCTCTTTCTGGTGGAGGCAGGAAGCCACTGTGTTGATTCCCGCCTTTGCAGAGCTTGCCCTCACGAAAGTGAAGGGATGACAGTCGAGAGATACCTGAATAGTCACCATTGATCTTCTCTTAAGAGGGACTGCCGGCAATAATGAGAGGCGGCAATTCAACATAATCTCCCACAAATTGATCAAAATCCCCAAATATCGGAGACCGCGCTCCTGACACTCTATCATAAAGACCGACAATGACTGTGTATTCTCCAGGCGCTGCATCTGCCGGCATTTCAAATTGATGAATTTGCAATACCGTGTCCCCCTTTTGCCAACTCCAGGATGGCGCAGACAAGCCATCCCATTGGGAGATAATTTGACCCTCTGCATCTAAAACATGGCTAAAAATTGACGCGTCTGTTGGCAAAGCGGGCGGAATAGCTGGGACAATTCGGTCGGGATTAGTAACATGCCACACGGTTAATAGTTCCGCTGTTTCGCCTGGGACGGTATGGGGACGAAGCCATTGGATATGACTTAAGCCAACGCCATTGTTAAAGTTAGCTCTCAGCGGCACACTGCCCATCAATAGTTGGTCGAGTTGGGCGCTGTTGATAAGCGCGGCTAATTCAAAAAATGGATTTAGATCGGTCGGAAGAAGATTTTCCCTGGTTTGGACAGTCAACATGGAGGCTAGGGTGGGATGAAGCGGCGTTGAAGCCGGTATGACGAAATTAGCTGAGTCAGCCTGTGGCACAATTAAGCCCAATCGCCCGTCCACCCACCTGGTTTGCTTTGCCGGCAACTCCGAAGCCACTAATCCTACGGAAGAATCATGCGCCGCCCCCGGATACAAAGTAGAAAAGATGTAGACCGTTTCAGATGGCATTTCACTTCGGTCGATATAAGCTAGACTCGCTGTGAGCGTGTGACGATATGCCGCTCGAACCTGGGGCGATTTGCCCCATCGCCCAAAATAGTCGCGCCCGCTGCCGATAGCGACGATGGAAAGCCAAAATCCTGCCGCTAACAGCGACGATTTTTTGCCGAACTGTGGGCTGATATTTGTTAATTTAGGTACGATACTGAGAAATCCCACCCCGGCTAACAGATACAAAACAGGCATCGCTGCCACATTCCGGGTGGTGTTTGCGGTTGCGCCGGTTATTAGCGATGGGGAGATGCCGGCAAAAAACCACAACAATATAAAAGCGTATTTTGGCTGCCGCCAGCGCCACAACGAGATTGATATGCCGGCAATAAAAAAGAGGGCGGTTATAGCGTCCAGCGTTGGCTTTCCGGGGATGTTATACGCTAAAAATTGATCGCCATAACCTGGAACAATCAATCCGAACAAGCCGCCGCTAAAATTTTTCCAAATGATTGGGAAATCTAGGGAGCGAATCGCCTGCAGCGGCGCATCCAACATATCCAGTCGGGTTAACGCTTCTGGATGCGCCTGCAAATAGAGGAACATAGGCAGGATGAACAGCCCGGTTAGCGCCAGCCCGCCAACGGTAGGAAACGCTGCCAATCGAAATTGATCTCGATTTGTTAGGAGCAGATAGAGCAAAAATAGTGGAAATAGCAGCCACGCCACTCGCGCTGACAGATAGATGTGAAATGTGACCGCCAAAGCGACGCTAAATTTGAGCGTGGCTAAGGCGGTTGAGTTTCCTTCCGCCCTTCTTAATGTTTGCCAATAACATGTGACAGCCAATGTAAAAAAGAAGGGCATTAAGCCAGCCCGTAACGCTTCCCGACTGCCGGCAAGGGGCCAAAATGAAACCGCCATTAGCCCCATCCCCAATATGCCAACCCCCAGCCCAAAGATCGATGTCGCCCACCGGTAAAGGATAGCGAGAGCAAATATGCCGGCATACACATTTACCAATCGCAATGCAAATGGATGCTCGCCAATTGCCTTCATCATGCCGGCAACTGTATAGCTGTATAATGGTTCGCTGCCGTAATTTAGGGGAAAGTAGAATAGGAAGATCCCGTCCAAAACGCCAATCGCTTCCCGCCCATGATTCGCCTCGTCATGCGTGAGTCCTGGCGGCAATTGGGTAAGCTGAATCGTCCTTAAGCCGAAACCCACCAACAAAAATAGGATAAAAAAAAGCCGTTGCCTCATAGACAACGGCTACTTTACTCTCAAAATTGGTTGATGGCTACTTTCAATGTTGTTGAGATGGATAAAATTCCTGGCGGTCTGGCGTTGCCGGCAATAACGCTAACAACCCTAACGCCCCCATATTGGCAAAAAATAGCGGAGATAAAAATGGAGCGCCACGCAGGAATCGCTCGATGACGAAAACCTGCCTGGCGCCTAAATCCGCCCGAATGTGCAAACCAGCCCCGATTACCCCGACAATGATTAAAAAGAACATGCCGGCAATGTGGGTCGCTACGTCATGCCGACTTTGTACTTTTAGCAACCCTAGCCCTAACGAGGTGATAGCGCCAAAAATGCCGGCAATTACCGGCAGCCATAACCAGGGATTTTCCCAGGGTTGACGCGCATGATCTAACACGCTGCTGATTAGAGCTACCAAAATGCCCAACGCCACCAAAAATAAATAGGCGGCGGTTTTACTGTATGGCAAACTTATTTTCAAGCCGCGAGGCAAATGGAGCGTGCCACTGTGCAGTGGCTTTTCCAACCAGGCGGCGCTCATTCCCATAATGCCAACGCCGGCAAAAGCGAATGGGGCTAAAATCGGCGGAGACCAAATCGCCAGTCGCAGCGTAAACCGCTGTCCAATGGGCGCTGAAGGCAACATCCCCCGCGAAAGATGGAAATACGCTCCCAATACGCCAACGATGACGCTGCCGACAAAAATCGTGGTTGCCAACGCGGCGGCAAGCGAACGACGACGTTGCGCCAATGCGCCAGATATCAACAACCCTACAGCGGCGACAGCCCCAAAAATTATCGGAATCCATTCGCGGGGGCGGATCGTTCCATTGAGGATGTGTACCAGGTAGGTATCCAAGCTTAAAAACGCCTCGTTAATCGCTATCAGCAGTAAAAACCATTGATCGCGGCTTAATAAAAATCGCCGCTTGCTTAGATAGGGAAACAGTAACGCAATCATATTTATTCAGATTCTATGCCTGCTTCGCGCAATTTGTCTTCCACCTGTTCGATCAGTTCAGCCCGATCGTGCAAAACCTCATATGCGCCATGCCATTGCACATAATCCGCCCCTTGCATCCATACCCCAAATTTTGCGGTTCTGCCCCAATGGTGCCATAGGTTAAAATGGGTGAAATCGATCGGTTCATCGAACGCTTCCTCCGTTAATAACCCATTTTCCCGTAACGGGGCAATGATTTCGTTGCTTTCTGCTACCCAAGCGTTCACTTGTTCGGTAGCGGCATCGGCATTGACATAAAAATCGTCGATGAAGTTGGGGTTGTGACACTCAGTACATACCCCTTTCATCCGGCTCATGTTGTCTTGCCAGGCGGGGCGACGTTCGCTGATGGGGGCAAATAGATACCAGGTTAGCCGGTCGCCCACATCGTGGGTGGTGGCTTGGGTGCCAAAACCGCTGACATGGCAGGTAGAGCAAGTTGGAGCCGGGAAATCGGTGGTATCTAAAGTGCCTGGTTCCGCTTCCCAATGCCAATTGTCGCCGCCAGTAGCGTAGGCGATTCCATGGGCTGACTCTTGGTAAATTTCCCATTGGGGATGGTCGGGACCGATGTGACAATTGTTGCAAGTTTCTGGCTTGCGGGCTTGTTCCAGGCTAAATTCGTGTCGCAAATGGCATTTGCTGCATTCGCCAACGGAGCCATCGGCGGCAGGTTTGCCGATATCGTGGCAACTTCGGCAGGCGAATCTAGTAATCGCTTCCCCCTCTAATTCGTATAGGGCATTTCGCATTTTGTCGGGGTTGAAGCTGCCTTCTGGAATTGATTCATAAGCGGCTAACAAATCTGCCGGCAAGTCCTGTGATCCAGCGTAGGCAACGTATGCCGGCAACCCATGACGGCTTTGGTTAAATTGGGCGACCTCTTGAGTATGACAATCTTCGCACATCGCCGTTGTAGGTTGGTTCAGCACAAGCGTCCCTTCATGCTCAATCGCCCCCGGATAATCTCCTTCGACTTCGTGACAATCCTGGCAAGTCACTTCGGCGGCAGCCATTGTGCTGTGCCCATACTGCTCGACGATGCCGGGCGTATTGCGTTGATGACATTCAACGCATTCGTTGTCGCTATTTGCTAAAACGTTTACCCGCTCGCCATCCCCGCCAGCTGCTGGCTCGTTGCCTGAGTTGACAATGGCGCTAGCGGTAATTATCAGCCCCGCCAACAAAGCAACCCCTAACAAGGCGGCGATCAATAATCGCCAACTTTGTCCGCTATCCCTTTGTGTAGTCATCATTTCTCCTTAACATTTCTTTATAAGCAAGCAGACGCAAAGAAACGCCGATTTGCCACCGAGTGATTGTATCCATGGCAACTTTTCTAATTAGTGACATTTGTCACTAATTGACGATTAATTTCTTTGCCATTTGCGCTGGCGTTTTTTACGGTTTGGCGTTCTGTTTTTTTGAGGGGCAAATGCCGGCATCTTCGGCAGGCTCTCTTGCCCCTTCAACCCCGATTTGATGATGCGGCGCATTTCCTGATCTTGGGTTGGTTCAATTTCCTGAGGCACATATGCCGCTAACCGACGGTCAACCTCAGTGGCGCATCGTTGCGCTAATCTCGCGCTGCCCCGCTTGCTCCAATTTTCCCTGTTGGCGCGGTCATAAATTTCGCTGGGCAAATATAGGTGGTTTTCCCAATGGCGCTTGGTGTGTTCGGCGGTAACTAGATGTTGTTCGTTGAGCAATTGGCGGGCTAAATCAATTGCCGGCAAATCTTCCACAACCTCAATCTCCTTAACTAATTCTAACGCCTGCCCGCAGACTTCGTTGTCGAAAACAAGTTTCGCCAAATTAAAGACCATCAAATAGTCGAGCATGCCAGGTCCAGAAACGGAATTGACGCCAGCCAATGCCGCCAACAAGGCGCTGCCAAACGTCTCCGCCCCTGCCTGAGCGTCGATAAATTTGCTGTCGCTCAATGCCATGTAGGACTGTGCCGGCAATCCTAAATATTTGGCGATTTCGACATAAGCGATGTCGAGTTGAAACGCCTTAATCCCCGCCACGGGCGAGGTCGCCTCTTTCATATGAAATTCTGCCGGCGCTCCGCCATACAAAACCGGCGCCCCAGGTTTTACGATTTGCGCCATCACAATGCCGGCAAGCGTATCGACACAATGAAACACCAATGAGCCAACCAATGTAACGGGGGCGATCAACCCCATTAACGTCACTGGCACAATCTCAACTGGGATGCCCCATTCGACGCAATCGAGCAAATTTTGGCAAGAATCTTCGCCGTAGCGAAAATTGCCCGTAGCGGTGATGGTAAAGATAGACATGGGGCGAGCGATCAGGTCAGCTTTGTCCTGTCGAAATAGGACCATCAACTCCGCCATGCGCGGCGTTCCATGTTCGGTAAAAGCGCCCGACACCACCGGCTTTTTCGAGTTTGCCAAACATAGATAAAGTCGCCATGCGTCTGAAATTTCCACTTCAACATCCACAGTAGAAACCACTGTAGCTAAATATGGGATATGCTCCAACCCATCGCCCAAACGAACGTAAGAAACGAAATCTGGGGTGGTTGGCTCCTTGATTTGCCCTGTATAGTGATGTTGAAATTTTAATCCGCTGGATCCTGCCACGAAGTTGACGATGTCTCCGCCAATTTTAGCATGCGCTTCTCCATCTCGACCGTATAGGGTGAAAGATGACGGACATTGCGCCACTGCCCAATCGACTAAGTCGGGCGAAAAGAGGAGACGCTCGCCGGATGCGTCTGTTTTTATGCCATGATCGAGCAATCGCTGCCGCAACGCTTTGCCGCGTACTTCAATGCCCAGTTCGCCCAAAATCCGTTTCGCTTCGGCTAAAATTTGTTGTATGAGATCGGAAGATAAGACGTTTAGCTGAGGTCGCACAGTAAATTTTAGCTGGGTCGTCTGACGAAATTGCCACTGGGATCGCCAACGATGTTCCCATCGTTGTAAATTAAATTGCCTCTGAGGAAAGTAGATTTGACTCGTCCGGTCAATTCCAACCCTTCGAAGGGAGAATATTCCTGAGCGGAAAATGAATCTTCTGCCCGAATCGTCCATTTTTCATTGGGATCGAGCAAGGCGATGTCGGCGTCATAGCCGGGGACTAAATCCCCCTTGCTGCCTAGCCCAAAGCGTTGCGCGGCTTTCCAAGAGGTGAGTTCCGCTACTTTGTTGGGCGAAAAGCCGCGTTTTATCGCTTCACTGTAAATGCCGGCAAGCAAATATTCAGTTCCGCCAAATCCGGCGCGCGCCTCCCAAATATCATCTGCGCCTTTAGAAGAGAGTTTCATATCAAGCGGGCAAGCGGCATGGTCGGTAATCACCCATTCTAATGAGCCATCGGCGATATTTTGCCACAGAAAGTCCCGATCGGCGGCAGTGCGTAGAGGGGGATTGACTTTGCCAAGCGCCCCACAATTGGCGTCAACATCAAGCAACAAATGGCCAGCCGTAACTTCAAAACCAAACTCGATGTGGGGATAACTTTGGCGCAGCCTCAAAGCGGCTTCCATCGCCTCTTGCGAGGTGATGTGTAAAATGTTGACCTGGGTCAAACCGGCAGCGTTGGCTAATGCCCCAGCGATGGAGATGGCGACCGATTCGGAAGCGGGCGGCCGGGCAGCATGCCATGCTCTTAACCCCGAAAGTTCGCCATCGCTTTTTACCTGTTTTTCGTAGGCGCGCAACATTTCTGGCGTTTCGCAATGGAAGCTAACCTGGAGGAAGGGGGCAAGATCGGGATATTTTTTGGCGAGTTTGCCCGCTTGCTGGCAAATGCGCTCAAAATGGGCTAAATTGTATTCGTCGCCTTCTGGCAGCATCAACCATTTGCGTTGATTGTCTGAACTGCCATGCAGCCCATGGGATCCGTAAAACATAAAAAGTTCACCGAAATTAGGGGCGCCCATTACGTTGGCTACAAAATCCATCTCAGCGAGTTGCCCGCTCTCGATAGGCGACAGATGGTAGGCGTAATCGACATAGTAGTTGCCTTGGGATCGACTACGCAGCTCTGGCACAAAATCATGCCAACTGCCGCCCTGATGTAGATAATAACTGCCGGTGCGAATATAGGTCAGAGCAGTGGTCACGCCTCCCTGAGCGGCAGCTTGGCTTTCTGTTCGGGCATCCTGGCTTAGTTCGCGGTAAATGCCAATGTGCATATGGGCGTCTATGGCGCCTGGAAACGCTAGCAAGCCGTTGCCGTCAAATGTCTGGGCTCCGTTTGCAATTGGCAAATCAGGAGATACCCCCGCGATTTTGCCATCTTTGACGCCGATGTGTATGGGCTCTGAAATGCCGGCATCTCCCACAACCCGTTGAGGGCGAACGACGCGAACGTCGTGGATGATCAAATCGAATGATTGGTTTGCGACCATGCGGGAAGCCTTCCCAATGATTTTGGATAATGGGTTGAAATTTGAGGCGAATTCTATCTGGAACTGGGTTTATGGCAACAGATTTTGTAAAGCTGGCTCCAATAGTGGGTATCGAAATTGAAAAGCTTCCTCTTGCAATTTTTTGGGAACTGCCCGTTGCCCTTCTAACACCGTCATCGCTTGCTCCCCCATTGCCAAACGCAAGGCAAATGCCGGCACGGGAAGCCAGGCGGGTCTGCCTATGGTTGCCCCAATCGCTTTACTGACGGTTTTATTGGTTTCTGGCTGCGGGGCAGTGAGATTGTATGCCCCCTGGGCTGCTTCATTTTCAATCAGATATTGGATGCCGGCAATTACATCATCGATATGAATCCAAGAAATCCATTGCTTGCCGCTGCCCAGCCACCCCCCACAAAAAAATTTAAAGGGGGCAACTAATTTAGGCAAAGCGCCTCCCGCCGGGCTGAAGACGATGCCAATACGGGCGATAGCTAGCCGAACGCCAAAATCCCTCGCTTTTTGTGCCGGCATCTCCCAATTTTCCTGGCACAGATCCGCTAAAAAGTCGGAACCATGCGGCGATGTTTCGTCCAAAATGCGGTCGTCTCGATGGACGCCATAGCAGCCGACCGCCGATGCTTGAATGTACGCTTTTGGCTTGATTTCCGTTTGTTCTATCGCCTCGATTACGGCGTGGCATGAATCTTCCCGGCTTTGCCTCAGAAGTTGTTTGCGTTGGGGCGTCCAACGATCGGGCAGCAGCCCATCCCCCAAAATGGAGGCGCCGGCTAAATTGACGATGGCGGTCGCTCCCTCTGCCCACCCTCCCCAATTTTTGGCGCTTTTACCGTCCCATTGTTGCAATTTCACGGCTGCCGGCATCTTCGGGGCATTATTTGGATCCCGCGTAAGAATGACGACTTCAAAATCCGCTAAGTTCAATTTTTGGGATAAAGCGTTGCCAATTAACCCCGTTCCGCCACAGATAACTATCCGTTTCATGGCGTATGGGCACGCGGTAGATAGATGGTGAATGTCGAGCCGATTTTGATCACGCTTTCTGCGGTTACCCTGCCGTCATGCGCTTCGATTAGCCGCTTGACGATATGCAAACCCAGACCCGCCCCGCCAATTGTCGTTTTTTCAGCCTCGTCTGTCCGGTAATAGATATCAAAGATGTGCGGCAGATTTTCGTTGGGTATCCCTCTGCCATAATCGATGACCTGGATAGCAGCCTCGTCCTCCGACACAAAACTTTTAACTACGATTTCGCTGCCGACCCACGAATATTTTATGGCATTGGTGATCAGGTTGTTCAGGGATTGCAACACCCGTTCTCTATCCACTACCGCGTAAACCGGGGTTGAGTTTAAGTTGGGCACGGCGATCATCTCTTTAAAGCTTATGCTTAGCCGGTTGATCTCTAAGGCGGATAAAATGATCTCATTGAGATCGCATATGGCGATATCTAACAACAACTTTCCTTGATTGATTCGGTCTAGGTCGAGCAAATTTTTGATCATTCTGCCTAGCCAAGCGGCTTGGGAACTAATGGTTTGCAAATGTGTTTTGTGAACTGTATTATCTGCGATTTCCACGCGCAACAGGTCGGCATACCCTTGAATGGCGGAGAGTGGAGAGCTTAAATCATGGGCTGCCATCGATAAGAAGAGAGATTTCATCTGACTGACATGTTCTAACTCTTCATTGGCGCGACTTAGCTTTCCCCTAATCAGGCGCAGTTCGTTTCGCTCTTGGACTAACTCTTGCTGCAACTTGCCGACGAGGGCGCTGTCTTGAACCAGTAACAGCAGCCCATCTTGGGGTTTTTTAGGGTTTGCCGCCGTTACGTGAAACGATAGATAACTAAGTTCGTCACTGTTGGGTTTGGCGCGGCTGGCGTTGTTTAATGAGAAAGATGTTTCGTCCCCCGCTAATATCGCCTGCAAACTAGGTTCAATGCCAACAAACTCCCAAAATGCGTCGCTGAGGGGCGCTTCATCGCTGGCTAGGGTCGGGTCAGAAAACCATGCCCTTAATCCATCCGACTGTTCGCCAATCGTTAAATCAGGGTGGATAAAAGCGTATTCAACGGGGTGAATCGCTCCCCAAACTTGGGCTGTCCTCTCCTTTAAATCGATCGATACTGCATCTGAAAGCATTATTCCCCTTCAATGGTCAGCGCCAACTGCGAAAATATCCCCTCTACAGCTTCTCCTGTTTTTGCGGAAGTGAAAAAGCATGTGCCGCCTAACCGTTCGCTTTCTGCCGCCAACTCTTCATCTGAAATCGACCGGTCATCCACGAGGTCTACTTTGTTGCCGGCATACAGGATGCCGGCATTTGGCGCCACATCTTGCAATTGAATCGTATATTTTTCCAGAGCGGCTAACGTTTCCGGACGAGTTAGATCGCACACGATCAATGCCCCAGCTGCTCCTTTGATGTAACTTGTTCTGGCTTTGGTGTAATCATCGCCGCCTGCCAAATCCCAAATGAGCAAATTTAATTTGCTTGCATCTCGAACTAATGTTTTGCGCGATATTTTAACGCCGATGGTACTTAAATATCTATCGTCAAAAATACCATCAACAAAACGGCGGATTAGACTCGTCTTGCCCACTCCAAAATCCCCTAGCAGGCAAACTTTTTTCTGAACGATTTTCATGATTTGTAATAACTGCCCCCGATTTGCTATGGGCTGGGCGTGACGATAGAGGGCGGAATTGGACTTAAAAAGGTGATCCATCGCAAAGGAATCCAACCACGTTGCAGATCGCCATTGCGGTCTAACCATTCTACCTCAACCCAGTTACTATACACAGAGATTATCTCTAACTGCGTGCCAACTGGAACGACCAAATACAATTCCTGACCAAACCCTGGTTCGAGTTTAGACCATACATTGCCATTAGCGATGCCCACTACAGCGTCTGCCGGCAATGTTGGGGCAGGGGTTGGCGTTGGGGTAAAAGTTGGCGTGGCGGTGGAGCTAGGCGTTGATGTGGGAGAGCTTGTGGGCGTTTGGGTTGGCGTGGGGGTGTGGGTAGGAGTGGCGGTAGATGTAGGAGTAGGGGTTGCGGTGGGCGTTTCTGTAGCCAATGGCGTGGCTGTTGTGGTAGCTGCCGCCAAAGATGGGAAAGCGGTTGGCAATAATCGAATCGTTAGAACGAGGTAAAAGCAACTGGCTAATGTAAACAAAATGCCGGCAATGCCCAACCCTAACCGGAAGCGGTTGGAGGTTTGTTGGCGCAGCAAAGAATCTGCGTTGGGGCTAGAAACCGCCCCTAAAAATGTGGCAGCCTCTTGGTCCATGCTAGGCAAGCTTTCTGGGTCGCCATCATAGGCGCGTAAGATGGATTCATACTGAATATTGATATGAGAGACAAAGTCTCGCAACCGGCGCCGAAAGCCATCCGGTTCAATGCCGGCAATAACCGCCGCCACATAAACAGATGGACTCCCCTCGATGATAATTCGTTGATCGCCAAATTGAATTTCGTCTAGCTGATCATCCGCATCTTCACTAAAAGAGTCGTGGGCAAAATCGCGGATGGCGGTCAACATACTGCTAATTAAATCAGAATCTTCCCTGGCATTTTCGTCGTAATTCCAATGTGAGACCAACAAGCCAGACTCTTTTTGAATGAGAAAAAGTTGCCGAATTTTAAACGGCATGGCATCCCGTAGCTCTAACTCTGCCGCAGATACTCCTCCTAGCCGAGCGCTGAAGCGGCGCAGCATCCGCCGTGGCGAAAATAGAGCATTGCGGCTTTGTTCGATATTGCGCTGAATATCGCGGGCGAATTCCGTTAACGCCCGCTGGATCGTCTCGCCTATGATGGGGTGCAACGTCTCCACCATATCTTGGCGAGCGCTGCGAATTTGTACCCGAATCGCTTCTCCCATCACCGGTCCCAACGCTTCAGCGATGTCGCTGGAATTGTTAGAAATCGATTGGTTGATCAAATCTCCCAATATCGGTTTCAGACGGCTGATCGTTTCGGTTGGATTCTCCGTTAAATGGCGAACCAGCGTCAACTCTTGTTGCAACTGGGTAACGCGATCAGATTGTCGATTGAGCGCTTTTTTTTCGGCGCTTAGCTGGTTATTTAGGGCGGCGATATGGCGTTCTACATTTTCCCTGTCTTCATTGGTGTCCTGCCCCAATCGGTCGATCAGTTCTTTCAGCTCAATTAATTTTTGCCGATCTTGGGATAGGAGAATGGCTTGTATTGCAGCTAAATCCCCATTTTCTGCCGGCATTTTCGCCGACCTCGGATCAGAACTCATTTCTTGGCTTTTTTGCCGCCCTCTTTGCCGCCTTCGTCTCCAGAACCTGAACCAACTGCTAACGAAAATCCTGAGAACAATTCAGCCAAATGGTCGTATGAAACTTTGTCATTCTCCAAATTTTGGGTGACGGCGTCTAGAGTTTCTTGTAACTCTTTATCCCGTTTTTTAGACTCCGCTTGCAACGCCGCAAACTGATCAGCATGTTGCTGCGCCATTTTATCTAGACGGTCGCTGAGATAATCTTTTTCCGCTTCGATTTGGGCTGACAAATTGCTATTCATTTCATTGATGACGTTGGTTAAATCCCGATTCATGGAATTTACCTTTTGGCTGTGCGATTGGGCTTGGTCGTCTAGTTTGTCGAGCAACATCTGCTGGGCGTCCGCCAATGCTTGGGCTTCCTGCGCCGCATTTTTTTCTGAGAGCGCCAACAGAGACGCTTCGACATTTTGCAAAGCTGTTGACGAATTTTGAGAGAGGTTGTTGGAAGTCGATTCTAGCTCTCTTTGCAGGGCTTGCCGCACAGAATCTAACCGCATTTCAAGCGATTGAAACCGTTCTTGACTTTCTTTGGCAAATCCGCCGTAAAGAATATCTCGTAGTCGATTGAGATCTTGACTAGTGGCGGGGGCAACTTCTTTTGTTTCGGCATGATTATTATTTTTTGCCATTTGGTTACTCTCCTGTCCTATATTTAACGACCTGTCAATATTAGCTCGTTATGTCTACAGTAATTATACTGAAATACCCTAATTTAACTATCAAAATTTTCTATCTCTAGTACTGGTTAGCTCCCCCTTATTTTTATTGCTTGCAAAGAGGGCAACTTTCAGAGCAATATGCTGCCGCCAAAAAAACGGAATATGGGCTAAATTACTGTTGTGCCGGCATAAAATCATACAATCGCTGCGATTGCCGGCATCAAATCCCCAGCCGCGCCACGCAACCAAAAATCCGCCTGACTGGTTAAAGGCGTTCGTTCGGGATTGATTTCAACCAAAGTCGCCCCATTTTTCTGGGCTGCAATGGGCAATGAAGCGGCTGGATGCACCAGCGCCGACGTGCCTACCGAGAAAAACAGCTCGCAACTTTCAGCAGCAGAAAAAGCCCTTTGTATAGCAGATGCCGGCAGTGATTCGCCAAACCACACCACATCGGGGCGCAAAAATGAGCCGCAAATTGAACAGACAGGCGGGGACTCGCCTTCTCTCGGCTCCGCCCATTGCTGGGCAGGATGGTCATGGTCAAAACATTTTACTCTGATGATATTGCCATGCAACTCTATCACGCCCTGGCTGCCAGCGCGTTGGTGTAAGCCATCTACATTTTGGGTGATTAGGTCAAAAACGGGAAAACGGTTTGCCATTTCAGCGATGGCGATATGGGCGACGTTAGGGGCGGCTTTTGCCGTCAACTCCCGCCGCCATCGGTACCAATCCCACACCAGTTGCGGGTTTTCTTGAAAGGCGGCGCGCGTGGCTAACTGCTGCGGATTGTACTTCGCCCAAAGCCCGCTTTGCGCTTCCCGAAAGGTAGGCACGCCGCTTTCTGCTGATGCGCCCGCTCCGGTTAAAACAGAGACGCGATTCATATTTTTTATGATTTTAATTAAAGTTTCAGGGATCATCGAATGTAAGATTGGGCAAGTTTTTTTATTGCATTTTTCATAAAAATGACGAAATTTCAGAGATAGCGCACTCTCATTAGCGCACCTGCACTTGCACCTGACAACTGCCGATCAGGCGGCTGGATGTGTCTAACGCGCTTAATCTTATTTGGTAGGAACCGCTGCTCCAGCCAGAAAAATTGCTGGTGCCGAGGATGTTGTTTTGAACGGCGTCGAACGGTTGTTGGGTGAGCAGGGAGACCCAGCCGAAGTTCGTATTTGGTCCTAACACCTCCAGTGAATATAGTAGAAAGTTTTCCCCGCCGACAGTGCCATAAATGGTGACGATGCCGGCAACGCTTTGCCCATTTGTTGGCGAACTGATCGTTACATTTTGTGGACAATCAAACGGGTTAGGCGAAGGGGTAACCAAAGGCGGGCTTGCCGTTTCAGGGGTAATCTCTCCTTCAGCTAGTTGAGTTGGGTTGGGCGTGGGCGGCGTCGGCTGAGCAAAAGCGCCAGGTAAGGTTACAGTTGGAATTGGCAGGGGCGTAGCTGTCCTATCAAATTGGGTGTTGATGGGCGTCGGGGACGCCAACACAGAATTAAATGGGTTAGGCGTTAGGGTAGGGGGCAAAAAAAGCTCCTGGGGCAATGTGGGAGCGATAAAGCTGTTGACGTAATAGGTAATGCCGGCAACTATGAAGACGAGAGCCAACATAGCTAACGCGCTGCTTTGCAAATCGCTTCCCCGTTCTCTTTCCAGCCCAAAAACGGCGCTTCGCAAAATATTGCGAGCTCGAAAAAAGCGAACTCCGTACCACACTAACCCCAGTAGGCACAAAAAATATATACCGCCATAATTGCGGATAAAAAATAGATAGAAAAAATCCATCCGTTCAATTTACCACAGAAATTTAGAAGAGAGTAGGATGACGAGGGACGTTAAAGAGCGGCGAGTACGCCCCGCAGCAGAGCGGCTAATCGAGGAACGATCACTTTGCCCATTTCGATTACTTCATTATGATCTAAAACAGTACCTGGCTTTGGGTCGGGCGTAGCCAAATTGGTGATGCTGGAGATACCTAAAACGCGGATGCCGGCATGACGCGCTACAACGACTTCCGGCACGGTAGACATCCCAACGGCGTCCGCGCCTACTGTCCGCAAAAAACGCAGCTCGGCTGGGGTTTCATAGCTTGGTCCGCTAACAAATGCGTACACCCCTTCTTGCAAGACAAAACCCGCCTGGTCAGCGACAGCATTAGCAAGCTGTCGCAACTTGGCGTCATATGGTTCTGTCATATCGGGAAAGTGGGGACCAAAATCGTCGGCGTTTGCGCCCCGCAAAGGGTTTTGTCCAGCTATTCCCGGAAAGTTGAGATGGTCGGCAATCGCCATCAAATCGCCTGGTCGAAAATCTGGATTAATGCCTCCAGCGGCATTGGTGACGATTAATGTTTGCACTCCTAACAGCGACATGGCTCGAATGGGCAAGGCTAATTTTTCGATATGATGACCCTCATAAAAGTGAGTACGCCCTTGCATAACGCATACGCTTTTTCCCTGTAGATCACCCAATACGAGATTGCCGGCATGTCCGGCGACTGTGGAGCGTGTCCAGTGAGGAATTTCGGTATAAGGGACTTTGACGCTATTCTCGACAGAATCTGCCAATGCGCTTAAGCCAGAACCTAAAATCAGCCCGATTTGTGGCTGACGATCTGATTTGGCTTGAATGGCATGGACGGCTTCTTTAACCGGATTTGCCATTAGGAGCCGTCATTATCATCCCCATCGAGATGGGTATAAATTTGGGTGGTAGAGATATTGGCATGCCCTAGCAGTTGTTGAATCTCTTGCAATTTTGCCCCTGAATCAAGTTTGTGAGAGGCGAAACTATGGCGTAAGGTATGTGGGGTGATGCCCCCTTTCAATTTCGCTTTTTGGGCATACGCTTTGATTATCAGCCACAGCCCTTGCCGGGTGAGTTGTTGCCCGCGATGGTTGAGAAAGAGGGCGTCTACTTCATTTTTCTTCATTTTAATTAGATGAGGACGCCCTTTTTCCAGATAAGCGGATAAAATCTGCTTAGTGGCGTTGTCGAACGGCAAAGTGCGGTCGTCGCCATCTTTGCCGGCACAAGTCAATAAATTCTGCTCCATATCTAAGTCGCTTACGCCCAAAGAGACCACTTCTGTAACCCGCATTCCTGTGGCATACAGCAAATTGAGCAGGGCGGTATCTCGCAGGTTTTTAGGTTGTTTGCCTTTTGCTGGCGCCGCTAGCAATTTGTCAATATCTTGTCTGCTGATGGCAGTCGGCAATCTTTTTTCAACCTTGGGGGATTCAACCCGTTCTGTTGGGTCGTTTTTTAAGACGTTTTGGGCGAAAAGATGGTGGAAAAAAGATTTAATGGCGGCGACTTTTCGGGCGATGGAAGAGGAGGCATATTTATTGCTCTCTTTCATCCTGGCGACATACATATCTACAACGTCTTTGGTCACCGCTTCGATGCCGGCATTTTCGCCTAACGTCGCTTTGGCAAAAGAGAGAAATTGCCCTAAATCGTTGCGATAAGCGGCGACGGTGTTGGCAGAATACCCTCTTTCTCGTTCTAGTTGCTGCAGAAATTGTTGTAGATGTTTATCCATGGGGCTCTCAGTCTTGTTCCGATAAAAGCAATATTCGTATAGCAATCAGCCTAATAACTGTTTACCTGATTATGTCACCAAAGGGGTAAAATTATAACAATTACTTTGCATAAGATCAACCAAAGTTAGACATAATGTGACAAAAGTGCCAGGGAAATAATCACCCACGATGAGCAAAGCTTCAATTTTGCCGCTCCCTCGGGCAGTATGTGCTTACAGCTATACGAATTATGTTGAAAATTCCACCTTAATTCTTCTCAACTGGCATTCCCAACGTCGACCATTCGCCCCACGAACCCGCATACAATTTTCCGAGCGGCATGCCGGCAATCGCCTGGCTCAAAATATTGGCGCAGGCAGTCACGCCTGATCCGCAATAAAAAACCGCTTCTTCTGACGGCGTGTTCCCCAGAAGCCCCTCAAATTGCTGGCGCAACTCATCACTTGATAGATATCTTCCGCCTGCGCCCCAATTGTTTTGAAAAAAGTAGTTGGTTGCCCCCGGAATATGTCCTGCGACCGGATCAAGCGGTTCGACTTCGCCCCGATACCGATCTGGCGCCCGCGAATCGATGAGCAGATGGGCGTCTTGAACCTGGTCGAGATCGACCAACCAATCGCGGCGGGGCGACCCCCTAAATTGGGTGGGGCGGATTTCTGGAACAGAATTTTCGATGGGAAAACCATCCTTTGCCCAGGCTGCCCACCCGCCGTCTAAAACCGCCGCCTTGTCGTGCGACATATAGCGCGCCATCCACCACAATCGGGCGGCGAGCGCTCCATTCATATTGTCGTAAGCCACTAGTTGGGTTTCGGGGGTTAACCCCCACCGGCTAAACAGCGCGGTTAGGGCATCGTCAGTGGGTAGAGGATGCCGACCCTGGTTGGTGATAGGAGGTCCGCTTAGATCGTCATCTAGGTGGGCATAGATCGCTGCAGGGATATGGCTATGGTGGTAGGCGATTGTGCCGGCATCTGTGTCGCTTAACTCAAAACGACAATCTACGATCAACAATTCGGAACCATTCATCAGTAATTCGTGTAGCGATTCGGATGATATTAAACTGTCGTACCCGCTCTTCATCAAATACCTCGCTCAACTTACCTGGCTAGACAAATAATCTAAAATGTCGATTTTGGTTAAAATCCCTTCTAGCCCATCATCCCCCACAATAACCGCCACATCGGCGCTGCTAAAGATGCCCATCAATGTCTCTAATGGCGCGTTGGGGCGAATGACCGTTATGGTGGTATCGATCAACGGCTCAATCGTCTCATCTGCGCTGTGTTTATGGTCAGAAAGGAGCAGATGGTTAAGCAAATCAACTTCACGCACCATGCCGATTAGCTCTTGCTTGCCATTGACCACGGGCGCCTGTGAGATATTGTGCCGTTTGAAGAGTTGAATCACTTCCGTCATCAAATCGACAGGTTGTACGGTGATGATCGCCTGATCTTGTTTCGACAGATGAATGTCTCTGGCTCGTGAATCCATCCATGCCCGCTCTAAGAAGCCATTTTCCCGCATCCATTCATCATCTAGGAATTTGGATAGGTAGCGCGAGCCTGAGTCTGGCAAGATGATGACCATCACGTCGTCGACGGAGAAATTGTTTGACCGGGCATATTTTAACCCGCCGGCAACTGCTGAGCCGCATGAGCCGCCCACGAACATCCCTTCTTCCCTGACCAGACGACGCGCCATCAAAAAGCTCTCCCGATCAGATACCTGCACAATGGCGTCAACCACGCTTAAGTCGGTGGCAGTCGGCAGAAAATCTTCGCCAATGCCCTCCACTTTGTAAGATTCGGCTTTGCCATCTTTGCCCCGATGTAGGTCGTACAAAATTGAGCCAACGGGATCGACGCCGATAATTTTGATGTGTGGATTTTTTTCTTTGAGATACCGCCCTGTTCCGGTAATGGTGCCGCCGGTGCCCATGCCGGCAACAAAATGGGTCACTCTTCCCGCCGTTTGCTCCCAAATTTCTGGTCCTGTCGCTTCAAAATGGGCTTGGGGATTAACCGGATTGTGGTATTGGTTGGCTAAAATGGCATTGGGCGTCTCTTGAACCAATCTTTCCGAAACTTTGTAATAACTTCGCGGATCTTCCGGTTCGACCGCCGTTGGCGTCACCACCACTCGCGCCCCATAAGAGCGCAACAGCAATATCTTTTCCTGCGACATTTTATCCGGCATGACAAATATCGTTTTATACCCTTTGATGGCAGCGGCGATCGCCAACCCAACGCCGGTGTTGCCAGAGGTCGCTTCTACGATGGTACCGCCGGGCTTCAACCTGCCGCTTTTTTCTGCCTCTTCGATAATTGGCATTCCGATTCGATCTTTGACCGAGCCGCCGGGATTGAAAAATTCCACTTTGGCTAAAATTTCGCCAGGCAGATCGACGGAGACGGCATTTAAGCGTACCAATGGCGTATCGCCAATAGTCTCTAATATGGAGTTTTGAATTTTCATTTGGGATTGTGGGCTGATCATGCCGGCTGTTCCTTTTCATGTAAAATGGTCTATTGACGCCCATTTTAGCCGAAAAAGGGCAGAGAAGGTATAGCCGCTACATCACAATGTCGCCCACGACATAATCTAGCCATTCAGCAGAGCGTAACCCGCGCCCTCGTACCGTCTCGTAAAAAGATCGTTGGATTTGGCGGGTAACTTTGCCTACGCCGCCTTCGCCCACTTGCCTAAAATCGATTTCTCGTACCCCGACCACCTCTGTGGCTGTGCCGCAGACGAATAGTTCTTGAGCTGAATACAACATATCTCGAGTCAATTTGCGGCGGGTCACTGGATATCCTAAATCATTTGCTAATTTGATAACGGTATCGCGGGTGATCCCTTCCACATAGGAGTCGCCCGGCGAAGTAAATAGCTGTCCATCAAACAGAACAAATAGGTTTTGGGTAGTGCCGGCAGTTATATACCCTTCCGGATCAAGCATAATCGCCTCGTCAAAGCCAGCCCTGGCAGCCAGGGTGCGAGCTTGCACCGAATTGGCATATTGCCCCACGATCTTCGCTTTGGTCAGATTGGCGTTGGGGTGCAGCCGGGTGTAGGATGAAACCATCGCCCGAATGCCCTGCTCGATAGCGGTTTCGCCCCCCATTATCGATCCCCATTTCCAGGCGGCGATGCCCACAGTGGGACGGTGGGCGTCCAGCGTTAGCTGCAAAGGTCCCTGCATAAAAAGCAAGGGGCGAATATAGCAGTCGCTAAGCCGATTGGCATGAACCACCCGATGTACCGCTACCCGCAAATCTTCTACCGAAAAGATCAGCTCCGCTTCTTCTACGCCCAAAGAGCGAGCGGAATTGACGAAGCGCGTCATATGTTCTTGCAGCCTAAATACAGCGGGACCTCGTTGCGTATTGTAGGCTCTAATCCCTTCGATGACGCCAATGCCATAATGCAAAGTAGGGTTCAAAAAATGAACAGTGGCTTGTTCAAAGGGCACCAGCTCGCCATCCATCCATACAAAAGAGGGGGTGTTGGCGTCGTTTTTGCCATTTGCGCCTAATTCTGCCGGCATAACCATGAGTTTCTCTCCTTCCAAATTTATTGCCTGGCTTGCCAGGCATCTAAAATTTTCTCCGTCATCTGTTTGGTATTTAGGGCAGCCGTACCGTCTGAGGTTAAATCGCCGGTGCGATGACCAGCCGCCAGCGTATCGAAAACCGCATTTTCGATCTCTTGCGCCTCTTTTTCTAGCCCGAATGAATGACGCAACATCATCGCTGCAGACAATATTGTGCCGATCGGGTTGGCTATCCCTTTGCCGGCAATATCGGGGGCGCTGCCATGAATCGGTTCGTACAACCCTTGTGGATAGCCGTGTCGGTTTTTCTTTTCTCCAATAGAAGCAGACGGCATGTTGCCCATCGAACCAGATAAAACAGAAGCTTCATCAGTGATAATGTCGCCAAAGAGATTGCCGGCAACGATCACATCAAATGAAGCGGGGCGAGAGATCAAATGCATGGTAGCGGCGTCTACCAATACATGCTCCAATTCCACATCCGGGTAAGATTTCGCCACCTCTATCACCACCTGTCTCCACAATCGGGAGCTTTCCAGCACATTTGCCTTGTCGATCGACGACACCTTTTTGCGCCGGCTTTGTGCCGCCCCAAATGCCAAATGAGCGATCCGGCTCACTTCACTTTCCTGGTAAATCATGGTGTCAAAGGCTGCCCTTTCAGACCCATTGCCATTTGACCCCACAACCTCTTTTCTCCCCCGCGGCGATCCGAAATAGACACCGCCCGTTAACTCCCGCACCACCAACATATCGACGCCCGCCAATTTTTCTGGTTTGAGGGGAGAAGCTTCAACCAAATCGGGATGAAGGGTTAACGGGCGCAAATTGGCATACAATCCCATCCCTTTGCGAATGGCTAGCAATCCTTTTTCTGGACGATCTTTGGCTGTCGGATCATCCCATTTTGGTCCGCCAATTGCCCCCAGCAACACCGCATCCGCTTCTAGAGCAGCTCCCAATGTCTGTTCTGGCAACGAAGAGCCAACCGCGTCAATGGCGCAGCCGCCCATCAACTGTTCTGAAAATTCAAAGGCATGACCCCATTTTTCTTCGCTTGCTTTCAAAATGGTAAGGGCGGCGTCAACGACTTCTGGACCTATGCCATCGCCGGGTAAAATTACAATTTTCGCATTCATTTCTCGCCGTTTCCTGATTTGTTTAACAACGCAAATTCATAACTGTCTGCCAACGCCCGCCAACTCGCTTCGATGATGTTGGGGCTGGCTCCCACTGTAGACCACCGATTGTCATTTCCTTCATCGATAAAATCAATCAACACCCGCACTTTTGCCTCCGTGCCGTTTTCCCCATCTAAAATCCGCACTTTGTAATCGGTAAGATGAATCGTCTCTAGTTGGGGATATTTGGTAAACAACGCTTTTCTCAGCGCCAAGCTCAAAGCATTTACGGGTCCATTTCCTTCTGCAGCGGTATGGATCAATTCGCCATCAATTATCACTTTTACAGAGGCGTCTGCCACAATGCCGATGCCGTGCCGATGGCTGATCCAGGTAGTGAAATCGCGTAACTGGAATGGGGGCTGATAATCTGATTTTAACCGCCGCACCAACAAAGACATCGACGCTTCGCCCGCCTCAAAGGCGAACCCTTCCGCTTCAAGCTGTTTGATCTCTTGAAGAGCCAACCGAGCTTCTTCTTTATCCACTTCGATGCCAAATTCTGTCGCTTTGTCCAGCACATTGCCCCGCCCTGATAGTTCAGAAATGACTGTGCGCTGTTGATTGCCTACCTGGGGCGGGTCGATATGTTGGTAGCTGAGCGGGTTTTTTCGCATGGCTGCCACATGGATGCCCCCTTTGTGGGCAAAAGCGCTAGCCCCGACAAAGGGGGCGTGGGTATCGTGGGGCAGATTGGCGATTTCGGCGATGTAACGGGATAGGTCAGTGAGTTGGGGTAGATTGGCTGCCGGCACACATCGTTTTCCCATTTTTAGCTGCAAATCCGGGATTATCGAAGTTAAATTGGCGTTTCCTACCCGTTCCCCATACCCATTGATGGTTCCCTGCACATGCACCACCCCTGCCCGAATAGCCGCCAGGCTGTTTGCTACGCCGCACCCGCCATCATCGTGGGTATGGATGCCGATTTTTATGTTCAATTGTTGGATTACTTCCCTTACGGTTTCTTCGATCTCCCAGGGCAAAGCGCCCCCATTTGTATCGCACAAAACTACACAATCTGCCCCAGCTTCTGCCGCGACCCGGACAGTCATCAGCGCATAAACTGGGTTCGCTTTGTATCCATCAAAAAAATGTTCAGCGTCATAGATCAATTCTTTGCCGCTTGCCTTGAAATAGGCAACGCTTTCGCTGATCATCGCCAAATTCTCTTCCAAATCCGCTTCCAAAACATCAATCACGTGCAAATCCCAACTTTTGCCAACCAAGGTAACGGCCTGGGTGTTTGCCGCCACCAGCGCCTGGATATTTGTATCCGTTTGAGGCGTAGTATTTTTATAACGAGTCGAACCAAAAGCGGTGATTTTGGCGTGATTTAGCGCCAGCGATTGAACCGCCGCAAAAAAATCTGCATCCTTTGGGTTTGAGCCGGGCCATCCTCCTTCAATATAATCGACGCCAAATTCATCCAGTTTTTTGGCGATTTTAATCTTGTCGTTGAGCGATAGAGAGATACCTTCTCTCTGCGTGCCATCGCGGAGGGTGGTGTCGTAAATGGCGATATGATTGTTTTCCATCATTTACTCCGGTAACCGGCGCTGGTCATTTGCCCGTCGCATGCTCATAAGCGGCTATCTGCTCACCCATGCCAAGCAAATAGCCCAGCTGATCGACGCCGCGAATTAAGCAGCTTTTGCTAAAGGCGTCGATGGGAAAGCTGACTTTTCTGCCGTCTGGCAGGGTGATCGTTTGCGACTCCAAATCGATAGAAATTGTGGCGGTTGGATCTTCTTGGGCTAGTGATATCAGCTGTTGTTGTACAGCTTCATCGACAATTATAGGCAACAAGCCATTTTTTAATGCATTGCCTTGGAAAATATCTGCAAAAGATGTGGAGATGATCGCCCGAAAACCCCACCCGTGTAACGCCCATGGTGCATGTTCTCGGGAAGAGCCGCATCCAAAATTGCCTCCGGCAACTAATATTTGGGCGTTTTGGTATTCCGCTTTGTTGAGAACAAAATCGGGATTTGGCGAACCGTCAGGATTGTTTCGCCAGCGAGAAAACAACCCTTCTACTAACCCATCTTTACTGATGACTTTTAAGTAGCTGGCGGGGATTATTTGATCCGTATCTATGTCGTTGGTGGGCAACGGCATCATGGTTGAGTTGAGTGTGGTAAACGCGTCCATAGTGTGTCCTAAAATTTATGCCGGCAGAAACAATTCAACTTGTTCTGCTGCAAAATAGTTATACCCTTCAATTTGGCTCAACTGTAAGCCGCCTTTGTCCCCTATTACCGCTTTGACCATCCCTTTTGGATGGGGCATGACAGTCGGCATCGTTAAAAATCGCTCCACATCCAGCCACCGGCATTCGATAATTTCCCCTTCTTCAGGCTGGAGATCGAAGCTGAGCGCCGTAAGCCGGCAGATCATGTACAAGTTTGAGCGTCCGATGATATCTTCGGAATGAAGATTTCGAAGGGCGTGAAGCGATTCAAAACGCACTTTGACGCCAGTCTCTTCCTCAACCTCTCGTTCAGCGGCGACGGCGATATGTTCGCCAGGATCGACATAGCCGCCCGGCAATTTGAAGCGACCAGGTTGGTCGGCGTGGGTGGCTTCCCGCACAACCAACAATTCGTTTTGCTGGTTTATAACCACGCCGCCAACGCCGATATGATGTGTTGCCGAGTGGGGAAGGTAAACGGTTTGGTCTAATTTTTTAGTAAGGGTTAGATAAGCCTCGCCATTTTGATACCCGTCAGAGCTGTGATGAAAATCAAAGCCATACCCAATGGCAATGGGGATAAAGTCAGTCTTGCTGATGGGAATGGTCAGCCAAATATGTCTCAATCCGGCGGCAGACCACTCTTTTATGGCAGCGCCAAGTTGATCGTTAAATTCAATGGCAGATGCCGGCAACAAGTCGCTGTTTATCACCTTGCCATTAAATTTGATTTCTGCTCCAGAAAAACTCATATTTCTTTATTTAAATTAAGGCAACATCGTGCGCGGATCTGCAACCTGCCCATGTATTGCCGAAGCGACAGCGGTAATTGGACTCGCCAAAAAGGTGCGTCCCCCTTTGCCTTGCCGCCCTTCAAAGTTGCGATTGCTGGTTGAGACGGCATATTGCCCTGGCTGTAGTTGATCGCCATTCATGGCGATGCACATCGAGCAGCCGGCATTGCGCCATTCTGCCCCCGCTTGCAAGAAGATGTCGCGCAACCCCTCCGCTTCTGCCTGGCGGCGAACATCTTCTGAGCCAGGCACGACCAACATCCGCACATTATCAGCCACTTTTTGTCCGCGCATCATCTTTGCGGCTTGGCGCAAATCGCTGATGCGTGAGTTGGTGCAACTGCCCACAAACACGACATCAACTTTGTGCCCTAGCAATGGTTTGCCCGGCTGCAAATCCATATAGCGTAACGCTTTGTCTAATGTTGATCGCTTGGCTACATCTGGTTCATTGGCTGGATCGGGAATTGGCTGGCTAATTTGTATCCCCATGCCAGGATTTGTGCCATAGGTGATCATCGGCTCTAAGTTTGAGACATCTAACGTTAAGGATTGATGATATTCAGCTCCTTCGTCGGTAGGCAATGTCCGCCAATGGGTGACCGCTTCATCCCATGCTTCGCCTTTAGGGGCATGTTCTTTGCCGGCAATATACTCAAATGTGGTTTCATCAGGGGCGATCATGCCGGCTCTCGCCCCGCCTTCGATACTCATGTTGCACAACGTCATCCTGGCTTCCATGCTTAGAGATCGGACAGCGTTGCCGGCATATTCAAATACATGCCCAGCTCCGCCGCCAACCCCGTTTTCGGCTATAAGCGCCAAAATCATATCTTTTGCCGTTACGCCGGGCTTCAATTCGCCATTAAATTGCGCCAAAAATGTTTTTGGACGAAATTGCAACAAGCATTGTGTAGTCAGTACGTGTTCCACTTCGCTGGTGCCGATCCCAAACGCCAATGCCCCAAATGCCCCATGGGTAGAGGTGTGGCTGTCGCCGCAGACGATGGTCATGCCGGGTTGGGTTAACCCTTGTTCGGGACCAATTACATGGACGATGCCTCGTTTGTCGCTATTCATATCGAATAGGCGGATGCCAAACTCGTCACAATTTTGCTTCAATTGCTCCAATTGGCGGGCGGCAACCTGATCGACCATGGGCAATTCAAGTCCGATGGTAGGTATGGAATGATCCATCGTCGCCACCGTTTTATCTGGTCGGCGGACTTTGTTCCCTTTCTGCCGTAAACCGGTAAAGGCTTGTGGCGATGTCACTTCGTGAATTAAGTGCAGGTCTATGTACAGAACAGCGGGGGATTCTGGTTGGTGGGCGACGACGTGAGATTCCCATATTTTGTCAAAAAGCGTTTGTAATTTCATATTTGATTAGAGGATGGTTGATGCCCTAAATTTCTAAACTTTCAAATCTGCCGCTAGCAACCAGCAGCTTGTTTAGGGCTGAGAGATAAGATTTGGCGCTTGCCACGATGATATCGGTATCTGCCCCATGTCCGCCAAAGGAGCGGGCGCTCTTTTGACCAGTTTGGGGAGAGGTGCGCGGTTCGATAGTCCCATTGTCCGCCTCCAAGCGCACCGAAACTTCACCAATGGCGTCTATCCCTTCGGTTACGGCGCGAATGGAATATTCTTTTAGGAGCGCCGGCATTTGTACTACTTGGTCTATCGCTTTGTAGGTGGCGTCTACTGGTCCGGTTCCGATTGCGGCGATGGTATGAACGTTGCCGCGAGGTCCTTTCAGCCGCACTGTTGCGGTAGGCAGTCCCATCGTGCCACACGCCACCTGCATATCGACCAGCGAATAAATCTCCACTGGCTGATACAGCTCGTCTGCCATCAGGGCGATGAGATCGGCGTCTGTGATCTTCTTTTTCTTATCCGCCAACTCCTTGAAGCGAACAAACACTTCTTGAACCGCATCCTTATCTAAATCATACCCCAATTCTGCCAGGCGCACTTTGAGAGCGTGGCGGCCGGAATGTTTGCCCAGAACGAGTGAAGATTGGGCTAACCCCACCGTTTCGGGGCGCATAATTTCATATGTTTCTTCATTTTTGAGCATCCCATCCTGGTGAATGCCGGCTTCATGGGCGAAAGCGTTAGCGCCTACGATCGCTTTGTTGGGCTGCACCGTCATACCGGTATAGTTGCTGACCATGTGGCTCATCGGGGTGATTTGGGTGGTGTCGATGCCAGTTTCTAAATCAAACACGGGAGCGCGGGTTTTTAACGCCATCACCACTTCTTCTAGCGAGGTATTGCCGGCACGCTCGCCAATGCCGTTGATAGTTACTTCCGCTTGCCTGGCGCCGTTGGCTAATCCTGCCAAAGTGTTAGCGGTTGCCATGCCTAAATCGTTGTGGCAATGAACGGAGACTGTTACATTTTCTATGCCGGGCGTATGGGCGCATATCCCTTTGATGAGGGCGCCAAATTCTTCGGGGGTGGTGTAGCCAACTGTGTCGGGGATGTTTAGGGTGGTAGCGCCAGCTTTTATCGCCTCGCCCAGCACCAAGTAGAGAAAATCAGGGTCGCTTCTGCCGGCATCTTCTGGTGAAAATTCAACATCGTCACAATAGCTTTTAGCGTATGTCACCATCTCCTTCACCTGATCGACCACCTCTTCCGGATCCATTTTCAGCTTATGCTCCATATGGATGGGGGAGGTGGCTAAAAAGGTGTGGATGCGCGGATGTTTGGCGTGTTTGACGCCCTCCCACGCCTGGTCAATATCGCTCTTGGTGGCGCGAGCCAGTCCGCAAATAATCGGCGGATGTCCAGATGGTCCGGGGCTGTTTCCCACGATTTTGGCGATTTGCCGCACCGCTTCCAGATCATCGGGGGAAGCGGCAGGAAAGCCAACCTCCATCACATCCACCCCCATACGAGCTAAATTTCGAGCGATATCAAGCTTTTCATTGGAGGTAAGCGTCGCGCCGGGGGATTGTTCGCCATCGCGCAAGGTGGTATCAAAGATGCGGACATAGTTATCTTTGTTATTCATCATTCGCCTCCAGGATACTAAATGCCGGCTCAATCGCCAGGCTTAATCGTAACCGGGTCGACAAAGGGCATCATCGCCCGTAATTCGTCGCCCACTTGTTCCAACATATGTTTTTGTTCGGCGTTTCGCCGGGCGTTAAAGGTGGGGCGTCCAGCCTTGTTTTCTTCGATCCAAACTTTGGCGTAAGTGCCATCTTGAATCTCTTTCAGCACTTGTTGCATTTCATGTTTGACCTGTTCGCCGATGACGCGATTGCCGGCATGGTAGTCGCCATGCTCTGCCGTATCTGACACCGAATAGCGCATGTAGCTCAATCCGCCCCGATAAAACAGGTCGACAATCAGCTTTAATTCGTGTAGACACTCAAAATAGGCGATTTCTGGCTGGTAACCTGCCTCAACCAATGTTTCGAAACCAGCTTTCACCAACGCCGAAACGCCGCCGCACAACACCGATTGCTCGCCAAATAAATCCGTTTCGGTCTCTTCGGCAAAAGTAGTCACAATTGCCCCAGCCCGCGTGCCCCCAATCCCCCAAGCGTAGGCGATGGCGTTGTCTAAGGCATTGCCGCTGGCATCGTGGTGAATCGCCAGCAAGCAGGGGGTTCCGCCCCCTTCAACAAACACTTCCCGTACCCGATGCCCCGGCGCTTTGGGAGCGATCATGCTCACATCGACAAATGAGGGCGGTTCAATGGCGCCAAAGCGGATGTTAAACCCATGAGCGAACATGAGCGTATTGCCGGCAGACAAATTGGGCGCGATCTCATTTTCATAAATCGCTTGCTGTCTGGTATCAGGCGCTAAGACCATAATAGTGTCTGCCCAGCCGCTAACATTGGCTACACTGTCTACTTCCAATCCATCCGCTTCCGCTTTGGCGATCGATTTGCTGCCTGTTCGCAGCCCAACTTTTACTGATACTCCGTTGTCTCGCAAATTGAGAGCATGGGCATGCCCTTGCGAGCCATAACCAATTACGGCTACTTTTTTATCTTTAATAAGCTCGCGTTTTGCGTCTTTGTCGTAATAAATGGTTGCCATCTGATTTTCCTTTGGTTTATCAATGGGGATTGCTAAAAACAAAAAAAGCTGCCCATTGGGGGCAGCTTATCAATTTTAGCGTTTGGTTAGATTTTGATTATCCTTACCTCACTGCCCAGCCAACATTTTTTGGGGAAATAATCCCCAAAATAAGAGCTAGAATAAGAAGGGCAACGATAATAGTAAAAGGATTCATAAAACAATCCGATCAAACTTCATTTGAAGCCTCCCTAGTGTAGCGGTGAATTGTCGCCACGCCAACTAGTAATTTTGCACAAATGAAATCGTTCTTGATTGGTCAAAATGCACATTTGCCATGGCTAATATTCATTTGGTTGACGAAAAGTCATCTCCCCATTGTTAAATCGAATCGTTAAACGTTTGCCCAAAAGTTTGTAGCTTTGGGCTTGGTGCAGCATGGTTGAGATAATTTCCTCCGCCTGGTAGAGTTGACTTTGTTCAGATAGTTGACAACTGTGCTTGGATCTCTCCAACTCGGAGATTGAAATCATTCCATCGCTTACTTGATACTCTGCCACAATATCGCTGCAAGCGCCGATGATATTAAAAGTAATGGATTGGAACTGAATCGCAATCTGTTCATCCCCGGATAAATGTATGTTCTTGCCGTCGGTAGATACAAAAGTCAGTATCTCCCAATTGGTATTAGCCAGATCATTGAAAGCTAATCTCTGTTGTTCAGATGCTTCATTTCTAATTTGCGTTAGTGTTTGAGGCGCTTCCTCCTCGTTATCGTGTTGAGCATAAAATAGCCCATCATTCAACTGCAATTTGTAAGACGATTCTGGGCTGTTAATAAATTGAATCACATTGCGGACTTCATTATCTTTCCAAGTTAGAAATCCTACATTAAGGTAGGCAACAATGAAATCGCTTGTTTGAATAGAGTGGTCAGGGTGAACATTGTAAGGATCGTTAGGGCTTTGACCAATCGCCGTTATTGTTAGCTGGTTGTCCTTGATATGATCTTTACTCTTCAAGATCTCTTTGATGGCGATAGAAATAGTATGGATTGGCAAAAGCGTGCCAGAGCCCCCATTCCAAATAGAACCGTCATCAGAATTATATTTGGTTGATGAGATTTCTTGAACGCGCCCTGTAACTACGATATCAGCTATCGCAAAACGGTCGCTCGGAGCAATATAGGCATATAAACTGCTGGCAGCAACAACTACCGAATCTTCTGAGGGGGGATTTGGTGCGTAAGGCGTAGATATTGTTTCTTGTGGTAGGCTGGTTATACATCCAATGTTTATTATCAAGGTTAACGTTATCAAATAGAGGTATCGTAGAATTCTTCCCCAACGGTTGAGCAATTTAATTGGATCAAAATATTCCATGGCAAAATTCTCGATAAAGCATCCAAATTTCTGTAAAATCTGAACATTCGCAAAGATGGTTTGGGTGACGTGAAGGGTGAAACACCGTTTGAATTTTGGTTAGATGAAGCGCTCCCAGGCTCCCCCTACGCTATTCAAATAGTTCCAAGTGTGTTTGCTAGCCCTAAAGTAGAAAGGCTGCAACTCCAGCTCATCCGGTGGTTTCACAACGGAAATCGTCCTATATTTTAATGTGATTGGAGTTGAAATACTTGTAAAAAACTCCGAATTTAGGTAAATTTCGTACTCCCTGATAGGTAAAATAGGTTGGTTGCAGGAAACATTGTGAATAAGAAAAAGGAATTTGGGAAGCTGATAGTAGCGTTGCGTAAGGAGCGGTTTGATCCGATTGCCGGCAAAAATTGGACACAAACGATTTTGGCGGAAAAAGCCAATTTGTCGCCTCGTACCATTGGAGACATCGAACGAGGCGAAAAGGCGGTTTTAGATCTAGCCACCATGGAAAAATTAGGGATCGCTTTTGGTTTTAACGAAATAGAGAAGCGGATATTTTTTTCGCTAGCGTCGCCAGCTGAATGGGCTTTTGACGCTCAGGAAGGCAATACCCAAGCTTCCCGTTTGCCAGATATTCTAACAATATTGCCTCAGATTGAGACGCCTGCCATTATATATGATGCCCTTTTTTATGTTCAGGGCATCAATGATTCGTTTCGAGGGATGGTCTCTTTCGCTCCCTTAACGCTCAATCCACGAGATTTACCCTCTTTCCAGCAAAATATTATTTGGCGCGTTTTTCATCCAGACTCTCAAATTCGAAAGTTTTTTCCCGAAGCATGGAATCAACTGACTAGATTTTGTTTGTATCACTTTCGGTTAAACTCAATTCCATTTCGCCATCGTCCAGAATTTTCACAATTGCATGCTTCCCTACAAAGAAATTCTGCTTATCTGGATGCTTGGGAAAATGCCTTCAAGGAAGACGAATCTGGATTCCCGCTATTTACATACCAACTTCCTGATGGTCGGGCAAGGCAGTTTATTGTGGCAGCTACTAAATTAAAATCTCGCCCCTTTCCCTCCTTTTTTGCTCTGGTAGCTCCCATCCGCAGCTAAAATTCAATCCAAAAGAAACAATATTGGGATTTTTCGGCTTGTCATAATGTCTTGACGCGCCGTAACTTCACGCTAAAATTTGTCAGAACCGCTTTGCCGCTCTTATCGGGATGTATTTACGTTGTCAGGTGCGGGATATGTGGCAAATCCCCAAATTTTTTCAACGCAAACTGTATATGGAATTTCCAATCGAATCTGATGTGGGTTAAAATGCGGATGGGTATGAATGTTAGGTTCAGCACATTCATTTTCATCGCTTTTTATTGATAACTTTTTAAAGCGATCTGTTTCATTGTCTGGTTGGCTGGGGGCACAGATTAAAGAGCAGCCCAAAAAGGGCGGTAAATTGAGTTAAAGGGAGAAATTTAACATGGAGAATGCCTATTGATAATTTTTTGACCATTGGTTCTATATTGTTTTATCTAGGAGGAAAAATTTGATGAATGAACAGAGTAAGCTGAAAAGTCTGCGTTTATTGATCCCCTTATTATTGGCGGTTTTCCTATTGGCGACGCTATCATTTTCTTCTGTCTTTGGCGGAGCGCAAGAGGATGGCGACTTGGAAAGCCGGCTTGTCATGAAAGCGGGGGCTAAAGGGAATGACGCTTTAGCCCGGCTAACCGCCGACACAAATGGAGAAGCGCAGATTAGTTATGAACGAGCCACGGGCGTTGCCAGCTTCATTCGCTTTTCAGAAGGCGCCCAATTGGATTCGTTGGTTGGCGCATCGGCGGAAGAGAAAGCTAGCGCATTTTTTGCTGAATATGGAGATGCAGTAGGCATTCAAGATGCCGGCAAAGATTTGGCGTTGGTAGAAAATCAAGTTGATCAGTACGGTACGACTCGTATCGTCTATAGACAAATCTATAAAGGACTGCCGGTATTTGGCAGTCAATTGCTGGTTCACTTTAATCAAAATAATAGGATTTCCGCCGTCAATGGCGCCATCGTTCCCGATATTAAAGTTAACCCTGTCGCAACGATTTCAGCCGATCTGGCTGGTCAGGCGGCTATTGCGGAAGTTGCCGGACAACTTGCTGACAATCAATCCGTTAGTTTGGACGCCGCCGGGGCTCAACTGTTGATTTTCCGAGATGGCTTTGTTCAGGGTATTCCCGGAACAAACCACTTAGCCTATCAAGTAGAAGTGACCGACGGTTTCGGAGCTGTCCGCGAGTTCGTCTTTATCGATGCGCACAACGGCAAAGTATTAGACCAAATCAGTGGTATCCATGAAGGATTAGATCGAGAAATTTACCTAGAGGCATTAGATGCCGATCACCTAGTTTGGGAAGAAGGAGACGCTTACCCATACGTTGGCGATGAAGAGGAAGGGATTAATAAGCTCATCCGTTATGCGGAAGACGCCCATACCTTCTTTATGAACATCAGTGGGGGAACATATGACTCCTATGATGGCAACGGCGCCACTATGAAGAGCGTTTATAACGATCCGCGTATCAATTGCCCGAATGCCAACTGGAATGGCGTTTCAACAAATTATTGCACCGGGGTTGATGGGGCGGACACGGTGGTGCATGAATGGACGCACGCCTACACGGATTTCACCCATGATTTAATTTACCAATGGCAGCCTGGGGCATTAAACGAATCCTTTTCCGACATTTTTGGCGAAGCGGTTGACATGACAAATGGAGAAGCTTTCACCCCTAATGGACCCCGCACTGCCGACGCTTGCTCTGTCTATACGCGGGTAACTGCCGCTCAATTGACGGTCAATTCTCCTGCATCGATAGTTGGCGATTATGACGCTAGCTTAGCGGCATTTGGTCCTGTGTTGACATCCCCCTTTACCGGCACATTAAAAGCGGCGGACGATGGCAGCGCCGTTCCAACAGAAGCGTGTAATCCACTGACCAATGATTTAACTGGCGATATCGCCTTTATCCGGCGTGGAAGCTGCTCCTTTGTGACCAAAACGATTAACGCTCAAAATGCCGGCGCGGTTGGCGTTGTGGTAGCTAACCATGTGGATGGCGGCGATTCACATTTTAGCATGGCTGGACAAGATCCCAGCATCACAATCCCTTCCCTAATGATCGGGTATACCGATGGAAATACGATTGAAGCTGAATTGGCGAATGGCGTTAATGCAACCATGAAATCGCTGGCTTCAGGCGTTCAGGATGATTCTTATCGATGGTTGTCTGGCGAAGGCGATACCGCATTTGGCGGGGCGATTCGCGATATGTGGAATCCAACTTGTTACAATGACCCAGCCGAAGTGATTAGCGACGAATATATGTGCGGGACGGCCGACAGCGGCGGCGTTCACACCAACTCTGGCGTGCCGAATCATGCTTTTGCGTTGTTGGTAGATGGCGGCACATATAACGGACAAACTGTGGGTTCAATTGGGTTAACCAAAGCTGTCGCCATCTATTGGCGAGCGATGTCGGTTTACCAAACCGCAACAAGCGACTTTGTCGATCATGCAGACGCTTTGGAAGCGTCGTGCGCTGATTTGACGGGACAGGACATTTATGATTTGGTGAGCGGCGCTGTCTCATCTGAGGTGATTTCAGCCGTAGATTGCGCCGAAATTCCAAATGCAATGTTAGCAGTTGAGATGCGGGAAGATCCCACGGCTCAATGTGGATTTGAACCATTGCTTGAAAATCCGCCGCCAGCAGTTTGTGCCGGCATGGGCAGCCCGGTTGACATTTACAACACCACCTTCGATACAGATGGCGATGGTTGGATGGTTAGTACCGACACGGCTTTCCCAGCGGTTGATCCATTAACATGGGAATTGACAACGACATTGCCGGCAACCTACACCGGACAAGTTGATGCTACCTTCTTTGCTATTGATGAACGGGACGGCAGTTGTTCGGCTGACCCCGCCGACCCTGAAGAAGATTCGCGGGTTTTGCATTTAGACAGCCCAGAAATCACCATTCCGGCAAACGCCACCCATCCCCGCGTTTCATTCTGGCATTATATCGCCTCTGAACTCGATTGGGATGGCGGCAATGTCAAAATCAGCGTTAATGGCGGCGATTGGCAAGTCGTTGAAGGACGATTCTTTACCTTTAATCCGTATAATGGCTCGATTGAAACTGCCGCTAACGGCAATACCAACCCGTTGGCGGGCGAAGAAGCCTTTACTGGAACGGATGGCGGACATGTGATAGGCAGTTGGGGACAATCTCAGGTCAATGTCAGTCGGTATGCCAAGCCCGGCGATAGTATCAAATTGCGCTTTGATTTTGGCAGCGATGGCTGCAACGGCGTCAAAGGCTGGTATGTAGATAATGTGGATGTTTATTATTGTGATGGGCAGGTTGACCCTGACATAGCTGTCTTTGCCGATGGCGTAGAAGATTTCTTTGTTCAAAGTTTTGAACTTTCTTCAGTAATGTCTGAAGGTAATGTTGAAAGACACGACCTCGATATTTTAAACACAGGAATCTCGACCTTAACATGGGATATCGAGCAGGAAAATATTGGCAGTTCTTTTGCCCCTGGCGACTTGAATGCTATGGCTCAAATTAACGCTGTGGCAAATCGCCCAGCAGTTAATGCTGTTAGCGCGGCTGGCGTGGTGCAAGACCCCAGCTTTGAGCTAGGAGGGCTGCTTGATGGCAGCCCCAATCCATATTGGACAGAACAAGGCTCGGTTTTTCCGCCCATTTGCAGCTTAGCCACTTGTGGCGCACCTCTGGCATGGACTGGGGATTATTATTTGTGGTTTGGTGGTCTTGGTGGGGCTGTTGCTTCTACAAGCAGTGTTTCTCAGACGATTACCATTCCGCCGCTAAATACCCAATTTAGCATGATTGTGGGTTGGGTGGCTGATCCTGGCAGCGTTGTAACGGTTACATTAGATGGCGCCCCAGTATTGGTTTTGGATGATTCAACGCCTTGGGGTGTTTTCTCTGAGCAAACTGCAGATATCAGCGCATACGCCAATGGCGGAACCTACGAATTGATGGTTCAAAGTCAAATGACTGGATCAAATGTATTTATTGACGACGTGGCTATAGATAGAGTGCCTTGCTTTAATCTATCTAATATCCCTTGGCTAGGCGTTTCACAAACTTCTGGCGAAACATTGAGGGACGAGATGTCTAATGTTTCAGTATATTTTGATTCTACTGGATTAGCCCCTGGCTTATACGAGGGTAATCTATGTATTGGGTCAAATGTTCCAGCTGATTTGGGTACGAAACAAGTTGTTGTGCCTGTCTCATTGCGGGTGCTGTACGATATGTATATGCCGGCAATATTCAGGTAAGCTAGTCTAGTAAGCGTCTTTTCAGGCGTTTACGCATCTAGTTCATTAAACGTGGCGGATTTGAAAAAATCCGCCACGTTTTTTTTGCGCCTCCTGGTTGCTGGTTAGGCTCGCTTTTCTACCCCGGGCATATGGCGAATGCCGGCAGTAGCCCCCCGGGTCATTGCCACCCTGCCGGTGCGCACCAACTCGATGATGCCGTATGGGCGCAATGTCTCGATTAAACTGTTCACTTTTTCCTCTGAGGCGGTTACCAACACCACCATGCAATCTTTGGCGACATCAGCCACTTCGGCGTTGAAGATGCCGGCAAGGTTGGTGATTTCGGGTCGTCTTTCCGGAGTCGCTTTGACCTTGATCATGGCTAATTCGCGGAACAACGCTTGCTGCATCGTCACATCTTGCACATCGATGACGTTGATGAGCTTGTACAAATTTGCTTCCACTAGATGTTCCGGCATATCCTCATTTTCTACCACGATGGTCATGCGAGAGATGGCGGGATTTTCGGTGCGCCCCACATTGAGCGAGTCGATGTTAAAGTTGCGTCGTCGAAACATCGAAGCCACCCGATTCAACACGCCGGGCTTATTTTCTACCAGGGTTATAATCGTTTGCCTCATCATCTTCTCCTTATTCCGTTTGCCTGATCGGACGGCGAATCATCTGATCTAAATCAGCGCCTGCCGGCACCATGGGGAAGACCGCCTCTTCCGTTTCTACTACAAATTCAAGCAAAACTGGACCTGGCGTATCGATGGCGAATTGATATGCCGCTTCGACTTCATCACGCTTTTCAACCCGCTTGGCGGGTATGCCATACGCTTCTGCCAATTTAACGAAGTCGGGATTTTTCATATGAACGGCGGAATAGCGTTTCTCGAAGAAAAACTCTTGCCATTGCCGTACCATGCCCAGATAGCTGTTGTTGAGAATGGCGATTTTGACGTTGGCATTTTCATTTTTGGCGGTTGCCAACTCTGCCTGGGTCATCTGAAAACCCCCATCGCCGACGATCGCCCAAATGTCACGCTCCTTGTGCCCAAACCATGCCCCAATGGCTGCCGGCATCCCATAGCCCATTGTGCCCGCTCCGCCAGAAGTTAACCATCGATAAGGTTGTTCAAGATGGTAATATTGCGCCGCCCACATCTGATGCTGCCCTACGTCAGTCGTCACAATGGCGTCGCCGCCACTATGGCGCCAAATATCTCGAATCACGTGCGACGAATACAATAAGCCATCGTTGTGCCAAGATAAAATATCCCGTTTTTGAGTATCCGCTTTCCATTCCGAAATTTGATCTAGCCACTCTTCGTGGTCAGTTGGCTCGATAAGGGGGGTTAAGTCAGTCAAAACTGTTTTAAGATCGCCCACTAATGCCACATCTACCTTGACATTTTTGTGCAGTTCGCTAGGGTCAATTTCGACATGGATTTTTCGAGCGCGAGGAGCGTAATTCCGTAAATTGCCAGTGACCCGATCATCAAAACGCATGCCAAACGCCAACAACAAATCCGCTTGTTGGATGGCGTTGTTGCAATATGCCTCTCCGTGCATCCCCATCATGCCCAAACTCAAGGGATGAGATGCCGGCAACCCCCCTAAACCCAACAATGTCATCGCCACCGGAGTTTGTGTTTTTGCCGCAAAATGACGCAATTCCTCAATCGCGCCAGATTTTAAAACGCCATGTCCAGCTAAAATGACTGGCTTTTGCGCCGCAGAAATTAAGTTCGCCGCTTCTTCCAAATCTGTCAAGGGGGCGTGGAGCGGAGGATGATAACCGAGCAGTTTGGTCGGATTTTGTCCTACTGGTTCATATTCCGCCTTTTCTACCTGGGCATTTTTACAGAAGTCGATCACTACAGGTCCAGGTCGTCCGGTTCGAGCGATATAAAACGCTTCGTGTACCACCTGAGCCACCTCATCGACGCTGGTAACTAGAAAATTATGTTTGGTGATGGGCAAAGTGATGCCGGTTACATCAGTTTCCTGGAAGGCGTCTCCGCCAATGAGATGAGACGCCACTTGCCCCGTAATGCACACCACCGGCACAGAGTCCATCATGGCGGTGACGATGCCAGTAACTAAATTGGTTGCGCCGGGACCTGATGTGGCGATAGCCACGCCGACTTTGCCCGTGGCGCGGGCGTAGCCGTCTGCCATATGGCTGGCGCCTTGTTCGTGTCGAACTAGCACATGATGAACTGGATAATTAAGCATGGCGTCGTATGCCGGCATGATCGCCCCGCCAGGATAGCCGAATACAACATCAACCCCCTCTGCCACCAAACATTCCCATAAAATTTCCGCCCCAGTTTTAATCATAGCCATCTCCTTTTAGGTAAAAAAAAAGCTGCCTGATAAAGGCAGCCTTGTGATTTTCTAATGAAACAGGTTTTCGGTTACTTGCTCCAACAAGCCGCCAGCGCGTTTTTGGGGGAGACGACCCCCAAAATAAGAATAACGCCACTAATAGCGACGAGTAAAGCGAGGAGCAGAGAGAGGTGATAAATCATACTGTTTAGACTTTTAACGAAATTTGCCTAAGTGTAGCCAAGTTAAAAAAGTTGACAACTGGCTAAATTACACAATTGAAATGTTCCTCTATTGTATAAAATATCCAATGATTGTTCAAAAAGGCGTTTCCGAAATTTGGCTACCATTTGTCTACAATGTAGAATAATATTGCTGACAGAAGCTGCCCAATCTTTTGGCGTCAAGCGATGCCAGGCGCTGCTAGAACACAGTTTTAATCTCTTTGGCTTCGGCGGAGGATATTTAAATGAGCGAATATATTTCAAATCCAGTTGACGTCCAAGTAAACGCTAGCAGGAAGTTAATTCAAGACGACATCGTACCGATGAAAATTCGACAGAAGGCTTCTAATAACGACTCTAGCCAGATAATCAGCGAATTGTACCCATACCCTATCAAGATGAAGCGGCAAGAGTATGAGTCGCAAAAAAAGCTCTTGCAAATTGAATTGTTGAAAATGCAGCGTTGGGTGCAAGAGAGAGGGGAGCGGATTGTTATGTTGTTTGAGGGCAGGGACGCTGCCGGCAAAGGCGGGACGATAAAACGCTTTATGGAGCATATGAATCCGCGCAGCGCTAGGGTAGTCGCTTTGGCAAAACCATCTGAGGCGGAGACCGGACAATGGTATTTCCAGCGCTATATTCAACATTTGCCTACCCGGGGCGAAATCGTCTTGTTCGACCGCTCTTGGTATAACCGGGCTGTGGTTGAACCGGTGATGGGCTTTTGTACACCCACCCAACACCATACCTTTCTCCGTCAAGCCCCCATGGTCGAAAATATGTTAATTGATGTTGGCATTCGATTATATAAATTTTGGTTTTCCGTCAGCCGCGAAGAGCAATATCGCCGCTTTAAATCACGAGAAACTGACTCACTAAAGCAATGGAAACTAAGCCCGGTTGATACCCAAGGGTTAGCCATGTGGGATCAATATACTCAGGCGAAAAACTCAATGTTTATGGCGACCGATACCCGGTTTTCCCCCTGGACTGTTATCAAATCAGACGATAAAAAACGCGCCCGATTGGCATGTATGCGGCATGTGCTCAATTCATTGCCCTATGCCGACAAATCCCTAGAAATCGTTCAAGCCCCTGATCCGAATATTTTGGGCAAAAAAGAAGATATTTATGAAGGAGATGAATGGTAATTGCCGTTTGATCCCCTTTAAAATTGCGCGTAACCCGAAAGGTTCTCTCAGCTTTTTGCCCTAGAGAAAATAAATCCTTTCGGGTTTTACTTTTCTCTAGCTACTTTTCTCCTCATTTGGCGGAAAACCCCCTACCTTAGATTGCGACAATATCGTTATGCGACCCCAACCCCTTCTCGCCAAACAAAGCCGCCTAGTCCAAGGTTCCCCCGTCTTTTACGGTTGGATCATCCTCATCGTTGGCTCGATGGGATTGATTATGTCTAGTCCGGGGCAAACCTATTCTGTTTCAATCTTTATCGAGCAATTTATCGCTGATTTAGGATTAAGCCGGTCCTTGGTCAGCGGGTTGTACACGGTGGGCACCATCACCGGCAGTATGGCGCTGCCTTTTGTTGGTAGGCAGATCGATAAATATGGGTCGCGGCGCATGGTGGTGATTATCGCCGCGTTGTTTGGGTTGGCTTGCGTTTTTATGGGGTTGGCGCAAGGGGCATTTATGTTGGGGTTGGGTTTCATCGGCATTCGCATGTTGGGGCAGGGGAGCATCTCGCTGGTTAGCCGAAATGTGCTTAATCAGTGGTGGGTGCGCCGGCGAGGAACTGTCCTGGGCATTGCCGCTTTTTTAGCGGCGCTGCTGGGGGTGGGTCTTTTCCCGCCGATGATCAATTGGCTCATCCCCCAATTTGGCTGGCGCGCTTCTTATATGATTTTAGGCGGTATGGTTGCCGGCATTATGATGCCGGTGGGTTGGCTCTTTTTCCGTGATAAACCTGAACTGTATGGTTTGCTGCCTGATGGCGCGTTGTCGTTGGAAGCGGACAGTGAGGCAGGGCAAGACGAGCTGTTTGAGGAGAATTGGACGGCAGCGGAGGCGGTGAGATTGCCGGCATTTTGGCTGATCGCTCTGGGTTTGGCTTCCTTCGATATGTTAAATACCGGCATCATCTTTCACATGGTCAGCATTTTTGCCGACAGCGGGTTAAACAACGACATTGCCGCAGCGGTTTTTGTGCCGATTTCCGCCGTAACTGCCATATCTGGATTGGTTGGCGGCGTTGCCCTAGACCGGATTGAAGCCAAATATATGCTCTCTTTTGGGCTGATTTGTCAAGTGACGACATTGTTATTGGCGACCGCCATCACCTCCACCACTGTGGCGGTTTTGTATGGCGCCCTGATGGGGATAACCAATGGATTGGCGAGGGCATTGAGCAATGTGGTGTGGGCAAACTATTTCGGCCGGCAAAATTTAGGGGCGATTTCGGGGATAACATCCACCATTGGCTCTGCGTCGTCGGGTTTGGGTCCTTTGTGGTTTGGGGTAGGGCGAGATTTAATAGGCAACTATGTGCCGGCATTGCGGTTGTCTGCCTTTATCCCCTTCGTGCTGGCGATTTCCGCTCTTTTTATACGCCGCCCGCGAAAATCGGCTAATCCTGTCGTCTGATTAGCGGGGGTTGATCCGAACGGCGGTTCGCCCAATCTGCCACCCGCTCTATGTGGCGCGGCAAACTGTTAGCTGGTTCTGCGCCAGGCAAAAACCAGCCAAATTCAGTTGATTCTGGCGAGGGGGTCAATTCCCCCGATTTAACCTCGGCAGCAAATTGAAAGACGACAGCGCCCTCAGCCATTTTAAAGTAGATGCCGGCAACCCGGCTCAATTTTACAGTCAGCCCCGTCTCTTCAAAACATTCCCGTATTGCAGCCTTCCAGGGAGCTTCACCCCTCTCTACCAAACCGCCAGGCAAATTCCACCCCTTGCCGTCGCCCCGCAAAGCCCACAAAACAGCCCCATCCTGGTTATGAATAATTACAAACGACCCCACCGCCCAACTTGGCGGCGGCTGGTAGGCTGGTTCTCCGTTTATCTGCCGTTTCATATCAGCCCACCGATAAATAACAGGTTTAACTATCTGCCAAAACGCCCATGACCAGCCTGATACCTTTTGGCGGCTCCAAATGGGGTTAACGGCGCTGTGCGCCGCAGCTTGTTCAATGCGTTCGGTGTGCATGGCGGTCATGGGGGTGGGCAGTTTGGAGAGATGGTGGAAGCCGACTTGTGGCGTTTCGGGAGAGGGGGAAATTTCTCCGCCTCGAATTTGGCACCGATAGACGAAGATGAGCGCATCGACCCCAGCATTTTGTCGGTGGTAGATGGCTGACAATCGAACGGACGTGGTGAGCAATCCAGTTTCTTCTCGCAATTCCCGGACAATAGCTTCTGCCGGCAATTCGCTCGCTTCCAACCCACCGCCCGGCGCTGCCCAACTGCGCGTATCATTTCGCTGAATCAGTAAAGCTTCCCCTCGTTCGTTGATAATTAACCCTTCTACCCCAATAACTTTCTTGGCGCTGTTTTCTCCTTCCCCTTTTTGCATTGCCGGTAGCCAATCGCCCATAATGGGTAAGATTATACTGGAACAGCCCTTATGGAAAAGCCAGGGCGCAATCTGACAATCAATCGGGCAAGTGGTATTATCGTTCTATGGTAAAAATTTTGCTGGTAGAAGATGACAAGACGCTGCTGGAAACGGTGGAATATAATTTGGCTGCTCAAGGATACCAGGTTGTTGCCGCCAGCGATGGGCGACAAGCATTGGCGATCGCTAGAGAGGAAAAACCGGATTTAGCGTTGTTGGATGTAATGCTGCCAGGGATGGATGGGCTGGAGTTGTGCCGGCAATTGCGGCAGGAAAGCGCCATCCCCATTTTGATGATTACCGCCCGCACCGATGAAGTTGACCGGGTAGTGGGGTTGGAAGTGGGAGCGGACGATTACATCACCAAACCCTTTAGCATGCGGGAGCTGATGGCGCGGGTTAAAGCCCATTTGCGCCGCATTAAATTGATCAGGGAAGCGATGGAGTCGGAAACTGAAGCGTTTAATCCAAGCAAAAATAGCAGGATACTCCAATTCGACGATCTAATCATCGACCAGAAAAGGCGGGAGGTAAGGCTAAAGGACAAGCCGCTGCGCATTAAGCCCAAAGAGTATGATTTGCTGGAATTTCTAGCCAAACATAAGGGAGTGGCTTTGAGCCGTGGACTTATTTTAGAGCGGGTGTGGGAATGGAGTTATGACGGCAACAGCCGCACTGTGGATGTGCATGTACGGTGGTTGAGGGAGAAAATTGAGCCCGATCAAAACAACCCTAGCCGGATCGTGACAGTGCGGGGCATCGGCTATCGTTTTGAGGGATGATGAGATGCAACCACAAGTTGTCAAGATGCGCCCATGAGTTTGTATCGCCGCCTATTTTCCCTCGCTTTCTTATTGTGCTGGCTGCTAGCCGCAGTCGGATTATCATTTTTTGAACTGCCGGCAAATCAATATTGGCTTGGCGTAGTGATTGCCGGCATCGTTTCGATACTTCCCGCTCGGTATTTGGCAGCAAAAAGCGTTGAGCCACTAGATCAACTGGCGGAAAATTACCCTGTTGGAGAAGGTAATGCGCTTCTAGCCCGCCAAATAAGGAGCCACGATCCGCAACTTAGCGCCATTGTCGATGCCAATGCCAACGCCCTTCATGCCTTACAAAGCGAACGTGATGAGCTAGCCCGAGAAGGACGGTTGCTAGAAGCGATATTGGGGGCGGGAAATAGCGCAGCATTGGTGGCGGATGAATCGGGTCAAATTATGCGCGTCAACGAAATCGCCGAAAAATTGCTCAATGTGAAGCGAGAAGAGTTGCTGCAACGCACTATTGCCGGAGCGACCAGACACCATGAATTGATTGAATTGTGGCAAAAATGTCGGGGATCAGGCGAGGCGATGTCCATCACCCTTGAATTTGTAAGGAAAAAGACGCCCCAATTTTGGCAAGCCATTATTACCCCTTTTCAGGTGGGCGACGCAACCAACTATTTGCTTTTAATTCAAGATTTAACCGAGTTACGGCGGCTGCAAATAGTCCGGCGGGATTTTGTCAGCAACATCTCGCATGAATTGCGCACCCCTCTGGCGTCTATGAAAGCGGTGGTTGAGACTTTGCAAGGCGGGGCGATGGAAGATAAAAAGGCGGCGCGTCGATTTTTGCGCCGGGCGGCAAATGAGGTCGATACCATGACGCAGATGGTGGAGGAGTTGCAGGAGTTGTCGCGGATTGAGTCCGGGCAAGCGTCGCTTACGTTGCAAATGGTACAGGCGGCGGATTTAATATTGCCGGCAGTAGAACGGTTGAGTTCGCAAGCGGAACGGAAAGGGCTGGAATTGTTGGTCGATATTCCCGGTCAGATGCCGGCAATTTTGGCGGATCCGCAGCGAATTTCCCAAGTCTTAACCAACTTAATTCACAACGCCGTAAAATTTACGCCAGAAGGGGGCATGATCGCCATCCGCGTCAGCCATAATCACGACGAAGCGGCGATAGAAGTTGAAGATACAGGGGTTGGGATTCCCAAAGAGGATTTGCCGCGCATTTTTGAGCGATTTTACAAAGCGGATAGAGCCAGAAGCAGCGGCGGAACAGGGCTCGGGTTGTCGATTGCCCGCCATTTGGTGGCTGCCCACGGCGGAAAAATGCAGGTCAAAAGCAAGCTGAACAAAGGGAGCGTTTTTACCTTCACCTTGCCATTGGCAAGGTGAAAACGCCCCATCATACGCCGCTATTTTGTTGTGTTCTAATTCCCCTTTTTTTCTGGTTTTAATTTCGCCTTAGCCCCAGCGCCGTTGCTTTTTATATTGGCTGCTTGCTGATCATGGCATGTAGATGACGCCTTTATAAATGACAAAAAGAGAGGGTGAGGATGGTTAGGTCGGCTCTTGAATTCTGGATGAAACTGACTGCCAACCATAAATGGATGATCTGTTAATTCCGCTATTTCTACCAACCTGCCATCGGGAGAAACTCCGCTAAAACGCATCCCTTGTTCCTCGAAATGGCGGCGAAAACGATTGTTAAATTCCCAGCGATGACGATGCCTCTCCCGGACTAGATCGGTCTGGTATGCGTTGCCGGCAATGCTGCCCGGGACAAGCTGACAAGGGTAGACGCCCAGCCGCATCGTGCCTCCCATATTGGTTAAATCATGTTGGTCAGGCATCAAACTGATAATCGGGAACTCTGTCGTTTTATCAAATTCAGTGCTATTTGGTTCGTCGGTATCAAAAATATGCCGGGCGAACTCAATACACATCACTTGCATGCCCAAACACAACCCCAAATAAGGAACGCCATTTTCTCGCGCCCAGCGCGCCGCTAAAATCTTCCCTTCGATGCCTCTATAGCCAAAGCCGCCAGGCACGACGATGCCGGCAAAATTTTCAAACTGTTCCCACCCTTTTCCCTTTTCTAAATCGCCCGATTGAATCCAACTGATTTCAACTTGCCGATTGTTGGCGATGCCGGCATGGCGCAACGCCTCCCGGACGCTCATGTAAGCGTCGTGCAACTCAACATATTTGCCTATCAATCCGATTTGCAAGGATGGTTTTGGCTGTCTAATCTGCGCCACCATCTTTTCCCAGGCATTTAGGTTAAGGGGAGATGCCGGCAATCCCAACCGTTCAACCACTAATTGATGCAGCCCAGTCTCCTCTATCAGCAATGGAATCCCATAAAGCACATCGGCGGTTTTAGCTGGAATAACCGCCGACTCAGCCACATTGCAAAACAAAGCTATCTTCTGGATATGCTCTTCCTCGATCTCATGATCCGCCCTGGCGACGATAATGTCTGGCTGAATGCCAATGCTGCGTAGCTCGCGGACACTGTGTTGAGTCGGCTTCGTTTTCAACTCTCTGCTAGCGCCCACATACGGCAAAAAAGTTACATGGACGTACATCGTATTTTCTCGCCCTAAATCGTGGCGCATTTGCCGTAACGCCTCTAAAAACGGCAAACTCTCAATATCCCCGACCGTGCCGCCCACTTCAACCAATACTACATCCGCTTCTGTTTTTTCTGCCAACAAACGCATATATCGTTTGATTTCATTGGTGATGTGGGGAATGACTTGAATGGTGCCGCCCAGATAATCTCCTCGACGCTCTTTGGCGATGACATCCGCGTACACTCTGCCGGTGGTGACATTAGACATTTGATTGAGATTAATGTCGATAAATCGCTCATAATGCCCCAAATCTAAATCAGTTTCCGCCCCATCTTCTGTAACAAACACCTCGCCATGTTGGTAAGGGGACATCGTACCTGGGTCTACATTGATGTAAGGATCAAGCTTTTGAACCGCTACCGACAATCCTTGCTCTTTAAGTAGCCTGCCCAAAGCCGCTGCCGTTACTCCCTTGCCAACTGAACTTACAACGCCGCCGGTAAAAAAGATAAACTTTGACATTTTTCCTCTCCAAAAAGAGAGGAGGGGCATGTCACTTTGGGTAACATGCCCCTCCTCTCAATGCTGCTCTATCTTTTTTTAGAGCTAGTTCTTCCATACGCTACAGTAGCTTTTCTAAATCTTCAGCGGCTCGTTTGGCGTCTAAAAAGATTAAGCCTAGCTTGGCTTCGCTTCGCGCCAAAACGGTTAAAACCGCTTCTTCGCCAACTGCCATCAGCACAATGATACCATGAGATCCGCTAATGTACACTCGTTCTAAGTTTCCGCGGTTTAATTCGTTGGCGATACGATCGCCCAATGAGAGCATGGCGGCGGACATGGCGGAGATGCGGTCTTCATCGGCGTCGGCTGGCAAAGCGGAAGCCATAATAAGCCCGTCCACGCTGACAACGGCTGACGCTTCGATACTGGGGGTACTCGCCTGCAAATCGCGCAGCCGATCAACCATCATTTCCGTCCTAGATCTCATTCGAGACTCCTTGTAATTGCTGCAAAATACGGGTTGGCTTGTCGCTCTAAAAAACAGAGGATTATGTAAGCCTAATGCGGCGAGATCATAGCATAAGAAAATGGGGCTGTCAAACCTAACTGAACATAAAAAAACGAGAAATTAGTCCTGTATAACTGTCCTTTTTAGCCGCTTCCAGGCGTCTTTTATTGTGGACAATTCAGCGGATGTTTCTGGATATTCTCCATATCTAATTCGGGCAAATGCCTTGGTAATCAATTCTACATCAGACATGTTATTCCCCCACACAGGTTCTATTGTATGCATATACTCAAATGGCGTTTCTGACTCGCTGCGCGGAAATCCATTTTCGGCGGCAAGCAAACACATATTTTGATAGATGCGTTTGATGGAGGCAGCTGCCCGCCTTTGTCTGATCATAGAAAATTGATCTAGCCAACTGCGAATGCCGCCGCTCTTCGGACGGTAAAGCGCGTTTCCTTGAGCCATTCCGCCATCAGCCTCGAGGGCGAATGCCCTGACGCGAAATGCGCGTCGAATTAACCAGGTGATGCCAAGGGCAAATAGAATAACGACGATAATTGTAAGCGCTCTGCCCAATTGAAAAGGGATATCTGGCGGTTGGGCGATCTCTTCATTGCCGATTATCTGCTCTACAGCTTGCTGCGCCCCTAAATTGTTTAAGTTTTCTAAATCTTCGGGGTTGATAACTGTTTTTAAGGCGCGTTGAATCAGAAGGTACAGATTGTCGATGAAGTAGGCGACGGCTCTAAGCAAGGGACGGGCGATAAATAGTGAAACGCTAAAGATAGCGGTTCCGGCAAAAAAGATCGCCGCCCATAATGGTCCTAGCCAGATTCGCAAGGTAGCTATGTTGTCTTCGCCAGCTGCCGCGCCTAGAAAAATGGCGGTAATCAGCAATAGGGCGGTGGCTGCGGTGACGGCGGCTAACCAGCGAGGAGTCATGGCGAAGCCCTGGCTGAAACGGTGGCTAGAGATCTCTTCAGCCCGGGTGAGGGCGATGGAGAGCAACATAAAGAAGAAGTAGAGGATGATGAATGGGGCGATGCGTACCGCCAACTGCCTGCCGGCAATTGCGATAGCCAATGGGGCTAACAACAAACCGCCAATCCGCATCAATCTGCCCATGCTTTCAATTTCGATTTCTCTACTGGCAAGGGCTAACCCCCGACTCCAGCAAAAGGCGATCAATGCCGCTAAGGCGATGGGTCTAAACCAGTTAGGATTGCCGGCAGTAAAGGTATCTCGTCCTAGTTCAATCATCCACCGCGGGTCAAGGCGAAAGTCAGGATACATCATTATTCGTATAGCGAGGATAGTAACTACCGCCAAACCTGCCACATAAAGACGTTGCTGCCGGCGCAACGGGAGATGGAGAAATGTCATGATGCGGCTTAGGTTAAATGGAATCAAAATGAAACAGAGCAGCAGCAACCATAACCCGGCTATTGACCACAATCGGCTCCAGCGCAATAAGCCTACCGAAAATGCCCCAATCAGGCTGGCTTCGACTCCCGCCCACATCAAATAGATGATCTCATGGCGAAGCAGATGCCAGAACGAGAGCTTATCCTGCCCTAATTGTGAAATCGTCGATTGCCCGTTCACTGTGCCGCCTCTCCATTGGGATTGGGGCGGGGGGCGATTTGCTCAGAGTTTAACTCCGGCAAATCAGCGCTGATATGGTGAAAGATAATGCCATCTAACCCATCTGGCGACGGCTCCTTGCCTAAATACACAATTGCCAGCCGCCTGCCCGCCTTGCGTAGCCGAATCAATTCGGTCAATAATTCATCTGTCAACACCGCAGTGACCAAAATGATGGTGGCTGCCCAGGGGACACCTGGGCTTTCTTGCACCATTAACTTTTCGATAGATGCCGTGGCAAATTGAGTCACCGCCGCCAACGCTTCCAAAATGTGCAGTAACTGTTCTGGCGAGCGGCTAGGCATAGCCCGTATCGGTTGATCGGAGCCGGGCAACGACCCGTTGGCGATTAAACCCACTGCCCATTTTTGCTCAACGCTGTAATTGGCGAGAGATCCGGCAACGCTCACCGCCCGCTCCATCAACTCTGGATAATGCCCATGCCAATGACGAGCCATCGTCGCCACATTTAAAAAGATGACGATCGTCATGTCGGTAGAAGGGTCATACATCTTGGTTTGCAAAGCTCCGCGTCGAGCGGTCGCTTTCCAATGCACATCCCGAAGGCGATCGGTTGGCTGGTAATCCCGGATGCTTTGGGTTTTGAGGGGATCAGTGAACAAACTTTGTCTGGCGTTTATCGGACCAAATGGCTCTTTTGCCGGCAATCCCAACTCCTCCATCGTCCATATTTGAGGATACACCACCAAGTTTTGCAAATAATTATGCGTCCGTTCGATATTGTAGATGGTAAAAATATCGCCTGATCGGTAAGTGACAGGTCCCAACTGTTTAAAGCCGCGTTTGGCAAACGACAAAGTAAACGACTTTTCCTTTTGCTCATATCCAGCGATAGAAAAACTGTTTTTGAGGGTAAACTCTTCGTCTTGGTGGCTCAATCGCCGACTTACTTCGCCTGCTTCATCTGGGGCAATTGGCAGTTGATCCCGAAACTCTAACCAAGTGAGCGGCAGCCACTTTTGGTTACGGATCGATAGGGTGAGCTGGATAGGTTCGTTGGGAAAAACATGGGTACGGTTTACCGCTCGATTGTAACTGACGCCGATTAATGAGCGGTTTTTCCACCATTTGCTGACGTAAACCATTAAAATCAGGAGGGCGCTGACCATTAGTAGGGCAGGGTTGCGGTTGCCAATTAAACCCAAAAGCAGCAAAAACCAGGCTATAGGCAGCCAGGCGTCTGAAAAGATGCTGTCTTCCCGCTCCCTTAAAATCAATCCTCGGGCTTCTACCACATCATGAATCGAGGGCAATTTCCCTTGACGCAAGGTGGCGCGCATTCGTTTGCGCGCCTCTTTGCGTTTGGGACGGCTGCGCTTACCTATCGAAATGAGAGCGGCTTCTAAATCGTACATTTGCCTTAGCTGTCAACGGGCACCGGAACGGAATTTACGATATCTGTCACCACATCTTCAGGCAACCTACCCCGCAATCTGGTTTGGGGATTGACCATCAGACGGTGGGTTAGCACATATGGCGCCAATCGTTTGATGTCGTCGGGAACGACATAGTCGCGTCCATTGATGGCGGCTCTGGCCTGGCTGGCGCGGTACAGCGCCATCGTCGCTCGAGGGCTTGCCCCTAACTCAATATCTTCGTGCTGGCGCGTTTGCCGGCAAATACTTACCACATAATCCCGCACCGTTTCTTCCACTTTGACGGCGCGGACAGCCTCTTGCATCGCTAAAATCTCATCCGCTGTCGCCACGCTATCTAAGATATCTAACGGGTCGCTTTGCTCAAATCGCAACAAAATCTGGTTTTCTTCTTCAGCGGTCGGATACCCAATCGACATTTTCAGCAAAAAGCGGTCAAGCTGCGCCTCGGGCAATGGGAAAGTCCCTTCCAATTCGATGGGGTTTTGAGTAGCCAACACCAAAAAAGGGCGCGGCAACTGGTGGGTAGAAATGTCTACTGTCGTTTGCCGCTCTTGCATCGCTTCTAACAGCGATGATTGGGTGCGGGGCGTCGCCCGATTAATTTCGTCTGCCAACAGCGTTTGAGAAAAGATCGGACCCGGTCTAAATTCGAACTCTTGCTCTTTTTGATTGTAATAGTAAATTCCGGTTACGTCAGATGGCAATAAATCGGGGGTAAATTGGATGCGCTTAAAGCTGCATCCTAGCGACGCCGCCACCGTTTTCGCCAGCGTTGTTTTGCCAGAACCGGGCACATCTTCCAGCAGCACATGCCCTTCGCACAACAGCGCTATCAATACCAAGTCGATAACCTCAGTTTTGCCGACTATTACTTTTTGGATATTGGTTCTGATTTGCGTCGCTTTTTCTTGGATGTGGCTGCTATTCATAAGGTAACCAGTATGCGAGATTGCCGAAGTTGAGAGCGTGATTGTAGCATGGGGGGCAAAAAGGTGACAAGCGGGTGACGTGCCGGCATTAAGCCGCTTCAATCCGCTCTAATCCACCCATATACGGGCGCAAAACCTCCGGAATGATAACCGACCCATCCGCTTGCTGATTATTTTCCAGAATGGCGATAATCACCCTGGGCAGCGCCAAACCGCTGGCGTTCAGGGTATGCACAAATTGGGGTTTGCCGCCGTCCTCTGGCCGAAACCGGACATTCGCCCGCCGCGCCTGAAAATCGGTGCAATTGCTGGCTGAACACACCTCCAGCCACTCTCCGCAGCCCGCCGCCCAAATTTCTATATCATACGTCTTGGTCGACGCGTAGCTGATGTCGCCCGTCACCAAATCTACCAGCCGATAGCGAAAGCCTAGGGCGTCACAAATGGCGATAGCTTGCGCTTTCATCGTCTCCAATATATCGAAACTGACCTCAGGGCGAACGAATTGATACATCTCCACTTTTTCAAATTGGTGTCCGCGTTTGATGCCCCGCACATCTTTGCCGGCGCTCATCTTTTCCCGCCGAAAACAAGGGCTATACGCCACATATTTTCGAGGCAACTCAGTTGCGTCCAATATTTCGTCGCGGTGCATATTAGTCAGAGCGATTTCAGCCGTGCCCAACAACATAAAATCTTCTTCCGCGTCGCGGTAAATGTTGTCGTAAAATTTTGGCAACTGCCCCGCCGCCTCAAACATCGCCGAGCGGACGATAAATGGGGGATACACTTCGGTATAGCCATGTTGTCCCACATGGGTGTTGAGCATAAATTGAATGAGGGCGTGTTGCAGCCGCGCTCCTAACCCTTTCAAAATGTAAAAACGGCTGCCGCTCAATTTGACGCCCCGCTCAAAGTCGATGATGCCGAGATCGACCCCTAGTTCCCAATGGGGTTTGGGCTCAAAGTCAAATTGAGGTTTGTCCGTTCCCTGGGGGGGATGGTTGACGTTGAGGCTTTCATCATCCCCAACTGGGGTAGTGGGATGAGGGATGTTGGGCACCCATAACATATCGGCGTTTAGCTTGCTTTCAACCGCCCGCAACTCCTCTTCCAATTCGCTGATAATGCCGCCTAGGCGGCGCGGCTCTTCTTTGGCTGCGTCCGCTTCGGCTCGCAGGGCTTCGACCTGGGCAGCCAGCGCCTCTTTTTCTGCTTCGTCAGCTTGTTTGAGTTGGGCTTCCATTTTTTTGAGGTTGCCTATGGTATAGCCGATCTGTTTTGAAGCGACGTTAACTTGGCGGCGCAACTCTTCTAGTTGGACTAAAATTTCTCGTCGTCGTTTGTCGCCTGCCAAAATATCGTCGATGGGGGATTGGTCGTTGCGGTCAGCCACCGCCTTTTTGACCAGGTCGGGGTTTTTACGGATAAGATTGATATCGATCATCGTTGCCTCCAGAGTATTGGGCATTTCGCTGGCTGAGCTTGTCGAAGGGAAAGAAATGCCTGTAACAGAAAAACGCCTCCCTCGTCCCAGGACGAGGAGGCGTTCGTGGTGCCACCTGGATTCGTTGCATCGCTGCAACCTCTCATCGCGTTAACGGGCGTTCCCGGCTAACCTTGCGGCAGATTGCCTTGTTCGGTTAGCGACTCAGAAGCGGATTTAGGGCGTTGCTTGCCGGCATTTTCAGTTGCCATGCCTTCTCTGGGTTCAACAACTGCCTTACTTATCTTCGTCGTTGTCGATAGAAATGAAATTGTAAGATGCCGGCATTATAGCCCACTCCAGAAAGTTGTCAAAAAAAAAAAAATCAAGTAAAATCCCAAAATAAGCTACACTATATAGAGTCTATCCCAATTGGGATTCCATTGTTTGCCTAGATTATTTGAAAGGAGTCTGCCATGGATGATTCCAATAAGTCCCAATGGTTGATTTTTTTGTTAAGCGTAATTTTGGTATCATGCCAATTACCATCCCAACCAAATGAGGAACTGCCTGAAAATACGCTGGTATTGCCTGATCCTTATCCACCGCCAGTTACCCCCATTTATGAGCTGCCTTATCCCCCCCCTCACGAGACCACTAGGATAATAGAAACCCCTCATTCCACTGCAACAAGATCCCCGAGAATTACTGAGACGCCATTTCCAACTCTAACGCCCCTCCCGCCTACAAGCGCCCCTAAACCAATTGGCAACCACGACCTAAATCTTAATACCTTGATTTATGCGGTTAAAAATGATTTTGACACAGAAATATTTCATGTCCAGTTTGAAGATAATAGTCATCAACCGCTAAATTTCGAAAAATACGATACGCCTTATTTGCAACACAGTAGAGCATTTCTTCACCGTATGCATTTATCGCCTAATAACGAACAGCTAATTGTTGATTGGCAATATGGAGAGGGCGGTCAATTTCTCACCCACTTAAACATTTCAGATGGTACTTCTTTCCCCTTGTTCCCGCCAGATTCTGAAATGGATAAGCGCGTTGAGTTTTTGGATTGGCATCCCGATAATTTGCGGGTATTGGTTGTAGGTCAGCGAAACAACAACGCCCTCAAGGGGCGGATGTGGATGATAAACATTCAGGATCAGACTATGGAGCAAGTTGGGGAAATAGTAGAAGAAGGTGGCGGACAGATCGTCTCGGCAACTTTTTCGGCTGATGGAAACAATATACTGTATGCTTACAATAAATGTTATCAATGTGGCAGCGAAATATGGCAATTGTCACTTGATAGGCCGGATGACAGGCAGCTCATTTTTTCAGATCAATCTCGACGCATTCAACTGGTGTCTCTATCTCCGAGTGGGAATTTCCTTGCTTTTGTCATTTGGCAGGAGGGAGTCTCTGAGCCATTTGAATTTGGAAATCAACAGACGAACGCATCAGTTGGCGAGCTATGGGTTATAAATTTAGATAGTTCACAAGCCACAAGTTTAGGCACAGCATTAACCAACTATCAAAATCAATTTCCTGTTGAATGGGCTGGAGATGGGTCACGAATTGCATGGATTCACCCTCAGAAATTAAAGAATGTTGAAACAACTCAATTGGCTGGTTCTATTGCTGCTGCCTTAATGGATACAAACGAGACCGTCATTGTGAGCCATGCAAATATTAATTTATTCTATTTCACCTGGGTAGATGAAAGTTCATCTATGTTAGTCCTGGGCAAGGATCCTCTTTTGCCTGACAATTCGGACATTTGGCAATTGAATGTTGCTGATGACCAGAATACTGAAATTGAATTCCTTAGCGAATATGAAAGAGTTGAGCCAAATTTTATTTGGATCGCAACCCAGGAGGAATAGCCAAAATGAACCGGGTAATGCCGAATAAAAAAGCGATAGTAGTTACAGTGATAATTTCTTTAATTTCATTAGGTTCTGTGAATGCGCAAGGAATTCAATTTCTCCAACAGCCTTTTGATGGAATATATCGAATAACGTCATACCTTGATCATCGGACACCAAATTATAGTCAGGACAACAAGATGTATGTTTTCAATGGAGAAGAACATCCTGATTGCTCAAGTAGCGGTAGTTTTACAGGTCCATTTTGCTATGATGGACATGATGGGGTTGATTATGCACTAGGCTGCGGCACCCCTGTAAAGGCTGCAGCAGGTGGTATTGTTTCTTTCGTGGGTTCAAATTACGGAAATACGATAGAGATTGATCATGGAAATGGATATACGACGTTTTACGGACATTTGCAAAGTTTTAATGTTAGTGTTGATGATCAGGTTAAAGCTGGAGAGCAGATAGCTTTGAGTGGTAACACAGGTATTAGTAGCGGGTGTCATCTTCACTTTGGCGTTTATCATAATGGAAACGTAGTTGATCCTTTCGGTTGGACGAGTCATGTTGCAGACCCAATTGGACAAAGCGCCAATGGAGAAATTTCATCTTGCTTATGGCGGGATGGTCAATGCTTTGATGTAATTGTTGAAGATGGTAGTTACCGTTTTTCATCTACGGGATCGGGTTGGAATTGGAGTATTTCAGGCAATAGTTGGACTCAGCATTATGTATATAACAGTACGAATAATCCGGCTACGGCTGCAACTTATCGCCCCAACTTGCCTCACACAGGACCCTATGCCGTATTTGCATTTATCCCCTCAACTTTTGCAACAACTACCAGCGCTAAATATAGAATTCGTGATAAAGACATTCAAAACCATTTGGTAACTATAAATCAGAGTAACTTTTCTGAAGAATGGGAGTATCTTGGAACCTATAGTTTTGCTCAAGGAATATCAGGATATGTACGACTTGATATTAGCACTGGTGAACCATCTGGCACAACGTTTGTTGGTTTTGATAGCATTCGATTTCGACAATATCGCGCTTTTATCCCACTATCCATTAAATAGGGTTATTCCATAAAAATCTTGATATAAAGCTTGCAAGAATAATAGCTTGGAATGGCTCATATTTTGTTTATTCAGATGATTGCCGGCGCAATTGGGGAAATAACAGCACATCCCGGATTGACTTTTTGTTGGCAAACAACATCGCCAACCGGTCGATGCCGGCGCCAAAGCCGCCATTAGGGGGCATGCCGTAGCGCATGGCGCGTACATAATCCTCATCAATCGGGTGGGCATTGTCGTCGTCTGCCGCATACAGCCGCTGCATGTCAAGAAACCGCTGATATTGATCTTGGGGGTCGTTTAATTCGGTGAAGGCGTTGCCCATCTCCATGCCGGCAATAAAAAACTCAAACCGTTCTACGTGCATTGGGTCGTCGGGCAGCCGTTTGGCAAAGGGGGAAATGTCGCGCGGATACTGGGTGACGAAAGTGGGTTGGATTAGATGAGGTTCCACATAATCGCCCAGCAGTGTATCGACCAATTTGCCCCAACTGGCGTCTTCGGGCACGGTCGCTCCTTTCTCTTTCATTATCGTCGATAATGAAGCTGCATTGGGGTATTGCGTGTAGTCAATACCCGAAAACTCCAAAATTCCATCTTTTAGCGGCATTCTGTGCCATTTGCCGCCCAACTCGATCTCATTGCCGGCATATTCGATTTTGGTTGTGCCCAACACCTCTTGCGCGGCATACGCCACCATCCGCTCCGTGAAATCCATCACATCATAATAATCCCAATAGGCGGCGTAAAATTCAAGCTGGGTAAATTCTGGATTATGGGTGGCGTCAACGCCCTCGTTGCGAAAATCGCGCCCAATTTCATACACCCGCTCGATGCCGCCCACCAGCAGCCGCTTGAGATACAATTCAAACGAAATTCGCAAATACAAATCGCTTTTCAACTGATTATGGTGGGTCACGAATGGTTTGGCGGCGGCGCCTCCATAGATCGGCTGCAAAATGGGGGTTTCCACTTCCAGAAAGCCATTGTCGTCAAAAAAACGGCGCAAAGCGGCGATCATGCGGCTGCGAATGACGAAATCGCCTCGAACGTCGGGATTAACTGCCAAATCTGCATACCGTTGCCGATACCGCTCTTCGATATCTTCAAACGCCGAATATCTGACCAACTCCCCATCGACCTCTTGCTCTTTGCCGGCAGGCAGCGGGGTTAGGGCTTTGCTCAACAATTTCCACTTGGAAACCCGCAAACTGACCTCGCCCATTCGAGTGCGAAACAAAATCCCTTCCGCTTGCACAAAATCGCCTAAATCGAGCAATTTGGCAAAGAGTCGATGCGACTCTTCGCCAATTTCATTCCGCCGCAAAAAGAGCTGGATTTTGCCGCTGCCATCTTCCATGTGGGCAAATATCGTTTTTCCCATATCGCGCAAGCTGACCAATCTGCCGCACAAGGTAGCGTCTACTGGCTCTGCCTCGTCCAATTCTTCCCGCACGGCGAAAATTTTGGTCGCTTCCTGGATGGTGTGGCTGCGCTCAACGCGCAACGGGTAAGGGTCGATGCCGGCATCCCGCAATTTACCCAGCTTGTCTAGCCTTTGACGTTCTAATTTAGTCGGTTCCCAACTCATTGCTGCCTCCAATATTTTAGACATTCAACAAAAAAGCCCGCGCTGTACGGCGCGGGCATGCCAAACTGCAAAGCAAATCCGCTTTAGCCGATTTTCACGATCTTAAATTTGATTTTGCCGCCCGGGGCGTCTGCTGTGACAGTACTGCCCTTTTTAGCGTTAAGCAATGCTTTGCCTAGCGGACTTTCGTTCGAGATGCGCCCATTGGCTGGGTCGGCTTCAGCGGCGCCCACCAGCATATAGGTTTCCGGATCATCGTACCCTACTTCTTGCACCGTTACTTGGTCCCCGATTTGTACCTTGTTGCCTGGTTTTCCGCCCCGGTCAATAATTTCATAGTTGGCGATAATTTCCTCCAACTCTTGTATACGACCCTCTAAAAATGATTGTTCATGACGCGCCGCTTCTAATTCGGCATTGTCCACAAAATCATCATCTTGTCCATCTTCAAAGGCGCGGTTAAGTCTGTCTGCCAACTCTTCGCGTCCAACAGTACGCAGCTGTTCCAACTCTACCAATAATCGAGCTAATCCCTCTTCCGTTAATAAGTGGGGCTTGCTTAATATCATTTGATCCTCATTAATAACTACACTTAAAATCGCCCGATTTTCACGAAAAAAACAGGCTTTAACAAATAAAAACAGTGGCAAAAAAATTTGTGAGCGCGTCATTATAGCAAAAAGAATGGCGGTGTAAAGTTTTTGATCCCTTTGTTATACATTACTCATTCTCCAGGCTGATTGTCTGCTTCTTTGCCAACCCGTGGATATAATCAAAGCAGCTTGGAGAATATCGTTATATGCCCCGACCGAGACGCCCATCCCAATTTGTTTTATTCGCTTTATTGGCTCTAATCATCGCTATTGCCATGCCGGCAACAAAGTCTGACGGATCAGTTCGATGGGCGGCGGCAAAAGGGGCTGCCGGCAAGTCGAGCTTGCTGTTGTCACTTTCTCCACCTCAAATCCAGCAGATTATGAGCGGAGAAGCGGGGCTGACTGCTCTAGCCGCAAACCAAGATTTAGAGTTGGTTTCTGCCGTAAAATTAGCGGCTGGCGAAGCCCGCGCCTGGGAAACGGTTGGTTGCCGGCAGTACAATTGCATTCTTTTCACCTTTTTCAATTTTCAAGATGGCAGCGCTGAAAACCGGATTTATAACCAAACTGCCGGCAATTTAATTGCTGAATGGGTTGAACCAAACGCTAAACCTTCTCCCTCTCAACGCATTGGCGAAATCGCCCTGGAAGTCGCTGCGGCCGACGTCCAGGTGCAAGAAACGTTAGCAGGGATTGGCGATTTAACGCCCACCATGGCGCCAATTTCAATTTGGTTAGAAGAGGGCGGCTGCGCTCAAGATTGGTGCGTCGATTTGACCTTTCATGCCCCCGATGGCAGCGGGCGCATCTATCATGTGACGATCAATATGCGGCAAAAGCAGGTAGCCCGAACTTTTTTCAGCCGGGCGAGAGCTAACCGTACAGACGCCGCTGCAATTGCTGAAATTCAGGATGCGCAGGAGGAAGAGGGACCATTATTTGAAAATGGATGCCGGCAACAATATGGATGGGATGTTTGCTGGGAGATGACCGCATTTGACGGCATGGACTTTACCAACGCCTTATTCGAAAATATCTCTGTATTTTCCAGCGCTAAAATCGGGCAGGTAGAAGTATATTATGCCAGTTGGCCCGGCGGCTATCGAGACGAAATAGGAGCAGAAGCTTCCGTCAAACCTAAATTTGGCACCATTGTCACCGATTTAGGCAATGGATTCCAGGTGGACCAACTTTTCACAGAGCCTTTTGATTGGCCCAACTGCATCTGTTGCTATCGGTATACCCAACGGTTGACCTTTTACGCCGACGGCAGTTTTGAGCCCGAATTTATCGCCCATGGTCCCGGTTGCGACGACCCAAACGTCTATCGCCCCTTTTGGCGCATCGATTTTGACCTGGATGGCGCTGAAGGGGATTCTGTCTGGACGTGGGAGGAAGATCAATGGACGCAGGCGGCAACGGAGCGGGAAATCTCCCTGTATGAAGATCTCAATCCCTGGGGAGAAAAGATAGCCACCTTTGACGGAGAGACGCATTATCGGTGGCAGCCGGTCCGCACAGACCCTTTCGGAGTGGACGACGCCAAGGTTTTTCTGCTTCAGTTTCATGATGATGAGGGAAATTTCGCCATTGGAGCAGGCGAGGCGAACACTTATCATCCTCCTGCGGATTGGGTCGATGGCGAGCAGCTTTCAGGCGCAAATGGCGTCATGTGGTATATCCCCATTTTAGAGACAAAGCGGGGAGGTCCCTGGTGGTGTATGCCCGAACCCGCCCCTGAATTTTCGCCCTGCACCGCATCAGTTAAGGCGTCGCCAGGCGGAGAATTGCGCCAACCAACGGCGGAAGAGTTAGCCCAACTGACTGCCACAGCAACGCCACTGCCCACCCCATTGCCGGCATCGACGCCCACTCCAGCCCCAATCAGCGGCACAGACGCCGAAACGATTTGGCTTAATGCTGGATGCGGCAGTTGCCACACATTGTCCGCGTTAAACGAAGAAAGCGATGTAGCCCCTGATTTGTCGAACATCGGCCAGATTGCCGGCAGCCGCGAGCCGGACAAAACAGCCACGCTATATTTGCGAGAGGCGCTCGCTGATCCCAATCTTTTTATCGTGGAAGAATGTCCAACTGCTCCATGTAACGCCAACGTTATGCCTGACAATTACGCCCAAATTTTATCTCCAGACCAAATGGATACGTTGGTTGCGTATCTGCTCGCGCAAGTCGAGGATGAGGCGGATCTGCCGCCGGCAATCGATGAAGGAACCCCTTCAATATTGCCTACCATTTCCTCAAATGAGGAAGCCTCAAGCAGCGGTCAATTCCCGCTTGGCATTATTGCCGGCATCTCCTCAGCCGTTGTCTTAGCCTTCATATGGCTCTATTTTAATCGAAATGGAGACGAGGTTGAGCCTGAATCTTAATATTTGCCCTTCAATTCTCGTTCGATTTGACGCTTGCTATCCCGTTTTCGCAAATCATCCCGTTTGTCAAACAGCTTTTTCCCCTTGGCGATAGCGATTTCAATTTTTGCCCACCCATTCCGTAAATACATGCGGGTGGGAATCACCGTTACCCCTTTTGTTTGCATGGCAGAGATGATTTTTTCGATTTCACGTCGATGCAGCAGCAAGCGGCGGGGGCGATCAGGATCGTGGTTTTCCCGGTTGCCTTGGGCATAAGGCGCGATATTTGCCCCAATTAGCCACAATTCGCCGTTGCGTGGCTGCACGAAGGCGTGTCGTAAACTCACCTGCCGGGCTCGCGCCGACTTAATTTCAGTTCCCGTTAACTCCATCCCCGCCTCAAATCTTTCTAACAAGTGGAAATCGTGAGACGCTTTGCGGTTTCGGGCTAACAAGCCCGACTCTTTTTTATCTTTCTTGCCTTTTTTCGCCATCGCTTAATCTTATCCGGTAGCGGCAATTTAACAATAGGCGGCGCGGATGTGAAATTCGCATAAAGAGATTATGTCATTTCAAATGTTTAACGCGCCGTTTACATCTGTATTCACCTATTCGAGGTTATAATAGTGGCGATTTTGGACAGGAAATTTTTATCGGTTTGGGTTCCCATGCCCAAAGTTGATTCAGTTAGCGGTAGTAGTAATGTCAAATTTCATATCAACGAATGCCATTCCCCTTACGCCATTGCAACAAGGGATGCTCTATCATACTTTTTCCGTCCCGAATGCCGGCATAGACATCGAACAAATTCTCTGTACCATCCCTGAACAATTTAACCCCACCACCTTTACCCAAGCATGGCAAACTGTCATTGACCGCCACCCCATTTTGCGTACTGCCTTCCAATGGGAAGATGTGCCCCAACCGACGCAAACCGTCTTCCCCGACGTTGCCATCCCCCAAACCCACATCTCGTTAGCCGGGTTAAACCAAGCAGAGCGGCAAGAAAAAATCGCCGCATTTATGGCAAAAGACCGACAGCGAGATTTTGTTATGAACCAGCCGCCATTGATGCGGATAACGATTTTCCAATGGGGCGAAGCGGCATTTTCCTGTTTGTGGAGCTTTCACCACGCTTTGCTAGACGGGCGTTCTTTTCCCATCGTTTTGACCGAACTATTCAATATTTACGACAGTTTAAACGCCGGCATTCCCCCCCAGCTTTCCCCACTCCCCCCCTTCTCCGACTTCATCCAATGGCGGGAAACGCAAGATTTTACCGTTAGCGAACCTTATTGGCGGCAGCAACTTGCCGGCATCACCGCCCCCACCCAAATAGATTTAGGCAAACCATCCCCCACCCGTCACTCGCCACCCGCCCGTGCAGTTGAACGCCATTTATCCCCCCAACTCACCCAACGGCTGACCAACTTCGCCCAAACCATCGGCGTGACCCTAAACACCCTAGTGCAAGGGGCATGGGGCTTGCTGTTGCACCATTATTCTGGCGACAATGAAATCGCCTTTGGCAACACCCGTGCTTGCCGGCATAACACCGTCCCCCAAGCCCTAGATATGGTGGGCTTATTTATCAACACCGTGCCCGTCGTCACCCAAATCGACCCCGAAGTGACGCTAACCGACTGGCTACAAGCCCTCCGCCAACAACACATTGAGCTACGCCAACATGAACATACCCCGCTCAACCTGATCCAAAGTTGGAGCGACGTGCCGGCAGGCGAACCATTGTTTGAATCGTTGGTTGTCTTTGAAAATTACCTGCTCAACCGCCGAATGCAGGCGTTGGGTGGGGCATGGGCAAAGCGGGAATTTTTATACGAAGGGCAAACCAACTTCCCGCTCACCCTGATCGGTTATGCGGACGATGGCTTGCTGTTGCGGCTAGAATTTGACCCAACCCGTTACGATTTGCCGGCAATGGAGTGCCTGCTCGGTCACATGGAAAATTTGCTGGGGCGAATGCCGGCATCTGCCGACAAACCCGCCCTCCGTATCCCCTACCTCTCCCCCGAAGAGCGGCATCACTTGCTATTTGAACGCAACCCCAACTACACCCCCCCCGCCCCACCCGACTGCTTACATTACCGTTTTGAGGCAATGGCAGAAAAATATCCGCACAATATCGCCCTCGCCTTTGAAGATGAGACGTTGACCTACCATCAACTCAACCGCAAAGCGAATCAAATCGCCCGCCAACTTATTTCTGCCGGCGTAAAACCGGAATCGCTGGTCGGCTTGTCGGTCGAACGGAGCATAGAGATTGTGATCGGAATTTTGGCGATATTGAAAGCAGGTGGAGCATATGTGCCCATCGACCCCGCATCGCCGCCGGAAAGGACAGCCTTTATATTGGCAGATGCCGGCATTTCCGCCCTGCTCACCCAATCCACCGCCGACATCCCCGCCGACCAGCTAACCGCCATCCATTTAGACGACCCCGCCAACTACGCTGGAGACGACAGCAACCCCCACACCGCCGTCACCCCAGACAATTTGGCATACGTCATCTACACCTCCGGCTCCACCGGCAAACCCAAAGGCTGTCTCATCAGCCATGCCAACGCCGTCCGGTTGATGGATGCCACCAACCATTGGTACCGCTTCCGTCCAGACGATGTGTGGACGCTCTTCCACTCCTTCGCTTTTGACTTTTCGGTGTGGGAGATTTGGGGGGCGCTATTTTACGGCGGCAAACTCGTCGTCGTCCCCTACTGGATTAGTCGTTCCCCTGAAGATTTTTACCAACTGCTCATTGACGAAGGCGTGACGGCGCTCAATCAAACCCCCTCCGCATTCCGTCAACTGATTCAAGCTGAAATTAGTTTGGATGGCAAACCGACTGATTTAGCGTTGCGATATGTGATTTTCGGCGGCGAGGCGTTGGAATTGCCCAGCCTACGCCCTTGGTTTGAGCGACATGGCGACCAAAAACCGCAGTTGATCAATATGTACGGCATCACCGAAACGACCGTTCACGTCACCTACCGCCCCATCGATATGAGTGACGTGGAGGCGGGGCAAGGCTCCATCATCGGTCAACCGATTCCCGACCTGCAAACCTACGTTCTCAACCAATTTTTAGAGCCAGTGGCGTTGGGTGTGCCGGGCGAAATCTATGTCGGCGGGGCAGGGGTAGCTCGCGGTTATCACAATCGCCCCCAACTGACGGCGGAACGCTTTTGCGACAACCCCTTCAAAGCCGGAACCCGGCTCTACAAGTCGGGCGACGTGGCTCGCCCTTTGCCCAATGGCGACCTTGAATTTATCGGGCGGGCTGATATGCAGGTCAAAATACGGGGGTTTCGCATCGAATTGGGCGAAATCGAGGCGGTTATCGGCGAACATCCCGCCGTGCGAGACAATGTGGTGCTGGCGCACGCCGCCCCGTCTGGCGTGAAACATCTGGTCAGCTACCTGATTCCCGGCGAGGGGTATGACCAGGCGAAATTGCGGGCGTTTTTAGCCGAGAAGTTGCCGGCATACATGGTTCCCGCCTACTTTATGCCTCTGACCGCTTTCCCCCTGACCAACAATGGCAAACTCAACCGCAATGCCTTGCCCGCTCCCCAAGTTGACAGCGATGAGTTAGCCCAAAAATACACCGCCCCCCGCAATGAAACGGAAGTGACGCTGGCGCAGATTTGGGCAGAAGCGTTGCGGGTGGAGCGAGTAGGCATCCACGACAACTTTTTTGAGTTGGGCGGCGATTCAATCCTCTCCATCCAAATCATTTCGCGGGCTAGGAATGCCGGCATTCAGTTCACCCCCAAGCAACTGTTCCGATATCCACAAATCAGCCAATTAGCCGCCGTTGCCGAAATAAAAAGGGCGGAAACGAGAGCTGAACAAGGTTTGGTAACTGGTTCCGCTCCTATCACTCCAATTCAACATTGGTTTTTTGAACAAGAGATACCGAACAAAAATTATTGGAATCAAGCCTTTTTGTTCCGCCTGCATCAAGCGTTGAATTTAGATGGGTTGGCGAAGGCGATTGAAGCGATTTTAACGCATCACGACGCATTGCGATTGCGATTTGCCGAAACAGAAGATGGTTGGATAAGCGAATATGGCGGAATGCCGGCATTCATCCCCCTAGAACATGCCAACTTGACCGATACCCCGCCCGCCGAACAACAAGCCGCGATCGAAACGATTTGCCGCCATGCCCAAGCCAGCCTCGACATTACTACAGGTGAACTGTGTCGTTTTGTCCTCATCCAAACGAGCGACGACCAACCTGACCGCCTCTTTATCGTCATTCACCATTTGGCGGTGGATGGGGTAAGTTGGCGGATCTTGCTAGAAGATTTGTTGACGGCGTATGATGGGATTGTGGCGGGGCAAACGGCGAAAACGCCGGCAAAAACCAGCCGATTTTCCGCTTGGGGCGAGGGGTTAACCGATTATGCCCGCTCCCGCCAACTGGCGGCGGAACAAGCCTATTGGCAAGCCATCGCCCAAACGCCGGCGCCACGACTGCCCACCGACCGCCCCGGCGACAACAACGAGAGCGACATCCGAGCCGTCACCGTGGGGTTAGCCCCCGATGCCACGTTCGCCCTGTTGGCGCAAGCCCCATCTGCCTACAACAGTCAAATCAACGATATTTTGCTGACGGCGTTGGGCAGAACGTTGGGAAGTTGGCTGAACAGCGACCAAATTTTGATAGATTTGGAAGGGCATGGGCGAGAAGATATTTTGCCCGATGTTGACTATTCTCGCACCGTCGGTTGGTTTACGACGGTTTTCCCTGTTGCGCTTGATTTAAGCGGTGTGGAAGATGCCGGCACAGCCCTGATGAAGGTCAAAGAAACATTGCGAGCTATCCCCCGCAAAGGGATTGGCTACGGTATCGTCCGCTACCTTGGCGGCGGGGATGAACTGGCTTGTCAGCCTCAAGTTGTCTTCAACTATTTGGGGCAATTTGACCAAATGTTGAGCGACGACCGGCTGTCGTTAGCCCCAGAAAATCCTGGCGCTATGCACCACCCGGCCGGCAAGCGCCGCCACCTGCTGGAAATCGTTGGGCAAGTGGTAGATGGCGAACTGTCGCTAAAATGGGAATACAGCAAAGCGTTGTTTGACCAGGCCACCATCCAACAATTGGCGACCAACTACATGGATGAGTTGACCGCCCTCATCACCCATTGCCTCGCTGTGCAACAGCCCCGCTTCACCCCCTCCGATTTCCCGTTGGCAGAGCTTACCCAAGCCCAACTAGACGGGATTTTGGCGAAAACCCCCGACATTGAAGATATTTACCCCCTTTCGCCCATGCAAAAGCTCTTTTACTCCGTCGAGGCGGCAAATCTGGCATTGGGTTTTGAGCATTGGCATTTCCGGTTAGATGGGAGGCTGGATGTGCCGGCATTCCAGCGAGCGTGGCAAGCGGCAATCGACCGCCACCCCATGTTGCGTACCAGCTTTCTGGCGGAAGGGCTGGATTCTGCCCACCATTTGCAACACAAAACCGCTACCCTGCCCTTTGTTTTTGAAGATCTGCGGGGGATGCCGGCAACTGACCAACAAGCAAAAATCGCTGATTTTATGCGAACAGAGCAAGCCAATGGGTTTGATTTAACCCGACCCCCTTTGACTCGAATCACCTTATTCCAGCTAACAGACAACTGCTTCGACTTTGTGTGGAGCAGTCACCATTTGCAAATAGATGGTTGGTCTTATCCCCAACTTTTTGCCGATGTGTCAGCATTGTACGAGGGCAAAAGTGACCTACCGCCCGTCTCCCATTATCAAGATTATTTGACATGGTTAATGGAACGTGACGCAACCACAGATGACGTTTTTTGGCGGGAAATGTTGGCGGGTGTGAGCAAACCAACCCCATTGCCGGGCATGGAAAATGGTGGTGGTTCGGCAGGATTTTTAGAGCTAAACGCTAAATTAGATGGTGAAACCGCTACCAAATTGGATGAGCTGGCAAAAAGTTGGCAAGTGACTCCCAACATCCTCTTCCAAATGGCGTGGGGCAGGTTGCTGGGGGCAATCAACCAAACGGATGATTTGATTTTCGGCGCAACTTTTTCTGGTCGTCCGGCTGATTTGGTGGGGGCAGATAAAACAATCGCCCCATTTGTGAACAATTTGCCAGTACGGTTGCGTACCCCCGCCGACCAATCGCCTCTGATGTGGGCACAGGCGTTGCAAGCTACCCAACTCGATTTAACTGAGCATCAAGCGACACCATTGCCGGCAATTCAAGCGGTCAGCCAAGTGCCGGCGCGTTATCGATTATTCGACTCGTTGGTGGTGTACCAAAACTACCAAATGGATGAGCAATCCCGCCACTTTGGCTCGGCAATTTTAACGCCAATTATCCTGCCACAAGCCACCAACTACCCATTAACGTTGGTGGGAATGCCGGCAGATGGCAAGCTGGGGATCCAACTCATCGTCCATCAAAAACGTTTTGACCGGGCAACGGCGGAGGCGATTTTGGCAGATTTTGTAACGATTTTGAGCAACTTGGCGGAGGGAATGCCGGCAGATACTTTAACCAATCAACAATGGCAAGCAGTCGCCCCAGCAACCCAAACCCACGTAAATGGGCATACAAAAACAACTGTTTCTGGTAGTGAGATGGAGAAATTAATTGCCAGCGTTTGGCAAGCCGCTTTCGAGCAAGACAACATCAGCCTATATGACAACTTTTTCGACCTAGGCGGACATTCGGTGATGATTGTGGCGGTACATGCCCAATTGCAAGAGGCTTTAGGTCGCGCATTCCCCATCACCAAAGCGTTTCAATACCCGACCATTTCGGCTTTAGCGGACTATCTGCAATATGGCGATCAGCCAGCAAAAAGCGCTGGTTCTGCCGTGCAAACGCGGGCGGCAAAGGCACGGGCGGCACGGAATCGCAGAAGGCGGAGACGCTAGTAGGGGCAACCCTTGTGGTTGCCCAGTAGATGGTTACAAGCAAGGAATATAAGTAGCATTTATGAGTAACGAACAGAAAAATGGATTAGAAGGCATCGCCATCATCGGCATGGCGGGGCGCTTTCCCGGCGCGGAGAGCGTGGCAGAATTTTGGCGTAATTTGCAAGCGGGCGTGGAATCTATCAGCCGATTTACGCCGGAACAGTTGGCGAATGCCGGCATCTCCCCCGACGACATCGCTGACCCCGACTATGTGCCGGCACGCGGTGTACTGCCTAGTCCCGACCATTTTGATGCTGGCTTTTTTAACATGACCCCCAAAGAGGCGGAGTTGACCGACCCCCAACATCGTCTGTTGCTGGAAACGGCATGGCACACGATGGAAGATGCCGGCTATGCCCCAGAACAAGTGGACGGCTCAGTCAGCGTTTATGCCGGCATGTCCCGCAATAGTTACTTTCTGACCAACTTGTACCCCCATCGCCACAAAATGCCCATCGTCGAAACCTTTCCTACGGAAATGGGCAATGAAAAAGATTACCTCGCCACCCGCATCTCCTACAAATTAGGGCTAACCGGCGCCAGCGTTGCCGTCAGTACCGCTTGCTCCACCTCGTTGGTGGCAACCTACCATGCTTGCGAAGCGTTGCTCGCTTTTCAATGTGATATGGCATTAGCGGGCGGCATCTCAGTCAAAACGCCGCAAGAAAAAGGGTATTTGTATGAAGAAGGGGCTATCGCCTCACCCGACGGACATTGTCGCCCCTACGACTCTGCCGCTCAAGGGACGGTGTTTAGCAACGGCATGGGGATGGTTCTGCTCAAGCGGTTGGAAGAAGCGGTGGCGGATGGCGACCATATCTACGCCGTCATTCGGGGGATTGCCATCAACAATGATGGGGCAAGCAAGGTTAACTTTGGCGCCCCTAGCGTAGATGGGCAAGCGGAAGCGATTGCCATGGCTCAGGCGATGGCAGATATCGACCCCAACACGATTGGTTATGTGGAAGGGCATGGCACCGCTACCCCGTTGGGCGACCCGATTGAAGTGGCGGCATTAACCCAAGCGTTCCGGCACAATGGAGCGACGGGAAACAGTTTTGCCGCCCTGGGTTCGGTTAAGAGCAATCTGGGGCATTTGGATGCGGCGGCTGGGGTGGCAGGACTCATCAAAACAGCTTTGATGGTCGGAAAAGGGAAGTTGGTTCCTAGTTTGCGCTTTAATCAGCCCAACCCTAAATTTGAGATTGAAAATACACCGTTTTATGTCAATACAGAAGCAAAAGATTGGGTTAGCCCCGACTTTCCGCGACGGGCGGGGGTGAGCGCTTTTGGCACGGGCGGCACCAATGCCCATGCCGTGCTGGAGCAACCGCCCGCCGTCGAGCCATCGGGCGCGTCACGAACTGCCCACCTGCTCACTTTGTCGGCAAAAGATGAGACCGCTTTGGGGCAGATGGCGGCGAATTTAGCGGGTTTTTTAAGCGAAAATCCTGAGGCAAATTTGGCGGATGTGGCTTTCACGCTAAATCGGGGCAGGCAGAGGCTGGAATACCGGCATTCCCTCGTCGCCAATTCCATCCAAACAACTATCGAACAGTTACAAAAAGCCGTTAAAAATGAGACCAATAGCCACAAAAAACGGCGGGTCATCTTTATGTTCCCCGGTCAGGGGTCGCAATATGTCAATATGGGGCGGGAATTGTATGAAAGCGAAGCGGTTTTCCGGCAGGCGGTGGATGAATGTGCCGGCATTCTCCAATCCCAACTGGGCATGGACATCCGCGCCATCCTTTACCCCGATGCTGAAAATGAAGTAGAGGCAACCCGTCATCTGAAAGAGACCGCCATCACCCAACCCGCTATCTTTGTGGTAGCGTATGCTACGGCAAAGCTGTGGATGAGTTGGGGGGTACAACCTGCCGGCATGATTGGGCATAGCGTGGGCGAATTTGTCGCCGCCACGTTGGCGGGGGTTTTCTCGTTGGCAGATGGTCTGCGGTTGTTGGCGGAGCGGGGCAGGCTGATGGGAGCGTTGCCCGGCGGGGCGATGTTAGCCGTCTCCCGCGACGAGTCTGAAATGTTGCCTTTGCTCAACGACGATTTAGCGGTTGCCGCCCTGAACGCGCCGGGCAAATGTGTGGTATCGGGGGAATACGGCGCGGTGGCGGCGCTGGAAAATGAGCTGGAACGGTTGGAGATTCCTTGCCGGCAATTACACACCTCACACGCTTTTCATTCGCCGATGATGGAGCCGATTTTGGCGGAGTTTGCCGGCATTGCCAGCCAAATTTCGCTCAACCCGCCTCAAATCCCATTCGTCTCCTCGCCTAGCGGGGATTGGATTACGGCAGAACAAGCCACTGACCCGAACTATTGGGCAAGACATCTGCGTGAGGCGGTGCGTTTTACCGACGGGCGACGCAAATTGGCGGAAAATTTGGACGACATTTTGTTGGAGGTGGGACCGGGCAACACGTTGGCAACTTTGTCTAAAAATCCGGCATACAAAGCCCGCCAGCAAGTCGTTTTATCCACTTTTGGGCATGTGTCGGATGAGGAGAAGCAGGGGATTGCCGGCATTCTATCCACCTTAGGCAAATTGTGGCAAGCGGGAGCAGTAATTGATTGGACGAACTTTTACGCCGATGAGTTTCGTCATCGGCTTTCCCTACCGTTGTACCCGTTTCAGCGGCAGAGGTTTTGGATTGAAGGGCTAGGTGCGCCTAGCCCGTTGTTGGGGCGAGATGCGTCTCGCCCGTTGGGGCGAAGCACGCTTCGCCCGTATGTTCCGGAGGTAGTAATGGAAGCAACACGACAAGCGCAAATTTTAGAAGCAGTCAATGAAGTTTTGTATGAGGTCGGCGGTTTGGATGAGGGGGATATTGAACCAAACGCTACTTTTATGGAGTTGGGTTTTGATTCCCTCTTTTTGACCCAAGCCAGTACTTCTTTTAAGCGGAAGTTTAAGACGAAAATCACTTTTCGGCAGTTGATGGAGGAGACCCCTACGCCGCAATCGTTGGCGGATTATTTGGATGGGGTGTTGCCGGCAGAGGCGTTTCAGCAAGTGGCAAGGGGCATGGGGCAGGTGGCAGGTAGCAGGTTGCAAGTGGCAAGTAACGCACATTCTCCCTTACCAGTTGCCGGCATTGAAGGGTTGATGCAGATGCAGTTACAACAGATGCAGCAGTTGATGGTGGCACAGTTGCAGGTGGCGGCCGGGACGATGGGGCAATCTGAAATTGTAAATCAAAAATCGAAAATCGAAAATCGAAAATTGCAAATCGTAAATCGAAAATCGAAAATCGAAAATCAAAAATCGCAAATCGCAAATCGTAAATCGGAAGAACCAACCGGCAAAAAGAAAACCTTTGGACCATGGAAACCATTCGACAAAAATGAAAAAACGACGTTAGATGAGCGACAACAACGCTTTTTGGCAGAGTTAATTGAGCGATATAGTCAACGCACCGCCAAATCGAAACAAATGACCCAAACTTATCGCCATCCTTATGCTGACCCGCGTACCGCCTCTGGCTTTAAGACGGCATGGAAAGAGTTGGTTTATCCCATTGTCGCTTCTCGTTCCAAAGGGTCGCGGTTGTGGGATGTAGATGGCAACGAATATGTAGATATGCAATCTGGTTTTGGCTCCAGTTTGTTTGGACATTCCCCTGACTTTGTGACGGAAGCGATCCAAGCACAATTGGCGAAAGGGGTGCATATCGGTCCTCAATTTGACCTTGCCGGCATTGTTGCGGAAGGGGTTTGTGACTTGACTGGCATGGACAGGGTGACATTTTGCAACACCGGCTCCGAGTCGGTGATGGCGGCGATGCGGATCGCCCGCACCGTCAGCGGACGCAACTTGATTGCCACCTTTAGCGGCGATTACCATGGGCAATTTGACGAAGTGCTAGTGCGGGGCGTGATGCGAAAAAATCAGCCAAGAACGTTGCCCATTGCCCCCGGCATACCGCCAGAAAGTGTAGAAAATATGCTCCTGCTCAACCATGGCGATCCTGACGCTTTTCGCATTTTGGAAGAGCGAAAGGATGATATCGCCGCTGTGTTGATTGAAACGGTACAAAGCCGGCATCCTAGCTTGCAACCGGAACAGTTTTTGCGTGAATTGCGGGAATGGACGACGGCAAACGACATCTGCCTCATCTTTGATGAGGTGATTACTGGTTTCCGGCTGGCGCCGGGCGGGGCGCAAGAATGGTTTGGCGTAAAAGCAGATATGGCGACTTACGGCAAGGTGATTGGCGGCGGGATGCCGATTGGCGTGTTGGCTGGCGACTCTAAATATATGGATGCGTTGGATGGCGGCCATTGGCAATTTGGCGATGATACTTTCCCCGAAGTGGGTGTGACTTACTTTGCCGGCACTTTTGTCCGCCATCCGCTGACTATTGCGGCGGCAAACAGCGTGGTCAACCATCTCAAAACCAATCCTGATTTGCAAGAAAAGCTCAACGGTCGAGCAGACCAATTTGCTAATGAATTGAACAATTACTTTTTAGATGTCAACGCCCCGATTTTTATCGAAAATTGTGGTTCAATGTTGCACATCAAATTTTTGGAAGCGTCACAATTCAACCCCCTATTTTTCTACTTGATGGTAGAAAAAGGGGTACATATCATGTCCAATCGGGCATTTTTCTTGACAACGGCTCATAGCGATGAAGATTTAGCGTTCGTAACTGAAATGATGAAGGATACTGTTGCCGAAATGCAAAATGCCGGCATTTTCAGTGCCGTCGTTGCTGGAGGTGACGACAACCCACTCCCTTTTCCGCTAACGGCGGATCAGCGCGGGCTATGGCTGGCATCCCAACTGAGCGATGAGGCGACCTGCTCGTACAATGAGGCATTTTCGCTCAAATTGAGTGGGCGAGTGGATGCCGGCACAATGCGACGGGCAGTCAAAATGGGGATCCAACGCCATTCTGCCTACCGATTGGCATTTGCGGACACAGGCGAAACACAACAGGTACGAAATGATGTAAAAATTGATGTGCCGTTGCTGGATTTTAGCGACGATGTAAACCCAGCAGAAGCGTTTGAGGCGTTTGTGGCTCGGCAAGCGTTGCTTCCTTTCAATTTGAACAAACCGCCGTTGATTCGCCCCCATTTGGTCAAATTAGCGGATGAGGATTACCGTTTGCATTTCGTGGCGCATCACATTATCACTGACGGTTGGTCGTCGGGGGTGTTGGTGGCGGATATTCGACAAATTTATGGGGATTTGAAGGCGGGCAACTTTGGGCAACTCAATCCCGCCACCTCGTTTGCCGAATATGTGTCGGCTCATAATGAATTGGCGCAGAGCGAAGAGGGGACGGAGAATATCGCCTTTTGGAAGAAACAGTTGACCCCGTTGCCCACGCCGTTGCAATTGCCGGCAGACCGTTCTCGACCAGGGCATAAAAGTTTTCGGGGTGATGCGGTGAAGTTTGAATTTGACCCGCAGGTGATTGCCGGCATTAAAGCGGCGGCAAAAACCCAAAAAACGACCTTGTTTAACCTGATGTTGTCTGCCTTTAACGCCTTTTTGTACCGGTTGAGTGGACAAGATGATTTGATTGTGGGTGTGCCGATGGCGGGGCAGGCATTGCACGGGATGAATGATTTAATCGGCTTTTGTGTTCACTTTTTGCCGTTACGATCCCAAATCACCCCTGAAATGCCATTTGCCGAATTTGTTAAGAACACGCAAAGTGAGATGTTGACCGCCCGCGATTACCAACCATGCGCGTTGGGCGACATCATCCACGCCATGAATTTGAAACCTGACCCCAGCCGAACGCCGATTACTGACATCGCCTTTAATTTGGATAGACCGATTCAGCCCGAACCAGTTGCCGGCATGGCGATGGAGATTGATTTGGCGGCCAAAAAGGCGGTAGCGTGGGACATCTTCTTCAACTTGTCTGATGTGGGCGAGACGTTGATTGCCGATTGTGAATACAACAGCGACATTTTAGAGGGGGAGACGGTGGCGGGTTGGCTGGAGCTGTTCCAGACGATGCTGGGCGAAATCGTCGCCAATCCAGCCACTAAAATGGCGGAGTTGCCCCTGCTTTCTGAGGCAGAACGAAGAAAAATTTTGGTTGAATGGAATGATACGGCTCATCCTTACCCTGATGACACCACGCTGCATGAGATGTTTGAGGCGGCGGTGGAGAAAATGCCTGCCGATACAGCGTTGGTTGATGGGGAGCGGCTGATGAGCTACGCTGAATTGAATGAGCGGGCAAACCAGTTGGGGCATTTTTTGCAAGCCAATGGCGTGTCGGCGGGTTCGGCAGTGGGCGTTTCGATGGCAAGGTCGGCAGAGATGATTGTGGCGATTTTAGGTATCGTCAAAGCTGGTGGGGTGTATGTGCCGCTCGACCCCAACTATCCGGCAGAGAGGTTGGCAATTTATGCGGAGGATGCCGGCATCCAACTGGCATTAACGCAGGCGAAATTTGCAGATAGAATGCCGGCATTTGGCGGGAAAGTGGTCAAAGTTGATGAAGATTGGGAGCAAATCAAAACCCATTCCACCGAAAATCTACCTATTGCTACCGAGCCAGATAGCCCCTTATTGATTATTTTCACTTCCGGCTCGACAGGCAGACCGAAAGGGGTGATTGAGCATCATCGGGGCGTGATCAACCGCTGTAATTGGCAATGGGAAAGCTACCCTTTTGCCGATGGCGAGAAGATGGCGCAAAAGACGACGCTCAACTTTGTGGATGCCATTTGGGAGATTTGGGGAGCGTTGTTGGGCGGCGCCCCGCTCGTCCTCATCCCGCAAGAGGTAGTGACTGATGTGCCGCGCTTCCTCGATTTGCTGGCAAAACATGAGATTCGCCGCATTGTACTAATTCCGTCGCTGATCCGGATTTTGTTGGAGAGCTACCCTGACCTAGCAAGCCGTGTGCCGAAGTTGAAATATTGGACATTTAGCGGCGAGCCGGTTTCGCGCGGTTTGGCAGAGAAGTTTTACGAGGTGTTGCCGGAGGCAATTGCCTTAGATTTTTATGGGATGTCGGAAGCGACGATTGATGCAACGTGGTATGATGACCGTTGGGGCGTGCCGGCAGAAAATATGCCGATTGGTAAACCTATTCACAATATGCAAGTTTATATTTTGGATGAACGTATGCAACCCGTGCCGGTTGGCATTCCCGGTGAGATTTATGTGGGTGGTGTGGGATTGTCACATGGCTATGTGGGTCGTCCCGAATTGACGGCGGAGCGGTTTGTGGAGAATCCGTTTGCAGGGGGCAGGGGGCAAGTGGCAAGTAGCAGGGGGCAAGTGGCAGGTGGCAAAATCTATCGCACGGGTGATTTGGGCAAATGGTTGCCGGATGGGTTTGTGGCGTATTTGGGTCGGGCAGATCATCAGGTGAAAATTCGTGGTTTTCGGGTGGAGTTGGGCGAAATTGAGGCGGTTTTACGCGGACATTCTGCGGTGGATGAGGCGCTGGTATTGGCGCGTGGCGAGGATGCCGGCAAATATCTGACTGCCTACATAGTTTCCCCCAATCCGCCAACTGCCAATGATTTGCGTGATTTACTGTGGTCGCAGTTGCCAGATTACATGTTGCCGGCACATTTCGTATTTCTGGACGCTTTCCCGCTGATGCCAAATGGCAAGGTGAACCGGTTGGCTTTGCCAGAACCGCAAGCGATAGCTCCAGAAGAAAAGAGGTTTGTAGCCCCACGCAATGAGTTGGAACGGGAGATTGCCGGCATGTGGCAAGCGGCGTTGGGCGTGAACAAAGTGAGCGTTGAGGATAACTTTTTCGACATCGGCGGCCATTCGCTGATTGCGGTGCAACTGTTTGCCAAGATGCGGGAAAAGTATGGGATGGATTTTCCGTTGGCGACGCTATTTTCAGCGCCGACGGTGGCAAAGTTGAGTGAGTTGGTGGCGGAGAATGCCGGCATTCCATTGCATAAATCAATCAGGACCAATGGGACTCATCCACCAGAAAAAATAGCTCCCCAAATCTCTACCCTTACCCAATGGTCGTCTTTGGTACTTATTCAGGAGGGTGATGGTAAAAACCCATTTTTCTGCGTGCATGGCGGCGGCGGCAATGTGTTAAATTTCAGAGCCATAGCCAGCCACATGGGGGCAGAGCAAACCTTTTATGGGTTGCAAGCCCAAGGGGTGGATGGCATTCAAGAGCCGCTAACTTCTATCCCAGAAATGGCGAAATTGTATTTGAGCCACATCCGGCAAGCCCAGCCCAAGGGTCCGTACAAAATCGGCGGTTATTCTGGCGGCGGCGTGGTGGCGTTTGAGATGGCTCAACAGTTGCTGGCGCAAGGTGAAGAGGTCGCCTTTTTGGGCATGTTTGATACCTTCCGCCCCGGTTTGCAAGCTCGACGATTGAGTATGGAAGAGCATTTGCAAAAGATGCGCCAACAGGGGATCGCTTCGTATGTTTCGGAGCGGTCGCGTGACCGGCTGGGCATGTTGGCGGTTGGTTTTCGGCGGCGGCGGCATGAGGATGCGGAGGTGACGCCACATGATTTGCGGGTGTACAAATTGTTTGAGGCTTTTGAGGAGGCTCAAAGTAAGTATGAGTTGGCTTTTTATGCCGGCAAAATGACGATGTTTTTTGCGTCGGATGTGTGGGATATCCATTCGCACATTGGCAAGGACAAGGGTTGGCGCGAATGGGTGGCAGAATTGGAGATTGTGGAAACGCCGGGTGACCATGACAATTTTGTGACTGAACCGCATGTGGAAACGTTGGCGAGGTTGTTGTGGGAGCGGGTGGGGTAGGGGGTTTTGGACGATGGACGGTACAAAATCCAGTAGTAACACGGATTGACAAAACGCATGTCGGATTATCAATCCGACATGCGACCACTCATTTTGGGAGCGAGAAAAAGGAATTAGCTGTCGAAGGTAATGCCGGCATTTGTTTAGGGGAGAGGGCTATCTGCTGACGGTGATATGGCATTTAGCAGAGCGTTCGCTAAGATTTGAGTAGGATCGATAAAGGGAACGCCAATTTGGCGAGCGTCTGAATGATGCAAAACAATGGGAATTTCAGTACATCCTAAAATAATCGCTTTAGCGCCAGCTTCCGTTAGCCATTTTGCCCCCATGATGAGGTTCTCTTTAGCTTTTGGGCTGCCGCCGGTAGATTTTATGCCGAAATGTGGATGATAAATAGCAGGGTGAATTATCTCTGCTTGCATGTCGGGCGGCGGAACAATGGTCTCAAATCCCAATTTGTTCAAGACGACAGGGTAAATGTTGTGTTTGTACGTGCCTGTGGTGGAGAGGATGCCAATCGATCCCATGCCGGCATTTCGTCTGAGCAACGCCTGCCCCACCTCTTCGATCATATTTAAAAATTTGATGGGATACTCGGCTAATTCAGCCATAATGCAGTTGAAAATGGGAGAGGCATGGGCGGTATTGCACGGGATTGCAGCCACAACAGCCCCAATTTCTGATAGCTTTTTGGCTTGTTGAGCAATGGCAAACCCAGGGTTAGTTAAGATTTTCCCTTCCAAATACTCTGTTCTATCGGCGATTTGGCTAGGCTGCGACCAATTTATTACCGTTGGATGTTCCTGGTCGGTTTTGACGTTGGTTTGGCGCGTGATTTTTTGCAAAAGGTCTATGCCGGCATATGGTCCCGCCCCACCGATGATGCCTATGACCTTATTTGTGGGTGTCATCTACGCCACTTTCCCATGATAAGTAACCATCCTTAATGGGGCAGTTTGGGTTGTAAATAAGCATACAAAAATGTGCCGGCAATCGCCCCCACAAATGTAAAAATAGCCAACCACGCCCCACTGCCAATCTGAGCGTAAATTGGACCCGGACACGCCCCCGTAATTGCCCAACCCATGCCAAAAATCGCTCCGCCAATCATTATTCCTTTGTGCATCGGTTTGGGTCGGTATGCAATTGGTTCCCCAACCATATCCTTCACCCCAATCCGGTTAATCAGCCACATTGAAACGCCGCCCACCAGCACAGCTGTGCCGATAATCAAATACATTTGGGCTTCTTGAAACAAAAACATGCGGTTGATCCGCTCCCAGCGCACCACTTCAGATTTGACTAAGACGATGCCAAAGAAAATGCCCATTCCCAACACGCCAATTAAAGCGGTTGTGGAAAGTTTGTTTGATGTTTTTGGTTGAGAAATTGCTTGTTCAGCCATTGATGCCTCTTTAAAAATGATCGATTGACCACAGACCCGAAACGATGGATGTGCGCACGGGACAAAATATTTGTCAGAACAACAGCCAACCTAACCCCCATGTGACGACAACGCCGCCGATGAAAAAGAAAACCGTGGCGATAAGGCTCGTTTTACTCAGGTTGGAAAGTCCGGTAATGGCGTGACCGGAGGTGCAACCGCCGGCATATCGCGCCCCAAACCCGACCAACACCCCGCCGAATAACAGCTTGAGAATGCCGCCTACGCTGTTGTAGGATGCCGGCAAAAACTCGACCGGTTCAGCAGATAAGATCGTGTTGGCAAGCAAGCCGCCCAGCCCTATCCCAACGGCAAAAATCAACGTCCACATACCGGCGCTCACGTCATATTCTTTAAAATAACGCCATTGCGACTTGGGGACACACATCGCCCCAATTTGTTGCAAGCTAGTCGAGATGCCAAACGCCTTACCCGACAGCCAGAACAATGCCGGCACAGTCAAACCAATCAAAATCCCCGAAAACCACCAGGGCCACGGTTGTAAAAGCCATTCAATCATCACTTCCTCCTTCATTCAATAACCCAACCTCCGGAAGGATTGAAATCTCTCCGAGGTTATCAGGCAATTGCAGGGGCAAACGTTTCAAACGCCTCTAACTCTTGCCGAAAATCTTGCACCCAATCCACCTCATGGTTCAAAAAATTCCGCCGATTTTCCACCAGCTTTTGCCAAATAAACGCTTCTCGCGGCGTGCGTTGGGGCGAAATAAGATGTTCTGTCACTTCACTCTCTAATGCGTCCACCAATTCATTCAACTCCGCTTCATATTTGGTGAGCAAATTATCCAACTCGTCCGGTTGTAAACAATCTGCCCATGCCAATTGAACCATAAAGCTGTTGCGAAGTTGAGGCGCTTCCGGCTCAGTCAAAATCCAACTTTTTAGCTTTTGCTTGCCGGCATCCGTAATAGTATACACTTTTCGTTCTGGATAATGCTCCTTTTGCTCCACCGTTTGCGTGACCAAACTTGCCTCATGCAATTGGTCTAGCGCCCGATAAATTTGATTGTTGTTGCCCGACCAATACAATATGGACGACTCTTGAAACAGCTTCTTCAAATCATAGCCCGTGGCCGGTTTCCAGCATAAAAAACCCAATATTGCGTGTTGAATTGACATCAACTTCTCCCGTGCATATAATACGTTACAATTAACATATGTTCATGGTAACATATGTCTAAAAAAAGTCAATTCTCTTAATTTCAGTCCAAAATGACCCTATTGCCCAGTAACAGTTCCACAAATGGCGATAAAAACTACGGCTTTGTGATAGACAACCGTAAATGTATCGGTTGTCATGCCTGCTCTGTAGCGTGCAAAAGCGAAAACGAAGTGTCGCTTGGCGTGAATCGGACATGGGTGAAATATGTCGAAACTGGCGCATACCCCAACAGCAGGAGACATTTTCAGGTGACGCGCTGTAACCATTGCGCCAACCCGCCTTGTGCCCGCATTTGTCCCACTGCGGCTATGTACCAACGGGACGACGGCATTGTAGAGTTTGACAATCGGGTGTGCATTGGGTGCAAAGCGTGTATGCAGGCTTGCCCGTATGACGCTATCTACATTGACCCCGACAGTAACACGGCGGCAAAGTGCCATTATTGCGCTCACCGCACCGATATTGGTTTGGAACCGGCTTGCGTGGTGGTTTGCCCTGAACATGCCATTATCGCTGGGGATATGAATGACCCGACAACGGAAATTGCCCAATTGTTGGCAAAGGAGCAGGTGACGGTACGTAAACCGGAGCAAGGAACTGCCCCCAAGTTGTTTTACATCGAAGGGAGTTCGGCTGTTTTGCACCCCACAGCAACAAAACGCACGCCAGAAACCTTTATGTGGGCGGATGTGCAACCGTTGCATGGGGCAAATCATGGCAAAAATGGGCATGGGGGCGGGGGATTGGATTTGGTGGGGCTTGCCGGCATTCGCAACCCGGCAGTTTCATACGGGGGCGAAAAATTACGCACCCCACAACCACAAGGTCAACCGACGTGGGGTCCCATCGAGTTTGGCGGCAAAATGGCAGAGCATATGGCGCAAGTGGCATACAACGCCCAACACAAGATTCCGTGGCATTGGCAAGTGCCGGCATACCTCACAACCAAAGGGATTGGGGCGGGGGTATTTATCATTTTGGCATTAGGTTGGGGGTTAGATTGGTTTCCATTTGATGGGGTAACGGCGGTGGCAGCCGGCTTTTTGACCTTGCTTTTCATCGGGTTGACCACCTTGTTTTTGATTTGGGATTTGGAGAAGCCAAACCGCTTTGCTTACATTTTGCTTCGTCCGCAGTGGCGTAGCTGGCTGACGCGAGGGGCGGTGATTTTGATCGGTTTTAGCTCAATTGCCGGCAGTTGGTGGGTGTTAGAGGCGTTTGCCCATTGGGGGGTGTTGGGGGATTGGGTGGCAGGGGTTCGACCGCTCTTTTTGTGGTTGGGCTTGCCGTTTGCCTTGCTGACCGCCATCTACACCGCTTTTTTGTTTGCCCAAGCAGAGGGTCGGGATTTGTGGCAGTCGCCGTTGTTGCCGGCACATCTGGTCATTCAGGCGTTGATGGCGGGGGGCGGGATGTTGCTGATTGTGGATTTGTTTATTGAGATGCCGGCACAGTTGACGCGAATTGCCGGCATTGTCTTTGTGGCGGCGTTGTTGACGGATTTGTTTGTGACTTTAGCCGGCGAGTTTGGCGTGGCTCATGCCAGCGAAGTGGCGGCGAGGGCGGCGCATGAAATCAGCCATGGGCGTTACCGCGACATCTTTTGGTTTGGGTCGATTTTGCTGGGGCACATTGTGCCTTTGATGTTGATGACGGCGGGCAATGTTTGGGCGGGCGCGTTTGCCGGCATTACGGCAATTGTTGGCTTGTATTTGTATGAGTATGCGTTTGTGATGGCTCCGCAGGAGGTGCAGAATAGTTGAGCGGGTGTGCAGGTGGCAAGTGTGCAGGTAGCAAGTGTGCAGGTAGCAAGTGTGTGGGATGGAAATAGGCAAAATCTTCATCGTACCCCCCCTTTTTAGGGCAAAATGGTGAATGCCAGCACATGGTGCGGGCGAAACATCCTAAAATCACGCTGGTCTATGGTCAAAATGCGTTCAATCTTTAACCGTTCAGCAATTGCCATTATGGCACAATCTACAAAATCAAGTTTTGCATCATTGTACTTTTCCAAAATATCAGTGGCTCGTTCCAAATCTTTCGCAGTTAATGAAACCAATTGTGATGGATTATTTTGGACTTCCCGAAAAAATTGAACCAACTCTCGGTTTTTAGAACTGCGAATCAGCATATAAGCTAATTCGGGTAGAACAACAGTTGGCAACAAAGGGTTGGAAATGGTTGACAAGATTTGCCGACATGCTAAATGATACTTGTCCTCTACCGAGATGACGGCTATTAAAAAGCCAGTGTCTAGTAGTGCGGTCATTCCAAATCTTCGTCGCTCAATTTTTCCTTGATCGTCCAGCCAGAATGTCTGTCTATCTCTTCGTATAATATTTCTTCGACACGACTGGAATCATTAGGATCACCATCTTTTATGATGCCAACTACATTGGCTAACCAGTTGCCTTGAGTTTGCTTATCTTGCTCGGAGGTTGCCGGCATTTCTCCATTCGTTTGCTCTTTCGGGCGGACGGTGACATAACCATTTTCAATAATTAACTCTAACTCTTCGGCATCATTAAAATAGTGCAAAGGAATGATGACTCGATTATCTATGACTTGAATCGGTATAAAATCCATATCATCGCTCCATTTTTTCTATGTTCTCTGTATCCATTACTGTAAACATTGTGCCTGAATTAACTAAATTGTCAACCAAATCTTATGTCTGAAAACTCCGTTTCCAACTTCCTAAACAATTTGCTCAAGCTGGATATTCCAGCAGATAACCGACTGGAAGAGAATCCGAGCGGCATGACCAATGTTGCCGGCACAGCTTTGCCCCAATTCAAACGGGTGGAGATGATCCCCGTGCGGCAAGCCGACGGCAGGCTGACCAATTACCCGCCCCCCGAGCATTGGGACGACTGGGTAGAATGGGACGGCAAAGCCTGGCCCCAACGTGTCGCCCACCGGTACACGCTCGTACCAACTGTGTGCTTCAACTGCGAATCTGCTTGCGGGTTATTGGCGTATGTGGACAAAGAGACGTTGGAAATCAAGAAATTTGAGGGCAATCCCGCCCATCCCGGCAGTCGGGGACGAAATTGCGCCAAAGGTCCCGCCACCCACAACCAAATTTATGACCCCGAACGTATTTTGTACCCGATGAAACGGGTTGGCAAGCGAGGCGAAGGAAAATGGAAACGCATTACGTGGGAAGAGGCGTTAGAGGAAATTAGCCAGAAAATGCGTGCCAGCCGGCAAAAACGGCGAGACGGCATCATGTATCATGTGGGGCGACCAGGCGAAGATGGTTTTACCAACCGTTGTATTCAGGCGTGGGGGGTGGATGGACACAACAGCCACACCAACATCTGTTCGGCGGGGGCGCGGCTGGGCTACTATTTGTGGGGGGCGTTCGACCGTCCCAGCCCCGACCATGCCAATGCCCGTGTGATTATGCTCATCTCCAGCCATCTGGAAACGGGCCATTATTTCAACCCGCACGCCCAACGGATTATCGAAGGGAAGATGGACGGGGCGAAAATTATCACATTTGACCCCCGTCTGAGCAATACCGCCAGCATGTCTGACGTGTGGTTGCCGACCTGGCCCGGCAGTGAGCAAACTGTTTTGCTGGCGATGGCTAACTATCTCATCCAACATGATTTGTATGACAAGGATTTTGTGCGGAAATGGGTCAATTGGGGAGAAACATTGGATGCGATTGCCGATTTACGGTTGCCGATTAATGATGAGTCTTTACTTGCCGAAATTCAAAACGGGAAATCTGATTTAGATTTTGGGTTGTTTGACCGTGTTTTGAAAGATTTGTATGGGGAATTTAGCTTTGATCGGGCGGCGGAAGAGTCGCAAACGCCTGTGGAACGGATACGGAAGGCGGCGGAATATGTGGCAAAGTGTGACGGCAAATTAGCCACCCACACTTGGCGGTCTGCCAGCATCGGCAATTTGGGCGGCTGGCAGGTGGCGCGTTGTCTTTTCTTTTTAAATGTGTTGACGGGAAGCGTGGGTACGCCGGGCGGCACTTCTGCCAACAGTTGGAACAAATTTGTGCCCAAGCCGTTCAAGTCGCCGCCGCCGTTTAATGCATGGAATGAGTTGCATTTGCCGGCAGAATGGTCGCCATTTGCCCACTTTGAGATGAGCTTTCTGCTCCCCCACTTTTTGCAAGAGAGCAGGGGAGAGATTGATGTCTATTTCACCCGTGTTTACAACCCCCTTTGGATCAACCCCGATGGCTTTATGTGGCTGGAATCGTTGCAAAATGAAGAGCAAATTAAATGTCATGTGGCGATGACCCCAACATGGAATGAATCGGCGTGGTTTGCTGATTATGTTCTGCCGATGGGGCATAGCGGCGAGCGGCATGATTTGATGAGCCAAGAGACACATGCCGGACAATGGATCGCTTTTCGGCAACCGGTGCGGCGGGTGGCGATGGAGCGGTTGGGCAAGCCGGTGCGTTTTACCTATGAGGCGAATCCGGGCCAGGTGTGGGAGGAGGCGGAATGGTGGATCGAGTTGTCGGCTCGGATGGATCCGGATGGCAGTTTGGGCATTCGCCAATATTTTGAAAGTCCGTATCGAGAGGGGGAGATTATTTCGGTGTCGGAATATTTTCAATGGATTTTTGAGAATAGCGTGCCGGGATTGCCGGCAGTCGCCTCAGCGGAAGGGTTAACGCCGTTGGCATACATGCGAAAGTATGGGGCGTTTGAAGTGACCAAAGAGAATTATGCGCCATATGAGAAAACGGTGGCAAGGGGCAAGGGGCAGGGAGCAGGTAACAAGTGGCAAATGGATGAGAAATCGAAAATCCGAAATCAAAAATCGGAAATCGTGGGCGTGATGGTAGATGGCGAGGCAAAGGTGGGTTTTGGCACGCCGAGCCGAAAGCTGGAGTTTTTTAGCCCGACGATGTACGAATGGGGCTGGACGGAACGGGAATACACGATTCCCTATCCGCTTAAAAGCCATGTTCACCCTGACAACATCAACCATGAGGCGGGCGAAATGTTGCTTTTGCCTACTTTCCGCTTGCCAACGCTGATTCACACTCGCTCTGCCAATGCCAAATGGCTGTATGAAATCTCGCACAAAAATCCGTTGTGGATGAACCCGTCGGACGCGAAGCGGCTGGGGCTAAAATCCGGGGATTTGACGCGGGTGGAGACGGAGATTGGCTATTTTGTGGATAAGGTGTGGGTGACGGAGGGGATGAAGCCGGGCATGATCGCCATGAGTCATCATTTGGGCAGGTGGCGGTTGCAGGATAAGTTGGGCGGGAATGCCGGCATGAGTAACCTGGTCCAGTTAGAGCAAATGGGGAGCGAGCATAAGTTGAATATTTTGAATGCCGGCAAGGCGTGGGACAGTTTTGACCCGGACAGTAGCCGGATATGGTGGAAAGATGTCGGCGTGCATCAAAATTTGACCCATGCCGTGCATCCCGACCCGGTAAGCGGGGCACATTGCTGGCTACAAAAAGCGACCAACGTTCGCAAAGCAGACCCCGGCGACCGACACGGCGATGTGTGGGTGGATACGGAAAAGTCGAAAGCGGTGTATGAAGAATGGAAAGCGATGACCCGCCCGGCAGATAAGTTTAGCCCTGATGGCACTCGTCGCCCGATGTGGCTAAAACGCCCCCTTAAACCGGTGGCAGAGGCATATAAATTGCCGGCAAAGGAAGATTGAGGATGGACAGCGAACGACAGACCAGTTCTGTAGAAAAATATTCGTTGCGAATTGGAATTTTGAATGATTGCAAACCTTCTTGACTGTTTTAATGATTGTAATTACAATGTGGATACGATTTCATTTGAGCTTATGGAGAAAACACCATGTCCAATGCCGTAAAAACACAGATTGTAAAAATAGGTAATTCACAAGGCGTTCGCATTCCCAAGCTACTGCTAGATCAAACAAATTTGGAAAAGGATGTCGAACTTGAAGTGCAAAATGGCGAAATTGTTATTCGCTCCAGCCATGTTGCTCGTTCAGGTTGGGAAGAGCAGTTTAAGCGGATGGCAGAAGCTGAAGATGATCAACTATTGATTGAATCATTCTTGCCAACCGATTGGGAAGATGAGGAATGGGAATGGTAGTCAAAAGATTTGATCTGTTTCTGGTGACGCTTGACCCTACCGTAGGAAGTGAGATTCAAAAGACAAGACCTTGCCTTATCATTTCGCCGAATGAAATGAATAGGAATATCAATACAGTAATTATTGCTCCGATTTCTTCACGGATAAGAGGTTATCCAACCAGAGTGATTTTCACATTTCAAGGTAAAAAGGGGCAGATAGTTCTCGATCAGATTCGGACAGTTGATAAAAAGCGACTGATTCGTAAGTTAGGACATATCAGCTCAAAAACCCAAAGCAAAGTCTTTGCAACTTTAAATGAGTTGTTTAGTCCATAGTGAAATGTTGTAAAGCGTGAGCTTGTCGAAGGCAGGTGGGTTTTGACAGTTCAGGCTTCATATTCAATTAGGAGAGTAACATGTGGTTTGAAACGATTATCCGAGAAGAAACAGGCTGTGCCGCTTATATGATTGGCTGTCAGCGTACGGGCGATTGTGCCGTTTTTGACCCTTTGTGGGACATCCAGCCATATTTGGAGATGGCAAAAGAGAAAAAGTCAAAAATTCGGTATATTATCGATTCGCACAGTCATGCTGATCACGTATCTGGGGCACGGATTTTGGCGGAGGCAACCGGTGGGGAGTTGATATTGCCGGCGCTCGCTGACATCACCTACGAAGCGACACGAGTCAAACATGGCGACATGATCAAGATGGGTGGGGTAGGGATGGAAGTGGTGCATGTGCCCGGTCATCGCCCTGAGCAAATCAACATTTTGGTGTACGATTACCCGCGCGGCGATGAGCCGTGGTTTATTTTGACGGCTGATTTTGTGATGGTGGGAGATGTTGCCCGTCCTGATTTGGCTCAGGCAGGAGATGAAGGGGCGCCAGTATTGTATGATGTCTCTATTCCCCGTTTTCTCAATCTGCCTGATCATGTGGAGGTGTATCCCGGTCATCTTGCCGGCTCTACCTGAGGGCGTGTTACCAGTGGCAAGGTTGCCACTACGGTTGGGTACGAACGACGTTACAATGATGCGTTGCTGATCAAAAACAGAGAACACTTTACCGCCTACATGCAAGATGATCAACCGGTAAAGCCGGCAAACATTCTCAACATCGTCGCCACCAATCAAGGCAAAAAACCCTTGACGATGGAAACGCCCAAAGCAAAACTGCTAACCCCAAAACAAGCCCAAGAAATGATGCAAGATGGGCATGTGTTGGTAGATTGCCGCTCGTCGGCACAGTTTGGGGCAGGGCATATCCCCGGCGCTTACAATGTGCAATTATCTAGCAGTGAGTTTGAGCAACGGGTGGGTTGGGTGGTAAAGGATGACACCCCCATCATTTTGCTGGTTGGAGAGGATGCGGAAGCCCAAGAAGCGATATACAGAATGGCGTTTATCGCCCTTGACTCCCATGTGGCAGGGTATGTGGCGGACGGTATGGAGGCGTGGATGGCAAATGGCTTGCCGATGCGTACCGTGCCGCAAATGGATGTTCACACCCTGCATCACAAGCTGTCAGTCAATGGGTTGCAGGTGGTAGATGTGCGCGAGTCGGATGAGTGGGACGAAGGGCACATTGAGGGAGCGCATTTTATGCCCTACACCTCAATGGCGCCACAGTTGCAAATCCCGTCTCAGTTGGGCAAGTTGGCTGTGCCGTTAGAGCAAGAAGTAGCGGTGACATGCGCCACGGGCAAACGTTCTAGCTCTGCCATTAGCATGATGATTCGGCATGGGTATGAGCGGGTGTACAATGTGACGGGCGGTATGGTGGCGTGGCAAGATGCCGGCTACAAAATGTTGGATGGGGAAGGTATGGTTTGTAACGTGTAAGATGAAATATTTGTTAATTGGCGGCGCGCCAAAATGTGGAACGACTTCTCTTTTCAATTATTTGTCCGATCACCCCGCTGTGTGCGCTTCAAATCGAAAAGAGACATACTTTTTCGCTAAGGAATTTGATGCCCAAGGCGTTTTTGCCGGCAAACAAACTAAGAAGAACTTTCAGAGCTATTTTAGCCATTGCAATGACAATGCAACATGGCGTATGGAAGCGACGCCATATACGCTCTATTCTGCTCAAGCCGCAAAGCAAGTTAACGCTCTTTTACCAGAAGCGGCATTGCTGTTTATATTTCGTGACCCGCTAAAGCGACTGGTGTCAGACTATCGGATGCATGTGAGACGCGAGGCTCAATTTGTTACAGGGGTAACTTTTGATGAATTTGTAGATAAGCAATTTAGCCAGGACAGTTCAAAAGCGAATAATCTCGAAGCAGGATGCTATGTTGATTATTTACAACAATTTTATGACACTATAGAAGAAACAAAAATCAACATATTGATATATGAAGATTTTTTTGCGGATATTGAATCAAATATCGCAAAATTGTGCCAAAAATTAGGAATTGACAACGACTATTATCGAGGTTATGCGTTTAACAGGTATAACTACACATTCAGCGTGAAATATGGTTGGTTAAATAGAGCATATCTAAGATTTGAGCCAATTGTCGCCAACGCTCGCTCTAGAGTGATGGGGCAGCCGACAGTTTATCGTTGGTTTGAGAATGGAATTCGATTAGGAAAGCAGAGTTTGCGAAGGCTAAATACTTTAGATGCAAACTCTAAAGGAGGCAAAATGGTTGTTTCTGATAGCGCCAAAGCTAGTATTAACGAATATTATCATCCATCAACGATGAAATTGGCGAAAGCGCTTGATAGGTCGTTGCCCTGGGGTTCTTATAGGGCGTAGGGTGGTTTTAATAGGGCTATACTTAAACTAAATATGTTTAGTCGTAGTATAATTTAGACCAAAGCTCTCCCGCCATCGATAAAGTAAACTGACCCCGTAACAAAATCCATTTTCGCTAGAAACAAAACCGTGTGAGCGACATCGTGTGGAGAGCCAATTCGTTTCAGCAAAGAATTTTCTGTCGCCCATCTTACCTTTTCCTTGCCGGCATTTTCTGGCAACAAAACAGTGCCTGGCGCAATGCCATTTACCCGAATATCAGGCGCTAACTCCACAGCCATCACCCTGGTTAATGCCACCAAACCGGCTTTGCTAGCAGCGTGATGCGCATAATTTTGCCACGTCTGGAAAGCAGATAGATCAGTTATATTGATAATCAACCCCGCCTTTTGATTTAACATATAAGGGGCAACAGCTTGAGCGCACAAAAAGGGTCCCGTTAAATTGATGTCTAAGACATTTTGCCAATCCGCAAGGCTAATATCCAAAAAGGGCGACGAAAGCCACACTGAAGCATTGTTCACCAAAATGTCGATACGCCCCAATTGGTCGACTACTTTTGCCGCAATCTCTTTTGGCTTCTCTATTTGCTGCACATCAAGCTGGAGCGCCATCGAGCGAACGCCATTGGCCTCTATTTCAGCCGCTGTTTCCTGCCATGGCTCTTGGTCATGAAGGTACGTGATGGCGACATTCGCCCCTTGTTCTGCCAATGTCAGTGCTATAACGCGCCCCACGCGCTTTGCCGCCCCAGTAACTAAAGCTACTTTGCCTTTCAATTCCATACCGTCTCCATTCAGCCTATCATCCCCGCTCTTTGCGTTATCCGACGGGCAGCAAGCCGGCATTCTTCAATCAACGCCCCTTCATCCAACATCGTTAGAATGCCATTTTGCAGCAGGATGTTGCCGGCAACGATGACTGTGTCAACGTCAGCGGCGTTACAATTGTAAACAATCGAGCTTTCGACCCGATGCCAAGGCATCACATGCGCTTTATTCAAATCAATGATGGATATGTCTGCTTGAAACCCTGCCTTCAGCTGACCGATATCATCTCGTCTCATGATCTTTGCTCCGGCTATTGTCGCCATCTGCAACGCTTGCAACGTCGTCATCGCCGTGGGGCTGCCGAAGCCAATTTTCGCCAACAAAATCCCCATTTTCAACGTTTCCAACAAATCTTGTGAATTATGAGAGGCAGCCCCATCTGTGCCCAGGGCTATAGCAACTCCCTTTTCTAACAAATCGGGAATAGGGGCGATGCCAGACGCTAAATACATGTTGCTGGTAGGGCAATGAACTACAACTGCGCCCCTATCAGCCAACAAAGTTTGCTCATCCTCACTGATATGAACGCAATGAACCAATTGCAAATCTTCCCCAAGCAAACCCAGTGATTCCAACCATTCGACATGACGCAAACCCCCTGTTCGGACCGACAACATATCGATTTCGTCCCTCGTTTCCGCGATGTGGATATGTGTTGGAACGTCCCAGGCTCGCGCCAGAGCCACAAACTTACCCATCGATTCATCTGAACAACGCCACGGCGCCATCGGACCAAAACTAACTTTCAGTCGACTATCTCCGCCCCGATGCCAATCGGCAACTAACCGCTTCATCTCCCCTAAAATGCCGTCTGGCTTTTCGTAAGCGTCGCCTAAATCGACCCAACCGCGCGCCAGTTGAAAGCGGACACCAACTTGGCGTGCCGCATGTAACGCGGCGTCGCTCATCTCGGCTGCCGGCAATTTATGGTGCTGATTTACGGATGTGACGCCCGACCGAACATTCTCGACCAAGCCTAACAAGCTGGCTAATCGCATATCTTCCGCCGTAAACGCAGCTTGTAGGGGCCAGACTGCCTCTTTAAGCCACCGAATAAGCGGTTTGTCGTCGCCCAACCCACGCATAAATGTTTGAGATAGATGGGTATGGGCGTTGATTAAACCAGGCAAGACGACCATGTGGGTGGCGTCTATCAACTGATGTGCTTGAGAGAGGAGTCGTTCTGGCGCGTTCCCCTCGCCTATATCTGCAATTTTATCCCCTTCAACCAGCAACCACCCATTCTGAAAAAAAGCATTTTGGGCGTTCATCGGCAAAATGGCGCCGTTGTGAATAAGGATAGAATGCATACCGATCGCGCCGCGTTTACAAAATCATCGCCAGAGGTTGTTCGACCAACTGCCCAAACTGCTGCAAAAATTGGGCGGCTGGAACGCCATCGATCAATCGGTGGTCGAAGGTTAGGCTCAATGTCAGCCGGTCGCGCAGCGCCATCTCTCCATTGTGGTTGGCTGGTTTGGTGATGATACGCCCAACGCCCAAAATTCCCGCTTGCGGCTGATTGATGATCGGCGTGAAGGCGTCTACGCCAAACATGCCTAAATTGGTGATGGTGAATGTGCCGGCATTTAAATCGTCTGGTTCGTTCTTGCCGGCAAGAGCCCGAGCTATCAAACTATCACATTCTTGTTGAATCTCAGCCACGCTTAACTGATCTGCCTTTCGTATGACAGGAACCAGCAAACCTCGCGGCGTCTCTACCGCCAACCCGACATTGACCTCTTTGTATTGGCAGATTTCGTCTTCCAGCAGGCAGGCATTCATCTGGGGAAACGCCGACAATATTTTGCCGGCAAAGGCGATAAATAAGGCGTTGAACGAGATTTTAAATTTGCTATCAAATCGGTCATTAAGAGAGGAGTGGGCCATCATTAAATTGCCGGCATCTACCTCGGTGTGGAGCGTAACCTGAGGGGCAGATAATGCGCTGTCGCTCATATGTTTGGCAATCGCCCGTCGAACCCCAGCTAACTTCGTCTTACTTCGAAACGCCACATCAATTTCGCTAACTTGGGGCAAATCCAAAACTTTTGTTGTAATTTGCCGCCCTCGAACAGCGGCAACCACATCCTGCCGCGTGATTCGTTCCCGTCCACTTTCTGTCAAAATATCCGCAATATCAATGCCTAATTCATTCGCAAGCCGCCTGGCAACTGGCGAAGCCTTTGCGCTTTGCTTTTTAACGCGATCTGCCTGACTGCTTTCCTCAATATCGACCAATTGAATGCGACCATTCACCCCCCTGCCCTCAACGACAGCCAACGAAATCCCAAGTTCCCGCGCCCGCCGCTTTGCCGCTGGCGTTGCCAATTTTTTGGTTGTATTGACGCCTTCCAGCGTAGCGACCGCCTCGCCACACAATACCGTCTCCCCTTCCTCGACTAGCAGCCGCCCTAACGTGCCATCCATTGGCGCTTCAAACTCCATCGTCGATTTATCGCTCTCAAATTCAAAAAGGATATCCCCCTGTTTAACCCTGTCTCCTTCCTGTACAAGCCAATGGGACAATGTCCCTTCACTCATAGTAAGCCCCAGCTTGGGCATCTTAATCTCCATCATTCACTCCAATCGGCAAGATAGTCGCTGATGTTAACCATAGAGTAGCTCACTCTCTCGCCGTATTCCCTTCGCTCCCGCTTGTAGGTGGCGTCAATGCCTAGCTTGGCGGCGACGCCGCGCATATCCGCAACTGGATCCATCTCGTGTCCTTGCGCATTTGGAACCTGGAAGATATCCTGCTCCCAATCTACCCGATTGGTAATCGCCCACAACAGTTCTGCCGGATCATAAATGTTTATATCCTCATCAACCACAATAACAATACGAATATTGATGTGAGCGGTCATAGCCGCCATCGCTAAATTTTTAGGCTGACCTGGATTGTCTCTTTTGATTTGGATGACTGCGGCAAAGCCATTAGCGTATGGGGGAGTGTGAACGTTGGCATGCGGGTTCAGATGACGCACAAACCGGCGTAACAACGGCTCACGGGGCAGCACATTGCCAATATAGATATGCTCGTACCAACCAGGAATAATCGTCTGATAAATGGGGTTGTCTTTGTGACTGATAGCGGTTACTTCTACCGTGGGACTTTCCCACAATTCGCCCAGATAGCCATGAAATTCCGCCAGCGGACCTTCAGGTTGTTTCTCGGCGGGATGAACGAATCCTTCAATGACGATTTCAGCATGGGCTGGAATATCGACATCGACCGTTAAACCACGGCAAACGGGAACGCCCTCCCCCCGAATTGCGCCGGCAATCGTCAATTCATCCGCTTCGGTGCGGACGCCAGCCCCAATCATAATTGCTGGGTCTAAGCCGATGGCGATAGCAATCGGAAAGGGGGCAAGCGGATCGTCTCGGCTCTCCATAAAGGCGCGAACATGCCGCCACTCATTCACATTAAAGCCAAAGTTGTTCTTCCCTAACGCCAACATGCGGTTATAAGATAAATTGCCCCTGCCAGAGATGGGGTCTTTGCTGATGATTACTCCGCCCGTGATAAACGCCCCGCCATCGCCGCGGGAATGGGTAGGGATGGGCAACTTTCTGATGTCGATTTCATCCTGGGTTATGGTGTTTTGTTGCCAATTGCTACTCGCTACGCGAATTGGAGCGATGCCATTTTGAGGTTGCAGCGCCTGCTCCATCAAGTCGATTATTTCATTTTCGGCGCAACCCAGGGCAATGGCGGCTCGCTTTTGGTTTGCGACGCCGCTAGAGAAGATGTGCCAAGGAGCGCCTACCACATTTTCAAATAATGGTGCGCCGCCTCCATTGCGAACCAATGTAGCCGCCACATCCGCTAGCTCGTACTCTAGGTTAATTGGCTTGGTTATTCGGGCTAATTGACCCGCTTTTTCCAAAGCGGCGATATAAGAGGGTAAATCGTGAATTTTTTCCATAATGTCACAGAGCCCGATTGATGAAGCGCCCGTGACCTGGTTTGCTCAAAAATTCCCGGTCATCAACGATTAACTGCCCACGAGAGAAAACCCGATCTACCTTGCCGTGCAAAACCAATCCTTCGTAAGGCGTCCAATCGACTTGCTCGTGCAGGGTATCTAAGGTGATGTCGGTTTCCCCTTCGGGATCAAAGATGACGATATCAGCGTCATACCCAACTGCGATATCCCCTTTATTCTTCAAATCGACCAATTTTGCCGGCATTGTGCAGCAAGCGTCTACCCATTGATTTAGCGACAATCGCCCCGATTTGACCCCGCCGCTATAGATGGCAGTCAACCGCATCTCAATAGAAGGAACGCCACCGGGAATCAGCCTGAAATCATCCCGTCCGCGCGCTTTATCCGCCCTAACAAAAGGGCAATGATCCGTGGTGACGATTTGTAAATCCCCCCGAGCTAACGCCTGCCATAACGCTTCTTGTTGTTCCTTTTCTCTAATTGGCGGGGCGCACACTGGCAAAGCCCCTGCCAAGCCCGGGACGTCATATGCCTCTTGGGTCAGAAAGAGATATTGAGGGCACGTTTCGCCCGTAACAGGCAACCCTCGGTGACGGGCAGCCGCAATTCGCTCAACCGCCTCGGCGCAAGAGACATGAAAGATATGTACGGGCGTTCCCGCCATTGTGGCGAGGTCGATCACCCTGCCTACTGCTTCCCCCTCCATCGACGCTGGGCGGCTACGCGGATGCCAATGGGGCGTTGTGTGCCCATTTGCTACATGCCGCGCCGCTAAAAATTGAATCACGTCCCAATTTTCAGCGTGGATGACTGGAAAACCGCCGACGCCCCGAATCGCTTCAAATGCCGGCAATAGTTGGTCATCAGTCAAACGAACCGCGTATGCCATATACATTTTGAAACTGGCGCAGCCAGCCTGGTACGCTTCGGGAATTTGCTCTAACTTGGCGATATCTGAAGGAGCTAGCGTCATGTGCAGCCCATAGTCGATGACCACTTTGGGGTCTGCTTCCGACCTCCGCTGGGCGATCGCTTCTACCATCGATTGTTCTGGGCTGGCTTCGACAAAATCAACAATTGTCGTTGTGCCGCCAAAAGCGGCTGCCCGCGTTCCAGTAAAAAAATCATCGGCTGACGCCACCCCATCCCCCAGCTGCATTTGCAGATGAACATGAATATCGACGCCGCCCGGGATGACGTATTTGCCGGCAGCGTCGTACTCCTTTTTGCCTGATAAATCCAAGCCAATTGCCGCAATCTGCTCTTGTTGGATGGCTACATCAGCGGCAAAAGTCGCCCCCGACGTTACCACCCTGCCATTTTTGATAACTAAATCGTACATGTTACTCCAATGGGAATATTTGCCGCGTTTTTTCTAACGCCGTCGCCTCATCAGTAGAGGGGTAAAATTCTAGCCCAATTTCGCCATCATAGTCCAGTTCTCGCAATTTTTGCCGAATGTTGACGAAATTTATCTCTCCTGTGCCAGGTTCCTGCCGGGTAGGCACATCCCCGATATGGACAGAAGAAATTAAATCGAAATAGTTTTCCAAGCTCCATAGCAATTCGCCAGAGCCGCGCTGTTGATGATAAACGTCGAAGGTAAGCCGCAATTGGGGATGTCCGACGCGGCGCACCCAGTCGGCGGCAATATGCGGATTGTCGACCAAAATTTTGCCGGCAAAATCATGCTGATTAAGACATTCAACGCGCAGCTCAACATTAGTTTGTTCTGCCATTTTCATGATTTTTTCAGTTTGGTTGAGCAGGTTAGCGTATTGTTCCCCTTCGCTGCAATTGGTTGAGAGCCGTTTGACAAACTCCTTGCCATCCGCCAGCTCGATTTGGTTGGAAAAGATATAGAGGGCGGAGATGCCTAGCTCATCTGCCATTTCCAAACTTTCGCCCCAAGATCGGAGCGTTTTTGGGTTGTCGCCGGGATCTGCCAACGACCCCATGTCGCCATCAAAAGTAGAATAGAGTTGCCCGCCTAATTGCCGGCATTCAGCCGCAATCTGCGCTATTGGTCTTTGTCGCCAAAAAAAGATGTTGAATTGGTCAATGCCCAACTCAATAAATCGGGCGATACGCGCTTCAAAAGGCAGGTCAGCAAACCAAAAATCGAGATAGCCACTATATTTCATTAATTTACGCTACCTGGTACCGTAGTGGGCGACCTTGTAAATGGTTGATGATATTTTGGTAATCCCGGGCTCGCAACTGGCTCATATCCCGCCCATCTTCTGTGCCGGCAGCAGTGTGCGGGGTTAACAATACATTGTACCCATTCTTGGCTAATCTAATCAGTGGATTTCCTGCTCGGACCGGCTCCCATTCAAAGGTATCAAGCGCCACACCGCCTAATTTGCCTGATGCAACGCTATTCGCCAGGGCAGCTTCATCAATAACGCTGCCGCTGCCGCAACTGACGAAAAACGCTCCCGCTTTCATCTGGTCAAATACAGTAGCGTCTAACAACATATCGGTAGCGGTAAAGTAAGGGAGCAAATTGATCAGATAGTCGCTTTGGGCATACAAGGTCGGGGCGTCTATAAACGTTAACCCTAATAGTGATTCCGTTTGTGCCGGCAATCTCCGCCGCTTGTTGTACAAAACGCTGCATCCCCATCCAGATAACCGCCGAGCGACTTCTGCCCCGATCTCGCCAAAGCCAATAATGCCGATCTTTTTCTCCCACAACTGGCTGACGCCGCTCCGCTTAGACCAATTATAGGCAAAGGTATCTTCATTGGTGCGTTTGCTCTCTCCCCACTCTAGGCTAGCCGCCAAAGCGACAGATTCTACTTCCCGCAACTTTTTTCCTACCGCCAACATCTGCAAAATAATATGTTCTGCCACTTGAATCACGGTGGTTACGGGCAGATAACAAACGGAGATGCCTTCTTTTGTTGCCGCTTTTAAATCGATGTCGTAGGTCAACGAACCTAACCGCTGAATAAGTTTTAGCCGGGGGGCAGCTGCAATGGTCTGGGCATCGATGTTGCCCACCCGCTCCGAAATGAGATAGTCGGCGTCAGCCAATAGGAAGCGTAGTTCAGCCGGCGTGGGTTGGCGGGCTATGGTGACCGTAACCTGTGGCGGGGCAGCCCTCAACGCATCTTGTTGGTGGCGAACTCCTCTTTCGGTTGTAAATAGGACATTTGCTTTCATTTGCATCCTTTACAGAGTGTACCGCACGATGCCGGCAGCCGCCGAAACGATCTCTTCCACGGTTGGCAGAATGAACTGTTCTAGTTGGGGGTTGTATGGAAAGGGCACATTCTTAGTGGCTACGCGAATAATCGGAGAATCAAGATATCCAATCCCTTGCTCTGCAATCATGGCAGCGATTTCCGCGCCGGGGCCAGCTCGTTTGTGCGCCTCATGAACGATAATCGCTCGATTCGTCTTTTTAACAGAGTTGACGATTGTGTCACTATCCAACGGAACTAAGGTACGCGGATCAATCACCTCGGCATGAATATCGTCTGCAGCCAGCCGGTCAGCCGCTGTCAGCACATTGGGCAAAACGCCGCCGATGGCAACGATCGTCACATCTGCCCCTTGCCGGCATACATGTGCCTGCCCAAACGGGACGGTGTAATCTCCTTCAGGAACCGCCCCGCTTGCAGCGTATAACATCTTATGCTCAAAAAATAGTACTGGATCTTCTCCTCGAATCGCGCTTTTTAGCAACCCTTTGGCGTCGTAAGGAGTGGCGGGAATGGCGATTTTTAGCCCGGGCACATTCATGAACCACGCCTCTGGACTTTGTGAATGTTGGGCAGCTGCAGAGCCAGGCGCTCCATTGACTATACGAATAGTGAAAGGAACTTGCGCTTTTCCGCCGCTCATGTATCGCGCCTTCGCCGTCTGGTTCACCACCTGATCCATAGCGCAGGTCACAAAATCGGCAAACATAATTTCTGCAATAGGGCGCATCCCCATCAATGCCGACCCTAAACCCGCCCCAATGATCGCTGTTTCGGAAATGGGCGTATCTCGCACTCGTTCCCCGCCAAATTCATCAAACAAGCCTGCCGAAACGCCAAAGACGCCGCCAAACAACCCCACATCTTCGCCAATGAGGAAGACGGCTTCATCCCGCCGCATCTCTTCCGCCATCGCCTCGTTGATCGCTTGGCCAAAAGTTATCTCTCGATCCATTAAAACACCCGCCCTTGGTGCGTATCGCCATAAACCCCTTCCAGAGCGCTGGTCGGCTCTGGAGTTGGGCTATTTTTGGCAAATGCCACTGCCTCATCCAACATCGTATCTACTTCTTCATCTATCTGACGTAATCTTTCCTCTGCAGCGACTGAACCCGACAGCAATCTGTGGCGAAAAGTCGCAATTGGGTCGCGCTGCCGCCACGCTTCCAACTCCTCCTGGCTGCGATAAACCATAGGATCGCCTTCATAATGACCCCGGTATCGGTACGTCTTGCCTTCGACAAAAGTTGGACCCTCTCCCGCCCTAGCCCGCTTCACAGCCGCAACAGATGCCTCATAGACGGCAACCACATCGTTGCCATCGACTATCACGCCCGGAAAGCCATACCCTTCCGCCCGAATGGACAAATCTTTGACAGGGGCTTGTTTTTCCTGAGGCGTCCCTTCTCCATAAAGGTTGTTTTCGCAAAAAAAGATGATGGGCAGCTTCCATAGCCCGGCTAAATTTGCCGCTTCATGAAATGCTCCTTCATTTACCGCCCCATCGCCAAAAAATGAAAGCGCCACCCGCGATTCGCCCCGCATCTGAAAGGCGAGGGCTGCCCCCACCGCCATTGGGATGCCGCCCGCCACGATGCCATTTGCTCCCAATATGCCTAGATCGAAATCGGTCATATGCAAGCTGCCCCCCTTGCCGGCACAATAGCCGCCACTGCGGGCTGCCAACTCCGCCATCATATATTTCGGTTCGCCTCCTTTTGCCACCAGATGCCCATGTCCGCGATGGGTGCTGGCGATGACGTCATCCTGGTTTAAGGCGGCGCAAGCCCCAACTGCCGTCGCCTCTTGCCCCACACAGGAGTGGATAAATCCAGGGATTAAACCAGCCCTGCGCTCATTAATCGCCCGCAATTCAAATTCCCGGATTTTTACCATTTGCCGGTAAAAATCGAGAAGTTGCACTTTTTTATAGTTGTTCATTTTTGAGTATTTGATGTGAAAGAAAGTTTAGGAAGGCGATATTTTCTCAATTGCGCTTATTTATAACGCTTATAGCGGGAGGCGTCAATAATTACTTTACAAATTTCTTATTTTTATGTTTTTGCTAAACGATTTTGTTGGGCGATCGCCTTACCTTTCCAATTTAATCTCGAAATCTTCGCCAATAAGTTTGACAATTAGCGCCATCAAAACGATCTACATTGACCGACAACTTATCCGCCAATTTCTGATTCTAAATAGCAATAATGTTATCAAGTCGTACTTTTGCGTCAGCAATAATCACAGCGCTCTAAAAAATTGGCGGCGTAACGATCGACAAATAGGTCGCCTTTTGGTCTCCTAACGCCCGCAATCGTTGTAACATAGGTCCATCAAAATAGATAGCGTCGCCGGCATTCAACTGGTGGGTTTCCGCGCCCAGCTTTACTTCTAACGCCCCTGCCAACAGGTAGATACACTCCTCTGTGTGCTCAAATTTTACCAGCGGCGCCCCTGTCGCGTTCGGTTCAAGTTCCGCCAATGTAACTCCCAACTTGCGGTTGACATCCGGCGTCAACAGATAATAAGTGACAATACCTTCAGGCAAACTCATTTTGCGGCGTTGATCGCGGCGCACTACTGGGTTGGGACCATCTTGCTCTAACAAAAAATAAAATGCCGGCACATCAAGCGCTCGGCTTATTTTTCGCAATGAGTCGATCGAAGGACTGGCTTGATCTCGTTCCACCTGGCTTAAAAAGCTAGCTGTCAAATCAACCCGCTTCGCCAAATCTCGCAAACTTAGTTTCATCTCTTTACGCCGTTCTTTAATCTTTTTGCCTATTTTCATATCGCTCCATATTTATTCAACTACCGTCGTCTATTATTTTAGCGCTATCCGTTAAAATGTGTGGCATTATTTAATTATTAATTGATTTGTAAAGCAAAATTTGACGACTCTTGGGGGCGTTGTTATGATTTATTTGGCAGGGTCGAAGCTTCGAGACCTGGTCCGATTATTCTTTGCCAGAAATGAATCGAAACGCGCTCATCCAATTTGTCCAAAAGCTCATTCAAATTCCTTCCTCTTCAGGCGAAGAAGGGGGAATTATCCAGTTTATTCAAGGTAAGATGCAGGCGTTAGGATTTGACGAGACAGTTATCGACAAGAATGGAACTCTTATTGGCTTCATTTACGGGGCAAAACCAGGCGCTTGTTTATTGTTAGACGCCCATTGTGATACGGTTGGCGTTGCCGCTGGCTCGCCATGGCAAGTTGATCCCTATGGCGGAGCTATTAAAGGCAGGCGAATTTATGGGCGGGGGTCGTCGGATATGAAAGGAGCGCTTGCCGGCATGGTCTATGCCGCATCCTCAATTGATCGAGAGCAAATTGCCGGCAGCATCGTCGTCAGCGTCACAGTTATGGAAGAGGTGATGGAAGGGGTGTCGTTGAAAGCGGTAATAGACCGGGTCAAACCAGATTTTGTCATTATCGGCGAAGCGACAGAGCTGAATTTGAATCATGGCGGCAGAGGGCGAGCCGAGTTATCTTTAGAAGCGGCTGGCAAACCGGCTCACTCTTCGTCCCCCCATTTAGGCGTTAACGCCGTGCATCGCATCTTGCCGGCAATCGCCGCCATTGAACAGATGCCCCTCGGCTCAGACCCATTGCTAGGCGACGCCATCATCGCCTTAACTGACATCATCTCCGACCCATATCCCGGCGCTTCCGTCATACCCAGCCGTTGCCGGGTTACATACGATAGGCGGTTGCTGGCGGGAGAAACGATGGCTTCTGTGTTGAGTGATTTTGTCGCATTGCCGGCATTAGACGGGTTAAAGCTCTCAATCGTAGAAGGCAACCATCAGACATACAGCGGCGCTACCCTAGCCGCTCCCAAATTTTTTCCTGCCTGGAAATTTTCCCCCCAGCATCCATTCGTGCAGAAGGCGCTAGCTGGATTAAAAGAAGCGGATTTAGCGCCTAAATTGCAGGCGTACAGTTTTTGCACCAACGGGGCATATAGCGCTGGCGTTGCCGGCATTCCCACCGTTGGCTTTGGTCCATCCAGTGAAGGGCTGGCTCATATCGTCGATGAATATATCGAAATCGACCAATTGCTCGCCGCCGCAGTAGGGTATGCCGGCATCATCAGAAAAGTGTTAGCGTAACGGTAATCGGAGGGTTTAATGGCGCAACGAATGGCTTTATACATGCAGGATAAACATCCAATATCCTATGAAATCGAGATGGTCAAATATGCCGAAGAGAAAGGATTTTCGGAGATTTGGCAGGCTGATACCCGTTTAGCCCGAGATTGTGTGGTGTTGATGAGCGCTTTTTTGGCAGAAACGAAACGGATGCGCTTTGGCTCTGGCGTGCTGCCTATATGGACGCGCAACCCAGCGGTTATCGCCGCAACGTGGAGCACCATGTGGGAGTTGGCGGGCAAAACCGCCAATGGGCAAAGCCGGGTGATGCTTGGTTTGGGGGCGTGGTGGGAGCCCATTGCTAGCCGAGTTGGGGTCCAGCGGCACAAAGCGCTGAAAGCGATGCGAGAAAATGTAGAGTCGATTCGGCAACTTTTTACCATGGAAGAGGTGAGCTATCAAGGGGAATTTGTCCGACTGGATCGGGTCAAACTAGATGTCGCTTTTGGCGATAGTTCCCCCCGCGATATCCCCATTTACATCGGGGCGACGGGTCCGCAGATGTTGGAATTAACGGGCGAAATTTGTGATGGCGTGGTGCTGAATTACGTCGTCTCGGTGGAATACATCCGCGAAGCGGTAGAAAAAGTAGGCAAAGGGGCGGCAAATGCCGGCAAAACGATAGACGACATCGACCGCCCTGAATTATTGGTCTGTTCGCTTTCTGACGACAACCCCGGCGAGGCGATGATGACGGGCAAAATGTTGGTGGCATATTATTTGGGCACCGAACCCCACATTATGAAAGCCAGCCGGGTAGATGAGGGCTTAATAGCCAAAGTGCAAGAAATTGTGGGTTGGCCCGCCACCGAAGATGATTATCGACGCGCAGCGGATATCATCCCAGACGATGTGGTTCGCAGCTTGATGGCGGTTGGCAATTCCCGCCAATGTCAGGAAAAAGTGGCGGAATATATCGATGCCGGCGTCACCTGCCCCATCCTGTACCCGATGATGGACGACATCAAACCGGTGATCGACGCTTTTTCAGATTGGACGCCTTGATGGGAGGGCATATGCGTAATGATGAAATAGGGATCATAATTTTAGCGGATTGGCTGATCGTATCGCCCCTTCAACCCCCTAAAAAAAATTGGGGGGCGCGGGTGGTTGGGGGGGTGATCGCCGATGTTGGCGCTAACGACCAGCTAAAGAAAGCGTACCCCAACGACCACATCCAAGACGGCAGCGGCTGCGTTCTGGCGCCAGGCTTTGTCAACGCCCATGTCCATCTATATGGCGTATTGGCGCATGGCATTCCGCTAGAAAATGCCCCATCCGATTTTTGGGGCTTTTTAAATGATTTTTGGTGGAGTTTGGTTGAAGACGCTTTAGACCATGAGATGATCGCCGCCGCCACCGATTGGGGATGCGTGGAGATGTTGCGCAGCGGCGTGACCAGCTTTTATGACATCTTAGAAGCGCCATTTGCCATTCCAGACGCGCTGTTTGCCCAAAAAGAAGTGGTGGCGCGGCGCGGGCTGCGCGGGATTCTCTCCTTTGAGGCGACGGAACGGGTTAGCAAAGAAAATGGGCAGCTTGGTTTACAAGAAAATGTTAAGCTGATCCAACAATGCCGGCAAGATAACGGGCTGATTGAAGGGTTGATCTGTTTCCATACCACCTTTACTTGTTCAGCTGAATTTATCCAGCAAGCGTTTGAGATGGGGGCAGAGCTGGGCGTTTTGACCCATTGCCATTGCAACGAAGGGATACATGAACCCCAATACGCCCTGAAACATTTTGGGATGCGAACCTTGGAATATTACGAGGAATTAGGCGTTACTGGTCCGGGAATGATGGCTTCTCAATGCGTTCAGCTTTCTGAAAAAGAGCGGGCGATCATCGCTGACCGCGGGATCAAAGTGACCCACATGCCGTTGAGCAACTGTGAAGTTGGCGGCGGCATCGCCCCCATCCCAGAGCAGGTGGCGGCTGGGGTAACACTGGGGCTTGGTTCAGACGGGTATATCAACGATTTTTTTGAGGTAATGCGGGGCGCTTTTTTGATCCATAAGGCAAACCGCCAAAATCCGCAAGTGATGCCGGCACACGACGTATGGCATTTAGCCACAGAAGGAGGAGCAAAGGCGTTGGGGTGGCAAGATGTGGGACGATTAGAGCCAGGCTGGGCGGCGGATTTGCAACTGATCAAAGCTGATTTGCCCACCCCTTTGCGACCGCACAATTTGTATGAGCAGTTGTTGCTTTGGCGCAACCACACCCATGTGCAAGATGTCATGGTGGCTGGGAAGTGGCGGGTACGCGATGGCGTCGTACTTAATGCTGACTTAGCTGAGATAAAAGCGCGGGTCAGCCAAAACGCTGACCGCATGTGGCATAGATCAACATGACGTTTGAGGCATCTTATCTGGGTCAACTGCGCCAGGTTGCCGGCAATCGACAATTAGTGGTTCCCGCTGCCAGAGCCATTATCTTTAATGAGGCGGGCGAGCTGTTGCTGATTAAACGGGCAGACAATGGCTGGTGGGGAATGCCGGCAGGCGCGATTGAGTTGAATGAATCGATCCTGGATTGTTTGAAACGGGAAGTGCGGGAAGAGTGTGGACTACAAGTGGTGTCCGCAACCGCCATCGCCATTTACAGCGAACCGCGCTTCGTGAAAACCAATCTATATGGACAAACGAACCAAATGTTTGCCATCGTCTTTCGGGTGGATGAATGGCGCGGCGATGTAATACGCCAAACGGATGAAACAACAGACGCTAGATTTTTTCCGCTTGATCGATTGCCGGCAAAAACCGTTCCACATTACCATGAAACATTGGCTGATTTAGCCAAATTCGACGGCAAATTGATCTTAAAGTAGCAGCTTTAACTCTGTTGTTTGGCAACAACCCGCCTCACCTGATAACGTTTGGCAGATATAGATAATGAATAACTGGGGGAACGCTGCCATATTCATACGACCCCATATCACATTTTGCCTCTCCATTCCCATTCCCATCTACCGGCATTGGGGCGCCGCGCTGGTCAGTGGTCGCATGAGGACCAATGGCGGCAACGCAACTGCCGGCATCAATCGCTCGGCTGCTAGCTAACAACGGGTAACTGCGAGCAAACCCATCTCCTTCCACTCCCCCAAATTGCGGATCCCCATATAACATGCCGGCAGTTATGCCACTTGGCTTGCAAACACCGCCAGTTGTCCCAATAAGACTAAAACCGCCAATAAAGGAAGCATCACAGTCGGGGTAAGAGCCGCCGCCAGATACAGTGTTGCCGGCAATAATCGTACTGCCAATCCGCAAAATCGAAGCCGAACAACCATTAAGCGATATACCGCCTCCATCTGCACCGTTGGCAACATTTGCTGTTACAGTGACGTTGCTCAACACCAGCTCTGCCCCACACATTTCAACGCCGCCGCCCCCACCGTTGGTGTTGCCTAATCCTATAGCCTGATTTTCACTAACAGTACCGTTAGTGATATCGGTAACACCACCTTCCAGTGAGAGGGCGCCGCCCTGCCAAGCTTTGTTGGAATGAATGGCGGTTTGTTCAATTGTCAATGTGCCGTTGGCATTATAGATAGCCCCTCCTTCTTTACTTTCATTGATCGAAAAATCAGTTTTATGAAGCGATACAGACGCGCCATCGTTGTAGAGTCCGCCGCCATGTCCATTCAGGGCGCCATTCCCGTTATCGATCTTGTTGTTCGAGATTGTGGAGTTGCTGACAACAAGAGAGCCGGCAGTATAAATTCCAGACCCACGCGCAGAGTGAGGGCTAATATACAGCGAGTCATTATAAGAGATCTCGCTATTCTCAATTGTGACTTGCCCAGAGGATTCGTTGTAAATGCCGGCGCCGCCTTGCCTAGAAGCATAATTGTGGTTGACCTGACTTGCCCTTATAGTCAACATCCCATGACTATTATATATCCCACCCCCATAATCTGCTTCGTTCTCATTGACCTTAGTGCCCTGAGTTTCAATTGTCCCAGATTGTTTATTGAAAATCCCCCCTCCAGTTTTGTGGCTCTCATTAAAAGAGATATCCGAGTAAATGAGGGTAAGCGATCCCGCATTGTAGATGCCGCCACCCTCACTTAGGCTGACATTGTTGTTAATATCGCTATTGATGATTCGCAGCACACCTTCGTTGAAGATACCGCCGCCATCATCTGCCTCATTTCGCCAAACGACGATATTTTCAAGCGTTACATCTGCCCCGCTTTTCACCCAAATACCGCCGCCCTTGTCGGTACCATCGAGCGATCCTTCCGCATCGCCAAACCAAATAGAAAAGCCGCGTAACGTTACGGCGCTTCCTGGTTCTATAATAAAAACACGCCCTATACCGGTTCCAGGATTGGCGCTTGCCTGAACAGTTGTCAAATTTGACCCATTCCCTTCAATGGTAAGAGATTTACCGACATAGGTGTCATGCGCGGTATAGGGGGAAATCGAGACAAGTTGGATGACGTCTCCATCGCTGGCAGCATTTATAGCTTCTTGGATGGTGGAATGGTCGCAACCCGATGGGCAAACAGTAAGTTGAGCCTGACGAGCAATGGCGTTGTTTTGTGCAACGCTAACCACAATAGCCATTAACAACAGCGCCCAAAAGCAGAATTGCCGCCTAACGGGGGAAAGATTCCATTTTCTTTTCGATCTATTAGCTCTCATTTTCCCTCCAAATGCGTTTCTGAAGAAATCGACAAAAGAAAAAGCGACCATCGCCATTATAGACCAGCGGTTATGGAATAACGCCATTCGTTCATCCATTTTTAATTTCGTCCACTCATCTCAAAGTTACTATCCGGATATATTCGATATAATTCTCAAATGGACAATGCCCCCTTCACCCATCTGCGGGTTCACTCACACTACTCCTTATTACAAGCTACCCCCAGCATCCCCGCTCTGGTAGAGCGAGCCAAAGCAGACGGATTGCCGGCATTAGCCCTAGCCGATCATACCGTCATGTATGGCGCCATCCAATTCGCCCACGCCTGCCATAAAGCCGGCATCATGCCCATCTTAGGGTTATCGATTCCCTTAGCGTTAAACCCCGCCCAACCCCCTAGCGCCATCACTCTTTTGGCTGTAAATTCAGTCGGATACCGTTCGCTGTGCGCCATCTCGTCCTGGTTTCAGGGGACGCCTAACCGCCAGAAGCGATGCCGGCAAGGCATTCCACTCGACCAATTACGCTCATTACAGTCACATCAAGATGGACTACTCTGTTTTCTAGGGGGGCGTCATAGTTGGGTAACCCAACTGCTGCGCCAAAATGATTTGCCTGCCGCTAGCCGATATTTGGGGCAGATGGGCGGCATATTCGACGACCGCTGCTACTTTTCGCTGGAGCGTCACCCAAACGCCGAATCCGACATAGACAAAACGATTGAGGCGGCAGCGATCAGTTTGGCAAACCGCTTTGGCTTACCCCTTATAGCCGCGCAACCTATCTATATCCTAGAACCAGGCGACATGGAACTTTTGCCGCTGCTGGCGGCGGTCGACCGCAATTGCCGGCTAGAAAAATTGCCGGCAGACGCGCTGCCACATCGCGGCGTTGCCGGCATCGACCTCCACTGGCTGTCCGCCGCCGAAGTCGCCCAGCGCTTCTCTGATTTGCCGGAAGCTATCGAAAATATCGCCGGAGTCATCAATCAAGTCGAGCCAGCAATTCCTGACGGGCGCCCGCTTTGGCCCCAGCTAGATTTGCCCCTCCGACAAAGCGCAGAATATACCTTATCCGCGCAAGCTCAGGCAGGCTTTAAAGCACGCTACCTTAACGCTGTAGACAGCAATAACAGATTAAACAAAGAGCTTGACATCATCAACAACAGCGGGTTCGCGCCGCTTTTTCTGATCGTGGCGGATCTGGCGCGTTATGCTCGCCAACAGCAAATTCCCCACAATACCCGGGGAAGCGTCGCCAACTCTCTGGTCGCCTATTGCCTAGGAATCACCAACGTCGATCCGTTAGTCCACGACCTTTTGTTTGAACGTTTTCTCAACCCAGCTCGCCAAACTTTGCCTGACATCGACCTTGATTTTTGCAGCCAGCTTCGAGATGAAATCCTACATTATTTGCGCCAGAAATATGGGGCAGAACGGGTGGCTTTGGTGGGAGCAATGAACCATATGAAGCGCAAAGGGGCTGTCCGCGAAGTGGGCAAAGCGTTAGGTGTAGACAATGCCGGCATCAAGCGGCTGATAAAACAATTGCCGCGCCAGTGGAGCCCTGATCCGCGCCGCCGCGATAAACGGACGCTGCTCGATCTCCTTTCCGATATTGACGACGAAATTGAGCGGAAAACAATTAGATTCGCGCATCGCCTGATTGGGCAACCCCACCACCTCTCTTTACATCCAGGCGGTACAATTATCGCCCCTGAAAAGCTAACCAACTACATCCCCTTACAATGGACGCCAAAAGGGTTTAATTGCGCCCAATATGATTTTCGGGACATCGAATCGGTTGGCTTACCCAAAATCGACCTGCTCGGCATTCGGGCGCTTACCGTATTGCAAAGCGCTGCGGAGCTGGTTTGCCGGCATTACGACCCCCAATTTGCCATTGATGGCATCCCCCTAGATGACCAAAAAACAGGGGAAATGCTATCTCATGGGGACAGCATCGGCGTATTTCAATGTGAATCAAGCGGGGCGCAGCGCACCTTACGCCAATTGCAAGCCCGCACAGTAACCGACCTGGCGGTGGCGAACGCCTTTTTTAAACCAGGTCCCGCCACTGGGGGAATGGCAGCCGCTTTTATACAACGGTATCGGGGGGAAGCGCCCACCGCTTATCTGCACCCATCTCTAAAACCCATTTTGCAACACACAAAAGGGGCGATAATCTTTCAGGAACAGATTTTGCGGATCGCTACCGAAGTAGCGGGATTGAGCTGGGGACAAGCCGATCAATTGCGGAAAGGGATGAGCAAGTTTGACGCTACTGCCATGAACGCTATGCAAGCGCATTTCATCGACGGCTGTCATAATAAATCAGGCTTAACGCCCGCTGAAGCTGAACAGTTGTGGGAGCAGGTTATTCCCTTCGCTGGTTATGGCTTTAATCAGGGGCATGCCACCGCCTACGCCGAACTCAGCTACCGTATGGCATACTTAAAAGCCCACTACCCTGCCCCGTTTTTATGCGCCCGTCTAAGAAATTACGGCGGATTTCATCATCCGGCGATATATGTGGCTGAAGCAAGACGATTGGACATGGCGGTCAAACCGCCCCACATCAATATCAGCTTGCGCCATTTTACGCTCACCCATCAGAATGAAATACTCACTTTGTGGATGGGGTTGAATCAAGTTAGGGATTTGCGTCGCCGCACGATTGCCGGCATCCTAGCCGAACGTAAAATAACCCCTTTCACCTCCCTAAAAGATTTTCGCCTTAGGGTTGACGCTCGAAAAAAGGAGCTGCGACATCTTATTCAATGTGGCGCATTGGATGGGTTGGGCGAGAGTCGGGCGGCTATGTTGGCAGAAGCGGGACAAACGCCGGGGAATGGGCAGTTGGGCTTTGATTTTTTAGCGCCAGCAAAAGCGCCGGCAGAAACGCTGGAACAACAGCTTTTGTGGGAACGTCATCTCCTTGGATTCCCTGTTTCAGCTAACCCTATCGCCGCTCAAAAAGGCAAAGCTTGGGCAAATATCGCGCCTATCGCCCACCTACGTTCAAATATCAGAAAAAGGGTAGTTATTGCCGGCGTTAGGCTGCCAGGTTGGACAGGCGGGAAGGGTTTTTTCTTTGGAGATGGGGATGATTTTATCCGGGTTGTGGGCATCGCTGACGCTAAAATTAAAAGTTGGCAGCCTCATCAATTAAAAGGACGCTATCTCATCGACAAATGGGGAACTGCCCTATTCGAAGCGACTGAAATTATCCGGTGATATCGCTCCGGTTATTGGCTGAAACAAAAAGGCATCTCATTTTGACAAAATGAGATGCCTTTCAACTTATTAGCTAGACCTATAAGCGGTCATAGCTATTTAGGATTTAGTTTCGAACGACTATTATCGTCGTGCCATCGCTGTCGCCGTCACTGTCGTGATTGCCGGCAGCGTTATACATCGAAGAGCCATCGGCGATATCCGTTACCGTAAACGTTACGCTCGTCGTCGTTTTGTGCAATCCTGCCAACGTGATGGCGCAACGACCAGTAGCGTCTGTCGTACACGAATCAGACGATCCATCGCTCCAATCGCCGCTCACCCCAGCGCCAGAAACCAATCCCTCAGCCTCGTTATGCACTTCAATCTCCACCGTCGCTTCCCAAGATTGGGTCGGTCGGTCAAGAGCGCTCGATCCATCCAAGTCGCCAGAATGAATAGTTGAAGCCGATGGCGTCGAGGTATGCGTAGGCGTCGGTCCAGGTGGGGTATTCGTTGGCGTTGGAGTAGCTCCACCGCCAGATCCGGTATTAATGACCAATCGAGGCGGGTTTGCCCCTTCTCTACTGCTAAAGAATGAGCTGCCAGAACCACCCGCCACCAACCCCATGCTGATTAATCCTTCGCCATTGACATAGCTTGTTACATCAACGCTAACAACTACCCCGGGCATAACTGAGCCAAAGTTGTTGATGAAGGCGCCAATGGTAGGAGCGTTGTTGTAGGTAATCGTCAACTCGCCCCAGCTATTATCCGACACCTGATGCGTGTCAAATGGCGTATTGCCGCTGGTAACAGTCAATTCCAACGTTGCGCTCTCTACGGTTCCATCTAACCCTTGGACATCAAAGCGTAAGTAGCTATTCGTTTCTGGCGAATCATCTACGCCAATCACAGATTTTGCTCCATAATTGGCATTGGGCGATGTCGATCGCACGACTGAATCGGCAACCGGGTTAAAAATAAAGGTTGAACCACCGCCCGGGGTAGCCGTAGGCATTGGGGTGTCGGTTGGTCCAGGCGGAGGCGTGTTGGTTGGAGTAGCTGTGGCGCCGCCTGTCGAGCAACTATAAGCGTGGACGTTATCCACATACCAGCCAATTATGCCGTTACAACCATCTATGCCAAAGTCGTAACGCAATTGAACTGTATCGCCAGCTCCAGCTAAACCAGCCAGATTGACTTGCGATTGCCCCCAACTGCCTTCCACGGTGCCTCCATCGGTGCCTGTAAAGGCGGGTTGGCCAGCAAGCGGATTGGTATTGCCGGAGCTGTTCAAATTTTGGGGATAAGGGTTAAAGGTGTAATTGGATGAGCTAACCAATGAATAAGAGCCGCCATTGACGCTCACCTTTAGATTACCGCCGTCCCAGCCCAGTTCAGTCGCTACCCAATGGTCAAACGCCAATTTGGGCGAAGATCCGGCTGGAATTGAAAATACAGGGCTGTCGAGGAACAATGCGCCAGATTCATCATCTGCAGCACAATCGCCAATGATTAAATCTGCTACAAATGCAGCCTGCGTAGAACCGGTTGGAGCGCCTGCCGGCAAATTGCCAACTACCGCCCAATCGGGAGTATCAAATGTGGCTGGATTGGCTACATCGTGCGTCCCTACAGTCCATCCGCCCAATCCGCTCTCCCAATCTTGCAGATGAATGGTGTCTACTGTTTCGCCAGCCGAGCAAAGGGCGGGCGCGTTGGGGTCGAGCATTGGTTGGAAGTTGCAGAAAGTTGGTTCAGTTCTAAATTCAACAGCTGCGCTGATTTCCGCTACTTCTGTACAGTTAGCGGCAGAGATTATCTCGCCAGATGAGCCCGCATTTGTGGACGAAGCGCTAATCTCCGCTAAATCGACGCCAATCAGATCGTTGCAAGAAGCTTCCAGAGCGTCAGCTTGGTCGACAAAATTGCTGGCGGGTGTCATATATTGTGACTGGGCTCGCCAATGTATGTGCGCCGCTTTGGTCAATCCTAATCCAGTTATCGTTTGTCCATTATACGTTCCGCCATCTACCATCAGGGCAAACGCATGGTTTGGAATACCGGAATTTATATGTACTCCGCCGCCATCAAAGGTGGTGCAAATATATTGCGCGGTATCGGTCACTTTACCCGGGTCATTGTAACAAACGGGATTCCACATATCGCGGATAGCGCCGCCAAATGCGGGATCATCTTCGCCGGATAACCAACGGTAGGAATTATCTACGCTGGGATTGCCTTGACCAAATGTCGAACAACTGCCGGCAGTACGCAAACCGCCGGGCGCATCTGAGCCGCGACCATTCAACAGATCGACAACTTCACCCCAAATATCAGAATAAGATTCATTGAGAGCGCCAGATTGCCATTGATATATTAAGTTGTTTGTAAATTGAGTATAAGCATGAGCCCACTCATGCGCCACGGTATCGTCGCCGGTAACGCCCGAACAATAGTTAGTCGATGTGCCATTCCAATTGGCATTAGGGCAGGCGATGGTAGGATCATTATTTACGGTTAGCATGGTGGCGTCTGCGCCATCATAAGAAAGATATACGCCGCTGGTCATGCTGGCAAAAACATTGTAGGTTTCCGCTGCGCCATCGATTTCGTTTTGCCAATCGGTTACTTGCTGGCTAGAGCCGCCCGCCCATCCAGGTGGAATCGGATCTGGATCGCCGTTGGCATCTTCCCAAACTGGATTATTTAGATTCGATTCAAATACTTTGCGATCAAGCGCATCATGGATGCCACTAATTTGATTTATGACTTCCCCGGTGTGGGCAGACACATAAACAAATTCCCGGACTGATATGGTTGGATTGGTTACCTCAGACTCGTAGACGAGATGGTTAGCGCCTGGAATCCCTTGCAGCAAGCCATCGTTATAAATGACCAATCTTTGATCGGCAACGGCTAAATCTGACGATGCGTTTCGGATTTCCATCCCACGTACAACCGCTCCTACCGCGATTTGACTGGCGCGTTTGGCGGTCAGCAAGGGTTCGGGGTTGAGCTTGATATTGGGGATAACATCGCCGTTGACCGCCACAATTTCGTTGGCATCATTGAAATGAACATAAAGAATGCCGGCAAATACGGGCGTGCCTTCATAAAGTTGTCGATAGGTAACGCGAGTTCGTCCTAAATTGTCCGTTTTGGAGGCATCCAATACCAATTCCTTGTCAGCGTCAAAAATGCCAAACGCGTCTCCATATTCGGCAAGAAAAGCGAGGGCGGCATCAGATGCAGACAATCCTTTCGCTTCGGCAAACGCCATACTCTTGCCGGCAGGCAGCCGTACAAAATCAGCGTATCCCGTTGTCCGGCTTGTAGATACAACAGCTTCACCGCCAGTCTCAATCACCATCCTATCGATGGCGGCTTGGCTGGGCGGGTGATTGATTTGTGACATTACATTTGAACTGCTCTTGTTTACATTTTGGCTAGATCCTGTTCCAACTACCCTACTATCGGCAACTGGCACAGAAAAAATGGCTAATATCAATAATACAATAGTTATGATACACAATGAAAGATATTTCGATTGCGTAGAGATTCGATTCATTTTTCCTCCGTGATGAAAACCTCTGGCAAAATAACAAGCTAGTTCAAATCATAAGCCTCCTATAAATAGAGCCGAGAAATCGAGAAGGATGGCTGTTTAAACGCGAATGGTAGCCTTCTCTACACTAACTGAGCGCCGATTTTCTTGCAATATCGTACCATACCTTGATTGTATAAAATATGGAAAAAGTGGATTTCACTGCAAACATACACCCCAAACTAATTTGCTCTTCATACCAATTTTTCCAAACGCTTATGAAAAATAATTAGTCGTCGTCGGTTTCAGACTCCACAAAAGTCATCAATAACGGTTTTCAGTTGACTTTAACGCCGATATAGATGCCGCGACCCGTCAAACCTTCAGGCTGATAAGATACCTCGAAGCTGGCTGATGCAAACGCTTGTCGCATCTCTTCTTCGCTAAACAACCCTAGCTGGTGCGTTTCGCTGAAACGGGTAAAGTCGTCTCTCTCTCCCACCAAATATTCAAAATAAATCCACGAGATGTTGCCGGCAACCTCTGTCCGGCTCATGCGGCACACTTTCAAATCTTCATTTTCGGCGGTGTTCATATGAACCATGCCCGCCGTGAAATTTTGCGGCTCTAACCATGGCTCAACGATAACCACGCCTGCCGGCATCAAATGGCTGTAAAAACAGGTCAACGCCGCTTTTAATTTTGGCATCGTCTCAGCATACCCAATGGCGCTAAACAGGCAAAGCGCGACATCGAATCGCTTCCCCAAATCGAAATCCGTCATGTCCGCCACTATAAAATCTACAGATGGAAGCTTTTGTCTTGCAATTTCGATAAAAGCTGGCTCCAGATCGATGCCGGCAATCTGATAGCCATAATCACGAGACAGCCGCACAGCGTGTTCTCCCGTGCCGCAACCCACATCGAGAATGGTTGTGGCGCCTGGTCGCCACTTTTGAATAAGCGCATGGATAAAGGTCGCTTCCGCTTCATAATCTTTAAATTGAGAGTAGATCAGATCGTAAAGGTGTGCCGACTTGGTAAACATACGCCCTCCAAAATTTAGTGAGACACAGGCAATGATAAAAGAACGCTTCCAGATTGACAATGCACGCTGAACTGATAGACTCCGCAACTTATGCCGCAATCAGCCACCCTCCCCCTCAACTATTGGCAAAGAAATCTGATAGGCATTTGCTGGATAAGCTATGCGGCTTACTATCTGGGGCGCGTCAACCTGAATCCAGCTCTGCCAGAGATGGAAACAGCGTTGGGATTGGGCAAAAACAGCTTGGGATTATTGGGAACTGGATTTTTCTGGGCGTATGCAGTAGGGCAATTAATCAATGGACAATTGGGAGATTTGGTCAGCCCCCGCCGGCTGGTTTTTGCCGGCATGGTGTGCTCTGCCCTGCTTAATCTGTGGTTTAGTCTTAATTCAGCTTTCCCCATTTTGCTGATTATTTGGAGCGTCAACGGCTTTTTCCAGGCGACAGGATGGGGTCCCATTTTGCGGACGCTTTCCAATTGGCTCAGCGCTGAACAAACGCGGCGAATCGCCACATTTTTTGGAGCGAGCTACATGATTGGCAATGCCGGCTCGTTGATATTAACCGGTTGGTTGGTTAGCCGATTTGGCTGGCGAATGGCGTTCAGAGCGCCAGCCATCTTGTTTCTCATTTTCGCCTTGCTTTGGGCGGTAACAGTACGGGATACGCCCGAAGAGCGAGGATACCAGCGGAATTGGAAATACAGCGATAAAAGCAAAGCCTCCCTAACCATTCAAACTGTTCTGCAGGGCGTCAAAGTCAACGTCAGACGATATTGGACGCTTTCTCTGGCAGGGTTATTTGTTGGGTTCTGTTTGGTGGCTTTAAATACCTGGCTGCCAACTTATTTCGTTGAAGTTAACGGCGTACCGATCAATCAAGCTGCCGCTTTGTCTGCCTTAAGCCCAATTGCCGGCAGCGTTGGAGTGGTTATTGCCGGCATCGGGCTCAACCGCTTTTTGCCTGGCAAGGAGATATACGGCTTGTTGGTTGTTTTGTCGATATTAGCTATTCTTTTTGGCGGCTTTCCCCAACTGCCGGCAAATTTGCCAATTGCCGTCGCCGGATTGATGATCATCGGCGCATTTATTTCAGCCACTTCCAGCCTGACATTGTCCACTTTACCCCTCATCATTGGCGGGCAGCAAAACGCTTCGGGGCTGGCTGGGCTCATCGGATTATCGACCAATTTTGGAGCAGGTTTAAGCGCCGCCATCGTGGGGGGGATATTAGAATCTTCCAATTGGGACACGGTCTTCTTCGCTCTGTCATTGTCCGCTTTCATCGCCCTGATTTTAATCGCATTATCGATATATCTTTTTCAAACCAACGAGTTAATTGGACAAAATTCAGATGATTAGAAATCGAAATTTTACCCTGTTGTGGTTTGTAAATATCGTTACTACCTTAGCTTTGGAACTTTTCACCGTAACTATTTTAGTGACGATTTTCGAGCAAACGTCATCTACATTGCAAGCGGCTGGCACGATGGTGGCGCGAACGTTGCCGGCATTTTTGTTATCACCCATTGCCGGGGTATTGGTCGATCGCTTCCCTCGGAAAAATGTCCTCATCGCCATGGATGTGATTAGATTAGGATTGGTTGGCATGGTCATACCATTTTTGCGCAGCGAAGGGGATGTGCCCGTTGCCGGCATCTACCTCATCTTGGCGGGATTAGCTGCTGCCGGCGTTTTTCATAATCCAGCCCGCCTGGCGTTGATCCCTTCGCTGGTTGAGTCCAACCAATTGGTTAGAGCCAACAGCTTTATCTTAGTGACTAGTCAAATCATCTTAGCTATCTCATACACCGTTGGCGGCTGGCTGATCCAAATCGTGCCATTAAGGCAAATCGCTTTCAGCGTCATCTGCCTCTTTGCCTTAGCCGTCATCACCGCACTATTGATAAAAGCGCCAAAGCGGCGAGCGACGAGCGAGGATGAAGAGACAGAAACATTTTGGCAATCGGTTGTCTCCGGCTGGCGTTATCTGAGAGGGCATCCTGTTGCCAAACCGCTGACGATTATGGAGACGATCGAACATGTGCCACATGGCATTTGGACAGGGGCGTTGATGTTGACTTTTACCGTCAACGCTTTGGGCGGAAACACGGTTGATTGGGGGTATCAGGTAACCGGTTACTTTACCGGCATGATCGTGGGCGCCTTAGGGGCAATGGCGATTAACGATTGGCTGACGCGGTATCCGGGTCGTATTATCGTCGCTTCAGCCTGTAGCGCCGGCATTTTCACCTTTATCTTTGCCGGCAGCCCCACGGTTTTGGTCGCAGTAGCCATCGCTTTTTTGTTTGGACCCCCATTCGCCATTCGAGATGTAGCCCAAGACGCCTTGCTGCAAGGAACAGTGGACAACAACCAGTTAGGCAGGGTCTATTCAACCCGGGAAGCGCTTCGCAGCGCAGTTTTCATGGTTGCCGGCATTTTTTTCGCTTGGCTCTCCGAACATTTTCCGATTCGCCCAATCTATTTTATTGGCGGTTTCATCTACTTATTGACAGGCATTTACGCCCTGAGCAACAAATCGTTGCGAGAAAGCCACATGAACCCTGACCCAGCCACAAACGATTAAATGAAAGCCCAAAGCATTCAACAGGCAAAACAAGTAGTAGCGGCTGGTTTTTTTGCTCGGGTCATCGTCGACACCCTGGTTCAGATATTTTACGCATTTTTGCCGATTTTTGCGGCGGGGATCGGCGTGACGCCTATCCTGTTTGGACGGCTGCTTAGCGTGCGCAGCGTTGGCGGCATATTTACGCCGCTCTTTGGCAATCTGGCAGAATGGCGGGGCTACCGGGTGACGCTGCCGGCAATTATGTTGTGCGGGGCTATCGGCGCATTCTTGTTAACCACCAGCTCTCGATTGAGCATGCTCATTGTGGCGATATTCATCATGGGTATGGGCATTTCCACCTTCCCCTTTTTATTAGCCGGTTATAGCAGCGGGGCGCTGCCAGCTTCTTTTCGGGCGCGGGGAATGAGCATAATCGAATATGGCTGGGCTATATCCAGTCTGGTTGGCGTTTACGTTGTCGGTCAACTATTAGAACGCAGCAGTTGGCAGGTTCCATTGTTGGGGCTGGGCGTATTAATGTTCTTAATGGCAGCGATCTTTTTCCAACTGTTGCGCCGCAGACCCGACGCCGACGATACGCCGCCAATTTCGCTTCGAGAGCAATTTCATATCACTGAAAATCGGCGGGGCGCATATGCCGGCATCGCTATACAAGGGTTGATCATCTTTTCTGCCCTGCATTTCTTTATCTCTTACAGCTTGTGGCTGACAAACCAATACCAATTTACCGCCGTTCAATTATCCACCGTGGCAATGGGTTTCGGAGTGGTAGATTTGATCGGCAGTGGATTGGTCTCCATCATCTTGGATCGACTAGGTCGAAAAAGAGCGCTGGTTTTAGGCGGAGGCGTGGCTGGCGTCGCTTTTTTATCCCTTGGCTGGGTAAATAATTGGGGATTATTATCAGCTTTGGTTTTGTTTTTCCTGGGTCGATTGGCATTCGAATTCACCGTGGTCACCGGATTAATCAACGCCAGCGAACAATCCCCAAACCAACGCAGCCGCGTCATGTCCATGGTAGGCGTGGTAGGCACACTATGTCAGTCGCTTGCCAGCATGACGGGACCTGTCGCTATTGCCAAATGGGGGCTTAGCGGGCTAACGCTGCCATCCGCCATAGGCTTTTTGTTGATTGGCTTATTGAGCTGGAAATTTGTGCCAGAGGGCGTTCAATCCGACACAAATTAGGGAATATGCATAAAAGTTGCGGCAGAATCGGAGATATAGCCCTGGCAAATTTTTCTATTATGAGCGGGACTTTACTTTATCCCACCATCTAATTGCCGGCATCCCCCCACATTTCCAACTCTTCGCTATAATCCTCGTGGATTTCCTGCGCCTAAAAATAAACTACGGCGTTAAAAATTTTACCACATATTATCTTGCCTAGTTTAGCGCAATCCATTACCATTATTTGCGCTGTTGTTTAAATTCGGGGGTGGAGTTTTGCACCCGAATTAAGAAGTCAAACAGTATATTAGCGGCGCTCTGTAACGTGCGCCTCGCCTAAATTGATAGGCGGATGATTTTAGTTGATTGGAGAGGATAACATGCGAAAAATTCTTGCCGGAACCCTAATTTTCTTTACTTTGCTGTTGATAACGCCGCTGGGCGTAACTGCCGCCCCTATTCAGCAAGGACAAAATCTGCTGCGCAATCCCAGTTTTGAAGGGGAATATACTTCATGGCTGCCTCAATATAGCACTGCTCAGGTCGCCCATGAATGGACGCCCTGGTGGGTAGAAGACGCCAATCGAAGTCCGGTGTGGGCGCAACCAGAATACAAACCAGCCGATAAACGTTTCTTTAGCAATCGGGTCAAAGATGGCGATCGGGCACAACAATATTTTACCTTTTACAAGTCGCACAATGCCGGCATGTACCAACAGGTATCCGGCGTCACCCCCGGCTACACCTACCGCTTCGCCATTTGGGCGCAAGTTTGGTCATCTATTTCAGACGAAACGGAATCAGTGACCCCAGCAAATCCCCATCTTCAAGTCGGCATCGACCCCACTGGAGCCGCTTGGCCCGGCGCAGTTCCCGGCGCGCCAGGCAGCGTGAAATGGAGCGGCGAAGCTGGCATGGATTGCGTCATCGACAAATGGTGCCTGATGACAGTAGAGGTAACCGCCCAAAACGACGTTATTACCGTTTATTTTCGCTCATCGCCAGATTTCGCCATCAAACATAATGATCTCTATTTTGACGCCGCTTCCCTAACGCAAATCGGCGCTGCCCCTCCTCCGCCAAATCCTACGCCTGATGGAAGCGGCAACTGCGTCATTCCGCCATCAGGACCTTGGCCTCCTTGTGCCACAGGCGGTGGCAAACCAAACAATTTGCCTCCCGGCTGCGTCATTCCGCCGTCAGGACCTTGGCCCCCCTGCGCTACCGGCGGCAATAGCGGCGGCAACAGCGGCAGTTGTGTCATTCCGCCATCAGGACCCTGGCCCCCCTGCGCCACTGGCGGCGGCAAACCAAACAATTTGCCTCCCGGCTGTGTCATTCCGCCATCGGGACCTTGGCCCCCTTGCGCCACTGGAGGCAACAGTAACACGGGTCAGCCTGCCCCTACTCCGTTTGCCAGTGGCTTTGAGTTAGGCGGTCAGACCCACACGTTAGAACACCCCAACGAAATGAAATATGCCGGCATGCAATGGGTTAAGTTCCAACACAAATGGAGCGTTGGCGATTCGCCAGAAGTCGTGCGCGGACGAATCGAGCAAGCCCACAACAATGGCTTCAAAGTATTGCTCTCCATCCCCGGCACAGACCATTCCGCTACCGATTACACCGCATACATCAATTTCCTGCGAGGCGTCGCAGCCTTAGGTCCAGACGCCATCGAAGTGTGGAACGAGATGAACATCGATCGAGAATGGCCCGCAGGGCAAATCAGCGCCAGCAATTATGTTAATTTGATGCTGAAACCGGCATACCAAGCCATTAAAGGAGCAAATTCAAAAGTAATGGTAATCAGCGGCGCTCCCGCGCCTACCGGCTTTTTTGGCGGTTGTACAGGCGCTGGCTGCGACGATAACTATTACATGCAACAGATGGCGCAAGCGGGCGCGGCGAGCTTCATGGATTGCATTGGCATCCATTACAATGAAGGGATTATTGCGCCCAGTCAACGTTCTGGCGACCCACGCGGCAATAGCGGACATTACACCCGATATTTCTGGGGAATGGTAGACACGTATTACAACGCATTTGGCGGCAGCCGCCCCCTGTGCTTTACAGAGCTAGGCTACTTAAGCGGCGAAGGGTTCGGCGGTTTGCCAGGCGGCTTTGCTTGGGCAAGCAATACCACCGTCGCCCAACAAGCCCAATGGCTGGCAGAAGCGACGACATTGTCGCGCAACAGCGGCAAGGTAAGAATGCTCATCATCTTCAATGTTGATTTCACCCATTTCAGCGAAGATCCACAAGCGGGATTCGCCATGATTCGCCCCGGTGGGAGTTGTCCGGCGTGCGATTCGCTGCGGGCAATCACTGGCGGCAGGTAATAGGGGTAGGGGTTGATGGCGAGGGCGGTTATCAAGAAAAACCGCCCTCGTCTATACCGATTTTAGCGGCGCGAGCCAACTACCCAATCTAAATTAGTCGCTTCGCAGGTAAAAATAGAGCGGCATCGCCAAAGATAAACCAACCGTCATACTTGCCGGCAAAACCCACCACCAATTTCGTATTCCTTTCTGCTGGGCGTCGGCGTAAGACCACACCCAAAAAACGACGACAGAAATCAATATATCAGCGGAAAAGCCGCCAGCTGCCCCATTGGCAAACAAGCTGCGGATAAAGAGCGGGATATTGAATCCTTCTCCCCCAAAAAATCCGGCGAAAAATATCCAGGGTACAATCGTGCCGGCAATTGCCATCATCAAATAAAATCTTCTTGGAACCTTCACCGAATTGTTCTCCAATAATTTAATAATGTGCTGCCTATATTTTGCCGGCATAGTGTACAATTACTTATCTTGAAAATCCATCGCGGTATCGAATCCGCAGACGCCGGCAAAAAGCATGAACACACGCAACAAACGATTACTTCAACCAAGAATTGGGTTGGGCACCTGGCAAATGGGGTTCGATCCATCAGAAAAAGCGAATGAGATAGCGGCGCTGCGGGCTGGCATCGAGATGGGCGCCACCGTAATCGACACCGCCGAAATGTATGCAAGTGGCGGAGCGGAAGAGGTCACAGGCGAAGCGATTGCCGGCATTCGCAATTCAATTACCCTCGTCACCAAAGTCTTGCCTTCCAACGCCTCATATTCAGGCGTTATCGCCGCTTGCCAACGTAGTTTGCGTCGGCTCCAAGTAGAGCAAATCGACCTCTATCTGCTGCATTGGCCCTCATCTACCCCAATCCAAGAAACGATAGACGCTTTCGAAGAGCTTCGCCATCGCAGCTTAATCAAACAGTGGGGGGTCTCTAACTTCGATTTAGCTCAAATGGAGGAAACATTTGGCGCAACCAGCGGCGAAAATTGCGCCGTCAATCAAATCTATTATTCGTTGAGCCAGCGGGGCGCTGAGTTCGACCTACTGCCATGGCAAAAGCAAAAGGATGTAGCTGTCATGGCATATTGTCCGCTTGATCAGGGGCGCTTAATTGATGACCATTCGCTCGATAAAGTAGCGAAAAAACATAATGTTACCAGGGCGCAAGTTGCCCTGGCGTGGTTGATGCTAAACCCAAATAATATCCCCATCCCCAAATCCGCCAGCGTTGCCAGAACAAAGGAAAATGTTCGCGCCCGCGACATTGTTTTGGACGAAGAGGATATCCAACATTTAAACGCGGCGTACCCTCCGCCGACAGCTGCTTCCCCGCTAAAAACGGCATAAGATAGCTTATTTCAGGAGGAATTGTCATGATTTGGAATGAAGAGATCGAAACGATGCCCCGCTCTGAATTGGAGACGCTCCAAGCCGCCCGGCTGGGCGCATTGGCGGCGTATGTATATGAAAGAGCGCCATTTTATCGGGAAAAATTTGACGCGATGGGAGTTGATCCTGCCGGCATTCAATCCCTCTCCGATCTGGCTCGCTTGCCCTTTACCAATAAACTGGATTTGCGCGATCATTACCCTTTTGGATTGTTTGCCGTCCCCATGAACCGCATCATACGCATTCACGCCTCTTCTGGCACAACGGGCAAACCCACCGTTGTTGGGTACACTCGCAACGATATTGAAGCATGGGCAGAGGTATGCGCCCGCGCATTTGCCCTCAGCGGAGCCAAGCCAGGCGATATATTTCAAAATGCGTATGGATATGGGTTGTTCACCGGCGGATTGGGGATGCATTATGGGGCGGAAAAGATGGGAATTGCCGTCATTCCGATATCTGGTGGAAATACCGCCCGGCAAATGATGCTTCTTCAAGATTTTCAAACGGATATTATGGCGTGTACTCCCTCGTATGCCTTAACGTTGGCAGACGCCCTGGAAAATGCCGGCATCTCAGCCGCAGATTTACCCGTTCGCGCCTTTATTCTGGGGGCAGAACCTTGGTCAGAAACGATGCGAACAGAGATCGAAGCCAAACTCCACGCCCACGCCGTCAACATCTACGGGTTGAGCGAAATCATCGGTCCTGGCGTCTCCAACGAATGTGTCGAAGCCAAAGATGGCTTGCACATCATGGAAGATCACTTTCTGCCGGAAATCGTTCATCCAGAAACAGGCGAAGTCCTGCCAGATGGGGAAGTTGGCGAATTAACCTTTACTACCCTCACGAAAGAAGCGATGCCCTTAATTCGTTATCGCACCGGCGATTTGTGTTCGATTAACCGTCAACCATGTTTGTGCGGGCGCACCCATGCCCGTATGAGCCGCATATTGGGGCGGGTAGATGATATGTTGATCATTCGCGGCGTCAACATCTTTCCCACCCAAATCGAAGCGGCATTGGTCGCCCTGCCCGAGCTTTCGCCCCATTACAAGCTCATTGTCTCCCGTCAAGGGCGGTTAGATGAGTTAGAAGTCCAAATTGAGGTGACTGAAAGTTTTTACAACCAAACGGGCAATGCAGAATTACTAAGTCAAAAGGGCAGCAAGGTAAGCGAATTAAGCCATCGAGCCAAGCAAACCTTGCGGGAGGCTCTAGGCATCAACACCATTATCACTTTGTTGCCGCCGGGGAAAGCCCCGCGCAGTGAAGGGGGTAAGCTAAATCGGGTGACGGATAATCGGAAATTGTAATTCAAGCCAGTTCGGCATTCCGTTCTGCTTTCCGCTCGCCAGCCATCATCAAGCCCAGCTCCTCTGTCGTCACATCGTCGCTCTTGACGATGCCCATCACTTCCCCGCCAAACAACACCACTATCCGGTCAGACATCGCCTTTACTTCATCTAAATCCTCAGAAATAAGCAAAGTCGCCAATCCTTTGGCGCGCTGTTGCAACAGTTGATTGTGAATATATTCTGTTGCCCCAATATCGACGCCGCGCGTCGGCTGGGCAGCGATCAGCAAACGCGGTTTACGAGCAATTTCGCGGGCTAAAATCACTTTTTGAATGTTGCCGCCAGACAAATTTTTGACAGGCGTATCTTTATCGGGCGTTTTGATAGTAAAAGATTTAATCTGACGCTTGGCATGTTCGGCGATCGCCTTAAAAGCTAAAAATATCTGATTGCTAAAGGGGTGCTTGATATAATCTTGCAAAATCAGATTTTCCGCCACGGTAAAATCTTTGATCACGCCATCGTGCATCCGCTCTTCTGGAATATAGGAGAGTCCGACATCATACATTTCGTTTGGAGCGAATCCGGTAACATCTTTGCCGTCTAATTGAATTTGTCCGCTAGACAGTTCTTGCAAACCGACGATCGCCCGCGCCAAAGGACGCTGCCCATTGCCAGAAATGCCGGCAACGCCCAAAATTTCTCCACTATGCACCTCGAAGCTCACGTCTTTCAATGTGGCGCTCCCCTCATCATTAACAACACAACCCCCTTCGATCATCAAGCGAACTTCTCCTCTTTCGCTAGGCGGTCGAACCCGCTCCATTAGCACTTCCCGCCCCACCATCATATTCGCCAACTCCGCTTTGTTTACATCGCTGGTGTTAACCGTGCCCACCATTTTGCCATCACGCAGCACCGACACCCGATCTGTCAGGGCAAAAATCTCATCCAACTTATGTGAAATAAAGATTAAGGCATGCCCGTCGGCAGCCATTTGCCTAAAAATCACAAACAAATCATCAACTTCTTGCGGCGTTAGCACCGCCGTAGGTTCATCCAACACCAATAAAGCGGCGCCTCTATACAACGCCTTGACGATTTCAACTCGCTGTCTTTCGCCAACCGCTAAGTTGGAGATAATGGATTTGGGATCAACCTGAAGCCCATATTTCTCTGCCAACTCCCTAATCCGTTCCGAAACCAACTCTAAATCCAGGCGCGGCTCCCTAGACGAGGGCAATCCCAACGCTACATTTTCTGCCACAGTTAAATTATCCACCAGCATAAAATGTTGGTGGATCATGCCAATGCCATACGCCAAAGAATCTGTAGGCGAATTGATTTGAATTGGGTCGCCATTCAGAAAAATCTGCCCCTCGTCTGGATAATAAAGACCATAAAGTTGCTTCATCAAGGTGCTTTTTCCAGCCCCATTTTCGCCCAGCAAGGCGTGTATTTCACCCGCCTTAACGTCAAAATCAACGCGGCTATTTGCCAACACGCCTGGAAATCGCTTGGTGATGTTGCGCATCTCCAGCGATTCGATTCGGGGCAAACCAGATGGTAAAAGATTGTTTTCTGCGCTCATAGTTCAATCCAAAAATTAACCTTCATTTAAACGGGGTCGATATGCCAAATCGTCTTGCGCCTCGTCCCAGCCAACAATTTTCCTTTTCGAATCACAAAACGGCGTTCTGGCTGACGGCGCAACGCCTCCACAGCGCTTCGCGCCTCGATACAGAGCAGGTTGGCTTCTGCCCCAACCCTTATCCCATAATCGTGTACTCCCACAACCGCGCTGCATGGTAACGAGGCATGTCGAATTTGGTCAGAGATACCATTGCGAATGACGATGTCCATACCAAATAAATTAGCAGTTCAGTTAATGCCGGCAACCCTCCGTTACATAGCGGGTTGCCGGCATGTAATCAAATTAGTTACGCGGTTCAGCTACGATTTCAATCGAGCCATCTATAATCCCTTGCTCAGCCTCTTCCGCCGCCATTATAGCGTCTGCCGGCAAGCTATCGTCATATTCCATCCGTTGGCCGCCATTTTCCAACGTTAGTTGCAACACCCTGCCGCCATAGTCGCCAGCCTGATTCGAACTAATCATCTCTAACAACACCGCCTTCCAATCATAAAAAACGGTGGCAATGACCACATCGGGACCGGCTGGACTTTGATCAGCTTGAATGCCCAACCAGGGTATCCCTTGCTCTTGGGCTACGCCGATCGCCCCAACCACCTGTTGAGACGAACCGGTCAGCACGTCGGCGCCTGCTTGCAAATGGGTATTTGCCGCTTCTGCCGCCAAAGCCGTATCGCCAAAAGAGCCGGTAAAGGAGACGTTCACCTGGATATCAGGGTTGGTATCGCGGACGCCAGCCACGAATCCATCGACATGCAGTTTGGCGTCTCCAGCATCTACCGGACCGACCAAACCAATCACGCCCGCTTCGGTCAAGCTGGCGGCTAACACGCCACTGACATAACCGCCTTGTTCGGCGCGAGGTTCATAAGCAAACACATTGGTAACGCCTTCATCTTCGCCAGTGTTGGTAGTGGTGCCCCAGGCGAAACTCGTTTCAGGAAAATCGGGGGCGATTTCAAACAACGAGGCGCCATATTGAGCCCCATGGGCAATGACCAAGGCGTAACCGCTGTCTGCATAGTCGCGGATAGCCGACGCTGCGTCTGTCACGTTAAACATACTTTCAGAAAAGGCGATTTCGACCACATCTTCGCCATAATGCTCTTGAATTTCTACCAATGAATCGTAAATCGATTGGCTCCAAGCCAAGTCGGTGGTGGCGCTGGGCATAACCAAAGCGATACGGACTGCTTCGATGTCAGGATATTCCATATCGCCCATCTCATCGTCTGTCATCATATCGCTGCCTTCAATTGCTGCCGTCACATCCAAACTGCCGGCAGCGATTTGAGAGGCTGAATCTTCTGCTGTGGCGACAACGTCGGCGTTCAAATTATCAGCATATTGCATGACTAGCCCGCCATTCGCCAGAGAAAGAGCGTAAGCCGTGCCGCCATGATTGCCAGCTAAAGTTTTGTTGATTATATCGCTCAAAATACCGTCCCAAACATATATTTGAGAGGAAACAACGATGTCTGGCGCCAGTGAGGTCTGGTCCGATTGGGTACCTATCCAGGGAACGCCCTGCTCTTTAGCCACGCCAATGGCGCCCACGACTTGTTGAGCCGAACCGGTTAAAATGTCGGCTCCAGCTTGGATATGGGTGTTCGCCGCCTCTGCCGCCAAGGCGGTGTCGCCAAATGAGCCGGTGTAAGAGACGTTTACCTGAGCGTCTGGGTTGCCGGCATGGACGCCAGCCACAAAGCCGTCAATATATAATTTGGCGTCGCCCGCTTCCACAGGACCAACCACACCGATGATGCCTGACTCGGACATACCAGCGGCTAAAATGCCGGCAACAAAACCCCCTTCCTCAGCCCGCGCTTCATACGCATACACATTTTCAATGCCCTGATCCACCCCTGTATCTGTCGCAGTGCCGTAGGCAAAGGTGGTATCAGGATAATCTGGGGCAAGCTCAAATAGAGATGTGCCATATTGTGTGCCATGAGCAATTACCACATCATACCCATCTTCCGCATAATCACGGATAGCCGCCGCCGCATCGGTCACGTTAAACATGCTTTCGGAGTAAGCTATTTCAAAAACGTCCTCCCCGCCAGCTTGTTCTTGCAGACGCACTAGGGCGTCGTAAATCGCCTGGCTCCACGCCAAATCGGTGATTGTGCTCGGCATAACGATAGCCACCCGCACCCCTTCCACATCCGCAACATCACCTTCGGCGGAAACCTCTTCTTGAACAGGCGGTTCTGTTGGCTCTTCTTCTACTGGCGCTGAAGTTGGTTCCGGCTGTGCGACATCTGTCGCTTCGCCGTTGTCGGTCGTCTCTCCGCCGCAACTGACCAACGCCAATCCTAGCAACAACAATCCAACTACCTTCAACCATCTTATCTTCTTCATCTTTTTCTCCTTTAAATAAAACATTATTTCCACATGACGCATTTCAACAACTATTGTCAAACGCCATTATGTTATTCACGACTTAATTTTCGCCGCGAGCAAATGGTTTGGTTAACGCTCTCGGCTGTAGAGAGCGACGGAAAGGCAATGCCAACACGATGATCGTCAACAAGTAGGGCAACATGACGGCGACATCGGAAGGGATATTTAAGCCTAAAACCTGCACCCACAATTGCAGGGCATTGACTAAACTGAACAACAGCGCCCCCAACAAGACGCCGCGCGGTCGCCAACTGCCAAAATAGACCAAAGCCACGGCGATAAAGCCCATGCCGTTGGTCATATTTTCTTGGAAGATGTTGAGCAAAGAGATAGAGAGAGACGCTCCAGCGATGCCGGCAAGAACGCCGCCAAGCGTTACGGCAGCATATCTCACCCGATTTACATTCACCCCTACCGAATCAGCCGCCTCTGGATTTTGCCCGACCGCCCGAATTTTCAATCCCCAAGTCGTCCGATTCAACAGATACCAAGCCAACGGCGCCAGAGCAAATGCCCCATATGTCATCAAACTATAGCCAAAGAAAAGCTCGCCAATAACCGGCAAATCAGCCAGGCAACTATCGCCCAGGCAAAATCTCAGCTCGGGGAAGCCGCGAACCCCTTCCACTGAGCCAATTAATGTTTTAAACAATAAACTAGACATCCCCAATCCAAACATATACAAACCAATGCCGCTAATGCCTTGTTCGGCCTGAAAGGTGACGCTAACCACACACATAATAAGCCCCAACAACGCCCCGACCACAGCCGCGGCAATCAAACCCAACCACAAATTTCCAGTTTCAAACACTGCATAAAAGCTAAAAAACGCCCCCATCAACATAATGCCGTCCACGCCCAAATTCAACACGCCAGAACGTTGCGAAATCGTCTCGCCGATAGCGGCGTAAAGATATGGGGTAGCCAATCGAATACCCGAATGAAATATCCCTAAAATAATAGCCGCAGTGGTTAACTCTTCGTTCATGCTGTCGCTCCTTCAACTGCCGAATTAGAAGGAGCGGGCGGTTCAGTTGTTTCGCTATCCAGGGCAATGCGGCGGTTAGTTCGTTTGCGAACGAAGTAATCCGTGGTGATGACCAACAAAACCACCAAGCCCAAAATCGCCTGAATCAACACCTGAGGGATTTGGGTGGCGCGTTGCATTTTATCGCCGCCTACCAGCAGCCCGCCGAACAAAATCGATGCGGGAATGATGCCTAACGGATGCAACTTACCGAATAGCGCCGCCACGATACCAGAAAAGCCATATCCGGCGGAAACCGCTTGCGGCTCAAACATGCGATGGTGTAGCCCCAAGATTTCGATAGCGCCAGCCAAACCCGCTAACATGCCGCTTAAGGTCATGGATAAGACGACAGTTCCAGGCACGCGCATGCCGGCATATTTCGACGCCGCAGGATTCAGCCCAACCGCCCTAATCCGAAAGCCAATCGTGGTACGCCACAAAAAAATATAGGCCAAAATCGCCACAAAAATGGCAAATATTAACCCACTATGTAATCGAGAAGGTTCCGCCAATGCTGCATACAATTCGCCCAAAAAACCCGTCAATCCCATCTCTTCCGCCGATCGAGTCAGCCCCAGCGATTTCGCCATATCGGTAAAGCGGGGCATATCAAATGGCTTTGGCAAACGGGCTGATTGGGGGATATTGGTTCCCGCTTCCACTTCGGCAGGATCGATCATTGGTCCCCGCAAAAGATAAAAGCCAATTTGAATGGCGATCTGATTCATCATGATGGTGCTTAAGATTTCGTTTACCCCCAATCGCGCTTTTAAAATGCCTGGAATCGCTCCCCAAACGCCGCCCATAAATGCCCCGCCCAAAATGCCAATGATAATGCCAATAACGCCAGGAACGCTATCCCCTAATTGCACGCCAAGATAGGTGGTCAACAACGCTCCCACAATCAATTGCCCTTCCGCCCCAATATTGATCACGCCGCCGCGAAATGCGATAGCGATACCTAAACCCACCAGCATAAGGGGAATCGCTTTCACCAGGGTATCCGCCAACCCATTTTTGCTGCCAAACGCCCCGACTATCATAGAGCGGTATGCTTCGATAGGGTTAACGCCCTGCAAAATCAGGATAATTGCGCCAATAAGAAAAGCGACTAAGATGGCGCCAAACGGCATGAGGGCGTCGATTAGTCGCTCTCGAAATTGCCGATCCAAGAAGGTCAGCCGCATCTTCTCTCTCCTATGCTCAATTGTTTATGGATCTTTGTATCTGACGACCTCTTTTCAAGATGTACCGTTTATGCACGGGGGTGAATTATATGCCGATCTAAATCCTTTTTACAAGCCCAGTTTTGTCAAATTTAAGAGCTTCAGTCTAACATAAATTATTTAAGCCCTAACATTTCTCTAACTAAAAAATGCTGGATTTTCCCCATCACATTCTTTGGCAATTCATCCTGAAATAAATATGCTTTCGGCAATTTAAATCGGGCTAATTTGCCATCCATAAAGGCGCGCAACTCTGCTTCACTTACCATCCCGCCACCTTTCACCACGACAATGGCGACTGGTTTTTCGCCCCATTTTGGATCGGGCATGCCAATTAAGGCGCATTCCGCCACAGCAGGGTGGTCATACAACACCCGCTCTACTTCAGCAGCATAAATGTTTTCTCCCCCGGAAATTATCATATTTTTCAGCCGATCTTTGAGGAAAAAATAACCATCATCATCATAATAGCCGATGTCGCCCATATGCAGCCAGCCATCGCGCAGCGATTCTGCCGTTGCTGCCTCATTTTGCCAATAGCCGCGCATGATGTTTGGACCTTTAATCAAAATTTCGCCTTCGGCATATGCCGGCAACTCATTTCCCGCAGCATCTACCACTTTGGCTTCGCAATGCAATGCCGGCAATCCGGTTGAACCCCGCTTGCTAAAATCTGAATCTGGGCGTTGGTAAATGGCGATTGGGCAGCTTTCGGTTGAACCATACATCTCTACCACGCTCACGCCTCGATCCCGAAAATGGTCTGACAAATTGGTCGGAACTAAAGTCGAACCAGTGACGACCAACCTCAAGGCAGAAAAATCTGTTTGGCGCCACAATGGCGAGGCGATACACGCCGCCATCGTTGCCGGCACTAGGCAGGTGACAGTCGGCTTATCATTTTCAATCGCCCGCAAGGTATTGTCGGGATGAAAACGGCGATGCAGGGTAACGGTCCCCCCTACGCGCAATGCCGGCATCGTCTGATTGTTTAACCCTCCCACATGAAAAAGAGGCAGCGGCGTCAGCACATGATCTTGGGCTGTCAAATCTTGCATATGCTGGCTATTGAGGCTGTTCCACAACAAGGCATTTTGGGTAAGCAACGCCCCTTTAGGGTATCCCGTGGTGCCCGAAGTGTAAACCAAAAGCAATATATCTTCCAATTTGCCTTTCGGTGGCGTCGCCAAATTGCTGGCATTTTCCAATAACGATAAATAACTTTGCCCATTAGTTGGCGTAAAATCGAACCCCACTAACTGCGCCCCAGCCATTTTCTGCTGAAATGAAACAACGACATCGGCAAATTCCACTTCTACAAAGAGGATAGAAATGCCGGCATTCTCCAAAATGTACAACAGTTCGGGCGCCGCCAACCGCCAATTTAAAGGATTGAGGATGGCGCCAATCCGGGCGCAGGCAAACAACAACGCCAAATATTCCGGGATATTGGTGGCTAATACCGCCACCCTATCGCCAGACTGAACGCCCAAATCGTTTTGCAGCGCTCCTGCCAGCCGCTTTATCTCATCTAAAAATTGAGCGTAGCTAATTGATTTTCCCTCAAAGCGGATAGCCGCTTTGTCTGGCGTAAAAGCGGCGTGGCGTTCAATCCATTGCGAAATATCCATCGGTTATCCTCAATCGTCCGATTCGCCCCGCTCGTAAAGCGCATGCTTGCCCAAATTATCCAGGCAAATCTCCGCCGTCCAGGGCAGCATCAACGCCCCGCACCGCGCATCGCGGAAAATGCGCTCAATTGGCAACGATTTCAACATCGATTGCCCTCCACAGGTGCGGATCGCTAATTGCGCCAACTCGCTGGCATTTTCCATTACACTGTATTGCATCGTCCACGCCCGCAGCAGTTGCTCTTTGCCTGGATTTGCCCGCGCTTCGGACATCGTCTGAAAAAACAAGCTTTTGGTCTGTTCCAGCATGATTCGCATTTGAGCTACGGCAATTTGTTTGGTGGGATACATCCGCCGTTTGACTGGAGAGCTACCCGGTTGTTCGCCGCGCAGGTAGCGCACGGTAAAGTCGTAGGCGGCTTGGCACAATCCCATATAGGTGGGAGTTAACGTTAAAAACATATGGGGATATCGGGTCGCCGCCTCGTAATACAAGCCGCGCGGCATAAGCAGCGCGTCGCGCGGCACAAAAACGTCGTCAAATAACAAGGTGCGCGAAACGGTACCGCGCATCCCCATCGGATCCCAATCGCCAACGACAGAAATGCCATCAGCAAATGCCGGCACAGCCAAATACAACGTATTTCGCCGACTTAGCTCTTCCCCTTCCGTCGCTTCTGTACACAACACGCCATAATAGTCGGCATGTCCGGCTAACGAAGCGAAAATCTTTTTGCCGTTCACCAACCAGCCTCCTTCTGTCGGCGTCGCCTGGGTAGAAAACGCAATGACTCCGGCTGCCGCAGCCCCTCCTTCTGAAAATGGCTGGGCATATATCGCCCCTTCATTCAAAATGCGATCGTAATGGATACCTCGCCGCCGCTGGTGTTCCGCTCGTTCTATCTCAGACATGGGCAAATCATCTGCCAAATCTCCCGTCCACAAACAGGAAGCAACATGCATATTCCAAGTCAGGGCAGTGGAGCCGCAATAGCGCCCTAATTCGGCGGCGGTGATGGCGTAAGTTAGCAGATCCGCCCCATGTCCGCCATAGTTTTCTGGCACGCAAATGCCCATAATGCCGGCAGCTATCATATCCTGGTAATTTTCGGTGGGGAAGCTGGCGTTTAAATCGTAGCCCACCGCCCGCCCCGCCAATTTTTCTTGCCCCAATTGACGCGCCAGATGGGTCAGTTCAATCTGCTTATCGGTCAGTTTAAAAGCGATAGGGTCGAAAATTGGCTTGTCTTGTGTATTAGCAACTTGAGTCATAAACTCTCCAAAAAATCATGCAATATTTTGTTAAACAACGGCGGGTTTTCGATGTGGGCGATATGTCCCAACTTAGCCATTTGCCCAAATTTTGCATTTGGAATATATGTCGCCATCTTGTGCATCATGCTGGGCGGAGCGCTAGCGTCCTCTTCGCCCGCCAAAACCAGGCAAGGGATGTCGATGTTGCTTAAATTGGCGCGTTGATCAAACGAAATGAGGGTCAAAATGCCGGTTTGAAACGCTTCATCAGATACCGAAGCGACATCTTGTTCGGCTAACCGTAACTGTTCGGGCAACGCGCCGCTGCCGGCAAGCGATTTGACTATAATCGGGGCTAATTCCGCCATCGTTTTGCCTTCCTTAAATGGCTGCAATCGGGCTTTGATGAAATTTCGTTGCCATTCGCCATCTTTTTTGCCAAAGGCTGGGCTGGTACCAAACAATACCACCGCCTGGGCGTTGCCGGCATGTCGGGCTAGAAACTCTTGGACGATCATCCCTCCATATGAATTGCCTACCAAAATCGGCTGACGCCATTCGTTTTCGCGGATGGTTTGCAGCAGCCAATCAGCTAAATTCGGAAAGTTGTTCTCCGCCAACGGAGGCGTTTTGCCATAGCCGGGCAAATCCAGGGCGATGGCGCAAAAAGCGGCTTGGAAATGATCGAGTTGCGCCTGCCAGACTCGCCCTGTATTGCCAACCCCATGCAAAAAAATTAGGGGAATCCCTTCGCCTGCCTGGTAAAAGTGCGCCATCCTTTATCCTTCATCCTCAATTGGCAATTCGACCAACTCCCCACCATTCACCACCACGTCACCGTCTAAAGCGATGGTGCAGCCGCGAACCGGGATATCAAAATGCCCTTCGGTAAAGCGGTTGGCAAATTCGTTAGCGCCGGTGGAAAAGAGGAAATTGCCGGCAAACGCCCGAATTTCAGTGCCATTGATGTCGCCTTTGTCATACATCGTCAACGCTTCGTACCGCGCCCCAGGGTTCAACCCCCAACCGACATGGGAGACAGCATATGCCAAGGGGTCGTTCCAAGCCGCCAAATATCGGCTCATCAACTCATAATCTGTCCCTTTGCCGGCGATCTCAGTCACATAATCGTCTTCAATGGTCAAAATCAGCCGCTCTTGCAAATAACGCTTAAAAGTGAGATTGACATCTCCTATGTCAAGCGCCAAAATCCCGTCGACGCTATGCGCCTGGGGGAAGCTGACCACGATCCCGCCCGGGAAATGGGACAAGGTGCCCGGTTTGTCGGTGTAACCCCACACGCCAACCGTCGCCGCTTTGGTCATGTTTATGGTCAAATCTGTGCCGGCATTAGAGGTAACGCGCATTTCGGACGCGCTTCGACATTTGCGAGCCGCCGCCAACGTCCGCGCTTTTAGTTCTGGCGTAGGCAGCAATCTTTCCAACGCTTCGGGATGTTCGTTGCTGATGTTTAGCACCCGCGCTCCACTCGCCAGGATTGCCGGCAATTCTGGGGCGTGCATCAACCCTTCTACAGTGCAATCAACCACCACAGGAACAGCAGTCAGCGCCGCCAAGACTGGTTTCAACCCCTGCAAAGCTTGAGACGCCCCAGTCGACCGCGTCGGCGTTGGCGCAGTTTGCTTTGGGGTAGGAATCTGCAAATGAATCGGTCTCGCCTCCAAACCAAGCAGTGCCAACTCTGCCAACTGGATATTTATCGGGCGCGATTGCGTTTCCGACAGGATAACCACCTCATCTCCAGCCTTAACCGCGCTCAGTTCAAACAATCTGGAAAATGTCGTTATCCATTTTGCTTCGATTCTATCCTGGAACATGCTGTTTCCTTTTTTCGAAAGAGTTTTGACAATAGACGACTATCTTCCATCGTCAAATCACCTCGCTAGACCAGCGCCTGCAATAATTTCTTCCAATACCTCAACCACCCGCTCATTGTCGCTTTGTCTGCCAACCGTAATGCGAATATGGTCGGGCAGCCCAAAGGGGGCGCCGTTGCGGATAATAACCCCGCGTTTCATCGCCTCGTCGCAAATAAATTGGGCGTCCAGAGGCAACTCCGTCAAAAAGATAAAAATCGCCTGAGAGGGTAAATAACCGATACCCATCTGCGCCAGTTCCTGATAAAAAAATCGTTTGCCGGCATTCACCATCTCCAATGTTTCAACTACATGCGCCTCATCGCTCAACGCCGCTGCCGCTCCCAACCAAGCGACCCGACCGCTATTAAAGTGCAATTTACATTCCCGCGCCCGCAAAGCCACTTCTGCAGCCCCAAATCCATACCCCATCCGCAGGCTGGCTAACCCATACAATTTAGAAAAGGTGCGGGTGACGATCAACTGGTAGCCAGCTGCAATCAATTCAGCAACCTGGGGAAAATCAGGGGCGTCGGCAAACTCCATATACGCTTCATCCACAACCGCCACGACATCTTGCGGCAAATTTGTCAAAAAGTCAGCCAATTCATCATGGGGTACATATGTGCCAGTCGGGTTATTGGGGTTGCAGATAAAAACCAGCTTGGTTTGCGGAGTGATGGCGTCTCTTAATGCCGGCAAATCAATCCGCCAATCTTTCAACGGAATCTCAACCGCCCGTCCGCCAAATTGCTCAGTCAACATTTTGTATATGGCGAATGTGGGGGCGGCGATAAGCGCCTCATCCCCTGGTTTGATATGAGCTTGGGCGATTTGTCGCAACACATCACATGATCCATTGCCCGTTGTAAAATTGCGGCTGTTCAGCCCGCCGCCAACTTTCGCCGCCAACTTTTCCGTCAATTGAGCTTCATGATCTCCTGGATACAAATGCAAATCGTCCAAACTATCCCGTATCGCCGCCAACGCTATGGGCGACGCCCCCAACACATTTTCATTAGACCCCAACTTGATTATTTTAGCCAAACCCGAAACCGCCTTTGCCTGGGCGACAGTCGCCCCTTGTTGATACTTATTTTTAACTTTCATTTCCCCACCGCCAATCCCATGGGATCTCGATAAGGGTCGGTCTATCCGCCTTCAGCGCCTTCTCCAGAGCGTACCCCAAACTCTGCGGCGATTCAACCCGCTCCCCTATCGCCCCAAATGCGCGGGCTAACTGGACAAAATCTGGGTTGACTAAATCGACCGCCATATACTGTTCGTCAAAATGGTCGCGTTGCTGCACTTTTATCATGCCATAGGCGTTGTTGTTCGGTAAGATAATGGGGATGTTCAATCCATATTGAATGGCAGTGGCTAACTCTGCCCCCGTAAACAAAAACGCTCCATCCCCTGCAATGGCAGCAACGGGACGATCGGGAGCCGCCAATTTGGCTCCCAACGCTTCGGGCAAGGCAAAGCCCAAGGTGCCATACCCCCAGGGGAAGAGGTTGGTTCGCGGCTGATAAAAGGGAAAGAGGCTCAACATATCCGCCCAAAAGAGGCTCATATCGCAGCTTAAAATGGCGTTTCGAGGCAGCCCTTTTCGTAAAGCGTCCATCCATGGGCGCGTTTTGCCGACTTTGGCTTTCAAGGCGTTCCGAAATATTTGGCGCGCCGCTGCCATTGTCGGATGAACAGAACGGTTTTCTGCCGGCAATAACCCCAACATATGTCGCAACGTTTCGCCGGCATCCCCCACTAGTTTCACCTTCATTGACAGGTTGCGTTCAATTTCAACAGGGTCGATGTCTATACGAATCGTCGTTGCCGGCAATGGCAACTCCCAGTCAGCCGTCATCCCATTATTAAATCTGCTGCCGATCGCCAAAAAAGCGTCACATGCCGCCACTAATGGACGAATATCTCCGCCGGCAATCCAGGCGACGCCGCAATTCAGCGGATGATCGCCTGAAATGGAGCCCACGCCCATCCCCGTTGTCAACGTTATCGCCCCCAATCGCTCCGCCAATTCCGTTAGCGGCTTTGACGCCCGGCTGGCAATAACGCCGCCGCCGGCATAAATTAATGGCCGCTTCGCCTTTATCAACATTTCCACCGCTTGTTCGATATTCTCGGTAGCTGCCGCTTTTGGCGACCTGTCTGCCGCCTCAATGTCGCCATCCCATTCAAATCGCCCAACCTGAACGTCACGAGGAATTTCCAATTGGACGGGGCGGGGACGCCCGTTGTGCAATGCCCTCATCGCCCGCGAAAATGCGCCAGAAATCTCGGCTGGCGCGGCGATCCGTTCGCTGAATTTGCACAGCTTGTCCAACATCTCAAATTGGCCCGTTAACTCGTGCAGCAACCCCCTGTCCTGGTCTATAAATTCGCGGTTTACCGTCGTTGACACCACCAACATATTGGACGAATCGGCATACGCTTCGCCGATGCCCGTCATGGCATTGGTCAATCCAGGTCCTGGCAAGGTGCAAATGGCGGCTGGTTTTCCGCTGGCGCGATAATACCCATCCGCCATAAATGCCGCCCCCTGTTCATGGCGGGTCGTAACTGTCTTAATGGTGAGGTGGCGGTACAAAGCGTCGAAGATGGGCATGTTGTACAAGCCAGGAATGCCCAGGAAGAGTTCTATCCCTTCCCGCTCAAGACATTTAACGATCGCTTGCGCTCCAAAAAGTTTACCCATCGTCTGCCCTCAGAAATTCCTGCATAATCGACGAACCCTCCTCCTCTAAATCAAGGGATTTTAGTTTAGCGGGCGGGGGTATGCCCCGCTCATCCAATTCTCGCTGTCGATGAAATTCTGCCAATCCTTTGTCAAAATCTTTCAAAGTCGCTGCGCTTTCCGCAATCTGCTTAACAATTCGGCTGGGCAACTCGTCCGCTTCCAGTCCCACGCCCAAACGCAAATTAAACAAACGACGTAAATACCAGGCTCTTTCGCCTGCTTGCAGCAAATCTTCCGGCGTAAATTGATCTCCTGTTGCCGCAGTCAGCAATCTAGCCGTGTAATTGGCATTCAATGCGCCGGCTAAAAATTGACAATAGACCATCGAACTGTTCGCCCCCGACAAATCCATATGCCCGATCATCTCCTCAATCCAAGCTGGATAGGTAGAATCTTCCCAATCCCAAGTTACCCCCTCCTCGTTGTGGGTAGCCCCACGCGGCAGAGTCGCGTAGGCGATCTCTAATCCCCGCAAAGCGCGAGGATGATGAAATGGCAGTTCTAATCCTTTGACCTGAATGGCGAATTCATCCCCGCCGCCTGCCGCCTCCGCAGCCCGTTTTGACCCCATCCCCAACAAAGCGCCAATGCCTGGCTGGTTCATGCCAATCCGTCTCGTCAATTCTAAAATCAGTTCTGGATCGCCCCATTGTAATGTTAACCCGTTGGTATGCTCGTCGGTGAGAATCCCTTTTTCGTATGCTTCGATCGCCCAGGCGATAGTAGCCCCAACGCTAATCGTATCGATACCCAATCGATTGCATAAATCGGCAGATTGTATCACGCTGAGAGGATCGTTGATTAAATTTTGGCTGCCCAAACCGACCAAACTTTCATATTCTGGTCCGGCGAGATGATTCAGTTCGCCATTTGGACGCTGGGCGTTGACATTCCATTTGCAAGCGACGGGACAGGCGTAGCAAGTGTCTTTTTTGGCGGGAAATTGGGCTTGCATGGATTGACCGGTGATTTTGCCCGCCTCTTTTGTCCAATGGTTAATGTGCAAATCCCAATTTTTTGCCGGCATATCCGCCATCTCAATTGCAATTGGGGTGGCTGCCGCTGTTCCGCCCCCCATGCGGATCACCTGAATAAAATCATTTTGGTTAAAGCGTTCAATCGCTTCTCGTTTTAACGCTTTAAATGCCGCTTCGTCCGCTACGGGGGTCGTCCCTGTGGCTCGAATAACTATCCCTTTCAGCCGTTTAGCGCCGGCAACTGCCCCCAACCCGCAACGAGCCGCCACATCATTCCCTTTGTGATGCACGAGTGATGCCATCGGCGCCAGGCGTTCCCCGGCTGGTCCAATGGCGATGACTTCTGACCTAGGGTATTTCTCCTGTAACTGCATTTCTGCATCGTATGTTTCTTGCCCCCACAGCTTGCCGGCATCTTCCAGCCAAATTTTTCCATCGACCAACGCCAACACAACTGGCTTTTCCGCTTGCCCCCGGACAAGAATGGCGTCAAATCCAGCTCGCTTCAAATGCGTGCCAAAATAGCCGCCAACCGAGGCTTCGCCCCACAAGCCAGTCAGCGGCGACCTGCCGGCAATCACGATCCGTCCCGAACCGGGCCAAGTCGTGCCGCCAAGCGGACCAGACACGAAAGCCAAGACATTTTGTGGCGAAAGCGGGTCGGCAGTTGCCGGCAGGCGGTCAAAAATCAACTGCGCCGCCAGCCCAATGCCGCCAATCGTTTTACGCAAAATTTGGCGCGGCAGAGCTATCGGTTTTATCTGCCCGCTGGTTAAATCGACATCTAAATATTGTTCGCGCCACGCAAAAATCATGCAGGATAAATTATTTGATTGAGTAGAATATTTTAATCTGACCGAAATTTTTAGCGATTGTACGGGGAGGGGATTTTACTGTCAAGAAAATTCCTGGAATTAATATTTGATTAAATCAAAATTTATCGGTAGAATATTTCCATGTCAAATGTCATTACTTCTTCCCTAGGCTCTAAAATTAGAGAAAGGCGAAAAGCGGCGGGTTTGACCCTGACAGATTTAGCCGAACAATGCCAAATCTCCCCCTCATTCCTCAGCCAAATTGAGCGCGATCAAGCCAATCCTTCCATTGGCACCTTACACGATATCGCCGCCGCATTTGGCGCGCCGTTGGCTTCCTTTTTTGAACAAGTTGCCCCACGCGAAAACGGACAACGCAACAATCAAAACGCCACAAAAGCGAAAGTGGTGCGGGCAAACAGACGTAAAATGTTAATTTACCCCAACTCTGGAATTCGCAATGAGCTGCTTTCGCCCGATTTGAAGCGGGCGATACAGATGATGTATGTCGTTATCCCGCCCAATGCCGGCACAGGCGATGAGCCCCTCATCCACGAAGGCGAAGAGTGCGGTTTTGTATTACAAGGGCAAATCGATATCTGGGTCGGCGACGACGAGCATTATGTGCTTGGTCCCGGCGACGCCATCTATCAAGATAGCTCCATCCCGCACCGTAGTCACAATTACGGCACGGAAGATGTGATTATCGTGGTGGCGATAACGCCGCCATCTTTTTAACCAATATACTAATACAAACATGACCGAACGTTACGATGTCGTAATTGCTGGAGGCGGGCACAATGCCCTAGCCTGCGGTTGTATTCTGGCTGATGCTGGGCTGTCGGTACTTATTGCTGAACGCAATCCTTGGATCGGCGGCGGTTCGATCACCCGCGAAGTCACCTTGCCCGACTATAAACACGACATGTATGGCTCGTCCCACGTTTGGATCCATGCCAACGAAGCGTTTAACCGGCTCAAACCTGAGTTGGAACGGTATGGGTTGAAATATATCTGGGCGGATGACCATATCACTGGACATCCAAACCATGTGGGGGATGGCATCATCGTCTACAAAGATATCGACAAAACCTGTCGCTCTATCGCCCAATACTCCGAAAAAGATGCCCACCGCTATCGAGAAATTTACGATGGCTTTGCTGAAATACGGGAAGGATTTGTCACCGCCATGTTTTCTCCGCCCGCCCCGCCGGGAGATCGAGAGTTGGTGATGCGCGACAATCCGGCAGGCATTAAGATGCTACGCGAATACCGCCTGAGCCCCAAAGCGTATGTCCGGGAAAATTTTGAAAACCCGCATGTACAAGCCTTTGTCTTGGGTTGGGCGATGGCGCCCCAACTGTGGCCCCATCAAGAAAATGGGGGGCAAACCTTCAATATTATGATTCCGGCGATTCACCATTATGGGGAATCGATTCCCCAAGGCGGAACCAAGATGCTGCCCATTGCCATGCAGCGATTTATCGAAGAGCGCCGAGGCAAAGTACTCACCGAAGCGACCATTGAACGCTTTATGGTACAAGATGGGGCTTGTACGGGCATACGCCTTACAGATGGACGGGAATTTTTAGGGGAAAGAGCTACCGTAACCAGCTTAGATCCACACCAAAGCTTTTTACGCCTGGTTGAGCCGGGTATTTTGAGCGAAGATTTTTTGCAAATGGCGCGCAACTTCTCTTTTGGCAAGGTGAGCATCGTCCGAATTCATTGCGCCTTGAATGAGCCGCCCCAGTTTAAGAATGGAATAGAGATGAGTTTAACGCCATTCCAGCGAATCTTCGGCGATTTGGACGACATTGAACAACAATACGCAGAGATCGCGCTGGGCTGCGCTCCAACCAATCCATTTTTGTGGTCGGCATGCTGGACGTTGAAAGATCCTAGTCGAGCGCCTGCCGGCAAACACACGCTCATTGTCGATACTTTTGTGCCCAACAAACTCAAAGATGGGCGCAAATGGGAAGATATCGCCGAAGATTATGCCCATTCTGTGTTGTTGGAAAAGCTGCGCGAATACACAACAAATATGGGGGACGAAAATATTTTGGCATATTACGTCGATCATGCTGCTAGTTTAGCGAATGACAATTGGTCTTTGGTTGCCGGCACTACCACCGGCGGCGAGCGCACCATGGCGCAAACTGGTTATTTTCGCCCATTCCCCGGCTACTCCCAATATCGGTCTCCCATCAAAAATCTATATATGACAGGACCAAGCTGCCACCCAGGCGGCGGCATTTCGGCAATGGGAACGATTACAGCCGATGTAATGCTGGGCGATTTTGGCATGAAAGAGGCAGTGGATGAGTTCGATTATTAAAACTGAAACAATTGGAAAAAAGCGATGCGACAAAAAGTAGATAAATATACCGCCCTGGTGGTGCAGCCTGAAGTTCATGTTGCCAAAAATCGAGACGACATTTGGCGCAATGTGGAGCGGTATCAGAAATTGATCGATTTTGGGGTGGGCTACTTTTATGAGCGCCCAGTCCGGCTTATCGTTTTTCCTGAATATTTTTTGCAAGGGGTTACGACGCCCGGCAAAGGGGAAGATAGCTTAGAAGAGTTCATGAACAAAGCGATCACGATCCCTGGGGCGGAATTGGATGCGTTGGGGGAAAAAGCGAAAGAATATGGTTTGTATATCGCCGGCGGCGGTGTGGTAGAGCAGGTTCCAGAGTTTCCAGACCGTTGGTTTAATTCAGCTTTTATCATCGGTCCCGACGGCAACATCGCCCTTCGATACCACAAATGGCATATTCCTGCCTCCATCGGCTTGGGCACCAGCCCGCACGACATGATGGAAGAGTATGGGGCTGTATACGGCAACGATATCAAAAGCCGCTTTCCAGTGATTGATACCGAAATCGGCAAATTAGGGTGTATGACCTGCCACGATGGGGCAACGCCAGAAGTGTCGCGGGCATTGGGCTTTAACGGAGTAGAGGTCATTTGCCACCCAACTGCGATGCAAGAGGTAGAAGGGGTTAATGAGCCTTGGGATTTCTGGACATTTACCCGGCGGACGCGAGCCCACGATAATATGTGCTATTTGTTGGGCTCAAACTGGGGGTCGGTCGATTATGAATATTATCCCAAAGCGTTTTGCCCAGGGCATTCGATCATCGTCGATTACACTGGCATGGTTATGCGCCAAGCCTCCTATCCAGCGGAACAGATTTTGGCGGCAACGATCGACATTGAAGGGTTGCGCGATCATCGAACAATCGCCAATCACAATATGTGGATCGACGTCCGTACCGAAGGGTTTAGAGAAATTTACGAGCAGACGATATATCCGCCCAATCAATTTCCAGTTGGCAATCCGCCTCGCACATTGTCTGACAAGATGGCGGGAGCCAGACAAGTTTATACAACGTTGTATGAGCGGGGACAATTTACCCCGCCATTTGGGTTAGACGAAGCTGATATGCCTGATCTATTCGAAAAACGGGTGCGTTATGCCCAAGAAACCGGGCGGTTGAGAAAAGGGTAACGATTCAGAATGAAAGTCGTCAGCAAATTGGTCAAAATGGAGTTTAGCGTTGGCAAGATAGAACGCCAAGATCGATATTTGATCATTCACAGCGATCCGGACAAGTCAACGGTGGCGACCAAAGTTCGAATGTCGGGAGAGGATGTGGTGGAATTTATCCGTGCCGGCATCTCCCTGCCCGTCCTTAAATATCTTATAACGCTCCCCTTCAACTACCGAAAATGGAAAGCCATAGAAGAGAAAAGCGCGCAAACCAGCAGCTCTCATCCCGATCAGAGCGGTTGGGGCTAAAAGTAAGGAGGTGGATTTACAACTATTAACGCCCTCAAACATCCCACTTGATTTTTCGAAAACAAAATGGGCTTGCCCCAGTTCCAAATGTGGCGAAGTCATATTGGAGGAAAAGATATGCAAAACATAATCAAAATTACAATTGCTGCCATTATTATGATGCTTCTCATCATTGGGTGTGGATCTGGCACAACAGAAACTGTTGAGGTAGTGGTAACGCGGGTAGAAGTTGTAGAAGTTGAAGTTGAGGGAGAAACGGTTGAAGTTACCAGAGTGGTTACCGAAACGGAAGTGCAAGAAGTTGAAGTAACTCGCGTCGTCGAAGCTGATAATATGGATCCGGCGATGGCAGAGAGGGCAAAAACAGTCATCTTTGACATCGACAGCGGATCGGTGCTTGACCCAGAATTGTGGAACCCATATGCTGCCGGTAGACGACTCGATCATGGATTTGTTCAAGCCGTAATTGAGCCTCTTTTTATATTAAACTTTGAAAGCGCCAGCGGTGAAATCATTTCTTGGTTGGGCGAAAGCTTCTCTTCAAACGGAGATTTTTCCGAATGGCAATTGACCCTGCGCGATGGAGTAAAATGGAGCGACGGCGAACCTTTTAACGCTGAAGATGTGGCATTTACCTTCCAGCTCATTCAAGAAAATCCCGATATGAATGGAACGCCAAACTTGGATGGGGTTGCCGTGGACGTAGTCGATGATTTAACTTTATCTTTTTCCCTAGATGAACCTGACGTTCGGTTTGGCATGAATACATTTGTCGCTCAAACAGGCTCGGGCATTACCATTTTGCCAGAGCATATTTGGAACGGACAAGATCCTCTTACCTTTACGAACTACGATCCCGCTCAGGGTTGGCCTGTCTTTACCGGTCCGTACACAGTTGATGCCGTCAGCGAGAATGAATTTACGTACGTTCGAAACGCAGATTGGTGGGGGGCGGAAGCGGGTTTCCAAGAGTTGCCAGCGCCCGAGAAGCTAGTTTGGGTATCCTACGGCACTGAAGAAACTCGAACCGCTGCCATGGCTAAGGGCGATTTAGACAGTTTGATGAACGTTAATCTTGGCTCGTTCTTAGCCCTCAAACAACTAAACGAGAATACGATAGCCTGGGAAGGCGATCTGCCTTATGCCTGGATTGACCCTTGCGCTCGGAATTTTGATTTCAACCATACAAAAGAACCATGGAACGATCCGGAAATGCGGATGGCGGTTAATTATGCCATTGATAGAGGTCAGATCATCGATATCGCCTATGAAGGAACATCTACTGCCTCAAAAACCTGGCTGCCGGCATTTGCGGCATTTAACCATTACGTCGATTTAGCGGAAACTGCCGGCGTTTTAGACAATGTCCACGCCTATGATCCCGACCAAGCGATAGCTATGTTAGAAAGCAAGGGCTATACATTAAATGATGATGGATTTTACGCTTTGAATGGCGAGCAATTAGACGTCACTGTAACCAGCTTTGACGATGGCGAGATGAATGGAATCGCTTCGGTCATTGTCGAACAGTTACAAGCTATCGGCATCAATGCTGTTCACGACATCCAACAAATTCCCGATTTCATCGGCAATTTAACTGGCGCCGGTTTCGATACCTACATCTTTTTCGTTTGCGGCGCAGTCGATTTGTGGTCGAAGATGGACGCCTTTAGTACGCGCCACTTGCCAGAAGACCCAGCCGGAGAAGTTGGCGGTTTTTACTCCAATCCCTGGCGTTGGGATACAGAAGCAGCCCAGGCTTATAGCGATGTGGTGGCTCAAATGCAAGAATTGCCCCCCGGTGATCCAGCATTGGATGATTTGTATGTAGAAGCGATGGAAATTTGGGCTGGCGAAATGCCCAATCTGCCTATATCGCAAGCAGTTAAGTTGGTTCCTTTTGATCAAACTTACTGGGCAAATTGGCCTACTACAGATAATCCATATATCCAGCCGGCAACATGGTGGCAAAGCGCCCATGTCATCATCCACAATTTAGAACCAGCCCAATAAGCTGCATTTAAAGAGGCGGCAAGCTGGAAAATCTCCGTTTGCCGCCTGGCTCTTTTTTGGCAAAGCAAACGATTCATGGGTGGATTAACTACAAGTTACCTTGTCCGTCGTATCGGCATGTTTTTTCTTACCGTGTGGCTAGGCGCTACCATCATTTTTCTGATTCCACGTCTTTCGCCTGGCGATCCGGTGGACGCCATAATTGGCAGATTGATGACGGAGGGGTCAAATATTGAAAACGGGGAGCGGTTGGTGCAATCTTGGCGGGAGCGCTTTGGCTTAGATCAGCCGCTTTATATCCAATATCTTAAATATCTTTACAACGCCATTCGTTTTGATACTGGCTATTCGTTGGCATTTTTTCCTAGCCGAGTAGATGACATGGTACGCCGGGCAATGCCCTGGACGATTGGATTGTTGGCGGTTGCGACCATTATTTCGTTTGTACTGGGCAACTTGGTAGGCGCATTGCTAGCCTGGAGAGGGACGCCCCAAATTGCTCGATGGCTGTTGCCTTTTTCAATGACTTTTACAGCGATTCCCGCCTTTATGTTAGGTTTGTTGTTGATCTCCTTTTTTTCTTTTGGCTTAGATTGGTTTCCCTTTGCCGGCGCTTATGATCGGGGGCAAACGCCCGGGTTGAATTGGTCCTTTATTAAAAATATGGTTTGGCACGCTATTTTGCCGGCATCCGCCATTGTGTTGGTTCGGCTAGGGGGGTGGGCGCTGGGCATGCGGGGCATGATGATTACCACCGACGGTGAAGATTATATGATTTTGGCAGAGGCGAAAGGGTTAAGCCCATGGCGCATTTTCTGGCAATATGGCATCCGCAACGCCATCTTGCCCCAGGTTACAGCCTTGGGCGTAGGTTTAGGGGCAATCGCCGGCGGGGCAATTGTCGTAGAGTTGATTTTCACTTATCCGGGCATGGGATATTTGCTATATCAAGGCATTTTAAACAACGATTTCACCCTAATCCAAGGGATCGTTTTTTATGTGATTGTCGGCGTTTCTATCGCCGTCCTCATCCTCGACATTCTTTACCCATTGCTTGATCCGCGCATAAGTTACCAGAGAAAATAGTCAGAAACGGACGATTTTCATTATGGCCGAAATAGCCACCATTCATTTCGAACCAGAAAAGATCACCCCCAAACGACTCAAATCTGCTTGGTTAAACGGTAAGCTGATTTTTGGTCTGTGCGTCCTTTTGTTAGTCGTTTCGCTGGAATTTGTTGGTCCATTGGTTTGGGACACAGAGTTGGCAAAAGTTGGATCAGCCCCCACTAACTTAGTGCCGGCATGGGTAGAAGCGGATAAATCTCTTGGATTTAAAGATCCCGACCCCGCCCATCCGCTAGGGTCAGAAAGCAATGGGCGCGATATGTTGGCATTGGTGTTGGTAGCTACCCCCCGAACTTTTAGAGTGGGGCTAATCGCTGCCGGCATTGGCATGTTGATCGGCATTATTCTTGGCTTTTCTGCCGGTTTTTTGGGCGGTTGGTGGGATAGTTTCGTTGGGCTAATGGCAGATGCCGTTATCACCACCCCTGGATTGGCGGTATTGATTGTAATTGCCTCATTTTTAGACCAAGTTACCGTAATGACCATGGCGCTCATTTTGGCGTTATTCTCCTGGCCCGGACCCACCCGAATGATACGGTCTCAAATCTTATCCATGCGTGAACGGGGATACGTGATGATGGCGCAACTCTCTGGAGCCTCTTCTGTTGACATCATGTTTAAAGAGATATTGCCCAACTTGCTCCCATATCTCGCCTCTAGCTTTACTGGCGCCTTATCTGGAGCGATCTTAGCCTCTGCTGGATTAGAGACATTGGGATTAGGACCCACCCGCATCCCGACATTGGGGATGACCATCAATAACGCCATACGAGCGTCGGCAATGCTGCGCGGCATGTGGTGGTGGTGGAGCTTCCCCATCGTGATGTTGGTCATTATCTTCGTCGCGCTATTTTTTGTCACCATTGGCTTAGATGAAGTCGCTAACCCACGCTTGCGCGGTTTAAAAAGATGACATAATGTCTCAAAAAATTTTACAGGTCAAAGATTTACAAGTCCATTACAACACGCCAGAAGGAGATGTAATTGCAGTCAACAAAGTGAGTTTCGATCTCTATGAAGGGGAGTTAATAGGATTGATTGGCGAATCTGGGTGCGGCAAAACAACAACTGCAATGGCGATCTTGCGTTTGGTTCAACCGCCAGGACAAATCGTAAGCGGGCAAATCATTTTAAACGACAAGGTAGACCTGGTTACTTTAGACAATAAAGCGTTACGCCAGGTACGCTGGCGAGAGATGGCATTAACGCCACAAGGGGCGATGAATTCGCTCAATCCGGTGCTGAGAGTTCGCGATCAGATCCGGGACGTTATTGAAACGCACGAAGGAAAACAGCCGCGCGACAAGTTAAAAACGCGAATAGTCAAGTTGTTGAAGTTAGTTGGTTTGCCAAATCGCGTATACGATATGTATCCGCATGAATTAAGCGGCGGCATGAAACAGCGGGTTTGTATCGCCATGGCGATAGCGTTAAATCCGACGGTGATCATTGCTGATGAACCTACTAGCGCCTTGGATGTGATTGTACAACGGGTAGTGGCGCAAACTTTGTTGGATATCAAAAATAAGATGGGCATCGCCATGATCTTGATCGGGCATGATATGGGTTTGATGGCGCAATTGGCTGACAGATTGGCTGTGATGTATGCCGGCAATTTAGTGGAGATCGCTCCAGTCCGGCAAGCGATGAAAAACCCACAGCATCCATATACCCAACTGCTGATCGAATCGATACCCTCAATTGCGGAAAGAAAGCCGTTAAAATTAACAGAAGGATTAACCCACGACCTTCGCCACCTGCCGCCCGGCTGTATTTTTCAATTCCGGTGCCCACATGTGGTACAACGCTGTCGCACTGAACGACCATTGCTAAAAGAGTATAGTCCCAACCACCAGACCGCTTGCCATTTATATGAGTAAATAATTCCTCTTGATAGAACAAAATGACATTGGAGAGAAGATGGCAGAGAATCTATTAGAAATTAAAAACGCCACCAAAATTTATGGGGGCGGGTTTTTAGATAATGCCAAACCGGTCATCGCCCTGCAAGAGTTCAACCTAACCATACCTAAATCTCCAGCTCGAATTATCACCATTGCCGGAGAGAGCGGCAGCGGAAAATCCACATTGGCAAATTTAATTCTTGGCTTCGCCTCGTTAACCAGCGGCGATATTCTGTTCGATGGAAAATCTATCCAGAACATGGATCGTGCGGCGCAGATCAATTATCGCCGGCAAGTTCAAGCTGTGTTCCAAGACCCCTATGCCGTTTACAATCCATTTTATCGAGTGGGGCATATCTATGAAATGGCGCTTAATAATTTCAACTTGGCAAGCGATAAGCAACATGGACAACAATTGGTCGAAGAGGCATTGAATATAGTCGGGTTACAAGGGGATGAGGTATTGCACAAATACCCTCATCAACTAAGCGGCGGTCAGAGGCAAAGGATGATGGTTGCCCGCGCCTATCTGCTCAAGCCAAAATTAATTGTGGCAGATGAGCCAGTGTCAATGGTAGACGCCTCTTTGCGGGCGATGATTCTGGACATTATGTTAAGGCTTAGAGACGAAAGCGGTATCTCATTTCTATACATCACACATGATTTAAGCACAGCGTATCAAATTGGCGATGATATTTATCTGCTCTTCCAAGGCGCAACCGCTGAAAAAGGCAGAACCATACCAGTTATCGAAAATCCGCAACACCCCTATGCCCAACAACTTATCGGTTCGATCCCAGCCCCTGATCCTGATTTGAAATGGCAAACAACCATCCGCCTACCGGATGATGAAGATCAAAGAAACCAACCTGCGGCGGGTTGCAACTTTTACTCCAGATGCCCTTACCGGTGGGAGAAATGTGTTTCAGCTCAACCATCGCTATATTTAATTGATGAAAAAGCCCAACACCAGGCGGCATGTTTTAAATATGAAGAAACAGTAACGGCGTAAGTTAATTGAATGTCTCGGTTTATTGTACTTGGGGCAGGGACGCCATTGCCTCACACCCAGAGATGGGGAAGCAGCTTTTTATTCCAGGTAAAGGATGATTGGTTACTGGTAGATTGTGGTCCTGGCTCCGTCTACAAAATGATGCAAACCAATATCCCGTTTCCGGCAGTCAGCCACCTCTTTTTTACCCATTACCATTCCGATCATGTGGCGGATTACGCGCCATTCTTATTAACCCGTTTTGAGAGACAGGTGAATGAACCCGATTTGCATGTGTATGGTCCGCCTCCATTGGGTAGGATGACCAGCCAGATATTGGGCGCAGAAACAGGGGCTTTTTGGGATGACGTTGTCGCCCGAACCCAGCATCCGATGAGCGTCGCTATTTATCATCGACGGGGGGGAACTGAGGCGCGCCCCACTCCAGCCACCCAAATAAATGAATTTAGCGCTGGAGTGGTGGGCGAAGGGGATGGCTGGCGCTGCATAGCATTAGAGGTGGATCATGCCCAACCTTTTTTGGCATGTTATGGGTTTCGATTCGAGACGGATGCCGGCATTTTAGCCTTTAGCGGCGATACAAATTACTCAGATAACGCAATCGCCCTGGGCAAAGATGTTGACCTGTTTGTGATTAATGCCTTGGAAGGGGTAGAGGTTGCCGGCAAAATGGCGGCAGAAGCCAACCCAAAACGAATTCTGTTAGCCCATTACAGCCACGATTTAAACCAGCCCCAGGCGCAAGCCAAAGCGGAAGGCAGCATGCGGCAAAGTTATCTTGGGGAGATTATATGGGGAGTTGATTTAATGGAAATCGAATTCTAGCCATTCACATATGCCGGCTTTTCTCATCACCCCATCAACCCTCATCGACGGCATAGGAAACCTGCCTAAATCTGAGAGCAGCGTGTTAGTTGAAGACGGCAAAATTCAAGCGATAGCTTTAACATCGACTTTTGCCGGCAGCGACGCCACCCCCATCGACTTGGGCAGATCCACGTTACTGCCCGGCTTTATCGACACTCATCTGCATCTTACCCTCAACCCCTATAATCGAGAGATGCCATACGACGCCTCGCAACCCATTGCTGAGATTTTGTTGCGCAGCGTGAGTATTGGGCAATCTGCCCTGCAAGCTGGGGTGACAACCGTCGGCGATTGTGGAGCGCAAAATGAGATCATTTTTCCCCTGCGGGACGCCGCCAAAAAGGGAAGATTGCTGGCGCCCCGCATCATAGCCAGCGGGGCGGCGTTAACCAGCGCGACCGGGCACGGCGCAAATTCAATTGGGATAGCGGCAACGGGCATTGACCAGGCGGTTGCCGCAGTGGACGCCCAGGCGGCGGCAGGCGCTGACTTTATCAAGGTGATGGCGACTGGCGGCGGCGGGGAAGAGCCAGGAGTTTGTCACTTTAGTCAAGCAGAACTAATCGCTATCCGAAAAAGAGCGGAGGAGCATGGTTTAACTGTGGCGGCGCATGTGCATGGCACAGAGGGAATCCGTCGGTGTATCCATGCCGGCATTCAGCGGCTGGAACATTGCACCTTTTACAATGGCGCATCTGGCTTTGAATTTGACCCAAAATTAGCCGACCAAATCGCCAACAATGGGATAATCGTCTCCCCTACCAATGTCATCGATTATCGACGCCGCCAAAAGTTAGGCGAAGGCGCCCCTCGCCATCAACTCAACGCCATCTGGCGCAAATTATTAGCGCATGGAGTAGAGTTTGCCGCCAGCAGCGACGCGGGCGTACCCGACATATTCGCCGACGACTTTGCCCTCATCCCCCAACTAATGGTAGAAGAGTTAGGCATGAACGAAATGGCGGCGATTCGGGCAGCCACTCACACAGCGGCGCGGGCATTGCGGCTGGAAAGCAAAATAGGCACAATAGAGGCGGGAAAAACAGCAGATTTAGTAGCGGTGGCTGGGGATCCTATAGACGATATCGTCGCTTTAAGGCAGGTAAAATTTGTGATGAAATCGGGGAAAATAGTCAAAAATAGCTAATGATCGCTTCAGTTGCCGGCAAAAATGGGGTTCTAACCCCCGACCAAATCATCGCCGCGCTGCATGACGGGGTCGCTGGGGAATACAACAGCCAGCGCGTACTGATTTTAATTCCCGACTTCACCCGCACCATCCCGCTCCCATTTCTCTTCCGCCAACTGGTACCGCTTTTGCGCGGCGCAAAACAACTCGATTTTATGGTGGCGCTAGGCACCCATCCGCCGCTGCCGCCAGCGAAATTGCGCCAATTGGTGGGCATATCTAAAACGGAACGAGAGACGACGTACCGTCATATCGGGCTGTTCAATCACGCCTGGAACAACCCCGATGCGCTTATGCAGATCGGCATCTTACAGAGAGAGCAAATCAAATCAATTGCCGGCAACTTGTGGCATCCATCGTTGGGCGGCGATGTGCCAATTAACATCAATCGCCGCATCTTTGATTACGACCATATCCTCATTTTAGGACCGACCTTTCCCCATGAGGTTGCCGGCTTTTCTGGCGGAGCAAAATATCTTTTCCCCGGCATTTCTGGAGCAGAAATGATCAACGTTTCTCACTGGTTGGGAGCGTTACATGGGGTTGTCGATACGATTGGCATAGCAGACACGCCAACTCGGGCGATGATCCACGCTGCCGCCAAAATGGTGGCTGTTCCGGTAACATTGATTGGACTGGTGGTAACATCTAAAACAGAGCTTGCCGGCATCTTTATCGGCGGCCTGATTGAGGCTTGGCAAGCCGCTGCTGAATTGTCGGCGAACCGTCACATCCTCTGGAAAGAGAAGCAGTTTAATCGCATTTTGTCATGCGCCCCGCCTATGTATGATGAATTGTGGACTGCCGGCAAAGCAATGTATAAATTGGAGCCGATCTTAGCCCCTGGCGGCGAACTGATAATTTACGCCCCTCACCTGGAACAGGTAAGCGCTACACATGGGGCATATATTTACGAAGTGGGCTACCATGTACTCCCTTACTTTTTGGAGCAATGGGAGCGATTTAAAGGATATCCGCTGAGCGTCTTGGCGCATAGTTCACACGTTCGCGGCGGCGGTCAGTATGAAAATGGACGAGAATTGCCTAACGCTAAGGTGACTTTGTCGACCAGGTTGTCGCCCGCAGAGTGCCGGCAATTAGCCCTCGATTATCACGATCCAAACAAAATCAACCCTGACGAATGGGCAAATCGAGAGGAAGAAGGGATTTTGCTGGCGGAAAAAGCGGGCGAAATGCTGTATCGGGTTAAGCCATGAGCGATCCGCAATCCATCAAAGCGATAATCGTGATGGGGGTGTCGGGCAGCGGCAAAACAACGGTGGGGCAAGCGTTGGCTGACGCCCTAGATTGGCGCTTTTTTGATGGAGATGATTTTCATCCGCCAGAAAATGTCGCCAAGATGAGCGCCGGCATTCCCTTAACAGATGATGACCGACACCCTTGGTTGGCTCGCTTAAATCGATTGATTCGCCACCGCGGCGAAAATGGTACGCCGATGATTTTGGCGTGTTCGGCGTTAAAAACGGCATATCGAACCCAGTTATCGACTGGGAATAAAGGAGTTCAATTCATCTATTTGCATGGGGATTTTGAGCTAATTTGGGAGAGAATGCAACGTCGTCGGGGCCACTATATGAAAGCGGGGATGTTGCGCAGCCAATTTGACGCCCTGGAAAAGCCATCTGAATCGGAGGCGCTGAGCGTTGATAGTGACCAACATGTTGAGGAGATTGTTGCCGGCATTTTATCGGCGTTAATGTTACAAGCGTAATAGCAATTGAGATTCTTTTGGTTATCAATATTTCTCAGGGAGTCTGATATCTAGCTACTGAGTATCGATGTTTACGGTGGGCATGGCGCTAATATTGGTGGGGATGGATAGGCAAGCTCAGCAAGGGGTACAGGGGTTGACTCCACAAGATATGGATAGGGTGTTCGTGTGCATTGAGGACGTGACATAAATGTCGGTTTAGGCGTTGTTGTTGGCTTAGAAGTAGGCGTAGGTAAAATTATACCCAAGTTAGCGCAAACAATCCTTTGTTCTGCCTGACGAGTTACAACTATTGAATCCAAAGGATTTATGATTTCAGTTTGCCCCCCAGTTGCAATAGTTTTTTCACAAACTTCTTTGTCAATATCGTTCTTAAAATTCCATAGAATGCCATCTTCCATGTCTAGATTAGAACAATTATTTGCCCCTGTAAAACTATGCAACGGTTGACCAAATCCATTGATAACGCATTCTTCCTCCCTTGATTCACGATGAAATATTGTATATTGACAACCGCTGAAGGGAACACACCAACCAGTTGCAACATATGTTCCGTCTGGTGACACGAGCCGCACACCATTCCTATCTGCTTGTTCAAATCGGTCATATATTGAGCCATCTGCGCTTAATACAAACGCAGTGGTTTGATAAACAGGGCCTGTTGCTCTTGGACTACCACTTCCACCATTGTACAAAAGGATATCTCGGTTGATATACCAGTAGAAAACAAAGTTGCCGGAATCTGTCCATATATATTTTGTCATTGGCGCATTCAATCCACCAAAACACCATGGTTCATTTGACGCCGTATTTGTGATGGTTTGGTAAATTACTGGCTCGCCAGTATTACATTCGCCGGGCTTGCTGATAATTTCTTTGTTCAATACCCATGTGGGAGTAGGACCCACATGGAATTTTTTCACCGCTTCAATGTTGTTGTCTATGGAAACAGTTGTCACTAACTTAGTTCGGGTTGTCGTGATTTCTTCGCCAAGGTTAGGTGTACAACTAATTGCAAACATGACAAATAAAAACAAGCATAGAACCCCATGCCAAAATGGAAAAATGGAAATTTTGTTCATTCCCATAGGGTATCATAGCTACCTGGCTCTGATGAAACGATTGGGGAATGTTTACATGACGCATTCCAAACTATTAAGGGCTGACGATTAAATAAGATGTAGAATTGAATCGTCAGCTTTAAGGAGCAGGACAAGTGGAATTTGTTCATGTTGTTAAATTCCTGCTCCTAAGTATGGTTTGCCCTTCCCATGCATTCAACTATATCAGTAAAACGCACACCATTTTTACTCAATTTGCAGATGAAGATGGAAATTTTGGATCTAGAAGCAATGCGTATTTGCATAACAATTATCGCTCATTTGGTAAGAACAATCAGTTGAAATTGCCCGTTTCGACGATTTAAGGTTTGCGGCGGCGCAATTCATGTAAAATAAAGCATGATTTACGCAAAGAGACAGAAAACTTTGGCTTCGACAAGCTTAGGGCGCGCAGGAAACCGAAGGACAAAACGTTCCCGATTCACGCGCCATTGCCGGCAAAATTTAACATATCACAAAGGTTATGCACATGCTTTATCAAAACCGTGATCACAAATGGGTCTACCTGTTCGACGAAGGAAACAGCCAAATGAAGGAGCTGTTGGGCGGCAAGGGCGCCAATGTGGCTGAAATGACCAAAGCTGGCCTGGCTGTTCCGCCTGGATTCACTATCACCACCGAAGCGTGCAACGAATATTACGAATATGATCGCCAATTTCCAGAAGGGATGTGGTCACAATCACGCAAAGCGCTCAAAAAAATCGAAAAATTGACGGGGAAAAAGTTTGGAAACGCCGAGAACCCGCTGCTGGTTTCAGTACGGTCAGGGGCGCCCCTTTCCATGCCGGGCATGATGGATACCATTCTCAATTTGGGCTTAAACGATAAAACCGTTGAAGGGTTGGCGGAGCAAACTGACAATCGCCGCTTCGCATTTGACGCTTACCGCCGCTTTATCGCCATGTTTGGGCATATCGTCATGGGGGTCGAAATGGAAAAATTCGACCGCGCCTTAGAGCGATTTAAGAGCCAGAATGGCAAGGAGACAGAGTTATCGCCAACACAGTTAGAGGAGTTGACCGCCGTCTATAAACGCATCATTTTCGCCGACCAGCGCGGCGAAGAGTTTCCTCAAAAACCGCTCGACCAATTGCGAATGGCGATAGCGGCGGTGTTTGACTCTTGGATGGGGCGACGAGCGGTTGATTATCGGCGCGTACACCGTATTTTAGGAAATCTGGGCACGGGGGTAAATGTACAAGCGATGGTATTTGGCAATTTGGGGTGGAACAGCGGCACTGGCGTGGCGTTCACCCGCAATCCCGCCACTGGCGAGCGGGAAGTGTATGGGGAATATCTGTTGAACGCTCAGGGAGAAGATATCGTTGCCGGCATTCGCACCCCGCAATCGATCGAACAATTAGCCGTCAGTTTACCATTGGCATACGCCCAACTTATCGACATCACTCAAAAATTGGAAAGCCATTACCGAGAGATGCAAGATATCGAGTTCACGGTAGAAGAAGGCAAGCTGTGGATTTTGCAAACGCGGGCTGGCAAACGGACGGGAGCGGCGGCGGTTCGTATCGCCGTCGAAATGGTAGAAGAAGGGGTCACCTCCAAAGAAGAGGCAGTGTTGCGGGTCGAAGCCAACCAACTTGACCAATTGCTCCACCCCATGATCGATCCAGCGGCAGATAGTATTGTGCTAACCACGGGATTGCCGGCAAGTCCGGGAGCGGCGGCTGGCAGAGTGGTAATGGATCCCGACGAAGCGGAATCGTTGACAGCGGAAGGGCACAAAATCATCTTAGCCCGCATGGAAACCAGTCCTGACGATTTTCATGGGATGGTAGCGGCGGAGGCGATATTGACGGCGCGGGGCGGCATGACTTCCCATGCCGCCGTGGTCGCCCGCGGCATGGGAACCCCTTGCGTGGTGGGTGCGGATGAGGTGCAAATCGATTATGAACAAGGGATCTGTCTGGTGGGCAAACATGAAATTCGACGGGGCGATTACCTTACCATTGACGGTTCAACCGGCAAGGTGTTGCTGGGCGAGGCGCCCACTATCCAGCCGGAGCTGGGCGGCTATTTTAAGACGTTGATGCGTTGGTCAGACGAGATTCGGGCATTGCGAGTGCGGGCTAACGCCGACAATGGGCACGATGCCGGCATCGCTCGCAGCTTCGGCGCCGAAGGGATTGGATTGTGCCGCACCGAGCATATGTTTATGGGCGAAGATCGGCTAGCCATCATGCGGGAGATGATTTTGGCGGAGGATTTGGCAGCCCGTGAACAAGCGTTAGAAAGGCTGCTACCGATTCAACGGGCAGATTTTCTGGAAATATTTCGGGCGATGGACGGCTTACCGGTGACGATTCGACTGCTTGACCCGCCATTGCACGAATTTCTACCCAACTATGAACAGCTTCAATCGGAATTGGCAGAATTGAAACTGCAACTAAACCAAGCCGCCAACTTCAACGAAATAGACGTTCTGTTAAAAAAGATTTGGAACAAAGAGCAGTTAGCCCGCCAGGTAGAACGATTGCGAGAATCAAATCCGATGTTAGGGCATCGCGGCTGCCGCCTCGGTTTGATCTATCCCGAAGTAACGGAAATGCAAACCCGGGCGATTTTTGAAGCGGCATGCGCCGCCGCTTCGGAAAATATCATCGTCCATCCCGAAGTGATGATTCCATTGGTGGCAGACGCCAATGAGTTAGCTAACCAGCGCACAATTGTTCACCAGGTTGCCGAGCAAACGCTAGCCGCTTACGGCATGGATTTTGATTATCAAATTGGGACGATGATTGAACTGCCTAGAGCCGCCTTAACTGCCGGGGATATCGCCCAGCACGCCGACTTCTTTAGCTTTGGCACCAACGATTTAACCCAAACCACGCTGGGTTTAAGCCGCGACGATAGCTCTCGCTTTTTGCCCAGCTACATCAAAAACGGCATCTTCCCTGAAGACCCTTTCCAAGTGTTAGATCAAGCCGGGGTAGGACAATTGGTAGAAATTGGGGTGAAGCGGGGGCGCGGCGCTAAGAAAAAGCTCAAGGTCGGCATTTGCGGCGAACATGGCGGCGAGCCGCGTAGTGTCGAATTTTGCCATAAAGTGGGTCTGGATTATGTCAGTTGCTCCCCATTTCGCGTACCCATTGCCCGGCTGGCGGCAGCCCAAGCCACGCTTAACTTTCCGCCTAAAAAAGGAAACTAATCTATCTGCTTTTCAAGTTAATGCAAGGTTTGTAACAACTACATGACCTCGCCCACTGTTAGGGTTGAAAACAGTTCATTCATCAGGGTATCATGCTGTGGCATAATCGTTTCCAGTTATTGCCAACCTCTTCCAGTAAAATGCAAATAGCTGTTGCGCCCCTCTTTACACCGCTGAACCCCACCAACGTTTTCTAATTACTGTACCTGCTGGACCACATTTCCTTTCGTGACCATCATGAGTACTGCATAAGCCCCTCATCCTTCACAATGGCAAGCAGTAAATGGCAATCCTTCAAAATCCGTATCCACCGCCAGAGACGGTGGATACGGATTTTGCCCTGCGGGATCAGGATTGCTTGTTATCCTTTCAGGGCTACGCCCTGCGGCGCCTTCGGCGCCACCATTCATCCCCCACTTGTGGTGGGGGATGAATGGCAAAGGAGTAAACCAAACTGGGCGCTATGCAGTCCGGCTTTTGTGAAGGACGGGCTGATATAATCTATCACCTAATGTGCAACTTTAGGCGGACACTAAATCATCTAAATGGAGAGGTGGACGCCCCAGTTGCAAGTTGATAAACACACAAACTGTGTGGGAAAGCACCTTACGAATCAAACGATGCTCGTAATGCCATAAGTCATGTGCCCGTGTCTTGGCAATGTGATAATGCTCCGTCAAATGAGAACCGACTGTTTCCACCAGCTTACGCCAACGGCGGCATGTTTTCAAGATTGATTTGGGTAAGTAAGCATTCATATTCTTGCGAGTTGATACAACCAGTTCAACATGGCGTTTCTTGGCTAAGTTTTCTTGACGAAACGCATCAAGAAAAGCTTTATCCGCCGGGACGACGCCTTCAAAACCAGCAATCAGGTCATCCAGCAGTTGACTGTCATGTGGACGCGCTGGTAACAAAGGATAATGAATGATCATACCAATGCGTGAAATGCGTAGGCCCAACTTGAAGCCATAGTAATGCATGTCTTTAGCGGCACAATACCCATAATCCGCATCCGGCTTGAAACAACGGTCACGTTGACTGCGGGTGTAAGTACAGACAGGTAACGGAACCGTGTCAATAATTTGCACCTCATCAGCCTCTTGCCCACTTATTTGGGTCAAACGATGTTGGATCATCTTTTTAACAGTCCATAGATTGGCGGCTTGGCGCACAAATCCGGTTCTTTCGCGCAATTTTGGAAAGAAATGGTGGTAATGGGAACGAAAATAGTCAAAAATGTCTTCATCCTGGTAAAAACCGAAGTATTCACCACATATTTCGATAGTAATAACCTCTTCATCAGTCAATGCGGGCGCAAATCCGCGACGTCGAATGGGATGTTGAGCAATCACAGCTTGATAATTTTCGCACACCAAACAATACACCATGATGATAAAATAGTCTCTGGACATCGGGTAGCCTCCTTATTAATAGGTTGGTTGGTACCCCTATTTTACAAGGAGTTATCCGATGTCTAGTTCAAAAAAAGTTGCACATAAGGTAATCTATCATATTTTTGACCACTTGAAGCAATCGAAATCAAACGAGAAACGACTGATTTTTTGCCCGCTGGCGCATTTGGGAACGGAATTCCCTTTCCATACAAATAATCGTAATAACAGGTTGCTTTGTTAGCAGTCGAAGACCGACCAGCAAATTTCATTTCGTAGCCGCTGATCGTCTAGGACGAGTTCTCGAATTGCAACTGGGAGTTGTTCACGCTGCCACAGGCACTCTTGGCAGCCAGCGATTTCAGCCTCTTCTTGGGGGGCAGACGCACGTACAGCCTTGATTGCGTAGGCTGCAGCGCCAAGTTCGTGTGCGGCGACATGAGCCACTGCCACGGCTTGAGCGGCAGCATATGCGGCAAACCGAGGGGAGCCTTTCAAATCTCTTGCTGCTGCATTGCCATGAAACGCCGCTTTGCGTGCCTGAGACATTGTGATCTCGCCCCGTGACCAAGCGCGAGCCAACTCAATGGCTCGACGGGGTCGGTCGTCGTTGAGTTGAATTTCCTCGAAATAGTGTAAAACATGCTCTGCACAATCTGCGGCCCATACCGCAAGGAGGCGATGGTCGGCATCTTTGAGGGTGCCGCCGTTACGCACGGTAATCAACCTAGGGTCTCGATTCTTTGGTAAGATCATTGACAGTTTTCACAAGGTATCCCGGAATTTTTAAGGAAAAGACCTCTGAGGTTTAGAAACACCAGGGGTCTCCAGCAGGTACTTTGCTCAGCGTAGATGTATGGTACCAAGTTTCTGGTTAAGCTTCTACCTTGTTTCTAAATGCCGGCATAAACGTAGTTGTCATTCTCGTCGAATATGGTTTATATACCAGTCGAATTATCGATTTAACTGATGATCAACAACAAGGCGAACATCGCCAACCCGACGCCTACCCATCGCGCCAAAATGCAACCGGCATAGGCACGATGGTAGCCATCACCGCGGTTAACGGCGCCATTAAACCCATACGGCTGCCAGCCAAGCCCTGGTACAATGCCACCAAACCGAGCATCCCCATTACGCCGGCAACTGCTCCAAAAACGACATCGCGCCCTGCCGGCACAGGTTCGCCCAACAACACACCCAAAATCGCCAATAGTAGCCCGCCTACAAATTGAGAGACAAAGACAACCAGAAAGGGGATATTCTTTTTGGTCGCTATTCCGCCGCTAAAATCGCCCGCTCCCCAGCTAATGGCAGAAGCCAACCCGAAAAGCGGGGTAGAAATGCTTTCCATAAAGAGCAATTAAACCCGCAAAACAGGTCTGGTTAGGCAGGTGGCGCCCCCTTCCGCTTTCAGCGAAATTTCATCCCCTTTGTAGGTTAGCGTCTGGCAGCCCGCCGCCTCTAATCGTCGCTTGGTAATGGGATTGTCGCGCAACATCAAACAATGGCGAGGGGCTATCGCCAACACATTTGCCCCCATCGTTACCCATTCTTCATCAGGCACGGACACAAATTGAACGCCGCGCCGTTGTAGTTCTTGCCAAAAAGGGACGGGCATTAATGGCTCGTATATCACCGCCAAATCATGATCAATCATGCTGATAAAAGACATCAGGTGAAGGCACGCTTCTTCCCCCTGGTAAAAAGGCAAATGTACAGGAATAACGGTAACGCCTAATGGATTTAACGCCGCTTCTAGCCGCTTCATGCCGGCATGGTTCGTGCGAAAACCCAATCCCACCGCCAACGTCTTTTCATCTAGCCACAACAGATCTCCCCCTTCGGCTAACGCCTCCCCTTCCAGTTTAGCGTAAATCGGTATCCCCATTTGCTCCAACGTCAAACCGATGGCAGCCGGTTCTGGCTGGCGGAGCGGTTTGCCCATATTGAGCAAAATCGCCCCGGCATCACAAATGAGAACAGGATCATGCACAAAGATGGCGTCGGCGCAATCGGGCAGCGGCGTTTCGTGATAGACGAGTTCGATGCCGGCATCCCGCAGTTGGGCTGATAAGGCGTCATGTTCAGCTTGCGCCTCCGCTAACTCGGGTTGGCTGACGTAATGCCATTCCGTTGGGTCGGCGTTGCCAAATGCAGCGCCTGGTCGCCTTACCAAAACCGTTTGCAAGGGGTTGACCATACTCTGGCTGCCGTACAATTTTGTCACATCGCCTCCATTATTGATGAATCTTCTCTAATTCTACCCCTAACCCATCTACCAACCGGTTGGCGTAAGCGTAATAGCCGACGACTTGATTGATATCGAGAATGCCGGCATCGCTAAAACCCGCCATTCTCAATGCCGCAACATCTGATTCCCTCATTGACCACGGCGTTTTGGTCAACTTTTCCGCATAAGCCAACATCGCCTTATCCGCATCGCTGATCTCAGCCGCCCGCCAATCGGCTTGCAACTGAGCCGCCAACGTCTCATCATCTGTCAATTTACGAAGCCCCGCTCCGTGATGCGTCACTCAGTAATGGCACTGGTTGATGGTCGAAACGACAACGCCGATCATTTCCCGCTGGCTTTTGCTAACTTCAGAAGTTCGGCGGTGCATCACCGTTTTGTACAACTCGTAATGGGCTTTCAACGACGGCACATTGAGGCTATGGATTTTCATGATGTTGTCTACCCCGCCCCATGGCTCAACCAATTTTTCGTACCATTCTTTCAGCTTGCCTTTTGCTTCCGACTCGCTGATCACTTTTATCCAAGCCACAATCCCTCCTATATTAAAATCAATCTGAATTTACCCAATTATAGCCGTTAAGTAATTATACAGGTCATAAAACCTAGATTTTTTTGACACAGAGAACACAGAGGTCGCAGAGAATTTTTTAGCGCCTCCATCTTTTCGGACAGTTTCTAGCGATTTTGGCTATTTTTTTTCTTAAATTTTTACCTTGGTCTCAAAATTTTGCGAAATCCTTTTTCTCTTTTCTGTGTTCTCGTATTTCCTCTGTGACCTCTGCGCTCATCTGTATAGATACGCCGTTAAAAAACAAAAAGCCGCCAGATTTGGCGGCATACCTTACTCTCATCCCCTGAGGCGGGGCAGACATCCCCCCTCGGTCAACCAGAGAGATTCAGCTTCTGCTTATGGATCGTTATTGTGGAGGATTGGATACCTGTCCTGACAACGATGATTCGATTACCGAACCGCTGATTCGCTGACGCCTTTTAGAACGCCTATCAAAAAGCTGCACAACATCCCAATTACAAAAACGCCAAGCGCGGCAAAAGGCGAATATTCGATGCCATATCGCACCGCAGCCAAAATGCCGGCAATCATGGAGAGCAAAAGTATGATGTTGAATAAGATTCTTGCAAGCATTATTTCCCTTCCCTTAGATAAATAATACTACTGCTAAGTTTACAGTGGAATTGTAATACAACTGTTACATTTTTTGCAAATAAAAGTCGTGAACTTAAGGCAAAAATTAAGGAATATTTTACCTTTCCTCATCGCAGAGGGGAGCGCCACTTGTTAGCCCCGTTTGCTTTTCATCTTGGGCTAACTATACTTGGGTTGTTTAGAATATTTTACGCGCCAAAATCGCCACCAACCTTGGAGTAGTGATGACCGATTCAGACGACAAATTCCCCCCAGAAAATAACAGAAAAAAGGCAAAAATGCCGCCGCAAAAAATTGCGGTAGAAATTCCATCCGGTTTAGAAGCAGTCTACGCTAATATCGCCTTCATCACCCACACCCCAGCCGAAATCATCATCGACCTGGCTCAATTTTTGCCCCGCACTAAAAAAGGCAAAGTCGTATCACGGGTTATCATGTCCCCTATGCACGCCAAAGCCCTCCACAATGCCCTGGGACAGAATATCGCAAATTTCGAACGCCAATTTGGCAAAATACAATTTCCCCGCTCATTAGCCGACGAGCTGTTTAACTTCCGCCCCCCCGAAGCCCCCGACGACAAAGAATAATCAGCATGCAAAATTTAGACCCTATCGCCGATAACATTCGAGAGCATTTTGAGCGCATTGAAGGCGCCCGCGATTTAGCCTACCAGCGTTCTCGTCAACTGACCAGCCTATGCGCTAAAACGATTCGAGCCATTCACCGCGAAGAGTGGGAGACGGCGACCAAAATGTTGAATGAAGCGAAACAAGCCGCCCAAACTCTAGGGTGGGATGTCAAAGAGTATCCGCCACTTTACCATGCTGGCTACACGCAAGATGCGCTTAAAGAGTATGTGGAAGCGACGCTGCTGTATGCTATGGTACGTGACCAACCGCTGCCCACCCCTGAAGATTTAGATGTGGAATACGCCACTTACTTAAATGGGTTGGCAGAAGCGGCAACGGAATTGCGCCGCCGTATTCTCGATATCATCCGGCGTGACCAAGCTGAGGAAGCGGAAACGTTATTGGACAAGATGAAAAGCGTTTACGGGGTATTGATTACATTTGATTTTAACGATAGCGTGACGGGCGGCTTACGCCGCAGAACGGATACGGTGCGGGCGGTACTGGAACGCACCTTAGGCGATGTAACAACGAGCGTTCGGCAAACGAGGCTGGAGCAAGCGTTGAGCTCGCTAGAGAGTAAATTGCTGGGTTAAGCATCCTCCTCTGCGCCTGGCGCTGTTATGGACTATTTGAAACCCGCGATTTTTGGGGAAAATTGGTCGCCCAGCCGGTATAAAGTATTGCCATATTTCGGGCCAGAGAAGGAGATCGTTATCCATCCCCGGACACAAAAAATTTTAGATTTGGGCTGCGCCAATGGCTGGAACATGAGCCGCTTTAGCCAATATGGCAAAGCTGCAGTCGGCATCGATGTGGAGATGAATCGGTTAAAGCTTGCCAGGCAAAACGGAGATGTCGCTTTTGCCAGCGGGTTGCGTCTTCCTTTTCCTGATCAATCGTTCGATTTGATATACATTCAACATGTGCTGCATCATATCGACGATGTGCCGGCAGCTTTGCGAGAAGTCCATCGCTGCTTAAAACCAACCGGCTGGCTATTTTTGGTCGAAACGGTGGAAGACAACCCCCTCATTCATTTGGGGCGGACTGTGCAACCAAGCTGGCGCGGCGACGCCATCACCGCCCGATTTCGCTACGACCAACTCACCCAACAATTGCAAGACGCCGGCTTTTCTGTATCGATTCGTGAACAATACAGCGTCCTCTTTTGGGCATGGGAGATTTTGCCTGACCGATGGTCCCAACTAGAAAAATTGACCCCTTTCTTTGTAACGCTAGAATTGGGGCTGCAACAATTTCTCAATCGATTTAGCGCTCACGCCTTTTGGGCGGCGCAACCGATGTCAGCGTCTCGACCATGAGCGGAACGTATCTTTTTCTGGACAAAACAAAATCTGACTGGCTGATCATAGCGGGCGTGTACGCCATCTTCATTTCCCTGATAGCGTTGAACAAAGCGAGAAATGGGGAGATCAACCAACGATTTTGCCTGATTCCGCGCCGAAATTTTGGCTGGGCGCGATGGGCTTTGCATCCATTTTTGCATGGGGATATCAGCCATTTGTGGAGCAATACGCCTGGGTTTTTTATCTTGGGATGGCTGACTATGTTTCCTAATCGCGTTGACTTTTTCATCACGACGGGTATGACGATTGGCGTAGAAGGAGCATTAACTTGGCTGTTTGGGAAAAGCGGCACAGGGCATGTGGGCAGCAGCAGCTTGGTAATGGGCTATTTTGGCTTTTTGTTAACCCGTATGTTTTTTAGCCGAGATATGGGGCAAGCGATTTTCGGGCTATTTATCGCTCTCTTTTTTTACCAGCAATTTCGTTACTTAACTTTACGTGGCGAAGGCATTTCGTTAGCTGGCCATTTTTTTGGTTTTATCGGCGGTATTTTAGCCGGACCTGCCACCACCTTGTTGCCGGCATCATCCTTTTGGAGCGTCAATGTATTCAACTGACAGTCAAATCGAACAGGAAATCCGAGAGCTTCATCAATTTTTTCAAGATTGGTTCAATGGAGTCTTGCCCCAATCCCAAGCCGCATTTTCTCGTTTTTCGCAAGCGATGGATGACGACTTTATGATGATTTCGCCCGATGGGGCAATTGTCCCTTTAGTCCCGCTGCAAAAACGGCTGTGGGCAGGGCATAAACGAGGCGAATCATCCAAGATTTGGGTGAAAAATGTGGCGATTCGCCGCCATTTTGGTGGAACTGTTTTAGCCTCTTATGAAGAGTGGCAGCAAGTTGGCGATCAGCCAGCCACCGGCAGATTATCAAGCGCCTTATTTCAAATAGGCGACGAGAATCGCCCCATTTGGCTGTATCTGCACGAAACTTGGCTGCTGTAGATTCAAATGGCCACAAACTATTCCCAAAAATCTCATCGCCGCGAACTTCTGTTAGTCGGCTTGCTGACGGCAATTATGGCGGTCAAAGGGGCTTTGTGGAGCTTGGCATTTCCTCTGCATCAAGGTCCTGATGAAGATGACCATTATGCCGTCATCCAATTTGTCGCCGAAACTGGGCGGCTGCCAGATGAAGCGGACGTATGGCTGCCAGACGATGTGGCATTAGCCCGGCAATTAGCCGATGTAGGGCGTCTGCCTTACTTCCCCGATCAACGGCAAGGGTTTAGCCAAACGGAATGGGGGTTTGGAGAAAAAGCGCTGGCGCAATTGCCGGCATCAACTCGAACCTCAACTGATCAACAAATCGTCGGCAAATTGATGCATGCCACTCCACTTTATTACATCCTAGGCGCAGGCGTCTATCGCCTATTTGATGGCTCAGATGTGCTGGCTCGCTCCCAAATTCAACGATTGTTCGCCATATTGGTCAGCTCACCCACAATCATCGTCGCCTACCTCATCGCCCGCCAACTCTTCCCCGGCGACGAAATGATGCGCCTAACCGTGCCGGCATTGGTCACATTTCACCCCATGCTCACCGAAATTTCCGCCGTTGTCAGCGTTGATGGATTATTGATTTTATGCTACTCGCTACTCATTTGGTTGTGCTTGCGCTTGTTGGCACACGGCTTAACTCGCCGCATAGCGGTCGCCATCGGCATAATTTTTTCTATAGGCGCGTTGACCAAACCGACTCTATTGGGCTTCGTCCCCCTGGTAGCCGGATGCGTTTATTATGATTATTATCGCCACCCAACAAGGCGGCGCCCCATCGTTAACCATGCCGTTTGGATGAACCTCATCATCTTGCCGCCGCTGCTTTGGTGGATGTTTCGCAGCCGCCGCCTCAACGACGATCTCTTTTACTTCAATCCCGTCACCGAAGGACACCGCATCATCGAAAACCCATTTTACAACTATCCCTTTTTTGCCCACATGATCGACTATTGGCAATCAGTTTGGGGCGGCATATTCGTCAGTTGGTGGGCGCATTTTGGCTGGCTGGACACCTCTATGCCCCCCTGGATTTACGATCTGTTGCGCGGGATGACTTGGCTAGCGATAGGCGGCTTGGTGTTGACGTTATTTCGACGCTGGCGAGCCAAAAAGCTAAGCCAAGAGTCAATTGCTCCTTGGCTTTTTTTGGCGTTGACGATGCTCGTTCCCATTTTATTGTTGCAATACTACGACCTGGCATTTTGGCGAGAATATGGGGTGGGACGCGGTTTACAGGGGCGCTATTGGTTGGGCACAATCGTTCCCATGCTGGTTTGTTGGGCGGCAGGATTGTTGGCATGGCTGCCGGCATCTTGGCGTCCCACAGCTCATTTTGGGTTGCGGTTGGGCATGATTCTCTTCAATTTAGCGGCGTTGTTGGGTTACATTTTGCCCCGGTACTATTTGTGATTCGATGCCAAAATTAATGCGCTCGCCCATTTTCCCCTGGCTGCTTGCCGGCATCCTTGCCCTGCTCGTTTTGGCGTTAACCCCGCTGGGCTACTGGCGGGAAGTCGGGGTAGGCGGACAAATCCCCGTCCCGATGTTTTACGACGCCCACTATCTCTTCCCCCGCCCATGGACACAAGAACAGAGCACGCCGTTAATTCCGCCGCCAGCCCCAATCGCCGCCTTATATGCCGGCAATCAATTAAGCCAAATCTTTACGCCCGCCACTGACCATTTATCAATGATTCGACTATGGGTAGCTGGCAGCTATCCGTTAGAAATCAGCTTGCGTTCAGCGAACAAACATGCCACCGCCACCATTTCGCCCATCCCCCACGGTCGCTTTATCCATCTGCGCCTGCCCGATAAATTCGCCGTCGCCCGTCAACCGCTGAAGATAACGCTTTCCGCTCCCCAAGCTGAACCACTTGCCCCAGTTACCGTTCGGGCAGTTGCCGGCAGCCGGTTGGGCGACTCAATTCAGCTCAACGAGTATGGTCGCCCTGGCAACCTGGAATTGTTTGGCTACGCTCAGGGATTGCCAGGCAAATGGTGGCTTTGGGCGTTGCTGGAACAAAATTTACCTGAGACATTTCGGCTGCGATTGCGACAATACAAACCGATCCCTTTTAAAGGGAACAGCTTTTTCCTGCTGCTCATTCTGACAGTGGCATTCAGCAGCGTGTTTTTGTTAGCTTCGATGCCGGCAGCGTTGCGGAATAAAAGCGGTTTTGGCTGGTTAACGGCAACCGGGTTGACGTTTTTCCTAGGTTGGCAATTGGGCGGCAGCCGGTTGCTATTGCCTGGGGCAATAAACACAATACCAATGCAACTGACGACGGAAATGCCGGCAACCTCGCCAATCGCTGCAGAACGGCTGATTCACGACTTTGCCCTTACTTTGTGGACAGCAGAACGGCTGCCCGAAGCGCGGTGGGCGCAGGCGGAGTGGCTGGGGGAACAGGCGGCAATCACAGCGCCGGGGAACAGCGAACTAAGATATAACCTATTGATTCCGCCAAATGCCCGGCTAACTGCCGGCATCGCCCCGCCAAGATCAGGGCAAATAACCCATTCGATTATTGTCGGCAACGATCAACTGTATTCGGTTCGCGCACAGGCAACCCATGCTGGAAAAATGGTAGCCCTCGATTTATCCCCATTTGCTGGACAAGTAACCACAATTTCGTTCGTCACAGAATCAGAGGGGGGCGATCAAGCCGTTTGGTTATCGCCGCAACTTAGCAGCGATCATGCTTGGTTATCGCCAACAATCCCGCCCGATAGTACGCCAGCTTTTGCCCAATTTAACCAAACCATTTCATTAGTCGGCTTCAAAATCGCCCCAGACGCTGCCGGCATCACCTTGTTTTGGGAGGCTAACGCTTTACCCCAAGATGCCGGCATTGTCTTTTTACATCTGTTAGATCAAGATGGGAATTTGGTTGGGCAACATGATGGGCAACCGGTAGGCGGAGCTTATCCAACGACCGTTTGGCAGCCGGGGATGATCATCGCTGATTTTCACCCCGTTAAAGCGCCAGCAGAAGCGGTCAACATGGCGGTTGGCGTGTATCATCCCGGTTCATTCGTTCGATGGGGCGCGGCAACTGAGAACAATACCCCATTGCCCAGCGACCAGTTGATTATGCCATTGGAGCCAATCCCCTAAAACTATGCTGCCAACTCCTCCAACTTCTCCCATCCGCTCCCTCATTCGCCGCCTGTGGGCTTCCGCAGACGCCTGGCACATGGTCGCTATTACTGGGGCGACAATCGTCGCTGGCGGATTGGATTATATCTACAATGTGGCGGCTGGGCGGCTGCTGCAACCATCAGATTACAGCGCGTTATTGGCGGTAACAGCCATTTTGCAAATCTTGCTTCATCTAACCAACGTTATTCGTAATATCGTCGCCTATTACACAGCGGAAATAGCGGGGAAAGCAGGCAGCGCTTTGGCGATCGGCTCTTTTTTACGACGCAGTTTTAAGTGGGGGTGGGGATGGGGAATCGTTGCCGCATCGCTAATGGCGGCGCTGAGCCCGCTCTTAAAACCCCCGCTACAATTGCCTGATTCGCGCATATTATTGGCGGGCAGTTTGGCAGTTCTGATGCTCTTTGTTCGCCCCATCACAGACGGCGCTTTGCAGGGCATTCAACGCTTTTGGGGGCTGTCCAGCGTCATCTTGCTGCAAGCTGGGTTGCGGCTAATTCTAGCGTTGGCGTTCATCCAACTGGGATGGGGGGCTTTTGGGGCGATGATGGCGCTGCCCATAGCCACCAGCGCAGCCCTGCTGCCAGGAGTCGCTTTGTTGTGGGCATATTTTAAAGCCCCCGGCAATTCGTCAAATGTGGCGATTTCCAAACGGTATTCAGCCCAAACTTTGGTCGGATTGGGAGCCTTCGCTTTGCTAGTCAATAGTGACGCTATCTTAAGCCGGGCGATATTTTCGACTGAAATTGCCGGCAACTACGCTCCGCTGATTACATTGGGAAAAATCAATCTGTTTGTGCCATTAGCGCTCGCCATGGCGCTATTTCCCAAAGTGGTGGAACGCCATCAGGCAGGTCGTCCGGTTAGGCCGATTTTGTTGGCAACGCTAGGATTGGCGACATTGCCCGGATTGATGTTAACGGTCCTTTTTTTCGTCGCGCCAGAGATAATTTTGGGCGCGGTTTTTGGCGATCAATACCAAAGTTTGGGGTTGGCGTTGGGCATGACGGGTCTGGCAACGACATTGTATGCCGGCATCTCCATCTGGCTTAACTTTGCTTTGGCTGCTGAACGGAGCTACTTCATTATTGGTTTGGCGATCATCACGCTGGGGCAAATTACAGGAATAACGCTCTTTCATCAATCTATCTTACAGATGACGTTTATCATGACTGTGGGCGGCATCGCTGGCAATTTGTGGGGAGCATGGGCGGCGTTTAAAAGATGATGACAAAAAAGAGAGCGGCAGTTACCGGGGCAACTGGCTTTCTGGGGGGAAAGATGGCGGCGGCATTGGCTGAGCAGGGGTATGAGGTTCACGCATTGCGCCGACCAAATTCGCCAATGCCGGTAGGGTTGCCCGTCATCTGGCATGAAGGGGACATCACCCAACCCGCGACCTTGCCGCCATTATTAGCCAGATCAGATGTGGTCGTCCATGCTGCCGGCATTTTAGGGGCGTTCGGCGTCAGCGACGACCAATATCGGCAAATCAATGTAACTGGCGCCCAAAATCTTTTAGCCGCCTGCGCCGAAATATCGCCGCAGCCAAAACGGATATTATTTGTGGGCAGCGCCGGCGTTTTGGGTCCCCTGCAGCCCGGGCACAGTCCCATCGATGCCACGGAAGAGTGCCCAATGGCACCTAGCAATGGATACGAACGGAGCAAAGCGGAAGCGGAGCTAGTTGCCCAATCGTTTGCCGCAAAGGGGCTGCCGGTGGTCATCGCCCGACCCGAATTTGTATATGGGGGTGGGGATACCCATGTATTGGGGCTATTTAAAGCGATTCAACGCGGGCTCTTTTTTTACATCGGGGATGGGGGCAATAGCTGCCATCCAACTTATATCGAAGATGCGGTTGCCGGCATGACGCTTTGTTTGAAACGGGGGCAAGTCGGAGAAGCATACCACATTGCCGGCAAGCGCCCGGTCACGTTCCGCGAATTGGCGGAGACGATAGCGGCTGAACTAGACGTTAAACCGCCTAGAGTACGTTTGCCAGTTTCTATCGCGGTATTTGGGGCGCAAGGGTTGGAGTGGGCAGCCAAAATCGGTGGCTTTGTTCCTCCTTTAAGTCGGACAGGGGTTGCATTCTTTAGCGAAAACCGAGGGTTTAATATCAGCAAAGCACAAAACGCATTGGGATATGCGCCACAATTTAGCTTACAAGAAGGGATAGCAAAAACAGTCGCCTGGTATCGGGAAAATGGGCATTTAAATTGAGCAGGAGGTTTTACGTGGGCGCGATAATTCTCTCTGTAATGGTTTAACTGGCTGCGCCTGGCAACCGCCTGCCGGCAAAGGCGAATAACAACAGCAAAATCGCCCCGCCTAGAATAAATGGCGCAGACGAACCCAGTATTTGGTAAATCGCCCCCATCGCCAGGGGAGACAAAGCGTTGGCTAAACTGGCAAAGGCGGCGGAAACGCCCAACATGGAGCCAATTTCGGTAGCGGCAGCGGTTTGGGTGATCAAACTATTGATGGCTGGCATCAAAATGCCGCCGCCGACCGATACGGGAACCAAAGCCAGCAACATCCAAACCAATCCGAGCCAGCCATTATGATCATCTTCAGGCAATGCCACATTGTCGGTTGAAAATGTGGCAGCGGCTTCAGAACTGCCGGCATTCTCCATCTGCAAACTAGCGATAACCCCCTCTTTGTCGTACCAGGGCACGGGTTGATCTGGGGTGAGAGCGGACAAGATCATGCCAACGCCTAAAGCGACCAACCCAACCAACGCCAATCGTCGGTCGCCAAAGCGGCGGCTCCAAATGCCCACCATCCGCCCCTGCACTATCACCAACAAAATGCCGACAAAGCCAAATAGCGCGGCATTTTCCGACCCATTAAGCCCCAATCGGTTCAGCGTAAAAAGCGGGATAAATTGCTCGAACCCATGAAAGGCAAATTGTTGGGCGAACATCATAAACATAAGCAGCCCCACCACTGGCAAACGCAACGCCTGCAACATGCCGGCAATGCCGCCGCCTGTTTTACCGCCCTGCCCCCTTTTTTCTGCCGGCAAAGATTCTTGGAGCCATAACCAAGACAACAAAATCGAAATCGCTGAAAATGCGGCGGCAGTAAACGCCACCAAGCGATAATTGTTGTCGCTGAGGGTTAAAATGGCAAATGCCAGCAATGGACCAATGACAAAGCCTACCCCAAAAGCGGCGCCGATCAAGCCCAACCCTTGCGTCCGCGTTTTTTCCGTGGTGTTGTCGCTAATGGCAGCCTGTGCCGTGGCGATATTCGCCCCTGAAATGCCGTCGATCACCCGTGACAGGAACAACATCGCCAAGCTGTTGGCTACCCCTAGCAAAATAAATCCAATAAATGTGCCGATTTGGCTGACGATTAAGACCGGACGCCGCCCATACCGATCAGACAGCTGCCCTAAAATCGGCGCCCCGACAAATTGCATCAGCGGGTATGCCGCTCCCAGAACGCCGATAATAAATGGGTTGGCTCCGAATGTGGCGGCATAAATAGGCAACAACGGGATGATGATGGTCAAACCCAACAGATCGATGAGGACGATCAACAAAATGGGGGCTATCTGCTTAAAATCTAACTTTTCTTCCGATCCGTGGTTGGATTCGTTCAAATTAGCCGCCTTTATCGATTCGATTGCCCATCTTCTGTGTGTTGGAAAAACAACCAAAACAGCAAGATGCCTATCAATGTTACAACAATGCTGATGATAAACAAGGTGGAGTAGCCGTACCAACTGATCAGGTAACCGCCTATCGCCGCCATTAGGGCAAAACCAAAACCGATTGCCATTTCGCCTGCTCCGGAGATCAAGGCTTGTTTATCTGCTGGAACCAACTCCAAAGTAAACAGTAGAAACGCCAAATAACGCAATGGACCTGCCCCAGAAGCGAGGACAAAGCCAATGCCGGCAAATGCCCAATCTTCACTCAATGCCATTGGCAGCGTTGCTAGAATTGAGAGCGACGTAATCCACAAAGTCGCCCGAAATTTGCCCCAGCGCCGCAATGCCCAAGGTGTAGCCAACGCCACCGGCACAGAAGCCAATCGACCAATGGCGCTGATGATTCCGATCAGATTGGTGGGCATTTGCAACCCGTCATCAAAAAAAACATTAGCAAAGGTGATGACCGTTCCGGGGGCAGCGACCTGCAAAATTCGGACGATGGCGATTAACCCCACTAACAACCATATCGAGCGTTTCCAGATAAATTGATTCGATTCTGACTGAGCTTGCCCCTCAATTGCCGGCAAATCATCGCCGTTTTCTTTTTCGGGCGTACTGCATATTGCTAAAAAAGTAAGGGCAAACAAGCCAACCGCGATCAATAAAGTAACTTGGTAGGGAACTGGGCTTTCCAAATCGGTATCCAGAGCGGCGGCAAAACGACCAGGCAAAAAGCCAGCCAGAAGCCCGCCTGAAAAGCCCGCTAACGATAAGGTTGCCGATTGCCAAGCTAACGCCCGATGCCGCCAGGCTGGCGGCGAAATTTTCATCACAAAAGGGGCGGTGTGAACAAAAAAGCAAGACAAGCCGACAAAGGCGACGATTTGGGCGCTCAGCAGCCAGCTTGCTCGCCAAGTCGCCGGCAGCCAATACGCCGTTGGCGTTCCTAATTTGCCGGCAAAAATCAGCGCCGCGCCAATCAACAACATTTGCCGGTTAGACCATCGGCGAATAGCCCCAATTGGCAAACTGACCAGGGCAAAAACGAACAATCCGGCGGAATTAAACAGCCCGACAAATTCCGTCCCAAAACCGAGGCGCAGCAAATAGAGGTTTTGCAATACTGAGAAGATGCCGCCGTCGATGGTAAAACCGATAGCCGCCACCGCCGCCAAATAGGTGAGCAATGGTCTAGGGGTTTGACGAAATTTGGCGGCGGCTACGGTTGCGTTCAAGAGTCCATTCCATCCGATATTTTCGCTCAGAATGGAGCGAAGCCGCGAATGATAGTTGAAATAGGTGAGTTCGCCAAAATTTGGGGCGCGTCAGTCGTCTGCAGAAACCGAGTTTTTGAATTAGTAAAAAAAACTCTGAAATAGATCTGAAAAAACTTGGTTTCTTTAATTTGGCAGGATTAGGTAAAGGGCAGGTCGGCAATGCGCTATTCTGCCATAAGGCATACAATTGCCGAATGTGGCAACGGTACACTCAATTGGAAATTAATGGGGGAAGAGTTTTGCTTCAAGAGGAAACTGCCAAGTTAACACTGCCGGCATCCCCCACGCCCCCCTCCTACATGAACGCCCAAATCGATGATTATGCCGGCAAACCGCGCCGCCATTTCCCCTGGCTGCCAGGCGTCGAATTGCGGCTACAAGCCCGCTTTTCTCATCCGCAAGAACAACTGATTGGCACGGCGGGCTTTGGCTTTTGGAACGCCCCTTTTGGCGACCCCAACGTGAAGATGCCGGCATTGCCGCAAGCGGTTTGGTTCTTCTTCGGTTCGCCCCCCAACGATTTTCCCATAGCCCACCAGCAGCCCGGCAGAGGCTTTTTTGCCGGCACAATTGATGCCGGCAGGCGGCAAGCGCTAACCATCTTCCCTCTGGCGCTTCCCGTTATCCTTTTAAACCAATTCGCTTCCTTGCGGCAACGGCTCTTCCCCTGGACGCAAAAGCGGTTGGGCATCAGCTACTGTCCGGTTAACGCCCAGTTAAACAACTGGGGAAGCTATCGGTTGAGATGGCGCCGCTCTGGTTGCGACTTTTGGCTAAATGACGAAAAAATTTTCAAAACAACCCAAGCCCCTCGCGGCAAACTTGGTTTTGTGTGCTGGATGGACAACCAATATTTAGCGGTGACAGCCCGTGGCAAAATCAATGCCGGCATCCTCCCTACCCGCCATCAACAATGGCTGGAAGTGAAGGACGTGGCGATCTTTGAATCGTTGGAAGGTTAGGCAATATCGAAATCGATTTGATTACGCCCCATTTTGTTGCCGGCAATATCATGGTTTCCTAAAGGAGAGGCTGGCGGCTCAAATTTTACGATGCCGTGATCTTGGTCGGGGGCGATACGAATCCCTTTCCAATTGCCCCGAAATATATTTTGGCGGATGCGCCAATTGGCGCTGGTGGCGTTGCCCGGAACTGCCGGCAAAAATTCGGGGATATGCTTCGACCACAACAAAATCCCATGCCGGTTGCGGATGAAGCGATTGTCATATACATCAAAATCGACCCCATTCTCTACAGCTATGCCCGCCTGGCGATTTTCCTTCATCTCGTTGCCGGCGATCTCTCCCTGACTAGAAAAGCCGAGCCAAAAACCATAATTGCATTGGTTGGCTTTGTTATTGCGAAAGATATTCCCCTGGCAAAAGGTCGCTTCAAAGGCGATATTGGGACTATACGAGCCATCATTGCCTTCAAACAGATTGTCGTCACAGCCATGTCGCTCAAATTGGGGGGTCATGCCGGCAACAAAAAAACCATCGCCGCCTAATCTCGCCCGATTGCCCAGGAAGCGATTGCGGCAGCTATCCATCACCATCACAAATCCGGCGGCGTCCGCCCCCATATGCCCTGTGCCATCGATCCGCGGCTGGTAACGACAGCAAAAATCGGCGTAATTCTCTTCCAACAAGCTATCGCAAACGTCATGAAGATGAAACCCGGCGGCGCTGCAATAATTTGCCACATTGCCCCGAATCGTCAGCCGCTGACTATGGTACGCCAGCAAGCCGCACATCTGATGGCTTAGCTCATTTCCCTCGATCATACTGTCTGACACATTTTGCAAAAAAATGGCGCCGCCATACGCTTGTTCTGCCGGCAGCCAAATGTTCAAAAATTCGCGGTTTGCCGGCATTTCAGACGTGGCAGAAATGTGGCAATTTTCAATCGCTATTTGCCGGCAGTTGCGGGCTACAATCCCATGCCTAAATCCAACGATCCGTAAATTTTTTATCGTCACCTGTTGGCAATTCTCAATGAGCAATCCTGTCCCCTCATAAGAAGCGCCAACCAGCATCCCCCCGTTGCCATTTAAAGTAAGCTGGCTGTTTGTGATTTGAATCGGTTCAGTATGGATGCCGGCATCCAGCGTTGTGTCGATCTCAATTTGGCGCATTATCTACTGTTGAGGGCTTGGTCGATCGTCGTTTCCGCCGCATTTAACGCCGCTTGCGGGTCGCCTCCGTCAGCCACGACAAACTCAATAGCGATAGTCAGCGGTTCCCAGTAATAGTCCATTTCAGGGCGCATCGGGAACAAGACGCCGCTTTCTACTGCCGCCGACATTTGCTCTACCAACGGATTTGCATCCCCCACGCCTAAAGTTGCCGGCATCCGACTCAATTGCAACAAATTCCTTTGGGCGGGTTCGCTCAACATATGAACGGCAAACGCCATATTGGCGGGAATATCCCCGGCAGGAACGTCGCTGGCAAGCATCGCCAAATCAGAAAAGATAAAGCCACGCATTCCCGGAAACCAGAGGTCAATCGATAAATTATTTGGTCCGATAGCCCGAGCTAATCTGCCGGCATTCCAGGTGCCGTCAACAATCAATCCCACCTCTTCCCGTTCAAAAGCGATGATGTCGTCATTCCCATAATTTTGCCCATCGTTATGCCGTTTAATCTGATTTAGCCAACTGACGCCAAGGGCGTTGTTGAACGCTGGATTGCCTTCGTCGTCCATCAACTGTCCGCCCAACCCCAATAACGACCCGCCCGAATAAAAGAAGCCGCGCTCCAAATCGTATAGGGCTGGGTCTAACGCCAATATATCGGCGAAGGAGGTTGGCGCCTCAGGGATCAGAGCTTTATTGCGATACAACACCACCCCTTTGCCGGCATAAGGCGCCCCTACTAAATTCTCTCCCGACCTTGCCCCCGCCAACAAAGTCGGATGAATGTGGTTCGCCGCCTCTCGATCCAAGAAAGGCGCCATATCTTGGATGACGCCCGCATCCAACAATGCCGCTCCCCATTCCAATGTGCCAAATATCATCGTTGGCGCGTTGCCGGCAGCAGCCGCGTTTTCAAATTGCTGCCGCAACTGGGTAAATGGAATAAAAACGGATTCAAATTCAACCTCGGGGTTTTGCGCCTTAAAAGCGTCGATAATCCGGTCAAGAGCCTCTCGCTCTTGCTCTGCCCAGCTATGCCATAAAACCACTCTGCCCGATAGTGGCGCTGCGGTGGGCATCGGCGTTATCGTGGGAGGCGGCGTATCAGTTGCGGATGGCGGATTTGTCTTGGTTGGCAAAGCCCTCTCCTCGGTCGGTTCGATGGCAGCGGTTGCCGGTTGGGTTGAGCTCTCGGATTTCGTTGGCGTTTCCACCAGATCTACAACGGCTGGCTGCGTGGCTGTCGCTGTTTCAGCATCGCCAAAACCCAAAGCGTTCGCCCCCACAATGCCGGCAATGGCGCACATCCCTATCCCAACCAGAATAAGCGCCCCAACCAACCAGCCCGGAATTGATCGTTTATTGTCGCTTCCGACGCCTGTCTGTGCCCCAGTTGGAATTGGATCAGCGGCTATCGATTGCATCGACGGCGCTACCGAGGCTAATTCGCCTGTTCCAGAAGCTGTTTCCCCAGTTGGCGATTCGACTATGGTGGCTAACCCCGCCTCTTGTGCTGGGGTGATGGTCGGCTGAGGCGTCCCATTTGCCGCCGCAACTGTAGTTGCGCTGGCTAAAGCGGAGGAAAATTCTTCAACGCTAGCGAACCGGTCATCCGGGTCTTTAGCCAAAGCGCGGGTAACAACAGGGTCGATAGCTGCCGGCAAATTCGGTTTGACTCGGCTGACCACTGGCGGCTGCTCCATAATGTGCTTCATCAACTGCTGTACGGGCGTTTCCCCCTCAAAAGGCGCTTTGCCCGTCAACATCTCAAATACGATAATACCCAGCGAATAGATATCCGTTCGCTGGTCGATTTTCCGACCGCCTTGCGCCTGTTCGGGGCTCATATACGCCGGACTGCCTACGATGCCTGTGCCGGTAAAGGTGGCGTTTGATTCCGCCAATTTGACGATGCCAAAATCAGCCAAATAGGCGTTGTCATATTGGTCAAACAAGATATTACCCGGCTTTAAATCGCGGTGCACAATGCCATGTTTATGCGCCGCCTCTAATGCCGACGCGATGCGCTGCACAATGGCAAGCGTTTGGTCTAACGGCGTTTCGCCCTGCTGAATACGCTCCGACAATGAGCCACCCGACATATAGCGCATCACAATGTAAGGTTGTCCATTTTCGTCACCGAAATCATAGACTGGCACGATCGCCGGATGTTCTAATTTGGCTATGGTTTGGGCTTCTCGTTGAAATCTGGCTATAAATTGAGGGTCATGCATAAATTGTGCCGGCAACACCTTGACCGCTACATCACGTTCAAAACGAGGGTCGCGCCCCAAATAGACGGTCGCCATGCCGCCTCGCCCCAACTCTCGAATTAGCTGATACCGTCCAAATTGTGTTGCCATCGGTTAACCCTACTCAAATACTACTTTACGCTTCTTAACGAATCGCTATACTTACTATGAAAAAAAAGCCAACTACAGGCTCCTATCTCTTAAAGAGTTCAACGTCGTCCGTCACAATTGTAAAGGATAACTCCTAGAGAAAAAAGAGTAGGATTTAACCAGTTATCTTTTGGGAGGAATTGATGTTTAGATTTTGCAAAGCTTGGTCGAAACTCCTCATTTTATTATTTGCCGGCATCTCTGCTCCCCTGGTTATCGCACAGGAAAAGCAAAAAGCCGATACGCTTTTGGTCAACGCCGAGCCGATCGTAATCGAAGGTGAAGAGGCATTAACTTTAGGCATCTACTTCACTGTATTAGACCAAAATCGAGACAGTTTGCCAGATGTCGAAATTGAATCAGCTGATATTTTGCTGCAAGATGGCATTCGGTATCCAGCCACAGTTTCGAAACCTGACACCCCTCTCTTTATCGCTCTGACCTTAGATTTTAGCGGCAGCATGGCGGATTCGGAGCAGGCGATGCGAGAAGCGGCGGCTCGACTCATCGACGAAGCCCCCCCAGAAGCGAATATCTCAATCATTCGCTTCGACGAGGAAATATCCCAAATCCCATTCACCAATAACCGAGCTGTTCTGCAGACGGAATTAGCCAGAATGGGCACCGAAGGAAAAGGCACTTGCCTATACGACGCCGCCTTTCAAGCTATCGAACAGGTTAACCTAATGGCGGGGGAAGATCCATTAGCCCGAAAAACGGTGGTGTTGTTTACCGATGGGCAAGATGAGCGAACAGCGGGCGTTGGGGACACCTGTAGCGTCCACACCTTTTCTGAGGTAGTTGAATTAGCCCGAAGCAGCGGAACGCCGATCCACACCATTGGTTTGCTCGGTCAGAATGGGGTTAGCGCCGATGAGTTGGAAGGGATGGCGCAATCAAGTTCGGGGCTTACCGCCATTGGCGAACGAGCTGACTTAAACGCGCTTTTTACCAAGATAATTGATGGGTTACGCGGGCAATTTTTCGTTCAGGCGGATATGTATCCTAGGCAGGGAGAAAATACGGCGACGTTGACGGTCGAATTGCGAGATGATACCCGGCTGACAACTTCTGTTCTATTCAATTCCAGTCGTGACTACAATCCGCCTCCCTTGCCGTTAGAATTGTTGCGAACCAACCTAGTGTATGATGAAATCGCTGATAATTTTTCTTTTTCGATGGATATGGGCGGGACAACAGATGAAATTGCCGGCATTCAACTGTTAATCAAAGGGGAAAATGGCACACAGGTGGCGGAATACAGCTTCGATGGCTTTGCGCCCCCGCTTACCTTTCCAGCCACGGGGCTCATTCCTCAAGAGCGGCACAGCGTGGAAATTTATGCCGTTAACGACGCTGGCGGGCTCATTCGCAGCGTAGATGATGATCCAATTTTAGGCGAAGTGCGGTTTGAATATACGCCGCCGCAAGAAGAGGTTCTTGTGTCGTCGATCACCCTGAAGCCGATCGACGTTGATCCCGAAGCGGGACAACTAATTTTAGAAACGCAGGTTGAGAACCCAGAACAGATCGCAGCCTATGAAGTACAAATCGTCAACCGCGAAACAGGGGATTTGGCTCAAACGCTTACCGCTGACTTTGGCTCAAACCCTTTGCTCACTGTGCCAGTTTCAGAGTTAACTGCCGGCAAATACCTTGTGATCGTTAACGCCAACAACGCCAACGGGGCGGTCATTTCCACATCTGAACAAGAAATCAGTTACACGCCGCCGGCAGCTCCTGGCATTTTTTCCCGAATCATTTCCGCCCTCATCTCCGCTTGGTACATTTTAGCAGCGATAATTTTCATCATTTTTTTGGTTATCGCTTGGCTGATGACGCGATCGATCTTGGAAAAAAGGAACACTGGCACTCCATTTTTGCAGGGCAAAGGCATCCAACCAGCTGCCCAAAGAGAGATGCCTATCAACCATACCATGATCTTTGGGCAGGAAAGCGGCGGCGATCATACCATCGTTGATCGCCCGCAAGCCCAGCCAACCGCTTTGCGGTTGCAGGTGGCAAAAGCGGCGAATGCCGACATAGTGGGCAAAACTTTTACGGTGCAAAAGTTCCCCTTTTCAATTGGGCGAGAAAATTGCGATTTAACGTTAACTGGCGATCGGCATGTCTCGCGCCGCCACGCTGAAATCACAAAACATGGGGATTTTGTGTATATCACAGATGCCGGCAGCAGCAATGGCGTTACAGTAAATGGTCAACCAATAACGGCGCATACCCCAACCAAAATTCAATCAGGGACGCAAATCGGCATCGGACAAACGACCCAATTAGAACTCAATTGAGCTACAACACAAGCTATCAAATTGTATGGTGGTGTTAATGTCGTGGGGCGTTGGCAATTTGGCTGTGAACAACCTTCATCTTTTTACGAATCGTCTCTTCAGTAGGCAGTAATTCAGAATTATATCCTTTGGTTTGGATCAATTGACGGCGCATTTTTGCAGCGCTAATATGACCGCCAATCATTATCGACTCGATATCGGGCAACAAGTTGGGCAAATGCTCTTCAGCCCGTTTTCTGCCGCGAGCTGAAAAATTGTCTTTTATGCGAATGCCCGTTTCAAGCTCTTTAGTGCCCTTGCGAATCGTACCTCTATTCCATCCAAGCTCTAATTCCGCCTTTCGCTGGCCGCCTTTGCCCATCATCTTGACAACCTGCGCCATAAAAACACGGCGCTCGCTGCCTCGCAAACTATTGGCGGTTTCAATATACATTCTTTTCAACTCGTTAGATAACTCCATATTTCCTCCTTGTTAAATTCTAATTCTCTCCGTCCCGAATGGGCAATTATTAAATTGGTCTGGACGATTTAATAATGCCACTTTTCCTCCTGCGATGCCCCAACCCCTTCAAAAAAAATGACACGCTGATTGTTATAATTTTGTAACGAGATTATACATTTAAGAGTAAGTAGGGACAACTCTAATTTGGCAATTGATAAAGTCCAGAGTTTACACTCCTGTAGAACGGACTTGTTTGGCATCACAAACTTTGATAGCGGGCTGATTTTGATATTTTGCAATGTTACAGTCCAAGCAAAATGATGCCGGCAATAAAACCGATTTTCCCCAACAAATGCTATCCAATAAAAAATGGGCGATTTAATTTACTTGTAGGGATGTTTATTATTTTGGGTCTTGACACGCTATTCTTTACGCTTTAGACTGATGTCATATTAATCGACGAAACGGCGAACAGAGTCAGCTTTCCAGAACAGAAAACAGCGTTCGCCACCTAGCAAAAACTAGTGTTCAAAACATATTAAAACTGAATAACTTCAACTTTGAATACTACTTTTTAGTATTTATAGCGACTGATAGTAAACGATCTGTGGCGTTGTTTGTCGCCGCCATAACCCTCAACTTTCACCGCTTGTAAGGAGGTGTAACTACAAGTTCTTTTATATATCTTTCTACTTTTTAAAAACCATTTTTCATTATGTTAAGGAGATTAAATCATGGCGGAACAAATTGAAGCCAACTATGAAGTCCTAGAGCAGGTAATCAACAAATTTAATACGCTTCATGCCGATATGGGAACTACGCGCACAAACCTAAGTAATGCCTATACCCCATTGATGGATGGCGGCTGGCAAGGGGATGCAGCCAAAGCGCACTATGAAGAGTTAGATAACGAAGTAGGACCTCAACTCAAACGGTTAACAGACGCATTTGAGCGAGCTTTAGAAGCCACCAAACAGATCGCGCAAACCTTTGAAGCAGCGGAAGAAGAAGCGGGCAACGCTTTTCAATGTTTTACCTAAGAATATTGTTGGCGACCTACTGCACCTATTAGACACAAGGAGAATACAATGGCAGACATTATTAAGATGGAATATGACAAAATGGAAGATATGGCGCGCGCTTACGGACAAGCCGCCCAAGATCTTGAACAAATGGGCAACGAAGTTAACAATATCGCCAGCATGGTTGAAGGCGGCGGGTTAATTGGCGACGCTGGGGCATCCCTAGCCGAAGCCTTAAAAGGACCCTTGCTCAAATCAGTTCAGACTCTCCAAGCAAAAATGACTGAACTGCAAGGGGATATCCAAGGCGCATTACAAGATATGCAAGATGCCGATACCGATACAACGCGATTCTACAACTAATTGCCAATTACAGTAACTTTATAATTAACTACAAGGAGACAAAACATGTTTACGCGATTATTAATGAAAATTGCCAAATCTGTCGTAAATGAAGTCATGGGGCAATTGACCCAACAGATGAACATCATCTCAGATTTAGTGCGCGCCCCCATGCAAGGGATGATCAACGAAGTAACCGGCGGCGTTTGGGTGGGGCAAGGGGCTGACGCTTTTGTAAACGAATTGACCAACCTGTTTATTCCAGGTTCTGAACAATTGCATGGTTCAGTTGACCTGATCGGCAAAAGCATCAACAGAGCGTTAGATATCATGGATGACGCCGACAAAAAAGCGAAAGGGATCGTAGACGACTTGGCTGGCGTTTTCTCTTCGATATTGTAATTTCCCAATTGAGATTAATTGAACTACTACACATATTTAAAAGGATGGTAAACAATGGCTGGACAAGAAGTTTATATGGACGTTCCAAAGGTTATGGAATTTGGAAAACGTTTTGAAGATATAGGCGAAGTATTGGAAGGGGTTTCAAACGCGATGGAAGTGATGATGAATGTGCTGAAAGCGACCGCCTTCATCGGATTTTTCGGCGGGATGGCGTTAGAGCGGTATTTGGCGCAGCTAAAACCTATTATCGACAACTTGGCAGAAAAGACGAACGAATTGGGCGGCGACCTAGCGGCAAGCGCCCGAGCGTATCAAAATGGGGATGCAATGGGCAGCACCCGATTCCATTAAGCGGGCAAATAATCAATCGAAGCGTCAGCGAAATTTGCGCTGGCGCTTTTTGCGTTTACAATGTGGCTACCACCCAACAATGACTTGGAAGCAATTATTTTAGCCTAACCAGACAGGATAAATCGCATGAAACAAGTGTGTATCAACTGTGATCGAACATCTACTGGCGGTAATTTGTGGTGTTTAGAAAGTTATTGTTCGCTCGATCGCAAACCAATGGTTTTGGATTATGGGGAATCACTGGCTGATCTCGTTATAAATCGTTTAATCACTGTGTTGTATACCTCTTCGATTTATGAAGCGACCCGAAACAATGAACGCATTATGCTGAAGGTGGCTCATCCCGGATATGAAGAGAGGCTAAAGCGAGAAGCGATATTTTTGATGGAGTTGCAGCAAAGCGGACAAAATCATCCTATGTTGCCCGCCTTACTGCCGGCACATTTGCAAGCCGATATCTCTACCTATCCTTACAGTAAAACTGTGGTTCAAGATCAAACGCTTTATTATAGCCTCTTTGATTATTCAGATGGGGACATATTGCGCGGGCTGCTGCTCAAAAATCCGCAACCCTGGTATCAACACGCTGGTTGGATGGGGGTCAGTCTGACAGATGTAATTGGGTTGATGCATCAAAATCAACGGCTTCATTTATCGTTATGCCCCGAAGTGATATTGATTCGCTTTGACCCGGAAGGCGCGCCGCGTCCGTTGCTGTTAGATTTAGGCGCCGTAACCACTCCTGCTGATGTAAACAAACATTGGAAACCAGATTTTCAGCCAACCGCTTATATCGCGCCAGAGCTTATCCGTAGAGATAATCGACGAGTGGGGGTATTTTCTGACGTGTATGGAATAGGCTTAATTTTGCACGAGATGTTTGCCGGCAGAGCCGCTTACCCATTCCGCCTCAGATCAGATGAAGCAGTACGATATGATGTACTTAATTCACTACCATCCAAGATGAATCGCCCCGATTTGAAAGGGGTGCCAGAAATTGTCGCTCGGGCTATCGCCAAAGATTTCAACCGACGCCAATCCGATATTTTAACGCTTGCCAGCGAACTGCTGGCGCATTTTCCGCCCATTCCCAAAGAGAAAAAGGAACGCAAGTTTAATTGGAACACTTTTGCAATTATCGTTGGCGCCGCCATGCTTATCGCTTTGCTCTTAGTTTTGGCGGTGGCAATCGTCGAAGCGGGCAGCGCATAGCTGATGTTCGACATTTTTTAGAACTCGTCTCCTGATATCGACACGCACTATCGAATTTTCACCTAATAACTATGTCTTCACAAAAATATATTGAACGCCCTCCCAGAATTCAGCCAGAGCTGCCTCAAGATGAAGTGATTATCCCTGTTCCGCCTGAGGAAGAGCGCGATATCAACCAGCCCATCATCCAGTTGGCGCTGCCGCTGATCACTATTATTGGCTATGTGATGGTTTCCATCTTTGGCGGCGGTAGAAACCCGCTTTATATATTGCCAATGGCAATTTCGGTGGTGGCTTCGGTAGGCATGGCATTTTATTCCCGCTATCAGAACAACCAAAATAAAGGAGACCGAAAAACGGCTTATGGGGAAAGATTAATTGAAATGCGCAAGGAGTTAAATGTAGCGCATGATATGCAGCGTAGATATTATCGCTACAACTACCCTGCTCCGACAGACACGTTAATGATCGTGCAGCAAGCCGCCAAACGCATGAAAGGCGATCCTTCAAACCCGCGTTTAAGCTCTCGTCTTTGGGAAAGGCGGGCGACTGATATTGATTTTGGGGCGTTGAGGTTGGGAATGGGAGCATTGCCCTCCTCGGTCATTTACAAAGTGGAAAAAGGGGATAATTTTGAAGATCCGCTGATGCGTGACGCATTACGGTTGGCAGAGGATTCTGAATTTGTGACGGATGTGCCTATAACCGTCACATTACGCAAACCATTTGGAGAGGAAGGGGAGAATAAAGATAGCGCTGGAGCGGTGCGGCAGGCATTGGGCATTGCCGGCAATCCCGCTGACAAAGTGTATGGATTTATGCGAGCCTTATTAATCCATTACGCCACCTTCCACCCGCCAACCGACGCCAAATTATTCGTGCTGGGCACAGATAAAGCCCGCAACCAATGGCGCTGGCTGGGCTCGTTGCCCCATGCCAAGGGAGACCGAAACGAAACATTGTGCTTTGAAAATGACGAAGATCGCGCGGATGAAAAAGAAAAAAGCGCCGTTTATCAATTTTTGCGAAATTTACGCAAAGAGTTAGACCAACGCGCTTTACGCCTGCAAGACGCCGACAACAATACCGACGTCACGCTGCCTCATCTGTTGGTGGTGATCGATATGCTGACGCCCTTGCCAGACGGCTCTTGGCTAAGCGATTTAGAAACTGATCCGGCTATTTCTCTGTTGATGAATCGCGGCGAAGAGCTGGGCGGCTCTATATTGTTTTTAACCGCCGACCCGACCAAATCCCCCAGCGGCTGCGAAGGGGTGATCGAAATCTCCGTTTCCAATGTGATGGATGAGGGACACCACACTGAACAGGTCAACTTCAGATACGCAGAAGTGGGGTTGAATTCCGCTAGATACACTGGCAAAGCCGATATCGTGGAAGATCAAACGCTGGCTACCCAATTCGCGCGCCAGCTTGCCCCTTTCCAGGTGCGGAAAAGTTATGGGGCAGATTTGCCGCCTGGAGCGTTAATGATGGATATGTTGGGTATCCAAACATCGGAAGAGTTGAGACAAACGACGCTGGAAAGTTGGACACGCAACAAAACGAACGAAGATGCCGATTGGCTTAAAACCCCTTTGGGATTACTTTCTGGCGGTGACGTTCGCCGTTTGAAGTTTTCGGCTGACGCGGATGGGGTACATGGCTTGATTGCCGGCAGTACCGGCTCCGGTAAATCAGAGCTACTGATGACGATGATCATCGGCTTGGCATTAAATTACGACCCCTCCATTATCAACTTTGTGCTGGTTGACTTTAAAGGGGGCGCAGCCTTTGAGCCATTTCGAAATTTGCCCCATGTGGTCGATATCGTGACCAATTTGCGGGGTAACGCGGTAGAGCGGATGTTTGCCGCCATTACCGCAGAACTCAATCGTCGCCAAGCAATTAATGTTGCGACAGACTCCAAACATTTAGTGCATTACCGACAACGGGGATTACACCAACCCCCATTCGGAGCGCCAGTCGTGCAAAAAGGGAAAGAGTATCACACCGCGCCCTATCCGCATCTGTTCGTTTTTGTCGATGAATTCGCCGAAATGATCGCTGAAAATCCAGAGTACAAAGCCCAGCTTAACTCAATTACGCGATTAGGGCGGGCTCTTGGCGTAACATTGATTTTGGCGGCGCAGAGACCCACGGGCGTAACCGACCAAATGCGGGCAAACATCAAATTCCGCATCGCATTGCGAGTAGAGACGCGAGAAGAAAGCGGCGAAGTGTTACGCCGCCCAGACGCTGCCTATTTGCCTACAGGGATACCGGGACGCGGATATTTGCAAGTGGGCAATGAGAATATCGAATTGATTCAGGTAGCCTGGACTGGATCGGAGTATAGGGGCGGACAACAAGTAGAAAAACCAAATGTCATTTGGCATGACCGCCAGAAAAAGAGCAAAGGCAGTGATGAAGAATTGCCGAAAGTGTTTGAAATGATGGTCGATATGATGGCGGATTTAGCGAAAGAGCATTCTATTCCGCAACGCAAACCCTGGCCCAACTTTTTGCCGCTAAACTATTCTCTACAAACTCCGATCGATGTCAGCTATATGCACCCCACTGGGTTGAGTTTGATTATGAAAGATGAAGCTGTCGCTTCGCTGTTGGAAACTGCTATCGACATCGACGCCGAGGATCAAACCAGCGATCCCGTTCCCCTTAACCCCGCCATCAACCGTTGGATGGAAGATCAGCCAGTGTGGAAAGGCGCCAGTTGGGACGAATACACCATGCGGGGCATTATTGGCTTAATTGACAACCCTTACAATTCAGAACAATTGCCTTTGGTCGTCGATTTACGGCGGGGACATGGGGTGGTTTTTGGAGCTTCGGGCTGGGGCAAGACGACATTTATGCGGACGTTGATGGTGAGTTTGGCGGCGCTTTATTCGCCCAAAGAGCTGCATGCCTACATATTAGATTTTGGCGGCAGGCAATTAAATGTGTTTAAAGAGCTGCCTCATGTGGGGGCTGTAATTTTCCCAGATGAAGAGGAACGAGTGCAGCGGCTGTTACGTCATCTGGACAGTTTGTTGGAGGAACGAAAGCAAGCGTTGAGCGATGCCGGCGCGGATGATTTGTATAGTTACAATGCCGGCAGTTCCGCCGATGCGTTTCCATCCATCTTGATATTGATTGATAACTTTGCCGAGTTTCGGGAAAATTTCGATATGTTAATGCCGTCACTTATCTCCATCGTTCGCGAATCGCGGGCATATGGCATCCATTTTTTGGTTTCGGCAGAATTGCCATCATCGTTGTCTGGAAAATTGTACAGCCTGTTAACTGAACGGTTTGCACTGAAATTATCCGATCCTACTGAATATGCCGGTATTGTCGGGCGCGGGGCGAGAAATATCGACGATATCCCTGGCAGAGGGTACGTCAAGATAGAAAAACGGGCATTAGAGTTTCAGGTCGCCCTGCCTGTCGAATCGGTTGGCGAAGGGCAGCAGTTAGACGAAACGCAAAAATTAGCGATTTTAGTCAGACGCATGGCAGAATATGATATTGGCTTATCCTCAGAAGATTACCCCGCCAACATCAACACCCTGGCAATTCGGGCGTTGCTGCGCGATTTGGCGCCACCCCTCGGCTCGCAGGCTGGCGAAACAGTCTTGCCGATAATGGGCATTGGCGACACAGATCTGCAGCCCTGGGCGTTCGATGTCACGCGGCAAGGACCCCATTGTTTGGTTATGGGACCTCCTAATTCGGGCAAAACAACGACCCTGAGAAATATCATTCTGGGCATTTGCCACAGCTTTGCGCCGCAAGACGCCTTGGTAATTTTGATAGATTTTCAACAGCGATTGTTTAAATATGGCGGAGACAGAAATTTGGGAGAGTTGCCCCACGTGGCGGAAACGATTTGGCGGGACGACCAATTAGAGCCATTTTTAGAAAAGTTAACATACGAATGCGGTTTATTTGACGACCCTAACCATAACAAACGACCGATTTTTATCATCATCGACAACTACCCCACCTTTAGCGATGATGCCGGCAAATTACGGACGTTGTTGCCCGCATTGGGAGTGCTTGCCCGCGAGCGTGGCACAGATGGATTGCATTTTATATTGGCGGGACCAACCGATATGACCCGTATCAGCGACGATTTGCGCCGCCAAACGACAGGAGCGCGATACGGCATAGCCATGCAAGTTGAGCCGGTGGGCGCTTTAGGCGGCAAAGTTCCGCGTAGTTTAGCCCAAGCCGAGTTACCCCAAGGACGGGGTTTTGTAGTGAAGTCGGGGCGCACCTTCATGCTGCAAGTTGCCACCCCTTACGCCAATAACAATGATATCGAAGGATTGCTTGATACGTGGGTGGCGGAAATTTGCGACCATTTCGAAGGAGAGTCAAATGAATGGATGTATGTGCCGCCTGAACCAAGCGATGAAGAGGGGGAAACAGCCCTGGCAGAGGAAGAAACGTCAACATCGGGCGCTTCGAACGGAAGGGACGCCGCCACGCCGGCAGCCCCGCAACCTACGGCAGAAACGGCGGCGGTTCCATTGGAGTTGCCAGCCGGGATGGAATGGGAAGAGTTGAAGGAGCTAATCGCCGAAAAAAGCAAAATGCCGGCATTTTTAATTGAATCATTGCCTGAACAAGAGTTGTTGAAGATGGCAGACAGCATGGGGGCATTGTCCCCGGCAAAAGGGGGTTGAAGATGAGCGATTATTTGGAGTTAACATTTGATATTTTTGACGAACCAGACCAAAAAGCTTCGGCGCTAAAAACGCTGACCGCAGAACAGATGATTCGGGAAATTATCAAAGAGTTCGAAGATTTAGACCAAAACAATGCCGGCAATTTCGCCCTTACGCTCAAAGATACAGACAAGCCGCTGGAAGCTGGCAAAGGGCTTTTTGACCAAGGCGTCCAAGATGGTGACATTTTAATTTTTAATTGGGCGCGGGGTAAATTAAATCGCCGCAAACCATTAACTGGAACTCGCAAAGCGGTGTTGCGAGAAGAGGTGAGCGGAGCGGTCTTTCCTATCGAATGGCAGCCGGCAATTATTGGGCGCCCCGATATCGATCCAACTCAAAATGAGCTGTTGGCTGCCAATGTAGAATGGTTGCCCAACAGCCGCCGCGTTTCTCGATGGCATGCCAGAATTAGCGAAAAAGATGGGGAGTTTTTCCTAGAAGCGTTGGTCAGCAACAATGCCACCTATATCAATGGCGCTCCAATTTCTGTGGGGGCGCAAGCGGCGTTGCGAACGGGCGACAAAATTTCGCTAGGTATGAGCAAAATCGTCTTAACATTCTTGTTGGTGCAGTAAATGGCAATCCTTCAGAATCCGTATCCAGCGTCAGTGAAGCTGGCTTTTTACGGATTTTGCCCTGTGAGAACAGGATTGCTTGTTATCCTTTCAGGGCTACGCCCAATGGCGCCTTCGGCGCCACCATTTATCCCCCATCTAATTGGGGGCTTTCTGGCAAAGGAGTAATGGCTCACCGATGATTTTCAAAAGGCTGCCGGCATCTTTTCAGCGATGGGTATATATCGCAATTGCCGGCGTCATCCCCTTATGGGCGCTACTCAGTTGGCTGCCATCAGCGACAGCCTTAGCCAAAAACATCACTCCCCCAACTGACAAACAACGCTTTATCATCCAACTATATGAAGCGGCAGATTTAACCGATATTGGGGAAACAGAATTTGGGTTGCGCGGCGCAGAAACCATAGAGCGATTGCAACAGACAGCAGCTTTGAGCCAACAACCCTTGATTGACGCCTGGCAGCAAAAGGGCAAAATCTACAGCGCGGAATCGCTGTGGATCATAAACGCCATCGTGGTAGAAGGCGATCCGGATGTGGTTAAACAGTTGGCGGATCTCCCTGTCGTGCAACAGATAAGGCTAGATAAGCGACGCCGTTTTTTGTCATTAGACGCGCCAACTCAAACAGTACAATATGGGCTGCAAGCCAGGCTAACAAGCGGGCAAAATGGGCCGCAAATTCCGTGGGGCATTGATCAAATCGCCGCCGCCAATGTGTGGCATGGCTTAGGCATTAGGGGGAATGGCGTAACGATCGCCATTATGGACACCGGCGTTGATTGGCTACACCCTTCCCTGAATGGCAATTATCGAGGGGGGAGCAGTGGCGTGCATGCCGGCAATTGGTACGATCCCATTTCTAACTCAGTTGAGCCGTTCGACCCAGTGTGGCATGGCACCCATGTTGCAGGAACAGCCGTAGGCAGCAACGGCATTGGCGTAGCGCCCCAGGCAACCTGGATCGCCGCCCGTATTTTCGATGAGAATGGGTTTACAACTGAAAGCGTCATCCACCAAGCATTCCAATGGTTGCTCGCCCCGAATGGCGATCCGTCCCTGGCGCCAGATATCATCAACGCTTCCTGGAGCGGATCGTCTGCCTCTGACTTGTTTTTGCCCGATGTAATGGCGATACAAGCCGCCGGCATTTTGCCCATTTTTGCTGCCGGCAACGCCGGACCAGCTCCCAACAGTGTAGGCTCTCCCGCCAGTTACCCCGACACGCTGGCGATCGGCGCATCAGATTTTCGCGATGAGATAGCCTGGTTTTCTAGCCGGGGAATGAGTCCGCTTACCAACCAGCCTAAACCAACCTTTAGCGCCCCTGGCGCCGGCATTTACTCTGCTTTTCCCGATAACCAATTCGCGTTTGCCAGCGGCACATCGATGGCTGCGCCCCATGTGGCGGGGGCGGCGGCATTGCTCAAAAGCGCTAACCCCCATTTAACCAATCTTGAAATCATCCGCACATTGACAGAAACAGTTACACCCATCACGGAAAACCCGCCAGACATTGACGCTGGATGGGGGCGATTGAACGCCATGGAAGCGGTGGGGCAGGCGATGGATGCCGGCATTTTGCAGGGGGCTGTATATGGCAACGGGCTGCCACTGCCACAAGTAACGATGACGATCGCCACATCGTCAGGCGCCGAATACACTACATCTACTGATGATCAAGGGGTTTATCGGTTACGTTTAATCCCTGGCGCGTATCAAATTTCTATTGATGTCTTTGGCTATCATCATTTTTCTAAATTCCTAACGGTCGGAAACGGAATCAAAACGGCTGGTTTTGTCCTAAATCCTCTTCCAGGCGGCGCAGTCACTGGCGTTGTGAAAGATAGCGTTACTCAACAACCATTGGCAGAGGTGAATATCATAGTGGAAGGAAGCTCGCTCGGCGTGGCAAGCGGCTCTGACGGCTCATTTCACATCACTTTGCCTGCCGGCAATCATCAGTTGAGCTTTGAAAAAACAGGATTCGGTTACAAACTCCAACCTGTGGCAATAGTCGCTAACCAATTCCAGCAACTTTCGCCCCAACTTGACCCTATCTCCAGGACATTGCTAATCGACGACAGCGGTTGGTATTACCATCAGCGCGGGCATTTCTGGCAAGCCGCTTTACACGATTTGGGTATGAGCCATGATTTGATTACGCTTTTCAATCCATTTACCGACCTGCCAACGGCGGCTGAGTTGGCTGAGTATGATTTAATCGTTTGGAGCTCTCCTGATTATTCGCCTGGCTATGTTTTAGGTGGCGATAATTTGCACGCTTATTTAGAAAGCGGCGGTGATTTGTTGGTTAGTGGGCAAAATGTGGCATATTATGAAACTTTTGGCGGCGAAAATTGGTTTGTGAATGATTTAGGGGCGTCGTATCAGAGCTTTCTCGAGCCGCCCTATCTCATCTCTGGAACCGCGGATTCGTTGTTTGCCGGCATCTCCTATCCTTTAAATGGCGGCGACAGCGATGACAATCAAAGCACTGCCAATCAAATTCGGGTATGGCGCACAGGGGTGGCTGAACCGATCCTTGGTTTCGCTGATGCCGGCATTGCCGGCGCGCAATCTGGTTATTGCCAAGATTATGATGTCATTTTGTACAGCTTTGGCTTAGAGGGGATTCCTACCGCAAATGGTAGGGCGGAACTGTTGGATCGGGGCATTGCCGCTCTAAATCAACCGTTACGAAAAAATATGGCGCAATTTGAGGAAGCCGAACTGTTTGATTATGCTCCAGCTGGCGAAATCTTAACTTACACGGTGGCTATACGCAATTTGAGCGAAGTGATGACCGATACTTTCCAACTTTCGATTGCCGGCAACAGCTGGCACACCGACCTACTAAGCAATACGATCACCATTCCGCCCTGCCAAACAGGGGAATTCTCGTTTCGGGTGTTCGTGCCGGCAAACGCCCCAAAAAATGTGGAACATAGCTTCAACATTGACGCCAGATTAATCGGTTGGGAATCGCCAGCGGCAAGCATAACCGTCCGCCATCAAACCCCCGGACATTTTCTCTTCGTAGATGACGACCGTTTTTATAATCGAGAAGCGGATTACCAGACAGCCTTAGACAATTTAGGCATCTCATACGACACGCTAAATATAGGCAGCGACGCCATCTATCCCCACCAAATCAGCCCCGAATTGTTGAAAGCTTACGACATCATCTTTTGGTACACAGGATATGATTGGTTTATGCCCATCACATCAGGTGAAGAAGAAGCGTTGGAGGCGTTTCTGGAAGATGGCGGGCGGCTCTTCTTGTCGAGTCAAGATTATCTCTTTTATCATCAAAATGACCCGCTAACCACCCATTTTTTAGGCGTTCATGATTATTCTGAGTCGGTGACGCCAACTGTGGCGTTTGCCGCAGATAGCCCCATACTTTCTCAGGACAGCGCACTCTCTTTTGCTCCCTATCAAAATTTTGGGGATGGAGTGATGCCTGGGCACAATTTGCCGGAGCGGCGAGTCAAAACTGATTTGTGGAGCGATGCCGGCATGCCAGCTGCAATCGCTGCCAGCGGCAAAGATTGGCGAACCGCTTTTTGGGGCATACCGTGGGAAACATTGCCGGCATCGGCGCAGGCTGAAACGCTTAATGGGGTAGTTGGCTGGCTGAGCGATCTGGGCGATTCAACGATCGAAGCCTCGCCTCAACACAGCGCCGCCCCCGGCGAGCGTCAGGTGACGATAACGTTGCGGACAGTCGATTTAGGCTTCTCCCATCAGGTATCAATCGTCAACCAACTGCCTATGTCGCTGACGATCGACCCGATGACGCTGAGTGGCGGCGCGACCTATGATCCTGTTACTCGCAGGGTGAGCTGGGAAGGCAAAATATCGTCTGGCGGCGTTCGCCAAATCGCATATCGTGCGCATGCCGGCATCCTCGACGGCGCTATTCCCCACCATTTGGAAATTTCCTACCAACAACAGATTCCCGAAGGACATCAGTTGCGCTTTTATAAAATTGCGACAAGTTGGGTGAATGCCCCTAACTATTCAGCTACCATCTGGCAAATTCAGCCGCAACCCGCTCGTCCTGCAGATCCCATTACCGCGACATTACATTTGCTCAATTTGGGCGCTGCCGTTCCAGCTACGGTGACCATTCCACTACATCCCCCGTTAGAATTTAAGCCAGGAACGATCGATCTCTCTTCCAATTCAGGAACGATCACTGTACAAGGAAACCAAATTGTTATCGAGGATTTGCCGGCATCAAACGATCCAATTTCAGTTACATTTACTCTGTCGCCAACTTTCGCCAACCTGCCATTGTTGATTCCCCTGCCGGCATTTATCGAGCCATCTGGATATGAGATGCAAATCATCCCCGCCACAATCCAAGTAGACCCGTACCAATATCACATACCGATTATTGCCATCGACTAACCGTTTTTTGTAAGATATGAATGGCAGCTTTTTGCCAACAATATAGCAAACGCCCCTAAATCGTTTGAATGCATCATAACTTAGGCAAATAAAGGCAAACATTTTGAGCGAAATAATCCGAATTGCATATGTAGAAGATGAACCCAGCATCGCTGAGTTGTTGTGTCAGGGATTGTCCTTATTTGGGATCGTCGTCCAACCCATCTGTATCTCCGCCGAAGATTTCATCCACAATTTTGCGTCTGATCGATTGACCGACATTGATATGTTTGTTTTCGACATCAGGCTGCCCAAAATGACTGGCATTGAGTTAGCCAAGGAAATTCGGCACAGAGGGGAAACGCGACCCCTGTTATTGGTAAGCGCATGGCCCTCGCCTGATAAAATGGATTTAGAGTCGATTAACGCCTATTTTTTGCCCAAGCCGTTTAACTTTGGCGACATCGTTTCTACTATTCAAAATGCGGTGGCTGTGCCGGCAATGTAAGACCACTCTCCTGCGTTTAATCCAACTGTTCAACAACATCTTTTAGATTATCGACGCTTTTTACTCGTAATGCGCCCACGAACCAGATGCCGCGTTTGCCAATAAAAAGATAATTCTCCTGGCTATAGGGACCTGCCAATGGAAACAGCAGTTGGGTAACGCCATCCATTTGAACTGGCAAATTAAATCGAATCGGCTCATCGAAATAAGCTTCTATTACCTTCCCCCGACTATAATAAAATTCCATCTCTTCTTCAGCAATGCCGGCATCTTGCAACTGGCGGCTGTAAAAACGTCTAACGCTGAGGTTTACGCCGGTGGCTAACGGCTCAAATTGGGGATCATCAGGCGTAAATTCCCGTTTGTGGCCATCTTGCCAAACGACGATACGGCTAGGGGCAATGTGGGGCTGCCAGGGCAAAAACCACCACATATTTTGGCTTTTGTAGCTGTTAAGGGCCCAAATGCCGGCAAAGAAGACAAGCCAAAATAAAAGCAGCCAGCGAATTGCCCGTTTTAACGCTCTAACCATCTGTTGGAGGCACAGCCGCCAATAGTTCATCGGGGGTTGGTCTATCGCGGGTCGTTTTGCCCACATGCGACCATACAATTTCCCGCTGGCGATTCACGATCACCGTCGCTGGATATGGAATTAAGCGCCCCTTTTCATCCTCTAGGTCAAACAACCCCCAGGCGCGGATTGTCTCCAAATTTGGGTCAGCCAATAATGGAAAGTTAAGCTTTCGCCGCTCTTTGAGTTGGGCATTAATTTCAACCGCTTGTGGCGCAACAGCCCACAGCGCTGCGCCCGCTTCATAAATTTCGTCAATTACGCTAGCCAATTGCACCAATTGGCGTTGACACCACACTCACCAATCCCCGCGATAAAATAAAACGATAACAAAATCCTGAGGCGGCTGAGAGAGGGTAAATGGCTGGCTGTCATCGCCCAGCAAAGTAAAGTCTGGCGCGACCATGCCGGGGGCTAATTGTTTGCCGGCATTATCCCGGCCGTTTGTTGTCATATGTACCCCTATAGATTATACAGTAACAGCTCGCCAGGAGCGCCGGCGAACGAAAAAAAATAAGCTGAAAGGAAGCATACAAGGTATAATGGGCGAAAACAACTCAAGTTTGTAAAAAGCTTTATGAAGATAGTAACGCCTGATTGGGTAAAAGACGCAATCTTTTACCAAATTTTTCCAGACCGATTCGCCAAAAGCGCCACCATAGAAAAACCTGCTTATTTACAACCCTGGGGAGCGACACCCACATACCACGCCTTTCAGGGGGGCGACTTGATAGGCATTGTCGAAAAGTTTGATTATTTGACGGAGTTAGGGATCAATGCCCTATACCTCAACCCAATCTTCCAATCTGCCGCCAACCATCGCTACCACACCTACGACTACTTTCAGGTAGACCCATTATTGGGAGGCAACGACGCTTTTGACCGCTTTTTGGAGGCGGCTCATGAGCGCGGCATCCGAGTTATATTAGATGGGGTATTTAACCATGTAGGACGCGGATTTTTCCAATTTCATCATCTGCTAGAAGCGGGCGCAGAATCCCCATACCGTGATTGGTTTCAGATTTTCGACTATCCGGTACAAGCGTATCCGCCAAACGGCGTCGAAAAACATCCTCCTAACTATGCCGCCTGGTGGAATGACGCCGCCTTGCCTAAATTAAACACGGATGTTGAGGCGGTGCGAGAGTTTTTATGGGAGATTGGATGTTATTGGCTGGAAAAAGGGATAGACGGCTGGCGGCTGGACGTGCCAAATGAGATAGATGACGACGCATTTTGGATAGAATTTCGTCGCCGCTGTAAAACGATAAATCCTGACGCTTACATCGTGGGCGAAATTTGGGACGACGCCCAACGCTGGCTGCAAGGCGACCAATTTGATGGGGTGATGAATTATGGCTTTGCCCGCGCCGCTTTTGGCTTTTTGGGAGGCGACTCTTTAGACCAATCAGAAACGGCTCAAACTGGATTAGGGTATATGCCGGCATTGTCTGGAGAAGGATTTTTGGCGGCTATCAACCAATATGCCAACCAACTCTATCATCCCGATATCGCCTCGTCCCTGCTGACGATGATCACTTCCCACGATACGCCCCGACTGTTCACCATTGCCAATTATCATTTGGATACCGCTAGGTTGATCTTTTTGGCGCAGATGACATTGCCTGGGGCGCCCAATATCTACTATGGCGATGAAATCGGGCTGCCCGGCAAACATGACCCCGATTGCCGCCGCGCTTTTCCCTGGGACAAACCAGAAAGTTGGCAACTGGAGTTGCTAGACGATGTAAAACAAGTTATCGCCCTACGCCGCCAAACGTCGGCGTTGCGCCGGGGTAAATTTCTCCCCCTATTTGGCGATGAGGATTTAGCAGTTTACGCCTTACAAGACGAGAAAGAGATCGCCTTGGTCGCATTAAATGCCGGCAGGCAGCCAGCTCATTTCAACTCTCCTGATAATTTCCCAATTTTAAACGAGAAATTAGTACCAAATGGTTCTCCACTAAAACCAGGCAAGCCTGTTACAATTAATGGACGCTCTGGTCGAATATGGACAGGGGCGTTTGAATGAGGCGAATATTCTCTAAAAATATGGAACAAACAACCCCGCAACCAAGCGACAAACCACACATCTTATACGTCGAAGACAATCCGTTAAACCTTCTGTTGGTTCAACGGCTGCTTTCGGCAGAAGGGTTTGTGGTAGAAGGGGCAAACTCTGCCGATCAAGCTTTCGCTTATTTGTTAGAACAGAAACCCGATCTCATTTTGATGGATATCAATCTGCCAGAAATTGATGGCTACGCTATGACCGCCAAAATTCGAGAGATGGCTGGCTTAGAAAGCGTACCTATCATTGCCCTGACCGCCAACGCCCTGAAAGGGGATAGGGAACGGAGTTTAGCCGCTGGCTGTGATGGTTATTTGCAAAAACCAATCGATATCGATCTATTACCCAATCAACTCAGAACCTTTCTGAATCGACATAATGGGAGTTTAACTTGATGTCTGAAAAACAAAGCAATACAGATGTAAAAGAGGCTCAGGTGCTGGTTGTTGAAGACAATGTGCAAAACTTTGTCCTCATCGCCCGTCTGTTAGCCTACATGGGTGTGCCGAAATGTGAGTGGAAAACCACTGGCTGGGGCGTGGCGGATTTCGCCGATACTATGAGCCGCGTTGACCTCATTTTGATGGATTTGGGATTGCCGCATGAAGATGGCTATGAAGCGTTAAAACAAGTTCGGGAAAATGACCGTTTAGCTGAAACGAAAGTTGTGGTAGTTACGGCGCACGGCAGCTCATTGGAAATGGAGAAGGCGCGAGAAGCTGGCTTTGATGGCTTTATATCGAAACCAATTGACGCGGATCGTTTTCCCCAACAAATCCGCTCGATATTGGAGGGGGACGAGGTTTGGGATTTAGGCTAAGCGCTTTTTGGCTGCCGTTTTACGGTAACTTGTTTGAGTTAGAAACAAGTTGAGCGCCTTATTTGCGCCAATTGCAGGAACAGAAAATCATGGATTTGTCCTTTATAAAACGAATTTGGACAATTGAATCATCTGATCCCGACATTCGTCGGCAAGGAAGCGCGCTGCAGCAGATCATCGCGTTGTTTGGGATCGCCATGGGCACAGCATTGACGATGCAATTACTGTCGATCGCTTTTCGGGGAAAGCCATTTTTACTTTTAATCGAAAATTTTTCTTTTGTTTCCTTTGTTCTCCCAATTATTGCTTTGCTGGGGATTGCCGGCATCTCTTTGTGGTTAACCAAACACGGCAAAATTACGCCGGCAATGCATTTATTCTTTTTGCCGTTAACTGCATTTATCCTGGTCACGATGTGGCGCAATGGAATCGACAATATCGCCTCCATACCATATCTGCTCCTGTTTCCCGTTTTTGGCAGCGCCGTAATCGCCGGATTGAAACATAGCTTGGCTTATGCCGGCATCGCTCTATTGCAAGCCCCCTTCGTTTTCCAACTATCTGGCGACTCCCCTCTGCCCTATGTCATCGCCTTTGTCGTATTAACGCTCATTGTGTGGATGCTAGCGCGAAATCTACAGACTGCTAATGAGAAAAACGCGGCTCTAGCCAAAAATCTACAACGCCAAGTAGACGCTCAAACCGCCGCGCTGCACAGGAGAGCCACCCAACTGCAACTTGGCTCTGAAGTCGGTCGAGCCTCTAGTGCCACGCTAGACCCAGCAAAGATTATGCGGCAAACGTTACAAATCATCCAGGAGCAATTTGGCTATTATCACGCCTCTATTTTTTTGGTTGAGCCGAATCGCCAAACGCTCTTTGTCAAAGAATCTACCGGCGAAGTAGGCAAGCTGCTCAAAAAGTCGCCACACCGCCTAAAGATCGCTCCCACATCGTTAGTGGGGTGGGCTGCCGGCAACCTGCAAGCCCGCATAGCCGCCAATGTAAAGCAAGACGACATATATTTCTCTAACCCATTATTGCCAGACACAAAAGCGGAAATCGCTTTGCCCTTGATCGCCAGGGGCGGGCTATTAGGCGTGTTGGATGTGCAAAGCTCACAGTTAAACGCCTTTCAGGAAGAAGATGTTGCCACGTTGCAGATTATGGCAGATCAACTTGCCGGCAATTTAGAAAACGCCCGTCTGTACGCCAAAGCGGAACAATCGGCGGCTTTATTCGCCACTTTGCCGCAAGTCGGGACAGTAATGTCTGAGCAATCGGACAATGTGAATGTAATAAACGCCCTGGCGGGTAATTTGGCAAAACGGCTTCAAACCACATATGCCGACGGTTGGTTGTGGAATCCCCTTACGAACCGGTTTGATCATTTGATTCGGTATCATGAGGGCGACCGGAAATTGATGGATAAACCATTGGGTTTGAGCCTAAATGAAGTTGCTGACCTCTTTCCAAACAATCAGCCCTTTCATGTGAATGACAGGCAAAACGCCCCAGCCAAGCTGCCGGCAAAACTATTGCCAAGCGACTTAACCGAAAACCATTTAATTGCCCCGATCTTTTCAGACGCAAAGCTACATGGCTGGGTGGTATTAACCAGAGATGGCACAAATCCATTCCAGGTTGAAGAGATTCAATTTACAGAAGCTAGCGCGGCGTTGGCGCAGGCAGCGTTCGCTAAAAATAATCTACTGACTGAAGCCAATAAAGTGGCAGAACGAGAGATGTTAGTCAACAGCCTTAGCGCCGCGATTCACCGCAATTTAGATATTCACGACTTATTAAACGCCACGGCGGAATATGTGGGCAAAGCAGTTGGCAACCGCCCTGTTCGGGTGCGTTTATTTGGCGCAGAAACAGAGGATTCATCTGATTCCAATGGCTCACCAATCATCTAATTGGCTTGACAGACCTGTCAATTTTATTTCGGTTAGGCTGCCGCTGTTGGTCGTTGGCGCATTTTTGGCGCCTTTGTTGCTGGCGTTAACGGCGGTATTTTTTCTGAGTCGGCAGCAGTTAGAAAACCAAGCTGATCAGCAATTGAATACCATCGCCCTTGCTCAAATCGATAAAGTTGATTCCGCTTTAGAAGGGGAGCTGTTATTTTTGCGGCAAGTTGCGATGCAGCCCGCGATACAACAGAGCATTTTGGCTAAGATGCCTTATCCCGTCGGGAGTAGCCTGGACGTTGAAGAAGAGGCAGAGCTGTTTGCCCAATGGCAGGAAAATGGGTCTGACGCATTTGACGCCAACCCCGGATTGCAAAAGATGGTAGAGGATTTCCAAGCCCGCAGTAGGACTTTGGAAGGGATTGTGATGGGCGCGGCTGGCGACAAGCGGTTGTTATTGGCAGATTGGCGGGGAAGCTTGATTGCCGGCAATTACGAACCAGGCGCGTTGGATATGCGATACCAACCATGGTGGCAAGCGGTCGTCACCAACAAAGAAGACGGGTATTTGGCGCAGGATAGTAAAGAACACGCTACCATTCAATTTGCCGTTCCCATCCGCCATCCTGAAGATTCTGATGCGGTTATCGGCGTTTTGGCGGCTATTTTGGACGAAGCTCAGCTGTTCAATGGCATTGAGCAAGAGCCATTGGCTGAGGGTGTTGGGATCATTTTAATCGACGAGAATGGTTCTATCCTTTTTGCCAATAACGAAGCTGCCTCTTTTTCTGACGCAATCCTCAATGTGGAACCGAGTCAGGATGAAGTCAGGTTAACGCTCGACCCCGCCGGCGTAGCCTACCAATATCATACTGCGCTCAGCGGTTCTAGCGACCCGCGTGTGCGCGGTTTGGGATGGCAAACCATTACCGTGATGAAGCGATCTGAAGTGTTGCAGCCAATAGGCAGAAATGTGATGCCGGCATTGGCTATTGCCGGCATCGTTGGATTGGGGCTAACCGTCGCCCTCTATTTCGGCTATCTGCGCCCCTTTGTCCGCGACCTCACCTCTTTGCGAGAAGGGGCGCAAGCCATATTGGATGGAAAATCGCCAACTAAATCGTTAAAACGAAACGACGAACTCGGCTTATTCTCTGTCACTTTTCAACGGATGAATACCTTGCTTCAAGATCAAATTTTTCGGCAAGAACAGACGATTTTGGAACGAACAGACAATTTAGCGCGGCAAACCAAACTGTTGCAAGCCGCCGCAAAGGTCGCCCAGGCAGCCAATGCCTCGCTCGATTTGAGCGATTTAATGGCGACCACCGTCAATTTAATCCCCGAAGCGTTAGGCTTTTACCACGCCTCCATCTTTTTGTTAGACGCCGAAAAAAGGTACGCTATTGTGCGGGAATCAACTGGCGAAGTGGGTCAAATTCTGAAAAGCCGTCCCCATATGCTTCCTGTAGATGAACACTCTACCGTTGGTTTAGCCACATCAAAACGAAAACCTTACCTGATACACGACGTTACGGAAGATTTCTCTCACTTTAACAACCCGCTGCTGCCAAATACTCGCTCTGAGATCGCCCTGCCCCTTATCGTCCAAGATGAGTTATTGGGCGCGCTTGATGTTCAAAGCAAGGAGATAAACGCTTTTGCGGAAGAAGATGTCGCCAATTTGCAGCTAATGGCTGACCAAGTGGCAGCCGCCATCTTTAACGCCAGAACCTTTGAGCAGGTTGAAAAACAAAGCATACAGCGGCAACAAATCGTCCAACTAAACCAAGAGCTGTCTCAAATTGAGGGCGAGCAAACGATCATTGATTTGGCGTGCAACCAGATTACAAAATGGTTTCATTTTGACGCCGCTCATATTGCAGCCGTCATAGAAAAGAATTGGAAAATTGTCGGCAGTTCCAGCGTTGTTAAGGGATTAAAGGCGCCAATGGGATTAGAACGCCCCATCAATTCAGGGCTGATTGGGCAGGTTCTGACCCAAGAAGGGGCAGCTATCAACGCCGTTCGGGATGAGTCGTCTGGCTCTTTTTATGACGCTTCGTTGCCGGCATTTAATGGGGAAGCGGCGGTTCCCATCTACCAAGCCAATCAATTATATGGGGCTTTGTGCGTTTACAGCGCCCAACCTGGCGTTCTAGAATCGACAGACCTAGAGCTACTGGCTTTTTTAAGCGAAGCGGTTGGCAACGCCTTGTTAAACTACCAGCAAAGTCAACAGATCGAAGAAAATTTGGCGGAATTGAATTTTCTCTATTATCGGGTAGCGCGAGACGAAGATGACGTTCCAGGGCAGGGCGAATTTATGCCGGCAACCGATACGCCTTCAAATATCCCGGCGCCACCCACTCAATTCAACGCCCCACTGTTTGCCCGCGGACGCCCCATTGGAGAAATCGAGATCGATGAAAATGGGCAATCAATATCTGAAGAAGAGCAAGCCTTTATCGCCGCGATCTCAGACCATATTGGGTTAACAATTGAAAATAGCCGTCTATTTAACCAAACCCAAAATCGATTAAAAGAAACCGACGCCCTGTATAACATGGCGACCTTACTCAGCTCAACTTTGGATGAAGCGCAGTTGTACGAAAGGATTCCTTATGCTGTTGGCGAAATGCTTAATCTCTCTCGCTGTGTCGTGTCTGGATGGGATGTAGAAAAAGACGCCATTTACAACATCAGCGCCTACGCCTATGGCGAAAACGCCTCGCAAGTGTTCCAACGAAGAGCTGTTATGCCCGAAATCCCTTTGTCTAATACGCCCCATATCAAGAAGGCGCTGCAGCAAGGCGTCACCCATCTTTGCCACATAGATGATGAATCGATCGCCCAATCGGAGCGGGATCAACTTCGGGCTTATGGACAAAAAACTTTTATGCAGACGCCCCTTCTATTTGGCAATGAAACGCTAAATATTTTGTTTTTGTTTAGAGATGAGACCAAACCTGATTTCACTGATCGAGAGCGCCAATTGGCGAAAACGATCGCCAATCAAATTGCCATCGCTATCAACAATGCCCGCTTAGCCACTGAATCGAAGCGGCAAGTAACCCAGCTTTCCATTCTGAACCGCATTAGCGAGCGTTTCTCACAGGCGTCTAGTTTGGATGCGCTGTTAAACGCGGCGCAAGAGGAGTTGATGCCGCTAACGGGGGCGACCAACATGGCGATTTTAACCTTGAATCAGGATCGATCGTTGTTGCGCTATTTGTATCGATATGAATTTGGGTTAAAGAGCGGCTTATCGGCTGAATCCCAGCCAATTCCAGTCAATGGCAGTTTGCCCGGGTATCTAATTCAAAAGGGCGAGGCGATAAATCTCAACTCCACGAACGCTGACGCCCCCTCTGCCAAACTCCCTACATTAACGCTTTCTCCGATATCTGGGGCTTGGGCGGGTTTTCCGCTGATTGCCGGCAATGATAAGTTAGGCGTTCTGCAATTTGAGCATGGCGATGATTATGGCGCCTTTGCCGATTTAGATTTGGAATTGATGGAAACTATTTCAGCCTCGTTGGCTATCGCCATAAAAAATGAGCTGCAAGTTGTAGATATTCGGCAATCGCAAGAAACAACGGAAGCGTTGTATCAGGTAACCAGCCAGATCAACCTAGCCCAATCTGTTGGGGACATTTTAAAAACGTTTAGCGTTAGCCCAGTATTTGCCAAAGCAGAACAAGCCGCTGTTTATCTCTATGAAGAGCCTCGAAAAGATGAAATGCCGGCATTTGTTGAATTAACGGGCAAATGGAACAGAAGCGAGGAGATTTCGGAAGAGATCATCGTTTTGCCCACCGCTCGCTTCCCTTTAATGGCGCAATTTGAACGGAATCGCCCCTTTCTCAGCCCCAACATTTACAGCGACCCCAGAGTGGACGAGGCGAGCCGAACCTGGCTGGGAAAAGATGGCAATTTCAATGCCCTGGGCGTCTTTCCATTGATCGCTGGCGAAGCTTGGATCGGTTTTCTCATGGTGCAGGCGATGGCTGAGGGGAATAGTTTGCCGTTTTTAGTGCGCCAAACGGAAAGCATGGCGTCTCAAGCCGCCATCGCCATTCAAGGGCAATTGCTGCTGCGTCAGACGCAAACGGCGTTAAGCGACCAGGCTATTCAAAGCAATCAACTTCAGGTTGCTGCCCAGGTTGCCGCCGCCGCCAGCGCAATTTTGGATATCGATGAGTTGATGGACGCTGGCGTTTCCCTTGTACAGAACGCTTTTGGCTTAAGTTATGCCGGCATTTACATGCTCAACCCATCGGAAAACAAATTGGCATTGCGGGCAGGCACTGACGAAACGGGCAAACAATTAATTCAAAACGAGCATGCCCTATATTTAGATGAACAATCATTGCCAAGCCAAGCCGCTGCCCGCTCTGACATACAAGTTAGCAACGACACCGACATAGACGAAAGGTGGCAAGCGACGCCCACCCTAGAAGATACACGAGCGGAAGCCGCCCTGCCCCTGCGGGTGAGAGGACGCGCCATTGGCATTCTTAGTTTGCATAGCCGGGCTGCAAATCTGTTTACGCCTCAATTTGTGCAAGTCCTGCAAACGATTACTGACCAATTGGCGATTGCTATCGAAAATGCGGAGTTATTGACCAATACCCAGCATATGTCCCATCAGTTGCAAATTGCGGCTGAGGTAGCAAATGCCAGCAGCGCTATTTTATCGCTAGATTTGTTGCTGCAAAGGATGGTGGGATTAATCCGCGACCAATTTGGGCTATATTATGTTGGCGTCTTTTTACGAGAAGGGGATTTTGCCGTCTTGCGGGCGGGGTCAGGGAATGCCGGCAGAATTCAGGTAGAGGCTGGTCACAAATTGCCCATCCAATCCAGGTTGAGCAAGGAAAGCGGCTCGATGGTGGAGCGGGCGATTTCCGAATCGCAGGCAGTGGTAGAGCAAGATGTGACCAAAGCGGCGGTTTGGGCGCCCAACCATTTGCTGCCGCTTACCCAATCAGAATTGGCGCTGCCGCTGAGGTCACGAGGACAGGTTATTGGGGCGCTAACCGCTCAAAGCCAATCGTTAAACGGCTTTCCGGAAGAAAATGTAACTGTGTTACAAATTTTAGCAGACCAATTAGGCGTCGCCGTGGAAAATGCCGGCTTGTTTTCCGACACAGAGCGGGGTCTGTCGCTACAAGCCAAATTGTTTGAAACCAGCCAAAAGATCGCGACTGCCAATGATGTCGATGGGATTTTTAATGCCATCATCGACTTTGCGGCGGAATCGACGATAGTTGAGATGGCGGGCGTCCTCTTCCCTGACGACGTGGATGATACCGCCCTGAATTTTAAATATCTTTGGCAGCATCAGTTCGGGCTTCTGCCGGCAACCGATCCTTTATTTCCGAATCAAATTACATTGACTGATTTTTGGCGCAGCCCAAATATCATCACTGCCGGGCAAAATCAAACAGAAGATAGATTGCCGGCAGCAGACTGGTCTCCTTTTAAACAATTCGGCATCAGCTCAATTGCCATCGTTCCCCTTCTAGTCAATGCGGAATGGATCGGGTCGCTCGTTTTGGGCAAGGTCAACTCCCAGCCGGTTTCAGACGAAGATTTACAATTCTTCAGAACATTGAGCGATCAGGGGATGGTTATTTTGGCGAATCAACGCCTTTATGAAGAGAGCGAAGGATTATATCAAGTCAGCCGATCGCTGGCGCAAACTGTTACCATCGACGATGCGTTGGAAGCAGCGGTAAACGCTGTATATCGGTATGCCGCGCCAGACCAATGCCGCTTTGTTTGGTACGACAAACAAAAGGGGGTTTTTCCCATTGTCGAAGCGGTTGAATCTGGATTGGCAAACATCCCATTTTCCACGGTATCAAACGACCCGCTCTTGGCAATGTTACAACAAGGTGGGCAACCGTTATTATTGTCTGTCAATAATGCCGAAGATCAAGTAGCGGAGTTACATTTGCGCCGATTCGGGGCATTAAGCGCCTATATTGTGCCGGCATCCTCCCAGGGCGACCTGATTGGTTATCTGGCGCTGGACAGTAAAAAAGAGAACGCGCTATTCGATTTAAATAGCCGCAACTTCGCCCAATCTGTTGTAGAACAGTTAAACAAAGTTATAGAAAATACCCGACTGCTCGAAGATACTTTGCACCGCGCCCAAGATTTGGTCAATCTCAACCAATTTGGCGCCAGAATCAGCTCCGTTTTGGAGCTAGCCGATTTAGGCGAAATATTGCAAGCCCAAATTCAACCGCTTATCCCCCATGAGTTATCTGTCATAGCGCTGTATGACCAAGAACAAAGCGAATTACATCCGTTGCAATTGACCATAAACAACGAATCGGTTGAGGTTAATTCGACAATCGTCCCCGACGCGCCTTTAACGACGTTTTTAGAAAATGGAAACGCGGTTATCGCCTCCGCCGAACATCCTCTAGCCCAATCAATCGCCCGCCAATTAAATGCGCCGCCGCAACCCTCTTCAATTTGGGCGCCGCTTCGCCTAGAAAACAATTCTATTGGATTTATCACTTTCCAATCTAGTCACTCCAATCAATATCACGAAAATGATTTGCAGCTAGCCAGGGGTATTGCCAACCAAACCAGTTTGGCAATTAGCAACGCCCGTCTTTTCAATCGAACTCAAGAAAATATCGAAGAACTGCGCAAATTATTGCAGGTATCTCAAGCCGCAAACTCCAGCATCAACGCCCGAGAACGAGCCAAAAATGTGCTAGAAACATTATCCGCCAATCTCTATAATGCGGATATCGCCATCTATGTATCAACCCACGATGAAGAGCGTTTTACCAGGTATATGAGCGTGGGAAATAATGCATATCCGAAAAAGATCGCCAAAGATAATCAATATAATTGGGACACTCTCCATGCCGGCAATCTCTTTCAAAATATGAAGCTTAACCGCTCTGCCGGCAATGCGAATGGGGACAAGCAAAATCCAAGGTACCAAATAATCGTCCCGCTTCTGCTAGGCAACCGGCTGATCGGCATTTTAGATGTGCTAAGCGATCATCGACAATTGTTTGAAAACAATTCAATGCGTTTGTTGCTGACCTTGACGGGCAGTTTAGCCACCACTATCGAAAGCGGCAGATTATTTGATGAAATCGAAGCTGCCAATGAACAACTCACCCAAATTGATATGTTGAAAACGCAATTTTTGGCGAATATGTCGCATGAATTGCGTACACCGCTAAATTCGATTATTGGGTTCAGCCGCCTCATTCTTAGGGGTATTGACGGTCCTATTACCAAAGAACAAGAAGAGGATTTAACCTCTATCCATTCCAGCGGAAAGCATCTGCTCCGATTAATCAACGACGTTTTAGATATGTCAAAAATTGAGGCGGGCAAAATGGCATTGGCGATAGATGAGGTTAATTTAGAAAAAGAGGCAAAAATCGCCCTAGATACAATCTACCCACTACTTCAAAATAAGCCTATTGAACTAATTAAAGAAATCGACGACGATTTACCAATTATCATGGGCGACGAAAGTCGCATTAGGCAGATATTGTTAAATCTGTTGTCTAATGCCGCAAAATTCACGACCAAAGGAAGCATCACCCTCTCTATCAAACAAATTGAGCCAAATGCTATCAAAATTGAAGTGCGAGATACCGGGCGCGGGATTGAAGATGAAGATTTTGAGAAGCTGTTTCGCCCCTTTGAACAAGTAGATTCCTCTCCCACCCGACAAGTCGGGGGCACTGGTTTGGGACTGCCAATTACCAAAAGTTTGGTGACGATGCATAATGGCGAGATTTGGATCGAAAGCAAGGAAGGAGAAGGTTCCACATTCCACGTGATGCTGCCTATCAATAAAGATATCTTGTCAAGATATGTAACATATGAAGTTGAAGGTTCATGAGTACAAAAAATCAATTTGAGGTTGTGTGCCGCAAGTGCGGAACAGTAGCGTCCGTTACAGAAACAAGGGGGAGTTGTTCTCAGTGTGGCGAGCAATGGCTAGACGTCGTTTACGAGTATCCAACGAACAAAAAGAATGTGTCAAGCCGGTTTGACCAACAAGACACTTCTATGTGGCGTTATTTCGATATGCTACCGATATCTGATCGGCGGCATATTGTTAGTATGGGAGAAGGGTGGACGCCGTTGCTGCCGGCATTTAATTTGGGTTTGATGTTGGGGCACAAAAAGCTCTTTATCAAAGATGAACGGCAGGGGCCAACCTGCTCATTTAAAGATAGACAAGCCTCCATGGCAGTGTCTATCCTGAAGCAAGCCGGCATCACCGAAGCGGTCGTTGCCTCAACTGGCAATGTGGCAATCGCGTATTCCGCCTATTGCGCCCGCGCCGGCATTAAATTATGGGCGTTTATTCCCAGTTCGATGCCGGCAGAAAAGATGCGCGAAGTAGCATTGTATGGGACTGAGGTGATCAAAGTCACCGGCACCTATGATCAAACGAAGAAGGTAGCGGCAGAATTCGCCAAAAGCAAAAATATCTTTTTAGATAAAGGCATCAAGGGAATCGCAGCCAAAGAGGCGATGAAGACGATCGGGTATGAAATCGCCGAACAATTGGCGGATTTAAATGGCGTAGCGGGTCAAAATGGCGCCCGCCAATGGGAGGCGCCAGATTGGTACATCCAAGCCATCAGCGGCGGCATGGGACCCGTGGGGGTAATGAAAGGATTCCAGGAGCTACAACAGATGGGCGTCATCGACAAGCTGCCTAAATTAGGCTGTTTGCAAGTAAGCGGCTGCTCGCCAATGGCAGACGCATTTATCCGGGGCGATCGCATCGTAAAGCCAGTTGAAAATCCGGATACCGATATTTTAGCCTTGGCAACCGGCTATCCGGGCGAGGCGTTTGAGGTGTTGTGCCAACTCATCGACGACTATGGCGGCGCTATGGACACCGTTACCGACCAAGAAGCTTTTAGGGCGATGCACGTTTTAGCCAAGATCGAGGGGATATCGGTTGAAGCGGCAACAGCAGTTACCTTTGCCGGACTATTTAAAATGATAAGGGAAGGGGTTATTCGTCCAGACGAGAGCGTCGTGATAAACTGCTCTGGACATACTTTTCCCATCGAAAAACATATTTTAGGTGAATTTTTAGAACACAATATGGATTTGCCGGCAGCTCCCAATGGCTCCCCATCCTCCGAAGAAGGGCTGCTGGTCGCGCTAGAGCGATTAGACGAACGAGTTAAGCGAATCGCCATCATCGAAGATCACCTCGACGCCACCCGATTGATACGCAGAATATTGCAGGCGCAAGGCGAATTTATCATCGACGAAGCAAAAGATGGGTTGGCTGGTCTGGAAATGGTCAAAAAACAGCCGCCTAATCTCATCATTTTAGATTTGATGATGCCTCGCATGGATGGCTTCTCTTTTATCGAAGAGATCAAAAAAGAGCCAACCTTATCTGAGATCCCAATCATCGTCGTGACGGCAAAAGAGCTAACCCGCACCGAAGAGAAAAAATTAGCGGGAAATGTCTCTCGATTATTGCAAAAAGGCTCTTTCTTTGACACGGATTTAGTGGGCGATATTCGGAAATTTTTACATGATAAGTAACGGCGCTGAAAATAGATCGATCGTCCTCTACATCGAAGACGATTTTAATAGCCAACGTTTGGTAAAACGCGTTTTAGAACGAAATGGGTACCGCGTATTTACCGCCAATGATGGGCTTAAAGGGCTAACTGTGGCGCAGGAGTGCAATCCTGACCTGATTTTGATCGACATAAACCTGCCAAACATGGACGGGCACGAAATCACCACTAGATTACGCTCTATCCCAACTACCGCCACAGTGCCAATTGTGGCGATTACCGCCAACGTCAGCTCCCTGAACCGCGATTTAGCTTTGGCGGCAGGATGTACAGGCTTTCTCACCAAGCCAATCGACGTTCGCCTTTTTCCCAACCAAATCGACGCCTTTTTGTCTGGACATAGCGAAAGCATGAGCGACGCTAAACGGTCGGAAGCGTTGACGATTCACGCCCAACGCATTGTCGAACGGCTAGAAAATAAGATCCACGAAATGGAGCAAGCCAATCATAAGTTGAGGCAGCTCGACCAGATGAAAAATGATTTTATCGTTCTTATTTCGCATGAGTTGAGAACTCCTATCAACCTGATAACAGGGTATACGCACCTGTTGGATCAGTTGGCGATCAACCCTGATGATGTTGACGACCCCAACTATCTGGCTGGGTTGGTTCGCGGGTTAAAAGAAGGGGTTTTCCGAATGGAGGATTTGGTAACTGAAGTGATTAGCGTGGCTAATATCAGCGGCGAAATGCTCGATTTACAGTTTGCCTGGGTTTCTTTGAACAGCTTGCTGACTAATATCGTCAATTCGCTGGACACCGTTCTAGAATCTCGCAACTTAACTATTCAGCTATCGAAAGATATGGCGACGATGCCGGCAATTGAGGGAGATCAACAACAACTTCAGGTCGCTTTTAATAATATCATTGGCAATGCTATTAAATATACTCCAGATGGCGGAAAGATCCTCATCAAAGGAGAACAACTCTCCACGATGATTCATTTGTGGATCCAAGATAGCGGAATCGGCATTCCCATTGAAGAGCAAAGTCGCATCTTTGAACAATTTTATTCTTTGCATCCAATCGAATACCATTCCAGCAGCAAATATGCATACTTGGGCGGCGGTTTGGGGTTGGGTCTGGCTATCGCCAAAGGAGTAATTGAAGCGCATGGCGGACGCATCTCAGTTGATAGCTCTGGCGAAGATAAAAAGCTATTGCCTGGCAGCGCGTTTCACATCTTTCTGCCCGTCAAACGCGCGGATGGAATATAGAGTTTCAATATATGATTGGCGATCATGTTATCAGAGACGTCAATATCAATTCATGATCCAGGCAGTTTACTGACATTTTATGCTGTTAAAAGTCTCAGATCAAAAACTTTCTGGGTATGGAGCGGCTCTCCTCTCTCCCGTCCTTTTAGGCATCATCCCAATTTTTGCCAAGTTAGCGTTTGCCGCTGGGGTCGATGTGATGACGGTGGTGATGGTACGCACCCTTATCGCTGCCGGCATCTTGTGGCTTATTGCCTTTCTCTTCGCCCCGTCCAATGTTATAACCTCTCAGCCTGCATTGTGGAGCAGCTTGTTGGCGGGCAGCATCAATGGAATTGGCTCAATTTTTTTTTATAGCAGCCTAAACCGAATCGACGCCAGCTTAGGGCAATTGGTCAACATTACCTACCTGGTTTTTGTGACAATGATGTTGCGTCTTATCGGCCAGAAGGTGGCGTGGCTTACGGCTGGACGGGTTATTTTGGCGGTACTCGCCATCTATCTGCTTACGCAAGGCGGATTGGGCGCCCCCGATTGGGTGGGCGTGAGCATGATGTTGGTAGCCGCTTTGGCTTACGCCTTTCAATTGGTCTTGGGGCAACGGATATTGTTGGATGTGCCGGCAACCACCATGACGCTTTATGCCATGACCGGAATGGCAACCGTTGTCTCGATCGGCTGGTTTATTTTACCGCACAAAGACCAACCTTTTAATTTTGCCGCCATGCAACCCGTTTTTTGGATGGGATTATTCACCGCTGCCTCCCGCCTTACGCTGTTTTTGGGCGTAAAACATTTAGGCAGCTTGCAGACCGCCCTAATTGGCATGTTAGAAATCTTGGTGACGTTGGCTATCGCCGCCGCCATTTTAGGGGAGCGGTTGGAGCCAATTCAATGGGTCGGAGCAGCCATCATATTGATCACAGTTTTGCTGTCGCGGTTCGAGCGCGACATCCCCAAATTCGACTGGTGGGCGGCGATATACCTTCGACTTAGCCAACATCACTCTACACATTTACGTTAAGGGCGCTGCCCGATTCGTAATGAGTTAGACCGGTATAAAAAACGATAGCGGCAATGGCGCAGACCAACATCGCCACGCCCGTCAATTGCCCCAGCAATAAGCCGTTTCGCTCTACAATTATCTCCACCGGAACCGCCCCAATAAAAGCTGCCGGCACAATGGTAAAAAGCAAAAATCGGCTAGCGCCACTAAACAGGGTGATAGGGTACAGGGCAAAGGTAACCAACGCTCCCGTTGCCTGGGCGCTGAGATTTTCGGAATTGCCGATATAAAAGGCTAATGAGCCAGCTATGACGCCAAAAGCGACATAGATCGCCGCCGCTAAAATCGATGCGGAAAAGATCAATATCAGATCAATTGGATGGGATCTGCCGGCAAGAATCAGCGCCAACAAGCCAAACGCCATATCTCCGATAGCGCTTACATTCATTCGGGTAAAGACGACGTGAATCAATACATTGCGCGGCAATGCCAGATAATAATCTAATCTGCCCTGAGCGATGAGGGCGGCTAAATGGGTTCCGACATTGCCGGCAAACATCGAACCTACGCCAAATGCCAAAGCAACGATGGCAAACAGCAAATAGATCTCGCTGATGTTATACCCTTTGACCGTGCCAAATTTATCGAAAAAGAGCAGCCAAAAGAGAAAATAGATGCCATTATTGATCATCATGCCCACGATTTGGCTAATAAACGAGGCGCGGTATTCCATCGCCGACGCCAAACTAAATCCCATCAAAAAGCGCAAAAAGCGCATCTCGCTCAAAATTCGTCTCATTATGTTACCCTCCGTTCACCGCCAATCGGCGGGTTGCCCACCGATATTGGGCGATGAGAATAGCCGATAGAATGATGCCCCAAATAAGCCCGCTGGCTAACAATTGCCCAAAAAGCGTCCAATCAAAATTTACAAACAGCTTTGCCGGGGCATACGTGGTCAATTGAAAAGGCAGCAAGCGGGCGATCTGCTCCAGCCGAGTCGGCAAAAAATCGAGCGGAATTAATAACCCGCCAAAGATAAACACGATTTTTTGGTATATCAATCGAAAGGAAAAGGTGTCTTCTACCACAAATGCCAGCAACCCGATCATGCTCAGAAAGAGAAAATCAATGCCCATCGCCATCAGCATAATCAAAATAACGAAGGGCAAATGCCCCCAGCTGAGCGGCGGTATGCCGGCATGCCGCCATACTAGGGGCAATCCCGTTATAAATAACAGTCCCATTTTCACAACTGCCTCGCCCAACCCATTAAAAAAATGATAAAAGAGGTAGTTGTAAGGTTTGCTCATAGTGTAGGCGATAGAGCCATCTTTCACCTCTTCGGTGATACGGATATCGTGCCGCACTTGACCCAACTGCAACACTTCGGCGATAAGAAAATAATAGATCGTTTTTGCTAAAGTCATATCGCCGATGGCAGAAAGCCCCTGTTTTTCAAAAGCGGCAGACCACAATTGGATAAAGATGAACATGATAAACAGCATGAATATGCTGCGGTTGAACGTATCCCAAATATACGCCAACTGATTTTGCAAATTGGCGCTGGTGATGGCTGAATATTTGATGATATTGGCGCGCATAACCCTCTCCTACTTTATATCTTCTCTGCCAATTGTTTGTTTGATTCCACTCGCCCGAAACCCCCGTCGCTTACGGCGGGGATAAGGGTTTAAAGACTTTCTGATAAATTCCTTACGGAAGACGATACCTTGCGGCAAGCCGTGAGGAGCGTTATTCCAACTGATAAATTTCTCGAATAATTTCTTCCATGGGCGGATCGGCGATATTAATATCTTGCACAGGGGCGATTGCCATGATGTCGTTGATGACTGTTTCGATATGTTTCTGAGCGGTATCAAATTGCAGCTTGACCCCAAACGAGCCCTGCTTCAGGGTGGTCACCTGGGGCAACTTAATGGGAGAATCGATAGCATTGACAAATCGGGCGTCGATAATTTTGTGGGTTAGATATTTGCGCTTTAGGGCTGAAGTGCGTCCGTCAAAAATCGTTTTGCCATGGTTGATTATGATGACTCGTTTACACAGCTTTTCAATATCGCCCACATCATGGCTGGTAAGAAAAATCGTGGTGTCGTTTTGGCTGTTCATATGCAAAATCGCCTCCCGAATCTGCTCTTTTGCCACCACATCTAGCCCAATTGTCGGCTCATCTAAAAAGATAACTTGCGGATTGTGCAGCAAGGATGCCACAATTTCACATTTCATGCGTTGACCCAGGCTCAATTTGCGGACAGGGGTTTGCATCAACTTTTCGATTTGAAAAAGCTCTACCAAATAGTTGCGGCGGGTTTGGTATGCCGGCATTTCCAGCTCGTAAATCCGGGCAAAAAGGCGAAATGTATCCTCTGGCGGTAGGTGGTACCACAACTGCGGCTTCTGCCCGAACACCGAGCCGATTTTGTAAGCCAATTGGCGGCGCTCTTGCCAGGGAACATATCCCAAAACGGTCGCTTGTCCGGCGCTAGGATGCAAAATACCCGTCAAAATTTTGATGGTGGTCGATTTGCCTGCCCCGTTAGGACCAATAAACGCTACTGTTTCGCCTTTTTGCACTTCAAACGAAACGTTGACGACGGCGTTTACCTGATTAAAGACAGGCTTAAACACCGCCTGGATGCTGCCCTTTAACCCGGGCGCCTTTTGCTTGGCGGCAAAGCTTTTGCTCAATTGTGACACAGTGATGATTCCCATTTTTACACCTTACCATTTAATCAGCGGTTTATTGGCGCCAGCCAGCGGCAAGAGATTTCTTCTTGCCGGTCAGCGCTGACTTTTAATTGTCCATTTCTCATTAAACCTTCCGCGTTAAAACAAAAAAAGCGACTTGGGGATTCTCCCTAGTCGCTTTTTGGTTCTTTCCTGAATTGATTTTAATTACGTTTCAGATTCTCCATCGAGCCACAGGAAGATGCCGCTTATTACCGTTGCCATGTATCCGATTGCGCATAAGACAAGGAGGTAAAGGATAGTTGGTGTGGGGACGTTTTGGATATCGGCAAAGGCAAATGCCGGCAATTGGGCTGCAAATTGCGCCCTATAAACGCGCCACACCCATAACAACGCTCCCAAAGTTATAGAGATGACTAATGGCAAAGCCACATCCTGCCTAGTAAGTTTAAAAGCGGGCGGCGATAGTTGCGCCATCGTATTGGCAGCAAAAGATGCCGGCAATGGCGCCATCTCCAATTCATTTAAAATGGCGTCCAGAATCAAATCTTCTTCTGCATTGTTCTGAGTTGATCTTTCGTCAATCATTGTTCTCGCCAAATTGATATAGTTTCACTTTTAACGCTTGGCGCGCTCGAAAAATCCCAGTTTTGACACTGCCAAGCGGCATATTTGCCGCTTGGGCGATCTCATCATACCGCAAACCATGCATATGACGCAAGGCGATTAGGTATTTTTGACTATCTGGCAACTCGTCAATGGCATTGATAATTGTCTGTTTTACCTCTTGCGAAACTACAACTTGCTCAACTCGCTGTCGATTATCGGGCAAATCCCAACTATCGTCTGCCGGCAAAGCTTCCAACTCTCTTTTCAAGCGGGGCAACCGATTGTAGCAAAGGTTGGTCACAATTCGATACAACCAGGTAGAAAAAGCGGCGTCGCCCCTAAATTTGGGCAGCGAACGCCAAGCCCTAACAAAAGCCTCTTGCGCTACATCTTCCGCTTCTTGCGGGTCATTTAACGTTCTCAAAGCCAAATTGTAGGCGTACCCCCCATATTGTAAAACCAATTGTTCAAATGCCGCCGCATCGCCATTTTTCGCTCGGTAGATTACCGCCTTCTCATCATCTTTCATAAGGTTGATAGAAATTTCCTTTAGCAATTAGACCACAACTTACCCGAAAGAGTTTCAAAGAGACCATTGCAAACTTTTTTGAAACTTTTTTTGCCTCGCTATGTCTAATCAGGCAAAGGAACAATTTGGAGGACAAATTTATGTTCGATCTCTTAATTTTACTTGTTTTGAGCAGTATGTTTATCGTCGTCTCCGGCATGATTATCAGATACCGAGCGCTTATTGCTTATCTACAAACTCAAACATCAATTCATCAATCAAAGTATCCCGCAAAATGTATCGTGAAAACCCGAAAGGTTGCCCCGACGGTTTGAGAATAGAAGTAACCAAAATCGTTTCGGATTTTGCTTGAAAACGTTTTGCATTCTACTTAATCAGATCAACACGAATAAAAAGGAAATTAACATGGACAGTTTTTTTGAATTTATGACCATAGGCTTTGTTCTGGCGTTGCCTTTCGCAACCATCATCATTTCTAAATATTTAAAATACAAGGAAACGGTTGCATTGGCAAAGGAAGGGTTATTGCGCGAGGATAGGATTGAAAGGCGGGGAAATAAAACTGGAAAAATGTACAAGCAAGGCGTAAGCTTAATCGCTATCGGCAGCGCATTAACACTAGGCTTATTATCAATTGGGTTTGGACCTTGGATTATAGGCGGTTTGATTCCTTTGTTTCTGGGGGTTGGTTTTTTGTATCTAAATTCAATAGAGAGTGAATCGCTACCCTTAACGGAAGAGGATATCGACGATTTAGACGACGCTTACTTGCGACAAAAGGTAACAGAATAGAAGCTTTTCAATTTACATGACGATCCTGGTAGCAAGCGACGGGGGTTGCAGGCAAGCGGAATCAAATTTTTTGGGCTGGGCGTAGGGCTTTGGAAGCTAAGCTTCACCAAGCCGCTTGCGAATTTTCTGTCTAAATTTCCAGAGTTTATTTATTGCAGACAGTTAATTTGCGTTGTAGGCTGCCCCGCACAAAAAGGGGGTTTTACGCCCAGTCCAAATCAGCTTATTTTGCAGGGTTAAAACAGCAAATTTTAGCGTCAAATCGCTTGCCTTTTTGTCCATGACACAAAAGGATATAATTTGCTTCATATGAAACGAATTGAAGCGATTATTTTTGGAAAAGTGCAGGGAGTATCTTTCCGCTATTACACCAAGCAAAAAGCAGCCCAATTGAGCGTTACTGGCTGGGTTAAGAACGAAAAGGGGGGAACTGTTCGGATCGTTGCCGAAGGAGACCAGTCTGCGTTAGAAAAATTCATTTCTTTTTTGCATAATGGTTCGCCGCTGGCAAACGTCAGCCAGGTTGAGCTGGATTGGGGTGAGTCAACTGGGGAATTCTCGTCCTTCAAGGTGCGTTGGTTATGAGTGACGAAAGTTTACACAGCCGGGAAAGATTGGCCTGGACAACATTGCTTGGAAGTTTCTTTTTGTGCGCCTTTTTAACCATTTCTGTGCCAATTCTCCTGACACAAACGGTTCGCAGTTCTACACAGCCACTGCAAATTGAATCGCTCGCCAATCAAGGCACGGTCGTAATCAGCAATGGGCAGGCAACCAATGTGTTGTTTGCCGGCATGGTTCCACAAGAAGCGAATATGGGCGAAACAGTTATCACCGGCGACACCGATACAGCTTTGTTGCTGCTCAGCGACCCAGATACCGCCCAAACTTTAGGGCGAATTGAACTTTATGCCAATTCCAACTTGGAGATTGAGGAAGCGATCGCTCCCCGTTTTTCGGTCAGTGAACAAGGGTATCAGCTCAAATTAATTTTGGTTGGCGGTAGAGCCCGAATCAATCTGCTCTCTGATTTAAACCGACCTATCTCTTTTTTAGTTAACACCCCCCATGCCTTGATCGATATGCAGCAGCCAGGCAGCTACTCGGTAGAGACAACGAACCTAACAACCCAAGTAGCGGCGCTCGAAGGCGAAGCGATCGTTTCTGACTCCCAATCTCAAAACAAATTGCTTCTTTTTGCCGACCAGCGGGCGCGTGTCGATGCCGGCAGCGCGCCGGTAGGACCATTACAAACCGAACGAAACTTAATTCAAAATGGGGATTTTCAGGAAGGATTTGCTGATTGGTTGTTGTTCGATTGGCAAGTAGAATTGGCTGACCAACCTCGCGGCGAAACCGCCCTAGAAAACCAAGATGGCGCCTATACATTGATCATGCGGCGGGTCGGAAATGGGCATGCCGATGTATCGGTTCGGCAGCTCATCCAGCAAGATGTCACCAATTATGAATCGTTAACGTTGTCGCTCGATATGCGGATTAACCAGCAAACGTTAGCCGTTTGCGGGCAAAAAGGGAGCGAATGCCCCATAACTGTCCGGGTAGAATATGAGGATATGAATGGGGCAGTTGGGGCTTGGCAACAAGGGTTTTTTGCCATTGGCAATGTGACAAATGAGATCCCCAATGTGTGTACTTCTTGTCCGCCGCCGCTCAACCCCCATCTCTTTTTTACGCCGGGACAGTTGATTTTTTATGAGTCAGGCAACATTTTAGAGCAGTTGCGCGACTTAGAGATTGATGTCAGACAAATCAACAATATCAGTTTGGTGGCTCAGGGGCATGGCTTTGATGTAGAAGTAGTTGAAGTGGCAGTTATCGCCAAAGAGTGAGCTTGTCATTTAACCCATCACTTCGTCGGCGTTCCACCGCTTAAGCCACGCTTCTAAATCTTTAGGAGCTTTGGCGACAACTGGGGTAAAGCGAACGCCTGGGTAATGTTGATGATACCAGGCGGCAGTCAGCGGCTCTTTCCAATGATGGGGATTGACGGCAATTACATGGCGTCGCTCAAGCTCGCCGATGCCGGCATCGTCGGCAGAAAATCCAATCGAATAACGTCCTTCAAAGCCCCCTTTCGCGGCGGCAATCAGCCAATTTTCATCAGCCGTTGGCGGCAGCAAAATGTAAATCCTACGATATTCCTGCCGAGGCGCTCCACTTGGCGCGGCTGCGGCTGACTCTTTCAAATAGTCGCGGCTTTCCACCTTGATGAGATATTGCGCCCACAAACGAGCCCCGTTATCGCCCACGCATCGAATATCATAAGAGCCAGGCAATTCAACCCCATAGATCGCTTGCCAAATGTATCTATCTTGTGCAACTTGCGCCTGGGCCAATGCCACCGTATTCCATGCTTCTTCCCCACGCCTGATTATTAAAGCGATCCCGTCTAACGGTCTCAGCGAGTTCACGCTTATCTCTAAAATATCATCTTCAATCGGCTGATCGGGCGCCACATTGATATAGCTGTCGCCTGGACCTATGATGGCTTTCACGCGGCGAAATTCGCCGGTTGGGGCTACAACGGCATCCCGCCAAAATATCGATTGCTGCCTTTTGGGTGTTTTTGGCGCTGACTTAAGGTACAGGGTAATGATATTGGCTTCAGAAACGGCGGCCATGCGCAATGAGCGCCACCGCTCAATCGCTTGGCTGGGTCGGCTCCAAATGATTAGCGGGCTTTCAGGGTCAAGTCCGCCGGTAGGGTCAATGCCGATTTGAACTGGCACATCGGCTGGTTCAACGATCTGCCCAATTTGCTCGCTTTCGCTTGACCACACCTGCGCGTCTACGATAAATTCATATTCGCTGCCGATAAAGGCTGGCATTTGTTGCCACAAACCGCCAACATGGGTGGCAAAGGGAGATTTAACAGCTTGTACTGGGGGAGCGTCAACGTCGATAGCCACAAGCGAAAAGGTCGGCTCGATCATCTTCCACTCCGGCTCTCCTTTTGGGCGGGGCAACCACCATGCCGCCCAACTGCCGGCAACTATAGAAGCGTCTGGGTCGTTATCATCCAAATCCTCCCCGATAAAGGCGCTGTTGATCAATAAATTTAACTCTTTCATATTACTCGGGTTCGATTAAGTAGAATGCAAAAACTTTTTCAAGCAAAACCCGATAAGATTTTGGTTTCTCCCATTCTAAAATCGTTGGGGAAACCTTTCGGATTTTCATGATACATTTTGCGGGTTGCTTAAGCGCTATGCTTAGATATACCTCTCCAATTCTTGCAATACATTTTCAAATTCCATCTTCAATGCGCTAAAGGCGGTTGTCGCTTGTCCTAAGTCTCCCATCCTGCCATGCTGCTCTAAATTACGGCAAATATCGCCCAATCGGACTGCCCCAACTTGGGTGGCGCTGGCTTTGAAAGTGTGGGCAGTCATTTGAATTTGGGCATTGCTTTTTGCGTCGATCGCATTTTGAATCGCCTGGACTTGTGAGGGGGCAGTTTCAAAAAATGCCGGCGCAATTTCGCGCAAAAAAGCAATTGGGCTTTCGCCGAGGAGCTGTTCGAGCTCTTCTAGCGAAATTGAGCCATTTGACTTGGCTGCTCTGGCGCCCGTTCCATTTTCGCCCCCTGCTCCTCTTAGTTGATTGATTTGAGTATGACAACGCATCAGCGTATCAACTAACTCCCGAACTTGAATCGGCTTGCTAAGATAGTAATCCATGCCGGCAGATATCAATCGCTCTTTATCGCCTTGCAATGCGTGGGCGGTAAGCGCGGCGATTTTAGGTTGGCGTGTTTTTTCCCACGTTTGCCGGATATGCATGGTCGTTTCCACCCCATCCATCTCTGGCATCTGAATATCCATCAAAATCAGATCGTACTGTTGGCGTTCCAGAGCGGCAACCGCCTCTTTGCCATTTGAAGCGACATCAGCAACATACCCCAATCTTTCTAACATACGCAACGCCACTTTTTGATTGATGACATTATCTTCCGCTAACAAAATTCGCAAAGGGTAGTTGCCGGCAAGATCAGAGTCAAATGGGGTCTCTTCATCGTTCTCATCGTGATGGATGATAGGCGCGCCACTGAACATGCTTACCAACGATTGCAGCAACTGCGTCGATTTAACCGGTTTTGTAAATCGAACGGTCAAGATATTGTCGTTGTCCATCGCCGCATCCCAACCTAGCGAAGTCATCATCGCTATGGGAAGTTGTTTCCATCTAGGGTGGGCTTTGATATGACGGGCAAGCTGCATGCCATCCATGCCCGGCATTTGCAAATCTAACAAGATAGCGTCTGGCAATGTAGCGGAATCATCCAACCACTTTAACGCTTCCCCAGCCGATTCTGCTTGGAATGGTTTCGCCCCCCATATTTCTAACTGTCTGGCAAGAATCAGCCTGTTTGTCTCATTATCGTCAACGATAAGCAATTGCTTGTTTTGCAAAGCGGGTTGTAAATCTCCTAAGCCGCTAACAGCTTGACCAAGCGCTTTCTCTAGCGGCAAAGTAAAGTAAAAGACGCTTCCCTGTCCGGGAATGCCGGCGCTTTCTACCCACATGGCGCCGCCCATCATATCTACCAAACGATGGCATATGGTTAAACCCAACCCGCTGCCGCCATACCGCCTGGTTGTAGAGGCGTCTACTTGTGTAAAGGAGTCAAATATTCGCTCAATACGATGGGGCGGAATGCCGATACCGGTATCGCGTACCTCAAATTGCAGTTCATGCAGTAGCAAGGAGTCATCGTCACCGTGAATGTCGGCAGATTTATTGTTAGGCGGATTCAATTTGACAGTAACGACTACCTCCCCTTCGTCTGTAAACTTAATGGCATTGCTCATTAAATTGACCAACACCTGGCGAATTCTGGTATCGTCTCCAACTACATTTGCCGGCACATTTGGCTCGATAAAATATAGCAGATCGATCGTTTTCTTAACGAGAGGAGACGACACTAAATCAATCACATCTTCGATACAGTCGCGCAAGCTAAAGGGGTGGGTTTCTAAAATCAACTTACCCGCTTCAATCTTTGAATAATCTAAAATGTTATTTATTACGTCCAACAAAGCATTACCGCTGCGCCGCGCCGTTTCAACGTAATCTTTCTGACGAGACGAAAGCGAAGTGTCAAGCAGCAAACTAGTCATGCCGATAACGGCGTTTAAAGGCGTTCGAATTTCGTGGCTCATATTGGCTAAAAATTCGCTCTTCGCCTGCGCCGCCTGCTGCGCCAACAGAGCCAAATGCTGGGCTTGATCTAACGCTTTGTTTAACTCTCTTGTTCGCACCATTACCCGCTCTTCCAACTTGGCGGAATAAGATTCGATCTGAGCATAGTAGCGCGCGTTTTTCAAAGCGATTGCCGCTTGGGGCGCCAATGATTCAACGATTTGCAGATGCTCTTGTGAGAAAGAGTTGGGAACGCTTTTATCGATGGAAAATAAGCCAAGCAATTCGTTGCCGGCAAGGATCGGCGAACCCATCCAATCCCGTATCTCAATTTGATCGGGAATCATCACCCACTCCCGAGATTCCTCAGTATCCGTAATGTGATAGCTTTTTTTGCTCTCTATCACCCGCTGAATGGGGGGAAAATCGGCTGGATTAAATGAATCTCCTTGAAATGCTGCCGGCAATGTAATCGCCCCCTGTCGGGACCCTATCCGCAATTTACGATCCCCTCCCATCAACATGATATTTGCTGCGTCGTATGGCACCAACTTTAACAAATAATTCAATACCGTCTCACAAACCGCTTCAGTATCCAATGTTTGGTTCAACGCCATTGCGCTTTCTTGCAAAATTCGAGCGATCGCTTGCATGCGCTGCTGTCCGGCGTAAGAAATGGCGTTTTGGATCCCAATCGCCGCCTGAGGCGTCAACGCTTCCGCCAGCGCAATATGCTCATCAGTAAAATAATATGGCTCTTCCTTCGCCACCGAAAAAATGGCGATCACATCCTTTTTAACTAACAATGGCACGCCAAACCAACTGCCCATTTTCTCTGTGCTGGGGGTAAATACCCAACGCGGCTCTTCCTTTGTATTCGGGATATAAACAGTTCTTTTACTATTGACCACCTCTAACAAAATCGAATATTCTGTTTCACAAAAAGGGTCGGAAGGATGATGATTTGGAATCCCCCACCGCTCATACCCTAATCGGGAAATGATTTTAAGTCTTCCTTTTTGACGCAACATAATGTTTGCTGCGTCAAAAGCAATCAGCTGACTTAAATAAGTGAGCAACGAATCGGATACATCTTCCAGTTCTAGGCTGCCTGTTAAGGCTAAAATGCTATTGTGCAACACCTGGTCAACTTGAGGCGAAACGCGTTGTCTTATATTTTTTTCAAGAGTCAAATCCTAAACCTCGCTCTTTTAAAGATACAAATTTATGACGCCCGATAATGATATGATCCAAGAGGTCGATCCCCAACAATTTGCCCGCCTTCGCAATTTCCCGCGTTACCCGAATATCTTCTTGAGATGGCGTTGGGTCGCCAGATGGGTGATTGTGCGCCACAACCAAGGCTGCCGCATTTTCTCGAATCGCAGTCCGAAAAAGCTCGCCAATCCGAATCACCGATGTGTTGAGATTGCCTTTATAAATTGTTGGCATACTCAACACCTGGTTTCGGGTATCTAGCAAAATCGTTCGTAAATGTTCTTGCTCCAGAAATGTCATTTCAGCCATCAGCAAATTTGCCGCGTCGTTGGGAGTGGTCACTTTTGGTCGTTCTTCGGGGGTTGCCGCCCATAAACGACGCCCCAACTCTAGCGCAGCTTTGATTTCTGCCGCTTTCGCTGGTCCTATTCCTTTGACCTGCTGCAATTCGGCGACTGACGCTCGGGCAAGATTTGTCAGCCCGCCTAAATGCGCCAGCAGCCGTTCAGACATGCGCAGCACATTTTCCCCGCCAACGCCAGTACGTAGGGTTATGGCGATAAGTTCAGCGGTAGACATCGCCTCTGCTCCAACTTTTAGCAGCCGCTCACGCGGTCGATCTTCGACCGGCATGTCGCGGATCATGGGCGTGTATTGGTTTGGCTGGATCGAATCCATCACATAAAATTTTTGTGGGCGTTAAGCCTCAGAGGGCTCTAATCTGCGCCTTTAATCAATGTCACTAATTCGTTCCATTCGTCAGAAAGCAAATGGAGCGTAATGCCGCCTAATTCGATATGGTAGACTATGCCATCATTTTCTTGGCTTCGCCAAATGATAAAGTGGTCGGTTTGGGAGATACTTTCTTCTGACTGGTCTTGAGGGCTATTGTTTGTAGTCATGGTTCAATTGTGGGGGTTGGCGTTAACTGAGTCTGCCGGCATAAAATCGTTTCGGCCATCTATTATACACATAGCAGGCTGGAAAGGGTCTTGATTGCCGATTTAAGAAAAAGCCCCGTCAAAACATTCTCGACGGGGCTTTCATATCAGGTAACGCTAAGAGCTTTATCTGCGGCGATTGTCTCGTCTGCCGCCCGAATTCCGCCTGCCTCGGCGATCGTCACGGTTGTTTCTATTCCGTTTTGGAGCCGGGTTATCTCTTTCCCTGGCTTCTTCAAGCGTCCATCCTTCCAAAACAGCTCGGCGTGATAGCCGCACTTTTTCTGAAACGGGATCGACATCGGTAACCATGACCATGATTTCGTCACCCATCTGAACTGCGTCTTCAACTGAATTAATCCGCTCAGGGGCGAGTTGCGAAATGTGAACCATGCCGTCCAATCCAGGCAGCAACTCTACAAAGCAGCCAAAAGATTCGATGCGAACCACTTTGCCATTGTAGATTTTGCCCACTTCTGCGCCCTGAGTAAGGGTGTTGATATGTTCCATCGCTTCAGCCGTCTTGATGCCGTCAACGCCGGCAACAAAGATGGTGCCATCTTCCTGAATATCAATGGACACTTCGTAATTTTCTTCCAGACTGCGAATAGTCGCCCCGCCTTTGCCGATCACTGCCCCGATCTTCTTGGGGTCGATGCGGACGGATTCCATGCGAGGCGCCCATTGGCTCAATTCGGCTCGCGGTTCGGGCAACACATTCGCCATTTCGCTTAAAATGTGCAACCGACCTTGGCGGGCTTGACTTAACGCTTCCGCCATCATTTGAGGGGAAATGCCGTCGATTTTGATATCCATTTGTAAGGCTGTAATCCCTTCGGTCGTGCCGGCAACTTTAAAGTCCATATCGCCTATATGGTCTTCCAACCCTTGAATATCAGACAAAATGACATATTCATCGCCATCGGCAATCATCCCCATGGCGATCCCGCCAACAGCCCTTTTGAGCGGCACCCCGCAATCCATTAGCGCCAAGCTGGAAGCGCAAATACTGGCTTGGCTAGTGCTGCCATTAGAAGACATAATTTCTGACACAACGCGAATGGTGTATGGAAACTCTTCTTCCGATGGAAGCATCGGCTCGATGGCGCGTTGACCCAGCATGCCGTGCCCAATTTCGCGCCGTTTTGGTCCGCGCAGGAACCATGTTTCGCCGGTTGAATAAGGTGGGAAGTTATAGTGCAACATAAAACGATAAGAATCGACAGGGAATAAACCATCTGTCTTCATCGCTTCGCGCGGCGTGCCCAAAGCGACCACAGAAAGGCAATGGGTTTCGCCTCGGCAGAATAACGCTGACCCGTGAGAACGAGGCGTCAGGGCTATTTCGCCAGAAATGGGGCGAACATCTGTCGGTTTCCGTCCATCTGCCCGTATTTTTTGATGCACAACCCGCGACCGAATCTCTTTTTTAAGTCGGGAATTGATGATCGATTTAATCGCCTTGACATCCGCCTCTTCATCCTCTTCCAAAAAGCTGTTGACGATAACTTCTTCTAACAAGCTCATCGCTTCTTTGCGTTGGTCTCTATCAGTTAGGGTGGCTGCTCCTTTTACTTTGTCTCCCAATTTGGCGTCAACGGCGCTTTCCAATGTTTCATCCATCATGAAGATGGGGATTTCTCTTTTGACTTTGCCGACCTTTTCGCGCATTTCTAGTTGCAAATCAATAATAGGCTGAATCGATTCATGCCCCAATTGCAACGCCTGTGCCATCTTGTCTTCAGGGAATTCGTCGCCGCTGGCTTCGACCATGATTATCGCTTCGCGGGTGCCGGCAATTCGCAAATCCAACTGACTCTGCTCCATCTCCTGAATATTTGGCTCAATGACAAACTCGTCATCGATAAAGCCGATTCGCACTGCAGCGATAGGACCATTCCAGGGAATGTCGGAAATCAGTGTGGCGATGCTGGCGGCGTTTACGCTGGGAATATCGAGATGATGAATCCCATCAGAGGAAAGCGTGGTAATAATCACCTGCACTTCGTTTCGCATGCCATCGGGGAAAAGCGGGCGCATGGGGCGGTCTGTGAGACGAGCGATCAGGATCGCTTCGGTGCTAGGACGCGCTTCGCGCCGGAAGAAGCTGCCGGGAATTTTACCCATGGCATACATCCGCTCTTCAACATCAACGCTCAATGGAAAGAAATCGATCTCTTCTCGGGGTTTAGATGACATGGTAGCGGTGGCTAATACCATTGTATCGCCCACCCGCACAGTGACGGCGCCGCCTGCCTGAGCGGCAAGTTTGCCGGTTTCGACGGTCATGACTTTGCCGCCTATAGTTGTGGAAAATGTGTGTACTTCAGACACGTTGTTTTACCTCCATAAATGGTAATCGCGTTTATGCCGGCATCCAACCGACGCAAACTTAGACTGGCTGATATGCTATTGCCCAGACATCTATAAACCATGCTGAACAATTCGCTTAACAGCCAAATAGAAATATTTAATTTGGAGCTAGAACAACTTTTAGGGATTGGGAACTGACTCGTACGCCAATTGTACGGGACAATACCCAATTCCTAAACCCTAGTTCAAACTGCTCCAAAAAGAAAAAAGGAGAGTTATTAACCGCTCTCCACTTCAAACATTATCGACGCAGACCAAGCTCTTTCAGAACAACTTGGTAGCGGTCAGGGTAATTGTTACGCATATAAGCCAACAGACGTCGCCGCTTGCCTACTAGACGCAGCAATCCTCGCCGCGAACTTTGGTCGTGTTTATGATCTTTCAGGTGGGATTGCAATTGGTCAATCCGTTTGCTGAAAATTGCAATCTGTACTTCAGGCGACCCTGTATCACTTTCATGAACGCCAAATTTTGCAGCCAGATCGGACTTTTCTGATTGTGTTAAAGCCATTTTTTATTAAATCTCCAAAGTGGGAATAGTATGGCGCCTGCTAACCGTCGCGCCGAAAAAACGTCGCATCAGCAAGCTGAACAGGAGAGTATTATAGTAATTTGAGCCAGAAAGGCAAAATGTTTGACATCTGGTTTATCAAAAGGGCTGCCGCCCCGTTTAAATAAATCAGGCGAGATGTTCGCGCCATCTAGGCAATGTGGCGCGGTGTGGCGGCAGTTAGCAGCACGTTTTGGCGCAACCATTCACCCTGTTCGATCTCCCCCAAATAGCTGAGATAAATCCGTCATCCTCCTGTTTCTTGACGATTCGATAGATCAGGCTAACATAATGCCGGCATTTTCTCGTATGATAAGTTGTCGCAGTAACTCAATCTCTCAGGAGGAATCTATGAATTCTAAAGCGTTAATAGCTGAATTTATCGGCACATTTGCCCTGATTTTCATCGGGGCTGGCGCGGGCGCCGTCAGCGGCAGCCTGGTCGCTGTGGCGTTAGCCCACGGCTTGGTTATCCTCGGTTTTGCCTTCGCCTTTGGCGACATATCCGGCGGTCATTTTAACCCAGCGGTGACGATTGGCATGTTAGTCGCTGGTCAAATCGACGCCGCCAAAGCGGCAGCCTACATCGTCGCCCAAATTATAGGGGCTATCGTTGGGGCATTCGCCCTCAGCGTGGTGGTCAGCGGCATCGCCGACGCCAGCGGATTAGGCGCTACTGTGCCGGCAGATGGGGTAAGCGTCGGACAAGCCTTCATTTTAGAACTTATTCTGACATTTTTATTCGTGACAGTGATTTTGCATACTGCCGTTCGGGGCAGCGCTGGCAATTTAGCCCCGATTGCCATTGGCTTAACATTGGCTTTTTGCATTTTTATGGGCGGCAATGTTTCCGGGGCTTCATTGAATCCAGCCCGAACGATTGGACCGTCGTTATTTAGCGACGCCTCGAACGCTTTATCAACTATGTGGTTATACATCGTGGCATGCCCGATAGGCGCGGCGTTAGCCGCTTTGGCGTTTGGCGCCCTTAAAGATTAACTGTTCTACAAACAGGATACAGTTCAAAACAGACAAAGGCGAACCTTTTGACGAGGTTCGCCTTTGTGCTTCTACGCCCATCCTTGGGCAAAGCGCCTTTATTCTACAGTGAGGTAAACTGGGTCAGAGGCCGCCTGAACGATGCCGGCATCATCTAACGCATAGGCGATAATCTCATAGTTGCCAGGCGAAATATCATTAGGGATTTGCCATCTGCCATCTTCGCCGACTTCGGATTGTCCAAATGTTTCCCCATTGAGCGCCAATAACAACGTCGTACCCGGAGTGCCATCGCCCACTACCGTCAGAAAATCGCCAGAGAAAGTGGCAACGCCAGAGGAGTCGATTTGTGGGGAGCCGATTTCGGAGGGTGGGAACAAAATTCGGTCTAAAATATGGATCATGAGATTATCGGCGACGATATCTGCGCTGGTTATCGCTGCCTTCCCAATGCCAAAACCGCTATTGCGGTCGATAGCGACCAAACTCATCTCTTCACCGCTAAGCATAGCAAAAGTTTGCCCTGGGACAAATTGCGCCAACCCCACCGTTCCAGAGATAGTATGGTGGTTGAGCAACGCTTTCATCGCTTCTGGATCGGCGTTGAGCGCAGTGAAGAGTTCTGCCGGCAACTTGCCAATCGCCATATCTGAAGGCATAAAGAGGGTATATTCCCCCTCTGCCACTTCACTTTCCCAACCCGTTGCCTGGGCGGCATCGATAAAACTGTGCAATACGCCGGCTTGTCTCGCCTCTTCTAATGGGGTTGGCGGCGTTATCTCTATTCTAACTGGCGTAGAATCGAAGTCGATCCCAGTGGGAAAAGATGTTCGGGCTAGTAAAATATATTCGCCGCTGGGCAGTTGTGTTTCGTACTCCCAACTGCCGGCATCGTCTACATTCGCCACCCCATCTACCAGTTCATTGACGACAATTTGCACTTCGGTATTGGGGGCGGCTGACCCAGTGATGTGGATAGGCATCTCGGCAAAAGCGGTTTCCGGCATCTGCAATACGGGAGCGATGGGTTGCGGCGTCGGTTCAACTGTTTCTGGGGTGGCTGGAGCCCCTTCCTCAGTGGGCGTAATGGTCGATTCAACTGTTGGCGTTGGCAAATCGGCAGCGGCTGGGGCTTCAAAAGCGAACACTGCCGACTGACCGATTTCAACCCCATCCGAGTTAACCATTCTGGCATTTAATTCCGTCCGTCCGGGTTCAAATTGGAACGATTCGTCGAACGACCATTCCCCATTCTCACCCACTTCAGTCGCCGCAAGCGTTTGGTCGCCGCGCATCAACTCTACCACGCTGCCATTGGTTCCAAAGCCGCTCAATTCCAAGCGGGTTAATACTGATCCTTCGTCGCTCAGGGAAAAGCTTTGTGCCGGCAACGACTCAAATTGAAGTCGATCTATTTGGGCAATAGGCGAGTCGGTAGGCGGCGTCGAAGTTTGGCGTATCCCGTTGGCTGTGGCAATAAACGACAACAACAAGCCAGTTATCATAACTCCCAGCACCAACCATTTTAGACAGCCATAATTATTTAGCCGCTCTTCGTCAATGCAATCCATTTCGAGACAAGGGTCTTGTGCCATCTTGGACTCCTTAACTCTTTTGCCGACGCAATCTATCTAAATACGCCTGGAACTCGTCCCAATTGCCGGCAGCGGCTAATGTCGCCTGTTCCGTCCAGAGACGATGTTGTTCTTCAGGGCTTACCCCAAACTTCCTGCTCGTCTCTTCCTGAATAGCCTCCACTTGTTGAACAGTCGCTTCCGCTAAATCAGCAAAGCTCTTCACCCCTTTGCGATGCCATAAACGACTAATTTTGGGACCAATCCCATAAATCTTTTTCAAATCATCTGGTTTTGATGGCGTAACTTTGACCAGAGGCGGATCTGGCGCCCGTTCCCCCTCATCGCTAAACTCAAGAGAGGCAAGTGGCGCGGTCTCCATATTAGCGCGTTCAACCTGCGGCGCATCCATCTCTAACAGACGCAAGCGATCCAACTCATGTTCCTGCTTTTTCAGTTTAGCTTCCAATTCGCCCACGTGGCTGGCTACCCGATTCCTAATCGCCAGCAGCGAATCGTCCCGCTCTTGCACCAAACGCTCTAGCTCAGCGATGCGCGCCGACGCTGCGTTGTCATCCATTGGCGCTTTATCTTGTAAGGCATATTCCAAAGATGTCTGTTCTTTAATCAGGTGGGCGATTTGAGCGTCTCTTTCGTTGACTGCTTCCTCTAATGTAGCTATATGCGCCTCTTGGTCATCGCCATCCGCTGTAGCAGCCACGCCAACGGCGGCTCCTGCCGCTGCAGTCTGCAACTTTTCGATGATGCTGTCTCGTTTGGATATTTCATCTTCGAAATTTTGGGCACGATTGACATGTTCTCGCAGCTTGAGCAACGCTGCGTCTCTTTGTCGAACCTGGTCTTTCAACTCTCCTACCTGGCTAGCTTGTTCTCTTAGGCGGGCGATTTCAATATCCCTTTCCTGAATGCGCGTTTCTAAAATACCCGTTCGATTATCGAGCTTACGCAATTCGCTTAGCTCTTTTTCCATCTCCGCCGCAACCACATTATTGGCTTCAATTTGAGCGGTTGCCGTATGGTAGGCAGCCTCTCGTTCTTCTAAAGCCGCTCTTAAACTGGCGGCAGCCTGCTGTTCTTTTCCTAATTTGGCTAGCTGTGTCGTTAACTGTCCCTGTTGGGTTGTCAAATTCTCATTTTCTTCGCGTAACTTAATCTCTATATCTTTACATTTACGTCTATTTCTCCAAAACAGATAATCGAGAATTAAACCAACCGCCCAACCTGCGATTAGCCCCGCCAAAAAAGTTTGCCAAGAATCCATCGTGACCATAATATTCTCCAAAATAGCGCAATTTACCAATAAGTTTAAATGTGTTGCAGGAGAGTTCCCATTCAGGCGCATCACATTTACATAATTGAGCTTATCATACTACAGGAGTCAAAAAAATGGTACTATAGAGGCTGGGATTTTGCCGAAAAAGGGGGATTGGAGATAGCGCTACAGTCACCCTTATTTTGGAACAAGGGGTTGTTATACAATTGACGCTGAGGGGTTGGGTGATGCTGGTGGGGATGCCGGCACAAATCGAATGCTGACCTTATTTTGTCAAGCGGTATAATTGCCGGCATCAACTAAAACCAGTTGCTTTGATGCAATTAGTCTGAGGATATTTTGATACATGGATCGATTAAACGAGATAGAACAACGCGCTTTAGCGGCGATTGATTTTGACGAGATGGCGCGTACGATTTGTGATTGGGTGGCGATTCCCAGTTTAGATGGCGCCGAAACGGAGATGCAGCGGGCTGTGGCAGAAAAATTGACAGAAATTGGAATGGCTGTTGATTTGTGGGAGATCGATTTTGACGCATTAGAAAAACATCCAGCGTATTGTGCCGAAGTCGATCGGGCAGAAGGGTTGGGCGTGGTGGGAATGGTTGGCGGCGATCAAGGCAAATCGCTCATATTGAATGGGCATGTCGACGTGGTGCCGGCAGGGGATGAGGATTTGTGGGATTTTCCAGCTTGGCAGGGGACGATAGCTAATGGCAATTTGTATGGGCGCGGGGCATTGGATATGAAAGGGGGATTGGCGTGTGGCGTCTATGCTGTAAAAGCGATCATAGATGCCGGCATTCAACTTAAAGGGAAGCTCTCAATACAAAGCGTCATCGGCGAAGAAGATGGGGGAAGCGGAGCGTTGGCGACCATTTTGCGAGGGCATGTGGCAGACGCCGCCATTATCATGGAGCCGACGGAGCTGATGATAGCGCCGGCACAAGCAGGCGCCATGAATTTTCGGGTAACCGTGCCTGGTCGCTCTGCCCATGGTTGTATTCGGGCTGAAGGGATCAGCGCTATCGAAAAATTTATTCTCATCTACCAAGCCCTCATCGCCTTCGAAAAAGAGCGCAACGACGCCGTTACCGACCCGCTCTTCACCCCTTACGAACTGCCCATTCCCCTGTCGGTCGGCACGATACAAGGGGGCAATTGGGCGTCCACAGTGCCGGAAAGCGTCTCATTTGAGGGGCGGTTCGGCATCGCAGTGGGTGAAAATATGTTAGAAGCGCGTCAAAAATTTGAGGCGGTGGTCGCCCAGGCGGCAGCAAACGATCCCTGGCTGCGAGACAATCCGCCAACTATCGAGTGGTGGGGCGGACAATTCGACAGCGCCGGCATCGCTGTAAATGAGCCAATTGTGACCACAGTCAGCGCCGCCTGGCGTACAGTTTCAGGGCAAGAGCCCATCTTGCAAGGGATGCCCTATGGGGCAGATATGCGGCTGTTGGTAAATGAGGGGGGCATTCCAACTTTGATGTTTGGGGCAGGCGATATTCGCCAGGCGCACAGCCACAATGAATATGTTCCGCTTGTAGAGCTACGCCTAGCCGTCCAAACGTTGGTTTTGACGATACTACGCTTTTGCGACTATGTTAGTTAAATGGCGCCTTGGTTTACTGTGTATGCCGGCAACCTTTCAGAGGGTTACACCCTCTGAAAGGTGAATGCGTATTATTTTATTGATAGCGGCAGATAAATCTGAAATGGAGTTGGCGATATGCCGCTTAAATTATTGATAAATATGTCCAGTGTGCTATTGGTATCGTCGGCAACCAGATTGCCGGCAAGAGAACGAAATACGACCAAATTGCCATCATCAGAAATTTGGTTATACAAAGACATCATATCCCCTTGAGCGCCATTGGAGGCAACTGAAACAAGGGTTGTTTCCCCCGTTTGTCTGTCATGCAGGAATACGTCCGCCACGCCATTTGTATCCATCATTACCAAATTACTGTCAGAAGAGCTAAAAGTTACAAAACGTCCATCAGCCGAAATGGATGGGACGCCAGATGAACCCTGGTTACCTTCAACGCCATTTGAATCTACCGATATTCGGCTGGTTTGACCAGTTTGCCTGTCATGAACAAAAACATCTCGAACATTATTGGTATCGCCAACTACTAAGTTGTGTTTATCTGAAACAAATGCAACATAACGCCCATCGACTGAAATAGTCGGGGAAAATTCGCCGCCGAAAGCGCCATTACCCGATGTCCCATCTGTAGCGACTGACACCAAGCTGGTTTGTCCCGTTTGGCGATCATGAACAAAATAATCGCCCAGAGTATCGGTATCGTTCACAGTAAGATTGCTGGCTTTTGATTGGAACGCAACATAACGTCCATCGGCTGAAATTGATGGGAAACTAGAGTGATTGTTTCCTTGTATTCCACCTGTTGCAATTGAGACCCGAGTAGTTTGTCCCGTTTGGCGGTCATGAACGAAAACATCGCTCACCCCATTTGTATCTCCGGCTACCATTGGAGATTTGGCGTCAAATGTCACAAAACGCCCATCACCTGAAATGTCAAAAGTATGGCCGACATCATTTGTTGCCTGCGCCCCATTAGAGTCGACAGAAACAAGTGTGATATCCTCAGTTTGTTGATCATAAACATACACATCTGGAAAATTATTAGTATCGCCAACAACTAGATTTGTGGCGGCAGATTCAAAAGCCAAATAACGGCCATCAGTTGATAAAGATAGGTTATTTATATGAATGCCTGGAGAGTGACCATTTGCCTGAGAACCGTCATGCGCCATCGATATCCGATTTGTTTGCCCCAACCACCGATCATGAATGAAAATATCTGAAAAACCGTTTGTATCCCCTGGAGCTAGGTTAGATGCCCAAGAAGCAAAGGCGACATAACGACCATTGCCAGAAATCGCAGGGAAATCTGAATGATCGTTTCCTTGTATACCGCTAGTAGATTTTGAGACGAGGGAAATTACGCTAGCGGCTGCCGGCACAAGAGCATAATTGCCGGCATGGGTCCCTGCCATACTCAATCCAAGCAATAAAATTAAAATGAGTAAAATTGCAGGAGTAGAAAAACGGCTTTTCATCAATTATTCCTCCCATCAACAAACCTAGGTTGAAATGGTAAACTACCTCTGTATGGCAACTATTAGTCTAAGGCATTGCCAATATCATGAACAACAACCGAATAGCAGGATAAACGCAGACCTTATTATTATCAGGGAAGACAAAGCGATTTGTCAACCTTTTGCCGGCAATCAAGTGAACCTTCTCAATTAAAATCCTATTTTTCTTTCACCCTTTTCATAATTGCTATATCATTCAAATATATCTGGTCTCACCAAATTAAAATTAGCTGTTTTCTAGCTAACAACCCCTCGTTTATCATGAATCTCGAACTCATTTCTAAGCAACCAACAGCCCGCGTAAACAAAACTCCCTTGTTGTTTGTACATGGGGCTTGGCATGGAGCATGGTGTTGGGATGAATTTTTCCTAGATTATTTTGCCGAAAAAGGGTATGCAGCCCACGCCCTTAGCCTGCGTGGGCATGGCGCCAGCGACGGCAAAGAGAAGTTGAGGCGGGCGCGTTTGGCGGATTATGTGGCGGATGTGGCGCAAATTGCAGAAGGCTTGCCGGCACCCCCAATTATTATTAGCCATTCGATGGGGGGAATGGTCACTCAAAAATATTTAGAAATGCATGCAGCTCCAGCGGCGGTTTTGTTGGCTTCTGGTCCGCCAACGGGCATTATTCCAACCACGTTACGTATCGCTCGACATCACCCCTGGTTGTTTGCCAAAGCGAATCTGACAATGAGCCTGTACCCAATCGTCTCGACGCCGAAATTAGCCCAAGAAGCGTTTTTCTCAGGGGAAATGCCGGCAGAACAGGCGGGTCGCTATTTCAAAATGATGGGCGACGAATCTTACTTTGCTTTTCTCGATATGTTGGGCTTAAGTTTGCCGAAACCCAACCGCATCAACACCCCAATTTTGGTTATGGGGGCTGAAAAAGATACCATTTTCACCGTTGACGAGGTCAAGAAAACGGCTGAAATTTATGGTTCAGAAGTGGTCATATTCTCAAACATGGCGCACGATATGATGTTGGAATCTGGCTGGCAAGATGTTGCTGATAAAATTCTGGAGTGGCTCAATAAACTAAATCTCTGAACCCCATTGGAATGATGATGAAGATCGTTTCATTTGCCGGCAGTTTACGGCAGAATTCATATAACAAAATATTGATACATGCAGCCGCCTCCGTCGCTCCCCCTTTCATGTCGTTCGAAATCCTCGACCTGCGAAAAATCCCCCTGTATAACGCTGATATCGAAGATATAGAAACGCCGCCATCCGTTATCGCCTTTAAAGAAAAAATCGCGGCGGCAGATGGCTTGTATATCGCTACTCCCGAATATAATCGAGCCTATAGCGGCGTCTTAAAAAATGCTATCGATTGGGCGTCTCGCAAACCCAATCCCATGTTCGGCAAGCCTGTCGCCATTAGTGGCGCGTCTCCTGGAAGATATGGCGCCATAAACGCCCAAAATCAATTGCTACGGTTGTGCCTGGCAGTGGGCATGCACCCATTGGAACATCCGCGCCTGGTGGTCGACTCAATTGAAGCCAAGCTAATCGGCTACCAACTCGTAGATGTAAAAACAGTCGCCAGATTGGAAAATCAGTTGAGCGCATTTGCCAAATGGATTCGCCAGCTACAGCAAAAATAAATGGAATTGTGGCAATATCCTTTAATTGTAATTGCCGGCATTGCCGCCGGCTTTATCAACACATTGGCTGGCAGCGGTTCGCTAATCACCTTGTCGTTGCTGCTCTTTTTAGGCGTTCCAGCCGATATAGCCAATGGCAGTAACCGAGTGGGCGTGCTGTTTCAAACCTTGACCAGCGCTGCCCGTTTTGAGCGGGAAAAAGCGCTCGATTGGCGGGGAGGCATTATCCTAGCGTTGCCGGCAATCGTCGGCTCGCTGTTGGGCGCTCAAATCGCCGTCTCCTTAGATGAGAATTTAATGCGCCAGGTTATCGGAGCGGTCATGTTGATTATGCTGGTCGTCATCTTAATCCGCCCCAAACGGTGGCTGGAGGGAGAGCGAGAATTTTTCTCTGCACGCCCTTCCTCTTTTCAACTGCTCATATTTTTCCTAATCGGAATATATGGCGGCTTTATTCAAGCAGGCGTAGGCATCTTTTTGTTGGGGGGATTGGTGTTAAGCGCTGGTTACAATTTGGTCAGAGCCAACGCCGTTAAAACTTTAATTGTCCTAATATTTACCATCGCCGCGTTAATTATTTTTATTCGCAATGGGCAGGTAAGGTGGGACATTGGCATTCCGTTGGCTGCCGGCAATGCGCTGGGCGGCTGGTTGGCGGCTAAAACCGCGCTAGAAAGGGGAGCGGTTTTTGTGAGATATATACTAATTGGCGTGGTCGCTTTCTCTGCGTTGTGGCAATTGGGGATTATTCAGCGGCTGTTGGGCTAACATTTTACCCATGCCGGCTAACGTGGAGATAAGGGAGAAGGCACGGATCCGCCGCGACCTGATCAGAATATACTTTGTATCTATACAGATGGGCGCAGAGTTCACAGAGGAAATACGAGAACACAGAGAAAAACAAGGATTTCGCAAAATATTGAGACCAAGTAAACAATTAAGAAAATAATTAGCCAAAAGCTCTAGAAACTGCCCGAAAAAATGGAGCGGCTGAAAAATTCTCTACGACCTCTGCGTTCTCTGTGTCTAAAAAAATCCAGCTTTATATGACCTGTATAGTTACTATACTTTTTGACTTTTTATCGCTTAAATCGGAAATTTTAAACCATTGCCGGTGTTAAACAAGACAATTCGTTCTTCTCCATGTACCCAACCATCTTTTTGCAGCTTTTGAACAGCAGAAACGGTAGCTGCCGCCTCCAATCCAACGTAGATGCCTTCAGCAGCTGCCAATCTCTTTTGCGCTGCGAAAATTTCATCATCTGACACTGTAACGCCAGTTCCGCCGCTTTGCCGCAAAATTGTTAACATCATTCTGCCCCCAATCGCTCCGGGCACCCGCAAGCCGCCAGCAGCCGTCTGCGCCCCTTCCCACAATGTCGTCTCTTCAGCCCCATCATGAAATGCCTTTACCACCGGCGCGCATCCTTCCGCCTGTACTGCCACCATTCGCGGGCGAGCGCTGCCGATCCACCCTATTTCTTCCATCTCGTCAAACGCCTTCCACATCCCAATTAAACCTGTACCCCCACCGGTAGGATAGACGATGACTTCTGGCAATTCCCAATCGAAAGCATGAGCCAACTCATAACCCATTATCTTTTTGCCTTCCAGCCGGTAAGGTTCTTTCAGGGTAGAGACATCGAACCAACCGCCATCTTTGCCGGCAATTGCCGCTTCTCTGCCGGCATCGTTAATCAACCCATCAACCAAAATCAAATTCGCCCCGGTAATTTCAACTTCATGGATGTTGATTTTTGAAGCGTCTTTTGGCATATAGACATAGGCTGTAACCCCCGCCCGCGCGGCATAAGCGGCAAGAGCGCTGCCGGCATTGCCAGCGGTGGGAATCACAAATTCGGTCACGCCTAACTCCAACGCCCGGCTTACTGCCGCCGATAATCCCATTGCCTTAAAGCTGCCAGTCGGATTTTGCCCCTCATCCTTCATGTATAGCCGATTTAAGCCCAACTCGCCCCCTAAATTGTGGATCGGCAACGTCGGATTGCCCCCTTCTCCTAACGAGACGATCTGTTTTTCATCGCGCACTGGCAACAAATCTCGATACCGCCACATTGTAAAAGGGCGAAAAGAAAGGGCATCACGATCAACTTCTCGTTTCGCTTTGGCAAGATCGTATCGGGCAAGCAAGGGAAGTTGGCAATTTGGGCACAATCTGATGAGTTGATCAGCATCGTATTGTTGCCGGCAATGGGAACATTGGAGATGGGTCAGGTAGCTCATTTTTCCTAATTGGTGAAAATTTTCGATGTGAATCGTTGAGTTAGAATACCACATCCCCCCTTTTATTCAACCCAATGTTAAAGACAATTTCTCCTATCCTACCGGCAATTCAATCTTCATAGGATGCAGCTTTGCCAGGCGGGCTGAACAAGTGATTTGACGTTTTTTGGCGGCGATCTTGAACTAACTTTAGGCGATAGCTGGTTTGAATAAGGGCAGGGCGTATTGGCGCGCAACTTGCCGCCATAGGTAAAGGGTTTCAACGAACAAAGCGATGGTGAGAGATACAGCGCCGGTGGGGATGCCGGGCTGTTGCAGCGTAAGCCCTACTATCAACACCGCCAACATCGCCAACAAATTGATGCCCATCCCGACATTAACGATGCGCGTATCGCGGCGGCTAATGAGCAAACCGCGCAACCATGAGACCAGAGCGTTGAATGCCGGCATAAACAAAAACCATACCAATCCCCGTTTTGCCTCCGCGCCAACCGCCTGGGTGGCATCTTGTACGCCAAACAAATAGAGATCCGCTATCGGCGTCAGGGCGATCGCCGCCAATATTAAGAACGAAGCAAAAGTAACCAGCCAACCAAATCGGCGCAACGGTTCAAAACTATCAGGCTCCTTCGACAAGGTGATCACCGTTTCGGGCAATGCGAATCCAGCAGCCCGCATCATCAACATCAGTTGAAACACAAGAGGCCATGCCGCCAATGTAATGTCTGGGTTAGGCAGCCGGTTTAGGAAAAATATGCCAACCGGCTGGGCTAACAGCGCCAAGACAGATGTGCCGGCAAGCGGCATATGAAATTTAAATAGCTCGCCAAACGTTAATGGATTTGGAGTCGATGCCGGCATCTGCGCCCAGCTAAGCTCATTTTTCAATAACGGGCGGGATGCCCATGTTGCATACAATGCCTCAGCGATAACGCCTGCCATCAAGCCAATTGTGCCCAAAACAATCCCCGGCAAATTGCCAAATAGCGCCAACCCAACTGCCACCCCACCCGACGTAACGATTCGCGCCACCGTTCCCCAGGCGACCTGACGAGTCTGGTCGTACCCAATCAAAACCCCCTGCAAGAACCGACGCCAGGCAATAGCGGCGCTCCACAACGTCATAATTTGCATTCCAATTTTGACCCAATGCGCTACATCCGGCGCCGTATTCATCCATTCTACAACGACCAAATCAAACAAAGGCGTAAAAGAGACCAATACCGTGATAATTGTTAGCGCAACCATCCAAAATATGGTAAACTGCTGAACCACCTGATAAGATTGCCTATCCTTTACCAAAGCGGCGCCAGTTGCCAACATGTTGATAATGGGGCTTTCGATAAAGACAGACAAACTGTAAACGATGCCCAATGCGGCTAACATCACCGCTTCGTTGGGCAACCGATTGATAGCCGCGCTGATAATCGGACCTTCTGAAGTCATGAGCAGCATGCTGGCAAACAAGGGCAGCCAAAATAGGGTGATTCGTCGCAATTTCATTGATTATTCTCTGTAGGTGGGCACAAAAAAAGCTTTCCAAAGCGCATTTGACAACTTTGGAAAGCCTCAACGTGTATTAAATTGTCGGAGAGAAGCAAATTAGCCGGCTACATTATGCCGGCAGCGCTTCGGTCAACTCATCCTTGTCGGATGCCGGCAGGGCTGGACGCAAAATAATCTCATCATCTTGAACGTCAACCCAAATGGTATCGCCAGCGGTATAACTGCCGCTCAAAACTGCGTCAGACAACTTATCTTCAACCTCATTCTGAATCAGTCGGCGTAATGGTCTAGCTCCAAATTCTGGATCATACCCATTTTTGCCCAACCAACTCTTCGCCTCTTCAGTCGCCGCCAAATGAAGCTCATGCTCTTCGACTCGCTCGTTCACTTCGTCCAAAATAATATCGACAATTTGCGTCAGATTCTCTTGCGACAATTGACGGAAAACGATGATATTATCAACTCGGTTGACAAACTCTGGGCGGAAGCGGCGCTTTAGCTCTTCCATCAACTTCTCGCGCATCTTATCGTAAGCGTCTTTTTCAATTTCATCGGTAGATTGCGCCACCGAAAAGCCGATGCTGCTGTTTCGCTGAATTGTTTCAGCCCCCACATTCGATGTCATGATGATGATGGCGTTTCGGAAATTCACCTTTTGCCCCTTGGAATCGGACAAATGCCCTTCTTCCATTATTTGCAGCAAAATGTTAAATACTTCTGGATGCGCTTTTTCTATTTCATCAAATACGACGATCGAATAAGGACGGCGGCGCACGGCTTCAGTTAATTGACCAGCATCTTCATACCCTACATAACCGGGGGGCGACCCCAGCAAACGGGACACCGTATGCCGTTCCATAAACTCCGACATATCTAGCTGTACCAAGGCATCTTCGCTGCCAAACATAAAGTTTGCCAATACTTTAGTCAATTCAGTCTTGCCTACGCCAGTCGGTCCCAGAAAGATAAACGAGCCAATGGGTCGGCGCGGATTTTGCAAACCGGCTCTTGCCCTTCTAATCGCCTTAGAAAGGGCGGAAATCGCCTCAGCTTGTCCCACGATCTCCTTTTCTAACTCCGACTCCATCTCGAGCAACCGCTGCGACTCTTCCGAAGATAATTGCACCACCGGTATGCCCGTCCACATCGATAACACTTCGGCAACATCTTCGGCGTACAGACGCAAATCTGGTCGATCTTCCGGCAGGCTAGCCCGCATTTGGTTTAACCCTTTTTGCACATTCGCTTCCCGCTCTTTCAAAATCTCTACTTCGTCTAATCGCCCCTCTTTCAGGGCTACCTCTTGCTCGTTGCGGATATAACGTAAATCATCTACCGCTTCATTGACATCGCTAACTTTTGGAGAACGATACATACGAACTCGGGAAGCCCCTTCGTCGATCAGATCGATTGCTTTATCTGGCAAATAACGATCAGTTACATATCGGGTAGAGAGTTGTACGGCAGCGTCAATCGCCTCGCTTGTAATTTCTAAATTGTGATGTTTTTCGTAGGCGCCTTTGATGCCATGCAAAATTTGCACAGCCTCTTCGGGGGATGGTTCGTCTACATGAATGGGTTGAAAACGGCGTTCTAGCGCCGCATCGCTTTCGATATATTTACGATATTCTTCCAGTGTAGTAGCCCCAATCGTTTGCAGTTCGCCACGGGCTAAAGCAGGTTTTAAGATGTTGGCGGCGTCTACCGAGCTGCCGGCGCTGCCAGCGCCCACTAACATATGCACTTCATCTATAAACAGGATCGATTCCGCTTTTTTCAGTTCATCGATAACGCGTTTAAGCCGCTCTTCAAATTGTCCGCGATACATTGTGCCGGCAACCAAGCTGCCTACATCTAATTGCAGTACTCGTTTGCCATGTAAAATATCGGGCACATCTCCAGAAATTATTCGTTGCGCCAACCCCTCGATAATAGCCGTCTTGCCAACGCCGGGTTGACCGATCAATGCTGGGTTATTTTTGGTGCGCCGAGCTAATATCTGAATCACCCGCTCAATCTCAGTTTTCCTGCCTATGACTGGGTCAAGCTGATCATTTTCAGCCAAGGATGTCAAATCAGTCGCCAATTGGTCAACCAAAGGCGTTTTGCTCTTTTCTTTCTTTTTGCTCGAGCTTTCTTTACGAGGCGCTTCTTGCTCTTCTCGGCTAGCGGTTGGGTTTTCTTTTAACAATTTGTGGGTATGGCGACGCACTTGTTCTGGCGTGACCCCACAACGACGCAATACATCCAGCGCCAAACTCTCATTCTGGCGGGCGATCCCCAACAATAGATGTTCCGTACTGATATAATGCTGCCCCATCCGGCGGGCTTCTTCGACTCCGTATTCCAAAATCCGCTTGGTAGATGGAGCGAGTTCTGGCGCGGAAAATGTGGTGCGCTTGCCGGTTCCGGTCAACCGCTCCACCATCGCTTGCACTTTTTCGGCTGTTAAACCCAAGTCGCGCAAGACACGCCCGGCAAATCCCCCTTCCTCTTGCAGCAAGCCAATTAAAATGTGCTCGCCGCCGATGTAGGTATGATTTAATCGAGACGCTTCATCTTGAGCCAAACTTAACACTCGCCTGGCTCTTTGCGTAAATCGTTGCCAGTTTTTAGAATTCACGATTCTTCACCTTATAAAAACTATTGTTTCTGAACGCACCACATATTGAACTAATTATATTTCAGGAAAAATATTTTCCTGAAAGTTATTAGTCACTCTCATTGAATTGTCATTAACAATTGGCATCGTTAATTTTGTGGCGAGAAACGCTTAATTTAAAAGAACAAAACCACAATAGGGCAACGTGCCCTGCCTGATTTCGTGCGTACCGCTACCGATAATTTCAACTTGAAGTTAACCAAAAAAGGGGTAATTTGGCGAAAATCTCAAATAATTTCGCCAAATTATTACTCTTCTTCGGCGTCAGATGTTGGATTTGCTTCCGCCCATGCCATGTCGGCGTCCATATATTTTTCTGAGGTAACTTGCTTGAGGCTCAACCCGATTTGTTTTTTATCTGGGGCGATTCGAATGATGCGGGCTGTAATTTCATCGCCTCTTTTCAGAAGCTGACTGGGATGGGTGACGTGCTCAAAGGACAACTCTGAGATATGAATTAACCCCTCAAATCCATATTCATCGCCGGTTATGCGGGCAAACGCCCCATAATCGGCTAATTTGGTGATGAGAACCGAGACCAATTGTCCGACATGATACCTGTCTGTTACAGTTGACCAGGGGTCATTTTCTAACCGTTTTAAACTTAAGGCAATGCGCTGTTTTTCCTCGTCGATATTTAAGACATAAACCTTAACCTTATCGCCAATATCTATCAGTTCGCTGGCTTTCACATTCCGCTTCCAACTCATCTCAGAGATATGAACCAACCCCTCAACACCACCGATATCGACAAACGCTCCGAAATCCGCTAGGTTAACTATTTCGCCGTCTAAGATGTCGCCTTTGGTTATTTGTTGGATCATTTCCGCTCGTTTGGCGGCTCGCACTTCTTTTTGGGCGGCGCGTTCAGACAAAATGAGACGGTTGCGCTCTTGATCGACTTCGATAATTTTGGCGGCTATGGCGTTGCCTACAAATTCTTTCAAAAATGATTCGGCGTTGTCGCTATTTCTCAACCGGCGATTGTTAATCAGCTGAGATGCCGGCACAAACCCCCGCAATTGACCCATTTTCGTTAACAATCCGCCCCGGTTAAAACCAATGACTTCTCCTTCATAGACCTCACCACTTTCCAACAACTCTTCCGCTTTTATCCAATCTTCCATCTCCAAAGCCTTGGTGTAGGAGACTAAAATTTCTCCTTCACCACTGTCGGGATCAAGGATAAAAACTGAAACTGTATTGCCCACTGCCAAACCAGCTTTGGTTCCAGCGTCCATCTTTGCGATCTCAGAAGGGATAATAATCGCTTCCGATTTGGCGCCGATGTCGACCATGACATTGTTGTCGAAATTAGCGACAACTTCGCCTTGGCGGACTTCTCCGCTTTCTGGCATTCCCAGTCCGGTATCTTCCGATAACCAAGTCGCCATGGGGTGTTCTTCTACTTGAGATTGTATTTTGGTTTGTTCGTTCAATGCTTCTTCGACCTCGTTTTCTTTATAAATTTCAGTTTGAATTATACTTTGTTTAAAGGCGTTGACAATAAAGATAACTTAATTAACTCAATCCGTTTTTATGCCCATAAAGCTGGAACGGTTTATAATCCAACCAAACGCCAAAATCCGATTGGATTTGGCGGTTAGAAATTTTAGGCTCTTTGGGATTTCCCGGGATAAACAGCGCACATTTCGTAAGTCGGATTGACAATCCGCTCTTACGGGAGTGTCCCATTCATTCCTGGTGAACCATATTGTATTGTTGGATGGAGAACAATTAATGACAACAGGTTCTTTGCGAACGGTTACGCCAACACTCGACATCTACATCAAATTAGCTTCGTATCCGATTCTAGCAGACGAAATTCGAGCCAGAATGCGAGCTGAACTATTTGCTAGAGGGATAATTACGGAAGAAAAGTTTGAGGCGGAGGTTGAAGAGAAGGCTGTTGAATCGCAAAAACGAGAACGGGTGCATGACCCTTTTGGACATGAGCCAGCGCCAGTTTGGCAGAAGAGATTGGGGCGAATCAGGGCGAATCAAACAGATTTTTATTTTGGCAATTCGCTGCCGGCACAATTGATCGACGAGCTGATCGACGAAATTGTTGGCGAAAAACAGCCAGAAAAAGCAAATGATTTCTTTTCTTTGGGCTTTAATCCAGAATTAGCTCCATTTGAATTATTATTTCGGCAAGGAGAGATTTATGAATCGCTGCCGCCGCCAGAACGCGCCCAACATGAACACCATCTTAAGGAGATTAAGGTCGTCCTGATCAAAGGGATGATCAGCGATCAACTTCGTTTTATTGGCGTGGCAAAGAACTTCTTCACGATTAATGATTTGCGCCGTATTTACAACAGAAGGATGGGCGGAGGCAAAATCGGCGGAAAGGCTGCCGGCATGTTGTTGGCATGGCGTATTTTAAAAAACAAAAGCCCAAAATTCGGGGCAGATATCAGCGATTTGATCCACATTCCCGATTCATACTTTATTGGAACAGACGTTATTTATGAATTTCGGATGCTGAATGGGCTAAACGAATTCATGAATCAAAAATATTTGCCATTCAACCGGATAAAAAGAGATTATCAAAAATTAATTCAAGCCCATGTGGAAGGGGAGTTTCCGCCAGAAGTAGCGGCAGACTTACGAAGCGTTCTGAAAGAGATGGGAGATTCCCCCCTCATCGTCCGCTCTTCTAGCTTATTGGAAGATAATTTTGGCTCGGCATTTGCCGGCAAATATGACAGCTACTTTTGCCCCAACCAAGGCAGCCCTAAAGAGAACCTAACCGATTTGCTCACTAAAATAAAATTGATCTACGCTAGCACATTTAACCCCGACGCAATTTTGTATCGGATAAAAAACGGGCTGATCGATTATGATGAACGCATGGCAATTCTAATTCAAAAAGTAGCGGGCGAGCGGCACGGCAAATATTTCTTGCCCACAGTGGCTGGCGTTGGCTTTAGCCAAAATCCATTTAGATGGAACGAAAAAATCAGGCGGGAAGAAGGGTTTTTACGATTAGTATTGGGGCTAGGAACCCGGGCAGTCAATCGAGTTGAGCAAGATTATCCCAGGCTGATCGCCCTCAGCCACCCGCAATTGCGCCCTGAAACAACCCCAAAAGCGATTCGAACCTACTCTCAAAATTATGTCGATGTGATCGATTTGGAACAAAATGAGGTGCGCGCCATACATTTTACTGAGTTAGTCGACCAATCCTTTCCATATTTCCGCCATGTAGCTTCAGTGGAACAAGATGGAGTGATTAATCGGATGGTATCAAATGCGGCTTTGGATGACCCAGACAGTTTGGCGCTGACCTTTGATCCGCTAACCAAGGATAAGCGGTTTACAAAGCTGATTCGAACCGCTTTGATGCGGCTGGAAAAGGATTATGACAATCCGGTTGACGTTGAATTTGCAATAGAGATCATTCCCAAATATCCACAAGCTGAATATCGGCTACATTTGGTGCAATGCCGACCGTTGAGTCAGCGCCAATCGCAAGCGGTTCAATTGCCGGCAAATTTGCCGGCAGACGAAATATTGTTCCGCGCATTTCACCTAATACCCAATGGAGTCGTTGAAGAGATCCAACATATCATTTTCGTCGATCCGGAACTGTATGCCGGCATCCCAGACGACCATATTCGGCAAGAGTTAGGCAGAGCCATCGGCCGCATCAACCAAAAGCTGGCGGACGGCAAATTTATCATTATCGGTCCCGGACGATGGGGCAGCGCCAACATCGAGCTGGGCGTGCCCGTCTCTTACAGCGATATCAACAATGCCAAAGCGTTGATTGAAATGTCTGTGCCTGGCGAGTCGGGCGTGCCAGAGCTCTCTTATGGCACCCATTTCTTCCAAGATTTGGTGGAAGCGGGCATCGCTTCGCTGCCGCTCCATTTGGCGCATGAAAACAGCTTCTTTAATTGGGATTTTTTCCGAGAAACAGCAAATCATTTGGCAGATATATCGCCCAATGACGCCCAACTCGCCCCTTATCTGCGCGTCATCGATTTGGGAAAGGAGTCCAACCAATATCGCATGAATATCTGCATGGATAGCGAAAAAGATGAAGCGGTTGGCTTCTTGGTTGCCGGCAAGTGGGAGTTGGTTGACTTAACCCAAATTCCGCCCCCTTCCCAACCGGGATAAACCGTTGTGGATGCCGATTCTCGTCGGAAAAAAGCTGTAGCCGCTCTCCTGCTCCTGGTAGGGTTGATCCTCCTGCCCATTATTCTGACAGACGCCGTGCCATTGTTGCGGGGTCCAGCGCCAGAGACAGCGGAATGGCATTGGCTCTATTTGGTTCGCCCATTCAGTCGTTGGGGCTGGGCAGTTGGGGCTGGAGGGCTGTTGTGGGCTTCATTACTATACTGGCTATACGCAAAACGCGGTAAAGCGGGAGATTTGCTGCCGCTTGCCGGCATCTCATTTGCCCTTTTCTTCTTCCAAATCGCCATTATTTATAGCGACCATGCCGATGTCGCCGCCGAATTAGTCGATCGGACGTTGTCCCACTTGTCTAGCGGCTTTTTTCTGACGGCAACAGAGATCGAAGCTTTGGGGAAGACGTTGCGAAATTATCCAGCCCAGATGCCGGCATTTACCTCCGAACACGCCCGTACCCATCCCCCAGGTTTGCCGCTGTTAAATTGGCTGACCATCCGCTTCTTTGCCCAAATTCCATCACTTGCCCAGCCCATTGCCAACTTCATTTACCCCCAACGGTGCGCCGATCTATGGCTGCTCGATCGCTCCCCCGCCGTTGCCGCCGCTTTAGGCATTTGGGCGATTCTACCGATGATCGCCGCTGCTGCCGTCGTTTTTCCCGCTTACTCCTTCGCCAAAAAAATAATGGAGCCCGATGCCGCCCGGCTGGCTGTAGCCCTCATCGCCGTTTTGCCGGCATTGTCCCTGTTCGCCCCAAAATCTGTCCAGATTTTTCTCTTTTTAGGGGTGGCGATAATGGCATGGTTAGCCCGCGCATTACAACAAAACTCAGCTGCCGGCATCTTTGCCGCTGGCGTTCTGTTCTCATTCGCCACCTTCCTCAGTTTCAACACCGCTCCGCTATTGGCATTCGCCGTTGTCTTGATATTTTTCGCCCCAATTGCAAACCAGAATAGACGCAATGGCATTATTTTGTTTGGGGTAGGCAGTTTGGTTATCTGGCTGCTCTACTGGCTGCTGACGGGCGTTTTTCCCTGGCAAATTTGGCAAGTGGGCATTCAACAGCATTATCAATTGGTCAACCAATTTCGACGATATGATTGGTGGTTGGTATGGAACATCATCGATTTAACCATATTTGCCGGAGCCATTACAGTTGCCGCATTTCTGATTGGTTTAGAGCCATTTAAGAGAGTCGTTCCTATTTCGCCGTTACGGGCATTGATCTGGACTGCCGGCACTTTGATTGTTGTCATGGATGTTTCCGGTTCAACCAGAGGGGAGACAGGGCGCTTGTGGCTCTTTTTAATGCCGTTTGTGGCTGTTGGCGCCGCCCATTTTTTATCCCAATATCGCTCCAAAAAATTAATCTTAGCCGCTTTAGCCCTGCAAATCTGTCTAACCATCGCCATTGGAGTCGCTTGGCGCCCTGTTCAAGCGGTGATGGTACAGGCTGAACGACCACAGATGCCGGCATTGCCGCACCCTCCAGCCACTCCCGCCCATTTGCCGCTGGGAGATAATATCCTCTATTTGGGCAGCGATGCCGAGCTAACAAAGGGATTTAACAGGGAAGATATAATCGTCACCCACCGCTGGCAAAAAACCGGGAATATCATTCGCCCCTACACCATCTTCAATCATTTGGTCAACCCGGCGGGCGAATTAGCGGCGCAAAAAGACGCTTGGTCAGTGGGCGGCGTATATCCGCCCACCTGCTGGGAAAAAGGGGAGACGATCATTGACAGATTTGTGGTGAAGTTGCCGGCAGATTTGCCGGCAGGGGATTACAAACTTTTTGTCGGGATGTATGACGCCCGCGATGGCGTCCGGCTGCTGACGCCAGACAGGCGAGATGCGATATTTGTCGCCCCATTCACGATTTTACCGGATAATTAAGCGTCAATATTATGTTTTTCCTGTCGCCGAATGTATGAATGAGGATGGAAAGAGGTCAGATCGATCAATAATTCGCTCTGCGATCCCCAATTTTTTAAACAAGTTTTTTAGTTTCATCGCCAGCTTGACCGGACTGTTCGGGCTGGCTGCTGTGTGGCAAATAAAACGGGGCGGGTCGATGGCGCTTTGGGCGCCATTTGTTGCCGGCATTCTCGCTACCTTTTTCTGGTTTGCCCGCCGCTTTTCGCCTGAGACTAAACTAAATATCCTTATTGCCCTGGCATCTACCCTGTTTATCTGCTACTTGCTGGAAGCGGCTATGGGCTGGTACGGCAACCCCCTAGATCTCGATCAAGCCCGGGTCACTGCCGCATTGGGTAGCGGCATTCTCTATGATCAACGTTCCCCAATTGAAGTCGCCCGCCAACTTAGTCAAAATGGCGAAATTGCCTATCCATTCGTTTCCCCCGGCAACTTTAGCAGCGCCGACAAAGTGCAATGGGTCGATGGCGACCCTGGCGGAGAGCGTATCATGCCCATTGGTGGCATCGCTCAGGTAAAAACGATTTTTTGCAATGAGTCAGGCGAATATGCTGTTTATCAAAGCGATAAATATGGTTTCCGTAACCCGCCCGGCATTTGGGATGGCGAAAATGCCGGCATGGCGATCATTGGCGATTCGTTCGCGCAAGGAGCGTGCGTTCAGGATGGGCAACACGCTGCCGACCTCCTCCGCATTCACCAACCGCACACGATAAATTTAGGGGTTAGCGGGGCAGGTCCCATAATCGAATTGGCGGCATTACGCGAGTACGCCATGCCCATTCAAGCAAAAAGGGTTTTGTGGTTTTATTTTGAAGGAAATGATTTCCTCGATTTGCAAGATGAGAAAGGGAATGAGTTTCTGATTCAATATTTAACCGTTCCAACATTCACGCAAAATTTAATGGCGCGACAAGAGATAATCGATCGGGTGCGCCCCCAATTTATCGGGGCAATAGAATCGGCAATTGCTGATTCCCAGCCCAGCCAGCAAGAAAATCGGCGCAAATTTATCGCCTTATTCCAGCTTCGTCGATTGCTAAATTTAACCTTTACGCCGCTTAATGCTATCGACCCGGCGGCTTCAGATGGAGGCGAGCGCCATTACGCAACCGCTATCGAAGAGCATCCAGACAATTTGGAATTGATGCGGACGATATTTGCTGCCGCTGAGCAAGTCACGGCGAATTGGGGCAGCGATTTAGTCATCGTTTATATCCCGGCCTGGGAGCGCTTTAATGACCCAACCATTGTCGAAAAGAGCTATCACCGGATGGATATGTTGGAGATTTGGGAAGAATTAGGAATAGAGGTTATTGATATTTTGCCGGCAATGCAAAGCCACCCCGATCCGCTCTCCTTGTACCCCTACCGCCTCAAGGGCCATTTCAACCCAGCCGGCTACCGATTTTTAACGGATATAATTCTGCAACAGCTACTTTACTCGGCAAACCCCTAAAGCGCGCTTTACAGAATTCGTTGCCCTAAAAGAGACGCCGCCAACCCCACCCCCAATTCAGCCGTCCTATTACGATCATCCAAAATGGGATTGATCTCCACGATATCCATCGACCGAATGCGTCGGCTATCCCCCAATATCTCCATCAACAGATGCGCTTCTCGGTAAGACAGTCCGCCCGGAACTGGCGTACCTACTCCGGGCGCTTCGTCCGGGTCTAGGCTGTCCATATCCAAGCTAACATGTATGTGGGAAAGGTGTCGCAATCTGTCCAGAGCTTGGCGGGCAACCACCGCCATTCCTACCTCATCGATATGGCGCATGGTAAACACATGGATGCCGCTCCGGAGCAGTCTATCTCGTTCGACGGGGTCTAAAATACGGATGCCGATTTGCACTACATGCGCCCGGCGCAATTTAGCGCCTTCACGCCCTAAATTTACCAATTCAGGGGGACCATCTCCCACTAAAACTGCCACCGGCATACCATGAATATTGCCGGATGGGGAGCTATCCAATGTGTTAAAATCCCCGTGGGCGTCTACCCAAATCACCCCGACCGACTCTTCTTCTGCCACAGCGGATATCGAGCCGATGCTGATGCTGTGGTCGCCGCCCAAAAAGAGGGGAAACTCCTCTTTTTCTACACACTCCCGCCCTACCTCATAAATCGATTGGCACGCTTTGGTCACTGCTCGAAGGCGGCGTCCGCCGCCCGCCGCCACCCGTTCTTCCGGGTTTGGCACCGGTATATTGCCGTAATCATAAATTTCGTGACCCAGGCGTTCTAACCGACTCTTGATGCCGGCATACCGCAATGCGCTTGGTCCCATATCAACCCCGCGACGACTTTGCCCCAAATCCATTGGCGCTCCAATTATCCGAATTGGTCTATCCATAAAAGCGCTTCCTCAATTGTGCGTGGTATGAGCGCATTTTGCCTCAAATGAATTGATGAGGCAAACAATCTGGCTGAAATAGTATGGTGGGGTCTGATAGAAGGATAGAACGGGGTATAAAGCAAAAATGTGGGAACTCCTGAGTAGAAATCTTTGATTGTCAGAACAGTGTCCACGCTTCCATGCTATCCTCGTTAGGATGTTTTGTCTATAGCGCTTCCGGTTCTCAACTTTATAATGAAAGTTCATTTTGTATTGTCTAAATTGCATGGGCAATTTCCCTTTGGAGAGCATAATGTCTTTTATAGCCAAAGAAAATATCAATGAGATGATTGAATCAAATAGTGTCGTGCAAGAAGCTGTTATCGAAGCCATGACCAAAGTTTATTTGTATATGGGGTCTGGCTTAGCGTTGACCGCCCTTGTCGCCTGGTTGGTATCCAGAATGCCGGCTTTACTTGGTTTGATATTTACCAATCCCCCGATCTTTTATGGATTGCTTATCATAGAGATTGGATTGGTTATCGGCATCAGTATGGCAATCAGAAAAATATCTGCGCCTGTCGCCATTGGACTTTTCTTTCTATATGCGTTCGTCAGTGGAATTACGTTAGCGTATATTTTCATAATTTACACTGGCGTTTCTATTGCGGCGACCTTTGGCGGCACAGCCACTCTATTTGGCGTGATGAGCTTTGTAGGCTACACTACCAAAGAAGATTTAACCAACATGGGCAATTTGCTCCTGGTAGCGCTAATTGGGTTGATTATTGCGTCAGTCGTCAATTTTTTCCTGGCGAATTCGGCATTATATTGGATTTTGACTTATGCCGGCATCGCCATCTTCCTGGGTTTAACCATCTATCACACACAGCGGATTAAAAGAAATGTCGTAGTGGCAATTGCTGCCAACGATCAGGAAATGTTGCAAAAGGTCAGTATTTTAGGGGCGCTCAGCCTCTATCTCGACTTTCTCAACCTCTTTTTGCGCTTATTGCGTATCTTTGGCAAGCGGCGGTAGTTGACAGAGTGTCGCTTTTTCCACTACACTCTGTCTTCACAATTGAAAAAATAAAAGCTCTGACGGAAACATATGACGCGAATCGCGGCATGTTTTTAGAGAGCGGCGCAACTGCTGCAAGCGCCGCCATACGCATCGCGCCATGACACTCCTAAGCTGACCGGTGAACGCAATATGTCAATAGTCGGTTTCCGGGCGCGCCCGTTATAGCGCATAGATTTAAGACAAAAATCGCAAGAGGTTTCGGCAAACTCTTTTCGCCGAAACGAATGGTGGTGGCACCACGAAGCGGCTTTCAAAGCCCTCGTCCTCCAAAAAGGACGGGGCTTTTTTGTTTCATGGGCTGATATTCAAAGCCTATGATGTGTAGCGCCTTCGTCCTCCAAGAGGATGATGGCGTTTTTTATTTTCAGCGCTTGATAAGGCTTTATCCATGCAATAAATTTTTTGTCAGGCGGGTTACTATTCTTTACATAAGGAGAGAAATATGCACACTCGAATTTTCAGCGACCAACTGGTGGAGCATATGGGTGAGCGCGTCGTTTTGCAAGGATGGTTACACAATATCCGGCGCTTGGGCGGAGTCTCATTCATCTTTTTGCGGGATGGTTGGGGCATCGCTCAGGCAGTTGCCGAGAAAGAGGCTGATTTAGCGGAGATTGCCGGCATTCCGCTAGAGTCGATCATCCAGCTTGAAGGCATAGTGACGGCTAACGCCCAAGCCCCAATGGGGGTTGAGCTATGGCATCCAAAAATCCGTTTACTCAATACTGCCGTCGAACCGCCGCCAGTACCGCTGCATAAGCGCACAATAAACGCCGCATTGCCTCACCTGCTCGACCACGCCGTGGTCGCCAATCGTCACCCCCAACGCCAGGCGATATTTCGGTTGGCAAGCGAAGCAATGGCTGCATTTCGTCATGTTTTAGCTCAACGACGCTTTACCGAAATTCAATCGCCAAAGCTGGTAGCGTCCGCCACAGAAAGCGGCTCAAATATCTTCGAGCTCCCATATTTCGGCAGATCCGCCTATTTGGCGCAAAGTCCCCAATTTTACAAGCAGATCATGGTTGGCGTTTTTGAACGAGTGTATGAGGTTGCTCCCGTTTTTCGGGCGGAACAACATGACACCAGCCGCCATCTTAATGAATATGTCAGTTTGGATGTTGAATTTGGTTTTATCGAAGACCATTTTTCGGTGATGAGATTGGCTGAAACGACGATTCGGGAGATTTGCAGCTCGATTGCCGGCAACTGTTTGCCAGAACTTAATCTGCTAGAAGCGCAAATGCCGGCAATCCCCGAATCCATTCCCCATATTCATTTCAGTGACGCCCAAGCGCTGCTCCAACAAACACAGCCCGCTACTGGCGTTTACCCTGACGGCGACTCCGATCTTACCCCCCAAGAAGAGCGATGGCTTGGCGCCTGGGCGCAAACTGAATTTGGCAGCGATTTCTTGTTCGTCACTGGCTATCCGATGGCAAAACGCCCATTTTATACCCATCCCGACCCAGCGCGGTCGGATTTCTCCAACTCATTTGACTTGCTGTTTCGGGGCGTGGAACTGATCACCGGCGGGCAGCGGTTACATCGATACCAGGATTATCTGGCGGCTCTGGAACGAGAAAATTTGCCGGCAGACGCTTTTGCCCACTATTTGTCGGCTTTTAAACATGGCATGCCGGCACACGGCGGATTTGCTATTGGGTTGGAACGTTTGTTGACCCAGCTTTTGGGATTGTCTAACATTCGGCTGGCGACCCTCTTTCCCCGCGACCAAAAACGATTGTCGCCATAAACCAACAGCTTGACAATAATCTCGCCCAATTGGAAATCGAAACGCCTAGCCAAATCTGGCTAAATAATTAGATGCCCTTTACAATTCTGCCATGACCCAAGAGTCCATCGTTTTAAATAAGCGATATAAATTGTTAGAACGGGCTGGCGCAGGCGGCATGGCAACCGTTTTCAAAGGGCACGATACGGCGTTGGGACGCATCGTTGCCGTCAAATTGCTGCACGAAGGATTGACGAATGATCCATCTTTTCTGACGCGCTTTCGCCAAGAAGCGCATGCCGCCGCCAATCTCTCGCACCCCAACATCGTCACCGTCCACGACGTGGGTCAAGATGGCAAACGCCATTTCATTGTGATGGAATATGTAGAGGGCAAGACCTTAAAAGATATCGTTAGACGGTATGCCGAACAGGGCAAACCGATGTCTATTCGGAAGGCGACCGAATTATGCCGGCAAATTAGCGCCGGCATCGGCTATGCGCATCGGGCAGGGTTAGTGCATTGTGATGTTAAGCCGCAAAATGTCATCGTCACCCGCGACATGCGGGTCAAAGTTGCCGATTTTGGCATCGCTCTGGCGGTCACCGACGCCAGCCCCGAGATCCGCAGCGTGGTGTGGGGCACGCCCGATTATTTCGCCCCCGAGCAAGCTGCCGGCAAACCACCCACTTATGCTTCTGACGTCTACTCGATCGGGGTGATTTTTTACGAATTGCTGACCAATCAACTGCCATTTCAGGCTGATACGCCAGCGGAATTAGCCTGGAAACACCAACATGAATCGCCGCCGCCCATCACTGCAATGAATGCCGGCATTCCGCCTGAGTTAGCCCAAATCGTCTACAAATTACTGACGAAAGAAAGCTCCGGCAGATATCGTACAGCTGGTCAACTAGAACGCATTTTGACCGCCTTTGTAGAAAACGCCAAAAAGCAACCGCCGGCAATGCCGGCATCAGCCCGTCAACCCATCCACAATTTGCCAACCCAAATTTACCAGGGAACAGCATCTAACCAGCAGCCTTCAATCAAAATTCAGGTAGACGCGCCACGTCACCCCGAAAAAACGTCGACGGGGGATACCCCACCTTACCAACTGGCGCCGCCATCCGCACATACGAACCGAACCTCTATCGTTCTGGGGATTATCGCTTTGGCGTTCATCTTGGGATTGATCCCGTTGTGGTGGTTGGTGTATCAAAAATGGTCGATTTTACCCCCGTAGCTCGCCCATGATTACCGAGAAATCGAAAACCTTCCGATACTTTTTCTTTGGCGCTCTCTATGGCGTTCAGGGGATCATCGTCGCTTTTACCAGCAACTTTGCCAAACCCTACTTATCCGGTTTTGGCGTTGATCCTGACAAGATTGGCTTGTTGGCGACATTGTTGCTCATTCCCTTTATTTTTAAAATTTTTTATGGGATGTTGAGCGACAAAGTGAATTTGTTTGGGCGGGGTCATCGGCTGCCATACATTTCGATTGCGTTACTGCTAAGCGCTGCCGGCATTGCGGCTGCCGGCTTTATTCATCCTAAAAATGATTTCACATTGTATGCCATTTGTATCTTGCTTACATCGTTTGCGGTGGCGCTGTTCGACACCACTGCCGATGCCCTAGCGGTCGAGATCACCCCTGTCGAAGAACAAGGGCGGGTACAAAGCGTTATGACCAGCGGCAGAGCAATCGGCATCATTATCATGTCTTTGGTCATCGGTTGGCTGGCGACTTCATGGGGGTACTTATCCGTTTTTTTGATTATTGCCCTCTGTTTTTTGCTGCCATTAGCGGTGGTAATGCCGGCAAAAGAGCCGCCCCGGTCAACCGACCAGCCCCAATTTAGTTGGCGAGCATTTGCCGCTTTACTCAATCCTCGCTACCTCATCTTTGCGCTTTACGGCATCCTCTCCTGGATTTCTTACCAGGGCACAGAAGGGTTGGTTACCTTGTTTATGAGCGAAAAGCTAAACGCAATCGAAGCCCAAATCGGGACCTATGGAGCGTTGAAAGGGGTTGGCGCCGTTCTGGGCGCATTGTTTGCCGCTTATCTCCTGCGGCGCCTCGGCAGAAAAGGCGCCGCGTTTCTAGTTGCTGGCGCTGTTTCTATTGGGGCGCTATTGTTCAGCATTGCTGGCAATGTGAATGTAGTGTTAGGGTTAGCCATTGTGTGGGGCGTGGTTCTGGGTCTCCATTGGACGATTTACATGGTGCTGGCTATGAACCGCACCGACGCTCGCATAGTTGGCTCAATGTTCGCCATCAGCATGGCGGTGTCCAACATCGGCTCTGCCATCGGCGAAGGGGTAGCCACCGGCTTAACGGATAACATGAGCTTCAGTCGCATCTTTATGTTGCTGGCAATCATAAATCTGGCTGTTTTCCCAATTCTATGGGGCGTTTTCCGCTTATCTCCAGCCGAAGACGCCAAATAACAGCCATAATCTGTTGTGAAATAGTTCATTAATTTACCAGTAATACCGGTATGGCGCATAGTTTTTCGCCTCGCTTTCTGCTATACTTCTCCTCTTAAAATAGTTAAAATAAAAGAGATACTGTGCACATATGAAGAGGCAGTAACAGTGAACATAAGTAAATATACAAAATGGTTCATCTACGGGCTATTGGCATTGAGCATTATGGCGATCTTGTGGAGCCAAAGCAACCCATCTACCCCCACAGAAGAGCTATCGATCAGCCAACTCGTTCAAGAGATTAAAGATGGCGAGGTCAAGGAAATTTCGGTTAACGAAGAGCGAGTAATAACCGTCACATATAACGACAGCGACCGCTTGGTTGGACAATCTCAATACAATGGCTTTACTTCGATAGAAGAGATTTTAGCGAGTTACGATGTCTCGCTCAGCGATTTTGTAGCGTCTGGCGGCTCTTTGACCTATGAGCCGCCCAGCCCATTTGATACCTGGGTAAATATAATCGGCTTGTTTTTGCCGGCATTGCTCATCATTGGCTTTATCTACTTCATCTTTCGACAGGCTCAAGGCACCAACAACCAAGCCCTCTCCTTCGGAAAAAGCAAAGCCCGCATGTTTACGGGCGACCACCCCACTGTCACCTTTTCTGACGTCGCTGGATGCGTGGAAGCCAAAGAAGAGCTAAGCGAAATCGTCGAATTTCTTAAAGAGCCTGAAAAATTCGTCAGCTTTGGGGCGCGCATCCCAAAGGGAGTGCTGCTGGTGGGACATCCTGGCACAGGCAAAACATTAATGGCAAAAGCGGTCTCCGGCGAAGCGGGCGTCCCCTTTTTCTCAATAGCAGGCTCCGAATTTGTCGAGATGTTCGTCGGCGTTGGCGCTAGCCGCGTGAGAGATTTATTCGAACAAGCCAAACGACATAGCCCCTGCATCATCTTCATTGACGAGATCGATGCCGTAGGGCGGCAGCGCGGGGCTGGTTTAGGCGGTTCTCATGACGAAAGGGAACAAACGCTCAATCAGATTTTAGTCGAAATGGACGGCTTTGGCACCGACATCCACGTCATCATTTTGGCGGCAACTAACCGCCCCGATATTTTAGACCCCGCCCTCATGCGTCCCGGTCGGTTTGACCGCCGGGTGGTCATCGACCGACCAGATATGCTGGGGCGTAAATCGATCTTTGAAGTCCATGTCAAAGGCAAACCATTGGCAGCCAACGTTAATTTGGAAACGTTGGCAAAAGCGACGCCTGGCTTTGTAGGAGCAGATATCGAGAATACCGTGAACGAAGCGGCGCTACTTGCCGCTCGGCGGAATTTAAAAAGCATAACCATGGCAGAATTTCAGGAAGCGGTTGAGCGCGTTCAACTAGGACCAGAACGCAAAAGCCGCGTCATCTCCCAAGATGAGCGGGAAATCACCGCCTATCACGAAGCGGGTCATGCTCTGGTCGCCCATCATTTGCCGCACGGCAGTCCATTGCGAAAAGTAACCATTATCCCGCGGGGCATGGCTGGCGGCGTTACCTGGTTCCTGGACGAAGATTTAAACTACCAAAGCCGTTCTAAATTAAAAGCCCTAATCGCCACCGCGCTGGGCGGCAGAGTGGCGGAAGAGATCGTCTTTGGCGAAGTAACTAGCGGGGCTAGCAATGATTTGCAACGTATTACGGCAATCGCTCAGTCGATGGTGACCCAATATGGCATGAGCGATGAGTTAGGGTTACGGGTTTACGGCAAACGGCAGGAGATGGTCTTTTTGGGGCGGGAAATAAGCGAACAAAGAGATTACTCTGACGCCATCGCTGAGCAAATTGATGGCGAAATTCGGCAATTGATTGATGAAGGGCATGAAACGGCGACCCGCATCTTAACTGAAAATCGGGACAAGCTAGAAAAAATCGCCCAAACATTGTTGGAAGTTGAAACATTAGATGCCGATGATTTTGTCAACCTAATTGAAGGGAATGATCCGCCTCCTTCCACGCCGACTACCCCGCCTACGCCCGCTCCTTCTGGACAAGAGGATACAGATAAGCGCAATTGGCAGCCGCCAACCTTGGATTTGCCGCCGTCTCCAGCCCCAGCGTAAAGGCGACGGTCGCTATCTCTAAAATTTGTATTCATTACCTGGGATTATTTCCTGTGATTCCTTTTGACCTCTTGGGACACGATGACCTGTGTCCCTTTTTCATTTGAACGATGAGCGCCTCATTAGCTGATTTTTTCGCCTTGTTAAATGACGTTTTACAGGGCGCCATTGTGATTTTTGGGGCTGGGGTGACGTTGTTTAATTTGCCCTATTGGCGGCGCGATAGGGTGACCCGCGCCTTTTCTAATTTGGTTTTCTTCGTCATCATCGTCTACTTTAGCGAGTTATTGGCGACCAGGGCGCAATTAAGCGAATCGACGGAGTTTTTGTTGCAGGCAGGGTGGCTGGGTATCGCCTTTGTGCCGGCATCTCAGTTTCACTTGTCGGAAGCCTTGTTGGTTACAACGGGTTATTTCTCCAATCGGCGGCGGCTGTTGGTACGCTTCTTCTACATCGTCGGCTTGCTATTTTTGATTATCGTTTTAGCCACCGATTGGCTGGCAGCCAATTTGGTATCGATTCCTCATGCGCCACATCTGCAAGCCGGCTCTTTGTTTCCTCTTTTCGCCCTTTATTTTTGGGGGGTCATTGGCGTCAGTATTTACAACGTCTATTTAGCCCGCTCTCGTTGCGTAACCCGCACAACCCGGCGGCGGATGACGGTGGTGTTGCTGGCGTTTTTGGCGGCGCCGCTGGGCGTTTTTCCATACCAACTAATCAGCAACAACGACGCTATCTCATTGGGGTTTTGGTTGATTTTGATTGCCGGCAATCTAATTGTGGGGATTATGTTTGCCTTACTCACCAATCATTTGGCTTATTTTGGGCGCGTTTCTCCCGACCGAGTGGTGCGGGTGAGGTTGTACAAATTTATGGCGCGCGTCCCGATGACTGCCACATTGGTGTTGATAGCCTATATTTTGGCGGGTCGGGTCAGCCCGTCGCTGGGATTGCCGGCAAAAACCGCGCAAGCGGTTGCCGTTGTAGCCACGACCATGTTGGTAGAATGGGTGATTCACCAATTCAAACGCCCGTTGGAACGGTTATTCCAACTAAACGACGAACCCGATGTGCGCCGCATTCAGGAGCTAAGCGAACGGATATTTACCACCGGCGATCTGCATCAATTTTTGGAAAGCATTCTCACCGCTACCTGCGACACCTTGCGAACGCCAGCGGCATTTATCGCCGCTATCACCCCCGATGGTCCACAACTTGAGGTGATGGTTGGGCAATTGACTGCCCCAGAAGAGATTTGGCAAGCTGATTCCTGGAAAAACAATGGCACAGGCGACGAATTGAGCATGCCGGCAAAATTACGTAAGGCGGATAATTTCGTATTGTGGGAAAATTATTGGATTCGCCCCCTGTACAATGAAACGAAGGAAAAGATGCTGGGCATTTTGGGGTTAGAAGGACGAGCCGAAATGCCCGATTTAAGCCGGCAAGAAGCGGCAGCATTTGATCGATTTGCCAGTCAGGCAGAGGCGGCGTTAGAAGATCGCTTTTTGCAGCAAGACGTTTTTGCCGCTGTAGAAGGGCTGTTGCCGGCAATCACCGCCCGCCAACGACAACGATCCGCCGCCGCATTTGGCAGCCCATCCCAAATCGCCCAATCTTTAACCAGCGATCCCGATTCCAGCGAATCTATGGCGGTTGATCCTGAGTTTAACCAAATGGTGCGCGACGCCCTCTCCCATTATTGGGGCGGACCAAAATTGACAAGCAGTCCATTGATCAGGCTTAAAGTAGTGCAAGAAGCGTTGACCGAACATGAGGGCAACCCTACCAAAGCGTTACGCTCGATCTTACAACGGGCGATCGAAAGGCAGCGCCCTGAAGGGGAGCGACGGATGACGACCACCGAGTGGATTTTGTACAACATTCTTGAGTTAAAATTTGTGCAGGGGCAAAAGGTACGAGACATCGCCCGCCGGTTGGCGATGAGCGAATCTGACCTGTATCGTAAACAGCGGGTGGCGATAGAAAATGTGGCGCGGGCGTTATCTCAGATGGAGCAGGAGGCTTTGGTCGAGGGCAGCGGCGATTAATTTGTTATAGAAGCGGGTTCAGAGTTAACTGATGCCGGCATTCCTGCTCGACATCTTCCTCATCCCAAAACATTGTGGTCAGCTCGCCAACTAACCACATCGGAGCTAAATCGGCGTAATTGGGGCTGCCCACCTGCCCCGATTGACCCGGCGCATGCATGATTTGCGACCGCCTTGCCTGCCCCCAATCTACAATTTGCCGAAAAGAGACGCCATAAGCGTTTGTTTCGTAAGGAGCGTCTGGTCGCGTAACAGCTTGCGCCACCGTATCCGGATCGCCGCCCAGTGGGAATGCCCCTACGTTAAAAATTTTATCTAGCGGCGGCTGAACGGCTAAGGCGTGGGCAAATGTTACCTGATGCAGCTTGCCCCATCCCCATCCCCTGGGATCATCTCCTAACCGCTGCCGAATATCGCCAACTGCTGCCGACAACGCCCGGCTTAAAATCCCTTCTCTGGCAAATCGGTTGCCTGGCAGCCAGCCAGAGTTTGGGTTGTCCAGCATCCGTTCTAAGGCAACTGTCCAATAGTTGTGGAACTCCGTTTTAGGGGCGAGGAATGGGTTAGACCCCAATCCTAATATCTCATGCAGCAGCTCGCCGCCCAAAGTTGGCTTGAGGATGATCTCCGCCAATTGGGCTAATGTCACTTCGTAAATCGATGCCGGCACGCTGTCCGCCGCCAACTCGCCATCCCAATCCCGTAACAACTCAATCGCCAATAGAGCGTCTACATCGTCCGTTTCGATTTTCGTCAGGCGCGGCGTCAACGAAATCGCCGGCAACGAAAGTTGATCCATTTGCCACTGGCGGCAATCTTCGGCGCTGATTTGCTCTTTGCCGGCAATTAGCTCATGCAGCCGCTTGGCGCGATTCCCATTCATGAACAGGTCGCCCAGAAAATGGGGATAATCGTCGCCCATCAACCGATGGTTGCAAGAAACAATCACGCCCGATCGGGGATTAAGGGCGTGCGGCATCTCTTCAAATGGGATTTCGCCCGCCCATTCATATTCTCCCGTCCATCCCGGTACGGGCAGTCTGCCATCTCCCGCTTTGCGCACTGGAATGTTGCCAGACACATAGTAACCGATGTTGCCGGCAGCGTCCGCATACAACAGATTTAACGATGGGGAGGGAATATGGCGCACAGCCTCGACAAAATCCCCCCAGTCAGCGGCTCGATTCAACATAAAAAACCCGTCAAACGGCACATCTTCCTGAAGCGGCTTGCTGCACAAGGCAATCCCCTCCCCGTGGTTTAAAATGCCGCTCAAAACAGGACCATGCCGGGTGATCATTACCGGTTCAATCAATGGCTCGTCGCCCTTGATGTGTATCGTTTCGGAGATGATCTGTGCCGTTTCCCACTCTTCTAAATAGCGTACTTGATGGCTGTTTTCCGGATTTTGCCGCTCAATGAACAGATCTTCCACATCGGCATACGACAAGGTAGCCCCCCAGGCGATGTGGCGGTTTCGCCCCACCAAAATCCCCGGAATGCCCGGCATAGACGCTCCGCCACAATCGTAATCGCCTACCTGCAACCGGACAGCGTACCACAACGACGGGCAAGGGAGCGGCAAATGCATATCGTTGGCTAACATCGCTTCGCCGCTTTCCGTTCGGGATGGCGCTAAAACCCAGCCATTGCTGCCGCGTCCGCCGCCGTCCATAGCGCGGTCGATGAAGGGACCATTAAGAGCATTGACCATGGGGTCGAGGTGAAGTCGGTTGAGTTCGATGCCGGCAGGCAAATGGACCGGGTTGTCTGACGGATACCGCACATCAATCTCCGCTGCCAATTCAGCCCCCACCAATTCGATCAGCTTGGCTCTGGGCAAAGCGCTGCCCCACCCCATGCTCATCACAAACATTTGCAGCCGCCCATATGCCACAACATCTAACGGCAGCCACTCGTCTGGTTGGTGGCGCAACAAGCTGAATTCGACTGGCAGCTTATTTTGATTTAGCAGGATGTTCAGGTAGGCGTTAATGCCGGCACAATACGCTTCGATAATCTCCTGTGTTTCCAACGACAACGCCTCCCAACTACGCGGAGCCAGGCGGCGAAAACCCAGCGTTCGGGACAATCGGTCGGTGTCGATGCCTGCCTCTCCCACCAGCTCCGAAACCGTCCCATTGGCAGCCCGGCGATTGAGCTCCATTTGCCACAGCCTGTCTTGAGCGTGCAGGACGCCCTGGGCAAAAAAAAGGTCGCCTTGATTTTTGGCTGTAACGCTGGGAACGCCATGCTCATCCCGCCGGATGATAACCGGCTGCTGCAAGCCTGACAATTTTGAAGCCCCATCTAGTTGCGGCAATCGATTGCGGCTGCGAAAAAGCAGCGTGGGTTTTAATAACGTAGAAGCAAATGAGTGAATAAGAGACACAGGTTATATGCAGTTGATTGTACCCGAACAACCCGCCACAGACGACGGGCGATGGACGATAGACCACAGATGATGGGATAGACTATGGACTAACCCATTCAGCAACTTGTCAACCACCGGGAGGTTAGCTTTACTCTGCTGTGGAAATCTTAATTTCTTCTATCATTCCTTTTATCTCTTCAATATCCTCTTTCTTTGTGACTTGCCAGAATGAGTTTCGCCCATACTCTTCAGCTAAAAACTCAAAATCTAATAATGCTTCCTTATAGTTGCCCAACCGATAATTTAATTGAGCCCTATTGATCCGAGAGCTATAATTTTTGGGCTCGAATTCAAGACTTGCTCCCCATGACGCAATGGCTTTTTCATAATATACCTTCGCTTCAGCCTCCCCTTCAATCTCCCAAACCAAATCCCCAATTTTTGCATACCTGACGCCAGCAGAATTGTAAGGATTTCCGCCAACTTGATGATGTACGTTTGATTGCCGAAGTTCATTTAATTTCTCAATCTGAAAAGCTTTTTTCAGGTTAAGAAATACAGTCAACGCTACAACTACTGTTGAAAACAGTATCAAACCCCATACGTATTTTCTTTGCATACATCAATTCCTTCCAAAATGGACGAAACTATACTTGCCCAATCGTTGTTTATAAGCCCTTTATTTCAAATGCAGATCCGCCAAAATCCCCGGCACACATTCTTGCGCCGCCTCATACCCCAAACGAATCAACTCATCCCCGTTTCGGAAGTTGACCAAATGAGCCAATTTGCCCACTTTAGGCGTAATCAAACAATCCGCTTGCTCCGGGGCGCCCCCTGAACGCTGGATCATCGTCGCTACCGAGAAGATGCCAGCCCCCATCGGTCCCACAAATGGGCGCAAATGGGGTTCCATCAAATCGACGCCGATCACATAGTCCGCCCCTAAATCACGGGCTACATCCACCGGCAAATTATCGCTGATGCCGCCATCGACCAATTTGCGCCCATTGATTTCCACTGGCGCCACCAATCCAGGAATAGAGCAACTGGCTCGCACCGCCCGCGCCACCTCGCCTTGGCGTAAAATCACCGGTTTGCCGCTATCTAAATCGGTAGTGACGGCGGCAAAGGGGATGTTTAAATCGTCGAAATGCAAATCGCCGAGCATAAATTTGAAATAGTGCTCCAACTTTTTGAAGCTTAGCAAACCGTAACGAGAGAGTGTAGGATTCGCCAGCGAAGACCAATTCATGTAGGCGGCAAGTTCCCGAATTTGGTCGAGGGGCATGGCGGCGCAAAAGGCGGCGCCCATCAACGAGCCCACGCTGGTGCCGGCAACGGCGTCAATGGGGATGCCGGCAGCGCACAACGCTTCAATAACGCCGATATGGGCGAAGCCGCGAACGGCGCCGCCGCTCAGCGCCAACCCGATTTTTGGCGGTTTATTCCTTTTCATAATTAAAAATCAATCGAACGTCCATCATAAGCGTATCGAATTAGCTTTTCTATCTCCGCTTCGTCTGGAATGCGTCTTCCTGCCAACAGATTGGCGTCAAATTCAGCCCGTTCGACCATTCCAGGCAATTTTTCTTCAAATTCAGCGACCGAAATGCCGGCATCCGCTAAATTTAGCGGCAATCCCACATCGCTCATCAACCCCTGAATCGCCTTGACCAACTCGGTAGCCGCCTGGCGATCATTTTCCGCTTTTAATCCTAAAATGTAGGCGATATCCTGATAACGGCGATTATCTTCCGCCCCGTTGGCGGTGAATTCAATCGTGTACGGCAAAAACAAGGCGGTGATGCGCCCATGCGTCAATTGGGGCAGCAACGCCCCGGCGCTATGCCCCAGGGCATGCGCCAACGCCACCGTGCTGTTGCCTAGCGCCAACCCGGCGATAGCGGCGGCGTTTGCCATCTTTTCGCGGGCTTGCATGTCGTCTGCCCCATTTTTGGCGGCGCGGGGCAAATAGTTAAAGACCAAATGGGCAGCTTTAAGGCAAGGACCATCGGTAAAATCGTTCGCCCAGGTGCAAGTGTATCCTTCGATGGCGTGGGTCAATACGTCGATGCCGGTATCAATCGTCACTTGTTGGGGCAGATGTTGGCTAAATTGGGGGTCTACAATGGCGATATCGGCTGTCGCTTCCCGCGCTCCCAATGTCAATTTGCGATGGGTTTCGGTGTCGGTCAGCACTACCCCGTACCCCGACTCTGAGCCGGTGCCGGCAGTAGTTGGGATGCAAATGAGTCGGGCTTTGCTGCGCAAACCTAACTGGTCAAATGGATTAATCGCTTCCGGGTCGATGTCGGGACGTTCATAATGGATCCACATCGCCCGAGCCGCATCCATACAAGAGCCGCCCCCTAAGCCAATTACCCAATCGGGTTGGCTGTCCATCATCTGTTTTGCCCCGCGCCGCACCGTTTGCAGCGATGGTTGCGGCTCTACTTCAGCAAATAAGTCGCTGGGGATGCCGGCAATCTCCAACTGTTCCCGCACCCGCTGTACATAGCCCAATCCCTCCAGCACGGCATCCGTGACGATAAATGCCCGCTTGCCTTGCAGCTCGCTCAAATAAGCCAGCGAATCCTCGCCAAAATAGATTTCTGGGCTGCGAAAAAACCACATACTTGTGAAACCTTCGCCCTATTGGGGCCACTCGGTATCGACTACTTGGGCTGCCGCTACCAACTCTGTCGCCGCTTTAGGGGTTTTCATAATTTTCATCATATTGCCCTTCAATTTAAGTTGGCGGGACATCAAACCCCGAATCGGGTCCAGCTTACCTTCTAGCACTTTTCGCCAAATGGGGGCGGGCGCCGCCAATATAAATGCCGGCGATTTTGCCGTTGGGTCGTCCGCCGCGAACGCATCGAGGCATTTGCCATGCTGCAAATCGAGATACAAGCTTATCTCTTCGGGAAAGCCGGGGCTTTTGTTAATTACAAAATAAAAATCCCCTTCCCAATCCTTGGCGGCATGGGCGTACCCTTCGCTGTCGTTCACCTTTTCCATTAAATCTTTCACCCATTCATCGGTGCCAAATAAGAATCCCATACGATATTTCTCCTGGTTGTTGATTTTTTTCTCAAAGAGACTCGGTTTTTTATTCTGGACAGCGCTTCTCTACAAACCGAGTTTCTAAACTGTTCAACTGCGTAACTTCTATAGTTTACTGCCAGTTTCATTTAACCACCAATGGGGCGTAAGGGCTGGTCTAACGTGGAATTGACGATAACCAAGGCTTGATTTGCCCCAGTTGCGGTGTCTGAATCGGCATTGATACCAAGTTCGTCTCCGTTGTGTCAGATTGCGCCGGCAATGATGCCGGCATAAATAAGTCGCCCCTGCCTGAATAGTTCGTTTAATGCCATCGCCTTGTACACCGGTCCTTTCACCTCCATCTTTTTATCGCCCAGGGCTTTGGTCAACGTCAACTCCTCCGTCAAAATTTGGTGAAAGACAGATGCCGGCAGTTCAATGTCCAAGGTCGGACGCGCCCCTTTCTCGTTAAACAGCAATTCCACCGGCGTTTTTCGAGCGTTAACCGCGATCAACACATCAGGTTGGCGCAATTGCATTCTAATGATCAGTTTCGAACGCTGCAATGGACGCATTGCCTTTTCATTTTTTTGTAACTGGCTAAAGAGTTGTTTCAGCTTGCCGGTAAATTGTTTGGAATCGACTGGAACGCTCAAAAGAACCGCCTAGCATAATTTTTCTTGGGGAAAAGTTGATCCTGCCGCCACATCTTAAGATTTTCTGGCGATAAGCGCAACAATTTTAAGCCCTATTACCTGTAAATTTACGTTATTGAAGAAGCCAATTGCTGGTAAATCAATTGTTGAACTCTGGATTGGGTGTAGGCGGTTAAATGGGTGACTAAGGCGGTATTGGCAGCCCCATCTGGGGGAAATTCGTTCGTGTTGATGGGGGCGCCAAATTGTATCGTCCATTTTGCCGGCAATGGAATCGCCCCTAACCATCCCATCCCAGGCAAAAGCCGCAATCTGCCAGATCCGCCAAATTGCAGAGCAGTTTCTGCCCTGCTAATTATTGCTACGGGGATGATGGGCGCGGCTGTTTTAAGCGCCATTCGGGCAAAAGCCCCCCGCCCAAAATGACCTACTCGGTATGGCGCTCGCCACAATTTGCCGGCGCCATGCCGCTGTTCGGGATAGACAGCCACCAACTCATCCGCCTCCAGCAATCGAACCCCATTCTCATCGTTGGCAAGAATCTGCCCAGTTTTTTCAAACAAACCCGACAAAAACGGCATCCCAATAAAGCGGTAATCTAGCAAGGAGCGGGTCAGCCGCTGCGCCGGATGTTCAGACAAAATGGCGGTCATCACCATGGCAGCGTCAAAGGGCAGCTCCCCAGAGCGATTGCCCACAATCATTGCTCGCCCATAATCGGGCACATGCTGCAACCCGCTGGTAGAGATTCGAAAATAGTTGGCGTATAAAAATGCATAGAAAGGACGCACTGCCTCGATAAATTCCCAATCAGCCCCAAACTCGTCTGTTTCGTAGTCGCCCGACAGCCGCCGCTTGAGTAAGTCGACTTGAAATTCAAAGGAATATTTAGCCATGTACCAGGCGCCGCGCAGGGCTTCTTCGTCCAATCCCTCTTCTTCGATGGCGCGGCGCAATTCGCCAAAAATCGTTCCCGAATTTGGATCTGGCAGCAATTTGTTCGCCCCTTTTTTGATTGGGGAAAATAACGCCTCTTCGTTGATAAATGCCGGCAGCCACTCGGGACGGCTCTCCCGCAACCGATTAGCCACTTCATTTAACTCTCCCACATATTCCCGGACGCGGCGCAGCAAATATGCCACATTGGTTTCAAGCTCGGCTTCATTGTCGATTGGGATTTCTGGTGGCGGTTGGGTTTGGCTCATACCTGCTCCTTCACTTTAAATTGGTCGATGATTTGCTCTAGTTGGGTCGCTTTTGCCCCCGACTGTTTTGCCAGCGATTCCCATTTATTTGTATGTTTGCCGGCAACAAATGCCTGCACCGCCTCCGCGCCATCATATCTTGGGGCAAAACCCCATTCCCCCATTTTCGTCGTATCCATCGTCCATCGATAGCGCAAATAATCGAGCGGAATAGGCAGCGCCTCCCGTCGTTTGTCGCCCAACGCCTTACTTCCCCATTCCAGCATAGGCATCGGTATGGCAATGGGAAATTTACGCGCCAACGCCAACGCGCGCGACAGGGGCATCGCCCCTCTGCCCGCCACATTTACCGCCCCAATTGCCTCTTGCTCGAGGGCATAAACCAAGGCGGCTAACACATCCTCGTCATGAATAAATTGGAGCATCGGGTCAAAACCAAGCGGAATCGGGGCGCGAGGCTGGCGCAAAAAGCGATTCATGTGGCTATCGCCCCCGCCGCCCACGATGTTGGAAAAACGCAAGATAGTCAGCTTGACTTCGGGGTTTGTTTGGCTGAATTTTCCCCAGAATTGTTCGTTTTCGATCCAATATCGAATGGTTCCAACCTGTTTTTCGCCACGAAATGGATGCTCTTCTGTTAAAAATGCAGGATTTTCAGGAAGCGCTCCATAAATTTGCCCGCTGCTGCGAACGACGATTTTTCTGACGCCTGCCTGGGCACATGCTCCAAAAAGGCTGATCGTCCCCATCACATTATGAAGGAACATCGCTTCAGTGTGGGCGTCGCTGGCGATAAAGTCGAGATGGCAAACAGTGTCGATTTGACGTTCCCGCAACAATGCCGGCAATTCTGCCCCAGACAGCCCCAATTGCCTAAAATTCAAGTCATTTATGGGCGCCGTCATCTCTTTGGCAGCGATGCCCGACACAGTTAATCGCTCATCCAGGCACAGTCGCTCTGCCAAGCTTCGCCCCCAATAACCCGCCACGCCAGTAACGAGGATATTTGATGAAGTAATTGTCATAACAACTCTCCAAAGCGGTCGATTACTAGTTTATGATCATGCAACCAAATTTTTTCGTAAAGTAACCCAACTTATTAATCCCAAACTGCGTCGCCGAAAAAATCCCCGTGGTCACGCTTGATAAACGCTTCTATTGACGCTCGTTTGTCGCCCAGCCGAAAGTGGGGTCCGTGTCCTGGGTAACAAATCATATCGTCTTGCCAAGCTAATACTACAAATTGCAAAGTGTGCAAGCTGGTTCGGAATCCTTCGCTAGACCAAGTCTTGCCGGGACCGCCGGCAAATATCGTATCTCCCACGATGTTGATCACATCATCTTCCACGGCAAAACAAATTTGGTCATCTATATGCCCTGGCGTATGGTAGACACGCAATCTATGTTTGCCAACCTCAACTACATCGCCATGGCGTAATGAGCGGGCTTTGTTGAGAGGGATAAGGTGAGGAGCTTCATGGGCGAAAATCGGGAGGTTGAGCCGGTCAACCATCTCTTCCAAAGCGCCGACATGGTCGCCATGTGTGTGGGTTAACAGAATGGCAATCGGTTGGCTGTCGCCCAACATCTCCATCAAAATTTCTGGATCGCCGCCGGGGTCAATTAGGACGCTTTGATTGGTTTCTGGGCAAATAAGAGCATAACTGTTCATCTGCCATGGTCCGACCTGGCGGGTTTGTAATTGTATTTTGGCGGTTGCCGGCATTGTTATCTCCTCGAAACCTTTAATGAGGCGGTTCTTTTTATTTGAGCAATCAATGTAAATGCATTGCTAATATAACTCAAGCCATTGGAAACTAAAAAAATAGGTGCGATAGCTCCAATATCCGTTGAGGGACTGACGTGGATGATGCCCAACTCTAATTCGTTTGTCCACATCCAGGCAGGACGTTTCATCCTCCGCAGATGGATCGAAGGGTATGAAGCCTACACCGACTATTTCAAAGCCTTCCTGCGGATTCAGTTTCAGTATCCGCAGATGGATCGAAGGGTGTGAAGCTTGCCGCAAGGTCGCGGTTTTAGCGATGTGATAAAACATTTCAGTATCCGCAGATGGATCGAAGGGTGTGAAGCCTGAAAACAGAAACGACGCCTGAGCCCGCCGAAACAGTTTCAGTATCCGCAGATGGATCGAAGGGTGTGAAGCCAAGAGGAAGTTTTCTATCCCGCCATTGTGTGGCACGTTTCAGTATCCGCAGATGGATCGAAGGGTGTGAAGCCACGGGGGGTAGCCTTCGCCTTTGGGTGGAGGACGGTTTCAGTATCCGCAGATGGATCGAAGGGTGTGAAGCAAGTGAATGCGCTCTCCGCTGGCACAACCGGATCATGTTTCAGTATCCGCAGATGGATCGAAGGGTGTGAAGCGCGACTTCGCAAAGCGATTAGGTTGAATCGTGTGTTGTTTCAGTATCCGCAGATGGATCGAAGGGTGTGAAGTTTGTCATGCTTGAGAGAGCTTTCAAATTATGAGCGGGTTTCAGTATCCGCAGATGGATCGAAGGGTGTGAATTTCCTGTGGTATTCGTTTTAGTTGTGGTGACAAGTGTTTCAGTATCCGCAGATGGATCGAAGGGTGTGAAGCTGGCCGATTACAATGTTAGTTTTGGAGCAGTTTCGTTTCAGTATCCGCAGATGGATCGAAGGGTGTGAATTGGGTATGACGGTTTGTCTGATGGAGTTGGTTTCGTGTGTTTCAGTATCCGCAGATGGATCGAAGGGTGTGAAAGTACGAAAACGCTACCCTATCGGCAACCGCTTGATACGTTTCAGTATCCGCAGATGGATCGAAGGGTGTGAAAGACTAGTATGATGGAACGTAGGCGGTTGCATGGGCGGGTTTCAGTATCCGCAGATGGATCGAAGGGTGTGAAATGCGCCATCCAAACGCCAGCAATAACCAAAATCACGTTTCAGTATCCGCAGATGGATCGAAGGGTGTGAAAGCAGAATGATACGTATTTATGTCAAACGGGATGAGGAGTTTCAGTATCCGCAGATGGATCGAAGGGTGTGAAAGGTGCAACCATTCCAATGCCGGCAGGTGGTTGAAATTGTTTCAGTATCCGCAGATGGATCGAAGGGTGTGAAAGAGCGTACAGCCCGTAGCCGGTGATGGCGCAAATAACGTTTCAGTATCCGCAGATGGATCGAAGGGTGTGAAAGATGTTTGGGGCGGCGAGGGTGGGTAAACAAAAACATGTTTCAGTATCCGCAGATGGATCGAAGGGTGTGAAAGCCATCCCCGATTGGGCGCATGCCGAAGCGGTTTTTGAGTTTCAGTATCCGCAGATGGATCGAAGGGTGTGAAAGTGCCATACAAAGTAACGTTCAAGTACCCTCTTTTGGGTTTCAGTATCCGCAGATGGATCGAAGGGTGTGAAAGCGGCGTGAAAGTTTCCTACACTACCGGTATGGTGTGTTTCAGTATCCGCAGATGGATCGAAGGGTGTGAAAGAACTGTCTCCAACAAAACCCTTACAAACTTCTTCCAGTTTCAGTATCCGCAGATGGATCGAAGGGTGTGAAAGACCGTTGCTGATCTGTCACGCGGCAATGTGCGCGATTGTTTCAGTATCCGCAGATGGATCGAAGGGTGTGAAAGTGGCGGCGACAATGGGAGAGGTGGACGCGCTGGAATGTTTCAGTATCCGCAGATGGATCGAAGGGTGTGAAAGAATCCAGACACGCTAAAAATAACGGGAACCACATTACGTTTCAGTATCCGCAGATGGATCGAAGGGTGTGAAAGCGGCGGGCACGGGCTAAAAGTGGTGATTGACGGAACGTTTCAGTATCCGCAGATGGATCGAAGGGTGTGAAAGGAGATTGACTGTGACCAGCAATGGCTCGCTGCAATCGTTTCAGTATCCGCAGATGGATCGAAGGGTGTGAAAGATCATATGTCAGCAGTCGGACGACCAACCAAACGGGTTTCAGTATCCGCAGATGGATCGAAGGGTGTGAAAGAACAATCGGAAGCCGCTGGCTTCTGGACGATTGACAGTTTCAGTATCCGCAGATGGATCGAAGGGTGTGAAAGTCGCAGTATTACTACTGATACTGTAGTAAGGTTGTCCGTTTCAGTATCCGCAGATGGATCGAAGGGTGTGAAAGTGCCGGCATTTCTACCATCGGGTAAACAGCATGGGTGTTTCAGTATCCGCAGATGGATCGAAGGGTGTGAAAGTCTCAAAACTTACAGCTTGGCGACATCTTCATTCTGTTTCAGTATCCGCAGATGGATCGAAGGGTGTGAAGCACCTGGCTGGCGCGGACCTGAACGTTGCCATGTACAAGTTTCAGTATCCGCAGATGGATCGAAGGGTGTGAAGCGCGGAATGATCACGTCTCCCGGCCGCAGCATATACGGGTTTCAGTATCCGCAGATGGATCGAAGGGTGTGAAGCTTTGCCGTTGCCGTCGCATTCATTGTCGCGGTACTGTAGTTTCAGTATCCGCAGATGGATCGAAGGGTGTGAAGCACAGGCCGAATTGGATATGCGTCGCCGACGCTTGCGTTTCAGTATCCGCAGATGGATCGAAGGGTGTGAAGCAACACCTAATCCCTCCGCGTAATCCCAAACCCAATTTCGTTTCAGTATCCGCAGATGGATCGAAGGGTGTGAAGCATGCTGCCGAGCCACCGCCGCCGCTGGTGACATTGTGTTTCAGTATCCGCAGATGGATCGAAGGGTGTGAAGCCTAAAATCCCGTGGCTTTATACGTGGATTATAGACCGTTTCAGTATCCGCAGATGGATCGAAGGGTGTGAAGCCGACCAGAACGCCAACAGAATGCGGATAGTTGGTGTTTCAGTATCCGCAGATGGATCGAAGGGTGTGAAGCTTTAAATCCTGCTTGAGCGCTTGCGACATATCAAGTAGTTTCAGTATCCGCAGATGGATCGAAGGGTGTGAAGCCGATATTATCGACAATGATTGCGATTGGCTAACGACGTTTCAGTATCCGCAGATGGATCGAAGGGTGTGAAGCATTGAGAAACCAGATCCAAACATAATGGTTGGGGCGTTTCAGTATCCGCAGATGGATCGAAGGGTGTGAAGCTCAATGCGTTCTGCGATGTCCAACTTGTCCAAAAGGTTTCAGTATCCGCAGATGGATCGAAGGGTGTGAAGCTTTCACTCATTTTGTTTTCCTTTGCCCGCCATGCTGAGTTTCAGTATCCGCAGATGGATCGAAGGGTGTGAAGCAAAACGGCATGAGTTATGGCAAATTCGTGTATTTCGTGTTTCAGTATCCGCAGATGGATCGAAGGGTGTGAAGCATGGCGAATGGTCAGCCGCGTGTCCGCGCTGTGGCGTTTCAGTATCCGCAGATGGATCGAAGGGTGTGAAGCCTGTCCCCGCGGCAAAAACGGCAACTGCATCTATGTTTCAGTATCCGCAGATGGATCGAAGGGTGTGAAGCAGCAAAAAAAGGTGCGCTGGTCGATTGACAAAAAAACGTTTCAGTATCCGCAGATGGATCGAAGGGTGTGAAGCCCCAATTTGAATCGAGGAAGCGTTGTATATCAAGAGGTTTCAGTATCCGCAGATGGATCGAAGGGTGTGAAGCATGCGATAATCGGACTTGTGTTTTGAAAATTCTGAAGTTTCAGTATCCGCAGATGGATCGAAGGGTGTGAAGCTGCATATCTAAAATGAGAGCTACGCTTTCCAGCGAAACGTTTCAGTATCCGCAGATGGATCGAAGGGTGTGAAGCTGATTTGACCCAACTTTCCACATCTTCGGTAACGAGTTTCAGTATCCGCAGATGGATCGAAGGGTGTGAAGCCGCCGTGTCGCCAAATGGATGACCCTCCCACGAACCGTTTCAGTATCCGCAGATGGATCGAAGGGTGTGAAGCCGCTGGGCGAAGATGCCGAGGCATTGGCGAATTTGTGTTTCAGTATCCGCAGATGGATCGAAGGGTGTGAAGCTGCCATCTGTCGCCAGCGCCGCTAGCGCCTTGATGAGTTTCAGTATCCGCAGATGGATCGAAGGGTGTGAAGCTTGTCGGCTCTGGTTCGCGTGCTGTAAAAATAGTGTCGTTTCAGTATCCGCAGATGGATCGAAGGGTGTGAAGCGCATATCATGTCCTGAATGGACAAACCGTTAGCAGGTTTCAGTATCCGCAGATGGATCGAAGGGTGTGAAGCATCGCTTTTGAGCTGGATTACGAGAGCGTGCGGCAACGTTTCAGTATCCGCAGATGGATCGAAGGGTGTGAAGCAGTATGGCGGCGTATATGGAGAGTTGTACCGGTCGTTGTTTCAGTATCCGCAGATGGATCGAAGGGTGTGAAGCGGGTAGCTGACGCCTGTTTCGCCCGCCAACTCGACGGTTTCAGTATCCGCAGATGGATCGAAGGGTGTGAAGCCTACGGCGACGGCAATTACCGGCGACGGCTCGGAAGGGTTTCAGTATCCGCAGATGGATCGAAGGGTGTGAAGCCCTCGCCAATACGCTTGTACGCCCGTAGCGCCCCAGGTTTCAGTATCCGCAGATGGATCGAAGGGTGTGAAGCTCGCCAGTACGGTTTCTCCGTGCAATTGCCCAAATGTTTCAGTATCCGCAGATGGATCGAAGGGTGTGAAGCTTTTTGTGGTTCGAGCGCAACCCCTGTCTGCACAGGCGTTTCAGTATCCGCAGATGGATCGAAGGGTGTGAAGCGTTCGGGAGAGACCCCAACACCCCCATGACGGAAGTTGTTTCAGTATCCGCAGATGGATCGAAGGGTGTGAAGCCCGTTTTCTCGCGCTCTAGCGGCGAGCCAAATCAGCGTTTCAGTATCCGCAGATGGATCGAAGGGTGTGAAGCTATTGCCAGCGATGGCATAAAAACACAGGAAGAGTGTTTCAGTATCCGCAGATGGATCGAAGGGTGTGAAGCGGCGGCATTTTTTGCCGCCATGACGAAAATTTCAAGTTTCAGTATCCGCAGATGGATCGAAGGGTGTGAAGCAATCTACTGCTATAACAGTAGAGAAAGGGTATTAAAAGTTTCAGTATCCGCAGATGGATCGAAGGGTGTGAAGCGCGCTGTCAGCGTCTGTGTACAAATCCAAGTTTGGGTTTCAGTATCCGCAGATGGATCGAAGGGTGTGAAGCCAAATGAGAAGCAGGTTGATTACTAGACACAAATGGCGTTTCAGTATCCGCAGATGGATCGAAGGGTGTGAAGCTTATTATGTCTGGTACGCCAACTTGGAATGGTCAGTTTCAGTATCCGCAGATGGATCGAAGGGTGTGAAGCCACTATCGCCAGGAGTAATGGATTTAATGTTTTGAGTTTCAGTATCCGCAGATGGATCGAAGGGTGTGAAGCCGGCAACTAGAGTTATCGTTGACGCCCCGCCAGCTTGTTTCAGTATCCGCAGATGGATCGAAGGGTGTGAAGCTAGCCACCCCGCTGGTATCCACGGTGATGCCGCTTTGTTTCAGTATCCGCAGATGGATCGAAGGGTGTGAAGCGTTCCTGTTCCGGCGTCGACGGGCGCGAATCGACGCGTTTCAGTATCCGCAGATGGATCGAAGGGTGTGAAGCCTCTATTCGGGAACCCCTATGCATTTGGGGTAGACAAGTTTCAGTATCCGCAGATGGATCGAAGGGTGTGAAGCTCACTCACCGCCGCTACTAATATCGATTCCACAGTGTTTCAGTATCCGCAGATGGATCGAAGGGTGTGAAGCCCGAACCATGTATTGCTGACCGTCGCCGCGCAGGTAGTTTCAGTATCCGCAGATGGATCGAAGGGTGTGAAGCTGATAAATCATACGGTTCTACACAAAAATCTAGAGAGTTTCAGTATCCGCAGATGGATCGAAGGGTGTGAAGCGCCAGCCGGATTTAACGCACCTGCGCCAGTTTAGTTGGTTTCAGTATCCGCAGATGGATCGAAGGGTGTGAAGCAATGTGTCGAGTGACACTAAACCACTTGCATTCATACGTTTCAGTATCCGCAGATGGATCGAAGGGTGTGAAGCCGTACACGCTGTCTGTTACTCGAGTAGCGGCAGTTTTGTTTCAGTATCCGCAGATGGATCGAAGGGTGTGAAGCTTCGGCAAGTGGTGGTCGGAGAATGGGTACTATGCGTTTCAGTATCCGCAGATGGATCGAAGGGTGTGAAGCAGCACTCTGAGCGGCGCGTGGCGGGGCTGGAGGCGGCAGTTTCAGTATCCGCAGATGGATCGAAGGGTGTGAAGCACAATTCCAACAACGCCGAAACCCAATACTACGCTGTTTCAGTATCCGCAGATGGATCGAAGGGTGTGAAGCCCTTGCCGTTCTGGGAAGAATCGAAAGTTCGGTTCGTTTCAGTATCCGCAGATGGATCGAAGGGTGTGAAGCCAGTCCCTCTAGCCCGAACCAGCGGTGCGCTTCACTGTTTCAGTATCCGCAGATGGATCGAAGGGTGTGAAGCGTTGCGCTTACAGGCAAAAATCAGCAAACTGCAGGGTTTCAGTATCCGCAGATGGATCGAAGGGTGTGAAGCTTGACGCTGACATTAATGCTAGTGTCGGCGTCAATGTTTCAGTATCCGCAGATGGATCGAAGGGTGTGAAGCCCTACCATTTGCGCGGCACAGATGACGATAAAAACGACGTTTCAGTATCCGCAGATGGATCGAAGGGTGTGAAGCCCAGCCCCGCCACGCGCTGCCCAAAGCCTGGCGGATGTTTCAGTATCCGCAGATGGATCGAAGGGTGTGAAGCGCGGCGTGGCGGAATCCCCCAGTGTGGCGACGGTCGCGTTTCAGTATCCGCAGATGGATCGAAGGGTGTGAAGCTGCAGACATTAAATGCCATTAGATCAGACCTGCATGGTTTCAGTATCCGCAGATGGATCGAAGGGTGTGAAGCATAAAAATCGCATTTGCTTCGACGCTGAACGCCCAGCGTTTCAGTATCCGCAGATGGATCGAAGGGTGTGAAGCCGGCATTGCCAGCGATGGCATAGAAACACAGGAGGAGGTTTCAGTATCCGCAGATGGATCGAAGGGTGTGAAGCATTTATCGTCTGGAAGGCAATCTGGATGACCTTTTAGTTTCAGTATCCGCAGATGGATCGAAGGGTGTGAAGCACAATCGAGTTTGCGCAGGAGTGGCGCTGAATAAAGTTTCAGTATCCGCAGATGGATCGAAGGGTGTGAAGCTATACATTTCCGACGGCGATTCGGAGGCATACCAAAAGTTTCAGTATCCGCAGATGGATCGAAGGGTGTGAAGCCGAAATCGCTTAGCCACAAAGTAGCGGCGAATGTAAGTTTCAGTATCCGCAGATGGATCGAAGGGTGTGAAGCAGACGTAGAAAAAGAGATTATAATGCCCTCTTTCAAGTTTCAGTATCCGCAGATGGATCGAAGGGTGTGAAGCGTCATTGCGTCATTACGCCGTGCGATTGCCCGAAGCGTTTCAGTATCCGCAGATGGATCGAAGGGTGTGAAGCATCAGTTGAAGTTGCTCGCAACCCCGCTGAAAAAAGTTTCAGTATCCGCAGATGGATCGAAGGGTGTGAAGCCATTGCAAATAGCCGCTACACTGTAGAGACTGCTAGGTTTCAGTATCCGCAGATGGATCGAAGGGTGTGAAGCAAGTCAATTAGAGCATGTCGCCGCAAATCATCATCGTGTTTCAGTATCCGCAGATGGATCGAAGGGTGTGAAGCCCCAACGCGCCGCGCTCAATCAGCGCAAACGCGACGAGTTTCAGTATCCGCAGATGGATCGAAGGGTGTGAAGCAATTCCGGCGGTATGCCCGCCTGCTCCAGCCAAAAAGTTTCAGTATCCGCAGATGGATCGAAGGGTGTGAAGCAGCACAGTCACGAAAACATTGGCACAAGCTGGGACGCGTTTCAGTATCCGCAGATGGATCGAAGGGTGTGAAGCCTGGTCAGAGCGCGGTAGCCAACTCTGTGGCGCTATTTGTTTCAGTATCCGCAGATGGATCGAAGGGTGTGAAGCCGCTCATCCTAATTTGGTTCGAGTTGTTCGGCGGTAGTTTCAGTATCCGCAGATGGATCGAAGGGTGTGAAGCACAATATTTTGCGCGTACTCGATTAATGCCTCATCGCGTTTCAGTATCCGCAGATGGATCGAAGGGTGTGAAGCGACATTGACGCATCATACGCCAGCGACAATTGCCACGCTGTTTCAGTATCCGCAGATGGATCGAAGGGTGTGAAGCCATTGCCAGAACCGAAGTCGCCATGGCGCAAAACAGGTTTCAGTATCCGCAGATGGATCGAAGGGTGTGAAGCTCCAAAATCGACGGAACTACCGAAACCTGAAACCAGGTTTCAGTATCCGCAGATGGATCGAAGGGTGTGAAGCTTGTTATACGTCTCCTTAATAACTAAATCAGCATGTTGTTTCAGTATCCGCAGATGGATCGAAGGGTGTGAAGCGATTGAACACAAAATGTTGCAAATCCTTGCACAGCGTTTCAGTATCCGCAGATGGATCGAAGGGTGTGAAGCCGGCATTTTTTGCCGCCGTGACGAAAATACGTAGATGTTTCAGTATCCGCAGATGGATCGAAGGGTGTGAAGCATTGCCCTCATCATGGCGAAGCGATTGCGGCGACATGTTTCAGTATCCGCAGATGGATCGAAGGGTGTGAAGCTTTGACGGATAATTGAAGCGGTATGTAGCTGTCAGAATGTTTCAGTATCCGCAGATGGATCGAAGGGTGTGAAGCTGAGCAGGGGACAGCGTTGACCAGGTATGAGCAGGAGTTTCAGTATCCGCAGATGGATCGAAGGGTGTGAAGCCATGTTTCTCCTTTGTCTGCCCCCGACTTGCCTATTGTTTCAGTATCCGCAGATGGATCGAAGGGTGTGAAGCACATTCGCGTTAATGCTGGTCAGTGTGTAAATAAGCGTTTCAGTATCCGCAGATGGATCGAAGGGTGTGAAGCATTGCAGGACTATGCTGAGCGAGCCAGCGCTCAACAGTTTCAGTATCCGCAGATGGATCGAAGGGTGTGAAGCTTTGGAAGTTTTGGATAGCGGCTCTCCGATTTTTGATGTTTCAGTATCCGCAGATGGATCGAAGGGTGTGAAGCGCTTTGCAGAGAGCGGATTTGCGGGATGCGGATTTGCGTTTCAGTATCCGCAGATGGATCGAAGGGTGTGAAGCCGCCTACCTTGACGACAAGCCCCACTTCGTCAAAGCGTTTCAGTATCCGCAGATGGATCGAAGGGTGTGAAGCTTTGCGTCGGGCGGATTTGCGGGATGCGGATTTGGTTTCAGTATCCGCAGATGGATCGAAGGGTGTGAAGCGCTGCCAAAGCCAGTTTTAACGAGACATCGCTCAAAGTTTCAGTATCCGCAGATGGATCGAAGGGTGTGAAGCAAACACAAACTCCCACCAGCGCATCAACGCCGACTCGTTTCAGTATCCGCAGATGGATCGAAGGGTGTGAAGCATTGAGCGCGGCGGACAGCAATTTCATCGTCGGCGAGTTTCAGTATCCGCAGATGGATCGAAGGGTGTGAAGCTTTTATGCAAATAGAACGGACAGACGGAAAACGAGACGTTTCAGTATCCGCAGATGGATCGAAGGGTGTGAAGCATTGTGTACAATGCATCGTTCGAAGAAGTGGATTCGATGTTTCAGTATCCGCAGATGGATCGAAGGGTGTGAAGCAGTGCAGCCGCTTATTATCTGATTTAACGCTACAGCGTTTCAGTATCCGCAGATGGATCGAAGGGTGTGAAGCTGTGAGTGGTGTAGTAATACTTAATTTTATTAGGGTTTCAGTATCCGCAGATGGATCGAAGGGTGTGAAGCTAATTATGATGATAGGGTTTGTGTTAAGCCAATTGAGTTTCAGTATCCGCAGATGGATCGAAGGGTGTGAAGCTTCCCACCGGTTTAATGCAAGCATGCGTCCTAGATGAGTTTCAGTATCCGCAGATGGATCGAAGGGTGTGAAGCAATATAGACCATATATTTATCCCCGATTGCTGTAATGTTTCAGTATCCGCAGATGGATCGAAGGGTGTGAAGCGGAACGACCTACAACGCTCAGACGGAGCGGGTGAGATTGTTTCAGTATCCGCAGATGGATCGAAGGGTGTGAAGCCGGCGGCGACATTGAATGCCAGCGCGATCAAAGTTCGTTTCAGTATCCGCAGATGGATCGAAGGGTGTGAAGCTCCCGCCGTGAACGTCCCCATGCGCCCAGCCATTATCCGTTTCAGTATCCGCAGATGGATCGAAGGGTGTGAAGCCTTTGACCAGATTGTTTATTGTTTGGTGTCGTTGTCGTTTCAGTATCCGCAGATGGATCGAAGGGTGTGAAGCTTTTTGTAATAACTATCAATGCCGGCGTGTGAGAGGGTTTCAGTATCCGCAGATGGATCGAAGGGTGTGAAGCGCGGAAATAGCGTTTGAATGTAATGATTTCTTTATGTTTCAGTATCCGCAGATGGATCGAAGGGTGTGAAGCTGTCGCCTTCGGGGGGGTGCGACGAAGTCGCTAGGGTTTCAGTATCCGCAGATGGATCGAAGGGTGTGAAGCTTTCACTTTGTGCCATGCAGTAACTGCCCTGGCGTGTTTCAGTATCCGCAGATGGATCGAAGGGTGTGAAGCGCGTTCACACTAAACGACACACCCGTTATCGTCCCAAGGTTTCAGTATCCGCAGATGGATCGAAGGGTGTGAAGCCTCCCGCTCCAATTTCGCCATTTCCCAAAACCGTTCAGTTTCAGTATCCGCAGATGGATCGAAGGGTGTGAAGCCCATCCTCGAGCTCAATAGTGTCTCGCTCTGGAATCAAAGTTTCAGTATCCGCAGATGGATCGAAGGGTGTGAAGCTCACGCGGAATGTCGACGGCACTGGCGCAAATAGCGTTTCAGTATCCGCAGATGGATCGAAGGGTGTGAAGCTTTCGCAACGATTCGAAACCTGGGGGGGTACTGACAACGTTTCAGTATCCGCAGATGGATCGAAGGGTGTGAAGCTTGGCGTTTTTTAGAGCGCTGCGGAACGCTGTATATGTTTCAGTATCCGCAGATGGATCGAAGGGTGTGAAGCTCCAACCACGCCACAAGATGACACTATTCAGTTGGCGTTTCAGTATCCGCAGATGGATCGAAGGGTGTGAAGCGCTGCTCGACGGCGACCCGCCGCCCCCGTTGCGTTGTGTTTCAGTATCCGCAGATGGATCGAAGGGTGTGAAGCCAAATCCAATGCTACGTCTGCCGCCAGCCGAAATATGTTTCAGTATCCGCAGATGGATCGAAGGGTGTGAAGCCTCACGCAGTAATTTTCGTATTTGCCCAATATTTTTGTTTCAGTATCCGCAGATGGATCGAAGGGTGTGAAGCTCGAAATGCCAGCAACTCTCGAATCACTCCCATCATGTTTCAGTATCCGCAGATGGATCGAAGGGTGTGAAGCATCAAATGTATGCAGTGGCGGATGGCGTGGTATACCGTTTCAGTATCCGCAGATGGATCGAAGGGTGTGAAGCTCAAAAGCGTCTGGCTCAATACTCACTATGTCAAAAGTTTCAGTATCCGCAGATGGATCGAAGGGTGTGAAGCCATAAAGTATCGGCTGAGAACGGCTCGGTTTTTACGTTTCAGTATCCGCAGATGGATCGAAGGGTGTGAAGCACAAAATGAGCAAAACAGAAATTTCATTGATTGAGCGTTTCAGTATCCGCAGATGGATCGAAGGGTGTGAAGCTCGCACCTACAAGCGGCTGGGAAATGAGGAGCCAGGTTTCAGTATCCGCAGATGGATCGAAGGGTGTGAAGCATGGCGTTGCCCAACGCCCCTTCGTCGGAATAAATATGTTTCAGTATCCGCAGATGGATCGAAGGGTGTGAAGCCTGATCAGCGCTCAAGTATAGCGCTCGTTTGTCAGGTGTTTCAGTATCCGCAGATGGATCGAAGGGTGTGAAGCCCACAGTGTCGAAACTTTGGGCACATGCTGGCTACGGTTTCAGTATCCGCAGATGGATCGAAGGGTGTGAAGCGACGGCGGCGCGGCAAAGGGCTTATTTCAAATCCACGTTTCAGTATCCGCAGATGGATCGAAGGGTGTGAAGCTCAATTTGCCATATTCGCGCTCAGTCAAAATTTTGGTTTCAGTATCCGCAGATGGATCGAAGGGTGTGAAGCGTTGATTATTCGCCATTTCGCGGAAACAAATTAATAGTTTCAGTATCCGCAGATGGATCGAAGGGTGTGAAGCTTTTAGATTTTGTAGAGTGGGCTTCCCATCTGGCACGTTTCAGTATCCGCAGATGGATCGAAGGGTGTGAAGCATTATAATGTGTAGCATGTTAACCAATCACAAACAAGTTTCAGTATCCGCAGATGGATCGAAGGGTGTGAAGCTCTATTCTAGCCATGCCCGACACAATACTAAAGCGGCGTTTCAGTATCCGCAGATGGATCGAAGGGTGTGAAGCGGGTGTGAATTGGGTATGACGGTTTGTCTGATGGAGTTGGTTTCAGTATCCGCAGATGGATCGAAGGGTGTGAAGCACCAGCCAATATTCGATTTTTGCCCCCCCGGGCAAATGTTTCAGTATCCGCAGATGGATCGAAGGGTGTGAAGCCTTGCGGACGCCAAGCGGCACGCACCGCAAGCAACGTTTCAGTATCCGCAGATGGATCGAAGGGTGTGAAGCTACGCATCACTGCCGGTGAACACATCAGCGATACCCGTTTCAGTATCCGCAGATGGATCGAAGGGTGTGAAGCCCATTGCCAGAACCGAGGTCGGCATGGCACAAAACAGGTTTCAGTATCCGCAGATGGATCGAAGGGTGTGAAGCATCAAACACTTTGATAAATAATTCATCAGTATCTGTGTTTCAGTATCCGCAGATGGATCGAAGGGTGTGAAGCGCCATGCGATTGCCCAAAGCGCGTGCGCCATTATGTGTTTCAGTATCCGCAGATGGATCGAAGGGTGTGAAGCCAATGCGGGCTGGCATGAGCTATACCGCCGACGAAAGTTTCAGTATCCGCAGATGGATCGAAGGGTGTGAAGCGCCGGTGCGACCATTGGATACGACAGGCGGTTTCCGTTTCAGTATCCGCAGATGGATCGAAGGGTGTGAAGCATGGTCGCACCGGCACAATTTGACCAGCGTGAAACGTTTCAGTATCCGCAGATGGATCGAAGGGTGTGAAGCAGCGCGTCGTAGCCGCATTTATCGATTTTTTTGATGTTTCAGTATCCGCAGATGGATCGAAGGGTGTGAAGCAGTCATGTCCATTGTCCGTGCGGTGGACAAAGAGCTGTTTCAGTATCCGCAGATGGATCGAAGGGTGTGAAGCTTTCACTTTGTGCCATGCAGTAACTGCCCTGGCGTGTTTCAGTATCCGCAGATGGATCGAAGGGTGTGAAGCCCAAAACAGTGGTACAAGTGAGCGGTATTTGCAAGCGTTTCAGTATCCGCAGATGGATCGAAGGGTGTGAAGCCCTGCCGGAACAGCCTGAACAACAAAGCCTCAAGGTGTTTCAGTATCCGCAGATGGATCGAAGGGTGTGAAGCTGGCAATGTGGACAGCGGCGGAGACATGAGTATCAAGTTTCAGTATCCGCAGATGGATCGAAGGGTGTGAAGCTTCAAGCGACGATTTCTATTGATGATACTGAATATAGTTTCAGTATCCGCAGATGGATCGAAGGGTGTGAAGCGTTATGTTATCTCTAGTTGACTTTTTAGTTAATTATCGTTTCAGTATCCGCAGATGGATCGAAGGGTGTGAAGCATGAAGAAACTGACTAAGTCTGAGTCTGGTAAAATTGTTTCAGTATCCGCAGATGGATCGAAGGGTGTGAAGCTCCGCTAATGTGTTTGCGGGAACTTTCACGGTTTGAAGTTTCAGTATCCGCAGATGGATCGAAGGGTGTGAAGCTCTACCATTAAAGAAGCGGTAGCGATTAAATATTTGGTTTCAGTATCCGCAGATGGATCGAAGGGTGTGAAGCACAAAAAATACAAGAGCTTGCCGGCAGGGGGTTGCTGTTTCAGTATCCGCAGATGGATCGAAGGGTGTGAAGCGTCTCCATTGTCAGCTACACAGCAGCCGTTTACTACATGTTTCAGTATCCGCAGATGGATCGAAGGGTGTGAAGCTTCCTGAGCCGCCCCCTTCCTCAACTCCGCCCATCGAGTTTCAGTATCCGCAGATGGATCGAAGGGTGTGAAGCCATATCGGGAAGGCTCTAAAGGTCTCCGGCGATATGCGTTTCAGTATCCGCAGATGGATCGAAGGGTGTGAAGCGAGCCGGCCGTCATCCGTATCAACGAGCCCGTATGCAAGTTTCAGTATCCGCAGATGGATCGAAGGGTGTGAAGCCTGATAGAGTTTCTAGCTGAATTCGTTTGTCCTGGCGTTTCAGTATCCGCAGATGGATCGAAGGGTGTGAAGCGTCACGGAGGAACAGTTGATGGATGTGCCCGGCATTCGCGTTTCAGTATCCGCAGATGGATCGAAGGGTGTGAAGCTTTTCGTGACCTTCGGCTCTGACCATTTCTCAAGAAGTTTCAGTATCCGCAGATGGATCGAAGGGTGTGAAGCTGTAAATTTCGTTTACCGCCGTGTCGAAATCAAGGTCGTTTCAGTATCCGCAGATGGATCGAAGGGTGTGAAGCTTGCCGATATAGGAAAACTTAGTCAGTATCCCTCCAGTTTCAGTATCCGCAGATGGATCGAAGGGTGTGAAGCTTCATAGTTTTTTTTCCTTTGCCAGCCACGCTGAGTTTCAGTATCCGCAGATGGATCGAAGGGTGTGAAGCTTGAGTCGCTGCCTGCCTGTCCTGTCTGTCCAACGTTTCAGTATCCGCAGATGGATCGAAGGGTGTGAAGCTTTCATAGTTTTTTTTTCCTTTGCCAGCCACGCTGAGTTTCAGTATCCGCAGATGGATCGAAGGGTGTGAAGCTGCTGCTGCCGCCGGATCGAATCCAGCAGAAAAAAGTTTCAGTATCCGCAGATGGATCGAAGGGTGTGAAGCGCCCCTTTGCCGCGCCGCCATCACCCTCTAGTGACGTTTCAGTATCCGCAGATGGATCGAAGGGTGTGAAGCTTCGTTGGGCTCGGTGATGGCTGAGCTAGAGGATTTACGTTTCAGTATCCGCAGATGGATCGAAGGGTGTGAAGCATCCTTAACTCCGTTCGCCCCCCCCTTCCACTTGCAATGTTTCAGTATCCGCAGATGGATCGAAGGGTGTGAAGCTCAGGTATTTGATTACGCTAAGCGGGGCTTGTTGCGCGTTTCAGTATCCGCAGATGGATCGAAGGGTGTGAAGCGAGCTCGAACATTTGGCGGAAGTACAAGTGGTTCCAGTTTCAGTATCCGCAGATGGATCGAAGGGTGTGAAGCCGTGAAACGGTCAAACACATACGCCATAGACGCCAACGTTTCAGTATCCGCAGATGGATCGAAGGGTGTGAAGCGCTTTTTTCAGCCCAGTCCAGCGATTTACAAAAAATGCGTTTCAGTATCCGCAGATGGATCGAAGGGTGTGAAGCTAGAGATGTCGTTGACAACGACATCATGCCAAATGAGTTTCAGTATCCGCAGATGGATCGAAGGGTGTGAAGCTGGCTGCTGCCCTTGCATTTGTCAGCGCGATTATCTAGTTTCAGTATCCGCAGATGGATCGAAGGGTGTGAAGCACTTAGCAAATGAATGGCGTTCGCGCTATGGCAAATGGGTTTCAGTATCCGCAGATGGATCGAAGGGTGTGAAGCTTTAAGCAATCGCGACATAACCAGTATTGAGAACAGTTTCAGTATCCGCAGATGGATCGAAGGGTGTGAAGCTTTAAGCAATCGCGACATAACCAGTATTGAGAACAGTTTCAGTATCCGCAGATGGATCGAAGGGTGTGAAGCGCGATTGTGTTATTACGCCATGCGATTGCCCAAAGCGTTTCAGTATCCGCAGATGGATCGAAGGGTGTGAAGCGCTGACCAGTCGGAGCGACAATTAAATCATTCAGCGTTTCAGTATCCGCAGATGGATCGAAGGGTGTGAAGCGCATATTAAATAGCTTACGATACTCGTATGCCAGCGGTTTCAGTATCCGCAGATGGATCGAAGGGTGTGAAGCCCGTATGCCACATGAACGCCAAATTTAGTTAGCATAAGTTTCAGTATCCGCAGATGGATCGAAGGGTGTGAAGCTATACCACGTGCCGAATGGTCGCACATTTGGCACGTGTTTCAGTATCCGCAGATGGATCGAAGGGTGTGAAGCATAGTATATTTGTAGTGTGTGATTCATATCAATAGCTTGTTTCAGTATCCGCAGATGGATCGAAGGGTGTGAAGCGGCAGCGCAAAAATTCGCTGTAACAAGCAAGCCGTTGTTTCAGTATCCGCAGATGGATCGAAGGGTGTGAAGCATTTTCATCAGGTATGTTCAATGCGCTGATGGTAATTTGTTTCAGTATCCGCAGATGGATCGAAGGGTGTGAAGCCTGATAATCTTCCTACGCCAACGCCATTACCGCCAATGTTTCAGTATCCGCAGATGGATCGAAGGGTGTGAAGCGCTTGGTTATCCATTGGCTAGGTATCGGGAATGTAAAGTTTCAGTATCCGCAGATGGATCGAAGGGTGTGAAGCGGTCAGATGTTCGGGGGAGATATTGGTATCCCTGGAGTTTCAGTATCCGCAGATGGATCGAAGGGTGTGAAGCTAAAAAGTATGTCACGTACCGACTGAATACTAATTAAGGTTTCAGTATCCGCAGATGGATCGAAGGGTGTGAAGCTCTGTCTGACTTTGAATTCCAAGAGTGGCTTCAAGAAAGTTTCAGTATCCGCAGATGGATCGAAGGGTGTGAAGCAGACGAATCATAAACGTGTTCCGCACTGGTCCTTTTCCGTTTCAGTATCCGCAGATGGATCGAAGGGTGTGAAGCTTAACGAAGCGAATAGATACCCAGGGGCATATAGGTTTCAGTATCCGCAGATGGATCGAAGGGTGTGAAGCATTCGCACAATACCAGATTGCCAATTGTTGGGGTCCGTTTCAGTATCCGCAGATGGATCGAAGGGTGTGAAGCCATTAAACCCCAATAAAGTTCAGGAGGAGGCTTTGAGTTTCAGTATCCGCAGATGGATCGAAGGGTGTGAAGCAAAGAGTTGTAGCCTCCCTGCCGGCATTTCTACCATCGTTTCAGTATCCGCAGATGGATCGAAGGGTGTGAAGCCCTGGACACTGTATATAGTGTCACCCGCTCTCAACAGTTTCAGTATCCGCAGATGGATCGAAGGGTGTGAAGCAACGGAAAGTAAAATATCTTTATCCACAAAGATTTACGTTTCAGTATCCGCAGATGGATCGAAGGGTGTGAAGCACATATGTATCAGCATATGTCAAGCGGTTGCCGGCAGTTTCAGTATCCGCAGATGGATCGAAGGGTGTGAAGCCTCCAGGAAACAAACGTGGCTGGATGCTCAAATTTAGGTTTCAGTATCCGCAGATGGATCGAAGGGTGTGAAGCATAAATCTCTATCAATACCACTGATTGCCCCGTACCGTTTCAGTATCCGCAGATGGATCGAAGGGTGTGAAGCTTACAGAAAAGATGTCTGCTGAAGATAAGGGTATATGTTTCAGTATCCGCAGATGGATCGAAGGGTGTGAAGCGGTGTGCCAAAGCGTTAAACGCCTACCTAATGTCGGGTGTTTCAGTATCCGCAGATGGATCGAAGGGTGTGAAGCTTATCGTACCGGAGCGTAACTTTAACGTCGGTCTCCAGTGTTTCAGTATCCGCAGATGGATCGAAGGGTGTGAAGCAAGAATTCGTATGAGTAGTTGAAAGGAGAGTGAACATGTTTCAGTATCCGCAGATGGATCGAAGGGTGTGAAGCGGGGTTGCGTCAGCTAGACTTAATATATAATATAGGTTTCAGTATCCGCAGATGGATCGAAGGGTGTGAAGCCTTACGTACACCCGCATACCCCGTGACCGCAAGAGCTGTTTCAGTATCCGCAGATGGATCGAAGGGTGTGAAGCGTGCCGAAATGGCTAACGCCGACCTAGAGTTAGGTGTTTCAGTATCCGCAGATGGATCGAAGGGTGTGAAGCCATACCGTTCACTCCTGTGATTGTTCGAGATCCAGGTGTTTCAGTATCCGCAGATGGATCGAAGGGTGTGAAGCCCAGGCGTTAGCGTCGACGTTAACCACTACTACAGGTGGTTTCAGTATCCGCAGATGGATCGAAGGGTGTGAAGCTCACATTACGAGACCTGGACGGTGTACAGGAAAAAGGTTTCAGTATCCGCAGATGGATCGAAGGGTGTGAAGCATGGTCGCCTCAACAGGCAATGTTTCAGCCATATTTACGTTTCAGTATCCGCAGATGGATCGAAGGGTGTGAAGCGCTATCCACACAAAGCCGTTGTCAGAGCCAATTAAATAGGTTTCAGTATCCGCAGATGGATCGAAGGGTGTGAAGCAACATCCGCAAGCAAATTCTGTTGTTTCGATGTTAAAGTTTCAGTATCCGCAGATGGATCGAAGGGTGTGAAGCATGATTGATAATAAAACCCACCTCCCCCTCCATTCGCAGTTTCAGTATCCGCAGATGGATCGAAGGGTGTGAAGCTCTTTTACAATACATGACAAAGTGATAGACTACAATGTTTCAGTATCCGCAGATGGATCGAAGGGTGTGAAGCGAAAAATGCCTAAACGAATTCAGAGAAAAAGAAAAAAGTTTCAGTATCCGCAGATGGATCGAAGGGTGTGAAGCAATTACCTTATCTATCTCTTCTGGATAGAGCTTCCAGTTTCAGTATCCGCAGATGGATCGAAGGGTGTGAAGCTCCCTTTGCTGTACCACTCATACACCGCCGACTTGCGTTTCAGTATCCGCAGATGGATCGAAGGGTGTGAAGCACTGCTGATTCCGCGATAGTATTGTTTTCAGTTATGATATGTTTCAGTATCCGCAGATGGATCGAAGGGTGTGAAGCTGATTGATGTGATATTGTTAATGATGTTGTTGTAAACGTTTCAGTATCCGCAGATGGATCGAAGGGTGTGAAGCACGATATGATTTACAGTAATATATTAAAAAACTTAAGTTTCAGTATCCGCAGATGGATCGAAGGGTGTGAAGCCTCACCCTCTCGAAATAGTTCCAGCGATTCTCGTATTGTTTCAGTATCCGCAGATGGATCGAAGGGTGTGAAGCGATGATGGCTCGTCACATACCGAGCAAACTCTTTTCGTTTCAGTATCCGCAGATGGATCGAAGGGTGTGAAGCATAAACAGACTTTGCCGGCGCTAACTGACGCTATTGAGTTTCAGTATCCGCAGATGGATCGAAGGGTGTGAAGCAATTGCCGCCAGACAGTAAAGCGCCGTACAAAAGGCGTTTCAGTATCCGCAGATGGATCGAAGGGTGTGAAGCCTACGACTAGTCGTATGATACTGTACGGGTAGTTAGAGTTTCAGTATCCGCAGATGGATCGAAGGGTGTGAAGCAAATTAAAGCCCGCGTCGAGGTCTATCCTCAACGCGTTTCAGTATCCGCAGATGGATCGAAGGGTGTGAAGCCGTCGTGTACGTTCGGATCTCATCGCAGAACAGTGTTTCAGTATCCGCAGATGGATCGAAGGGTGTGAAGCGCCTCACTATACGAGACCTGGACGGCGTGCAGGAGAGTTTCAGTATCCGCAGATGGATCGAAGGGTGTGAAGCTTGTGCCGGCATTCTTGACCTGCCCGCGCAGGCGGGTTTCAGTATCCGCAGATGGATCGAAGGGTGTGAAGCTAATATAATTTTCAGAAACCATACAGCTTGGCAAGTGTTTCAGTATCCGCAGATGGATCGAAGGGTGTGAAGCGCCGCCAATCAAGGCGTCGCCATTGCCTGCATGTGGGTTTCAGTATCCGCAGATGGATCGAAGGGTGTGAAGCTCACAGTTGCTACAGCGGTATCCATTATTATCCGTGTTTCAGTATCCGCAGATGGATCGAAGGGTGTGAAGCTATTCGAATATGCTCATAAAAACCGACCTGCCTATTGTTTCAGTATCCGCAGATGGATCGAAGGGTGTGAAGCTACGCCAAGATGACAGCGTACTCTCTTCGGGCAATGTTTCAGTATCCGCAGATGGATCGAAGGGTGTGAAGCGCATTCAACGAACTGAGTAGAGTAGGGCTGGGCATGTTTCAGTATCCGCAGATGGATCGAAGGGTGTGAAGCATAGCGTAGTCACAAAGACATTGGCACAGGCGGGAACGCGTTTCAGTATCCGCAGATGGATCGAAGGGTGTGAAGCCTACTGTTTGCCTAATGTTTTCCGCTGCCAAGACGGCGTTTCAGTATCCGCAGATGGATCGAAGGGTGTGAAGCCCGGTGCGACCGCTGGATACGACAGGCGGTTTCCTGTTTCAGTATCCGCAGATGGATCGAAGGGTGTGAAGCAGACGGCGAGCCATTCAATGTGACTTTCTATTTGCGTTTCAGTATCCGCAGATGGATCGAAGGGTGTGAAGCCGCCCACCCTGAAACGTTTGTCCACATCTATGAACGAGTTTCAGTATCCGCAGATGGATCGAAGGGTGTGAAGCATAGTCTCGTAGCCTGTGCAATCTCTACCCGTATGCGTTTCAGTATCCGCAGATGGATCGAAGGGTGTGAAGCTTTTCATTTGATAGAAAAAATCGCCCCCTGCCTGTTGTTTCAGTATCCGCAGATGGATCGAAGGGTGTGAAGCATACCGTCGATCCGCTCTCGGCTCCTCCCCTTATCGTTTCAGTATCCGCAGATGGATCGAAGGGTGTGAAGCCTCCTGCACTCCTGTGGTTTTTTACTGAATTTCGCGTTTCAGTATCCGCAGATGGATCGAAGGGTGTGAAGCCTCGCGGTGAGTCGAGGGGCTATTGTATCAGTTGTTGTTTCAGTATCCGCAGATGGATCGAAGGGTGTGAAGCATGGTTTGAGTATGGTGAGTGTGGTTAGTTACGCTCGTTTCAGTATCCGCAGATGGATCGAAGGGTGTGAAGCCACTGACAGCGGCAATAATGCAAAAAATGGCAGCGTGTTTCAGTATCCGCAGATGGATCGAAGGGTGTGAAGCTTGCCATCACTGTCGGACACCGAAACAATAGCAGTAGCGTTTCAGTATCCGCAGATGGATCGAAGGGTGTGAAGCGTGTTGCCAGCGATGGCATAGAAACACAAGAGGACTGTTTCAGTATCCGCAGATGGATCGAAGGGTGTGAAGCCACCACAACGGGGAGACCCCACAGCGTGGTCACGCCTGTTTCAGTATCCGCAGATGGATCGAAGGGTGTGAAGCAATTTCGTCTAATAATAATTTTCGCGGCGATGTAGTGTTTCAGTATCCGCAGATGGATCGAAGGGTGTGAAGCAGTAAGGAAAAACTGCCTTACTCGGATATAGACAGGTTTCAGTATCCGCAGATGGATCGAAGGGTGTGAAGCCGAAATGGTGGATAGAATTGCGTGGCTAACCGCCAGTTTCAGTATCCGCAGATGGATCGAAGGGTGTGAAGTGTAACAGGTGAGGCTCTACCGGCGTTCGTGGCTTGTTTCAGTATCCGCAGATGGATCGAAGGGTGTGAAGCACATAGAGTTTACCCCTGTCATTGTACGCGACCCTGTTTCAGTATCCGCAGATGGATCGAAGGGTGTGAAGCCGGAATTGGCTTCCCTCTCTTTATAATTTGGGGGAGTTTCAGTATCCGCAGATGGATCGAAGGGTGTGAAGCATTTGCTCGCTATTGTGGCAGAGCAATTAGTTAATTGGTTTCAGTATCCGCAGATGGATCGAAGGGTGTGAAGCATTGCCGCATAGTCGACCCAGTGCGACATCAGTGTGTCTTGTTTCAGTATCCGCAGATGGATCGAAGGGTGTGAAGCCACGACCTGGTGGCGGTATTGAGCGCCGGATACCTGCGTTTCAGTATCCGCAGATGGATCGAAGGGTGTGAAGCCTGGCGTACATGATATATCAACGAAACAACAATTGGGTTTCAGTATCCGCAGATGGATCGAAGGGTGTGAAGCCTACTGTATTTCAACGAAAACGAACCGCTAAACAACTGTTTCAGTATCCGCAGATGGATCGAAGGGTGTGAAGCCGCAATGAGGGCATGGGAAAAGGAATCCAGACCAAGTTTCAGTATCCGCAGATGGATCGAAGGGTGTGAAGCACGAACAATGTCGCCATCATCTCGCTAACTAGCGAGTTTCAGTATCCGCAGATGGATCGAAGGGTGTGAAGCTTTGCCCAACCGCTGACAAGACCGGTAGAGGCATCAGTTTCAGTATCCGCAGATGGATCGAAGGGTGTGAAGCGGAACTATTGATTTTCCGCCGCTGGGTGATTTGAAGTTTCAGTATCCGCAGATGGATCGAAGGGTGTGAAGCTTTTGGCGTCATTTACTCTTGTGATGGAGAGTGGGTTTCAGTATCCGCAGATGGATCGAAGGGTGTGAAGCGGTAGCCATCAACCCGCCTACGCTCGGGGAGGTAACGTTTCAGTATCCGCAGATGGATCGAAGGGTGTGAAGCAACCTCTCCCGCAGCACCTGGATTGCGAACAATGACGTTTCAGTATCCGCAGATGGATCGAAGGGTGTGAAGCAGACGTCGTGTACGTTCGGATCTCATCGCAGAACAGTGTTTCAGTATCCGCAGATGGATCGAAGGGTGTGAAGCTGCTGCCTCTGCCGTTCTTACGTACCACTCCTGCTGTTTCAGTATCCGCAGATGGATCGAAGGGTGTGAAGCTTCCCTGCCGGAACATCGTCGCCGGAATCGTGCCGGCGTTTCAGTATCCGCAGATGGATCGAAGGGTGTGAAGCGCGCCTGCGTCGTCGTCCCGCCGCGGAATTTCAATTGTCGTTTCAGTATCCGCAGATGGATCGAAGGGTGTGAAGCGCGAATGCCGGCACGGGTAGGCTTACCTGCCGGCATGTTTCAGTATCCGCAGATGGATCGAAGGGTGTGAAGCGTCTGCCCAATGGACAGGCAGGTCTGCACAGGCAGACGTTTCAATATCCGCAGATGGATCGAAGGGTGTGAAGCCGCGAACCACGAAAGCGCGTTTTTTATCTCGGCTTCGGTTTCAGTATCCGCAGATGGATCGAAGGGTGTGAAGCACGACGCCGCCATCTACGCCGTCCCTACAGTAGATTTGTTTCAGTATCCGCAGATGGATCGAAGGGTGTGAAGCCTATCTACCTCACGCATACCCTCATACCACGTGACGTTTCAGTATCCGCAGATGGATCGAAGGGTGTGAAGCTTCATTCGTCCCGGTCAAAACAATCCCAATAAAATGTTTCAGTATCCGCAGATGGATCGAAGGGTGTGAAGCGGAATTGGGCAGAAGAAGTTTTCGCCATCAGTACAAGTTTCAGTATCCGCAGATGGATCGAAGGGTGTGAAGCTGAGAGAAGGATAAACCTGCCTTTTGAACCATAGATGTTTCAGTATCCGCAGATGGATCGAAGGGTGTGAAGCTCTGGCGGGAAATTTGACGTATAAGCTTAGGAAAACCGTTTCAGTATCCGCAGATGGATCGAAGGGTGTGAAGCGCAATTAAATCACTCACTGAGTATTACTGTCGAACCCGTTTCAGTATCCGCAGATGGATCGAAGGGTGTGAAGCATGGATACGTCGAGGCAGTGATAATACCGTCATCATGTTTCAGTATCCGCAGATGGATCGAAGGGTGTGAAGCTGATTTTGTCGGAGACAACAATAATTCATATGGCGAGTTTCAGTATCCGCAGATGGATCGAAGGGTGTGAAGCTCGGCTACACATATCATTAGTTATGTGTTTCGGTGGCGTTTCAGTATCCGCAGATGGATCGAAGGGTGTGAAGCCATTTCATAATATTCTCCTGCTTTGCGGGGATGGGCGTTTCAGTATCCGCAGATGGATCGAAGGGTGTGAAGCTCGCAGTGGCATTTAACAATCCGCGACAAATGTGCCGTTTCAGTATCCGCAGATGGATCGAAGGGTGTGAAGCGCCCTTGTCCCGATGCGGAACAACCAGGACCTGGTCATGTTTCAGTATCCGCAGATGGATCGAAGGGTGTGAAGCCCAATTGGTCAGCAATTTCCGACTGAAACAACCGGTTTCAGTATCCGCAGATGGATCGAAGGGTGTGAAGCCCTGCCCGCTCTCAGTTATTTTCCCTAACTTTTTGAGTTTCAGTATCCGCAGATGGATCGAAGGGTGTGAAGCAACCGACAGAACGGTAAATTTTACGCTTAATACCACTGTTTCAGTATCCGCAGATGGATCGAAGGGTGTGAAGCTTTATCATCTTCATCAGGATACAGTCTGGTTTGCCGTTTCAGTATCCGCAGATGGATCGAAGGGTGTGAAGCCTTGTCACATGTCAGCATCTCACTGCGAGATTTGGAGTTTCAGTATCCGCAGATGGATCGAAGGGTGTGAAGCAGCGAAGCCGGTGTTAAGGTTACCCTCAGGTACGACGATGTTTCAGTATCCGCAGATGGATCGAAGGGTGTGAAGCTGAGCCAAAATGACCCGCGCTGGTCATCCGTTGTGCTTGTTTCAGTATCCGCAGATGGATCGAAGGGTGTGAAGCAGCCAAAATGACCCGCGCTGGTCATCCGTTGTGCTTGTTTCAGTATCCGCAGATGGATCGAAGGGTGTGAAGCAGCCAAAATGACCCGCGCTGGTCATCCGTTGTGCTTGTTTCAGTATCCGCAGATGGATCGAAGGGTGTGAAGCCAATTGGGGCTGAATCATATTACGGTATATCGCTAGTTTCAGTATCCGCAGATGGATCGAAGGGTGTGAAGCCATAATTCGCGCCCAGTCGTCATCACTCCATTTAACGTTTCAGTATCCGCAGATGGATCGAAGGGTGTGAAGCCCCGCCGGCATTCTTACACCAACAGAATGCCGGCACGTTTCAGTATCCGCAGATGGATCGAAGGGTGTGAAGCCTGGCAAATATAACTGTGAGTAAAAACATTACAGTGTTTCAGTATCCGCAGATGGATCGAAGGGTGTGAAGCGCCTTGAACAGATATTGAAACCTGCCAACCATCCAGGTTTCAGTATCCGCAGATGGATCGAAGGGTGTGAAGCCGAACGGCAACCCCGACGCCTCCAAACAGTTCTCGTTTCAGTATCCGCAGATGGATCGAAGGGTGTGAAGATTTGGGAAGGGAACAATTAAAGGAGTACCAAGCAGTTTCAGTATCCGCAGATGGATCGAAGGGTGTGAAGCTAGTTGTTATATGTGCCGGAGTCGGCGTTGATACGTGTTTCAGTATCCGCAGATGGATCGAAGGGTGTGAAGCGCGCAACTTTTTTAACCCGGCGCTGATGTCGGCTCCGGTTTCAGTATCCGCAGATGGATCGAAGGGTGTGAAGCGCCAGCCGCCGACGCCACGCCGCCGCCCTGCGCCAGTTTCAGTATCCGCAGATGGATCGAAGGGTGTGAAGCGCCACCCCGATATTTTGATTTCGGTGAGGGTGTCATGTTTCAGTATCCGCAGATGGATCGAAGGGTGTGAAGCATGGTGGCGCGGGACAGATAATACAATACTAGATACTGTTTCAGTATCCGCAGATGGATCGAAGGGTGTGAAGCTTGCCCACACCCAACGACGAGCAATCAACCGCATACGTTTCAGTATCCGCAGATGGATCGAAGGGTGTGAAGCGCCGCTCCGCTGCAGTGCTTGATTGAAAATGTGGAAAGTTTCAGTATCCGCAGATGGATCGAAGGGTGTGAAGCAACACCTCGTCAGTCGGCGCATCGTCTACCACCCAGTTTCAGTATCCGCAGATGGATCGAAGGGTGTGAAGCGCCAAAATCCGAGTTCGTTTTCGCCCGGAACGAATTTGGTTTCAGTATCCGCAGATGGATCGAAGGGTGTGAAGCTCGGCGGAGGAGTTGGCGCACAAAATCGAATGGGCGCGTTTCAGTATCCGCAGATGGATCGAAGGGTGTGAAGCTTTGTAAATTACTCCTTTTGCCCCGCCGGGATTTCTGTTTCAGTATCCGCAGATGGATCGAAGGGTGTGAAGCGGGCACCTGGTCTTGGATGTCGTCGAATTGGGGCAGGGTTTCAGTATCCGCAGATGGATCGAAGGGTGTGAAGCGTCGACGCCCCGCCGGCTTGGGCTGTGCCGTTATGGTTTCAGTATCCGCAGATGGATCGAAGGGTGTGAAGCATGATTCGCCAAGGAAATATTATTTTGCCAAGGATGATGTTTCAGTATCCGCAGATGGATCGAAGGGTGTGAAGCTTAGTTGAGTGGATTATCAGCCTGATCAACTAAAGTGTTTCAGTATCCGCAGATGGATCGAAGGGTGTGAAGCTTACTATGTGCAACCCGCCAAGTCTGCAGCTAAAAGTTTCAGTATCCGCAGATGGATCGAAGGGTGTGAAGCGCATTGCCGGCGCAGGCAGCACAACATCCAGCGAGGCGTTTCAGTATCCGCAGATGGATCGAAGGGTGTGAAGCCACTGCCCAACTCCGAACCCTCTCCCACTGTAGATAGTTTCAGTATCCGCAGATGGATCGAAGGGTGTGAAGCCTCCTGTATTCATCAACCCAACGGCGGCTCGCATCGCGGTTTCAGTATCCGCAGATGGATCGAAGAGTGTGAAGCCTTTTGCCGCGCCTCGCCCAACGCCGCCCACTCCGTGTTTCAGTATCCGCAGATGGATCGAAGGGTGTGAAGCCATATCAAGTTCACTGTTTATTGTGCCATTAATTCGAGTTTCAGTATCCGCAGATGGATCGAAGGGTGTGAAGCGAACCTATTGATTAAGAGTCGCGCCTGTGCTTTTACGTTTCAGTATCCGCAGATGGATCGAAGGGTGTGAAGCGGTACTTTCGGTTACTGGAGATGAGCCATTGGAAAAAGCGTTTCAGTATCCGCAGATGGATCGAAGGGTGTGAAGCGCAAATCCTCATCGATAACGGCGCGACAATACGAGAGTTTCAGTATCCGCAGATGGATCGAAGGGTGTGAAGCTAATTAGCGCCGTCACAACTTTGAACGCTAATTCCGTTTCAGTATCCGCAGATGGATCGAAGGGTGTGAAGCAATTCAGGAATCAATGATTAGATATCTAAAGCAATACCGTTTCAGTATCCGCAGATGGATCGAAGGGTGTGAAGCCACATCTGCAATGTCCCGTGACGGATTTGGTCGTGAGTTTCAGTATCCGCAGATGGATCGAAGGGTGTGAAGCGCGCTAATTAATAGTGAATACACAATCACCGTTGACGTTTCAGTATCCGCAGATGGATCGAAGGGTGTGAAGCAATTGTTTCGCCATTTTTTACTTCAATTAAAATTTCGTTTCAGTATCCGCAGATGGATCGAAGGGTGTGAAGCCATTTTTTGCCAGGTAGTGTGCCACTCATAAGTGGCGTTTCAGTATCCGCAGATGGATCGAAGGGTGTGAAGCCGAGATTCAGTCGTACCGTCAATTGTGGAATTAATGGTTTCAGTATCCGCAGATGGATCGAAGGGTGTGAAGCTTGTCGTCATCGCATGTATACTATTTGTACATATGTGTTTCAGTATCCGCAGATGGATCGAAGGGTGTGAAGCGCGGTTGAGGGTTTTGCTACGCTGTGTTTGCAGTCCGTGTTTCAGTATCCGCAGATGGATCGAAGGGTGTGAAGCAATAGTGGCTTCGAGTATTTTAAGCGTAGTGTATTTGTTTCAGTATCCGCAGATGGATCGAAGGGTGTGAAGCATGTATTTTCCGCAACTATTCCTATATTCGTTACGAGTTTCAGTATCCGCAGATGGATCGAAGGGTGTGAAGCACACCATAAAAGACGACAACGATACGCTGACGAACCGTTTCAGTATCCGCAGATGGATCGAAGGGTGTGAAGCCTTCCTCTTTTCTTGATGTTGACAAGAGGCTCAGAAGTTTCAGTATCCGCAGATGGATCGAAGGGTGTGAAGCCTGATAGTGCCGCACTGAGTGGTCTGCTTGTATTTTTGTTTCAGTATCCGCAGATGGATCGAAGGGTGTGAAGCACATAGCTATCAAATAGACAAAAATATACGACCTAGTGTTTCAGTATCCGCAGATGGATCGAAGGGTGTGAAGCATGATACACGTATGGCGACCAGACGACTTCTGGATGTTTCAGTATCCGCAGATGGATCGAAGGGTGTGAAGCAAAATGCAGATTAGAGTTAAAGTCAGTCAGATACGGTTTCAGTATCCGCAGATGGATCGAAGGGTGTGAAGCTTTTCAGGGTTCTTTGGGCAGGGAAAAACGCTGACGTTTCAGTATCCGCAGATGGATCGAAGGGTGTGAAGCGAGTAAATTCGACTTTATCTAACTCAGCATAAAAAGGTTTCAGTATCCGCAGATGGATCGAAGGGTGTGAAGCCTAATGTTGGCGATGTTACTGTAAACTGTTTTACGCTTGTTTCAGTATCCGCAGATGGATCGAAGGGTGTGAAGCTTTGCGTCAGATAGATGCGTCCCATTGCCCACACCAGTTTCAGTATCCGCAGATGGATCGAAGGGTGTGAAGCCAGAGGAAGTAATCAGATAACTCTGATTTTTTCGCGTTTCAGTATCCGCAGATGGATCGAAGGGTGTGAAGCGCTCATGCCACGAAACGCGCCCGCCTTGCCCATTTTGTTTCAGTATCCGCAGATGGATCGAAGGGTGTGAAGCACCGTCTTACCAACTGTCTTACCAACTGTCTTATCTGTTTCAGTATCCGCAGATGGATCGAAGGGTGTGAAGCTAACCTCTCCCACCTCGCCTGGCGCACGCACAATCACGTTTCAGTATCCGCAGATGGATCGAAGGGTGTGAAGCATAAATCATTTGCGAGTTGTGCGTTTCCTGGTTGTCGTTTCAGTATCCGCAGATGGATCGAAGGGTGTGAAGCGAGCAAACCAACTAAATTTCAAAGGAAACGTGTAAGGTTTCAGTATCCGCAGATGGATCGAAGGGTGTGAAGCCTTTTGTCGCCAACCGTCTTACCAACTGTCTTATCTGTTTCAGTATCCGCAGATGGATCGAAGGGTGTGAAGCCTCATCTACCGCGTCCCCGATCTCTTCCGCAATGATGTTTCAGTATCCGCAGATGGATCGAAGGGTGTGAAGCTACAAACGATAACATGTGTGCTATAATGTATAACATGTTGTTTCAGTATCCGCAGATGGATCGAAGGGTGTGAAGCATTATTCTCATATTACTTGTTTCCGTTATCAATACGAGTTTCAGTATCCGCAGATGGATCGAAGGGTGTGAAGCGATGGTCAAATCGTCGGCTGCGACGGACTGGCTCAATGTTTCAGTATCCGCAGATGGATCGAAGGGTGTGAAGCATTAGTGTCCCACATGCAGGACAACGCATATGGCGTTTCAGTATCCGCAGATGGATCGAAGGGTGTGAAGCCTTTATACAATGCAACTAGGTCTGCTCTATTTTTGTTTCAGTATCCGCAGATGGATCGAAGGGTGTGAAGCAGTGTGCCTAAACGCTAAAAGTCGATCTAAACCCTGTTTCAGTATCCGCAGATGGATCGAAGGGTGTGAAGCGTAGTGTGCCTAAACGCTAAAAGTCGATCTAAACCCTGTTTCAGTATCCGCAGATGGATCGAAGGGTGTGAAGCGCGGAACTACCAGTAATCGCTAGCCTCTCCGCTGTCGTTTCAGTATCCGCAGATGGATCGAAGGGTGTGAAGCGCACACCATCGAGGTCGCGCAATGTGAGACTGTTATGTTTCAGTATCCGCAGATGGATCGAAGGGTGTGAAGCCAACCTCTCCCGCAGCACCTGGATTGCGCACAATCACGTTTCAGTATCCGCAGATGGATCGAAGGGTGTGAAGCTAACCTCTCCCGCAGCACCTGGATTGCGCACAATCACGTTTCAGTATCCGCAGATGGATCGAAGGGTGTGAAGCTTGATACTGCCCATCGCCGCTATTATTTCGGCATTGTTTCAGTATCCGCAGATGGATCGAAGGGTGTGAAGCACACTGCCCAAATTTTCACAGCAAGCGACAATGAAGGTTTCAGTATCCGCAGATGGATCGAAGGGTGTGAAGCACAAAAGTAATTTGGTAGAAATCAGAACAAACATCGTTTCAGTATCCGCAGATGGATCGAAGGGTGTGAAGCCATTTTTCTCCTTTTAACTACCCGTCCAGATTTAAAGTTTCAGTATCCGCAGATGGATCGAAGGGTGTGAAGCTGAAAACCAAAACCCGCGCCGAGGTCTATCCTCAACGCGTTTCAGTATCCGCAGATGGATCGAAGGGTGTGAAGCATGGAATGCAAAATTAAGGGCATGGCTGTTCGATGCCGTTTCAGTATCCGCAGATGGATCGAAGGGTGTGAAGCCACGTCATCCCTGACAGACGGCAACGAGTTTTGGCTGGCGTTTCAGTATCCGCAGATGGATCGAAGGGTGTGAAGCTCGCCTCGCTGGTCGCCTCGCTATCAGCGCCAGCAATGTTTCAGTATCCGCAGATGGATCGAAGGGTGTGAAGCTCCGCCCCCCGTCCACCGAAGCGTTCATCCGCTTTAGTTTCAGTATCCGCAGATGGATCGAAGGGTGTGAAGCCAAATGTGCTGGCAACGCTAATTGATTATTTTGATCGTTTCAGTATCCGCAGATGGATCGAAGGGTGTGAAGCATTTGCGGGAGGCGGATTTGCGCCAGGCGAATTTGCGTTTCAGTATCCGCAGATGGATCGAAGGGTGTGAAGCCGCCTAGCTTCAACACAGGAAAGCATATCATATTTGGGTCAAATTGGCTTATCTGGGGCTTAGAACGCATTTTTGAAGGGGGGTTTTGTTTGCACTGGGGTGATTTTTTGACACTTGCCGGCATTCTCTCGAAAATCAATTTCTGTAAAAAAAGGGGGGGTATTTGCGACACTCACAAAACATCATTACAAAAACGGCGAAACTCACAATCTACACATTTACCACGCTGTTTAACCGGCAGAGGCATCCGTTGTTGTTCGGCAATGGCTCTCATCTGCTGCAAAATGCCATTTAGCCGCCGCTTGAGAGCGGGGGTGAAGCGCACTGGCGTCGCTTGACGGGTGGGGATGAGGTAAAGAAAGCCGCGCTGAATCGGTTTGGAAGTGGGGATTTGTTGGGTTTCTTCCAAGAGCATGGCATATGCCAGCAGTTGCAGGCGGTAGTGACGACTTTCTCGTTTGCTGTTTTTATAATCCACGGGGATAAGTTCGCCATCCGTTTGGATCAGCATATCCAGTTCCCCAGAGAGGCGGAGAGTGGGGGAGTGGAGGCGTAGATTGAAGGTACGCTCGCCATCTTTTATGCCATATGGCTTGAGGCTGCGTCGTTTTTCGTTGGCTTGGGCGGTTTGGTGGGCTTGTTTGCCGGCACTCATCTTGTAAGTAATCGGTCGCACCTGCGGCAAAACAGTGTGGTAGTAGAGAATGCGCGGGCAGTAGATAAATTGCTTGAGGTCGATAACCCGGAAAGTGAAGGGAGGATGGTCTAACATGGCTCATTGTTCCTTTTCATGAGTGAGGCATTGTGCCCAATCTTTTTGGCAAATGGGAAAGAGTTGAATCTTGCCCGGCTTTTTGCCCAAAATTTGGGTGACCTTTAAGAAAAGCTCTTCCTGATAATTTCGGCTGATATTTCCATAAAAAGCGCTGTATTGAAAACGATCCAGCCCATAATCGAGACAGGCATCAGCTATTTTTGTCCGTTTTCGGTCATCGGGAATGTCATAAATGAGCAAAGTGTGCATCTTACCATTTGACGATGAAGGGATGGTATTCCTCTCGGTCGCCCCGCACATAGGTGGCGATGTGGCGGGCTTGCATCTGGATGATGGCGTGCAAGGAGTTGCGTTTGCCTTCATATTTTTCGTGGCTTTCCAGACGTTTGGTCACTTTGCCGGCAATCGCTCGCCGTGTTTTTTCGCTCAATTTGCCATATTCATCCATTTCTATCGCCGTCCCCTTATTCACCATGCCAATGAGCGTGCGGTCAACAACAGGCGCCCGAAACTCTTCGATAAAATCAAGGACAAGGCTTGGTTTACCAGGGCGATCAACATGGATAAAGCCGCCGTAGGGGTCTAGCCCAGCCAAAATGAGAGCCCGTTCAATTTCGCCATACAAAATGCCATACCCATAGTTGAGAGCCGAGTTGAACGGGTCCAGTCGCCCCCCGCCCTTTTCGCCCCTGCCAACCGAGTTTGGCGGGCAGGATGGCTTTGATGCCGCTCCAATATTTTTTAGCCGCCCGCCCTTCGGCAGAAAGGATTTGGTCTCGTAGTTCGACAATGTTGTTTCCTTCACGGATGGCGATTTGGTGAAGGGTGCTGAGTTCGGCAGTATGATCGGCAGTTTCTAGGGCGAGTAGTCGTAGTTCGTTGTAACAGTCTGGATCAGTTTCTTTACGGTATTTGCCGATGTACTTGAGCAGATTTGCCTGATTTTCGATTTTGCCATGTGCGAAGGCAAGGGCAAGGCAAATTCCTTTGGCGGTTTGGTAGGCGGTGAGTTGGGCACGACGGGTGAGAACGGTGCCGGTTAGTCCAGAGCTATAGAGAGCGGCGTAGGGCGTGCCTCGTGTAGAGAGGAAATGGATGGGGATGCCATGTTCGGTGCAAGCCCGAATGGCATCGGCAGAGATGGAGACCCCTTTGTTGGCAATGGTGACGGATTGCAGATGTAAAAGCGGGGCTTGAGCGAGGGTCTCTTTTTTCTGGGTGATTTTGAGCCGGCCGCTGTATTTGCCAACGTGTGTTCCAAATTGGTCGGCGACGAGATGTTGGATAATGGGCATAAGGGCAAACCTCCATTAGATAAATAGATCGATTTGCGAATATTATAGAAACAACTTCAGACAAAAATGGAAACAGCCCCAAAAATGCAAAAAGAGAAGTGAGCAAAAATCCTCAATGGATCGATTGGCTTTCTAGCACTGATTATAGATACTTTCAGTACTCTCGTGCGAGTCGTTTTTCAAGATAAAGTCAAATGCCAAACCTGCTCACTAAAGGAAATAATACCATAAAACCAAAAATTGACAACCCTATCTATAATCCGTGTTTGCATTACCGTCCCAGGTGTGTTATATTGGGTGGGATAAAAAAATAGTCGCATTAGAGCGACTATCAATTATGTGCATAATTTCGCACAGGACTGAACAACCTGATTGTACATCCATTAGCATGGTTGTCAATAGCGAAATTATGCCTCTATCCCCTTGTGGGAAAGGAGGTTGTTTATGATGGTAATTATTATCATCATCATAATATGATGCCGTAGTTATCGGATTTGGTAATTACGGCACTCCCCGATTTTTGGGCAGAGAAATACTCTCTGCCCATTCCCCCTTCGTATAAAATAAAATAGTGCAGGATAAATGGTGTATTTATGTTTGGAAGTAAGCGAGACAGACAGATCCGACTAGAAAAAATCGCAGAAACGATTTGCAATTCAAATGGCATTTCACAGGCTGAGTTAGCTCATCAACTCAAGGTGGCTCGTTCAACTATCACAAAAGATATAGGGGTTGTTGAAGAGAAAACAGGACATCTATTCTATGAAATGGACAACAAGTTATTTTGGTTTGGTTCTAAAAAATAATCTTAATACCAATCTTGCAGAACCAATCCATCCACCCGTCTAAATTCACGTTTGTTGTGCGTAACCAATGTCGCTCCATGAGCCAAAGCTGTTGCCGCAATTAAAATGTCATAAGCTCCTATCGGGGTTCCTAATCGTTCTAAATCTGCTCGTATTTGCGCCGCTCGGCGGGCATCCTTCAAACCGAATGGAAGCAAATTTACGCTACTGATCAATTTTTGAAGTTGTTGGCGACGTTTATCTGGCATTGTCGATTTAGCAATGCCTACTTCTAATTCATAGATGACAATGGCGGGCAAAAAGATAGAAGATGCTGGGTGGGCTAATAAATTATCTGCAACTGTGCCCATTCCTTTGAAGAAGTAAATAACGGTGTTAGTGTCAAGAACAAACATCAAAAAGGCTCCCGAACGCTATCTACCCCTTCTGAGGCTCGAATTTCCTCCAATGTTGGAAAATCGCGCCAAGCCCCAGCCAACGCTACCACTTCTGGCGACCATTCATTTTGCAGAGCCTCTCGGATCAAGCTGCTTATCCAATGGCTTTGCGAAATATTTTGCGCTTTCACCCTGGCCTTCATTACCTCTGCCAAATTATCATCTAAGTAAATAGTTACTTGAGCCATATTCCACCTCCAAAGAAAACAATTATAAGTCCAATTATACGGACATTTTCCGCTCAAATCAATCCCCCTTAACCAAAACTGTTGCAGTAGCTGCAACAACCATCTCCCAAAATGGGAGCATGTTTGGAAATAAGAGAGATAAACGGGAACGGCTAGAAAGAATTGCGGAATCAGTTCGCAATGCAAAAAACGGCAGACAAAAGGTTGATTTGGCGCGCGAATTAGGCGTGTCCCGCTCAACCATCACCAAAGATATGGGCATTGTAGAGAAAGTAACAGGCGCCCTGTTTTATGAAGATGAAGATGAAAGGATATTTTGGTTTGGCAGAAAATCAAGGAAGGATAATGATGGCTAACATCACCCAACACGCCCGACAACGAATGGCGCAAAGAAATGTGTCAATGTCTGATATTAATTGTATACTAGCCTACGGTTGCTATACACATTGTGCAGGAGCAATACAAGTGCATTTGCGAGATAAGGATATCCCTGCAGCGCAAAAAGCTCAAAAGAGATGGTCTCGTTTGCGGGGCACAACTGTTGTATTGAGCCGGGATGAATCATCCATCATTACTGTTTGGCGTAATCGTCAGAAGGGATTTCGCCACCTTCAACGAAAATTGAGCTACGGGCATTGACCAAAAATTGCCAATTTGAGGGTTTGTTTCCATTTTTTGGAAATGCACCCCTTACAATGGGACATTATGAGCAAAGGCACAAGCAAGGCAAAACATTTGCTTGACATGGAGCGATACTATATTCAAGGTCGCTACACTGATCAAGAGATGGCAAATAAATTAGGTGTTGAGCGCACAACAGCGTGGCGGTATCGTAAAATTTTGGAAGATGAAATTTTGTTTGCGCCATTGCAACTAGACGAAACAGGCCGTTACTACATTGACCGTTCTCAATATATCTCGCAAATTCGAGTGAACCTAAACGAGGCGTTGATCTTGTATTTGGCAGTACGCCACTTTTCACAACAAACCCAAATTGCCCAACCGCATGTTAAAAGCGGATTGGAGAAGTTGGCGGCGGCGTTACATCGCCCAATGACTCAAAGACTTGTGCAAACGGCAGCGAAAATCGAATTGCAATCAGCTGATCCAAATCGCGTTAAAGCGCTAGAAACGATTGCCAAAGCGTGGGCAGAAAATAGTCATTTGAGAATTCAATATCGTGCCCTAAGCTCAAATCAACTCAAAACACATCATGTCAAGCCATATCTGATCGAGCCATCCCATTGGAGTGATAGCGTCTATCTGATCGGGTATAGCGATTTGAATAAAGGAATCGTAGCATTTAAGATTAGCCGGATTGAAAAAGCGATCCCGACCTCCTTTGAAGTGGAGGACCCTGATCCATTCGATGAGCAAACCTTGCTCCAACATGCTTGGGGCATTTGGATGGCGGATAAAGAGCCGGTGACAGTCAGGTTACGCTTTGCCAAAGGGCGGGCAACAAAGCGGGTAAAGGAAAGCATGTGGCATCCGTTGGAAAAGGTGGTCGATTTGGAGGATGGAGGGTGTGAGTGGTCGGCAGAGATTACGGAATGGAAGGAGATGCTCCCGTTTATTCGTTCGTGGGGGGCTGATTGTGAGGTATTAGAGCCTGCCAAGTTGCGCCGCGAACTTGAGCGCGAGGTGATGCGCTTAATGGACAATTACGGTATTCAAGGTCAAAGGTACGACATCCCAGAAAGTGATGATGATGCTTGGGCAGACACATTATTTGGAGAAAAATCGTGAGACCGTACCAGTATCAACGTCAAGTTGCCAAATTGGTGCGTGAAGGACGCAATATCATTTTGCAGGCTCCCACAGGATCGGGGAAAACGTTTGCATCGCTCTGGCCGTTTTATACAGGATGGGCGGCGACAAAATCGACAGTTCCCAGAAAATGTATTTATTCTGTACCAATGCGCGTCTTAGCTAATCAATTTGAGTACGAAGTGAAGCGGTTGGTTGAGGGGGAGATGCACTTCAAGCAAGTACCCTGCGTCGAAAAGCAAACGGGCGAGTATAAAAATGATCGCTATTTCAAGGCAGATATAACTTTTGCCACCATTGATCAAGTGTTAAGCAGTTGGCTAATGAAACCATATAGTTTATCGGGGCGTGAGGGAAACTTGAATGCCGGGGCATTGGTAGGAAGCTACTTAATTTTCGATGAGTTTCATCTCTTCGATCCTGATACGACTTTGCCAACGACATTGCACATGCTCAAAATGTTAAAGGGGATTGCACCTTTTGTATTGATGACGGCTACGTTTTCAGCCAAAATGCTCACTGAACTTGCTACAATCCTCGATGCTGAACCAGTTTTACTGACACCCGACACAATGGGCGACATCCCATCCCAAGAGAAGACTCGCATCTACCATACCCAACCTGACCCACTCATTTGGCGTGACGAAGATAAAAAATGGCAAATCAATGAAACAGCGATTCAAAATATCATTGATTTGCACGTTAACCAAACAAGGTGGCAACGCACCTTGGTCGTTGTCAATCAAGTAGAACGGGCACAACGCATTTTTGATGCGATTGACCGGGCAAAGCCAGATGATGTTATATTGCAATTACTGCATAGTCGTTTTCGTAAAGAGGATCGACAACGACATGAAGCTGTGGTTCAGCGTGAATTTGGCAAGGAGATTAACCAAAGACAATTTGAGAGCATGATCGTAGTGGCTACACAAGTGGTAGAAGTTGGGTTGGATATGAGTGCAAAGATGTTGCATACAGAGTTAGCTCCGGCATCGGCTGTTTTGCAACGTGCCGGTCGCTGTGCCAGACGTAAGGGGGAAATCGGTCACATCTATGTCTATCCAACCGACAGCTACATGCCTTATCGCAGCAAAATGGCACAGAAGCAGTGCGATTTGATGATGGAATGGTTGCAACAGCACGAGGGAGAACATCTCGATTTTGAACAGGAGCAAGCGTTGATCAACTTTACCCACGGCGAGAGCGACCACGAGATTGTAAAAGCGCTGAAAGGTAATTCGCTTGGGCACCGGGAGTCGGTTGAGGCGGTGTGGCATGGTGGCTCGCGGGGAGATGCGGCACGATTGATTCGAGATATTTCGTCTGTGTCGTTGGTCGTGCATAGCGATCCTGATCAATTATTACATGCGCCATTTCATGCAGAGAGCTTTTCACTACATCCCGGCACCGTGCAAGGAGCGTTTGATCGGTGGGAGTTGGCGAAAGAGGATACTTTTGAACGAGATGGGTTGGCGTGGACGGTTTGTTACCTTCAAGAGCGGGATGTGGATGAAGATGCGGTGCAGGCAAATCAGCCAATTTCTTATGAATGGGTAGCTGTCAAACACAAAAAGCAACTCGCTCCACCTTTGTTAGTCATCCACCCATCGCTGGTTAGTTACACAGAAAAAAGAGGCCTTACGCTCTATCCGATTGAAGCTATTGAAGAATACGAATGCACTGTTCCCGAAAAACGAGAGGCAAAAAGTTACACACCTTACAATTATCATCTAGAAAGTTATTACGATCATATTCGTCTTGTTTACGAAGCATTTGAGGAAGATTGGGAAAACCAAGTAGCGGAAATTGGTCAAATGCTCGAACAATGTTATGGTTGGCGTGCCGGCATCGTCCTAGAAGCGGCACGATTAACTATTTTGATGCACGATGTGGGCAAATTGCGTGAAGGGTGGCAACAATGGGCAAGAAAATATCAAGCTAAAATTGGGCATCCGCTGGAAGATGGGTTTGTGCCGGCACATACATTGTCACAAACAGATGAACATCGAGCAATCGCCAAAAAGGTCCGACCGAAACGCCCCCATCATGCGGTTGAAAGCGCCATTGCTACGGTCAACATCTTCAAAGATCGCTTCCAAGAATGTGAACCATTATGCCGCGCCGCCTTCACTGCCATCGCCCGCCATCATTCACCCCATGCCAGCGAATTGCAAAAACAGTACAAGTTAATTAAAAAACATAACTTGAATATCGAAGAAACGTTAAACTTGTTGCCACAAAAATTCGCCATTAAGTCAGCAATTCCCGAATTGAATCCAGCGCGTAAAATCAGCAATGTAACAATTCGAGAGAAAATTGAAGAAGATTTTTTGATTCGGAGAGATGTTTCGGCTGATGTGGTTAGCTACATGCTTCTGGCTCGTGCCCTACGCTTCGCTGATCAAGCTGGCACAGCAAAAGGTTCAGGAGAAAAGGAATGAATACCTATTTTATCGACAAAACCCAAAATACAATGGCTGACAGTCTCAAAGCAGCAGGTTTTATACAAATTTTGGCTGAACTATTCGGACAACTGGAAATCAAATCCGACATTACTCTAATCGCTCAGGGAGCATACTACCAAATTGAAACGATACAACCACTTGATTTAGAACAGGTGGCTCAAGTTGATTTTTTTATGCCGGCACGTTTCCTCAAAACGAACAAAAATCAAAAGAATCTCCCCGATAGTGCGGAACTCTATTGGGATGATTATGAAAAAGAACGGGATAAACGCAGCGAATTTTTTGACATCCATTTCAAAAACCTTGAAGGAACAGCAAAACGTGCCTACGGTCGTGGCGAAGAACATCCCGCACTGAAAGCTATCATTCACAGCTATCCTCACCCGCACTGGGATTTGTTCCGTGCCCTCAATCCTGCCAACATCATTGGTTACAATAATTTGTTAGTGCAATGGCACGAAATTGGCGAAGCAGGGTTAACAGGTGAAGTATGTTTGCTCTTATTGGAAATGTTTAAGCAACTAGGAAACGATGTGGCTTCTGCCGAAACAAATTGGAAAAAAATCGCCAAGCCCTATAAGTGGAAAAACTCAGTCACTGCCAGCCAACTGTACAATCCTTCGCAAGGCAAAGGGATTAACAAAGTTTTGCCCAACAATGTTGGTCTTGCCAATGTCAAAAATTTCTGGCTGATTGAACTGCTCAAAGCGATTGGTTTTATGGAGATCGCGTTTCCACGTGGGTTGCGGGGGAGTAAAGATCGCAAGACCTATGTGCCGGCTTTCGGCCGAATGAAGCGCAAAACCCGCAACGAAATTGATGAACTATTCCGCGCCAAAATGCGTTTCAGCCAAACCGCCGTCCTCTCCGACATCCTCACCGTCATCAACTACCTGCAAACCTTCATCGACTACGTGCAAACACCATCCGACGAAGATAACGATCCATTCGCCTTTGACGACGAGCAACCGATTCAACCCGCTCGCTTCATGCACGGTTTTCACGCCGTCTTTTACAAAGATTTGGGCAATTCGGCCGCCACGATGAACATCGCCTTCCTCAACCTGCCCGATTGGGTCATCATCGAATCGAACGATGATGGGGTACTGTTCAAATCGATCCTCGAAGAACACAAACAGGTCGTGGAGCAGTTTGACGAGGGCATCAGCGACGAACTTACTCTATTGCAAACTTATAGAGATTTTATTGTCGCTGACCATCTCGACTCATTTTTTGATTTTACAACTTTATTTAGCAGTTATTTGATCAGCAAAGGCGAGAAAAAGGGAGGCTTTGCTTCCAAACGCTTTACTACAGACAATTTAAGGAGTTTGATTATGCGTAACGACAAAAGTTTATCACCAATTTTAGAATCGCAAGGGTTCCGCAACATTGCGACCGCTATTCGACGTAGCACTATTTCAGCACAATTCCGTAAAAACAAGTTTGATGACCGCCGATATGATGTGCGCTACGGTTTAGGGCGTGATTTAATGCGCCAAGCCCAATATCGACACGATTTTATGAATGCTCTTAATGAGTTTATGCAAAGCTACAATCAGGAAAATGCCCAAGTGATGGATACTCGTCCTGGACCATATCGGCCCAGTATCACCACTACCGACATCGAAGAAATAGCACAGCTGATGGATGAGTACTCGGCTGAACTTATAGCCAAAATGCTTGTCGCTTTTGGCTATGCCCGCGAACCGTATCAAGAAAAGGAGGAAGAAAAGAATGAAACGAATCCCAGTTGAATCCAGCAATCTTGCATCGGTAGGATATGATCCGACCTCAAAAGTGCTTGAAATTGAGTTTAAAACAGCCCGTATCTACGAATATTATGATGTGCCGCAAGATGAATATGATGGCTTAATGGTTGCCAGTTCACACGGTAGCTACTTCTATCACAATATTCGTAATGGTGGCTATAGGTATCATAAAATTCGTTAATCAGGAGAAAAACATGAGTAATTCAATCTATTCACTATCCCTATCTGCCCAACTAACCCTTGATATGCACAGCCTCAATAATGAAGGCGGTGAGGGCAATCAAATCCAAACCCGTATGGTCAACATCGTTGATGGGAATGGCGATCTCAAAAACGTCAATGCCATCTCTGGTGACATGATCAAACATATCTTAGCCGAACACTTGCACAAAATTTTAGCCAGTAGCGATCAGCCGCTCTGTGCTGGTTGCCAGACATTCAACGCCAATCGCATTAGCGCCGATGCCAATTTCATCGCCTCCATTGAAAGCGAGAGCGACTCCAAAGCATTAACGATGATGCTAGAGCAATGTGCAATGGATGATATGCTAGGCAATTTAATCACAGAGGGTTCTAAATCGTTGCCCCGCAAATCTGTCGTTGAGTTCGGTTGGGTCGTCGGCCTACCCGAAGTCACTCGCACCGATAGCTACTTCCACGTCAAATACGCCAGCGAACGAAGCGATGAGAGACGCCAAGCAGTTAGCGAAGAAGGCGCACGCAAAGCGAATTTAGGACAAGCTATCTTCCATCGCCCAGCCAATAGTGGTGTCTATGCCCTTGTTGCCACTATCGAAGCGGCACGTATTGGTTTTAATGACATTACGCAACAATACGCAATCAGCGAAACAGATCGAGCGAAACGGTTTGCTGCGTTGGTCGAGGCGTTGATCTACACATTGGTTGAGCCGGCGGGCGCAATGCGTGGCTCACAGGCACCTCATATTTTGGGCGCAGAAGGAGTCGTAACAGTTAGTAATCAAATCATTCCCGCTCCTACACTCAGCCCGCTCAACTCGGAATATGCTCAGGAGTTGGATGCTTTGTGTGGAACGTTGAATGGGATTCGCCCAAATGCTCTTTCCCCTCACCGCTTTACAACACTCAACGAATATGCTCAAATCATGTCAAGGGTGATTAAAGAGAGCGCACCCTACCAACTAAATTATGCAGGTTAATTATGCAATGGGTTTCAGCACATTTTCAACCAACCACACTTTTTAGTCTTAAACCATCGTGGGCAACCTCATCAGGCGGCAAAAGCTTGCTCTTGCCCACACCGTATGCCCTCAAAATGGCGTTGCTCGATGTGGCGATCCGCGTTGATGGGTTAGCCAGTGCAGAGAATGATTGGTCCTGGCTTCGCAAACTGAAAATCTATATCCAATTGCCTCAACAGATTGTTGTAACCAATCTCTTTGCCAAAATTTTGAAATTGCGTCGTAGCCCAGCGGCTGAAGGAAGTGTAGATGCTGGACCATTTCAAAAGACGATTGGCTACCGCGAATATGTTTACCACCCTGAACCGATGCGTTTGGCATTAGGAACGGAAGATGGCAATGTAGAAGCGTTATCACGTTGGTTGCTCAATTTGAGTTACATGGGCAAGCGGGGTGGCTTTGTACAGCTGGTCGCATTGCCCACACTAACCAATAACCTTGACCAATACATTTGTCTAACAGAAGATGTGATGGAAACTGGTGAATTTCCTGCTTCTGGATTGGTGCAAATAGTGGATGACTGTGATTTGAAGAGTACATTTGATCGGGTAAATATCTACACAAAAAGTCGGCCGAAACGAATCAAACACCAAATTGTTCTTCCATATCACCTAGTAAAATCTAGCCGTTCGTATTCCTTATATGAGCGAATTTAAAAGCTAATAGAATTCACACAAGCTTCTCGCTTCCCTATTGGAATGGTGGCAAGGTCCTTAACCCTTGCTTGGCAGCGCCATCTGCGGCAACAACGCCTCGGAAATGGGGGTAAAGTGTGGGTCACGATGAACAAGCGTTAAATGATGCACAACTCCAATGCCGGCATTTGCCCCATAATTTTCGGTATAATAACGTATATTTCAACTCCTTTGGCAAATAGTTACAGGTGACGATGGCTATAGCAGAAAAATGGGATAAATTCAAACCAATTCCAGATGATATTCTTACTCGATTAGAAGATTTGCCCCCCCTCTTTGGCGCAAATGAGGTTTTGTTAGCCTACCATTTCGGCTCACTAGCCCGGCAACAACGGGGCAATGATGTAGATTTAGCGTTGCTGATGCCGGCAAATACCCCCCCCTTCCGTTTACGAGATGCCATCATTGAAAAACTTGGCACAGAACGCCTCGACATTGTTGATTTGCGTCGCGCCTCCCCCGTCCTGTGTTTTGAAATTATCAGCGAAGGAAAGCTGCTATACGCCGTGGATGACGAGATTCAACTCGCTTCAGAAACCAATTGGTTGCGGCGCTATAAAGACACGGCTTGGTTACGGCAAAATCAAAGCCAAATTCTTCAATATAGGATTGAGCAATGGTCATCAAAAGAGACCGCATTACCGAACGATTAAAAGAGCTTGATACCGTGATTCGAGAGTTAACTCGGATTACGGAACTAACGCCGGAGCTTTTATCTGCCAATCTTGCTCAACGCTGGATAATAGAAAGAGAATTGATAGCCGCCGCCACCCTCATTTTTGATATTGCGGATCATATTTTAGTCGGCGAGTTTTTTATTCACGCCAAAACATACGAAGATAGCCTGCTCCAATTACATAAACAAGCAGTTATCAGTGATAAATTGTTTGAACAATTGAAAGGATTAGGCGGATTTCGTAATATCCTCGTCCACATGTATCAAGAAATAGACCCGCTCCAAGTGTGGGACAGTTACCAAAAAGGATTAGTTGCCTTTCCAACCTTTATCCAAGAAATTTTTGCTTGGCTCGATGAACATTAATTCCCAATGCAAGAATCCCTCAACCCTGGCTAGGCAGCGCCATCTGCGGCAACAATAACTCAGAAATGGCAGAAAAATGCGGGTCACGATGAACAAGCGTTAAATGATGTGCCGCTCGTCAGTTTGGCTTAAGTAACTGGCGCCCTGCTCACATTGGGCATTTGATCAATATGATGATCGAAGGAGAAAACCGTAAGAATTTGATTTTCTTGAGCAACAGACAACAAGGCACAATCAGGAAAACTCCACGCTTTATCATCGTACTGCTGAAAAATTCGCCAAACCTCGACCAAATCTGTGGGCACAATCGTAAACATGGAACTTTGCCGAATACGTTGCCCCATAAGCAGGGCAACTTGCGAACCTAAACGAGATTTGGTCAAAGTCATCGTTTCTGCAAAGATGAGGTCGGGCAAGTAGTAATGTGAAGCTTGATGTTGTTAAAAAAAATGAACCGCAGGCTGATGGTATTTGTCTCGGCGATCAATGGAAGCATGCAAAGCGCTGGTGTCAATCAGAACCCGTTTCATTTGCTTTCGATGCGGATGGGCTGATTATTCTCTCCACGCCTATATTTTGCCGGCATAATCTCCCAAGCATGTTGTCCATTTGCCCTTTCGCCCATCGCCGCCGCTACCAAATAGAGGTCCGGGTCTTCACTAACGGCAATACCATCTATCAATGGTTGCTCACTGCTAAATGCGCCAATCAATTCAAGAAACGCATCTTTATGTTCCGCAATGATCTGCAAGGCAACTTCACTCCGCTCTGGCAAATCAAGCGGTTCTAATGGGCGAAAAACACCATTTTCATAAATTGCGGCGATTGGACGTGACATACCGAAAATTGTAATAAAGGATTTTTAGTTGTCAAGGAGAAAAGAATCCCTCAACCCTGGCTAGGCAGCGCCATCTGCGGCAACAACGCCTTGGAAATGGCAGAAAAATGTGGGTCACGATGGACAAGCGTTAAATGATGCACAACTCCACTGCCGGCAATTAACCCATCAATCGTAGGCAATCGCTCAACGGTTTGCTCCCGAATGAGAATTGCTTGATGAGCTACCGCTTCATCTACAGGCAATATTCCAGTAAAAATGCCGGCATATGCCCCAAAAACCTCACCCCATTTTGCCTGCCGATTTAACGCTTTCAAACGCCCATATACCTCTGGAATAGATAGAACGGAGATATAAACGGCATTATTTTCATCATCGAATAACTCATTAACTTGCTCAGCGCCCGGTTCGGCAAACAAGTGCGCCAACCAAGCGGAAGAATCTAATAAAAACATTATGTTGACTGCCCAGCATCATCCTGCACCCGCTCTTGGATTAGCTCCTTCACAGGGTCATCCCCATCCGATAACCACGCTTGCCCCATGCCCGTCAATTGCCTGGCTAAAGCGCCCCGACGCGGTAAAATGCGAACAATAATCGTGTCATCCTCATATGTTGACCAATCCAATCGCGTGCCAGCTTCAATTTCTAACTGCTTTGCCAATTTTGCTGGAATCGTGACCTGATTTTTGCCAGTAACTGTTGTAATCATGGAAATATTGTAATCAAGGAAAATAAAACGTCAAGGAGATGCTCCCTATGACTAATCTCACTCTCACCCATTTACGCTTTACCGCTACCGCCACCAGCGACATCGAACTCGGTCGCTACTACGCCGGCAACAACCTGCGCAATGCCCTCGCCTCCGTCATGCGGCGGGCTACCTGCCCTGAAACCCACCGCCGAGGCAAACCCAGCCCCGAACATGCCGGCAGTTGTCCTGCCTGCTGGCTCCTTGCTTCTGATGTAGAGCCGGGGCGAGTCCGCCGCTCATATGCTGTGCAACCCCCCATGCCGGCAAAACAATATTTGCCAAAAGATGCCACCTTCAGCTTTGGTTTGACCCTATTCGGCGAAGAAATTCAATTTTTCCCTTACTTCATTCTCGCTTTCAACGAAGTAGGACGGCTAGGTTTTGGCAAAGGGCGGGGCACATTTGTAGTAAATAGCATCGAAGCGGTCAACCCCCTGACCCAGCAACGGGAAATGGTGTTAGCCTCCGGCGAAGCGATGGTAAAAGTACCCCAGCTAAAAGTTAAGATAGCAGATATTGCCCCGCTCATTACCCAGTGGCAAGAAGATCAATCAGACGAACTCACCATCCAATTCCATACCCCTGTCCGCCTGATAACTGCCGGCAAACTATGTAAATCCCCTGATTTCGCCGTCTTCTTTCGCAGATTACTCCAACGTACTGACGAATTATGCCGGCAATTTGCCAATGAGCCTCGTCGCCCCAAAGAAGCGGTCGCGCACCTATACCAACTAGCTGATCAAGTACGATTGGTAGATGCCGGCAATCACTGGGTAGAGCTACACAGTTGGTCAGGCAGATCACAACGCAAAGAAGCGATTAGCGGCTTCATCGGCTGGGCTAAATACCGGACGACAGATTGGGGGGAGTTATTGCCTTGGCTGCTGTTCGGGCAGGGGATACAGGTGGGCAAATTAACAGTCAAAGGGCATGGCGTCTATTCGATTGAACATGCCGCGCTGCCGGCATATTGGGAAGCGCAGCCATCGAAGCCAACGTTATCTGCCCTGTAAATCTAACCTGTTTGGGTTATCATCGAGGGGATGAACCAGGCAAAAAATATCCTCTTTATCATGTGCGACCAGCTTCGGTGGGATTATCTCTCCTGTTACGGACATCCCCACTTACACACCCCCAATATCGATTGGCTGGCGGAAAATGGGGTGCGATTCGATAAAGCTTTCGTGCAATCTCCCGTTTGCGGACCATCTCGGGCTTGTTTTTATACCGGTCGTTACCAAACGACGTTAGGAGTGCGCCACAATGGTTTTCCCTTGCGTATTGATGAGTTAGGGATGGGCGACTATTTGCGGCAAGCGGGCATGAACACGGCAATTGCCGGCAAAAGCGACCTCTCCTTCGACTCCGCCGCCGCCCAACGTCTAGCCATCGATATGAACGCCCCTTTGCGCAAACTACGGGGCGAATTCGGCTTTAAGCCTTTTGATCGGGACAGCGGCGTGCATCCCCTGCCCAGATTCCGGCAGAGAGGAGAATGGTTTCAATACAACGCCTACCTACGCAGTCAGGGGTATGATGGGGAAAATCCGTGGCAAACGTACGCCAATTCCACTATCGACGAACAAGGCAACATAGTCAGCGGCTGGTTTAATCATCATGTGAAATATCCCGCCAACATCCAGGAGGAACATTCCGAAACAGCCTATATGACCAACCGCGCCATCGACTTTATGCGAAGCGCTGGCGAATCGCCCTGGTGTTTACACCTCAGCTATATCAAACCCCATTGGCCCTATGTGGCGCCCGCCCCATACCACAATACGTATGCCGCCAACCATATCCTGCCTGCCAATCGGACGAAACAAGAGCAAGCCCAACCGCCCCATCCCGTCCAAGCCGCATTTATGCGCTATTATTGCGCCGACGAAGGGTTTAAGTCCGATGAAATTCGGGAAACGGTGATTCCAGTGTATATGGGGTTGATCAAACAGATCGATGACCATTTGGGCAGGTTGTTTGCCTGGATGCGGGAGCAGGGGTTGATGGAGAATTCGATGATCGTTTTCACCAGCGACCATGGCGACTATCTGGGCGACCATTGGATGACGGACAAATATTGGTTTCATGAGGAGGTCGTTCGCGCCCCGCTAATTATTTACGACCCATCTGATTATGCCGATGCCACGCGGGGAACCGTGTGCCCAGAGTTGGTGGAGTCGATAGATTTAATTCCCACATTTGTCGAATTTGCCGGCAGCCAACCCGACCCAGAACGACTAGAGGGGCATTCACTGATGCCCATTATTCGTGGAGAGATGCCGGCATCTTGGCGGAAGTTTGTCATCTGCCAAGAAGATTACAGCATGCTCACCGTTCGTCATCATCTCAACCTGCCCATAGACAATGCCCGAGCCACCATGCTGCGAACCAACCGCTGGAAATTTATCTTGCACGAAGCGTTTCCACCTGAACTGTACGATCTAGAAAAAGACCCAACCGAGCGCCATAATTTGGGCAACGACCCGGCCTATGAATCGATTCGACGCGAGCTGAATGAGCAACTATTTCGTTGGTTTCGGAATCGCAAGCTGCAAATCACCAAATCGCGCCAATATATTTTAAAGCGGAGTCAACCAGGTTGGATCGAGGAGCAAGGCGTTTTCATCGGATATTGGCGACCGCCACCTGAATCCCCAGACTGAACATCCCATCCACCAATTCTCAACAATCGGCTGAAACTTTTCTAGCTCAAACATTGTATTATTAGTAGCTATGAGTGAGCAGACATCGGATCGCGCTTTGATACAGCGGTCGCTGAATCAAGATACCCGCGCCTACGGGCAATTAGCCCGCCGGTATCAGGAATCCGTTTACAATGTCTGTTATCGTCTATTGGGCATCAAACAAGACGCCGAAGATATTACCCAAGAGGCTTTTATCAGAGCCTATAACCGGTTAGGCACATTTGATCTCGACAGACCATTTGGACCTTGGATTCGCCGGATTGGAAACAATTTGGCGATCAATCGGTTAAAAGCGAATAAAATAATATGGATGCCTCTAGAAGAAGAACAAGAGGCGTCTTTAAACGCCGGTTGGAACGATCCGGCTCGGTTGCAACTACAAAATGAAAAAAACGAGATGATTCATCAACAAATTCTGGCGCTGCCGGCACATTATCGGGCGGTTATAGAGTTGCGGCACTTTCATGAGATGAGATACGATGAGATTGCCGGCATCTTAGAAATCCCCGTCTCCACCGTAAAAACCCACCTGTTTCGCGCCCGCAAACTATTAGCTGAGAGGTTAAAAGCGTATGTCTGAACCCATCCGCCATCCCGCTGAAGCAACACTCCACCTCTACCTAGACGGCGAATTAAGCTCTGCCGAACAAATGACCTTTGAAACTCATTTGAGCGGCTGCCTGCGCTGCCAAAATCAACTTACCGAGTTGCGCACGCTGTTTCACGCTATACAAGAAGCGCCACAATTTCCCCTGGAAAGAGATTTATCCGCTTTGGTCGTCGCTGCGTTAGAGCAGCCAACTGCCGTCGCCGCCAATTTACGATGGCTTTTGTCGCTGCAACTCGCCATAGCGATCATGGCTTTGGCGTTGTTTGGGGCATTAAATTTTAGCTCGCCACTGCCCGCCTTTGATTTCAGCCTTGCCCAAGAAACGTTAGGGCAAGGGCTCGCCGATTATCTAGCGGAATTCAGCGCCGGATGGGAGCAGTGGTTAGACGCCTTCTCCCTGTACCTCAATGAAAAAACAAGCCCCCTAGACAAATTCCCTTTTCCCGCGTTTTCAAACATCGCTATTTTGGCGACGCTGCTTGGCGGCGGGGTTCTGTGGTTCGCCGCCAACCGAATGTTGCTGCCAATAAAGATGGAAAACCGTCAAATGTAAGGATTTAACTATGAGACAATTTATCGAGATTTTCATACTTTTCCTCTTCGGATGGCTAACGCTCATTCCGCTGTTGATTGTGGTCAAATTATTGTTTAACGGCATCGTGGCTGATGGACAAAGGGCAATAGAGCGCTACCCGCGGCGAGCATTGCTCACTGGCTTTGTCAACTTTCTCTTTTTGTCGATCATCAGTTTAGCTTCGTTTGCTTTGGCAGATAATCTGGGGGCGCAATTTCTGGGTTTGCCTGGCTTACTAACGACGATTGTGCTGCTGGCGCTGAGTACCTTTGGCTTGGCGGGGGTTGCCGGCATGTTGGGGGACAAAATTTCTCCAGAAACCGCGTTGGTCAACCGGCTTCTGCGGGGCGGCTCGCTATTTTATCTGGCATGTTGGTTTCCATTTATAGGCTGGTTTGGGTTAGCGCCATATGCCGTTTTGTTGGGGTTAGGGGGTTGCATTTACGGCTTGCTGCAACGTTTTTATCCAGCCCAACTGCCGGCAGCTAACCAAACTGTTCAGACCAAAACGAACCAAGAGTGAAACTTTTTGCCTCTGCCGCTTGTAATCTGTGTAGAAGATTAAACCTGGCTCAAACGATGCTTTCATTTGAGCCTACCACAGATTGGAGAATAAATTATGGCAGATGCATATTGGACATTCGGCGTTTTACTCGCCCTCGGAATCGCCTTCCCCGGATTTTTATACAGCTATTGGCTGCTTTTCCCGGCTCGAGTTGAATCTACTCGGCAACGAATCGAAAAATCGCCTAAAAAATGTGTCTTTCTTGGCGTTTTTCTGCTAATCGTCATTGTATTTCCGTTGTTAATTTTAGCCCAAGTTCCGCTGCCGTTTGCCCAATTTATGGCGGCTGCGCTGGCGATTTTAACATTAGCGTATGCCGGCATTGGCGGGGCTGCTATCACCGCGCAAATGGCAAGGCGATTGATGCAAAACAGCCAACAAACCTTGAACCCATCCGCCGCTTTTTGGCGGGCGGCGGTGGCATACGAATTAGCGGTAGCCTTTCCCATTATCGGCTGGTTTTTGGCGTTGCCATTAAGCATTGCCGCCGCTTTAGGCGGGTTGGTTTTATCGGCGCGATGGCTCAATAGAACAACTCCAACGGCAATGCCGGCGTCCACCTCCACCACAGACAGCGCCGTTACTGTCTCTGCCCAAGCATAAATCATGAACCTCAACCGCAGGGAGTTTTTACGCTTAGCGACGCTTGTTGCCGCAGGAGCAACCGCCTCCGCCTGCGCTCCAGTCGTCAAACAAGCCAACCAATTTGGTTCAGCCGCATCCGCTGGGCAATGGGTTGTTCCCCCCATCAACAGCCTATACCCTATTTTGCGTCGAATAACCTATGCCCCCACCCTAGCTGACAGAATTTTGGCGGAAGAAAACGGCATCGCCGCTTGGATCGAAGAGCAGTTAGACCCCGACGCAAAAGATAGCTTTCGGACGACCTTGCCCTGGCGCAATTTTGACCTGGTTGAATTGCAAGCGAATGAATTGGTAACCCGCAAAAAAACGATTGTCCTCGACCAATTTAAACGGGCGACACTTCTGCGCCGCATCTATAGCGGACGCCAACTATACGAAATGATGGTTGAGTTCTGGACCGACCATTTCAACATCTCGATCAACAAAGGGGATTGTTGGTTTCTAAAGGTGGTGGATGATAGAGAGGTGATTCGTCGCCACGCCTTGGGCAATTTTAGAGAGATGTTGCACGCCTCCGCCAAATCGCCAGCGATGTTGGTTTACCTTGACAACCAAGCAAACATCAAAGATGCGCCCAACGAAAATTACGCCCGCGAACTGATGGAATTGCACACTCTGGGCGTTGATGGAGGGTACAGCCAGGGAGATGTGATGGAGCTAGCCCGTTGTCTGACAGGCTGGGGGATGAAAAAACATTTTTGGTACGGGGATTTTCAATTTGACGACACAATTCATGATATGGGCAGGAAGGTTGTTCTAGGCAAAACGATTGAACCAAATGGCGTCGGCGAAGCGGAATCGGTCATTGATCGTCTTGCCCTACACCCCAATACCGCCCGGCATATCGCTCTCAAATTAATCCGCCGCTTTGTAACAGATGATCCGGAGCAAGATGCGCCGCAGCTAGTTAATGCCGCCGCCGATACGTTTTTGGCGACAAAGGGGGATATCTCCTCGGCATTGCGGGTCGTTTTGTTAGACGGATTAACAACATGGGAAGGGGAGTTGCCGGCAAAAATCAAACGCCCTTCCGATTTTATCGTTTCTGCATTACGGCTGACTGATGCAACCACCGACGCTCGTCCAGTTGTATACAATTTTTTGCGGCGGATGGGGCAGCCATTGTTTGAATGGCCCACCCCAGATGGTCCCAGCGACGTTGCCGGCAGTTGGGCGAACAATCTGTTGCCGCGCTGGCAATTTGCGCTGCGGTTGGCGGGCGGGAATCTGACCGGGGCTGAAACGTTAATCCCTTCATTTTTGGAGCAAAGCGAATCCCTATCGCCTCCGCAAATTTTACAGCAACTCAGCGAAATTTTTATCGGACGCCCTTTTTCAGCCGACGCTGAACGAGATATTTTATCGACATTTTTAGCCGAAAACTTACCTGTCGAAGGACAAATAAAATTGATGATTGCCGGCATTTTGGCGTCGCCGCCCTTCCAATGGCGATGATCCATGCCGCAATACGATATCAGGAGATAATCATATGCGCCTCACCCACCTCAACCGCCGCGACTTTTTAGCTGGAGTTGCCGCAGCATCGACAACTGTTTGGCCCTCTTGGATGCCCAGGTTGGCGTTTGCCCCCGTGCAACAAGCCCCTAAAGGGGATACTTTAATTGTTATCTTTTTGCGCGGCGCAGCAGACAGTCTGAATATGGTCGTTCCCTTTGGCGAAGACGCCTACTATCAAGCCCGCCCAACAATCGGCATTCCACAACCAGACAATAAGTCGGCGTTGTCTTCTAGCCGGGTTGTCAATCTGGATGGATTCTTCGGCTTTCATCCAGCGCTAGCGCCGCTGCTGCCGGCATGGCAAGCGGGGCATCTTGGCATCGTCCATGCTTGTGGCGCTCCAGACGATTCGCGCAGCCATTTTAAAGCGATGGAGTTGATGGAACGCGGCGTAGACGACGAAACGGGTCCCGCTTCTGGCTGGATCGGGCGTCATCTGGCGACCCATAATACAGAAAACGCCAGTCCGCTTCGAGCCATTGGGCTAGGGGCAATGATACCGCGCAGTTTGTATGGCTCTGTGCCGGCAGCTGCCTTACGCTCCATCATCGATTTTCATCTCAGCGGCAATGACCGAGTAGCCCGCCAAATGCAGCGTATGCTGAACGAAATGTATTCTCAAAAAAGCTTGCTGGACACCGTCGGGCAAGAGACGCTGGCTGTCCTTGATTTGCTGGAAATGTTGAACCCCGCCGATTACATGCCCCGCGGAAATATACCCTACCCAGATTCCGATTTTGGACATGGCTTAAGGCAAATCGCCATGTTGTTGAAGGCGGAAGTCGGGCTGGAAGTCGCCACCATCGATGTCGGCGGATGGGATACCCACTTTGCCCAAGGAGGCTCTCAAGGGATCATGGCTTCATTGCTATCCGATCTGGGTGAAGGGTTAGCCGCTTTGCACGGCGATCTCATCGATCATATCGATCAAACCACTGTCGTGATACTATCTGAATTTGGGCGACGGGTAAGAGAGAATGCCAGCCTGGGCACCGACCATGGACATGGCGGATTGATGATGTTGCTAGGCGGAGGCATTGCCGGCAATAAAGTGCATGGTCGCTGGCCCGGCTTGCAACCAGCCACATTGTTTGGTCCGGGCGATTTGCCGGTCACAACCGATTATCGAGATATTTTGGCGGAAATTTGCCAAAATCGGTTGTTGAATAACTCCTTAGACGAAATTTTTCCTGATTATGCGCCTAACTTTTTGGGGGTAGCTGGTTGATATGCATACATTGGTTTGATGCCGGCAGTGAAACTGGGCAGGCAACTTCTGCAATATTTTGGCGCAACGTTTCTTCCGAGAGAGTGCCTAATCTCAAAGGCATACAAAATCAATAACATGGCGCTTATCGTAAGGATAAGCCCGATTGTGTAACTGACGTTGATTCCAGGCATGAGCAAAAGCCTTCAAATGACGATTCAGCCAAACAAGACACCGCGAAAAACAGCGGCTTTTTCGAGCAAGCCGAGTCAGATAATGACGCAACTCTGCATTCACCCCTTCAACAGAATAGGTTTCGCTCTTGTCAAACAGAGACAAATGATAGCCTCGTCGATATTCCAGACTGTCATACAAAGAAAACTGGTCACTGTAATACTGCTGGGCTGGCGACTGATTGACCAACTGTTGAGCGATTGCCTGAGTTCGATGCCACACAGCTCGGACAGCCAGCAAACAGCGCGTCTCCCGGTCAACAATAGTCATGACGTAGGCTTCGTTTTTTTGCCGCCGATGAAGGTGAACAGTTCGTCCTGTTCAGCTACTTCTACGGTACCTGCTGGTCTTGGTAAAGTATCAGGTAGGCTATCAGCGTATTCTTTGAACCAGTTGGCTGCTGTGCCGTGACTGACCCCAACATGACGGGCCGCTTGTCGCTGGCTATTGCCATCCAAAATCAAGCGGATGGCTTGCTGTCGTCTATCCTGACCATAGCCTTGGCTTTTTGGGTCTGGCGTGTATTTTCGCTGGCAGATTTTACATTTGTACAGCTGGCTTCCGGCCTTTGTTTTTCCATTTTTAACTTGGTTTTCGGTTCTCTGACAGTGTGGACATTGGATCATCCGTCTGTTATATCACATGCCTTCCCTTATAGTCACTCTCTCTTCCGAAAGGTAAACCGAGCTTCTGATATGATATTGCTCTTGCATGAAGGACACAATCGCGCTGGCTTCCTGTTCGATGATGCCTAGTCGGGGCGCCTGTGAAAAGAGTTCGCCAAAAACCAAGGTCACCAACAGCGACAACAAAATGGGGATAACTATTGAAAAAACCAACCAAACCTAAAGGTCAGATCTTGAGCGACTATGGCGGATTTTGCCATTCTTCAACGTCTTCTAAGCTATGATTGAGTTGATAGATAGATCACCGTTTTCTGATGACGGGTCACTATTGAGATTAATCCATTTACTGAAGGCGTCAAAGTTTTCCAGCGTCGCCTCAAAAAAGGAGCGCTCGCCAGCAAGCTCAAATATGATTAAACGGTAACAACTAAAAAATAGCTCTTGAAATGATTTTCTATTTGTTATATGATGTGCTTTGTCGCGCGAGAATATTAGTTCACTCCAAAAGAACAGAAAGCAGCCAACATCCTAGCATAACCATTGAGTAGTTTAATCGAATATCTTTGTGTCTAGATCCAATTCAGGGTTTTGTCAACATCGTCAATTCCATATTTCTATGGAATGTCTAGGCGATTATTATCGGGATCTACAGTCAGTAGAATCTGCTGATAACGGCTGATTCTTCATCTAATAAAAAACTGGGCTATCTGACTGATCCCTACTTTTGCATACTAAATGAGGAGGGTAAGTATGTCTCATTCTTTAAGTTGGTCGGTACAAGCGCAAGTGAGCGATGGTCCTGCCATATCGACATCGGGCAATATGTCGGTGGACGCTTATGATGCGCTGGATGCCACTGTGCCGGCAGGCGGGGGAGTCACCGTTGCCGTGCAACCAGGAGATGGTTGCCAAGCGTTAATCATCACCGCCAGCAGTTATGAAAGCCTTACTTATGAAGTGGATGGCAGTGGCGTCTCTGTAACGCTTGATGGCATTCATGCCCTCATCGGCTCAGGCGCCGCCTCGCTGTTAGGCGCTACCCAAAACTCTATCGCTTTTACCAATAGCGGCGCGGAAGATATTGATGTGTCGATATTAGTTGGTCGAAATGCCACATCATAGTTGACGCATTGTACAAATCACTGCTAGGAATTATACCTTCAAAAAGCTATTTTTAGCTTGTTTATCATTGTAAATTTTAATTCAGTATAACGGGATCGCAGGCTTGGTTTTGACGCTTTGCAAAAATCGGCATCCATGGTCTTCATCCCTCATACACCACAGGAGAATTATCATGCCCGTTACCCCAACCTATCCCGGCGTTTATATAGAAGAAGTCCCTAGCGGCGTGCGCACCATCGTAGGCGTTGCCACATCGATCACTGCTTTTATTGGTCGCGCGCTATGGGGTCCAGTCAACGACCCGATTCGCATTCAAAATTTTGGCGAATACGAACGGCTATTCGGCGGATTGTGGCGAGAAAGTAGCATGAGTTATGCCGCGCAACAATTTTTCTTAAATGGCGGTACAGACGCATTAATCGTGAGATTGCCGCCAGCAGACGCCCTTGCAGCTACCGTTGATCTCAATGGGTTACAGTTAGAAGCCGAAAACGAAGGGGAATGGGGCAATAGCCTGCGGGCGACTATCGATTTAGATACCGCAGATTCCAGCGACACAAATCTGTTCAATCTGACTATTCAGCGGTTGTCGGGAACTACAATCAGCGATGATGTGATCGCAACTGAAACCTATCGAAATGTATCGATTGACGCCAACTCCTCTCGGTTCGTCACGAATGTGTTAGAAAATCGGTCTCAGTTCGCGCGCTTAACGACCTTGCCTGGCGCCCTGATTGTCGGAGAGGAGATGTTTACGGGAGGCGACGATGGTTCAGCTTTGACCGCCACAGAATATGAAGGCAGTTTGGCAAACCGCACCGGAATTTATGCCTTGGAAAAAGCGGATTTGTTCAACATTTTATGTATCCCTCCATTCACCTTAGACGCCGCTACCGATACCACGCCATGGGACGACGCCCTGGCTTATTGTAAACAACGTCGCGCTATGCTGATCATCAACCCCCATCCCGATTGGGCAACGGCTGACGATGTAGCCGACGACAGCGTCAATAACAGTACAGGCATTTTTAACAACCGGGATGAAAACTCTATCCTCTACTATCCTCGAGTGAAAATGGCTGATTCGCTGCAAGAAAATCGCCTGGCAGAATTTGTGCCGTGTGGCGTAATGGCAGGGGTAATGGCGCGAACGGACGCTCAACGCGGGGTATGGAAAGCGCCTGCCGGCATCGACGCCAATTTAGTTGGCGTACGCGAACTCAGCTTCAAAATGACTGATGGCGACAACGGCAAAATCAACCCCTTGGGCATTAATGCCTTACGAACATTTCCGGTGATTGGCAATGTCGGTTGGGGGGCGCGTACCCTGGACGGCGCCGACCGCCTCGCTTCCGAATGGAAATACATTCCTGTACGCCGCCTCGCTCTATTCATCGAAGAAAGCCTGTATCGTGGAACGCAATGGGTGGTTTTTGAGCCAAATGATGAGCCGCTTTGGGCGCAAATTAGACTCAATGTGGGCGCCTTTATGCACAACTTATTCCGGCAAGGGGCGTTTCAGGGGTCGTCTCCTAGCGACGCTTACTTTGTAAAGTGTGACAAAGAAACCACGACGCAAAATGATATCGACCAGGGCATCGTTAACATTTTAGTCGGCTTCGCCCCACTCAAACCAGCTGAATTTGTCATGATTAAGATCAGCCAGATCGCTGGTGATATCGAGTTTTAGATTAAGTCTAAGCGGCAATAGGTTTTCTCAGTTATTGGATTTTGCATTATTCAGCTCCGCTGGCTAGCAAAAGAAATTCGATACAAGCGAAAATCGCCAAAAATAAAGAGAGGCACAACCATGGCACAATTCGTAGTTAATTCGCATCGATATGATCCCTATAAAAATTACAAATTTCGCGTCAAATGGGATGGGCGGTATGTGGCTGGCATCAGCAAAGTGGGCGCGTTAAAACGCTCGACTGAAGTCGTTTCGCATCGTGAAGGCGGCGACCCCAGCAGCAGCCGCAAATCACCCGGACGCACTGAGTATGAAGCAATTACTTTGGAACGAGGCGTAACCCATGACGAAGAATTTGAACAATGGGCTAACCTAGTTTGGAATTTCGGAGCAGGGCTCGGCTCTGAAGTCGCCTTAGCCGAATTTCGAAAAGATATTATCGTCGACCTTTACAATGAATCGGGTCAATTGGCAATTAGTTATCGCATTTTTCGGTGTTGGGTGTCGGAATACCAAGCGATGCCTGAATTAGACGCCAATGGCAACGGGGTGGCGATTCAAACGATTAAATTGGAAAACGAAGGCTGGGAACGGGATGTCGATGTTACCGAACCAGATGAATATGGTTAATGGCAGCAAATGCCTATTATGGCGGAAAGTTCCAAATTATGATTACCTTACCGACTGGCATTTGGGTTGACGGGGAGCATCATCGACAAATTGAATTGCGCCCATTGCGAGGGACAGATGAGGCGTTTTTATTAGATGGCGGGCGGAAAATGCCGGCATCTACCCGAGTATCTCATCTTTTAGCCAATTGTCTCACAAATTTTGATGGGCTCGATTTAAAGCGCCACAACCCTCTCGACTTAGTCCGAGCTATGTCCATTGGCGATAGAGAGGCGGCTTTATTATATTTGCGTCGAGCAACATTAGGAGAGCAACTATCTTGCATATTGCGTTGTCCGGAATGTGATGAACAGATGAATGTAGATTTACAAATCGCCGATTTGTTGCTGCCCCCCTACGAAGATGTGGCGTCTTCCTTCCAGAGCAAAGTCGGTGAAAATGGCGCAAATGAAACGATCTCATTTCGCTTGCCGCAAGGCAGCGACCAAGAAGCGGTGATAGCGATGGCGCAGTCGGATTTGGCGCAGGCTGAACAGGAGTTGATCAACCGTTGCGTTATCGGAAACGCCTCTGAGTTGGGAATGGCGCACATGCCGGCATTGTTGGCGCAACGGGATCCACAAGCGGAAATCCGACTTCAAATCGTTTGTCCGGAAAACAAGCATCAATTTTCCGCATTGTTTGACGCCGCCTCGTTCTTCTTTCAGGAAATTATGAATCGAGCCGAGCATCTGTATCGTGAAGTGCATCTGTTGGCGTTTTATTACCATTGGAGCGAAGCGGAGATTTTGAATATGACCATGACCAAGCGGCAACGATATTTAGGGTTTCTGGAATCGGCGTTGTCAGGGGGGTTGGTTTGAGCGATTTCGTCCGTAATTTGGCTCAGCGAGCAGTAGGATTGACCCCTATTGTTCAACCATCATTGACCCCAGCATTTCCGCCTCCGCTATCTTTTGATGCGCCTCCCGATTTTGTGCCCCACTATGATTTGCCAATACGCCCTCCTGCCGATTGGAAAAGGCAACAGGCAATGGAAAGCCAGGGAACAACAGCAGAAAATGCAGATGAACAGGTCAAAAAACGCATTGAAACGATTCAAGCCATTCCTATTGATTCAAGCCAACCGCCAACATCCATTGCGCCAACTGACTCCCCCAGTGAAAAGCCGCTAACCCCAACGCCTCCTGTGCCAGCGGCGCTTTCCGCTGAAATACCAATTACTCAACCACAAGCCAGTAATCTGGAGCAACAGAATAAGGATAAAGACCGCGCCGAGCGAAAAGTATTCGAAGAGACGATTATCAGGAAAAAGAAGGGGTTGCCGGCGCCAATTTCACCCACCCAAATTAAACCTACAGCTCGTCCACAAGCGGTTCCCACCGCAGCTATTTCGGTTGACGCCCTGCCAAGCCGCATCCTGGAACCGCAGCCAAATGTTAACGCATTGCCATCGTCTAACCCGCCAATCCAGGAGGTTGCCGGCATCGTTGAGCATCAATTAAAGCGAACGACGAACCAACCAACCATCGTCCAACCCGCTCCAATCTCTCCCCCGTCACTTCCCCAGCCAGCCGCGTTAATTGATCCGCTCCAACCCCCTGCCGCCACGCCGCCAGTCGAAATCAAAATCGGCGCTATCGAAATAAAAGGAACGCCCCTTCAACCATCGCCTTCCTCGCCGACCCGACGCCATCCTCAAGGCTTTGCCGACTATGCCAAATGGCGAGGGGGCAACTAAGCGATGAGCAACTTTTTGGCGATTGGAGGCGTCAGCAACAGTTTGCGCGCCTTGCTGTTAGATAGGATGGAATTGCCCAATGGGGTCAACAATGTGGCTGTTACCATCGATACGCCAACTGATGATGATGACGCCGCAGATCCCCGCATTAATTTATTTTTATTCAAAGTAGATGAAAACCCCAGCTACAAAAACCAAGAAATTCCGGGGCGCGGTCATCCAGGCAGTTTCGGCTCCCCTCCTTTAACCATTGATTTACATTATCTGTTGACCGCTTATGGCAGCGCCAATAATCCTGATGGCACAACAGACGAAACGCGGGCTCAATTTTTACTCGGCAGCGCTATGCGCGTTTTGCACGACTTTCCCGTCATCGGTGAATCGTTGGAAACCGCCAGCAACCAACCGATTCTTGATCCCAGCTTACACGGGCAATTTGAGAAGGTTAAACTGTATCTGCTCCCCTTATCGCTAGAGGATGTCACCAAAGTGTGGACTGCCTTGACCCTTCCTTACCGCCTATCAATTGGCTACAAAGTCAGCCTAGTGCAGATTGAGAGCCAAGCGCCTCGCCGGTATCCCCAACCCGTAGGGGAATTGCCGTTGGCTGGTCCGCGAATTGAGGTCGTAACGATGAACGCCCCCAAAATAGATAAAGTATTGGTTCATCGTCAGGGGTTCGCTCCCACTGATCTTGCTTCGACCACTCTGTTTGCCCGAATCGGAGATACATTGTTTTTACGCGGGAGCGGATTTGTTCGCAATGAAACTATAGTGGAATCAGGCGCAGTGACATTAACCCCCACCTCTTTGACGGAAAAAGAGGTCAGGGTGACGTTACCCAACGACCCAGAGTTACAAGCAGGCGCAATTCCGCTTAAAGCAGTACGGCAGACGATGATGGGCGATCCGCCAACGCCTAGGGCCGGTTTCAAATCGAATCTGAGCGTGGTTATGTTGGTACCCCATGTAACTGGCGTCGCTGAAGCGGGAGGAACAGTAACAATAACTGGATCTCGTTTGTTCCAAGAAAACAAAAACTGCCAAACGATTATTGGCGATCATGTGATTGAATCGGCTGCTTATACAACAGCGACAGAGACTGAAATCGCCTTTGCCCTGCCGGCATTATCGCCAGCAGTTTATACTGTTCGGGTGCGGGTAAATGGCGCGGAAAGCATCGACAATGAGACGATAACGATAAGCTGATGATAACCTTGGAAAAGAGTGAACAAAGTTGGATCTCTGCCAACCAAAGCTATTTGCAAACGGCAATTTATCTCGTTCGGTTGCGATTGAAAAAGCGGATATGTTGGCTACGAACGCAATGGTCGCAAGGCAGCGTTGATCCGTTGCAGGGATTTGCCTCTGTCGTAACAGATAAGCAAGCTGATTGGCTATTGGTCGGAACAGATTGGGAAGCAGAGAGCGCTTTTTACGGAAATGACGATCAAACCCGTGAAATATCGGAGGAAATTGGGTTGTTAGAAGCTGCGCTCGCCCAAGCGGAAGAGCATTGGATAAATGCCGGCAACCCCTTGCCGATGACAACTATGACCAAAATTTGCGGCTTGAGCCAATTCGACCAACAGCTATTGTGGTTGTGCCTGGCGCCAGCTATCGACGCTTCATTTTCATCCCTTTTCGCTTATGTGCAAGATAACGCCAACCGAATAGCGCCTACCCTCCAATTAGCCGTCAATCTATTTGCAAGAGATGAACAGTCCCGCTTTTTGGCGTTCAAACAGCTATTGCCCACCGCCCCTATGCGCCAATTCGGCTTATTGCAGCCATTTGAAGCGAACGGTGAATTGATAAGCCAACCGCTGCGCCTTGTCCCCCGCGTTGCCAGTTTTTTGCAAGGCATTCAACAGATTGACAACCAGCTTGAGGGGATGGTTAAGTGGGTTGAAGAGATTTATTTGCCGGCATCCCAAATCGCCATCGCCCACCAGTTAGCCCAATGGTTAAGCCAACAAAGTAGTCCAATGGCGGTTAATCTGATCGGAAACGGGGATGCAGACGGGGTGGCAGCGCATTGTTGCCGGCATGCCGGTTTGCAACTATTGGCTATCGATGTAGCGGAAGCCATCCGCCAAAATCAAACGGCAAATTTGTCATCGTTGGAACGCGCATTATTGCGAGAAGCGGCTTTGCTCCCTTGCGCTTTCTATCTCGATTTCGCCCAACTGGACGCATCGGAACAGAAAATGGCTCTGCGGCTGATTGAACGATTGCCTGCCCTTATCTTCTTTCGCAGCGAACGCCCTTTACCGCTTGACCGTCCAGGACTTGTTCAACCAATCCCACATCCAACGAGCGCTGAGCAAAAAGATTTGTGGCTCCAGGCGTTAGGAGAGTTGTCGCCAAATGATGCCGGCATTCAAGCTCTCGTTCAACAATTTGATTTTAATGGCGCGTCCATTAAAAAAGTGGCGGACACAGCCTGGCGGCAAACGCAACTGCGTTTTCCCCACAATGGCGTATCGATCACGATTGATGATTTGTGGCAAGCTAGTCGAGCTTTTGCCAGCCCCAAGTTAGCCCAATTAGCCCAACCCATCGATTCGGTTTATACCTGGGACGACATCATATTGCCGGCAGAATTGCTGACGCAATTGCGCGAAATTGAAATGCAGACGGCGCATCGCCATCGGGTGTATGAACAATGGGGGTTTGGCGAAAAATTAAGCCGTGGACGCGGCATAAGCGCCTTGTTTGCCGGAGCAAGCGGAACGGGCAAAACGATGTCAGCAGAGATTTTAGCCAATGCGTTGCGTCTCGATTTATACCGCATCGATTTGTCCAGCGTCGTTAGCAAATATATTGGCGAGACAGAAAAAAATTTAAAGAGCGTATTTGACGCTGCCGAAAAGAGCGGGGCGATCCTCTTTTTTGACGAAGCAGACGCATTGTTCGGCAAACGCACAGAAGTCAAAGACAGTCATGACCGGTATGCCAATATCGAAATCAACTATTTGTTGCAACGCATGGAATCGTATAGAGGGTTGGCGATTTTAGCCACCAACCGAAAATCGGATATCGACCGCGCCTTTTTGCGTCGATTGCGCTATCTGCTCAATTTTCCCTTCCCTGACTTCAATCAACGGGAATTAATTTGGCGCAAGGCGTTTCCCAAACAAACGCCCCTAGGGGAATTAAATTTCGGAGCGTTGGCGCAGCTAGAGGTGCCAGGCGGAAATATCAAGAATATCGTCTTAAATGGGGCGTTTTTAGCGGCAGAAGCGGGAACAGCGGTCACGATGGCGCATTTGATGCGCTCGGCGAAGCGAGAATATGCCAAGATTGACAAGATGATAAAAGCGGCGGAATTTGGGCGTTTTTACGATAACGAGGAGAGTGAGCGGTAAGATGACAATAACAGTTGAGATTGAACGGTTGATTTTGACGGATATGAATATGACGGCAGGCAAGAGAGCTATTTTGCGCCAGCAGTTGACGAGGGCATTAGAACGAGCGTTTCAGGGGGAAAATGCCGGCAGTCCCCAGCCCCAAACTGCCGCCCACACAGCGCTCGCCTTCAACCATCCTATGCCTGCCAACCCAACCCAACTTGCCAACGTTATTGCCGGCAAAATCGCAGGGCAAATCAATGGGGGCTCCAATGGCTGATCGTACCCATGCCGCACAAGCGCAATCTAGTTCAGCCGAAAGCCTTGCCTCTGCCGCAAAGCCGGCGGCAAAGGCAGCCCTGCCCCGCAACCAAGTGGCGGCAGAATGGTTGCTGACGCATGTCCAGCCTAAATTAACCGTCAATCAGCCCAACGACAAATACGAAGTCGAAGCAGACCGCGTAGCTGACCAAGTGATGCGAATGTCTAATGCAAATTTGTTTCATAGAAATGACGCTCCTCGCGGCAAGCCACGAGGGTTCGTCTTCCGTAAGGAATTTATTAGAAAGCCCTTATCCCCAACGCAAGCGACGGGGAATGCGGGCAAGCGGAATCATCCTTCTATTCAACGCGCTTGCGTCGATTGCGAAGAGGAAATTCAACGGAACGCAATTGGGACTTTGGAAGTAACTGAAGAGGAGGAAGAAATTCAACTCAAACGAAATTCGAATAATGTCTTAAAAGCTCCGCCCAATTTAACCGGGCAACTTCAAAATTTATCGGGAAAAGGGCAGCCTATGTCCAGCCAATTGCGCTCTTTTTTTGAACCTCGGTTTGGTCGTTCTTTCTCAGACGTTCATATGCATAGAGACGCTCAAGCAGGTGAGATGGCAGATCAATTGCAGGCAAAAGCGTTTACGTGGAAAAACAACATCCTTTTTGCCGGCAACCAATTCAATCCCCATTCCCAATCAGGCAAATGGCTGATCGCTCACGAATTAACCCATGTACTCCAACAAGCTGACGGGCTTTCGCCCACTATCCAAAGAGAAGAAGGAGATGAAGAAGAAGCGCCCCCTCCAGATTGCGACCATGCCGCCGCATTAACCTGGACAGATTTCACCGGCAGCGTGCCCTCCAGCAGTTCTTATGCCGCCTTCACTTCAACACGGGTGCGGTCAATTGCTAACAATACCCGTTTTCAGGCTCAATTCAGAGCCGGCAGTTCTTGGGTGAAAAACCGATATAAATTGGCAGATCGGCGCATGTTTAGCGGCATCCCACAACAGGTAACGAGTTGTGAGAACTATTTTCAGGAGCTTGATCCAGACGTCGAAGGAGCTTATTACGACATTACTTATTCGCCTTCTGGTACGCCATGCCCCGCCTCGTTCTCTTTGCCGGAAACTTTTCGGGCTACCAGCGAGGGGGATTGCACCCAGTACGGGACAGATGCTGACACGGCTGGGGCAAATGAATCAGCTCGGCTTCTTGCCCATGAACAACGCCATTATGATATCACTTGTCAATTTGCTGCCCGGGCAAATCAATTATTGGGAACGGGAAGCTCATTTACCGATCTTCGCGCCAAAATTAACGCCCGTTTACAACCCATTCAGGAGCAATATGACGATGAAACGACTCACGGATGTGACCCATCTGCCCAATCGACTTGGGACAGCGATTATGTCACGAAAGTCAATGATGAATTTAGCGATCTAGAATCATCTTCGAACGAAGAGGGCGAAACGACTTCCCCCACTCCTACAACAGAGTAAAAGAGGCACAAATGGCATCTGATTTTCCGCGAAGTCCCAAATTGCTGAAAGGCGCGTTGGTCGCTTATGAATCAGCGTTTTTTGGTCCGATTCCAAACATCATCGTCTTTCAATATAATCCGGCAGAATTGAGCCGTACTTTAACCCAACGCTCCCCATCCAGCGACGGAAAAGACGGGGCGGCTCGCAGCGATGCAAACCGAGTATCGGGACCGCCCAAGGAATCGATTTCGATGACAGTGGAATTGCATGCCGCCGACCAATTAGAGCAGCCTGCCACTCACCCTCATACCGTTGTTTTTGGGCTGCATCCAGCGTTAGCGGCATTGGAGTTATTGCTTTATCCGTCTAGCGAGCAATTTTTGTTGGGCGGGGTTTTGGCGAATGCCGGCACAGCCCAAATCACGCCGCCAAACTTGCCAATAGTTCTCCTTGTTTGGGGCGCATCTCGAGTCGTGCCGGTTCGACTCAGCAGCTTTTCAATCACTGAGCAAGCTTTCGACAATTTGCTTAACCCTATCCAAGCCCAAGTGCAACTTGGCATGGATATTTTGACCTACATGGATTTAGAAGCTGGCACATTAGGGCATGACGCATATGTCGTTCACCAAATTCAAAAAGAGGTGTTGGCTCGATTAAATTTGCTCAACAGCGCAGAACAGATTGTTGGTATGTTGTCTTTTTAATCCAACGTTTGCTATCAACGTTTGCCGGCAGAGAATCTATTTTCAAACATTAACTTCTCTGGAAGTGTGCGTAACTCCTATTTAAATAAAGGCTATTTATGTTTTATCCAGGCAGTCGCTACCAAGACATTCCGGATGCGGAATTTATCGATGAAGAAGGACGGATTCGCCCTTATAAAAAAATCCGATTCATCCCAAAAACCGAAGGGCAATTCAGACACATCGTCACCGATGGCGAACGTCCCGACCATCTCGCATTTCGCTATTACAAAGATGCCGAACGCTTCTGGCGCCTGTGCGACGCCAATGAACTTTTATGGTCATCGGATCTGACGGCACAACCAGGAAAAACAGTGGATATTCCTCATTCAGCTTGAAGCGTAAAACTCAATATTCAAGACCTTTATGCCGGCAATCACCTACACCTTACTTCTAAATAACGCCCCCGCCCCCAGCTTTGTCCTCGACGCTGTTCAAGAGATTGAGGTCGAAGAGCACAGCCATTTGGCAGATATGCTTCGATTAAAGTTGGCAATAGGAGTGCGCGAAAATGGCAGCGGTTGGCACATTTTAGACGACAACATTTTTGAGCGATTGAGTACGATAACCTTGATAGCGGCAATTGGAACAGATTTACCTACGCCTTTAATTACGGCGCACGTCATCGAGACAAAAGTTGGCTTTTCCAACAGACCCGGCGAAAGCGTCCTCGAAGTTGTAGCAATGGACAGCATGGCGTTAATGAACTTGGAGCAAAAAATCCGGTCATGGGAAAACATGGCAGACAGCGATATCGTCACCGTTATTTTAGCTGAATATGGTTTTGTCCCTATCGTAGACAGCACCAACATAACCTATTCTGAAAACCAACTAATCATCTTCCAGCATGGCACAGATATGCAATTGGTACGTTATTTGGCAGAACGAAGTGGATATGAATTTTACCTGGAAACAACGCCCATTTTTTCGATTGAAGGGCATTTTCATCCCCCAAAGGTAGACGCTAGTCGGCAAAAGACGCTAACTGTCAACATGGGGTCTGCCACAAATGTAAGCAGTTTCAACGCCACTTTTCAAATGCTCAAACCTACCCAGGCTAAAAGCGCTAACCTTGCGTTAGAGTCACAGGAGGAACAAAGCGCTGACGTGTCGAGCGTGTCATTAACGGAGTTAGGGCGAGAATCATTTCTGAATGGATCGCAACAACGACAGGTGTTGGTAACGCAAACGGGCTTGGCGGATACAGCCGAACTACAAAACTATGCCCAAGCGGTGGTGGATAGCTCAGCATGGGCATTGGTGGCGAATGGGGAACTGGATACCTCATCATATGGGGAAATATTACGCGCCAAACGCCCGGTTTTGGTACGCGGAGTGGGCGAAAAGTTAAGCGGCGCGTATTACGTGGAAAAAGTGCAACATTTGATTGCTCAGGATTCGTACACCCAACATTTTCAGTTGAAAAGGAATGCAATAGGATTGACCGGATTAGAGGTATTTTAAGATTAGGTATTCGCCTTTATCTTTGTTCGCCACAAGGTAATTATGACACACATAAACGGACACACAACCCAAACAAACAGCCAAACGCTCCCCCGTTTTTACGGCAAATATCGCGGGGTAGTTACAGACAATGAAGACCCATTACAAATTGGGCGGGTGCGGGTAGATGTGCCAGAGATTTTCGGGGATTATTCGTCAGGATGGGCTTCGCCTTGTGTGCCGTATGCCGGCGGCAATTCAGGACAATATATGATCCCTGACATAGACGCCGGCGTTTGGGTTGAATTTGAAGCCGGAGATATTTCGCGCCCTATTTGGAGCGGGTGTTGGTGGGGGTTCGGCGATCAACCTGAGGACAATGCTGGCGGTTCCGGCGTGCCTGCTCTCAAAATCATCCGTACTGAAGAGGGGATGATGATCGCCTTTGATGATGCCGCCCAACTGCTCACTGTCGGCGATGAACGGGGGAACAACTTACTCGAAATACAAATCACGGCTGGCAAAATCACCATAAAAGGGGAGGTGAAAGCGGTAGTGGAAGCTCCCCGAATCGAGTTGGTGGAAAATGCCAACCACCCTGTTGTTTTTGGCGATGAATTGATAAGTTACCTTACTCAAATCACCAATATGTACAACACCCATGTCCATCCAGGCGAATTGGCGGCTGGCGTGTTGCCTGTCACCCCTGCTCCGCCTGTGCCGCCGATGTCGCCACCAACGCCCTCACTGATTTCGACCAAGGTAAATACAGGATAGAGGAACAGTGATACGTTTATGTCTCTTACATCCAACGGTTTAGCCGACGCAATAGAAGATGCAATGACAGCCCTGCACCCTGTGATGAAGGGCAAACCTTTATCGCCCGTGGGTGAAGCAGACCGACGCTTGCTTTTTTTATCTATCGCCCAGGGCATTTTACAATATTTGAAAGAGCATGAGGATGAGTTTGTGTTGAGTGTTGACATTGATCACACCGATGGCGGCGGGTCTGTTGACCATAGTTTTGAGGATTTGCGGCTCGACATTAACGTCTGAATCGCAAATCCACAATCGTACATCTATTATGAATTTCATAGATCACCCTTTTCATTTCGACAATGCCGGCAAAACGGCCGCCACAAACGCCGACGACCATATACGGGACATGATTTACCAAGTCCTGTTTACCAATCCTGGCGAACGGGTAAATCGCCCTGATTTTGGGTGCGGATTGCGCCAAATGGTTTTCATGCCAAACAACGACGCTTTGGCGGCAGCCACCCAATTTTTAGCGCAAAGCGCATTGCAGCGTTGGTTGGCAAATGAGATCAAAGTTGAAAGCGTCTTGGTCGACAATAATGATTCGAGGCTGACAGTTACTGTAACCTACGTTCGCCGTGACAACCGACAGCGAGAGCGAGCCCATTTCGCTTCGCCATTTCCCCAAAAATAACAATGAGTTACAACCTTTTTTGCCAGGATGACGAAAGACGGCAAGCGATTATCAACCATCCTTTGTTGAATGGGATATCCGCCATTGAGGTAACTGCCACTACGTTGGAATCGCAACGTTTTATTCGAGTGTACTTTTTTAACGCCAATGGATTAGATGATTTGGCGGGACAAACCAGCCTGGTGGACATTGCCGGCGGGACGCGAATTACTGATTTGCGGGTATTAGATGTAACGCGCGACGGCGACCATATTGTGATTGAGGTGGATCGGGCAGGGGATTTCTCCCCTTACGCCTTAACCATACAAACGGCGTGGATCGATCCCGTTTATCGGCGAAAAACCTTTGGCTTCAAAGTGGGTTGTCCAACGGATTTTGATTGCGACAGCGATGAAGATTGTCCTGACGAGTTGGCAGCGCCACCGCTCATCGATTACATGGCGAAAGATTACGCCAGTTTTAGGGGAGCGCTTTTGGATTGGATCTCGCTCCGATATCCCAGTTGGACAGAGCGCAATCCGGCGGATTTAAGTATAGCTCTTGTAGAGTTGTTGGCGTATGCGGGCGACCAATTGAGCTATTATCAGGACGCCATTGCCAATGAACTGTTTTTAGAAACAGCGCGACAAAGAATTTCGGTGCGGCGGCACGCCCGATTAGTAGATTATCACATGCATGACGGGGCTAGCGCTCGAACCTGGCTGCAAATTTTAGCTGGAAGCGCTGGCGTTATTCCAGCGCATACCCCCATCCTCAGCCAAATTACTCAGCCAACAGGCATGGGGCTGCCGGGCACAGTGATTCCACAATTTGAGCAGACAACGGCACAAGCGAATGCCGGCATTGTCTTCGAGACCATGCGCTCTTCAACCGTCGATCCAACATTAAACGAAATCAGTATATATGATTGGGGCAATCGGGAATGTTGTCTGCCAAAAGGAGCAACCAGCGTCGATTTAGTGGGCGATTTGACCGGGCAGTTACGCATTGGAGATTACCTGTTGTTTGAAGAAGTTAAAGGAGCGGTTACTGGTTTGCCGGCAGACGCCGACCCAGCACATCGCCAGGTAATTCGATTAACCGCAGTAGGATTGACCAGCGATCCGCTAAACAGCCAAAGTTTAACCCGCATTGGGTGGGACGCTGCCGATGCCCTAACCTTTCCGCTTTGTCTTTCCGCTGTAACCATAAATAACGATCTCCCTTACGCTGCCGGCATTTCTATAGCCAGAGGCAATCTCATTTTGACAGACCACGGGCAAACGATCGCCGATGAACCCCATAGTGGAGCGGAAACCCCACCCCACGAAAGGCAAAGACGCGCCCATCGCTTGCTACTGAACGAAGCCCCATTAAGCTTTCAACATGCAATGCCCAAAGAGAATGGCGCGCTTGTCCCTGCCGCGCAACTATTCGATTTTGACGCTGGCGCAGTCAAACCGCAAGTAACTCAGTTAGTCGTCGGCAGCGGCGCTCCAGACGATTATTGGCAGCCCGTTCCTCATTTGCTAGACAGCGATGAATTCGCCCGGCATTTTGCTGTAGAAACGGATAATGATGGACGGGCTTTGTTGCGTTTTGGAGATAACGTATATGGGCAAGCTCCCTCAGACAATGCCGGCATATCTGTTACCTACCGGGTCGGCGTTGGCAGCGGCGGCAATATTGGGCGGGAGACGTTAGCTCACATAATCCATCAAGGCACAGTTGATTTCCCCGACATTTTAGCCGGCGGGGTGAGGAATCCAATGCCGGCATGGGGCGGAATCGACCCTGAGCCAATCGTCAAAGTGAAACTCGAGGCTCCTGCCGCCTTTCATCACGACCAGCGACGGGCTGTAACAGAAGCAGATTATGCCGAAATTGCCGCCCGCCACCCTGAAGTGGCAAGAGCGGTAGCCACCTTCCGTTGGAGCGGCAGTTGGCACACCGTTTTTATTACCATCGATCCCGTTGGCAGCGTCGATGTAAATAAAAGCCTGCAAAAACGGGTAAAGGATTGGGTAACTCGCTTTACGCAAGCCGGTTATGACCTAGAAATTGATCCGCCCCTATTTGCGCCGTTAGAGATAGAGATCGATATTTGCGCCGAGCCAACCCATTTTCGTGCCCATGTGAAGGAGGCAGTTTTAAACGCCTTGAGCAATAAGCCGCTGGGCGTAAACCAGCTCGGGTTTTTCCACCCCGATAATTTTACCTTTGGGCAATCGCTCTATCTAAGCCAATTGTATGCCGCTATAGAATCTGTTTCTGGCGTAGATTCCGCTGAAATAACCAAGTTTCAACGGTATGGAAAGCCGCCTAATCAAGAGTTGGAGAATGGTTATATACCGATGGGCAGGTTAGAAGTTGTTCGTCTCGATAGCGATGCCAATTTTCCTGAAAATGGGATATTACGTTTAACGATGCGGGGCGGAAAATGATATCTATCTTGTTGGCGGGAAAGAAGCAGGCGAGGCTTTATGTGTAATCATTGTGGCTGTTGTGAACCCCAAACGACGACAACGCCAGCGGTTATAGGCAATCGTCCTAATTTGCCGCAAATCTCTTACCGGGTGGGCGATTTTTCAACATTTCGACAAGCGATGTTGCAAGCGATCGCTGACTACCCGGAATTGGCGGGATGGCGCACCCGCCAAAGCGCCGACTATGGAATCGGTTTGTTTGAGATGTGGGCATACATTGGGGATATTCTGACTTTTTATCAAGAACGTATCGCCAATGAAGCTTTTCTGGGTACTGCGGTTTGGCGCGAATCGGTCTTGCAGTTGAGTAACTTATTAAATTATCGTCCAGCCAATGGGATGGCGGCAACTGCGTATTTAGCGTTTACAACGGATCAAGAAAAGTCGGTTTCGTTAGATAATGGGTTGTTGGCGCAAAGCGTGCCGGCATCTGCGGAGGACAAACCGCAAAAATTTGAAACGATGGAACCTCTTGTGGCACACCCTCATCTAAATAAGGTTCGCGTTTACTCCAAGCCAAACGCTATCAATCCATTGGCGGCAGGGCGGTCGGCAGGAGCGGCGCTGGGCAACATCAGCCATCTAGCCTTAAACGACCAAATCGTGGTTTATGAAGAAAGCGAATCGACTGGGAACGACCCCGAGGAGCTGGCAGCGAAGAAATCCGCTAAAAAAACTAACGCGCAATTTAAAAAGAAAGCGGAATATGACGTAAAGGGGAATGGGAAAGAGAGAGCGGCTTTAAATGTTGAAGACAAAATGATTGCCGGCATTTACCAAACCGGTTGGCGCCAACAGCTGATGTGGGCGCCGCCTATTCGTCGCACATTTGGGACGAACGCCAAGATCAACAAATGGACGCGCAAATTCCGCTTATTTGGCTATGACGCTCCCGCTCAATTTTTTACAGTCAAAGTAGATAGCGCCGGGATCGCCAGTTGGCAAAGCTCCAATAGCGATTACAGCTTGACCGGGGGAAAAATATTACAGCTCTCTCATATAGAAGACGATCTAAAAGAGAACAGCCAACTATTAATTGTAGCTCGGTTAGAACAGGGCGAGCCATTTGTTAAGCGTGTGACGGTAACAAGCGTCGAACAAACTACCGCCAAGTTGAAGGCAACCAACAGCGCTGAGACGACTCGTGACAGCGCCAGCGCCCAAATTTCCTTAGCGGAATCTTTGCCGGCAGGAATCGATGTTCGCAAAACGGCAATTTATCTGCTAGACGGCGAAGCGGTTGACTTGTGGCGATATGATTACCCCACCATTATTCAGGGCAACAAAGCGTATCTCAATTTATCGGAACTGGGTTCGATTGAAGGGTTAGAAATCGGCAGACGCATAATATTGGCGGACGATGCCGGCAATCTAATGATTACAAAAATCGCCGAAACGAGCCAGGAAATCGATCATTTGGCGGTAACGTTTGACCGAGCGATTGCCGGCAACATGAAAAGCTCCGTGGCATATGCCTATGCCAATGTCGCCAAAGTTTCGCATGGCGAGACAATCAATGAAACATTGGGGGATGGAGATGCAGCGCAACCGTTTTTGACCTTTTCCTTGAAAAAATCTCCATTAACTTACACTCCCCAACCAGGGGCGCCGAATGGGGCTGCCAGCAGTTTGCAGCTTCGGGTGGATGGCGTATTGTGGACCGAAACGCCTGATTTGTATGGGCACGACGAAACAGCCCGCATCTTTATCGCCCGCGTTGATAATGAGAGTGCAATAAAAGTGACATTCGGAGATGGGAAAACAGGCGCCACCACACCAACGGGCAAACAAAATATCACTGCCACGTATCGGCAAGGGATCGGGCAAGTCGGCAATGTTGGCGCCGGCTCTATAACCAATTTGCTAAGCAAACCGCTCGGTCTGAAGGAGGCGGTGAATCCAGCTCCTGCTGAAGGAGGCGCCGAACCAGAAAGCGTCGAACAGGCGCGAAAAAACGCCCCCAACATTGTCCGAACGTTCAAACGCATTGTCTCCCTCACAGATTTCGCTGATGCCGCCCGAGAATATGCCGGCATTGCCAAAGCCCGCGCCGATTGGCATTGGAACGATTTAGAGCAAGTAGCCCGTCTGACCGTTGCTGGCGATGATGGAGCGATCATTGCGCCGGGCAGCGAAACTTACGCCAACTTAGTGGCTGACCTTAACAGTCGGCGCGATCCTAACCGAGCACTGATGGTGGTCAGCCATAAGCCTATCCCCATAACGCTCGTCGTCAATTTACAGGTAGATGCCGCCTACATTGCACAAGATGTACAAAACGACGTCCGATCCGCTTTGCTCAACTATTTCGCTTTCGACAATCTCGATTTAGGGCAGGCGATTCACCTCAGCGATCTCTATGGCGTTATTCATACCCCTGCTGGCGTAATTGCCGCCGACATCGATCAATTGGGTTTCAAAAACAAAGCCAGTCAGCCATCACAGGTACATCTACCCATCCCCCCCAACGAGATTGCGACCTTAGCGGACGCCGATCTATCGGTTAATTTGGGGTTGGCGCAAACGCCCTAAAGCATCCATCCATAGAGAAATTATGTCAAAAAACGCAATCGATTTTTACGAACTCCTACCTACTTTATATCGACTGCAGGACGCCGAACAAGGCGAACCCTTGCGGGCTGTCTTAGATATTTTGGCTGCCCAGGCTGACATCATCAAGCGGGATATGGATGGTTTATGGGATGATTTCTTTATCGAAACGGCTAAAGAATGGATCATCCCCTACATTGGCGAGTTGGTTGGCAACAACGCCCTGCATGAGATTGGACACGGGCGGCGAGCGGATGTCGCCAAAACCATCTATTATCGGCGTCGCAAAGGCACGCTGCCCATGTTGGAAGAGTTGGCTAGAGATATAACTGGCTGGGGGGCGCATACAGTCAACGCCTTTGAAAATTTATCGTGGACGCAACATGTAAATCATCTCAGATTCGACAGCGCTCCCAACCCAAACGCCCGCCATCCCAACGCCATCTCCCGGGTCGGAACGGTGAATTTGCGCGATATGGATGGGATTGATCGTCTAGATACGGCGTTTGATTCCTTATCCCACTTTGTTGACGTGCGTCCAGCAGGACGGATGAATGGGCGGCACAACATTCGAAAGACGAGCTTTTTTTTGTGGCGTTTGCAACAATTTCCGATCACCGCTCCAGCCCGCCGCTCTGGAACATTTAGCGATGGCTTTAGCTTTAGCGTTTTGGGCAACCCAGCTCCATTGTTCGTCAATCCTGAACGAGAAGCGGCGGAGTCGGAATTGGCGACAGAGTTGCATGTGGCGGCTCCCATTCGCCCCACCCACTTCTATTTTAACCTGGAAGATTATTATGGGGCAGATAAAAGTTTTGCCATCTACCGTGGGGCTGCAACCGAAGAAAATATGATACTGGCTTCTGAAATCTTGTGTAAAGATTTATCGACTTGGCGGCATCCGCCAGCGGGCAGAACAGCGGTTGATGTTCGCCTAGGACGAATCGCTTTTGCGCCTGGGGAAACGCCGGCAAAGCTGTCCGTTTATTATAATTATGGCTTTAGCGCCAAAATGGGGGGCGGAGCCTATGACCGCCGGCTCTCCTTGGCGAAATTGGATGATAGCGCAGCTGAATTTGCCGTGGAAAAGGGCACAGCGATTCCGACGTTACAAGAAGCGATCCGGCAATGGACGGATGCCGGCAAACCCAATGCCATCTTGCGGATAATGGACAATGAGGTATATGGCGGTCCGTTGCTGATAGAGATGCCGGCAGGAGGCAGGTTGGCAATCGTGGCAAAAAATGGGGCTCGCCCTAACATTCGCCCAGTAGGAACCTGGTTCATTTATGCTCCAGCAGATGACGCCCACGTAACGCTTAATGGATTGCTGATCGAAGGGCGATTAACGTTATGTGGGGATTTGAAGTTGTTGATTGAACATTGCTCTTTGACGCCGGGTCGCCGGCTTCGAGACGATGGGACGCCAATCCATCCCGATTTAGACAGCATTGCCGCGACAACCATCCTTCCCACCCCTGAAGATCCCGACCGAACGCCATGTGCCGATAGTTCCGATTTGGCGGTTACATTGGCGGACTCAATTTCAGGACCAATTCGGATGATGGCAAATTGCGAAGGGTTAACGGCGAAGCGAAGCGTCATTATAGCGCCATCTGTGTCGGGAGTATCTCAGCCAGCGATTGCCGGCAACGATGCTGGGGTTCAGCCTGCCCCGCCTACATCATTAGAACAATGCACTATCTGGGGGGAAGTTTTCGTTCAATCTTTAGAATCGAGCGATACTATTTTCAATGATCGGGTTCAGGTTGTTCGTTTGCAAGAAGGATGCGTTCGCTTTTCATATCTTCCCCCAGACTCTGTCACGCCGCGCCGATACCGGTGTCAACCCGATTTGGCGTTGACCCAGAGCGACAAAAAGGATGAGATTGACATCGCAGGGCGCTTACGCCCAACTTATACATCGACGCATTATGGAGATCCCGGTTTCGCTCAATTGGGCTGGCGCATTCCGGAAGAGATTTTTACGGGCGCAGAAAACGGGGCAGAGATGGGGGCATTTAACCACCTGCTTCAACCACAGCGGCTGGCGAATTTACGCCTGAGATTGCAGGAATATTTGCCATTTGGGTTGGAGGCTGGGGTGATTTTTGTAACGTAAAACGCAACATTTACCTGATTGCGTTTTTCCAGACCGCACATTCAATTGTGGAGGGAATTATGAAGGGCGATTTTACACGGTTTACATTTGACTCAGACAAACGCTTTGCTCGAGTTCTGACCCAACAAGGGCGGGTCTCTTTGGATTCGGATTGGAACGAAGCCGCTGCGATCCAAGCTTATCTTGCCCAAACGCGAACCCAAGATGTGATAGGGTTATGCGGCGTACCGAAGGATAATGCCGGCATGGGCGTCACTCCCACGCCCGATGGCAACGATTTACAGCTTTCCGCCGGACACATCTATATAAATGGGCAGTTGGCGCAAGTAGGAGAAGGCGTTACCTACGGTGCGCAGCCACACTTGCCAAACCCGCCAGCCATCAACCCCGCTCATGACCGCCGCGATCTAGTCTATGTTGATATGTGGCAACGGCATGTTACGGCAGTGGAGCAACCAGATCTGTTAGAAAAAGCGCTAGGCGGAGCGGATACGACAACGCGGTTACAAACCATTTGGCAAGTACGAACATTAACCGATGTAACTGCGACTAGTTGTGATGAGTTAACTGATGAGCTGCCGATTTTGCCTCCTTTGTCGGAACGAGGGCGGTTGAATAATGGCACAACCGGATCGACCAACGCTGGCGATCCCTGCCTGATCGCCGATGGCGGCGGTTATCGCGGTCTAGAAAATCGCCTGTATCGGGTCGAAATCCATGATGGGGGCGCGCCGCTGATTTTCCCCCGTCCGGCAGGGGTAAATGGGGTTGCGGTTTCTGGGATCAGTCAGGATGAGCTGACGGTAACGGATGCCGGCAATTTTCGTATCGGACAAGCAGTTGAACTGTATAGCGATGAGACAGATGCCGGCAACGATGTGGGGCTGATGGCGCGAATCACAGCAATCGCTGGAAATGTTATCACCCTTAGCCAAGACGCGGCGTCATTAGCGGGAGACGCCAACCTACAATTGCGAACAATCGCAACCTGCAAATGGTCGCGGGATAATGGATCAATTGTTTTTCCGATTGCTGAATTTGTTGCCGGAGAACCTACGAAAGTGCGCGTCAAACGACTGGGGCGAGATCAGGTTTTGACGGTACGCGTTGGAGATTTTGTGGAGGTTCTGGGGGATACAACTGAATTAAATGGCGCCCCCGGCACGATGTCCTTTATCGCGCCAAATGGGATCGATGAAGCGGAATTGATTTTAACTCTGGGAGCGGATATTGCAGAGCATAATGGCGAAGCGTACCCGAAAGTGAGGAGGTGGGATCAGGGGGAGTTGGCGATTCCTATTGATGCCGGCATGCTTGAATTGGAAAATGGTATCACTGTGCAATTTGGAGGCGATAATTTCGTTGCCGGCGACTATTGGACGTTTGCCGCCCGTACCGCCGATGGCAGCATCGAAATCTTAACCGACGCGCCCCCGCAAGGAGTTGAACACAACTACTGTCCACTCGCTTTATTGCATTGGCAAGCTATTACTGACAGCGAGGATCAATGGGCAGCTACAATTGTGGAAGATTGCCGCCCAACCTTTCCCCCTTTGACCAAAATTTGCGCTGAAGATGTCTGCTATGACAATGAAATTTGTGAAGACATTCAAGCCACAAATGTCCAAGAGGCGCTCGACCAATTATGCGCTCAACGGGATCTTCGCCACCATAACAAACATTTGCATGGCTGGGGTATTGTATGCGGGCTACAGGTACATTGCGGAGACGACGATATTGACGAGCAGGGCGACCGTGTCGCCGTCATCGTTCGCCCCGGATATGCCTTAGATTGTGATGGGAATGATATCCTGCTCGACGAAGAGATGTCGGTAGATGTGTTAAAGTTAATTCGCGCCTATGAAGCTGAAAATCCAAATCAGCCCTTACTTATTGATGGCGCCGGAGAAATTTGCCTGGTTATTGGGCGCAACGACCGGGGGCAGCCTGCCGTAGAATTACGCCCCTATAATCCCAATCGAAAAAGCTTACAATCGGCGTTAAAAGATACTTTTTGGATGGATGTATTTCGAGATTGTATTCAGGAGCCTATCGAAAAACTGCGCGATATTTTGACCCCGGACAATGACGATGGCAATAGCATCCCTGTTTCGCCAGGGCGGCGACAGATGATCGCTCTGCTCAATTTGGTAATTCAATTTATCAATCCACAATATGGTTCGCATATCTTCATCTCTCGCAAGGAAGACGCAATCCTGCAGCTGGTTTACCAATTGATCAGAGCCTTATTGCAAAGTAAAACATTTTGCGCCATGTTTGAAAACGCGCGTCCTTTTCCTAAATATCCATTTGAAAAAGATCTTCAAATGTCAACGATTTTCGATTTGACGCTTAGAACCCGCTTACGCATTCACCCCAAAGGGCATTTGGGATTTGGAGTCGGGTATGATGATCGCATCCATGTGTATGATTTGCCAAAAGAAGAGTTGATAGCTCAGTTAGATATTCCGGGGGGATCTGGGTTAATCGTTCGTGACGTGGCGTTGTCTCAAGATGGCAGCCAAATTTACGCCGTGGGCACTTTACGGGATGAAGATTCGATTTTGGCGCCTGGCAAAATTGATGATGCCGGCAATGTAGAATGGGGGGATATTCAAATTGTATGTGAAGGATTGTTAACCACAATGATCCGAATGCCGGATTCAAAAAACGCCTTGTTGGCAGTGGCTGAAGGTCGCGGACTCTATATCATTGACCCTGAAAACATTACGCCCAATGCCGAACCGAATGTAGCGTTTAATGCCTCTGGTCAGTTGGCGGCAAATCGAGAGGCAAAAACGCTATTTGTCGGGGCAAATAGCGATGGCGAAGAGGCAGCGTTTGCCGCGACTTTTGATCGCATTCATGAGATCAATTGGGAGACGCAAAATATCGTTCGCACATTTCAATTGCCAGAAGCTTATACCGGTGAAGATGACATAGCCTTAATGCCGGCAATTAACGATATGCCAGCTACTCTGTTTGTCGTCACAATCTCAACCCAAAACCAAAAAGAGATTTTGGCGTATCGAGGCAACGAATCGATTCCATCCGCCAAGCTCAACGCCATTGGCAACACCGCTATCCGTTTACAGCCGCTGCCAAATCGTCCCTTGATGGCGGTCACATACGAAGATTATTATCTACTTTCGCTAATAGATACCGTTAAACTAGCCGCCACCGAATACCAACTGCCGGTTCAAATTTCTCCTATTGGCATGGCGATCAGCAATGAGCTACAGACATTGTATGTGGTCAATGGAATCAGCCAAACCATAAACAACATTCACCTTTCTCATCTGACTCCAACTGGGCAAGACGGCCCGTTGCCGCCTGGTCTCCCGCAATTTATGGAAGCGATGCGTCGATATCGTTCAGACGTAATCGCCGCTTACCTCGATTTGGCGGGCGGGATGTTGCAATATATTAAAGATTGTGTTTGCGACCATCTGTTAGTGAACTGCCCAAGTTGTGATGAAGACGACGAGATTTATCTGGGATGCATTTCCATACGTGGCGAAGAAGTGTACAAAGCGTGCAATTTCTCTCAACGAAAATATGTGCATAGTTTTCCAACGGTAGAGTATTGGTTATCGACTATTCCCATTTTGCCGCTAGTCGACTATATGGTGGAGCAACTCTGTTGTTTGATATTGCCCCACCGGTTCGGTCAAATTAAAGTACCTGGGCATGATTCGACAAGGAGCGCTTCATTACAAGGCAAACAAGCTCGGGGCGGCTTCAGTTATTATAAGTCGGGAAATATCGGGCTAGATGTTCGCCAAGCGCTTGGGCAAGTGACTTTAGCCCGGGGGTTAACCGGAGATTGGTTGGGCGCCAGGTTAAATCAAGTGACTGCCGCACCATCCCTGACCCGACGACAAGCCGGCATGGTGCGCCATAAGGATTTGTACAATCAGCCGGTGGCGGAGGCGACACGGCGGGCGGAAGCGGCGAATGTGACTGTGGCGGAAGTTGAACCGTATGATCCAGCCTTGGGGTTAAGAAATTTAAGAAAATTGGACGAGTTGCCGGCATCTATGCCGCCCGGACAAACGATAAAATTGTATCAAAAAGATGGCATCGTTCGATACTATTCGGTGGTTAAATCCCCAGCCGTAAAAGGCTTAATCGATAAAACGCCAGCATCGAAGGTGACTGAATTAGAAAAGCAAATCGTCTCAATGGAAACTGAGTTAGCCGAGTTGCGAACATTCCGGGAAGAAGTGCAAGCGTTTATGGCGAAAAACAATTCTTAGGACCTGGTTGCTGTAACGTCAATTCCTGGTTAGCCTTAAACCAATTATCTACGTCGGCATACGACAAGAATAAGCAAAAGCGCCGCCATTGCAGACCCCGCAGAGATTTGCAACATGATGGAGCGAATTGATTTTTTGCCGGCAGTGCACATTTATGGCAAAGTCGTAGCGTGCTTATTCGCAAAAAACCCCCGCTTCAATCCCTGTACCTGATCGCCATCATCCTCATTGCCACAGCCGCTCTTGGCAGCTACGCTGTGGCTCGCCACCAACGTCTTAACTCAACGGGGTATGATTTGGCGATTAAAGCGCAGGTGGCGTGGCAGCTTTTTCAGGGAAATGGTTTCCAAAGCTCTTTCGAAGTAAACAACTATTTAGGCGACCATCTCAATTGGACATTGGCTTTAGTAGCCCCGCTATTTTTCATTTGGGAAGATATTCAGATATTGTTGTGGGCTCAAGCGTTTATGCTGAGTTTGGGAGCGTTGCCGGCATTCCGCATTGCCCAACGCGCATTTCAAAGTGATAATTTGGGCTACCTTTTTGCCATCCTATATCTGTTTTTTCCAGCCATCGGATTTATTAACCGTTTCGATTTTCACCCTATCGCCTTTGTGCCCTGCTTTCTGCTTTTCGCTTATGATGCGGCAGATCAAGAGCAAAATGGGCGGGCTTCATTTTGGCTCATCCTCGCTCTGCTTTCACGAGAAGAGATCGGATTGACCATCACCGCTCTGGGGATATATTTTTTTATCGCCCGGCGTTCGAAAATAATGGCGCTATGGGCTTTTTTAGGGGTTGCATATTCGTTAATTGGTTTGCTGTTTTTTATCCCCCTAATGCGCGGCGGTGACTCAGATACGCTTAGTCGATATGGCTGGTTAGGAGGCTCAACAGTTCAAATCATTCAGAGTATCGTCACCCAACCTCTATGGGTAACCAAACAACTGCTCTCTGACCCGTTGCGTCAACGATATTTGCTCAAAAGTTTCGCCCCCTTTGGCTTTCTGTCATTGCTTTCGCCAACGACCTTGATCGCGGCGCCGGCATTCGCCTACAATTTATTGTCTAGCCGCCCCAGCCAGCATAGCATTTACTTTCAATATATCGCCCCGGCGATTCCATTCCTCTACATCGGCGCCGTGCAAGGGGCAAAGCGGCTGCGTAATCAGGTTGGGATGCGCCCTGTTGCCGGCATCGTTCTGGCAGGAATGGCAGCGGCTTGGGCACTCGACAATCCCATTTCTACCCCAGTCGCCGACCCCTATTACGAACTGTTTGGGCTGGAAGAACGAGCGGATGCCGGCAGCTTCTGGAAAGCGCAATCCCTTATCCCGCCAGACAGCTCCATTGCCGCCATGAATAATTACGCCCCACATTTCGCATTGCGCCCCGATGTGCGCCTTTTTTATGACGCAAATCGTTTATGGGATTATCGGTACGGTCTGCCGCCTGTCGATTATTACCTATTGCATTTGAATAATGTCAGTTGGGGATTAAACCATCGCCTCTTTTTGCCCATGGTCGAAACCGCTATCGGGCAAATGGGGTATGAAGCTATTTTTTTTCAGGATGACGTGGCAGTTTTAGCCCGCGGGGCACCGCCTCAACCAGCCACTGGCGCTGTGTTGGGGCGCGCGGTGGCGTTGGCAGAAACTGGCGGCAAATTTGTGCCTACTTCGCCTGAAAAGCTATCTTGGATGGCGGAACAATGGCTGCTCTCTGAATTGCCGGCAGCCGTGACGCCATATCACGCCCCATTTTCGAATAGCATAATATTGGAGGGATTTCAATTGTCCGAAACTCCCGCCCCAAGTCGCCCTTTGTGCGTCACCCTCTTCTGGGCAACGACGACGCAGATCGCCGAGCCATTCACTATGTTTGTCCATTTGATCGCGCCTGATGGAAGCGTGATCGCCCAGAGGGACGCCCCGCCAGCATTGGGCTTTTCGCCCACAGAAACATGGCGCCCTGGCGATATAATCAGCGATATGCATTGCCTGGTCGTCCCATCCGATTTTGAGCCAAGCCAATATGGGATTAATGTCGGCATCTATCACAGCGTTACGAGGGAGCGGATGCCGGCAGCAAATGGAAACGACGTTATTCCTTTGCCTACCCCCTAAACGCCCAGTTTGCCGGCGCTTCGATTGACAATTCGCACATTTCCGATTACAATACCCACATTACCCGCATAAGTGGGTAAAACGAATTTCAACAAAAATATCCCAATGCCGGCAACCAATCCTGACTTTCTTTTAACGCCCGTCAAACCCTATATCTCCTTCGGCACAGAGCCCGTATTTAATGCTCTAAATAGCCTATCCTTGTTGTCGCGGACGACCCATTTAGGCGGTTTGAACAGTTGGGTGCGAGAGAGTAAAAACCGGCTAACTACAGACCAGCTGGCAACCAACGAACTATTGTTTGAAGGGGTGCCGTACGCTTTCATGCCTGATCGCAGTTGGGCGGAAATGCCGGCATTTCTCGACCATCTGGCACAAACAGATCCCGTAAAATTGCGGGATAACTTGCTGTCAAATTACGCTAGCGTACCGCCAATTAAACCAGACGCCCCTCCCCAGCCCGACCAACTAGACGAATTGCTCGCCAGCAAAGAGAGTTTCCTGCAATTTTTGCAAAGTCGATTCGACGCCAAATACCTCAATTTAGAGGTCGAATCCCGCGCCTACGATTTGCTGGTTGAGCCGGAAGAAATGCAGCGCCTTATCCTCAGCCATTTGCGCCATATGTGGCAAGAGGTAGTTGCCGAAGAGTGGGAACGGTCACAACCAATGGTTGCAGATTGTGTTGCCGCTTTCGCCGAGCTGGATTTGAGCAATCTGCCGCCGCTGGAAATCGCCCGGTTGGTACTGGGCGATGCAGCGGATGAAAAGTGGAAACATCTAAACAAAGAAGAAAAGTCAGCCGTATTTATTCCATCCCCCCATATCGGTCCGTATGTGGGAAAATTTTTCACGGAAGATACAAATTATTTCGTTTTCGGAGCCCATTTGCCCCAAGGATCAGCCTACCACGCCCCCGATCTGAGTCGCTCTGAGCTGCTGGTTCGCCTAAACGCCCTGGCAGATGACAGTCGATTGCGGATTTTAGCCTTGGTCGCTCAGGAAGAAGAGATTTGCGCCCAAGAGATAATCGCCCAGTTGGAATTAAGCCAGTCAGCGGCCTCACGCCATTTGCGGCAATTGACTGCCACCGGCTATCTGAGCGAACGGCGCAAAGAAGGGGCTAAATGTTATCAAATAAATGAGTCGCGGTTGGGAAGCACATTTTCAGCGATGGAACGATTTTTAACCATCGGTTAGGGTTTAATTACCATCCATTGCGAAAGCGGCAATATAGTTATGAGATAAGGAGACAATTGATGAGTGACTATAAAAAAAATTACCAACTGATGCAGAATGCCAGCAGACTTTTTTATCCTTTATACCGTGATGCCGTGACTGATACCCTGCAAAAAAGCGGGATGGGATCCCAAGATTGGATTCATTGCTTTATGGCTTGGGCAATTGAGCCCCAACCGCTCACTGTCGAGATTTGCAAACAAATCACGCCGTATACAGCCTCGGTCAAACATCAGGAATATCTGGAAGAACGGGTACAAAATAACTTTTTAACCAAAGTTGAGGGGGGCTACCTTTTAAGCCCTGCCGGCAAATCCACTATGACAAATTTTTGGGAATCGGCTGCCGCCGCCTTAGAGACTTATGCGCCAATCGCTCCGGAAAAAATGGCGACATTAGCTCAATTGCTAGGCAAAACAGTAGCCCACACCGAGTCAGACGCTGCCTATTCAAAACCGTTCTTTCAGATGAGCCGCAGAAGCGATCCGGGCAAAGATGCGCCGTCCATCATTCTTATCGACCAATATTTAACTGATTTCATTCGATTGCGAGACGACGCCCATATCGCCGCCTGGAAACCACTCGAAGCGACTGGGGCGGAATGGGAAGCGTTGACTAACATATGGCGAGGCGACCGCAACAGCGCAAAGGCATTAGCTGAATTTTATGCTGGTCGGGGCGTAGGCGAAGATGGGTATGCCGCAGCTTTGTCGACTCTTCAGGAAAGAGGATGGGTTGCCAAAGAGAACGGGCAAGACGATTTTGCCATTTCCGAGGCAGGTCGCCAACTTCGTGAAGGGGCAGAAGCGCAGACTGATTTCAATTTTTTCATCGGCTGGCAAATTTTGACCGCAACAGAAAAGAGTCAGCTAATTGAGTTATTGATGGCATTAGAAGCGGGATTAAAACAGTTGTATGCCGGCAAAATCATACAAATTGGGCGGGAACTAGAACGTATACTGTTCCAATTCTATCGCCAGGCGGGGCAGCAAACGCTGGAAAATGCCGGCATCTCCCATCCCGATTTTTTCGCCGCTCACCTAACCATCAGCCACGATCCGCACCCATTCAGCGCCTCCGCCTACCACAAGCTTTACCCATATAACAGCCTCAAAAACCGACAAGAGTTGCTCGCTTCTGCCGAAAAAGGCGGCTTCATCCAAGCAGATGGCGAACACGCCTACCGTCCCACAAAGTCTGGGCGAAAAGCGTTGGCGGATTTCTTGGAAGCCACCTGGCATGAAATGGCAAAAATTGAGCTGTTGTCTGACGCGCAAATGAACCAATTGGTGGAGTTGTGGCACAAGGTCGAAACAGCCGTCCGCGCCGCCGAAGAACCTGAGTACAAAGCCCATCTGACTTTGAACGATGCTGCCGCTCCCCCCGAATCAGCTTCTCCAATCGCCAAACTCGACCAAACATTGGCAAATCTACTGAATTTCCGCGATTCCGCCCATATCGGGGCGTGGAGCTCCCACAAATTGGCTGGCTACATGTGGGAAACTTTTAGCGATATTTGGCAGAATAATGGAGTGACTGCTGCGTCAATGGCAGAAAGTCGCCAATACCGAGGGCACACAGCACAGGAGTACCAAGTTGGATTAGCGGAATTGGCAAAGCGAGGCTGGATTCGACAAGAAGGCGATAAATTTATCCTGACCGAAAAAGGACGAGAAGTACGAGAGGCGGCTGAATCTGAAACGGATAGGCTCTACTATTTGGGCTGGCAAGCGCTTTCCGCCCAAGAGCTGGGACAATTAGAGGCTGTAACCATCCAATTGCGCGATAAATTGCGCCAATTACGGGCGGATGCCCTGGCTAAGTCTGGCAGCGACCTCAATCAGTTGTTTGGAAAACTTAGCCAAGCCATTGGAACGCTAGTACAGCCCGCTTTGGCGCCAATGTGGGAAGATGCCGGCATTCTAAAACCGGCTCTCCCCTTTTCCCTCTTGCAACTCGCTTCATTTGACCCTGCCCCAATTTCCGGCGAAACTATCAATCGCCGTTTTCCCTATGGCAAAGCTGAAAGGTGGGACGTTCTTTTTGAAGCGCTTGCCGGCAAGGGGTTGGCGCATCAATTATCTGATGGCTATACGATAAGTGACAAAGGGCGTGCCTGTTTGACAGGGGTTTTGAACGCATTTTCCAACCATTTGACGCAGGTGGAAAAACAACTGGAGATGCCAAAAGAAAAGCTGGAACGCTTAGAACAACTGCTTGGCGTTATGATCCAAAGCGCTTTACAAATGGGGGATCCGCCAGGAGCGTGGTGTGTGCGCCACAGCCACAACCACTTTAATCCCGAATATGCCACATTGGCAAAAATCGATCTCTATCTAGATGATCTCAACGCTTATCGGGATGATGCCCACCTGGCATCATTTAAAGATTTGGCGATTCCCGGCAATAGCTGGGAATTATTCACCGACATGTGGCGTGGCGACTTTGAAGATATCCCTCAATATGCCCAGAAACGGGCGATTCGCAGCTACGACGAAACGGAATATCAAACAGCCCTAGATGATTTAACTGACCGCGGCTGGGTTGCCGTTAATGGCGCTGGCGGAGTTGAATTGACAAATGATGGCGTCAGCGTTCGTCAGGAAGCGGAAAATTTGACTGATCGTTACTTTTTTTCCGCCTGGGCTACTATGCCAGATAACGAAATTGGGGAAATTCGCGAGCTGTTGACCCAGCTATTGGCGAATCTACAAGCCCTCGTCCCTAAAACAAACTAAATTTGCAGCCTCTCTGGCAACTTCTTTTGCAGCCTCTTCTTTTTGTGGCGGAGTATAAACTGGGTAACTTTAAGCTCCGCCGCTTTTTTTATTCAACAAACCCTGAAGGAAGTATAGCTTACGCGCCCAGTTTTGCGCTGTGCCGAATGATATAGACTGCCCCATCAGATTGCAATTTACTTTCGATAAGATGTAGGCGGTCGATGGCTAACGGCAACGGGGAAACTATCTGCCCGAACGACATATTTTTTAACGTTTGTCTGCCTCTTTTTACCCTGCCAAAGGTCAAATGAGGCACAAATCGCCGCTCTTCTAACCTCCAACCTAAGGGAATCAGGGCGTCATCCAATTCATTTTTTAGCTGATTTTGCCGAGCGCCCCAGCCGGTAACCCCCACCCAAAAGATACGGGGTCGTTTGGGATTAGGGAAGCAGCCAACTTGGTTAAGGGTAAGCGTAAATGGCTGGTGGCGGCGGCAAATGGTATCCATCATCAGCTGCAATTGGGGCAATCGGCTTGCCGGCATATCCCTCAAAAAGCGCAATGTTAGGTGCATATTTTCTGGTTTGACCCAACGGACGGTCTGAGGCGGCAATTGATGTGCCAGCGATCCGCTAACATCAGTTAAATGGCGCTGAATCGTTGCCGGCAATTGCGCGGCGATAAACGCTCGAATGTGATCCATTCGTGTCCCTCGAAATCATTAAGGTATTGCCCCAATTTTCTCAAAAACCGGCATATCGACCAAACTAGCTTCCTGGAAGTTCGTCAAGCGCCACTTCCAGTGATTCAGTTTGCGGCATAAATATAATTCTCAAGGCATAGGAAGTTAAGAATCATGACAATTCTATTGACATCCGAAACGTTTTGGATTATAGTACTTTCATCCTATCCGAAACGTTTCGGATACCATTGTCTATATCCACAATATTGGTAATGCAACAACCATGAAAGTAACACTCCGTGAAGTTGCCCAAGAAGTCGGATTATCTATTACCACCGTTTCTCGTGCCTTAAACGGTTATGATGACGTGGCAGAAGAGACAAAACAAACCATTAAAGCCACAGCCGAAGCATTAGGATACACCCCCAATCTTAATGCCCGTCGCCTTAAAACCAAACGTGCTGATTCCATCGGGCTAATTCTTCCCACTGAAAATTTACGCTTTTCTGACCCATTTTTTAGCGAACTCCTTTCTGGCATTGTAGAGCAAAGTGCAAAATATGCTCTAGAACTCAATGTCACCACGCCACATCCCCCGGAACAAGTTGCCAACATCTATATGCGGTACATTCGCAGTCATCGCGTAGATGCCTTTATCCTATTTCGCATCGAACGAGATGATCCACGCATTCATCAATTGCAAGAGTTAGGTTTTCCTTTTGTAGCATTTGGACGCACCAGCGGCATAAATAACTTCCCTTATGTGGATGAAGATAGCAGTAAAGGCATTCAGCTTGCTGTCGAACATCTTATCTCGCTAGGACATACCCGTATTGCTTGTATTACCGAGCCTACAACCTTGACCAAGTCATTTAATAGATTACAAGGCTATCTGAATGGATTGGAAGCAAACAACATTCCCATTGATCCTGAACTGATTATTGAAGGGCAATTTCGACAACGTTCTGGCAGGCAATGTGGGCGACAATTACTTGACTTGCCTCATCCCCCAACTGCTATTGTTGCAGTTAATGACTTGTTGGCATTGGGGGCGATGAATGCAGTACAAGAGCGAGGATTAATCGTTGGAAAAGAGATAAGTGTGACTGGTTTTGACGATATTACGCTGGCTGAATATGTCAACCCTCCCTTAACAACTGTGCATCAACCTGCCCATCAAATAGGCATGTTACTGTGTCAAATGGCAGTGAAAGCAATTAAGGGGGAACCGCTTGAAAAGTTACAAACGATTTTGCCGCCTACCCTGATAAAACGGCAATCTACTGGGGCTTGTCCCAAATAGGAGGTAGCATAACAATTAAAATTCAACCTTATGATCCCCACTTTATCAATTGAAAGATTTTGAAATTAATCCCCACTACTAACAATAGTCAATAGGAGAAGAAAGATGTCAAAGCGATTTAGAAGCATCATAATTTTACTGATTTTAGGACTTGTTTTGGTTGCCTGTGGCGGTGACGAGCCAGCTACTGACCCAACCGATGCTCCAGACCCAGACCCCACAACTGCTGTAGATGATCCAAGCCCAACCGAAGAAGCGATGGATGATAATTCTGATGAGATGATGGACGGAGCGGTTTTCTTTTCTACCCAATTTAGCCCAGTAGAAGAGCAGGAGAAGTTTAGGGCAATTTTGGCAGAGGGTGGCTACGATTTCACCGCTTCGGAAGAGGGACCCTTGTTGGATCAGGTGATTGCCGGCAGTGGTTCCATTGATGTTGTTGGTGCATTACATGGTAGCTTTCCACCCTTAGCACGTGGCGATGCCATGTCAAATATGGCAGATGTGGCCGACGATTTGTCAGGCGACCGAGAGCTTGCCCAAGCCTTTATAGACACCGGCTTGTTGGGCACGGATGATTTTTTGTACTACGTACCTTGGATGCAAGCTACCTACATCATGGCGGCAAGTACTGAAGCGTTGGCATATTTACCTGATGGAGCGGACGTGAACGCCATTACTTGGGAACAATTTGCCCAATGGTGTCAAAACATCATGGATGACACCGGTGAAGCAAGATGTGGTCTGCCCCACGCTGGCTTGTTCCATCGCTTTTTGGAAGGGTATATGTTCCCTTCATTCACCGGTGGCATGGTCAGCAATTTCCGCAGTGAAGAGGCGATCAGCATGTTGGAATGGGCGCGAGACACCTTGTGGCCCACGATCAATCCTCAATCAATCAACTATGAATTTATGCAAGAGCCGCTACTTTCTGGTGAGGTTTGGGTGGCATTTGATCACACGGCTCGTCTCATCGAAGCGTTTAATGAAAATCCCGACGGCTTTGTGGCATTCCCCGCTCCGGCAGGTCCGGCTGGGCGAGGTTTTATGCCAGTTATCGTTGGTTTGGGCATTCCGGCTGACGCGCCTCATCCTGAAGCAGGAGCAGAGTTGATTGAGTTTCTGACTCGTCCTGATGTGCAAGGGGCTGTGTTGCGTGATTTGGGCTTTTTTCCGGTGGTAGATGGGGTGGATACCTCTAATTTACCTGTAGGAATTGGGATTGAAGCGGGTGCAGTTAATGCACAGGCAAATGCTTCTGATGCATTGCCGGCACTTCTTCCCGTTGGCTTAGGCGACCGTGGTGGCGAAATTAACCAAATCTTCCGCAATGCCTTTGATCGGGTAGTGCTAGATGGTGAAGATGTTTCTGCCGTACTAGATGACGAAGGCAACAATTTACAAGCGTTAATGAATGAAACTGGCGCACCATGCTGGGCACCAGACCAAGTTGGTGATGGTCCTTGCCAAGTAAACGAGTTAGGTTCTAGTGCCGGCATCGGGGCAATGATGGTTCCTGACTCTGACGGCGATATGATGATGAGTGACGCTGTTTTCTTCTCTACCCAATTTAGTCCGGTGGAAGAGCAAGAAAAATTCCGCGATATTTTAGCTGGGGGTGGGTATGACTTCACCGCTTCGGAAGAGGGTCCTTTGTTGGATCAGGTGATTGCCGGCAGTGGTTCAATTGATGTCGTTGGTGCATTACATGGTAGTTTTCCTCCATTAGCGCGAGAAGATTCGATGACCAACATGATTGATGTGGCAGAGGATTTACTCGACAGTCGTGATTTAGCGCCGGCATTTATTGACACCGGTTTGCTTGGGTCAGACGACTTTTTGTACTATGTGCCATGGATGCAAGCTACCTACATCATGGCGGCAAATACCGAAGCATTAGAGTATTTGCCAGACGGGGCAGATGTAAACGCTATTACGTGGGAGCAATTTGCTCAATGGTGTCAAAATATTATGGATGGTACTGGTGAAGCACGATGCGGTTTGCCACATGCCGGCTTGTTCCATCGCTTCCTTGAAGGGTATATGTTCCCCTCATTTACTGGCGGCATGGTAACAGAGTTCCGTAGCGAAGCGGCACAAGATATGATGGCATGGGCACGTGATACGCTGTGGCCCACTATTAACCCACAATCGATCAACTATGAATTTATGCAAGAACCGCTACTTTCTGGTGAGGTTTGGGTGGCGTTTGACCATACTGCTCGCCTGATTGAAGCATTCAACGAGAATCCCGATGGCTTTGTGGCATTCCCCGCTCCGGCAGGTCCGGCTGGGCGTGGTTTTATGCCAGTTATCGTCGGGTTGGGCATTCCGGCAGACGCACCCCATCCCGAAGCTGGAGCTGAGTTGATCGAATATCTGACTCGTCCGGATGTACAAGGGGCAGTGTTGCGAGATTTGGGCTTCTTCCCTGTGGTGGGTGGGGTGGATACCTCTGATTTACCAGTTGGCGTGGGCATTGAAGCAGATGCAGTAACCGCCCAAGCAACTGCCGGTGATGCGTTGCCGGCATTATTGCCCGTTGGTTTAGGTGATCGTGGTGGCGAAATTAACCAAATCTTCCGCAATGCCTTCGACCGCATTGTGTTAGATGGGGAAGATATTGCCACTGTGCTAAATGAAGAAGGGGATAATCTGCAAGCGTTAATGAATGAAACTGGTGCGCCATGCTGGGCACCGGACCCTGTTAGCGATGGTCCTTGTCAAGTTAAGTAGCCTTTTATGAAGAGTAAATGGTGAATGGTTATTGATGAACCATTCACCGTTTACCATCTCCATCTACTATTTTCGGTTCTCTGAGGTTTTGTGTGGTTGTAGGGGCGGGTACCCTTGTGGTCGCCCAGAAAGGGCAGGCACAAGGCACAGCCCCTACCACACAATTTGTCAGAGACTCCTATTTTCTTCCAGTCAAAAGCAGGCTAGTTGCCGCCAGAAGATTAATTCTCTAAAACGGAAAAATCTTAACCTAAACGAACTATGAAAAAACGAAATCTCGCACCTTACTGGTTGATTTTGCCCACACTCATCTACTTAGCGATATTTTTTGCTTACCCGATGGTACGTGGGTTGACCCTTGCTTTTTTTGACGACGAGGCTTTGCTTACTTTGCAATCAGAAGCGGATAGTGCTAGCAGTGTTGCTGGACGTATCCATCAAGGGACAGCCTTAGAAATCTTGGATCGACAGGGTAATCTCATTCCAGAGGGAGAGGGGGAAGGCGACAATCTTTTAACAGAATTATGGTATCGGGTAGAGGGGGAATCAGTTGATGGTGATGTGATTACAGGTTGGACACCGGAATCACGGATACGAGTGCGGGAGGAGGGGGAAGATGGCTCGCCAATTGCCGGCACTGTCCGGCGAAAATTAGGCAGTAACGCTGATCCTCTCACTGATGTTTTTGCTGAATCGAGCGAAAGTAGTGACGTTGTTGGCAGAATGGAAGCCAGCGTTGAGGTAAGAATTGTAGAAACAGCGACGTTGGAAGTGTGGTTTTTGGTTCGTGGCGAAGATGCCGGCAATACAGTAGAAGGATGGGCACAATCTCGTTTTGTTCAACAGTTCGATGATGAAACACAGGGGCGGGTAGACCGAGGCAATGCCGGCGAATGGACGACAGACTTTTTCCGCAAGATGGTTAACGACCGCTTCTTTATGCCGGCAGTCCGTAACACCTTGCTTTTAATGCTCATCATCATCCCTACCCAATTTATACTGGCTGTGATCATGGCTTTAGTTATTCAAGCCCGACTCAAGGGGAACTCTTTACTTCTTTACATATTTACTATCCCACTCGGGGTATCCGATCTGGCAGTCGGCATCCTCTTTTTCTCTATTTTTACCCAAAATGGCTTGTTAAACAGCATTTTGCAAGGGTTGGGCTTAATCGACAGTGCTAGCCCATATTTAACGGCAGATACCCGTCGTTGGATAATTATTGCCATTTGGTTGGCAGAAGTATGGCGGGCTACATCCATTGTGATGGTGATAGTCGTTTCCGGTTTACAAGCGATCTCCGACGAAGTATTAGAGGCGGCAGAGATATTTGGGGCGGGGTTATGGCAACGGATTCGATATGTGATTTTGCCTTTGTTGCGTCCTAGTTTACAGGTAGCGTTAATTTTAAGAACGATTTTGGCGTTACAAGTGTTTGCCGTGGTTATCGCTCTAAGCGGCGGCGATGTGGTGACGGTGCTGGCAAATGAAACGTATCGTCAATATTTTGAATTTCGTAATAACAATGTAGCGGCGGCTTATGCTGTCTTTATCCTATTAATTTCGATGATTAGTGCAGTATTTTATTTGCGGGCGATGGCAACGCAAGAGGAGACGGCATAATGACAGGAGCAAATCAAACGACCATTTCGGCAGAAGTGCCAGAAATACATAAGAAAATGTTGCGCCGGCGTAAGTTAAACAGAGGATTAAATTATCTGTTGGCAGGAATTATCTGCTTATGGATTTTGGGTCCTATCTTTTTTATCTTTTCCATGGCGTTTACCACCCCTGAAACGGTACGAGCTTATCCCAAAGGGGTGTTGCCATTTATCCCCTTCTCTTTAGAAACAATGCGCTTTTTCTTGGAGTCGGAAGGGGTGCTACAAGGGGTGGTCAATAGCATCATTGTGGCGGTGATTACGCTGGTTTTATCAACCTTGATTGCCGCTCCAGCCGGATACGCTATCTCTCGCTACTTCTTTAAGGGTAGGAATTTGTTCCGGCTGTCTATTTTGGCGGTGCGGGCATTTCCTATTGTGGTATTGTCAATTCCGTTGGCAATTTTGTTTATTCGCGCCGGCATTTTCGATTCCATTTATTCTCTCGCTCTAATGCACACCGCATTGGCATTGCCTACAACTGTTTTGGTGTTAAGCAGTGTTTTTGCCAGCATTCCCTATGAGTTAGAAGAAGCGGCGATGGTTTTTGGTTGTACGCCTCGTCAAGCGTTTCAGCAAGTGGTATTGCCATTGGTTTTGCCCGGCGTTGCCGCATCTGCCATTTTCACTTTCGTGCTGTCGTGGAATGAGGTATTTGCCGCTTCGATTTTGACGGTTCAGAACCGAACATTGCCGGCACAGGTGCTGGTAGCATTGGGTGAATCATCAGAGGCCTATCAATTTGCTGGCGGCTTTTTTATGTTAGTGCCGGCATTGATTTTTATGTTTGTCATCCGCAAATACCTATTCAATATGTGGGGGCAAGTAAGCAAATAGGAAATGGTGAATGGTAAACCTTACTTGCCACCTACAACCACTTTAATTTTTAACAGGAGATTGGGTAATCATGGCAGAAATAACTGTAGAAAATGTAACCAAACGATTCGGCGATTTTGTGGCAGTAGATAATGCCAATTTAACCATTGGCGATCAAGAATTTGTGGTGCTGTTGGGTCCTAGTGGATGCGGCAAAACAACATTGTTGCGAGCAATTGCAGGCTTGGGATTGGCAGATGAAGGGCGAATTACTATCGGCGGACGAGATGTAACCTATTTGCCGCCGAGAGAGCGAAAAATATCAATGGTGTTCCAAAGTTACGCCATCTTTCCCCATATGAAGGTGTATGACAATATTGCTTTTGGCTTGAAGATGAACAATGTGGACAAGAAAGAGATTGAACAGCGGGTGCGGAATTCTGCCGAATTGTTACACATCGAAGATATGCTAGACCGTTATCCTAGCAAGATGAGCGGTGGGCAAAGGCAACGAGTAGCTGTGGCACGAGCATTGGCAATGAAAGCGCAAGTTTTGCTGATGGATGAGCCATTAAGCAACCTTGATGCGTTGTTACGGCTGGAAATGCGGGCTGAATTGAAACGTCTGTTGTCAGAGATTGAGGTGACGACGATCTATGTGACGCATGACCAAATTGAAGCATTGAGCATGGGGGATCGGATTGCGGTAATGAAGGATGGTATTATTCAGCAATGTGATTACCCAACCAATGTTTATGATTTGCCGGCAAACCATTTTGTGGGTAGTTTTATCGGAAATCCACCGATGAACTTTATGCAAGCACAAATTCAACGACAAAATGGGAAGATGGCGGCACATATTGGAGATTTTAAGGTCATGCCGGCATCTGTTATGCAAGACCAACTTAAATCATACGATGGCAAATCAGTCTTGTTGGGTATTCGTGCTGAGAATATGGAAACATTGCCCCAAGCGGCAGAAGATGCCCTGAAAGTCAACGTTTCAGTCGTTGAGCCATTGGGTTCGCAAAATCTATTAACGGTAAAGATTGGAGAAGATACGGTTAAAGTCTCAACACATCCGACTCTCAACGTAATGCCAAACCAAGATGTGTGGTTGCGTTTCCCTGCCGATAAAATCCGGTGGGTTGATCGAGACAACGGCAATGTTTTGTATCCTTAATCAGAATGGTAGATGGTAATTGGTAATTTGTGATTGAGACAAGCTAAATTTACCATTCATTATTGCAAACTAACCACTTACTATTCTCATTTCTTTCATTTAACGCTTTTTAATGCCAAAAACCATCCACATTATCAACCACACCCATTGGGATAGGGAGTGGTTTTTGACCTCTATCTATACCAGTCAGTGGATTCCCCAATTGATTAACCAACTAGAACATTTAGCAACGGAAAATCCAGATTTCCGTTATTTTTTGGATGGGCAAACGTTAATTATCGAAGATTTACTAGCAGTTGCCCCTGAATATGAAGAGATGGTAAGGCGGCTTATTGCTGATGAAAGCCTCACAATTGGACCTTATTATTGTCAGCCAGATTGGCAATTAACGGGTGGGGAAACGCTGATTCGTAACTTGCAATATGGGGTGGCAGATTTAGAGAAGTTTGGGGGGAATGTGCCGGCAGGTTGGCTAGTGGATACCTTTGGGCATATCTCGCAAAATCCACAAATTCACAGCTTGTTTGGCATTGATGCTGTCTATGTGTGGCGGGGTGTTCCTCAGCTAGAGCCATTTTTTCGATGGCAGGGGGCTGACGGGAGTGAATTGTTTGCCGTTAACCTGTTTGGTGGTTATCGTAATCTATATGGGGTGACGCACGCCCCCCAAGTGGCGGCACGACGTTTAGCGACAGAGATCGCCAAGTTAAGCCCCTACTATCCTACAGGGGATATTCCCCTTTTTGATGGGTATGATTTAGAGACAGATCCAGAAGACCCGATTCAGTTTTTTGCCGGCATTTCCCACCAGTTAAACCCTACCGTTGAATTGACAGAATCAACCCCCAGTGCATATGCCAATGGTATGCAACATATCATTTCCAACCCGCCACTTATTGCCGGAGAACTCAACTCTGGTAAATATGGGGCGACTTTTCCCGGCGTTTTATCAGCCCGCACTTACCTGAAAATATTGCATAACGATTGTGAACAGCTTCTCTATCGGTATGTTGAACCGTTGGCAGTATTAGCACGGCTGGCAAAGCGACTTTATCCGGCAGAAAAGTATGAAAAGTGGAGTCGCCAACTGTTGCAAAACAGCGTCCATGATGCAATTTGTGGGGTAAGCATTGACCAAGTTCACGAGAAAATGGAGGATATTTACCGGCAAATATGGTCTGCCGGCATGAAGGATATAAACGAATCGCTCACCTATTTACTGGCAAAGCAGAATGCCGGCATCTACGTCTATTGTCCCAACCCCGCCCCTTTTGCTGGTTGGATCATGACCGAAAATAAGTTAGCTTATGTACAAAGTAGTGGTATAGGTATTTTTCCGGTTGAGCAGTGGGCGGAAATTGAGTCAAAAGATCAGGAAGTTACGGAATTCCGATGGAAAAATGAGCATTATCAGGCGATTTTGGCGGAGAATGGACAAATAAAAATTGGGGGTGGGGTGGTTGGCACATTACAAATTTGTGGTGAAGTGGGGGATACTTACTCTACTGAACCGACGGGGCAAAGGATGACAATGCCGGCAATTTCTCCCATCACCCTCATTGTTCATAATAAACATCACGCCCAAGTCGTCTTTCGATGTGGTGTGTCGTGGTACGATCAGCCTGTTTCGGCGGAGGTGACGATTATTTTTGACCAATCACCACTTATCCAATGGCAGATTGAGTTGGATTCAGCATCGGTCAATTTTCGAGTAGAGATGTTGTTTGAAACGGGGATGCAGGGGCAACTGAATGCCGGCATGGGTTTTGACATTGTGCCACGCCCATTTATGGATGAGGATTTATTGCCGGCAAATATTGATGACGATTTGGCGAAATTGCTGATGGGGCAACGAGAAGTGAGGCGGGTGGATACCTTTCCGTTCCACGATTTTGTGGCGATTCAAAACGAGGAAAAGCTGGCAGTTGTATTTGCAAAAGGATTGCGTGCTTATTCTGCTAATGAATTGGGGCAAGTGGCGATTACCCTGCGTCGTTCTGTAGAATGGCTAGCGTTGTCTGGCTTGTCACGTCGGGCGGGGGATGCTGGACCATTGATGTATGTGCCGGATGCGCGTTGCGAGAGAAAGGTCACACATCATTTGGCATTTTTTGCCGGCAATGCCTCTTTTGCCGATGTAGTAACATGGAACGCTCACTTTCAAAATCCACCCCTTTTACTCCGAAAAATTGGAGAAACGATTGCTGATTCACCCCGTTTGCCCAACATTGAGTTGCCGGCGCAGTTGCAGGTGAGTAGTTTGGTCGTAGAAAATGAGCAAATAGTTGCCCGACTGTTTAATCCGTTGGATGGGGAGGTAGCGGGAATGGCGGCAAAGAAAATCGAGGTGAGAAAGTTGAATATACAACTGCCGGCAACCCGTTCCGAACCACACACAACTATTTATGAACCGCTCTCTGCACCCACTTGGCGGGTAGGTGAGAATCAGGGCTCGCCAAATGTCAACCATATCTTCGATATGGAGTTAAAGATAAAAGAGCTGGCAGAGCTATTGGTAGGGTTACAGGCGAAAATGCCGGCAACCAACGACCATGAAATGCATTTACTCCAACATCAAATTTATGTCGTCGAACGAGAAATGGCAGAATTAAAACTTTCTGTGGCGCTCAATCGGTTAAAATTTGCAAATGCCGGCAAGCCCAATCATGATTATTTGTACACGCCTGACCCAGAAATCGCCCGGCTAGCTAAGCGATTAAACGAATTACGCATCAAACGCAGAATTTATGATTATGTTGTAACAGCTATTGAATAGCAAACTCAAAATTTACCATTTGTAATTATAAAAGATGATGAACATTGGATTTATTTCAACTAGACTTGCCGGCACAGATGGCGTCTCTTTAGAAACAAACAAGCTGGCAAAAGTTTTACGTGAGCAGGGGCATAAAATATTTTATTGTGCTGGCGAGTTAGATGGTACAACGCCGGGATTAGAGGTTGAGGGACTCCATTTTACAACTCCCACAGCACAAACATTAATGCACCAAGCATTTGATGCCCATCGTACCGCAGAAGTGACTGCTTTAGACGATGCCCTGAACGACCATGCTGAACAGTTAAAACCATATATCTTGCACTTTTTCGAAGAGTTTGAGATTGATTATGTCATCGTTCAAAATGCCTTTTCTATTCCCATGCAACTGCCATTGGGTAAAGCGATTGCCGATGCGTTACAAGAAGCAGGAATGCCGGCATTAGCCCACAATCACGACTACTATTGGGAACGACCTCGTTACCTAAACAATGTTATCCCCGATTTTCTTGACCGCTACTTTCCGCCTGATTTACCCAATTTGCAACATGCTTGTATCAACTCCATCGCCCAAAAAACATTAAAAGAACGGCGGGGATTAGACAGCATTCTCATTCCCAACGTCTTTGATTTTGCCACGCCCCCACCTCAAATCGATGCCTATTCGGCAGATTTTCGGCAAGCGATTGGGCTAACGGACGAGGATTGGCTGATCTTGCAGCCGACGCGGGTGGTGCCGCGCAAAGGGATCGAGTTAGCAATCGAGGCTTTGGGGCGATTGGCGGATTCGCGGGCAAAGCTGGTCATTACTCACAAAGCGGGTGACGAAGGGATGGATTACTTGTATAAACTTCAAGCGTTAGCAAAGGAGAGGGGGGTAGCTTTGCGTTATGTAGCGGATATGGTTGATGAGTTGCGGGGGCAAACGGCAGATGGGCACAAGATTTATGCCTTGTGGGACACCTATCCCCATGCTGATTTTGTCATGTATCCTAGCTTAATCGAAGGATTTGGTAACGCTTTGATTGAAACGGTTTATTTTGGATTGCCGGCACTGGTCAATCGCTACCCCGTTTACGTGACAGACATTGCGCCCAAAGGATTCCAATTTATCGAAATTGATGGCGAAATATCGGATGAAGCAGATGCCGGCATTCGACATCTTCTAACTGACAAAACCACTGCTCACCAAATGACCCACTACAATTTTGAATTAGGTAAACAACATTACAGTTATCAGGCTTTAGCCGCTATTTTGGAGCCTTTATTGCCCCATGAGTGAGCGCATTCGTGAACTATTGAGCTTTGTTTATGGCAAAGAACAAGCGAAGCAGATTTTGCCCCGAATAACAACTTTGGTAGCGGAATATGCCGGCATTCTTCCTCCATCGGTCACCCCACACCCCCATTTTGACCATACCGACGCTATCTTGATCACCTATGGCGACATGGTTCGGCAAGATGGCGAACCACCGTTGCAAACCTTGCGACGATTTTTAGTAGAACAGGTTAGCGGACTCATTAGTGGTGTACATCTACTCCCCTTTTATCCTTACTCCTCCGATGATGGCTTTTCCGTCATTGATTATTTGCAAGTTGATCCAGCCTTGGGCGATTGGACAGATGTTTCTGCTTTTCGACAAGATTTTCGACTGATGGTAGATGGCGTTATCAACCATATTTCACAAGAAAGCGACTGGTATCAGGCATTTTTACGAGACGAGTCACCCTACACTGACTATTTCACGGTTGTGCCGCCCGACACCGATTTATCTGCCGTCTTCCGCCCCCGCGCATTGCCGTTGCTCACCCCCGCCCAAACGCCCAGCGGCTTAAAACAAGTCTGGACAACCTTTTCTGCCGACCAAATCGACCTTAATTATCGCTCTCCTGATCTGTTGTTAGAAGTATTGAGGGTACTGCTCACGTATGTTTATTATGGGGCGCAGATGATCCGATTGGATGCGATTGGATTTATGTGGAAGGAGATTGGCACTCGTTGTCTGCATCTGCCACAAGTGCATGCCCTGATTCAACTGATGCGAGCTGTTCTGGATGAAGTTGCTCCCCATGTGGCTTTGATCACTGAAACAAATGTGCCGCATCAAGAGAATATCAGCTATTTTGGGGATGGATACAATGAAGCTCAGATGGTTTACAACTTTTCCTTGCCGCCGCTCACCCTGCACGCTTTTCATACCGGAAATGCCGGCATTCTCAGCCAATGGGCGGCTGGCTTGTCTACCCCGTCCGACCAGACCACATTTTTCAACTTTTGTGCCTCGCACGATGGCATTGGATTGACCCCAGCGAATGGGTATTTGAGCGAACCGGAAATTGCCGGCATGGCAGCACGGGTAAAAGCGTTGGGCGGCTTTGTATCGTACAAATCTAATGGCGACGGCTCAAAAAGCCCTTACGAACTCAATATCAACTATTTGGACGGACTGGGTAATCCGACTAAAAATGAGGACGACGAATTAAAAGCCCGCCGTTTTCTCGCCTCACAAGCGATTATGTTGTCTTTGCGGGGCGTGCCCGGCATCTATTTTCATAGTTTGTTTGGCTCACAAAATTGGGAAGAAGGGGCAGCAAAATTGGGGCATAATCGAGCGATAAACAGGCAAAAATTGCAACTGGCTGCGCTGGAAACGGAGTTAACTGCCGGCATTCGTAAACTTGTGTATGACGGCTATTGTCAGCTTTTGGCTCGGCGTAAAGCCAGCCCAGCGTTCAACCCGTATGGCGAGCAAAAAATCCTCGACTTGCATCCAGCTATTTTTGCCGTGCAACGAGAATTTGCCGGAGAACGGGCATTGTGTTTGCACAACGTTTCGGAGGAAGCAGTCAAGTTAGATGGGCTGCCTTCGCTTATTGAACCATTTGGTTATTTGTGGACAAAGAATTAACGGTTTTTCCCCTTTTGCCAATTAGGCAACATCACCGAAGCCAATCTGTTATACCCTTCCCCCATTTGCGGATTTTCGGCGATTTGTTCCGCCCAATCTGACACAGGTTGGGCGTCAACCGTAAACTCTTCGTGATGTACCAAAATGCTCTCTTCGTTTAACAACAAGACCCCGTAATCAGGGGGTTCGGCAATGCCGGCATTTGGGTCAAGCGTTTCAAAATCCAGCGGATTTTGCCGGCTTAAACTCTTAAAGCAAGCAAAGGGCAATCCAGCCGTTACTCCAGAAATAGTGCGGTGATTGTGCCCCATCAACAACAGCTTTACATTGTCATATTGACGAATCAACGATAAAAATTCATCCCCATTCAACAATCGAATCACATCCATGCCGGGCAGCCCAATGGGAAATGGTTGGTGGTGGATGGCTACGAGCGTCTCCCGGTTTCCCGCCTCTGTCAGGGCGCGTTCTAAAAACGCCGTTCGATTGGGGCAAAGTAGACCAACATGCCGGCGCAAAGGGTCATAGGGCGGGGCGTTGAGCGAATCCAGCCCAATGAGTCGATGAGAATCGCCCAGATCAACCGCAAATTGGACAAATCCATGTGCGTCTTGATGCGCCTCGGGAAAAACGGCCTGAAAGTTTCCCCGATGGTCATGGTTGCCGATCATGAGCGCTGCCGGCATTTTCAAGGGCGCGATCAACTCTCTAAAACGCTCATAAGCTGCCACGTCTCCCTCATGCGTCAAATCCCCCAAAAAGAGGCAATATTCAGCATCGTCATGCCGGCTGTTGACATGCTCAACCAAACGGATCAGCCTGCTTGCGGAAACGTTTGCGTCATCTCCCGCCCTGGTCGCCTCAATATGCGGGTCGCCCACTGCGATCAACTTCATAATACCCAATTCTCCTAATTTCGGACGACCATTAAAACATTATTCTCTTGGAGGTCTGAAACTATCGAGCGTTTTCCATCCGCCCAGATGATCTCCAATCGCTCCAGCCTGGCATCTTCTGGAAAGCCAAAATGGATTCGGGATGGATCGCCGGAAAGGTAGCCGCTGCCCGCTTTGACCGCTCGAACCATCACCCCCGCATCGGTATGCAGTCTCAATTGTGAGCCAATGCCTCGCCGATTGCCGGCATTCTCCCAATTCAACTCAATCTGAATTGAGCCTCCCTCACAGATCTGGTTTTCAAACAGCTGTGCCGCCCCGCGCAAATTGTTGACCACGATATCCAAATCGCCGTCCAAATCTAAATCAGCCATGCTCATTCCCCTGCCGCTGCGTTCCGAGCCCAGCTCCCATGCCGGCATCGGGGCAAAGCCGCCCTGCCCGTCATTGTGAAACGCCTGGTTTTGCTCCACCAACTCATAATTCCGCTGATGCACAAAGGTTGACGCCTCAATAAAACCGTTGACCACATACAAATCCAACCAGCCGTCCTGGTCTAAGTCGCCAAATTTGCCAGACCAACTCCAACCAGTAGCGTTTACGCCAAGACGGGGGGCTTCATTGACATAAAATGAATCTTGATCCCCAATTTGCAACACATTTTCCATGATTTGAGGGTCGTCTTCTGGATGCGGATCGCTCATCATCGAATCGATGATGGGCTGCCAGGCGGCTAGGGTAATGGGGTCTTTGGCGTATGGCTTCATATCGGTGGCAAACAGGTCAAACATGCCATTGTTGTCAATGTCGCCAAAGTCAAAACTCATCGTGCTATGGGTTGTAGCGGCAAATATGTCAGCCGCTTCCCAACCAGATTCTGACTGTACCCAAACATAATCAGGCACGCCGAAATCGTTGCCAACCAAGATATCTAATTTGTCATCTTGATTGAGGTCGTGCAAAGTTAACGCCAACGCTTGGGCTTGGTCGGCTAGCTGGGTTGCGGTGAAATTGCCCGAGCCATCTTGGGCATAGAGATAGATGCCAGCATCCCCGCTGGCTAAAAATTCTTGCCCAAACTCCGCTAACAGGGCTGCGTCATATGTCCCCCCCACAAAATCCAGGTCGCCGTCGCCATCCAAATCCCCCCAATCAATAGCGTATAACGGCTTATCTACTCCGGGCAGCAAGGTCAATGAAAATGAGCCATCCTGATTGTTGCGCCAATAGTTTGGGGCGGAAACGCGGCGAGTAAACAGGATATCTAGCCAACCGTCCCCATCCAAATCAATGATATTTACCGCCCGCGAATCCCCATGCGCCATCCGCTCCGTCCGAAACGTCAACCCGCCTTCATTCCACAAAATCGTGTTGGGGGCGGCATGGTTTGCCAACACAATGTCTAGATCGCCGTCGTTGTCTAAATCGTTAATCGCCACGCCGCCGCCGTTGGCTTCAAACATCTGCACCAAATCGCCGCCAGGAACTGCGGTGACATGATCCAATTCATGAAGGGCAAAAGCGCCAGAACAGAGTAAATCTTGCCGATCAATTGTGCGGCTCGAAATCGAAACAGGAGTTAAGTTGGGTTGCTCCACTGAAGCTTGCCGGCAACCAACCAACAACAAAACAAAAACCGCCAGCCAGCATTCACCCCCAAATCTTCTGCGACTCCCGATCAAAATTTTACCCTACCCCTTTAGCCCCGAATTGACCGACATAGCCCGAATCAACCAATTTTGGGCGAAAAAATAGACGATTAACACCGGCATCATAGCGATCACCGCTGCCGCCATTAGCAGCTCCCACCGCACAAAATATTGCCCCTGGAAAAAAGTCAAACCCACCGGCACCGTCAGCATCTCCGTTGAGTTGGTCACTACCAGGGGCCACAGCAAGCTGTTCCAAATGCCCAGAAATACAAAGACGCCCAGCGCCCCAATTACCGGCAGACTATTGGGCATAATAATTTGCCGCCAAATCCGAAAAGAAGAGGCGCCATCCATCCGCGCCGCTTCGTCCAAATCTAGCGGAATGCTGCGAAAATTTTGCCGCATCAAAAAAGTGCTAAACGCCGAAAAAGAGGGCGGGATAATCAACGCCGCATACGTGTCAAACCAACCCAATTGCTTGACGATAATGAAGTTAGGCAGCAACAATATGGCGAATGGGATCATTAGCGCCACCAGATACAAAAAGAAGAGTTGATCGCGTCCTCGAAATTTCAATCTGGCAAAAGCAAAAGCCGCTAAAGAAGAGGTGATTATTTGCAAAACAGTGACGCTAATCGCCACCAATAAACTATTCAAATAAAAGCGGCTAAACGGAACCGAAGTCCACGCCTCGCCATAATTTGACCAGGCGAACGTTTCAGGTATCCAGCGGGGAGGAAACTCAGCAAAAATGGCGCTTCGTTCTTTTAAAGAGGTACTCAACATCCAAAAGAAAGGTAGCAGCATAATCACGCATCCCGTCAACAAAGCAAGGTGCAATCCTAAATTTTTCCAATTGATGCTTTTCGACGATGTCCGATTTGGGCTGCTAATGGTGGTCATAATAATCTCCAACAAGTCGGTTATATTTACGGCGATCTCGTTTTTGCTTTCCCATCCAATTTATTCCGTCTCGTAATGTACCCATCGCCGCTGTAATCCCATTTGAATGAGCGTCAAAATGAAGACGATGATGAACAACACCCAGGCAATTGCCGCCGCTTTGCCCATGCGCTGGAAGCTGAACGCATTTTGGAAGATATAGATGACAATGGATATGGAGGCGGCAGGAATTTGCCCCTGTGTGTTGGAAGTCATGACAAATGGCTCTTCAAATATCTGGAAGGCGCCAATCATCTGAATGATTAATAAAAAGAAGGTGGTCGGGCTGACCAACGGGATAGTGATGTGGCGAATTCGCTGCCAGGCGCTGGCGCCATCTACCCGCGCCGCTTCGTATAACGTTTGGGGCACTCCTTGCAAAGCCGCCAGGTAAATGACCATTGTGAAGCCGACATTTTTCCACAGCGTGAGCAAAATGACGCCTGGCTTTGCCCAGTTGGGGTCGTTGAGCCAATCGGGCGGGGCTAAATTGTTTCGCACAAAATCGGATGCCGTCGGATTTGAGGCAATTGCGTCAACCGCCAACAGCTTTTCGACCGTCCACCACATCCAGGTGGAGACGATGCCGGTGTCGCGGTTGAGCAGGAATTGAAAGACCATCGCCGCGGCAACGATACTGGTGATGACCGGCATAAAGTAGATCATTCGATACACGCCAATGCCGCGCAGCCCCGAATTGAGCGCCATCGCCAAGCAAAATCCAAAAGCCAATTGCAAGGGGGCAATGGTTACCATGTAGTAGAAGGTGTTGAACAGCACCCGACCCATCAATGGGTCGGTGGTCGCCAATTCCACATAGTTTTTAGCGCCGATAAATTGGGGTTCGGTTAACAGATCCCACTTGTAGAAGCTGAGCACCAACGAGGCTCCGATTGGAAAAATGACAAAGACGATGAATCCTAACAAGCTGGGCAATAAAAAGAGGTACCCTTCTGATTGCTGACCCGCCCGCCAAGCGCCAAAGCCTAACTTATTTCGCCAACTGCCGGCATTTTGCCCATTTGTCCTTTCAGCTTGGGAAACGGTCGCGTCGGTCATCTGTTCTCATCCTTGCCGGCATTTACCCCGCTGCCACAGAGTAGAGTAAACGCCGGCAATATTTAGCTAAAGTAAAGGCGCGTTCAATTTAATTGCCGGCGCCATTTTCGGCTAGATACCCATCGACATCTTCACACAATCCAGCCACAACATCCGCCGGAGCCGCTTCGCCAGCCCAGATTGAAGTCAACACCGGACCGATAAAGGTGCCGTTGACATCGCCCCAGTTGCCGAAATAGCCGCTGGTTTTTGCCGATGCCCCTTCCGCTTGGGTGATAAACGCTTGCCGACCTGCCGGCAAATTTTCGTTACCTAACCACACATCCCCTTCGGCTGCTGACCGAATGGGCGGAAATGCTTCGCCTGTTGCTGGGTAGATCGACAGTCCGCCTTCTGGGTTTTGCAGAAATTGAATGAATTCCCATGCGGCATCTTTTTTATCGCTATGAGCGCTCATCGTCCATGCCGCGCCGCCGGCTCCGGCAGCCCGGTCGCCGCCTGGCGCTGTTGGCACCGGGGCTACATCATAGTTCATGCCGGCGCTATTAAATGCCGGAATACGGCTGGCGTTTTGGATGATCATCGATACCTGTTCGCTTTGGAAGACTGCTGAGTCGCCGCCTGCCTGATTCAAATTAGCGTCACGCATTGCCAACTCATCATTCATCAAGCCCGCCAGAAATTCAAGCGCCTCTAACGACTCTGGTTTTGAATACCAACATTCAGTCGGATTGAAGGTATCGTCAAAGAGACCGCCGCCATTTGAGACTAAAAATTGAGCGTATTTGCCGCCTTCCATGCCCAAACCATACCGCTCGACTCTGCCGCTGTTTGATTTGATGGTCAACGCTTCGGCAGCGGCGCGCAAATCGTCCCATGTCCAATCGTCGTTGGGATAATCTAAGCCAGCTTCGTCAAAATGATCTATGTTGTAGTAAAGCACTTCCAGCCCGATGTCACGGGGGAAGCCATACACCATCCCTTGGTAACTGGTGATATCCAAAGCTCCAGTCCAATAATCTCCAGTATCCATACCAGAGGATGAAATGTAGCTGTCTAGCGGTTCCAGCACTTCGTCAGCCGCATATTGGGGGACGGGGGACAGGAACAACACATCGGGGATACCTTCAGAGTCGCCGGAAGCCCACAATGTTTGTAATTTGGTGAAGTAGTCGCCCCAGGGTTGCGCCCACAATTCAACCGTTACATTTGGATGTTCCGCCATATAAGCGTCGGCGACCGCCTGATGGGTTTCGATCTCCTCAGGGCTGCCCCACATTCCCCACAACAACGTCACTTCTTCCATTTGGTCGTCATCCGCCATATCATCGGCGCTGCCGGCATCTGAATCATCGCTGGAACCGCTGTCCGACGAATCATCGTCAGCCGGGGCTTGCGTTGGGGCTACATCTGGTTCCGGCTCTGGTTCTGGATCAGAACCGCCACAAGCTGTCAAAAGCATGGCAAAAATAAGAGTCAAAGACAGCCAAATTAAATTTTTCCGATTAAACATCGTTTTCTCTCCTTCATTCGATTGCATTATTGAAATTTTTATGATTGGCTTTCAAATTTTTATAACTTTCCAATAAATATCTCCTCCTTTTTTAAGAGTTTAAGTTGGACCCCCGCCAGAATGAATGGTGAAATCGTTGTTTTCGGCGGCGACTATCGCCTGCGGCTTTGCCGCCTGCAATTGATTAAATAAGGGCAATTCGCCCGTTTGCACGGCGCATTCAGCATATAGATACATCGCTGCCGACCAGGCTTGCTGCCCATAACCCATTGGCTTGCCGCTTTCTCCGTGCAGCCATTCGTTAAATTCCCATTCTTGGTCGTTGCCCTGCCGGTTTGCTTTTGCCAAAGATACCAGCATCTCTTCCGCTTCCTTGTGCCAGCCATGGCTGACCAACGCCGCCACATGGAAGCCGCCCACCATAGGCCAGATACCGCCATTGTGATATTGGTGGGGCAAATTTAGGTTGCGGCTGCGGTAATATTGCCGCCAATCGCTTTCGCCAGGGTAAATCGGCGGATGAATCGCTTTGGTGGGGTAAGGTTCGGAAACGCCTACCTGGTACATATACCGGACGATATGTTCGCGGCGATGTCCATCGGCAACGCCGGTTAATATCGCCAGGCAATTGCCCAGACTATCGCACCAATCTCCATATTCTCGGAACGCGACCCACGGCAAATAGTATGGGCGGCTGGAGATGGTGCCGATATTGTGGTAGAGCATATACCATTCTAACCGGATCGCCTTTAACTTCTCCAAATGCTCGGCAAAATGTTCTGCCACCCAACAGCGGTCGATCCACATCAGTAGGTTAATGCGTTCATGGACGCTGCCGGCATTTACCAAAATTTGGTGGCAAGGGGTATCTGCCGGCATTTGGCAATAAAGCTCTTGGTGAGCCAGCAACGCCCCGTAATAAAGCACATTGTCATACAAAACATTGTATCGAACGGCGAGCAAATCCATCCAATTGCCCGCTTCTGGCGTTTCCAGCAAACCGCATTCATTCATATCTTGGTAAGAAAGCCAGGAGATCGCCTGGTTGATTTTTGTCCAATTTTCTTGCAAAAATGCGCCATCTTGGGCGATTTGCCAATAGAGGAAGTGGGTCAAAACAAACCACAAATTGGCGTCAAACGCGCCAGCGTTTTCGGTGCTGATATAGCCGCTTTCGGGGTTGACATTGAGCGGGATCAAGCCGTTAGGAGATTGGTAGCGACCCAAAGTTTCCAGGCAGGCTCGAATCGTTTGTATCAACTCCGTTTCGCCATTTGCAGCCGCTCCCAAGGCGATCACGCCGCAATCGCGCGCCCAAATTTGAGGGTAGCCTGCCGCCAACCCGGACGCTCTGAACCCCTGCGGGGTGGCGCAGCGGCGTAAAATTGCAAGGGCTTGCTCATGCGCTTCCGCCAATAGTTGACGTTTTTTCATGTCAAAAGGCTCCTGCCGCAGGAATTGATAAAGCTAATTTGGTACAGTCCCCACCTCAGATACAGACGAGGCAATGAAAAATCGACAAAGCGCGACATACTGTTAGAAGTATACAATAATGCCACGCCATTGCCATAACTTCATCGGTTTTTTAGGCAGGTTTAAGTAAGCGGTAAAATGTATCGTGCAAACCCGAAAGGTTTCCCCAACGATTTTAGAATGGAAGAAATTAAGTAATTATACAGGTCATATAAACCAGGATTTTTTTAGACACAGAGAATTTTTTAGCGCCTCCATCTTTTCGGACAGTTTCTGGAGCTTTTGGCTAATTATTTTCTTGGTCTCAAAATTTTGCGAAATCCTTTTTTTTCTTCTCTGTGTTCTCGTATTTCCCCTGTGAACTCTGCGCTCATCTGTATAGATACGAAATTAAAATCATTTCCGGTTTGGCTTGAAAAAGCTTTTGTAGTCTAAAAATTTTTATTATCGCAAGATCGACCGTCAGCCATCTATCACGCTTCAATTGGGTAAATTGGGGTAAGATTATTCGGCGGCAATGATTGGATATTTGCCAAGCGCGATAATGCGCCATCTGGCAAGGAGAAGACGATGTCCCAGATACAAACCGCCACCTTATGCTTGTTGATGAAAGAAAATTCGATATTGTTAGGCTGGAAAAAGCAAGGGTTTGGCGCCGGCAAAGTTGCCGGCATCGGCGGACGGATTGAAAATGGCGAAAGCCTGACAGATTGCGTTTGCCGAGAAATGTTGGAAGAGACCAGCCTCGTTGTTATGCCGGCAGATTTGACATTATCGGCAAAAATCGCATTCCGGTTTCCCCACAAACCAAGTTGGCATATGAATGTCGCCGTTTTTACCGGGCAAAAATGGGCGGGCAAGCCGCAGGAAAGCGACGAAATTCGTCCCCAGTGGTGGCAATTTGACGACATCCCATATGATAAGATGTGGGATGACAGCCGCTATTGGCTGCCTCAGGTTGTTGCCGGAGAGAAAATTGAAGCGAAATTCTGTTATGACGCCAACAATAAAATAGTCTCAGATTGGCAAATTTGGCAGCGCGCTTCTTTTGACGAATCTTCCAACTTGCTTTTCTAACAAAAAATTTAGTTATCCCCCTTCTCTACAATTTGAGAATAGGTTTTAGGATGTGAACCTTCCAGAGGTTTGCGCTTAGCCCTTGCCGAACACCTCTCAGTTTACAAAAGAGATAAAGATGATGCCTCAAATTTCCGCCAATTCCAGAGGCAATCCCATTGTATTTTGACCAGTTTTATTAACCATCTGTTTACAAACCATTTGCAATTCGTTAACAGTCGTTTTTCAAATCGTTAAAAGGAATGGGATACACTCTTGCTTGTGAATGGTTTCACATAAATGTAAAATGATCCAGAGAAATAAAAAGAGAGGATTTGAATGAGGAAAATATTATTGTTTGTTGGGCTTGCCCTCCTGCTTCCTGTAGTAGGATGCGGAGGCAGCGAAGAAGAAGCTTCAGTTTCTGTAACGCGGTCAGTCGCCCAAAGCAGTTCTCCAACTGAAGAACCGCCTACACAAGAGCCAAGTAATAGTTCTGCTTCTGGCAGTGAAAGTGAGAGTCCCAGCGAAAGCGACTCTTCCAGCGTAGCCAATGATGGCGTTATGCTGCCGGCAATCGACCCATTTGAAGTAAAAGGGGACATCGTGACTGCCGGCAGTTCCACCGTCTTCCCCCTCTCCGAAGCGATGGCACAACGTTTTGAAGATGAAGGATACGAAGGCAAAATCACCATCGACTCCATCGGCTCTGGCGCTGGCTTTGAACGCTTCTGTGTCGAAGGTGAATCTGACATTTCCAACGCCAGCCGTCCCATCAAAGATGCCGAAGTCGAGTCTTGCGCCGCTATCGGTCGCACGCCCATCGAGTTTCGGGTGGGCACTGACGCTTTGGCAGTTGTGGTCAGCAATGAAAATGATTTTGTAGATGGTTTGTCCATGGAACAGTTGGCGGCAGTTTATTCATCGGCTGAAACTTGGGCAGAGATCGACCCCAGCTTCCCAGACGAACCAATCCTCCGCTTTAGCCCCGGCACCGACTCAGGCACTTTCGACTACTTTGTCGAAGAGGTGTTTGATGAAGATGAACAACCTCTCCTTGACGCCGCCAATCTGCAACTTTCGGAAAACGACAATGTGTTGGTGCAAGGGGTGGAAGGTTCTCCTTACGCTGTCGCTTACTTTGGCTATGCCTACTACCAGGAAAATGCTGACAAACTCAAGGTGTTGTCTATCAATGATGTAGAAGCGAGTGCGGAAAGTGTTGAAGATGGCAATTATCCATTGGCAAGACCATTGTTCATCTACTCAGATGCCGGCATTATGGCTGAAAAACCTCAGGTGGCACAATTTATCAACTTCTATCTGACCTATGTCAATGAAGAGATTATCGAGGTAGGTTACTTCCCTGCTTCCGCAGATGCCCTCACCAATGCCAAAAATGCCTTTTCAAAAGCGATCCAATAATCTCTTTACCTTATTATCATTGAAAACAGGCTGGGCAACGAAATGGATTGTCCAGCCTGATCAATCTAAACCAGTCTTATGGCAATAACAGAACAGAGCGCGACCCCGGTGACTGATGCAATACAGATAACCGAATATGAGTTAACTAAACGTCCCCGCAGAGGAGAAGCAATCATCCAAACGATTCTTTTCATTTGCGGGGCGTTGTCCATTCTGACCACGGTAGGCATTGTTTATATCTTAGGCAGCGAGTCGTTAAAATTTTTTACTTCTGAAGCGATACAAGAAACGAATAAAGAGCTTGCCATTTCCATTAGCCCCGAACACAATACATTTGATCTCAGCGCTGGCGGCAGCGCTATCTCGGCGGGCGATACCCTCTTAATTGGCGATGAAAAAATGAAAGCCCTGGTTGTAGAAGGGAATACTGTGGTAGTCGAACGGGGGTATGATGGCGCCGCCATCCTCACCCACCCCGAAGGCGAAGCGGTAGAAGTGGTACACAATGTCTCTCCGCTGCATCTTTTTAGCGGCACGGAATGGAATCCCCAAATTGGCAAGTTTGGCATCTTGCCGCTAATCAACGCCACGGTGATGACCAGCTTGATCGCTATGTTGGTGGCGTTGCCATTGGGGTTAGGCAGCGCTATTTATATGAGCGAGTACGCTTCAGACCGCGCCAGGAACATATTAAAACCGATTTTAGAGACGCTTGCCGGCATTCCCACCGTAGTTTACGGCTACTTTGCCCTTACCTTTATGACCCCGCTTCTTCGCTCCATTTTTGGCAATGATTTGGTCAAAATTTTCAATGTAGCAAGCGCCGGCATCGTCGTTGGCATCCTCATCATCCCCCTGGTCGCTTCCATGAGCGAAGACGCTTTACACGCCGTTCCCGACTCATTGCGGCAAGCCGCTTTTGGTTTAGGGGCAACCAAATTAGAAACCTCATTACAAGTGGTTCTGCCCGCCGCTTTGTCTGGCATTAGCGCCGCCTTTGTGGTGGCAATCTCCCGGGCAATTGGCGAAACGATGATTGTAGCCATTGCCGCCGGAGCTGGACCTAACTTTACTTTTAACCCTTTCAACTCTGCCGAAACAATGACTGGACATATCGTCCGCATCAGCGGCGGCGACCTAAGCTACCAATCTATAGATTACAATAGCTTGTTTGCCATTGGGTTAATGCTCTTTTTGATGACATTGGCATTGAATTTGTTCAGCCAACGCATTGTCACCCGTTTTAGGGAGGTGTACGAATGAGTAAACCACCCTCTGTCTATCCATCTGGTCAGGAACTAAACCAGCAAATAACTCGCCGGCACAAAGCGGGTTCACGCTGGCAAACTGGATTTTTGTTGGCAACAATTGCCGGCATCATCGCTCTCACCGCCCTTCTGTTTAACATTTTAAACAGCGCTTTTGGCATGGTAGCAATAGAAAACAAACTATCCCCTGCCCAATTAACCCAAGCAATATTGTCTGGAGCGCTATTAGACGCTGAATCAGTCCAAGCTCTAGAAATTGATCCAGCCCTAATCGGTGATGAAACATTAGAAACAATGCCCAAAGAAGCATTGGTCAATGTTCTTGTCGCCAATATCTCCTCCGGCGCTGGGCGTAAATTAGAGCGTGAACAACGCTTTTACAACGATTTGCTCGTTTTTGAGGAGGCGGGTCGCTTTGCCGAGCTGTGCGCGAGCGGCGACCCGCCTTCTGCTTGCGATTCTGAAATCCGTGACAAAGCCAATGTTTACAATTTGACGGTCGAACGCGTCGTTCAGCCCCAAGTTAAAGAAACTTGGACAATGGTAGATACCATTTTTCGGCGGAACGCAATTAACCAAACTATGGAGGCTTACCCAAATGCCGACCTCCAATTCCGCTCCTGGCTTACCACAGATTTTCTGACATCGCCCCAATCGTCCATTCCTGAATTGGCGGGGGTGCGAACCGCCATTCTCGGTTCCATGTGGGTTATTCTCATTACCATTTTGTTCTCCTTTCCTATCGGGGTAGGCGCCGCCATATATTTAGAAGAATATGCGACAGATAACTGGTTTAACCGCTTAATAAAAACCAACATTAACAATTTAGCCGGCGTTCCCTCCATCATCTATGGCATGTTGGGTTTGGCGATATTTGTGCGGGCAATGGAATCAATCACCAGTGGTACAGCTTTTGGCGCAACCACCGATAATGGTCGCACCGTTTTATCTGCGGGTTTAACCCTTGGCTTGCTCATTTTGCCCATCATCATCATCAATGCCCAAGAAGCGATTAAAGCGGTGCCCAGCACCCTGCGGCAAGCCAGCTATGGGTTGGGGGCAACCAAATGGCAAACCATTTGGCATCATGTTTTGCCCAATGCAATGGGCGGTATTTTAACAGGCACCATTTTGGCAATGTCTCGGGCAATTGGAGAAACTGCCCCGTTGGTGGTAGTTGGGGCTGCCACGTTTATTACCTTTGACCCTACTAGCCCTTTCTCAAAATTCACTACTTTACCGATTCAAATTTACCAATGGACTAGCCGCCCCCAAGCTGAGTTCCAAAATATTGCGGCAGCGGCAATTGTAATTTTGCTGATCTTACTACTTACTTTGAACGCCACCGCAATTTTATTGCGAAACCGCTTTTCTCGGAGGATTTAATGGTCGCCACAAATGGCAATTACGCTATCGAATCTCGCAATTTGAATGTTTATTACGGGGATTTTCATGCCATTAACGACATTAACTTAAAATTTCAACGCCATGCCATTACTGCCCTGATCGGGCCTTCTGGCTGTGGCAAAAGTACAGTGCTGCGCGCCATTAATAGAATGAATGATTTGGTTCCCATTGCCCGCACAAAGGGTGAGATGATTTTTGGCGGAAGGAATATTTATGAACCAGATGTTGACCCTGTGGAATTGCGACGCAAAATTGGCATAGTCTTTCAAAAACCAAATCCTTTTCCTAAAAGTATTTATGACAATGTGGCGTGGGGGGCAAAAATCAATGGATTTAAGGGCAATATGGATGATTTGGTAGAAGAATCATTAACAAATGCAGCGTTGTGGGATGAGGTAAAGGATAAGCTAAACCAAAGCGGTTTGTCTATTTCGGGCGGGCAACAGCAACGGCTGTGTATTGCCCGAGCTATCGCCACTAAACCAGAAGTTATTCTAATGGATGAGCCTTGTTCAGCCCTTGACCCTATTGCTACGCTAAAAATAGAGGGGTTGATCCAGGAGTTGAAGCGCGAGTACACGATCGTAATGGTGACGCACAATATGCAGCAGGCAGCGCGGGCTTCTGACGTTACTGCCTTTTTTAATGTAGATGAAGGCAGGACTGGATATTTGGTTGAATATGGCGAAACGGGGGAGATGTTTACAACGCCAAAGAATGAGCTGACAGAACAATATATTACAGGGCGCTTTGGGTAAACAATATGAATCGGGTCTTGTTTTTGTGTACGGGTAATTCTTGTCGCAGCCAAATGGCAGAGGCGTTGGTAAACGCTAAATTGGGAGGGAAGTGGAAAGCGTTTAGCGCCGGCACAATGCCGGCAGGATATGTTCACCCCCTCGCTCTTTTAGCCCTGTCCGAACAAAACATACCAACCGATAGCTTGCTATCTAAATCTGTAGCTGAATTTGAGGGAGCCAATTTTGATTTGGCGATTACAGTATGTGATGATGCATCTGAGAACTGCCCAATATGGCTAGGGGATGGGCAGGTTAAACATATCCCATTCCCTGACCCAGCTTTGGCGAAAGGAACAGCAAATGAACGGCTTGATCAATTCCGACAAGTAAGGGATGCCATTCAAGCCAAGATCATTCCATTTCTGGCTGAACTTTAGATTTGAGCCCAACTTCTACCGATTTTTAAAACCTTTGGATTAAGCAAGAATGCGAACCCATTTTGACAGCGCGCTACAGCAAGTTGAAGATAAATTGATCAGCCTCGGCAGCATGGTCGAATCTGGGCTAATAGAAGCGGTAACCATTTTAGACCGCCGCGACAAAGATGGCGCCAGACGTTTGATTCAGTGGGACGAATGGGTGAATGCCAAACGGTTTGAAATTGAAGAAGACACATTGATCTTGATCGCCCGCCAACAGCCGGTGGCGATAGATATGCGATTTTTGGCTTCTATATTGGATATCAATTCAGAGTTGGAACGGGTGGGCGACTATGCCAAAGGGATCGCCAAAATCAATTTGTTGTTGGCAGACGATTTTCCACACAAACCTTTTATGCCTATTTTAAAGGAGATGGCGGAAAATGCCGCAGAAATGATTCGTGAAGCGTTGATTGCTTTTAATTCGCAGGATGTCGAATACGCCAAACAGGTTACGGCAATGGATCAGAGGGTAGATACCGGCTACAGGCAACTTTACCGGGCGTTGATGGCGGAGGTGATTCGGCAGCCAAATGAGCTGGACGCCATTAATAATTTGATGTGGGCAGGACATAATTTGGAGCGAGCCGGGGATAGGGCTGTCAATATTTGTGAGCGGGCGATTTTCACCGCGACAGGGGATATGAAAGAGTTAAACAGCGCGGGGTAACCATAAGGCTTTTCTACATTTTCTACCTAGAACTCTCTGGGCAAAGCAACCGAGACGATATTTTGCCCTAATCTCAATCGTGGACGATTAGTATCGGATTATTACGCTTCTGTCTCAGTTGATCTATTGGTTGTTTACTTTTAAAATCCCCTCGTTACTTCAAACTTGCCTAACAACCCTTTAAAATTAGTAAAGGAAGAGTGACTATATAGGTGGACATGGAGGTAACAGAGAACACAGAGAAGAAAAAGAGAAATGAAGGCAACTTGGGCAAAATTTTGACACGGTATCTGTCAAAAGCTATAGAAACTGCCCGAAAAGGAGCCTCTAAAAAATCTCTGTGTCCTTTGTCCCTCCGTCTTCTCTGTATCCAAATCATTTTTAGGCTGTGACCTGTATAATTACGAGGAAGATTTGCCAAGAAATCGACTGAACTAGCCTCTTTAAACGCCGGCATTTTCGGTAAAAGCTTCTCACGGCAAACGGAAAAAAGTTGCTCCCAACAATCACAATTGAGGCGCCAAGCTAGATGAATGCCCAGAAAATCCTCATCGTAGAAGATGAACAAGCGGTGGCGAAGGGGGTCGAATACGCTTTGCAAAGCGAAGGGTATGAGACCTTGTGGGCAGATACCGGCAGAAAAGCGTTGCAATTGGTCAGCCAAAAATCGCCCCATCTCATTTTGCTTGATATTCGTTTGCCAGATATGTCTGGTTTTGATATTTGCCGGCAATTACGCGCCAACGGAAACCGCCAGCCCATACTCATGCTCACCGCCAAAGACGAAGAGTTTGACCGCGTGTTAGGATTAGAGCTAGGAGCGGATGATTACATCGTCAAACCTTACAGTTTACGGGAGCTGATCTCCCGCATTCGCGCCCAATTGCGACGAGCCTATGGAGAACTTGCCGCTCTTGGCGAAGTTGAGCAAATCATTCAGTTTGGCGCAGTTTCGGTAAATTTGGCGAAGATGACGGCGCAAAAAAGCGGACAACCGCTCTTTTTAACGCCGACGGAATTTAGGTTGTTGCGCTATTTGGCAGAACACGCCGGCATGCCGCGCAGCCGGGACTCCATCATCGAAGCGGTATGGGGCTACAGCAGCCACATCGGCAATGATCGGACCATTGACGTGCATATTCGCCATTTGCGCGAAAAGGTGGAAGCCGACCCAAAAAATCCCCGTTATTTGCTGACCGTTCGCGGTATTGGGTATAAATTTCAGACTGATTAATTGCCCCTGCGAGCAGCAAACGGCGGACGCGCCGATGTGAGGCGCGCCTGCATTATTCGCCATTTGCCATTTATTTATTGCGATTCCTTAACCTAATCACAAAGTTACGACAACATAGCTGAGGTATCTTTACACCGTCTAAAACAAGAAGGTTTTCGCATCTTTTATATAAATTTTGCCGGCAAAGGAACATATCGATGAACAAACAACTTAAAGCTAAAGTCGCCACATTATCGGCGCTAACCTTGCTGCTAGGGATTGGTATCGGCATCGGGCAGATCGCCTCGGCGGCGTTTCAAAACGAGTCAGCTGCCGAAGAGCCAGCCTCAGCTAATTTGCAGGGACAAACTGAAGGAGAGGGGGAAATGTATGATCGAAATGCCGGCATCCTCGTCACCTACATTCAAAGCGGCAATGAGGCTGAACAACCAAAACTCATTCGGGGCGACATCATCGTAGCAATCAACGGCGAAGCGGTTACGGACGAAATCGACCTATTCCAACAGTTCAAAACGGACGATGGGACAGAAATAGTCGATTTAACCATTTGGCGGGGCGAAACGCTGACAGAGGCGCAGACCGATCTAGCCAGCCTGCATTCGATAGGGTTGCAAAGGGGCAGTTTTGAGAAAGAAGGCATATTTTTCGATAAATATGGCATCTTCGACCACCCCGAACTGTACGCTTCCAAAGGGTTTGATGGGGCATTGGCAATCGAGGTATCAGCCGGATCAGCTGCCCAGGATGCCGGCATTCAAGCTGGCGACATCATTTTAGCTGTCGATGACCAAACCATTACCATTGACAATGATTTGGCGGCCGTCATCGCCGCTTATGCGCCAGGCGACCGTATTTCCCTCAAAATCAAACGCGGCGAAGAGGAAATTTCCGTTGATGTCACTTTAGGCGAACATCCCGACGATGCCGGCACAGCCCAGTTGGGCGTTCGGTATGCGCCCAATTTCTCTCTGCCTCATCTATCTTTTAACGGCGATGAGTTCATGCCCGTCACCCCATTTTTTGATGAGGAATTTCATTTTGACGGCTCAACCAAGTCGCAAGGGGCAGTTGTGGCGCATGTTGTGGCTGATTCGGCGGCGGAAAATGCCGGCATTCAAGCTGGCGACATCATCACCGAAATAGAGGGCAAAGCGGTGGAAAGTGCAAACCAGTTGGCGGAGCGTATAAAAAGCTTACAACCAGGCGATGCCGTCCAATTGAGCGTCCTTACAGACGGCGAGACCGAGGCGCAATCCATTACCGCTATATTGGGCGAAGATGAGAATGGCGCCGCTTTTCTGGGCGTCCATATCGGCGGCTTTTTCTCTATCCACAAAGAGTTTGATTTGGGCGATTCTCCTCCAGATGGCAGCGGTTTTGAAATGCTGCCGGAAGGCGTTTTTCCCGACATTTGGCTGGATCCGTCTGACAGTTTTGAATTTGATTTTGAGTTTGATCTGCCGCCCAGCGACGAGATTCCAGCCGAAATCGACGCCAACGCCTAATATAGGTCAACTACTACCGGCTAAAAGACCGGTAGCTTGAAAATGCGAATGAAATTCGCCTAAAGCTCGCCCACATCAAAGTTATCATCTTCTATCGGCGGTTTCTTTCCTTGTGACTCAATGTACTGTTTAACAATCTCATCGGTTACATTGCCTGTGCTGGCGGCAAAATAGCCTCTCGCCCATAGATGTTTCCCCCAGAATTGTCGGTTCAATTCTTCAAATTCTTGCAGTAACTTCCGACTGGTTCTCCCTTTCATTAGTTGCATTAGTTTACTCACTGACATTTTCGGCGGTACTGACACCAACAGATGTACGTGGTCTGATTGAACGCTTCCGCTCATTATGATGACATCATTTGCAGCACATATTTGTCTCACCAATTCTCTTAATCTTAATCCAACTTGTCCTTTCAATGCTTTTTTCCGATATTTTGTTATCCAAACCACATGATATTTTATGTCGTAAACCGAATGTGCTGTTTTTCTGTAGCTCATCCTCTTATTTTAGCAGAGCTTTCTGGTTTATCCCGGTCGAGAAAAAAAGACCGCGCCCTACGGGATGCTCTCTTTTTTCTCGACCTCACTATAGTGTGGGGTTGAAAACTGCCTGCCTGAAAGGCAGGGGTTTTAACCTCATTTACAGACAATAAGCCTATTCTTCTAACCGGATGGAGCGGTGAGAGAATCCGCTCCATCCCCGCCGCTTACACATATGGACTACGCAAATTGGCGACGCCCTATTTTCTTACTTATCGGTTTTTTAATTGGGTGTCAAACCGCGAACCTAACGCCCAACCAACCATCATCGCTCGACCCCACATCGACCGCCGAACTGCCGGCAACACCCATCTCGCTGAATGAGCGAACGGTGGAAAAGTTAAGCCAATATTTACAAAATCAAAAAGAAGCTGGCTTTCGCGGGACAGCGCTAATCGCATCTCAAAATAACATTGTATTGGCAGAAGGGTATGGCATGGCAGATGTAGATGCCGGCATTCCCAACTCCTCCGCTACGATTTTCGACATCGGATCTATTACCAAACAATTTACCGGCGCAGCCATCTTAAAATTGGAGATGGCGGGAAAGCTGACTGTGAACGACCCTATCGCAAAATATTTAGGCGACATGCCGACAGACAAGGCGGAAATCACTATCCGCCAATTGCTTATTCACTCTGCTGGCTTTCCTGAAGCCTTAGGCGATGACTATGCGCCAATCTCCCGCGATGATTTTATTGCATTAGCCAAACAGACCCCACTAGAAAATCGACCAGGCGAAACTTATTTATATTCTAATGTAGGGTATAGCTTACTCGCCGCTATCATCGAAATCGTTTCTGGTCAATCGTATGAAGCGTATTTGAGAGAGGCGCTATTTTTGCCGGCAGAAATGGAAAAAACAGGCTATCTTTTGCCAGATTGGCGCGACGACGAAATAGCGATAGGCTATTACAGCGATGACGATGTTGCCGGCAAACCCAACGCGCAGCCCTGGGCGGAAGATGGTCCATATTGGCATTTACGCGGCAATGGCGGCATCCTCTCCTCTGCCGAAGATATGTTTAGATGGCGCCAAGCTTTGTTGGGCAATGATATTTTGTCGGACGAAGCGAAACAGCAATATTATGCCCCGCACATTTCTGAAGGGTATCCAACCCCCAGCTATTATAGTTATGGTTGGGCTATCTTCCCCACGCCAAGGGAGACAAATTTAATCGCCCATAATGGCGGCAATGGCATCTTTTTTGCCGATTTTTGGCTCTATCCCAGCGAAGAGATCGTTATTTTTGTGGCGACTAATCAAGCCAGCCGCAAATATGAACGGCTAGCCAACGATATTGCCGGCATCATCTTCAACCCCGCCTACGAACCAATAATTGCCGATGATCTTCAACCGCCTTCTCCCGTAGCTTTTCCAAATAGCGAACAGGGCGCAACAGCCGAAGCATTTTACAACGCGATAAATGCCGGCGACGATACAACGCTAGAATCATTTATTAGCGCCTACTTCTCCCCCCAATTATTCGCTTTGGGTACAATGGAACAGCATATAAATATCTTAGGCAGCCTTCGTTCTGAACTGGAAGGGTTGTCATTGGGAAATATCATCCATGAAGGAGATAAAGTTAATTTGCATTTTCAAAATGTGCTGGGCGAAACAGAACTCAATGTGACGGTCGAAACGATACCCGACGCCCCAACCCTCATCCGCAGCATCACGGTAGAATAAAAAAGGCTCTATGTTTCGATCAATTCGATGGCGGCTAACCCTCAGTTATATCTTATTGTTGCTGATTGCGATTTCGCTCGTTGGCTTTGTCACACTTACGTTGGCGGAACGCGCTATTGGGCAACAAGAACAAGCGTTTTTACAAACAAACGCCGAAGCGGTAGCTCAAGAAGCGGAGCGGCTGCTTCTCTCCTTTCCTACTTTTGGCGCATTAGAACGGTTGGCAAATGGGTCAGCCGCTTTGGGCGATGTGCAAGTCAAAATTTATGACCACAACGACAGATTGCTGGTAAATTCTGGCGATCCCGACCAAATTTCCAGCCTAGCCTATCTCATCCCAAACAACCCCAATGAAGATTTCCTGATCTCTGAACTCGTTGACGCTTTTCCTGAAGATGATCTGAACATCACCACGTTAGATAGTTCTGAATCGTTAGTTATCGTAGAGCGCCGAGGACCATTTGGCGAGCGGTACCTCTCTTTTGAGCAAAAATCCGTCGATGTAGCGTTGGTCGAAGTAACGCCTGAATCGACTGAACCGCGCTCCGATCAAGTTGCCAGGGTTGCTATTGGCGATGTGGCAACGCCGTTAGGGTATGTAGAATTAAGGAATGGGCAATCATTTGGCGGCGAAAGCCTAGCGACGATGCGGCGGGCGTTTGTAATTGCCGGCATTGCCGGCATCCTGCTGGCGGCTGTTGCCGGTTTGTTGATGGGTCGCGGTTTAACCGCTCCGTTGCAAGAGCTAACAGCCGCCGCTCGACAAATGGGGGATGGAACATTGTCTGCCCGCGCCCCAGACCAAGGCAAAGATGAAATCGGCGAACTTTCCCGCCAATTCAACCAGATGGCAAGCCAATTGGAAAGCAGTTTTGACGATTTGCAGACGGAGCGTGACGCCTTGCGTCGCTTTATTGAAGACGCCTCGCATGAATTACGCACCCCCATCACCGCTTTGCGGAATTTCAACGAACTTTTGCAAGGGGCGGCAAAGGAAGATGTAACCGCCCAAACAGAATTTTTGGCAGAAAGCGAAAGGCAGTTGGCGCGATTAAGCTGGGTGACCTCAAATTTGCTTGATTTATCCCGGTTTGACGCTGGTTTAACGTCGCTAACTCTGGATGAAGTGGATGTAAACGGCTGGTTAAGCGAGCTCGTTGACCGGTTTATGCCGATCGCCAGGTCGAAAGAGGTGACGCTTCATTATAAGCCGTCTGTGCCGGCATTTTCCCTGCGGCTGGATGCGGAACGAATGGAGATGGCGGTCGCCAATTTGATTGATAACGCCATCAAATTCACGCCAGCGGGGGGGCAGGTACGCCTCTCCGCCCATCTGAATGGGCATGAAGGACAAATCTCGGTGCGGGATGGCGGTCCGGGCATTCCGGCTGACGAAGCGCCCCATATTTTCAAACGCTTTTACCGAGGAGCGGCTGCCCGTGAACAAGAGGGGTCGGGGTTGGGGTTAGCCATTGTGCGCAGCGTAGCGCAAGCGCATGGCGGGTGGGTTGAGGTCAACGATTTAGCTGAAGGAGGCGCGGAGTTTGTGGTGAGTTTGCCGGCGGTCGCCAATTTGAAATTTGACAAAGCGGGGAATTGGTAAGGGCGAAGTAGGATTGTATTGTTCCCGCTTAAATTAGCCACATACCCTTTAGCAGGTTTAGAACCTCTAGCCGGGTATTTCTCCACTCCAGCCACTCCCCAACTTAGTTAGTAAATTGCCATAACTCCACTACTCGGTCCGCTTCGCTGACTGCCGGCATTTCCTCTACCACGCCATCCCACACCCCCAACGCTGCTAACGCTTTCCCCACCACATCCTGATGCCATTTAGAATTTGCCACAAAAGGTTGGGCTAACGCTTGCCGCCATGTGGCTAACGCTTGTTTTGGTTGGTTATTTTTGGCAAAGTAGAGGGCGAATGCCGGCAATGCCAGATGATTTGCCCGGGCGATCTCTTCCGCCGCAGATAAGGTAAACCCGCCCCGAAAAAGAGAAAGTTGGCGCAATATACGTTTATCGGACTGTGCAAGCCCCAGCCACACCCCTTGCCACATTGCCCGCATGCTACGGTGGCGCGCCGGCACATTGCTCGCCTGGCTTGCCAAAATATTTAGGCTGGCTTCCAATTGCGCCAATATCTGATCTAGGGACAAGGTATCCACCCAGCCGCCAGCCAATTCCAACGCCAGAGGCATGCCGGCAACCAGTTTGCTCATTTTCAAAAAAGCGGCTCTATTCGCTTCCGTCAGCTTGAAGCCGATTTTTGCCCGTTTGCCGCTTTGTACAAATAGCTGCGCCGCTGCGCTTTTGCGCCAGCCGGCATCCGTTTCTTGAGTAACAGCCATCCCTTGCAGATGGAAGAGATGCTCCCCGTACAAATTTAGCCTTTCTCTGGAGGTAACGAGTAGTTTCATCTGTGGGGCGTTGTGCATCATCTCCCCCAATAAATGTGCCCCTTCTAATAGATGTTCAAAGTTGTCGAACAGTAACAACATCTTTTTAGAGCGTAAATGGTTTAACAATTGGAGGTTGGCGGGCGTTTTGCCCTCGCCCTGCAACTTTAGACCAACGATTTGGGCGACTGCCGGCACAATTCTGGCGGCAGAACTTAATGGCGCTAACGGGACAAAAAAGATGCCGTCTGGAAAATGGCGCCTTTGCAACTGGCGTTTCGCCACAGCAATCGCCAACCGACTTTTGCCCATTCCCCCGCCAGCAATGATAGAGATGAGTCTGTTGCTAGGGTTAAGCAACAATGGCTCAATTAGGGCAATCTCTTCTTCTCTGCCAATAAAAGGGGTGGGAGATGCCGGCAAATTATGGGGCACAGACAACAACTGCCGGCTCAAATCCTCATTTGTAGAATAGCCGTTTTCTAGACCCCCCTGGCTCCGTACCGCTTCGATAAATTTGCCCTGATTTTGAGCTGGAATCGCCAAATGTTCTGCCAGCAAGCTGGCAATCTGGCGTGACGGGCGGCGTTTGCCCTGTTCAATTTTGCGAATTGTTTCTGGAGAACATCCCAACTGCTTGGCAAAAGTAACTTGCGTAAAGCCTAAGGCGGCGCGACGCTTTTTGATCCAGTTGCCAACCGAAATTGTATCTTTCATTTTTCCCTCACAATGGCAAAACGCAACTTGTACCACTTTTTGTACCACAAATCGCATTCCCAAACAATAATAAATCCTATTTAATAAGCTGAAATTAGGAATTCCTATTGTATTGTTAAGCCTAGAAGTATCTTACTCTCGTCAATCTATACATTCATGTGGAGGAAAAAATGAATCGAAAAAAGCATGCTATTTTAGCAGCCCTTTTTGCCCTGTTTTTGCTGCCCCTAACCGTCTTTGCCGGCAAGCCAGATGTTGAATTTACAGATTTTTTACTAGAGGGTTTTTTGCCTTCTGAATCCCATTGCGAAATCTTCGGCGTTGAAGCCGATTGGTCATATGTTTTAACTGGCACCGACAAAGAAACTACCTTTTATAACAATGATGGCAGTTGGAAAAAAACCACTCATCATGTTGAGGCAGTAGAAATTGTAACCAACCCCAATAATGGAAAATATGTTGTTTCTGATGAAATTTACAAGTGGACAGAATTTCCCGATGGCACCAACAAGATAACTGGACTTTTCAGGAAAATTATTGATCCTGTTGGCAACCAGAAAATTTTTGATGTTGGCGTAGTGGTTTGGGATTCGTCTGGAATTGTGCATTTAGGCGGACCCAAAATGTTTGACACCTACGAGAGTTACGCAGAAGCGATGAACTGGATATGTACAGCAATTGCAGATTAGTTTTTCGCTGGATGATTTAGCATAAAATGCCGGCAACCTGGTCGCCTGGCAACATTCCCATCGTCTCATTCACTAGCCAAATGAGTGAGAGTAAAACGCCCTTCGGGAGGTTTAAACCCTCCCGAAGGGTCTCTGTACTGAACATTTCCGCGCAAAGCCGCGCACATTCGCCCATAATCGCACAAAAACGCGCATTTTTTTGATTTTTTTGGGTGTTATATTTTTGTTACAGGCGCTTTCGGGACAAATAAATAGCCGGGCTGATTGTGGCAGTTATCAGATCCTTATAAATGCCGGCATCTAAACCGGCGCAAAAGTAAACTAACAAAGGAGGCAAACCAACCTGTTGAAATTATCCCCTTCTCGCAACTCGTAAATGCCGGCAATTGCCTCAGGTGAATGCCGGCGCAAAAACTATTTTACCTAATGGAGGAAAAAATGAACCGTAAAAAATTGACCGTTTTAACTGCCTTATTTGCCTTGCTGTTGATACCCCTTACCGTCTTTGCCGCCCCGCCGGTTATAACATCATACAGTTTTACCATTGAGTATCCCACCGGCTTTTGTGGTGACGATATCCTATGGGTAGTATCTGATATAAGCGGAACACGCACCACATTCTTTGATAACCAAGGTAATGAGGTTCGCGAACAAGTACACGAAAATTTCGAAGCCACAATTACGAATACAGGTACTGGCGATTATGTGATTGCAACACGCAACGCCAATTTTGTTAGTTATCCCGATGGCTCCTGGACTTCAAACGGAATAAATACAGTGGTTACAGACCCTGTAACAAATGATAAATTGTTGCATGTGGGCAAGATCGGTGTCAACCCAAATGGCGATCGATATTTTCTGGCTGGACCAAAAGAAGTGTGGAATGAGGCATTTCCCGAAGCGATTGCCTGGGTGTGTGCGGCAACCACTGACGGTCAATTGCCAGAATAATTGAATCGTCGTTGTTTCTACTGGAATTATCGGGTTAACTTTGGTTGAAGTAAGCGCCGAGTAACCCTTTACTTCATGTCTTCCTCATATTTTCCTCTTTGAGCGTAGACAATTCTAATAGAAGAGCGTTTTCCAGGTGGAAAACGCTCTTCGTTTTTGTCCCACAAATATCGCTTTGCGCTATAATCCCCGCTTATGTCACAAACGAATCAAGCGAGAGAAAACAGAAAAATGCCGGCATTTGATGTGGGCATCATCGGAGCAGGACCCATCGGCATCGAAATGGCGGTTTGTCTCAAAGAAGCGGGCGTAAACTACATCCAGTTCGACGCCAACCAAATTGGCTACACCATCAGTTGGTGGCCGCGCAACACCCACTTTTTTAGCTCCACAGAACGGCTGGCGATTGGCGGCGTGCCCATCCAAAACAATCACCAAAATCGGATTACGGGCGAAGATTATCTGGCTTATTTGCGGGGCATTGTCGAGCAATTTGATCTCAAGATCAACAGCTTTGAATCGATTGAGGCGCTTCAGCCCAGCCCAAATGGGTTTATTTTGAGTAGCCAAACCGCCACAGGCGGGCATCATTATCACTGCCAAAAGGTGATCATGGCAATTGGGGATATGCATTTCCCCAACTTGCTGGATATTCCGGGCGAAAATCTGCCCCATGTCTCCCATTATTTGCGCGACCCGCACGACTATTTTCGGCAGCGGCTGCTCATTGTGGGCGGCAAAAATTCGGCGGCGGAATCAGCCCTGCGTTGTTGGCGGACAGGGGCTGATGTCACGATTAGCTATCGTAGAGCCGAATTTGATGACCAACGGGTCAAACATTGGATTTTGCCTGATTTGCTGGCGCAGATAGATGCCGGCAACATCCGCTTTCTGCCTCAAACTACGCCGATCGAGATTACCCCAACCCATGTCTTGCTCCAATCCACATATCCCGATGGCGCATTGGCGGAAGGGAAAAGCATCCAACATGAAACGGATTTTGTATTGCTGCATACTGGATTTCATGGCGACCAATCTTTGCTAGAGATGGCAGGGGTGACGCTTCATGGCGAAAATCGCATCCCTCAATTTAATCCCCAAACGATGGAGAGCAATGTGCCGGGCGTCTATTTAGCTGGAACGGTGGCTGCCGGCATTCAACAACGTTACACGCTGTTTATTGAAAATTGTCACGAACATGCCGGCAAAATCACCCAGGCCCTTACAGGCAAATACCCTGTACGATTAGGGTCAGTGGCGTCGCGCAATTACCATCTGCCATTTGCCAAAATCAAAGCCAACTAAAGAATCGCAACCCAAACCAAATATATTTTGCCTGCCCCAAGCTGACTTCGCTAACCGCTTCTTATTGCCAATTTGCAACTAGCAGCTTTATACTCTCCCAATTCAAATAAAAAATTCACCCCATATTAATCGAAATCTTCTAATAATTAATGGAATATCTAACATATTTATGACATAAGATGGGCAATCGCATTTTCTCTAAAATCTAACCCAAAATTCCAGCCTTTTTGAATACATGCAAGCTTAACTTTAATCTAATCATCATCTTATATTTTAGGAGACATTTTTCATGCAAGCATTCAACCACTTTTCCAACTTAAGAGCCAAACTCCTGCTGTTGATAGCCTTTTTGGGGATAACGGCTATAACATTTGCCGCCCCCGGCGACACCATTCGCATTAGCGTTGATAGCAATAATCTCGAAGGCGATAGCTTTAGCGACTTTCCTAGCGTTAGCGTCAATGGGCAATTTGTCGCTTTCTATTCCAATTCCAGCAATCTCGTTCCTAACGATACCAATAATGCTTCCGATATTTTTGTCCGAGACGTTCAAAATGGGATGACCTCACGGGTCAGTGTGGATAGCTTTGGAATTGAGGGAAATAATCACAGTTTTCGCCCAGAAATAAGCGATGATGGCATGTTTGTCGCCTATGGTTCCAGAGCTAACAATCTTGTGCCTAATGACACCAATGGCAATTCAGACATTTTCATCCATCATCGTCCCACAGGGTTAACGACCCGCGTCAGCGTCGCCACCGGCGGCGGGCAAGCGAATAATAACAGCCACTTTGCCAGCACAAATGTCAATGGACAATTTATCGCCTTCGATTCTGACGCCACCAACTTGGTTGTGGGAGACACCAATATCGCAACTGATATTTTTGTTCATAATCAAGGGACAGGGGTAACTACCCGAGTTAGTGTGGGACCAATGGGCGCCCAAGCCAATGCCGGCAGTTACCGACCCAAAATCAGCGCCGATGGCACTACCGTCGCCTTTTATTCCAGCGCCACCAATCTAGTTCCCGGCGACACAAATAATAAAGACGACATCTTCGTTCATCACATTCCCACCGGCATTACCAGTCGGGTCAGCGTTAGCAGTATGGGCCTTCAGGCGAACGATAACAGCAAATTTGTCAGCCTCAACGCCAATGGGCAATTCGTCGCCTTTGACTCGTTTGCCACCAATCTCGTACCTGGCGATACCAACGGCATGTCGGATATTTTTGTGCATGATCGCGCCACCGGAATTACGAATCGGATTAGCGTAGACAGCGCCGGCGCAGAAGCAAATGAAAATAGCTATTTCCCCTCAATTGACGACAGCGCCCAATTCATCGCATATTATTCATTTGCCAGCAATCTAATTGCCAATGACACGAACGGCGCTGAAGATATTTTTGTATTTGACGCGGCAAACGGCAATGTACAAAGAGTCAGCATCGACAGCGCACTCATCGAAGGGAACAAAGGCAGCGATTTCCCGAGTTTGAGTCCAAATGCTGGATTTGTAGCGTTCCGCTCAGCTGCTACCAACCTCATCTGTGACGACACCAATGATTTTCGAGATATATATATGCATGATTTAACGGGAATAGGCATCAATACGCCGCCAAACATCGTCAGCATCACCCCTAGCGTCTCCAACCCAATCAACATTCAATTTCAGCCGATCAGCTTAACTACGACATTCAACGACCCCGATTGTAATGATACGCTGACTGTAACATATGATTGGGGAGATGGATTGACAGACAGCAGCTCTACCGCAACCAGCCCTATAAGTTTTAGCCACGTCTATGCCAATGGCGGAACATACGGGGTAAAAGTCACGATCAGTGACGCTGCCGGCAATGTCGTAGAAGAAATTTATCAATCTTTCGTCATCATCCCGAATGTGTATCTCCCCATTATTGTTAAATAACAAATTGATACGCTTTAGCGGCAAAAAGGGTATTCTCACGCTAAGAATACCCTTTTTGTATATCGATAACTGCCGGCATCCAATGACGCTCCTCGCGGCAAGCCATGAAGGTTCGTCTTCCGTAAGGAATTTTTTAGAAAGCCCTTATCCCCGTCGCAAGCGACGGGGGTTGCGGGCAAGCGGAATCAATGAGCGTTTAAATATCCCCTGATCATCAACGCCGCTGTCGCCCCCTCGCCCGCAGCAGAAGCGGCTTGTTTAGTTGACCCCGCTCGAACGTCGCCGGCAGCAAACAAACCAGGTGTAGAACTCATCAATGTATTGTTCGTTTCGATAAAGCCATGGCTATCCATTTCAACCCATCCTTCCCCTAAGGCGCTGCTTGGCGACAAGCCAATAAAGACGAAGACGCCATCATAATCCCATTTTTTCGATTCTCCGGTTGCCCGATCTTCCACAACAACGTGATCCAATTTGCCATCGCCCACAAATTCCTGAACCGCATAGTTAACAAACACATTCATATTGGGTTGTTTAGCGACAGACTCTTGCAATATCTGGCTAGCGTTTGCCTGCGGCGCAAATTCAACAATATCGACCTGGGAAGCAAACTTAGTCAAAAACAGCCCTTCTTCAAAACCGCTGTTGCCGCCACCAACCACCAACACCGTTTTGTCCTTGTAAAAAGCCCCGTCACAAGTAGCGCAAAAATGTATATTGATGCCAATTAACTCTGTCTCGCCTGGGACATTAAGGCGGCGATATTGGGCGCCAGTCGCCAACAATATCGCCTGCCCGCTATATTCCGATCCATCAGCGGTAGAAACGCACCAATATTTACCATCTTTTTTGATTTGCTCTACAGCTTGCGCCGCTAAAATTTCTGCGCCGAAACGCTTTGCTTGTCTGCCCAATCGATCGGCAAAATCAGCGCCAGAAATCCCCTGATCGAATCCTGGAAAATTGTCGAGCGTCTGGGTGACGCCCGCCTGTCCGCCGATGCCAGCTTTGTCGATAACCAATGTATCTATCCCTTCCCTGCCTAGATATAACGCCGCCGTCAAACCGGTGGGTCCCGCCCCAATAATGATCGCATCATAAAATGACCGCTCCGCTTTGGTTTGAATACCCATTTGCGTCGCCAATTCGGCGTTTGAAGGTTCGACTAGCATCATGCCATCGGGGAATAGAATGGTGGGGATGATGCGCTTGCCTTTATTTAAAGCGATTACTGTGGCAACCGCTTCGGGAACAGCGTCGATATCGATATAGCGATATTGGATTCGATGTTCGCCAAAAAATTGCTTGGCGCGGCGGCAATCTGGGCACCAATCTGCCCCATACATAACGATTTGATCAGCATTTTGACCGCTCATTATCTCTCCTTGATTTTTGGAAAAGCATTCATGATTGATTGAAAACCGCTCCTGACGGCAAACCATTTCAGTTGAATTAATTTAATGGAACGGCGCTTAATGGATGGAGCTACTTGCCTCTTTCTTACATTTTTAGGCTGCCGGCATGGGTGAGATTAGGGATTTGATGGGGGTATCCGCACAATATGGCTATGAGAAAATATATGGGTTACAGGAGGATGCAAATTGAATTTGGCGTACAGTTGGGGAGGCACGCTGATATCTGCCAGATATAGTTCGCCAACATGGGGCGCGGCTGCCGGCATTAACAAGCCTCGTTTAGGCAATGCCAGCGTCATCGTTGCCGAAGCGTCGATTACAGGCGTAAAGATGGCGCCCTGGTCGCCATCCAGCCCCGATGGCAAATCGAGTCCCAAAAGCGGGGCGTTTTGCCTATTTGCCCATTCGATCATTTCGGCTGCTGCGCCGCGCGGCGCGCCAGACAAACTGTACCCAATTATGCCATCGATAATTAGATGAGGCGCGGCGGATGACGCCAATTGGCTTACAGACATAATCGCTACCCCCATCTGCTCTAAAATCGCTAACTGCGTTGCCGCTGCCCCAGTAAAGTGGCTGCCTCTTTTATGCGCGAAAAGCTGAATAGACGCCCCAGCGTTATGTAAATGGCGGGCTGCCGCCATCGCTCCGCCTCCGTTGCCGCCGCTGCCTGCCAATATGATCACAGTTTTTTGGCGTGGGTCGCCCTCCAAAAAGCGATGACAGGCTAATGTCTCCAAATTTCTGCCGGCATTTTCCATCATTTGCAACAACCCAATGCCATATTCTTCGATCATAATTCGATCGACTTCGACCATTTGAGCGACTGTAAGAAAGGGGACAGGTTGGGCTAATGTTGGCAGTCGCATCAAAAGATTTGCAGGTAATGAGCCTCTTCACGGCAAGCCGCGAGGGTTCGTCTTCCGTTAGGGATTTTTTCGATCGCCTTCATTTTTGAAGCCTTCATGTTTGAAACATCGTCTTGAACTTTCATCCCCACAACAAGCTGCGGGGTATTCGGCAAACGGAACAAAAAAGCCCCGCCCAACTATGGGCAGGGCTTACGAAGTTAGAAATTACTATAACCAGACAAATGTCATCATTCGGTCAATAGATTTCAGGCACAAAGGTCTGTTCGTTCATGGGGGGTCGAATGTAGCCGCTGCCTGGCATTCTTGCCGGCAATTCGATCGGGGGCGGCAAAATATCTTCATATTCGATCATGCCCAAAATATGGCTAATACAGTTCAATCGCGCCCGCTTTTTGTCATCGGAGTTGACGACAAACCAGGGAGATTGTTTCAAATCAGTATAATCAAACATCCGATCTTTCGCTTTGGAATACTCCTCCCACATATCGCGCGATTTTAGATCCATCGGACTTAACTTCCAACGCCGGGCGGGATCAGTAGCCCGTTGTTGGAAGCGGCGCTCTTGCTCATCATCGCTCACCGAGAACCAATATTTTAGCAAAACAATACCCGAGCGGATGATCATACGCTCATATTGGGGACATGAGCGCAAGAACTCTTCATATTGTTCATCAGAACAAAAGCCATGCACTTTTTCGGTGATGGCGCGGGTATACCAACTGCGGTCAAACAGGACGATTTCTCCGCCTGCCGGCAATTGATCGACCCAGCGTTGAAAGTACCATTGGGACTTTTCTCGTTCGGTTGGAATGCCCAAAGCGACAACGCGCACAATTCTAGGGTTGGTTCGCTCCGTAATCCGCTTGATCACTCCCCCTTTGCCGGCAGCGTCGCGTCCTTCAAACACGATCGCCACCCGCAACCCCTTTTCTTTAACCCAATATTGGAGTTTGACTAACTCCTCTTGCAAATGCGCCAACTCACGTTCGTAATAATCGTTCCGCAATTTGCCATTTTTCTTGTATCGTTTGACTTCTTTTTCGGCTGGGGCAGTGTCGCCATTGGCGGCGGGGGCGCTGTTATTCGTCATGATTTCCTCCAAATTTAGCTGTTTAAACTGACAAAAAATTACACGAAGCGACTAGATCGCCCGCCTATTGTACCACTCCTCTAACATTTTGGCGGCTACTGGACAAAATCAGATTTATGAAGTTGCCGGCAATCGATACCTGAGTTAACGTTGCCCATCTATTCAGTATCATAATCGTTAAGGAGGCAGCAAATGGATTACCGAAGATTAGGAAAATCAGGGGTAAAAATCGCCCCCTTGGCGTTAGGTGGAGCGAATTTCGGGAATCCAACTCCCGCCCGCGAATCGGAGCGAATAATCGACAGGGCGTTGGATGCCAGCATCAACCTAATCGACACCAGCAACAGTTATAGCAACGGAGCAAGCGAACGAATTATCGGCGAAACGCTGCAAAAAAATGGGAAACGACATCAGGTTATCCTAGCGACCAAAGCTTTTTTCCCCACTGGTAAAGGGATTAACGACAGCGGCGCCTCGCGCTTGCACCTGATCAACGCCTGCCACGATTCGTTGCTCCGTCTAAAAACCGATTACATCGACCTCTACCAACTTCACCGTCCCGACCCGGATGTGCCGCTCGAAGAAACTTTAAGCGCCCTCACAGACCTTATCGTTGCCGGCAAAATCCGTTATATTGGTTGCTCTACCTTCCCCGCTTGGGGCATCATGGAAGCGATTATGGTTAGCGAACTCAAAGGATACGCTCGATTCATTTCCGAACAGCCGCCCTACAATTTGCTAGATAGACGCATTGAAAATGAGCGCGTTCCCCTGTGCCAAAAATATGATGTGGGGATTTTGCCTTGGTCGCCCATGGCAATGGGGCTGCTGGCTGGAAGATATGACGACGCCGAAAATTTGCCGTCTGATTCACGGGCGGCGCAAATCGGCGGCATTTACGCCGATCGGGTGACTGCCACCAGCATACAGGCTGGACAGAGGTTTGTTCAAATCGCCCGGAAGGCAGGGATTGATCCAGCCCAATTGGCGATATTGTGGGTCAAAGAGCAGCCCGCCATTACCGCTCCCATCATCGGTCCCCGCACCTTGGCGCAACTCGAAAATCTCCTGCCCGTTTTAGAGATGAGTTTGCCAGAGCATATCGGGCAACTGTGTGACCGCATCTCGCCGCCTGGCGGGGCTATTGCCAACTTTCATAACAGCGCTGGCTGGATGAAAGGGTAGCGCACAAACCCTTTGACAAAGGACGTTTTGTCGCCTTCTTAGATATGTTTAACGAATCATCTAATAGTAGGTGAATAAAAAAATCCTTGTGAATTGGTTGGCACAAAACTCACAAGGATTCTCAACCTGGACGGTTTCGCGTCGCAGGGTGTTGATACATTATGTAGATTACCATCAAGAGGGTTGTTTCGTCAAGTTTTCTCGCTCTATCAACAGAAGGAAGAAGGGGATCTTCGTCAAATTATGTTAGGTTTAAACGCTTCAAAATGAATGCCGAAAATGTAGCTGCCCAAACCAACAAGCGCCAATTGTCGCTGCGCCAAATTAGCATAGGCAAAATGCCGGCAGATGCGAACAACGACGCCCGTTTGCCCGCCCAAAGGTAGCAATATTATCGTCGCTTCAAACATCGCCAACCCCTGGCAGGAAGCGTCATATCCCATTTCCCCGGTAATTTTGCCTCTTTGGACTGCAAAAAGAGGCAAAAAACAGTATAATCGGTAGCAACATTGGCGCGAGGTCATTTTCTGCAAAATACATTTATGAAAGCAATAGAATCAGAAAATCCAATTAAATTGGCTGAATTTGAAGCCAGAATTTCCCGTGGCGAGAAGATAGAACCCGGCGATTGGATGCCGACAGAATATCGCCGCCAGCTTATCCGCATGATCTCTCAACACGCCCACAGCGAAGTGGTGGGCATGCTGCCCGAAGGGGAATGGATCACGCGGGCTCCTAATCTGCGGCGTAAAATGATCCTCATCGCCAAAGTGCAAGATGAAGGCGGACACGGACAATATCTGTACCATGCCGCCGAAACGTTGGGCATCAGCCGCGAAGAGATGATCGGCGCTTTGTTGGAAAAGCGGGCGAAATATTCCTCTATTTTCAACTATCCCACTCTCAATTGGGCAGATATCGGGATGATCGGGTGGCTGGTTGATGGGGCAGCGATAAAGAATCAGTTGATGCTGGCAAAAGCGTCGTATGGACCTTACGCCAGAGCGATGTCGCGCATTTGCGCCGAAGAAACCTTTCATTATAAGCAGGGTGTAGAGATGGTGATGCAATATGCCCATGGTACCCCTAAACAGCGGCAAATGGCGCAAGACGCCGTAAACCGGTGGTGGCCGCCCACCCTCATGATGTTTGGTCCGCATGATTCAGCATCGCCCAATTCAGCAATCTTGATTCGCTGGGGGGTAAAAACAAAAACGAATGACGAGCTTCGCCAAGAGTTCATCAACGAAAATATTCCGATGCTGCGGGAAGCGGGCTTGCAGATTCCCGACCCGGAATTGCGCTTTGACGAAGCGAGCGGCAATTGGTTGGTTAGCGCCATAGATTGGGATGAGTTCTGGCAAGTGGTAAAGGGGAATGGTCCTTGCAATAAGGAGCGGTTGGCAGCCCGGCAAAAGGCGCATGATGATGGGTTGTGGGTGCGGCAGGCGATGGCGGCATATGGCAAACGAGCCACGGTTGAGGCATGAGATGAGCGGCGACGATACCCAACTGCCCCGCTATGAAGTTTTTCTTCAGGAAAAGACAAAGCAATCTTTCAAAGCGGTGGGCTCCATTCATGCCGCAGACGCGGAAATGGCGTTGTTTAACGCCCGCTCTGTCTTCGTGCGGCGCCCTCATTGTGCCGGACTGTGGGTGGCGCCAGCTAAAGCGATAATAAAGGCAACGGCGGAGGAGTTGATGTCGGAGGACTTTGCCCCATCTGAAAAAGATGCCGGCATTCCCCGGAGGTATCGCGTTTTTCAAAAACGAGGGCAAAGACGAAGCATGACTTATGTGGAGCATGTGGGGCAGATCGATGCCGGCAATGTCGCTGAAGCTTGGCGGCTCTCCCTAGAAAAATTCCCGACAAATGACACATTCGTCTGGTGGTTGTGTCCCGATGACGCCTTTGCCGAAAGCGAAGAAAATGTTCAGGAAAGTTGGTTTGATCCCGCCCAAGATAAAATCTATAAACAGCAAAACCAATATCAATCGGTTGGAGGGCACAAATAGCTACCCATGGACGAATCTATTAAAAACGCCCTGGCTGCCCGATTGTTGGCAATGGCTGACGACGAATTAATTTTAGCCCATCGCAACTCAGAATGGACGGGACACGCGCCTTTATTGGAAGAAGATATCGCCATCGCCAATATCGCCCAAGATGAGTTAGGACATGCCACAACCTGGTATCAGCTGTTGAACAAAATCCGCGGCGACGATCCAGACCAATTGGCGTTTTTCCGAGACGCTTCAGCCTTCAGAAACGTTCAGATGGTGGAATTGCCCAAGGGGGATTGGGCGTTTACATTGATTCGCCAATATCTTTTTGACGCGGCGGAAATTTCCTGGCTCACCGAATTGGCGAAAAGCGCATACGCTCCCCTAGCGGAACGCGCCAACATGATTCGCCGTGAAGAGCTGTATCATTTACAACATAGTTCTGCCTGGGTGAAACGGTTGGGGTTAGGCACGGATGAAAGCCATGCCCGAACGCAAAAAGCGCTAGACCAGCTTTGGGCATATGCCCTGCAACTTTTTGTGCCGCTTGAGGGAGACGGGGAATTAGCGGCTGCCAGCATATGCCCCGATTTACCCTCGCTCGCGCCCCAATATATTCAAACTGTTGCCCAAGATTTAGCCAAATGCAATTTAAAAGCGCCAGACGCCAAGATGCCGGCATCAGCCAGCCGATCAGCCCACACCCATCATTTGGAAACTTTATTATCAGAGATGCAAGAAGTCGCTCGCTTTGATCCAGAAGCGGTTTGGTAAAGTTACAAAGTGAACCGGCAAAAGTTTCGGAGGCATAAAAATGGACAACATGTTAGAAGAGGCTTTGAAAATCAACGAACAGATAAAAACGGCTCAAATCGGCGTAGCAAAGCTTGCCCATCAATTGGTGGATGAAGAATATCAACACAATCTCATCAAATCACAAATTGAACGGGGGCTCATTAAACAAGTGGGCGATGAAAAAAAGTTGGGGCAAACAGTAGATTCGAGAGAAAGGGTTTTTACTCTGGCGAAGGATGCCGATCCCGCATATGTAGCCGCTTTAGAAAAATGTAATCAAACCCGTTATCAAATTGAGTTAGCCAAAATCGAAATCTCCGCTTTAAGAGAAAAGTTGGCTATTTTAAAAATTGGGCATGTGGCGACAAACAGAAAAGAAGAATGACGCTAAAACAATTGTGGCAAGCTCTGGAAGAGGTCAAAGACCCCGAAATTCCGGTCGTTTCGGTGATAGAGATGGGCATTTTGCGCGATTTGCAAGCGCTAGATGATGGGACGATCCTGGCGATAATCACCCCTACATTTTCTGGTTGTCCCGCTTTGGAGGTAATGAAACGGGAAATTGCCGGCAAAATCTGCGAAATGGGGCACAAAAAAGTGATCGTCAAGAGTCAATTTGACCCGCCCTGGAGCAGCGACTGGATAGCGCCGGCAGCCAGAGGCAAATTAAAAGCGTTTGGACTAACCTCGCCGCCCATTCACCATGGAAATATTGAAATCGCCCTCAACGTAGCAACCCCCTGTCCCCGTTGCGATTCAGACCAAACCACGCGCACCAATAATTTCGGCACAACGCTGTGTCGGTCGATCTATGTGTGCAATGGATGCCAAGAGCCCTTTGAGGGGTTAAAACCGCTATAAATTCCAATCCGCTCCATCATAATACCGTGTGCCTCGATGTCCATTGCGAGGAATTGGCGCAGGCAATTTTTCGCCCGGCGTTTGCACATAGATCAATGTTCGCGGCCTGCCCGATTTAGGGTTGACCGCGCCGCCCTCCATCCGAACTATTTTGAGCCGTCCGATCAACTCATTTTGCCAGATAGTGTAGACATACTCCCCAACGCTTAATTTAGAAGGCTTGCCTGCCATATGGAACTCAAACTCCCCTTCCAATTGGTACAACGCCTCTACCGCCTCTCTGCCGCGCGATTGGGGAATGGTTTTGGTAATGCCGCTCACAATTTTCCTCTTTATGGATTATGGGGCTGGCGGAAATTGGGCATGGGAAACCACATCCCCATTCTCTACCAGCGGAATATTATCGTCGGCAATAATGTTGCCGTAAACGTCAGTGACGCGCAAATTGTATGGACCTGCCCCCAACCCATTGTTCGCCACAAAATAGTTGTACATGGTGCGGGGCAGGGATTGATAGACGCCATTTTGATCTTGATATTCAACAAGAGCGATCGGATTGCGATGATTGCGAATTTGAATAGCCGTCCACCAAGGGTTGCTGCTATCTTTAAAATGGTAAATGATATTGCCGGCAATATCGGGGCTAACCACTCGCCAAGTTGCCGGCACTCGCCCCAAATGAACTTCTGCAATGTAGGCGAATGCCTGAATGCTTAAGTCGATGTCGCCGTCGGCTAAACAATCAGGGCAATGATCTACAATCCGCACCACAACCGAGCCATCTGGACCCGTTACCTCAACAAATGCCCCGCACAAATCTGCTGTGCCATAATCAGCGCTATTGAGCGCCGCCACCATCAAATCGTTTGGAGATGGATCAAATGTACAAGCTCCAGCCCCTGTGGCAAAATAGTAGGTGGCGTCCCCGTGCCGAATTTGATATTCATTTGGGGAGGTGACAATGGGCAAATATAAAATTTCAGATTGTTGCGCCCAGCCCGCTGCCGACGCTGCCAAGCTAATGAGCAAGGCGCCTCCCAGAAAGAAAAAACGCCTCATCTTACAAAAAGCGCGCCCCGGCATTTTGCAATGCCGCTTGCATACCGCTGATATTTTGGGCAATCGAGCGTTCTCCCCCAAAAATGGCGCTGCCGGCAACCAAGTTGGTCGCCCCAGCCTCACAAATTTGCGCCACATTGGTCGGTTTTACGCCGCCGTCCACCTGCAACACAGCCTGGCTTTGAAGATGGTCTAACTTGGCGCGTAACCGCCGGATTTTATCCAATATTGATCGAATAAAAGATTGTCCGCCAAATCCGGGATTGACTGACATGATCAACGCCAAATCCAATTCGGGCAAAATCTCGTCAAAAAGGATTAACGAAGAGGCTGGGTTCAACGCCACGCCTGCCTTGGCGCCGCCTTCTTTAATAGCTTGCACGGCGCGGTGCAAATGAACCGCCGCTTCAGCGTGGAGGGTAACTACATCCGCTCCAGCATCGATAAAGAGTTGCACATATCGCTCCGGTTGGCTGATCATCAAATGCACGTCTAATGTGGCGTTGGCTTGGTCGGCGATAGGGCGCAACGATTGCACGACTGGTATGCCGATGGAGATGTTTGGCACAAAATGCCCATCCATAACGTCGATATGCAGCCAATCAATGCCGGCATCCAGCGCTTGCTCCACTTGGTTGCCTAGTTGGGTAAAATCAGCCGCCAAAATAGAGGGGGCAATCGTCCATTTTTTTGTGATGGTCACCCTAAAAGCTCCTTTGCCTTTGCCGCCACTGCCTGAGGCGTAATGCTTAACTTTTCGTACAACACTTCGCCTGGGGCTGACGCCCCGAACCGGTCTAAACCGATGGCTGCGCCATCTGCCCCTACATATTTTTCCCAGCCGAGGGTCGAACCCGCTTCGACGGCAACCCTAACCGAAATAGATGCCGGCAACACCTCATCACGGTAGGCTTGGGGTTGGGCGTCAAATAGTTCCCACGATGGCATCGACACCACTCGGGCTCGAATTCCGTCCGCTACCAACAGCGCTTGCGCCTGCAAAGCAACGCCCACCTCTGAACCTGTGCCAATGATAAGTAGCTGCGGCTCGTCAACATCGCTGAGGATATACGCTCCTTTTGCCGCCAAATCGGCACAGGCATATTTCGTTCTATCGAGCGTAGGCACGCCTTGCCTGGTCAAAATCAAACAAGTGGGACAAGCGTCGCTCTCTATGGCAACTCGCCAGCCAACCGCCGCCTCGTTGGCGTCTGCCGGGCGAAAGGTAACCATGTTAGGCATCACCCGCAAGCTCATCAGATGCTCTACCGGCTGGTGGGTAGGACCATCCATACCCAGCCCAATGCTGTCATGGGTAAGCACATAAATTATGGGCAGCTTCATCAATGCCGCCAACCGCATAGCGGGGCGCATATAATCTGTAAAAACGAAAAAGGTGCCCCCATATGGGCGAACCCCGCCATGCAACGCCATCCCATTCATAATCGCCCCCATCCCATGTTCGCGGATGCCATAATAGATGTATCGCCCGCTGAAATCCGCTTTAGATAGGTGAGAAGCGTCTGTCAGTTTCGTTTTATTAGAACCGCTCAAATCGGCGGAACCGCCTAATAAATTGGGCATGTTTTGGGCGATAGCGTTTAAAATGACGCCAGATGAAGCGCGGGTGGCTATTTTTTCTCCCGCTTCAAATTCAGGGATGTCCGCGTCCCAATTTGCCGGCAATTCGCCCCCCATTTCTCGGGCAAATTGGGTCGCCAACTCTGGATGCGCCGTTTTGTATCGTTCAAACATCTCTTGCCAAGCGGCTTGATGGTGGCCATTGTCAACCGCTTGCATATATTCCATCGCTTCTGCCGGCACAAAAAAGGGCTCATTCGTTGCCCACCCTAATGCCGCTTTGGTCAACGCTATCTCCTCTTCGCCCAGCGGCGAACCATGGGCGCTAGATGTATCTTGCTTGTTGGGGCTACCATACCCGATATGGGTTTTGCAGCAAATAATCGACGGCTGATCAGTTACTGAGCGAGCCATTTCCAACGCTTGCCCTATCGCCTCCGGATCGTGCCCGTCAATTTGGCTGACATGCCACCCATACGCCTCGAATCTCTGCGATACGTTGTCGCTCCATGCCAATGACGTTTTGCCATCGATGGTGATTTCGTTGTCGTCGTATAACGTTATCAACTTGCCTAATCCTAAATGCCCTGCCAGGGAGGCGATTTCATGCGAAATGCCCTCCATCAGATCGCCGTCGCTGGCAATTGCGTAAGTAAAATGGTCTACCACTGGGAATCCGGGACGGTTGTATCGTTCTGCCAGCCATCGTTCGGCGAGGGCGAAACCTACCGCATTGCCAATTCCCTGTCCGAGGGGACCGGTGGTGGTTTCGACGCCAGCCGTTTCAAAATTTTCAGGGTGTCCGGGGGTGTGGCTGCCCCATGAGCGGAATTTTTTGATTTCGTCCAGGGTCATGCCGGCATAACCGGTCAAATGGAGTAAACTGTACAGCAACATGGAACCATGTCCAGCAGAAAGGACAAACCGGTCGCGATCCGCCCAGTCAGGGTCTGCCGGATTATGTTTTAGAAAATCGCGCCACAACACCACGCCGACATCTGCCATTCCCATCGGCATACCTGGATGCCCATTGTTTGCCTGTTGAACGGCATCCATCGTCAAAGTTCGGATGGTGTTGGCTGCCAATTGGTGTCCAGTTTGATTCATGCTTACTCTCCAATGTATTCGTCAAGCTATTAGATCAGGCTTTGGTAAAAATCTGCCGTTTTCTGAGCGATGGCTTGCCAGCTAAACTGTTTGGATAATTCCAGCGCATTTTCAGCTAATCTTCCCCGAATGCCGGCATTTTTTAGCGCCATTTTTATCGACCACATCAAATCGCTGTTATCCCCCTGGTCTACCAGCCAACAATTTTTGCCATGCACAAAAGGCGAGTTTGGGTCATTTGGTTCAGTGGAGATAATGGGGCGACCATGCGCCAGGGCAGCCATAATCGTTCCGCGTCGCAATGATATCCCGTCTCGATAGGGCATCACAATCAAATCAACGCTTTTCAAATAGGCGGACACCTGTTCATCAGGTAAAAAACCAGTCCAATGCACCCGATGGCTCAACTTCAAATCATTGATCATCTCTTTGATTTGCGTCCTGAATTTTGCGTTGGTGGCGTTGTCGCTGTCGCCCGTTTGCCCGCCGACAAAAACCAAATGCACATTCTCCTCACAGCCAGCTAGGGCGCGGATCAGCATATCTGCTCCTTTGTTGGGGTTGAGAAAGCCAAAATAACCCAACAAATAGTCGTCTGCCGGCACATTTAGCCCCCGACGTATGTCCGCAATTTGGGCGTCATCTGTATCATGAACGGTGATGTTGCTGCCGATAGGGATATTTGCCGTTTGGGGCGACATGCGCTTTAGTCTACTGAAATCTTCGGCATTGGTAGCGATTGAGCCAGCCGATTGAGAAGCAAGCTGCTCTACCACCCAGGGACGCCATTTGCCTGCTTTGGGAAAAAGGTAGGGGTAACGCAAATCATGAAAGGTGACCACAATAGGGCAAATGCCATTGATCCGACGGGGAGCGAAGTTGATTGCCGGCAGCCACATATTGTATGCTGCCGCCTGGTATTGAATATTTAACGTCTGCAACTTGTGCCGGACAGCGATATCCGCCATTCGATTGACGTCGCGCCACCCCCATTTGCCGGCAACAGGATATAATATGCCGTACTCCTGCTTCTGCCCATCTTTTAACGAACGCCAATCCCGATTATTTTCGTCGGCGCGAGCGGAGCGGCTGGTGATGATATGCACTTCGTGCCCTAACGCGGTCAACCCTTCTGCCAATTTTTGAGAATATGCGCCCACTCCCCCTTGCATAGGTGGAAACTCGCCGGTCACTAACCCTAATCGCAACGTCATACCGGATTGTTGCCAACTTGCTTCGATCTGTCAATAACAATACCCATTTTTGGGCTATTTCGTAATCTTTTCCTGCGATCAAAAAATTGGCAAACCCCTCGCCCAACTCATTTCAACCCTATTTCCTGCGGGTAAACGCCACCCAACCAGTTTGGATCAGCAACACAGCGCCCATCACCAAGCCGACGCCGCTCAGGGTGACGATGCCGGCGCGATGGAAGATGATGCCAGAGAATAAGCTGCCTAATCCCGCTCCCACCGCTACCATAAAATCGTTGGCGCCCTGTGCCCGCCCTCTATCGTCGGCAGACAAGGCGTTTGACAACAAGGAAGAGCCAGCTACATAACAAAAGTTCCATCCCAGTCCCAGCAAAAAGAGGGCTAAGGCTATTGGCATAAATGCTGGCGAAATGGGCAAAATAATGGCTGACAAAATCAATATCAATGCCCCCAATCCGATGACGGGAAATTGACCGATGGCGTCTATCAGCCAGCCAGTGACAACAGATAAGCCAAACATGCCTAGCGTGTGGGCGGTAATCACCCAGGAGATCGCATCTAAATCGTGGTTATGGTTTCGCATGTGAACGGGGGTAATCACCATCAAAAAGGTCATCACCACTTGCCCGATAACCATCGACGCCACCGCTAACCACACGACGCGATTGCTATATATTTGCCGTAACGATTTCTGGCTGGAAGGGGCGGCTGCTGCCGGCATTTTTACCGCTTCATCCGCTGCGATCAATCTGCCCACTTGCAACGGATCTGGTCGTAAAAACAGCATGACCACCACGATGCCTATCGCCGCCGCCAAAGCGGCAACGGCGAAAGGTCCTGCATTTTCTGGCAATCCTCGCCCTTGCGCCAACCGATCTGACCAGGGCACCAATCGGGGACCGATAACAGAGCCTATCGTGCCGGCAAATACCAGCAATCCGATCACCCGCGCCCGCCGTTCGGTGGGGTTAACCTCAGCCGCCACAAATCGGGCTTGCTCCGCCCCAGCCCGCATCATGCCAAAAATCGTCGCTCCCGCCAAAAATAACGGAAAACTGCCCTGAATCACCGCCCCCATCGAAATCATCGCCCCAATTACGCCAAACAGATAGCCAAGGCTCAGCCCTAGCCGCCTGCCTGCCCGATCCATCAACCAGCCAATCGGGTAAGCTGCCGCAGCTCGACCAATCGATTGAAACATGGTGGGGTATCCGGCTACTTCATCTGTGCCGCCTAAAAATGCCGCCACGATGGGGGTGACGGTAAAGGCGTTGGTTACGGCTGCCGATGTGATGCTTTGAGCCCCAAATAAGGCGAATGTAATGCGTTGGCTAACGGCAGACAGTTTGTCCGAAGAAAGGGTTAAGGTTTGATTCATGGGAATAGCGAGTGGGGAAAAGGGGTAGAGGTGTGGTTAGTCGAGCAAAATGCCGGCAATAGAGACCAACGAACCGCCGGTTTGATCTGTGGAACAATGTTGATAGGCGATTTTTCGTCCAGTCGTCTCGCCCAAAAAATGCAAGGTATGGTAAATTGGGGAAAAACCGCAAATGCGATTCTTATTGCCAACATCAGCAATTTCTTGATAAAAGCGGGCTTTATCCCCCGATGTGATCGCTTCAATCAAGCTCATGTCAGAGTTCGTTATTTCCGTTCGACGTTGGGCATCCATTGAAAATGGATCGCCGAAATTTGCGCCTACATGGGCGAAATCAACTGAGGCGACCGCCACCACGCGCTTGCCGGCAGTTTCGCGGCGTAGCGTCTCATGAAATACGTTTATCGTTCTATTTTGGCATGGATGAGACCCCTCCGCTACAAACGGTTCAAACGAGCCACATAAAATTGGGATCATAGGGGGGGACGGCGCATCACCCAGCATATGGCGCAGCCAAATGGCGGAAAATTCGACCGAATGTTCATCACGATGATGCAATTCAGCAGAAAAGGCGGTATTTGCCCCAATCGAATCTGCCAGACAATTGATTAACCCCTCGTCAGTGGGGAGCGCCCCCAACGGGGTGTTATATGGTTTGGGGGTTAATGTAAAAAGCCCCCCGTCTTTATGATCGGTGCCAAAAATCAAGATTAAGTCTGCCTGACGCAGCGCCGTCGCCGCCCGCCGCCAAACCTTGGCGTAAATATCGCCTCCGCGCTGAAAATCGATATGAGGGGCGATAATTCCCCTGCCCCGCCAACTTTGTTCCGGCGTCAACTCATCGGGAGCATACCCATCTAATGAGCGGCGCAACGTTTGAGCTTCTGCCGGATAGCTGATATCTGCCAAAGCCGCTGGGCGAGTAGACAGAGCGCGAAACATTTCTCTCGCGATCTGCATCGCTTGGCGCGAATTGTCGTTCACCAGCAAACAGGCTGAATCGAGAGCGGCAAGCGCGTCTTCTAGCGCCATAAAATCTAGCTGAACGCCAGTCAACCGTTCAAAATCTGTATGAATCTGAGGAATGGGGCGGCTGCCATCCAGCAGCTCTAGCATGGGAGCTAACCCTGCCGGCATCACCAGGCTACTGTCGCTCAAATTCATCGGATCGCGCAGCAACCACATCTGCTCCCCGTTGTGTCTAATCGGCTGAAAATCAAGCGGGCGCAATTGTGGGAGGTCGGTCATATTTTATTGGCGTTAATTTAGGGGCGAATTAGGTCGAAAATTGGTTGCAAAGGTCCGTAAAGCAACTCTGGGTTATTGGCGTCGAGATAAAACAGAAGGCTGCCGCACAGACAGGCTGCAAGCAACAAGGCGGCCACACATCCCCATGCCCATCTATTTCGAGAGGGGGCGCCCACCGGCGGCTGTTCGGCTGGTTCGCCTAACGGAGCTGTGGCGGCCGGTCGAGCCATCGGCGGCGACTGAATGCCGGCATCCATCACTATCGTTTCCCCCATTCCTCCCCCAATCCCCATCTCAAAGACGATCTTGACATCTTCGCCAATCAAAATCTCATCTTGGTCTTGTAATTGAACTGATTGCAGCGCCTGTTTCCCATTTAAAAATGTGCCATTAGCGCTTTCCAAATCTTGCAACACATAACCGTCCCCTTGGGGTATAATCCGCAAATGGCGGCGTGATATTTCCGGCTCAGAAAGGACAATTTGGTTGGAAGGTTCACGACCAATTGTGATCGGTTGACCGCCCAGCTTGACAATTTGCCCAGCGGCGCTTCCCGAAAGAATAACCAATCTAGCGGAGACTGTGTTCATACGTCAGTGTCATTTTGCGTCTGGGTAAACCATAGCGCGTTAAATTCAGGGGTTTGCATGTCGATTGACACAATTAAATTGCGCTTACTTAGTACACAATAGTGGCAGTATAAGAATTCCGCTCTTTTTTGTCAAAGAGGGATCGCGTAAATTTTTCCGTGATTTCTCCTAATTTACACGCCCCTTTATCTTTCAGGGATGTAATTCGCCGTTTTCTTTCACGCTCACCTCATCGTTGTCAGAATAGGAGCGCCGCTCTTTATTCATCATTTTTCTTAACATTTCAAGGAGAATTTGCACATGAATCATTTAATCGATATCAACCAGACTGACGAAGAGGTTTTAGTCGCTTTGCCCGGCATCGGGGCTAGACTCGCCAAACGGATTATCGAACGCCGCGAAATCGTCGGACAATTCGCTACCATTGAAGATTTGGCTGAAGTGCCGGGCGTTTCTGAACGAATGGTAGAAGAGTTAAGGGGTATGATCACAATTGGAGAAGTGTCCGATGTGGGGATGCCATCAGCCGTTGAAGCTGTGGCAGAAGAGGCAGAAGGTACGGAAATTACGGAATCTGTCGGTGACGGGAGTGAAGCAGAAAGCGGCGTTGTTGAAGAAACGACAGAGGAAGAAACCACGCTGGAAAATGAACGCGAAGAGGCGGCGCCAGAAATGCCGGCATACCAAGCCAGCTACTCTCCGCCTGTAACTCCTATCGCTTCGCCATCTTCCCAAACCGACATGGTTGACGAACTGCTCTCCGGCGCTAATGTAAAAACGGCGGCTCTTGGGGCATTGTTGGGCACAATTTTAACATTGTTGCTATTGCTGCTGCTCAATGGCGGGTGGCGTTATAGTCGCGTATCAAACACGACCAAAGCGATGGAAGCGCTACAATCTACATTGCAACAAGATTCGATCAATTTAGCCAACCAAATTAACGGGCTACAAGCGGAACTAAACAGTTTGCGCCAGGAAGCCGGCTCGATCTCCAGTCAAAGTGTGTCGTCCACCACTCGTTTGGATACGCTAGAGGCGAATTTAGCGGCAGCCCAAACGCAGCTTGACGATGTGTCCGCTCAAACCAATGCCATCGAAAGCGACATCGCCAACGCTGTTGATTCTGCTAATGACCTTGACCAATTTTTGAATTTGATGCGCGATAGTTTAGTTGAATTACGAGGCGGCGCGGAAGAACTTGACGCGGTTCCTTTGCAAGACAATGCCGAAGAACCACACTCTGAAGAATAAATTCGCGCCAATTAGAAAAAGCAATGAAAACCAAATCATATACTTCTGAAGCTGAATTACAATCTGGGTTAGCGCACATTCAGGCGTCGCCTAAAGATGCCGGCATTCTGGAGTTGATCGTTCGTCGCCCCAACATTGGCGAAAGAGAGATCATTCAAAGCGGCAAGTTAGATATCGAAACAGGATTGGCGGGCGACAATTGGCAAACCCGGGGCAGTTCGCGCACCAAAAATGGATCGGCGCACCCTGACATGCAGGTAACTTTGATGAATGCGCGGATGATCGGACTCATTACAAGGGATAAATCGGAGTGGGCTTTGGCGGGCGATCAACTTTATGTTGATTTCGATTTAAGCCAAGAGAATATTCCGCCTGGAACACAATTGCAGATTGGCGAATCGACGATTGAAATTACCGCCGAACCCCATACCGGCTGCAAAAAATTTAAAGAGCGCTTTGGTTTGCCGGCAATGAAATTTATCTCCTCACCGCAAGGCAAACGGCTCAATCTACGCGGCGTCAACGCCAGAGTGATTCATCCCGGCGCAATTTCCGTAAACGACAGCATTACCAAACGAGTAGATTAGCGTAAACCGGTTAATTGGCGGGCGATCACCATCCGCTGAATTTCGCTGGTACCCTCATAAATTTCGGTGATTTTCGCGTCGCGGAAATAGCGTTCCAGCGGCATCTCTTTGCTGTACCCCATGCCGCCATGCAGCTGGATGGCTTGGGTCGTCACCCACATCGCCGCTTCGCTGGCATGCAGCTTCGCCATACTTGCTTCCAGCGTATACCGCTTGCCGCTGTTTGCCGCCGCCATCTTCGCCAAACAGGCTTGGTAGATCAACAATCGACTGGCGTCAATTTTAACCTTCATATCCGCCAACTTCTGTTGGATCATCTGAAATTGCCCGATCTTTTTGCCAAACGCTTCCCGCTCTTTGGCATATTGTACGCTGGCGGCAAATGCCGCTTCGGCGATGCCCAGAGCTTGCGAAGCGATACCGATTCTGCCGGCATCCAACACCTGCATGGCTATTTTGAACCCTTCCCCTTCATCGCCCAGCCGATTTTCAAGCGGGCATTGGTAATCGTCTAAGATAATTTCGCTGGTGGCGCTGGCTCTAATCCCCAATTTTGGCTCTGTTTTACCCAACTCAAAGCCGGGCTTATCTGTTTCGATGATAAATGCCGTTATGCCGCGATACCCCTGCGCCGAGTCGGTCATTGTAAACAAGATGATGAAGTCAGCGACGGGGGCGGAAGTGACCCACGATTTTCGCCCATTGATGCTGTAATGTGAGCCATCGCCGCTTAAAATCGCCCTGCTTTTCATATTGCCGGCATCGCTGCCGCTCATCGGCTCAGTTAAGCTATATGCTCCAATCTTTTCCCCGCTGGCAATGGGAAGTAAATATTTTTCCTTTTGCGATTCTGTCCCTTTTTTCATCAAACCATGGCACACTAACGAATTATTGACCGACATAATGGTGCCGTGGCTGGCGTCGGCTTTGGAGATTTCGCTCAATGCCAGGGCATACGCCATGGTATCCATCCCTGCCCCGCCATACGATTCCGGGATTTCGATACCCATAAAACCCAACTGACCCATCTTACGCACGCTTTCCAATGGAAATTCACCCGATTGGTCGTGGCGTTCGGCGATGGGGGCGATTTCGCTTTGAGCGAAGTCGCGGGCGGCGTCCCAAATCATCTGATGCTCTTCGGTGATAAAATCAAACATATCCTTCTCCGTTAGCTAACCTATTTCTATCTGGCCATTGCCGGCAACAACCTCGCCGATTTTTACCGCTGTCGGGCATTTTTTCTTAAACTGTTCCGCCTGGTTTGGCGATAAGGCGACCAACAATCCGCCAGACGTTTCCGGCGTCCACAACATCTCTTGCAAAGATTGGGTGATCTCCGGGGCGAAGGTCACCCAGCGCTCGAAATATTCTTTATTGCGCCAGGTACCGCCTGGAATCGCTCCTTGTTGAGCGTACGACTGCGCCCCTGGCAGCCAACTGAGCTTGTCCGCTTCAAACTTAAATCGAACGCCGCCCAAATGCGCCATTTCGTGGGCATGCCCCAGCAAACCAAAGCCCGTGATGTCCGTCATGGCGTGGCTGCCAACTAATTGAGCGGCGCGGGCAGCCCGATTATTCAACCGTTTCATACTTTTTACAGCGGCATCTACATCTGATTGGGCGGCAAGTTGGTTTTTAAGGGCTGTGGTCACTAATCCCGCCCCCAGCGGTTTGGTCAGAACCAACCAATCGCCCGGCTTGCCGCCCGCTTTGGCGATGACCTGGTCAGGGCGAATCAAACCAGTCACTGCTAAACCATACTTTGGCTCCTTGTCTGTTACGCTGTGCCCTCCGGCGATAACCGCCCCAGCTTCCGCTACTTTTTCCGCCCCGCCCCGCAATATTTCGCGGACGATCTCTTTGTCCAAATCATCTGGCGCCGCCAACAAATTGATGGCAAAAAGAGGGTCGCCGCCCATAGCATAAATATCTGACAAAGCATTGGCGGCGGCAATTGCCCCATAATCGTACGGGTTATCGACAACTGGCGGAAAAAAGTCTGTGGTAGAGACGATCGCCCGTTGGTCATCTATTCGATAAACGGCGGCGTCATCCGCCGCCGCCAAACCAACCAACAGGTTTGGGTGATCTTCCGCTTTAAAAATCTGTTTTAACGGCTGCAACACGTGCGCCAAATCGGCTGGACCGAATTTGGCAGCTCATCCAGCGCAGGAAGCCATTGCAGTTAATCGGGTCATTATTTCCTTGGTCATATGATTTTGGTTGATTATCTGTTTATGAATTGTAAGTATATCGTACCGTCGATTGCCGGCAATCGGCGTTGACGCAGTGGCATTCCCCCATATAATCGCAGTTCAAATTGTTATTTTGGAGAATCAGTATGCACAAATCGCTAGACTCAATCGAAAAGATGTTGAGACGAGTCGTGGAAGAGCCATTTCGCCGGGCAATGCGGCGTCCCGTTACAGCCGATGAATTGGCAGCGATTTTATACGAAGAGACGATCAATGGTTTTCATCGCGGCAAAATGCCTTCGGGCTTTGAAGTAACAATGTGCCAGGAAGATTATGAGCGGTTACATGCCGCTGTGGTGGATTTGCCGGCATATCTAAATGGGGAGTTAAATCGCTTTTCAAGAAAAATGGGTCTACATTTGCCGGCAGAATTCGGGGTAACGATCAGCGGCTCGCCATCATTAGCGCCATCCAGCTACCATATCAACCCATTAAACCGCGCCGTCAAGGGAGATACCACCCAATTTTACGTCGATAAACCGCACGACAACCATTCTCACCGAGCATTGAAATCAGTTGACGCCTTTTTGGTCCTGAACGGCAAACGGCACATTCCGTTGCAAAAATCGACCTTGTCTGTCGGCAGAAATACAGAAAATGATTTGGTATTGTCTTCAGCCCGGGTTAGTCGCCGCCATGCCCAAATTCGGTGGCGGTTTGGACGATTTGTGGTTTATGATTTGACCAGCCGTGCCGGCACAATGGTAAACGGGGTTAAAATTCAAGAGATGGCGTTGGCGCCCGGGGATGTGATAACCATCAGTGACAACAGCCTTATTTATGGCGAAGGCGGCTATGACAAAGCCGCTGAATCTGACGCCAAGAAAACCGCCACGTTGCTCATGCCTCCTCAAGAGTAAGGGGATAGCGGTAACCGAAATCAATTAGCAGGTCGCTTCCTTATGGAATTAACCACATTGTTATTTATTTTGAGGGTGGCGAGCGCGTTGCTCTTGCTTTTGTTTTTGGGGGGAATAGGGTTGTTGATTTACCGGGATATGCAGCTTTTGGGAGCGTCGCTTACCTTTCGGCAGCAAGCGCATGGCTTTTTACGAGTAGTTAGCGTGGGGGATGAGGAGAATGAGGCGCTGCCGGCAATCGACCATCAATTTCCGTTATTGTCTTTAACCAGCATCGGCAGATCTGCCGGCAATCATATCATTTTGCCCGACAGTTACGCTTCCAACCAGCACGCCTTAATCAACTTGCGCGGACAACAATGGTGGTTGGAGGATTTAGGCAGTCGCAATGGGACGCTGCTTAACAATTTGCCAGTGGAAGACGCCACTGTGTTAAGCCCCGGCGATTTAATCACCGTGGGAAATATCCAATTTCGGTTAGAGCTGTCTCAAGCGGGATAATTTGACAGTCGAAAATGCCGGCAATATAATGCGCCCATCTGCGGGCGTGGTGAAAAGGTATCACAAATGCTTCCCAAGCATTTAGTCCGGGTTCGATTCCCGGCGCCCGCTTTTCCCCTTCATTTTAGTTTACTCTACGCTGGATAGCGGCGACTCAGAGAAACATTGGGTTTCTAAATGCTCAACAGATTACATCAGAGGATTATTTAGAGAAAACAGCGGTAGCCACTTGCCGGCAATCGAGGCACAAAGCCAATATATCTTCCGGCGTCGCTTTAGATGGGGGAATGCCAACTTTAGGGGTTACTTCAAGCTGGGTCGGCGAAAACGCCCCAGTACATGCCTGACAACGGTATTCAGCTCGTCGTTTTGCCGTTTCCGCCTTTTGGCGCCACTCGGGCGATAAGAGATATTCGTCATACTCGTTGACGTTCTCTGTCAGGGGAGCGCTCCCAGTTTGAATAAATTCCGCCGCCATCCACGCTTTTACCGCTTCCGTCTTGTTGCCGATCATAAATTTTAACGTTTGGCTGTCTAGCTCCTCTAATTTTTGGCGGTAATATTTGGCGCGCTCCATAAATTGGCGGGCATTGGTTCGACGCTCTTCTTTAGCGCTTCCAATGGCGAAAATGCCGGCAATCATTTGCCAGCGACTCTGAATTGGCGTTTTTTTCACTTCATCGATCAGGGCATTGATTATCTGTTGAATTTCGATCCCCAGCGCTTTCGCCTCCGCTCTCCTCTCCAGCGCAATTAGCTGCCGTTGGCGCGGGGCAAGCCGCTCCCATGCCAGGGCATCATACGGGCGCAGCCGCTCAGCCGCAACTTTATTTTCGATGCCGGCAATGATGTCGCGCCATTTAGAATCCCAATTGTTGAAATCCATAAATCGTCCCACGCGCCCGTAGCTGTGACGTATTGCTCAATTAAAATCAACGTCGCTTAACTATCTGCAATGAGTAAGCTCTGGAAACCAGAGAGCAAATTCGTAAACTCTATATGGAAAGCCAAATTCCAGAGCCCTAAATTGTACAAAAGCAATTGAATTAGAAGTTCAACAAAAATTTTATCCCAAATTCATCAGAAGGCAAATTAAGCCAGCGCAAGATAGTTTTATGCCCACGCTCGGCGCAATAAATTAAGCCAATTTTCGCCCAGAATCCCGCTGATATCGTCGTCGGCATACCCCTTTTCCTTCAATTTGCTCCCTAACTTGTATAAATCGGCGCAGTTATCCAATTCCGATGGAATATCCGCCGCCCCTAACCCGCCGTCAAAATCGCTGCCAATGCCCACATGGTTAGCGTTGCCCAACAATTGACAAATGTGGTCGATGTGCGCCGCTACATCATCCAAGGTAACCAAACTCTTTGCCTCGCCTTTGGTGAAGCCACGCTTTAAAAAGCGATTGTATAGGACGACACCGATCATACCGGCGCTCTCTCCCAAAGCGCGTATTTGGCTATCTTTCAAATGGCGTTCGCCCAAGCCGACCAACGCTTCGGCATTGCTATGACTGGCGACTGCCACCCCTTCATATGCTTCTAATGCCTGAAAAGTCGCTTTTTCTGCCATATGGCTGATATCTAATATCAGGTCATATTGGGCCATCGCTTCCAATAAAGCATAACCCATTTTGGTCAATTCGCCTCCGCCTCGCCATCCTCCAGCCGAATATGGGGTATCATCCCAAGCCAAACCAATCATCCGCACGCCGCGTTCAACCCAAAGCTCTACTTCTTCAGGTTGCCGGATAACTGCCGCCCCTTCGATTGCCGGCACAATCCCCACCTGCTTATTCTCGTTTTGCCAATTTGAAATCAAAGCGCGTAATGCCGGCAAATCGGTGATGAGCGTTACGTCGGCGCTCTCATCGGCTAATCGATGATAATAATCGACCTGTGCCCACCCCTTATGGTGCGCCTCCTGGCTATCGAAATAAGAGGTGAGAGGATGAGGCGGATCGGTATCCGGAAAATTTGCCGGCATCAAAAAGATCGATCCAAAAGCCAGACCGACATTGCCCTCTAACAAAGTGGGAATAGAAACGGTGGCGATCCCATTTGGGCATCTACCTTGTTCTGCCTCTCGTATCTCCGCAACTGGCAACGTTAAATCCCGACCGTAACGCAAGGCGTTATACGCCATATCTAGATGCGCGTCGACCAAAAATACAGGGGTATGAAATGATTGACTCATAACAATCTTCAGCGCCGCAAAGCGCGTAATCTTTCCAAATTAATCGGATCCATCTCAATTTTATTGCCGGCATCGTCCGTTTCCGTTTTAGGCGTTTCGATATTTGCCGGCAAACCCTCCCAGCGCGGATCGTTAACGAATTGGGCAAACCCTTCCTCCCCAATAAATCCTTCGCCAATATGGGCGTGGCGATCTTTTTTCTGCCCAAATTCAAATTTGCTGTCATTCAAATGCAAACATTTGATTTGGTTCAGCCCAACTATGCGGTCGAACTCCGCCAGCGTGGCTTCGTAAGCTTCCTTCGTCCGTATATCGTAGCCAGCGGCAAAAATATGGCAACTATCCAGACAAACGCCCAAGCGTGGACTATCGCACGCTTCCAACACAGTCGCCAAATGCTCGAATTTATATCCCAGATTAGCACCTTGCCCCGCCATCGTTTCCAGACACAGGATCGTGGTGGCGTCTGGCGTCTCCTCCACCAAGCGAGTCAACGCCCGGCTAATTTGCGCCAAACCCGCCTCTTCACCGCTTTTCATGTGGGAACCTGGATGAAATGTCAGGGTCGGAACGCCCAACATATCTGCCCGCAATAGTTCCACCTTCAACGCTTGGTAAGATTTTTCCCACAAATCTGGATTGGGCGAGGCGATGTTGATTAGATAGCTGGCATGGACGGCAACTGGAAAGATGCCGGCATTTTCTGCAGCCGCATCGTTAAATTTTTGTACATCCTCGTCTAACAACGGCTTGGCTCGCCATTGCCGATTGCTCTTGGTAAAAAAAAGCGCCGATTCGCACTTGATATCCGCCGCATTCGCAAAAATATTAAAGACGCCGCCTGCCGCGCTAACATGTGCCCCTATTCTCATAAGCTTTTGCCTCCAACTGTCTCCTGAGCATACTTGCCTAGACAGGATTAATGGGGTTTATCTGATAGAAATTTCAATTGTAACCAAATGGCTAGAGCTTCGCCTCCCCCGCGCATCCGTTGCTGGTCGTCATTGAATGATAAATTGCGACCGCACTGCTCCTTCCGCATCCCGCAAAATTACCGTTTCGCCCGGCTCCCAAATCGCTTGCTCTAACCCCCAGAACAAATCTGTTGATTGATCCTCTCCCGCTTCGGTATGAAGCCGAATGCCGGCGCCTTCGCCAAACAACGTCCATTGCCCAAAGGTATACACATGCCCTTCCGTATCGCGCAATGTCCAACCCGCTAATCCCAATGCCTGCGACCCGCTATTGACGATTTGAACCGCCTCCTCAGACAGTACGCCAATGCCGATCACCTCAGAAATGCCGATTTCCGCTTCGCCGCTGATGAAGTTTGGCGTATTGGTGGGCAAAACGGGTCCAGGGGTGGGGCTAGGCGGCGGGGTATTGGTGGGGGCTGGCGTTGCCGTTGGCAGCCCGCCAACAGGTATGTACAAAATTTGCCCAGCTTGAATAAAATTTTCGCTGTCCAAATCATTCATGATCATGATGTCGCCCAATGACACATCATACTTTTGGCTAATTAAGCCCAGCGTTTCGCCTGGCTGGATGGTGTGGGCGGGGTAATTGGTCGTCGGCTCAGGCGTTGGCGCTGTGGTGGGTGGTATGGCTTGATTGGGATCGTTGCCGGCAATTGAGGTAGCAATGGCTAAAGTCGGTTCGGGCAAAACGGCGACCGGTTCATTATCCCCACTTCTCCTATCCCAAATAGATAGAATTAACAGAGCGGTTACAGTCGTCACCAAGATGTTGAGTAAAATAAAGGGTAACCAGCGGCGAATTGTCATAACATGATTTTACTGCGTTATCCCTTTATTGAAAAACGGACCTATAAATTTGAATTTTCTAATTGTTGATGAGATTCCGATGTTAAGAGACAATAGACCGCAAAGAAGGGGATCGCTCCCCTTTTATCCAGCCTCAATCCCTTTTAAAACGTTATGCATCATAATCAGTTGAATAAAAGATTATCATGGTCTCAAAAATATTAAGAACGGGTAAAATTAAATCTAGGATTATATCTCTAGGCTTAGGCAATATGTTTCTAGTTTGGTTTGGAACTTTCTTGCTGACAATTTCAGCCTGGACAGGAGCCGCTACTCAAAATCAATTGATAACCACAAAGCCGGTTGAGAGCCGAGGGCTCACTGCCATTTCTGCCGGCGCTCTTCACTCCTGCGCCGTAACCGATACTGGCGAGGCAAAATGCTGGGGGGATAACGGAGCTGGGCAATTAGGAGATGGCACCGTGGTAGAAAAATTGACGCCAGTCGGCGTGGCTGGGCTTGCTTCTGGCGTATCCGCCATTGCCAGCGGCAAAGATCATAGCTGCGCGCTTACTGCGGGCGGCAGCGTAAAATGTTGGGGAGCAAATTTCGAGGGGCAGTTGGGAGACGGCACTTTTACAGACCGATTAGCTCCGGTAGACGTTGATGGCTTAACTTCTGGCGTATCCGCCATCGTCACTGGCGATTTTCACAGCTGCGCTCTTACCACAGGCGGCGGCGTAAAATGTTGGGGAACCAACCTGTCGGGCGAGTTGGGCAATGGCGCAAACGACGCCAGCAATTCACCCGTAGATGTGGTTGGCTTGTCTTCAGGGGCGGTCGCCATCGCCGCCGGGTCGGGACATACCTGCGCCCTGACCGCCAGCGGCATAAAATGTTGGGGGTGGAATGGAGACGGACAGTTGGGAGATGGCACAACAATGGATCGAAATGCCCCGGTAAATGTGGTTGGCTTTTCTTCTGCCGCCGCTTATATCGACGCTGGTTTTGCACACAGTTGCGCTGTAACCAACAGCGGCGGGTTAAAATGCTGGGGCTGGAATGGCTCCGGGCAAGTTGGAGACGGCACAACTATGCCCCGATTGACGCCAGTAAATGTGATGGGCTTGACCTCTGGCGTCTTTGCCGTCGCTGCCGGCAGAAATCATAGTTGCGCCTTAACAACCAGTGGCGGAACGAAATGCTGGGGGGGAAATATCACAGGTCAATTAGGAGATGGCACAACCACGCCACGCCTGGCTCCCGCAGATGTAACTGGGCTAACTTCTGGCGTGGCTGAAATCACAGCCGGAGAAGATCATAGCTGCGCTGCAACCAGCAATGGCGGGTTAAAATGTTGGGGGTGGAATGAATTTGGACAATTGGGCGATGGCACAAAAATCAATAGGACAACATGCGTATCTGTGCCGATCCAACCATATCTGCTCTATCTGCCACTCGTTTTGAGGTAAGCGACGCCGACAAATTTTAATTAGGCGCGCCCCTTTGCGCGCCGCCAAAAATAAGGGCTAAAATGGGGTTGAAAATTTTGTTTCTAAGCGCAGAGGTAGCGCCTTTTGCCAAGCGGGGCGGGTTGGGCGATGTAGCGGGAGCGCTGCCCAAAGCGTTATCTGCTATGGGCCACGATGTGCGGGTGGCTATGCCGGCATATGCCGCTATCGAACAGGGCTACCCAGGCGTAACTGCTTGGCACAGGGGGATGATCGTGCCGATGGGGGCTGGCGGCATCAATGCCGGCATTTATCAGGGAACGCTGCCCGATAGCGACACGCCCATTTACTTCGTAGCAGAAAGAAATCTTTTTGATCGAGATGAGATTTATGGCTACAACGACGACCCATACCGCTTCGCCTTTTTCAGCCGCGCCGCCCTACAAATCGCTCGTGAACTCAATTGGCGTCCCGATGTCATTCATGCCCACGATTGGCACGCCGCGCCAGCCCTTACGTGGTTGGCGACCGCCGGGCAGCAAGATCCCTTCTATCAGGATATCGGTTCCGTATTCACCATCCACAATTTGGCGCATCAAGGGCAAACGGCTTGGCGAATCTTCGATTATCTAGGGATTTGGACCCACGGCATGGTAGAAGAGCCATATGGAACAGTAAACTTTATGGCGCGGGGCATTTACCATGCCGGCATAGTCAACAGCGTCAGCCCTACTTATGCCCGCGAGATTATGACTCCCGAAGGCGGGGCGCATCTGGAAAAATTACTGCAGCATCGCAGCGGCGATTTACACGGCATTTTGAACGGTATCGATATAGATTTATGGAACCCTGCCACCGATACCCGATTGTCCCATCATTACAGCACAAAAAAGCTGGCAGATCGCGCCAAAAATAAAGAAGCGCTGCAAAAAATGGTAGGATTGCCGGCAATCAGCGACATACCGTTGCTGGGCATCGTCTCCAGGTTAGATTACCAAAAAGGGATAGATATCTTAGGGCAAACGCTGTACCCGCTGCTCAACGGATATGCCGGAGAAGCCCAATTTGTGGTTCTAGGCAGCGGCGCTGCGGAATATGAACGGATATTTGCCAGCTATGCCCAGCGACATCCCAATAAAATGAAGGCGATTTTAGAATACAACGCCGGTTTTGCCCCTCTCATTTATGCCGGCAGCGATATGTTTTTGATGCCGTCTCGATTTGAGCCGTGCGGCTTAGGGCAATTAATCGCTATGCGATACGGAGCTGTGCCCATCGTCCGGGCTACTGGCGGATTAGTAGATACTGTTTGGGATGGGATAACGGGCTTCAGCTACCACGGGCTAGATAGCGGAGCGTTGTGGGGAACGATGCAACGGGCGATTCACCGCTACCGCCACAACCCTGTTGCGTGGCGTAAAATGCAGCTTGCCGGCATGTCGCAAGATTTTTCTTGGGATCGGGCTGCCAAACAATATCAACAACTTTATGAATGGGCGATAGCTAAACAAGCGGCAAACTAGCCTGGCGACGCCCCGCCAATAACCTAAATAACTATGCCAAAACTGTATCTGTCTTTAGCGTTCCACAACCACCAACCTGTTGGCAATTTCGACTGGGTCTTTGCCGAAGCGTATCAAAAAGCGTATCTGCCGATGCTGGAGGCGATAGAAAACCATCCGGGTATCAGATTGGCGATCCACAACACCGGACCATTGCTCGATTGGCTGTTAGAGCGCCGCCCTGATTACATCAACCGCCTGAAAAAGCTGGCGGCTTCAGGTCAAGTCGAAATTATGGCAGGCGCCTATTATGAACCGATTTTGGTCTCGCTGTCCGATAGAGATAAAGCGGGTCAGCTCAATAAAATGGTTTCCGCAATCAAGACCCATCTAGCATACACACCCACTGGCGGCTGGTTGGCAGAACGAGTTTGGGAACCTCATCTGCCCAAGCCACTGGCAGAAGCCGGCATCAAATACATTATCGTCGATGATACCCATTTGCGTTATGCCGGCATTCCCGACCAAGCTCAATTTGGCTATTACATCACCGAAGAGCAGGGGTATCCGCTGAAACTATTTGGCTCAAACAAATATCTACGCTACAACATCCCCTGGGCGGATGTAGAAGAGGTTATCGCTGGACTACGCCATATGGCTGAAGAAGACAGCCAAAGCCCCATTCCCAGAGTAGCGGTGATGGGCGACGACGGCGAAAAATTTGGTTTGTGGCCCCAAACTTATGACCATTGCTGGACAAATGGTTGGGTAGACGACTTTTTTGCCGCTTTGGAGCAAAATCGAGATTGGATCGAAACGATTCCCCCTGGCGAGTATGCCAGCCGATTTGGCGCCCTGGGTCAAACCTTTGTCACTGCCGCTTCGTATGACGAGATGACCGAGTGGGCATTGCCGGCATCCCAAACTGCCGCTATCGTCAAAATCAAGCGCAAATTGCAAAAAAAGGGGCAAGACGCCATTTTAACTTTCGTTAAGGGGGGGTTGTGGCGCGGATTCATCGCCAAATACCCTGAAGTCAATCAGATGCACAAAAAAGCGTTGGCAGTCAGCCGAAAAGTTCATGCTATGCCGGCAAGCCTAGACAAAGAACGCGCTTTGGAACATTTATGGGCGGCGCAATGTAATTGCGGCTATTGGCACGGCTTATTTGGGGGCATCTATCTTTTTCACATCAGAGGCGCCAACTACCGTCATCTCATCAGCGCCGAATCGTTAGCGGACGAAGCGATAAAAGGGTCAGGCTGGATCGAAGCTGATAAAACAGATTACGATGTGGACGGGTATGACGAACTTATTTTAAGCAATGAAAAACAATGGATTTGCTTCGATTTGCAAGAGGGCGGCATGGCGACGGAATGGGATTTTCGACCTGCGCCATACAATTTGCTCAACACCGTTGCCCGCCGGGAAGAAGCATACCATCGAGAGCTACGCAAAGCGGCGGCAAAGGGGCGCATCCATTTGGCAAACGACGACGCGGAAACGCAAAACGCCCATGAACGGGGCGTCATGGTGAAGGAGTTAGGGTTAGAAAATCGGATTTTTTATGATTGGTATCGGCGCGGAGCGTTTATCGACCGCTTTTTCCCTGAGTCGCTTTCCGTTACAGATTTTGTACAAATCCCCCCTCACGGTTTTGACGATTTTGTCAAACAACCATATGAAGGAGTCGTTGAAGTAAGAGATGGGGTTGGCATTGCAAAATTGTGGCGAACTGCCGGCATTCGCGGGAACGATTCGCTTCTCATTCCAGTCAAACTTACCAAATCGTTCAGCTTGGCAGCCAACTCAGCCGTATTGGCTGTGACTTACGAAATTCAAAATATGGGCGAAGGATCGCTTCAATGCCGTTTTGGGGTGGAAAATAACTTTGGCTTGGAAGGGGGGCAAGATCCGCTGACTTATTTTGAGGGGCTACCGGACAATGCCGGCAATCGACAATATCCTGGCGGAATTGGGTCGGCAACTGATATCGCTCAATTTAGTTTGGTCAGCGACATCATAACAGTTCGGTCAAAAATAATGATCGAAGCGTCAATGCCGGCAGATGTTTGGTTTTATCCTTTCGAAAGCGTCACCAACTCCGAAGGGGGGTACGAAGCCAACTATCAAGGAAGCTGCCTTATGCTACATTGGGGCATTTCACTAGCCGCAAATGAGATCTGGCAAATAAAACTCCTATTTGGGCTAGAAACCGTTTAACGCCGCTTGCCTCTTGGTTAAACATCTCATACCCCTTCAGTTTCCGTAACCAGTTGCCCCGCGTAGCTACGATTTGTACAATCCAAGCTAGGAATATGGTAACATTTTCCGGTGAACCAAGTAGTTCAGCCTGCAACCCATAATCCGAGGCAACTCTCAACTTTGCCCACATTTCTATATGTCAACCATCAAACTAGACGCCACATCCATCAAAATGCCGGCAAATAACCGCCCTCTTCGCCGTCCCGCCTGGATAAAAGTACGCGCTCCTAGCGGCGATAATTACGACAACCTCAAAAATCTGATGCGGGCTAAACAATTGCACACCGTTTGCGAAGAAGCCCGCTGCCCCAATATCGGCGAATGCTGGGGGGCTGGCACCGCCACCTTCCTCATTTTGGGCGACATTTGCACCCGTAGTTGCGGCTTTTGCGACATCGCCACCGGCAGACCAAAAGCGTTAGATTGGGCAGAACCCGAACGGGTGGCGCAGGCAGTCCGCGCCATGAATCTCAAACATGTGGTCATCACCTCCGTAAACCGAGATGAACGCAAAGATGGCGGCGCCCCGATCTTCGCCTTATGTGTCGAACGAATACGACAATTGCAACCCGGCTGCACCATAGAACTGCTCATCCCTGATTTCAAAGGGAGCAAACAGGCGTTAAAAATTGTAATGGCTGCCCGCCCCGAAATATTAAACCACAATGTCGAAACCGTACCCCGCTTGTTCAAAAAGGTACAGCCTCAAGATCAATACGAATGGGCGCTGGCCACTTTGCAAAACGCCAAACAGATGGAAGCTGACACCCTCACCAAAAGCGGCATTATGGTAGGACTAGGCGAGACATTTGATGAAGTGACAACGGTAATGGCAGATTTGGCAGAGTGCAGCGTGGATATTTTAACGATTGGGCAATATTTACAGCCCAGCCGAAAACATCTGCCCATTAACCGTTATTATAGATTGGAAGAATTTGAACAATTTAAAGAGATAGGACTTGAGTTAGGCTTTAAATGGGTGGAAAGCGGACCGTTGGTGCGCAGCAGCTACCATGCTGAAAAACAAGTGCAAGCCCTATCGCCTATGCTTACCTGAGCTTTACTTTGAACCCAACGCTTGCCTTTAAGACAAATTTCACATTGTTCATACAAAATTCTGATATATCTTTACCATAATAAGCCTGTTTAAGTAGAATGTAAAAACTTATTCAAGCAAAACCCGCAAGGATTTTGGTTCCTCCCATTCTAAAACCGTTGGGGTAACCGTTCGGGTTTTTGTGTAACTACGATAGTAAAAAACATAGTAATCGTTTGCCCGTAACGCTATCGAGCGATTAGGAAGGAAATTGATGGAAGAACGTAACGACCAAAACAACCGGCAACCCATTCCAGTATGGGTTTGGATAATCACTGTGGTGGTGATTTTGTTGGGAGCACAGGTAATTATGAATGGAACGCTTAACCGCCCTGAATCCGTTCCCCTCTCAGAAGTAGCCAATGCCCTGAACAACGGCGACATAAAAAATATTCAGGTGGACGGCAACCAACTCGAAGTCACCATGAAAGATGATAGTATGGTAGCGGCGGTTAAAGATACCGACGGGGATATTTTTTCCCAATTGATCAACAATGGCGTTAGTGAAGAGACATTGCGCGATTCGAATATCGAAATCAATGATACTAGCGCCCGCAATACGTTGATCAATATCGCAATAACGATTGGACCTTTGCTGCTGTTGGTATGGGTGTTTACCCGAAGTTTCAGGCAAATACAAGGCAGCGGCAACAGCATTTTTGGTTTTGGCAGGTCGCGGGCGCAAAATATCAACGATGGCTCACGCCCAACAGTCACATTTGATGATGTGGCTGGCGTTGATGAAGCCAAGGAAGAAGTTGAAGAAATCGTACAGTTCCTCAAAGAGCCAGAACGGTTTATCCAGGTAGGAGCCCGTATCCCCAAAGGCGTGCTAATGGTGGGACCCCCAGGAACGGGCAAGACGCTGTTGGCAAGAGCTATTGCCGGCGAGGCAGGCGTACCTTTCTTTCATATTTCTGGCTCAGAATTTGTCGAGATGTTTGTCGGCGTTGGGGCAAGCCGGGTGCGCGACTTGTTTAAGAAAGCGAAAGAGCAAGCCCCTTCTATCGTCTTTGTGGATGAAATCGATGCCGTTGGCAGGCAGCGCGGAGCTGGATTAGGCGGCGGGCACGATGAGCGAGAGCAAACGCTTAACCAAATTTTGGTCGAGATGGACGGCTTTTCAAATGAAACGAATGTGATCGTTATTGCCGCCACCAACAGAGCGGATGTGTTAGATCCGGCTTTGTTGCGCCCGGGCAGGTTTGACCGCAAAGTGATCGTCGATTTGCCAGACATTAAAGGGCGGGAAGAGATTTTGAAGCTTCATGCTCGGGGCAAACCCATCTCATCTGGGGTCAACTTACAGGATTTTTCGCGGCTGACAGCCGGATTTTCGGGGGCAGATTTAGAAAATCTGGTAAATGAAGCGGCGATTTTCGCTGCCCGTTCGAATCGAAATCAAGTGGAACGAAGAGATTTTCAGGACGCCTTTGACAGATTGGTGATTGGACCTGAGCGAAAGAGCCGCGTGATTTCTGAGGAAGACAAGGAAACGGTAGCGTACCATGAAGCGGGGCACGCCGTGGTGGGTTTCTTTTTGCCAAACGCCGATCCGGTGCAAAAGATCACAATAATTCCGCGCGGACGAGCAGGAGGGTATGTGATGCGTCTGCCAGAGGATTCGATGATGAAGTCGAAGGAATATTTTGAAGACGCTATCACATTAACGTTGGCAGGACGCGCGGCGGAAGAGGTCTTTTTTGACCGAATTACAACTGGGGCTTCGAACGATTTACAACAAGCCACCAAAGTCGCCCGAGATATGGTGATGACTTACGGGATGAGCGATAAACTTGGCTTGCGAACGTATGGCGACCAGCAGGACAACATCTTTATAGGCAGAGAGATGGCTTATGGGCGCAACTATAGCGAAGAAGCGGCGAAGAATATAGACCAGGAGGTGCGGGAGATTTTGGATGAACGGTATCAGGCGGCAAAAGCGTTGATTGTTCAGCATAAAGAAAAGATGGTAAAGCTGGTTGAAAATCTCTTAGAGATTGAAACGATTGACCGACCCATGTTTGAAGGGTTAATGAACGCCTAACTTATTTTGAGCATTTAGAAACTCGGTTTTTCTCTGGAAGCGTTTTATTTGCCCCGACGAGTGTACTCGTCGGGGTTTTTTGTTGCCCAAATTATGAGGCACTGCCGGCATTTACTAACGCTAACAACCCCTTTACAACAAACAAAATATAGCTTGGTTCTTTTCCTTAACAGACAGGATCACGTACAATTGGCGGCAAATGAGCTACATAACCATCGAAACAAAAAATTTCACGACCCGCGTCATGCTGAACCGCCCGGACAAACGGAATGCCTTAACCGCAGCGATGATTACAGAGTTAACCAATATATTCCACAAATTGGATGAGGATGAGGGGACGCGGCGAATTGTGCTGGGCGGCGTCGGCAAGATATTTTGCGCCGGGGCCGATATCGCCAACATGCGGCAAGCGGCACAGAGTTCGATTGAAGACAATGTGGCGGATGGACAAGCGATATTTGATTTAATGTCAGCGGTTGATGGTTGTTCAAAACCAACCGTTGGGCGGATACAAGGGGCGGCGATTGGCGGCGGGGGCGGGTTGGCGTGTTGCTGCGACATCGTAGTGGCGACGCAAAGTTGTAAATTTGGCTTCAGCGAAACCCGCTTGGGGATTTTGCCGGCAGTCATCTCCCCCTTTGTGTTGGGCAAAATTTCGCCAACTTACGCCAGGCAGCTGTTCCTAACAGGCGAAATTTTCGACGCGCAAACCGCATATCGGATCGGGATGGCACACTATATCGCGTTAGATGAAAATGAGCTCGATCACATCCTGGAAAAACAACTGTTTGCGTTGGCGCAAGCGGCGCCAGGCGCCCAAGCGGAGGCAAAAAGGTTGATTCGTCAGGTGGCTTTCCAACCCAAAAACAGCCAGCGAGAAATGACAACTCGATTGATCGCCAACCGGCGAGCCAGCCACGAAGGGCAAGAGGGCATGAGCGCTTTCCTGGAAAAAAGAAAGCCTTGGTGGCAAATTTCTGCCACTGATGCCCAGGACGAAAATTAGTTTATGCCGATGTTCCGCAAAATTTTAGTGGCAAATCGAGGCGAAATAGCAGCCCGAATTTTTGCCGCCTGCCGGCAATTAAGGGTCAGCTCTGTGGCGATCGTTTCAGATTCAGAGCAGGGCGCAGCATGGAGCTCATTGGCGGACGAATATGTTCATTTGCCGGGCGCATCCGCCAGCGAAAGTTATCTTGACCAAGCGGCGATTATCCAGGCAGCTAAAGATATGGCGGCTGAGGCAATTCACCCTGGCTATGGTTTTTTAAGCGAAAATGGGGAGTTTGCGCAGGCGTGCGCGGATGCCGGCATTATCTTTATCGGTCCTTCAGCGCGAGCGATACAACAGATGGGCGACAAGGCGGCAGCCAGAGAGATCGCCCGCCACGCCGGCGCGCCCGTGATTCCCGGAGTAGACGGACAGGGCAAGTCGATCAAGGCGCTGCAAAAAGAGGCGGAAAAAATCGGCTATCCGGTTTTGATCAAAGCCAGGGCAGGAGGCGGCGGCAAAGGGATGCGGGTAGCTGGTTCGGCAACGGAGTTAGCAGAGGCGGTTCCAACAGCCCGCAGCGAAGCGCAATCCGCATTCGGCAACGGGGAGATCTTGCTGGAGCGCTTTTTCAGCCACATTCGCCATATCGAAGTTCAACTGCTCGGCGACCATGCCGGCAATTTGCTCCATCTGTTCGAGCGCGAATGTTCGATTCAACGACGCCATCAAAAAATCATCGAAGAGACGCCCGCCCCAAACCTAGAGCCATCGGTGAGGGCGCGTATTTGTCAGGCGGCGGCAGCTTTGGGCAGAGCGGTTGGCTACGTCAATGCCGGCACTGTGGAATTTATCGTTGATGAGCATGGGGATTTTTACTTTTTAGAGATGAATACCAGACTTCAGGTTGAACACCCGATCACCGAAGCGACGACCGGACTGGATTTGGCGGCGTGGCAAATACGCATTGCGGCTGGAGAACGATTGCCATTTAACCAAACTGACATTATACGGCAGGGGCACAGCATCGAATGCCGGATTTACGCCGAAGATCCGGCAGATAACTTTATGCCGTCGATAGGCAAAGTGGAGCGTTGTATCTTTCCTAGAATGGCTGGGGTACGGGTAGATGCCGGCATAGTCGGCGGCAGTTCCGTTACCCCCTATTTCGATCCGATGTTGGCGAAGATAATTAGTTGGGGCGAAAATCGATATGAGTCGAGGCGAAAGATGATAGCCGCTTTGCGAGAGACGATTATCTTAGGCGTTGTAACCAACATCCCATTTTTGCTTGATATATTGGCGCATCCGGATTTCCGCGACGGCGATACCCCCACCAATTTTTTGGAAAAACAGATGCCGGCATGGCAGCCTCAATCGCTCAACCAGGTCGATTTAAACTTAGCGATGGCAGGCATCGAACTGTTCCAAAAGCGCCGGGCAAGCCGCCACAGCGAAGACAAACACACCCATCAAAACCCCAACCCTTGGCAACAGATCGGAAATTGGCGCAATTTAGCTTAAATTTTTATGGGAAAAAGGGTCATTTAATGGCGTTCTTAATTAAAAATGATTATTATACGGGTACATTTTCTGTTCTCCGTGGCGCTGGCTTGTCCTCCCCAAGCTGGCGCTCGTTTTTTATACTCCCCTTTTGCTCCAAAAATTCAACAGCGTCCCGCATCGGTCAACTGTGATGATCTCTCGAACCAAATTGAGCGTTCCTTCGTTGCCGGCAAATAGGCTGCATCGCCCCCGCCTACTCGCCACAATTGACGCCCGACTGAAGGAGAGCAATCTCCTTATTTCGGCGCCTGTCGGGTACGGCAAAACAACCCTGGCTGCAGAATGGGCAAAGGGTCAAAACAGCGCCAGCGTTTGGCTGTCAATTAGCAAAGATGATGATCAGACAGAACGATTGATGTCAGGCATCTTGGCAGCGCTTCAAAAGCGCTTTCCATCAATTGGGGCGGGGACCTCAGCCCTCATTCAAAGCGGTCAAGCGGTCAGCAGCGAAACCTTGCTAAATCCGTTGCTCAACGAGCTTGCCGGCATCTCCCAACCCATCACCCTCATTTTAGATGATTGTCACCAACTCCCCCGCCCCCAAACATACCAATTGATCGCCACATTAATCGACAACCAACCAGCCAATTTCAAATCGCTGCTGCTGACAGCCCGAAATCAATTGCCATTGCCAACCGCCCGCTGGCAAGCCGCCAATAAATTAACCATCTTAAACGCCGCCGACCTACAACTTAATCTGACTGAAATCCGCCAATTTTGGAGAGCGCAAACAGGCGTTCGCCTGGCTGATGAAGAGTTAGAATGGGTTGCCGCTCAAACGGAAGGTTGGTTGACAGGATTGCAATTGATGGCGTTGGCGGATCCAAAAGTAATGGATAAACGAGCTGGGCAAAGGCTAGCATTTGATTATTTGGCGCAAGAGGTTTTTCTAAAGTTGCCGGCAAAAACGCAAGAATTTTTGCGGGCTACCGCTATCCCAAACAGCTTTTCTGTTGAGCTGGCTGGGGCATTGCTGGGCTGGGAGGTGGAAAAATGCCGCCGCCTGATATTTAACATTTTAGAGCGCAATCTGTTCTTGTTTACGTTGGATGAGGAAAGATACCGTTATCACGCTCTCTTTCTCGATTTTTTACGCCAACAAAATGAGAACGGAGCATCAACCCGCTTGATTCAAAGGTGGCATCAGCGTACCAGCGTCTACCTGGCAACGAAGGGTGATGTAGAGGGGGGCTTAAACCATGCGCTTGCCGGCAAACATTTAGCCGAGGCGGGGCATTTGGCGCAAAATCTATGCCAGCGCGCCTGGTTAATGGGAGAGTTTGAACAGCTAGGCAAATGGCTTACTCAGCTTCCGCAGCCCATTGTCGAATCTCACCCACAACTTTGTTTGTATCAGGCTTGGTTGGCAACTCAAACCAAGAGGTATCATCTTGCCCGCAGTTGGCTGATTAAAGCCCAGCCCACATTCGTTAAAGAAAGAGAACTACGACAACCCTCCCAATTTTCCGCCTTGTATGCGCTTATGCAACATCAATTGCGCCCCCAGCCAGATGAAGACGCCCAACAAGCAGACCAATTGTTGACGCAATCTTCTTCACAAGACAATATTTGCCGCGCATTGTTGTGGTTGACGCGGGGCAGTTGCGCCATGGAAATGGGGGATTTCGAAACGGCTGGCAAAGCGCTCGAAAAGGCGGCATTGCTGGCTCAAGAACGCGAAACGCCCTATTTGCAATTCCTTTCTATGGCGAATCTCATCCCCTTTCACCTCGGAATAGGCAATCTTCAATTGGCAGAAAAAGAGTCTCGTCGCCTGTTGCGGTTTTCGGCAAAGAGTCCCCTCGGTTTACGGTATCAAATCATCGGCAAACATTTTCTCGGTTCAGTGTATCTGTATCGTCTTGATTTAGCGGCTGCCAGTCATACCTTAAAATCTGGATTGCAATTGGCGCGGCGGTTAAATATGCCTGGGCAAGAGGCTAACTTTTTGCTCAAGCGCTCTTGGCTGGAGATGGCGCGAGGTGATTTATCCGCCGCCTTCGACTATGGCGAAAAATTAGTTCGATTGGCAAACCAATTTAAGAAGGCGGAAGATCTGTCTCAGATAGCGGAGGCGCATTTCGCTCTGTTAGCCAGCCATCAAGGCAGATGGGAAGCGGCGCAAAATTGGCTCAACAACCAACCTGCCGGCATTGCCTCGCCCAGTATTCCATTTAGTTTTAGCCGAAATGGGGTCATATTGAGTTGGTTGACCATCAATAGCCAAAGCGGAGAGGATGGCGCCAGACGCGCTTTGCAACAGGCGCGTTTGTTGCAAAAAAATCCTCGCTACACTGAAAATGCCCGTTCTGCGATCGATCTTAATTGCTTAAAAGCGTTTGCCGCTTTTAAGCTAGGTATAGTGGAAGAAGCGTTAGAGTGGGCGCAACCCGCCCTTACAGCAGCGGACAGAACGGGGTATTGTTTGCCGATTGCCATGGTAGGGCGCGAGATTGAAGGGTTGCTTCTATTGGCGCAGGATGCCGGCATTGCGCCCGCGTTATGTCAAAAGCTGCTAAAGTTGGTTCAATCAGCCGGTCAGCCACATCCACAAGAAGCCGCCATCAAATTAACAAATCGAGAACGAGAGATAATAACCCTGGTTGCTGCCGGCAAGACCAACCAGGAAATCAGCCGCCAACTCCACTTATCGGTCAACACCATCAAATCCCACCTCAAACGAATCAACAAAAAGTTGGGCGTCGCCAATCGAACCGCTGCCGTGGTACATGCCCAACTCCTCGATCTATTGTAAACCCGCAAATTCCCGTAATAATTCACCCTTTCGGGTGAACCCCATTCCGCTTTAGCCCTCTACAATCAGCCATACTTTTCGTAACAAGCGATGTGGGCGGTGGGCGTCGTTCATCTTGTCAAAAAAAAGAATAAGACAAACCCGAAGGTGAATTATGCCAACCATGCTAAGACAACGCGCCATCCTATTGTTGATATTTTTTATAGCTGCCTGTAGCGCCTCATCGCCCCCAGCCACACAAGCCCCTACGCCGCCGCCAACCGAAGTTATCGTCAATACGGCTACCCTTGTTCCCGCAATTTTGCCCAGCCCAACGACACCCCCTACCGAAACGCCCAAACCCACGGAGAGTCCAACGCCAACCAGCCAGCCAACAAAAACGCCGGCGCCAACGCCTACGCCACAGCTCCCATTAACCAGCATTGAAGGCTTTAATTTTTCATTTGCCGCCCAGCAAGAGGTATTGCCCGTGGGCGGCTCAGGCAAATGGGATAGCGGAAATATCTTCCAACCTGATGTCTTTTTTCATGAGGGGCAATTTCATATGCTGTACGTCGGCTTTGATAATACGCGTCAACGGTTTGGCAAAATTGGATATGCTACCTCGCCAAATGGATTGTCGTGGACGAAATATGCCGGCAATCCAATCCTTTCGCCACCCAACCCAGATGGTTTACTGCTTTCCCCATCTGCCGTTTGGGATGGCAATCAATGGGTTCTATATGCTGGCGTGGCTACCACTGGCAACATCGTAGGCGACGAAAATATTCGAGCTACTGCCCCAGAGTTGAGCGGGGCTTGGACGATTGACTCTACCCCTATCTTGCCCAAGCGAGGCTTAAGCGCCTGGGATCGAAAAAGCCAACCCGCTTCCATCTTTTATGATGGAACGCAGTTCGATATGTATTACATGGGCATCGGCGGGGGCGGCATTCAAATGGGCTTAGCCACTTCTCAGGATGGATTAGATTGGATGCGTCATGATTTGCCAGAGACGACTGCCGGCAGGTTGGATGGATCTGATCCGATTTTGGGGGTGGGCGATGGCGATAGCTGGGATTTGGCTGCCGCTGGATCATTGGAAGTTATGAACAACGATGGACTTTGGGAGATGTTTTATGTTGGCGCCGCAAGCGATCCATTTGCTGTCACTTTTAACTCTGTTTTGCAAAAAAAGCCAGTGCATATCGGGTATGCGTCTAGCCAAGATGGCATAAACTGGGAAAAACATCCCCGAAATCCGGTGATTACATTAATGGAAAACTGCTTCACTTTGCTCAGCGCTATCAAAGTTGAAGAGCGTTATTACATTTATTATGATCGGGAATGCGGCAACGACGGGATCGGCGCCCTTGTCGGCGAAATTGACAGGTAAACGACGCCAATGCGCCTAGGGCTATGATGTTAAATGACGCAATTTGTCGGGGTTGCGAATAAAATAAAACGCCTTGATCTTCTCTTCCACAATATGTGGGCAAACGGCTAAAATGACATTGCCATCTTGATATACCAGCAAGCCATTCTGTCCATTGAGCGGCTGAAGTTCCCAACTCATATCCGCGGTCTCCAACCGGGTAATGCCCAGCAAAAATTGAGAAACCGTTTCTGCCCCATGCAATGGACGAGTTGCCGCCGCCGCTTTACCGCCGCCATCCGACCATATAGTGACGTCATGGGCTAATATCGCCAGTAAACTTTCCATATCGCCCGATTGGCAACTGGCGACAAATTGGTCGAAAAGCCGCTGATTTCGTTCTGGCTCAGCGGCAAAACGGGGTTGATTTTGTGCCAACCGGCTTTTTGCCCGGCTATAAATTTGCCGGCAATTTTCCGCCTGCCGCTCCACAATTTCCCCTATCGCCTCATAATCATACTCAAAAAGATGACGCAACAGATAGACCGCCCGCTCTACTGGCGTCAATTGTTCCAGCACATGCAAAAACGCCATCGAAAGAAATTCGACTTGTAAAACTTGCTCTTCAGCATCCTCAATTTGCAGCGGCGCTGGCAGCCAGGGTCCGATGTAATTTTCGCGGCTAACTTGAGCGGAGCGCAATCGGTCGATGCACAATCGGGTGGCGACAGTCGTCATCCACCCTTCTGGATTTGCAATGTGCTGTTGTTCAACCTGATGCCAGCGCATATAGACATCTTGCACTATATCTTCCGCTTCCATCGGCAATCCCAACATGCGGTAAGCGATGCCAAACAACCGGGGGCGAAACTGTTCAAAACGTTCAATGCTCATGGGCAATGATGGTAACCGCTTTTTCAGCGCTGGCAAGACTATTATCTGCCAGCATCCCCCCTGCCTCTACCCAATCGCCTGCCAAATAGATGTTAGGCGCGTCTGGCAAGTCGATTGGCGGTCGGGGTCGTCCCGCTTCTATCAAAGCATGAGAGACAAGTAGGCGGGGCAAATATTCGCGCTCTACTATCAAATCCCGCCAGCCAGGTTGCATCCTGCTTAACCCATCTTCCAGCATCGATTTATGTTCAGCCGGAGTGCGCGTATCGTCTGGCGATATGTAAATAGTGGCATGAATTAAGGCGTGGTTTGGCGGGGCAAGTTGGGCAGATTCGGAATGGACAACTCCATAAAATGGCTGGTCTAACCCCATAGCGAGCATGGTATCGGGGTTGGGAAGATGGCGTAACCCCACCGTGAGGCAAGCGGCGCGGATTGGCGTTAGGGCTTGAATGCCGGCATGCAACGCATCGCTAAATGGCGCCAATTCCGCCGCCGCCTGGGGCGGCACGGCTAAAATCGCCTGGTCTGCCCGACATTCGCCGCCATCCGCCAAACGAATTGTGATCTGCTCCGGCGTTGGATGTAACTCTTCTACTTTGGCATTTAGGTAGAGGGGAATGCCGGCATTTGCGATTTGCCGGCACAACGCCTCCAACAGCTGCCCCCAGCCTTGATCTAAATACAACACATTTGCGCGTAACCCCATCTTGATCTGGGCGATGGTCGCGCCGGCGCTCATCAACTGCGGGGCGTTAGCATAGGTCGTCAATCTTCCCGTCATCTCGATTTGCTGTCGGACTATGCCGGCAGGCGTATGCCGCTCCAGCCAATCCGCCCAACTGGTTTGCATAAGTTGTGGAGATGGCTTTGCCGACCATAATGTCAGTAACGCTCTTGCCAATGCCAATCTTTTGCCGGCAAACAGCTCACTGTTCCACATCGCTTTAGGCGTAACAGGCAGTAATCCATCCCCATTTTTAGTCAGCGCCAATGGCTGGTTGCCATATTTTGGCGCGTCTCCTTGCGGGGCAATGCCAAGCGATTTCAATATCCGTATGCCTGCCCCGCCCCGGTACAGGGCGTGGGGTCCAAAATTGAGGTAAAAGCCCCCTTTTTGCCGGGTCATGGCTCGCCCGCCACCCTGTCCTGCCTTCTCAAAAATGGCGACCCGTTGACCCTTTTTATGCAGCAACAAAGCGGCGGTTAAACCAGCTATTCCGCCGCCAATGATGATGGTGTTGTAATTTTCCATGGGTGAAATTCCTATCATTTGTTTCCGAAAGTTGGGTAAATCCGATCCATCCTGTGCCAAAGATGACGAACAATGCCCCGCTTTTGTGACACGCTAGCAAAATTTCTAGGCTGCTGGGGTATAATGCCGGCATGATCGGCGTCATGTTGGCAGGCGGCATCCCCCAACCAGGAGATTCGCTATACGAATTAAGTCAGGGCAAACCGAAAGCCCTTATCGAACTGGCAGGGCAGCCAATGGCAGCCTGGGTGGGCAAAGCGATAGCCGGCTGCCGGCACATTCGCCATCTCATCATCGTCGGTTTGGCGGCAGATCAGCTCGACCTGCCCATCACAACCAGTTACATTCCCAACCAACCATCGCTAATCGACAACGCCATTGCCGGCATTCAAGCGGCAATTGACCATACCCCCCAACCGAAGCATATCTTGCTAGCGACCGCCGACATCCCGCTCATCACCCCGCAGCTAATCGACCACTTCATTAAAATGTGCCATCCCCTCGACAAATTACTCTATTATCCCTATGTGCCCCGCCCCGAAATAGAAAAAGCGTTTCCCGCCGCCAAGCGCACCTACGCTCGCCTCAAAGACGCCGAGGGGGCGGGCGGCGACCTCTTTATCGTTGACCCGAAAATAATCGAGGGGAATGTGGCATTGTGGGAAAGTTTGACCAACGCTCGTAAAAAGCCGTGGCAAGTCGCCAGTGTGGTCGGCTTGCCCACATTGCTCCGCTTGCTGACCAGGCGGTTGACGATTGCCGGCATTGAACAAAAAGCGCATGAATTACTTGGCGCCCCGATCCAACTTATCCAATTTCCCGATCCGCGCATCGCCATGGATGGAGACAAAGCCCACCAAATAACCCTGCTCCGAAATGCGTTGGATGAAAAAATCGAGCAAACCAGGTAAAATATCGGTACAGCAGTATTGAATTTTTACAAACAATCCTCTGCATCCCCCATCATATGAACAAATTTATCGCCATTGAGGGCGTCATCGGCGTGGGCAAAACCACGTTAGCCCGCCGATTGCAACCCGCATTTGACGCGGACCTATTGCTGGAAGTATTTGAAGAGAATCCCTTTTTGCCCAATTTTTACCGCGATCGGGAACGGTATGCCTTTCAAACCCAACTCTTTTTCCTGCTTAGCCGTTACCAGCAGCAACGAACCGGCTTAGAACAGTTGCAAAACCGGAATCTCATCTCAGATTACACCTTTGCCAAAGATGAATTGTTCGCTTGGCTCAATCTTAAAGACGACGAGTTGGCGATGTACGGCAGGGTGCATGTCGCTCTGGCGGAGAAACTCCCCAAACCCGATCTGATCATCTTTTTGCGGGCCAGCCATGATGTGTTGATGCGCCGCATCACTTTGCGAGATCGTCCCTACGAGCGGGATATGGATCCAGAATATATCGCTCACCTATCGGAAGCGTACGATAATTGGCTCAATCAATTAGAGGATATGCCGGCATTGGTCATCAACACCGATCACACCGATTTTCTGGCAAACGAAGCGGACTTAAACGCCATTTACAGCATGATCAAGGAAAAATTAGTCGATGCCAAACGCCCCGCCGCCACTGCCCAATCTAGCCAATCCGCTCCAGAGTTGCCCGACAACTTCAATTTTCCTGAGTTACAGCAGTTTCACCGCCAATTGGACGCATTCAAATCATTCAATCCAGACATCATCTTCAACTTCGTCAAGATGGCGGAAGAATTGGGCGAGGTCGCTGCCATCATCGGCAACATTCAATCTTCAGCCCGCCAAATCAATGCCGATGGTATCGAATGGAACAAGGCGGTACAGCAGAGCGTTCAGGCGCAAAAAGAGGCGCTAGGCGAAGAGTTGGTCGATCTATTGGCGTATATTTTCAAGTTAACTAACTATGCCGGCATCGATTTAGAAGCGGCTTACAGCAAAAAAATGCAAACTAATTTACAGCGTCAGTGGCATTAACTTTTCACGTCCCAATTATTCGTCTGACTCAGGTCATAGCTTAACAATTATTGTAATACTTATTTACCACTGACAACGACAAAAAAGGTAGGCATACTATCGCCTAATACGTCTAGGCGTACACGAATTAGTAGTGGAAGTAAACACTATCTCACCAATAAATTCCCACTCTAAAATAGCGTATTAATTTGGGAATCGTAACAGAAAACTATATTGCTCATGCCCCAACTATTGGCAACCGACCCCTTTGACGCAAATGAATCCAACCGCGACAGCGAACGGCTAAAAACCTTATATGCTGTCAACAACTTGCTGCGTCAGGTCGAAGCGGATGGCTTAGACATTCATATGATATTGCCTCGCGTCTTGCAAGTGGCGGTTGATGAGGTTTCCGGGCAGACAGGCAGCATTATCGTAACCAACGATCAAAATCGAATCGAACATTTTTGGCATATGGATGACAGCGGGCAAAGCAGCCCGAACCTATTTTTAGGCAATATTGTCGATGAAGGAATTGCTGGATGGGTTATACGCAGCCGGGAACCAGCCATAATCGTGGACACCACCGAAGATGAACGGTGGCTGCCTCGTCCCGACCATCCCACCGCCCAAGATCCATGGTCCGCTATTTGCGCCCCTCTCCTTGCCAGAGATCGGGCGGTAGGCGCTATCACCATTACCAAAGAAGGCGTTCATCAATTTAACGATGAAGATTTAAGCTTGTTGGCGGCGATATCTAACCAAGCGTCAAGCTCCATCGACAATGCCAGGCTGTTCGATGAAAGTCGGCGGCGGGCTGAAGAGTTGACCACCTTGGTTACCGCCACACTTTCAGTTTCCACTAGCCTGGAAATCAATGAAGTGTTGTCTATCGTCACCGAGCAAATGTCTGCGTTGCTGCGGATTAGCGCTTGCCACATCGGCAAATGGGACGCCGCAACCAACAGTCTTTCGGCGTGGACTTCCTTTCCTGAAAAGCTTGACCCAGAAGATAAGGCTATCTTTTACCCTTATGCCTCTGAGGTGATCAAACGCCGCCGACCGGTTCAATTGCGCCACAAAGATAGAAATTTAGACAGTATCCAAACGGATTGGATCAAACAACGCGGTATCAAATCGATATTGCTTCTGCCATTACAAGCGCAAGCCAGCGTGGTGGGGATGGTACAGCTCATTGATTACAATGAAAATCGAGAATTTAGCAACCATGAAGTTGCCCTAACCCAAACATTGAGCAGCCAGGCGGCAATCGCCATCGAAAACGCCCGCCTTTATGATCGAGCCAAACGGCAACTGCAAGAAAGCGCTTTGGTCAATGAGGTAGGAGCGGTTATCAACTCGACCCTAGATTTGCACGAAATTATGCATTTGCTGTTAGGCAAAGCGAATGAACTGCTGCATGTGGAAGCGATTTCGGTAGCCCTAGTAGACCAAGCGGCAGACGAGTTAGTTTACGAAGTGGCGGTAGGCAGCGGCAGCGCTGAGATCGTTGGATTGCGGCTGCCCAAAAATTATGGGGTTGGCGGCTGGGTAATGGAACACGCTGAACCAGCTCTAGTGCCTGATACGGCTGACGATTTCCGCTTTGAACGGATCGGCGACCAACGCACTGGGTTTTTTACCAAAGCCATCATTTGCGCCCCATTGGTGGCGAAAGGTTACGTTTTGGGCACGATCCAGGCGATCAACCCGCATGAGGGCACTTTTAACGATGATGATTTGCAACTATTGGTCAAATTAGCGAATTTAGCCAGCAGCGCCGTGGCAAACGCTCAACAATACGCGCAAACTGTCGCCGCCGAAGCGCGCTACTTAGGGCTATTTGAGGACAGCATTGACGCCATTATTTTATCTGACGATGCCGGCAATATCGTGGAGTCGAATCGCCCCGCCAGTTCTCTGTTAGGGTATTCTTCCGACCAATTCCGAACGTTAAATATTCGCGATTTGCACCCTGATCAGGGGGATTTTTTGGGCGAACAGACATTAGAAGATATTGGTGAAGAGGCGGCAGTCCATACCACCCAAATCATTACCACCGAAAATTTGCCTATCCCCGTTGAAGTGTACGTCAAACGGCTTGCTTCGAATGAAACCGACTTTCTACAATGGATATACCACGACATCACCCAACAGGTTGAGCTAGAAAAGATGCGAGACGATTTAATGGCGATGTTATTCCACGATCTGCAAAGCCCTTTAGGCAACGTCATTTCGAGTTTAGAATTGCTCAATCATGAGCTAGACGAAAAAGAAGATGACTTAGCAAATCAAATTTTGAGCATTGCCAATCGCAGCGCCAACAGATTGCGCACCCTGATAAAATCGTTGCTAGACATTAATCGACTGGAAGCCGGTCATCCGCTTACCGATCAAGATGTCGTCTCTGTTCAAGATATTTATAATGAGGCGTATGACGCTATTCAGCCCAATTTAGAACGACGCCAAATTGAAGTAAAATTAGTCGGAGACGAGTTGACCAAGGTATTTGTCGATAAAGATATGGTGGCTCGCGTTTTAATCAACTTGTTGGATAACGCCTTAAAGTATAGCCAAGATGGGGATACGTTGACAGTTGCAGCGGCGGCAGCAGCTGATGAAAATGTTGAAATATCAGTTTCAGATCAAGGACCAGGTATCCCAGCTAGCTTGCGAAAGATGATTTTTGATAAATTTTACCGGGTGCCTGGGCAAGGCGGGCGTAAAGGGATCGGGTTGGGATTGGCGTTTTGTCGACTGGCTATCGAAGCGCATGGCGGGCAGATCCAGGCTGACGAAGCGGATGGAGGCGGCGCGAAATTTGTTTTCACCCTTCCCATAGCTGGGGCGGAAATTGATGGTGACTGAACGGCTCTACTATTCTGACTCCTACACCACTCGCTTTAAAGCCAACATCATCGACCGGGTAAAATATCGCAAACGCTTGGCGATTGTATTGGACAAAAGTTACTTTTATCCAGAATCTGGGGGACAGCCAAACGATCAGGGGGAAATTGCCGGCATTCCCGTAGACAAGTTAGCCATTCGAGAAGATGACGACGCCATTTTACACATCATGGCAGGCGAAGTATGGGAAAATGAATCCGTTTTCGCCAAAATCAATTGGGAACGCCGCTTCGACCATATGCAGCAACATAGTGGACAACATATTTTATCACAAGCCTTTATGCAAATCGCCGGATTGCCCACGGTTGGATTTCATCTGGGAGAATCCCTTTGCGCCATAGATTTGCCCCAAAACGCCCTCAGCCCATCTCAAATTGAACAGACTGAGATGCTGGCAAACCAAATCATCTGGGAAAATCGCCCGGTGACATCCTATTTTGTCTCAAGAGATGAAGCGAAAAAGCTACAACTGCGAAAAATCCCCGAAATTAAAGGGGACCAATTGCGGGTAGTCGAAATAGAAGATTTCGATTTGAATGCCTGTGGCGGCACCCATGTCAAAAGCAGCGGCGAAGTAGGCATCATTAAGCTGCTAAAATTTGAGAAAAAGAATGACCAAATTCGGGTCTCTTTTCTATGTGGAAAAAGGGCGCTACTTGATTACCGTCAAAAAAATGGGGTGATTTCTCGGTTGGTATCGGAATTAACCACGGGAGAAGCAAATCTACCGCATAGCGTGGCTAAACTCGGCAACGAGTTAAAAAGCGCCAACAAAGAATTAAAACAAACCCGTAGGCGATTGCTAGAAGTAGAAGCTGCCGCTCTGCTGGATAAAACGCCATCTCAAAATGGCGTTCGAATCATTCGACAGGTATTAATGGATTGGGAAACGAAGCAAGCTCGCATTTTAGGCAGTTTGCTCACAAAAGAGCCCAATGTCATCGCCCTGTTAGGTATCCCGAGCGTCAACAGCCATCTTTTATTTGTTCGATCCGATGAGAGTCCCGGAAAGATGGATGATTTACTCAAAGTTGCGTTGCAAAGCTTAGGCGCGGGCGGCGGCGGCGGCAACGAAAAGATGGCGCAAGGGGGCGGTGCGGCTGCCAATGTCGAACAGATGAATCTGGCATTACAACGGGCAGAAAGAGTACTTTCGGTTCAATTATGAGCATGCATTCACATCAAGAATGGGTAAAATAACCTTATGGAAGAGATAGCTGATCGAGTATATGCGGGAACAACTTATGCCGGCATTAATGTGGGGGCGGTATTGACTCGCAAGGGATTGATTTGCATCGATACTCCCTCCTACCCTCGAGATGCCCGAGATTGGGTTTCTCGCCTGCATCATATCGACCCCCGCCCTATTCGTTTTTTGATTTTAACCAACGCCCACGGAGATAGAATCGTCAACACCCGCTGGCTTAACGCCCGCATCATCGCCCATCAAAAAACAGCCGCAAAGCTCAAACAATATGAAAAGCGATATCCCCAACCCCTCATCGACAGCCTGGTCACCCGCAACTATGAAGCGGGGCGGGAACTCTCGAATGGACCGGTGGAAAAAGTGTCGATTAGCTTCGATTCGTCCATTACACTGCTGCCCAATGGATTTGAGATTCAATTGCATCATTTTCCCGGACCCGATGCCGGCAACATCGGGGTTTATATTCCGTCCGTTAACGTCCTATTTACCGGGGACGCCATCGTATCCGAAACGCATCCCCTCATCTCCCAATCCACCAGCGGTATGTGGCTGCAAACAATAGAAAAATTACGCCAAAAGCCATTTTCAAAAAGCGCAATTGTGCCAGGCAGAGGCGCAATAAAGACCACCGCGCAAATTACAGAAATAGAAGCGTATATTACAGAGATGCGCCAGGCAGTTGAACAATATCAAACAGAGCGTCGACCCAAAAATGAACTATTCACCTTGGCGACGACTTTTCTGCCAAAGTTTCCACTGCGACAACTGCCCAGAGATTGGGTCAGCGCCCAAATACGCTCTTCCTTAGAATTTGTCTACGATGAATTGGTCGAAGACCGAGACGAACAACGATTACATTAGGCGTCTAATGAAAAAGGCAAAAAAGATTTTCGGCTTAACAGCGACGATTCCAACAAATTGCCGCTATTAGAGGTAAAAAGATGTTCCCCAAAACAACCAGTGACCCAGTAAACGTATTAAAACAAGTCGCCTTTTTTAGTCTCCTCACAGAAGATGAAGCTGGAGAATTGGTCGAGCGGTTAGTGCCGCGTCGTTTTAATTCTGGGCAAATCATTTTTCATCTTGGCGACCCAGGCGGATTGCTCTATATCATCACTTCTGGAAAAGTAAAAATCACCCACTCCACCCCCGAAGGGCAAGAAGCGCTTTTGGCGATTTTAGGTCCTGGCGACTACTTTGGCGAATTGGCGCTATTAGACGATTCCCCGCGCTCAGCCACTGCCGAGGCTATAGAATCGACCCAAACCTTAACCCTTCACAGAGCCGATTTCATTCGCTTTTTAGACAATAACCCTACCTTTACATTGCATGTGTTAGGCAGTTTGGCAAAACGAATTCGACAACTAAACAACCAAATCAGCGACATATTTTTCTTGGATTTACCTGCCAGATTAGCCCGTATTTTGCTGGAGTTAGGCGAAAAACATGGCAAAAGCAGCGATGAGGGGATGATTATCGACATCCCGCTCACCCAAACCGATATGGCAGAGATGACTGGCGCCACCCGGGTCAGCATCAACAAAGCTTTGGCGCGATTCCGCAAAGCAGGTTGGATCAAAACGAGTGGGCGAATCGTAACCATCGTTGAGGCTGAATCTTTACAGCATATGATTCAAATGTCTGGCGGCTAACGATTTACCAAAAAACTACACGTAAAACCCAAAAGGTTTGTACAGAAAGCCTTTTGGGTTTTTGTTTTCAACCCACAAAATTTAAGTGGAATGCAAAAACTTTTTCAGGCAAAATCCAAAAGGATTTTGGTTTCTCCCATTCTAAAACCGTTGGGGTACCCTTTCGGATTTGTGCGATACATTATGCGGGTTACTTAATCGATAAAAGCCAAGAGTTTATCCAACTCCCATGAATTAACGATATCGTTTGGAGTCGCCCACCCTCTCTGAGCCGTTGCCACGCCAAAATGGAGCAAATCGAGTTGTGGCGCGGCGTGAGCGTCGCAATTTATCGCCAAACGCGCCCCACATTGAATCGCTCTCCGAACATGCGTATCATTTAAATCAAGCCGGCGTGGATTGGCATTAATTTCCAAAATCGTCCTTGTTCGAGATGCCGCCATGAAGATCGCCTCCATATCTAAATCTGCGCCCATTCGATCTGGCAGCAATCTGCCGGTTGGATGAGCGATCATATCGACATGGGGATTATCGATGGCGTTTAGAATCCTAGAGGTCGCCTGAATGCGGGGTTGGCGCAAACTAACATGCAAACTGGCGATGACAAAATCAAGCTGGGCTAATATTTCATCGGGGTAGTCCAGCGAACCATCCGCCCGAATTTCCATTTCTGTGCCATGCAACACCCTAAAATCAGCCCCCATCCGCTCATCTGCTTCTCGTATTTCATTACGTTGTTGCATGAGCCGCTCAACCGACAAGCCATTGGCGATGCCTAGGCTATGGGAATGATCGGCGATAACGATATATTTCATGCCGCGATTTTTGGCAGCTTGCGCCATCTCTAATATACTGTTTTTGCCATCTGACCAGGTAGAGTGCATGTGTAGATCAGAAATGAGGTCGCTCTGTTGAATCAATGCCGGCAATTCCCCAGCCAAAGCCGCTTCTACCTCCCCCCTATCTTCCCGAAGCGTAGGCGGAATGAAAGGCATTTTTAAAACAGCGTACACCTCCTCCTCGTCAGCGCAACTGATCTCCGTGCCATCTTTCCGCTTAAAGCGATATTCGTTGAGGCTAAGCCCATGTTTTTGCGCCAGCTCTCGCAAGCGGACATTGTGCGCTAGGCTGCCAGTAAAATATGAGAGCAACGTGCCCCAATGGGCTGCCGGCAAAACGCGCAAATCGACTCCAACCGCCACATTGCTCAATTGAATCCGGGCTTTGGTTGGACCCTTGCCAATTATCTCCTCGACTTCGGGCATAGCGACGAAATAATCCATAATCGGTTGGGCGTCGTCAGCAGCCGCCAACAAGTCGATATCCCCGATAGTCTCTTGCCGACGACGCAGCGAACCGCCCACCGCCGTTTGGGTAACGCCGGGCAATTGCGCCAATCTCGCCAAAATCATCTCGGCCACTGGCAACGCTTCGCCCAATGAAATGCGGTCGCTGCTTTGGGTTGCTAACCGTTGAATGCCGGTAATCACCTTCTCTTCTGATTTCGCCCCCATGCCAGGCAATTTTCTCAACTCCCCCTTTTCCGCCGCCTTTTGCAACTCTTCCACAGTTGCGATAGCCAAACTATCGTAAAATAATTTCACTTTTTTGGGACCAACCCCTTCGATTTTCAGCAATGTCAACAAAGATGCCGGCATTTCCGCCGCCAATCGTTGATAAAATCCTAGACTGTTGGAAGTTAACATCTCATCGATCTTTTCTGCCAATGTTTTGCCGATGCCGGGCAAATCGATCAGCCCGCCCTCCGCCGAAATATCGCCCAGCGGACGCTCCAAACCGCGAATTGTTTCCGCCGCATTGCGATAAGCCAACACACGCCGAAAATTTTCCCCTTTGATAGCCAGCAAATCAGCCACATCTTCAAACTTCTGAGCGATTTCGTTATTATTCATAGACGATCATCCCTTATTGGTAATTTTATACAGGTCATAAAAACCTGAAATTTTTTAGTCACGGAGAACACAGAGGTCGCAGAGATTTTTTTAGCGGCTCCACCGGTTCGGGTAGCTTCTAGGGTTTTTGGCTAATTATTTTCTTTGTCTCAGGATTTTGCCAAATCCTCTTTTTTTCTTCTCTCTGTTCTCGAATTTCCTCTGTAAACTATGCGCCCGTTTGTACAGTTACCCTGCTTGTTTCATTTTTGAAAGTATAAGGCGCTATTTTCCAGCGTTCAAAGAGAGAGTCAGCTATAATCCGAGAAACGATTTTTAGGAAGGAAACTTATGATACGAAAACCATTTATTGCCGGCAATTGGAAGATGAACAAAACCGTTGACGAAGCAGTTGCCTTTGTCCGAGAGATTCGATACGCCCTAAGCCAAATCAACACAATAGACAGCGCCGTATGCCCCCCATTTGTGGCGCTGCCGGCAGTCGCCGAAGCGTTGTCCGCCGTATCTATTGGCGTCGGAGCCCAAAATATGCACTTTGCTGAAAGCGGCGCATATACTGGCGAATGCGCTCCCGCTATGCTCGCTCCCTATTGTGATTATGTAATCCTAGGGCACTCAGAACGACGCGCTTACTTCGCCGAAACAGACCAGCTAGTCAACAAAAAGGTAACAGCGGCGTTAGCCCATCAATTAACGCCGATAATTTGCGTGGGCGAAAGTTTGGCGCAAAATGAAGCGGGCGAAACCCATCAGGTCGTCAGCGGGCAGATTCGCGGCGCATTTGCCGGCATTTCCGCTGAACAGGCGGCTGGCTGTGTAGTGGCTTACGAACCGATTTGGGCGATCGGCACCGGCAAAACCGCTTCCGTCGGCGATGCCGGCACGACGATAGCCATGTCAGTGCGCGGTTCGCTGGCGGATCTGTATGGCGAATCGACGGCGCAGCAAATTCGAATTCAATATGGAGGCAGCGTCAAGCCGGGCAATATCGCTGGCTTTATGGCGCATCCAGATATCGATGGAGCCTTGGTTGGCGGGGCAAGTCTCGACCACGATTTCGTTGAGTTAGTCAAAAATGCAGCGGTATGATTAGCCAATTAGCCACCCCATTGTTGTGGGTGGCGATCACCTTGCCGATCTTGATCGCTATGCAGCGGTGGATACACCAACATTTGCATGGCATTTCTCTGCTGGTAACGGGCAACCCGCATTGGGCGATAATCGTCTATGCCCTGATATTGTTGCCTGGGGTCGCCTTGCACGAGCTAAGCCATTTCGTTGTGGCGAGATTGATTGGGGTTCGAACTGGCAAATTGTCTATCTTGCCCAACCGTAAAGCTAACGGGGCAATTCAACTTGGCTATGTAGAATATTATAAGCGCGATGCCGGCACGATAAGCGAAGCGCTCATCGGCGGCGCGCCGCTCGTTTTTGGCTCGCTTGCCATTTTACTCATAGGTTTTCTCGTCTTCGATTTAAACGCCATCGTGGAAACTATTCGCTCCGGGGATGTCAGCTCGCTAACCGCCGCTTTGCAGCAAATGTACAACGCCAACGACTTTTTAGTGTGGCTCTATCTGCTATTTGCCATCAGCAACGCTATGTTGCCCAGCCCATCAGATAGACGGGCATGGCCTACTTTTTTCCTGCTTTTAGGGATCCTCGCCATCATTTTGGCTGTTTTAGGGTTGGGCGATGTTTTGTTTCAGGGGATTACCGGAGCAATTGCCGCCGTTTTTGGCTATTTGGGGTTGGCATTTTCGCTAGCGATAACAGTGGATTTGTTTTTTGTAGCGATGATTTTTCTCGTCGAGGAGATTGTCGGCAGAATCATGCAAGTCGAACTAGTTTATGACGGCATCGCCAAGGAAACATAGCTTAATAGCTGAAAATTTGCTCAGCAATCCCATTAATCATTTCGCAGCCTTGCTCAGTTTGTAACCTTGAAAAGTTATTTTCTCTCTTTAAAATGAAACCTTATTTCCATAAGCAAAACCCGAATTCAATTCCTCTTTCCCAGCGCCTGTTAGAAAGATGGCAGCCAAACCCAGAAGCTGTCTTATTTGGCACAGCTCTTGTTGTTGGCATTTTAACTGGCATTGGCGCCGTCTTATTTAGGTATCTGATCGATGGCGTTGCACGACTTGGTTATGAATGGATCCCAAAAGTAACTTCTGGAATGGGTAAAGCTTATATCATTTTTGTGCCGGCAATCGGCGGTTTACTTGTGGGTTTACTGGTCTACAATTTTGCCAGGGAAGCTAAAGGGCATGGCGTGCCAGAAGTTATGGAAGCCGTTGCTTTAAAAGGGGGACGCATTCGTCCGAGAGTTGCCATTGTGAAATCGTTTGCCTCATCCCTGACCATTGGCAGCGGCGGTTCTGCGGGGCGTGAAGGACCCATTGTACAAATTGGTTCGGCAATTGGCTCCTCTATTGGTCAAGCTTTTCATATGAGTGACGAGCGAATCAGCAATCTGGTGGCATGTGGGGCGGCATCTGGTATCGCCGCGACATTTAATGCCCCTATTGCCGGCGTAATTTTTGCTTTGGAAGTTATTCTGGGGCGCTTCAGCGTTCGGAGTTTTAGCAGCGTGGTTATTTCAGCAGTTTCCGCCAGTGTCATCGGTAGAGTTGCCTTTGGCGATGTGCCGGCATTCGCCATCCCCACCAATTACGGCGTAAACTCACTTTGGGAATTTCTGTTCTATCCGATTTTAGGCGTTCTCGCTGCCCTGGTAGGGGCTTTTTACACAAAAGCTTTGTACTTCACCGAAGATATTTTTGACGACATCAAACAAATTCCAGAGTGGTTCAAACCAGCTGTTGGCGGCGTTTTACTCGGCATATTGACATTTGTTTATCCGTTGGCTTCCCCTACCCAATCCGTAAATTGGACAAGCTTGCCCCAAATTTACAACGTGGGGTATAACATCATCGAAAGCGCTTTGGCTAACGGCATCCTATTTAACGCCGCCCTCATCCTGCTAATTGCCAAAATATTCGCCACATGTTTTACGCTTGGTTCGGGTGGCTCTGGCGGCGTTTTCGCTCCTTCTCTCTTTATCGGCGCTATGTTGGGCACAATGTATGAATTGGCTCTTGCCCAAATCGTGCCAGGCGTTAGCGCCCCTCCCGGAGCTTATGCATTGGTAGGTATGGCGGCGCTCTTTGCCGCTAGCGCCCACGCCCCTATTACTGCTGTCCTTATTTTGTTTGAGCTAACGGGCGATTACCGCATCATCTTACCGCTAATGTTGACAGTCGTGGTAGCTACCGTAATATCTCATCGCCTATTAAAAGGTGAGTCAATCTATTCTCTGAAGTTAAGCCGGCGAGGGGTCCGCTTGGTACGTGGCCGGGTCGAAGATATATTGGAAAGCGTAAAGGTTGATGAGGTAATGACCCAAGATTATGCGACCATTGATTTTCAGTCGCCTATCACTGAACTGGCAGAGTTATTTGTTACCTCTCATCATCATGGTTTAATGGTGATGGACGAGAACAATAACTTCTGGGGCATTGTCACTTTAGCAGATTTAGAGCGGGTGATGGAAAATCAAGAATCCGACGATATCATGTCCGTTGCTAAAATTGCTACGCCATTGAACCGACTGATCGTTACTTATCCTGATGAGCCGATGAGCGCGGTGTTAGAGCGAATGGGTACGCGGGATTTAGGTCGGCTGCCTGTTGTCAATCGGGATGATCCACAACGACTATTAGGGTTAATTTGGCGTGAGGCAATTATCAAAGCCTATAATTTAGCCTTGGCTCGTCAAAAGCATAGGTAAATCTCGTCGTTCAAAGTTGTACATGATGATAGATGAGTCATTTTGGATTGAGTTGCCGGCATAGGTAGTCCCGCTACGTTCTTATCGGAAACATTTTAAAATCCTACCAATCGTCATAGATATAAGCTAGTTGAGCGCTTATCGATGATACGCCCTCACCGCCGAATGATTAATTAACACGATAGGAAACGCCATTGTTAAATTGGCGGGCAAGGGGCGAATAGGAAAAACCTTGGCGTTAGAAATAGGGAAAAAGTCTCGGGAGTCGTCTAACAGATCCTCGTCAGGAGCGTCTTCGTTTACGTGCAAATCGCCTCGAACAACTAAGCGATTGGTGTAAAAGATAACAGGACGTTTTGCCCGCAAAAGCTGCATCTTTTCCGTCTCTGGCTCATTTAACAAACCTATAGCGGCGACAAAATGTTTTGTTATCGTCATTTGCGCTTGTTGAACTTGTTTAAATTGCCTGTCGGCGTGTAATGGAAACAGCTCCACTTCGGTCAAGGGCAAAGTCGAACGATTATTGTCATTCATGTAGATCAGCAAATCCCCAAGAGGTTTGATTATCGCTTTCAGTGCAAAAGAATCCAAAAAAAGTTGGGTGTGAAAAGTCGCTAATTTAATATCTAAAGCCATGACGATACTCCATGTTTGTAGGCTTGTTTATGGTTCGGCGCATGCCCCGCCGGGAAATTGTGAGGCGATAATCGGGGTATTTACCGGATCGAGGAATTTATCCTCCGACTTCGAATTGCCGCCATTGTCGGTCACCTTTATGTTGTTTACCCAGGTAAAACAACGGCGCCCTTGAATAATATGATTAAATGGACCTGCTCCGCTGTATGTTACCGGCGGGCTGGCATCGCTGATTTCAACCTGATACGGCGCGCCTGTCCCGCCATAAGTTACTATTTTTAATTCACAACGCCAATTGTCTCCCACATATTCACACCAATTCGCTTCTACATTGAAATTGACGGGTTCCGCTGGCGCAACCGGCGTATTGGTAGCGGCTGGCGGCTTTGGCGTATTGGTGGGCGGGATTTTGGTCGGCGTTGGCGACAGCCATACCCGCGTCGCTGTGGGCGGAATCCAGGTGTTGGTGGGGGTGGGCCAAGGCATTCTGGTGGGCGGAATCGGCGTTCGGGTAGGCGGGCTAGCGCTGGTAGGAATTGGGGTGGCCGATGCCGGCACAAATGTGATCAGTTCTACACTCAATGGCTCGCCAATCAGATTCCCTTTATCGTCAACAAATCGCCAAACCGCCTTATGAGCGCCAGCTTGATCTGGGGCAGTAAATTGGGCGGTAAATATCGCCTCATCTCCAGGGGCAACCCCCTCTTCAACTAAAATATCCCCGATGTCGCCAAATGATTCTCCGCCCGAATATTGTAATTTGAACTCCTCGGTCCAATCACAATTGCCGGCATTCTCCAAAACAAAAGTCAGCGGAAAATCCGCTCCGGCGGGGACGGCAAGATTATTTTCGTCACTATAAGCATAAAGGGCGCGCACTAAATACGCATGCTGACAAGCCGCAGCGGCGGTTTGGGCAGCGTTTGGCGTTTCGGTGGGCGTGGGCGTATCTGTCGAGGTTGGCGTGGGGATATTCGTCGGCAGCGATTCTAACGTTTGAGCGGCAGCCGCTTCACTCGTCAACCTGGCGTCTGTTGTCGGCGGCGAGGTAGCGGATGGGGCTGTAGTAGCGGTATCTTGAGGCTTAATCGTCGCCTCTTCAGGCGTATTATTTGCGACGATGGGGATGGCGGTTGGTTCATTATTTCCGCCAAACAACCCTCTGGAAAGCGCCAAAGCTCCGCCGCCCAATAACCCTAACAATAACATAATGCCGGCAACGATAGGCAGCAATGGAAAAGCGCGCTTGCCGGCAGCTTTCTTAGGTTGGACAACTGTCGGCATCGGAGCGTGGGCGGTCGGTTCGGCGCCTTTCGCTTGCAGCTTTGTCGCTACGACTCCTGCTGACGATAGCCCGGGCGTCGGTTGAGTCTCCCAGGGCTGTGGCTTGTCTAGCAATGTCTTTCCGCCCACTATGGTCTGATTGGGAAGCGGCGTTGGCTTATCTTCGATCAATTCCGGCGGCAGCGTCACCGTTTGCTCCGCTTTTGGCGCCCGTAAGGCTTGCCGAATCGCTTTGGCAAATTCATGTCCTGTCTGGTAACGGTCAGCCGGATCTTTCTGGGTCGCTTTTACGAGCGCCGATTGCAGCGTTTCGGGAATTTGTGGATTGAGCAATGCCGGCAATGGCAACGGTTCATTTACATGTTTTAGCACAATCGCCAATGGCGTATCTGCATCAAATGGCAACCTGCCCGTCAATAGTTGATAAAAGACGATCCCCAATGCATATAGATCGCTGCGAGCGTCACCAGGCTCCCCTTTGCCTTGTTCGGGCGACATATACGCTGGCGTACCGATCATCGCTCCAGTCGCGGTGTGAGAAGGACCGCTTAATATCTTGGCAATGCCAAAATCAGTCAATACCGCCGCTCCGTCCGCCCTGGTCATTATGTTGGCTGGTTTGATATCTCGATGAACCATACCCTGGGCATGGGCATAAGCTAAGGCATCCGCCACCTCCAGCACGATTTTGACAGCGCGACTCATGGATAACGTTTTTTTACTCGCCGACAACTCCTCCAATACCTCTTTCAACGATTTGCCAGGCAAATATTCCATGACGATGTAATACAAATCATTTTCGCCCACAAAATCAAATACATTGACGATATTAGGATGTCTAAGGGCAGCCATGGCTCTAGCTTCTCGGCGAAAACGGCTTAAAAACTCTTTGTCTTCCGACAAAAATGAGTGCATTATTTTGATAGCTACATGACGATCTAGCTCTTCATGGTATCCCTTGTATACCTCTGCCATTCCACCCCTGCCTAACATTTCGACAATTTGAAATTTGCCGATTTTAACTCCGACTAATGACCGACTAACTGCCACTCGTTCTCCATTTTTTCTAATTTTGTTTAGTAACTATACAGGTCACAGAAAACCTAAATTTTTTTTTGACACAGAGAACACAGAGGTACAGAGCACAAAGGGATTTTTTCACAGTTCCCTTTTCGGGTAATTATTATCGTTTATTGGCTAATTATTTTCTTGAAATTTTCGCTTTTGTCTCAAAATTTTTCCATATCCGCTTTTTCTTCTCTGTGTTCTCTGCGTTTCCTCCGTGAACTCTGTGTCCATCTGTATAGTTACTTTGTTTACACAATTGTCAGCGCGGCAAATCCTTCGTCGATGATTTGTCGCGGTTCGCCAGGGGTCACGTAATATAATTCAACGCGAACCTCGTACTGTTTGGTGGGGTTTGCGTCACGCAAATGAACAACGATTTGGAAATTTGGGGAGATCGTTTCGATAACGTTGAGCGCTGCGGCTAACTCTCCATCTTGGTTTGTAACTGTAATTTCCAAACAGGGGCGCTCCCGAAACGGGGTGATGTCTATCTCCAATTGCGCCATGCGGCGATTTGGTATCGGCTCAATCGCGATTCGATTGAGACGAACATCTTCTTTATCTTTTTGTATGTTTGACGGGTCATCATAAAATTGCAACTGCATATTAAAATTATACTCCCCGCCTGCCTATTCTTACAATTTTCTCTCTGGGAATTTTGGTGGATAACAGTACTTTCTAATATCTATACAGATGGGGACAGAGTTCACAGAGGAAATGTGAGAACACAGAGAAGAAATAAGAGGATTTCGCAAAAATTTGAGACCAAGGTAAAAATTTAAGAAAATAATTAGTCAAAAGCTCTAGAAACTGCCCGAAAAGATGGAGTTGCTAAAAAATTCTCTGTGCCCTCTGTGTTCTCTGTGTCAAAAAAAATCCAGGTTTATATGACCTGTATAATTACACTTTCTATTTTAACGATTGCGCCACAATGCCAGCAACTCAGCTTCGCGCTGCCGCGTAATGCCGGCACGCCATTCATGATCTTTTGGTCGGCTATTTAACCAACGCAATGTATCCTGTGTCGTATCCAAAATAGGTCGAAAAACAAGCCCGTCAGCTACCGCCTTTTGTACATTGATGTCGCTAAATCCAGCATATTCCCCATCTTCCCTTGACAGCCACAAAGGCAAATCTGACCAAGGCTGAACATTATTCTCCGACAAAAACCGCTCATAAACAGCGGTAAATTGAGCGTCGCTACCGCTCGCTTGCCGGCAACTCTCTAAAAATTGGCTCATCCACAACCTATAGTCGGGACCAGTCGCATTATAAACGCCCCTTTTTCCCGCTTCCACTAAGCGAATCATCCAATCTGACAAATCACGCACATCAACCACCTGGGTAACGAAATCGGGCGGCGTCAATACCTCTCCACCCTGCGCAACGCGATGTACCCAGTACGAAAATCTGTCAGTTGGATCGTTTGGTCCTACAATTAAGCCAGGACGAACGTGTAACGCCCTGCCAGGCAACGCCGCTTCCACACGGGCTTCGCACAACGCCTTCAATGGACCATAACTTTCGCCGTCTACCTGCTCAATCGACTCATCCGCCAATGTGCCTACCGGCGCCGACTCATCCATTTGAGGTTGGCTAAAATCATCATATACAGAAATAGAGGATACGAAGAGGTAAACGTCCGTTTGCTCAGCCAAGCGCTCGGCTGACGCCTGTACAATGCGCGGCAGGTAGCCGCAGGTGTCGATGACAGCGTCCCAATGACGCTTTTCAGGGATTTTATGTAGCCCGCCATCCCGGTCGCCCACAAAATGCTCCAATTGGGGAAAAAGTTCTGGATTTGTTTTGCCTCTGTTAAATAAGGCAACAGAATGGCTTCGGGCGAGAGCAATTTCAACCAGATACCGACCTAAAAAGTGGGTGCCGCCCAATATGAGAATGTCCATTTATTCTGGCGCGTTGAGGAAAATGGAGTTTGAAATCGCCAGAGGCAAATCCGTTTCGTCTATGGTATAAGCGATAAGTTCGTAATTGCCGGGCGAAATGGGGCTGGCTATCAGCCAACTGCCATCCTCATTGACTACAGTTTCGCCCATGATTTCGCCATTTCGGGTCAACATCAACCTCGTGCCTGGCTCAGCGATGCCGACCACGGTTAAAAAGTCTCCCTCGAAGGTGGGAACGCCGGAATCGTCAATAATCGGGCGAGCGATATTCGATGCCGGCAATAGCACCCGATCAATCAGGTAAATCATTCCATTTTTCGCCGTCAGGGGCTCATTTGGCAATTTTGTATCTTCAATCACAATCGTTCCATCCACATTGCTAACCCGCAAAGAAGCGTTGTTAAATGTGGTCAACGATGGCAATCTGGCGATGTCGCTTGGCTGCAACGCGCCAGACACAATATGGTAGTTTAGAGCTTGTTGCATCGCTGCCGGATTCTCTAGCAACTTTTGTAAAACGCTAGGCGGCAGCTTTCCTAACGCTTCATCTGTCGGGGCAAACATGGTGATGGGAGCGTCTCCCTCCAAAATGCCATCCAATCCTGAGGATGCCAATAGATTTTTCAACAAGCCCGTTTGCTCGTTGCCGGCAATCGTCGCTTGGATACTCTCTCCGCCCTCTGCATTGCCTTCATCAGTTTCTCCGTCAGTTGGCGAGGTCGGCTCAGCGGCAGGTTCGGAGCCGTTCTCAGGTGTCGCTGTCGCTGGTTCAACAGTTGCTTGGTCGCTTTCGGGGCTGGCTGGCGGCGTTGGATCCTCGGCGTCAGGGTCAGATTCAATCACGGTAAACGTGACGCCACGAGATTGTTTAATTTCGCCCTGATCATCTACACCCTGTACATAAATCGTGTAATCGCCTGGTTTTAGGTTGATGTCCGCCGCCCAATTGCCATCCTCTTGCACGATGGTAGAGCCAACAGCCGTGCCATTTGCTACGACAGATAGAGCTTCGCCTGGATTGCCGCTGCCAAACAATTGGATGTGCCCCGTCTGGCTATTGCCGCTGCTCTGTTCTCTATCCAATCCGGGCGGGATGTAGGAGGAGGCGGGGTCAGCCGTTTCGGTTGGGTCATCTGCTGTCTCTGCTTCGATGGTGGGAGCAGGCGCTGGCTCTTGCCCGCCGACAGAAGCTGTGGGTTGGCTGCCTATCTCCTCGTCTGCATCGCTGCCGGCAACTACAATCTCTTCTTCTAGCGTCGGCGTTGGTTGCCTTACTAGAACAGATGAAACGGCTTCTTCATCGACCGAGGCGATCTTTTCGCCGCCATCTTCAACAGCGACCTGATCCCTGTCCCCAGTAAACGCTCTGGACATTACCAACACAAAACAGGCAAACAGCGCCACAACGATTAAGGCTACAACGACGCCAACTTTTTCTTCTTCCGAATCTCCAGGCAGCGCGTCTCGATCAATTCCTGCCATACGCTTATTCTCCTTCTACCTTAAACTGGCGCATATTTGGGCTGCAACAACGACATTAAAAGTCGCTCTACCAGGCAGAGCCAGCCCAATTACAACATTACCCAGATACGTATCTCTTATCCAGATAAAAATGCCTCTAAATTCGCTTTGCTAATGCGCACAGACGAACCGATTTTGCGCGCTTTCAATTCGCCCGCTTCGATTACGGCTAAAACGTCTTCTTCGGAAACCTGTAACACCTGTGCCGCTTGCGCTGGCGTCATTACTGCCGGCATTACCGACGCAGTTGACGCCGCTTCCGGGGCTGTTGCTGATTTTGCCGCTTCTGTTGCCGCAATTTGCTGCGCCGCTGCTTGCTGCGCCGCCGCTTGCTGCTGCTGCATTTGTTGCTGCATCGCCCCAATCCCCATCATGCCAATTCCCAACTCCCCTAAATTGCCGCCAGAGGGGTTGTCTGCCGCCGAAACAGCCGCATCAGCCATTTGCATTTGAGCGTAGCTGGTACCATACCCCATCTTGGTTACAACCTGCAGCGAATCGGGATGAAGCGCCAGCCGGATATTAAAATCGACCAGGGACAAACCAACCGCGTCAAATTCAGTTTGCAGCAAACCCGCTAACATATTGTTCAACTCTTGGGAGAAGGATTGCAATTGCGCCGGTCCCAACTGCTTTGCCTGGGCTAATTCAGACAACTTGTCTTGCATAAAAACGCCCAGCATCGGATCGAGGCGTTCTTTCAGTTGAGGAACGCGCACACTCTCTCTAAAGGCGTCCATTGCATTTAGAAAGCGTAAAGCGTCTGTAACGCGCACGACATATGTGCCGTTGCCAACCATGGCGCTGGCGCCAGGGGCGCGATTGGCATGTTCCACAATGATGGGGTTAGCCGTGCCCCATTTGAGGGTCATATCGGTCGTTTTGACATAGTAAACGTCGGCAGTAAAGACATTTTTACCGCCAAACAACCCTTTTTCTACCCAATCGACCAGCCAAGGGATATTGGCAGTTGTTAAGATATGGGTGCCGGGTTCTAATACGCCAACTGCCTTGCCGCTGCGAACAAAAACAGCTACTTCGCCGGGGTTAACGATACAAGGCGAGCCTAACTTGATGTCACCCAAGCCGCCGCGTGGAAATTTTTGAACGATTTCGTCCCGCAACCAAGATTCTATCGCTACTCTATCGAATACTTGAGCCATGATTATTTCTCCTTTTATCGGGGCTAGCTAATTCCCATCAACATTTCATTGCGGGTATCAAAAACGCGATTTGCTTCTTTGACAGCGCTGTTTAGGCTGCTGATGTTGCCGGCAATATCGCCATCATCTGTAACAGCCCCATTTAGGCTGTCAATTCCCGCGGATATGGCGTCCACATGCTCCATCATCCCCTCATCAAAGGCATAGATCCGCTCCAATACCTCGTCAGTCACTTTTACGGCATCGAAAAAGCCAGAGTATCCCTCTTGCGCCGCCTGAATTTTGCCGACCAATCCCATCAGCCGCGTATCAACCTCGCCCAGAGGTTCTGCGTAATCCATCGCTTTAATGATGTCGCGGCTTAACTCCTGGTGAACATCAGCCAGGCTCAACCGCAAACCATCTAATCTTTTGGCTATGGCAGCCCGTAAAATTCGGTCAGTTTCGCGCCGAACGCCCCGCTCCAAATAGCCATTAAAACCGGGAATTTTTTCCATCAGCCGTTCGAAAATATTTTGGTCTGACGCCGCTTTTTCTTTTAAATCATCGATATTATCTTTCATTGTGTATCCTCCTCAGTCAGGAAATAGTCATACGAAACCAGTCCGCGCAGACTGGGCTTTTGCTAGCAAAGTATAGCATAGGTTATGTAACTTAACACTTGGATTAGGGGAAGGAAGCGGCAAGCCAAATGGCTGTTAATCGCCCAGCCAGGAGGAGATTATCTGCTCTAAAATGCCGGCATCTTCCAGCCGAATCAATGCCTCATTTATTTGGGTTAACAATATCTCATCCTCTTTCCGAACTACAAGGGCATAAGGTTCATCGTGCGCGAATGCCGGCAGCCATTTCGTTGTCGCTTCTTCCTTAACGAACAACCGCCCGCTTACGCTGTCGATAATTGTGACCTCTGCCGCCCCATCCCGAACTGCCGCCAACGCCTCATCGCCGCTGTTGAGCGGAATTACGGTAATATCGGGCAGCCGGCGCGACCAACTGGTTGCCAACAGATGTCCTTGCGACCCTATTTCTACCGCCACCCGTTCTGTGGTTAACTCTTCTAGGGATTGTAAATGGGTCACAGATTTGGGAACGACGAGTAGTTGCCCAGCATTAAAATATGGGCGCGAATAGGCGAAATCTTGCGTCTTTGCTGGTTGAATCGTTAATGCTGATATGAGCAGATCGACCTGCTTCGTCTCTAGCGCGTCATACAAGCCATCATAACCAAAATGAAAAAAGATGACCTCTAACCCCAAATCTTCCCCAATTGCCCTGGCTAAATCGACATCTATCCCCCACAGATCTTCGTTTATCGCCTCTTCAAATGGGGGATAGGTCGGATCTAAGCCGACTTGTAAAACCCCTTCTTGTTGGATTCGCGCCCAACTTTCTCCTTGTGGGGCGCAGGCGATCAGCCCGCATAACATCAAAAGGCAAAATGCAACCCACTTAATTGCCGGCACATTGTCGCCATGGTTGCCTGATGTGTCAGCGGGGAATGATGCGGCTGACTGTGATCGTTTAATTGCCGGCATATTCACGCAGCGCCTCGTAAATCGGTTTGGCGATAAATTCAGGAGTGACCAAAGTGTAATAATCCATATAACTTTGAACGGGAGCGGGAAACCGAAACGCCCAAATCGCCGCCGTTTCCACATCGCTCCAACTTTGTTCGGCAAATCGCAATGCCTCTAACGTATATTGAATGCGTTGTCCGGGCGAAACGGCTCGCGTCCAGCGGGGATGATCGTTCCACCCCATTTCGGTGATATGCAGCGCTTTGCCGGCATCTTCATTTGCCGCCATCACTTCTCGAACCAATTCCACCCGCCGAAAGTTAAGCAGACCTGGTTCAGGCGGCGTCAATGGCGGAAAAGTCAAGCCATACGTATGCACCGCCAATCCATCAAAATAAGGCGCAGCCCCAGCGTCATACATCCCTTGCAAATAAAGCAGATCATTCAATCCCCAGGGCGACCCCGCTGGTTCTAAAGTGGGGGCTAACGCCCCGCCAAGGACATTCATTTCTGGATTCACTGCCTTCACCTCCACATAAACGCGCTGTAACAACGCCACGTAATCTTGCGGCGTCGTTTCCCTATACCCCCACTCAAAGCTCAGATTTGGCTCATTACCAACCACAATGTAATCTACTTTGCCACGGTATCTTTCGGCAAAAGCGGCGGCGAATGCGGCAAAGGCGTCATAAGCGTCTTCATCCAAATAGTTGAGGGATGTCTCCGGTGGGCGCGCCCAATCCGGCGTTGTGCCTATTCGGGCGATGATGGTCAACCCTTGTGCGTAAGCGTGCTCCACCACCAAATCAGGGTGTTGCCAGGCGATGCCGCCATCCTGTGCTTGATAATATGCCCAGGGAAAAAACTCCACGATTTTAGTCGCTCCCATCTGCCGCGCCATTTGCAAGGTGCGCTGAATTTTCCAAGGCTCAACCTCGTCGGTTAAACGGGTATGCACCGCCAAAATTGAATGGTTAGTTACAACGGTTTGCCGCTCGCCGAGGGTAACCAAATTTGGAGCGGGTTGCAGCAAAGCGACCAGCAAAGAGAACAGAAAGAGACGCCCTCCCCATTGGAATGAAATTTGGCGCGCAGACACGCCCTTATCTATCGTAATTTAACATGCGATTGGTGTAATAGTTTGCCCACCAATTAAAATGACGGAATATCGCCCCAATACGTCTTGCCGGCACTTCAGTACGGTCTGGCAAAGATTCTGGAGGCGCTTTGGTTGCGGCATGTTTAAACCGGATTAATAGTTCATGTCGCAACTGCACATTTAACAGGCGGTTTTGAAAATCATGGATCAATTTTCCCAACTCATCCTCTTCACAAGTCAAAAACTTCTGAGGCAGCAAATCGATTTCATAGGTGGATGGCATACGTCCCGCCCCGCGCATCACATACCGTTTTTCAGGGGACACATCCGCCAAAATATCAGCCCCCCAATCTAATTGGAAAGAGGTCAACAGATGTTCAAGGGGATACACATATTCAATAGCCAATCGCAACTGTTGCGGGTTTGTCAAACGCAATCCATCACATTGCCCCTCAACTTGGGCGCCAATACCCTCCCAATCAGTTTCATACAAGCCGCCTGGCGTAAATTCCGGCAACACAAAGATCAACGAATCGCTTTGCAGGTAAATGGCTTGCAGATCTGGAATCAGAGGCGGCGCGCCCGCCAATCGCTGAGGTTGCCAATCGTCAGGCATTTTCGATAATGCCGCCGCCAGCCGCTCTTGAATTAAGCCAAATAGATGTACAGGACCAGTGGTGCCAGATACATCGATGCCTAACCGCCTTGCCAATCGATACAATCGCCACCTGGGTTTGTTCGATTCATCTGCCGGCAACAACTTCGGGGTAATTGCCTGTGACACATCCATTGCCTCTGCTACCAGTTCCGCCATCGCTTCCTGCACGTTTAACTTCGGCTCTTCGATTTGGATCGATCCAGCCAACCGTTCGCCTTGCTTGATTAAATGAGACGCCAAAGTCGGGTATAGTTTAAGATGACGAATGAATGCGTGTTGTCGGGCGATAAGGGGAGGGCGACGCAAAACGGCTCGATACCGCCACCATGCCGGCAGATACGCTTCACGCAAGGCAAACATATCTGCCCCTTCGCTAATGATGGCGATTAAATTCACATCAGAGCGTCCTGGAACGTAATGTCGCTGCGCCAGGCTTCCGTATAGAAACAGCCCCAGCAAATGCTCGCCTAATCCCTCTTGAAGCACATCTAACGTGGCATGAACAGCTTGTCTAGCAATGGATTCTGACATTTTGAACATTATAACCTTCAAAAGGGGCTGGTCAAACTACGGAGAAAAGTTGTGATTAAAAGACCATTGCTTCGCTGCAACTTTCAGTTAGAATTTGGCGGTCGTCATCGTTACTATCAGCAAGGCATTATGGCAATGTTAGACAGGGCGACCCAGATTTGCAGGGTTTATAAAATTGTTTAAAGGAGTTGGCATGGAACTCGAAATCAATCTTTTGGAAACGAGCAATTTAAGAAAACCGCTGACCAAAGATTTTCAATTTGGCTCTGTTTTCAGCAACCATATGTTTCGGCAACGGTATGATGCCGGCATTGGATGGCATAAAGCTGAAATTTGCCCGTATCAACCCATATCATTGGCGCCAGCAACCGCCACATTTCATTACGGGCAATCATTTTTCGAGGGAATGAAAGCATATCGACGCCCAGACGGACATATCAATCTGTTTCGCCCCTGGGAAAATATGAAGCGGTTCAATGCATCCGCCAAACGGTTGGTGGCGCCCCTGGTGGATGAAGAAGAGCATTTGTCTGCCTTGACGAAATTGATCGAATTGGAAGCGGATTGGGTTCCCAATGCCGATAGCGCCAGTCTGTACATCCGCCCATTTATGTTTTCGGCTGACCCGTTTCTGGGAGTAGCTGCCGGCAAAAGTTATTGGCATATGATCATCCTTTCTCCGGTAGGAGCATATTTTGCCGAAGGGTTTAAGCCAATTCCCATTTACATTTCCCGTACCTACCGACGCGGGGTTATCGGCGGCACTGGAGATGTGAAGGCTGCCGGCAATTATGCCGCCAGTTTATTTGTGGCAGAAGAAGTCAAACAACGCGGCTACTCCCAGGTGTTATGGCTAGACGCCATCCACGGCAAATATGTAGAAGAGGTGGGCGCTATGAACTTCGCTGTGGTTTACAATGGCAAACATATCGTAACTCCCGAACTGTCGGGGGCTATTTTGCCAGGCATCACCCGCGATTCGATATTGAAATTAGCCCCCGATTTAGGATACGATGTAACTGAAACCCAATTGGATGTAGATGAGATGACGCACGATATTCAATCTGGCGAAATCACCGAGGTATTTGGGATGGGAACGGCGGCGGTCGTTTCGCCCATCGGCAAATTGGGCGACGACGACGAGGAATATCTCATCAACAATGGACAAGTGGGGGCAGTTACCCAAAATCTATACAAAACCCTGACTGACATCCAATATGGGCGCGTTCCAGACGAACGAGGCTGGACGCTCAAAATCGAGGTCAATCGTTAGGGATTGACTCATCTTTCGGGGGGTTGCCCAATCGAGCTAACTCTTCTTCCACGACCGATTCGTCTAAGCGGCGGAACAGGGGACTGGGTTGGGGAAGTTGTCGTCCAGAGGGTATCACCGTCCGTTTCCATATGCCGGCAGCATGCGAGCCATCATAAGTTAGCGCGGTGTGACTACGGCTCGATTCCTGGTATTGTTCTATCTTCAGTTCGCCAAAAATCGACCCCGCTTCTCCCAACATCTCATGCGTTTGCTGGCTGGTAAAGGGCAACACGGGGGCGAATAACGTTTGCAGCCCGCTTATCGCCTGAATGGCAATGTATAATGCGCGTCCCGCCGCCGCCTGGTCGCTTTTTATCGTTTTCCAGGGGCTGCTCTCTTCCAAATATTGGTTGACCAAGGTGGCTACCGCCATCGTTTCGCTCAGCGCCATGCGGAATTTGCAGCTATCGTACAATGCCCCAATGCGGTCGAAAGCATCATCTACTTGGTCGAGCAGTTGTTGGTCGGCTGGGCTAAGATCGCCTGGCTTCGGCACAATGCCGGCAAAGTACCGCTGGGTCATGCTTAAGGTGCGGTTGACCAAATTCCCCCAGGCGGCAACCAACTCTTTGTTGTTCCGTTCCACATAACCGCTCCAACTCCAATCTGAGTCGCGGCTTTCCGGCATTACCGCCGTCAAATAGTATCGCAACGGGTCGGGGTCATGCCGTTGCAAGGCGTCTATCATCCATACCCCCCAATTTCGGCTGCCGCTGATTTTGTCCCCTTCCATGTTCATAAACTCATTTGCCGGCACATCATATGGCAAATTGAGCCGCTTATCCGGATCATCTTCATACAACCGCTCAATGCCTAGCAGCTGGGCGGGCCAATGGACGGCATGAAAAGGGATATTGTCTTTGCCGATGAAATAGACCGTTTTAGCTGCCGGGTTGTACCACCAATTTTTCCACGCTTCAGGGTCGTTACTGTTTTTTGCCCATTCAATAGTTGCCGACAAATAGCCTATGACCGCTTCGAACCAAACATACAGCGCTTTGCCTTCCCACCCGGGAATAGGGACTTGAATTCCCCAATCCATGTCGCGGGTTATCGCTCTGCCGTGCAGCCCTTCCTGAATGATTAAATTTGTGGCAAAATTGATGACTTGCGGGCGCCAATGCTCTTTGTCCTTCTGAACCCAATCCGCCAATCCATCGTCAGCCAATGCAGCCAGATCGAGGAAAAAATGTTCCGTATCGCGTAATTCCAGGGCAGAATCGTCTAGTTTGCTGCGCGGGTTTATCAATTCTGCTGCGCTCTCGAACAGGGTGTTGCAATTGTCGCATTGGTCGCCCCGCGCCGAGCCATAGCCGCAATTGGGGCAAATCCCTTCTACATATCGGTCGGGCAAAAATTTTTTATTTGCCGGAGAATACATCTGTTTCGTGACTTTTTGATACAGATATTCTTCTTCTTTTAGTCGGAGAAATATATCTTGCGAAACTTGATGATGATTTTCAGTATCGGTGTGGGTGAAGAGATCGTAACTCAACCCCATCTGCTGAAAGAGCTGGAGAAAACGGGCGTGGTATTTCTCGAATATCTCGCGGGGGCTTTTTCCTTCGGCGTCGGCTCGCACAGTTACCGGCGTGCCATGGGTATCGGAGCCGGAGACCATGAGGACATGGTTGCCGGCAAGACGATGATACCGGGCATAAATATCTGCCGGCAGATACGAGCCTGTAACATTTCCTTGGTGAATATCGGCGTTGGCATAGGGCCATGCCACACACACCAATACAAATTTCGGTTCAACCGATTGGCTCACAACTCCTCCTCTATTTCCACATCTTCCTCTTCCATCTCAATCTCCTCTTCCAACTCCTCGCTATGTTCGGCAATTAGCTCTGCCAACAACTCAAAATCATCCTCGCTGACCGATAAAAACAATCCATCTTGGGTTAACAGCTTCTTAAAATCAGGCTGACTTTCCAATTCAATTGAATTGAGGTCTACTCCTTCCTCCAGAATCGCCACGCTGGCATCCCAATCCAACGATAGACTGAAAATTTTCCCTTCTTTATCGTCAAAATATTTGGGGATCTTTTGGCTGGCTTTGGATGGCGGTTTGGTGGTGGTGGCTACCGCGAAAAAACAGGCGGGCTCTATGGCATAAAAGATAAATCTATCCCCTTGCCCAATCGTCGGAGCGGAATCTTGAATAAGAGAGAGCCATTCTTGTACCGCCGAAATTGCCGTATCTTTCACAGTCGCTAAACTGATCGTCCGAATATAAAAATTGGATTTCGTTACATTAGCTGGCTGTTTTTTCTTGCTCTGGCGATCGACTGACCCTCGATCAGCTAAGATATTTTGCCAAATCCGCTCCTGGATCGCTACATTAAGCTCCGAAGTAGAGCCATCCTCATATTTCACCGTCATTTTATTGCCGGCGATTTCCAACACCTTGTACTTGCCTTTGCGATTGATATATTCGCCGCCAACTTCAAACATCGTATCACTCTCCATTCATCTCCCAATTTTTGGCGGGCATAGTATCGTTTTGTTGTGATATTTGCAAATTTAAATTTCCAGTGTGCGTCGCCTGACTTTAGCTCTGCCCTAAAAAATGAAGCGGTACTTATCAAATCCGCTAACCAAGCTCCCCATTTTCGCTTTGATTTTCGATCCCCGCGCTTAAATTTTGCCGAGCCAACAACGTCAGACAACCCAACCCAATCGCCAATCCGACCAGTTGGATTACATGATAGCCGCTCGCAGTTGTCCACGGAAAATCACGGAAGCGGTCTACAAATACGCGGCCGATTGCGTAAATAAAAACTGATTGGAGAAAAAGAGCGCCTGGCGCTTGTCGTTGCCTTGACATAACAAACCAATAGGTTAAGGCAATGATAGCAATGCCGATTTCATACAGTTGCGCCGGATGGCGGCGAATGCCGAAGATATCGATCCCCCAGGGAAGCAAGGTGATTTTCCCCAGCCCGGGTCCGCCTAAAAAGTCGCTCAGGCTGAAAAAAGCGAATCCCACCAACATGCCGGCAATCAAAGCGTCCATTGTTTCAGCTGCCGGCATCTTTTTTCTCGCCCCATAATATATCAAAAATGTGATGGCGCAGCCCACGCCAATCCAAAGATGATACCCGCTATTGAGGGGCCAAATAATCCCCAGCAAATCAGATCGATACGCCGACCAATGGGTTGCCACAAAGCCGATGCGGGCGCCGACTATGCCGGCAATAACCGCCCCCGACGCCATCCCATACAACATTTTTCCCGACTGCTCTAGCCGCTTCCCCGTCCATTCAACAGCGCTTAGCCCCAGCCAAATGCCCAGCAATATCGTCAATGGTTTGGTTGGAATGACCAAACTGCCCAGTGAAATTGCCGGCAGCATAATACCCCCTTACGGCGACCCGCCATCTGCCAACATCTGATTGAGTTTGTCGGTGGCGACCGCTTCATTTAACACGCCGGCAAACAACTCCGTTACCACCCCGTTTTCGTCGATAAAGATGGTGGTGGGCAAAGCAACCACCCCAAATTGCTTGTTAACGCGACCGTCCTCGTCAATCAACAGCGGAAAATCGATACCAATCTCATCGGCAAATGCCGCTACCTGGTCTGCTGTCTCTCCCTGATCAACTCCTATGACGTGGGCTTTGCCGGCAAACGTCTCGCTAACGGCTTGCAAATGAGGCATCTCTTGCCGGCAAGGCGGGCACCATGTCGCCCAAAAGTTAAGAAGCGCCGGCTGACCGCGCAACTCGCTCAAACTCATTTCGCTGCCATCTATTGCCGGCAAGCTAAAATCTGGCGCCAAATACCCCGCCAAAGCCCCCTCAGTCAACCCATCTAATGAAACAGCCCCGCTGGTTGGCTCTTTGGACGCCAAAATCCAACCCCCGCCTAGAAAAAGCGTCGCCAAAAAAGCGACCGTCCATCGGAATCGAGCCTCCATCACCCTTCCCTCAGCTCTTCCTGTATCGTCACGCTAATGTGTAACTCATCCAACTGGCGCTGGGCGACCATAGAAGGGGCGTCCGCCATTAAATCTGCCGCTTGTTGGCTTTTAGGAAAAGCCATCACTTCCCGAATGTTGGGTTCGCCGCTCATCAGCGCCACCAGCCGGTCAATGCCGGGGGCAATGCCGCCATGTGGCGGGGCGCCATATTCAAACGCCTCCAACATATGTCCAAATTGCTCTTGCGCCTCTTCATACGAAAATCCTATCAACTCCATGATTTTTCTCTGTAAGGGTCGTTCCGCAATTCGGAGGCTGCCGCCCGCTACCTCAAATCCATTACACACCAAATCATATTGCTCGCTCAATACGGCATGCGGATCGCTATCCAACAATGGGATATGCTGGCGCTTGGGCATGGTAAACATATGGTGGCTGGGAGCAAAATATTCTCCCTCTTTTTCCTCTTCAAATAAGGGGAAATCGATCACCCATACAAAACGCAGCTCCTTTTTCTCTTTGTAACCAAGTCGATTTGCCATCTCATCCCGCAGGGTATGCAGCGTTTCATAAACGATAGATTTTTTATCGCTAGAAAATAAGATCAAGTCGCCAGGCTGCGCTTCTAACCGCTCTGTAATTTGGATTAGGTGATCGACTGAAAAGAATTTGGCGATTGGTCCCCGAATTTCGCCGCTTTCAGGATGGATTGCCAACCACGCCAACCCTTTTGCTCCGGCAGTTTTAGCGATATCTTCCAGCTCGGAAAGTTGTTTACGACTGTAGCTGCCGCAACCAGGGGCACAGATCGCTTTGACTGGTCTGCCGGCAGCCACATTTTCGGCAAATACCCTAAAGGCGCTATCTGCCACGATGTCGGAAACATCCGTCAACTCCATCCCATATCGCATATCTGGTCGATCTGTGCCAAACCGCTCCATCGCCTGATAGTACGGCAAACGTTCAAAGCGGTCACTGGCTAACGGAATTAGACTGCACTGGCGCGCCATGCCCACCGCCAGCTCTTCAATTAGGCTGAGAATGTCGTCCCGCTCGACAAAACTCATCTCCAAATCGAGCTGGGTGAACTCTGGTTGGCGATCTGCGCGTTGATCTTCATCTCGAAAACAGCGGGCGATTTGAAAATAGCGTTCGTATCCAGCCACCATTAACAACTGTTTTAACTGTTGCGGACTTTGCGGCAGCGCGTAAAATTTGCCGGGATGCACTCGGCTGGGCACCAGGTAGTCACGCGCCCCTTCTGGCGTGCTTTTAAACAAAATCGGCGTTTCGATCTCTAAAAAGCCCCGCTCATCTAAAAAGTCGCGGATATATTTGATCGCCTGATGACGGATATTCAAATTGCGCTGCAGTCGTTCCCGCCGCAAATCTAAATATCGATATTTCAGGCGCAACCCTTCGTCTACATTGGCTTCACGGTCGATGGGAAATGGGGGCGTTTTGGCTGGATTAAGGATAGTTACTTCAGAAGCTATCAATTCAACTTGTCCGGTCGGCATATCGGGGTTTTCTTGCCCGGCTGGTCTTTTTTGCACTGTGCCGGCAATTTGCGCCACAAATTCTGGGCGAAGTAGGTCGGCAGCATCCCAGGCAGCTTGAGAAATGCCGGCATTGACCGCCACTTGCGCCTTGCCCGACCGATCCCGCAAATCGACGAAGATAATGCCGCCCATATCCCGTCGCTTATTCACCCAACCAGCTAAGGTCACCTCTTCCCCCACATGCTGGGCTCGTAACTCTCCGCATTGATGCGTCTTTAACATGCTTTTCCTTCCCAAACAAACAAATAACCAGCCTAATTATTAAAATGGAAACAACTAGGCTGGCTGGCTTAAAAATTGATAATGGGTGGCATTGTATCATGGGCAAAAAGGAGAGACAAAGGAAAATCCGCCCAGCTCAAAATAGGAAATACCGCACATGCCACGGTAACTTTAAGGAAAATCGCTTGCCAACCTTACATAATCAGGTTACCATCGCCTGACCATGCAACGGTTAAAAATCCCGCAACGCCCGCTTCTCACCGTGCCGCAACTGTTGGTTTTGGCATTGATCATTGCCGGCATGGTCATCGCCCTCGATTTAAACCGGCGAGCCCACGCCCGCACCATTGCCGGCATTGGCGAAGCGGAATTAGAAACCCAAATCGAAGCTGCCCAACAATATCACAGCCAGCTCCAGGCAACGCGAGCCTATGTCAACGACGACGATTACGTCAAAGATTTCGCTCGCAACGAAGGCGGCTATATCTTGCCCGGCGAAAAACGGGTGGTACCCCTCTTCGTCAACTCCCCGCCAGAAGCGGTCATCAACAATACAACCGCCCCCGATCTAGCGCAATTTAGCGCCCCCTGGCAAGCTTGGTTTCGTCTCCTCTCCGACGCCCCACTACCCACCTTCAAATAGGACGTTTTTCCTCTCCTAATCCCAAAAAGTTCCTGTTAATTCAGAGCCATCATTTGCCTCCGGCTGATCTGCCTTCTCTCGACTAATTTAGGCGGTTTTGTCTCAAATAAATCCGACACAGCCGCCTTGCCAGCCAAAAAAGTAGTCCTATAGACCCATTTCCACTAGTACCCACCTATGCTACCATAGTTTCGACTTTAGGTTTACATATTATTTGTCCCATCGATGTCCCCAACTAAGAGTCGTTTTAAATCCAAAGCTTTTCCATTTGGAAAGCGTCACCCTGTTTGCCCATTTAAGGCAAACCAATAATCCAATTCTCGAAGGAATGAGGTTATGAGAAATCGTTTGATCCCCATACTTCTACTTGTGGGCGCGCTCATCTTATTTGCTGTCATTGGTTTTATATTGCTTCGCGGTGGTACCGATGGCGGTGACACCACCGAAAATGGTGATGGAACAACCACGCCAGTAGACAATGGCTCTGGCAATAATCAATCTTCCGGCAATAATGAAGGCGATTCCGTTCCAACCACGCCAATTCCCACCCTGGGAACAATGACCGAGGTCGTCGTCTCTTGGCAAACGGTACCGCGGGGCTGGCAAATGACAATCAACGAATTGATTACCGACACCCGCCCAATTGACGGAGTTAGCTCCAACGTATTTACCGATATCGAAGATGTAATCGGCTTATACGCCCGTACTGACATCTACCAAGGGGAAACTTTGGTAAAGGATGACTTTATCAGTGATCCGCGTCTCATCGGTAGAGAAGATTTTGGTCCCTCCTCGATGATTCCATCAGGCTGGACAGCCGCCAGCGTCCCGTTGAATCGATTGTCTGGCGTTGGATATGGGTTGGCTACAGGCGACAATGTAGATATCTTGCTCAGCTTTTATTTCTGGGAAATGGACGAGCAATTTCAAACCTTCTTGCATAATAGCGCCGGCTTTATCTTAGAATCGGTTGACCCTGAGAGTGGCGAGAGTTCCCGAAACATCGTCGTTCTGGAACCGTATGGTCGCTTCGAAACATTGCCCAATGGAGATTTAGCCCATGTGATGCCTTCAGAGGAGGATCCGCGACCGTTCCATGTCTCGATGTTGTTGCAAAACGCTAAGGTGATTCAGATTGGCAGGTATCAACCCCCCGCCGATGTCGCCCCACCCACGCCAATCCCTCCTCCCGACGCTCCAACTCCTACGCCGGGTGGACCGCCGCCAACGCCAACAACGGCGCCCCCAGACGCTGTAGTATTGGCGCTGCCGCCGCAACAACAACTCTTTTTGAAATATGCCGTCGAATCGAACGCCGTTATCCAATATGCCCTGCGCGGCACGGATGACGGGCAAATTTACGATGTGCAAAATGTGGATATCAACTACTTTTTAGAGCAATTTAACATCGAAGCGCCGCCGAACTTCAACTATTCGGTTGACACTGAGATCGTCCCAATTGTTCCTACTGTTGTACCCACTGTATCAGTTCCTGATAGTTAACCTCAATTCTATATTTATTGAAGTAAGGGATTAAGCAATGCGAGCGCGTACCTTATTGATTATTCTAATTTTGATTGCTGTGATAGGGCTTGGGGCAGTGTATGCCCTCACCCAACTTGGCTTGTTTTCTCGTGGCGGCGTCGTTGCCTCCACAACCAACGTCGTTTCGGCGGATACCGGCGTAGATGCCGGCACAATAAACTCCCAAACTGACGGCGAAGGCCAAGAAGAACCAGGCTTACCAGCGCCAACCCCAACGCCAATAGTGCGTTATGCCGATGTGGTAGTGGCGGTCGTCGATATTCCCATTGGGCAACGAATCAGCGAAGATTTGGTCATGGTAACCCAACGAAGCGAAGAAAATATCGCTGTTCAGGCTGGAGTCACCTTTGACACCGTTGATTTGGTGGTAGGTCAAATCGCCAAAGCCCGCATCGCGGCTGGGCAAGAAGTCTTATCTCCAATGTTGGCGGTTAACGCTTCAGATTTGGCTGGGTTTGGTTCTGATCTGTCACTTTATGTCGATCAAGGCAAAGTGGCTGTCGCATTCCCAATCGACCGATACTCAGGCATGGCATATGCGATGCGCCCAGGCGACTTAGTTGACGTGCTGATGTCTTTAAGAATGGTTGAAATTGACCCAGAGCTAAAAACTGCGTTGCCCAACCATCTACAAGTTGTAGACCAACAAGCGTTATCAGAAGGAGAGGAGTTTCTCTTTCCATCTACCACCCAAGGGCGGCTGGAATTAATCCCGGAAGTCAATTTGGTGGCGCAAATTTTGCCAAAACAATCTGAAGCGGGCGGACAGTTCCCCAAGCGGGTGACGCAATTGGCGATTCAACAAGCGGAAGTGGTTTGGATTGGCACATGGGTACGCCCTGATGGCTCGCTTCTGTTTGGACCTGGAATCGCGCCTGGCGCTTTTTACGCAGACCCAGCAACAGCAGCTCAGCCTCAACCGACCGCCCAAGATGCAACGGACCCTGAACTAGCGGGCGGCGAAGCGGAAGCCCCGGCTGACGCCAGCGCAGCCTCGACTGAAACGAATGAGCCTTCGGATATCGTTGAAGCGGCAAAAGAGCGCAACGAACGGATACCTGACTTGGTGATTTTGAGTATGCCGGCACAAGAAGCGTTGTCGTTGCAATGGGCGATGATTCGCGGTATCGACATCGATCTAGCCCTCCGCGCCCAGGGAGACACCAGCGTCTTCTTTACCACCAGCGTTTCACTGCCCCAATTGGTTGAACAAGGCGGCTTAACTCCGCCTGAAACGGATGATTTCGACTTGTACCCCAGAATCGAAGATGTTCCTCTGGAAGAGTTAGCTCCGGTGAATCCCAATTATCCCCTCAATTAATCTAAGCAATTTTTTTGATATAATGAAAGTCCCTGTGCGTAGCAGGGGCTTTTTTATTGATAGGAGGCGACTTTTGGCAAGCGAATTGCCGGCAAATTACGACCCTGACAGCTATGATCGTCTATCGGTAACAGTAGATGTGGTTATCTTTACGCTGGTTGACGACGATTTAAAGGTGTTATTGCTGAAAAGATTGTATGAGCCATTTGCTAACAAATGGGCGATACCCGGCGGCTTCGTCCGATTCGACGAATCTATCGACGAAGCGGCAATCAGGGAGTTAGACGAAGAAACAGGGCTGACAAACGTTTACTTGGAACAGTTATACACCTTTGGCGAACCCAAACGAGACCCGCGTACGCGGGTAATCACTGTCGCCTACTTTGCCGTTGTCCCTTTCAATGCCATTCAACGCCCCGCCCCTGGCGACCAAGCGTCGGAAACCAAATGGTTTTCGATGACTGATCTGCCCAAATTAGCGTTTGACCATGACGATATTTTAAAATACGCTCACACGCGATTACGCTATAAATTGGAATATACGATGGTCGGTTTTGAGCTGCTGCCCGATGTCTTTACCCTGACCGATCTACAAACCGCTTATGAAACGGTGTTGGGCGAGCCTCTAGATAAGCGCAACTTCCGACGCAAAATCTTAAGCGCAGAAATTATCGAAAAAACGGGCAAGCGAAAGAAAGAGGGTGAAGGGCGCCCCGCCATGCTATACAGATATAAAGAAAATGCGGTAGCCGAAGTTAAAACGCGACGGCTTTTTCCCTAATTTATTGCCCAGCCGGGCTGCTCACCCAAACGGCTTGCGCCACCTCCATGCCCAGCGTGATATCTTGCCCTGATTGAAGCCGCAATGTGATGGGACCATTGAATGGAGCCCGCCCAACCACTTCAAAGGGTTGGTCAGGCGCTACGTTCAACGAAGCGAAGTAGCGCAATTTTTCGCCATCATGGGTGCGAACTCGGCTTATCACCCCGGTGCGCCCTACTCCCAGGTTGGCTAAATTGATATCCTCCACTGCCGGCATTCTCCCTTCTTGATCTGGTATTGGCTCGCCATGCGGGCAGCGGGTTGGCTGACCCGTCATCTCTGCCATTCTATCCGTAAGCGCTGCGTTTAAGCCCGCCGCCAACTGGTCAGAATGATCATGTACCTCGTCCCAGCTAAAGCCCATTACATCCACCAAAAACACCTCACATATACGATGCCGGCGCAATTCATCGAGCGCCAATTGCCGCCCCAACTCATTCAACTCTACCCCCTGATAGGGACGATGCGTAACGTACCCTCTGTTTGCCAAGCGGCGCAACATACGGGGCACTGCCGGAGCGGAAACATCCAGTCGTTCTGCTAAGGCGGTGGTGCTAACAATCGGCGAATCTTCTTGCAAGCGGTAAATTTCCGCCAAATATTCGCGCATGGCGGGGCTAGCTTCGCTCATATAATCCTTTTAATTTTTATTATAAAGATGATAACAATCATTTTAATTTAACTAAATGAAAATCGCCAGGTTTTCAACTGATGCATTCAACGTTACAATGGTCTCCTATTATTTTAGCGGCTTTTTCGGTCTATAGCACAAATTCAAGTTGGGCAAAGGGCAAAATGAGCGACATCACTTTACGACAATGCCAACAAATCACAGACGAATGGATTCATGAGGTGGGCGTTCGTTACTATTCCGAATTGAGCAATGTGGCGATTTTAATGGAAGAGACAGGCGAATTAGCCCGCCTTTTTTCCCGCTATTTTGGCGACCAAAGTTTTAAGGCGGGGGCTGAACCCCCAAACCAGACTGAGGCGTTGGCGGAAGAGATGGCAGATGTTTTATTTGTGCTGATTTGCCTGGCAAATCAAACAGGAGTCGATCTCACCAGGGCGTTTCAAGCCACTATTGCCAAAAAAACAAAGCGGGATTCCGCTCGACATGCCGGCAATCTCAAGTTGAAAAAACCGCCCGTTTAATCTACCATTTTTACGATGACACCGCCAAATATGCCGGCAACCCAGCTAACGCCGCCGCTAAAATGGGCAGGCGGCAAACGATGGTTTGTCCCCCGCTTTCAGGAGATTTGGGAGAACCATAGGCATCGCCGGCTGGTCGAGCCATTTGCTGGCGGTTTAGGCATCACGGTGAGCGTCATGCCACAAACAGGATGGCTAAATGACGTCAATCCCCATCTCATCAACTTTTATCGCTGGGTGCAGCGCGGTCTAATTATCGACATCGACATGAAAAATGACGAAAAGCTATATTATCGCCATCGTCGCAGATTTAATGATTTAATTTCGCAGGGAGAAAGCGACAGCAAAGAAGCGGCATCCCTCTTTTATTACCTCAACCGCACGGGCTTTAATGGATTGTGCCGCTTTAACAAGCAAGGGTACTTTAATGTGCCAATGGGTCGCTACCACCAAATAAATTACCGGCGGGATTTCACAGAATATATGCCGGCATTTTCTCGCTGGCGCTTTCGCTGCGGCGATTTTGCCGGCATGGCGCTTGCCCCGGCTGATTTTGTCTATGCTGATCCTCCTTACGATGGCGAATTTGCCGATTACAGTTCCGGCGGCTTTGATTGGGCAGATCAAGAACGATTGGCAAACTGGTTAGCCGCCCATCCGGGCGCTGTAGTGGCGGCAAACCGCGCCACGCCCCGCATTTTAAAATTGTATGGCGATCTAGGCTTCGATTGCGGCACGATTATCGCCCCCCGTCGAATTTCTAGCAATGGCGACCGTTCTCCCGTTCAGGAGATGGTCGCCGTAAAAAATGTATAACCATGGAAATAGACGCCCCCAAATCCCGCGTTCTGATTTGCGATCCGTTCCATCAAGATGGCATCGCGCTGCTACAAACGGTAGCGGAAGTCGATTTTCGCCCCGGCATCAGCCAACATGAATTGTTGTTGGCATTGCCCGATTTTGCCGGCATCATTCTGGGAAATCGCCTGCAACTAAAGAAAAAGGCGATAAAGCGCGCTATCCAATTACAGGTTATCGCTCACACTGGCGCCAGGCTGGAAAATGTCGATATTTTGGCAGCCAGCCGGGCGGAAATCGAGTTGGTCAACAGCCCTGGGGCGCGCACTATCGCCGTCGCTGAGCATACGATGGCGTTGCTTCTGGCAGTGGCTCGCCGATTGCCCACTGCCAATCAACAAACACAGCAAGGGCAACTCGTCAGCGAAGGGGCTTGGGGTTCGGGGCTTGCCGGCAAGGCGCTGGGCATCATCGGCTATGGGCGCATTGGGCAACAGACGGCAAAGCGCGCCCGAGCATTCGAGATGCAAATTCTAGTCAACCAAATCGAGCAAACAGACGAATTGACCCTGGACGAAGAGGCAGGGATCATCCAACGGGTCGATCTCAACGATTTGTTAGGGGCAGCCGATTATGTGTCGCTGCATGTGCCTTATAACAAAGAGACCCGGCATTTGATCGGCGTAGAGCAATTGGCGCGGATGAAAGCGTCGGCGATTTTAATCAATACCGCCCACGCCAAAACGGTTGACGAAAAAGCGCTGCTGGCAGCGTTGGACGCGGGGGAGATCGCTGGCGCCGCTCTGGATGTTTTTGACCCAAAACGTGGCAAAGGAAGCGCATTGGCGCAGCACCAACGGGTAATTGCTACCCCGCATATTGCCGGCAGCTCCGCCGAAGCGGGGCAAATTGCGGCGGTCAATATCGCCGAAAAGATGATCCCCCTGCTCCGTTTTGTGGAGCCGACGGCTATTTTGCCATTGCGATTCGTGCCGTCCGAAAATGTGATCCCGCATGAGGCGTTCGACCAAAAACGGGTAGATCGGCTCAAAAAACGGCTGGCAGACGAGATTACCTTAAACAATCCCCCCATTGTAATGCCGGCAGGAGACGGGCAATATGTCGTTTTGGACGGCGCGACGCGCACCACGGCGTTAAATCAACTCGGCATTCCCCACATGGCGGTGCAAATCATCGACTCCGGGGATGGATTGGAACTGAAAACGTGGTTTCATGTTATCCACCAAATGCCGGCAGCCGACCTGTTTAACACATTGGACGCCCTACCCCTAGTGTCGCTGCGTAAAACCGAGCCCAAAAAAGCGCAAGAAGATTTGCTGCTGGATGACGCCTTGTGTTACCTGCACACCGTAGAAAATCAGGTGTTTATGGTGTACCCAACCCCAGGCGCCAGACGGTTGGCGGCGCTCAACAGCCTCACCGAAACCTACATCGACCAGGCGAACGTCAGCCGTACTCTGGAAAATGATGTGTTGCATTTGCAACGGCTTTATCCCGACATGTCGGCTCTAGTCGTTTTTCCGGAGTTGACGGTGGAATATGTGTTGCAGGTGGTCAAATCGGGTCGGTATGTGCCTGCCGGCATCACCCGCTTTGTTATTCCCGGTCGCATATTGCGTGCCGGCATCGAGATGGATGTGATGCGCTCTCAGACGATGAGCTTGCGCGAAAAAAATATATGGCTGCAACAGATGCTGCAACAAAAAGAAGGGGCGGGCAGCATCCGCTTTTACCAGGAGCCGGTCTATTTGCTGGATGAGTGAAGTCTTGAACAGCCGAGTCCCAGCCCAGACGCCGAGCGGCGCTGATGATGCCCCATTGCCGGCAGTTAACGGTGGGATGAGATTGCCGGCACTCGCCCGTAAAATATCTACTAAAGAGGCAAGGGCAAAGTTGACGACTCTTTACTTCCAATCTATGGGAGCAGGAACGGTTGGCGAGGTGAATAAACTGTTTCAGTGGGGGATAAAAATAGTGAAAGAGACGATTACAGGGTTGGTGGATGCCGGCATTTTAGAGCCTGCGATCATAATTGATAAAGAAGGATATTTTTGGTGTGAATGGCAAATAAACGGCTCATAGAACAGTGGCAATACGAAGAACGTCAACCATTTACCGGTTGGGATTTTTCTTATTTGGATGGGCGGATGGCAGAAGGGCAAACCCCTTGGTCTTACAGTTCACAATCTATTGAACGGCTTCAGCAAAGCGCTTCAGTTTTAGATATGGGTACAGGTGGAGGCGAACGATTTCTCAAACTAAAAGATTACTGGTCTCCAAAAGTTGTTGCTACGGAAGAATTTCCGCCAAATTTCAAATTAGCCACAGAACGATTAACACCCTATGGCGGTCAGGTCATTCATGTGAGATTAACTGAGACTGACCCAATGCCTTTTGACAATGGGGAGTTCGACCTCGTTCTAAATCGACATTCCGCTTTTAATCCTCAAGAAATAGCCCGAATTTTGGCAGAAGGCGGCACATTTTTAACCCAACAAGTACATGGATTATGGCTAAATGATTTGATGACTTTGTTTGATACGCAACCCCAATGGCCTCAAACTACAGCGGAAAGATACGTTCCTTTACTGAAAACGGCAGGGTTGCGGATCATTAATGTTGAAAATTGGGCTGGTAAGATAAAATTTGCTGATGTTGAGGCGATCGTTTACTATTTGAAGGCTGTTCCCTGGCTCGTACCTAATTTTTCGGTAGATAGGTATTTTGAACAGTTGATGAAACTTCATCGCCGACTCGAAAACGGAGAAGAGCTAGCTTTTTCAGCAAGAAAATATCTGATCGAAGCAAGTAAATAGCAGGAAAAACTAATGGGTGAATTTGCAGAAAGTATCGTTATCTCTGCCCCGATTGAACAAGTGTGGGGATCATTGGCAGATATTGGCTCAATTTATCTTTGGAATCCGGGGGTGAAAGCGTCTCATCAAACAACAAATGGAGAAGTGGGCGTGGGATCATGCCGGCATTGTAACTTAGGCGGCAAAAACTTTCTCGACGAAGAAGTCGTCACCTTTGACCCACCTCGCCAAATTACCTTTCGCATCACAAACAGTAATATGCCTTTCCAAAGCGCAGATATTCGCTTTACCTTAAAACAAAAGAAAACAGAGGAAACATCTGTCACAGTTTCACCTATCTACCAGCTAAAATATGGTCCAATCGGCAAATTGTTAGATGCTGTCATGGTGCGCAATCAATATCAAAAAGGGATGGGAGAATTGTTGCAAGGGCTAAAAAATCATGTTGAGGGGGGATGAAAACGAGGCGACAGGTTTTTGCCCCGGCTAAGGCGCCAATGCTGGCTCGATGGCGCAATTGGCTTCCCACCATTCCCGAATTCGCCCGCCAATTCGCCGCCCTACCATCTTTTCCGCCAAATAAACAGCTTCCCATAGCTTTTCGTAATCAACGCCGCAACCAAAGCCCATTTTATACGCCATAAAGATCAAATCTTCGGTGGCTAAATTGCCGGCAGCTCCAGGAGCAAAAGGGCAGCCGCCTAATCCGCCCACGCTGGCATCCACAATACGAGCGCCAGCCTGAACAGCCGCTGCGGCGTTCGCCAAGCCCATCGCCTGAGTATCGTGCAAATGAACCGCCAATTGATTTATCGACAACCGCTTGCCTAACTCTTCGATCAGCCATCCTACTTCCAGCGGATGAGCGTAGCCTATGGTATCCGCTACGCTCAACTGATCGACTTTCATCTCCCACAATTTTTCAGCCAAGGCGATCGTCTTATGCAGGTTTGATTTGCCCTCATACGGACATACCCAAGCAGTCATCAAATAGACACGTGTCCACAAACCATCAGCCTCAGCCCTCGTTAAAATTTGGCGAGCGGCGTCCATCGCTTGCAAACTCGACATGCCGCTATTGCGTCGGCTGAATGTATCGCTAACCGAAACGCCCAGGGCGATATGCCGGCAGCCAGCCGCTAACGCCCGATCATACCCTCGCTCGTTCAACGCTAATCCCACAAAGCGAATGTGTGGATGGTTTGCCAGCGAATCACGCATCACTGTTTCAGCGTCCGCCATTTGCGGCACAACTTTTGGATGAACAAAACTGGCATTTTCGATGGTTGAAATGCCGGCAGCCGTTAGGGCATCAATAAGCCGCAACTTATCCTCTGTGGCAACCATTGCTGCCTCATTTTGTAGCCCATCACGGGGACCAACTTCGTAGATATGCAAAATATCACTCATAATTGCGCCCGATAAGTTATCATCATCCTAAACTATCTATCTATTAAACAATATCAATCAGACTACAATAAAAGATAGGAAAGAAATGAAAGAGTTAAGTGAATTTCGACGGCAAATCGACGAATTTGATGCCTCAATAGAAAATCACTCTTTTCACTGCTGACGCCTTCTCCCAAGTAGAGGGGCAGCTAGTTCGAGGAAAAGTAGGCTATGGGGTTTTGGTGTAGTTTAGGCGATGTCGGTTAGCTGTTGCCGGCATTCGCCCAGCGATTGGGCTAAAATTGCCTGGTCTTCTTGCAAGATCGCCAACCGACTATGCAATGACGCTATTTGATTTGCCGCAACTTCGTTAAACTGATTTTGGCGCTGAAGTTGCGGGCGGATATACCAACGGACAGCGATGTCGAGCCATTTTTCCCGAAATTTGGCGATGGCGCCTCCCACCAGCGGCAACTTGGAACGAAATGGCGGCTCATCGATTTGCCAATGGTTAGTCAGCCAATCCGTTTGCTCATCCCTCAATTGCAGCTCTTGGCAATGTAGGGTTCGCAAACAATCGCAAATCGCCTGCATCTGCTTAGAATTCCAGTCGCTTCCCCCATCACGCAGCCGCGCCACCCGAATCGCCGGCAATCTCAGAATCGTTTCCAGATAAGCCGCGCCTACCGCTTTTCGTTCAACAAGGCGCCGGCTAGAGAGCCACTTTTTTTCTGCCGGCAATGTCACATCCAACAAATCGCCAACCAGCGTATGCTTTAGCAAATATCGCCAACGACTGAGATGAAATCGTTGCAAATAAAGCAAATCTCGCTGTGGGCGGGTGGCAGATTCAACATGAGTCAGCCGTGCCGCTGGCGCAACCACTGTCCGCCAGCCTGCTTGCCGCGCCCGAGCGCAATAATCGGCTTCTTCAAAATAGAGAAAATACCCCTCGTCCAGTAAGCCAATTTCCGCCATCATTTCCCGGCGGATGGCAAAAGCGGAACCCATCAGATAGTCACAATCTCGAACTTGATCATGCTGTCCAACATCCGCTTCGTATTGCCCAATATATGCCGGCATCCCTTGCTCTGGGCTTAATATTCCGCCAACGTGCTGTAACTTGCCGTCTGGGTAAAAGATTTTGCAGCCCGCCACTCCTATGGTCGCATCTAATTCCAAAGCGGCGAGCAAATTATCCAGCCAATCCGCTTCCATCACCGTATCTGGATTGACAAGGATGATTACATCAGCATTGATTTGAGCTAAAGCGCGATTATTGCCGGCAGCAAATCCGATATTGTCCCCATTTTGGGCAAAAGTCGCCTGTGGAAAACGCTTTTGCGCCCTTTCAAACGAGCCGTCCGTTGAACCATTGTCTACTACCCATAGTTGAAAATCGCTGTATGTTTGGCTGAAAATCGATTTCAGACAGGGGATGAGGAGATTGCCGGCATTCCAGTTTAACACCACAATCGCTACCGATATAGTCATTTAATTCATTGGTAGAAGGTTATATTCAAAAGTTGACACACAATTTATGGATTTGCGTTCGACACAGATGGCAAGTATACATTCTCTCCATCTACAATTACTATGCCTTGAATCACATTATCCAAAGACGACTCATTATTTTCTGAAACTACATTGCCACTATCTAATTTCACCCAGAACTTATGTAAACCAGAAGGCAAATTAAGCCAATCTACAGATGCAGTATAAGTATGTCGCGCACAACCACGCAAAATCGGGTTGATGGTCGCTGACCCAATTTCATTGGTTAAACCAGAGTTGCTGTAAAATGTAACATCAAATGGCATCGTAATGGAAGTATCTCCGTTATTTACAAACTGGACTGAAATATTAGCTGTTCCGCTTGTTGGCAAGACAACGCCAGGGGCTCTTTCTGCTTTTAAATTCACATCCGTTGGATAGGACAAAATTATATTGCGCATATTGGTTCCAACTTCAGTTAAGGCATTTATATCTCCTGGAGCATAATTTTTGTAATCAGCTTCCAGCAAATTGCTGGCGCTGCCGGCATGTTCTGGCTCAACCCAACTGCTAAACCAAAGCCACTGTTGTACTAACCGGTAATTATCAGAAGGGTCGCCAACATTTGTATCAATTGTATCCTTCATATACGAATACGTTGTATTTAAGAAGTTGTTAACCCGTTGAGGCGTAAAGCAATTGCCGAATTCATCCGCTAAAAAGCAACCACCACTTTCTAATATATAAGGGTATGCTAGCCCAAACTCTGTAATGATAAGCGGTTTATCTTGTTGACCTCTTTCTTTCATCCACGTGCGTAATGCATATAAATGTTCAATAAATAATGGAATGCTATCATGCTCTGCTCGACAATAAACTTCATTCAGCGGACATTCTTGAGTAGAATGCGCTATGGGTAAACGTTTTAACAAATGAGTTTGATTGGCCGGTAGTCCAGTAGGAAAGCTGCCATCAGCCGGAACAATATTACCATTATGATCGTACTGGGCTTCATTAATAATATAATTATGAGTGTTCCATACATCAATCGGCATAGGCTGACCATACATCTCCAAGTAGCTATCCCATACTTGCGTTAAGTACCACATTCGCGCTGGCGTCGTCATAGATATTCCGCCAATGCCCACTTGCGCTGAAGGATCATATTGTTTAACCAAGCGATAAACATGCTCATACGCCATTGCATAGGTTTCTGCTTCGGTGTTGCCTTGAGCAGGCGATGGCACATCTGGTTCATTTCCAACCAACCAAAGTTGACCTGGATTATTTGTCACCAAATTAGAGATATAGGGTTCAATAGCTGCTCCGGACAACCCATTTCCAATTAAATAAGCGCCGTGAATGTATTGCCCATTAACAATTTCTTGTTTTACTTTGATAATTGGAACATGCTCAATTTGGTCATTGTTGGCAACTATGCTGTATTCATGAGCGCTAAAATTTACATACCATCCTGTCCCTATTGTTTCTAACCATTCAGTAGATTTGCCCCCCAATGCTGCATACCCAAAGCGACAATTTAATGGCGTTGAGGATTGATTGACTAGTTGATTTGTCGCTTGCGAAACTAATGAATCTATTTCTGGATTTGCTTGGGGTAAAGCTAACGCCGAATAGTTTAGAGTTGTTGCCCCCAAAATGACAAACCCAAAGCAAAAGAATTGGGATAACGCTCGAAACCAACTTCTATTCATTTATAATTTCTCCTTCATTTTAATTTCTATTTTCCCCTCCTATGCCCTGTTTCGCGGCACGAGTATAGCGTTGACTCTTAATTCCCCCATTTTTTTTCGGTAAATTAGTATCCTTTTTCAGAAATTTTAATGTTGTAGGGCGTAGATTTTGGTTAAGATTTAGGTAGATGCCGCCAACTTGCCGGCAGTTGCACTATCCCCCCATCTTCTTCCATTCCGCTTTTTTCCACTGAAAACGAATATCCTTTCTCATGATAATCGAAAGCGCGAGGCAATGTCGAATCATGAATTGCTGCCGAAACCAAATATTCTCCCTTTAGGAATGGCAAAGAATCAATTTGATATATTATCGTTCCCTTACCGGCAATTTCTCCCAACTCATTCCCCGTTTGTCGATTATTGGGACCAGCCGCCAGAGTCCCATCTGATGTAAAAAACGCCAATCCAAATTCAGGATTTTGAATTGGCTGATGCGCCACATAATCAATCTCAATCTGTATCTTAGCCCCTGTAAAAAAATCTTTGCTTTCTTTGCCATTTTCATTTAGAAAGCGGACTGAGACGATCTCCACCTCGCCGCTGCCCCACCGCGAGCCGCCAATTACATTCGCTTGGCTGCCTCTTTGCTGCGCCATATATTGGTCAGCCACATCCGCCGCTAAACCGATAGATTCCACCTTGCCTAGTTCCAACCAGACCAAATGGGAGCATATTTGCCGGACTGTTTGAATATGGTGACTGACAAAAACGATGGTAACGCCGCCTCGTTGCAGCTCTCGGATACGATTTAAACATTTGGTTTGAAAAGCATAATCGCCAACCGCCAAAATCTCATCCACAATCAAAATATCTGGCTGGACATGCACCGCCACACTGAAACCCAATCGCATGTACATGCCGGAGGAATAATGTTTGACTGGCATATCAATGAAATCGCCTAATTCAGAAAAGGTCACAATTTCGTGCAGCCGAGCCTCGACTTGGCGTTTGGTTAGCCCCAAAACTGAACCATTCAGGTAGATATTTTCTCGTCCGGTCAAATCGGGATGAAAACCCGCCCCCAATTCCAGCAAAGCGCTCACCCTGCCTCTAACAACGATCGCGCCTTGGCTAGGACGGATAATGCCGGTAATCATCTTGAGCAAAGTGCTTTTACCGCTGCCATTTCGCCCTATCAACCCTACGCTTTGCCCTGGCTCAACCACAAAATCCACATCTTGCAAAGCCCACAAAGGTTTTGGTGGCTGCCGGCGGGAGAATAATGAAATCGCCGATTCCAACACCGTCTTAGGTTGATCATCGTTATATTGAAAGAGTTTGCTAACGTTTCTTATCTCAATTGCCGGAGAGTCACTCACAATACCTTCTCAAGTTACTTAGCTACTGCCATAAAAGCAGTTCATTTTACCCAACAACAAACCCTACCTCAAACATTGCCGGCATTTACTCCGCCCCCTATACTTGCCGGCATGGACAGCAAAACGTTGCAAACCCTGGAATTTGATAAAGTTTTAGCCCACGTAGCCGCTTTCGCCAACTTTAGCGGAGGCGAAGCGTTAGCGTTAGCCCTCATCCCCGTCAACGATTATGACACTGCGTTAAGATGGCAACAGCAAACCGCCGAAGCGGTCGCCCTGTTTGACAGCCAGCGCGAGGTGACGATTGGCGGCGCCCGCGATGTGCGCCGCCCGGCAGACAATGCCCAACGCGGTTTTACGCTGCTGGCAACCGATTTCCTGGAAATTCGCAATACGCTTTTAGCGGCAGCCACTTTACGTACACAACTCCTCCGCGACCGTCATGAAAATCCAGAGCTGGCACGAATCGCCAAATTGATTGAAGATTGCCCAGGATTAGCGGCGAAAATAGAACTGACCCTAGATGAGCGCGGCGAAATTTTAGACAGCGCCAGCGTGAAATTAGCCAATCTAAGGAAAGCTTTACGGATCGCCCACGGACGCATCCAAGACAAATTGCAACGGCTGCTCAACAGCGACCTCAATCAACATTTACAAGAGTCGATAATTACCCAACGGGGCGGGCGGTATGTGGTGCCGGTTCGGGCTGACGCCAAAGGGCGTATTCGAGGCATTGTACACGACCAAAGCGGCAGCGGCGCCACATTGTGGATAGAACCGATTGGCATGGTGGAGTTAAATAACGAATATCGCGGTTTGCAAGCGCAAGAGGCGGAGGAGATCAACCGGATTTTGGCGGCGCTCTCAGCTGAAGTAGCGGCGAATGGCGAAGCGTTAAAGCGAATTGTGGATCGAATCGCGGAAATCGATTTGATTTTCGCCAAAGCGAAATATGCGGCTGCCATCAACGGGATAATGCCGGCATTGGTCGCTTGGAAAGATTATCCCCCGCCTGCCGCGCCCAAACATGCCAATCAAATAGCAAAGCGGCAGCCGCCTCCCTACAATCCTCATCCCGGCTCAACTATTTGGATTCGAGGGGCGCGTCATCCATTGTTGCCGGCGGCAAACGTCGTACCAGTCGATTGGACGCTGGATGAAGAGAGCTTCATTGCCCTCATCACAGGTCCCAATACAGGCGGTAAAACGGTCAGCCTTAAGACATTGGGGCTGATGGCGTTGATGGCGCAATCGGGCTTGCATTTGCCGGCAATCGAAGCAAAATTGACCGTATTTGAGCATATTTTTGCCGACATCGGCGACGAACAATCGATAGAACAAAATCTCTCTACATTTTCCGGGCATATCACCAATGTCATTCGCATTTTAAACAAAACGAATGACCGCTCGCTGGTTTTATTGGATGAGCTAGGTTCTGGCACCGACCCAGCCGAAGGGGCAGCGTTAGCCCAGGCGATAATTAGCTTTTTGCGAGATGCCGGCAGCGTATCCATAGTCGCTACCCATTACCCCGAACTTAAAATCTATGCCAGTCAGACCAGCGGCGCCGTTAACGCCTCGCTGCATTTTGATGTGGACACCCTGGCGCCAACCTACGAATTAAACATTGGGCTGCCTGGTCGCTCCAATGCCCTGGTTATCGCTCGTCGATTAGGGCTTAACGACACCGTCCTGGACGAAGCGATGAAATTAGTCGGCAGCGGCAGCGCCGAAGCGGAAGCGTTGCTCGATTCGATTGAAGAATTGCGAGAGCGTATCGCGTCGCAAGAGGCGGCTAGCCGCATCGCCCTAAAGCGGGTTGAACAGGCTCGGGACGAATTAGCGGCGCGATTAGCCCAAATCGAAGAGGAGCGGTATCAAACGGTTGAAAAGGCGCGGGAACAAGCAGACGAAGAGCTGGAAGCGTTGCGGGATGAGATTCGCCGCATTCGCCAACGGTTGCGCGACGCCGGATCTCGAACGGCGGTGAAAAAGCTCAATCAAGAGGTAACGCAATTGGAGGAACAGGGGTTAGATTTGCCGGCATTTCCCAAACCCGCCCCACCTAAAAAACGCCGCCGCCAAAATTACGAAGTGGGAGATATTGTGCAAGTGACCTCGCTGCAAACAAAGGGAGAAATCGCGGAAATCCATAAAGAGGAAGCGGTGGTGTCGGTGGGCAGATTGCATATGCGGGTCAGATTTGAAGATTTAGAATTGCGCGAACGTCCTCCTGTGGAAGAAATCCAGCCAGCCTCATCAGCCAAAGAAGTTATCGTCCCCTCTCCCGGCATCGAATTGGATATTCGCGGACACCGGGTAGAAGAGGGGCTAGAGGCGTTAGATAGACGGTTAGACCAGGCTTTTTTGGCTAGTTTGCCCTGGATTCGGGTGGTGCATGGCAAAGGCACTGGCAGATTGCGCCAAGCCGTTCGCCAGGCGTTAAGCGCCCATCCAAATGTGAACTCTTGGGAAGAGGGACGAGACGGCGAGGGGGACAGCGGGGTAACTGTGGCGAAATTGAAGGTGGATTAGGTGACAAAAGCGATTCTTTTTGATTTGGGCGGAACGTTGATTGAATATGCCGGCATTTATGACAGTTGGCCCCTGCTGGAAACGCCCGGCATCGAAGCGGCTTACGCCATGTTGGGGAGAGACGGGACGCCTTTGCCATCTTTCCGCTTATTCCGGGCAACGGCATTTGCCATGCTGCCTGCCCGATGGGAGAACGCAGTTCGCGGCAAGCGGAATTTGAGGCTGGTCGATCTGCTGGTCGAAATAGCGACCGACTTGCAGATAGATCGCCCGCTGGCTCTCGTCGAGCAGGCGGCTGCAGCTTATCAGCAGGCAATTTGTAAATTTGCCAAGCCTATTCCTAATGGGGAATCGGTTTTGGCGCAGCTAAAGGGCACTGGGTACCGTTTGGGATTGTTGTCTAACACCATGTTTGAGGGAAATGCGCATCAGAATGATTTGGCTCGGTTCAATTTAGCTGGCTATTTTTACGCCATGTTGTTTTCGGCAGATGCCGGCATGTGGAAGCCAAATCCCGACCCATATTACCATTTGCTTGAGACCCTAGAGGCAACGCCAGAGGAAGCGATTTTTGTAGGCGACAGCCCTGAACATGATATCGTGGGGGCGCAAAATGCCGGCATAAGAGCAGTACATTTTCCATCTAGCCAACGGTTTGGCTGCCCAGAAGGCATTCAACCCGATGGCGTTATTAATGGGTTGAGCGAGCTGCCTCAATTGGCGGGGCAGCTGTTGTGATTGGCGAGGTTACTGTATGTCGTTTTGCCGGCATTTCCTAAAAAGATTACACTAATCTAATGAGCGACGATTTTGAACAGGATCAAGCCTTAATCCTATTTGATCGGGCTTATCGCCACCAGATGCGGGGAGAGCTTGCCGATGCCATTTTGCTTTACAAACGATCTATCAATATGTATCCCACTGCCAAAGCCCATACCTTCTTGGGCTGGAGTTACAGCATGATGAGCCGCTACGATGAAGCGATAGATGAATGCCGCCAAGCGATCGCCCTGGACCCCGACTACGGCAATCCATACAACGATATTGGGGCGTATTTAATTGAACAAAACAAATGGGAAGAGGCGATCCCCTGGCTGAAAAAAGCGATTGAAGCCCCCAACTACGACGCCCCCCAATTCCCCCACATGAATCTAGGGCGCATATTCGAACATCGAAAACAAGCTGGCGTCGCTTTAGATTGGTACAATCGCGCTCTGGCTATCGACCCGTTTTATCGCACCGCCCATTGGGCAAAATACAAATTATTGGGCAGATTGAATTGACCGTTCCGCTGTTAGTCGGTATAAACCAGCGATTAACCCTAGAAGCATCCAAAACAAAAAGCCAGGTCTAGCCCCAATGGTGATGGTGTCAAATATCCCATATGAAAAATAAGCGATTAACGCGCTGCTAAAGGCGACTGCCAGCGATTTGTGCCAATAACTTTCCGAGCCGCGCCAAATCTGAATCAGCATAAAGCCAACGCCCAGCCACAAACTAAGGTAAGCGATTAAGCCCGGAACGCCCAAATCCAATCCCATTTGCAGCCACAGGTTGTGCGCGTGCGCGATGTCTGTTGAGGGCGCAATGGTAAAGAGAGGGTACAAAATATGTACGACTTCTCGAAATGTGCCCACCCCCATGCCAGTAAAGGAAAAATCTTGAATGCCATAAATCGCCCTAGACCAAATCTCTATCCGTCCTTCGACCCCCTTAATCTCATCAAATCCCCCTTCTAACCCGTTTGACCCAGGAAAGAGGGCTTGCCCAACTGAAATTCGATCTTGCCCAAATAAGAGAAACAGGGTTAAAGCGCTTAAAATCGCGGCAAGAACTAAAGTAATTTTCCAATTCTTATCCCACGCTGCAATAAGGGGGGTTAAAATCAATGCCGCGCCAAACCCTAAAAAGCCGCCTCGCGAATCTGTCAGCCCCAGAACCAACGTAAAGGTGATGGCGGCTAGCCCGCTACCAATGGCAACAGCAATTGGGGCTCTCTTTACGCCTTTCTCGCTTCTATGTTGAACCAACCATAAAAATGCGGCTATGGTCAGAGTGATGGCGAATGGGGATAACCACATCATTATGCCGGCAACTTCGTTGGGATTGATGGCAGTAGACAAACCAGGCAATTCGATTAGTGAGCCTGGCAGTCGAGATGCGACCTCTCGCATGATGGGCAATCGGCTGCGCCAATTGATCGTCACCAAGCTGATGCCGGCAATGCCCAAGCCCAAACCCAAATAAAGCGCCACCAAAAGCAAATATGAGCTTTCCGTTTCCGAGGCAGATACAAGTAGAAAAAACAGCGTAACGCCATATAAAATGCCAGCGATCTTCAAAAAGCTAAAAGCGATATCGTAAGTGGCATATAAGCTGACCAGCGTCATCAGCGCGATCCCCAATATCCCTACCTTGAGCGGCGTTTTAGGAAAAAACAGACCGGTCAGCCAGCGATGGGCTATCCACACCACTGGAAAAATCAGCAGCGCCCACGCCCACTCCAGGCGGATAAAGGCGATTAGGGGAAAGGCGGCGATAATGAGAAACGTCAGCAATTGAACCGCTAACAACCGCCTCTCGGTTAACTGTTTCGCCAGCATCTTATAATTCTCTAGCCTGCAAAATCGCCCGCCAATGAAAAAACGGCGTCACCCGCCGTCCATACCGGGCTATAATCCATTCCCGCTCTGGGAAAATCGTTCGATATAGTAATTTTAGCGCGTCCCGAGGACGATCGACTAGCAAGAGCAGCAAGATAAACCTCCGCCAACTGGCGGATATTCGATGCCCTTGCAGGATCTTTGCCGGAGAGACAGATTTTTTTAGAAAGAATCGACGCACAGGATTTGGTTTGTTTGCCAGAAAAGGTTTGGCTTCTTCCAAGCCAAATAGCTGGTCACTGAGTGTTAGCGCTTGCCACACTGGAACCAAGACGCGCCATTGCCGGCATCTTTGCTCTACTATTTCCCAATCAATCGGCTGTTTGCCGGCAATTAACGCCAAATCCATCAGAGAGCGTATACACCCCTCGGTAAATTGATGGTTGATCGCCAGATGCACCGCCACCTGAATTAAATTATCCTCCGGAGCCAGCAGCCGTATTAATGGATCAGCTGCCTGGGGGGTTGTTCTCGCCCAAATCGCTTCATCATCAATCGCCGCAGTCCGTTGCAGCCACCAACCAGGAAATGCGGAGTAATGCAATTCGATCAATCCTTCGACCCAACCCTCTCTGTAAAATCCGATCTCTCCTAGCGACAATTTCTGCAACGCAGCAGGGCGTCTTTTATTCGACCCTAGGCGGATAAAGCCGGCATCTTCCAAACAATTTGCCGCCAATTCCATCTGTTCCGGCTGAATCCACAAATCAATGTCAGACATCGTCCGGCTATTTTGGTCTGGATACACGGTCACCAGCAACGCCGCCCCTTTAAAGAAGGTAGCCGCTACCCTATGTTTTGCCAGCTGCTCCAAAATATCGTCCAAATTGGCTTGATGCAAACTGTTGTGGGCGGCAGCTATCCTGTAATCGCTCTGCAATAGCTGGTTTGCCTCTGGGCTGGCTTTAACGTGGCATTGATAAGCGATTGGCGCTAATTCATTTTTTTTTAGCCAGCTGGCAATCCCCTCGGATATTGGCTTTGCTATATTAGAATGGTCAAATACGCCGCAAATTGCGGCGCTCTTCAACCCCCTTAAAAACAGTTGAACCGTCGCCCAATCGAACGACGGTTCATGATTCGTTTGCCCTGCCATCAATATCGTTTATATCGGTTTGCCAATGGAATCGGAGGCGGCGTCAAATGTCTCTTCTGGCTTAAACCGATACCCATCCGGTTGGTATTCTGGGATTAAGGCTTGCAGTCGCTCGATAATGGCGTCGCGGTCATCCAAGTCAGCGGCTTGTTCTAACAACTCAATATGGCTCACTAAATCGTCCGGCACAAATGCGCTGGCATTGCCGGCAATGAATACCTTCTCATGCGCCGTTTTTTGATAATCTTCTCCAGCTACAAACATCTCTTCATACAACTTTTCGCCAGGTCGCAACCCAGAATATACGATTTCGATATCCTCTCCCACCTCTAGTCCCGACAATTCAATGACATCATGGGCTAAATCCGCTATTTTGATAGGCGACCCCATATCCAACATAAACAGTTCGCCGCCGCTGCCCATCACCGCCGCTTGCAAAACCAACTGCACCGCTTCGGGGATGGTCATAAAATAGCGCACCACATCGGGGTGGGTGACGGTAACGGGACCTCCCATTTTAATCTGTTTTTGAAATGTGAGAACGACGCTGCCGCGGCTGCCCAACACATTGCCAAACCGCACCGCCACGTATGGTTTATCGCCGGCATGTGCAGCATAATGTACCAGAAGTTCTGCCGCCCGCTTGCTGGCGCCCATCACGCTGGTTGGGTTGACGGCTTTATCAGTTGAAATCATAACGAAGCGTTCAACCTGGCTTTCTACCGCTGCCGCCAATAGATTTTTTGTGCCCAGCACATTATTGGTAATCGCTTCGGCAGGATTGGCTTCCATGAGAGGCACATGCTTATGGGCAGCGGCATGAAAAACGATTTCGGGCTCAAACTCTCGAAATATCTGTTTTATCCGCTCTGGAAAACGGACATCGCCGATGACGGCTGACAACCGAATGCCGGACTCAATCGTTTCTCGCAATTCATGATATATTTCAAAGATTGAGTTTTCGCCATGTCCTACCAAGATCAATTCGGCAGGTTGCGCCCGAACGATTTGCCGGCACAACTCGCCCCCAATCGATCCGCCCCCGCCAGTAACCAACACCCGCTTTTGTCCGATTAACGAGCGTACCGCCTCAAAATCAGTATGAATCGGCTCCCGCCTCAGCAAATCTTCAATTTGCACTTCGCGCAACTGATTGACATGCACTGTGCCATCTATCAGTTCGGCTAAACTAGGGATGATTTTCGTCTTTGCCCCCGTCGTTTCACAGATGTTCAATATCTCGCGCACCACCTTCCCCGAGGCGCTGGGGATGGCGATAATCACTTCCTGTACCCGATTTGCTCGCACAATTTGCGGGATATCTCGCCGATTCCCAATAATGGAAGCCCCATGGATTTGCATTCCCTGCTTGGCATAATCATCATCCACAATCCCAACGATTTCATAATTAAGCCGAGAACTGTTTTGCATTTGGCGCACTACCATTGCCCCGGCGTCGCCAGCCCCCACGATCAACACCCGTTTTAAGGGTCGAGCCAATCTTTGCCGGTATTGTTGGCTGGCAAAACGCGCCACCAGGCGGGGCGTAGCGGCAACGCCTAACGCCGTCAATAAAAAGATAAACGGGATAGAGCGAGGATACGAATTTAATTGTAAAAAGAAGAGGATGAAGGCGCTAATGACGCTGGTGGTAATTGTCGCCACGGTGAGTGTTCCGACCAACAACAACAATTCATCTATAGAAGCGTAACGCCAATAGCGAGAATAAACGCCTGTAAATCGAAAGGCGAGGGTGGTGACGATAATGGCGGTCAAGCCAAAGAGGATACAACTGACCCAATGCCCATCGATATTCAGCCGTTCTAAGCGCATTACGTAGCTAACATAAACGGCGATACCCAAAAACAAGCTGTCGATGATAAAAAAGTGTCGGTTTCTTAATTGATCCATTAGAGGGGACGATACTGTTTTTTGATGACTTTGACAACCCGCTCTAAATCAGAATCGGTTAGGGAGGAGCCTGACGGCAGGCATAATCCATTTTGAAACAGCTTTTGGGCGACTTCCCCGCCTATGGATTCATATTGGGCGAAAATAGGTTGGAGATGCATCGGTTTCCACACCGGGCGGCTTTCAATATTTTCTTCTTCTAATGCCAGCCGCACATCTTCCCGTGTTGCCCCAAATTGTTCGGGGTCAATGGTCAGGGTAGTCAACCAACGGGAATGTCTGCCCCAATCTGCTTCGGGAGCAAATTTTATGCCGGGCAAATGCCCTAATGTTTCGTTGTAATAGTCGAAATTACGGCGGCGAGCCTGAACCCGTTCTTCTAAAACTTGTAATTGCCCCCGTCCAATGCCGGCAATAATATTGCTCATGCGGTAGTTATACCCAATTTCGGAATGTTGGTAATGGGGAGCCGGGTCACGGGCTTGGGTGGCTAGCTTGCGGGCATGGGCGATTAAGTCGCCGTCGTTGGAGACCAACATGCCGCCGCCGGAGGTGGTGATGATTTTGTTGCCGTTGAAGGAGTAGATGCCGGCAAGCCCGAATGTACCGGGCGTTCTCCCTTTGTAAGTTGTGCCCAACGCCTCTGCCGCATCTTCGATGAGAAGTACGCCATACCGGCTACATGCTTCTAAAATGGGGTCGATATCGGCGCTTTGCCCATACAAATGCGCCAACATCACCGCTTTGGGCAATGTGCCGGTTTTGGCTCGTCTTTCTAACTCGCCTGCCAGCAAATCGGCATCCATATTCCACGATTCTGCTTCGCAATCTACAAATACGGGGGTGGCGCCCACATAAATGATGGGGTTGACGGTGGCGGAAAAGGTAAGGGTGGAAACCAATACTTCATCGCCTTGGGTCACGCCTGCCAAAATGAGGGCAAGGTGGAGCGCCGCCGTGCCGGAGCTGAGGGCAAGGGCGTGATCAGCGCCGACGGCTTGGCAAAATTCTCGTTCAAACCCATCAACGTTTGGACCTAGTGGGGCGATCCAGTTGGCGTCAAAGGCAGTTTGGATATACCCCATCTCTTTGCCCGACATATGGGGTGGAGAGAGGTAGAGGCGGGTGGTTTGAGACATTTTATAGCTTTATCTTCTAATGCTTGACAGTACTCTTTTTACAACCTAAAATGTTGTACAACTTGTACGTAAATTTTTCTAGGAAAAAGCAAATGGAAATAACAACAATTGACAGTAATCAGGCAAGAAAAAATTGGCGGAAGATGTTAGATATGGCAAGCAAAGAAATTGATATTGTCATTACCCGATATAATCAACCTGTTGTCACGATGCTCAACTATGAAGATTACCTGAGTATTCGAGACGAGTTAGTTCAGCGTCGGAAAGAGCGAGAAGCCCGCCAACAAGTACGAAAGGAAACTTTTGCCACGATGTTAGCATCGGAAAATGTTCTATCCCGGGAATGGAACAGTCCAGAAGAGGATGACGCATGGCAAAATTTGTAAAGGGGGATGTGGTTGTTTTGCCATTTCCGTTTTCTAATTTAAGAGCCAGTAAAAAACGCCCGGCTTTGGTTATTGCTTCTGCCGACCCACATCATGATCTAATTCTATGCATGATCACCAGTAAAGCGACAGGGGATGTAAATTCGATTCCAATAATCGATCAGAGTTTTGTGGAGGGGGGATTACCAGTTGAAAGTAATGTTCGTCCAAACAGGCTTTTTACGGCAGATGCCGGCATTATTATACGATTGGCAGGCAAACTCTCATCGGTAAAGGTTGAAGAAGTGGCGGACAAAATCATTCAGATAGTTTCGACTTAGCTAGCAGTTGGTTTGAGTTGGTGTTGAATGTGGTTTGGATATACTCCATTTCGTTGCCGGACATATGGGGTGGGGAGAGGTAGAGGCGGTTTTGTACCAGTGTCTTACTACTCCGGTTTTATTTTCTCTTCTAAAATATTGATTTGCATCCTGTAGCGTTTTCCGTCTTTTTCAAAATAAGCAGCTTCTTTCAAGTCATTTGTCGTTAAACCGCGAATTTTATCAATGAGTTGAGAAGCTAGAATGGGTTGATTCAATTCAATTTTTTGTATATCAACGTTAAATAAATCCTTCTTGTGATGAAAAGTACCGGAACTTAATTTTTGTTCCTCTCGTGTATATGTCTTTGTAACCAACCCTTCCCATGCTTCGACAAAAACATCAAACTCGACATCCTTTAATCGTCGATACAATGAATCTGCCGTATCCATTGGATGAATCTCAATTTGCTTCTGGTGAACTATATCTCCTGTGTCAACGCCTTCATCCATAAAATGAAGTGTCCCTCCAACAGGTGTTTGCTCCAAAATCCCCCAACTAGGCGTATGCCAACCCTTATTGAAAGGTAAGTAGGCTGGATGTAAATTTAAAACACCGATTTTGGGAATTGACAGTATCTTTGGTGGAATGATGTAAGGAAAATGGACACCAATAATATAATCCAAATCCATGTTTGATAAAATTTTAATTACTTGTGGCTGACGAAACGCCTTACCAATAAATATCATGTCGTCATTTAAAAAAGGTTGGCAAAGCAATACCAATTCTTCAGCATGGGAGGCCCTGGCAGGATCCGATACCAATAACACTGAGGGATAAGCTTCCTGTTCTAAAAGAAAGCGTAGGATTTTGACACTAATATCCCGATCTCCAGCAAATGCATAACGGATTTTACTCACGCCGAAATCTCATCTCCATTACCCGTAAAGTATTTCACAGTAGCTTCTCCTTCTTGGTTGATATCTTCCCTTCTAATCGTTTTCCATAACGTCAAAATGATAATTCTTAGATCTAATAAAAAAGAGTGGTTATCGACATAATAAATGTCCATTTTGAATTTTTCTTGCCATGAGATATTGTTTCTGCCATTAATTTGTGCCCAGCCAGTAATACCAGGTTTAACATCATGCCGTCTCATCTGTTCTGGCGAATAGTAGTCCAAATATTTCATCAGCAAGGGGCGAGGACCGACCAAGCTCATATCCCCTTTTAACACATTCCACAATTCAGGTAGTTCGTCTAGGCTGGTGGAGCGTAAAAATTCGCCGAATCTGGTCAACCGTTCTGCATCTGGCAATAACTTACCACCTATATCCCGCTCATCCGTCATCGTGCGAAATTTGCAAATAAAAAACGACCTGCCATGCAAACCAGGTCGTTGTTGTCGGAATAGAACAGGCAAACCATACTTCCAGTACACTATTATTACGATTACCGTTAAAGAGGGTAGGACCAAGGGCAATCCAAGGAGAACTAAAATAATGTCAATCAGCCGCTTTAAGCAGCCTCTGTAAAGTTTATTGAACCACACTCTCATAAAAATCAATCCAGTTTTGCCATACAGCATGTTGAGAAAATAGTTTCACACACCGCTGTCTACCAGCCAAGCCCATTTGCTCTGCAAAATCATGATTAGCATGCAGGAATATGATTTTTTCGACCAAATGATTAACATCACCAGCAGGTGCTAAGTACCCTGTTTTGTCATGAACTATCGCATCTTTTGTCCCAGTTACATTAAAACCAACAGTTGGCAAACCGGATGACGCTGCCTCTAAAAGCGCATTCGGAAATCCTTCCCGCAAAGAAGGAAAAACAAAAACATCCATTACTTGGTAATATGATGGCGTTTCATTTACAAAACCTGTAATAGTAACATTTGGATGACTATGGAGGCATTTCACTAAATCAGCAGACAAAGCGTCACCTTCTTCAAATGGGCCCACGAGCAGCAAATGGAAGCAATTATTTTGTGCATTCAACGCTTCAAAAGCTGTCCACAAATGCTCAATTCCTTTATCTCGGGTCAATCGACCAACAAAACCAAGTACATATTTGTCATCGTCAATCCCTAATGATTGACGAAGCGAAAGATTAACGCCCGGTGTAAATCGTTCAATATCAACTCCGTTACTTGAGCCATTGCCCAAAACCTGTAATTTGTGGTTAGGAGCCAACTTTAATTGCTCGCACCTCTCCATCAGACTATGGCTATTACAAACAACATAATGAGCACCAAACATGATCAAACGCTCTATCAACATCAAAATAATTCGCTTTATCCCTTTAGTTGTTTCTAACCTTAATCCACGTTGTTGATACACCCGTACTGGTATGCGGGCAACTACAGCAGCAAACATACCAAGAAAGCCAGCTTTTGGAGTACTCGCATTCACTAATGTTGGATCTATTTTTTTTAGTAGCTTGATTAATGAATAAAGAGACTGCAAGTCGTTTACTAAGTCTATCTCACGACTCATCGGTATTTCATAGATTTGCGTTTTTTCTCGTTCAGTTATCCTCTCCAAAATTGGAGAAGGGGCGGTGATAACCAACACTTCCATATCTAAAGACGATTGTAAATATTCAAGTTGTCCACGAAGGAGCACCTTAACAGAAATTGCAGATGTGACAATATATACAAGATAACTCATTTCTAAACAGCCTCTCTCTAACTTCTATTGAGGGTAGTGTAACATTGTTTCTGTAAATTCATCGGCCGAAATGGTAAAAAGCAAGTCCAGTGTCTATCCTTGGTAAATTCCAAAAAACTAAGGAGAACAACATGACCTTGCAGACCAATGATAACGTACTTTATCAAATTGATACCGCCCTCGCCCAAGCAAGCCTCAACGGCTTGGCAGAAGCGTTGAGGATACTCCTCAACGAAGTCATGAAGATCGAACGTGCCGAACATCTGCGTGCCCAGCCATACGAACACACAGGAGAAAGGCACGGCTACGCCAATGGCTACAAGCCCAAAACAGTACGCTTGCGGGTAGGAGAAATAACTCTCGACATTCCCCAAGTGCGAGACAGTCGCTTCTACCCCAGTAGCCTAGAAAAAGGGCTACGGAGCGAGCGGGCCCTCAAAGCGACACTGGCCGAAAGGTACATACTAGGGGTCTCAACACGCAAAATAGCCGCCATCACCAAAGAGCTATGCGGCTTTGAAGTCAACAGTAGCAATGTCAGTCGGGCAACAGCCGAGCTAGATGAGTTGTTCACCCAATGGCGAGAACGCCCCTTGGGAGCCTATCGCTATCTCATCCTCGATGCCCGCTACGAGCATGTCAGAGAAGGGGGACAGGTGATCGATGCAGCTGTATTGACAGCGGTCGGCATCTGTGCCCACAGTGGCAAACGCGAAGTGTTGGGCTGTTCGGTCGCCCTTTCAGAGCAAGAAGCACACTGACGCGCTTTCTTGCAAAGTCTCAAGCAGCGTGGTCTTCATGGGGTCGAACTGGTCGTCAGCGATGCCCACGAAGGGTTACTTGCGGCCAAACAGACCCTTTTCGCCACCGTCCCATGGCAACGCTGTCAGGTACACCTCCAACGCAATGCCCAATCCTACATGCCACGCAAGGAGTTGAAAGAACCAGTAGCCGCCGACATCCGCGCCATCTTCAATGCGCCCAACCGGCCTGAGGCAGAGCGGCTACTCGACCAATTTCTTGACCGTTATGCCGACACGGCCCCTCGTTTGACCGCTTGGGCTGAGGAGGCGTTGCCTCAAGGCTTTACCGTCTTCGCTTTCCCCGCCAAACACCGCCGTCGCCTACGCACCACCAACGCCATCGAATGGCTCAACAAGGCGGACAAGAAGCGCACCAAAGTGGTCAGCATCTTTCCCAACTCCGCCTCATGTCTGCGGTTGGTGACGGCGATGGTGATGGTGATGGAGATTTCCGAAGAGTGGTTAGCTGGCAAGGCTTATCTGACAATGAATGACGACTAAATCAATGCTCGAGGATGGACCAATTTACAGAAAAGGTGTTGCTTAACCCTTTTGAGTCGGCAAAAGTAGCAAATCCGAGGCTCCCTCCTCCTTTTGCTGCTTTTCTTCCGCCCTACTTTGAATATGAAACTTTTTGCCTGACTGTTTCACCTATTATTGTCACAGTAGGGGTTTGTTTCCGAATAATGCTTTTCGAATTTGATACTTTATATTTATTATTGACAAACGCTATTGGCACAAATATTACCCAAAGTATATCTAAAGCATCAAGATAGGGGTTTGTAGAATACGCGATCAATATGGAAGACAAGCCTGTGAGTTGCGCAATCATTAAATATGCATCATCACCTCCCTGTTTAATAATGGATATTCCTCTCTGATAAAGTAGAATTAGCCCAGCACTGTAACCAATAAATCCAACAATGCCTGTATGGAACAATAGGGCATGGTAAGACATTTCATATCGCCATGGTTTATCAAAATGTCTTATCATACTTGCGGACACTCCATGTCCAGACCCTAAGATTGGTTTACTAAACCATTCTTCCATTAAAATTCGTGATTGAATGACTCGAACAGGTTCAACATCCCAAATGGAACTCGAAACATACCTTAAATACAATCCTGTATCAATCTGCAACTCTGGCACAACATTCAAAGCGGCAATAAACAATCCCAAACCTAAAATAATAAATGTAAATGGTGACCGCCAAATAGACCGAATAGCCTCATTATTTGGTAAAAATACCGAAAATAACAATGAAATAGGAATTGAAACCATTAAAACAATAGCTAACGATCTTCTACCCGAAACGACAATTGCAACCGATGCCAATAAAAAAATAATATAGTAAATGAATCGTCTTTGGGATAAAATCTTAGGGGTTTGAGGTAGAAATAATAAAGCAATAACGAATGGCGTTGCATAAACTAGGGTTGAAAGGGAGACAAGATTAACGCTTGAAACCCCGCTTCTTAACGTTGCATTTCTTGCTAATTCAAGCTGTGTCAATTTCTCAGCGAACGACCAATGCACAATCCCAGTTACACCTATATAATACAATATCGTATATATTGAGATTAAAGGAACTGCTAAGATTAAAGTTTTAAAAATAGAATTCAAAACTTTATCGCTTAAATTTATAGCGACCAGTGACCAAACAATCGGATATGCCACATAAAGCATTGACACATAAAAAATTGCGTTTTCTTCTGCTCGATCAACCCCCCAATAAATAAAAAATGTACCGAGAAATGCATAATAATACGCGAATGCCGCAATTGGATAACCATTATTCTTAACGCTTATGTAATTTAAGCTGCCTCTTTTCTTATTTGAAAGTATTCCAATTAAAGAAATAATAAAGAATGGAGCTTTGATTGGATAAAAATAGAATGGAGCAACAAAAATTAGGAAAAATGATGTTACTATTGAAATATTAAATAAATTTTTATTCATTTCGCGAAATGATGGTCAGGCGAGATTATCACTGACCGACTAAGATGGAGGTCTGGCGAAAGCGGTAGAATTACCTAATAAAAAATTTTTGCACACCAGATCCCTATTAGAAAGTTTATCATGTGTTTACCCGAACTGCGACCTGTATCAACTCAAACAAGTACAAATCAAGAACCTCTTCGCGGTCGGTACGACTGAATCGCTCAACAAAACCATTTTGAGCGGGTTTGCCAGGCTGAAGGAAATCGAGATTGACCTGATGCCTCTTTGACCAGCGGTCTAGCGTCTGGGCAATGAAATCAGGACCATTGTTACAACATAGTTGTTTGGGATGGCCGCCTCTCTCAGCGGCAATTTGGTCGAGAATCCACTCTACTCGGACAGCTGGCAAAAAAGTATTGATTTCTATCCACAATCCCTCTCGATTGTTATCGTCGATTATGTTCAAGGTTCGAAATGAACGATCATCTCTCAAGCTATCCCGCATAAAATCAGCTAACCAGCATTGGTTGGCTCTGTCTAGCGATGCCAGTGGCAAAGGACATCGGTTGTGGATTCTCTTCTTACACTCTTATCAATATGTGAGACTCGTCTCACTCCAGTTTACTCGTCGTCTGGTTGAAAACATTCACACTAGACTAACTTGTCGACTGTCCAGCTCTTTTTAATAAATAACTGAGCCTTTCATGCCAAATTTCTAGACTATATTCCTTTTCAAATTTGCGTCTACCAACTTTCCCCATTTTCTCTCTAAGAGCAACATTGTTTATCAATTTAACTAAAGCTACTACCCACTCATCAACGGTAGACGCGAAATAACCAGTTTTATGATTGTTGATAATCTCCCTATTAGCTCCAATGGGTGTAGCTACAACTGGCAATCCACATGCCATATATTGAATAATCTTGAAACCACATTTTCCTTTTTCCCAATCAGAATTATTCAAAGGCATAATGCCCACATCTCCCTCGCAAATATTTTCAATCTCTGTGTCCAAACTCCAAGATTTATTAACTACTTCCACATTTTTTAGCTTTACTATCCCCCCTCCTATATTTATAAGCCTAATATTTTCAGTTTCAGCTAATATCATAAGGGCATCTTCTATTAAAAGTAAAAATTTTACCGTCATTGGAGTTCCAATCCAAACAATAGAAAACACTTCGCGTCGCTCTTTTCTAACAAGTCTACGCGCGATTTCATATTTATCGCCACTTACAACTGACGGAAGAAATTCTACCCATTTTGCTCCTGCAAGAATCGCTCGTTCGCCTAAGTATCTATTTCCAACCGTAACCAATGCGCTAGCTTCCATAATTTTGTCAATTTTTTTTTTAAATAACAATCTAACGAATAACCTTTTATGATTCTCGTAGTTATGAAAAATTGCATCATCGTAATCAACAACATATGGGATATTCATTCTCTTTAAAATCGATTCGAAAATTGATGGGAAATATGGAAAAAGCTCCCCTTGCAACCAAATCAAATCATAATCCCCTATTGACATTAACTGTGTGAATCTTCTAAAAAATGAAAATATAACATCAAAATTTCGTGAACGATTACCAGAATACAACTTGGCAAGGTAATCATTGCTTAATAAGGGCGATATTGTAATATCAATATCGCCTTGTTCTAAGTAAGGGATATATTGAAGCAGTCTAATTCTACTACTTGCGCCTTTGTCCTCGTATTTTGTAAATGCTAAAATATTCATTTTTGTTAACTACTTTTCCTGCAACGCCTCAATTTTTGTCTTAACTCCTAAATTAGCCGGGTCAATTGACAAAGCCTGTTGATATGCATCCAAGGCTTTGTCAAAACGATCTGTTGCTAGAAAAATATCTCCTGCCTGAATAAAATGCCATTGATTTGGGTTATCTAGACTGATCAACACATTCTCAATAAGGAAACTAGCAGCAGAGTATTCTTTCGTCTTGTACAAAAAAACAGAATATCTATATTGAGCTTGAATAAAATCTGGAAAGATTAACAAAATTTCCTCGAAAATTTCTCTAGCTAATTCATGATTTTCATTTGCGCTTGCGTTCTCAGCACGTTCAAGATACCACCATTTTGCCTCTGGATTAAGAATTATTGCTTTTTTAAACCAAAAGTCAGCTTCTTCTCTAGAACCTTCCAGTACTTTTAATTGACCCATCGCAGAAAAACCTTCGCCTGACTCCGGTGAATATCTTATTGCGTTTTCAAAATATTCCTGAACAGAATTAATATCTTTTGTTTGTTCAAATTTTATCCAGCCTAACTCAACCCAAGCCACAGCATCGGTAGGAAATTCTGAAGTAAGAATTGAATAATATATTTCGCTCTTCTCAATTTCACCTGTTTGATCTGCAATTTTTCCTAAACGTCGATACCATTGCCTTCGATAAACTGAATTTGGATACTTGTTAATCATGGCAAGAATTAATTCTGACGCTTTGTCCTGTTCGCCATAAATGTTGAATAAAAAATCAGCATACAATAAAAGATTTTTTTGATCATTCAATCTATATAGAGCTCGATATGATTGACCAGAAATTTCTAATTCGCCCTCGTTAACGGAACTTTGAGACGCAATAAGTAAAGCATTCTCATTTTTTACTTTCTCCCATAATTTTACAGCTTCCATTTTTTCTCCAACCTCCCAAAGATATTGAGCGTATGCTGACACAAAGAAAATATTGTCTCTGTCATCAATGGAATCAAGGATTTGTTTGGCATCATCTAATTTTCCATTACCAATTGTGATTTCTCCATTAAGTATCGAAATATGTAAACTTCTCTCACCCACAACTTCCGTTGAACAAGTTTGTTTCTCCAAAACATACCTAACGCATTGTATTGAACTAATATTTTGTAATATGAAAATTGGTGAGGTCTTTAATATGAATAACGTATAACAAAAACAAATAAAGTAAAAGTAATTTAGAGTCTCTTTGTTTTTTCGCCTAAAATAATTGTCCATTAATAATTCAATAATTCTAGTTGCTTGATCCTATTAAATTCAAAATTGAATTTTTAATAGTTACTAATCTTGAATCAAACACATCACTAGTCCACAGAAGAATCAATATTCCCAAAAAATAAAATGACAAACAAGAAACAATTTTTAGAAGGAAAGAGTATGGTTCATAGCCCAAATTTGCACTGAATAACATCTGTGACAAACTAATTGAGGCAAATGAAATAAATACGATAATCAACAAGTGAAAATTCAGCATTTTTCTAATTTTCTTACTAGTCTTTAATGCAGAACTTAATATTAAACAAAAATAAGCCAGATAACTGATTAATGTTACAATTGCGGCCCCAATACTTCCAAATCTAGGAATGACTATCAAATTGAATACAATATTCGTTATAGCTACGCTCAAAGAAAAGGCAGCAAGTTTTCGGGTTTGTTGTTTGAGTTTGAGAATTTGAGCTAAGATATCCCCTGCCCCAAGAAATACTATTGAAATCCCAATAATTGGGAAAATTACGTAAGTAATCCACTGGTGATAATTTTTTCCAAGAATTAGCATGATTATCTCTTTTGAAGCAGAGACATAGATGGAAGCAATACCAAACGAAATAATAAACCACCCAACACAAATGCTACTAATCAACTCAACGGCTTTTGATTCCCCTGAGCTCTTATGAATTTGAACCAGAATAGGTAAGGAAGCTACAAGCAATATTGCAAACAATATACCTATCGACTTTTCAGGAATATCGTATGCTGCACTATATAATCCTAAATCATATAAATCCCCAAAATACTTAAGCATAATTCGGTCTGAAAAAGCAATCAACCACCTTGTAATCGCATTCAATCCCAACGGAAGCCCATATTCAGCATATAATTTTCCAATTTGAATCAACTGCTCAATAGAGGGCAACGCAATTTTCGATGAACTAAACCGTAACACAAAATCAAAACCGAATAAGAGGAAGTCAATTGAAATTCCTGCAATCAACACGGATATAACATACTTTCTATTAAACGCTTCAAATAAAAACACAGATAATATCAGCAAGCCAGCTCGATACAGGGTAGAATAAAAACCATATTGGAAAATATTTCGGTTCGCCTGAACAAAACTAGCTGTTAGTTTAAAAGCCGCTCGCCCAATAGAATAAAACAACCCAAATGTGATTAGGTTTTGTACACTTTGATACTCTACTGGCAAGAAATTTTGGATCAATAACCCACCAATAAGTAATGCACATGCAACTACCCCAAACAAGATATAGACTGCCCCATTTTGATGAGCGACTTCTCCAGATTCCACAAATTCCACATTGAATCGTAGTAGAGAACTAGGCAGCCAGTTAAACACAGGTGCTAGAACGAAGGATAGAGATACTATCAAACTGAGTAAAGCATACTCGGAAGGATTAAGATATCTTGTAAATATTGATAATGTAAGGAATGCAATACTTGCGGGCAAAAGAAACGTGGGAACATACATAAATGCATCCCTTACGATTGAAATGCCGGATATCTGGCTGCTTCGGGTCATTGAAAGATGAGAAAGAATATTTTTATAATAAATGAGATAATCTCTGTAGTGTAGATAGATTTATAGGCACAAAAATAAGGTAAAGTGTCAACTACCCAATTTTAGCACCAACTCCACAGGGATACTCCATGATATTTTCTTGAATTTCAAACTCCAAAGACCTTTGTTAATAGTCAAAGAACTTTTTGTATGATTTACGCATAATCCATTACTAAACACTACAATGCTTTCTTATAAATTGGATATAATTTTGAAATTGCTGTTCTCTTTAATCTATCTAAAATATTTTGCTGCTGGTATCTTGAAAAAGAACCAATTTGTGATGGATAGATTTTATCTAACAATTTTTGCGTATGATCGGTTACCGGCAATTCTAAAAACCCAAATAACTTCTTCACGGTGTTTAATTTATCCCTGCATAAATCTTCATACATTAATTCATAATAATGCTCGATAGTGGGAGCGTACTCCATGACACGGCCAATATATGCATTTGTTAATTCTTCCCAATAATTTATATCGTCCAAAATTCCTATTCCACTTTTAGATTTACGGGAAAGTGAAGCAGCAACATCTTGAGGATTGCGCTTAATGTGAACAACTTTTGCATCGGGAAATATTTCCAAGTATAAAGGAAGTAATACACACAGCCTCGGGTCTTTAAAGCCCCAAGGGGATTTCCCATCATAGCCATTCCGCAGGTAATCTACTAGCCAATACTTTTTTATGAATGCCCCAACAGTATGAAAATAAGAATAAACTTCATTGATTGGCATTATTGGCAACTGCGCCCATTGATGTTCTTCACTCATTATTAAGGCATCATTTACGAAAAGTGAAAAAAAACTGGATTCATAATGATCCATATCAGGACATAAAAAAATTCCACTTTTATGAATGATTTCAGCCAGAATTGAAGTTCCAGAATTATGCATTCCAACAATAAGAATTGGAGAGGGTAAATTTTCCTCAATAAAGGGCAAATTGGTGTGTTCAATTGACAAAGATAGATAGTTCATCATAATGCATTCCTGGTATCAATAATTAATTCGCCGTGAGTAGCGATTAGATTCCAATCCAATTTGGAATGATCTGTCAAAATTACTACACAATCATTTCTTACAATAACTTGACTTGTAAGTGGGACATTTAATACTTTTTCGCTGTTTGTCGACAATGCCGGCACATATGGGTCATGGTAACTAACCTCCGCGCCTCTTTCCCGCAACAGATGTATCACATCCAACGCTGGGCTTTCACGCACGTCGCTGACATTCGGCTTATAAGCCACCCCAATAATCAAGATTTTGCTCCCTTTGACCGACTTCTCCCGCTCATTGAGAGCCGCCGCCACTTTCGACACCACATATTCCGGCATATGGCTGTTCACTTCCGCCGCTAGCTCAATAAAGCGCGCCGTGTAATTTAACGTTTTTAACTTCCAGCTTAAATAATGAGGGTCAACCGGAATACAATGCCCGCCTAAGCCCGGACCCGGATAAAAAGTCATAAAGCCATATGGCTTTGTAGACGCCGCCTCCACCACCTCCCACACATTTAGCCCCAACTTGTCGCACATCAAAGCCACTTCGTTCACCAATCCAATATTGACCGCCCGAAAGGTATTTTCCAACAACTTCACCATTTCAGCGGCGGCGGTGCTAGAAACCGGCACCGGCTGCTCTACAATGGCGCCATACAATGCCATCGCCACTTCCAAACAAGCGGGCGTAACGCCGCCCACCACCTTTGGCGTGGTCCAAACGGTATAATCTGTGCGCCCCGGGTCGATACGCTCTGGGGAAAAAGCGACGAAGAAATCCTCGCCCACAATTGCTCCATTTTGGTGTAGACGGGGCAAAATCACCTCTTCTGTCGTGCCTGGATAAGTGGTGCTTTCCAAAACTATTAATTTGCCATTGCCTCTCGATTCGCTGACGATGCTTTCGATGGCGTCCACGATGTAAGAAATGTCTGGGTCTTTGGTTTTTCGCAATGGAGTGGGAACGCAAATGGAGATGGCGTCAGCGTTTGACAGCGCAGCGTAATCTGTGGAGCCGACGATTTTGCCGGCATTTACCAACGGCGCCAAAATCTCATCTGGAACATCCTCAATATAGCTCTTGCCGGCATTCAACGACGCTACCTTCTCCGCATCCACATCCACCCCAACCACACAGAAACCAGCTTCAGCAAATGCCGCTGCCAACGGCAGCCCTACATAGCCTAACCCTACAATCCCGATTTGGGCAGTCCTATCATGTAATCTATCGATAATTTTTTGCTTCATTTACATCCAAACTTCTAAAAATCAGCCATCAGCCATGCTCTTTATACCATTGCCAAAACATATTGACCCCATCAACCACTGATACCTTGGGGTCATACCCAAGCAAATTTTTGGCTTTGCTGGTGTCAGAATAGGTGCGGATCACATCTGCCGGCAATTTAGGCGCTTCTATATAATTCCCCGCTCCGCCCGCCAACTCTTCTAACATCTCCACAAAATCACTCAGCAAAGTCGGCTCGCCCTTTCCCAAATTGACGATCTCATACCCCAATGGCTTATCCAACGCCAAAATTACCCCATCCGTAATATCTTCAATATAGGTCCAATCCCGCCACATCTGCCCCCCTTCATACAGCGGAATTTCCACCCCTTTGGTGATGCTGTCTGCCACCAAATACGCCATCATATCAGGACGCCCATTTGGACCATACACCGTAAAAAAGCGGACTGCCGTGAAATTTAGCCCATACAACAAATGGTAACTGTAACCCAGCATCTCCGCAGCCCGTTTGGCAGCAGCATACGGTTGTAACGGACGGTCGCACGGGTCTGTTTCTATAAACGGAATCTGCTTCGTATCCCCATACACAGACGACGTAGAAGCAAAGACGAAATTGCCTGCCCCATTGTGCCGCGCCCCATCCATCAGATGTTGCGTTCCGTTCAAATCGACCTCTACATACAATTCAGGGTATTTGACCGCATTTCGCACCCCCGCCATCGCCGCCAAATGCGCCACAGCGTCGAACTTTTCTTCGGCAAAAATCTGCAACATCAGCGCCCTATCCCGAATATCAGCTTCGATCATGCGGAAGTTGGGATAACTGTTCAGCCGTTTTTCGTTGGCGCGCTTTTTAGCAGGGTCGTAATAATCGTTGAAATTGTCCAACCCGACGACTTCATCCCCTCGTTTTGCCAACTTTTCGGCTAAATTACTGCCGATAAAGCCTGCTGCCCCCGTCACCAAAATTTTCATTTGTCTATCGTCCAACTATTTTGTTACGATACAACTCTGGGTCAACCACCGCCACCATGGGCTCAATAGCAAGATGTCCGCCTAAAAAACGGTTGATTTTGCTTACTTCTAGCAATGGGTCGCGCAGAATGCCGGCATACTCCACAAACATCACTTCCATATTCTCCTGCTCTGCCAACCAACCTTCTATCTGCTTCAAATGTGTCCTAAACATCGCCGCCATCCCCGCATCAGCCACTTTGTTTGGCTCTTCCCCTCGTCGAATGAGCATTTTGCGTTGCGAAGCTAAAATCTCGTCGATATCACGCCGTAAGAAGAGGATTCGGTAATTGTGAGATGCCGGCAAATGCTTCAACAACGCCGATATCACCTTCACCGCTTTGCCTTCCGCCTCCGCTACCCACGCCGTATCTCCCTTGTCCAACCCCTTCACCCGCTCAAACTCATAATACCCTTTCGGATTATCCGCATCAGCCGTCCGCAACCCATCTGTCATGGGCGTAATCCCCCCGGCATCCAACATCTTCATCGCCATCGATGTGCCAGAACGGGGCAAACCCGACACCACCACTATCGGTTTAGATGATTGAAAAATCCGCGCGATTTGCTTGAGCATCAACTTTGTCCCTGGTCAGCAGCTACTATCATAAGTACTTGGGCTCCCTCCATACACACTTTTACCCATTAAATTTACTCAGAAAATTCGCTACGTCTCTTTCAAGAGGTTGACGCAATTGTCGGGCTCGGTCTAAGTTGATCCCAAGTTGAGCATAGTCGATAGGAGTATTGTAAGCATGGCGGAAAAAATGCCGAAAACTTCGCAAACTGTTTAACAAGACAAAAGCGTCATGCGTGATCAAAGCAGGGCGAATCCCGGGAATCTCCTGCGCCATCCTTTGTAACATTTCAATATGCCATTTAGATGGATCTTGTAGTTGATTTTCGAAATGAAATGCGACGAGCTTGAATAAATCTTCCAAAGCATTGTACAAATTGTGCAACTGATACGCAGCGCTTTCCAGTTGCACTTCATTGTCGGGCATCAATCCTGTTGCCCGATCTGCTACTTTATCAAAGATCAGATCGATCAAATTCATCTGCCCCAACACATCCGCTCTTAATACAGCTAACGCTTTTTCATCCATTTGATTCCTGTCTGAAGAATACGATCTGCAAAGTGGCAATGCTCTAATTGGACAAGATCAACATCGCATCCCAATGTCGTTGACAAGGCTGTCATCAGGTCAAAATAATCTGTTGGCTCTATTTCACTCACGGCGATATCAATATCAGAATGGGCGCGAAAACGGCCAGGCATGGTTACAGAACCAAAAATATAGGCTGTTTCCAGCCCAAACACAGCCCCGATTTCATCTAACAGATTCAAAATTGCGGAAAGTTTTTTTTGACGTTCCTTTTCATTGCGGTCTCTTTGTTCGGCAATGGCGGTATCTAAAACATAGGTATCAAACATAACTTGCCAAAAAATGAAATCCTGTTTGTCAACGACACGCTCCGCCCTTCCGACATCGGATCAAACCAATTATGAGCCAAACCGAAGTGAAAAAACGTGCAAACGCCGCTGAATTTAGCGCTTTGGTTTGATTTTTTGTATCTCGTCAATATGCAGCTTGATCGGGTGGGGATGTTCGCTCAAAAACGCCATTAACACCCGCACCCTATCTTTGCCAGACAACTTGCCGTCAAAAATCCCCTCGTAACCGGCAAAGGGACCATCAACTACGCGAACGGCATCCCCTTTTTTTAATTCGTTATATTGCAAGCCGCCCGCTATATTGATCGCTTCTAATCGATTCCGCAACTCAACGATCAACTTATCGGGCACAACCGCTGGCGCGCCGCCCACCTCGACCAATCCATGCACCCCGGGCGTCCACCGCAAGCTGTTTTGACCCATCTCTTCCAAATTTAATTGAACAAACAGGTAGCCTGGGAAAAAAGGGCGGATTTTTGCCGCTCTTGGATTTTTCGGTTTCACGCGGACACTGGGGAAAAACAGTTCCAATTCGTCAGCCTGCAACTGTTTATAAACGATCCGCTCTTTATGCGGTTTCACATGAAGCGCATACCATTTTAATTCCATGCTACTACAATTTCCTTCTCAACTTTTTATCATCCCTATAACTATTTTTAGGATCGTATCGTAAAAACGCAATTATATCCTCTGTCTAAAATGGCGCATAATTTACGGCGTCAAGGCAACAACCACCAAACCCTTGCCTTTGTGCACATAGCTGAACTATGCTGCCGGCATTTTTCAGGGCTAGCAAATATTTATTCAACCCAATATAACCGTGCCTCAAAATGCGCGAAACGGCATTGTATCGTAATTTAACCGCTCATTCAAAAAAAGGGGCGCTAAGGCGCTATTCCGCTAGCTTGTCAATCCCTCTAACTTGACATATGATCAATTCGAACTTCCCATTTTGTTGTTTTTTGAAGGAGCGACCTAAAATGCGAACGCTTTATCTATTCGTAACTTTACCGCTTATACTCTTGTTGGCAGCTTGCAATGCGTCGCCCCCGCCGCCATCGTTGCCGGCATTGCCAACATCCGCCGCAATCGTTGCTCTGCCCACCGAGCTGCCGGCATCGCCAACCAGCCCATTGCCGCCCACATCCCAACCCGCCCCTACCGAAGAAACCATCCCCGCCACGGCTACCTTCCCGCCCACCCCAACCCCCCGCCCCACCGCTACACCCAAACCAGTCGATCCTTTGGTCAACATCATTAACCCTGCCCCCAACAGCCAGGTTGAAGTTGGAGCGCCAGTAAAATTATCTGGGTTAACCCAACTTAACCAGACAGATTCCGTTTGGATCAGCTTATTCAGCAACGATGGCAGATTGATTTTCGCCCAGGAAGCCGAAATCGAAAGGCGGACGATCGGTTCCAGCAATTGGGAAGCCAATGTCGATCTGCCCCCATCAATGACCGGAATAGCCATGTTAGAAGCTTCCGTGCAAAGTGAAGATGGCGAAATATTGGCGCAAGCTGCCCAAACCAACAACTTTTACGTCAATACAGAAGCGGCAAATCGCTACATTTTGCTCGACGAACCAATTGAACGGCAAAATGTGGTCGCTGGCCATTATGTAGTGTTGCGCGGCTACTCTCAAAACCCTTCTCTAAATCGAATTACAGTCGAAATATTTGCGGAGGATTGCCAAACATCGATTTCTAAAGAATCATTTGTCGTCAGCGGCACCGGGGCATGGTTCGGGTTGCCCAATGTGCCAGAAAATATCACAGGCGAGGCTTGCGTTGCCGCATATACTGGCGCCCGCGGCGAAGAAAATTGGCGAGAAGTTCAGACGCGGATCAATATTTTACCTAAAGACGACCCTGCTTCAACCGGCGTCCTCATCATCAACCCCCCAGTGGACGCCGCCTTCAAACCGGGCGAAACAATGTCCGCCTGGGGAGTAATTTATAATGCAGTTGATCGAGAAGCGGTCGTTTCGTTGATATTGGAAGATGGGCAACTGTTAACTAGAGAAGAGATCACGGTTGACCGATTGGGATATTGGGAAGCGGATATTTTGCTGCCAACCGATGTCGCTGGCATCGCTTCGTTTGATGTCACAACGGGGGAAGCGGGCGACTTTGGGCACGCTCAAACCCAGCGGCTGATCGCCCTTACTTTTGAATAGCTCAATTTGCCGGCAATCCCCATACCGCAGCTTTGTCATCTATCGGGGATCCGAATTCGTCTAAAATCGGCAATCGGGCGAAAGTTTCCAACGTATACAACCCAATATAAAGATGGTAATTGCCTGGCGGCAACGGCTGCGGCAACTGAATGTGATAAGGATCGCGCACTACTTCTCCTGCCCTCCATTGAGTGGTCGGAAAACTGCCTTGTAATGGATAGGCGTCAACTTGCCCCACAATCGAATCATTTTCATCCAAAAGCTGCACAAAAACGGTGTAATCTTTTTCCATCTCTCGCAACGCTTGCCAGCTCAAAGTCACCGCCAGGCGCCCGCCTGACGTTAAACCCTCATTAGGGAGTTCGATATCGGTCAGGGCAATTTGGTCAGCGAAATTCCACGCTCCTGCCGGCAATGCCGCGCCCCGCGCCTCGATTTCACCAACCACACACTCGCTCGCTACGCGCAGCCACCCGCACAAACGCGCCCCCTCTACCCGCACCTCATACCGTTCCCCTTCCTGCAAATTTACTTGGTTATAATCCCATTGGAACATCCCATTCTGATCAAACCAATAGACAAAAAATGGCTCTCCTGCTCGAACTGTCTGGGGAAAAGTGGCGCCAGCCACAGCGCCCAGCCCCGCCATAATTCGGGTTGGGGTTTCCGCTTGCCAGGGAGGAAAGTGGTCGAATGGGGGCAGTTCGACCACGGTTTGCCAAGCAAGGTCAGCCGGGTCGGCAAATGGCGCCCCCCACGCCGCCTCAATCTCCATTCGTCTATCATTGACGCGTCTATCTTGGACGGGCGGGCGAGGCAGTTGATGAAAATCGGCAATGATTTCGCCCGGCTGCCATGCCGCCACCGGATAATAGTTGTTGGCGGCATGCCCGCTTTGCGGAGGATCGTACCAATTCCGCCACCGCAAATATAGGACAACATTTTCTTCTGGTGGCTCATCAACCTGCCAAAACAAGGTCACTGCCGTCTGTTTCTGGTCAAAGGGGGAGATGGGTTCGACAGCGGCGCCAACCAATTGAATGCCGGCAAAATCCAATTGACGCGGTTCGACATTTGCCGGCAACGCAACCAATGGCTCCCGACTCACTTCCAACAAAGGAGCCATTGACCGCAAATGATAAACCGCTTCCAACCCTGGCAAAAATCGGGCCAAATAGATAGTCTGACCCGCTCCCACCCGCCCGTCTAATTCAGCTCGGTAAGCCGCCTCATCCGGCAAAACCATTATCTCCAGGTCGGGACGAACCCCTTCCGCTTGTTGCAGATAAAAAAGCGGGGCGAATTTTTCGCCATCAGCCAATATCGCCGCCCCCACGTCTAAAGGCAGCGCCAGAACTGCTCTCCCCCATGCGGTTTGCCCATCCTCCTGCGATTGATCAACCGCGCCCCAAACGGTCGCGGCTCGCGTTAAAAAAAACGCCCCCATTCCCGCCGTCACAACGGTTGTCAGGGTTTTTCTATGTTGAGCCCGAGGGGTAAATCTCGCCCATAAGTCGCCAGCAACTGCCGGCAATCCGGCTAAACATACGGCGATAATCAATTGGGCTGGCAGCAAAAACACAGCCAGATCAGGCACGTAATAGTTTAGGCAGTAAAAAACAAATGCCAACCAGCTAACAAGCAAAATCAACCCCATTCGGCGGCTGCGTCGCCAAATCCCCAACCATCCAACTAAACCCCAGGTTAACCCCAGCCAACCCCATTCCGCCACCAGCAATCTGCCCACCACCTGGTATCGCGTTGGGTCGCGCAGCCAAGCCCCCCACTGTAACGCCCCGGCAAAACGCCCGCCAGTTACCCATGCCAAAAAACGCGCCCCGCCCATCGGTTCGCCATTGACCGCCGCCCAGCGCCAGGGCAGATAAGCGTACAGCGCCAATGGCGCCACAAATAATAGCCCCAATTTTAGCCAGAAAGCGCCGTTTTTTTTCCGGAGCGTATCTCGATGAGTAAACAGGGTCAACCCAAATGCCGGCAGCAATAACATAGTCGTCAAATGGTTCGTCAACCCCACGCCCAGCCAAAAAGCGGTAAAAAAGCGCCATTTGTCGTGATCTTCTTCCGCTGATTTTGTCATCGTCAGCAATGCCCCGGCCACAATTAGCGCGTGTAAGCTGTATACCTCCGCTTCGATTGCCTGACTCCAGAAAGTTGGGGCAAACGCCAATGCCAAAACAGGGATAATCGTCGCCAACCGATCCCCAGGGACACAGTAAGCCAATCCATAAATTAAACATAGCGCCGCTAGCGCATACCCCATCGTCACTACATTTAGTTGCCAGGCAAAGCTGCCGAAATCGGGGGACAATGCCGTGAAAAGTTTGCCCAGCAACAGGTATAAGGGATAGCCGGTGGGGTGAACGATGCCCAACTTGGGGGTGACGACCTGAAATTCAAAGCTATCGGCTTGCCCGACAAAACGGGGCATAGTCAGCCAATAGATGGGAACGATGCCGGCAATCAACCACGCCAATCTTCCCCGCCATTTCCGCCACCAAAACAGGTCGCAAAAATAGCCGTATAACGCCACAGCCAACCAGATCGCCCCAAAAAAGAGTAAGCGGCTGCGAATTAAATCGACCTGAGGAGTAAACAACCAAATTACATTGAGCCACATTGGAAAAAAGATAATGCCCATCTCCCCCCATTCTGCGCTGCGCTTTGCCAACCGACGCTGAATAACGCCGCCTAAAATGCCGGCAATTCCGCCACACAAAAGCGCCCCGCCAATGCCCCCCGCCCACGCTGCCTCGGGAAAAGCCCATTCATACCAGATACGGCTAAACGCCAGCCCGCCCATAAAAGCTGATAAGATGCTGAACCCAACTACGCTCTTCCGCCACATTGCCGGCAATTATACCCGCAATTGCCGAGGGTTATCTCAACCATTTTGCGACTCGCCCCGGGCTGAAGGTAATATCCGCGTAACTATACAGGTCACAGAAAACCTGATTTTTTTTGACACAGAGAACACAGAGGTACAGAGCGCACAGGGATTTTTTCACAGTTCCCTTTTCGGGCAATTTTTATCGTTATGGGCTAATTATTTTCTTAAATTTTTGCTTTTGTCTCAAAATTTTTCCATATCCGCTTTTTCTTCTCTGTGTTCTCTGCATTTCCTCCGTGAACTCTGCGTCCATCTGTATAGTTACATATCCGCCATGGCTGTATAGTCTCCAGAAGGCAGCCTCTCAGCCCAGTGTAATTATCGCCGCGCAGTTGCGAAAGATCGCCGGCATCGCTATAATTTGGGCGACGCTTCTTGAAGAATTGAACGATTTCGAGCGACCCTGGCGGTCGCTTTTACTTTGCACAATGGCAATTTAGGCAGGTGAATTATGGCGCGTTGCGAAATTTGCGGAAAAGGATCCTTAACTGGCAACAATGTCAGCTTTTCTCAGAAAAAAACCAAACGACAATTTAAACCCAACATTCAACGGGCAACCTTTTATGTGGGCAGACACAAGGTCAAGAAAAAAGTGTGCACTCGTTGCCTGAAGACAGCGGTTAAATCTTAAAACTGATCACGATGCATCAAAAAAGCCAGCCGCAAAGGCTGGCTTTTTCTGTTTATCAGGCAGTTGTGATCTGTTTTAATTACGATTCATTTCAAATGCCGGCAAGGTAAACCAAAAGGTGTTACCCACCCCCATCCTCGATTCGATCTCAACTTCTCCCCCTAACGCTTCAATTATTTTGCGGTTGATCGCCATACCCAACCCTTGTCGGGCGTCATGTTCGTGGCGCGGTTTATTGAACGGAGTGAACAGCTCCTTTTGTTGGGATGGGGTCAAACTTGCCCCATTGTCGCGCAGCCAAAATTGAACCATGCCGTCTTCTTGTTTAACCGAGCCTATTTCGATAACCAGGGGCGACGCCTCATTTTTTAAGATAAAACTAAAGAAGTTAAACCAAACTTCCGCCACCCACATCTCATCCCCCATTGCCGGCAGCCAACCAGTCGGCGCGATAATTTCCGCCCCCGCCTCTTCAATATCCGCCGCTAGACAGGTAAGCGTTTCTCCCACAACCTTGCCCATATCCAATGGAATCGCTTCCGGTTTTTCATGCTGTAACCAAGCCAAAAACAGCAACGCATCCAGCAAATAGAAGCCTTGCGATGCCCCTTTAACGATATTGCCCAGAATGAAATGGGCGTGGCTGTCTAATTGATCTTCATAATCCGCTTGCAACAGTTGCGCCATCCCAATGATCGGGCTAAAGATATTTTTTAAATCGTGCGCCACAGTGCCAGTAAAGACCTCGATATTTCCATTTCGCGCTTCTAAGTCGGCCAAATATTGGCGCAAGGTGGCGCTCGATTGACGCAGCTTTTGGTGGGCGGTGATCGATTGTTGAATGCTATTTGCCAGCTTTTTGGCGGAAATCGCCGATTTGGGAATAAAGTCAGAAGCGCCCGCCTTCATTAACTCCACCGCAATCTCCATATCCGACAAGTTGGTTAACATAATTACGGGCGTTTGCACCCCCGCGTCCCTGATCTTGGTCAAAAAATCTAATCCGTTTTGATAAGGCAATTGGTAATCCAGCAAGATGCAATCAAACACTTGCTGGTTAAGCAGCGATTCGCCAACTAAGGAATCCTCCGCTTCAGCAATTTGGCAGCTCATCTCCAATTCCAACACATCTCGAATCGCCTGCCGCCCAGCCTGATCGTCTTCGATTAGAAGGATATTTATGTGATTATTCATTTGCTTCGATGTTGATACTTCCATCTGAATATTTCGCTTTGTACTACGCTTTAGCGAACGGTAAGGTTGCCCGCTTTTGATAAATATGAGATAGCTAAACCTTACCGGATGGAGATCGCCTGATTCAATAGCCTAAACGGGTCATTCATCCGCACAGAAAATTATTAAACATCCCATCAGTCCTACTCTGGCATGAGACGCATTTTACACTTTAGGTCGCTCTGGCTAGGACTTGGCTCGTTTTATCCTTGATGCACATTTTCAAGCGGCAAAAATAAGTAGAATTTAGCTAACAATGCTCGACAGAACTTGTATTGCCCCACCTTGGATTAGCATCTCTTCTATGAACGCTTCTTCACCCGCTCTTACCAAGGCGATCATATTTCCGCCACAGCCTGCTCCGCTTAATTTAGCGCCAAGCGCGCCGCCGATAATGGCGTGGGCGGTCAGCCGCTCTAAATCGGAACTTGAAACTCCCATTTTTCCTAATACCACATGGTTTTGATTCATCAAATCGCCAACTTGGGCTAAATCTCCTTGTGCCAATGCTCCGCGAGCGGCGGCAGCATATTCGCCACACCTGGCAAACAGATTTTCGTAACGCTCTGGTTCAGTTAGCCATCTCTCCCGCACGCCGCTCACTGCCTCCTTAGTCGAGCTAAGAACGCCTGTATCTCCGATGAGCAAACTCATCGGTTGCCCAACCACGATCGGCTCGATAGAGTTTTCTGGATTTCCCTTAACAAAATAGATAGGCGTTTCATATGCTACCACACTGTTGTCAATGCCGCTGGGTTGTCCGTGGTGCAGCTTTTCAACTTGGTAGACCAGGTCGGCAATGCCGGCATCTTCGCTTAACGATTCTACTTCCAAATGTCTGCTTAGCGCCCGGGCAAGCGCGGTGGCAGTTGCCGCCCCGCTGCCCAATCCGCTAGCGATAGGAATATCGCTCTCGATGACGATATCTAAACCAGGCGGTTGAAAAATGCCGGCAGCCTCAAAAACCAATTGCGCTGTTTTGACAAATGGGTCGTTTAACGGAGCATGGTCATACAAAAAGCGCTTTTTCACATTTGGCAGCTCAATAGAAACGCCTAGTCGGCTGCTGTCTGTCACAGTTGCCCTCGCTCTCGCTCCAGAAAGCGGAACGGCTATCGCTGGATAACCATACACCACCGCATGCTCCCCAAACAATATCACTTTCCCCGGAGCCGACGCTTTTGTAGTCGCCATTAATGACCTCTTTTTAGTAATCGCTGTTCCAGTTACAATATTAGGCGCGCCTATAATATCGGGGCACAACAATTCGACAACAAAACAGATTAGCAAATCCTTCCCAATGGCACAACTCACCGGAAAAGAAAGAGCGGATTATGTTCAAAATATGTTCGCTCGTATCGCCAAACGATACGACATGATGAACCGTTTGATGACATTTGGGCAAGATAAACGATGGCGCAAATATGTCATTCAGCAAGCGGTATTGCCGGCACAAGGGCGGCTGCTCGACATCGCTACTGGCACCGGCGATATCGCCCTAGAAGGCTTGAACCAACATCCTACGATCGAATCGATTGGCGGAGATTTCACCATCGAAATGATGCAAGCTGGCAAACGGATCCCCGCTCGTCAAACAATACGTTGGGTAGCCGCCGACACCCTCGCCCTGCCATTTCCAGCAGGGACTTTCGACGCTGTCACCTCTGGATTCTTGCTGCGGAATGTAATCGATCCTCAGGGGGCTTTGCGCGACCAATTTCGGGTGACAAAGCCAGGCGGCAAAGTCGTCATATTAGAATCTAGCCCTCCCAAAAAGAATCTGCTGCGCCCCTTCATCCTCATCCACCTGAACATTGTCATCCCTTTGCTAGGTAAAATCATTACCGGACAATCAGACGCTTACCGATATTTGCCTGAATCGACACAAGCGTTTCAATCGCCGCCAGAATTGGCGCAAATGATGCGCGATGTTGGATTCAACGACGTGACGTATAATAGCTTTATGTTTGGCACAATCGCCGTGCATGCCGGCAGGAAACCAGCTTTATGAAACGAACTACATTTTTTTTCGGGCTATTTTGCCTAATCGGGATCATTTTGACGGGGTGCGGCAGCCCCCAAACGACAGTTGAAAATGTTACCAGCCAACCCATCGCGGAATTGCCGGCAACCCTCGCCCCCACCAACATTCCCTCATCTCCCACCCCAATTCCGCCATCGGCCACCCTGCTCCCGCCCGCCCCAACGAGCCCGCCTTCCTCCTCGACACCCATCCCCGACCCCCCATCCCCAACCTCTGACCCGCCTTCGCCTACCCCGCTCCCGCCCCCCCCGACACCAGAACCGCCTACCCCTACCGCCCCCCCGCCAGACTACACTACCTTTGCCGGACGCAACCCGGACGGCACATTTTATCTTGGCAATCCCAACGCTCAGGTCACCTTAAACGACAATTCAGATTTCCTATGAAGCAGTTGCCGCGCCTACGTGCTAGGCGCAGAACGCCAAATTATCGACCGCTATGTCTCTGCCGGAGAAGTGAAATTGACCTTTACCCCTATGCTCGATCATGGCGGCAGTTTGAATGCCACTGCCGCCGCTTTGTGCATGGGCGCTCAAAATCCATACGCTTTTTGGCAAGCCCACGACAGTTTTTTTGAGAATCAGGGGCAAATTTTTGGGGCAAATCGCGCTTATTATGTCAATGCCGCCGCTGGATTTGGGCTGGACAGCGCCACATTTGAAAGTTGTTATGATGGCGGGGCAGAACATGCTACCGCCTCGACGTTGGATGGACAACGGAAAGCTGCCGGCATCTTTACCCGTCCTACCATCTTTATCAATGGGCAACAAATCGTCGGGGCGCAACCATTTAATCAATTCGCCCAACTAATTGACGCAGCGTTGGAGTAAACCCTAGGATGGAGCTATCGTTAGCGGGAAAAACGGCGATAATAACCGGCGCAGGCAGCGGGGCGGGGGCAGCTATCGCCAAAAGATGCGCAGCCGCTGGCGCCAACGTCGCCATAAACGATTTGAATCCGGACAAAGCCAATCAGGTCGCCCAAGAAATCGAGGAGGCTGGCGGGACAGCGGCAGCCGTTCCGGCAGATGTGGGCAATAAGTTCCAATGCGTTCATTTGGTCGAAAGCGTCAGGGAACGTTGGGGGCGCCTCGACATGTTGGTCACAGCTGCCGGTATTCAGCCCAGCGGCTCTATCCTTAGGATCGACGAATGGGAGTGGAATCGCTGCCTGGAAGTCAATCTGAAGGGAACCTTTTTTATGAGCCAGTTGGTCGGTAGGGTAATGGCGGACGAAAACCAGGAAAAAGGCGGGTCTATTTTACATATTATCAATCAGGCTGGCATAAAAACCCCAGCCGCCAACCAAGCGATATACGGCGTTTCAAATGCCGGCATTCTCGCTTTTAGCCGTGAATGCGCCCGGGAATACGCCCCATACAACATTCGGGTAAACGCCTTATTGCTGCCGCCCAAAAACGCCCAATTTCCCATAAAACAAGTAACCAATTTAGCCCTATTCCTTTGCTCCGAAAACGCTGAAACTTTTGGGACGCACATCTCAATACCCACAAATGTATGAATGGTAAAAAGCTATTTTTAATTGTCACGCTTTTATCGGCAGCTTGCCGAGGAGATGCGCCCCCATTAAATCCTGAGCGAGCGGCAACGCCCGCTCCAGAGCTAACCCTGCAACCCTTAAATCCCACCCGTAAGACCTCATCCCCTGATCCTCAGTCACCAAGCCCTGCCCCCCAACTCTCAGCCCCCAGCCCCCCAGCCGCCGACTCGCAAACGATTACCGTCATCTACACCAATGATGAACATGGCTGGTTGGAGGGCGTCTACCCCGAAAAGAGCGCCGCTCATCTGATGGCGACCTGGCAGGAAAAGCTGGGCTATCAGCCTGGCAGAACGCATCTGGTTTTGAGCGGCGGCGATATGTGGACAGGTCCCGCCATCTCTACCTGGTTTGATGGGGCTAGCCAAGCCGAAGTGATGGCGGCAATGGGATATGGCGCGGCAGCTATCGGCAACCATGAGTTTGATTTTGGTCTAGATCTGTTGACAAAACGGGCTCTCGCTTCTCCTTTTCCTTTTGTGGCGGCAAATATCCGCTACAAAGATTCTGGCGCCGATTTAAGCGATATTGGAATTGAGCCGTATGCCTTGGTTAATGTGACAGGCATCACTGCCGGCATTATCGGACTTTCGACTGCCATCACTCCCTACACCACCAAACCAGACAATGTGCGCCAATTCGACTTTTTCGACTACGAAGAAGTGTTGCGCCAAGCCGTTCCCGATGTCAAAGAAGCTGGCGCCGACCTCATTTTAGTTCCCGCCCACATTTGCCAGGAGGAAACGGAAACGTTAGCCCAAATCGGCGCTGAATTGGGCGTGCATCTAATTGGCAGCGGACATTGCAATGAATATTACGCCAAAGAAGCCAATGGCGTTGCTTTGCTGGGCGGCGGCTCGCACATGGCAACATACGCCTTTGCCCAATTCCACATTGACCCTGCTGCCGGCATCGTCGAACTGCTCGATTTTGGCGTAGGAGAAAACGATGCCCAAACGCCAGACCCAGAAATTGCCGGCATCATCGCCCGCTGGAGCGAAGAAGCGGAAGTGGAGCTCAATCGAACGATCGGCTACACCGATGCCGGCATTGGGCGCCGCACCCAGACGATGGAGCAGCTAGTCGTTGAATCTTGGTTATGGGGTTACCCCGCCGCCGACGTGGCAATGACCAATTTAGGCGGCATTCGCGCCGCCATTCCGCCGGGCGAAATGACCCTCAGCCACATTATCGGCGTCCTCCCATTTGACAATGTTTTGATCGAGGCGAGCTTGAGCGGGTCGCAACTGATCGAAGCGACAGAAAAACCACGTTTGGCGATTGGCGGCATCCATTTTTCTGGGGGAAAATGGCTGCTAGACTCATCTGGACAGCCGATAAACGCCAACCAACAATACAGCGTTTTAGTCAACGATTTTATGTATGCGGGCGGCGATGGGCTGACGCTGTTCGCCGACTATGATCCTGACGCCTACGACACCGCCATCAATTGGCGGCAGCCGCTCATCGATTGGATTCTGGAACAAAATTCCTCCGCCGCCAAACCGCTAGAGGACGCCATAGAAAATCTAATTCGCTGACGCTTTTTGTCGAGAAAGACGGCTGGCGCTACACTTCCCTATCTTCCCGTATTGGCATTTAGAAACAATTGATTTGATTTTTTATGGAGGCTGATCATGGATAGCCACAATCGCGATGAAAGCCAGAGCGAACTGCTTAAGTTTGCCATTTTAGTTGGGGTTTTGTTTGGGATAATTCTCATAGTTTGGCTGAGCAGGGGATTGGTTTTCGACCGGATTGTGCCGGCAATTTTGGGGGATTTTTTCAATCCAGCCCCGGCAGTGGTCGAACCCGCCCCGCTGCCTGTGCCAGCCACGCCCCAGCCCACGCCACCCCCTACCATTCCGCCCGACGATTCCAATGCGGGGCAACCAACGGCAGAATCGCCGCCCGAAGAATCGCCTCGCGAAGAAAAAACGCCGCCCGCTTATCCGCCTCCCGCGGCTCCTCCGCAACCCTCTGTCGTTGAAGATCTGCCGGAAGATGACAACAACGATGTTATCGAAGAGGGCATCATCGAAGATGGCGCCATCGTAGAAGACATGGTGGAAGAGAACGATGAAGAAACTGCCCCCGATTCCCCATCAGCCGCTGCCGAAGAGGAGGCGCCTCAGCCAGAGGAGCCGACGTCGTCTGCCGAGCCGCAACGCTACATCGTTAAAACGGGCGATTCCTTATCAGTTATTGCCCAGGATTATGGCGTGCCAATGGCAGATTTAATGGCGGCAAACGGCATATTCGATCCCAATCGCATATTTCCAGGACAAGAGTTGATAATTCCCGCTAATCCATAAGAAGAAATTGCCGGCATTGACCATTACGTTCACTATTTATGCCTAATCATCATACAAGCCAAAAAGAGGCTCGAACGAAACTCCGGCTGCCAGAAGGCTGCTCGCCGCTCGAAAAATTAAAATCCGTCCAGACATTCTCGGGAGCGACCTCGTTCTTACCCAATCTCGCCGCCTGCTGAGGCTCAATCTCAAACCGTTCAGTTGTTTGAATTAGACAATCCGCCCTGCCTCTCTTCGCCAAAAGCATTTCCTTGCTGCCGCCTACTCCTTTAGGCAAATCGGGCATATTTTAACTCCATGAAAAACCGTTACTTCGATCTCCTATCCAATCGTAAACATTATCGCTATCTTTGGCTGGCTGCTGTGGTGAGCTATATGGGCGATTGGTTTAACACAATTGCCAGCGTAATTATTGTCAATCGCTACACTGATGCGGGATTAGCTGTCGGCGGCATTTTTTTAGCGCGTGCCCTACCGCCATTGCTACTGGGTCCAATTGCCGGCGTCATCGCTGATCGATTTAATCGCAAACATGTGATGATTTTTACAGACATCGCCCGCGCTATCATTGTGCTTTGCTTTTTATTTGTCAATAGTCCCGAGCGCGTTTGGCTGATCTACGTTCTGACCGTAGCGCAATTCATCATTTCATCCCTATTTCACCCTGCCCAATCTGCTCTTTTGCCTACTTTAATCAAAACAGATGAAGAGTTATTGCTTGCCAATACGCTTTCCGGCGCCACATGGTCTGCTATGTTGGCAATTGGGGCAGCGATAGGTGGATTTACCGCAGCGCTTTTCGGGGTCGAATTTTCGCTAATAGCAGATGCCATTACGTTTCTGCTATCTGCGCTATTAATTTCACGAATTACTGTGAACGTTAACAAGCTAGATGCAGCCGAAATCAGCCCTTCCAGCGGTTATAGAGATTTCATAGAGGGCATTCGCTATCTGATTAACCGCCCTGCTGTTGGTATTGTCGCCTGTGCCAAGGCGCTCGCCCAAATCGGCAACGCCGATATTTTAATCGCCATTTATGCCAAACGCTTGTTCCCGTTCGGCGCCGAAGGGGCAACAGCTCTCGGATTGATGTTTATGTCTGCTGGGTTGGGCGCAGTTGTGGGTCCATTAATCGCTAATCGGTTCAACGACAACTCATTGCGTTCGTTACAACAATGGATTGGCATCGGATTTGGCGCGGTGGTTGCCGGTTGGCTTATTTTTGGCTGGTCGCCATCTCTCACTGTCGCCTTGTTTGGGCTCTTTATTCGCTATATCGGCGGCTCAATCTGTTGGACATACAGCGCCGTCATCTTACAAATTAAAGTTCCAAATCAGCTTTTGGGACGGGTTACAGCCACCGATATGACGATTTATACCCTGGCAACTGCCATTAGTGTCTGGCTTACCGGATATCTACTCGATAGGGTGCAGTTTGCTCCACAGCAGGTTGCCTTAATCTTTGGCATAAGTACCATTTCTGCGGTTGTTTTTTGGTATTTGGTCCAACCCTTGCTAACTCGTGAGGATCCGCCTGCCTAAACTCTGCATCATACCTTTGGGGCGGTTTAATCTGACGCCCAACCGCAAATGCTTACCCGATTGGGAGCGATTAGTTTTCTGCACCCTGTTTCAACTCAAGCCAATGTCCGCACAAATTTCCCGCTTTCCGCTTGTGTGCGTCATCTAACTTCTTTTCCGCCGACGCTTGCCGGCAATCTTCTTCCCCCGATAGCTGGGCGCGTCAATGGCAAAAACGGTGCAACGATTCCCATCCAGCATTCGAGTCGCCAACCGCTGGTCTAACTCATCGATATGTATGGCGGTGGTGATCACAGTTGGCAATCGAGCGCTATACCGATAATTAAACAGTTGATACAGCTTCTCCCGCGCCCAAGCCGTAGCGCTCTCCGTCCCCAAATCATCCAACACCAATAATGACGCCTTCTTCACCTCGTTAAATCGAGCGTCCAGCCGCGCTCCGCTGGCTGGATTAAAGGTCGCCCGCAAATGATCCAGCAAATCAGGCGCAACTACAAACAACGCCTCTTCTCCCCGTTTCGCCGCATCATTGGCGATGGCGGCAGCCAAATGGGTTTTGCCATTGCCAAACCCCACGCTGTAAAAAACCAGCCAATCTTGCGGATCGGCGGCAAACGCTGCCGCCGCCTTTTTCGCCCGCTCCAAATTCGTCGATTGCGCCCTGGTCAACTCCTCATCCCGAAGATCAAATGTGTCAAACGTTTTGTCGCTGTGCAGCCCTAATGTAGACAAATCTGATTGATCTTGCGCCACGCCCGCCCGTCGAAAATCAGGAGCGGCGATATGGATGATTTGCACTAAGCCAGGATCAACCATGCGAGATTGAATCCGAATTTCGATTGCTTCTAGCTCTTGATTGGTGGTGATCACGGTGGGCAGCCGGGCATTGTACCGATGGTTAAAAATTTGATACAGCTTCTCTTGCGCCCATTCGGTGTTGCTTTGCGCCCCTAAATCATCCAAAATGAGCAAGCCGGCGTTCCGCACCTGGTTAAAGCGGTCATCATACCCAGTGACAGCGTGCGGACTATATGCCGCTCGCAAATGGTCGAGCAAATCGGGCGTATTGACGAATAGAGCAGGCTGCCCTTTTGTTAATCGGGCATTGGCGATGGCGGCAGCTAAATGGGTTTTGCCGCAACCATATCCCCCTTTCAACACGAGCCAACCTGATGGATTTTCGGCAAAGCTGCGACAAATTTCATAGGCTACTTTAAGATTGCGCTGCTTGTTGGGGGTTAATCCATGCCCTGCCGGCAAAAAGGCGTCAAATGTACAATGTTGCAACGCCCCTAATTGGCTGAGTTGCGCCAACCGGTCTAAGCGTTGCTCTTCATCCTCAGCCGCCCGGCAACTACAACGAACTGCCCGCCCAAATTGGGGATCAATTGGCGCCACATCGGGCACATAAAAGCCCATCCCGCCGCAAATCGGACAATCTACGTCGCCGCCAGATGGAGCTTCTGGCAGAGGCGGCTTACTTTTGGATGAGGTCTTGGTATTCGTCAGGGATTTGTTTTCTGAGCGCTTTTTCAGAATCTCGCCGACTGATTCCATCTTGTTTTCCTTCTAGTTGCCATCGTTCCAATATCGACAAAATATATCGCCATTTGCGAACGTTGTTTTCAACCGCCAACCCAATCGCTTCTTCGATCCACGCCATGGGGTAACTTTGTTCCGCGTCGCGCAATTCATCTGCGATCAAAGGGGTAAGCGAGCCTATATTTTGCTCATACAACACAAAAATATTTGGGCGTTCCACTAACAACGTAATGGATTCATCTTGGTAATAATCTGGCCGCCATTCGCCGCTGCTGATGCCTTCCACTGCCGCCCGCCCTTTCTCACTGTTCATAAAATAGAGATCGATTTGGCCGTCAGCGCTTTCGATGTTGACCAGCAGCAGCGTTCCTCGGGCAACCGCCCGTTCCAGCCCATCGCTAGTCGCTTCAGCGGCATGGGTGGGGATCGATCCCATCCCTTTCATAAAAATGGGGTCGTTTAAAAAATCTGCCAGACGCAAATATCGCACTGCCCCATCTTTTTGAGAAAGCGCCCAAAAGGCGTACAGGGTCACTTTTAATTCATCTTGATTGTCGATGATGGGCAGCAAATCGCTGAAAAAGAGATTAGGAATGGCGGTTTGCCGCAACTTGCCGGCAGGGAATCCATTAAACCCTTTCATCCTAATGCAACCTCCTGCCGGTGCAAATTGCGAAAGGTAGCTAATTTGCCATGCCAATAGAGATCGACAGTCGTTGTTGGACCGTTGCGATGTTTGGCAATGCTCAATTCAGCGATATTTGGTTTTTCGGTCGTTTCTGGATTGTAATATTCGTCACGGTAGATAAACATCACAATATCGGCGTCTTGCTCAATCGAACCGCTGTCTCTCAAATCCGATAGTTGTGGGCGTTTATCCTGGCGCTGCTCAACCGCCCGGCTCAACTGCGCCGCCGCCATCACCGGCACATCCAGTTCCCGCGCCAACCCTTTTAATCCCCGCGAAATCTCGCTGATTTCCTGTACCCGATTGGCGTTTCTTCGCTCGGTCGTCATCAATTGCAAATAATCAATCAACACCAGGTCAATGCCATGTTCGGCATATAAACGCCGGCATTTAGCCCGCAACTGCATGGGCGTTACCCCCGGCGTGTCGTCGATAAACAGCTTCGTTTCCGACAATCTGCCCACCGCTTCCAGAAAAATCGGCATCTCATGTTCGTGTAAATCGCCGCGACGCAATCGCTGTGAATCGATGCGGGTTTCGGCGGCGATCATGCGTTGCACCAACTGCTCTGCAGACATCTCCAGGCTAAAGATCGCCACTCGTTTGCTATAGTTGAGGGTTGCAGTTTTCGCCACCGCCAATTGTAACGCCGTCTTGCCCATACCCGGGCGCGCCGCCAAAATAGACAAATCAGATCTGTTCAACCCCCCCAAAATGCGATCTAAATCGGTAAAGCCGGTAGGCACTCCGATAATGTCTGCGCCCCGCTCGCGCAACATCTCGATGCGCTCCAAATAATCTCGAGCGACCTCTTTGACGGGCGTTAAATCGCGGGTGGTGCGCTCTTCTGTCACCCCGAATAATGCTCTCTCCGATTTGTCTACTACTACTTCAATAGATTCCGCTTTGTCGTAGGCATGGTTGGCGATGTCGCTGGCAGCCCGAATAAGTCTGCGACGCAAATAATCGGCTTCCACCAATCTTCCATACGCTTCGGCGTTGGCGGAGGTAGGCACAGCGTTTAACAGTCCGATGATAGTCGCTTCGCCGCCGATATCAGCCAATTGCCCCCGATTGTGCATCTCCTGAGTCAAGGTGATCAGATCAACTGGTTCGCCTCGATCGTACAGGTCTCGGATGGCACGGTAAAGTTGTCGATTTTGTTCGCGGTAAAAGGCTTCGGGCTTTAGAAATGAAGCGACATCAAAGATGGCGTCTGGGTCGATCAGCAACGAACCGATAACGGCTTCTTCCGCTTCGACGCTATGGGGTTGAGCGCGGTCTACAGCTTCCATGCAAGCAGGTTTCCAAAATACATTTCGATTCGAATATCAGGAGGTTTTGGCGACGATCAGTTGCAATTAAAGAAAATGCCGACAATCAATCATCAAAATCATCAAAATCCAACGTATCTACAAAATCTTTAAAAGCGTCTAGATCGCTTTCATCCTCCCCATCTTCCGCCCGGCTGATATCAGGCTCAGGCACAACTCCCGCCTCGTCAATCACCTCATCCGCCACAAATATAGGCGATTTTGAGCGGACTGCCAGGGCGATGGCGTCTGAAGGGCGGCAATCTATCTCAACCGCTTCGCCGTTTACATCTAAATTCATTTTGGCAAAGAACACCCCTTCCCGTAGCTCATTGATATGTATGTGGGAAATGGCGGCGCCTAACTCTTCGACCAAATTTCTCAGCAAATCATGCGTCATCGGTCTGGGGATTTCTGTATCTTGCAGCTCGTTGGTAATCGCTTCGGCTTCACATGGTCCAATCCAAATCGCCATTTGACGTTCGCCATCCGCCTCGCGCAACATGACGATTCGATGCTGAGTAACCAAACTTATGCGAATGCTATCAATTTCTACTTCGATCATGGTTAGACCTCTTGTCTAGACGCTATTTTGATTAAATTGTTTTCGTCCCAAAGAATCGCCTTACAAATTGGCGCAACTGTTTTCAGATACGTCAAGTATAACAAAGGTTGGCGGCATTTCCACCCAATCGGTAAAATTGCCGGCATTCGTTTATTTCGCTTGTCCAGATGCCGCACGGCAAGCTATATTGAGGCTCATTTTAGCTCAATTACGGATAAAAACGGATCAAAAAAGGGAAAATCTTAATGAATTTTCGGGAACAAACGATCTTGGTCACTGGCGGGTCGCGGGGGATTGGGCGAGCTATCGCTCGCCAATTCGCCCAACGAGGCGGCAAAATTGCTATCCATTACCACACAAATCGGCAGGCGGCGGAAGAGACGCTGGATATGTTGCCGGGGGATGGGCATATCTTCCTCTCGGCTGATCTCAAATCAGCGGATCAGATTGAAAGGATGGCAGAGAAAGCGATTAAGGAGTTGGGGCAAATCGACATATTAATCAACAATGCCGGCATCTACCTCGCCCACCCACTCGCCGACGTCAGCTACGATCAATGGCAAGATCGGTGGCAGCAGGTGATCAACACCAACCTGATCGGGGCAGCAAATTGTTGCTATTGCATCGGACGACATATGATTGAGCAAGGCGGCGGGCGCATCGTCAACATCTCTTCACGTGGCGCCTTTCGCGGCGAACCCGATGGTCCCGCCTACGGCGCCAGCAAAGCGGGTCTAAACGCCATGAGCCAGTCGCTAGCGAAATATTTAGCCCCTTACAACATCTTTGTGGGAGTGGTTGCCCCTGGCTTTGTGGAAACAGAGATGGCGAAGGAATCCCTCAGCGGTGAAAGCGGCGTGGCGATTCGTGCCCAAAGTCCCCTCAATCGGGTAGCGTCGGCAGATGAGGTGGCTTACGCTGCCATTTTTTTGGCGTCGGAAGGGGCGCAATTTATGACAGGAGCGATTTTGGATGTAAATGGGGCGTCTTATTTGCGGACGTGAGTAAGAGTATGGTAAACAATTAATTTACGAATGCCCTAACGATTGTTTGGCGCTTATTCATCCCCTTTGAGCCGGCATTTTTAATCCTCAGGTTCTTCCCCATTGGGGTGGCATGCCATACACCGATTTTCAATAGGCATATCCTCTTCGTCATGCTCCTCCTCAAGTTCAGTCGGGCTATGACAATCGGAACAACTATAAGCAGGGGGGGAAATGCCGGCATGGCAACTGCTGCATTGCCCGTTAGCCTCACCATGGTTGAGCGGAAATGTATGATCAAAACCGGCATTGTTGAAATTTCCCGTGTCAACATGACAATCGCGGCATGAGCCAGGGTAATGATTAGGCGGCGGTTGATGACAAGCGTTGCAATCCTGACTGCCAATCACGCTGTGATCAAAACCGGCATTGTTGAAATTTCCCGTATCCACATGGCAATTGCGACATGAGCCAGCGTAATGGTTTTGCGGCGGTTGATGACAAGCGTTGCAATCCTGATTGCCAATCGCGCTGTGGTCAAATTGCGCGTTGTTGAAATTTCCCGTGTCAACATGGCAATTGCGGCATGAGCCAGGGTAATGATTAGGCGGCGGCTGGTGGCAGGCGTTGCAATCCTGATTGCCAATCACGCTGTGGTCAAAACGAGCGTTGTGGAAGTTGGCCGTATCCACATGGCAGTTGCGGCATGAGCCGGGGTAATGGTTTGGCGGCGGCTGGTGGCAGGCAACACAATCCTGATCGCCAATCACGCTGTGGTCAAATTGCGCGTTGTGGAAATTTCCCGTATCCACATGGCAATTGCGACATGAGCCAGCGTAATGGTTTGGCGGCGGTTGATGACAAGCGTTGCAATCCTGATTGCCAATCGCGCTGTGGTCAAATTGCGCGTTGTTGAAATTTCCCGTATCCACATGGCAGTTGCGGCATGAGCCGGGGTAATGGTTTGGCGGCGGCTGGTGGCAGGCGTTGCAATCCTGATTGCCTATTAGGCTGTGGTCAAATTGAGCATTGTTGAAATTTCCCGTATCCACATGGCAGTTGCGGCATGAGCCAGCGTAATGGTTTTGCGGCGGTTGATGACAAGCATTGCAATCCTGATTGCCTATTAGGCTGTGGTCAAATTGAGCATTGTTGAAATTTCCCGTATCCACATGGCAGTTGCGGCATGAGCCAGGGTAATGGTTTGGCGGCGGCTGGTGGCAGGCGTTGCAATCCTGATCGCCAATCACGCTGTGGTCAAATTGCGCGTTGTGGTAGTTGGCCGTATCCACATGGCAGTTGCGGCATGAGCCAAGATAATGGTTTGGCGGCGGCTGGTGGCAGGCAACACAATCCCGAGCCCCAATTAAGGCATGATCAAAGTCAGTGGGCGACCAATCGGCAATTTGATGGCACGAGCCACATTCGAAGCCAAATTCGCCATCATGAGGGTTATCTTGGGCGTGGCAAGCAACACATGTGGCGTTTGTGTCGGCAAAAACGCCCGAAACATGGCACGATGCACAATCCAAACCCATATGTCCGCCCGTTAGCGGAAAAAACGAATGGTCAATTTCTGCATCCGGCGGAAAAACCACATCTTGTGGGGTAATTGCCAGCGTCTCAGGCGTTTGCTCATCTGGCGAAAGAGTTGGCGATTTGGTGAGGACAAGGGGCGTATAAGTTTGTGGCGGAGTTGCCGGCATTTGCGTAGGGATTCTTGCAACCAATCGCTCCGGCGAACCGCCAAACCAGAACGCCTCAGATCGAGCTTGCCATGTTGGGTTTGGCGCTACGTCAGGGTCTGTTGCCCACTGATAAGTAAGGGCGCTAAAAATTAGAGACAAGCTAACCAATCCCGCAAATAGCAAAAGGGCAATTCGCTTCATATAGGCTTTCCCACCTTCTGGCGGCGCTTCCACATCTCCAGCACAGCGGCGCGCAATGGTTCACCGCCACTTTTTAGCGCATCGTCCAAATGCGCTACCGAAATTCCTTCTTCGATGATGTAACGTAATGGATCTGCCAAACGTTGCTCCCCAATCAACATCGCCCCCACCAATTTGTCTTGTTGCAAAGAGAGCCGCAATGAGCCGTCTCCCCCTTCTGCCCAAGCGCTTACATGGCTTTGGGGACGTCTAAACCACAGTTGAGACGAGCCACGAGAAAGATGTTGTACCTCTTCGCCTTCCGCCGATGGGGCAATTTGCCCAATGATGGTTAAATGGAGACCAAAAAACTTACACACATTAAATGGAATGCCCTTTTGGTAAGGTCGATTCATGCCTGCCATATTGTACGCCGCCGCTTTGCCCTCTGCCACGGCGCTGGGCCATAATACATCGAGCAAATGGCGCTTTGTCCATCGGTCATAAACTTGCGCCACATCACCCGCCGCAAAGATATCGGGCACGCTGCTTTGCAACTGTTCATCCACCAAAATGCCTCGATCTATTTCAATGGGCGTTTCCGCCAACCATGCCAGTTGGGGACGAACGCCGATCGCCACCCCCAAGAGATTGCATCTCAATTTTTCCCCGCTTTTTAGCAAAACGCCGCCCACCTTATTTTTGCGCCATCCCCCTTTAATAATCTCCTCAACCTCGCTTCGATAATGAATTTTAACGCCATGTTCAATCATCTTTTCAGCCAGTAAATCCGCTTCTTTTTGATTGAAAATCCCGCCCCACAATCTATCGCGTCTGACCAAATAATCAGTTTTGACCCCCATCGTCGTCAACCCTTCTACCAATTCAATAGCGGTAATGCCGCCGCCAATCACCGCTGCCCGCCTCGCCCTTCGCGCCAGGCGCATCAACTGTTTTGTGCCTTCCAACGAATCTAAATAAACGACTCCCTTTAAATTGGCGTTCGACATGGGCGGCGGAATTGCCTTTGAGCCAGTAGCGATGAGTAACTTGTCATAAAGTATCGTTTTGCCATTCGCCAATGTCAATCGCTTGCCGGCAACGTCAAGTGATTGGGCAGGAGAATGGAGCAGCTTGATATCGAGCCGTTCGTACCATGCCTGACGACGGGCAATGATTTGCTGTGGGGCAACTTCCCCCGTAATTACATACGCCAACCCAGGACGGGAATACATCAACGAGGGTTCTGCGGTTATTATCGTAATCGCCCCTTGCGGGTCAAGTTGACGCAACGCTTCCGCCGCCGAAACGCCTGCCGCGCCATTGCCGGCAATCACATAGCGTGTCATGGGGAAAGCTCCTTCTCCCACCGTAACGTCCCTCTGGGACAAACAGCAATACATTGTCCACAGGTGATACAGCTTTCGTCAGATACAGGAAGCCCCAGTCGAGCATAATCTCGCACCGGAATACCCACCGGACAATTATAGCCGCATACGCCACATTGAATACAACGAATCGGATCGGCTGTCACCAGCCCCATCTCAACAAATTGATTCGAATCGCCTTGAGGTCGCGCCTGCTTTTTCCAAAAAGGCAGCTTCATTTTTCCGCTTCCCAAAATTGGCTCGCTTCATCTTCCGCGCCGGTCGGGTGGCAGGCGATACAGTTAAGCAGCAATTCAGCGCCGATGTCGAGTTCAAAATGGGCGTCTGAAATGTCGGCGGTGTGATGGCAGGCGGCACAACTGTATTGGGGATAGCTTTGAGCATGGCAAGTTGCGCATGGAATTTGCCCTTCTCCTCCATGGTCGAGCGGAAAAGTGTGGACGCGCAACGACGCGGGCAGCCACCCATCTGTGGTGTGGCAGGCGGCGCAACGCTCGCCAAAAATTCCATTGTGGACAGTTGGTTCAGCGTGGCAAGCGATGCAGTCACCAGAAATGCCGGCAAAATTTTGCTCCATGTGACAGGCAGCGCATTCAATGCCGGCATGAGCGCCATCCAACGGAAATCTGTCATCATGGTTAAAAGCGCTCATCCGGTCGACCCCATCATGACATGCCAGACAACTCTCCCCAAATTGGTCAACATGCGCTGCTATAAAATTGGCTTCTAATTTGGCATGACAATCCCGACAAGTCGAGATTGAAGTTTGGTCAAAACGTTCAGCGGCGTGACAATGTGAACAAGCAAACGACCCTTCCGACTGCCCCAAAGGATGCTTTGCCAGGCTAAACGTTGTGTCACGTTGATGGTCGAAAAGCTCAGCATTCAACTCGACGGGATGAAAAGCGTCTACCGAATGGCAAGCGTCACACGCCATCCACCCCATGCCGGCATGTGACAGCGGTTCGGCATGGCAATCAACGCAAAGGGGCTGACGAGGGGAGAAATCGACAAAAGAGTCGATGCCGGCATGGCAATTGGCGCATTCAGCCGTTTGGTGAGCCCCCAAAAGCGGGAAAAAGCGATCATGTTCAGCTACAGAAAGTTGCGCCAAACTATCATCCCCATCATGACAAGCCAAACAATCGCCGCCAAAATTTGCCTGATGGGTCTCCATCCAGGGCTGATTTTCGTCAATGTGGCAGGTAAGACAGGCATATGGCTGCTCTGGAAAATGAGTGTCGTCTGAATGACAACTAACACAACTCATCTGATCATCCATCGGATGTTTAGCCAACGTAAAATCTTTATTAGCATGATCAAATTCTGCCACAGCCTGAGCCGACAACATATAATCGACCCCTTGATGTTCCCGATGGCAGGCGGCGCAATTTGCCGCCTCCTCAAATCCGCCATGAAGTCCATTTCCCGCTTGTCGTTGAACCGCCACATTTTCATGACATTGCTCACACTTGCCGGCAGATATGCCGCGCCATGCCATATGGCAAGCGTGACAATCCTCCTGAAACTCGACATGATTGACAAAACCAGCGAGTGGGAAACCGCTGGCAACGCCAGACAAAGAGTTTGGATTAAACGCCTGTCCATTTGTCAGGTAAATGCCAATACCGACCACGGCTATCAACCCCGCTGCCAAAATCAGCGACAGTGGCGAATAAAGCGGATGATGCCGCTCTGCTAACGGACGCTGCTTCACGGCGGAAAGTGTGCTCCAAAATATATTACAGCGACGGTATGGATGGCGATAGAAAAGAACAAGGCTAAGCCCAATGGCACATGCGCGATATGCCAAGATCGCAACAGATGAGGGGCGTTGCGATAAAAATATCTGCCAACAAAGCCGCTAAGTACGACGACCAGGGTCAATAGCGTAACAATGCCGGCAAATCCGCGAAATTGAAGCCCCGTATGCATCAATGCCATGGCAGGACCAACCAAGCCAGTGAAAATATGAAACGACAACCAATGGCGCACAGGACCCGCCCAATTGAGCCACTGAGTACGCTTGCGCACCGAATACAAAAACTCCGTCGCTAGCATTAACCCCGTGCCAATAATGCCCAACCAATGCCCAAAGGGATGCCCGCCGCTGGGGGTTGCCAACAAGCTATACGCAACATAAACTCCTGCCAATACGATGAGGGCAGCAGCGCTATAAACTAATTCTGAACTTTGATGCCTCTGGGGCTGGGGGGAAGTTGTCATAGTCGGCGCGATCCTGAACAGGATACGACTTTCAAAATTTTACCAAGCCAAACCAACTCGAAAATTAAAAAATAATGGGTCATATCCCGCCAGTTACATGCGAAACGCTCCATATCGGTCATTTGGCAACGGAGCATTAGCGGATACGGCAAATGCTAACCCCAACGCCACCCTGGTCTGGGCAGGGTCTAAGATGCCGTCATCCCACAAGCGAGCAGAAGCATAGTATGCGTCGGCTTCTTTAGCGTATTGCTCCAAAATCGGCTTTTTAAATGCGGTTTCAACCGCAGCTTCCGCTTCTCCGGCAGCCTGCGCCAGGGCGCTGGTTTTTCCCACCGTCCACAATGTGCCGGCAGCCGCTTCGCCGCTCATCACGCTGATTTTACTATGGGGCCAGCTGAATAAAAAACGGGGATCATACGCCCGTCCGCTCATTCCATAATTGCCCGCTCCATGGCTTACCCCATGCAGCAAAGTTATGCGGGGCACATTTACATTGCTTACGGCCATCACCATTTTCGCCCCATCTTTGGCGATGCCGCCGCTTTCATATTCGACCCCCACCATAAAACCGGCGATATTTTGCATAAAGAGCAACGGCGTCCCTCGCTGTCCGCACAATTGGATAAAATGGGTCGCTTTCAGGGCAGATTCGGAGAATAGCAGCCCATTATTCGCCACAATGCCAACAGGAACGCCCAGGATGTGGGCGAATCCACATACAATGGCGGTTCCGTATCGGGCTTTGAATTGATGCAGGCGCGATCCATCTACCAAGCGGGCGATGAGTTCTCGAACGTCATATTGTGTCCGGCTGTCTGCCGGCATTACGCCATATATTTCACTCGGATCATAAGCAGGCTCTTCTGCCGCCTGTATCTCAAATGAGCTATTTTGCCGGCTGCCGAGATGTTTGACAACGCCCCGAACCCAAGCTAACGACTCCGCTTCTGTTTGGGCAAAATGGTCAGCCACGCCGCTTAACCGGGTATGAACATCTGCCCCGCCCAGCTCCTCCGCAGTTACATCAGCTCCTGTCGCCGCTTTGACCAAAGGTGGACCTGCCAAAAATATAGCCCCATTGCCCTGAACAATGCTCGTTTCGTCCGCCATGGCTGGGATATAAGCTCCGCCAGCGGTGCAAGAGCCCAACACAGCGGCAATTTGCGGAATCCCTTTACCCGACATCCGTGCCATATTGTAAAAAATACGCCCAAAATGGAAACGGTCGGGAAAGACATCTGCTTGTAAATGGAGAAACGCCCCGCCTGAATCGACGAGATAGATGCAGGGCAAATAATTTTCTTCAGCAATAGCTTGCGCTCGCACATGTTTTTTGACAGTTTCGGGGAAATATGTGCCCCCTTTTACGGTAGGGTCATTGGCGATGATCATGCATTGCGCCCCATGAATCGAGCCGATGCCGGTGACAATGCCGGCATTTGGAGCGTCGCCGCCATACATTCCCCAACCCGCCAATGGAGAAAGTTCAAGAAAGGGGCTGCCCTCGTCTAAAACCGCTGCAATGCGCTCCCGAACCAACAATTTTCCCCGCTCCTTTTGCCGTCGCAACGACCGTTCTGGACGATTGTAGGCGGCTTGTTGTTGGCGATCGGTTAACTCGTCTGCCAGGGCTTTATGATAAGCGTAATTGGCGCGAAACTCTTCGCTATTGACGTTGATTTTGCTGTGGATTTTACTCATACTTTTTCTCGCTGACGGGTTGAACGCCACTATTTTACCTGTTTCAGAAAAGCTCGGCATTTTCCGTACAGACGATGAATTGTCAATTAGTATCTATACAGATGGGCACAGAGTTCACAGGGGAAATAGGAGAACGCAGAGAAGAAAAAAAGGATTTCGCAAAATTTTGAGACCAAGGTAAAAATTTAAGAAAATAATTAGTCAAAAGCTCTAGAAACTGCCCGAAACGATGGAACTGCTAAAAAATTCTCTGCGACCTCTGTGTTCTCTGTGTCTAAAAAAATCCAGCTTTATATGACCTGTATAATTACGTTAATTATTCAGCCATTCTCCACTAATTATTCCGCCTACCCTGGTAAGCCAATTGACCCGCTCCTGCGTCACCATGTTCCTCTTCTTTGCCTCATTCGGGCAAATGACGTTATCATTCCCAAATCGTTTCTCAAATCACCCACACAATCGTAAGGACATCTCAAAATGCCTCAACTAGATATCGATTTCATTCGCTCCCAATTTCCCGCCTTTTCTGAACCTTCGCTGCAAGGTTGGGCATTTTTCGAGAATGCCGGCGGCTCATATGCGTGTCGGCATGTGATTGATCGACTTCACAATTACTATATCCAAACAAAAGTGCAACCCTACCATCCCCACCCTACGGCGCAAAAAGCAGGGGTGGCTATGGACGAATCATACCGGCGGATGGCAGCTTATCTCAATGTCGGCGAGGATGAACTACATCTAGGACCCTCTACCTCGCAAAATACCTACGTTTTGGCAAATGCCATGCGCCCTATGTGGCGCAACGGTGACGAAATCATCGTCTCTAACCAAGACCATGAAGCGAATGCCGGCGTTTGGCGGCGTTTGGCAAATCAAGGCATCGTCGTCAAAGAGTGGCGGGTAGATCAGGAGTCAGGGCAACTCAACCCCGCTGATTTGGATGAGATGCTGACGGAAAAAACGCGGATGATCGCCTTTCCACACTGCTCAAATGTGGTGGGGCATATCAATCCGGTAGCGCACATCGCGGCAAAAGCGAAAGAGGTCGGGGCAATTTCAGTGGTAGATGGGGTATCTTACGCTCCACACGGCTTGCCCGACATCGGCGGCTTAGGGGTGGACATCTATCTATTTTCGCTGTACAAAACATGGGGTCCCCATCTAGGTTTGATGACGGTCAAACGCTCTTTGTTGGAGCGGATGACCAACCAAAGCCACTATTTTAACGATGGGCAAGCGCGAAAAATGTTGTTGCCGGCAGGTCCCGACCACGCTCAAATCGCGGCTACTGCCGGCATCGCCGACTATCTCGACGCCGTTTATGACCATCATTTCGACCAAGAGGCACAGCCAGCCGAACGAGGGCGCCGCCTGCACGATCTCATTCAACTGTACGAAAAACAGCTACTGACGCCGCTATTGGGCTGGCTGGCAGCGCGGGAAGATATCCGCATCGTTGGACCCGCTGACCCCGAAGTGCGCGCCCCAACCGTCTCCATCATCCCCAAAAACAGATCGATCGACGAGATGATCCCCACCCTACAAGCCCACAAGTTGATGGTCGCCAAAGGGAATTTCTATGCCGTTCGCCCTTTAGAGGGAATGGGCATTTCCCCAGAAAGCGGCGTGTTGCGCCTGTCATTTATCCATTACAATAGCCAGGCTGAAATCGACCAGCTTATCAGCGGTTTAGAGGCGGCATTGGGGTGATTTCACTCACCACAATTTGAAATCGAATGGCATCAGAGCAAGCGGTTTGCCGTTAAACAATTGGCGGATGCGCTCACCGGTCAGCAGTTGAACCAGCGACGCTCCAGTCTCACTCTGCGGCGGTAAGGTATACCCCCTGGTTTTGGCAAAGATATCCACCGTAGCGATACGATGGCTGCCTGCCGGCATTTCCGCCATTTCCGCTATTTTAGCCACCGCATCCACAAAATCCCCCGTCGAATCGACCAATTCATGCCGCATCGCCTGGCTGCCCATCCACACCCGCCCATTACAAATGGGGTCTAATTGTTCGATAGGCAAATCTCGCCCCTCCGAAACGATTTGCTTAAATCGCTGATAACTTTTGTTGATACCCTCCCGGAAAATTTGACGCTCTTCATCCGTCAAAGGCGCGTTGCCCACATACAAATTGGCGCGTTTCCCTCTTTGCAACGATTCTTGTCTCGCTTTCAGCTTGTCTAGCAAACCAATGGTGTTGGGGCGCGCCGTAATCACCCCGATCGATCCAGTGACGGTGCCATCTTGCGCCATGATATGGTCAGCCGGAGCGCTGACATAATAACCGCCCGAGGCAGCGATGTCCCCCATATACGCCAAAATCGGCAGCTTTTCCCCTAGCCTTTGCGCGTGACGCATAATCAAATCAGACGCTAATGCGGAGCCGCCTCCCGAATCGACCAGGAAGATCAACCCTGCCAATTGGTCGATTTCTTGGGCGATTTTAAACTGTCTTGCCAAACTGTCGTGCCCCGCCGTTGCCCCGCCAACGATGGGGATAGGCAGTTCATCTGGCGCAGAGCGGCTGCTGCCCATCATAATTGTGCCATGCAGTCCAATTACGCCAATCAGCTTTTCGGTAGCGGGTCGGAACTGTTCTAGCAGCCGTCGGCGGGCTTTGCTCCATCGGACGATTTTGGCGGGATTTTCTTCTGACCCCAACAACTCTCCCAGCTGGTCGTCATATGCGATATGGTCAATTAATCGATTTTCAGCCATCTCTTCCGCTGTGTAGGGGGCGTTGTCGATTAACGCTTTCACTTGGTCTGGATCGAGGCTGCGCCCAGCGGAGATGCCGGCAATGATCTGTTCATATTGTTCGTCTAGCAGCCACTCGACCATTTGTCGCAACTCTGGCGACATTTGGCTTTGTCCTAGCTGATCGAAGGATGATTTGTAGGGGGAGACGTTGACGATCTCCAATTCGATGCCGGCAAGCGCCAAACTATCTCTTAAGAAAAGGCGGGAACTAAACAACCCCAGGAGATCAAATTGGGCGGACGGCGGGATTATGATCTGGTTGGCAGCGCTGGCGACAAAGTAATGGGGCAAATCTAATGTAGCGGTGTAAACCGCCACGCGCTTGCCGGCTTGTTGCAGCCGTTCAATGGAACGACGCAAATTTTGCAGGGTGGCTAAACCGCCGTTTAGCCCGCGCAAAATCAACAACGCTCCTTTCGTATTGTCCGCCTCGGCAATGCGCTCCAACTGATAATTTAACTGTTGAAACGTCAAAGATGGTCGCGCCTGCCAAGGCAAAAAGCGTTGGAACCGGCTGCGCAGGGGCTGCAACCGTTGTGGCAGCGAACCGCTAATAGGCAACAACACATAATCGATTTCAATTTTCCGCCACCGGCGAATGCGGTTTCGGGCTGAAATAAAGCTCCGGCTGAACCCATTTCTAACAACAGAACGGGTCGCTTTGAGCCTGCCGGCAATCGCCGCTAAACGCTCTTTTATGACACTTTTTCTTGATGATTTCATCAGTTCCAGCTCGCTTATTTTGTGGTTCAAAATTGAATCTTACCGTTATGACGACAAAGTTCCAACCCCAGATTGCCGCATACTATTCAAAGGCAAAGTAGCGCTTGCCGACGTTCTTTCATATAATTTTGGCACAAATCTATATGGCGCACAGGGAGCTGGAGCAATCTGGCTGAGAGGGCGGCACAAAGCGCCGCTGACCTGAAATTTGACCTGATCCGGGTAATGCTGGCGTAGGGATGTTCCCCCAACATTTTAGAGAAGCTGCCCGAATGAGGCGGTTTTTTTCTTTTTATGGCGATTTTAATTTTTGCCAATGGCGAGATGCCGGCAAATCCAGAATGGTTAACCCCCTATTTTGCCAAAGCGGATATCGTTATCGCTGCCGATGGCGGCTGGCGCCATGTGCATGCGGCTGGCAAAACGGCTCAGGTTGTCATCGGCGATTTCGATTCGATGCCGGCAAATTGGCAGCCGCCTGCCAATCATCAAACCCAACTGATAAAATATCCGTCTCACAAGGATGAAACTGACTTGGAGTTGGCTTTATTATACGTCCATAATCTGCCTGATTTGGAGCGACGCCCCATCTTCGTTTTTGGGGCATTTGGCGGACGCCTCGATCAATCCTTTGCCAATTTTTCTCTGGCAGCGCGCCCCGAGTTGATTAGGCGGAAAATCCTCTTTGTAGAACCAAACCAAAAAGCGTGGTTGGCGGCGCATCACACGACAATTGCCGGCAATCCTGGCGACACCATTTCCCTCATCCCGCTCTTCGGCGATACCTATATCATCTCCACCAATGGGTTAAAGTGGGGCTTAAAAAACGAATGGCTGCGCTTTGGTTACGCCCGCGGCGTTAGCAACCAACTCCTCGCCACCCAAGCCGAAATCATAATTGGTTCGGGGGCGCTGATGTGCGTCCACATTTGGCAAGAAGAAGCGCTAACCCCCTGATTTTGCAGGAGTTTTTTATGACAAAACGAATCTTATTATTTGCGTTTATTTTCATTGCAGCTCTCTCCGCTTGCGGCTCTAACGCCGACTCCGATCCGACCCAACCGGTCGAATTGCGGCTGATGGCTCATGACAGTTTTGCCATCAGCGAAGCGACCATCGCAGCGTTTGAAACTGCCAACAACGCTAAAGTTACCCTGATTCCGTCTGGCGACGCTGGGGCGGCATTGAATCAGGCGATTTTGAGCAAAGAGGATCCATTAGCGGATATTTTGTATGGGGTAGACAACAGCTTTATGGGCAGGGCGTTAGATGCCGGCATCTTTATCCCGTATGCCTCGCCCAACCTAAAAGATGTGCCGGATTCACTCAAATTAGATGCCGGCAACCATTTAACCCCCATCAATTTCGGCGATGTGTGCCTTAACTACGACATCGACAAATTAGCGGAGTTAGACATCGAACCGCCCGACAATCTTCAAGCTTTAACCGATCCGGCTTACAAAGGATTGCTGGTCGTCCAAAACCCCGCCACCTCTAGCCCCGGTTTATCGTTTTTGTTAGCCACTATCGGCGAGTTTGGCGAACAGGATGATTATGATTATCTCGACTTTTGGGCTGATTTAGCGGACAACGGCGTCATGGTCACATCGGGTTGGGAAGAAGCGTATTGGGGGCAATTCAGCGCCGCCAGTGATGGGCAACGCCCATTGGTCGTCTCTTATGCCAGCAGCCCGCCCGCCGAGGTGGTCTTTAATGAGCTAGACGCCCCCCCATCTGCAGCCATTGTGGCAGATGGCACATGTTTCCGGCAAATCGAATTTGCCGGCATTCTTGCCGGCACGCCCCATGTCGCAACCGCGCAAGCATTTATCGATTTTATGCTGACCGACACATTTCAAGCGGATATTCCACTTAATATGTTCGTTTTTCCCGCCAACGAATCGGTAACGCTGCCTGATGTTTTCCAACAGTGGGCAGCTATTCCAGACGATCCCGTCTTTGTATCGCCACAGGCAATCGATCAAAACAGGGAGCAGTGGATCGAAGATTGGACGGCGTTGATGTTGCGTTGACCCTATTTGCCGGCTTTTGCCGGCATACTCTGCTTTTTATACAATCGCCGGCAAATGGGCAATTTTTGGGCGGCAAAAAAGCTCTCTTTATTTCTGGGGCTGATCTGGTTGGCGCTCGGATGCCGGCAACCTGCCCAACCGAGCGTTCGGTTTGCCATCTTTGGCGAACCAGCCGAATTCGCCGCTTATGAAGAGTTAATCGCCGCTTTTCAGAGGGGAAATGCCGATATCGAAATCGCGCTCGCCTATATTCCCGACCAATCGACCTACCGACAACGGCTAGCCACAGAGTTCGCCGCTGGGCAGCCGCCTGACGTTTTTTTGCTCAATTACCGCCGTTTTGCCCAATTTACGGACGACGATGGGTTGCAGCCGCTGGGCGATTATTTGGCAGGCAGTCAACAAATCGCAGCGGCGGATTTTTATCCGCTCACTTTGGCAGCGTTCACCTACCAGGGCGAACTGTTCTGCATTCCGCAAAATTTGTCCAGCCTGGTCGTCTATTACAATAAAACGATGTTCGAAGCTGCCGGCATTCCCCTCCCGCAATCCAATTGGAATTGGGATGACTTTCTGGCAATAGCCCAACAGTTAACTCTTGATCAGGATGGAGACGGCGTTCGAGAACAACATGGGCTGGGATTGACACCCAACTTCTTTCGGTTGGCGCCGTTCGTGTGGGGTAACGGCGGCGCTATCGTCGATGATTTCGATCAGCCAACTCGCTTGACGCTGAATGAGCCTGCCGCTCAGGAAGCGTTTCAATGGTTCGTTGAGCTGCAAACAAAATATGGGGTAACGCCCAACGCCCTGGAAGAAACCAGTCAACCCAGTGAAAATCGCTTTTTGAATGGGCGATTGGGGATGTATTTGAATAGTCGACGAGGGGTTCCTACCTACCGGACGATTGAGGCGTTTGAATGGGATGTGGCGCCTTTGCCCCGCGGCGAGGCGGCTGCCGGCATTTTGCACAGCGATGGCTATTGTATGGCGCAGGCAACGGCAGACAAAGAGGCGGCTTGGCGTTTTATAGAGTTCGCCAATAGCGTGGCAGGGCAGACGATTGTCGCCGGCAGCGGGCGAACCGTTCCTTCGCTCATCGCTGTAGCCGAGTCTGAAGCGTTTCTCGACCCTGAGAAAATGCCGGCAAGCAGCGGGGTTTTTCTCGATGTGTTGCCGGCATTGCAACGCGTGCCCACCATGGCTAATTGGGTCGGCATCGAAGAAGCGGTTGGCAAAGAAGTAGAACGGGCTTATTATGGTACTGTTTCCGTTCCTGAGGCGATTCAGGCAGCAAATCATTTGACCCAAGAATTTTTTGATAAGAAAAAGTGACAAAAAGAATAACGCCTAATAACCAAGGTGTAGATTACCCTCGGGATTGGAAAAAAGCAGTCCAAATGATTAAAAGTGTCATTGCTAAGCCAAAAAGCAAACTAATAGCGATTCGCCATTCAAACGTTAACAGTCTGAAAATATCGCTCATATTTTCAATTTTCGATTCAGAGATACAGAAATGAGCCGACGAATTGTTTTGATTTCCAGTTTTGTCAGCAAGGGAACTTTCACTCTCTTCCCCTAAATGAAAATTGTTTAACTCATCTTGAACTATTTTCAACTCTGCCTCTATTTCCTCCTTCTCCTTCTGGGCTTGGTGTAATTGCAGTTTAATACGTTGAACTTCTAACTTAAGCGCCTGATTTTCTTCTTGTAATTTTCGCTTTTCTAACACGACTTCTGGGTAATTTGATAGAAGGACACCAAAAGCAATAAATACAATTAAGATCAACTTGAAAGAGCTACCGACATTGAGATTCATGGCATTTTCCTCCAATGAACTTGTTACAACCAACCTAATGGCATCGTAACAAATGCCGGCAATTTTCGATAGATGGATCTTCGATCCTGGGTATATTAATTAGACTATATAGTCAAAGGAAGTAATTTTTTTCTCACTCGAGAAACTCGACCCCCCCTTATGAAGTATAATTGTTTGGTTAAATTATGCTAAACGACCCACCCCTTGCGTCTCAAAAAAGTTTATAAACTCTATCAAATATCAATTTCCGTAGATTCTACCTCCCTCCGCCTTTCGATCGAGTTAACATCACAGCAGCCTCAACACGATTACTAACCCCTAACTTAGATAATATCGATCCCACATGCTTCTTAACTGTACCTACAGCTATTTTCAGCTTTTGTGCAATAGCCCTATCCGTTTCTCCCTCGCTAATTAACTTAAGGATTTGTTTTTCCCGCCTAGACAACTTATCTAATAAATGGGATTTGGAATTTTCCTGCTGAGGTATAGCGTCAATTTCTTCATGATAGGCAGTCCATATTTTATCCTGCAATTCTCGTCTGCTAAACCCTTTCGTTAGCGGAAAAACGCCATACTGTTGTACATCTCGCAATAGATCGTCATAGTTGGAAATAGCGACAATTCGAACTTTTGGATGCTGGTTTCGTATTTTTTTTACTAAGCGAATCCCAGCTTGAGTGTCTTTGTACCAAGCTAAATCAAGAACAAAACTACATCGGGTTGAGTATTCTCAACCACGGCTATTGTCTCTGCCTCAGTTTTCGCTTTGCCGACCACCTCCATTCTCTCCTCTTTATCCTCATCAATTATGGAGGCGATTCCTTCTACGGCAAAGATCTGATCGTCCGCTACTACAACCCGTATTTTATGCCTCAAGCCTACTGTTCTACTCCTGGCATGTGGCTGAGTTCCTGAAAATTTATTCAGAATAGATTCAGCCACCATTGTTAAAACCTGCGCTACAGCCGCTTGACTGTCGCGCTCGCCCCAAATCGGTTCCCCATCTTCTGGCAGAGCTTGTAATTGCTTTAACCATTCATCGCGCTGCCATAAGCATGACTCAGCAATGACCGGGATAATTTCCAATTCCCCTTTTTCATATCGTTTTTGCAGGAGTGGTATCTCATTCGTGCGAATGAATTGTGAATTCATGAAATTCACCGAAATTAATAGAATAGCTAACTCCGACCGACCTATAGCTTCTTTTATCTTACTTAGCCACTTTTCACCTATTTGAATATCTTGATCGCTCCACAATTCAAAAGCTCCACTATACTCGCCCACTCTTAAATACTGTGTCAAAGCATTTAAATATTTTTTATCTTCATGACTGTAGCTAATGAAAATAGTTGGGCCAGCCATCTATTTAATCCTCCTTTCCTAATTCAACAAAGTTTCTGGGAATTTTAACAACATGCTTTGTTCCTTTGTCTGGCTCTGAGTCACATGTCCAATATCCGTCAAATTGTTTACAATAATGACGAATCATTTCAAAGCCTTGTTGATGCTCATTCTTCTCTTGAATAAAGCCAGCTCCGTCATCCCGAACAATTAAAACAGTCTCTTTTTCATTGATATACAGCGTCACAACAATCTTGGCATCTTCGCCAGCATATTTTTGAGCGTTTAAGATACATTCTCTGGCGATATCGAATAACGCTGATTCAATTTCTGGGGATGGTTGCTCGTCGCCTTGAATGTGCAACTGTATCCTCTCCTTTTCATTAGATTTACCTTGAATAGAGTTCAAATATGCAGATAAAGCGACAGCTAGCCCTTCTTCTCGTAATATTGGATGCCGCATATCATCCATAATCAACCGGAATGTATCGCTTGTCTTCCTAGTATTTTGCAAGATTTCTTTCAACTTGCCTGCTAAAATATTTTGATTATCTTCAAGCAACTCCTCATAAAATTTTTCAAGGGGCGATTGAACCCTAAATTGAAAATTGCCTATTTCATCATGTAAGCGAAATCGAATTTGATTTCGATCCTCTTTCGATGTTCGTTTCTTTTCATTTTCTTTGGCTTCTAATTGCCCTTCGTGCAACTTAATATTTCGCAAATCGTAAGCAGCTAATTGGGCAAGAAAAGCAAATTGCTTCTCGTCAAAGGGGGAAAATTGTCTTGGATCTTTTGAGCCAATATATAAAATCCCTATTTTCTTCTCATCAACTCGCAATGGTCCTGCCATGATCCCCCGAATGCCAATCGAGCGCGTATAATACTCTCCAAATATATTTGGGTCTTCTTGAGCATCCAAGCACTTATATATCTTGTTATCCCTAAGAGGTAAACCTCCTGGCTCGCTAATGGAAAACTTAAAGTCTTTTACATATTTTTTATCCACCCCAACATATCCATGCTTTGGGTTGCCAATTATCTCTTCCCTTCTATTGTCGTACAAACCAATACCCGCCATCTCACATTTAAAATGCTTGCTTGCTACCTGGGCGACTTTATCTAATGTTGTGTTGAAATCACCAGTGGCAATAAAATTTTGGCACCTATTATTAAGTTTTTTCAACCTTTCAGTACCTGACAATTCCTTTTGAATAGGCCACAGGGTTGTATTGGGAAAATACGGTGCGCCCCGCCTATCCAAACGACTTGCAAGCCAATTAACAAAAATTTTTCCTTTCTCCAAAGCGTGATTGGAGAAAGGATTTAATTCTTTTCTATATAAAGATAGGGTTCCCAAAGGGCTCCCGTTAAACCCCTCCAAAGTATAATACAAGGCTGATCGAAGGTTGAGAGTGTTCACTTTTTCTGGTAGTTCAACTTTCTGAGGACGAGCTTGAACGTCATCAACTGCTTTTGTTGTTTGGGCTTGAAAAGTCTCTGCCAAAAAACTTTCCCCATCCGCATCAATAAATTGCCATTCCAAATGCTCATCAACATTAAAACCGTGTGCGATTTTAAGTGCAAGGTATGGGCAAGAATCATAACGAACTTTAACTCGATATAGGATGTAATGGCATCTCAATTCCTCCGCCATTAACGAAAGCACTTCTTCTTCGATATACCTTTTTTTTGCCGTTTTCTTTACAAGCCAAAACCACAAGTGGGAATTTGATATGGCGTATTTAGCGCCTACAAAATACAAATAAAAGTGTAAATAAAGCCTCTTCAGCGTTAAAAGTTTAACTTTGAAGTCAGATTGCTTATCCATACAAACCTCTCTCAACACTATTATCGCCATTTGGTTTGCTAATTCAATTGTACTAATGATTATTGTAAATGGGTCTAAAGAGGTAAAATATTAAGAATTGTGAATACTTACTTGACTTCATCAAGGGCTGGTATCAAGAATGAAGACTAAGAGTACAGACATTTTGCAGCAAAACATCTTAATCACCGGCGGGGCGGGCTTTATCGGCAGCTATCTAAGCGAACGATTTTTGCAGTTGGGCGCGTCTGTCACCGTCATCGACGATCTGTCAACCGGTCGCCTAGCAAACATCGAAACTCTGCTGCCCAATCCGGACTTCCAATTTGTGCGAGAAAGCATCGCCAACGCCCTGGTGTTAGACCGGCTGGCAAGTCAGGCAGACATTATCGTCCATTTGGCTGCCGCCGTCGGGGTACAGCTCATCATCGAGCGCCCAGTTCACACCATCGAAACCAACATCATGGGCACCGATTTGGTTCTCAAATCTGCCTTGCGCTATGGCTGCAAAGCGCTGCTGGCGTCTACCTCTGAAGTGTATGGCAAAGGGGTCTCTGTTCCATTTCGGGAAGAGGATGACCGGCTGATGGGGGCAACCAGCCGCAACCGATGGTCTTACGCCGCTTCCAAAGCGGTCGATGAATTTCTGGGGTTGGCATACCACGACGAATTTGGGCTGCCGGTGGTGATTATGCGCTTTTTCAACACCGTGGGTCCGCGACAAACAGGGCAATATGGGATGGTCGTGCCCCGATTTGTGCAGCAGGCGTTATTAGGGCAACCGTTGCATGTCTTTGGGGATGGAGGACAGAGCCGTTGTTTTGCCGATGTAAGCGATGTGGTGGAAGGCATTATCGGTTTAGCTCAACATCCCGACGCTGTAGGCGAAGTGTTCAACATCGGAAATACTGAGGAGGTCTCTATCACTCAGTTGGCGGAACAGGTGATTGAGTTAACAGATTCGACTTCGCCCATTGAGTACGTTCCGTATGAAAAGGCGTATGCCCCTGGATTTGAAGATATGCAGCGCCGGGTACCCAGTATCGACAAAATTCAACAGTTGATCGGCTACCAACCTAATTTGTCGCTGGATGATATTTTAGGGCGGGTTATCGAGTATGAGCGGGGACAACTGGCTGCTAAGTAAATCGCCAGATCTGTTGTGAAAACCCGAAAGATTTACGCAACGATTTTAGAGCGGGAGAAACCAAACCTTTCGGGTTTTGCTTGAACAAGTTTTTGTATTCGCTTAGTTGCTCCGCGCTTATTTAACTTAATTAGGAGAGAGTAATGCCGGCATTTGACATCGAACGCGCCAGACGAGATACGCGAGCTTGCCAAGAAATCATCCATTTTAACAACGCCGGAGCGTCGTTGATGCCGGCGCCTGTAGCGGATTGTTTGCACAATTACCTGCACAAAGAAGAACGAATAGGCGGCTATGAAACAGCCCACGACGAAAAAGCGGCGCTCGAGAATTTTTATACCGCAGCGGCAAAGCTGCTCAATTGCCAGCCTGCCGAAATCGCCTTTGTAGAAAACGCCACTCGCGCCTGGGATATGGCATTTTATAGCTTTCAATTCTCTAAAGGCGATAAAATCATCACCACAATGGCTGAATATGGCAGCAATGTAATAGCGTACCTCCAACAAGCAAAACGATATGGCGCCGAGATCATCTTTGCCCCAAATGACGAACATGGACAAATCGATACAGCAGCGCTAGAAAAGCTGATTGACGACCGGGTAAAGCTCATTTCCATCAGTCACATCCCCACCGGCGGCGGCTTGGTAAATCCCGCTAAAAAAGTCGGCAAAATCGCCAACGCTGCCGGCATTCCATACCTCCTTGATTCGTGCCAGGGGTTGGGGCAAATGCCAATTGACGTAGATGAAATTAGCTGCGACATCCTCAGCGGCGCCGGGCGAAAATTTCTGCGGGGAGCCAGGGGAACGGGGCTGTTGTATGTGCGTCAAAGCTTGTTGGAACAGTTGGAACCGCCTGTGCTAGACCAACATGCCGCCGAATTAATTTCGCCCACCGAATATAAAATCCGAGCGGATGCCAAACGCTTCGAAAATTGGGAACAATATTTTGCCGGCAAAGCCGCTCTAGGGGCGGCTATCGATTACGCTCTCTCGTTCGGCATGGAGGCAATTCAAGCCCGAATTTATGAATTGGCGGGCGTTTTGCGCCGCCGATTGGCGGAAATCAAGGGGGTGACCGTGACAGACCAAGGGGTAGAAAAATGTGGCATTGTCACTTTTACGGCGGAGCAGATGCCGGCAGTCGAGATTAAGACGCGCCTCCGCGAAAAACAGATCAATGTATCGGTTTCATCCGGGTCGGGCAGCCTGGTCTCCTTCCAACAGCGCGGCTTAACGGCAGTCGTTCGGGCTTCCCTCCATTATTACAACACCACCGAAGAAATCGACTCGTTTATCGAAATCCTAAGCGAATTCCTCCAAAAGAGGCTGCTCAATTATTTGGCGCCGTAACGATATCATGCGCCGCTGCCCATCCCCGAATATCCCGATTCGCCAACGCCGCCGCCATTAAATCTGGGAAAATCTGCGGCGTACAGGCAAACGAATAGATGCCCAAATCGACCAATTCGGCGGCAATCGTGCGATTGAACGATGGCGCTCCTTTGTCATTCAGCGCTAACAGGCAGATTACATTGACGCCCGACCGTTTCAAATCATCCAACCGCTGTACCAATTCTTGCCTTCGTCCCCCTTCATACAAATCGGTCACCAAAATCAAAATCGTCTCTTGGGGTCGCGCCACCAATCCCTGCGCGTAGGCTACCGCCCGGCTGATGTCTGTGCCGCCGCCTAGATTGATGCCAAACAGCGTCTCCACCGGATCGTCTAGCTCTTCAGTTAAATCGACTACCTTGGTGTCAAAGGCGACCAGATGGGTTTTAACAGCGGGGATAGAGGCTAACGCTGCCCCAAAAATGCCGGCAAACACCACTGATCCGGCCATGGACGCGCTTTGATCCAGCAAGACGATAATGTCGCGCAGCTGCTGCCGCTTGTGCCCGTACCCTACCAATTTTTCGGGGATGATGGCATTGTATTCGGGTTGATAATGCTTCAAATTGCGGCGGACTGTTCCCCCCCAATTGATCTCTTTGTAACGGGGGCGATGGTTGCGTGTGGCTCGATTGAGCGAGCCTGTCACCGCCTCGCGCATTGGATTTTGCAGCTTTTTAAGCAGTTCGTCTACTACTTTTTGTACCACCTGGCGAGCGCTTTCCTTCGTCTTTGCCGGCATCACCCGTTTCAACGCCAATAAGGTCGCCACCAAATCAACATCCGGCTCAATCTGCTCCAACAACTCCGGCTGAAGCAGCATCTTGCGCAAATTCAACCGCTCCAGGGCATCTTGCTGCATCACCCGCACCACTTGGGCAGGAAAATATTCACGGATATCCCCCAGCCAGCGGGCTATGTCTGGGTTAGAGTCGCCCAATCCCCCTTCCCGGTCAGCGTCGTATAGCTCTTGCAGCGCCTTATCCATGCCGGCATCTTGCCCCTGCAACGGCTGCGCCACTTTTTTTTGCTCTGCCCCCTCCGGCGTATCCTCCCCTAAAATCAGTCGCCAGCGCCGCCTCCGTTCCATCACATTTCTATCGCCCATTTAACATTACTCCACGCTTAGTTCCAAACCGAGCAATTTTCCCGCCAGCGGCAACGCCAATGCCCCCATCTCCGGATCGAATTCGCTCTCAGCTTGTTGAACCATCTCTTTTTTCTGGCGTCGCAAATTTTCGCCTAACCGTCGCCGTTCCGCTTTGGAAAAAGTGGCAAATGTGCGTCGCAACAGCGGCAATGCCGCCACAAAGCGAGCCTCGTCTAATCGCAGGATCCATTCGTCTATAATCCGCCACAAGACATCATCATGCACCAACAACATGCCGCTGCCCTGCAAAAAGCCGTCTATCCAAAATGCCGCCGCCATCGGGGTTGATTGGGCGTTGGAGAGGGCGAGTTGAAGCCGTCGAGCCGCTTCATCTGCCTGGAAGATGCCGGCATCCAACAACATCCGGGTTACCCTGCCCGCCAACAAGCCGTGCAATCCCCCCTGATCCGCCAGAACGCCCAATGTCTCCTGCCACGCCGCCAGATGGTCATCATCATGCAGCGTATTCAGGGCGCCCTGCATTGTGACCAAGCGTTGAAACATCTCAGCGGCGGCATCATCGTCCAGCGAGGCGCAAGTGGTGGGCAATCCGATACAAATACGGGTCACTAACCCGTCAACCACTCGTTTGATCATGCCGCTGTCTGTGCCTCTCACGTTTCCATACCGCATCGCTCTCGCTAACGGAGGCAAAGCGTCCATCATCAGCGGCACATCGCCGCTCAGGGCGGCTATCTCTTCGATTTGGCGCATCACTGCCGAAACTGTATCGGGCAAATCGGCTAAAATGATTTTATCGAGCAAGGCGGTTAATGCCGGCAAATCCTTTCCCTTCTCAGCCAGATCAGCCGCATATTGGGTCGCCCCATCTTGCACGGTGTTGCCCCACATCCCCGCTTCGATCACTAACACCGCAAAATCTGGCAGCCATTCCAACTGCCATAACTCATGAAAGGTGCCCAGGCTGCCGCCCGGCGCCTCTTGTAACTGTCCCCAAGGAATGCCCATCAAAGCCAAGCGATGAAGCAAATGGCTGCGTTCCAAATGAATCGGCTTTCGCAAGTCAAGTTTGAGGACGGTCGCTTCTGGTTCAGGGCGCAACCGCAAACGGCGTTGCAACGCCTGTAAATCTCGCTGAAACGGCACCATAGGGGTTGATGCCGGCACACTGCCCAGCTTTTCGCCCACGATCAATCGCTTTTGGATTAGGCGCATCTGTTCATCGCCGCCAAAACAGATCACCGTTTTGACCGCCTCATTCAACTCCGTCAACCCTGGCATGGGCAGTCCCCGCAAAGCCGCCGTCGCTTCAGCCAACCGCAACGCTTCGATCACATGGGCGGCGGAGGCGTCTAACTCTTCCTGACGCAGCAAATCCGCCACTTTGGTCAGCCACCGAATAGAGCTGTCTGTAGGATTTAAACCCGCTTGCCCCATCTCCCACAAATGTTGGTACCAACCTGGCGATTTAATGCCTGCCCCATAGCCGGTAAAGTAGGATAATCTGCCGTATGTCCAGGGAACCCAGGTTGCCTCTACCCGGATGCGGGGCATCCCTTTCAATGTCGCCTTATCTTGTTTGGCGGTTGGCATGTCTACCAGGGCGGGAGCGTGCCAGGCGCCGCACACCACCGCGATGCGGCTGTATTTTTCTCGCTTGGCTTGCCGAATGCAGTTACGCATGTACGCTTCTCTTTGAGCGTCAAATCTGGGCGTAATGCCGGCATCTTCGCGCAAAACAGTCATCGTCTCCAAGATAGCGTTAAACAATCCAGCGCTATCCTGCCGCTGCTCTATCATCTGATTCCACCAACTCTCATGGTCAGAAAAACCCGCCGCTTGCGCCAACCCTGCTAATGCCTCGGCGCTGGCAGAGCGATCCTCTTTTCTGGCTTCCATGCTGGCGCTGTCCTCAGATTTCGCCTCCTCCTCCGCCAACATCGCCAGCCGGTTTGCCTGCGGCAAATCCATAAACCGCACCGGAATATCATGGCTAAAGCCATATTGCATCGCCTGCCATTCAGGCGAAAAAACAGCAAAAGGAAAATATGCGGATCGTTTTGGCTTTTTGGGATCGTATACCAACAACGCAACTGGCGGCTCCATATCAGGCTTAGCAACAAGAGGCAGCGCTTTGTCCCCGTCGGCAGGAGCCTCAATCAGCAGAATATCTGGCTGCCACTCGCTGAACGCCTCTTTCAGACTGCGGGCGGAGCCAGGACCATGATGCCGAATGCCAAATAGTCTAATATCGCTCATAATGCCGATCGGTTTACTCCCGCTATTTTATCACTCCCCTTTGTTTTACAGAAATGATATTCAAATTTGCCCGATAGCCGTGTCACTTTATGGTATTGGAGCTGAAAACCAACATATTGCCCCAATGTTAAAAAACCTACCCTTTCTTCCAGGCTGCCCCTCTGCTTTTGGCAGATTTACTGATCGCGCCTCCGCTTTACAATTCAACAGTCGAGGCAGATAGGTTTTTGCAATGATGATGAGTTCAAGGAGATTATTGATGGCAAATTCAGCGATAAAACTTTCGGAGGGGATGGCGGCGGCGGTAGCCGGCAGCGGAGCCAGCATAGTACAGGTCAAAGCCCGACGACGCATGCCGGCATCGGGGATTGTGTGGAATGAGGATGGGTTAATCGTCACTGCCAGCCACGTGGTACGCCGAGATGCCGGCATTAAAATCGGGCTGCCCAACGGCGAAAAAACCGAAGCTAGCTTGGTCGGGCGGGACAACAGCACCGATTTGGCGGTGTTAAAAGCGGACGACGGAGATTTTTCCGCCATCTCCTTGGCGAATAGCGACGATTTAGCGGTTGGGCAAATCGCCATCGCAGCGGCGCGCCCTGGCAAAAGCGTGCAGGCTACATTGGGCATCATCAGCGCATTGGGCGATAGTTGGCGCACCGGCGCCGGCGGCGCCATCGACCGCTATTTACAAACAGACGTTTTGATGTACCCTGGCTTTTCTGGCGGGGCGCTGATCAATGTCAGCGGCGAATTAATCGGCTTAAATAGCTCGGCATTGGGGCGGGGCGTCTCCCTGACCATCCCCCATCCCACCCTGACCCGCGTCGTAAACGCCCTTACAGCGCATGGCAAAATCAAACGCGGCTATCTGGGCGTCTCTACCCAAACAGTTCGGCTGCCCAAACCGTTACGGGCTGAATTGGGGCAAGAGACGGGTCTGTTGATCGCCGGGGTCGAAACGGACAGCCCAGCCGAAAAAGGGGGCATTTTGCTTGGCGACACCTTGTTGGCGCTTGACGGCAATGCCATCCGCCAGCATGACGATTTGCTGGCGCTGCTGCAAGGAGAACGTGTCGGCAAAAAATGTCCGGTGAAATTGTTGCGGGGCGGCAAAACGAAAACGGTTCAAATAATGGTTGGCGAAAAAGGGTAAGATCCCCTATTCAAACCAGCTTAATCACGATCCAGCCGAACTGATCAGTCGGCTGGATTTTTTGTTTGGTGGGTCGGCATCCTGTTCAGCAATCCGTCTCCCCTGGCTGCCAGCCGACTGTTTTCGCCCACAACTCTGCCCCGCCATAAATGATGTCGCACACCGGGTCTTTGATGTCGTAATAAGCGGTCATATCCGGCTCAGGATGGTATTTGATGATGCCCATCTTTACTTGGGCATACGCTTGCGCCACTGCCGGCATCGCCCGCAAATAATCTCGAAACAGTAGCGCATATCGTTGATTAGCCCGACCATCTAGGCGGATATGGACATTAGCCGGGCGTTCTACATTTTTATACAGCCATTTGACCCATTGTTCTGGAGATGGGTCGCTGCCGGGCGGAATATGGTCGGATTCGTGGCGGCTGGGCTGCAACTTGGTCCCATCCAACGCCCGGCGCAACTGCGGGGAAAGCTCCGCTACAGTAATTTGAATGTCGATGATATCTTTAGCAGCTAATCCCGGAGCCGAGGTAGAGCCGATATGATCGATACGTAACGCCAAATCTCCCAAATGTCGACGCAATTCTCGCCCGATTGTCAAGAACTCATCGCGCCAGATTGGTTGGTAAGGGAGGATTTTAATCATCGGAAAGCGCTGCATCCAACTCAATTTCAACCAACCATTCGGGATCGATAAAAGCGGAAACCTGGACGAAGGTAGCGGCTGGTTGAATGCCGGCAAATATTTCGCCATGCGCTTGCGCCGCTTCCTCCCATCGAGATATGTCGGTTAACATAATTCGGGTGCGAATGGTGTCGCGCAGCGAGCCGCCCGCCTCGATCAGCGCTTGCTCTGCAATTTCAAAACAGCGTTTCGTCTGTCGATACAAATCATTGGGAAATGCTGCCCTACCGTCTGTGGCAATGGGAGCAGTGCCGGCAACCGCAACCATATTTCCAATTCGGCACGCCCTGGAAAAAGCTATCTTCTTTTCAAAAGGCGACCCAGATGTTACAAGCTGTCTCATAATCCTCCTTCACCAACATTGAGAAAATGATAATGGATTTCGCCCGAATTTGAAAATGATCTTTGGTAGCGTACAATTGGCAAAAAATTAATCCATTGGAGTTGCATGACAATTGAACGACCAGATTTAACGGGGTTGCCAGATGAAATCATCGCCTACATTGAACGGCTTGAAGGGCAGCTTGCCGGCAACAAACGGCAAAAACCGCCTAAATTTGCTGACGCTGACCGCTGCCGGCATCGCCAAAAGAACGCCGCGCCATCTCTACAGTCGCCAGCGACGAGGCGGTATGGGGATATTTGACTTGGAAACGAGTGAAGACGACCCGCCAGGATTGTTAACTGTCGTAGATGACAGCGACACAATGTTGTTATTTACCAATCAGGGACGGGCATTTCGGCTGCAGGTTGCCGATTTGCCGGCAGCCGAGCCACGAGCAAAAGGGGTCGATTTAAGGGAGTTTTTGCCCTTCCGGGAAGGCGAACGGCTGGTAGCCGCCTTGCCCAACGATGGCGGCGTCTATGTGGCGCTAGTCAGCGAAAGGGGCTGGGTCAAACGGGTACGAAGCTCTTACCTCACCTCGCGGATGCTACCCGGCACCACTTTTCACAATGTGAGCGAAGGGGGCTATCTTGCCGGCGCATGTTGGACATCAGGGCGGGAACAACTCTTTATCGCTACGCGCAACGGATTAGCCATCCGTTTTGACGAAAACCAAACGCCAACCCGGGGCTGTTTGGGCATTCGGGTAGGATTGGAAGATGTGGCAGTTGGCATTGCTCCCGCCAACGATGATGCCGGCATCTTCTTGATGGGCAACGATGGCAAAGGGACGATTCGGTTGATGAGCGGCTTCCGACTAAACAAAGCGCCTGGCGCTCGAGGCAAAGTGGCAATCAAAAGCGATAATGTGGTTGGGGTGTGCGCCATTTCGACAGAAGATGATCTGTTTGCTATTTCACGACAAAGCAAATTGATTCGATTTGCGGCAAGCGAAACGCCGGCAAAAACAGGCGTCGTTCAGGGCGTAAACTGCATGAATTTGCGCAACGACGAAGTCGCGGCAATCGCCGCCGCTCGCCTATAATCCCTGTTCGACTCGGTATTTTTCGATGAGATCGCGCACCAATGCCCGATTTTTTAACACATTTTGGGCTGGCTGCTCCAATTCCGCTTGAAATTTTTCATGGAGTTGCTTGGCGTCTTGGGCAATGGACGCAACTGGCGCCATCGCCTGCTCGCGGATTGGTTTGGTCAACCTTTTGGTTAACGCCGGGTCGCCGTCATCGTCCGCCAACCAGAGCGCCAGGGGGGCAGCCACATTCGTCTGCAACCCATTGATGGAATGCGGAGCTTCCGTCACCAAATCAGTTAGAGCGTCTAGCACGGCAGCGGCGCTGTCGCCCACGCCGAAAGGCGCCCACTTCAACACTTTCTGAAACCAAGCGCTCAGCATCTCTAGGAATGGGGCAGCAGATTCAACCGCATTCAGCAACGCCCCTTCCAATGCGCCGACAAAGCGACCTAATCGCTCAACGTGGTTGTCCAGCCATTGCTTGCCGCTGTGGACCAATGGGATTTGCGCTTCGAAGGCAGACAACGCCTCTTCAGCCAATTCGACCCCCTGCTCGACTCCCGGCAATTTGCCGGCTAAGCTTCCCATGCCCCCGCTAATGACGGACAATCCTTCGTCTACCGCCCCATCAAGGTCTAGGCTTTCAAGTTGTTCGTACAAACTAATTAATCCAGTCAGCGAACCGATTTTTAGCGTCGCCTCTTCCAGTTGGGCTTCCATCGCCCCTGTTCGGGAATCTGATTGGTCGGACAGAGCGGCGATTTTTCGGTTAGCCCCTTCTAATTCAGCTTTCAGACGCATATTTTCGGCATGGGCAGCTACCAACTGTTGGTTTAACTGACTATTGTCATCGGCGCTAGTGATTACAGGCGGCAAGCTGAGCGTCTCCGATTCGATACTCCCTGTTTGTGCCGCTCCCCGAATAATCGTTTGCATTTCTTGGCTAACGGTTGCCGCTACGCTAGCGCCGCCAGCCACAGCGCCAACGGTGGCAGCCAAGCCCATTTTTAAAAATCCGCGTCGACTGTTGCCGGCATTCTCGTTTTTTTCATTCATCTTTCTTATCTCACAAAGTCCAACTTAACGACCCTACTCCACAACAAGCTTTTTGCCGCCAAGCAATTTCCTTTTAACAACATATTTCTGCCCATCATTTCCAACCAGATTGGCTTTTAATTTTTTCGCCATCGCCGCCATCTTATACATTTGGGCTTCATTTGGATTGTGGCACATAATTTCGTATCCATTCCAAATAAAATTTGGCGCACCTTGCCACAATACCGCAAACAAACGAACGACCTCCCCAGTTGACTCCTGATAATCCACAAAGTTAAGATCAGACCATGCCAATTCTTCGTCAGAAGCGATCAGCTCGTCTATTTCTGATTTTTCAAGGGGGGCTTTTTGCGCCTCTGCCCAATCATCCGTTTTTACAATGTGCAACTCGTAACCCACGTTGATCTCCAATTGTCAGCCGGTAACTTTGCAAGTATTGTAACCAAAGCAAATTGCTTCTGGCATTAAGCTCATTTTTTGGCAGCATAGCCAAACCGCTTCAATGCCCGTTCGTCTTGCCGCCATTTGGGGGCGACTTTTACCCACAACTCTAAATACGCCTTGTTATCCAATAAAGTTTCAATCTCTATTCTAGCGCGGGCTCCAATCTTTTTCAGCATGGCGCCTTTTTTGCCAATGACGATACGCTTGTGATTTTCTCTTTCCACAAAGAGCGTGCCGGCAATATAGGCGCTGCCATTGTCTCGCTCCTTAAATTCCGTTACCTGCACGGCAATCCCATGCGGAATCTCGTCACGAAGTAAAATTAAAGCTTGCTCGCGGATCATCTCGGCGGCGATGTCGCGTAAAAAGGCTTCGGTAATTTGGTCTGGCGGAAAATAACGGGGTCCTGCCGGCAATTGGTCAATTAAGGCGTTTTGCAGCTCGTCCGTCCCTAAATTGTTGAGGGCAGAGATAAAAAACCAATCGGCGTCTGGCGCCAACTTTCGAAATCTACCTGTAATTTCCAAAACTTCTTCTGCCGGCGCCAAATCGCTTTTGTTGATGGCGAGAAATATGGTCGGCGGATTGGGCAGCGACTGAATCGTTTGCGCGATCGTTTTTTCCACTTCACCAGGCATTTCGCCCGCGTCCAACACCCACAAAATCATGTCGGCATCTTTCAAACTTTCTTGCGCTGTTTCCAGCATAAAGGCGTCTAACTTATGCTTTGCCTCTTTGATTATGCCCGGCGTATCGACGAAAATCATCTGATAGCCCGGCTCGGTGAGGATGCCAAGTTGGCGGATGCGGGTCGTTTGCGGGCGGGGGGCAACGATGGCGATTTTTTGCCTCATGAAGGCGTTGATCAGGGTCGATTTGCCGGCATTTGGTCTGCCAATCACGGCTACAAAACCAGATCGATGGTCTGCTGGAATTTCTGTAAAAATGTCGTCTAATGGTTTCATAATTTATGCCGCCAATCTTTCTATAAATTGTTTGCTCGCCAAAATTTCATCGTCTGAATGTTCCCTCCCGCCGGATAAAATGATCGTCTGCAATCGAGTCGCCTTCAATTGTTTTAGAATCATTGCCCAATCGTCGCTTGCCGGCAACTGAGGCTTGCCGACGTCATTCACATCATACAGGTAGGCTGTTCCTAACCGGTCGCCGCCGGCAGTCAGCCATGTTGTTAGCTCGCCCGCCTGCAATGCCGCCCGAATGTCTAACGCCCAACCAATACCCAAATCGAACGACGCTTTCGCCAAATGGTCAACTTTATTGAGATAGGAAGCGTTTCGCAAGGCGAGAGAGACGCGCCGATTCGCCCCTTGCGCCCACGCTTCATCGAAACCTGGTTGGAGTGGCGGGGCGGAATTTCCTTCAACGGATACTTTAAATTCAGATTCAGTGCGAAAGAGTTCACCCGGGCGAACTACAAACAACCGACCCCCCAAAATGCCGGCAGCTACCGCCCCGCCTACCAACAAATCTCGGTGGGCTGGCTCTGGTATTTGCGCCAAACTTTGCGGCTCCAGTAAATTGGCAGCCCACACCGACAACCCTAATGTATCCAACTCTTGGCGCAACGATTTATAAAGCCGCCCCTCATTTTTGCGTTTCTGACTATCCACTGCCTCTTCAGGGCGCAAACCGATCTCGATCAAACGAAACCCCAGCGATTTGGCTCGCCGAATTGCTGTAGAAGTGTCTAAGCTTAAAATGACGCTATCAATTCCAATTTGCATCTTACCCTTTCCAGACTATTAGAATTGTTCCTTAATAATTGAGATTAAAATTCCAAAGAGCGGCAGCAATACCAATCACGTCATCATCAAAGGAGTTTCTATGATTACGAAATCGATGAACCAGGATATTGTATCGCTTCAAACCGCCAATCGCATTTTCAACAATAATCCTGATTTTACTCAAGGCTTGATTTTCAGCCTTCTGTTCATCGGTCAATGAAGTAACCGGATTTTTCTTGCTCTTGCGTGGTTTTTTATGAGGCAAGTGAATCTCTTCTCCCACATAATCTTTGACAATCCCCTGATAGCCCAAATCAACCAAGACCTGAAGAAACTCAAACCACGCCTCGGCTGGCGGAAACTCCGCCTTGAGCATGGTGTAATCATGCGCGCTGCCAGCAAAGGTCTGTCCCAGGAAGAGAATCATTTTGTCCAATGTGGAAATCACCGTGTTTTTGACTGTGTGCCGCTTTTTTTACCACTGTAATGCTCACGTTGCGCCTGATTATCCTGTGGACGACGGTAACTTCTTTCCGTTACATCAATCAGAACTGTGTCAATCCCTCCCAACGCTTCCAATAATTCACCCGATGAAGCAAACTTTCGGTGGGGCATCACTCCCAAACCAACCAGTGTTTGATATAAGACAGGCGTTAGTTTGTGCAAGTTCTCATTGGCTTTTGACCGCGCCATACCAAACTGGGTACCCAACACGTCAAAGGTTGGGTAGACTTTGAAATAGTAGAGCAGAAACAATAGCTTATCTCTCATGGTGGGCAAGGCGCCCTTTTTGCCGCCTCCAGGGCGACGCCGGCGAACGCCGGCGGCTAAGCCTTCTTGATATGCTTGCCATTGTAGTTGTTTGTAAGTTGTGGTGAATGCTTCCAACAATATCTCGAATTGGGTCAGCGACATACCTGTTAAAGAGCGCATTTGACGGTCATCACGTATTTGTATTTTCATTGGACTACTCCAGTTTTTGTCTGGAGTTTAACTGCTTTTTAAAAAGGAACAACTCTATTGTCCACTGCCGGCAAAACAAAGCGAAAAATAGCGCCAGCAACCCCACATCAACCCACAACGCCGCCGGATAATCCCACACGGTAAACTTCAGGTCGCCTCTCAACAAATCGATGCCGGCATTCAGCGCGGCAACCATCATCCAACCCAACCAAAAGGTCGCTTTAGCCAAATTTTGCTGGCGCGACGCCCATAACCCCCAGCCAAAAAGAGCGGCAAAAATCGCTGCGCTTAACAGTTGCGTTTGGTAACGCAACTCAAAAACGCCAAAAGCATCTGGCAATTCGCCGCTATGCCAGCCAATTGACGATGGAGCGCCATAGCCACACCCTTCCCAATAGCAAGCGAACCATCCCACGCCATGCGCTAAAAAGAGGATTGGGGTTATGATTGTAGCGGCTTCCGACCAATCGCCCCGCCGCCTTGCCAGCCATACAAATGCCGGCAAGCCTGCCGCCACTACGCCATGATACGCCAATCCGCCCAACTGCAGTTGCCACCATTCGCCGGCTTCCGCCTTGAAATATATCCGATTAAGCCACACAAATAGCAAGCGACCGCCAATCATCCCAGCGATGCCGGCAGCCAAAGCGGGGTCTAGCCAAATGTGCCGCTCTTTCGGAGGGGGAGATAGCCAGCGAGCCGCCGCTAAACAGAGACAGATGCCAATCCCCCACACCACTGTATAACTATAAAGGAAATTCGATCCATACCGCCCTAAAATCGGGAACATACAAGCGCCTTTAAGGATGCAAAATATGCCGGCGTTTTGAGAAAATCGTCTAGCCCCGCCAAATATCTAGCCCTCATTATCAACGGCAGCGATCGTTAATATAGCGGCTGCGCCAGTGAGCATATGCCCAACCACATTTAGCCATGCCCCGGCGCCAAATCCCAGCGGTATCCCTTCTAGCTCGCTGACGACGGGTATAAGCTGCCGAAGCAGCCAAGTCGGTAACGCCAAGCCCAGGGCTGATAAAAGCAAAACAAGGGCTGAGGGCGTATTGGAGGGCAAAAAATCAGGGGATTTTTGCCATATTGAAGCGGCTGCTATTAAGATAAATGGCGCCAGCGTCAACCCAACTAAAAAGAGCCATTGTCCGGCGGGTTCGTCCCGAATCAGTTCCAGAGGGGGCAGAGCCAACAAGGCGATAACGGCGGCTAACCCCCTGACAACCCAACTGCCCAATCGTTTGTTGGACCAATTTGTCGTGGATAAGGCGAGCATGCCGGCAAGCGTGGCGGGGGGCAAGGCAGCCCAATGACGAAAGCCGACCTGACCATTGATAACTGCCGGCAAAAATTTTATCCATTCGTTTAATTCCACCCCCAAAATCATCAATCCTACGCCAGGACCAGGCAACCACACCATAAAGTAACCCAGCAAAATAATGGTAAATCCGGCAAAGAGGATGATCTGAATACGGTTTGCTGTTATCATTGCCGCCTACTTTACACTGTGTGGGCGTATGCCGGCAAGGAGACTCAGGTGCAAGGCATTGTATCATTGTTAGACAGCAGCCATACCAACCAGGTAGAAAAATTATGGCGAAATTTTGAAGAAGAATTTGGTTTCCAGGGGGTTCCTGACGCCTCTTTCCCTCACATCACCTATTTTATTGCCAAAGAGTTCGCTGTTGACGGTTTAGCGATGGCGTTGAAAAACATTGCTGACCGTTTTAATCCAATTGAAATAAACGCGACTGGATTGGCATTATTTACTCACCCAGAGTTGGTTTTGTATGTGCCTGTTGTCCGGTCGCCTCGATTAGAGGCGGTGCACAACGCATTGGCGCCCATTTGCCGGCAGCATGGAGCGCAGCTTTCTCCTTACTATTTCAGCGATCAATGGCTGCCACACATCACCTTAGGACATGGCGAAGATTTTTCGCTCGATTCCCTTTCAAGGATACTCGAATGGTTCGCTGACCGCCCCATTTCTTGGCAGATCTCTCTCGACAATTTGGCGATCATCAGCAATGGAGATGGGGAACCAACCTGCGATCTGCTAATCGATTTGAAAAAGGGATGATGGAAGATTGCGCCGACCAAACAGAAGCTCTTTTTGAAGAGCTTAGCCAATATTTGGGGGAATTGCCCCGTCCGGTCAAAATCGTAGTTTGGGCAGATGATGCCGGCAATTGGCAAGAACGAGAAGCGTTGCGTTTGGCGGCAGCTCTCGCCCATCGTTTCGAACCTATTGCGTGGGAAGCGCGTCCTCGCAAAAAAAATTACGACTATTACCCGGTATTTGGGCTGATGGGTTTGGAAGATGGAGCAGAGCTAGATTTTGGCGTCCGAATTATTGGTTTGCCAGCTGGAAGGCAGATTACTTCGTTAGTTGGCGGAGCGCAAGCGGTATCTTTTCGGGGAAAACAGCTCGGGATAAAAACGCAGATTCAATTGGCGAAATTGCCGGCAGCTATCGACTTTGAGTTAATCGTCGCCAACCAAGACGAAGCAGGCGTTATCATGGCGTCTCGCTGCTTCAATATAGCGGCGGCAAATCCAAAGGCGCGGGCGTTTTTGATTATGCTCGACGATTTCCCCTTTGTCGTCAATCGGTTTAATGTGCAACACACTCCCCATCTGGTTATCAACGACAAAATCCATGCCGAAGGGATGTTAGACGAAGCCGACATTCTAAAATTGGTAGCGAAAGCGGTTAAAATGAGTCCAGAGCAGCCAAATAATTAAACAAACAATTCGTGAATATTCAATAAACTAGAATACCGCGCACATCTATTTAACTCGATCTTCATGTAACCTCAACTTTGTTCCAATTAAGATACCCCATATCACTCTATTTAGTTGGGACAAAACATATGATCATTAGCAGAAACATGATAAATAAAGGTAATTATCTCCCGTTGATCGGCTTGATCTCAATGATATTACTTGCGGGCGGCAGCGCGATCTTATACCGTTGGGCAAATACGCCATCGGCAATAAATAATCCAATTCATGCGCCAGTGACGAACCCGTCCATCTTAGAGCCAACCATTGTTCCCCCCATTGCCGGCAACTCGGCAGTAAATGAGGAAAATTCAGCGGATGTTCCAGACGATACATTGCCGGCAATCAACCTTGTTAAACTATTTTGGGACGCCCTCATTGTTTTTGGCGATGATTGGCTTTTTCTGGACGATGGCAGCGATCTCGGAACGGCGTGGCGAGAGCTAGAATTTGACGACTCCGATTGGAGGTCGGGCGCCGCCATGTTTGGATATGGCGACGGAGTCGAAGAGACGACGATCAGCTATGGACCTGAATATGGCAACAAATATATCGCCTCTTATTTCCGCCACACTTTTCAGGTAGAAGATCCGGCAAAATATTCGAGTTTACGGCTGCAATTGATGCGGGATGATGGGGCGGTTGTCTATCTGAATGGGGTAGAGATTTTACGCTCAAATATGCCGGCAACAGAAATAGGATATCGTACCTTAGCCCTCAATTCAATTGGGAATGAAGACGAAGCTAACGTGATAGAGAGAAGCATAAACCCAGAACTGCTGAAAAAAGGAGATAATCTACTGGCGATAGAGATTCACCAAGCTACCACTGCCAGCTCCGACGTCCATTTCGACGCCGCCTTATTGGGCATCACACACATCGCCCTAATCTCCCCTGGCTCGGTTTGGCATTACAACGACAGCGGAAACGAAATTGCGGCTGATTGGGTAACCGATTCCTATTCAATAGCAGGCTGGCAAAGCGGCGCAGCAAAATTCGGCTATGGCGAAGGGGATGAAACGACTCTCATCAATGCCGGCGCTTCAGAGCAACATCGCCCCATTACCGCCTATTTTCGTCAAAATTTTCATATGCAAGATGTCACTCCATTCTCAAAACCGCTCACGCTCCGCATATTGTTTGACGATGGCGCCATCGTTTATTTAAATGGCGAAGAAGTATATCGCGGGAATATGCCGGGCGGTGAGGTCGATTTTCAAACGTTAGCGTCATCCGCATTGTGGGGGGAAAATCAATCGATTTATCGTGAAATCGCTATCTCTCCCCATCTGTTGCGCGAAGGGGAAAATGTCGTTGCCGTCGAAATTCACCAAGCAGGACCAGAAACGCCGGATATGTCGTTTGATCTATCGCTGATGTACGATACTCGAGCACCATTGCCGCCGGCAAACCTCAAAAAACAGAGCGCAACTGACGATGCGATCTTTTTCGAATGGGAAGGCGGCAGCGATAGCTTTGCTGTTGTTGGGTACGCCATTTTTCAAAATGACGAAAAAATCGCCGAGACGCAAAACACCTATTTTTTGGCGTCGGGGTTAGAAGCAGACACAAATTATCGCTATACGGTGAGCGCTTTCGACGTTGCCGGCAACTACTCAGAAGCGAGTCAACCTCTCGACGCGCACACTAACGCTCCCCAAAGCGCTTGTCAGGGTGAGCTTACCTTTGCCACGATAGGCGATTTCGGCAATGCTAGCGTCGCCGAACAAGCCGTTTCCGACCTGATTCACAGTTGGAATTCCGACTTTATCGCCACACTTGGCGATAACAACTATCCTGATGGCGCGGCGGAAACGATAGACGATAATATCGGTCAATTTTATCACGACTTCATCTATCCGTATGTGGGAACTTATGGAGAAGGCGCCGATAAAAACCGATTCTTCCCGGTTTTGGGCGGGCACGATTGGCGCGCCGACAACGCCCAAGCCCATTTCGACTATTTTGAATTGCCAGGCAACGAAAGGTATTATGACGTGGTTTGGGGCTCAATTCATCTATTTATGCTCAGTTCCGAACCCTTCGAGCCAGATGGTGTTGCTATCGACTCACTCCAAATAAAATGGTTCCAGGAGAAATTAGCCGCTTCGACCGCTCCATGGCAGGTTGTTTTAATGCACAATCCCCCCTACTCTTCTGGAGATCGGCATGGCTCTTCGCCCTGGCTGCAATTTCCCTTTGCCGAGTGGGGCGTAGATGCCGTTATGTCGGGGGATGAACATCTTTACGAGCGCATTGTGGTTGACGACATTCCCTATTTCGTCAATGGGTTGGGCGGGGCGACGTGGCTTTATGATTTCAACGACGAACCTGTTATTGGCAGCGAATCTCGATATAATGGCGGCAATGGGGCGATGCGTATTCTTGTCGCCCCCGACTGTATGCAATTTGAGTTTGTCACTATTGCCGGCATCGTGGCTGACTCATATATTTTGCGCAGATAACAAGGCAAGTTATGACGCCTGACCAACTTATCCGATTAGAAGATGAACGGAATGTATGGGTAGCCACCAGCCGCCCGGATGGTCGCCCACACCTTACCCCGGTTTGGTTTGCTTGGCACAATAAAAAGTTTTACATCTGCATTCAACCAACCAGCGTGAAAGCGCGAAATCTCGCCGGCAATTCCGCCTTAGCATTATCTTTAGAAGATGGCTCCAAACCGGTGATTTGCGAAGGAAACGCGGAAGTTGTCGCTCTCCCCTGGCAGCAAGCGGTTATCGACATTTTTGAGCGCAAATATGGTTGGCGGATAGATCAGGACTCCGATTACACGATGTTGGTCGGCATCGCGCCATCAAAATGGCTTAGTTGGAAAACGGGGGAAAATGAGTGATCGCCTCTTGGCAGAAAGGGCTAGTAAAAAAGGTGAGCGCCCTCCCTTGCTCACCAAGAAGCGAATAATTGCCAAAAATTAAACTGAGATGCCTTTTGCCCACAAGAGCGGCAAGGTCGGCTCTTTTTCGATGGTTATAATTGCGCTTTGAACGCTTTCGGGAAGCCAATCTGCCGGCATTTCCAATAATTTAAGATGCCGTTGATATTGTTCGCTGCGAAAATATTGAACTGCGTCAGCCCGTTGTGCATTACTTCCTGTATGGAAATCTTCGATGGCAATTTCAATAATTGCGCTTAACAACTCTTTGGCATTTGTCGGATTTATAACGTTCTTCACTGAATTAAAACCGTTCATTTTTTCTCCAATATTTCTCTTCGTTGATCATTTTTTACGATGATGCAATCATTGTATCGGTCTTAAGCCGTAAGCTCAGTTTGTTAAGACACGATACGCATGGCAATCCCCATATAGAGTGGGTGTAAAGCGAGGAACAAAGGGGTACTAGGGGGGGAGATGGCGATGATATTTTCCTCGAGCAAGGGTCGTTCATCCTTCCAGCCAGGCGCCAATTCGACAGCCCTAACAGATGGGATGAGCGCCAGGGGAGGTTTTATACAAACTGTCTCCATGCGCAACACATTGGTTTGTTTGGGCAATTGTGTCATGCTGGTACAATCCAACTAAGGTTAAATAAGCTGACCTAGAATGCCGGCAAGCGCGCGACTACAAGTCGAGTCTACCATTACGAGTTGTCAAAACGTCAAGAAAAAATGGTTAGGATTTTGCAATCAAATGAAACGCTAAGAATTACATATAGCCATCATCTTGCTTTTCTCTGGAACAAACGCTTCAGCGCAGAAAAATCATCCCATTTAGCTCATCATTTATTTTGTTGTTCTGACACCTTAGACCATTACATTAAACAATTACAAAGCGCTTTGAGGCAAGTACCATTAATCTACAAATAAAGCTCTTGGCACGCTAAAACTATAGTCAAGTATCGTTGATTAATCGTTGATTTGCAAATGGAAAAATATGCGCGTTTTAAACAATAAAGACCTCATGCAAGCGTTGCCAATGCCGGCATTGATCGATGCCATGAAAAAGGCGTATGCTGCGCTGTCTGCCGGCAAAACGCTTATGCCGCTACGCTCTCGGTTGGAAATGGAAAAGGCTGAAACGCTGGTGATGCCGGCATTCGCCGCCACCGAAAATGGAGATGCGCTGGCGGTAAAAATCGTCAACATTTTCCCCGAAAATCGGGGCAAAGAATTGCCTTTGCTGCATGCCATTGTGGTAGCGATGGACGCTGAAACGGGGCAAATCCGCGCAATTTTAGAAGGAGCTGCCCTTACCGCCTTGCGAACTGGCGCCGGTTCAGGAGCCGCAACGGAGATATTAGCCCGCCCAGACAGCCACATTGCCGGGATTATTGGAGCTGGCGTTCAGGCACGCACGCAATTGAGGGCGATTTGCGCGGTACGACCCATTCAAAAAGTTTGGGTGTACGCCCCCCAACCCGACCAGGTCTCTGCCTTCATCGAAGAGATGGCTGGGCAAGCAGGCATCCCAACCGACGTTCAGCCAGCGGCATCTGCCCCAGAAGCCATCCAAGATGCAGACATCATTTGCGCCGCTACCACCTCGCCAATGCCCGTCTTTCCGGACGATGCCGTAAAACCAGGCGCTCATATCAATGGGGTGGGCTCGTATACGCCGCAAATGGCGGAATTGCCGGCAGTACGCTGGCGCGCGGGTTGGTTGTGGTCGATTCATTTGAAGCCGCTCTAAAAGAAGCGGGGGAATTGATCCAAGCCATAAAAAATGGGCTGTTTGATCGGGGGCATTTACACGCTGAATTGGGCGAAATTATCCTAGGCAAAAAAACGGGTCGGTCACATCCCCAGCAAATCACCATCTTTAAGTCAGTTGGCGTTGGGGCGCAAGATGTAATGGCAGCCCAATTGGCGCTGCGACAAGCTGATTTGCGGGATTTAGGTCAGGAGATCCCCTTCTAATTTGGCGGTTCGCCACAAATTATGAGTATTTTGCGTCAGATTTTCCCAAATCGAACCATCGGACGAAGCGCAAAAGCCGGTTGGCGCGATAGTAAACTGTTGTTGCGTCAATTTGCTGTGCCCCTGTCGCTCTTCATTCTGGCAATCGTGGGCGGGGGCGTTTTGTACGCCTATATCGCCAACAACATCCCCGGCGCCATGCGAATAGGCAATGTTGAAGGGATTTATATCGTATTGGGTCTAACATTTTTAGAGGCGTCGAATGAGTTCCCCGACTCATGGTTGTTGCAACTGTTTCACTTTCTCATGCCCGTGATCGGCATCGGCGTTTTGGCTCAGGGGCTAACGGAATTCGGTTTGCTTTTTTTTAATCGGCGGCAGCGCGGCAAGGAGTGGATGATGGCGGTCATTTCAACTTTCGACGATCATACGATTTTGGTGGGCTTAGGGCATCTTGGTTTTCGGGTTTTGAAGCGCTTACGAGAAGCAGGCGCAGAAGTGGCGGTAATCGAAATCAATCCTAAAGCTGAATTATTGCGTCAGATCGACAAATTACAATCGCCGGTATTAGAAGGAGACGCCAAAGATAATCAAACGCTCCTCAATGCCGGCATCGCCCGCGCCAGCGCCATTGTCATCTGCTCCAATGATGACACCCTCAATCTCAAAATAGCTTTCAAAGCCCGCAAATTCAACCCCAACATCAGAGTCGCATTACGAATTTGGGATGATGATTTCGCTTCGACCATCGAAGAGCAATTTGGCTACCACGCCCTGAGCGCCACCGCCATCGCCTCGCCGGCATTCGCCGCCGCCGCTTCTGGCGCAGACATCACCCGCCCGCTTATCGTCCAAGGCGAAACATTCAGTTTGGGAACGTTGGTGGCGAATCAACGCTCCCAAATCGTGGGGATGAGCGCTGGCGACATCGAGCAGCAATATGGAGTCAGTATCGTCTTGTTGCAAAATCAGCAAAGCTCATACAAACCGCCGCCAGCCGACTTGAAGGTACAGGCTGGCGACCATTTAGGGTTACTCGGCTCCCCAGTCCAAATCAACCAATTGGTCAACGAAAATTAAGCGATGGTATCAGTTATGGGGGCGGAATAAAGCCTGGCGCCGCCGATGGGGGAGCGTTGGGGTTAACCGCCAATCTATCCCAATGAAACCGAATAGCCAACGCTTCCTGATCTGTCATCATCGAGCCAAAGTAGATGTACAAATCCCCTTCCAGCAAAGCATTGGGCAACGCGGGGATATCAGTTTGCTCAAAATATTTGATGCCATTGACGAATATCGTCAAGCTGGTTGCCGTTAACTCCATGCGAAAGCGGTCGCGGCATTTCAGATCCCCCTCGCCTGGCTGACACATTCGCCAATAATGCTCCCTGCCTTCGCCAGCAAACCCTCCATAAACTGAATTGCCGACATGCTGAAAAAAAGACATCTCCCAAGTGCGTCCGCCATTTGTAGCGCCTCGAATAGTATCGTCCATCAATGTGCAAACGGGTTCGCCACGATGATGCAATCGGCAGCCTAATGTCCAATTTCCGGGGAACAGATCGTATCCATATAGCCCATCGCGGCGGGAAAATGATGGAGCGGCAGCGGTGGTAACGATTAACTCGGGCCAAGCTCGCTGTGATTCGTAATCTGGATGTCCGGCAGCCACATCAGCCTCTACGATGAGTTTGCCGTTTTCAAAGTGAAAAGTTTGATTGGGGCTGAGAAACGCTCCGCCGACAACTTCAAAGCTGCCTTCTGCGCCAGGGGCAAACGGAACTAAATCGACCATCCAATGGTTTGCGTGCCGCCAATGGGCAGAGCGATAGAGATGTTTTTGGCTTTCAAATACACGGTAATTCGTATGCCTCAGAGTCGCAAATGATAATCCGTGATCGAATTCGTCTTCCCACTCGTTTTCGCCGGCAATCGAACTGTCGAAATCGACATCCTGCAAGCCGCATAAAACAGCAAATGGCTGTCCTGGCAGGGCTCCTGCCGGCACGATGTTGGGATAACATTGGTGGGCAATCGTTGGCAAATAAGCGGAAAAATTTGGGGGTTGCGACTCTTTAGCTCGCGCCCAACTAGGCGGCAGCCATGCCCAAACTAGCGCCATCGAAAAAATGCCGGCAAGCGTCATCAAATGAATTAACCTCACCGATAAAAATGGCTTCTTTCTCCAGGCAACCTTAAATAAAGTTTCCCATTTTCTGTTCATCACTACTCCTGCTTTGTTCAATACAAAACCGCAGCAAAAGGGCTGATTGGTCGCTGCCATGCAACGCTCAAATTTCGGTTTTCGATTCAGGTTTGGGAGCTTCTACCTGGGAGGCACAGCTTTTTGGAGACGGTTGCTTTTGATTCCTGCAACCCAAACATTGCCTGCGCCAACTTCAGGGAGATCATATTTAATGAGGGGAAAGATTTCAAGAAAACAGGGATGACTAAACGGCTAGGATAGGAGCTTTTCGCCACCTTTTTTTATCCTATCCCACCATTTTAGAGAGGGGAAGTGCAGCCATTGTTGGCTGGCTTCACTATTTTTAAGGGATGATTAGAATTTATGGGCGACGCCCCAATATCGCCGGCAAAACCATCTCTTCGCCATCTCTTAACACCGTAATTTGAACTTCATCTCCGGCGGAAGTATTGAAAACCAGATAGCTATTTAAATCGGCAAAATTGGTGACTGGCGTCCCATCGAGGGCGACAATTAAATCGCCGCCGCGTCCGGTGGATGGGTTGGCTGGTATAATGCCGGCAGCTTGGGCGGGACCCCCATTCTCCACCGACAACACATATGCCCCAACCGTTTGCTCCAACCCAAAAAGCTCCGCTTCGTCTAATGTCAATTCGTCGTCCAATCCGATTCCCAAGTAAGAATATCGATGCTCGCCAAATTCGATTAAATTGGGGATTATCCGGGCTACAGCCGCCACGGGAATAGAAAAGCCTACGCCGGAATTAGCCCCTGTCGTAGTTCGAATAGCGGAGTTGACGCCAATCACTTCGCCAGCCAAATTCAGCAAAGGTCCGCCAGAGTTGCCAGGGTTGATCGCCGCGTCCGTTTGGTACACTTCTGGCAGGGAAAATCGGGCGCCGCCCAATGCCCGCTGCGACAACAAGCTGCGGTCTTGCCCGCTGATAATGCCCAGCCCCATCGACCCTTGTTCGCCAAAGGGGTTGCCCAATGAGATAACAAATTGCCCGACCTGGATCGATTCCGGGTTGGCGAGCGGCAATGGATTAACCCCTGCCGGCAATGAATCCACTCGCAACACCGCCAAATCACTATCCACGTCTGTGCCTACCAATTGGGCAAACTGGCGTTCTCCGCTGGCAAACACCATCTCAAACCGCTCTCCCCCAGAAACGACGTGGTTGTTGGTCACGATATGACCGGCAGAATCGAATACAAAGCCGCTGCCGCTGCCTAATCCTGGCACCACGATAAAAACGGTGGCGGGGTTGGCGGTTTGGTACAGTTGCACCAACGTCTGTTCCATCGACAATCCGCCCACTGGAAGAGCGCCATTGATTTGAACCGTTCCAGCTTGCGCTTGCAATTGGGCTTCCACCGCTTGCTGCACCAATGTCGTTACATCTTGCTCGGCTGAGCCAGCGCCATCCGCCTCTAATGTGGCTACTACCGATTGGACGATTTGATCCGTGTCGGATTGGTTTGCGCTCGCCTGTGGCGTAAGGCGGGTTAAAACCGTCTCAGCAATGGCGTTCACGTCTGGCTCCTGCCGACTACATGCCGCGCCAATCATTAAAATCAGCGCCAGCCCAGCGGTAACCAGATAATTTATTCCGCTTTTTTTCATTCTTTCGCTCCTAATTACAACGTAACTTAATTGTCTGCAATGCGTCAGCTCTGGAAAACAGAGAGCAAATTCGCAATCGCCAGGTAGAAATTGAGCTTCCAGAGCCCTACTCATCCCAACGTCAGAGATTGTTTCAACTTTGAATCTTACCCTGCTTCTATTAAGTCGGTATGAAGAAAATATTTATTTGTCGCAACAATTAATAGGAAATCTGATGGATTTTATACGCCCTAATGCGACTCAACCCCAATATTTGTCTGGCGTTTAGGGTTATCGATAGGCCGATTTGATGCCGGCAACTTCCCGCAAAATCGAACCCGCCCCGATGCGGGCTTCATCCGCCCCTGTGCCCAACATCGCCCCCAACTCAGCGATCCGCCCCGACTCGTCCAATCGCCTTACATCGGTGACAGTACGCTCATTTTTCAACCCTTTTCGCACCTGCAAATGGATATCTCCAAAGCCCGCCAACTGGGGCAAATGGGTCACCACAATCACCTGATGGTCGCCGCGCTGGGTTAAACCCCACAGCTTTTTGCCCACCGTACTGCCGATTCTACCGCCGATGCCCTGGTCGATCTCATCAAATATCAAGGTTGTGGTGGCGTCCACCTGCGCCAGCGCCGTTTTCAGCGCCAACATCAACCGAGCTGTTTCGCCGCCGCTAGCCACTTTAGCCATAGGCTTTAACGGCTCGCCAGGGTTGGTCGAGATGAGAAATTCCGCTTTGTCGATGCCGTTACGGTCAAACGCCAATCGATTTTCGCCGACAAAAACGCCATCTTCATCCTCTTCTCGTTTAAATTCGACGGAAAATCGCGCCCCATCCATCTTTAATTCAGCCAACTCCCGTTCGATAGCGTCAGCCAATGTAATGCCGGCAGTTTGTCGTTTTTTAGACAATGCGTCCGCCATCTCCCCTATCAGCCGCAATTTACTCTCCTCTTCCGCCATCAATGTAGCGATTTGCTCTTCGCTGTGCGATATGTCATCCAAGTCGCCCTGCGCCTTTTCCCCCGCCGCAATCACATCTGCGATTTCTGCGCCATATTTGCGCTTCAACTGATTGAGCAGCTCCAGCCGCCCCTCCACTTCATTGAGGCGGCTCGGATTGTATTCCAAGTTTTCCTGATAATCGCTGACAACTCCCGCCAATTCGCTGATCTGAAACGTCAAACCTTGCGTTTGTTCTAACAGCGCCTCCTGCTCAGGGTCTAACTTCGCCAACTGAGCGATCGCCCGTTCCACATTGCCCAACAAATCACTGACGGAAAGCGAATTGTCGTCCATCCCATTCAACAAGGCGGCGGCTTGGTTGGCTTGGCTCATCAACTGTTCGGCGTTGGCTAATCTGGTTCTTTCGCTGCGCAAGCGCTCCTCTTCCCCCACTTCCAACTGCGCCGCAGAAATCTCCTCGCTCTGAAATCGCAGCATATCTTCCCGTTGAGCCAACATCCGCGCATTTTCTTGTAACGCGTTCAACTCTTTCTGGATACCGCGCAAAGTTTCAACCTCTGTCGACAATTTTTGCCGCTCGCTCTGTAACTGCCCATAAGCGTCGAGCAATGGCAGATGGGCTTGGGCTTTGAGCAACGATAAATGCTCCCCTTGCCCATGGATATCGACCAGAAATTCGCCCACTTGCCGTAACAATGATAATGGCACAACCCGCCCATTTATCCGGCACACGGAACGTCCAGCCGCCTGCAACTCCCGCCCCAAAAATATAACGTCGGCTTCGTCTCCTTCTAAACTTTGATCCGCTAAAATGGGGAGAATAGCGGTTTGGTTGGCTGGGGTTAGCTCAAAGGTGGCTTCTAAAATCGCTTTTTCGCTGCCAGTGCGCACCATAGAAGAATCTGCCCTGCCTCCCAACAACATCGACAACGAATCAAGCAAGATCGATTTACCCGCTCCCGTTTCCCCCGTCAACACATTAAAGCCAAAGCTAAATTGCACCCGCAATTCGTCGATGATGGCAAAATTCCGAATGTAGATTTCTGACAACATAACAAATTTATTCAGGCAGAAAAATCAGGGTTGATGGAAGAAGGGCTGATCTCGGCAAATCAATCTCTTATCACTTTAGCTGATAAAACGCCGCGCCAGACGCCATCACCGCATAGATGCCATTAAACAACATACTATATATTCCGCCGCCAAATACGGCGGGAAAGCCGCTAAAACCATCCCCAAGGAGCAATGGCATCAGCAACAACAATAAATATCCGAGAATGATAAAGGTTGACCCTAAGGCGACGATGCCGGCAACCATGTGGGGAATGTACCGTCCGCGTCGTCTTCCTATAGCGTAAAAACATGCCCTACCAATCACCGTGCCGGCAACGGGCGCGATAAATATCACAAACCAACCCAATGCCGAAGCCAATGCCGCCGCTATCAACCCCAATGGAAACGCCACCGCCGCCGCCAGAAAATAATGAATCGGCTCAGCCGTAAAATAGATATCCTCATGCTCGCGGATGCAATCCTTGCAACGATATCCCACTGGGGTCGGTGAAATACATTTGCTGCATACCGGTTTGCCGCATTTATTGCACCGCAACGTCGTTTCGGTATTCGGATGGTTGACACAAAAAAGCGTCTCCTCACTCTCTTCCGGCATATGCAGATGGCTCTCGTTATCTGCTTCAACCACAGCCTCTGCCGCCTCAACCGGCTGATCGACTGGCTCAGGGATGGTTTCAACTACTGCCGCTTTCGTTAATTCTGGGCGGGCTCGTCCCTCTGCCGCTGCCGCCAACCCCGATTGCGCCGCCTCACTATCGGGAGCAATTTCTAACGCCAGGCGGTATGCCGTTTCTCGTTCAGCCGGATCCCGAGAAACATCGCCTAACCCTATCCACGCTTCGGCGATCTCTGGATTTTCCGTCACGATTTCTCGGTAAAGGGTTTCCGCAGCGCTCAACTTATTATTCTCAAAATTACGGCGAGCTTGCCGCAATCGAGAACGAACTTTCGGATTTAACTCATTCATAAATTATTCTATAGGGAACGAATCCCATTTAATTGGGTCGATTTATGCCCAATCGTTCCATCAAACGTTGGTAAAAATACCCTTTTTCTCCCATTCTCACAAAATGGGTTTCTTGTTCATGTTTTTGCAAAACGACCTGATCATCGCTCTGTAAATGATAAAAAGATTGCCCGTCAGCGGTCGCCATTGCGTCGTGATTCATCTCAACCTGCACGGAGATAACCGCCTCTCGATGCAACACCAACGCCCGATTTAAGCTGAGGTGAGGGGCGACGGGCATCGCCAAAAAGTTTTGCAATGATGGCGGCAATAATGGTCCGCCAGCCGCCATCGAATAGGCGGTAGAGCCGGTTGGCGTGGCGATGATCAAGCCATCGGCAGTAAAGTCGGTAACGTAAACGCCATCGACATACAATTTTAGGCGAACGACCCGCGCTTGAGTGCCGCGACCCACCACAACATCGTTTAACGCCATCATACTATGAATCGCCGTTTCGTCTCGCTGAACTGTTGCGTTTAGCATCAATCGGCTTTCCAGCCAATATTCGTCAACTAGGAATTGGCTGAGCTTGTCTTGCCAATTGTCTAACGTCGCCTCGCTCAAAAAGCCGATTCGCCCCATGTTAATGCACAATAATGGCGCGTTGTGCCCAGCCGCCAATCGCGCCGCTCGCAATGTCGCCCCATCCCCGCCTAAGATTACCAAAAGGTCGGTTGCCGGCAACATTTCGTGGCGTTCAGTTTCATCGGCGTTGGGAGCTATCCAACCGGCAATTTGCCGCCAATCCAGCCATTTTTTCACTTGAGTAGCAACCTCTTCAGACTCAGGTTTTCTGGGATGAAACAAAACCCCAATCGTTTTCATAAAGACGCAACCATAAGTAACCCGCAAAATGTATCGTGAAAATCCGATAGGTTACCCCAACGGTTTTAGAATAGGAGAAACCAAAATCCTTTCGGATTTTGCTTGAAAAAGTTTTTGCATTTTGCTTAATCCCAAACCGCCAAATTAGAAAGCAGCCAATCTTCCAAAATTTGGCTTTCCAGCGAGACGGTCGTTTGGTCGCCCTCTCCCAGTGGACGAACCGTCACTTCGTTCTTTTCCAACTCTGATTCGCCTAGGATAAGGGCGAATCTGGCATTGTTACGATTGGCTTCGCGCATTTGACTTTTCATGCTGCGCTTGTCGCGGGCAAAGGCTAAATTAGCGGAGATGCCGGCATCTCTCAGCCGAAACGCCAATCGATTTGCCGCCAGCTTGCTTTCGCCGCCAAAATGCGCTACCAGCGCCACTGGCTGCGCGGTTGGCGAAGCTGCAACGCCCATCTGCTTTAATGCCAGCGCGATCCGCTCTATGCCAGAGCCAAAACCGACGCCCGGCGTTGGCGAGCCGCCGATCGCCTCCGCTAAACCATCGTATCTGCCGCCGCCGCACAGGGCGGCTTGCGCCCCAATGCTTTCCGCCCACACTTCAAACACCGTCTTGGTGTAATAGTCGATGCCGCGCACCAGCCGAAAGTTGATCTGATACGGTTGCTCGAGTCCGTCTAACAATCTCTGCAAGTCGGCAAAATGGCGGGCGCAATCGTCGCACAAATGGTCGACGATGTGCGGGGCGTCCGCCAACAGCTCCGCCATCCCTTCTTCTTTGCTGTCTAAAATACGCAGCGGATTTCGTTTTAATCGAATTTGATCGACTTCGGCTAACTTGCCGGCATGGTTGCTGATATAACTGCGCAGCAGCGCCACATAATCTGGTTTGCAACTAGGGCAGCCGGTAGAGTTCAACTGAAACAGGACATCTTTGTAGCCCACCTGGCGATACAGATTGGCAGCCGCCATCATCACTTCTACATCGGCAGCCGGATCCTCTTCGCCCAAAATCTCCATATCAAATTGGGTGTGCTGCCGAAATCGACCCGCCTGGGGACGTTCCCGCCTAAAAATGGGACCGATAGTGTACAACTTGATTGGCTTTGACCAATTTGCCATCCCATTTTCGATATAGGCTCGGACGATGCCGGCGGTAAATTCCGGGCGCAAGGTAATAAAGTCGCCATCTCCCTCGTCTAAATTGTACATCTCTTTGTTGACGAAAAAGTCGGAGGCGTCGCCAACGCCGCGAGCGAATAGTTGGCTGTTTTCAAGAATAGGCACATCTATCCGTTGGAAGCCATACAACTCCGCGATTTTAACGGCATGATCGAGAATGAAGCGCCAATATGCCTTGTCTTCCGACAAAATATCTTGCATACCGGTCAGCCGTTGAATTGTCGTCAAAATCAATCTCCAAAAGTCAAGCGTTTACCGCAAATGGGGTATTATAGCGAATTTGTTCGGAAGCTCTTAATGCTGGGTTGGGCAAATCGGCTTTTTGATACAGGATGGTGGCTATGCTGCAAGGGAAAAAAATCATAGTGGTTATGCCGGCATACAACGCTGCCCAAACTTTGCGCCGCACCCACGCCGAAATTCCACACGATATCGTCGACGAGATAGTTCTGGTAGATGACGCCAGCCAAGACCACACCGCCGCCATCTCACAAGAGCTAGGCATCACTACCGTTATTCACGACCAAAACAAAGGGTATGGCGGCAATCAAAAAACCTGTTACGCCACTGCCCTCGCCCTCGGGGCAGATATCGTCATAATGCTACATCCCGATTACCAATACACTCCTAAACTCATTTTGGCAATGGCTTCTTTGTTGGCGGAAGAGGTGTTCGATTGCGTACTAGGCTCGCGCATTTTAGGGGTTGGCGCCCTCAAAGGAGGGATGCCGATTTATAAATATATATCCAACCGAACCTTGACCTTGGCACAAAACATCATCATTGGCTACAAATTATCAGAATATCATACTGGCTACCGCGGCTTTAATCGAGAAATATTAGAAAAATTGCCGTTGGCACATAATTCAGATAACTTTGTTTTCGATAATCAAATGTTGTGTCAAATTATCTTTCATGGCTACCGCATCGGCGAAATTAGCTGCCCCACCCTTTACATGGAAGATTCTTCTTCCATTAATTTCCGCAATTCGGTCGTGTATGGGCTGGGGGTTTTGAAGATGTCGATCCAATTTCGAATGCAAAAGTTGGGGTTGATCAATTCCCCAATTTTTCAACTTGCGCCAAAAGAAAATTTCTGAGATGTGTAACGCACACCCAAAATCTACATGATAAAGGATAAAACCATGCCCCAAACTAAACAACTTTACGAACCGACAGCCTGGAATTTGGGCGCCCTTTTTTCTGCCATTGACGCCCCGGAAATCGAGACGGCTTTGGACGAATTGGAATCTCAGACCGCAGAAGTGGAAAGCTGCCGGCAACAACTATCTCCGGCCATTTCTGAAGAAGATTTTTGCCGAATTCTACAAAAAATCGAAGCAGTCAATCGAACCATAAGTCGGGTAGCAGGGATGGGACATCTGTCGTTTGCCGCTGACACCCAAGATCAAGCCGCCCAAAATTTTATGGCGAAAATGGGGCAAATTTCCGCCGAGACGGCGAATCGAGCGCTGTTTTTCTCATTGTGGTGGAAAGAGCTGGATGATGAAAATGCGGCGCGGCTGCTGGAAAATGCCGGCATTTACCGTTACTATCTCGAATCGTTGCGGCTGCAAATCCCCTATACCCTCAGCGAAGCGGAAGAGAAAATCATCAACCTCAAAGATGTCAACGGCATCAAAGCCCTAAGCGTCCTGTACCAATCTATCACCAATCGATATAGCTTTTCCCTAAATGAGGGAGATGACGAGTTAACCCGCAGCGAATTGTCCGCTTTCTTCAGCAACCCCGACCCCAAAAAGCGATCTGCCGCTTATCAGGAACTGTATCGCGTATATGCCCAGGATGAAGCGATTTTAGGGCAGATTTACCAATATATCGTCCGCGACTGGCATAGCGAAAATGTGACCTTACGCGGCTTTGCGGCGCCGATTTCGCTGCGAAATTTAGGCAACCACATCTCAGATGAAATCGTCGATAGATTGCTGGATGTTTACGCCCAAAATCGGGACGTATTCCATCGCTATTTCCAGCTTAAAGCGGATAAGTTAGAGACGGACAAATTGAATCGGACTGATTTGTACGCTCCGCTGCAAGATGAAGAGCGTCAGATCGATTACCATGATGGCGTTCAACTCACGTTAGAAACATTTGACGAGTTCGACCCCGAAATCGGGCAATTAGCCCGGCGTGTCTTTGCCGAAAACCATATCGACAGCGAGTTGCGCCCTGGCAAACGGATGGGGGCTTTTTGCGCCTCGATTACGCCAGAAATGACGCCGTTTATTTTGATGTCATATCAAGGCAAAGGGCGGGATGTGGCAACGTTGGCGCACGAGTTAGGGCATGCCATCCACTCGATGCTGTCGGACAAACATAGCCAATTTACCTTTATCTCCTCCCTGCCTATGGCGGAAACGGCTTCAACCTTCTCCGAAATTTTACTGACCGAAAAGCTATTGGCGCACAATTCCGACCCAAAAATGGCGGAAGCGATTTTGTTTCGGCAGCTTGACGACGCCTACGCCACCGTTGGTCGGCAAGCTGGCTTTGCCCTGTTTGAAAAGGCGGCGCACGATCAAGTTTTGGCTGGGGCGGGGGCGACTGAATTGTCTGACCTCTATTTTTCCATGCTATCGGATGAATTTGGCGGCGGGGTCTTCTTGCCTGAAGACTTTCGATATGAATGGTTGGCGATCCCCCACATTTATCTGGTTCCTTTTTACGTTTATGCTTATTCGTTTGGGCAACTGCTGGTGCTATCCCTCTACCAACAATATCAACAAGAAGGGGCTTCCTTTGTCCCTCGGTTTAAACAAATTTTGGCGGCTGGCGGCTCAAATTCGCCAGAGCAGATATTAACGAATGCCGGCATAGACATCGGCGACGCCAATTTTTGGCAAGGGGGGTTTGACGTGTTGTCCAATATGATCGATCGGGTGGAACAGTTAGGGTAATCGGGCACGATTTCAGCCCAGTCGCTGTCGGCATTCCCCCCGCACCCCGCACTTTTGGCAACGGCGCCAATCTTCATGGCTGCGATCAACGTCGTAACTGGCTAAATCATGGCGCATATCGGTTAAAATGGTTAGCAAATCCTCTTCTAAGTCAGGCGTAAAATCAACTTCGAAGCCGCCATCGGCATATTGAATGATCCCATACTCAGGACGGACGCCAAAGGCGCGGCTGACTAGCAAACAGTATGCCGCCAGTTGAAACAGATGCCCTGGATATGGTTCAGAAGGCGCCGGGCTCGATTTTATTTCAACTGGGATGACCATGCCGGCAGTCGTCTCGATCACATAGTCGGGTTTGCCGCTGAGCCGTAGCTGGTTGTCAACCAATGGTTTATCTAATCGTTGCCATCGTTCGGAGTCGGCGTACACGACCGCTCCTTTCGGCAATCCGGAAGCCGCTAACGTTGCCCGTCCCCGCCACAAGATGACCCCAGCCGCCAGTAGCAGAGTCACGCTTAGCAAAATGAAGAAGAAGGAGAATGCCGGCATCGCAGTTTATAACAAGGTCAGGGTAAATATAAATATTGCCGCCGCCAATGCCATCAGGGCGTATGCCCATGACCTAGCCTGCAACGCTTGCTGAACATTGCCGGCATGGTCGTCATGAAATTGAGCTCCGCGCCGCATCTGGCGTCGGTTGACGCTTTGCGCCTCTTTGACCCGTCTCAGCCACCAAGCCCGATTACAATAAAGATATTCGGGAATTTCGCTCGCTTTTATCCATTGTTCGCTCATATGTTCTATTTTGGTCGGATTATCGCTTTTTGTCAAGGGGGTGGCATAAGAAAAGCAGGAATGTCAGCCGCAAAAGCTAACCTTATTGAATTTCGAAAGCGATTCGCGCCCCCTTTTTCCAACCAACCAGGCAAAGCGTTTTTCTTAGGCTAGGCGAACCGCCCCAATCGAAAAGGGGTTAAATCCAAGCTGCTGCCGTTATTCAAAATTTGTTGCGCCACCGCCTCGCCCACCGCAGCCGAATGTTTAAACCCATGCCCAGAACAGGCAGAAATTATCATTATCTTTTCTGATTCGGGATGGAAATCAATCACAAAATGGTCATCGGGGGTGTTGGTGTACAAACAGGCGGCGGCTCGAACGCAATTCGGCGTGACGCCGCGAAACTTTGGCGCCACAAAGCGGGCATAAAATCGGTCGATTTCAGCTTGCGTCACCTCACGCTGCACAGTTTCAGGACTGGTGGCTACCTCATATTGCTCTGTCAGCATTTTGACGCCCGCCGTTCCATGTGGCGGCATTGGGAAAATGCCAATCAACTCATCTTTTGTATCGTCCAGCCAGATAATGTAAGGGAAATTTTCGACGGAAAATTTCTCTGCTTCCACTGGTTCAAACCAATAGACTGCCTGTCTTGTCACCCGAAACAAATCCCGCTTAAGGCTGGGCAACATTGCCGGCAGCCAAGCGCCAGCGGCAATAATCCCCTTTGCGGCATGATAAGCCCCCAACTCAGTCGTAACCATCACCCCGCCATCCTCATCTTGCAGATCGACCATCGGTTCGTTCACATGCACCACAGCCCCATGCTGGCGGGCTAACGTCAACTGGGTTTCAATCGCCCGCTCGCAAAGAATTAACCCGCCGCTTGGTTCAAAGCCCACGGCATGGTTATCATGCAGAGATAAGTGCGGATAGCGATTTCTCACTTTGGCTGGGCTTTGTAAAATAAATGGGAATCCGTGCGATTGGGCGATTTGCGCCGTTCGCGCCACAAAATTCGCATAATGGCTGGTCTTGGTTGGCGGCGATTTTTTCGAGTTGATGATGTATCCACCCGTTTGATAAAAGAGCTTTTGCCCACTTTTTTCTTCGATTTCTTGCCATATTTCGTGCGAGCGGACGACTAAAGGGAGATATTGCTCCCCTTCGCCAACCGCCAGACGGCTGATGCGCGTTTCGGCATGGCTGGAGCCCATTTGATGAGGCGGCGAAAACCGATCGATGCCCAGGACTTTGGCGCCCCTTTTGGCAGCTTGATACAATGCGGCGCTGCCCATCGCCCCCAAGCCAACGACAATTAAATCATACCCCATTTAGATTAAACCGAGCGGGTGATGCCGCCGTCCACCCGAATGTTTTGACCAGTGATATAGGCGGCGCCATCTGAACACAAGAACGCGGCTGTTTCTGCGATTTCATCAACCGTTCCGTACCGTCCCATCGGAATTCTGCTGCGGAAAGCTTCTTTTTCGGGCAAGCTATCGATAAAGCCGGGCAATATGTTGTTCATGCGGATATTTTTGCCGGCATATTCGTCCGCATACAATTTCGTAAACGCCGCCAAACTAGACCGAAACGCCCCAGATGTGGGAAAAGCGGGGTCAGGCTCAAAAGTGGCATAGGTAGAGATATTGACGATCGCCCCTCCTCCATTTTTTTCCATAATCGGAGTGACCAATCGGCTCACCCGCACCACATGCAAAAAGTAAACCTCCATCCCTAAATGCCAATCTTCGTCGCTAATTTCCAATATCTTCCCTTTTGGCCCGTGTCCGGCGCTGTTGACCACGCAGTCTATCCTGCCGTAAGCTTCCATTGTGACATCTACCAACCGCTTTAAATCAGCCACATCCCGGTTAGAGCCAGTTACCCCAACCCCGCCCAACTCCTTCGCCAGCGCTTCCCCTTTTCCCGAGGATGACAAGATAGCCACCTGATAATCCTTCGCCGCCAACTTTCGGGCGATCGCCGCCCCCATGCCGCTGCCCCCCGCCGTAATTAACGCCGCCTTTTCATTCATATCTTTCTCCTGCATAACATGCCATAACCAAGTTTGTTGCGATCGCCCCTTTTTGTCAAGCGCATATCATAGGAGAAGCGAAGAGGGTTTTTAACCAGAAAAACTGGAGAGCGTACTCAAATAGTCGCTTTCTTAATCCCGCCCGCCTGCTAACAAACAGCGTTGTACAACTGAATTCCCTTTTGGTAATATTGGCGTCAGTTATTTGTGCGTGAGTTTTCCATCTCGCTTGTCATTTTGCCCTTTGGGAGGAACAATGAATCTTCAACCTAACGAAAAAAATAAGCTATATCCTTTTGTCGGCTGGATTTTGGTTTTGGGTTTGGCGCTTGCCGGGGACAGATGGTTGAATTTTTTGCGTATCCAGAATCAGAACGCTCCTGCATTTGAGATGAACCAACTAATGAGCGTCTATCCCACATTAACAATAATGCTTGTTTCTTGTTCCCTCATTTTATTTTGGTTCATTGTCCAAAAGACCATGCCAACCTGTCAGGAGCGTTTATTTTATATTACAATCCCATACTCGCTTTTCCCACTCAATTGAACACAATTTCGGTCTTCTTTCCCGCCATGCCTTTTCCGCTGCACCTAATCGCTGGAGCATTTTTTATCGTTATCGGCGTAGTTACATTGGCGCGGCGGCTCAGCGGCGCCACAGGCGCTTAAGTTAGTTCAGCCACTTTTCCCCTGAGAGCCCGAGTTTTTTGAAAGCATTAAGATTCTCAAAAAGCAATCTGAAAAACTCCGTTTCTTTATCGCAAGGCATATAACATTCAAACTGGATTGCGGGAGGATGCTCCCTTTTTTCCCATCGCCAGACGCCACTCGTTTTTCTTTAGCTTCTCGAATCAACCAAGCCCAATTTGTTTAAAAGGCGAGAAGCGCAAAGATCGAATAGATAGCTCTTCCAAAATGACGCTCCTCGCGGCAAGCCACGAGGGTTCGTCTTCCGCAAAGAACTTTTTAGAAAGCCCTTAAGCTCTTAAGCCCTTTTCCGCGCCGCAAGCGACAGGGGATGCGGGCGAGCGGAATAAAGCTGGTGTGCGGGAGAAACGCTGCCGCAATAGTTGGCTAGGAAATGGGAGAATTTGAGAATTCCCACTAATGCTATGCTATAATTCAACTTAAACGGTAGACATTTGGAGAAAATCATGACTAACAAAAAACACGGAGCCAAAATCTTGGGGCGTTATATTGTCGCTGACCCTAAAATTTGTCACGGAAAACCGACATTTCGTGGAACCCGTGTTTTTGTATCGGATGTCTTGGAACAAGTTGCTAGCGGCTTGGCTTGGGAGACAATAATCGAAGAATGGCACAATAGCATTACCGAAGAAGCTATCGCTGAAGCCATACAGTTGGCAACACAAGCCTTGATGAAACATTCGGATGAGTTCATTTTAGAACCAGCGTGAACATTCTTGATGAAAACATCCCCAGAAATCAACGCGAATTGCTGATAAGTTGGCGTGTGTCCATTCGCCAGATTGGATATGATACTGGTCGAAAAGGAATCCAAGACGACGAAATCATTACACTCTTGCACCAATTACGCCGTCCCACTTTTTTCACCCGCGATTCCGATTTTTTTGATCGTAGATTGTGTCATCAAGGATATTGTCTTGTTTACATGGATGTAGACAAATATGAAGCTGCTTTATTTTTGCGTCGCGTTCTCCGCCATCCAGAGCTTGATACACAGGCTAAACGGATGGGTAGGGTAATTCGCGTTTCTCACAAAGGTCTATCTTTGTATCGTCATCAAACGGGAAAGCTGATTTCTCTTGACTGGCTAAGGTAAATGTGAACGGGCGGGCGTCTTAGGGGCTTTTTCAAGGTTTTAGCGAGTCCAAAAGCGGGTTCTCAACCCGCTAGTTGGTGAAGCAAACGTTAGGGTTTTAGGGTTGCAATAAGATTTTGCGGACGCCGGGTTGGGCGGCATGGGCAAAGGCGGGGATGCCCTGGCTTAATGGGTAGCGCCCCTGAATAAGCGGGGCGGTTTGTATCGCTTTTTCCGCCAGCAGACGCAAAGCAGGGTGGAAAGGACCGCATCGAGAGCCAATGACGGTGATTTCGCCTACCACCAACTTGGTCAGATCGATATGCGCTTTGCCGGCAAAGGTACTCTTCAGCGCCAATCTACCTAACGGACGTACCAAACGGAGCGAATGGGCGAATCCAGCCTCGTTGCCCGTCGCTTCCACCACAAAATCGAAAGCGTTATCGGCGTAATCAGAGATGATGCCCGTCTGCATCCCCATCTGTTCCGGCATCTCCAACGATTTGCGGCTGCGCCCCAACATCATCACCGACGCCCCGCCCAAAGCCAAAACCTGCCCAATTAGCAGCCCCAACCGCCCCGGACCCACTACCGCCACCTTATCTGTGGGCGAAATTTTAGCTTGCTGCCGAATGCGTAAAGCGGCTGCCAGCGGCTCGGTAAACACCGCCTCTTCGTCCGTGACCCCTTCTGGAACTTCCAACAGATTCGCCGTCGGCAACGTGAGGTAGTCGGCAAACGCGCCATCTTTGTTGATGATGCCTAACACGGTGCGATGGGGACAATGCTCAACATTGCCGGCAAAACAGTCTGGGCAGCTTCGGCAACCCAAATTTATCCTCCCTACCACCCGTTTCCCCACCCAAGTGGGCTCATCGGGAGCCTCTACCACATCACCGACAAATTCATGCCCCAAAATGCCGGCAAAGCCGGCGTACCCTTTCACGATCTCCAAATCGGTCGAGCAGATACCCGCCAGCTGCAACCGAATCAAAGCCTCCCCTTTTTTTGGCTGGGGCTTGGGAGCGTCGATCTGAAATTGCAGTTTGCCGTCCGCTAGATATAATGCTTGCATGCTCATGGGTCGCTTCCTGTGATGGGGAGGGCGCTGGTTATGGTCGTTGCCGCGGTAATTTCAAGGCTGTCAGTGACGGGAAAGAGCGCCTCAAGGTCGGGAATGCCGGCATTGATCAACCCATCCAAATCCACTAATAACAATCCCACACCGGGCGGAGGCGTCTCTATCCAGCCAATTGCCCGCACCCCAGAATCATCGCGGACGCCGATCAGATTAGCGGTTTGAAACTGCTCTGGCTCGGGATTTTCGGAGCTGGGCAATGCCGGCAGCAGCGCTGCGCCATCCCCGCTCAAACTAGGATTATTTTGGAATGGCAACGTCAGGCTGATTGAGGTAGTGGCGGTTAATGTCCGGGTCAACGCCCCGGCGCTGGGGCTAGTCAGCAGATACCGGTCGTCGTTAAAAAGCGTCAGCCCATGTCCGTCGCCCCGTTTGTAAAACAACAAGGCGTCAAATGGCAATGGATATGCCGGCAAGGGCAACCTGGCGGCGCTCTCCAACCCCATCAACAATGTGTCTAGCTGTTGGTAGATGGGGAGCAGCGTAGTTGGCAAACTCATCTCCGAGCAGCGCAAGCCAAATGAAGTCGCCTCCCCTTCGATTTGAATCAACAAGGTGTCGAACCCGCGATTGATGCAGGGGGCTAGATAGGAAGTTCCTTGCCCCACCACAGCCAAATCGGCGATTGCCGCCTCCACATCCAGCCCGGCGGCAACAGGTTCGGCTGCTTGGTCAGCGGTAGCCAGCCAGCGCCACATCAATCCGTCAGCGTCAATGGCTATCGTCTGCGCCACATCGTAGCCCGACGCCCCTTTTCGCAAACCCAGAACGGTATTGGGCGGAAAATGGGGGGCTAAAATGCCGGCAAAATAGTTTTCAAAACTGGCTAATGTCTGAACATCTTGCAGCCACCCTTCCCCAGCCAGATCGTCTAATGGCATTTGATAGGCAAAGTAAACGCATCGGTCACACTCTGCCGGCATCTCCGCCAATTCCAACTGGCGCAAAAGGGTCTGCATCTCCGTCAACACATTTCCCTGATTCGTCTGGCTCGTCTCCATCCCCGTCAACCCATCCCGCAGGGTAATTTGTCCGCCCACATTCGCCGCCAACTGCCAATCTAACCCTAAGCTGGGGATGGCGAATTGAATTGACAATAGTTGGGTATCGAACGGCAAACTGGTGGGCGTTGGCACGGTGGGCTGGGGCGTAATTGTGGGGCGGGGGGTATTGGTCGGCGGCTGGGTGGGGGTGGGATACAGCGTCGGAATAGGTCGGCTGGTTCGGGTTGGGGCTGGCGCAGCGTCAGAAGTTGGCGATTGGGTTAGCGGGATATCATTCGTAGGAATTGGTTGCGGCGGCGAGCTGCAGCCAACCAGCCAAAAGCCTAGTAAAATGAGGTACTTGATCTGTTTCTTACTGCCCATCTTTTTTCGCCGATGAAAGGTCGCGGATTATGCCGGCAATGCCTCTTGCCCGCCGCTCAAAAATGGGATTTCGCCCTTGTCCCACGCCGCCAGCAGCGGCACGGCGGTAAAAATCGAACTATAGGTACCGCTCAACATCCCTACAAACAAAGAGGCGATAAACGGCTTCACCGAATCGCCGCCAAACAACAAAATCGCCACCATGATAAACATAGCGCTCAATTGGGTCGAGAGAGAGCGGTGCATCGTCTCCAAAATAGAGCGGTTGACTATCGTTTCGTACTCTTCGCGGGGTCGGCGTTGGATATTTTCGCGGATGCGGTCAAAAACGACGATGGTATCTTGCAAACTAAAGCCAGCGACGGTCAAAATCGCGGTTAAAAACAACGAATCGACTTCCCAACCAAGCAACATGCCGGCAATCGAGATAAAGCCCAGCGTCACCAAAATATCGTGCCCCATCGCCGCCACCGCGCACACCCCATACCGCACCGGATTTGGCACTTGCCTAAAAGCGATCATGATGTAAAACAAGATGATGATCGCCGCCACTGCCACTGCTGTAACAGCCGCCCGACGCACCTCATCCCCTACCACCGGACTAACGCTTTCCACCTGCGTCACATCACGGTTGAGCGGCGCAACCTGACTATTCAGGGCGTCTTCGATCGCCTGAGCCCGTTCTGGCTCGATAAATTCCGACCGAATTTGCCAGGCGTTTTCAAACCCTTCCCCCTGAAAAGAGGTGATGGTGGGGTTGCTTATATCAAATGATTGAAACACCTCGCGGATTTGCCCTTCTGTCACTGGCTCAGCAAACGCTACCTCAAAGCGGGTTCCGCTGCGAAAATCGACCCCAATTTGGAAAGGGCTGCCCGTGCGAATGGTAGAAACGATCATCGCCACGATGCCGGCGCCAATGACGATAGCCGAGATGAGAAAATATAGTTTTCGTCGTTGAATAATTTGAAACATTTATCTTCCTATCACAACCCTAACAACCCTTGCTTATCCTTCAACCAATCGGTAGCGTTGCCTATAATCAGCCGCACAAAGGTGCGGGTTACGGTGACGGCGGTAAACATAGAGACCATCACCCCAATCGCCAAGGTGATGGCAAACCCTTGCACAATGCTGGCTCCAAAATTGCGCCCAAAGCCAAACAGGATGAGGCAAATCACCAACGTCGCCACATTTGAATCGCGGATGGAAGTCCAAGCCCGGTCAAAACCATCGTCAATCGCTTCGTGCAGATCGCCCCCTCTCCGCAACTCTTCTTTCATCCGCTCAAACACCAAAATGTTGGCGTCTACCGCCATCCCAGTAGAGAGCAAAAAGCCGGTGATTGCCGGCAGCGTCAAGGTCACGCCCAGCCATTTAAACAAAGCGAAATTTACTAACGCATAAATCAACAAAGCGACATCCGCCAGCAAACCTGGCAACCGGTAATAGATTAACATAAACAACAAAACGATGACCAACCCAATCGCCGCCGCCCGCACGCTGGCTTCAATCGATTGCGAGCCTAGCGTCGCCCCAATTTGGCGCGTACTTTCGATAGATAGGGGCACCGGCAAACTGCCATATCGCAGTTGCAAGGCTAACCGTTGCGCTTCTTCCAGGCTAAATTGTCCCGTAATCGACCCTTCGTCGCGGATTTGGGCTTGAATGCGCGGGCTGGAAATGACTCGTTTGTCTAGCACAATCGTCATAAATTGATTGATATTGGCGCTGGTGTACTCTCCAAAGGCGTCCGCTTGCTCCGCTTTAATTTGGAACGAAACGATCGGCTGCCCGAAATTGTCTTGCACCACTGTCGCCGTTTGCAATGCGTCGCCCGTGAATACCGTCTCATATGTCGGGGCGGGATTGGCGATCGTCTCGGAAATGGTCTGCCCCTCGTCAAATTCACATCGAGATGCCCCCGCATCATGGGTGGTGCGAATACACATCCCTTCCGGCAAAGGAAAAGCGTCGCTGTCCACGAATTCTAACAGGGCTGTATCTTGGATCAACTCAATCGCTTCTTGGGAATTATCAATGCCGGGCAGTTCCACCACGATGCGCCGCTCCCCTTCCAGTTGGATAATCGGTTCGGAGACGCCCAGCCCATTGATACGAGCGCTGATGATGTCTCTGGCAGCTTGCATATCTTCCACGCTCACCTCTTGCGATGCCGGCACATCCGCCGACAGCAGCACTTGCAACCCGCCACTCAAATCTAACCCCGGTCTAATCGGGTAATCATCGCTAAATGAGATATAAGCGGCAACCAAAACGATCGCCAATATCCCTACAAACCATAGGGCGTCTGGACGCGATTTACCTTCCTCTTCCTCTTGTTGCTGAATCCGCCTATTTTGCATTCTGGTCACAAATCAAACATCCTTTTAATTGCCATTAGACAAATGAACCTATTTTAGGCTCCACTGTATTTAGTATGGCTCAAATTCGCTCCAAAACCAACAAATGGGATATGCCCAGCAGTTGAACCGGGGTTCTTTCCATAGCGTAAATCGTCCGTTTCAGCCATGCCCCTATTGTTGGAAAGCGATTCTCTATATTGTCGTAACCGCCAAAAATGCGGCTATGATGGATCAACTTCACTGGCAAATCGGCAAAAAGACGGCGCAGACCGCCCCAACTGTAGGCTCGCACATGGGGCGCTAATCGATCCCGCATTGGATCGGGCAAATAGTTCACCAGCCATTTGTTGCCAAATTTGTATTCGCCCCGCCAATAAATGCCATGCGTTTCTACCGGATACCAGCGATTGGGGCAAAAGATGAGAATTCGACCGCCCACGCGAGTCACCCGCGCCATTTCGGCAACCGCCAACTGGTCGTCATTCACATGTTCGATCACCTCATTGCTAAACACAAAGTCAAACGAGCCATCGGCAAAGGGCAGATATTCCCCGGCAGCTTGGGCGACCCCGTTCGACCGGCTTAACGCTTCGATGGCTCGCGGCATTTCAATTTCTAACCCAAAACGCTGCTGGCTATAAGTAGAGAAGTGAGCGAGATAGATGCCGCCGCCACATCCATTGTCTAAAATGCGCCCCTCTAACTCAACCCATTGCCGAATCATCCTCAGGCGGCGGGCTTGCCCAGAGCGCCAGACGTAACTAGGCTCGCCGCGCAACGCAGCTTTGTCCGAATAACTCATCAAGGCTGGCTTAATTGCAGGGGGGGCGATTGGCGGTTTGTGCCGGCATTCATTAGATGTGGCTGACTCGTTCTATCGCTGCCTCAATTGTAGGGGCAAAGTAAAGATAGCTGCCTCGGTTGCTTTCGATCACGAACGCCTGAAATGCGTCGCTGGGGTTGCCCTCAAACTCCCCCACGATTGCCAAAAACATGCCATATTGGCTAAATTTTTGGACGATTTCTCCGGCAACGCCTGTTTTTAGATTGTAAAATGGCGGAGCTAAATTTTCCTGACCGACGATCACCCTGCTCGCTCCCTGATAATTAGCGTTTGCCATCAAATCAAGGGCGTCTTGCGTATTTCGAATCTCAACTTCATTCGAAATCAATTGGGCGATCTGTTTTCCATTCTTTTCGAACGCTTTAAGTTTCATTTTTTCAATTACAATATAATTCACACAAATTATGAACCACGGAAGCGTAGCAACTTTTTATTTCTTGTCAATTTTGTTATGACCTCAGACGAGCAGCTTCAACAAAGAATGACGGAGATGTATCGGGCGGGCGATTTGCCCTGGGATGACCAATTGCCGCCGCCTGAATTGATTGCGTTAGCGGCGAGGTTGCCAGCAGGTCGCGCCCTCGATTTGGGGTGTGGCTATGGGCGGACAGCCATCTATTTGGCTCAGTTGGGCTGGCACGCGGTTGGGGTCGATTTTGTGCCGGCAGCTATCGCCGAAGCAAAATTGCGGGCAGTAAATGCCGGCGTTTCGCCCGCCTTTTACCTTGCCGATGTGACCCAGCTCGGCTTTCTATCGCCGCCCTACGACCTAATTGTCGATGTCGGCTGTTTGCATACCTTGCAGGGAGCGGCGCTTATCGCCTATCGCAACCAGATCATGCGGTTGTTGGCAGATGCCGGCATCTTTCTGTTGTACGCTCGGCTGCAAGAGGGTAATGACCCGGACGATTTTCAAAATGCTCCACGCGGTATCCCAGAAACGACCTTAACACAGTTGTTTGAGCCCGATTTTTCCCTCGATAAAATTGAATATGGCGAGCTTGTAATCGACGGGGAAAGGCGCGGAGGGTCAGCCTGGCTTACCTATCATCGAAAAGAAAAATGATCGATCAATAACCAAAGATGGCAAATGCCGGCGATCTTGTATACTTGTATCCGTCGCGTAAATATTCTACCTACCTAAAAAACGATGACCTCAATCCAAAACTATCAAACCTTATTCGATTACCAATGGCATACCGTCAACCGCCTGTTGGATAAAGCGAAAAATGTGGACGAATCAGCCTATTACGCCGAACTAAGCGATGGACGCTCTATCCACGATATTTTTGTCCATATCTTACAAGCCGCAAACGGGTGGCGGCGCGGCATGGAAGCGGGGAAGCAATTGCCGCCCATGCCGGCAGATCAGTTGCCCGACCTGGCAGCTTTGCAAACCGCCTTTGCCGCCGAGAAAACCGCCTGGGGAGATTATCTGGGGAAATTGAATGATGCAGATTTGTCCGCCGGATTGTCATTGATTAATTTACGGGGCGATAGTTTCCAATTCATTCATTGGCGCATTTTGCAACACCTCATTTTGCATGGGATGCAGCATTTTGCCGAAATCGCTCTGGCATTAACCGCCCTGGGCGAATCGCCGGGCGACCTCGACTTTATCTTTTACCGATAGCCTTCATTTAGCATGAGCGACAACGCTTATCACGCTATCGTCTTGTCTGAGACCCACTGGGATAGAGCTTGGTATCTCCCTTTCCAACAATACCGCATCCGTTTGGTACGGTTGATCGATCAGCTGATAAAATTGCTGGATGAAATGCCGGCATTTCACAGCTTTATGCTCGATGGGCAAATGGTCATTTTGGAAGATTACCTCCAAATTCGCCCCGAAAAACGGGATGATTTGGAACGACTCATTCAAAATAAACGGCTTTTTGTGGGACCGTGGTACATTTTAGCCGACGAATTTTTAGTCAGTCCCGAAGCCCTCATCCGCAATTTGATGTTGGGGCTGCGCCTGGCAAAATCATTTGGCGGCGAAATTATGGACGAAGGATATACGCCCGACTCCTTTGGGCATATCTCCCAGCTTCCCCAAATATTAAACGGCTTCGGCATCAATTCCGCCATCTTTTGGCGCGGCTTTGGCGACGAAGCGGATGAGCTAGGCAATGAATTTTATTGGGATGCCCCAGATGGCTCTCGTGTGTTAGCCACCCATCTACGCGATGGCTACCATAATATCGCCAATATCGGCTACCCTACTAGAGGGGCAGATCGCAGCGCCATGGAGTTGGACGCAGAGCTGGCGCTCGATCAGTTGGAAGCGGCGATTGAGCTGCTCAAGCCAGGCGCGCAAACCCCATACCTGTTGTTGTTAGATGGAGTCGATCACGCCGAAGCCAACCCTGACATCCCCCAGATTATCGCTATGGGAAACAAAGCCCTGAGCGGCGTCACGATTGAGCATGGGTCGCTGCCCGACTATATGGCACAGGTACGGCAGGCAGTTGCCGGCATCAACCTGTTGACATTTCAGGGCGAGTTTAATCGGGGCAAATACGCCCATGTGCTGCAAAGCGTCTACGCTACCCGTATCTATCTCAAACAAGCCAACGACCGGGCGCAACGGCTGCTGGAACAAACGGTTGAGCCGTTTGCCGCTATCGCTTGGGGACTAGGCGGCGATTATCCTGCCGGGCTCATTTGGGAAGCGTGGAAGTTGCTGCTCAAAAATCACCCCCACGACGACATATGCGGGTGTAGCGTAGACGCCGTTCACCGTGAAGATATGAACCGCTTTGCCCAAGTTGAGCAAATTGGGCGCGCCCTCGCCCGTGACAGCGCCAGGCAAATTATGGCGCACGTCGATTGCAGCCAAGGCGACGGCATCCCCTTTCTTTTGTTTAATCCTACTGGCTGGGCAAGAACCGATACCGTTGAAGTAGAGTTTATTTTCGATCAAAATGACGACTCAACTCGCCAATTTCATCTCCTTTCGGCGGCTGGCGAGCCCATTCCAATGCAGATTTTAGAACAACGCGACCATTTTGCTATGGAAGCCCGGAAAAATCATTACCAACGCCGGGCGCGAGTGGCGCTGCAAACTGAGATGCCGGGGATCGGGTACACAACCCTGTTTGCTAAACCAGGCAATAGCGACGCCGAACCGATGGTTACGCTGTTATCCGATGGGATGGAGAATGAGTTTCTCAAAGTGACATTCAATGAGGATGGCGCGTTCAACCTATTCGACAAAGAAAATGGGCGCATCTACCGCAACTTAGGCTACTTTTTGGATGAAGAAGATGCCGGCGATGAATATGATTATGCCCCCTGCCCAAACCCCCAGGGGATTTCCAGCCGCAACATGCCGGCAGGAATTTCCATATTGCATCATGGCGCCGCTCAGATCAGCTACAAAGTCGAACGGGAGTTCCCGCTGCCAATTTCTTTAACAGTAGACCGGCAGCGTCGGGCTGAGGAACAGACGATCTGCCGCATTGTAACGATTGTTACAATGCGGGGCGAGAACAAGCAAGTTGATTTACAAGTTACGGTAGACAATCAGGTTAAAGACCATCGGCTACGCATCTGTTTTCCGACGGACATCGACACAGAGCGCGCATCGGCAGATGGACATTTTGACGTCATTTCTCGCCCGATCGCCATTCCTGACAAACCAGATTGGGTGCAGCCGCCCGTGCCTACCCGCCACCAACGCGCCTTCGTCGATTTGTCGGACGGAAAAGCGGGGTTGGCGATATTTAATCGCGGCTTGCCAGAATATGAGATTTTCCCTAGCCGCAATACGGCGGCGATCACCCTGCTGCGTTGTGTCGATATGCTCTTTCGAGATGATTTGCTAACCCGACCTGGTTACGCCTGGCTGCCGGCAAATACGCCCGACGCCCAATGTCTGGGTAGCCATACCTTCCATTTGGCGCTTGCTCCCCATGCGGGAGATTGGGGAGCTATTTACGCTCAGGCGAACCAATGGCTCTGTCCGCCCATAGTCCGGCGCGGCGACGAAACGGAAGGGTTTGTTCCCTGGGAAGGGATACCTAAAGAGAAAAAAGAGTATCAACTGTTTAAAGATACCCGTTTTATTCCGCCAGATTACAGCGGCGAGTTGCCGGCGACGGGCAGCTTTTTTACTATCGAACCGGCGCAAATCGTTCTCAGCGCCCTCAAACGCAGCGAAGATGGCAAACTGCTCGTCCTGCGGCTGTTTAACGTCAGTGACGGGGAAAGCGTAGCTGCCATTTTCTGTCGCTTTCCGATTAAACGCGCCTACCGGCTGACGATGAATGAAGCTGTAATTGAAGGTATTGGGCATCAAGAAAACGACCTGCGACTGTTGGTTAAATCGAAACAGGCGGTCACGCTCGGGTTTGAAATCGAACGAGCCGCGCCCAAACATATTCCTTCCAAAGGATAAATGCCGGCATGACCCCCAAAAATCCCCTTCCTATCAAAATCATTCACACCGCCGCCCCCAATCGGGTGTGCGACAATGGCGGGTGGACAGACACATGGTTCGCTGAATATGGCTCAATTTTCAACATCGCTGTCGCCCCCAAAGCCCAGGTTCAGCTCGCCGTTTATCCACGCCAGGCGCAAGAGCGGCAAATCGTGATAGACGCTGAAAATTTTGGCGACCGGTATGGGCGGGAGTTGGGCGACCCGTGGGGCAAACACCCCTTGATCGAAGCCGCCATCGAAGAGATGGGCGTTCCAGAAGAGCTTTCGCTAGCGATTTCACTATTTTCTGAGATGCCGGCAGGCGCTAGCGTGGGCAGTTCGGCGGCGATAACCATGGCTTTGATCGGGGCGTTGGACGCTCTGACGCCGGGGCGGCTGAGCGCCCACCAGGCGGCGGGACGGGCGCAAAGAGTAGAAACGGTTCGCCTGGGTGGGCAATGCGGCATTCAAGATCAATTGGCGGCGGCATATGGCGGCATCAACTACATCGACATGTTTAACTATCCCCACGCCAGCGTTTCGCCCATCCTTTTGCCGCAAAAAACATTTTTTGAGTTGGAACGACGCCTAATCCTCATCTATTTAGGGCAATCCCATAGCTCCACCAAAGTGCATGAACACGTAATTCGTGGATTGGAAGATGCCGGCGCAGAAGCGGGGAAACTGGCTCCGTTGCGAAAAACTGCCGCCCAATCTCGAGACGCATTAGTGGCGGGCGATTTCGCGGCATTTGGAAAAGCGATGATCGCCAATACCGAAGGTCAGCGGGGATTGCATCCGGAGTTGGTAAGCAGCGCTGCCGAAAAGATCATCGAGATCGGGCAATCGTATGGGGCGTTAGGCTGGAAGGTGAATGGGGCGGGGGGCGATGGAGGGTCGGTGACGATTTTGGCGGGGCATGACGATGGGGCTAAACGAGCGATGGTTAAAGCGATTGAAAAAGATATGGAGAAATGCCGGCAAATTCCCATTCACATTAGTCGCGTTGGGTTACAAACATGGGGATGGAAGCCAGAAACGTCACATATCAGCCTCTCTTAACGGAGAGTTCACCTTTTTCTCACTGCCTCATTACAAAAATCCAACCAAATTTTAATAAAATCCCAACTATATAATAGTACTAAAGTCATAGCGAGTCGAGTTTATCGTTGGGAAGGTATGATGAAACAGAACGGGCAAAAGTTCTTTTTAATTGGGCTGATCGTATGGGGAACTCTTTTAACAATCACAGAAAATCTCGTTAACGCAGCGCCAACTGCGGTTACAGGGGAGCTGGTTAATAACCGAAGCGCAAGTATATTTTCAGGGACAACTTCAATCCCTTTGCCCATCGGGCAGCAAATTTTCAAGCTAGAAACCGGTGAAGCCGGCATTTACGAAGTAACCTATGCCGATTTGCTGAATGCCGGCATGGATGTGGCGACTGCAAACCCCCATCAATTTCAAATGGTTCACCGCGGACAGGCGATAGCCACCCAATTTGTGGGAGACAGCGACTCCATTTTTGAGTCGGGGGAATCGCTGCGATTTTATGGCGAGGCGATCGATGATTTGCCTCGCCTGGAACGGCAATATCTGACCCACAACGTCTATTGGCTGTGGGCAAATGGGTCGCCCTTATCCATCACCGTCGTCGATAATCCCACTGGCTACCCGATTGCCGGCAGTTGGCGCAGCAGCGTCACATTAGAAGAAGAAAACCATTGGTTCTCCACCTGGACCGGAGCTTGGGAATACTTCCCCAATGAGCCTGACGCCTGGTTTATGGAGCGTCTCATCAAGGGAGCGGAAAGCAGCGTGACTGGCACATATACCATCACTCTGCCCTATCCCAACCCATCAGGAATGGATGCCGAATTTACCGCCGAGCTCAATTCTCGAACCCATCCGATAGTTTTCGGCGTTCCCAAACAAAACAGCGTTGCCATTTACCTTAACGCGCCATCCATCGCTGACGCTTCCGCTTCTTGGTGGTCAAATCGGAATCTCAACATCACCGGAACTGTGCCGGCAAGCCGGCTAAACGCCGGCGCCAACCAAGTTGATTTTGTAGTAATCGGCGAAACCAACAGTTCCGCCAAAAGTTACATCTATCCCAATCGCGTTACAGTTGAATATGACCGTTTATTTGTGGCGGATGGGAATGAGTTGATGTTCGCTACAGAAGATGGCGGGGGGCAAGAATTTGTTATAAGCAACATCGATGGAAATTACGCCGGCTCTTACCTTGCCTGGAATCTCGTTAATCCCAAGGCGCCGGTTAGCATTCCCATTGCCCCGCCAGACATCGTCACCAACACGATCCGAATTGGAGGGATATTTGCCCCAAACAACCAATTCATCGTCACTGCTGCCGAAAATATGCGATCTCCAATTGACATCACGCCATATACGCCGCCAAATATTATGCCGGCATCTGGGGCAGATTGGGTAGCTATTTCTCACCAAGATTTTATGACCGCTGCAGTGGAATTGGCGGCTCATCGAGCTGATCCTCAATTTGGCGGTTTGCAAACCCACGTGGTCGATGTAACAGACATTATCAACCAATATGGATATGGCTTGCCGCTGCCAGAAGCGATTCGCGCTTATTTGCGGCAGGCAATTGGTTGGCAAACGCCAGCCAGATATGTAACGTTGTTTGGCGACGCCACCATCAATCCGCGTCAGATCGAATGCCAATTGGACTGTAACGCAAATTTTAACAACCACGAACCCAATTTCATCCCCACCGATCTGCAATTTGTCGATCGTTTTCAAGGGCTGATTCCATCAGACGTCGCTTTGGCTTTTTTGGCAGGCGACGACTTTACGCCCGACATCGCCATCGGACGTTTGGCAATAGGAAGTTTGGCGGAAGCGGAAATACAAGTGGATAAAATCATCCTTTATGAACAAAATCTGTTAACCGCTCCGCCCTGGTCAAACGAGGCGTTATTTATCGCTGACAACGCCGACCCGGCTGGCGATTTTTGTCTGGAAAATGAGACAATTATGGCGAATTTGCCGGAACAGTTAAAAACCGCCAACCATTGCCTGCCGGCAAACGCCACTGAGAGCGAGGTTTTGGCATTGCGGACTCAAATAACCAACACAGTCAACATCACTGGCGCTTTGATACTGAACTATAGGGGGCATGGCTTTATCGACAAATGGGCAACTGAATCGATCTTTGCCATCGATGATGTGCCGTTGTTGACCAACGCTAGCCGCCCATTCGTGTCGATTAGCGCCGATTGCTTGGACGGTTATTTCGCTTACCCAGGCTTAGAGGCGATTAGCGAAACATTGTTATCGGCAGCAGGCGGCGGATCAGCCGCTCATTGGTCCTCCAGCGGATTAGGGATTTTGCGGGAGCATCATGAGATGCACAGAGCTTTTTATGAAGGGTTGTTTGAGAAGGGGCACACGGCGATTGGCGACGCCATTTTGTATTCGCAAATACAATATGCCGGCTTGTCCGCTTCCGACCCGATCTTTTTCCACATTTCAGAGCTTTACGCCTTCACCTTGCAGGGCGATCCGGCAATGCAACTGATGCGTCCTAGCATATCGGTCACGCAATCGGTGGAGACAGGAGCCGTCGCTCCGGGGGAAACAGCCGCCGTTCGGATTGAAATAGACAATGCCGGCAATTACCCAGCCCCAATGACATTGACCCAGCAAATGCCGGCATCATTAACCCCCCTTACAGTTCAAGGCGAAATCCCTTTTACTTCCACTATCAACTCCGGCGAAGCGCAAATTTGGCTGACCAACACAGTGGGGTTGAACCAATCGCTGGTATTCACCATCTCCCTCCACCTAACGCCAACATTCCCAGTTAGCGCCAGCTTATCCGTCACCGCCACCGCCAGCGCATTTGGCGCAGAAAGCGCTCCGGGGGACGAAACAGCCATCACCCCTGTCGAACTATCTGATTGCAGCCAGCCAACAAGCGTTCAGTTCTCGGCAGGGCTGTCTGGCGCTAACATGGCGCTTTCATGGTTGCAGGGGTATGGATGGGATTCTATCCAACTGTATCGAGGCGATTCTGATCCATATTACGCCCCCACGGCTAACGAGCTGTTGGCGACATTGCCGGCAACTCAAACGGAATTCACCGACTCTTCTTCGCCCTCTTTTGCCATCTATTTGCTCCAACCAACTGGCTGCAAGCATTTGACCAACGCCCATTCCAACCGGGTCGGCTTGTTTCAATTTCAGATCGAAAATTAAAGATTTGCCCTGGCAAAATCGTTTGACAATCAGGTAGTTTGGGTTATCATTTCAATGTCGTAATGTTATAACATTTTAACGATATATGATGCTCATTGACCGTTCTTCTCCAATTCCGCTTTATTTCCAACTCAAGCAGATATTACTGGGCAAAATCAACCAAAATGAGTGGCAAACGGGCGACCTCATTCCCAGCGAACAAGAGTTGCAAGAGAGCTACGGCTTAAGCCGAACCACCGTCCGCCAAACGTTGAGCGATTTGGTGCATGAAGGGTGGCTAGATCGGCAACGGGGCCGGGGCACTTTTGTCACCAAGCCTAAATTCGCCCACAACCCAATCAAACGGATGAGTACCACCGAATATCTTACCCAGCAAGGGATTGAACCGGGCTGGCGTTTGCTGGATGCAGATTGGGCACAGCCGTTGGAGGATGTGACAAAAAAGCTCAAAACCAGCAAACAAGAGCGGGTATATCGAATTCGCCGCTTGCGGTTAGCCAACGACGAGCCAATTGGGTATCACATCGCGTTTCTGCCGGCATTCATCGTCCCCCACATCAACCACAACAACCTCACTTCTGGCGGCTCCCTTCGCTATTTGCGCGATGCCCCCCAAATGGCAAACAGCACAGCCGCCCGCACTATCGAAGCCAATTTAGCCGACGACTATGAAGAAAAATGGCTCGGCATCGCCAAAGGCGACCCCGTTTTGTTGATCGAACGGCTGGTTACTGCCCCCGATGGCACGCCCATCGAACTGTTGTGGGCTTCTTATCGCGGCGACCGCTTTAAATATCAAATCACAATTTAAGCTTTTTCGGAATTTAAATGATCCACATCAGCCCGAAAAAGCCTCTAGCTAATTCCGAAAAGAGACCAGATTTTCGGATCATTATTTTTCGGAATTAGCCTTAGGAAAAGAGGATGGAGGATGTCTGTGTCCCTCATCTAAAAAGGAACAAAAATGAAAGATTACGGAACACCCCTACCCCGCTCATACCAATGCTTTATGGGCAAATGGGAAGGCTTATGCAAAACATTTGACCCACAAGGCAATTTTTTGGAAGCGGCGGCGGTGCATATGGAAGTGTATTGGGTGGATGAAAACACCTGGCATTTGCACGAAGAGTTTGAAAACTTTTACGGGTTGAACAAACCGGTCGTTTTTGATACCGATATCAAGGTGGATGGCAAATATTGTTGGGGGGAAAATGAGCTTATCCGGCTAGATGGATCAGAATTGACCCCTTACAATTATGTTTTCACCATTCATAGCGGCGTTTCCAATACGACAGTTTTCAACAACCATTACTTTATAAACCAAAACAGCCGTCGTATTCTCACCCATAAGATACGCGACAGCAAAACTGTCAACTACCAGATTCAAGATTTCAATAGAGTCGCTTAATTAATGGTAGACGGCAGACAATTACGCTCTATCGTCCATCATTCCAAAATATATGATCGTACAAAGCTCACCAACTGATCTTCATTTTGTCATTATTCAAACAGATCATGCCCGCATGTCGGGTCAAATTGCGAAAGCGTTTGGCAATGAGCGTTTTGCCCCACTTAACCCTGCTCAGTTCGTACAATTTGTAGCAGAACATCATGATGAAGGCTGGGTAGAAACAGATGAGAAGGTAATGGCTGATCCTGAAACGGGCTTTCCTTACCATTTAACAAAAACGCCTATTTCGGAATTGATCCAAACAAGCCGAAAATCGCCGGCATTTAATGAGGCACATCATCCATATTGTGGCATCTTGTCTAGTATGCACACCATCGGCTTGTTTAATGGACGGTATGGGATGTCGGATTTTATTTTTATCGATAAGATGCCGGCAGAGTACCGTCAATCAGCCAATGAGATGCTAAAAAATGAGCGAGAACGACAAGAGCGACTTATTGCTCAACTAAAGAATGAACCTGCAACCAAAAAGTGGGTGAAGAAAAAGAGGTTGTTTCACAATTACAAGTTGTTGCAATTTTTCGACACGTTGGCGCTCTATTTCCAGATGACACATCCGACAATGCGGCAAAAAACAGCGTTTTTGAATGTGCCGCGTGGCGTGAATGATGATGTGACGGTAAGGATTGAACCTGTGGATGTGATTGCCGGCATTTACCAATTGTCACCGTTCCCATTTGCCGGCAATTCCGTCACATTCCGCTATCAAGGGCGTTGGATGAGCCCGCAACCACCTGAAACAGATTTGAAAGCGGCGTTGATGAGTATTGAAGCAACAGAAGAAGTCGTGCAGATTATTGGCAGGTAGCAGGTAGCAAGTAGCAGGTAGCAGGTAGCAGGTAGCAAGTAGCAGGTAGCAAGTAGCAGGTAACAAGTGACAGGTGGCAGGTTTTGGCTTGTGGCTTGCAACTCTTCGTCTAATTTAATCTATTATTATGAGTAACGAACGACAAAAAGGATTTCATCAAGCGGTTGGCAAATGGCTAGGCACAGCCGAAGTTTACGGTGGCAATGGTCGCTTTTTGGGCAACGCTACCGACCGTCGTCATGTGCAACAACAAGTGGACAGCGACACGGTGCGGATTGATTTATCTTTTGTCGGTCCTTTTAAGTTTGCCGGACATTATCATATTAAAGATTGCAAAACGCACCGTTTGTATCAAGGTCCAGCCAACGTTGGTTATGCCGAAACGTTAAGCGCAAATTTGATTGATGCCAATGCGTATTGGGCGGTCACTGGCTTATCGCAACGCTTCTTTTTAATGATCGCCCCTGACGGAAAAAGCCAAATGTCGCTGGGGTTGATGTCACGGGGGGAACAGTTGATTTATGTGGTTATTGGTGAATATGTGCGGGTTGAGGATGGAGAATATGCCGGCATTCCCGCTTTGCAAAATGGCACATCTTATGATCTACAAAATGACCCAACTGCCGGCAGAGGGGAGCTTTTGCTCCACCGCTCTGGCGTATGGCAAGGGGAATTGGCGACGTTGGACGGGGATTTGAATGAGTTGCCGGCAACGAGTTATCGGGAAAGGGTGCAAGCGGCAGGTGGCGAGTGGCAAGTTGCAAGTAGCAGGTTGCGGGTAACGGTTGAAGGGACTGCTTTTGACCCGGAATCACGTCAAATGAATTTAACGACTAATCAGTGGCAAGCATGGACAGCGCAGGATGATGAGATTGCCGGCTGTTACAGCCTTAGTGGTGGACGGGCATTAAGCGGCAACTTTCACCATCTCGACCAAAATTTGCGGGTGTGGCGGCGAGAAGTGGTCAGCCATGACGGCGAGAACAAAGCGGTTGTGCATTGTTGGTATCGTGGTGGGGCTAGAGTTGGCGTGCAATTTGGTTTATTGCGTTTTTTTGACACGGAGGACACAGAGGTTTTATAAAAGTAGAGATGGGTAAATTCGATACACAAAATATCTTGACTTCAGCACTCTTTAGATGTGTTGGAATTTTTGGACACAGAGGACACAGAGGTTTCACAGAGGGCACAGAGGTTTTAGGAATCAAAACAGTTTGCATTTGGTTTATTGCGTTTTTTTGACACAGAGGTTTCACAAAGGGCACAGAGGGTTTAGGGATAAAAACAGTTTGCATCTGGTTTATTGCGTTTTTTTGACACGGAGGACACAGAGGTTTTATAAAAGTAGAGATGGGTAAATTCGATACACAAAATATCTTGACTTCAGCACTCTTTAGATGTGTTGGAATTTTTGGACACAGAGGACACAGAGGTTTCACAGAGGGCACAGAGGTTTTAGGGATAAAAACAGTTTGCATTTGGTTTATTGCGTTTTTTTGACACGGAGGATACAGAGGTTTCACAAAGGGCACAGAGGGTTTAGTGATGATAAAGGGTGATTTTGTACCGAAAAATCCATATAAAGAGTTAACCTCAGAAATAATTGGAATGGCAATTGAAGTTCATCGCATTCTGGGTCCCGGCATGCTTGAATCAGTTTATGAAACTTGCTTGGTGTATGAATTAAGACGAAAAGGATTACATGTTGAGCAACAAAAGGTAATTGCGGTACAGTACAAAGATATTACACTCGAAAAAGGGTATGTGATAGATATTTTAGTTGAGCAAAAAATTGTCGTTGAGCTTAAAACCGTCACAGATTTTTTACCGGTACATACTGCTCAAGTCTTATCCTATTTGCGTTTATCAGGCTGTAAGGTCGGTCTGTTAATCAATTTCAATGTCCGGCTTCTAAAAAACGGGATCAAACGTTTAGTCATCTAATTTATGGACAATATCAATCTTTTCAACTCGGCAATAATCTCTGTTTCCCAATCCTCCAAGTAAAATACACATGACTCATCCATCGTCCATCGTCCATCGTCCATCGTCCTTCTTAGGCTCATGGCTGGTTAGCGAGTACGTTTACAACCCAGATGGCAGTTTTGCCGGCATCATTCATCAAAAGCGCGACCTTGAAAAGCTGTCCAACGGACATATTCGCGTCACCCAACATTGCCAACCATCCTCTAACTTGGCGACGCATCCAATGGGCAGATTTATCGGCAAACCAGTTTTTGATTTGTCCGTAGAGGGTCGAATACGTCATTATCATGGACCCGCCGTGTTGGGCACAGGACTAACTTGGGGGGATGGGGCGATGACCGGGCGAGGATTGTGGACGGAATTCGGCTACAACTTTAGCTCATTTGCCGTCCAGCCCAACCCAGAGCGGCAAATAACTGGCGGCAAATTCTTCATGGCAACGGAGATGGCAGCAAATATCGTTGGATTGGCGATGCCGGCATCTGCCAATGCTGATTACCCTGAATTTATCGGCACACAGTGGGCTGGCGAAGTAGCAAAAGTTTGGCGTGGAGAGTGCCGGCAATGCAGACCCGATGGCGCTGTTTTGGCAGAAAAAGCAGTCGGACGAATTTATACCGATCCATGTCGATGGGAAGAAGATGATTCAGCGATAGAACTGTCAGATGAACGCACTGGATATCGTGTCACTGGCAACTATCGATCTAACGAATTGCTCGGCTTTGCCAAGCGGTATGGCTGGATGTTAGAAATGGAACTTGTAATGACGAAGAGTAACGCTGTCGTATGCGAAACACAGGAGATATTGGAAAATGCCGGCAAAAATCTCATTGTAATGCGCCGATGGTACAAAAATCAAACATTAGAAACTTTAGAAATAATTAGACTTAAACCAGTAGATTACGAGTAAAAAGTTATGGAAACAACAAAATCAATCGCCCAAATGGTGGTCGAAAGACCAGCCGTAGACAATCAAGAAACCTTTGACGCACTGTGGCAAATTATTTGCGAAATGCGGGAAAAAGTAGATGCCCGTTTTGAACTCCAGCCCGACCCCTCAACCGCCGAATTCCAACCCTATTACGCCCAGCAAGGTGAGGCAAAAGGGTTTCTCAGCGCTTTTGTCGGTCCCGAAATAGATTGGCTGGTGCAATCATGGATCGGCACGCCTGCCACCAGTTTCACCAACCTACACCTGACCATCAACCTTGCGCCTCACATTCTCGTACCTCACTTCGGCTTTGCCCTGGGTACTGCCCCCGACATTTTTATGTACATGGATTATGTGTCGCGTGTCGATTTGCTTGTTGACCTTGATTACCTCGACAAATATTATGAACCCGTCAACAAAACTTATCTTAGATTACGAAATGATGATCGCTTTTCCCCGTTTGTCAGTCAAGATTTGTATATGCGGCAGGCACAATCGCAAACTAGCCTGTGTCATATGGTGTCGGTTAGCGATGAGACGATTGGCATTGTGCGCGATCTAGCTCACGAAATGTTGGATAGGTGGTTAAAGTGGGTAGATGAGGCAGAGGAAGTGCCGGCAGACCAGCGATCTGCCCTTGCCGAACGTGATTTGCATGTACGTCGCGCTATTTGTGAACGAGACCCTGCCAATATTCTTGGCGTAAAGTTGTTTGGCGAAGAGATGACTGAACGATTGGTGCGTGGTTTGTGGGGCGGCGATCGTGTTTTGCCTCGTCCGCATGAAAAACGTTCTGGATAAAAAAAGTGCAACCTGCTTGGAGATTAAAAATGAGCGAAATAACGCTTGATACGGTTAAATTAGAGTCGGAATTAGCAAAATCTGTTGATGAGATTTTTCAAGAATTAGGGTTGACTTCATCTGATGCAATCCGGCTATTTTACAAGCAAGTATTACTGCGCCGTGGACTCCCCTTTGCAATCACGCTACCGTCAGTTTCCAAAGAACCAGGCTATGAAGGCTGGATGGCATTATCCCAAGAGAGTTTGGCAACTGTGTATGGAGAAAACGAACCAGAATACACCTTAAGTATGCTCCGAGAGGAAAACCCAGAATATGAAGGAAGGTGATGTGATTTTAGTTGCTTTGCCTCAAGCAGACGGCAAAACAAAGAATCGTCCGGCAATTATTTTGCGGATTACTCCTCCTTTCGGAGATTTGATGGTTTGTGGCATAACCACTCAATTACGTCACGCAGTTAAAAATTTAGATGAAATAATCAGCCCAAACGATGAAGACTTCAAAGCAAGTGGCTTGTTAGAAGAGTCGTTAATCAGACTTGGATACATCTTTGTCCTGCCTCGAACAAAAATGGCAGGAGTCCTTGGCGAAATATCAATTTCACGACATACTCGTTTGTTAAAATCATTAGCCGCTTTTCTAACACAAAAATCAACATGAACGTTCGCGCTTTGTATCGTGCCACATTTGCTAAAGGGGCACAACCACCTTTCAATGTCATTAATTTGAAGTTGTTTTACCCTGCCACGCCAGATGACAGCTTGGAGACGCGCAATACAGGCATAATGCCGGCAAACAGCGACCTCGCCCCCTTCCCTATTGTGATTATTATGCCCGGTGTCAATGTTGGTTGGGAAAGTTACCAATGGCTAGCGGTAAAAATCGCTGAAAAAGGATTTGTAGTAGTCACCTATGTCTGGATCGCCCAAGATATGCCGGGCAGTATCAGCATTACGCCGGGCATGAATCTGGTCAATGCCAGAAAAGGGATGTATGGCTTAGCGCCTACCAGCTCGGCATTGCACCCTATTTTGGATGAGTTACGTCGTTTGCAAACAGATAGTCCACTCAAAGGGATGTTGAAGTTAGACCATATTATTTTAGGTGGACATTCGGCAGGTGGCACAATGGCGTTGCAAAACGGGAACACAACTTGGTTTCCGCAGGTGAAAGGGGCATTTTCTTATGGCGGGCATATGATGGCGAGTACATTTTTGGGCTACTCTGCCGGCACTATCTTGCCCATTCGCAGTAACATCCCCATTTTACTCATTGGCGGCGACCGCGACGGCGTGATTGCCGGCAGTTCCCATCGGTACGGGTTAGAAGAAGGACACCCCACATTAGCATTAGAACAGACCTTTTCTGCCGGCATCAAAAAAGCCAACGATAACGCCCATCTGGTTATCATTCGGGGAGCAAACCACTTTCTGATGGCACACCCTCAAGATCCCACCACCGGACGACATTTCATAGATATGGAAACAGAAGGAGATGTTGCAAAGCAACGGGAGTTATTATCCCAGTTGATAATTAATTTTATTTGTGATATCCCGTTAGAAATTGACGAACACGAATTAATTTCCGACTATCGTAAAAAGTAATTTCGGAGGATGTTATGTTAAAGAATTTTTGGTACGCCGTAGAATTTTCAGAAGCCGTTAAAGCCAACCAACCCGTCCGGCTCACCGTTTTGGGACAAGAGTTAGTCCTTTATCGTGACACCAAAGGGAATCCCGTTTGCATGAGCGATTTGTGTATTCATCGTGGTGGGGCTTTATCCGACGGCGATGTATCTGGTGATTGCCTTATTTGCCCCTATCATGGTTGGAAATTTGAACCGGGCGGGGCATGTGTAGATATTCCCGCCAATTTAGATGGGGTACCAATTCCTAAAAAAGCGCGGGTAGATGCTTACCCCGCCCTAGACCGGTACGGCTGGATTTGGGTGTTTTTAGGCGATTTGCCAGAAGAAGAACGCCCGCCGATACCCGTCTTGCCCCACATGGATGACGACAACTATTACATTTTAACCGGCGAATTCAAGTGGGACGCTCATTACGCTCGTGTGATGGAAAATGCCATAGATTTTGCTCACGCCCCCTTTGTGCATGGGGCGGCTTTTGGCAACCCAGACAAGCCACAAATTGCGGAATATGAGCCGAATCTGACTGAATATGGGGCGACTGCAACCGTCACCTTAGAGCCAACCCCAGCCAAAGGGTTGTGGGCGCGACTATATGGGGCAAAAGAGCCAGTGCCTGTCGTCTCTACCAATGGGTTTTGGATGCCTAATATCACCCGTTTGCAAGTGGAATTGCCAATGGGCACCATGATTTTGTATGATGCAAATGTACCCGTCAATGATGAGGTAACCATCACCAAATGGATGCAGTTACGCACATTTTTCAAGGGCAAATGGGCAGATCGGGATTCGCGGCGGCGGGTAGAAAAGATCTTCTTGCAGGATCAAGGGACAGTGGAGGCGCAACGTCCCGAACTTTTGCCATATGATTTGGCGGCAGAATTGCATGTTCGCTCTGACGCAATTCAAATAGCATATCGGCAAATGCGAAATAAGTACTTGGATATGGGATGGGGGATTGATATGCACAAAATAGAAGCAGAATATACCCGCCATCAGGCAACAGTTATCCCTTCGCCATCTCGCCGTAACAATCCTGAGTTTGCCAATGCGTGGGTGATGAAAGAAGTACCAACAAAGGGAAGAGAACTGCCGGCAGACCACAAACTTCGCAGACCCGGCGACCCTAAACCAACCCGTCGCAGTAAATCTAACGGAAATCCGTAATATGTCACTCGCAAATAAGCTCTCTCAAAATACGCTCAACAAAATTGTTGACCATTTTAATCTGACCGAACAAGGTGATCCATATAAGACGTTGCACAATCCAACGTCGTCCAATTTAGTAGGCAGTGTTCGCCTTTTTTCTGGCGAGATGATTCATAAAATGGTGTATATTGGGTTAACTGTGCCGGCAATTGGGTTAGATTCTCATATGGTTTTCGCCTTTACATCGCCGGAAAGCCCCCTGCCCCATTTTACGCTTGACTCGGTGTTGGCAGGTGAGCATTTTGCTTTCCACCTCGATTTGTTGCCCCGTGTAGATTTGGGGGCAAACTTGGCATACATTGATGAGGTTTTTCATCCGCTTACCCCATTGGTAGAGTCAGCACGAGAGATTGAGGGGTTAAGTCGGGCACATCTGTCGCCACGTCAGTTGGCAATTATGTCGCCGTGGATGTTGGCGTATCGAGCCACGGAAGGGGCGTTTGCCCAGATTGAAGGGCATGTGAATGAGTATTTGGAGCATTGGTTTAGCGTGGTGGATGCCGGCATCTCCCCTGCCATCCTCGCCTCCCTAGACAACCAAAACTTTGCAGAGCGCGACCAACGCAATCGCAACGCCATCTTCAATCGTGAAGTTGACCCCGTTTGGGGGCAAGTAGCTCGGCTGGTAGGGGATGAAACAGCAGAGGAATTGCGGGAATTGTTGCGTTTGCAACATTTGTAACCCTTTTGACAACCACCTCGCCATTTTCTACAATGCAATACACCGCCTAACTAAGAAAATGGAGAATTCTTATGACACAAAAGACAGTTTTACCAACCTTAGAGTCCCTCCCAGTCTTGACAAATGAGGCGTTAGTTACTGGGGAAGAGTTGTACAAAATGGAAGAAATTGGTCGTGCAGAACTCATTGAAGGGAGAATTGCAACCTCTATGCCTACAGGACACAAACACGGATATTTTGAAGCGTTACTTACCGCAATCTTGGTAAATTTTGTGCTGAAACATCAGTTGGGGCGGGTCTTAACGGGTGAAGTTGGCATTTACATCAAACGTAACCCTGATACGATTCGTGCCACCGATGCCGCTTTTATTTCAAACAAACGGTATGCCCAGGTGCAATCACACAGCTATTTAGATATTTGTCCCGAGTTGATTATCGAAATAATGTCGCCGGATGATTCATGGACGAGAGTCAATGAAAAATTAAGGGATTATTTTTTGGTAGAAGCCAAACAAGTATGGGTGGTTGATCCCCACCTGAAAGAGATTCATGTTTACCGTTCACTAGATGAAATTACCCGGTTAAACGTGGATGATACGTTACTTGGCGGGGATATTTTGCCCAATTTTGAGTTGCCTATTGCACAGATTTTTCAAGAATAACTGAAATGAGTAATAATCAAGATACTCCTTCTAAATGGCAAGAACGAATTAGTGGAGAATGGCATGGCTTGCCTTCGATTTTTGACGCAAACGGTAACCATGTCGGTTACAATAAAGTGTACCGTGAAAGCAGTTTTGCCGATGGCATTACTACCTATACCATGAACACTGTTTTGGATGGCGTTGGCCCGCTCCGTGCCCGTTTTGAAGCACGCAATTTTGCTTTTGGCGTGAAGGATAGCGATAAGGATCGCATTTACATGGGTCCTGATTTTATCGGAGCGGGACATCCGTATGGGGCGTTGGTGGACGCCCATTACTATTCGCCCCAATGGACAAGTGATTTGAGGACGATGGTGCATGTGTTAGAGGATGGGGAAACGCAAGTTTACTCATCACTTTTATATGATGGTCCAACGATTAACGGGGTGTTTAATGGTATGTATAAAGTAGCATATGATTATCACACCAATCCAGCAACGAAGGCGCGAATTGATGCTTTTGTAGAGAAGGAACGGGTAGCTGGGACGATGCCTCATATTTTGCCGGCAAAAGATGCCGGCATTTGGCGAGGCAGTATGCAACTTTACAACGCCCAGCAAGAAGCCATCGGCAGTAACGAAGTCACTATCCACTACACGCCCATCTCTCTGCTCCGTGCCGAATGTGAAGTAGAGATTAGCGGTGTAATCAACCGCCGCTACAAATTTGCTCGTTATCGTAACGGCATTCGTCACTCATTTGATGGACCCGATGTGTTTGGCAATGGCATCGCCTATGGCAGACCCCTTTACACTAGCCAACATTTTTATGGGGAATCGTTAAAAATTCGGGGACGGGAGTTTTTGATTGACGATAATTTTACTATGAGTGTCGTGTGGCAATTTTTCGCTTCAGACAAACCCCTTTATATTAGTTTTGGTGTATTGGCATGGGAAGCGGGCGAAGAGGTTTTGAAACCAGCTTATTAAGCAAAAAGCAAATGAAAACAATTGTAATCACTGGTTCAACGAGAGGTATTGGGTATGGATTGGCAGATTCGTTTCTAGCGCGAAACTGTCCGGTGATGGTTAGTGGCCGGTCGCAAGGAAGTGTGGACAAAGCAGTTAAATCGCTGGTTGAAAAGCATGGGGCAGATAACATCGGTGGTTTTCCATGTAATGTAACGGATGAGGAGCAGAATCAAGCGCTGTGGGATGCGGCAATAGATAGGTTTGGGAAAGTGGATGTGTGGATAAATAATGCCGGCATCGGACATCCGATGATGAATATTTGGGAACTGCCATCTGACACCGTGCGTCAGGTTGTAGATGTAGATTTAATGGGGCTGATCTACGGGAGTCGAGTTGCTATCAAAAATATGTTAGAGCAAGGGCATGGACATTTGTACAATATGGAAGGGTTCGGCTCGGACGGGCGAACTCGGGCTGGATTGAGCATTTATGGAGCTGCCAAATCAGCCGTTCGTTTTTTATCCAAGTCATTGATCAAAGAGCTAGATGGCACAACTGTCCAAGTTAGCACACTCAGTCCGGGCATCGTCATCACTGAATTTATCACTGATCAATATCGGGATGATCCACAAGGATTGGAAGATGCCAAGCGGATTTTTAACATTTTAGGCGACAAAGTAGAAACGGTAACCCCATGGCTAGCAGAAAAAGTGTTGGGCAACGATAAATCTGGGGCGCATATCGCTTGGCTGACTCCCATAAAAGTTATGAAACGGTTTGCCACAGCCAGATTTAGCAAACGGGATCTGTAATTTGTCGTTTCTGGCGTAGGAAACTTGTTAAGAAAGTTGATCCAAACTGATGAATCAATCATCGTATTCAAAACGACCTTCCCGCAATTCCGCTCAATTTCCTTCCCAATGTAATTGACCATACAAATCCCATACTTGTCTCTGGCGATATTTTGCAATCAAGAGGCGCAACGCCTCTTCTACAACTGTTTTTTTCGTCTTCAAACCAATCAATTCTTTGGCTTCTTCCATTAAGGAGTTTTCAATTTCTATGTTTGTTCGTATCATATTCTCACAATAAATCCAGCCTAAATGTGTCAAGATTAGAAGGATTTTGTGTATAAGCCAAGGACATATGGTTAATTCAAACGATTTCAAACAAGCGATGTCTCAATTTACCGCCGGGGTAACGGTGGTAACCACCAGGCACGAAGGCAAACCAATTGGCATTACCGCCACAGCCTTTAGCAGCGTCAGCGCCGAGCCGCCGCTCATTTTAATCAATCTTAACAAAGGGTTATTTACCCACAAAGTTATCGAAAAGAGCGGGATATTTGCCGTTAATTTTTTAGGGGCGCATCAATTGGATTGGGGGATGCGCTTTGCCGGCATGTTTCCTGACATCAAAGATCGTTTTGCCGGCATACAAATCGCTACCGCTGAAACTGGCTGTCCCATCCTGCCCAATTGCCTGGGCTGGGTCGATTGTGAAGTGTGGGCGATAACTGATGGCGGCGACCATTCCATTATCGTTGGCGAAGTCAAGGCGGCAAATGGGGCTGCTGGGTTAGCGCCGCTGTTATACCATGACCGCAAATGGGGCAAAAGCGCCGGGGTAGACGGTTCCCATCTGCCAAAAAATGTCACCGTTGTTGAAGTTGGACCTCGTGATGGTTTTCAAAGACAAGAAAAGTATATTCCAGCCGAAATGAAGGTTGACATTATCAACCAATTGGCGGAAGCGGGTTTGAAACGAATTCAGGTCGCCTCATTTGTCCATCCTAAAGTGACGCCGCAAATGGCGGACGCAGAAGAAGTGTGCGCCAATTTGCCCAAACGAGATGACGTGATCTATTCTGGCTTGGTTTTAAATATGCGGGGGTTGGAACGGGCGAGCAATGCCGGCATTAAGCATGTCGAGATGGGTGTCCCTGCCAGCGAAACCTTAAGCCAAAAAAATGTCCGCTATTCCATCGCCCAGGGGATGGAATTGATGGGACAAATGACCGAAAAAGCGCACGCATGGGGTATGACCGTAAGGCTAGGCGTGCAAGCCGCCTTTGGCTGCGCCTTTGAAGGGACAATCGACCAGGAAAAAGTAATCGATATGGCACATAAATTTCTGGAGATGGGGGCAGATGAGTTGGCATTGGCTGATTCGGCAGGGTTAGGCAACCCGCGCCAGATCGGACGGACGATTGAGCGGATCGCGCCCTGGGCGGGCGAAACGGCTATTGCGTTGCATTTACATGACACGCGAGGACAAGGATTGGCAAATTTGATGGCAGGATTGAATGCCGGCATCACCCGGTTCGATACCTCTTTTGGCGGCTTGGGCGGCTGTCCGTTTATTCCCGCCGCTAAAGGCAATATCCCTACCGAAGATACCGCCCATTTGCTACATGAGATGGGCGTGGAAACGGGGGTCGATTTGGCGAAAGTCGGGGCGATTTCTCGACAAATTGAACAGTTTTTAGAAGTGGAGTTGCCGGGCAAAGTTCACAAATTATAATCCCATGCCCCCTCTCGCAGAACAGATCATTTCCCAACATGCCGGCAAAATAGTCAAAGCTGGAGACATCGTTGTGGTTCCCGTCGATGGGGCGATGGCGACAGACGCTACCGCTCCTTTTGCCATCAAAGCGTTTCGGGAGATGGGGGGAACACAATTGTGGGATGCCGGCAAAGTCAGCCTGGTAATCGACCACGCCTCGCCGCCCCCCAACGAACGCGCCGCCAATTTGCATCGGATAATGCGCGATTTTGCCGCTGAAATGGGATGCCGGCTCTACGATGTGGGTGATGGCATTTGCCACCAATTGATGATGGAAAACGGGCATGTACAACCAGGCGACATCTTCATCGGGGCAGATTCGCACACACTCACCCTGGGCGCAATTGGAGCATTTGCGGTTGGAATGGGTTCCACAGATGTGGCAGCCGTATGGCTAACGGGAAAAAGTTGGCTTAAGGTTCCAGAAACCATACGCATTGAATTGCAGGGCACATTGCCGGCATTTGTGACCGCCAAAGATGTAACTTTGCATCTGGTGGGTATAGTTGGGGCAGCCGGAGCGCGATACCAGGCAGTGGAATATGGCGGCGAAGCGGTAGATGAAATGAGTCTTGCCAGCCGCATGAGTTTGGTTAACATGGCGGCTGAGATGGGGGCAAAAACCAGCATCGTCCAACCACAAAAAGCGGCTGACAATAGCGGCTATTCTCAATGTATAGAACGGGATGTTTCGCTCCTTCGCCCCCAAATAGCCTCTCCCCATTCTCCTGACAACGTAACCGATATCGATCAGCTGATTGGCGTGAAAATCCACAGCGCATTTATCGGTTCGTGCGCCAATAGCCGTTTGGAAGATTTGCAGATGGCAGCGCACATTTTGCGAGACAAACAGATCTCAGCCGGGATGAGATTGATTATCGCGCCTGGTTCGCGCCACATATTTAATCTAGCGATGGCAGATGGCACAGTTGAGACATTATCACGGGCAGGGGCGACCTTTATCACGTCGGGTTGTGGACCTTGCGTTGGCACACATTTGGGCGTGCCGGCAAATGGCGAAACTGTGATTTCAACCGCAAACCGCAACTTTCGGGGCAGAATGGGCAACCCCAACGCCGAGATTTATTTGGCGTCGCCACTAGTTGTGGCGGCGGCGGCGTTAACAGGGGAAATTATCGATCCGGCAGAAGCGATGGCGTAAAATCATCTGCCTAAAATGTGAGCGACTTCGAGTTTGAACTGGGGCATGGCGCAACCCTATTGGACTCATCTCTACAATTTTTCCTCTGATCAATTCGACGCGATCATGTTCGGTTAAAATGCCGGCATCAATCAGCTTGTGATATTCATCCGTGGTAAATTGGCGACGCTTTAAAGTTATGTCAGCTAACATTTTTGACCCCAATTAGATTTGTAGAACTGTTTCAGCGCCATTGTAACTGATTTTTCGGGAAATTGATATGATAAACTCCACATCAAACCAAAAAAATAACCCATTACAAGGGATCGCACATGTGTATGGCGACGATATCGACACCGACCGCATCATCCCTGGCAAATATACCAAAACGCTCGACCTGACCCAGTTGGCTGCCCATGTGCTGGAAGACCTCGACCCAGAGTTTAGGCATAAGGTAAAAGCAGGGGATATTTTGGCAGCGGGAGAAAATTTCGGCTGTGGCTCGTCGCGGGAACAAGCCCCATTGGCGCTCAAACATGCCGGCATTTCGCTGGTCATTGCCAAATCATTTGCCCGCATCTTTTTCCGCAACGCCATTAACATTGGGCTGCCTCCACTGGAAATACCCGATCACGCCATTCCCGATGGGGCTACGTTACGCGCAGATGTAATAAACGGCATCATCATCGACGAAGATGCCGGCAAAACTTACCAAGCCATCCCGCTGCCAGCGGTTATGATGGCGATTTTGCAGGAAGGCGGTTTGGTCAACTATCTAAAAAAACACGATAGCTATTCATAAATATCAAAATGACGCTACCCCTAAAAAATATCCGCGTTCTCGAATTCAGCCACGCCGTTCTGGGACCCACTTGCGGCATGTTACTGGCTGATTTTGGAGCGGAGGTCATCAAAGTTGAACCAGCCAGCGGCGACCCCACCCGCCGCCTAAAAGGGTTCGGCATGGGCTACTTTCCCTATCTCAATCGGAACAAAAAAAGTTTGGCGGTTGATCTCAAGCAAGATGCCGGCAAAGAGATCATTCACAAATTATTGCCGGCAACCGACGTCGTCATCGAAAATTTCGCTCCCGGAACCATGAGTCGGCTGGGGTTTGGCTTGGAACAGCTAGAGCGCCATTACCCAAAATTGATTTACTGTTCGTTGAAAGGCTTTTTGCCAGGTCCTTACCAAAACCGCGCCGCCCTAGACGAAGTGGTGCAGATGATGTCAGGTTTAGCCTATATGACTGGACGACCCGGCGACCCACTGCGAGCGGGAGCGTCGGTTATCGATATGGCAACTGGCATTTATGGGGCGGTTGGCATTTTGTTAGCGTTGCGAGATCGAGAAAAAAGCGGAAAAGGGGGATGGCTAAGCAGCGCATTGTTTGAGACTGCCGCCTTTATCATGGGGCATCATATGGCGTATTCGGCGGCGTCTGGCGAGGATGTGCCGCCCATGCCGGCACGGGTAAGCGCCTGGGGCATTTACCATCAATTTGACACGGCAGACAATCAACGGGTCTTTATCGGCGTCACCAGCGACCAACAATGGGAGCGATTTTGCCGCGAATTTGCCCGAGAAGATTGGCTGGCAGACGAGCGGTTAGCCGCTAACAATGGACGGATCGAACAAGCCGACTGGTTTTTGCCCCAACTTCGGGCTTTTTTGCTGGGCAAAAGCAAAGCGGAGATTTTAGCCAAATGCGAAGCTGCCAATTTGCCCTTTTCGCCCATTGCTCGCCCGGAAGATCTGTTTGAAGACCCCCACCTGAATGCTGCCGGCAGTTTGTTGCCCACTGTCTTTCCCGATGGCACAAAGACAAAGCTGCCGCGCCAGCCTGTTTTACTCTCTAACTACCAAGGGGGCATCCACACCCATCCGCCCAAAATCGGGGCGCATACCCGCCAAATTTTGTCTGACTTACGCTACACCCAATCGGAAATAAGGCAGATGGCGCTGGAAAATATCATCTCCTGGGAGGAAGAATAAGATCGAGATGACCCTTAAAATCATTGGCGCAGGCTTTGGGCGCACCGGCACCATGTCGTTAAAAGTAGCATTGGAGCAGTTAGGATTCGACAAATGTTACCACATGCGCGAAGTCATCAGACACCCCTCCCATGCCCCCATCTGGCAAGCGGCTTGGATGGGCGATGAAGTGGAGTGGAGCAGCTTGTTCGCCGGCTATCAGGCAGCGGTCGATTGGCCCCCCAGCGCCTTTTACAAACAGTTGATGGCTCAATATCCCGACGCCAAGCTGATTCTTACAGTGCGTGATCCAGAGCGATGGTACCAGAGCGCATTCGAAACGATATATAGCGAAGGGCGTTCATTACACCGCCTAGAGCGGGCGTTGCTGCCCAAACGAGTCAGGGATGTTTTTGCCATGATCGACGCCGTAATTTGGCAAGGGACATTTGCGGGGCGGTTTGGAGAGAGGGAATATGCTATCCAAATGTTTAACGACCATAACGCTGAGGTGAAACAGGTTGTGCCGGCAGAAAAGCTGTTGATTTTCCGAGCAAAAGAGGGGTGGAAGCCTTTGTGCGCTTTTTTGGGCGTTCCCGAACCTGACTCTCCTTTCCCTCATGTCAACGACAGCGCCCAATTCAAACGCAATAACCGCGTTCGTCGCATCCTGCTTTTGCTGCTGCCGTTTGTGGCAGCCGGAGGCGCTGTGGCTCTGATTTGGTTGATTGGCAAGCTAATTGGGGCGTGGTGATTAGGTAAAGGGCGGTTTTGTTCAAAAACCAACTCCCCACCAATTACTCCCCGGTCTCTCCAGATTTTACGCCACAATAGCGGACGGCTGTTTCCGCCAAAATGTGGGCTAAATCGATCACAGAAGCCAAATCGACCCATTCAACAGCGGCGTGTGCCCCTTCGCCGCTTGGACCTATCAACATCGTCTCCATGCCGGCATCAGCGAAAATGCCGGCATCCGTCCAACCTTGCATCCCTGAATGGGCGGGCGTTTCCCCCCACTTGTCCGTTAAAATCCCATCCACCGTTTGAATAATGGCGGCATTTGGGCTCGTTTCAAATGGCATTCGCCAGAAAAACGGGTTCAAAGTTGCCTGAAATGTGGGGTCTTGTTCCGCTAATGTATCGATAATCGCCTGCAATTCGGCGGTCGCCCCCTCCACTGACTCTCCTGGATTGAGGCGGCGCTCCACTTTAAGCGTACATTTGTTGGCATAGACGCTCAATGCCGTACCGCCATCAATCATCGCGGCATGAACGGATGGGGTTCCCACCAGCGGGTGAGCGGGTCGTTTTCGCAGCGCTTTTTCTAATTTGTCCAGTTCCGCCAAAAAGCGTCCCATCCGCATATTGGCGTCGATTCCGGTCTGATATTGGCTGCCGTGCGCCGCTTTGCCAATGGCAGTCACTTCGAACCATACAAAGCCGCGATGGGCTGGGCACACGCGCAACGCAGTCGGCTCGGTGACGATGACAGCGTCTGCCTGAATCGTTTTGGCGATCTCTTCGCTGCCGATGCTGGCGTATTCTTCGTCGGCGACAAAGGTGAGAATGAGATCGCCCGCCAACTGAATGCCGGCATCCAGCAACCCTTTTGCCGCGCCCAATTGCGCCGCCAAGCTCCCTTTCATATCAAAGCTGCCCCGTCCATACAATTTGCCGTTTCGCGCCTCGCCAGAATAAGGTTCCTCCATCCCCTCCACGCCAACGGTATCCATGTGCCCATTGAGCGCCAACGTTTTGCCGCCCCCAGCTCCGGGAATTCGCCCAATCACATTGAGCCGGTTTTCCGCCAATTGCTGCACTTCCAGCTCGATGCCCAAATGGCTTAACATGCCGGCAATTTCCCGCCCTATCTCTTCTTCTCCAGGGCTGCCTGGCGTCAAATCAGGGTTTCTGGAATCGATTTGCACCATGCGGCTTAAAATGGCGGAAATATAATTTGTATCGATTTGAATGGTCATTGGGATTTTCTTCTGTGGTATACTATTTTACGCGAAAAAACAGCCCCGGTTAAAATGCCGGCAGGAGGCGGAAATGGGCGAAAACGACAAACCAATTGATGATTTTTATTTAAACGAATTACAAACTCATGCTCATCGGTCATTGTATGCCATCGATCAGGTCGATGCCCTGGCGCGAGCGATTTTTCGATTATCGCCTCAGTTAAAAAGTTACCCAGACCCTGTTATTTATCAGGATTTGGTTGACGCAATAGAGGAGGTTGTAAAAAGCTGGGACGCCATCAACGACGCCATCAAAGAAGTGTGGAAATTATACAGCGAGGATGGAGATCTCAAAACGGAATCATTGGGATTGTTGGATATCGGCGGATACGCATTGCCGGCAATGGTCGAACAAAAACGGGGTCATTGTCAACGAATCGCCGATATCTATTTTGGCAAACTCCATGGCTGGTTTACACAATCGCTAACCTATGAAGATCAGCGGATTATGGGTGAAGGATTTTCCAGATTAAGCGAAGCGGATGAAGATTTTTTCCACAAGATGGTATTGGTAGCCGATGCGACAGATCAAGTAGCCAATCAAATACTGGATTTGGTGGAGTCGGATCAACCCGACCAGGCGCGGGAAATCGCCAAAGGGTTGCGTCGCCAACTGCGTCCGGTGCAAAAAGCGATCAACCAATCGTTAATCGTGTTGCGCCGCGTGCAGACGGAGTTTACGCCGCTGGCTCCAGATGATGAGGTTCAACCAACCATCGTTGTGGAAGGGGATTATATCGCCGGCGATAACATCGAGGTCGGCGATATTATCGATTCGACTGGCGTTGCCATCGGTCGGGACGCCAAAACTGAGACAAATCCAGATTAAATCGCCAACGAATTTTGGGCAGCGCTGGGAATCAAGACTCAAATTAGACTCTCTAAGGAGGGATTGATGAGAAACCTATTCCCCTTATTTTCCCCATCCGTCTTCAAAAACCCGCTAAAGACAATTAGTCAAACGCTGCCGTTATTGGTTGCCGTCAGTTGCAGTCAAACAAATTCCGTCCCGCCAACCAGACCATTAACATCGACCATTCCCGCCGCAAGCGTAGTTCCTACGCCAACTAAATCAGCAGACAATTGGACAACGACGAATCTCCTACAGATGCGTTCCGCCAGAGCTGCCCACACAGCCACCACGTTGCCCGATGGCAGCGTATTTATCGCCGGCGGCTTTTCGGCGCATGATCGGGCATTGTCGTCTACCGAACGGTTTGTTCCAAGCGCAAACGACTTTATCTCCGCAGCCGAAATGTCGGAAGGCAGACAATCCCATTCGGCAACGATGCTGCCAAACGGCAAGCTGTTGATCGCTGGCGGTTTCAATGGAGAATATTTGGCTAGCGCCGAGCTTTATGATCCACTTTCCGACAGATTTGAACCGACCGGCGAGATGAGGAACGGGCGAAGCGGACATATCGCCGTTTTGTTAAACAATGGCAAGGTATTGGTGGCGGGCGGGGTTGGCGAAGGTTGGACTTTTTTGGCTTCGGCTGAGATATATGACCCAGATGCCGGCATTTTCACGTTGGTAGACGATATGGCTTTTCCCCGCGAATCACACACCGCTACCAAATTGCAAAATGGGCGCGTTTTAATCACTGGCGGGCATAGCGGCAGACGGCAAAATATCGTTATTTACGACAACGCTGAGCTATTTGACCCACAGACCAACCAATTTCATACTGCCGGCAAGATGACGATCAATCGCCACAAACATGACGCGCTGCTGCTGGCAAATGGCAACGTGTTGATCACCGGCGGGGCTGACGAGCGGGACGCCCAGGGGCAATACCAATCAACTGAGTTGTATGATGCCGGCACAGGTCAATTTTCGGCGGCAGCCCCGATGAATTTCTCTCGATTCAAGCATAACGGCACATCTATTTTATTGCCAAACGGGATGGGGTTGATTTTGGGCGGGGCAAATCAGGCAGAACTGTATGATCCCGCCCAAGATCGATTTACCCTCCTGCCGGCGCTTCGCCCTTCGACCCGCCTATTCGCCGCTATCGCCTTGCTGGAAAACGACGCCATTTTATTTACCGGCGGCTACGGCGCCGGCGTCGCTGTAGAGGACAATGCCTGGCTGTTTTCTCTCTCTTCGTCCTAATTGCCGCCGATGAACCTTTTTTGCTGTAGAACGATGGGGTTGTTACAATTCGGCAACTATTTTTAGTTCGTTTTGTGAGGCGTTTTTTGGAAACCATCGACTTAGCTCATTCAATTGTAGACGCTCTTTCCAACAAAAAGGGAAGCGATATTTTATTGCTGGATATTCGGGAACAATCGATTTTGGCGGATTATTTTTTGCTCTGTTCAGCGGAAAATACGCCTCAATTAAAAGCGATCGTTAATGAAGTCACCCAAACTACGAAAGAGATTGCCGGCATTCAACCCCAAGGATTAGAAGGGGAAGCGGAAAATGGGTGGATGTTAATCGATTACGAAAATATCATCATTCATCTGTTTCACCCCGATGTGCGCCAATATTACAATTTAGAAGAGCTGTATCGGCAAGCCCACATTGTGATCAGAATGCCGTAATGGTCATTTACCACATCGCCATCGCCGGGGAGTGGCAAGCCGGGGAGAAAAGCGGCTTTTATGCCCCTGCCTCTTTCGCTGAGGAAGGGTTTATCCATTGTTCGTTCCAAGAGCAGATTTTGCCCGTAGCCAACGCCTTTTATCATGGGCAAAGGGGCTTGCTGCTGTTAGAAATTGACGCCGCCTCGCTAGGGGATTCGCTCATTGTTGAGGATTTATATGACCACGGAGAGGAGTTTCCACACATTTACGGCAAATTGCCGGCATCTGCTGTGAGCGCCATTTACCCTTTTACCCCCAATGACGATGGCATATTTGAGATGCCGGCAGCACTCCCATCAGTTACGCTCAAAATAACAGTTGAAACCGCCCAGATAGCGGATATTCCAGCCATAAAACAGGTGTTATCTTCAACATGGCATCAAACGTATCAACATATTCTCTCACCCAAAAAAATAGAAAAAATCACATCCGAATGGCATACTCCGGAGCGGTTGCGACGCAACATTGAAAGCGGCAAAATTTATAGCGGGGTGGCTAAAACGGAACTTGACGAGATCGTAGGTATGATTACTGTCAGATTCAACGACCCAACCATCTACATTTCTCAACTATATGTGCTGCCACAATTTCAGCGCAAAGGGATTGGCGCCCAATTGCTCGATGAAGGTAGAAAGGCGTTCCCTTTCGCAAAAAAAGCCCGATTAGAAGTTGCGGAACAAAACCCAATCGGCAGGGCATTTTATCGCAAGGCTGGGTTCATCGAAGTGGGCAACAATTCTGTAAATTTATTTGGCGTTACGCTCCATTCCATCATCCTGGAGCGAGCCCTGAAACCTCATTGATATCCGAAATAAAATGCCCCCAAATCTTTAAGAGCCGCCTTAGCGAAAGATTGCCGGCAACAAAACGCTATATCGAGTAGCGTATCGTTGCAACGCATCAAACTTCGCTGATGAAATTTGATCCATATGTTCCCAAACCCCCCAACTTCCCCATTGCGTATAATCGCCCATATCATAGTAATGAACAAACAAATCTCCCCCATTGCTCATCCAACTATCTAAATAGAGATCATACATCTCCCCCATCCGCTCATCTCGGTTCGCTTCCTGAAACAAATCAGAAATTTCCGGTTCATTTTGCACCCCGTTAAAGCCAACCAGATGCTGTCCTCCTTCATAATTTAGCAGCTCTAGCCCATAACTTTGCGCTACATTTTGATACGTTACTATATAGCTTGCCACCTGGGCTAACGCCCCGTCTGCTGGAGCTGTGCCGGTTAAAACGCCGCCATGTTCAATCTCCATAAAGAGAGCGTCTAAACCGGCTGCGCCGCCTGTCGCCCACCCCATCACCGCGTCTTGATGCTCTGGCGAGCCGATGTAAGCGCCGAAATATGGGGCGACAGCAAGGGCGTTTACACCATGGTCAGCGCAAGGGGCTTCGCTCCACAAAGTACAATCCAACGCCTTGGTCGCTGTCCAGCTGTTAGCAGCCTGAGACGACAATATGCAGTTGATTCTATCGGCAGAGTCGCTCCATTCTGCACGCCATCTATCACAACTTTCAGCGGTACGTTTGCCATACCAATTCATCCTTTTGGCGAAGCCGCTTTCAGAAGAACTGGGCCATTCCGCTTCCCCCTGAACTTCTACCCAACTGCCTTGCGGAAATCCACCATTCCAAATCTCATTCGAATATTCCACATAGACATCTTTGTCAACATCTAATTGAGCCAACGCCATCGCCGCAAAGTTGTCTAAATAATCGTCAGACGCTTGGTGGGGCATAGTAAACCAAGGGTTGGCTTCCAGCCGGTTCGCCAACTCGACCATGATTTCCAGCGGAACCCCCTTTTCTGAGGCATAGGTGTAATAGGTTGGAGTAGCTCGATCTGCCCATTCAACTTGGCTGGAGTTATTCGTGCGCATCCAATCCATAAATCGAAGTACGGTATAGGTTTGCAATGTGCTCAAATAATCTGGATGGAAAATCTGTTGTTGATAGGTCGACTCGTAACCGGGCATAATCACCCGAATATTCCGAATATAATCCCCGGTTTCGTTGGGATCTGTTTCAGTTATTTTGAGGTAGATGCCGTCATTATCGGGGGTGACATTTAATACGTCTCGTCCGGGGGTCGAAAGCAGTTCATTTTTCACCCCGTCAAAGATAAAATCGATTTGGTCGCCAGCGAAGGATAGTTGGTACTTTTCTGATGGGAGAGTCCGCTCCTCATCTGTTGGATTCAAATTGGCTAACGAATGAAAATTGCCGCTGTATCCATATTCGATGGTTCCCTCACCGTCGTACAACACCACATATTGCCCGCCGGGAAAGTGTCCATTGATGCCGCGCAACATGACAGTGCCTACAAATCGATATTCGACATCGGGGTCGTTGGGGTCTGGCAACGATGTTACCCAGCCATCGCTATCTAGCGATAATTGATCGTTTTCGCCAGTGTTCCAATTGTCAGTGGATTGGGTATACCATTCGTGGGACATTTTGAATGCGTCTAGAAATGCGTAGCCGGTAGACCAAAATTGCAGTTCGGCTAAATTAGAGCCCAATAGCGCCGAACTTTTTGGAGAGTTGGCTGCCGGCAATAATGCTGTTGGCATTTCTGTAGCTTTTGCTGATGTCCTGGCTGTGACTGCAACTGTCCCAAACAATAGCAACCAATAAAATAAACCAATATGCGCTGCTTTCCGCATAAGTTGGTCTCCTACCAATAAATTTACTTTATCAAGAATCGAGAAACGACTGACTTTATTTTAGCGCTTTCCATAGTTCTGGCTTGTTAACCAGATTCCTAATGCCTGCATTTTAACATTGCTATAACAACCAATTGTGGATCAAAAAGCCAAACCCCCATAAAATTGAGTTCGTTCGTGAATAAACAGAGAGGTTGGTCACAATGAATGCAGGTACATTATGAGCGATTTTGCCGCCTATTGTCAATCGCCAATCGGCTTGGTGGAAATTTTGGGGAGCGAATCGGCGGTTATCAGCCTAAATTTTGTGGAAGAGAAAAAAGAAAATCAACGCTCTAATTCGATCTTGAAAGAAGCGGTTGACCAATTAGAGCTTTACTTTGCCGGCAATCTAGCGGAGTTTGATTTGCCAATAGCATTTGCCGCCACCCCCTTTCAAGAACAAGTTTGGCGCCATCTGTTGACCATTCCATACGGGCGACTCGCTTCCTACCAACAAGTCGCTAACGCCTTGGAAAAGCCCAATGCGGTTCGCGCAGTGGGCGCCGCCAACGGACAAAATCCCATCTCTGTCATCGTCCCGTGCCACCGTGTCATCGGCAGCAATGGACATCTAACCGGATATGGCGGCGGCTTATGGCGCAAGGAGTGGCTGCTCAAACATGAAGGCAGCCTGCTGTTATGAACCTCGAAGCAAAACGGCTGAACAAGCAAGGGCAGCAACTGCTAGATAGACGGAACTGGGATGCCGCTATTTCACTCTTTCACCAGGCGGTCCAACTCAACCCTGATTGGGCAATGACATGGTTTAATTTGGGATTGGCTTACAAGCGGAAGCGTTTTTGGCGCGAGTCGATGCAATGCAATTTGCGGGCGGTAGAGCTCAATCCGCAAGAGATGGAAGGGTGGTGGAATTTGGGCATCGCCGCTACTGCGCTGGAAGATTGGGGGATGGCGCGCCACGCCTGGAATTCATTCGGGGTCGATATTCCGCCGGGGGACGGGCAGCCTTTGGTAGAATTGGGATTAACCCCTATCCGCATTAATCCTGAAACGAATCCTGAATTGGTGTGGTGCAAGCGAATCGACCCTGCCAGAGCGTTGATTTACAATGTGCCGCTGCCGGCATCTAACCGCCGCTATTTAGATTTGATTTTGCACGATGGCGAACCAGTTGGGATCAAACGGTTACACAACCAAGAGGTGAGCATATTTGAGGAGATTTCAATAATTAAGCCGTCATCCTATTCCACTTACGAAATCATCATCAATACCCCATTTAGGGAAGATATTGCGATTTTGTATGATTTAGCCCACAACGTAGAGATTGGGATAGATGATTGGTCGGCATTAAGGCAATTGTGCCGGGCGTGTATCGAGGGCAAACCACATGACCGGCACGATGCGCAAACTCCACTACATGGTCCGTTGTATCGTTTGGGCATAGCGGCGCCCAGCGAACAAAATTTAAACAAGCTATTGGCGGTTTGGCAAGATAATCGACCAGAATGTTATATCTTACGTTCTAGCTGTGTTTTGCCGGTAACTACAGAGTAAATTCCATCCCCCTCGTCCCCATGAAAGAAAAAGGGCTTGTGGAAACCACAAGCCCTTCTAAATTTAACCATTCCCTAGCCAGGGACGCTATTTGAGCGCATTTTTGGGGATATATCCATTGCCATACTCAGAGGTAATTTGCGCCCAGCCGCCCGTTTCGCCAACGATAACCACGCTGCCATTGGGCGGGATCGTCACATTTGTAACCGATGCGCTGTTGGGGGCGCTAAAGATATTCGTCCAACGAGCCACATTGCCGCTAGATGTCCCTCCATCGTGGGGACAACTCACCTGACCATTGTTGATAACGCACCCATTGCTGTTGTCAGCTAAAATCGGCAAATCTAGCACCCCTCTAGCATTTAAAGCGTTAATCGGCACCCAGCCATTGGCAGAAGCAGATTGCACTGATACCCAACAGCCCCAAAAATCTCGCCCAATAATAGTAACGGCTGTACTCGGAGGATAATGAGAGCCTATATGCGTTGTTGGATCAGCTGTGCCAAACAGATCTGTCCAGCGAATCGTTTGGGCTTGTGTTACATTGCCCGGTCTGCCGCAAATTCGGCTGTCGAAAGTAGGCGGTTCTGGATCAGCTCCGCCAGCCAGAGCGGCTTGAACGGAAAGCGCAATCAACAAAATCAACGCCAATGTTGAGAAAAAAGCTTTGAAGGAGATCTGTCGGGTTTTCATTATTCATTCCTCCGAAAATAGATTGAAAAATTACATTATCTGAAAATGAAGCAGGTACATTGTATCTCGCCTACTGAGGAGGGCAACTTTTCAGCGCTTTATGTTTAATGATTTGCCGGCAGCCAACTGGTTGGATAATTTTTATCTTCTATGTCGCTCAACCCATTTGCTATGTAAAGCGGGCGAAACGTATCTACCATCACCGCCAACTCTTCCGTGCGCTCTTTGCCAATCGACCCTTCATACGTCCCAGGATGGGGTCCATGCGGGATGCCGTTAGGATGCACCGTTACCGAGGCGCGGTCAATCCCCTTCCGAGACATAAAGGCGCCTTCTACATAATACAAAACCTCGTCAGAATCGACGTTGGAATGGTTGTATGGAGCGGGAATCGCCTGTGGATGGTAATCAAATATTCGGGGCACAAAAGAACAGACGACAAAGCCCGGACCATCAAACGTTTGATGTACTGGCGGCGGTTGATGCACCCTGCCGGTAATTGGCTCAAAATCTTCAATATTAAAGGCGTAGGGCCAAAGATGCCCGTCCCATCCCGCCACATCCAATGGATGATGTCCATACACAAAGCGGGTGATGACCCCGCGCGATTTAACATGAACCTCGTAGCTGCCGGCATCGTCGAATGTAACCAACTTATCTGGCGGACGAATATCTCGTTCGCAATATGGAGAATGTTCTAAAAATTGCCCATAGTTGTTTATATATCGTTTGGGCGGCTCAATATGCCCAAACGCTTCGATGACTAGCATTCGCTGCGGGCTGCCCTCATCTGGCAACAGCCGCCACATGACGCCGGTGGGAATAACCAGATAGTCGCCCGGACGGTAGCGCAACTGCCCAAACTGACTTTCCAAAACCCCTTCGCCATCATGAATAAACAGCGTGTCATCGCCAGAGCTATGTTTGTACCAATAATCCATTGGCTCAGTCGGGCAAGCAATATAAAGAACCACATCTTGGTTGCCCATCAGCGGTTTCCTGCCATTGATAGCATCCCCTTCCGCCGCCATATCTCCCGTGCAAAAATGACGATGGCGCAAAGCGGTTTGTTCTTCAAATTGGATATGCGTTTTTCGGATCGTTTCCATTTTTTCGATTTCTGTCGGCGGATATTTGTGATACAAAATCGATTGAATACCGTCAAAACCATGAATCCCCATCACCTCTTCATGGTACAGCGAGCCATCTGGCTGTCTAAATTGCACATGGCGTTTGTGGGGCAGCTCGCCCAACCGATAATAATATGGCATGATAATCCTCCAATTTGTTGTTCATTGACAATATCGCTATCTTCATAATTGTACCCGAAATCCCCACTATCCGACAGCCATCAGCGCAAACCATGTGATAAAATGAGCCCTATGACTAATCCAACAGTTGGCATGGAATTGATGATAATTGGCGGCGGATTGGCTGGAGCAGAAGCGGCGTGGCAAGCGGCAAATGCCGGCAGTTTCATCAAACTGTATGAAATGCGCCCCCACAAACAAACCCCAGCCCATGTTACCGACCGCTTGGCGGAATTGGTATGCAGCAATTCCCTCGGCTCATTTTTGCCCCACAAAGCGCCCGGCATGCTCAAAGCGGAAATGCGCGGATTAGGCTCATTAATATTAGATTGCGCCCAAGCCTCCGCTGTGCCGTCTGGCTCTGCTCTAGCGGTCGATCGGGAGCAGTTCGCTCAGCGGGTCACCAATCAAATAGAAAATCATCCCCGGATTGAGCTGATTCGACGCGAAATAACCCAAATCCCCGACGCGCCTTGCATTATCGCCACTGGTCCGCTCACCTCGGAGGCGTTGGCGGTAGAGATACAACAAATAGCCGGACAAGAATATCTCTATTTTTTTGACGCCTTATCCCCAATCGTCGAAGCTGACACTATCGACATGAATATCGCTTTTCGCGCTTCTCGTTACGGCAAAGGGGAGCAAGCGGACGGAGATTACATCAACTGCCCCATGACCAAAGCAGAGTACAACCGCTTCTATAACGCTCTGGTTGAGTCGGAAACAATTAATTTGCGGCAATTTGAACTTGATGACCCCCGATTTTTTGAAGGATGTCTACCTTTGGAAGTGATGGCAAAACGGGGGCGGGAATCGTTGGCATATGGTCCAATGCGACCGGTGGGGCTTATCGACCCTCGCCATGGCGAACGCCCGTATGCGGTTGTTCAATTGCGTCAGGATAATTTAATAGGCACTTTGTTCAACATCGTCGGTTTTCAGACCAATTTACGTTGGGGGGCGCAAAAACGGGTTTTGCGCCTCATCCCTGGATTAGAGAACGCCAACTTTATGCGTTATGGGATGATGCACCGCAACACATACATCAATTCGCCCGAATTGTTGCAGCCAACTATGCAATTTCGCGGGCGAGCTGATCTCTTTTTCGCCGGTCAAATCACCGGGGTAGAAGGGTATGCCGGCAATGCCGCTTCTGGTTTGCTGGCAGGGATAAATGCCGCGCGACTGCTTGCCGGCAAAATGCCCGTGATCTTGCCAAATGTGACCATGATAGGGGCATTATGTCAATATATCACCCAGGCGTCTGCCAAAAATTTTCAACCGATGAAAGCAAACTTCGGGCTATTGCCGCCACCCGAAAGCGCCATCAAGAAAGCAGATCGCCCCGCCTATTACCTTCGCCGGGGGCTAAAAGCGCTACGCCGCTTCGCCCGTGAACGAGATTTGCCTTATAATCGGGATGCAGCCGAAAGCAGTCAACAATTAGCAGTTGCCGGCAATAGCTGACAGTTCCCATTGCTATTTGGCATTATTTTTCTCATAATGCCAACGGAGTTCGGGGGTTGGAAGAGAAAATATCTTCATCCAATCTTCAACTCCATCCAAAGCGATCAACTTGGAGTAACGGCGTTGAGCGATGAATTAGCGAATTGGGTTGCCCAAAATACAAAACCATTGGCGGAAGCAACCCGCCAACGGGCGCCAAACATGCTGCCAGACAGTGGGCAATTAAGCCATTTTATCGGCTTAATTTCACAATGCCTTCAGGTGGATGCCGCCACTCAAATTCAACTCTTACAACTATGGGCAGCCGACCGCATCGAGCAAGACGCTATCTTAGCCGCCGATTGGGTCTCTTTATGCCGTGCCCTGAAAGAAACAACCTGGGATCAATTGCCGGCAGCGTACTTTGCTGATGGCAGTTGGCGGGCGTTAGATCGACTCTTCACCCATGCCCTCAACGAAATAACCCGGCTGGCAAGCAACGCCGAACATGGCAAAATGTTAACCTACATGAGCGACCTTCGGCAGCAAATGATCCAACTGGAAAAAAATAAATCCAACTTTATCTCCGTCGCCGCTCATGAATTACGCACCCCGCTAACCATTTTAGAAGGGTACGCCAATATGATGCGGGTTGAACTCGTCTCCGACGAAGAGCGCATCTCTCTCATGTTAGACGGCTTTACCAACGGCATTAGACGTATGGGCGAGATCATCAACGATATGATCGATGTCTCTATGATCGACAATCACGCCTTCGTCGTCAGCTTCCAACCCCTTTACATCGACCGCATCATAAAAATCGCCGTTCGTAACCTAGAAAACGCATACCTAGACCGAAATATCACCCTGAAGGTAGACCATATTCCGTACTCTAAACCATTTTTTGGCGATCCAGTACGGTTGGTTCAGGCGTTAAACAAGGTGTTGGTTAATGCCCTAAAATATACGCCAGACGGCGGCGAAGTGTGCATTCAAGCCGTCCTTTCCCGACAAAATGAACAGACAGAAGATATCAACGGTTACATCGACATCACCATACGAGATAACGGGATCGGCATCGCCAAAGGGAATCTGAAGAGCATTTTTGATAAATTCGTAGTGACCAACGACGTGTCGCTGCATTCTTCCAGCAAAACCAATTTTAAAGGGGGTGGACCTGGGTTAGGTTTGCCGATCGCCAAGGGGATCGTCGAGGCGCACGGAGGGAGAATTTGGGCAGAAAGTCCCGGTTTCAATGAAAATACCTTTCCTGGCAGCGCATTTCATATCGAGTTACCCCTACGTCAGAAAGAGCCAGCCATCAGTTAACCATATGCTGCCCTCCTCCGCAGGGCAATTACTCTCTCACTAAATCTCGGCAATGGCGGATTGCTTCTGCCCGAAAGAATTCTTATCTTCAAGGATTTTGCGCCATTTAAGTGGAGAACGAAAAGTAGCTTAAAAACATATTTCGATAAGATTATTTTCGTTCTCCTTATAAGTAAATCACGATGACACTTTAGTTTTTAAAGGACCTTCCGTGATTTACTTAAGCAGAATGCAATACCCTGCCGTCATCCTAGAGTTGCCGTTTACCCTTCTTGTTGTAAACTTCGCTAGAGACTTTTTAGCATGTATAAATAATCAGCAGGCGGTTGCTGGGTACAATTGTATTGTTGTTGTTTGAAAATACGTAGATGACAGCCAACTGCGAAAGGATATTTGGACGAAATCGCTATGAAAATGATACCTGTTTCTGTAAAAGCTGTGACAGTTTATCCAGATCGGGCTCGAATTGGCTGTCAGGGGACGGCACAACTTACGAGCGGGGCGCAAACGCTCGTGGTCGATGAATTGCCGCTCACATTGCTCCCAGACTCTTTGCGGGCGACAGGTAGGGGGTTGGCGCGCGTTCGCATCTTTAGCGTTGATCTCAAACGTCATAATTATGTCGAGTCGCCTGCCGGCAATGTCCAAGCGTTGGTGGAACAAATCGAGGCGTTAGATGAAGAGATGCGCGTTTTGAACGACAACCATGCCGGCATCGTCGCCCAAGCCCAATACATCAATGGCATGAGACAAGCCACCGCCCAATACGCCAAAGGGATCGCCCAGGGGCGGTCATCTGTCGAAGATCAAGCCAAATTGATCGCCTTTTTGGGCGAGCAAGATAGCGAACTTCGCGCCGCGCAACGCCAGGTGGAAATCGACCAAAAAGAGCTCAAAGGTAAAATAGACAAATTGAAGCGCGACTTAGCTCAACTGCAATCTCAACGCCCCCGGCAAAGGTATCAGGCATTAATCGAAATCGAAGCCATGAATGACGGCGACTTTGAATTGGAGTTAAATTATGTGGTCAATCAAGCCAGTTGGCAGCCCCTTTACGATTTGCGGCTTTCCAAAGGAGATGGGGCAAAAAGCAGCCTTGCCGTCAGCTATTTAGCGCAGGTAACGCAAAATAGCGGGCAAGATTGGAACGGCGTCAAACTCACGCTGTCAACTGCGCGACCCGCCCTCAACCAACGATTGCCCAAATTGCGCCCCTGGTATATCGACGAATTTCGCCCCCAGCTTAGACAACCAGCGGCAAGAAAACAGAGTGTCCAATCGCGGCAGCTTATGGCAGCCGACGCGATGCCGGAAGCGGCAGCGTTCGCCATGGAAGAAGCGCCCGTTGCGGCGGAAATAGTCGAGGCAGAGGCGGTAGATTCCGGCGCGTCTGTCCAATTTACCGCTGGCGGAGATATCGATATTCCCAGCGATGGCTCGCCCCATAAAACGATGCTGCAACAGTTCGACTTGCCATATAAATTGGATTATTTGGCTGTACCCAGACATACGGACGCTGTTTTTCGGCGGGCGACTATTACCAACAATAGCGCTGGCGCGTTGCTTGCCGGCAATGCCAGTTTGTTTGTCAATGAGGAATTTATCGGCTCAACCCGTCTCAATTTTACGGCGCGGGAAGAAGAATTTGAGTTGATGTTGGGCGTTGAAGAGCGAATTCCTATCAAACGGGAACTCGCCAAACGAGATGTGGACAAACGGTTATTGCGCGATAATCGCCAAGCCCGATTTGGCTACGAATTGGAAATCCAAAATTTGTTGCCGGCAACTGCCGCCATCACTGTCCAAGATCAGATTCCGGTATCCCGCCACGAACGAATCAAGGTCAAGTTAGAGAAAACCAGCCCCAACCCCGCCAAACAAAGCGATCTAAATGAATTAGAGTGGCAAATTGAGTTGCCGCCAAACGATAAGAAAATAATTCATTACGAATTTTTAGTCGAACATCCCACTGAGATGCAAATTTCTGGGTTGTCGATTTAAAGGAGCGGTCGTCATCAGTTACCAAAATACCCCTGAAAAAGTGGAAAAAGCGTATCTAGTCGGGGTAGATTTTAAACCAGGCAAAACGGCAATGCCGGCAGCCGAGAGCGTCGCCGAATTAACTCGGTTGGCGGAAACAGCCGGTTTAGAGGTGGTGGGAAGGGCAATTCAGAACCTGACCGCTCCCAACGTCACCACCTATATCGGCTCGGGCAAAGTCAGCGAAATAAAAGTGGTGGCTGCCGAATTCGACGCCGATGTCATTTTGTTTGACGATGAGCTAAATCCCCGCCATCAACGCGAATTGGAAAAGCGGTTTGGCGAAGATTTCAAAATTTTAGACCGTACCGCCCTCATTCTGGATATCTTTGCCCAACATGCCCACACTGCCGAAGGACAGCTTCAGGTAGAGTTGGCGCAATTGGAATATCGGCTGCCCCGACTAACCCGAATGTGGACGCATTTAGCTCGTCAGGCAGGCGGACGCGCCGGCGGCGCTAGCGGCGGCGTGGGGTTGCGCGGTCCTGGCGAAAAGCAGATCGAGGTTGACCGCCGCGAGATTCAACAGCGCATTCGACGCATCAAACGAGATTTGGAGCTGGTGCGCAGACGGCGCAAACAACAGCGATTGAAGCGCAGCCAAACCGCTTTGCCCGTCATCGCCCTGGTGGGGTATACCAATGCCGGCAAATCCACCTTGCTCAATGCCCTCAGCGGCTCAGACGTCCTCTCTGCCGACATGTTATTTGCCACATTAGACCCCACCACACGGGTCGTCACCTTGCCGGGCGGTAGAGAGATGTTGTTCACCGACACTGTCGGCTTTATTCAAAAGCTGCCCACTCAAATCGTCGCCGCTTTTCGCGCCACGCTAGAAGAGATCAGCGAAGCGGATATTTTGCTGCATGTGGTAGACGGTACCCATCCCCAAGCTGGCGCCCAAATCGAAATCGTAGAAGATACGCTCGCCTCGCTAGAAATCGAAGGGTTGCCAATCGTCATGGCATTGAACAAAATAGACGCCTTAACCGAAGACGAGCGAGAACGCTTGTCTCAATTGTCTAATGGCAGATTAGCCGTCCCTATCTCTGCCTTCAGCGGGGAAGGGTTAGAGACGTTACAATTGGCGTTGCAAGCGGCGATAGAAGAGCAGATGTCGCCCATCGTCCTGCTTTTGCCTTACCAACGGGGCGATTTGCTCTCGATGCTTTATGAGCGCGGACAAGTTGAGGCGGAAGAACATAGTAAGGATGGCATCCTCATTCGCGGGCGGATTCCGCGTCAATTAGCCCCTTACTTTGAACATTTTCAAATGGATCTAGTTTCATGAACGACCTCATCAACCAATGGCTGGACAAATTAAGCAACTTTTTAGCCGCATATCCAGGCTTGTTGCCATTGATTGGCGTCTTGTTGATCATCATCAATTTGGCGCTGAATATCTTTGCCCCAGTTAGTTGGCTGGCGGACACAAATTTAGCGCTGCATGTGGGGCTCATTCTTAGCTTGATCGGTTTACTCCTGATTAAACCGTTGGGCTAATATGAATACAATTGAACAGGTAGCGGGCGCGCCAGCCGCGCAGAAATTATTGGATGAAATGCCGGCACAGATGCCGGCATTAATTGATCTCGCCATCGCCATCCAACAAATCCCCTCCCCCACCTTTGCCGAAGAAAGACGCGCCGCTTTTGTGACGGAGCGATTTGAGGAGATGGGCTTGTCGCACGTTGAGCAAGATGACCAGCGCAATGTGTTTGGCTGCCTTCCCGGCGTTTCTCAGCAACGCCCAATCGTCATCTCTGCCCATACCGACACCGTCTTCGCCGCAGAGACAGATTTAACGATTCGGCGGGAAAATGGGCGGGTGTATGGCGCCGGCATTTCAGACAACAGTCTTGGAGTAGCAGGTTTGATATATCTGGGAAAGCTGCTGCAACATGCCGGCATTCAACCGGCAAATGATATTTGGCTGGCGGCAAACAGTTGCGAAGAAGGGCTAGGCGATTTAAAAGGGATGCGGCAAGTCGTGGCTCGCTTTGGGGAAACCGCAAAATATATCGTGGTGGAAGGAGGGCTGTATGGTCAGATTTTGTGCGCCGCCATCGGCGCCACCCGCCTCGAACTAACCGTCAACGCTCCTGGCGGCCATTCTTGGGGGGATTTTGGAGCAGAAAGCGCCATCCATGTGCTGGGCAGGATCATCGCCGATATTTCCCGGCTGGATGTGACTGCCGACCCCAAAACGACCTTTAACGTCGGCGTTATCACCGGGGGGGTCAGCGTGAACAGCATCGCCGCCAGCGCCACAGCCCTCATCGATTTACGCTCGGAAGACGTCGATTCTTTGCGGAAGTTGGAAGAACAAACATTATCTATCGTCAACAAGCATTCTGAAGCGTCCACGGTAGACGCGCAAGTTCAGGCGGTTGGCAACCGCCCTCCCGGACAAATTCCCCGCAGCGCGCCTTTGCCGCAAATGGCGCAACAGGCGTTGGGATGGGTTGGCTGCCGGCAAATCAAATATGAAAGCGGCAGCACCGACGCAAATATCCCGCTGAGTTTGGGGTTGCCAGCCGTGTGCATAGGGTTGACCAAATCAGCCAACGCCCATCGCCTGAACGAATATATGGAGACAGAATTTTTGCCGTATGGGATGAGACAGCTATTATTGTTGGCATTAGCCAGTAGCGGTGGCGTTTTGTCCTGAAAATGTAAGGAGGAATAATGGGCAAATATGTGGCAGCGATCGATCAAGGCACCACCAGTTCCAGATGTATCTTATTTGACCAACATGGCAATCCGGTCAGTGTTGGGCAACGCGAGCATCGCCAAATCTTCCCGGAAGCGGGTTGGGTAGAGCACGATCCCCTAGAAATTTGGAACAATATCCAAATCGTCATTGGCGAAGCGATAGATGACGCAGGAGCGGAGCAAGGAGATATTGTGGCGGTGGGTATTGCCAACCAAAGAGAAACGACGCTCTGTTGGAATCGGGACACAGGCGAGCCATATGCCAACGCCATCGTGTGGCAAGATACTCGTACCGACGCCATTTGCCGGCAGCTTGCCGGAGACGAAGGTCAAGACCGTTTTCGGGCAAAAGTCGGGCTGCCCCTATCCACCTATTTTGCCGGACCCAAATTGAAATGGCTGCTTGACAATGTGTCTGGATTGCGTTCTACCGCTGAACAAGGAGAAGCGCTTTTCGGCACCATCGACAGCTGGTTGATTTGGAATTTAACCGGCGGCGTTAGCCGGGGCGCGCATGTGACGGATGTGACCAACGCCAGCCGCACCATGCTGATGAATTTGGAAACGCTGAAATGGGACGACGAAATACTTTCTGTTTTCGAGATTCCCCGTAAAATGCTGCCTGTCATCGTATCTTCCAGCGACAGCGCCTCTTGGGGCAATACCTTAATGAGCGGACCCTTTCAAGACAAGATACCAGTTTGTGGCGCATTGGGAGATCAGCAAGCGGCGTTGATGGGACAAGCCTGTTTTGACGTAGGGGACGCTAAAAACACCTATGGTACAGGGTGTTTTATGCTGTTTAACACCGGCGAAGAAGCGATTCAATCCAACCATGGATTGCTGACCACGGTTGCGTATAGATTCGGGAATGAAGCCCCTGTGTTCGCTTTGGAAGGGTCGGTGGCTATCGCTGGGGCGCTGGTACAATGGCTGCGCGACAATTTAAAGTTGATCGACAGCTTTGCCGAGGTGGAAGAGTTGGCAAAAACGGTAGGGGACAATGGCGGAGTCTATATAGTGCCGGCATTTTCCGGTTTGTACGCTCCTTATTGGCGCTCCGACGCCCGAGGGATAATCGCCGGTCTGACTCGATTCGCCAATCGCGGCCATCTGGCGCGCGCCGCCTTAGAAGCGACCGCATTTCAAACCCAAGAGATATTAGCAGCCATGCTGCAAGATTCAAACTCCTCGTTAACCGCCCTCAAAGTAGATGGCGGCATGGTAAACAATGAGATGTTGATGCAATTTCAAGCCGATCTGCTGGACGCGCCCGTCTCTCGCCCCCAAAATGTTGAAACCACCTCGCTAGGCGCGGCATATGCCGCCGGTTTGGCGGTTGGCTTTTGGGAAAACAAAGAAGCGCTGAAAAACCATTGGCAAGCTGGCAAAAGTTGGCATCCTGAAATGGATGAAGAAAATCGGGCTGCTTTGCTCAAAAAATGGAAGAAGGCAGTCGATCGGACATTGAATTGGATAGATTAAGGTTGCATGCCGGCAAATGAACGCCGATAAGGGTGGGAGATAGCCAAAGTGACCATCAAAAAAGCCCCAAAGCTGCTGCTAGCCCAAGTTGGGCTACTGGCGGTCATCTTTTGGATGGCATTGAGCAGTTCTGCCCGCAAATCGCCTACCATGGACGAACAAGGCTTCCTAATTCGCGGAGTAGGCTATGTGACAGGAACAAATCGTCATATGCGGGTGGGGCATCCCGCCGGACTCAACATTCTGAACGGGGCGCTGGTCGCCCGCGACCCCACCCTAAAACTCCCCACAGATCATCCATCTTGGCAGGAGACGAGTTTCCATCGTCCAGGGGAGCTTTTTTTGTGGGAGATCGGCAATGATGTGGAACGGCTGATGACATTGGGACGGCTGCCAACCATTTGGCTGGCTTTATTGCTGGCAGCGTTGTGCAGCCGGTGGGCGGGCGAAATGAGCGGCAGCCGTTGGACGGGCGCAGCAGGGTTAGCCTTAATCGCTCTTGATCCCAATATTTTGGCGCATAGCAGATTAATTACCACCGATTTGGGGTTGGCGGCGGGGGCAACCGTAGCTGGATATAGCTTGTGGCGTTACCTCAAACAGCCAGGTTGGGAACGGGCGTTTGTTGCCGGCATCGGCTTTGCCCTGCTGCAAAACACGAAATTCACGGCTGGCTTGTTTGTGCCGCTCTTTACTGTGCCGATTTTGCTGGCTCTGATCAAACGATGGCGGATGGAAAATCAATTTCCCAAACAGATGATGGCACAGTTGGCTCTTGGCTATCCGCTTGCCGCTTTTTTGGCGTTGTGGGGGATGTATGGCTTTAACATCGGGACGCTGCCGGCAACAATTCCGACATTGCCCCAACTGGGCGGCTCCACATTGCCCTTAGCCCACCATTTAGAGCAGCTTCTTGATATTGGCGGACGGGTCCAGGTCGAAACCCCATCCTTTTTAATGGGTGAAAATGGGTTCGGCTGGCGCAGCTATTTCCCCATCGCCTTTCTCCTTAAGACCCCATTGCCCACCCTGGCGCTGCTGCTTTTAGCGGGAGCGTATCGCATCAAACAAGGGGCAGATCGGTCAGCCAAATGGGGCATCGATGACGCCATGTTGCTCATCCCAGCCGGCGGTTACTTCATCATTGCCATCTTTAGCGACATCAATTTGGGATACCGGCATCTGCTGCCGATTTTGCCCTTCCTTGCCATCTTTTCAGCGAAAACACTCTTCAAACAGCCCGGAAATATAGGGCAAGGGTTGCCCTGGGCATTCATTGCCTGGTTAGGGCTAAGCGCAGTCGCAATTTATCCTCATTTTATCCCTTATTTCAACCCCGTCGCTGGCGGGGCAGATGGCGGTTGGCGCTATTTGGTCGACAGCAATGTAGATTGGGGGCAGGATTTGGCTGGTTTGGCGGAGTGGCAGCGGCAAAATGGGGGAGAACAGATTTGGCTCAGCTATTTTGGCGAAGCCCGTCCCGATTATTATCAGATCGATTTCCAAGGATTGCCTAGCTTCCCGCCTCGGTTGATTAATCCCGCCGCCGACCCGTTTTACCCGCGCCAGCCTGCCCCTGGCGTGTATGCCATTAGCGCCTCTAATTTGCAAGGGGTTTTGTTTAATAACCATGATTTGATGGCGTTTTTTCGGGAGCAAGAGCCGTTTGCCAAAATCGGTTATTCGATTTTTTTGTATCGGGTTGAACCATTTGGGCAAAAAGCTAACCTCTATTTAGGAGGTGTAGCTTTGCCCGATATTGACGGCTCTGACTACGCGCAATTGAATGGAAACGATGTGAGTATTTCCTGGTTTGACCCAAATCAAGCGCTTTTATTGCCGGCATCTCCAGACTATCCTGTTTTTTACGCCCTCGATTCCACCATAGCAGAATCCCTGTCAACCAGCTATGTAACGCTATCAGAAATCAGCCGCAACGATCAATACCGTTGGCTGTCAGCGAAGGTCAATATTGACCTAACTGAGCCGCTCTCCATAGACATGTTATTTTTGGCGGAAAGCCACATCCACTTTATGGGCGTCGCCAATCTGCCGAAATCCATTTCTGCCGGCAATATGCTGCAATTTGACCTCACTTTGCGAAATCTCAGCCCGCCCGCCCCAGTCAAAATATTTGCCCATTTGGTAAACGCCAATGGCGAAATCGCCGCGCAGTGGGATGGCATAGGGGCACAATGGGAAGGCTGGCGGCAGGGAGACCTGCTCATACAAAAAGTCGCTATTCCATTGCCGGCATCATTGCCGGCAGGCTCGTATCAACTCCTGTTTGGCTTGACGCGCCCCGATACGGGAACACGGTATCAAACCAACAACGGACATGAACATTATCCGCTCGGCGAGATCGAAATCAGATGATCAGTTTAGATAGTGATAGGGCAAACTGATATAGTTGCCGGCATTTGATCCATAAACTTTAATTTTTTAACCCAGAAAAATAGGTACACTTAAGCGATTTTCTCAAATCGATGACGCTCCTGGCGGCAAGCCCCATGGTTCGTCTTCCGTAAGGAATTTATTAGAAAGCCCTAAAGTCCTTATCCCCGCCGCAAGCGACGGGGTCGCGGGCGAGCGGAATCAACTCATACCGGCGGAACTGGACAGGCTCCTTCAGGTTTAAGGAGATTTGCAGCATGAGAAGCAAACTTTACACGAGCTTATTGGTGGCGTTTTTCTTGTTCGCCGCTGCTATCCCCAACGCCCGGGCTCAAAACGATATCGTTTTAACGGTCATTCAAGAACAGCCGGAATTTAGCGATTTTGCCGCAGCGATTTCAATCGCTGGTTTGGAGAATTTTTTCAAGAGCGCCGGTCCATACACCGTATTTGTCCCCAACGACAACGCTTTTGGGGCGATAGATCAAGAGACGTGGCGGCTATTGCAGTTAAACCCCTCACAAATGCGGCAGCTAGTTTTAAACCATGTCATTCCGGGCAAATTGGCGGGGGCAGATTTGGCTGGACTGCAAGGCAAAAAAAGCTCTAATGGCAGCCCTATCTTGTTTAACGAAACGGGAGACGGCATCATGAGTGGCGCAGGCGCCGCCATCATTCAGTTAGATATCACTGCCGGCAATGGCGTTATCCATGAAATCGACGCCGTATTGATTCCAGGCGGGTTACAGCTCAGACCGCCGCCCCAACCAACCTCATCAGAAGAGGAAGCCACAGCCCAGCCAGAACCAGGCGAAACCAGTCCGCCGCCCGCTTCCTCAACCCCATCCTCTCCAATGGGCATCGGTCCGCCGCCCAACCCAACTTTTGTATTACTCACCGTTCCAGTGCTAAATCCCGCCTTCCAAGGCAGCCGCCCTCTCCCCTATCGAACCGGCGTTCAAGTAGGCAGCAGTCTGTGCAAAGGAATGAGTTGGGTTACCCATAAAAATATCGACGGTGTGGCGTTGGTTGGGGCAGATTCAAAGTCGAACCCATATCGCGGGGATACCTATTGTACAGAAGAATTGCCCGTATTATGTTTTTTGCGCGACAACTCCGAACACCCGCCGCCAGAACCCCCTTATTTACGTTATGACCGACAATGGTCTGGCGGACGGGTGAAACTAACTGCCCCGATTGCCGGCAGCCGCCTGACTTCGCCTGGGGTAGCCAACAATCTATGCGCCGCTACTTTTGGAGCGGGATGGCGCATGGCAGAATTTCATGATGGCTACTCGGGCAATGGCGGCTGGAAATTCTGGGCTTACGGCGGTATGGCGCTAAGTACCCGCTTCTGGGTGGCTATCGACGACCAGTTTGCCAATCCATGGAACAGCATCGTTCCTCGGCAAACAACCCCTCCCGCCGCATCCACAGTCGATGTGCCTTCACCCTACCAAAATCCCGCTTACCAAGGTCCTGGCTATATTCCCCGCTTCACTGGAGAAGCAGTCAGCCAAACGGCATGTCGGGGCATGAGTTGGACGCTACTCAAACAAAATGGAAACGTCACCCTAGTTGGCGCCGACAGCCGTTCGAACCCCTATCGGGGCGATACCGATTGCTCGCAATCGTTGCCGGTGTTGTGCATCAAAGTTGACGGCTTTTCCCCCCCTCCAAATGTGAGCGGCGACCAATTTAATATCAATTGGTCGGGCGGTCAGGTGCAAGCGACTTTTCCGGTAAACGGCAACGCTTTAAGAAGTCGAACCAGCGCCACCAATGTGTGCGTTCGATCATTTGGCAATGGGTGGCGGATAGCTTCTATGCATGATGGCGTTTTGGGCACAGATACCACAGCCGCTTGGCGATTTTGGGCGTATGGCAGCCTAAAAATCGGAGAACGGTATTGGGTTGCGGTGTACGATCAACCAGCAAACCCTTGGAGCCCCTAACTGTCTGGAAGTTTGCCAACAATGCCAAAGTTGCATACCATTAGCGGGTTATCTATATTGAATGGTGGCGCAAAATGCCGGCAATGGAACGCTTTGCCATCACAATTTTGGCGAATTTAATTTATGGTAACGGCAGGAATCGCTCAATTTACTTTGATATCCATAGAAATAAAAAGATTTTGTCCGGAAGACGACAGCTGGCGGCATGCCGCGACAGGCGTCATTTCGATAGTTCATAAAAGGGTTGACCGCTTTGAAAAATGAGTCTGTCACTTTTGAGTCTCAGTTAGAGCTCGGCGAAATGCTGCTCAATGTGGGGCGCATTGAAGATGCAGCGGTGGAGTTGATTAAAGCGCGTCAATTGCGCGATCGCGGCGTTGTCAGTCGCTCTGACAGCGATCCCCAGCGAAAGATAGACGCCGAAAGGCTGCAAACAGCGCTGAGCAAAGTTGAAGGGATTCAAAGCCAGCAAGTTAGAACGACCAATCTGTGGCGGATGGCTCTTGCCGCCTTGTTAGGCATTGCCTTGCTCACAGTATTCACCCTGTTTATTCTCAACCGGGCTGCCGTGGTAAATACGAATAGCTCCGCCACCCGAAATGTGGCTCAAATGAACACACGGCAGGCGGAAATTTCACAATTAGCCGCCATGGCGGAAAAAGAAAATACGCGGACGGCGGACGAGATCGACAAACAACGGAGCCAAATCGCCACTGTTAGCGCCGCCAATACCCGGATTGCCGGCATTGCTGGAGCGCAAGAAGAGTTGGCTACGGCAGAGGCAATAGCCACATTTGCCGCCGCAACTGTCACCAAAATTCATACTGAGCGGGCAACGCCTACCCTGACGCCTGTAATATCATCAACGCCGCGCTCAACCCTCACCTCAACGCCCGCTGTACCAGTGTGGGATAAATTGCAAGTGGTTGCTGAGGGGCGCAGCAATCTTCGCAGCGGTCCCGGGACAATATATGGCGTAGTAACGTTGTTGGATCAGGGGCAAATCGTGGGTTGGGTGGCGCAAAATAGTAGCGGCGATTGGTATAATGTCCAAACGTCAGATGGGGTAGTTGGCTGGGTACATAGTAGTATCGTGCTGCCCTTAGCGATGGTCGATATGCCAGTGGCGGCGACCCTGCCGGCAACCCCCTTTGTTTTGCCGACTTTTCCGCCCCCCGAACCTGTTGAGGATGGATTGCCGCCAACGGCAACCGCTTTGCCCTAACTGAAAAATTATGACATCAACGCCAGACCTTACTGAATATAATTTTGAAGCCCAATTGGAGCTAGGCGAACTGCTTTTGGATTTGGGACGCATTGAAGAAGCTTGCGTCGAGTTGGAAAAAGCGCAGCAATTGCTCAACATCGCTCCTGCCCATTCCTCTAATGGAGATATGCGAGGGCAAGAGTCGGTTCAAAGACTCGACGACGCCATGAGCCGCGCCCAAGAGATGAGCGTGGGAGACCGCCGCGCCAGACAGTTAACTTGGCTGGCGATTATTGGGGCATTGGCGGCGGGGTTACTCATCGTTTTTACTCTTTGGTTTCTCAATCAGGAGAATTTGGAGCAAGCGGCGGCAGCCAGTACAGTCGCCTTTGCTGAAATCGAAGCGCAAGAAACAGCATTGGCAGATACGGTGGCGCGGGCGGGGGTTGAAAATACGCGCTCCGTTCGAGAAATTATCGACCAGAGGAATGCCATCGCCACCATTAGCGCCGAAAATACCCGATTTGCCGGCATCGCTGGCGGACGAGACCAACTGGCAACAGCAGAAGCGATAGCCACCCAAGCTGCCGGCACAGTTACCGCTGTATTTGTCAATCAGGCGACTGCGACGCCCTCCCCACTTCCCAGTCAAACTCCACGCCACACCCCCACTCCTAGCGTGCCAATTTGGGATCGGCTGCAAATATTATATGATGGCGTCGTGCTGCGCAGCGGACCCTCTCGAAATTTCCGCATAACTTCTTTTCTCAATCGAGAAGATATTGTAGATATTTTAGCCCAAGATGGCTCGGCGGAATGGTTTAACGTGCAAACCAACGATGGCGTGAGAGGCTGGGTACATACCAGCGTTGTGCGCCCCTTGGCGGTAAACAATATCCCCATCGCCGAGACGATTCCGCCGCCGCCGCCAACATTGACGCCCACCCCCACATTTGATCCATTTGCGTCGCCAACGCCTACCTTTACCATTGAACCTGCGCCGACAGAAGAAATAACCGACTCGTAAACGGAGCGCCTGCCGGCATGAAAACGTTAGAACGATATTGGCAAATATTGATCCGCAGGAAACAGTTAGCCCTTATCCCCTGCCTGGCGGCATTTGTTTTCGGGTTGATTACATTTGAATTTCCCAGAGCAGAATATGAAGCGGAAGTGCGTTTTATCACTGCCCAAACGCCATTGCCCATCACCTTAGAAAATGAAGAACAACGTCTTTACAATTGGCGCGCCTCAGAATATATCGTGCATGGCATTAAAGATTGGGTCAACGGATCGATTTTTTTGGGGATGGTTCAGGCGGAACTCATTCAGCGTGGCTATGGTCAAGACCAAGTCGAAATTGACCAATTGCAGGAAATTGTGTCGTCGTCAGCCCTTGCCAGCCAAGTAATCGTCTTAATTACCGCCGAAGATAAAGATTTAGTCGAGACAATTCAAGAGATCGTTACGCCGTTGGTGATAGAAAAACATCAAGGATATATTCCTCACCTGGGGAATAAACCGGCGGATTTACGATTAGTGGATGGCAATTATATCGAACGAATTCCACCCTCAACAGGGGAATATTTAACTTTGTTTCGCCAAACGCTAGCTGGTTTGATGAGTGGCTTGTTGTTGGTCTTGTTCGCTGAATATTTTGACCCGTTTGTCAACACGGATGATGATATTGCACAATTGGGGTTGCCGGCAATCGGTTTGATTCCATCGACGCAAAGACAACTGGTATTGCGCGAAATGCCGGCATTCTTATGGAGCCGCTTCCAGAAGATAAGAACCAGCGTTGTCAAATCCCGCGTCTGAAAGCCACAACACATAATTGCCGGCAATTGGCAGAGTCAACCCCACTATCGCTTCCTCTTCGCCAACCCCGCCGCTTTTTTGCTCAACCATCAATTGCCCCAACGGATCGACGACGCTCAACTCTAAATCAAAATCTGAATCAAAAGTTAAAAACGGCGTGGCTCGAATGGTGACCACATCTCCTGCATTGGCGCTTAATATCCAGCTATGCCACGATCCCCGTTCTAACTCCGATACCAGCTTTTGCCCTACCCCGATGCGTAACGGATACCCATTTTTTGCCTGATCGGTCAACGCCAACATGGCGTAAGCCCCCGCGTCATTAAAATCGTCATCCGATACCCAAATCGAATAAGCGCCCGTTGCCGGCAAGAGCAAGCCCCGCGCCAACTCCAATTCGCCTACGCCGCCGCTATCCAGTTTGGTCAAAACCGAACCATCCGGCGCGAAAATTTCAGCGGTTAAATTGAGGTTGTGCGGGGGGTCGCCATGCGGCATGAGCAACAGATCCAGCCGCTCGCCCGCCATCCCCTCAAAATCCCATTGCCGGAAAATGCCGGCATCAAGCTGGGCGTAAACTGTCTCCCCTGGCGTCAATGCGGTCAGTTGTGGGCTGGCTTCCACCAATTCCGGGGGCGAAACCACCCGATACCCCGGGTCATCGGAGCGGGGCAATTCTGGGTCTACCGCATCATATTGCGAGGCGTCGCTGCCGCCAAACGATGAACCATCGGCGTCAATAACGTTATTTGCTGGATCAAGGGTGTTAAAATCCGGCGTTCTCAATTGCCCAGCGCCGAAATTTATCGCCGCCCAGATTAAAATCACGACCAAAATGGCTGCGATGCCTAGCACCCAAAAGCGGCGGTCGGTCAGGACGATTTTCCACAGCGGCGCTTCGTCTAACTTATTCATGCCGATATTATAGCGATTTTAAAAGATTTCGGTTTTGCTCCAAAATATGTACCGGATTTTCGTTTACCGGCATTCAACGAGGTAAAATTGAGACTGTTCAGCCAAATTTACAACCAAAAATAGAAATATGAGCGTACAAACAGACAAAAGTCAAGATGTTTTTAGATATGAACACCATCCGCTAGACGCGATTTTTAAACCGCGTTCGGTAGCGGTGATCGGGGCAACCGACCGCCCAGAAAGCGTCGGGCGGGCGATATTAGCCAATTTGTTAAAAAGCCCATTCGGCGGCACCGTTTATCCAGTCAACCTCAAAAGATCCGCCGTCTTAGGGGTGAAAGCGTACCCTAACATCGCCGCCATCGAAGAGCAGGTCGATCTGGCTGTGGTGGTCGTGCCGGCAAAAATCACCCCCCAAATCATTCGTGAATGTGTCGATGCCGGCATTCGCGGAGCTATCATCATCTCTGCTGGTTTCAAGGAGACTGGGGAGAGCGGGGCGGCGATGGAACGCGAGATTTTACGCATCGCTCGCCAAGGCAAAATGCGTATCGTTGGTCCCAACTGCCTAGGAGTGATGAATCCCACAAACGGGTTAAACGCCACCTTCGCCGCCAATATCGCCAATGCCGGCAACGTCGGTTTTATCAGCCAAAGCGGGGCGTTTTGCACCTCCGTTCTCGATTGGAGCTACCGCGAAAATGTCGGTTTTAGCGCATTTGTTTCGATCGGCTCTATGCTCGATGTCGGTTGGGGGGATTTAATCGACTATTTGGGCAACGATCCCCATACTCGCAGCATCGTCATCTACATGGAATCGGTGGGCAACGCCCGCCGCTTTATGTCTGCCGCCCGCGAAGTTGCCCTAACCAAACCGATCATCATCATCAAACCCGGGCGCACCGCCGCCGCCGCCCAAGCCGCCGCCTCCCATACCGGTTCGATGACGGGCAGCGACGCAGTGTTGCAAGCCGCCTTCCGTCGGGTAGGGGCATTACGGGTAGACAGTATCGCCGACCTTTTTGCTATGTCGGAGGTGTTGGCAAAGCAGCCTGCTCCTGCCGGCAAACGGCTAACTATCGTTACCAATGCTGGCGGTCCTGGCGTGTTGTCTACCGATGCCCTAATCGCCGGCGGCGGCGAATTGGCTGACCTTTCGCCAGAATTGACCGCCGACTTAAACGAGATTTTGCCGGCGCATTGGAGCCACAACAACCCCATCGACATTTTGGGAGATGCCGGCACAGACACTTACCAAAAAGTGACTGAATTGGTCATTAACGAGCCCAACAACGACGGCATTTTGGTCATTCTCACTCCGCAAGCGATGTCTGACCCCACTGCCGTGGCAGAAGCGGTGGTTGCCGCTACCGTCAAAAACAAGCGCAAACCGGTATTGGCAAGCTGGATGGGCGGCGACCAAATTTTCGAAGGAGAAGCGCGTCTCAACCAGGGCAACATCCCCACTTTTGATTACCCTGACACCGCCGTGCGGATGTTTAACTATATGTGGCGCTACCGTCGCAATTTGGACAGTTTGTACGAAACGCCTCGCTTGCCGGACGGGGGCGAAGATGAAGCGCCAGACCGCCCATTGGTAGACAAAATTATCGCCACTGCCCGACAGGAAGGGCGAACGATCTTGACCGAGTTTGAATCGAAACGAATTTTTGCCGCTTACCATATCCCCACAGTACCCACTAAAATCGCCAAATGCGAAGACCAGGCGGTGGAATTGGCAACGGAAATCGGCTATCCAGCCGTGCTGAAGCTCCATTCTGGCACAATTACCCACAAAACCGATGTAGATGGGGTACAGCTTGATCTGGCGGACGAAGCGGCGGTTCGGGCTGCCTGGGGACGGATCGAGCAAGGGGCGGCCGCCTATATCGCCAGCCGTAATACACAGCCATCCGACCAAGATTTTCTGGGCGTCACAGTGCAGCCGATGGTCAATTTGGACGGGTATGAACTGATTTTGGGCAGCAGCCCCGATCCCCAATTTGGACCGACGTTGTTGTTTGGGGCGGGCGGCACCCTGGTCGAGGTGTTTCACGATACAGCGTTGGGTTTGCCGCCGCTAAATTCAACTTTGGCGCGGCGGATGATGCGGCGGACGAAGATTTATAAAGCGTTGGGCGGGGTACGCGGGCGGGCGTCGATCGATATGCCGGCATTGGAGAATTTGCTGGTGCATTTTAGCCAATTGGTCGTCGAGCAGCCCCTCATCAAAGAGATCGACATCAACCCCCTGTTGGCGTCGCCTCACCGAATCATCGCCCTCGACGCCCGCATCGTTCTCTATCCGTCAGAGGTAGATGTGGCGCAGATCAAAGGTCCCGCTATTCGTCCCTACCCCTCCCAATATGCCCGCCCCTGGACATTGCGAAACGGCGAAGAGGTCAACATCCGCCCCATCCGCCCCGAAGATGAGCCGCTTATCGTGCAATTTCACAAAGGAGTGTCGGAAGAGAGCGTTTACATGCGCTACTTCTCTGACTTGCGCTTTGAGCAGCGCACCGCCCATGAACGGCTGACCCGCATCTGTTTTATCGATTATGATCGGGAGATGGCATTGGTGGTGACGCGACCCGGCGAAAAAGCGGGAGTTCGGGAGATCGTGGCTGCCGGCAGAATGAGCACCATACCGGGAATGAGCGAAGCGGAATTTTCGCTGCTGATTCGAGACGACCATCAACGGCAAGGCATTGGCACAGAGTTGCTGACAAGGCTGTTAGATTGGGCTAGAAATGAGGGGATTCGCTGGGTGGTGGCGTATATTTTGCCCGAAAACATGGGCATGAAACGAATTTGCCAAAAGCTGGGTTTTGATTTGAGCTATGAAGATCGCATGTTGTATGCGCGTATCGATTTGCAAACCGACCAAAAATGAGCGCGGTGGACGACGATTTATTGAAGCTGGCTTTTTTATCCCCGTTGCCGCCCGCCCCCACTGGGGTAGCCGATTACTCGGCGGCGATATTGCCGGCATTAGCCCAAAATGCCGATATCTCGCTCTTTGCGGAAAATAAGGACGCCCCCCCGATTGCCAACTTATCCCCTCAGCCATTAACCGCATATCCCGGACAGCGCTTTGCCTTTGACGCCGCGTTTTTTCAGATGGGCAACAGCGCCTACCATGCCGGCATTTACCAGCTTTTTCGCCATTATCCATCCATTCTAATATTGCACGACATTATGCTGCACCATTTCATCAGCGACAATGCCGGCAATAACGAGAATTTTCCTGCCTACACTCACGAACTCAGCTACGAATTGGGGCAAGCGGGCACAAAGCTGGCTAGCGAAATTCAATTTAAGCAAGCGGAACAGCCCGCCTTTGAGGTCCCTCTCAATCAACGGTTGTTGGATTTAAGCCTGGGCGTTATCGTCCACAGCCAATACGCAAAAAAGGCGCTAAGACAGCGGACGTTGCGCCCGATTTTCGTGGCGCCCATGCCGGCAAACACGCTTGATATAGTCCCAACCAACCCCACGGCATCGTTAGGATTGCCGGCAAACGCTTTGGCGCTCGGTTGCTTTGGCGGCATCACCCCAGCCCGGCAAATGGGCGTTGTGTGCGACGCTTTATCCATCGCCAGAAAATCTGCGCCAGATATTTACTTGGTTATCGTCGGGGCAGTGGAAAATCAGGCTCAACTCAACCGCCAGATACAAAGCGCAGGCGTTGGCGACTGGGTTTTTCAGGTGGGGCGGATTCCAGAATTGCCGGCATTTTATGGCTGGATGGCAAGCGTCGATATCTTGATCAATTTGCGTTTTCCCACGGCTGGCGAAAGCTCATCGATAGCGATGGACGCCATGGGGCTGGGTCTGCCCCAAATTGTGACCGATGTGGACTCATATGCGGAGTTGCCAGGCGAAGTCTGCCGCAAAATTCCGCCACACCACCCAGAAAAGCTCGCCGCAGAGATTGTTGAGCTGGGGGCTAATGGCGATATGCGCCATCAGATGGGCGCTGCCGCCCGGAAATATGCCCGGCGCCACCACAACCCAAGCCAAACCGCTCAGGCATATTTGAACGCGGCACAAGCGATTTTGGAGCCAATTTATGCCGGCTGAATTGGCTGTTATCGTCATCATTGCCGGCATACGGCTGGTCGGCTGGGGGTTGTGGCAATGGCTTGCCCAACATAAAACCCATCAAGAAGGGGAATGGTTTGGACAGTTGGCGCTTGGTATGGGCATTCTGGGTTGGGTGGCGTTTACTTTGGCGCAATTTGGCTGGTTTAATCTGTGGTTGGTGGGGGGATTGGGGTTGGGCATTGGCAGTTGGGGGTTGGCAGCTTGGGATTGGCGGCTGGGGATTGAAAGTTGGAAAAAACAGCTAAATAAGAGCATAACAGAGCCGCGCGATCTGCTGCTGGCGGTGGCGTTCATCCTGAGTTGCTGGCTGTTTTTCCGTCCGCATCAATCTGTAGTTGGGGCGGCGGACGCTGGCGTTTATGTGTCGCTGGCGGCAAATATCTCTGAAACTGGGCGTATTCTCATCCACGATGATGGGTTAGCCCAAATGCCGGCATCGCTCCATCGACTATTTCTGCGCGACTTGCCAGAGAGCGAATACTCTCCCTACTATCTCTTTCCGGCATTTTTTGTAGACGACCCCGCCAGCGGGCAAATCATCCCCCAATTTTTTCATCTATATCCAGTTTGGGGGGCAATTGGATACAGTTTAGGCGGGGTGAAAGCGGCGTTGTTGACCACAGGGTTGTGGGGGGCGCTTGGGGCTTTGGCGCTTTATTGGCTAACCAGGGATTGGCTGGGGTGGAGATGGGGGTTGGCGGCGTTTGCCGGCATCTCCCTGAACGCTTTGCAAATTTGGTTTAGCCGCTACCCTACTACCGAAACGATGACCCAACTGTTATTGTGGGGCGGCTTGTGGGCGTACGCTAGATGGCGCAAAAGGAGTGAACCGATCTGGGGTTTGTTGGCTGGCATCTTGCTAGGCGAACTGTTTTTAACCAGAATCGATACTTTTTTTATCTTGATTGTGCCGGCATTTCTCTTTCTGGCGACATTACAGCAAAATAAACTACAACGGGGCGACGCCGTTTTTTACCTGCCGATAGTTTTGTTATTTATTCAATCGCTGATACACGCTGTCTGGCAATCCACTCCCTACTTTTTCAACACATTTGGGCACTTTTGGCGATTGGCGAACGCCTTTCCGGCATTGCCGGCAGGAGGCGTGGCGGTCGCTGGGGCAGGCGTAGGGATTTTGTGGCGGCGGCGAGGCAAAACGCTAGAGATGCCGCGCCCCGAACTGTGGCTTTGGCTAGGGATTGCCGGCATCGTTGGGCTAGGGTTGTATGGCTGGTTTATACGTCCCAACGCCGATTTACCGCTGCGCCAATATGTAGATTGGTACAGCGGCGGGCAGCGGGTCAACCAAGACCGTTATAATTTGATTCGGGTTGGCTGGTATTTGTCTCCGTTAGGGGTGTGGCTAGCCATTGCCGGCAGTTGCATTTTGTTAAGGCGACAAAGCAAACGGGCATTTCCGGGCGGTTGGGCGATATTGTTCGTCGGTTTTTTCTTCAGCTTGCTCTATTTGTGGCGCATTCAAAACAATCCCATCCAAATTTATGCCATGCGCCGCTATGTGCCGGGGCTGCTTCCGTTTGCTATTTTAGCTGCCGTGTTTGGGGTGGAATGGCTTTGGCGCCAACAAAAATGGGTGGGCGCAGCGGCGCTAGCGTTGTGGCTGGGCGGCTTTTTGTGGTCAGCCAGGGGGTTTGTCAGCCAAGTCGATTATGCCGGCATCGTCACCCAGCTTGAGGCGTTGGACGAGAGAATGCCGGCAAACTCGATTCTACTTTTCAACGACGCGGCAACCATCGGGCAAGGGGATTTTATCGGGACGCCACTTCAATTTATCTACGGTCATCATGCGTACACAGTGCGTTATCCCGAACAGTTGGAGAGCGGCAGCGAAGATTTGCGGGCAGCCATCCAGAAGTGGCAAGCAAATGGGCGGACGGTATACTGGGTAGGCGATGCGAGTTGGTTGGAAAGTCAAGCCATTCCGCATCAAATTGAGTCGGCAACAATCGCCGTTGAGCAGTTAGAAGGCAGTGAAGAACGCAAACCGACTCAAATCATTGAAAGTCGTTGGATTTTAGAATTGGCAAGGCTGGACGATTTTTAGATTATGGCATCGACGGAAGACGAGCTTGAAATCAACGTTGAAGCGATTATGCAAGAGATACGGGCGGAGATTTTAGCCCAGCGCGCCGCTCAAACGGGGGACGATCCGGTGGCGCTGGTTGCCGGCAAACGTCTCTCGCCAAAATTTTATGAGCATTTGTACCAAGCTGGGTTGAATTATGATCAAATCGCTCCAAAATTGTTGGTGACCCAAACAAATTTGCCCCTTATCGGCGGGCTTGTGGACAAGGCGCGAGAAAAAATCCATCTCCTGGTAATCTTCTATTTAGATCGGATGGCAAGGGAGCAGATGGCATTTAACAAGCAGATTTTGCAAGCGATGAATGCCTTGGGAGCGTCGCTGGAAGAAGAATGAAAGTAGCCTTTGTCGCTCCTTGGTATGGCGAATCGATTCCTGGCGGGGCGGAATCGGAAACCCGTCGCACCGCAGAGCAACTCGTCAGCGCCGGCATTCCAGTCGAGATTTTAACCACTACCATTCGCGACTTTTTTGCGGATTGGGACAACAATCATCATCAAGTCGGCGTGGAGCAGATAAATGGCGTCAATGTCCGCCGTTTTCCAGTACAAAAACGGAACAAAGCCGCCTTTGATGCCGTAAATTATCGCCTGATGAATCGATTGCCGATTTCCGCCTATCAAGAGCAAATTTACCTCAACGAAATGGTCAAATCTCCGCAATTGATCGATTATATCAAACACAATCGAGCGGATTACCTTTACTTTTTTATTCCCTACCTCTTTTCAACCACCTATTTTGGGGCGCAGGCGGCGCCAGAGAGAAGCTATTTAATCCCTTGCCTGCACGACGAAAGTTACGCTCGGTTGCCGGCATTCCGCCAACTTTTTCCTCAGATTAAGGGGATGATTTTTCACGTCAATGCGGAAAAAGAGTTGGCAGACAAATTATATCCGGCTCCAAATGGGCAACTTCGCCCCATCTTTGGCGAGGGAGTCGATACAAATTGGCAAGGAGACGCTGCTCGTTTTCGCGCCAAATATGACATTGGCGGCGATTTTGTTTTATATGTAGGCAAAAAAGATACCGGCAAAAATATCCCGCTGCTGCTGGAATATTGGACGCAATACACTCGAGAGGTTGAACAGCCGCCAAAATTGCTCTTAGCCGGAGCTGGCGACCTTCATCTGTCTTCTCATTTGAGCAAAAGCGTTATCGACCTGGGTTTTATCCCCAATCAAGACAAATATGACGCTTATACCGCCGCCGCCATTTTTTGCAACCCATCTCTAAACGAGAGCTTTTCCATCGTATTGATGGAAGCGTGGCTGGCGGAAACGCCGGCATTGGTACACGCCCATTGTGATGTGACCCGGACTTTGTGCCGGCAAACAAATGGCGGACTTTATTTTGCCAACTATCCCGAATTTGCCGGGGCATTGACCTTTCTGCTGGATAAGCCCCAACTCCGAAAAAAGATGGGGACATTAGGGCGTAGACATGTTTTGGCAAATTATCGGTGGGAGATTATCATCGCCAAATATAAGGCGTTGATCGAGCAAGAGAGAAAATCAGGATGACTACCGATCTTTCGGACGATTTTTTGAATTTTAGCGATGAAATTCACACGCCAGCTAGCGTCGTTGCCGCCATTCGGCAAAATTTAGCCCACAGCGAATTTACCCCGCTGCCAGAGGAAATGCCGACATTTTCATCTGAAGCAAACGCGAATATTGGGTCGCTTTCATCTATTGCTGACCATTTGGAGGCGGCAGCCCGGCTAATGGCAGAAGTTGATGTCGCGCCCACCCTGGCTCCATCCCCCGCCACCCAACTGCCGATTATCGGGCAAATATGGTCATTGATCCGGGAACAAGTTCATCAAATGCCGCTTTTTTATGTCAATCGTCGCGCCGCCAAAACTGTACAGGCAAACGCCCATCTCAAAGCCGCCATCAATGAGTTAGCGGCTATTTGCCGGCAACAGCAAGAGGCGATCGAATCGCTGCAAAAGCGGCTGGAAAGCTAGGGCGAATGAGCCAATCCGTCTTGCATCAAATTTTAGTTGGGGCGACGGCTGGCGACGCTATCACCGACCATGCCATCATCATTCAAAAATGGCTGCGAGATTGGGGCTTTCGGTCAAACATTTTCGCCCAATACATTCATCCCAGCGTCGAGAGCCACATGCGTCCATTTGCCAGCTATCATCCACGACGAGATGAAGAAATTGCCCTTTTTCATCACAGTATCGGCGACCCGATGGTGAACCGGGTGGCAGCATTAAAGCCAAAATTAGGATTGATTTACCACAATATCACCCCAGCCCAATATTTTTCCGACATCGATCCTGCCTGGGCGCAACGGGCGAAATTGGGGCGAGAGCAGCTTAAAACCCTCAAGCCGCGCGTCGTCCTGGCAATGGGCGTTTCTGACTACAATAACCAGGATTTGCTCGAGGCTGGTTATGATCAGGTGGCGACTTTGCCTTTGGTTGTGCCGGCAAAAACATACGACGTTCCAATCGATCAACAATTGGAGGAAAAGCTGAAAAAAAAACGTCCGTTGCTCCTGTTTGTAGGACGGCTTTCGCCCAACAAAAGGCAAGAAGATCTGCTCAAATTGCTCCATTTTTTTCGTCAACTTCAACCCAACGCACACCTGGCGTTGGTTGGGGATAAATGGGCGTTGAAATATGATCGATTTTTGGAACGCTTAGCTGAAAATGCGGGTTTAAAAGAGCGGCTCATTCTTCCCGGACACCTCTCATTTCAGGAGATGGTTACTTACTTTCGATGCGCTGATTTGTATGTTTCGATGAGCGAACATGAAGGGTTTGGCAAACCGTTTATTGAGGCGATGTTGCTGGGAGTTCCTGTGGCCGCATTTGCCAGTTCGGCGATTCCAGCTACGATGGGAGATGCCGGCATTCTATTTCACGAAAAACAGTATCCGGCGATTGCCCATCTATGTAATCAGCTTTTACAAGATGAAGCGTGGCGAGAGCGAACGCTTACTCGTCAACGCCAACGCGCTCATGCTTTTCAGGAAGAGGCGATAAAAGAGAAATTTGGTGACGCTCTTGCCGGCATAGGCATACATCCATCCACAAAATGAAAGAAAATCTTATCGATCTGATCTGTTGTCCCGTTTGCAATCAAGCCCTTTCCATTTCAGAGCCAATCTATTTTTCAGATGAAATATGGGAGGGCAAATTAACATGTCGCCAAAACCATTTATTTCCCATCCATAATGGCATGCCTCATCTATTTATTGACGACGACAGATGGCGGCAAAAAGCTAAAGAGGCTGCCGGTTGGGTGAAAATCCACAAAGAATTAGGTATTTATGAACCGGTCGAAAATCCTGTAGATTTTAAAATTCCTTTTTTTGATGAAGAACCATGGATTAGTGTAGCAAAAAGTTTTGATGTCGCTCTCACAGAGTTGCGGTTAACGGGAAATGAAGTAGTGTTGGATTTAGGCGCAGGAAGGGGTTGGGCGTCAAAGGAGTTTGCTAAATTGGGGAATCAGGTGGTAGCGCTTGATATTACATCAGATGAAAAAGTTGGATTAGGTCGAGCTCATGCAATTATGGGTCATCATGATGTTTATTTTGACTGCGTGATCGGCGACGGGGAAAAATTACCCTTTTTTGCTGATAAATTTGATTTGGTCTTCTGTTCCGCGACTTTACATCACTCTTCAGACTTGCCGTTGCTCCTAGCGAACATAGAAAAAGTTTTAAAAAAACGGGGGCAATTATGCGCTATCTTTGAACCATGTATTAGCGTAGGGGCAAGCGAAGATTTTACATTGGCGCGGGATGCGCAACGCGAGTTGGATTTAGGCATTAACGAAACTCGTCCAAATCTATTTAAATATGTTAATGCGGCGCAAAATAATGGATTAAGAGTTTGTAAAGCATATCCGATGCCGGCATTTGGGATGAGCGATGACCAGTTGAGGCGTTGGGGAAAAGATGTTGGGGCATTATTTCCGGTGATTTCGGCGCGCCGACCCCTCAAAACCCTTTCCCGTCTGCGTCATTATTTTGGACCTCGCTGGACTGCATGGCGCAATGGCGATTTTGGAAAAATCCAACAAATGTTACAGAACTTTGAAGGGAGAAGGCATGTCGAAGCCTCTATTCTGTGTTGGATTGGGGATGAACTGTTTCTAATTGTCGCCAAGCCATGAACATTATCATTGTTGTCCAACGTTATGGCGAGGAAGTGACAGGCGGCGCCGAGCTGGAAGCGCGATGGTTGGCAGAACGGTTGCAACAATATTATAACGTCTCAGTCGTCACCAGTTGCGCCCTCGATTACACAAGTTGGGAAAATCATTTCCCGCCAGGTAAAAGTGAATATAACGGAGTGCCACTGTACCGTTTTCCAGTCGATCGGCAACGTAATTGGGAAAATGCGGCGCAAGCGTCTCGCAAAATCTTGTTCTCCCCACATTCAATTGAGGATGAAATTCAATGGATGAAACAGCAAGGACCTTACTCAACCAAATTATTTGAGCATCTTGAGGAAATTTACCAAGAAAATGATATTTTTATCTTCTTTACCTATTTGTATGCCACAACCTACTTTGGCTTGCCCTTGGTTGCCGGCAAAGCGATATTAATTCCTACCGCTCACGAAGAGCCATACCTATATTTAGAGCTTTTTCGGTCGTTGTTTAAGATGCCTCAAGCGATTGTCTACAACACGGAAACGGAACGGGACATAGTTCATCGAGCATTGCACAATGAGCGTGTTCTCTCAATTGTGACTGGCACTGGCGTTAACATGCCGGCAAAGGTTAACCCAGATGCTTTTCGTCAAAAGTATCAACTGCAGGGCGACTATCTATTGTATGTGGGGCGGGTAAGCCAATCGAAAAACGTCCCTGAATTGGTCGATTTTTTTATTAGATTTCGAGAAGAGAGAGCACAATCATTGAAACTGGTTATTGCCGGCAAATCCAATATCATGCTACCTACTCATCCCGATATCATCCTAACCGGATATATATCTGAAAGAGAGAAATATAATGCCATCGCTGGCGCCACCGCCCTCATTATCCCCTCATTGTACGAAAGCCTCTCCATCATTACACTCGAGGCGTGGCTCCAAAAAAAACCGGTGATTGTGAATAATAAATGTGAGGTGACCAAACGACTGTGCCAAAAAAGTAACGGCGGCTTATACTATGATTCATACGATGAATTTTCATTTATCGTCAACAGGTTTATAGCGGATACCAGTTTATGTAACAAGCTCGGTTATCATGGTTACCAATATGCCCAGGCGAATTATCATTGGGATATCATCATTGCAAAATATCGCGCCCTCTTCGAAAACTTGTTCCCAAAACCCTAACAACTAAATAATTCAAGCCTCTAAGCAAACATTGTAGAACAAAAAGATTAGCAGCTCAGTGTCTATCTTGAGTGGAGGATGTTTGCATATCCACTTAGAGATTGAAATACATAAGGATTTTCTACACCTTATTTATTTACTTTAAGGAGAATGTGAAAATTGTATTCTTTACCCCCTTGCGATCCCCAAATTTACAACAATCCACCAAGAATAGTAGTACTCTGGTAGCGTCTTAATTCTTCCTGTAATAAACGCTACACCGCCACGGTAAAAAAGTTACACTCTAATTGAAATTGGAGAACAGTAGTTCACGCTTCTTTCATATAGAATGGCTTTCGCATGCTCGGACGCAGGTTATCTATCGCCCCAGGCGTCGATAATTAAATCCTAGCACATTCACTGTAACACGCGCTGTAGCTTCAATGTGGAGGATTTAAATAATGTATTGGAATCTCTCTTTTAAGGGGATTTTATCAACGGGCGTTCTCTCGCTATTCTTGCTAATTACTGGGAATCGAGCCTTTTCTTCAGGAAATCAACTTGGCGGAACGACCCCACCTCAATGGAAAACTGACCTGTCGTCTTACATGAAAGGGTGTAATGGCACAGCTGATGTCAATTGTCAGTATAGCTCGCCAGCCACTGGTTTAATCGATGGGGATACGCGACCAGACATCGTTGTTGCAACCAATAAGGGGTATGTGGTTGCCTTAAATCATAATGGAAGTATTTTATGGGCAACCGATACTGCCCCAGCCTTTGGCTTGCCAGCAGGCGCCCAAGAAATCCATTCATCTCCAGCAATAGGCGACATCGACAACGATGGCAAAAATGAAATAGTTGTCGGAGTTGGTCTAAGAGGATTAGCCTGTTCAGGACCAAAAGGGGGTATCGTTGTATTAGAACACAATGGATCTGTCAAATTCATAAAATTAGCAGCCGATGAAAACGATGATGGATGTCCGGATGGGGTGTTTAGCACGCCAGCAATCGCCAATTTAGACGCTGATCCTCAATTAGAGATCGTGTATGGCGGTTTTGATAAGCGCATTATGGCCATAAACCATGATGGCACAAACGTATCTGGTTTTCCTGTCTCCAGTTATCATCGTACTAGATTCCCAAGCTGGGAGGCATTTGACGGAACAATAGCGGATACCATTTGGAGTTCTCCCGCAATTGCAAACCTTGACAATAGCGGCATGCCCGAGATCCTAATTGGAACTGATGAGGGGATGTATGAAAGCGTTTGGCAAGGGAACATGGGTGAATGGTCATATTGGGATTGTCCATACGCCTTGCCTAGCGGTTGGTCTAATGGCTATTGTGGCGGATCTCTTTACGGCATTTCTGCAAATGGGCAATTGTTGCCTAACTTCCCACGATACTATTACGAGACTGTCTTTTCCTCTCCGGTTGTGGCAGATGTTGATTTTGATGGCGACTTAGAGATTTTCAGCGGATTAGGATATTTTTATGAGATGAATAGTCCGACTCACCCAATTGGTGGGCAAAGATTGATAGGTTTAGACCATCAGGGAAATGAGTTGCCTGGTTGGGAGGGCGGAATTTCTGTCGATGGGGCAACGCCTGCCGCCCCAGCCATTGGGAATATCTATGGAGATTCCAAACCAGAAATTATTATTCCCACTATGAATTCTCAGCTTTATGCCTTTCAGGCTGATGGTTCTTTGGTGCCAGGATTTCCGATGAAGCCCCGTTTAGAAAATGGTCAAAATTGGGGAATTCAACATGCAAACAGCGTTGTGCTTGGCGATTATGACGGTGATGAGTTGATGGAGATTTTTATTAACAATGGATGGGCAACCACAGTTATTGATGGTAACGGCAACCAATTAACAGGCGACAATTTTCCCGCCAATAGTCTGCCTATCTATTATTCATTCGGCTCGTTATTAAATAGCCCGGCTGTTGAAGATATTGATTTGGATGGCAAGATAGAATTAATTACTTTCAATCATGCTGTTCATGTATTTGATCTGCCCAACGCCTCTGCAAAAGCGGATTGGACGCTTGAAAAGGGAAACTCGGCTCGCACTAGCTCATTGGATTCACCTATTTTTCTAAATGTTGGTTTAGATTCTATTGTGCTAATGGACGATACAAGTACCACGGCTGATTCTCCATCAACTCATGTTACAATGAAGAATACAAGCTCTGAGCAATTAAACTGGAATAGCTCGGCGCCTGCCGGCATCACCATTTCGCCGCAGAGTGGCGCGCTGAATCCAGGACAGTCGAAAGATATAACGGTTTCTGTTAACAGCGCTTCTTATGGAAATGGGTTTCACAATTTAGGAACGGTTCAATTGGCAGTGACATTAAACAATGGGTTTTCTCCTCAGGAACCCTACAATTTGCCGATTCAATTTCTAAAGGGCGAATTAACCCACGCTTTCTTGCCGGCAGTTTCACATTAGCAAATCAAATAAAAAACGGCTACATCTCCGCCTCAATCTTAAATTACTTTAGTTTTCCGTAAATCCAGTTCAAAATCAAGTGTGAAAAGCGTAGATTTACGCCCTCGAAAGCCTAATTGCATCATAGCCAGGCGGCAAATGTGCCGTCACTGAAGCCTTCTTAGAAAGTTGGCTTGAAATCGGTAGACCAACTTTTTTTAAATACCTCATCAACCGTCCATAGGTTGGTTTGACCACCCGGTCCCAAAAACCAGTTCGGATTGGAGGCATAATTGCAGCCAGATATTTGAACAACGACCCAAAAATCATCGTCAAGGCTGGCAAGCGGGTGATGGCGGTTGGATGATGGACAAAATGTCTGCCTCCTCCTCCAGACAAAAGATATTTGCCTGTTTGAGGAATCCCCTCAATCGGCCAGCGTTGTGGATAAATCATCATCATCGCTTGGGGCTCGAGCGATAGCAAAGGTGTACCTAACACCAGAGGGTCAATGAAGTCAGGGTGATGAATAACAACGACTTGAAGCGGCTTCTTCCGCAACGTTTTCTTGAGAGTTTCATCTGCAACCCGGTCTAAATGGCGTTCCAGAAAATAAACCCGCTGCCACACTTCAATCCGAATCTCTTCCCCAGCTTCATCGAAACAGATGCGTGTTTCATCTGCTGGGGTTGCAGCCAATTCCTTGCCGCCGTGTCTACGAGTCAAGGGGCGGACGATTTCAGCTTGATGGCGGCTCGGTTCGGGACCTTTGTTTGATGTTCGGACGGGGATTTTCCCCGGACTTTGACCAAAGGTACAGTTTGTCGCTAACCGCACGACACAGTGGTCAATGCCCTGCACCACCGCTTCAATAAGAGAAAAGCCTGCGTCAAAGACAGCCAACTCATTTGCAGCAAGCTGTTGAGCCACCTGACTATACACTTTCTTCATTTCCTCAGCAGGCTGATTCTGGTTGATGTCCCCACATATCAGCATCTCCAACAGAGCCACTCTCTGACCATTGACTTCGCCTGTTGTCCCCATGATGCCAAAGGGTACTGCTGGCATGGCTCGTTGTGCGTTGGAATCATAGCCCTTGCTTTTGAGCGTTTTGACCTTTGACCGTTTATACGATGTCATATCAACTGACTTCAGTCGATACCCTTGTACGATTGTCGGCTGCCATTGACTGCTTTGGGTCACTATCCTTTTCATCTCTGCTATCAACTCATTTAAATTGTACTGCCCATATGTTATCGCTTTTGCCGCCCGACGGCTTCGCGCCGCTCGTTCTGACTCTTCGGGTATCCAACCCCTTAAATATTGGTCTATTGCTGGCATCACGCCTCCGCCTGATTCAACAAAATAGCCGCTGTACATGGCGCTGATTACATCACACAGACCTAAGTCTGTCCCTTTGGGTAAGGTTGAAACCATTTGCTCAATTGCTTGTTGTACTTGATAATTGATTTTTGTAGGTGATTTGGGAGGTTGCGTTTTCACACACCAATTTTCTCTCAAATCACTTTCTTTTTCACCCCTTTTTCTATCTTCACTTAGGGAAAACCAAAGAATTAGATTGAGGCGGTTTTCATTTTTATAGGGAGATTTTGTTACAATGGAGTCATGCGCATCTTATTTGTAGCGCCAGCGTGCAATCAAACGATGGGAGGCGGCGAACGATTCGTTTTTTCCTTAGCCAAAGAGATAGCTACGGCTGGCAACGAATTACACATAATCTCCAGCAGCGCCCATGCGGAAGAAGATTTTTGGCTGGGGACAAATGCAAGCATCCCCGCCACTTTCAATCAACCCAATATCACGCACATTCAACTGCCTATCGCCTCTTTTCCGGGAGGGCGGTCGGCATTAATGGGTTGGCGTAAGGGAATGGGCGTCTTAGCCGCCTTGCCCGGCGCGCCAAAAAAAATATTGGCGCAGATGGCAAAATTTTTTCCTCAAATTGAGGGCTTCGAGAATGCTTTAAATCAATTGCCGGCAATCCCCGACATCATCCACGCTTTCAATTTGTCTTGGGAATATCCAGCCTTATGCGGGCATCAATATGCAAAAGAGGGTAACATCCCATTTGTGATCACCCCCTATGCCCATCTGAATGCCGGCAGCCAAAACGCCGCCGCTCGACTCATTACTATGCCCCACCAGAGGCGATTAATCCAACAAGCTAATGGGGCGCTAACATTGACCAAAGCTACAGCCGCCGGGTTGAAGCAGATGGGCATAACAGCGAAATATAACAAAGTCCTACACTCTGGGGTTGATCCCGTGCCGCCGCTACTCGATCCCCAACCATTATTTGCCAAATACAACATCGCTCCACCATACGCCATTTTTATCGGGCGAACATCTTCAGACAAAGGGGCGATTGACGCTGCCAAGGCGATTTTGGCGTTAGATTTTGATTTTCGTTTGGTTCTAATTGGCGCGCCCACTCCTGAATTTGAAAAGTTCTTTACCGCTTTACCACATTTAAGTCAATCAAAAATAAATTATCTGGGAAGAATAAGCGATGCCGAAAAACATACGCTGCTTTCTCAAGCGGAACTATTTATCCTCCCCTCCCAGGTAGACGCCTTGGGCATTGTGTTACTCGAAGCCTGGCAACATGCCGTGCCCGTTATCGCCGCTGCGGCAGGAGGCATGGTTGAGGTAGTAGATGATGGCATCGACGGCATTCTGACCCCATATGGGGATGTGGTGGCGTTGGCAAATGTGATAGAACATCTTCATAATCGACCTCAATTACGTCAGGAAATGGGGTTAGCCGGCTGCCAAAAAGTCGAAAGACAATATCAATGGGAAATGAGCGCTCAAAAAGCGCTACAAGCATATCAAGATGTCTTATCAATGTAATCTCCGGTATCTGTCATCCCAAATAGCCCTTGACGAGGTTTAGCGGAATTATGCATGTGCTGATTATTTCGCCGACCTACTTGCCGGCACAAGGCGGGGCTGAAATCTATTTACATGAAATCGGCAAAGGATTAGCGTCGCGGGGGCATGGCGTCACGGTAGCTGCCAGCGATGCCCGACATTTTGAGCGGCTTTGGCATCCTCAGGCGCCCAAAGTAATGGAGGAACAATCTTGGATAGATGGGGTACACACGCTGCGCTTTCCAATTCGACATTTGCCGGCATCTCCCACCTCGTATCATTTCGTTCGTCGTTTGTTGTGGATCTTCTCCCGCTTATCTTCCCCTATCCAAATCGCCAACCGATTGAGTATGCTTGCCCCCAAAATGCCGGCATTGCGCCGATGGCTCACGGAATCAAACGGACAATTCGACTTGATCCTCGCCGCCAATATCGCTTACGAAAATTTTTTGTTGCTAGGTCAGCAAGCCGCCCAACGATGGCGCATCCCCTTTTTCGTTTGTCCCCTCACCCATTTGGGGGCTGGCGACCAACCAGGCAGCGACAGTCTGAGTCAATTTTACGCCATGCCGCATCAACGCCGCATCGTCGCCCAGAGCGACGGGCTCATAGCCCTTACGCCGGCCGAAGCGGATTTTTATCGCCAACAACCATCTCAGCCAGGCAAAATCTTAACGCTGCCGCCCGCTATCCGCCAGGATCGGATAATGGGCGGAGATGGCGCCCGTTTTCGGAAAAAGCATGGGATATCAGCGCCAATAGTCAGCTCATTAGGAGCTCTATCTTTCGATAAAGGCAGCCGTCATCTGGTGGAGGCAATGCGTCAATTGTGGGAAAATAATGTGGAGGCAGAATTGATTCTGGCTGGGCAGCCAGTAGCGGAATTTGAAAGATTTTTAGGAACATTGCCGGCATCTATTCGAACAAAAATCAAGACGTTAGGCAAAATATCAGAAGAAGAGAAACGAAGGTTGTTAGCTGCAACAGATATTTTCGCCCTGCCCTCCCGCGTTGAATCTTTCGGCATCGTCTTTCTAGAAGCGTGGGCATGTGGCGCGCCAGTCATTGGCGCGAACGCCTGGGCGTTGCGCGACGTTATCGACCAGGGCAAAGATGGATTGTTGCTTCCATTTGGAGATGTGCCGGCATTGGCGCGATCGATTAGGCGTCTTCTCCAAGACCCCCAACTCAGGCGGCAAATGGGAGAAAATGGGCAAAAAAAAGTTGAGAGATATTCCCAATGGGAGGATCGGATAGACCAAATCGAACTGTTTTTCCGAGCGGCGCTTTAAGTCAACCACAACATGCGTATTTTGCACCTCATTCACCAATACCCGCCCGATTATATCGGCGGCGCTGAACTATATACTCAACAGTTGGCTTCAGAATTAGCTGATCGTGGGGTTACCAATGACATTTTTTTCCGACGCGATGGGGTCAAGCCCGCTTTAGAACATTGGCGTGAAAGGGAGAGAGTTCATGTGTGGGCGGCAACTTCGAAACAGGTAACGGCTAACCGCCGTTTTTTTGCCTCTTTTTATGAACCTACCCTAGAAAGTTTTTTTACTGAGGCAGCAACCCAAATAAAACCCGATTTGATCCATGCCCAACACCTGTTAGGATTGCCGGCTTCTACGTTAAGCCGCTCAAAAATTCCATTCCTGATCACTTTGCATGATTATTGGTTTTTATGCGCCAACGCCCAATTGGTAACGAACTATAGTCAGGAATTATGCAAAGGTCCTAAAGCTTGGATCAATTGTGGGCAATGCGCTTTGAGTCGGGCTGGTTTTAGCCAATTGGCATGGTTGTCGCCGGCGTTCGCCCCATTACTGGCAAATAGAGAGCGGATATTGCGGGCAGTTTTGTCTCGCGCCAAATTAATCGTCTCGCCATCAGAGATGGTAGCTTCTGTGCCTCGGCGGTTAGGCATGCCGGCATCTAAAATAAAAATCATCCGTCATGGTTTTCGAATCCCCCCTTATGTAAAGCGCAAAACGCGCCCCCCTGGCAATGGATTTCATATCGGCTATGTGGGCGGCTTAGCTTGGCAAAAAGGGGCGCATGTATTGATAAAAGCGATGAATGGGTTACCGTCCGAAAATATTCGGCTGACGATAATTGGCGACCCTTCCGCTTTTCCCGATTACGCCCAATCACTACGCGAATTAGCCACGCACCCCAATATCATGTTTGCCGGCAAATTAACCCATGAACAAGTTTGGCGAAAATTTGCTGATCTGGATGTGTTGGTGATGCCTTCCCTCTGGTTTGAAAATGCGCCACAAGTCATTCAAGAAGCTTTGGCAACAGGCACGCCCGTTATCGCATCAGATGTAGGCGCGCTGCCAGAAAGCGTACAAGATGGGATAAATGGGAGGTTGTTTCCGCCAGGAAACGCCGAGGCGCTACGAGATATTCTCGTTGAGCTATGGCGAGACGAAGGGATATTACAAAAATTGATTGCCGGCATCGCCCCCATCCGCACCATCGCCCAGCATGTAGACGATGTGTTGGCGCTTTACGTCAAACTTACGACAAATAGTCGCGCAAAGATCGGCTTCGGCTAGGATGGCGCAATTTGCGTAAAGCCTTGGCTTCGATTTGGCGAATCCGCTCTCTGGTAACGCCGAACTCCTTGCCTACCTCTTCCAAAGTATGGTCTCTTCCATCCGCCAAACCAAACCGCATCTCCAACACCTGACGCTCGCGATCCGCCAAAAAGCCCAACACGCTACGAACCTGTTCGCGCAACAATTCATGAGAAGCGGCGTCTACCGGTTCTAACGTCGATTCGTCTTGGATAAAGTCGCCCAGCTCCGTTGCGTCTTCATTGCCTACAGGCAATTCTAAAGACATCGGATCTTGCGAGATATGCAGGATATTCCGCACTTTCTTAGCCGCCTGCCGCCATTTACGGTAGAGCAATGGATCGATGTGCGAAACGGAACCATCTTTAATCGCCGCTTTTATTTGCCCGATCTCTTCCGGCTCTAAATAATCTAACTCCAACACCAACTCTTCGTGGGTTGGTTCACGGCTGAGTTGCTGCACCATCGATCGCTGAGTGCGAACGATTTTGTTGATATTTTCCACCATATGAACGGGAATGCGAATGGTGCGGGCTTGATCGGCGATAGCTCGGCTCACCGCCTGTCGAATCCACCAAGTAGCATAGGTGCTAAATTTATATCCTTTGGTATGGTCAAACTTCTCTACCGCCCGCAACAAACCCACATTGCCCTCTTGCACCAAATCTAAAAATTGGATACCTCGGTTCATATATTTTTTTGCAACGCTGACCACCAGTCGCAAATTCGCCCGCGACAGATGGTTTTTCGCCTCTTCAGCCAAATGGTAAACCATAAATTCATTGTAGCTCAGGGAAGCGTCATCCATCATCGTAGATAAAGCGGGTAGCTCATCTTGCGCCGGTAACTCCTGATGCTGACGATAAAAATCTAAGAGGTTTCTAGTAATCTTTTTGGGCAGCATGTAAAAAGAGGTAAACAGATCGAATATCGATTGCACTAAATCGAACCAATCATCCATTTGCCCCCAATCCCCATCTAACAAATAATGGCGCAGATAAGAGGTCGATTCAGATTTCCAACTTTGTCGCAGATTTAACGCCTCTTCAATTAGCAACGCCAAATCAGGCAAATCTACGTTGATCTCGTCAGCCGCATTTTTTGCCCGCTCCCAACTTTCGGTCATTTTCCCTAAGGTCAATTGGAACGCTTCAGTTCTGACATCCTCTTTCTCTTCAGTCGCTTCTTTGCTATACGCTTCTAGCGTAGTGGCAGCCACCAATTGTGTCGCCAGCCAAACCTCTTGTTCGGCGGTTAACAACGGCACCAAACCAATTTCGCGCAGATAAGTATGAACTGGATCCTCGTCTACATTCGCATTTTGATAATATTCATCTAAACCGCCTAAATCTATATCTTTATCGAGCAAACTGTATGATTCGGCGATCTCTTCAACGGTTTCGCCAGTAGTTGAGACGATTCGAATCCCTAACTTTTGCAATCGCTCATACAAGATTTCGGCTTGCCCTTCATCTGCAGAAGCTAATATCGTCTGGACATCGGTCTCGTCAATTTGGCGGGTGCGGCGCGCGGAGCGAACTACCGCTTCGATATCTATACCATCATCCAGGTCAATGTTGGACCCCTCTTCCTGGTCATCTAGCCCTTCTTGTTCGAGATCATCCCATACCATTTGATCGCTATTCATAATTTCCTTTGTCTCTCCGACGATTCTTCATGAGTCGGCTGGCATCACGACTGGAATAGAGCTACTATGTTCATGCCAACAATCTCAAACGATAGTTAAAAGGATTTTACCGTAAGAAAATCATTCTGCCATTGCCCCAAAGGTCTTATTAGTTTTTGGATTCTTCGGCTCGTCGCCTATGAACGGCGGACATGGCAGATTTGGCTTGCTTGATGCCCAACCATTTGGAGGGCAGCTCTCGTTTTTGACGCTCGTAAAGTTGGGTTAGCGGTTCATTATTTTCGGCTTGGGCTTGCCTGACCAACAAAGTGATTTCAGTTATTTGTCTTTGGATTTTCTCGGCTCGCCAATCTAAAATAGCTAGCGCCAATCGGTCAATAAACCGATCTGAAAATGGGTCGGCTACTGCCGGCATTTGTGCGACAATGTGACTTAATTGGGCGGAAATCGGCTCATCTAAGCTCGAAAGCAACGCCTCAGCTTCCACTTTGACCCCATCTTCCAGCGATGGCAGCGCCTCAGCAAAAATATGACGATGTTCCAGAGAGGAAAAATCATCTGTTGTGACAGACGCTTGCCTATTTTGCCGCAATAATCGATTGACATGAAAATAAAGTTGGGGATATTCTAAAATATGGCGCAGATAATACGCTTCTCGCTGTGCCGTATCAACTTTTTGCCCTAAAGTGACTGCGCTGGCGCTATCGGCTGCCGAATCCGCCAGTTCTCCATTCACATTTTCTACATCTGCGGGCGGCGGAGGGGCTGGGCGACCCTTCTGTGCCGCCGTTCTCGCCCGCGGTGGCGTTCTCACCCGTTGTAATGCCCGAGCGTCTACTTGCAGCGTTTGGGCTAATTGTTGTAGATAATGATCCCGTTCCACGGGATCATCTACATCCTGGATCAGGGGCAAAATTTGCTGGGCTATCGCCGTTTTCCCTTTAGCGTCGCTCAAATCCAAGTCAGCGGTCAAGGCGTTGATGACATACCGCACTACGGTTGGGGCATTGGCGATTAATTCGCGCCATTGGTCTGGGTTTTCTCGAATTAAATCGTCGGGGTCTTTGCCTGCCGGCAATGTTGCCACTCGAATATCCGCTTTGAGCCTGCCTTCATGTCGAATCCACCCGCGCGGGTCAAAACGAGTATCCGCTTCCCGATCCAAGCTATTTCGAGCCACTTCCAAACTGCGTAATGTCGCTTGGCTGCCCGCCGCATCTGAATCCAGGGCGATGACAAACTGCTTGGCGTACCGTTTTAACAATCCCAATTGCGCTCCGGTTAGAGCAGTGCCCATTTGCGCTACCACATTGCGGATGCCGGCTTGCCACGCTTGCATCACATCCATATACCCTTCCACGATAACGGCTTGCCGCTCCTGGCGAATTTGCCGCTTCGCCGTATCCAAGCCAAACAACAGCCGGCTTTTATCGAAAGCGGCGGTTTGGGGCGAATTGAGATATTTGGGCATGTCGTCTGGAGAAAAAGCCCGCGCTCCGAAGCCTACGACATCACCGCCCACATTTCGGATGGGGATCATCAGCCGATTGCGAAATCGGTCATAGGTGGTACCGCGCTCTTCATGCCGCTTGAGAATGCCGGCATTGAGCAAATCCTCTTCCGAATATCCTTGCTTGGCAAAATGCCCCTTGGCTGCGTCCCAGCTATCCAACGAAAAACCGATCTGAAAGGCGCTGACCGTCTCCTGGCTCAATCCGCGCCCTTCCACATAGTCGCGGGCAAACTCCGCTTGCGGCGCATACAAAAACAGTTGATGGAAATAGTCTGCGGCGGCGGTTAAAATTTGGCTCAAATAATCCTGTTTCGCCTTTTGTTTGATTTGTTCCGGCGATCGTTGTTCTAACTCTACACCCGTTTGCTCCGCCAAATTCCGCAACGCCTCTTTAAAATCCCATCCTTCTTTCTTCATTAAAAAAGAAAAAACGTCGCCGCCATCGGCGCATGCCCCAAAACAGCGCCAAGTTTGGGTATGGGGAAAGACCACAAAAGCGGGGGTGCGGCTGTTTTGATGGAAGGGGCAAAAGCCGGTGTAGGCGCTGCCAGATTTACGCAATGGCAAATACCTTTCTACCACTTCCACCAGATCAAGACGGCTTTTTATCTCTTGAGTAACGCTCATAAAATCCCTTGCGCGAATCTACCGTTTCGTCATCAGATTCGGGATAAGGTATTATACCGCGTTCCAACTCGATTTGGAGCGCAAAAATGGATGGATTTTGCCGGCACAATTGTAATTTTCACGGTAACCAAGCATCAACAGGCAGTTAAGCGGAGAAATTGATTGAAAAGAGAAAAGCGAAAAGGGCAACCCCAAAAACGATCCGCTCCTCCAAGTCCGGCATCGTCAAAAAAGCGTAAAAAGGTGAGCGACGAGGCGATTAGAGAGTTGATATTAGAAAAATGCCGGCAGGCGGGCGAAACCGGTTCAATTCGACCAGAAGCGGTGGCGCAAGCGTTGTATCCTGAACGATGGCAAACGCTGCTTAACCGAGTGAGACTGACGGCGAAACAGTTGGCTGTGGCTGGCGAGATACTCATTTTGCGCAAGCTCAAACCGATCCCGCCAGAGGAGATGAAAGGGATAATTCGGCTGCGAATCGCTCCTAATAAGGGTCAAGAAAGTTTTGCCGAAAGCGCTCCGTTGTGATACGATTTCCACTCGCTTGGGGTGTCGCCAAGTGGCTAAGGCAGCGGACTTTGAATCCGCCATTCGTAGGTTCGAGTCCTACCACCCCAGCCAATTTTTGGGTACAGGAAACTGTGCCCTTTTTCTTTGGAACAAATCTTTTTCTTTTGAACAAGTTATGAGTTTAGCCATCCTTATATTGGCGGCTGGGCATGGCAGCCGCATGAAATCAAAATATCAAAAAATATTGCATCCAGTTGCCGGCAAACCGATGTTCATGCACATCTTCGAAATGGCAGAACAGATCGCCGATTTAAAACCAGTCATCGTCATCGCCCCCGGCGAAGATGGCGTGCCGAACTTAGTGGGCGATCGGGCAGAATATATCATCCAAGCGGAACGTCTAGGGACGGGACATGCGGCTTTGATGGCTACCGACGCTTTGCGAGGTAGATCAAGCCAGGCGCTAGTCACATATGGCGATATGCCGCTGGTGAAGTTAGAAACGATGCGACTGCTGGCGAAACACCAAGCGGAAACAGGCGCGGCATTATCTATGTTGGCGGTTCCAGGTCAGCCGACCTCTACTTTTGGGCGGGTGGTTAGGGATAAGAGCGGCGGCGTGACGGAAATTGTCGAGGTTACCACCGCCAAACAGCGGGAGGATGGGGATCAAATTTTAGCGATTCGAGAATTGAATGCCGGCATTTACTGTTTCGACGCCTCATTTTTGTGGGACAACCTGCCCAAGTTGCCTTTGCGCCAAGCCCGCAGCGGACAAGAATATTATCTGACAGATATGGTTGAAGCGGCTGTCCGCCAAAATTTGCGGGTGGAGGCGATTGTGAGTGACGACCCAGACGAAGGGGTAGGAGCTGGTACGCGAGCGGAATTGGTCGAAGTTGAGCGCATTTTCCAGAAGCGAGTCAACTCTTATTGGCTAAAAAATGGGGTGACCATCGTCGACCCGGCGACGGTATGGATCGAACCGTCCGTACAAATTGGCAGAGATACGATTATTCAACCTAACAGCTTTTTGCGCGGTTCTACTAAAATCGGAGAAGATTGTATAATTGGACCCCATGTTGTTCTAGAAAATGTGACGATACCCAGCAGCGAAATTGTGCCGCCCTTTACCCATCTGAAAAATGATCCTTAACCAAGACCAAAAAAACGCCCTGATTCAAGCCGCCATCGATTGCCGGCACAACGCCTACGCTCCTTACTCAAACTACCAGGTAGGAGCGGCGCTGTTGTTAGATGATGACACGATCTTCACTGGCGTCAATGTCGAAAACGCTTCGTATGGCTTAACCAATTGCGCCGAACGATCCGCAATCTTTTCTATGGTTTCTGCCGGCAAACGCCCGATTTTGGCGATGGCGGTCGCAACCGATAATGGCGGATCGCCATGCGGGGCATGCCGGCAAGTTTTGGCAGAGTTTGCCGGCGACATTCCCATCTTTTTATGCGACAATGCCGGCAATTGCCGGCAAACATCACTGTTTGCTCTGTTGCCCGACCATTTTTCGCCTGATCATCTATCCTAAAATGCGAGAACGCGCCTATCGCACCGAAGCCATTGTGTTGCGTCGCCGCGATTTTGGCGAAGCTGACCGCTTGCTGACCCTCTACACTCGCAATTTTGGCAAACGCCGAGCCATTGCCAAAGGCGCCCGCAAACCCCAAAGCCGAAAGACCGGACATGTCGAACTGTTTATGCGCACCAAATTTTTAATTGCGGTTGGGCGCGACTTAGACATCATTACCCAGGCAGAGTTAGCGGAACATTACGCCCCTTTGCGCGACAGTTTGGCATTGACTACCTATGCTTCATATGTTGTCGAATTGCTAGACAACTTCACCGCCGAAAATGACCCCAATCCGCCTCTTTTTGATCTGTTGGCAAACTCTTTAACCCGATTAAGCGCTGGCGCTGAACCCCGGTTGGCAGCTCGATATTATGAATTGCGTCTGCTGGCTTTGGTCGGTTATCAACCCCAACTTTTTGAATGTGTTGTTACCGGCAACCCCGTTTTAGAAGAAGACCAATATCTCAGCGCCGAGTTGGGTGGGTTAATTTCTCCAGGCAATCAGCGCCGAGACCGGCGCGCAATCCCAATATCAGCCGTGGGGGTAAAAGTTTTGCGTTATCTGCAATCTCGCTCGTGGCAAACAGTCAGCTCCTTATCTCTCAAACCCGCTTTGCGCCAAGAGTTAGAAGAGGCTCTTTTTTACTACATCTCGTACATTTTAGAGCGGGAATTAAAATCGATCGATTTTCTGAAACGGCTGCGAGAAGAGGCTGCTTTATTCGTGACTGAATCATCATAAAAAAATCATCTCAGCAAATCAGGAGGGTCAGATGAGTATCGTAGTTTTGGGCAGTATAAACATGGATTTGACAACATATGTGCCCCGTTTGCCGGCGCCAGGCGAGACGCTGTTTGGATCATCATTTATCACTGTGCCAGGCGGCAAAGGGTTCAACCAGGCGGCGGCAGCCGGACGGTTAGGCGGCAGCACGATTTTCGTGGGGCGGGTGGGAGACGATCCATTTGGGCACGGGGTTCTGGGATTGGTGGCGGAAGAGCCAATCGATATGAGCCGAGTAACGATTGATCCCGACAACAACACTGGCTTAGCCGTCATCAGCGTCGACCAGGCGGCGGAAAACGCCATTATCGTCATTTCGGGGGCAAATATGGCGCACGATGAAGCGGAAGTTGCCCGCTGTTTGCCGGCATTAGAGCAGGCAAAAGTGTTGCTGCTGCAATTGGAAAGTCCATTGTCCGTTTCATTACAGGTCGCTAAAGCGGCGAAAGAGCGGGGCGCCATCGTAATATTAGACCCTGCCCCCGCCAGCGAGTTGCCGCCCGAAGCGTATCAATTGGCAACGGTGATGACTCCTAACGAAGTAGAAACGGAGATGTTAGTCGGCATTCGCCCTAACGACCAAATTCAGGCAAAAGCGTGCGCCGATTTATTGTTACAGCGCGGGGTTGAAACCGCCATCATTAAAATGGGGGCGGAAGGGGTTTATTATCAAACCAAAAATGAAAGCGGCTTTGTCCCGCCATTTTCGGTCAATGCCATCGACACCGTCGCCGCTGGCGACGCTTTTAATGGCGGATTGGCGGTCGCTTTGGCGGAAGGAAAACGGATCGGCGAGGCGGTTCGGTGGGGGGCGGCGGCTGGCGCTTTGGCAACGACCAAACCTGGGGCGTCGTCCGCTATGCCTACCCGGGCTGAATTAGACCGGATTTTGGCATAATGGGGGTTACGCTCCATGCCGGCAAAATAGTTTGCTTGGATGCCGCCGATTCCATCTACTCCCCGGGCTCGATCCAAATCGAAGAAGGGCGAATTAAGGCGATTGGACCGCGGGGACAAATGCCGGCAGCTACGCCCAACCAAGTCGAAATCGAATTAGGAAACAGGCTGCTCATGCCAGGGTTAATCAATGCCCACACCCACTCACCCATGACCCTGTTTCGCGGCATGGCAGAAGGGCATTCTCTGTTTACGTTCGACGGTTGGTACAACACAATTCGGGTGGTAGAGGAGCAAATGTCGCCCGATATGCTGCCGCCAGCCGTCACCGTATCTTGCGCCGAAATGATTCGGACCGGGACGACCACATTTGCCGACCAATATTTTTGGATGGAGCAGATCGCGCCCGCCGTCCGCGCCAGCGGCTTGCGGGCGGCGTTGGCGTATGGCATCGTCGAATTGGGGGATGAGTCAGCCCGCCATCGAGAACTATCCGCCGCAACTGATTTTCTGAGCGCGTTAGATGGGGATTCGCGGCTGACGAGTTGGATAGGACCTCACGCCTTCTTTGTAGACAATAGCGAAGAAGCGATGCAGCAGGAATTAGCCCTTGCCGCTCAATTTGAGACCGGGTTGCACATCCATTTTGCTACCAGCGGCGAAGAAGATCGGTATTGTCATACCCATTACAACCGATCGGCAGTCGCTCAATTGGCAAAGATGGGCATCTTAGAACGCCCTATTTTGGCGGCGCATTGCCTCACTTTATCGTCGATAGATTATCCAACCCTTGTCAATACCCCCTTTTCAGCCGTCATCGCCCCATCCTCTGCCATGCGTAACGCGGCTGGGGCGGCTGATGTTCTGGGGATGATGCATGCCGGCATCAATCTGGCGTTAGGCACAGACAATGTAACCAACAACAACAGCTACGACATGTTCAAAGAGATGCAGCTTGCCGGCAAGCTATACGCCCATCATTACCGCCAACCCAACGCCCTGCCCACCAGGGCTATCTTACATATGGCGAGCCTGGGTGGGGCAAAAGCGCTGGGGCTACAAGATGAAATCGGCTCGTTAGAAGTGGGCAAGAAGGCGGACATCATCTCGCTCGATTTAGATGAAATCGGTTGGGCGCCGATCATCGGGCAAGATATCTACACCGCTCTAGTATATGCCGTTTCGGGGATGCATGTGCGGGATGTGATGGTAGACGGCAACTGGCTGTACCGAGATGGAGAATGGCAAACGATTGATTATAAGGCGGCAAAAATCGAATTAAACGACGCCTGCCGGCAATTGAACGATCGTCTGGCGCAATCAATTCATAATTAACGCAATCGACCAACAAACTGGAGGAAGCGAACCATGGAAAGACTCATTATCGACACCGATCCCGGCGTGGACGACGCCCAGGCGATTTTAATGGCTGCCGCCCACCCCAATGCCAAAATCGAAGCTCTGATGGCGGTTGGCGGCAATGTGGGACTGGAACACACGTTGCGCAACAGCCTGACGCTGACTGAAATTGTGGAGCAACATATCCCCGTTTATGCCGGCTGCGACCAGCCTTTGGTCATCTTTCAAGAAGACGCCGCTTTTGTACATGGGCAGGATGGGTTAGGGGATGTGGGGTTGGCGCCAAAACATCGTCAATCAGAAATTGAACACGCTTCCATCGCCCTGGTTCGCATGGTAAACGAATCGCCGGGGGAGTACACTTTGGCGGCAATTGGACCTTTGACCAACATCGCAGTTGCCCTCAAACTTGACCCTCAGTTGCCGGCAAAGCTGAAGCGTTTTATCGTTATGGGGGGCGCGGTGACAGCCCACGGGAACACTTCAAATGTGTCGGCGGAATTTAATATCTATTTCGACCCTGAAGCGGGGCACGTTGTGTTTAAAGCGTGGGAAGATGCCGGCAAACTGATTGAGCTCATCGACTGGGAAGCGACGATGCGTCATCCCATTGATGGCGAAACCCTAAACCGCTGGCTAAATTTGGGCACAATCAAAAGCGAATTTTTCAAGAATATCTCTGCCGCTACCCGTGAATTTATTTTCAACTACATGGGCAGATCGGCTCTGTTTGCCGCTGATCCGTTAGCGTTAGCCGTCGCTTTAGAACCAGAAAAGGTGACCAAATCTGAAACGCGCCATGTGACAGTCGAAATCAATGGACTGTACGCCCGGGGACAAACCATTGTCGATTGGCATCAACGCGGCGGAGGCAAACCCAACGCCCAAATCATATTAGATTACGACATTCCGCGATTTATCGCGTTGATGGAGCAAGGATTAACCTAGAAGGTTTAAATGGATTTAACCAGCCTGTTTTACGTGGCGCTGCTGGGTTTTTTCTTTGGCAGTTCCATCGTTTCCACCCGCTTTGGCTTAACCGAATTTTCTTCGTTCTCATTTATTGGGCTACGCATGATTTTAGCCACCTTTGGCTACATCGCTTTATTTCTTTTCAGCAGCCGCTACTCGGCGCCCACAGATAATCGGGTTTGGAAGCATGGGGCAGTTTTGGGCTTGATAGGCACTGCTTTGCCCATGACGGCATTCATTACTGCCTTGAACTATCTTTCCAGCGGGTTGTCGGCGATAATCGGCACGGCTGGACCCGCCATCACCGTTTTGTTGGCTCACTTTTTGTTGAGCGATGAGCATTTAACCCAGCGAAAAGCGTTTGGAGTAGCGCTGGCGTTAGGCGGGGCATTAATGTTGACATTGTTGGGCGAATCTGGTTTGCCAGACGCCTCCGTCGCGTCTCCCATCGGCTTTATTTTAATCTTCGGATCAAACATTAGCTCTAGCCTGGGGGCTATTTACGCTCGACGGTATGTTCGTGACCTAGATACCGTGCAAGTGACTAGCGTCAGGACGTTTGTGGGGATGGCGCTTACTGCAGTAGCGGCTTTGTTATGGAGCGATACCAATTTGGCGGATGTAACTCAAGTTGGCATAAGCGCGTTACTATACAGCGCTTCTATCAGCTCATTTGCCGGCTTTTTGCTGTCGCTATACATCATCACCCGTTTTGGGGCGACCACATCGGCGATGACGGCTTATATAGTGCCCGTCTTTTCAACCATTGGCGGGGCGTTGCTGCTAGATGAACGGATAACGCTTGGGATGTTGGGCGGGATGGCTATCATCATTGCCGGCATCATCATCATCAACTCCCGGCAACAAACCCCCACCCTTTCCCCAGTAAAATGAGGTTTACCTATGTCTAATTTACCCCGCGACCCATGGCAAACTGTCACCACTTTCAATGGCTTTAAGGCAGACGAACTGATTTCCGCCCTGCAAAAAGAGATTCGGCGCGGCAATGCGGAAAACGCCGCCTTATTGGCGTATGAAATGGCGATTACCAGTCCAGCCTTAGAAGATTATTTGTGGCAGCGACTCATGGTCATTTCAGTGGAAGATATTGGGTTTGGCGAACCAAACGCTCCGATTTTTATCAATTCTCTGGTTCAAATGCTTGCCAAATTTGACCGCAGCGTGGCAGAACGAAAGTTATTTGCCGTCCACGCCGTTCGATATTTGTGCCGCTGCCAGAAAGATCGCTCCAGCGATGAAATGGTCAACTGGATAATGCACGCCAACCCGCAGCCGCAAATCCCTGATTACGCTTTAGATATGCACACTGCCGCCGGGCAAAAAATGGGCAGGGGCAAACAACACTTTTGGCAGCAGGGAGCGAAAATCGCCCCTGAATTGGCAAACCGGGAACGCAAATATTTTGAACGGATGGCGGCGATTTTGAAGGATGAGGATGGCTAACTCATAAACTTTTGGAGGAAGAAAGATGGGCTGGGTCATCTTGTTGGTTGCCGGCAGCGTTCTGGGGATAACGCTTTTTATTTTAGCCACGGACGGGCGCTATTTTGGCAAAAGATCGATGAATTGGGCGTATGATCGCTTTGGGGCTAGGCTGTTTAGCGCCCGCAGCGAATCCGACAGGTGGCTCGCCCTCGCCGATCAGTTGCAAATTACGGGGAACGAGAAAATCTTGGATGCCGGCACAGCCACTGGCGATTTGCCCCTCTCAATTGCCGCATTGCCCTATTTTACTGGCATAGCTGCCGGCATCGATCGCTCGCTGCCTATGATCGCCGCCGCCCAACAAGAGGCAGAAAGGCGCGGTTTAACCGATAAAACGGATTTTCAGGGGATCGATTTAACCACAGGGTTGCCTTTTGCCGACGAAGAGTTTGATGTCGTCTGCTGTTTTGGCTTGTTAGAAACGCTGCCCAAACCAGGCGATGTCTTGGGCGAACTGGCACGTATCTTAAAAGCAGACGGGAAATTGGCGGTGAGCCTGTACAAAGGGTGGTCGGCGCAAACTGCCGCCCTCGACTTGACTTGGTATCAGACCCATCTGGCGCCGCTGGGATTCACCCAATTAGATGTGGCGCCTTGCCGGGGCAATCAAGATATCGTCATTGCCTGGGCTAAAAACTAACTGCGCCACGCCTCTGTAAAGTTGGTCTGGGGCAAATCGGCTGCCAATGTGCCACGCGCTTGCGGTTCTTCATAGCGCTCGAAATAGGCTGAGATTTGGGCGGTTAGCTCTTCTACGATCTGCTTGTAGTCGGGATGCCGGCACAAATTGAGCGTTTCACGGGGATCAGCCGCCAAATCAAACAACTCATCGTCGCCAAAGCCGTTTCGCAACAGCAATTTAAATCGTTCAGTTCTCGCCGTGCGCAACGCCCCATATTCGCCAAATTGAATCGTCCGCCAATCTGGCGGGGTTTGGCGTTGCAACTGGGGCAAATAGGAGCGTCCCGGGTAGTTGCGGTCAGGCGGCGGGTGAATGCCGGCAATCTCCAAAATCGTCTGAAAGGTATCGAGATGGTCGACAAACTCTTGACGGCGCCCGGCAGAGATGGTTGACGGATGATGCCAGATAAGCGGAATCCGAATCGACTCTTCCACCATATTTAGCGGCAATGTGCCATTCCCCTTGCCCCAAATGCCATGATGCCCACAATTTAAGCCATGGTCTGAGGTGTAAATGATTATCGTCTCTTCGGCGCGACCAGTAGATTTTAATTCGTCCAACAACCGCCCAATGGCGTTATCGATTTCGGAAACGGCGGCAAAATATTGGGCTAATGATTCATGAGGTTCGCCCGGCGTTGTCGATTCAAGATTTTGGACGCCAAAGGGATAAGATTCATCCTGGGGAATGCCGGCAAAGTCGCCTCCCCGATATTGCGCCGCCAACCATTCCGATTGCCCTTCCCACGGGCTATGGGTGGCATAAAAACCGACGGTTAGAAAAAATGGCTGATCAGCCGGAGCGTCGCGCAAAAATGCAACTGCCCGCTCTGTCAGACGGTGGGTGATGCGCCCTTCCATTCGCTGGTGTTTTCCGTTCAACCCATACTCATGCGCCCCCTGATGGTAGATGGGATAGCCTCGTCCCATCGTAAACCATTCATCATAACCAGGGTGAGGCTGCTCATCTTGCCCCATATGCCATTTTCCGACCTGACCGGTGTAATATCCGCTCCCATGCAATAGTTGCGCCAATGTGATTTCATCATCCAGCCACAGGCGCGAATTGATGCCGGCATCGCCAGCCGCCAGATAGTCGTGAATGCCATGTTGGGACGCCAGCCTGCCGGTGTGCAAACAAGCTCGGGCTGGGGAGCAAACGGGGGTTGGCGTAAACGCATTCTCCAACACCATCCCATTTTTTGCCAGATAAGTTAAGGCTGGGGCGTGAATTTCGGCGTTGCCATATGCCGGCAACGCCCATTGGGCATGGTCATCGGTGAGAAAGAGCAGTATATTGGGCGGCATAATCGTTTTCAGGTATTGATACGTGAGTTATCCGTAGAGGTGAGATGAAAAAATATGTGGCTGAATTGTACCCTGAGGAGTTAAAAAGCCGAATTGAGATAAACCCATTGGCGTTGGTTCCCATTGGCGTAATAGAGTGGCATGGGGAGCATTTGCCATTGGGCGTTGATGGCTATTTAAGCCTGGCGACTTGTAACGCATTGGCAAAAGCGACAGGCTGTCTCATCGCTCCGCCCATCTGGTATGGCATCTCTCGCAATTTGTCGAAAAGCAATGGGTATGCCGGCACATTAACCTCCATTCGGGCTGAAACTCTGACTGCTTTGGTGGCTGATCTGTTGACGGGTTTAGCGGAATTTGGCTTCAAACAAGCCGTGCTATTAAGCGGGCACTTTGAGCCAGCGCATTACGACGCCATCAATGCCGGCATGGAAAAAGCGGCACAGATCGAGAGCGTTTTCCTGACCGAAGGCGAGCTGATAGAGGGTTTGGTGGAAGCGACCGACGATGTGAGCGACACCTGGCGATTTGCCAGCGACCACGCTGCCGAGTTTGAGACATCGTTGATGCTGCATCATCATCCCGGATTGGTCACCATGGGTCGCGCCCCAGCGCATCTCGATTTGCCGTTTCCCAATCTGCCGCCGTACATTTTGCGCCGTTATCCACAACGCGCTACCGCTGAATATGGCAGGCTATTGCATGAGGCAATTGTAGATGCCGGCATTCGCAAAATTCGGGAGCTGCAAAATGGAGTTGTATAGCGACCGGGCATTGTTGGCGGCAGAAACGACTTTACGCCAGCAACAAGGGGTTTCGCCAGATGATCTCCACCCCATCATTGCCGGCATTTTAGCCGAACCAGCCACTATCCCTCACGCCGAAAAATATTGGGGCGAGCTGGCGCAACTCCCATCAAAATCTGATTGGGGCTATGATGAGCCATCCCAGTTAGATGAGATAGTTGCCGCCTTGCCCGCTTCACTCCCCTTGCCCGATTTCACCGGCGATTTGTATGATCGGATTCACGGCGGCTTGCTGGGCAGATTTGCCGGCATGATGTTAGGCAAACCGCTGGAAGGATTGGTTACTGCCAAAACAATTCGCCGCTATTTGCAACTCGCCGACGCTTACCCGCTAGAGGATTACATTCCATTGCTCGACCCCTTCCCCGCCGAAATCCAACCGCCCGCTTGGAGCCGCTGGCATGATACAACGCGAGGCAATATCGCTGGCGTGGTACAGGACGACGATGTCGAATTTACCATCGCTGCCGCAGCCATTGTAGGCGAACATGGATTGAACTTTACTCCTGCCGATGTAGGGCGTTTTTGGCTGGCGAATTTCGCCTACGAACGGCTTTTTACGGCAGAACGAGTGGCGTATAAAAATCTGATTAATGGCGTGCCGGCATCTGCTGCCGCCGATTTTCGCAATCCCTATCGAGAATGGATTGGAGCCCAAATTAGAGCCGATGTGTACGGTTACTTGTGTCCGGGGCAGCCGCGCCGCGCCGCCAACCTAGCATACCGCGACGCTGCGCTATCTCATCGCGGCAACGGCATTTATGGGGCAATGTGGGTTGCCGGCATGATTGCAGCAGCCTTCGTTCTAACCGATCCGCTCGAAATCGTGCAGGCGGGGCTGGCAGAAATTCCGCCTCGCAGCCGATTGGCGGAAGCGATTGGCGATGTCATAACCTGGTCGGAACGCCATGAGAATTGGGAACAGACATCGGCGGCAATTGCCGGCAAATATGGACACGTCTACCAGGCAAACGAAGGGGTCAATTGGGTACATCTCATTCCCAACGCCTGCTTGGTAGCGATGGGTCTATTGCATAGCCGGGGGGAGTTCAGCGCCGCCATTTGCTCGGGGGTGATGGGCGGTTGGGACACCGATTGCAACAGCGCCACCATCGGCTCAATTTATGGCATTATGCTTGGCGCCGCCAACCTGCCGGCAAAGTGGAGCAAACCGCTCAATGACCAAGTGGAAAGTTACATCCCTGGCTACAATAACGTCAAAATCACTGCCTTAGCCCGCCACATCAATCAGTTAGCCAAGCTGTTGCCGGCAAATAACAGCGACCATCGCCAAAATAAGAGCTAACGGATATTTGTGCCTGTCGCTTGCCGCCTGCCTGCTGTTTCAGAGGTCTCAACTGTCTATTGTGGGTTAACGGATGAACCATTACAATTAACGGCAACTGTTAGTCGCGCTCGCGCCCACCAAACGGAATACAATGCGTATCAACCCCAGCTCAAAACTCGTTCAGCTCGATCCCCGACAACCACAATTCTACCAAGATCCTTATCCCTTTTATGACCAACTCCACGTCGAAGCCCCCATCTTTTTTTGGGAAAATTATGAGCGGTGGAGTTTCATTCGCCATAGAGATGTCAGCGCAATTTTGCGCGACCGACGTTTTGGCAGACAAATTTTGCACAAGATGACGCGCCAAGAGCTGGGTTTGCCTCCCGAACGCCCAGAGCTAAAATCTTTTCTGGATGTAGATCGGCATAGCTTGTTGGATATGGAACCGCCCGACCACACACGGCTGCGCGGTTTGGCGCAAAAAGCGTTTATGTCTCGTCAAATCGAACAACTACAACCGAAGATTGCCGCTCTCAGCCATCGCCTGATCGACGGTATGGCAGCCAAAGAGGAAGTGGATTTGTTGGCGGAGTTTGCCACTCCAATCCCTGTCATCATTATCGCAGAGATGTTGGGCGTGCCCACTGAAATGTGCGACCAACTGCTGGCATGGTCTCATGCGATGGTGGCGATGTATGAGCTAAGTAGATCGGAAGAGCAAGAGCGTAAGGCGGTTCAAGCCGCTATCGATTTCGTCGCTTATCTGCGCCAACATGTAGAAAGCCGGCGACGCCAACCGGGAGATGATCTTCTCAGCAAGTTGATCGAAATCGAAGAAGCCGGGGAAAAGCTGACAGAAGATGAGCTCATATCCACCGCGATTTTGCTGTTAAATGCTGGGCACGAAGCGACAGTAAATGTAACTGGAAATGGCGTTGTGGCATTGTTGCAAAATCGAGAGCAATGGGAGCGTTGGCGAGCAAATCCGACCTTGACGACCTCCGCGGTAGAGGAGTTGTTGCGGTACGATACGCCGTTACATCTATTTAACCGCTGGGTCTTGGAAGATTTGGAGTTTGGCGGACAACAATTGAAGCGAGGAATGCAGGTCTCTTTGTTGTTGGGGGCGGCAAACCGCGACCCACAAACGTTTGAGGAAGCGAGCAAGTTGAATGTGGCGCGGGAAAAAAATCCTCATCTTTCGTTTGGCGGCGGAATTCATTACTGTTTGGGGGCGCCATTGGCTCGCCTGGAGTTACAGACAGCGTTGCCAATATTGTTGGAACGTGCGCCTGATTTACAATTGGCAGAGATGCCGGCATTCCGGAATAGTTACCATTTTCGAGGAGTGGGCTCTTTACGAGTGAGACTATGAGCGACCCATATACTATCTACTTTGCCGGCGATCTGTTCGACCACAAACATCTAATCGGCAACGCAATTTTAGCGGATTACATCGAGCGGCTGTCTGGAGGGCGGTACAAATGCCGCGTTCCCCAAAATTTTGAGCTAGTAAGCCATCGCGGCGTAGATATCCGCAACATTGATTTGATGGAAGTGATGAGGTGTGATTTGGGGCTATTTAACTTTGATGGTCCAGATGTCGATGCCGGCACCATCGTCGAATATATCTTCGCCAAAATGCTGGACATCCCCGCCGTCATTTTGCGGACGGATTTTCGCGCTTCAGGGGATGGCGACCGCGATGATTGGAATTTAATGGCGGCCAATTATCCCCGTACCGTCATCATCAAAATCCACTCATTGGCGTGGTACCGAGAAGCCCAAACCGGCGGCGACTCGCTGGAGGCGCTAACCGATACGCTTTACTATCGCATCGCCGAACCCATCCTCGCCGCTTTGGATGATGCCCGAACTCGCCCGCCCTTACTGAAACCAAATCCTGTCACGCCAGAACATATTTATCAGTGGGCGCTCCAATTCCCTGGCAGCGGCTTTGCCGAACGATGCGGGGCGGGTTTTGTGGAGGATGTTTTGGCTAGAAAACGGGCAAAAGGGTTGCTTTAAGTGAAAAACTTGGGATTCAGTTCACTCAATTCCATGAGCGTTAAAAAAAACGCCAAACGCAAACTGGGAATTTCTGGTAGGTTTCTGGCATTTGAGGCGAATTATTGGCTAGGTAGATTTAAGGAAGTCGCTTGGTTAATTGGGGACGCTAGAAGCGGCACCACCTGGACAATGGAGCTGCTTAATCATCATCTAAATTATAGGGTCATGTTTGAACCTTTTAATCACTGTTATGTAGATGAGATGAGCTTTATAACGCCCCAACTCTATATGAATCCCGAAATGTTAAATCCGCAATTGGAAGCGGTAGCTTCAAAGGTTTTTCGGGGCAGATTCAAACATGTGTGGAGCGACAGCCTCAACAGGTCAGCCTTTTATAATGGGTTGCTGATCAAAGATGTGTGGGCGAATTTATTCGCCAGTTGGGCTTTTTTACGATTTCCATTTATCAAAATTATATTTTTGATACGCAATCCATTTGCTGTTGCTTTGTCAAAATATAAAACCAGCCATTGGCGTTGGGTGAAAGACCCCATAAAATTACTAAATCAGCCCGATTTACTCGCCGATCACCTCTGTAAATATGTCGATTTAATTCAAAATGTCAGCAATAAAAACGATTACATTTTGAACCAAGTTGCAATATGGGCGATCCTAAACCTTGTGCCATTATCTCAATTTGAACCAAGCCAAATTCATTATATTTTCTATGAAGATTTGTATCGCGATCCAAATAGCGAAATCTCAAAAGCGCTTAAATTTATCAACCCCAAAAAATGGTTGGGTAATTCAAAAGTTAACAAGGATTTAATCCAACAACCCAGCCGTCTTGCCGGCAAACAAAGCAACATCTTATTAGGACGGTCGCCAATCAATGCCTGGAAAACGGAATTGACTGCCCAACAAATTGATGTCGGGCTTGAAATATTAGATGGCTTTGGGCTTGGCGCCTTGTATAACGAAGATGGATTGCCAAATAGAAACCAAGTAGAAAGGTTACAACAAACCAGTTGGTTAAAGGGTGAGGTTACAGGGTCTGTTTAAAGATATGATTACTCAGGCGCTAAAAAAATTGTTCCGGAAAGTTGGCTTTAATGTTACGCGTTATCCAAAGGGAAGCGCAACTTATGATGCCCATTTGTCACAAATTTTCCACTTGTTGCAAATAAATTGCGTGTTGGATGTGGGGGCAAATCAAGGCCAATATGGGAAATTTCTACGCTCTTTAGGTTATGCCGGCAAAATCATTTCATTTGAGCCCAACCCTAGAGACTTTAAAATATTACAAAAAGCAACCAATCAGGACGAAAATTGGACTTGTTTTCAATATGCTTTGGGGGCAATCTCAGGCGTTAAACAGTTAAATATCACCTCCACGTCACTTTTTAGCTCCTTTCTGAAGCCAACCCCACAAATTAAAAATGTTTTTGGCGGCGGCGGCGAAATCGTCTTACAAGAAAATGTATCAATAAAAACAGTTAACGAGATTTTTCCACAAATAAAACAAGGAATAGAAAACTTACATGTTTACTTAAAAATGGATACCCAAGGGTACGACATGGAAGTATTGGCTGGGGCAATGGATGTTATGGAGTATATTTATGCTTTGGAGTCAGAACTTTCGGTCAAACCAATCTATGAAAATATGGTTTCATACCACCAAGCCGTCCAGAAAATTGAAGATATGGATTTTAGCGTAACTGGTTTTTTCCCCGTAACACGTGACCATTTGTTTCAAATTATTGAGTTCACCTGTGTCGCCATTAATATCAATCTGCTAAAACCATTGGCGAAAAATATAGATCATCTTGCGATATATCACTTTCAAAAATAAGGCACAAAGCAGAGTGGAAAAACTTGGTCAAGTTGGATACGCCGCTCACCCCAACCTAATCGTTAACAGCCCTTATCATTTAGATGAATAGCTTTTCAATTGACGCTCCTCGCGGCAAGCTACGAGGTATCGTCTTCCGTAAGGAATTATTTAGAAAACCCTTATCCCTGCCGCACGCGACGAAGGATACGGACAAGCGGAATCAAGGTCATGATTTTTCATGGCGCTTTTTTAGAGTTAGCCGCTTCGCCGCAAACCGTTAATCATTTTTGCGGGTTCATTAATTCGCTGCAACATATTCATCTCTTGTAATTGTTGTATAGTTTCTTTTTCTGATATGACAACGTGATAGTTGTAAAAATCTAACGCCTCTTCTTTATTGTCTTTAGCTACCACATCGCGGGATTTAAGATGAAATTTGCCTATCTTTTCTTCAATTGATGAACGATCAAACCATTTGTCGCTAAATTTTCCAAGGGTGGCATATTTTCGCCAAAATGCATCAAAATTGGCGCAAGCATAATGCAATATTAGCGGGTTTTTGCTTACAACGGATTTCCTGCCAGATGCCGGCAATTTCTTGATGTCAATCAATTTTCCACCCCATTTGGTTTTAGCAATCCGCCGTTTAAGCCGATAAAATATCATCCGCCCTTCAGAGAAGGAAAAATCATGTACCCCACTGGGTTGAACTCCTTTCGCCAACCGAACGGCAGACTTACCATTGTTATAAAAGTGGAATAAATTTGGCGCCCATTGAGGCTTCCATTCTTCCAACGTTTTTTGTCGTTCAGGGTACTTTTCACCTGGCAATAACGACTCATTTGTCTTAAATAAAGTCACTTCCTCAAAAAAATTATCCCCATTGCTCAACTCGGGCGCACATTCTAAATTCAGATATGTAATATGCTTAATTTCCTTATCATCCAATTCCTGAAAATGAGCAGGAACCGTTTTAGAATGCAAATAAAATAGCTCGTCAGCATCGATATGAAGCAACCAATCAAATCCCTTTTGTTGAGCAATCTCAATTGCGACCGCTGTATTTAAAATTTGTCGAGCCATCACCTCCTCATCCAAATATGTTTTCAAATATTTTTCTTGTTGGAAAATTGGGGTGTTTTGCCATTTAGCTCGCAATGTTTCATCGTTTAGACAAACAGAAATCTGAGGGGATCTTGGTATCAGTGGAAGAGCTGCATCATTTGGATCATCACAAAAAATAAAAATATGATCAAAACCAATATGCAAATGATAGTCGAGAAATGTTAAAAGTGATGCTCCTGTATTGCGGATGGTCGTTACAATGGCAGATTTAGGCATTTTCGCAAAAATCCTAACCGTTCAGAATTGTTGGCAAGGGGTAGTTAGTTTTTATCTTGTTGCCCATTGGTCATCTCGTATCTTTGTCATTCGGTTATTATCCACTAACTATCGATAGAACCTAGGGGGCTGCCCCTACCGTTAATGGCAAGTAGTTCTGGTACAAATCCTCAACCACAAACAATGTAACAGTCACAATTTCGGGGGAATTAGCGGCATTTGTATCAGTCGCAAATATCGTCATGTTGGCAACTTTGTCGCCTGTTGAATTTAAAACAGTCGAATTGGGATCGACTGAAAGTGAAATTAAATCAGGAGCGACTCCAGCATCGGATGCCGGCAATAACCACGGCTGGTCAGATAACGCTGTCCAATCTAAATCCCCCCCGCCCGCATTTGCTATAGAAAGTAGTATCGTCGATGGAACAATTATCCCCCCGCCCGCTTCAGCCCAAATGTCCACATGGAGCGGCATAACAGCCAAAATTGGATGTGCTTCATTCAATTCGATAGCATCGCTGCTGGTCGTCTCAGTTACGCCATCCGTGAACTTAACATAAACTGTTTTTGTGCCATTGCCTAGCGAGAGCGCAAAGGGCTTTATCGCTGCCCAACTTTGCCAACTTTCCCCGGTAAATGTTGGATCTTCGCTGATCTTCACGCCCGTAATCTCCCCGATGCTGCCCCAACTAGAAACATCCTCGTGAGTTAAAGAGATGGTAACATTTCGGCTTACGGTTTCAATGTCATCATCATTTATAAAAATCGGCAACACTAACGGCTGCGCCCCCAATGCCATTGTCCAATAGTTGCCCCAACTGCCTCCTGTAGAATGTCCTAAGCCAATTTCCCGGTATTTGGCATTTAAGATATTGTCCTTGTGCCCTTGGCTATTCATCCAGCCAGTCACCACGGAAGCAGGCGTCGAATATCCTGCGGCGATATTTTCTCCCACATAGCAGTCGCCCCATCCATACGGCTGGTACCCTTCCCGGCAAGCGCGTACCGGAGGCGAAGAGCCATCAGAACCAGTATGGCTGAAAAAATCGTTGTCGATCATATCCTGATTGTGGGCGCGAGCCGCGATAGTCAGATCGTCGCTTCGCCTCAATGGCGGCAAGCCCCTGTTGGTTCTTTCGAGATTGGTCAACCGAATCACTTCCAGCTCAAACGCACCATCAACAGCAGTAGCAGGTTGAATGATACCAGCATTGAGTACAGCCATATGAAAGGGCGGCTTCCCAAACCAAAATGGCAGCCATCCTATCCCCAAAATGACCAAAAGCAATTTTTTTATTTTCATGGCCTAACAAACCTGGCGTAATCGAACCCATTTCCGACAATTGGGATTCGAATCCATCTGCGCGATTGCCGGCAATACCCCCCCATTGAGACGCCAACAACCTAATTCAAAACCCGTAACGTTAGTCGCTCCCCGATAAAATCCGACTAAATATCCAAATTTCGCACTTCGCTGGCGTGGGTGGTAATAAAGCGGCGGCGGGGCGCTACTTCGCTGCCCATCAACATATCAAATGTCCGATCTGCCACCACAGCGTCTTCCACCGTCACTTGCAATAAAGTTCGCACGCTGGGATCCATCGTCGTCGTCCACAACTGCTCCGGATTCATCTCGCCCAATCCCTTATACCGCTGCAATTTATATTTTTTGCCATTAAACGATTTAAGCAGCCGGGCGTTTTCCGACTCGGTGTATGTATAATGGACATTTTTGCCCGCTTTAACCTGATACAGTGGCGGTTGGGCGATATAAAGATGCCCTTTTTCGATCAACTCTGGCATATAGCGGAAAAAAAAGGTTAGCAGCAAGGTGCGGATATGGCTGCCATCCACATCGGCATCAGTCATGATGATAACTCGACCATATCGCAAATTTTCCAGATCAAACGTTTCGCCAATGCCCGAACCAATCGCGGAAATGAGGGCTTTAACTTCGTTGTTTTCCAATATCTTATCAAGACGAGCGCGTTCGGTGTTTAAGATTTTGCCGCGCAATGGCAAAATCGCCTGAAAATGGCGATCGCGCCCTTGTTTGGCAGAGCCGCCAGCGCTGTCGCCCTCGACGATATAAATTTCACATCGCGCCGGATCGCGTTCGGAACAATCCGCCAATTTGCCTGGCAGCGTTAAGCTTTCCAGGGCGGATTTACGCATCACCAAATCGCGGGCTTTTTTGGCGGCAGCCCGGGCGCGAGACGAGGTGAGACACCGCTCGATTATTCGTTTGGCTTCGCGGGGATTTTCTTCCAGAAAGTTGCTGATCGCTTCGCCCGCCACCGAATTGACGATGCCGGCAACTTCGGCGTTCATCAATTTTACCTTCGTTTGGCTCTCAAATTGAGGGTCTGGGTGCATCACGCTGACGATTACCGTCGCTCCTTCTCGCACATCCTCGCTGGTAAAGTTTTTATCCTTCTCTTTTAGGATGTTGTTCTTACGCGCGTAACTATTCACCACCCGGGTAAACGCCGACTTTAAACCAGATAGATGCGTTCCGCCATCATGGGTGGGAATAGCGTTGGCAAAACTATATTCTGAAATCGCCACGCCATCGGTATATTGGATAGCCAATTCGACGTTGACCGCATCCTGCTCTCGTTGAATGTGAATCGGTTGATGCAACGTTTTTCGATTGCGATTGAGATACTGGACGAAGGTGCGCAATCCCCCTTCGAAATAAAAATTCATCTCTTTAGGCGCGTTGCCCCGCTCGTCTCGCAAAGATAAAAAGACGCCGCTGGCTAAAAACGCTTTTTCCCGAAAACGGTTAACCAACGTTTCATATTTGTAGGTAATCCCTTCTTCGGTAAAGATGGAGTCATCAAAGCGAAAACGGGTTGTGGTGCCAGACTCGCCTCGTTTTGCCTTGCCAACTTTTTCTGCCGGGGTTTGCGGCACGCCTCGTTCGTATCGCTGTCGCCACACCGCGCCCGACTTTCTAACGTTGACTTCCGTCCAGCTAGACAATGCGTTAACCGCTGCCGCCCCAACGCCATGCAAACCGCCGGACACCTTGTAACTCGACTCGTCAAATTTACCGCCGGCATGTAAGCGGGTCATCACCAATTCCAAGGCTGAAACCTTTTCGGTGGGATGGTTATCGACCGGAATGCCCCGTCCGTCATCCGTCACAGAGACGCTTTGGTCGGGGTGAATCGTCACATCAATGCGATTGCAATAGCCAGCCAACGCCTCGTCAATAGAGTTGTCTACAATTTCATAAATCAGGTGATGTAACGCTTTAACATCCGTTCCGCCCACATACATGCCAGGGCGTTTGCGGACGGCTTCCAGCCCTTTCAGTACCTGAATACTGCTTGCTGTGTAATTACTTTTCTTCTTTGCCATAATTTAATTAAAACCTATGATCCTGCTGTCAGATTTTTTGCTTTTTCGTTTGATAAGTTCGGGTTTTGGACTCGGGGATCGCAACGGCTGAGGCGATGCGATTTTTCTATAGATGCTGATCGACAAGTATGGGGTTGCCATCTGGATCGATGATGATGAAGCTGGCGGGACCTGTCGTATCTTCATCCGCTTCCGCTTCGAATAGGACGCCTTGCTTTTTTAATTCGCGCTGAATTTGGCGAACGTCGGTAAAGTCGCCAGTGGGTTGGGCATTTTGATCCCAGCCTGGGTTAAAGGTCAATATATTTTTCTCGAACATGCCTTGGAACAACCCAATCACATGGTCGCCATTTTTCATAATCAGCCAATTTTGCTCCGGCACGCCACCCATAGAATCGAATCCTAATTTTTCGTAAAAAGCTTTGGATGCTTCAAGATCTTTTACTGTCAAACTGATTGAAAATGCGCCTAGTTCCATAAAGTCAATCCCTATAAATTTCATTTCCCATAGTGGGCGTGTGTTAACTGGCTAATGATACCACATTTGTTCTATTTTGACGAGTTTGGGAGAGCGCTTTACAGGAGTGATTACCCTTTGACGCGCATATGCCACACCCCTGATTTTCGGTCAAGATAGTCCGCTCGGCGGCGCTTAAATGCCGGCATCAAATGGGATAACTTTTGCAACTTGCCAGCTTGCCAAACATCAGGGTCGATCGTCCTGATTTTGGTCGTTAGACTAAAATCTGGGTTCTCCTCATCCCACACAAATTCGGTCTGGGGATTAATTTGGGCGACCATTCGCTGCAATAGGCCGTCATTCGTTTGTGTCAGCTTGTCCCACGCCTGCGCGTCCGTCGTCCATAAATCCGCTTCGGCGACCGCTTCAACTGCCAATCCGCGCTTGATGGCTCTGGCAGTTAGCTCATACAACCCCACTTCTCGCCAATTCGACCAACTGGCGTCGTCCATTTGCATATACAAGTCCGCCAGCCAGATGCCGGCATCTACGCTATCTAAAACCATTCTCCCCTCCGCCACAATCAAATGAGTCAAACAATCTTCAATTTGCTCCGCAGTTGCCAACCCCATCTCCAACCCATCCCGCAAACAATAATCAACTCGGTCGGCGCACAATGCCGGCGCTGGCTGCTCTAAAATCTTAAATTGGGTCTCATCCAAAAAATCCCGCCAATCGTAGCCAAACTCAGCCAAAATTGCCGGCACATCCGTCTGCGTTAAATGCCACTCCTTTTTTCGCTCATGGTAGCTTTGGCTTTCTGCCGAATCGAAAATATGGTCGATCACATGGCTGAAGGCAGTGTGACTGATATCGTGCAACAATGCCCCGATTTGCTCTTCCGTGGTCGCCCCTAATCGGCGAGACAGCAACATCGCCCCTGCCGAATGGTCGAAGCGGGTAACGGGTTGGGTAATGCCCAGCAAAGCGGTAATGCCATGCTGAAGAACGCCGCGCATCCTATCCATACCACTGGAAGCCAGCAGAGCGACCAAAACAGGCTCATCAATCTGCCACTCCCCATAAACCTTGTCTGTATAATGCATCATCATTCGTCAAGGCGGCGCGTCCAAACGGAGACCGCTCGCTCCGTCATGTGGAAGCCGAATTTTTTGTACAGTCGGTGAGAGGCATGGTTATCAATTTGGGTATTGAGCGATATTTCCCGAATCAAACCCCGCTTATATCCTTGAATCGTCGCCGCCAGCAATGCGCTGCCAACGCCAACTCCTTGGCAATCAGGGTGAATCGTCATCCGGGCTAAATGCGCCCCAATGTAACTTTGCGAACTACATTGATAACCCACGATGCGCCCTTCAATTTCTGCCACATCAAAGCTATATGCTTGCCGTTGGGCTAACGCCAGCAATTGAGCACTGTACCGCCAAATGGGATCAAATGCCGCCGCTTCGATCTCTGCCAACCTATTAAAATCTCCTTCCTCTACCGGACGAATGGTGACGTCACTATTTAGGTAAAAGGGGGGAATGGTAGGCTCTTGTTTGATCAGGGTGACTACCTCGGTCTCCAAACTGAACCCTAAATCGGGGGCGACGCGGTCTGACCAATCGTCGTAGGGCATCCAAGCGACCATCTCGCCCCCCTTTTGGCGCATCCAGGGGATCACGGCAGCGAAAAGTTCTTCGAGCCATTCCTGCATCCCGCCCCGTCGTTTCAAAGCGACTCCTCGTACCCAAAATGCCGGCAATGGATCTGCCCCCACCGCCAAAAAAGCCGCCAAATCAGAGCCTTGCTCCAACCCAACAAAGCCCGGCGTCCCGATCCAATCTGCCAGAGAGCGCCAATCGGAATGGACGTGAGCCAATGACCCATTTTGCAGCAACCACATCACTTGTCGTTTGTCGTTTTCGCCCAGCGCCCGCGGCTGACTCGTTATGTTTAGACTTTTTGCGAATTCCACACCCCTATTGTACACTACATAATTACATTTTCTTAAAGATTTGAGGATTACACGAATTCAGGTTCAACAAAAAGCAAAAGCAACTGACTCGCAATGACAAACGCCAAAGAAAAAACTCTTGCTAACACCCTTGCTACCATCCAAAAACGGTTCGGAGATGGGGCAATTATGCGCCTCGGCGAAGCCCACAATATGGAGATCGAAACGGTTCCAACCGGGGCGCTTGCCTTGGATATCGCTCTGGGCGTTGGCGGCGTACCGCGTGGTCGCGTTATTGAAATTTATGGTCCTGAATCCTCTGGCAAAACAACAATCTGCCAACATATCGTTGCCGAAGCTCAAAATCTGGGCGGCATCTGCGCTTTTATCGACATGGAGCATGCTTTAGACCCGATGTATGCGGTCAAGTGCGGCGTCAATGTCGATAACCTCTATATCTCTCAACCAGACACAGGCGAACAAGCGTTAGAGATAGCCGAAGCTTTGATACGGTCAGGCACGATAGATGTGGTGGTGATAGATTCTGTAGCCGCTTTGGTGCCCCGCGCTGAGATAGAGGGCGAGATGGGCGACGCCCATGTGGGTTTGCAAGCCCGCCTGATGTCTCAAGCGCTGCGCAAAATGTCTGGCATAATCAAGCAAACCAATACGGTCGTTATATTCACCAACCAACTTCGGATGAAAATCGGCGTGATGTTTGGCAATCCAGAAACCACCAGCGGAGGAAACGCTCTGAAATTTTATTCGTCTGTTCGTCTTGACGTGCGGCGAATTCAAGCGATTAAGCAAGGCGGCGATGTAGTGGGAAACCGCACTAGGGTAAAGGTAAAGAAGAATAAGGTCGCCCCGCCGTTTACGGAGTGCGAATTCGACATCATGTACAATGAAGGCATCTCCCAAACGGGCAATATTATCGATTTGGGCGTGGAATATGGTTTGATTGATAAGCGTGGCGCGTATTTCCGATATGGAGAAACGTTGTTGGGTCAGGGCAGAGAAAATGCCAAACAGTTTTTGAGTGGAAATGAAGAAATGATACAAGAACTGGAAAATGGCATTAGGGAAGAGGCGGGATTGCCGGCAATGGCATAACCGTTAGCCGCTCTCTTTCGGAGCAATTCTCAATTTAATTTGCACAACAAAATAATAGCTGATTTGCCGCTGCTGTGCGTAATAGTTCAGCGCATTCAGACAAATTTAATGCCGATAATCACTGCGATAACGCCGCAAAAACGAAACAAAGAACGGGTCAATATCTTTCTGGACGATCAGTTCGCCTTTGGGTTGACGGTTAAAGCGGCAGCCAATTTAAAAGTTGGCGCTCAATTTACGCCTGAATTAGAACGGCAAATCAACAGCGCCGAAGAAAAAGAAAAGGCGCGGCAGGCTGCCTTCACCCTGTTAAGTTATCGACCTCGCAGCGTGTCTGAAGTTCGGCATAATTTGATAAAAAAGAAGATGGATGATCAGATCATCAATCAAACTATCGCTGAATTGCAACAACTTGGCTATCTTAACGACGCCGATTTTGTGCGGTATTGGCTGGAACAACGCGAAACATTTAAACCGCGCGGCAAGCGAGCGTTGCAGCAAGAGTTGCGGCAAAAAGGGGTTGACCCCCAAACGATTGCAGAAGCATTGGGCGATCTGGACGAATTGGCCGGCGCCCGCAAAGCGGCATCCGCTCGCGCTGAACGATGGAACCATTTACCCCGCCGTGATTTCCAAACCAAGTTAGGCGGTTTTTTGCAACGGCGCGGCTTTTCTTATGACGTTATCCGGCAGGTAACGGAAGAATTATGGGAAGAACAGGATGACGAACGCGAATAGCTTTGTAAAGGCGTCATTATTAAGGAGAAAAGAGTAATATGGGACCTTTCATTATCCCTATTTTAGCTGGCATTTTAATTGGCGTAGCGATTTTTGCCGGCATCTATTGGTTTGTATTAAAACCAAACAACGACGATCTCATCGCCGAAACAGAAAATCGAGCCAATGAAATCAAAAACAAAGCGGAAGCAGACAGCAAAGCCCTAATCGCCGACTCCCAACAAGAAGCGCGTCAGGCAAAAGCGGAAGCGGACAAAACGATCAGCCAGCGATTTAAAGATTTAGCTAGAGCGGAAGAACGGCTAGACAATCGACAATCGAACCAGGAAAAACAGGCGAAAAAATTAGAACAACGCGATCACCAACTGAACAAATGGAAAAGCAAATTAGATAAACGAAACGCCGAACTGAAAAAAATCGAACTCCGCTGGCAAGAAGAGTTAGAAAAAGTGGCGCAATTGACTCAAGAAGAAGCCAAGTCTGAACTGTTGATGGCAGTCGAAGCGGAAACGCGTCAAGATATGGCGCGAGTCATGCGCGAAATCGAAGATGAAGCGAAAGAAAGGGCGGAAGAAAAAGCCCGAAAATTGATTACCATCGCTATGCAGCGCGTCGCCAGTGAACATGTGCCCAGCCTTGCCGTCTCTGTCGTGCCCATCCCCAACGACGAAATGAAGGGTCGGATTATTGGGCGAAATGGGCGCAATATCCGCGCCTTCGAGATGGCGGCCGGGGTAGACGTCATCGTAGACGACACCCCGGAAGCAGTGACAATCTCTAGCTTTGATCCCATTCGGCGCGAAATCGCCCGCCGCTCTTTAGACAAACTCATTCAAGATGGTCGCATCCACCCAGCCCGGATAGAAAAGCTGATCAATGACAGCCAGGTTGAGGTTGAAAAAGCGATTAGCGAAGCGGGCGAGCAAGCAGCGTTTGAAGCCAATGTCCATGGGCTGCACAGAGAAGTCACCAAAATGTTGGGCAGGTTGCAATATCGAACCTCATATGGGCAAAATCAACTTCACCATTCTATTGAAGCGTCTAAAATTGCGGCTGTTTTGGCGGCGGAACTCGGCGCCAACATCGATATGGCGAAGATGGGCGGCTTGCTGCACGATCTGGGTAAAGCGATGGATCATGATCAAGAGGGAACCCACGCCGCGTTGGGGGCTGAATTTGCCCGCCGATTCAAGACGCCCAAAGTAGTGGTCAACGCCATCGCCTCGCACCACCACGAAGTTGAGCAAGAGTCGATTGAAGCGGTAATTGTAGAGGTGGCAGACGCAATTTCTGGGGCGCGTCCTGGAGCGCGGCGGGAGAGTTTAGAAAATTACATCAAGCGAATTCGGACGCTGGAAGAGGTGGCTACCTCGTATGACGGGGTGGAAGAAGCGTATGCGCTGCAAGCAGGGCGAGAAATCCGCGTTTTGGTTAAACCGGGCGTAATCGATGATTTGGGGGCGCAGCGATTGTCTAAAGATATCGCCAAAACGATCGAAGACAGTATGCAATATCCTGGACAAGTTCAGGTGACGGTAATCCGAGAAACGCGCTCGCACAGCTACGCTAAATGATACGCCCTAGGGCGGGTTGCGGGGAAATCGAACGAATGGAATTAGGAGAAATAATGAGCAGGTCGAAATTTATCCCTTTGCCAGATTATGAAGAGTATCCTGTGGAGGAGATGGAGAGGAGAGCCGCCGCTTTTTATGCCGGCATTAGACGAAGGCGAACGGTGCGCGATTTTTCCAGTCGCCCCATACCCAGGAAAATCATCGAAGATTGTATCTTAGCTGCCGGCACAGCCCCCAATGGAGCAAATATGCAACCCTGGCAATTTGTGGCGGTTGGCGATCCGGCAAAAAAGGAGCTTATCCGTATCGCAGCTGAAGAAGAAGAACGGGAATTTTATCAAAATCGCGCCCCGCAAGCGTGGCTAGATGCTCTGGCTCCGTTGGGAACAGACGAACATAAGCCATTTTTAGAGACAGCCCCCTATCTCATCGCCATCTTCGCCAAAAATTATGATCTGCTGCCAGATGGCCGAAAGGTCAAAAATTATTACGCTCAAGAATCGGTGGGCATCGCCACCGGCTTTCTCATCGCCGCGCTGCACCATGCCGGACTAGCGACGTTAACCCATACCCCCAGCCCGATGAAATTTCTCAACCAAATTCTAGAGCGTCCCAAAAATGAGAAGCCATTTTTGTTGTTAGTGGTGGGTTATCCAGCCGAGGACGCCCAAGTGCCGGCAATTAGTAAAAAGCCATTATCTGAAATCGCCGCCTTTTTAGATTAAACTAGCGCCTAGGCTAACGCGCCGCGCAAATCATCTAACGTCTCTTCAATTAACGCTACTAACTCTGTCAGAATGCCGGCATCCATACGAAACTCAACGCCAACCGCCTCAAATAGTTCAGGCAAAGTAACTGTGTTGCCCAACGATAACCCTTTTCTGTAAGCGGTCAATGCGCTGGCGTGATCCTTTAGGCTGTTCCGCCATATCTGCAATGCCCCCAATTGAGCGATGCCATATTCCACATAATAAAAAGGTATGCGAAAGATATGCAGTTTGCGATGCCATCCACATTTTCGCATCTCCTCGAACCCTTCCCAATTAATTCCAGGCAAAAAGCGCTGACACAATGTTTCCCATTGGGCATCACACATATTTGCGTCTGCCGCTCGAGCAGGATTAAGGTAAACCCAATGTTGAAAAGCGTCTACCACCGCCATGTAGGGCAAAAAGAGGATGACGCTTTCTAGATGTTGAATGCGCGCTTGTGCCGCCTCTGGGGGCGAGTAAAAGCCGCCAAACGCTTTGTCGATATAAGGGGCGGATAACATCTCCATCCCCATTGACGCTACTTCACAAAATTCTATGGGCACATTGTGCTGCCAGGTGAAAGGCAAATTGCCGGCATCAAAGGCATGAAAAGCGTGCCCCGCTTCATGCAACAGCGTTTGGACGTCGGTGTGCCGTCCAACCCCATTCATAAAGATAAAGGGGCTATGTCGTACCGGCAGATAAGCGCAATAGCCGCCAAGCGCTTTGCCAGGTCTGGTATCTAAATCCAACATGGCGTCATCCGCCATTTTGGCAAAATAGCTGCTAAGTTGAGGGTCTAATTTGTGAAAGATTTCTATTGAGCGCGCGATTAGATCGTCTTGATCTTGGTAAGGGGTCAAAGTCGCCAATCCTTGCGGATCGAATATCGTCCCAATTTCTGGAATCCAATCCCAGGGGCGCAACTGATGACCGGCAAGCTCTTTTTTGCGATTTAAGATGCGGGTGGCTGCCGGCACAACCGCTTCCTCTATCGCGTTATGAAAGCCGAGGCAATCTTCAGGGGCGTAATCAAATCGACCCATCGCCTGGAAGGCATATTCTCTAAAATTCGTTTTGCCGGCATTTCGCGCCAATTGGCTTCGTAACCCAATCATTTCAGCATATAGGTCGTTCAACGCCGCCCTATTTTCCAACCAACAGCCCGCCCAAAGTCGGTACGCCTTTTCTCGCGTTGCGCGATCTGAATCCTCCAGAAAAGATTGTAATTTACTCAGATTGATCGACTCCCTATTCCACTCGACATTAACGCCGCCCGTGATTTTGTCGTACTGGTTGCCTAACGCTTCCAATTCGGCAAACAGCGGCACATTTTCATCGCGGAACAGCTCGGTTTCGCTGTGCATCTCCCTGATTGGAATCGCCATTTCAGGTGACGACCAACCTGTCGCTAGCAATTTTTCTCTCATCTTTTGCTCTGCCCGCCGATATGCTGGCGCCATCTGTTCGATGCACTCTAATACCGCCTTCTCTTTCTCTTCATCTGTCGTATCTAATGAAAGTTGAATTTGCAACCATGAGCGGCTCTCTTGCGCCAATTCAGACACATTTGACCAATCTGCCAGCCATGCGGGAATCGCTTCTGGGTCGAGCGATCTCTCCAGCAGCTCATCATAAAATGGGGCAAAACTATCCCAACTTCTGCCATCTACCTCTGCAATTGATTGGGGGAGATTTAATTTAGCCATTTTTTAACCCTTCGTGCGTAAAAAGACGCTCCTCGCGGCATACCACGAGGGCTCGTCTTCCGTAAGGCACCTTTTTTAACGCCTTCATACCCCGTAGCCTGCTACGGCGTATTCGGCACGCGAAATAAAAATGCCTTTGCAGCAGCAAAGGCACATTGATTAATTGAAAAGGCGACGACCGGATTCGAACCGGTGTACAAGGTTTTGCAGACCTCTGCCTAACCACTCGGCCACGTCGCCAGAAAAAAACCGACAGGTTTTGAGGCTGTCGGTTTGTCAAGAGCGGGCAACGAGATTCGAACTCGTGGCCTTCTCCTTGGCAAGGAGACGTTCTACCGCTGAACTATGCCCGCATCCCTAATGCCAGGACCCAGACTTGAACTGGGGACACCTGCATTTTCAGTGCAGTGCTCTACCAACTGAGCTATCCCGGCTCACATATTCGTCTGTAAAAGCATTCTGGATTCTATCAAATCGGATGCAATTGTCAAATGTGAACGGCGTAAAAAAATAGCGATATTAGGGTTGAAAATTAGACCAAATGCGCTAAAATAGAACAAATGAACGTTGAGCAGAAATTCGCCCATGTCGCCACCCAAATGTATCTGGAGCCAGCCGAAGAGATTGGGAATTTGCCGGCGCCTGCCACTGCCCCATGCGGCATTCCAGCCCCGCCTCTCAACAACAAACGCAAGCTGGGCATTTACAACGCTGCCGCTGCCGGCAAAACGATTCCGCTGCTAAAAACAATGCTCACCTCCGCCTGTGAACGAAACTGCGTCTATTGCCCATTTCAGGCGGGGCGCGCCTATCGCCGCGTCACCTTTACCCCGGACGAAATGGCGAAAAATTTTGACGACATGCGACGAGCAAAGTTAGTCAATGGTCTATTTCTCAGCTCTGGCATCCTCCGAGGCGGCGTCACATCCCAAGATAAAATGTTGGATACCGTTGAAATCATTCGTCGCAAATACCAATTCGACGGGTACATCCACCTAAAAATCATGCCCGGCGCTGAGCAGGCGCAAGTAGAACGCGCCTTGCAATTGGCAAACCGCTTGTCAATTAATTTAGAAGCGCCTACTACAGAACGGCTCAATCGACTTGCTCCTAAAAAACAGTTGATCGAGGAGCTGCTCAAACCATTGCAGTGGGTAGAAACCATCCGCCGATCGTCTGCTCCGATTAAAGCGTGGAATCGGCGCTGGGCATCTACTGTCACCCAATTTGTGGTGGGAGCAGCTGAGGAATCTGATTTAGAGTTGATGAACGCCACCGATTACCTGTACAACAAATTGCGATTGCGCCGCGTTTACTTTTCCGCGTTTCGCCCTATCGAGCGGACGCCGCTGGAAAATTTGACGGCGGAAAATCCATTGCGCGAACTCCGCCTTTATCAAGCCTCTTTTTTATTGCGCGATTATGGATATGAGATGGAAAGCTTGCCGTTTGACGATGCCGGCAACTTGCCTCTACAACAAGATCCCAAACAAGCATGGGCAGATCAACATTTGCGCCCCCGACCAGTTGAATTGAACAAGGCAAGTCGAAATGAGTTGTTGCGCGTACCTGGAATTGGGACAAAAGGGGCAGATGCCATTCTCTATTTGCGCCGGCAAACGAAGCTGCATGATATTTCTCAGTTGCGAAAAATCGGGGTGCAGACTGCCCCATTATTGCCTTACATTTTGCTAAACGGCAGACAACCTGCCCGACAGTTGGCTCTTTTTTAAAGAAACTGTCATTCATGTAATGCGAAGAAAACGCCCTATTTGACAACTAGCAATCAGTTACCAAAGGAGCGCGATGCAACCAAAACAGTTGAGCATGTTTGGCGCATCTGGAAACAAGGAAAGGGTTTTTCATGTGTTTCACGATGAAAGCGGCGCTTTTGTGCCGGCAACGCCTGGGCGGCAGCGCTCGCCCGATAGTCGGTGGCTATTGCATGGGGTCTTGTTTGTGCCGGCATCCCGTCAGACACAAGCGGTCCAACTGTTGGCTGAAGCTCGGCAAAAAACAGGTTACTTTAGCGAACTCCATTTCGTCGGGTTGCGTCGCTCAATAGCTGGCGCAAAAGGGCGTTGCGCCCAAGCCTGGTTAGAACTGTATCTCGATAGGCTGGCTGATTTTTGCTACTTTCATGCCCTGGCGGTAGACAGCTTTTCAGATGGCTTTCGTCACGAAAGATTCCAACAAGCCCATATCGCCTACAATTTCTTTGCAAAAATGGCGTTAGTGGGAGGCATCGTTTGGTCTCTCGCCTCTTTCTCCGATATCGCCCTAAAAATCTATTCTGACGAAAAATATCGGGGGGAAAATGATAATTTTGCCCATTATCTGCCTAGAGAAACAGCCCGGACGATCGCCAAAAAACGGACAAAAGCCCCGCACCGGTACCCGCGACTGCGCTTTGTGGAAGATAGGGTATTGCCGGCAAACTCTGATCCAGCAAAAGCGGCTGCCAGCGAGTTAGAATCTGTCGAGCTGATTCAACTGGTCGATCTGATCACTTCTGGCATTCGCCAAGCGATTACCGCCCGCTCCAAACAAAACGCCAAGATTCAGGTGGCAGAGCTTTTGGCGAATTGGGTAGAAGATAGCCGTCGTCCCCCTTGGCTGCAACGCGCCGATTTTCATCGCCGTTTTTCCCTGTCATCGTTTCCCAACGCCTCCGGCGCGTTTTACCGATCCCCTTTGGCGGTTCAACTGCGTAATCAATTGAAGCTATTGTAGGCGGCAGCCCATAAAATCGACTTAACCGAATATAGACAGATCCCGCAAACGGCGGATGCCTTCTTTTTGGGCTGCATGTTCCAACCCTCGGGCGGCTTCTACGCCAGCGGCATAACTAAACGGCGGAGCGTCGCACCAAGCGCATTGATAGCCTATTTCGGCATGTTGTAGCGCCAACTCCCGGTTGCCATTTTCCAGGGCTGTTTTCGACATCAAAATATGAACGTCCGCCCGGATAAGTTGCATCTCGTCTCCTTCCGCTTCTCGCTGCACGCGCCCCATCAACGTCCACGCTTTTTGCCGCATCTCTGCCGGGCTATCGGTCAACGGCAAATTAGACGCATTTAACGCTTGGGCTTGCAGCAATTTGGCTTCCGTTAGTTGGATCATTTGCAGCAAAGGCACAAATCGAGATTTTGTGGCTCGCTTAGCCGCTTTATCAAGCTGACTCTCCGCTTCTTCTAATCTATTTTCTAAAAGGTATGCCCACGATAGCAGCCAATCGTAACGCGCCCAATGGCGGGCGGCAATGGCGTCGATTTGACCCCATTTGGCTAAATTGTCTTGGGCTTTTTCTAATGCCGGCATCGCTGCGGACGCTCTGCCTCGCAATAGCGCCGATTGCGCTCCCTGCAACCAGACGATTCCTTCTAATTGGGGGTGTTGGACGTCAGCAGCATAACTCAATGCCGTATCAAGGGCGGCGGCGGCTCCGGTCCAATTGCCCGTGAGGCTCAACAGATATCCGCGCCATTGTTGGCTTATCGCTTCCTGAAATTGATTGCCCAATTGCCGGCACAATTCGATGCTGTGTCGCAGCGCTTTGTCGGCGTTTTGCAATTCGCCCAACATCAACAACGCTTGCGCCTGGTCGCTCAACCCAATCGCCCAGCTTTTGCGGTTGCCAAGCTGTTCGTAAACCTGATTGCTAGCGGCGAACAAAGCGGCAGATTCAATCGGCTTGCCGGCAACCAGATAGCTGCCCGCCAAACTGTTCAATGTCCAAGCCTGGTCTTTCGGTTGGGGCAATCTGGGGCGGCGCTTGCCGTCATTCGACAACAACATGGAGAGCAATTCAATCTCATCCTGATAGGCGCCAAATTGAAAATAGAGGGCGTCAGAAAGCCGCTCTTTGTACAACTTCAACGCCTCTTCAAAGCGTCCCGCCTGCGCCAACTGTTGATACATGCGCATCACCGGCTCTAGCTCCGATGTTTCTGGAATTGAGGAGATCCTCTCTTCAGCTTCTCCCTCGCCAACGCCATCGGCGCCAACCCCTCTTTTTTGGACAAAGGCGTCTATAGCGGGATGGGTATCAAATAACTCCTCCCCTTTATTCTCTGACCGACCCACAAAACCGCGCTCACCCAATAGCCGAAGCAAGCTTTTCACTTCATCTAATTGACGGCTGCCGGGATTATGGGGGCTAAATAGGGCGTGAGCCGTTTGCAAGCTGACTGGTTCATCTAGGGCTGCCAGAGGGGTTAGAAAATCTTTAGCGACTGCCGGCAATTGGGCATATGCTTGCTCTAAAATGTGGCTCCGCTTCAGCTCGATCGGCAGCTTTTCAATTCGGCGGTAGATGTTAGACGCCGCCTCAATGATGGCTGTTTTATCTTTGCCTAAGATCCCGCTTAGAAGGCGCAAGTAAAATGGATTCCCCTGTAATTGTTGAATGAGGTGCGCGAGGAATGGGGTATCTTCTGGAATGCCGGCATCCGATAACAGTTGCAACGCCGATCGTTCAGACAATCCAGCCAACGACAGCCGCAATGCCGTTGGCGATTCTTGCACCAATTGCGGGATAGCCTGGCAGCTCATAACCACTTTAACATCGGCGCCCGCTCCCGCCAGCAAACCCTGTAACAGATGTCCTGTCTCTGCCGCTTTCCATTGGTTGGCAGTTTGCAAGATCGTAGCGGAAGGCTTTCTCTGCCAATTCCACTGCAGCTTTTCGACCCCATCCAGCACGATCAACGCTTCGCTTCCCTTTAATCGCTCTAAAAGGCGGTTAATAGCTTGCCGCAAACTTGAAAAGGCGGCTAAATTTTCGCCAAAGTAATCTAATAGGCGGGCAACGAATTGGGGAACCCCCTGATGACGTTGATCAAATTGCCACCAAACCACCAATGGCGGCAACTGTTTTGCCTGCCGCAATTGGCGCAACCAATCCCACAACAAAGCGCTTTTGCCAGCCCCTTCCACCCCAGCAAGGACAATTGCCGGCAATTCAGGCTCATGCAGCCGCCAATCCTCCAGAATGTAAAACGCATCCTGTCTGCCAATCAAATTTGCCGGCAAGCTAAAGGGGCTGTTCACCAAGTAAGTCGAACGGCGAGGCGGCTCCGGCTTCGCTCCCCGCATCCGCAATTGGGCAATTTGAAACCGATATTGCCACAACAGATTGCCAGCGCCCTGTAAATCTGCTTGCAGCCGGCCCTGGCGGGCGGCATCTTTCGTTCTTCTCAGCTCCCCCAGATAAATATCCAACAAAAGTTGTTGGTTTGCCGCTTTGCCCGCTAAAGATTCAATTTCCAATTGCGCCGCCTCATCTGACCAAAAAGGCTGATGATTTCCATTTGCGTAAACTACTTCTTTCAACATCAGGTTAATTCGACAGTAAAACCATAGCCTTTTCTAAAGCCAAGGCATAGGTAAAAGGTTCGCCATCACATTGCCCGTATTGATACGCTTCGTTGGCATGACGATACGCCCCAGTTGGATTATCGCCTTCATTTGCGGTTTCCGCCAACAACAAATGGGCGTCCGTCACCTCCAACACATATCCCGTACGCTGAGCGATGCCCAGCGCATCAGTCGCTAACAATTCCACGCTTTCTAACAGAGTAGATTGTTTATCTAACATCCATTTGCTACGAGCCAATCGGGCTCTAGCTAACAATATAGCTGGCTGCAACGCCAAATATCCGATAGTATGAGCGCGGCGCACCGCTTCATCTAAGTGCATTTTCGCCAACTTATGTCCTTCTAGCAATGTGTGCGACCATCCCAACAACCAATGAAGGCGGATATATTCGGGGGTCGTTAAGGCGCCCGTTGTGCCGCGCTCAGTAAGCAATCGCAACGCTTCCTGGGCAGAAATCAATCCCCCTTCGCCTTCACCTTGCATTAAAGCCAACCAGGCTCCATGCGCCCAAATATTGCTTTGTAGTTGGAGATGAGCCGATTCTTCAGCCAAATTTAAAGCGGTGTCGAGTTGTCCTGCCGCCCCAACCCAATGCCCACAAATGGCTGATACCCTGCCTAATCGCATTCGAGAAGCGGCTTCTCCCAGCGGATCGTCTATCTCTTTACACAATGCGATGCTGCGCCGCAAATTGTGATCAGCCGCCGCTAAACTGCCAACTTGCCGCTGATTGATCGCCAATTGGCGCAAGCCATTTGCCAACTGCCCTTTATCTTCTAGCTCACTATTTAATTTGTTAGAATGCTCAACCATCGAAATCGCCAATCGAGGTCGCCCTACCCTAGAATATAGTTCAGCCAAATGAGACATCGCCCACGCTTGGTTTGTAGGATGTGTCAGATTGGGCAATGCGCCAGGTTGCGGCGGAAAGAGTTGCCGCAATAATTCTAACTCGGTGTGGCTGCCATTCGAATCTGCATCTATCCCGCCCGCTAAATGTTTGCGAAAGATAGCTAACGCATCGTCGAATCGCTTTTGTTCGATCAGCAGCCGGTATTCGTCTATGGGGCTGCCGGCATGGAATGGGCGCACCGGCGGGTTCACTGTGAGCTGTTCATCGGTCGCCAAACGCAAAAGCAGCGGCGTTTGCGGAATGGCAGGCTCTTCGACTTGGGGAGCAGAAACGCCCGCTAAGAAACGGCGGGTGACGCGGGGGGTAACGAAATAGCGCTTTCGGTTTGATTCTCTGGGAAAAATGAAGCCGCGCCGCAGGAGTTGATCGATGTCATCGTCTAATGTATGGGCGAAAATCTCTTTTGCCAACTCGCTAGTAAGGAAGCTGTGGGGACGCCTGACTAAACGATGCAAAACGGTCTGTGCGGTTGCCGGCAATTGTTGGTATGACCAAGCTAATACATTTCGCCAGCTGATCGGCATCCCATCTTGCCTCATCATTTCAATGACGTTGTTCAATCCCCCAGAAACGCCAGCTACCCCAGCCAACAACCGCAAACTGTATGGATGATAACGCAATTTCTCGCCAACTAGGATCACTTGCGCCAACGATGTATACAATCCGAGTTGGCTTAAATAAAGATAGGCGTCTTGCGGCGTCAAGGCTCCTAGGGTGTGCCGGCATATACCGTCCGGCAACTTGCCCCTTAGCTCATTAGGCAGCCATTGAGCAATTAACAACATCTTGGCGGCTGTTTGATCGGGATTGCTTAATCGCGTCAAGAATCTGCCAGCATTCCCCCCTTTTTCCTTCTGTAAGGCGGGCAAAATCGCTTCCGCTTCTTTAATGATAATGAGGGCTGATTGTCTGCCCAAATGGTACAAAGCGCGGTCGGTGTTGACGGTTATATTATTGAACCGCTCCAAATTGTCGCCAAAATAAATCAATATCGACTCAATAAGATTGGCAAAGGCGCCATCCCTTTCCCCTAAATCCCACCAAAAAATAGGCAACGATGGATCGGCTTGGCTCATTGTATCCGCCCAATGCCAAGCCAATGCGCTTTTGCCAATGCCGGCAATGCCGGTTAACAGGCAAAGGGGGTGCGCTTCGTCCTGACCAAACCAATTTTCTAACACGCGCAAATCGGCTTCCCGACCAAACAGGGCTGTTTCAAGGGCGTAAGGAAAGTTGGAGATGAGAGTATCGTTTGAGGTTTCGCTAAAATATGCCGGCACAGGCGTCGTCATTGCATCTTGGGCTAGCGATGCATCCTCCTGCATAATTTTGGCTTGAACGCCAGTTGGTATGATGGGTATGCCAGTATGTTGAGTAGGTGCCCACATGGTAATATAAACCCTGCCTAAAAACTTCAATTGGCAAGCTTAACAAACGCCAAATCTGATTCCCATGAAGGGTAAGTGAAATGGGATACCATCCCCATCAATGAGGCGTGAAAGTTATGTTGAGCCCCAATTCGAAGATGCCGCTGTGGTACCATTGTGACCGCATCGTCGTTAAATCAGGGGTATTTGCCCTTGAATAACCCGCAAAATGTATCGTGAAAACCCGAAAGGTTACCCCAATGGTTTTAGAATGGGAGAAACCAAAATCCTTTCGGATTTTGCTTGAAAAAGTTTTTGCATTCTACTCAAATTGAGTATTTAGGGAGTTTCTGAGCAAGGGATCTGAACCATATCTTGCTCTAGATGCCAGCGGTCAAAGCCGGCATACCGTTGCCGGGGGCGAAAGAACACGCCGACATCAGCGTTAAAGATAGTCGATGAAAGGGCGTAGGTACGGGTATGTTGAAAAAGGGATATTGCCGGCAGATCTTGTTGAAAATAATATTGAAATAGATCATACGCCTTTTGCCGGGCTGCCATTTCCCAACTTTGCCGGGCTTGCTCCAATGCCTCACTGGCGGCGCGATGGTTCCAGCCCCCATAATTTTGTCCTCGCACAACCGCTTCCTGGCTCCATAAATCGTATAAATCGGGATCGCCCAATGCCACAACGTCAACCAACGCCACGTCAAAAGCGCGGGCGTTTAACGCCTCCTGAAATTGGGCTGGCGCTAGCGGGATCGCCTCGGTTTCAACGCCGATTAAACGCCATTGATCAGCGATTGATTCCGCCAAATTTACATTCAGTTCGTCATCCAACGAAATGAGGCTCAAAAGGAGCGGTTGATCATCTTTTTGCCAAATTCCATCTGCAACCGCTTCTTCAGCGTCGTTCAACGGCAAAGAAAATCCAGCCTCTTGTAATTTTTGGGTCGCGGAAATTGGATGGGTTGGATAAGGGATGGAAATGGCAGGATCATATGCCCAGTTGGTACGTAAAAATGGTCCAGCAAAGGGAACGCCTTGTCCATTTCTCACCTTCGGCAGCAGGGCGTTCACATCTAGCCCAAATGCCAAAGCCTCTCTGACCAACTTATCGGCAACTGGCGATTGGTCGTCTGTTAAATTAAATATGAGCTGACTGTAGCGATTTTGCAAGGCAGTATACAAGCTAATATCTGGCGCAGCGCTAAATGCCGGCAAATTTTCAGGGTCTATAAAGTTAACGCTATCGATATCTCCTGCCGATTGGGCTGCCAAAACAGCTTCGTCATCTGGGTAAAATCGAAAGATAATGCCATCCAACAATGTCCCATTTGCCCAATAGTCCAGATTGGGGGTTAACGCCAAGGAACCGCTTTGCAGCCATTCATCTTCATTGCGCGTCTTAAAAGGTCCAGCGCCTACTGGGTTAAAGTTAAAGGGATGGTCAGCCAACTGATCGGGCGGTACGTTTGCCAATAGATGTGCCGGCAATATCCCCCGCCGGGTCGCTTCTAAAAATGGGGCGTATGGGGCAGGCAATGTAAACGAAATTCGCCGCTCATCTAGCGGCGTAATCGCTACATCTCGCCAACTCAATTTGAGGGTTTCCGGAGCTGGAAACAAATCTGATTGCAACAAGCCGTAAGTAAAAGCCACATCCTGGACAGTAACCGGTTCGCCATCGTGCCAGCGCGCCTCCTCTCGCAAGGAAAAAGTCACGGTCAATCCATCTGGGCTGATCTCCCAGGAGTCAGCTAACGCTCCCGTCAACTGCCCGTGGTCGTCGATTTCAGTCAATCCATCAAAAATCAAATCAACCAAATCGGCGTCAACTGGATTTAGATCAGACAACAGGGGATTGATTCGGCTAGGCTTGCCCACTACCCCTTCGATCAGCCAGCCGCCAGCCTTTGGGGCGGCAACTTGGCAAAGGGGTTCGCCTGTTTGGCGGGGCAGAGTAGCTGTACTTTGAGGTTGGGTTTCTTGGGGGGGCGTTGGCGGGCGGGTAAAGGTATAAAAAAGCGCGCCGCCGAGTATGGCTAGCGCGACAGCCGCCGCCAGGCGGAGGTTATTGTTCATGGCTGAAAGATGTTGAAGCGGCTAGAGAACAAAAGTTAACTGGTTGATGCCGGCAATGCGGGCGCTACAACCCCGTTCCTCCAAATTTAGAATGCTGAGGAAATGATTATCCTAACCTAATGAGATAAACGTTAGAAGCGTTACAAAAAAGAAGGCAATGGCAAAATAGATCGTAACGCGGTGCAGCGTTGCCTCGATGCCCCGCTTGGTACGATAAGAAGAAGCGGACGAGTCGCCGCCCATCAGGCTGCCCAAGTCAGAGCCCTTCGCCTGCACTATCACCAAAACAGTGATCACAATCGCCAAGATGATTTCGATGACGCTTAAAAAAGGAGCAAAATTGCTTAAATCCATTTCAAATCCTTATGCCAAAACCGGCTGCCTAAATAGAATGTCAAAACTTTTTCAAGAGAAACTCGAAAGGATTATGGTTTCTCCCATTCTAAAATCGTGGAGTAAATCTTTCGGGTTTTCACAATACATTTTGTGATGTACTAATGTGTTGCCAAACTGGGGAAGGCGCAAACCTCCCAAGCGATTTGGCATTATAGCAATCTCCCCAATCGGCGTCGAATCTGGCAAGCGATCGTTTAAATCCAACTCATCAGCATCGGGGGTTGACATATAGATGGTTGTCGATGCAACTCCAACAATGACGCTAGATCAATTCGCCTTTGCCAAAGCGTTTGCCGACGAAACGCGCTGCCAAATTATGCAATGCTTGTGCGGCGAATGGCTGAGCGTCAATGACGTGGCGCAAACATTAGGCGGAAAAGTCAGCCAACCGACCGTCAGCCATCGTCTGAAAATCTTGGCGGACGCCAATTTGGCATTGGTTCGGCAAGAAGGGCGGCAGCGATTTTACTCCCTTAATCAGGCTCAGGTGACGCTCTGTTGCGGCTTGTTGCTGCAAAATTTCGCGCCACATTTCCAATCTGAGATCAAGGTTTTGGATTCTACTAAAACGACTTAGTTTTTTTGCAACTATTCATAGGCAATCATCAATATGTGAGGTAAACAATGGAAAATTATCAATCGCCAATCGCCGTAATCGGTGGGGGAGAGATCGGGTTAGCCGCTGCCGCCCATCTCGTTAGGAGGAACGAAACGCCGCTTACGAGAGATTCGATATGAGATCGACTCAGCCGTAGAAAGCCCGCCTACATTAGCCCCGCTAATTGATCCCAACATGCACAGTTGCGGCGCTATTCGTCCGCATGGCGAAACTGAGCTGCGCCAACCGGAATCAGGATTTTACATTATCGGCAACAAAAGCTACGGAAGAGCCCCAACCTTTCTGCTGGCGACAGGGTATGAGCAAGCTCGTTCGGTGACGGCGGCATTGGTTGGCGATTGGGAAGCCGCGAAAGAGGTTCATTTGGAGTTGCCTGAAAGTGGCGTTTGCAGCGGCGCTTTTGGCGAAACGGTTGCGGTTAATGGCGGCGCTTGCTGTCAGCCAGAACCGCTGGTCCAACTGGCTAATCTGCCGCTGAAAAAAGCGACGTTGGCAGGCGCAGAACGGGTATCTGGGCAATGTTGTTAAACAGTTGATTTTAATTTGGTATGAAATAGACGTTTTCTGGTACAATTACCCTTATTCGTTTCAGCGTTCAATGGGTTGGGCAGTTTTCCAAAATCAATCCACTCGTAAACCAGGAGATCAATATGTCTAGCGTAACTTATAAAAATGTATACAAACGATACGGCGATGTAACTGTTATCACCGACATGAATTTGGACATCGCTGACAAGGAGTTTATCGTATTTGTTGGTCCCTCTGGGTGTGGCAAATCAACGAACTTGCGTATGTTAGCTGGCTTAGAGGAGATTACAGAGGGCGAAATTTTAATCGGCGATCGGGTGGTAAATGATGTGCCGCCAAAAGATCGCGACATCGCCATGGTATTCCAATCCTATGCCCTCTATCCACATATGAGCGTCTATGACAATATGGCGTTTGGCTTGAAATTACGGAAAACGCCAAAAGACGCCATCGATCAGCGCGTTAAGGAAGCTGCCAACATTCTGGGGCTAGAAAATCTGCTCGACCGCAAACCCAAGGCATTGTCCGGCGGTCAGCGGCAGCGGGTGGCTGTCGGTCGGGCGATCGTCCGCGAACCGAAAGTTTTCTTGATGGATGAGCCGCTTTCAAACCTGGACGCTAAATTGCGCGTTACCGCCCGGGCTGAAATCTCAAAACTGCATCAACGATTGCAAACCACCTTCATTTATGTCACCCACGACCAGGTAGAAGCGATGACGATGGGCGACCGTATTGCGGTGTTAAATGCCGGCGAATTAATGCAGATCGATTCCCCCTCCAACTTGTATGAGCGACCAAATAACGTCTTCGTGGCAGGCTTCATCGGCAGTCCCAGTATGAACTTTTTCGACGCTACGTTGGTGAAAGAGGAGGGGGATTTTTATGTCGATACCGGCGACTTCCGGGTGAAAACGGCGGCAAACCGCAAAGACGCTTATTCAGATTACCTGGGCAGGCAAGTTACGTTTGGCATTCGTCCCGAACACACCCATGCTACGGGCTTCGCCCCGCAAAATATCACCGAGTCGCCCCTTTCGGGTACGGTGGATGTGGTTGAGTTGTTGGGGCATGAATCTCATGTGTACATCAATACTGGACAAAACAGCATGGTGGCTATTCTGGACACGCGCAAACCGGTCGGCATAGGCAGCGAAATCGACCTGGTGATGAATGTGGACAATATGCATCTGTTTGACAAAGATACGCAGCAAGCGATCAGATAATCGCTATTTTTAGTTAGGATTATTGAACTGCCGGCATCTCGAGATGCCGGCAGTTTTTTCGTTTAAATTGGCTATTGATTTAACTGGGGTTATCTGGGGTTGCCGCCAGGAGCGACATTATCGTCATCTTTATAAACTGTCGAGCGCTAATTCGTTGTTAACGTTCACGGGCATTTTCCAGCGCTGTTGCCAACTTATCAAAAGCCATCTGCCAACCAGTAGCCCCCGGTGAATCAGCAGGAACGCCGATATGCATCATAATCATTTTTGTTTGCCCACCCAAATCTTCTAATGTCACCACAACTTCAGTCGTTTCAGGATATCCTTCCGGCATTCCCATCGCGGATGGCGCTAACACATTGCCATTCTCGTCTGACATGCTGTCAGTGTACACAAGGCGGCTTGTGGGGTCTACCTCACGATATTCGCCCGTGAACCACATTTTCATATTTCCATCAGAGGATGCCATGCAAATTAGTCGTTTGCCGCCCACCCGCACATCCATATTTGCGACGGTGGTAACCATGCCTGGGGGAGCATACCAATTTTTGAAATGTTCTGCATCTGTCCACATTTGCCATAAAAGTTCTGTTGAGGCATTAAATATCCGTTCAATAACGACCCGGTCTTGGCTCAATGTATTGTCACTCATTGTGATTCTCCATGTCAGTAATTTGGTTGATATAAGCATCCATACGGTCAAAGCTTGCCTCCCAAATATGGCGGTATTGCTCAGCCCAGGTGGAAATTTCTTGCAGGGGTGCGGCGTTTAAAGTACAGGGGCGATATTGCGCTTTTTGCCCTTGTGTGAGCAATCCCGCTCGTTCTAAGACTTTGATATGTTTAGAAATTGCCGGCAAGCTCATATCAAATGGTTCTGCCAATTCATTCACAGTTGCTTCCCCCGCTGCCAACCGATCCAAAATAGCCCGCCGCGTAGCGTTTGCTAACGCTGCAAAAGTGTTGTTTAGTTTGTCATCAGCGCTCCTTATCATACTGTTTCCTTGTTTAACTTATTGGTTAATTAACTGATTAGTATAATAAGTTCGCTTGTTCCGTTTGTCAAGTTCTTTTCAACAATTGGGTGGAGATTCTCGAAGGGCTCGATTTTGTCCAGCGTGGGAAACATCGGAGAAAAACAGCCAGGGAAATTGGTATCGCGCAGTTGGGCGTGCGTATGGTGACTGTTGCTGAATTGCCTTAAGGCAAAAAATAAAAAGGCGGTTTCTACATCATTGCAATGGCGGAAGACCAAACGCCAATCGACTGTAAAGTAGCGCCTCTCTGATGGCAAATGGCATGCTCGCCGGCGGTTAAATATGTGGGCATGTAAGTCGTTGCCTGGCAGCTCTCCAACACGTTGGATAGCGCCTTTTGTGTGGCTGCGCTTCGTCAAGCCCTGCTGCATGGTCAGCCTGAAATCTGCAACACTGACCAGGGTGTTCAGTTTACTGCCCACGACTTTACAAACGAGTTGCGGTCGGCGAATATTCGTATCAGCATGGACGACCGTGGCCGGGTCTTTGACAATATCTTCGTGGAACGGCTCTGGCGGACGGTCAAGTATGAGGACATCTATATCAAAGAGTATGCCACCGTACCTGCTCTGTTCACCGGCCTGGGTAATTACTTCGACCTGTACAACTACGAACAGCCGCATCAGAGCCTTGACTACTGCACGCCCGCTGATGTTCATTTTGCTGTTAACGTACCAATTCTGTGACCCGGTTTGGTATCTTAACTTTGTCGATCTGTGGTCTTGACAACGGGGGTCACTATACATTGCGGCTCGCGATGTTTCAATCCCTCATGGGTGCCGGCATTTTTTCTAACTTCGGCTTATCCTGGCTCTTCAACGTCGGCATCATTATCGTTTCAATCCCTCATGGGTGCCGGCATTTTTTCTAACCTCACGGGATGAAACACGAAGCACATCACTCATGCAAGATCGTTTCAATCCCTCATGGGTGCCGGCATTTTTTCTAACACAAAATCTCCTAAAAAACATACACAAGCAAGAACTGCGTTTCAATCCCTCATGGGTGCCGGCATTTTTTCTAACTGGGTTGGTATAACAGCTATTGTGCTTTTACTTTTTGTTTCAATCCCTCATGGGTGCCGGCATTTTTTCTAACATTTGTTCGTAGGCAGAGATGTTAGTGTAGTTGAAAGGTTTCAATCCCTCATGGGTGCCGGCATTTTTTCTAACCCTTGAGGGTCTTATCAAGGAAGCCTGGCTCAAAGCAGGTTTCAATCCCTCATGGGTGCCGGCATTTTTTCTAACTGACCCTGACAATCCGAACGACGGCTGCGGTTGGCGTTTCAATCCCTCATGGGTGCCGGCATTTTTTCTAACCCAAGCCAAGGAGATTTTTCTCAAGGCACGGACTAAGTTTCAATCCCTCATGGGTGCCGGCATTTTTTCTAACGGCATTGCGCTTGAGCCAGAAGGCAATCCCGATACCGTTTCAATCCCTCATGGGTGCCGGCATTTTTTCTAACACGGCTAGATAATGACCAAGCGTACCATAGGTCTGGTGTTTCAATCCCTCATGGGTGCCGGCATTTTTTCTAACGTGCAGCTTCTCCTAGCGCACGAATCGCGTGATAAGTTTCAATCCCTCATGGGTGCCGGCATTTTTTCTAACTACCATCGTGTTGCCCAAAATCAACGCGCTCGCATGAGTTTCAATCCCTCATGGGTGCCGGCATTTTTTCTAACTCTTTGGCTCCCATTGAGTTCCCTGTGCACGTAAGTGCGTTTCAATCCCTCATGGGTGCCGGCATTTTTTCTAACTCACCTCGTCATGGCTGAGCGCCTAATATACTTTGTTTCAATCCCTCATGGGTGCCGGCATTTTTTCTAACTGGTGGATATGTTGTCATGGTTTGCTGAAGGTGTGAAGTTTCAATCCCTCATGGGTGCCGGCATTTTTTCTAACCTGAGCGCCTAATATACTTTAACCGCTTTTCCTTAAGTTTCAATCCCTCATGGGTGCCGGCATTTTTTCTAACATCCCAACTCATAAGGAGAGTGAAAAAATGTCTGATAAGTTTCAATCCCTCATGGGTGCCGGCATTTTTTCTAACGAACCTCGGAAACGATGGTTCAGACTTCTGCAAGCTGGTTTCAATCCCTCATGGGTGCCGGCATTTTTTCTAACGTTCCGCTTGGAGACCACGTTCGGCATAACACGTATTGGTTTCAATCCCTCATGGGTGCCGGCATTTTTTCTAACGAGCTATCAAGGATGCGCAAATGCACCATTACCTTCGGTTTCAATCCCTCATGGGTGCCGGCATTTTTTCTAACAACCCCGCTCCCGTCGGCTCCCCCTCGGTTGATATGAGTTTCAATCCCTCATGGGTGCCGGCATTTTTTCTAACCCAGTATGACACCATGGCCGCATCAGTCTATGTTTTGTTTCAATCCCTCATGGGTGCCGGCATTTTTTCTAACGTGTGTTCGCAAGTGTTCTTGCGACATACTTTGTTGAGTTTCAATCCCTCATGGGTGCCGGCATTTTTTCTAACCTGGTTGATGGAGTTGTGGTTGATAATGGTGATATGGTTTCAATCCCTCATGGGTGCCGGCATTTTTTCTAACAAGGAGATCGAAATGCAACTAGTGAACTGTAACCACTTCGTTTCAATCCCGGCAAGCGGGATTTTTTTGTAGCTACATAAACTTCAAGGAGGAGAAATCCTGTGATTTGATGGTTTCAATCCCGGCAAGCGGGATTTTTTTGTAGCTACTATTATTGTCGTGTCTGCCAATTGATTTTTACCTTGTTTCAATCCCGGCAAGCGGGATTTTTTTGTAGCTACCGCAGTGTCCCTCTTAATTGGCACATATGGCTTAGTGTTTCAATCCCGGCAAGCGGGATTTTTTTGTAGCTACCTAGCATTGCTGGTGACCTCCCGGTATGGCTGCGCGTATGTTTCAATCCCGGCAAGCGGGATTTTTTTGTAGCTACGATTTCGATCTACAACGCTCCTGAAGGAACGTTTGAGGTTTCAATCCCGGCAAGCGGGATTTTTTTGTAGCTACGATGACGTTCCATTGGAGGACGTCGAGCAATACCCGTTTCAATCCCGGCAAGCGGGATTTTTTTGTAGCTACGATGCCCAATCCGACTGAGTTTATCGCTGCCAACAACAGGTTTCAATCCCGGCAAGCGGGATTTTTTTGTAGCTACATGGATGCACCTTTTTGGTTTCAGCATTCTCGGAGGTTTCAATCCCGGCAAGCGGGATTTTTTTGTAGCTACGTTATGCAGTGCTTTGGACGCTCATGCCGAACGAGGTTTCAATCCCGGCAAGCGGGATTTTTTTGTAGCTACCTACGGGATTATGAAGCCGAGCTGGCTTGATTTCATTCAGTTTCAATCCCGGCAAGCGGGATTTTTTTGTAGCTACGCTGGAATAGCCGTGATGGGAGCATTTTTGTGTTTTTGATATTCTAAAAAGTCAGCAGTAGCGGGAATAATGATCGACGAGAAAGTCAGCAGACAACCATCAAAATCTCTATCATGTTGGAAAACAACCACACCCAACAAGATGGAGGAAAAGGAGAATGCTGACAATGGAAAAATGGGAATATATTCGCCGGATGTATTTTATTGAAAAGAAAACGATGCGAGAGATTGAACGGGAAACTGGACATGCGTGGCGCACCATCCATAAAGCGGTCAATAGCCCAACCAAAGCTGGTTTCCAAATCAAAACGCCTCGAACCGCTCCCGTGATGGGAGCTTTCAAAGAACGAATCGTGGCATTGTTAGATGAAAGCGACCAATTGCCCCGAAAACAAAGATATACAGCCAAAAAGATTTACGAAATTTTGCAGGGGGAAGGGTATAAGGGAGCTGAATCCACCCTGCGTTATGCGATCAGCCAAGAGAGGAAAAAGCGAAAAGCCCTCAAGGTGTTCCTGCCCTTGGGGTTTGAACCAGGCAAAGATGCCCAAGTAGATTGGGGAGAAGCCCAATTTATCCTGTCAGGGGAGCAAGTGACAGCCAATCTGTTCATTATGCGCCTCAACTATTCGCGACGACTGTTTGTGATGGCTTTTCCTAGCCAGAAACTGGAATCCTTTCTGGCAGGACATGTGGCAGCCTTCGCGTTCTTCGGTGGTGTGCCGGAGCGTATCAGTTACGACAATCTGAAGACAGCGGTCACCAAGATTCTGAAAGGAAAAAAGCGGCAAGAGCAGCGCACCTTTTTGGCAATGCGGGGACATTACATTTTCGACAGCCATTTCTGTGCCCCTGGCGCGGGTCATGAAAAGGGCGGGGTCGAAAATGGGGTCGGCTATGTGCAACGTCAATTTATGAGTCCCCTGCCGGAGGTGACCAGCTTTGCCGAGTTGAACCAACATTTATTGGCAAAATGTCAAGCAGAAGCAAGCCGTCAACTCAAGGGAGTACCTGCAACCATTGGGGTGATGAGTCAAGAAGAGCAACCCCATTTGCGCCCCTTGCCACCCTATCCATTTGAAGTTGCTAAACTTATCACAGCCACCCTCACCCCTTACAGCCAAGTGGTGGTTGACACCAATCGCTATTCAGTCCCCGTCCATCATGGACAAAAGCAATTACAGGTCAAATGCTTTCCCTTTACGATTGAGATTTACCGCCTAGACCAAACTGACCCGCTGGCTATCCATCCACGTTGTTATGGGCAACACCAAGATGTTTTTGACCCTCTCCATTATCTGCCACTGCTCGAACAACGACCCCATGCCCTCGACTACGCTCAGCCGATTCGTCACTGGCGCAAACAGTGGGCGACCATTTATGATACGTTGCTCCAGAAGTTGCGTGAGCAATGGCCAGAGGGACGGGGAGCGCGTGAGTTTGTCAAAATTCTCCGTCTTCACGAGCAACATGCCGCTCTTTTGGTGCAAGAGGCGGTGGAAAATGCGGTCGCTTTAGGCTGTTTCCATTTTGATGGGGTGCAATTATGTTTGCACCGGCTTCTTTACCCCGACCCCTTGCTTCCTCCTGTCTCTTTAGCTGACCACCCCCATTTGCAAAGGATTGGTCAACAAAAACTGTCGCTCCAACCCTATGACCAATTGTTGTCGGAGGTGAGGGCATGAATACCCAAACAGAATTGTTAAATGTTTATCTGCGTGAACTACGCCTCTCCACTTTCCGCCAAAACCATGAAAGCTTTGCTGCTGATGCCGCCCACCATAACTATGATTACGCCCGTTATCTCTTGGCTCTGGCTGAGGCAGAGGTGCAACAGCGAGAGGCAAACCGACGTAAACGTCGTCTCAAGGAAGCGAAAATCCCTATTCACAAAACCCTCTCTACCTTCGATTTTTCTGCCATTCCTTCTCTCAAGGAACATCGCATTCACCAACTGACTCAGGGGGCTTATTTGGACAAAGCTGAATCCATTATCCTTGTTGGTAATCCCGGTCTGGGCAAATCTCACATTGCCACCGCTCTGGCTATCTCTGCCTGTCAGCAGATGCATCGGGTTCGCTTTTACAATGCCGCCGCTTTGGTCAATGAGTTGATTCTGGCTCACCAAGAGCAACGCCTCTCTCGCTTTTTGGATGCCGCTTTGCGTTATAAATTACTGGTGGTTGATGAACTTGGCTTCATTCCCTTTTCTGATTTGGGGGCACAATTAATGTTTCAATTTTTCTCCACCCTTTATGAACGGGTCGCTCTCATCGTCACCACCAATCTCGCTTTCACCGATTGGACTTCTGTTTTTGGCAGTGAAAAATTGACGCTGGCTCTGCTTGACCGCCTCACCCACAAAGCTCACATTATTGAATTTGTTGGCGATTCTTTCCGTTTTCGCCAACGCTTAGGACAACAGGAGGCTTCTCTTGCTTCTTCCAACCCTTAATTTGACAACCCACCTTTCTACTTTTGATTCGCCAAAAGTAGCAAAAGCGAGGCTCCCTCCTCCCCTCTTTATAGCTAGCGGTGCTGACTTTTTTAAAGATCAAGTGCTGACTTTTTCAACGATCTAATTGTTGTAGTTACCTATCTAACTGCTGACTTTTTCATCGATCAAGTGCTGACTTTTTCAGTTGTCAAAAACATTTTTGCTTCAGTTTCAATCCCGGCAAGCGGGATTTTTTTGTAGCTACACATCCCCCGCCGAGGCATCCAACATCGTTGGGCGGGTTTCAATCCCGGCAAGCGGGATTTTTTTGTAGCTACATGAAGCTATTACAGCTGCATTTATGGCAAAGGTGTTTCAATCCCGGCAAGCGGGATTTTTTTGTAGCTACACTCAATGTCCTTCTGGTAGTTAGCTACACATACCTCTACGTTTCAATCCCGGCAAGCGGGATTTTTTTGTAGCTACATGGCCCTTATCTGCGGATTTGGCAGGGTGCCAATGAGTTTCAATCCCGGCAAGCGGGATTTTTTTGTAGCTACCCATTTGGATGGTTGTCGTCTATGGCTTTGCGATTGTGTTTCAATCCCGGCAAGCGGGATTTTTTTGTAGCTACCACGGCCCGGTCAACATCAACGGCATCAACACCGGGTTTCAATCCCGGCAAGCGGGATTTTTTTGTAGCTACTGCAGTGGCCCTACTGCTAGTCGCCGTAGGTGCTGGTTTCAATCCCGGCAAGCGGGATTTTTTTGTAGCTACAAAAGTGCTGGAAGCGTGCTTCAAATCCGAGGAATAAGTTTCAATCCCGGCAAGCGGGATTTTTTTGTAGCTACGGTTTTGGCTATCATGGAACAGGCCGAAATCAACGCGTTTCAATCCCGGCAAGCGGGATTTTTTTGTAGCTACCGATATTGGCGTTATGTCACCCGCACAGTTTGGTTGTTTCAATCCCGGCAAGCGGGATTTTTTTGTAGCTACCAGATGATACCATCGTCTTTTACAATGATGCGTTTGTTTCAATCCCGGCAAGCGGGATTTTTTTGTAGCTACGGTATCCACCTCTCACAGTCAACATGACCAGGACTCTGACGTTTCAATCCCGGCAAGCGGGATTTTTTTGTAGCTACTGCTGGCTTTTGTGATGGTTGCCTGCCAAGGTGACCGTTTCAATCCCGGCAAGCGGGATTTTTTTGTAGCTACCTAACAACCGAATAGCTGAAAAGCACGGCCCGCCCAGGTTTCAATCCCGGCAAGCGGGATTTTTTTGTAGCTACAATGGTCATCTCCAATGGCACCGCAGTATGCAGTTGTTTCAATCCCGGCAAGCGGGATTTTTTTGTAGCTACAGACCGAAGCAATCGTTGGAAACCTGTGCCTAGCACAACCGTTTCAATCCCGGCAAGCGGGATTTTTTTGTAGCTACTCGTGACGAAATGTGCATTGGCTTCATCGCCACACCGTTTCAATCCCGGCAAGCGGGATTTTTTTGTAGCTACAAGGAGGAAGAGAAAGGAAGGAGAGACGGAACGAGAGTTTCAATCCCGGCAAGCGGGATTTTTTTGTAGCTACGGGGTCGTTATCGGCGACGGTTGATGACGGCAAGGGTTTCAATCCCGGCAAGCGGGATTTTTTTGTAGCTACCCTCTACATACAATGGATACCATGTTCCCGCATGGATGTTTCAATCCCGGCAAGCGGGATTTTTTTGTAGCTACGACCCCCGACCCCTATGTCGTGGCCAACGTCAAAAATGTTTCAATCCCGGCAAGCGGGATTTTTTTGTAGCTACCTGTTACAGCCGCGGGCGTTTACGCCCATAGTAATAAGGTTTCAATCCCGGCAAGCGGGATTTTTTTGTAGCTACCTAACACAATTGGATTCCTTCCCTCAAGCAGTCCGGTTTCAATCCCGGCAAGCGGGATTTTTTTGTAGCTACTTGGTCGTTGTGTTGTTGGTGATAGCCCTTGGGGCTAGTTTCAATCCCGGCAAGCGGGATTTTTTTGTAGCTACTGGTTTTTACTTGTATTGGTGTTGCTGGCAATAGCCTGGTTTCAATCCCGGCAAGCGGGATTTTTTTGTAGCTACACTATCGCCCATGGTGGTAGTGAAATCGGCTGGACGGTTTCAATCCCGGCAAGCGGGATTTTTTTGTAGCTACGGTATGGAAGGCGTTTACGTCGTTACCTTTGATATGGTTTCAATCCCGGCAAGCGGGATTTTTTTGTAGCTACGGCATTCGTTTTTGGTTGTTGCTGCGCTCGTAAGTGGTTTCAATCCCGGCAAGCGGGATTTTTTTGTAGCTACACAACAGACGATAGACGATGGATGTTATCGTCTATCGTCGTTTCAATCCCGGCAAGCGGGATTTTTTTGTAGCTACCTTTTGGCATCGCCTGCTCGGGCGACAGCAATCCGGTTTCAATCCCGGCAAGCGGGATTTTTTTGTAGCTACTTCATGCAGTAGATGGAAAGACGGCATACCCGATTAGGTTTCAATCCCGGCAAGCGGGATTTTTTTGTAGCTACCATGGGGTATAGTTGGGGTTTCGACTCTATTGGGGTTTCAATCCCGGCAAGCGGGATTTTTTTGTAGCTACTGCAATCGGTAGCGGTTCCCACTGATGATGGGCAGGTGGTTTCAATCCCGGCAAGCGGGATTTTTTTGTAGCTACGGTAAAGCCTTACAACGGAAGTTCTATCAAAATTACGGGTTTCAATCCCGGCAAGCGGGATTTTTTTGTAGCTACCATAGCTACCCTTGTGGTAGCGATATTCGCAATGGTTGTTTCAATCCCGGCAAGCGGGATTTTTTTGTAGCTACCGGTTTAACCCGACACAATGGTTGGTCTGGATCCTGTTTCAATCCCGGCAAGCGGGATTTTTTTGTAGCTACGACGCTCCGCCCCGTCGGCAACTAGCCAAACACGTGGTTTCAATCCCGGCAAGCGGGATTTTTTTGTAGCTACCGTCGCTGACGTCAATAGCCCAGAATGAGAATGCCGGTTTCAATCCCGGCAAGCGGGATTTTTTTGTAGCTACCTTCCTGCCTGGCATGGAGCAGTTTGCGCAGAACCTGTTTCAATCCCGGCAAGCGGGATTTTTTTGTAGCTACCCACAGGGTTGCTCCTGGAGCGTATCGGGACCGAATCGTTTCAATCCCGGCAAGCGGGATTTTTTTGTAGCTACGTAAGAACATCAGATTTGGGACAGGACTACCACAACAAGTTTCAATCCCGGCAAGCGGGATTTTTTTGTAGCTACCAACCCCCCTGCCGACAACGGCTGGGAGCTCTACGGTTTCAATCCCGGCAAGCGGGATTTTTTTGTAGCTACTGTCGTGTGCCTCGGGCCTTTTGCTCGGGCGCATCGGTTTCAATCCCGGCAAGCGGGATTTTTTTGTAGCTACCTGGGACTGTGCCTGATGGTTGGCGGATTGAGTACTGGGGTTTCAATCCCGGCAAGCGGGATTTTTTTGTAGCTACACAAGACCCCCGCCGTCCACGCACACAATGGCTCAGTTTCAATCCCGGCAAGCGGGATTTTTTTGTAGCTACCACCTGGGACGTCGTTGAAGACGTAACGGTTATCCACGAGTTTCAATCCCGGCAAGCGGGATTTTTTTGTAGCTACACAATTCGTCACAAACCGTTTCGAGTCCGCGGTACGTTTCAATCCCGGCAAGCGGGATTTTTTTGTAGCTACACAAGACCCCCGCCGTCCACGAACACTATGGTTCATGTTTCAATCCCGGCAAGCGGGATTTTTTTGTAGCTACATGAAACGTATTGGCACTACGAACCGACGCTGTTGGTTTCAATCCCGGCAAGCGGGATTTTTTTGTAGCTACCCAATCGCGATAAACGCACCATCGAGGTGAAAGCTATGTTTCAATCCCGGCAAGCGGGATTTTTTTGTAGCTACCAGGTGAAGGTTTTTGCTGGAAAGATAGGCAAGACTAAGGTTTCAATCCCGGCAAGCGGGATTTTTTTGTAGCTACCAGGGTCGCGGACGCACACGCACAGAGATCTCCACGGTTTCAATCCCGGCAAGCGGGATTTTTTTGTAGCTACAAGCTGCCCTCAAGTTCACGCAGTTCTGCAAGAACGGTTTCAATCCCGGCAAGCGGGATTTTTTTGTAGCTACACACTCATAGCCACCTTAACGGTGGCTCTTTTCGCGTTTCAATCCCGGCAAGCGGGATTTTTTTGTAGCTACGCCCCCGCTGGCGCTCAGGTCACTACGGCTACCGCGACGTTTCAATCCCGGCAAGCGGGATTTTTTTGTAGCTACAACCGGCGAGTACGACGAATATGACCGTCCTTACTATGGTTTCAATCCCGGCAAGCGGGATTTTTTTGTAGCTACCATACAGGTAGTCTACGCGTCGTCACTCACCCCCATTACGTTTCAATCCCGGCAAGCGGGATTTTTTTGTAGCTACCGCTGGTATCAGAAACGCCAACAGTATGCTGGTGATGTTTCAATCCCGGCAAGCGGGATTTTTTTGTAGCTACGTTGAAGAATTTCTATCCGGTCGCGGGCTACGCCGTGTGTTTCAATCCCGGCAAGCGGGATTTTTTTGTAGCTACCAAGGTTTCCTTGTCCGAGAACCCCAGAGGATTTCGTTTCAATCCCGGCAAGCGGGATTTTTTTGTAGCTACGGGGAGTCTTCTTGTCTACGGACAAAACCGTTTCGGTTTCAATCCCGGCAAGCGGGATTTTTTTGTAGCTACCGTCGCGAAAGTCACCTCGGTGACTCCCGTGGAGTGTTTCAATCCCGGCAAGCGGGATTTTTTTGTAGCTACATCGATACCGTTTTCGAGGCGACTTTCCGCCCCGAAGTTTCAATCCCGGCAAGCGGGATTTTTTTGTAGCTACCAGACAGCTCATGCAGAAAATGTCTTTGGGAAAGGGAGTGTTTCAATCCCGGCAAGCGGGATTTTTTTGTAGCTACCTACGTGATGCAGGCAAAATCCAGCAACCCCGTGCAGAAGGGTTTCAATCCCGGCAAGCGGGATTTTTTTGTAGCTACACGATGGCTTAGTTGGACAATCCTGGCTCTGGCCATAGTTTCAATCCCGGCAAGCGGGATTTTTTTGTAGCTACCATCAGTACCGTTTTCGAGGCGACTTTCCGCCCCGTCGTTTCAATCCCGGCAAGCGGGATTTTTTTGTAGCTACCTGCAAGCTAGATGTCACAGATCCCATAACTGGGACTGGTTTCAATCCCGGCAAGCGGGATTTTTTTGTAGCTACTGCGGGCTCCGGCACGCAAGTTACGACGGCTACGGCAGTTTCAATCCCGGCAAGCGGGATTTTTTTGTAGCTACTCAACGGGAACAGCAGTTCTGTGCGTTCTCATCAGCGTTTCAATCCCGGCAAGCGGGATTTTTTTGTAGCTACCTGCCCGAACAATTTCGATACCGTCTGTACGTGGGGTTTCAATCCCGGCAAGCGGGATTTTTTTGTAGCTACACAAGACCGAGTCACACAATGGCTGGTCTGGGCTCTGGCGTTTCAATCCCGGCAAGCGGGATTTTTTTGTAGCTACTGCCATATTTTGCCCTTACACTCATATTTTGGCAAATTTTCTGTTGAATTTTTGTACTTGTTGCCATTTTGTATCCTTCTCAATGCTGATCTATATCCACTTTGTCACCATTTTGTTATTTATCAGCGTTTGGCGACGACCTCATGTCATATTCAAAATCCTTTAGGTCGTCGCCAAGTGTTCGTTTTTCGGCTATTATTTTGCCTCTCACCAGCTCAAAACCGCCATATGTGGCTACTCTTAGAAGGCATTGGCGACGACCTCTTTTTTGTGTCTGCCCCCCCATCTTTGTCGCCAGACGATTTGCGATTAACGATTCTAGTTCTAGCTTTTTTTGTTGCTGACAGTTTTTGATAATAAAGACGTAAAAAATGTGGCTCTTTCGGTTCGGATTTCGTGGGGTTTTATTCGGTAGGGGCAGGCCTTGTGCCTGCCCTTTAGAGGGCAACCACAAGGGTTTGCCCCTACATCCCATCAATTCGCAAAGACCCAAAAATGCTTCAAAATACGCCCAAATCACGTAGCCACAAACTTTTTTAAAACCAGTAAAGATTTTACGTATCGAAGAGGGTATGAAGTAGTCGTTAGTGATTTTATTAACCAATTACAATAGCAGAAGGAAGTTCGCTAAGCACTTCTCTATTACCACTTGTTTCCACCTTGGGTAAACAATTCCCACATAATGGGTAATAGCGTACATGATCTTTCTGGGGGCGAATAACTTTGTTGATTGCTTTGCGCATTTCCGCTTCCCCTTTGGGGTCAAGCAAGCATTCAAATACACTGTATTGGACTGGCGTGCCGAAGTTGAGCAATGTGTTGTGTAGTTTTGTCCGTCTTTTATCGTTGCTGATGTCGTAAACGACGAGAATGAATTGAGACATTGGGATTTGGGATTGGCGATTTGGGATTTAGCGGGCACGGAAGGGTTTGTATCTTATTTCATCTCCTTTGATTAAGCGAGCTAATTTTCTGGCTTGCACTTCCATCAATTTGCGGTAGCTTATTTTTCGTCCTAGTTCACGAGATTGTATCTTAGAATCAAGGCGTTGGCTAAATTGTTTGAAATATAGGCGTAATTTGGCTGGTTTAAGCTGCGTTCCCCCTGTTTTGCTGTCTAGGTGAAAATCTGTTGGCTTTAATTGTTGTCGGTTGCATAAAGTTAGGGTTAATGAATCAACAATGGGGGCGCGAAACTCTTCCACTAGATCCAATGCCAAGGCAGGTCGACCATATTTTTCTACATGGAAAAAACCGAGGTACGGGTCTAAACCAACAGCTTCTAAGGCAGTCATGCTGGTTTGGGTGAGCATAGAATAGCCTAAACTGAGTAAGCTGTTCACCGGGTCCTTAGGCGGGCGACGAGTGCGTTTGTTGAATCGCCACTCAGGCGCAAAGCTGCTCCGATAAACGCGAAAGTAAATACGGGCAGTGTGCCCCTCTATTCCCAACAAGGTGGAAAGTTCCTCTGCTCCATCGATTTGATAAATGCTGGTTTCTATCTGGTTGAGTTCTTTTTGCCACTGGTCTGCGAATTGGCGACGACAGATACGACGGGCAAGGGTTAGTTGGTTTTTGATTTTGCCCTTGACTATGGATTTGGCGAGCTTTAAAGCAAATTCTGCATCCTGATCGGCTTGGTATTGGCGTTGGCGTAGCGGCAAATTAGGGGATGAGGGGGGTAAAAGCCGTCCGCGCAGTTTGCCATTGCGATTAATGAAAAACAGAGGAATGTCTGCATCTAGTAATGCCAGCAAAGCGGAGGAGGTGGCGCTCACATACCCTACTAAAACAACTTGGGTAACTCGCTGAATAGGCGCCCTAAACAAGACTTCATCATGTTTGGTCACCAACAAACGTTGGTACTCTTTTTCTAGGCGGGAACCGGGTTCTAAAACATATAATGTGGGCATGGGGGGGATTTGGGATTGACGATTGACGATTGGGATTATTCGTAGTCGGGACCGTATTGATTGAAAAGCCAATCGTGTTCAGTGTGAACTTCTATTCGTTTATCTTCATGGTTGTACCAATAATATCCTTGTTCAAAGTGAACGCCTAAGAAATCAAAACCTTGTTCAAAGGAAGTGATGTTGGTTTTGCTGGGTTCGTATTGTAGCTTTAGTTTATGCAAGGCTTTTTTTACAATTTTGGCGCTTTTTTGTATTGTTTTTTCGGTAGGAGCTAGGACAATGAAGTCATCGGCGTAACGGGAAAAGGGGAGTTGAGCAGAGTTAAGGGTGTGGTCGAGGCGATGGAGATAGATATTTGCCAGCATAGGGGATAAGGGGGAGCCTAACGGAATACCTGTGGCTGTTCGGGTAGGGGATTTGATTATTGAAAGCCATTGTTCTATTAGGGGTAACAGGGAGTTGTCGGGTAGATCGCGATCAAGAAATTGAAGGAGCAACGTGTGGTCCACGGAGTTGAAAAAGTCGTCTATATCGGCATCTAAGACCCACTCGTTGCCTTTTTTTCGTAAACGGGTGATGTGCCGGATGGCGTCTATTAAACCGATGCCGGGGCGGTAACCGAAACTACTTTCGCAAAAACGAGGATCTAGAATGGGGTACAAAACTTGTAGAACGGCTCGTTGTAAAACACGGTCGGTAATGGTTGGTATTTGCAGCGCGCGTTTTTCGGAGGAGCGGGGTTTGGGGATGCGTCGTATACGGAGGGGACTGGCTTTGTATTGGTTAGAACCAACAGCAAATTGTAGGTTGATTAACCGCTCTTCCCAGTTGCGCCGCCATTTTTTGATTGAGATATTATCTACGCCGCCAACGCCTTCGTTTTCGGCAACTTCTTGCCATGCGCGGTGTAGGTTTGAGTAGTGGAGGGTACGTTTGAGGAGGGACATGGGATTTAGGATTTGGGATTAACGATTTGGGATTAACGATTGGCGATTTGCGTACCGAAGGGGGTGCGGAGCAGCCATTTGGGTGAGTCCCATGCCTTGGGTGGTGTGGTGACCTGTGCCAGAGAAAAAGGCGTAATTTGCTAACAATGTAATGTAGGCGCGTTCTGGCTGGGTGAGTTGTTTGCCCCGAAATGTAATTTTTCCAACACATCCAATATTTAATTGACGATCATAGCGAATTGGCACCGTTTTTAATTGGTAGTTGGTAACTAAAAGGTGGTCACGCAAGGGTCTATCAGGTGAAAAGCAGATTGGATCAGAACTAAAGGCATTCCACCGACGTAGCCAGGAGTTGATCAGGGCTTCGGGTAAGGGAAAGGGCATGTGAACATCGGGTCCAACTTTGAAGGCGGTAGGGGTTTCAAATTGCAAAGTCCATTGGCGAGGCAAGTTGGGTAGAAGGGAGTAACCTTCTTTCTGACCTTTATATTGACTGTATCCTGCCCAAGCATGGTCTTGATAGGAGATGTTTTCGATTTTCCATGGGATGTTTGCTAGGTTAATTGTGTCCGGCAACTGGGGAAGCCACTTTTGGTGAGATGATTGGGTTAAGTCTGGGTGTAGGGTGGTGATGCGGAGCCAAGCCGTTTGCCCCGATTTGATTCTGGTTTTGCCACGTTGAGGGTGGGGCAAGCCCATAATGGGGGAGAGGGTAAAGGGTTTGACTGGGCTTTCTGAATGTAAAGCATCCCCAATGGCTGGCTCGACTTGTGCCCAATGTTGGTACCAAAACCCGCGCACAGCCCGTCCGGTAGCGCCGATGATTTGGGCTGACTGTTTAGCGCGAAGGTGGAGAACGGTAGCGGATAACATTTTGGGATTTACGATTGGCGATTTACGTACCGAAGGGGGCGCGAAGCAGCCATTTAGGATTTGAGATTCATGATTTTTTTCGCAGGGTTTTGATGGAGGTAACGGTCATAGCGAGTATTTCGTTGGTTCCTTGGATGAGGTTTTGTAATTTTTCTGACGGAATTAAGCTTGTTTCTACGAGCATTTCTAACCAGAATAGGGTTTCGTGGGTTTCTTCTTCGACTATTTTGAGTTTGTTGATCATGTCTGCTTTTGATTTTGGGCGACAAGCTGAGCGATAGTTTGCAGCAACGGAGGCGCTGGAATGAATGATTTGGTTGGCTATGACGTTTGCTGAGCGGGTATTGGGAAGCGCCTCGGTCATTTTAATAGTACGAACGGCTAATTTTTTTGTGCGGTTTTGGAATTGCTGTTTGTTCATAGGGATTTGGGATTTGGGATTTGGGGTTGGTAAATTGGGGTTGGTAAATTGGGTGATTTCGAGGGCGCCGTCGTCCATTTTGCCGCATGGTATTTTGAGGGTTTCTGGTTTTGAGCTTTCTTGAATATGTTTGAGTTGGTTGATAAATTCTGCCGTTTTTAGATAACTTAGGTTGAAGCGGTCCCCTTTTTTGACCGCCATGCCCAGGTAGCCTAGAAGCTCTGCTCTGGTTAGGTTTTGGCGTTTGATTTTGTGGGGTAGGTTGATGGTGGTGTTGGATTGGTTACAGTTGAGTTGAACGGCAATCTCTTGTTGCATTTGTTGGTCTCGCTGGCGAGAGTGGTAAAGTTGCCATGCGGTGTAGGGAATGCCCACTATGGCGATGCCGTCGGCAAGAAGCCCAGAATATAAGCCAAATGTTTGTAAATCCACGATTGTTTACTCCTTGTCTAGGTTTGTTCGGTTTTGGCGCGCTTTGTCTCGGATGGCTTGCAGGTTGAGAATTTCGGCGATTTCGAATTGGAGCGGGGTACTGTCTGGGATGGGGCGAATGCGGAGGATAGCAGGAAAGTAGCCCATCAGCCCGTGTAGGTGGGCGAGCAGTGTGGCGGTAACGGGGGCGTAGGCGGGGGGGTTAATGAGGATGGGTTGGGTTTGCCATTGTTGGGGAGTGAGGGGGATTTGTTGGAGAAGGGTGTGGATTTGGGGGGGGAAGGGTTGCGAATTGTCTAGATGGGTGGAGATGTGGTGGATGGCGGTGATGGGTTGTTGGGTGAGGGTTTCTATTTGTTGGATTTGGGTTTCGGTTAGGGGGTGGGAAAAGTTTAGGATGAGCATTAGGCGTCTCTCTTATGAACTTGCACCCAATTTTTGACAAATAGTTTGAACTAAATATTGGGCTTCTAGGTTAGAAATTTGATTGTTTTGGGCAAAGCTGGGTAGTTCGATGATTTGAATGTTGCGGGTTTCAGCCAATTCTGTCTGATTAGAGCGTTGTGCCCAATCTGGGAAATCGGAAACCAAGAATTTTTCGGTGTAAGTACCAAAGTACGCCCGCCCACCAGCTGTATTGAGTTGGTCAATGCCTAAGCGTGTTTTTTTGCCGGTTTTCACCTCTACAATGCCTACTTGGTTGCCACACCGAACGACTAAATCAATTTCCAAGTCTGCGATAGGTTTAATGCCTACAGTGATTTCATCTACACATGGGGATAAGCGGGCGACAACCTCTTTTTCAAAAAGAATACCTCGCTGATCTGAAGTTTTTCGGTCATGTCCTAATGGTTGGTATTCACCAACATGGGCAAAAATATAGTCATGGTTGTTGATAAGTGTTGGTAAGATTTGCCGATTTTGTAGCTGAAGTTCGTCTTCTACAAAGTGGTATTGGTGGAGCAGGGATTGATGTCCTTCAGTTTGGAGGTAAATGACGGGAGAGGCGAAGCGAGCGGCAACCATATAGGCAGCTAGGCTCATATTTTTTGTGCCACCGGTGATATTGAGGGTGAGTTTTGCACTTTGCTGAGTGACTTCTTCGAGCTTTTCAACGATAGCTTCACGGGTTTCTAAAATGGCATATGGTTCAATCTGAATTGTGACCAGTTGCTGGACATCGTTTGTTACCAATTTTTCGAGACGCTTCACATGTTGGCTAGTGCGAGAAGTGTACACCAGCAATAATTGGCTGGGTTTTAGGTGGCGAATGGGTAATAGATTGGGTATTGGTTGTTCGCCGATGAGAGAAATTAGTAGGGTCATAATATTTACTCTAGGGCAAGTTTTTCTAACTCTTTGTACCAATCTTCAGCCGATAGCTCGGTCTCTAAGCCCGCTTCCATGATTTGTTCAACAAGTTCTAATGCTTTCTCTTGCCGGGTGGCATGATCAGGTAAGCTTAGACATTGCTGGTAAGCGGCAGAGAATTGTTCTTGCGGGGTTGGGGGAGAAGGGGGTATCCAGTCGAGTTGTAATCGTCCGTAGCCACTGGAGGTTTTTGCCCCGATGCCGATTTCTTTGAGTGCCAAAGCCATAATTTTAAAGGCGGCGTTGACCCACTCTGGTGGCCCGGCAAGGGGGATGAGGAATGTGCCGGTGGCGGTGAGGAAGGGGATAGGGGTGGGGTTGTCCCAGTCAGCGGGCGGGGGCGGGTCCTGTTCCGTTTGGTAGTAGTTGGGGTGGTGGACGGTGATAATGTCGGCTGTGAGGTTCCATTTTCGGGGTAGAGGGAGGGCATCGTAAAAGGTAACAATACCCTGTTGGTCTGTTGTGCCAAACAGGGTTTTGTAGGCATTGCTTTGTTTGACCCACGCTTCTGTCAAATAGTTGCGGGCGTAGGCGGCGGTCATCCCTTTGAGGGCGGAGCCGGGCAGGTAGGGCACGCCATAGGTGTGGTGGATGGCGATGGCGGTTTCGATGACGCTTTCGCTTCCCAAACCGATAGCCAAACGGCTATTTGTGGAGATTGCCTCCGCCGTTGTGATTGAAGCGGTTTTTAAGCTTGTTTGCCAACGCTTGAAAGAATTGTCGTAAAATTTCCGATTTTCATTATTAAGATGCCGCCCACATTCCTTAATAAGGTCATTGTAAGATTCTAAGGAGTCATTTTGGGCTTTCTCTGGCTGTTTTGCTAGAAATTTGTCAAACCATAAGCCGGGATGAACTTTGTTTTGGCGGGCAATTGGGTGTAGAGAGCTGCGACGGCTAGGAATCATGGGAATCCTCCGGGTCTTCATCCCCTTGTTTGACTTTGAGGATGGATTCGGCGAAGCACTTGTACCAAATGAGGGCGGATTGGACGCGGTGGGTGAGGGTGGTATAGCTTTCTAGGTTGGCGGTGCGGCTTTGGTTGGCTAAGGCATTTCCATCTGGATATTCAAGGGCATGGGCTAAATGATCGAGTAACGCTTTTTGGGCAGAGTTACCGCGTGCTTGCACGAAGGCGAGGGCTTGGGCAAGACCGGCTGTGTGGACGAGAATGGGGAGTTTGTGTGCCATAGTGCCATATTTTTTGCGGGTTGACTGATCTTTTTCTGCGTAGGCATTTACTTGTTCATATATGGTTTGGGCGAGTTGTTGGCTAATGGTTTGCATGTTAATCTCCTCCATGTAGGGAAAGGCGACATAAGCCGCGCCCAACGGTGGCGGAACCGCCAAATTGGGCGGGGGTGGTGGTGAGGGTAGCGATTTCGGCGAAGATTTCTTTGGGGGTGAGTTTGACTTTGGGGAGGGGGGTGGCGATGATTAAGCCGGAGAGGATGGTTTCTGCCGGCAACGATTCCTCATACCATAATCCATCATCTGCCACTGTTTTACTATCATCTTTCAACCGAATGCGGGCGACAACTTGGGTGGCAGTTTGTTGTAGAAAGGCGAAAAGGTCATCGTGTAAAATGCAGAGGCGTTGGGTGAGATATTGTTGCCAGGTTTCGTCGTCAGGAAAGAGTTTACCGCCAAGCCAAGTTGCCCAACGGTTGACACTTTGTTGGGCGTCGGAAAGTGGGTCGAGGTCTTCTAGCACCACTTTGCGGGCGCCGTTTACATCGAGGGGGATACCGCTACCCTGGGCAACGAGGGCGGTGGATTTGTCGGGAACAGTGGGGACGACGGGGCAGTTGGCGATGCCACTATCGGCACAATCACGGCGAAAGCGGTTGAGGATGAAAGGGGAGGTTGCCCAAGCGAATGTGCCGGCAAGGGAGCGAACGGGTAGCAGTAGTAAACGTTGATCAGTGAATTGGACAGCGCCGGCATGGTCGTCGGCGTTGGTGGTGTCTGGACCAAAGATTTTAGTTATGTTGGGCGAACCGTTGGCACGGTCACGTAAAACCCCTTTGAGGGAGGAGCCGGGTAAGTAAGGTAGGTTGGTGGCGGCTTCACGGGCGATGGGCTGGTCTATGAAATCTATCCCTTGTCCAATGCCGGCATGGAGCGGGGTTAAAGCATGTAAAAATAACTGTTTTGCATTCATCATTTTCTCCTATAACGTGGCTAAAAAGGCTTGTAAAATATCAACACTCCCCTGACTAAGCCCTGTTGCAGATGGTACTGGTCGGTCTGGGGCATAACGGAGCATCAGACCTCCTTCTGGCTGGCGGGGGGCTTCTAAAATGGTTGATAACCCCACCGCTTTTTCGCCTTCACAAATAATCGGACGCAGAATCAAAGGGGAAGCCAATCGCTCATGATTTACGCCAACCAACGTTGTTTTTTGTGGGTCAGTTTTGGAATGTGTGCCTTCATCCTTAAACTTAAACTCAATAGGCAAGCCAAATTGAGAACGGGGAAATTCATCAACAGAAGTTAAGCGGACGCTGTGTTTGGGATGGGTCTGATCGGTCAAATGGCGAATGGCATCGGGTTCAGCCCACTTGCTTCTGCCGGGAACATTGTTTTTAGCGCCGGGGTTGCGATCTTGACGAAACTTCTTTAGTTTTTCGACCAAATTTTTCCAAGCATTGTGTGCTGTTGTCGGGGATGCAGTAACTTTGTAATTGGTTGGATTTCGGCTGAGATGGGGCACATTGTCGGGAAAATTACCCTCTGAAACATGCTTTTTGATATCCTCCATAATTTCTGTCGCACTATTGGCACAGTTATAGGCAGGTTGAATAATCTCTTCGTCATTTTCTTTAACCTGAAGGCAATGCAATGCCCCAAAGCCTCGTCGCGTCCGTGCCCCTAAACCACCAAAAGTTTGCCAAGCCCACAATGCAGATTCTACTGCCTGCCGCTCACTAATAGGAAAGGTGATTTTTAGGGAAAAGCCAACATTTTGCTTTAATTTTGATGTGTTTTCAGGGTCGTCCAACGGAAAAGTAACATATCGCACCTCTAAATTTTGATGAGATATGGATGTACCTTCCTCAATTTCAGAAAGAGTAAGGTTGATTTTCGAGGCTGTTTTAGCTGATCCCCACAAATGCCCTTCTGCTTGCTTCATTTCGGCAACAGAAGTGTAGTCGCCGCCCCTAGTTGCCCGCCACCAAAAGCGGAGATGCCCACGAATTTCCGTACCGCGAATGGTGGTGACAGGGTCGGCTTTACCCGGCTCAACGCCACCGCCAAATAGGGGGGTGATCAATCTGTATTTTCGCTCTTGGGTAATCCACCCTGCTCGTTGTTTTCTTTCAACTTTTGGCGGTAAATCGTTTTCACTCATTAGATTTTTCCTCCGTATCAATTGGGTGTACTTCGCCATCCCAAACGCCAAACGAGGCAAGCCCAAAGCCGGCATCCGCCAAGCCATTGGGGTCGGGGTCGCTGATATTTTGCAACCATCTATCTTCTACCCATTTTTGGATAGTCGTTTTTTCTCCATCTAGGTGCAGGAAGTAAACAGCGCCGGCAGGCGCTAGGCGACTGGTTGGTTTTGGTCGTCGCTTTTCAAAGTCCCAACCAGAAACAGTTTGGTAACGGGGCAAGGCGACTGCTTTCAACGTTGGGATAACGCCGTTTGTTTGTTGGTCTAGCCAAGCGGGCTGCCAGCCTGCTTTGAACCAACCGGGCGTAAGCAGGATGAGGCGGCAATGTTTCTGTTGGCTGATTGTTTGGGCAAGGTCTGCCGGCATTTTGGGGAAATTTTGCTCACTCTTCCGCCAAGCAACCAACCGACGTTCACCGCCAAGCGGGGCAAATCCTTCCTCGATGTTCATTCCTTGTAAATTTTCTGCGGAAAGAGCAAGAGCAAGGGTTTTGGCAGTAGAAAGTGGATGATCCTGTTTGCCTGCCTGCACAAATTTTAGCCCGATGGTCTGAAATAATGAGCCATCTAAGCCAGTAAATGTGTTGGGGTCAATGCCCACATGCAGGCGACGGTCTTCAGGTAAAGAGAGAACACCGAGTTCTTGGGGGTTGATTTGCCCACTTGCCGGCATTCTTAACCATGCTTCAAACTGTTCCCACGTCCAAAAGCTGGGGGCTTGGGCGTAGGGCTTGGCTGTGACAGGGTGCTGGGGAGCGACTGGGTATAAGCCAGATGGCAAGTTGGTGGACACATCTGCTCCAAAATCAAGGGGCTGAAGGAGATGACGTTGGCAAGCATCCGGCGGGTCGGTTTCATTTTTGGTTAGCAAAGCGTCGGCGGGGGCGGGCACCAGCCAAGGGGTTTCAGCATCTAGGTCTGCCAGCAGGGGACCTCGCACTTTGATTTGTTTGACTTTGGTGATTTTGTTCTTGTCGAAGATGCCATTCTCCAAGCCTGCCCTAGTCCTCACCCCGCCAGCAGTGGTAGAAGGGAAGGGAAAGGGCAAAGAGCGGGCACGGGCGCCGGGCGTAGGTCCAAAGGGGCGACCATCCCGCACAATGAGGGAATCGCGGGGTTCAAGAATCCATACGGTCATACAGTACCTCCTTCAGGGGTTGCCTGAGCCAAAAATGCGGCGATGATCAATTCATGGCTCATGCTGGCAGGGGTGGTGAATTCATCATTGTAACCAGCTATGATGTCTTCAATAATTTCTTTAGAGATTTTTTCTCCTCCCCCTTCTTCTCGCTTGCGGGATAAAATGCGTTCTATCTCTTTGTCCAAAACAGCTTGCAAAGTTGAATTGCCTCGGACTGCTTTTTCCCCGCCCAGATCATGGGTTCGGCGTTGAATTTCGTAGGCTAATCCAGCCGAGATTTGTTCGTTTTGGTGGTATTGAATCAACCGTTTCAGCCGTTCGTCAATTTTCCCCCATCGCCCCACAACAGTGCGGGGTACGCCGCTCCGCTTGTCTAGGGTGATGGCAAGGGCGTTTTTACGTTGCGCTGTCGCATCTACATTAGGCAAAAGGGAAAGATTGGGGAAGGCTTTGGCGACTTTTTCCGTTTTTCGTAATAGGGCTAATGCGTCAGACAAGGGTTCGAGATGGTGGGTGATGAGAATGCCGGCAGAAAATGTGGGTGAGTTACCTTTTTCATCCGTAAATTCTTTCATAACTTCTTTGAACGAATCAGCTAACTTTTTGGCACATTTGAGGACGGTGTGCAGGGGTAACAATGCCAGCACATCGTCACCACCGGCATAAACCAAAGCGCCTTCATGCTCTTTTTCGACAATGGTAGGCACTTTGCCGGCAAAATCGCCCAGCTTTTTGGACAAATCACAATGCTTTGCCAATTCGTCTTGGTGATTTAACACCTTGCCAATGGAATCCCCATCCCCCAATAAAAGGGCATAGTAGGGCAAAGGTTCTCGAATATCGGATTTCTTTAGCTTTTGATAAAATTTTTGCAATCGTTGCTTGTGATTTCGAGCATCTTCAGCACGAAGAAAATAGCTAACGAGACGATTTTCAAAGAGTAACGAACCATCAGCATTCTTAAAAATCGGGTGTTTGCTATTCTCGTCACTTTCCAACTTACGTATCCGTTTGGGCAACCCATTGTAGTAGGTTTGCCACGCTGAAATTGCATCTTCATTTTTGAGCTTCTCACATTGTTTGAAGAATGTTTTGGCAGCCACATGGGATGTACTAGGGAAATATTGCTTTGAACCAAGCCGTTTTAGCAAATCAACGCCTGAAAGCTGTTCTGCGGGACGGGCTTTGTATTTGTTATACAATTTTTCAATCTTCTTCTCTTCGTCGCTATCATCTTTGCTGGGAAATGCAGATTCTGGAATAATGGATTCGCGGATGCCATCTATGGAAGACTTTGGCACATTTGCACCCCAGCTATGTGGCTTAAAATCTCTGGTGACCTTTCGTGCCGCCAGCAGACGGTCCCCTTTTTGGCGGGCGTTGCTATAATGTTTTTCGGACTCAAGTGGAACAGCTGCCCAGTAAAACTCGATCAAATCCATGATTTGAGCCAGCCCTTTTATTTTCATCGCAGGTTGCAATTTGGTTAAAGCTGTTTCTCCAAAGTTCCGTAGTTGTTCATCAATGCCCGCCTCAATCTTTTGAGTAAGCTTCATGGGGGATGAGCTAATCTCCGCCATCAGTTTGTTAGGGGCAGAGAAGGATGAGGCTGGCTGAAGTTGGTCGAGAGAGTTAGGGGAAGGGAAAATGAGGGCTTGAATGCCGGCAGGCTCATTTTCTGCGATTGTTCTGGCTGCAGTTTTAGCCAGCTCGCTCAATAACCAAGAACCATAATACAAATCGCGGGTACGACGGGCGGCGGCAATAAAATCTTGTACGGGACCAATGCTAACAAACAACAAGTAATCATTCATAAATACCTCCGACAACTTATTTTTGGCACAAACCGTAAGGCATCACCTGCTCAAAACTGTTATGTCTTGCAATTCAAGCGCATTTTTCCAAAGCGATGGAATCGATCAATATTTTTTACTGCTCATTTTATTTCTATAATTTGACTAAACCTTGCAACTTCTAGGCCAACACAAATGATACGCTCCTTAGATAAAAGAGGCTGAAAAAACCTTCCTAACCAAATCAAGAATTTGTTTGGTTGCTCAAAGGCAAAGATTCAAAGGGTAAATCTTTTAGACTTTCATAAAATTATACGCAACTTGAAAAAGATATCGAATTTATGTGGGTTTCAATTTGAGCTAAAAAAGGCGGTTTCTACATCATTGCAATGGCGGAAGACCAAACGCCAATCGACTGTAAAGTAGCGCCTCTCTGATGGCAAATGGCATGCTCGCCGGCGGTTAAATATGTGGGCATGTAAGTCGTCGTCTGGCAGCAGGAGAAATGGATAAATCCAACATGTTAAATGTAGAAACCAGCCTTACTCAATCGGCAATCAGTATCGTATGATTAGGTATTTGTTTTTTTAGCGATTTATACGGTACTATTACGCTGTTTTCAATCGATTGTTAACGTATTTTTAGTCGCTCGAACTCAAGATTTTGTTTCAAACTTTCGGAACATCCCAACTATAACTCACCTGGTCGAAAAAAGTAGGGGGACTGGTAGCAAAATGTGACAAAAAGTAGCGAAGATCTCCTCAACGAATTGAAAGATGACAGATAAAAATAGTCCGCCCCTCCTGCCCCCAACATTACAACCTGCTCCTTTACGAAAAGCGGTTCATAAAGGGTTGAGAGAGTGGGGGCAAGCTACAGCCAACCCAACCCATCCGTTGTGGCAATTGCGCTTGGCGCGGCAGGCAATGAAGCGCATCGATCACCCAGGCGGCGTAGGTATCCGATTAGCGATCAACCAAACGCTGCGCCACGGGTTAACGTTGTTAGCTCAATCAAATTCAGATGGGGCTAAGATTTTGGAACTGCGTTTTATTGAACAAGAAATCGCCCAAGCTGTAGCAAACGATTTTGGCAAATCGATTCATACCGTGCGTCATATGGCGCGGCATGCCATCAAAGAGTTGGCTGCCATCATCGGCGAGCAGGAAGCGGAGTTGCGCCGCCAGTTGATAAGACAAAAGTTGGAGGAGCTGCCGGCATTCCCGACAGCCCCACTGGTAGGGCGAGAAGGGGAAATCGAATCGCTGACCAACCATCTACTGGATGACCAGGCTGCCGGCATTCTCGTCTTGAGCGGTTTGGGCGGCGTAGGCAAAACAGCGGTCGCCCTGGAAACAGCCAGACAGTTGATCTATTCATTCGCTTTTGAGCGGATAATTTGGCTGCCGCTCGCCTCGCCGCCAGAAGGAGAAGCAGGAGGCAGCCTGCTGCTCACCCAACTGTTAGAGCAATTGCGGCAAAAAGTCGCCGGGATTGATGCTACTGCCCCGCCATCTGAGCAGATAACAGAAGCCGCCGCTGCCTTCCAAAAAGAAAGCGCCTGCTTGTTTATCGACAATTTGGAAGGAGAAGAAACGTTGGCGACTCTAATCGCCCGTCTCCAACCGATGGCGTCAGCAGGCAAAATAATCATCACCGCCAGAAACGCGCCCGCCCATCTGGAGCAAGTGGCTGTTCAGACGTTAGGAGAATTGAGCCTGGAAGCCGCCATGCAACTTGTTCGGCGCAGCGCCGAAATGCGAAATTTGCCAGATATCGCCGCCGCCCCGCCTGAACGCCTAGCTCAAATCGTGGAAGCGACTGGGGGCAACCCCCTGGCGATAGAAATCACGATTGGGCAAGCTCATTACCTGCCGCTGCCGGCAATTTTGAATAAGTTACATGCGGCGGGAAACGATATACATCAGGCGATCTTTGAAGCAGTTTGGGGCGCTCTAAGCGATATGTGTCAGAAAACGCTATTGGGCATGTTATTAAGCAGCCCCAGCCAAACCCGCCCAGAATTTTTGGCGACGGTTTTGGGCAAAGAGGTTGATTCGTTGTGGCGGCATTTAAATGAACTGCGGGCGCGCTGTCTGATAGAAAGTTCAGGGGATTCGTGGGGGCGCGCCTATAGCATTCATCGCCTGACAGAGCGTTTTTTGTTGGTGCGGGTTGAAGAGCCTGGCGAGAACCGGGCTGCCTTTTCCCGCTTTGTCGCCAACGCTTTGCACGCCTGGGAAGGGAAAATTTCTCAGGAGGGAATAGCCAAAGCCCGGTTGATGGTGGAACAGGAGGAGTTGATTTACCGAGCGATACATTTCGGATTACGGGATGAGGCGCATCAGTTGCAAGCCGCCCGCCTTTTAATTTCTCTCGTTCAACTGCTGGAGATCGGCTATAAACCGCAAGAAAGCTGGACGGCGTTGTTTGCCACGGCTGTGGAACGGATTCAAGAACCGCTGTTATCTACTCAACTGCTCAACAAATGGGGGGTGTGCTACCGAGCGATGGGGCAATTAGATGAAGCGGTCGCCATTCACCGCCAGGCGGTCGCCCAAGCCACAGAACGGCAGCAGCCATTAGAGCTAGGGCGCTGCCTGGCAAACCTGAGCGGAGATTATTGGCGGCAGGGCAACTATGAAGCCGCTGAACAAAATGCATTGGAAGCGATCCGATGTTTCGGCGCTTTGCCAGAAACGCCAACGATTGATCAAGGCGTATCCTGTAATATCTTAGGAGTAATCTTTATGAAACGGGGAGAAAACGAACAGGCGATCAAACAATTTCAACAGGCGATCAATTGGTGGAGCCAAGCTAATCATCCTATCTTTTTGGCGCGAGCCTACAACAATTTAGCCATTGTCCAACAAAATGTCGAGGATTTCCCCGCCGCGCTCGATTCTTACGATTGCGCTGAACCATTGCTGATAGAAATCGGCAATGATTACGATTTGCAACTGCTGCACATCAACCGTGGCACCACCTATTCCCGTATGAGAAATTGGAAAGAGACAGAAAAGGCGTATCGTCAGGTAGACCTACCCTATTTGCAACAGAGCGGCAAAACGAGAGCGGCAGCGGCAGCTATGACCAGCCTCGGTTATACGTTGCTGCAATTACAACAGCCTTTTCGGGCTAACGCGCAGTTAGAAGAAGCGGTTGACGTATGGCGGAAAGTGGGAGACAAAGTTAATCTAGGCAACGCTCTAAAAAGTCTGGGAGAAGCTCGGTGTATGCTGGGAGATGAAGCGGGGGCGGGACGCGCTTTTGAGGAAGCGAAACAATTGTTGGAATCTTGTCCGGAAGATTCCTGGGGTCAAAAACTGTTGATAGATGTGGAAAAACGGTACGCAGATGTGGCACATTGCCGGCAAAATGAGGGTACTCTTCGGAGTACCCTCACCTAATTCTGGGTTAGCAATTAGTAGCGGTTGCCACGTTGCACGTATCAGCGAATGCCGGCGACGAGACAATTAGCGAAGCGGCAAGAATAACCCAGATCGCCAATCGGATTGACAGGCGTCTAACAGCGTTGAGAGTCATGAGACCAATCTCCTTTAAGGATGGGGCTCGTTGCTGGCAGCATGCTCAAGTCAAATAAAAATAATTGACCTGCTCCGGAGACTCACAACAGGCTAGATATTGTTAAAATACTTTTCGAAAAGTTGCCGGCATCTTAAAGGATTAATCGCCTCAGCAACAGAGGGCGACGCTTGAAAAATTTCAAACAAAAGTTGAAATGAGTGATGAGTCGCTTTGAAACAGAGGAAAACGCATTCGGTTCCTCCCTACGCAAATTGCGGAATCGGGGGCAAACGCCAGAAACAGGCGACAGATTAACGCTGGAAAGATTTTCTGAAAGGCTCGAAATACGGTGCGGCTTGCGCTATAGTCACACCGCAATTGCGGGCTGGGAAAAGGGGAAACACAAAATAGATGCTTCTAATCGAAAATTATTGGTGGGCATCCTGAGCGTATTATGTGATTGCGGGAGCGTTAACGATCGGGCAGCCGCTGATGATTTATTAAGAGCCGGTTTTTTTAGCCGTCTTACTGACGAAGAGTGTGAAATTATCTCTCCCGAATGGCTAAAAGATAATACGGCAAATCCGCCATATGAGTGGACACCCCCCTCCAGCGCTCCGCCCCTCCAACCAGAACAGGCTGCCTCATTTGATCCTTTAAAAAAGCTGGATGCGTTTTTTGAACAGATCCAAACCCGATTATCAAAAAGAGGGGTGGTTTCGCTGGTTCTCTATTTTTTTATTTCGTTATTTTTTCGATGGCTGCTTCTCCCTTTGTTGTTTGAGGTTAAGGGCGATATTTGGTGGGAAACAGGACAGTTTGTAACCGCTGCTACTGCCGGCAGTTTGATTACAACCTTTTGGTTTGGGTTGAAATTGCCAACGTTAGGCAAAGCCTTATTTGATAGCGGAAGGGCGCATCATACCATCATAGGGGCGCTGCTAGGTTTTCACATTGGGTATCTCTCACTGTTCTTTGCCGCCATATTGCTAAAAGAGTTGAACTTGTGGGAGATACATACCACTCCAGAAATCGTCAAAGTGGGCGCCATGGCGATTGTGGTTCTATTAATGGTATGGGGCGCAACACGAGTTTCTCAGCGTACTACGCTACAAGATTCGCCATCAACTCCCATTGAGAAGGATTGGTTTCTATTGGGAATGGTATGGACATTTCTTTGGTTTATCCCTTGGTTCATTCGGCTTTTCCAAGAAACTACTAACGATTTTCCCTATCAGGGGAGCGTCATCCTGGGCATAGGCTTGATATTGGTTGTGCTGATTACTATCTATCAAGAACGAAAGGGGTTACAACGGTAAGGCAATGGGGAGCTTCCCGAGCGCATGCCAATCACTGAATTTGAATATCGTAAGGCAATGCCGGCACAAGCTGCAACTCCCCTCTAAATTCCTGCACCCGACCCGCTGCCAAGATCGACGTGCCGACCGTTCGCAATGCGCCATTGTTGGGAATACGATTGAAGATATTGTGCCAAATAAACAGTTCAATGTGCCCCGTCTCATCGCCAACCGTTAAAACCACCCCGCCGCTATTTTCAGATACGCTTTGAATGTTGCCGGCAATTGCCGCCCGCCATCCTAACTGCTCCATCGTTATCTGATTGATCGGTCGCGCTCCTGTTCCGATGCCGCCTGGCGACAACAAAATCACATCCCATTCTCCGGCAGGGGTAATTTGGCGTTCTCCTTCAAAGCTGCCGATATTCCCCTTAACCTGAATCCGCGCCCCATAATTAAAGCCCACTTTGTTGGGCAAAGCGTCGTATACATCCTCCCACAAGAGCAACACAATTTGCCCGGTCGTGTCCGCTAGCGTTAACTTAAAGCCGCGGGCAAAACTGGCGCTGTTGACCACATTGCCGATAACCGTTACGTTTTCCATGCCATCGGTCAATTGGTTGATAAGCGTATTGGGCGGTTGCGGGGTTGGGCTGGGGGCAAATGTTGGGGTGGGCAAAGGCGGTTCAGTTGGCGTCGGAATAGGCGTTGAGGTCGAACTACTGGCGGACGCTGGGGTCGAACTAGGGACATCGCTAGCCGTTGGTTGCGTGGTTGGGCTACTTGTGGCAACCGGGGTTAAGGTTGAGGTGGCGGTTGCCGGCATCGGCGAATTCGTTGGCGTTTCCGTTTCCGGTGGCTGCATAGTTGGCGAAGGAGATGGCGCCAGAGTGGCTGATTGAGTTAAAGAGGGTTGGGGCGAGGGCGTATTTGACGGCGGGAGGTCCGTTTGCGCCGCCAATGGCGTTGTTGGCGGTATTTGTGTCCCAGACGAACATGCCGGCATACCCACCATAAGCCCGCAAACCGCCAGGGCAAAAACCATATACAAACGGTCGAAAATCATCGCCAACTTTTCTGTTTTTTCCAGCATAATGACCCTCCATTCAACAATCGCGCGCCACAGTCGATGACTACATAGGCATTCTAACATGTCCATTTCCTTCCAAGCAAACAACTCGACAAAACGATTAAACTGCGTCAAAAAAGGGCGTTGGTACTGGTTTGACAGCTAATCAAAAGAAAAGTACAGTTAGCCTTTCAAATTCGCGCCAGTTAAAAGGAGAGAATCCATGATAAAAACCCGTCTTGCATCGATTTTGGCAGCCTGCATTGCCTTGTTAACATTGGTCGCTTGCCAAACCGCCGAACCAGAAATCATCCGAGAAACCGTTGAAGTCCCAGTAGAAGTAGAGGTGCCGGTCGAGGTAGAAGTCACCCGACTAATCGAAGCTGCCCCCTCCGAAGAAGAGATGGCGGAAGAAGGTTCTGATGAGTTGACCACTATCGTCGTTTGGGCAGAGCCGTGGACAGCCCGACATATGGTCGAAAACCCCGACGCGGATGGACGATATGGATTAAAGTTGAAAGAGCTGTTCGAAGCCCAAAACCCAGGGTATACCGTCAGCATTGAAGATCATAGCTGGGACAACGAGCTGCGCCAAAATTTCATGACCTCGCTGATGGCTGGGGCAGCTCCAGATGTGGTGGTAAGCGAAAGTTTCTTCCGCCAATATGCCGAACTTGGCGCCATCATCCCTCTGGACGACTATTTGGGCGATATTCAAGACGACCTCATTCCAGGCACATATCGCGCCGCCGAAATTGATGGCTCTATCTATGGCATTTCATCATTCACGGGCGTTTTTGGCTTCGAGCGCAACTGCGCCGTCGTCGAAGCGGCTGGGTTAGATTGCTCGGAAGCCCCCGTCGATTGGGATGAGTTATTGGCAAACGCGCAAGCTGTCACTGAAGCGGGCAACGGCGACTATTATGGCTTTACTTTACAGGGACCTATCGCTGATTCAGTTGGATCAGTCTTCCGGGTGGCGGTATTGTTGGGGCAAGCTGGAGCGTCTCTGTGCCAGAACGATTGCAGCTACCCCTATTTCAACGATCCCAAAGCGGCGCCAGTTTATGAATTTTTGCGGGCGATAAATCAATATACGCCGCCTGGCTTAACCTTTGAGCCAGATGAGGGCAAAGTGTACACCCAACTGTTTGAAGGAAAATCAGCCTACCAAATTGCCGGCAGTTGGCATCCCAATTGGGCGGCAGCCGTCGGGTGTGAAGATTGCCGCTACTCTGGAGCGCCGGTCATCAGCGGCGGCAACCCCGCCAGCATCATCGTAGGCAATGGCATCTATGCCGTTACCTCGCAAAGCAAACACCCGGCACAAGCGGCTAACTTTGTAAAGCTGCTGGCTTCGCCAGAAGCGCAAGAGCTCATCTATTCAGCAATGGGTCGGTTGCCCACCACCCGCAGCGGGCTAGAAGCGCTTCGCCCCAATGTCACCGAAGCGGAACAAGCGTATATCGACGAATTGCTGAACAACCCTGACCTGCAAATTTTGCCCAGTTGGCCCCAAAATCCGCAGCAAGTGTGGACGATTTACAACGAAATGTTGACCCAAATTCTGACCACGCGACGTCCGATAGCGGATCTGTTGAATGAAGCCCAAGCCCAAGCGGAATTGGCGGTGCGTTAATTTCGCTAAACCACATTTAACGACGAGCTAAATCCAGAGCGGAGCGGTTTAAACTGCTCCGCTCTTTTTAGGCACAATGCAAAACCAAGTCGCCACATCCGCGCCCCGTTCGCTGCTACGCCGATGGCAAATGTGGCGCGAACGTAACAGCTCACGTCAAACCTTTGAAGCGTGGCTGATTCTAACCCCTATCCTGGCGTACTATCTCATCTTCAACGTTTTGCCCATCGGGCTGAACATCGTGGTTAGCTTAACCGAATGGCGGGGGGTGTTCAGCCCACTAAAATGGGTGGGGCTGGCAAATTATCGTCGCTACTTAGAGCCCCCCTATCCGTTGATACTGTTCAACACCGCCCTGTTTGCAGTAGCGACATTGCTCTTTCAAACGGTGGGGGCGTTTTTCATCGCAGTAGCGTTAAATCGAAACTTTTTTGGTCGGGGGGCAGTGCGGGCGATTTATTACATTCCCACCCTAACCTCAGCGGCGATAATGTCGCAAATCGCCCTGATTTTCGTTTCGCCGTATGATGGGGTGTTGAACGCCATGCTGGGTCGGGTTGGGATGGAGCCGGTGATATGGACGTTGGAAGGAGGGGCGATGCGGATGTTGATCATCGCTTTTCAGGTGTGGCGCGGTATCGGCGTGCCGGCAGTTTTGTTTCTGGCGGCGCTACAAGGCATACATCCCGAACTTTACGATGCGGCGCAGGTGGATGGAGCGAGCGGGCGGCAGATGACCCGCTTCATCACCATTCCCTTGTTACGCCCTATGATCGCTTTTGTATTAATCACCGGCATGATCAACGGCTTTCAAATTTTTGAAGCGTCGCTGCTCATCACTAAAGGAGGTCCGGCAAATTTGACCAATGTGATGTTGCTGCAAATTTACAACGACGCTTTTACCAACTTTAATTTGGGGGTAGCAAGCGCTGGCGCCGTGATTTTGGGGCTGATTTTGTTGTTTTTCAGCATTGCCGGCATTCGTCTGATGAGCCAGCAGGAGAGCGGCGATGCAACCTGACCGACGCCCCTGGGGAAAACGAATTGGATTTACCCTGCTGTTGGCGGGAGCGATCATCATGGCATACCCGCTGATTTTCGGTTTATTGGCATCGCTAATGACCTTAGATCAATATTATCAAACCGCCTGGCTGCCCATTCCTAACCCAATCATATTGGAAAATTACCGCCAACTATTTTCCTTCGCCACCAACATCCCCAAATGGATTTTCAACACGCTCATTCGCATCATTTGGTATTGCCTCGTGCCTGGGGTAGTGGCGATCTGGTGTGGATATGCCTTTGCCAGGCTCCGTTTTCGCGGGCGCGACGCCTTGTTCATCTTCATTTTAGCCTCGATGATGGCGCCTGCCATCGTCTATACAATTCCCACTTACATCATGATGGCCCGCTTTCCGCTAGCGGGCGGCAACGACATTTTAGGGCAGGGCGGAACCGGTTTTCTCAACCAATGGGGGGCGATATTGCTGCCTACCCTGGTCAATGCTTACTTTATCTTCCTGATGCGCCAATCCTTTTTGACCATCCCCAGCGATTTTGAAGAAGCCGCCCGCATCGACGGAGCGAATACATGGCAGGTGATGCGCCATGTCTATTTGCCGATGTTGCTGCCGGCAATCACCGTCATGGTTATCTTTCAATCGGTTGCGGTGTGGAACGACTATTTGTGGCCCCTGATAGCCGTCGGCAGCAATCAGGAGATTTGGCCCCTGGCGCTTGGTTTCCAGCGGGCGATGCAAGTTGGAGCCCAGGTGAAAGGATTGCCGCCCGGAACGGCGCAAAATTACCCGTTTGTCTTTGCCCTCGCTACGGTCGCTTTGCTGCCGATGACGATACTCTTTCTCGTTTTGCAACGATATTTTGTTGAAGGGGTGCAAGGGTTTGCCCTGAAAGGATAGGCGCTTCCTAATAATTAATTTACTAACGCAAAAGCGAATCTCAATTGAAGCGCCTTCGTAAGCGGGCATGACAGCTAGCGCAGACATTGTAGTAGGCAACCACAAATTATGGTTAAATTTATCCCCGGTTTAACGTTAAGCAGACGATTTTATGGGGAGGCAGTTCGCCCCATTTTAGCCGCTCATTTCCCTGATTTGGCATATAGCGCGGCGTTAATTGGAGCCGGGTCGGAAATTCTTGGCTTTGACGATGTCATCTCCACCGACCACCATTGGGGACCGCGCTTGATGCTGTTTTTGCTAGAGACGGACCGCCGGCGTCTGGCTCAATCCATTTCAAATGTTTTGGCGGCGCAATTGCCGGCATCCTTTCTGGGCTATTCCACCAACTTCACCCCGCCTGATCCTAAAGACAGCGGTACCCAACATCTGCAACCTATTGAAGCCGGGCAACCGATCAACCATCGGGTGGAGATCTTTTCCATACCCGCCTATTTTTACGATTATCTGGGACATGATTTGCAGGCGCCGCTTACGCCCGCCGATTGGCTGGCATTTTCCGAGCAAAAGTTGCTGGCAGCAACAACTGGCGCAATTTACCATGACCAGGCGGGGCTGGCGGAGGCGCGGGCGAAGATCGATTACTATCCACAAGAGGTATGGCTCTATTTGCTGGCGGCGGGCTGGGCGCGCATCGGGCAAGAAGAGCATCTGATGGGGCGGGCAGGCATGGTAGGGGACGAAATCGGTTCAGCGCTGATTGCCGGCAGATTAGTACAGGATGTGATGCATCTCTGTTTTTTGATGACGCGGGTATATGCTCCCTACCCCAAATGGTTTGGAACAGCGTTCCAAAAGTTGGCGAGCGCCGAACGACTTACCCCCATATTGCAAGCGGTATTGAGAGCGCCGAATTGGCGGGAACGAGATGCCCATTTAGGGCGAGCATACGAGATTTTGGCTGAAATGCATAATGAATTGCAGTTGACGGCGGGGATGCCGGCAAAGTCCATTCAATTTCATGGTCGTCCATTTAACGCAATTGCCATACACGGCTTCGCCGACGCTTTGCTAAACCAAATCCGCGATCCCGAAATGAAACATATCGTCACACAGCCACCCATTGGCAGCGTAAACCAATTCAGTCATAGCGCCGATTTATTAGAATATATAGAATGGCAGCCTAAATTGCGCCAACTTTTTGACCCAAACAAAAATAAGTGAATATCATTTAGCGTCTCAGCTTTGGAGGAACAATGAGTACAATTTTTAGCAAAATTATTCAGGGAGAAATCCCTGCCGACATCGTTTATCAGGATGATTTGGTGACCGCCTTCCGCGACATTAACCCTCAGGCGCCCACCCATATCCTGATCATTCCTAACAAGGAGATTCCCACCACAAATGATATTTCGGACGAAGATGAGGCGATAATGGGGCGGATGCTCAATGTCGTTTCCAGAATCGCAGAAGCGGAACGAATCGCCGAAGATGGCTATCGACTAATCATCAATTGCGGCAAGAATGGACATCAGGAAATATTTCATTTACATATGCACTTGGTGGGCGGCAGACCGATGGGACCGATGGTTGTGCAACCATAACTTTACCGATCTTAATTGCAACGCTATTGTCGGGATGCCACGCATAAAAAGATTGTCGCTTTGGGTGGGGTTGACGCTTTTGCCGGCATTTGCTTGCGCCCTACCCACGAATCAGCCTCAATCACTGCCTACGCCCCACTCTACATCCACTCCGCCATCTGCCCCCATTAACGGAACAGCCGCACAATTGCCGGCATTATCTCCGCCAGAACGACCATTTGCCCCCTACATTCAACCCACCGTTGTCAGCCGTCAAATCAAAAACGAGCTCTCTTTTGATCCCGAAGCGTTGCAAAATCCTTTCTTGTTAGAGCGGTTAAATGGCGAACAGCGGCAAATCGTACAAGAACAAGGTTTTGTCGTTGTTGCCGAGCCCTGGGACGATTTAATTGCCCTGTATCAACGCGCCGCCGCCAACGGCGACCCGGTATTTATCAGCAGCGACGCTATCTTGTACCTGACCGCCCTCACCCTGGGCATCGTCCAACAACAAACAGAATCGATCTTCCTATCCGCCGATCTCCAGTCGCTTAACCATTCAATGGTCGCCGTTTCAGAAACGCAATTGGCGGCGGCAATCGCCAGCGGCGACGCTGCCATTCAAGAGGCGGCTTTCCGCAATGTGGCGTTCTTTTCAGTTGGGGCGGCATTGGTCCAACCAGATTTTCCCATCCCAAATTTGGCGGCGGATTTGGTCAACGAAGAGTTAACGTTAATTCAAAATCATGCCGGCATCTTTCTATCGCCGCTTACTGGCTCATCCCACGATTATGGCGTTTACCAATTGCCGGCAGCCATCGCCGCCAACCCAGCTCTAGCCCACTACAAATTGGCGCAATTATGGTATCAGCGCCCTCTTTTTCAGCCAGAGTACAACAACCCAGAGGCGCGTCTAGGAGCCAGACAAAGCTTGCTGGCGCTCATCGCCCTGAAACAAACGCAAAACTTCAGCCGTTGGCAACGGCTGACCGCCGTATCGCGCTACTTTCATGGCGCTGCCGGCGTTTTAACCATGTGGCATGTTCAGGAAGCCGCTCAGGCATCCTTTGGCGCAATACCCACTGTAGAAAAATTGGCAAATCAACAGCGGATAGATGATTTCATCGCTACCATCCGCCAATTTCCATTCGATTCATGGCGTTGGCTGCCGCCGCCTCAACGCGCCGATGCCGGCATATTATCCGAGTTAGCCAACAGACAATTGAGCCCCTTCACCGGCGATGAAACAGTTTCTCCCATTACCATGATTCAGGTTGGCGGCGCCCAACAGCGCGGGTTGCCCCACCCATTCGATTTGGCGGCGGCATTCGGCTCCGAAACGGCTATCGAGTGGTTGGCGGCGAACGAAGAAAGCGCCTATGCTGGCTATGATTCGGCGTTACAGAAGATTCAGGAGGAAACCGCCGCTCGCTCGATTGATGCCCAAACCATCGATTTATCGAGCGGCTGGCAATACGCCATTCAACCATTGTTAGCAGCCACGCCCAAAACCGCTCCCCCTTTCATGAATTCTGAGCAGTGGCGTTCGCGCCAATTACAAGCGTGGAGCGCCGGCTGGGGGTTGCGTCTGTGGCAGCCAAGCCCAGCCACAACCGCCGCTGCCGGCATCTCTCCCATTCCGGTCAGCCGCCAACTGGGGTACGTTGAGCCCCAACCGATATTGTATGCTAGGCTAGCTGGGGTCGTCCGCCAAACGGCAATTGGGTTAGATAGAGCAAACTTAATTCAGCCACAATTGGCAGACCAGTTAACCCAATTGGAGGCGTTTTTGCTCTTTTTGAAAGAGATGTCAGAAAAAGAGAATCGGGGGGTGAAGAGGATGTCAGCCGCCGAGTATGAACGCATCGTCTACTTTGGGGAGTTGGCGTCTCAATTAACGACCATTGACAGCCTTCGTTACGCGCAAATGCCGGCAGCCGCTACCGTAGCGCATAGTCCAGACAGCGGCTTTGTCGGGCAAATCGGCGTGGGCGAAGCGCTGCCCATTTATCTGATCGTTTCAATTGAAGGGCAGCCTACATTAGCCCTGGGCGGAATATTGCCAGTATATTATTGGAAGCTGCCGGCAACCGACATCCTCAGCCTAGATGAGTGGGCAACAAACCAAACCCGCCCAGCCCCCATCCCTTAGCTCCGCTGCTCAACCAGCCTCTTTGCTTTCCTGCCTCCTTAAGCTTAAAATTAACCGAATATGAGGAGGCTTTCAGATGGGCAAAACAATATATGACGTAGCGATAATCGGCGGCGGGGTTGCCGGCATTTACGCCGGCTGGCGGCTGATACATGATAATTTGGGAGGTAGCGAAACATTGCGCCCCCTGGCTGCCGCCCGTTCAAATGGCAAACTCAAAGTTGCCATTTTCGAACGTAGCCCGCGCCTAGGCGGTAGAATCGAATCGATTTCTCCGCCCGATATGCCTACTCTAAAAGCGGAAGTTGGCGGTATGAGGTTTATCGCCAATCAACGACTTGTCTCCAACTTGATCGCCGAATTAGGGTTGCCAACAACCCCATTCGCCGTCAATCGTCCCGAAAATATCTATTATTTACGCGGCAAACATTTCCGCGAAAGCGACTTCACAGAGCCTGATAAAATTCCATACAATCTAGCTTGGTTAGAAAAAGGGAAAAAACCAGGTCAGATCATTCTGGAAGCGATCGAGCAAGTGGTTCCCGGCGGCTCAAAATTAAAGCCAGCCCAATGGAGCAAAATTAAGAAAAGCGCCAAATTCAATGGCGAATACCTGTACAAGCAAGGCTTTTGGAATGTGTTGATGCAGGTGATGAGCAGCGAAGCGTATCAACTATGCTTGGATGCCGGCGGCTATCTCAGTCCGCTCAACAATTGGAATGCCGCCGACGCCATGCAATTCTTTTTAGCCGATTTTGGACCAGGAGCAACCTACATGTCGGTGGTCGGCGGATATCAACGTCTGCCAGATACGCTGGCAGCCCAATATGCCGCTGCTGGAGGCGAAACACACCTATGTAAACCAGCCCTCGGCTTTGAAAAAGTCGATGGCGCTGGCGATGAGAATGACCCCAAACTCAAAGTCCATTTTGGGGATGGCAGTTCAATTCTGGCGCGCCATCTCATATTAGCCATGCCCCGCCGCTCTTTAGAGCTCTTGCGGCAACAAAACGGCTTTTTCAATGCCCCCACGGTAAAAGAGCTGATTCCAACTGTTACGCCGCAAGGGATGTTCAAGATATTTTTAGCCTATCGTTATCCATGGTGGGAGTTAACTGGGGTCGAACAAGGCAAATCCAACACCGATCTGCCGATTCGGCAAACCTATTACTTCGGCAAAGAAGCCAGCGCCGATCCAGCCAACCCAGCAATTCAAAACGCCTTGATGATGGCAAGCTACAACGATCTTCGATTTGTCGGCTTTTGGGAAGGGTTACAAGAGCCAGACTGGAAATCCGCCCACGAATGCCCGCCGGATGAGGGCAAAACCCCCTGGGAGCGCCATGCCGCGCCCCCCGCCATGATCGCCGAAGTACAACGCCAATTGCGCCTGCTGCACGATCTTGAAACGGTTCCCCAGCCATATGCCGCCGCCTTTAAAGATTGGCGAGAAGAGCCGTATGGGGGCGCCTGGAACTCCTGGAACATCGGCGTCAAATCATGGGAAGTGTATGAAAAAATGTTACAGCCACTAGCCGATTGGCAAGTGTATATTTGCGGCGATTGTTACTCTTACGCTTCGGGTTGGGTGGAAGGGGCGTTGCAAACTTCTGAAGAATTGTTGGAAGAAAAGCTCGAATTGGCGCGACCAGATTGGTTATCATGGAGCTAACAATGGTTAAATTAGCAGCCTAATGGTTGTATTTATCGCTTCTGTATTCGCCGCTTTTGTCTGCACGTTCTTTTATACCACCATCATTTATCTGGTCGATCGATATGAAAAAGAGCCATTGTGGTTGTTAGCCGCTACTTTTTTGTGGGGAGCTGTTCCCAGCGTCATTGTCGCCTTTATCGTTAATACTGGTTTGAGCATACCTTTTTATTTGTTGGGGGAAACTGCCGGCAACTTAACTGGCGCGGCGGCAATCGCCCCACTGGTCGAAGAGTCGTTAAAAGGGGCGGCTTTACTGGGCATTTTATTGCTGTGGCGGCACGAAATAGACAGCCATTTAGACGGCATCATCTACGCGGCGATGGTGGGAATGGGCTTTGCCATGGTGGAGAACGTCTTTTACTTTATCTCGGTTTACAATGAAGCGGGTTGGGGAGCTTGGGGGGTAAATGTTTTCTTGCGCGCGATTTTGCTAGGGCTAAATCATGCCTTGTTCACTAGCATGACTGGGTTGGGCATTGCCACTTCTCGCCTGACCAAAGAGCCGCTTCTTCGCTATGCAGCGCCGATTTTTGGCTGGGGATTAGCCGTTTTTCTACATGCCGTTCATAATTTTTCGGCGACTGTTGGCGGCGGAATGATAATCCTCCTCTTGTTGGCGGATTTTGGCGGCGTGATGGTCACATTGGCGATTATCATTTGGGCGGTTTGGCAAGAGGGGAGATGGATTGAACATTATTTGCAGGAGGAGGTTCGGGCAGGAGCTTTAACCATCACCCAATATCAACGGGCTTGTACTGCCTGGGGACGCATTGGGGATGACCTATCGCTTTTATTTTCTAGGGGATTAGGCAGCTATTGGCGATCGATTCAATTTTATGAAAAATGCGCCGAATTGGCGTACAAGAAGCGGCATTTCGAGCTGTTTCGACATCAGGAAGATTTGGAACGGATCAATCTGCTTCGGCAAGAAGTGGCGGTGATGAGCCGACAACATGCCACATAAACGGCGTCATTGAGCATACTCTTGCAGCCATTGTTGGCAGGCAGCCAAATCGCCAAAATCGGCGACGTTATCGGGTTGGGGAGGTTGGCTCTCAACCGTTATCCAAAAGGGGGTGATGCCCAGGGAATGCGCTGGAGCGATGTCGTTTTTCCAATCATCTCCGATCATTATCGTCTCCTGGGGGCGGCAATCAATTTTATCCAAAATCTCACGATAATAGCCTAGGTGAGGTTTGGCGAAATGAGAATTTTCCATGGTAGTAATCAGCGCAAAGGGGTTCTCTTTTTCCAGCGGAAAACCAGCCCAACTTAATCGGGCATAAATCGCTGCCTGGGGAAAGATAGGGTTGGTGGCGATCACAATTTGCCAGCCGCGCTGCCGGCACCATTCAACTAGAGTTGGGGCTTGGGGGCGATAGTGGGTGATCTCTTGCAAAACCGAGAATTCAGTTTCGTAAAAATGGGCAAAAAATGATTCCGCTTCAGCCCGGCTAACGCCCAATTGCGGGGCAAACTCTCCCCAAAACTGGTCGATGTTGGTTAGGGAAGGATCGGGTTCAGTTATGACCAAATTCACGCTCGCCAATAATGCCGGCATTAACTCGTCTGAGGGTATCCATCCTGCGGCATAAGCCCCCAACTTTTTGAAATAATGGTTGACAAACGTTTCCGTCGAATTGCCAAGCAAAGTATCGTCTAAATCCAATAATATCGCTTTGATCATAAAAACTGTCCTGGATCGTCCTCCAATTTCCTGCCTTCGATTAAATACTGATAATTAACCGCTGATTTTTGCCGGCATTGTTAGAGTTGATTATCTAATTCGAATAAACTTGACCCCAATTTTAGCAAAGGATTCAGAATGACCCATCCATTAAAAAATCTTGCCAAAGGGATTGTCTGTTTATTGACGCTGTGGCTCATTAGCCTAACGCCAACAACAAAGGGTACACCGCTCCTGGCAAATGAAACGCCGCAGGATAGCCCCCACCCCTCATGCCAAATCAGCGATGGCAAAGTAGAAGATATGTTGCTGTATAACGGAACTTATTACATTGCCGGCAATTTTACGCTGGCGCGTCCCGCCAACAGCCCGCCTGGCGACCCGGCTGAAGAAGATCGTTTTGGCTTACTCGCCTGCGATCAGAAAACCGGTGAAATAATCTCCAATTGGGATCCAAAAGTGACCCACTCTATCCCCGAAAACATGACGGTTGAAACTTTAGCCCTCTCGCCAAACGGCGACATCCTCTACTTTGGCGGACGATTTCAGGCGGTAGATGGAGAAACGCGCCGAAAAGCTGCAGCAGTAGACAGAGTATCCGGCGACTTGCTGGCTTGGCATCCAGATCCGCTGCCCAGCGGCAAAGTGAGAGATATCGTCATTACTAAAAATGGGAAAACAGCATATATCGCCGGCTATTTCGGCGTCGTGGCTCACTTGGCAACAGGGTCGGGCGGCGCAACTATTTCCAAATTTGCGCCCTCGATCTTACTTGAAGATGGCAGCAACGCTGGGTTGCGCTCATTGCTGCTCTCTCCAGATGATTCGACATTGTATATTGGCGGCGGGGCGTTTAAGACAGTCAATGGCATTGCCAGAGAAGGGGCAGCGGCGATTGATGCCGGCACTGGCAAAATCACGCAGCCATTCGATCCAAATATCGTTGATACCAACCCCGTCGATCAGATCGCGCAAATTTATGAGATGCATTGGCATCAAGATCAAGTGTACCTATGCGGCGACTGGTGGGTGACAGAAGGAAGCGGCACAAAAGAACAACAACGCAATATCAACCGCTTTCATCCCGTTACTGGCAAGGCAGACATGAGTTGGCTGCCCTGGACGGATGGGGGGGTGCAAGCATGTGATCTTGATCCGATAAATGGCATCGTCTTTGTCGGCGGACATTTTGATCAGGTAGGCGGTCCGGGCGATACGCCCGCCAACATTGGCTTTACAAAAGATATTGCCGCTTTTGATATCGACACCGCGGCATTGTTGGATTGGCGTCCGGGAACGTCAACCACGCAGCCTAAACCCCCGTATCCTGATGTGTGGGCGGTTGAAGTTGACCCTGGAGCGGAAATAGCGATTGGCGGCTACTTTGAATCGGCGGGAGGGACAGCCCAAGCAGGTTTTGCCCGTTTCGAACAAACGCCGGCATATTTCGATATCTTGTTGGTGGTGGAATTTGCAGACAATATGCCGGCAAGCGATCTGGCGGTGTTTCATCGACTAAAATATATCCTGGGATATTCTCCGCTTGTTCTGGATGATGACGACGTAACGGGGACGGAAATTGCCGGCATGAAACTGGGCATCATCACAGCAACCGCTTCGTCTGGTAAAGTGGGCAGCAAATATAAAAGCGCGGCAGAACCTATTTTGACCTGGAAACCGTGGATTTATGACGATATGGGCTTAACTAGCGTGGAATATCAAACAGATTATGGATTGGTTTCCGACCAATCTGTGACGATTTTGCAGCCAGGACATCCCCTTGCCGCAGGGTTGAGCGGCGAAGTTGATATTTTGGATTCTTATCACAATATGACTTGGGGAGAACCGGCAAGCGAAGGGGTGAAAATCGCTGCTGTCAGGGGGCATACCGCACTGTTCGCCTATGAAACAGGCATGATTTTAGCTGACGGAGATATTGCGGCTGGCTGCCGAATCGCATTTCCTGGTCATGAAAACTCTCCCGCTTTCCACACAGATGCTGGTTGGCAGCTTTTTGACGCCGCAGTGGCATGGGGACAAATTTGTCATCAAACGGGGGCACAGAAAAGGCTATATTTGCCGGCAATTATTCGTTAACAACATTGCCGGCAGCATCATCAATCTGTATCAAACAGTTGCGACAAGCCCGGTTTCTCCTTGGCGCATTTTGGGCAGCCCACTTGCGGCGTCTCCACATCTATCAAATGTTTGCTGCAAAAAGCGTCTACATGTACCTTGCGGTTAAAGCCCAAGAACCCTTTACGTATCGAGGCAGTCAACACCAAATCGGGGCTGCTATTCGCCATTAAAATTTCTGGAACAGGACATCCCCGACAATCATTTGGCTGCCAGCTAGGCGAATTTTGGTTTGCCATGATCAAGCGACATTCCTGGTCAGATCGACCACGATGAAAATTTTGATAATAAAAACGGCATTCATTGCCGGCAGGCGTTTGCATAATTTGAAAGATTTTACGCGTTTCCCAATAAGCCCCCACCTATAGTCAGGTGAGTTATGGCGAGTTTTATGAAAAACCAACTTTTCAGAGGATTCTTGAACCATCCACTGGGTTTGCTTAAAAACAGAACGACCCGCTAGGGGTCGCTCTGATACTGTACGCCCTGAGAGAGTCGAACTCCCGACCTACTGGTTCGTAGCCAGTCGCTCTAATCCACTGAGCTAAGGGCGCATTCCAATCAACGGCTGATACACGTTGATTATAGCGGGGAGGATGGGATTCGAACCCATGAACGGCTTTGACACCATTAACCGCTTAGCAGGCGGCCCCAATCGTCCACTCTGGCACCTCCCCTTAGACAAGGTTTGACGCATTATGTGGGCTTTCAACCACTTTTGGTAATCGAAGCCGATTTTAAACGGAGGGAGAGGGATTCGAACCCCCGGTAAACTTGCGCCTACTACGGTTTTCAAGACCGTTGCCATCGTCCACTCGGCCATCCCTCCAGCCCTCACAAACTGGTAAGGTAGACGAGGGAGTATATCAAAGCCAAAAGTTAGTGTCAACGCGCCGATGGAAAAAACCCAGAGAAGCGGCAAAGATTTCATCCCCTAGTTAATTGGCAAAAAAGATGGCGTCTATGAAGCGAAAGCGATGCCGGCAAAATCGTTTCCTATGACCAAAGAATTATCTTTTACCCGATAAATTAACGGGTTTTGCACAATAGGGTAATAGCGCAATTGTTACTATTTTTGAGGCAATCAAGATTTTTTGTATTGCTGGAAAAAATATGTACCAATTAGATGTCTAAATGCAGATTTGTTCGAACTGCCATCAAAGCTCTATTGGCGGCAGGTATTGCACCAATTGTGGAAGCCGCCTGCCAGACGCCATACCCGCTGGGGTAACTTCAACCCTGGACACAGGGCGGCTGCGTCCTATTGCCACAGATATGTTGGCGCCACCCCCCCCTCCCAAAATTTTAAAGCCAATTGGCGAAAGACGTGAAGTAACCGTTTTATTTTTAGACATTACCGACTTTACGCGCAGCGTTACGCAACTAGATGATGAGGAAGCGTACATTCTCATCGATGAAGTGTTGCAACAATTGGCGGCGTTGGTAGCTGAATTTGAGGGGCATGTAGATAAATTTACAGGGGATGGGATGATGGCGTTGTTTGGCGCTCCAACCGCTCATGAAAATGATGCCGAATTGGCGATTCGGGCTGCATTGGCGATGCAAAAGCGATTGTCTCAACTTTCGCTGCCAATTCAGGAAAAGTATGGCATCACCATGAAAGCCCGGATTGGCATCAACACTGGCACGGTTATTGCCGGCAAAGTCGGCGGCGATGTTCATATGGAATATACCGTGATCGGGGACACAGTGAATATGGCTTCCCGCTTAGAGCAGGCGGCGGAATCGGGCAAGATATTAGTTTCTGCCGCCACGTACCAGCGGGCGCGTCCCATCTTTCATTTCCAGCCAATGCCCCCTTTCCAAATTAAAGGCAAAAGCAAGCCCGTGCAAGCTTTCGAGCCAATAAGTTTGCGCCAAAAACCAGGGCAGGTACGTGGATTGCCCGGCATGCAAGCCCCCATGATCGGCAGGCAAGCCCCATTAGAAACGCTGCGAAACGAACTTGACCTAGCATTGAACCACAAAGAAAGCAGGATCGCCATCATCACCGGCGAGGCAGGCGTGGGTAAAAGCCGATTGATCGCCGAATTTTGCCAAGGGCTCGACAACAATATCCAGGTGTTTGAAGGAGGTTGTTTAGCCTACACGCGATCCCGCCCATACTTTGTGATGGCGCAAATGTTCCGCCAAATTATCGGCGTCAACGAAAGCAGCTCGCCCCACAAACAACATGCTGCCCTAAACGCCTACTTGTCTGAAATCGGCTCTCAATATGGGGAGCATCACCCATTTTTGCTGCATTTATTGGGTTTAACCCATGTAGACCCGGCAGTTGCCGAACAGATTTCGCAATATGACGCTGGGGCTCTACACCAACTTACTCAAAAAGCGATTCGAGAGATTTTACAAGCGGAAATGGGGATGGCGCCTACTGTTTTGATATTTGAAGATTTACATTGGATAGATGACGCCTCTCGATTAGTATTGCAATATTTTTTGCAGACATTAGGCGAAGAAACGGCGTTGATCTGTTTTATTAGCCGGGATGTCGATACCCATATCCCCCAGCAACTTGCCACATCGGTGCCGGCAAGCTTTCAATCTCGCGTCTGTCGCATTCAATTAACCCCGCTAGGTTTGTCCGACAACTTTAATTTGGTCAAAAGATTGCTGCGCGTCGATATGCCGGCAGGCGACAAATTGTTAGAACGCATCGTTATCACCGCCGAAGGCAACCCATTCTTTACCGAAGAGTTGGTTCGAATGTTGATCGACAACGGCGGCATCACCTTCAGCGATAATCAATGGCGCATCGAGCCAAACGCCGAGCAAATTATGCGCGATACTCCTGGCACATTGCATGGGTTGATAATGGCTCGTTTCGACCAATTACCCTCTCCTGTGCGTCGGATTTTGCAAAAAGCGGCGGTTCTAGGAGATGCCTTTCCCTTGTCCTTGCTCCAAGCATTATGCCATACAAACAACATCTCATCCGCTTTGCAAGAGGTGGTAGCTCGTCAATTTTTAACCCGTGAACCATCAAGCTCGTATGTACAATTCAACTTTCATCACATCCTCATGCAGCAAGCGATTTACAACACATTGCTCAAAAGGGATCGTCAGGGGCTGCATCAACGAGCGGCAAAGGCGATTGAAGAGTTAAAGCTTGGATCCGAGGAAGATCGCAGCGAAAAATTAGCGTACCATTACGCGCGCAGCGAGCAGCCAGCCCAAGCGATTCCTCACCTGATCGAAGCGGCGACCTGCGCTCAGGAACGGTATGCTAACGAGACGGCAATTGGACATTATCGAACGGCGATCGGGCTGTTAGATCAGCAAGGTCAAACGGGCGACGAAATCTATATCAGAGCGGAAATTGGATTAGGACAAGCGTTGAAAACTTTGGGGCATTACCGGTCAGCCCATGCCATTTTACAAAAGGTGATGCAAGAGATTTTGGGATGGAGTCTACGAAGCCAATTCAAAGAGCAGCTACCCATTGTAACTACAGGCTTATTGGAGTTAGCTGATTTGGCAATGCGGGAAGGAGATTACGACAAGGCTTTGTCTCACCTGGATGCCGGCATCGAAGCGATTGGCGACAATGGCAGGCAAGAAACGCCCAATTTATGGCGAGCCCTCATCGACCAAAAAGCCAAAACATATTTGCATTTGGGGCAACTAGACAAAGCGCACGCCCTCGCTTTGTCCGCTACCAACCCCATAATTGGCGCAGATAAAATTCAACCGGCTATCCTGGCTCGGCTAAAAAACAGCCTGGCGAAAATCTCTTGGCACCAGGGTCAAATCAATAGCGCCATCGACTATGTGGAACAAAGCCTGGCGATTTACCACAATTTAGGCTATCCCTGGGGAGCAACAGAAGCGTCGAACAGCATGGCAAGCATGCAAGCTCATCTAGGGCAATGGCAAGAAGCGAACAATAGTTGGGAAGAAGCGTTAATTTTCGCCCAGCAAATTGGCGATCGGGCTAAAGAAGCGGTTTTTCAAGCTAATTTAGGTCGATTACGGATGGTGATGGGTCAACGGCGAGCCGCGTACAAACATTTGCGGGCGGCATTGCAGATTTATCAATCTTTAGGCGATATTCGTCGAGAAGGCGAGACGCTGACTTCAATGGCTTGGCTGGCTTTACGGCACGAAAATCTAAGCGAAGCAATTTCTTATATCAATCGCGCCAGAGCCATCGCCAACCGGCGAGGCAGCCGTATGGGGCTGGCGCATACATTATGGGTGGAGGCGTTAATTGCCATCGAGACGGAAAAAATTCAGCAAGGGCTGGATTTAGCCAACCAGGCTCACCGCATTACGGTTCAGGAAGGGTTAACAAATTTACAAATTAATTGTGAACGCGCCTTGGGCGTAGCGCAAATGGCTGCCGGCATGTGGGAAGAAGCGGAAACTAGCCTTTACCAATCGATTGAGCTAAGCCAACAGTTAAGTTCCCCCTACCCATATGGATTAGGGTTGATGGCGTTGAGCCAATTGTGCGCCAAAACGAGCCGCCGTCAGGAAGCGTTGGTACATTTGAAGAATGCCATAGCCGAATTCGAAAAGTTAGACGCTGCCCATGATTTGCATTTGGCGAACCTTTATTTAGACAATTTGGAAGGGGCAGACGTATTGAACGCTGTTTTGGCGCAAGCTCCTTTTTCAGATTTGAATGGGGTAACCCCCAGCAGCGCCAAAGCGACGATTTTGTGGTTGCAAGTCGAGATGCCGCCAAATAAAGACGCTGAATTCGTTTTTGAACATGTCGCCCTGTTAATGCCGGCATGCGCCGACATTGTGAAAAAACATGGCGGTTATATTAGTCAACAACGACAGTTTCAGGCGGTGTTTGACTTAGTCAGTAACGACGCTGTTGCTGCCGCCCATGAGGTACAAAGCTACATCAAAGGGTATGAGGTTTTCCCATTTTCCTTCCGCATTGCATTAACCCAAGGCATAGTAACCCGTCCCTCGCCCACTTCTCCAGAATTTATCGCGAGAGGAAAAACGTTGCAGGAAGCGCAACAGATTATCGCCCAAATGCCGTCTGGGCAAATTTGGGCGACAAATGGGATTCATGAAGTGGGCAAGACGTTATTTGACTTTATCCCCATCATTAATACCGACGGCAACCAAACTGAATTGTGGCAGCTCATCGAAAATCAACCGATAGCTTCGCCGCTGCCTCCCCGCCAAGAGCTGCCATTGATTGGGCGTGAACCTATTTTGGATGCAGTATATGCCGGCATCGCCGACAGCGCCGCCGAAGGAGTAGGCAAAGCGTTTTTGGTATCAGGGCAAGATGGATTGGGCAAAAGCCGCATATTGCGCGCCATTGAGACTAGGCTGGGTGAGCAGATGGAATTGCTCACCTTAAATGTCGAATGTCAGCCACAAGACAAAAACAAACCTTACAGTCTGATCAAAGCATTGTGCCGCCGCTATTTTGCCATTTCGCCTAACGACGCTGCCAAAACGCAAATGGATAAAGTAAAGAACGCCTTTAAACAATTGCCAGACGAATTAAAAGAAATTGAACCGATCGTTGCGGCACATTTAGGATTAGAAAATCCAGAAGGAGTTCCCTTAAAAAAACGCGCCAACCCCCATCGACAAAACCTGATCGCTTTTCATCGATTATTTATCCATTTGGCGTCAGAAAAGCCATTGGCGCTACTGGTAGATGATTTGGGTTGGTTGGATGAATTATCCAACCAATTTCTGTTACAGCTTGCAGTCGGCATGGCGCGTCATCCGATATTTTTTATTGGCGCCGCCGCTAAACGTCAACAACAACCACTCATCAATCAGTTGTCAAATTTGTTAAGAGAGCGATTTGTCCATATTCCTCTTCAGCCGCTCACCGACGAAGAAGGGCAGCAATTATTGAAATTGCTCATGCCTAACCAAGAAATCCCGCTCCAAATTTTGACCGCGATTATGAAAAGCTGTCGAGGGAATCCTTATTGGGCGTTTAATTTAACCCTTTACCTATTGGAACAAGGTTACCTGAACAAACAAGGGGCAAGTTGGCAGCCCCGCTCTAATTTGTTCCGTACCTTATCTACATTGCCCGCCTCATTGCCGGCATTACTTAAAGCGCGATTAGAACTATTGCCCCCGGAATTAATGCAGACGTTGCAGGCTGGCGTTGTTCTAGGACGACCTTTTTCGCCACAGTTTTTAAAAGAGATGACCGGTTTGCCGCAAATTGAAGAAAAGTTACACCGATTGGATGAGGCATTTCTATTGAGGGGCTCCCAAAATTCTACTCTGTGGCGCTTTGAAAATGTGACTTTAGCCATGACCGTGTATGATATGATGCCGGCAGTTGAACGGCGCGAACTCCACCTTCGAGCGGCAAAAACAATTCTTCGATACATTCCAAAAGCGGAATTAACCCAAACTGCCGAATTGGCGCGTCACTTCGCCAAAGCGGAAAACGCTTCTCAAGCATACATATACGCCATCCAGATGGGCAAAGAAGCGGCGGATCTGCGCGCCAATCAAACCTCGCTTAACTATTATCGTCGCGCCCAAAAGTTAGAGAGTAAAATCGCCTTTCCCGACGAAGAGTTAAAATGGAACGCCCTCATTGGATTGGGCAAACTGTATCATCAAATGGGGAAGCACAACGAGGCGATCAATGTATTGCGCCAGGCAGGTCCATTAGCTAGCACAGGGCGGCTCAATCGAATGCGGCTGGCTCTGCTATATCGACTTTTAGGCGAATCAACTGGCTGGACAGGCGAATATGAAGCCGCCTTTAGTTATTTGGAAAGCGCCAACCAATTTTTAGCCAACCCCGCCACCGCCGACGAAGGCATGGAGATGTGCCGCCTCTATTGGGCGCGCTCAGACGTCTATCTTGGCATGAAAAATTCGCCTGCTGCGTTAAAAGAGTGCCGGCAATCCCTGAGGCTATCGGAACAGTTTAATTTGGTTGAGGCGGCGGCGCAAACGCAAATGCAGATGAGCAAAATCCATCGATCTATTGGGCGGTGGAAGCCCGCTTCTCTTCACGCCAATGACGCCTTAAATTTATACCAGGAAGATGATGATTGGTGGGGGGTCGCTAATGCCCAAGCTGGCTTAGCCGCTATCCACTTTGCTCAGGGAAAATGGGACGCGGCAGGCTCGTTGTGGAATCAATCGCTGGCATTAACCCGCTCAATCGGGGCAATTGCCAGCATAGCAAAGGTCGAACAGGCGGTGGGCGAGCTGTTATTGCATCAAGGACATCTTGACAAAGCCTTCGCCTTTTTCTCTGACAGCTTGCTCAAATCTCAAGCCATAGACAATGCCCCGCTGCAAATTCTCGCCCAAAACAAACTGGCGCACGCGCTCGCCTGGCAAAGTCGGTTGAAAGAAGCGGCAGGCATCATTGATCGGGCGTTAACATTGGCTGAAAAACAGAATGATCCAGATTTGACGCCCATATTACAGATAACACAGGCGCAAATTATGAGAAAAAGCGACATGCCGGCAAAAGCGGCAGAGTTGGCGATGAGCGCTGCCTTGTTGGCGGCAGACAGCGGCGCCAAAAATATCGAGGGACGCGCCTGGTTAGAGGCAGCGAATGCCGCTCTCGAAAATGACCAAATAGAAGATGCAGAAGAGCTGCTGGTTCGGGGGCAAGAGGCGTTCGCCTCCCTGCCGTCAGCCTTAGACCAGGCAATGGTGATGGGGATCGCCTGGCGTTGCTTGCTAAACTACGGGCAAATTACCGACGCCAAAACAGCATATGAACGCGCTCGTAGGGCATTTACCAATTTAGGGGCAACCCTTTATTTAGATTGGTTAGATGGCGGGAAGGCGTTCCCGACACCGGATACAGGGCCGATTGCGCAACTGGCAACCGCTGGTTGATCTCTCCAATCGCTAACACGATATGACTTGGCGGCTATGTTTCTCCGAATTGCCGCACAATCTTCCCCTAAAATAAGACTAATTTATTACAGATATCCACTTTGAAGAATTGTATAATCGTCAGGATGACGCGCTGTGCGGCAAGAATCAAGGCGATTTGGCAAGCGGAATAAACATTGCTTGCCAGCAACAAAGCGCGATCCGATTAAATACGCTCTATGTCTAAAGATGTAACCGACCAAAAGCATTTAAACGCCTTATTACAAATTAGCTTAGCGATAAATGATTCTCTGGAATTGCCAGATGTATTAACGCAGGTTGTTTATTACACACGAACCTTAATCGGCTGTGATCACGCCGTAATTTTGTTGTGGGATGGCAAACGCGGGCAGTTTGAAGGAGAGGTTTCGACCGCCTCTGAACAGATTTTAAATACCGGCAATCAAACTGGCGCCATCAGCGCGCATTGGGCGATCGATAAAGGGGAAGCCAAAATCGTAGATTTTCTGGGTGGAGAAAAAAACAAAGAAGCTCCGATTCAACCATCGCCCCCAACGCAAACATACGCATGGGCTCCGATTCGACACGCCGGCATTGGATTGGGCATTTTATACGCTCTCTACCATCAACCGCAAAAGATCAATGGAGATACTCCGGCCATATTGGAAGCGTTGGCAAATATAGCGGCAATCGCTATACGCAACGCCAAATTGGTCGGCTCGCTGCGGCAATCGGGCGAATTGCGCCACGCCATCATCCAAATCGCCACCAATGATATTAACTACCCGCTCCAAAAGCTGACCAAATCCGTCCAAAATTTGATCAGCCAAATACCTTCGCCTGCAAACAAAAATTCTGAAGCGATAGACTCTATTCAAACCGCATTGTTCCAAATGGAACAGCTAACCCAAACGCTAGACAAATACAATCGGCTGGTCGTCACATCGGAATATGAAACTTTTCCATGCGATTTAAACCATTTAGCCCAGCAGGTTGTCAGAGAATTTCAGGAGAGCGTCGCCAGAAAATCAATTCCATTGCAAATTGAACTTTCTCGCCGCCAATTGATGATTTATGGTGACCAAATCGCGTTGCGAGACGCGATAGGGGCTTTAGCCCGCGACGTGATCAACAATACGCCGCCAGGCAAATCGTTGCGATTTTGCACCTCATTCGACCAAGATCACTTTATCGTGCGGGTAATGGGCAGCCATTTAAGCTATTCGAGCGAGCAGCTAGACAAATTATTCAGACGATTCGCCAATCCGATGGAAACTACCCATTTGGGGGAAGATGAGTTAAGCTTTTTTTTAGTATGGCGGATATTAGAACAGCATGAGGCGACATTGTTGTCGGAAGTTTCTCCCGATAACCATATGGCTTATTCGATCTATTTTCCAGCCGAAAAACAGTAACTAAATTCTCGCGCCGGCATTTTTCCAAATTTCGGCAACATGAAAAAGAAAGCGATTTTATTCCGCTTGCCGAATATCCCGCAGCTTGTTATGGGGATGAAGGCGGTCGAAAAAATTTTCTTACGGAAGATGATGGCTGGCGACAAATCGCCAGGAATGTCATTTCACCTGCTACTGGCAGCGGCTGCCGGCATTCTGCTTCGTGTGTGGCTGACGGCAAATTCTGGTTGGCGGATGGATTATGATGAAGGGATGATCGGGCTGTTGGGGTTGAGGTTGCTGCAAGGCGAGCTTCATTTTTTTGTGCCGGCACAACCCACTCTAGGTACGGTCGAGCCTTTTTTGTTGGCTCCTATTTTGGGGCTGCTTCCCCCCACAAACAGCGCCTTTCGTCTACTTTCATTTGCATTGGCGGCGGGTTACATCCTGACTATCGGCTGGCTGGGACGAGCAGCGTTTGACGAGCGCGTCGGGGTCATTGCGGGTTGGTTGGCTGCCATATGCCCGCCTTACATGATTATCGCCAGTTTAAAAACCTGGGGCTCAACTATCGAGACGATCCTCCTCGGCAACCTGCTCTTAATTCTGACGTTGAAATTAGTCGTTCTGCCGGATTATGCAAAGCGGCGTTGGCTATTTTTTAGCTGGGGATTCATAGCTGGCGTTATGTTTTGGTTGGCGTGGCTCGGTTTTTATTACATTTTGCCGGCATTTGCCTTGCTGCTTTGGCAAAAAAGAGGGCGGCTAAAACGAAATTGGAGACACATGTTGGCGGGCTTTCTCATCGGCAGCTTCCCCTTTTGGCTATTTAATTTGCAAAACGATTTCGCCACATTTCGCGTGATTACCAGCGGGGCGAGAGGCGATCTGTGGGGCGCGCTGCCACAAATCGCCACCGATTTTATGACCGCCTTACTGCCTCGTCTAGTCACCTTTGACGCACATTGGATCGATGGCGAAACTTCCAGTTGGTTTGTGTGGGGAATGTTAGGGCTATACCTTGCCGGCATCGTGGCTCTACTGTTGCAAACCAAAAAACAGTTCGTCCGCTGGCTCGTCGCTTTGTTTTTGATCTGCCTGTCAACACTCTATTTTTTTAGCGGCTATGGCAAAAACGCCCTCAATCCATGGGGCATCGACGCCGCCGGACGCTATGTGGTTATGCTCCATAGTGTGCTGCCGCTGGGTGGGGCTTTTGCGGCTCATCAGCTCATTCGCCACCCCAATTTGGGGGCGCGTTTCGGCGGTTGGATATTTTTAGGGGCGTTGTTTGCCGGCAATTTGTGGGGTATATTCCAACTAAACCCGATCAAAGCGTTTAATTCTCCCTACTACGATCGGCTGCCCGTCTCCTTGCAACCGATTATCGACTATTTAGAGGCAGCGGATATTCGCTATGTGTGGACCGATGCCGGCATCGCCCATCTACTCATGTTTCAATCCAACCAGCGCATTATCGCCGCCGACTATTACGACGCCTACATCGCCAACGGGCAAATTCGCTTTCCAGACGCATTAGCGCAGGTCGTTCAAGCGGAGAACACAGCCATAATCACCCCGATTTTGCCCGAGCAGACGGATTTGCCGTTGCAACGGGTGATGGACGCCCTGGAAATCAGATATGATTTCGTCCGTATCCAGCCCGACATCGCCATCTACATTCCCCACGAACGGCTCGATTTGTCTCGCATTTCAGGCGGTTTAGGTCCCCAATATTTTGCGACTGGGGAGTAAGCGGCTCAAATATCGTATAATCTGATTCGTGACGCCTCAACCAGACTACCGAACCTTATTGTTAGCTCGGCTGCAATTTGCAAAGTTGCAATTAGAACATTTGCAGAGCGGCGCTTATGATTCCGCCGATGCCACCCCCTCTCAACTCGTTTCTGAAATCGCCGAAAGCCAGGCGGAAATCGCCCAAATCGAAACGTGGTTAACATTGTTAGACGAGGGCAAGCCGCTGCCGGCAGAAGCGCCAAACTATTTGCTTGAGCTAGACCAAAAAACGCCCCTAACTGATGGCGGTTTAGGCGGGGCGCGAATAAATGCCGATGGGGATGTAAATATCCAGGGAGATGTGGTCGGCAGGGACAAAATCGTCAACAACATCTCCAAAACAGTCAACAACGTCTTCCATGCGGTTGACGACGCCTTGTTCAAACGGATCGGATTGGAACAACGGCTGGGCTTTATTATTTTAGGGACGCTGATCGTGGGCGGGATCGCCGGCATCTACCTCATGCTTCGTCCCGACTACCCCGACCAAATGCCAGAAAGCTCGTTCAATATCGCTATTGCCGCCTTCAACGAAAGCGGCGACGCAGAGCCGGTATTATCTGGGTTTGGGATTGCGGACGGCATCTATCGCCAGCTTGCTGCTGAATTGCCCGCCCTCGATTTGGGGTTAGCTAATCGTCCCATCACCACTGTTTGGGCGCCCGAAGATGTAGCCCGTGTAGGGGAAATCGACCCCGTATGCGCCTCTACAACTTCATTCAATGCCGCCCTCACAGAAAGCTGCCGGCAAGAGCGAGCAAATGCAGCAGGGAGTTTAGCCCATCAGATAAATGCCGATATTTTAGTGTATGGATTGGTGGAAAGCGCCGGAAACAACGTCCAGATCGCGCCCGAATTTTACGTGCGAGAGAGCAACTTTTACCAGGCGGCAGAAATTGCAGGGCAAAACCAAATCGGTTCCGTCATTCGCGTATTGTCTGCCAATAGCGTCGCCCAAAAAAATCAGTTAAACGCCACATTGTCCGCCCGAACTGAAATTTTGACCCACCTCGTATACGGCTTATCTTATATGTTTATTGGAGAGTACGAATCCGCCTTAACCATCTACCAGAATGCGGAAAATAGCGATTGGCAGGAGCGAGAAGAAGGGCTGCCTTTACTTTATCTGCTGATGGGCAATGTCTATTTGCGTCTGGCGGCTGAATCGCCAACAGACGAGGCGATTTTGGAACAAGCCGTCAGCTATTATGAACAGTCGGTTGAATTGGATCAGGAGCATGCTCGCGCTTATCTGGGAGTTGGCAGCGGCGCCCATTTGCAAGCTGTTCTTGCCGGCAGCGGCGGCAATGGAGAGCAAGCGTTTGCCCTGCTAAATGAGTCAGAAGCGGCATTCCTCGATGCGCTTTCGGCTGAAAATCAACCCCCATCGGCAGATATTCCCGCCAAAGTCGATTTTGGCATAGGGCAAATCTATTTCACGCGATATTTTTTAATGCCGGATGGCGAACGGCAAAACAAGCTGTTGGAACAATCAGAACGGGCATATTCTGCCGTAACAACCGCTTGGGGAGATGGGGCAAATCCTCGATTAGTGGAACGCGCGGCGGAATCGTATGCGCGTTTGGGACGCATTTACTGGACATGGGGCGAGGATGCCGGCATCAATCAGCCACAAATTTGGCTGCCAGCCGCTCGTGACGCATATGCAAAGGCGGTTGAACTATTTAATGACCCCAATCACCCAGTAATGTACGAATCGGGTAAACGGGAACACTATCAAGAGCGGGTGGATGCGTTAAATGAATTGATAGATGCCGGCAATCAGGAGTGATCTTTTTTAGACCGGCATCCGTAAGAGGTTGAATTTCCGGCTGATGCCGGCAATAATCATCTAATCATCTACTAGCCTGATCCGCGAAGCAGGGAGGAAATTATGCGTAGCAATAATCGGCTTCTAACCCTTGTGTTATTTCTATTGTGTGGGATGACCGCTCTCGCCTGTAACGCCTCAATGCAGGAGCCGCCGACTGTCCAACCCGACAATCCGCCGCCTCTCCCGCTTGAAGATCCGCCTGAGGAGAGCGAAGAGGCTAGCTTTGACCCCTCTACCGCCAACACTGATCTCCCTCAGGATGTGGCTGAAGAGCTGCTGGGATTTAATACTTTGCCTATGGTTATCTTTCCATGCCATACGGGCCAGCCGCTAATTGGAGAACCGGCTTTCGAATGGTTAGATCAAATCGAACTATACAGTTGCCTGCCAGCGGTAAACAACGAAACAGTTGTTGCCACAATAACTTATCCTGATGGCAGAATCGCTCGGGCGGATATCTCGTCAACTACATCCGACGAAATCATCGATTTCTCTGAGTTAGAGCGCGCTGACGAACAAGCTACGATAATCGTTGAATCTCCCACAATCGAAAATACAGCGATCGATCCTGCGTCAATCCGAGATTCCGCCGCTATTTTAGAAGCGATCGATTCGAACAGCTTAGACAAGTTGATATCGCCATCTGACATTCGACAGTTGCCATTCGATTCCACTTTGGCAATCGTGCCGACCTCGACCCCTACGCGGATTGATGTTCTCCCAATTTTTACCATGACCGTACTTTTCCCAACACTAGGGGAGATAGTTTCGATTAAGCCCACTTCTCAGGAAGAGGCGGAAATGATGCTGGGCGATCCCACCTTTCATATCTCTTACCTAACCCGTCCAGACGATCCGCTGGGAGAATATCTCATCCAGCTTGCTGGGGTGGAGGGCGGCGTACAATCTTTGCAAATTGAATTAACTCAACCATCTGGCGCTCGCCTTTATTATTTTGAACCTACTCAACCCAATGCTACTCAAATTCTCCTTTACAATTTCGCCCCATCTGAAAATGTGCGTTTGATCGTCTATGAAAATTCCAAATTTGTGGGGTGGCAAATGTACCAGGTCAATTCTGATGGGTCGTTGATAATTGAGGTTGATAAGCCATATCAATATTATGCCGGCATCGGCGAAACAAGCGGGGAGGCTAAGAGCATGGTTCGAACAGACGATGGATTACAAGAGCCGCCAGTAATGCCCAAGCGAGAGTGATGCGCCAATACCCGCCCCAACACGCAAAAATATAAGGGATTTGTGCCGGCAGCAAAATAAACAATTGGCAAAAAGAGTGGATATTCTGCGCTACAAAGACAGATTCAGTCTCATTCACAACAGGAGCAATTTGACAAATCTGGGTGAGTCATCTTGCCCATTGACAATTGATAATCCATCTGCTAAACTCGTACCTTATACCCCCCCCATAGGGGGCGGGAAAATACATTACTCAAGTGAAAAATTAAAAACTCTACTTAACCCTATCAAAAAAACAAATGGACGACACCACCCGCACCCAAATTACTCGCAGAATCGCCTCCGCCGCCGGTCACCTGAAAGGGATTGAACGAATGGTGCAGGAAGACAGCTACTGCATTGACGTAATCAATCAAATTCAGGCGGTGCAATCTGCCCTGAACAAAGTGAGTACATTGATGTTGGACAACCACCTTCGCACTTGCGTCAGTTCTGCCATCCGGGGCGATGACCCCGATGAGCGGGAAGCGATGTTGCAAGAAGTGACGAGCGTTTTTGAGATGAAAAGCAAGGTGTAGCGGGTGGCGTAGGGGTGGGTCATTGCTCTGGCAATGGCTCGCCCTGCGGCTCACCCGCACAAGGAGAAAAATATGAACAACAAAACTTTTACCGTTCCCAATATGAACTGTGGACACTGCACCAACACCATCGAAATGGAATTGGGGGATTTGGCTGGCGTGACCAATGTTTCTACCAATTTGGACAACAAGGAAGTGACCGTGACATGGGGCGACCCCAGCAGTTGGGAAGAAATCAATGCCCTGTTGGTAGAAATCAACTACCCGCCTGCCAACTAATATTTTGTAACCTCCCGAAGGTTTTGAACCTCTGGGAGGTTAGATAAAAAAATCTAAAATTATGAGTGACCAACTGACTTTCCCCGTTATCGGCATGACATGCGCCAATTGTGTGGCGGCGGTAGAACGCAATGCCAAAAAAGTGGATGGCGTGACTGACGCCGTGGTGAATTACGCCAGCGAAAAAGTGACGATTAACTATGACCCCGCCCAAGCTGACGCCAAAGCAGTGACGGAGGGGACATTGGCTAAAATCGCTCGGGCGGGCTATGAAATACCGACCGCCACAATGGAATTGCCATTATTGGGCATGAGTTGCGCCAATTGCGCCGATACGATTGAACGCCGGTTAAATAAAGTAGAAGGTGTGACGAACGCCCAAGTTAATTATGCTAGCGAAAAGGCGACAGTGGCATATGTGGCAGGGGCGGTTAGCCGGGCTGATTTAGTAGCGGCGGTGCGGCAGGCGGGCTACGATGTGGTGGAGATGGTGGTGGGGGATGGGGATGCCGGCATTCAAGATGCTGAAGCCCTAGCGAGACAGGCAGAAATCAACCGCCAAAATCGCCGCTTCTGGATCGGCGTTGCCTTTTCCCTGCCCCTCTTTTTGCTCAGTATGGGACGAGATTTTGGCTTGTTGGGAGAATGGGCACACGCTACTTGGGTCAACTGGCTCTTCTGGGCATTAGCCACCCCCGTCCAATTTTATGTGGGGTGGGATTATTACACCGGCGCCTACAAATCGCTCCGCAACGGCTCTGCCAACATGGACGTTTTGGTGGCGATGGGCTCATCCGTCGCCTACTTTTACAGTGTGGCGGTACTGATCGCCAAAACGCTTGGTTCGGCGGTATTGGGCGACCATGTTTATTTTGAAACGTCGGCGGTGATCATCACCCTGATTGTGCTGGGCAAATTGCTGGAAGCGAGGGCAAAGGGGCGCACATCGGAAGCGATTAAAAAGCTGATTGGCTTGCAGGCGAAAACGGCTCGCATAGTGCGAAATGGGGCAGAATTGGATATTCCCATCACTGAAGTGACGGCGGGCGACCTGGTTTTGGTGCGTCCGGGCGAAAAGATTCCGGTGGATGGGGTGATTGTAGAGGGACGTTCGGCGGTGGACGAGAGCATGATCACCGGCGAAAGTTTGCCAGTCTCGAAAGAGATTGGCGACGAGGTGATCGGAGCGACGCTAAACAAATTGGGGGCGTTCAAATTTAAGGCGACCAAAGTGGGCAACGAGAGCGCTTTAGCCCAAATTATCCGGTTGGTGGAGCAAGCGCAAGGGAGCAAAGCGCCTATTCAACGGGTGGTGGATAAGGTGTCGGCATATTTTGTGCCGGCAGTTATCGGGTTGGCTGTGCTGACCTTTGTGGTGTGGTTGGCAAGCGGGGTCGGGTTTGTGCCGGCATTGTTGCGATTGATCGCCGTGCTGGTGATCGCTTGTCCCTGCGCCATGGGGCTGGCAACGCCCACCTCCATCATGGTGGGCGTGGGCAAAGGGGCGGAAAATGGCATCTTGTTCAAAAATTCCGCCGCTTTGGAGCAAGCTCAAAAGATCACCGCCATTTTGCTAGACAAAACAGGCACTATCACCAACGGCAAACCGGTTGTCACCGACATCGCTGTTTCTAATGAGGCTATGATTGCGGAAACGGAGTTGCTGCGTCTTGCCGCTTCTGCCGAACGAGGGTCAGAGCATCCGTTGGGCGAGGCGATTGTGACTGCCGCCCAAGAGCAAGGGTTGACGTTGAGCGATCCAGTTGATTTTGCCGGCATTGCCGGGCATGGCATCTCGGCAAAGGTGGATGAAAAAGCGGTGTTGCTGGGCAATTTGCGGTTGATGAAAAGGGAAAATGTGGCATTGAACGGCTTGGAAGCGAAAGCGGATCAGTTGCAGGCGCAGGCGAAAACCGCCATGTGGCTGGCGGTTGATGGGCAAGCGACGGGCTTGATCAGCGTGGCGGACAGCATCAAAGAGGGGTCGCGGGAGGCGGTTTCTGCTTTGCAGAAGCAGGGCATTGCAGTGATGATGATGACGGGCGATAATGAGGCGACTGCCCAAGCGATTGCGGAAGAGGCGGGGGTGGAACGGGTGTTTGCGGAGGTGTTGCCGGCACAAAAAGCGAGTAAAGCGGCAGAGCTACAACGGGAAGGGTATGTGGTGGCGATGGTGGGCGATGGGATTAACGATGCCCCTGCCCTCGCCCAAGCGGATGTCGGTTTTGCCATCGGCACCGGCACGGATGTGGCGATGGAGACGGCGGATGTGACGCTGATGCGGGGGGATTTGCGGAGCGTGCCGCAAGCGATTGCCTTGTCTAAGGCGACAATGGGGAATATCCGGCAAAATTTGGGTTGGGCGTTTGGCTATAATGTGGCGTTGATCCCGATTGCTGCCGGCATTTTAGCCCCGTTTAGCTGGGCACCCGACTTTTTGCGCCAGTTGCACCCTATTTTGGCGGCGGGGGCAATGGCGTTTTCCAGCATCAGCGTGGTGACCAATGCGTTGCGGCTGAAGCAGGCATCTGCCGATGAAATGGTCATTGCTGTAGCAGGTTCATAAGCAAAAGATTGTCGCACCCAATGGATAAATAAGGATACATGATAAAAATTAGAAGAATATTTTTGGGTTTCATAGTTGCTATTCTAACTCTTTACTTAATAGGCTGTACACCTGATACCACAACAAGCCAAGTAAGTTCTATAGAACTGGAAAACCCGACAGAGTTGTTGCAATTAGCAATAGAAACCACACAACAAGAAACGAGCTATCAGTCATCGCAGAATTTCGATTATCCAGTTGTTGGCAAAGAAATTTTTATGAGAAACTCAACAATGTGTGTTCATAATTGGGAAATTGAAACAACCCACTGTCGAACTGAAGCACACATGAATGAAAGTATAGTCACTGATTGGGAAGCAGTGCGTTCACCTGAGCATTTTTGGTACTTATCAGATGATGGAAAGTGGGTTGATTTTGGCACTCCCTCGGTAACTCCGGGAATGGCAGAGGGATATATTGATGCCTTGCCTTTTATTGCTTTGGCAAACAATCTACAAGCTAAGCTGGAGGGTGAGTCAATATTTATCTACTATGATGTAGATGATAATTTGGCAATGTCAAAGCAACTTATTAAAAATTGGGATGGGTACTATTTGGCACCAAGTCTGTTTCCCCCTCTTGATTCAATTGAGTTTTCGGGCAAGATAGGATTGGATTCTAATAATCGAATCATTAGCCACGAGTTGCGGGGGAGTAGCGAAGTGAATGGCGACACTTTAGAGATTTTGTTGGACCAATCTTTTTCTAAATATGGGGCTGAAGTGAGGCTTCCTGAAGTGCCGTAGGTAGTCAGAATTGAGGATTTAAGAACGTATCATCTTAATATTTTGGGGAGTCGTAAGGCGGGTAAGCTTCCCGTAAAATTGAGCCAATAATCCGCACCGGCACAGATGTGGCGATGGAGACGGCGGATGTGACGTTGATGCGGGGGGATTTGCGGAGTGTGCCGCAGGCGATTGCTCTCTCCAAAGCGACGATGCGGAATATCCGGCAAAATTTGGGTTGGGCGTTTGGTTACAATGTGGAGCTGATCCCGATTGCTGCCGGCATTTTAGCCCCGTTTAGCTGGGCACCCGACTTTTTGCGCCAATTGCACCCCATTTTGGCGGCGGGGGCGATGGCGTTTTCCAGCATCAGCGTGGTGACCAATGCGTTGCGGCTGAAGCGATTTCAGTTGTGAGCAACCTAACCTCCGGGAGGCTAGCCCGATAATATAGCAGGTGGCAGGCAATGTATCCCCTCCCTAACGGGCATCAGGTACAATCGTATTGATGAGTAGAGAAACCTTACTGCCAATCAGTTCCCGCCCATTGCCTAGCGCGGTTGCCTGGCAATATGAAACGAGCTATTTGATGGAGGCGGGCGCCAGCAGCCTCAAAACTGAGACGACTTATCGCAGCGGCTTGCGCCTTTTCGCCGATTGGTTATCCCATTTTAACAAGGATGGATACTCAAAAGAAGATAGCTGGCCCCTGTCGCCAAATGGGCTGACAACTGCCGGCATTCTCACCTACCGCAATTGGCTGGTGGCAAACCGCTCCCGCTCCACGGTCACCACCTACATGGCGGCTGTAATGGGTTATTTGCATTATCTGGATGGGGTAGACCAACTGCCTACCGCTGTGCAATTGGGCAAATTACAACGCCAAATCAGCCGCCGTCAGGTAGAGCGCCACCAGGCGGAAACGGTGATCGATTTAGACCATGCTCGGCAAGATATTCCCAAAATTGTGGCGTATTACGACCAGTTGCCCTTGCCGGCAGAAAACGACTGCTACAATCGCCGCCTCTCATTGTTGCGAGACCGCGCCCTGGCGCAAACCTTGTATTCTACTGCCGCCCGCATCTCCGAAATCGTGTCGCTCAACCGGGGCAATGTGCAAAATGGGCGCAGCGAATATGCTACTGTCATGGGCAAAGGGAATAAACCGCGCACCCTGCATTTTCGCCCCTATGCCCAGAGAGCGATTCGGGCCTATCTCAACGAGAGGGAAGATGCCGGCACAGCCTTGTTTGTCTCCCACAGTCGCAATTCAAATAGAGCCCGCCTAACGATAACTTCCGCTCATAACATCGTTAAAAAAGCGGTGCGGGCATTGCAACTGCACCCCTCGCTGTCGGCGCACGATTTTCGTCATTACCGCGCCACCCAACTGTTACGAGAAGGGATGCCTATTGAGGTTGTCCAAGAGTTTCTTGGGCATGCCGACATTTCGACTACGCGAAGCATTTATGCCCCCGTTCTTGGCGTTCATATCGTGACCGATTGGCTGGCAAATGTCGATATCCCGCCCCAGGAGGCGATTGAAGCCAGCAGTGACCAGGAGCCTGTTAACTCTGAATTTTAACGCTAAGAGCAGCAACAAAACCTCTAAGCTGGCGTAGCCAACTTTATGAACCAGGTACGATAGCAAACTGGAACATACCTAGCTCTGCAGACTCAACTGTTCCGCCTCCAGCGCACGCCGCTGCCTGAACGGTGTAAAAATAGCTGTTAATGCCAGCGGCATCGCCAACGCCAATATGTTCAATCGTGTTTGGACCATAACTTTTATACGGCGCGCCTAAAACAGCATAAGGCAAATTAGTTCGATACACATGGTAGGCGGCATTGAAATTGTGTAACTGCCAGGTTATATCGATATCATCCCCGTCTTGGGCAATTAGCGGGTCCAGCATCGTGTTATTTCCCAAGTTCATATTTAAGACCGACAAAAATCCGTCTCGGCTGCCGGCAATTGAACCTGTTTGGAACGCCCCGGTCGTCTGAGGATAATCATTAGATTTTGTATATCCCACAATGTACGCGCATCCAGAGTCATCGGCAATCACTTCATACCCTTCTTCGTCTAAAGCGCCGCCCATGTAGGAACTGTAGACCATTTTATCGGCTGCCGGCAATGTCAAATCCATCACATGCAAAAATCCATCTTTTGCCCCGTTTTGCGAACTATCATAGGGGTTGGTTGAAGTTGGGAAATCTATTGATTCGGTGTATGCAGTCAAATAAATGCGTTCTTCGGAATCGAGCGTCATGCTCCACTTATATTCAATATCAGACCCGCCAACATAAGCACTATAATCGATAGTTCCAGCAATTGTTATCGTCGTCAAAAAACCATCTGAACCACCGCTTAATAGACTGCTATTCGTTACAGGGTAATCTGAGGAAACTGTTGATCCTGTCACATATGCTAAATTGCCGGCAAATACGATATCTTCGGCTTCATCATAAAAGCTGCCTGCCAAATACCGTCCATATTGCATATCGCTACTCCCTCCGCCCAATGGTTTAATGTGCGCTACCACCCCATCGGCGCCTCCACCATATCCAGACAAAAACAAGTCAGGAGAATAAGAAATGCCGGCAAGATAAATATCCGTTAGCGACCCATCCAACGCATTTATACCATCATCATCGCTGCCGCCTAGAAAAGTGCCGTATGTTAAACCATTAGCTCCACTTTGAGATGGATCAATTATCATTAAAAAACCATCCGATGGGGGTGTGCTATTGCCGCTTTTGTTACAACTCCCATTGGTGCCGCAACTGGTATCGTAAGCGCCGGATGTGGTCGGAAAATCAGCGGAGCGGGTTTTGCCAACGATTATAAATTTGCCGGCATCAACCAGTAATCCATAAGCCTCATCCACATCGCTATCCCCTAAATAAGAGCTATAAGTCAAGCTGCTGCCATCGCTATTTAAACTTGTTACAAATGCATCCGAATATTGACAAAGACCGCTTTGATCAGGGGCGCAAACCGTATCAAAAGCGCCAGAGGTAGTGGGAAAGTTTAGGGCGGTAGTGCGCCCTACAAGAACCACATCTTGTCCATCCAAAGCTATTCCATATCCTCTGTCCGTTCCACTGCCGCCTAGAAATGTAGCATACGCCAAATCTGAACTGCCATTTCCATTTGGGCTTAATTTGACCACAAATGCGTCTGTGCCGCTTAATGAACTGTCCCAAACCCCTGTTGATGTCGGGAAATCGGCAGAACCAGTATAGCCAGTTAAATATACATTTCGATCTGCGTCGATAACGGCATCTCTTACATAATCTGAACCGGCTCCGCCTAAAAAGGTACTGTACATCAATCCGCTAGGGTCATCCAAAAACTGGGCGGCTGCCGGCATTTCTGGAACCAACGTTGTAAAAGGAGCGGTTATTTTGTGCCAAATGCCGTCTAATCCGTCGCTTTCAATTTGGGGGGCAAGAAAATCTGGCGCCGCCCCTTTCTCCACGCCGATCAAAGGCAATTCGATTTGGCTCAACTCGCCCATGATCTGAATTCGCTCGTTAACTCCCTCAACAGTTTGCGCCCCTTCAATTGATAGCGTTAAATCGGGTAAGGTAGCCCCCGCCTCGCTTTCTAAACGCCACTGAAAACGCCCGTCTTGGCTGTGAACAACCAAATGAACTCCTGGCGACAAATTAAGATAACGTACCCCGCCCCATACCGGAACTTGCCGATGCCAATTTTCTGGGTCATTGCCTATCAGGTAGGATACGGATGCCGGCAGCGGAGCAAACGGCTCCAAACTTCCCTGACCATCTCCGCCTAAATCGATCTTTATCGCTTCTCGGGCAGCCAAATTGGATAGATGCCCGCCTAGTTGTCCAGGTTCAAGAGCTTCCTCTTCTTGCCAATGCGCCACATCCAACCAAATCGCTTCCTCGGTAAACCAATAGGTTGTTGACCCATTGTGCATGGCAAACAACGCTTCCTCTGCAAATTGACCCACATTTTGGATGATGGGATTCGACGAACGGTTTGTACCTAGCTTTGGCGTCGCTTCCTCCTCGCCGCTGACATTAATTGAAAAGCAGCCCAATAAGATAATGGCATAAATGGCGCTCTTGGCTATCTTCTTCATCTGATATTACTCCTTTAAAACTGCCGGCAAATACAACTCAAAGTTCGCGGCATGTTCAATGGTGACAGAAATCGATTGACCCGCCGACGCCACCACATTACTGTCTGCATCTTGAGCGTTGGCAATGGCATAATTGATAATTGGATTTGGTTCAGCATCGTCGTGATTTGGCACAACATATAGACATACCAAATGCCAACTCTCGCCCACATCTAATTTGCCATCGCCGTTTGTATCTCCTTCAGCTAAAAATACCGGCGCGCAAATATCGTCCTGCACAACCACCCCTTGAGCCGGCGATTGATCGACGCTGCTGTATTCAACATAATAATCATATTGAATCGTCTCCCCATGGTGGACGATTGTATCGCTAACTGAAACCGTCATTGTCAATTGACCGCCGCGCGAGATGGCTGTTCTGACTAACTTTTGCCTGCCAGGATCACTAATCCACATAAACGCTCCCCCGTTGGCAATGCCATAAGGTTTCGCGCTTGCCGGCATCTGATAAACCGTCCACCCGTTGCTGTCCACTATCGCATTCAATGATTGATCTGACCAATTGAAAACGCCGCTATTTACAGTGATAGCTTGGGGCGTCGCTTCTAGCAGCGTTTGGCAAGTATGGCTGGCAAAAAGAGTTTGCATCGGCGTTGTGGCGCTCGTGCCATTGACCTCGCTGGGCTGCAAGATACCTATCGTGCCGGAGGTCGATTCTGTATACCATATTTTGCCGGCATGCGCCTGAACCATTTCCACTTTATCCCCAATGGGCGCCGGATATGCCGCCACCTCGTTATTCACGGCGTTTAACCGCGACAATTGGCTGTTTTGTGTATCAGCCCACCACAAATTCCCATTGTTATCTAGGGTAAGACCTTGCGGAAACGGATCTGCTCCGCCCAATTGCCACCGCCTAACATTGTTTGTGGATGGATTAAAATGGATGATGTCGTCCAGAAACCAGTTGGCAACCCACACCCCGGCATCATCAGCCAGGATATAGTCGCTATACACCGACACATCGAGATCATACGAACATAATTCTCTGCTTACCGGATTAAATCGGTGCAGCAAGGAAGCGCTGCCAAAATATTCTGTCAACCAAATATCCCCCTTGGGATCGATCGCCAAACCATGCAAATTAACACCCGTCAAAGACCATGCCCGATTTGCCGCTTCGCTAGGCGATAGATAGCCAAAAGTATCAGCTAAATTCGTCCACCAAATATTGCCGGCAGCATCTTGTTGAGCGTCGGTCACATCTGGAATCGTTTCATATTGCGAATAGACGCCAGTGGCAGGCTCAATTTGCCAAATCTCGCCCGCCCCCAAATCGCTGACAATAACATCCCCAGCCAACCCCTGGTTTACCTCCAACAAATCACCGGTTGGCGTCAAATCCGTTTCGGCAAAGATGCCGCTGTTTGCAATTGTTGCCCAGGTCAAACCCATCGCTAAAATGCCGGCAGCTAAAATCGCCCCTAATCTTTTCATTTCACCACTTTCCCTTTCCGATTACGCTGGTTAAACTTTTCAACTTGCGCCGTTTTCCGACATTAGTCAACATTCAAAAAAAGGGGCGTATCCTTTATGAAAAAGCGATACGCCCCATTAATTCATGATTTTATCTCAAATATTCGATCTACATCGATAACTCATGCAAAATCATAAATATCTCTTGAATCAGCTAATCCCAATTGATGTCATGGATGCCATTGTTATACCCATCCAATTCAGCCGCCAAAGTAAGCATGGTAGTTCTGTCACAACTTGCCAATGCCGTATTGATAGCATCAATTACCCCTTGGGAAGTATAAGGATAGTAAATAATGGTCGGATCGGTAGCTGAATCCGCCAACACATATCGACCTAAATCAGCATCCCAATACTCAACAGCAGCCGCATGAAGATGATCGCCTTCGTGGATGGAAGCGTTGAGCAACGCCGACACCCCGGCTCTCAAAAGAATTTGAGCCGCGCCATGCTCTTTCGGTCCGCCACGGAAATTGAGGGCGTCCATTAAGGTTGTTTCACCTTCCAACCTCAAATCACAGGCTGGTCCTGGAATGTCAAATATTTCGCCAATTTCGTCATCGATATTGAAATCTGTATATTGCCAGGCATCATGCCCGCTGGGCGCATATGGACCATGGTTTTTCCAGAAGCCAGGGGTAAAGCCCCAATACAAAGGCGTAATAGTAGCATCATCGTCATCATCATCACACAAATCTGCCTCAGTACACCCTTCAGCGGTGGCAATATTTGTAAATGACTCGCCATCAGCATATTCTGCCTCAATCGGTCCTATTACACATGAAAAAGATTCACTCGGCGCCAAATCTATAGGCAACCCATCTGAATTAGTTGGTTTATAACAAGCAGAATTAATTTCTGTTTGATAGTCCGGATCGCTCAATTCGACATCTAATAATTCAACCATACCAATATTTGTAATCGTGAAACGATAATACACATCTTCCCCTACAAACACCTCTATTGTATTATCTTCCCAAGGACCATCAGCTGATGTGCTTACCTCTTTTTTAATTTGAATTTCTGGAGGGATGGGCGTAGGCGTGTTCGTTGGAGTGCTGGTAGGCGTGTTCGTTGGAGTGCTGGTAGGCGTGTTCGTTGGAGTGCTGGTAGGCGTGTTCGTTGGAGTGCTGGTAGGCGTGTTCGTTGGAGTGCTGGTAGGCGTGTTCGTCGGAGTGCTGGTAGGCGTGTTCGTCGGAGTGCTGGTAGGCGTGTTCGTCGGAGTGCTGGTAGGTGTGTTTGTTGGAGTGCTGGTAGGTGTGTTTGTAAATGTTGGCGTTGCCGTCGGCGGATCGGGATTTCCGCCTAATTTGAGCGGTATAGTCTGTTCGCCACCAGGTACGTTTTCTGGCGGGTCCACTGCTCCAGTTCCAATTGCAACCAATCGAGCTTGGCTCATCATCGCTTGTAGATTACCGGTCGGATTTGTAGTTGGGTCATCATCACATGCTAAACGAACATCTACTCTTAAAACAACTGACTCGCCAGTTTCTAAATCATCTACCTCAACGGTACCATGTAATTCAGCCCCACTTGTGAAGGGTTCGCCTATCAACTCCTCATTGATTAATGTGGCGGTACTGCCTCCATCATCCATAATGCCGCTATCTGTTCCACCTGAACCATCTCCCCCAACATCCCCATAATTAATTGAGACGTAAACAATATCTGTAAAAGCAATCCCCGACTGACCTGTTGTATCTGCTAAAAAGGAATAATCTATCTCTAAAGTTTGAGGATCGTCAGTTCCATCGCCATCAACGACAATGCTAGTGAGAAATGTTACAATGTCTCCACATTCAAAGTCTTCAGCTTCAAGTGATTCAACAATGTCTTCATTCGTAGTACGGTCATCAAAGGCGCCTCCGCCTGTCGTGTGATCATACGATGTGGGTTCTGCAGCAGTAAAATCTAGCGAAAAATCACCCGAAGCAAATTGCGTCTCAGCGGCAGCCTCAATATTTGAATAATAAGCTTCTACCAAACCGGGAAATATCAAAATAAGGAATGCCGCCAAAAGCAAAATTAAAGCAATACGCTGTCCACTATTGGTATAGTTACCCAATTTAGCTTCCAATATCTCCACACTCGCTCCCTTATTTAACTGTCTTTCGTTTTTCATTTGTTACTCTCCTCTTTCGATATTAAAAAGTCGCCTCTTGTTCTTCCCTTAATAAATTTTCTTAGGCAAAAATTTGCCTATTCATAATTTCAATCGCAATTCCTCCTTGTTGCTCCCAAAACAATAAAGTCTTCTATAAACACATTAACGGGCTACAAAAATCGATTGCTCTGTAAATAATTATGGGATGCGTTTACCCTTATAAAAAAGAAATGCAACCCTGATAAATACAGCGTAACCGAAATTGTTTCAACTTTTGACCAGAAACCCTTCCTGAAAAACCTCACCAGAGAGAAAAACTCAGTTTTTATCGTCGTTTGAGAGAATTAGGGTAATTTGCGATGTGTTAAAGGTGATTTTCTCACGGGTAACCGCCATATCTAGCGTTGTATTTTTCAAGATACCGCACTATTTGCACTTACCCCAACCACAAGTAAAGTTAAATAACCAGGCTATTCAATTTTTCTATAGTTACCGATACAAAAGCTATTTTTATGGACAGATATTGCTCTGGTTCACAATAACACCCAGTATGGAAAATGCTGGTATTAATGGCGTATCTACAATTGGCATCCGGTACTTAGGTACGGGCAGTGTAGCATAGCTAACAAGAAATTGCAAGCACAATTTTTAAATCATGCGAATCGGTGAATAACATAACTTTTACGTGACAATTTGGCTGGTTCTCAGGCTATTAGAACAGATTTGAGGCTGTTTAGCGTGGGTTGAATGGTATGAGCGCCAATGCCGGCATTCTCTACCCCCTTCATCGCCCCTCCTACATCCTTTAACCCATTGCCGGTATTGATAACTACTAACTCTTCGTCAGGCGAAAGCAACCCCAATTCTACTGCCCGTTCCAATCCGGCATACGCCGCCGCTCCGGCGGGCTCGCCAAACACCCCGCACCCTTGCGCCATTTTGGGAATCGCCGCCAAGATCGCCTCGTCTGATACCGTGACAAAAGCCCCCAGCGTCTCTGTGACCGCCGCCATCGCTTTGAGCCGGTCGCGGGGCAACCCGGCGCTGATGCTATCGGCGACAGTGTTGGCGTTAATGGCGGGTTTCGTCAGAACATCCTCCCCATTCTCCCACGCCTGCGCCAAAAAGGCGCTGCCGGCGCTTTGCGCCCCAAAAATGCGCGGCATCTTTTCTATCCAGCCCAATGCCAGCAAATCTTTAAACCCTTTGTGTACCCCGCCGATGATGCAGCCATCGCCCACGCTGACAAAAACGGCGTCCGGAGCGCGGTTGCCTAGCGCTTCCCAAATCTCAAAGCTAACCGTCTTCTTCCCTTCGGTCATGTATGGGTTAAAGCCGGTGTTGCGGTTATACCAACCAAAATGATCTGCCGCTTCCAGACACAGTTCAAAAGCGTCATCATAACCCCCTTCTACCAGCATCACCGTTGAACCGTAGGTCAGCAGTTGGGCGATTTTTGCCGGGGGCGCAGATGCCGGCAAAAAGATAACGTTTTTTTGCCCCGCCACCGCGCATAATCCTGCCAGCGCCGCTGCCGCATTACCCGTGCTGGCAGTGGTGATAATCTCTGCCTGCCGCTCTCCCCCCTTGACCACGGCAATGGCGCTGGCTCTATCTTTAAAAGAAGCCGTCGGCAACCGCCCATCATCCTTTACCCACAACTGTCGCAAACCCAACTGGTTTGCCAGACGAGGGGCATCGACCAATGGCGTACCTCCCACCTGTAGGCGCGGCTCAGGTTGGCAAGGCAGCAGCGGCGCATACCGCCAAATCGTCCGATCCAGGTTGGTTGGCAGCGGCTTTTGGGCAAAATCAGCAGCCACTGCCTCATAATCATACGCCACATCCAATATCCCTTCGTTGCCATGCTCGGGGCACACATAATCCACCTGATCCGGGGCGTATTCTTTTTGGCAGATGAGACAGCGCAAATATGAAATGTTACTCATGCGGAAATCCAAGTGCCGGTCTCATGCGCCAAGGCGCGTTTGATATTGGAGGGATTGGTAATTAACGCTGGTCGATTTTGGGCGGATACAAAGTCGATGACCGCTTCGATTTTTGGTTTCATGCTGCCGGGAGCAAAATGGCCTTCCGCCAAATATCGTTCCATCTGGGCAACGGTTACATCAGACAAATCGACCTGGTTTGGTTGGTTGTAATTGATCCCCACCTGTTCCACAGCCGTGGCTATCAACAATAAATCGGCATTAAATTGGGTCGCCAGCAAACTGGTAGCCCGATCTTTGTCGATAACGGCATAGACGCCGCTTAATTCTCGCAACTCCCCTTTTTGGTTTAGCGCTACTGGGATGCCGCCGCCGCCAGCGGCGATCACAATCGCCCCATCCGCAACCAAAGCGCTTATCGCCTCGATTTCGATCACTTGCAAAGGTTTGGGCGACGCCACCATCCGCCGCCACCCTCTGCCGGCATCTTCTGCCACTTGCCACCCTTCTGATTCAAACTTTCTGGCTTCCTCTTCTAATAAAAAGCCGCCGATCGGCTTGGTTGGAGATTGGAAAGCGGCGTCATCTTTATCTACCAAAATTTGGGTCACCACTGAAACGACCGACTTGCGGATATTTCGGCTCATGAGCTCATTACGCAGCGCCTGTTGCAACATATATCCGATAGAGCCTTGGGTGTCTGCCACGATGAGATCGAGCGGCACCGAATGAACGGCATGGCTGGCGAGTTCGCTGCGGCGCAAAATGTAGCCGACTTGGGGACCATTGCCATGGGTGATGATTAAATTCCAACCCGATTCCGCCATATCGGCTAGATGCCGGCATGTTTCGCGCACGGCGTCCCATTGATGGGGGATATCCGGTCTATCTTTGTTGGTAATTAGAGCGTTGCCGCCAATGGCAACGACCGCAGTTTTAATCATATTCAGTTTCTTTGTCCTTCGCCCAAATCAACTGGCTGATCAGGGGGCAGGATATTGTATTTTCTATGCCCAAAAATGCAAAAAGAATCTGGTTCTTTGGGATTTCGTGGGGTTTTGACTATGTAGGGGCAACTCTTGTGGTTGCCCTTGACTGGGTTGGCACAAGACCAGCCCCTACAAATCCCTAAATTCCTGAAGACCCAAGAATCTTTGACTAAACAGGCAGACACAGAGAGAAAAATCTCCGATTCCTCCGCGACCTGTATAGACGAGAATCTTACGCAATTGCCCAAAATTCCCCTTTTTGAACGGAACCAAAAACGACTCGCTTTATTTTTGACTGGGCTTTTATAATATTGCCGGCAATTTCCATCGCATGCTGCCATTGCTCTTTGGTCTCAACTTTGTTCAAAAAAGGGATAACCCGAGCGGATGGCGGCGCATTTTTCAAGCCGCCATCTCGATGAGAAAGCAAAATCGACAAAGTTTCGATTGACACAACCCCTTCAACCGATTGCCCGGTTAGCTGGGCGACCAGCCGGGGACGATGGGCAGCTAACAGAATGGGCTGCCCAAGCGCGTCGATGCCGGCAACAGGGATAACCAACGTCGCCCCATCGGGGATAACTGGTTCGTGGGCGGCAGGCGCTTTGCAGGGGCGCATTCGAGAGCCGTCCGCCTCGACGATGAGGTGGCGAACGTCGGGGCGAACCAGCAACTGTGCCGGCAATTCCGGCGAAACGCCCAGCGTCTTTTCATTTTCGCCTAATGCCCCTGCCACCAGCGCTGTGCCAAATTGAGCTATTGCATCGTCTAATGGCGTTAGATCGTCGGCAAAAACAACCCGGTGCGCCAGCTTCATCTGAGATTGAAAGATGCGGGTGGTGGTAGAGGTCAACGCCCCTTGCCCCGCCGCTTTTGCCAAGGCGAACATCAAGCTCGTTTTTCCGCCGCCGCCGACAATGGCAACGATCTCATTCACCCCATCGTTCCCAAACTGAAATGCCGGCAGCGCCGCCAGCGGTTTATAGTCGCCCATAACGCTCATTTCTTGCCCTAACAGAAATCATCTGATACTGTATCGTCCATATATTTGGCTTTGGCAGACAATTGATTTAACCGAGCCAGCCAAATTAGGAATTATAACAATTTCAGCCGTCAACACATCTGAACTTCAGCATATCCAGGATATACTCCATGAACATCAATTTGATCATCAATGGCGAACACAAATCTGTCGAATGCGCCCCCGCCGACACCTTGCTCCGTCTACTCCGGCAAGAGGGGCTGTTTAGCGTCCGGTTTGGCAGCGACAGCGGCGAAACTGGAGCGGACGCCATTTTGTTAGACGGAAAATTGATCAGCGCCGGCGCGATGTTAGCCGCCCAGGCAGACGGGCACGAAGTGGAAACGGTTGAGGCGTTGTCCGACGGCTTGAATTTGCACCCTATCCAACGAGCCTTTATTCAATATGGCGCGATGCAATCCGGCTACTCATCGCCCGCCCAAATTTTAGCCGCAAAAGCGTTAATTGCCGGCAATCCCAATCCCACCGAAGCGGATGTTCGAGACGCTTTGTCCGGCATTTTAGACCGCGAAACGGCTTACGTAAAACCAGTACAAGCGATACTGGCAGCGGCAGCCATGATGCGCGGCGAAGAGCCAAACATTCCGCCGCCAAATGTGCTGACTCCCATCGATTACGATCCAGGCTATGGAGATGATCAGGGGGATGGCGGGAGGACGACGCCGGAGTTTGATGGCGGCGATGTCGGAACCCAAACCAAAACAAAAATCACCCCAAAAATCACCAGCAATATCCCAGATACCAAGGTAGTTGGCAAGCCAGAAGCAAAAGTTGACGCCATCAAATTAGCCAAGGGCAACCCCGCTTTTGTTGACGACTTTGAAATGCGCGGCATGTTGTATGCCAAATTGTTAACCAGCCCCCATGCTCATGCCAACATCCTCGATATTGACGACAGCAAAGCGATGGCGCTGCCCGGCGTGCATGCCATTATCCATTACAAAAATACGCCGCGCGTCATTTACGCTACGGGCGGGCAATCTTATCCTAATCCGCCGCCGTATGATCAGGTCAGTTTCGATAAAAAGGTGCGCCATGTGGGCGACAGAGTAGCGGCAGTAGCGGCTGAATCGTTAGAAATCGCGGCAGAAGCGCTTAAATGCATTGAAGTGAAATATGAGGTTTTGCCGGCAATTTTCGATGAAAACGACGCCATGAAAGAGGGCGCGCCGATTATTCACGACGAACCTGACGCAATTGGCATCCATGATGCCGGCAAAAATGTCGTGTGCCATATCGACGCGCAAACCGGCGACGTTGAAAAGGGATTTACCGAAGCTGATCATGTTTTCGAAAAGAGCTATCGCGTACACCAGGTACAACAATGCCCGATCGAACCCCACATTGCCATCAGTTATTGGGACGCCGACGAGCGATTAACGATTCGTTCCAGTACGCAAGTGCCTTTCCATGCCCGGCGCATCATCGCTCCGGTGTTAGGCTTGCCCGTCAAGCGCATTCGGGTGATTAAACCTCGAATTGGCGGCGGATTTGGCGCCAAACAAGAAGTGCTCATCGAAGATATTGTGGGACATCTCACCATCAAAACGGGGCGTCCCGTTCGGCTGGAATTAACTCGCGCCGAAGAATTTACTTCTAGCCGTACCCGGCATCCTCAATCGATCCGCTTTAAAACCGGGGTAAACAAAGATGGCACATTGGTCGCTCAGGAGTTGCTGATGGTGGGAAATACCGGCGCTTACGGCACGCATGGGCTAACGGTGCAAACCGTAGCCGGGCTGCGCGGACTTAGCAGCTACAATTGTCCAAACAAAAAATTCGATTGCCACGTCGTTTACACCAACATTCCCGTGCCGGGGGCATATCGCGGCTATGGGGCGCCTCAGGCGTTGTTTGCCCTGGAAAACCATATGGACGAAATCGCCCATGAATTGGGGATGGATGTCATCGAATTCCGGCGGCGCAATTGGGTCAACGTCGGCGATGGCATCGATTTAGCCCCCCATCTGGGCGAAGGGGAAGCGGACAACGTAATAGAGGTGCCGATAATCAAAACCAGCGCCTTGGCTGAATGTGTAACGTTGGGTCAACAGGCGATTGGCTGGGAAAGACGGGATGACCCAAATTGGCGTATGGTTGCCGGCAAACCCCATTTGCGGCGCGGTTTAGGCATGGCGGTCTGTATGCACGGCACCGCCATTCCGGGGTTAGACATGGGCGGGGCTAGCATCAAAATCAATGACGACGGCTCGTTTAATTTGCTGGTTGGAGCCACCGATTTGGGCACTGGCTCTGATACTGTATTGTCTCAAATGGCGGCTGAAACGCTGGGCGTTCCCCTGGAAGATATCGTCATTTACTCTAGCGACACCGATATGACCCCCTTTGACACCGGCGCTTATGCTTCCAGCACCACCTACATCTCTGGCACGGCGGTCAAAAGAGCGGCGGAAGGAGTGCGCCAACAGATTAAAGAGCGGGCGGGTTTGATGCTGGATTACGAAGCGTGGGGCGAAATTGAAATCCGAGACCGTCGCGCTTACGTCCCTGATGGGCGCTCTGTCTCCTTAGCCGAAGTCGCGTTGCATTCGCTGCATCAAGATCAACAGCGGCAAATTATGGACACCGCTTCCTATGTTTCTTATGAATCCCCGCCGCCATTTGCCGGGCAATTTATGGAGATATCGGTCGATATTCAAACTGGGCAAGTGACGATTGAAAAGATGGTGATGGCAGTAGACGCCGGGGTGGTGATCAACCCGATGACGGCTAGCGGGCAAGTGGAAGGGGGCATGTTGCAGGCGTTAGGGTATGCTCATTGTGAGGAAATGGCGTATGATGGCCAGGGCAATATGCTCAATTCAGAATTTGATCGATACAAAATTTACCGCGCCCATGAAATGCCGGCAATCGAGACGATCTTAGTGCAAACCAACGAACCGAGCGGTCCATTTGGAGCGAAAGCCATCGCTGAGATACCCAAAGATGGGGCGGCGCCCGCATTAGCCAACGCCATTTTCCACGCCACCGGCGTGAGAATGAGACAAATTCCCTTTACCCCCGAACGGGTTTGGAACGCCTTGCAAGAGGCAACGGTTTAAACTGGAGAGATATTATGAAAGAATTCCAAGCAACGATAAATATCGACGCCCCTGCCGAAAAGGTGTGGGATGCGCTGACCAACGTCGCCGAATGGTCCCAATGGGAGCCAAATGTCACCAATGTGGATGGACATGTCGCCTTGGATGAAAAAATCACTGTTCAAACAACGCTCAGCGATCGCGCTTTTCCAGTCACCGTCAGCGAACTCATTCCCAACCAAAAGATGGTATGGTCGAGCGGGATGCCGTTGGGATTGTTCAAAGGGGCGCGCACCTTTACCTTAACGCCCAAAGATAACGGTACGACAGACGTAAAGACACATGAGCAATTTACAGGCTTGCTACTGCCGATTATCGGGCGCACTATTCCCGATTTGCAGCCATCGTTTAATCAATTTGCCGAAGCGCTAAAAAGCCGGGTAGAGAGCGGCGGATAGCGGAATCGAAAAGATATGGCAGGCGACGAAAGTTTACAAATTTTTCAAGAGTTAGCCGAGGCGCAAAAAACGGGCAAAACGGTGGCACTGGCAACCGTTATCAAAGCGCAAGGGTCTGTGCCGCGCCATGCCGGCAGTAAAATGCTCATTTACAGCAACGGTACAATTAGCGGCACTATTGGCGGCGGCGAAATGGAAGCCCGTGTCGTGACGGAAGCCCAAACTGCCATGCAGCAAAATCAGCCCGTCGTCATCCCTTATTCGTTGGTAGACCCCAAACGGGGCGACCCTGGGGTGTGCGGCGGCGAAATGGAGATTTATGTGGAACCATATTTACCGCCCGCCACAATTTATGTGATAGGCTGCGGGCATGTGGGCAAAGCGGTGGCGCATTTAGCCCATTGGCTAGGGTATCAGGTGGCAGTCACCGACGATCGAGAGGCGTTGGCGACGCCCGAACATATTCCAAACGCCGATACATATCTGCCCGGGACGTTTGCCGATGCGCTCCAACAACACCCCATCACCAACAACACTTTTGTGGCGGTCGTCACCCGCAATGTGATGGTCGATCGGGAGATTTTGCCGCTGCTGGTGGTGTCGCCCGCTCCCTATATTGGGGTGATGGGCAGCCGCCGCCGCTGGGAGACGACTCGAAAACTACTGGTTGAAGACGGTATCTCCGAGGCAGATTTGGCGAAGTTTCATTCTCCATTGGGGTTGGAGCTTAACGCCGAAACGCCGGAAGAGATCGCCGTCAGCGTCATGTCTGAAATCATCATGTTGCGGCGGGGGGGCAGCGGCGAGCGTATGGGCGTTGTTAAATGACGCTCCTGACGGCAAGCTGCGGGATTTGCAGCAAACGTCAAAAAAGATGGCGTTGACCTCCCTCAACTTATCAAGTTACCTTGTGGTTGTTCGCGGCGGCGGCGATTTAGCGACCGGCGTGATCTATCGACTGTATCGCGCAAAATTTACCGTTGTCGCTCTAGAATTAGCCCATCCTCTGGTGGTGAGAAGGCGGGTGGCGGCGGCTAGCGCCATCTTAGATGGAGGGATTGAAATCGAGGGGATGCCGGCACAAAAAGCGGCAAATGTAGATGAGGCTCTCAAGTTGGCTGATGCCGGCATTGTACCAGTCCTGGTCTCGCCTCAAATGCCGGCGGCTCTCCAACCCGACATAATAATTGACGCTCGTATGGCAAAACGCAATATCGATACCCATCTAGGACAAGCCCCGCTGGTTATCGCCCTGGGACCCGGTTTTGAAGCTGGGGTAGATTGTCATGCCGTGGTGGAAACGATGCGCGGGCATCGGCTGGGGCGGGTCATTTGGCATGGTACGGCGGCGCCCAACAGTGGAACTCCAGGCATCGTTGCCGGCAAAGGGGTAGAGCGAGTGTTGCGGGCTCCAAATGCCGGCATTGTCAGGTGGCAGCTCGATATCGGCGATCGGGTCGCCAAAGGGCAACCGTTGGGCAATGTTGGAGATATGACAATTGTAGCCCCTTTTGATGGCGTTGCCCGAGGTTTGATCGCTGAAGGGACGATGGCACAACCCAGGCAAAAAATCGGGGATATTGACGCCAGAGGGGATAGAGAAGCGTGTTTTACCATTTCCGACAAGGCGCTTGCCATCGGCGGCGGAGCGCTGGAGGCGATTCTCACTGTTCTTGCCGGCAATTAGCGAAATTATTGGCTAATTGGTCGATTATGGCTAATCCTTTCGAAAGCGTCTCTTGTTAGGTCGGTTGCCGACTCGCAGATAAATCCACCATTCATCGGGCGACTTTTGCTTCGAATAAAAGTCGATGTTCAACTTTTTCCACACATCAAATAATGGCTGCGGTTCCCACCTATGTTTAAGTAAAATGACGTCGCCGGGATTCGCCCGATTGATGACGGGAAAAAGCGGCACAAAAGGATCGGTATCCAGCCTATCGTCGCTCTCCAATAAGTCAACCACCGCCACAACCTGTTGCCGGCTCCACTGTGGCGCATCGTGGCTGCTTTGCGGTAACTCTAATTCATTCTGCCCATCATCCAAATTCTCCAGACGTTCCAATTCTGACGAAGAAAGCTCGATCTGTGCGGCTCTATAAATCCCTTTGAGTAAATTTGAAACGGGCATATCCAACATCACCGCCAACCTAGCCAGGGTGATACGTGCCGGCATTACTTGGCGCAGCAACGGAGCCCGCAAACGGCTAAATTCATGTGGATTGAGGCTGATCACATACTCAAGAACATCTGGATGCAATTTTAGGGCACGAGATAGTTTTGATTCCGGGGTAAGAGGCTCGTTCATACCCAAATTGTATCCAACTCTACATTGCTTGCATACCAACCCACTGCTATAATTTTCCCCATTCGGGTGATTAGCTCAGTTGGTTAGAGCGCACGGTTCACATCCGTGAGGTCATTGGTTCGAGTCCAATATCGCCCACTAAACATACAAAACCCCCTTCTTTTTGAGTCCCGGTGGGGACTTTTTTTACTTACTGCAAATTCACCAGGAGATCGTTATGATGCCCCCCTCATTTATTCCATTTGCCATGGAAGAGATGATGTCTAAATTTGAACAAAATGTGAAGTACAATTTGTCAGAAAGCGGCGTCCATCCGGCTTTGCTTAAAGAGCTGCTGACTGACCGCCCGCAATTGATGGAAAAGTTGCTTGAGACAGAGTTAAATTATCCGTATGTCAACGGCAATCCAGAATTACGCCGCCATATTGCCGGCATGTACGCCAACGCCACATCCAAAAACGTCTTGGTAACGGTTGGGGCGATCGAAGCCAACTACATCGCAGTACGATCGCTACTCCACCCCGGCGACGAAATTGTGATGATGCTGCCAAATTACATGCAAATTTGGGGGATCGCCAAAAACCACAATCTGCAAATTAAAACCTTTCATTTGCGAGAAGAAGCTGGTTGGTCGCCTGATTTAAACGAATTGGAAGAGGTTGTCTCTCCTGCCACAAAAATGATCGCGGTCTGCAATCCCAACAATCCCACCGGCTACATCATGAGTGCAGCAGAGATGGACGCTATCGTCGCTATCGCTGAAAAAGTTGGAGCATGGATTTTATCAGACGAGGTTTACGCCGGGGCAGAGCGCTTGACCGACATCCAAACGCCATCATTTTTTGGCAAAACAGAAAAAGTATTGGCAATGGGCAGCATGAGCAAAGCGTATGGAATGCCCGGCTTGCGGATCGGTTGGGTAGTTGCCCCAGAAAAGGCGATCGAACAGATGTGGAGACGTCACGAATACACCGCCATTAGCGCCACAATGCTCTCCAACCAATTAGCGGCGATCGCCCTTTCGCCAGAAGTGAGACCGCGAATTTTACAACGAACCAGAGATTATATCCGGCAAGGGTATCCAGTTTTGGAGGGATGGTTTGCTGAACATGGCGACACTTTTGCCGTCAATCCCCCTCAAGCAGCCGCGATTTGTTTTGTGCGGTATCGACTAAAGGTCAACTCTACCGCTTTGTCTGATCGACTGAGAAGCGAAAAAAGTGTGCTGGTTGTGCCTGGGGACCATTTTGGCATGGATCATTTTTTGCGGATAAGTTATGGGCTGCCGCACGAATACCTGACTGCCGCTTTAAACCGCATCAATGAACTTATCGCTGCTATCCGACATGGCGAGGCGCAATCATGAAAATCATTAGCAAACGAGAGATTGAAGCGGCGCTGCCAAAGTTGGATCTGATGCCGGCAATCGAGGCGGGCTTTGTGGCGTACTCAAAAGGCGAAGCAGTCGTGCCGCCCGTTGGCGAACTGCTCTTTAAAGAGCCGCCAGGCGATGTCCATATCAAATATGGCTACCTCATCGGGGATGATTATTATGTGATCAAGATAGCTTCTGGCTTTTACCAAAACGCCTCCTTGAATTTGCCAACCAGCAATGGCTTGATGTTGCTGTTTAGCCAAAATACGGGGGAGTTGAAAGCGGTATTGCTTGACGAAGGGCTTCTTACGGATATCCGAACCGCTGTGGCAGGGGCGATCGCCGCTAAATATTTAGCGCCGCCACAAATTCATCGCATCGGCATCGTGGGGACGGGACAACAGGCGAAGTTGCAAGCGAAATATCTGCGAGAAGTGACGCCATGCCGGCAACTGTTGGTTTGGGGTCGAAATGAACAACACGCCAACAGATATCGAAATGAGATTGCTCAGTCGGGCTTTCAAGTTGAAGTTGCCTCTGAAGTTGATGCCATTGTAAAAAGCTGCAATCTGATTGTAACCGCCACCCCCGCGACTAAACCATTGGTAGCTGCCGGCAACCTTCAACCCGGAACGCATATCACCGCAGTTGGCTCCGACACGCCCCACAAACAAGAACTTTACGCCGAGGTGCTTGCCCAAGCCGACATCATCGTGGCTGATAGTTTAAGCCAGTGTAAGGAACGCGGCGAAATCGCGCACGCGCTACAGGCAAAGGCGGTTCAGGAAGATGGAATTGTGGAATTGGGAACTATTATCGCCGGCAATGCCCCCGGGCGAACCAAGTCGGAACAAATTTCAGTCGTAGATTTGACCGGCGTTGCCGTTCAGGATATTCAGATCGCCAAAGCGATTGTTGCCGGCATCAGCTAAAATTTAATCGCCGCCGGCAGATTTTGGCATTTGGCGGTGCAATTCCACGGGGTCGCTCGACTTTCGAAAACGCATATTGACCAACTCCACGAAAAACGAAAACGCCATAGCGAAGTAGATATAATTTTTTAGATGCAGGTCATGCGCTAATTCAGAGTTCCACCCTTCGATGACTAACAGCGTGCCAATTAAAATCAAAAATGCCAAAGCTAATATCTTCATCGTAGGATGCTGCTTGACAAACCGGCTGACTGCGCCAGCGAAAAACAACATCACCGCAGCGGCGATTAGAACAGCAACGATCATCACGGGCAAATCTCCCGAAATGCCCACGGCAGTTATCACCGAATCAAGCGAAAAAACTATATCGACTAAGACAATTTGGAATACGACTGCCGCTAAAGTTGACACCTTTTTAGGCGCGCCATGCTTATCTTCCTCCAACGCCTCCAGCTTTTCATGGATCTCATAGGTGCTTTTGCCAATCAGGAATGACCCGCCAACCAGCAAAATTAAATCCCTGCCGGAGATACCATTGCCAAACAACTGAAACAAATCATTGGTTAAACCCATCACCCAATTGATGCTAAGCAAAAGCAATATTCGGGTAATGACTGCCAGACCAATCCCCAATTTCCGGGCCAGGTCTTGTTCCGATTCTGGCAGCTTTTCGGCAAGGATGGCAATGAAAATCACATTGTCAATACCCAAAACAATCTCAAGAACGAGCAATGTTACCAATGCGATCAATCCTTGTGTCGAAAAAAGCGCGCTCATATTCGAGTTCCTTATGTAAATAATTTCATTAAAATCAAAAATAGTTTATCAAATTCAGATAAAATAGGGTAATTGTGAATTGATGTTTATGAAGCGATGGAGCAAACGATGAATCAATCTTTGTTAGATGGGGTGCGGGTTATTGACCTCACCCGCGTCTTGGCAGGACCTTATTGCACTCAAATGCTGGGGGATTTAGGCGCGGATGTGATTAAAATCGAAGCGCCTACCAGGGGGGACGACACCCGCCATTGGGGTCCCCCATTTGCTGTCGGGGGTGAATCCGCCTACTTTTTGTCTGCTAATCGAAACAAGCGCAGCGTCACGCTCAATCTCAAGAGCGCGGAAGGGTTGGCGATATTGCGAAAGTTGATCGCCCAAGGGGATGTGTTAGTGGAGAATTTTCGAGCGGGCACATTGGAACGATGGGGGTTAGATTATGAAACATTGCAGCAGATTCGACCTGGATTGATTTATTGCTCCATAACTGGCTATGGGTATGATGGTCCGTTTAAAGAAAAACCTGGTTATGATTTTATGGTGCAAGCTCTAAGCGGTTTTATGAGCGTCACCGGCGTCGCTGATGGCAAACCTGTTCGGGCTGGGATCGCAATCGCCGATTTAAGCTCGGGCATTTTTGCCGGCAATGCCATTCTAGCTAGTTTATTCGCCAGGGAGAGAACGGGACAAGGTCAACGAATTGACATCTCATTGCTCGATTCTCAGGTAGCGTTGATGTCTTATGTGGCGAGCAATTATCTCGTGTCTGGCGAAACGCCGCAGCGGTATGGCAACGGGCACCCTAATATTGTGCCTTATCAGGAATTTAAGGCGAAGGATGATTATTTTGCCTTTGCTGCCGGCAATGACGGACAATGGCGTAAATTTTGTGAAGCGGTTGGCAAAAGCGAATGGCTGGAGGATGAACGCTTTGTCACCAATGTGGCGCGTGTGGCTAACCGAGACGCAGTGGTAGCGAGGTTAAACGAGTTATTTGCTGCCAAAAATGCGTCAGAGTGGATGGCTTTGTGTGACGAAATTGGGTTGCCGGCAGCCCCAATCCTAACGATCGACAAATTATTCGCCCATCCCCAAATTAAAGCGCGCCAGATGCGCATTGAAAGCCCCCACCCCACTGCCGGCACTATTCCAATCGTAGCGTCACCTCTAAACATTCCTTCCTCGCCAACCTCAGTCCGCTACCCGCCGCCCCTTTTGGGGCAACATACCCAGGAGATTCTAACTGAATTTACAGAATTAACTCCCAATCAAATTTCTCAACTACAGAAAGATGGCGTTGTGTGAGAATTGGAACGAAAGTCATTTATAACAAAAAAGCGGCGCAGAAATCTGCGCCGCTTTTATTGTTAAGTTTTAGTTAGCTTTCGCTTACAGCAAACCGTCGGTGATTCGGCTGAAAACGTTACCGACTTGGGGACCTAAGATGGTCAAAATGGCGATAACGACTACGGCGACTAACACGAGCACCAATGCATACTCTACCAAACCTTGACCTTCTTCACGATTCAAAAACAACATGATAATTTCTCCTATTAAGATAAATAATTTCTCGGGCTATTTTGTTCGCCCGTTCTTCAATCAATTACAACCTCAGTATACAATCCCCATTTTGCCTAGTCGAGATACGATGGTCACATTTGCCCTGTAAATCTTTTTACTTTGACCAACTTCCTACCATGAGAGCGATCAACAGGCGCAGCACGTTAAGAACACAAAAAAGCGGCGCAGAAATCTGCGCCGCTTTTATTGTTAAGTTTTAGTTAGCTTTCGCTTACAGCAAACCGTCGGTGATTCGGCTGAATACGTTACCAACTTGAGGACCTAAGATGGTCAAAATGGCGATAACGACCACGGCGACCAACACGAGCACCAATGCGTACTCTACCAAACCTTGACCTTCTTCACGATTCAAAAACAACATGATAATTTCTCCTATCAAGATAAATAATTTCTCGGGCTATTTTGTTCGCCCGTTCTTCAATCAATTACGACCTCAGTATACATTCCCCATTTTGCCCAGTCGATATACGATGGTCACATCTTCCTTGTTAATTATTTTACCAACAAGGAAAGAGAGAAGATATGTTAGAAGCAATATCTGAAAAGCGGGTAAATGGCAATCCTTCAAAATCCGTATCCACCACCAGAGGCGGTGGCTTTTCACAGATTTTGCCCTGCGGGATCAGGATTGCTTGTTATCCTTTCAGGGCTACGCCCTGCGGCGCCTTCGGCGCCACCATTCATCCCCCACCTGTGGTGGGGCTTTCTGGCAAAAGAGTAAATGAAAAAGGCGCATGAGGCTAAAAAGCGACACACGCCTTGTGCGGTGGGGACAAACAGTATAGCACGGTGTCTGAAAGGTGTCAAACGGGTGTCATTGCTGGGTCTGGGAGAGGTTGAATCGATCTTACCCTTCAAAAAATATTGAAGAGAGCAGCCCGTTTCCGATTTCAACTGTCTCATCTACTCGATTAACATTTTCTAACAATACAACAATGCCTATTTGAGGAGATTGTGATGGAGCAAAACCTATATACCAAGCGTCAGCCACATTCCGAGGACCAGACAATGCCAATCCATAAATTTCGCTTACATTGTTGCTTTGTTCCAAACTTTTATAGTTCTCGTGGGCAATTGCAGGATCAAACAATTGTGTATCTGCTCCCATTGCCGGCACAATTTGCCACTCCTCTCCGCCCTGCCGAATGCCCGACACCAACCTAGGGGCTGGCGATATGCCGGCATTGGCGATAGCCCCCCATGCCATGCCCAATTGAAGTGGCGAAACTGTCAAATTCTCTTGCCCGGTTAGAGCGCGTTGTATATCTTCCACCGGACTTGGCTCTATCTCATCCACCTGAATTGGGAATAATGGGGGATCAATTAAACCGATAGAAAGAAATATCTGTTGCAGACGCTCTGCAGATAGCGCATTCAAAGCTGTTTCTATTGGAAGGGAAAGGTCTAACCCCAACTCTCCTCGTTTATCCTCGGCGTATACTGAAACCAATGGCAGCAACATCCCGCCCGGCTGGTATTGTCCCTGTGTCACTCGATTAAACAGTGGAGCGTCTTGCCCGTCGATCAACTCATCAAACTGCTCATCAATCAAGTTTGGATCATAGCTGGGATGGCTGGTCATCACCTGAACATCTCCCTCTGGCAAACTGAATAGGAGAACAGCTCCGGTATGTTCTCCTAGCAGACGCTCAGCCATTGCTTGCCACTCGACATTTATAGTTAGGCGGACATCCTGCCCAATTTGAGGCTCATGCAATACAGCGCGACGAAACAAGACGGCGGCGTCTTGACTTTCGCCCCGCAACGCAGCGTCATACCCTTGCTCTATGCCGGCAACCCCATGCCGTAATGAATAATACCCCACAGCCGGACCGATATCCGAAATAGGATAAAACCGCTCGATTCGATTTGGATCGCCCCGATTTTCCGCCAAAATCGTTTCCTGATTGTCGACGATTAATCCGCGTTGAATTCGATATTCCGCTTCGACCAGGCGGGGGTTATCGTTTCTGCTCAATAAATTATCGGCGCGCAGCGCTACCCAAATTAAAGAAAAGGCGATGCCAGCAAAGCCTAAAATCCATAACCAACTAATATGGAGCAAACGATTTTGCTGCTCGCTCATATCCCGATTCGCTCCGTCTCCCCTGAAATATGAAGCAGCAATCCGCCCATGATGCAGCTAACAAACATGGAGCTGCCCCCATAACTTAAGAAGGGCAATGTGACGCCTGTTAAAGGCAATAACTTTGTTACGCCACCCATAATCAGCAAAGTCTGAGCGGCGAACAAGGTGGAAATCCCAACGCTCAAATACATCAAAAAAGGTCGTTTTGCCAACAGAGCGATTCGCAACCCCCGGTAGGTGAGCGTTAAAAAACAGGCGACTAGTCCCAACGCGCCAAACAATCCCCATTCTTCGCCCACCGCGGCAAAAACAAAATCAGAATGCACAACCGGAATATATTCTGGAAACCCCTGGTAGATGCCTTGCCCCCAAATGCCGCCCGCCGCCAGGGCATATAATGATTGGACGATTTGGTAAGCCCGATCGGTCGCTTCAGGCCATGGATTCCACCAAGCGTCTATCCTTAGTCGCACCAAATCAAATTGAAAGTAAGCAAAAATGCCGGCAATTAACAACAAAAGCATACCAGCTACTACGTAAATTTTCTCGCCAGTCGCCACATACAATAAAACCAAAAACGCCACGAAAAAGAGCGTTGCCGCCCCTAAGTCTTGTTGCAGCGTCAATAAGATCAGGCAAAATCCCCACATCAACAACAGCGGCGCCAAATAAGGCAAAGCGTCGGGCAAAGAAAAGCGAGAACGTCCCACCTGCAATAGCCGCTCCCGCCCATCAAAATAGCTGGCGAAAAAGATCAATGCCAACAACTTTAACGCCTCCGATGGCTGAAAATATACATCTGGCAGCAAGGGAATTCGGAGCCACAACGCCGCCCCAAATCCTGATGGATTGACGCCGAAAAACAAAGTCAGACCCAATAAAAGCAAGCCGGCAACCAGCCAGATGGTTCGATATTGCCGCAAATAGCTCAAATTTGCCGGCAATATAGCGGTCAATGTCAGGGCTACGCCGCCCAAAGTTACCCACAACAGATGGCGCCACAAAAATGCAGGAGCCAATCGGGCAATCAGCAAAATCCCCCAGCCCATCATCAACCCGATTAAAGGCAGCAACAAAGGATCATGTCGGGAAAGAAATCGGTTAAAAATCGCCACCATCCCGCCCAATAAAATCACCCACACCCCAATCGCCCCCCAATGAGCAGCCCGCCAACTTCCTTCGCGGGCAAGGGCTAACCCCAACCCATTTACGCCCACAAACAAAACGGCGATAACCGCCAGAGCGATTTCAGCCGTCCGATAACCAAGTATGAATCGTTCTTGCCAACGAACCATGCCGGCAATTACGCCAAATATTTGCGCGTTAACAAACCCAACCTGTCCTGCAATTCAGGGTCTATCTGTCCCGGAGCTGTCATGACAGCTCCGGCTAAAGCGTGATGCGCCGCCATCTCTCCAGCCCAATCCGCCATCGATTTAGCCATATAAGAGATCGCCGCTTGCGCCACTTTGGTGTTTTGTTTAACAGTTTGTACCACCATCTCTACTGTAACCGGTTCTTCGCTCTCATGCCAAACGTCATAATCGGTGATATGCGCCATAACCGAATAGGCGATCTCCGCCTCCCTAGCCAAGAACGCTTCCGGACTGGTGGTCATCCCAATAATGCTCATTCCCCACTGGCGGAACAAATTTGATTCGCCTTTGGTCGAAAAACGGGGACCTTCGATAGTGATAAAGCTTCCGCCTTGATGACAAACGCCGTCGGCAGCTTTCACAGCTTTCGCCAAAGCGTCGTTCAATTCCGGGCTAAATGGCTCCGCCATCCCCACATGGGCTACCATGCCTTTTGAGAAAAAACTGCTGGTTCGGTTTTTCGTATTGTCATACAGTTGATCTGGGATCAATATATCTCCTGGAGCAAAATCCGCTTGCAATGAGCCGCATGCGCTCACCGAAATGATATATTTCACGCCGAGCGATTTTAGAGCGTATATATTTGCTCGATACGGCACATCTGTCGGCATATAGAGATGCCCCCGCCCATGCCGGGGCAAAAATGCAACCCGTTGCCCATGCAAAGAGCCAATAGTCAATTTATCGGATGGATCGCCAAATGGGGTAGAAATGCCGCGCTCTTCAACATCGGTCAATTCCGCCATGTTGTACAATCCGCTACCGCCAATTACTGCCAGATCAATTTCCCTCATCACATTCTCCAAATGCCGGCATTATTCCTCTTCAAAAAATCCAGTTCCAACGTCCATCAACTGAGCCGCTTCTTTCTTTGCCTCACGATCCGCACGTCTATCCAAATACGCCATCATCTCCTTCAATCGCCTATTTGATTCTTGAAGCAGCCCACCTAACTCCTCGATTCGAAATGCGGCGTCTTTCTTAGCCGCTTCCAGTTCTTCCTTAGTCCTGTCTCGTTCTTTGATGGCTACCGCCAGTTCGGCGTCCCTATCAACCAAAGATAATTGTATTCTTGAATATTTGGCTCCCTGCGTTTCGATGGCAGTTTGCAAATGGTCAAGCTCTACCTGATTGACCTGTTGCAGGGTGGTTAGACGTCGAATCTCTAATTGTAAAGCTTGTTCCGCTTGTTCCTTATCTTGTGTTGCCTGCATCAAATCCGCTTTAAAATCTTGCGCCTGTTGCGCTAATTCCTGTTCAAACGCCGATCTGTCATCCATCGCCATCGTCTCTAATGATTTTAGTTTATCTTCTAATTGATGCACTATTTTGGAAAGGGAGGCGGCGTTAGCGCGCCATTTTTTCCCCGTCACAAGGTTTTTATTGGCGTTTTGACGCCATTCTTCCAACTCGATTTCTTGTTCCTGCAACAGCGTCCTTGCCCAATTGAATTGATCAACCTGCATATCATACAGTTGTTGGCTCTCTTGCGATTCCGTCGTTAGCGTTTCATTTTCTTTCTTGAGTTGATCGAGTTGGGATTGTAACTGAGCAAGCTGTGCATTGCCGCTGTTTTCCTGTTCAGCTAACGTCTCTTCCAATTTTGTCACATCCGCTTGCCGATTTGCAAGATGCGCTTCAAACTCATCTCGAGCCACACTCATTTCCGTTAGCCAAATCTCCTGTTTTTCTTCCATTTGATTGACAAACTCAGCAGCGTTTTCCTTTAATTCCAATGCATGTTTTTGCTGTTGTTCAGCCAGGCGCTCTTCTAAATTTTGCAACCGTTCATTTAAAACGCTTTTTTGCGCCTGCAACTCGACAATTTGTTGAGATGTTTCTTCGACTGATGCAGATTTTTGATTAAACTTATCGCGCCACTCTTCGAGGGGGATTTGGCTTTGCCTTAGCTGTTCTTGCATCTCGTTAATGCGCTCTTCCAACCGCTTCACATTTGCTTCAGCTTCAGCAGTTGAAGCTGCCAACTCGCTTTGCTGCGCCTCCGACTCAGCCAAACGGGTTGCCGCTTTCTCAGCGTTTTCTTGCCATTGCGCCGCTTCAGCTCGCAATTTGGCAAGGCGGTGGGTTTGCGCCTGCAACTCTTCATTTTGGAAATGGAGGGCGTCTCGCTCTTCCTGGATGAGATCGAGCGTTTGAATGCGCTGATCGAGCTTTGATTGAAGTTGGTTGGCGAGCTCTTCTCCTCGGGTAATCTGCTCTTCAAACGTTGCCGTTTGCTGAGAAAGACGGTCAATTTCAGCGCCGCGCCGTTCTGCCAATTCTTGCCAGCGTATCATGGCTTCTGGCGTGCTGTTTTGTTGATCGCCATTTGCCGGCATCTCATTTTCGGCATTTTTAGCCAGGCTAGATAACCCTTCCAGATTCAGCAACGCCTCTTCCAAATTTCGCTCAATCGACGATTTTTCTAAATGTAACTTTCCTTGTTCTTGGCTCTGTTCCGCCAATTGCTCAGTTAATTGCTCCGTCTTTTCCAACTGCTGGGATCGTTCCGACCGCAACTGCGACAATTCCAACTCCAAAGACGCCAACTCCGAATCGCGGACGGACAAGCGGGCTTTTAAATCGTCCAATTGCCCCGTTAACAACTCTTGATCTTGTTCAGCCTGCTCTAACTGCTGTTGTAAATTCTCTGGCTCACCCGCTGCCTCTTTGTTCTGGATGGTTTCCGTCAATTCGGCGTATGTGGCAACCGCTACCGCCGCTTCCTGTTGAATCCGCCTCATTGCCATGCGTTGTCGAGGAGACGAATCGCTCTGATGTTGGTCAAAGTCGAATGGGTTTTTGGGCGCTTCGGGCATATTTTCGATATCGGTCTGAAGCATTTCATAACCCGTTTCATCGATAACGCTAAACCAACCATGGAGTTTGGCGCCTTTGTCTAAACGAATATTTTGGGCATAAATATCTCCCCACACCTGGGCGGTTGCTCGAAAATGAACGGACTTTGCCGCGACCACGCCACAGACAATGCCGGCAATATCCACTTTGGGGGCGACGACATCCCCTACCACCGTTCCATCTTTGTCAACAACTACCTTGGCTTCACCGGTCACATCCCCTTTAAAATAGCTGGTCACAGAGACATTTCGCCCTGATTTGGCAAACCTGAGCAGTTTAGTCGATCGCTGTTTGTTAGAAACTACAGTCATCTCAAAAGTATAGCACAGCCGAAACAGGTTAAGGCAATTCGGGCAAACGGATGTTCAATGCCGGCATCAACTCTCTATCATCCAACAATCGCTGGTCAAACACAAAATGCTCGCTCTCCACAATACGCCATTTCTCGCCATGCTTTTTATTTAGCGCCGACGCGATTTGGAAAAAGTTCCACCGCTCATTTGAATCTAAATGGTAAACGCCTTTCTCTTTTTCTAATAAATCAACCAACGCCTGCGCCGTATCTGGCAAAAACGAACATGCCGGCAGCCACCGATTACTCGCCTTAACCTCTCCTTCCTCATTCATTTTTCGTTCGAAATAGTCGATCATATTATTTGAGCCAGCCTTCTCGCCAATTTGCCATCCCAACCGGACGATAACCATCTCCTTATTCTGAAACCGAGCATGGCTCTCCGCCTGTCGCTTTTCACTCCCATACCCACTTTCAGCGTCTGGAACAGCGTCAACGGCAAATGGACCCGCCGCCCCGTCAGAAAAAACCGCCACGGTGCTGACAAAAACAAATTGAATGTCCAAAATGTGCGTCAACCATGCCAATTCACTCGTCCATTCATACGTCACCATCCACGATTCGTTTTGCATACCTGTTGATTGTGAGGCAACAGCTAGATGGTATATTGCGTCTGGTTGGATAGCCCGCAAATAATGTTCCATGCGATGGTAGTTGTTAATGGGCACATCTTCCCGATTCCAGGGGATGACATGATGTTCTTTATCAACCAAAGATCGACAAAGTTCCCGCCCTACCGTTCCGCTCGCGCCGGTGACAACTATCTTCATAAACTCTCTACGATTCAGCGATAGTTACGCTCTCCATCACGTCGCCTTGCTCCACAGCGTCAACCACATCTATCCCCTCTGTAACTACGCCAAAAACGGTATGTCTGCCATCTAAATGGGGCTGAGGCGCATGGGTGATGAAAAATTGGCTGCCATTTGTATTTGGACCAGCGTTTGCCATCGACAAATAGCCACGCCCATGGCGTAAAGGATTATCCAACGTTTCATCTTGAAAACGATAGCCAGGACCGCCCCGCCCTGTTCCGGTGGGGTCGCCGCCCTGAATCATAAAGTTGGCGATTACCCGATGGAAGGTCACATTGTCGTAAAATCCCTCCTTGGCTAAAAACACGAAATTGTTTACCGTAAAAGGGGCATGCTCGGGGTGTAACTGGATGACGATATCGCCGCGACTGGTTTTGATGGTGGCGGAATATTTTTTGCTGACGTCAATCCTCATTTTGGGCGGGCTGTTCCATTGGTTGGTCATATTTTCTCCTATATGAAATCGAAATTAAACTTTGATTAGGTATCTCCACTTGGCGAATCGTTATTCATACATAATCTTTCAATCAGTTGTGTGTATGCGTTAACCGCCTGATGTAACTCTACTAAGGGGACAAATTCGCCTACGGTGTGAGCCACCCCTATATCGCCAGGTCCAAAGACCACTAAATCGTCTATAGCCTGTTGCAAATAAAGCCCATCTGTGCCGTAAGGAACCGTTTGGGGCTGATCTACGCCGATTGCGGCGCACGCCTCACGTACGATGGGAGCCTCTTTGGAAACAAACAAAGCGGTTTCCAAGCGGGTGGCTACCTCAAATCCATACTCTGTTGCTTTGTCGGTAATGATCTGCATCAACTCGGCGGTGTGCCCCTTGGGCATGGCGCGAATGCCGACCCGACATTCGGCTTTGGGGGCGGTAACATTGCTGGCGCAGCCAAAATCCGTAAAGGAAATATTCATGCCGTTGGTGGGCGGGTCAAATTCATCATCCTGAAAGTAGGGGTCTTGCCGGCATGTACGCTCAAGTTCAGCCATTTCCGCCATAAATGGAGCGATTTTAAAGGTAGCCGATTCCCCTTTGCCAGAGCTAGTGTGCGCCGCCCGCCCATAGGCAGTCACCCGCGCCTCGCCCATTCCTTTGTGGGCGTAAACGGGAATCATTTCCGTTGGTTCGGCAATAATGCCATGGGCTGGTCGGTTTTGTTTTAACAGTTGCGACTCTTGGGCGACATGTTTAGCGCCCAGCAGCCCAATCTCCTCATCGGCAGTGGCAATGATAAAGAGAGGGCGCTTCAATTGGCTGGCATCCACGCCCAACGCGGCGACAATTGTCGCCGCTAACGGACCTTTCATGTCGCAACTGCCCCGCCCATACAATAACCCATCTTTGATAACCGGCGTCCACGGCTGCCAATCCGCCTCTTGCCCCGGCACGGTGTCGGTGTGAGAACAAAACGCCAATCCTTTTTCGCCATTGCCTAATTTGGCGACCAAACTTACCTTGGCGTATCCATTGGGGTCGCGGTATTCCAACCGCTCCACTTCAAAGCCATTTTCGGCTAAAAATCCTTGTAAATAGTTAGAAATCAGCTCATTACTTTGTTGGCTGGCAGACGGCATTTCGACCAGCTTTTTCGTCAATTCGACTACATCGATTTGGTTCATCACTCTTCCCTAAATTGAGCAAACTGCATAAACGTTTTTACGCATGCAACGAGATCTCTTGAGGTGTAAACTGATTTCTCTAATATCTCAGACCGCTCTGCGGTTAAGCAATTGATTTGAATGCAATTATATAGATCATAGCAACCTGTAATTTATTTGGACACAGAGCACACAGAGATTTTTTTGGTAGCTCCACCTTTTCGGGGAGTTTTTAGGGCTTTTGGCTCAAAATTTCGCCAAATCCTCTTTTTTCTTCTCTGTGTGCTCAGCTTTTCTTCCGTGAACTCTGCGTTCATTTGGATAGTTACGATTGAATATCGCCTTAGCCTTAACTGAGGCCTGCGATCCGCATGCCATCAGACAAAATAGCGTCTACTTTGTCTTGGTGCGTAGTCTCGCAATAGACGCGGATAATCGGTTCAGTGCCGCTAAAACGGATGAGCAGCCAGCCGCCATCTTCCATCACAAATTGAAAACCGTCAATGGTCACTTTGTCCATTACCGACAAACCGCCGATTTTTGCCGGCATCGCCGCCGCCGCCAACGCTTGCGTTTCCGCTTTCTTTTCCGCGTCAAACCGCGTATCAATGCGTTTGTAATAATGCGCCCCCACCTTGTCAAAGAGCAAATCTATCAATTGAGACGGCTTTTTGCCCGTTTGTACCATCATATCCAATAGATACAATCCAGCTAAAATGCCATCTCGCTCTGGCACATGCCCCTGAAACGCATATCCGCCACTCTCCTCGCCGCCTATTAAGGCGTCCACCTCCATCATTTTAGGGGCGATAAATTTAAAGCCGACCCCCGTTTCATGAATCGGCACATCGTATGCCGCGCCCAATTTGTTTAACATTTTGGTGGTAGAAATCGTCTTGACGATGGGACCCCGCGCCCCTCTCACCTCTAAAAAATAGTAGCCAAGCAAGCCGTAAACGCGCAATTGGTCGATAAAATCCCCATTTTCATCTCCAAATCCCACCCGGTCGGCGTCGCCATCGTTGATAATCGCCACATCCGCGCCCAGCTTCTTGACAAAAGATAACCCATGATCGACATTTGGCGGAATCGGTTCGGGGCGGCTCATATGAGGGAAGATGGGGTTGCGTTCATTATGAACTTCCCGAATGGTCGTATTGCCGCCATCTAGTAAGCGCGGAAACCAACCAGCCCCGTTCCCCCACATACAATCTACCAACACATTAAAGCCAGCCTCTTTCAATGGCGCAATATCGATCAGACGATGTAACTGTTCGATATACGCTGGCGCGGCGTCAAATAGGGTCGCTACCCCGTCGTTGATGGCGTCGTCTAATTTCATGCGCTTAACATCAGCCATCGAATCAGGAATGAGCACTTCGATTTTTTTCAAATTAGTCGGATCGATAGCCCCGCCAAATGGATCGCGGACTTTAAAGCCACAATCTTCCGGCGGGTTGTGGCTGGCAGTGATATTAATGGCGCCACCCGCTTTCTTGTCGACAACCGCATAAGAAATGGTAGGGGTCGGCGTGGCTTCTTGCGTCAGCCACACCTGAATGCCGTTTGCCGCCAAAACCTCTGCTGCAGCCGCCGCAAAATGGTTAGCGTGAAAGCGTTTGTCATACCCAATTACCGCCCCTTTTTCGGCTAACCTCGACTGTTGTAAATAATCTGCAAACCCTTGGGCGCACCGTCGCAAATTGTCAAAAGTGTACTCTTCAGCAATCCTGGCTCGCCACCCATCTGTTCCAAACTTAATCGTCGTCATCAATATTCTCCAAACTATCGGTTTTTAGGGCTAAATGAACTACGCATCTCGCATTTAGCGCCTCAATTTTGCCCAGGCGATGTTATCACATTGGCGTTTGCCCATTTTGCAGCATCTTTAAATCAGCATCCACCATCATTTTTACCAACTCTTTAAATGAAACGGTCGGTTCCCACCCTAATTCTCGTCCGGCTTTGCTGGGGTCGCCAACCAATAAATCGACTTCTGCCGGACGCATATATCGTTCATCTTGCACAACAAATTGACGCCAATCTAAATCTACATGGTCAAAAGCGACGTTCAGAAATTCTTCAACAGAGTGGGTTTCGCCTGTAGCGATCACGTAATCTGCCGGCGCTTCCCGTTGCAACATTAACCACATCGCCTTCACATAATCGCCAGCAAACCCCCAATCGCGCCGAGAATCTAAATTGCCTAATCGCAATTCATCGGTCAAGCCTAATTTGATTCGAGCTACATGGTGGCTGATTTTCCGGGTGACAAACTCCAACCCGCGGCGCGGACTTTCGTGGTTAAACAAAATGCCGCTTGTAGCATGCAAATCGAAGCTCTCTCGGTAGTTGATGGTGATCCAATGCCCATACACCTTTGCCACGCCGTAAGGGCTGCGCGGGTAAAATGGGGTTGTCTCTTTTTGCGGCGTTTCGATTACCTTGCCAAACATCTCGCTAGAACTGGCTTGGTAAAAGCGGATAGTGGGATCGATGGTGCGCACGGCATCCAACATGCGGGTGACCCCCAGGGCGGTCACTTCGCCGGTAAAGACAGGTTGTGTCCAGGATGTTTGCACAAAGGATTGGGCAGCCAAATTGTAAATTTCGTCGGGGCGGTGCTCCTCTAAAATACGGATGAGGGAGACCTGGTCTAATAAATCGCCATTTACCAACGTTACTTGGTCTTGGATGTGAGCGACACGGTGAAAGTTGATAGTGCTGGTGCGGCGCACCATCCCTACCACATCATACCCTTGGCTCAATAAAAATTCGGCTAAATAAGAGCCGTCTTGTCCGGTTATGCCGGTAATTAACGCTTTTGGCACAGTTTTCTCCAAATAGAGGTCGTCTATAGGTCATCATATTCGAGATTGAGAGATTATAACGAAGGGGGTTGCGGGGTCAAACTTAATTGAGCCGGCGTAGTTCAAACGAACGCCAAACAGATGCGCAGCGAAAGATTTAACTTTTTGGGCGGGTAAAGGCGTAGACGATGTGGGAATGTTTTTTTCGGATAGCTGCCGGCATTAACCATTCCAATTTAGCGTACCAACCCAACCCCCACATCGCCGCCCCTTCCCGCCAACCGCTAGTCGCCTGCTGGCGCTGCGTTTCGCTGCGGGTGATCCCTGGCGGAAATGGGGGCATATCGATGTAGCCAGTTGTGGTTTGCCAACCAGATCGAGTGACCAAGCTGTTTAATGCCGGCAAGGTTAAACCAGCCAAGCCGCTGATACCCACATGAGAATCGTTGCCGGCATTTGGGCAAAAAAGGGCAATTGCCGGGGCGCATTGGCGCAATCGGGCAATGTAAGCGGGACGGTCATCCACATCTATTCGCTGCACAACTTCGGAACAAATCGCCAAATCAAAGTTGTCCGATACAACCCAATCTCGGGTTAGATTAAATTGTGGGGAGACGCTTGGCAAAAGAAGTTGATTTTGCCGCCAACTTGCTTCCGCTTTTTCCAATGCTTCTAGCCTATCATCGACGATGGTCAGAGATGCGCCCATTTCCTGCGCCAGCAGCCAAAAGTCGAAACTACTGCCATATTTTTCCGGCAAGCCAGCCAGTAAGATAGATTTGGGGGCGGGAAATGCCGGCAGCCAACGGCGTAAAGCCAATCGTTTGGCGAAATACTCATATGCTGTGCCCACTCCTTCCCCCTCTGCCAAAGCGTAAGCATACAGCGTTTTGATGGACAGGTTTTTCACTCCTCCGCCTCATAGCTCATCACTGGTCGATAAACACAACCGCATCGGTTTCCTTGTGGACATGCCGGCAAGGGCAAATGAGGGGCGTCGTCTGGGCGGTAAATGGTTTTTGCCGGCAATTGGGACGCTAAATCGCAACAATCGTCAGCCAGCTCAATCCGCACCCCAATTATCGACCCCTTCGCTTTCATCCCTAGCCGATACGCCGCCAACGTTTTTTCGGCATAATCCGCCGCTTTGTCTTGCTTTTGTTGGAATTTGTCTAGCCAATTAAAACTCATAAGGTATCGTCCATTAACATTATCGGGCTGGCGGCTCCGTGCCCGGGATACACGCGCTTTGCTCCGCGCTCCAGCAACAAACGCCAACTTTGCCGCATCAATTCCTCGCCATCCATGCCGGCGATAAATGCCGGCATCGCCAAATCCCCCGTAAACGCCGAGCCATCATCCAACAGCAACGAAACGCTGTCAGCCGAATGCCCAGGCGTATGCAAAATTTCGCCGCCGATGCCGATTTTTGCCAAAGTCGCCCGGCTATCTTGGCAAGAAATGACCACATTATCGTGAGGGGTTATCTCCAGATAGTTGTCATGCGGTTTCGTCCACTGCTTCATCAATGGAATAGCCTCAACTTGAACATCTAGCGCCAGCAAAGGAACGCCCGCCAACTTCAGCTCCTGCCCCAACCCGGCATGGTCGATATGGTAATGGGTCGCCAAACCGTATCGAATCTCTTCTAAGGGCACATCCATCCGTTTTAGCGTCGCTTTCATCTTGCCCATCATGCCGGGCCAACCCAAATCTACCAGCAACCTGGATCTGCCGGCGCTTATCACCCAATAGTTGGTTGACCGATATCCGACATTGACGATGGTTATCTTCGACATAAACAGCAAGCTGCGTGGCGGCTCATCGAACGGAGATGGCGTCACGACTTATCAATTTCGCGCCAACTTTGGTTAAGGTTGGCAGATCGTGCAGCATATTGGTGTACGAGGCGTTTGCCAATGGACAATAACATTCTTTGGCAGCGATGCTGCGCCGAACTTCTTTGATCTTATCGCCAAACCAAATCGCCTTAAAATCGTAATCGAAATCGCGCAAATTGCCCAAATCATCCGCCCGAACGCAGCAGGGCCACACTGTGCCGTCGCTGTAAATTTGGGCGCTTGCCCAACCAGCATAACAAGCCATCACCTGATCTTGCTCGTCCAAAATTCGCTTGACCAGCTTGTAATATTCCACCCGAAATGCCTCGGTGATGCGAGACAAACCACCATAACTGCTTTTGTTGACATAAGCGACAAGTTGGTCGATCGCCTGGGCGTATTGTTCGGGCGAAGGGGTAATGGGCAACCCGACTGTATCTAGTTCGATGCGGGGTTCGGCGATTTCAGTGATAAATTGGTCAACATCAGCCCCATCCGCATATTCGATCAGCTCGTTCAGATGCCCCACGCTAAAAACGGAGACGACGGAATGAATGCCAACGATTAAATTAGGCAAAGACGCTCGCAGCTCTTTTAATGCCGCCAGCGTTCGCTCAAACTTTTGAAAATTGCCGGCAACCCCGCGAATATAATCATGCTTTTCCCCCACCCCATCCAAAGACAAATTAATGATCAGTTGGCTCTCTGGGCAACTTTTGGCGATGCGTTCCACCCGATCTGGAATCGAGGGCAAAATGGCGTTGGTGGGAATGTTGATGATTCCCGGACGGCAATGTTTGTACGCCAACTGCGCCAACTCTACCACATCTTTGTACATCAACGGTTCGCCGCCGCTGATGGTAAACCAATAAGGGGCTTTGCCTAACGACGCCAACGTTTTGTCCCATTCTGCCAAAGTCAGCTCATTTTCCCGCTTCATCCAAATGTTGCAGGTGAGGCAGCGCGAATTACAGCGGGGAGATGGCGACAGGGTGAGATTGATCGGCAACAGCTTAGGATACCCCAGTCGGCGGTATAGGCGGAAAAAAGGTATTCGGGCGAGCGCGCCCAGCATGGAGTTCACGTTGAATGGCGAATGGCGAACGGGTTTGGTCGCCCATCCTCTATGGTTTGTCGTTCAATCATCCCCCTCACTTGTTTAATTCCAGCTCCTTGGTGGTGCCGGCAATCTCCCACACTGTGTGGCTTCGTTTGCGGCGATGATCTAACCAACCCAACAAACGCCCATACGCCTCCAAAGCGACTGTCCCCCATGTCCAAACAAGCTGTTTAGGGCGCCAATCGAGATTGCCCAGCAGCAATTTCAGCACGGCAAAACCGCTCATGGTGCTAACCGAGTAACCGAGCAACTCTTTGATGTCGAGATGACCAGCGTAAATGCGGCGGCGTTGCAGCAAAAAATCTTCAACCGTCTCTGCCCCTTTGTTGTAGACGATGGATGCCGGCACATATTGCGCTTTGTACCCTTGCGCCCGAATCACCGGCTCGATGCTGGCTTCATCCACGGCAGTGTGGTATGGAATACGCTCAAAAATTTTACGCACAGCGATCATCTCCCCCGCTTTAAATGCCCGCAAATTCATCTGATGGTGCAGCTCCCACAACAAATGAACGGCAAAACCCATAAAGTTGTTCTCATCGTTAACGGGAACCGGGCGGCAAGCGGTCAACCCCATATCAGGATCGGCAAATGGGGCTATCAGTTGTTCAACCGCGTCAGATGCCGGCAATAAATCGGCGCTACACAACAACACCACTTCCTCCGTTTGTTGCCGCAAAATCATATTGATCGCCGACGCCTTCCCCTCCCGTTTTTCCTGTGTCAGCAGGCGGATGCGGCTATCCCGCTCCCCAAAATCCCTCACAATCCCCTCGGTATCGTCGGTGCAGCCGCTCGCCACCACTAGAATCTCTTCGCATCGCGCAATTTTCAACGATTGCGCCAGCAGTGCAGTCAGCAATTTGCCGATATTCGCCTCTTCATTATGGGCGGTGATGCCAATTGTGATAGGAATTTGGTTCATAACAATCAATCGCCAGAAAAACGATTAGCTTCGCCGATTCGCTCGATCCATTCGCCACGCAACTTTACAAAGCGCCAACTTTAAACAACTGATTATAACGGACGTGAAAAGGTTCACAAATTGGTTGACACCATCTATCCCCTTGTTATAATTCCCTTCACGCTTATTCCAATGAAGAAGCCCCCAATTTCCATTCCATTTATCAAATGATTACTATATTTGAAACGGGCGGCATAGCTGGCTGTTTAGGAGATTTGCTATGAGTGACGAAACGACGATTGAAGCTATTGACGCCATCGCAGTCGTAAAAGATTCGGAACCAATCCAACCAGACAACATTGAATCGCTCCAACGCAAAATGCGGGTGCTTGGAACCGTAAAAAGATTAGAGCTTTATGGCGCGTTTATCGACCTGGGCGTCGGCGTAGACGCTATGGTGCATATCTCTCAGTTAGGCAAAAAGCGGGTCAATCGCGTCTCCGACGTGCTGGAAGTGGGCGATGAGGTGACGGTTTGGATCGACAGAGTTGATCCCAATGCGAATCAAATCAGCGTAACAATGCTCGAACCAATGCCGGTTGAATGGTCTGACCTTAAAAAAGGTCAGGCGTATGTCGGCACTATCGTTCGCTTAGAGCGGTATGGGGCGTTTGTGGATATCGGAGCGGAAAAAGATGGGTTGGTACACATCAGCGAATTGACCCACGAATATGTCCGCAATCCAAATCAGGTAGCAAAAGTCGGCGAGCGAGTTAATGTTCAGGTGTTGAGCTATGACAAGCGTAAAAAAAGAATCGATTTGAGCATCAAAGCGTTGCTCGACCCGCCAGAGGGAGACGACCCGATTGAATTTTTAGAAGAAGATGAAGAGGATGAAAATGTGGAATTGCCTACCGCTATGGAGATCGCTTTGCGGCGGGCGATGGGTAAGGAGCCTTCGGCAGAAGAGCGCAGCGCCAAAGCCCGTCGAGGGCGACGACGCCGTGAAAGTTTACGGGAACAGCAAGACGAAATTTTGTCGCAAACTTTGGCAAATAAGGTGGAGTAAGCTGCATCTCCTGAACAAATCATTTAAAAGCCCCTGAAAACGGGGCTTTTTTTATGGCTTGGCGATGATTGGCAGATAGAGTTGACCTGCCGGCACAATCTGTAACGTTTTTGAAATCAGTTGGCTCCCGATCGAATTGGTTGCCGTCAACCAAATCGTATGCGCTCCTCCAGCAGAATAGGTATAAGTTGGGCTGATGGCAAAGGAATTGCCAATGCCATCGCCAAAATCCCAGGCGTAATCGATAGCGCCAGTTCCGGTCGTCCAATTTTGAAACTGAACCGGCTGAAAAATATTAGCCGGATCTGGCTGCCAAGAAAAATCTGGCGCTAGAAATTCGACCGAGGCGGTAAAAGGGACGAACATCGGTCCGGCAAAACATGGGTATGTTTCTGGGGGCGGGTCGCCGGGGTTCTGAGGTTCGCCTGAAACCGTCCAGCAATAATAGTTGTTTGTCTCGGTAATCGTTTCCATTTGGGGCACATACCACAACACATTATTTTGTCCAGCGATCGATTCGCCATTGACATATTGATCGGGACCTTGCCGATGATCGTCATAACAACAAGCGCCGATGAGTGGCATGTCGCTGTCTCCCTCTGCCGGGTCATGTTGGGTGACGAACACAAACGGGTCGTCGCTGTGACCGCCATCCCCATCCTCAAATTGCCCCACGTCTGGCTCAATATAGTAGCCGCTGCCGCTGTTGTCGAGCAAGCGCCAAGCGTAGCCGTCTGGCGTGTATTGATGGGCTCCGTTTGCGCCGGCAGTGGGGGTACGGTACAGCTCGGCAGTGAGGGTGATCCAATCGCCATTTTGCCAATAGCTAAAATGGTCGTTGCCGGCATCAACCACATCCAAATCTAGCCGCACAATGGGGCGATAGGTTAAGGGAATTCCGCATCCTTTGCCATATGCGCCCGCTACCACGCGAAATCGCCCATCGTTGAAAAACTGATATCTTTGAGCATAGCGATAGTTACAGTTATCCCCCCAATTTTCCATCCTAAAATCTTGGTAGATTTCAAAGCCAATTACGTTACTATTCCCATCCAACACATCTGTAACAACAGTGGCGCCATAAGGCGCAATGGGAAAGCCGCTGACCAATCCGCCACAGCCAGTTGAATCTCGGAAACCGACCAAGCCATAGTCGGCGTGCCATTCTAACAAAGAGATTTTTTTCGCCGCTAATACCCCATTATATGAAACGTTTGAGGCGATCAATCCGTCGGAATCAGCGACGGCATAATCAACTGACCACCCTTCCCGCATGATAGTTCCGGGTGTGGGACAGCCGCCAGATTGGGCAGGGGCAAACTCGTTTTCGACTGATGGTATCGTTGTCCAGGCAATGCCGGCAAGTTGTCCCATGGTTAAATCCGCCACCGCCCATAATATTTGATTCCCTCGCTTAAAGGTGACGGCGGCACACAGATGGCTGCCATCACAACTTGAACCAAGTAAATCTGCATCCATCGGAATCAAATCAGACGGATAATCGCGGGGGGAAATGCCAAGCGCTTTTTCTACTTGGGCGTCGTTCACCACGATATTCACCGCTTGTTGCGCCAAACGGGCGTTAATGCCAGGCTGAATGTTTGGCTGTCGCAGCAATTGTAAAACCTTTTTCTGGCGAACGTCTACGATTGCGGTGATGGTTTCATCGTCGTCAAAATTGTAAATCTCAATTTGCCGGCATCGATCCGCCGAACAATTCACAGCCAAACTGGGATAATAACCAACCGTCTTTTTGACGCTGAGAACTTCCGAACGGTTGCCAGCCATCGCCTGTAAAATACGACCATCGCTCAACGCCACATCTTGCGCTGCCTGATCGACAGCGCTCATCTCCTGGATAATGGGGCGCACTGGAGATTTTCCCTTCGCTGTCTGAACGGGAGCTGAAAGAAAGAGATATATCGCCGTCAACGGAATGGTTATCGACAAAGCTAATACAATTAGACGGGCTAGTTTATTCATAGGGAACTACAGTCAGGGTCAAGGCAATCATGAATTGCGCTTTACTATAGCATAGGCAAGGCGGGGGCATCATCCCCCAATGGTGTAATTCTTATCGTTTTGTTAGCCTCCGCTGCAACTCCCTACTCCATTAACAATTGCTCAATTAGTTTTGCCGTTTGCTGATACGCTCCTTCTCCAATATGTTTAAAGCGAATGTTTCCATTTTTGTCTATTAAATAGCGGGTGGGCCAATAGCGTTGGCGGTAAGCTCGCCACGTTTTTCCCTCGTTGTCGATAGCGACGGCATATTCGATGCCAAATCGCTCCACGGCGTCTTGGACGTTTGCCAACTCTTTTTCAAAGGCAAATTCGGGGTAATGAACGCCGATGATAACGAAGTCGTCTCCGCCGTATGTGGTATGCCATTCCTTGACCCAAGGAATTACTCTTTGGCAATTAATTCAGGTATAAGTCCAAAATTCAATGAGAACGACCTTTCCCTGCAAATCTGCCAATTGCAAAGGCTGGCTGTTGATCCAAACGTCGTTGGTTAATTCGGGGGCTGCCCCTAAATTTGGCAAATCGACGGGCTGCGGCGTAGGGGGTTGCACTGTTCCCTGAGCGACAATTTCGATGCCGGCATTCTCCGGGGTAGGGCTCTCTAAAATGGGCGCAGATTGAACCGTCGGAGGGGACGGTTCCACCGAAGCGGCTACTGTAGGCAGGGGCGAAGAACTTCCCCCGCTGCACCCTGATAAAACCAAAATCAGGATGGCTAAAAAGGGGGCGAAGCGGCTAGGCGATAATTGTATCATCATGCAATATCCTGTCTTAACCTTACCACAATTGAAGCCAGTAAAAGTTACCCCTTTCTTACAATCGGGTGGGCTCACCATAACGCCCGCTTCATCGGCTGGCAAGCGGTGAGCTAATAACTCGGTCATTCACCAAACAGTTCCAAAAAAGACCGATCTCGCCATTCCGCGTGCAATTGATGTTAGACGGCTTTTTACTAGAACCTAACCCACCTAACCTGACTTACAATAACCGATGCCTTTGCCACAGTATAGAACCTGTGCATCAGTGGTATGTGTTGGCAATTTGCAGTTTTAGGCAGGCACAAGCGGCTTGATATAAGCCACTTCATCCTGAATTGTTTGTGCTGCAACCCACAAATCTACTGCCCGTTGTGCGTTTAACCAGAACTCTGGCGAATTACCAAATAGCCGCGCCAGTCGAAGCGCCATTTCTGGGCTAACACGCCGACGCTCACGCAGTAGTTCATTGATTGATTGGCGTGAAACGCCTATCGCTTTGGCTAGACTGGAAGTAGTAAGACCGTAGTCTGGTAAGAAATCCTCACGCAACATCTCCCCAGGATGAGTGGGACTACGCTTCATACTAATTGTGTTAGGAATACTCATATTTCACACCTCGTCTTAGTGATAGTCGCATACCTCGACATCGTAAGCATCGCCGTCAATAAATCGGAAACAAATGCGCCATTGGTCATTAATAGAGATAGAATGTTGCCCCTTTCGGTCACCTTTAAGCGCATGAAGCCGATTACCGGGAGGAACCTTCAAATCATCTAGCTTTGTAGCCAAATCAACGTATTCAAGTTTGCGAGCGGCTCGTTTGGCAACATCATGCGGAAACCTTTTTGCTTTGCCTGTGACATACAATGCCTGTGTGCGTCGATCTGCGAATGACTTGATCATATATCAAATTGTAATCAGTCACGTGACGCGTGTCAATCTACATCCTTTCTTTTCAACCTTCACACTCTAATGTTGTTCTTTGTCTTTTCCATTTTCAAGCAGATTCAGCACCACTTGTAAGTGTCGTAATGGCTTGAATTGCAGCTTGCCCATCAAGACCAGTAACTTCAAGAGCAAAATTGTAGGTCGGCGCAATTTCTTCTGTCCAGTAATTGTAGAATTCATCTGCTTTTGATAACTCAATGGGATACCTGCTTGCCAGATTACGTTGGGCAACCCGTTCCAAACATGTTTCTTTGGGCGTACAAATTTGGATTAAGGCAATCTGATACTTCTCCAATACATCAAGCAAAAGCGGACGTTGGACAACCCCAGTCGATTCAAAAGCTACTAATCCCCGATTAGATGATAAAGTGTCAAAATAATGGGCACGAATGTATTTTGTGGCTCTGTCAATATCAAGCTCAGACTCATTCGAAAACAGATCATAAACAATCGACTCTAATTCCGTAAATTGAGCAATGCCTTCCGAGTGGAGAAGGCGACCTAAGTATGATTTTCCAGACCCAAATGGTCCCATGAGAATAATTCCATCAAGGTTTTGATTGTTTTTGTTCATCGAAATGTATTGGTTGTCACTATTGTTTTGCCGTCCCAACAATGGCTTATGCAAGTTGAGCCACAACCTCTTTCGACACAAATACGGGCAGCGAAAATGATACGGCTGTTCCCTGTTTGTCCGACTCAACCCAGATTTTTTCGCCATGGGCTTCGACCACCATTTTGCAAAACGCCAGCCCTAATCCGCTGCCCTTTTCCGGCTGATTTCCGGCAGCGAACTTCTCAAACAGCCGGGCTTGCACAAATAGTGGAATACCTGGACCGCTGTCGCGGACAGTGACCACAACTGCTTGCTTCTCCTTATCGCGCTTAATGTCTCCTTCCAAACTCACTGTGCCTTTGTTGGGGGTAAACTTAATGGCGTTGTCCAACAAATTTTGGACAGTGCGCCCAACCAAATTTATATCCCCTTCTACCAACATCGCCTCATTTTCTACATTTACCTGTAACTCAATCTCTTTATTGAGGGCGTTCATTTGATTGTCCGCCGCCACCTGCTCCAACAAATCCAAGAGCGAAAATTGGCTGATTTCCAAGGGCAATTCATTCTGTTCCAGACGATTGATCTCTAAGATGGCGCTGATCATTCCCAACAATTTGCGAGCGTTTTCTAGCGACATATTGAGCAGCGTATGATCTACATCTTCCAGCTTATCTTCGCTGACCCGCGACAGCCATTGCAGTGTGCCGGCAATATTGCTGATGGGCGCCCGCAAATCATGTACCATCGCCCGCAACAGATCTTCGCGTAAATCTTCTTGCTCTTTACGGTCGGTCACATCATTAAAAAACAACACATGCCCTTGCTTTTGTTGGGCATGATCAAAAATGGGGGAGATGCGCAACTGGTATGCTTGTTCCGCCGTTCGATGACCCAATGTCAACTCAGTGATCAATGGTTGATCGTCCACTTGCTCCAAAATGCCGGCATCTGGCAACAACTCTACAATAGACAAGCCAACCAACTCATCTTGCGCCATGCCAAATAATCCGACAGCCGCCCTATTGGCGTCCAAAACCCGACCCGGCAAATCAACCACCAACATCCCATCCTGCAAACTATTGATGATTGAACTCCGCGCAATCGGCACGATGTCTAAAAATTGGAAGCGGGAAATCGAGAGCAAAATGCTCACAATCGCCAATCCAAACGCAATCGGCGTCCAATCGAAGCCGGGAATTGGATTCAACGATGCTGTGATATATACGGCATTGCCGATCCACGGCAATACAGAAGCCAGCAACAATAAGATCGCCTGCCACCGAAACATCGAAGATAATCTAGCCCGCAGCCCAATCAACAAAAATATGGAGCCGGTGGCTAATGAAATGTAGGTAAACGCGATATACAACCAAAAGGCAATTCCATATTGGTTGATCATGAAGAAGCCATTTTCAGACAGCGCGTTGTTCATCCAAATTAGCCGGTGAAATCGATTGGTAAGCGCCAGCAAAATGATAATCCCCGGCACAACGCTCAACAGAAGGATAACCCGGCGAGACAACCACATCCCTCGATTGCTCTGGATTAACGCCACCAGCAACCAGGCTAAAGGCACGGTGGCAATGCCCAGATATTGCAAACTGCCCCAAAATATTTTGGCTTGAAGGGAGGGGGATAACAGCTCTACTCCATAAAACAAGCACCATAATCCCACGCCAGCGACCAGGGCAATAAAAGCCAATGTCAACTCCGTCCTTTGTCTGCGCAACGCCACGGCGATAAAGCCGGCGCAGGCGGCGCTAAACAGAAAGAGCAATATGGCGACTGGCAATAAATCTAGGTTCATTTGAATTTCCTTCAAAAGAGCGTCGTTATGTAATTTTATCCTGAATGGTTGAATCCTCAACCCAACTTATTTCCTGCTTTTTGGCGATTTTAAAGCGCCCACTGGATTTTCCTGCATGTTTTTCCCAAAGGGCAGCGAAAATGGCAACTTTTGTATGAGGCAATTTTTCATAAATAGGTAGACGCATCTCCTCCTTGACAAGCGTGACCATTTTCGCCTACACTATTAGTGTAGTTATTACACTTTTATATATTATGGTTACGATTAAACTGAGAAACAGCACGAAAACATTGGGAGCAGCCGACCTAATACAAGCTGGCGGCGAAGGGTTGGTGTTTGACGTAGGGAATGAAGCGGTAAAAATATACAGCAACCCCACCCCGACGCGCCAAGCGAAATTGGCGGCGATGCTCACCGATAAGCGTTGGTTAGGATTGCCGGCAAATTTCCTTGCCCCAATTGATTTGGCGGTAGATTTACAAGGCAATACGATTGGCTTTGCCATGCCAAAATTGCCGGCAAACGCCTTCGCCGCTAAACAATTCGCCAATCCCAACTTCACAGCCCAAAAACAGATCAGATTAGGGCAAATTGTCGACTGGCTCTTGGCGGTATTTGACGACTTAACGCAACTGCACCAACGAGGTATCGTAATTGGCGATTTAAACGATCACAATCTCTTTTGCGCTCCAAATGGGGGCATGCGCCCATTTTGGATCGATGTGGACAGCTACCAATTTCGCCAATTCCCCTGTCCAGTAGCCATCGTTAGCTTTTTAGACCCACGCCTTTACGCCGTTTCCGACTTTAAAAGACAGCCCGTGTTTAGCCCTGCCAGCGATTGGTACGCCTTTGCCGTGCTAGCGGTGAAATGCTTGCTGCAAACCCATCCCTATGGGGGCGCGCATCACCGCCACAAATCGTTGCCAGCCCGGACAGCAGCCAAAATTCCGGCTTGGCGCCCTGAGGCTACTTACCCCGTTCGCGCCCGTTCGCCAGCGATTTTGTCGGACGAATTAAACCACTTTTTCGATCAGCTGTTCAGCCACGGAATCCGCTCTCCATTCCCAGTGAAAGCGTTGGCGGAGTTTAGGCGTAATGTGACCGACTGCCGCAATTGTGGCAGCAGCTATTGGGCTGGCAGAAATCATTGCCCGGAATGCCGGCAGAAAACGCCAGCCCCCCAACGCCCTTCTCCCGGCAGCGGTTGGCGCCAAATTTTCTCAGTTGAGGGCATTATCCGCCAAATTGTGACGCATCCCACTGGGCGCATTTCAGCCATCGTGCAACAAGGAGAGCGCTACTGTCTGACACAGGGCGGCGTGGGTGGCATTTTGAAGGAACAACCGCTTTTTGCCGGCAACGCAGATTATCGCATTGTTCTTTTTGCCGATCATGTAGCGATCAATCAACCTGCTGGCAATCAGCTTCACATCTTCTCAACATCAGACGGCAAGCTTAGCCCGTTGGCGCGATTGGAAACCGCAACCTGGCGAAATCAGGCGGTCTTTGCCGGCAGCCGCCGCTGCCTGTTTCGGATCGCCAATGGGATGATAATGCGCGGCGAAATCCAATATGGACATTATGTTGAAGAGCCAATCGCCGCCGCCCGCCCCAATCAGACCCAACTGTGGGGCGACCCCAACCGAGATAGGGCGGCAGGAGGTTACCGCTTATTTGGCGAAACGCATTACTTTTTGCTGGACAGCAGGCGAGGGGAATTGCCGCTGGCTTTGCCGCCGCCCCCGCTTGATAGCAGTTTGCAAGAGACGATGCCGGCATTTGGCAAACGACAATTCGCCATATTGCAGCGCTTTCAAAGTAGCGGCAACCTCATCGGCAGAATGACATTATTCAACCAAAAGGGGGAGCGGCTATTTTCGGCTGACAGCCCTGATGGCGAGGAGCCCCATTGGAGTTGGTTGAGCGGCAAATTGGTGGCTGAACAACGATTGTTGATGGCGACTGATGCCGGCCTCGTCGCCCACGAGCGGTATGGCGGGCAACAACTTTATCCCACCCCCTTCCCCATCTCCGCCCAAGATAAGCTCCATTGGCATCCCGCCGGATTATTGCTTCAAACAGATAACCGTTTGTGGCTCAAACCCAACGACTAACGCTCAAAAACAGACGGTTTACGCCATCAATGAGGCGTTTTTTATGACGTTATAGTCGCCTAAAAAAACGCCTATTGACATTGTGTGTGATATACACTATATTATTTGTGTCATCCAGACACTTATCGGTGACAAGTCGCAAACTATTTTTATCAAGGAGACACATTATCATGAAAAATTTCCCCTCTTTTTACGACCCCAGCCGCATCGGCTGCCTCTTTTACCCCGACATGGGCAAAATCGGGGCGGACGCGGCGGCAGCGAATTTGACCCCGGCGGTTGCGGACAAGTTCAACACCCATCTGGTCATCATCGACATGCAGGTTGATTTTTGTCACGCTGCCGGCAATCTTAATGTGCCAGGGGCATTAGACGACATTCAACGGCTGATCGAATTCATCTACCGCAATGGAGAACATATCACCAACATCACTTGCTCTCTCGATTCACATTTGCCGTTCCAAATTTTTCATCCCGCCTGGTGGGTAGATGGCGACGGCAACCATCCCGACCCATTTACCCTGATCAGCTACGACGACATTGTAAACGACCGGTGGCGACCGTTGATCGCCCCTGTTGCCTCGGTCAACTACGTAAAAAAACTGGAACAGGCAGCGAAGAAAACGCTGGCGATTTGGCCCTATCACACCATGATCGGCAGCGCCGGCAATATGCTCGACCAAGAGCTGTGGTCGGCGGTGACATGGCATGCTCTGGCTCGCAAAACCCAACCAAGTTGGCTGAGCAAAGGCTCTGTGCCGCTGACTGAGCATTATTCCATCATCCAGCCCGAAATCCCCGTAGCCAACCACCCGCTGGGCGGCAAAAATAAACCATTTCTCGACACATTGGCAACCGCAGACGCCGTGATTATAGCTGGCGAAGCGGAAAGCCATTGCGTATTGGAAACGGTAGAAGATTTGGTAGAGGATTTCAGCCACATACCAGGGGCGCTGAACAAAATCTACTTTTTGCGTGATTGCGCCTCGCCGGTGTTGCATCCCGACGTCGATTTTCATGCCATCGCCATGGAACGTTTTGCCGAATATGAGAAAGAAGGAGTTAACTTTATCGACAGTACCCAACCGCTCCCTTTCTTGATGCCGGCATCCCCGTAGCCGGCGCCAACCAATCGCCTGAGAAAGTGGGCTTTTGCCTGTGGAAAACCCACTTTCTATACAACTTTAACGACACATGACAAGGAGAATCGCATGAGTAATGAACTCAACAATTTGGACGAACTTTTTCAAGCGGCTCAGGATGATGGCTTAACAGACGACACCCTTGATTTGGTGGTCAAAAACCTCAACGGTCCGACCATGATCGGCGCGGTAGGCATCCCGCTCAATCAGTTGGCGTCCAACGACATCACCCTAGTGATGAACATCATCGACAGGAGCGGGTCAATGTACGAATACGCCCCTGATTTAATCGATGCTTACAACAACCAATATCTAGCGGCAATGGCAGCCTCTGCCTCAGCCGACGACATTTTGGTTAGCGCGATCTTATTCGACAGCCGCATCAATTTGCTGCATGGCTACCTCAATTTGGCAGACGCGCCCCAACTATCTGCCGACAACTACGCTCCCCATGACGCCACCGCTTTGTATGATGCGGTAGCTGCCGGCATCTCTAACATGACGCTATATGCCCAACAGTTGCGCAGCGGCGGGGTGGCGGTTCGCTGCCTCATCGTCGTCTATTCCGACGGCGAAGACAACGCCTCCAAACAGAGAGCCGCCTCCGTCAAAAAGGCGGCGAAAGATTTATTGCAGCATGAGATGTACACGTTGGCATATGTCGGTTTCAAGTCTGGCGGCATTAGCGAAGCGGAGTTGCGGAAATTGGCGGATACAATCGGTTTCCCCGACATCTTAATCGCCGGCGCCTCTGCCGACCAATTGCGCCGCATCTTCCGCCTCTCGTCGATGAACGCCATCAGCGTCAGCCGTGGGGCGCTCGCCCCGCAATGGTCGCTAACGATTTAGCGTGCCGGCATTTATCGTCTAAACCAAACCCGAAAGGTTTGAAAACCTTTCGGGTTTGCATGATATTAGCCTGAATGCCGGCAGGGGGCGCCGGTCAATCACCTGATTGCGAGCTTCGAGCGCATTTGATTTTTCGTTTTCGTTCAAGTACAGTAGTTTCGACAGACGCCTCGCTGGCTCCATCGAGCAAATTAAGTTGACACATTGCAGGAAACTAGCTCAGAGAGATACCAAATGCGCAAGATAATGCCTGCCAAGACAATGTCTTCGGTAGTCGCCGGGCTTATGATCCTCATCAATATAGTTTCATGTCAGAGGCAGAAATCAGCGCCATTGCCAACTTACGAACTCCCGCCAACAATTGAAGTTGCGCCATCAACCACTCCCTCAACGCATATCCCTTTTGACTATCTCAAAGCGCTCCGCCTCATGTTTCAATTCCCTGAGATGGTTTTCAGCGAAAACCTGGGGAAGGACACGGTAGCGATAAATAGTTCAAGACGTTGGTCTACATATACCGGCTGGCGTCCTTGTGAATCAATACCAGGTACTCCCTCTCTAAAAGAGAGGGAACGATTCGAATGCGCCAGATATCTCTTAACAGAATCGTATGTGCAGAATGAGACTATAAAAACGCTGGTTTTGACGGAAACCATCATTGGCGATTGCCATATTTGTGCCCCTCAAATTAGCGGCGCTGTCTTTCTACAACAAGATGGCAATTGGATTTTAGACTTCAAACATATCAATTTTCTCACAATCGGAAGTTGGGGTTATGCGCCACCGGCAGAATTGGTTCAAATTGGCGACAATCGCTTTGGCATCTTATTTCGGAACCGATACGTAAGTTCGGGAATAACCGGTGAGGAAACGGTGTTATTCACTGAATTAAATGGCTTATTTGAAGAAATATTTTCATTTCAAACTGCCCTAAATTATCAAGAAGAAGGATGGAGCTATGAATCGGATTTGGTTTTCAGTTTACAATCGAATAGGGATTGGTTTGATATTCAAATTACCAAAACAGATTTAAGGGAAACTCAATCAGGCGCTAGCGAATCATTTGAAGAAACAGTATGGTTTACCTGGGATGGAACGTCGTATCAATTGCGCCCATCCAATTGAACTGGCTACTAACCCACTTGATTTGGCTGTCAGCTTGAGGCAATGTTAGACGCCGCTTGAATCAACTGCCCACAATTGAGCAAGAAAACGCCCAAACTGCTGCGCCTTCACCGTTCTGACGAGCGCCAACGAAATAATGGCTGAGAGAGCGCTCAGCGCCGTGATGGAAGCAATAATCCCATTAGCCAGCAACCAGGGCGATAGATCAGCCCGGGGCGTTCCCAGAAGAAAGGGCAGAACGCCAACTAACGCTCCTGAAATAGCCCCCCAACCGCCAGCGCTGTAAAAAGAGATCTCGCCGAAACCATACCCTCTCTGTACCCTCCAAATGAAGAGCGAAAAGAGCAATCCGCACAAAAAGCCAGGATAAGCCGCTATCGCAAGCCACATTTCATCCATAGAGCCATCCCGATCTATGAAAAACCCCAGCAACACGCCCAGCGGCGCCCAACCAATCCCCCAGGTTAAGCCCATCCCCAACGCCCCCCGGAACCGTCTCAGCCAATGTTTCATATTGATCTTCCTGCGCTATTTATCTGCCCGAACGGCAAATTGGGTAGCGTAAATTATCGCCCCGATTATAAGCGTTCCGCCCAGGAGTTCTCGCGGGGATGGGATTTCGCCCAGCAATATCGCCGCCAGCCCAATGCCATACACAGGCTCCAGGCTGGCGATGAGGCTGGCAAGCTGCGCCCGAAGTTGTTCCATGCCGGCAATAAAGAGCGTATGCGCCACTGCGGTAAAAACAACGCCTAAAGTGATGAGTTGAGCTAATTCTATGGGCGTAATTTGCAACAAAGCGTTGCCGGCAATTGGCAACAATAATAAACAGGCTACCCCATCTTGATACAACGCTACCGTCAGGGGGGAATAGTCGGAGACATAGCGTCGATTCAAAATTGACAATATGGCAAAGGTCAAACCCGATATCGTTCCCCACACTGCCCCTTGCGTCAAATTGTTCCCCAAATCGAAATCAGGAATGACCAAGAGCAGCCCGGCAAACACTATCAATGAGATAGCGACATCTAAACGGCGGATTGGCTCCCGAAAAAAAAGCGGCTCTAAAAAAACGACAAAAACGGGAAAAGTGGAAAAAGTCAGCAACCCTATCGCCACTGTAGAAATTTGAATCGCCTGGAAAAAAGTCACCCAATGGGCGGCTAAAATAGCTCCAAGAAGCAAAAACCCCCCGACATCTTTTGTCTGTCTAATTGACAGGTCTATCTTAAGGGTTTTCGCCGCTGCCAGCAACGCAATGGAGGCGAACAGCGTTCTGCCAAGGACGATGACGGCGGGCGAAATGTGCAAAAACTTGCCAAACAAGCCCGCCACTCCAAACAACAAAACCGCCACATGAATCGCCAGATGTCCGCGCAGTTTCGGGTTCATTCAAACCCAATTGAAAAGTTCCGGAAGGAACAATATTTCCGCCTTATTAATTGAGCGCTGTTTCGGGGATCGGCTCAGGCGCCAAAAATTCGATCTCCAAAACGCCATCCGCCAACGCCCCATTGCCCGCTTTGCGCTTTGCCAACGCTGCCGGCAATATCATTTCCCGCTTAAAGTTACCGACCGTAATAAATAGTTCATCCCCCCGCTTCCGCAATTTAACATCTTCGCCCGTTACAAAGGGGAGCGCCAGACGCAAGGTACACCGCCCATCGTCATGCTCTTCGATCGTTTGCAATTTGCCTTTATAAAAGATTTCACCCGGATCGTTGCCGGCAAAAGCGTCTTCCGCCAACTTTGCCAACGCCTCAACCCCCACCATCTCATCCGGATAATAGGGCGCATACCACAATGGCAGCGGCGAAAAGTTAGCTTTAATCATCTCCAAATATTTACGTTGGATCTCAATCCGCTTGCGGTAAAACTCCCCTTCGCCGGCTGATTCGGGCAGCACCCGATTGACTACCACGCTGTCCACCGGATAATCGAATAGACCCAGATAGCTAACCGCCCGTTCCGCCTCGCGGATCACCATCTTTTCCGGCTGCAACACCACCCGATAGCTGCTGATTTCGGGGTCGCCCAACGTTTTTCGCAAGGCGGCTGTGCCGGCATCCAATTTGCGAATCGCTTCCATCAACTCAGCTGGACCTTTCAGCAACCTGCCGGCAAAAGGGCGCAAGGTGCGAATCACCCCTTGTTCAAATTTAGACAAATGCCCCACATACCAGCGAAAAGTATCCGGCATCGTTAACAACCGAATCGTTTCCCCCGTCGGAGCGGCGTCGATAATCACCCGATCAAAGTTTGCTTCCTGGGCTTGCTTATGAATGTGCAACAAGCTGACGATTTCATCCATGCCCGGGAAAGCGGACAACTCATCCGCCACCACCCGCGACAACCCCTGCTGGCTCACATTTTGCGACACAAATGTTTGCAGCGTATCCCAATAGTTGTGGATATCCGCCACCACGCTGATCTCCTGCGCCCACAAATTTTCCATCACCAGAGTCGGTTTCGATCCTAGAGGCACGTCGAACGAGTCGGCTAAACTATGGGCGATATCGGTGCTTGCCACCAACGTCTTGTATCCCAACTGAGCGCTTCGCACGCCGGTCGCCGCCGCCATGGTCGTTTTGCCAACGCCCCCTTTCCCTAAATACAAAATGATGCGCATCTAATATCCTTCAGTTAAAATTTTGCCATAACAACTTTCAGCTAATACGCAATTGTATGTCAAACCGTTGCATAACGCGCTATCCTTTTGGACTAATAGGATGAACTCTGCAAAATTTTCCCTCCGTCCGGCGGTCGATGCCGATCGGGACGCCCTATTTGCTTTACATTGTCTCGCCATTCGAGACGCCGTTGAAGCGACTTGGGGGTGGGACATAACGTTTCAGGAAAATCATTTTCGAGAGAAATGGGATCCAACCAACCGGCAAATTTTGATGATAGAGGGCGAGATTGCCGGCATGATTCAGGTAGACCATTTTCCCGACCGCCACAAATTAGCCCTCATCGAAATCCACCCCGACTACCAAAACCAAGGGATAGGCAGCGGCTTAATACAAGCCGCCATCGCCGCCGCCCACGCCCAAAATCTGCCCCTAACCCTGCATGTGCTCAAAGCAAACCCTGCCGCCAAACGATTGTACGAGCGGCTTGGCTTTCGCCAACTCGAAGAGCGGGAAGATCGCTTTGTGATGCAAAGCGATCCCGCGTAGCCTCCCCCTTTTCGGGGAGGTACAATCAACGCCATGCGCCGCGCCCATGCCCAAACCTTAATGATTTTGTGTCTGCTCGTGGCTAGTTGGCTGCGTTTTATTCGCCTGGAAGATATGCCGCCCGGAGTGCATTATGACGAAGCGGCGAACGGCATTTTAGCCGGCGACATTGGGCTGCGCGGCGAACGACCCATCTTCATTTTTAGTTACACTGGCAAAGAGACGCTCTTTTTCTACCTGGCGGGGGGGATGATGGCTGGCGTAGGCGAATCGCTATTCGCCTTACGGCTGACCGCCGCATTTATCAGTTTACTGACGATTGCCGGCAGCTACACATTGGGGCGCATCATCTTCAACGATAGGCGGGTTGGTTTGCTCGCCGCCATTTTGATGGGCGTTTCCTTCTGGCATTTGCTGTTTAGCCGGCTCGGCTTTCGGGCAATCAGCCAGCCATTGACCCAAACAATCACGATGTGCGCCCTCTATTTGGGAATGCGAGACAGTAATAATGGATCATTGGGTCGCCAAAGGGTTTGGCTGACCATTGCCGGCATCTTTTTGGGGGCAACTGCCTACACCTATCTGGCTGCCCGAATCTTCCCCATTCTGTTCGGACTATCCCTTGTTCCGCTCATAACCGCCGCCGCCAATCGCAAAAAACGATGGGAGCAGGTGGGTTTTGTCATCTTCGTCGCCGCCCTCGTTTTAGCCCCGTTGGCGTTTACATTTTGGCGCCAACCAGACGCCTTTTGGACGCGCATCCGGCAAGTTGCCCCTGCTGATGCCGGCATCAATGTAGGCAAACAATATCTACAATCGTTGGGCATGTTACTTTGGCGAGGCGACCCATACATTCGCTTTAATTTGCCGATGCGCCCCCTGTTTGGCTGGTTAGGCGGTCTATGTTTGGTGGGCGGCTGGTTGGCGTTGTCGCTAAAAAAATGGGGGAGCGATTGGCGCAATGCTGCCCGCTGGCTCTTGTTGTTGGCGCCATTTATCATGATATTGCCTACCGCATTGGCGACCAGCGAAATCGCCCGCTCCAATTTGCGAGCGATTGGATTGATGCCTTTCATCTTTTACTTGCCGGCATTTGGCGCTGTGGCATTTATCGACCAAATCTCCCCCATTTTCCCGCCAACCCGCAAAGAGACGACAAGGATATGGCTGTGGGCAATCATCGTCGGATGCTGGATGTTGGCGGCTGGGGCGGTCGTTTATAATGCCTATTTCAGGGATTGGGGGAGATCAACGGATCTATTTTACGAATTAGATGGCGATTTAGCCGGATTAGCCGCTTACCTGGAGGACGACAAGTTTGAAAACGAGCAAATTTACGTGGCGGCGCGTCATTATCGTCACCCCACCCTGGCGTTTCTGAGCGATAAATATGACCAACTGCATTGGCTGCCCAATAGCGAAGCGCTGCCGTTGCCGGCATCTGCCGACACGACCCAAATTTTCTACCCGCAAAGAAGCCCCATGCCCGATTGGGGACGCCCCTTTTTGCAATCTGTGCCAGATGACGCCATTCCGTTAGACAGCTCTGGTCAACCCATATTCGAGCGATACCGGCTGGCAAACCCGCCCCCGCTGGCTGAATTTGCCCCTACCGCTGCCAATTTCTCGCACATCGTCCAACTGATGGGGGCGAAATTGCCGGCATCCCCCCCTACAAAGTCGTTGTCCGTCATCTTATGGTGGCGCATTGCCAACTTGCCGCCTGGCGACATCGCCCCATTTCTCCATTTAGAGGATCAATGGGGACATCGTTGGAGCCAAACAGAACCATTCGCTTACCCCAGCGAACAGTGGCAGGCGGGCGACGATTTCTTGCTCCATGCCGATCTCTCTTTTCCGCCGGGCATGCCGCCCGGAGAATATCGGCTGCGATTGGGCTGGTTTTTCCCGGAAACAGGCGAACAGTTAGGGTTGGTGGACGACGCTGGTCGGTATGCCGGCAATGCCGCCGAACTAAACGCCATCCAAATTGCCGGCAATCCTGCGCCGCCCACATCCCCTCCGCCAATCGCCGCCAACGCCAGCGTGAATGGGCTGCATCTGTTGGGACACGACCCATTGCCGACATCTATCCGAAGCGGCGAAAAGTTGACCGTTCCATTGTGGTGGCAAGCGGATGAGACGCCGCTGCCGGACTATCTGGTTCGCTTCACCATTGGCGGCGTTGATCATCAGGAGATGATTTTGTGGGAATCGGCGCCTGTGCAAGGAACGCTGCCATTTTCGGCATGGTCGCCAGGCGCATTCGTTATTGATCGGCAACAGGGACGATTGCCGGCATCTGCCCCGCCAGGAGAATACCAATTGACCTTTTGGCTAGTTGATGAAGCGAATCAATCACAACTCAATCATACGCTGGGCACGATTGAAGTGGCGCTTTCCGACCGACTATTTGAGCCGCCGCCCGTCCAACGCCCGCTAAACGCCGCTTTTGGGGATGATATTCAACTGCTCGGTTACAACTTGCTTGATGGCAACTTGACGCTGATTTGGCAAGCTGACCGAACGCCATCCGCCGATTACACCGCCTTTGTCCATTTGCTCGATGAAGATAGCGTTTGTTGTCTTTGGCAAGCTGACCGTTTTCCAAACCAAGCTCCAACCAGCGATTGGCTGCCAGGCAAGATAGTTATCGACAACTACCAATTGCCGGCATCCATCCCCCCAGATAGCGTCATCGAAATCGGTTTGTACCTGGCGCAAAGCGGGCAACGGCTGCAAATCCGCTTGCCAGATGGGGCAGTCAGCGATAAATTGGAGCTGCTGCCCTAGGATTTTTCGGTTGATATTATCTCCAATCATAAACAGCGTTTACTCCGACCCCACTTGTAAGTTGAGCCAAACCAGAGCCATCCCTGTTAATAATAAAAATATCACCCCCACCCGAACTGAGACACTCCCCATGGCAAAATATGATTTTTTCACCATCTGGAGACCAATTTGGATACGTATTTTTCCCATTAAAAGTTACTTGCTCCACACCTGAACCATCAGGATTCATGATATAAACATTCTCGCCAACTCCGCCTCGCAGGAGTTTACTGCCATCTGGAGACCATCTCGCCCTTCCCCCAAAATCATAAACTTGCTGTAAATTTGAACCATCGGCATCCATTACATGTAACCTAAATTGAGTAAAACCAAGAGAGATGACGATCTTGCTTCCATCGGGCGAATAATGTGGCCAAAATTCTGCCAGTATACCTGTCGATACTCTCTTATAGTTTGACCCATCCAAGTTCATCGAATGAAGAAAAACTGTCCCATGCGGACCATCTGTGCCCGATACAAGCAGCGAGTTTCCATTAGGATGCCAGGTTGGATAATTAACGTACCACTCTGGACCAACTCGCTGTTGATTAGAGCCATCGTAATTCATCATAAAGGTATTTACCGTACCAATAGCTCTGTACGAATATGCGATTTTCTCCCCATTCGGAGACCATTCAGCTGAATGAAGTTCGCCACCTGGCTTGAGCAATTCGACAATATTTGAACCACTTTCATCAACTACATACAGTGCATCTTCTGCCGCAAAAAGTATGCCTTCTTTAGGCGGGGGCGCACTCACGATTGGCAAGTAGATGAACGATTGTCCCGATTGCCCTATGGCTAGAGTTGAAGAATAATTTACGGATAAAGCAACGACCAGAAATATGCCAAGCCCCAGAAAAAGCAGACATTTCTTCAAGTGACGAAGATGTGATGGAATAAAATAAATGTCTAACCTCATTATGCCTCCAAATGACTATTATCTTTCCAGATATCAACGCTTTCTAACAATAATTATATATTTCAAAGCCATGATTTGCGAATCCAAGAATCGGTTCTCAGATTCTACATTTTACTTGCCAGATGGGGCAGTCAGCGATAAATTGGAGTTGCAATGAGGGAAAAGTGCCACCTGATAATCGTACCGATGCAGCCCACAGATTGGGCGGCGGTTGCCGGCATTTACGCCCAGGGGTTAGCTACTCGTTTGGCTACCTTTGAAACGGAAGTTCCATCTTGGCAGACGTGGGATGCCGGCAAACGAGCGGATTGTCGTCTCCTAGCAAAGATCAACGGCGAAATCGTCGGTTGGGCGGCGTTGTCGCCCGTTTCCAAACGCGCCGTTTACCGCGGCGTGGCGGAAGTTTCGGTCTATGTAGCTGAAAAAGCTCGCGGGCAAGGGACGGGTAGCGCCTTGCTGGGAGCGTTGGTATCCGCCTCGGAAGATGCCGGCATTTGGACATTAACCGCTTCCATCTTTCCTGAAAACGAAGCCAGCATCCATTTGCATCAAAAACATGGCTTTCGGCTATTGGGTCGCCGCGACCGCATCGCCCAATTGGATGGGGTGTGGCGCGATACCGTTTTGTTGGAACGACGCAGTTTAGTAACAGGCACATGAGATGACGACAATAGCTGAATGGCAACGTAACGACCTCATCGCCTTGCTCAGAAACCGCTATCCAGATTGGGAAGATTTTCGCCATCCCGACTTTGTGGCGGACGAAATCGCCCCCAAGCAAGCCAGCGTCGATAAAATGCGTCAACTGTTGAGCCCAGACGCCTTCGATGAGCTGATCAGCCAGCAAGCGTTTGACGAGGTCATCTCGCGCCTAGAAAAGTTGAGCCGGCACAACAATTTGCTGTTTACTAAAATGCCGGCAAAAGGAGATGCCGGCATCCTTTACCACCCCAATTTAAACCACGGAGAATTTGCGTTGGCGATGCAAAAGTTGCTGTATGGCAGCCGCCCTTCCGAACAGCGATTGGCTGAATTTGCCGCTTTTGCCAGGGCAAACCGGCTGCCGCTCAAATGGGCGTTTCCCACTTATTTTCTCTTTCTAACCCATCCGACGGAAGAATATTTCATCAAACCCAACGCTGCCAAATGGTTTTTGCGCTTTATGGGAGCGGGCGACAATTATAGTAAAACGCCTACTAGCGACGCCTACGCCTTCATGCGCGGATATGCCGGCAAATTGCTGGATGAGCTCTCTTTTTGGGGAGCGGCCGACTTTATCGACATTCAAAGCTTTTTGTGGGTCTGTTTCCAGGAAAGCAAGGCGAAAATAGCTGGTCTGACGCCAAAACAACAAATAGAGTTGGGAGCGCCGCCCACAGACGAACCGGTCGCTTACCACATCCAAACGGCTGACAAAAGTTTGCGCGAGGAGGATGAGATGAAGACCAATAGGGCGCCAGCGTATCCCCTGAAAACATTCGGCGCCGAAAGCGGTTATTCGGAAGAAGAACTTGCCCAATGGGTTGCCGGCATCGAACGAAAAAAGCAAGCGATTTTTTATGGACCGCCTGGAGTAGGCAAAACTTTTCTGGCTCAAAAATTCGCCCAACATCTGGTGGGCGGGGGGGATGGTATTGTGCAATTGATTCAATTTCATCCCGCCTATAGCTACGAAGAGTTTATACAGGGCATTCGTCCAGTAACGGGGGAAGACGGGGCGTTGAGTTATGAGATGAAAGAAGGGCGTTTTTTGGCTTTTTGCCGGCAGGCGCGGGGGCGAAACGGACTTTCCGTCTTGATCATCGATGAGATCAACCGAGCCAACCTGGGGCAATTGTTCGGCGAATTGATGATCGCCCTGGAATATCGGGAACAGCCCATACAACTAGCCAGCGGCGAACCATTTGCCGTTCCGCGCAATGTGCGGGTCATCGGAACAATGAACACCGCTGACCGCTCCATTGCCCTGGTCGATTACGCTTTACGCCGCCGCTTTGCTTTCATCCCCCTCCATCCAAACTTTGAAGCCCTACGCCATTATCACGCCCAAACCGGCTTCAAAGTAGACGGATTGATCAAGCTCCTTGCTCGCCTCAACGCCCATATTGAAGATCCCCATTATGCCCTGGGCGTTTCTTACTTTTTGTTGCCCGATCTAGCTGAACAACTGCCAAACATTTGGCAAATGGAAATCGAACCCTATCTGGAAGAATATTTCTTTAACCAGCCAGCTAAAGTTGAGCAATTTCGTTGGGAACAGGTAAAGTCAGACGCGTTAGGCTAATGTCCCGCTTCGGGCGCAGGCGAATGGCGGGCTAGGCGACATTGAGTTTGTAGGAACAAAAATATCCCACAGCCTAATGAGACTGTGGGAATTTCCTCAAAGTTATTGAGATTCAATAAGAGAAACGTTATTCGCCTGCCGGCAGGTCGGGCAGGCGCAACCCTTAATCCATAAAATATTCTAGAGTGCAATACCAACCCCGTTGGAATGCCGGCAAAGAGGCATGGCTCTTTAAGGAATAGCGTGGTTACTTTTGTTTGTAACGCGTCTGCAAGTTTGCGGGTTTCAACCTCGTCACTTGCCACAAAGCTGAGGGGCTCGGACTTAATATGCTCCCTTGCCAAACAAAACATAAGGAATCGTTTGGAAAATCAGCCGAAAATCGAAGGGGAGCGACCAATTTTCAATGTAATAGATGTCGAGCAAACATTGTTCGTCAAATGTAAGATCTGAACGCCCGCTAGTTTGCCACAAGCCGGTCATGCCCCCCTTTACCGCCAACCGTTCCCGATGCCAGGGTTGGTATTTGGCTACTTCGCTGGGCAATGGCGGGCGGGGACCCACCAAGCTCATATCGCCCCGCCAAACATTCCAAATTTGCGGCAGCTCATCCAAGCTAAGGCGGCGAATAAATTTGCCGACGCGGGTCAAACGGGGGTCTTCTCTAATTTTGAAGATAGGACCATCCGCTTCGTTCATCGCCTCTAGTTGCGCCCGCCGATCTTCAGCGTCTACTACCATCGACCGGAACTTATAGAAGGTAAATGGCTTGCCATCTTTTCCAATGCGTTTCTGGGCAAAAAATATCGGTCCTGGCGACTCTAATTTGATAGCGGCGCCGATAATGGCGGTTACCAGGGCAAAGATGGGCGAAATGGCGATGCAGATCGCTAAATCGATCAGCCGTTTGACCGCCAATCCCCACCGGCTAATGCGTAGATCGCGGACGCTAAAGACGGGTATGCCTGCCATATTGTTAAACTCGACGCGGCTTAGGCTTAGCTCGAACAAATCGGGCACCACTTGCGGGCGAACGCCTAAATCATGGCATTGGCGAACTAATTTTAACGTTTGGTCATGCTGATCTGCCGGCAATGCAATGAATACCTGATCCACTTCCCGATTTTTGCTGATGACTGTTTTGAGGCGGCTCCAATCGCCCAAATGGGGGATTCGCCCTGAACCGAGATTGTTTTCGCCGCGCCCATCGTGCAAATAGCCGATGGCGTTTAAGCCCAAATCGGGGCGAGCCAACAAGGTGCGAATCACCCCTCGCCCCACTTCGCCAGCCCCGATGACCAACACATTGTCTACGCCAACGCCGCGAGCATACAAAATACTGAGTGAAACTCGACGAGCAAAACGGGTAAAGGCTAAAAATCCGATAGTAAATAGAAATGTCCAAACATACATCAGGCGGGAAAATGGCTCTGGCAAAATGAAAAACGCCAGAGTGACGATGCCGGCAATCGCTGTGGTTGTAGCGTTAGTCAGGCGGCTCATCTCGTCAATCCAAAATTCGCCCCGCCGCCTGTCCCAAACCCGCCCCCGCCAAAAGATGACGGCAATTAACAACACATATAAAAACTGTTGCCCGATCCAATCTGTGTAAGCGGCAGGATCAGTTTCGGCGGCAAACCATTGCAGTTTATATCGAACGTAATATGCCGCCATAAACGCCACATTCACCAAAATGAGGTCAAGAAGTAAGGTGATATTTCGTACTCTACGTCGAAAGAATGTTGTTTTCATAACGAAAAATAACGCTTGTTCTTGCCGGCATTTGCCGCAACCAACAAGCCATATCGCCTATGACAATGCTTTTTGATAGACCGATTGTAAGCGTTTGCCGGCATTTTCCCAACTAAATTTTTGCGCCTGCGCCAATCCGCGCTGACGCAACTCAGCCACGACCTCTCTATTTTGCATCAAGTATGTTAGGCGTTGCGTTAATGTCGGCGCGTCTCCCGGCGGAAAAACCAGCGCAGCGTCGCCTACCGCTTCGGGAATGGCGGACGAATCGGCGGCAACGACTGGAACGCCGCAAGCCATCGCTTCCACCACCGGCATGCCAAACCCTTCATACATTGATGGAAAGACAAATGCCGACGCCCCATTATACCAAAAAGGAAGCTCCTCATCTGGAACGTATCCGGTAAAAATTACTTGTTCCGACAACCCCAATTCCGTTACTCGTTCAAAAATTTCATCATATAGCCAACCTTTGCCGCCCACCAGCACCAACTTCAATTCGCCCATTTTTGGTTGTTTGCGTAGTTGGGCGAATGATTCGATCAGCATGGGGATATTTTTGCGTGGCTGCAAAGTGCCCACGTGCAAAATATAGGGCGGTTCTACCCCCTTTTTTTGCAGAAACGCTGTAACCTGGGCTGCCGGCAATGGGCAAAAAGCTGGAGATACGCCTGGATAGACCAAATCTATTCGATCCAGCGGCACACCAAACAAACGATGAATATCATGCCGTCCCGCTTCAGAGATGGCGATTAGCCGGGCGGCATGCCGGCAACTATAACGAGTTTGGGCAGTCAGATAATGGCGTTGGGGGGCGGGAAAACGCTCAGGAGCAACGATGAAACTCAAATCGTAAATCGTAGCAACCACCGGGCAAGGGCGCCAAATGGGCGCCACAAACGCCGCGCTATGGAGCAAATCTAATCCGGCGCGGGCGGCTCGCCAGGGCAAAATAGTTTGCTCCCATCCAATCCGAAACAGACGCCGCTCGGTAGGAAATCGACTGCCTAGTATCTCTTTGCCGCCCAAATCTTCGGCAAAATTGGCATAAACGGTATAACGCCAATCCCGTTGCGGCGGCAAATGGCGCAAGCTATTGGCGATATACACATGAATGCCGGCGCGCCGGTAGCCGTCCGATCCAGACAATAAGTGCGCGTTGATTCCTACGTGAGGCATTCCTCGATTATAACGATGGGCGGCTGCCCGCGCCGCCTAATTCCAGATGACAATTTGACGCTTCGCCGCTACACTACCTCCGTTATGAAGACAAAACCGATCATCGCTCTAGTAGGCAGACCAAATGTTGGCAAATCGACGTTGTTCAACCGCATCATCGGCAGACGATTAGCCGTGGTCTCTGAAATTGCCGGCACAACGCGCGACCGCATTTACGCCGATGGCGAATGGAATGGCTCCGCCTTTCTGTTGGTCGATACCGGCGGCATCGAACTGTTGGAAGGGTGGCATTCTGAACCGCTTTCCGAAGATTCGGAACAATTTTTGCCGTTGATTCGGCAGCAAGCCCAACTCGCTATGCAAGAAGCGGATGTGATTGTGTTGGTGACAGATGGGCAAGGCGGATTGACCGCCGCTGACCGGGAAGTGGCTGCCATATTGCGTCGGGCAAAAAAGCCGACGTTGGTGGCTGCAAACAAATTAGAATCGAGTAAATTAGCAGGCAACGCCTTTGAATTTTACGAATTGGGGTTAGGCGAGGTCTTCGCCGTTTCTGCCTTGCATGGGTCAGGCGTGGGCGATATCCTGGACGCAATGGTGGATGCCTTGCCTTTTGTGGTCGAGGAAGAAGATGATGATGACGACTCGATAAAAGTGGCGATTTTAGGCAAACCAAATGCCGGCAAATCGACGCTGTTTAACAAATTGATCAATGAAGATCGGGCGATCGTCAGCCCTATCCCTGGCGCCACCCGCGACGCCATCGACACCAAAATCAAATGGGCAGGGCAGGAATTTACCCTGATCGATACTGCCGGCATTCGACGGCGAGGCAAAATCGCTCCCGGGGTAGAAAAATATAGCGTCTTGCGGGCGCTCAAATCGATCAATCGGGCAGATGTGGCTCTATTGTTGATCGACGCTGAACAGGGGATAACGGCTCAAGATACCCATATTGCCGGCATGATCACTGACGAAAATGCCTCCGTTATCGTGTTAGTAAATAAGTGGGACCTAATTGAAAAAGATGCATTTACCATCAACGCCTACACTGAGGAGATTCAACATGCTCTAAACTTTATGCCATATGTGCCGCTGCTTTTTATCTCTGCTAAAACGGGGCAGCGAGTGCATAAAATTTTAGGGTTAACCCAAGAGGTCAATGAAGCGCGTACCCAACGGCTGCCTACTGGCGAACTAAACCGCATCATGCGCAGCGCCGTCGCCAAACATCCGCCCCCTCAAAAAGGGGGGGTACGGGTCAAATTCTTTTTTGCCACTCAGGCAGAAACGGCGCCCCCCACCTTTATCTTTTTCGTCAACAAACCGGCTTGGGTGCATTTCAGCTATCAGCGTTATTTAGAAAATCGCATTCGGGAACAACATCCATTTGCCGGCACGCCGATAAAGCTCATTTTCCGCGCCCGCAGCGAAGACCGCTTTAGGTAGGTCTGTCCTCACGAAAAAATATCATCCCTGACGAAACAGATATTTACCATGCTATTTCATCACGGTTCAGGGGGGCAGCAACCCAAACATTTTAAATTTGATGGCGCTCCTAATCCATATTTTCCACAATAGCGTCGGCATAGCCAGAACAGCTTAATTTGGTCGCTCCTTCCATTTGGCGATGCAAATCGTAGGTTACCGTCTTATTTTGAATCGTCTTAGTCACCGCTTTGACGATCATTTGCGCCGCTTCTTTCCAACCCATATATTCCAACATCATCACGCCGCTCATAATCAAACTGCCGGGGTTGACCTGGTCTTTGCCGGCATATTTCGGGGCGGTGCCATGGGTGGCTTCAAACAACGCCACACCATCGCCGATATTTGCCCCTGGCGCCATGCCTAAACCGCCCACCTGAGCCGCAGCGGCATCACTCATATAATCTCCATTCAGATTTAGGGTGGCGATAACCGAATAGTCGGCGGTGCGGGTTAACAACTGTTGCAGCATATTGTCAGCGATGACATCTTTAATGACGATTCGTTCGCCGCTGTTAGGGTTTTGCATTATGTGCCACGGTCCGCCATCCCACGGTTCAGCCCCAAACTCCTCGCGGGCAAGCTCATATCCCCAATCGCGGAACGCCCCCTCAGTGAACTTCATAATGTTCCCTTTATGCACTAAGCTAACGCTGGTACGATTGTTTTCGATGGCGTATTGAATCGCTTTGCGAACCAACCGCTTGGTGCCAAATGCGCTGACGGGCTTGACGCCAATGGCAGAATCTGCCCGGATATTTTTGCCTAGTTTGTCGTTCATAAATGCGATAACGGCTTTGGCGTCATCCGACTCCGCTACCCACTCTACTCCAGAGTAAACATCCTCTGTGTTTTCTCGGAAGAGTACAATGTCCATCTTTTCCGGTTCGCGCACCGGGCTAGGAGCGCCAGAAATCCAATAAACGGGGCGAACGCAAGCATATAAGTCAAGCACCTGACGCAAGGTGACGTTTAAGCTGCGGAAGCCGCCGCCCACCGGCGTTGTCAACGGTCCCTTAATGCCCACGTAAAATTCGCGCATGGCGTCAAAGGTTTCTTGCGGCATGTAATCGCCGTCATAAATTGAGGCGGCTTTTTCGCCGGCATAAATCTCCATCCAGGCTATTTTGCGCGATCCGCCATACGATTTTTCTACCGCCGCATTCCACACAGTGAGCGACGCTGGCGTGATGTCCACGCCGATGCCGTCTCCCTCAATAAACGCCACGATGGGATTGTCTGGCACATGCAATTTGTCGTCTGCATAACTGATTTTTTCGCCATCGGGCACGACGATATGTTGATAACTCATTTTGTTGATCTCCTAATTGGGTATGTGGCGCATTTGATTTGCGCTTATGTTTTTAAATGCAGGGTGTTTGCCGGCAAATTATACCCTAATCCATCGTCTCAATACATTTTCGCCATCTAAAATTGTCCGGTATAATTCGCCCTCTCCTCAATCGCAACGCAACTCGTGGATAGAAAGTATGCAGCAGGTAACTGAATATGAAATAAACCTCGTTGAAGAAACCCTAGAAGGGGTGTTAGACGATTGGCTGGCGCGTCCGGGCGTCACCGGGGTAGACATCGGCTTTAAATGGTCTGGCGGGCAAATGAGTGAGGAGTTGGCGCTGCGGGTACATGTCGTCCAGAAAAAGGATGCGGCTTCAATAGATATAGCTGATTTGTTTCCATCCCGCGTTGGCTCAATTCCCGTAGATGTGATCCAGGCTCAATATCATTTGCCGGGCGAACCAACCAGCAAATCGCTGTTGGGGTTGGAAACCGTGCCGCCAACCAAAGGGTTGGGGGATGCCGGCATCGCCCTGGGCAGCAGCATTGGCAATCAATTCGTCACTGCCGGCACCCTGGGCGCTAAAGTGATCGACCTAGATGGGGGCGGCGAGATGATTTTAAGCAATTGGCACGTTCTCGCCGGGCACCCTGCGGCGACAGCGGGGCTCTCAATTTGGCAGCCAGGACGCATAGACGGCGGCGACGATGACGATGTGATCGCCCACCTCACCCGTTGGATAATTGGACCATACGACGCTGCGGTGGCTCAATTGAATGGCAGCCGTCTGGTAAATAGCAGCGTCGCTACCGGCGAGCCGATTCATGATACCATTACCCCCCGCCCTGGCATGCGAGTGTGGAAGGTAGGACGCACCAGCGGCTATACCGAAGCGTTTATCGACGGCTCGCGGGGCAATATGACCTTGCCATATCCCCAGCTTGGCAACGATGTGCTATTGCGCGATCTGTTTCGCATTTTGCCATTGCCGGGCAACCGGGGCGAGATCAGTATGCCAGGCGATTCTGGGGCGGTGTGGGTGGATAAAGCCAGCGGCAAGGCGGTAGGGCTGCACGTGGCAGGCGAAACGGGCGACCAGCCAGAATATGCTTTGGCGCACGACATCGGCGCGACATTGAGGGCATTGCTAGCGCGCTTGCCGGCACAGTCCGTGCCCCCCGATTTATCGCCGCCTGTTCTTTCTAAACCATCCCCTACGCCTGAGCCGCAGCCGCCTATCATCAACGATCTACGCCGCCAACCATCCTGGTTAGGCGCGATTTTCGACCTTTTTCGCCGCCTGTTTGGGTTGAAATGACTATTTTCTTATAGATTTCTCACCTAAAACATTTGAGCTAGTCAGCCTGCTCTGGCATAATTAGAAGAGCCTTAAGAAGCCTAAATCCTTGTTCAATATTTGGCGCACTTAATTTGTCATCTAATAAATTTGGGCTAACTTAATGGCGTAAGGTCAGCAGGTTCGACTCAAGGAAAGAATCGTTTCGTTACAACAAATCTGGCAACCGGCGTATCTACCGTCAACTAAGCCGGCATTTGATGGACAAAGTAGATGTTGATGGCTTCGTATAAACAAATTGCCACCATCCTAACTCTTTTAATCATCTCAGCAAGTTGCCGCTTCCAAAATTCTGCTGACGATTCTGTAATCCCCTCTCCTAAAGCCAACGACTTCCTGCCATCCATCGCCACCACTGCTTCCCTTATCTCAACCCCAACCCCTGCCGCTACCTCTGCGCCGCCTGCTTCCGTCACCCCTTACATCGATGTAACTGCCACGGCAACCGTTGTGCCGGCAGATTTATCGCTCCACCCCGACGAAATCCTGATCTATCCTAGCGGGACGATTTATGAAGGGGAAGCGATCTCTCTTCAAGTATGGGCGCATGTGCCATCTGGGTTGCACCCCAATCAAGTGGACGTTCAAATTGAAGTGGATGGTCAGCCAATCGTCGAAAACAATTTAAATTATCGCTTTTTGGGCGGAGACGCCCATGGTTCAATGGCGGTATTTCCCAACCTCATCGACAAAGCCCAAACAGGCAGTTATGAAATCAAGATAACGCTTGATCCGCAAGACCTCATTCAAAACGGGGACGAAAACGAAAATAACAACAGCCAATCGATTACGGTGTCGGCATTGCCTCGTCGGCAAATGCCGGCATTAGACCTCAACGCCTCATGGATAATGGTGGAAAATAGTTGCTGCCGCCTCCATGTGGCTAGCAACGGCGCCGCCCACCGCGATTTAGCCGCCCTCATCACCAAAGTCGATCAGGCGTTCAGCCAAGCCAACCAACAGTTAGACGTCGGTTTGCCTCCCCAAATTGATGTCTATTTGGTCGAGCGGGTGATTGGGCAAGGGGGGTACACCAGCGGCAACTCAATGGTAGTCTCTTACCTTGATCGCCAATACTCAGGAGATGGGTTTGAGTCGTTGTTACTGCACGAGGCTGTGCATGTACTGGATGCCCAATTTGCCCCAAATCGGATCGGCTTTTTGGCGGAAGGATTGGCGGTTTGGGCCACAGGCGGGCATTATAAAGCAGAATCTTTGCCTGAGCGCAATGCGGCATTGCTCCGAAATGAGCAATATGTGCCGCTGGCGTCTCTTGTCAACGGCTTTATCGCCGCCCAACATGAGATCGGCTATTTGGAAGCGGGCGGTTTTGTGACATTTTTAATCGAGAAATATGGATGGGACGCTTTTAAAGCGTTCTATGCTGACACCAATCAGGGAGATGCCGGCACATTGGCGGCAGCCCTTGATTTAAATTTAAACCGCCATTTCAATGTTAGCTTAGCCGAAATCGAACAGGAATGGTTAACTGAACTGTCTCAATTGCCATCCGACTATGACACCGAGCAAGACCTTTTAGCCACCATCCGCTTTTATGAAACTATGCGCTTTTACCAGAAGCTGTACGATCCGACCGCTCACTTCATGTATGCCTGGTTTCCTTCGGCGCAAGATCTAGAAGATAGAGGCGACACTGCCACATTAGGCAGACATCCCAATGATGAATTTAATGTCGTGATGGAAGTGATGCTGCAAGATGCAGACCAAGCGCTTCGCCGCGGCGATTATGCCCTGGCAAATATCATATTGTCTAGCGTTGAGCGGGCTTTGGCTCACAACGGCGCATTGCTCGACCCTCTTTCTAACAACTATTTTAAAATCGTCCATACTTTGACGATGCAAGGGTACGAAGTTCATCAAGTCGATTTATCGGGCAGTCAAGCCTCCGTACAGGTCACTCGTTCTACCAACCCCACCTTATCGACATTACAACTTATCCTGAACGAACAAAGCTGGATATTGACCCAATAATTTTTGCCGCGTCAATTTACGAAGCGAGATCGTCACCGGTTAAACCAGGCGCATCTTGGTTTTGCAGAGTGATTGGGGTTCCTTCAAAATCTGTATCCACCACCTCTGGTGGGGACTTTGCGACAAAGGAGGAGTAATATTTCCCATTTGGACGTCTGTGATAAATCTATTTGTAGTTTATAATTTACCCTATGGCAGAATTTGGCGAATCAATTAGTTCCCGCGAACTTGACGTATTGATCTGCATCGCTAAGGGAGCATCCAACCAAGAAATCGCGCAAGAGTTGGTCATTAGCCCCAATACAGTCAAAGTTCATCTGCGCAATATCTACACCAAATTGGGGGTATCTTCTCGGACGGAAGCGGCAGTAAAAGGGATGGCGGATGGTTTGCTGCCTACGCCAAATGGAGAAACCGCGTCACAACAAGAAGGGGGTGAGGATGAGAATGACGAGCTAATTGTTGAAAGCATACCGGTATCCTCAACTATTCAAACCAGCCCTATTCCACAAGAAGTTGCGCCAGACAAATCGTCAAGGGGATGGCTGCCGGCATTAGCGGCTGTTGCCGGAATTTCTATACTATCGATTCTCGCTTTTACCTTCTTTCCCAATTTGCGGGAAGGTTCCACAGCCCCTACATCCATTCCATTTGCCACCAAAACGATTGAAGATAGCCGTTGGTTCGCCGTTCGTTCTGCCCCTGCCCCAATTGCCGGCATGGCAACTGCCTCGGTGGGAATCAATTTGTACTTTATTGGCGGCGAGAGAGATGGGGAAGCCCTGGACAGCGTTCTGGCATACGACGTAAAAAGCCATAATTGGCAGCAGCTTGCCAATAAACCTACCCCAGTTACCAACGCAGCGGCAGCGGTATTGGGCGGAGAAATCTATTTGGCTGGCGGTTTAGACGATGCCGGAGACGCTACCAACTTAGTCGAAGCGTATAGCCCTATCAACAATGCTTGGCGACCGATTGCCAATCTGCCCCAACCAATTGAAGGAGCTGTCCTATTATCTGATGGCAGCGCATTGTACCTGTTTGGCGGAACAGATGAGGGGTTAACAGAAGAAGCGTATCAATATGATCAAGCCACAGATGGGTGGCGACCTATTCCAGGGCTGCCTACCCCCAGGCGAAACGCTATCGGCGGCTTCATTTCTGGGGAATTCATTATCGTGGGCGGAAGCGATGGGTCGCCGCTTACAACATGCGAGAAATTTAATATCTCGGAGAGCAGGTGGGAATCTTGTCCCGATATGCTCGCTGCCCGGGAAGGGGCTGGGGCGGCGACGATTCACAATAGCTTATACGTTTTAGGTGGGGAAGCGGACTTTGGGGAATTTTACAACATCAATGTGGGCGAATGGCAACTGGTCAACATGCCCATGTTGCAAAATGCCGGCAATTGGCGGGAGCTTGGCGTTGCATTTGTCGAAAATCGCATTTTAGCCGTTGGCGGTTATTTGGATGGTCAGCCCATCACCGACGCTTACATCTTTTCGCCTTTGTCGAGAGTTTATTTGCCGGCAGCCCCCAACAATTAACATGCATTTCAATCTATTGTTAGTAACCCATCTTTTTGCTTGATCTACCACTAATATTTGTGGAATTTGCGATTTTTGGGTTGCCGGGAATGCCGGCATTGCCTAAGATTAACGCCCTGCTTACTCGTTAGCTGGCAGCAGGCAAAATAATAATGGTCGCCCAATTCGATGGCTGATAAATTTCAATTCGCCCCCCTGTTACAAAAGCATATTCATCAAAAAGCGAGAACGCCGGGCCAATTAGCGACGCTGTCTGGCGTGCCTAAAACGACGATCGAAAGTTGGCTGAGCGGCAGCGTAAAGCGACCGCGCAGTTGGCTACCCTTGGCGCAAGTAGCGAAACAACTTAATCTCTCCAAAGAAGAATTAAGCCAATTATTGGAAGCGGCAGGGCATCCCACATTTGACCAGCTTCTTGAAACCATAACATTAAACGACGATAAAGAAGGGTTAAAATGGCTCAATTCGTGGCATTTGCCGGCAGCGCCATCAACGCCTGCCGGTAGCGCGCCTTTCCAAGCCATTCCACGCCATCCCCATTTTGTTGGGCGAGCAGCGCAATTGGCAAATTTGCAACAGGCATTACAGAAAAACCGCCCTCATCCCATCTACACTATCGAAGGCATGCCGGGCGCAGGCAAAACCGCCCTCGCCGCCGAAATCGCCTATCTGATGCGAAATCATTTTGTCGATGGCGTTCTTTGGGCGCGACTTGATGCTTCAGACCCGATGGAAATCTTGATGAGCTTTGCCCAAGCTTTTGGGCAGGATGTCAGCGGATATGCCGATTTGCATAGTCGCAGCCGGGTCATCCGAGGTCTGTTAGCGCAGAAACGAGCGTTGCTGGTGTTAGATTATGTGGAAGAGAGTCAGGCGGCAGAAGCGTTGTGCCCTCCTACCGGAAATTGCGCTGTCTTATTGACGACCCGGCAACGAAATTTGCCAATCGCTAGAGGCGGCTATCAGCTTGGGTTAGCTCCGTTCGATCCGGCTAAAGGGGAATCGTTGGCATTGTTTAAAGCGATTCTAGGCGATGAATTCGTCGAGGCAGAAACGGGATTTTTATCTGAGATTGCAGACGAAGTGGGGCATTTGCCATTGGCGGTGACGATTGCCGCCAGTCGATTGCGATACGAACCAAATTGGACGCCAGCCCAATTCTTAGCTCGTCTACAAAAACAAGATCGAAAGCTAGCGGAATTGAGCCATGAGACGGGGGGGATAAGAGACGTATTTTCCGCCAGTATCGAGCGGCTGCCGGCAGAACAAAGACGTTTTTTCGCCGCTCTTAGCCCATTTGGCAGAAGCGCATTTTCCTCACAATTGGCAAGTCACATTGCTGGGGCAGCATTGGAAGATGCAGAAGATTGGTTGCGGATTTTTTATACATTGTCGCTGGTTAATGCCGGCATTGATAGCAGCTACGCTTTGCCGCCATTGATCGCCGATTACGCCGCTGCATTGCTGGACGACGAGCAGCCAATAGAGCGATATATCGCCCATTTTTTGGCTTTTGCCGACGTCCATGCCAACAGTTATGAAAAGCTGCAAGAAAATTTTGCTCATATGCGAAACGCATTGCAATTGGCTGCCGGCAATTACCCTCAGCGCCATAGTCGCCTAACCCAAATCATCGCTCCTTTCCTGTTTGCTTATGGTTACCTAGCGGTCGCAGAAAAGCATTTGCAATTGGCTGTGCAACATGCCCAGGGAGCAAAAGCCACAGGGTATGTCACGCTCTATTTGGCACAGCTTGCCGAACGCCAGGGGCGTTCCAATCAAGCCCAAGCCCTCTACCAAGAACTGGCAGCCCAGCTCCCCGCTTTCAAGGATGAACAACGGTTGGCGACATTGATTTTTCAAGGAGCGGCATGGGTCGCTTTTCAGCGCGGGGATTACGCCCAGGTGCAATCTTATCTCGCCCAAGCTAAAACCTATTTGCATAGAGGGATGGCGCGATTGACTCGCCGCCACATCATGGAAAAACAGGTGACGGTAGCTCAAAATGAAATGGAGGCTGCCATTCGCGGGTATGAAGTCGGCGGATTGCAAACGGGCGGGTCGGCATTGGCGGCGCAACATATCGCGCCGGATGAATCGGCAGCGTTGTGGGGCAAAGCGAAATATCAACTGGAGCAAGGGTTAACATTAGCCCGAACGATTGGTTTTTCCGAAGGGGTGGGCAGCGGATTGTTGGTCGCTCTCGGCTGGTTAGCCCTGTATCGGGGGCAAACGGAAGAGGCTAACGCCTATTTTGCAGAGGGGTTAGATCTGGCGCAATCTTTACAACAGCTAGAGCGAATTAGCAGTATCAATTTGGGATTGGGGTTATCGGCATTGCGTCAGAAAAAATTAAGCGAAGCGGAAGATTTTTTGCAAAGCAGCCAGGAGGTTGCCGGGGATATTCGGCACCAAACGTTATCTGCCGCGGCTTTGCTGGCTCAGGGCTGGGTAGCGATTCATAAAGACGATTTGCATTTTGCCCGGCAAGCGTGGCAAAAATGCCGTTCGCAATTGCCGGCATCCGAACAACATCCGCTCATCTCGCTGGTAAATGTTGGGCTGGAAATTATTGAACACGGGGGCGATAAAGCGACTTTGACCGCTGACTTTTCAGAAATAGAGCCGCTAATTTGGGATATTTTGCAAACCTTTAGCCTAACCTCTCTTTCTCAAACTATCTGGCGATAGCGTAACACCCTTCCAGATAATTGGGGTCTCCTGGCTGGGGCGAAGGGCTGCTATTGTGCCCCACTCGAATAATAACGGAAACGGAACTTAAATCAATTGTGTCCAAATCTGGTTGAACATCGAAAGAGGTTTCGCCGCTGCTGCTGACATCCGTTTGGATGACTGTCGAAAAGTTACCTGCCGGCAATCCCTCGCAAGCCTCTTCGGTAAACCCTTCTACCCAAACGCTGGTGTAGTACGTTTGCGGCACCGTTAAATTGGTCTGCAAACTATGAGCCACAGTCACTGAAAAGTTTACATCTTCCCCAATAGGCGCTGTGAATTCTGGGGCGATCCCCATAATCCAAGTGATCAAGGCGGGCGGCGTCTGAGTGGGCGTCAAGGTCGGGGTAGGGGTATTGGTTGGGGTGGGCGGAATAGGGGTAAATGTCGCTACGAATCGGGTCGGCGTCTCTGTGACCATAGGGGTAGGCGGCACTGTTGCCGCCAATGGAATCGACACCACGCCCAGCGTCCGCGTCACGTCTACTACGTCAGCGGCAACCCATCCTTGCTCTTCCTCGTTGATCTGCACCAAATACCAAGCATTGTCCGATGTCCGAGCCACAATATCTGTGCATTGCCCTTCTACCAGCAACGCCAGCACCAGCGAAATGACGCTAGGTTCGCTGCGCACCTTCACTTCGGGGAAATTTGGACATAAGGTGCCAGGCACCAGGGTAGCTGTTGGAGATGGAGAAATAGTTGGCGTTGGCGATATCTCAGTGGCGGTAGGAGACGGGGTGAGCGTAGGGGTGGCGGTTAGCGTGGCGGATAGAGTAGCGGTAGGGGTTGCCATCGTTGGGCTGGGCAATGCTTGAGAGACATTATCGCCCGTTACCGTAATAGACAATGCCGCGATCGCGTCGTTTGTGGCGGTAGGGGTTTGAGTCTGATTAGCTGCGTCTACAGGGCCTAATCGGGTTCGCTCCCATATAAAGACGGTAAGTAACGCCACCAGCAGCCCGCTTACCCCATAAGTGAGCCATCTGGGTATTGAAAATGCGCTCTGGCTGTCAACTGCCGGCAACTCGTCGTCGTCATATTCCTCATCATTTGCCGGCAGTTTAATCAGAGGGGGCAGCGGTTCTCCAGCAGCGACAGCCTTCAACCCTTGCCGCATCTGGTTCATATCCCCAAAACGCTCATTCGGATCTTTTGCCAAAGCCCGTTGCATAAAAGATTGAAATGGCTCGTCAAATTCAGGCAATGGCGGGGCGGGCTCCATCACATGCTTCATCGCTACCCCCATCGGCGTTTCAGCCCTAAAGGGCAAATTACCGCTTAGTGCCTCGTATAAAATCACCCCCAGCGAATAAATGTCGCTCCGATGGTCGATGCCCGCCTCGCCCAATGCCTGTTCAGGGCTCATGTAAGCGGGCGTGCCCACCAAAATTGAGGTTTCAGTTAGACTCGCTCCAGTTTCAGTTAATTTGGCGATGCCAAAATCGGACAAAAAGGCGTCTCCCCGATGGTCATATAAAATGTTGTTGGATTTCAAATCGCGGTGGACAATGCCTTGGGAATGGGCTTCGTCCAGGGCGGAGCCAATTCGGTCACATAGAATGAGCGCATCTTCTATCGGCAGCGGCTTCTCTCTAATTTTGTCTGCCAACGACCCCCCAGTCATCAACCGCATTACCAAAAAGGGCTGTTCGTCGTGAATGCCGACGTCGTACACTGGCACAATAGCGCTATGTTCTAGGGCAGCGATCGTTTTAACTTCGCGTTGGAATCTGGCTCTAGCCGCAGGATCGTTGTACAGAAATTGGCGCGGCAATAATTTGATGGCGACATCCCTCTCGAAGCTGGGGTCGAAAGCGTGAAAGACAATTGCCATCCCCCCCCGAGCAATTTCTGATTTGATCCGATATCGTCCAATTTGTTGCATAGGAAGATGCCGGCAAATGCCCTAATGTTATTTATGCCGGCATCGGGATCATAACTCAAAACGGCGAAGTCGGCATAATTGATGCGGAGGAATGTTAGAGCTAGCAAATGATGAGGAAGGTGTAACGGTTACGCTAATCCCAATGTCGAAAGAAACACTTGATTAAGGCAGTTATGAGCCAAAGGGCTGGCATTTACAGGGGGCAAACTAGCTAAAATGTGACAATGGTCTTTTTCATCAAGTGACAAATGTCACTAAATAAAAATTTTTAACCAGGATACCATTCGCTGATTTTTCGGTTGATTTCATGTTGCAAATATAAGATTCTGATTACAAATTTGGCAGTTACCGACGCTTTATGCTCGATCTTAAAAGCTAGCGATTTTTATTTTAGCCTTTAACATATTTTGGGTCGTAAAGTGAGATTATCCCAGACCGAAGAAGGAGGCGGGTAAGTGCGATAAAATAATCGCATGAAAAAAGAAATTGAAATCACCCAACCTCCATTAGAGAGTTTAGCATGTGTCAACCCAGAATGTGAATGTTATGGTCAAAAAGGAGCAGAAAACCTAATTATCCGCAAAACCTATGGCAAATATGATGAGATTCGATATATACGCTGTACGAAATGTCGGGAAGAATTTAGCGAACGGAAGAATACAGCATTGTGGCGCTGCAAAATTCCCGAAAAAAAGCGGTGTCAGTCATGGAACATCTGAGTGAAGGCAATAGTATCAAAGGAACGGCTCGTTTGAAGCGAGTCGCGCCAGAAACAGTAAGAAGGTTAAACCGTAGAGCAGGTAAACATGGTCAGCAATTCCATGAAGAAAACGCGCACAATCTCGATGTGGACAATATACAGGCTGATGAAAGATACGGTTTTGTCGGGAACAAACGCACCTCAATCTGGGAAGCAGAAGTGATTGACCCCCAGAGTAAATTTGTCATCTCTCATGTGGCAGGAAAAAGAAATGAAGCGCTCATCCACCGCGTGCTGACCGATACTGCCCAACGACTGCTTGACCCCCAAAAAGCAGCGCTCTTTTCCGATGGTTTTGTCAGCTACAAAACGCTTTTTCCACAGATATTTGGTCGTTCTTACCGTCCCTCTCGTCAAACCCACTTGGGTAGACCTCCTAAGATTCGTTATCGTGTGCCTCGCACTGCTGCTCATGTCCAAATTGTCAAGCGTCGTCAAGGCAAAAATTTGCAATCAGTCGAGATTCACTATGCTCATGGCTCCAAAAAACGGATTGAACAAGCTCTCCAACAACTGGACTTCAACATCCCCAACACCAGTATCATTGAACGTTACAATGGCACGGCTCGTCTGATGGATGGCTCTCAAGTCCGCAGAACACTCGCTTTTGCCAAACATGAAGATGACAAACGCCATCGCGGTTGGTGGTCTCTGACTGTTTACAATTGGTCTCGGTCTCATCGTTCTTTACGCCAACTTTTAGATGTGCCTGTTGCCAAGAAAAAGTATGAGCAACGCTCCCCTGCTATGGCGATTGGTTTAGCCAATCACATTCTTTCTCAAGCTGAGATTCTTCTTACCCCTGTTTATCCTCCCAACGGTTGGAGATAATCTCACCTGACCACCATATTTTGCCAATCGTCATTTTGTCACAAATTTACTTAGCTTCAGTTTTACCTAATAAACCCGCTTGAGTTGTTATTTACCAGCAAATTAAGGATGCCGATTTGACTCTCCCAAACGGTTAGCCCTAATGACCAACCCAATTGACATTTTTTCCAAACAAACATCACCCTCAATAAGGAGTAAAATTATATGTTTGACAAACCCAATATACGAAAGCCATGGACGATCCTACTAATACTGTTTACAGCGATCTTCCTCTTTTCCTTTGTTAGCTGTAGAGACGACAGCAATAATAAGGATGAAGGAGGGACAGATACGGCAGGACTTTCAGCAGACACCAATAGTATTATTGAAGCGCGAGGATTAACGCCCGATGATGTTGCCGCCGCATTAAAAACCTATATGCCTAGCGGTCAACATGATGATTACATTATGTTCGCCTCTGGCGGACATGCTGGGCAAGTCTATGTTATAGGATTGCCCTCTATGCGGATCATTAAAACCATTGCCGTGTTTACACCCGAACCTTGGCAAGGGTATGGCTATGGCGCAGAAGGCACAATGGAAGTTTTAGCTGGCGGCGATACGGATGGCAGTCAAATTACATGGGGAGATACCCATCATCCAGCCCTCAGTGAAACGGGCGGCGATTATGATGGTGAATTTTTATTCATCAATGATAAAGCCAACGGGCGCGTAGCTGTTATAGATCTCAAAGATTTTGAAACGAAACAAATTATCAAGAACCCGATTGCTTTAGGCGATCATGGCGGCACGATGGTAACGCCAGATACTGAATGGATTATCGAAGGTGGGCAATATGGTTCTCCATTAGGTTGGGAATATGCCTCTATTGCCGATTATCAAGCCGATTATCGTGGCATGGTCACATTTTGGAAATTTGACCGGGCGTCTGGGCGTATTCTGGAAGATCAATCATTTGCTATTGAACTCCCACCTTATTGGCAAGATTTGTGCGATGCCGGCAAATTAGTCAGCGAAGGTTGGGTCTTTTGCAACTCATTTAATACCGAAATGGCAACAGGCGGCGTAGAAGAAGGCGAACCTCCCTTTGAAGCTGGCGCATCCCAAAATGATATGGACTACATGCACCTTTTCAACCTAGATAAAGCGGTTGAGGTGGCACAGTCTGGACAAACGATAGATATTCGCGGCTTCCCCGTTATTCCTCTGGAAACGGCTGTAACTGAAGATTTACTTTACTTTATCCCCGAACCAAAAAGCCCACACGGTGTTGATGTTTCACCTGATGGCGCTTACATGGTTGTGTCTGGTAAATTAGACCCCCATGTTACCGTTTACGGATTCCAAAAAATTATGGATGCAATTTCAGCTGGTGGCTTCGAGTCTGACGATTACGGTGTTCCGATTATCGCTTTTGACGATGCGGTAGAAGCCCAAGTAGAAGTTGGTTTAGGTCCCCTACACACCCAATTTGATGACAAAGGATATGCCTATACCAGTCTATTCCTTGAACCGGCTGTGGCTCGTTGGTCATTGGGCGGTAGTTTTTCAGACCTGCATGATGAAGATGATTGGACAGTCGTTCAAAAAACGCCAGTACAGTATAATGTAGGGCATATCGCCACCGCCGAAGGAGATACGATTAGCCCCGATGGTAAATATCTCGTATCGATGAACAAATGGGCGATTGATCGTTTCCATAATGTTGGACCCCTATTGCCGCAAAACTTCCAATTGCTAGACATCAACGAACCGGGCACAAATATGCCAGTGATTTATGATCTGCCAATTCCAGACGGAGAACCCCATTACGCCCAGATTATCAGCGCTGACAAGCTCGACCCGTGGGAAGTTTACCCAGAAGTTGGTTGGAACCCGCACACGGGTCAAGTTGATGAAAATGTCGTGCAACTTGGTGAAGAACGGGTTGAACGAAATGGTAATGAAGTAGAGATTTGGATGACGGCAATCCGCAGTCACTTCACGCCGGAGCATGTGGAAATCAAGAAAGGGGATCATGTTACTTGGCATATCACCAATGTGGAACGGGCTTATGATGCTACCCACGGTTTCTCTATTCCGCTTTACAACATTAACCTGAGCATTGAACCGGGTGAAGCGGTAACATTTGAGTTTGACGCCACAAATGATGGCGTGTTTGCCTACTACTGCACCGAGTTCTGTTCAGCATTACATCTGGAAATGATGGGCTATTTGTTAATTGAACCAAACGAATAAAATATGAGCGTGATTGTTCGTTAATGGGTTTGCAGTTAAAATTTGCAAATTAAAGTGACTGAACAATTGTTTGATTAATAATGACCTGACAGGTTGATAACTGATCTCAGTTATACAATCTGTCAGGTTTAATGTTTGAATAAAAACCATGAGTATATTTCAGAAAATCATTGGACCTCGTGTGCCAAAAAGCATCATTGGTAGTGAGCGCAAACGTTTTTTACTGCCAACTCTGTTGTTTGGATTAGCGGCAGTTCTGATTGCTGTTTCTATTCCTTTGCCTTATTGGGAGATGGAGTTGATGGCTCCCCAATATCCCAAGGGGTTGCATATTACTGCTTATGTCCATGAGCTAACGGGGGATTTATTTGAGTTGAATGGGCTGAATCATTACATTGGAATGCGTCCTTTAGAAGAGGCGGCACAGGTTGAAAAATCTCTCAGCCGGATAGCGATTGGGGCATTGGCATTGCTAACGTTGTTTTCGATCTTTATTCATACGAAATGGGTTGTTTTGTTGGCGTTGCCGGCAATTACAATGCCGGCAATCTTTCTAGCCGACCTTCAATGGTGGATGCGGAAATTTGGCACAGAATTAGACCCATCAGCCCCGTTAAGTAGCGCCATTGAACCCTTTGTGCCTATTGTGCTTGGTAAAGGGAAAATCGCCCAATTTGAAACATTGGCTCTGCCCGGTACGGGACTTTATTTAGCGATCTTAGCCTCCATTTTAGTATTGGTTGGACTATATTTTCATCGTCGAGCATACAAACCGTTGGTTGACGCACAATTTTCAGAAAATAAGTAATGATGAAAAGGGAACGGTGGATGCGTTTTGTCGTTTTATTTTTGTCGTTAAGTTTGCTCTTGATTGGCAATAATGCTGTATTAGCGCAAGCAGATGGGGCGACAACATCAATTGCGGCGGCGGAGCTGGCAGCAGCCATTGCCAATGCGAATCCGGGCGACACGATCTATGTGAGCGGGGGCGTTTACACTGGCTCCATAGACATCGATAAATCCCTGACCCTTATTGGCGTAGATTGGCCCGTGATAGATGGAGAAAACGAAGGGACAGTCGTTCATATTCAAGCCCCAAATACAACCATTCGCGGATTTGTAGTTAGAAATAGTGGCAAAGTATTAGATCAAGAGAATTCCGGCATTGCCATCGAGGCGGAAAATACGCTGATAGAAGGAAATCGTTTTGAAAACACCCTATTTGGCATCTACTTAAGACAAGCGCACCATACCACCATTCGTGACAATCAAATCAGCAGCAAGGATTTAGATGTGCCACGTCGAGGGGATCCAATTCGGGTTTGGTACAGCAATGATGTTTTGATTGAAAACAATGTGGTTACCAAAGGACGAGATGTTGTTTTATGGTACTCCGAACGGTTGACCATTCGCAATAACGATGTGAGTGACGGTCGGTATGGGCTACATTTTATGTATTGTGACGATGCTGAAATCAGCCAAAATAGATTGCTCAACAACTCAGTTGGGGCATTTATGATGTACAGTCGCCGCGTTCATATAAACAACAACACGATTTCCGGCAATCGTGGACCAAGCGGATACGGCATTGGGCTAAAAGATATGGACGATGCGTTGATCGTTGATAATCTTTTCTTAGACAATCGCGTCGGCGCTCATTTAGATACCTCCCCCCGAGAAGTAGATAGCGTCGGTATCTTTCAAGGGAACGTCTTTGGTTATAATGATATTGGCATCGAAATGTTACCATCTGTTCGCCACAATGAGATTTCGGGGAATAGCTTTATCGAAAACGAAGAGCAAGTAGCAGTGGGCGGTGGGGGAATCATAAAAGATAATTCATGGACAGTGGGGGAACAAGGCAATTATTGGAGTGATTACGTCGGCTATGATGCGGATGGGGATTCGCAAGGGGATATTGAATATCGGGCAGACCGTCTTTTTGAGAATATGTTGATAAGGGAGCCGGCTTTGAGACTCTTTATTTATAGTCCAGCTACAACTGCCCTTAATTTTGCCGCCCGCGTCGTTCCGATGGTCAAACCACAACCAAAAGTGGTAGATACCTTACCAATGTTGACCCCGCTTATTCCCAATGCGCCTGCTTTGCCGCCTGTATCAAGGCTCAAATGGGCTTTGACTGGGGCAGTGTTGTTGCTTGGCGCTGTCGGTTTAACATGGTTGCCTCGTTTGTCTCCGCGTCGTATAAACCCGACCGACCTCTCTTCCTTAACCTATATGGACAAAGATATGATAGTTGTGGAACATTTAAGCAAACGATTCGGCAATCTTACGGCAGTGGATGATCTTTCATTTTCTGTTTCTGTGGGCGAGGCGGTAGCTTTTTGGGGGGCAAATGGCGCCGGCAAAACGACCGCCATCCGTTGTTTGCTGAATCTGATCCCATATGAAGGCACAATCACTGTCGGTGGTTTGGATGTGGCTAAGCAAGGCAAAGAGGCACGTAGGATGATGGGATTTGTGCCGCAAGAATTGACCTTTCATGATGATTTATCAGTTCGAGAAACGCTCAATTTTTATGCGGCATTAAAAAAGGCGGCAACGGACAAAGAGTTTACAGCGATGTTAGATCGATTGGCATTAACAGCTCATTTAGACAAACAGGTACGGGATTTGTCGGGGGGATTGAAACAGCGGTTGGCTTTGGCGATCGCGTTGCTTTCGGACCCGCAACTACTCATCCTTGATGAACCGACTTCAAATTTGGATATTGGGGCGCGTGATGATTTTTTGGCGTTGTTGTTGGAACTGAAACATGCCGGCAAAACCTTAATCTTCTCCTCTCATCGATTGGAAGAAGTAACCGCTTTAGCAGATAGGGTGTTGCTGTTAGAAGGGGGCAAATTGAGCGTAGATGCCCCACCCAATGAATTAGATCAACGGCTCGGATGGGAAACGACCCTGCATCTCTATCTGCCAGAAGAAGATATCGAACCGGCTAGCCGAGCCCTAAAAGCCAACAATATGCAACCAAGTCTGAATGGGCGTGGTATCCGAATACAACTTCCTGCTGGGCAAAAGGCGAAGGCTTTGCAAATCTTGCACGAGGCGGGTGTAACCATTGAGGATTTTGTAGTAGAGTAAGTAGATTATGCTAGATTTTCAAAATGTTTTTATTCTAACTCAAAAAGAGCTACGAGATGCCGGCAAAAACCGGTGGTTAACTTTGTACACAGTGGCATTTGTCGGGTTATCGTTGGCATTGGCATGGATGGCTTTGTCGGGCGCCGGACAAACAGGATTGGCAGGGTTTGGGCGGACAGCCGCTACGTTGATCAATCTGGTGTTGCTTATCGTGCCGCTCATGGGGTTAACGCTGGGAGCGATGAGTGTGGCAGGAGAACGGGAGCAGGGAACGCTGGCTTATCTGATGGCTCAACCGATCAATCAGGCTGAGATGTTGTTGGGTAAATTTTTAGGATTATCGTTGGCATTGCTCATCGCCTTGGGCATTGGTTTTGGCATTACGGGTTTAGTCATTGCTTATAATGGGAGTCAGGCAGATGCCGGCACATATAGTAATCTGGTCATCTTAGCCTTTTTGCTGGCAGTTGTAAGCTTAAGTCTCGGTTTTCTAATTTCTGCCGCAGTTCAACGTTCTGCCACCGCTATTGGGCTGGCGCTTTTCCTGTGGCTTGTCCTCGTTTTCTTTGGGGATTTAGGTTTGATGGGCACAGCATTGGTCATGCGAGTAGATATCAATCAACTATTCTTCCTTAGTTTGCTTAATCCATTACAACTATTCAAAATTGCGGCAGTGCTAGATTTACGCCAAAATTTGGAGGCGTTGGGACCTGCCGGCATTTATGCTACCCGTACTTTCGGCGATATGCTTTTACCGATGCTAATTGGGCTGTTGGTCGTTTGGATTATTGTGCCATATGCTGGCGCTACTATTTTCTTCAAACGGAGAGGCGTATTATGAAATTCATTCAAAGCATTGGAATTCTCATTGTTGGATTCCTGCTATTGACGGCTTGCCGGCAACAAGCTGATACCTCACAAGCTCCCAAAATCGCTTATGGCGAAGATATTTGTGACAATTGTAATATGATTATTAGCGAAGAGCGTTTTGCCGCCGCTTATTGGACAGCTGAAGGGGAAGCACGCCGTTTTGATGACATCGGGGGTATGGTCGATTATTTGCGAAAGCAGAGAGAAGATGTAGCCACTTATTGGGTGCATGATTATCCTACAGGCGATTGGATTCGGGCTGAAACCGCCACTTTTGTGACGTTTAGGGGGCTACAAACGCCGATGGGGTTTGGGATTGCGGCTTGTGCCAATGAGGAGCAAGCGCATGCTTTGGCTTATGGGGAAGAGGGAGCCAAGGTAATGTCGTGGACTGAGTTGGCAGGTGAAGAAGATGCCGGCATGTCTGACCACGACCATGACCATGATAATGATTAAAATGTTGCATTTAACTGGCGTAAATTTCTAATCTGCCGCCAGCCATATGTAAAAAATAACTATTCAGATGAGCGCAGGGTTAGCGGAAAAGGTGCGAGGAACGCAGAGAAATATGAGCGAATGTGTTGATATTTTTGGTAAACACAGCCCAAAAAACAGTTTCTGGAAAAAAATCGAGTGACGTTGTTTAGAAATTGGGTGAGAACATAAAAAATCTCTGTGTCCTCCATGCCTTCTCTGTGCCCTCTGTGTCCTGTATAGTTACAAAAATATCTATTTTTAAGGAGTAATAACCATGAAACGCTTATTGACAGTTAGTTCTATCCTTCTGCTATTTACCCTGATTCTGACCGCCTGTGGTGGTGACGGTGGCGATGGGGACAACGGACAAGTGGCTGACCAACCTACTGAAGAAGTTCATACCGGTGATGTCTCAGCTGGGGATGACAAATATCATGAGGTTTGTGTTGCTTGCCATGGACCAGAAGGAGAAGGGATGGAAGGGTTGGGCAAGCCATTTCCGACCAGCGAATTTTTGAAAACTGTGAATGATCAAGATCTACTCGACTTTATCAAAGTTGGTCGCCCAACCGGCGATCCAGACAATACGACTGGCGTAGATATGCCTCCCAAAGGAGGTAATCCTGCTCTGACGGATGAGCAAATTTTAGATATTATTGCTTACATTCGTACTTTACAAGAGTAGCTCTTTTGCAAGAGGAATTTTATTGCTGAAAGACAGAGACACAGAGAAAAAAAACTCTGTGTCTCTGTCTTTCTATAGTTTTTCTTGCAAATTTACAAGGATTATTTTTTGTGGGTTATTGCCGGCATCTCTTTGAGAAAGCCAAAACTTTTTCAATGAAAAGTTCAATCACGCTAATAATAATCCTTGATGCCAAACCCAAACTGTTTGTTTTGTGCCGTATTTTTGACTAAATTCGCCAATCGTTTTTCAAACGCCCCTTCCCGCTTGCGTGAGCCATCTACATAGGCAATGCGGATACGTTGGTATGCTTCGGAATAGCTTTTGAAATTGCGCCAAACCTCTTCATCGGCTTGTAATGCCGCCATAATGTCTGGGGGATAGTGGAATGGTTTTTCGAGAAGATTGCCCAATTGGGCGACAACGTCGGGCAAGACTTGCCCTTGTGAGATTAACCGTCTTAATCTTTCAATGTTGGTTTGCGAATAGCCACTTTTTGCTCTGCGGGGGGTGAATCGTTGGGCTATTCTTTCTTCGTCGTAGCTTTTGTTGATGCTGTCGATCCAGTTAAAACACAGAGCTTCTTCAACAGCATCGTTGTAGGGAATACGTGGTTTGCCGGTGGCTTTACGAGGGTAGAGTAACCAAATTTCTGGTTCAGATTGGTAGTTTTGTTGTAACCACTGTCGCCAATCTTCACGGTTAGCCACATATAATGTAGTTGTTATATCCATATTTCTGGGAATCAATCTGATGACTGAACAGCTTAAAAATCAGCTTGTGGTTTGAAGATAAAAGCGCTTCCTCTAAAATAGATTATTCGATTGACTGGTTCAAATGCCGCAACAGGACTATTTGCCATGTCTGCTTTTTTGCCGATGTTGTTATTTGGTTTGTACAGTGGCGCTATTGCAGATCGATTTGATCGTCGCCGTTTGATGTTGATTTCTGAATTTTGCGTGCCGGCATCGTCCTAATTATCCCGCTAATTTATTGGTTGGATGGGTTAAGTGGGTTAGCCATTGGGTTGGTTACATTTGTGTTGGCTTCATATAGTGCGTTGTTTTTGCCGGCACGCGACACGAAGGTATATCTTTACTGCTCAATTAGCGAGATAAATTGCACGGCTACCCATCCCACATTGCCGGCATTTGAGCGTACCTGCTGCCACGTTTCTCCGTCAACGCTCTGCTGATTGGGCAATAGCTCTAATTCGGCGCCATCCGCCGCCAATTCAACGATCTCGCCGCCGGGCGCATCCCGCAAATACAACCCATTGGGGCTGTTTATCACCGCTCTGGGCGGCTCTGGCGTGGGCGTTAGCGTCGGCAACGGGGTGGGCGTCAACGTGGGGATATCGGGCGGGGCAGTTGGTTTGGCGGTAGTAACCACATTATCAGAAAGCAGGTTTGGGGTGGGCAATGGCTGTTCTGTCACTGGCAACGCTGCCGGCAACATAGTCGCGGTCGCCGCTAAAACAGGCAGTTGAGGCGTCTCGGTAGAGGCAGCTTGGATTTGAGGCGACCGGACGCTCCAACCAAAAGCGATCCAAAGTCCCAACCCAACTGCCACCAGCAAAATACCGTACAAAAAAGAGCTCAACATTTGCTTTCGATTTTCCTGGCGATCAACTCCATACTTCGCCGCGCTTTGAACGCTTCTCAACCGTATTCCGCGAAAAATATAGCTTAAAGCCGCCGCCAGAACGACAAACGCCAAAAAAAGCAATACAATGCTGGATGGATTCAAAATGCCTCCTCCCCGAAACTATGTCGCTCGCTTTGCCAACAGGAGGCGTTTTGCCTCGTCCCAATAAGCCAGCAACTGTTCCGCGTTGGATTTGTCAACGGCGACGCCGTTCTCCATTGCCAACTTTTCCACTTGCCTAAATCGCTGCCCAAAACGATGATTGGCGTCGCGCAAGGCTGACTCGGCGTCTATATTCAGCCAACTAGCAAGATTTACCACGCTAAACAACATATCGCCCAATTCTGTCTGCCGAGATTCTGAACTTTTTGCCGCTTTGAGTTCCATTGTTTCTTCCGCCAACTTGTCATAAACTCCGTCAATTGTCGCCCAATCAAAACCGACATTACGCGCCCGTTTTTGTATTTTCTGCGATTGATACAGGGCGGGCAAGGCTGCTGGCAAATTATCTAACAATGACTCACCTTTCTCTTTCTTTTCCCGAGCTTTGATCTCCTCCCATTGCAGGATGACCTGCTCGCTATCCGAAACTTGCGCCTCTCCCCAAATATGGGGGTGGCGTCGTATCAATTTGGCGTTGATCCCGGCAATCACCTCTCCCAAAGTAAACGCTTCCCCTTCCGCGGCGATTTGGGCTTGAAACACGATATGAAACAGCAAATCACCCAACTCTTCACACAACCCCGCTTCATCTTCGCCGTCAATCGCCTCTAAAACCTCTGCCATCTCCTCAATCAAATCGCTGCGCAACGACATTGATGTTTGCTCTTTGTCCCAGGGGCACCCATTTGGGCTGCGCAAAATAGCCACTGTGTCCGCCAATGCCGCCAAACTATGCGAGCCAGGCGTTGCCGGCAGATACAATGTGGTTACATGATCAATCCGCTCGATGCGGTCGATTTGATACAGCGGCAACCATACCGTCTCTTCTCGCCCGCTGCCCGCCCCGACCGATAGCGCCACCTGATGCGCGTCAGGATAAAGCGCCATCAAGCTCAATTTCAGGTCGCTGGCGATTTGGCGACTATAGACCTGCCCGATTAATGCCGGCACATCCGGATTTACAGGCGGGTATTCATAACCAGCCAAATCGATGGCGTCAAAAAGCTGCAAACCATCCAATCCATCTATGTTGATAGTGGTTAACACCGGCTCGACAAAGCTCAAACCAGCCACAATTTGGCATGGGATGCCGGCATCCTTAGCCATCGCCAAAATAACGCCCACAGTCGACTCCCCCACAAAGGGATGTCCCGGCGTCCCATAAATCACCCGTTCCCTCGCCCCCCTAGCCACCACATCCTCGCCAATTCGTTGATACAACGCCTCAAACGACTCTGCCTCATCATACCAAGCGTCATAACTGTGAATAGAAAGCGGCAACTTCTCTAAAGCCGTCACTATTGGATGGCGTTTGGTGCGTAACGTGACTTCAGTCGCTTCCGATAACAGCCGCCATGCTTGTCTAGTCAGCAAATCCGGGTCGCCTGGTCCCAATCCCACAATTACAATGCCGACGCTTTCGCTCATAATGCCTCTCAAATCCACGCACAAAAAAAAGCGAGAGTCAGCAAAAGCTGCTCTCGCCTATCGCTTATCAACAACGACCAACCGGAAAGGATTACCGTTTGGTATAAGTTGGCGCCTTCCGGGCTCGTTTTAGACCGGGCTTTTTGCGCTCTTTCACCCGTTGGTCTCTGGTTAAATGTCCTTCCGTGCGCAACGCTGAGCGCAGATCCTCGTCATATTTAACCAAAGCGCGAGCCAACCCCAATCGTACCGCCCCGGTTTGACCAGTCACGCCCCCGCCATGGACCAACACCGTCACATCCATCCCCCCGCCCAACTCTGAATCATCCAGCGGACCATTCAGCTTTTCAAAGTCGCCCGGGCGGGTAAAGAAATCTTTGACTTCTTTGCCGTTGACCAAAAAAACGCCATTGCCATCGGGGTATATACGTACCCGCGCTGATGACCGTTTGCGGCGGCCAATGCCTTCGATGTAAGAGCGACCCACAAAAACTTGATATTCGTCAATCATCTATACTTTCTCCTCTAAAACGTCATTTGCTCTGGCTGTTGCGCCTCATGCGGATGATTAGCTCCGGCGTAAACTTTCAATTTTTTCAACATTTTTCGCCCCAAAGCGTTTTTGGGCAACATCCCCTTCACCGCCGATTGAATCACCCGTTCTGGATGTTTCTCTAATTGGTCTTTGAGCGAAATACTCTTTATGCCGCCTGGATAGCCGCTGTGATGATAATAGATTTTTTGCTCTAAACGGCGACCAGTAACCGCTATCTTTTCGGCATTGATCACCACTACGTAATCTCCGCAATCGACCGACGGGCTAAAAATCGGCTTGTGTTTGCCGCGCAAAATTTGAGCCACATTTGAGGCAAAGCGTCCCAGCGTCTGCCCTTCGGCATCTACCACAAACCAGCTTCTTTCAATCTCAGCGGATTTTGTCACATATGTTTTATTCATATCGATCTCTATTAAAAATGTCACCGCACAGAGCTAGAAAAAAGCGAGATGCTGAGGAGCATATCACTTTTAGAAACTCGGCGATTAAAAAACGTTGTTAAAAATTTCAGGGAAGACGATACTCAACGCCAATTAAGCATAACCCTTTGGCTGGGGCAATGCCGGCAGCCAAACTGCGGTCAGCTTTTAAAAAAGCGTCGTTAAAATCTGCAACTGTCCAGGAGCCATCTCCAACTCGTTTCAACCCGTCTACGATAGACCGAACCATTCGATACAAAAACGCATTGGCTTCTATGTTAAACGTCAGCCTATCGCCCAGCCGCTGCCAATCTGCCCGAAACAGTTCCCGCACGCTGTTATCGCCTTGAGGCGGTTGTCCAAAAGTGGCAAAATCATGTTCGCCAATCAAGACAGTCGCCGCCTCATTCATCAAATCGACCTGCAACGGATGCGTTACATGCCAACTGTACAGCCGTTGCAGCGGGTTCTCTACAGGCGCATTTACAATTTGATATTGGTAAGCGCGCTTGTGAGCGTCGAAACGGGGGTGAAAATTTGGAGCAGCGGTTCGCATTTCACGAACGCGGATATCTGCCGGCAAATTCGCGTTCAACGCTCGTTGCAACGCCCCTTCGCCATGCCTCCAACTCAGATCAAAAGCGACCGTTTGTCCGGTAGCGTGAACGCCGCTGTCCGTCCTGCCAGCCCCGATAACCTGGGTTGGGGTTTGAGAAAACCGCTCTAAAACCGCCTCCATCTCTCCCTGAATTGTAATGTGCGTTTCCTTTTGCTTTTGAAACCCAAAATAGTGCGTTCCGTCATAAGCAACCAAACAAGAATATCGGGTCACAGTTACAAAAGATTTAAATCATTCGCCGCTGTCTATCTCGTAATCGACCAGCATCAACGCTGCCATATCGGCATTGTCGCCAACCCGTTTGCCAATCTTCACCAGTCGGGTATAACCGCCTGGTCGATCCATAAAACGGGGAGCGATATCGTTAAACAGCTTCTGCACCGCATCAACGTCTACATATTCATCATCTTCGATAATCGTCCGAAAACGCGCCATGCGTGACGCCGCCAAACGACGGGCGTGCACCTCAGCCGATTGATCAGATTTGCCCTTTTGAATACCACGTTTAGCCAGCGTAATCATCTTTTCTGCCGCTGGACGCAACATGCGAGCTTTTGCCTCTGTTGTTACCACTTTTTCGTAGCAGATTAAATCGCTAATTAAATTTTTTCTTAGCGCCGAGCGGTGAGCTGAGTCTCTACCTAAACGGCGACCATGCACTCTATGCCGCATATCTCTTACTCTCCTGCTTGCTCGACAGCGTCTAAGTCTAACTCGCCTTCATCTTCTAAAAAGCCTTTAGAACGCAATTGATCTTTCAGCTCATCTAACGATTTTTCGCCAAAATTACGAATCGCGAGCATCGCTTCATCCCCCCGATCGAGCATTTCTAACATTTCGCCAACTTTGGTGATACCGGTTCGTTTTAACGAATTAAAAACGCGCACGCTGAGGTCGAGATGTTCGATAGGCGTATCGTAAATTTCGTCTGGAATGCTTTCTTCTTCTTCCTCTGGCGCTTCTGGCACCAAGGATTCCTCAGAAATGCCGGCAAAGGGACGAAACTGTCCTACCAAAATTTGCGCCGCCTGCGCCAACGCATCTTCTGGCTTAACAGTGCCATCCGTCCAAATCTCCAAAATTAACCGATCATAATCAGCCGCTTGCCCATATCGCGTCTTTTCCACATCATATGTCACGCGCGTTACCGGGCTGTACAGAGCGTCGACCGGCAACTCGCCAATCGGCAGCCGCGTCGTCCGATCTTCGGCTGGCGAATAACCGCGTCCCGTCTCCGCCGTCATCTCGATTTCCAGAAAAGCTTCATCAGAATCGACCGTCAACAGATAAATGTCAGGATTCACCACATCAACATCTGCTGGCGTCATTAAGTCAGCCGCTGTAACCGTGCCAGCTCCGTGAACCTCCAGACGCAATCGGGTCGATTCAACATCGTGCAATCGCAATCGCAACTGCTTAATATTCAAAATAAGCTGCATCATATCTTCCCGGACATGGGGAATTGGAGCGAATTCATGAGCCACGTCGCTCACTCTGATAGATGTAACAGCAACCCCAGGCAATGAAGACAGCAGAGAACGTCGCAACGAATTGCCCAATGTAACGCCATATCCTCTTTCCAACGGACCGATAACAAATCGTCCATATTTTTGAGTCATAGCGGTGCTCTCAATTTTTGGAGTAATTAAGTTATTAATAGCCAATGCCAACCTCTCTTGTTGTCCCTAATCTCACAACTGCTAATTATTTTCTCTTTCGCCAATGCCATATTCGTTATAGCGAATAATATTCCACAATCAATTGTTCATTCAAAGACACGTCAATATCTTCCCGTGTCGGCAAACTCAACACCTTGCCAGACATCTCTCGCTCGTCCAATGACAACCATTGTGGCACCCCCCGAGCGTCCATATTTTCTCGCAACTCTTTAAAATAGGCGCCGCTGGCGCTTTCGGGCCGAATAGAAACCATATCGCTGGCTTTAACCAAAGCAGACGGCACATTTGTCTTGCGGTTGTTCAACATAATATGGCCATGGGAAACCAACTGTCTCGCCTGAGCCCGAGAATCTGCCAAACCTAAGCGATAAACCACATTGTCCAATCGACTCTCTAAAGAGATAAGCAAATTGGAACCGGTTAAGCCTGACTGTTTAGCCGCCTTTTTAAAGTAATTATTAAATTGACGTTCAAACACGCCGTAAATTCGGCGCGCTTTTTGCTTTTCGCGCAATTGCAACAAATAGTTTGACGCTCGTCCTCGTCGGAATTGGGCTCCACGCCCATGGTGTCCTGGCGGATAAGGTCGCCGTTCGTATGAACATTTTGGCGTCATACAACGCGCCCCCTTTAGGAAAAGTTTTTCGCCTTCACGACGACATAATTTACAAACAGGTCCAGTATATCTTGCCACCTTATCTTACCTCCATCATTGGCGAAAGGTTTACGGGTGTGGCAACCCTTCGTCCCTTTCAAAGTTAATAGATAAATTTAAACGCGTCGTCTTTTGGGAGGACGACAACCATTGTGCGGTACAGGGGTCACATCATGGATCGATCTAATCCGCATTCCTGACCCTTGCAAACCTCGGATCGCTTGCTCTCGTCCAGGACCTGGTCCTTTCACATACACATGCACATCTTGCATCCCATTGTCGTTTGCAATTTGGGCGGCGTTTTGGCAAGCCATACGAGCCGCATATGGGGTGCTTTTTCTTGAACCTTTAAATCCGGCGCTGCCAGCGCTTGCCCAGCATACAGTATTCCCCTGCATATCGGTAAAAGTAACAATGGTGTTGTTGAATGTGGCGTGGATATGAACTTGTCCTTCGGGAACCATTTTACTGGCTCTTTTTCGTGAGGTTTGCCGTCTTTGTCCCATTCTATCTCCTAAAAATCATTTCTAATTAAACAGACACAATTTCCGCGCTTGGTATCCAACGGGCGGAAATTGAAGTAAATTTGGATAACTGAGCGCGCCCAATTAATATTATTTGCCGCCCTTGCGACGGCCGCGTCCTGCTACAGTCTTCTTTGGGCCTTTACGAGTGCGAGCGTTGGTTCTAGTGCGTTGTCCACGTACTGGCAAATGTCGTCGGTGGCGCAATCCGCGGTAACAGCCGATTTCAGTTAGGCGTTTAACTGCCATCAGTTTCTCGCGGCGCAAATCTCCTTCTACGGTGAAGTTTTTCTCAACCGCTTCTCGTATCTTTACGATGTCGGCTTCGGGCAAATCTTTCACCCGCACATTAGGGTCTACCCCGACTTTATTCAATATTTTTTTACTTGAAGAATGTCCAATGCCAAAGATATAGGTCAAGCTGATTTCAACTCGCTTGTTGTTTGGAATATCAACGCCGGCAATACGCGCCATAATTATCTCTCTCTTTAACCTTGTCGTTGTTTATGGTTGGGGTTAATGCAAATCACCCGAACCACGCCTTTTCTTTTAACAACCTTACATTTTGGGCAACGACGTTTTACAGAAGCCGAAACCTTCATTATACCTTACTCCTTACAATTTACACAGGAAACACAGTTAATTTCAGGACAAAAGCGATTCCAAAATTTCATATTTTTGTCAGAATTTCCGGACCTTGATCCGTTATTAAAACGGTGTGTTCAAAGTGAGCCGTTGTCTTATTGTCTTTGGAGGCAACCGTCCATTTGTCAGAACGGACAACCACCTCTTCATCACCCAACAACACCATCGGTTCGATGGCAAATGTCATACCAGACCGCAACTTTACGCCTTGTTTGCGTTTGCCATAGTTGGGTATGTGCGGGTCTTCGTGCATCGAACGTCCGACGCCATGCCCGCCATAGCCGCGAACCACATTGTAGCCATTTCCTTCTACATATGCTTGAATGGCATGACCAATATCGCCCACATAGTTGCCAGCAATCGCTGCTTCAATCCCAATATAAAGCGACCGCTCAGTTACAGCCAGCAACTTCTCATTTTCTTCGCTTATCTTCCCTACGCCTACGCTAAAGGCAGAGTCGCCAATATACCCTTTGTACAGCGTGCCACAATCAATGCTGACCAAATCTCCTTCTCGCAACCGACGGCGGCGATTTGGAATGCCATGTACCAACTCTTCGTTGACACAAGCATTGATGGCGGTAGGATAAGGCGGCAACCTACCGCCAAAAGTATATCCTTTGAAAACGCTTTTCGCCTTATGTTTTTTAAGAACACGCTCGGCAATTCTATTTAGCTCCATCGTACTGATGCCGGGCTTAATTGATTCTTTGACTGTCGCCAAAACCTGGGCGTTTATCCGCCCAGCGTCTCGCATTACAGCTTGTTCCGCTTTCGATTTAAGGATGATCATACAGCCGATTCGACGACCTTAACCAGGTCAGAAAACACCCCTTCGATCGATTGTATGCCATCCACTTTCGCCAGCAACTCTTTATCCTCGTAATATTTCAGCAACGGGGCAGTTTGTTCTTCATACACGCGCATTCTAACTTTGATAGTCTCTTCATTGTCGTCTGCGCGCCCCTCTTTTTCTGCTCTGGCAAGCAAGCGAGAGATCACCGCTTCTGCCGGCACGTGAATATAGGGGACGATTGCAATCCTTGCCCCTAACTCTTCTACCAACCCATCCAACGCTATCGCCTGGGATACCGTTCGCGGAAAACCATCCAAAATCGCTCCATTGATGCAATCGGGCTGGCTTAAACGCTCCTTAGCCATCGCCACTGTCACTTCGTCTGGCACCAATTCGCCTGCATCCATGTAAGTTTGAGCCAGTTTGCCCAACTCTGTTTGACGAGACAAATTGTCGCGAAATAGATCGCCAGTAGAGACTTGAGGAATACCCAACGCCTCTTGTAATTTTTTGGCTTGGGTACCTTTACCAGCCCCAGGCGCGCCCATCATAATCACAAAATTCATCATTTTACAACTCCTTCATAATGGCGCATCAACAGTTGGGCTTCTAATTGGCGCATGGTGTCGATGACAACGCCAACCACAATGATTAAACCAGAACCGCTAATAATTAAGGCGCTTTGCTCGATACCAGGCAGTTGCAGCAATGCCCCTATCAGTTGCATAATGCCTGGCAGCACAGCAACAATGCCCAGAAAAAGCGCCCCCACAAATGTAATGCGCCGAACTACAGAGGTAATGTAATCAGCGGTCTTTTTGCCTGGTCGTATGCCAGGAATAAAGCCGCCCTGTCGTTGTAATGTAGACGGGATTTTTTGTTGTTGCACCATAACATCGGTGTAAAAGTAGGTGAAACCAGCCACAAAAAGGAAGTAGATTATCCAATAGACAGGGTGTCTTTGGTTGCCGAAAGCGTCTACAATCCAAGTAGCAATACCATTTAAAAATCCATCGCCGCCTACAAAAAATTGCGCCAACAATGCCGGCAATGTCAGCAACGATTGGGCAAAAATAATGGGGATCATGCCGGCAGTGTTCACTTTAAGCGGAATATGCGTGCTTTGCCCCTGATACATCTTTCGCCCTCGAACCCGTCTGCCATATTGCACCGGAATACGTCTTTGCCCTTCCTGCACTACAACGATCACCAACACTGTAATAATCGTCAAGATAATAAACGAAATCAGGCTAAACCAACGCGTGGTAACGTCGGGCAGACCCACAATGCCAAGCAGATTTTGCGGCACAACTGCCACAATACCGCCGAAAATGATCAAAGATATGCCTTGACCAATCCCATTTTCGGTTATTTGCTCCCCTAACCACATAGCAAACATCGTGCCGCCCAACATGGCTAGCAAAGTCGTTGCCGTAAACAATATTTTATCCGCTTCAAGCCCATATCTGGGCAAAATGACGCTCACCCCGCCTAAACTACTGCCGATCAATTGAATTTGCCCGATCGCTTGCAAAATCGCCAGCGGTACAGAAAAATAATAAGTGATGCGATTCTTCCGATTGCGACCCGACTCCCCTTCTGAATCCATCTCTTGCAATTGGGGGATGAGCGGGGTAAGCAATTGCATGATAATCGAAGCCGTAATATAAGGGTAAACGCCAAGCGCCATCACCGAAAAATTTCGCACGGCGCCGCCAGATAGCAAATTTAATACATCAATAAAAGGATCATCGCCCAACTGCCTAGAGGTAAACCGTTCCCATTGGAACAGATCAACGCCAGGCACAGGGATGTTGGCGACCAATCGGTAAATGATTAATAAACCAACCGTGACCATTATACGCCGCCGCAAATCAGGCACCGAAAGGGCGTTGCGAACTGAATCAACCATAATCTACTTTTTCCTTATGGAATAGTTAGCGGCAATCGAGTTACGATCCCAAAGGGATCACTTCTGCTGTTCCGCCAACCGATTCGATTTGAGCCTGGGCTGATTTGGAAAAACGATGAGCGCGGATAATTAGAGGAACAGACAATTCGCCATCGCCCAAGATAACCACTGGGTCAGTTGCCTTTTTAATTAAACCAACCGCCGCTAACACTGCGGGATCAATCTCAGTACCAGCCTCTAATTCCGCCAAATCACCGATATTAACCGGCTTGTAATGTACTTTGCGGATATTAGTAAAGCCCCGTTTGAAAGGCAAACGTCGAGCCAGCGGCAATTGCCCCCCTTCAAAATAGGGACCCTTGCCGCCACCAGAACGGGCGCCTTGCCCTTTGGTACCCCGCCCAGCCGTTTTACCCTGACCAGCGGCAATACCACGACCCACTCGCTTTCGCTTTTTCTTTGCGCCGGCATCGGGGCGCAGATCGTGAAGTTTCATCTTATTTTACCTCTTCTACCTTAACCAGATGGCTTACTTTTTTCACCATTCCTCGAATGATCGGAGAATCTTCATGTTCGACTGTTTGATTGAGTTGTCGCAACCCAAGAGCGCGAATTGTGCCTTTTTGCTTTTTGTTATAGCCAATTGCGCTTTTGCTATATGTAATCAATAGTTTCGCCATTGCCATACTCCTAACGCGACCAGAAAGGGGTCACTTCTTCGATCGGTTTGCCGCGATCTGCAGCCTCTTTTTGTACCCACTTCATCCGATGAAGCCCGTCCAGGGTGGCGCGCACAACATTCATCACGTTGGCGCTGCCAAGCGATTTAGAAAGGATATTTTTGTAGCCAGCCGCTTCGATTACGGCTCGAACGCCGCCGCCGGCAATAACGCCTGTGCCGGGGGAAGCTGGTTTGATCAATACTTTTGCCCCGCCATGTTGTCCGATAATCTCGTGGGGTACGGTTGCGCCTACCATTGGCACAGCTTTCATCGACTTACGCGCTTCTTCTATCGCCTTGCGAATCGCATCTGGCACAGCCCGCGCTTTGCCAATGCCTAACCCCACGTTTCCTTTGTTATCCCCAACTACAACCAACACCCGAAACGAAAAGCGGCGACCGCCTTTAACAACTTTCGCTACCCGGTTGATATCGATAATCCTTTCGTCAAACTCATTGTCCTCTTGCGGACCGCCTTGCCTTCTTTGACCCATTATCTAATTTCTCCTGATCGTTCGCCTCTCTCAGTAAACAGTTAAACTTAAAATTGCAATCCTTCTTTGCGGGCTGCATCAGCTAATTTTTTAACGCGCCCATGGTAACGATAACCGCCCCTGTCGAAAACCACTTCGGTAATGCCAGACGCCATAGCTCTTGCTGCCACCGCTTTGCCAATTACCTCTGCTTGGTCAACCTTCTTTTTGCCGGCAACAGCCGCAGCCAACTCTTTATCCACTGTAGAAGCAGACGCCAAGGTATGCCCCGCTTCATCGTCAATCACCTGAGCGTAAATATGATGTAGGCTGCGGAACACATTCAACCTAGGTCGATTTGGGGTTCCAACCAATTTCAATCGTAGTCTGCGCTGTCGTTTTTTACGCGCATTTCGAGATTTTGCAGACATATATTTTTTACCCTTTCCTAAACTTTGCCAGCCTTGCCAGCTTTCCGGCGAATATGTTCGCCTTGATAACGAATGCCCTTACCTTTATACGGTTCCGGGGGGCGCAATTTGCGAATATTTGCCGCCAACTCGCCTAATACTTGCTTGTCTGTCGCTTCAATCGTGATCAAACGTCCCCGATTTTCCACTGTGAACTTAACATCTTTAGATGGCGCCACAACCTCAACCGGATGGGAATATCCTAAATGAAGCACCAAGCCAGAGCCTTTTGCCTCCGCCCGATACCCAACCCCCTCAATCTCCAAATTTTTGGAAAACCCTTCGCTAACGCCCACTACCATATTGTTTAGCAAAGCGCGGGTTAAACCATGCAACGATTTATGTTGGCGGGATTCAGAAGGGGTCTTAACAGTCAGAATGCCATCTTCTAGCTCGATCTTCATATCTGGATGAAAAGATTGAGTCAAACTGCCTTTTGCCCCTTTTATGGTCACATCATTGCTTTTGATGTCAGCCGTGACCCCTTTGGGCAATGGGATCGGCATATTTCCTATTCGAGACATTTCATTCTCCTCGTCTTACCAAACCTGGCACAGCACCTCGCCGCCCACACCCTTGCGGCGCGCTTTTTGTCCGGTCATTACCCCCTGCGAAGTGGTAATAATTGCCACTCCCATTCCATTTAACACCCAGGGGATCTCTTGCTTTCCTACATAAACCCGTTTGCCAGGCTTACTTACCCTCGTAATGCCGGTAATTGCTGATTCGCGAGTGCGTCGGTCACCAAGATATTTTAATTTGATTTTGATTACCTGGCGGGGTTGATCAGGCAATACTTCATAATCCAATAAATACCCCTCTTCTTTCAATACGCGCGCCAACTCTACCTTTATTTTAGAGTGGGGAATATTGACATTTTTATGCTGACGTTGAATTGCATTTCTTATACGAGTCAGCATGTCCGCAATCGGATCACTCATTGACATGGGATTTCACCTCTACCAACTAGCTTTAACAACGCCGGGAATATGCCCTTGCAAGGCTTGCTCGCGGAAACAGATACGACACAATCCAAAACGGCGCATATATCCACGCGGTCTTCCGCACAAATTACACCGATTTCGGTAGCGAACTTTGTACTTGCGCCGCCCTTCGCTATCACGAGCTATCATCGACTTTTTTGCCATATGTTTTCCTTACCCTTAATTTAAATTTCGCCGGAACGGCATGCCTAACAACTTTAACAATTCACGTCCTTCTTCATCAGTACGCGCGGATGTAACAATGCTGATTTCCATGCCGCGAAGTTTATCTACGTTATCGTAACGAATTTCAGGAAAGATAATCTGTTCTCTCAAACCCAATGTGTAATTCCCACGCCCGTCAAAGGAGTCTGGAGAGACGCCTTGAAAGTCGCGGGTGCGCGGCAATCCGATATGGATGAGGCGCGTTAAAAACGCCCACATCCGGTCGCCGCGCAATGTCACCTTTGCGCCAATCGAACGACCTTCTCGTAATTTAAAGGCGGCTATCGATTTTTTCGCCTTGGTAACGATCGGTTTCTGCCCGGTTATTTGGGTTAGATCTCGAACCGCAAATTCGACCGCTTTGGGATTGTCTAACGCTTCGCCCAATCCAATATTAATTACCACTTTGGATACACGCGGGGCTTGCATTATATTTTTGTATTCAAATGTTTTCATCAACGCCGGCAGCGCTGTTTCATTATATTGTTCTTTTAATGGCGTAAACATAATTTCCTCTTGCTTGAGTAGCAGATATCTTTCTGTTACGATTTCTGGCTCAATGCAATTTGGGCTTAATCTATATCTTTGCCGCTTCGTTTAGAAAATCGAACGCGGTGGGTCTTGTTTGTGCCGTCATCTCTTGGATCTCGACGAATACCGATCCGGGTTAATTCGTCTGTATGAGGGCACACCAACATCACGTTTGAAACATGTAGCGGGGCTTCAAATTCGATGATTCCGCCTTGAATAGGAGAGCCTGTGCTACTTTGTCGTGGTTTTTGATGTTTTTTTACGATATTGACGCCGGATACAACGACTTTATTCTCTTTGCGAAGCACTTTTTGAACCGTGCCTCGCACTCCTTTGTCGTTGCCGGCAATTACTTCGACTTCATCGCCTTGTTTTAAACGCATATCTACCTCCTATAACGCTTCTGGCGCCAAGGACAATATTCGACCAAAACCCTTGTCTCGCAATTCACGGGCTACAGGCCCAAAAATGCGCGTGCCGATTGGGGCTTGCGATTCAGCATTGATGATCACCGCAGCATTGTCGTCAAAACGAATGTAACTGCCATCGGCGCGCCGAAACTCTTTGTTTGTGCGGACGACAACCGCTCGCACCACTGTCCCCTTCTTTATGACGGAGTTGGGGGTCGCTTTTTTTACCGTTCCTACCACAATGTCGCCAACATGCCCATAATAGCGTTTAGAGCCGCCCAAAACGCGGATGACTAAAATCTCTCGCGCCCCAGAATTATCTGTTACCTTTAATCTCGATTCTTGTTGAATCATCGCTTACTCTCCCAATTTACTCCGTTCTAAAACGGATACCACAGACCAACGCTTTAGACGGCTAATTGGGCGGGCTTCAATAATTTGAACGCGGTCGCCATGCCGGCATTCATTTTTCTCGTCATGCACATAATATTTCTTAACATAACGCATTACTTTGCCATATTTTGGATGACGCTTGGTGGTAGAAACCGAAACCACAACCGTCTTATCCATCTTGTCGCTGACGACAACGCCCACCAGATTTTTTCTTTGCTCTCTCATCGTTATCTAGCCTCTACATTAAACACTCGGCGCGGGGCGGCATTCAACCGTCGCGCCTTTCTGGCGCCACGTCTCTTTTTGTTTATATCAACCTGGGCGGTCGCCAATGTATTGCCGGCATCATCTTCAAAATCAACGGTGTACAAGCCGCTCTTATAATCAAATCGGGCGTCTGCCTGCCATTCTTGATCTGTCAAACTATTCTGAACTTCTGGGACATTTGCCGCCAAACTTATCGCTTTTTTGCGTCCGTTCAATACCGTGAGCAACTGCGCCAATTCTCGGCGCGCTTTAGGCATCAGCGAACTATCTTCTACTTGCCCCACCGCTTGACGAAAGCGCAGATTAAATAACTCTTCCCGCGCCTCTTCCAACTTCTCTTCCAAAGCGCTGTAACTCATATCTCTTAATTCAACGATATATGCCATTACAACCTATCCTCCCTAGAAACGATTTGGGTTTTGATTGGCAACTTGTAACTTGCCAACCGCAACGCTTCACGGGCGATATCGTCTGGCACGTCCGCCAACTCAAACATTATCCGCCCCGGTTTTACCACAGCCACCCAAAAGTCTACCGCCCCTTTGCCTTTTCCCATACGGGTTTCCGCAGGTTTGGCAGTAACTGGCTTGTTGGGGAAGATGCGAATCCAATATTTTCCGCGTCGTTTCATGTGCCGAACCATCGCCCGACGAACCGACTCAATTTGCCGGCTGCTGATCCAGCCTGGTTCTAGCGCTTGCAAACCAAATGAGCCATGCAACAGTTCAAAGCCGCCTTTGGCTTTGCCCCGCATCCGTCCGCGAAATTGTTTGCGATATTTCGACCGTTTTGGCATTAACATACCATTTCTCCTAACTTAAAAGAGCCGCTAATTGCTCACGTATACGTCAGTGGCTGTGGCTTCGGCTTTGGTGGGCAAAATATCTCTTTTGTAAACCCACACTTTGACCCCAATTTGTCCAAAAGTGGTCAACGCTTCAGCAAAACCATAGTCGATATCTGCCCGTAGCGTATTACGCGGCACTCGACCTTCGCTCATTTTTTCTTTCCGCGCCATTTCAGAGCCAGACAATCGACCGCCGCACTCAATACGAATCCCTTTGGCGCCAGCTCTCATCGCTTGCCCAATGGCGCGCTTCATCGCTCGGCTGTGGGAAATTCTGCGGGTGAGTTGCCCAGCGATATTTTCCGCCACCAACTGGGCTTCCATATCTGGGTTAGTCACTTCTTCAACTTCTAACTTTATCGATTTGCCGGTTAAGTCGCGCAATCCCTGACGCACTTCTTTCACTTTGGCGCCTTTTCGTCCAATCACAATGCCTGGTTTAGACGTCCACAAGATAACTTGCAATTGATTAGGAAAACGTTCAATTTCAATACGGGAAACGCCGGCATTTGGCAGCGCTTTATGCACAAATTTCCGCACCGCAAAATCTTCTATCAACAAATCACGATATCGAGAACCTTCGGCAAACCACCGCGTTCCCCAATCACGCGTTATCTTCAATCGAAATCCAACTGGATGTACTTTACGCCCCAAGGGAAGCCTCCTTGTTATTCAAACTCAGCCAACACAACAGTTACATGAGAACTACGGCGGATGATCGGTTTAAATCGACCTCGCGCCCCAAATCGACCGCCATAAGGGCGCAATCGATTTCGCGGACCATCGTCAGCAAATATCTTGCTCACATATAGATCTTCCGCATCCAATCCAAAATTTTCTTCTGCGTTGGCAACGGCTGACTGAATCAATTTAAATACCGGTTCAGCCGCTTTTTGCGGCATATAACGCAAACTGTTCATCGCGTCAATCACATTTTGACCACGCACCACATCAATTACCAATCGCACTTTTTGTGGCGATATTCGCAAATGGCGCAAGGTTGCTTTGACTTCAAAAGTGTCAATCATCTCGCTTACCGCCCTTTCCGTTCAGATTTTGCCACATGCCCTCGGTATGTGCGCGTCGGGGCAAATTCGCCCAGCTTATGCCCAACCATATTTTCCGTAATATAAATCGGCACATGACGGCGCCCATCGTGAATAGCGATTGTTTGCCCCACCATTTGGGGAAAAATCGTGCTGGCTCTTGACCAGGTACGAATCACCTCGCGACGTCCGCTCTCTTTCGCCTTTTCAACTTTCCTCAGCAGTTTGGGGTCAACATACGGACCCTTCTTTAAAGACCTTGACATATCTTGCCTCCTAACGACGTTTCTTAGAGCGTCGGCGGAAAATATATTTATCAGTAGATTTGTTGCGGCGGGTACGAACGCCCATCGCCTTTTTGCCCCAGGGCGTTTTTGGACCAGGCATACCAATGGGCGAGCGACCTTCACCCCCTCCGTGGGGATGGTCTCTTGGCGACATCGCCGAACCGCGCACAGTGGGTCGAATGCCCAAATGTCTTTTTCGCCCCGCTTTGCCCAGCTTGATATTACCGTGTTCCACATTGCCTACCTGTCCAATAGTCGCCATACAATCTTGTGGAATATACCGTTCTTCGCCAGATGGAAGCCGAACAATGCCGTACTTCCTCCCCTCTTTAGCTAATAATTGGGCAGAGGCGCCGGCACTACGCGCCATTTGCCCACCTTTGCCTGGTTGTATTTCGATATTGTGAATTTGCGTCCCCAGTGGGATGAGGCGCAGGGGCAGGCTATTTCCAGGTCGGATATTGACCTCTTTTTTAGAACTGATGATTTGGTCGCCAACTTGCAACCCCATTGGAGCAATGACATAACGTTTATCGCCATCGGCATATTGAATTAGGGCGATCCGGGCAGAACGATTGGGATCGTACTCAATCGAAGCCACTTTACCAGGCACTTCAAATTTGTTTCGCTTGAAATCGATATGACGGTAACGCCGCTTATGCCCGCCGCCGCGATGACGGACTGTGATTTTTCCGCGCACGTTTCTGCCGCCCCGTTTGCGCAATCCCTCTGTCAATGATCGCGTAGGAGCATGCCGGGTAACTTCTTCAAATGTCTGTCCCGTCATTCCCCGTCGTCCGGGGGATGTTGGTTTGTATACTTTAATTGCCATGTTTCCTCCAGAGATATTGAATTGGGCGCGCTAGTTGGGGAACTGCCCAACCATCATCGTTGCCCTTATCTCTGCTTATTAAACGCCTTCAAACATTTCTAAACTGTCGCCAGGAATCAAGGTCACAAGCGCTTTTTTCCACCCTGATTTACGGGTGGATACTCGACGTAATCGGCGTCCGCGTTTTGCCGGCATATTCATGATGCGCACTTTTTCCACCGTAACATGGGGCCAAGCCGTTTCTACCGCTTGTTTAACCAACGCCTTGTTCGCCTTATCGTGAACTACAAATGTATATTGATTAAAATAATCAGTAGCAAACGAACTCTTCTCTGTCACAACTGGTCGTCGTAAAATCTCGCGCCAATGCATCGTTTACTCCTCCTCGTCTGCGACGAACTTATCTACTGCCCCACTGCCCAAAAACCCATCGATCACTTCCAATGAAGCCAGAGAAACAACCACTTTGTCGTGCCCCAACAAATCACGGATGTTCAAATAGTTCGCTCGCAGCGTTTTAACGTCGGGCAAATTGCGAGCCGACAGTTCTAAATTTTCATTTTTCTCTGCCAAAATTAGCAATGCGCTTTCCATCTCGCCTAATTGCTTTAAAGATTGAGCCAACTCCTTCGTTTTGGGGCGATCTATTTGCCACTCTTCCAGCACCAAAATATCCCCTCTTTGGGCTTTTACTGTCAGAGCGGAGCGTAAGGCGCCCCGCCGCATTTTGCGAGGCATATCTTTGCTATAGTCGCGCGGAACAGGACCATGCGCCACACCGCCGCCCACAAATATGGGCGCTTTTCTGCTGCCATGACGCGCTCTACCCGTCCCCTTTTGACGATACCATTTGGCAGTCGTTCGGTTCACTTCAGAACGTCCTTTGGTTTTGTGAGTGCCTTGTCGTTTATTCGACAATTGGCGCACCAATGCCTGATGCATTAATCCTCGATTGATTTTGGCGGAAAAGACGGGCGAAAGCTCTACCGAACCAACTTCCTCGCCTTTTAAGTTCATTACCGGAACCTTCATCACAATTTCTCCAATAAACTCTTCGCCAAATAGCCGTGGCGAATTGAGTAAATGCTTTTGACGTTAGGCGCGACTTTTTACCGCATCTCGTATTAAAATCAAGCCGCCTTTCACGCCTGGGGCAGCCCCACTGATGGCGATCAGGTTCTTGTCGGCATCAATCTGAACCACCACAAGATTTTGAACAGTTTTGCGCTCGTTGCCGAATCGCCCAGCCATGCGCGTTCCTTTAAATACGCGACCCACGCTAGAAGTGGAGCCGATGGATCCTGGCGCTCGCCATCGGTCAGACTGACCATGCGTTTTGGGACCGCCGCCGAAGCCATGCCGTTTGACGACGCCAGTGAAGCCCCGTCCTTTCGATTTGCCAGTTACATCCACCACATCCCCAACTTCAAATTGTTCAACCGTCAAGGTTTGCCCAACTTTATATTCAGAACTGTCATCTAGCCGAAACTCGCGCAGGTGTTTGATAGCGGGAATGCCGGCGCTTTTTTTGCCCTTTTTCAGAAGACCCAAATGACCTTTTTTGGGGCGATTCAACTTGGAGTCGCGCACTTCCAAGAATCCAACCTGAATGGCGCTATAGCCGTCGTTTTCTTCTGTTTTTACTTGCGTCACAAAACAGGGACCAGCTTGCATAATGGTGACTGGCGTTGCTGTCCCATCATCTTGAATAATTTGAGACATCCCTAATTTGATGCCCAACAAACCTTTCATAACCATAAACCTCCGAGGCTTTTCGTCTCGCGCTTCGCCTCAGCTAGAGCTAAATAAAACCAAACTGACGATCGTTGCCTGAAATAATCTATTTAAATCGAAATTTCAATATCAACGCCTGCCGGCAAATTCAGTCGCATCAATGTATCCACCGTTTTTGAATCAGGATCAATGACGTCGATCAATCGTTTGTGCGTTCTAATTTCAAAATGTTCGTGAGAATCTTTGTCGATAAAGGTGCTGCGCCGAACAGTAAACCGCTCAATTCGGGTCGGCAATGGGATAGGACCCAAAACGCGCGCCCCAGTACGTTCTGCCGTGCCTACAATGCGTCTTGCCGACTGATCAAGCACGCGATGATCGTACCCTTTTAAGCGAATTCGAATTCGTTGAACCATGTGCGCCTCAAGTTGAGAGCGACAGTCGGGTTAACGACCGCCGCTGCCCATAAAAAATTTAATCCAAAATACTAGTGATAACGCCAGCGCCAACCGTCAAACCGCCCTCTCGAATAGCAAACCGACTGCCATCCTCCAACGCCACCGGCATGATCAACTCTACTGCCATATTCACGCTGTCCCCAGGCATCACCATCTCTACTCCTGCCGGCAACGTGATTTCCCCCGTCACATCCATCGTCCGGATGTAAAACTGGGGACGATACCCAGAAAAGAATGCCTTGTGCCTGCCCCCCTCATCTTTCCGCAACACATACACTTCGCAGTTGAACCGCTTGTGCGGCGTAATGCTGTTGGGAGCCGCCAACACCTGCCCGCGCTCGATATCTTCTCGCCCTACCCCACGCAGCAGTAACCCAGCATTGTCCCCTGCCTCTACTTTGTCCAACACTTTGTGGAACATCTCCATCGAGGTCACTACTGTCTTTTCTGTCCTCTCTTTCAACCCAACTATCTCTACCTCTTCCCCTGCCGTCAACGTCCCCCGCTCTACCCGTCCAGTCACCACCGTCCCCCGCCCTTTGATGCTGAACACATCTTCAACCGACATCAAAAACGCTTTGTCGTTGTCTCGCTCTGGTTGGGGTATATACTCGTCTACCACCCGCATCAACTCGTTTATCGGCTCATACTCTGCCGCCGCTGGGTCGACGCTGGCGCATTCTAACGCTTGTAACGCGCTGCCGCGCACTATCGGCGTCTCGTCCCCTGGAAATTGATAGCTGTCCAACAACTCTCGCAACTCTAACTCGACCAACTCTAGCAACTCTTCGTCTTCCATCATGTCTACTTTGTTCAAAAATACCACCATTGCCGGCACTTCTACTTGCCGCGCCAACAACACATGTTCCCGTGTCTGGGGCATTGGACCATCTGGCGCGCTCACCACCAATATCGCCCCATCCATCTGCGCTGCCCCGGTGATCATGTTTTTGATGTAATCCCGATGTCCAGGACAATCTACATGAGCGTAATGGCGGTTCTCTGTCTCGTACTCGACATGCGATATCGCTATCGTGATGCCCCGTGCCCGCTCTTCTGGCGCGTTGTCGATTTGGTCGAACGCCTGAAAATCTGCCCCGCCTTGCAATGATAACACTTTGGTTATCGCTGCCGTCAATGTCGTCTTGCCATGGTCTACGTGTCCTATCGTCCCCACATTTGCATGGGGCTTCTCGCGTATAAATTTCTCTTTTGCCATCGATTCTTAACCCTTTTTACTAAAAACAATAATTTGATTGTTTTAGCCGCTTTTCAATATCTCATCCGATATGTTTTGCGGCACCTTGTCATAATGGGAAAATTCCATCGTAAACGTCCCCCGACCCTGGGTTGTGGAGCGGATAGTTGTGGCGTACCCAAACATCTCTGCCAGCGGAACCAACGCTTTTATCGCCTGAATCCCCTCAGCGCGCATTTCTAACCCTTCGATCGCCCCACGTCGGGAAGAAAGATTGCCCACCACATCGCCTGTGTATTCTTCTGGCACAATCGCTTCAACCGCCATTATCGGCTCTAGAAGTTTGGGTTTGCCTCGCAATGCCCCTTCTTTCAACCCGATCGAACCGGCGATTTTAAACGCCATTTCCGAAGAATCGACTTCATGGAATGAGCCATCATACAGCTCAACTCTAATGTCCACCATCGGGTATCCAGACAAAACGCCGGCAACAAGCGCCTCCTCAACCCCTTGTGAGATTGGTTTGATAAACTCTTTTGGAATTTTCCCGCCTACAATTTTATCTTCAAACTCAAATCCGCTACCCGGCTCAAGCGGTTCCAGGCGCATAACCACATGTCCATATTGCCCCCGACCGCCCGTTTGGCGCACAAAACGTCCTTCAGCCTTAGGCACGCTTTTTGTAATCGTTTCTCTATAAGCTACGCGCGGTTTGCCAACATTGGCATTTACCTTAAATTCGCGGCGCATCCGGTCAACCAAAACCTCCAGGTGCAACTCGCCCATGCCAGATAAAATAGTTTGCCCCGTCTGTTCGTCCGTTTTTATTTGAAAAGTAGGATCTTCTTCTGCCAGGGCTCGCAAAGCAATGCCTAATTTATCTTGATCTTGGTTGGTCTTCGGCTCTATCGCCAAATTGATGACGGGTTCTGGGAACGTTATCGATTCAAGAATGACGGGCGACGAAGGGTCGCATAAAGTATCGCCGGTAAAAGTATGCTTTAAACCCAATGTGGCGACGATGTCTCCCGCCCGCGCTTGCTCTATATCTTCGCGGTGGTCAGCGTGCATCCGCAATAATCTGCCAATTCTTTCTTTGCGGTCTTTAGGCGAATTGTGAACGGATTTGCCGGCATCTAATTTGCCCGAATATATCCTCAAATACGCCAATCTCCCCACATACGGGTCGGTTACAATTTTAAAGACGAGGGCAGAAAATGGGTCTTCAACTTTAGGATATCGTTTAACCGTCTCTTCCGTTTTGGGATGATACCCTTCAATAGGCGGAACGTCTGACGGGGCAGGCAAATAATGGACAACTGCGTCCAGCACCTGCTGAATTCCCTTATTTCGCAAAGCGGTACCGCACAAAACGGGCGTCGCTAATCCCGCTATCGTCGCTTGGCGCAAAGCCTCGCGCAGCTCCTCAGCCGAAAATTCATCCCCATCAAAATAACGTTCCATCAATGCGTCATCTGTTTCGATGATCCGTTCAATGATGATATTTCGCGCTTCCTCAGCGCTTTCCAAAATATCGTCAGGAATCGGCTCTTCGCGTTGAGAGCTGCCCTGATCTTCGTCATCCCAAAAGATGGCTCGCATATGCAACAGATCGACCACCCCTTGATAATCGGCTTCCGCCCCAATCGGCAATTGAACGGCGATAGGGTTGGCTTTTAAGCGGTCTCGAATCATCCCAATTGCTCGTATAAAGTCTGCTCCAACCCTATCCATCTTGTTGATAAAGCAAATTCGCGGCACGCCATAATCGTCCGCCTGCCGCCAAACCGTTTCAGATTGGGGCTGAACGCCAGAAACGGCGTCAAAAACGACCACACCGCCATCTAACACGCGCAAACTGCGCTGCACCTCGGCGGTAAAATCGATATGCCCAGGGGTATCGATGATATTAATTTGATGCCCTAGCCACTCAGTGGTGGTGGCGGCGGAAGTGATGGTAATGCCTCGCTCGCGCTCTTGAGCCATATGGTCCATGGTCGCGCTGCCTTCGTGGACTTCGCCCATACGGTGAATAACGCCCGTATAATATAAAATTCGTTCCGTGGTGGTCGTTTTGCCGGCATCAATATGAGCGATGATGCCGATGTTACGAACCTGTTCCAACGCGCGACGCATTATTTCACCGTACTCTAAATCAACTAAAATCTAAAATGGGAGAACGCTCGGTTCGCTTCCGCCATCCGATGCGTATCTTCCTTCTTCTTAACGGCTGTCCCCTGATTATTTGCCGCATCCATAAGTTCTGCCGCCAACTTTTCCGCCATAGATCGGCCGCCTCGGGCTCGCGCAGCGGTTAAAATCCAGCGCATTGTCAACGTCTTTTGCCGCATTCCAGAAACCTCTTGCGGCACTTGGTAAGTTGCCCCGCCTACCCGGCGAGGCTTCACCTCAACGCGAGGAGCTACATTTCTTAACGCATCGTCAAATATCTCAATTGCTGGCTTATTTGCCCGCTCTTCTACCAAATCAAAACATTGATACAAGATGCGCTGCGCCACGCTCTTTTTGCCATCTTTCATTAAGCGGTTAACGAACATCGATACATCGATTGAACCATATCGCAAATCAGGTTCAACCACTCGTTTTTCCGGGGTATATCGTCTTGCCATCTAAAATCTCCAGATAGTCGCTAACAGGTTATTCGCTCTTGGCGCCATATTTTGAACGCCCTCTGCGCCGAGCGGAAACGCCCGTTGAATCCAATGTGCCGCGCACGATATGGTAACGAACCCCTGGCAAATCTTTCACTCTTCCGCCACGCACCAACACAACGGAGTGGTCTTGCAATGAATGCCCTTCGCCTGGGATGTATGCCGTTACTTCAATGCCGTTGGATAATCGAACGCGCGCAACCTTTCGCAACGCCGAATTTGGCTTTTTGGGCGTCATCGTTTTCACCTGGGTGCAAACGCCTCGTTTTTGAGGCGCGCCTCTGGGCTGGCGAACACGCCGTTGTTTGTAGGTGTTAAATGTCCATTGCAGCGCAGGAGCAGTGCTTTTCTTTTTCTTAGAACGGCGTCCTTTTCGGACAAGTTGATTCATCGTAGGCACGTTCGTTTCTCCTTAAATCTCGTCAAAATAGTCGGTATAAATTTTCTGATTTTTCTCTTTCTATATACGCGACAAATGGAGGCAACTAACCTAAAGTCAGTTACCTCCATCTGCTTTATTGTCTATTAAATTGACGATCAAACGTCGGTTTCTGTGATTATCTAAACAGACCTGCTTGCTTAACCGTCCGTGTAGGGTGGTAAACGTAAGGAGAGAATTCTAGCTTGTCCAATCCTTTTTGTCAACAAATTATCGGTTGCGGCGGGCTAAATCCATTAAGCCGGTGCCCACATAATGGCGATGGCGCTGGTCATCTTCTTTTCCAAATTTCACCGTTTCGCCGTTTTCCGTTACCGCTTCGACAGCCAAACCTAAACTTTGCAGCTCTTTTACCAACACCCGGAAAGATGCCGGCACGCCTGGTTCGTCGATTGACTCATTCTTGACGATCGCTTCATAAGTTTTAACGCGCCCTTGGACGTCGTCCGATTTCACGGTGAGCATCTCTTGCAAGGTATGAGCCGCCCCATACGCTTCTAAAGCCCACACTTCCATTTCGCCAAATCGCTGACCTCCAAATTGGGCTTTACCGCCCAACGGCTGTTGTGTCACCAACGAGTAAGGACCTGTCGAACGGGCATGCGCTTTATCTTCAATGAGATGGTGCAACTTCAGCATATGGATAATGCCGACAGTCACAGGCTGGTCAAACGCATCGCCCGTCCGCCCATCCAGCAACAACTCTTTGCCTAAAATCGGCAACGCCGGACCAAATAGATAAGCGATTTCCGCAGAATTACTCAGCAAATCGTTCAAATCTGCCGTTTTCGAATCTAATTGCAAAGCCTGAGGCGCTTCTTCGCCATAACGCTCTAAGATAAACGCATACCATTCTCGAATGCATACCTCAACCGCCATCCTGTCGTAGGATCTCCAATCTCGCTTAGACATCTCCGAATCTTCCTCGGGAAATATCGTATTTGGATCCCAATCGCGGCTGCGCAGCCACTCTTTGACCGTAGCCAGGCGGGCATAGGTTTGATCGACATACAATTGATCTACATCATACCCCAAGTCGCCTAACCAAGCCGAAGCGAAAACATTCCGAACTTCATTGTCATCTGTTAAGGTCTCGGTATCAACCTCATTCTCTTGAAGCCAATCCCAAGCCCAACCTTCTAATACATCCCAAGCGCGATCAGTCAACCATGCCCGGGCTAATTCAGCGGAAATTTCCTCTTCATTCGCCCCGTCAAAAACCGGCGTTATTGCCCGGAAATCAAGGCGGTGGGCAGCCCAGCCTAAGTGAGTTTCTAAAATTTGACCCAAATTCATACGACCAGGAACGCCAATGGGGCTAAGGATAATGTCTACTGGCGTGCCATCAGGCAAATATGGCATATCTTCAATAGGCACGATTTTAGAAATTACGCCTTTGTTGCCATGCCTGCCTGCCATCTTATCTCCTTGAGAGATTTTCCGGCGTTGCGCCACACTGACCCGCACCATCGTCTCTACCCCTGCCGGCAAATCCCTGTCTTGTTGACGATTAAATACCTGAACGTCAACTACCTTGCCTCGCGCCCCATGCGGCAACCGCAAACTCGAATCTTTCACTTCACGCGCTTTATCGCCAAAGATCGCCCGCAGCAACTTCTCTTCGGGGCTTAACTCTTTTTCCCCTTTGGGGGTGATTTTGCCCACCAAAATATCATTCTCTTTCACATCCGCGCCAACTCGAATGATGCCCCGCTCGTCCAAATCTTTCAGAGCGTCTTCCGAGACGTTGGGAATGTCGTAGGTAATCTCTTCAGGTCCCAACTTGGTGTCGCGGGCTTCAATTTCATGCTTCTCAATATGAATTGATGTAAAACGATCTTCATGCACCATTCGCTCGCTAACCAAAATAGCGTCCTCAAAGTTGCCTCCCTCCCAAGATAAAAAGGCGACAACAACATCTTGCCCTAGAGCCAATTCCCCAACCCTAGTTGAAGAGCTGTCTGCCAACACCTGCTCTTGCTCAACTTTTTGACCCTTCACCACCAAAGGTTGCTGATCGATACAAGTGCTTTGGTTTGACCGATTGTACCGGCGCAACGGATACTCAACAGGACCAGATTCGCCCAAAACAACGATCTTCTCGCCTGTCACCCGCACCACTTCGCCAGGCTCTTTTGCCACCACCACCTGGCCAGAATTCATCGCCGCCTGTAACTCCATGCCTGTGCTGACAATTGGCACATCAGGTTTTAATAGAGGTACAGCTTGGCGCTGCATATTCGATCCCATCAGGGCGCGATTGGCGTCATCATGCTCCAAAAATGGAATGAGAGCGGCAGATACGCCCACAATTTGGCGCGGCGCTACGTCTACAAAGTCAACGCGCCTGGCTGAAGCAAACAAGAAATTTTGATTTTGTCGGGCAGCGACCCGTTTTTCCCGAAATTGTCCTTTGTCATCAATATCAGCGCCTGTTTGGGCAATTAGGAATGGATCTTCCTCATCGGCAGACATATAGACCAACTCGTCGGTCACATAAGGCAACACGTTGATCTCTACGATCTTTCTCGCCTTCTGGATTTTGTCGAACACCTCTTGGGTAATTTCGTCCCCTTCAGTCAAAATCACCTTCTTTCGATAAATTATCTCCTCGGCGGAATCGTGTCCAATCATCGCCGGATCGTCTGCGGCGAATTTGTTGTGGACGCGCAGGTAAGGCGTTTCGACAAAACCGTATTTATTGACCCGACCATAGCTTGCCAAACGCCCAATCAACCCGATGTTGGGACCCTCTGGCGTTTCGATAGGGCAGATGCGGCCATAATGACTATGATGGACGTCACGCACTTCGAAACCAGCTCGCTCGCGGCGCAATCCGCCTGGACCTAAAGCCGATAGAGTGCGTTTGTGGGTTAATTCCGCCAATGGGTTGGCTTGTTCCATAAATTGGCTTAACTGTGAACTGCCAAAAAATTCACGGATGGCAGCCACGACAGGGCGAATGTTTATCAATGAAACCGGCGTAAGATCTTCCGCTTCTCGAATTGACATGCGCTCTTTAACAACGCGCTCCATCCGACGCAAACCGACTCGCAATTTGGCTTGCAATAGTTCGCCAACCGTTTTAACTCGTCGGTTACCCAAATGGTCAATGTCGTCTCGTTTTTCCAATCCATTGTTGATTTTGATCATCCGTTTGATCAAATTGACGATATCGTGTTGGGTAACGGTACGATGCTCCAGTGGCACAATCTGATTTAGCCCCAATTTTTTATTGAGCTTATAGCGTCCGACTCGCGCTAAATCGTAACGGCGTTTGTCGAAAAGTTGCTCACGCAAATATTCGCTGGCATTTTCCAGGGTTGGCGGGTCGCCAGGACGCATGCGCTTGTAAAACTCGATCAGGGCTTGTTCGGCGTAGGATTTATCGGGTTCCCACGGCGGCTCTTGTTCAATGCTGCCTTGAATATAGAGATGTTCACCGTTGGTATCAACATCAGAAAAAAGCTCGAGCAACTCTTCATCTGTCCCTTCTTTTATTAGGTTGTTGCCCAAACCATCATCTACTGCCGCCAACGCTCGCAAAAAGAGGGTGATTGGCACGGTTCGTTTACGGTTAAATTTGATCGTGATGTAATCTGTCTTGCGGGTTTCAAATTCCATCCATGCCCCGCGATCAGGGATCAGCTTGCCCATTGCTAGCGGGCGGCCGGTCGCTCGCTCAGACTCTGCTTCGAAATATGCTCCGGGTGAGCGGATAAGCTGGCTGACAACTACCCGTTCGGTGCCATTGATCACAAAAGTGCCGGCCGGGGTCATGAGCGGAAAATCACCCATAAACAGCTCTTGGGTTATCGGTTGATCTAAGTCAGAGTTATAGAGCAATACCAACAAATACATTGGGGCGGCATAGCTCATATCTCGCTCAACACATTCATCGATCGAATATTTAGGCTCGCCAAACCAATATTTAAGGTCAAACCCTTCCGTTTCGGGCAAGTTGCAGGGAAAATAAAGCTTTAAATTCCCTTTGTAGCTTTCAATGGGCGAAATCTCTTCAAACAGCTCCGCCAAACTCTCATTGATAAAATGCTCATATGATTGCAACTGAACATCGATCAGCTTGGGCAATTGCAATGGATCTTTGGTGCGGGCATAACTTTTAGTTGGACGAATGGACATGTATTTGTTTCCCCAAATATGGTTGATATTTTCCTACTTCCAATTTACGCTTGCGGTCTGCATGCAACAAAAAGGATGTAACGCATCGTCACATCCTGTTCTATGCTTTGCTTAATCAATTTGGCAGGGCAAGAAATGCAATTTCTACTTATTGTTTGCAAACTTCAAGGCTTTCGTCGCCACCCCAGCATTTTGCTAGCGTAGGCAAACTATAATTATAACTCTGAAAATGGGTTTGTCAAGCGTTTGTATAGGGATTCGATTTGTTGTGCGGCATTTACCCAGCTAAAGCGGCGCTTCGCCCTGTCTCGCAACTTTGCCCCCAGTAGCTCTCTTTGGGGAAAATCATCTAACAAGAGTTCGATTTTGGCGGTGAATGCCGGCACATTCCCGACTGGCGCGTAACAACCCCATTCCCCTAGATATTCCCGATGCACAGGCGTATCATATGCCACAACTGGCTTTGCCAAAGCCATATAATTTAAATTTTTGCCGCTGCCCTCAGTAGCCGACATTTTTGGAGAGACGGCGATATCGCCCACCGCCAAAAAGCGGGGCGCATCCTGCACATAATCAACCCGTCCAGTAAACACAATCCGGTCGCTGACGCCATATCCGACCGCTAATGTTTTATATTTTGCCTCATTGGGGTAACCCATGATTAAAAACCAGACCTTTTTGCCGGCATCTTTTAGCCGTGCCGCAGCTTCGATAAGATGGGTCGTCCCCTGATAATCCGCCAATAAACCCAGGTAGACAACAACTGGCGCATCTACTGGAATGCCCAACTCTTGTCGCGCCTCCTCTTTATCTTCTTGGGAAAAAAGGCGGGGATCAAACAACGCTAAATTGGCGCAATCTGGCAATGGATGAATTATCTCTTGTGGTACGCCAAACTCCTGGCGTAACAATTCGCCTGCTTGGGAGGAGCTGGTCAAAATCGCTTGCGGCAACCGAGACGAAATAAAGCGTTCTAGCCGCAGCGCCCAGGGGGTAATCATGCCATCCTGGCGCAAAAAGCCATGATCGATCATTTCGCCGGTCAGGCTGCCCTGAAAATCAAATACGAGGGGAATGTTTCGCCACCGGGCGACCGCCCCGCCGATCAGCGCGCCTTCATGCATATGCCCATGAATAATGTCTGGTTTGAAGCGATGGGCTATTTGCCCCGCCTTTGCCGCCAAAAAGAGATCAAACGCCAGCTTGTGGCGGGAAGAACCAACCTCGTAGTTGGCGCGATAGGGGAGCGGGGCGGTGCGCTCGATATGGATGCCGGGCAGGTTTGCCCCCATGTAATAGGTAACGATAACGACTTGATGCCCCAAGGCTTGCAGGGCTTTGGTCTCCTCATAAATGCGGATATGCCCGCCGTAATCCCCAAAAAATGAGGTGGGGGCGATCATGAGGATTTTAAATGCCGGCATTATCTCTACGATTTCTCTTTGTCTGAAAAGCGTTTGCCCACCAACATATCCACCATGCTCACCGGCTCGATTTCAACAGTTTCTTCCCAATTGTTTTCCGACCGTTTATGCAACCATCGCTCCCGCTCGATACCCAACTCAATCATATATGCCGCCAATTCATCCGTATTGTCGTTGCGAATTTGCATGGAAAGCGCTTTCAATTGCTCCTGAATTTGGTCGATCCAATGCAGAGCGATGATTTTGTTGCGACTTGCCATCAGAGCGATATCGGCTTCCGCTTTCAGTGGGATGGTAGAGGAGGCGAAGTTATTGCCGGCAAAGCGTAAAATATCTCGCCAGCCCGAACTTTGGTTGACCGCGCCAAACAAAGCCGCCGCCAGCAAGCCGGGCAATGTCTCGCTTGCCATTGCCAGAGCGTCATATTCCATAATGTCCAGAAAAAAGGATTTCGACCCAATTAATCTGCCCAAATTGACGGCGCTATCGACCGCTTTGGGATCGGCATTGGGAGATGGAATAACGCACATAACGCTATTTTGAAAGATGCCGGCATTTGCCTCTTCTAAGCCGCGCTCTCCTTTATCCAGGTAATCCGCCGCCAAAGTGGGGACTATCCCAATAAAATGCCCATGATGCAAATGTAGTTTTGCCCAATTTTGCGCCGCTTCTTTTTGCCGGCTCATGTCGAGTACCAGGGCGTGGGGTTGCACGTCGTCGCCGATTCGCCGCAACGTCTTTTCTAACTCGGCAAAGGGCACAGACAATATCACCACATCCCCTTCTGATGCGGCATGAACTAAATTTCGGCGGGCGTCGTCGATGATGCCCAACGATTTGGCTTGTTGTCTTTTTTTGTCATCGTCATCATAGCCGATTATTTTCACATCGAGAGCCGATTCTTTTAATGCCAGGGCGATAGACGATCCCAGATAATTTAATCCGATCACTGATATTGATTGTGGTTTCATTGCAAATTCCTTTTTTGTAGCGGCAATTTGGCTAATTATGCTTGGTTATCCGCCCATTGCAACGCCGTCAGCCAGCTATCATCCGCCGCAACATCCTTATCTTGATGGCAGCGAATGAGGCGAATGGTTTGGGGATGACTGCCGGCATCCGCCGCCATTTCTGCCCCCCAAGCCGGGTGTTTTAGCCGAATAACGAACGGTTTTCGCCAGCCGGTCGGCGGGGCGTCGCCCCATCGCGCCAATAATGTCGGGAAACTTTTTTCCACCAACACCGGGGCTATTCTATCCCATTGGCTGACTGGCGCCCGGCATTTGCCGGCATCGTGCAGCAAAGCGGCTGCCAACAAGGGGGGGGCGTCATGCTCAGCCTCGATCAATTTCTCCATCACCGCCGCGCTATGCCATTGGTCGCGGAGCGCTTGACGAGAAAAAAGCGCTCGTTCGGCGGGCGATAGAGTTGCGTTGATTTTAACTTGGGTCGATGCCGGCAAGGGGCGGTTATGCGTCTGAAAGCCCAACAAAAATTGCCGAATCCGATACAAACGCCCCATGCAGCGCCATTAGCCCATCAACATTTCAAACAAAAAGCGGGAAGGTCCTAAAATCAGGAAGCTGGTCATGTCGGTAAAAACCAGGGCGAGCAAAAGAATCGGACCCACTCTTTCAATCGACTGGAAGCTGGCAGAAAGCTCGTCTGGCAGCAGCCACATCAACACCTTCGAGCCATCTAACGGCGGCACCGGAATCATATTGAACAACGCCAAAATGAGGTTGATCCAGACAAATTGGGTTAGCACAAAACCGAATGAGGGCAAAAATCCGGCTGTTGTGCCGAACGCCACATCCATCAACCCCAATCTAAAGGGCAAAGCGGCTAAAATCGCCATAATGATGTTGGAGACCGGTCCCGCCAACGCCACCACCCCCATCCCCGTTTTGGGACCTATGCGCAAATTGTACGGATTAACCGGCACTGGTTTCGCCCAGCCAAAGCCGGCAACAATCAGCAGCAGCGTGCCCATCGGGTCTAGGTGCGCCAACGGATTGAGGGTAAGCCGCCCTAAATTTTTAGCGGTATCGTCCCCCAATTTGTGAGCCGACCAAGCATGCGCCAATTCATGAATAGTAAAGGCGATGAGCAGGGTGATGACCCGCGCGATAATCGTTGGAATATTGAAGTTATTCATACCAGTCATTATATCTTGCTGGAATAGGCAAAGCTAATTTGAGATGAGGGGAAGCGCCGTTTGGCAAGGCTGAACAACCGTCACGCCATCAACGTTTGTTGCTTGGCGGACACAAAGCGGCTTTTTGGCAATCAGCCCGCTTAATCGTCGCTCAACGACTCTGGATACCCTAACACAGAAACTGAAAAGCTCCGACTATTGGGCACATAAAGCCAGCCATTATTGGGATTGACCGCCAACCCTTTGGGCTGGTAACCCACCTCCACCTCTCCTAAAAGGTGTACCCCATGTATCACAGAGATATTATCGTCCAGTTGATTTGCCCGATAATAGTTGCCTGAGATGGGGTCGATTGCCATGCCGATGTCCAGCTCTGAATGCCCAACCTCTATTTCAGCTTGGGCGACGATGGCGCCATTTTGCTCTTTGCCCACCATTACGACTAATCCTCCTCCCGTTGCATAAAAATCCCCTGTCTTAGGATGAATAAGGACGTGATTATAGATGTCATGCTGAAGCTCGCTCACTTTTTGCAGGATCAGCAGTTCTCCTTTTTCAAACAGCGCCATATCTTCCAGCCGAACTGGATTCTCGGGGTCATAGGCATAGGCTGCCCCCAGCATCACCCACACCCTGCCGCTTTCAACATCTAACGCCATATCCTCAATATATTGTCCCATCTCATGAACGCTTTGCACTGCATTATTCTGAATCACCGTAACCGTGCCAATCTTCTCAAATTCATACTCTGGGTGGGGGATCGTTCCATTGACATAGATGTAATCATAAACGGCATCAATAATTAGATTTCGAGGGACGCCCCGTCCGATATTCAGGCGGGAAATAACGTCATTGTCCCTCACAACAATTAATTCAGAATAAACGTAAGCCCCATTTTCCCTCTTCATGCCAGCTATATAGAGTTCATTTGTCTCTGGATGCACCGCCATATCATCCACACTCACCAAAGGGAGGGAGATCGAGGCAACTATTTCTTCCAATTCGATAACAGTAACCTCCTGGCCAGGCAGTCCGTAGCTAACATAGACCCGATCATGCGCTTCATCCAAAGCGATTTTTCCAACTAAGTTCGGTCTAGGCAGCGGTATCTCCTTCACCAGTTGCAACCCCTCAATCACTGCCACGCTGCCGGTCGTCAGCACATATACGCGTCCATTGTTCCGGTTGACCACCGCCTGCTGCGGCGAGGCATTTAGCTGCATCGTCCCTAATAGCTGCGGCAGTTGCGGCAGATTGACGACATGGGGCAAATACAGTTCCGTCCCGCTAGGCGCGCCTTCGCTATCCCCCGCTGCCGATTGCGCTCCAGATGAGTCGCTACAGCCCATCCCCCCCGCCAGCCACAACCCGCCGATTAATAGATAGATTGGGAGTCGGCGAACTTTTTTACACAACCTACTTAATACACTCACCGGAGAGAAAACTCGGTTTTTCGAATTTTTATGACGCCTCACCAATTGTCCCATTTAAATCGTTGCTGATGCAATCCACTTTAATGCGCCTTTCGGAAAAATTGATTTAGGCTCAAATCTCTTCGCCAGCGGCAAATGCAGGAGCCAAAGTAAATCACTCCAACAGCAGCAGCGTGCCCATCGGGTCTAGGTGCGCCAACGGATTGAGGGTAAGCCGCCCTAAATTTTTAGCGGTGTCGTCGCCCAATTTGTGAGCCGACCAAGCGTGCGCCAATTCATGAATAGTAAAGGCGATGAGCAAGGTGATGACCCTAGCGATAATCGTTGGAATATTGAAATTATTCATACCAGCCATTATATCTTGCCGGATTAGGCGGGGCGAATTAGTAGACTTTTGCAGCTCTTCAAGGCTCTTGCTGAATCAGGATGGATTGAATGCCGGCATTCAATCCATCCTGATCATGCTATAATCTCCGCTTATGAATCGACAACCAATTCAGATTGAGATGGAAGATATCGTCCGCTTGCGAAAGCCCCACCCCTGCGGCGGCTACGAATGGGAAATTGTTCGGTTAGGGGTAGATATTGGGCTGGTTTGCCAAAGTTGCGGACGCAAAACGCTGCTGCCGCGCAGCGTTTTCAATAAGCGAGTCAAACAAAACTTGGGGCAAAAAAAGAGCGATTGAGGGGAGTTCGTATTTCGTCGTCAGTTACATGTTATTTTATGATTACTTTATTGCAAATCGGGTACATTTTGGCGCTTGCCGGCATTTCTCTCTATGGGCTGCTTGGTCTGGTCACGCTCTATTATTATTGGCAGCGGCGTCATGATCGCTTCCCCGCCCCAACTTTACCAGACGTCGAATTGCCCGCCGTCACCGTACAACTGCCCATTTACAACGAACGGCTGGTGGTGGAACGGCTCACCCGCGCCGCCATCAACCTCGATTACCCCTGCCACAAGCTGCACATCCAAATCGTAGACGACTCCACCGACGAAACGACTGTATTGGCGGGAACATTGACCGATCGGTACCGGCAGGCGGGTTACAATATCGAACATTGCCGCCGCCCAGACCGCGCCGGTTTTAAAGCAGGGGCGTTGCAAGCGGCGCTGGCCTCGGCAACTGGCGAATTCATCGCCATCTTTGACGCCGATTTCGCCCCCAAGCCAGATTTTTTGCGGCAAACCATTCCCCACTTTGCCGCTTCCGACCGTATCGGCATGGTGCAAGCCCGCTGGGGGCATCTCAATGCGGACGATTCCCCGCTGACTGCCGCCCAGGCGATCGCCCTGGACAAACATTTTGCCATCGAGCAGACGGTGCGTCATCGGGCTGACCTGTTCCCCAAATTTAATGGGGCTGCCGGCATTTGGCGGCGGGCTTGTATCGACGACGCCGGCGGCTGGGAAGCGGATACGTTAACCGAAGATTTATGTCTCAGTTCGCGGGCGGTTTTGCGGGAATGGGAATGCCGCTTTTTGCCGGAGGTGGCGGCGCCAGCGGAATTGCCGGCCAGCATCGCCGCCTACAAAAATCAACAAGCCCGCTGGGCGCAAGGCTCAACCCAATGTTTGTTCAAGTTTGGCGGGCGCATCCTGGGCAGCCGCAACCACTCCTGGACTGCCCGCCTGTATGCCGTCATCACCATGTCGGCTTACGCCACCCATTTGCTGCTGCTGACGTTGTTGGGGCTTAGCGTGCCGCTCGCCGTCGCCGACGCCCGTTTTTCTCCGCTGATGATTTTATTCGGGATTGCCGGCATCGCCCAGCCGCTGTTATTCATCATCAGTCAGCGATTGCTTTATCCAGATTGGAATAAAAAGCTGCGCCATTTGCCCACATTGTTGTTGGTAGCTGCCGGCATCGCCCCCAGCGCCAGCCGCGGCGTTCTGGGCGCGATTTTTGCCCGTCAAACCCCGTTTGTTCGCACTCCAAAAGGGAAAGGGAAAAAAGGGTTACAACAATATCGGCTGCCGTTTGATTGGATTGTGTTTGTAGAAGTAGGGTTGGCGATTTATGCCGGCATTGGGCTGATTTTTGCCCTGTACCATGGCAACATTGGACCTCTGTTTTTGCTGCTCACCTGTCTGTTTGGGTTTGCCTATGTAGCGTGGCTCACCATTCAGGAACAAATGAACGGTTAATTTGTGAATTGGCAAACGGGTAATCGTGAACCGTTTAGCGCATCTTTTTGGACACAGAGAGCACAGAGATACGGAGGACACAGAGATTTTTTAGCGACTCCACCTTTTCGGGTAGTTTTTAGGGCTTTTGGCTGATTATTTTCTTGAATTTTTGCTTTTATCTCGAAATTTTGCCAAATCCTCTTTTTTCTTCTCCCTGTTCTCCGTGTTTCCTCCGTGACCTCTGTGTGCATCTGGATAACTACTACCTCAAAATGGTTGTGTTGTGATTAAATTCGCCCAATAACGATTAACCCAAATTGAGATTGGTAAACGCTTTCCGTCCCGGATAGATTGCCGCGTCGCCCAGCGAATCCTCAATTCGCAACAGTTGGTTGTATTTTGCCACCCGGTCGGTACGGGCTGGCGCTCCCGTCTTAATTTGCCCGGCGTTTAACGCCACCACCAAATCAGAAATCGTCGTATCCTCTGTTTCGCCACTGCGATGCGATACAACCACCGTCCAATTGTGGCGTTGCGCCAAATCCACCGCCGCAATCGATTCCGTCAGCGTGCCGATTTGATTCACTTTACACAAGAGGCTGTTTGCCGCTTTTTTCTCAAAGCCAGTTTCGATCCGTTTGACATTGGTCACCAACAGATCATCCCCGACAATTTGCAACCTATCCCCCAATTTCTCCATCATCAAACTCCAACTGTCCCAATCATCCTCGTGCAACCCATCTTCAATAGAAATGATAGGGTAATGGTCGAGCCAATCGGCGTAAAAATCGACAAGTTCCGCCCCGCTGAAGCTTTTGCCTTCTGTGGCAAGGCTATAAACGCCATTCTCATAAAATTCGCTGGCGGCAGCGTCCATGGCAAACATAATTTGGTCGCCGGCATGGTAACCCGCCTTTTCAATCGCTTCCATTATCAAGTCAAACGCCTCTTTGTTGGCGGATACAGATGGGGCAAATCCCCCCTCATCGCCCGTGGTGGTGCGATATCCTTTATCGTTCAATACCTTTTTTAGATGATGATAAATTTCAACGCACCAGCGCATCCCTTCGGAATAGGTGGCTGCGCCCACCGGCATCACCATAAACTCCTGAATGTCGGTGGCGCCGGCGGCGTGTTTGCCGCCATTCATAATGTTCATCATCGGCACTGGCAAAGTACGAGCCGATGTGCCGCCCAGATACCGATAAAGGGGCATGCCCACGCTGTTTGCCGCCGCTTTTGCCACCGCCAGCGAAACGCCCAGGATGGCGTTCGCCCCCAATCGGCTTTTATTTTCCGTGCCATCCAGTTCAATCATCGCCTGATCGATACCAACTTGATCGGTAGCGTCCCAACTGGAAAGCTCAGCCGCAATTTCGTCATTTATCGCTTCGACGGCTGCCAAGACGCCTTTACCCAGGTAACGGCTTTTGTCGCCATCGCGCCGTTCCCACGATTCATGGACGCCAGTTGACGCTCCTGATGGCACGATGGCGCTGCCAAAGGCGCCATCTAACAGTTCAACCTCAACTTCTACGGTGGGATTGCCGCGAGAATCCAGAACTTCGCGTCCATAAATAGAAATGATGCCACTCATGTATGATCTCCTGTAATGTTTGGGGATGGGGATTTGGGCTACGCCCAGCGACGGACAGCCGCTTTTCCCGCATTGCAATCGATAGTTTTTTAAATTGAAAATTATCTATGTGCGCCCGAATTTTTTTGAGCAATGTGGGGATGATACGGCTTCCCACAAATTTGAGCAAGGGCATGACTGAATGCCCATCGGTCAAACTTGCCGGCATTGCGCCCTCTTGCCATAATTGCCGGCATCGAACGCTCTGGTTTGGAGAAAAATTTTGACCCTGATTACGCCCAAAAATCCCGGAATTTGGAATCTGTTGGCGCAAGAATTAGCCTCATTGTTAGATGCCCACGGCATTTGCGCCACTGTCGCCACCGAGTTGGCAAAAACCACGCAAGGAGCGGTGGCTGTCGCCATTTACAATACCCCCAAACGGCTGTACGATGTCTGGGTGAGCAAACCGGGAGAAGAGAAAACGGTACAAACGCGATGGGAAAATGCCGACACCACTTTTGTGGAAGTGGCAAATGCCGGCAAAACCGTCTACCTGGAAAAATTCAGCCGCCCCGCCAGCGAACAGATTCAAAACGAGCTATGGTTTTTGCCCCGCGAAGATATTCTCGCCACGCCATTGCCCATGCCAGCCAATCATTTTACCCCCAAAGGAACGATTTGCTTTATCGACCCCAGCCCCGATTTCCCTTTCACCCCCGAAGAGTTAGATTCGTTGGGTCGGCACATCACCGTCTTCTTAGATCGGGCTTACCTGCGGCACAAATCTGCCCAGCAAGAGATAGAGTTCCAAGTCGTTTCCGACATCAACTACGCCCTCAGCTCGTCCCTCGACCTGGAAAATATTTACCATCAACTCAGCGACCCCGTTCGCCGCGCTTTAGATGTGGAATCGGTCTCTATTGGCTTGTTTGACCAACTTTCGCAGGAGATCATCTTCGTCAACAAGTTGATGGGACCCCAATTTTTAGATTTGCCTCCGGTACGAGTGCAAGTTGGGCAAGGGATTGCCGGCTATGTCGCCCAAAATGCCGAACCCCTCATCGTCAATCGGGCTTATGATGACCGCCGCTTCTTCTCCCGCATCGATCACATCTCCGGCTTTGAAACGAACTCCATCTTATGCGTGCCGTTGATGATCGAAAATCGAGTGATTGGGGTGATGGAAGCGATCAACAAACGCAGCGGCATCTTTACAAAATCTGATTTGCGGCTGTTACAAGCGATTAGCGGACCTTTGGCGGCGGCGATTGAAAATACAAACCTCCATTTGGATGTGGTGGCAGAGCAATTGCGTATCGCCAAAATGTTCGAGAGCATGTCAGAAGGGATGCTGACAGTGAATCGAGCTGGCTTAATCACCGCCAGTAACGACGCCTTCGCTTCGCTCTTGCTCATTCCAGACAGTGATCTAATTGGAAAAAATCTATTCGACATCGTTCAATCGCCTAAAGATGATTTTGAAGCGTTTGTCAACTCCGTATTTAACCAGACCGAAAACAACCCTCAGCTCGCCTTCGAACTGTATCAGAGCAGCGGCAAATTGGCGCCTGTTCTGGTCAGCGGCACCACCATTGAGGATGAAGGAGGGCGGATCGGGGAAGCGATTTTCGTCTTTAGCGATTTGCGCCAAATTCGAGAGTTGGAGCGGATGCGGGATGACTTTTTTCATAACATCATTCACGAATTGCGCACGCCTCTGGCGACGATTTTGATGTATGCCCGCTTGCTGCAAGACGGCAAAACGGAGGGGGATATCGACAAACAACGTCGTTTTCTGGGGGTGATCGAACGAGAAAGCGATCGGTTGCAACAGATGGTGAGGCAAATGTTGGAAGTGGTCAAAATGGATGCCCGTGAAATTCAACGCAGCTTTTCCAATGTAAATTTGAATCAATTGTTTGAGGGATTTTTGCCGGCATTAGCCGACCAAGCTACTGAAAAAGGGTTGACTTTCATTCAAAAAGTCCAATCCGATTTGCCATCGGTAAAAGGCAACGAAGAAACGCTGTACACCATCTTCAAAAATCTGGTAGAAAACGCCATAAAATTTACGCCGTCGGGCGTTGTCCGTTTTTCGGCAAAGTCAGATGGAGAGCAAATTGTCATTAAAGTCCGCGATGAAGGGATCGGGGTGCCGCGTCAGGCGCTGCCCAATCTATTCAAACGTTTTTATCGGTCATCCACAGCAGTAGAAAAAGGGATTGCCGGCACTGGCTTGGGGCTTTATATGACCAAAGAAGGGGTAGAGAAACATCAGGGGACGATTGAAGTGGGAAGCGAAGAAGGCAAAGGCGCCACATTTACGGTAAAATTGCCGATATTACAAGAGTGAATTCAATCTCAGGAAGCGCCATTTTTGCAGGAATATAATATCCCCTGCAAATCCCAACCAAAAACCATGACCCACATCTATTTAGATCACAGCGCTACAACGCCCGTTCATCCTGCCGTGTTAGAGGCGATGCTCCCCTACTGGACAGCTCATTACGGCAACCCATCCTCCATCCACCAATATGGGCGGCAAGCGAGGCGCGGACTCGAACAAGCCCGCCAAACTATCGCCCGCCTGTTAAACGCCCAACCCAACGAAATCATCTTTACCAGTTGCGGGTCAGAAAGCGACAATTTGGCATTGCGGGGAGCGATGTGGCAAGCTCGGGGAAATAGGGGCGGCAACCACCTCATTTGCAGCGCCATAGAGCATGAAGCGGTGTTGAAAACGGCGCAACAGCTACGCGACCAATTCAAATTTGAGCTGACGATTTTGCCCGTTGACCATTTTGGACAAATCGATATGGAACAGTTGCAGGGAGCGATTCGGTCAGACACCGTCCTCATCTCCATCATGGCAGCCAACAACGAAATCGGCACAACGCAACCAATTGAGGAAATTGGCGCCATTGCCCGCCAGCATAACGTTTTGTTTCATACCGACGCCGTGCAAGCCGCCCCATTTTTCGAGTGGGATATGGCGGCTCAGCCGATCGATATGATGAGCTTTGCCCCACACAAATTTAATGGACCCAAGGGGGTGGGGATTTTATATGTGCGAGAGGGGACGCCATTGAAGCCGATGGTAACCGGAGGCGGGCAAGAGTCTGGATTGCGTGCCGGCACTTCTAATGTGGCGTTTGCCGTTGGCGGGGCAGCAGCGTTGCGCATCGCCTCAGAAAATCGAGAGGCGCATGTCGCCCATTGCACGACATTGCGAGACAGCTTAATTGCCGGCATTTTGGGGGCGTTTCCTGAATCGGAGGCGATCTTAACCGGGCATCCTGTCAACCGATTGCCCCATCACGCCAGTTTTGCCTTCAAACACGCTGCCGGCAACGATCTGTTGATCCACCTGGATGTCGCCGGGATTGCCGGCAGCAGCGGCTCCGCTTGCGCTGCCGGCAACCCTGAACCCTCCCCCACGCTTCAAGCGCTTGGGTTAGACGACGCATGGGCTACTGGGGGGCTGCGTCTGACGGTCGGCAGGCAAAATACAGAAGCGGATGTGGCGAAAGTTGTGGCTGAACTTCCGGAGATCGTGGCTCGAATTCAGCAATTTACCGCTCAGTAAGCCTCCTCTATTTAGCTGGCATGTCTAGTATCAGTTATTGTTGTACTGCCGATTAACTTAACGGTGTCCTGATTGATACAGGTCAATGTCGAACTAAAATTGCCGGCGTCGATGACGCCCACCCGAACCCCATTTCCATCCACCCCCAAATTTCATACATCTGGCGCCTTATGCTCCTCAGCCGCCGAATCCAACTCAGTTGTCTGCTCATGATCGGTGTACTCGATGGCGCTAACGTCTGGGTGGCGGCTCAACTCCACGATCAACCATTTGGGAAGGGCGGCTGAGATCAGGGGCATGCTCTGCCACCGTTTGAAGGCGAACCCTTCTTGAGCCAACAGCGATTCCACTGGATTGCGGCGCACAGCCATACCCGCTTCGATAATCTCCAAAAACTCTTGATTCAATTGGGCTCGCAGCGCCTCATCTTCAACCGCAAATGGAGAGCCGGATGATTCCAAAGCTTGCCCCGCTTCGGGGTAAGTTGCCGCCAACTGGGCATACGCCTCTTCCTGCAACTCCACAGCCGTTTGCCCGGGCTGTCCCGCTGTCCAGATGCCCACCGGAACCAGATCATCATCGTTTAAAGGCTGCAACACGTTAAACAGCTCCAACCCCATCTTGCCATAGAGCGCTTCATGCGCTTTCGCTTCTTCTTCCCACAATGATTTGTCATTGTGCTGCACATCCCCCGTTTCTGGATCGACATAGGCTATAAAAAAGCGGCTGCCATTCTCGTCATTCTTTTCGCTCAATTTAACAATATCGTATACTTTTTCCAAAGATCGCAAGGTCAATATGCCCGTTTTGACGGCTGTTAGCCGCTCTCGGTCAGCGTCAAATGTGGCGACTACATAGTCGAGCGCCAATTGCAGCGAGGATGGCTTCGGGGCAGCTTCAATTGGCGGCGCAGTCGGCAAAATTGGAAGTGACGGCGGAGGCAGGGTGGGGGCGGGGTCGCCCCCTTTGCCCAGAGCAAGGGCGACCGCATTGCTCTGCCCCGATGTCACCAGGATCGCCGCCAAGATAAGCGGCAGCCCTAAGATGGCGGCGATGATAATGATTTTTCGAGATGGCATAGTCAGCTCCTTTGCTAGGGGTATCGGTCAAGAATTTCTCCATCCACAACCAACAAAATCTGATACTCTTGAATTGGCTTTTCCAGTCGGGGAATTTGAACGATTTCGACGGGATATGTAACGATTTCAGACGCTTGCCCATTCGCCGGATTAAAGGCGGTGATGATATGGAGTTGATCCCCAACCAACCGCACTTGTCCCACCTCAATGCTATTTGGATAGAGGCTACTGGTTTGCCCGCGATGGGCGATGAGGACGATACAACTGTCATAATCGATTTGTTCCAATTTATCGAGATGTCGATAGCTGATGTAAGGGGACAACTGATTGACCTCTTCCAATTGCGTAATCACTCTAATCGTTGGGTTGACCGTATTCTCAACCTTTGGGAGAGGAGCATTGCTAGACATGTCTATAACAATTTCAACCTTTCCTTCAAAATCAGAAACAATCACAGAAAATGGAATTTCAATGCCAGGCATTGGAGTGAGGGTGGGGGGCGCAGTCGGGCTGGGCGTTACGGCAACCGTTGGCGCAGGCGTCGGTGCAGCAATGCATGAACTTAAAGTAAGCCAGCTCAATAAAAATGCAACGGTAAAATATGTGATGCGCCATTTCTTATTTGACTGACTTCCTCGCTTACGATATGGCATGTTGCTTACCTCTGATTTGGGCAGCGCAATTTCCAGTTCCCGACTTGACCAAACGATGATTTTATTATCGAGCAAAAATGTCGAATGTCAAGCGGGTTAACCATCATCGGTATCAAACAAGGGACAAGGTAAAGATGCGCTTTTTTTGCTCCGCTCTCCAAGTGCATTAACGACCTGTCAGGATGCCAAATTTAGACCTTGTGTTGGGCGAGCCAATAGGGCAGGCTGTTTGATGGGAGCGCCAAACATATTTGTCTAATTGACCCGCCGCTGCCAAGCATTGTCGTAGGGGCGGGTCAACCGATTGTTGTGTGGCGTTTCGCCCCCTGTTGCCATCGGTTGGCTCGCCCTATTTGGGGCCAGCATTGGTCGTTTTTTTTAACAGAATTGCTTCGGCAGGCTCTGTGACCACCCGCTAGATTTCTCGTCGGTATCAGAGCTTAATGACAACTTGTTAAGGCGCCCTGCCCTCCTCAATTATTGACCGAAAGCAAGCAGACGATTTACAATTGCCCCATGAACGAGAAGAAACGGGTGGTCGTCGCCATGAGCGGCGGCGTAGATAGCTCGGTAGCGGCTGGCTTGCTGGTAGAGCAAGGGTACGACGTGATCGGCATGATGATGCGCCTGTGGAGCGAACCCCCTATCGGAAACAGCGCGCCGGTTAACCGCTGTTGCACCCCAGACCAAATGGCAGACGCGCGCCGCATTGCGGACAGCTTAAATATCCCTTTTTATGTCGTTGACGTCAAAGAGCGTTTTCGGCAAACGATCGTCCAATTTTTTATCGACGAACATGGCAAAGGGCGTACCCCTAACCCGTGCATCGAATGCAACCGCGCGATTCGTTTCGATTATCTGCTTAACCGCGCCAAAGCCCTCGACGCAGATTATTTGGCGACCGGGCATTACGCTCGAATTCGGGCGACGGCGGACGGCTTTCAACTGCTCAAAGGGAACGATGCCGGCAAAGACCAATCTTATGTGCTCTACATGTTGGGGCAAACGACATTGAGCCAGCTTATGTTTCCCGTTGGAGAATACAGCAAGGCAGAAACGCGGGAAATGGCTGAACAAATGGGGTTTGACCTCGCCCACAAGCGAGACAGCCAAGATTTGTGCTTTTTGGGAGATGGCGATTACCGCCGCTTTTTACGCCAATATGCCCCCGACAGCGCTGAACCGGGGATGATTGTAAACCAGGCGGGCGACCAACTGGGAACGCATGACGGATTGCCTTTTTACACCATCGGGCAACGAAAAGGGCTGCAACTTCAATCTCCCCAGCCGCTGTTTGTAACTGAAAAAGATCCCGCCAACAACCGACTCATCGTTGGCGAAAGAAAAGATGTGGGGCGCACAGTATTGGTCGCCCGAAACATCAATTGGGTAGCGGATAAAGCGCCTTCGCTGCCGATGCCGGCATCTGTGAAAATTCGATACAAAGCGCGGGAGATGCCGGCAATGTTACAACCATCCGCACACGACCAACTTATTGTCTCATTTGAAGAAGCCGTCGCTGGCGTAACTCCGGGGCAGTCGTCGGTCTTTTACGATGGCCACCAATGTCTGGGCGGGGGAATCATCGCCGACGCACAATTAAACGGAGCGAGTTAGAGATGACAATTTCGGCTGCCGGCATCATTTTGGGTTTATTAGCGGCGACCGCCTATGGCGCCGCTTTTCATCTGCTAATGGGCGGATCAGCCCGCCACATTCCCATCTACATTTTAGCTTCTTGGATCGGCTTTGCCGTCGGGCAATTCGTCGGCGATGCCCTCCATTTTTCCTTCCTTCAACTAGGGGCAATTCGGCTGCTGCCTGCCAGCGTGGGCTCTTGGGCGATTCTTATTACCGCCTGGTTGCTGCTTCGTTTTGAAGAGCGGCGCAAACCGCCGGTTGTTTAATTGTCAGGTGCGGCTTATACTTTGTTTGATGGAGATTGTCGATGCAAGAGAGCTACTCAACACCGCTCGCCGCCCAAAATAACGCTCCTTTAGTTAAAAGAGGGTGGCTGATTGCCGGCATCGTCGTCATCCTGTTATTAACAATTTTGATCGGTTGGGGCGTCATCTGGGCTGCTATCAACCATCCTGATTTATTGGAAGCGCTTCGTGACGTGATGATTATCGCTCTGGCGTTGGGCTCATGTCTGATGGGGCTGTCTCTCATCCTCATCACAATCATGATCATTCGGTTGGTCAATATGCTCGAATTTGAGATAAAGCCGATTTTGCACCAGACCAATGAAACGCTGGCAATCGCCCGAGGCACAACTGATTTCGTCAGCCAAAGCGTGGTAAAACCAGTGGCGCGACTAAGCGGATACGCCGCTGGGTTGCGGCGCGGGGCGCAAGCCCTTTTTGGCGACCCCAGGAATAATTTGCCAGAATGAGGGCAACTTCTCATAACTGAGAACAATTTCTCATCGTAAAAAGGCGCTTTGTCTTTCAAATTACTGATAGATCGAAAGGAGATGCATAAAATGAATGAAAGCAACAACGAGTTTGGCGCATTTTTGGCTGGATTTGTGATTGGCGGTTTGGTTGGGGCGGCGACAGCGCTGATTTTAGCTCCCCAAACTGGCGAAGAGACAAGAGCCCGTTTGGCTGCCGCAGGCGGCGATCGTATGGCGCCAATTCGTGAACGGGCTGGCAGTTCCCTTTCGGACATGAGAGGAAACGCGCGAAATGCCGGCAGCCACATGCAAGAGAGCGCTCGCATCGTTTTGTCTGAAGGACGCTCAAAAGTGGCAGGCGTCACAGAGCAGATTACCCACCTTCGCAAGGCAAATAACGACGGAGAAGAACCGCCCGAAGCTGTCAGCGAGTAGCTTAACCGGCAAACACAGTTTTCCACAGGCGCTTCTTCTCCCAGAAGCGCCTTTTTTTATTCGGCTCGGATTCAGAAAATGACAAAAAAGAATTTGCAGAGCATCCTAAATCGTTTGCCCGACGCCATCACGGCGCATCACAGAGCAACAATTGAAAATGTTTATCGCTTCGCCGCCAATAGCCATAAGAGACGTCATACCATTTATGGCGTTAGCCAATTTGAAGATGAATGTGCGGTCGCCCACGCTATCGCCTATTTTCCCCTAAACGCTACAGTCACCACTGCTTTGCTGCATGAGACTCGGAAGAGCGAAGCTGGCAAATTACCTCCTGCCTTGCTAAACGCCGACAGTCGGTTTGCCATCGACCAATATCACAAATTAGATCCATTTTATACTGAGGAAGATTCGATTCGGGAGCGCTCGGCTAAAATCGTTAAACACTCTTTCAAAAGTATTGAGAAAAAAGAAAATTTGAGCGCTTTGCTGACTCTAATGGGGGCAAATTTAATAGAGTTGCGCCACCTTGACCAAATCGATCAGGAGTTACAGCAAATCGTCGCCGAATCCGCCCAACAAATTTTCGCCCCCCTGTGCAATCGATTGGGGTTGTGGGAAATAAAAGCCGAATTCGAAGAATTTTCCTTCCAATATCTGGAACGGGAAGCGTACGACGTCATCTCCAAACATATCCATCGCGGCGAAAAATCCCCCTGGGAAATGATTGAAGACGCCAAAAGGCGAATCGGCGAAGCGTTAGCCCGGCAAAATATCGACGCCGAGGTCGTTGGTCGTCCTAAACAAATCTACTCAATTTACCGCAAAATGAAGCGGAAAAACATCAGCCTAGACGAAATTTACGACATTCGAGCGATCCGTATCATCATCAATAGCGACAATCCGGTCGATTGCTATCGCGCTCTGGGGATCGTCCATAATCTGTGGGAACCATTCCCGGAAGAGTTCGACGACTATATCGCCCGCCCTAAACCCAACGGCTACCGATCGCTGCACACCGCTGTGTTAGACGACGACGCCCACACCATGGAAGTGCAAATTCGCACTCAGGAGATGCACCAACATTCTGAATTAGGCGTCGCCAGCCATTGGTCTTATAAAGAAGGAGTTCTGGAAGGGGCTAGCGAGGATGATGCCGGCAAAATTCGACTGGTGCGGGATATGCTTTTTGCCGGCGGCGACGAAACGAACGAACATGACGAAACAATGTCGTTGGTCATCGAAGACGTGAAAGATCGCATCGTCGTTATCACCCCATTAGGGGAGCGTGTGTCATTAGCGGAAGGATCAACCCCTGTCGATTTCGCTTATCGCATTCATACCGGTTTGGGCAACACTTGCCGAGGCGCCAAAGTCAATGGCGTGATGGTGAAATTAGATTACAAGTTGCAAGAAGAGGACACGGTAGAAATTATCAAGGATAAACAGGGCAGCCCCAACCGGGAATGGCTCAATGTGTACTCGGGCTATACGGGCAACGCCAGCACACGCAGCAAAATTCGGCGCTGGTTCCGGCGTGAAGAGCGTAACGAAAATATCGAGCAAGGGCAAATCATGGTGGAGCGAGAGCTGCGCCGCATGAACATCGCTGATAAATATTCAATTGAGCAAATTTCTGAAGCGCTCAACATGGATGATACCGATAATTTTTTGGCGAAAGTTGGCTTTGGCGACATCAAAACAACCCAAATCAGCGGCGCATTATCGTTGTTAAAGCAAAAGGAAACGCCGGCGCCGCCCATGCTAGTGACGCCGAAGCGGAATCGCAAGAAACGTGCCGGCATTCATGTAGAAGGGGCAGAGGGAATGCGTACCCGGCTGGCGCAATGTTGTTCGCCGTTGCCCCCCTTGCCCATCAAAGGATATATCACCAGAGGACGAGGCGTCACCATTCACAGCGAAAACTGCAAAACATTGGACAATTTACGCCAGGAAGAAGGGGACCGGATTTTAGACGCCAGTTGGGGGGATAAAAGGGAGACGTATCCGGTGCCGCTGGCGTTGGATGTGTATGACGAACCGGGCGTATTGCATAAGGTGACGAAAATTTTGCGGGACAAAGGGATTAACATCTCGAAAGTGAAATTTTATGACGCCAATGGGCAAGGCACCATCTACCTGGAAATTGAAGTGACCGACCAGGATGAGTTTAATGAAATGGTAGACAAGATGAAAAAAACGCCCCTAGTGTTGGAAACTCGCCAGGAGCAATGGAGCTGAAAAACGGGGGAAGACAACTATTAGGTAAGCTAACCCATTTGATCAGCGCTCCTCACTTTTCCCATTGTCAAAAGTTAATCGCCAAATTCAATCCCTTGGGCTAGCGGCAAATCTTTTGACCAATTGATCGTATTCGTTTGTCGCCGCATATATGCTCGCCAGGCGTCGGAGCCTGATTCTCGACCGCCGCCTGTCTCTTTTTCGCCGCCAAATGCCCCGCCAATCTCTGCCCCGCTGGTGCCGATGTTGACATTGGCAATGCCGCAATCAGATCCGGCGGCAGATAAAAACGCCTCTGCCGAACGAATGCTGTCTGTGAAGATGGCGCTGGACAACCCTTGCGGCACATCGTTGTGCAAGCGTATCGCTTCGTCAATATCACTGTAGCTCATCAAATACAATATCGGGGCAAATGTCTCCCGCTTAACCACATCCGCTTGTGCCGGCATTCTGACGACCGCTGGCGAAACAAATTGCTCCCCTTTTTCCAACAGCCGTTCCCCGCCGACCAAAATCTCGCCGCCAGCCGCTTGCGCCTCAGATAATGCCGCCAGCATCTGCTTTACCGCCGCCTGGGTGCGTAATGGACCCATCAGCACAGCATCATCCAACGGGTCGCCGATATTCACTTGCTTATACGCTGACGCCAATCGAACGCCCAGTTCATCGACAATCGATTCGTGGGCGATCGCCCGCCGGGTGGTGGTACAGCGTTGCCCAGCCGTGCCTACCGCGCCAAACAGCAGCGCCCTGACTGCCATATCCATATCGGCGTCGGGCTCAATGATGATGGCGTTGTTGCCCCCCAACTCCAAAATGGTGGAGCCAAATCTGCCGGCAACCGTCTGCGCCACAATTCTGCCCACCCGCGTCGAACCAGTAAATGAAATCAGCGGCAATCGCGGGTCATTGATCAACCGTTCGCCAATTGCCGCCCCGCCCGCCGCCAAAGTAAATACGCCGCCCACCCCATGATCCGCCATCACCTGGTTGGCGATATGCTGGGTAGCTACCGCAGTCAGCGGGGCTAATTCCGATGGTTTCCACACCACCGTATCGCCACAAACGGCGGCGATCGCCGCATTCCATGCCCAAACTGCCACGGGAAAGTTAAAGGCGGTGATCACCCCAATCGCTCCCAGAGGATGCCATTGCTCGTACATGCGATGCCCTGGTCTTTCGGAATGCATGGTCAACCCATAAAGTTGTCGGGATAACCCTACGGCAAAATCGCAAATGTCGATCATTTCCTGCACTTCCCCCCATCCTTCAACCCGGATTTTACCCATCTCTAACGAAACCAAATCGCCAAGCTGCTCTTTTTTATCGCGCAGGGCATTGCCCAAATCCCGCGTCAGTTCGCCCCGTTTGGGGGCGGGCATTTGCCGCCACCTGGCAAAGCCTTGCGTGGCTGCCTGTACTGCCTGTTCATAACTGGCGGGGGTAGCTTCTCTTACGGCTGCAATTGGCTCGTTCGTGGCTGGGTTGACCGAAACGATAAGCTCCCCATTTTTATCGTCAAACCATTGGTCGGCGGCGGCGCATGTTCCGACGTTGACCTCTTCGATTTTCAACTCTTTTAACAACGATTTCATTCCCGTCTCCTTGAGATAACGTTTAAGATTGAATAAATGTGCGATACCAGCTACAATTTTGTACCTTGTTGCCGCCCGCCACGCAACCATCTCGGCAGCGAGAGCCGCCCAAACATCCCACAGCAACAAATTTTGTTTTGATCCAGCAAGTGAAATTCTGTTAGTTGGCGCACTATGCCCTGAAGGATGGTTTGATGATTAGCGCAGCCCTTTCTCCTGCTAGATTGCCTTTTTTGCTGGTTTTGCTTGGAGTGGCGATCTTTCAATTTACCCGTCGAAATTTGAATAAATTCCCCATTTCGCCTGGGATCGCCGTATTGTATGCGGCAGCGGAAGCGGTCGCCCAATTTTTTGTGCTGATCGTCACGTTGTTTATTTTGGAGTCAGTTGCAGGGGCGATTTTGCCGGCAGCTCGGTGGGCGGGCTATCTGGTGTTGCTGTTAACCGTCATCATCGCTTTTAAGCCGATCAAAATGATTTCCGCTTATCTGGAGCGCCAACTCATCTCACACTAATTGCCTGATGTCAGACAAAATTGATGACTCTAAACCAAAAATCCTAAAGGGAGAAAGGGCGCAGGGAACTATTTTGTTCTAATTTGCGTTATGATAGGCGTATAGGATCGAATGAAACGGGTTGAATGCCGGCATTTGGGCGGCAAAATTCCCTGAATGAGGACAGTTTAGGAGCGTATCCATGTTTGGTTTATTGGATCGACACAAGTTACAAGCAGCGATTTTAATTCCCGCCCTTTGGCTGGCAGGATGTGGCTTGCTGGGGCAAAGCGAGCCAATTGCGTCGCCTACGTCAGCGGCAACGGCAGACGCCGGTTTAGAAGATGCCGATGCCCAAAGCAGCCCTACGCCAGCCCCAACAGCGCTCCCAGATGCGCCGTTGCCAACGCCAACGACTCAACCCCCCGCCACAGTAACGCCACTGCCGGCAACACAGCCAGCAGAGCCCACATCGACGAATATGCCGGCATCTCCAACGCCGCAGCCGCCAACAGCTACTCCCGACGGGCAACCCATTGCCCAGGTAGAGTACCAGGTCGCATTTGTAGAAGAAGACGATCTGCTCAATGTGCGCGATAGCGTCGGCGTACAAGGCAACGTCGTGGGCAGGCTGCCCAACGGGGTTGACGGCGTGATGGGAGTTGGCAACACTCAAATGTTAAATGGCTCGTTGTGGGTAGAAACGAAAAGCGACAACAGCCAGGGGTGGGTCAACAGCTACTATTTGACGGAAGCGGTGTCGCCCGCTGAATTTTGCGCCGATCCAGCAGCTACAGAAACTCTAAATGATTTTTTGGCGCAGATTGAAGGGGGAGAGGTTAGCGATGGTTTTAGCCAAGCCGTTAATGCCGGCAGAGGGTTGCGGATTAGAACCAGTTGGTGGAATCCAGAAATCCATCTAACTGAGTTGGAGAATCTGTTTGCCGACGAAGCCGCCCTCGATTGGGGCAGGGAACCAGCCGGCGGCGAAGATCGAGAGATCACAGGTTCTGTGAACGAGGTGATCGCCCCCCTGTTGGCGGATGATTTAGGCGGAGAATTTGAGATTGGCTGTAATGAGATTTTACATGGAAACACCGCTGGTCTGGTTCAGTTGCCGGCAGCGTATGAAGGGATAAATTACTTTTCGTTGTACCGTCCTGCCCCGGAAGGCAGCATCGGGTTTGATTGGGGAACGTGGGTCGTGGGCATCGAAAAGTGGGAAGGGGACTATTTCGTCAGCTTTCTGGTGCATTATCAATGGGAAATTTAGCTGCCCCACAATACCGGCAACGCCTTTAACCCGCGAAATAACGCGCCTGACCGCCATTCTAGCTGAGATGCCGGCAATGCAAGCCGTAAATGCCGGCATCTGTTGAACAGTTGGGACAAAGCGATCTCCCCTTCCAAACGCGCCAACGGCGCCCCCAAACAGTAATGAATCCCCAAGCCAAAGGCTACATGTTTCTCCTCTGACCGGCGAATATCGAAACGATCAGGCTGATCAAAAACCGAACTGTCGCGGTTGGCAGACGACAGCGCCACCCGAACCATATCTCCCCGCTTTATCTGATAACCCTGATACGTAAAATCTCGTCGCGCCCAACGAGAAGTGGATGTTTCTACAGGTCCATCAAAACGCAAAATCTCTTCCACTGCCGGAGCCATCAACGCCGGATTGTCTCGGATCATCCCCAACTGATCGGGATGTTCCAGCAGCGCCAATGCCCCATTGCCGATTAAATTGACTGTGGTTTCGTATCCAGTTACCAACAGCAGCATCACCATGCTGGATAATTCGACATCGCTCAATTTATCGCCGGCATCTTCGGCGGCTGCCAACGCCGTCAGCAAATCGTCTCGCGGCTGCGCTTGGCGCTGGGCAAACAGCTTATCGACATAGCCGGCGAAGGCGCGGATGCGACTTTTGCGTTGGCTGACTTTGATGCCTCGGCTGCCGGGGGCAATGATCGTTTCCGCCCAAACCCGGACTTGTTGGCGATCTTCTGGAGGAATGCCCAGCATGTCGGCAATGACGACAAATGGCAGAGGGGCAGCATATTCGGCGATGAGTTCCATCTGGAGATGCGGCGCCGCCTGGTTTAACAATTCGTCAGCGATTTGCCGAATGCGGGGGGCTAGCGCTTCCATTCGGCGCGGCGTAAACGCCTGACTGACCAAACTTCGCAACCGGGTGTGATTTGGCGGATCAGAAAAAAGCATATTTTGGTTGATCAGGCTCAAAACATTTTGAATGCCGGCATTCATTTTGCCCCGTTCCGCTGCCGGCAAAGCGTTGCGAAAGTTTTTGCAAAAGCGGTCGTTATCTTTCAGGATGTCAACTGCCTCTTCATACCGGGTAACATACCATACTCGTACCCCATTGGGAGCGACATGCAGGTAGATCGGGGCATGGCGCCTCATCTGGGCAAAAGTTGGAAAGGGGTCTCGCTTAAACTGGCGGCTAAACAGGTCAAACTCTTGTGCCATTTGGCGGAGAATATAACGGATTCTGATATGCCGGCAATGATCAGGATTCCCCGCTACTTTTGTATCAACCTGCAACCCTGATAAAATCGTGCCATGACGCACTGCGTCGTGTAACTGTGCAGCGACTGCGCAATACAGCGACTGCGCAGAAAAAACCGTTTAAATTCGACACAAGGCTTACACCGTTATGTTAACTACCCCTGAAAAAGTTCTGTTTATCCTCTTACTCCTCTTTGTGCTAGGCGCCGCCTACACCTCCTTTGAGCGCATGTACCGGGCAGTGATGCGCGGCGAAGGGGAATTGCGACTAGAGGATTTGCCCCAACGATTGCTAACAGGAGCAAAAGCGCTATTTAGCCAAGGCGAAATCATTAGGAATCGGCGGACGACATCTCTTATCCATTGGGGGGTAGCGTGGGGCTTTTTGTTCTACTTTTTGGTCAATGCTGCCGATGTGGTAGAAGGGTTTGTACCAAACATGGAAGAAACATTTTGGGGCGTTTTATTCCGCAATCTGCCCTTCCGTTTTTTGGCAGACATCTTCAGCGTGATTGTATTGGCAGGCGTGGCATATTTCCTCATCCGCCGCTTTATCCAAAAAGACCCTGCCCTAGCGACGCGGGAAAATGTCAAACTCCATCCCAAAGCCCGGGCAGGCGGCATCTCCCGTGATTCATTGCTGGTGGGTCTCTTTATTTTGCTCCATGTGGGGGCGCGGCTGGTCAGCCAAAGTTTTCTTGTGGCGCAACATGGGGCAGATTGGGGACAACCATTCGCTACCTTGCTGTCTAATTTGTGGAATCCGGCGACCGCCAATGTTGGGTGGCACATTAGCTGGTGGGTGGCGCTGGGGTTGATTTTGTTGTTTTTGCCCTATTTTCCCTACACGAAGCACGCCCATCTGTTTATGGGTCCCATTAACTTTATGACTCGTCCAGAACGAGCGGCGTTGGGAGCGATGAATTCGCTTGACTTTGAGGATGAGACGATTGAACAATTTGGGGCGGCAACTTTGCCCGATTTGCCGAAAACCGCCATTTTGGATGCGTTTGCCTGCATTATGTGCAATCGGTGCCAGGAGGCTTGCCCGGCTTATGTCACGGGCAAAGAGCTTTCGCCATCTGCCATCGAAGTTAACAAGCGATATTATTTGAAGGAACATTTGCCGGCATTTGCCGATGGCGCCTTAAACGAATCCCCCCTGCTCGATTATGCCATTAGCGACAGCGCTTTGTGGGCCTGCACCAGTTGCGCCGCCTGCATTGAAGTGTGTCCGGTAGGCAACGAACCAATGCACGATATTCTCAACATGCGGCGCGACCAAGTGTTGATGAATTCCGCTTTCCCCGACCAGTTGAAAGGGGCGTTTACCGGCATGGAACGGACGGGCAACCCGTGGAGCATGACGGATGACCGGATGGCATGGGCACAGCCGTTGCCGTTTGAGGTGCCGACGGTTGCCCAAAACCCAGATTTTGAGGTGTTGTATTGGGTGGGTTGTGCCGGCAGTTTCGACCCGCATGCGCAAGAGATCGCCAGAGCGACCGCCACGGTGCTGCATCATGCCGGCATCAACTTTGCTGTGTTAGGTGAGCAAGAATCCTGTACAGGAGATAGCGCCCGACGCGCCGGCAACGAATATCTCTTTTTCGAGATGGCGCAAGCCAATATCGAAACGTTAAACAGCGTCGGCGCCGACAAAAAGAGGATTGTGGCAACTTGTCCGCACTGTTTTATGACACTGGGCACAGAGTATGCCGAGTTGGGCGGAGAATACCGCGTTTTGCACCATACCCAGCTCATCGCCGACCTTATCGGCAAGGGGAAATTGACGCTTAAGAAGAATAATCGGCTGGAAGCGACCTTTCACGACCCTTGTTATCTGGGCAGGCATAGCGGCGAATATAAGGCGCCAAGAGAAGCGCTGGCGAATGCCGGCATCACCTTGCTGGAAATGGATCGCAATCGAGAAGGGTCGTTTTGTTGTGGGGCAGGCGGGGCGCAATTTTGGAAAGAAGAAGAGCATGGCGAGGAAGCGGTCAGCCACAACCGCTTTGCCGAAGCGGCAGGAACGGGGGCAAAAGTGGTCGCCACTGGTTGCCCCTTCTGCGCCCGTATGTTGGGCGACGCGAAAACAGATGGCAGCAGCCAGATGGAGGTGAAGGATGTGGCTGAGTTGGTTGCTGCGGCGATTTAACGGGAATGCCGGTTGTGCCCCTGGGCTGATTCGTTTATCATTATCCTATTGAAATCAGCCTACGTTGAGGCGTCCTACTTTGCCTCAACTCACAACCTTTAAGATGCTATGCCCACATATTTGACAACTAATTGGAGAGCTTGCGTTGCAGCTCTATTTTTGCTGATTGCCGGCATCTCTTGCCAGGGTGATTCAGCATATCAGACCAGCTTTGACGACGCCGAAAATTGGGGAGTAGGGGACAATCCCGATGTCGAAGGAAAAATCGCCAATGGCGTCTATGATCTATATGTCAAAGCGGATACTGGCATCTATTGGGTGACTGCCGGCAAAACCAATTTAGGCGATGGCGTTTATGAAGTTGAAGCCACCCAAACCAGCGGACCTCTGGACAATGGGTATGGCATCATCGTCAAAGCAGACAGCGAAAACGACAACTTTTATCTATTTGAAATCAGCGGCGATGGCTACTATTGGATTGGCTACTGTCAAAATGGGTGTGAAACCCATGATATTTTGGTCAGCGATGGCTGGGTAGAAAGTTCCATCATCAATGCCGGCATCAACAATCCCAACACCCTGCGCGTCGAATTGCAAGAAAACGAGCTGATTTTTGCCGTGAATGGGCAAGAAGTTGGCAGAGGGGTTGACAACCGCGCCATTCCTCGAGGAGATGTTGGTCTGCTGGTCGAAACTTTAGGCAACGGCGGCGTTAGAGTCGCCTTTGACAATTTACGCTATACGCCTTCTCAGGAGTAATAACATTACATGACAGCCAGCAATCCCACGCTTACTTCCCAAGACAAACAAAAATCTCCCGCCGAAATCGATACGACTAAACAGCCCTTTGGCAAACCAGACAGCCCGCTTCCGCTGACGCCGGCGGAAATTATCGCCGATTATCGGCTGGCTTTTCGCAGCCGCCGCGCCAGCTTGATTGGACGGCGTGAAGCGTTAAATGGCAGGGCAAAATTTGGCATCTTCGGCGATGGCAAAGAGGTGGCGCAGGTAGCGCTGGCTCGCACTTTTCGTCCTGGCGACTTTCGGTCAGGCTATTACCGCGACCAAACGCTGGGGTTTGCCCTAGAGATTTGCACATTCCCCCAATTTTTTGCCCAGCTTTACGCCCATGCCGATGTAGACGCCGAACCATCTAGCGCTGGCAGAGGGATGAACGCCCATATTGCCAGCCGCTGGTTAGATGGGCAAGGGGAGTGGCTTATACAGCGGCAGCTACATAACAGCGCTGGCGATATTTCGCCCACCGGCTCGCAAATGCCGCGTTTAGTGGGGCTGGGGTACGCCTCTCGGCTGTATCGGGAATTGGACGAGCTAACACAATATGCTGAATTTTCCAACAATGGCGACGAGGTCGCTTTTGGCACGATTGGCAACGCCTCATGCGCCGAAGGGATGTTTTGGGAATCGATCAACGCCATCGGCATTTTGGGAGGAGCGGTTGTCCTTTCGATTTGGGACGACGGCTATGGCATCTCGGTGCCCGGCAAACATCAAATCGTCAAAGATGATCTGAGCGCCGTATTGCAAGGGTTTGCCCAGCAGCCAGGGAAAACGGGGGGCTTTGATTTGTATCAAGTTCCAGGGTGGAATTACGTGGCATTGTTAGAAACGTATGCCAAGGCAACAAAGACAGCCCGGGCAAATCATTTGCCGGCAATCATCCATGTGACCGAACTCACCCAACCGCAAGGGCATTCCACCTCTGGCAGCCATGAGCGGTATAAATCGGAAGCGCGGCTTGCCTGGGAAAAAGAGTGGGATTGTTTGGCTCAGATGCGAAGCTGGATGTTGAAAAGTGGCATTGTCGATCAGTTTTCGTTGGAAGAGATGGAACGGGAAGATAATGCCTTTGTGGAAGAGGCGCGGCAGCAGGCGTGGGAAGCTTTTACCGCCCCGATAAAACGAGAAGCGGAAGAAGTTGCCGGCATCATTGAAACCATTACCCCCTACGCTAGCGACAAAAACGCGCTGCAAAAAATAGGCCGCAACTTACAGCGCCAACACGTTCCCTCGCGGCGGGCGATCATGGCAGCCATCCAACAAACTTTGGCGGCAACCCATGCCGACCAGGCTGCCGGCAAAGCCGCCTTGCGCGGATGGCGAGACAAGCAAAACGGCATCAATCAGGAGCGGTATAGCTCTCATTTGCATAGCCAATCAAACGGTTCGTTGCTGCAAACGCCCGAAATTAAGGCGAACTTTTCAACCGATTCGCCACAAATGCCTGGTTATAGCATCCTCAACGCCTGTTTCGACGCCATGCTTGCCCGCGATTCGCGGGTCATCGCTTTTGGGGAGGATGTCGGCAAGTTAGGCGGCGTCAACCAAACGATGGCTGGTTTGCAGGCGAAATATGGGGAGTTGCGCGTTTCAGACACCGGCATCCGCGAGACGACTATCATCGGGCAGGCAATCGGCATGGCGATGCGCGGTTTGCGCCCCATCGCCGAAATTCAATATTTGGATTATCTATTGTACGCCTTGCAAATCTTGTCCGACGATTTGGCAACGCTCCATTGGCGCACCAAAGGGGGGCAAAAAGCGCCGGTTATCATCCGCACCCGCGGACATCGGCTGGAAGGCATTTGGCATGCAGGTTCGCCTATGGGGGCGGTGGTTCATCTGCTGCGCGGCATACACGTTGGCGTTCCGCGGAACATGACCCAAGCTGCCGGCATGTACAACGCTTTGCTGCTCAGTGATGAACCGGGATTGGTGGTTGAACCGCTCAACGGCTACCGGCTGAAAGAGCGGCTGCCAGACAACATCGGCGTATTTACTGTTCCATTTGGCATTCCAGAGATATTGCGAGAGGGCGAAGATATCACCGTTGTAACTTACGGAGCGTGTTGCCGAATCGCCCTCGACGCCGCCGCCCAATTAGAACAAGTAGGCATTGAGGCTGAAATCATTGACGCCCAAACATTGCTCCCCTTCGACCGCCAGGGGCGCATTTTACAATCGCTGCAAAAAACGAGCCGCATCATCTTTATGGATGAAGACGTTCCAGGCGGCGCGTCCGCCTATATGCTGCAACAAGCAATCGAAAAATGGGGCGGTTATCATTGGCTCGATTCAGAACCGCGTACCCTGACCGCCCAACCCCACCGGACGGCATATGGTTCTGACGGCGATTATTGGTCAAAGCCAAACATTGAGCAGCTTTTTGCCTTAGTTTACGACATCATGCGCGAATCTGACCCAAGCAGTTACCCAGCAATCGATTAAAACAAAGCCCAAGCTTTCTCAAAATTATTTGAGATTGATCCCAGTCCAATTCTTTAGGAGGAATAATCAATGGACATCAATTTGCGCGGCGTCATTCCACCGGTTGTAACCCCGTTTGACCAGAGCGAAGAGGTTGATGAAGCGGCTCTTCGGGCAGAAGTCAATTATCTAATCGAAGAAGCCGGAGTGCATGGGATAGCCATCGGCGGCAGTACTGGGGAGGGGCATACGTTAAATAGCGCCGAGTTGCGCCAAACGATCGGGGCAGGGGTTGAAGAAGCGGCGGGTCGCGTTCCGATCGTTGCCGGCATCATCGTTGACTCCACGCGGCAAGCCATTGAGCGGATAAAAGCGGTGGCGGATTTAAACATCGCCGCCTTGCAAATCACCCCTGTCCATTACCTATTTAAGCCCACAGATGAGGCGATGTACACCCATTTTGCCGCGTTAGCGGACAAATTTGCCATCCCGATCATCATCTACAATGTCGTGCCCTGGTGTTATTGTTCCCCACAATTGCTGATCCGCCTAATTCGAGAAGAGCCGGGGGTGATCGGGGTGAAGCAAAGCGCTGGCGATTTGAAGACATTAGCCGATTTAATGTTGGTATTGGATGGAGAAGGATTGATATTTGCGGCAATGGATGGGTTGCTGTATCCAGCATACACATTGGGGGCGCATGGCTCAATTGCCGCCATATTGCCGGCAGCCCCCAAGCTGTCGGTGGCGTTGTGGGATGCAGTTCAGGCGGGCGACCATGCCGCCGCTTTACAATTGCACAATAAGCTGCTGCGGATTTGGAATGCGATTGAAGGGGACAATTTGCCGGCAAACGTCAAAACAGCGATGGAATTACAGGGACGACAAGGCGGTTATCCTAGAGCCCCAATGCCGGCATCTTCCGCCGCCCAGCGTCAAGCGATTAAAAAAGCGTTTAGCTTGGCGTAAATTTCGCCAGGTACGCCCTAGTCGCCGCTAAAAAGGCTGCGTTATATTGAGGCGCCAAACTGAGATGCCCAACTCGGAAGATACGTCCCCGCAAGTCGCCTAACCCGCCGCCGATTCTAATTTGATGTTGGCGGGACAAATATGCGATAAATTTGTCGACCTTCATCCCCGGCAGCGCTTCTACCACGCTGATCACCGACGAAGCTTCCGCTCCTTCAGTCAGCAGAGAAAAGCCCAACTGCTTCATCTCGCCCCGAAAGTTGTTGGCAGTCTCTCGATAATGTTCCCATTGATTCCCTATCCCCCTCTCCTGAAGCTGGCGCAACGCCACATTTAACGCCGAAAATGTGCGGGGATGCACCGTGACCGGCGTGGGATGAATCCCTTTCCACATCTCTTGATACCTCCGCCAGGTAAGCAAATTGAGATACCAACCCGCTGCGTTTCCTCCCTTGCGCTCCGCTATCTCCCAAATGCGGGGATTGATGGCAAAAAGCGCCGCTCCCGGCGGGGCGCCCAGACATTTATTAGGAGCGGAAACGCATATATCGATCCCCCATTTATCTGTCAGCACGGGGTCGCCGCCCAACGAGGCAATGGCGTCTACGATAAACAACGCATTATGACGGCGGGCTATTTCGCCATACTCTTGAATTGGATTTAAGATGCCGGTCGAAGTCTCATGATGAACGGCGATCAAAGCGTCAAACGCCCCCTCTTCATCCATTAACGCCGCCACTTGAGCAGAATCCACTGCCTCGCCCCACGGGGCTTTTGCTTCTACGACTTCAATGCCTCGCGCCGTAGCGATCTCGACCAGACGCGCCCCAAAAAAACCGGCGTTGGCGATCAGCGCTCGGTCGCCAGGAGCGAGAACGGTCCCCATTGCCGCTTCCAATCCGCCGCTGCCAGAGCAAAAAATCATCGCGGTATCCCCATCCGTTTGAAAGAGATATTTCAGCAACCTTAGGTTATCGTCGTATAAATCCGCCCATTCTGGGCCATAATGGGCGGTGATTTGCCGGCTGGCTTCAAACAGCACTGCATCATCCAATTCTACTGGACCGGGGATCATCAATTTGTAGTCGGGAAGGACGGGAATGTGGGTCATATCTATTTGCGCTCGCTTAGTTAAATCGTGTGACCAAATTTTATGGCGGTCTCTAATTCCCGCCAAATAACCGCCGGCAAAACCGATTTATCCAGAAGAGCGTTTCGGGACTTTGTCAGACTCCAGGTTAAAATGAACGACGATGCCGGCATTTTTTTAGCCCTTTGGTACGTTAAAGCCGATTCTGCCGGCATACCCCGCTCCCAATTGCCCCTCGACAAATTATGACGCACTGCGTAAAATTATTCTGCTGGCAACTTAACCCTTTTTCCTGGACGCTTACATGAACCCACACACAAACAGCTCAGAAACAGTTGACTATCTCATTATCGGCTCGGGTTTCGGCGGCAGCGTTTCGGCGTTGCGGCTGGCGGAAAAAGGGTATGACGTTCTAGTTTTGGAGCGGGGCAAACGATACGACGCCAAAGATTTCCCAACGACCAATTGGAATATTTTTAAATCGTTATGGATGCCGGCATTGCGCTGTTTTGGCATTATGGGCATCAACTTTCTAGACGATTTGTTGGTGCTAAACGGCAGCGGCGTGGGCGGCGGCAGCTTGGTCTATGCCGCTACCCTTATCCGCCCGCCCCAACCATTTTTTGACGCCGATGAATGGGCGGGCATCGTGCCCGACTGGCGAGAGGAGTTAGCGCCTCATTATCAAACCGCCGAACATATGTTAGGGGTAGCCTCCAACCCCAAATTTTGGAAATCTGACCAGGTTTTACTGGAAATTGCCGCTGAATTGGGGCAAGAAGAGAGCTTTCACGCTACCAATGTCGGCATCTACTTTGGCGAGGAAGGGGTAACAAAGTCAGATCCATATTTTAATGGGGATGGTCCTGACAGAACTGGATGCACACATTGTGGCGGCTGTATGGTCGGATGCCGGCACAACGCCAAAAACAGCCTTGACAAAAACTACCTCTATCTGGCGCAAAAGCATGGGGCAGATATCCGACCCGAATCAAACGTTACGCTTATTCGCCCGCTGTATGGCGAGCAGCCAGACGGCGCCCGCTACGAAGTGGAAGTAGAGCGAACGACAGCATGGTTTTTCAAAAACCGGCACGTTGTTCGAGCCCGCAATATTGTCGTCTCGGCTGGGGCATTAGGCACCATGGATTTGCTGCTGCGTTGCCGCGACGAATACGCTACCCTGCCCAACTTATCCACCCAATTGGGCGAACGGGTTCGCAGCAACAGCGAAGCTTTGCTGGGCTCTACTGCCCGGCGGGAAAATGGCGATTATTCCAAAGGAGTAGCGATTACGTCTCACTTTTGGATCGATGACCAAACCAGCGTCGAACCGGTACGTTTCCCTCGAAATTCGTCATTGTTGCGCCATTTGGCGTTTCCGTTGGTGGATATGAGCGATTCGATCGGAAAACGGCTGTTTCATTCGCTCAAATTTATTTTGCAAAACCCCCGCGACTTTCTCAAAGTAAAATTATTGCCCGATTGGGCGCGAGACAGCGCCATCATTTTGGTCATGCAAACGGTAGAAAATCGGATGCGGGTCGGTTTAGGGCGCAGTTTGTGGACGCTTGGCAAAAGAGGGTTGGTAACAGAACGAGACCGCACCCTGCCTATTCCATCGGTGATCGATGCCGGCAGCCATGTGTTGCAACGTTTTGCCGAAAAGACGGACGGCATCGCCCAATCAACCATCAACGAAGCGTTGCTCAACAAACCCTCTACCGCGCATATTTTGGGCGGATGCGGCATGGGCAAGTCGGAAGCGGACGGAGTAATTGACAGCAAACACCAGGCGTTTAACTATCCAGGACTCTATGTGGTGGACGGCTCGGCAATTCCAGCTAATTTGGGCGTCAACCCCAGCCTGACCATTACGGCGATGGCGGAACGGGCGATGAGTTTCATGCCGCCCAAAAGTTCCAATATGTCCATCGCCCCATTGACCCAACCGGTCGGGCATGTCAATGGGTATCAAAGTCCCAAGAAAGAGAGATCCCCGGCATTATTGCGGCTTTTGCCCATTCTGGCTTTGCCGATCGCTTTTTATGGCTTTAAAAAATTCAGGAAAATGGGGTAAACCCGCCATATTATTTCCCATTTATCCATCAATCAATTTTGCAATTCATTATGTCTCGTCAAAAAAATCATGACAAAAAATAACACCCTCCCCTTTATCAATCCGGCAACGGGCGAACAATATGGCGAAGTCGCCATTACGCCGCCTGAAGAGGTTCGGCAAGCCCTGGCTGAAATGCGGCAAAATGCTCCCGCTTGGCGAGATACCCCTGTCAAAGATAGGGTGCGCATCTTACGCAAATTTCAAAAGTTATTGGTCGATTGCGCCGAAGAGATCACCATCGCCATCAGCCAAGATACAGGCAAAACGCGGCAAGACGCCCTAATTGAGCTGTTTTTGGTCTTAGACCGGCTGCAAACATATTTGAAACATGCCGGCAAATGGCTGGCTCGCCAGCGTGTCCCCCCTGGTTTGTACCCGTTCCGCCGCTACTATACCGAACCGGCGCCATTTGGCGTGGTTGGCGTGATTTCGCCCTGGAACTATCCATTTGAACTCAGTTTGCCGCCCGTATTTTCGGCGTTAATTGCCGGCAATGCCGTCTTGCTCAAACCTTCCGAAGTCACCCCCGCCGTCGGCGTCCTGGTTGAGAAATTGTTCCAAAGCGCACCAGAACTCACTCCCTACATCCGTATTTTGCATGGCGGTCCCGAAACAGGCGCTGCCTTGGTTTCTGCCGAGCCAGATCTCATTTTTCTCACCGGCTCCACTGGCACCGGGCGGAAAGTCGCCAGATCGACCGCGGACCGAATGGTGCCCTACGTATGCGAGTTAGGCGGCAAAGACCCCATGATCGTGCTAAAAGACGCCGACATTAAATCTGCGGCGCGGTGGGGAGCATGGGGCGGCTTTTACCACGCTGGACAAACCTGCGTCTCAATCGAGCGAGTTTATGTAGTTGAGCCAGTCTACGATGCCTTTTTGCAAGCGTTAATCGACGAAGCGAAACAGCTAAAGGTAGGATATTCCACTGATATCGACAGCCCCTACCATTATGGACCTATGACCTTCTCCCGCCAACTTGAAGTTGTGCAAGACCATCTACAAGACGCCCTAGACAAAGGCGCCAAAATCGTCGTTGGCGGCAAGGTAGATAACCAATTTATGCAGCCAACGATATTGGTCGATGTTGACCATTCGATGAAAATCATGCAAGAAGAGACCTTTGGTCCCGTCATGCCGATTATGAAGACGCAAGATGAGGATGAAGCAGTACAGTTGGCAAATGATAGCGATTTTGGCTTGGGAGCAACGGTGTGGAGTCAGGATATCCAGCGGGCGGAACGGTTAGCAAAGCGGTTAGAAGTGGGCACAGTCAATATCAACGACGCCATCTCCCATTACGCCATCCCCGAGTTGCCGTTCGGCGGTTTGAAGCAATCCGGTTCAGCCCGCACGCATGGCGCGGTAGATGTGTTGCAATTTACCCAATGGCGCTCCTATGCCGTAGGCAATGTGCCGCGTTGGTTCGACATCGCCACCCAATTGCGGCAGCCGGGGCGCTATTGGCTGGGTAACTTGATTATGAAGACGATGTTCGGGGTAACGCCGGGACAAAAGCTGGAGCCGATTGTGGAGTTAGCGAATGAGGTCAAGCTCAAACCCCAAACCCGACGCACTTTGGCTGGGGTTACGCTTGCCAGCGCCTCGTTTGGTCTGTTGTTTGGCTTTTTCCGGGCGCGGCGATCATAATTTTTTTGGATGTGGAAACAGTGGCGGACAATGAGCAAAAGTGAGCAAACAGAAACATTATGGCAGGGTAAAAATTGGCGGTTGGCTAAACGCCAGATCCAATTGCCCACCGGAAAAATCGTTGGCAAATCTTACATCGATCATCCTGGAGCGGTGGTTCTTGTGCCTCTGGTGGATGATGAGGTGTTGATGATTCGACAATATCGAGCGGCAATAGATGGGGAATTGCTGGAATTGCCGGCAGGTACGCGGCATCCCGACGAAGATTGGCTAAGTTGCGCCCAGCGTGAACTGCGGGAAGAAACCGGTTATCGGGCGGCAGAATTTATCGATTTGGGGATTATTTTGCCTGGACCCGGCATGACCAACGAACGGATGGCGCTTTATCTAGCGACAGGGCTCTCGCCAGACTCCCTGCCCACCGACGAAGATGAGCAAATTTCCGTGGCGACAATGAAGCTCGATACCGCGCTGCAAATGGCGTTAGATGGTCGATTGGAAGACGCTAAAAGCATAGTGGCATTGCTTCGAGCTACCCATTATTTACAAACGAAATAACGGCTGACTGAATTAGCCATTTCCATCATCATCACCCATAGATTCTACCCGAGTAATTTGGCGACGGGCGTCATCATCCGTGGGGTCAGCCTGAACCGCCATTTTAAACCAATAGATCGCTTCTAACGCCTCGCCCCGATCACGATAAATTAATCCGATATTATATGCCACATTGGGAGCGATAGGATTGATTTTTAGCGCATTCTTAAACGACTCAATTGCCTGAAGTTGTTGTTCGTTAGTAGCTAAAGCCGGATTGCCCAAAATCGCCGCCCCCAAATTTTGATACAAAATGGCGTTTTCCGGCTCTATTTTAATCAAACCCTCTAAAATCGGCGTCGCTTTTTTAAATTTGCTACTCAAAATGTAGACGCTGCTTAAGTTGAGCAAGGCTTCAAAATGGTCGGGGAGAATTTCAACGGCGGCTTCCAACAACGGCAACGCTTTTCGGGGATTGCCGTCTAGCAGCAGCTCGGTGCCGCGTTGGAACAAGGCTTCAAATCGAGCTAACTGGGCATGTTCTTCGGTCATAGATTACCTGCCTTTTCTTCAAACGAGATTTGCCGGCAATCTGCGCCGCACATATTTTCCTCGTCCTCTCTCCGCCAAACAATCGTCGCCGTCGATTATTAGCTCTCCCCGCGAATAAACCTGCCTGATTTTGCCCGTGACCTCCATCCCTTCGTAAGCGTGCCAATCGTTGTTAGAATGGGAGTTTGCTTGCCCCATTTGCCACTTAACTGTCGGATCAAGCAACACAATGTCGGCGTCTTTGCCTGGCAACAGCGATCCTTTTTGGTTAAAGCCAAACAGCCTGGCTGGATTGCCGGCAATCAGCTCTACAAATCGCGGCAAAGAAATTCGCCCCTTTGCCACGCCCTCTGAAAAAAGCGTTATAAATCTCGGCTCGATCCCCGGCATCCCATTAGGGCACAAATCAAAGCGATCCTTGCCATAAAGCGTCGCCTCCCATGAGTAAGCGGCGTCATCCGATGTCACTTGGCACAATCGCCCATCCGCCAACCCACGCCACAACGCCCCCTGATGCGAAGCGTCGCGCAAAGGCGGGGAGCAAATCCATTTCAAACTCTCTTCACCGCGCCGTAAAACCTCGTCAGTAAAGGTTAAATAATGGACGCAAGTTTCCGCCAAAATCGGCAAACCTTCCCCTTGCGCCGCCCCCACCATCGCTACTCCTTCTTTGGTAGTAAGATGGACGATAAAGAGCCGACCGCCCGTCTCTCGAACCAACCGAATACAATCAGCTATCGCCTTATTTTCCACTTCAGGCGGTTTGCTAAGGGCATGGTAAATGGGGGCGGTCTCGCCTCGCTCGATAAAAGCGGGGATGTTGGCTTCCGCCATCTCATTATCCTCAGCGTGAACCAACAACATGCCGCCAGCTTCGTCCAATCGGGCTAAAATTTGGCGCATCTCCGGCTCTTCGATCAGCAGCCCTTCTTGCCGATAAGTCATATAAATTTTGATAGTGGGGGCGCCAGCGGCGACGACGGCTGGAATCTCTGCCAACGTTTCTGGGGTGGGTTGGGTGATGACCGGATGGACGCCCCAATCGACCAACGCTTTGCCCTGGGCTTCTTCATGTTTGTGGTCGAGCGTGTTCATCAATGTTTCGCCAGGGAGTTGGTTGGAAAAGTCGATAAGGCTGGTTGTGCCCCCAAACGCCGCCGCCAATGTGCCGGCATAATAATCGTGCACGCTTAGGGTATTCATAAATTGGTCGTTGAAGTGAACGTGGGTATCTACCCCGCCCGGTAACACCAGCAGCCCGCCAGCGTCGACCGCCTGATCGGCTGAGATGTCGCTCAATTGCCCAATGCCGGCAATCTGCTCCCCTTGTATCAACACATCTTGTTGGGAGACGTTACCGCCAACCACCACCGTTCCGCCGCGAATTATCTTTGAACTCAAAATCACGCTCCAAGCTTTAACAACTTGCCGCCATTTGCAACGTTATCATGCCGATATCGATTACGGGCAAATCGATCGATCGCTGCAAGATTTGCACATCCTTTATGGGATGCCCCACATAATCCAACGCCAAACATTCCAGTCGCCCCCGCAATATTTGGGAATGTAATTGGTGGCGAAATGACCGATCTTGCTTGCTCAAATCGGCGCTCCATACCATTGGTCGAAAACCTGCCGCTTGCCATCGGGCTTCAATTGGCGGGATTTGCGCCGGCAACGGGGTGATAAAACCCACATCTTTCATTCCCATTGTCTGCAACAAAGCCCGCCCGACTGCAAATGGTTTAAACAAGGGCAGCGGGCTGCTCAACTCGGCAAATGTGCCGGCACATAGCAAAACCAAAACGTCCGCTCCCGCTTCCGCTAATTTTTGCGCCGCTTGCTGCAAATGGGGGGTTAAAAATCGTTCCGATACGACTACTCTTTGCTTATTGCGCAAAGTTGTAATCAGCGGGTAATCTGTCTCTTCGACTGGGGGAATGCCGGCAGCCGCATCTATATCATCCAATGCCCCAGCTTCGATTATCTTCGCTTGCGGGGCAATATGGTTGAGCGGTTTAATTAAATTTGGGCGGGGCGATTGCCCGATGCTCAACGCCCCGATTACTCTTTTGCCAGACATATCCCGATATTCCTCCTAAAAGCCCCATCATCGCAAGGTGACAAATAAGGCTAACAAAAAGAGACCCGCCGCTAACAATGCCGGCATTCGGTTGGCGGCTATCGCCTCTATCCAAGGGGATGAAAAAGTCGTTGATTTTGGCTCCCGATTTGGGGTGTCGCTTTCGCCTAACAACGCCTGCTTAAATGCCGGCACGTCTGAAGGTCGCTCGTCTGGGTGCATATCCATTGCCCACAAGACAGCTTTTGCCACATTTTCTAGCAAACGCGGATTTAACTCTTGTGGGTCGCGCAACGCCGAAGGACGCAAAAAGCGCTCCTTAGCTGAAGGCGGTTTTTGTCCCGTGTACAGATGGTACAACGTCGCTCCTAAAGCGTAAATGTCCGAACGCCCATCTGTATGATCCGTTTCGCCGCCATATTGCTCTAGCGGCGTATACAACGCCGTTCCCCGCCCTTGCACCACCGTTATCGTTTGCTCTTCCTGCGCCATCACTTTTACCAAGCCAAAATCGACCAACTTAATACGATCATCGGGGGTCAGTTTGATATTGGCAGGTTTAATATCTCTATGCAACACTGGCGGAGATTGCTTGTGCAGGTAAGCTAAGGCATCCATAATTTGTAGCGCCCAATTTGTCACCAGCTCCTCGTCAAGCAATTCCCCTTCCCCCAAGCTTGCCGCCAGAAGTTGGCGCAGATCTTGTCCCGCCACAAAATCCATCACCAAATAATCTTTGCCATCGTCGGAAAAATAATCAGACACTTTGGGCAAATTAGGATGATCCAATTGGGCGAGAATGCTGGCTTCGCGCAAAAATTGTTCTCGTAGTTGGCGACGCATCTTTTCCGGCGTTTGAGGGTCGAATTGCACCTCTTTGATGGCGCACAACCGCCCTGGCAAACGCAAATCTTTCGCTTGATATACGTTCCCCATACCTCCTTGCCCCACCACATTGGCGAGTTGGTATCGTTCTCGTAAAATTACAGGGTGTGTTAGTTGTGTTGGCATCTCAGTTTACGATTTTTCCAATACAGTCTATTATAGATAACAAAGAATATTTCTGCATTTAGCGTAGGGATTGTGCAGTTTGAGCGTTTTGGAAGAGTAGCCGCTAAGATTGGAATTTTCAGCTTAAGGAGATTGGCGACCAAATGAATGAATATCCAGTTCTTATTACCAGGGAAGGGGAATTAATGGGGCAGCAATGGTCACTAGACAACAAAGAAACAATTATTGGGCGCGGTGGCGAAAGCGGCATCGTGTTGCCAGAACGACAAGTCTCTCGCCACCATGTCCGCATCGTGCGAGAAGATAGCGGATATATTTTATATGACCTGGGCAGCAAAAATGGGACACATATCAACGGCAAACAGATCCATGAGCCAACGCGATTGAAAGATGGGGACGAGATCCAAATTGCCTTGTGCGTCAAGTTGATGTTTGTGGGAACAGACGCCACGCTGCCGCTCTCTATTGAAGCGCCAAAGCCAAAACGAAATTTGACGTTGGACGAGTCGCAGCGGACGGTGTTAATTGCCGGCAAGTCGTTAGACCCACCTCTCTCTTTAGCCCAATTCCGTCTGCTGAGAACATTGTATGATTTAGATGGCGCAGTGTGCGATAGGGATACCATTGTGGAGGCGGTGTGGCCCGGCACCGATGGCATCGGCGTATCAGAACAGGCGATCGACGCTCTGGTGCGCCGTTTGCGCGACAGATTATCAGAATTGGACGATCACAGCTATATTGTAACCGTGCGCGGGCATGGATTTAGGCTAGACAATCCCGAACTGTAACGACATCTTCTATTTGCATAACTAATTTTTAATTGCCAATCGCGCTTCGATTATGCCGGCAAGCTTTCCCATCCGGTCGGCAAATTCAGGGTCGCCGCCCGCCTGGCTTTGATTTTGCAATTCTTTCAACAAAGCCGCCATCTCATCCCTAACCATCTCGGGGTTATCATCTAAAAATTGCCGTTGTTCTGTTTCGCTTTCCAACGTCGCCAACTTGTTGATTAAAGCCAGCTCCGGCGGCATCTGTTTCTCCATTTCTTCAGCAATTATCTGCTGGGCTTGTCTTAACTTATCCGCTTGTTCTTTATTGCCGATTTCCTCCGCCTGCGCCAACGTATTATTTAACACAAACATCATCGCTTCATTGATCCCGCCTAGATTTTCCTGAATCGCCTGGCGCATATCGGGGGCATTGAGCAGCATTTGCAAATTATGGGCGGCCGCCTCTAACGTCGCTTTGGTTGCCTCCTGCGCCTGCTCTTGCGTCTCTAGCAACGTTTTTCGATGCGCTTCTAAGCGACGCACCCCTTCAACATCTCCCTGGCGGGCGCGCTTTTCGATCTCACTCGAAAATTCCTGGAAGAAATGATACGTCAAACCGCTTTGAGCCATTTGCCCAATCGCCCCTACAATTTCGTCATCGCCTTCATTGGCGATGATATGCTTGATTAGCAGCGCTGGCGAGAGTCCGCCTTGCTCTTTCGCCTCTTTTTGGAAATGGTGCAGGGCGATTTTTTGTTTTTGCAATTGGCGCCCCGCTTCTGTTTCTCGGTAAAGGCGGGCTTGCAAATTGGTCAACCGTAAAATCTGTTGTTCTTCGTTGGTTTGCAGCAATTGTTGCAGCGCAGATTCCAACATAGCGATAAAAGCGGCGTCGAGCATGCCGCTATTTTCTGCTATCAAATGGTCCGCTACATCTTTATCGGCGCGGGCGAAATCTTGCAATAGCGTTGCCTGCTTCTTTTGCCGCTCCAACATTTCTGGGGTAACCCCTTCCGTTTCCAGAACTTTTTCGATTAGTGTTTCAAATTTGATGATGGTTAACGGTTGCAGCATATATGCCCGCCGCTCTTCTGCCGGCAATTTATCCATCACCTGCCGCACCATCTCCCCAATCAGCTTTTCTTGTTCCAGATGGGGCAAATTAAGTTCCATCGGCACATATGCCATAAATAGCTCATGGGCGGGGTCATGGTAAAGCAATGGGGCAGCCAATTGAATGCCGGCATTGCAGTTGGGGCACACCGCTACGTTGAGACGACCGCTCAACAACATCTGCTTTAGAATCGGCTGCGCCCCCACATCGACAATTTGCGTTACTTCCGCCATATAAGGCGTCTGACAATTTGGACAACTGATCTGTTGTTGCATGAAAACTCGCTTTTAGTTGCATAGGCAGACGTTTTGCGCTTACTTTGGCAATGAAAAGGCGAACGTCGTGCCAGGGTTATTGTCTCCCAGTTCCTGATTATTTGCGAACCAAATCTTCCCATTATGGGCTTCGATAATCGCCTTAGATAAAAACAAACCCAATCCAGTTCCTTCTGTTTGGCGGCTGAGGGCGTTATCCAATCGGGAAAATTTTTGAAAGATGCGATGTTTTTGGTGGGGTGGGATTCCCACTCCCTCATCCCGCACCGACACCGTTACATTATCGCCGCCAACCGCCCCGGTTAACCGAATTTCCCCCCCATTCGGCGAATATTTAATGGCGTTGCTGATCAGATTATTAAAAACCTGGGTCATCCTTTTTTCGTCGCCGTAAATAACGGGAAAATCTTCTGGAAAATGGATGGCGAATTGGTGGTTTTCCAGCTGATTTTGAAATTTTTTAGCGGCGCGAGCGGCGATTGCCGGCAAATACAACTCCCCTGTTTTATCTAATTTAAAAGCGCCCGATTGCAGCCGCGACGCTTCCAACAAATTGTCGATTAAATCGGTCAAATTGTCCGCTTCTTCCTCGATAACGGTCAAATATTCCTCTTGCACCTCTGGCGACCAATTGGCGTCTTGCCGCGCCAACGTGCCGGCATACCCCTTGATAATCGAAACAGGCGTCTTTAATTCATGGCTGATAACTGAAATAAAGGTCTTTTGTAACTCTTGCTCTTGCTGGTAGCGGGTCAAATCCCGCACATTTGCCACGATATTAACCAGCCGTTCTCTGCCGTCAAAAACGGGGGCGTAGGTGATGCCAACTCGGATAATGCCGGCATCTTTCTGGCGCAAATCCCCTTCCACATACAAATGGGCGCTGCCCGCCACCGCCCAGCCATGTTCTAAAGCCTCCGGCAAATCCATCTTCGTCTTCAACGCGCTCCACCGAATCACCTCTTGAAACGAGCGCCCAGCCGCTTCATTCGCCGTCCAATGCGTCATTTGGCTCAACGCCTCATTAAAGACAATGATAATGCCGTCAGCGTCTAAAATCATCACGCCGTCGGCGCTTTGTTCCAAAATGGCGTCTAGTCGCTGCTTTTCGGCGATCACTTCTTGGTAAAGGCGGGCGTTTTTCACCGCTATCGCCGCCTGATCTGCAAAACTTTGCAATAACGATTGGGCGTCGGGAGCAAAGCCAAATTGACTGGTTTGAAAAACATAAATAATGCCCACCAAACTGCCGGCATTCATCATTGGCAGCCGCACCACCTGGCTTAACCCCATATCCGCTTCTCTAGCGATCCCCTCCAAAATATGAGAAAGCTCTGGCGCCAACGACGCCTCCTCCCCTTCGACAAAAGGCAGCCCTTCCAGCAGCGGCGTCGCTTTGAGCAACGCTTCGCGTGGAATGCCATAGCCCGCCGCCAATCGAAAACGTCGATCATGCGGGTCTGCCAGAGCGATAATGCCCGCCCGCCCCGAAATAAAGGTCACCGACGCTTGCAAAATGATGCGCAACACATCATCCAAATCCAATTCGGATGTCAATGCCCGGCTGATCGCCAGCAAATATTCACGCTGTCGTATTCGATAATCTACTAACACAGTTTTTGGGTGGGTGTCGCCGCCTCAAACGCCAAATGATTGCCCGCTAACTTCGCCAATTGTCCGCTGAATTATATCGCCCTATCCGCCAAAAGCAGATGTTTAACCGCTTGGCGCCGAGCCCGATCAAAAATATCTTATTGAATCGATTTGGGGTCGATGCCCGCTGCTTTGAGGGCTTTGTTGTATGCCGATTTCATCTTGGCGTTGGCAATGCGGGCATTGCGCGCCTCTGCCGGATCCATGCCGTCGCTGATTACGATATATTCTGGCGGCGGGGGAGCGTTTGCCGCACCAAGGGCGGGCGTTGGGGCAGCAGCTGCTGGGGCAGGCGCGACTGCCGCTGGAGTGGTCGCAGGAGCCGCAGTCGGAGCGGACATCGCTTTGGGATCAATGCCAGCCTCTTTCAGGGCTTTGTTATACGCCGACTTCATCTTGGCGTTGGCGATGCGGGCTTTGCGCGCCTCTGCCGGATCCATCCCATCGCTGATTTCGATATATTCCGGCGGCGGGGGGGCATTTACCGCAGCGGGCGCTGGCGGCGCGGCAACTGCCCGAGCTGGCGCAGCGGGCGCGGACGCTGGAGGCGCGCCTGGCGTCGCCCCAGCCTCTTTGAGGGCTTTGTTGTATGCCGATTTCATCTTGGCGTTGGCGATGCGGGCTTTGCGCGCCTCTGCCGGATCCATGCCATCGCTGATTTCGATATATTCGGGCGGGGGCGGGACGTTTACGGCTGCCGGAGCGGCAGCTGCCACAACAGGCGCTGCTGCGACAGCGGCTGGAGCAACGTCGCCGGCAACTGCGCCGCCCGCTTTTAACGCTTTAATAGCGGCAGAACGGGCTTTGGCATTGGCGATCCTGGCATTCCGCTTGTCGGCGGAAGGCATGCCCTCGCTGATCTCAATAAATTCGTAATCGACGCCGGGTTTAAGATCGCTGATCGATCTGGTTGGCGCGCCGGCTTGAGCGACAGCGCCAGCAACGGCGGCGGGCTGAACGGCGACGATGCCGGTCGATACCCCTTGCCAGGAATGAAACTCAGCGATTTTGGCGGCAGTCATCGGATCGCTATCGACGCCATCAAAGGCGGATGCGATCTCCGGACTATCGCCAAAAATACGCATATTCGCCCCGCGAGGCAATTGAGCGGCTTGTTTTGCGGCTAATTTTCGGGCTTCCCTGATCTGTTGATCGCTCTCTTCAGACAGTTTAATCTCGAATCCCTTGGTCACATTGGGGTTGTACGCTTTTTTAGCTATTTCTTGTCTGGCAGCCGATTCAGTTACAGCCACGCTCAGACGGGAGATTAGGTAGCCTAAAATCAACGCCAACAACAAAGTTACAGAGATGACAATGCCGGCAATCGTCACTAAATTCATAGTCGCTTTCCCTTAAAATTTCGGGTCAAAGTCAATGGCAGAATTATACCGTTTGTGCCAAAATTCTCAAACGAAATAGGATGGGTAAACAAAACAGCTCGGCGACCCCGCCGAGCTGTCATTCTTAATGCCGAAGGTGGGATTTGAACCCACATGAGCGTAAAGCTCACTACGCCCTGAACGTAGCGCGTCTGCCTGTTTCGCCACTTCGGCTTACTGTAAAGCGATTCTACCAATCGGGCTGGGGTTGGTCAACCGAATATTTGGCAAATACAGTAATGTTCAGCAGGCAGATGCCGGCAGCGGAACGCTTGATATAATTCTCCAAACTGGCTAACCAAAGGAAAATATGAGCGATTACAAATATATCGGCAAACCCCGCAAATTAGTGGAAGGATTAGAAAAAGTGACAGGCGTTGCCCAATTCGGCGCTGATCTCAACCTGCCCAATATGGTTTACGCTCAGCTGGTTCTGAGCCCCTATGCCCACGCCAAAATCCTCTCTGTTGATATTGGAGGGGCGCAAGCGATGCCCGGCGTGTTGGGGGTATTTCGTGGCGAAGACGTAAACCCTACCGGCAGACCAATCACCTCTCGCGTCAACGCCACATTGGCGCGAGACAAGGTGATTTGGCGTGGACAACCCGTTGTGGCGGTAGTGGCAACCAGCGCCCAACTGGCGGCAGATGCCGCAGAAATGGTTGTGGTTGAATACGATCCGCTGCCGGCAATCGCCGATTTAGCCGCCGCTACCCATCCCGATAGCCCCACCGTTTGGGAAAACGGATTGCCAAAAGATGAAGAGGATATGGCGGATTTACATGGCGGCTCTGCCGATGGAGACGCGGAAGCAGTGAAATTGCCCAACAATGTCTATGCCGACAACCATTTTAGTCGAGGAGATGTGGCGCAAGGATTCAGCGCCGCCGACATCATTATCGAACGATTGTACAAAGTTCCGGCTATCCATCAGGGATATTTAGAACCGCACGCCTGTATTGCCCAGCCTGACCCGCTCAACAAAGGTTTGATCATTTATTCCGGCAATCAGGGGCAATTTGTGGTGCGAAACGGCGTGGCGGCAGCGTTAAAGATGGCTCAACATCAAGTGAAGGTGATCCCCTTGGCAATGGGCGGCAGTTTTGGCTCCAAATATGGGGTGATGGAACCGTTGGCAGGAGCGTTGGCGATGCAAATGCGTCGCCCGGTCAAATTAACCCTCACTCGTTCAGAAGATTTTCTAACCACAATGCCGGCAGGCGGCATCCACATCCAGCTTAAAGTTGGGGCAGCCAACTCCGGAGAGTTAACTGCCCTGCAAGCCACTGTCCACCTGGACAGCGGCAACTTCTCCTTTGGTATCAGCGGCATTGTAGCTACCTTGCTGGGCGGCTATTACAAATGCCCCAACGCGCAAATCGATTGTTACGAAGTCAACACCCACCGCCCACATGCCGGCGCGTATCGCGCCCCAGGGGCAGCCCACGCCACCTTTGCCATCGAAACAGTGATGGACGAGCTGGCATCCAAATTGAACATCGACCCGTTTACATTGCGGCTGAAAAACGCAGCGGAAGAGGGGGATTTAACAGGCACAGGACAGCCTTGGCCCCCTGTTGGGATTAAGTTTTGCCTGGAACAGTTGCAAGCCCATCCCGCTTGGCAAAATCGACATAAGGATGAAAATGAAGGGGTCGGGGTGGCGATCGGCGGTTGGCCCAATGCAGTCACCCCCTCTTCCGCCATTTGTCGCGTTGGCGCGGAAGGGGTCGTTTCCCTACATCTTGGAAGCGCCGACATTTCTGGGGTGAACAGCAGCTTTGTGTTGATCGCGGCAGAGATTCTCGGCATTTCGCCTGATGAAGTCAATATCATTCGCGGCGACACCGCTTCTAATCCATTTGCTCCCAATGCCGGCGGCAGCCAAACTACCTACAGCGTGGCAGGCGCGGTGAGAGCGGCGGCAAAAGGAGCCCGGGATAAATTGTTGCGCGTTGCGGCGGACGAGTTCGAAGCGGCGGCGGAAGATATCGAATTGGCAGATAGCCACGCCCACGTAAAAGGGTTTCCCGACAAGCGGATATCAATCTACAAATTAGCGGAACGGGCGCAATATAAACGAGGCGGCGAAGGTCCAATCGTGGGCGAAGGGAGTTCCGCTATCGCCCAGAACGCCCCCGGCTTTGCCGCGCAACTGGCAAAAGTGCGGGTCGACAAAGAAACGGGAGAAGTGACTGTGCTGGAATTGGTCACATTGCAAGATGTCGGCTTTGCCATCAATCCGTTGATGGTGAAGGGACAAATGCAAGGCGGGGCGGCGCAAGGGTTGGGGATGGCGCTCCATGAAGCGCTGATTTATGATCAGGAGGGGCAGTTGCTGACGGGAAGTTTTATGGATTATCGGCTGCCCAGGGCGGAGGATGTGCCGGCATTGGAGACGATCCCCTTAGAAAACCCCTCGCCGTTAGGTCCTTTTGGGGCAAGAGGGGTTGGCGAACCGCCCATTATTCCCGGCATTGCCGCCATCAGCAACGCTATCTTCGATGCGGTTGGCGTTCGGCTAACTGAAACCCCATTTACCGCTGAACGGGTATGGCAGGCGTTACAAGCTGTTTCGGTTGAAGAATAATCTCATTTGACGCCGCCAAATGCGGCAAAATTGTGCCGCTTGTGCAAAATATCAACCTGCCGAAAACCGACGCGGCGCATTAAATCGAGTTGATAGCTGACGGGACGGGGGCTATCTTCCATTTCGACATAATCAAAAACGAAATCGCGGTAGGCTTCATCTTTAAGCGCCGTCAAATAGTCGCCATATTGGGCTTTGATCAACGCTTCGATCGCCGGGTTTTCATGAGTCACCATATCAGAAACCCACATCGAACCGCCAGGGGTAAGGGCGCGATAAAGCTTTGCAAAAACACGCTCCCAATCGGCGTCATCTCGTAAATGATGCAGGGCTGCAGCGGAAACGATGATGTCAACACTTTCTGGTTTCAATGGCATGTGACGAATATCCCCCTGATGCGTGGTGACGCTGCCGGCATTCGCTTTTTCCAGCCGTTCTACCGCCCTATCTAACATTGGTTGGCTTAAATCATTGAGGGTGAAGTTTAATGCCGGCAACTGTTCCAATAGTTTCAAACTGTAATTGCCGGCGCCGCACCCCACATCAAGAGCGTTTTTGGCTTGTGGCGTGGCAGCCGCTGCCGCCTCCGCTACCAACGCCATCGTAATTGGGGCGTCGACCGTCGTAGATTGCCCCAACTCCAAGTTAGAAAACCGCTCCACATCTGCGTCAAAGCGCGCTTTAATTTGTTCTACCGTAGATTTATTCATCACCAGCCATTTAACCCGTTGGCGTGCCAAACCCGCCACTACAAAAAGCCCCCGCTTCAGGACCATTGACCCGGTACCGACCGATAAATTCCTCCACCCGTTCAATCTCCAACTCATCTAATATTAATTGTTTTCCCCAAGCAGACAAAACCACTTTGCCGCCCAAATTAGGATATGGGCTCATCAAAACCCAACTAGGATCATTATTAGCTATCCCCTTTAATTGGCTTAGTTCAGCATCAGACACGCTCTCTGGATTATACGTCATCCACACCGCCCCATGTTCCATCGAATGAACCGCCAGGGGAACTTCCAACTCCTGATCATAAATGCCGCAATTCATCCACTGCGGATGATGGATGCCCCCTGTAGGCGGCAGCGACGCTTCAGCGAATGTAGCGCTAGTGTCATGACCGCGCTCCAATCCAGAAAATTCAGCCACCCCTTCCAGATCGGGTTGAAAGAGCCTAAACAAAGCGAATATCAGCGCCGCCGATACAAAAACGCCAATCGGAATCCATAATTTGAGCGATTGCATTCGCTTTTCCCGTCGGGCTTGTTCTCGCCTCGCTTTTCGTTTGGTTGTTTTAGCCATAATTTGCCGCCTATGTTGTTATTAATCTAAATATGCCTTAACCGCGTTGGCAACTTGATAAGGAATGCCGGGAACGGTAGCGATCTCTTCCATTGTCGCCTGCCGAATCCCATCGATCGACTCAAAGCGATTCAGTAATGCCCGCCGTCGTTGTGGTCCGACGCCGGGAATGCTATCTAAAATCGAAGCGACGCCCGCTTTATTGCGCCGCTTACGATGGCCGGCATTGGCAAAGCGATGCGCTTCGTCTCGCGCCCTTTGTAACAAAAACAACCCTTCAGAGCGTCGTTTGAGATAGATGGGAACGGGGCTATCCGCCACAAAAACCTCTTCTTCTCGCTTGGCTAACCCAGCTAAAGGCACTTCATCCAACAACCCAAAGCTTTCTAAGACCTCTTGCGCCACCTGCAATTGCCCCTTGCCGCCATCCACCACCAATAGATCGGGCAGTAACGCCCAAGCAGTATCCTTTTTTTTGCCGATTTGGCTGGGGTCGTGTAGTTCGCCAGCCTGATCATCTTTATGCCGTTGAAAGCGGCGGGTCAACACCTCCCGCATGGCGCCATAATCGTCGTTGCCGACCGTTTTGACGTTAAAGCGACGATAATCGCTCTTGCGGGGAGCGCCCTGGGCAAAAACCACCATCGAACCAACGGTAAATTGTCCCTGAGTGTGGCTGATGTCATAACATTCGATGCGGCTGGGCGGAACGGGCAACTTTAACGCTTCCTGTAATTCGCTCATCGCCTTGACATGCTTCGATTTGTCCGACTCCCATTGTTGGCGCAAGGTATTGAGCGTATCAGAGGCATTGGCGGTTGCCATCTCTACCAGCTCTTTCTTTTTGCCTCTGCGGGGCGTTTGAATCGACACTTTAGAGCCGCGTTTTGCCCGCAGCCACTCTTCGATAATTTGGGCTTCGGCGATGTTATGGGGCAATAACAATTCTTTAGGAACGTGGGCGGCGTCATCATAAAATTGGGTGATGAAATTCTCTAAAACTTCAGCGTTCTCTTTTCCCTCTGTCCCTTCTAACATGAAATATTCGCGCCCAATCAATTTTCCGTAACGAATGAAAAATATTTGAACGCAAGCGTTGCTGTCATCGCGGGCAAAAGCGATGACATCTTGGTCGGTGTTGGCGGCGGTGACTACTTTTTGTTTGGCAACCACTTTGTTGATCGCTTTCAGTTGGTCGCGGTAGTAAGCGGCTTGTTCAAATCGCATCTCTTCAGCGGCAAGAGTCATCTTTTTTTCGATACCGCGAATAATTTGGTCTGATCTGCCGCTGAGGAAATCCATCAACGATTTGATCATGGTTCGATATTCCGCTTTGTTTACGGCGCCAATGCACGGGGCATTACACAATTTGATGTCGTGATACAGACACGCGCGGTCATCTTTTTCAGTGATGGCGCGGTCGCAGGTGAGGTAGGGAAAGATTTTTCGCAGCAGATCGAGGGTTTGGTGTACTGCCCAAACAGAGGTGTATGGTCCAAAGTAACGAGCGCCGTCACGGGTCATGCGGCGGGTAACGGTGACTTTGGGATAGGGAACATGCCAATGAACTTTGATGTATGGATACCGTTTGTCGTCTTTGAGGCGAACGTTGTAGAAGGGTTTGTGCTTTTTTATGAGGGTATTTTCTAGCAGTAACGCTTCTAACTCGGTGCCGGTGGTGATGAGTTCGATGTCGGCGATGTTTTGGCGTAATCGATGCGTTTTATAGGAATCGACGTTTTTCTGAAAGTAGGAGCGCACTCGGCTGCGCAAGTTGATCGCTTTGCCGACATAGATGACGCTGCCGGCATCGTCCTTGTGCAGGTAAACGCCTGGCACAGTTGGCAGGGTTTTAAGCAACTCTTTGATGTGATCTGATGGAACAAAAGCCATGGCAGGGAATTATAGCGCCAACAAAAAAACTCGGTCGAATACGCCGAGTTTTTAGCAAATACCCCCAACAGGAGTCGAACCTGTGCCTCTGGCTTCGGAGGCCAACGCTCTATCCACTGAGCTATGGGGGCGAAGGCATCGGGATTTTGCCATAGGGGGTAGGGAATGTCAAACTGAGAGGAAGCATGATTGTCGGCAGTTAAAAAAGCATATAAGGAATCTCTTGACTATATCATCATAATATATTACATTATTAAATATGAAATGGTTTTGCAACAACCCCTTAGCGCTAACTATCATTACAATCTTTCTTCTCGTCGCCTGCCGGCAATCAACGCCGCCGCCCCCAACCGACGCTATCCTGCCAACTACAGAAAACGCCACCCCCACGCCCATCAAATTAGCCCAACCAACGGAGACGCCAATGAATACGCCAACAGCGACAATCATACCGCCATCCGCCGCTTTCTCGCCTGATCCAATCATCCAACAACGGGTTTGGCAGCATGATTCTTGGTACGGAGGCAATGTTGAACCGGGAACGGTTTTATTTCATTTCATGATGGGAAATACCATCTCTTTTTCAATGGGCTAAAAAATTGGCCCTCGCCCAATAAAATCGAGTATGTTACCTCCCCAGATGGCGTCAATTGGGCATTGCAAAGCGATGAGCCCATTATTGATACGGCAGCTATCGATGTAGATGGGTTCACCTTTTTTGTATCGAGCGTCATCCCTGAACTGGACGATACATGGACGATGTTTTTCTATACGATGGCAAGTAGCGATGACAGAGATGCCGGCATGATTGGGCGCGCCACAGCGCTCGCTCCTACAGGTCCTTGGACGGTTGACAGCGAGCCGGTCTTGAAACCAGGCGAGACAAACGCCTGGGATGGACATCGAGTAACGCACCCTAGCGTAATTCGGGTTGAGGAAGGTTACCTCATGTATTACGCTGGCTTTGCTGAAGAAAATAGCAACAGTCTGCGTCAAATTGGGCTAGCCACATCCTCCGACGGCATTCGTTGGCGCAAAACCCCAGAACCCATATTAACCATTGGCGATGAAGGCGCTTGGGATGGACAACGCATATTCCAGCCCCATGTCGTTCGTACCGACGAAGGGTGGCTGATGCTCTACAAGGCAAATCAAGGTTTTTTGTTTCGGCAAGGATGGGGCTTTGCCCACAGTCGGGACGGCATACATTGGGTGAAGGATGCCGGCAATCCACTCATCAATGCAGATAATTTAGCGTCATTCTCCTACAATTGGTTTGCCGATTTGCTATGGCACGATGGCGTTTTGCATCTTTATTTAGAGGTATTGGGCAGCCGTACTTCAGATATTCATCTACTCACATTTAGCGGCACGCCGAAAATGCCGGCAAGTTTGCGAGATAGTCCAGTTTCCGTGCCGCCCATAACCCCCTCCCCGCCATTCACCTATGAAAATATGGGACAGGTATTGCCCGTCGGCGAGGCGGGAGCATGGGATGGCGGCGCCATATACATCCCAGAAGTTCATCATATTGATGGCAAATTCCATCTCTTTTACTCCGGTTTTGCTGACCGCAATTACAGTGATGGAGCTATCGGCTACGCCACCAGCGAAGATGGCGTTCATTGGACAAAATATGCCGGCAACCCCATCCTCAACGGTGACGATAACAACCCCAGACTCCAATCAGCCGCCGTAATGTATGATGGCGAACGGTGGACGATGTTCGTTGACGCCACAACAAAGAACAGCGTCGCCTCCTCACGCATTTACCGAGCGACCGCCCCAGCCCCCGCAGGTCCCTGGACGTTAGAGCCAGAGCCGATTTTAGAATCGGGCGGATTTGGCGTTTGGGATCGGCTAAATAATCCGTCGGCAGCGATTTCCACATCAGAAGGGGTGAATCTTTACTATTTCGCCTGGGGAAGCTCCACTGTGCAACTTGGTCTGGCGACCGCCTTACATGGACAGCCTTTCGCTTTTTATAATGACCCTGAGACAGGTAGTCCATACGACCATTCCGATCCGGTTTTGCTGTCTGGCGCTCCCAACGCTTGGGACAGTAAAGGGGTTAGCGCCAATCAAATTCAAAAGACAGAAGATGGTTGGGAGCTTTTCTATACGGGTTTTTCTGTTTATCCTATCAACAGCTACAATTCCGCTCCGCATCATATCGGCTACGCTACTAGCCAGGATGGCGTGCATTGGGTAAAACATCCTGCCAACCCAATCATTCCATTGTCCGATGAACGCATTTGGCCCGCTGTTGGATTTGTGGTCAATGCCGGCACATATTACATTTATTATGATCGAAATGGCGGATTAGACGGCATCGGATTAATTATGGCAAAAGTCAACGAGTGACCAAATGGCAAAAGTCAACCACAGTAAATACGCTCTCCTGGGCATGTTAAGTTTTCAGCCCATGTCAGGATACGACATCAAACAGCACAGCGAAAATAGCGTCAACCACTTTTGGACGATTAGCTATACTCAAATTTATGCTATGCTGAAACGGCTGGAAGCAGATGGGATGGTAAGCAAACGAGAAGAACAAACAGCGGAGGGTCGTCCCAACCGCTTTGTATATGCCCTAACGGACATTGGACGAGAGGCATTGCAGGGGTGGCTTCGCGCCCCCGTCGCGCCCGAACCCGGGCGGCTTATTCGGTCCCTGAAGCTATTTTTTGGGCATGAGGTTAGCGTAGAGGATAATTGCCGGCATATCAAGAGCTATCAACAAGAGCTGCAAACATTACTGGCAAATTATGAAGCCATCGAACAAACCGCCTTAGCTGACCCAACTAGAGCCGAGCGTTTGCGTCACGCCCCAGATTACGCATTTATGACTTTGCGGCGAGGTCTTCACATCGTCCGGGCGAATTTAGCCTGGTGTGAAGAAACATTAGCCGTTATAGACAATTGGAAATTAACATCTGAATGAGCATTGGAGGTCAAAAATCATGAAGGTATCGGCATCAACCATTGAAGAGTTTTTTACCATTTCGGGCGAACGAGAAGCTGATTTGAGAGAGGTAGATCGACTGATCGTCCAATCCGCCCCACAACTAACAAGACAGCTTTTTGCTGGAGCCAGCATCACCATGCTAGGCTATGGCGAAATGACTTGGCAAAACAAATCCTCCAGCGGCGTTTGGCCCCTAATCGGCATGGCGCCTCAGAAAAGGTATATCAGTTTGTATGTCGCCGCCGAAAAGGATGGCGCTCCGTTAGCGACCCTGTACAAAAAGCGACTGGGCAAGACGCACAACGGGAAAAATTGCATCCGCTTCAAGAAGTTGGCTGACATCTCCCCAGACGAGCTGCAAAATGCCATAAGAGACGCCGTTTTGTGGAGCCAGGAGCAAGAGCGAATTTACGGGCGAAATTGCGCCCAGCCTGTGCCCGGGACAAGAAGCAACCAGGATGGGTGAAACGCTCGGTCGTTTGCTTAGGACAAACAAAGCGGCGCAATTCTTTGAAATCGTCATTCTGTTTGCCATCGCGTTCCCCATAATCTGGCTTGCTGCGCCTTTAGCCGGAGACGATCCGTTGAAGCGGCAGGCTGTTGTGTGGGCGGCAAATATTGTAATGTTGATGACAACATGGCTGGGCTTACGATTGCGTGGACAAGGTTGGGAACATTTTGGGTTGACGCTTCGCTTTCAAGGTTGGCGAGTAGCCGCCTTAACCATCTTGAAGTCCGTCGCCGTTTTCTTCATCGCCATGGCAGGATTTGTGATTGGCTCTATCATCATGGCAAATGTTGATGGCGCGCCCCAATCGGCTAATTTGAGCGGGTATGACTATTTAAGAGGAAATGTGGGTTTGTTCGCGCTGGCATTGGTTGGCGTGTACATTGTGTCTTCGTTTGGGGAGGAGGCGATCTATCGCGCCTTTTTGATCAATCGATTGGCTGAGATCGGCGGAGAAAGCAAGTGGGCGATCAGAGGGGCGATTCTTGTCAGCGCCATCATATTTGGGCTGGCTCACTTCGATTGGGGATTGGTTGGCGTTGTCCAGACAGCTTTTATGGGGCTTGGGCTTGGGTTTTCCTATCTCATTTTAAAGCGCAAATTATGGGCGCTTGTTTTAGCCCACACTTACCTAGATACCATATTATTGACGCAGATGTTCCTTTCTGTTTAGGGAAGCTATTCAACAAACAAACCCGTTATAATTCATGTTGCCGGCATTCCTGTTGGCATGTTAAACTTCCCCACTATCTATTTTGCCGGTGAGCCCAGCTGGGACAATTTAGCTTTGGAGGTTTTTCATGTGCGCTCAATTTAGTCAAGGACACGCATTGATTATCGGCGTGGGAGCGGATCTGCCCAACACCGTAGACGACGCTCGTGGAATTGCCGGCATTCTCGCCGATAGCGAACGATGCGCTTACCCCACCGATCAGGTCGTTACGCTAACCGAAGCCCAAGCTACCCGCACCAACATTTTGCGCCAATTCGACCGCATGGCAAACGCCATCGGCGAAGATGACGCATTTATCTTTTACTTTTCCGGGCATGGCTACCAGGTCAAATCGAATTTTGGCAATCTATACTATCTGATGCCTTATGGTTACGATACCAGCCAATTGCCCCGCACCGCCGTCAGCGGGGTTGAGTTTTTGACCAAATTGAACGCCATCAAAGCCAAAAAGATGTTGATTTTGCTCGATTGTTGCCACGCTGGCGGCATGGACGACGCCCAGGCGAAATCCGTTGTGGGAGCCGAGATAAGCAAAGCGCCATTGCCGGCAGAAGCGGCAGATCAATTGGGCGGCGGCAGCGGCAGGGTGATCATCGCCTCCTCAACAGCAGACGAACTAAGTTATGCCGGCAACCCATACAGCGCCTTCACCTTAGCTTTAGTAGAAGCTTTGGCTGGCGAAGGAGCGGCAGACCAAGACGGCTATGTTCGGGCGGCAGATTTAGCCCTGTATGCCCGCCAGATGGTGCCGCAACGCACCAACGAAAAACAACATCCTGTCCTCGATTTTCAGCAAGCGGACAACTTCGCCGTGGCATATTATGCCGCTGGGGATAGTGCGCCTAAAGGGCTGCCTTTTACGGTAGAGCCGCAAATTGAAGAAGAGCCTGGGCAAATGTATGGCAATCAAACGATTGAAACTGTCCAAGAAGGGGGCGTTACCATTGGCGGTTCTGGGAATGTGACCATTAGCGGGGATGTTGCTGGACGAGATATACATAAAAGCACAACCGTAAGTGGCGATCAAATTTCCGTTGGCGATATTACAGGCAGCAGCGGGGTTGCCATCGGTTCTGGGGCGTCTTCAACCGTCAATTCTGGCGACAATATCAATATGTCTGGCGATTTTCGCGGGGCAATGGTCAATGTAAAATCCACATTAAACAATGTTCAGCAAACGATTGGCGGGATGACAAATGCAAATGATGATGAGAAAGCGGAGTTGGAAGGGTTGGTTAAACAGTTGGAGGAGGCGTTGGCAAAAGTGCCGGCATCCAACGCTGAAGATGCTGAAGCTATCTCCCAAATGACGGAAAGCCTGGTAGAGCTAGCAGCGCAAGAAACGCCAAACAAAACGATGTTGCAAATCACTAGCGAAGGGTTAAAACAAGCGGCGCAAAATTTAGCGGACATTACGCCCAATGTAGTCAAAATTGCCACATCTATCGCCGGCTTGCTAATCGGTTTGGGGTAATTTCATGGCGGCTATTTCAGCAGAAACCTACAAAAAAGTAAAAACAGCCCTGCAAAATTGCCCAGCTCTTCAAGAAGATGATGACCGCTGGCTGCTTAACCATCCCAAATTACGGGAATGGCTAGGCAGCGACCGCCCATCAGACCGGCGCGGGCGCGTCAATCGCCTGATGGCATTATTGACAAACCGAACCAATGAGTATGGGGAAAACGGCTTGGCGTTGTTGTTGGCTATATTGCTGGCAGAAGAAGGGGAAAGCGGCGCGTATGGCGAGACGCTAAGAGACGCGGCGGAGAGTTTGGCAGATGAATTAGGCGTGGATATGCCAGATCTTTTCGCTGAAATGGCAATGGCAAATGGAGGCAGTCACGGTGGAGCAAAAGGGATTGATTTTGGCGATGTTGACGATTTGCCTAGGAGCGTAGAGGAAGAGGGGGAAGAAGAGCCACTGGCGCAAGATAGGCGGTTGGAAGCGGCAATGCCGGCACAACTCATTGTGCAACAAACCACCGAACTGCTGGTAATGGTTCCGCTAAAAGATGGCAAAGGATTACGAGCTTTTCTACCATTAGAAACAGACAATGGCGAAATCATTGACGAAGGGGATGTAGCTGGCGTAGGCGCGACCATCACCTTTAGCGACAAGGAGCAATCCACGTTGGTGTACCTCAATGTCCGCGTTTCTGAGCGAGATTTTGAGATCGACGAGCCGATGAGAGCCTTTCGCGTTTTCCCCGACCGAGATGGAGATTATGAGAGCTTTTTCCTCACCCCGCTGCGGGCAACCAAAAGAGCCCCTGTCACGGTCAAAATGTATGCCGACCAAGCCCAAACGGAATCGCTGGGCACTGTTCGACTAAATGTAGCCATCGTTGCAGAACAAGATGGAACGACGACCTGGGTGAGCGCCATCAAACGAGAATTCGCCCATGTCAATTCTGCCATCACCATTAACATCGTGGAAGGCGACCAAATTTCTGTGGACGACATTAGCGGGGATGGCGTCGTGGTTGGCAGCGGCTCTGCCGAAATCAATGAGGGGGACGACATTGAAATGTCGGGGGATTTTCGCGGCGCAATCCTCAATGTGAAATCGACTTTGAGTGACGTTCAACAAACGATAGAGAAGATACAGGGCTTAGATGATGCCGGCAAAGCTGAGTTACAAACCCTCATCAGCCAATTGGAAGCCGCGTTGGTGAAATTGCCCGAAGAACATGACCAAAATGTGGAGGCGATTTCCCAAACCGCCCAAACTTTAATCGAAACTGCATCTGAAGAAAACCCCAACAAGTCGTTGTTAGAAATCAGCGGCGAAGGGTTAAAACAAGCGGCGCAAAATTTAGCGGACATTACGCCCAATGTAGTCAAAATCGCCACGTCTATCGTCGGCTTGCTAATCGGTTTGGGGTAATTTCATGGCGGCTATTTCAGCGGAAACCTACAAAAAGATAAGAGAGGCTCTGCGCGCTTGTCCGGCGCTCCAGGAAGAAGATGACCGCTGGCTGCTTAACCATCCCAAATTGCGGGAATGGCTAGGCAGCCATACCATTTGACGCCCAATCGTTTGGAATTGCTGTCTTGACCATTTCAAATTGACCCCGCGCCTTTTTTATGAACCATCTGTCATTTTTCAAGAAGTCTTCAACTCATCCAATGGACTCCGCCCCCCATCGCCTCGATTGACCACCTGGGCATAAATCATCATCGTTTTCAAATCTTTGTGTCCTGGCAGCGACATCCCCGGCAACTGCCAAGTGAGTCAAAAATGCTTCTACCTCAGCCCGTCCCATTTCAGAAGGATGCCGTTTTTTGTGGAACAAGATAAACCGCTTTGCCCACTGCAGGTAACTTTTCTCGGTGCGATAAGAATAGTTGCGTAAGCGAATGGCGTCACGCATCTGTTCCAGCAGCTTTTTCTCTTTCTTGGCAGGGTAATCTTGAGTCATAATTCTGTCCTATTACTGCTTGCCCAAATGCAGTGGAAACTCTATAATACGCCATGCCGATAGATGTGACATGCCAATGCAGGAGTTAATATCAAATAAAGAGTTTACCCGACAAATACGCAGAATAATCCCAGATATTTCGGCTTAGGGCGCGTTTTACGCATAATTTCGTCCAAATTTCGGGAATTATCCTGTAAAAGACGCAGAATAACCAGAAAATCAAGAGATTACACTGCACACATGCAGCATAATCTATGTTAAATACCCACCCACTACTTCCATGTTGTTTTCACCATTGACAAGAGATTACACTGCACACATGCAGCATAATCTATGTTGCACGAAACATACGTTCTACTGCATTGTCATCGGTGGGGCTTTATCCGTTGATGGTTGATTGTATGCTAGAGACAGTCATTTTCAATCGTTTTTCCAGTGGCAATGACACCAATGTTAACAACAGTAGCGCCACCAGAAATACAAACTGAAAGAGAAAAGCCAGCTTACGAACTGGCTGATATTTTTCGGCTGTTTGGGGATGAGCGCCGGCAACAATACCATCTCTCCCAAGAACAGCGACAGGTGATGCGCGATATAGTCCAATGCCGCACCGCCACGTTGGGCGGGCATGTAGATGAATGCGACAGTTGCGGCGGCTTGCGTATCTCATACAACTCCTGCCGCAACCGCCACTGCCCCAAATGTGGCACATTAGCCAAACTAGAATGGCTGGAAAAACAAAAAGCCCATCTGCTACCCACCCACTACTTCCATGTTGTTTTCACCATTGACCATCTCTTCAATCCCTTAGCCCGTGTCAATCAAAAACAAGTCTATAACCAACTCTTTGCCAGCGCCGCCCAAACCCTCAAAGCATTCGGACAAAAATATCTAGGGGGTGAAATTGGCTTTACCGCTATCCTGCACACTTGGGGTCAGACCCTAACCGAACATATTCATTTACACTGCATTGTCATCGGTGGGGCTTTATCCGTTGATGGTCAACAGTGGCAGAGCGCCGCTCCTGATTTCTTGTTCCCCATCACCGAGTTATCAGCCCACTTTCGAGACTCTTTTTGTCAGGGCGTAAAAAAACTGTTCGACAACCATCAATTGACCTTTGCCGGTCAATGCACCCCTTTAGAGGATAAAGTCGTATTTGAGCAGATGGTAGCTGAATCACAAGCCAAAAAGTGGCAAGTGTATGCCAAACCCCCATTTGGCGATGCAACACAGACGTTGGCTTATCTAGGACGCTATGTCAACCGAATTGCCCTCAGCAACGGACGCATTCTAGGTATTGAGGATGGCTGCGTGCGGTTTAGCTATCGGGATTACAAAGCAGATGGACAACGCAGAGAGATGCAACTGACAGGGGTAGAATTCATCCGCCGTTTTTTGCAACACACCCTGCCAAAACGATTTGTCCGAGTGCGTCACTATGGCCTGCTGGCTCCCCGCTACCGCCAAAAGAAATTGGCTGCTTGTCGGGCTTTGCTAGGCGCCTATCACAAAACCACAACAGCCCCAGCCACAAAGGATAGTTTAATAGCTGAAATGCTGGGGCATAATCCCGCACAATGCCCAATGTGTGAGGTAGGTCAGATGCAGTTGTATGAGGAAATAGAGGCACACCCAACGAGACGTAAATGGCAGTTGGCGGTGCAATAAATGAGGATTCAGAGGATGACTGTGCCTGTTGGCAGCAAATGGGCTCAAAAAGAGGCACAAATGGTAAATGGTGAACAATAGGACAAGATTCAGGTGTCAAGATTCAGGTGTGAACAGAGGATTATCAACTAAAAGCTACAGCGCTGGGTACGGGGTTTGGCAAAGACAACTGTCTCCAACGGAGTGATAGAAACCCCATAGCCAACACCATACGCAGTTCGTGCAACAACGCTTGCACCAGACACAGCCATTATGATTAACGATAGGATGAATCTGTTCAGGAATGTTTTTGGCCTACTGCCTGTGCTGGTGAAGCAAGCATTCAAGCATTCAAGCATTCAAGCATTCAAGCATTCAAGCATTCAAGCATTCAAGCATTCAAGCATTCAAGCATTCAAGCATTCAAGCATTCAAGCATTCAAGCATTCAAGCATTCAAGCATTCAAGCATTCAAGCATTGGGTGGCTAATTGCGGAATCATGTGAAGATAACATATCTATTGATGGACAAGACTTTCTTTATTCGCGATTCTGGTTTGGGCTGGAGACCGATTGCCAATGCCTAAGTTTCTGCATTTTCGGCTTGTGAAAACAAACGTTTGTCACGCTTCTTACGCCACCCATACCGGGTCAGCCCGCGTGGCTTGTATACGTTAAGCACTTGGATCACGAGCAACACTACGAGGCCAAGTCCAGAATGGAAGAGATCGCCTCCAAACTCATCAAGCCTTGTGCCATCCGCTTCTTGTACAGCATCTACTAGGAGGCTTACATCCGGCATGTGCAAGAGCAAAACGATAGTTGCCAGAGTGGTTAACACGAATGAGATCAGGGTCCAATAGTGCTGAAACAAACCCCAATTGGTACCCAGAGACATAACAAGCCCGGTTAGCAGCGAAACGAGGGCCAACGGGACAATGGCAAACCAGCCGATCAGTTCCATCGCGGTCCAAGCGGCACGCACTATCTGGACATTTTCACTAGTCGTAGAGGCGACACCAAGTGTTAGGTACGCAACGACTCCGCCAATCCAACCGACCGAGAACGTGACATGCACTGTGAGCGCGAATTTGCGCAGTCTAGGGCGCATGGTCATAACTGTTGCAAGGCTGGTGTATAGTAGCCATTAGTTCCACTGGACAATATGTGGCGGCCAGGCCCATGAGAACCACCGAGGCCTGTGACAAACGCAATAAAAATCAGCAGGATCAGGATGACAGCGATGATCCCAATCACTTTCACCCAGTGTGGTGTGCGGGGAGGCGATTCGTGGTCGGGCTTTACAGGTGTTTGCGACATAATTGTTTCTCCTAATATTATTTGAGTCGTTCTAAATATAGATTATGGTACTTCGCAATGGAAGTACATTACATAAAATTTTTAGGGATTTATCCATCATCCACACAGCTAGTACCACAAGTCCCGAGAGAGATAAAGAAAGATATGAAAGAAGCTCTCGAATGTCTCTCGATTGGCGCTGCAACTGCTGCGACAATAATGAGTGGACGAGTTCTAGAGTCACTATGTAAAGAATTAGGTATTCAACCAACTCGAAGAAATCAACTTGGTAAAGTTCTCGATCAACTCAAGAACACCAGATTAATAGACGAAAAATCCTACAAGGCTTTTCTAGAAATCAAAGAATGGAGAAATCTAGGTGCACATCAATCCGATCAAAAAATATCTTTTGATGATGCAAAATTGGTAGTTTCGCTTGTTCAACAACTCGTTCAGAAAATGTTTGAAGAAGACAAGTTAGCTGAGTGGCAAAAAAAATTAGAAATCAATAGAACAAAGAATAGCTGAATTGCCTCAATTTAAAAATTTGTTTTGAGTCAACACCCCAGCTATGCATCGAACCCGCACTTCGTATGGTTGATATTGGTATCAGGTCGTTTTATCCTCGTCAAGTTAATCCTTTGGGAAAGGCACGGCAAAGGTTTCAGGAAAACGGCCGATCACCGCATCCACCACCGCTTCCCCAATCGCCCAAAAGCCTTGTGCTACTTCAAGCTCAGTTCCCTGCCATCGCCACCGCCAACGGCCATTGTCATCCAACCAAAGCACTAATCCTTAAGCGCATAGCTCATCCAGAATAAAGCCAACGTGCCGAAGAAAGGTGTACGCCGCTGCCTCTGCACTCAGTGGGCAAATTGGCATGGCACAAGAATTCCCGCCAATTGCGGATTCTGATACAATTGCTTTTTTCATGAAACAGTTCCTGAATCACTTAAATAGATTTGCTGACCAATAAGTCAGCAAATTGTATCAAAACCTTGATTGAATGTCAACCACTGAAACGAATTTTGACCCTATGCAAAGATTTGGCGAGAAGTTGCACACTCTGCGAATGCAACGAGGGTTCACTCTACGAGAATTAGCGGACTTACTTGGTGTTCATAACAGCCACATTGCCAGAATCGAGAAAGGAAAAAAACCGTCAGTTGAGCTAATTCTAAAAATTTCGCGCTTATTTGATGTGCCTATTGATAATTTGATGAAGGATGAATTAGAATTAGATGACTGATGAAACGATTACCAAGTAAAGGATCAGCTCATGGCAAAAATAACGATCACAAAAGATAACCTCCTCACTCTCGCCGAATTCAAAGCGTTGCTGGAACAAACGACGGCGCGAAGTTCAACATTGGAAGACATTCTAGGCTTGCTGCGAGAATTAGTTGCCTTTGAAGATAAATATGACATGGGAAGCGATGTCTTTTACGCTCGTTTCATGCGCGGCGAAATGGGGGATGATTTACCTTTCATTATGTGGGCGGGGCAATACGAATCATACCTTGAGGCCAAGCAGGAAATTGCCAGTCAATTACCCAAAGTGGCTGTAGCGGTCTGATGGTAAACAGCTATTTACATCGTCTCTACGATACCATTATCTCTCGTGGCTACATTGAGGTTGAACAACTCGCCTTTAATAATCAGTCAAACCGGCGCGGCACAATCAGGGGACGGCTGAAATTTCACGATGGTTCGTTGTTGGATTTCGGCGAAGTCATCATTTTACGGAAAAGGCGCATAGTAAAACTGCGTTACGCTTACCATTATCAAAACGAATCAGGCGAAGTGATTTTCCGTTACGATAACGCGCCACACTATCCTAACCTCCCTACTCATCCTCATCATAAACACGTTGGCGCAACCGTTGAGCCAGCCCAAGCTCCCGATCTCAGCGAAGTTCTTCGTGAAATTGAACAGTTGATTTTTGAGACTGACTGAGGGTGAACGGAAACTTGTAGAGAAAACACTTGTTTCGTAATTCGGATCTCTGGATGGTGGGTCTTGTTTTGCAAACGGCCGTCTAATATGGCATTAACGCGGACTGGCGAGAGCGAGGCCATTCGCCCATCAAGTTTAGGGTTATTAAAGGCCATACGCCAGCAAAGCAGTTGGTTTTTCTCGCCAGCCGGTTATGCAGGCGTTCAAGCATTCAAGCATTCAAGCATTCAAGCATTAGAGCCGACGCTTCGCGCCGGCTCTAATGTGGCGCGGCAAAGCATACACTATCATTAGTACGCATTACAAATAACGGAGGGCAACAATGTTTGTTAGAATAAATTTGGTTTTTCTGGTTGTTCTGGTGACAATTGTAGCTTGTACATCTTCACCATCTCCTGAGCCATCTGTTCCAGATGAACCCATAATCGGTCATGTTGTTCCTACGGGACAAGTCGAAATACGCGACTTATCACCAACAACCGAGTTGGTTACAAATTGTGGAAGTGGTAGCGGTACAATAGTCAAACACCCCTCAATGTCAGTTGTCACAAATTATGCAGTTGAATGGGAAGTGGGAGGTACGGTTGGTGTAGGCTTGACTATTGGGGAAGGAGTGATACCGGCAGGTGTTAATCTTGAATCATCTCTTCATGGGCTTTATGCAACACAATTTGACCAAGGAATACAACAATCCACAAACTGGGATTTACCAGCAGAACAGGGTTATATCATCGAATACACTTTAATGTGGCGGGAACTTTGGCAACCAGCATACATTGATGTTACGTTGGCTGATAAAAGCGTGACTCGAATTAACATCCGTTATCGCACTGGTATTCAAAGTGATATTATTGGGCAACGTTCCCAAACTTGTGAAGGCGATAATGCCATACTAAATCCTGGTGAATCAAATACTGACAGTAATAATTCAATTCCGTCAGATAGCAATTTGGCCTCGGCTGGGCTGACTGCTACAGATATGAACTCATTATTTGGAGAAGGAAATTGGTTTTGTTTTCCTGATCGAGAAAATGGGGTAGGTGTCAAGAAACTTCAACCAGGATTGGTCGTAAATGCACCTTTGATTAAGGTTGATACTGAAATGGGTACTTATGAAGTGGGCGAAAGCCCTTTGGGGCTTGGAGCAACTGCATGGCTGAATCAACGTTTACCGCGCGAACAATGTCCTCAATATCAGCAGGAGGCTTTGTCAATTTGGGCATCAGAGCGAACTTCTGACATACGTCCGTTTAATCGAGATCGCATGGATGAACTTTTTGGTAGCGGGAATTGGGAATGCATTTCAGAATTTACCTATGCCATAAAAATCACGAATTTTTCAAGTGCAATTGAAGTTAAGTATCCGATAACTACGCTAGACGATCCGTTTGGAAGACACAGTGTAGGTGAAACCGTCCAGCCTAGCGGTGAAGCAACAGCTTGGATCGCAGGCGCAATACCAAGAGATCAATGCCCATGAAAGACTGAGCTTGTCCTTTTTGTTCAAAGGTTGTACATCTGAGCAAAGTAGCGCGGCATTTGCTCCGTTGTGTCAGGCCAAAAAGCGAGCCTGACACAACTCCGCAAAAGCCGCTTTGGTAGGTGCAGTCAAGAATTTGCCAAGAGACGGCGTTGCAAACATTGCACCAGCACCTTTTGGGTTAGCCAAGTTGGTTCGCGGATGGAAGGCCATATTTGTCAAGGTTCTGGCGAGGCGCAAAGTTTGCAAGCCTTACGCCATAAATTGCCAAACCATACCGCCAATGCACAAGCTATATGCTGTGGCAAAGGCTTTGGTTATTGTTGGTCAGGCCAGATGGGCTAGGTTTTGGTAAATAGCCGCCCACCGATAAGTCAAAGTGTCAAGGGGTGAAGCCAAGTTGATGCAAAATCCACTCCATTCCTTCTTTTTTGCTCCCTCCAATCATGCAGACGATGAGCGCAGGGGGTGTCAAGGGCAGAAGCGGAGCGACCCTTGACAGCCACAAGCCATCGTCTAAGCTGAAAAAGGGGCAAAATGAGGTGAGAGCGGCAGGGGGCAACGCATCTGCATCGCAGATGGTGTTGAGATCAATGGGGAAAAAGGGACTCTAGCCAAAAATGGCAACTGCGTCATCAGCGGAAGCTAGTCGCAGTCGTTGTGACGGCTCTTTGGCATTGGGCAAAGGGATGTGTGTGAGGGTGTGTCCAATGCCCAGTTGCATCAGTTGCCAGCGGATGAAGTGGGCACAGTTGAAATTCTCCTTCTGAGCTTGGGGCAACCGCCAATACCAGATGGCCATGCGATAGCCAATCCGTTCGACGGGGGTGTGGCGGTCAACCTCTCTCTTTGTGAGAACATGCCAAATGACGACGAGCAATTTGCGAGCGATGGCAACGGTCGCCTTTTGTTTGGGCATGCGTCGACACATCTCATCAAATTGTCGTTGCCAATGGGGGTGTGAGCGGATGGCCATGTGCGCACAATGGATCAAGGCACGGCGCAAATCTTTGCGACCTGTCTTGGTAATGCGACCCATACGGGTTTTGTCTCCACTTGATTGGACACTGGCTCCGAGTCCCGAATAACCCACCAGCTTTTTGGCAGTTGCAAAACGGGTGATGTCACCGATGGCAGCCAGAATGGTCATGGCGGTCAATGCACCCAGACCCGGCAGTTGCAATAGCAGCCGCACATCTGGCTCCCAGCGTTTGCTACGGCTGAGGCGAGCAATTTCGACATCTATCTCGGCTTGTTGGTTGGTGTAGAGGTCGAGGGTAGCCAGACAATGTTGAATCTGCAATTTGCCTGTGGGCGAGACATCCAAAGTTTCCCAATAGTCGCGCCAACTGGGGTCAAACAAGGTGCCGCGTCCTGCTGGTGCAACGAGGTTGTGGCGATGTAGCAAACTGTGCAACTCGTTTTGGACACGCACACGACCGCGTGTGATTTGTTGGCGTTGGGCGACAAGGCGGCGCACTTCGCGTACTTCGATGGGGGGAACCCACACTTCTGGGATAAGATTGGCGGCTAATAGTTTGGCGAGATTGAGGGCATCGACTTTGTCGGTTTTGACGCGGGCGGCGGCGATGAGGCGGACTTGACGTGGGTTGGCGACGGCGACACACTTGACGAGTGCCTGCAACTCATCGACCATATGCCATGTGTTGCCTGTTGCTTCAACAACGACTTCATCCGTCAAGCACAGATGTTTCTGTGTCCACTCTGTCAACTTCTCGTAGCCGACACGGCGGGGCTTGAGCACGATTTGTTGGTCGCGGTTGACACCGCCGATCACGGCGTATCGTTTGTGGATGTCGATGCCGATGTAACGAATTTCTGTGGAAGATGCTTTCATGTTATACTCTCCATATGAGGTGAGCGTGGCGGAGGGTGGTGGTTCACGTACCGATTCGGGCTTGTTGATTCAGCAACATCCCAGACTAGATGAGACGACGGACACCAAATAACAGGACGGGCTTGTTGGGTCAATGACCCACTCCCATGGGCAGCTGCGGTGTCCTGCTCACCACGCTCTAGGTTTCCCGTCTCCCGTCGGTTTCAGGATACCTTGCCTTGCTCTGGCTCTCAACTTTTCGGCCGAGATTCGGCTGTCGTGGAGAGTTGACTTGATTCTAATAACAGGGCTTGCACCTGACCTGTCGGCAGGTGAAGCAGCCGTTGCGCATACAAATGGACCCTTACGAACAAGTTTGCGGCTCAGCTTCGCCTTTTACAACAAAGCCGATATCGATAAAGGTATCCAACGGCTAGCCCCCGTTATCAACGCCGCCCTGCCAAAATAGCTTGCCCAAATTTCAAATAGGGATATGCTTGGCAAATGAACCCAACAATTGCCGACGCCCCTCCTCAAGCTACCAACCAGGAATTTCAAACCGAGCAAATTCTTACTATTGCTGGCGGCCATTTTGCCCACGACACTTTTAGCGCTTTTCTCGCCCCGCTCCTGCCAAAAATACAAGCCCAACTGGCGACCAACTACGCCCTGACCGGCAGCTTATCTATCTTCGCCCAGTTGCCCAGCATACTCAACCCCTTTATCGGCTATTTGGCAGACAAAATCAGCTTGCGATATTTCATCATATTGGCGCCCGGCGTCACCGCTACCTTGATGACGCTCATTGGCATCATGCCTTCATACGCCTCCTTGGCGTTGCTGTTGCTGGCTTCGGGGGTGAGCATCGCTGCCTTTCATGCGCCCGCGCCGGCAATGGTGGGGCGCGTCTCCGGCGACAAGATCGGGCGGGGCATGAGTATCTTTATGGCGTCGGGAGAACTAGGACGGGCGTTGGGACCGGTGTTGGTAGCGGCGGGAGTTGAATATTTTGGTTTGGGCGGCATTTGGCGGCTGGCGATTATCGGCTGGTTGGTGTCGTTGATTTTGTATTTGCGGTTACGTACCGTGCCGGCAAGAACCGGCATCAATGTGCAGCAAGGTTGGGGCGAATTTGCCTCGCAAGGACGCCTTTTTTTCAGCTTGATGGGCTTGTTGCTGTTGACCCGCGTCTTTCTGACTGTGCCTATCACCGTCTACTTGCCAATTTTCATGACCGATGTGGCGCAGGCTGATTTCGTCGTATCGTCTCGGGCATTAACCATATTAGAAGCGGCGGGCGTGGTTGGCGCCTTGCTTGCCGGCACCATCAGCGACCGATTGGGACGACTAACCGTGTTGGGCTGGCTGACGCTCATCGCCCCCCTGTTGCTGATCGGTTTCCTCTATGCTCCTGCCTGGATGGCAGTTCCATTGCTCTTGCTGATTGGTTTTTGCTCTTTGTCGCCCACCCCTGTCATTCTGGCAATGGTTCAAGATGAATTCCCCGGCAACCGCGCCTTGGCAAATGGGTTGGCAATTGGGCTAAACTTCCTGACGCGGGCATTTGCTACCTGGGCGGTGGGGGCATTGTCCGATCAATGGGGATTGGTCGGAGCCTTTTTGTTTAGCGCCATCTTCTCGCTGCTGGGGCTATTCGTCATATTTGGCTTTTCCCGACGGCAAAGAAGAGCGCAAACAATCTAGTCGGGCAAGCGAAGCGCCAACCAAAGAGCAGCGCCAGAGATTAGGCTGCATGCCCCCGCTACAGCCCATCTAATTTGCCCCGTCATAAAACTGCCAGGTAAAATATTAATCCCTTGCAATATCCAAATAACGCCAGTCAGCACAAACAGCGCGGCTAATAGTTGCAAAACTCGTTTCATCAAAAACTCCTAGCTTGGAGAGAGCGGCAATCCGATTATACGTTAAATCATTAATGAGTAGAATCATACCAAATTTGCGGAGGAAATAATGGGCGAAATCGTTTATAGATCCGAGGTAAAAATTGAACGGATTAAGGGAACATTGCGGCGGGCAACTTTGCCGCAAGAGCCAGAGCCCGTCTTTTTTGGGGTTCATTCAGAGGTAGCGGAACATTACGGGGTCGATCCCCAGGTTCAAAATCCGCGCGCCACCACCTTAGATTATGTGGTGGCAGCCACAGGCGGTTGACTGACTGGCACATTTGGCGGCGCGCTGGAAGCGCGTGGTATCCCGGCTGGCAAAGGGCATTTGAGCGGCGAAATTACTGGGGAGATTGAAAAGGAAGGGAATGTGTTGGTCATTCGGCGGATTCATGCCCGCTATCATTTAAAAACAGCGGCAGAGCATCACGAAACTGCGGAACGGGTTCATGAGTTTCACGCCGATTTTTGCCCGGTAGCCCGCTCTATCCGCGGTTCGATCAAGATTTCTACAGAGCTGATATTTGTATGAATCAAACGGGGAGACGTTGCCGGCATGTACGAAGCGTAACTTTACTCCTATTGGCGCTGTGGTCGTCCGCCGCCTGCCGGCAACCTGACGCTGACGCACTCACTTTGGCTACCACCACTAGCGCCCACGATTCTGGCTTGCTAGACGCCATTCTGCCCGACTTTGAAACGCAATATGACGCCAAAGTTGAGGTAGTGGCGGTGGGCACCGGGCAAGCGTTTGCCATAGGCGAAGCGGGTGACGCTGATCTGCTTTTGGTACACGCCCGACAAAAAGAAGAGGAGTTTGTGGCAGAGGGGCATGGCGCCTATCGACGAGATGTAATGTACAACGATTTCGTCATTTTGGGGGCAGCCGTCGACCCAGCCGGGGTTGCCGGCAAGAGCGATGTCGCCGCCGCCCTCAAACAGATCGCCGCTACGGAATCCCCCTTTATCTCTCGCGGCGACGAATCTGGCACCCATATTCGGGAGCAAATGTTATGGGCAGATGCCGGCATCCAACCGGCTGGCGATTGGTACCAATCCGTTGGTCAAGGGATGGGGGCGACTTTAACCATCGCCTCAGAGCAAGGCGCATACACCCTCACCGACCGCGGGACTTTTTTGGCGCGACAGGGAGGCGGATTTGCCCTAATCGCCCTAGTCGAAGGGGACAGCCGCTTGTTTAATCAATACGGCATTATCCCCATCAATCCGGCGGTTCACCCCCAGGTTAACGACGAATTGGCTCAGCTATTTATCGATTGGATCACATCTCCCCCCGTTCAGCAAGCAATTGGAGAGTTCAAAATCAATGGGCAGACACTGTTTGTGCCTAATGCCAATCTCAGTTCTGCCGTCAATAAGCAACCGGAAGGGCAAAATGGCACAGATTCGCTCCTAATTGGCTCGCTGTTTCAAGCGTTGCGCTTGATTGCGGGCGGCAACCAAAATTTGTGGGAAATCGTTTGGCTGTCGATTGGGGTAAGCGGCACGGCGCTTATAATTGCCGGCATTTTAGGGGCGCCGTTAGGCGCTTGGTTGGGGCTGCGCCGCTTTCGTGGGCAAAATTGGCTGACCGCTCTCATCTACACTGGCATGGGCTTTCCGCCAGTAGTGATTGGCTTGTTTGTCTACTTGCTGCTTTCTCAGCAAGGGGTTTTAAGCGGCTTAAATTGGCTCTTTACCCCTGCCGGTATGATCGTCGCCCAGATTATCCTGGCATTTCCTCTGGTCACTGGAGTAACGATGGGAGCGGTGCGGGGCGTCAACCCAGAATTGCGCCAACAGTTGCAAGCGTTAGGGGCGAGTCAACGTCAAATTACAACTGCTATCCTCGGCGAAGCCCGGTACGGCGTTTTGGTAGGATTGGCGGCGGGCTTTGGGGCGGCAATCAGCGAAGTCGGGGCGGTGATGTTAGTGGGCGGCAACATTGCCGGCAGCACCCGCGTTCTCACCACCGCCATCGTTTTAGAAACGCGGCAAGGCAACTTTGATTTAGCCTTAGCCCTAGGTATCATATTGCTGATATTAGCATTTGTGGCTAACGTCATCGTCGTTCAACTACAAGGAGTGAAAAAATGAGCAAAAATTACGAAAAACTGCGAGAAGATATAAACGCCATGTACGCCCGCGAACATGTTGCTCTAGGGTATGACGGGACGATGGAACATTTGGAGAGGGGACGAGAATGGAATTTGTCTAGCACGCTCAATCAGGGCGGGGTGTTGATCTTCCCCCATGCTGGCGTAGCAGATTGCGGCTATCAAATCGCCGCTTGCGTGCACGCCTGCCTCGACAGTGGCGCCGACAAAGTGTTGGTTGTCAGCGTGTTGCATTCCTTTACCGCCGAAATGGAAGAGGCTAGAGTTAGGGTGGCAAACGGGGAATCGCCCAGCCAATTTCGCCATTGGGGCATTCAGGGCGCCGGCATCCCTGGCGAGCGACAAGAGTGGCAATACGACCATGTTTTAATCAGTTGGCGTCATTTTTGGCGGGCGGAAACGACCCGGCGCGGCATTCGAGGACCAAAAGTGATAGAACGGTATCCCTATTTGGCGGGCGGCAAACCGGGTGAATTGCCCGGGGTCGATGAAGTGGCTAGGTTGGCGGAAGACGCCGTCATCGTCTCCACTGCCGACCCATTTCATCATGGCATTGGGTATGGCGACGCCCCAGAGGATTCTCTGATGCCGCTGGACGGGGGGTTAGAGCGGGCGCAGGCTAGTATCGAGGAAGGGATTGAGTTGTTAAGCCAAGGCGATTATTGGGGCTATAACGGGCAATGCGTTCGGGCTAAAAGCGATGCCCGCGACGCCGGACAACTGTTTCGCTATTTACGGGGCGACATGGAGGGGCGCATCCTTGATATTAGTTACAGTGACGCCAGCGCTTTGTATGAACAACCGGCTCCTACCTGGGTTGCCGGAGCGTTGATCGAGTGGGAGTTAAGCTCCTAGCGCCTTGCCGGCAATCTCTTTGACAAATTTTGCCTCAGCCATAGCGGTAATGCCGGCAACTTTCGCTAAACCTATTGGCAGAACCACAATACAACGCTTCTCGAATACGGGGCGGCGCCAGGGCAGGACCCCTTAAAAAAGAGGAGTTTGCGTCAAATGGGATGCCAGCCATCGCTACCGCGCTGGGGGGCAAAGCGCCCAATCGTCTGTGGTCAATCATGTAACATAGCCTCCAATTCGCTTAAGCTTAACACGCCGGCCGCCGATTGCATAAACGCTTTTATGGAATCGCTCTCTTCCCGCAGAGCAACCACCGCTGGACCGATTGGATCGCTGCCTGTAGCGCCAGGTTCGTCGGCGTAAGCGCCATAAAAAGCGAAATATGCCTGGTTGAGCTTGCGAATTTGATACCCATTTTCCACAAAGATGCGGCGGCGGGCTTCCATATACGTTTCTGCTTCATCGATTTTGCCGGCAGCCAGCAACGCATCCGTTTCAATCCGCGTCTCCGCCATCTCCGCCCGAAAATCAAAGCGATCTGACGGCTGTTCAACCAGATCAGGGTTATCCTCTTCCGACGGCGGAGTGGGGTCGGAGGCGAATTGCGGATAATATCGGGCGATCACTTTTTTGCCGATCTCCGCCCCAAACAGGCTTGCCACTGTTTCGTTGATAATGCGCAACTCTGGCGAAGCGGCATAGCTAATGCCCAGCGGTCGAAAAGTGAGCCAATGGTGCGCCCATTCGTGGGCGATAGTGTCTGCCAGCCAATTGACGTTGCTGGTTTCAAACACCATCGCCGGATAGATGCCTACTCCGCCAATGGGGACTACCAACGCCGATCGATCCAAATCGTGGTAAATGCCTTCTTCTAACGCTTCGATTGCCGGCAGCGACAATCCGGCTTGCAGCGACACGCTGTCGATTTGTTCGATGCGGTCACGGGGGGAAAGTATCAAAATTGCCGGCAGCGGCGTCATCTTCATCAAAACCGGCGGAAAAATCCCGCCAGCTGCGCCAAACCCTTCCTCCACCAACACAGCGGCTACTTGCTCTTCTAAAATCGCTTCGGCTATCGGCTGAATGCCAGCGATTTCCGCTCTGATGGCGTCAAATTCCCCTTGCAGAGCGGCAGTCGCCTCTTCGGGGTTTGGTTCGTCGGGGTCAGCAAAAACCAATTCGATCTCCCGCGCTTTTTGGGCAGATTGGGCGATGAGCGACAAATAGCTTAAGACCATCTCTTTTCTTTGACTGTCGGTAAGCAAGTATTGGCCATTAGCTGCCGCCGCTTCTCCTTTGTCCCACAACGCTTCTAATTCCCACACTAAAAAATCGAATTGACGGCGTCCAATATGGCTGTATAGGCGAAATTGTTCATCCTGAAAAGGCTGCCATTCTGGCGCCGCTGCGCCCATAAACAGAGCGGATACCAAAATGAGTTTGCAGGTTGTGAAAATTTTACGAAATGACATCTAGTAACTTTGCCGAAAAAATAATGGCTTTCATGTTATAATCGGCTGCGGTCGGCTAGGCAAATTTAAGCGGCTGATTCAAGATTGGCGATAAGACCCTTACTCTTCAAACTCTCATGGTTGAGGTCATATGCGATTTTTAATTACAGGCGGGGCGGGCTTTATTGGCGCCGCTTTGGCAAACAATTTAGCCCAATCTGGGCATGAAGTGCATGTGCTGGATGATTTAAGCAGCGGCGACAGAGCTGCCTTGCATCCAACTGTGTTGTTTAACCGAGGCGATGTCACTGATATTCCCAATTTGTGGTCGTTGTTGCAGGATATCGATTGCGTTTATCATTTGGCAGCCCGCGTTTCGGTGCCCCAATCCGCTCTCTATCCCCGCGATTATGACCGGGTGAATGTAGGCGGCACAGTCAGCTTGATGGAAGCGATGCGAGATGCCGGCATTCAACGAGTGGTTCTCGCCTCTTCTGGCGCGATTTATGGCGCCCAACCCAATCAGCCCGTCCATGAGGTTGACCAACCGATGCCAGATTCCCCTTATGCCGTCAGCAAATGGGCGGCGGAGCAATATGTCAACGCTATTGGTAAATTGTGGGGCATTGAGAGCGTTGCCCTGCGAATTTTCAACGCATACGGACCTGGGCAGCAGTTGCCTAGTTCCCATGCGCCAGTCGTGCCCCGATTTTTGCACCGAGCGTTAACCGGGGGCACGCTGGTGATGTATGGCTCTGGCGAACAAAGCCGCGATTTTGTTTATATTTCTGATGTAGTACAAGCATTGGTCAGCGCTGCCACTGCCAGGAAGGTTAACCGTCAGGTAATCAACATCGGCAGCGGAGTAGAAACCACGGTCAATCAATTGGCGGCGCATATCGAAGCGGCAACCAAACGAGAATTGAACATCATCCACAATCCGCAAAAAGAGGGCGGGGTCGATCGGTTGACCGCCGATATTTCGCGGGCGAAATCTTTGCTGGGCTTTCGCCCAATGGTTGATCTGGCAGAGGGGCTGGAGCGCACTCTGGAATTAGACAGCCGCTTTTCTGGGCAAAAATCTTCCCTAATAACTGCCTAACTCACCAAGAAGATAGGCTATGCTATAATCTGGCGATTGTCGATTGTAACTCGGGGTTTGCCCCTGAAATAGTGATGGCTGTTCACATTTATGAGCGAAATTGAAGCGTTGCGCCAATCAATTTTGGCGCAGGTTGACGAGTATTATCAGCGGGTTCATACAAATGCCCCCTTTGTGCCAGGAGAGACGCGCATTCATTATGCCGGCAGGGTGTTCGATCACAATGAAATGCGCATGCTGGTCAGTTCGGCGTTGGATTTTTGGCTGACTGCCGGAGAATATGCCGAGCAGTTTGAAGATGCGCTAAGCGAGTTTTTGGGGATGCGTCATGTTTTGCCGGTCAACTCCGGGTCTTCAGCCAATTTGGTGGCGATTTCCTCGCTCTGCTCACAACGGCTGCCTAACGGGTTACGCCCTGGCGATGAAGTGATTGTGCCGGCAGCCAGCTTTCCCACCACAGTCAACCCCATTCTGCAAAACCAACTGACGCCCGTCTTCGTCGATAGCTGCTTAGGGGACTATAATCTCGACGCGCATCAACTCGAAGCGGCGTTGTCTGATCGGACGCGGGCGATCTTTTTTGCCCACACGTTAGGCAATCCGGCAGATATGGACGCCATCACCGCATTTACCCAAAAACATGACCTCTATTTGGTGGAAGACAATTGCGACGCTTTGGGCTCATTGTGGGACGGCAAATTGACCGGCACATTTGGTCATTTAGCTACGCTAAGTTGCTACCCCGCCCACCATATCACCATGGGCGAAGGGGGGGCGGTGTATACCAATCGCCCGACGTTAGCCAAAATCGCCATGTCGATTCGAGATTGGGGGCGAGATTGTTGGTGCGGCTACCACAGCCCGCCAAATGGGCAATGCGGCATCCGCTTTGAGCGAGAGGTTCCAGGCGTGCCCGGTTTTTATGATCACAAATATTATTACACTGAAATCGGCTATAATTTGAAATTGACCGATATGCAGGCGGCGATTGGGGTGGCGCAAATGAAGAAGTTGCCGGCATTTATCGCAGCCCGCCGCCGCAACTTTGATTATCTGTACAAAGGGTTGAAACAGTTCGAACAATTTTTGATGTTGCCTACCTGGCATGAAAAAGCGCAGCCATCTTGGTTTTCTTTTCCCATTCTTGTCAGAGACAGCGCCCCATTTTCTCGCCATCAGCTTACCCGCTTTTTGGAAGAGAATTTGATAGAGACCCGGCTGATATTTGCCGGCAATATCCTCAAACAGCCCGCTTACCAGCATATTTCTAAACGAGTAGTTGGCGAATTGAACATTGCCGATCAGATTATGCGCGGCAGCTTTTTTGTGGGCGTTTATCCCGGGTTAGATACGCCTCAACTTGACTATATGATCGACATCTTCGACGCTTTTTTCCGAAAGCTGTGACAAAATTATTTATGAAACTATCTGTCATTATCTGTTGTTACAATGAACGCGCTACAATTAAGGAAGTTATCGAAAAATGCCAAGAAGTGAATTTGGGCGCAGGGTGGGAACGGGAAATCATCGTGGTGGATAACTTTTCCACCGACGGCACGCGGGAAATTCTGCAATCGATACGCGATCCGAAAATTCGCGTCATTTTCCATGAGAAAAATATGGGCAAAGGGATGTCTATTCGCACTGGCATCGCCCATATGACGGGGGATTACATGCTGATTCAGGACGCCGACGCCGAATATGACCCATTTGAACATCCTAAATTTTGCCGGTATGTCGAAAAAACCAACGCTGCCGCCATCTTTGGATCACGGGTGCTGGGGGGCGAAATCGTGACGGAATATTGGCGAACCTATGCCGGCAATCGGCTGCTAACTTGGCTGACGAATTTTCTATTTGATGGTAAGCTTACCGACGTGGCAACGGCAACCAAAATGGTTCGGGCTGATGTCGTCCAATCGTTACATTTGACAACCACAGATTTCAACCTTGATTTTGAACTGCCCAATAAAATTTTGTTGGCTGGTTACCCAATTGAGGAGATTCCGATAAGCTACAACCCCCGCACCTATGCCGAAGGAAAGAAAATCGGGGCGTGGGACGGCATTCGGGCGATTATGACCATGCTGCGCGACCGGCTTGGATTTTCATCTGTCCATAAAAGTGCTCAAAAGACTCATTCGATTACACCCTCACAAAAAATATGATTTCAAAAGATACTAAGGAAGGTTTGCCACTCGCTATCAACGAACAAAGTGCGATTTATCAAACAAAATTAACAATCAACCATGAAAAAACATGTGAATGTAAACCAAATCACCTGAATTGCTTAACTGCAAAAGAGTGGTTGAAAAGCCAAATCGGTGTATGGCAATTTTTCTATGAAAAGCGTGATATTCGTGATAAAAAATTGCATCCTGCTACTTTTCCACTTTCTTTAGCCCATCAGATCATTAAACTTTTTTCTCACCAAGGTGAGCTTATTGTAGATCCCTTCGTAGGAAGTGGGACAACCTTATTAGCAGCACGTGACCTTAATCGAAATGCTATTGGATTTGATCTTCATCCCCAATATATTGATCTTTGTTCAGAACGCTTGTTGAATGATAATTTGTTTAACCAAGCCCAACAGTTAGCAATACAGGATGATGCAATGAATATTCCATCCTATTTAGGGACAGATAGCATTAAATTAATCTGGACATCTCCTCCATATGCAAACTTATTAAACCGTAAAAGAAAAAACAAATCGCGCCGAGAGCGAAAAAATGAACAGTTTGACCAGATTGAACAATATTCACAAAATCCACGAGACCTAGGCACAATGGAACTTGATGCTTATACAAAGGCAATGGGTGATATTTTTGAAAAATTGTTACCTTTGATGAAGCCAAAGGCTCATTGCGTAATCAACGTACCAGATATGTGGTGGAAAAATCAACGGATCACACTCCATGTATCGCTTGTTGAAGAATTTAGAAAGCGGGGTTTTGAATTACGTAATACGATTATTTGGGATCGAACTAATATTGTAAATCGGGTAGGAATATTCGGGTGGCCAAGTAACTACATTACAATGGGAACTACATTTGAGTATTTACTTGATTTTTGGAAACCGCCCAAATAATTTCCCAGCGGGCTACCTCGAAGTAGTACAAACCATTTCGCTTTCTAGAAAAACCGTCAGTCAAATATAATCCTGTACCTACCATTAGAAGCATGAAAATTTATACTAAGTCAGAGTTAGTAAGGGCTATTAAGGAAATTCGAGACCAAGGATGGATTCCAAATGCAAGACCTGGAAATGATGGAGGCATTGGAAACACTTTAGAAGATTTGTTAGGAATTGAAGAAAACAACCTTCCCATTCCAAACGCTTCTGAGTGGGAACTTAAGTGCCAAAGAGCAAAAACTTCATCCTTAACAACTCTTTTTCATATGGAACCGTCCCCCAGAGCTGTAAAATTCGTGCCTACCTTATTGTTGCCAAGTTATGGTTGGAGACATAAAAACGCCGGTATAAAATATCCCGAAAGTGAAATGAGCTTTCGACAAACGATTAATGCACTAAATCGAACAAATAGAGGATTTGGTATCCAAGTAGATCGGGGATCAAAAAAAGTTGTTATTTCTTTTGATGCAAATGCCGTATCTGCTACCCATAATGGATGGCTAAAAAGTGTAGAACGACGTGTCGGTTTAAATGATTTGTCACCACAACCCTATTGGGGATTCGAAGATTTATTTCACAAAGCAGCAACAAAATTGCTAAATTGTTTTTACGTTATTGCTGATGTAAAAAGAGAACACAAACAATCTTATTTCCATTATTCAAAACTGTTCATATTGAGTAACCTCAGCTTAAACAAGTTTATTTCCGCTTGTGAAAACGGTCAATTGCTTATTGATTTTGACGCTAGAACTGGGCACAATCATGGAACTAAATTCCGACTCCGTCAAAATATCCTTCCCAGCTTGTACCAACACGTAGAGGAGGTATTTTAGAAAATGAAAATCGTTGTTACTGGCTCTATCGCTTACGATTATTTAATGTCGTTTCCCGGTAAATTTACCGACCATTTGTTGGCAGATCAGCTGCATCAGGTTAGCCTCAGCTTTTTAGTGGACAGCATGAAGCGGCAGCGGGGCGGCATCGCCCCCAATATCGCCTACACGCTGGGGCTGCTGGGATCAAAGCCGCGCGTTATGGCGACGGCGGGCGAGGATTTTGGCGACTATAGAGATTGGCTGGAAAAACATGGGGTAGACACTGCCGGCATCATTGAGATCGAAGATGATTATTGCGCCTCATTTTTCGTCAACACCGACCAGGAACAAAACCAAATCGCCAGCTTTTACACTGGGGCAATGGCGCATGCCGGCAGCCTCACCTTTGCCGAACATGCCCCCGAAGCGGAATTGACCATCATCTCCCCTAACGACCCTGCCGCCATGAGCGCTTATGTGCGCGAATGCAAAGAGCGCAATATCCCTTACATTTATGACCCCAGCCAACAGACGATTCGCTTATCGGGCGAAGATTTAGCCGAAGGATTAGATGGCTGCTATCTGTTGGCGGTCAATGAGTATGAAATCAGGATGATCCAGGAAAAAACTGGGCTGACTCTAGAGCAAATTAAAGAGAAAACGGGCAGTCTGCTAATCACCAAAGGGAAAAATGGCTCGTCCTTTTTCAAAGAAGAGGAAGTTGTCGAGTTTGGCGTCGTTCCACCGGCACAAATCGCCGAACCAACTGGAGCGGGCGATGCGTTTCGGGCGGGATTGATGCGCGGCATTGAGTTGGGGTTGCCCTGGGAAATTGCCGGCAATATGGGGGCGTTATGCTCAACCTACGTGTTGGAACAGTTCGGCACCCAAAATCATCATTTCACGCCCCAACAATTTGTGGCGCGTTACCGCGACCACTTCGACGACGAAGGCGCGTTGGATAGGTTAATAGAATGAAGTGGCGTGGTGGGTCATTGCTCTGGCAATGGCTCGCCCTGTGGCAGAGTGGCGGCAACCTCTGGTTGCTTGGTGGCAAGTGGCATCCAAAATGGTGTTTCCTTACCTGCATACATGCAAACTTGCTCCCTGTGCCCCTGCCCTCATTTACAAATTTTCAAGGAGAAATAGTTTCAGATGGAATATGACATCAAAAATATTGATTTAGCCCCTGGCGGGCGACACCGGATGGAATGGGCAAATCAAGAGATGCCCGTGCTGGAAGGGGTAGGCAAGCAGTTTGGCGAAGAACGACCTTTTTCTGGCACGAGGGTGGCAGGTTGTATGCATGTCACCACCGAAACTGCCAATCTGATGGTGGCGTTGCAACAAGGCGGGGCAGATGTTGTTCTGTGCGCCAGCAATCCGCTTAGCACCCAAGATGATGTGGCGGCTGCCTTGGTATCTCATTACGAAATCCCCGTTTTCGCCATCAAAGGAGAAGACAACGAAACGTATCATCGCCATGTGCAGACGATCCTCGACCACAAACCCCATATCGTCATGGATGATGGGGCGGATGTAGCTAGTTCGCTGCACAAAGATAGGCGGGAGTTGTTGCCTGGGCTGATTGGTGGCACTGAGGAAACTACTACCGGCGTCATCCGCTTGCGGGCATTGGCAGCCCAAGGCAAGCTGGAATACCCTGTGATGGCGGTCAACGACGCCCTTACCAAGCATATGTTTGACAATCGGTATGGCACCGGGCAATCGACGATGGACGGCATTATTCGCGCCACCAACTATTTGATTGCCGGCAAGACCTTTGTGGTAGCCGGTTATGGTTGGTGTAGCCGAGGCGTCGCCATGCGGGCGCGGGGGCTAGGCGCCAATGTCATCGTCACCGAAATCGACCACCTCAAAGCGCTGGAAGCGGTGATGGACGGCTTCCGGGTAATGCCGATGATGCAAGCGGCAAAAGAAGGAGATATCTTCCTCACCGCCACCGGAGACATCAACGTCTTTGATATTCACCATATGGAAGTGATGAAAGACGGCGCGTTGCTGGCAAATTCTGGTCATTTTGATGTGGAAATCAACATCAAAGCGCTGCACAAGAAAGCGGGCGATCCCAAACGAGTGCGCCCCTTCGTCGATCAATACAGTTTGCCAGACGGGCGCAAGCTCAATATTCTGGGCGAAGGTCGTCTGATTAACCTGGCGGCGGCGGAAGGGCATCCGGCGTCGGTGATGGATATGAGCTTTGCCGGACAAGCGTTGGCGGCTGAATATCTCATTAAAAACCAGGGCAATCTGGAAAACGAGGTCATTACCGTGCCGGCAGAGATCGACCAAAATATCGCCCGCATCAAATTAAACGCCATGGGCATTCAAATCGATACGCTGACGCCAGAACAAGAGCGCTATTTGAACTCTTGGGAAGAAGGAACGTAGTAAAAGCCGATGGCAGGTTTGCAAGTAGCAGAGCGCAAGCGTTGCCTCCTGCTGCCTGCCATGCTTTGCTGCCTCTAAATCATGGAAAAACATTATGAACGCTTGCGCCAATCACCCCAAAATTGAAGCGATTGAACAGTGCGAACAGTGCGTCAAACCATTGTGCGGGCTCTGTTTATGGTATACCGATGATGGGCATCGGCTGTGCGAAGAACATGCCAAAGAAGCGGAAGCGGAAGGGGCAACCATCACCTCGCCCGACGCCTATGCCGAAGCGATTCCCGCCAGTTTAAGCCAAACAAATGACACATCTGAAGAGGATGCCGGTCAAGGAAAAGAGCATGAGGGTTTTAAGGTGTATAGCGGCAACCAACAAGATATCGGAGCATTTGTAGCCGCTATTTTAGGGGCGACAACTTTGGCTTCGTGCGCTGGAGGAGCGTACTGTTTTCCGTTGCTGGGCGTGATTATGGCTCTATTGGCTTACGCCAACGCAGACAAAGCGGTTGACCCCGAACGAACGCGGAAATTGGCGTTGGTTGGAATCGGCATAGGCGGCTTAATTTTGCTCGCGGTCGTCTTTTTCATCCTCTTCTACATCATTTTGATGGGCGGCATCCTTTTTAGCAGCTCGATTTCATCCCCTTAGGCGATAATGCCGGCAACACCCCGCGACTGGCATCAGCAAGACCGAACCGGACGGATCAAAGCGGCTCGCGTATTCTCCAACATCGTTAGCCCGCCTATCATGGGGGCTGTGTTAGGATTGGCGGCGGGGTTATCCTCTCTTCCCTTTTGGCAAGGATTTGCCTGGGCAGCCTTATATGGTCTAACAGTTTCCTTAACGCCAATCCTATTTGTGCTGTTCATGCTGCGCGCCGGACGCATCCAAGAGCTGCATATGAGCGATACAAGAGAACGCCATTTGCCTTATTTAGTGGGAATCGGCTGCTCAGCATTGGTTTATCTCATCGTCGCCTGGCTGAATGGACCTGAACTCATCGGCTGTTTGGCGCTGTTTAATGCGTTGCAATTAGCCGGTTTGGGGATTGTAAACGTCGTCTGGCTGATTAGCTTTCACGCCTCGGCAATGGTCGCCACCATGCTCATCGCCTGGCGAATTTGGGGGATATGGACCTTAGCGGCGACGATACCGCTGCTCATTTCAGTTATCTTTGTCCGACTGTATCTAAAACGGCATACGCCAGGGCAAATTTGGGCGGGGTTGGCTCTTGGAGCGGGGGTTGTTTTATCCTTGATTTTGACGGGATGTTTCGGCTAAATGTTTGAGCAAGAGCGGGTCATCGTTCGCATTCAACAGCGGGCGCAACGTGAGGCGGCGATTTTGGTTTGTTTTGTCTCCGGCTCGATCGGCAAACGGGTCCAGGATGGCTTGTCTGATATCGACGTTGCTTTTGTGTTCAGAAATGAGCCGGCTCGGGCTGCCGCTTATGCCGGCAGACGCGACTTCGTTCGTTCGATATTGCCCTATTTGCCGGCAAAATCGTTTGACGCCGACCATATCCGCCCCTACTTTCATATCGGTTTGTATAGCAACGGTTGTAAAGTCGATTACCGCTATGAAGCGATGGACGAACTACGCCCTAACCCATGGGACAAAGAGATTCGGCTGCTCAAAGATAGCGATGGTTGGGGAGAAACATTTCAAACCCAATGCGCCTTGCTCGCCGCGCCCCAACCGACCATTACCAGCGAGGAATTGGCACAGTTGGACGAACGCTTTTGGGTGATGTTCTGGGATACATTTCGGTTGGCTAAACGGGGGGATTATCGTAAAGCGGTACCGATCTATGTGGAGCTGTTTGATTTGACGATTTTGCGGATGATGTCATTATTGCCGGCAAGCTCGTCTGAAGCGCAATGCCTTATGACTATGCGATATAGTTATGATGACGAGACGCTCCCCCACTTGCGTCAACTCTTTGCCGCTTATCTGGCGGCGCGAAAAACAATTATCACCCTCTTTCAGCTTCATTTCGTGTCGGATAATGCCTTCGAGCGAGAAATCGGGCGGTTGATCGAGCGGGATTAATCAATTTCGATTTGCCCAAGATTTTACCCGCCACTATACGAGCTTTCAATGAGCCAAAAAGACAATTAATCATTTTCAGGGCATCTTTACAATATTCAATTCATCATCTAAAATAGTGTCAAAGATTATGGCAAAACTGATGGAGATAATGATGCTATCTAAATTTGAAACCGTTCGCACAACAGTGACAATTCCTACTGAATTGATCAGCCGTTCCCAAAAATTGATTGACAATGGAGTTGTTCCCAGCCGAAACGCCTTCATCATAACTGCGATTGAATATTTTTTATCAGAGTTAGAACGCCAAGAAATTGACCGACAATTTGAGGCGATGGCAGTGGATAAGAGATACCAGGCTTTGAGCGAATCAGTTGAAGCAGATTTTGCCGATAGCGATTGGGAGGCATTAATTGAAGGAGAGACGGGATGAACCGGGGGGATGTGTTTGATGCCAGATTGAATCCAACAGAAGGCTCTGAACAAGCCGGCATTCGCCCGGTTATCATTGTCAGCCGGAACGCCATTAATAAAAACAGCCCAATTATCGTTATTGTGCCGCTTACCGGCGCGAAAAATGTGAGACGTAGCTATCCCAACAATGTCCCTATTGCGAAAGGAGAAGGAGGGCTGACTGTCAACTCTGTTGCACTAGGCGGTCAGGTTCGGGCTATTTCTAAATCTCGCCTACTGCGGAAAAGGGGTATGTTATCTGAGGGAACTGTGCAACAGCTTGACCAAGCTTTACGAATTACATTGGATTTGTAAGTCGGCGAATCAGATTTTAATTTGCCGGCACGCTCAACGCCCGATGAGAGCCATCTATTTTTGGTTGCAGGTTGCAGGTTGAAGAAACATTTTACCTGTTTCTTGTTGCAAACTAATCCCCCTTAATCTGCGCTCTCATATCCTTCGTCAGCTATTACATTATTGTCCAGCATCCATCGAGAGATGCGGTAAAACAAAAATAGCTCCGCCGTAGCAAACGCCACCCCTAACGCCGACAAGCTATACGAAATGAGGTTTGAAGCGAACAACGGAAAACGGGCAAAGATAAGGGCGATCACCAAACTGCTTTCCAACACCAACATACCAAAATTACCATCCAGTATTGACCATATCAAAAACAACGCTTCAATAATAATCATGCCGGTAAAGACCAATTGAATAAACTCCCCTTCTTCAAAAATCCGCTCAAAAAATAGCTGATAGACCAACACAAACAAAATCAAGATAACCACCAGCAATTGCTTGACCAAATTCTTCCGTTTGCCTTGCCCCGCATACCAAGACAAATATTTGCTTTCTGACCATCTGCGGAAAAAGTGCATCATTCCCACTAGCAAAACGATGACAATGACCTTGACAATCGCCTCTTTTACCGGATCGCCTAGCTGCCCATCGCCCACATAATTATTCACTTTGGCAAAACTCTTGAAAAAGCTCCGGATAATGACCAGCAACACAATTTCAAATTGGCGGCGGGCAGAAACCAGATTGCTGTCGGACAGGTAAGCGACCAACTCTAGCAACTCTTGCAACAAAATCACGCCAAAGGGGATGGACAGGGCGGCTAGAGCTTCGATCAGGAAGTCGTTGAGGTGTTCAAAGGGGTTAATATCGCCGGCAATTCGCACGATTGCCGCCAGATACAGTAACAAAGCGGCGGCAACAAATAGCGGCTTTGATTTTTCTTCAATCCATTCTAGGGCATGGGCTAAACTATGTTCATTCATTTATGCGATCCAATCCTCTCTAACTTTGGCAGATGGGTGAATTTCGGGGTGGGCAACTCTTCGTCTATAAGATGCCGGCTTTCTTGCAAAAAGAACAAGCCCATCACGCCTAAGATTGCGAGTACGGTGAGGGTATTGCCGGCAATCCTTGAATACAAGAAACCGCCCATAATTGGGGCAATCGCCGAAAACAATGCCCCAATCGAGGTATCAATTCCCTGCGCCTCCCCTTCCTGCCGTTCATCTGCAACCTTGGTAATCACCGACTGCGATGTCGGAAACGTCAACGCCGCTCCCATATTCAGTATAAAGCCCATCGGCAAATATGACCACCAATTTGCCGGCAGACGAATCAAAAGCAAGCCAATCGGAGTGATGGCAAAGCCAACAATAAGCGTGCCTAAATCTCCAAACCGCTTCTCAAATCTGGGTAATAAAATTAACTCATAAACTGACTCGCTTCATACCTGCTTTCTCTCTTGCCCTATCATAGGGTATCTCAACAATCGAGGTGACCGCACCCTCGACATACATCCCCGATTACACGTTCTTTCAAACGCTTTGACTCCAACCCCGAAACTTATAGTCAGGTTAATCCTGAACGCTAGTCGCCGCCACATGCTCTGCCGAGCGTTTGACCAGCTCTCGCAACACCTCTTCGTCTACATCCGTTAGCTTTTTGATGTACAGACAAGATTTGCCAATCTTATATTTGCCTAACCTTTCCATCAACTCATCCTGTCCTTCAAAGCCGCCCATAATGTACAAGGTCAGGGCTTGTTTTCGGGGCGCAAAACCGGCTAAAAACCAATCTCCTTCTCTGCCGCTCTCATATCGGTAGCGATATTTGCCAAAGCCGACGATGCTCGTGCCCCACATCACTGGCTCTTCGCCGGTGATTTCTTGCATCAATTTCATGATGGCAAAACTATCTTCTCGCTTTTGGATGGGAGTCACTTTATGTAAATATTCATCTACACTAGCCTCATTTGCTTTTGTCTTGTTTTCTGCCATCTTTTGCCTCCAAATTGTTCGACCAAATTTTCTAATAACACAATTTTATCACAGGCGGCGTTAAAGATTAAGTTTCACACAATAAGCGAGGGTTTCGCTTTTGCCGGCAAAAACAAGGGTATATTTGACCCAATGCCAGGCGTGAACAGAAAATGCGCTTCCCAAACAAGGAAAAAATCGATGAAACGACTCAAATGGCAATTGCCGGCACTGGCGCTGGCAACCTCCACTTTCATTGCAAATATCCAGCTTGCCCCCGCTGCTGCCCAGGCAGTTATCACGATTTTGGCTCGATTATGATATCGAAAATGCCACGACTACAGACAGCCTGTTTCAAAACAATAGCCGCGATGGGCTCTTCATCGAAGCCAGCCCGGGTCCGGTGACTGTGACCGCCAGCTCATTTATCAATAATGCCAGATATGGCGTTTTAGGCGCGTTGTCGCAACAAGTTTCGCTCGATTCGTTGACTGTCAAAAACAATTTAGATTGCGGCATCATGTTTGCCGCCGATGGTTGCTATCCAGACGGTCGATCCGTAGACAGTTTTGAGAGTGGTCAAACGAATATAGTCACATTAAAGGATTGTAGTTTGCATAACAGCGTCATCATCGACGATGCCGGCATCTCCCCCATTTTGGTCGGAACTACATTGCCGGCAAACAACGGCGTGGCTGACAATTGGCACAACTTCGTTCAAACTTTTGCCGCCGACTACAACCGCTGGATAAACACGGCAACCCCAAACGCCTTCAAATTGCCGGCATCTACTACAGATTTATGCGGCTGGCGAACGGCAACCGGGCAAGAGGGCAGATCAATCTTTACTCCATCTATCTTGCCGTGCGCCGACGCCAACTTCCCCTACTCCGCTTGGCTGCCCCTGGTCAAATAATCGACGCTACGTCACCCAATCTCGATGATAACTATCCCATTGGCGATGGGCATATGAGCTCTTGCAAGATTTGCAAACCAATGCGGCATCCGCCTCCTTGTTTTGCCGCCAGCGCCATCGTACTGTCGTTAAATGATAACGGCAAATGGATTGATAACAGATCGGGCAAATTTGTCCATCTGCCAACCCCTGTGCCCCATACAAACGATGGGCTTGGGGATCATCCTGACACAATGCGCAATGTGTAACGCTCAAAATCAATCCTTGTAAACAAAAAAGCCTTCGCCAGATTTTCTGCCTAGCTTGCCGGCAGCCACCATCCGTTTTAACAACGGGGCCGGACGATAACGGTCGTCTCCCCACTCCTCAAACAAGCCATTCATCACCCCTAGAACGGTGTCTAAACCCAGCATATCGCCCCATTCCAATGGACCATACGGGTAGTTCGTGCCCAGTTTCATCGCCGTATCAATATCCTGTGCGGTCGCCACCCCTTCCATTAACGCCCCTACCGCTTCGTTGATGATGCAGCACACTAGCCGGGCTCGCACCAATCCGGGACCGTCGGCGACAACCATCGGTTTTAATCCCAATCCTTGCCAAAATAGGGTGGCTTGCATCATCGTCTCTTCTGATGTTTGTAAAGCGGGCGCCAACTCAACGATGCCGGCATCCCCAATTGGCGGCAAAACGCCAAAGCCAATCACTCGGCTCGAATCCAAAATCCATGAAGCGGCTAAAGTGGCGCTGGTGGCAAAAGCCGAACTCATAAACAGGGTGTTTGCCGGAGAGGCATTGTCCAACGCCAGCAGCAACTCTTGCTTGGCGGCTGGCGATTCATTGTGCAATTCAATTACGATATCAGCGTTTTGTATCTCTTGAATAGCGTACCCGCTTTCTAATGCCCCCATAAAATCTTCCACCAAAAAAACAGTCGTATCATGTTTGGCTCTGACGCATAAATCTCCCACTTCTTCCACAAACGGCATTTCGCCGGCAACGATCACTTTCATTAAAATCTCCAACAGTTCAACGCCTCGAGGCGTATTTTGGGTCAACGATGCCGCAATTATATCCTCATTTCCTTCTCAGACATCGCTTTCTATCCTGCAATCATAAAATTTACATGAATAGTGTTACAAAATGACATATAATGTGCGCGATTTTACACTGAAGCGAGCTGAAATCAGCCACAATATGTTTCGAGGCAACAATATGCATACATCACTCTTAAACCGCATCATCATCGATCCCGAAAAGTTCGACGGGCAGCCCTATTTGCATCGCACCCATTTTACTGTGCCGGCGATATTGCGTATGTTAGCCGATGGTATGGATCAAGAAGAGATATTGTCATTATATCCCCCATTAACCCCGCTGGATATTCGCGCAACGCTGGCATTTGCGGCGCAACGAATTGAACAGGATGACGCCCTATCCCCCGCCATGATGGAGCAACGAGCTTTTAGCGATTGAAATTAAACTTTTTCCTCTTCGCTAACCGAGCCAAACCGCCCTTCCCCTGTCAAATCCTCGTCGATCTCTATAGCTAAATCAACCCCCAAACCTTCCGCAGCCTCGTCTACGCTTTCAGCCAGCGTCTCCTCTATGAGCGTCTCCCGTAAAGGTATGGTGGGCTGTTCAGCAATTGATGGTTCAGATTCTGGCAGCGGGATTCGGTAAGGGTCGATATGTTGATTGCCGCAAAATGGGCACAAATTCCATTGCAATTCCATCAATTCCCCACAATCGACACATTTTTTTCTAGTACGAGTGTGGCAATGAGGGCATAACACCCAGCCCGACTCGACCGTCCGCGAACAGCCAGGGCAAGCTGGTCGCTCTTCGATCTCCTGCAACAACGCTTCTTCCTCAAGGGCGCGTTCATATGCTTCGGATAATGTTTCTGGCGGGCGCAAAATAAAATATATGAGAATGCCGGCAACAGGCAAAATTGCCACCACTAACGCCGCAAAAAGTTGGGCAAATGGATCACGAGAGCGGGAGCGCATATCCCGAAACGTCCAGATGACCAAACTTAACCACAATGCCGCCGCCAACGCCCCCAAAATAGCGGCGATAATGGTTGTATAAAAGATGATTGTGTCGATAGAAGGCAATGTCATAAATAGGTAAGGCTATAGAAAATCGTTGTAGCTTCAAGGATTATAACACAACGCATTTTAGACAAAAAAATAGCCTGCGATTTTGAAAATCGCAGGCTTTGTTCTCCGCAGCAACGACGCAACAGCCGCTAATTAGGGCAAAAAGGACCAGGGCAAACAAGAACGCGCTCATACATGTTGGAGACTTGGGGTCCAAGCAACGAAACCAATGCCACCAACACAATTGCTACAAAAGCGAGCACCATAGCATATTCCACTAAACCTTGCCCTTCATCATGAATTAGATAGTTCATAATTACCTCTACCATCAAAGACGGTCAAACAAAATAAATAATGAACCCATCATAGCAGAGTTAGCGGCTTCCGCTTGTTAAATAAAGCGCTTAAAAGTGCAACTTATTTAATAACCTAAAACGTCCACGACAGATTTCACGGCATTAGCGGAATGGTCAAGCATCCCTTTTTCTGCTTCGTTTAATTGCATCGACACGATTTTTTCAACCCCTTTTCGTCCTAACACAACTGGCAAGCCTAAGAAGAGGTCGTTGTATCCAAATTCGCCAGCGGTATATACGGCGCAAGGCAATAGCCGCTTTTGATCGCGTAAAATCGATTCGACCATGATGGCGGTGCCGGCAGCCGGGGCATAATAGCCGCTATAACCCAGCAAACCGACGATTTCGCCGCCCCCTTTACGGGTGCGATTGATGATCGCCTCCAACTTATCCTTGGAGATGAGCTCTGTCACGGGAATGCCGGCAACTGAGGTATGGCGAAGCAATGGCACCATCGTATCTCCATGTCCGCCCAACACAATCCCATGAACGTCTTTAACGCTTACGCCCAACTCCATAGAGATAAAGGTTTTAAAACGGGCGGTATCTAGAACCCCTGCCTGTCCAATCACCCGCTCTCTAGGGAAACCAGAAACCTCTTTTATCACATGACACATGGCGTCTAACGGGTTTGTTACCAACACAACGATGCTGTCGGGCGCATATTTCGCAATGTTTTTTGCCACCTCTTCCATCACATTCTGGTTGATTTTGACCAGTTCGTCCCGGCTGGGAAATTCTCCGGTTTCGGGATCTTTGCGGCGGGGTATGCCAGCGGTGACCACGACCACATCCGCCCCTTCGATGATTCCGGGGTCGCTGCTGCCGGTTATCGAGCCGTCAAAACCTATTGCCGGAGCGGCTTCGTACATGTCTAATCCTTTGCCGGCAGCTACCTCGCCAAAAATATCAAACAATACCAAGTCGCCTAACTCTTTCGTTGCCAGCCAATGGGCTGTTGTAGCCCCGACATTGCCGGCGCCATACAAAGCGATTTTATTCCGCATGATCCACTATCCTTTTGGTAAATAAGCAATAAAAAGAACACGAATGTTTTGCCAAATAATCGATTTGACAGAACATTCGCGTTCTATTCAAAAATTTGAAATCGCTCTATTTTAATCCGAACGGAATTTTTGGTCGAGGTCATCCATTAGGCGGGCGGCTTCTACCAACTTATCTAACGGATTTTCATCGCCGGCAAAGTAACGATAATCTGCCGGCATAATGTCTAATGTTTCTACTAACGCCTTAAATTTATTTTTCAAAGCGCGATCGCCCACCCCAAAAATCTCCGCCACTTTTTTGCGATCCGTTTCGGCAAAATTTACTTTTAGGGTTGTGTATGCCAATGCCCCTGCCCAAACTGGAGCCTGGCTCAGGCGTAATGGCTCTCTGCCCAATGTAATACGAAATTCCAGCCACATCTGGATCGCCTTGCCGATGAGGCGAACGGAATAATCGAGGCGTCCCATCCCATCAATGAGCAACTGCTCTACATCATCTAACGCAGATGAAAAGAGCCGCTCATATCGGCTGGTCACTTTTACATCTGGTTCGGTACGAATAAAGTCGCCAATGGCCGAAATAGCGTCATGATAGCTGCCGCTGCGGGCATAGGCTCGGGCTAAATTTAGATGATAATCGGGGTTTTCGTCATCAGACGCGACCGCTTGCTTGAAAGAATTTATCGCTTCTTCCAAATCCCAACTTTGATATTGTTGTAACCCCCTTTTATATTCTCGATTGCCGCTTCCCATAAGCTATTTTCCTCTAAAATATGATTATGTCTTTACTGCCCGATGCCGCCACAGTATAACACAACTTGTCTTAGCCAAAAGAATTTCTAGACCCCCGGATGTCCTATTCCAATAGTAAAAAGGTGGGGTGTCTCCGCTAATTTCTCACCCCGTTCGACCATCAGCATATAGTTGAAACTGCAAATGGCTACCTCGAGCATCGATATGTCAGGTTCGCGGGTTGTCAGCTTTTGCAGGGCTAAGTTGGGGGCAATCAAAATACGGATCAGTGGATTTGTTCGATGTTTTGCCGTAAAGCGCAGGATTTCGTATGCGATGCCGGCAATCAGCGGTAGCAACGCCAAACGAGACAACACCCGCCAAAACAGTGACAAACGAGGAAAAAGCGAATAAAGCAAAATAGAGATAATTACTACCGTCAGCAAAAATGCGGTGCCGCAGCGAGGATGCTGCAAAGAAAATTTCGAAACAGACTCTGGCGTTAATTCTGCCCCCGCTTCGTAAGCGTTAATTGTTTTGTGTTCCGCCCCATGATACCCATACAGACGACGAATATCAGCCAACAAGCCAATCAGCGAGATATAACTAATCAACAAAACCAGCCGAATCAATCCCTCGAACAAATTTCCCCACAACGGCGAGCCGGTTAACCCCAGCCAACTTTCAAGTAACCCCGCCAAAAATGCCGGCAGCAAAAAAAACAACCCGATGCCCATCGCCAACGATAAGCCAATCGTGCCATATTGCATTGGAGCGGAAAATACCTCTTCCGCCGATTCTCCCTCTTCTCCTTCCTCTTCTATAGCGATTTCAGCCGAAAACATCAACGCCTTTATCCCCAATCCCAATGCGTCCCACAATAAAGTTAAACCACGCAAAAAAGGCAGCCGAGCGATTTTGCCGCCATATACATTTTGATTCAACGGTTCGACATGGGTTACAATTTCCCCATCGGGATTTCGCACCGAAACAGCCATCGCCTTGGAGCCACGCATCATGACCCCTTCTAGCACCGCTTGCCCCCCGTAATTAATAGGCGTTTTGGAATTGTTGGATGACATATTTAAAGATTGTATGCAAGGGAAAGGAATGGGTCAAGCCAGAGAAAGAGGCATTAATTGAACTATTTCATAAAGGTAAAAGTTGTATATTTTCCATGAAAAAATAGGGTTTTTTTGACGCCAATCAGCTAATTACAAATGTTGCAGTAAATTAAATTATCCAAAACGAGCCAGTAAGCCCCACCGCCTGGAAAATCTCCTCCGCCTCCGGAGCCGACCTCCCCTTAAAATCAGGGGCAAGGCGGTTGCCATACCAACGGCAAGATAAATTCCAAATCTGTTCCAGAGAAAGAACAGCCCCTTGAGCCATATTGCGCCTCTCTCCCCATTTTTTTGATGTTTTCTTCCGACCGGAAGAGCAACATCGTGGCTCAAGTATAAATCAAATCATCATACCATTGTCGAACAGGCAAAGGAAAATGTACAAAGCCGCCTTGATGATAAACAACCCCATCCTGCACTGTTATCTCCGTGTTCTCGCCCGTATCTTCAAATGTTGCTCTGATTTTGGCATCTTTATGCAATGCGGCTGGAACGCCCAACATATCCCAGGCGCAATTTGCCCAGTAAGTGCGCCCATTACTCTCCACCACAAATTGGGTGGGAATGGCAGAAAAGGGGTTCGCCATACGAATGGATTCGCCATCCGGCTCCAGAAAAAAGAGATGGTTTTGGTGCAGCTCCATAAAAATCTCTTTCGTTTGGAGCCATGTTAAGCCAAAGGCCGCGGCAGTTTGCTCAATGGTGGGCGGTTTGGTTTCGTGGACAAAAGCTTGGTAAACGAATGTACGTATCGCCAATGACAATGAGCCCGATGTTTCATTATTGCTCATAACTTGAACTCGTTAATGGGTAAGGCGTTGAAAACTGCCTAATATCTGGTTCAGCTTGGGGCTGAACTCTCTAAATGCTCTGGCGTCATGACAGCCGATGGCAACGATAACGCTTTGATCGCCGGCATAAAATTGGCGGCGGCATCTATGAGCGGGCGTCATCTTCTCATTGGTCAATTCCATCGCCAAATGGGTTTTGTCGAAATTATCAACCAATTTCCCGTCATGCAACTTTATCTGAGCGTCATCAACCATGCCCGCCAATTTGGACAAATCCAACTCATATCGATCAACGCTTTGAAAAACGACCAAGAATGGATCTCCTTCTTGTGCTCGATCTGCCGCTTGGGGCTGACTCATCATCAGTGGCTTCCAATTTGCGCCATCAGCGCCAATTGGGGCGGCGCTCGACAGCCAAAACGCTTCTAGCTGATTGCTGCCGGCAAAAAATAGAGCTGTATCTTCCCCGCTTTCATTGAGCTGCCATTCCCAATTGGGCGGCAAATCGACGGTAAACGCTCCATTTGGGTCATCAATTGGATGCCACCCTTCTTGCCAAGCTCCTAATGCCGTTTGCGCCATTGGCTGGCTGCCCAACCAACTCATCAACGCTAGAGCCGCCACCACAAAAAACAGAGTTAACGCAGCATATCCCATCGTCAATGCCGGCAAGGTCGAACCGCTCTTTTCCTCGACTAAAGGCGCGGTCAACGTCGCCTCGTTCGCTTCCGTTGCCACTATCTCCCACCCGCATTGCCAACAACTTGCGTCGCTTGCCATCAACGCTGCTTTGCAATTAGGACACTCGTTTTTTTCGCGCATAAAATTAAGCCAAACTCGACGAATTTCCCCTCTGTAAAGTTATTTACTCCGCCGCTGTATTAACATATTCCACCTACTTTCAAATCCAATTGTATGATGTGGCCATTGATTGGGAAACAGCAATATAGCTCACATCGCAAAACGTGTTTCCCAATTAATTATTTATCATCGTCCTCCTTTTTTCCTCTTCCCTTCAAAAAAGCTCCGCAATGCGCGGGGCTTTTTTGCTTTGCCAGACGAGCCGCTAAACGCGCCTTTGCAGCCAATAACCCGCCGCCCACACCAAAACGCCGGCGAGCAATATGCTGCCGCTTACCAAAATGCCATAATCTTGCCAAAATTGATAGGTAAATAACCGAATCAACGAATCGTCCAAAGGGAACATCCACGTATCGGGCGGAAAGAGCAACTCGTGAAACAGAGTGAAAAAGCGATCCCAAGCCACCCCAATAAACAATCCAATGCCGGCAAGAAGCAGGGTCAAAATCATGCCGCCGCGCATAATAGATTGCATCGCTAGTTTGCGCCGCTTTTGTTGCCACAACAGAGCCACGCCCAAAAGAGATAGCGCCCCGCCGATTCGCGCCAGACGCCGCACCACATTGTCCGCCACAATTTTAACGTCCAACATATGTCCGATTTCGCGCTCATTGTACAAAGGCTCGTTTGTTCCCGGTTTGGTTTGCTCTTCCAGCAGGTAAATCGCCTCTTCGGCAGGTTCTGGGCGGCGCAAATAATCGACAGCGACTAAAGCAAGTTCCAATCTCTGCTCATTCGTCCACCCATAATAATCTTCAATAAACCCCTCTCTGCCATATTCAAAGCGGGGGTATATCGGGTTGATAGAAGCTGCGAACAAACCCAGCCCCACAAACAAAGCGATGGCGACTGCCGTTACCCAATGGAGCGTTTTATGCCAACTTTTAGCGGGGTTGGGCGATTTGTCTTTTCGTTTGCTTTGTTTTTTGACGCTCATAAGTATCCCATAAAATATTTCGCTAAATCGGGTTATTCTTCTTCAAAGTCGGCTAAAGTTTCGCCATCTTTTGCCAATCGGTAAGCGAGTTGAATTTGCCCGATATGAATTGTATCGCCTTCGCTCAACTGTTGCGGGGTCAATCCCAGCCGATCAAAGTTGCGGTATGTGCCGGCAGCGCTCCCTTCGTCATACAACCAATAGCCGCCATCCATCTGCTGGATGCGGGCGTGCAGCCGCGAAACGGATGGATGATACAAGATCAAATCGACTATCTCCTCATCTCGTCCGATAGTGGTCAAAGTATCTGTTAGAGGGATGCGCTGGCTGACCGGCATCGGAGTGAGCATCTCTAAATAGGCTAAAATGGGGACAGGCTGCTCTTCCGCCATGCCGGCATCTTCTTCCCCTTTCAAAAACGCCGCAATGAGCTCCTCTTCCGCGTGGCGCCGGCGGCGGCGCACGCCCCACAAAGCGACCGTTGCCACAACAAAAATCCCTCCTAACCAGGGCAGCCAATCTTGCTGTGGCGTTTTGATAGCAGTTGCCACAGCTTGTTGCCAAAATATTGGGGTTGGGGCAAGGGTAGGCGATGGGATGGGAGTCGCTTCTAGCGGCGGGCGCAGCAGTTCGATGGCAAACTCTTTCTCCAGGCTGCGTCCCGACAATCCCAACTCATCCGTCACTTCTACATACAGAGCGTGTTCGCCGCCGCCTAAGCCGCCAATCGCCCAATTCAGCAAAATCGTCCCTGCGGCATCCAACTGGGGCTGATTGAGCGGCGTCGCCCTTTGCCCATCTATCCACAAGCGAATGTCGCCGATTTGACGCGGATAACCGTCCTCCCAAGCAACCTTCGCTACAATCTCCGCTTGGGTGGGTTGCAATTCGCCCAATGGCGTATTAAACGCCGTCCCTTCCCGGATGATCGGGGTATCGTTTTGACTGATTATTTCTACAGTGGGCGATTGTAGTTCAATGTCATAGCTCCCGCTTACTTCTAAACCAGACACTGAGAGGGTTACATCGACCTCGCCACTTTGCCCAATGGGCGAGCGATAACTAATGAGAGATTGGGTGGCGTTGGCTTGCAGAGCGGTAAATAGCGGGTCGGCGTCGATAGGTTGGGGCATATGTACATAAAAGCCATTGGTTGCTCCATAAAGACGCCGCACGTTAATAATTTCGGCTGATTCGGCAGCATTGCCCAAAATAACGGCGTAAATTGGCATGTTCAGGGCGTTTGCGGCAGCGACGATATCTGGCGAGTATATTTGCTGATCCCAATCCGCCCCGTCGGTGAAGATGATTAACGCCTGAAAACGCCCTTCGTCGTAGCCAGCTCCAGCTTTTGCCAGCGCCAAGTCGATTAACTGCGCCAGGGGCGACAATGCCGGCAGCGATTCCGGCTCGTAATCGTTAATTGCCGACACTATTTCAGCCCGCGACGCGGCATCTTCCGCTAAAAAACCGACGGAACCATCGCCAAAAGGGGCGACGATATGCGCCCGATCCAAACCATCGCCCCCCATAAAATCAGTAGCGTAGCGAGCCACAGCGTTGCGAACGATTTCCCGTCGGCTCAACTCATTGCCAAAATCCGTTTGCAACAGGCGCCGATTGCCGTCAATCACAAAGATCGTCTCCACGCCCACCGCAACCCGAACCGCTTCAAATTGTTCGATCTGCTCCCCATTTTGGATGATAGTTAGCGCATCTAAATTGGTGATAGGGCTATATCGGTCGTCGGCGATAATCGCCTGTAACCGTACTTCAGGGTAAGCGCTGATGTCAATATCGGTCAGGCGCAAGAAAGCGGGCGTTTGGGCAATGGCAGCCCTTTGCCCCACTATTAACAATGCCACCAATAAAGTAATCGTGACGGAGCGCCGCCCCCATTTTCGCTCTACCTCCGTTACTCCGCCACTCTTTTTCATGCCATTTCCTTGCGACTTTAACTTTATGTTTGCTATTATAGCGCTGTCGCAATTGGCGCGTGAAAGTGTACCAGACTGGGCAAGTAGGGAGCGAATTGCCCAAGAGAGAAAATTTATGCCGGCATTGAACATTAGTTTATACCGCAGTTTACCAAAATTAGATGGCGGAAGGCGGCTGTTATCATTGTGCTGTCTACTCTGTCTTTCGTTCTTCGTCATGGGCACGCCCGCCGCCGCTCAGGAATCAACGCCTGGCAGCGCTTTATACGTCACCAAAGTTGATAGCGAGAGCGCCCCCATTATTGAGTTGCAAACTTATGGGATTGACGAACAAGGTTTGCCGCTAAATATCTCTGCCGGCAATGTAGCTCTTTCGCATGGCGGGACGCCAGCCTCTGATGTGAGCGTTGCTCGCCAGGAAGATGCCGGCTTCTTTGCCATTTTCATATTAGATACCCCGCCTGGCGTAGCGGATCAACTAGATGCCGTTAACAGCGTCATCAGCGAATTTGCCCAACCAACTTTAATGGTCGAACAGTTGGATTATGCCGCAGTGTATCGGGTTGGCGTTGCCGACGCCATCGAGCAAGTCGCGCCCACCCCTTTTCATAACAGTTTGCGAAATATCGGCAACGAACCGTTGCCGCTGGAAAGCGGACCGACAGCGCTGCTCGACTCTTTGGGCAATTTGCTGACCAATCTAGAGAATATTAAACCCAAGCCAGAGTTAGCCACTGCCATCGTTTTAATGACGGATGGCACCGATGTGATCAGCTCTCAATTTAGCCAAGATCAAGTCGTCACTTTGGCGCTTACCACAGGGACGCCCATTCATACTATTCATCTAGCCAACGCCGACTTGGGCAGCCCGGAAGTGGGGCGCGATATGTTAACCCAATTATCACAATCAACTCGGGGGGCAACTGCGGTAATGGGAGAAGCCAACGGATTGGGCGAAATTTGGAGCCGCATCACCGGGTTGCGGTCGCGGACTGTGCTGCAATATACAATCCCTCAGATGACGGGGGGCGTGCAACCGGTAATTTTAAGTATTGTTGACGACCCAAACGCCACCACTGTGACATCGGTCGAGGTTGCCGGCAACGCCCCTAGCGTCGCTTTCGATTTTCCGCCAGAAGATAGAAATTTCGTCCTGGCATCGCTCGATGAAACAGTTAACCTAAAATTGGGCGCCGCTATCTCCTGGTTAGATGATCAAGAGCGCAATGTGTCTCAAGCCCAACTTTTTGTCAATGATTTGCTAGCCCAAGATATTCCGCCTGATCAATTGGAGGATTTCGAGGTGGAAGTTTCTCAACTGCAATATGGACAAAACAGCTTCCAACTGATTATCGTCGATGAGCAAGGAATGCGCGGCGCCAGCCCCAAAATTATCGTGGATGTAGTTGAAGGGGAAGAGACGATTATCCCAGATGGGGTACGGGCTTCTTCTGGGTTAAGCCGCGCATTGTTATTCGGCTTAATTTGCTTGGGGCTTCTGGCGTTAATCGGCGGGGCGTTGTGGTTCTTGTCTAGGAGAGAATTTATCAATTTGGAGCGCTCATTCGCCTTTTTTAAGACGATTGTGAACCCGCCTCGGCGGCGTAAGACAGTCGAAACCGAATTTGTGCCAGAAAACGCCGAACCGACTCCGCCAGTATACGAGGAACCATTGCCGGCAACCGCTTACCTGGAACCGGTAGAATCCGTTTCTCATATGCCCCAATATCTGCCGCTGCAACCTGGCGAAACCCGTATTGGACGCTCGCCGGCTCAATGTGACATCGCCTTTGAGAACGACATCACCGTATCTCGGTTGCACGCTGTCATCATCTTCACCGAGGGCGAATATAGATTGTATGATGAAGGGAGTTCTAGCGGCACCTTGGTCAACGACCAACCCATCCCTGAATATGGGGCAGCCCTTATAGATGGCGACGAGATTCGTTTTGGAGCGGTTCGGACGCTGTTTCGGGCGATGTAATCAACCAACCTCCGAGAGGTTCAAACCTCCGGGAGGTTGTTTTAGAGCCCGGCTCGCCCAAACAATGTGGTTGTGTGCCACAAGACAGGCTGACTAAGCAATTGCCGGCAATACAACCCTTCCACCATCTTCAACTCCTCGCCAGAAATGCCGGCTTCCGCCAACCTTTCCGCATAACTCCCCCTTTCCCCATCTCCCGCCCCAAACCACCGCTCCGTGTGAGCCGTCGTCAACTGCCGTTCTTGCCGTGTCACCGCTGTTTCCAGCTTGATTTGCCCAAAACCCGCCCCTGTCAGCCAAGCCTCCACGTCAGCCACATCCCAATTGACCAACCCGTCCGATTCATCCGCATAAATCGCTTCTTCTGCTTGCGCCACTTGCTTTTGTAACGTTGCCGGCATTCCCGACCAATCCACCAATTCAACCAATCTTTGCCCCCGACGTGGTACCGTTTGAGCAAAAACAAACCTCCCATCAGGCGACAACGCTTCCCGTAATTGGGCAAACAATCCTGCCGCTTCCCCATCTCTAGCCGTCACCGGATTTCGGGCTAAAATGCAATCCATTTTTGCCGGCAACTCCGCCAAATCAGCCACAATTTGCGGGCGTTCCAATTCGGGCAAACTGTTTGCCATTTGCGCCAACGCTTCGCCCGCTTCGGGAGATGCCGACACAACCCACACCCCGCCCTCCGGCGTTTGTCGCGCCGCTTCCCACGTCAGCAACCCCGTCATCTCAAACAAGGTCAACGCCAAATGATGCCGCCCCAGCTTCGCCAACTCAAACAATCGCTCCCGCAAATGTGCCATCCCTACCGAACTTTGGGCAATTGCCCGTTGCAACCACGCCTCCCGCCCCCTGTTTGCCGGGCTAGTGGTGTAAATTGGGGTCGGTTCTGACTCTTCCATCTCCAACATCGCCGCCAATTGAGCCTCCCGGTGGCGTTGCACCGCCCGCCGAATCTCTGCCTCGTACCCCTGGTCGCTGGGTTGGTAGAAGGTTTTGCCCTGTAGCAATGCCGGCAAATATTGTTGCGCCACCCAATGGTCGCGGTAAGCGTGTGGGTAGAGATACCCCTTGCCATGCCCAAACCCCTCGCTGTCTCGATTGCCGTCCCGCAGATGGTTGGGCACATCTGATTCTTGTTCCTTTTCTACCGCCGCCAATGCGTCAAAAAAAGCCAGCGTCGTATTCGATTTGGGGCAGGTTGCCAGATACAACGCCGCCTGCGCCAAATGGAAACGTCCCTCCGGCAAGCCGATCCGTTCATACAATGCCCAGCAACTCTCCACTACCCGCGCCGCATTGGGGTCTGCCAGCCCCACATCCTCACTGGCTAAAATTCCCATCCGCCGAAAGATGAAGCGGGGGTCTTCGCCAGCATACAACATCTTCGCCATCCAATACAACGCCGCATCGGGGTCACTGCCCCGCAAACTTTTGATAAAAGCGGAGATGGTGTCGTAATGGGCGTCGCCATCTTTGTCGTACAACACCGCCCGCCGTTGGATCGATTCTTCCGCCACCGCCAAATCGATTTGAATGACCCCGTTTTCATTTGGCGGGGTCGTTTCCACTGCCAATTCGAGGGCGTTCAACACGCCCCGCGCATCCCCATTCGCCACATCGGTTAAATGGTCGAGGGCGGCTGGGGCGATGGCGACGTTGAGCTTGCCGTACCCTCGCTCTTCGTCTGCCAACGCTTGCTGGGCGATCTGGCGTAAATCGTCGCTGGTCAGCGGTTGCAACTGAAAGATTCTGCTCCGGCTAACCAACGCTTTGTTCACCTCAAAGTAGGGGTTTTCGGTCGTCGCCCCAATCAAAATGACTGTGCCATTTTCTACATGGGGCAATAATGCGTCTTGTTGGGCTTTGTTCCAGCGATGCACCTCATCTACAAAGAGGGTGGTTCGGCGATTGTACAGTTCTCTTTCTTCTTTGGCGTTGGCGATGGCGGAGCGGATTTCGGAGATGCCGGCAAGTACGGCATTAATGGTGATAAATTGGCTTTTGGTTTGATTGGCGATAATCGCCGCCAGCGTCGTTTTGCCCGTGCCGGGCGGTCCATAAAAGATGAGCGAGGAGAGTTGGTCTGCTTCAATCGCCCGCCGCAACAGCCGCCCTTGCCCGATGATATGCCCTTGCCCTACAAATTGCTCCAACGTGCGAGGGCGCATCCGGTTGGCAAGCGGAGATTCTTGCTCAATTTGGTTTTGTCGGGCGTGCTGGAAGAGGTTTTGTTTCATGCCGGCATTTTATCCATTCCCTAAAAACATCGCCACCCGCCGCCCAATCTCCATAACAGCCGCCTACTCATAAATCCAGTCAGCAAACAGCGATTCCAAATCACAACCGCACGCCGTTTCCGCTTCAGCCCGAAAGCTTTCAGCGGTAGCGATGCCCCATTGGTGATTGCCGGCATAATTCAGCATAAATTGGTCAAAAGCTGCCTCCCCCATTTCCGTTGCCAATGCTTCCATGAACAACCCGCCCCTGCCATAAACGATGCCATTGTATTCGGCTGGCGAAAAATCAGCTACAGGTTGCCCAATTGCCACCTCTTGCCCCCCAATGCCGCCCCACCTTTGCAACAAAGAGTTACGAAAGCCGCTTGTGCCGGCATCCCCATACCGATCGCCAAAATAGACCATGGTGGCATATTGCGTCACCGACTCATCCAGCCACGGCTCATCCAGTTGGTCGTTGCCAATGGTGGCATAAAACCATTGATGCGCCACTTCATGCGCCACAGTACTTTCTAATGTCACCGGATCGTAGCGAGGCGGATTATCTTCGTAGGCTCGATTGGTAGCGACGATAATGCCCGGATATTCGATGCCCAACGCCAGCGTGGCGGTGCTAACCAAATCCAATTCGGTGTAAGGATACGCCCCATATCGGTCGTTAAAGCTATTCAAAGCGTGTCGCATCGTTTCTAACGATAGTTCGGAGCGCGCCCGCCATTCGGGAAAGGTGTAGCTGTTGAGCGTTGTCTCGCCAACTTGGCTAGAGATCAACTCATAACGAGAGCTGGCAGCCAAATAAAAGTCGCGGGCAGGTCCTAGCGCGTAGGTGATCTCCTGCCGCCCATCTGCCTCAATATGGCTGACTTCAGAACCGCCGCCTACTACAACCAAATCTGCTGGGGCAGAAACGCGCGCCAAATAAAAGCTGGCGTCAGCATAAACCACATCGCCCGATGGCGGCGGGATTTCAGCGTTCCACCCTTCGTCGTCATAAACGGCGATCATCGGATAAAAATGGGCGAGAGCCAACACATCCTCCAAATAGGCGAAGATGCCATAATTGCCGCCCGCCGATTGGGGCACAACCACCTCAAAATCCATGCTCAAAATCGCCGCTTCGCCCGGCGGCAATGGAGCGGGCATAGAAACGGTCATGACGCTGTCTTGCAAACTGTAGGCTGGCTCAACCGGTTCATCATTTAGCGTCAAATTTGTGACCTGGCTGCTGCCGTCGGATATATTGGGAAAAAGACGGAATAGGATTTGGTCGAGGGGGGCATCTTCGTTGTTGATATATCGAACCGCTTGCCTGCCGGCAATATGTTGATAATCGTCGCTGATCTCAATTGCCATATGGTAAATAGTGGCGGCGGCAATGCGAGACAACGCTTTTTGCTGGCTGGCGATCAACCCCGCTTGGTATGGGGCGCTATCTTTCCAGTCGATTTCAAAGATGGGGGATGCCGGCAAGGGCTGTGCCGATTCAGATATCATTGTTGGAACTGGGGCGTTTGTCGGCGTTTCTATTGGCGCTTCTGAAGCCGTTTCTATTGGCGTTTGCGTCAGCGCATCAACTGGTGAGGCAGGCGCCAGGGGCGTAGAGGTGGAAGGTAGGGTTGTGGGCAAAGGGGTTGACCCGCCAAATCGGCAAGCCGCGCCCAAGGCAATCAAAGCCAGCCACAGCGGCAACGTTCGTTTCATCATGTTTCCTTTGATCGAGGTCGCTTGCCCACCAAATCTCGTTAATTTTCCGTCTGAACCGGTTGCGGCACAACCATGACGGGTTGCCCGCGCAAAAAATCAATTGCGCCCTGAAGTTGGGGATCTTCTGTCGGATCGCTGCCGGCATTCCCCTCAAAATAGATCTCAAAATCTGGGATCAACCCTTCGTCGTGCACCCACTCATCATTGGGCGTCAGCCAGCGGGCAATCGTGATTCGCACGCTGCCCCCGTTTGATAGACCATTAACCGATTGCACCGTACCCTTGCCAAACGAAGTTTCGCCCACCAAAATTCCGCGCCCTCTGGCTCGGATCGCCCCCGCCAACACCTCCGATGCGCTGGCGCTCCCTTCATCGATCAATACCACCATGGGCGGCTCTTCAGCCAACCCCTCGTCTGTAGAACGGTACAGCTCTTCTCTGCCGCTGCCGAATCGTTCGATTAAGATCGTCCCTTCCGCCAAAAATTCATCTGCCACATTGACCACTGTATCTAAGCTGCCGCCCGGATTTCGGCGCAAATCCAATACAATTGCCGCTGGATCCTGGGGCATTAAATCGTTCAAAACTTCATCGAGCTCTTGGTCGGTATTAAAGCCAAATTGGGTCAATCGAATGTAGGCGATATCCCCTTCGATCATTTCGCCGCGGGCGCTGATCAATTGCACGTTGGCGCGGACGATATCTAGCTCAAATTCATCCCCTTCTCGGATGATCACCAAATGAACGGTACTGCCGGCAGGTCCGCGCACGAAAGATGCCGCCTGATCTGCCGCCATCCCAATCAAATTTACCCCGTCCGCCTCCATTAAAATATCGCCAGGCTGTAGCCCTGCCGCTTCGGCTGGCGACCCTTCGATAGGCGACACTACAGCGATGCCGGCATCCGTCTCCTCGATATACGCCCCTATCCCTTCAAACGAGCCGTCCATCCGTTCTTGCGACAACTCTTCTTCAGAAGGCGTTAGGTAGCGGGTGTGTTGATCGTCTAAGGTAGCTAGCATCCCTTCGATCGCCCCGGCAATTAACGCTTCGTCATCTACTGGCTGATCGACATACCGTTCATGCACCACATCCCACACCTCCCAAAACGCTTCGATTTGGGCGTTGCCTTCTTGGGCGCGGGGGGCGTTCCGCACAAAGCGGGTCAATTCAGGCAATGTAGCTACCCAAAAGCCAGTGAGGAAACAACTCAGGGTTAACGCCACAAACAAAAACGCGATTAGCAGTCGATTTTTCATCTAAAAACTCCTACAATTGAATGCCGGCACTCACCACGCTGGATTGCCGGCAATGGCTAGAAGTGTATCAAAGTTTAGATCGTGATGATGTTCGAACGGCTGGCACAATTAGCCTATTCTCATCCAAATTCAAGCCGGAAAAACATCCCATTCCCCTTCGGTTTCAGCGCTTTTTGTCAACTTTCACTCTCCATTCTCCCCAATTCATACCCCCTATGTTATACTTTTTGATGTGTTTGATTTAGCGATTGTTATCGTCAACTACAATGTCGCAAAGTTACTGCGGCGATGTTTAGCCAGCATATACGCTTCCACCGGCGCGGCAACGTATAAAGTGGTTGTAGTTGACAACAATTCCAGCGATAACAGCATAGCGATGGCGCGGGCGGAGTATCCCCAGACGCTCATTTTAGAAAACAAGGAGAATGTTGGGTATCCAACTGCCAACAATCAGGGAATGAAAGCGTTAGGCATCGAAAGCGACCAACCGCCGCGATATGTTTTGTTGTTAAACCCCGACACGGAAATGCCGGCAAATACGCTGTCAGACGCCGTTCAATTCATGGACGACCATCCCGATGTTGGCGTAATGGGACCCAAACTCACCTTGCCCAACGGCAAACTCGATCTGGCCTGTCGGCGCGGTTTCCCATCCCCAATCGTTTCTTTGTACCATATGATCGGGCTAAGCCGCCTCTTCCCAAATTCGCCCCGCTTCGCCCGCTACAATATGACATTCCTCGATGAAAACCAACTGGCGGAAGTTGATTCGGTGGTTGGAGCTTTTATGCTGGTTCGGACCAAAGCAATTCAAGATGCCGGCATGTTAGACCAACGCTTTTGGATGTATGGCGAAGATTTAGATTGGGCAAAACGAATCAAAAATGCCGGCTGGAAGATCATTTACAATCCCGCATTGCAAGTGTTGCATGTAAAACGCGCCTCCAGCCGCCAAAACTCCCGCGCCCAATTTGAATTTTATCGGGCAATGCCCATTTTTTATTACAAACATTACCGTCGCCAAACCCCATTTTGGCTTCATTGCCTCACCATGCTAGGCATTGGGGTCAAAGGGGGGCCCGCAATTTGGCAAACATTAGCCAGTGGCGCCAATATATTGGAACAACCCTCAAACTGATTTTCAACCCGCTAAACCTACTCTATGAACAGTCAACGATTTCGCGTCACCGCCACCTTCTCGTGGCTACTTCTCGACATTGCTTTAATTTGCGTCGCCTTTATTATCGGATATGAAATCCGGCAATCGATCGATTGGCCCCTCCCCCTAGCTAATAAATTGCCCATCACCCAATATCTGCCCCTTATGGCGCTTTATATCGTCAATGTCGTAATCGCGCTTTTCTTCTTTCAACAATATGTAGTGCGTCGCGCCATTTCCCGAATCGATCAATTTTATGCTGTATTTTTATCCGCCACAATTGGCGGGCTGTTGGCGTTAGGCTGTTCCCTCTTCTTTTTGCGGAACACCCGATTCGAGGCAGAATACTCCAGAGGCATGATTATTTATAGTTGGGGGCTAACGATTTTATTAATCATGCTAGGGCGCATCGTTCATCAAATTGTGATGGACGCCCTCCAATCTCGCGGCTGGGGACGAGACCGGCTGCTGATCGTCGGTTCAGGCGATGTGGCAAAAATGATATTGCAGCGTATATCATGGTCGCCTCAACTCGGCTATGAACTGATTGGGCTAGTCAATGGCGAATCAGCTGATCAGCGGGTTTTTGGCGCGCCGATTTTAGGTTCCACCGAAGATTTGGCAGATTTAATTGACCATCACGCCATAGATGAAGTGATCATCGCCATCCCCGAAGAAGGACATCGAGAAATCGTCAGGGTTATTTCCAACTGTCAACGAGGACGAGTTTCTATCAAAATCTTCCCCGATATCTTTCAATTTGTCACCTCCCAGGCAAATATCGACGATCTGGGCGGATTGCCCTTGCTTTCGGTGCGAGATTATGCCATGCGCGGTTATTGGTTAGTGATAAAAAGGGTGATGGATGTGATTGGCGCCGGACTGGGATTGATCTTATTTTCGCCATTGCTGATGCTAATAGCCGTTGCCGTAAAGTTAGAATCGGCTGGTCCCGCATTTTTTGTGCAAGAGCGAATGGGGTTAGACGGTAAATCTTTCCGCATGATCAAATTCCGATCAATGCGGGCAGACGCCGAAAAAGAGGGTCCTGGTTGGACAATAGATAACGATCCGCGTCAGACTCGGTTTGGCGCTTTCCTGCGCCTGGTAGAGTTCGATGAACTGCCACAATTAATCAATGTGCTGCTTGGTGAAATGAGCTTGGTGGGACCTCGTCCTGAACAACCCCATTATGTCAGCCGGTTCCGGGGCAGCGTGCCTGGCTATATGGAACGACACAAAGAAAAAGCGGGCATGACGGGTTGGGCGCAAATAAATGGGATGCGCGGCGACACCTCGATAACTGAACGCACCAAATATGATCTATGGTATACGGAAAATTGGTCGATTATGTTAGATGTTAAAATCTTGCTTCGGACAGTTTGGCATGTGGTAGGCATGGGGCTAAGGGTGGTTGGGGTCGGGATAGACGATGAAAGGCGGCTAGAAACAGGCGCCACTTCTTTGTAATTCAGTTGATCGCAGCGATAGAGATTCGGGAAAGTTAGCGGGAGGGCTGAGTTGGCGTTCTTGGCAAGCTGCAGGGGTTTTTCTTTTGCATTGTAAAAACCCTTTATCCTGGCAAGGTGATGGAGCATGCCGGCAAATAGAATGAAACTGCCAACGCGATCTAACACATTTCTTATTTGACGCTGTTTTTTGCCCATGATAAGATATGAATGAGAGGTCGTTAGCGCTCTTTTAGGTGGAGCGCTAATTTATTTATCACTTAATTTTGTCTACTGCTTGCACACTGTAAGAGATACTGTTTTTAGATAAAACGGTATCTCTTTTTGATGCGTCCTAGCCTTCTGAGAACACTAGCTTCATGTCTCAACTTTTATCTGATCGGCAACAACAGATTTTGGGGATGATCATCCGTCATTATGTTGAAGCTGGCTCGCCTATTGGCTCGCGCACATTGGTGGAAGATTATGGGATGGAAGTGAGCTCGGCTACTATTCGCAACGAAATGGCGACGTTGACAGAGCAAGGCTATATCACCCAATTGCACACCTCTGCCGGCAGAATCCCCACTGAAAAAGGGTATCGGTACTTTGTTCAACGATTGATTGGAGAGTTTGAATTGCCGGCAGAAGAGCGCCACATGATCCGCCATCAATTTCACCAAGCCCGCCTAGATATAGACCAATGGATGCGGTTGGCAGTCGCAATTTTAGCCCGCGCATCCGCCAGCGCCAGCATCGTCACCGCTCCAAAAGCTTACCAAAATAGATACAAACATCTTCAGTTAATTTCCACTCAAGGACGTTTAGTGCTCATGATTTTGGTTTTATTCGGCGGAGATATCAAACAGCAAATGTTGTCGTTAGCCGAGCCGATTTCACAAAATCAGCTCAGCGCCGCTGCCGAAAAATTGAATCAACTCTTTGATGGATGCACCCTGGATGATATTCGGGGGCGAGCGCATTTAACCAATACCGAATTGGAAAAAGATGTAACTCACTTGCTAATCGATACCTTAGAGCGGATGGATTCTCGGAAAATTAGCGAAGTGTATCGTGATGGTTTGGTCAACATTTTGGAAAATGATAACGTTCGCCAGGCGGTACGGGTTTTGGAAGAACGCACCTTTTTGGCGTCATTGTTGTCTGAAACATTGCACCCTGGCGTTTCTGGCGTGCAGGTGGTGATAGGAGGCGACGGACGCTGGGAAGAGCTGAAAGATTGCACTGTCATTTTATCCCGATATGGCGTTTCCGAAGAGTTGTCGGGGACATTGGCGGTTTTTGGACCTACCAGAATGGCATACAGTCGCAACATTTCGGCAGTGCGGTATGTCGCTAATTTGATGAGCAATTTGGTGCAAGATTATTATATGGATTTGCCTCAATTGAGCGGCTCAAAATTAGATGAGGTTATTGATCAGTGAATGAAGAAAAGATGATGGAAGAAGATGTGGTTGAGCAACCAGTATCCGTTGACGCTGAAGCTGAGGAGAGCGACAACCAACCAAGCTCGGCAGAGGATAGCGTGGCAGCAGTTGAGTTAACTATTGAAGAGCGCTTGGCTGCCGCTCAGGCTGAAACGCAAGAATTTAAAGATAAGTGGATGCGCTCGGCTGCGGAGTTTACCAACGCCAAACGGCGGATGGAGAAGGAGCGAATCGAGATTTACGGCAATGCTTTGGCGGATGTGATGGCGAAGCTGCTGCCGGCATTAGACGATTACGAGCGCGCCTTATCCAGCGTGCCGGCAGAAATCGGCGAACACAGTTGGTACGAAGGCATTTTGCTGACGCATCGAAAGTTAAACGGCATTTTAGAAGGGCTGAATATCGAAAAAATGGCGACGGTGGGCGAACAGTTCGATCCGGCGCAACATGAAGCGATATTGCAGGAGCCATCAGAAGAATATGAGAGCGGCACAATCATCCGCGAATTGCAGCCAGGATACAGGCGAGGCGACCGGGTTATCCGCGCTCCGCTAGTTGTGGTCGCCGCTTAAACGAATTGAAGCTTTTGGGCGGCTGTTGTCGCTCAAGTATGAAGGAGATTGAATAACAATGGCAAAAATTATCGGCATCGATTTAGGAACCACCAACTCGGTTGCGGCAGTGATGGAGGGGGGCGAGCCAACCGTCATTCCCAGTTCAGAAGGAGACAATTTGTTTCCCTCGGTCGTGGCGGTCAATCCCAAAACCAACGAACGATTGGTGGGTTTGGTAGCAAAACGGCAAGCGGTTGTCAACCCGGAAAACACTATCTTTTCAGTCAAACGCTTTATGGGGCGAAAATATGACGACCCCGAAGTGAAGCAATCGATGAAATATGTGCCCTACGATGTAAAAAAAGCGGCAAACGGGGACGTGCGGGTGGTGATCAATGGCAAAGAATATTCTCCGCCAGAAATTTCTGCCATGATATTGCAAAAGATTAAATCAGACGCGGAAGCGTATCTCGGTCAGCCGGTAACGCAAGCTGTCATCACCGTGCCAGCCTATTTCAACGACAGCCAACGCCAAGCCACCAAAGATGCCGGCAAAATCGCCGGGTTAGAAGTGATGCGCATTGTCAATGAGCCGACTGCCTCTTCTCTAGCATATGGGATGGGTAGCTCCGACGATAAAACGATCGCCGTGTACGACTTGGGCGGCGGCACCTTCGACATCTCCATTCTCGACGTCAGCGACGGCGTTTTTGAAGTGCAATCGACCAATGGCGACACTTTCTTAGGCGGCGACGATTTCGATCTGCGGATCATCGATTGGGCGGCTGAAGAGTTTAAGCGAGATCAAGGGATCGATTTGCGGCAAGATAGACAAGCGCTACAACGGCTGCGCGAAGCGGCGGAAAAAGCGAAAAAAGAGTTGTCTTCGGTCATGCAAACTGAGATCAGCCTGCCCTATATCACCGCCGATGCCGCTGGACCAAAACACCTCAACCTGAATTTGACGCGGGCAAAGTTAGAACAACTCACCGAGGATTTGGTACAGCGGTCGATAGACCCCTGTCGCAAAGCGCTGAAAGACGCCAAATTGTCCGCATCGGACATTGGCGAAGTCATTTTGGTGGGGGGCATGACGCGAATGCCGGCAATCCAAGAAGCGGTCGAAAAATTCTTTGGCAAAGCCCCTCACAAAGGGGTCAACCCCGACGAAGTCGTTGGCATTGGCGCCGCCATTCAGGCTGGCGTGCTGGGCGGCGATGTCAAAGATATTTTGTTGTTAGACGTTACTCCGCTCACCCTCAGCATCGAAACGTTAGGCGGAGTTGCCACCCCATTGATTGAACGGAATACCACCATCCCTACCAAGAAAAGTCAGGTCTTTTCCACAGCGGCAGATAACCAAACCCAGGTCGAAGTTCATGTGTTGCAAGGGGAACGCCCCATGGCAAACGACAACAAAAGCCTAGGCAGATTTATTCTGGATGGCATTCCGCCCGCTCCACGCGGCATTCCCCAAATTGAAGTCACTTTCGACATTAACGCCGACGGTATTTTGAATGTGGGGGCTAAAGACAAAGCGACAGGAAAAGAGCAATCGATGCAAATTATGCCATCCAGCGGTTTGTCTGATGATGAGATCGAAAATATGGTGCAAGACGCCGAAAAGTTTGCCGCTGAAGATAGCAAGCGAAAAGAGGCGGTAGAAACCAACAATCAGGCGGAAAATGCCGCCTACTCGGCTGAAAAGTTCCTCAAAGACAACAAAGATAAAATCCCGGAGACGCAGCAAGAAGCGCTGCAAGCTGAAATTGACGCTGTCAAAGCTGCCCGCGAAGCGAATGATTTGGATCAGATGAATGCAACTGTAGAACGGTTGCAAAGCAAGATGCAAGAGATTGGAGCAGCGATGTACCAACAAAGCGCTCCACCCGCCGACGGCGCGCCATCAGACTCTGGCGATGAAGGCGCCCCAGACGATGACGATGTGATCGAAGGGGAATTCAGCGACGCATAAGGCGCGTTTGAATCAATGAGAATGGGTCGGCTGTTAAATGCCGGCAGCCGACCTGCCTAACGGCAATTAGAAAGCAGACGCAAGGCGAATACCAATGAGTACAAAGCGCGATTATTACGAAACGCTCGGCGTTGGACGCAATGCCGACGATAAAGAGATCAAAAAAGCGTTTCGCCGGCTGGCGCGACAATATCACCCCGACGTTTCTACCGAAGCCAATTCGGATGAAAAGTTCAAAGAGATCAATGAAGCATACGAAGTATTGTCCGATCCGCAAAAACGGTCTGTGTATGATCGATTTGGGCATAACGGGCTAAACGGTATGGGCTTTGATCCGTCTGACTTTTCTGGCTTTGCTGGCGGGGTTGCGGATATTTTCGAAGAGATTTTCGGGGGCGGCGGCAGCCGGCGGCGGCAAGGACCTCGCCGCGGGGCTGACCTACGATATGATTTGACGCTGACTTTTGAGGAAGCGGTTTTGGGCGTGGAAAAGGAGATCGAATTCCGTCGCCCGGAACAGTGTGATCATTGCCAAGGCTCCGGGGCAGAACCGGGCACGTCGCCCAGCCGATGCGTAACTTGTAATGGCAGCGGCGAAGTGCGGCGCACGCGACAATCTATTCTTGGCTCATTCGTAAACGTCTCTACTTGTCCTGAATGCCGGGGCGTTGGCGAGATTATCACCTCCCCCTGTTCGACTTGTCGCGGACAGAAAACAGTTGCCAAAATGGTCAAACGGAAGATAGAAGTGCCGGCAGGAGTAGACAATGATACCCAACTCCGGCTAACCGGCGAAGGGGCGCCCGGCAAAGATAATGGACCGCCTGGCAGCCTGTTTATCTTTTTCAAAGTAAAAAAGCATGAGATTTTTCAGCGGCGCGATAACAACATCTTGCTCGATTTGGAAATCAATGTAGCCCAAGCCGCTCTTGGCAACGAAATAACCGTCCCCACTATTGATGGCGAGGTCAATTTGACCATTCCGGCTGGCACGCAATCTGGGTCGGTCTTTCGATTGCGCGATAAAGGCGTTCCGTTTTTGCGGCGCGATGGACGGGGTGACCAATTGGTCATCGTGCAAGTAGGCATCCCCAAAAAGTTAAGCGATGAGCAAGAAGAGCTATTCCAACAACTATCGCGCACATTGGGCAAAGAGCTGATTCCGCAACGGGAGCGAGGGATTTTAAGCCAACTGAAAGACGCCCTGGGCGACGTTTTTGGCATGTAGCCAGCGATGTATTGGCTGGAAGTGCGGGTTAGCGTCGATGGAGAGGCGGCAGAAGCTGTGTCAGAGGCGTTACGCCCGTATGCTCACCAACAAAGCGTCGTTTTGGAGCAATTAGGGGATCAAACCGATCTCGATCCGCAAGCGCTGGAGCCAGAAATCGCCGTAAAAATATATATACCAGGCGATGAAGATTCGCCCCAATTGCGGCGCAAATTAGAAGAGATTTTGTTCCACATGAGCCGCCTTTACCCCATTCCGCCGCCAACGTTTCATGAATTGGCGGATGAGGATTGGGCGCATGCTTGGAAAAAAAATTATCGCCCGTTCCGAGTGGGAAAACGGATTTGGATTCAACCTAGCTGGCTGCCGGCAGAATCGCCTGATGAGACAGATATTGTAATTACGCTTGATCCGGGGATGGCGTTTGGCACCGGACTCCATCCAACCACCCAAATGTGTTTGCAGGCGTTAGAAAATTATCTTTCGCCAGGAGAGCGGGTTCTAGATGTAGGAACAGGGTCGGGAATTTTGGGGGCGGCGGCTGCCAAATTAGGGGCTAGTCAGGTTTTGGGATTGGACACGGATGCAGTTGCCGTAAAGGCGGCGGGGGAGAATGGAGAACGGAACGGGGTTGCCGGCATTTTTTCGGCCCAGATTGGCGATTTAAGCCAGGCTCCGCCAAACGAAAAGTGGGATATCGTGGTTGTCAATATTTTGGCGCCCGTTATCTTAGCCATGCTTAGACAAAACGATTTGCTTGGGTATGTGGAGAATGCCGGCAAACTCATTCTGAGCGGCATCATCGACGAGCAAGTTGATGAGGTAAGGCAAGCGGTAGAAAGTCGCGGGGGCGCGGTTGTCGAGCAAATCGGTATTCGAGATTGGGTCGCTTTAGTTGTCCAGCCCAAAAAGGATGTTTGTTAATCCCGCCGCACAACACCCTTCCGCCAAGCGTAAACCGCCGCCTGTGTCCGGTCTGCCAAATGGAGCTTGCTAAGGATATTGCTGACGTGCCGTTTAACCGTTTTGGGGCTGATGACGAGGCTTTCGGCAATGCCGGCATTCGACTGACCAGCCGCAATTAATTGCAACACCTCCATCTCCCGCTCGCTTAGCTCCGTAAAGGGGTTAACATTCTCTTGCCGCGAACCGTGCAACTCTTGCACCACCCGCGCCGCCACGCGGGGATGTAATACCGCCTCTCCCATAGCCGCTTGCCGCACCGCCTCTACCAATTCGTCGGGGTCTATATCTTTAAGTAAATAAGACAGCGCCCCGGCTTTGATTGCCGGAAAAATATGCTCATCTTGATGGTAGGAGGTGAGCACAATGACTTGGCTGTTGGGGCTGACGGCTTTCAGTTTGCGGGTCGCTTCTACCCCGTCCATTGCCGGCATAATCAAATCCATCAACACCACATCGGGGGCGTGAATGCCGGCAAGCTCAATCGCCTGCCTGCCATTTTCCGCCTCTGCCACCACCTGTATGTCGGGTTGAACCTCCAAATATGCTTTAACCCCTTGCCGCACCACATTGTGGTCATCCACCAGCATGACAGTGATTATATTTTCGGGAACTGTAAAATTATTCATTGATGATAAGAGTAAATAAGATGATTATAAAATTGGGCAAACGGCAGTCACAATTGTCCCCTGCCCCGGCTCGCTTTCCAGCCCAAGCTCCCCGCCAACCCCCGCCATTCGCTCCTGCATAGAGGGCACGCCAATGCCGGCATTCACCCTTTCCACAAACCCCACCCCGTTATCCTCAACTTCCATTCTAACTTGCTCTTTATCAGCCGAAAGTTGCAAGCTCACCCGTTTGGCTTTAGCGTGTCTGCTCACATTACTTAACGCCTCCTGTGCCACACGGAAAAAGGCTTGCTCCACCGCCAACGGCAATGTCCGTTCCCCTGCCATTTTCACCTCCACCGGAATCCCATTTTGACGCTGGAAATCCTTGGCAAGCTCCCGTACCGCTTCAAACAATCCCTTATCTGCCAATTGCACGGGGCGCAACGCCTGAATCAACCCTGTCAACTCATTCTGAGATTGCCCTGCCAACTGCACTCCCTCATCCAAATGGCGGCGCGCTCCTTCGAGGTCAGACTCAAACAACAACTGAGCCGTCTTTAACTGCATCGTAGTGGCAAAAAGTTGTTGTTTAGCAGAATCATGCAAATCGCGGGCAATGCGGTTGCGTTCCTCCACCGCCGCCAACTGGGTACGCGAATCCATCAGCAGGTCAAGTTGTTCCGCCATCTGATTGAGATGTCGTCCCAACTGCCCTATTTCATCTTGGCTGTTATCTCGAATTTTGGCGGAAAAATCGCCGCTAGACCATGTTTGTGCAATGTCGGTAACATTGCCCAGCCGTTTGGTAAGCGGTCGGGCAGAAAAGAATGCGCTGACAGCGCCAACTACAAGGGCAGTGACGATAATTGCCACAGTGAAAGGCAAGAGCGCCGGCAATATCCCCCACGTTAACCCTAAATTCGTCTCCGAAGTGGCATGACGCATTACGAAAACGCCCATGACAGCCCCATTTAACTCATTCTTAATTGGATGAGCTGACAACGCCAACTCCTGCCCATCCAGTTCAACCCACATCTGCGCCAAATCGGGATCATCATTCAAAGCAGATTGAATCGCCTCTAGCTCAGGCTCGCTTAGTTGAGCTAACAGCGGGCTCTTGCCAGTCGGTTCAACAGCCAATACTTCACTTTGGCTGTCCAGCACAGCAAGCAAGTCAATATGATCAAAACTAAACTGTATGTTATCGGCTGTAAATTGCAATCCCCCATCAACATAAATCCCATCCAGCCAACTTTCTAACTCAGCTTGGTCTACCTCTTGCCCATTGAAAAAAACGGATGCCTGCTCTGCTAATGGAATCGCCGCTATCTGATTAAACTCTTCTGATCTAAGAATAAGCACAAAAGTGAGCGCAGTGACGATAAACATGCCCAGAATAAACATTAGAGAACTAACTAGCGTGTAAGAAGCGGTTAACTTCCATTGTAGTTTGCGAAAGCGGTTTAGAAAACGCATACGAATTCGATCTTTCATTAGAAATCGAGATTGTTGCCAAATGAAACAGACTCGGCAAAAATCTCGATTTCTTTATCAATTGTTACTCGGTTAGCGCCATGACAAACAAACGAATTTCATCCAAATCAAGTGGCGCTTCAATACTATACCATTCTCCAGCATGGGCAAAGTTAGCCGTTGAAAACACGCCAAATGGGGCATCAAATGAGGCGAATTGCACATCAACGCCATTGACTTGTTCCGTTTCTGCGCCGGGCATCATCATTGATCCTTTCGACTTCCATTGCGCCAATGAACCATCCTCCCAAGCTGAACGCAACACCCGCATTTCCCCTTTGGGAGAGTTGAAAGCTATCATTGTCACGTCGCTTTCGCCGGGACTGTACATGGGTCGATTAAACTGGTCTAATTCATCGAAAGCGTAAGTCGCCGCGCCCATCAATTCAAAACCATCTGGAAGTTGCAAGGCTTGCAAATCGGCAGGGGGCGTTTCAGTGGCTGGTTTGGTGAAGGGATCGTCAACTGTCATAACGTCGCCATCCCCGCCTGCAACTGAACCGGGATCGACAATGGATGGGTCAATATCTACCTCTTCGCCGCTTAGAGCTAATGGGTTGTTGGCTGCCGGCAATTTCGCCATCGCTTCCGCCACCGCCTCAGCCTCTATTCTCAGTTGCTCATACCCTTGTTCCGTTCGAGCTTGTTGGAGCAACTCGTCATACGCAGTTGGGTCGCCTAACACATTCGATAAAATATCGTAAGGGGTTTGTCCATTCTCTGCCAATTCATGCCATTCAACCCCAATTCGGTCTAGCAACGTGCCAATTGCCGCGCCTGTGGCATAAAAACGCCCGAATGTTACCTCATCTCGCAAAAAGCCGGCATTTGAACTGTCCAATGCTATCTTTAAATATTCAGTCTGAGGAAAGTTTCGATCCACATCGTCAAATTCCATCACATCGTCATAACGATACTCGATATAGCGAGCTGTGCCTTCAATTAGCTCTTGCACATTGTCCAAATTTGCTACAATCCCATTTTGGGAGATGCGGTAATGTCGTACAGCAAGAAATTGTTGTAACAACGCTTCCCGTTCGGCGGCGTCACCTGTTTGCAGGGCGGCGGATAATATCCTTTGCTCGATGACGATATGCGCCAGATTGTCACCATCTAATGGGTAATCTGGATTGAAGTATTGTTGCGGTTCATTCCATCTATCAAATTGATCTCGATGTAACCCTTCATGGATAACAAAACGCATCCAATCAGCGCTGTTTGGCGCAGAGAAGGCGTCTGTGCCGGCATCTGCGTATTTGAATAAAAACGTTCGCGTTTCGCCAATTGAATGGAAAAAATCGAAAGGGAGCATACGAATTTGCTCTGCATTGACAAACTCTGTCAGCCGATAAACAGGCGGCAAATTTAACGCCGGGTCAGTTTCTACCAGTTGCGCCGATGGCACAGATTCTGGGTCAGGGTGGTTGAACAGATACCCATACATTGGGTTGCCCTGTGCATCAGCCCGGACAAATATGATCGGCATTTGGTCCAATCGATAATTGGCAGTCCAAATTTGGTCGCTATGTTCGCGGAATTGGGCGAAGATCGTCGCCGCCTGTTGCAATACGACTTGATCGATATCAACAGACTCTGTAGCGGTTGGGGGCGTGTACAACCATTGGGTGAAAAATTCTGAAAGTGACTGTCCTGCTTCCGCTTCAAAAGCAGATTGCAACACATCGGGGGAGCTAATGCCATATTTTTGATCGGCATAATAGTTTTGCAAAGCGGCAAAGAATGCTTCGTCCCCTATTTCTTGTCGTAGTTGGTTGAAAAACAACGCCCCTTTTCCGTACACCAAAGCGCCGTAAGCGACTGGCTTATCTTCGTACAAATCTAACCCGCCAGAAACTGGGGCATCAAAACCGCCTGCTACCAAATTGTCATATTGGAATTGATTGCCGGCAATTGCCTCATCATATCTGTCAGCGTTGTTTGCTTCAAAATAGAGCAGAGATGAGTAGGTGGTTAACGCTTCGTCTAACCATGGCTCGTCAATGACATCGTTGCCAACGAGATTGTACCACCATTGATGAGCGACCTCATGCGCAACGACCTCATCCAACATTTCGCCACTAAAATGATGGTTGATCAGCGCCAAACCGGGGTACTCTACCCCGCCAACTTGAGGGCTGTGGGGGGCTAAAACGACATCTAATTCATTATAAGGGTAAGCGCCAAATTTTTCGTTGAAAATACGCAATGATTCGACAGCGACTTCAAGCGCTTGTTTGCCGGCATCTTCATCTTGCGGCAAATAGCTCACAACAACCGTTGTGCCATCCACTGCCATGCTGGCTTGCTCAAAATTCGGGCTGACGGCAAGGCTAAACTCCCGAACAGGACCAGAAACAAAGCGAGAGTCATCTTGCTGTACTGCTGTGCCGGTGGCGACGATTGTATGATCGCCATTGGTGGTTACATCTACCTCATAAAGCGCCATGTCGCTGTAGTTAGAGTCGCCGACATTAGAAGTGGGGTCGAGATTCCATCCTTCATCGTCGTAAACAGCAAGGATAGGATACCAGCCAGCCATCGTGATCATTTGGCTGGTGGCTTGGTATTGTCCGTAGCTGTTTTTGTTTTGATTGGCGTTGCCGTCCATTACGAAATCGTTGAAATCGCCTTGCGGGATTGTGCCGGCAAATGTCAGCTTGATTTGCGCTTTTTCGCCATCTGCCAACGGTTGGGGCAAACTCACTTCTAACACAGTATCTTCTAAGGATAAGGCAATTGTGGCAGTTGCCCCATCTACTGTCACGTCGCTAACGGTTAACGAACCAGCCCCCCACGCTTTTCCGCCATTGGGATAGAGCCTAAAGTAAAGTTTGTCTTGACTTTCACCTTCTACATTGATGTAATCTACCGTAGATTCCCCACTGTAGCTGTGATTGTCGTAGTCGAGATTGAGGGTGATTTGGTAGCGGGACAATGCCGGCATTTCCGCCAATTCCGCTTGTCCGCTTGGCAACAAGGCGGCATTGTGGGGATTAGGGGTATTGTCTGGACTTATCGCCGCAGTTGCCACGCTTGTTAAAGGTTGAGAGGAAGCGGTCGGTAGCGGGAGTGTTTGCTGATTACCGTCTACCGTCTCCATCGGAGGTTGAACTGTTGCTGTGGGGGTTGTTTTTTCACCGCATGACACCAGCAAAAGGCAAAAGATTATCGAAATCAAAAAAGGCGCTGTTTTCTGCATGGTAGTTCCTATTACAATTGAAATGAGCGGGTGAGTTTCTGATCAAAATTCACCCTTAAAAATATTTTCTTCTTAGCCGCTTAAATCCTGTTTGCTGAATCGCCAAGCGGCGATGCCGGCAAAGATGAGGAGATAGATTGCAATGCCGATTGCCGCTTGGTTAGGCTCTAAATAGGTGGGAGCTAGGGGCGTTTGTCCTTCCACTACAATTTGAAAGCCGGGACCATCTTCCTGCATCAAGCCTTGGACTAGATTGCTGGGTAAGTAGGCGGCGATTTTTGTGGCGGTTTCGCCTAATGCCGGCAATGTTTGTTGTAAAACTGTCTCTATTATCAAGTCAAACCCAATCGCTACGCCCAGAGCGACAACTACAGAACGGGTGACGATTGCCAGCATGAAGGTCAGGGCGGCATAGGGCAACAAGCCGTAAATCGTCAGTCCGGCAAACTTGATTAAATCGCTCCAATCCACTGCCCCAAGTCCAATTTCCCCATTGAGTTTCCAGCTAAAAATTGCGGTTATAATGCCTCCCACCACAAGTGGAATAAGGGCAAAAAAGACAAAAGCGGTAAGTAGGTTTAACGTCTTGCCGGCAAGTAGTTTTCCCCTGCCCACGCCCCGCATCAGCCAACTTTGCATGGTACGGTGGGAATATTCTTGTCCGGTCATTACCGCAATCAATACTACCGCCAACATGCCCCCTAAACCTGCCCCAAAAACGATCTCTAACGCATTGTACAAACCACCGGGAAAGGTGAGTAATTGAGTGAATTGCTCGCCGATTTCAGGCGGGGCTCCTGCTATATTTCCATGAGCGACTTGCCAGGCGATCCAATTGCCAAGCAAGACGGCTAAAACGATGATTGACACCATCACCCACCACATCGGGCGACGGAATAGTTTGATATTTTCGTTTCGGTAAACATTGAGTAACATGGTTAATCTCCTTAAAATTCGGGGGGACAAATCGGTAACTGTTTTAGTTAGTTAATGAGACAAACAGCTCTTCTAAGTCGCCGTTTTTCTCAGATATTTCGGTGGGGATAATGCCGTTGCTGGTCAGATGAGAGACGATGGTATGAGTAGGAATGCCGGCAACAGCTACATAGTTACCATTTGGGGTAACAACTGCATCTGGCAGTTGGCGTAAAATCAGTGTCGCCACTTCTGGTTCTGGTACAGCCAACTTCACGCCACTTTGCGACCGCAACAGATCATCTACATCCCCTTGCGCTACAATCGCCCCATCTTTCAAAATAGCGACACGGTCACAGATTTGTTGCACTTCGTTGAGCATATGGCTGCTGAGAAAGATGGTAGTTCCTTCATCTGCCAGTCGGCGAAATAATCGGCGAAATTCTCGCATGCCATTGGGGTCAAGTCCGCTACTTGGCTCATCGAGAATGAGTAAGTCAGGTTTGTGGAGTAGAGCCGCCGCCAAACCTAACCGCTGTTTCATGCCGCTAGAAAAGGTTTTAGCCTTGCGTTTTTTGGCACTCATCAAGCCAACTTGCTCCAGTGTTTCATCAATCGCTTTGGGGCTGACGTTTGGGTATAAGTTGGCTACTAACTGGAGGTTTCTTTCGGCGGTGAAATGGGGTACAAATGCCGGCGCGCCAATCAATGATCCAACTCGTTTTAATGCTCCGGTGCGATGCGGGGTTACTTGTTCGCCAAAAAGCTCAATTTCGCCGTCAGTTGGGTGTACCAACCCCAAAATCATGCCGATGGCGGTTGTTTTGCCGGAGCCGTTGGGACCTAAAAAGCCAAACAATTCACCGGCGTAGACCGGCATGTTAATCCCTTTGACGGCATGGACATCGCCAAAATGTTTATGTAAATTGTGGGTTTGCAAAATGATTTCGTTCATGGGGTTCTCCTGAGTGGGTATGCAGGGAGCAGGTGTGCAGGTATGCGGGTATGCAGGTGAGGGAATATCATTTTGGATGCCACTTGCCACTTGCCACCAAGCAACCAAAGGTTGCCGCCACTCTGCCACTTGCTACATGTTGCTTGGGTGAGCCATTGCCGGAGCAATGACCCACCCCTACCTGCCACATGCAAAAAAATTCATGCAGAAATCGTACAAGGATATGTAGCTTTATTGATCCGTCTTGGGGTGTATTTGGGGAGTGCCGGCAGACCCATTTGGGGGTTTTTCTTTTAGCGAGGGCTTATTTCGTTGTTTGGCTCAGGTATTGGCTATATGTTAAAATAATGGGAACTTATGTTCTGATTATTGATGGAGATGAAGGTGAATATGGGAACAACAAATTATTTCAACACATTTATCGAGATTGCGGAGGATTGTCCGGTGGATGCCGGCGCTATGCCTCCCCTGAGAGACGATAAAAAATCTGTAGCCAATCTGCAATTTGAGATGTTGTACAAGCATCCCTATGAATTTACTTCCGATGAAATATTGTTCACCGTTTTTGCAGTCCGCAAAGGGATACCTAAAGAAGAAATGGCGGAACAAAGAGAGGTTTTCTTTTCAAAAGGGCAACCCTGTTTTCGTGCATCTCCATTGACGAAACGGTATGGTTGGGGCGTTCATGCCAACGAAGAAGGGAAAATCGCTCTAATTGGTGCAGAATCAGCAGAATATCAGCAATTAATTGGGGAGGAATCAATCATCAAGGAAAAGGCAATGCGTTCTAAAAGAGCTTGATGGTAGTGTATGCCGGCATTCCCCAATCTGCCATCAATCTGCCTGCTGGCATCTAAAAAAATGTTGAAACTGCCGGCATTCTTCCCTGGCATTTCCTCTTCCCAACTCCCAGTTGTGAAATTTTCGATCAAAGAAACGGGTTATAGAAACATTTGAGATTAAAATATGTTTCGATTTTCGATTACGTTATGCTATGCTGTTGAAGTTAGAGTGACATTATGGCTATTCCCGAGAAGATAGAACAAAGGAATTCGCCAAAAGGGTATATGCCTCAAAAAAAAGTTGTATTTCTCCTAGGAATCATGCCGCGCAGTGGGACAAATTTTCTTTTTAATCTGTTGTGCGCTCACCCAGAAATAAGTTACTCGGTTCGTAATCGAGAAGATTTTTTGCTAGAAAACGCCCACCATTTAGAGGCGTTCGCCCAAAGCGTGTATAACTCATGGGACAAACTTTGGGATAAACAGAGCGAAAATCCCGACAACACTATCCTGAAGGCGTTAGGAGCTGGGCTGGAGCGCTTTTTACTGGCGGATGCCGGCACCATTGGGGAAAGCAAGTTCGCCTATATCAAAGAAGACGATTATGACGTGGCTCATCGCCAACAAGAGCCAAAAGTGATTTTGGCGCGCACCCCATCTGTCAGAAATTTACGCCTGCTGCCGCAACTAACCAATGCCAAAGCCCTCATCACAATACGGGATGGCAGGTCAGTAATCGAGTCGGGGATGCGCTCATTTGGCTGGCTATTTGAAGACGCCGCGCAAAATTGGAAAGAGGGAGCAAATGCCATTCTCAGCGCTGCCCCGAAATCAGACCAAATCCGAACCGTTCGTTTTGAAGATTTAATTAACGACCAAGCCAATCAACTGCGAGAAATTTTCCAATATTTGGAGGTCGATCCTGAATTATATGATTACGGCTTGGATTTGCCCGTTATCGGTTCTTCTACACATTTCGATCCAAAAACGGGCATGAATTGGGGGGCAACGAAGAAATCGCAAAGTTTCGACCCACTCAATCGATGGCGGCATTGGAGTCGAGCCAACCATGAGCGCTTTAATTGGGTTGCCGGCAACCAATCTGAACAGTTGGGATATTCGCTTCAAGCTGGCGGCGGATGGCATTGGATTGTATACAATCGCTTGTTAGACATTGTGATACCCGTCAGGAGATTGGCTCGAAGGCTCATCCGTAAATTTTTGCCGCTCCCCATTCGAGAACGCATTTTGTGGCGGCGCGGCGAAAAATATCGGGCGGCGCGAGCCAAACAGAAGACGCTTGAATCGGTATAATTTTTCGCTGTCGCTTGCAGCCTTCTTGCCCAAGCGCCCCAGTTGGCGGTATCGATGGCGAAAAAGGGTTCTGGGGCTTATGTTGTTGGGATTTGCCGCCTGCCGGCAATCGCCACCCATTGATCCAGCCCTTTTGGAAAATGGCTTTTCCGCCCAATTTGCCCGAACCATAAACAACCGCATACATGCCGGCAACTATGGCCAGATCGCCAGTTTGCTCATTTGGCAAGATGATGAATTACGCCTGGAAAGCTATTTTCAGGGGGATGAGAACAGCCTCCGCGATCAATATTCTATCACCAAAAGCGTCGTTTCCGCCGCTGTGGGCATCGCCTTACACGAAAATCATCTCCCCTCTCTACAGCAACCAATCGCCGCATATTTTCCTGAGTGGCGCAGCCCCGATCCAAACGCTAACCAAATCACAATCGCCCACCTATTAACTATGTCCGCCGGTTGGGAATGGGATGAAATAAGCCACCCATTTGGCAGCGACAAAAACAATATTTCTGCCCTAGAAAATGCGCCAAATTGGGAAAATTACGTGTTGGGACGCCCCCTTGCCAATCAACCTGGCGATCTCTTTACTTACAACAGTGGCGGCACAGCGTTGTTGGCGCCCATCTTACGCCAAGCGACTGGGGGCTCAGTTGAAGATTATGTAGCGGATAAAATTTTCGCCCCGCTAGAAATCCGCCATTGGGAATGGGACGCCAACCCACAAGGAGAAGCGAATACGGGTTGGGGGCTTCATTTAAAAAGCGGCGATATGTTGCAATTTGGGCGTCTATTTTTGAATCAGGGAGGATGGCAGGGAGAGCAGATTATGCCGGCATCTTGGGTTGCCCAATCAACTAAAACCCATATCACAGTAGATGATGACGCCCAATACGGCTATTTATGGTGGCGTTTTGCCGATAGCAACCCCACAATCGCCTCTTTAGAAACCAACGACCTCTTTTACGCTGCGGGTTACGCTGGACAATATATCTTCGTCGTTCCCCACCTCGATTTGGTTGTCATAGTCACAGCCAACAACCAGGGCGATGGTTCCCTCTTCTTTAAAGCGTTAGAGGAAATGATATTGCCGGCAGCCCAAGCGAAATCAACCCAATAGCGCCCACGCCTAATCATCCAAATAAGCAAACCCCTCCAATTCGATCAAATTGTCTGGCTGATAAAACCCCGTCACCTCAAACAACGCCATCGTCGGGTAAAAATCTCCAAAATAGTGCCGATGAACTTCTCCCAATCGCTTGCCATTGGCAACATAATCATCCCGATCTTTCACAAAAATGTTGAGTTTGACGATATCCGTCATCTGCCCCCCAGCCGCCTCGACCACCGCCCCCAAATTTCGCAACACCTGCTCATATTGCCCAGCCACATCACCTACTGCCACGATGTTGCCATTACCGTCTGAGGCGTCTTGTCCCGCCAAAAAGAGCAGTTTGCCTCCCGAACACAAAATGCCATGATTAAATCCGCGCGGGGCGGAAAGTTGTGGTGGATTAACGATCTCTTTCATGTGGATCACCGTCCCGTAAATTTTGGCGTCGCTTTTTCCTGAAATGCCTCATAAAAAATGCGATGATCTTCCCCCATCAGCAACAACGCCTGCGCCTGCGCCTCTTGTTCCAACGCCGACAGCAAATCCATATTCCATTCGTTGTTGATCATCCGTTTGGTCATACCCAGCGCCAAGCCAGGACCATTAGCCAGTCTCGCTGCCCATTCCTGGGCAGTAGGCAGCAGCTCTTGTGGGGGCAAGATGCGGTTTACCAACCCCATATGCAACGCCTGTTCGGGGTAAATTTTGTCGCCAAACATCAATATCTCAAACGCCCGTCCCATGCCCACTATACGGGGCAATAAATATGCGGCGCCCATATCCGCTCCAGTTAACCCCACTTTGGTAAAGAGGAAATGCATGCGGGCTTTTTCCGACATCAGCCGCATGTCAGAGGCCAAAGCGATCACCGCTCCCGCTCCGGCGGTGGTTCCATTCAATGCAGCGATGATCGGCTTCTCTAATCGACGCATATTGCCTACAACAGCGCCAGTCATCCGGGTAAAATCCAGATGTCCTTTGACGTCCATTGCCAGCAATTCGCCGATAATTTCGTTTACGTCCCCGCCAGAACAAAAGGCGTCTCCCGCTCCAGTTACGATGATGGCTCTAACGTCGTCGTTGAATTGCAATTCCGCCATCAAATCTCGATATTGGGCATAAATTTCAAACGTCAGGGCATTCAACACTTGTGGTCGATTGAAGGTAATCGTCGCCACATGCTCATTCAAATCGTATAAAAAATCGTATCTCATCTATCTCTCCTTTTCTGGCAAAAGGGAAAGGCAAAACGGGCTACATTTGCCGGCAGGAGATTATACAACCCAATGGTTAAGGGTGCTTATTCAATTTTGTTCTGGTTGGAGATATGTTTCGAGTTTGGCGGAGAAGTCGTCGTATTGAAACGGCTTGCTAAGATGATCGTCAAATCCCGCCTTCAAAATGCGCTCTTTGTCGCCTGGGCTGACTAAAGCGGTAATGGCGATAATGGGCGTTTTGGCAAATTGAGGCAATATGCGCAATCGTTTGGCGGCTTCAAACCCGTCCATTGCCGGCATTTGAATATCCATCAATATCAAATCTGGCGGCGTTTCTAAAGCGGAATGAATCGCTTCAAAGCCATTCCTGGCGGTTTTTACCCGAAAACCAACCATTTCCAGAAATGTTTGAATCATCTCGATGCTATCTTTGTGATCTTCCGCAACCAGCGCAATGGGAGCGTCAGCAGCCGGCGCAGAGGTCAATTTGGCGCCAGTTGTCATATCGAATGCCGGCAGCGCCTCATCTGACAATGGTCTAGTGGGCGGAATATATTGGGCTATCCCCGATGTATCCGGAATATTGTCAGAATCATACGGAAAAGAGACGATGAAGCGGCTGCCCACATTTATCTCGCTTTCTACCCACGCGTCGCCGCCATGCGCCTGGGCAATGCGTTTGACCAACGCCAAACCCAAGCCTGTCCCTTCCTCGTTATCAGAAGCCCTAGCGTCTATCTGCTCAAAAGGCTTAAATAACCGCTCTATATCCTGCGGAGCGATCCCCTTGCCGGTATCTCGCACCACAAATTCGACCCATTTTTGACTTTGGTGTAGGGTTACTTCCAGAAAAACATCTCCATTTCTAGGCGTAAATTTGATTGCGTTGGAGAGTAAATTAAGAAGAACCTGCTTCAGACGGCGTTCATCCGCATACATCTTCTTCAATTCTGGAGCGATATGGCAAGATAGGGCGATCTGCTTCCGGCGAGCCCGTACTTGCACAAAACGAAGCGCCGCTTGGCACACCTCATCTATATAGATTCGGCTTAACTCAATCTGCTCCGCTTTGGCTTGAATTTTTGCCAAATCTAGCACATCATCAATTAACGCCAAAAGATGTTCGCTACTGTCGCTGATAGTGGCTAGCGCCCGCAGTTGGCTGGGGACAACCGCTCCAAAAACGCCATCTTTCATAAGTTCGGTGTTGCCAATAATGGCGTTTAACGGCGTGCGTAATTCATGACTAATCGTCGCCAAAAAGCTGTCTTTGGCATTTAATTCCCGCCTGAGTCGCGCTTCCGCTTTGTTGGCGTCGCTCAATTGCCGTTGTTTTTTTTGCGCTTTTTGTTTGGCGTTGAAAAGGTTTGCCGCCACCTCGCTAAAATTGCGCAAAAAGTCGATGCCGGCATCCGTCAGTGGGTGGTCTAATTCCGCCAAAGTCAATATCAGCAAATATTGGTTTTCCGTGGTATTAAGCAGGCACAAGGTTCGACTTTCTTCTTGCCAGACAAACTCCGCATCAGACAGCGTAGGCGGCGTCGGATTCCATCGTCCCTGATCCGCCAAAGTAACCCATCGATTCTCAATTTCCTGCAAAAAGGCGGCGCCCACAAACGGGGATGGCGCAGTTAGCAAAAAATCGATGATCAAAATCGGAATCTCCCCCAAACTCGCCCCCATTAACCGGTTGAAACCGTGTTGGCTCAGTCGGCGTCTCGCCAGCAGTATCCAATCAAAATCTTCCCCATCCTCTGTTCTGATCATTTCAAAACCGTTTGTAGAGTCCATTTATCACATTACCAATACCACATCGCCAACGATAAGGTAAATTCTAACTTTTCCCCCTGATTTTCGATATAGTTCCAATAGGCTAATTACCGTGGCAAAATCGTGAATTGCCTCCATTGCCAAATTTCGCTTTTCCCAGTATAGTAAGCAAAGTAGTAAAATATTTTCTGGGTCAAGATGCCCCACCCCTCAATCAAATCATGGTTGCGGGTTGGGGCTTTTTTCATTTTTCAGACAAGGAGAAAAACAATGCACGGAAATGCGGCAAGGCAAAGAGCGATTGAAGCGATAATTAACCACAAAACCAAAGCCACTTTTGATTTTCGAGACAATCCCACGGGAGAGGTTTTTGGCGAAAATGCATTTAACATGAAAGAGATGCGCAGCCGGCTTTCCCAAGATATCTTCCAAAAAGTTAAAAAAACGATTGAGAATGGCAAACCGCTACAATCATCAGTGGCTGATGCAGTCGCCTCTGCTATGAAATCCTGGGCAATTGAGCGCGGAGCTACCCACTTTGGGCATATTTTTTATCCGTTAACCGGTTTGACTGCGGAAAAAAACGACAGCTTTTATACCCCCACTGAAGAGGGGGGCATAATCTCCGAATTTACCGGCGAAATGCTGTTTCAGGGCGAACCAGACGGGTCCAGTTTTCCCACTGGCGGGGTACGACCCACCCACGGGGCGCGAGGCTACACCGCCTGGGATGTGACCAGCCCTGCCTACCTCACCTCAAATCCAAATGGGGTAACGCTCAACATTCCCACTGTGTTTGTAGCGTGGACGGGCGAATCGCTCGACCATAAAACGCCGCTAATGCGATCGATGCGCGCCCTCGACACCCAGGCACGACGAGTTTTGAAGCTGTTTGGGCATGAAGATGTGGAGATGATCACCCCCACCGCTGGAGCAGAACAGGAATATTTTCTGATCGACCGTCGTTTTTTCCTGAACAGGCCAGATATGCTTAGCTCAGGGCGCACCTTGTTCGGGGCATCGTCGCCAAAGGATCAACAGTTTGACGACCATTATTTTGGCGCAATTAACGAGCGGGTACAGGCGTTTATGTTTGAAATGGAACGCGAACTGTTCAAGCTAGGCGTGCCGGTAAAAACTCGCCACAATGAGGTCGCCCCTTCCCAATATGAAATCGCCCCGATGCACGAAAACGCCAATATTGCGGCTGACCACCAACAGTTGACCATGACGACGTTGAAACGGATTGCGGAAAAATTTGATTTGGCATGTCTGCTGCACGAAAAGCCGTTTACAGGGGTTAATGGCGCCGGCAAGCATGTCAACTATTCGTTTGGAAATAAGCAAGTGGGCAATTTGTTAGAGCCAGGCGAAACGCCGCACGACAATGCCCAATTTTTGCTCTTTTGCGGGGCGATCATTCGTGCGGTAAGCAAATATGCGGAACTGCTGCGGGCATCTGTCGCTTCTGCCGGCAATGACCATCGGTTGGGGGCAAACGAAGCCCCGCCCGCTATCATTTCCATCTTTCTAGGCGACCAACTCACTGAAATCTTCAACGAGATTAAAAAAGCGGGATCGTCAGCGTCGTCCAAAGCAAATGGCACGTTGACTGTAGGCGTCTCTACCATTCCACCGCTGCCCAAACATTCTGGCGACCGTAATCGCACTAGCCCATTTGCCTTTACCGGCAACAAATTTGAATTCAGAGCAGTGGCATCTAACCAAAGCATTGCTTTTCCGATGACGGTATTAAATTGCATTGTGGCAGAATCTCTCGATTATTTGGCTGGTAAATTGGAAGAAGCGGACGATTTATATGCCACTATCGAACGCGAACTAAAGCAAATTATGCAAGAACATGGTCGGGTAATCTTTAATGGGGATGGTTACTCGACCGCTTGGCACAAAGAGGCGGAACAACGCGGTTTGCCAAACCTGAAAACAACTGCCGACGCTTTGCCGGCAATGGTCAGTGAAGAGAGCGTTGAGCTGTTTGAAAAATATGGGGCGCTCACCCCGCGTGAAACGTTGATGCGCTACAATGTCGCCGCTGAACAATATGTCAACCATATCCATATGGAAGCCAATTTGACGCTGGAAATGGGACGCACCATGATCTTTCCGGCAGCGATCCGATACCAGAGCGAGCTAGCCACTACCTGCGCCAATCTGAAAGCGGTTGGATACAATTTCGATACCGATACCCTGGATAAAATCACGGAACTGGTGAAACTGCTTCAGGATAATTTGAATAAGCTAGAGAAGATGTTGGCGCACAATGACGGAGATTTGCCGGCAGAGACGAAATTCGCTTGCCAAACTATTTTGCCCCAAATGCAAGAAGTGCGGAAACATGCCGACGCATTAGAGCAACATATCGCCGACGATTTGTGGCCCCTGCCCACTTACCAGGAGATGTTGTTTATAAAGTAAGCGACTTGGCGCCGGCAACTGTCACTCTCGAGTTATGGTTGCCGGCAACAGATAGCGATTGTCTGGCAACTCCCTGCCAGCCGCATCGTTTGCCAGCAACCGGACAAATCCATCCCCATCCGCCGCAAATAAGCCAATTGCCGCCTGATAATTTCCCCCCGACGCCTCGCTAATATCCAATCTGGCATGATCGATCACAAATTCGCCAGCCACCCATTGGCTGGTCGGATAGCTATTTTGTTGCGGCATGCTGTCATGCTGGGCGACAATTTCGCCCGTTTGGGGGTCGATTAGATGAATAAAGTGGTACAAATCGCGTTCGCCATCGACGACGGCTTGCCAAATCAATTTCACATCCAACCAATCCCCATCCTGCTGAACGGATACGGCTGCCAAATCAACCACGCCATCAAAATGTATGGCAATGGGGTCGGCGGCGTCTGTCGGCATCTCAAAAAGGGGCGAATGCGCCACAAAAAGTGGCGAATGCGCGATAAATTGATGAGTCTCGCCGGTAGAAACGATGTCGCCCAACCGCCGCAGCAACACCGTATTGCCGCTGACCGCATCGTATAGCCGAACGGTCAAATGTAGCGTTTCTGCCGGCAAGGGTTTGTCCAAGGGTAAAGATACCCAGTCGATTGTCCAGCCGCCTGCTTCCCACCACAGCGTGGGATTAAAACCATACCCTGGCTGGTGGTCAAATTGGGCAACGGTTACGCCTAGACTGTTCGACAGCCGTAACGAAAAGTTAAGATGGCTTTGCAACGGCGCCGATGTCCAATACGCCAAATGGGTTTCGATGTGGTCGGACGCAACGATTATCTCGAGCGGGCGGGCATCTAACGCATGGCGGGAGGGCGGAAAAGGCTCACTATTTGCCGGCAATATCCTGATCGGTTGAAAATAGAGATCGCCCCGCTTTAATCCGGCTGGCGTCAGCGCCGTGCCGCCATCTAAACGCAGTCGCGACACAAACAGTCCGGCTGGCGCATCTTCCGGAATCGTCAATTCATACGTTTCGTTGCCCTGGCTGGCTTTTTGGCTGTCGCTGGCGATGAGGGGCGTATGAGGATGGCGATTGCCGGCAGGCGAAATCAATGCCACTTGGCCTCGACCCTCATGCTCCAAATTGGCGACAAAGCGAATCGTCTCTCCCGGAGCGGCTTGTGATTTTTGCGCCTCAAAAGAAAACAGTTTCGCGCCATTACTGTAATTGATCGGATGCCGTTGCCAATGCCGATACCCCATCTGGGCAAAATCCCAATTTTCTGACGTTGACGCTATCTGATATTGGGATAAGCTCAGCCAAAACGCCGCAGCTATCAAGATGCCGGCAATTGCCGCAACCCATCCTATCCATCGCCACGAAATGTTTCTGCCCCACAAGAGCAAAGCGACTCCCAAGGCGATCAGGGAGACGAGCTCCGCCGCCAGTCGAATAGGCGTCCGACTCAATTGTAAAATTAAATCATGCTCTCCTGCCGGCAATTTGACGCCTATCAAACCAGAAGGCAGCAGCGTAATTTTGACCGCTTCTCCCTTCGTTTCCGCCTCCCATCCCGCCCAAAACATTGTTGGGAGTTGAATTAACGCCTCGTTACTGACTACGTGAAACCCCCATCTCTGGCGATGGGCGGCGGATTCTTCCAGGTTGGCTGCCCCCTCGCCCGTCAAAAAAACCGCCCGATTTGCGCCAGCTTGCAGCCAACCGCTGCTATAGGGGCGGGGCTGCATCGTCGGCGGCAAATATTCGGCGCTGACGGTAGAACCGATATTGCCGGTAAACCATTCATATTCCGCCAAACGGCGCGCCGTTACAAATTCATCTGAAGGCAAATACACATAGTCGGGTCGCAAGCCAGCTAAATTAGCGATCAACAGTAAGATGCCGGCAATGCCGGCAATGTGCCAGCCATATCGTTTGTCATCCGCCACAACCCCTGCCGCCAATGCCCCAATAAATGCCTGAACAGACAAAAAACGCCAGGGAAACTGAGTAAACGGGAGCAGGGGTACATTGTCCCACAATGGCGCAGACAGCGGCGTGATCATCAATGTGGAAAGGGCAAACGCCAGAAAAATGTACCAACGTCGTCCCCAACTGATCTCTCTACGCCAAAAAAGGGCAGCCAACCCGATGCCGGCAAGCGTCGCCTGAATTAACCCCATCCGAAATGGGCGTCCATCGCCGCTCTCATACCCATAGTCGAACACCAAGCTGCCTTGCGCCAAATCCCACCCTCGAAAGTGGCCGCTATAATGAAAATATCCAGCGGTAACTGGGTCAAGTTGCGCCAGATTTTGTTCCCCCAATGCCGGCAGCCAAAACCAGGCAGAAAGAGCTAACGCGATGAAAATAGAGATCAGAAAAGGCGTCAGAGAGCGGGATTGACGGTTTGGGGGCGAGAAGCCATTGTGTGGGAATGGGCGGCGAAAAGTCGGCTGAAAGAGCCGCCGAATAAGGATGTACAATCCCAAAAAAGGAGTGAAAATCAACGCCGAGATATTATGGCTCAATATCAAGCCCGCATATGCTATAGCCAATGTCGCCCACGACTTTCTCTCTCCATTTTCAGCGATCTTATCCACTCCCAGCAAGCACAATGGATAAAACGCCATCGCCCAAAACTCCGCCAGCGAATCTCCCCGCACATAAATGTTGACCAAATGAAACGGCGCCAATGTATAGGCTACCGCCGCCAGGGTGGCGGCAGCTTTGGTATGAAACCATCTCCGCCCTAACTGGTAGCTCCACAAGGCTGCCGCTACAAAGCCGCTTATTTGAGCTAATTTAATTGCGGCGGCTATCTCAAAGCCCAGCAGCTTAAAAGCTGCGGCGATGTAGATGGAAAGCGGAGCGTAGTAATGAAAGAATGGGTAACCATACCCATAGTTGGCGTCAGCCATCCAGCGAACGGGAATATGGCTGTCCGGAATCGCTGTCGTCAATTGGTGAACGCGCTGCAATAAAAATGGACTATCTCCCCCGCCTCTGCTGTTTATGATGCCGGCATGGCTCCACAATGGAAAAGCAGCCGATCCCACGACGAAAATAATCGCCCCCAGAGCGGCTGCTCGTTCTCGATCAAATTTCAATAATCGTTTTAGATTCAACTCATTCGGCGTCCATCAACTACGCAAAGATTAACGTTGGCGGCTGAAGAAAAAGAGAACTGCGCCAAGCGCCGCCGCTAATCCCAAAAAAATAACGCCACTATAGCCAGCCAACCCAGAATTGCCGGCATCTTCATCTGGGTTTGCCATCGCTGTTGGGGCAATAACAGTCTCGCCAGAAGAGCCGTTTGTGGTCGTGTCGGCGATGGCGACGCCATCTGTAGAGGCGGAATCGCTCCGCAAGCGGCTGCCAAACTCCAACCCGATCTGACGATTTTCTTCCAAGTCAAGCATCAACTCGGTCGAGGTGGTTGGTTCCAAACTACTGGGCAAAACCTCTCGCACCAAATAAGAGCCTGCCGCTAAATTTTCAAAACAGACTGCTTGATCTGTGCCTCGGGAAATTCCTTGCGCCAACGTTTCATTATTTTGCAGCAACATAAAGGTCACTCCCGCCATAAACCCTTCCGACGCCTCATGCTTGCCGTTGCCATCGATGTCGCCAAAAGCGTTCAGGCACATCCGACCGCCTGAAGGGGCAGAGGTGGCTGTTGGAAGGGGCGGCGGCGCGGTGGGCGATTCCGCCAGGCTTTGCGGCGCCGCCGGCTCATCGCCGCTATCGCTAGAACCGCCGCTTTGTCCGCCATCCGTTTCCGCTTCAGAAGAATCGCCAGCCGGATCAACCGTTTCCGCCACTCCAACGATAAGGAGCTGCCCCTCTTGCACAAAAGCGTTGGTGGCTATGTTGTTTAGAGAGGCGATTTCATCCAGGGTGATGCCGGCATTCGCCGCCACAGCCCATAACGAGCCGCCAGGCGGGACCGCCATCCGCACAAAACCATCTACATCTGGAGTTGGGGTGGGTCCGCGGGTGATAGGAATAGCTGGAGGCGCTGCCGTTGCCGGCAGATTTGTTGGCTGAATGGGCAGCGGCGTATTGACCGGGGCTGGCGTGCGGGTGGGCCACACTTGGGTAGAAGTTGGAAACCAGCGGGTGGCAGTGGGCCAAATTCGAGTAGCGGTTGGCGGCGGGGCGCTGCTGACCAGGGAAGCATTATCGAACCAAGCGTCTAAATGCGCCCGGCAATTGTTAGCCCCGCCAAAATCGGCGCTGACATACACAGACATCTTCGAGCCGGTTGCAGTCGCTTCTACCGAAGCTTGCAACCAACTATCGACAGGAGAGACGCCCACGCCCCATACCACATCGCTGTCGCTCCAAATGCCGCTGCCATTAGGGTCTATTCCCGCCCGGACAATGCCGATGCCAAAATCTGAAGGAGCGGGCACTTGTTCGTTTGAGGCTCTCAGCTTGGCGAAAAACGAAAATTTGTATCGTTGTCCCGGTACGACGTCCACCGTTTGGAAGACACCGCCATTCCAGGAGTCGAATTGATTGCCCACCGATTGAGCCGTAAAGCCATCATAAACAAAGTTGGCGTCTCGATTCGCTTCCCTGCCCCAGTGTGGACGCACCCAATACGCTTCGGCGTTGCAATCTTTTTTGCCGGTATCTTTATGCCAGGGCGACCAGTTTTGGGCGAATTGATCGCTGCCGCCCGTAAACGGATCTTCAAACCCCGGGTTTGGCAAGATATTGCCTCCCTGTTGTGATGGGGCGGCTTGCGCCTTTGCCCCGAAAAATAGAATTAATCCGACGAGTATAATGTTGATTGCGATCGATTTTCTGTTCATGATATGGACGTTCTCAGTTTGTTTTTCAATATGTTGGGCGGCGCGCGCTCAGTATCAGTAAGATCACGCCAAGCAAGAGCAAAATCGCTAACCCAACCGCCCCATATGTGATCCAGTTGGAACTGCCGGCATTGCTGTCATTTGGCGTCGTTTGGGGGGCAGATTCTTGGCTGGGCGCGTTGTCTGTGGCGCTATTAGCCTCGCTAATCCCATCTGCATCCACAAAACTGCCAAACTCTAATGTGACAATGCTGCCCTCACTCAAGGCGATCCCCCATTCTCCCTGAGTCGTCAACTTTTCATTGGACAATTTGGAACGGCTGATTTGATAGTTGCCGGCATCCAACCCCGCGATGCAATACGGCTCTTCCGCTCCAGTGGTGACATAGTTGCTTACCACCTGTTGCCCTTTGACGAGAGTAAAAGCGACGTTAGGACGCAATCTTTCGCTGCCATCACGTTGCCCATTTTGATTAGCGTCATCAAACGCCAGCAAGCAAATCGATGTATCGGCAATCTCCGCCTCAGCAACGGCTACGCCATCGTTGCTAGCTGGGACTATCCGTTGTGGCGTTGGAATCGCTAACTGGGCTACAGCCACTGCTGGCTCTGCCGCGGGCGCATCAGCGGCGCTGGCTGCTGCCGGTTGGGCATCGGTTTGGGCTGTTGCCGCTTCATCGTCGGCGGGTTCGCCTTGGCTGACAGTTGGTTCGCCGCTGTTTTCTGATGCCGGCGGAGGCTCTGCCGCGCTCTCTTCAACCGTCGGTTCTCCGCCATTGGGGTCGCCATATCCCACTATCAACAGTTGTCCTTCAGAAACAAAAGAGTTTTGAGACAAACTGTTGTATTCCAAAATTTCGTCGAGCGTAATGCCGGCATTTGCCGCCACAGACCAGATGGAACCGCCGGGCGGCACTGCCGCCATAATCACTCCGTCGGCGTTGGGGGTGGGGGTAGCCCGCAGCGTAAACGAGACGGCTGGCGCGTTGACTGCGCCAGGTTGGGCGGCGATTTGGGGCGCAGCGACAGCAACGTTGGCTTGATTCGCTTGGGCTGTGGCTGCCGCTTGTTGCGCGGCGGCAGTTGCCTGACCAATTTGCTCTTGCGCCCCTCTGGTTTGGGTGGCAACCCAGTTCGCCGCCTGAACCGCTCGCGTCGCTTGCCAATCGACATTGGGGGTGGGGGTGGCGGGTGGGGCTAACGCCACCAAAGATGCATTATCCCAATAAATATCGTTATGTTTGCGCGGCTCCGATTGCATGGCATAGGTAAACACCGTAACAAAATTGTTTTGGGATACCGTTTCGATAACGAAAGGAGCGTAATTGTCGTATGGGTTTTGAGCGCCAGACCAAATGATGTTGCCGCCAAAGGGGCTGGTTCCGCCAGTGGGGTCGATGCCGATCCGCATATTTACCGCTGTAGGCGTGTTGGAGGTGGGCTCGTCGTCGTGGGTAGACCATGCCTGCCCATAGATGGAGAAGCGCAAGCGAACGCCTCTGGGCACGCTCACCCGCTGATAGATGCCGGCAGTGTGGCTGCTCCAAAATGTGAAATATTGCTGAGCGCTCTCTCCATGATGCACCCGATTCAAAAATGGGGCTTCCGCTTTTTTATATTCCGGCATCCGATTGCGCCATTCAGTTTCAGCGCCTTTATCTTGTGGGTCTTGGCTGACCCACCAGGGCAACCAACCAGCCGCCATCTGTGCCGTGGTGCAGGGACCAGCCGGGCAGTCGCTTATCGGCGGATTGGGGACAAATGTCTGAAACGCTCCTTCAAAGCTAGGATTCGCCAGCAGATTAGGACCCTGCGCTTGGGCGGTTGTTGGCGTTTTGCTGGCGGCAATAGCGATAAGGGCGGCAATGGCAACTAGGCAAACTCCTCGCAGCCAAAGCGGTATGTCCCGCTCAATTTTCTGTTTCCGCATAACCTCTCCTCATTAAATAACCCGCCTGCTTCAATTTATGGCGGGTGGTAATTTTACGTTTGGTAACAAACAGGCTGATTCTTTCTACAATTGCAGATTTGACCAATCATTTATTGGGATTTTGGGTAAAATTTTCATGAATTCTCATTTTCTCGCCGCAAAATCATGGATGCGGTAATGAATAAACATCTCCCACAAGGTTTCCAGATGGGTCGAATGCCGGCAATCGACGCCCCGATGTCGATTCATACCAACCGATTTCCAGCCGATTTTTTCGGGCATCATACGGCGTTTCTAATGAAATGACAACGCGCTCTGCCACTATCCACCCTGGCTGCCAAATTGTGGTAGGCAAAAAGCCGTCGCCAGGCATCCCATCCTCTTGGGCGACGATGATGTCGCCATCTAACAAATGCACAAATAATGTCAATGGTCTCGGGGTCGGAGCTTTCGCCCGCCACAAGGTCTCAATCTCCAGTTGTGACCCATTTGGGGCAGCGGTGGTCGCCATTAGCAGCTCAATGCCATCTCCAAAAATGGCTGCCGACTCACCGGCTGTGGGTGGGGCAAATTGATAGCGAAGGTAGAACGGGTATGGGTCTGGCTCTAAATCTCCTCTACCCAATGAGCTAAGCTGGGCAGATAGCTGCCCTGCCTGTGGAAAAACGCGCCAAAATTCGTCTTGGGGCTGATGGGGCCACACGAACATAGTAGCTGGAGGAGCGATAGCTGCCGGCATGTCGTTAAAGCGGCTGACATCGTCTCGGTTTCCAACCAAAAAATCCAATGTCGGGCGGTCATTCCACAAAATATCTTGGATCCAGACCTCGCCTACCGCCGCATCTTGATTGATCTGTTCGCCTAATTCACGAATGACAGATTCAAAAGCATACCCTGTTTCTGGGTGTCTGGCGTAAGCTGTGTAATCTCGAATGCCCCAAGCTAAGCTAACGGCTAATCCAATTAAAACCAAAGCATGCCGCCAGAAGCTTGGCAATTTTTCCCAACGCCAAAATTGAGCCAATCCAATTGCCGGCAAAAAGTAAATCCCCGGCAACATACCTGCCCCGCGCAAAAAATGGGGAGCGTCTTCCGCCAAAATCGTTCCCCACCCCATAATTCCCACCCACAGCAAAACGCCCAACGCCGCCGGTTTTCGCCAATGGCGCAGTAACCACGCCAACCCAATCAGCATAAAAATCGCCAATACTGGATCGAAAATGGGGCGTCCGCTGGGATTGTGACGCAATATCGTATCGCCCCGCCAAAAAAACATGGCTAGCGCCGCCCAAATATGCCGCCCTAACGTCCCCCAAAAATCGCCGCCATTTATCGCCGGATTGAAGATAGAGACTTGGGTTGAACGGTCGCCAAACGTTGCCGGCATCTGTGCCAATGCGCTCAGCAGAGGGGCAACTGCCACAGTGGTTCCTAAAGCGAAGGTGAAGGCGCCCGGCAGCCAATCTGGCGCCCCAGCCCGCTCGTGTCGGCGAAGCCGCTGCCGAGCGAACAGCCCCGTCCCCCATGCCAACAAAAAGATGGGGGTGAGCCGAACCGCCAGATAGCTGTAAAATGCCGCCCCATAAAGGAAGCCCGCCGCCAGCCACAACTTGTGGTCGCGCTTGCGATAGGCGTGGGTTGCCATTAATAAAGCGGCGCTCATCAAGCAGGGCAGTAGAATCACCCGGAAACCAATGCGGCTGAGATGCACGCTCCACACCGTAACGCCCCAAATCCAAGCGGCAAAGATGCCGGCAACCTCTCCAAACCACGCTTTGCCCAGCCGATAAACAAACCAGGTGGCGAGCGCGCCCGCCACCGCCGCAGCAAATCGAATTGCCAGGGCAGAACGCCCCCAAATAGAGAGGCTGACAGCGGTTAGGTAGATGTACAGCGGCTCTCGTCCATTGTTAGTCGGGAAAAAAAGGGCATGCTCTCCCTCCAAAATCCCTAATGCGTCTAACCCATTAAACGCTTCATCCCGGAACAAACCTGCCGACATTGCCCCTAACTGGTAAAAGCGTACAATGCCGGCAATCAACATAATCGACCCAATTAACGCCCCATGCCAAAATCGGCTCCGAGAGCGGTTTGTCTGTTGGTTAATCGTAGATTGGGAGGAAGGCTGGGAAGTTGTCAAATCAAAGTTAGTATAGCAAAATAGAACTCTGTGTCAAAAGGCATACATGGATAACGATAGGGGGGTTTTGTCCCAAATACAAGGCTGATTTAGTGTAACATATGCGGGTATTAATGGTGTCTAAAGCGTGTTTGGTTGGCGCGTATCAGATCAAGTTAGAAGCGATTGCCAACCATGATGATGTAGATTTGACGGTGATAGTTCCGCCTAGTTGGGATGATCCGACTGGACGCATACCGCTGGAACGAGGGCATGTTGAAGGGTATCGGCTGATCGTTGACCCCATACGCTTTAATGGAAATTACCATCTTCATTATTATCCAAAACTATCCGCTAGATTGTCCGAAATCCAACCCGATATTTTGCATATGGACGAAGAACCTTACAATCTGGCTACCTGGCTGGCGATTCGCGCCGCAAAAAAGCGCGGTGTGAACTCGTTGTTTTTCTCTTGGCAAAATATCAACCGCCGTTACCCATTCCCTTTTCGGCAGTTGGAGAGTCAAACTCTACGGATGACAAGTTACGGGATCGTGGGCAATCGGGCGTCGGGAGAGGTGTGGCGGCAAAAGGGATATGCCGGCAAATTAGCCGTTATCCCTCAATTTGGCATCAATCCCGACCTTTTTACGCCGCCTATCAGTCGAGATGCCGGCAGAGGGCTGATCATTGGCGTTGCCGGCAGGAGATTGGTTGCGGAAAAAGGGATCGATACCTTGTTAGAAGCGGCAGCCGCCTTGCCCGGAATTTGGCAAATACGCATCGCTGGCGAAGGTCCCGAACGCTCCAAATTACAGACATTGGCAAAACAACTCAAAATTTCTGACCGCGTCTTTTTTGAAGGGACGCTGCCATCTCAACGAGTGCCGGCATTTATGCGGCAGCTCGATATTTTAGCCTTGCCATCCCGCACCCTGCCCAACTGGAAAGAGCAATTCGGTCGCGTCCTTATCGAAGCGATGGCATGTCAAGTCGCTGTTGTTGGCTCAGACAGCGGCGAAATCCCAAATGTTATCAGCGACGCCGGTTTAATTTTCCCAGAAGGGGATGTTGCCGCTTTAGCAGATTGTCTGCGGCGGCTGATGGTTTCGCCCCAATTGCGGCTAGAATTGGGCGAAAAAGGGCGGCAGCGGGCATTAAAACAATATACGCAAAGCCAAATCGCCGCTAAAACAGTTGCCGTTTATCGGGAAATAATCGATCATTAATCGAAGCGCCCTTATAATATTGGCGGTCAAATTGCCATTTGTTATCCTTAGCAAGCGATTGACGAATCATCTCAATTAAATTATGACAGTTCCACGAACAAAACCACCTGGATGGCAGCCGCCGCGCCCTAAGGCGAAACGAGGTTGGACGCGGTGGTTGGGCGCCATCGTTCTAGCGGCGGTTGCGTTGGCGATCTTTTATGGGGCGATTATTTACAAAGGGCTGCAAGAAGGAAATGTATTGCGGGCAAGCTATATTCAGGCGACGTTGGAAGCGAATTTGGATCGGCAAATGGAGTTGGCTGAACAGGATTTTTCTGCCGGCAATTACGATCGCGCATTACAGCGATTAAGCTATGTGTTAGACAGCCCATCTGAAGCCGCCGCCCAATATGCCGGCAGAGCCCAACAGTTAAAGAGTATGGCAGAAGAGCGGCAAACGCTGCAACTAACGCCTAGCCCCACCGCCACCCCGCCGCTGCCCACCGCCACCCCCACTATTACCCCTACTCCCGAACCAATTGAAGCCATAAACCGGCTTAACGAACTGGTTGAAGAGGAGCGCTGGGAAGAGGCGATTGAAGGGTTGGTACGCTTTCAATCGACCAACCCCAACTATCACAGACAAGAGACAAACCAACTCTTATTTGACGCTTATGTCAACTACGGGGTGGAGCTATTGTATGGCGAGCAGGTTGAACAAGGCATTTTCTACCTGGAGCAGGCGGAAAAATTAGGCACATTGCCGCAAGACGCCCAAGATCAGCGCAGTTGGGCGGAATTTTACCTAAAAGGGATCGCCTTTTATGGGGTAAATTGGGGCATCTCCATCTCTTATTTCAATGACTTGTGCCTTTCTGCCCCGTTTTATCAAGACGCTTGCGACCTATTGTTTGAAGCGCGGGTAGCGTATGGGGATCAATTTGCCAACGCTCAAGATTATTGTCCGGCAGAGCGTTATTACACTGACGCTTGGCGGCAGTTGGGCGGCAACGAGGTTAATCAAAAGCGCTTAGAGGCGAACCGTGAATGCCGGCAAGCCACGCCTACCCCAACCATGACCCTTACTCCTGCCGCTCAACCACAAACCACCCCAACGCCTTAAATCCATCATGCCTAAAAATAAAGTTCAGAAAACCTTCCTCTGCCTATCGCTGATTTTTACTGTGATTATTTTCAGCGGTTGCGCCAATAACGTTGTTCCTCCATCCCCGATCCCCGATCCCCCAACCCTAACCCCCAATCTCCAACCCACAATCCCCAGCCCTCAGCCCCCAACCCCCAGTCTCCAAACTCCAGTCCCCAGCCTTCAGCCCCCAACTACCAACCCCCAATCCCCAACTCCCAGCCCCCGTCCCCCAACCGCCTACGGCTATGAAATCATCAATGTTTACCCCCACGACCCCAACGCTTTCACCCAGGGGTTGCACTATGAAGACGGCTATTTTTATGAAGGAACAGGTTTATGGGGACAATCCAATATTCGGCAAGTTGATGCCGAAACAGGCGACGTTTTGCAACAGGTTGATTTGCCCGAGCAATATTTTGGCGAAGGGATCGTGGTTTGGCAAGATAAAATCATTCAAATTACCTGGCGCTCTCAAGTCGCATTTGTGTACGATAAGGAAAATTTTGGGCAAATTGGGGAATTTAACTATCAAACGGAAGGGTGGGGCATCACCCACGATGGCGAACATCTGATAATGAGCGATGGCAGTCACATTATCACCTTCCGAGACCCAGACAGTTTTGAGGCAATTGGTCAAATTGAAACGTTGGATAGGGGGATGCCAATCGATAAGTTGAACGAATTAGAGTATATCAATGGGGAGATTTGGGCGAATGTTTGGTTAACTGACCAAATCGTTCGCATTTCGCCCGAAACTGGGGAAGTGGTGGGATGGATCGACCTTGCCGGCATTTATCCCGACGACGACCCCGCCAACCCGGATGATGTCCTCAACGGCATCGCCTACGATCAGGAGACAGACCGCCTATTCGTCACTGGTAAATTGTGGAATGCCCTCTATGAAATTCGGCTAATTGAATGACGTTCCTCGTGGCTTACGACGAGGGTTACGGGCGAGCGGAATCGAATTGAGCTAAATGATCTGGCTGCGGATTTTCGAACTGAAATAATCCAGCGTCATTACCACCAAAGCAATAGCGATCATCATCACGCTGGCTTGCCGATATTGCAGTAAATTAATGTGCTGGATCAGCAAAAAGCCGATGCCGCCGCCGCCGCCAAACCCCAAAATGGTCGAAACCCGAACGTTAATATCCCACCGGTAAAAGGTAAAGGCGATGAATGGGGGGATAATTTGGGGAATGACGCCAAATACGACGGTTTGAATGCCATTTGCGCCCGTAGCAGTGATCGCTTCAATCGGACCCTCATCGATGCTCTCCACTTGCTCAGAAAAGAGCTTGCCCAGGGCTGCGATGGTATGAATGGACAACGCTAAAACGCCGGCAAACGCCCCAATGCCTACCCAAACGGCAAACACAATCACATAAACCAGCGGTTCAATAGAGCGAACGATGTTCAAGATGCCGCGAATTATTGAATAGATTAGAAAACCGATGGGCATCGGCTGCTTGGGGTCAACAAACATTGTCAAAATGCCGGCAACAATACCCACAATTATCGCGGGGTACAATGTCCACCGCTCTGGCTCAGTAAATTGATATAGCCAATGCAAAGCGCTGCCCACTCCGTACACGAAAACCCCCACGCCTAACATAGTGGCGATGATGGTGAAAATTCGGGCGGGCATTCGTTCCCAACGCAACGCCATCTCTTGCCCCATTCGGCTGCCAAAAGAGGCGGCAGCCAGGGCAGACAACAAGCCGGCGATCCATGGCGCGCTCAATTGGATAAACTCAGAGGTTAAAGCGGTAAAACGACCAACTAACCCGGCGTCTAACTGTAATTGGGCGAGCGGCACCATTACACTCGCAGTTTCGTATCGACTGTTCCACCAATTGCCGGCATTTACCCCCAGGTTAGCCAGCAAGAAAACGCCCAGCAATATCCCCCCCAATGCCAATAACCCGCGCACAAACGCCCCAATTCCCCGACTAAAACTGGAAAAGATAGAACTAAACAACAGCCCCCACACCAAAACAACCATAATGGCTAAAGCCACAATGCCCACCAACACATTGGCGCTCAATCGATTTGCCGCCTCTCCTAGCCATTGGGTAGCTGCCGCCCCTAAAAACCAAGCTATGGGAAATAACACAATCGCCATCATGATCGCCGCCAGAGGCGAACGCACATTTTCCATCAAATTTCGGGCAGCGATGAAAGAAAATGGAATCGCCAGCAACGTGCCGAGCGTGGTCGCCACCAGAGCCAATAATATCGTCTCGATGATCTTCTCGATGGCGTTCCGCGTCGCTTCGCTTAACCCAACAATGCCTGTGCCCAGAAAACCGCCCGCCCGCCATTTCTCCTCGATCTCAATCCGCTGCAAATCGTCGCTGGGGCGGATATCCGGCATGGTAAAATCGGCTGAAAAATCCCCATTTCGATCAACAGAGAAGGAAGTCAACGCCCTGGTCAACCCTTCTGAATTGGGCGGATACCATCGAATGATGCCATCGGTGTTGGGACGAAAGCCAGAGCCATTTACCGTGATTTTGTCTTGGGTAGTGTCGGCGCAACCAGGAGCCAAAGTAACAGAGCGCTCCCCGGCAAATTCAAAATCTGTGATTTGATCGCCACAAGGGATGCGAACCGCCACATTTTTGCCGCGGGTCTCTTCATTGAAGGCGAAAAAATCGGGGCGCGCTAAAGCCCGAATCACGCGGACAGTGGTCGCCTGCCGTTGCTCATCTTGTGGCTCTTCTAAGTTGATACTGGTAACGTCGACGGCATAAGCGTATAGTAAAAACAGCCCAATGACGATTAAAAATATACGTAAGGCTCGTGTGATTGGGTTGGTACCTTCTTGGTTCATTGTGCTTTTTGCTAATCAAAGGGAAATGCCGGCATCTTCTACCCTATCCGTTCCGCTTCTTTGCCATAAATTTCTTTAAAGCGCTCGTCATCGATCTCTCGTGGCGTCCCTTCAAACACCACTTGTCCATCATTGAGGGCTATCACATGGTCGCCATATTGCTGCACCAAATCTAAAAAATGGAGGCTGCACAAAACGGTGATATTATCTTGCCGATTAATCTGCAATAGATGATCCATGATGCTGTGGGCTAAAACAGGATCTAAACTGGCAACTGGTTCATCCGCCAGCATCAAATCTGGCTCCTGCATCAGGGCGCGGGCGATGCCCACACGCTGTTGCTGCCCGCCGCTTAATTCATCCGCCCGATTGTCTGCCTTATCCCCAATGCCCACCCGCTCTAAGGCGGCATGGGCTCGTCGGATATCTTCCGCGGGAAAACGATGAAAAACGCTGGCAAAGCTATTGACATACCCTAGGCGTCCGCTCAACACATTGGTTAACACCGACGACCGCTCCACCAAATTGAAATGTTGGAAAATCATCCCGATTTTGCGCCGCGCCCGCCGCAACTCTTCGCCTGAGACATGAGACAGGCGGATATCGTTCCACCAAATCTCCCCTTCAGTCGGCTCAATCAGGCGGTTGATACAGCGCAACAAGGTCGATTTGCCTGAACCGCTCAAACCAATCACCACCATAAATTTCCCCTCTGGCGCCTCAAAGCTAACGTTTTTCAGAGCGACTGTGCCATCGTCATAAATTTTGCTTAAATTTTCTACTCGCAACATAGGCGTAACGGGTTAGACAAAAGAAAAAAGCGGGCGACTTTCGCCACCCGCTTTAAATCATTGGGGATTTTATTCGCCCAGCACGTCTTCTTCGCTCATCCCCAGGGCTTGCATAATGAAGCGGGTCGGGTCGTAAGCGGAATCGGTTACTGGTTCAGCCCCCGTCCAGCCATAAAATTCATCCGAACAGAGGGTTAGCGTTCCCTCCGCCGGCTCTTGGCAGGCGTCTGAACTGGCATATTCATCTAGCGCGGAGATGATTTGCTGTGATAAACCGAGGGGGAACTCTGCCCCGAAAGAGACGGTGTCGTTGGGGATATTGTCGGAAATCGTAAGAATACGGGTTTGCTCAAAAATATCGGGGGCGGTTTCTGTGGCGCCTGCTCTGGCGTCTAATACTCTGTAGCCGCCTTCGCTAGGTCCTCCATTGACAAATACGCGTCCGGCTTCGTTCCGTTCAGGGCTGCCGGCATCGCGCCAAATTTCGGGGTCGTCCGTTTCCGGATTCCAACGGCGGTCCATTTCATCCGGCAACAAGGGCGGGCTAAAGAAGCCGGTAGCAAAATCAACATCACCATTATAGACAGCCAACATAGCGGCGGTGTGACCGCCTGTTTCGACGACCTCGCCCGGTTCAATGCCGGCATCTGCCAACATGGCGCTAGGCACCAGGAAACCGGAGGTGGAGGTGACACTGGGGGCGCCCCAGGATCTGCCCGCCAAATCTTCCAACGTTTCAATATCACTGTCGATGGCCACAATAATTTGCGACCAATAAACGCTCCAGCCGAAGCGAACAGCGGCGTTGCCTACCTGGACGCCACATCGTTCATTGGCTAACACATAACCCAATGCCGGCAAAAACGCCATAGTGTCGTCTGGCGAGGCGCAAATCGCTTCGATAGTTGCCGCATAGCTGGTCGGCACGCTCACATCAAAGTTCAAGCCCGTCGCCTTATTGAGCTCTTCCTTCAACACTTCGCCGCCAGACACGATCACGTCAGCATCTACCGAAGGCACAAACAATAGTTGAATTGGACGCTCTTCTGAACCGAGCGAGGCTTTATCAACTTCAACCTGTTCCGTTATCGTTTCCGTCACCGTTTTTTCTACGATTCGGGTCACTTCTACCGGCACCTCGACCTCTTCAGTGACCGTCTGTGTGCGAATGTCTTCGACAATCCGCGTCACTTCCACCGTTTCTGGCTGACACGCTGAAATTAAAAGAGCAAATCCCAGCGTAAAAAAAACTATTTTTGACAAGCGTTTGGAAATCATTTTTTCTCCTCATTAATTGTTACAAAGCGTCTAGCTACGGAAGCCAGACAAATCTACACTACTCTAGGCGCATCATACTGTAATCACTCGTATAGCGCAAGAATTAATCTTCCCTCCCCCACTCATCCTCAACGGTCACCAATCATCTACGCCAATTAAATAACGTCTTTGTAGATTTCACATGCCGGCAGCCTAAGCATTGCGCCGAGAGGACGCCAACTATATTGGATCAAATTAAAAAATAACTGACCAGTAAATATACCAAAACGAACGTTACAAATAGGGCAGTAATGATCAAGCCAATAAGTAATGGAGAAAAAACGGGCTGGCTCTGTTTACGTTTAGCTCTAGGTTTGGCGGGCGCTGGTGGGGAAACAGCGTCTAAATTGGGCGGGATAGGCGCTGGCTCTGCTACCGAAATCGGGTCTGGTTTGGTTGGGATCGGCTCAATTTGGGAGGGCTCATCGCGCAACCAATCTGGGATAACGGGATCGTCCAATGGGTCTTCGACCTTAGCGGCATCTACCTCCATATCGGGCATCTCGATGGGCGGCGGGGCATCGCTCATCCAATCTGGAATGGTGCCGCCGCTGGATTGCAGCTCGAAATCCCCTTCATCAGTGGATACAGCATCTGCCGGCATTGAGATCTCTGTCGCCATCTCTGCAGGTTGGCGCAACGCTTCCAAATCTGTCGCTGCCTGGGCATGATCTGGGTCTAGTTTTAATATCTTTTTTAAGAATATCTCTTTCTTTTCTGAAACTGAAATAGCGCTGAGCAAATACCAAGCATCGACATTTTTCGGCTCTTGTTTCAACAATTTGGCTAGATGAACATGCGCCTCCCGGGTATTGCCGGCAGAAATCGCTTGTTGCGCTTGATCCCAGAGTAAATTATCCATACTACTTTCCTCTTCAATATCACAAAATTTAAGCTTGCGGTGACCTAAGATATTTTACCCGACTTTCCTCAGAACAAAAAATTACCGATTAAGCCCAACAATTAATTAATGCCCCACCTATCCGGCAAAATTTTCTTAAACACAGGACACTCATAGTTGTGATATTCTTGACAATCGGCAGCCACATTTGGCTGTGCGACCACGCCCAATCTTCCTAACGCCTTAGCCACATGGCACAAAGGCAAACCCATCACGGCAGAAAAGCAACCTTTTAAATAAACGGCAGGTCTGAAATCTCGATGCTGGATTCCGTATGCGCCAGCTTTGTCCAGCGGATCGCCGCTGGCGACATAATTTTCAATCTCATCATCGCCATAGCGCCTCATCGGCACCTCCACCGATGCCACATCGAGAAGGATCTCCATTTCTCCAGCATGCGCCAAATTTACCAAAGCGATACCTGTATGCGCGCGATGCGTTTTTCCCCGCAACTGCCGCAGCATACGACGCGCTTCTGCTTCGTCTCTCGGTTTGCCTAAAATCTTCCCATCTAATTCGACAATAGTGTCTGCGCCCAATACGATAGCTGTCGATTGAAACTGGTTTGCCACAGCTGTCGCTTTCAGGCGGGCAATTTCCACAGCTTGTTGGGCAGGCGGGGCTGCGCTAACTATCTCCTCATCAATGCCGGCAACCAACAGCTCAAATGGCAAGCCCAACAACTGTATCAACTCTCGGCGGCGGGGAGAAGCCGACGCCAAAATGTATCTGCGTTCTTCCATCAGCCAAAAAAAGAGCCAATCCACCCAATGTGGACCGGCTCATCTAAATGTAAGGAAGACGACAAAAGATCTAAACAACCTCAGCCGTGCCGCCAGCGTCCGTCAGCTTCTTCGCAGCCTCTTCCGCTGCCTCTTTGCCAACAGCTTCCATCACTACAGTTGGAACCGCCTCAACCGCATCCTTCGCTTCTTTCAAGCCCAAGCCGGTTAAAGCTCGCACCTCTTTAATCACCTGAATCTTCTTGGCGCCAAAGTCGGTCAAACGAACGTCGAACTCAGTTTTCTCTTCAGCGGCAGCGCCTCCGTCTCCGGCAGCCATTACTGGCATGCCAGCCATTGCCATTGGCGCGGCAGCGCTAACGCCCCACGTCTCTTCCAATTGTTTCACCAAATCAGCCGCTTCCAACAAAGTTAGCGAGCCTAATTCTTCTACAATCTTATCTAAATCAGCCATAATAATAATCCTCCAGGTTCATTTGTTATGAACTCAAATTTGTTTTACAAAGTACAGATAAATCGACGCCCCTATACGTCTGCTGGCGCGACATCGCCTTCTTCCGTTTTGGCATATGCATCTAACACATTTAGAACCTGACGCATGCCAGAGGCAACCACGCCGGCTAGATTTTGAGCTGGCGTGTTGAGCAAGCCTAAAATTTGTCCGCGCAATTGATCTATGCTCGGCAAACTTGCCAACGACTCAATTTGCTTTGCCGACAACAATTCGCCGTCCATAAAGCCGCCTTTAATGACAAGCTCTTCGTTGTCGTCGGCGAAATCGACTAATTTTTTAGCTAGCGTTGGGGCTTCGCCCAGGGCAAATCCGCTGGCTATCTGACCTGTGAGCATCTCCTCAGGAACCGCCCACTTGCTGTTTTTTAAAGCGAGGCGCAACAAGGTATTTTTTGTTACGCTAAACACGCTTTCCGTCTCATGCACTTGTCTGCGTAACTCTTGCATTTGCTTCACGTTCATACCAGTGTATGAGGTCAGAAAAATCGCGTCGCTATCTTTAAGCCAGTCAGAATATTGCTCAACCAACTCGTCTTTTCGCTGTTTTGAAATAGTCAATGAACCTTACCTCCTTTTACAGGATTTCAAGACCTTTACAAATAAAAAATCCTCAAACCGGCTAGTTTGAGGATTCTAATTCACAAATAAGCCATAAGCGCAATGCGCTTCGGCATTTTTCGTTCAGTTTATCCTCTCGCCTAGGCTGGATATTAAGGCTTTTTGTTCGCCGCCAACTTTCTTTGGCAAGAAAGGGATGGTCTCAATTTTTAAGTGTTTGCCGGTTTGTCTTTTAAAAACCTTAACGGTTCAAGCCGGCAAACCTTGAGGTGCGTCGGTTTTCCGTTTATAAGATTTTAACCGACGCACACTTAATACAAAATTTTAGCAAAATCTTTAAAATAACTTTGCTATTTTACACGGCAACGGCGTTGGCGTCTACTCGGATGGGGGGACCCATGGTGTTTGCTAAGGTAATGCGCCGAATGTAAGCGCCTTTTAATGAGGCTGGACGGTTTCTATTTATCGCATCCATAAAAGCGATGAAGTTTTCCTTGAGTTGGCTTTGGCTAAAGCTGGCTTTGCCTATCGGCGCATGGATATTGGCGGTGCGATCTACTCGAAATTCTAATCGACCCGCTTTCGCCTCTGTGATCAATTGGGCAAGAGCGGCAGCTGGAGCGACAGTGCCGGCACGCGGGTTAGGCATTAATCCTCGCGGACCAAGTGCGCGCCCTAATCGCCCTACCTTACCCATCATTGCCGGCACAGCCATCGCCACATCAAAATCAGTCCATCCCGCCTGAATCTTGGCGATCAACTCATCATCTGCCACAAAATCCGCCCCCGCCTCGCGGGCTACATCTCCATCTTCCCCTTCGGCAAAGACCAACACCCGTACCTCTTTACCCAACCCGTGCGGCAACACCACCACATCCCGCACCATCTGCTCCGCTTTTCTAGGGTCAACGCCCGTTCTTATATGCGCCTCAACCGCCGGATCAAATTTTGTCGTAGCTGTTTCTTTGATCAGGGCAATCGCTTCGTCAACCGAGTAATATTTACTCCGATCTATTTTTGCGGCTGCTTCCTGATACTTTCGACCTCTTTTTGCCATTTTTTCTCCTATGTGGTGCAAACGACCATAAGTCTCCCACTTATATTTATGCCGCTCTGCTGAAATTGGGAACGACGTAACCCTAATTTAATCAACGACCGTGATACCCATACTACGGGCAGAGCCAGCAATGATCTTTTTAGCTGTCTCAATATCATTGGCGTTTAAATCTTTCATCTTAATCTCAGCAATTTCGCGCAATTGTTCTTGCGTAACCTGACCCACCTTTTCCGCTTTAGGGGATGCTGAGCCGCTTCTCAAATCCGCCGCTTTTTTCAACAATGCCGATGCCGGCGGCGTCTTTAACACAAAGCTAAAACTTTGATCGCTGAAAATCGTCACCTCAACCGGCACAATTTGCCCAACTTGATTCGCTGTTTTGGCATTGTATTCTTTACAAAATTGCATCATATTGATCCCATGGGGACCCAAAGCAGTGCCTACCGGGGGGGCGGGGTTTGCTTTGCCCCCCTGAATCTGAATTTTCACCACTGCCGCTACTTTCTTTGCCATGCTATCTCCTGATAGTTGTTCGCCTTATCATTACACTTTTTCCACATTCAAAAAATCAAGCTCAACGGGCGTCTCTCGTCCAAAGAAAGAGACCATTACCCGCACCTTGGCTCGTTCTTGATCGATTTCGCCAACTGTGCCGATGAAGTCGGCAAAAGGACCAGTGCCAATTCGCACCTTCTCGCCAGGTTGAAAATCAAACTTAACTTTGGGCGCTTCCGCTTCCATACGATTCATAATTTTGGCGACCTCTTCCGGACGTAAGGGAGTGGGTTTGTCGCCCATCCCAACAAATCCGGTAACGCCTGGCGTATTGCGTACCACATACCAAGAATCGTCGCTCAATATCATCTGAACCAAGATATAACCAGGGAAAACCCGCCGTTCTATCGATCTGCGTTTGCCCTCTTTGATTTCAATCTCTTCTTCAGTCGGAACCACTACGTCAAAAATACTCGACTGCATACCCATCGATTCGATCCGTTGTTCAATACTGTGCCGGACCTTATTTTCATAGCCTGAGTAGCAATGAACAACATACCAAGCTCGATCATCGCCAGCTTCTTGCGGGTTAAGTTCAAAGTTCAATAAGGAGTTTTGGTCGTCGGTCATCGCTAATTCTTCCTCTTTAAATCACAATCCCGAATCTAACCCGCCACCAAGCCAACCAAAAAATTGACGACTTGGGAAAATACAAAGTCTAACGCGCCAAGAAATACGGCGAAGCCCAATGATGTCAATATGACAATTCGGGTGAGGCGTAAAGCGTCTTCACGGGTAGGCCATGTTACTTTACGCAATTCTCCACGCGTCTCGCGGAAATATTTGACCACAGGGTTAACTTGGGCGGCGCTTTGCGCTTTTTTTGCTTCAGCCACAGTTTACAATCCTTAGATTTTTCCTTTCTACCTTAGAACGGACAGGCTGTTGCAATTTTTACAACAGCCTGTCTCGCACAGTTGATACAGGGGGTGCAGGAGTCGAACCCGCAACCTACGGTTTTGGAGACCGTTGCTCTGCCAATTGAGCTAACCCCCTATTTTAAGCGGGTATGAGGTTCAGTATAGCGTATTGTTTGGTAAATTGCATTCCAGATTAAGCCACAAGTTACAAAACCTGTGGCTTACATTAACGAGTCTCTTTATGAAGTTGATGCTGCCGGCATCGAGGGCAATATTTATTCAACTCTATTCGAGAAGGATTATTGCGCCGATTTTTCCCGGTGAGGTACGTTCGTTCCTTACAAACAGAACAAGCCAATGTGACCAACATTCGCGCCGATTTCTTTGCCATAGAATCCTCTAAAAACAAATAAGAATCAGCAAACATCGAGATGTTTGCTGATCTATTTTACACTTTTGTTAAGACGCAATAAATGCGCCTGATTGCCGCTTAAAGCGTCCGTCTAACTAATCCAAGATACTAGTGATAACGCCAGCGCCAACCGTCAAACCGCCCTCTCGAATAGCAAACCGACTGCCATCCTCCAACGCCACCGGCATGATCAACTCTACTGCCATATTCACGCTGTCCCCAGGCATCACCATCTCTACTCCTGCCGGCAACGTGATTTCCCCCGTCACATCCATCGTCCGGATGTAAAACTGGGGACGATACCCAGAAAAGAATGCCTTGTGCCTGCCCCCCTCATCTTTCCGCAACACATACACTTCGCAGTTGAACCGCTTGTGCGGCGTAATGCTGTTGGGAGCCGCCAACACCTGCCCGCGCTCGATATCTTCTCGCCCTACCCCACGCAGCAGTAACCCAGCATTGTCCCCTGCCTCTACTTTGTCCAACACTTTGTGGAACATCTCCATCGAGGTCACTACTGTCTTTTCTGTCCTCTCTTTCAACCCAACTATCTCTACCTCTTCCCCTGCCGTCAACGTCCCCCGCTCTACCCGTCCAGTCACCACCGTCCCCCGCCCTTTGATGCTGAACACATCTTCAACCGACATCAAAAACGCTTTGTCGTTGTCTCGCTCTGGTTGGGGTATATACTCGTCTACCACCCGCATCAACTCGTTTATCGGCTCATACTCTGCCGCCGCTGGGTCGACGCTGGCGCATTCTAACGCTTGTAACGCGCTGCCGCGCACTATCGGCGTCTCGTCCCCTGGAAATTGATAGCTGTCCAACAACTCTCGCAACTCTAACTCGACCAACTCTAGCAACTCTTCGTCTTCCATCATGTCTACTTTGTTCAAAAATACCACCATTGCCGGCACTTCTACTTGCCGCGCCAACAACACATGTTCCCGTGTCTGGGGCATTGGACCATCTGGCGCGCTCACCACCAATATCGCCCCATCCATCTGCGCTGCCCCGGTGATCATGTTTTTGATGTAATCCCGATGTCCAGGACAATCTACATGAGCGTAATGGCGGTTCTCTGTCTCGTACTCGACATGCGATATCGCTATCGTGATGCCCCGTGCCCGCTCTTCTGGCGCGTTGTCGATTTGGTCGAACGCCTGAAAATCTGCCCCGCCTTGCAATGATAACACTTTGGTTATCGCTGCCGTCAATGTCGTCTTGCCATGGTCTACGTGTCCTATCGTCCCCACATTTGCATGGGGCTTCTCGCGTATAAATTTCTCTTTTGCCATAATTTTTTTCCTCAAAAGTTACAACTTAGGGTTTAAAATCCACAGAAAGACCCCGTCTTCCAATTGGAAAACGGGGCAAAAGCCCACGATGGGACTTGAACCCATGACCTCATTCTTACCAAGAATGTGCTCTGCCGCCTGAGCTACGTGGGCGATTTAATAAGACCGTGATAGGTGGGCCAGGTAGGACTCGAACCTACGAAGGCATTCGCCAGCGGATTTACAGTCCGCCCCCTTTGCCGCTCGGGACACTGACCCTTCAACAGAATAAGTTAACAAGCCAACGATGGGACTCGAACCCATAACCTATGCTTTACAAAAGCATTGCTCTGCCAATTGAGCTACGTTGGCGGATTATAGCGTTATAAATTTGCAAGAGCAAACAACCGCTCATTTCCTTGGAGCGACGCAAGTATAGGAGAGTCAGAGCCAGAAGTCAACCATTTTGCCGGCTCCAAAGGCATAAAAACATCGGCTTTGACATTTCATTCTGCACAACGAGCATTGAATCAATAAACCTTGACAAAGTTGCCGGCATTTCAAAGCGCCGTTACCCTTGAGCTCTATGTTGCTTTCGAGGAGGTTTTGGGTATGAGCAAATTCATCATCGAAGGAGGACACCCATTACAGGGGGTTATCACCGCCTCCGGAAACAAAAACGCGGCGATCAAATTATTGCCGGCAACATTGCTCACCGACCAACCCGTCACTTTGCGCAACATTCCCGATATCGTCGATGTACGAGTGGCTCTTGATATTTTGTCTGAGCTGGGGGCAGATGTGGTTCAGGTCGAGGCGAATTCGTGGCAAATTTGTGCCGGCAACATCCACAAAACCGACATTCCCGCCGACCTTGCCAGCTCTTCCCGCGCCTCCTTTGTTTTTTCGGGACCGATGTTAGCTCGGCTTGGCGCCGTCCGTCTGCCTATCCCTGGCGGCGACATTATCGGCGGCAGACCGCTCGATACCCATGTCCAGGGATTGAAAATGCTGGGGGCGAATGTGGAATTAGGGCAAGATGGCATGTTCACTATGAATGCCGACCCATTGCGAGGCGGCGGCTACATCTTACAAGCGGAAAAAAGCGTAACCGCCACCGAAAATACGTTGATGGCGGCGGTATTGGCGAAAGGAGAAACGATCATCGACAACGCCGCTTCAGAGCCGCATGTTCAGGACTTATGCCGATTTCTAACGACATTGGGAGCGAAAATCGAAGGGATTGGCTCAAGTTGTTTGACAATACAGGGGGTAGACAAACTGGGTGGTGGCGAATTTACAATTGGGTCTGATTTTATGGAGGTGGGCAGTTTTGTCGGGGCGGCGGCTGTCACGGGGGGCGAAATTCGAATAAAGAATGCCGGCACAGAAAATCTACAAATGGTGCGCTTGATCTACAACAAACTGGGGGTTGATTGGATCGAAGAAGGGAATGACGTAATTGTGCCGGCAAATCAGCGTATGCGCATCGAAAGCGGGTTGGCGGGGCGCGTGCCAGACATAAAACCCAATCCATGGCCTGGTTTCCCGCCCGATTTGATGAGCATCGCCGTAGTTATCGCCACCCAATCGGAAGGGGTGGCATTGTTGCATGATTGGATGTATGAAAGTCGCTTTTTCTTTGTGGACAAGTTGGTATTTATGGGAGCCCGCATCGTATTGTGCGACCCGCATCGGGTGTTGGTTCAGGGGGCATCGCGCCTATACGCTAACCCTGGCGGCGTAACCAGCCCCGATATTCGGGCTGGCATGGCGATGGCGCTTGCGGCGCTTTGCGCTGAAGGAATTACTACCATCGACAACATCCACCAAATCGATCGCGGTTACGAAAATATCGAAGGCAAGCTTAAAGCGTTGGGGGCGCATATTCAGCGGGTAGAATAGGGTAAGGCAGCAAGCAAGCCGCAACCAAGCAATATCCTCCATAAGTACGATAAAGAAGAAACTATGTCATTAACCACACAAAAAGCAAGAGAAATCGCCCATCTGGCTCGGCTGGAATTGACAGATGAGGAAATTGAACTGTACCGCGAACAGTTGTCGGCGGTGTTGGATTACGTGGCGCAAATTAGCCAACTAGATTTAACGGACGTGCCGGCAACTACCCACGCTATCAGCCAACAAAATATCTTCCGCCAAGATGTCGCAGAGCCGCCGATGCCGGTTGAAGACGCCCTGTTCAATGCCCCGCAACAGCAGGATAACCAATTTAAAATTCAGGCGATTTTGGAAGAAGAGATTACGGATGATGGGCGGTAGAAATTGTTGCCTACAGTTTATCGCCACATTGAACCACTATGACGCTCACCGACTTAACTTTAACCCAACTGCGAGATGGCTTACATGCCGGCGCTATCACCAGCCTAGAAGCAGCCCAAGCCACCCTTGACCGCATCACCACAGCAGACAACGAAATACAAAGCTACCTGACCATCACCGATGAGATGGCGTTGGAGCAAGCCGATCAGGCAGACAAACGGTTAGCAAATGGGGAGCGTAGCCCGCTTTTAGGCGTGCCGGTGGCGGTGAAAGATATAATTTGCGCCAAAGGGGTGGAGACGACTGCCGGCAGTAAAATTTTGCAAGGCTTTATTCCCCCATACGACGCTTTTGTGGTGAAACAACTCAAAAAAGCGGGGGCGGTTATCATGGGCAAAACGAACACCGACGAATTTGCCATGGGTTCGTCCACTGAAAATTCAGCATTTGTGACCACCCGCAATCCGCACGACATTAGCCGAGTGCCGGGCGGCAGTAGCGGCGGTAGCGCCGCGGCGGTTGCCGGCAAAATGGCATTCGCCGCATTAGGCACAGACACGGGCGGAAGCGTTCGGCAACCCGCTTCATTGTGTGGCATCGTCGGCTTGCGCCCCACCTATGGGCGGGTGTCGCGCTGGGGGGTTATCGCTTTCGCCTCCTCGCTGGATCAGGTCTCTACATTTGGGCGAACGGTGGCAGATTGCGCCGCCATCACCAACGTGGTAGCCGGCTACGATCCGGCAGACAGCACCAGCATCAATGCCCCTGTGCCAGATTATGAATCTGCCTTAACGGGCGAGATTGCCGGCATGAAGGTGGGCGTGCCGGCAGAATATTTTGTGGAAGGGATGGAGCCAGATGTGGAAGAGGCAGCCCGAAACAGCATTGACAAATTGGCAAAATTGGGGGCAGAAATTGTAGAAATTAGCTTGCCGCATACCAAATATGCGCTGCCGGCATATTACCTTATCGCATCATCCGAAGCCAGCGCCAACCTAGCCCGCTACGACGGTACCCGCTTTGGGCAACGGGTGGAAGGGGCGGATATGGTGGACACGGTAAAGAAAACCCGCGCCTTGTTTGGGGCAGAGGTCAAACGGCGCATCATGCTAGGCACGTATGCCCTCAGCGCTGGCTATTACGACGCATTTTACAGGCAGGCGTTAAAAGTTCGCACTTTGATTGGGCGGGATTTTAAGCTAGCGTTTGAAAAAGTGGACGTAATCGCTGCCCCTACTAGCCCAACGACCGCTTTCAAAATCGGCGAAAAAGCGGATGACCCATTGGCGATGTATTTGGCAGATGTGTTGACATTGCCCCTCAATTTGAGCGCAAGTTGCGGCTTGTCTGTGCCATGCGGCTTTGACCGACAAGGTTTGCCGATTGGGTTACAATTGATTGGCGACACATTACAAGAAGCGACGATTTTAAATATGGCATATGCGTTTGAGCAGAGTGGCAAGTAGCGTAGGGGCGGGGTCATTGCTCTATGGCAAGCGGCAAGCAGTAATTCTTACCCTGCATATTTGCAAACCTGCTCCCTGCCCCATGCACACCTTTAACAGGAGTTATTAGATGAAAGTAATTATTTTATTAGGCGGATACGGCACCCGAATGCGACCGCACACCTGGAGCCGACCAAAACCTTTGCTGAATGTTGCCGGCAATACCGTGCTGGGTCACATTTTGGACGAGATGAAAGCGTTGACCGTCGAAGAGGCGATATTTGTCGTCGGGTACAAAGGCGACCACATCAAGCAATGGGTGTTGGAAAATTATGGGCATTTAGACGCTCATTTTGTGGCGCAAGAAGAAGCCCTTGGGCAAGCCCATGCCGTTTGGCTCTGCCGGCAATTTATGGATGACGGGGAGATTGTGGTGGCATTTGGCGATGGCGTAATCAAAGGGGATTTTGCCGGCATTCGCTCCGATGCAGACGCCACCTTTATGACCAAAATCGTGGATAATCCGCAAAGCTACGGCGTGGTAAAGCTAGATGCAGACGGCTTCGTGACCGATTTTGTGGAAAAACCAGACAGCGACGAACACAAAAACGCAGTTGCCGGCATCAACTGGTTCCGCTCCGCTCCCCAACTGCGAGACGCCATTGATACCGTCATGGCAGAACAACGGATGACCAAAGGGGAATATTATATGGCAGACGCATATCAGGTGATGCTGGAACGAGGGGCAAAAATAGTCACCCAAACGATTGAAACATGGGAAGATGCCGGACAACCCGCCAACATTTTGCAAACCAACCGCCGTCTGTTGTCGCTAGGCAGCGCCACCGATGACGCTTTGGAACGCAGTTTTACCGAGGGGTTTACCGTTGTCCCACCCGTTTACCTGCACCCCAATTGCGACATTGAGAGCAGTGTAGTTGGTCCTTATGTCAGCGTGGAGGCAGGCGTAACGATTCGGGGCAGTGTGGTACGAGATGCCATCATCGACCCTAATGCAACCATTACCGACGCCATCTTAGACGGGGCGCTCATCGGCGAAAAGGCGACGGTGAACGGCTCTGGCAAATCGCTTTTTGTCGGCGATAATTCTCGCGTAGATTTTTGAGCCCCCAATTAAAACATCTTCCTACCCAAAATATGAACAGCGACTATGAATTGGCGGTAGGGCTGGAATGCCATGCCGAACTAATGACCAAATCGAAGATGTTTAGCCCCTGCCCAGTGGTAGATAGCGTGGAAGCGGCGCCCAATAGCGCTGTCGATCCGCTTTCGCTCGGGATGCCGGGAACGCTGCCCGTTATCAATCGGCAGGCGGTGACGATGGCGATGCGGGTGGCGTTGGCGCTCAATTGCCGAATCCACTCTCACAACATCTTTGCCCGCAAAAACTATTTTTACCCCGATTTGCCCAAAGGATATCAGATAAGCCAATATGAGCAGCCATTGGCGACCGATGGTTGGCTGGATATCTCGTTACCAGCGGGGGAGCGTAAGCGGATTCGGATTCGGCGGGTACATATGGAGGAAGATACCGGCAAAAACAGCCATTTGGGCGATGGATATTCGCTGGTCGATTTCAACCGCTCTGGCGTGCCGCTGTTGGAAATTGTGTCTGAACCTGATTTGGGCTCTCCGGAAGAGGTGGCGTCGTTTGCCGGCAAATTGCGCCAAATTTTGCGTTATCTTGAAGTAAATTCTGGGGATATGGAACGGGGCGTGCTGAGATTAGAGCCAAATATCAGCGTCCGTCCACTGGGGTCGGATAGATTGGGGGTGCGGACGGAAGTAAAAAATTTAAACAGCTTTCGGGCATTGGCAGGGGCAGCCGCTTTTGAGTTTGAGCGACAAGCGAACGTTTTGAATTCTGGCGGAACAGTCGTGCAGGAAACGCGGGGCTGGGATGAAAATAAGCGGGTTACTTTCAGCCAACGGGTGAAGGAAGAAGCGAACGATTACCGTTATTTTCCGGAGCCGGATTTGCCGGCATTGCAGATAGATCAATCCTGGATAGCCGAAGTTAAAAACGCTGTGCCGGAGCTGCCCGACGCTAAAAAGAGACGCTTCATGTCGGATTGGGAACTGCCGGCATACGACGCCGACATCCTCACAGCCGAACGCCCTACCGCCGAATGGTTTGAAGCGGCGGTGGCGGCGGGCGGGAATGCGAAAAGCGTCTCAAATTGGATGATCAACAATTTGTTTAGCTTGATGAATGAACGCCAACTGGGAATCGACCAGGTTAAGGTTACGCCGCGAGAATTTGTATCGTTGATTAATATGGTGGAAGCGGGCGAGATCAGCCACAATGCCGGCAAGGAGGCGTTGGCGGAGATGTTCATCAGCGGCAAACGGGCGGCAGAGGTGGTGGCGGCAAAAGGGTTAGCCCAAATTTCAGACGAGGCGCAACTCGCCAACATCGTCAGCCAAATTATCGACGACCATCCACACGAAACAGCCTCTTATCTTGCCGGCAATGAAAAATTGTTAGGTTGGTTTGTGGGGCAAGGGATGAAGGTAACGAGGGGCAAAGCTAATCCCAGACTGCTAAAGGATTTGTTCAGGCAGCATTTGGAACAATCCACTCCATAAGGATGCGCAGAATCTTATTTTTAGGGGCGGCGCTCCTATTATACCTGTGTTGGAGTGGTATAGCAGTCTATCGTTACAGCTTGCTAGATGAGAGCCGCCCAGCGGACGCAGCGGTGGTTCTTGGGGCGGCAGTCTATCGGGGTCGCCCATCGCCGGTGTTGCGGGAGCGAATTAATCACGCCATTGCTCTTTATCGCGCCGGTTCAGTTAACGCCATCATATTCACAGGCGGATTGGGCTGGCGGGACAGTTTGACTGAGGCGGAAGTTGCTGGGGATTATGCCCAGCAGCAAGGCGTGCCCCGAGAAGCGATTTTGCTTGAATCCAACTCCACCAATACATTCGAAAATCTGCAAAATGCCCAACTTCTTGCTACCGGATCACAGTTTGAGAGCTACCTGATTGTCAGCGACCCTTTCCACATGAAACGCGCCATGGCGATTGCCGGCAGTTTGGGCATGGAAGCGTACAGTTCGCCCACTCGAACGATTCGGTGGATAAATGGGTTGACCAAGAGCCGCGCCTTTGTTCGGGAGAGTATCGCCTATGCCCTCTACCCCTTGCGCGGCAGATAAATCTCCGTCAACAATTGGGGAAAAAATCGTTAAAACAGCATTTTATTGCCGGCAATTTATGGCATAATCTTTTACCGATTGTAATTATACAAGGCATATAAATCTGGATTTTTTTAGACACAGAGAAGACAAAGGTCGCAGAGAATTTTTTAGCGCCTCCATCTTTATTGGGCAGTTTCTAGAGCTTTTGGCTAATTATTTTCTTAAATTTTTACCTTGGTCTCAAAATATTGCGAAATCCTTTTTTTCTTCTCTGCGTTCTCGTATTTCCTCTGTGAACTCTGCGCCCATCCGTATAGATACTATCGATTTGCATGCGTTTCAATGTTGAGTAAACAAACATCATGACTTTTTCAAACAGACGTTTTTGGCAATTGCTGGCAATTGTCGGAACGATTGTCGCCGCCTTATTTGCGCTCAATTTTCCATCTAATGCCGGCACAAAAACCCCGGCAAATGTTATCATTTTGCCGACGATAACATCAACTGCTGTGCAACCAACCCCAACCCCGCCCCATGCTTCTATGCCCCAAGCAGACCCACCCCGCCAATTCGTCTATCATATCGACCGCAGCCAACTCCCCGCCTTGCCGATTGCCGGCATCACTCTCAAAATCCAGGTAGGCAACAACCAAGCCATTCATTTCGCCACCAAAAAGGGAGAGTCGCTGCCTTTTGAATTGGACGAAGGGATAGCGATTGTCACCGTTGAATCGGATGAATTGCGGCTGACCATTCGGGAGGAGATCCCGACTGTTGATTTAGGCAGCTTTGAAATCGCCCCGCTGTTGGGGGATAAAAAGTGGGCATGGTCGCATAGTTTCGACGACAACGTCGGTTTGGCGGCTGCTATCGAGGCTTTTGAAAGGCGCAATTGGCAAGGGACGCTATACCTGATCGGCAGTTTGGTAGAAGACGACCGGGAACAAGATTGGATAATCGACGCCCCAGGCATACACGCCTTACTGGCGAAGGGCTGGAGCATTGGCAGCCATAGCTGGGAACATGAATGTTGGAGCGGCAACCATTATGAGACGATTTTGCTGGGGCACAATCGGCTGCTGGAGGTGATTGCCGCTTCGCCTAAACCAGATTACCCGCTAACCGCGTTTGCCGCCCCATGCTTTGACGCAGATTATCATCCTCATATCTTACGCATGCGGGATGAGCGGGAGATTTCCGTCTTATTTAATGAAAGCGGCGACGATTCCCTAATGCGAATAGATTTGGGGGAAGATTGTCAATCTGAGGGCGTTATCGAGGCATGGAAGGTAGCCGAATTTAATTTCGATATGCCGATTGGACGGGATTCTCGCTTTGGCGGCGATACGAACGCGATTTTACGAGAGATGGATTGGCTGTCGGAACAGGCGGGCGATTGCCGGCATTTTTGGTACAACACCTTGACGCATGGGGATAGCGAAGCGGCAGTAGAAATGGTGTTAGAATACGCCTACAACCAATTTGGACCAAACGGCTCTGACGAATTGTGGGTAGCCCCCGCCGACCATATCTACAGCTATCTGCTCACCCGCCAGAAGGCGATTGTGACCCAAATTGCTCCTTAAGAGCGGCGGTTGGCGCCTGATCGATTAATTTGCTGGCGAAAAAGTATAAATTCGCCGGTCTTTCTGCCAAACGGCGCATAAAGTATGGGTACCATGCCTCGCCATACGGCACATATATCCGCATCTGGTAGCCGCCTGCCGTTAAAGAAAGCTGGCGGTCGCGGCGTACTCCATACAACATCTGAAATTCAAACGCTTCAGGCGGAATTTGATTTTCCTTGACGAATTGAATTGTGGCTTGAATCATCTTTTCGTCGTGGGTGGCGATGCCGGCATACACCCCCTTTTGCCTCCCTTCGTTTCCCAACAATCTGTGCATCAGCGCTACATAATTGCTGTCGGTATCTCGTTTCTGCGGAAAAGCCACCGTTTCAGGCTCGGCATATGCCCCTTTGACCAGCCGTACCCAGCCGCCCTCGTCCACCAATCGATCTACATCTGCCCCGCTGCGATACAGATAAGATTGAATCACCACCCCCACATTTTCCAATCCGTCCTCATCCCGCAACCTTCGATATAGCTCCAACGTAGCGTCCACATGACCGGAATCCTCCATATCGAGCCGGATTTTATTGCCATATCCCCTCGCCTTTTGCAAAAGATACCGCATATTGTCGTGAACCAATGCTGGGTCAATGGCTAAACCCAATTGGGTTGGTTTTATCGATACATTGGCGTCTGCCTGGCTATGGGCGATGGCGTCCAGCAATCGAGCGATTTCATCCCGGGCTGCGACCGCCACTTCGGCGTCCGTTACATATTCGCCCAGGTAATCAAGGGTGACGCTTAACCCCTGGGCATTCAATTTTTGGGTCACATCAATCGCTTCGGCTATCGTTTCGCCCGCCACAAATCGGCTGGCAACCTGGCGGGCTAACGCCGTTTCTGTGGCTATTTGACGCGCCCACCCTGCTTGCGAAAGGTAAATGAGCGAGTCGCGCAGCCATCGTTCGCCATGCTGCCACGCTAAATATCCGCCGCCTGCCGCCGCTGCCAAAGCGAGCAGTTGTTTTGTTCGTTTGTTGGTCGAGGCTGCCATCCGATTTTCTCCTGATTGGTGGTAACTTGCCTGAAATATTGTAGCGAAAGCGGGAATGCCGGCAATCCCATTCATGCACATTAAGCGGATCTTTGCAAATTTTGTACCTCCCGAAGATTTTTTTGACTGATGCTTGCCATGCTCAAATTCAAAGAGAAATTTGCCCCAAATTTTAATCTGATTTACACTTGTGTAGCTATTGGGAATGAGCTTAGCTATTTGGGCAGGTCATACCCAAAGCGTTAGGGCAACGGGTCGCTGTTGCTAGTTTGAAGGTGCCACCAATGAATCAATTGCCATTGTCTAATCGCCCCATTCAATATGGGTTTATCATCATCCCATTCCTTTCCGCATTCTTAATGTTAACGATGGGATATCAATCATTGTCTGCCCAAAGTAAAGTGCATGAAGAGGGTGCGTTTTTAGAATCCAGCGCTTTCAAGCTTTCCCCTTCTGCTGTTAAGCAATCTTCTAGTACGCCCGATAGCGTGAATTTACAATGGCATTTGACAAACATACCTCAATTGGAATTAAATAATGGCAGTCATGATGATCTGGCAACAAACTCATCGCTTAGGCTCGGGTTTCAGAGCCAGAACCTGCCGGCAATAGAGACAGCCATCACTTTTGACCCGCCCTTTACCTTGACAACCGCAATTTCCGACCAACAACAAGCCGCTATCGCCTACAATCCAGGCGATGACAATGCTGTTGCGGTTTGGTGGGACACTCAAAGCGACGCTGGCGATATTTACGCCGCTCATTTTGACCAAAACGGCTTGCTAACATCCGTGCCCATTCGAGTCAACAGCGTCATTACTGGCGAACAATCCCAGGCGGCAATCGCCTTTAGCCCCACAAGTGACCTGTATTTGGTCGTATGGGCAGATAAACGGGCTGGCGGCAGTTGGGATATTTATGGTCGCCTATTGGATGCAACTGGAACGCCGCAAGGAGGAGAGCTCCCCCTTGCTGTTTCTAACCGCGCCCGCACTGCGCCCGATATAGTCTATGACCCTAGTTCAGACAGCTTTATGGTGGTGTGGCAGCAACGAACCGACGGCGTGACTCTCAACGACATCGCCGCGCAACTAATCAACAGCGACGGCTCATTAGGCAATGGCTTCTTGTTATCCAACACCGGCGACCAAGATTATGCCCCCGCCCTTGCCACAGACGGCAGCGGCGGCTTTCTGGCAGCTTGGCGGCGGGGTCCAGCCAGTGGCGATAGTGACTTATACGGACAGCGCTTTACCGCCACTGGTTTGGTAGGCGGCGAAATCGTCATCTCCAACGCAGTTGGGGCTCAGCGGCGGCTGGATGTAGCCCACCATGCCGGCATGGCAAATGGGGCGGGCGTTTACTTCATTGGCTGGGATGACGACCGGACAGCTACCCGCCAAGTATATGGTCAATATGTAGCTGGAGATGGGACGCTCATTGCTGGAAACTTCCGTATTGACGCCAGCCCTGGAGCAAACGCCACTTATGCCGCCGCCGCCCCGATGGGCGAATATATTGCCGTTGGTTGGCGACAAGCTGGCAACCTCTACCTCAGATTGGTTGAAGAGGATGGCTCGTTAGGCGTTCCGCAACTGTTGAGCGATGCTGGCAAATTACAACATCAAATAGCCTTTGCTCCCTCATCAACAGGGTTATGGGCGGTATGGGAAAGCAGCCAAGATAATGGCGATGGGATTGACGACGACAACATCTATGCCGCCCAACTATGGTTGAGTCCACAACAGGCGGCCCTCACATTGGCTGACTCAGTCACCGTGACCCAAACCATGAGCGACCAACTCAATGTGACGTTGGCTGCCAATCCAACCAGCGGCGACTATTTGATGGTATTCGAGGATATGCAAAATGGAGATGCAGATTTAGCGGCGCAGATTGTAGACGGCGATGGCTTGCCGCAAAACGCGCCAATTGCCATCCATACTGTCTTGACCAACACCCAACAAAAAGCGGCGGCGGCTTATAGTCCAGATGCCGACCGATACCTCATCGTGTGGGAAGACCGAGCGAATGACGCTCAACGAGGGGACATTTTGGGGAGACTGGCAGCGGCAGATGGCAGCCTGATTGGCGCTCCCTTTGTAATTGCCGACACCAACCGCGCCTTAGCGGCGCCGAAGGTCGCTTACGACCCGCCTAGCGGCAATTTTCTAGTCGTTTGGCAGCAGAGCAATGGAGCGACCACCAAACAAGATATCATGGGGCAGGTCGTTGGCAGTGATGGCGCGTTAGGCGCCCCATTTATCATCAGTGGGGATGGCGCTCAGGATTTCACTCCAAAGTTGGCGACAGATGGACAAGGGGAATATCTCGTTGTTTGGCGGCGAGGGGTTGCAGATAGCGGGACAGAGATATTGTATCAAAAGGCAACGATGAGCGGCACAGTCGGCGTCTCTCACACCGTAACGGTATCCCCATCACTCCCTGGAGATATGTTGCGCCCTGTGGCGGCATACAATGCAGCGGCAGACAACTATCTCATTGTTTGGGAGCAAAACAACGCCATCTATGGGCAGGCGGTAGCCGCCGATGGGTTGGCAGAGGGCAATTCCATTCGGTTGGATAATAACTCTGGCAGCGTTCCACATTGGCCCCAAGTCACATCGATACCAGATGGCTTTGTGGCGGCGTGGCAGCATGCCGGCAATCTCTCCGTCCGCCACCTTGCCGCTGATGGAACGCCGGGTATGGTCTATCTGCTCAGCGACGCCATTCGCGCCCAACGTCGTCCAGCATTGGCGAGCGCCGGCAATACCTTGTTGGCTGCTTGGGAAAGCAATGAAGGGGCTACTGGAGATTATGATATTTACGCTAGACAAATCTCGGTAGGGGAGCCATCTCAGCTCTTAATCAGCAAACAAGCCCCAACATCAGCATTTATCGGAGATCCAGTCACATACACTTTAACCGTTACCAATGTTAGCGATATAACGGCAACCAATTTAATCATAACAGATCAGCTACCTATAAATGCCAATTACATCAGCGGCGGGCAACTTATCTCTGATGTTGTTGAATGGCAAGTTGCCGCATTAGCGCCACAAAGTTCGGTTCAGGTTACGTTTGTAGTATCCGCTAGCAACAATTTGGTGAACCAATATTATGGAGTTATGGCAGATGATGATTTGCATGGTTCTGGAAAAGAGATAATTTCCACCCAGATTTCCGCTAATCTCCCGAATGGGTTTTGGTGGAATGACGATTATTTTTATCGTCGAGCGATAACCCTAACGACTCAAACGCCAATTACAGAAGATTTTGCTTCTCAGACTGCCTCATTTAGCATGGATGTCACCTCTTTGGTTGAAGATGGGAAAATGGACGATGCAGGTCAGGATGTCCGCTTAACTTACCGAGATGAATTCGGTTGGCATATTGTGCCAGTCGAAATAAATAATCCTATTTCTCCAACTCTAGTTGTCACCTTTCCCATTCAGTCACCTATTACAAACAGTATTGATAGTTACTGGTTGTATTATGGGTACCGGCTAGCTTCAGGTGGCGAACATCTTAATGCCCTAGACTTTGATGTGAACCAACTAATTTACGAAATTAGTGGCACAACAACCACAACCCCAACTGTCCTTTTCTATGCCAATGAAAGAGGGGCATGGGTCAATACGCCGATCACATTCACTTCAATTGTTACACCCGATGCAGATAGTTACCTTTGGGATTTTGGCGATGGTATCAGTGGTACTTCGACTAACACCACACATTCATATTCACTACCAGGCGCCTATACTGTTACGCTGACAACTGTCATGAGTGATGGCGTGGTCATCACCTATGGAATCCAGAGTTACATTCAAATTTGGAATTCGGTGAGCGACCAAATTAGCGTCACAGTTGGGGCAGAAGAAATTCCAATTATTACCGAGACAATTACAGCACAAGGGGGACAGTTTGAAAATGCGGAAAGTGATTTAACGGTAATTTTTCCAACTGGGGCTATCTCTAATACTATTGTCGTTACTCATACGCCTTATCAGGCTACGGTGGCTCAAAACGCCGGTGTTTTAAGCCGATTTTCCTTGAATGCTGCTACGATAACTGGTCAAACTGTCACTCAATTTGATGGTATGGTGACATTAGTGCAAGATATCGCCCAGTTTAATTTAACTGTTGACGAAATAGCGCTGCTCAGTTTTTATTATTGGGATGAGCCTGGTTATCAATGGATGCCCATTACCACGACAATCAATGTGACACAGGGTATTGCCACAGGTATTATGGATCATTTCACCGATATTGCTCTTACGGCTGACTTAGGCGAAGCAAACTTGAGCCGCTTGCCCACAGCAAGCCCTGGAAAAGTTGACTTATTTACTGGTTCTTCCACCTACCAGCTTGGCTTTGAGATGCCACCTGGTACCCACGGGGTACAACCCAATCTGGGCTTAGTTTACAATTCTGGTTCTGCCGATACATTATTGAATGAGCAGGCAGGCATTGTGGGGCATGGTTTTGAATTAACTGGTTTAGGTTGGATTCAAAAATACCAGGGAGACTATTATCTAAACTTAAATGGAGTAAGTGAAAAATTAATTCCAGATAATGTATTCAGCAATACTTTTCATACTGAGCATGAAACTTTTTGGCAGATTGAACAAAAACTGAATGGATATAACGAAACCGTTGATGGAGAATATTGGGTAGTTACAGATCAAAATGGGATTCAATACCGTTTTGGCTACTATCCTGATTCCACTTTAATTTATGAACATCCAGACGAAACTGTTTCCGTTGTTCAATACCCATATTACTTTGCACTTGATACACTCTGGGATACATACAGTAATACAGTGAGTGTTCGTTATCAACAAGAATCACAAACAACTTATTTCATTCCACCCTATTCATCCTTAAGAAATACCCTTACTCACGAAACATCTCTTCAACCGCAACTGATTAGTTATACAATCAACTCTCTTGTGGGATTGCCTGCCACCAGAATGATTTCCTTTACTTATACACAAACGAATAAGGTGGATGCTTTAGGTCGCCGGATCGATTACGCATTTGAAAAAGATAGAGGACCGGGCAGAGTATATGGCAATGAAAAGGCTCTTGAAAATATTCAAATGTGGGTAGATAAGAATGGGGACGGCAATTTTGAATTAGTACGTCAATATGATTTAGGGTATCGATACTACACCCAAAATGGAGAGACCCCTTCATCTAGCGGACCCGAAAAATACCATTTGATGTTAGCCAGTATTACAGAAAGAGATAGCAGTGGATTGGCATTGCCTGCTACCACCTTTACCTATAAAGAAACAGGTCATCTGTCTTCAATCAATAATGGTTATGGTGGCATCATCCAATTTGACTATGAACCGGTCGAAGCTATTAAAAAAGCATATTTTTTAGGGAACTGGGGTTACACATCCGCATATGCTGGTTTTCAACCCGATGAGGAGGATGATAGATGGCGAGTTATTCAAAAGACAGTTGGAACAACAACGGGAGAAGATCATCAATTTAGTTACATGTACAGCCCTGCTTCTTTCTATGAAAAGCAGTTCCGAGGACATCAACAGGTTATCGAATTACGCCCAGACAATAGTTTGGCAACCACTTATTTTTCGCAAGGCTTTTACACAATATTTGAACCGCAATCCAACTTTGTACCTAATCATCTAAATGAGCGATTATGGGGCAAGCCATACCGACAAGAAATCTGGTCTGGTAGCTCACTATTACAAAGCAGACTAACTTCCTATGAAATCTTAGATATTCAAGATGCTGTTTATCTTGCCTTGCCTAGTAGTGTAACCCTCTACAGCGTTAATGGACCATCCAACGTTACCCTTTTTGATTATGACAATTTAGGGCGGGTGATGACCACAACTATGGGAGGCAGTACGATTACAAAAACCCGTTTTAGTGAAGTGACATATGCCAATCCTGTAGATGTAGGGGGATTGTATCAACTGCCTCTAACCGTTACCTTAAAAGCCCATGATACTTCTATTGTGGCTCAAACAAACTATGCGTATGCTTTTAATGGCAATTCGCCAACAATCTTGGGCATTACAACCACCCAAAAATCGTTGGTAACTAACTCTCCAGATGTGGTTAGCCACATTACATTTGATGGGGTTGGTAATATTAAGCGTAGTTGGACAGGGGATAGTACGAATGCCATAGAGCAATTTTATGACCCCGTCCACCATACCTATCCCATTACAATTAGTTATCCAATTTCAGGCATGGTGGAATCAGTTGTCTATCTGCCTGAATTTGGCTTGCCAAAAACTATCACAGATGTCAATGGCTTCCAACAAACCTTTAGTTATGACGGGTTTGGACGATTAAAGTCTAACAATGGCTCAACAGGGCTAATTACCTATGATTATTATGCTCATTCTACCGGTTTAGATGTAAGCCAAAAACAACATGGAGCGCCCGGCATTGAAGATGATCTGGTAAACAGTTTGCAATACAATGGGTTAGGGCAGTTAACCAGAGCTATTAACTATATGGAAGGGGATGGCATATTAAATGTACCTATCTACACAAGCTATAAATATGACGGGTTGGGTCGAGTTATCTCCACCTCTTTACCATACACTGACACAGTTGGGCGGAGTTTGCTTAATAGTTATGATGCTTTAGGGCGACCTCTTTCCGTGGAATCTTTAGATGGCGTTACATCCTACAATTATTATGCAGGCAATCAAGTTGCTGTCACCCCAGCGCTAGGTGGATCGACTTTGTACCAACTAGACAGCTTTGGGCAGGTAAAAACTGTAACCAATATTAGCGGCACAACCAGCTATGATTACAACGCACTTGGGAATCTGACCAAAATAGTAGATGCCAACGGGCATCTTACTACGATGAGTTATGATGGATTGGGGCGAAAACTGAGCATGAATGACCCCAATGTTGGATTTTGGGGTTATAGCTACAATGAGCAAGGATTATTGGAAAATCAGATAGATGCCCGGGGCGTCACAACAACCTTGGCTTATGATCCGTTGGGGAGAGTTACAACTATTTCTTACACTGTTCCATCAAATAGTGACGTTGTCCCCACCGCAGATATAACTTATCAATATGATGGCGGGTTGTTAACCGAAATGAATGACGGCTCTGGGTCAACGACATGGGGATATAATTCTGCTGGGTTTATGGTCGGGGAGGATGTCAATATCTTAGGAAATCCATTCCAGACAGCTTACAGTTATGATGATTTTGGACGGTTAGCCGCCATGACGTACCCAGATGGGGAGGTGGTCACCTATACCTATAATTTATTGGGGCAAGTGGTAAATATGGCTGGCGATGATGTGTATTTGGCTGATGCCAGCTACAATTTATTAGGGCAACCTACCATGTGGGGTTTGGGGAGTGTGGTTACCCAAACGACAGCTTATCACCCATCGACCTTTAAGCCTTTGTCATCCCAAATCGTCAATGGAAGTGGTCTAATACAAAATTTAACCTTTGAATTTAATGCGGTCGGTAATTTGAGCAAGTTTGTGGATGTAGGAAATGATTTTAGATTGATTCATCATTATGATGGGTTACACCAGTTAACAGATGTGGTGATGGTAAGCGACTCTGGAGCGCCGATAATACCTCTGTATGACCAACATTACTCATATGATGAAGTAGGCAATTTGCTTAATCGAAATGGGCGACAGATGCAATATGATGTGGCTCGCCCACAGTTGGTAGTGACGGATAGCTTAGGCGTTTCATATGGGTATGATGCCAATGGCAATATGGTTAGCCGAAGCATTAGCAATACTATGGTGGTATCTTACACCTATGATGCGGCAAATAGATTAACCAAAATCGTCAGCGGCACACAGACAACAACATATTTGTATGATGGCAATGGAGATAGGGTAAAAAGAACTCAACCAAGCGGGGGAGGAGGATTTATAGTTGGAAATCATTTTGAAGGGCAGTTACAAGAAGCGGTGGTTAATATCTCCAATAGCGTTCCCGATTCTTATTCGCCTTGTATGGCTCTTAAAAATGGAACCCCTCATTTTGTTTGGGCGGAAGATGGAGCGATATTCTATAAAGGTTTGCTTGGGACGGCTGTGAATATTACAGCCCAAGCTGGGGCAACCATTACCATGACCCAACAAGCCCCCGCTATCGCCGTGGGATTAGATGGCACATTACATGTTGTCTGGCATGAATTTGATTCAATCGGCGGGTATAAGGGAAGCAACATATTTTACAGCTCTTCTTCTAATGGGGGAGTAACCTGGGCAGGGCGTACAAATGTGTCTGCTCCCTACGATTCAACCGTTGTTTTTAACGATCCCATCGCATGGGATTACGCTGATGGCATTCCGAATATCGGTGTATCGTCCAATGGAGATGTGCATATCATATGGCGACACAGAGCTGCTTACGGCGGTACAGACGGGAATGAGATTCCCACTCTCTTATACCGCAACTTGCCAAGCGGCGACCCCATTGTGACTTTAGCGCCAATCTATAACTTCGGCAAAAAGGCGGATATGGCGGTTGAAGGAAACGGAACTGTTCATGTCGTCTGGGATACAAATTTATATAGCCACTCCAACAGTGAAGTTTATTACAAAAAATGGGATGGCAATAGTTGGGGAAGCGATCAGTTGCTCTCTTCAGGAAATGGTTACGCATCCGATCCAGCTATTGGGATAGATGATTTAGGTCAAGCGCATGTGGTTTGGCGAGGGCAATTAGATTCGTATCCACTTTACCAGATCGATTATAAAAAGGTTGGGCAAACAGGTTACGTTACATTATCAGGAAGCGCCCCCGTTTCAGCCCAGCCAGACATTACAGCTACAGGTAATGGGCTGTTGTTTACCAGTTGGATAACGGCTACTGGGGGGTTGTATTTTAGCGAGTATGATGGCTTTAATTGGTCTATGCCAACAGCGACCCCTTTGGCGCCTTATCCGAATGGAACTGGATCAGAAATTCCCTGTGAATTGGCATATGATAATGGGTTACACATGACCTTTAATGGGGAGATTAGCGGAACGTTGCAAATTTTGTATAGCGGACCTGTTATTGGCGATAAGATCAAACGATACTTTGTTGGGAACAATATGGTTGCTTTGCGGGCAAACGAAACCCTTCATTTCAATCTGAGTGACCCAACTGGCAGTTCAACCACGATGGTGGATGAGCATGGAGACGTGGCTGGGCAGTTGCTGGTGGATGCGTATGGGGGGGTGTTGACGAATACATTGCCTGTAACATTGACGCGAGGGATGGCGGGGTTGCCTGATCCAGATGGGGGATTGACCTACCTGGGGAATGGCAGGTATTATGACCCTATGCTTGGCAGACCATTGCAACCCAACCCCGCCACCGCCCCGCCTACTTTGCCACAGGCGTTAAACCGCTACGCCGCTACCCCTGTGGGGCAGCCGGGGGTTTTTCAGGCGGTACAAGGCAATACATTTAATTGGATACCTTCTACAGTTAGTTTCGGCTATGGTTTAACAACTCAACTAGCTGGGAAGTATGGACATTCCGTAACTGGAATCCATCATACAGGTTATGGGTTAATTGAAGTTACTGCTAGTAATAGCGCTCTTACACGAAACTTCCGCAGTTTACCAAATTCATTTAAGAAGTATTTTAATGAGCCAGTATTTTCCTTTGCTGAGAATGGGCGAAACTTTTACACTCGGCACGGGCTTGTTCCGTCAGCCAATAGAAGTTTACATGAGTTGTATAAGGCAACAGATGAAGTCGTTGCTTCTCTTCAAGATATTTTGCCTCGCCATGGTCCTTGGTCGGCAAAAATCTCAAGCCAAATTACCACTCATACTTGGCAAATATCCAAGCGGTTAAATCAACTGGATAACTGGAAATCCTCGGTCACCCGTATTGGTACCGGACTTGATTTTGCTATCGGTTTTGGATTTCAGTTTGCCAACGATTATGGTAGCCCCTATCTTACTTTTGAAAAGACTGTACTACGATCCACAGTTGCCGGGACTGGTAGTGCTTTGCTTGGTGGAGTTGGTGGAGCAATCGGGTTCTTATGTGGTCCTGCGGTAATCATTTGCACCCCTGTAGGATCTGTAGTCGGCGGGTTGGTTTGGAGTGAACTAATCCAACCACGTATATTCCAGTTGTCAATCTTGAAACCAGAAGAAAAAAATCTACAACCACTTTTTCCTTAAAGGTATCGTATGAGATCGGTGTTTCTTTTCATGGGACTATTGAGTGTAGGGTGTATTTCAATATGGATAGGCATCAGTTGCTTGCTAGGGCATCGTCGTTTTGATTATATTTTCCCCCATTATTATTCTGGTGGTATTAACTATGCTTCTATACCATTGGGGATAATGGGCATTATATGGGCATTTGCATTTGGTCTTGATTTGCCTGAAAACATTGGTTTAGTTCTTACTTATATTTCTTTGGGATTCGGCTTTGTCGGGCTCTTATTTAATTTCATTCAGCCAGCGTTTTTGACACCAAAATGGTATCGTTGGTTGACAGAAAATCATGGGGATATCATACCTTTGTTGAGGAAGGAGGCTTTTGAGGAAGAAAAAAAGCATCGGAATAGCTGGACAAACAGAGTAAAAACCCAAGCCGGGCTCGAACGGTGGGTGATGGAAGTCCAACGAAAGCATGGATTGTTGGCAGAACCGCTAGATATTGTCCGTTTTCGGATTAAAAGCGGGCACAAACATAGTAGTTGGCATCCTCAGGTGGGTGATTTGGCAATGTGGGATAGGCAAAGTTTTGCAGATGGGTCTCACTCAGGAATTAAAGCGACAGTTATCGACACCAGCGAAAAACGGGTGAAAATTGAATTTATGGAAGAGGGACAATTGCAAACGAGGGTCATTCACCCTAAGTATCTCATTCCAATTGAGGCTGTGGAGCCAGCGAGAAACCTTATACCCGCAACTCGCCACCCGCCTACCCGCTAGATTTCTCGTCGCTACCAGAGCTTGTTGATGGTCGCTACGCTCTGTCGAAATGCAACTTGTTAATGCACCCACCATCGTCTATCGTCTATCGTCCCAAGACAGGCATCATGCTTTACATAACACGATTTCCTAAACCAGATGGGGGATTGACCTACCTGGGGAATGGCAGGTATTATGACCCCATGCTTGGCAGACCATTGCAACCCAACCCCGCCACCGCCCCGCCTACGCTATCCCAGGCGTTAAACCGCTATGCTGCTACCCCTGTGGGTCAGCCGGGGGTAGCATCAGCCAGCTATCAGCAAAGTGGCAATAGTCGGGTATCAAATCTGCAATACTTGTTAAATTCAACGAAAGGTGAATCAATTGAGGGTACTCTTAGTCTTGGTATTGGCATCGGGCTAGACCAGTTGACGAGTACATCTGGTTTTCTCATTATCAAAGCAAACAATTCATTGTTAGGGAGAGCTGGGTATCAAGACCTCTTTGGGAAAACAGTTTCATTGGGGAGAGGGCGTAGTTCAATTTTTACCAGTGTGCGTGTAACCCCAATTGGTAATCGAAGTTTTCGGGCAATAGAAAGCGGGCGAATTATCGACTTGGCTCATCTAGAATCGAAGGTAAAGACCCAACGATGGGGAGTGGGTTATCCAAATAGGCAGGCATTTGGCGCCGTTGATGACACAATCTTCAAGCGTTTGTTACGCTCTGAATTAGGCAGTGAACTATCTACAGGGGCAATTGTTGAAATTGCTTTTGCTATTCCTGAACTTGCCGCCCCATGGCAAGACCCGTACCTGAGCCAAAGCCAAAGGGTTGGTCAAAATTTTGTGACCGTAACAGGCGTTGCCGCCCAAATTGGGGTTGGGGCTTATGTTGGGACCACTTTTGGGGGTCCAGTTGGCTTTGTGGTTGGTGTTGGAACAGGGGTTGTGATTGGCGGTTTTTGGGATTATGCAGTGAAGCCTACCGTTTCTTGGGTAGTTGTTAATTTCGCCGGAACTACTGATCCTTACAACAGAATTAGGCATTTACAACCCTTAGGACTTGATTAATCATGGTTTGGCTATTTGGAACCATCTTGTCCTTCATGTTAGGTGCTCCACTCTATTTACCTTGGATATTGGCACGGATAGGCAAATATAAAAGATGGTATCTAGCCTACTTTGCTCCGCCATTTATGTGGCATAGAGCCATTTTTGCTTTTCCCTCTGCTACTGGATTTGTAATTATTCCTTTCTTGAGGTTGCTTCCTGATGATCCTGATTTAAGGCTTGGGATATGGGGCTATGTCGGGTTAGCGGGTGTCATCATTGGCTTTTTGATGATGTTGTGGACACCACGCTGGGCAAAACCAAAATGGCAACAATATTTGGAAGATAATTATCCGTACTCAGAAATCCGTCGTACCTTTGTTCCCGTGTGGCGAGAGATGGATAGAAGACAATGGAATAGGTTAATGGATAGCGAGGAGGGGATAGATGAGTTGGTGAGATTAGCTAGGAAAGGATTGAGGGAAAAGCCATTAGATGCCCGTCAGTTTCGGGTTAAGCAAATGCGAACTCTAGAGTTGTGGCAACCCAAAATTGGTGAACGGGTGGTGTGGAACCGGCATAGTTTAGAGGGCGGGTGGCATTCAGGTCTGGAGGCTACCGTTGAACAGGTTATGGGTAATCGGGTTCAAATAGCGTTTGTGGAAAATGGGCAACAACGGACAAGGGTTGTTCATACCAAATATATTGTACCCATTCGGGCAGTGGTGTGGCAAAGTAAGTAGGTGCGAACAGTATTTCGACAAGCTCAATAACAAATTTCGACAAGCTCAATGAGTGACCCTATATGTGACCTGTCTATCGTCCATCGTCCCCAGACAAACTGAACGCTCGGAATGGCGGGGTTGCCAAAAACGGGAGTATAATCCAGCGATACATTTGAAAGGCAACTGAAGCAGCCGCGAATGCCGGCATTTCAGTTGCCGCCGAATCCCAAGGAGAAATATCTGATGACTACACGTTCTGCCCAAGCTGTTTGGCAAGGCACATTGCGGGAGGGCGCTGGCTGGCTCAAATTAGAAAGCGGCGCATTTGAAGGTCCATACAACTTCGACTCGCGCTTTGGCGATGAAGTTGGGGCAAACCCTGAAGAGTTGATTGGCGCCGCCCACGCCGGCTGCTTTTCTATGTTTTTGTCGGCGCAATTGAGCGCGGCAGGCTATACGCCAGCTCGCATTCAAACTGTGGCAAAAGTCCATTTAGAGCGAGACGAAACTGGTCCCGTTATTTCGCTCATCGAGTTGGAATGCGAAGCGGAAGTCCCAGAGCTGAGCCAAGAAGAGTTTGACGAAAAAGTGGCGGTTTCCAAAACGAATTGCCCTATCTCGCGGGCGTTAGCCGCTACCGAAATGCGCGTAAAAGCGCGCTTGCTTTAATCTTTTCCCCGCGGCGAGTATGAGTTATCCTAGCCTAACCTTAAGTCGCAGCAGGTTATCCGCTTTTTTGGCTTGCCGCCGTCGCTTTCAACTGAGCGTTATCGAGCCGTTGGTATGGCCCCCGCCGCCGCGCAGCGTCATGTTAGAGTTGGCGCAATGGCGAGGCAAACAGTTTCATTTGCTGCTAGAACGTCATTTCAGAGGGTTTCCCCCGGCTGCCGCCCCCATAGCCGACCATCAGGTGGCAGCTTGGCAGCGTCGATTTAGGGAACAAGCCCCGCCAATGCCGGCAGGGGAGCGATTGGTTGAATACAGCTTAACCGTTCCACTTGGCGATTTCTTTTTAACTGGCAGATTCGATCTGCTGATCGTAGACGGGCAACAAGCCCATATCTTTGATTGGAAAACGGAAAATAATCCGCGATCTGCCGCCGAATTAAGCGCCGATTTTCAAACTGTTTTGTATTTGGCAATGGCGGTCGAAGGCAGCCACGGCATCCATCCCGGCGGGGCAGAAATCGACCCCGACCAATTACATATCAGCTATTGGTATGTCAACCGCCCCGACCAATCAGTCACGATCGGCTATAATGCCGCAACGCACCAAAAAAATTGGGCGCGGCTGACCCAAGTCGCGGCAGATTTAGCGGCGCAGATAGCGGCTGATGAGCCAATTTGGGCGCTAACAGAAAATGAAAGCCATTGCGCCGCCTGCCTATACCGTATCTACTGCGGAAAAGGTTTACCGGACCGCGATGCGACTGCGCAGCCAACGTTTTTCCCTGAGGATGAGGAGCGGCGGCTGCCACAATTGGAGCCGCTTTCCTATTTCTGAATACCGTTTGCCTGAGAATTCGCCCATCCCAAAAGCGATAATGCCCCACCTCTGCACAGCAAAGGCGGGTTCATCTAGTTGGCTAAATTGGGTAGATAATGGGCGACTTATTCCGCCTCTAACATTTCAGCTTCCGGCTCGTCCCATTCCAGTTGCGCTTCCCCTACGACATCATCTTCAGTTTCAGCCTCCACTTCAGCTCCCGCATCAGCGCCGGCGCCAGCGTCCTTTTCGCCGCTCTCAATGGCTGCTTTTTGCGCCGCTTCATATTCATCCAGGTAATGGCGCATCATCTTTCGCAACTCTCGAATATCGAGCGGTTTGGGCAGATAGTCGGTGCAGCCAGCCTCGATACAACGCTCCCTATCTCCTACCAACACATTGGCGGTAGTAGCGATGATGGGCATAATTGGCAAAGCGGAGTCGGCGCGAATCCGCCGCGTTAATTCTAATCCATCAATTCCGGGCAGGTTAACGTCCATCAAGATGAGGTCGGGACGCAGTTCTTGCAATAGCTCTTCGGCGTAAAGCCCGTCTTCCGCCACCACCAAATTTAACTTTTCAGCTTCGGTGATTCGAGATATTAGCAACAGATTTGTGGGATTATCTTCCACACATAGAACTGTTTTTGTTTCATTGTTCATAATATTATCTGCCCTTAAAATTCAATTTTCAAATCAATAATCGGTACACGATTTAGCGCTCTGAAAGCTCAGTTTCACCATATTTCCAGAGCATACGTATACCAAACAGTACCGTTACGCAGTATTAAGATTCATCTTCTGCTGATTCTGTTTCCTCTTTTGGCGGCGGTTGCTTTGGAATCTTGAACCAGAAGGTTGCGCCCTCCCCCAAAACGCTTTCCGCGCCCATTTCGCCGCCATGCAATTCTACCAAATGTTTACTAATGGGCACGCCCAAACCGGTGCCGCCGCTGTCGCGGGTTAATCCGCCATCTACCTGCCTGAATTCCTCAAATACCATCGTCATATCTTCTTCAGAGATGCCAATGCCGGTATCTGTGACGGCAAAGTATGCCATATCTCCTTCATCTTTTACGGAAAGGGTTACGCCGCCTTTTCTAGTAAATTTGATGGCATTGCCGATCAGGTTGATTAGCACCTGTTTGATGCGGGTTCGATCGATTTGTATTGCCGGCATCTCTTCGGGCACTTCTGTCGTCAACTCAAGTTGTTTTTGCATGGCTAACGCCATGGTAGTGGCTAACGCCTCATCACACATTGATGCCACCTCAACTTCTTGATAACTCAACGTCATCATGCCAGATTCGATCTTCGCCAGGTCGAGAATATCGCCGATAAGTTCTCGTAAATGTTTGCCGCTGTCTCGGATTACCGTTACATCCTCTTCCATTCGCTCATTCAATTCCCCGTCCAATCCTTCTAACAAGATGTCAGAAAAACCAATAATGGAGTTAAGGGGCGTCCGCAATTCGTGGCTCATCCTGGCTAAAAATTCAGATTTCAGTCGATCAACCTCCCGTAATTTTTCGGCGGTTTTAAGCTGTTCCAAATATAGTTCAGCGTTTTGCAAGGCGATAGCCACCTGCGTAGCCAAGGTGGTTTGGATCAATACATCTTGGTCGGTAAAATCTTGAATTTTGTCGGATTGCACATCTAAGATACCAATCAAACTTTCGCCGGCAATCATTGGCGCCGCCAATTCAGAGCGGGTGTCGGGCAAATTGGGGTTGGGCAAAAAGTTGGGCGTTTCTTGTACATCATTCTCGATAATGCCGGCACGTTCTCGAGCCGACCGAGCCACAATCGAACTTTTATGAAACATCGGAATCCGCCACCCCTCTTCCAACATTTGCCGACCCACTTTGCCAGCTCCAGCTTTTAACACCAATTCGTCCCCTTCAACCGTATAGATGTGGGCATGGTATAAGCCAAAACGTTCCTTCGTCAAATCGACCACTGTTTGCAACAATGTATCAGGCTCCAAAATCGTTGAAGCCGCTGTACTCACGTCCGATACAGTAGCCATTTGATTCGCCCGCTCTTCGGTTTGTTGCAGCAATTTGTGGTTCGATAAAGCGATTGTCGCTTGTCTAGCCAAAGCCGTAAAAAACCGGCGGTCACTTTCGTCAAATCGTTGCGGATCTTGCCAAGTAATAGTGAGCAAACCTAACCATTCATTTTGCTGCTTCAATGGAAAAGTCACCAGGGCGCGTCCGCTGTTTTTCGCCAACATTTGCCTCGTCGGCTCGTCCAACCGCTCGTCAGTCAACACATCGCCGCACAAAACCGCATCGTCTGGATTGTTGATCCAAATATCGGCAAATGGCGAACTTTGCAAATTGATCGCCTTGCCGATAGGAAGTTTACCCTTCTGATGAGTATACACCTCTTCAACAATCGCAGTTTGAGGTACATTTTCATCATCTACAATTAATCCCATCAACGATGTAGCATTCCAATTGGAAAAGTTTCCAGGCGAGCCCATCGCTTCTACTACCTCTTGCGCCGAATTTGCCGCATTTAATCGAGCGCTAATTTGATACAACGCAGCAGTCTCTTGCAACGCCTCCTCTGTTTGGGCAAACAGATTTTGATTTTGTAAGACTGCGCCTACCTGGGTGATCAACGCTCGGAAAACCTGCTCCTCGCGGTCAGAAAAGTAACGCGGCGTTTGCCAAAAATAGCTTATGCTGCCCACAACCTGATTTTGCGCTTGCAAGGGCACAATCACATGCCCTCGCGCCCCGATTTCGTGCAGCAATTCTTTGGAGGCATCGTCAACCAGCTCATCCGCTTGCGTGTCCGAGATAATCAATGGTTCGCCTGGGTTTTCAAGCCATTGCCGGTTCAATGTATATTTGTCAAAAGAAAATTTGGCGCCAATTGGCAAAACAGCGTCTGAAGACAATCCGTCATCGACCCAATTCGACGCCACCACTATCTGAGATTCGTCGGTGGTTTGATTTCGTTCTAATATGTTTAAGGTTGCCGAAGAAACGTTTGAGGCGATTTGCTCTGATACCACCGCTTTCAAAATGCTATTTAAATCGTCTACCGCGGTCAAAGAAAGACCGATATTGTACAACGATTCTGTCACTTTAAGAGCTTGTTCGGTCTGCTCTGTGAGGCGCAAATTTTCAAGATGCGCGCTCAACTGCTCAGCTACCGATTCCAGAACCAATGCGCCATCCTCTGTCATTTTGGTTGGAGTGTCAAGAGCAATGCTGCCGATCTCTTCCCCCATTACAGTCAGCGATTTTGCCAGTCCGTCGCCGCCGTTGGAGTATGGGATAGTTTCCTCATAAGTAAGAGGGGAGATCGCTTCTAAATTATATTGGTATCCGAACAAATCTCTTTCTTGGCTGTCAAAATGTTCTTGCCAGCCTTCGCGGACTAACCGGCGACTGACAACATCTAGCTCCTGAGCCGCCTCTTCCGCTTTTTCTAGGCTGCGGGCATTTTGCAATAATACCGCTAAATGAGCGGCTAACATCTGAAAGGCTTGATTTTGACCTTCAATGAAAAAATTTGGGGTTGAAGAATTTAACTCTAAAACGCCAAATAGATTTTCGCCCACCGCCATAGGGATAATTGCCTGAGAACGGCTTTCTGGAAAGATAGGATGGGGAACGGCAGCAGCTTCATCATAGTTTGGGATGACAACGCTCTTTTGCGTCTGCCCAACCTGGACGATGGGGTTGTCATCTTCTTTCATGCCAAAAGCGATCTGATCATTCGCTAGCGTCTCTTTATCTTGTGTATTGGAGGAAGCGGTTAACATCAAACTGTCGCCAAATACATTAAGAATGTATATTTGAGATTGGAGATTATATTCTTCTTCTAATAGTTCTATCGAAGCGTCTAACATCGCCCGATAATCGCCTTTGCCGGCAACGTTATTGGCAACCATAAACAGTTTTTGCAAATCTGCCGCCAACTTTTCTAAGGCGGTTTGCTGCTGTTCTAATTTCGCTTCTGCCTTACGTCTCTCAGATATGTCGCTGGCGATCGCCAAATATCCCGACACATTCCCTTCGTTCGTCTTCAACTCCGAAATCGAGACATCCGCCCAAAAGCGATTGCCCTCTTTGTCCACAAAATGCCATTCAGCTTGTTTATCCTGCTCGCTTTGAGCTTTCAGCGCCAGCAATTCAAAGGTGGGTGAAATTTGGTAGCCAAGTCGTTTTGATAAGCGCTCCGCTTCCGATTTCAACTCATCTGGACAGAAAAATAAGGTAAGCGGCTCTCTACCAACCAGCGCGCCGCTCTGATAGCCCAACATCCGTTCGGCGGCAGAGTTAAACGTTTGAATAATGCCTGTGGGCGAAACGGCGATAACCGCATAGTTAGCGTTTTCGAATAACGCTTTTTGAAACTCCAAGTTTTCCTGAATTGAGTTGAAGATATTGATATTAAATGAGAGCGTCGCCAATTGGCGAGCTACGATTTGCACCAGCTCAATCTCTTCCGGCAAAAATTGCCGTTTGTAACGGCTGTCCATGATGTTAATAAAGCCCAACACCTCGCCCTGAACCACCAACGGCATCTCAAGACTGGTTTGAACCCCTCTCTGCTGCAGACGCAGGTGAATTTGTTCGGGCATTTGAGGATCGTCAATATGGGTTATAAAATGAAGGTTCGGGGAGTTAACCCAATCGGCGTCGCTAAATTCTTTTTTGTGTTGGAACGACTCGCCCAACAAGATATGGGTTTCATCGACCGTTGCATGTTCAGCGAAATATTCAGTGATGACCGTGGCGTCGGCTGTCTCTTGGTCCCAATCTAAAATGTAACTGCTGCTCGCTTCTAAGGCGTCGGTAGTTAATTGTAATATTTTCTGCAAAAGAGGGCTGATGTCGGAATGGAAGGATTGGCGGGCGAGATAGTTAAGGGTTTCTAACAGATCGGTTCGTTTTTTGGCAAACTCTTCCTGGCGCAGTTCTATAGCGATGTTTTGAAACATCAAAACAATGCCTTGCAACTCTTTGTCAGAGATGATGGGACTGATTTGCAAGCGGGCAGGGAATTTACTCTCGTCTTTGCGTTTGAGCATAATCTGAGGCAAATTAAACAGCCGTCCAGTTTGTAACTGCTCGAGGAGTTGTTCATGGGCGAGAATGCCGGCAGCCAGCCTATCTGCAGGCTCTAACAACTTGTCTAGCAACAACACATCATTTAGTTCCGATTCAGACCAGCCCAACAAAGATTCCGCAACTGGGTTCATCAATACCGTCGCGCCAGAAGCGTTTAGGGCGCATACGCCATCTGGAATCGATGAGATGACATTATGAAATCGATTGCGCTCCAGCGAAATGCGATATTCAGAGATTTGCCGCAACTGTTCATTCGTCGCCCGCAATTCATCTGACGAAATCGTCATCGAGCGTTCTAACAAATACCTATCTTGATCGGCATCATGGTACGTTCTTTCTATTTGCTGCAAAAAACTGTGCCAATCTTCGCCATTTTGCGGCGCGTTATCTAGGTTAAAGCCCAACTTTTTCAGTTGGCGGGCAAGGAGACGATGTGTCATCAACCTTTACTCCTCGGCGATAGTCGTCAGTGTCATCGTTTGATTATGTAAATTACATTGCCCGGTGGCAAAGGGAGAAATTTCTCCATAAGAGTAAAATCCGACCAGATTTACCCCTTCTGGCAATGTCTCTAAAACAGCTTCCAATTCATCTTCGGTATATTCCTTCATGACCAAGCGTCGCCCAACACAACTGATAGCTATCGACATCATGTCTTGCCCGTTGGGGCTTGTTTCTCTGGTCATCAATGCCGCTTCTTGGGCGCCATCTACCAACCGATCAAAATTTGCTTTCATCAATTGAGCCAGCGACCCCTGCACAATATTGCCGGCAAAGGTCAATGAATTTTCCTTTTCATCTATAGATAAGATAGTGCGCACTAATTGGCGATCATCTTGTCGGTTAGACCGCAATGCCAACGGGAATAACAAAGCGGCGCCCGGCAATTCAGAAGCGCGATCTCCTAAATATTGTTTGTACAACTCCAGGGCCGGCATCCCATCCAACTCATACAGCACTTGTCCGTTAGAACGAGTGACCAGCCGTTCAGGTCCAAAGATATCCCACCCCCCTTTAGAACCATGCCCGATTCGGATATGATCCCCATAAAATCCAATGGCAGAGATATATTTCAGACTGGGCAGGCCATCCTTCAATACCCAAGTGCGCTCAAATCGATCCCCATCCCCTGCCAAGCCGCCAGTTACCACCACTGAATCTGGCAAAACGGCATTCAACCCTTTAACCAACTCGCTGCCATTGACTATCGTCCCTTCTGACAAGACAAAAACGCTGCGGAGCTTAGGTTCAGCATGCCACAACCGAGTCGCCAATTGAATGCCAGCCTCGTAAGAATCTGCTCCAGAATGAATTGCTGTCATTGTAGAAACGAGCGAAGTTCGCTCAAATTTCGCCACTGCCACCGATAAAGCGCCATCTATAATCTGCTCGTTAAAGATCTCGCCAGCAGTAGAACAACCCATTAAATGAGATTGGGGATACGCTCCCCTTAACTCATCTAAAGGCGCTGTGTCGTCAAAATATTCGGGCGAACCAAAGACCAAAACCCATGTTGTGGGGGAATCACAAGGCGGAAAATCCTCGACAGACCACCCATCATCTTTTTGGTATGAAAATGTATATAACTTCATCGAATCACCTACTCCAATATAAATGAATTGTTCACTCTACAAAGTAAAACCGATCCCTATTGCAGGGGATCTGTCGTCAAATTATGTTCCTCTGAAACGGCTTCAGGCGTTTCATCCAAAATATCCGCTTCTTGCTCATTTTCCCCCTCAACCACATCCTCACCTTGATTAACAAGTATTGCTTCATCCAAATCGCTGCCGGCATCGTGGTTCGAGGTCGTTAAAGTAACCACCGTGTTTTTCGCCTTAAACGCTTGACCCAATTCTCGGGCGGCTGTTTGTAACGCGCCTTCGATCGTCACTGCCCTTTGAATCTTCTGGCTGATCTCATTCACCAATCGTTCTCTATCTGCCCGTTGCCGCGTTTCAGAATAAAGTCGGGCATTTTGCAACGCAACCGCCAACTGAGATGCCAAGCTGGTGTGAATTAAAATATCTTCCTGAGAAAAGGCGTTGATATAATCTGCCTGGACGTTAAGCACCCCCAACAATTGATCGCCAATCTGCAAGGGCACAGCCAAGCCAGAGTGAGTGTCGGGCAACAATGGATTGGGCAATGCGTCAGAAGCGTGGGTCACGTCATTCACCAAAACGCCCTCGCCGATCCGCGCGGCTCTAGCTACCAACGATCGGCGGTTGTCCATGTCGATCGAACGCCCTTGCGCCACCATTTCTCGCCCAACATCGCCCGCGCCAGCCACCAAATTTAAACGCTCTCCTTCCAATAAGTAAATGTGAGCGTGATACAGTCCAAAACTCGCTTTGGTGAGGTCAACCACCACTTGCAACATCTTGTCTGGATCGAGGATGGTGGCGGCAGCTCGACTCACCTCGGCAACTGTGCTTAACTGTTGAGCCCGCTCTTCGATTTGCTGCAACAATTGCGCGGTTTCCAACGCTCCGGCAACTTGTATAGTTATATCTTGCAACAGGGCTTCTTCATCTTTGGATAGCGGATCTTCATCTTCGCCGATTGAGAGCAAACCAATCGTTTCGCCTCGGATAGAAATGGGCAAAGTGGTTTGCTCTTCTTGGAGCAAATCGCCTGTGTCAGGCGTCCAGGATTGCAATTCAGCTTCCTGTGGATCATATAAAAACCCTTGTGGTTTGCTGCTTTGCCATTTTGCCGCTTCCAGCGGAGCAGTGTCACTGAAACGATTTTCTATCTGTAGAGAAGCGTCTGAAAAGCTTTTTGCTTGTGATAGCAGTTCCTCTTTTTGCCGCAACTCTTGTTGCGTCTGCTTGAGTTTTTCGCTCTGATGCAAAGCGGTCTCTTCTTGAACAGCCAGAAGCTGTTCCAAAGTTGCTACCTTGGCTTTGAGCATTATTATTTCTGGAGAAGCTTCTTGTGGATTCACAGGTTGTTCGGTGGGTTCGTGTTGTTGTGTTTGTATCATCTTACCATACCTATCGCGTTCTACAGGTAGGAAAAGAGGGTTAATCGGGGGCGACATACCAACCCCTTTTCCTACAAAGAGTAGTTAACCGTTACAGAGCTACGACTGTTTGATTAACATAAGGCAACAATGCCAATTTTAAGCTTAAAGCCAACGGTTTGAACAGTTCTACCATCTCATGCTTCATTTCGATCTTGCTGAACATGAGCAAGAAAAAGAATTGACCAGACGGGAGCATTCCGCCGATGCCAAATAGGGAGTGGGTTTCTTGTGGAATGAGAATGGTGTTGGGACGCAAGAGTTGCGGCGTTTTTTCTAAATTGGGAATCAGGAAGATGTTGAGGGGAGAAGCGGCTAACTCCAAAGTTAGGGTTGGGTCGTCTTGAATAAGATATTCGGCGGAAATGCCCATCTGCGATAATAATTGCTCGAATAGTGGATATTGGGCAACAGATTGGGCGTTGGGAATAGGGATAACCTGCGGGTCAGGCGTAGCGATGGCGAATTCATTGGCTGCCGGCATTCCCGCCGACGCTATCAATCGCAAACACCACAACTGTGATAAAGAAATGGTCGAATCGCTAAGCTTTTTTAGGGCGATCTCACGCAGCGCAGGGGACAATGCCTTGCCTCGAACTGTTATATAGAGGTTGGTCAACAAGCAAACAGGCTCGCCGCTTTCGCCATCGATCAGTTGATTTTGTACGTAACGCACAATATGTTCCGCTGCGGCGGGAATGCCCCCAGCGGCGGCGCCTAAATTGCGCCAATCGCGCCCTATTTGGGTCATATCTTCTAAAGAAAATTTTCTCAGATCAAACATTAGCTTGCGTCGTTTTTATGGTGTCCATTTTTTGCCGATCCATTCGTCTGAGGGGTTGCCGGCAACTCCGAACCAGTTCCCAACTGAATCGTCGCTTTACGTCCCAGCATTCGTCCTACTTCTTCCACAGCGGTTTGTAAAATCACATCTAAATTGGTAGTTGAATAGAGGCGTTCGGTAATTTCTCGCAAGCGCCGTTCATTTTCAGCTCGCTGCTTCGTCTCTTCCAGCAAATTTTGGCTTTGGAAGACCGTACCCGCCAAGCTGACCAAGCCTTGATAAAGTCGTTTATCTTCTACTGAAAATTGGACGGGAGTTTCCCAATAAAAATTGACCCCGCCCACCAACTGGTTTCGCACCACTAGAGGAATCGTCGCCATGCCGGCAACGTTCAGCCGTTCGAAATACGCTTTATTTTCCTGACTAAACGTAAGGTTGGCGGCGATATTTTCCAACATTATCGGTTCCGTTGGCGCCGCCAGCAGTTGCTCGCCAATTGGATTAGAATGTAATTTTTGCAAGCGTTCAACGACAAACCGTTTGCTAGTGGGATCTCTATGCCAAACGGCTATCGTCTTCATCCATTGCGTGCCAGCGCCTGCTTCATCTTGTTCGATCAGGGTAATGGTTGCGGCGTCGCTGCCAACCGCTATCCGACTATCCACCAGCGCGTCCAGCATTCCTTCAAATGAATCAGCTGCGTTAAGGCGCAACCCCAACTCATTCAACAACTCTGTTGTCGCCAAAGCATTTTCAGTTTGTTGCAATAGGTTTTGGTTTTCAGCGGTGGCGCTTGTCAGTGAAGCGACTTGTTGTAACAGGGTCAACTCTTGGGGCGTGAAGGCATGAGCCGCTTTGCGGGCGATATTTAACGCCCCAATCGTAACGGCGCCCCGTTGCAGCGGAACTACTGCCATCGACTTTAGCCCCAATCGGGTCATCAATTGGGCGTCGATTTTGTCGCTGGTGGCGCTATTTTCAATATGGATTAATCTGCCGTAATTTATGAGATCGCCAACCACCGACCCTTTTGCCGGCACCACCACGCCAGCTTTAATATTGCCCCGCACCCCTTCGATGGCGTCAACCACATAAACCGACTTTTCTTGGTCATACCACATCAGAGAGGCGTGATCATATTCCACCACCGTTTCTAGCTCTTGCGTGACGATTTTGGAGATAAGCGCCAGAGAACTCGCCTGCGCCATCTTTTCGCTCATCTGATTGAGAGCCGCCAATTTGGTGGCTTGCCGCTGTGTTTCAGTCAGCAATTGCCTATTCTGAATGGTCGCTGCAAACAAAGAGGCTACCTGCTGCATAAAGTTGGCGTCTTGCTCATCAAAAGCGTAAGGAGATGAGCTGCCCAGATTCAAGGCTCCGAACACGGAATCGCCAAAGCTCAATGGCGCTATAACGGCTGAGAAGATGCCGCGTTTTGCCATATCGTCGGCGTCGGAGTATCGACTGCCGGCATAATTTTGCACGACTGTCACCTCTTTATTGGCGACAGCTTGCCCCACTGAACTGTTTGTAAGAGAGATATTGACGCCGAGCGGCGTTTGCCCCTCTTCGGTGTCCAGAGCATAAAGAGAGAAAGCGCCATCCAACACATTGCCCATCGACATTGTGATCTGGTCGCTGCTGACCACAGATTGCGTCTCTGACACAACGATTCGGGCTAAATCCTCCACCGATTCAGCCCGGGCAAACTGCCCGCTCATGTTGTTCAATGCCTGTAATCGTTCCGCTTGCTCTCGCGTCTCCGACAACGCTTCTTCCGTCTGTTCTGCCAACCGCAAATTTTCGATGTGGGCGCTTAACTGTTCTGCCACATTGTTGACAAAATCCTTCGTCTGATTGTCCGCATCAAACGCTCCATCTATGTGAAGCCTGCCCACAATTTCATTACGTACTATCAAATCTTCAGTTAAACCTTCGCTTGGATCTATCAACTCAGACAAGGGGGCTACTTTTCTCTGATCGTAATTAAAGCCGATCACTTCCCCCTTTTGCCTTAGATAAGAACTCCAACCCTCTCTAGTAAGGCGGCGCACCGCTTGCTCTGCGTCCCGACGATAGCGATCCGCCTGTTCTAGCAACCGCAAATTCTCGATCCGTCGCGCAACCTGACCGGCAATCGACTCAACCAATTCATTGTCTGCTTTTGACCAATTGCGTTCTTCGCCGCCTTCAACTTGAATCATTCCAACCGACACTTCGGAAACTGCGATGGGCTGGGTCAATCCTGCCGTCTCGCTCCGATCAATGTCGGTAATGGCGTTTAATGGTTGAATAGTTGATAAATCGTATGCGTATCCGACTTGCTCGCTTTCCTCAATGCCATTCATAAAGTCATCCCACCCTTCTCTCATCAACTGTTTGGTCTGAGATTCGAGTAGTCTTTGCGCTTCTACCGACTCGGTGAAGAGGGAGGCGTTTTCGATGGAGGAGGTTAATTGGTTGGCGATGGCGGCAAAAACCGGCAGCTTTTCATCATTTAAGTCGCCTGCCACTTCGCTTTGCATATTTAACACGCCCAACACTTTGCCGGCAGAAAGCATTGGAACCGCCATTTCTGAACGAGTTAACGGCAAATCTGGGTTTTTCAGATGGGCGCCGCTGCCAAGCGTATCGTTGACTGCCATCGCTTTTTGAGTAGACGCTGCCGTGCCACTGATAGAACCGGGACCAATCGACAAGCGATGTCCTCGCTGCATCAAAGCTGACCCAGCTTCGCCAGTGGCGCCGCGTAATACTAACTCTTGTCCGGTCGGATCAACCAGGTAAATTTGAGCGTGATACAGATTGAATTGTTCTTGAATTACCTCGACTGCCTGGCGCAATAAATCATCCAACTCTTTTACTTCGGTTAACTTTTGCCCTACATCAACCGCCAGCAGCAAGTCGCGGGTACGAGCGTCTACCTGCCCTTCCAAATTGGATAATGTCTCTTGTAATTGCCCAGCCATTTGGTTAAAGGTAACAGACAGGATACCGATTTCGTCTGACCCTTTGTAATCGGAGCGAGCGGATAGATCCCCTTTCCCTAAATTGCCGGCAACTTCGCTTAATTCTAACAATGGGTTAGAAAAGATTTGCGCCAACCATAATGCCCCTGCTACGCTTAAACCCGTCAAAAAAATAGAGAGCAAAATCGTGCCGCGATTGCCCGACTCCAAAATACCAAGTATCGATTCAGCGTCTCGTTCAACAGATACTACCCAATTCAGATTATGAATCGTCTCTGAATCCAAACTGTCTTGAACGTGATTGGTCACAACATATTTCAATACGCCCTCATGAACATGTTCAGAAAAGTCTGATTCGCCATCAATCGATTCAGTCTCTCCAGTTGAATGCTCCGCTTCTGAATGAGCGATTTCACCTATAAAATCCGCCTCAATTAAAGTGGTTTTTATTCCATTGTCGATTGTGGGATCTAATTCCACAATCCATTCCCGATCGTCTGGCAATAAGATGGTGACATGGGTTTCCCTATCATGAGCTTCTGAAACGCCATGCGCTATTCCTTCATGATCCACAGAAGAGCCATGCGCCAAAAATTCGCTGATTTTCTCCAAACTATAGGTCGTCCGCAAAATGCCGGTGATATTTTCATTATCTGCCGTATCAAAAATCGGGATAGAGAATTGAATTCCGAGGATATTGGCGCTTTCGTCAAAGATCGGCTCAGAAATATATATCGCCCCTTGCCCATTGTTGTACGCCTGTTTCCACCAATCTTCATCAGCTTGATAGTAGTCTGAAGTAGCTTCGGTAGCCGCTACCAAGCCACCGTATCGGTCAGTGATGAAAATTTCGGCTTGGTCCGGAAAAACTTGCTGAAAACGGCGCAAATCTTGGGCGAGGTCATTAGATATCCGCTCTTCCAGCAATACCGTTCCGCCCTCGTCTTGTTCGATCCATTGTCGATCATATTCCAACAGTCGGGCATAAATTTCTGCGTCGCTGCCCTGATAATCTTCGTTGAGTTGATGGAGTTCAGCGCGAATCAAATCATCCAGCGCGATCAATTGCAACGACTCGATTTGCCGGCTTAGCTCTTCGCCCACCAGTAAAGCGTGATTCTCGGCGGAACCTGTCATCTCCGATTGAACATTGTCCAATATCGCTTGACGATTGGCGTAAGCGGAGTAAAAAGATAAAATGCCGGCAGTCAACAATGTCAACAAGCTGAACCCCGTCACCAATTTTGCCCGCAAAGAGTAGGCGCTAAACTCTCTGATGATGGAAAATAGGGCAATGAGGGCTAAGGGCAAAATAAACCACGGCGTGTAAGTGATCAGCGACGGCGAGGCGAGACGATAAGGAAGCGCCGGGAATAGATCGGCGATAATTGAGAACAAGCCAACCGCCACCCCCAAAACAAAAACATTGCGGGTTGCAGTCGGCGTAAGCGCTTTAGAGCCAATTGCCGCCGCCATAAATATCAAACCGATGCCGGTTACCAAACCCACATCTTCAACAAGCAAGTTCAGGATCAGCGTTCCTAGGGCAAAGGCGGTTAATATCAGCCCAATGCCGGCATTTTGCCGACCGCGAGAGGCAAGCCATATGCCAACAGCCGCACAGATAGAAAAACCAACAGCCATAAAGCCTGTGCCCAACAGTTGCCACGGTCTGCCTTCTTGGGCATAGAGGTAAAAGTTAATGATCGTATAACCAATGCCGGCCGCCAAAAAAGCCAATGGCAGCCAAAACTTTTTAAACACGCCCTCTCGACTATCGCCCAATAAATCTGTAAAAACCATATTCGCCTCTTCAACCAGTTTAACTGTTTGCCCCATTGCGGTTCAAAACTGACGGAGCGCTAACTTTCACCAACGTTTTTTCCGCTCCTAGCGCCAAACCCAACTCTCTGGCAGCCACCTGCAACACATCGTCGATGGTGGGAGCAGTTTGAATTTTCTGTGATATCAAATTAACCAGCGCTTCTCGGTCAGTTTGCTCTTTAACGTTGGCAAAAGATTCAGCGTTTAACAAAGCCGCCCCAATCTGATTAGCCAGATTTTCCAGCAGCGTCTCCATCTCCTTAGAAAAACCGTGCTCCACATCTTGTTGCACATCCATCACTCCCAGCGCCTCAGTTCCAACTCGAATAGGCACTGCAATTTCCGACTTAGTATCAGGCAACAATGGATTAGCTAACCAATCTTCATTTTGCCTCACGTTGGGCACATTTATAACCTGGTTGACAATAGCGGCAGAACCAACCAACCCCTTTCCACGTGGAATAGAATGATTAGAGACAAGCATCGTTTGACCAGCTTGACCTGTACCGCCCACCATGCGCAAAATTTGTTTGGTTTGGTCATACAGGTAGATATGAACATGATAAAAACCAAAAGCCTCTTGGATAAGATTTACCACCTCAACAATCAATTGGTCTCTATCCAATATAGTGGAAATGCGCCGACTCACTTCAGAACTGGCGCTCAATGCCCTGGTTCGATCTTCTACCCGCGCTTCAAGCGAATTAACCAACCCGCTAACCCGCCCGGTCATATCGTTAAAGGCATATGACACAGCGGCAAATTCGTCTTGCGAGTCGATTTTCACAGTTTGGGAAAAATCTCCTTGCGAAATCGCGTTTGCCGCCTCTGTTAATCGATTGAGCGGCGTTAAAATGCGCCTAAGCAGCAAAACCGAAATTATGGTCGCCAAAATTGTCGCCAATCCGCCAGTTGCCAAAAGCAACGTCCGGGCTCGATTCGTGACGTTGTTCAACTCAGTCCGGGTAGCGGTCAAACTTACCTCGCCCTGCTGTTCAATATCTTTAATGAGCTCAGCAATCACCTCTGTTTCTTCCTGAAAAATCGCGCGATTAATGGCAGTATCTTGTTCTAGCAAAATCAATTGCCTAAACCCTGTTTCATATTCAGCCAATAAGGTCGCCGCTTGGCGCCGTTCTGTAGAAGAAAAGTCAGCTTGTAGGATAATTTCCGCTAGATCGAGCATATCAAATCGAGCTGCGTCGGCATATTCGATTCGCCCAGTCGCCAGGAACTCATCTTGAGCGTCGAGCAAATGGTCCAGCGTAAGGTGCATCTCTTCTTCGTTGTTAGCAATCGCTAAATCGTTCAACGAGCTGACCCCAGAATCCAAATCAGCCACAAGCCCATCCGCTCTAGAAAATTGTTCTAAATTAGCGGTTGTTTTTTGAAACGCCTCTTCATACTCTTCCAATTCATGGGACAGATTTTCCAACTCTTCAGTTAGCGAGGCTAATTCGGCATTGCTTGTAGAGGCAATGATCTGATTCATTTCGTCGATATTTGTTCGGGCAGACACGATCTGTTCTTCATTTAAAGCGATCAACTCAGCGTCAGCGGCGGCAACCCTTATCTCATCAACTTGGTTTAGGAACTCCGCCTCATATTGACGGGCAGTAAGAAATTGATTTTCTACTTCTAAACTCAAGTTACGCATGCGGTTTGCTTCATTTATATTGGTCTGAACGCTCGATTGCACTTGCTGTAAGCTAGAATAAGCGGTAAACCCCATTAACAAGGTGAGCGCCAAGATGAAGCCGATGCCGGCAATCAAAACAACCCGGATGGAATTTAAAGATTGAGCAAATTGAAGCAGCTTTTTCATCATTTCGTTCCTCGTACCCCTTATTGCACTAATGTGGCCCAGGCATCTTCATAACTTTGGGCGGTAGTTTGGTCTAAATCTGCCAAGAAAAATAGTCGTTTTTGCACCTCTTCGGGCGGGTAAATGGCAGGGTTTTTCCGATCTTCTTCCAATAACATCGGTCGGGAAGCCAAATTTGGGGCGCCATAACGAACATAGTTAGAAAGTTGCGCGCCAACGTCTGCCCTCAAAATGTAGTTGATGAATTTTTCAGCCAATTCCGGGTTGTTGGCATTGGCAGGGATACACAAATTATCTGTCCAGATGATTGAGCCTTCTTCGGGAATGACATATTGGATATCGGGATTTTCGTCAATCGCCTGAAAGATATCGCCGCTCCACTCAAACACAATATCAGCCTCACCGCTCAGCAACATATCTTGCCCGGTATCAGGCGCATATTCAATAAATTGTTGGTCGTTTTCCGCCAACAATTCAACTGCTTCTGCAATCTGTTCGACGTTAGAAGTGTTAGGACTATAACCCAGGTAAATTAGGGTAACGCCCAACATAGATCGCAAATCGTCGATTAAAGCGATTCTGCCGGCATGTTCCTCATCAAATAATTGCTCGAAACCAGTGAGCTCTTTGCCAACTGCGGCTCGGTTATAGCCAATGCCCAGCGTTCCCCATTGATAAGCGACGCAAAATCGATTGCCTGGGTCAAAGATTGGGCTGGCAAATGTGGGGTCTAAATTGTTGATGTTTGGGATATTTTCATGATGAAGCTCACGCAATAACCCCTCTTCTCGCATATATTCAACCATGTAATCGCTAGGCACGATCACATCGAAAACAGCCCCATTTTCTATTTGAGTTAGCATATCTTCGTTGCTTTCAAACAATTCATATTGAATGGTGACGTCAAATTCTCGCTCAAAGTCGGTTAAAATGTCAGGATCGATATAGGTGTCCCAATTATAAATTCGCAGGGCGCGATCAGGGCTGTCTGTTGCCCCTTCGCCCTCTTGGACCCCATTCACACTATCGTCGCCGCTATTTTGCTCATTTGCCGCTGAGCCGCAGGCAACGATAAACATTAAAATGAGGGCTAAGGGAAAAAGAAGTTTGCTGATTTTTTGGTACATAAATTTCATGAGCGATAATCCTGCATAGAATCCCTTGCCACAAGAGGTCTAGTATCTCTGGCAAGCTGTGGCGGGGCGTCTGCCAATAGAATAGCGGCGGGCTTGCCTAATGCCCGCCCCATCTCTCTGATAGCGATCTTCGCGGCGCGGTCAATACCCGTTGTTTGTCGAATTTGTTGCACGACTTGGTTTAGGGCGCTTTCCGCTTTGGTTTGTTGTTCGGCTTGGGCTAAGGTGTCGAGCTTTTGGATGATTACAGCCATTTGGCTGGCTATCGCTTCAACTAGGCTGATTTGGTTGTGGTGTATGCCGGCAATTTTGTCAGATTGAATGCCAAGCACGCCAAACATCTTATCGCCCAACAAAATAGGCACAATCGCTTCCGCTTTGGCTGTCGGCAAATATTCGTTTTCAATCCATTCTGGCTCCAGAGTGACATCATCTACCACCACTGAGTTTTTAGAATTTCTGATATTCCCCATCAAACCTCTATCGGCAGGCAAAGATAAGTCCAATCGTTTTAGTTGTTGACCTATTTCGCCCGACCCGGCGGTAAAATCAAATCGGTTTTCAGCTTCATTCAACAAAAAGACAAAAACGTGGTAGAAGCCAAATTGTTGACGAAGCTGGTCAACCACGCTGGCAAACAGCGCCTCTTTGTCGTCTACTTCCGATATGTGACGGGTAATGGCAAAGCTGGTTTCTAAATCTCGGGTGCGATCAGCTACGCGATTTTCCAACAAAGCGCGTTCGGCATCTAACTCTTTTGATAACGCTTGCGCCTCGTTAAATAGGTCGGTTACAAATCGCTGCAAATTCGATTGGGCTAATGTGGCTGTAAGAATCAACATGAAAAAGTTGAGGGCTGAAAAGAAAAGGTCGATACCGCTGCTGCCCGCCACTAATCGGGAAGCCGGAGCGAATTGACCGCTAAAAATTTGATAACCCGCCCCAACAACGGTTAATCCACTTATAGCCAACGCTACCAAACCGCCTCGCATGCCCAGCAAAAAGAAGGCGAAGATCACAAATGTAAGGAGATTGACGCCGCTTTCTAAATCTAACCCAAATTGGCGGATGGAGATGAGCGAGATAAATAACCAGGCGCCCAGAAAAGCGACTGTTCGCAGTTCAAATGGCGCCCCTCTAACTGCGGCGATGATGGCAAAGGTAAATGCCGGCAACGCCAATAATAGTAAATTGTTCCAATTAGGTTGCCCGGCTGAATATTCCCGCATCAACCCAACCATAATGGAGAAGAAGCACAAAATAATCGAACCAGTCAACAACAACCGTAACGTTTGGCGGCGCGACCCTAGAATGATTTCGCTAATTTCAGTATCTAGCGAATAGGCGATAGTCCCATCATCTTCCGGATTTTCCAACATGCGCAGCGGGAACAAACCAATAGCCAGGAAAAACCCAGTTAAGACAAACATTATGGGCGTAATGTCTAGGTTTTTCAGCAAATCGCCCGCAGCCACAAACAACACATTGCCGGCAAATGGGAAGATGCCGGCAGCCAACAAGACGGCGATCTGTTTTTTGGCTGTCGCGTCTGCGCGACGATATTGAGCGGCAATAAGGAAAAATGCGGCTAAAACCATCAAATAAGAAAAGGCGGTATGCAGCCAGAACCAGTAGCGGAATTCCACTACATAGGCTAAAAATGAGCCGCTGTCATCTAATTTGCCCACCCATACCAAATGGTGTAATTCATTGGTTAATGTCAGAATTATGGTAACGATTGGAATGATAGAAAGAGCGATGATCGTCACCGGTTGCAACCATTCATCCCGCTCGGTATAGATCACGGCAAAGAGAAACCAGGCTAAGGGAGTAGCCACAATACCGATATACTTTAATTGCGCCCAAAACAGCTTAAAATCGAGATCTAAAGCGCCTATCTCTAAGCCGTAAACAAACGCCCAAAAAGAGGTAGCTAGCAACATAACAAAAAGAGGCGCCGCCGCTCTTGATTGCCGGCGAGACCAGACAAAATAGGCTATACCCAACGAAAAAATGCCGGCAATTATGGGGGCAAACATATACGCCGAAATTTGAAACGCCATCGCTTACCCCACTCTCCTGTTAGCCAATTGACCGTTCATCTCGCCCAGCGGCTCCAATTGAACTGTCGTCTGTTTGGCGTTTAAAACATTGCCAATCGTCTCGGCAGCTACCCGCATAGCGCTTTCCACATCGGTCGTCTGACGAATTCGTTGGATCACCTGCAGCAGCAACTCCTCTTGTTCCGCCTTGCGCTGCGATTCTTGATAGTTGAGCATATTTTTCAAACCCACCCCAATTTGCCCGGCAATCGTCTCCAGCAAATCGATCTCGTCACTATTGATGCCATTGATCTGCACATCTAAAACGTGCATGGCTCCCAATACCTCCCCATCCATAATAATTGGCAACGCCACTGCCGAACGGGCGCGGGTCAACAGCTCATGGAATTTCCATCGGGGTTCTTGATACACATTAGGCACATTAATTCGAGCGGACGACATAACAGCTTGCCCCACCACCCCATCATCATGTACGGCGATTTCGTGTCTTTCAGCTAACAGAGTTTTGCCTGCCAGACCAGTCGCCCCAACCAGCGTCAGTTTTTGATGAGCGTGGTCTAATAAGTAGATTTGAACATGATAGTAGTTGAAAGCATCCTGAATGATGTCGGCTACTTGGTGGGTCATTTGATCTAACTCGACCACAGAAGCGATTTGGCGGCTGGCAGAGTAACTCGCCTCTAACGCTTTCGTCCGTTGCGCTACGCGAGATTGCAATAATGTGCGTTGGGCATTTAAATCTATCGCCAAATTTTGGGAGCGTTCGATGAGTTGGTAAGTGTAATTTTGGGAAAAGGATTGTGTCCACACCAACATGCCGCCTACGATAATGAATGCTATGCCGCCCACCAGGATCTCTTCAAACGATCCGCCGACGCCCAAAATCGGATCGGGCACGATTTGCCCAGCCAAGACTAATCCCCCAAAAATAAAGACGGTCATCAAACTGACCACTAATGAGGTAACCGCTTCGTTGACTTCAAAAAGCAACAATGTGGAGATCACAAACAACATCAGGAAAATGCCGGCAAGCAGCTCAAACCCAAACAGCCATATGTGCCCTAAACCAAAGATATACAAAATCCACAAAATACCAAACGAACGCCATCGAGAGAGCATATTTGGAAAGACGCTCACTACCACTAAGAGCAGGTAATTCAAACCCAGCAACGAAATCGGCAGCCAATTTGGTTGACTTTTGTTAAATAGGTATGTGGCAAAAGGCACCAAGCTCATCGCCGCCAAAGCGACCGTTCCCCATAACATCAAAGATTGTGTGCGTTGGCGAGCCGCCCGATTAATTTCTGCAACCTGTAAATTAACGTTCATCTGAAACTCTGTTTCAGGAAACTCCATGCTTAAGAGTTGGAAACGGTAGAGCGCCCAGGAAAACAGCAAACTGCTCATTGAAAAAGCGACGGGCGTAAAGTCTAAAGCGGGATTGGGATTTAATGGGCTGATAGAGATGGCGTTCGCTAGAAAGGGGAACATCGATCCAGCCAGAACAATACCCGCCTGGGAGCGTTGGACTCCTTTCTCCATAAAGTAATGTCTGACTACGATAAAAGTGCCGATGAGCAAACACAGATAAGAGTAGCCGGTGTGCACCCAAAACCAAGAGCCATAAGAGAGGTCTAAATAATTAAACGCCTCCCCTTCAATGAACGCCTTCTCGCTCCAGAAAAGGAAATCATATCCCCAAATAATGGTTAAAGTGATGGTCGGAAAAATAAGAGCCAGAGTAACTGTGGCGCGGGTGATCAATCGTCCAAAACCAGCAAAGCCCAGGCTAAAGAAGAGCCATGCGACCGGCACAAATACGATGCCGAAATATTTGAATCGATTCCAAAATAGGTTGGCGTTGGCGTCTGCCGCCGCGATCTCAATAGCGTATATCCCGCACCAAATTGCGGCGGAAAACATCAACCCAAAGAGGTATTTGGCAGCGAAATGGGCTCGCCTCTGCCACACATAAACAGACAATCCGGCACATAGCGCGGCAGCCAAAATGACAACGACCAAATATGGAGTAAATTCCCAACTCATCGTAAATTTATAAACAACACCATGAATTCTTTTTTTGATTGTAACAAGCGCAATAACAACGCTGTGAACATTATAGCAAACGGCTTGTGAATATTTGATAGCTATTATGGGGGATAAAGAGCATGCTACAGGACTATGACCAAAGCGCTATTGAGCCAACGCTTTGGCTCTTCCATTTACCCATTTTAAAGAGTATCCTTTAATTTATATCTCTCTTGCGTAGTGGAAAATTTCAGTTTGTAGTGGATTAGGCGAATATTCTATTTGCCGTTGTGGCTTAACTGCCGGCATTTGCGGATTAGTTTGAGCCAGGCGGCAAACAATCGATAAGGGCGTTTTATGAAACTATTAAGCAACCGAATTCAAGCCGCTATCTTTTCGCTACTTTCCAAACTTATCCATAAACAAGTTCCAATCGTTGGGGAAGCAGGCGAAAGAATGGTACAAGAGCTTTTAGAGGCAGGTATGATGTTTGGCGCCGCCGACGCCTATTATTTTGAGGGGCTCCTTCCGCAAGAACCGAAAAGCCCTATCGTTGAAAACCTCAAAAAAATATTATTTGGCGATAAAGAGTGACGGGTCTGACAACTTACCATAAAGCCTCTTTCATAATTGAATTGTCCATTTAGTCGAGATTTTTGCCGCTAAGGCGATATTTTCGCCCGCCAGCATCGATATTTCCTACATTTTTAACCTTTTCCTGAGCCATCTTCATTCAACCACCGATCTCTACAATCTAATTTCGCCCGCTTATTACTAACGAACTACCGTTTGGGGCGCATTTGGCGCCGTTTTTTTGTTAAAGTGTACCCAACGCCTTTTCGGCACGGCTTCTGACCATATTTACGTAAAAACAGTTCGAATAAAAATCAAGACATTTCATGGCGTATTCTTTTTCTCGTCTACCAACCACATTGCTTTTCCTTGCCTTATTGCAATTTCTGGCATTGCTTTTGGCAAGGCGGGAAAAAAGCCGCACCAATGCCAGCTTTTTACTCGCCTTCATATTGGGCAGCAGCATTGTGTGGGCGGGCGGATACGCTTATGAATTGGCTGCCAACGATTTAGCGGTTAAATTATTTTGGTTTAAGGTGAAATTTGCCGGCAACATCTTGTTGCCATTCTTCTTTTTGCTGTTAACGCTGCGCCAAATTGGGGTTTCCGCCTTCCAAATCAAACGCTACGCCATAACCGTTGGGATATTGTATGTAGTCGCTATCGGGTTGGTGGCTACCGCCGAACGACATGGGCAGATCTACCAAAATGCAGAGATTCAACCCTACTTTCAATATCAACTGCTTGCTTTCCAAGCCAAAGGGGGATATTGGTTACTTCAAATCTTTAGCAACGCCGTTGGCTTGATCAGTTTGGCGTATTTACTCCGTTTTAGCTACCAAAAATCCCGAAAAGACCAATGGCAAATCATCAGTTTATGGATTTTGCATCTCGCTCCATTGCTCTCATTTATTACCAGCCAAATCTTCCTGCCAGATATCCCCTTGTCTGTTGCGCCAGTTTTCAGCGGCATCTTGCTATTAATCTTTGCCATTGCCTTTATCGTTCAACCAGAAAACAGCGCTTTACTAAGCTTTCGCAATCTTACATTTGAAAACCTCGATAACGGGGCGCTGATTTTGAATCCCGACTTCGTTATTCTGGACGCGAACCCCGCCGCCAAAAAGCTATTGAGCGACACCTCAAAGCAAATAATCGGCATCCCGATTCAACGCCTGTTGCCGCAAACCGCTTCGCTGTTAGAAGAATCTTCTGATAATCCAGAAAAATATCAAGAGTTGATAATTTATGATGGGGAAGAAAAACGCCATTTCGATTTCAGTTTAGCCGATCTCACCCTGCCTGATAAACAAACCCGCAACTATCTTTTAAATTTGAGAGAAACCACCCCTTATCGGGATATAGGGGAAAAGCTTAAACAGAGAAATCGAGAGTTGCTATCTTTGCAAACGACGGGCTATACCATCATCTCTAACCTAGATTTAGCTTTTGTCTTGGATACTTTTTCCTGGGAAATTGTTAATCTTCTGCAAGTGACGAGCTGCGCCGTGTACCAATGGTTGCCGGCAATGAAGATGATGGAAATTTTAGTCAATCTTGAAACGGACAAGGAAGGAAAATCCACAAATAACAAAGGAGGCTTTATCGCCCCGCCCCCAACGGCAAAACCTATTTTAGAGCATAGTCGTTCTATTCAATATGCCCTTTCACAAAAAGAGTTGCCCGCTGAAATAGTCCAATATATGCGCCATGCCGGCAAACAAAGTTTGCTGATTGTACCCATGGTCCACCAAGATGAAATTTTAGGCATGATTGAAATTGGGCATGATCAACCTAGACTTTTTAGCGAAGAAGAGGTTGCCATGGCACAATCGCTCATCAATCAAACCGCCATCGCCGTCGCCAACAGTCAACTTTATCAAAACCTGCAACAACATGCCGATCAACTCGCTCTTTTAACCAAGGTGATGCAGACCATCTCCAGCTCGATCAATTTAAGCGAAACGTTAAATATCATCACCGACCAAACCTCCCAAATGCTTCAAGCTTCCGCTTGCTCCATCATCTTGAAAGATGAAGATGACGATTGTTTAACATTTGTGGCAGCCTCTGGCGAGGGGTATGAGTTGATTAGAGGCAGAAATTTAGAAATGGGTCAGGGGATTATGGGTTGGGTCGCTGCCCATGGACAACCCGCCCTAGTGCACAAGATGACGCAAGACCCTCGTTACAACTCTGACGTCGATGCAGATACCGGATTTCAATCCGAATCGATCGTTTGCGAACCGCTCATTGTTAAAGGGGAAACGATCGGGGCATTAGCCGCCTTTAACAAGCAAAACAGCCCATTTAATGACGACGACTGTTGGCTGCTGAACGCCCTGGCAACCCCAGCCGCCATCGCCATAGATAATGCCCGTCTCTTCAAGAAAGAGCAAGATGGCAAATTGACGTTGGAAAAACGGGTGGTTGAACGCACAGAAAAGGTGCAAGCTCAATATCGTCGCCAATCCCATATCGCCCAATTTGAAACATTGCTTAACAAAAGCGATGAGTTACAGGTGATCGTCGATTCAGCGCCCGCTTTCTTGCAATCAGTATTCGCAGCGGTTCATGCCGGCATCGTCGTGTTTGACCGCGAAAGCCAAACGCCCCTGTTGGAACGATACAGCTTTGATGAAACAAATTTAGCCACCTATGAACTGTACGAAGCGATTAAAAGCATTGCCATCAAGGCAGCTTCGCTAGGCAAAATCCGCCAACTAAACATAGATAAAAAAGCCAACCCCGCTTACTACCCCTTTCTCGCCGCCAACATCGTCAATTTGCTTGTGGCGCCGCTCAAAGAGCGCGGAGATATTCTTGGCGTCTTTTATGTGTTAGATAACAAGTCTCGCTACTACAAAGAAGACGACCTCTTTTTTGCCGGCAATTTAGCCCAACGAGCCGCCGTAGCCATATCCCGCGCCCAACTTTATCGCCAACTTCAACATGCCAACGATGAACTGATTCAAGCCGCTCAACTCAAAGATCAATTCTTGGCAAATATGAGCCACGAACTACGTACCCCGCTCAATGCCATTTTGGGTATGTCTCAAGTATTACAGGAAAATATACATGGCGATCTATCTTCAAAACAGCTCCGATCATTAGGCATCATCGAAGAAAGCGGCAACCACCTCTTGTCGTTGATCAACGACGTTTTAGATGTGGCAAAAATCGAAGCCGGCAAAACAGAGCTCGATAAAGATATCGCTCGCATTCAAGATATATGTGAATCTTGTTTGCGGCTCGTTAAACAAGCTGCCGCCAAAAAACAGGTAAAAGTTAACTTCTCAATAGACGCTAGTTCCCCTATTTTTGTAGCGGATGTACGGCGCTTAAAACAAATTTTGGTGAATTTGTTGAGCAATGCAATCAAATTTACGCCTGACAATGGGCAGGTTGGGCTAGAGGTAAAAGGCGAGCAGGAGTTAAATCGCCTCTCCTTTACTGTTTGGGACACAGGCATCGGTATCTCGGAAGAAGATATAGCTCGACTCGGCTCTTCATTTGTCCAATTAGATAGTAGTTTATCCCGGCGATATGGCGGCACTGGATTGGGATTGGCATTGGTGTATCGATTGGCTGATCTACATGGCGGCTCAGTCTCTGTGGAGAGCGAGTTGAATGTTGGCAGTCAATTTACAGTCGCTATCCCCTGGATTATTCCTGAAATGCCGGCAAGCAAAACGAATGGCATCAGTCAGATTGGGCTGCCAATACCCTCTGTCGAACAGCGGCAGCACATGAAGCCGATCCTGATAGCGGAAGATAACCCCAACAATATCGAACTCTATATCGCCTTGTTAGAAACATACAATCTGCCCTACATCGTTGCCGGCAACGGCAAAGAAGCGTTGGCTATGGCAGAAAAACACCACCCATCGCTGATAATTATGGATATCCAAATGCCAGAAATGGATGGATTAGAAACGATCGCCAAGCTGCGGCAAAATCCAAAATTTAAAGACCTCTTTATCTTGGCAGTTACCGCCTTGGCAATGCCCGGCGACCGAGAGCGTTGTTTGCAAGCTGGAGCAAACGCCTACTTTAGCAAGCCCATCTCCCTCTCTAAAATCGCCGAAACCATATTAGAGCAGCTCGATTTAACGCCGGCAAAGGCGTCTGCCGTTTCAGCATAGACGATACCAGCCATGACCCCAGCCCCCGAAGCGACAATGAGCGAAGCTGTTCATCTCTTATTGGTGGACGACGACGACTTCTCACTGCTAACGTTAGAATCGTTGCTAGCGATACACGGCTACCAACTTTCTTTGTGCCGAAACGGAACGGAAGCGTTGGAGTTTGTAAAACATACCATCCCAGACGCCATTTTACTCGACTTAATGATGCCCGATATCGACGGCATCGAAGTTTGCCGCCGCATTCGTAAAAATCCAGCCACTGCCGATATTCCGCTGATTATGGTTTCTGCCATTGATGAAAGGCAATTGCGGATCGCCGCGCTAGAGGCGGGCATGGATGATTTTCTGCAAAAGCCATACGATCGGTTAGAGCTTGAGGCGCGGGTGCGGTCAATTACCAATTTAAATAGATTGCGCCGCCAACGACAGATGGAATTGCGTCAAGAACGGGATCGCACCAAAGCGATTTTAAACGCCTTGGGCGAAGGGGTGATCGTAACGGACAACGCCGGAAACGCTGAGTTCGCAAACCCAATTGCCGGAGCGCTAACCGGCTACTCTCCCGAAGAATTAATAGGGCAGCCCAACGCCATTTGGCGGTATGCTAACTTCACTGCTACAGAAGTCGAATTAGTCAACCATCAAATTAACTCTGGCGCTCCATGGCGAGGCGAATTGGTAAACCGCAGAAAGGATGGCGCCTATTACCACACCGCCCTCACTGTTGCGCCTATCCTCAAACGCTCTTACTCCAATAAGCCTACCGGTTCCGTCGCCATCTTCCGCGATATCACCGAGATAAAAGAAGCCCAACGGCTCAAAGAAGAGTTCATCTCCAATGTCTCCCATGAACTGCGAACCCCATTGTCCATTATAACGTTGTTGAGCGGCAATCTGGATAAGGGATATGATCGCCTAGTTGACGAGCAACGCAAAGATATCATCAGCGATATTCGAGAACAAGCTCAAATTTTAAGGGAATTGATCGACAGCGTACTCAGCCTGATGGCGATGGATAATCATCAAGAAACCGCCCTTGAGCTGGTCGATTTAACGGCGGCGGCTAGCAAAGAGATCGCTAAAAATCAACCATTGGCAAAGGCTAAAAGACATCAGCTCTGTTTTCAATCTGCCTCACCCTTATTCATCTCCATTAACGAACCCCATTTGCAGCAAATCATTCGCAACCTAATTAGCAATGCCATTAAATACACCCCTCTCAACGGCAAAATAGAACTCCAATGCCGGCAATGTAATCCAACAATGGCTAACGCGCCTCCTTTGCCGGGAATTAACCAATTGCCGGCAGGCGAATGGGCTGCCTTGCTGGTGCAAGATAACGGCATCGGCATCAATGTTGACCAGTTACCTTACATCTTTGGCAGATTTTACCGAGCAAACGCCAGCGCCGCTGAGCCAGGAGCTGGGTTAGGGTTATCAATCGCCAAAGAACTTATCGAACAATACAATGGGCATATATTCGTCGAGTCACAAGAAAAAGTCGGCTCCACCTTTGCCCTCTATTTCCCATTACAGCCCTCTAAAGGACAAATGCCATGACAAACCAAAATGTTATATTAATTGTAGACGACCACCCAACGCTACTCAATAGCTTATCGATGACATTGGAGCATGAAGGATTTACCACCGTAACCGCCACAGATGGTCAAGATGGATTGGCTAAATTGCAACAAAACGAAATCTCGCTCATTTTAGCCGATGTAGCAATGCCCAATCTAAATGGGTATCAATTTTTTGAGATGGTGCGCAAAAATAAAAAATGGCTGCATATCCCCTTTGTCTTTCTAACGGCTCGCTCCCTCGACTCAGATGTACGGTATGGCAAAGAGTTGGGCGCCGACGATTATTTGGTTAAGCCGATAGAGCCGGAAGATTTGTTAGCTGTGATCAAAGGTAAACTTAAACGCCATCTACAGTTTAAAGACAATAGAGTGCGCCATTTTGCGCCTGTCAATGCCCATAGCGCCGTCACCGCAGCCCCAGCCCATACCGCCATCGAACAAATTGCGCCGCAAACCAATGTAATCAAATTTGGCGACATCGAAATCAATCCCGGTCAACATCAAGTTTGGTTAAACGCCAAACCGATCCGTCTCTCTGCCCGCGAATTCCGCTTGTTGGAACGGCTGTTGAGCGAACCGGGGCAGCTTATTCACACAGAAGAGCTGTTGCTTGCCACCCATGGTTTTGAAACCTCCTATCAAGACGCCAGCAACCTCATCCGACCATTAATTCGCACCCTGCGTCAAAAGCTGGGATTAGGGATGACCGCTAGCGCTCGAATTGAAACTGTTAGGGGAATTGGGTATCGATTTATCTCTCGCTAGCTAAAGCCGCCTGCCCTTCGCAATGCCAAAAACCAATGCCGGCAGGCAAAGCGTTATGTAAAAATCGGTTTATCTTCTCGTCATAATCGGGTACACTAGAATTATGGCGACCCAAAGAAGGCAACCCGCAGCAACAACCTCTTCTATACCGATACTCCGATTTTTAGCCACAAATCTGCAATTGGTTGGTTTTTTATTGGTTTCAATTGCCGGCATGGTAGCCATATATTTGATGTTTAACCCAACGGGAGAAGATGCCGTCTCGATACAATCCGCCGTTCCATTGCCTGGCAACGGCCTGTGGGCGCCAATCTCCAAAAACGCGGCATCCCGACCAGTTTTACAGCGGTTAGCGCATGGTTCAGGACCGCGGCGAGTGGCGATTGTGGTTGGTCATCTGGACAATGATTCGGGGGCAGCGTGCGACGACGGCTTGACAGAAGTGCAAGTCAACAACAATATCGCCAACAAGGTACAAGCCCAATTACAAAATGCCGGCATCGTCGCCAACCTATTGAGCGAATTTGACCCAGGGTTAGACGGGTTTGCCGGCAGTTTACTGATCTCGATTCACGCCGATTCCTGCGACTACTTCAACGACACCGCTACCGGCTTTAAATTGGCAGGCTCTAACATTACCGACTCAACTAAATTATCGATTTGCCTCCAAACCGCTTACGCTGAAACAACCAACTTACCTTATCACGCCAACACCATCACCCCGCACATGACCGACTACCATGCCTTTCAAAAGATCGCGCCGGGCACGCCGGCGGTCATCATCGAAACTGGCTTCATGAATTTAGATCGAGAGCTGTTGACGACCGGCGCTGAAACGCCAGCAACGGGCATCGTCAATGGCATTTTGTGTTATTTTCAGGATGTCTCCCCATGAGCGCCTCTAAATCCGCCCTGCTTGAAGCGAAAAAGGCGATAGCTGCCGGCAACAAAACAGAAGCTCGCCGCAAATTACAACAATATATCCGCGTAAACCCTAGAGACGACAAAGCGTGGTTGTGGCTGGCTGGAGTGATGCCAACCCTACTGGAAAGCGAACGCTGTTTAGAGCAAGTCAGAACGTTAAATCCAGACAATCCGCGCTTGGCTCAAGCCGAAGCCTGGCTAGAAAAAAAGCGCGCCCAAGCCGCTGCTGCGGCTGCCCCAAGCCCAGAAACGGTTTCGTTGCCCGCGCCCGAACCAGCCAGAGACCCTGCGCCGGATGGTGACGAAACTATCCCTGACGATCCGACGCCCCGCCCCTCTCGGCGACGCCAAATTGGATTAGGGGTCGCTACGCTGATCTTGTTGGGGATCTGTATCGGCGTTGCCGTTTGGCTGGCGCTGCCCGCCCGGCAAACGGCAGAACCAGTGGCGCCGCGTCCTCTCATCGCCCAAGCAAATGGGGCGAACGCCGGCATCCCCATAAACGACGCTGCCCCATCTGATGGCGAGACAGAGGCAGAGGGCGAACACAATTCAAAGGATGATGTTTCCCAATCAGACACATCAGCCAGCGACGAAGGCGGGCTGTTTGCCGGCATTTTGCCGATCTTGTGGGCAGATGCCAACAACCAGGTCAACGACGCGCCGCCTCAAGCCGACATTCAGGCGAAATCCATCAGCCAAAATAATGACGAAAACGCCCCCGAAAGCCGCCCCCGTTGGACGCCGACGCCCCTCCCCACGCCCACTCCCTTGCCCACCGTTACCCCGCCGCCCGTCAGCGCTCCGGCTGGCACATATCGCACCACCCCCATCACCCCCGGCGAACAGTGGGTTGACGTCAATCTATCCACCCAAATTTTAACCGCCTACATTGGAACCGACGCCGTTTTTTCCACCCACATCTCGTCTGGGCTGCCCCAATTTCCCACTGTGACCGGCGAATTTCGAATTTACCTGGAATATGAATCGCAAAATATGAGCGGCGCCCCATACGGATACGATTATTATCTGCCTAATGTGCCGCATGTGATGTATTTTTATCAGGGGTATGCTTTGCATGGAGCGTATTGGCATACTAACTTCGGCACTCAACAATCCCATGGCTGCGTTAATTTGTCATTAGACGACGCCGCTTATATGTGGAACTTTGCCGGCATTGGCACATTGGTCAATGTCCATTATTAGCCCCCGTTCTTCTGCCGCCAATTGCGCCATTGCCACCGCCACATTTTAGATCGAATTTGCCGCCATGCCTGCGCCGCCTGCTCATCTGTCGCTTCCCCTATGCGCCGATTATATTGCGCCTGCTGAAATAGCGCAGCGATTTTAGCGATGCCGGCAACCAATAACCCATCTCCCCCCGGTTGAATCCGCGATAACAACGCCTGCTCAAACTCAGCTGCCGTCTGAGATGCCGGCATCGACACCCCCAACCAACCTGCATGCCGCCGCAATCGGGCAAAACTATCTACTGTCGGGTCAAGAGCCCCCTTTTGCCTCATGCGCCTCAAGGCAATCCCCGCCGCCGCTCCCGCTAATCCCAACCATCGCCACGGGATTCGCCGCCTTGCCAGACGCGCATCTGGAATTGGCGGCGGCTGATACAACTCTTCTGCCGCGTCCGCCCCAACTTCGCCAGAATTGCCGGCATCATCCGCCAATTCAACCTCGAATCGGGGGAAAGGGGCAGTTGGCTCAAACTCAATCCAACCATACGCTCCCAAATAGATTTCCGCCCAGGAGTGGGCATTGAGCTGGCTAACCGTTTGTACTCCCTGCTCATCTGCCGGCTGCGCCAGATAACCCACCCCTAATCTCGCCGGCAATCCAACGCTGCGGGCTAAAAGCGCCATCGCCGAGGCGTAATAATCACAATACCCTTCTTGCGACTCAAACAAAAAATATTCTACAGGATCTACCCCGCGCGGGGCTGGCTTAATCTCTAAATTGTAACTATATTGGCGCAAAAAACGCTCAATCGCCGCCGCCTGATCATATGGCGTTTCGATGCCGGCAACTATCTCCTGACCCAGTTCAATCAACCGTTGCGGCGTCTCTTCCCCTAAAACGGCATACCGCTGCAATATGACAGCAGGCGTATCTGCCAATTGGGCAGAGCGCAACTGGGCTGGCGTCGCCCGGCTGCTTAGTGAGGTCGTCTGATAAACTGCGCCCCCTTCACCCCGCGCCGCCACAAAATCATCAATACCCCGCCATTGGGCTTGAATCGGCTCGTTAAATTGGGTAGGCAATCCCAATACCGCCCGAGCTGCGCTCTGATCCAATGTCCAATAAACGGTTTGGCTGACGAGCGATGTGGCTATCAATTGGGGATGTTGCAACGGAGCGAATGCCGGCACGCTTTCTTCTCGTTCAGCCGAACGCGCCCAACCGCTTCCGTTGTACAAATCATAGCTGATTAGCCGCCAATGAAGCGGCTGAATCTCGCTCTGTACAGTGGCGGTCAATACCGTGATTTCGGCTAGCTGTGGCGGATTGCCCAACAAAAAAGAGCGAGGCAATATCCCTTCCTCAGATCCCTCGCCGCTGTTTGGCGGCGGTCGGCGCGGTGGATTTATGCCGGCAAACATCCGCTCTAAAGTTTCCTCAGCTTCTTGTACAATCGCGCTTTGTTGAAAGCGGACAGCCAAATTAGAAACGTTGAATGCCGGCAAACTATTTGCCGCCCCCAATAACAACAGAGCCGCCCCGCCCGCCCATAAAATCAGCTCATACCAACTCTGCTCTGGATACCCCACATGCGCCATTTGCCAACGACGTTCCAAGTTGGCATATTGCAATGCCGCCGCTGCCGTTACTGTAGCCGGGATATAAAGCAAAATCCAATAAAAGGAATCGGCGCTATAGTAACTATTAACCGCCAACGCCACTCCCAGCCCGGTCAGGGCACGCAATGGTCGCCGTTGGCGAAACGCCGCCCAGCCCGCATATGCCGCCAAAAGCCACATCCCTATCCCTAACCCAAAGGAAAACGGAAGCGTCTCCTGGCTGCTGCCGCCATTTAAAACAGCCCGCATCCACCCCCCCCACCTATCGCCAAAAATCGCCAATTGGCTTCGCAAATGGTCGCCAAACGGAGCTGGCGACCCCCAAAGCAGCGAAATCGGCAGCAAATGCCCCAATCGAATCAAAACGATCAAGCCCCCATATGCTATCAATAGCCCCCACGACAGCCATCGATTTTCCCCCTTTTTTGCCAAAAGGACGCCGAGAATAAATCCAATCGGCGACGTCCATAAAACCACGTCGCTTTCCGACGTCCATTCCGCTTCCACTAGCGAACCCGTCAAAATAAAGACGGCGCCCGCCAACAAAATCAGCGGCAGCCACCCTTCGCTCGGTCTCGCCGTTTTTAAAAACCAGCGTAAAAATCTATCGGTCATATGGCGTCCGAATCGTAAATACTTTACCGGTACGGGTCACTTTAAACTCCCAGAAACCTTGTCGTTGTCTTTCGTCGTCCGCCTCGCCCAACTCCCCTTTAGAAATGATGTGGCAGGCGATGTTTTGGCGGCGGATGAGGTCGCGCGCCGTATGGCTGTTTCCTGCGCCGCCAAAGCTGGGACGATCTAGCAAAATGACGCTGGCTTTAATCCCCTGCCGGGTTAACCCAGACAAATCGGCATGCCAATCTGCCTCGCCATTGGGGGTAATGACAGCCACTGCGCTGCCCCGCTTCGCCAACCGACCCACATCTTGAATGCTTCTTCCGATATTGACCTCGCCATTGGCTCGCAGCAGCGCCAGAGAGCGCAAAATCCGCCACTGTTGCCCTTCTCCTTTGCTGGGGTGAGCCACCTGAGGCGGAACAGAATAGGCAGCCAAGCCCACCGCCCGATTTTCGTTTAATGCCTGCGCAGCCAATGACGCCGCTAATATCACCATATGCTCTTCTGTGCTGTCTCGACCTTCACCCAATTGGAGGGCGGCTTGCAGATCAAGCAGCAGCCAAATGTCGCCAGCGGCATCCTGATCGAATAGACGCACCTGTAAGTGACCAGTGTGGGCGGTTTGTCGCCAATGGATCCACCGATAGGGGTCTTGAGGTTGATATGGGCGGGTGGCGGCGGCGTTGATCACGGCTTGCCAAGCCCGTTCTTGGGCGCGAACCTGTCCGCCGCTTTGCCCTGCCGGCAATGTGATGGGCAGATTGAGATGAATAGGGGGGTGAATGACGATTTCGTCGCTGACGGGATAATGGTAAGTGACCTGAAAAATGCCGAATGGATCGCCGCACAACAGCCGCCATGGACCTAGCCGATATCCCCCTCGCTGCTGACAAATCGCTTCGGCAGTCCAGCGGATGCTGTTATTGTCTAAGCCGCGAACCACATCAGGGTTATATGCCGGCACATTGGAATCATCCTGCAACTCAACCCACAATGCCGGCAGCCAACCGCTTTTGCGGATGACAAACTCCTCTACCAAGCGGTCGCCTACTCCCACCCAGCCAAATTTTAGCCGCCGTTCCGCTTGCAGCGTCTGCCCTAAATCACGCGCCCAATACCAGGCGATGACATACAGTCCGCCCAATCCAATCAGCAAAACGTTCCACACTTTATCTGGCAGCAAAATCGCCAGCGACGCCAACAAAACCAGCCATAATGCCGGCAATTTCGCCTTTGATTCGACAACGACGCGATCAGGTTGCATAAAACGGATTGTGCCATAACCTTTTTCGATTGCAACCCTAGTTGTACGCCCCCTTAAATGTCGCTACAATTAGCTCGCCATATTTGATGGCGATTTGGGGCGGTGGCGAAATGGCAGACGCAACGGACTTAAAATCCGTCGGTGGCAACACCGTGTGGGTTCGACTCCCACCCGCCCTACAACAAGCATAAGGTTACGGTATTAAGGAGAACGCCTCATCGATTGTTACGGTCAGATGGGGTCGTTGTTAGCCTAGTGTTCCGAAGCTCTTTTGATGGCGAGATACCCCAAGCCAATGCCACACATCTGCCCAAATTCAATACTAGGCTGGCGTGCCGGTAGCGCAGATAAGCAAGCTGTTGGGACACGCCAAACTGGCGACAACAGAACGCTATCTTAGCGTTGATGTGGGGGATTTGTTGGGAAGGTCGTTTATTGTCTGTAAATGAGGTTAAAACCCCTGCCTTTCAGGCAGGCAGTTTTCAACCCCACACTATAGTGAGGTCGAGAAAAAAGAGAGCATCCCGTAGGGCGCGGTCTTTTTTTCTCGACCGGGATAAACCAGAAAGCTCTGCTAAAATAAGAGGATGAGCTACAGAAAAACAGCACATTCGGTTTACGACATAAAATATCATGTGGTTTGGATAACAAAATATCGGAAAAAAGCATTGAAAGGACAAGTTGGATTAAGATTAAGAGAATTGGTGAGACAAATATGTGCTGCAAATGATGTCATCATAATGAGCGGAAGCGTTCAATCAGACCACGTACATCTGTTGGTGTCAGTACCGCCGAAAATGTCAGTGAGTAAGCTAATGCAACTAATGAAAGGGAGAACCAGTCGGAAGTTACTGCAAGAATTTGAAGAATTGAACCGACAATTCTGGGGGAAACATCTATGGGCGAGAGGCTATTTTGCCGCCAGCACAGGCAATGTAACCGATGAGATTGTTAAACAGTACATTGAGTCACAAGGAAAGAAACCGCCGATAGAAGATGATAACTTTGATGTGGGCGAGCTTTAGGCGAATTTCATTCGCATTTTCAAGCTACCGGTCTTTTAGCCGGTAGTAGTTGACTTTATTGGAAAAGGCGCAGTGGAAAGAGTAGGTGAATAGAATGGACGAATCGAGAAAGCAGTGGCGGGAATCGGTATGGAGTCCACCAGATTCGGGATACAAACCTCCTTCGGGAAAGAGATACAACCAGTTGGTTTATGAACGCCGAATGCAAGTATTTAATAGGACAGAGCTTCGGCGCAAATTGGAACAGATAGCGGAAGATTTTGGATATGCAATCTATACAACAGCCGAGACGAACGAAGATGAGTATTTCTTCCCTCTTTTTCTTGGCTGCCAATACCCTTCGGCTGTTTCTCCCACTTGCGGGGGGGATACGCTGTCGCCCGAGTTGATAAAAATTAACGTCGTTGAAGATGGCAAGACAATGCTAGTTAAAATCCACTGCGTTTTTGAAACGCCAAGTGAGTACTATGTGCCGTATGAACCAAAAATAGTAGCGAGGGAATTAGGTAACTTCTTTGAAAAGCTGTACAAAGGCGTGGAGGAGACGGTTGAGACTCCAACCTGCATAGGGGTCAACATCAATATTAGCGGCGGGGGAAATATAAATATCGTTGGCGATGTTGTTGGCAGAGATAAGAATGCCGGCAAGCAGTAGTCCGAGTCCAGTTACAAGGCACAAACGGATCCCTTCATCCTAGTTCCGAGATTGATGTCTCTGCCAAAACAAGTCGCCCAAAGTTGGCGGCAACTAACCCAACAGTTCCCCAGTTTGCCTGCCGGCATTCTTGTCATTGGCTTTTCCGGCGGGGGCGATTCGCTAACTTTGGCTCACGCCATCCTCACCAGTCAGCTCCATCCGCCCAAACAGACCATTCTCGCCTACCTCAACCATCAATTGCGCCCCGAAGCGGCGGCAGAAGCGGAATTTGCCAGAAAAATTGGCAAGGAGTGGGGGGCAGCCGTTCGGGTCGGTCAGGCAGATGTGCCGGCATTAGCCCAGCGGCATAAACTATCCATCGAAGACGCAGCCCGGCAAGCCCGCTACAGTTTTTTAGCCAGCGTCGCTCACGACGCCGGCGGGCGTTTTGTGGCAGTTGGGCACCATGCCGACGATCAGGCGGAAACGGTTCTAATGCATATCTTGCGGGGCAGCGGCTTAACCGGCTTGCAAGGAATGTCCCCCGCATCCCCCTTGCCCGGCGCTCCCGACCTGACTCTGTTGCGTCCCTTGCTAAATGTAACTCGTCAGCAAATCGAAACATATATCCGCCGCCAGGAGTTGCAACCAAGGCAAGACGCCACCAATCAAGAGCTCCGCTACCTTCGCAACCGAATCCGCCATGAACTATTGCCCGACTTACGCCAATACAATCCCAATATTTCGCAAAAGCTAACCCAATTGGCAGCCGCCATCCGCGATGACGAAACCTATCTAAAAGCGTTAACCGCTGCCGCCCTTGCCCAACTAACCCTCAACCGGACATCTGATCATATCTCTCTCAATCGAACGGAATGGAGCGCCTTGCCTGTAGCGCTGCAACGTCGCGCCTTGCGGCGCGCCTGGCAGCGGTTAAGCGGCGGTAAAACTGAAATCGGTTGGCGCACCCTAGAGCAAGCTCGCCAAGTGGCAACCAGCGGCGAAACGGGCGCCGCCTCGACCTTGCCCAACGGGGTCATTTTGACGGTAACTCACCATGCCATCACGCTTAGCAAGCCAGACGCCCACCTGCCGGCAATAAACGCTCCACAAACAATTGCCCATGACCCGATTCAGTTACCGCTGCCTGGCATGGTCGAATTAGCGGATGGGTGGCGAATCGAGGCGACCTCTTTCGAACGGCTTGAATCGTTTGATTATGCCGGCAATGACGACAAATGGTCTGTCTTCATCAGTTTGCCGGCAGATACCCAACTTTGGGTTCGCCCTCGCTTACCCAGCGAACAAATGCAGCCACTAGGGATGAACGGCTCTTCTGCCAGCCTAAAAAAGATAATGAACGGCTTAAAAATGCCGGCAGCCCTTCGCCCCAAATGGCCCCTGGTAGCGACAGCCGCCCACCCCATTTGGTTGGTCGGGCGCCGCCTCGACCATCGCGCTAAAATCGATCCCGACCAAATATTTGAGGCTCGCTTTTGGCGTCTAACCTGCTATAAACGCCAATTGAGTTAAAAATGGCTCTTTTCTCCCCCTTATGTAAGCTAATTTATAGAAAAAAATCCCCCTAAAGTGACATAAGTCATGTTTGACGGGCAATTTTACTGTCGGTATAATGCCCTAAAGTATTTGGCTGTATTGTTCAACGCTTGGCTCACATCGCTACCAAGATGATGGTTTCAAGCCATAATCAACATGACACCTGTTTGCAAAAGCGCTACGAGCCAGGCAAATGATCACTGTCTAACAATTGAAAGGGAAATATGGCCCTTAAAGGCAACTTGCGCGATTTTTCTACGACGCAGCTTCTCAATCTAATCAATCTTGCTCGAAAAAGCGGCACCCTGACTGTAGAAGGAACTGACACCGCTCATATGGCTTTCCGAGAAGGAAAATTAATCCATGCCATCATGGGGGCAAATGGTTCTAGCAGTTTAGCCGCCGTACTACAAAAATCGGGCAAGCTCTCTACCGAGCAATCAAAATTTATCCAGCAACGAGCAAAAGGCACCAGCGAAAAACATCTGGGGCATCTCCTCATTCAAGCCGGATATGTCACCCAAAGCGACATTATTCAAAGCGTGCGCCAAAATACGCTGGAGACGATTTACAAACTATTTACCTGGGCAGAAGGAAAATTCCAGTTCGAAGCGAATATCCTGCCTCCTTCTGATCGCATCACAATTCCAATTGATCTAGCAGGGGTCATTATGGAAGGCAGCAGGCGGCTGCAAGAATGGGAAGAGTTGCAAGATGAAATACCCAACTTAGACGTCGCCTTAAAATTTACAGACAAACCCGACGCCCGTCTGCGAAATATCAACCTCACTGTACAAGAGTGGCGCGTTATCTCATTCATTAACCCTCGCAATACCATTCGCCAAATTGGGCAAGCCAATAATTTGAACGAATTTGAATGTCGGCGGATAGTATATGGCTTGTTGCAAGCGGGCATCGTTGAATTTGTGATTAAACCAAAGCCGAAACCGGCAACGCCCAAAGCGACGGGAGAGCTAAATTCAGACGCTCCCTCAAGAAAAGCGACCAGCCAATTTGAGCCAGCGGTTAAACGCACGCTTGTCACCCGATTAATTGGTCGTATTCGGAGTCTGTAAACTCCCTATCAACCAAACCTTCCGACGCCAAACAGGCGTTTACGCCAATTAATGAGGGTTTAAACTGTTCGCTCTCCTGGCATCTCTGCAAACAATTTGCGCTGGTCAGCCTCCAAAAAGTTATTCAGTGGCAGAAAAGCTGGCGAAAAATGCATCGTTGAATTAGCGGGATTATTTTCAGCTCAAATAAAAGGTCTCATGCAAACCGTCAAAATGGTGATCACCGGTCCGTTCTCTTCGGGCAAAACAGAATTTATCAGTTCTGTCAGCGAAATCGATGTGGTTTCGACAGAGCGCAAAATTTCGAGCGCTGCCGAACAAATTAAAGAGTCTACTACGGTGGCTATGGATTTTGGGCGCATCACCGTAGACGATGATTTGGTTCTATATTTGTTTGGAACGCCAGGACAACGGCGGTTCGATTTTATGTGGGAGATTTTGTCGGAGGGAATGTTGGGCTTCGTGGTGATGGTGGATAGCTCTAAACCAGAAACATTCCGGGAGGCGAAGCGGATTTTAGAAACCTTTCAGATGTACGCTGACACCCCATTTGTGGTGGCAGCCAATAAACAAGATCATGAAGACGCTTGGGAGCCGGATGATTTACGGATCGTGCTGAGGCTTGATCCCAACACTAAAATTATTCCGTGTGTTGCTCCTAATAAAGAAAGCGTCAAAAATGTGTTGTTGGAGTTGCTCTATTCCATCCTGGAACAGATCGACGAATACGAAAAAGTGTAACGGGCTAACTTTGGTCTGGCAAGACCCGGCGGGGTTTCTCTTGGCGCCGATTTAATCTCGTATTGGGATAATTTAGTTTTGAGTTCAATCGTCACTGAACAAGGCATTTTGCATTATGAAACGATTGGTCGCGGACGACCAGTCATTTTGCTGCATGGCTGGATCAATTCGTGGAGCGTGTGGCGCAATTCGATGATGGCGTTGGCAAAAACGGGCAAATATCGAGTGTATGCGTTAGATTTTTGGGGGTTTGGCGAATCCGCTAAAGGGGAAGCGAGCAAATTTCAAATCTCTAGCTATGTATCAATGGTGCATGAATTTATGGATTCGCTAGGCATTGTCTCCGCCCCGATTGCTGGACATTCGATGGGGGGGACAGTGGCGTTGTCGATGGCGTTGGAACACCCAGAAACTATCGAGCGAGTGGGGGTGGTCGGCTCGCCTATTGTAGGCAGCACTTTGAATTTCTTTTTGAAGTTGGCTGGGTATGGTTGGATCGCCAACATCACATGGCGTTTCCCTATTCTATTGTCGTCAATTATGCATATCTTGCTGGCAGGGGATTCGGAACAGGTACAGGAGATGATATTTTCTGATGTGCAAAATACCAGTATTGAATCGTTTTTCAGGAGTATTGGGGATTTGCGGGATACGGATTTACGCTCGCAACTGCCGGCATTAAAAATTCCTACTTTTGGCGTTTATGGCAGCAAAGACAACATCGTCTCCCCCAAAAATGCCGGCATTATGCGCCATATTTTAACCGATGCGAAAGTGGTGATGATGTACAAATCGCGCCACTTCCCTATGTCAGACGAACCGGAACTTTTTGTGCAATATCTCACCCAATTTATCAGCGATGGAGAAGCGGGATAGCGATGCGGCGAGTCACCCTCAACAACCCCCAACATATCGCCCCTTTCAACGAACCAGCGCGGGATTTGCAGGCGCTAAACAAGCCGTTGTGGCTGCATCAGCGCGACGTGCTGAATCCTTACATTTCAGAAGAACGCGAATATCCGAATTGGGAGATCGCCGACCAGGTTGAAGGGGATGAACAACTCGAAATTTTGGCGCATCGAGATAATCTATTTTTTAACGACAGGTTGGTGGCGGAGTTTGTGAAGCGAGCGACTGCCGGCAAACAACCCGTTCGCTTGGCGTTTAAAACAGACGATCCGGCAGTGAGCCAACATATGTTGCCCTTGGCGCATTCGTTTGAACTGCGAGAGGATCTCGTATTAGCGGAGATGTGGTACCTGCCCAACGGCGTTCGGCAAAGAGCAGAAGCGCAGCCATTGGTTATCAACACTGAATCGCGCGAATTGGGTTACTACCATGTGCCGCCCTACATGGCTACAGAAAGCGGCGATTTAGTCTATCAATTGCCAGAAAAAGCGTTTGTTTCGTTAGAAAGTTGGGTGCATCTCTTTATCATCGACATCTTGTTCGGCGTTTTTGCTAGAGGAGCTTTGACCGAGGGGCGCGTCAACACCGATTGGAAATTTAAGCTCAAAATTTTGAGCAAGGCGTTAATCGAACAAAAACAGGTGTTAGATTGCTCTGAAGTGGTCAAAATCGGAAAAAATTGCTCCATCGATCCCACCGCCGTCATTCACGGCTACACCACCATTGGCGATAACGTCAACATCGGTCCGGGGGTGGTGATAGACAATTGCATTATCGGCAACAACGTCAATGTGTCGCAAGGCTGTTCTTTGCTGCTCAGCGTGGTGGGCGACGGCTGTTTTTTGCCTTTCCGCGCCTCGTTGTTTATGACCACTCTGATGGAACGAACTATGGTGGCTCAGAATAGCTGCTTGCAATTGTGCGTGGTCGGGCGAGATTCGTTTATCGGGGCGGGCACTACATTCACCGATTTTAATGTAGTGCCGGCGCCATTGCGGGCGCAAGGGCAAGCTGGGCTGGAAAAAACGGGCATGACGGTGTTGGGGGGGTGCGTGGGACACCATTGCCGGTTAAGTTCGGGACTTTATTTGATGCCGGCAAGAACGGTCGAATCTGACGTCGTTTTATTGGCGAACGACGAGCGCAGCTTTATTAAAGGCAACATCCCCTATGAAGAAAGCGACCATTTCGACTTTGCCCACAAATACAGCTACCCGCGCCTCTACCCGCGCCAGGGCGAATAACCAGGCAGCTCGGCTATAAACTAACCTAGTACAAATTGCCGGCAGCGCGACGCTAATTTAACTTGAAAAGCCGCGCAATCCAATCCAAAATGGTGGCTATGTCGAAAAAGTTCGCCTTTATCATTCATCCCATTAACCCGCAGCGCGACGTCAGCCGAAAATATCCCCGATTAGGCAAATTGCCCCCCTGGCTGATCGATTTTCTCTCACTCTTTTTCCCGCCCGTGTACATCTCCCAAATCAATGGGGTTCAATCCCAATCAACCGGAGAAGAAATCTCCGGTTGGTTTGTCGCCTGTCCGCTCACGCCAAAGCGGATGATGAGCCTGCCTGTGCCACTCGTTTACCGCAAAATCGTCCAGACCGGCAAATTGGCGCAGCGATTGGGGGCGTCCATTTTGGGGTTGGGGGCGTTTACCAGCGTGGTGGGCGACGGCGGCATCACCATCGCCAAACGGCTCAAAATTCCAGTGACAACAGGCGACAGTTACACCATTGCCGTAGCGGGGCAAGCGATTGAATCGGCGGCAAAACTCATGCGTGTTTCGCTGGCGGACTCCACCCTGGGCATCGTCGGCGCGGCAGGGGCAATTGGCTCGGTCTGCGCCGAACAATTTGCCCCCAAAGTGGCGAAAATAATTCTTGTGGGGCGAGAAAGCGCATTGGATAGGACAGTACAAAGAGTTCAGAATGCCGGCAATCCCCAATTGCAAACCAGCGCCGACATCAACGAGCTAAAATCCGCCGACCTGATCATCACTGTCACCAGCGCCATTGACGCCATTATCCAACCCCATCATCTCAAAAAAGGGGCAGTGGTGTGCGATGTAGCCCGCCCCCGCGATGTTTCGCGTCAGGTGGCAGCCAGCCGACCCGACGTTTTTGTAATAGAAGGGGGAATGGTAGCTGTTCCAGGAACGGTTGATTTCGGCTTTAATTTCGGTTTTCCGCCCAAAATGGCGTATGCTTGCATGGCAGAAACAATGGCTCTTGCCTTAGAGGGTAGATTTGAACCATATACACTAGGGAAAAATATCTCATTGTCACAGGTAGAAGCGATTGATAGAATTGCTGCGAATCATGGCTTTCAATTGGGCGGTTTTCGTAGTTTTGAGAAAGCGATAACGGCGGAGGAAATAAGTGAAATTCAGCGCTTTGCCGGCATTACCGCGCCCAATCCCGCCTCCTAACCGCCCAAATAGGGAAGGCAACTATCCAAATTTATGAATCATCCTAATGGAAATTCAATCGAGGTAAAACTCTATGAGTAACGGAACAAACGGACGCATCTTGGTTGTCGAAGACGACTTCGACATATCTAACATGCTCAAAATATATTTCACCGGGCAAGGATATAAAGTGGAAGTCGCTCTGCGCGGCAATGATGCATTGGATATTTGCCGCAAACAAGTGCCAGATTTAATCGTGCTGGATATCATGCTGCCCGACATGGATGGCTACACCGTTTGCAAAGAGTTGCGAACTACTACCCGCACCAGTCATATCCCGATTCTTTTTCTCACGCAAAAAGATGAACGAAGCGATCGTATTGCCGGCTTAGAACTAGGCGCAGACGATTACATTACCAAGCCATTTGACATCGAAGAACTCAATTTGCGGGTAAAAAATTCGATTCGGGCGCACCAACGGATGAATATGACAGACCCCCGCACCGGGTTGCCCGGCGGCAGATTGATCGAAGATCAATTGCGGGAACTAATGCGCAGCGAAGGCTGGACATTCATCTTGGCTGGTTTAGACCATATGAGCCCTTTCTCCGAAGCGTATGGCTTTGTAGCCAGCGACGAAGCTCTGCGCTTCACGGCATTGCTAATCAACGAAATTGTAGACGAATCGGGTACGGTTGATGATTTTGTCGGACATGCTGGCGGCGATACCTTTACCATCATCACCAGAGCGGCAGATTCCGCCCCCATTGCGGAGAGTTTGCGCGCCCGATTTAATGAAGGCATCCTTTCTCACTACAATTTCCTAGACAAAGAGCAGGGGGGGATACAGATGCCAGATGACTCGTTCGCCCCATTGATGACGATGTCGATGGGCGTTGTTACTAGCGAACGACGATTTTCCGATATCCGGGAAATTACGGAAACAGCCGCTGATTTGCGGCGAGCTGACCAAGAAAATCAGAAAATGACTTCAAGCGTCTAATCTTATTCGGCAGTTTCCACTCTTCGCAGTAAAAATTGTACAGGTTGTATCATGAATTTACGCTTTGCCCCAGCCGGTCAATTTGACCTCCTGGATCATATTCAGGATGGCGTTCTTGTGGCGCGCGCCAATGGAAAAATTGTATATGGCAATCAGGCAGCGCGTCAAATGTTGGGCTTTGCCAAAACGCCTGGCTCATTGCAAGCGCTTTCTTTTGAATATGCCCCCGACGATTGGTGGCGGACTTTGCTAGAAGAAGATGGCGGGGCGATGGTGTTGGCTACGCCAGGGCTCACGCTTCATGTCCAATCGCGCCATTTATCGCCTGGCGACAGGGAATACCGACAATTGATTTTTACGCCTGAGACATTGGGCGGCGCAGTAGAGCCGGTTATTCTGCAACATTTTGATTCGCTGCAAGCGTTGAGCCGCATCAGCCGGCATCTAAAATCCACCTTTAATCTGGAACAGATTTTCCCGATTATTTTGGAAGAGACGTTAAAAACCACGGGGGTAGATGCCGGCATGATTCTGTTGCTGGAGCACAACCAAACTGACTATAAATTAAGCTCGCGCTACGGAGAAACGCCGCCCCTTTCACAGGTTTTGCCCCATTTGCCCCAAATCAAACAGATAGATATTATCGAATTAGGGGCAGGGTTTGGGGCTATGCAAGCGGCGCCAATCGTTTACGCTGAGGAGATTGCCGGCATCTTTTGCCTGTTCGCCTCCGGCACAGACCAATTTGACGATGCGCTAGACGACTTTCTGGACACGCTGACCAACTTTGTGGCGGTCGCCATCGGCTCAGCCCAACGGCTTGATTTGATTCAAGAGCGAAACAACCTCATTAGCCGCCGAGCCACCCAAATTGAGCGTTTCGTCGAATCCAGCCGCGTCATTCACGGCGAGCAGTCGCTGGACGAGATGGTAGAGGATATGGTTTACGCCATTCAAGCCGGGGTCGGCTTTAATGCCGTGCTAATCAGCCTGGTCGAGAACAGAAGGCAATCCCCCCAATTGCGCCCGCTCAAAGCGGCGGGGTTGCCATTAACCACTTTAGAGCAAATGCAAAGCCAAACGTTCCCTTGGGTGGAGACCGTAGAGCAGGCGTCTAAACCCGCCAATGCTCTGGGACGGGCTTTCTTCATCTCCAACCAAGAAAGCGGCTTTCTAACCGATCGCGCCGCTCAATTTCACGCGATTTTGGGAGACATCCATCCCGCCCAAAACGAAGATAATACAGCTTGGCAGCCAGGCGACATCTTTTATATCCCAATGTATTATTCAGATGGCGCGCCATTGGGCGTTATCAGCTTAGACGAACCAGCGGAAGGGAATCGACCCGACGTCAGTATGGTGAAAGCGTTAGAAATCTTCGCCAATCAAACGGCTGTCGCTGTAGAAAATTCCCGCCTGTTTTACAACATTCAAGATTTGGTTCAAGAGCGCACCAAAGATTTGGGCAAAGAGCGAGATCGCAGCCAGCTTTTGCTGAAAATCGCCACTGAGCTTTCTTCGTCGCTGGATGAACAACATGTTCTCGACCGCGCCCTAGAGCTGATCAACGAGGCGATTCCGGCTACCAGCGGCAATATTATGCTGGCAGACCCAACGACGGAAAAGATCGAATATCGAGCGATTTTCCAGGATGAAGCGCTGTTGAAAAGGGTTCACCAAATAGAAACCTCCCCCTCGGAAACGGCGTTGGCAAAGCAAGTTAAACAGCACCGGCAATCGGTATTGATCAAAGATGCCGGCAATGACCCTCGGTGGCAAATCAATCCCCAAAAAGATCCGCGACGCTCAGCCATCGTCACGCCGCTAATCTCTGGCGAAGAGGCGATAGGCGTATTTATGCTCTTTCATGAGCAGCCCAACGCCTTTGCCAACGACCAGCTCAGTTTGCTCGAAGCGGCGGCGTCGCAAGTGGCTAATGCCCTATACAATGCCCAACTGTACCTGCTGATCCGCGATCAAGCCGAGCGGCTTGGTTCAATGCTGCGCGAGGAACAGATAGAGGCGGCGAAAAATCACGCCATTTTGCAAAGTATCGCTGATGGCGTTTTAGTCGCAGACAAAGAATCGACGGTCGCTTTGGCAAACCATGCCGCCAGCGTCATTCTCGATTTAGAGCCGGCGCAACTGATCGGCAAATCGATCAAAGAGTTAGCCGGGCTTTATGGGGCGGCTGGCAATAAATGGGCGAAAGCTATCGCCGATTGGGCTGATAATCCCCAACAATTGAAGCAAAGAACGGTTCTACAATCTCAGCTTGAAATTGAAGGGAAGATCGTCAGCGTTAGCCTCTCTCCCGTCTTTGCCAGCGGTCAATATTTTGGAGCGGTTTCTATCTTCCGCGATATTACCAAAGCGGTTGAAGTGGATCGGATCAAAAGTGAATTTGTCTCCACTGTTTCTCATGAACTGCGCACGCCGATGACATCTATCAAAGGGTATACTGACCTGATGTTGATGGGCGGAGCGGGGGAAATGAGCGAATCTCAAAAACGCTTTTTAGATGTGATTAAGAACAACGCCGATCGAATGACGGATTTGGTGGATGATCTGCTAGATATCTCCCAAATTGAAGCGGGCAAAACTGAATTACATTTCGCCTCGGTTGATGTCTCTAAGGTCATCAACGACATCATCACGCATATTGAGGGGCGGGCGCATCATGAAGGAAAGGAGATCGCCGCCAGCAAAGAGCTGGATTCTCCCCTGCCAATGGCGCGAGCCGATTATGGGCGGATGACGCAAATTCTGACTAATTTAGCGGATAACGCCTTTAATTACACGCCTGCTGGGGGATCTATCCTGATAAAGGTGGAACAGGTCAGAGAATATATCGCCATTCATATTTCAGATACTGGCATTGGCATTCCGCTTGATGCGCAAGACAAGATTTTTGACCGCTTTTATCGGTCAGACAACCCACAGGTTCAGGCTGTTGCCGGCACTGGGCTGGGATTGGCAATCGTTAATAACCTAGTCGAAATGCACGGGGGGGTTCTCACCGTAAAAAGCGAAGCAGGCAAAGGGTCAACCTTTACCGTAACGCTTCCCATCGATTCCACAGAATTAGACCTAGAAATAGGTCTCAGCCAAGAGGTACTCACATGACACGAATTTTAATTGCTGAAGATGAGCGGGATATCCGCGAATTGGTCACGCTGACTTTACAATTTAATGGATTTGAAGTGGTTAGCGCCAAAGATGGACAAGAAGTGGTGGATATCGCCGCTGAAGATTCCAGCTTTGATTTGATATTAATGGATGTTCGGATGCCGCGCATGACGGGTTATGAAGCTTGTCGCGCCCTAAAAGAGATCGATGCGGTCAAAGAGATCCCCGTTATCTTTCTTTCCGCCAAAGGACAAGAGACGGAAGTGCAGACTGGCATAGACGCCGGGGCAGTTCAATATATTTTGAAGCCGTTCGCGCCTGACCAACTGATCAGCAAAATCCAAGAGGTTTTATCGATTCCGGTCTGATGTAGAGCAAGTTGGCGCATGGGTCAACAAATTGCCGGCATTAATCAATGATAATCACGACAGACGACAACCATCTTATTCATTACGAAGCCTTAGGGCGGGGTCGCCCGCTGCTGCTATTGCATGGGTGGTTAGGCTCTTGGCGTTATTGGTGGGGTACCATGCAAGCTCTCTCCACCCAGCATCGCGCCTTCGCTTTCGATATGTGGGGGTTTGGGGACTCCAGTAAACCAAACGAACTTTATTCTTTCAACTTTTATCTTAAAATGTTGGAGGTATTTATCGAGCAACTGGGGATCGCTACGCCATTGACATTGGTGGGGCACGCTCTTGGCGCTTCAGTAGCAGTTCGTTTCGCCGCCCAACGCCCCGACCTAGTCGATGGGTTAGTTGCGGTATCGCTGCCGGTACATGGGCGCTTTATCAACGAGCGGCTGGCTACGCTTGCCGCCGACGACTTTATGCAGCGATTTTTGGGCAAAAGTAAAAGTTACCCAGAAATAGATTCTGAAATTCGCAAAATTGACCAGGCTGCTATGAACAAATTGGCGATGGAGTTGTCGGAAGAGAACTTTTCGGCTGATTTAGAACAGGTCAATTGCAAAACGTTGTTAATTTTTGGGCATGACGACCCAGTGATCGAACCACCGTCGGGCGCTTATGCCTACCTCCAACAGCCAGAGCGCCATCGCCAATGTATTTTGTTAGATAGATTAGCCCATTTTCCCATGTTGGAGGAGAAGGCTAAATTTAATCGGTTGCTGACCGATTTCGTCCATCTTAATGGGAGCGGGAGCGTGCAGGAGATCGCCGTCAAAGATATTTGGCAGCGTCGCACTCGTTAACCCTTCGCTTTGTTTTTTTCGCTTGTTTGCTACAATTTTTGAGCCGCTCATTTTGATCATAATCGCGGTAAATTAAAGATTTTAGTCAAGAGGTCGCTATGTATCCTCGCTTGTCTAAGCGAAAACTACCCCTAGGTTGGCTGCCGGCATTTGCCTTTATTTTAGCCGCTTGCAGCAGTTCCACTCAGCCAGCTCCCCCCACCCAAAACCCATTGCTGCCCACCGTTGCCCCCACCCAGCCCCCCCTGGCATCGCCTACATTGGCAGCCACTTTGCCGCCGCCCGCTATCGACGATGATACGCCTGCTCCTGCTCCCACAGCAGCCTTGCCAACGCCGGTGGTCTCGCCAACATCCGCGCCGCCCACCCCTATTCCGGTATTGCCGGCAAATGTGATTGGTCCTGACTTTCCCGAAAACGTCAACCCATTTACGGGTGAAGCAATAGACCCAGCTCGGCGGGGGCGCCGTCCCATCGCCATCAAAGTAAGCAATTCTAGCCTTGTTGTTCGCCCCCAATCGGGGTTGAGCCAAGCCGATTTGGTTTATGAACATATTTCAGAAGGGGGCATTACCCGCTTTACGGCGCTGTTTTATGGGCAGGATGCCGCTTTAGTAGGTCCAATTCGCAGCGGGCGGCTGATCGATCTGCAAATTCCGCTATGGTACGATGCCGCGTTCGCCTATTCTGGCGCCAGCAACGAAGTAAAATGGATGTTCAAATTTGGCGGTTTTTTCGAGCGGGTGGTCACTCCTGATTGGGGACATCCAGGTTTTTGGCGCGATTACGAAATAGGCAATCCCAACAAACCAGATTGGGAGACGTTGTACACTAGCGTCGAATCGATCCGCAAGGTGATCGCACAACGGGGCGAAGATACCCCGGCATCTTTTGGGGCGAATATGATCTTTAGTCCAGATATTCCAACTGGCGGCGCAACTGCTTCATCAATTGAAATTCGTTATCCAGCAACAAACGTCTTTTGGAGGTACGATGCCGGCGCTTCCCAATATTTCCGCTGGGCGGATGGCGATAGTCATACCGACGCCAATAATGGTCTGCAGCTTTCCGCCCGCAATGTCGTCGTTTTGTATGCCGACCATGTAGAAACAGATATCGTCGAAGATAGCAATGGCAGCTTATCGATAGACATTAAATTTTGGGAGAGCGGGAAGATGATTTTGTTCCGAGACGGACAGCGATTTGACGGCGAATGGCGGCGGGTAGGCATGGAAGCGATGCTGCTTTACTTTGACGATGCCGGCAATTCACTACCCCTAGCTCCTGGCGTAACTTGGTTTCAGATTGTGCCTAGCGACTTCGCCGGTTTGATTGCCGGCAGTTAAACTCAACTCAAAGGTAAAAAACTTCCTCAAAACAAAACCCGAAAATGACCCACCAACATAAAAAAACACGAGACGAAAAACTATTTGATTCCCAACTTGAACAAGCCCTTGCCGCCATGCAAACAGATACCTGGCAAGTCTTTCGCATTCTAAGCGAATTTGTGGACGGTTTTGAAAAATTAGCTGGTTTAGAGCAAGCGGTGACGATTTTTGGCTCCGCGCGCACCAAGCCTAACCATCCCCAATACCAGCAGGCGGTCGCTGCTGCCAAGCTATTGGGCGAAAGCGGTTTCAACATCATTTCCGGCGGGGGACCGGGCATCATGCAAGCGGCAAATAAAGGGGCAAACGAAGCCGGCGTAACCTCGGTTGGGCTAAATATCGAACTCCCCTTTGAGCAAAACAACAACCCTTACATTACTTTGCCAGTCGATTTCAACTACTTCTTTATTCGCAAAACGATGTTTGTCAAATATTGTCAGGCTTTCGTCATCTTTCCCGGCGGCTTTGGCACAATGGATGAGCTGTTCGAATCGTTGACTTTGATCCAAACGGGCAAAATCCATAATTTTCCAGTCGTCCTGTTCGGCGCCGATTATTGGGGCGGATTGATCGATTGGCTGCGTCATACTATGCTGGCAGAAGGGAAAATTTCGCCAGAAGATATGGAGTTGATGATCGTGACCGACTCAATTGAAGAGATGCGCGACCATATCGTCGATTGTCTTGGCGGGAATGTAGACCGCCACCGCCAAGAAAATGCCGCCATAGAAGTTACGCGCCGCGTTTTTGGCGGGAATGGCGACATTTGACTGTCTATGCGAAAATCAATCGCGTCAATTTAAAGCGACCCTTTTTTGCCGCCCAAGCCCCACAGAGAAATTTAAATTACACCGACTTAATATAGGTTTTAACACCCTTTCTGTAAACTGCAATTCAATATTAGGAATGATTTTAATTTGGAGCTGTTGAGTCCCTCCCCTTAACAGTTTATTCAAACAGATTATCTTCTGAACTAATAGCCGGCAGGGACATTTGCCCGTATGTCTCTGCCATTTTCATTTAGGGTACAGAACTCGAGCCAAAAGCGCCCATTCTGCAACAGATAATGTTTGCGCCCGCCGACTGCCGGCAATCCCCGACTGTTGAAAAGCGTTGGCGATCGTTTCTGCCGGCAACCCCAAAGCCCGAAGATTATTTTTTAGCTGCTTTCTCTTCTGAGCAAACCCTGCCCGCGCTACCCGAAAAAATATTTCCGGCGAAACGCCCCAATCTCGCTCATGCCGCAAATCTATTTTAATTACAGCCGAATCCACTTTAGGACGCGGATAAAATGCCCCGGCGCCAATCTTCATCTGGCGTGACAGTTCGCCAAAATAGCCAACGCTAACCGCTAGCAAAGACATCTTTCCGGGCGAAGCCGTTAACCGGCTGGCGACTTCTTGTTGTACCGTTAAAACCATCAGTTGGGGCGGTTTTGGGCTGGCTAAAAAGCGGCGCAAGATAGCGCCGGTGATGTAGTAGGGTAAATTCGCCGCCACTTTGTACGGTTTGTCCGCCAAAAGGCGTTCAAAATCAAGCTGCAATATATCCGCTTGCAATAGCGTTATATTGGGATATGGGGCTAAGGTTGCCGCTAAAATTGGGCGCAACCGCTGATCGATTTCAACCGCGAGAACGCGCTTGGCGTTTTGCGCCAGCAGGGCAGTTAGATGTCCCAAGCCAGCTCCCACTTCGATTACGGTATCTTCAGAGCTTAGCTCCGCAAATTGAACGATACGTTCTAAAATGCCGGCATCCGCCAAAAAATTTTGACCAAGGCTCCTTTTAGGCTCGACGCCATGGGCGCGCAAAATCGCCTGCGGAGAAAGCATGTTTAGGGCAAGTAGGAGGGAATGAGGTAATTGATCTGATCTGGCGCTGGCGGCGGGGCAAGATAATAAACATCGGTATACCCCGACCAAGATTCATAATTATCTTCGTCAAAGCCCAAATCGATCCAACGCCCGATCACGCCGCCGCCCGTATCCCCAGCCAAAGCCACTCCGTAATTTTCCACATAGACATAACTTTTCCAGGGCACTACCGAGCGGTCAATAGCCACAATCCCCTTTTTAGCGCGTTCGCCGCTGGCGGTAATGCCATAGTAAGGATGATCTGGAGCCTTGCCAGAAGAGGCAGCAGTATATGAAGTGACCCGCATCCTCACTTTGCGCCAATATTCGAATTGCCCATCGGGCGTGTTTAATATCCGAATGACGATGTTTGTGCCATATCCCATAATTTGAGGGCGGGCTTCCGCCGCCACCCACTCGCCATCCGGCGTTTGATTCACCTCTACCCCATCTTCGTACCGAATGCGTATCCGGCGGCGCAAAATGCCGGGGACTCCTACTTGAATGACGCCGCTGCTGTCGATTTCTAGCTGGTCGGTTGGCTGCCACACCGTTTCATAGGGAATTGGTTCGTCTTCGGTTCGAAAATCTTCCGTTACGCGCACCACGCGAATTGCCGCTCCGCTATTAAGTTGGGCGTCAGCGGCTGGGATGGTGAAATCTTTGCCAATCAAGCCGATACCAGCAGCGGCTAAAACTTGAATCGGGGTGGTATGGTGGCTGCGGGTTTGGATAATTTTACCGTCAACTTGGATTGAGAGCGGGATGGAGCGGCGAATGGCTATGGTCATATCTGGGGTCAGCCATTCGCCGGATGAGGGGGAGACGCCATCTGCCGCATAGATTTTGATGCCGGCATCTGCCAACGCCTCGCCAACCGTTTGGGCTTCGGTACGTAACGCCAACTCCCGCTCGCCATCCAAAATATGCACAGTAAGGGCGCTGCCAATATGCAATGTTGCCGGCAAAGGCGTCTCATCTAAAGCGTAAAAAGAGATCGGCTGATTATCGGCAAAAAATCGGTCTACTCGCCGAAATTGGATGTGATGATCCGCTAAAAATGCGCCAATTGTGGGTTGGTGCGTCCACAAGGTTGATTCTCCATTGTCGGTGATCAATCTGACGGGTTCCGCTCTTTGCACCCAAATCGCTTCGCCCGCTTGATAATCGCTGTCAACTGGGGAGGAGAGGATATCATGTGGAGAGGGTTCAATGCCGGCAGCCATTATGACATCGCCAACTGTATTAAACCGCCCTCGAACGACCCGCAGGTCAGGCTCGCCTGGCTCAAACGGCGAGCTGATATAAATCGCCGCCTCCTCTTCCGCCGCAGCCAAAAAGCCAGCCGCAGCCAACATAGAGAGGAGGGCGCACCCGATAAAAAACAAACCTAATTTACGATAAAAAGCGGGCGTTAGCTTCATAAATCCCATCTGCTCATGGAACCGGCGGCAACCAGGTGATCCTGATCGCCCGAACCATCCGCCTTAGCGCTGCTTCCTTCCGGATCTGACGCGGTTCGACGGCGCTTCGCCGTCAGAGACCCAATCGTCGCCGGTTTCATGAACATATTTGCAGAGCGAGATGGTAACAAAAGTTTCGAGCAGCGGCAACTACTGACCACACTCCTATTTTTTCCAGAAATCACTATACCTACAGCGCCATTGCGGTAAAATAATCCCCTTCTTATAATTGGCTAACGGTTTGTTTGCAATCAATATCGCTTTATATTCCAATTCAATATTTGTCGTCTCCAAATTGGTCGCAAAAATCTTTCAACCGCAAATCAGAAAGGTTTTTGGTTGCTCCCAAGCTAAAAATGGGTAAGCAACCTGATCAGGTTTTGATATAAATCTTTGTGATTTTCAAATCAGGGCAGAAAACTTAAACGCCAAAAGAAAAATTATGGGCGGATTAACTACTCGGCAACTCAAATCAAGAGAGCCCCGCGCCAAACGGCGACAAGGCAGATCCCAGCTTAGCCCCGGCAGCACTTTACAAAACCGGTATGAAGTTATCGGCGTGGCTGGCGTTGGCGGCTTTAGTTCGGTATACAAAGCGCGAGATATGCGTTTTGCCAATGTAACCCGTTTGTGCGCTATTAAAGAGATGGTTATCACTACGTTAGACCCCAAATTGCGGGAAATGACCATCAAATCTTTTGAACGAGAAGCCAATATCTTAGCCACCCTGGAACACCCTGCCATTCCTGACGTCTTCGACTATTTCACCGAGGAGGATCGCAGTTATTTAGTGTTGGAATATATTCGGGGCAAAGATTTAGAGGCGGTATTAGCCGAGTCTGAAACCCCGTTGGATCAAGAGAAAGTGTTATCCTGGGGGATCCAAGTCTGCGATGTGTTATCTTATCTGCATAATCGCTCTCCTCAACCCATTTTGTTCCGAGACGTCAAGCCTTCAAATGTGATGTTGGACGTTTATGATCGCATTCATCTGATCGATTTCAATATCGCCAAGGTGTTTCATGGCGATGAAAAGCATACCATGGTTGGCACTGAAGGATATTCTCCTCCGGAACAATACCGAGGTGAGTCGAGTCCAGCGGCAGATGTTTACGCTTTGGGAGCCAGTTTTCATCATATGCTTTCTAAGCAAGACCCACGCATGGAAGTGCCATTCTCATTCAACGAACGTTCCTTGCCAGATGTCAACCCGACGGTGACGCCGGCATTTAATGCAGTGGTGATGCGCTGTTTAGAATATGCGGCGGAAGATCGATATCAAAATGCGAGCGAATTAAAAGAAGCGTTAGAGTTAATAGCCCAACCTAAAGTAGTTGCGCCAGAAACGCCTATGGCTGTAAATGGGCATGCACAAGGCAGTAGTCACGCCCCTGTCATCTCTTCCTCAGGAAAGATTCAACCAATTTGGAAATTTAAATGCGAAGATGAGGTGCGCGCCAGCCCATTAGTTGCCGACAATTTAGCCTTGGTCGGGGCTTACGACAACAATTTATACGCCTTAAACGCCGAATCGGGCACATTTGCTTGGAAATTTCCTGCCGAAGAAGGGATTGCCGGCAGGCCAGAGATATATGGCAATCAAATATTAATCGGCTCAGCCGACAACCACCTTTATGCAATTTCTACCAACGGTGGCAAACAAGCGTGGAAATACAAAGCGAATGGCTCCATTTATTCATCTCCGCGGGCGAAGCTAGATCACGCCTTTTTTGGGGCTGATGACGGCAACTTCTATGCCGTCAATGTCAACAATGGGCGCGCCTCTTGGAAGGTAAATGTTACCGATCCGATTCGGTCTTCCGCTTGTATTGGCGACGATCTGGTTTATTTTGGCACTGAAGGGGGATACGTTTTTTGCGTCGATTTTACTGGGCAAACCAAATGGCAATTCCAAGCAAAAAGGGCGGTCACGTCAACCCCATATTTGTATGATGATTTGATCTTCGTAGGCTCCCAAGATAATACAGTGTATGCCATCGACGCCAATACGGGATGGTCGATTTGGCGGTATCGAACTTATCGTCCCATTATCTCTTCGCCGGTAGTACACAACAACCTTTTATTCATTGGGTCAGCAGACGGAAATTTATACGCTCTTGATATCCATTCTGGTCAGCAAAAATGGAGTTTTAAAACGGAAGGGCAGGTTGCGTCTTCGCCGGCAATTTGGAATGACGCTGTTTATTTTGGATCAACGGATGGCGCCGTGTATAGTTTAGGGTGCAAAAAAGGGGAGGTGCGTTGGAGTTTCCAAACGGATGGTTTGGTTATTTCTTCACCCGCCATTGTAGATAGCATCGTTTATATCGGATCGACAGACCATCATCTTTACGCATTGCCGGCATAAATTTTGGTTGATTAAGCGGTTTTAAATCGCAAGGCTAAACGTCATTTTTAAGTTAGAAAGCAATCGTCAGTTAAGAGATCGCATCTATGAGCAGCAATACGAAGCAAGACTTTGGAAAAGAAGCGGAGAGCCCCGAGGGGGCTCATGACGAGATCATTATCCCCGCCTCAGACCAGATAGAACAAGAGATTTTATCTAACGCTACGGAGGAGGATATTGCCTCCAATCAAGAGATTGCCTCCAGTTCTGAAGAGACCGCCCCTTTAGCCCGTCCTGGAGTAGAGTCAGAGCGCGTGAGTAAATCCCAAACAAAACCATTGTCGTCTCTGCCTACAGAGGCAACCGCCTCTTCAACAGGCAAAAATGGCGCTTCCGCCCAACGCCAACCATTATTTCAGGTCGCGCAAAGATGCCATGTGGGCGCGGTTCGCCACCGAAACGAGGATTCCTCGTTCGTATTTCAGAGCGACAGCGGCGGGCAGATACCAATGCAGCCATTTGGACTCTATATCGTAGCGGATGGCATGGGGGGGCATTTTGCCGGGCATGAAGCAAGCCGATTGAGTTCTCGTTTGGTGGCTCACCAAGTGTTGCAAAGCTTGTTTGCGCCGATGTTGAGTGTCGATAATCAAAACTTTGAACCTGTGCATGAAGTGATGAGCAGGGCGGTTCAGGAAGCAAATAGGCAAATTTATAACCCCGACCCAGAAAAAGATATGGGGACAACGCTCACGGCGGCTTTGATTTTGGGCAAACGACTTTACCTGGCGCATGTTGGCGACAGCAGGGCCTATTTGTATCGAGATGGCGAGCTAAAAACTTTAACTGTTGACCATACCTATGTGCGACGATTGCAAGACGCTGGGCAACTAACGGAAGATGAGGCAGCTGAACATGATCAGCGTCACATTTTGTACAAAGCAGTTGGACAGGGGGGGGAATTGGAGGTGGATTTGTTTACCCAATCGTTGCCGGCAAACGGGATGTTGCTGATTTGCAGCGATGGTTTATGGGGCATGATCCCCCATGAAAAATTGATCAGTACGCTTGAAGAGCCGCTGTCATTAGACAAAAAAATAGAATCACTAATAAATCAATCGCTAGAAAATGGGGGAGACGACAACATTACCGGCATCTTAGTGAAATTCGCCTATTAACGCCAAATCTTGCACAATGTCTAACCAGGGCGAATTTAGGCTGAGAAGTTAATGTTAACAATTGACCTACAAGCATCTTTAGAAAAAATTGGAGGAACCGGTAAGCCTCAATTACTTTACCTATTGGTAAAAATCGCCAATCCTGCCAGCCTGATTCAAAAACGGATCCCGCTAAATATCGCTTTAGTCCTTGATCGCAGCACCTCCATGAAAGGGGAGCGTTTGGAGCAGATGAAACGAGCGGCGATTTTGGTTATTGAAAAAATGGTTGAAAATGATATGTTATCGATCGTCACTTACAGCGATAGAGGAGAGGTAGTGGCGCCGGCGAACCGGATGGTTAACAAATCGAGCATTTTAGGGCGGGTACGCGGCATTGTGGCGTCTGGCGGCACGGAGATTTTTCAGGGGTTACATGCGGCGTTAAAAGAGATGCAAAAGGCGGATTTGCGCGCCTACTTGAACCATTTAATTTTGCTGACTGACGGACATACCTACGGGGATGAAATGGAATGTCTCACATTGGCGGAAAATGCCGGCAGGCATAATATCGGTATCAGCGCATTTGGCATCGGCGACGAATGGAACGATGTTTTTCTAGATAAGCTTGTTTCCGCGTCTGGCGGGCAGTCAGGTTACATTGAAACGCCCGATCAAATCGTGAAATTTCTGCAAAAAAGAATCCAAACGCTGGGGCAAGTATATGCCAACAACCTCAGGCTTAAAATCGACTTGGACAGCGGCATTCGAATAAAAGATGGGCTAAAGTTAAAACCGCACGCCCAACCGCTTAAGGTAGAGCAAGGGGAAGCGATCATGGGGGACGTCGAAACCCAGCATCCTTTGACCGCTATTTTAGAGGTAACGTTGCCGCCGCAAACTGCCGGCACAACCTTTACTTTGCCTATTTCCATCCAAGCCAATATCCCCGCCGAAAACAAAGAAAATCATAAAATTGAAACGAATTTAGAGATACCAGTAATTGCCGGCAAATCAATCATTACATCAAACGAAGCCATCATCGAATCTACCCGCGTCCTAAACTTTTACCGAATGAACGAAAAGGCGTGGGAAGAGGTCGAAGCGGGTCAAATCGATTTAGCCACATTACGGCTGCGCCGCCTCACAACCCGTCTCTTGGAATCGGGCTTTTCCCAGTTAGCCGCCCAAGCCAATTTTGAAACCGAACGATTAGAGCGAATAGGCGATCTTTCTGAAGAAGGGAAAAAGAAACTTAAATTTGGCACGCGAGCGTTGCTTACCCAGGCATTAGCGGAGGAAACGGGATGATCGTCTGTAAGGAATGCAGCGCAACCCACGAAGCTGGGGCAATGTTCTGCAACGAATGCGGATTTGAATTGAGCAAAGGCGAGGCAAACGCTAACCATGATGACGCCACCCTAACTATTTCGCCCGCTTTTGTCGGTATGGATAATGTTGAGATGGAGACGCCCCAGCCAAAACCGCCCGGCTCTGCCCCGTTTTCCACTGAAGAACCCGACGATGTTCGTCAACCGCTAGACGCCAATGCCCTAAAATCAGCCGCCCAACCACAAGCGTTTACCTTTGTCATCCCCAGCAGCGGCAGGCGCGCCAATTTAACCACCAATGGGCAAATTCGGGTTGGAAGGCGCGATCCGATCAGAGGCATTACGCCAGAACTCGATCTCACTCCAGATAATGGAGGCAACTACGGCGTTTCCAGGCTTCATGCTGCCATTCGCGTCACCGATAAGGGGCCGATTTTGGTCGATTTGAACAGCACCAACGGGACATTTTTAAACAGCTTACCGCTTTCTTCGGGGCTGCCGTATCCCATAACCAGCGGAGATGAGGTCAGGTTTGGGCATTTATTGATCCATATCTTTTTTACAGAATCGTAAAAAAGTTTAAAAACTTTTTCAAAATAGGCTCAAAAAGGCGTTGGCTTCTCCAAGGCTAACAATTGAGCAAATCTTTTTGGGTCGGCACACAATAAGTGTAATGGCTGGATAAGAAACAGAGCGAATAGAAGGATTTTCCTATGAAAACCGTAATGGTTCACATTTTGAATGAAGAACCCATTGTTGGCGAATTAGAAGATTTGCCTACAATTGACTCTCAAATCGTCTACGTTAATAACCCGCGTCGCAAAGATGGCAAAGACTTGATATTTTTAGATGAGGGGGTTTCGACAATTATCTTCCCCTGGCATAGAATTAACTTTATTCAGGTACTGCCGTCTGCTGGCGAGGATGATGTCATTGGATTTGTTCGAGAGTAACGCTTTATTGGGCGACTTGATAAAGATCCAATTGTCGATAGATTGTACTTTTACGCCGGCATCCTGCATTGACGTTTGTAGCCAGGCGGCATAGTAACAATTTCGGAAAATTTATGAGTGGCGCGTTGCCCAGCAGTTTAGAGAGTAAAAATCCATACCTTATCTTAGTTGTTGACGACGAACAGCGGATGATTCGTTTTATCCGCATGAATCTTGAATTAGAAGGGTTTCAGGTCATCGAAGCCCGAAACGGCATCGAAGCGTTAGAACAAACGAAAAATCATATGCCTGATCTGATAATCATGGATGTGATGATGCCAGAATTAGACGGCTTCGAAACGCTGCGGCTTTTCAGAGAAACTTCAACTACGCCCGTCATCTTGCTGACCATTAAAGAGGATGAAGAAGATAAGATAAAGGGGCTAGAATTAGGGGCGGATGATTATGTGACCAAACCGTTCAGCCCTCGGGAGTTATTAAGCCGGGTTAACGCTGTGCTGCGGCGGGCAAATTGGCCCACCCCCACCCCTAAAACGATTTTAGAAATTGACAAACGGCTGTCGATCGATTTCAATCGCCATCAAGTTATCGTCAATGGCGAGCGGGTTGATTTGCGTCCCACCGAGTTTCGGTTATTGAACCATTTGGTGCAAAATGCGGGTTGGGTGATGCCCCATGAAACGTTGCTTGCCAAAGTATGGGGGTATGAATATCGGGACGAATCACATTACTTGCGATTGTACATCAACTATTTACGCAAAAAAATAGAAGAATATCCGTCTAAACCAAAATATATTTTAACAGAACGGGGGGTTGGGTATCGTTTTGTGGATTATCGTAAACAGATGGCTCCATAATTTAATTCTCGTCATCACATTTTCGACAAAAATTTCTCAGTAAGGTAGGATCACGCCATCGCCTGGTATTGTGACAAAAAAATCACCCTGACGGTTTCTATTAAACCTGGCGAGAATGTTATCAATGTTTCCAACCGAAAATCAACCTCTTCCAAACACAACGCCGCCTATGATTTCCAATGATTACAGCCAATCGTTATTGAAAATCGTCAGGCAATATTTGTCGCCAGAAGAGCTTGGCCGGGTAAAAGAGGCATTAGAGTTTGCCGGCAAAGCGCACGAGGGCGTTTTTCGCAAATCCGGGGATCCATACATCACCCACCCCATCACCATAGCTACATATTTAGCCGATTACTCACTAGACGCCCCCACCCTCATGGCAGCATTGCTGCACGATGTGGTGGAAGATACCTCGATCACCATGGCACAGATCAACCAATATTTTGGGGAGACAGTGATGAATTTGGTGGATGGCGTAACCAAATTGACCGGTTTGGACGATCAGGATGAGCGCACCTTACATAATCTGTTTAAAGCGGCGGCAAACGACGAGCGCGTGGCTTTGATCAAATTGTTTGACCGGCTACACAACATGGAAACGATCTCCTTTATGTCGAAGGGGCGTCAACAAGCCAACGCCAAAGAAACTTTGCGGGTCTACGCCCCATTCGCTAACCGCTTAGGGATGTGGGAGATCAAAAACCAACTTGGAGTCCTCTCATCCAAAATATTAGATCCCAAAATGTTCCATCAAATCGAAAAGCGATTGAATTTGGTCAGGGAGCGCCATGCAAAGCTATTCGGTGTAATTTCGAACCAGGTGAAAGATACGCTGGCAAATGCCGGCATCGAAGCAGACGTTCGTTACCATCCCCGCAACATCTATTCCATCTTTCGGGATATAAATGAAACAAAGTTAGATATCGACAACATCGACGATTCAATGCGGTTGGCGGTTTTGGTTGATGAGCGGATGTTGTGTTATCAGGCAGTAGGGATTTTGCACCAAAAATGGCCGCCCGTTGCCGACACTTTTGACGATTACATCGCCCTCTCCAAAGAAAATCTATATCGTTCGCTACACACCACTGTAGCTCATCCAGAAAGCGCCCATCTCAAATTACGTGTTTGCACTCCGCCCATGTTAGAAATCTCTACCATCGGCGTTTTGGCAAAATGGCGGCACCATGCTACCCCTTTGTATGAAAATTTTGCCATCAAAGAGATCAACTCCTTTCTGGATAGTCTAAAGAACAGCATTGAAGATATCGAGATGGATCAGTTTAAAAGCGGGTTAGCCGGCGTTATTGATTCCCAACTGGGCGACCAAATAAAAGTGTTCACCCCTAAAGGGGAAGAAAAAATGTTGCGCAACGGGGCGACGCCGGTCGATTTTGCTTTTGCCGTTCATACTGAAGTGGGGTTAATGTGCGACGAAGCTCGCATTGCCGGCGTCAAAACGCCCTTAAACGTCCCTTTAAAATATGGCGACCAGGTGCAAATCATCAAAAAGAAAGGGAAGCCCCGCCTCAAGACAGTCTGGCTAGACGAAGATTTAGGTTACATCGTCACCCCAGCAGCCAAAAACAAATTAAGACGATGGCTACGGAAATTGCCGGCAGAAGAGGCGGTCGCCATAGGCAAAAAGTTGATCGATGAGGAGCTGATATTGTTAGGCTGCCCACAACTCAATCGGGACGAATTAGCCATCAGTTTAAATTGCCAAAATGTTGACGATTTGTACATGCAACTGGGTAGAGCCGAATTATCCTTGTCCAAAACGGCTACCCATATCGCTGAAATCCATTGGAAACTGTGGCGATCTATTACGGTTGGTACGCCATTCACAGCCAATGATGGAGCGACTTACATCATCAAAAATGCAGAAGGCAAAAAGCTAAAACCGTGTAAAATTTGCGACCCCGCATATGGGGTTCGTATTTTGGGCTATTTGCTATCTGACAATTCAGTTACGGTTCATCGAGAGGGTTGCCGCCTAATTCGGCGCGACTCACTCAAAGACCGTTCGCTCAAATTAGAGTGGGGAGAGCAAGAAGCTGTAGCGGAAGCCCGCGTTGTTACCCTACAAGTTGATATTCGAGATAGAACGGGGATATTGCACGAAGTAACGGGCTTGCTCTCCGATGAAGGGATCAATATCGATTATGTGGGGATGCCGCGCGGCGGACAAGACAAACATATCGAATTTGACTTTGTGTTAAACAACCCCAGGCAAATGGTGCAAGCGCTGCATCGCATCAAAGCGTTGGTCAATGTGTATCAGGTACGCTGTCTGTTGCCGGCATCCGCAAATCCGCCAAAAAACGACCTCCCTTACTATCCCCCAGAATAAGCCTACTCCTGTAACTCCAAATATTCCTGGCGCACCCAACCCTTTGTGCCATCTACAGTTTGAATCTCTTGCCATAAAACGCCCGCCTGATTCGCACGGCGATTGAGCACAATTACCACATCCCCATGGTTGATGAGTTGAATCGGCGAGCCTCCCGGGGTGCGGCGTACCCACAGCGTGCTGCCGCCAGTATCGATAATTGCAGTTTGCCCCAGAATAGGGGTGGGGGTCATCGTTGGGGTAGGAGATTGGGTAGGGGTGGGCGAAGCGGTGGAGGTAGAAGTGGCGGTTGGCGTAGGGCTTGGGGTAGAAGTCGCTGTCGGTGTAGGCGTGGCGGTCGGTACGAGGCTGCCGGCATCTGCTGCCAAACCAGTTGGCGTTTGGGTGGGCGGCGCCGATTCCGACTCCAACAGTTCCACAGTCGCGCCAGGTTCAAAGGTTGGCGTTCCCGTTTCGGGGCGAACCACTGGCGCGCCAAACGCCCCAGAGGCAGACTCGCCCAATGTCGGCGTTGGAATGATCGGTTGGGTGCGGGTGGGAACGACCGCTTCTGAAGGGGCTGTCTCAAGCGTTGGGGTAGCTACCACAACCGCCGTTTCCGCGTCGCTTTCCAATGGAACTCCCGCCAAAAAAAAGCCGAAGCCTATCAATATCGCGGCAAACGCATACGCTATCAATGAGCGGATATTTGCCGGCAATCCATTCCCATCATATCCGCTTTGCGCCAACGCCCTCGGGCGCGACCCATACAATGCCATGCCCAGCAACAGCAGCGCCAAAATCGCCACCCCGCCCATGCCCAATAAAGACCATTGAGGAAAAGCCATATCGCCTGATTATAACCAGGATTTTCCCGATTAAGCATCACAATTGAGTGAAAATTGAGCCGACCCTCATCATTCTGTCTGCTGTGCCTCTCCCTGCCGAAAGCGGTATAATCTGGCTTTGGGGTTTACCTCCACCACACAGATAGACACAGAGTTCACGGAGGAAACATAGAGTACACAGAGAAGAAAATAGAGGGTTTGGCAATATTTTAAGCCAAAAGCCCTACAGACTGCCTGAACAGGTGAAGCTATTAAAAAAACTCTGTGTCCGAAAAAATACAGGTTTAGATGACCTGTTTAATTACAATGTCAATTCAGGAGATATTATATGACCGAGCAGGTTGACGTAGTAGTAATTGGGGCGGGTCCGGGCGGCTATGTAGCGGCAATTCGCGCCGCTCAACTCGGCAAAAAAGTCGCTATCATCGAAAAACAATGGTTGGGAGGCGTCTGTCTCAATGTAGGTTGTATTCCATCAAAAGCGCTGCTGAAAAACGCCGAAGTCGCTCATTTGCTGCACAAACGGGGCAAAGAGTTTGGCTTTAGCTTCGAAAATTTACAATTAGATTTTGGGGCGGCATTTAAACGAAGTCGGCAGGTTTCGACTCGGCTTACCAAGGGGGTCGGCTTTTTGATGAAGAAGAATGGAATTGCCGTTTACGAAGGCAGCGGCAAATTAACTGGGGCAAACTCGGTTGAGGTATCGTTAAATGATGGCGGAACAACAGAGCTAACTGCCGGCAATATCGTCATTGCCACTGGCGCCCGCCCCCGCATATTGCCAGGGTTAGAGCCAGATGGCGATAAAATCATCACCTATGTCGAAGGGATTATGTTCGATCAGTTGCCAAAAAGCGTCATAATCATTGGCGGCGGCGCAATCGGCGTTGAATTCGGATATGTGTGGGCAAACTATGGGGTCGATGTAGCCATCGTCGAGCTAATGCCACGGCTGGTACCCAATGAAGAGCCGGAAATCAGCAGCGTGTTAGAAAAAGCGTACAAAAAGCTGGGCATTGCCCTGCATACTGGCACATCTATCGAGAAAACTGAAAAAACAGACGAAGGCATAACCGCCACCCTGGCTAATGGCGAAACGATTAGCGCCGAAAAAATGTTGGTGGCCGTTAATTTCGCCCCCAATGTGGAAAATATCGGCTTAGACGCCGCCGGAGTGCAGCTAGGAGAAGATGGACATATTCAAATCAATGAAGCGATGCAAACCAACATCCCTCACATTTATGCCATTGGCGACTGCGCAACCACGCTAAAATTAGCCCACGTTGGTTCGGCAATGGGCATCATCGCCGCCGAAACGATCGCCGGTCACCCTACTCAAACATTGAATTACCGCATGATGCCCCGAGCAACTTATTGTGTTCCCCAAATCGCTAGCTTTGGCTACACCGAAGCGCAGGCAAAAGAAGAAGGGTATGAGATTAACGTCGGTAAATTCCCTTTCCAACCCAATGGCAAAGCGTTGGGGCTGGGCGAACGAGAGGGGTTTGTTAAAATCATCTCCGACGCCCGATATGGCGAGATTTTAGGGGCGCATATGATAGGTCCAGATGTAACGGAGTTGCTGCCCGAGTTGACGTTGGCGCATAATGCGGAATTGACAGCGGAAGAGATCGCTCGCAACGTCCACGCTCACCCCACCCTGAGCGAAGCGCTGATGGAAGCGGCGCACGCTGTCGAAGGCGCTCCAATTCACATCTAAATGACGGCTCTTGGCGGCTTGCCGCAGATGTGCGGCAAGTGAAATAAAAACAGCCAATTCTGTGTAGAATTGGCTAAGGTTATAGTGGGCGGTACAAGACTCGAACTTGTGACCTCTACGATGTCAACGTAGCGCTCTAACCAACTGAGCTAACCGCCCATAAAATGGACAAAACGCATTATATCGAGCATTGATTGATTGTCAATAGCATGGCGAGAAAGCGAAAAAAAGCGGTAGCCCGCTCGAAAAGAGCGGCGACAAATCCAGTCAGTTGGCAACTGATTGTTGCCGGCATCATTGTGGCAGGGCTGGGTTTTCTTGTGACCGATTCCCTGGGCTTTGATTTGCTGGGAGTTGGGGCAGCGATTTGGCTGCTCGCCTTTGGGTTGGCTTTTATGCTGACGGCAATTTACAACGCTTTGTTCCTTACGCCGGCAAGCTGGCGAGCTGGCATTGAGTTATTGTGGAGCAATTTGGCGTATGGGTTAAACCATATGTTTGACACCGTCCCAACCAAACGCCGGATTGTGCCGGCATCCAAAGGGGATGCGCCTGCCTCATTTGCAACTATCCGTGCCGGCATTCTGCCCAGCCATATATCGTTGGCATTAGCCAGGGGCGTCACCTATTCCCGCGCCGCTGGACCTGGCTACGCTTTGTTGCAAAAAGGGGAATCGATCCACGATATTGTTGATTTGCGTCGCCATTTGCGCCATAAACCGATATCCGTCCGAAGCCGAGACGGAATCGCCCTGGAAAGCGAGCTGTCAATCATTTTCGAGCTGCAACGCAAACCATTTGAAGAAAATGAAATCAACATGCCGTATGGATACGATCCTGAGGCGATTTTCAAAGTGGGGTATGGCGGCGGCGTAGACGACAATTTAAACGCCCTGCCCTGGACTGAGCGGATTATTTCAGAAGTAGAAGCGGCGGTTATCGCCGAACTTTCTCGCCATACGCTAGACGAGTTACAAAATCCGGGCGGCGTTTTCTCCCTGGCAGATATGAAAGCCAAAGTATTGGAACAGATGCAGGAGAAGCTAAGCCACAAAGGGGTGTCTTTGCATTATATTGGGCTGGCGCAAATTAAAATAGATAGCCAAATTAGCGAACAACGGCTGTTGAATTGGCAAGCCCATTGGCAAAGCGAAATGAATTTGATGGATGCCGAAAAAAAGGCGATGGCGCTCAATTTGCACAATGAAGCTAGAAGACGGGTGCAGGGAGATTTAATCAACAATATCGCCCAAACTTTGCAGCGAATTCAGCAATCTAATATCAAAAAATCGAGCGAACTATTTTTGTTGCAGGTGGTTAACGCCATGGAACAATCGATTTTAGACGAACAGGGAGAGTCACAGGATATGGATCAACTCTTGGGCAGACTGGCGGATATTCAGCAGCTTTTGGCTTCGTCAGATGAGACCGGGCAGAAGCCGCTTCCTTCTTTAGAAGCGGGCAATGGAAATTGATACAAATGTTTGAATCGACCGCCTCGGGCTCCGCTGATTCTTCACGCGCTTATGGCACGTGGTTGTCGGCTCTTTTTTTTCTGCTCATACTCTGTTATTGGGTTTTTGCCCGGTATGTTGAACGGATTGATATGAGCGGGCAACTTCCCAATCAATGGCTTTCGCTGGTCGTCGCGTTCCCTCTATTTGATACGTTGTCTCCTATTTTGATTTGGGTTCGGGAGTTTTTTGCATTGAAGGTTTTGCGCCATTTTATTCCAATAGTTGCCGGCATTTATCTAGCAAACCAAGCGACACTGTTCATCATTCAACGGCTTTACCATCTGCCCGACCAAAATGAAGCCAGCCGTCTTTTTCAGCGGTTGAAAATGGGTGGACGAGGCAAACCAACCGTCGTTCATCGCGCCACGCTGGAAGAAAATCGAGCTAGATTTAGTTTGTTGTCGGTGGGCGGACCTGGCAAAATACGAATTCAGAGCGGCGAAGTAGGGGTGACGGAACAAAATGGGCGAACCAAACGCATTTTGCCGGCAGGAACGCATCGTCTTTACCATTTTGAACGCATTATGACCATCATCGATCTGCGAGAGCAAGAACGCAATGTGGGGCAAGTGGCGCTGTTGACCAAAGACGGCATCGAATTAACCACCACCCTGGGGCTCGCCTATCGCATCAAACGAGGCGATGCTTCCCCCACCAAAGCGAAACCATTTCCATTTGACGAACACGCCGTTCGCAAAGCCGCCTATGCCGGCATCTCCTCCACCGATGGGTTGCTCAAATGGGACGATCTGCCGCCTACCATCGCCATTGGGCAGTTAGAAGATACGATATTGCAATTTAATTTAGACGACCTGCTCGATCTACAAGGACAATATCTACCCAACCAAAATCATGCGCCTTTGCGTGACAACCATCAAATCATTCGAGAAAAGCTCCACCAAAAAATCGACGACCAATTACAGGATTACGGCGTTGAAATCGTCTCTATCCGACTCGGCTCTTTCGCGTTTAATTCCGATGTCACACAACAAAGCATCGACTATTGGCGCGCTATCAAAGACCAAATTCGAATGCGGAAAAGATCTCAGGGAGAGGCAGCGGCTTTAGAAACGCTTTCTTTGGCAAAAGCCAATGCCAAGCTTAATTTGATACACAGCTTGGTACAAAATATTGAAAATGCCCAGTTGCAAAGCGGCGAAGAGATTAACAAACAGATCATTGCTTTGCAGTTAATCGATGCCATCGAATCAATGGCGCTGCAAACGGCAGGGCAAATCGATCCTGAGTTAATGCGCCAATTGGCATTATGGCGCGGTCCAATTCAGAGCGACCCACCAACGGAAAACGATGCCTAATGCAGCAAACCAGTTAGGCGCAAAAAACGATATAAAATCGGGCTAAATGCGGAGAGCGGCTATGGAAAACCACGTTTTGCTGATCGGAGCGACCCTGTTAGATACTAAAGGGAAACCGACTGCCGGTTTGGCGCCTGGCACTTCGAATCCTGCCGGCATCAAACATACCAGAGGGGGCACCGCCCGAAATGTGGCAGAAAATCTTGCCCGCTACGAAGCAAACGCCAAGCTAATTTCTGCAGTTGGCGACGATTACACCGGGCGACTGTTGCTGGGGCAAACGGCAGAGTCGGGCGTTGATGTCTCCCCTTCAATGCGTATACCCGAAGCGCGGACAGGGTCGTACATCGCCATTTTAGACGACCTGGGCAGTCTCTCCGTTGCCCTAGATGATGTGGGGGTCATGTCTCATATCAACCCCGGTTATTTGCGCCAGCAGCGACCGCTTTTCCAAACTGCCGGCATGGTATTGATTGACGGCAGCTTAACCCCAGACGCGCTGGAAACCGCCATCCAACTCACTGTCGAGGCAAAAGTTCCCTTGGCAGTTGACCCCTCTTCCAGCCGATTGGCTGCCAATATCATTCCCTACCTCTCCCACATCTCATTGCTGGTGCCAAACGAAATGGAAGCCGCCACCCTCATCAACGATGATTATTGGGAATATGGTCCTGACCACAGCATCGAAGCGGCGCAAGAATTGGTTAGCCAGGGGGTGGGCATGGCAGCCATAACCATGAGGGATTTTGGGCTGGCATATGCCACGACGGATGAAACGGGCTACATTCCCCCATCGTTTTTTGAAAAAGTAGATACAACCGGCACGGGCGACGCCGCCACAGCGGCGATTATGTATGGATTACTGGAGGGATTGCCGGCAACAGAAGCGTTTCGTTTGGGGGCAGCAGCCGCATCGTTAACGCTGCAAACCACCGAAACTGTTGTGCCAAATCTGAACCTTGACATGCTATATGACCATCTCATCGTCTGAAATTAAGAACAGCATCAAAAAAAATATCGACGCCGTTCTGTTCGATCTGGATGGCACGTTGCTAAATACAGATGACCAGGCAGTAGAGAAATTAGCCAGCCGTTTGCAGCCAATCTCCCCCAAAAATGCCGGCAAATGGGCGCGGCAATTTCTCATGTTTATCGAAACGCCAGGCAATATGTTTATCACCTTGCTCGATATGCTTGGTTTGGATGAACCGATGATGGGTTTTACCGACAAATTACGTCGGCAGCGGGGCGCCTATCCAGCCCATCAATTTGAACTCGTTTCAGGAGCGTTGCCGATGTTACGACATCTGCATGGTCGCTACCAACTGGGCATCGTTACCACCCGCAGCCGCTTTCATATCAATGCCCTATTCACCCAATTTCCGGAGATAGAGGAGATGATGGAAACCAGTTGCGGCTTGCAAGACAGCTACCGGTTAAAGCCCCATCCCGCTCCCGTTCGCTTGGCTGCCCAACGGCTAAACCTGTCGGTCGAGCGCTGTTTGATGGTAGGCGACACCACCGTAGACGTGAAGGCGGCGAAGCGAGCCGGCGCCTGGAGCGTTGGCGTGCTATGCGGTTTCGGGGAACGCGAGGAGCTAGAAAAGGCGGGGGCGCACCTCGTTTGCGATAGCGTGGCTGATTTGGCGAATTGGTTATGAACGTTCCATCGCGCCAAACTGCTTTAGCGTATCTACACGAAGCGGAAGAGATGAATCCGGGGGGATGGGTTTCCCACTCGCTTTATGTAGCGCAGGCGGCGGAGGCTATCGCCGCCGCTCACCCGGAGCTTGACCCAGAAATCGCGTTTAGTTTAGGTTGTATCCATGATATTGGGCGGCGGGTAGGCGTGACAGATATGCGTCATTTGCTCGATGGCTACCATTTCATGCTGGCAGAAGGGTACGCGCATGCCGCCCGCATTTGCGTCACCCATTCCCTGCCGCTGCTAAATGTGGATGCGGTTGCCGGCAATTGGGATTGCAACGAACATGAAATGGCATGGCTGCGCCAATATGTGGCAGCCCTGGTCTTTGCCGATTACGACAAATTGCTGCAACTGTGCGATGCTATAGCGCTGCCTTCCGGTTTTGCTCTGATCGAAAAACGGCTGTTAGATGTGCTGATGCGGCATGGGGTTGACGGTTATTCGATGGCACGCTGCCGGCAATACCTACACCTTAAAACTGAATTCGATCAGGCGATTGGCGGCTCAATTTATCGACTGTTGCCCGGTATTGTGGAAAATACATTTGGCTGGACGGGATAACAGCCATTATTATCGATCAATTCCTCGATAAAACGAAGCAACCTCGGTACACTACCACAATGACAAAATCACCAACTTTGGAGAATGATTGATGGTCAAAACCACCCCCTTCTATCCTCGCACAGCCCCCCTCAACCATACGATGTTGTGGGAACATTGGGCAGGGTATCTTGTCGCCCAAAAATACCAATATTCTGAAACATTTGAATATTACGCCGTTCGAAATAGCGCCGGCATTTTCGACACTTCGCCGCTTTTCAAATACCGAATTGCCGGCAACGATGCCGCCAAATTTCTCAGCGGCGTGTTAGCTAGAGACATTCGAACTTGCCCAGTGGGGCACGCCCAATACACCATTTGGTGCGACGACCAGGGTTGGCTGCTGGAAGATGGCGTGATCCTCCATGTGGCAAAAGATGAATATTGGCTCACGGCGGCCGAACCAAATTTGCGCTATTTTCAGCAGCTTATCGGCTATTTAGATGTGACGGTGACCGATATATCTGAAGATTACGGCATTTTGGCGTTGCAAGGTCCTCATTCGCTCCACATTTTGCAAAAAGTGACCAAAGCGGTAACCAAGCTCAAATATTTCGACCTGACATCGGCAAAAATCGCCCGTAAATCAGTCACCATCTCCCGCACCGGCTACAGCGGCGACCTAGGCTATGAAGTGTGGGTCGGCACAGAGGACGCCGTGGCAGTTTGGGACGCTATCATGAAAGCTGGCGCCGATTACAACATCGTGCCCTTTGGACAAAAAACGTTGCACATGGTACGCCTGGATGCCGGACTGATTTTGATCGACGCCGATTACCATAGCGCTCGCCACGCCTGGACAGATGAACAACGCTCATCTCCAATCGAAATGGGTTTTGGTTGGATGTTTCGCCGCCTTAAGGAGGATGATCGCCGCTTTATTGGGCGACAAGCTATCGAAAAAGAGTTAGCGCAGAAAAGCTCCCGGTGGCTATTGGTCGGCATCGAAATCGATTGGCGATCTTATGAAAAAACATACAACGATTTAGGGATAGTAGCCCCCAAACAGAACAGTCCAATCGAAGAGGCGATGTCGCTTTATGATAAAAACAAGGTTTGGAAAGGGCATAGCGCCAGTTTCGTCTTTTCGTCCATTCTCAAAAAACATATCGCCATCGCCAAAGTTGAGCCTAGCTCAGCAAAAATTGGGGCAGAGTTGTATTTAGAGTTGATGATCAACGATCGTCCGCGCCTGGTAAAAGCCAGGGTTACCAAAATGCCTTTCTATAACCCGCCACGCAAAACGGCGTAGAAAATTTGGCAGGAAATTGAGCTTCAAGTAAAAGGAAAATCATGAGCGCGACAGAAAAATATGACGCAATTGTAATTGGCGGCGGGCACAACGGATTGGTAAATGGGGCATATTTAGCCAAAGGGGGACTAAAAACCGTAATCCTGGAACGCCGGCATCTGGTCGGCGGAGCGGCGATCACTGAAGAGCTTATCCCTGGCTTCAATTTCACCACCTTTTCTTATGCCCTTAGTTTGCTGCGCCCGGACATCGTGCAAGAGCTGCAACTGGTAAAACATGGTCTGATGGTGTTGAATATGCCAGACACTTTCGCCCCAATGGACAACGGAGATTATCTCCATCTGGGCGCGGACTCTTACGCCAATTATCATGCTATCGCCCGCCACTCAAAAGCAGACGCCGAAGCGTACCACGATTATGCCACCATGGTGCACAAGGTATGCCAGGCGGTTAAACCGCTATTTGACCAAATTCCGCCGGATCTGTTTAGTGAAGCTCCGGAAGAGGTCGCCCGGCTGGCGGCGGTTGGTCGCCATTTGCGCGGGCTAGACAAGAAGATGTTGCATATGCTGGTTCGTTTTCTGACAGGCAGCGCCGCCGAAATATTAGACGATTATTTTGAGTCAGATATCGTCAAAGGGCTTTTTGCCTCTAGCGCCACCATCGGCAGCAAAGTTGGACCGCGGTCGCAAGGGTCGGGTTTGGTGCTGCTGTTTCATAAGATGGGAGAAATTGACGGCGTGTTTGGCGATTGGGGCTTCCACAAAGGGGGCAATGGCGGCTTTACCCAGGTGTTGGGACGGGCAGCAGAGGCGTTTGGGGCGGAAATCAAGTTAAATGCCGGCGTTTCCCAGGTCATTACCAAAAATGGGCAAGCGGTTGGCGTAGCGTTGGAAAATGGAGATGAGATATACGCCGATATCGTGGTAAGTTCGTTAGATCCCCGCCACACTTTTTTGCGGATGGTTGACCCGCGTCAATTGCCGGCAGGTTTGGTGGAAAATATTCAAAATTACAAATTCCAGGGCGTCTCCTCTAAAGTCAACTTCGCTCTGGACACCCTCCCCGATTATCCAGCTTTATCGGGGCGAACCGACATCTATCGCGGTTTTCTCAACATCGCCCCATCGATGGATTACATCGAGCGGGCGTTTGACGACGCCAAATATGGCGAATTCAGCCGCAAGCCATATATCGACGGCTGCTTCCAATCCACTTTAGACCCAGACCTCACTCCCCCCGGCAAACATATCATGTCTTGCTTTGTGCAATATTGCCCTTATGAATTAAGAAATAGCGATTGGGAGACGGAACGGGATAATTTAGGCGACACCGTACAACAAACGCTGGAATCCTACTTCCCCAACTTTAGCGATTTGGTTTTGCACCGCGAAGTGGTGACGCCATTGGACATAGAACAGGTAGTGGGATTGAGCGAAGGCAATATCTTTGCCGGCGAATTTTTAGCGCCGCAGATGTACTTTTTCCGTCCTGCGCCTGGCTGGAACCAATATCGAACGCCTATCGAGGGATATTACCAATGCGGCTCTGGCACTCATCCCGGCGGCTGCGTGACCGGCGGACCAGGCAAGTTGGCATCTGAACAGATTTTTGGCGACTTGAAGGAGTGATCGACTAATTCCACTTGTAAAATTTGAAACTCGATTTTTCTCCGGTTAACTCAAAAATCGAGTTTCACTGGAAAGCTTGAGCAATGAATGATAAACCTGTAAACTTCAAAGAAAAACTAACGAAGTTTACTGATCATTGGTCGCCAAAAGTAATCGCCGAAATGAACGACTATCAGTTCAAATTGGTAAAGGTGCAGGGCGATTTTGTGTGGCACGATCACCAAGATACCGACGAAGCGTTTATTGTGATAGAAGGAAACCTCTTTATTGAGTTTCGAGATGGCATGGTCGAATTGTCATCTGGAGAAATGTTCATTGTGCCTAAAGGGGTAGAACATAAACCCTTTGCGACAGAGGAATGTCATCTGATGCTGATCGAACCTCGCGGCGTCGTCAACACAGGGGAAGCGGGCGGGGACAAAACTTCCGTTAATGATGTTTGGATATGATTGTTCAACAGACGAGGTAACGCAGCGAACGAGAAGCCGTTTTTCGGAGCGGCGATTATGAGAAGTTTTTTCCTTCGCTGCGTCGTTTTTCTGGCTTGTATCCCGTCGGGTGGGGCATTGTTGGCAAAAGTGTATGGGGTGAGCCAATTGCAAACCGTCGTCTTGTGGCTGTTTGTGCCCGGCATTGTGCTGATTGCCGGCATTTACCATTATGCTCACAAACCCCATCCAGAAATCAGTCAGGCGATTTTTGTTGGCGCCGTCGGCGGCTTAATCGGCACATTTGGCTACGACCTCATCCGCATCCCGTTTTTGCTGATGGGGCAACGGGTGTTTGCGCCCATCAGCGCTTATGGGGTGTGGCTGCTGGATGCCGGCATCTCCTCCCGATTTACCGAAGCGGCGGGCTGGGCATACCATTTTTCCAACGGCATCACCTTCGGCATCATGTACGCATTGTGGATGCGAAACAAGCATCCCGGTTGGGCGATATTGTGGGGGCTTGCGCTGGAAACGATAGCCGTCGTTTCTCCATTTGCCGATATTTTCGCCCTGCGGCAAGCGTATGGGGCGCTTGGCATCGCTTATTTGGGACATGTGGCGTATGGGGCGCCGCTGGGTTGGCTCACATCCAATTGGGATCGAGTGGCAGATTGGCATGGCGAGCAGCCGCTATTGGCAAAAAATTTCGCCTTGCTGATCGCCATTTTAGCCCTGTTAAGCCCCATCTTTAACCCCAGGCGTATTGCACTAGACCAGAGCGCCCAACCCAACAGCTTTATCGTTCAGGAGACAAAGCTAAACCCCGACTGGCTGCAAATAGAGAAAAATAACGCCATCTCCATTAGCAATCCAGGAGAAAATACGGTAAAAATCGTACAGAAACCAGATAAAAACTATACACTAATGCCGGCAGCTACCATCTCGCTTCCCTTCCCGAATAGTGGCATTTATCAAATTTATGTGGAAAGAGAAGGCAGGACAAAAAGCAGTTTTGTGATCGTAGAACCGGTAGAAGAGTTAGATTGACGGATTACATGGAACAAACGTTGGTCAATGTCAACCCACCCCAAATTTCAGTCGGGCGTTTTACCCGCCAAATGGGATCCTGGCTACGCGACAATTTGAAGCAAGTGACGCTCAATATGGTAATTGCCGGGCTGATAGGGTGGCTGATTAACATCTATTTGCTGGCGTTTAAATTTCAGGGATTCCGGGTAAACGATCCAGATGCGCCCGTAACCGGATTGGGCAGCATGGCGCAGGGGACGCTATTTTGGTCGTTAGCCAGTATGGTTGTTTTTATGTTGTTTGGCTATTGGCGAGCCATGGGCTCTAAGAGGTTTTTCAAAGCTATTTTAGGGTTGCCCAAAGCGTTGGTTTTGATTATCAGCCGGGATGGACGAGGTAGTTTGATTCATATTTTGGCTGGAATTGGGATTAGCCTATTGGCGGCGGCGTTTTTGTCTCCGTGGACTGCCGGCATCGTCGCCATCGGCCTGTTCGCTTTTATTCCAACTATTCTAGGGCAACTTATCGCCGGATTAGCCAGCCGGGCTTGGTACAGCATTGCCAAGCGGTTGATGCCGGCAAGAGCAGGCGGCGGAATCGATGGGATGTTGGTTACATTTGTCGGCGTGGCGGTGGCGATGAGCGTCGCTTATTTCATCCCGTCCGATTGGGTCAAGATCGGGTTTGGGCTGGCATGCTGCTTTGCCGCGATTGCTTTGAGCCGTCTTATGCCGGCATCTGGGCTAACCACATTTTTAGCAGCCGTCGCCATCAGCTTTATCTATGCTCTGGTTCAGGCTCAAATCGGCTTTGCCGACGATGGCGGCTGGAATGAAGCATGTTCAGGCGGTCGTTGCACCCCCTGGGGTTGGGCGACGTCATCTGGGTCGGGCACAGTGTTGCGCTATAGCGGTGTGGGAGGCTTGCTAGCCGGCGTTTTTGCCGGCATTGGCTCTGCCCTGGGCGGCGCGGTCGGCACATTGAGCGCCGCCCCTATTTCGCCGACGGTGACTGCCCCGCCGCCTCACGCCAAAGTTCCGCCCCCCTCTTCAAAATCTCCCAAAAAGGAAGTAAGTCCGCCGCAATCTAAACCACAGCCGAAAGAGGTAAAACCAAGCGTAGATGCCGGCATCGTCACCGGGCAGGAGGCGTTAGACGAATTGGTAAAATTGGGAGCGCAAAAAGAGCCTAAAAGCGGAAATTTAATCGCCGGTTCAGTAGAAAAAATCCCCGCTGAACGGATTCGGAGCATCGCTTTTCGCGGCAATACCATCTCTAGCGATGACGTGGCGATTGTGCCCCGCCCGCCTTCTGAAAGCGGGCTGCCAGATGGCGAAGGAGCGCCTCAGGTCGAACTGCCTGACGATCCCGCAATTGACCAGATGCGTCAAATCGGCATCAACCCTAAAACGATCAAAGGGCAAGATGGGGGACGTTATATTCAAGCGCCCGAAGAGCTGCCAGAGGATGTAACTGGGGCGGCTTATCGAACGCGGTCGATAGTGGACGAAGCAGGCAATGAACAGTTGGTGGTCGATTCTGAAATTAGCCTCTCCCACGCCTCAGGAGAGCAGACGAAAATAGACGCCCCTGCCGGCAAACCGCCAGGAGAAGAAGTGGGAGGCGTATTAGAGCGGGAATCTTCATTAAAAGATGGGGTAAGTGAGCCAACGAGCGCTATCGTTGACCGGCGTCGAGAGGAAACCCGCTTTGACAGCGCGCCAACCAAACCGTTTGCCGAAGCCGACAAACCTGCAGGAGAAGCGGTTGGCGAGTCGGAGTTCAATACGCAAATTGCCGGCAAACCAGCTTCGCCACAGAGCACCGATGAGATTGCCGGCAAAGCGCACGGGGCTGAAATCAGCGGCGACAAAGAAGATGCCCCTAAAATCGCCGGCGAAGGGGTAGGCGAGCGTCAACCCACATTGGCAGATTTAGGGTCTACTTCTGGCGAAGCAGCCAGGGAAGAGTTTGATGAGTCGGAAAGGGAAATCCGATATGCTGCTAAACTCGTCTCGCTAGAAAGCGCGGAGGCGGAAATTGCCGGCAAAACGGTAGGGAGTGAAATCGGCGGCGGCAAGGAAGAAACGCCCAAAATGGCGGGCGAAAGCGTAGGGGATGAATCTGATGGGATGGCTGGCGTCGAAAGCGCCGATAGCGAAGAAAAAATTTCATCGCCTAAGATAGCTGAACAGCCAATAGTTGAACCGAACTTGGTGCGCGATGGGCTGCGTCAGGCAAAGTTGCGGATGAGCGAGTTGTCGGCAGGCGGCAAAGCAATAGCGAACGAAACGCTAAAACTTTTAGATTTGCCGGCAGAGTTAGACCCCAGCCGCATCGAATCAGGCGCGGTAACTGACGACCAAATTCAGCAAGGGTTCGCCAAGTTAGACATGAACGAGCTATCCCAAAAACTCGAATCGGCTCGATCTTACGCCAAAAGCGAGGCAATAAAGCCAGATCAAATCGCTCAAACTGAGTCCATTTTGGAGTTTGCCGAATTAATTTTGGAGGCGGGCAAAGCAAATCGCGGCAATTTGCCTTCCAATTTGGCGGCGGGACTACCTACAGATGAAGAAGATGACAATAATGGAGACATCTTGTAGAGGATTTGTCATGACTGAATTAAGGAAAAGAATTTGTGATAGGTGCGCAGCGACCAATTTGGGCGAGCATGAATCTTGTTTGTTGTGTGGGGCATTATTGCCGGCATTCCCGCCATCCGCTACGGATACAGTGGTGAACTTTCCTGCCGCTAAAGTCAAAGCGCGCGCAAGCAACGCTTCTAACGCTTCTTTAGTAGAAACGCAATCCTTTAACTTTGCTTTGGTAATCGAACGTGGGGAACTTGCCGGCAAACGCTTTCCGCTACACACACAATTGGCGATCGGTAGAGACAAAAAAGCGGACATCTACTTGGCAGATGACAAAGTTTCTCGGAACCATGCCCTAGTTGAAAGAGAAGGCGCTCTTTGCTTTCTGACCGACTTAAACAGCACCAACGGCACCGGCTTAAACGGAGTGCCTATTTCCGATAAAGTGGAGCTAAAACCAGACGATATTATCGTAGTGGGAGATTACGTGCTGCGATTATCCGCCACATAAGCCAACCACAAACGATACTATTCTAAATGTGCCCGCCCTCAACTGCCAATTGATGATATTAGAACCATTTGCGCCGCTTTGCGCCTTGCCCGCCGCTGGGCGATGCTGGTCACGGGCGGACACTCCCATGCTTCTGGCTCTGTTTCCCGCCGAATATCTTTCAACTTTGGCAAAATGCCACAGGCAAAACATTGATCGCGGCAATCGATCCTCGTCTCTTCCGTTTGGCTCATCAAAAAATCCTGGGTCAAAAAGCGGCGCGTCACCGCCACATCGATATGCTCCCAGGGAAAAATCTCGTCAATCGGGCGGCGGCGATGGGTATACCATTCCCGATCAATTTCCAATTCAGTTAACGCCTTCTCCCACGCCTCCCAATTGAATTTATCTTGCCAGGCGTCAAATTTTGCCCCATGTCGCCAGGCTAATTCAACTGCTTCAGCAATACGCCGGTCGCCCCGGCTCAGCAATCCTTCAAACATCGACTCCTTCGGATCGTTCCAGCGCAAGCGCAACCCCTGACCCCGAATTTCTCGCCGCAGCAAAGCCAATTTTTCCCTCACGCTTTCCAAGCTGTCCATTGGTTCCCATTGGAAAGGGGTATGGGGTTTGGGGATAAAGGCGCTCACCCCCACATTTAGACTAGCTTTTGCCCCATGAATCGCCCGCCCTTCTGCCAACACCCGTTTGCACAAGTCGATAATCGCCTGCACATCTTCCAAGGTCTCTTGCGGATGCCCTATCATGAAGTAGAGTTTGATGGTGCGCCAATTTCGGCTATATATTTCACGGGCGGTGGCAATTAATTCATCATCAGGCACATATTTGTTGATGATGTTTCGCATCTTTTCGGTGGCGGCTTCTGGCGCCAGGGTAAAACCGCCCCGCTTGCTGTCTCCCAGATTTTCCATCAATTGGGCAGAGACCGATTCAATCCGCAATGAGGGCAAAGAGACATTTAGACCCAACTTGCCATACTCTTCTTGTATGCGGCGGGTTAACTCTAACACATGGGTATAATCGCTGGATGAAAGCGACAGTAGAGCGATCTCTTCATAACCAGTTTTGTCTATTATCTGACCAATCGCCTCAACAATTTCCTCAACAGGTCGCTCTCGCACCGGGCGGGTGATCATGCCGGCATGGCAAAAGCGGCAACCCCTGGTACACCCACGCATAATTTCGATTGGAGCGCGATTATGAACCGTTTCGATATACGGCACTATGAAATTGGTGACGGGCGGCGGCAGTGTGGCAGCTATCGTCTTCATCACTTTTGGCGGAGCTTGGGGCGTGTTGGGGACGATCTGGCTAATCGCTCCATCATCCCCATATGCCACATCATAAAAGCGAGGGATGTAACACCCTTCTAGTTGGGCTAATCGACGCAATTGAGTTTCCCGATCTAAATGGCGCATCTGGCGCATCGTCCCGATAATCTCGATAATAGCCTCTTCCCCTTCGCCAACGACAAACAAGTCGATGAAGGGCGCCATCGTATCGGGATTGTAACAAGCATGCCCGCCGGCAATCACCAATGGATAAGTTGCGTCTCGGTTGGCGCTCCGAATGGGCAATCCGGCTAAATCCAGCAAATTGAGGGCATTGGTGTACAGTTGCTCATAGGGCAAACTCATCGCCAGAATATCAAATTCTCTAACGGCGCGTTTGCTTTCCAACGAAAACAGGGGGATTTGCCGTTCACGCAATATCTCCTCCATATCGATCCAGGGGGAATAGACCCGTTCCGCTAGCAAATTTTTGTGCTGGTTTATCAGGTCGTACAGGATCATCAACCCCAGGTTGGACATGCCCAGGTCATAGATGTCTGGAAACGCCAGAGCGACGCGAAAATCAACCGCCTCCCAATTTTTGCGGATTTGGTTGAGTTCGCCGCCAGTGTAGCGCCCCGGTTTGGAAACGCGAGGCAATAATCTCGCCAATGCGTCTTTGATCTCTTGCGGCGTCATCTGAATCTGATTCATATGCCGGCAATTATATCCACAAACCGATGCCTTCACCTAGTTTTAATCCGAATTTGACCGCCAGCTCCTGTTTAAGAGCCAGGCACGATAGCAAAATCAAATTCGCCAACCCGATTAGAGGGAGCGGATCGGACCGAGCCGCAACTTTCGCCACAACTGTTTACGCTGATAAGCTGGTAGCTATAATTGTGTGCCGTATCGTCAATGCCGGCATTGTGCAGCCAATTGGGCGAACTGGTTAATGCGCAATTGCCGGCAATTGCGCATTCTAAGCCCGGGGTAAAGGCAAAATCGTTAACGCCCCACCACACCTCATAATGATCAGCGGCAACATTCGTCCAAGCCAACTCCAACTGGGCGCTGTTTTCGCTAATCGACAAATCTGAAACGGCAGAGGGTTGCGTTAAAACTGTCAGGGTAATGGGAATTTGCGCCTGAGGGGTATCTGGATCATCGCTGTTCAGGCACAACGTGCCGGCATAATCTCCAGCCGATAAGCCTGTGGAGTCAAAGCCCAACATGATCGAGGCAGCGGCTGTTGAACTGGTTGCGCCACTGGTTGGCGCTACAGGTGCAAGCCACGGAATATCTGTGGGCGTTTCACAGACAACCTCTTGCGCGCCCAACCCGCGAATCATCAGATTGCCGGCAGTAAGGCTGTTGGTTAGGGCAGGCGGGTCAGCTGGATTTCCGCCAGGAATTCGCACGTAAGATCTCCCCTGGTTAGCGGTGGTATCTTTTGCCGCCGGAAAAGCAGCGGAGCCCACTCGATTTACCACGGCAATAATTACATCGCCGGCTCCATTTAGTTCAATCCCATTGTTGAAGCTATGGGAAATAAAGGCGTCCACTGCGGTAACCGTTTGGTTTTTCAACGAGCCAAGGTGAACGGCATCCGTTAAGTCGCCATCGCCATCCGTATCCTCATAAATGTAAATATCGACTTCGTCGCCCACCGCCATGCCGCCAAAATCCGGATAATAAACCTGGACTTCATCCAAAGTAAAGGGGAAGCTAGCGGCGTTGGGAGAAAAACGGTTGTACCAAATGATTTGCTTGCCGGCAATTCCCGAACCGGACGCGCTTTCAACTGAGCCATCATCCAACTGCATAGATATCGGTCCAAAAGAGCCACGGGCAGCGTTATCTTCCTCGAGTGACCAGGTTAAGGTAAAACCTCCCGTATTGGAAATTGTCAACGTTTGGGTAAGCTGTTGGTTCGTTTCGCCGCCAACGGCGATTAAGGCTGGAGCAATCTCGATATTGGGCAATTGGTGGCAAATGGCGGCTTGATTGGCGGCGCCGGGAGTGATGCAGCGCAAGCTAAAGTCGGCGCCGTTGTCGTCACTGTCAGCGCCATCGGGGTACCGGGAGATGCCGGCATTGGCGTCACTTTCATTAAACGGGGTATCAAAGCCGCTTTGCTCCACATAAATCGGGTTTACGTCGCCGCCATAGCTCAAACTGTCCATCAAAATGTTATCGCGGCGCAACCCTATCGCGCTGGGCTCTCCATTGTGCAACAGATTGGTATCGGGCGTCACATCCAAATCACAGTTGGCAACGGCTGCGCCGTTGCCGCAAATCAGATAATAATCGTCTGCCGCTAAATTGATGTTGGGCAAGTCGATAGTTTGATAGATTGTGCCGGCATTATCCGCCAACTCAACGCTGTAAGCGTCTAAATTGACGATGCCGCCCGACACATTTTTCAACTCAATAAATTCGCCATTGTCCGTTCCCGGTTGATCTGCATCAACCTCATTAATTACCACATCCACATCGATGCAACTCGTTCTAAAATTAGCGATAGTTTCCGCCGAGTTGATTAACGAACGGGCATTATCGGCGGAATTTGCCAACGTGTGATCGATGCCGGTTGGCGCGCCCCCATACAACACATTTGGATTAGACCAATGGTTTACGCGGGGGCAACCGCCTGGGCAATTGTAAGACATGATAGTGCGGAACGCTTCGGCGGGATCTTGATAGCCAAAAGAGTAATCGAAGGCGCCCATATCGTTGCCACTGTTGTCCCGATCATGGTTAAAACCCATATTGTGCCCAAATTCATGCGCCAACGTGTATATGCTGCAGGTTGGCGAACCGGTATATTCGAGATGAGAGACGCCATAAGCGTCGGGAGCGAAGCCGGCGCTCAACGGCTTCATCAAATAAGCCAACCCACAACCGCCCGTCGTTCCCAATGAAGTATACAAACCAACCATGTCAGCCTGATAATTGTCGCGGGCAATGGGAATGGCGTCTAAATATCCGTCTGAGGCGTTACGCAGGCGAGCTAAATCAGTAGCGTTGCTGCCTGTTTCCGCATAATTTACCTGCATTACATGCGCCAGATTGAATCTCGTGTAGGGTATGCCGCTGTTGTCGTTGGCGATATTCATATTCGCTATGCGCAAATTGATGAACGCTTCTATCGCCGCTGAACCGCCTTGGGCTGCCGCAGCGTCATCGGTGTAGGCGACCAGCAAATCGATGGTGGAGCCGTCTTCTTGCCCATTGAGGCAGCGATTGCCATCTCCGCCAGCAAATGCGGAAGAAGAAACGGATAGCGTCGGCGATTGGGCGGCAGGCGGCAGGATCGCGCCGTCGTCTACGGGCATCATGACCATTTTGCTGGGGTCGATCAATAGGATTCGGTGCATGCCGGCAGCGTCGCCCCGAATACGGGCGATTTCCACCCCATCCCTAATGATTTCTCCTACCAGCATATCTTCCACAACCGACAATAAAACTTTGGTTTGGGCATCATTTTCGCCATGCCCAATCCACACATACCCATTTTTTACTGCGTCTCGCGCTGTGCCGTCATGGACGGCATCAATGGTCAATGCCGGGCTTAAATTTAAGGATAAGCGATTTTGTTCCCCTTTCTCCAATGCTGCAAAATTAACCGTCGCTAATCTTGAAAATGTGACATATGGTTCGTCTGGCGACTCCGCTTGGAAGGAAGCGGAAACATCAGAAAAAAGCTCTTCCGACTTCTGCGCATTGGCGACATTCAGTCGTTTCGTTGACAATTCTGCCGCGCCTAGCAAAAAACAGACAATGAGCAACCGCCGCACAAAGCGAGATACGTCCATCTAGCAACTCCAATAAAAATATTAAATAACCCGCAAAATATATGGTGAAAACCCGAAAGGTTACCCCAATGGTTTTAGAATGGGAGAAACCAAAATCCTTTCGGCTTTTGCTTTAAAATGTTTTTACATGCTACCTATGGCTCTTCCTCTGCTGACCTGAATCTAAAACATTATAGATATAATTGTGGTTGATTACGGGGATCAGATAGTACTTTATGCCTTGTTTTTCTCCGCTTTCCCGAATATCGAATGGCTGGCGCAATCGGGCAGCCAAACGGGACGCATATCCCTCGAGAAAATGGCTTTGTCAACCAATTGGCGGTAAAACTAATATGATTGGCTATGGTTCAGTTACCCCTATTTCCACTCAATACCGTTCTCTTTCCTGGCATGCCGATTACCCTGCACATTTTTGAAGAACGTTATTTGCAACTGGTGGAAGATTGTCTGCATGAAGATTGCCCTTTTGGCGTTGTGTTGATTAAGCGGGGACGGGAAGTCGGCGGCGACGCTGACCCATACCCAGTGGGTTGCTCTGCTCGGATTGCCCACAGCAAACGGCTCACAGGGAATCGACTCAATATCGTTGCCATTGGCGAAAATCGTTTTCGCATTGAGGAATTGCGTCACGATCAGCCCTATTTGGCTGGCTTGGTCTCGTACCGCCCTTTGGCTGCAGCGGATGGTGAGGGTTTGGCGCCTGCCGGCATTCAGTTGGGCGCTTTACTCAAACGATACGTGAAAATTTTAGAGCGGGTTGGGAAAGTTTCATTGCAGGGCAAAATGCCGGCAGACCCAGTGCAAATGGCATATCTGGCAGCCACCGTGTTACAAACCAACCCCGAAAAAAAGCTCCAATTGCTAGAGATAGACGAACCCGATACACTCTTATCCCAAACCATCGCCGCGTATCGGCTAGAAATTCCGTTGCTGCGCATGATGTTAGACAACCAGCCGCCAGAAACCCCTGGGTTAAGCGCTTTTTCCATCAATTGACGCTGATTGCGTCCTTATTGAGGAGACCAAACCAGATGAAAAGTTTGCTCATTTTACGCCATGCCAAATCGAGTTGGAGCCATCCTAATCTGGCAGACCATGATCGTCCGCTAAACAAACGAGGCAAACGCGACGCCCCCCGCATGGGCAAATTGCTGCGGCAAGAAGAGTTAACGCCCGATTTAATCATCAGTTCTACAGCCGAACGGGCAATTGCCACTGCCGAAGAAGCGGCGCAAGAGTCGGGTTATGAAGCGGATGAACTGAAAGTGACTCGTTATTTTTACCATGCCGCCCCCGAAATGTATGTGACGGTATTGCAGGAGCTGCTGGCATCATTGAACCGGGTGATGGTGGTGGGGCACAATCCTGGTATGGCGGAGCTGGTGGAGGATTTAACCGGCGAAACAGTTCGGATGCCCACCGCCGCCCTGGCGCATGTTGCGTTGCCCATCGATGCGTGGGATCAACTTCGGCTGGATACGGCTGGCAAGTTGGTCAGCTATTGGGAACCGCGCAGTTTGCCCTGATTTTAGGCAGGGGTTAGGGGCGCCAATTTTCCATGACCACCTCATTTAGATGGCGATTGACGGCGATTTGTTTGGCTGCCGGCATCTTTCGCTTTCGGGGGCTTTTTGCCAATAGTTTTCACGCCGACGAAGCGTTGTATGCCAGTTGGGCGCGGCTGATCGCCGTCTGGCGAGACCCGCTGTTATGGGGACAGGCGCTTGACAAGCCTCCGCTCCTTTTTTACGCTCAAGCCTTTTTTTATTCGTTGGCTGGCGCCCCAGTAGAATGGGCGGCTCGGCTGCCCAACCTCATCGCATCTCTTTTGCTCATTCCCATTATGGCGCGTTTGGCATGGCATCTCTATCGGGAAGAAACAACGACCCTCATCACTGCTACAATAACCGCTTTTTCCCCATTTTTGATTCAGTTTAGCCCTACAGCCTTCACCGACCCATTGCTGGTCTGCCTGATTTTCGCTGCTTTGTTGGCGCAAACCCGACCCAAATCGGCTCGGCTTGCCGGCATTTGTCTGGGGTGCGCCATCGCTGTTAAACAACCCGCCTGGTTGTTTGCTCCGCTTTTTGCCGCCATGGGGCTGCTGATGGGGTGGTCTAAACAGCAGTGGCGAAATGCCGGCATCGGCTTCTTGCTGATCGCCATCCCTCTGGCTATTTGGGATGTGGCGCGTTGGCACAACAATAGCTGGGCGGCGTTGTCTCGCAACTATGGCGGCATTCGGCTGGCATATTCTTGGGAATTAGGATTGCGGTGGCGAGAATGGGGCAAATTGTGGACCCTCACGCATGGCGTTCCCCTGTTTGGCTGGCTGATTGTAGCGGTTTCGCCGTTTTACCTGTGGCGTACCTGGCGAAATTGGGGGCGGAAATCGACGGCTGACCAGCTCTTTCTTATTTTTTTGACGGCGTATTTCCTCTTTCATTGGCTGCTGGTTATTCCAGTTTGGGATAGGTATCTGTTGCCGGCAATTCCGCTGGCAGCGATTTTGCTGGGTAGATCAACCACGCTTCTAATTGACCATCCATTTTTCCAACGGCGGGCGTTTTACCATCATGCCGCGTGGTTACTTTTGGCAATGGCGATGTCCCCGGCAGCGTTGCGGGCAAAAGATGGCGTTTACCCAATTGGCGGACGACCAGGCGCCGATATGGGCGCCGCCCAAGTAGCCGCTTTTTTAGATGAGCAAGCCTACCCATATGGCACAGTTTTGTACGATCAGGCATACGGTTGGCATTGGCGTTATTATCTGTTCGACAAAACGATTTATCACGCTTGGTTTCCCAACGTCGATGATTTGCTGGATAATTTGGCGGCATTTGGGGACGTCGGAACCAGGCTGCTCATTTTGCCGCCCGACCATCGAGCCCAACTTATCGAGTCATCATTAATCGAGGCGGACTACCAGTTGCATTGGCTTTTTACGGCAACCCATCCTAACGGAGATGCCGGCATGAGCCTGTATCAAATTGAGTAGACTTAACAGGCGATACGTCCCCCATATTGCCGGCAATTCCGCTTCAGCATATCATTTCTGCTCATGACCAACCAAGTTCGAGTTCTATTGGCTGACGACCATGCCGTGGTGCGCGCCGGCATTCGCCAATTTTTAGAGCTGGCCGAACATATCGCCGTAGTTGCCGAAGCCGCCGACGGCGAAACAGCAAAACGGCTCATCCAGCAGCGTCAACCCGACGTGGCGGCGCTGGACATTCAGATGCCCAACGCCACCGGCATTGAAGTTTGCCGATGGATTCGGCAAAATTACCCCGACATGGGGGTACTAATTCTCACCTCTTACGATGACGACCCCTATGTAACGGCGGCAATGCAAGCTGGAGCAAACGGCTTTTTGCTCAAAACCGCCAGCCCTGCCGAAATTGTGCAAGCGGTTCAAGCCGTCAATGCCGGCAAACCCTACCTAGACCCGTCCCTGACCGCCAAAATGTATAGCCGCCTCCGCCAAGATGCCGGCACAATCCCCCCCAAACTCTCCAACCGCGAAATTGAAGTATTGCAACTGACCAGTCAGGGCTTTACCAACAAAGCGATTGGCGTGCAACTCAATATCAGCGACCGTACCGTGCAAGGGCATTTAGCCCGCATCTACGCCAAGCTGGAGGTTAACAGCCGTACCGAAGCGGCGACCAAAGCGTTGGCATTGGGGTTGATCCGCCATGTTCAATCGTAGCCTCACCTTCCAATTTTTAGCCTTTATCATGTTGCCCTTGCTGGGGTTGCTATTGCTCGTTTTGATGGGCAGTATGTTGTTGCACCGGCAAGCGATGCGAAATGTGATTGGCGAACGAGATGAGCGCGCCGTGCGCGCCGCCGCCACCGGCATCAGCGAAGAGTTGAACCATCTGGCAAATGGCGCATTGGGCGTGGCGTTGCAAGCCCAAGAAAGCGGCAATCCCGCCCAAACGATGATCAACGCCAACTATTTGCTGCCCGATTTTGCTGGCGGGTTAGCCCTTTTTAGCCGAGATGGGCTGTTATTGGCATCCAGCCAATCTTTTGTCACCCATTCCGCCATCGAAAATTGGATTATTGCCCAAGAAAATGTAAGCGCCACCTTTCCTCAATTTCGCCCATTGCCCAATACCCCCTTGCTTTTTATCGCCGCCGCCACCCCAGATTACATGGCAATTGGCATCATTCGTCCCGCAGATATCGCCTCGACGGTGTTGGCGGATTTGTTTGCCGAAAATAGTTCGCAAGCCGCTTTTTTGGTAGATGTGGCAGGACGGGCGCTGTTTGAGCGGAACAATCTACACCCTATTTCTGAAAATCTTGCCGACCATCCCGGCGTGGTAGAAGCCAACACCCAACATAGCGGCACGCTTTATTTAACCACAAATGAAGGGGAGCATGTGGTGGCGTACAGCCATATCCCGGCTGTGGGTTGGGCGTTGGTGTTGGAGGAGCCTTGGCAAGATGTCAGCGACCCGATGCTGCGGCTGACGGAGTTGGCGCCGGTGGCGTTGATGCCGGCATTAGCCATTGCGTTGGTGGCGGTGTGGTTGGGGGTGCAACAAGTGGTTCGTCCCTTGCAAGCGTTATCTCATCAGGCGAATCAGTTGGCAGATGGCGATTTTGCCGGCATGAACGAGTCGGTAGGCGGCATTCAGGAGATACAACATTTGCAACGAGAACTTCGCCAAATGTCGGGACGACTGCAATCGGCTCAAGCGGGTTTGCGGGGTTATTTGGGGGCGGTGACGGATGGGCAAGAGGAGGAACGCCGCCGTTTGGCGCGGGAGTTGCACGACGACACGATGCAATCGCTTATTGGCTTGAACCAACGGCTGCAGTTAATGCAACTTGGCGGCAAGGAAAGTCAACGAGCGACAGCCATTGACGAAACGCAACAGATGGCAAACCAAATTATCGTCGATTTGCGGCGGCTGATTCGGGATTTGCGCCCCATCTATTTGGAGGATTTGGGATTGTCTCCAGCGTTGGAAACGTTGGCGGGGGGGCATTCGGCTCAAATTGGCATTCCGATTGCGTTTGAACAGACGGGCGAGAGTGAGCGATTGCCGGCAGAAATGGAGATGGCTTTGTATCGCATTGTCCAGGAGGCGTTGAACAATGTCGGGCGGCACGCTTCCGCCAGCCAAGCCAAGGTGACGCTGGCTTTTGCTGAGAATGGGGTGATGTTAACGGTATGGGACGACGGGCAAGGCTTTGATGTGCCGGCACATCCCGCCGCTTTTGCGCATCGGGGGCATTTTGGCTTGTTGGGAATGTATGAACGGGCGGAGTTGATCGCCGGCAAGTTGGCGATAATTTCTGGAGGCGAGAATGCCGGCACAATCATCCAAGTTGCCATTCCCCACAACATTCAACTATCAAAGCCCTAAATTAAATTTGATTGCCTTATCCACTTCAGCCATTTTTCGTTGATTGAGCTGACCTATGGGCTGTCTCTTTTTCTTTCCAGATGGCGGACGAAGGCGGCTGTCTGCCCCCTTTTGTTGAATAGTGGCAATTTGTGAACAATTCACAGCGCTGGGAAAAGGCAACCCGCTTTCCTTTGGCGTAATCTTCACCACAAATGGAAAGGAGCGAGGGGGCATTGTCCGGGTAATTGCCGCGACAATGGCCGTTGGGCTAAATTCATTGCCAACATCATTTTGCACTACCAATGCCGGACGAATCCCGCCTTGTTCACTCCCTTTAACCGGATCAAACTCTACCCAATAAATCTCGCCTCGTTTAATCGCCATTTCCCATAATCTCCGCTGTTGCTTTAGAGGTAGCTTGGGCAAACTCAATCGCTTCCTGAGCAAAAAATTGATACCCTTCTACCGCTAATTGCGCTTCTTCTTTTGCCTTCAAATCAGCCAAAAGCAGGCTAATCAATTCGCTCCGGCTACGCTTTTGTTTTTTTGCTTTTCTATCAGCAAATTCAACCAATTCGTTTGGAATTGAAACGGTTACCTTTCGCATTGTGGGGGTTAATGTGGTCATTTTAATCCTCTTTCGGATTGGGTCACAGAGGACCTCTTTCTAAATTTTCCGACCAAATTATAAGGGATTTCAGTATGACAAACAAGCCTTCTGTATAGTATGGCTATTGTTTCTTACCAGAAACATTCACCCCGCCAAATGGCGTAATGCCACGCCGGTAAATGACGCTAAAATGCCGGCATTCTCCCTGCTAAACTCCATCATATGGCAACAAACAACAATGAACCACGACGAGGTTGGGCGGTTGGGGCAAATCGGGTGGCATATTGGGTAACAACCCATTGGGGGACAGTTTTTGGCGTTTTCCTGTTTTTGTTTGTCGCTACCCCATTTCTTGCTCCCGTTTTCATGCGATTGGGCTGGGAAAATGCCGGCAAACTCATCTATCTACTTTACACACCCCTGTGCCATCAAATGCCACAACGCTCTTTTTTCCTCTTTGGCGAACAGCCGATGTACTCGCTAGAACAAATTCAAGCTGTCCATCAAATCAGCGACAACCCATTTGTGTTACGCCGTTTTATCGGAACTGCCGGCATGGGCTGGAAAGTGGCATGGTCTGACCGCATGGTGGCGATGTATGGGTCGCTGTTGATTGCCGGCATGCTCCTGTGGCGAAGGCGAGGGGTACTCAAACCATTACCCTTGCGAGGGTTAGGGCTTTTTCTATTGCCCATGGCGCTAGACGGCGCCACCCACACCATCAGCGACTTTATCGGCGGGATCGGAGATGGCTTCCGCTACCACAACAATTGGTTAGCTATAGCTACCAATCACACCTTTCCCGCTACATTTTATGCCGGCGATGCCCTCGGCTCATTCAACTCAATCATGCGGCTGATATCTGGTTTGTCGTTTGGCATTGGGGTGGTCTGGTTCCTTCTCCCTCACTTACACGCCACTTTTGCCGATTCTGCTCGCCAAATTGAGGAGAAATTTAATCGAACAGGTTTGTCATTGGTGTAGCAAATAGTGAAGTAGCAAAGGTGCAAGGTAGCACGCAATTTCAATGGATTTATCACGTAGAAAATTTCTCGAACTTTTAGGGGGAAGCGGGGCTTCGCTCATTTTGTCGGCTTGCCGTTCGCCACAAATGCCGGCAAAAAACGGCGACCCTACCAATTTGCCGGCATCTTCCCCAGCGCCTACCCTTGCCCCCACCATTCCACCCCCTACCTCATCGCCATCTGTCGCCTTCCAACCCGACGTTGAAATCAGTCTACAAGCAACGTTAGACGAAGCCCAAATTTTACCGGGCGCACCCACCAAATTGGCAAAATATGTAGGCGAACTACACAAGGGGGATGCCGGCGCTCTCCAGCCCATTCCCAACAGCTACCTCGGCCCCACCATTCACCTGAAGCGAGGGCAAAAAGTACGCATCACCCTGCAAAACGACCTGCCCAGCGACACCATCATCCATTGGCACGGGCAACATTTGCCTGAAGAAATGGACGGACATCCCCGCTACGCCATCCCGCCCCAAGCCATCTACGTCTATGAATTTGCAGTCAACAATCGTGCCGGCACATATTGGTATCACCCCCATCCCCACCAGCAAACTGGCGGGCAAGTCTATTTTGGCTTGGCAGGTTTTTTGATTATCCACGACGATGAATCAGCCCACTACAACCTGCCTCAAGGGGAATTTGACCTGCCTCTGGTCATTCAAAACCGCCTTTTCGATGCCGAAAATCAGCTCACCTATGTGACTAATGGGCATCAAATAATGACTGGATTTTTCGGCAATCGTATCCTAATCAACGGACAGCTAAACAACGCCCAAAACGTCGCCGCCCGCTCATACCGCTTGCGTTTGCTCAACGGCTCCAATGCCCGTACTTACAAGCTGGCTTGGGACGACGGCTCACCATTAACTGTCATCGCCACCGACGGGGGCTTGCTCTCTGCCCCAGTTACCAAGCCATACCTTATGCTTAGTTCTGCCGAACGGGCGGATGTGTGGGTAGATTTTAGCCAATTTGCAACTGCCGGCAGTCGCAAACTAATCGCTTTGCCCTTTGCAGGCGGCAATGAAACACTGATAGAGATCGCCCAATTCAATATCAACCGTACTGCCGAAAGCAATGATGAACTGCCGGCACAATTCGCGCCACTTGCTTTTCATAATATAGCAGATGCGGTAAATGCCGGCACGCCCCGTACCTTCAACTTTTACGTCAATCATATGACGCCCGTGGTCGATGGGATGCGATTCGATATGAACAACGTTACCGAAAATGAGACGGTAAAACTTAACGATTTAGAGGTGTGGGAATTAACCAACCATCTCAATGGCGACAGTGGCTTTCCTCATCCCATTCATCTACATGGCGTCCAATTTCAGATCATCGAACGAACCGACACACCTGCCGATGTAGCAGACGGCTACGTAGATAATGGCTGGAAAGATACTGTCTTGTTGATGCCTAACGAGCGAGTCAAAATCCTGCTCAAATTTGAAGATTACACCGGATTATTTCTGTACCATTGCCACAATTTAGAGCATGAAGATGGTGGCATGATGCGTAACTATCGGGTCACCGTCTGAAAACTTACCTCCTGCACCTTGCAATTTTTTATAAGGATTTATTTCATGGAACAACCAACCAGCCAACCAATAGAAAAGGAAGAAACCCAATCCCTCTTCCCAATTTTACCTATCGCCCTCTTTTGCCTCCTCATCGGCGGACTTGGCGGCTACTTTTTTGGGCGACAATCTGCCCAAACGGCAGAGCCAACTGCCAACGATAGTGTCACCACCACCCAGCAAGATGAAGCTCGCCCCGCTATCACGCCTATCTCTCGCTCTACGACTGTGCCGGCAAATAATGATGCCAACAACAACGACCCGACAAATGCCGGCGCCAACAATGCCGGCAATCAACCCCTGCCTACCCCCGTTACCCTCTCCCCCGAAAGCGTTACCGTTATGGGCGACCCCGACGCGCCCGTCACCATCGTCGAATTTTCCGACTACCAATGCCCATTCTGCCTGCGGCACCACCAACAAGTGTTGCCCATTCTCAAGCAAAAATATATTGACACCGGACGAGTTCGCTACATCTTCAAAGATTTTCCCATCGCCAGCTTGCATCCCGTTGCCGACCGGGTACACGAAGCGGCGTTGTGCGTGGGCGAACTAGGCGGCAGTGACCCCTTTTGGCAAGCCCACGACATCTTTTTTGCCAACCAACAGCAGTGGGCAGACCAACCCCAACCCCAATTAGACGATATTCTGCTCGATTTGTTGGCAGAAACTGAGGTAAACGAAGCGGAAATCCGCGACTGTTTGGCAAGCGGGCACAACGCCGACTTGGTGCAGGAAGATTTGTCTGAAGGGCAACAGGTCGGGGTCAATGGCACGCCTGCCTTTTTTATCAATGGCTATCCGCTTTCTGGCGCGCGCCCATTGGAACAGTTTGAATTGGCGATCCAATTGGCGGAAGATGGCAAGCTGGCAGAAGCGTTTGCCCCTCGTCAACAACCTACTCAACCCGCCCCTGCCGGCATTCCCGCCGACAACATTCCCTTAACCGAAGCCCCAATCAAAGGCGATCCCAACGCCCCCGTGACGATTATCGAATATTCCGACTACCAATGTCCCTTTTGTTTGCGTCATTTCAACCAAACATTGCCCATCTTGCAACAATACATTGACGAAGGGAAAGTGAGTTATTACTTCAAAGAGTATCCGTTAACCAGCATCCATCCCCAAGCCCCCAAAGCCCATGAAACCGCGCGCTGTGCCCAAGAGTTGGGCGGGGGCGACGAAGCGTATTGGGAGATGCACGACAAATTGTTTGCCGAACAAGCTCGCTGGGGGCAAGCTCCGATGGGGCAACATGTGGAGGTATTGAAGCAGATGGCGGGGGAAATGGGGTATGAGGCGGAACCGTTTGCCGAATGTTTGGATAGCGGTCGGTATGCCGGCATTGTCAACAGCGATATAGCAGAAGGGCAAGGGTATGGTATTAATGGCACGCCCACCTTTTTCATCAACGGGCAACGGCTGGTAGGGGCGCAACCCGCCAGCGCCTTTGTGCAAACCATCGAAGGGTTATTGGCGGAAACAGAATGAAGCAATTAATCATTTTTAGTTCTCTGATCTTGAGTGTGGTTTTGATTTGCGAGTGGCGGACTATTTACTTGCATCCTCATCATAAAAAAACATCGCCTCATCATTTTTCAAAGAACCTCATTTTTTTCATTCTGATTGGCTTGGTTGGCTGTGACAGCCCCAACCCCACGCCGATTGCCCCTTTGCTGCCAACTAACCCGCCGGTTGGGGAACTGCCGGCATTAGATCCGGCAGAAATTGAGCTGGGCGAGTCAGTTTACGCCGTCCATTGCGCCAGTTGCCATGGGGCGGATTTGGAAGGACAATTGGATTGGAAAAATCCTAACGAGGATGGCTCGTTTCGCTCGCCGCCCCATGACGAAACGGGACACACCTGGCATCATTCCGACGCTATTTTGCTAGAAGCGATAGGCAAAGGGGGAACGCGGTTGGGCAGGACGATGGCGGGCAAAAGCAATATGCCGGCATACAGCCAAATCCTCACCGATGAAGAGATTTCCGCCGTCCTAACCTTTATCAAAAGCAGTTGGTCTGCCGATATACAACAGGTGCAGTGGGAGCAAAATCAACGGTAGCGCCTGTTGCGAGTGGCGGGTGGCAGATGGCATGCGCGCTAAGCGCCCCATCGTCCATCGTCTAACAACTAGGAAAAATTTATGTTTCGATATTTGCCGATCATTTTTTGAGCGTCATAATGAAGAGGTTGACCATTAAAATGGAACGATAATGCGAAAAATCACTCTGTTTGCAATTCTGTTTCTGTTGTTGGGGTGCGGGGGCGATAACCAGAACGCCCCGCCCGCAACAGAATCCCCCCCGGTGATGGGACCCGCTTTGGTCGTCTTTTACAGCGACCCCTGACCCGCTTGAGAGCAAATGAGACCCATCGTGAATGGGTTGGAGGAAGAGTTTGCCGGCGCTGTATCAGTTGTTTGGCTCAATGCGACCGAACAGCAAAATAGCGCTTTGCAACGAAGGTATGGCGTTCAGGGGCATCCTTCGTTTGTCACATTGGATGCCGGCAGTCAGGTGGTTGATCGCTTTTTTGGACCACAAGAGAGAATCGTCTTATTCGAGGCAATGAAGGAAATTAGCCCTCCATAGCTTGTCCCCAACTAGTTTGAGGCGAAAGCGATGGTTTGAACTCAACGAGAAGCGGCTGTTTTCGCCGGCGTCGTTACATCCCTTCCCAATCGGCTCCGCAACTCTCCCAGGGTAGGATTGCCCAGAAACGCGACCCGCCCATTTATGACATAGGTGGGCACAGCAAAGATTTCTTCAGGCAGAATCTCTTGTCCCATGTCAACAAATCGAATCGTCGCCCCAGGAAATTCGGGGGCGAGTTCCGCCACAATGCGTTCCGCTTCCCGACAAAAGGGACAATCGTCGCTAACATAAACTTCTAACAATAGTTGTGTCGCCACTACATCTCCACGCTCGCCCAATGCAGAGCCAAGCGGGAACATCTTAGCATGAGCTATCAAGCGGCGTCGTAACTGACGTTACATAGGGAGAATTATCGATCTGACAAGTGTCTCTAGCTGGTTATGCCGGCAATTCAAAGCCCACCCCAGCCCCGCCATGCGCCCCATTCTCCACCCAAATGCGTCCATTATGCGCTTCAACCACGCTTTTAGCGATGGCTAATCCCAGCCCGCCGCCGCCTGTGGCTCGGCTGCGCGCCTCTTCCCCCCGATAAAACTTCTCAAAGAGGCGGGGCAAATCTTTTTCGTCAAAGCCGATGCCATCATCTTGCACCAAAACCATTGCCTTATCTCCCCGCCGTTCCGCCTTCACCATGACTTTGCCGCCAGCAGGAGTGTATGTCAGAGCGTTGTCCAATAAATTCGCCAACACCCTGCCGATTTTTTGCGCGTTTAATGGAATAGCGTCTAAATTGCTTCCTACTTCTCCATCGATTTTCACTCCTTTAACGCTTCCCAAACTGCGAAAACGTTCCACCGCATCTGAAATCAGATCGCTAAGCGATTGAGGAGATTTTTCTAATGGGGCTCCAGCCTCTAATTGCGCCATCTCAAACAAGTCGCCGATCAATCCATTGAGCGATTTTATATCGCCCAACATAGTGCGGTAATAACGTTGCTTGGTCTCTTCGTCCGTCACCACCCCATCATGCAGCGCTTCGACCAATGCTCGGGTACTGGTTAACGGCGTCCGTAGATCATGTGAAATCCAAGCGACCAGTTCGCGCCGCATCGCCTCCACTTCTTGTCGTTGGGCAGCGGCTTCTTCCAGTTGGGCAGCCATTTCGTTAAGGGCTGACGCCGCTTGAGCCACTTCGTCTCGCCCGGCAACAGCAGCCCGCGCCGACAGGTTGCCGTCTGCTACTTGCCTGGCGACGCCAGCGAGTTGGCGCAACCCATTGGTGACGCTGGCAGAAACGAAAACGCCAAAACAGGTGGCGATAATGCCGGCAAAAATAAGCAATATTACCGCCAGCAACAAATCATGTTGGCTGACAAACATAAATTGGGGCAACGCCCACACATTAAACAAGGTGGATGCCGCGCCCCACACGTAGGTCATGATCAACGTCAGGCTCAACGAAGGCGAACGGGCAAAGCCCAATCGATATAATAAAAAGCCTAACCCCAATGAGATCAAAGCGGAAATGCCCAACGCCCCCATTAAGGCGCTCACATCCTTCAGCGGCGGCGCCATCAAAAAATAAAAGAAGAGCAGCGTAACGCCCAGAGCCAACATAATGGCGCTAAACAACACCCGCCAGGGGGCTTTGCTGATCCGCTCTAACCAGCCTTGTTCAACCAATGCCGGCATGTTGCTTATTGAACTATCCATCATTTTCTCCAGGATCAAACCGATAGCCAACCCCCCAAACCGTTAACAACCATTCCGGTTGGCTGGGGTCTTTCTCAATCTTTTCGCGCAAACGGCGAATATGCACCGTGACGGTGCTAGGATCGACATATTCAGAAAAACCCCACACATTTTCCAAAAGTTGATCTCTGGAAAATACCTGCCGGGGGTTTCGACCAAGGAAATGGAGCAAATTAAATTCGGTGGCAGTTAATTCCACATTTTCTCCCCGCGCCGAAACCTGCCTAGTCGGAGGGTCGATGATCAAGCCGCCAAATTGGATTTTGCTTTGTTTGCCGGCATCTTCCGGCAGCGTCCGGCGCAACACCGCCTTCACTCTGGCAGTCAATTCAGCCGGCGAAAACGGTTTCGTCACATAATCGTCCGCCCCCATCTCTAATCCATAAATTCGATCCGTTTCCTGACTGCGAGCGGTCAACAAAATGACTGGAATCTTCTTCTTGCCCCCCTTTTGCAAACGGCGCATAATTTCCAAGCCATCCAATTCAGGCAACATCACGTCCAACACCACCAGAGCGGGCGGCTGCTCATGAATCGCCGCCAACGCTTCCAATCCGCTAGCCGCTTGCCGGATGTTAAACCCCTCCCGTTTCAAATAAAGCGAGACAACTTCGACCACAGACGCCTCGTCGTCAACTACTAAAACATAATCGGTTTCGTTGAGCATATTTGTACCCTTTCGCGCCTATCGACTCCTTCATTGTAGCGGCGGAGCCTTACACAACCCTTACATGGATGCCGGCAATTGCCGGCTAATTGTACCGTTCCTTACACACCAAAGGGCTGCAACATTCTACAATTCGCCTATCAAAAACGCTCACGATTCCCGGGCAAGGTCGCGTGAGCGTCTGGAAAGTCAGCAAGCAACGTTTTGTGTCGCTTGCGCTTTATGGCGTAGATCATGGCATAGAATTGCAGAGTCGTCAAGCGTTGTTTGCCGCTTTCTTTATTACCAATTGTCCAAATGTTCCAATGTTGGTCAACAGCCAATGGTATTGGTTTTTAGCCAACGACAATCTAAAGGAGAGAGGCTTATGCTTAAAAACAATCAATTGAGCCGTCGTCATTTTCTCAAATTGAGCCTAATGAGCGGTGGCGCTCTAGCCCTGGCGGCATGCAGAGGGGGGTCTGGCGCAGAAGACGAAGGCAGCGTTCCAGTAGCTAGCGCTAAAGATCAGGAGGGCGGCTCTATTTTAGTGGGAGATGTGGTAGATTACACGCTGAGCAGCGATGAATGGGCGGGCGCATTTGGTTCAGTCACCTTCAAAGCGCAGCGCGGCTATTTCGACGGCGAAGATATTTACTTTATTCGCACCGATAGCTCCGATGAATCTTTCGCTACTCGAAACAAATTGGTGCATGTTCCCCTGTTGGCAGCCGCCGCTGGGCGCGATATCGCCGCCACTTATTACGATTTGGGAGATAACAACCGACCGGTGTTAAGCTCCGCTCCCAGTGACGAAGATTTTATCTCGCTGTTCCAAATCAAGCGGGTAACTGGCGGCGGGGATTTGAAATCTGCCGCTGAAATCGAAGAGGCTGCCAGCGCTGGCTCAATTACGATTGAAGAAACGACGATATTTGTCAACTATCCAGTAGTCAAATGGCCCGGCGGCGAACTGCCTGTAGATACAGAACAAGACAGCTATTTGGGGACGGGACAATTGCTTGCCCCAGTTGATACGGCGCAACGGCGCGTCACCTTCAAGCTACACGAATGTTTCCCAGGCAGTCGCTACATCGTTACCGACACCTCCGCCGCCCCTATGGCGCCGATGATGAGCATCGCCGCCTCTCCCCCATCACAAGGGATGGTTGACGCTGGCGGCACGGACGAGATTTGGGTTTTTGCCAACGGCATTGCCGGCAGTGGCGTGATGGGCTTCCAACCCGCCATATTTGACAATCAGGCTGGGCAACCCGCCTGGAGCCCTTTCTGGAACCATTTTACCCTTAAATGGGAAGACGAAAGCCAAAGTCGCGTCCTCGAATCTTCCGTCGATGTCCGCGAAGCCTTAGCCGCCGGTGAAGTCGAGTTGTTTAACGGTACGCCTGATAGCCATCCTAACGGATTCGTGGTCAATTGCCCCGTTCCTATCCTGGCAGACAATCGCTTTACCGCTTAATTTTCGATTCCTCAACACCCTCCTATCTGAGTCCCCAATCTGGTTGCCAAACCAAGGTTGGGGGCTCTTTATATTCAAACGAGAATTTTTTCACAATCGCTGGCAAAAATAGCGAGGGCGGCTATAATTACCAGCAAATGGGCGACTCGTTTAAAATGGGTTTCCATTCCCAAAGAAAGAATCGAATTTTAAGAAAATAGGTCAAGGAGAAACGTATGGCAACCTTTTTTGATCAGGTCCGAGAAATGGGACCGAAAGATGCCATTATTGCAAAAGTTGATGATGTAGTGACCCGCACCACTGCCGGCATGGGCGTTAACGACATACGTTCTGCCTTGCGAGGCGACGCTCCCCCCCGCCCCAATCCGCGGTTGCGTCCCCATGCCGATGGCTTCTGGTTTCATATCCGACCCAGCTTCTACCACACTGCGGTTACCACCTTCTACCCCACCTTGCGCTTAGGTTGGATTGCCACCTTTATGTTCGCTTGGGAAACGATCACCGGTATCTTCTTGATGATCTTCTACACCCCTGAGCCAGGCACCGCCTACAGCGACATGTGGAATATCCTAGGCAACGTGCCGTTTGGACAATTGATGCGAAATATGCACCGATTGGGGGCAGAACTCATGGTGCTTTCCGTTGCCATGCATATGTTGCGTACCTTTGTCACAGGCAGCTACAAAAAGCCGCGCCAATTCACCTGGGTTACCGGCATGTTGTTGCTGGTTTTTACCCTCTTGTTGAGCTTTAGCGGTTATTTGCTTCCCTGGGATCAATTAGCGTATTGGGCGTTTACCGTCTTCCTCAGCGGGGCGGAAGCCGCCCCGGCGCCGGCAGCCGTTAATCGCAACATCTTATTGATTTTGCAAGGCGCTCCCACAGTCGGAGCGGGCGGGTTGTTGCGCTGGTATTTGGTACACATTTTGCTGTTGCCGTTGCTTGCCGGCTTTATCTTCTTCATGCATTACTACAAGGTAGTTCTGTATGGCATCTCGTTGCCGCCCGGCATGGAAGAGATCGGCGAAGATACCGCCAAGCGCGTCCCCCAAAATCAACGACGTTATTTTATACCTGATCTGCTCACCCAAGAGTTGATGTGGACAGCGATTTTAACATTGGTCATCGTGGCTGGCTCGCTATGGTTCTGGGACGCGCCATTGGAACATCAAGCCAATCCCCTGGTAACGCCATTACATGTGGTGGCTCCCTGGTATCTCTCCTGGTCTCAGGGATGGCTGAAATTAGCTGATAAGACTCTGGTTGTTGGCTTTATTCCCGCTCTTATGGTTGCCTTTATTCTGATGCCATATTTCGAAATTGGCAAAAGCCGCCGCTATGCAGACCGGCGAGTTGGATTAACTGTCGCCTTCTTGTTTATGGCGTTTATGCTCATATCTAACTGGATGGGTTCGCCAGAATATTTGGTGCAAAGTTCGCCCGAGCAAGAGGTTAGCCAAAGCGTTTTGCCTCAAGAAGGGGTGAGCGTACTTCTGGGCGTGCCATTTGAGCATTTAGAAGAAGGCACTTATTTGCCCGGACAATCTGTTGACGGCAATCCCCACCTGACAGAGGCGCTGCATCGTTTTGAAGAAGCGATGATCGAACGAAGCTGTGCCAAGGCAAACCCTGCCAACTCAATATTTACCGCCTGCCGGGAGGTATTGGATGACAATGGCAATGTGGTTGGTTACGCCAATCACTTTACTGGCAACGCCATGCCAGACCCCTATGCTGAATTGGTGATTGACACGGTGCCAGGGCAAGAAAATGTCAAACGATTGACGATTCATTATGAAGTTGATGACCCGGTTTTGGGCGTGATTGGCTCAGCCAGCGATCGCGTTTCTTATCGGCATGAAGATTCAAATTATGAAGAAGAATGCGCTTTTGCCAATAAAAATTGTTGATTTGCGCATAAAATAGTTAAACATTCCAAAAGCGGTTGGCTATGCCAGCCGCTTTGTTTGTTAGGAAAAATTATGATTGTTGGCGTTGGAAATCCAGTATACGATTTAATTCAGACCCCAGAAATTCAACGAACGGATCGCATTTTGTCCGGTTGTTCTACCAATGGCTGTTTGGCAGCGACCAAACTTGGGCAAAAAACGGCTTTGGTTGGGCGGTTAGGCGCAGATTTTGCGGAGCAATTCGCGGCGGATATGGCGCATTACGGTATCGATGCCGACATCGACCCGTGCCTTGAAACGGGCGGTTTTGGGTTGATTTATGACGCCAAAGGAGATCGCACTCTGGATGTTTTGGGGGTGGCTGACCCAATTGACCATTTTCCGGCTCGCTTTACAGAGGCTGATTTTGTAATGGCGGGACCGATATTGGGCGAAACGCCTGTGTCGCTTATCGAGCGGATTGCCGGCATGTGCGACGCGCCTCTCATTCTTGACCCACAAGGTTATTTGCGCCGCATCCTCAACGACCGGATCGACCGCTACCGCAACCCTGAAATTGATGCAGCGTTGCCTCTATTTGACGTGGTTAAAGCCAACGAATATGAAGCGGAAATCATCACCGGCATTGAACCGCGCGGCAATCCCAAAGGCTCGGTGAAAAGATTGTACGAGCTGATGAATGCCGGCGCCCGTCGCCCCAATTATCCCCCTATCGCCATTGTTACCCTAGCCGAAGCTGGCTCCGTCATCTATGATGGCAGACAAATCTACCGCATTCCCGCTTACAAAACCAACGCCATAGACCCTACTGGGGCTGGCGATACCTATGCGGGCGGTTTTATGGTACAGTATCTTAAAACTCCGAACGATTTACGGGCTGTGGGATGTTTCGCCTCCGCCACCGCCTCCGTCATGGTAGAAAACAGCGGTCCTGACTTTCCGCTCACCTTAGCTGAAGCGGAACGACGGACACAGAGTTTATTAGATTCGGCAGAGATTTGGAACGCCGATTAATCTGGCAAAATTTGCTGGTCTGAGGACAATTTACGGGTAAAGTTGAGCACAAAGTCCGCCGGCAAGGAGAAAAAAAGATGCTTGCGCAATTTCGACCAATGTATCAAAAAATAATGGCGCCTATTGGCATTTTAAGCGTGCGGTTAGGGTTAACGCCTAATTTCTGGACGTTTTTCAGCGTCTTTTTAAGCGTTGTAGCCGCCTTTGTTTTAGCCCGGGGAGAATGGGGTTGGGGGTTGCTGGTTTCATTCTTGGTGATGTTGGTGGACGCTTTTGACGGAGCGACCGCTAGAGCAGGCGGCACTGCCAGCAAATTTGGCATGGTGCTTGATCACAATATGGATCGGTACGCCGAATTCTTTTTGATGCTGGGGATATTATTGAGCGGAAAATTGCCGGCATGGCTCATCTTTACCACCTTATTTGGCATGGTCATGGCAAGTTATGTCCGGGCAAAAGCGGAATCCGCCGGACTACAAGATGGGGTTGTTGGCTGGGCAGGGCGAGCTGAAAAGATGACGTTGCTTTGGATTGGCTTGGGGCTAGAAGCGTTTTTCGCCTTAAATGGGGCTTTATTTTGGGCGATCTTCCTCATCGGGGCTATTTCCCACATCACCTTTTTGCAGCGATTATGGTATACCAGCGACGTCATGTCTCAATCTCGAATGAGCCATTCTTAATCGTCAAGCCGAAATAGCAGCCAGGGAACCAACATCTCGTCGCGGTGCAATCCGCCGTGCATGCCCAGAAATTCGGGCAATTGGCTATAAGCGGGATTAGAGCCAACCAGCCTGCCGGCATTTGGCAGCAGCAAAAAATCTCCAATTCGGCGGCGACTCTGAGGGGCAAATGGCGGAGGTCCAAACAGATGGGCATCCAGAGCCTCTTCTGCCGGCATTGCCAGAGCCAACTCTTTCATCTCTGCTTCTAAATAGTGGGCAACCTCTTGCGTTCGCCCTTGTTGGGCAAATAGGTACGCTGCCCGTGGTCCGCCGCTGGGCGCCATCATCAACTCCCGATACATATCAGGATGTTCTGACAGATAAAATTGCTTTTCTATTGGCGTAAACATTTGCCCATGATCCGCCACGATAATAAACAACGTTCTTCGCCTTGCCGCCGCCGACAACCGATTAAGAAAACCCCGCTCGATTTGCCCAAACAGAGCGTTTATTTCCAAATCAACAGCGAGGCTCAACGGAGCGCGTAAATGGCTCAACAGATCGATGGTCTCCCAATAACCGCACAAGTAAGCTGGTTCGCCCGCCATTCTTTCCAATATCGTCGCCATCTGTTCCAACAGATCAGCAAACGTAACGGCGCCATAAGCGGCGGCGATGCCTCGCCCATGCATCTTGCTTAAATTTGAATCTACAATCGCCCTGCCTTTGAATGAATAAGCGGGAATGCCGGCATCCGCTAACTGTTCGGCAAAGCCCCGCCCATGGATAAATTTTACCGGGTCAAGCCCGCCATCAACCAAAGCCCCTGGCGCATGGGCAAATGCCGGCGTAAAATGAATCATCTGCCCAATTGTCCCCAACTCTGGCAATAAAAGCCTCAGCCCCATCAACCCATGCTGAGCCGGCGCCAAGCCAGTCCACAAACTACTCATAGCGGCAACGGTGGTGGAAGGGAATACAGACGTTATCTCGCCCTGAATCGTCGCCCGGTTCGTCAGAAACGCCAATTGGTCGCTATTTCTGGCTAAAATGTTGCTGCCAAATGCGTCTATAATGAGCAAAACGACCCGATCGACATTATCGGCGGCGGGCTGCCAAAAATGGGGGCGCAATGCCGGCATTCCCGTGAATGGAACGCCAAACAGTTCAGCGATAGTTGCCGGCACATTGGCAATTGAGCCGCCATCATAATCTGGAAGAACATAATCAGACGGAAATTGCTCAAAACTATCCATAAAGTTCCCTTACCATGCTGCCAGAGCAAAATTGGGTATAATGACGGGGGTGGCGCGTCAAGCGCCGCGCACATTCCAACCCGCTATTTTTTAAAAGGATAAGCTTATCATATGCCGGCAATTTCGCCATCTCCATTGCGTCATCTCCGCGCCACTATCCAGGAGAAAACAAACCTCGCCCCGCCCCAAATTTACCACGTGCCTGGTCGATGGATTAACCTCAATAATCACCCCCGCCTCGTTCAGGTAAACCCATACGCCATTTGGTTAGATGCCATCGATTGGATATTAGATCAACCCCAAACCCAGCTTTTTGGGGCGGTTCATGAAACAAACGGAGATTGGAGTCGATTCGCCGTCATTTACAACTTGCTTTTGCGAAATGCCCTGGCTTTTGACCATGATGGCGATGGAGCAATCGACCGCCCCAACGCCGACGGATTTAATGAATTAGGCACGTTCGTCAAGGGGATTTTAGCCCTGCGCTACATCAAACAGTTGGGCTGTAACACCATTCATTTGTTGCCCATCACCAGCGTCGGGCAAGATGGCAGCAAGGGCGACCTCGGCTCGCCCTACGCCATTCGCAACCCCTATCAGCTCGACATCAACTTGGCGGAGTCGGCGTTAGGACTGGGGGTAGAAGTGGAGTTTGCCGCTTTTGTAGAAGCGGCGCGCCATCTCGGCATGAGAGTGGCGTTGGAATTCGTCTTTCGCACCAGCAGCAAAGATGGGGATTGGGTCAAAGAACATCCTGAATGGTTTTATTGGATCGATGCCGGCATCCCCGACCGTCAACCCAATTCGACCGACGAAAAAGCGTATGGCATGCCTATCTTTTCTGCAGATGAAATCGACGAAATCGAAGCTGCCGTCAATAACAAACGATTTGACGCATTGCTGCCTCCTCATTCCGCTCACCAAGAGATGTTTTTACCGCCGCCATCCGCCAAAAAAGTAGCGATGCGCCAAGGAAGTTGGCGAGCCAACTACGGCAAAAGGATAACAGGGCGTATTCCTGGCGCATTTGCCGATTGGCCCCCCGACGACCCCCAACCTCCCTGGGGAGACGTTACCTATTTGCGACTGTATGATCATCCAGATTACAACTACATCGCCTACAACACCATTCGTCAATACAGCGCTGAGTTGGCGCAGCCACAATACGCCGTCAAACCGCTGTGGGAAAAGATAGTCAATATCATCCCCCATTACCAAAACCAATTCGGCATCGACGCGGCGATGATCGACATGGGACACGCATTGCCGCCCCCCTTAAAGCAAACCATCATTCAAACTGCCCGCCAAATCAACCCCACATTCGCCTTCTGGGACGAAAACTTCACCCCATCCCCTGCCAGCCGGGTCGAAGGGTACAACGCCATAATCGGCTCGCTGCCATTTACGCTGCTTGAACCAGCCAGCGCCGAACGATTTTTGCTCGATTTAGCCGCTAATGGGCTGCCGCTGCCTATCTTTGGGGCGATAGAAAGCCACAATACGCCGCGGGCTGTCTCTAAAATGGGTGGAGAAAGATATGTTAAATTTGCCGGAGCGATCGCCGCCTTTTTGCCGGCAATCCCCTTCCTCCATTGTGGCGTCGAATTTGGCGAAAGCGTGCCGATCAACACCGGCTTGGGCTTCACCCCTGAAGAATCTGCCCAATTTCCCAGCGACAAATTGCCCCTCTTTAGCTCTGTACCATTCAACTGGACGAAAGATGCCACCGATTTAACCCAGTGGTGGCAACAAACCTTAGCCCTGCGCCAAGCTCACATCGACCTTTTGAGCGACATCCGTCCCCAAACTATCGGCTACACCTATTCCGAAAACCCCGACATCTGGGGTATCATTCGCTACAATGACGATTGGTCTGTCAAATTAGCTCTGCTGGTCAACCAAGATATGGCAGAAGAGCAGAGCGTATCCATTGGGCTGCCCTCTGGTCGGGAAAAGCTGATGGATCATTACACCGGCGCTTATTACCCACTGCACAATGGGCAAATTCAGATTACACTTGCGCCAGGACAAGCGATATGGTTGGCGCTTTAACACAATCTCAAAAGGAGCATTTAATAATGAAACATCAAATTCATGGTTCGACTTTACCAACATTAGACATAACTTTAAATCAAGGCGAAAGCGTCTATACTGAATCAGGCGGGATGGCTTGGATGGTAGGAGACATCGATATGAGCACCAACACTAAGGGGGGTCTTATGTCTGGGTTAGCGAGGTCGTTGGCGGGCGAATCGCTGTTTATGACCACCTACACCTGCAAAGGGTCGCAGGCATTGATTACCTTTACCCCGGAAGCGCCTGGCTCTATCATGCCGGTTGAATTGGGGGCGGGAGAGAGCCGCATTTGCCAAAAAGACGCCTTTATGGTGGCGGAAGAGTCGGTTAAGTTAGAGATCCATTTTAGAAAGAAGTTAGGGGCAGGTTTGTTTGGCGGCGAAGGGTTTGTGTTGCAAAAGCTTACTGGACCGGGTAAGGCGTTTGTGGAAATTGCCGGCGACGTTCGCTCCTACACGCTGAAAGAAGGGCAAACGATGAAAGTAGACCCCGGACATATCGCCATGTATGACCCCACTGTAAATTACGACATTCAACGGGTAAAAGGGGTGAAGAATATCTTATTTGGCGGGGAAGGGTTGTTCTTGGCAACGGTAACGGGTCCGGGCAGAATTTGGCTGCAAAGTATGCCGCTCTCCAACTTAGCTTCTAAATTGGTGCAATATATGCCGGCCAAATCAGGCTAGTATCAAATCAAGTCAAATATTCGAAAAAGCAAAAGCCCCGGTCGTCCCGGGGCTTTCTCTTCTCAGCCTTTAGTAGAGAGTGGAGGATAATTTCTAAGCCAAAGCCTCTTTCATGCCATTCATTTTGCCGGCAACGCTGTCGTCTACAACCTGGTCGCCAACACGGATAATCAAGCCGCCCAAAATGTCTGGGTCAACGCTAAAGTTGACATTTTCAGCCCCGACGCTCTTCTTAACTGAATTTTGTTCGTCATCGGTTAGAGGCAATGCGCTGACCACTTCGGCGGTATCGCCAGACAAACCTGACACAGATGCCGGCACGCTGGTGAAAAAGTCGCCCATAATCTCTCGTTGCCGCTTATCGGTCAAACTTTCGCCCACGATTTTGTTGGCGCCAGCCATGGCAATGTCAACTACTTGTCCGCGCATGTCAGAAAGAACGCGATTGCGCTCTTCTTCCGCTTCGGCAGAGGCGCCCGCTACCACAGCTTTCGCCTCTTCGCGGGCTTTTGCCACAATGCCATTCGCTTGCTCTTCCGCCTGAACCGTTGCGTCTGCCCGTAACTTCGCCGCTTCAGCGCGGGCGGCGTCTAAAATCGACTTCGCTTCGGCGTCGGCATTGGCGCGGGCATTGGCAGCTTGCCGGGCATCTTCCAACCCTTTGGCGATCCGCTTTTTGCGTTCGTCCAACACATTTAAAATTGGTTCATACAACCATCCCCGCAATAAGGTCATCAAGATGACAAAGGAAAAGATTTGTACGATGATATAACCAAGATTTATACCTAATTTTTGCATGGTTTTTCTCCCATAGTCGTCGATACTAGTTTTTGTATCTAAAACTTTTTTAGATAACTTATGCCACGAAAATGAGAATCAGGGCAACCACAAGGGCGTAAATAGCGACCGCTTCGGCGAACGCGATGCCCAAAATCATGTTGGTTTGAATATTGCCGCCAGCGTCGGGATTACGGGCGATGCCTTGCACAGCTCCGCCAACCACAATGCCTACGCCTGCGCCAGCGCCGATAGCGCCTGTCATCGCCAGACCAGCTCCTAATAATTTCAATCCTTCGGCAAGAGCTTCAGCAGCTTGTACATCCATTGGTGTTTATCCTCCAATAATTATGTGTTGGTTAAACTTTACGCCGGAGATGCCGGCATATTCTTTACAATATCAAATTCAATTAATGATGGTCGTCGTCGTGGTGACTTTCCGTCGCCTGCGTCATAAAGGTCAGGGTCAACATGGCGAATACCAAAGCTTGAATCGCCCCGACGAAAAATTCCAGCAGGGTAAAGGCCAAATGAGCTGGCGGAAACAAGGACGCCATGACGAACAACAATACCTGTCCAGCAAAAATATTGCCCAAAAGCCGGAAAGCAAATGATAGGATCTTGGCGATTTCCGCTACAAATTCCAGAATGCCAACCACCACATCGATAGCTCCCAGCGGATTAGAAGCTATATTGTCGCCATCATATTGCCAAAACTTCTTCAAATAGCCGCCGCCCTGCGCTTTTAACCCATAATATTGGGTCATAACTACCGAAATTAGCGCCATGGCGATGGTAAAGTTTAAATCAGTGGCAGCCACCCGCACAAAGGGAACGATCGTCCAATCGGCGTCATCTGGTTTATGTCCATCTGCATCCGCATCTGCCGCCACCAGAAAAACCCCACGCCGTAGATCCCCTTCATTGAGTTCCATCGAGGCATGTTCTGCCTCATCTTCAATATGGTGCAACTCATCATCGCTGATATCTGGGTTCTCGATTTTGGCGTCTAGCTCCGCTTGATGTTTGCGAACCTCGCCATACGTTTCAAACAATCCAATGCTATCCACCCCAGGAACCAGCTCCAGCCAATTGGCGAACAAGATGAGCAAGATAAAGGTCATGAAGAAGGGGAAGAAGGTGCGCGCCCATTTGCCGGCAGCGCTCTCCACAAATCCATACGCCCCCTCAATAATCATCTCGACGATATTATAGAAACCAGTCGGCACTTCGTCCGCCGTCCGCGATCTTGCCCCCGCCCGCAATGCAAAAAGTATCACAATGATATAGGTGATAACTGTGGCAATAAAGGTATTGGTGATCGATCCTAAAATGGGGATATTCCGCACCACCGCCTCGCCCGGCAACTGAATAAACGGCAACACCGGCTTGGTGGGCAACCCAAACAAGCCGAAACCAAATATAATCATGAGTAAAAGCAACCCGAGGACGATATATCGCTTTTTCATGGAGTTTTTTCTTCCTCCGCGTCTGATTTTTTCTGAGCCTGTTGCGTTCGCGCTACAGCCATTAAGCTAACTCGCACAGTTAGGTATAAAGTGACTGGCACGCTGCCAACCAGAAACAATATTGTAAAAATTGGTCTGGTATCGAGAACTCGATCCAACAGAACGCCCGCCCCCAATGCCAGCGCAATAATGATGACAGTGACACACCCAATCTGCCCAATTATGCCAGCCAACATGGCTGTGTCATTAATCTGTTTTTGATCCACTTTTTGTAAGTTAAGGTTAATTCCTTGCTCTGATTGCGAATTATATCACAAACGATTATTCCATCAACGAGCGCAGCCGGGCGCAACTTGGCTTAAAAGAAGGCATTTGCCGCGGTTCTTGACCATTCAAACGCCCCATTGGCAAACAAACCCAGGTATATGATCCCCAATACGGAGAGCGCCAATGCCACTTGATAAGCGCGGGAAATGGGCAAATCGACTTGCTCTTCATCAGAACGGAAGAGATACATATATTTGACCACGTTTAGGTAGTAGTAAATGGCGATGAAGGCGTTTAGAATGCCGATGAAAGCCAGGGGCCACAATCCAATGTCAACCGCCGCTTTAAAGATGAAGAATTTGCCGAAGAAGCCCGCCGTGGGAGGAATGCCGGCAAGCGACAGGAGGGCAAATAACATCGCCAACGCCAAATTAGGCGAACGACGACTCAACCCATACAAATCTTCCATGTTGTCCGAACCAGTCACATTGGAAACCAACACAATAACGGCAAACGCCGCTAAATTGGTCACTACATACATCAGCAAATAATACATCGCCGCCCCAGAACCGTCTGGGGTAAATGTGACCAATCCAATCATTACATAACCGGCTTGGGCGATGCTGGAATATGCCAACATCCGTTTGATGTTGCTTTGATAAATCGCCAGGAAATTACCCAAAACCATGGTGACGACGCACATAGCCACCAACAAAGACCACCACAAACTCGTTTCGTCTGGTCTGCCCAAAACGCCGGCATTGAATACCCGCATCACCACGGCAAAGCCAGCCGCTTTAGAAGCGGTAGATAGAAAACCAGTAACCGAGGCGGGCGCCCCTTCGTACACGTCTGGCGCCCAAAAATGGAATGGAGCTATCGATATTTTGAAGCCAAACCCCACCATAATAAATACCGCCGCCACCAAAATGGTAACATCATTTGGATTAGCGATGACCGCCCGCGCCACCTCGCCTAATTCAGCTTTGCCCGTCAGCCCATATAGCAAACTCATGCCATACATCATCACGGCTGAGGCAAATGCCCCGTAGACGAAATATTTCATACCCGCTTCAACCGAACGGTCGCTTTGGGTAGCGTACCCTCCCAAAATGTATAGAGAGATGCTGGCGGTTTCTAACGCTACAAACAACATCACCAAATTGCCCGAAGCCGCCATCAGGCTAAAGCCGATGGTCGAGGTGATGAGCAGGGCATAAAATTCGCCGTTTCTCAATTCTGGTATGTCGATGGAGATAAGGCTGGTCAGAATGGCGGCAATTAGAAACATTACCCGAAAGATGAGCGTCACGCCATCGTGACGGATCATGCCGCCCCAAATCGTTTCGCTAGCGGATGCGTCTCCTGGAACGTCAAACAACAACTTCATGCCGGCAACCACAATGAGTACCGCCACAAATCCCCAGGCAGCCATCAACCCCACCGGGCGGCGGCTCTTTCCACCCGTTCGCAACACGCGATCATACGTTATGACCCCGCACAGCAAAAAAACCAACAAAATCTCCGGCACAATCGCCAGATAACTGGAACCGATCACAAAACACCTCCCAGCCAATGGAATAGGCTTAGGGCTGATTGCTGCAAACTGCCGGCAACTGTCATTGCCGCTTGCGCTTCTTGAACGCGATTTATCACCGGATCAACGCCCGCTTGAACGATAGGGGATATGACCTGAGGAAATACGCCAATCCCAATTAAAATTAGGCAAAAGCCAGCCAGCACAAATTTGTCAATCGCCAAAATCGGGCGCATATCGTGCCACTTATGTTCATCATAATCCCCAAAAAATACGCTGCCAACCGCCCGAATCACATAACCCGCTGTAAAGATGATGCCCAGAACGGCGATAATCGTCACCAAACGATAAAATGCCGCAGGATTTAAGCCAAAAGCGGTGATGCCATTTGGCAAATTGATATTGTTGCCTTCCCACACCCCCATAAAAATCGGAAATTCAGCGATAAAACCAGAAAAGCCCGGCATCCCCATGGAGACCAAACCGCCAATCACAAAGGCGATCATGGGCCAGGCAAACGGCTTCATCATCCCTTGCAGTTCATCCATATCGCGGGTGTGCATTCTATCGTAGATCATGCCCACCACAGAGAAGAAGAGCGCCGTCATCACCCCATGGCTAACCATTTGAATGCCGGCGCCGGTAAACCCTTTTCGCGTCAGTGAAGCGAAGCCCATCGCCACCAACCCCATATGGCTTACGCTAGAATAACCGATTAGATATTTCATATCCCGCTGCCGCATAGCAACCAACGCTCCGTACACCACATTGATCAAGGTCAACAAAATGATGAAGGGCATCCAATACACTGTGCCAGAAGGCAGCATTTGAATCGCCACCCGCATCGCCGCGTAAGCCCCCAATTTCATCAACACGCCAGCGTGGATCATCGATACCGCGGTTGGCGCTGCCACATGCCCATCGGGAGACCAATTGTGGAAAGGGAAAACGCCAGCCAGAGCGGCAAAGCCCAGAAAGACGGGCATAAACCAAATGCGCTGCATATTGAGCGGGAAGGCGGCTTCTGACCACGCCCTAAGATCAAAGGTGCCGATCGATTGTCCCCCTGCCAGCGGAGTGAAATACAGAACAAGGAAGCCGATAAAAGCGACGAAACTGCCCAATAGCAGATAAAGCGTCAGTTTCATAGCCGCATATTCACGCCGCTCTTTCCACCCCCAAATGACGATCATGACATACATAGGCAAAACGGCTAACTCGTAAAAGAAGAAGAGCAAAAAACCGTCTACCGCGACAAAGACGCCTTGTACCCCAGCCACCAGCAACATGAAAAAGGCATAGAATTCGCGGGGGCGGTCGTCGATACTCCAGGAAATGAGCACCCCGCCTAACCCGACAATTGAGGTTAGCAAAACAAGCGTGGCGCTCAAACCATCTACCCCAACGATGTAATTTAATCCAATGCTAGGCACCCAGGGGATTTCTTCAACGAACGCCAATGTGTCGCGCCAGGGCGTGCCGGGAGATGGCAATTGACCGAGGTATGCTACATAAACATATGCCGACAACAGTAGCCCTAATACCATCGCCGCCACGCCCAGCATGCGGGCGTTTTCTCCCCGCTCCTTGGGCAGCATCAACATAATCGCTGCAAACAAAAGCGGCGATAAAGCGATTATTGACAGAAAAGGAAATGAAGATTGCAGTTCCATAAGTGACCTATCGCGCCTCAATGGCGGATTGTTTCAGGAGAATCATAATAATTTAGCTGAACATTCGAGTGACGGCGCTGTTAATCGTTTGCAATAGCCACAGGGGCCATACCCCTAAGCTCAACATTAGCGCCATGAGGGGCCAAATGATGAGATGTTCGCGCAAATCCATATCATGCAGCCCTTTCCATTCCATATTTAACGGACCATGCAACGTTTGTCCGATTCCTTTTAAAATATACGCGCCGGTCATTAACAGTCCAATCATCGACAAAACAAGTTGGGGGGTGAATCGCGCCCAGGCGGAACGAACGATCAAAAATTCGCCCACAAAGCCGTTTAAACCGGGCAGCCCCAACGAAGCCATGCTGGTAAAGATGAGGGCTGCCCCAAACATGGGCGCCACAGTCCACAAACCGCCAAATCGTTTGAGATCGCGAGTATGGGTGCGGTGGTAGATGACGCCAACCAGGAAGAACATGCCGGCAGCCGACAGCCCGTGGTTAAACATTTGCATAACCGCCCCATTTGTCGCCATGAGCAAATCGCCACGGAAATTTTCCGTTAGCAAACCGCGCCGATGCAAATCGAACATCCAAGCGTAAACGGCAATGCCCATCACCACAAAACCCATATGGTTGATTGAGGAATAGGCGACCAGCCGTTTAAAATCCCATTGCCCAAAAGCGGCTAACGCCCCCAAAACTATGCTCGCCATCGCCAGCCAAGCCAAAATATCGGCGGTGGCGTTGGCATTTTGGGGGAAAAGGGGAATTACCAATCGCAAAAAGCCGTATGCCCCTAACTTTAATAACACGCCCGCCAAAATCATTGAACCGGCGGTTGGGGCTTGGGTATGGGCGTCTGGCAGCCAGGTGTGGAAGGGCCACATCGGAATTTTGATGGCAAAGGCGATGAGGAATGCGATGTAGGTGATGTTTTTGACAGTTGACACCGGCAAATTGACATTGGGCAGCATCCCTGCCGGCATATTTACCCATTTATCCATCAGCTCAATAATGTCAAACGTCCCTGTCGCCAAACCCATAATTTGGATCGACAGCAACAACCCCAAACTGCCCGCCATAGTGTAAATTAAAAATTTAAAGGAAGCGTATTCCCGATCCGCGCCCCCCCATATCCGTATCAGGAAATACATCGGCACCAACCCTACTTCCCAAAAGATGAAGAAAATCATCAAATCAAGCGAGGCAAACAATCCCAACATCCCTGTTTCTAGCGCCAAAAATAGCGCCATATACATTTTGATCTTCTCATCGATCTCGAAGGAAGCCAAGATCGCCAGAGGGGTCAATATCACGGTCAGCAAAACCATCGCCAGGCTAATCCCATCTATCCCCATGTGGTAGCTGGCGCCCAACAACGGGAACCATTCTTGCTGAATTTCAAATTGAAAGCCCGATGCGTTGCGGTCAAAAGCAAACCAGGCGACCAATCCCAACGCCAGCGGAACCAAGCTCAACACGAACGACAGTCGTTTGATCAATGATTTTTCATCGTCTGGCAACAAAAATATCAATAGCGCCGCCGCCAGAGGCGAAAATATTAATATTGATAGGAAGCTATCTGGTAATGACATCAGTTATCCTAATACCCTTTGCAATACGATGATGAAAGTGGTTAATGCCCCAGCCAAAATAATTGAGAGCCAGGTATATTCCTGAATTTTGCCTGTTTGTAGACCGCGCCCCAGATTTGCCCAATTTAATACCTGGTCTTTCACCCAATCCACTCCGTCTGAAAGAACCTCTTGCTCGAATCGCTTAACGTAGTTGGCAACCCAATAGACAGCGTGGGCGATGAGGTGTAATGTGCCATCGATCGCCCCTTTATCAACCCATTCATACACTACAACTTCTGATATGAAAGTGGCAGGTCGGATAAATGCGGCAGTATACAACTCATCCCAATACCATTTATTGCGGAAAAAATTGTGCAACGGACCTAACATCGACACCAGCGGATCTTCTTCTCCTTCTTTGAGCGGATTCCGCCAATAGGTCATGTAGCCTAACGTCAATCCGCCTAAAGCGACGACCAGTGAAGCGATGAGGGGGATGGGGCTAAAGTCGAGCGTTTCTAGCCCGTGGGCGAGATGCGCTTCTTCCAAATGGTGCAGCGTTTCCTCTACCGTTGCGCCCACAAAATGGTGGAAATAGTTGTTGAAAACCCCTTCCGTTCCCAAAAAGTTATCGGGAATGCCCACCCAACCGGCGCCAACCGCAAAAACTGCCAGCGCGATTAGGGGTAGAACCATAAAGTTGTTGCTTTCGTGAGCATGTTCGGCTAGGGGGGTGCGGGGATTGCCGGCAAATGTCAGGGCGATTTGCCGCATAGTGTAAAAAGCGGTTAGGAAAGCGGCGATGGCAAGCACGATAAAAATAACCATCGCCAGCCCATTGCCGTGCGTCCCCTGATGCCAGGCATCGGCGAAAATTTCATCTTTTGACCAAAAACCCGCCGTGACAAAAGGGAAACCAGACAACGCCAAACCGCCAATTAAAAAGGTAATAAAGGTCAGCGGCATTTTGTGACGCAATCCGCCCATATTGATCATATCTTGAGGGTCGGTATGGTGGTCGTGCACATGCTCTGCCCCATGTTCCATGCCATGAATGATGGAGCCAGAACCGAGGAAGAGCAACGCCTTGAAGAAAGCGTGGGTGATTAGATGGAAGGCAGCGGCGATATATGCCCCAATTCCCAAAGCGGCGATCATAAAGCCGAGTTGGGAGATAGTTGAATATGCTAAAACCCCTTTAACATCGTCTTGGGCAACGGCAATGGTGGCCGCCATCAGGGCAGTGAACGCTCCAATACCGCCTACAATCAAGCCAACGCTGGCGTTCGTTTCTAGGGCGACCGCCAACAATGGAAAGAGGCGAATAACGAGATAAACGCCAGCAGACACCATGGCGGCGGCGTGAATGACGGCGCTAACCGGGGTGGGACCCTCCATGGCGTTAGGCAGCCAAACGTGCAACGGGAATTGGGCTGATTTTCCGACTGTGCCGGCAAATAACAGCAACATAATTACCGCCATCAACCCCAAATTATGTTCTGCCGCGTGTTCCAAACTATGGGCTGAAAACGCCTCGCTAAAGTTCAGCGTGCCAAACAGCCGGTAAAAACCGACGATGCCCAACAACATAAAGACATCCCCCACCCGCGTTGTCATAAACGCTTTGATTGAAGCGTAACGGGGCGACAACTTCTGCGCGTTTTTGGGGTCAGGCTCATACGTTCTGGCATACCAGAAGCCGATTAACAAATAGGAACACAATCCCATTACTTCCCAACCCATAAACACCAGCAACAAATTATCTGCCACCACCAAAGTGAGCATCGCCCCAGCGAAAAGGGACATAAAGGCGAAAAAGCGGGAAAACAGCGGCTCTTCTTTGCCATGATTGGGCGTTCCCAAATGATGTCCAGGGGGATTGCCGAAATTATGATAGCCTACGCTGTAGACGAAGATACAGGTGATGGCAAACGGCACCATTAACAACATGACAGCAGTCAATGGATCGACCGCCACGCCCATCTCCAGCCAGTTGCCTACTTCGCCAAATGGCAGCCAGGCAATAGAGCTATGAATAAACAGCGGATGCTCCGCCAAATGGTGAACATCCGCCAATCCTTCCGAAATGGCGGATATGGAGACTATCCAGCCGAACAGCAAAGCGCAACCCACCCCAGCCCAGGCGATGAGCCAACTTGCTAATTTGCTTCGATTTGTCAGCAAGACGATGATAAAAAACGCCAAAAGAGGTCCTGCTGGAATCAACCAAGTGAGGGTGGTAAGCGCCGCTTCACTCATACAATGCACCTATTAATTTTTGAGTAAATCAAGTTCTTCCGCCACAACTGAATTGCGGTTGCGATAGACGGAAATCACTAAAGCCAACCCAACTGCCGCTTCTGCCGCAGCTACGGTTAAGACAAATATCGTCCAAACGGGACCCGTCATCTCATCAAGCCATCGGTAACGCCAGAAAGCGATTAAGTTTATGTTGATGGCATTCAGCATCAACTCTACTGCCATCAATATTGCGACGGCATTTCGTCTGACCAATACGCCATAAATGCCCAGGCAAAAGAGGGCGGCGGCGACAATGAGATACCAGGATAATGGGATCATTCGTTTTTCTCCGGCATGGCTATCACCACTGCGCCAATTAGAGCAGCCAACAACAAGATGGAAGCCAATTCAAAGGGCAGCATAAAGTTCTCTTGCGTTACTAACGCCTGCCCCAACTCAACGAGCTTGTCGTTGATAACAGGTTCGCTGGCGGCAATGATCGATTGATCGGCAAAGCCCCAAGCGGTGAAGATGACGTAAGCCAGCAGCCCAAAGATAAATATGGCGGTGAAAAATCCCCATCCCCATTGGGAGTTGTAGGGGGTTTCGCGGGTCTGCATCATGCGGCGGGTCATCATGATGGCGAAAATGATCAAGATAGAGATAGCGCCGATGTAAACCAGGAGTTGGGCGGCGGCTAAAAAGCCCATGCCCAGCAGGGCGTACATGCCGGCAACGCCGAAAAAGGATGCCATCATCGCCAACGCGGCATGGAACAGGTTGCGGTTGGTCACCACAATGAATCCAGCGCTCAGAGTAAAAACGCTCAAAACTACGAAAACAAGTTGATTTGCCGTCATTTTCTTCTCGTTATCTCCAAAATTAATGGGCTGGGGCGTGGTGGGCGTGGTCGTCGATTGCCGGCATCTCCACATTGGTCGGAACTGGTCCGAAACCGGCGTCACGCCGTCGTTGGGCTAAAATCGCCGCTTGCTGTTCTTTGGCGCGGCGCCCATTTGCCCGCAAAAGTTGCAATGTGATGAAGCCCAGCCCTAAATTGACCAGCAAATGGATCAGAGCGCGCACCGCCCCGTCGATGCCGGCATTTAGCAGCAACTTATCCACTATCGCCACCGCCAATATCAACACCAACGACAACGGCACCAACAACTTCCAATTAAATTCAAGCAACTGGTCAATTCGCACCCGGGGCAATGTGCCCCGAATCCAGATAAAGACAAAATAGACGGCAAACAGTTTAATAAAAAAGATAACCATTCCCAACGTCCGACCCCATCCCGGCAACGCCTCTAGCCCAAAAAATCGGTAGCCGCCTAAATAGATGGTAGAAAACAAGGCAGACATAAACAGCGTGCCGATAAATTCACCCAGAAAAAACATACCGAACTTCATACCGCCATATTCAACGTGAAAGCCAGACACGATTTCAGATTCAGCTTCCAATAAATCAAATGGCTGGCGTCCTGTCTCCGCCAACGCCGAAATGAAAAAGATCAGGGCGGAAAGCGGCGCCAACAAGATAAATGGGATATTTTGGGCGCTGATTATATCTTCGGTAGACATGGAGCTGGCTAAAATGATCGGCACCAATAAGGAAAGCACCATCGGCACTTCGTAGCTGACCAACTGCGCCACCGAGCGAAACGCCCCCAGCAACGCATATTTGTTGTTAGAACCCCACCCCGCCAACAGCAAGGAAACAACTGAAACAGAGCTAATCGCCAAAACGTAAAAAATGCCGATATTTAAATCGACGCCCAGAACGCCCGGAGCAAAGGGAATGACCGCCCACATCAACAGCGCAGTTATAACGATTAGGAACGGGGCAAGGTTGTAAGCGAATTTGTCCGCTCCAAACGGGAAAACATCTTCCTTAGTCAGCAGTTTCAATACATCAGCCACCGTTTGCAGCAAGCCAAATTTACCGCCAACGCGATTGGGACCAATTCGGTCTTGGATTCGGGCTATTACCTTTCGCTCTAACCAAATAAGGAAGATAACGATGAGCAAGTTGAAGGTAGAAACGACTAAAATGCCGATGATATCCAGAACAGGTTCTACCCAGGGTTGCGGACCCCATACTTCGCGCAAATAATCAAATACGCGCAGTTGAAGCAAGCTAAGCAAAAATTCTAAGGGATCAAACATGCGTTAAGTTCTCCGCGTTGAGTAAACGTGGCAATGAAAAATGCTCCTTTGGAGCCATTTGATTAGTAAAAAACTGAAAATTGTTTGGGTGCGGCAGAAACAGAAAGCTGTTTCTCAAATCCATTCAAGCGCGCCTTTTGCCCATGCGTATCCCAGCCCAATGGCAAGCAATAATACAAAAACAGCGACTGAGATAACGGAAAAGAGGGTTAATTGTCCATAAGCGGCTGCCACTGGGAACAAAAAGACAGCTTCAATATCGAAAATTACGAAAATCAAGGCAAAAATGTAATATTGCATCTTGAATTGCACCCAGGTGTCGCCTACCGTTTCAATGCCGCACTCGTATGTCGAATTCTTGATGGCATTGGGTTTTCTAGGTCCGAGATAATGTTGCAATACCACTGGAGCCAGTGGAAAAATCGGGGATAACAGGACGAAAAGTCCTACAAATTGCCAATCTAAAAGCCCCAAGAGATTCCTCCAAAAAGGGTGTTTGTGAAATTTCTCTCATTTATAGCACATGCCCAATTATGGGGCAATGAGAAACCGCTTTCCGCTATGTTTTTCCCGCTTGGATTTTTTCTTTTAGCTGAACCCCATTTATAATGAAAGTCCGATGAAGATTGTATGAATGCAACATAGCAGTTCTACTGCTGGAAGGAGGCAACATTGTTCGATCCCCAATCCTTTTTTAGCTTATCTGATCCGATTGCCGGCAACCTCTTTGCCGGCATTGAATATGTGTGGCAAGCTGTGCCCCGCATTACCGAGCTAACGGAACGCTTGACAGCCGGCGGGCAAACCATCAAAGGAAAGGTAATGGCAGGAGCGCATCTCAGCGACCGCCCCCTCTTCATTGGCGAAGGAGCGATCATCGAACCGGGGGCATATGTACTAGGTCCAGCCTACATCGCGCCGGGGGCGGTGGCGCGGCATGGCGCATTTGTGCGAGAAAATGTCATACTGTTGCCTGGGGCAGTTCTGGGTCATGCCAGCGAAGCGAAAAACGCCTTTTTTATGCCCAACGCCCATGCCCCCCACTTTAATTACGTGGGCGACTCTATTTTGGGCGAAAGGGTTAACCTGGGAGCGGGAACCAAATTGTCTAATTTAGCCATGAACAGCGAAAAAGACCCGGAAACGGGCAAACGCCCTACTATTCATTTGGCTATCAACGACAAAATGTACGATTTAGGCGTGGCAAAAATGGGGGCGGTTTTGGGGGATGGGGCGCAAACGGGCTGCAATGCGACGCTAAATCCTGGTTGTTTGGTGGGTAAAGGAACGCTTATTTACCCCAACTTAAGTTTGCGAAAAGGGTATTATCCGCCTAATCAGGTAATAAAATTGAGGCAAACGACGCGGCAGGTTGAAATGTCATCCCGCCACCTTTAACGGCTGCCCCGCTTGCCGGCATTGCGCAAATCCGTTGACGAAATATCACGGCGAAAACGATGGCTGGGGATGGGCTCAAACAGATCTGCCACCGATGCCGGCATCTTTAACTCATACGCTTCCTGAAAACGACCCACATTGGTCAACCTGCCGGCAACCAAAAAGCGGCACCCTTGTTGCCTAATCGTCTCCATCGCCGCCATCATCTTCTTTTTGCTGCCCTCATAAAATCGCCATTCCAACACCCGGGCCGCCGTATCAAACCCGACCACAAAGGTCGTTCCCGGATACAACAACGCTTTTTCGGCAAAGGTCGCCGCATTGCTGACCAACGCCTGCCATCTGCCGGCAAATTGCCCCAAGCGCCACAGCGTCACCTTTGCCGGCACAGTTGGTTTATCAGCGTTTAAGGCAGCGATCTCAAACGCTGCCGGCAATCCCGTCATCTCTTCCGCAACTTGGGCTAAACTCAAATGCCCATCATGCAACGGATTGAACGCTCCAGACAACAGTGCCATAGGCGACGTCTTTCCGCTTAAGGCGCCATCTGCCCGCAAGTGAAAAAAAGGGCGTTTCCCCATCATCAGCTCATTTACCAGGTTGACGATATCAGTCTCCCCCTGAACTATTTCATCCCCTTCCCCCATTGCCAGTTCCAATCGCTGCGAAATATCAAACGCTTCGGCAATGCCGTTGAGCATAAACCGGCTAACCAAACCCTCTTCTTCAGATCGATTGCGCTTCCCTTTCGCCAGCTTGAGATGATACCAAGAGACGCGCTCAGGTTGCCAAATAGCGATATGCGCCCGATGCGCCCCTTTTTTAGGACGGTCAGTAACTATGGTGGCAGTACACGCAAAACCGATCAATGGTTCATCCTCTTCGATCAGCCATCGCGCTCTGGTAAACGCCCGCCCCGCCATCAACCGCGCCGTCGTCGCTTCGACATATTTTGCCGGCGTTTGCCCTAAAAAATCGTCAAACGATTGCCAATCATACGGTATCAACGCCTCTACCAAGGTGCGCGACGCCCCAGCCACCCCCAACAACCACGCCAACGCATAGGTGCCAGCCCCAGCGGTTACCAACACGATACGACCCGGCTGGTCATGAATCGTCTGGATTAATTGGCGAACGTCCGCTTCCATAATTGGGGTCGAGGTTACAGACGCAAAACGCCCAGAATGCGAGCCAGTACGCTTTTTTCTTCGATGCCCAATTTCTCTTTTAGTTGAGCGAAGGTCGGCTCCACCATCTTCTCGCCGTCTGGGAAGATAAGAGTGGGCACGCTGGCATACCCATTATTCATTTCGATGAGCTCCTGGCGCGCCCCTTCTACGCTGTCGATGTTAATTAACTGAATTGGCGCTTCATATTGATTCATGAAACGTTCTACCGCCCACGCCTGCGGGCATATGTTGGATGTGTACAGGGTTATTATTTGTTCGTTATCAGCCATCGTTTCGCCTCTTGCGATCTGCGCCCTGTTATGATTCGACAGAGGTTATCGCTTGTTGATACGCTTCCTCTGAAATGTGCATGCCGCCGTTGATTTCGGCAGAAATGATATTGTGTGACCGATCGAAGCGGACAACTGCCGGCATCTGGCGGAAACATTTGCTATCGATTATCGTTTTATGCCAAATATAACCGCCATCTGGCGTACTGTTTAAATCATGTTGTTTGTCGATTCGCAACCGCACCACACTGCCGCATTGGTCACATCCAACATGAAAATAGATACCGTTCTTATCTACATATTCGCCCGGCGAACTATCGCCACCCCCAAACAATTTTCTCAAAAATCCCATCATCGCCTCGTTTCCGAATCGCTTCGGCATAAAATGAACCAATCCCAGCTAAATGATACAATCCATCGATGCAAATCCAAAATCAGGAGTCTCGACAAGCAAAATCGTTGCGAGAACGGCGGCTAACCGCTCTACAAAACCAGATTAGGCGGGTAGAAAATGGGTTGATTCCATTACATCAATTAAGCGACCGTTATGCCCTAGCCAGATTTAGCCTCTTTGCTGCCGGCATTTTAGCCGCTATCGCCATCGCCTCATTTTATCCCTGGAAGTACGGACTGCTTGTTTGGGCAGCTTTTCTGGCGGGTTTCGTCTGGTTAGTTCTCCGCCATAACCGGCTGCAAGCCCGAATTAAACGGGGGGAGATGTGGGCGCAAATCAAACGGGAACATGCCGGGCGGATAGCGTTAGAGTGGGATGATATTCCGTTGCCTCATCAATATACGAAAGCGGCCAACCATCCCTTCGCCGTTGATATCGACCTAATCGGCTCGCGCTCGCTGTGCCATTTGCTCGACGCCACCGCCTCGAATGCCGGCAGCGCTCTGCTGCAAAGCTGGCTGATGGAAACAGCCCCCCAGCGTGATGAGCTTGTTCAACGGCAAGCCATAGTCGCCGAATTAATTCCCCGCCCCCTGTTCCGCGACAAATTGAGCTTAGCCGGGCGGCTGGCAGGCGGTAGCGGGCGGTGGGACGCCGACCAATTACAAAATTGGCTCAGCGCCCATCCCGACCAAGGATCGTTCCGTCCTTGGGTTCTCTTTCTAGGCGGATTCGCCGCCCTCAATTTCGCCTTGTTCATCCTCGATCTGCTTGATGTGGCGCCCCCCATCTGGCAAATCGGGCTGCTCGCCTATTTTGCCGTCACCTTCTTACAAGGGTTTGCCATCCGGCACGCTTTTCGGGAGGCGGCAAAAATCCGCGATCTGATGGAAGGATTGGCTGCCATCTTCGCTTTGTTAGAACGTCCGCCTCATCCCCAGACGCCGGCTCTCAACCAATTGCGGCAACCCTTTCGGGAAGATGATCGTCGCCCTTCTGATTATTTCAAACGGATGGGACGCATCACCGCCGCCGCTAGTTTTGGGCAAAATGCCGCCCTGTGGCTGTTGGCGAATAGCTTTTTCCCGTGGGATTTTTTCAATGCGTACCGATTACAACGGGAGAAAGAGCGGCTGGCAGCGAAATTGCCGGCATGGTTGGCGGCATATGCCCAGCTTGAAACGTTGTCCGCTTTTGCCACCTTCGCCTACCTCAATCCCGACTCTGTTACATTTCCTACTTTGCTCCCCCAAAATCAGGCGGCGCCCATTTTTTCCGCCCTGAAATTGGGACATCCATTGCTGCCCTACCAGCGCAGGGTAACCAACGATTTGACAATAGCTAAAAAAGGGCAAGCGTTGCTGTTGACCGGCTCCAATATGTCTGGAAAAAGCGCATTTTTACGGACGATAGGCTTAAATTTAGCCCTGGCAAATGCCGGCAGCCCAGTCATGGCAACCCACCTGCAAACGCCCATCTTTCGCCTGTACACTGCCATCAACGTCACCGATTCTGTTACAGATGGCATCTCCTACTTTTACGCCGAAGTCAAGCGGCTGAAAGCGCTGTTAACCGAGCTGGAAAGCGCCCATCCTCGCCCGCTGTTTTTTCTGATAGACGAGATTTTTAGAGGCACCAATAATCAGGAACGGCTTGCCGGCAGCCGGGCCTACGTGCAAGCTCTAACCCACAACAATGGCGTTGGCATTATCTCTACCCATGATTTGGAGCTGACCAAATTAGCGACAGAGAATGACGCCTTGTTGAACTACCATTTCCGCGACCATATCGTTGCCGGCAAAATGGGATTCGATTACACCTTGCGCCCAGGAGCATGCCCCACCACCAACGCCCTCAAAATCATGGCGCTGGAAGGACTGCCCCTGCCCCCTCAAGACAAGTAACGGGGCGAGGTTGGGCGAGATGGAAATCCCGCCCAACGCTCGCTACCAAGCCGTTAAAACAAATTTATTTAGCCACAAACGGCAGATAAATCCCGAATCCTGATGGCGGCTCCCCATACCCGGCAATCAACAAGCCGCCCGCTTCATCCGCAACATAGATATGGGTTCCATCGGTTGTTATCCCTACCGCGCGTCCGGGGGTGTTGAGGCTGCCAAATTGGGTCATATTGGTTGGAACAGCAACGTTAATCGCCTGAATTCCACCATCCGAATCTGCCACATACGCTACGTTGCCAATTAAGGTCACATCTTCAGCATTGCCGGGAGTGTCAAAGCGGTCGAGTTCGGTCGGATTTGATGGATTAGAGATGTCGATCGCCCGCATGCCAGGCTCCCAATCGGCAAGAAATAGGGTGTTGCCTAAAATGGCGATGCCGGCAGCATAGCCGGTCGTATCTAAAGAGCCGATTTCGGTGGGAGAAGCGGGGTTAGCCACGTTAATCACCCGTAATCCGCTGGCTCCATCCGCCAAATACAGGGTATTTCCTGCCAATGCCACATCTCTAGCGAAATTAGGGGTATCGAGCGACCCGACAACCGTTGGGCTGGCAGGATTGCTGATATTCACCACCTGCAACCCTGACAAGCCCGCCGCCACGTAAGCATAGTTGCCAGAAACGGTTACGCCTGCGGCTACGCCCAGACCGCCAACTTTTCCTGGGCTGGTGAGATTGGCGGGATTGCTGATATTTACCACCACCAACCCATTGCCATCATCCGCCAGGTAAGCGTAATTGCCGGCAACCTCCACATCTCTAGCGTTAAAGGAGTAATAAGAGCCGATATGCGTGGGAGATGCCGGCAAGGCGACATTGACCGCTTGCAACCCGTTCGTGCCATCAGCCACATAAGCGATATTCCCCGAGACAGCTACGTTGCGAGCTAAGGAAGCGGGTTCGCCGGGCCAATATTGCCCAACTTTATTGGGCGAAGCTGGCGTTGTTACATCGATCACTTGTAACCCATTGGTAAGATCCGCCACAAACGCATGGCTGCCGTTAGCAGCCAGAGACCACGCCCAATCTGCGGTTAGGTAGGAGCCAACGGCGAAAGGCGCAGCCGGATTGGCGATGTTGATAACCCGCAACCCTCCTTCATATGCCGCCACATAGGCGGTATTGCCCACTATTCGAACATCCTCGGCAAATGCAACAGTGCCGGCATTGCCCACTTCGACTGGGGCGGACTTATTGGTTACATCAACTATACGCAAGCCAAACGCTCCATCCGCCACAGCCACATAATTGCTAATGACAGCGACGCCATGCGCGTTGCCGAAAGTGTCCAGAAAACCTACTTCGTTGGGAGAGGCGGGGTTGCTGATGTTGATAACCCGCAACCCTTTGCTGTCGTCTGCTACATAGGCGGTATTGCCGGCAACTGCCACCCGCCAAGCGTTGCCTGGCGTATCGACGCCGCCCACTTCGGCAGGGTTGGAGGGATTTGACACATTGACCACCCGTAATCCCTGTCCGCTGCTGGCTACATAGGCGTAATTGCCGCTAACGGCTACATCGCTCGCCCCGCCAGAGACGCTGACTTTGCCCAATTCAACTGGCGAAGCGGGGTTGCTCATATCTAAAATTTGCAGCCCGGCGTCGCCTACCGCCAAATACGCGGTGTTGTTCACCAATTGAATCCCCTCCACCACCCCATCTAAAATCCCTGATTTCCCAATTAACGTCGGGCTAGCGGGGGCGCTCACGTTCACAGAATATAGGCGGGGTCCAACCCCAATGTAAGCGGTGTTGCCTACCAGATCGACCGACCGCGTTGGTCCGCCGATCTGCCCAAATTGAGTCAAGATTTGCCCTTGCGCCCTGGCTGCCTCTCTATTTGCTCCATACATGCCGGCAACTGCCATCCATAGCGCCAACACAGCAACAAATAATGCTCTTGATGGTTGTTTCAAGAAGTAGGTCATATTGTTCCATCCTTGTTTACTCGCCTTAGCAAAACTTCCCTAAGAAAAATTTTCATCCTTTATAACAAATTTGCAACAAAGATAACGTTAAAATTCCATAATAATGCGGCATACCAACCCATGGCAAAAGGGAGTGGCAAAAAGGCAACAAAAAAGGCTTGGTCGTTATAACCAAGCCTTGCTCTTTATAAGCTGTTAAATTAATAGGCAAATGCCGACGTTACGCCGTCGCGCCAGCAACTGTCGGGCGGAACTTATACCCATACATGATCATCCCTTCATCCCCGTCTTCACGCAATTTGCGAGTGACCATCTCCACCTTCATCCCAATTTCCACCTCATCCAACTCCAAATCGGTCAGTTGCGCCGTCACCATCGGACCTTCGTCCAATTTAATTAATGCGATGGTATATGGGGCGAACTTATCAAAACCCGCCGGGGCATCATATATGGTCGAATAAGAGTAAATTTCGCCCAAGCCAGTAAAGGTGAATAGCTCTTTGGCAGGCGCCGAACATTCTAGGCAAATATCCCTAGGCGGAAAAATCTTGACGCTGCAAGACGGGCATTCTTCTCCAATTAGTTGGTATCGTTGTTGATTCAATCGCCAATGACGTGAAATTTCCATTTTTCTCTCCGCGTTCGGTACAAATTAAAAAAATATTGCGGTTACAATTGCGGAAATTATGCCAAAGGCGCTCTCTCATTAACTCCCAATGGAAGAAAAAAACTGTCAAAAGCTATCAAAAGAGGAGTAAAACCCTGACAAAGCTCCTAATTTGCCACTCCAAAGCAGATCCCCTTCCTGAGAAACTCGATTTTGGGTTCTGAACAACCCTACTTTGCAAGCCACAGAAAAACCGCGTTTCTAAATGATCAGAAAATTTTTTAAACCTGCTTGGGGGCAGGGCAAATGGCGGCTACTCTCGCTGCAAATAATACGTCATCCGTTGCATTTGCACGACCGGGTCACTATATTGGACATGCACTCCTGCCGGCACACTCAATGTAATTGGAGCGTAACTTAATATGGCTCTGATACCGCTCTCCACTAATAGGTTTGTCGTTTCCTGAGCGGAGGAAGCAGGCGTAGCCAAAATAGCGATTTGCGCCTTTTCCTGTTGGATAACCTCTTGCAACTCGGCAATTGGTTTTACGATGATTCCATCCATCATTTTGCCGATCTTTCGCGGATCTTTGTCAAAAATCCAGGCGATCTCGAAGCCACGATAGCGAAAACCATTGTAATGGGCAAGAGCATGCCCCAGGTAGCCAGCCCCCACCACAGCGACTTGCCACTCCTGGTCTAACTTGAGGATGTTTCGCAATTGGTCAATTAGGTATGGGATATGATACCCTGTGCCTTGTTTGCCAAAGCCGCCAAACTGAGAAAAATCTTTGCGGATTTGAGCGGAACTGATGCCCAGATGTGCCCCTAGCTCCTTCGAAGATGTATTAATTTCTCCTTGGTTGGAAAAATGGGTCAACGCTCTCAAATAAATTGGCAATCGCCCAATTATTATGTCTGGAATATTTGCCATCACCTTAAATTTTTCCTGAGTCGAAAATCGTCGTTCGCGTCAAATTTCACAATTGTAACAGATTGCTGAAATTCTTCCTAAGCCGATGTGATAAACTTACCCTCGCTTTCTATAAAATCGCTTAAGTTACCCGTTTATTCAGGGCAGGCGCTTTCATGCACATCGCATACAATGGTTATTTTTGGGATAAACCGCATACGGGCAGCGGTCAATATTTACGGCAGCTCATAATTCATCTTCGGCAAATTGTGTCAGATTTGCAAATGACGCTGGTTTTTCCACAAACGCCTGATAGTTTGCCCCCTTCCGATGTGCCGGCAGCAGTTGAATGTGTGTCTGTGCCCATTCGTTCCGGTCATTTAGGGAAAGTCAAATGGGAGCAGATCGATTTCCCCCGCGCCTGCCGGCAATTAGCCGCCGACATCGCCCATGTGCCATATTGGGGCTCTCCCTTACAATCGCCCGTGCCAATGGTCGTTACCGTTCACGACATCATCACTCACATCATCCCCGAATACCGCCGCTCCGCTACCGCCCGACTGTACAACGCCCTGGTTACCGCTTCTGCCAAAGGGGCAAACCACCTCATTACTGATTCTCACGCCAGCAAGCGAGATATGGTCGACAAACTAAGTATCCCAGCAGAACAAATCACCCCAATTCATTTGGCGGTAACGGCAGATTACAACGAACATAATCAACTGACATTGGATATGGCGATTCAACGCAAATATGAGTTACCGGAATTTTATATCTTATATCTGGGCGGCTACGAAATCCACAAAAATGTAACTGCGTTGTTAGAGGCGTATAGCTATGTAGTAAAGGCGTTGGGGGATGAGTATCCGTTGCTGCTTGCCGGCAATAAGCCGTCCCAAACTTCCATCCGGTTTCCTGATTACGACCGCCATATCGCCAATCTAGGTTTAAATGACCATATCTACTGGCTCGGATATGTAAACGAGGCAGACAAACCGACATTGTACCGCCATGCCAGCGCCTTTGTCTTTCCCAGCCGATACGAGGGGTTTGGTTTGCCCCCGCTGGAAGCGATGGCATGCGGAGCGCCGGTAATCGCCACCACCGTCAGTTCGATACCAGAAGTGGTGGGCGACGCCGCTTTCGCCGTTGTGCCAGACGACGCGCGGCAGATGGGCGGAGCGATCATCGCCACCTTGATTCAAGACGAGTTGGCGGCGCAAATGCGGGCTAAGGGGTTAGCGCAGGCAAAGCGATTTTCCTGGCGGAAAACGGCAGAGGAGACTCTAGAAATATATTTAAAGTTAGCCTAAAGGAGACCACTGTACAATGAAAGTAATCATTCCGGGCGGTTCTGGACAAATCGGCATGATTTTAGCCCAATATTTTCATATCAATGGACACCAGACAGTGGTACTCAGCCGCAAACCGAGGGTTGCTCCATAGCGCGTTGTAGAATGGGATGGCGAAAGCATAGGCAATTGGGTGGAAGAACTAGATGGTAGTGATGTAATCATTAACTTAGCGGGACACAATGTAAATTGCCGGTACAACGCCAAAAATCGGCGCATCATCAAAGAATCTCGTCTCAAATCAACACGGATATTGGGAAAAGCAATTGCCGAGGCTACTCACTCGCCAGGCGTCTGGTTACAATCTAGCACCGCCACCATTTACGCCCATCGCTATGAAGCGCCAAATGATGAAATTGCCGGCATTATCGGCGGCAATGAATCGAATGTCCCTGAAAGTTGGCGATTCAGCATTGAGGTAACGAAAGCGTGGGAAAAAGCGGCAAGTGAACTGCCTACTCCCTATACTCGAAAAGTACTGCTACGTTCAGCAATGGTTATGAGTCCAGATCGTGGCGGCGTTTTTGACACACTTTTAAGGTTGGTTCGATTTGGTTTAGGCGGGCAATCTGGGGATGGGCGACAATATGTATCTTGGATTCATGACGCTGATTTTGTGCAAGCAATCGTTTGGTTGATTGAACATGACGAGTTAGCGGGTATAGTCAATCTCGCATCGCCTAATCCATTGCCAAATAGGGACTTTATGAAAGCGTTACGGCAGACTTGGGGAATACCGATAGGATTGCCGGCATCCAAATGGATGTTGGAAATCGGGGCGCTTTTTCTGCGTACCGAAACGGAACTCATTTTGAAAAGTCGGCGGGTCATTCCAACCCGCTTACATCAATCAGGGTTTGCTTTCCAATATCCGCTATGGGAAAATGCGGTACAAAATTTATGCGCTAGGTGGCGTCAAAATGAATCAAACAAATAAATCATGCAATTCAATAAAGATTTAACCCAAAAAGTAAAAATAGCTATCGAAACGGCACAAGAAGCAGGGGAATTGCCGGCATTCGAGTTGCCCCCTATCCGCATCGACCGCCCCCGCGACCCCAGCCACGGCGATTATGCCAGCAACACCGCTATGCAACTTGCCCGTCATGCTCGGATGGCGCCGCTAAAAATCGCCGGCATCATCGTGGAAAATCTGCCGAAAACTGACTATTTGGCTTCTGCTGACGTGGCTCCGCCCGGTTTTATTAACTTTCGGTTGGCAAACGCCGCCGTGCAAAACATCGTGCGGCAGATCGAGAGCGAAGGGAGGAGCTTTGCCGGTTCGCAAATCGGCGCCGGCAAAAAAGTGCAGGTGGAATATGTGAGCGCCAACCCAACGGGACCTATCCACATTGGGCGGACACGCGGCGGCGTGATTGGCGACACCCTTTCTCGCGCCTTCACTGCAACTGGGCATGATGTGACCCGCGAATATTATTACAACGATGCCGGCAATCAAATCCGACTGCTGGGCGAATCTACGAAAATTCGATACTTGCAAGCGTTGGGGGGTGATGCCCAGTTGGCAGAAGAGCATTATCAAGGGGAATATTTAGAAGAGATAGCCGCCGATTTAATCAACTTGTATGGGAATAGCTGGCAGGAAATGCCGGCAGAAGCCTTTGGCGACGAAGCCAAAAATCGCATTGCCAACGAACAAAAAGCGACCTTGCGGCGGGTCAATATCGAATTTGACAGCTTTTACAACGAAAATGATTTATACAGTACCGGACGGGTGTATGAAGCGTTAGCAGCGTTGAAAAGCGCCGGCGCTACCTACGAAAAAGATGGGGCAACTTGGTTTCGCTCCACCGATTATGGCGACCAAGAAGACCGGGTGTTGGTTAAACAAGATGGCTCGCTCACCTACCGCGCCCCCGACATCGCCTACCATTGGCACAAGGCGGAACGAGGCTTTGACCAGGTGGTCGATATTTTCGGTTCCGACCACCATGCCACCGCCCAAACGGTGTTGATGGGGGTGCAGGCGTTGGGTTACTCTTCTGATTTTGTCCATGTGCTGATTCACCAAATTATCAAGCTGTTTCGGGACGGGGTAGAAGTGAAAATGAGTACCCGTGCCGGCGACATCGTGCCATTGGACGAGTTGGTGGACGAGGTGGGGGCAGACGCAGTGCGCTACTTTATTTTGCAACGTTCTGCCAACAGCGATGTGTTGTTTGATTTGGATTTGGCGGTGGAACAATCGGACAAAAATCCGGTCTTTTACATTCAAAACGCCCATGTGCGATGTGCCGGCATCTTCCGCAAATGGGCAGAAGCAGGAGGAGACCCCGTCGACGCAGAACAAGGCGACCTAAGCTTGCTAGAAGATGAAAATGCCCTCGCTTTTTTGCGTAAAACATTGGAGTTAAGCGATATTTTGGAGAAGGTGGTCACTGAGTTTGAGCCCCACCATCTCGCTTTTTACGCCTACGATTTGGCGGCGGCATTCCACCCCGCTTACGAATCTTGCCGGGTGTTACACAGCGATGTGCCACAGCCGTTGAAGTTGGCTCGTCTCCGATTTTTTAGGGCGGCAAAAATCGTTTTGGCTCGTGTATTAGAGCTTATGGGCATGTCTGCCCCAGAGATAATGTAAAATTTTGGCAATGTAGTCAAGGACAACCATTTTGGCTGCCCTTGACCGGGCTGGCACGAGACCAGCCCTACCCTGACTGTATTCCCGCTCAGAGCGTGGAAACGAGGGGAAATTTCTGGGCGCTTTGGGGTTTCATAGGATTTTGTCAACTCCCCAAACAACCACGGCTCGTCTGTCAACTATCCTTTTTATTGCCGGCAATCGCCTTTTCGCTTTTGGATTCAGCTTTGGCTGTTGGTTTTTCGCTAGTCGAGTCGCTCTTGCTTTTTGACGGCTCCTTTTTATCCGTTTCATCCTTGGCTGATTTATTGCCGGCATTATCGCTTTCCGCCCCAATCATTTTGCTGCCGCCCTTGCCATTCTTGCGGCTGTCGTTAATATAAAAGCCACTCCCTTTAAATACTACCCCCACCGAGCTGATCACTTTACGGGTCTCTCCGCCACATTCAGGGCATTCCGTAATCGGATCGTCCGCAAAACGTTGACGAACCTCGAAAAAATGCTCATTTGGGATACACTTGTATGAATACAGCGGCATTATTGCTTCACCTTCAACTAAACAAAAACATAAAACCAATCAAGGCGCGTCATTTTAGCCACCCCTATATGAATTGACAACCGCCCAGCGATAATCTAAAAAACCGCGCCAATAGTAGCATATTTTTCGTTAGCAAAACGTAAACAAGGAGATCAAAATGAGCGTCAATGAAATTCAAGCCAAAGTCAAAGCCCGCGCCTGGCAAACTATCGCCCAAAACAAAATCGATGTCAGCGATATCCCTCAAGAAAAATTAGAAGAGCTGATCAACGTCGTCAGCGCCGCCGCCATGGCAGAAATGGACGACCAACTGACCGATTCTATCACCGCCCTAAAATCGCAACCAAAGCTGTTGGACGACGATGACGAAATAGAAGATATATTGTGGGAAGGGCGACCATATCTATCCATCAGCAAACGATACATCATCACTGACGACAGGGTACGGATTATCGACGGGATTTTGGGACGCTCTTACCAAGATATTGAGCTGATCCGAATTCAAGATGTGGAACAAAGCCAAAGTTTGAGCGAGCGGATGCTCAATGTGGGAGACATCACCATTCATAGCCACGACCGCAGCCATCCCATCTACATCCTCAACAATGTCTCCAACCCTGCGGAAGTGCACGAAATATTACGCCGAGCAGTGCTAAAAGCCCGCAAAAAGCATAATTTCAGCTACCGCCAAGAAATGTAGCCAATAATTTAAACGCAATTGGCGCAGTGGCGGCTTGATAATAAATTAAGCCGCCAACCATACCTTAGCCGCCCGCCATCCTTTCCAGGGCGAGCGTATCTCTAAGTTTCACATATTTGCGCCCCAACTCTACTACCTGGTCAGCGCGAAACTCATTAAGCGTTTGGGTAATCGTCTCCCGATAAGTGCCTAACATCTCTCCAAATTGCTGATGAGTGTAGCCTTGCACTTCGATTCCGCCTTGTTCGCCAGCCAAATTGAGCAGCAATCCCGCCAAACGGCTGGGGATGCTCTTGAAGGCGATCTCTTCCAATTTGCCTTCTAGGTCGCTAACGCGGTCGCCCAATGTTTCTACAAAACGAAAGGCGACAGCAGGTTTTTCTCGAATCAGCCGTTCCACATCCGCCCGGCTCATGATGCAAAGCACACAATTGTCGGCGGCTTGGGCAAAGGTGTTGTGCATGCCATGCCCTATTATCGACATTTCGCCAAAGATAGCGCCAGGACCAAGGGTAGACACGATGATCTTCTTGCCGCCTGAAGAGATACGATACAACTGCACTCTACCTTTTTTGAGCAAAAATAGCGCTTCGCCCATTTCGTCGGGCATATAAAATATTTTGCCGGCATGGCATGACGACATCGTCAATTGTTGATCCATCTCGGCTAATTCGCCCGGCGTCAGGTCACGAAAAATCTGAATGTTCGAAAGATGGGTTAATTTTTGGGTTTGCATTGGTCAATCGCCTTTTATCCGCCAAATTATTAATGGGTTATGTTGGCATAGATGCCGGCAAGCAGCCTATTCTTACCACAAAAAAGAGCCGCCAGCCAAATGGCGGCGGCTCTGTAGATAGACGATGATGCGTTTAATTGTTACTGCGTTTCCGCTTCAGGGCTTGCCGGCGTATTTTGCCCCGCCGCGCCCGTTTCCACCGTTGGCACAATGCCAGGACCCGGCAACACCAACGTTGGAGCTGTCCCTTCCGGCACAAAGATAACTTTATCCGTATCATTTAACGCATTGGCATTGGCTTGGATCGTCAGCAACTGTACATATTCGGGATTTGATTCATACAGTTCCGCCAACGCCAGCTCCAAAGCTGTATCTGCTTCCGCCTTCGCTTGCGCCGCTTCCGCCAGCGCCACATTAATGGCTAAATCGCGTTCGGCAGCCAACAATTCATTCTCTTTTGTCGCTTCAATCTTTTGCCGATCCGTTTCCAGCCGCGCCAAATCATTCGCCCTTTCCGCTTCGATAACCGCCAATTGAGCCGCCAGCCGCTCTTGTTCAAGGTTTGCCAGCAGCGTTTGCTGTTTCGTTTCCTCTTGAATACGGCTTTGCGCCACTCGAATTTCCCCCTCTTGGCGAGCTTGTTCAGCGGCGGCTTCAGCGGCAGCTTTAAGTTGATCTTGGGCGGCTTTTTCGGTGGCTAGCCGGCTTTGCACGATGGCATCGAGCGCGACTTGCACTTCTGGCGATAAAACGACATTTGGCACCACCAAATTTTCCACGCGCAACCCCAACCGGTTTGCCAAATCATTTAATTCCGTATCGATACAGGCGCGCAGCTCATCCCGAGAGGTGCCGATGATATTGTCATCAAATGTGCGGTCGCCAACACACACCTTCATCGCTTGCCGGGCTAAATCGCCCACGCGGCTGCTCGCCAAATCATCATCGAGGTAAATGTTGCGATATTGCGCCCACAATAGGCTGATTTTGTCTTTGTCGGACAAACCTGGGCGAAAGATATCGCCGCTGACTTGCAAGCCAAGTCGTTGTTTATCTTTGGTGATAATCTCTTGATCTTCCACAGAAAAAGGGATGGCTTGGCTGGAAACGCGCTGCATTTCTACAAATAAGCCAATATCGCTGTAGACGCCGGGACCCACCACATCTTGGATGCGCCCGCCCTGAAATTGGACGCCTACTTCTTGCTCTTCGATTCGTTCAAACAGGTAATAAAATTGACCTAAAAAGGTGAACAAAACCAACAACAATACGACAGCCAAAATAAAGGTGACGGTTCCCCGTCCAAACAATCTAGATAAGGTTGCTCTCATTGTTTCTCCTTGTCAACTATTTTGCCCGCACAATGCGTTTACGGGCTATTTGATGGATATCTCTACTAGAAATCAAGAATCAATACGGGAATATTTGCCTAAAAGTTGCCGGCATTTAAATGGGTTCATTTGGTCGTCTAATTGTCCAACGCTCTCCCCGCCATAGACAATGTGCAGTCAGTCCCATTCATTGCTGGTCGCCAGACGCGAGCCTCCAAGGTTGTGCCGCCATCCTTCATTTGACAAATGGTTTTGGCGTGACTATTATCCTCGCTAACCTCGACCAAAAATCACGATTTTTGCCAATTATACCCTCATAAAAGGAAGGTCATCCCATGAGCAACCCAGAACCAGCCGCCAATGAAGCTGAAATCGCTGTCCATTGGGGCGAAGAGGATTATTTTCATCCCTCAGATAAATTTATCGCCCAGGCAAATATGACGGATGCCGGCATCTATGACCGCTTTAGCCTCGACAATTTCCCCGACTGCTTTCAAGAGTATGCCGATTTACTCGATTGGGACTCTAAATGGGAAGCTATCCTCGACAGCAGTAACGCCCCGTTCTTCAAATGGTTTGTCGGCGGCAAACTCAACGTGTGCCACAATTGCGTTGACCGACATCTAGGTCAAAATCAAAATAAAGCTGCCATCATCTGGGTTCCAGAACCGGAAACAGAAGCCCATGAGATACTCACCTACCGGGAGTTGTGGGTGCGGGTGAACGAATTTGCCGCCTTGTTGCAAGGCGAAGCAGGCTTAAAAACGGGGGATCGGGTGACAATTCATATGCCAATGACGCCAGAATTGCCCATCACCATGTTGGCGTGCGCCCGATTGGGCATCATCCATTCCGTCGTTTTTGGCGGCTTTAGCGGCAAAGCGGCGGGCGAACGCGCCGCCGACTCTGGCAGCCGGGTTCTGATCACGATGGATGGCTATTTCCGCAATGGCAACCTGCTCGATCACAAAGTCAAGGCGGATGAAGCGGTGGCTGCCGCAGCAGCCGAAGGACAAACGGTAGATACGGTGTTGGTGTGGCAACGTTATGCCGGCAAATATAGTTCGCCAACTCCAATGGTGGCCGGACGAGACGTTTTTGTGGGAGATTTGCTGCCAAAACATCGAGGGCAGCGGGTCGAACCTGTCAGTATGCCGGCAGAAGCCCCCCTCTTTTTGATGTACACCAGCGGCACTACCGGCAAACCAAAAGGGTGCCAACACAGTAGCGGCGGCTATTTGGCGTATGCTGCCGGCACCTCCAAATATATCCAAGATATACATCCCGAAGATGTCTATTGGTGTATGGCAGACATCGGCTGGATCACCGGACATTCCTACATCGTTTATGGACCTTTGGCTTTGGCGGCGACCAGCGTCATGTACGAAGGGGTGCCCGGCTTTCCCGATTCGGGACGGGCGTGGCGTATAGCCGAACGATTGGGGGTCAATATCTTCCATACCGCCCCCACCACCGTCCGCATGCTGCGTAAAGCGGGTCCAGACGAACCGCAAAAATATAACTTTACCTTCAAGCATATGACCACAGTCGGCGAACCGATTGAGCCAGAAGTGTGGCGTTGGTATCATCAAGCGATCGGCAAGGGGGAAGCGGTCATCGTCGATACCTGGTGGCAAACGGAAACAGGCGGCTTTTTGTGCAGCACCATGCCGGCAATCCATCCCATGAAACCTGGTTCAGCCGGACCGGGAGCGCCTGGCATCCACCCCAAAATCGTTGATGAAGGCGGCAACGATTTACCGCGCGGCTCCGGCAAAGCCGGCAACATCATCATCCAAAACCCCTGGCCCGGGCAATTCCAAACCATTTGGGGCAACCCTGACCGCTTTGTCCGCACCTACTTCGCCAAATACAACAAAGATCCCAAAAGCAGCGATTGGCGCGATTGGCCCTACTTTCCAGGCGACGCCGCAGTTGAGGCGGCAGACGGCTATTTTCGCATTTTGGGTCGGGTAGATGATGTGATCAACGTAGCGGGACATCGATTAGGCACCAAAGAGTTAGAATCCGCCTGTTTGATGGTAGACGAAGTAGCGGAAGCTTCCGTGGTGCCGATGTCAGACGAGCTAAAAGGGAAAGTGCCCGACATATACGTTTCACTTAAACCAGGGTATGCTTCCAGCGCCGAGATACAAAGCAAAGTAATTAAAGCGATTGAGGTCGAAATCGGCAAAATCGCCCGCCCAAAGCATGTTTGGATCGTGCCCGATATGCCCAAAACGCGCTCTGGCAAAATTATGCGCCGCGTCTTGTCCGCCATCTCCAACGGGGACGATACAGGGGATGTAACTACCTTGGCAAACCCAGAAATCGTAGAAGAAGTACGGCAAATGGTGCAAGGCAGTTAAACAGTAGGACAATTCAAATGAAAGTTAATCGGCGAATCAAGGGGCTGGGCGAAATCGCTTTTCGGGTGAACGATTTGGATAAAATGCAGCGTTTTTATGAAGAGACGATCGGCTTGGAGTTGATGCGCCGTTTTGACCATGCCGCTTTTTTCCGAATCGCGGATGGCGTGGAGGGGCATACCCAAATATTGGCGTTGTTTGATCGAACCCATGAGGATGATTACGCCGGTTTGGATTTGGAACGCACGACAGTTGACCATATCGCGTTTGGGATTTCACTGGCGGATTTTGAGGCAGAGGTGGAGCGGTTAGAGGGATTGGGATTGGCGGTTCGTACCGCTACCCACGCCTGGGTCAATTGGCGCAGCTTGTATGTTACCGACCCAGAAGGGCATTTGGTTGAATTGGTCTGCTTTGATGAAACGGCGACTTAATGGGCAAAGCCATTCGTGACGGTTGGTTGATTGCCGGCATCCTCTTACTTTTCCTCGCCGCCTGCCGCAATCAACCCCAAACCGTCCGCGAAGAAGCCCCTTCGCCCGCTAGCTTGCCGGCAGCCACTTTGCCGCCGCCTCAAATCAATAATACAGTCGATACTCCGCCTCCCGCTCAAAACAATGCAGGTAGCGACGTTTCGGCTGCCCTGCCCCAGCCAACCCCTGCTCCGCCGCCCACAGAAAGATGGCTGGGACAATCGCCGGGCGGTCAACCGCTTATCGCCCATCGAATTGGCTTTGGACAGCTCAATGTGGCGATTGTGGGAGTCAACCATACCCTTGCCGGCGAACTATTAGCCGCCCTGCAAAGCAAGCCGCAAGATGTGCCGGCAAATGTCAGCTTGTGGATATTGCCAGACCTAAATCCCGATGGAGAGCAGCGGGGGGTCGATCTGCTGCGTAATGCCGATACAGACCTGGATGGTTGTCCTGGCAACGAATGGTCGCCTAACCCAGACGACCGGCAAGGGGCTGGCGGAACGTATCCATTTTCCGAACCGGAAAGCGTGGAGCTAGAAGGATTTTTGCAGGGGGTATGGCTGGCGTTTTTTTTGCAAAAAGGGGCTAGCTCAGCCCTGACCGAACCGCGTATTTTGCCAGGGGGCTGCTGGCTGGCTGCCAACCAATTCGCCCCCAACCGCGCGCTGGCACAGCTATTTTCAAGCCAAGCTAAGTTGACGATAGCCAGCGCAGAAAGCGACAGCGGCAATTGGTTTGATTATCTGGTGGGAGAAGGTGTGGCTTCGATTCGGGTGGAGTTGCCGGCAGCGCCTGTTGATCCGAACCGTTTTTTGCCGGCAATTCGGGCTAGCTTGCTGCGTATAGACGACATCTCTGGAGCGGACAGCATTGAAGCCAACGCCAATTTTGAATGGCTGCACCAACACAATGTCGGCGTCTGGCGTTTCCCTCCCGGCACATTCATTCACCCCATCGCCCTGACCGTGTTGGGGGAGACTGCCTATTTGCAAGATAGCGGACGGGTTTTGGCGATCGATTTGCAGCAACCAACCATGCCTCAAACGATTTTGCAGCCAAATGACCGCATCGTAAATGAATGGGTAGATGCCCCTGCCCTGGAACCATTTGATTTGGCGGCGGCAGATGAGGCGTTGTTGGCGCTGGATCGGGTAGGCGACGTTTACCGTTTAGAAGGGGGAGCTTGGCAAATGGAGCGGTATGACCGCCCTATCAGCGAAGCGTCGTCCCATTACTTTACAGCGTTAACTGCCGGGGATTTCGGACGCTTTTTACTGGAAAACAGCTATGACTTTATCAACCAATACAACGTCCCCTACAGCACAGACACAGGCTGGCGGCTAGATGACCATTTTCAGGTCGATGTGGCGGCGCGGGGCGAATTTGTCTATCTACTGTATCGGGAAAGAGAGAGCGTGTCGGGCGGAATGTTACGCTACCAAAATTTAGAAGAGACGACAATACGCGACAATGGATTTCGCTCGTCTGCCCCGTTGTTTCGCCCCCGGCAATTGGTTGTTGGCGACTTTGCCCTTTATGCCCTTGATTATGCTGGCCGGCGTTTGCTAACGATCAATTTAGAACGGGGCTCGCTATTGAGCCAACGTCAATTTCTTGATAGGCGCGAATTTTCTACATTTTGGGTGGAACCAACTGGGCAACGGATGATTTTTGCCGGTAAAGATACGCTATACTTCGTCGGCGAGCCAAACAACAACGCCCAAATTGAAGGCGAGGGCGAAATGCCTGCCACCGCTTTAAACGATCCTGCCACATTACGCAGCTTGCGCGGCTGGCTGGTTCCCATCGCCGGCTCGCCTCTCACCCAACGAGATTTGCAAATGCCTGGGGCGCCGCGCCATTATCGGCTGGGCATTCACGAAGGGGTCGATTTTTATTGGAGCGCTGGCACGCAAGTGCGGGCGGCTGCGGAAGGGGTGGTGTTGCGAGCGACCCACGATTACACTCTGCCAGACGAAGCACAGATCGCCCAATGGCGGCAGGAATCTTGGGCGCTGGGCATGACTTCGCCCGCCGCTCTAGATGGTTTTCGGGGGCGGCAGGTGTGGATACAACATGAAAATGGGATGGTCAGCCGCTATGTTCATTTAGGCGGCATTGAACCGAATGTGGTGGAAGGGGCGCGAGTGGAACGGGGACAATTAATCGCTCAGGTGGGTAACAGCGGTTCGCCCGGCTCGATTGCCGGCATTAACGAAGACGCTCACCTCCATTTTGAGTTATGGTTGAATGAACATTACCTGGGACAATCATTACGTCCAATTGAAGTGAGGGAATGGTTGGAGCGGATATTTACCCGGTAAAACCCCAAAAAGTAGGAAATTTATCTATTTTCAGCCGCTAAAAGCGTCAAAACTACCCAAAAATGAAGAACAAGTTGCAGGGATATTAACATTTGTTATTATTTGGCATGGTTTTGCTTGACAATAAACCCATAGGTAGGCTTAAACAATTCGCAAACTGAAATTTGACGGTCGTTTAATCGACGCGTCAATATCATTAACCCTGAGTTGGAGAACCTCATGAATATCATTAAAGTCTCTGCGCAGTCGCGCACTGCATCGGTGGCTGGCGCTATTGCCGGCATTATCCGGGAGACGGGTAAAGCCGAAGTACAGGCAATTGGGGCTGGAGCGGTTAACCAAGCTTTAAAAGCGATCGCCATCGCCCGCGGCTATATGCTGGAAGAAGAGGTTAATGTGATTTGCGTGCCAACTTTTGTTGAAATTGAGATAAACGGACAAGAGAGAACCGCTTTGCGAATTTTGGTAGAGCCTCGGTAAACTATGCCAAAGTTACTGCCTGAGTTTGTCGAGGGCAAAACCGAACCAATTGAAAGCCAGCGCCGCAACTTATTTAATGCCAATCTCTATATCCAAAATAACGCTCTCCTCTGAACTATCAACCCGAGAGAGGCGCATGCCTGATTCCGGCTCGTACCAACCCACTCGAATGTGATAACGTCCCGCCGGCATCTCTGCCGGCAAGGGCAATATATGATGGTCGTCGATTCGGTCACCCTTTTGCCACAAAGAGGTCGGATAATCGTTGTTAAGCGGGGGCGCATCAGCGCCGGCAATTTGTTCCCCCTCCACCGAAAGTAAATGAACGAATACGGTGTAATCATTGTCAGGCGTTTCGTTTGCCAGCCAATGGAGCGTAATAGGCAAATTTACGCCAGGGTCAGCTTCGCCGATTGAATATCCTAACAGTTGAATCCCTTGCTGAAAATCCGCTTCTAATGTCGTCTGAATGGGCTGCGGCTGGCCGCCGCTCAATCTTGCAGGTTCGCCCACCAACAAAAATGGGATTTCATTTCCATCTGGCGAAAATGCCGGCAACATGACGCCGCTCTCTCCATCCAACGCCCCTACATTAAGCCGCAGTTGGGCGGGAGCCTCGGCAATTGGACGCGCCCACACCTGGTAGACATCCCGCCAAATTTGCCCGGGCTGCCATTGGCTGGTGGGAATCATCCCCCACCCTGGATAACGATCGACCTGCCCCACCGAACGCTCTTCCCGCCCGATCAGATGCAAGCTGGTTACAAAATCTTGGCTGAGCGGCTGGTCAGATGTCCAATATAGCGTAGCTTGAATCGGCTGTTCTGTTTGCCATTCAATCGATTGGTTTGCCGGCATCTCCACCCCTACTAACGTCAATCCCCCCTCAAACCGAATAGGTCCAAACTGGGCTGCTTCGGGAACGGCATCCAGCGGGGTTGGATAAGCGTAGGCAGGTCGAATAGTGATGAAAGGCAGCGCCGCTGCCCATAAAAAGAAGAAAGCGGTGAGGGCTAACCCCCCTTTGCCCCGCCAAGCCGCCGGCAGCCAAGCTAACCAGCCTGCCGCCCACAAGATGTTCCACGCCCCCAATGCGGGAAAAACCAACCGTCCTTGAAATGCCGGCGAGATGAGGTTCCAGCGGATTAACAATAGTAGCAGCGTCACAATCCACATAGACAACAGCCATCGCCCGCCCCAAACCCCCTTTATTATTCGGTTGCGGCGCAACCAACCGACAATACCACCGATTGCCAAACCGTTGCACAACCAATAAAATGGCTGAGGCGCCGCCACATTGACTCCGCCAAACAATCCCCAAAAGCTGCGAAAAAAAGTGCCAAATTCGCCTAACCAGCCTCGCCAGGTGATAGCAGTCGTTCTCGTTCCTTGTACGGCTATAAACGCCGACAATCCGGTTAGGTCGCCATACAAACGTACATTACGGAGCAGCCACCAACCGACCACCAGCAAAGCGGCGGCTGCCATCGCCCCTCCATTGGCAACCGCCCACCGCCAGCCAGCCCCACCCCGCGCTCGCCACAACAGAATGATGCCGGCAATTATCGCCAACCCGCCTAGACTCAATTTGGTCAACGCTCCCAATCCAATCAATAAACCAATCAATCCGCTATGCCGCCAATCAAATGCCGGCATTTGCCACAACCACACCAATCCAAAAATGCCGGCAATGCCCAGCAAATTCGCCAACGAATCGTTGTTAACCGCACCGCTGACAAACAAAAACATCGGGTTAAAGGCGGTCAACGCCGCCGCCAACAACCCAATATGGTCATCAAATAATCGTCGTCCTAAATGAGCGGTTAACCATACCGCGCCGCCGCCTAACGCCAGGGAGACAAACCGAATGAGGCAAATCGCTAAAATCGCTCCATGCCAGGGAAATTTCTCCCATTCTGGCTGATGGATCATCAAATTTTTATTGTAGATTTGGTTGGGATTGCCCACAAAGGCGTGCGGATTTTGTTGGTAAATTTGGGGCAAGTCGGCGCTGTCGATGCCGGCAGTCAGGGCAGCCATCAACAGATAGTACAAGGGCGGCTGCGCCCCTTCTTGCAACCATCTGCCCGGCTTTTCCGGCTCTAAAATGGGCAGCCGCCGCGCCGTTTGGATATATTGAACGACTGGGTAATGTTTGTATTCGTCCGACGCTTCTAATGGCGGCGTGGCAAAGATGTAGCTGACGCCTAATGCCAAAAACAAGAGGAATATCCATACCATCGATCGGCGAAAATGGGGTTCCTGCCTAGATTGATTCATTCGGATATTGCCTCTACCCAACCTACCAAAACGGCGTCATTTGGCAAGGGATCGCCAGCGCTAAATGCCGGCATTCGTTCCCCCGTCTCCCGATCATACCAACCCACATAAATCGGATAGGCGCTGGGCAGCAAATCTGCCGGCAACTGCAAACTGTATTCATCCGCTAAAATTTCCCCCACCCCCCAAACGTCCGTCGGGTAACTGCCGGCAAATGGCGGGGCATCCCCCTGTGCCAACGGAGGCGAGTTGGGGTCTCCCAAATGAACAAACTGGGTCAAACTTTGCTCAATCGGCGCTAAAACGCCCCATTCTAACGAAACAGTGACGAAATTGCCGGCAACTGCCTGTTTGGGCGAAATGTTTGCCGACCGCAGCTCAATTTTTCCGTCAAATTGGGCGATGGGGTGGCCCGATGACAGTTCAATGGGATTGCCGGCAACTTTCACCTGTCCCACCTTCACCCATTCCCCATCTGCCACACTCACCAACAAGGTGACCAATGCTGGCGTCGTCATCTCCTGTGCCAACTGTAAGCGAACCTCCTCCATCACCGTCTCATTCTGTCCCCAAAGCGTTGCCGGATACAAACCGTTTCCATGATAACTTTGCAACCGCCCCGCGATTTCCCCCTCTCGCCCCCGCAATAAGTAAACGATTTCGGGCGGCTCTGCTAACCGCTTATCCGCTCGCCATGAAATCGCCGCCATCACTACATCGCCTGCTTCTACATTGGCGGGAGAAAGCGCTCCGCCCAGCAAAAACAGCCCATCCACCAACTCTGTTCCGGGGGGGGCGCCGGCAGTTTCCGATGAGATATGAGGCAAATGGTACGCTTGCGGAATGCTCCAAAACAGCCCAATCCAAGCGGTTAGCAATGCCACTGCTAACGCCAGCCAACCGGCTCGCCCAAATGACGACAATCCGGCCCCCACTCCCAAACCAATGGGTAAAATCGCCGGCAGTAACAACCGTCCTTGCCCGGCTGGAGTACGGAGCATAAAGGCGACCATGCCGACAAAAACAAGCCCAATCCAGCCTAAATACAACAATCCCAACTCGGTTCGGCTATTCCAGCGTGGTTTTTTTGCCAATTGCCAACAGATGCCGGCAATCGCCGCCCCCGCCAACCCGCTCCACAACCAATAGACCCAATCTGGCAGACGCACATTAAACCAACCAAACAACCCCGCCAACGAGGTCAAAATGCCGGGCAATTCTCGCCCAATTTGTCCTAAGGTCGCGTCTCGGTCGCCGCCAGCTAGCCGAACAAATTGGTTGGTGGCGGTGGGGTCGCCGTACAGCGCAAAATTACGGATAAAGAGCCAGCCGGCAATGGCGATTGCCGGCACAATCGCCCACGCCACCTGCCCCAGCCATCTTTCGCCCCGCCGCCACCCCCGCCAAAACAGCCCAAAACAGATGAGCAGAAGAAGGAGAATGCCGGCATTTTTGCTCAACATCGCCAAACCCACCGTCACCCCCAACAAAAGTAATCTCGGTTTCGTTACTTCTCCCCCCCACCACACCGCCATTTGCCACAGCGCCACCGACGACAAAAAGATAATGAGGGGGTCGTTGCTAACTGAGGCGTGCAAAAAGAGAAATGCGGGGTTCAAAGCAACCACGCCCACCCCCAACAACGCCGGTCGAGGGTCATTTTGCCACAATATGCCGGCAGTGGCGTAGATGGCGAGCAACGTACCTAACCCTAAAATTGTGGAAAATAGCCGAAGCAAATGGGCTGATAGCGCCAATCCTTGCCACGGAAATGATTCGGCAGGGGTGTGGACAAAGCGGTTGCGATTATTCAGGGCAGAAGCGTCGCCCATTTGCACGAAGGGATTTTCCCACAAATCATCGTTAAATTTCGCCCCAGTTGGGGCGATAATTCCCGCCCCCAACAAATAGTACAAGGGGGGTTGTGCCGCCTCTTGCCGCATCTTTTGGTCGTAAGAATCGTCGGAAGCGACTGCCGGCAACTGCCAATGTTGAGCAATGTAAACGGCAGTGAAATAGTGATGGTGTTCGTCTGGCGCTTCAAACAAAGGATTGATGATGCCATAACTAATTGCAAATGCGAGGTAGCAGACAAAAATGAGGGCGACGGATAAGCAGGTTGCAAGTGTGCCAGGTTGCAGGTTGCAGGTTTGCAACTTTGCAGGTAAAGAATTGCCATTTGAGGCGCCACTTGCCACTTGCCACTCTTCGCTCACTCTACCGCCACCTGCTCCACCAAAAGTTGATTGTCCGATTGTAGCTGTCCATTGAGCGTAACAGGCAGGCGTTCATACGTTTCTGGATCGTAAAATCCGATGAAGATTGAGTAATTGCCGGCAGTTGCCGGCATCTCTACCGTGTACTTTTCCGTCAACACCTCACCCGCCCGCCATGTGCCTGTCGGACGCAATCCGTCCAACGGAATGCGGTCAATTTGGTCAATTATCGCCCCATTTTCATCTTTTAAATGGAGAAATACCTTGTAATTTTCTGAAGGTTGAGCAACAGCCCGCCAATAGAGAGTCACGGTTAGCCCATCTGACGGAGCAGTTTTAGCGGCATAAAGTTCGATTGTCTTCCCAAAAACGGCTTGCATCGGATCTGTCACGGCCGGCAATTCCGTGTTCATCTCCCACGCCACCGCCTCAATTTCGCCAAACTCAATCGTGGTTTGAGTTCCCAACTGCCAACACCGTTTACCTGCCACGGGTTGGTCGCCATCAAAAATTTGCCACCGCAACCTATATTTGCCCGGCGCCGTTTCTGGGTAGATGTAAAAGCCGGCATTCCCCAGCACAATGTCGTCTGCCTCTCCCCTGCTTGACCATGCCGGCATAACCGCCCCCTCATCCGCTCGCAACATCTCCCCCGCCTCATCCCACAGTTCCACCCGATACCGCAAATTGGCAGATGACACCCCGCTCCAATAAAGCGAAACAGGCAAAGTATGCCCCGGTTTTACTGTATCGCTGGGGATAAAGGCTCGCAGTTGCAACCCATTTTCCCATTGGGGAGAACATGCCGGCATTTGGGGCAGGTTGGTCATCACTTGTCCATCGGCAGGGGCGATTAGCGCTTCGCCAATGGGTTGCCAATCTCCCAGAGATTCGCCGCTCTCTTTCTGCCACGCCTGCAAAAAGAGGGCATAGGCGCCGGGCGGAATGCCGGCAGGCAGCGGCAAGAAAAGTTGCCGGCGGTGGCTCTGCTCTTCCATCCAAAAGGAATGATTGGCGGTCGCCCAGACCACCCCAGCCTCATCCTGCATCTGCAAACCCATCTGGGTGTCAGGGGGCGGCGTCGCGTTGGCGCTAGCCCGCCAACTTAGGTCAAACCACAATGCCGGGGAGCGTGTCGGCTGGCTAAATTGAGTCCGAACCATTTCCAGCAGGGGCATTTTCTGCCATTGTACATTCGTGGCGACTGGTTCGCCCCGTTCCCCGGCAGAAAAAGCGTCCACCCGCACCTCATGGGTTACGCCATGGGCTGAATATGAATCCACTTGGGTTAAATTTTGGTTTAGCCATTGGCGGACAGCTTCTTCATCGTCCCGTTTGTCAGCAGGCGGACCTACCATAAACCAGATACGGTCGTATTGGTTGGCAAGCTCGCTCAATTGTTGCTCCGTTTGGTCAGAAAATGGGTGTGGATATTGGGGCAAGGCGAATGCCGGCACATCTGCTCTGTGGGCGTAATGGGCGTGGGTGGGCAAGCTAATGGCATCGTTGTACACGACGGCGTCATTTTCGCCAGCGTGAGTTTCCACATATCGTATCAGGGCGCGGGTGTCATCTTTTGCCAACATGGGGTTATGGTACAACTGGTTGAGCGAATAGAACGCCCCAAAAATGGGCAAAATCAGGGCGAGAAATGCCGGCAACCCACCCCATTTTTGCCAAATCGTCCACACGCCCAATCCAATCAGCAGGTAGTAGGGCGGACTGCCGATAAAGATGTGACGAACGCCCTGGTACATCGGTTTGAGCGGGGCGATGAGGGAAACGCCGACCGGAATTGCCAACAGATAAATAAGCAAAAATAGCTGACTGTCCCGTTTTTTGCCCGCTTTAGCTGCCCACACACCTACCAGGGCAATGCCGGCAACCCCCGCATCCAGCCAGCCCACCCACCATTGCCGTAAATTGAGAGACACGCCAACGGTGTAACCATGCGCCAAATCTTGGGCAATTTGCCAGGGGGGCACGTAAAAATAGTTCGTTTCTGCCCCTGTAAAGAGGCGGGGAATGGTAACGGAGGCGAAGGGCAAAATGACGAGAATGCCGGCAATCGTCCCCCCCACAATCCACTTTTTTTGCCCGCGTCGCCACAACAGCCACAGCCACAACGCCCCCTGCCCCACAATGAGGAAGGCGGACAGATAATGGGTGGCAAAGGCGATGCCGGCAAACAGCAAATAGAGGATAAATGGTTGAATGATTTTCTTGTCTGGGCGAGCCAACGCTTGCCACAACGCCAAACTCGCCGCCAACATCAGCCATGTTGCCAACGTGTACATGCGGGCTTCTTGCCCATACCAAATGTGCAACGGGTTTATCGCCAGTAACCCCATCCCCACCAACCCCACGCCCGCCCCGCCCAGCCGTCTGCCCAACTGAAATATGAGGGGCAATGTTAATACGCCAAATAATGCCGGCAAAAAACGGTAAGCAAAGTCGCTCTCCCCCCACAATTGCCGGCTAAAATAGGTTAGCAAAAAGTAAAATGGCGGTACAGTGTCGTTGGTCACTACCTCTTGAATAATGACATGGTTGGACAAAATCTCCCGAACCGAGTAGTTTGCCCGTAATGGAGTCAGCCCTTCATCTTGCCAAAAGCCAAATTGATCTAGCTGGTAAAGTCGTAAACCGAAGCCTACTAGCAGCAGGACAATCCAAACCAGCCGATTTTTACGCATGGCGGACATTATACGCCCCCTTCTAAAATGCCGGCAAAATGCCGCTGCAAATAATATTCTGGTTTCCACTGCCCAATCCCGCCCAAAACGGGTTGAAAAAGGTTAACATTTTTTCATTTAACTATAAACTTATTGCCCGTTGCTTCTCCTAAGTTTCTCTTCAGATCCGTTTGTGAATTTCTGGACAAATGAAGTTGGGTAAGGTAAACTCACGCCGCCTAAAGGCAGGTTGGCGACGTTGCCGGCAATCGGTAGATAATCGCTGATCTTAATGCCCAATTCCCTATGGAGATTAAAACGAGGATGATTGCCAGCCGCCGCCCGTAATTACGCCCTGGCAGCCATCTTTCAACTTAGGAAAATCGATTTGGATTCAACAGAAAAAATGCTGCAAGCTTTAACCGAAGCGCATGGCGTACCTGGATACGAATCTGAAGCCCGCGCCGTGTTACGCAGCTATCTCGAACCTCTGGGCGACCTTTCTCAAGATAAATTAGGCAGTCTGATTTGCCGGCAACCCGGCGACGGAGCCAAACTCTTGTTGGCGGCGCATATGGACGAAATTGGCTTTTTTGTCAAACATATTTCTCAAGATGGCTTCATCAAGTTTTTGCCACTTGGTGGTTGGTGGGACCAAATTTTATTGGGGCATCGGGTTACCATTAAAACCCGTAAAGGAGATGTGACGGGCGTAATTGGAGCCAAGCCACCCCATTTGTTGCCGGCAAAAGAGCGTAACGAACTCGTTACTAAAAACAAAATGTATATCGATGTTGGCGCAACCAGTTTAGAAGAGGTTAAGAATGCCGGCATTCGGGTTGGCGACCCTATCATTCCCCAAAGCAATTTTGAAGTGATGGCAAGTGGCAAAAGTTACATTAGCAAAGCCTTTGACAACAGAATTGGCTGTGCTGTAGTGATAGATGTTTTGCGACACTTTGCTAAAAAATCAAATCAAGCCCCTAACGATTTGTTTGGCTTTATGACAACTATGGAAGAGATTGGCGGGCGGGGTGCTACCACAGGTGTACGAATGATTGACCCTGATATAGCCATTATTTTAGAATCAGGAATTGCCGGCGATGTGCCCGGTATTGAGCCAGAGGAGAGTGATGTAAAATTGGGTAAAGGGGTAGATTTGTCCGTTTATGATGCCAGCATGATTCCTAATATTGCTTTAAGAAATTTGGTGATTGACACTGCGGAGGAGTTGGACATTCCACTTCAATTATCCACCATGTCGGGTGGGGGAACAGATGGTGGAGAGATTCATCGGTATGGTTTTGGTGTGCCAACAGTAGTGCTGGCAGTGCCGGCACGTCACATCCACAGTCACAGTTCCATCATCCACCGTGATGATTACGACAATACAGTAAAATTAGTCTCTGCAATTGTAAAAAAGCTAGATGCTGATACAGTTGCTAATTTGACAAGTTAAAATTTTCCATTTATTCAAACGGAGGTAGGTGCATGGCAACCCTTGCCCCAGATTACCAGAATTTAACAGACTCAATCCTCAAACAGATCGATGGCTTCGAATACGAACTCGCTTCCAAAAGCGTCGGCACCGTCTTGTCCGTATATGACGGCATCGCCCTGGCAAATGGACTGGCTGATGTTCGCGCTTCGGAGTTGGTCGAGTTTAGCAATGGGGTGCGCGGCATCGCCCTCAACCTAGAACCAGACGCCGTCGGTATCGTCATCATGGGCGACTATGGCTCAATTCAGGAAGGGGACGAGGTGCGAGCCACGGGCTTAATCGCCTCTGTGCCAGTAGGAGACGCTCTGGTCGGGCGCGTGGTAGACCCCCTAGGCAACCCCATCGACGGCAAAGGTCCAATTAATACCACCGAACGCCTTCCCATCGAACAGGTTGCCCCCGGCGTTATCGAGCGGCAAGGGGTGGATACGCCCATGGAAACAGGCATTGTCTCGGTGGACTCGATGTTCCCTATTGGACGCGGGCAGCGAGAATTGATCATCGGCGACCGCCAAACGGGGAAAACAGCGATTGCCCTTGACTCGATTATCAATCAAAAGGGCAAGGATATGGTGTGCATCTATGTGGCGATTGGGCAGCGCGTCGGACAAATCGCTCAGGTTGTGGCTACATTGGAGCGATATGGGGCGATGGATTACACCATTGTGGTGGTAGCGGGCGCCTCTGACCCGGCTCCATTGCAATATATGGCGCCATATGCCGGCACTGCCATGGGCGAAGCCTTTATGCACAAAGGGCAAGACGCCCTTATCATTTATGACGATCTCTCTAAACATGCCTGGGCATACCGTGAAATGTCCCTCATTTTGCGCCGTCCGCCTGGACGCGAAGCATACCCCGGCGACATCTTCTCCTTACACAGCCGCTTGCTAGAGCGCTCGGTCCGGTTACGAGATGAATTTGTCGTCGTAGAAAAAGGGACAGAGGTTGACGAAAAGACATCGGGCTTAAACGACAAACGTTATTTTGGTAACTTGGTGGAAGAAAATTTAGAAGAAGCGCTGATAGAGGCGGGTGACGGTTATGAAGCCCAGAAAATCCCCGGCACCGGCGGTTCGCTGACCTCTTTGCCCATCATCGAGACCTTGCTGGGCGACGTTTCAGCATACATCCCCACCAACGTCATCTCTATTACCGATGGACAATTGTTCCTAGAAACAGATTTGTTTAACGCCGGGCAACGCCCAGCCATCAACACCGGTTTGTCCGTCTCCCGGGTCGGCAGCGCCGCCCAAACCCATGCCATGAAGAAAGTGGTCGGCGGTTTGAATGCGGATTTAGCCCAATTCCGAGAATTGGCGGCATTTGCCCAGTTCGGCTCTGACCTTGATTCTGCCACGCAACGCCAACTAAATCGGGGCGAGCGGTTGATGGAGTTGCTGAAACAGCCACAATATCAACCCTTTTCGATGGCGCATGAAGTTATGCTCATTTTTGCCGGCACGCGCGGCTACCTAGACGACGTCGATCAAGACAAAGTGTCTGATTGGGTGGCTGGCTTTTTGCGCTACATGGATACAGCCCACCCCCATGTGGGCAACCGCATCGCCGACAGCAAACGATGGACAGACGAAACTGAAGAAGATTTGAAACAAGCGTTGGCTGACTTTAATGCAACATGGAGTAACTAAAAAAGTTGCAGGGCGCACGTAAGCATGATTCCTGCTGCCTGCAACTTGCAAACTTGCCACTCAGTACCAAAAGGAGCGTTCCGTGGCTACCGAACGGGAACTCAGAAAACGAATCGCAAGCGTTAAAAATATCTCCCAGGTAACGGCGGCGTTGGCGGCTGTTTCTACATCGAAGATGCAGCGGTCGCAAAAGCAGGTGCAAGCGACGCGGGCATATGCCGGCAAAGCGTTTGAAATACTCAACAACCTCGCTTCTCAACCTGGCGTAGCGGAAAATGGGCATCCATTGCTCACCTCCCGCGATGAAATCAAAAATGCCGGCATCATCTTGATGACCTCAGATCGGGGATTAGCGGGCGCATTCAACACCAACATCGTTGCATTGGTCGAAAAATTCATCAGCGCCTCCCACGTGCCGGTGCAAGTCGTCACCGTTGGGCGCAAAGGGCGCGATCTAATGGTGCGGCGCGGCTACAACGTTGTCGCTAGCTTCGACAAATTGCCCGACCCCCCCACAACATTAGACACCAATCCAATCGCCCAGGTGGTTATCGACGACTATTATGCCGGCAAATATGATGAAGTATTTGTCGCCTACACCGACTTTATCAACACCGTTACCCGTGTCCCCACCGTCAAGCAGCTATTGCCCCTCAAACCCCTCGATTTCGAGGGAATGGCGGTATCTGAATATGTCCAAACCGTCGATCTAACAGGCGTTTCAGAACGAGTGTACAGTTATGAACCAGAGCCAGCCGCTCTGCTCAACACCATTGTGCCCCGTTTTACCGATCTGCAAGTCTACCAATCCTTTTTAGAATCGTTGGCGAGCGAACATAGCGCCCGCATGGTGGCAATGCAAAACGCCACCGACAACGCCGACGTATTGATCGACGATCTAACCTTAGCCCGAAACAAAGCCCGCCAAGCCACCATCACCAACGAAATTTTGGACATCGTTGGCGGGGCAGAAGCGCTAGCAAGCTAAAATCACAACTTATCTCATTTGAGTTGGAGGAATTCATGGCGAAAAATACAGGAAAAATTATGGCAATTCGCGGCGTCGTCCTCGATGTCCAATTTGATGATTATCTGCCAGATATTTTCGAAGCTCTGCAAGTCGAAAATGACGGGCAGGAACTTATCCTGGAAGTGCAGCAACATTTGGGAGACGGCTTGGTTCGCACGGTAGCGATGGGACCCACCGAAGGGCTGCCCCGTGGCGTAGACGCCACTGCGACTGGTTCTCCCATCACCGTGCCGGTTGGACCTCCTACCCTGGGGCGTATCTTCAATGTGGTGGGCGAAGCGATCGATGGCGGCGAAAATCCTGAAGCCGCCATCAAATATCCAATTCATCGTCCTGCTCCCCCCTTTCAGGATCAATCGACTCAAATCGAAACCTTTGAAACGGGCATGAAAGTGATTGACCTGATCGCCCCCTTTATTAAAGGCGGCAAAACTGGCATTTATGGCGGAGCTGGCGTAGGCAAAACAGTCACCATTTCTGAACTCATTCGTTCAGTCGCCACTGCCCACGAAGGGGTATCCGTTTTTGCCGGCGTGGGCGAACGCACCCGTGAAGGCACTGACCTCTATTATGAAATGATCGAATATGGGGTGAATGATTCAGTAGCGATGGTTTTCGGACAAATGAATGAGCCCCCTGGCGTCCGCTTGCGGGTGGCATTGACTGGATTGGCAATGGCGGAATATTTCCGCGATGAGGGGCGCGACGTATTGCTCTTTATCGACAACATCTTCCGCTATGTGTTGGCAGGCTCTGAAATGTCGGCGTTGCTGGGCAGAATGCCTAGCGCCGTTGGCTACCAACCGACGTTGGCGGCAGAGATGGGGGCGCTACAGGAACGCATCACTTCTACTAAGCAAGGCTCAATTACGTCGATGCAAGCTATTTATGTGCCGGCAGATGACTATTCCGACCCCGCTCCCGTAGCTACCTTTGCCCACCTAGACGCCAGCCTCACCCTAGATCGCGGCGTATTCGCCAAAGGCATCTTCCCGGCGGTCGATCCGCTGGCGTCCAGCAGCCGCGCTCTCCAAATAGACATCGTTGGCGAAGAGCATTACCGAACCGCCCGCGAAGTCAAACAAGTGTTGCAGCGTTATAAAGATTTGCAAGACATCATTGCCATCCTCGGCATCGACGAGCTAAGCGAAGATGACAAATTGTTGGTTGCCCGCGCCCGGAAAATTGAGAAATTCCTGGGGCAGCCGATGTTCGTTGCCGAAAAATTCCATGGATTAAACGGACAATATGTTCCGATTGCTGATACAGTTCGCGGTTTCCGCGAAATCTTGGATGGCAAACATGACGAGCTGTCGGAACAAGCCTTCTACATGGTTGGCAACATTGACCATGCCGTTGAAAAAGGCAAATCGTTAATGGAAGCGGCTTAAGAAATATTGGCGAAGAAAGCGAGTTTAATAGAAAACTCGCTTTCTCAATGAGAGAATCATGCCTATACTTTGTGAAATTGTTACCCAAGAACGCGCCGTATTCAGCGGAGAAGTCGATTCCGTCAGTCTGCCAGGAACAGAAGGGCGAATGGGGATTTTGCCTAATCACTCTCCAATGCTCACTGCCCTGGATTTTGGCGAAGTAGTAGTAATCGAAGATGGCGAAGAGGCATATTATGCCATTGGCGGCGGTTTTGCCGAAATTCAGCCTCATAAAGTCATCATTTTAGCTGATTCTGCTGAACATGCTGATGAAATTGATATAGAACGGGCTGAACGCGCCCGCGCCAACGCCGACAAAGCGATGCGGGAAGGAGTGCCGGATGACCCGATTCGTTACGCGCAAATTCAGTCGGCGTTGCGCCGAGCCCAAATTCGGGTCGACGTCAGTCGGCGACGAAGTCGGAGACGACGTAGAACGCCAGGCGTACAAACGTACGGCGAGGATTAACCCTTTTGGCTCTGTTTACCCCTTACATCGCCATAGATTTAGGCACTGTCAGCGTTCTGATCCATGTTCAGGGGCGGGGCGTGGTGCGCCAAGAGCCATCCGTGGTGGCTATCCAGGATGACGGACAAATAACAAAGATCGTGGAGGTAGGCAGAACCGCCCGCGAGATGTATGGGCGCACCCCGGAAACGATCGAGGTGATGCGCCCTTTGCGAGATGGAGTGATCGCCGACTACTTTGTTACAGAGCGGATGTTGAGTTATTTCATCCGTAAAGTGGCAGGACGGTTCAATATCCGCAAACCAGTGGTGATGATCACCGTACCTTATGGCGTCACCAGCGTGGAAAGACGAGCAGTACGAGAAGCGGGGTTGGCGGCAGGGGCGCGTGACGTTCGGCTGATCGACGAGCCGTTGGCGGCAGCAATTGGGGCAGGATTGCCGGTAGGCACCCCCACTGGCAACATGGTGGTCGATTTAGGGGGCGGCTCCACCGAAGCGGCGGTGGTATCGATGAATGGCATCGTCTGCGCCGAATCAGTTCGGGTAGGCGGGGTGCATTTAGATCAGGCGATCATCGCTTATATCCGTAAGAAATATAATTTGGCGGTGGGAGAACCAACTGCTGAAGAGATAAAAATTAAAATTGGAGCGGCGCTGGAATTGCCCGAAGAGCTGGAGATGCAGGTGCAGGGTCGAGATCAGGTGGCTGGACTGCCTCGCACAATTGGCGTTCGCTCAAGTGAGGTAGTAGAGGCGTTAACAGAGCCGTTGAGCGCAGTTGTAAATGTGGTGCGAGCGGTTTTAGCGCGAACGCCGCCAGAATTGTCTGCGGATATTATCGATCGGGGGATGGCGTTAACGGGAGGCGGGGCGCTGTTGCGGGAGATTGACACTTTGTTGACGCGGGAGACAGGCGTGCCGGCATATGTGGCGGACAATCCTATCTCTTGTACGGCTATCGGGGCGGGCAAAGCGTTGGCGGAGCTGCCAATTTTGGAAAAAAGCGTGCCTAACTTGTAGGTTGTTCGGTTAAATATTTTTCCAGGGCATCAGTGGATGCCGGCAACAGCTTGGGCTCTACCGCCTGTCCGACCGCTGTCGCCGGATCTTTTAAGCCATGTCCGGTCAAAATACAAACTGCTGTTTTGTTTGTCGGGTCGAGCTCGCCCAACCCAATTTGCCGCTTCAGCGCCGCCGCGCCGGTAGCGGATGCTGGCTCTACAAAAACCCCCTCTTCTTTCGCAAGCAAATGCCAGCTCGCTAAAATATCTTCGTCAGAAACAGCGGTGATGCTACCGCCCGACTCATCCAAAGCTGACATCGCTTCATGCCAGCGGGCAGGGTTGCCGATGCGAATGGCGGTGGCTATCGTTTCCGGCTGCTCGACACGTTTGCCTAGAACCAACGGCGCTGCCCCCGCCGCCTGTCCGCCTAACAATTGAGGCAATCCTTTGCCATACTGTTTGTACCCCATCCAATAGGCGGTGATATTGCCGGCATTTCCCACCGGCAAACAATGCCAATCTGGCGCTTGCCCTCCCAACTGGTCGATTATCTCAAACGCCCCTGTCTTTTGTCCTTCCAATCGCCAGGGGTTCACCGAATTGACCAACGTAATCGGCTGACGTTCCGCGATTTCCCGCACCATCCGCAACCCATCATCAAAAGAGCCCTCTATGCTGATCACTTCCGCCCCGTACGTCAGGCAAGCCGCCAACTTGCCTAGGGCGATTTTCCCTTGCGGCACCAGCACCACGCAGCGCAATCCCGCTCTAGCCGAAAATGCGGCAGCGCTAGCGGCTGTATTGCCAGTGCTAGCGCAAATCACCGCCTTTGCCCCTTCTACGACAGCCTGGGTGATGGCGGCGGTCATCCCCCGATCTTTAAAAGAGCCGGTTGGATTTAACCCTTCATACTTTAAATACAATTTTAAGCCAGCCCCAGGCGCGATAATTTCTGCCAGGCGGTCGGCTAAGATCAGCGGCGTGTTTCCTTCATTAAGGGTGACAATTGAGGTTTGATCGTCAAACGGAAGATAGGTTTGATATTTTTTGATTACGCCTTGCCAATTCATGGATGAATCCTAAAAAAAGAGGGATGCGTTGATACGCATCCCTTTATTGACCAATTGTGTGGTTAAAACATCCGCTATTCGCTGCCGGGAATTTGCAAAATATCGCCAGCATAAATTACATATGGATAGCCGAGGCTATTAAATGCCGCTAACTCTGACCAAGACAATCCATACTGGACGGCGATACGGTAAATCGTTTCGCCTGGCTGCACCTCATGGCTGAACTGCGGCGTGGGTCCAGAAGCGTCGGACGGGATTTTGAGTTCCAGACCAGCATATATTCGATTAGGATTCTCCAGCCCGTTTGCTTCGGCAATTTGTACCCAGGTTACGCCAAAGGCATCGGCGATTTTTGCTAAGGTATCTCCCCGTTGCACGATATAAGTTTGTTCCCCTTCAGCATCGTCGGCGTCATCAGCGTCATCAGCGTCGTCGGCGTCACCGGCATCGTCGGCGTCACCGGCATCGTCGGCGTCACCGGCATCGTCGGCGTCACCGGCATCGTCGGCGTCATCGGCGTCCGCGCTTTCTGCCCCTGGAATTTTAATCGTTTGCCCAACTTTCAGGTCATTGGGGCTGGCTAAATTGTTATAACTTTGGATTTCTGTCCAGGGAACGCCAAACTTTAAGCCGATGCGATACAAGTTGTCGCCCGCTGCCACGACATATTCTTGTTCAGATTCGCCAGCGTCAGAATTATCCGGCTCATCGGAACTATCATCATTATCGTCCGCATCTGCATCGCCATCGGAATCATCCTGGTTGGCATCTTCATCCGCCGCATGATCGTCTTCGGCGTCGCCATCGGCGTCGCTATTGTCGTCATCCGAATCGGCGTCGGCTTCCCCAGATTCGTCGGTAGAATTGTCATCAGCAGCATCGGAATCGGCGTCTGCGTCGCTATCGTTGTTCTCTTCATTGGCGTCAGCGGCATCTTCGTCAGTAGCGCCGTCTGAATCGTCATCCGCTTCGTCGCTGCCGGCATCTCCATCATCCATTGCATCATCATCCTGACGGGGAGATTCATCAGGTTCAGCAGTGGCGTCCCCTTCCGAACTATCTGTATCTGTATCTGAATCAGAGGCAGCGCCATCCGCTGCGTCTGCGTCCACTGTATCGCTAGCGTCATCCGCCGCGTCGTCAGAGCCATCTCCAGCAGCGTCAGAAGCGGCGGCGTCGGCGTCTTCATCAACATCTGCGGCGGCATCAGCGTTTGCGGCGGCATCAGCGTCTGAAACGGCATCGCCATCTTGGTTGGCAGTATCCCGCAATTCATCCACGGTGGGGCTAACGACAACGCCGGCATTTTGATCCTGCAAAGGACGCTCGCAAGCGGCAAGCGTCAATACTATAGCCAGGCATAAAAGCGCCGCTCGGCGAACAAATTTGGTCCTCATCATATTAACTACTCCTATTCAAACAACGCGTAAAATAAAGTTGCTCTACTCAAGACAACTTGACCATAACTATAACATGGATGAAATATTACGTAAAGTTTGCTCCACGCCAAATCAGCCTAAAATTTTGCTTAACTGTTCCGCTTTTTTAGCCACCGCTAAGAAAATCAATCCCATCTTGGCATTTTTATTTACTAGGGCAGTAATAACGGCGTTAGCGTTAATTGGATAGACGATCATCGCCCCATCTTCCCCTTCTAACATTAACCGCTCCACTTTCCCTTGCGTCAATCGGGCTAGAGTCTGCTCCCCTAACGCTATCATGGTAGCCGCCATTGCCGCTACCTGCGGGGTTTGGGTTCGTCGATTTAGGGCTGGCGTAATTTCGTTGGGATACGAGGCTACCACAAACCCTTCTATACTTACAATGACCACCCCACGAATGCCGGCAATCGACTCTACCAAATTTTGCAACTCTCGCTCTAACAATTCTGCTCGGTAAAATCGTGACATGAAACGCCTCCTGGCAGAAATTATCGATCCATCATCGGAATATGAACGCCCCGTTGCCGAGCAACCTCTTCTGCCAATGAATAGCCAGCATCTACATGCCGGACTACTCCCATGCCTGGATCAACCGTCAAAACCCGTTCCAAGCGGGCGGCAGCGGCTGGCGTTCCATCAGCGACAATGACTTGTCCGGCATGCAGACTATAGCCGATACCCACCCCGCCGCCATGATGAAAGCTAACCCAGGTTGCCCCGCTAACGGCGTTGATCAACACATTCAGCAGGGGCCAATCCCCAATGGCGTCAGATCCATCTTGCATCGCTTCCGTTTCCCGATTGGGGCTGGCAACCGATCCGGCGTCCAGATGGTCGCGGCCAATGACGATCGGGGCTTTCAATTCGCCGCTAGCGACCATCTCGTTGAGTTTGAGACCCGCTTTGGCTCTTTCGCCAAAACCTAACCAACAAATCCGCGCCGGCAACCCCTGAAAATGGACTTGCTCCTGCGCCATCTCGATCCATCGGCGCAATTTCGCATCTTCTGGGAACAGCTCTAAGATCGCTCTATCTGTGGCATAAATATCTTCCGGATCGCCGCTTAATGCTACCCATCTGAAGGGACCTTTGCCTTCGCAAAAGAGAGGGCGAATATAGGCTGGTATAAAGCCGGGAAAACTAAATGCGTCGGCAAAACCGGCGTCATAGGCGCGTTGCCGCAAATTGTTGCCATAATCGAAGACGATGGCGCCTTGTTTTTGCATATCGACCATCGCTTCACAATGCGCTCGCATTGATGCCATCGAAAGCTGTAAAAATTGCTCAGGATCGCTTTCTCGCAACGCCTTTGCCTCCTCCAAACTTATGCCGTGAGGAAAGTAGGCGTATGGGTCATGGGCAGAAGTTTGATCGGTTACGATGTCTGGAATTTCACCTTGGGCGACCAATGCCGGCAAGATGTCGGCGGCATTGCCAATCAACCCAATGGAGCGCGGCTGACCGCTTTCCACATAATATTTGACCCGTCGCAAAGCGTCATCCAACTCTTCCGCCACTTCGTCGATATACCGATGCTCTAGGCGGCGGTTCGCCCGCCATTCATCCGCTTCCACGATCAAGCCAACCCCTTCATTCATAGTGATCGCCAGCGGCTGCGCCCCTCCCATCTCGCCTAATCCAGCGGTTAACGCCCATTTCCCCTTCAGAGAACCCCAACCCGCCTGTTCGGCGGCGGCGGCAAAGGTTTCGTAAGTGCCTTGCAAGATGCCCTGTGTGCCGATGTAAATCCAACTGCCGGCAGTCATCTGCCCGTACATCAACAACCCTTCCGCCTCCCATTTGTCAAAATTCTCTTGCGTCGCCCAATGAGGCACCATATTCGAGTTTGCGATCAATACCCGCGGGGCGTCGGCATGGGTGCGAAAAACCGCCACCGGCTTGCCGCTTTGCACCAACAACGTTTCGTCATTTTCAAGTTGGCGCAACGACTCTAAAATGGCGTCAAACGATTCCCAATTACGGGCGGCGCGCCCTCGCCCGCCATACACAATCAAATTTTCAGGATCGCCCGCCACTTCAGGATCGAGGTTATTTTGAATCATCCGATAAGCCGCTTCTTGCAGCCAGCCTTTGCATGTCAATGTCGTTCCGCGGGGGGCGCGAATTACTCGTTTGGTCATATTCTGTCGCTCCATTAAAATAGGTCTGAATTTGGGCGTATTCCAATAATGAAGAAGGACACTGTGAGTGTAGTCCTGTTGGATGGTTACAATTTAACCAAATTTTAACCGGCTTTTAACCCTATTGAACTGACAATGCGGTTGCCGGCATGTTATCCTTGCCCAATCTTTTGGCATACCGTGAGATGCCCATCGTAATCATTGAAAATCATACCACATCTATTCCAACTTTGGTGAGGTAAAATAGCTAAAAATAAGGATCCTTTAGCCGCAAGCGGGTAAGGCTCCTTTTTTCTGTGTAGTTAAGTAGAAACATTATTCATTTGCATAGGCAAACATTATTATGAGTGGCGAACTCATTCTAATCATCGACGACAGTCGAGAAATTATCCGACATCTAACCGAACGATTGCTGCCTACATTCGGTTTCAAGACCATTCATGCCTACGATGGGCGTAGTGGGCTTGATCTCATCCGCCAGGAGCAACCCGATCTGGTGATGATCGACCTCAACCTGCCAGAAATGACCGGCTTAGACGTGCTGCAAAAACTGGCGTATGAATCCATTGAAGTGCCCACCATCTTGATGACTGGTTATGGTTCTGAAAAAAGCGCCATTGAAGCGTTTAGATTGGGAGTGCGCGATTACCTGATCAAACCCTTTACTGTTGACGAAGTGCTAGAAACTATCAACAGAGCTTTGATGGAAAAGCGGTTACGCCAGGATAAGCAGCAATTGACGACTCAATTGCAACTGAGCAATATCGAGATCCGGCGTCAGTTAAGCGAGATGAACAACATCATCGGTATTGGCAAATCGATTACCGCCATCCGCGATCTCGACCAAGTAATTGAACGCGCCCTAGAATCCGCCATCTACGTCGCTAACGCCGAAGAAAGCGGATTGTGGTTGCTGCAACCAGACAATAAGCAGCTGTCCGCCTACTCGAAATTTACCAACGCCCCTTCTGATTACCCGGAATTAGGATTAGCGACCGAACATCCGTTGATGAATCAAGTTGTTCGGGATGGGCAAATCGTCAGAGACGCCTCTTTTTCCGGTCCAGGCATCAAAATCAAAACCGGATATTTCGCCCGCTCTCTGCTCTATGTGCCATTAACATTGCGGGGCGCCATCATTGGCGCATTGGGGGTGATGAACCGCAATGCGCCTCGCGCCTTCAGTGAGCGAGATGAGGAGATGTTAACTGTTTTCGCCGATTTTGCGGCGATCGCCATCGAAAACGCCAAAGCGTATAAAGACAATCCAGCTCCCGTTCTGCAACCGCCTGGGTTGCCCATTGCCGATGCCGTTTCTCGCATGACTAGGGCTGTCGCGTCCGACTTGTCACTAGAGGAATTTATGCGCTTTGCGATCCGGCAATTGCACGAGCTGTGGCACATTGAAGGGTGTTCTATTTGGATTTTGAACGAAGCCCGGGGCGCTTTACGCACGCTGGCAAATTCCGGGGCGCCGGCTCAACTGCTAGGCAATGTTGAGGTTCAACTTGGAGAGGGGCTGGTCGGACATTCGGCTCAATCGGGCAAGTGGGTTTATACCAATCAAGCGAAGAATCACCATTTGCACTTTAAGGCGGCGGACGAAAAAACTGGATTTAAGACGAATTCGTTGCTCTGCGTACCGCTCATTTATCGCAAAAAGGTGATCGGCGCTCTGGAATTGGTGAATAAGCAAACGGGAGATTTTGAAACGGATGATGTGGAGCAAGCGTTGCAATTTGCTTCTCCACTGTCGGTGGGGTTGGCAAACGCCTTGATAAATAAGCAGTTGGAGAACCGCAAGATACAATTGGACACGATTTTGTACGGCAGCAACGAAGCGATCGTCATGATGGACAACGATTTGAATATCACTTTGGCAAGCCAACGAGCGCAAGAGTTGTTGCAACCAATTGCCGGCAATAGTTGGGTGGGTAAACCAATCAGCGAACTATTTCAATCTTCCGCTACTTTACGATCTTTTGTGGAGCAACCATTAGATGAAAACCAGATGGTTTATGGCGAATTCACCATTTCTACCGATCTGGCGATGGCGGGCAACTTAATCTCCATTCCAAAATATGGCAGAGCCCTGATTTTGATGGATATCACCCCGCTGAAACGAATCGATGAATCGAAATCTGATTTCGTCTCCACCGTTTCGCATGATTTGCGAGCGCCGCTCACTTCGGCGCAAGGATTTGTTCGGGCATTGGGAGAGGTTGGACCCTTAAATGAAAAGCAACAAATCTATGTGGGGCAAATTACGGAAGTAAACGATCGAATGCTGAACTTGGTGGATGATTTGCTGGAGCTAGCCCGGGTCACCAGCGGCATTGAAGAGTCTCGCGTCGTTTGCTCTGTTGTGGCGATCGTGCGCGAGGTGGCGTTGGAGTTACAGGGTAAAGCGTTAAACAAAAATGTGTCGATAGAGTTGGATTTGCCTACGCCCGCTCCCACCGTTCTGGGCGACCCGCTGCAAATACGACGCGCTATCAGCAATTTGATGGACAATGCGATCAAATATACGGAGCCCAATTCCGCCATTCGAGTCTCTGCCAAAGAACGGAATGAGCAGCTCATTTTGCAAGTGGTTGATCAGGGTCCAGGCATTGAGCCAAAAGATATCCCACTAGTATTCGACCGATTTTATCGCGCTCCCGATCAGGACAAGAACGGAACTGGATTGGGATTGGCGCTGACCCGGTCGATTGTGGAAGCGCATGCCGGCACGGTATATGTGGAAAGTATGGTGGGCAAGGGAGCGGTATTTACCCTTCAATTGCCGGCATTTGGCAAGGGGCGCAAAGACTGATACAGTCCGCGCCATTATGAAAATAGAATCGATAACCCTCTATCACATCACCCAAAAACTTGTCGCCCCATTTGCCACCAGCTTCGGCTCGGAACAAGATCGCCCTTGCATTTTGATCAAAATGCAAAGCGATGGGTTAACCGCCTGGGGCGAATGTGTGACAGGCAACGAACCTGGCTACTGTTACGAAACGGTTGAGACCGCCTGGCATATCGCCACCAAATTTATCATCCCCCGATTGCTAGGCAAGGAACTAAATGAGCCCGAAGAGATTCAATCATTCATGAGCTACGTGCGGGGACACCCTTTGGCAAAAGCGGGATTTGATCAAGCCGCATGGGATTTGACCGCCCAGCGAGATGGGGTCTCTTTTGCAGAAAAGTTAGCCCAACCGTTGGGCGTTGCCCCCAGAAAAGAGGTAGAAGTCGGGGTAAGCATCGGCATCCAGCCTATCCCCCAAACAATTGAGACCATCGCTGGCTATGTTGAACAAGGGTATGGTCGGATTAAATTGAAAATTAAACCGGGGCATGATGTGGGGCTGACTCAGGCAGCGCGCAAAGCATTCCCAGAAATGCGCATCATGCTAGACGCCAATTCGGCGTATAGTTTGGCGGATTCTGCCCTCCTGGCGGCGCTAGACGAATTAGAATTGTTAATGTTGGAACAGCCGCTGGGTTACGATGATATTTACGAACATAGTCTGCTGAAGCCAAGAATCGGCACCCCCTTATGCTTGGATGAGTGCATCAAAACCTTTTCCGAAGCGCAAATCGCTCTGGCAATAGATGCGTGTGACATCATCAACATCAAGCCGGGGCGGGTCGGCGGCTGGACGGTTGCCCGCCAAATTCATAATTTGTGCTACGATGCCGGCATTCCCGTGTGGGTAGGCGGCATGTTGGAAACGGGCGTTGGGCGAGCTGGTCAATTGGCATTAGCGGCGTTGCCTGGCTTTACGCTGCCCGGCGACATCTCTGCAACTGAACGATATTATCATGAAGATGTCGCTACCCATTTCACGCTAAACAAAGAAAACAGCGCCATTTCTGTGCCGGCAACCCCCGGTTTAGGGGTAGAAGTAAACCTCAAACGATTGCAAGAAACCACTATCCGCTCTGAACAATTTGTGGCGGAGTAAACTTTTTAGAGGCGGACAATATGTTTAATGACGAAACGATCTCTTTCGTGGGCAATGGCGTCATGGCAGAGGCGATGATTCGCGGCTTATTAAAGCGCAAAGTCGTGCCGGCACCCCAAATTATCGCCAGCGGACCTTTACCGCACCGCAAAGAAGAGTTAGAAGAAAGGCACAAAATCAAAGTGACCTACAACAACGTCGAAGCTGTTGAAGCAGGGCAAATCGTCGTCTTAGCCGTTAAACCCCAGGTGTTGCCAAAAGTTTTAGACGAAATTCGGGGGCATCTCCGTCGCCGCGATCTGCTGCTTTCTATCGTAGCTGGCGCTCCCATCAAAAATCTGTCAGACGGCGCGGCTCATGCTGGCGTAGCCCGAGCCATGCCCAACACCCCGGCTCAAATCGGGCAAGGCATCACCGTGTGGACAGCTACAGAAGAGGTTGGCGCCCACCAACGCAAACAAGCCCAGACGATTCTGGCGTCGCTGGGCGAAGAAGTGTTTGTGGATGAAGAGGATTATCTGGATATGGCTACCGCTCTCAGCGGCTCTGGACCCGGCTACGTATTTATGATGATGGAAGCGATGATCGATGCCGGCGTTCATATGGGCTTTTCTCGCCGCATCGCCACCCAATTGGTGGTTCAAACGATGCGTGGCTCAGTGGAGTATGCCGTTCAATCTGGCAAACATGTAGCAGAGCTACGCAACCAGGTTACGTCGCCAGGCGGCACCACGGCAGAAGCGCTGTATCATATGGAAAAAGGGGGGTTGCGAACCGTCATTTCGCGCGGCATTTGGGCAGCTTACCAACGGTCGAACGCTTTGGGCAAAGGGCAAAAACGAGACGAAATTTAATCTGGCTCTTTGAGCCAGGCAGGTCGAATTTCGCCCCGCAGCAAGGCGCAAATGTGATCGGCAGAGGGGTGGCGTTTCTGTTGGAGATCGTCGATAACCGCCTGGTAATCATATGCAACTTGGCGATGCCGCGCCTGGTAGCCATTTTCATCCGCTTCCAAAACCACGTATGAAGCGCGTCTATCAGCCATTTGGGGATTGCTAACGCTGCCTAAATTAAGTATGTGAATGCCGGCAATCCGCTCATCCATCGCCCAATGAGTATGCCCCACACAGACGATATCGGCGTCGCAACCCGACAACAATTCGTCCCACTCTTCCTTTGTGTAGCCGGGGCGCAAGCCGCCGCCATCTTCTTTGCCGGGCGAAGCGTGAACCCCCAGCAATCGGCTGCCATCCGGCAACGTCATCCGCAACTCCAGCGGCAATTCCGATAGCCAATCCAGCCAACCCGCATCTGCCACTATCCCCTGCGTCCAGCCAAAACTGCGCGCCAACCTCTCGAATAATGTCAAATTTTCAGGGTCACGCAATACCGTTTCCCTATTGGGAATCGGCAATTCGCTCCGGCACACATAGTTTTCGGTATTGCCTCGAATAAAATGGGCGCTGTCTAATCGAGAAAGCTGTTCCAGCGCCCCTCTGGGGTCAGGACCCAGAGCGACTAAATCTCCCAACACCCAAATCTGCTCTACTGCCTCCTGAGCGGCGATGTCGGCTAAAACAGCGTCTAGCGCCACGCTATTGCCATGGATATCGGAAATCAACGCCAATTTCATTGTGTCCTCCTCATTTCTTTCGTTTTCGCCGTTAATTTACAGTGCGTCTGTATGTCCCCGCGCTTACTCTAAAATCATGACAAAAAGAGGGCATTGCCGGCAATCAGCAATGCCCTCTCACATTATTGATTCAACAAATCAGCGTTAATTCATCGTCCAGGTAATCACCGTCATCGAATGTTTGGGCAAGGTTAGGCTGTAATTGTTGGAGAAGTTGTTGATGCCTTGCGTTCGAATGCGTACCAATTCGCTATTTTCGTTGTTGTCATGAATGCTGTTGGAACTCATGATGTGCATGGTGGCATTGCCGGCAGGGTTGCGAGGCAACTGTACCCTAACCGGTTGCGCGGCATTCAAATGCAAATTAAACAAGACCACGCTGTATTGGTTGCCTTGCTTAAAGGCGAACGATTGCACCAGCGGGTAAGTTGTCTGCTTGGTGATGCCATTGATCGGGTTTTGATTAACGATGGGGTTGCCGCCGCTTTGCGTCGTGGTCAGCATATTGCCCATAACCGCCCGATTTGCCAACTCCATCCCCAAAAATGTGGGTCGTTTCCGGCTGGTCGCTTCTACATCGCGCAGCAAGCCCCATACCCGACCATATTGCCTGTCTGCCATGCGGAAAGAGTATTGGGCGATTTGGAATGCCGCCTGATCGCGGATTTGCATATCGCGCTGATAGGTGAGCATCGTCAACGGCAACGCCAGACCGCCGCCCATGCCGCTCAGAAAGTCGTTGCGGACGGCGATCGGTACATTGCCGGTGATGGCATGGATGTTGATCTCATAAATTGCCATACTGGTGTTGTTGCCCGCTTGCCGCAAAATCTGCTGATTTTGCACCATTAAACCAGATCGAACTGTATCCCAGGCATGACCGAACAGAGGGTAATATCTTTCGGCGTCGTTGCGGTAGGTGCGCAATTCGCCAAAATATGGGGCAAAGCCGATGGCGTTGTGGCTTTTGCTGTTATTTTCGAACTCTTGTTGTCGCGGCGGAAAACGATGTTGTCCGCCCAGAATGAAATTGAATTTGCCGGCATTGAAATAGCCGCTGCTTTTCATAATGCCGATACGTTGATTCGCTACCAACCCGCCATTTGTGCCGCCACGCAAGGTGGCGCCCAAAAATGGATCGCCAGCCCCGTTGGTGCCCCAAATCTCATTGCCGAACTCAAGATGAATCTGCGAGAACACATTCGTCCAGGGAGTCGATTGCCCCAATGCCGCCCGCAAATTGGCGTATGGATGAGAGCCTGCCGGGGCGCTGAGATAAGCCATCAAATTTTGCAGCTCGCCAGCCGTCCAATGGGGCGGAATGACATACCAGGGCTCTGCCCCAACATATTGGGCTAATTGCAAAAATTCGTGCAGCGAATAATGGAAGTTGGTTGCCACCCGCTGCCGGGGGCTATGTCCGCTGCTCTGTCGGGCAAAAGGCGTTGCCAACTGGTTGTCTAAACTGCTGCCCAATTGGTCGCCCCAATTGCGGATGATGCCCGGGCGCAGCTCGCGCAATCGGCTGACAAATGGGTCGGAAAAAACGGTGGGGTTGTTGTAATCGGTTCGTTGTAGCGTGGCGTCGTCCACCAAAACTTGCCCGCCGATGGGGTACATCTCAAAAAAGAGGGCATTGGGTCGAGAGCCTAATGGATCTTTGCTGGGATCGACGAAAAAGCTGCGGTTGATTTGTTGCCAGCCTGGCTGCAAGTCAACCGTCTCCTCAAAGAAGGTGTTTTCGCCAACGCGGAAAAACTTAAGCCGCAATTTTTGCCCAGGGGCGCTGCCTTTTGCCCATACGCTCATCGTCCAATTGCCTTGTACCCGAATCAGTTTGCCGGCAGATTGGTCGGCGTCTCTGCCATAAGAGTCCATCGGAATGCGAAGAGAGGCTTGCCAGCCGCCCGGCGCTGGGATTAACCTCAACGCCTGCCTGCCGGGGCTGCCAGGGCGTTTATCGCTTGGCTCAGCCCGATTGTAGGCATTTAGATCGCCCTCATATCCAGCCACTTCCTTGCGAACGGCGATGATGTCTCCTTTTTGCAGGGCGCCATTCCCATTGAGGTAAAATGTGTACCGTCCGCCATCATGGGTGAAACGATTAACCGTGCCGGTACGCCCTTTGCCCGCTCCCAGCAATACTTCATATTGCGCCCCATTCCAAAAGCCAGGCAAATGCCCGATTTTAATCGCGTTGTTGTTCCAAGCTGTTTCCCAATTATCCGCCTGCACTCGGTTGCCGGTGGTATTGTTCCAAGCGACAAAGATCATGCCGAATTCGCCCGATTCAAAGCCGGGATTGGGAATGAGGTTTTTGATATATTGGGCGGCGCCATATTGGTCTCGCCTGCCGATATTTACCCCCAATCGCTTCGCTCCTGGCACAGCGACTTGCTCTGAAATTTGAATGACGGTTGGCCCTGAGCCGCTGACGGGGGTGGGAGGCAATGCGTTGCCGCCGCCGCCGCCCGTTGTTGTCGAGCCGGAGGATGCTCCGCCGCTTCCGCTAGAGCCGGAAATTTTCACCCAGGGGGGCAAAATAACAGCGTCTACCTGATGGATTACGCCATTGGAAGCTTGAATATCTTTTGCCAACAGTTTGGCGCCGCCATTGACCGTAACCGCTCCGCTAGCGTTGGCAAAGGCTAAATCTTGCCCTAACGCGCTCTTTAACTTGCCGGCAGAACCCAACTGACCGCTGCTGTATTTCCCTCTGACAATATGTTGCAACACCGTTTGCCGAATGAGATTTTGGTTGGTTAGCGTTCCTGCCGGCAAGTTGGCTATCGCTTCATTAGTTGGAGCCAAAACGGTGAAGGGACCGTTTTGATCCAGCAAGCTGGTTAAGCCCGCCTGTTGCGCCAATTTATAAAATTCAGAAAAACGACCATCTTGACTGATAACAATCCGCAGGCTGCCTTGTTGAGCCGAAGCGCTTCCTACAGCGCTCAACCCCAAAACCACAGCCACAATTATCAAGAGTATGGTTCGCACATTGCGTTTGATCGGCATAGGTATCCTCCTACAAGTTACATTTCAATAGCTTTTATACGGCTTAAAAATGGATTAGAAAAGTTAATCCATTATCCGCCTATCAATTAACAAACCCATTAGTTTATTCACTTTTCGTTCTTTTTTGTTCATAAAGGGGGGTTTGATTAGAAAAGATCGTCTAGTCTGGCAGGTTTTTCCATAACAGCGGGCAATTGTAACACATTTGTTTTTATCGGCGCTTCATAATTTGGTTCAATTCGCTCTTTTTTGTTTTCTTTTAAACTTAAACTAGGATGAATTGTGATGCCTCTTACTTTGTTTCGAGGAATGCCGGCAGTATAATTCAACGTAGGTGGGATACAATTGTTTGGTTTGATTCCCATTGAGGTTAGAGGTGGGAGCATACGAATTTAATTCGCCATTTGCCCCACCCAATTTCATATCTTTTTAAAAGGTCGGTCTTTATGTTAAAGCGGTTGCAATTAGACGAAGGATGGGCGACCCTTTTCTTAGTGTGGGCGATGGTCATGGTTGCCAGCCTAGCTATCGTGCAGACAGAATGGACGAACAGCCTGGATGTCATTCCGTTAGCCGCTGGATTCGGCGTTTTAATTGGCTTTGTGCTGGCAAAAAGCCAATTTTCTGATCGAACCGCCCACCTATTTGCTTTGGCATATGGCGTCTTCATCTTATTTTGGCTTATCGGGCGCGAAATTCCAGATATGAGTTGGCGAGAGCGGGTTTTTGATATCGTCAATCGGCAAGCCGTCTGGATGAATAAGGTATTTGACGGCTCCTCCTATAGCCGAGATGGATTGATTTTCACCATTCAAACTTCAGTTGTTTTTTGGCTGTTAGGGTATACTTCTGCCTGGTTCACATTTCGACACAGTAAAATTTGGCGGGTGATATTGCCAACGGGGATTACCTTGTTCAGCGTTGTGTTTTACTATTTCGGACCTCGACAATTGGCGCTATATCTGGGCGTTTTTGCCATATTAGCGCTGCTGTACATATCACAAACCCATTTGGTAGAGCGAGAGCGCGATTGGCGGCAAGCGTCTGTTCGATACGAGAAGGGGTTGATGCAATATAATTTCATGTGGGCGAGCTTGGTTGCCGGCACTTTTGCCTTGGCGTTTGCCTGGAACTTGCCGGCATTAACCACCAATGCCGTCGTCAATGACGCTGTAAGCAATATCACCAGACCCTGGCGGCGGGTGCAAGATAATTGGACACGGCTATTCGCGTCGCTTCGCTCCTATGGCGCTGGCTCCAATGACCCCTATAGTCGCTCTCTGGTGTTGGGCGGTCCCCGCAATGTGGGCAACACCGTGATTATGGACGTGCTGGTAGAAGAGCAATTGCCATATGTTTATTGGCAAGCTATCGCCTACGACACCTACGAAGATGGTTATTGGGAAGCGACTGGCACCGAGCAGATCGTTCATTACCCTGACGACGGTCCTATCAAAGTGCCTGTGACCAGAGGCAGAGAGGTCATCACGCAAACCGTCATCAACTACATCCCGAATGCCGGGGCTATTTATGGGGCGCCCGAAATCACCCATTCCAACAAACAGATGTTCGTTAATCGGTGGCAAACCAATGCCGGCGCCGAACTAGTTTCCTCCATTAAATCTCGCTTTCAATTGCAACAAGGGGACAACTATCAGGTCGTTTCCCAAATGAGTTTCGCCGACGCCACTAGTCTACGAAACGCTTCTCGCAACTATCCAGCCTGGGTGGTAGAAAAATACCTGCAAATCCCGGAAACGATCACCCCAGAAACAGAGCAATTAGCTACCCAATTTGCCGAACAATATTCCAATCCATTCGACCAATCGATTGCCATTCGAGATTATTTGCGGACAACTATCGCTTACAACGATCAAATCGAAGCCCCGCCTCCAGATGTCGATTCTGTGCATTATGTGCTGTTCGAATCTAAAGAAGGGTATTGCAACTATTACGCTTCGGCAATGGTGATGCTGCTCCGTTCAAATGGAATTCCATCTCGATTGGTGGCAGGATACGCTCAGGGCGATTATCTGGAAGAGGATGGTTTTTACCGGGTGCGCGCGAATAACGCCCATACTTGGGTTGAGGTTTACTTTCCTAGCTTTGGCTGGATTCAATTTGAGCCAACCGCCGCGATTCCAATCGTCGATCGTCCTGAATCAGGCGGAGGCGGCGATAACTTTCGAGATGAGGCGGGCTTTAATGAAACGGATAACAATATCGCCGATTTGAATCAAGATGAGGAGTTGGGCGGCTTTCAAGATTTAGAAGGCGAAGAGTTGCCGCCTGAAATAGATTTATCTCAGGAACGATTTAGCCGGACGACCCTCATCCGTGCCGGCGTTGGCTTGATGGCGCTTGTGGTGGCGGCTGGAGCCGTAGTTTCCGCCAACCAATTCAACAAACAGGTTGAAAGCGATGTGGTCAAAAGCTTTGGGAGGTTAGGCAGTTGGGCGAATTGGTTGGGCTTAAAGTTAAGACCTCACCAAACCCCTTACGAACGAGCTACGATCATCAGCGAAGCGGCGCCAGAAGGGCGCAGTTCGATTCGCAAATTGACCCAACAATTTGTCATGCGAACATTTAGCGCCGGCAAAGAAGGCGACCCCCACTTCGATTCGCAGGGCGAATGGAAGCTTTTACGCCCAATTTTATGGCGAACGGCATTTAATCGCTGGGCAGACCGGCTTAGAGAAAGATACAATGGCGAAGAAAAGCCAGATGTGCAGGCGTTGCAACTTACCCGCGAAGATGCGTCTGAAGAAGGGTAAACCATCTTTAAGCAAGCCTTCCGACCGCCCCCTTACCCATGCGTAATTTGACCATTTTGCCAGAAGCGGCAACCAACTCGCCGATGACGGAATTGGTAGCGAAACTTTCCCGCGAATTAGTGGGGGTGTTTCAAATCACTGATGTATGGTTCACGCCAAGAAGATCGACCGTCACATTTGCCGGCATTCCCCTGATCGACCCCGACGCCTGCTACGACGAAATCGCCCTTCGCTTTCAACCCTACGGCTTCACCCCAATTTTGCGCCAAAACAAAGACGAGATTTGGCTAATCGCCGCCAAGACCCCAGGACGGCGCATTCGAACCGGCAATCCAATCGTCAACGGTGGGTTGCTCATCGCCACCATCGCTACCACCCTTGATGCAGGGGCAAATTTAGCTGGAACGAGCATTCTGCAGCCGATTTTGGCGGGCGGATGGCTGGCTGTCCTGCAAGGAGTTTGGTTGGGAGCGCCATTTGCCATCGCCCTGTTAACTATTCTGGGGATACATGAATTGGGGCATTATTTGGCGGCGCGGCGGCACAAGGTCGCCGCCACCTTGCCCTATTTTATTCCGATGCCCTTCACTGGCATAGGCACAATGGGCGCATTTATCGCCCTAAAATCTCCCATGAAAAACCGCAAAGCATTATTCGATATCGGCATTGCCGGACCAATCGCCGGGTTGCTAGTCGCTTTTCCGTTGCTGATTGCCGGCATCTACCTATCTGATGTCGTTTCCGTCAGCCGCAATTTTTACAACCCACTCACCTTGCGAAACGCTGGCGAATCAATTTTGGTTCGCGTATTGGTCGCCCTGGTTAAGCCTACTGACCCAGGCATGACCTTAGCCATGCACCCCGTCTTTTTTGCCGCTTGGCTAGGCATGCTCATCACCGGCATCAACTTGCTGCCAGCCGGTCAACTAGATGGCGGACATATCGCTTATGCCATGCTGGGCAAATGGGCGCATCGGGTGGCTATCCTCGTCTTTTGCGCTCTGTTGGTTGCCGGTATCTTCCTCAACTCTTGGAACTGGTTGGTGTGGGCGTTTTTCATCATGGTAGGCGGTTTGCGCCACCCACCCCCTTTAAATGACATCCACTCTTTAGACTCTGCGCGAAAAATAGTAGGCTGGAGCGCCTTTTTATTGCTGATTTTGTTAGTCGTCCCTCAACCATTCAGCTAAAATTGCCATTTGCCTAGCAGGGTTGCCTTTGCTACGCTTTAAGAATGAAGGGCAGATTATTGGTTCAACGCAAAACGACAGCTCGCATTCCTACCCCCTACGGCGAATTTTCGCTTCACCTTTATCATAATTCGAGTGACGACAAAGAGCATTTGGCGTTAACTTTAGGCGACGTTCACAACGCTAACAATTTGTTAACGCGCCTCCATTCGGAATGTTTTACTGGCGATGTTCTGGGCTCGTTGCGGTGCGATTGCGGCGACCAGCTTAATCAGGCGCTTGAAAAAATCGCCGCTGCCGGGCGCGGGGCGCTACTCTATCTACGGCAAGAAGGGAGGGGAATTGGGCTGCTAGACAAATTGCAAGCGTACAATTTACAAGACCAGGGTTTGGATACGGTTGACGCTAATTTGGCGTTGGGGCATCAGGCAGACCCCCGCGATTATCAAATTGCTGCCGGCATTTTGCGAGATTTAGCGGTCTCATCTGTACAACTGTTAACGAACAATCCGCGTAAAATCGAACAGTTGGAAACGCTTGGTATCGATGTGGCAAAACGGGTGGCGTTGTTGCCGGCAATCACGCCAGAAAATGCGGCGTATCTGTCCATCAAAATGAAAAAATTGCGCCATCTCTTCCAAATCGAAGAGTTGCCAGCGTCCGCCAGCAACCTAAATGGGGCAGCCCCGAAAAGTTTTCCGCCTGGCGGTTCTCGCCCCAACCGTCCCTTTGTTACCCTGAGCTACGCCCAAAGCCTAAATGGGATGATCGCCAAACAACAGGGTAAACCAACCCCCATCAGCGGCAAATCCTCTATGCGGATGACCCACCAGCTACGCGCCGAACATGACGCGATTTTGATTGGCATTGGTTCGGCGCTCTCCGACGACCCCCGACTGACAGTGCGGTTGGCGGCTGGTGACGATCCACAACCAGTCATCTTAGATAGTCACTTGCGGTTTCCAGAAACAGCCCGCTTATGGCACGGCAAGTTCGCCCCATGGATTTTGACCACATTCGCCGCCCCACAGCAGCGAGAAGAGGCATTGCAGGCGCTAGGGGGGCGCATCGTTCGATTGCCGGCAACCGCCGCCAACAAAGTTGATTTAACTGCTGGGTTGGCATGGCTAAAAGAAAAAGGGGTAGAGACGTTAATGGTAGAGGGGGGCGCAGACGTGATCGCCAATTTTCTGCGGGAGAGCTTAGTCGATCGGTTGATTGTTACTATCTCCCCATTTCTAATGGGAGGATTGAATGCCGCTGCCAACTTAACCCAACCCATCCCCCCACTTACCAATATGGGCAGCGTTTGGCTAGACGATGACTTGATTATTTGGGGAGATATGCAACAAAAATTTGCATGAGCGTAAGTCGCAGCCTTTTGTTCGCCAGTGAGCGGGAAATCCAGATCAAGGAGATACGACTGCCGCCGTTACAACCTGGGGAAGTTCGGGTAAAAACGCGCTTTTCTGCCATCAGCGCCGGCACAGAGCTATTGCTCTATCGAAACCAGATGCCCCAAATAGCGCTTGATACCGCTATTGCCGGCATGGATCGCCCCCCTCAATATCCGATTCAGTATGGGTACGCCTGTGTGGGGCAAATCATCGAGGCGCATCCCTCTCTCGATCAAAGTTGGCGCGGCAAAGTCGTCTTTGCCTTCCATCCACACCAGAGCGAATTCAACGCCTCCCTCGCTAAACTTATTCCTGTTCCAACCGGGATTTCGCCAGAAAATGGGTTGTTTTTAGCCAATATGGAAACGGCTGTCAGTTTGGCAATGGATGGGCAACCCGTTATCGGCGAACGGGCGATTATTTGGGGGCAAGGGGTAGTGGGATTGCTGCTTGCCGCTTTGCTGGCGCGCTTTCCGCTGGCAGCGGTTTGGGGGGTCGATCCGATTGAAAACCGACGAAGATGGGCGGAAAAATTAGGCGCGGATGCCGGCATTTCCCCCCAACAACTCTCCACGCGCCAATCAGACGACAAATTTGACCTGGGCTACGAACTTACCGGGGATCCGAAAGCTCTCAATCAAGCCATTCCGAGCCTGCGCTTTGCCGGCAGGCTCATTATCGGTTCGTGGTACGGCGCCAAACGCGCCCCCATCAATTTTGGCGAGTCGTTTCACCGCAGCCATCTGCAAATCATCAGCAGCCAGGTCAGCCAACTGCACCCCCGCTGGCGGGGCGGCTGGGACAAATCGCGCCGTTTTCAGGTCGCTTGGCAGATGATCGAGGCGGTTAACCCCGCCCAACTCATCAGCCATCGCTTCGCTCTGGCAGACGCTGCCCAAGCATACCAACTGCTAGATGCCGGCAACGATGAAACGCTCCAAATCATTCTCGCCTATTGAGTAAAATACAAAGTTTTTCCAGAAAAACCCGAAAGGTTTTGGGTTTCTCACCCTCTAAAATCGTCGGGCAATCCTTGCGGATTTTCACGATACATTGGGTGGGTTCCTTACGCATGAGCGCAAAGTGGGAGACAGGCAGTAGAAATCGAAGAAAACGTTTATAATCTGCCGTTTGAATTAACCGTAACCCGTTTTTGGAGGAAGGATGCACGCAGTTGCAGTCAAACGAGATTTTATCGCCCAGCATTATCTGATCGGCGGGGATTGGGGAGCGGAAAACCTTCCCCATTCCCACCATTTTGTGGTGGAGTTAACGTTGGAAGGGCAATCGCTGGATCGCCATCAATATTTGGCAGATATCGTTGACATCGAGCGAAATTTAGACCAATTGACGGCGACATATCGGGATAAGATGTTAAACGATTTGCCGGCATTCCGCCGCGAGGGTGAAGCCCTCAATCCCAGCATCGAACTATTTTCCGCCATTTTGTGCCGGCAACTAAATGACCGAATCAAAGCAGACAACATTACCGCCCTCACCGTAAAATTATGGGAAAATGACATCGCCTGGGCGAGCTACAAAATCGAGCGTTGAGCCGGCATTTTCCCTGCAAAACCCTTTCAAATTCCCGTTTCGGTAGCTTTTGACAGGTAGAATCGTCTATAAAAAGAACGCTATGAAAGAGAAATCATCACGCTTGCCCGGCTTCTACAAGAAAACATTGCAAGAGCGGGCAGCCATCATCGCTGAATGGGCTGCATTAACAGAAGACGAGAAAAGACGGCTGTTAGACGTCGGCTTGCCGGCATCTCAGGCGGCGCAAATGGTCGAAAACGGCATCGGCACCTACGAATTGCCGTTGGGCATCGCCTGCAACTTCCAAATTAACGGGCGCGATTACCTCATCCCGATGGCGATCGAAGAGCCCAGCGTTATCGCTGCCGTCAGCTTTGCCGCCAAACTGATCCGAGCCGGCGGCGGCTTCCAAACAGAAGCGACTGACCCCATAATGATCGGGCAAATACAACTGTTGGATGTGCCAGATTTAAATGCCGGCATCGCTGCCATCGAAAGCCATAAAGCGGAATTAATGGCGATCGCCAACAGTCGCAGCGGCAGCATCGTCAAACGGGGCGGCGGAGCTCGAGACATCGAAATTCGCCCGTTTCCCAACTCGCCGGTAGGGGCGATGCTGATCGTTCATCTACTGTATGACACCCGCGACGCCATGGGCGCCAATGCCATCAATACCGCTGTCGAAGCGATGGCGCCCAAAGTAGAAGCGTTAACCGGCGGTCGGGTCAATTTACGAATATTGTCTAACCTAACAGACCAACGATTGGCGACAACTCGGTGTGTTGTGCCGGCAGCCCAGCTTGCCGGCAAAGAGGGACAATCCGGCGAATTAGTGGCAAAACTCATTGAAGAAGCCAACGCCTTCGCTATTGTTGACCCCTATCGGGCTGCTACCCACAACAAAGGGATCATGAACGGCATTGATGCCGTATGTATCGCTACTGGCAATGATTGGCGGGCGATAGAAGCGGGCGCCCACGCCTATGCTGCCCGAACTGGCAGGTATCAGGCATTGACCGATTGGCATGTCAATGGGGATGGGGATTTGGTGGGCGAAATGACGCTGCCGATGGCGGTAGGAACGGTGGGCGGCGCCACCAAAGTACATCCCACTGCCCAGGTCGCCATGAAAATTTTAAATGTGTCGTCGGCTGGCGAGTTAGCCCAAATATTGGCGGCGGTTGGGTTAGCCCAAAATTTAGCCGCCATCCGCGCCCTGGCAACAACTGGCATCCAACGGGGGCATATGCGGCTGCACGCCCGACAAATTGCGCTGGCAGCAGGCGCCAGAGACGGGCAAGTGGAGCTAGTCGCTAATCAATTGGCTCGGGAAGGCAACATTCGTGTGACGCGGGCTGAAGAGATTTTGCGCGCCAACGGTTTTTAAACAGAGGTAGAGATGAGCAATACAGATGGATTGATGAAAACGGATCGCCCGATTGGGATCGTCGGATATGGCGCTTATGTGCCCCGCTATCGATTGCCGGCATCAGAAATTAGCGATATGTGGACTGGCGGCGTCGGCGGAACGCCCATCACCGAAAAAGCGGTCAACGGCTTAGACGAAGATGTCATCACCATGTCTATCGAAGCCGCCCGCAATGCCCTGCTTCGCGCCCAAATTGACCCCCAGGAGATTCGCGCTGTGTGGGTGGGCAGCGAAAGTCACCCATACGCCGTTAAGCCAACCAGCACCCTGGTAGCCGAGGCGATTGGAGCGGTGCCTAGCACCCAAGCCGCCGATTGGGAGTTTGCCTGTAAAGCCGGCACAGAAGCGATGCAAGCCGCCTCTGGCTTTGTCGGGTCGGGCATGGCAAATTTCGCCCTAAGCATCGGCATGGACACGGCGCAGGGTCGCCCTGGCGACGCTCTAGAATATACCGCAGCGGCAGGCGGCGCAGCGATTTTGATCGGTCCTGGCGAAGACGCCTTGGCGATTATCGAGGGGTCATATTCTTATGTGACCGATACGCCCGATTTTTGGCGGCGGGCGCACGCCGAATATCCGTCTCATGGCGACCGCTTTACGGGCGAGCCAGCCTATTTTAAGCATGTGATAGGAGCGGCGCAGCGATTTATGGAGATGATGGAGCGACTGCCATCTGATTATGATTATGTCATTTTCCATCAACCAAACGCCAAATTCCCGCAACGGGTGGGCAAAATGTTGGGTTTTGCCCCTGAGCAAATCGCTCCTGGCTTACTAAGCCCGCGCATCGGCAATACCTATTCTGGCTCTGCCATGATCGGGTTGACCTCGACCTTGGATATCGCCCAACCTGGCGACCACATTTTGATGGTCAGCTATGGTTCTGGGGCTGGTTCGGACGCCATCTCTTTTGAGGTGACGGACAAGATCGTAGAAGCCCAGGATCGGGCGCAATCGACTGAAGCGTATATCGCCCGCCGTACGCCAATCAATTACGCCACTTATACTCGCTATCGGGATAAGCTAAAGATGAGCTAGCTATGACAAATGTATCAATTATCGGCATTGGACAAACTGCGGTAAAGGAGGCTTGGGAGACCTCTATACGTCATTTGGCGTGGTATGCGATTGAAGGGGCGCTAGATGATGCCGGCACAACGGATATCGATGCCATTTTCGTGGGCAACATGCTGTCGGGGGCGCTCAGCGGGCAAGAACATTTGGCGGCATTGGTGGCGGATTTCGCCGGATTGCGCGGTCGAGAGGCGGTGACGGTTGAAGCGGCAGACGCTTCTGGCGCTGCCGCATTGCGCCAAGCGACGTTGGCTGTGCAAAGCGGCATGGTCAAAACGGCTCTGGCGGTCGGTGTAGAAAAGATGACAGACAAAGTGGGCTCTGGGGCGACGGAAGCGATGGCGACCACCTTAGACGCCGATTACGAGGCGATGCAGGGCGCTACGCCAGCCGCTATTGCCGCTTTGGTAATGCGCCGCTATATGCATGAATATGGGGTCGCATTGGACGATTTTGCTGGATTTAGCGTGAACGCCCATGCCAACGGGGCGAAAAATCCGCTAGCGATGTTTCGCAACCGACTGAAGCCGGAGCGGTTTGCCGGCGCTCCGCCGATAGCGACCCCGGTGAGTTTGTTTGATGCGGCGCCACTGGGCGATGGCGCTGCGGCGGCGATCGTGACAGATAGCGAGCGGGCGATGGATATGGCGCCTCAGCCGGTCAGAATTGCCGGCAGCGCCCTGGCGACAGACAGTTTGGCGTTGCATGATCGCCAGGAGATATTGTGGCTGCATGCCGCTGAAATTAGCGCCAAAAAAGCGTATGCCGCTGCCGGCATCTCCCCAGATGAGGTGGATCTGTTTGAATTGCACGATGCCTTTACTATTTTGGCGGCATTGTCGTTGGAAGCGAGTGGCTTTGCGGAGCGGGGAATAGGTTGGCAGTTGGCGCGAGATGGGGAGATTACGCCACAGGGCAGGATTCCGGTCAGCAGTTTTGGCGGTTTAAAAGCGCGGGGACATGCTGGCGGGGCAACGGGAATGTTGCAAGTTGTGGAGATATGCCGGCAATTACGGGGCAAAGCGGGCGACAACCAAATCCCAGATGTCAAAGTGGGGATGGCGCAAAGTTTAGGGGGGATTGGCGGAACTGCTGTCACCCATATACTGAAAGTTGAGTAACTTTTAAATTGGGGCGGGTTGTGAATCAGTCGTAAAAAGAGCGACTGTAGGGGGTTGCTGCAAGCGCGCTGTGTTAAAATTAAGCAAGTAGGATGTTACTTCCGGTCGCGCAGAAATAGAGCATCGACACCGCAAGGGCAGGGACGCTGTTTATTGCCTACCCACATCACAAAAACGTTACATTGACCTAAATTATAAATTATCGTCAGGTCGCTACGCTCAATCTCGTTGGAATATTTTTCCGATGCTTATCGTTGGCTATAAATGACCAATCAATCTAAGATACAGGCTGACTTCATTACTTTGCTGTCCCATGAATTGCGTACCCCTCTCACCAGCGCAATGGGGTATTTATATTTGATCAACGAAGGAAAATTGGAAGGAAAAGGATTGGAAAATGGCTTAAAATCCGTTACCCGCAGCGTGGCAGAGGCTTCAGAGTTAGTGAACCAGTTGTTAGCATTGTATGAATTGAAATTATCCTACACCGAATTTACTCCGGTTGATTTGGTAACCGTGGTAAATACAGCCGTTCTTGAAGCTCGGCAACGATTAAACGTGAAAGGGGAACGGGTTAAATTTGCCATATCTCCGCAAATGCCGGCAATAAAAGGGGATCAGGCTTCTATCACCTTGGCGATCCGTATATTGGTGGAAAACGCCCTCAAATTTAGCCCTAACGATTCAATCATCGTCGTTCGAGCCCACATTGAATCTGCCCAGTGGGCGGCGGTCGAAGTGGTAGACAAGGGATTGGGGATTCCAGACCAATTTCAGCAATCGATATTTGAGCCGTTCTTCCGAGTTGATCGATCAGGCGTGGAGCTGTCTTTTTCTGGGGCTGGCGTGGGGCTGCCGCTGGCAAAATATATCATCGACCAACATCAGGGGCAGTTAACGGTGAGCAGCGTTGCCGGACATGGCAGCGTTTTCAAGGCGCGACTGCCGGCAACAATTTCCCCTCAAGGATAACCTATTTAAGCTGCGCAAGCAGGCGCGGCTTAAATAGCGTCTCAGATAATTTTATCGTCCCTCTTTCAACAAATCGCGGATTTCAGTTAACAGCGTTTCTTCTGCGGTGGGAGCTGCCTCTTCCTCTTCAACCATATCCATCGATTTGGCGGTGCGAATTAACCAAAATAAAACGAGGGCAATACACAAAAAGTTGATGATGGCTTGCACAAAATTGCCCCATCCGATCATGGCGTCGTTAACTGCGATCACTTGTCCAGCAAAATCGATGCCGCCTAATATGGCGCCGATGACCGGCATGATGATGTCGTCAACCAACGAGCTGACGATAGCGCCGAATGCCCCGCCCAATATAACAGCGACGGCTAAATCTAATACATTGCCTTGTTGAAGAAACTCTCTGAATTCTCGTAACATTTTATTGTTATCTCCTAAACAGTATTGGTTTGACTAAAAATTACGCGACTGCCGGTTGCCGGCAACGTAGCAAACGATACATTTGAGCTTAAGGTCAGCGAGCAGAATTCGCCTAAGCCATCGAAATGATAGTAGGATTCCCGCTGTCAATTTTTTACAAGTCGGGGGTACAATACGCCTGACGCCAACTTTGGGATGATGTCTCAGCTACAATGAACAAAACCGCCCTTAAACTACACAACCGTAATTTAATCAACCAATCATTAAGAAATGCCTTTTGATGAAGGCTGGTTTAAATTGAGCCGATTTTTATACGAACCGTTTAACGCCATCTCCCATTTTCTGGGGGCGCTTTTTGGCGTCATTGGCACAGCCGGTTTATTGTGGGAAACGCGCGCCGATCCACAAAAATGGAGGGCATTTTTGTTGTATGGCGTTACCTTATGCGCCTTGTTTTTTAGCAGCGCCTTTTTACATGGCGCCAGAGTGTCCCATGCGAAACGAATGATCTTAAATCGGCTGGATCATATCGCTATTTTTCTGTACATTGCCGGCACGCAAACGCCCATCATCGCTACTTTTTTCTTCGATAAGTGGAAAATCCCTGCCCTAGCGTTAATTTGGATATCCGCGCTGGTTGGTTCAACGTTGAAAATCGCGGGCAGTCGCATTCATGGGGGATGGCAAGCAGGCATTTATATGGCTATGGGTTGGGCGAGTATCTTGCCGGCAATCTTTCTGTCTGACATTTTCTTCGCCGTTCCCTTGTCCGCTTTGGGCTTACTTGGCGTGGGCGGCTTGCTCTATTCTATCGGCTTTTTCATCTACTATTGGGAAAAACCAGACCCCTACCCTGGCGTTTTTGGACATCACGAAATTTGGCATATCTTCGTGCTTGCCGCCTCCTTTTGTCATTACCTTTTTATGTGGCGCGTAATTCTCCCTTACCCCAACTTGGGAGCGTAGTACCAATTTTCCCACGTTCTTTTTACGAAACGTTCACCTTGTCGTTCTGATGAAATTTATCCCTCTCTATACAATGCCCATACCTTTGTATAAGTAATATCCAAAATGAGTTTACACGCCAACACCCGCCTGCTGCCTTCCGCCGCTTCAATATCGCCGCTGACCAGCTCGTCGGAAGCTATATTGCCCCAATTTTTACGAAGCAAAAAAGAGACAATGCGGGAATTAATACCGCTCCCGCCAGAACAACTACAAATCGTCCCATCCGCATCAATTGCCGCGTCACAAAACGCCGCTCCCAATTGGAAAGCGCATGTGGAAAAAGCGCTCATTGGCATCGAAGTTTTGGCAGCGATCGGCTTTTTATTTCTGGTGGCAAAATTTGGGATGGATACCAAAAACATAAATGAAGAAGCGGCAACTTTTCAAGAATATGCGATGGCGGCTGTCGTTGCGAATACGCCGCCATTGCCGGCATCCACCTCGGCGCCAGCGCCATCTTTGCCCAGCGTCTCCCTTTCCTCTCGACTGCTGACAATCGAAACAAACAACCCGCCAGGTAACGAAGCTGTTGCTCTCCCGGCTGCCAATGTCATCTCTCACAATTGGACGGACGATGTTGACTTAGAGAGCGAAGCTCCCACCATCGACGCTTCGTTACCAATGCCCTTTATCGCCGCCCAAAAAGCGAATGCCGGCAGCGCTCGTCGAATTCAAATCCCGGCATTAAATATTGACAAGCCCATTTTGGATGGGGATAGTTGGGAAAATCTACAATTAGGGGTAGGAAGGTACGCTTCTTCCGCTTTGCCAGGGCAAAATGGCAACATGGTGCTTTCCGCCCATAACGACATTTACGGTCAAATATTCCGCGATCTAGACAGATTAAAACCTGGAGATGAGGTGCGAATTGCAACCGCAGAAAAATGGTATACATATACCGTTCGAGAAGTTCGGTATGTAGATCCTTCGGCGACCTGGGTGATGAGCCCAACCGAAAACGCCAGCGCGACCCTCATCTCCTGCTACCCATATCTGATTAACAATAAACGCATCGTGGTGTTTGCCGATTTATTACAGGGCAATAACGCTCCAGAAATTGGATAATTTCACTCCGCCTTCACACCAGAAAAGTAGCGGATATGGTAACTTTAAGGCATTGATTAATAATTGGTATGATTAGCTTTTGCAGGTGTATCATTATCAATTTTTTTGGTAAAAACAGGTGAGCGAAAACATTATGGCTTCAAAAGTATTGCTAATCGATGATAATGCCAACTTATTAAAATTGATCAGCATCATCCTGCGTCAATCTGGCTTCGAGGTAGAGATGGCGCATTCGGGCAAACTCGGTTTATCTTTGGCTGAATCGGGCAAACCGGATTTGGTGCTGTTAGATGTGATGATGCCGGATATGAACGGGTATGAAGTATGCAAACAGTTGCGTGATAACCCCACCCTTAACCACACACGCATCATTCTCTTCTCCGCTATGTCTCGCCGCAAAGACAAAGAGACTGGTTTCGACGCTGGAGCGGATGACTATTTGATTAAGCCGATTCATCCAGTTGAATTGGTGAACAAAGTGCGCGAAGTTTTAGGACGCGCAGAAGAGGAAGCCGCACAAACAAAAAGCGGGGCGGCAACAGTTCGGGTAAACGGCAATGCCGGCAACGTCTCCTCTATAGGAGCAAGCGCTACATAGCCCTTGTTCACAATTCGTTAGACAAACCTGCCCCGCTCGACACGACACAGCGGGGTATTTTTTTTGAGCCGGCATTCCCCCTGCAAGATCTATTTATTTGCCCATTTACTCCAGCTATGATAACATTTTGCCTCTAGTCCGCTAGGCGGGCTATTTTTATGTCTGAACATTCCCACTCTTTTAGAAAATTAATGGGTTCTTTCGGACGGCGAACATCCTAAAAGCCGCCCTTGACAAGGAATTGATTATGTCTGACCTATTGCTAAAAACCTTTGACCGAGAAGAAAACGACAACCTGCCAGCCGTTCATGTTGGCGACGAAGTAACCGTCCATTTACGAATTGTAGAAGGGCGCCGAGACCGAATACAATTGGTGCGAGGCGCTGTCATACGGTTGCGCAATAGCGGCAACAACAAAAATTTCACCGTGCGGCGGATCGCCAGCAACGGCATTGGCGTTGAGCGAAGCTTTTTATTGCGTTCCCCTCTACTAGAAAAAATCGAAATTCATCGGCACTCTCATGTACGACGAGCCCAACTCTACTTTTTGCGTGAACGGCGAGGAAAATCGGCTCGACTGCCAGAAAAGAAACGACGTTAATTATTGCAAAATTAATTTTATCAGGTCAAAATAAAAGGGTGGAAATGCGAACGCATTTCCACCCTTTTTTAATTGGCATGCGCCTTGCCGGCATGCCATTCGCCATAACCAATGAGGAATGCGCTCATGAACCAAAAACCGCTTATTGGATGCTCGACCTACTACAAACATACCAACGACAACATCCCGCTTGAAATTTATGGATTAATGCCTTCCTATGCCAGGGCGATATATCGAGCAGGCGGCATTCCGATATTAATTCCTCTAAATTTGCCAGAAGAGGATTTGGCGTCGATTATGGAACGAATTGACGGGCTGTTGCTGCCTGGCGGAGGCGATATCAGTCCAGACCAATACAATGGCACGCATCACCATAAGATATGGGGAATTGACACAGAACGGGATAGGGTAGAGATCAGCTTAGCTCAAAACGCAGCTAAGCTAGAAAAACCATTGTTGGCGATTTGTCGTGGCATTCAAGCGCTTAATGTGGCGTTTGGCGGCACGTTATGGGAAGATGTAGGCACGCTGCGCCCCTCCGACATCCGTCATGATAACTTTGGAAACCATCCGCGCAACTACCTATCGCATGAGGTAGAGGTCTCCCCCAACTCTATGCTGGCGCGTCAATTGGAAACCACCTTGACACGGGTAAACAGTTTACATCATCAAGCGGTTAAAGATTTGGGCAGCAATCTGAAGGTGACCGCGACAGCTTCCGATGGGTTAATTGAAGGGGTTGAAATCGTCGATTATATTTACGGGGTGGGCGTCCAATGGCATCCTGAAAATTTGATTGACGACGATCCGGCAATGTTGCGCCTTTTTTCTGGGCTGGTGGAAGCGGCGGCGGTATGATCGGCGTTTTTGATTCGGGGGTGGGCGGGCTTTCTACATTGCAGGAGACAGTTGCCATTTTGCCTACCGAAGATTTTATCTACTTAGCAGACCAAGCGCATGTGCCGTATGGTAAACGAGACGCCATGGAAATCGTTTCGCTGTGCCGAGGCATCGTCCGCTTTTTTATTGAAAATCAGGTTAAGTTAACGTTGGTCGCCTGTAACACAGCGACAGCCGCTGCCCTAGATATCTTGCGAACAGATTTTCCGGAGATGCCCTTCGTGGGGATGGAACCGGCAGTTAAACCAGGGGCGGCGGCAACCCGAACGGGCAAAGTGGGTATTTTGGCTACTGCCGGCACTTTTGAGAGCCAACGTTATGCCAGTTTGATGGCGCGATATGCCCAGGAGATCTCTATTTGGGAAGATCCGTGCATTGGCTTGGTGGAGCTGATCGAAGCCGACAAAATTGACCATCCGGAGACAGAACAACTGTTGCGAAAGGCAGTAACGCCTATGCTCAATGCCGGCATCGATACCCTCATTCTCGGCTGTACCCATTACCCCTTCATCATACCAACGCTGCGCCGTATCGTCGGCGACCACATTGCTATCATCAATCCGGCGCCTGCCGTCGCTCGCCAGGTTAAGCGGATGCTCACCGAGAACAATTTGCAAAGCGATGCCCATTCTGGACAATCCCGCGCCTATACCAGCGGCGATGACGCCAAATTCGCCCAACAGATCAATTCCTTATTAGGAATTGATCTGCCTGTTTCCTCGCTGCAATGGCATAAGGGCGAGTTGGTACGGTATAATCCGACTTTAATTTCGCCAGCCGACAATCTATTTTGTTGAGTCTGATCGTTTCCGATCAATACCCAACTTCAACTGCCTTTTTCTGTGAAACGCAATCTTGATCGGTGGCGGGCTATCGAAGCAAGGCTAGGACGAGAAGCCGTCATTTGGATGTCTACCGTCCGCCGCGATGGACGCCCCCATTTGGTTCCAGTATATTTTATTTGGCTCGACCAAAAAGTGTATGTGGTTGCCGGCAGTTATAGCCAAAAATATAACAACCTACGCACCAATCAAAATGTCTCTCTCTCCCTTGCCGATCCATTCAATGTAATCATCATCGAAGGGGAAGCCCATGCCGCTAACCACACGACCACCGAACAGGTAGCCGAATATTTTTACCACAAATATGAATGGGCTTTTGAAGATGATAAAAGCGACGATTGGCGCTTAATCGAAATTACTGTGCATAAAATATTGGCATGGGGGGATGGTTATGATGGGGAAGGAATTCGAGTGTTATGATTTTGGACAAAACTCGATTTTTCTTACACGGATCAAACAAAGTTGAGGTATGATTGCCGGCAATGCCATTTTTAGGCAACATGGCGTGATTGCGAAATAGTAAACATAATTTTTGTTGCCCACTTCGCGCCGCCCACCTCGAAAGTAACATAATTACCATTCAAGAAGGAAATTGAAATGCGTTTTGATCGTTTTACCGAACGGGCACAAGATGCCGCCGCCCGTTCTTACGAAGTCGTTCAGCGATATGGGCATACCCAAGTCGATACTGAACATTTTTTGATGTCATTACTCGAGCAACAAGATGGGGCTATTCCTCACATTTTGGATTTGATGAGCGTGGATATCAACAATATGCGCGATAGAGTAGACCAAGAGTTGCGCACCACCCCCCGCTCCGCCGTATACAGCGGCAACATCGGGCAAATTTTTTACACGCCCCGTATCCGCACCGTGTTGGATTTGGCGCAAGGGGAAGCAAATCGGCTAAAAGATGAGTTTATCTCTACCGAACATATCTTTCTCTCCATCTTAAGCGAGCGCAATACCCCCGCCGCCCGCATCTTGCAAGAGTTTAATATCAACCGCGAACGCGCCCTTCAGGCGCTGAAAGAGTTGCGAGGCGGAAAACGAATAACTGACAAGCAAGCGGAAAGCAATTACAAAACCTTAGAAAAATTCAGCCGCAACCTAACCCAATTGGCGAAGGAAGGCAAACTTGACCCCGTTATCGGACGAGACGATGAAATTTTACGGGTGATTCAGGTATTAAGCCGCCGCACCAAAAACAATCCAGTAATGATCGGCGAAGCTGGCGTGGGCAAAACCGCCATCGTAGAAGGGTTAGCCCAAAAGATAATCAACAGCGATGTGCCGGAAAATCTATTGAATAGACAGGTGATGGCATTGGATTTAGGCGCCATGATTGCCGGCAGTCGTTTTCGTGGCGAATTTGAAGAACGGCTAAAAGCGGCGATGGAAGAGATCAAAAAAGCCCAGGGCGAAATCATTCTCTTCATCGATGAGCTACACACCGTAGTTGGGGCTGGCGCCGCTTCTGGAGCGATGGACGCCAGCAATATGATGAAGCCGGCATTGTCTCGCGGCGAATTGCAATGTGTGGGGGCAACCACCTTAGACGAATATCGGCAATATATCGAAAAGGACAGCGCCCTCGAACGCCGTTTTGCCCCCATTTTTGTCGATGAACCCTCCGTGGAGGATACAATTTTGATGCTGCATGGCTTACGTGACCGATACGAAAGCCATCATCAAGTCAAATATTCAGAAGATGCGTTAGAAGCGGCTGCCAAGCTGTCTGAACGGTATGTTTCCGATAGACGCTTGCCCGACAAAGCGATAGACCTGATCGATGAAGCCGCCGCCAAATTGCGGGTGCAACTTTATATTTTGCCCGGCGAAATCAAAGAGCTAAAGAAGCAAATCGACGCTCTGACTGCGGAAGAAGAGGAGGCGCACACTGCCCGCGACTACGAACGCGCCGCCCTTAAGCGAGCCGAGAGAATGCAATTGGAGGTCAACTTTAATGAGATGCGGGAAAGTTGGCAAGCTGAAAATAAAATTGACGAAGTGGTGGATGCAGACGACATCGGCGAAGTGGTCGCCGCTTGGACTGGCATTCCGGTTAACCAGGTGATGGAAACGGAAGCGGAAAAGTTGCTCAATATGGAAGAACGGCTGCATGAGCGTTTGATTGGACAAAACGAGGCGATTTCCGCTATCGCGGACGCTATTCGCCGCAGCCGCTCTGGCTTGCACGACCCTCGTCGCCCTATTGGTTCCTTCATCTTTTTGGGGTCGTCTGGCGTGGGCAAGACGGAGTTGGCAAAAGCGTTAGCCGAATTTTTGTTTGGCGATGAAGACGCTCTGATCCGGGTTGATATGAGCGAATATCGTGAGCAGCATACGGTCAGCCGCTTGTTTGGCGCGCCTCCCGGTTACATCGGCTACGAGCAAGGCGGGCAATTGACGGAGCAAGTGCGTCGCCGCCCCTACAGCGTGGTTCTTTTTGACGAGATCGAAAAAGCGCATCCTGATGTATGGAATTCATTGTTGCAACTGCTGGATGACGGACGGTTGACGGACGGACAAGGGCGTCTGGTCAATTTCCGCAACTGTTTGATAGTGATGACCAGCAATGTGGGCACCTCGTTTGTGCGCCGGGCTGGCGCATTGGGTTTTGCCGGCATGCGCGACAGCGAAATTGAACGCGATCACAAACAGATCGAAGACGCTCTGAAAAAGACCTTTCGTCCCGAATTTATCAACCGCATAGACGAAATTATCATCTTTGATAAATTGTCTGAAGAGGATGTTATTCGAATCGTCGATTTGCAACTCAAAGAAGTTCGGGTGCGGCTGGCTGAATATGGCTTAGAAATCGAATTGAGCGATGCCGCTCGAACCTGGCTGGCAAACGAAGGATATGACGCCGATTTTGGGGCGCGCCCTCTCAAACGGGCTTTGCAACGATATGTAGAAAGCCCGCTATCTGTTCGGCTGCTGCGCGACGAGTTTGGCAAAGGGGATCGGGTACTTATCGATGAAAAAGATGGCGAACTAACCTTTTCCAAGTTAGAGCCAGTCGAAAAAGCGGAAAAACAGCCAGAAGAAGCGGTCGTTTAAAGCGAATTTGAATACCCTTCTCAAAGAAAAGCCCCGTCTGTGGTAAACAGACGGGGCTTTATTTTGGAAAGAAAAAGTGCCCCTGTATAATTTCCTTTTCAAGCAGATTTTAATAATGAGGCATCAATGAAGTCACAATTTGTTAACCAGCTAAAAGTAGGAACGCAACTTCAGGATGAGCCATTTCTGATTCAAGATATGAGCCAGGGCGCAGCCCGCAATGGCGGGGCATATTTGCGTCTTACCTTAGGAGATAAAAGCGGACAAATAAATGGAGTGTACTGGGATGTGCCGGCACAAACGCTGGAATGGGTTAAAACGGGGCATGTGGCATTAGTAGACGGCAAAATTTCAACCTACCGCGATACCCCTCAAGTGGTTATCTCCGATTTAACCTGGCACGAATCGCCCAATATGGGAGATTTTTTGCCGGAAGCTGCCCGATCAGAGTCAGAAATGACGGCTGAACTAAAGGAGCTCATCGATTCGACGCAAGAACCGTATCAAAGCTTGCTGACCAAAATTTTGGGCGAGGAGACTTTTTTGCCCAAATTTGCCTCCGCTCCAGCCGCTAAACGAATGCACCATGCTTATGTGGGCGGCTTGTTAGCCCATACATTGAGCATGGCGAGTCTGGCGGAACAATTGAGCCAGCATTATCCTAATGTCAATCGAGATTTGTTGCTTTGCGGCGTTTTGCTGCACGATATCGGCAAGGTTGAAGAGTATAATTTAGATGCCGGCATCGTCATCACAGACGATGGACATTTGATCGGGCATATTTTGCGGGCTATCGTATGGATAGAACAAGCCGCCGCTGATTTACAGATAGAGCCGAAAATAACCCGCCAAATCGTCCATCTCATTGCGGCGCACCATGGCAAACTGGAATGGGGGTCGCCGGTTACGCCCAAAACAATTGAAGCGGTTATTTTACACCAGCTTGATCTGCTAGATAGTCGGGTGCAGGGCTTTATTGATTTTCTACACGAAGATGCCGGCAATGGGGCGTGGAGCCAAAAGATCAGCCCCATGTTTGGCACTTATTTGCGCCGGTCGTCCGAAGATTGAGTTAGCGCAATTGGGAGATTATCCACCCTGTCCCGCTCAACGCCCAGCAAGCTATCCCCCACCCAGTATAACCGTTCACGAACAAGATCGCTCCGCAAACCGCCACTGATCCCAGAAAAACGCCAATGTTTACCCGACTCATTTGGCGTTCCAATCGGTCTAGGCGCCGCCCCGTTCGGGGGTCAACTGTTCGCACTTGCAACTCGCCGCGTTCCGCCGCCTGAAGCAACCGTCGGGCTTGTGCCGGCAACGCCAACAGCGACCCCAACTCTTCCAACACCATTTCCGCCGACAACGGGCTTGTCTTAGAATCTTGCAACAGTTGGCGGGCAAATTTCTCCAATTGCCGCCAGGGATTGATTTCTGGATGAAGCTGCGAAGTCAACCCCGAAATCATCCCCATTGCCCGTCCTAAATAGACGAAATCTTGCGGTACCTGAAAGGGAAATTCCCGCAAAATATCTTTAAACTCGCTTCCCAATTCACGAACCTCATCAGGGTCGGGTCGCGCCATCTCCAACAAGCTGCGCCCCCAAATTCGATTCAAGATGGCGGATTGGGCTTCGGCAATCCGGTCTAAATCGGCATCGGGCAGAAAAAAGCCCATATCGCTGTACACATCAGTCAGGGCGGCGGCGTCTTGCTGCACGACACTCAACAACACTCGGCGCAAATTGTCTCCCATCAACTGTTGAATGCGCCCCACCATACCGAAATCGACAAAAGCGATTTCATATGGAGCAGTATCCGCCATCAACTCTTCATCGTCGGTTTGGCGGGGACGAATGAAAATGTTGCCTGGATGGGGGTCGGCATGGAAGAATCCCTCCTGAAATATTTGGGTGAAGTAAATATCGAGCAACCGTTCAGAAACGATGGCGGGCGAAATGCCGGCATCTTCCATCCCTTGCACATCGTCGATCTTCATCCCTCCCACATCCTCCAATGTCAACACCCTGTCTGTCGAATGTTGCCAATAGACAGCGGGAATCCGCACATCGTTGTCGGCGGCAAACATCAAATCAAGTCGTTCGGCATTGCTGGCTTCCGCTCGATAATCCAACTCCTCCCACAACGTCTGAGCAAACTCATCCATTAATGCCGGCACATCTGCCCGGCGGCGAATTGGTTTATAACGCATTGCCCATCCCGCCACTACACGCAAGGCGCTTAAATCTGTATGTACCACATCCGCAATGCCAGGACGCTGCACTTTTACGATGACCGGCTCTCCCAGCAATGACGACCCATTGGCGGGCAGCAGCCAAGCGTGGTGGGCTTGCCCAAACGAAGCGGCAGCCAACGCCTCTTCTTCAAAAGCGGCAAAATGGCGGTTGATGTCGCCTAATTCCCCCGCTAACATTTGCCGAATCTCCTCAAATGGCACAGGAACAGCTTCATCTTGCAAACCGCGCAACTCTTCGGTGATTTCTGGGGGCAACACATCTACCCTGGCGCTGAGGAATTGCCCTAGTTTGATCATGACGCCACCCATCTCGACTGCCATCGTTCGAAAACGGGCTGCTATGCGACGATAGCGGGCTGGGCGGCTGGCGCGCGTTTTTCCCCGAATACCAGGCAATCGACCTAACAGTAAATCGATAATGATCAGTTGCGCGACAATGCCGGCAAAAAAGCGCAAAATTTGTCGATACCGATGCCGATTAATGCCGGCAGGCGACTCATCCATAAAATAACTTTACCACATTTCCCGCTCCTAGCCTCTAGCCCCAAACCTCTTATTACGCTCCCCTTTTCCCCCAAAATAGATTCAGGTAAAATGTGTGCGCCTGACAGAAAAAGCGCCGCGTGCGGTCGTTTTAAACGCCTTTACCATTAGTGAGCCGCCATTCCCACACCCACTCACATACCCATTAGGAGTTAAATCGAAATGACTAAAATCAATCCTTTTGAAAACGCTCAAAAACAGTTAGACGAAGCAGCGGAAGTTTTACAATTAGATCCCGATATGCACGCCTTTTTGCGCGTGCCGATGCGCGAATTTCATTTCACCATACCCGTTAAAATGGATGATGGCAGCGCCCAGGTTTTTCAGGGGTATCGTGTGCAATACAACGACGCTCGCGGACCCGCTAAAGGGGGCATTCGCTTTCACCCTGACGAAACGATCGACACTATTCGGGCGTTAGCAGCCTGGATGACGTGGAAAACAGCGGTGGCGGATATTCCGCTGGGAGGCGGAAAGGGAGGCATTATTTGCAACCCACGCGAGCTGTCGAGCCGAGAGTTAGAGCAGTTAAGCCGCGGTTACATGCGAAACATCGCCCCCTACATCGGCATCACTAGAGATATTCCCGCCCCGGACGTAAATACCCATCCCCAAATTATGGCATGGATGCTGGACGAATTCGAGGCGATTCGCGGTTATCAGGAGCCGGGAGCAATTACGGGCAAGCCGCTGGAACTGGGCGGTTCTGCCGGCAGAACGGCGGCTACGGCTTTAGGCGGCATCATCGCCATCCGCGAAGCGGCTGCCACCATGGAGATGAATCTCAAAGGGGCAACGTGCGCTATTCAGGGATTTGGCAATGTCGGCTCTTTTGCCCACAAATTGGCGGCAAAAATTCTAGGGATGAAGGTAGTAGCGGTAAGCGACGAATTTGGCGGCATTTACAACGAAGATGGCTTGGATTATGAGGCGGTTTCGAAAGTGGTCAAGCGAATGCGGCGGGTGCCCAGCTATGAAGACGCCGAGCCAATTTCCAACCAAGATTTGCTGGAGTTGAATGTTGACGTCTTAATTCCCGCTGCCATTGAGAACCAAATCACGCGGGTGAATGCCGGCAACATCAAAGCCAAAATTATCGCCGAATTAGCCAACGGACCCACCACACCTGAAGCGGACGACATCCTATTCCAAACCGACGCCTTCCTAATTCCCGACTTTTTGTGCAATGCTGGCGGCGTTACCGTTTCATACTTTGAAATGGTGCAAAATGGGTACCAATATTATTGGGACGAAGCGTTGGTTAACGAGCGGCTAGATCAAAAGATGACCACCGCTTTTCACGCTGTGCATCAAATGGCACAGCAGCGCGGCGTCGATAATCGCGTCGCCGCTTATTTGGTCGCTGTAGAGCGGGTGGCTCAGGCAGTCCGTTTACGCGGCTGGGTCTGACCTATAAATTCAGAACGAATGGTCTAATTTTCTTGCCTAAAAAGGCAAAAACTGCTATAATTTTTCCTGTAAAGCTCGTTTAAACCTCGCCTAAAAAAGGAACAGTCATGTATCAGAAAATCATTGTTGTAGGGAACTTGGGACGCGATCCAGAAATGCGGTATATGCCAGATGGAACGGCTGTAACCAACTTTAGTATTGCCACCAACCGCCGGTGGACAAATAGCCAAACTGGGCAACCCGTAGACGAAACCACCTGGTTTCGCATTTCGGTATGGGGGCGGCAAGCTGAAACCACCAACCAATATTTGAGCAAAGGGCGCAAAGTTTTAGTTGAAGGTCGGCTGGCTGCAGACCCGCAAACGGGCGGACCAAAATTATTCACTCGGCAAGATGGCTCAGTTGGCTCCTCTTTCGAGATTCGGGCGGATTCAGTCAAATTCATTGGCGGGCGGGATGAAGCCTCATTTGAAGGAGACGGCGGCGAGGGCGGCGAATATGCCGGCAACGCCCCTGCCCAAGAAGAAGACGAAATCCCCTTTTAAATCGCCCCTCTTAATTAAAATACAGAAGCTGACCTATCATGATAGGTCAGCTTCTGTTTGCTTTCATTCTGTCACGGGTAAAGCGATGAAGAAAGCGCTGCCTTCTCCTACTTTGCTTTCGCACCAAACGCTGCCGCCATGCCGCTCGACGACAGAACGCACGATCGTTAACCCCAAACCCGACCCTTTTATCCGCTCTGTGCCGCGCTCTTTTGCCCGGTAAAATTTATCGAAAAGGTAGGGCATTTTTTCTGGCGGAATCCCTCTTCCCTGATCTTTAACGCAAATAATCGCCTTGTCTACCGCCCCAGGTTCTGATTCTATTTGCAATGTAGCGCTGATGATAATTTCGCCGCTGTTTGGCGCATATTTAATGGCATTATTGATCAAGTTGCCAACCGCTTGCCGCAACAACGGATAATCCCCTTGCGTTTTTGGCAAAGTCGCCGGCAACGCCAATCGCAAAGGGACGCCAGCATCGGAGGCTGGCTGAGCAAAATCTTCTGTCACTCCGCGCAACAAGTTCAACAGATTGATCTGCCCGAAGGATAAAAGATCTCCAGCTTCAATACGCTCCAAATCCAACACATCTTGGACCAACTCCACCATTTGGTCGATTCCCCTTAATATTTTAGAGAGCTGGTCCATCTGTATATCGTTTAGTTTTCCTTCTTCGGGCAGCATCGAGGCGTAAGATCGCACAAAAGTCAGCGGCGTGCGCAAATCGTGCGCTACCGTTTCTACAAACTCCGTCCTTAATTTATCTAACTCTACCAATGATGTGATATCGTGCAGCACCGCCACCCTGCCGGCAAATTTGCCATCGATATGGTTGATGGGCGAAACCTCCGCCAACCAAGTTATCTCATCTTTACCCACCACTTCCATTCTGTGGCTCTTTTCACTGCGCTCCAACATTGCCGGCAACAATGGAGAATCTTTTAATATCTGCGTGATTGGCAAATTAACGACGTTGTTCCCCACGATATCAAACGCTTGTTCCATTGCCGGATTAATCAACAACACTTTGTCAGAGGAATCGGTGACGATTACGGCATTGGTGGCGCTTGCCAAAACAGCCTTGAGCCGCCGCCGTTGGCTGTTTGTGGTGATAAAGAATGTCCAATTTTCGATCAGCACGGCAGCTTGGCTGGCAAGCGTGTGAAGCAAATCTAACGCCCGACGGTCGACATTTCGGGCTCCGCGAAAACCGATCCAAAAAACCCCCTGAAAGCGATGGGCGCCATGCAATGGCAATATGACTGCTGCCGGCACTGGCGGCTCCTCCCCATTTTGCAATTCCAACGCTTGCGCCACCTTATCTGGTTGCAAACAAACCGCCTCTCCATGTTTAGAGACGTTCATCGCATCGCGATCATAAGATGCCATACGCTGGCTGGCTGGACCTTCGCCAAAGGCGATTGGCGTTTTTTCTAACGGGTTGATGATGACGATTCGGGCAGCCGATGCCCCCGTGGCGCGAAGCGCCCCTTGCAAAATCGGCGGTATGCCCTGATTGACATCAATACTAGATGAAACCCCTTTGCTCACCGAAAGCAATAAGGACAGATCGCCAACTCGCTCTTTAAGAGAGCGTTGCATCGTCTGAAAATTAGTCGCTAACCGCCCAATTTCATCTTCGCCATCTACCATTATCGCTGTGTCTAAACTCCCCTCGGCAATTGCTTTAGATGCTCTGCCTAGCTGATTGATGGGAGCTACAATAGCGTTGCCCAAATAGAGTAGGTAAGCAACAAAGAGCAAAGAGGCGACAGCAATAGCAATGAGCAACGGCGCAGCGATATTCAAGGCGATTCCCAAAGCGACTTCGTAAGGAGTTTCGGTCACAATCCCCCAGGAACTGATCTCGTCAGGTAAAAAATAAACGATCTCACGGGCGTTGGTGACGCCATCTCGACTTTCATAAGCAAACCCGGAAAAATCTGTATCGTAGCGTCGCCCAATCGTTGCCGGCAGCGACCACAAACTCAGTAAACTATCTGAATCTGGGTGGGCGATAATTTGTCCGGCATCGTCCACCAAAAAACCCTGCCCTACCCCAAATTGAGATTGTAAAGGCGAGTTCAGATCACGTAACGCCACATCAGGAACGCGCCCAACAACCGCCGCCGGGCCATCATCCTCCCCTCCTAAAATTGGCGCGATAAAGGTGAGCGAAAAATCATCCTTAGGGCTGAATAGAGCATTTGAGTTGGCTGGCGCGCCGCTTTCTAACGCCTTCTCTAAGGCAGCTATCTCCTCATTGGCGAGTTTATCGGGGGCATCTCGCTCAGGATAAGCCGCCAACACATCACCCTGATCATCCACTAACATTGCCCGGCGAAAAAATGCCCCAGTCCGAAAGAGATCGCGCAATGCTTCTTGCTGAGCGTCAACGTCCCCATTTTTGAAGGTTGAGCTGCGGCTAAATTGGGTCAAGATATTCAGCCTGGTGTCGATAAATTCGGGAATGCGTTCAGAGACTACCTGAGCGTTTCTGCCCATTTCATTAGCCACCAAGTCGGTAGCAACCCGCAAAGAAAGGGTGTAAGCCGCTAGCAAAAGAAGGGTGATTAGCGCCGAAGCGAAAAGGGCAAAACTGCTGGCAATGCGCCACTTAAGGCTTCTTTCCTGAGGCGATAGCTCTGGGGGGCGATCTTGGGCGCGTCCTAGTCGAGGTTCGCCTAAAAGAAGCAACGTCATAAAGGCGCCGGCAACTACCCCTTCAATCAATAATGGCAACAAAAACGCCCTTGCTACCGAAAAGGCTTGATCCAATGCCTCCAACCAGGTAGCTTGGGGCGGGGCATAGGCGAAAGCCGCCCACCCAATAGGCGCCAGCATAACCGAAACCAAGGCAAACGGCGCAGCGATGATGGGTCGGCGCAGCCATTGAAACCAATTTTGCTGGTAATTTTGCCGAACCAGCCATCCGGTAAGCCAACCTGCCAGGGCAAAAAACAGCGGAGTAAAGATGGAATGTGTCTGCCAAATGGCGCGGCTTAATCCGCCAAAAAAGCCAACGATTAAGGCTAACATCGGATTGAGGTATAACCCCGCCGCCAAAATGGGCACAAAGCCAAATGGCGCTCCCTCTACCGATTGTTCTGCTGTGGTTCTGAGCAAGAATTGATTGTTGCCGGCAAACGAGAACGCTAAAAATTGGCTCAATAGAAATGCGGCGCCAGACAATACGGCAACGATCAGCCAATCTTGGCGCGATTGATTCAATTCGTCTCGCCACCGATTGGCGATCAAAATGAATGCCAGGAGATAAATGCCGATCAAAACGATGCCGGCAATAGGACGTTGCGGCAATATTATCGCCGCCTGGTTCAACGCGCCCCAAATTTCAAATTTCATATCAGGTGAAGTTAGACGTTATCCAAATGAAAATCTTTGGCTAACCAGCTTTTACAGTTTATCATGACAACTTGACGCAAAAATGATGATGGCAAACGTTGTACATCGACAAGGGTTTAGAATATGGCGCATTATAATCGTGAAGCTGAAAATCGCATAACGGCTTGCTTTTTACCTGGAACAATTTGCGTATTGTCTCACCCTCACATAATATTCGAGACGATTTTAACTCTATTTGGGGCGGCATGAACCCAAGAAAATTTACACACACATTACTGCTTGCAATTATTTTTTTGACCTTGCCTTGTTACTGTGCCGGCATTATCCTATACCGTATGGCTCCTGTTCAGTCCACATCCTCTACTTTGTCGCCGACGCCGCCAATCTTTTCCCAGCCGTCAGCAACCACGCCTCCCCCGATCTCTGTAACCCCCTTGTCTAGCAATTCGCCTGTGCCCACTATCGTTAACCCCGCCCAAACGTTGCCGGCAACGCCAGCCCAATTTGCTACTGCCACTCAATTTGTGCCGGCAACAGCAGTTGCGCCAACCATACCCCCGGCGCCGCCTACCGCCTCCCCAATTCCGCCTACATCGACATCGCCGCCAACCGTTCCGCCAGCGTCGCCCACAAACCCGCCGGCGCCTACCAACACCCCCACATTGCCGGCAACGTCAACCCCATTACCCACCGCCACCCCCACATCGCCCGCTACTACCGCCACCGCTCCGCCAACTGTTACCTCGCCCGTTATCCGGGTTACCGTTATTCGATTAACCGATACGCCCACACCGCCGCCCGACGGCTAAAATGCCGGCATTTTTCGGGCTATATTCACATTTCAAAGGAATCTTTTTATGGATGTTGCCAAATTGCTCGCCCAACTATCTGAAACCCCAGGCGCTTCTGGAGATGAAACGGCAATTGCGGCGTTGATTCTTAAAAAGTGGAAGAAATTCGCCTCATCTACCCACATCGACCGCATGGGAAATGTTATCGCTATAAAAAAAGGCAGAGGCAAAAAGCCGCGCCGCCAACTGCTCGTTGCCGCTCATATGGATGAGATAGGGTTGATGGTTTCCAATATCGAATCATTTAATGAAAATGGCTTCATCAAAATGACCAACGTGGGCGGGGTGGATGTCCGTCATCTGTATGGGCAGCGGGTGGTGGTGCATGGCACGAAGGATTTGCCGGGCATTATTGGGGCGCTTCCTAAAAAGATGCTGCCAGAAAATAAGCGGCGCAATTGTTATGATTTTGAATCGTTGGCGATCGACGTTGGCTTGCCGGCATCAGAGTTAGAAGAACAAGTCGCTATTGGAGATTTCATCACCTTTTACCAACCATTGATTAAGTTACAAGGCAATCGGGTTGCCGGCAAAGCTTTAGACAATCGAGCGTCTGTGGCAGCGTTAACTGTGACTTTAGAATATCTTTCTAAACGAAGACATAAGTGGGATTTGGTAGCGGTGGCGACCGTTCAAGAGGAAACGAGGCTGTTGGGGGCGGCAACAAGCGCATACGCCATTCATCCCGATGTGGCTTTGGCTATTGATGTCACTTTTGGCAAAGGACCAGGAACGACCGATAGCTCCACTTTCGAATTAGGCGGCGGCGTCCCCTTAGGAATGGGACCTCAACTGCACCCGAAAGTGTTGGCGAAATTACAGGGGGCTGCTGGCGCATTAGAAATGAAGACCCACCTTGAACCCCATGTTTATCATACCGGCACCGACGCTTCAGCCTTAAACCTGGCTCATGCCGGCATTCCAACTGGATTGTTGGGCATTCCTCTCAGATATATGCACACCATGGTCGAGTCGCTCGATGTTCGCGATATCAAACGGGCTGGCAGGCTAATGGGTGAGTTTACGGCTCAACTCGATGAGAAATTCATCGACCAGCTACAAGTTGAATAGTACAATCATGCCCAAATCATCCATCATTTTTCATAGCAGAAAGACATCCTATGATCCCCAAAGCGATTCAAAATCTTTATTCTTATTTGTTTTCCATAATTTGTCTGGCGCTCATCTTTGCTGCGCCAGCTTTTGCTGCGCCTCTTGACCCTGAAGGCAAGCCAGATTTCATACCGAAAGAGGATATAAAAAAAGAGACGCTTATAGAAGCGTTTGAAGCGGATCGATTGCCGGCACAAAATTTGCCGGCTGTTGCCGGCAAAGTGGCTTGCGTTGCCGGAGTTGCTGGCGACTATCCCTGTCAAAATGTTGACTTACTGGCATTTTTGCCATTGGCAGATATTGGCGGAGGCGGCAATGTTGAAGGGAACGATATTTGGGGTTGGACGGGTTGCGGCGGACGGGAGTTTGCTCTGATGGGGCTTACCAATGGATCCTCCTTTGTGGAAATTACAGACCCAATTAACCCTGTTTATTTGGGCAGACTGCCGTCACAAACTGGCAGCAGCCTTTGGCGGGATATAAAAACATATAACGATCATGCCTTTATCGTGAGTGAAGCGCCAAATCATGGCATTCAAGTTTTTGACTTAACCCAATTGTGTAATGTATCATCGCCGCCAACCACATTTGCCAACACCGCCTACTATAGCAGCAACAATTTTGGTTCAGCTCACAACATCGCCATAAACGAAGATAGCGGCTACGCCTATGGCGTTGATGTAAGCTTTTGCCAGGGGCTGCATATGGTTGATATCAACAGCCCTACTAGCCCCTCTTTTGCCGGTTGTTACATTCCTGATGGGCAAGCGCATGATGCCCAATGCATCAACTACAATGGTCCCGACACCCAACACGCCAGCTCCGAAATCTGCTTTACCTTCAATGGCGATTCATTTACAATTGATGATGTAACCAATAAATCAGCGCCAAGTCAACTCGCCAAAAAAAACCTGCCTTTAAATCGTTATATACACCAAGGCTGGGTCACAGAAAACCATCAATATCTGTTGCTCAATGATGAATTTGACGAGTGGGAAGGCGTTACAACCAAAACCCGAACTTTTATTTGGGATATTTCTGATTTGGATGCCCCTACCTTTGTTGGGTACCACGATGGGGCGACTGCAGCTATAGACCATAACCTTTACATTCAGGGGGATTACGCCTACGAAGCCAATTATCGACGAGGCTTTGAACTATTGGACATTAGCGATATCGCCCTTGGGAATCTCTCTTTGGTGGGTTATTTTGATGTGTATACCACCAGCAACAGTTCAGCATTTAATGGAGCATGGAGCGTATTCCCATATTTTGACAGTGGCGCCGTCGTGGTCAGCGGCATTGAGCAAGGGTTGTTTGTGTTGGATCCGACCACAGTAGGAGCTTGCATCGCGCCAGATTCCCCTGACCCAATCAATGTAGCTGAAGCGGCAAATGGGACTGATGTTGAATTAAGTTGGACAACTACAAATGACAGCAGCTACACCATTATGTGGAAAGCGAATAATCCATATTTCTCGCCAGGGGATTCTGGCGTTGCGAGCAACGATGCAACAATGCCGGCATATACTCACGCAAATGGCGTTGGCGACCAAGCCAACAACTATTATTATCTAGTGGCAAACAGTTGCGATGAAGTAGGCGCCGCCCCCCATCGAGTGGGCGAATTTGATTTTGATATTTTGCCTGGCGTTCCCTAACCATTAAAAGGATGCATGAATAAATTACTAAAAAGTTTAACCGAAGCGGTCGGCGTCAGTGGCGCCGAAAAAGAGATCCGCGATCTGATCAAACGCAAGATCAAAAGGCATGTAGACGATTTGCGCGTGGATGTTATGGGCAATTTAATCGCCTACAAACAAGGGACGGGTGAATCTGAGCTAAAAATCATGGTAGACGCCCACATGGATGAAGTAGGGTTGATGATCACCGAAGTGGATGCCAATGGAACGGGGAAATTTATGAAGGTGGGCGGCATCACCGATCAAGCCCTACTTGGCAAAACAGTTCAGGTTGGCGGTAAAAAGATTCCAGGGGTGATCGGCGCCAAGCCGATTCATCTGCTAAAAACGCAGGCTGAACGGCGTAAAGTCGTCTCTGCCCTCAATATGCGGGTGGATATCGGGGCGGCAAGCAAAGATGCCGGCAAAGCCAAAATGAAGGTAGGCGATCGCGTCAGCTTTTTATCCGAATATCAAGAATGGGGAAATATGGCGGTGGGCAAAGCGTTAGATAACCGATGCGGATGCGCCATTTTAATCAACCTATTACGCAGCGAACCATATCCGTTCGATCTGTACGCCGTTTTTTCTGTCCAAGAGGAGATTGGGTTGCGCGGAGCAAAAGCGGCAGCGCGAAGCGTCAACCCCGATGTAGCGTTGATTTTGGAAACCACCCCTGCCTATGATCTGCCAAACGAAACAGACGTCAGCCCAAACGTATCTTTAGGAAAGGGGGTAAGCGTTTATGTCATGGATCGGCAGGCGATCCAAAGCCCGCGCTTTGTGCGCCAAATTATGCAAATCGCCCAGGCACATCATATCCCATACCAAATCCGTCAACCAGGCGGCGGAAGCGCCAACGCCGCATCGGCGCAAAGGGCAGGGGCAGGCGCTTTTACAGCCACAATCGCGGTGCCAATCCGATACCCACACGCTCCTGCCGGCATGATCAGCTTGGGCGATTTCGCCCACACCCAACAGCTAGCGGAAGCGATTTTACGAAATTTGAATTGGGCTGAGTTAAAGCAATAGCTCTGGCCCCCCGACCCATTAAATTCGTTAAATAATCAACATCAAAACCAACGCAATAAATGCCGGCAAGCCTATGATGGGCTGCCTACATTAGATGGATTATGCCGGTACCGGTACGTAATTCGACCGCGAGATAAATCATAAGGCGTCATCTCCACCCGCACTCGGTCGCCAACCAAAATACGGATGTAATATCGGCGCATTTTGCCGGACAAATAAGAGAGCACCCGATGCCCATTATCCAATTCGACCGTAAATTGGGTGTTCGGCAACGCCTCAACTACCGTCCCCTCCACCGTTAACTTCTCTTCCTTCTTCTTGTTTTCTCTTTTTTTAGCCATATATTTAATTTCTACTGTTGTTATTGTTATACCTCGGGTTTGGATGTCGTTGCGTTCGTCTCGACGCCTTCTTCTTTTGAATCCGACGCAATTCGCTTTTGGAAATATGCCATCGCTTGCGTCGAACCACACTCATTGCGCCAGATTTCGCCACCTTTTTGCGAAAGCGTTTCAATAACTGATCAGCCGATTCATTCGGCATTAACTCTACATGGGTCATATAAAAAATCTCCTTTAAACTAATTTGTTAAGTTGGTACTATATCTTGTTAACTTTGCTAAAAATCCCCGGTGTTCAAGAAGAAAAAGTTACTCTTCTTCTGAAAGTTGAGAATCCGAATCCTTCATAAACGCGGCGACTGTCTCTTCTTCTGTCGTCGCGTCCGCCCCGTCTTCCTCTACTTGGCGGGCAGCCATCCAATCCATTTGCTCTTGAACCCGCACTTGCTTTAAGCTTAATCCAATTCGTTTCCTTTGCGGGTCAACGCTTATCACACGCAATAAATGAGTCTCGTCATTTCTCACCAATTCATTTACATTTTGCACTTCAACGGGAGCTAATTGAGAAATATGAAGCAGCCCTTCAATGCCGGGCTCTAACTGAATAAACGCCCCATAATCCATAATCCGCACCACGCGCCCTTCTACTAATTGACCTTCCACATAGCGCTCATCAATATCATCCCAGGGACTAGGCAACGCTTTACGTCGGCTCAAGGCGATCCTTTCGCCCTCCCGATCTACTTTTAAGATCAGCGTTTCGACTTCATCGCCAACTTGCAATATATCCCTAGGATGTTTGACGCGATGCCATGCCAATTCCGATATGTGAATTAAGCCGTCTACACCACCGATATCTACAAAGGCGCCAAAATCGCGCAGACTAGTCACCCGACCCGTGATCTTATCTCCTTCATCCAGCTTGCTTAGCAGCTTTTCGCGCTGTTTGCCTTCTACCTCTCTCCGAGCAGCCCGCTCTGAAAAAACCAATCTGCGACGAGAGCGGTCAACTTCGACAATTTTTACTTGGAGTGGTTGTTCTCGCATTTTAGACAGAACTTGCTGCCTTTGCCGTTCATCCATTCCTCTAGACAAGTTGGATAGTTGAGAAGAAGGGATAAAACCGCGGATATTGCCATATGGAGCGATCGCCCCGCCCCGATTGTAACCAATAATGGTTACTTCCACCGTTTCATCGGCTTGCAATAATTTTTCAACTTCGATCCAATCTTGATTGAGCCGAGCCTGAAAAATCGAAACGGTTAATCCATCGTGGCTTTCAGTATCGAGAACAAAAACGTCGATTTCATCCCCAACTTTAAGGCTGTTGCGATCTTCTGGAGTCAATTTGCTTAAATCAGATTGGGGGACGATCCCATCTCGTTTTAAACCTAAATCGATAATCGCTTCACGGGCGTTTATGCGTACAATAACGCCAGTACGAATATCGCCTTGTTTTGGAGAGTCGTAATCGTGCTTGTCCAGCAATGCTGAGAAATCTAATTCATCTGTCATTTGCCTATATTCATTCCTATAGGTGGAAATTGGGCTTAAAACAAAAAACCCGATGTATCTAACGAGCGAGATACAGTCGGGTCAATTTTGTCGGATTTTTATTGGCAGTTTATTATATAATGAATGGTCTTTCTAAAATTTCATCGCATCAAACAAATTACCGATTTGGCATCTACGTAACTGACCCGTGAAACAGCCCTGTTGTCTCACTTATAAGGTTGTAAAGTAGCGCAAGCGCTACTCTGGGCATTATAACGAGTAGGAAAACCTTTGTCAATGAATGGTAAGCCCTCTACTCTAGAGGGGCGTTATCCCTTGTTTCAATCATAGTTACTTCTTAAAAGAGTTGATTGGGGCAGTCCGCAAACCGGCATACTATTGTTAGCCTTCAACGCAACCGCTTAAATTTTTAGGCAGATATCAGCCCCTCATTTAATGTTATGTCTACTTTATATCCTAGAGATGTTATTCGCCAATTATTAAATCCGAAAAAAGTGAATGACGCTATGGCATATTATTATGCTTTTCATCATCCACCTGAAAAGAACCAAATCACAACCTTGCCGGCATCGGGCGGAATATCTGCAGGCTATGTGGCAGTTTCACAAACCAGTTTCGATCTCTTCAGACCTTTTGTTACATTGCGAATGCCCCTTTTAGCTGGCGCCCATCAACCCCACCCAGAACAAAGCGTTGAATTGATTTACAAAGCTTTGACGCCAGAATTGCCTGTCAACATTTACGCCGACGAAGCGATCATGCCCTTGTTGCGCAATTTTTTTGATATTCATAGCGAACGCCGCCTACGCTTGTTCCAGTTATTGCCGGCAAACTTCATACCAATTGTCAACCTATTTACCATCCAAAAAACAGCCCCAAATGGATTGAGCAAATATCTCATTCGTCATCCCGCGGGTGATCCCGATGGAACGCTGCTGGCGAGCGCTGGAGTGAATTGGCAATCTCCTCATTTTGCCGACATTGCAGTCTATACCAACCCTCAATATAGAAGAAAAGGGTATGGAAAAAGCGCGGTTGCCGCCCTATCTCAGCAATTATTGTCGGAAAACCGCATCCCTTTATACACCGTCATCCACGACAATGCCCCATCAATTGAGTTGGCAAAAAGCGTAAACTTTAGCGACACTCGCCTAAAAAAGAATTTATTAGAGGCCACCCTCAAACCCCGTCCCCCAAATACGTTAAAATAGTGTTAATAGTATAACATAGGTATTGCAACAACATTTAAGAGCCTGTTAAATTAACCATCAAAGCAAGTAAGCGTTGTATAGGTATTTTTGCTTTTTTGGTTCGTAGTGTATTTGGTATGTTTCACCGTATTTGCCTCAACCACACAATAGATATAAATGCACGAGTCAGCCATTTTTAAACGCACCACAAAGTTGGCTGTTTCCTACAATTTCTAACTACTCTTCGAACCGTTTAGCTAGCCCCAGAATTTGATAAAACCTACCGGCGCTTTTTCGCTTGTTCTTGAAGTTTTAGTCACTTAGAGTACGGAGGTATATAAAAAATGGACGCAAGCGTTTTAGATCAGGAAACCGATAGCGCTCTCCGAAAAGCGGGGATTGTTAAATGGTTTAGCCGAGTTAAAGGATATGGCTTTATTATGCCTGACGATGGCAGCCAGGAGGTATTCGTTCACTATTCTGCCATTTCCGGCGACGGATATCGCAATCTATATGAAGGCGATCGCGTTTCATTTGACGAAGTAGATGTGGGCAGAGGACCTCAAGCCCGCAATGTTCATCAAAAGCGGATTATGTAATGGTAACAGCCCCTTTTCGATATGAATAATCGAAAAGGGGCGCTTTTTTTTCGGCGCAATTGGCAATTGGTTGCCGACGCTTGCCGCGCTACCAAACCCAACAAGCGATATCCGGGAGAATAGCTGCGCCTACAATTTAGACAAAAATGTTTGGGTAAAGCTATTATTGTTGCTCATATGACGGAGAAGCCATCTGATGATAAATGGGGTGTAATTTAACATCAGTTGAAAATAGTAAGAACGACGCATCCCATCCCATAATTCATCCGCGATCATTTGCTCGTAAATCTTCAGCCCTTCCCGGGAAACATCTCCTCTTTTTAATGCATCATCAATCACTTGGGCGGCAAAAACGCCGGAAATTATCGCATTGTCGATGCCGCCCCCCGTCAATGGGTTGATCAGACCGGCAGCGTCTCCGACCAGCAATGCGCCATTGTAAGCATGTTGCAAATCTTTCTGAGAGCCAAAATTAAGCTGCCATGTAGATATATCTCGCACTTCTCCGCCCCTCTTTAATCGCGCCTTGACAATGGGCATTTCCATAAAATCGTCAAGCATCTCTTCTAATTTTTTGCCCTGTTTTCGGTACCGGTCCAGGCGCATCCCTAACCCGATATTGGCTTTTTCTTCGCCGTTAGGAAAAATCCAAGCGTATCCTGGTAAAATCTCTTTGTATAGATAAAATTCAACTTGTTGTGGCACAACTTCTATATCGTCGATATAAGCTCGCAGGGCGATCGCCCGATGCCCTTCCACATGTTTATTTTTTTGGGGTCGCAAAGCGCGCGTGATAACAGAGGTCACGCCATCTGCCCCAACTACGACATCGGCATAAATAGCATGGGTTTGTTTGCCTTGCATCACTTCAACGCCGACTACAACGCCATTTTCGAGAAGAGGGGCTGTTACCCGACCCTGGCAAAACTCTGCCCCCACTTCAACGGCATGTTGTTGCAAGAGAAAATCAAATTCTACCCTGGGTACGATGTAAGAGTCTGATTGGTATTTTTTGCCGATATTCAGGGGCGCCACCAACGTTTCACGTTCGCCAGCGGTGATCAACATCGCTGTCGCTCTGTAAAAATTGGCGGCGTCAAATTTTTCCTTTAAGCCCATATCGATCAGTTGATCGACCACGCCAGAAGGAATCGCGTCTCCGCAGGATTTGTCTCTGGGGAAATTATTGCGGTCGATCAACAATACATCCCGCCCTTGTTGCGCCAATGTAATGGCGGTTGAAGCCCCCCCAGGACCTGCTCCAACAACGATTACCTCTCGCTTCACGGTTCAATTCCTCCTTGCCGGCATTTTACCCAATTCCGTTTATGGAACTGGGATGCCGGCATCCTCCAAGATAAAATCGAACGCCCCTTTGCAACCCTCTTCTACCAATTCATAAACCATTTCGAAATTGCCGCTGTAATAGGGGTCTGGCACATCTTTGACTGGGCTGTTAGGAGCAAAATCAAGCAATCGGTACATATTCTTGGGCTTTCCAAACCGACTGATGATCTCTCTGATATTGCTGTCATCCATGGCAAAAATGTAGCTATTTGCGTCCGCTGTATCGGCAGCAGACAACTGACGCGCCCGACCGTTATATTCAATGCCGTATTCAGCCAAGATATTCCGCGTGCCACGGTGGGCTAACTCGCCTATATGCCACCCGCCCGTGCCGGCAGAATCAACCACAATATATCGTTCAACGCCAGCTTCGGTAACCATCTGTTGGAACAATGCTTCTGCCATTGGCGAGCGGCAAATGTTGCCCAGACAAACCATTAACACTTTGACCGGAAACCCATTTTCTGTCATATTCCCAACCTTTTTGTTATGTTAAACAATGTAAATGTACACATTGTTTTTTGGGATGCTAGGTTAACCTATAAGCCGCATTCTGTGCCTGGTATGCAATGCTGCATAGCAGGCGACGATCATTCATCTAGGGAGACGATTACTCGCCTCCTCAAGCAGCCTACCCGAGCGTCAAATGGAGCGCGCAACTCCTTCGCTCTGCTTGGCTTTGCTCCTGGCGGGGTTTGCCTAGCCAACGCCATTGCTGACGCTGCTGGTAGTCTCTTACACTACCTTTTCACCCTCACGAAGGTAGATATCTACCTCGCAATCCGTTCTCTGTTGCACTTGCCATCGGGTTGCCCCGTCCGGCCGTTAACCGGCGCCATGCGCTGTAGAGTGCAGACTTTCCTCAGATTTGACGCGCAAATCCGCGACCGCCCAGTCAACCTAGCGACATTATCGTAACATTGGGGGCTGGCTGCGTCAAATTGGGCGTTATCTAAAATATAGCTGGCTTGACACCTCTCATTCACTCTTCTACACTACAGTCGAATTTCAATCTCGGCATTAGATTTAAACAACGCTCAAATGCAAGCCCATCAAACAATTTCACTCCCCAAGGGCGCTCCGCGACGGTGGCTGTTGTTTGTGATGGCGTTATCGATTTTGGCCATCCTTGGCTTTTACAATGCCGGCAATTTCGAGAGGCTTTCCCACGATCATGGATTAAATGGCGGAGATATGTTAGGAGCGGCGGTGTGCCATCGCATCACCGCACGCTCTTTCACAATTAATGGACGGTCGATGCCATTGTGCGCCAGATGCAGCGGCATCTATCTCGGCATCTTTTTGGCGTTTGCTTTACTGACTCTTAGCGGGCGGTCACGATTGGGGGCTTTTCCACCGCTGCCAATTTTGGTGGCATTTGTTGGTTTAGTGGGCATAATGGGCGTCGATGGCATCAATTCCTACTCCCATTTTTTTCCGGAAGCTCCTCACCTGTATACTCCGCGCAATTGGCTGCGGGTTTTAACTGGTACGGGAACAGGATTGACGTTAGGTGTCGTGATGTTTGCCGCCTTAGCCCAAACGCTGTGGCAAGATGTAGAATGGCGACCAGCTATCTCTAATTGGCAGGAGTTTGGTTTGTTGCTTGGGCTGGGTTTAATAATGGTGGGGCTTATATTAAGCAACCAACCAATCATTTTATACGTATTGGCATTGTTGAGCGTTGCCGGCATCATTATGGTATTTGCCGGCATCAACGCCATACTGGCTCTTATCTTGTTCAAACAAGAGGGTAAGTTAACTAGTTGGCGGCAGGCGGCTGTGCCCCTAGCCTTTGGCGCTTTTTGCGCCATTGTCGAGTTAGGGGCGATAGCCTATTTTCGATTGAGTTTTTTCGGCACAATTGCCGGCATTCCCGGCATTTAGAACCGAATCGGCTCAAACAGGAGAGTTTTCATGGACATCATTTCTACTTTAGGCGGCATTGGCGCCGCGTTTGGGTTATCTAGCAGCGCTGGGTTAAACGCCTATATCCCGCTGTTGATGGTGGCTTTGGTCGCCCGATTTACCAATTTAATCAACCTTTCCGCTCCTTACGACACATTAGAAAGCCCTTGGGTGATTGGAGCTCTTGCCGTTTTGTTAATCATTGAGATTTTGGTAGACAAAGTGCCGGCAGTCGATTCGATGAATGATATGGTGCAAACATTGGTTCGTCCGGCAGCGGGGGCATTGTTGTTTGCCGCCAATGCCGATGTAATTACGGACATCAATCCCGTTTTGGCAGTGATTGCCGGCATCTTTCTGGCTGGCACGGTTCATACTGCAAAAGGGGTAGCTCGTCCAGCCGTCACTGCATCTACTGCCGGCATGGGCAATTGGCTAGTCAGCATTATAGAAGATATCGTAGCGACAATCGTCTCGATTTTGTCGATTGTCATCGCCCCAGTTATGTTCTTTGTCACTTTGGCGGCGATATTGTTAATGATTCGGTTTATTTATAATCGTCGAACCAGTCAAAAAATGGCTTTCTGACGCAGATTACCGCCAATATTTTCAGCAAAAGAGGCGAGTTTCATTCAGAAACTCGCCTTTTCCATTTATGGCGGCGGCAAAAGTCTCCCGCCAGCTCCATTTTGACCAGTTGCCGCTTTAAGTCGCCTTCCCCTGCCGCCTAAACATGCTAAAATTACACTATTCATAAAACAATCCGAGGTTAAAAATGGCAACAACAGCAAATGTAATCGATGTAACCGACGCCACATTCCAAAGCGACGTCATTCAAAAATCACACGAAACGACCGTCATCGTCGACTTTTGGGCGCCCTGGTGCGGACCCTGCCGCATGTTGGGTCCTGTTTTAGAAAAGCTAGCCAACGAGCCGGAAAGCGGCTTTATTTTGGCAAAAGTCAATACCGACCACAATCAGATGTACGCCCAACAATTTGGGGTGCGCGGCATTCCGGCGGTAAAGGCGTTTAAAGGGGGGAAATTGGTAGATGAATTCAGTGGCGCCCAGCCAGAACCGATGGTACGCCAATTTATCGCTCGGGTAGCGACCAAGCCAACGGCGCAGTCAAATAGGCACAAGGGGAAAGATGGCGACACTTTGATGGCGGAAGGCAACTGGGCGGAAGCTGCCGGCATTTTTCGCGCCGCTATCACCCAATCCCCTGAACAAGCTGATCTAAAGTTAAAATTGGCGCAAACATTGCTGCGGTTAGGCAACGGCTGCGAAGCCAAAAAACAGTTAGAAAATTATCCAGCCGACGAAAATTATGACCAGGCGGGACATCTGCTAAACTTAGCTGACTTTCTGTGTCAGATGGCGTCTGCCCGCCCCAATGGCTCGGAAATCGATTCGCTGTGCCAACAAGCCAGCGCCCACCTTACCCGCGGGGATTACGGGGCTGGGTTGTACAATCTGTTGGCGGTGATCCAACAAGACAAGGCATACAAAGATGGGCAGCCCAAAGCGGCGATGCTGGGGGTGTTCGCTTTGCTGGGCGACGACGATGCGTTGACGCGCGCCTACCGACAGCAATTAGCCACCGCTTTGTGGTAAGCTGGCGATGATACGGTATCTCTGGGGCGTGGGATGCCTGCTGCTATTAATTGCCGGCAGTTGCCGGCAATCTCCATCTACCCTATCCATCTCCATATCTCCCTCGCCTGCTTCGCCAGCGACTGCACCTGCCACGTTGCTTCCTCCCGCCACGCCAACGGCTCGACCGCTATCGCCAACTAAAACATCCCCAACAGTCACCTCAACAGCAACCAAATTGCCGGCAACCTTGACGCCCACCCAAACAGCCCTCACTCCTACCGCTACACCTTCGCCTACCGCTACCATCCAAGCTGCCCGTCCTTGTCCCCAGCCATTGCCGGCAAAACCAGCTTACAACCGCTTTTGGCTAGATAGAGAGCCGATGCCCACCCCAGCCCCTAACCCCCAGCCCCATTTTTGGTTGGCAAAACCATTGCCGGGTGGGGGCAGACCCATCATTAGCAATGTGCTGCCATATGGCTCTGACGCCCACGGGCGTTATTTGTTGCACAATGGCTCAGATTTTTCCTCGCCGCAGGGCATCCCCTTGTTGGCGGCAGGGGATGGCATTGTGGCGATGGCTGGTTCTGATCAGCATAATTTAGTGGGTTGGCGTTGCGATTGGTATGGGCAAATGGTGGTCATCAAATTGGATAGGCGTTGGCAGGAGCAACCACTCTATATTTTGTATGGGCATGTGCAAAATATCGAGGTCGCCGTTGGGGATAGAGTGGCGACAGGACAGCAAATCGCTGAAGTAGGGCAAGGCGGGGCGGCGGTTGTGCCTCATCTCCATTTTGAGATCCGGGCAGGGGACAATGAATTCGCCGCTTCGCGTAACCCATTGCTGTGGTTTGATCCGGGCGGAACCAGGGGGGTGATTGCCGGCAGATTGGTAGACCCGCAAGGAAGAGCATGGCAAGGTTATCCGATTCAATTGGTTGGTCCAACTGGCGACGATGCCGGCAACCTAACTGTTTGGAGCTACCTGGACGATCCAGAACATATCATCAACTCCGACGAGGGGTATGCTGAAAATTTCGTCGTCGCCGACCTCAAACCGGGCGAATATTTTGTAGTCGCCTCTGTTCAAGGAACGATTATTCAGCGCCAAGTCGAAGTGACAGCAAATCAAGTCACAACAGTTGAACTGATGACCGATCCGTACAAAACTCCCACCCCTACTCCCAATTCATAGCCCAAATTCAGCCTAATAGTTGTTATTATATTTTTTGACGCCGCCCCGTTAACGGCATTCTTTACAGAATGGAAATGAACATATCATGCCAGAAAATCTTCAAGATAGCTTTACTTATCTACAAACTGAAATCAATAAACTAAAACGGGAAAACAACAGCTTGCGTCACGAAAATATAGCGTTGCGCCACACGTTGCAAACGTTACGTACGCTGCATGAAATTTCTGGCTCAGTCACTAAAAAGACCGACATCAACCAATTTATGGCTCGGTTGCTGCAACTAGGATTAGAAGCAGTCTCCGCGACGGCTGGCTCGCTGTTGTTGGTCGATGAGGATACGGACGAGCTGGGTTTTGCGGTCGTTCAGGGAGGCGCCAGGGGCTCATTGGTGGGGTATAGGCTGCCGCTGGGCGCGGGCATCGCTGGCTGGGTGGCGCAAAACAAGCAATCGCTGTTGGCGCCCAACGCCCGCCTAGATCCTCGTTTTTCGGAAGAGATCGACATCGCTTTTGGCTTTGAAACGCGGTCGATTCTGTGCGTGCCGGTGATTTATGGCGAACGGATTTGGGGGGCTTTGGAGGCGCTAAATAAAGAAGAGGGCGCTTCGTTCAATCGGGACGACCAATTGTTGATGGAGATCGTCTCCAATTTGATCGGATCAGCCATTTTTAAGGCGGAAAATTTGTACCGCAAAAATCTAAACGGCAACCACACCCATCCCTAACTAAATCAATCTCTCCAACATCAAATCTAAAATGATGGCAGCATGGTCGCTTAACCCATCTCGCTTGCTTGGCTGCACAGGATCGCTGCCCCATTCGTAACGCATCGCCTGTAATGCCGGCATCATCTGTCGATTCAAAAACGCCTGATCCAGCCGATACCCATTGTCCCGATGGGAATACCAACTATAAACCCGTTTGTCGCCATGCAGATGGCGAAATGCGTCTGTCCATTTTAGCCGCTCTATCTCTTCCATCCATTGATGTTCTCGCTTCCAAAAAATCCCGGTCACATCGTCGATATACGCCTTGCCGCTGTTACTGTCGCCGATAAAAAGCGCTGCGCCGCGCCGCCAATTTTTCATCATCTTCAGCATTGCGGCATGGTATGGATATTTAAATCCGGTGTGGGCATTCGGGATATGGATGTTGCAGATGACAAATGGGGGATCACAGCCCACTTTTGCCGGCAGCCAGCGGCGCGGTTGCTGGGGCGCATGGCGAATTTTTATCGGTTCTAATGGATATTTGGAAAAAAGCGCCAGGGCGTTTACAGCCATCCGCTTAGGGTCAATCGATTGGAGTTGATGCGCCCAACCAGCATCCCTCAATTGGGCGGCTAACTGTTGACTGGCGGGCGTCCCCCGAAATTCGCTGAGGGCGATGATGCCAGGTTGCCAGGCAAGCAGGCGCTGGAAAATGCCAGGGCTCCGCCCTCCGCCCCCCGCTCGAATATTCCAAGCGACAATACGCATTAATAACCCATCAAACCGCCTGGATTGCCGACATTACCGCAGCATCAACTTACCGTTGTGCCTTCCCCCATCGCTTCCAAATCAGGGGCGGTATCAATTTGAATGATCGGCTGCTTGTCGCCACAATTGGTACATTCAGCGCTTTCTTTGTTCAGTTGCACGATCACCCCGCCACATTGCCGGCAAGGTTGGGTCAACGGGCGCTTCCAACTCGTCCAATCACAGTCGGGATAATTGTGACAGCCAAAAAATGTCCTGCCCCGTTTCGTCTTTTTCTCGATGATATCCCCGCCATCTTGCGGGCAAGTCACCCCGGTTTTGATTAAAATCTGCTCCGTGTACCGACATTTAGGGAAATTGCTGCATCCGATAAAACGCCCATATCGCCCCTCTCGATACAACAGCGGATGCCCCGATTCTGGGCAATCTCGCCCAACAGGTTCAACCTCTTTAGCGATAAGTTGTTTGGGAATCGCTTCCTCAGCGATTTCCAACTTTTTGACAAATGGGGCATAAAATTCATGCAGAACTGGCGCCCATTCCTGCTTGCCTTCAGCGATTTCGTCTAGCAGATTTTCCAGGCGGGCGGTAAAGTCGATCGACAAAACATCTGGGAAATATTTAACCAACAAATCGTTGACCACCATGCCCGTTTCCGTCGGGGCTAACCGCCGCTTTTCAGAATAGACGTAATTGCGGCTCTGAATTGTGGAAATGATGGAAGCATAAGTGGAGGGACGCCCAATTTCATACTCTTCCATCTCTTTTACCAACGTTGCTTCCGAAAATCGGGGCGGCGGCTGGGTGAAATGTTGTTCTGGAATCAATTTGAGCAAGGTTAACTGTTCCTCTTGTTGTAAAGAAGAAGGCACAATTGAATCCTCGCTTTCTTTCTCCTGAGCGTCCTCCGATTTCGCTTCTTCGTACAACGCCAAAAAGCCTTTAAAACGCAGGGTCGATCCGGCGGCGCGGAATTGATAGGGTCGCTTTAATGCCGGCACAGAGGCGTCGCCCGCATAAATATCCACTGAAACGGTATCGTACACTGCCGAACTCATTTGGCTGGCTACAAAACGTTCCCAAATCAATTTATACAAACGATATTGATCTCGCGTCAGAAACTCTTTCATTCGTTTGGGGGTAAGTTGCACATCGGTAGGACGCACCGCCTCGTGCGCCTCTTGCGCCGCTTTCGAGCGCGTTTTGTATATAGGCGGCTTCTCCGGCACATATTCCGCCCCAAACGCAGCTTGAATATAACCGCGGGCAGCCGCTTGCGCCTCTTTAGAAATCTTCACGCTGTCAGTACGCATGTAGGTGATCAAACCCGTCGATTCGGAGCCAATTGCCACCCCTTCGTACAATTGTTGCGCCACCCGCATCGTTTTGCTGGCGCCAAAGCGCAATCTGCGAGACGCATCCTGCTGCATTGAACTGGTGGTAAAGGGGGCGGCGGGTCGTCGCCGACGGCTGCCCAATTTGACCTTGCCCACCTGCCAATCGGCATTTTGCAGCGCCGACAGATGGGGCTTCACCTCATCTTCGGAGCTTAATGTCAGCTCTTTTTTCTGAAAGCGATGCAGCTTGGCGGTAAAAGGCACGCTAGCTGCCGGCATCTGGCGTAAGTTCGCCAATATATGCCAATATTCTGTCGGCGTAAACGCTTCAATCGCCCGTTCTCGCTCCACAATCAACCGCACTGCCACCGATTGCACCCTGCCGGCGCTCAAACCACGCTGTACCTTACGCCACAACAGCGGGCTTAACTTGTATCCTACTAATCGATCTAAAATTCGGCGGGCTTGCTGGGCGTTCACCCGCTGCATATCGATGTCGCGCGGCTTTTCCATCGCCTTTTGCACCGCCGTTTTGGTCACCTCCTGAAAAACGACTCGTTTGGCGCGGCTGGCATCCATCTCCGCAGATTCCAGCACATGCCAAGCAATTGCCTCTCCTTCTCGGTCTGGATCAGTTGCCAGATAAATCTCTTTCGCTTTTGCCGCTGCCTCTTTCAACTCCTTTACCACCGCCCTTTTGTCATTGGGCACCCGATATTCTGGGGCAAAATCATTGTCAACATCTACGCTCAACCGCGAGCGCAACAAGTCGCGCACATGCCCAACGCTTGATTTGACCTTGTATCCTCTGCCCAGATAGCGGCCAATTGTTCTCGCTTTAGCGGGAGATTCAACCACCACCAGCTTGCCGCTGCGCCGAACGGGGGCGGCTGATTTTTTCTTGCGTTTTGCAGAAGCGCGTTTCTTTTTGCGCTTTTTTGGCGGGCGGGTCGCCGGATCAGGTTTGGGCAAATTATCGTGGGCAGGGGTATGCCCTCGTTTGTAAACATTGCCGCCGCACACCGAGCAAACGCCCCGCGTTGCTGGCGAGCCATTTGTCGCCCATTCCGCTTTTGTTTGTAACATCGTCCGCTTTTCTTTGCATTTCAGACAATAACCGATCAATTGTTCAGCTTCACTCATGAATATTTTTCCAACTCTGTGCCAATCATTTCATTAACCGCTTGTTTTACCAATGGGACGTGGTCTTTATGCGCCACTAGGAGAGCGTCTTCGGTGTTGACGACGATAACGCCATCTAGCCCAATGACGGCTAGAAGTTTGTCCTCTTCGTAGTTGTACAACAAACTGTCTTTTGTTTCGAGGGCTTTTACTAATCCTAAAATTGCATTTTCGTTTGGCGTTGGCGCCACGCTTTCTTTAAGCGCGTACAGCGAGCCAGGGTCGCTCCAGCCCATTTTTCCGTGCAACGTCAATGCTTCATCCGCATCCAGAAGCGCCAAAATGGCGTCGTCAAAACTCTTCGAGGCGATTTGAGGGTAAACTCGATACAACGTATCGGGATAATTCGCCGCGCCAATCGCGTTTTGAATCTCTTGCAACTGCCGATACATTTCGGGTTGATGCCGGCAATAACTGTCCAGCACATATCGAGGCGTCGTAACAAAGTAACCTGTATTCCAACTATGGGTTTGGTTAGCGAACATCTGCCGGCATATTTCCGGATCAGGTCGATAACTGAGCGATTTGAAACGATAATACGGCTGTCCGTCGATTTTGCCAAGCCGCTCCCCTAATTCGATCCAACCCAGATTTTCATTGGCAAAGCGCGGCGTCTCGCCCATGTAGACGATTTTCGCCTCATTTTGCCGGATCAACCGTTCCGCCGCCCCTAACAGACGCCGGAAAGTCGCTTCATCTTTCATCGTATTGTCTCCCCACAAAATCCCCACTGGTTCGTCCGCCCCGCCAGCTTTTGCTGCATGGCACATCGCCAAGCCCACTGCCGCCGCCAAATCTCGCCTGGTTGGTTCGCCGATTAAATTCGCTGTAGGCAATGCCGGCAACTGCTCAGCCACGATATCTATATAACGGTCGCCCGTCGAAATATAGATATTTTCCATGTCATACAGTTCAACCACCCTATCTACCGCCATTTGCAGGGTTGAGCGGTCGCCAACAATCGGCTCAAACTGTTTGGGCGTCGCTTGGCGGCTGATGGGCCATAATCTTCTGCCAGAGCCGCCGGCAAAAATAATCAATTTCATTACTGAATTACCCCTTAATTTACTATCCTTTTTCATCATACGCTGGATCAGATTCCCGCGCCAAAACGTAATTCATGCCCCCCACTTGCATTGCCATTCCTTTTAACTCCATCACTGTCAGGGCGCTGCTAACCGCTGCGCTGGCTAATCCAGATTCGCGGCTCAACTCGTCGATGTGGGTAGGTTGGGCCGACAATAGACTGAGCAACTTCGCCTCTTCCGCCGACTCTGGCAAGCTTATTTGAATCGCTGCCCGCTCGCTGACCATATTCACATTCAGCTCTTCCAAAATATCTTGAGCGCTGCCGGCTAATTTCGCCCCTTGTTGTATCAGCCGGTTAGGACCTTTGCTGGCGGGGCTGTTTATGTTGCCTGGCACGGCGAATACGTCTCGATCTTGTTCAACGGCAAATTGAGCGGTGATTAACGCCCCGCTTCTTTCGCCCGCTTCCACCACCAATGTGCCCATCGACAACCCGCTGATGACCCGATTGCGAGGCGGAAAGTTTTTAGCTTCTGGCTGCACCCCTAACGCATATTCTGACATTACCGCCCCTTGCCCGGTTTCAACGATTTGTTTGGCGAGCGTCCGATTTTCAGGCGGGTAAATGCAATCCAACCCAGAACCCAGCACGGCAATGGTGCGTCCGCCCATCTCCAATGCCGTCTGATGGGCGATGGCATCTATGCCGCGCGCCAACCCGCTAACGATGGTTACGCCCGCCACTGTCAGCCCACGCGTCAACTCTTTTGTGATCTGTCGCCCATAAGCGGTTAACCGCCGGGTGCCGACGACAGCCACCGCCCATTGATCTATCTCTAAAATATTACCGCGAGCATACAGTAAAGGGGGCGCCTGCGGAATTTGGCGCAAGTAGGCGGGATATTCAGGCGATTCCCAGCAAATCAGCGAGATGCCGGCATTTGCCAGCTTCGTCATCTCCACATCTAAATCAACCTCTTCCCGCTTGGTTAGCAAATTGGTAATCGCCCGTTTGTCCAACCCCATCTTTTCCAATTGCATCCGGGGCGCAGACCAACTGTTTTTCATGCTGCCGAAATAGGTCAGCAACGCCCGTTGTTTGGCGGAACCAATCCCTTTGACTAAATTAAATCCTAACCAATATTTAAGGTCGTTCATCTTACTTTCAAAGCAGTCCTGGCAATGGATCGACGGTCATGATGCCGGCATCAAGGTCGATTTCCAAAATAACCTCATCAATATCAGGCAGCAACGTTTCGCCCTTATTCCCTGTGACCACAAAGACGTTATTCGCTCCAGTCTCTATTATTTCGCTCACCGCGCCCAGGGAGATGCCGGCAACTGTCCGCACTTGCACCCCAATCAACTCAAACAAAAAATATTCTCCCTCTTCCAGGGGGATCGCCTCCGCTTCAGGCGTCATCGCCCACATAGACCGCAACGCATCTGCCGCTAATCTATCATCCACGCCCGCCAATTTCAGCAGCGCCATTCCCTTATGCAGACGCGCTTTTTCAACCGCAAACGACTTGGTGGGGCGGTCGTTGTTGGGCGGCGCCAAATGTATCTCCTTTAGCCAGGCGAATCGCTCCGGCAAATCCGTTTTGGGCAAAATGCGAACGTGGCCCGCTACGCCATGCGGTTTCGTCACTACCCCAATGACCAAAAAACGAGGCTCAGATTGATCACCTAAGCCTCGCAACATTGGGTTGTTTACCACAGTTCGTTTGACTATCGTCAATGGATTACCATGCTAGAATAAATCGACTGTTGGACAAGATTAAGCCAGCGCTTCTCTATTTGCCCCAAACGCCGCTTAATCTTCTATCACCTCTAAGTTGACTCGTTTGCCTTGTTTTGCCGCCAAAACCTGCAATATAGTTCGGATCGAATTAATGACCCGCCCTTGTCTGCCAATGACGCGCCCCATATCTGATTCGGCAACGCTCACTTCCAATATAATCGCTGATGAGCCGGTTACTTCTGTAACCGAAACCTCTTCCGGATTGTCAACCAGAGATTTTACGATGTACTCTACTAAATCTTTAAACATATTTTCAATCATCCTCGCCTGTTATCCACAGCCTGAGCGAAGAGAACTATTCCTCCTCATCAGCGGCGTCCATAAAGGCGGCAACTACTTCTTTGGCGGAAGGCGCGAGCGGTTCGCTGCCGGCAAATTCCGCCGCCAAGGCGCTCAACTCTTCGCCAGCCTTCAATCGTTCCAAACGCTCCATCGTGCCTTGCTTTACCAGTAAACGCTGTACCGCGTCCGAAGGCTGCGCTCCGACGCCCAACCAATATAATGCTCTTTCCTCATTGATCTTAAACGTTTCAGGTTCGGTGCGGGGATTAAAGTAACCCAAACGCTCTACAAATCTACCGTCCCGCTTCGCCTGAATATCCGCTACCACCACCCGATAGTGGGGTTGCTTCTTCGCGCCCCCCCTGCTTAACCGAATTCGTAACATTATCGATAATCCTTTCTCTTTACTTTAACTTTATCAAAATAGATTAACGTCGATTCATGAAACAATCAGTAAATCATCCATTTACATATTGCTTATTAACTGTTTTTTATCCGCCGCCCAGCAGCCGAGACATCATTCCCTCCATGCCGCCTCTACTCCGCCTCATTTGGCGCATCATCTCCCGCATATCTCTAAATTGCTTGAGAAGTTGATTCACTTCTTGCACCTTCGTGCCAGACCCAGCCGCTACCCGTCGTTTTCGGCTGGCTTTCAATATTTTAGGATTACGCCGTTCTTGTGGGGTCATCGAGTAAATAATCGCCTCAATCCTTTTCATTTCCGAATCGAGATCGCTCATATCGACTCCTTTCATCTGTTGGCTCATGCCTGGAATCATCTCCATTACCTTGCCCAAAGGTCCCAGCCGCTTCACCTGCTGCATTTGGTTCAGAAAATCTTCTAGGTCAAACTTCCCTTCCATCATCTTTTGACCCGCTTTCATCGCCTCTTCCTGATCGATCTCATCTTGCGCCCGCTCGATCAGCGTCAACACGTCGCCCATGCCCAAAATGCGGTTTGCCAACCGGTCAGGATGGAACTCTTCAATAGCGTTCAGCTTTTCGCCTGTGCCCAGAAAAGCGATAGGCACGCCAGTTACCTCGCGCATTGAGATGGCGGCTCCGCCTCTGGCGTCGCCATCGATCTTGGTCATAATCAAGCCGGTAATCTCTACCGCTTCGTTAAAATCAGTAGCGACCCGTACCGCTTGTTGCCCGGTCATGGCATCTGCCACCAACAAAGTGTCGATAGGATTAACCTGGGCTTTTATCGCCTTGATCTCATCCATCATCATTTCGTCGATATTGAGCCGCCCTGCCGTATCGATGATGATGATAGTAGAGCCTTCTTGCTTCCCTTTTTCCACTCCCCGCATAGCCAATTCTGGCGGGCTGGCTTCGATGCCTTCACTGTAAACGGGCACGTCGATCTGTTTGCCTAGCGTTTGCAATTGGTCGATGGCGGCGGGGCGGTACACGTCGGCAGCGACTAGCAAAGGGCGGCTGCCTTTGCGGCGCAGATGCAACGCCAATTTGGCAGCCATCGTAGTCTTGCCAGCCCCTTGCAGCCCCACCAACATGATGACGCTGGGCGACTGCATTCCCAAATTGAGCCGACCCGGTTCGCCTAGAGTGGCGATCAATTCATCATGGACGATCTTCACTACTTGCTGTCCTGGCGTCAGGCTAGACATTACCTCTTGCCCCACAGCCCGTTCTCGCACGCGGGCGATGAAGGATTTGACCACTTTAAAGTTGACGTCTGCTTCGAGCAGGGCTAAACGCACTTCGCGCATGGCGTCGTCAACGTGGGCTTCGGTGAGTTTGCCCCGTTTTCGTAAATTAGTGAATACGGTTTGTAGGCGGTCGCCTAACGATTCAAACATATCTTCAAGATTTCAATATCGCCGCCGGACTTCTAAGCTGCAAACAACTTTTTGCAGCCAACTTCGTCACATAATGCCAAAGCCGTAGTCAGCTTAAAAATCGGGTTGACGTTTAGATTGTCAAGATGGTTAAAAATGAAATGGGTAAACGGTAAAATGCCGGCATTACCCTGGTGGGTCTTGCCACAAGGCGGAGAATTCTAACCCAGGCAAATGGTTGCGTCAAGCTGTCGTCAGCAGTCCGTTTGCCGCTTGGCGTAATTGTTCCGCCCGATCCACATTTTCCCATGGGGCGTCTATATCTTCCCGACCAAAATGCCCATAGGCGGCAGTAGCCCGGTAAATGGGACGGCGCAATTTCAAATCTCGGATTATCGCTCCGGGACGCAAGTCGAAATTGTCGTTGACCAGTTTAACCAACGCCGAATTGGAAATTTTGCCTGTACCAAACGTTTCTACATTGATACTAACCGGCTTTGCTACGCCAATGGCGTAGGCAACCTGCACCTCGCATCGTTCTGACAAACCGGCGGCGACGATATTTTTCGCCACCCAGCGGGCGGCATATGCCGCGCTGCGGTCTACTTTGGTGCAATCTTTACCGCTAAACGCCCCGCCGCCATGCCTGCCCATGCCGCCGTAAGTATCGACGATGATTTTGCGTCCGGTCAAGCCAGCGTCGCCCATGGGACCGCCAACCACAAATCGTCCGGTAGGATTGATGATGATTCGCAAGTTGTCGTCCACTAGATCTGCCGGCATTTCCGGCAGAATCACATGCTCAATTACCCCTTGCCGAATCTGTTCATTGCTTACCTCTTGCGTATGCTGGGTACTAACTAACACGGTATGTACGCGAACTGGTTTGCCTTGGCTGTATTGCACCGTCACCTGAGATTTGCCGTCTGGGCGCAGCCAGGGCAGCGTCTTGTTTTTGCGCGTTTCAGTCAAGCGGCGGGTCAGGCGGTGGGCTAAATGAATGGGCAACGGCATCAACGAATCCGTCTCATTGCACGCATACCCAAACATCATCCCCTGATCGCCGGCGCCGACCGCCTCTATCGCCGCCTCTTCCTCTTCGACAGTGCGATATTCCAACGCTTTATCTACCCCCATGGCGATATCGGGGCTTTGGCTGGCGATAGCCACCTGCACGCCGCAAGTATTGCCGTCAAATCCGGTGTCGCTGTTGTTGTAGCCAATATCATTGACCACATCGCGCACCAACTTATCAAAATCGACAAAGCCGCTGGTGGTTATTTCTCCCAGCAGCAATACAAATCCCGTTTTAATGGCGGTTTCACAGGCAACTCTGGCGTGCGGATCTTGCGCCATAATTTCGTCTAAAACGGCGTCGCTGATCTGATCGCACATTTTGTCGGGATGTCCTTCTGTTACGGATTCAGATGTAAAAAGCAAATTCTGTGCAGTTTGAAATGATGAACTCATGAAATAATATCCTCCATTCGTCAGATGTTAATCTCCTAGCGTCGAGCTTTGGTTAAGCGGCTCGCTTCTGTTAGCAGGTACAAAAAAACCTCTTGCAGGGCAAGAGGCAACCGGTTTCTTTGGTTTGACCTCTCATCTTCCAGACAGCCTGTCGGATTTAGCACCGTGCCCACAAAAAAAAGATGGGGAGTTGCTGTAGCTTCATGGGGCCGTTCCCTCCGCTACTCTCGATAAGGGTTTTTGTTATTGTTTAGGTTTGAGGTTAAAAGTATATCCCAAGAGCAGGGGAAGTCAACAGGGGATAGGAGTTTGCGGCGGCAATTGGATGCTACATCGAGGAGGAAACAATGTAAGCAGCCTATCGGAGCGGGGCAGGTTTGCAGATTGCTGGCAAGAAGGCACGCTATTCATCCCCAATTTTCAGGCGGTTCGGGCATGCCCAAAATATTATAGCCGGCATCGACATAAACCACCTCGCCCGTAATGCCGGCAGCCATGTCGCTGCATAGCCAAGCTGCCGTTTGCCCCACTTCTTTTTGCGAGACATTGCGACGCAACGGAGCGCGTTCTTCGGTATAGCGCAACATCTTGCGAAAGCCGGCAATGCCGCCGGCTGACAACGTTTTAATCGCGCCGGGCGACAAAGCGTTTACCCGAATGCCGGCAGGTCCCAAATCCATCGCCAAATAACGCACGCAAGATTCCAATGCAGATTTCGCCACGCCCATCGTGTTGTAATGGGGCACCGCCTTTTCCGCGCCATAGTAGCTCATGGTCAAAACCGAACCGCCATCTGCCATTAATGGCGCGGCGCGGCGGGTGAGCGCCACCAAACTATAAGCGCTGACTTCCATCGCCAACAAAAAGCCGTCGCGGCTACTGTCGACAAACCTTCCTTTTAAATCTTCTCGTTTGGCAAAAGCGATAGCGTGAATCAAAATGTCGATCTGTTCAAATCGCTCTTTGGCTTTGGCAAATACGGCGTCAATTTCATCGTCATTGTTGATGTTGCACCGCTCCAGAAAATCTACCCCTATCGATTCCGCCAATGGTCTGGCGCGCCGTTCGAGCTGCTCAAAACCATAACTGATGCCGATTTGGCAGCCATGTTCATGAAACGCCTGAGCCACCCCCCAAGCGATTGAATATTTGTTGGCTAATCCAAAAATGAGGGCGGTTTTACCTTCGAGCAGTTTCATCTTTCACCTTGTTGTTAGGGGAGCGGAGATTCGGGAATTATTTTCGATAAGCTGAAACAAAAGGATTGTCCTTAATCCAATAACGCCATGGCTTTGAATACCAAGGTTCTGGCGTTTTTCCTAATCCCACACGGGGTCCAATCGTAATCGATTTGGTTGGGATTTCGATTCCATCTTCCACCCATATAACCCCATCTGGCAGCGTTAAGTTGCGCCCATTGAAGGAATGGTCGATTTGCAGCGCTTTGGTCAATTTGCCAGGACCGTTGCTCCACTCTCTACGAGGTCTGCCAGGACGATTGCCGGCAATCCTCTCTTCCCCTTCAGTCGGCTGCAGCGCCCTCACCAAAACGGCGTTGGCTTGTCCTTCTTGCCCGGTGACGATGTTAAACATCCAATGGTTGCCATAGGTAAAGTAGACGTAGGCTCTGCCGGGCGGACCGAACATCACCGCCGTTCGTTTGGTAGGGCGCCCCTGATTTTTGGTAGCGTGGCACGCCAAATCCGGCTCAACGCTGTCGCAATACGCTTCCGTTTCTACGATAATGCCGCCCGCCCGCTGCCCATCTATCAGACGAATGAGACGGCGACCCAACAAGGCGGCAGCCACTTGGCGAGCGGCTCTAGCGTAAAAAGATTGGGGCAAAATTTGACGCATCATTCGGGGAAAATCTTATGGGAACGACTGTTTTTTGGCAACCGCTTTCTTTTTTGCCGGCAGTTGCTGGCGCTTTATACTTGCCGGCGTGCGTAACAATCGCTCTTTTATCTGGATAGCGACGCTGATTTTATTGTTGGCAGGGGCGCTGCGCTTGCCGGCATTACTTAGTATGCCGCCTGGGCTATCTCAAGATGAGGTGGTCAACGGCGACATCGTTGCCGGCATCCGCAATGGCAAACACGCCCTCTTTTTCCCCGACGGCTTTGGACACGAGCCACTGTACCATTATTGGTCTGTCCCTTTTCAGGCTGCTCTTGGAGACAACAGATTGTCGATTCGGCTGCCAGCAGTCACCCTGGGCTTGTTGTCGGTGGCGGCTCTCATCGCCTGGGGGCGGCGAGAATTTGGCAAAACAACCGGGGCGCTTGCTGGCGGGGCGTTAGCCCTCAGTTGGTGGGGAATTATTTTCAGCCGGGCAGGCATTCGTCCGATTTTAGAGATGACTGCCCTCACATTTTTTGGCTACTTTTACCCCAAACGCCCGTGGCTTGCCGGCATTTTTTTGGCTGCCTCTGTCTACAGTTACACCGCCGCTCGCTATAACTATTTGCTGCCGATTTTGGCGGTTGTTCTGGGTTGGGGGTTCAACTGGAAACGAAATGCCGGCAACAGACGAGAGTCTAGGCGGGTTGCCTGGCAGCCGGCGTTGATCGCCGCTGGATTGGCGTTTGGCTTATCTTTGCCGATGTTGTGGCTGTTGCAAAGCCGCCCCGAATTGCAACAGCGTATCCGTCAATTAGAAGGACCATTGGTCGATTTGAGAAACGGCGATCCAGCCCCATTGGCAAACAGCCTCGCCGCTACTTTAGGGGCAGTCACTTTTCGGGGCGACCCGCGCTGGACGTATGGGCTGCCAAATACGCCGCTGTTTGACTGGGCAACCGGCGCCTTATTTTATTTAGGATTGGGCTGGTTGGCATGGCGCTGCCGGCAATCGAGAGCGGCATTTTTGTGGGGTTGGCTGGCGTTAACGGCGCTGCCATCGGCAGTGACCCCTCAAGCCCCTAGCAGCGTGCGGCTGATTGGGGCATTGCCGGCAATTTGCCTGGGCGTCGGCATCGGCGGCGAGCTAGTTTCATCGTGGCTGAAGGAGCGCGGGCTGCCAGCCTGGTTGATTTGGGGCGGATTTGCCGCTTTGGCGCTGCTCAATATCGGGCGAATCTGGCGACATAATTTCGTCGGTTGGGGAACCCATCTAGAAACGCGGCTGCGGTACCAAACCGTCTTGGTAGAGATCGCTGACCGGCTCAAGGAGGATACGTCCATCGTTCCGGTTATTACCGACGGTTTTTACGCCCCGCTCGATTCGCAAGCGGTAGAGAGAAACATCGGACATCCGCTGCCCGCTCGCTGGACACAAGTAGGAGAAGGGGTTGCCGGGGCGTTGGTATTGCCGGCATCTAAGCCTGCCCAGCTTTTTGTGCCAGAGTATGCGCCACCCGCTCCGCAACTGCTGGCAATTGCCGGCATTTCTGATCAACCCCTCTTCCGTAGCGCCAATCAACCTTCGTATGCCATCTACCCCTTGCCAGCCGCGCCGCCAATCCCAAATTCGTTGCCCGCTCCCATCGTTTTTGGCGGCAAATTGAGTTTGTTAGGATACGCTCAATTAGAAGTTGATGACAATTTAATGGCGCAATGGGTCACATTTTGGCGTATTGAGGGGGATTTGCCAGACGATTTAGCCCTTTTTTACCATTTGGTTGGGGCAGATGGGGAACTTATCGCCCAGCATGATGGTTTTGACGCCGCTCCAGCTACGCTTATGCCTGGAGATGTAGTAGTTCAGTTACACCTTCTGTCCGTTTCGCCAGAAATGCCGGCAGCCGCCTGGCAAATTGGGGCGTACACTCGCAGCGATTCAAAACGACTTACCCATCCTCAACCCCCCTTTGATCGGGCGATTTTTGACGTAAATTCTGGAGAGAGGTAATATAAACTTCAGCATGCCCGACGAGCCAAGTTTGAAGAAAACTTGGCGTTTTTCATGTCAAAATTTGCAAAGAAAAACCTGTCCCTACTCAATAATTTATGCGCCAAAATATCTTTAGAGAAAGCGCGAGTAAGCGGCTAATGGAGGAACTACTACATGCAACCTATCAGCAAACAACTGAGAAGCGGACACGCTTTTTTCGCCTTGTTGGCGGCGGCGTTGATGATGATTTTCACTGTATCGACTCTATCTGCCCAGGATGACGCCATTCAGTTGGAACGACCGCAAAAACAGGGGGGCGCTCTCTCCAATTCGAGCAAATCTGTCAGCGCAGACAAAGCTGCCGCTGGCGATACGCTCTCTTACAGTGTGGTGATCAGCAACAGCGCTGGCAGCCCGATTTCCGCCCAAATGGTCGATGTGATGCCGGCAGGGTTGACTCTCATTGGCTCAAGCGCCACTTCAAACATCTATGGCGGCTCTCAAACGAGTTTCTCGATTACGGGCAATAAAATCAGTTGGAGCGGAGATTTAAATGGGGGAGGGTATGCCGTTATCGCCTTTGACGCTACCCTTGCGGCTGGCTTGACTATCGGCACAATAATCACCAATAGCGCCAACATTAGCCGAACTGGAGAATCGTTAACAGTTTCGGCGGGAACGACCATCGCCGACCCTGCGGATCTGGTGGATTTGAGCGGGTCAACAAAAACGGCGTCGCCGACTACCGTCCCGACCGGGGGCAAAGTGAATTATACCGTGACGATCATGAATGCCGGCAGTTACACAGCCACCAATGTGATGATGAGCGACCAATTGCCGGCAAATCTCTCCCATGTTGCCGGCACGCTAACCGCTTCGGCTGGAACGCCCGCCGTCAATGGCAATGTGATCAGTTGGAACGGCTCTGTCAATCCCAACAGCGTTGTCGCCATCCAATTTCAGGCTCAGGACGATGGCGCTCTGCCTCCTGGCAACGCCTTTAGCAACACCGCTGTTATCACTGGCACGGATGGCGTCTATTCGCCATCTGTCGCGGTCCAGGTATCTACCCAATATTTGGTTTATATGCCCATCATCGCCAAAGCTCTCCATGCGCCCATACTAAATGCCACCAGACCTAATTCCGCCAATGAATGGACGATGTTTTGGCAAAACGCCCCTACGGGCATCATTGGCTTTGAATTGCAAGAGGCAAAAGAGCCTGATTTTACAAATCCAACCAGCTATAATTTGGGAGTCGTTACCACACAACCGATCAACCAAATTGTGAGTTCAGACAACAACTTTTATTACCGCATTCGCGCCGTGGCTGCCGGCAATAGCTCTGGTTGGTCAAATGTGGTGCATGTAATTGGCGCCTACCGCGACGATTTTAACAACCCCAATTCAGGTTGGGCAATTCGCCGCACGACTTATCTGGAAGAAGTGCGCTCCTGGTACGAAAATAATGATTGGCTCATTCTCCAGGTTGAAGATTCCTGGGATTGGGGAATCGCTTCTCCCTTGAAAATGCAGGCGCCAGAACCGCCATATGCCATCGAATATCGTTCTCAGCCAGCAAATCTGGGCAACTTAGTGTCACATGGGGCTGTGTTTGGCGCCGATTTTCCCGGAGACAATTGCCCAGATTACAACACATTTGATGGGGTATACAAGCACGCTCTCTGCTTCAACCATTTTTACAACACCAACACCATTTGGTTTGGCGATTTAAAGCTGTTGTTTGAAAGAGTCGATTTTTTGCAATGGCTGCCAAATGCCGGCGGATCGCCCATGAAAAGAGGATCGTTCGACAACTACCAAAGCTGGTTCACCGTCGCCCGCATCCCTAACGTTGATGCTGATGGTTGGAACACCTATCGGATAGAAGTGCGAGACAGCGGCATTAAATTATTCGCCAATGGGCAGCTATACGCAGAAACCGGGGATACTCAATGGTTAAATGATCGCCATTTTGGAGTCTTTGCCTCAACGGATGAGTATAGCAATTCAACCTGGCGCTTCGATTATTATCAGGCGACGCCAATAGACAACTAGAACGCATTGAACTGGGTTCTGCCTGTAATTTGGTCGGCTGGTTAATTGCGGTTTGCGATTGACCAGCCGATTTGCTTTTGAGCATTCTTAGCTATTGTTACTGAGCCATCAATGACGCTGCTCGCGCTAAGCGGCGGCGTGTGCGAGCGGGCGGGAACATACGCCAGCGCTCCTACTAAAACCTTACTGTCACAGTACAATTTGTCCATATACATCAGAGGTCGCTATTCATTAAAGTGGTCGGGATAACGTGCAATAACGAGTATAAATTTCTTCCGACTGTATTGAATAGTATCAACGACCTCTTACATGAAAGCAGTAACATCGCCGCCTAAAAACCTAATTGGAATTATCGCCTTCGTCCTTGCCATAATCGGATGTACTCCGCCAACTACAGAATTAGCCAATTTGCCAACGCCAGCTTTGTTGGCGTTTCCAGGCGAGATTGTCGACGATGATGAAGCTCAGCTTGTCGCCAATCTCAACGGGTTGCCCCCCACCTTTACTCCTATAGCCAACGCTCGGAATGCCGATTCGGCAGGCGATGTGGCGCAAGTAGGCGCCACCAACACGCCAACGCCCGCCCCTATTCTACCCTCACGCACGCCGCGCCCATCCGCTACTCTCCCGGTTAACACCCCCACTATTACATCTACGCCTACCCCAACTGCCACGCCAACCAATACGCCTCCACCGCCTATAATGGCGGCGCAGGCAACTACGGCAAATCAACCGCCGCCGAGAAATTTTAATCCGGCGCCTGTCGCCCAGGTGCGCGCCGCCCGTTTGCCTAGCTGGTTATTGAACCATCACGGCAGCAAATTGGGGGTGCATGTCATTCAAAACAACGATCCGCGCATTATGGAATTTGTGCGCCAGGCGCATCCGGCTGTGATGAAAGGGGTGGATGATCTGGGCTTTTTGGAAGAGGTTAAACAGGTATCGCCAGGCACTATCACCATTGGGCGATTTAACGACGACCATCAATCGTATGCCGGCAATCCCGAACAAGCTGCCCGCGATTACGTTAATGGTCAATTGGAACGGTATCGAAAAAATCCGTGGATCGATTATTGGGAAGGTTGGAATGAGCCTGATCCGGGCATGGGACGGATGGATTGGTATGCGCGCTTCGAACAAGAACGGACCCGTTTGATGGCGGGGCATGGTTTTAAAGTGGCTATTGGCGGTTTTCCCACAGGCGTACCAGAATTGGAGGAGTTTCGCTTGTTTGTGCCGGCAATACAAACCGCCATCAACCATCAGGGGATTCTCACCTTGCACGAATATGGCGCCCCTGATCTCAATTCGCTTTATGGGGGAGCGTTGCCTGGCAAAAGCGCTTACCCAGACCGTGGGCTGCTCTCGTTTCGGTACCGTTGGTATTATCGTGAAATTTTAGAGCCAGCCGGTTTGTTAATTCCGTTGGCAGTAACTGAATATGGGGTGGATGGCACAGTGCTTGCCGGCAATCGACCGGGACCTAACGGATATGGATGGGATGATTTTCAGAGCTATTGGGTAGATAAAGGGTATGGCGCAACCGGGGCGGAAGCCTTTCTCAACCAGTTGGCTTGGTACGATCAAGGAACTCGTCAGGACAAATATGTAATTGGTTTTACTATTTTCACCGCTGGCGGCATCGGGCATTGGAAGAATTATGAGATTGGCTCATTATTGCCCCGGCTGGCAGATTATGTAAATAGCCAGCGATAGTCTGTCTTGTAAATTTGAATCGTCTCCTATTTGACTGGAGTTTTTCCTTCTGGCATAATCCTGGCGACAATTTACCCTAAAAATGTGATGATGGAGACGAGTATGCCGGCATTCTTTTGGCGAGCGAGCCTAAGTTTGGTGTGAGTTAGGCGCAAGAGTTCGGCAAAAAATCCCTCCTGAACAGTCAACTGAACGGAAACCAGTAGGCTTGACCGGATTTGTCCCACGTTAACAGGACAATCACGCTACTTGAAAAGTGTCGTGAAATGAGCGCCAGTATTTTGCTGGAATTTGGGTGGTACCGCGAAAGTGTAAGCCTTCGTCCCATAACGGGATGAAGGTTTTTTTTGTCAAGTGGCAAGTGGCACGCACCCAAAACGGCACCTTCTTACCTGCCACATACAAACCTGCATACTTGTAAACCTATACCCAAAAGCATACCATGACTAACCTATTATTTCTCACCAATTCATATCTCAAACAGTTTTCCGCACAGGCAATTGCCCATGTAGAGGGGGGTGTGGTATTGAACCAAACGGCATTTTACGCTGGTGGCGGCGGGCAACCGTCAGACAACGGGGAACTGCTAGTTGATGGCGTAATTTACCCGGTGAAGGGTGTTCGTAAAATAAGTGGGCAAGTGGGGCATATGATAGATGGGGAAATGCCGGCAGTCGGCTCAACCGTCATCGGGCAAATCAACTGGAAACGCAGATACCAACTGATGCGTACCCACACCGCCATGCACATCTTGTGCGGCGTGGTGTGGCGAGATTACGAGGCACAAGTAACCGGCGGCAATATGGAGCCGCTCAAAGGTCGAATGGATTTTGAATTTGAAAACCTAAAAAAAGAGTTGGTGGCAGAAATCGAAGCGGCAGTTAATGTCGAAGTCCAGGCGGGACGAGATGTACACGTCAAGATATTGCCCCGGGAAGAGGCGTTTCAGATTCCCGATTTGATTCGGACGAAGATTAATTTGTTGCCGGCACAAATTCAAGAGGTGCGTACAGTGGAATTGGCAGGGCTGGATTTACAAGCAGATGGCGGAACGCATGTGGCAAACACCCGCGAAGTCGGCAAAATCCGCATCCCACAATACAAAAGCAAAGGGAAAATCAACAAACGGATATATGTGGAACTCGATGAATAATTCTGTAAAACGATTTGCCAAACCGTTGGGCTTGTTTTGTATCTTGTTGGGGATGTTGATGTGGAGTTGGCTTGCCGGCATGTTCCTGCGGGAGGCATCACAAACTGGCTACTTCCGCACCGACATGCTAGGAATTGTGTTGTGGGTAGCGTGGGGGGCGTATTTTGCCTTGCTAGGCATCCATTACTGGTTTTTTGGCAGTTCGGCAGAATCATGGGGGGATTTAATATGGCTGAGGAATAATCGGGCGATGAAGCAGGTGATTGAGATAACGCGGGCGGTTGCCGGCATTGTCTGGATAATTGTCACCTACCAATGGATAGCGGGGTAGATAATTGGTTTTGGACACAGAGAACACAGAGATTTTGCCAGTGGCAAGCCAAATTGTTGCAGGCATGTTCCTCTGCCACCTGCCCCTTGCTACCTGCACCATAACATGCGCTTTTTAATTCACGAAATGGGGTTTGAACGACCGCTTTCTGCTGGCGAACTGCGTTATGAGCAAGATGGCAAACCAACCGGGGCAGTAGAAAAGTGGCGGCTGACACAGGCGGTGGCAGGGTATCGCTTTTTGCGGATAGATTTGGATGAGCGAGAGAACAATGGCAACTCGACTTTATATCATCTGACGTTGACGGATGGGCATGAAATTGAGCGAATTAATTTTAGATTTTGGAATGAAAAGGTGAAGATAAACGGAAATTTAATCCTGGAAAATGCCGGCATCTCCCTTGCCCGTACTGTCAACAATGAACGAACAGAAAGTGTGACGAATAAGCGGTTGCCCCTGTTTTTTTCTGCCGGCATGGGGTTATCTTTTGCTGGACGGTTGGATGGGGAAATGCCGGCATTTTATTTGAATGAACAGTTTGAACTGATAGAGACGGAATTGTATGTTGGTTTGTGTAAAGATGGTGATGGAGAATGCCGGCAGTTACGTTGGAACAATCACCAACGTACCATTTGGCTCAACCCCAGCGGCTGGGTCATCAAAATGCAACGCCCCGACGGACTCACCGCCCAAGCCACCCGCTTCATTCAATATCAAAAATTAGGAGCGAAAAATGAAATGGCAAGAAGCTCAACAACTTTATCCTGAAAAATGGTTATTGATTGAAGCATTAGTAGCTCACACAACACCAAACCGAAAACGCATTTTAGAAAGTATTGCTGTGCTGGAATCATTTTTCGACTTTTATGAGGCAATGAGTGCGTACAAAAGCAATCGAAAACAAAATCCCTTACGAGAAATGTACGTTGTTCACGCTACCAATGACGAAATTGAGATAGCGGAAAGGCATTGGGTAGGTATTCGAGGATATTAGATGGAGATCAAAAAAGTTGGCAAGCTACCTTTTATCAGCGTTACTGGATAAGTTGATTCTCGGTTCAATCTAGCTAGAAAATTTTGGCTCTTTGGGATTTCGGGGGGTTTTGACTATGTAGGGGCAACTCTTGTGGTTGCCCTTGACTGGGCTGGCACAAGACTGGGCTGGCACAAGACCAGCCCCTACAAGTCCCTAAATTTCTGAAGACCCAAAATTTTATTATTGAGCTTGGAGCTATAGATTATGGTTTTGAAATTGAAGGCATTATCGGTTTTAACTTTTTAGAACAAGCAGGCGCCATGATTGATTTAGATAATATGGAAGTACGAGCAAATTGATTGGGAATTAAAACTCCATTAGTTAGGAGAAGTGTAGAAGTGAAAGCAGATAGTCTTAAAATTAATAAAGTATTTAGCGCTGGCGGAGATGTTCATTATGTGTTGCCTTATTTTCAACGAGAATACGCTTGGGAAAAGGAAAATTGGCAGGTGTTGTTAAAGGACATTTTCAGCATTTATGAAATCTATGATGATAAAAACCCACCGGAACATTTTATGGGCGCTTTGGTTGTAATCAATGACGGTACTCGCAACGGCACAGTGCCAGTTTTTCGTTTGGTTGACGGGCAACAAAGACTTACCACAATTTCTTTATTTCTTCATGTTTTAGGTCAAATAGTTAGGGAAAGCGACCCCAAACTATACAAAAAAATTCGGAGAATTTTAGTTAATGAAGATGAGTCCGACTCATTATTTTTCAAGCTGTTGCCAACCAAGAAATACGGTGATCAGGCAAGCTATATGGCTATTGTCAAAGACAAATCACTGCCGGAAAATATTGATTCTAAAATTCCACAAGCACATAATTATTTCCGAAAGGAGTTATCAAATCGCTATAAAAAGGGAGAATTTGACCCAAGCAAGCTGTTTAATGTATTGATGACCTGTCTCCAAGTTGTTTTTATAGATTTAAACCACAACGAGCGTCCTTATGAAATTTTTGAAAGTTTAAATTTCAAGGGAAAAACCCTTACCCCAGCTGATTTGGTTCGCAACTATATAGCCATGAAGTTACCAGAAGATAAACAAGCAAATGTGTTTGAATCTTACTGGTCTCCAATTGAAAATATACTTCAAGAAAGACGTAGAGTTGGACGTTCACGATTGGGGGAGTTAACTGCGTTCTTGCGCCATTATCTTGCTTATAACTCGGGAGCAATATGTAACGAAGATCATGTGTATTCACGATTTCGAGATCGAGGCGAAACATTAAATACAGAAGAATTCATCCAAGAAATGGCAAAATTGAAGCAGTTTGCCAGCTACTACAATCACCTATTAAGACCTGACTCTGAGAAAGACAATGATGTTCGCCTTCAATTGCAAAGATTAAATTCGTTAGAGTTATCAACAGCCTTTCCTTACCTTCTATTTGCATATCATGCTTGGCATACTTCTCAAATCAGCAAAGAGGATTTTATTGAAGGCTTGAAACTCGTTGAAAATTATTTGGTACGGCGAATCCTAGTACGGGAATCAACAAAGCATCTCAGTATAATTTTCTCAAGTTTGTCAAGAGATATAGATCTTAATTCGTTTGGAGAAACGCTTCGCCAAGCATTAGTGGGGAAAAATTATCCAAGTGATGTCCGCATTCGCCAAGCTGCTGAAAATTTCAAACTGTACAGTAGAAATGCTCAACTGCGACTGCTCTTAATTTTAGAAACTATCAATAGGCACCTCTCTAAAGGCACAGGGGCTTATACTTCTCTGGATGATAAAGCTACAATTGAACATATTTTACCCCAAACACCTAGCGAAATTTGGAAACAAGAGTTGGGCGATAATCTGGCACAAGATTATGAATTATTGCACACACTTGGCAATCTAACCCTTGTTACTCAAGAATGGAATTCATCATTATCAAACGCGCCATTTTCCGAAAAACATCCTAAGTTGCGAAAACATGGTCTCTTACTTAATAGTCAATACTTTGCCAAAGAAATTCCAAAATGGAATGGAAAAGCAATAAAAGAGCGAGCCTCTTTTTTAGCGTCACAAATTTTAGAAATTTGGCCTGCACTAGGCGAAACCCCTGAGCCAAGAGGGTGGCAGAAACGACCAAAAATCTTGACTTTTTTAGGTGAAACGTATGAGGTGAAAAGCTGGAGAGATGTAATTCATCAAACCTCTGAGTGCATCATTCAGGTTTGCGACAATTTTGAACAAGTCGTTGAAGATTTGCCCAACTATTACAGCAGAACTGAATTTTCTGGAAAATGCCGGCAATTATCTAACAGTTGGTGGGTTTATGTAAACCTGTCGTCTGATAATGTTAAGCGGATTTGCGCAACCTTACTGGAAAACGCTGAAATTCCAGAGGATGAATATGAACTTACTTTTTGGTAGTTTCATTAGACAACTATCAAAATCAATTTATTGAGGAAATTATGACATTCAACGAAGTTTCAAATAAGGTAGATTTCGTCGAGCTGGAACACGACATATTGAAATTTTGGCGGGAAAGCGACGCTTTTAACAAATTACGCCAACTGCGCAAAGGGAGCGAGAAAATTTGGAGCTTTGTCGATGGTCCCATCACCGCCAACAACCCCATGGGCGTACACCACGCCTGGGGACGCACCTACAAGGATTTGTACAACCGCTACCATGCTATGCAGGGCAAAGAGTTGCGCTGGCAACAGGGTTTTGATTGCCAAGGGTTGTGGGTAGAAGTGGAAGTGGAAAAGGAACTCGGCTTCAAAAACAAGCACGACATCGAAAAGTATGGGTTAGATAAATTTATTACGCTGTGTAAACAACGGGTGCTGAAATATGCCGGCATTCAAACCCATCAATCTATTCGTTTAGGCTACTGGATGGATTGGAACGACCTCGACCAACTGGAATTTTTGCGGGAAAAGCTAGGCGAAGACCCACAACAAATAGTCACCGTGCAAGGTCCCGAAGGAGAAGTGACCGACACCGTCGAACAAATCGTCGGGCAATTGGGATTGCCCATCATGGGCGGCAGTTACTTCACCTTCTCCAACCCCAACAACTATTTGATTTGGCAATTTTTGAAAACCTGCCACGAACGGGGCTATCTGTACAAAGGGCGGGACGTAATGCCGTGGTGCGCTCGGTGCGGCACTGGCATCAGCCAGCACGAAATCGTCACTGACGGCTACAAAGAGATTACGCACGAAACGGTATTTGTTAAGTTTCCCATCATTCGCAAGACCTTTCCCCAGACCTCAGAGGTTTCCAAAACCTCTGAGGTCTCGAACGAGGTCTCCAACGAAGCGTTATTGGTATGGACAACCACGCCATGGACGCTGACCAGCAATGTGGCGGCGGCGGTGGGCACGGAATTGACCTATGCCAAAGTGAAGCAAGGCGACATGACCTATTATCTCGCTAAAGATGCGATGAAAAATACGCTGATTGGCAAATATGAGCTAGTTGGCGAATTGAAAGGGGAAGAGATGCTCGGCTGGGAATATGAAGGTCCGTTTGACGGATTGCCGGCATTCTCCAACGCCACTTCTGAATCGAATTACACCCATCGCGTCATTGAGTGGAAAGAAGTTGGCGCAGAGGAAGGGACGGGTATCGTCCACATCGCCCCCGGCTGTGGCGCAGAAGATTTCGCCCTGAGCAAAGAACACAACTTGCCCATCATCGCCCCGCTGGACGAAAATGGAGTTTATCTGGATGGCTTTGATTGGATGAGCGGACAATCGGTGTTTGAGGTGAATGCCGGCATTTTCGACCATCTGCGAGATGCCGGCAAACTGTACCGCAAGCAAAAATATAGCCATCGCTACCCCCATTGCTGGCGGTGCGCCAATGAGTTGGTCTATCGGCTGGTGGACGAATGGTTTATCAGCATGGGGGAGCTGTATGACAAGCCCCGTGACGAGGTGACAGAAACGGAAAAAGCGGCAAGTTTACGGTATCAAATTATGGATCGAGTGGATGCGGCAACTTGGCATCCTAGCTTTGGGCGGGATCGGGAGATGGATTGGTTACGCAATATGCACGATTGGATGATTTCCAAAAAGCGGTATTGGGGGTTGGCTTTGCCGATTTGGGAGTTTGAAGATGGCTCATTTCACGTCGTTGGGTCGGCAGATGAGTTGGAGGAGATGGCGGTAGAGGGTTGGGACAAATTCAAAGGGCATACGCCACATCGTCCGCACATTGACGAGGTAAAAATCCGTCATCCACACAAACCGGGTCTAGTCGGTACACGGATTAAAGATGTAGGCAACCCCTGGTTAGATGCCGGCATCGTCGCCCTCTCTACGTTGCAATACGATGACAAAGATTATTGGAACAAATGGTATCCTGCCGACTTCATCAGCGAGAGTTTTCCTGGACAATTTCGCAACTGGTTTTACAGCCTGCTGGCACAATCTACTGTACTGGCGGAGGAAGCCCCTTTCAAAAATCTGTTCAGCTACGCCACCCTGCTGGCAGAAGATGGACGCGAAATGCACAAATCTTGGGGGAACTCCATTGAATTTAACGAGGCGGCAGACCAAATGGGGGCGGATACGATGCGTTGGTTGTATGCCAGTTGCAAGCCGGAAAAGGATTTGCGATTCGGCTACAACGTGGGGGATGAAACCCGCCGCCGCTTTCTTATTCCATTGTGGAATGTGTACAGCTTTTTGGTGACCTATGCCGATTTGGATAGCTGGAAACCAACTGCAAACGTTCAGCCGCCATCGCCAAATGCCGGCAATGCCCAGCTCGACCAATGGATTGTAGAACGACTTGATGAAACAACGTTGGCAGTTCGCTCTGCGTTGGATGAGTACAATTCGGAACGAGCCACCGAACATTTAGAAGCGATGTTGGATGATTTATCCAACTGGTATGTGCGTCGTTCGCGTCGCCGTTTCTGGAAATCAGAAGCAGATGCCGACAAACAAGCCGCTTACGCCACGCTGTACCATGTGATGGTCGAATTTGTCAAACTGTTAGCGCCCTTCATCCCCTTTATCACAGAATCGATTTACCAAAATCTGGTTCGGTCAGTGGATGCCAACGCTCCTGAAAGCCTCCATCACACCCTCTACCCCGCTGCCGACGCGAAAAAACTAGACCAAGCATTGCTGAACAAGATGCGGCTGGCGATTACAACTGCTAGTTTGGGACGATCGGCACGTAGCTCGGTGGATATTAAATTGCGGCAACCGTTGGCGAAAGCGCGGGTTTTTGTGGGGAATGTGCCGGCACAACAAAATTTGCGTGAGTTGGCGGATGTGCTGATGGAGGAAATTAACGTCAAGGAGATTGAAGTGGTCTCTGAAGTAGGGGAATTGGTCAGCTATAAGCTGTTGCCCAACAATCGCTTGCTGGGACCGAAGTTTGGCAAACAGTTCCCGCAGGTGCGGGCTGAATTGGCAAAATTGGAGGCTTCGGAAACGGCGGAACATTTGCTTGCCGGCAATTCTGTCACCCTCAATCTCAACGGCGAATCAGTTACACTAACGCCAGACGAAGTGTTGGTGGAGACGGAATCGAAAGGGGCGTTGGCGGTGGTCAGCGACAAAGGGGTAACGGTGGCGGTGGATACCGTTTTGACGGCTGAGTTGAGGCAGGAAGGAATTGCCCGCGACTTCATTCGGGGGGTAAATACGTTGCGTAGCGAGATGGGGTTGGCATTGGATGACCGGATTGAGGTGACGTATCAGACGGATGAGGCGGAGATCGGCGAGGCGTTAGCCAATTTTGCCAGCTTTATACAGGATGAGGTATTGGCAGTGGCGTTGAATGCCGGCAATCTGCCTGCGGATGCTCAATCGGTAAAAGTGGGCGGTAAAGCGGTGTTGGTTGAGGTAGAAACCTCCAGGAGATTTTGAACCTCCCGGAGGATAAGGTTTTACCTTAAGTTGATCACCAATTGGAAAATCAGACGGTGATGGTTGCGGTGAGGGGGGTGTAGGTGGTGAAAATGCCGGCATACCGAAACGGGTTTTACGCTTGACGTAATACGCACAACGGAATACAATACTTTATGATTCAAACCTTTCGTTGCAAAGATACACGAGCAATTTACGAAGGTGGCAACCCACACCGTTTTCGGGCAATCAAAAACGTGGTTGTTCGCAAGCTAACCCAGCTTGATGCCGCCCAAACGCTGGAATTCTTACGCTCACCACCCGGCAATCGGCTCGAAGCATTAAAAGGTGACCGAAAAGGGCAACACAGTATTCGAATAAACGACCAGTTTCGTATTTGTTTTGTTTGGACTGGTAATGGTCCAATAGATGTTGAAATTGTGGATTACCATTAGGTGTAAATATGTCTCGACCCATTAACCGTATGCATCCCGTCCATCCGGGAGAAATATTGCGAGAAGATTTTCTTGCCCCGTTGAATATGAGCGTCAATGCGTTGGCAATCGCATTGGCTGTTCCTGCCACCCGAATTCATGAGATTGTGAAGGAGCGACGTTCTGTCACGGCTGATACAGCCGAGCGATTGGCACGGTACTTTGGCGGAGATGCCGCGTCATGGTTAACCTTGCAAGCTATCTATGATCTAAAAACCTTGCCCACACGGGATGAAATCCTGAAAAAGGTTGAACCGAGAGAGTTATCATCTACTGTGTAAAATCCCCCTGCTAACGCTCAAACGGTGAAGGTGGATGGCAAGTTGGCGTTAATGGCGGTACGGAAGGCAGTCTAATAATCTCCCGGAGGTTATCTTAGTAAGGCGGAATGGTATTCCGCCTGTCGGATTATCAATCCGACCTACCTCCCTCTCCCCAATTTAGTATGCAATCTGCCTGCTGACGCTCAAACGGTGAAGGTTGCCGGCAAGGCGGCGTTGGTGGCGGTACGGAAGGCAGTCTAATAATCTCCCGGAGGTTGCCTTAGTAAGGCGGAATGGTATTCCGCCTGTCGGATTATCAATCCGACCTACCTCCCTCTCCCCAATTTAGTATGCAATCCCCCTGCTAACGCTCAAACGGTGAAGGTGGATGGCAAGGGGGTATTGGTTGGGGTAAGGAAGGTGTAAGGCGGCGCCCAGCACATTGATATTTTGCACATAATTCTGTACACTTGTAGTCAAAAAGGTAAAAAAAAGAGATGCAAACGATAACTTTTACAAATTTTCGCAAACATGCCTCCTCATTATTGACTGCGGTTGAGCAAGGGGAACGATTTATCATCATTCGGCATGGTCGCCCCATTGCAGAGATTATCCCTTACGATACCAAACCAGATAAAATGCCGGCATGGCAGCAAAATGGATTACGCTTACAAATTGAGGGAGCTGACCTAGCAGAGGTAATCATGGCTGAGCGGGATATCGGTGAATGAAAATCGCTTTTGATTCATCCGCTTTCGCTAAACGATACATTGAAGAACAAGGTAGCGACCTTGTCGCCGAAGCGTTGCAGAAGGCTACTGAATTGGGTTTGAGTATCTTGTGCGTCCCAGAAATCTTTTCTGCTCTCAACCGACGACGAAGAGAGGGTTTAATTGATTTGGAATCATACACTCAGATTAAATCCGCTTTTGTTGCCGACATATCCGACGCAACTATCCTGCAAATTACGTCGTCTGCCATTCAACAATCTATCAATCTGCTCGAGAACTACCCCTTGCGATCAATGGATGCCCTGCATATTGCCGGCGCTTTAGTTTGGCAAGCGGAGCTTTTTATCTCGGCTGATCATCGCCAGCTGGAAGCGGCGAAGCAAAGCGGGTTAACAGTCAGGGCTGTTTAGCAGTTTCTGGTTATGGTTAAGAAAAGTGGGGACAGCGGGATACAGAAATAGCATTAAATGCCGGCAATCTGCCCAAGGATGCTCAATCGGTAAAAGTGGGCGGTAAAGCGATATTGGTTAGGGTAAGGAGGGTGTAAGGTGGGGGGGAGAATGCCGGCAAACGATTGACCGTTCGATGGTCATTTTGTAAAATGAATTCAAAAACGGTTTACGATATTCTAATGGATAAGGAGATTGACTTGTGCCTACTGTAACGCTTTCCCCCAAATTTCAACTGGTTATCCCAGCCCCAATCCGCAAATCGCTAAACTTGAAGCCGGGTCAAAAGTTTCAGGTCATCCTGTACGATGGACGGATAGAATTGCTCCCCATTTACCCTGTAGAAAAGATGCGCGGCTTTTTGTCTGGCATCGACACCACCATTGAACGTGAAGTAGATCGACTATGAATGTGGTAGATTCCTCTGGCTGGTTAGAATATTTTGCCAATGGGGCAAATGCTGACTTTTTTGCGCCTGCTTTTGTGCAAACCGATGAGCTAGTTGTGCCGAGCGTCTCAATTTATGAGGTGTTTAAGCGAGTCTTGCAGCAACGGGGGGAAGAAAAAGCGTTACAAGCTGTGGTAGCTATGCAACAGGGCAAAGTTGTTGATTTATCAGCAGAAATTGCGATAAATGCCGGCAAACTCTCGCATGAACTTAAAATGCCTATGGCAGACAGCATTATTTTAGCCACTGCTAGGGCTTACGAAGCGACTTTGTGGACGCAAGATGAAGATTTTGCGGGGTTGTCAGATGTGCGTTATGCAAAGAAAGGGTAGGCGAAAAATGCCGGCAATCTGCCCAAGGATGCTCAATCGGTAAAAGTGGGCGGTAAAGCGATATTGGTTGGTGTAAGGTGGGGGGGAGAATGCCGGCAATCTCCTCCTGCCACGCTCAGTCGGTAACAGATAGGGTTGAAAAATGCGTCAACAGTTTGCACATCATTCTATACATTTGATACGGTCTGTTGGAAATTCAAGGGTTAACCCAGCCACATAGCTCAAGAGATTTTGACAGTGACAATTTAGTCACTTAATGCCCGAATCCAGCGCTCGCAATCAGGTGGAAGTTTTGTTAGACCACCATACAGGAATATATAAAAAGGACCAATATGCTGAATATTGATCTTTATTATTGACGCCTTCCTTTTAATTGTAGCGCTTCATTCAGATGGACTAGATTGTGCCTGGTGGCTGGCATCAGAAGCAACCCAGCAATGGTGCGCTTTGACCAATAATCAACGATACCTTTAGCATCCTCATCCACAGCCCTTTCGTCCCATACGCGATTTAAGCGTTCAGTATCCACTTTGGCCATTAAATCAGACGGTTGGAGTTGAGCTACGATATCACGAGTAGAAAGACCAACCGCTAAACGATAAGCGCGAAGCGAATCGAGATCAATGGTCAAACTGAAAAGTTTAACCTCATCGGTATTGAGGGCATTACCTGTGTGCTCAAAAGGGGAAGACAGAGAATCCAGCCAACGAGATTGATGAAACACTTGAGAGCGAGCAGCGACCAGCAAATTCATGGTGACATCTTCGATGCGAGCCATGTGCCAAAGACACCAAGCGATAGAGTGTTCACAGTTTTGAGGAATACGACGAAACAGTTGAGGAGAAATATCGTTAAGAATGGCGTCCTCATAGGACCAGGTGGAATCTGGTGAAATCTTGGCGGAATGGAGGGAGGCATGTTGAGAAAAGAAGAGGTGGATTGCCGATTCAAATTGGTCAGAGTCAGACATGAGATGTTGTAACTCAGTTTGTTGTTTGAGTAAGCGTTTGCGATTCAATTCGAGTGTGTCGTTTATCATCTGAAATACCTAAGAATTATACCTAGTGGTCTATTGCGCGGTTTTCCTTGCCCACAAGGATTCGGAGCGGTAGGCTCGGTCTCCGATAGGGCGTCAGGTTGACGCGATGTTGGGCGGCTTATTGCGTTGTTCAAGTTTACTCGAACCCGTAAAAACAACGATAAGCAATTATCTTTTTTTATATCTACCAGTATACAGCTACTTACAGTAGCTGACTAAGCCTGAATCGGTCGTTTATCATCGTTTTGAGCGTGATGGCAAGCTCATCGGGGGCTTGCCGACGCGCGTCATCAGGTGTGTGAGGGAGGGGTGCAAGTACCGGCGCTTTGGGAACTTTTGCGCGACGGGTTGCATCGTGCCATAACGGCGAAGAACCAGACGAGTTCTTATCAGGCGTGGGGTGGCTGGGTTGGGGTGGTTTGGATAGTGGGTTATTGGGCTATGCTTTTGCCGGCATGGGTGTTTTTGATTGTGTTGAGGGAGTAACTATCAGGGGAATTGAGGAGTGAGTGTTAATGTCCATCGGAAAATGCCGGCATTATAGCATAGTTTTGGGGTGAGATGGTGGGGGTGGGAATGCCGGCATGGGTGTTTTTGATTGTTTTAAAGAGTTAATGTGGGTTGTTTACTGAGTTTGGTGAGGGAGGGGAGAATGCCGGCAGTTACCACCCCCGTCCAAATCTAAGTCGTCGCTCACGCTTCGAGGTGAAAACTGTCATACTTGTATAAACACCCTACAACCTCATTTTCTGACAACCTTATTTGGCATTTCCATCCACCTCCAACATCATCCCCAACGCAACCCATAAATTTTGGAGCCAATAACCCCAATTTAGAGAGAATGCCGGCATTCCCCCTAAAAAATCCACAGTAAAGACTATACCATTAGCCGGACGTGATCCCCGCCTTGATGGCTATTACTGCCGCTTGCGTCCGATCCGAAACCCCCAACTTCTCAAAAATTGTGCTCACATAATTCCGCACCGTGCCGGGCGCAAGATGCAGTCGCTCTGCAATAGCTCGATCTGCCATTGGTGGGCAAGGCATTACTCTCGACCCTCGCCGGTATGACATTAGCTGTGGCGATGGCGGCGATCATCACGTTTTTGTTCCCGCTTAAGAATGTAACCAACGAAATTTTGGCGCGTACCCACCCCAACATTCTCGATCTATTTATCGCCTTGATTTCAGGGATGGCAGGCGCATATGCACAGGGGCGCAAAGAAGTATCAGCCTCACTACCCGGTGTGGCAATTGCCGCCTCACTTGTACCGCCGCTCTGTGTCGTCGGCTTTGGCATTGGATCAAGTCAACTACTACCGGCTAAAAGACCGGTAGCTTGAAAATGCGAATGAAATTCGCCTAAAGCTCGCCCACATCAAAGTTATCATCTTCTATCGGCGGTTTCTTTCCTTGTGACTCAATGTACTGTTTAACAATCTCATCGGTTACATTGCCTGTGCTGGCGGCAAAATAGCCTCTCGCCCATAGATGTTTCCCCCAGAATTGTCGGTTCAATTCTTCAAATTCTTGCAGTAACTTCCGACTGGTTCTCCCTTTCATTAGTTGCATTAGCTTACTCACTGACATTTTCGGCGGTACTGACACCAACAGATGTACGTGGTCTGATTGAACGCTTCCGCTCATTATGATGACATCATTTGCAGCACATATTTGTCTCACCAATTCTCTTAATCTTTGTTTTTGATATTCTAAAAAGTCAGCAGTAGCGGGAATAATGATCGACGAGAAAGTCAGCAGACAACCATCAAAATCTCTATCATGTTGGAAAACAACCACACCCAACAAGATGGAGGAAAAGGAGAATGCTGACAATGGAAAAATGGGAATATATTCGCCGGATGTATTTTATTGAAAAGAAAACGATGCGAGAGATTGAACGGGAAACTGGACATGCGTGGCGCACCATCCATAAAGCGGTCAATAGCCCAACCAAAGCTGGTTTCCAAATCAAAACGCCTCGAACCGCTCCCGTGATGGGAGCTTTCAAAGAACGAATCGTGGCATTGTTAGATGAAAGCGACCAATTGCCCCGAAAACAAAGATATACAGCCAAAAAGATTTACGAAATTTTGCAGGGGGAAGGGTATAAGGGAGCTGAATCCACCCTGCGTTATGCGATCAGCCAAGAGAGGAAAAAGCGAAAAGCCCTCAAGGTGTTCCTGCCCTTGGGGTTTGAACCAGGCAAAGATGCCCAAGTAGATTGGGGAGAAGCCCAATTTATCCTGTCAGGGGAGCAAGTGACAGCCAATCTGTTCATTATGCGCCTCAACTATTCGCGACGACTGTTTGTGATGGCTTTTCCTAGCCAGAAACTGGAATCCTTTCTGGCAGGACATGTGGCAGCCTTCGCGTTCTTCGGTGGTGTGCCGGAGCGTATCAGTTACGACAATCTGAAGACAGCGGTCACCAAGATTCTGAAAGGAAAAAAGCGGCAAGAGCAGCGCACCTTTTTGGCAATGCGGGGACATTACATTTTCGACAGCCATTTCTGTGCCCCTGGCGCGGGTCATGAAAAGGGCGGGGTCGAAAATGGGGTCGGCTATGTGCAACGTCAATTTATGAGTCCCCTGCCGGAGGTGACCAGCTTTGCCGAGTTGAACCAACATTTATTGGCAAAATGTCAAGCAGAAGCAAGCCGTCAACTCAAGGGAGTACCTGCAACCATTGGGGTGATGAGTCAAGAAGAGCAACCCCATTTGCGCCCCTTGCCACCCTATCCATTTGAAGTTGCTAAACTTATCACAGCCACCCTCACCCCTTACAGCCAAGTGGTGGTTGACACCAATCGCTATTCAGTCCCCGTCCATCATGGACAAAAGCAATTACAGGTCAAATGCTTTCCCTTTACGATTGAGATTTACCGCCTAGACCAAACTGACCCGCTGGCTATCCATCCACGTTGTTATGGGCAACACCAAGATGTTTTTGACCCTCTCCATTATCTGCCACTGCTCGAACAACGACCCCATGCCCTCGACTACGCTCAGCCGATTCGTCACTGGCGCAAACAGTGGGCGACCATTTATGATACGTTGCTCCAGAAGTTGCGTGAGCAATGGCCAGAGGGACGGGGAGCGCGTGAGTTTGTCAAAATTCTCCGTCTTCACGAGCAACATGCCGCTCTTTTGGTGCAAGAGGCGGTGGAAAATGCGGTCGCTTTAGGCTGTTTCCATTTTGATGGGGTGCAATTATGTTTGCACCGGCTTCTTTACCCCGACCCCTTGCTTCCTCCTGTCTCTTTAGCTGACCACCCCCATTTGCAAAGGATTGGTCAACAAAAACTGTCGCTCCAACCCTATGACCAATTGTTGTCGGAGGTGAGGGCATGAATACCCAAACAGAATTGTTAAATGTTTATCTGCGTGAACTACGCCTCTCCACTTTCCGCCAAAACCATGAAAGCTTTGCTGCTGATGCCGCCCACCATAACTATGATTACGCCCGTTATCTCTTGGCTCTGGCTGAGGCAGAGGTGCAACAGCGAGAGGCAAACCGACGTAAACGTCGTCTCAAGGAAGCGAAAATCCCTATTCACAAAACCCTCTCTACCTTCGATTTTTCTGCCATTCCTTCTCTCAAGGAACATCGCATTCACCAACTGACTCAGGGGGCTTATTTGGACAAAGCTGAATCCATTATCCTTGTTGGTAATCCCGGTCTGGGCAAATCTCACATTGCCACCGCTCTGGCTATCTCTGCCTGTCAGCAGATGCATCGGGTTCGCTTTTACAATGCCGCCGCTTTGGTCAATGAGTTGATTCTGGCTCACCAAGAGCAACGCCTCTCTCGCTTTTTGGATGCCGCTTTGCGTTATAAATTACTGGTGGTTGATGAACTTGGCTTCATTCCCTTTTCTGATTTGGGGGCACAATTAATGTTTCAATTTTTCTCCACCCTTTATGAACGGGTCGCTCTCATCGTCACCACCAATCTCGCTTTCACCGATTGGACTTCTGTTTTTGGCAGTGAAAAATTGACGCTGGCTCTGCTTGACCGCCTCACCCACAAAGCTCACATTATTGAATTTGTTGGCGATTCTTTCCGTTTTCGCCAACGCTTAGGACAACAGGAGGCTTCTCTTGCTTCTTCCAACCCTTAATTTGACAACCCACCTTTCTACTTTTGATTCGCCAAAAGTAGCAAAAGCGAGGCTCCCTCCTCCCCTCTTTATAGCTAGCGGTGCTGACTTTTTTAAAGATCAAGTGCTGACTTTTTCAACGATCTAATTGTTGTAGTTACCTATCTAACTGCTGACTTTTTCATCGATCAAGTGCTGACTTTTTCAGTTGTCAAAAACAAATCTTAATCCAACTTGTCCTTTCAATGCTTTTTTCCGATATTTTGTTATCCAAACCACATGATATTTTATGTCGTAAACCGAATGTGCTGTTTTTCTGTAGCTCATCCTCTTATTTTAGCAGAGCTTTCTGGTTTATCCCGGTCGAGAAAAAAAGACCGCGCCCTACGAGATGCTCTCTTTTTTCTCGACCTCACTATAGTGTGGGGTTGAAAACTGCCTGCCTGAAAGGCAGGGGTTTTAACCTCATTTACAGACAATAATTTTGAAATCGAGTTTAATGCCCTACTTTTGTTCACGACCAATTTAGCGAGCATTATCTTGGCTGGCATCGCAATATTCTGGTTGCTCGGCTTTCGACCAACGGCAACGACGCCAGCCGGATCAATACGCAAATCAGTCCGCTTTGCCCTTGTTGGCGTCCTGCTCGTTTCGATACCATTGATAGTTTTCACAGTTCAAGATGCCATTGAGACACAGCGACAAGCAACAGTCGAGCAAGTCTTAGCCAACGAAATTGACCCATCTATTGCCGAAATTGAAGATGTTGTCATCGAAAGCCTCAATGATGGGTTTGTTGTCGGCATGACGGCCTATCTATATCAAGAGGTGGACACCGAAGATACAGAGGCTGGACAGAGGGCGATCGAACGGATTCGACAGCAGTTAGAAGAGGCAGTCAATGCTCCCGTCACCCTTCGTGTCTGGGTTGTGCCGGCTTCGCTAGGCATTGCTGAAAGACCCGGTTTAGATATTGAAGAGTTAGCGCCATAAAAAATAACTAGGCATCGTGTAACCATTCAGCCGTAGCCTGAGCTTGTCGAAGGCGGGCTTCGGCAAGCTCAGGCCTCGACGACCAGAGTTGTTTCGGAATTGCTTATGTTAGCAAGCGCGCGATTTGAACGTTGGCTTCAACAGTCGGTACGCCACACACACCAGTCTTTGGCAAATTCAAATGCGCCTCATGCGCACCGGTTTCATCCCCCACCAACATTGCCACCACAGAGCGCGCCTGTTCATATCCAGTGGCTAGTAAGAAAGTGGGGGCACGCCCATAACTTTTGTTGCCCACAATGTAAAAATCCTTTTCAGGGTGGCGCAATTCAGCCTCGCCATGAGGGCGCACTGTGCCACAACTGTGTACGTTGGGATCAATGAGGGGGGCAATTGCCGGTGGTGACTCAACACTAGGGTCAATATCCAGACGCAATTCGCGCAAAAAGGAAAAGTCGGGGCGTGCCCCCGTAGCGGCAATAATTTCTTGGGCAAAAATTTCCATTTCACCATGAGGGGTGTCGCCAACAATACATATGCCATCATTGTGGGTGTCAAGATGGGTGATGAATACAGGAGTGTGGATGGTAACGCCTTTGGCTTCGACCATCTCTTTGATGCGCAAGCCCAACTTGCCTCGACCGGGCAGGGCATCATCACCCAAACCGCCATAGGTGTCAGCAACATTTTTCTTCCGCAATATCCAGTGAACGTCAGTGTCTGGATATTCTGCACGAATGTCACCCAATTCTAAAATAGCATTGATGGCAGAATGCCCACCGCCGACGACAGCCACCGTTTTATTGGCGTATTTCGCTTTGTGTTTGCCATGAATATCAGGAATGCCGTAATGGATTTTGCCGGCATTTTCCCGTTCCCCCGGCGCTGTCAATCCATCAGACCCCAACGGGTTGGGTGTCGACCATACCCCCGACGCATCAATCACAGCCCTTGCCAAATATCTTTTAGACTTGCCATTTTCTTCCACCTGCAACACAAATGGCGCGGCATCTCGTCCAGCATCTTTCATTTTGTCAATGCGATGGCGACTAATCCCCACCACTTTGGCATTGGTGTGTATGTGGGGTTTAAGGTCAGGCGTGTTTGCCAAAGGAGTCAAATATTCATCAATCAATTCGCCGCCCGTAGCCAGATAATTGGGGTCAGGGGCTTTCCAATCGGTTTTTTCTAGCAGAGCCACCGAAGCCTTGTCCATGTTATATTGCCATGGGGAAAATACACGTACATGTCGCCATTGGGAAACATTGCCAGCCACACCATCTGCCATTTCAAACACCAGCGGAGTTTCGCCCCACTGTACCAAATGTGCTGCCGCCGCCAAGCCAATTGCGCCGGCACCAATAACAGCGACAGGCAGGTTTTTAGAATTGTTTTTGTTTATTTGAGTCATTGTTTTGCCCTCAATCGAATTAAATTTAGTCGCTTTGGCTCCCCGCCAATATCCTTGTGGGCTATTTCTTATAAGCTGTAATCTGGGCGCTAAACAGGCGGGCTGGCATATTTGGTTGGGGTGGGGAGTCTGCTAATTCCACATCCATTTTGTTTTTGTCCCGCACAGAAATATCAACAAAACCAGCCTCTCTCATTTGGCGAACATAATCTGCTACATCTTCTGCCCCAGTAATACAACCCGCCCACGCTTCGGCATTGGCTTTTTCTGCGGGGGTAAATTGCCCCAATGTCACCATGTCAGACACAGCCATGCGCCCACCAGATTTTAGCACGCGGTATGTTTCCCGAAACACGGGAGCCTTGTCAGGGGCTAAATTAATCACGCAATTGGAAATGACCACATCAACTTCGTCATTGGCAACAGGCAACGCTTCGATGTTCCCTTGGCGGAACTCGACGTTGGTCACACCAAGTTTTGCTTGGTTTGCTCTCGCCTTTTCCAGCATGGCGGGAGTCATATCGACTCCAATGACTTTTCCACTTTCTCCTACATTTTTAGCGGCTAAAAAGCAATCAATGCCGGCGCCACTGCCTAAATCTAAAACAGTTTGCCCCGTCTGCAAAGAGGCAAGGGTGATGGGATCGCCACAACCTAATGACAAGTCAGTGACAGATGCCGGCAATTCCGAGATATCAATCTGATAAAGTTGTGATTGACAGCCACAGCCGTCATCCTCTGCAGAGCAACAAGACGCTGCTGTGTCATTATAGTTTGCGGCAATCTCGCCATATTTTTTCTGTACCAATTCATGTGCGTTTTCTTTGGTTAAGGTTGTCATTTTGTCTCCTAATTTTAGAATGTATAGATAGTTATCTATGTTTTTGGGTAAAAAAATTTTATTATGCCGGCATTGCTTCCAACATAATCACATCATCAGCAAAGTCTGGGGCAAAACTTTGAATCAACTGTCCGCAACAAACTGTTAATTGCGCTTGATTGAGCGAGTAAAAGCGCTGTCGCCCCTCTTTACGAACATAGACCAGTTCCACCGATTCCAACAATTTAAGATGATGGCTAACAGTGGGTTGGCTGACTTTGCCTCCTAACTTATCCACCACATCATTTACACTCAACCAACAGCAACAAAGATGACCCATAATTTGTTGGCGGGTATCGTCTGCCAATGCTTTGGCGAATTCAATCGGGTTGATGTCCATATCAGAAATTATATAGATGATTATCTATAAGTCAAGGGGGAATTTCACATGAATTTCCACTATAATACCAATCCTCCCAATAAGTGGCGTAAATTAAGACGCTCAGACTGGACATTTTTTGAAAAAATATCCAGTCTTTTTCCGCCACTTACATACATGGCTGGTATACGTAGCAGAAAAGCGTCGAACAAGAGCTTTTCTGTTTCATTTATAATGAAACTACCCTTAAAAGAAGATTGCATTGAGACACAATTTTCGTATTGGTTGCTTTTTTTGCTGTTTCTGCTCATTAGCGCGATCAGTGGATAAATGCCGGCGCTTTCCTCATCCACCAACTCCTGCACCACCACCGCCAAACTGATCACATCGGGGTCAATCCCCCGCCTCATCCGGTAAGCAATCGCTCGCGCAGTCCACAAAGTTGCCCAACACTTTTTCACCGCTTCCAACAATGCCGCTTCCCCGTGAATGTTGAGGAATGTATCTTGCTGACCGACAAAGCTGGCTGTCGGCAAATCTTCGGCTGTTTTCGACGAGTGGACGGCAACGGCGTTCTCACTATCTTGGATTAGATTTTGGTAGGCAGTTATGAGTTGGATAGCCAAATCTTTTGGCATTTCACCTTCCATTAACAATTCCCGAATCTGCTCCGAAGCCACCCGACTCGATTCCACATCACTTGCCGACACACCCTTTGCCAATTCTATGATTTGTGCCTGCAAACTATGCGCTTCTACAAAAGCATCATATGCTTTGGTGGTCAATACGAATCCCGTTGGAACAGGCAGTCCCCTTTCCTACCATCTCCCCCAATTTCGCCCCTTTGCCGCCAGCAATGGGAATGTCGTTTTTACCTATTTGTGAAAAAGTAATTGTGTAATTCTTAAGTTGATTTCCGCGTCCAATCGCTTTCATAACTCATGCTGATTGATTAAACACCATAGCGAAAGACGCTCCCAATGGGAGCGTCTCAATCGAATGTAATCATATGACTATTCGAGCATTTTGTTTACAAAGTAAACAGCCAAATTCCCAAAATTAAAAACCCAAGCCCCCAAATATAAAAGAAAATTTCTGTACCCCTATCCCCTAAGACCTTCCGAAAACCCCGAATCTTAGCCATATTCCATAGTTTGTCCGGCTTTTTAACTGCAATCTACACCACCATACCTGTATAAGCCAGCGCCAACAAGCCTAATAGCGGAAACCAATTCATTTTTTCTCCTTTAAATATGGTTTAATCGTCGCCACATTTATGTTGTAGCAGTCAACCCTTGTTGAATTTTTGGCGCTAAGAAATAATAGACAACCCCGCACAAAGCCAACACAATGGCAGTGTATCGAATGATCTGCCCCCAACTGGCGCTGTACGACAAGATGGCATCATTTCCCTTGTAACTCCAATAAAACGGAATCCAGTAAAAGAGAACTTGCCACTGTTCACTTAACAATTCAGCCGCCGCCACACCCGCACCCAAAGGCAAGAACAACACCTTAATCCCCGCAGCCGCGTTCATCACATCATCATTATTGATGCCTTCGATAAACCCGATCAGAATACTGAGCATCGTTACCGACACAATCGCCAGCGCAATCTGCCCCAGATTGACATCTGAAAAACCGGTGATCAAAAGGATGGCAATAGCGCCATACACAGCTAAGAACATCCCGCTCATGCTTTTGCCTAGAATGAAACCTACCCGTGAAATCGGGCTGACATTAATGGCGCTAACGGTATTGTCCACCTTTTCTTCCACGATGTTGATAGAGATCAACATACCTCCCAATACCGAGGTCATCAGGATCAGGATATTTACCAGCAGTTTTTTCAGTGGTGACTCTGTTCTGCCGAACGTTTCGATGGTGGCGGTTGTGTTCTCCACCTGTAAATCGAGTTCAACGTAACTGTTCAGCAACTTGGCAATCTCCACCGTTGATTCTGGTTCATTTCCCTGTGCCAAAATGTAGTAGCCATCCCCTTCAGGCAAAAGCGCCACGATATTGTCACGTTTTTCCAGTCGTTCCGTCACTGCATCCATATCTTTGAACAGCTCAACATCCGCAAATTGTTCCAAATACGTCACCATTTCTGGATTATCTCCATCGAGCAACGCCAGATTGACTGGCGTGTCGTTGACGCTTGGCACCAATAATCTGATGCCTACCCCAAAAAGGATCGGGACAACCAGAATATATAAACTGATGAAGTCACGCAGATTGACTTTGATGTCGCGTATAAAAATTGACCATATTTTTTTCGGCATAATAATTTCCTTAGATTGTCAATGTCTTCTTAAAGCGTACATTTGCAAACAAAAATAGGGCAATACCAGCGACTAAAAACCCCAATGACGCCAACAATACATAAGAAACGTTGGTATTTGTCAACAATATTTCTTTAAACCCTTCGAGCATGGAATAGGTGGGGATAAAGGTCATCCAAGTTGGATTCCAGCTAGGGATAAAGTAGGCAATATTGGGCAACATGAGGGCGATTATGAGCACATAAAGGGCGCCAAATGCTTGCTGAATATTGTCATAATAGCTAGTAAGCGCCAGCCCCAAAGCAGAAGCGGCAAAGCCTGTGGTTAGCAAAAAGATGAGCATGAGCAGGTAATTTGGTCTCAATCCCATCACCGGAATGACAATGATGAAGCTGGTAATAGCGCTGGTCAGCATGATGACGCCCATTTTGCTCATCAAATATTGCCACACCGAAGAGGCGGTGACAGCATACGCTTTGATCACCCCTTCTTTTTTGTCCAAGAAAATGTAGGAGGCAATGATGAATAAGCCCATCAAACTGCCATTAAAGGTGAGGAAGGAGGGGATGACGTTTTCCCGATCGGTCAATAAAACATGCTCGGTTTCTAAGACGCGGACTTCTTGATCATCAAAGGTATCGGCAAGAACCTCAGTGTCTTCATTATGGAAAACAAGATAGGTGTTGCGGAGGCGTTCGGTTTCATATCCTTGCAAATAGTAGGTGTAGTGGAGCTTGCCTTGATCGTCTGCGCTGACAATAGCCGCAAACCCTCTTTCCTCATCTGCAATTTGTATGGTGGCTTCCTTATCGTCAATGACGTAATATTTTGTATCTTCATATTCATAAAGGGCAGATGGTACCCAACCATCCCCTAGTTGGAGAGCCACCAATTCGTAAGCGCCGTCTAAATCTTCCTCTAATAATTGGTTTTCCAAATGCTCTCGAATATCTCCTGCCGGCACATCCCAATGAATATACTCTTCTGATTTGCCGGCGAATTGTTCAGGGATGACGAATACCAAGAGGAACAGAAAAATGCCAGCCATCAACAACTCAATGTAGAAGTAAAAACTGCGGGAGGCAAGGATGAGTTCTTTGACAAAACTATGCCAGAGTTTCATGTTAAGCTAACCCCCTTCCTGTCACCTTGATGAAAATTTCTTCAAGGGTGGCTTCTTTGGTGTGCATGGATTGGATTTCATGGTTGGCAATGACCTGTTGCAGATTTTTTTTGTCTTCTTCTAAAATTGTGGAGAAGATTTCTGTGGCAATGTCCCCATTATTTTGGTATTCGACCTCAACCAGCTGTTCGCCATAAGCGAGTTTGAGGTTCTTGGGAGAATCAATGAGCTTGATTTCGCCATCAATGATAAAAGCGACTCGGTTGCAAAGTTCGTCGGCGATAAACATGTTGTGGGTGGTGAGGAAAATGGTGACCCCTTTTTTGTTTTCGGCGCGGATAATGTCTTTGATGTCGGCGGCGATGGCGGGGTCTAGCCCTGTGGTCGGTTCATCGAGAAACCACAGTTCGGGGTTGTTGAGCATGGAGCGGGCGAAGGTGAGGCGGTGTTTCATCCCTTTAGAGAATTCGCCAGCCCGTACATTTTCTTTGCCATCCAGCCCCACGAGTTTGATTAAAGAGTCTGGATCGCGCGTCTCAACATCAAATAATTTTCGATAGAATTCAAGGTTTTCTTTGGCGGTCATCTTGCTGTAGACGTTGGATTGCTCGAATGACATGCCAATTTTGTTAAACATTTTGCGCGAGATTTTTTTGACATCGTAACCAGCGACGGTGACATCCCCTTGTTGCAGGGGGAGTAGTCCGGTAAGGATGCCTTGGGTAGTGGATTTGCCGGCGCCCGAGGGTCCGAGAAAGCCAAAAACCTCTCCTTTGGGGATTTCAAAACTAGCATCTTTGACGGCGTAAACCCCATCATTGTTGTAGGAATGATAGAGTCCTTTTACTTTAATCATGACGATTGTCTCCTAGTCAGAAGTGACAGGTAGCAAGTAAGAATGACCTGCCACTTGCTACTTTCTACTCGCTACTTCATCCATCACGCTCACTTTTCGTGGACTGATTCCATTTTTTATGAAGTCGATAAATAAATTAACAGTGTCCATCACGTCGTCGCTCACTTCTGCCATATTAAAATCGTCGCCTTTGATATTTTCAAAATAGTATTCAAAGGTTGAAACGTTGAGTGACATTAAGATGTGGGTGACGAAGTTGATGTCTATGTCGGCTCTGATTTCACCCCTGCTGATGGCGAGGGAGATGAGCTGTTCAAAGAATTTTTTGCCGGCATTTCTGCCATCCTCAAACGCCTCTTTATAAATAACATGCTCCTGATTTTTAAGTACATGATTGCCGATCTGGGCAAATTTGGGATTTTGTCGAGCAAAATCTAACCCAGAACGATACATCTCTTGCAACAGCGTAAAAAAATCATGTGCCTCTGGATTTAGCATGCCTGGCGAGATGAATTTCATCTTTTCTTCTGTATTCCGCGCCATTAAATGCTTAAATAAATCTTTTTTGTCCGCAAAGTATTGGTAAAAACTGCCTTTGGCTATTTGGCACTGGGCTACGATGCGGTTGATGCTGGCGTTGTCATACCCATGAATGGCAAATTCATCCTTCGCCGCTTCTTCGATTAAAAGCCTTTTTTCGTCAGGTAGATTATAAAAAGTTTCTTTGGGCATTTATTATCTCAATAGTGTGACCCCGAAGTCATATGACCGATAGGTCACATGATACATTCCTTGTGAATAGTTGTCAATACTTTTTGAATGAGTTGGCTTATTTGCTTGTTGAAGTAAAGTGGGGGGTAGATTGGGGATTGTTTGTTTCTGAGTGAGAAGCGCTTTGTAAAAAAGCAGTTGTGCACCACTTTATCAATTAACGGTCGAGAAACGAAGAGTGTAGAAAACGCATCTGAGCCAATATCTGTTCAACCCGTTCACTGGAGAAAACAAATGACGCACATCGCTGGAAACTGATGATTATTGTCTATTCCCTGTATCTCCAAGGCGACTACAATGATATCAAGAAAGGTTAGTCTTCAAGAATGCTACTTAATGATTAGTGAAGAGGATTGAGCAGCATAATTTACAAGGAAGAAAATAATGATTGCCCACAAGAATTTCACCAAACCAATGCTAGTTTAACAGCGAAAAAAGCATTAACTGATCGTGAAAAGCTAAGAAAAGAGGTTGCAGAGTTTATCGATAATGAACTAAATGAAGAAGATGTGATAAATATTATTGAAACAGCTATTACAATGGCTGGTCTATTCTCTGTAACTATCTGGCATAAGAAGAAGTAAGCTTCTAAATTCGGGGAAGGAAAATGCCGGCATAACAGAATATATTACGCTTGACGTAATACGCGCAACAGAACACAATGTTTTATGATTCAAACTCTTCGTTGCAAAGATACTCAGGCGATTTACGAGGGCGGCAATTCACGTCGTTCTGGAGCAATCAAAAATGTGGTTATTCGCAAGCTAACCCAGCTTGATGCCGCTCAAACGTTGGAATTCTTACGTTCTCCACCCGGCAATCAGCTCGAAGCATTAAAGGGTAACCGAAAAGGTCAGCACAGTATTCTGATAAACGATCAGTTTCGTATCTGCTTTATTTGGACCAAAAATGGTCCTATTGATGTTGAAATTGTGGATTATCATTAGGCGTGAATATGTCTCGACCCATCAACCGTATGCCTCCCGTTCATCCGGGAGAAATATTGCGAGAAGATTTTCTCGTTCCATTGAATATGAGCGTCAATGCGTTGGCAATTGCATTGGCTGCCCCTGCCACTCGAATTCATGAGATTGTGAAAGAGCGACGTTCTATCACGGCTGACACAGCCGAACGACTAGCCCGTTACTTTGGTGGCGATGCCACATCTTGGTTAACCTTACAAGCTATCTATGATCTAAAAACCTTGTCCACTCGGGATGAAATCATGAGAAAAGTTGAGCCACGGGAATTGGCGCCTTTTTTGTAAGAATGCCGGCAATCCATTGACTGTTCGATATCCCACAACCCATCAAAACCCTTTCTATGTATTATGCAATTGCCCACATATTGGAGTTTGCTCCAGCCCCAAATGCAAAGCGATCAATCCCCCGTTGCCGCTACCCCATCCGCTTTGACATTCTCTAATGCCAAAATATCCTGCACATGGCGCGTCAAATGATCTGGCGAAATTGGTTTAGTCAGATATCGGGCAGCGCCGGCAGCCATTCCTCTTTTGCGACTTTCTAAATCAGTTTTAGCGCTCAACATAATTACCGGAATATGAGACAATGCGTTATCTTGAGCGATCGTTTTGCAAATGGCAAAGCCATCTACCCCGGGCATCATGGCGTCTAAAATTACCAGGTGCGGATGTTGTTTTTTTAGCTTGCTGAACGCTTCTTCCCCATCTTCCGCTTCTGTTACTTCGTAGCCAGCGCGAACCAACACCAAACGCAACAAGGTGCGTGCCATCGGTTCGTCATCGACAATCAATACAGAGGGCGTTTTCATTTGTGACATACTACTTTGGTTAAAGATAAAAGCCATTTGCGACGTGGGTACTATTGTAAACGATTATCATATGGGATCAAGACGCCAAAAGTTTAAAATTTTAAGATTATCTCTTCCTGCTGTATTTTGGTCTCTTTTTTTTATTGGCAGCGATATTTTTGGAATTTCCAGGCTAAATTTTGGCTACCATGCGGATCAAGACAACAATATTTTGACGAATTTGACACAAAATAGAATGCTTGCTGCCGGACTTTATTGCTTTTAAGGCAGATTTATCTCTAACCCTTCACAAGCCAAAAAGGCGTTCGGAAAAAGCTGTTTCGCCTTTGTCAAAACGCTTTCTAAATAGTCGTCCGATGAATCTGGATCATGATGAAAAAGGGCTAACCGCTTTACATTGGCTTCAACGGCAACTTGCGCCGCCTCCAACCAACTGCTGTGCTTATATTCAGGGAAACGTTCTCGTTGTTGCAAAGAAAACTGACTGTCGTGAATAAGCAAATCCGCGCCTGCAGCTAATTTTAAGACATTTTCGTTAAGCCCCTTGTTTGGGTGTCCTGTGTCGGTGCAGTAAGCGACGACAGCATTTTTATTTTCTATGCGAAAACCAAGGCAGCCCCCCGGATGATCGAGAGAATGAGCAAGCACTTCCGTTTCGTCGCCAATGACCATATATTCGCCATCGGCGATCTCTTTTATTACGAGATCGGCTTTTAACTCTTTGAAGCCAAATGGCAGATATGGCTCAACGACCTGTCCGCGCAGCACATTTTCTAAATGTTGCCCGATTCGTTTTTGCCCCACCACCACAAAGCGATTGTTGCGAATAAATGCCGGCACAAAAAATGGGAACCCCTGTATATGATCCCAATGGGTATGGCTAATTAACATGGTGCCTACCAATCGATTCGGATGTTCCTCTTGCAACACTGTGCCCAACCGGCGAATGCCTGTGCCGGCATCCAATATAATCACTTGCTGATCAGATGTAAAAAGATCGACGCAAGAAGTGTTGCCTCCGTATCGCACCGTATCAGCGCCGGGTATTGGCATCGATCCTCGCACGCCCCAAAATCGTACTCTCATTACTGCCTCACTTGCTTTTACAAATGCTTCTGTTTAGGCGCCCAAACAACAAAAAGAGGTCAACCTCAAGGGCGACCTCTCATTTTTCAAAATCAATAGAACGACTAGGTTAGGTGTGGATTGATCGCGCATTTTCTTTGGCGTTCAAAACGCGCTCAATGCTTTCTAACAATTCGCTAGGACCAAATGGCTTCGTGATGTAATCATCCACCCGAGCGATATGCAACCCTAGCACCCGATCGATGCTTTGCGCCTTAGCCGTGACCACGATAACGGGTATATCTTTCATTGTCTCTGACGCCTTCATCTTTTGATAGACTTCCCACCCATCCATTTCTGGCATCATCAGATCGAGCAAAACAACATCCGGATTGACATCGATGATTTTATCCAATCCTTCTTGCCCCCCGTTAGCGCCAAACACCTCGAACTTGTGGCGCGACAAGATAAGTTTGACCAATTCGATCATCTCTACTTCGTCTTCGATGCATACAACTTTGCGTATTTCACTACCCATAACGGTATCCTATATCCTTGTGTGAACAATGAACCTGTACGCTAATTGTAATTCAAGTTAATCGCTTTACAAGAGGCAATATAGGCAGCTTAATCTGTTTCACCGAGATTTCACACTGGGGTTTCACCTTTTTGCCCGGCAAATGGGCAGGCGGCGCCGTTTTATTGCCTAAGGTTTTTCTGTTGCTGATGGTTTGACTTGGGATATTGGCTCTGCTAGAATTTTGCTCCCGCCGCCCCATTCGTCTAGCGGCCCAGGACGTAGCCCTCTCAAGGCTAAAACAGGGGTTCGAGTCCCCTATGGGGCATCTATCAAAAAGCCTCTTCATTCTTCAACAAGAAGAGGCTTTTTCATATTAGATGATCAGTAAGCTCTGCCAAAAACCGCCATCATGTTTGTTGGTTTTCCGGTGAAAAAGCAAACCCCTTCACCTCTGTCCTGATCTAAAGGGAGACACCGAATCGTCGCTTTCGTCTCTTCTTTGACCTTAAGCTCATCGGCGTCGTTGCCGCCCCACCATACTCTGGCAAAACCAGTTTGGACGATCTCCTTGAAATCGGCGTAATTATCGGTATCGTGGCTGTTTGCATCGCGGAATTGGGTCGCTTTTGCCAACATGCCGGCATGAATCTCATCCAACAACTCCTGTATTCGTTCCGCCAACCCAGCCTGAGGCACAAACTCTTTCCCCGCTTTGCCGGCAATATCCCGCCGCGCCAAAGCCACCGACTCATTTTGCACATCGCGCGGTCCAATTTCCACCCGAACAGGAACGCCCCGCAACTCCCAATCGTTAAATTTGAATCCCGGCGACAAATTAGGACGGCTATCCACTTTCACTCGAATGCCGGCAGCCATCAACTTCTTCTTCACCCGCTCCACCGCCTCCATCACCACCCCTTCTTGGTCGTCATTACGAAAGATCGGCACCATAACCGCCTGGTAAGGCGCTAATCGAGGCGGCATAACCAAACCCTGGTCATCCCCATGCGCCATCACAATCGCCCCCACAAAACGGGTGCTCAAGCCCCAAGAAGTCGTCCAACAATATTGCAGTTCATTGTTGGGATCTAAATATTGAATATTAAACGCTTTGGCGAAATTTTGCCCTAAATTATGAGATGTGGCTGACTGCAACGCTTTACCGTCGCCCATCATCGCCTCAATCGTGTAAGTACGATCCGCCCCAGCAAACCGCTCCATCGGGGATTTTTCGCCAGGGATAACTGGAATCGCCGCTTTGTTAATGGCGAAATCGGTGTAGATATCTAACATCATCCGCGTCCGCTCTTCCGCTTCTTCAGCGGTTGCGTGAGCAGTATGCCCCTCTTGCCAATAAAATTCCAATGTGCGCAAAAAGAGCTTTGTTCTCATCTCCCACCGCACCACGCTGTTCCACATATTGACCAGCATCGGCAAATCGCGGTAGCTTTGAATCCAGTTGGCGTAAGCATGCCCAATCACCGTTTCCGACGTGGGGCGAACCACCAATGGTTCAGCCAACTCCTGTCCGCCGCCGTGGGTCACCACTGCCAATTCAGGGGCAAAACCTTCAACATGGCTGGCTTCTTTTTCTAAAAAGTTTTTTGGTATCAAAAGCGGAAATCCAGCGTTTTCTACTCCTGTCGCCTTAAATTGACTGTCTAAAGCCGCTTGAATATTCTCCCACAATGTCCAACCATATGGCTTGACGATCATCGTTCCCCGCACCGGACCATAATCTGCCATGCCGGCGCGTACGACAACGGAATTGTACCATTCGTTAAAATCTTCACTTCGTGAAACCAGCTTTCTATCATCCATATGTTGTCGCTGTTTGCCCTCTCTAATATCTCTGTTACATTGTGTTTTGTGAGTATAACAACCGCCCAGCGCCCTTGCAAAGAAATGTGTTGATGTGCTATAATTTTTGGGCTGGCAAACTGAATGGGATGGTTTGCATTTGAAAAGTGGGAATTCCCACTTTTTTGTTTTCTTGAGACAATTTTTCAACAACATTCTGCCGGCATTACAGCAAATATCTTCTTAAATTGATCGGCAGCAAAAAACTTTTATACAGGTAACAGCAATGAAAAGCGAATTCATGCTTGCATTCAACGAAATATGTCAATCACGCGGTTTGCCGCGCGATATTGTGTTAGAGGCATTAAAAGTCGCCTTGATTTCCGCCTATCGGCGTAACACTTTCTCGAGCGCAAATCAGGAAATCACCGCTGAAATCGACCAACAGACAGGCGAGGCGGTTATCTTTGCCGAAAAAGAAGTGGTAGACGCCACGATTGATGACCGTACCGAAGTCACCTTAACTGCCGCCCACGCTGCCGGCTATGCCGATGCGGATATGGGCGATACGGTGATGATCGACAGCACGCCCCCCAACTTTGGGCGTATCGCCGCCCAAACCGCCAAACAAGTTATATTGCAGCGGGTGCGCGAAGCGGAACGGGATCAACTCTTCGAAGATTTTTCCGCGCGCGAAGGGGAAATCGTCAATGGCACGGTACAAAGCGTCAGCGGGCAACATATCACCATTGGCTTAGGGCGAACTGAGGCGTTGCTGCCCAAGAGCCAGCAGGTGCGTTCCGAACGGTACCGCCCTCATGACAAAATTCGAGTATATGTGTTAGAAGTGCGCCGCACCAATCGCGGACCACAAATTATCGTTAGTCGCAATCATAGAAACTTGTTGCGACGCTTACTCGAGCTGGAAGTGCCTGAAATTTTCAATGGGCAAGTGGATATCAAAAGTATCGCCCGCGAAGCCGGGGCGCGATCAAAAGTGGCTGTTTCCGCCCTGCAACCAGGCGTCGACCCAGTTGGGGCTTGCGTCGGTATGCGCGGCGTGCGAATTCAGAGCATCGTCCGGGAATTGAACGACGAAAAGATTGATGTTATCGAATACAATACCGATCAACAGATGTTTATCGCCAAAGCGCTTAGCCCATCTCGCGTTGCCAACGTTTTCCTGGAAGATAGTTTAGGGGATGGCAAGACGGCTACAGTGATCGTGCCAGATGATCAATTGTCGCTGGCGATTGGACGCGAAGGGCAAAACGCTCGCTTAGCCGCCAAATTGACAGGCTGGCGGATTGATATTAAAAGTTTGACGGAAGCCGCCCGCGATTCGTTGAAAATGTTGGATCATGAAGCGGTCAGCCCCAAACTGGGTGAAGACAAAGAAATTTTGAAGCAGGTTGAGATGGTTTTGGCTAAAAAGGACGCCAACCGCCCCATCACTGCCGAAGACAACAATATATTGAATCGGTTAGTCGTCGGCGTCGAAGGAGCAATTATTCGCCAGCGAGCGATGGAATTCGAATCAGTTAAATCGTATCGTAGTGAAGTGCCGGAATTCGCCTGGAAAGTGCCGGCAACGATGTTGGAGTTGCCCACCCGTGTAGATAATTTATTAGAAACCCATGAAATTGACAGTTTGGGCGACATCTTGCTTTATTTTGAGATGGGCGATCAGAGCTTATTGGAAAAAGAGGGGTTTGGCGACAAATCGCTAGAACAGCTAAAAGAAGCTGTAGCCGCTTATATGGCTGTCCGCTCAGAGACGTTAGCCGCGGAAGAAACGGAAGCGGAAGGCGCTGAGGTTGAAGGCGAAGTTGAAACAATCGCCGTGGAAGAGGTTGCGGCTGATGCTGAATTAGTTGTCGAAGATGCGCCTGAGGCGGATGAAGAGCTTGAGATCGCGGAAATGCCGGCAGCGGTCAAAGAGGCAGATGAGGTTGTTGAGGAATCGCCAGAAGAAGAAGCTGACGAGCTCGATTTAGAAGATTTGTCCCGTTCATTGGTTTCGCCCGCTAAAAAGCCTGATAAACCAAAGAAACCAACGAAACAAGTGGTTATCGTGGCTGCCCCTGAACCACAAGAAGAGATGGATGCGCCCGCTCCCCGCCGACATTCCAAAGGCAAAGAGTTGGTATTCGATGAGGACGCAGGCGAAGTTGTGGTACGCCGCAAACGGAAAAAAGGGCAAAAAGGTTGGGAAGAGGAGTTGGACGAGTTGGATTTCGATTATTAGATGATCGTTTGGTACAGTAATTCGTAAAGTAACATGGCTCTTTTCATTGAGTTCGCGGCTGACCTGCTGAAATGAGCAGGCAACAAAGCCAACGGCAAAAAAGAATTCCGTTGCGCAGTTGCGTGATTTGCCGGCAAAAACGAGAAAAACGCGCCTTAACCCGATTGGTAATGCGCCCAAATGCCGGCATTCACATTGATATGACCGGCAAACATCAAGGGCGCGGCGCATATTTGTGCCCAAATCCAGCCTGCTGGCAAAAAGCGGCTTCTAGCAACCTGCTAGACCAAGCGCTGCGAACTGCGCTAACTGAGACAGACAAAACGCTGCTTGCCAACCACATTACAAACCTAGAGACCTGAGATCTGGAGATTGGAGTCGCCATTCTCCAATCTCGCGTCTCCAAATTCTAGGACAACCTATGACTACCAAAGAAGAAGCAGTTCTTGAAATCCCCGATTTTATCGCTGTTCGTGAATTAGCTGACCTGATGGAAACCAGTCCCATCACCATCATCAAAGAGTTGATGACTAGTGGGATTATGGCAAACATCAATCAACAAATTGATTTTGACACCGCCGCCCTGGTAGCCGCCGAATTGGGCTTCGAAGTCATTCCCTTTGAAGTAGAGATTATTGAGACGGAAGAGGAAGAAACCAAACCAGAATGGCGGAAGATTCTGGCTGCTGAAGAAGCGGAAAATTTACAAGATCGCCCGCCCGTCATCACCATGTTAGGGCATGTTGACCATGGCAAAACCTCTCTACTCGATTACATTCGTCAAGCCAATGTACAAGAAGGGGAAGCAGGCGGTATCACCCAACACATTGGAGCTTATCAAATCAATTATAATGACCAAACCATCACCTTTTTAGACACGCCTGGGCATGAAGCGTTCACTGCCATGAGAGCTAGAGGGGCGCAAGCCACCGACATCGCTATTTTGGTGGTGGCGGCAGACGATGGCGTGATGCCGCAAACAAGAGAAGCGATAGACCACGCCAAAGCGGCAAAGGTCGCCATCATCGTCGCCCTAAACAAAATCGACCTGCCTGCCGCCAATCCCAACAAAGCAAAACAGGAATTGGCAGAGGCTGGGTTGATTCCCGATGATTGGGAAGGAGACACCCTGGTTATCCCTGTTTCGGCAAAAACTGGGGATGGTATCGAAGATTTGCTGGAAGCGATCTTGCTAACGGCAGAAGAACTCGACCCTAAAGCGAATCCTAGCGCCAGCCCCACTGGAACAATGTTGGAAGCGAGAACGGAAAAAGGGAAAGGGGTAACCGCTACGCTGCTGGTACAAAATGGCTCCTTAAAGGTTGGAGATGTTTTGTTGATCGGCGAGCATTATGGGCGGGTTCGAGCGATGTACGATTCAAATGGGTTGCGGGTTCAGGAAGCGAAACCAGCTACGCCTGTTTCGGTAACTGGCTTAAATAGCGTGCCGGAAGCCGGGGATCAATTTGAGGTGGCGTCAAGCGATAAAGAAGCTAAAAAATTAGCGTCGAACTTTGCTAACAGGCAACAGCACCTATCCGCCAGCGCCGCTTCTCCAGTCTCTTTAGAAGATTTCTTCTCTCGGCTAGTCGAGGGCGAATCGAAAACGCTAAATCTGATCGTGAAGGCGGACGTTCAAGGCTCGTTAGAACCCATTGTGCATTCGTTGAACAACCTGGCGAATGAAAACGATGAGGTAGAGTTGGATATTTTACGGGCAGCGACTGGCGTTATCACTGAAAACGACATCATGTTGGCGGCGGCGGCAGGGGCGGTTGTTCTGGGCTTTAATGTGGGCGTAGATAATGCCGCTAGAGTGGCTGCCGGCAGCGCTGGGGTGGAAATTAAAACATACGCCATCATTTATAAGTTGCTGGAAGATGTCGAACGGGCGATGAAGGGCATGATGGAACCAGTGTATGAAGAGGTTATTATCGGTAGGGCAGAAGTACGGCAACTCTTTCATATCAAAAATTCGGGCACAATTGCCGGCAGCTATATGCGGGTGGGTGAAGCGAGAAGAAACGCCAGCGCCCGCCTGATTCGTGACCAAGATATCGTTTACACTGGCTCTGTCGCCAGTTTAAAACGCATTCAAGAAAATGTCACGGTCGTGAAATCTGGCTTTGAATTTGGCGTCGGGTTTACCAATTGGAACGATATTGAAGTAGGGGATTTGGTGGAATTCTTTGTAACGGAGAAACGAGAACCCGCTTAAAAAAGCTTGCAGCTTTACAAAGCTGACGGCTTAACAAAGCTGACGCTCCCTGTTCTCACTTCTACGCAAGAAGGGCGGCGCAATGTTCGCCCTTTTGTTCATTTGTAAAGGCACGATAGGCATTCCATGAAAGGCATTAGACAAAAAAGGGTAGCGGAGCAAATTCGCAGCGTTTTGAGCGAGCTGTTATTGCGCGAAGTGCGTGACCCGCGCATTGCCAACATCACCATTATGGAAGCGCAAGTAGACCGCGAATTGCAATTTGCCGACATTTACGTCCATGCCCTGGGGGATGACAGCCGACAGGATGAAGCGTTAGCTGGTTTAAACAATGCCGCCGGTTATTTGCGTTCGCAATTGGCAAGACGATTGAAGTTACGCGCTATCCCGCGCCTTCATTTTCATTGGGATCCGACGGCAGCCCAGGCGGACCGCGTTTATGCCATTTTAGACGAATTGGCTTATTCTGAGGAGGAATAGAGGTGGAAGCAATTGCCCAAGAATTGCCGGCAATCCAGCGGTTGTTAACTCCAGCCCAAAAGATCAAAATCATCACCCACGTCTACCCCGATGGCGACGCCATTGGCTCTCTGACCGCGTTAGGAAACGGGTTGCGCCAATTGGGCAAAGAGGTCGAGTTGGCGTGCGACCATCCCTCTCCAGACCATTTGGCGTTTTTGCCGCTGGCGGATGAAATAGTAGCCAAAGGAGGTGGAGCAAGAAGGGCTGACCTGATTGTGGCCGTTGATTGCGGCGACGCCGAGCGCATGGGGCGCAGCTATTCTGCCATGAACGAGCCGCTGCCGCCCATCATCAACATCGACCACCATCGAACCAACACCTATTTTGGCGCCGCTAATTTGGTCGTTCCGACAGCGACTTCTGCCGCTGAAATTATCTATCGACTCTTGCCGGCATTGGGGGGTAAAATCACTGAACCGATCGCCATCAGCTTACTTGCCGGCATCGTTACCGACACGCTGGCGTTTCGTACCTCAAACGTCACTGCCGACGCCTTACAAATCGCCGGCGAATTGATAGCTGCGGGCGCCAACTTACATCAAATCACCGAACAAGCCCTGATCATCAAACCGCTAACAATTATCAAATTGTATCAAATCGGATTAAACAACATGCGGTTTGAAGATGGCTTTTTATGGACGACGATCAACCTGAAAGAGCAAAAGTCGATCGGTTTTGTTCCAGCCAGCGGCGTTGGGTTAGTCTCCATGTTGGGAAATGTGAAAGAGGCGGCGATGGGATGCGCCTTGATGGAGTTGGAGGGAGATCGGGTGACCGTTAGTTTACGCAGTCGGGTTCCCTGGGATGTCTCCACTTTAGCGACTGAATTGGGCGGCGGCGGACATCAGCAAGCGGCAGGCTGCAACCTGCGTCTGCCGTTACACGAAGCAGAGCGATTGATGGTCGCCCGCGCCAAAGAAGAGATAGCCAGGCAGAAAGCGCATATCAAGTAGGGCAATTGGTGAACGGCTTATTGAATGTGAATAAACCTGCCGGCATCACATCCCACGATGCGGTCGTTCGGGTCAGACGGATGGCGAAACAACGCAAAATTGGGCATGCCGGCACGCTCGATCCATTGGCGACTGGCGTTTTAATATTGTGTTTAGGCAAAGCGACCCGACTGGTAGAATATGTGATGGGGCAGCCCAAAAAATACGAAGCCGTTATCCGATTGGGGCAAACGACAGACAGCTACGACGCTGACGGGGAGATCGTGGCAGAGGCAGAAGTCGATATCCAACCCGACCAAATTAAAGCGGCGTTGCCAGAATTTTTGGGAGAGATTTGGCAAACGCCGCCTATCTATTCAGCCATTAAACGGGGCGGCAAACCACTGTACAAATTAGCCCGGCAGGGCAAAGCGGTAACGGTTGAGCCTCGCCGGATAACCATCTACCAAGCGGTCATGACAGATTTTCAAACGCCTCATCTATCGCTGCAAATCAGATGCGGAACGGGGACGTATATCCGCTCTTTAGCCCACGATTTGGGGCAAAAGTTGGGTTGCGGCGGGCATTTGGCGGCGCTGCGCCGAACGGCAGTGGGGGAATTTACAGTTGAGGATGGGGTATCGCTGGATGAGTTAACGGCGGACAATTTGCCGGCAGCATTGCTGCCCCCAGATGCCGCTGTGGCTCACTTGCCGGCAATCAACGTCACCGATGCTGACGTTGTGGAGCTTTCATTTGGGCGCTTTATATTGCGCCGGAAGGAGCAACCCATGGCAGAATTAGTTCGGGTTTATGCCCCCAACGAACGCTTTATCGGCTTAGTTTATCCAGCGGGCGAACATTGGCAGCCGCGCAAAATATTTTTGTAGCGTCCCCGGCATATCATGACGAAAAATTTACGCCATCCAGGATGATTCTTTGTTAGAATTGGCAGCTATGAACGGCGAAACTCAATTTTACATCGGCACAATGGGATATGGATACAAAGGGTGGCAAAATGGCGTCTTTTATCCGCGCGGCATGCCGGCAACTTCGCAATTAAGCTACTATGCCAAAATCTTTAACGCCGTTGAAATGGATACGACATTTTACGGATCGCCGCCTATCGAACGGGTTAAAAAGTGGGCGGCTGCCGTCCCGAACGATTTTGTTTTTTGCCCCAAAGTCCCCCGAATCATCAGCCACGAACATCGGCTAATCGGGGAAGCGGCGCCATTGTTTCAGGAGTTTATCGCATCGGTTCGCCATTTTGCCGGCAAGTTGGGTCCCATTTTACTTCAGTTGCCGCCCGATTTTGAGATGGGGGAATCCCCCTCTTTGTTGCTGTTCTTAAATTTGCTGCCCAACGATTTGCGTTTTGCTGTGGAATTCCGCCATCAATCTTGGTACAAACGCTCCGTCTCCGAACTGCTGCAAGCCCGAGGGGTGGCTTGGGTTTCGACCGACTACATTCATATGCCGAAGCAGATTCACCTCACCGCCGATTTTGTCTTTTTACGGCTGTTGGGGCGGCATGGCGCTTACCCAGACAAAAACGCCGAGCAGATCGACTCGACTCCGCGCGTTCGTTGGTGGGCAGAACAGATCCACGCTAAGTTGCCCGAAATAAAAGCGGCTTACATCTTTGCTAACAACGATTACGCTGGTTTTTCTCCGGCGACAGCCAACAATGTCAAACGCGCTTTGGGGATGCCGGCAAATCCGATAAAACCAATCCAACAGCCCCCCTTGTTAAACAATTAATCCCGCCATCAAGCCGGAATAACTATTTTTCTCTCTTTTTCACCCTGGCGTTCGACAAAAACAGTATAATTTCACGCAGACGTTACTTAGCTTTAGATTTGACCAACGGAGGAAGGTATGCAAATCTATTATGAAGTGGGCGTTCGGATGTTGATTGGGGCGATCTTGGGGGTCGCCACGGGCTTTGCGCTGGTTTATCTACCCCCTGTAGTTGAGCCGATTTTAATTGCCGGCATGGGCATTTCTGTCCTGCTTTTTTTCCTGTTCTCCTTCTTGGGGGGCAGGATCGGCGTAATGTTGGTGGGATTGACATTGATACTCCTCGCTATTAGCCAATATGTGGCGTCTACGCTAGATGCCCAATTATGGACAATGGTCAATCAAATCGGCTCATGGCTTTTTCAATCCACCACCCCATCTGTTTATGCCAGTATCTTCTTTTGGACGTGCGCCGGGGCGATCTTGTTCTCTACAATTGGCTTGCCAGACGCCGTCGACGAAAAACAACTGTATTAAAAGTCGAACATAACAAGGCGGCAAGGCACGGCGTTTATCGTCCTTGCCGCCCAATGCCGGCACAAACCAGTGGGGACGGGCGATCCCTCGTTCCATTTTTCGCAGCCGTAAATTAACCGTCGCTATTATTTTGCCATTGCCAGACGGCGAAAATTGCCGGCAGGTAGGGTTGAGGTTACAGTTAACCAAGGATAACGGGCAAAATCGTTTATCGCATGGATTAACTGTATGAATCGACATTTATGGAGCAGGTTGAGCAATTGCTGGCAATGGGGAAAATTCGCCCTGGCGCTCTTAACCATGGGCGTGCTGGTTGCCTGCTCGCAACAGAGCGATGGCGACAATTTTGCCCAAACGACTTCCACAGCGCCCCTTTCTTCCCCAACCGCTTCAACAGATGAAGAGATCCCGGCAGGGTATGAGAATATCGCCATCACTTTTTTCAAATCGTGGGAAGCGGGCGACTACGAAAGCATGTACGCCCTGCTCACCCCGCAAAGCCAAGCCTTGGTCGATAGCGGCTCGTTTACCGCCCGTTATCAGGAATCGCTAGCCGCCGCCCATGTAAGCCAGATCCGCACCCAACCCATCGCCGCCCGCCAGGCAGGGGCGCGGGCGGAAATGACGATGCGAGTCATTTGGGAATCGCCCATTGTGGGCGAAATCAGCCGCGAACATCTAATAAATCTGGCATATGAGGGAGAAAGATGGGGCATCGTTTGGCAGGAAGGGTTGATATTGCCTGAATTGGCTGACGGCGCCAATCTGGTAATGGATTATCGAACGCCCGCCAGAGCCAACATTTATGATGTCAACGGCGTCGCTTTGGCATACCAGGGAACCGCTATCGCTTTGGGGGTGGTGCCGGGGCTAATCGAGGACGAACCAGGCATGTTAAACGCTTTGAGCGTCGCTTTAGGCAAGTCGGCGGCGGATATTCAGGCAGCATATGAGTTCGCCCTGCCCGAATGGTATGTGCCCATCGGTGAAATCTCCAGCGACGCCATGTTGACTCATATCGATCTACTGCAACCTTACTTTGGGGTCGGGTTGGTGACCAACGAACGGTTGAGTCGCATCTATCCCGAAGGGACAGTCGCCCCCCATTTAATTGGTTACGTTACCAATGTGCCGGCAGATAATTACGATTACTATTTTGAACAAGGATATCAAGCCACCGACCGCGTGGGGCGGGTGGGCATCGAAGCGTGGGGGGAGAAATATTTAGCCGGACGGCGGGGCGGCGTTTTGTCGGCGTTAGACGCCAATGGCAACATCGCCGCCACCGTGCAGCGCCAAGAACCAAATCAATCACGGGCAGTGTACGCCACCTTCGACAAAACCTTTCAGCGCCAAGTGGAAGAAGCATTGGCGGCAGGCGTGACTGTCATGTCTGCCCGACAAGCTGGGGCGGCGGTGGTATTGGAAGTTAACAGCGGGCGCATTTTGGCAATGGCCACATATCCTACCTATGACGCCGCTATTTTCGACCCCAAACGCCCCAACTTCGAAGAAGGACTCAGCCGAATTCTAAACGATCCCAGCCGCCCATTGGTCAACCGCGCTACACAGGGGGTTTATCCGGCTGGCTCCGTCTTTAAAATCGTCACGCTGTCGGCGGGATTGTTGAGCGGACAATATGGCTTTGAGAGTCGCTACACCAGCAACGGATATTGGGATCGCATCGGCGAAAATTTTGTCAAGCGGGATTGGAATTGGGAGGCGGGCGGACACGGCAACATCAGCTACAAACAGGCGTTGGTGGAGTCGTGCAACTCTTGTTTTTACGATATGGCGTTTGAGTTGAACAATGTCGATTCGTTTTTCCTCCCCAACATCGCCAGGGGATTTGGGTTGGGCGCAGCGACCGGGTTGGCGGGGCTGCCAAACAGTGGCGAGGATGCCGGCATCATTCCTGACCCAGAATGGAAAATCAACAACGTTGGCGGCGGCTGGGTGCCGGGCGACGCGGTAAACATGGGGATTGGGCAAGGGTATGTGTTGGTTACGCCGCTGCAAATCGCCAACATCATGGCGGCGTTAGCAAATGGCGGCGCCTTGTACCAACCTACTCTGATCGACCGCATTGGCGAAGGGGGAGGCGCGCCAGAAGAGCGGATTCCGTCACAGGTTATCGGGCAATTGCCGATCGGGGACGGGCAACTACAGGGGATTCGAGAGGCGTTGTATCAGGTGACGACGGCCCGAAAAGGGACTGCCACAGATAAATTTGAGTCGCTGATCGTGCCAGTTGCCGGCAAAACGGGCACCGCTGAAAATCCAAGCGGACAAGATCACGCCTGGTTTGCCGCTTATGCCCCCGCCATCCCATTTACTTTGCCGGATGGAACGCCAATTAACGAGCCTGAAATCGCCATTGCCGTCATCGCCGAAAATGCCGGCGAGGGGTCAGCAGTGGCTGCCCCCATCACCCGCCGCATCATCGAACTTTATTATGGTTTGCCCATCACTCCCTACCCGTGGGAGGGATGACGAGGGAGCGATTGATTAGGGTTACATTGACCCCTGCGCCGCTTCCCAGCCAACCATCGCCTTCTTACGCGACGCCCCCCAGCGGTATTGATGCAGTCGCCCGGCTTTACTGATGACCCGATGGCAGGGGATAAGATAGCCAATTGGGTTGCAGGCAATGGCTGCCGCTACAGCCCTAGACGCTTTTGGCTTGCCCAAATAACGCGCCACATCAGAATAGCTGATTAAAGCGCCCGGCGGAATATGGAGCAGCGCTTGCCACACATTGGTTTGGAAATTTGTGCCGCGCACCAACAGATGAAACGGGCGTTGAGGGGGGTAAATTGCCGGCATAAAAATCTGCTGCACAATTCCCTTGGTTTTCTCTTGTCCCTCCACCCAATTCGCCTGCGCCCACTCCCCTTTCAATTGGTTTATCGTTTCCTGTTTCCCATCATCCAATACAAAACGCAACGCGCAAATACCCCGATCCGTGACCGCTATCAGACAATCGCCAAAGGGAGTGGGGTGAATGCCATATTGCATGGTTAGACCTGCCCCCTTCTGTTTGTATTCGCCAGGGGTTATAGCCTCGAAGGTGACGAACATATCATACAAGCGAGCCGGACTAGAAAGCCCAGCGTCCAAGCTGGCGTCGAGCACGCTTTCCGACTGGTCGAGGCGGCTTTTGGCGTATTCAATGGTCAGAAAATGCATGAATTGGGTAGGCGAGATGCCCGCCCATCGTTTGAACAACTTTTGGAAATGATATTTGCTCAAGTGAACTGAGCCGGCGATCTCTTCCAAACTCGGTTGATTTTGGAAGTTCGCCTCCAGGTAGCGAATCGCTTGTTCGATCCGCTGGTAATCGGTCGTATGATGGAGGAGGGTGTCATTATTTTTCATATCTCCAGTATAGGCATAATCCGGCTCTTGCTCCACCCGAATATTGCTCTGTGGCGGACGGAGCAATGCTGATGATTCTATTCCTAGTATCTACCCATGCCCCCCACCGCCCTGGCAAACTTCATCGCCGAACTCACCCCTTGCATTGCCGGCAACCGACACATTCCCATTGCTGTGTCCATCTGCTATGGGGTGGCTGGCGTCGATGATGTGTATCTGGGTTTGCCCGCTGACGCTGCCGGTGGAGGTGGAGGACCTCATCCCCATGTCGGACAATATCGCCCCATCCCATATCATTGCTGGAACAACGCTGTTTTTGTACATCGTCCCTACCAAATTCCGGGAGGCGGAGTAGGAGATGAGGATGAGGGCTTTGCCGTAGGCGTCACTGACGGCTGCGTCTCGGTCTCGCACCAAGCTGATAGTGTAGCCTAGTCCAACGAGCTGGTTGTATATCGCCTGGTCGGCGGCGTTGAGGTTGTTGACGTTGGGGACGATGTACAGGATGTCGCCCCCTCCGCCGCCGGGGGCGTTGACGGTCCAGGTGAAGGCGACGTTGTCTGTCCCGCCGTTGCCGTCGGAGACGGTGACGGTGACGTTATAACTGCCGGCGCTACCGGCGGCTAACGCCCCGCTGATGAGTCCGGTGGCGCTGTTGATGGTCAGGTTTGCCGGCAAGCCGCTGGCGCTGTAACTCAGCGTGTCTCCATCGGGGTCGCTGGCAACGATTTGCAGGGAGACTGTGTCTCCTTCTGTGTTGGTCTGGTTGCCGGGATGGGTGATGGTTGGGGCTTGGTTGCCGCCGCCAGAGCTATTAACTGTCCAGTAGAATATCGTCCCGTCGCTGCCGCCATTGCCGTCGGTGACGGTCAACTGCACATTGTATGAGCCGGCGCTACCGGCGGCTAAGACGCCGCTGATGAGTCCGGTAGAACTGTTGATGGTCAGGTTTGCCGGCAGTCCGCTGGCGCTGTAGCTCAGCGTATCTCCATCGGGGTCGCTGGCAGAGATTTGCAAACTTGAATCGATAAATCACACATTTATTGTTGTTTGGAGCGAAAACAAAGTGGAGAATGAGAAAAGTCCTCTAATATTTCGCCCCACCCAATTACTATATGGCGCCCATCAATTTTTTCTGTTTCTATATCCAATACGTCAAAACAATAAAATCTAGGAGCGCCTTCCGCGTAACAATAAAATCTCATATCTTGCTTCTCTCCTTCTACTCCAACATTAATTATATCTTCATCATTAAATGCACACTTTTTTACCGTATGGCTCTCCATCCATTCATCAAGGCGTTGCCAGTTGCTAGGGGTTGTCAAATCATATGCCGCTTTGTCATTTACTCGTAGGGCTTGGGCGAAGTTATAACTGACGCCGAAACTCGTCTCTTCTTTCACAGGAAACAATTTTGAACTATTTCGAAAAATGCCGTAAGCTAAGAGAAGGGCTAACAAAATAATACCCGCCAAAATTTGCCTTGTTCTTTTCATAGTTCAACCTAATCTGATACCTGCCATGTTGACTTCCCGCTTCCTATAGGAGTAAGTTGCAACTCTTCAGGCCAAGGCACATTTTCCCAATGGACTCCCTCACCATCCACTCGAGGCGCCATCGGATCAAAGCTATAATTTCTGGGAACGCTCAAATAAAACGAGGTTCCTGCATCAAGGGGGTCAATCTGTTGATACCTTGTTTTATTAAATACCAAAGAGCCTCCTCGGTCGCCGAGAATTGAGTTATGGACAGAAACTTCACCAAGGCTTCGTAAAATTGCAGGTATTTCGTCGTACGATTTACCGCTAGCATAAGCCCAAAAGCCAATATAATTAGATGGCAAATCTTCTGGAGCAAACCCGCTAAACCGATTGAGAAAGCCTTTTCCTCCACCTGCTTGAAAAGACTCATAACTTAGTTCGAAATCCATATATATCCCAAGAGCGATTCCTACAAAATCGTCCTCGGAAATATCTCCGGAAATTTTATATTTTTTGACAAAATCCGTTCCCAGAATAATCTCACCACCTCCATTTTCTACTACATCTCTCAGCTGAGCGAAGATATACTCGGCAGTATTATATCCCCTCAAAATATGTTCTTTATCAAATACGCCATATCCTTCTACATAAATCCTTCGTATTTCTTCATCAAACCACCAATCTGGATAATAACCAGCGTCATCAATTTCTGCATCATGCCCTGTCGGGTCATTTTTCATTATCGGTGAATTTAGAACGTAGCTATACCGATTGTAACTCTGCGGATTGGCTGCATTTGGCACAACCGTATCGGCGCTGGCAAAACGCCCCACGCCGGGCAAATAGTAACGGGCGTTCATATATATCAGCCCTAGGTCATCCGCCCCGCCGCCCAGGTTGTTGTGCTTGTGTCCAGTGTATCCTTCATCCGTCAATCCCGCTGTTGGCTCTGTGCGCCAATCTCCAAAGGGCAAGTAGCGGGAGATAGTGCCCGTTACCGCCACCCCGTTATTAGCATTACTCATCGAGGTGACACTGCTCAACTGGTCATTGTAAAAGTAGAAGATGCCATTTTGATACAAATTTAGCTTCCACTACTTCAACACAATAATCCACAATACAATATAGGATCTACTATTGCGCAATGGAGAAACTATGAAGAAAAATAGACTGTAATAATGGTGTCAATTATGAGTCTCATCGACATAAAAGGGTTCTCAAGATATTCACCAAAAACACTTATTGGCATTTTAGCAAAAACCATGAAAATGATCCCCAAAAATAATGGAGCCACACTAACAATAATTGCATGCAAATATTTTTGTTGTCTTTGGTAATGCCAACTAAAAATTATACCAAGAGGAAGTAGAAAAGGAAATAAAATGACCATCGAATATACTAGGATGGCGGAAACAGAACCTGTACCAGTGATTGTTACTAAAAAGAGTACGACAAGCCAAAAATAAAGCAGAACTGGAATCAAAAAAATCGATCCTACCATGGCAAGTCTAGCAAGGATTTGTTTTTTACCCATTAAAGTTGTTCCTTAATTGATATTTTACCAAAAGTATTGATTCGTCGAACGCATAAGAAATTGAGAATAGCGTTTTTTAAAATTTACCTAGGGTTACCAACTTTCTAACAGTTGGTGACCCTAAGGAGGGTGTTTTTTAAATTGCCATCAATCAAATGGATTTAAATCCAATGCAAGTCCAAGTTCTTCGTCCCAGTAAGACTTCATATTCTGCCCATAGTATGGGCTACCTCTTCTTCTTGGCATCGGATTACCGTCAACATCTAAGTCTCCATAGGTATATCCTGGCCCAACACCATGATAATTATAAAGATATCCAGCAGCATCATGTACGGCAGCATGATATAGCCACGCTTCTCCAGATCCAGTTGTGCTAAGATCATTATGAAGATCTGGCATTTTCATACCGGGACCAATGTAACCTCCAGTTGGACTAAGCAAAGCACCAAAAATTGGGTTTAAACCCAACTCGTCTCCAACGATTTTTCCAAATCTTAGCTGATTAATATCTCCCCACCACTCGTCGACAGTTACCAGATTTTTAGTCCACCCATTACGTTCTGCTGTACTTTTTAAATCCTTAAAAAGATCGTATTGGTAATTAACTACACCGTAAGATAAATTATTTTACATTTGAGAATACTTTATTCTCTTCATTAACAACTACATAATGCGAATCAAGCTTTTGCCGGGCAGCAGATAGCGAAAACTGCCAATTGATCTTAATCCGCTTTTCGTGGCGTTCAGTTACGATAGCCATCACTTCACTTTTGAGCTTATCCATGGTCGGGATACGCCGATTGAGACAAAGACGAGCCAGAGCAGAAAACTCAATCTCAATCATGTTGAGCCAGCTAGCAGATTTGGGCGTGAAGTAGAACTCAAATCGTTCAGCTAATGCGAAGGCCTCATCAGCGGGCAAGTTTTCGTAAAAAGCGCTGACATCATGGGTGTTAAGGTTGTCCAGAACTAAATGAATCTTGACTGCTTCAGGATAAGCCGCTGCCAGAGCTTGGCAAAAAAGGGAAAACTCCTTTTTTCTGCGCTGTGCAAATACACGAGCCAAGCGTTTACCAGTCAGGGGTTCGATAGCGGCCAATAGGCAGCAAGACCCATTTTTCTCGTAGGCGTAATGCTCACGACGTGATTGACCTGTTTGTAGAGCCAATGGCTCGACGGTGTCGCCAATGAGAAAACACGGCCGTTCATCATAACAAATGACCGGGTTGAACGGGTCATAAGGCAAGGCATAGAGGGCGAGTATGCGCTCCATGCGAGCAATGAAACGGCTGTTTATCTTGCCAATACACCAATATCGTTTCAGGTGAGGCTTAAGTTCGTTTTTTTTAGAATGTCTCTCACCTGGGTATGGGAAATGCTGGCGCAATATTCCAGCTCAACCACTTTTTCAGCCAGCAAGCGCAAGTTCCATTGCCCGTACCCTTCAGGTGGCTCACTGCAAGCCAACGCGGTTATTTTGGCCCGCTGCGTGCCATCAAACTTGATTGGTCGCCCGCTGCGCGGTTTGTCAAACAGGCATTCTAAGCCTTCTGCTTTATATTTTGTCGCCCAAGTGGACACCGTTTGGTGTGTTGTTCCCACTGTTTCGGCGACGGATGTAAAGGTTTTGCCGCGGTCAAGTTCGAGCAAAGCCGTTGCTCGTTTATAAACTCTGGCTTTGAGTTTGCCTTGGCTTGTTAAAAACTGTAATCGCTTTCGATCATTCTCGCTAAGTTGTACATGTTGTTTTTTCATGCCACTAGCTTAGCGTGCGTCTCATCTGGCGCAAGGTTTTGTTGAAATATTTAATTTACGGTGTATTAACTTGACTCTCCGTCAAACCTTGAATTGTTGCAATTGTTTCTAGTGCAAATTGTATGTGAGGAGAGTCCTCTGGGAAATAATAAAGAATTTTCATGGCATTAGCTAATTCTTCTGTCCCTGCGCCAGGTGTCCACCAACCTATTAGACTAGCTGCAGGATCATTCCAATCAAAATCTGCATGATCAGGTGGTGATGAATCGGCACAATCAGCATTTGAGCACTCTTTATGACCAGAAGGGTCAATCAGATTAATAGGGTTATTTCGGGTATACGAAAATCTATTCAGTGATTGCGGGTTGGTATGGTCTGGTATAATCGTGTCCACACTGGCAAAACGTCCCACGCCGGGCAAATAATACCGGGCGTTCATATATATCAGCCCTAGGTCATCCGCCCCGCCGCCCAGATTGTTGTGCTTGTGGTTGGTATAGTATCTATCACCAGCCGTAGCGCTGGGCTCGGTGCGCCAGTCGCCAAAGGGGGTGTATTTGGCATGGCTGTTGGGGATGTATACGCCGCTGCTGTCGCTCAATGAGCCTGTACTGCCCAGATGGTCGGCGTAGATGTGGAACAAGCCGTTGTTCGCCGGGTCGGGGTCGCCGCTGACCTGGACAGCCACCGGACCCCCAGCAAAGCTGAGGGAGATGCGTTGGATACTCCCAGAAATAGCTTGTATTTTGGCGGACGTCCCCCGTTTGCCAGCCACATTCCCCTTGAATGCTCCAGCAGCGGCTGTCGCCTGGTTGGGGTCCGGCATAAATGTGGATGAGCCGCCATTGATTGCCCAATCGACTGCGGCGTCGAACAACCCCCAGCCATTGGCGTTCAAATCGACCGGCGTGGTGGAATCGATGAAGAAGCCCACCCGCCGATGGGGGGCATTTAACCCGTTCATGCTGTCGCCCGTTTGGTAGGCGAAGATGGCGGATTTGGTGGGCTGCCCGGCTACTTCAGCTATTGAGTCGGCGCTGGCTGTAGGAAAGCCCCACCGCACTTTGGTTCCAGTAGTGGCTATCGTCACATTCCCATTGCTGTGTCCATCTGCCATGGGGTGGCTGGCGTCGATGATGTTGATTTGGGTTTGGCCGCTGACGCTGCCGGTGGAGGTAACCATCCCCATGTCGGACAGTATCGCTCCGTCCCATATCATGGCTGGCACAGCGCTGTTTTTGTACATCGTTCCTACCAAATTCCGGGAGGCAGAGGCGGAGATGAGAATGAGGGCTTTGCCGCTGGCGCTGTAACTCAGCGTATCCCTATCGGGGTTGCCGGCGACGATTTGCAAACTTGAATCGATAAATCACACATTTATTGTTGTTTGGAGCGAAAACAAAGTGGAGAATGAGAAAAGTCCTCTAATATTTCGCCCCATCCAATTACGATATGGCGTCCTTCAATTTCTTCTGTTTCTATATCCAATACGTCAAAACAATAAAATCTGGGAATGCCATCTACGCTACAATAAAATCTCAAATCATGTTTATTTTCCTCTACTCCAATATTAATACTCCGTAACAAAAGAGATTTAAGTATTTCTTGAATTTCAAAAATAAACAGATAAGCTAAAGGGTACTATGAAAAAACAACATGTCACCTTAAGCAAAAATGATCGTCCTTATCTGGAAAACTTAATCAGCAAAGGCAGTTTACCTGCCAAAATGTATAAACGAGCTGTCGCTCTCCTCGAATTAGACCGAGGCAGCACTTTTACAAAGGCGGCTCAAATCGTCGGAGTGACCATACAAACCACATCGACTTGGGCCCAAAAATATCGAGAAAATGGGCTGGGATTCTTAACTGATAAGCCACGGTCTGGTCGTCCAAAAGAAATTGACGGGATTACCTGTGCCCAAATTACGGCTCTGGCTTGCAGTGATGCTCCAGAAGGACACAGCAAGTGGAGTTTGCGCCTCTTAGCCGAAAAAGTGGTTGAGTTGGAGTACATTGACACCATTTCCCACACCGAAATTGGTCGCATTCTCAAAAAAACGAACTCAAACCCCACTTGAAACAACAGTGGGTAATCGGCAAAATGACCCACCGTTTTCTCGCAGCAATGGAGCGTATCCTCTGGTTATATGCCCAACCTTACAATCCTAAACGTCCTGTGGTTTGTTTTGATGAACGCCCTTGTTTTCTCATCGGGGATGCTGTTGAACCGATAGCAATGCAAACCGGTCAAATCCGCAAAGAGCATTATGCTTATGAAAAGAACGGTTCTTGTGCTCTTTTAGCAGCGATTGAACCCTTAACGGCCAAACGAGTAGCTGAAGTATATCCGCAGCGCACAAGCAAAGAGTTCACCCATTTCTGTCAGCTTTTGTCACAAGCCTATCCCGATGCGGACAAGATTTGTCTGGTTTTGGATAACCTTAACACACATACGATTGCCTCTTTCTATAAGCATTTACCAGCTGACGAAGCCTTTGCTTTGGGGCAACGGTTTGAATTCTGGTTTACACCTAAGTCGGCCAGCTGGCTCAATATGATTGAGATCGAGTTCTCGGCGTTAACGCGACTTTGCCTAAATCGGCGCATCCCCACGATAGAGAAATTATCGTCCGAGGTGTTAGCTTTGATTGCAGAGCGGATGCAAAAAGGCATCAAAATCAATTGGCAATTCTCCATAGCCGTTTGTCGTCAAAAGCTTAATTCTCGTTATACAGTTGTTAATGTTGCGAATTCCAAGTTTGCTCATTCAGCAATTTCGGAAACTAAGAATGCTTGATTACTTATATTACAGAGTAATTAATTTGGTCTTCATTAATAAATGAGCACTTTTTTACCGTATGGCTCTCCATCCATTCATCAAGGCGTTGCCAGTTGCTAGGGGTTGTCAAATCATATGCCGCTTTGTCATTTACTCGTAGGGCTTGGGCGAAGTTATAACTGACGCCGAAACTCGTCTCTTCTTTCACAGGAAACAATTTTGAACTATTTCGAAAAATACCGTAAGCTAAGAGAAGGGCTAACAAAATAATACCCGCCAAAATTTGCCTTGTTCTTTTCATAGTTCAACCTAATCTGATACCTGCCATGTTGACTTCCCGCTTCCTATAGGAGTAAGTTGCAACTCTTCAGGCCAAGGCACATTTTCCCAATGGACTCCCTCACCATCCACTCGAGGCGCCATCGGATCAAAGCTATAATTTCTGGGAACGCTCAAATAAAACGAGGTTCCTGCATCAAGGGGGTCAATCTGTTGATACCTTGTTCTATTAAATACCAAAGAGCCTCCTCGGTCGCCGAGAATTGAGTTATGGACAGAAACTTCACCAAGGCTTCGTAAAATTGCAGGTATTTCATCGATCGATTTACCGCTAGCATAAGCCCAAAAGCCAATATAATTAGATGGCAAATCTTCTGGAGCAAACCCGCTAAACCGATTGAAAAAGCCTTTTCCTCCACCTGCTTGAAAAGACTCATAACTTAGTTCGAAATCCATATATATCCCAAGAGCGATTCCTACAAAATCGTCCTCGGAAATATCTCCGGAAATTTTATATTTTTTGTCAAAATTGGCGCCTGACCGCAGAGTAAACTCAGTTCCTCCATTTTCTACTGCATCTCTCAACTGAGCGAAGATATACTCGGCAGTATTATATCCTCTCTCAATATGTTCTTTATCAAATACGCCATATCCTTCTACATAAATCCTTCGTATTTCTTCATCAAACCACCAATCTGGATAATAACCAGCGTCATCAATTTCTGCATCATGCCCTGTCGGGTCATTTTTCATTATCGGTGAATTTAGAACGTAGCTATACCGATTGTAACTCTGCGGATTGGCTGCATTTGGCACAACCGTATCGGCGCTGGCAAAACGCCCCACGCCGGGCAAATAGTAGCGGGCGTTCATATATATCAGCCCCAAATCATCCGCCCCGCCGCCCAGGTTGTTGTGTTTGTGGTTGGTGTAGTAGCGGTCGCCGGCAGTGGCGGTCGGTTCGGTGCGCCAATCGCCGAAGGGGGTGTATTTGGCATGGCTGTCGGGGATGTATACGCCGCTGCTGTCGCTCAATGAGCCCGTACTGCCCAAATGGTCGGCATAGATGTGGAACAAACCGTTGTTCGCCGGGTCGGGGTCGCCGCTGACCTGTACCGCCACCGGACCCCCAGCAAAGCTGAGGGAGATGCGCTGGATACTCCCAGAAATAGCTTGTATTTTGGCGGACGCCCCCCGTTTGCCCATTCTGTTCCCCTTGAATGCTCCTGTGGCGGCTGTCGCCTGGTTGGGGTTAGGCATAAATGTGGATGAGCCGCCATTGATTGCCCACTCGACTGCGGCGTCGAACAACCCCCAGCCATTAGCGTTCAAATCGACCGGCGTGGTGGAATCGATGAAGAAGCCCACCCGCCGATGGGGGGCATTTATCCCGTTCATGCTGTCGCCTGTTTCGTAGGCGAAGATGGCGGATTTGGTGGGCTGCCCGGCTACTTCGGCTATCGAGTCGGCGCTGGCTGTAGGAAAGCCCCACCGCACTTTTGTCCCACTACTGGCTATCGTCACATTCCCATTGCTGTGTCCATCTGCCATGGGGTGGCTGGCGTCGATGATGTGTATCTGGCTTTGGCCGCTGACGCTGCCGGTGGAGGTAACCATCCCCATGTCGGACAGTATCGCTCCGTCCCATATCATGGCTGGCACAGCGCTGTTTTTGTACATCGTCCCTACCAAGCTGCGGGAGGCGGAGTAGGAAATCACGATGAGGGCTTTGCCGTTGGCGTCACTGACGGCAGCGTCTCGGTCTCGCACTAGCGAGATGGCGTAGCCTAGTCCAACGAGCTGGTTGTATATCGCCTGGTCGGCGGCGTTGAGGTTGTTGACGTTGGGGACGATGTACAGGATGTCGCCTCCTCCGCCGCCGGGGGCGTTGACGGTCCAGGTGAAGGCGACGTTGTCTGTCCCGCCGTTGCCGTCGGAGACGGTGACGGTGACGTTATAACTGCCGGCGCTACCGGAGGCTAACGCCCCGCTGATGAGTCCGGTGGAACTGTTGTTAACGCAGACACACTCCGCGCGTCTGCGTTAATGCACGGCTCACTACGACCACTGCCTTGTCAACCGCTCGCCGAGCGCGCTGACTGGAAGTCTATTAGATAATAGGAAGCGGATTATGCGTAATTCTTTTTGTAGCGGTCGATTTGGTAATTTTGTGTTCCAATAAAACTGATATGGCTATTTCTTGAAAGCAAATGCACTAATTTTTAGCGAGGCTTTTGAATTCTGTTAGCTATTCACGTAATTTCGAACAAGAATCTCGCTGTCCATCTGCCACTCAGCTAATTACACATAATCCGTTAGGAAATGTTCTGATTGAAGCCCTAATGTACAATGTTCAGGGAAGATCAACCATCAGTTGAGCTATTTCCTTCTTCGAATGTGGAAGTCCAAACACATTTAGCATATTACTCTCAACTTCCCAAAAAAGAGGCAATTGCAAAATCAATTTCAATATTGGCTCAAATTTTGAATCTAAGTATTTTGTTGGATTAGAAAGATTAATCTCAACAGGGCCACGCTTAACAAATTTTGATTTATATCTTCCATTTTCTTTAGATAAGATTTGGAAAATACCTGAGTGTAAATCGTTTGGAAACAAATGGAAAAATAACTTTTGAACGAAGTCAAATACATCAGCGGGGGATTTTATTAATACGATAAAATTGGTGAAATCATCCAAGGAACTTGGTGTTGATATCTGAATCAATGCTTTTGCAATCTCTCTAATACTGGTTGTTTCACCTTTAAGCTTTTTCCACGATGGTATATTATGAAGCATCTCTCCATTCTCAACTCTAAATTTTACAAAATCCAAAATCAGGTTCATATTTTCGGAATCTAATGAGCGTTTTTGTGTTTCAATTAAACACAATATAGCTATAGCGTTCAATTCAAGGTTTCCTTGTTCCTCAATCACCTTCCTAAAGAAATTCGCTTTTTCAAAATCGTTAATTTCGAGAATCCTAATCGACTCAAGTATTGCCTTTTGTCCCTCCACATGTTTTTCTACCTCATATCTGTAGGAGAGAATTTTGAAAAACTCTGGTGCGTATTCCGCAAATCCTGCTAAAAGCATGAAAATATTACAATTTAATTCAAGATTTTCATGATCCAAAAGCAAAACTATTGAATCTTTTTCAGCTAGGATTGATCCTCGCACAAATTTTTCTTCACCAGTTGATTCTTCTATGGAGCGTGAACTATTATAACTATCTATATAGGCTCCATCAGCTATTGAAGCCAAAAGGTGGATAATGGAAATTCGCACATCCATTGTAATCTTCTCAGATAATAATAATTGGATAAGAAATGGTATTGAAAACCTGGTTGCCTGATATACAGTACCTTGATGCCAAATTGAGCCAAACAAATTATCTAAAGCCCGGTTGTAAACCTTAGGATCTGTGGACATCAACGCTTTCAAATCTGCCGGCACATCACTAGCGTTACCGTAAGCATGAGACAAATTTTCCCAGTCAATATCTCCAATACCATCAAGCAAAGTCATATTATTTCAGTTCCAGTTACCCCACTTTTTGTTTAAATTTTGAATCTTCGGTAGTCCCCCCATTAAGTGTTGCTGGAGTTTTTTGCTCCTCAAACACTCAACAAGAAACGTAGGTCTTTCTGGTAGCACTTTGCGATTTTCGCATTTTTTGTCTTGAAATCGCGCAACAACATTGTAGAGGGGGACTATCGGATTTTCATCCTCTGTTTATTTTCTCCTAAAAGGAGTAACAATGCCAGGAGGTATATAATTGGAACAAGATTCACACATACCCCCCTGCCTAGATATTCCAATAGTATCATATCCTAAATCATAGAGTTGCCTTTCAGCATGATACTCTACTCCGCGAGGGGCTGCATCTAACACATCAAATCCAGCCTCTCGCAATTTTTGAATAGCTTGGACATCATTTCTACCATAGATTGCTAAAAGGGGTCTACCATTTTCTTGCATTACAGTGCCTATTGTTATTCCTTTTAAGTTATCATCTTTCAATCGTTGCAACGCATTATTGGCCGTGTTTGCCAAAACTTCACCTTGGCTTCTGCAATTATGAACTAACCATTCCCCTTTGCCAACAAAAAAAGTATGAGCCTCTTGAACGGTCAAATTGTATACAGCCTCATTTGTAAAACCAAAATTCAATTGCTCAACAATTCCCCAACTGCCGTCAGCTTGGAACAATTGGCTGCCAACGCTCAATTCGCCTGCCGCCACCCATCCGTCCTGGGAATAAAAAGGATGTCCCAATGTGGCTGTTATCGTTTCCCCTTCAATGCTGATGTTTACAATTTCACTCCCTGTATGCGCCCACACTTTGGTAACAGGATGATAGTTAAACACATCATCGATTTCATCATACGCATAAACATACTCTCCCTCCTCAATATCGCCAATTGGGACTAATCCTCGTGAGGTCATTACCAACATGTCAGCAGTAAAACTGTTGAAAAGACAATCCAAAGCTGAGTTAACCGTACGGCGAAGAGGTCCAGCAGCTTCATCTCCAATCCCTCGTATACCCCGCAATGCCACTGACCCCCCTTCTCGGTAAGCGCGTGATGCGCCTGGCAATGCAGCAAGGGCGGCAATTATCGCTGCTTCATCATAATTCCCATTCTTAACTGCCAGGGTAATATCAACAACATCAATAACTTCGCCAATTCCAGGCACAAAAGAAACAACTGTTATGATGATTTTTGCTACAGGGTCGGGTTCAATTGGCCGTGGAATCCACTCTCCCTCTTTTTCGTGCCCAGGAGGATATGTTGTTCCATAATCTGCCGATGGGTCGCAGATATCGCCATTACGTTCATTGCAACTACTGCCATTATGCGCATCTTCAACTACATGACCTGTGGGGTCAAATAGCTTAATCGGGTTGTTGTATGCATAGCTATATCGATTGTAACTCTGCGGATTGGCTGCATTTGGCACAACCGTATCGGCGCTGGCAAAACGTCCCACGCCGGGCAAATAATACCGGGCATTCATATATATCAACCCCAGGTCATCCACCCCGCCGCCCAGATTGTTGTGCTTGTGGTTGGTGTAATAGCGGTCGCCGGCAGTGGCGGTCGGTTCGGTGCGCCAGTCGCCAAAGGGGGTGTATTTGGCATGGCTGTTGGGGATGTACACGCCGCTGCTGTCGCTCAATGAGCCGCTGCTGCCCAAATGGTCGGCGTAGATGTGGAACAAGCCGTTGTTTGCCGGGTCAGGGTCGCCGCTGACCTGGACCGCCACAGGAATGCCGGCAAAGCTGAGGGAGATGCGCTGGATGCCCTAGCAAGGCAAATGCGACACAGGAGCGGGAACGAATGCTCAATATAAGTGGGATAAATTGAATGAGTTGAATGCCGGCATTATCCAATCACCCAAAATTAGCGCAGACACGCTCCGCGCGTTTGCGCAATGGCAAGAGCGAAAGCCTAAGAGGACAGCATATCAACAATCTCAAATATGATTACGCTAAAAAATACAAGTACAATTAGTAATCCAATAAGCGATAACAATCTAGCATACCAAATATAGGTCCTGCTTGATAGCATCCAATGTTCCAAAAGGCTATCTTTTATCAACCGATTGTTAGAAGTTTTTCGTCTAATTAACTGTCTAAACCTTTGGTTATTAAACCAACTTAGATAAACAAAATATCCAGCCACTCCTATTACTATCATGGAAAAACAAAACAACGCTAATAATTCAAACACATTTTTTTCATCCATATGAGTATCCGTAAGACAATAATCCTTGTTATTGGAAAAACCAGGGCGTTGAAGAGCTATCGTCATAAACTTGCATGTTATAAGTGGCGCTAATCCCAATTTGTGGAGAGTATGCACCGTACTCCCCACTAACTTCTTTTCCAATACTTATTGCTCCTCCGCCACCAGCACCACCTCCTATGTTAACAGCTAATCCATTCATACCTTCTTGCACACGAACCTCAACCGGCTCCTTTTCAGTGTCAAAGTACCCTCCTGCGATACGGCCTGTTAAAAATGTTGGGGCACTTTTACCCACATTTAATCCAACTCCAACATACCAGTTCCCATATTTATCCTTGATAATATCCCCATTTATTCCAACCACCCAAATACCAAAAGAAACCTCAAATATTCCATAATCAGGCTCGCCATCTTGTGGAACAATTCCAATGTTTCGTAATGCACGGTTTATTTCACCATCTTTGAGCTGTTGGTAAATATTCTTGAGTTGTACCTGTGATTTGGTTCCTAGATGTTCCCAAAACTCTGACATCCCCCAAATGCTCTCATCATTTTCATCATACATTTGAGCGTAAATTTTATCCCACTCAGCCCAGCATTCTTCATCCCCCGTTTCTGCACAATGACCAGAAGGATCCGTATAGGTCAATACACGATTGTTGACATAAGAAAAACGATTTATCGTTTGCGGGTTATCTGGGTTTGGCACAATGGTATCGGCAGAAGCGAAGCGTCCCACGCCGGGGAGGTAATACCGGGCATTCATATATATCAGCCCCAAATCATCTGCCCCGCCGCCCAGATTGTTGTGTTTGTGGTTGGTGTAGTATCTATCACCTGCCGTAGCGCTGGGCTCGGTACGCCAATCGCCAAAGGGGGTGTATTTGGCATGGCTGTTGGGAATGTATGCCCCGCTGCTGCTGCTCAATGAGCCGGTACTACCCAGATGGTCGGCATAGATGTGGAACAAGCCGTTGTTTGCCGGGTCAGGGTCGCCGCTGACCCGGACAGCCACCGGACCCCCAGCAAAGCTGAGGGAGATGCGCTGGATACTCCCAGAAATAGCTTGTATTTTGGCGGACGTCCCTCGTTTGCCCATTCTGTTCCCTTTGAATGCCCCACCAGCGGCTGTCGCCTGGTTGGGGTCCGGCATATATGTGGACGAGCCGCCGTTGATTGCCCATAATCCGGGAGGAGATGAGGATGAGGGCTTTGCCGTTGGCGCTGTAACTCAGCGTATCTCCATCGGGGTCGCCGGCAGAGATTTGCAGGGAGATATTAAGCATGAAGCACTAGTGTGCAGACCCCAATCTAATCTTCATAAATAATAAAGGCAAGCACTCCATCCTCAGTATAACTAAACAAATATGTTGAACCTGAAAAAGATAAGATAGGGATTTCAAAATCGAATAAATGAGTAAATACATTTCCGTCCAAATTATAAATCACTAGATTATTCTCTTTGTCATTATTTTGGATAAATTTACCAAACATATTATCTACTTCTTCTCGGGTCGTCACATTCATCTCAAAACTGGTATTAAGGGCTTCAATTCTAGACATTTCTGTACACTCAAAATAGTTCATATATTGAGCTAGAGACTTACAAAATTGAGACTTAGTAGGCAAGGGAGTACATTGAGCGATCAAAACAGAAAGAAAAACAAGAACAACGATCAATCTTATAAACTTACTCATAGAATTTTTTACAACCCTCATTCGATAATGATTAAGCGATTAGTTCATGTACACTTAACGATAAGCATCTGCCCATGGGTGATTTGACGGTAATTGATATTGAGATGGAACACGATATTCATAATTACTGATAGTTGTAAGCGCTCTATCGACAACATCATTTGAACTGATAATATCGGACATTTCAGTTACTAAAGCAATACCCATGTCTACCGCAATTTCCCCCAAATCATTTTCAATAATGTTTGTTTTTTGATCCTGACGAAAATTTTTCATTTCATTCAATGATACAAAGTTAATCGAACCCTGCCTGCTCTCACCTCCAGCTTCTCTATACCCAGCAATATAGGCAATTCCAATAAAATGAGTAATTTGATTTGCTCCATGTGGGTCTGCAAGATCGCCGAATCCAGAATCATCAAATCTAAGATTTGGATTTGACTTGTCAGAGTCTTTTATCCATTTTGAAAAATGGTACTTTGAATCCGAGTAATGCCAACCAAAAATACTAGTTCCTTTACCAGTATTATGTCGGACGATTTCAGCAACAGCACGAAGGGCTGCCACTGGATTGTCAATAAGCTCCATTGACCGATTTATTATCCATTCTGCAAGTTCTAGATCTGTCATTACGCCTGCTTTCAATTGGCGCACAAAATTTGTAACCAATTCATACTGTTCATCTGAAAAACAGTCCCCATCACTAAATTCATTTGATTCGGCATCATAACAAAAATGCCCAGAAGGATCGTATCGACTTATTGGATTGTTTAACACATAACTATATCTATTGTAACTCTGTGGATTAGCCGCATTTGGCACAATGGTATCCGCGCTGGCAAACCGCCCCACGCCGGGCAAATAGTAGCGGGCGTTCATATATATCAGCCCCAGGTCATCTGCCCCGCCGTTGCCCAGGTTGTTGTGTTTGTGGTTGGTGTAGTAGCGGTCGCCGGCAGTAGCAGTCGGTTCGGTACGCCAGTCGCCAAAGGGGGTGTATTTGGCATGGCTGTTGGGGATATACGCCCCGCTACTGTCGCTCAATGAGCCGCTGCTGCCCAGATGGTCGGTATAGATGTGGAACAAGCCGTTGTTTGCCGAGTCGGGGTCGCCGCTGACGTGTACCGCCACCGGTCCCCCAGCAAAGCTGAGGGAGATGCGTTGGATACTCCCAGAAATAGCTTGTATTTTGGCGGACGCCCCTCGTTTGCCAGCCACATTCCCCTTGAACGCCCCAACAGTGGCTGTCGCCTGGTTGGGGTCCGGCATGTATGTGGACGAGCCGCCGTTGATTGCCCATTCGACCCCAGCGTCAAACAACCCCCAGCCATTAGCGTTCAAATCGACCGGCGTGGTGGAATCGATGAAGAAGCCCACCCGCCGATGGGGGGCATTTAACCCGTTCATGCTGTCGCCCGTTTGGTAGGCGAAGATGGCGGATTTGTTGGGCTGCCCGGCCACTTCGGCTATCGAGTCGGCGCTGGCTGTGGGAAAGCCCCACCGCACTTTGGTTCCGGTAGCGGCTATCGTCACATTCCCATTGCTGTGTCCATCTGCCATGGGGTGGCTGGCGTCGATGATGTTAATTTGGCTTTGTCCGCTGACGCTGCCGGTGGAGGTAACCATCCCCATGTCGGATAGTATTGCCCCATCCCATATCATGGCTGGAACAGCGCTGTTTTTGTACATCGTCCCTACCAAAACCCGGGAGGCGGAGTAGGAGATGAGGATGAGGGCTTTGCCATTGGCGCTGTAACTCAGCGTATCTCCATCAGGGTTGCCGGCGATGATTTGCAGGGAGCGTTAATATTGAAGGATTAGAGTACAAATTCTAGCCCGCTGTATTTTTGCTTGGCTATCTTCATCTCCGCATCGATGTTCATCTTTGCTTGGTTCATATTGTATTAAAGTATTGAGATTGAAGTGCTAGTGTACAGCCTGGTTAAGTAATTAGGTTTTCACCTGCTGCACGTAATATTGCTGCAAGCCAAACAAAGTTGTATGTTAATGGTTCGCTTTCCGATTTAAGTAACTTCATAAGTTCTTGCCAGTCATGAGTTAATTGACCTATAGTAAACTCTGACGGGTCTGAATAAGAGTCGTATTTTTGTCCTGAAGTGATATTCCAATAGTGATCTTGAGAAATATCAATAGATGTCACTCCTTGTTCCTCTAAGTGGTCAAACAGTCTTATTGTAACATGACGCAGTTGAGATACTTTTATGATCATTACCTCTTCCTATTTTAATCATTTAACATCGTTTGTAATTCACTAACACGACGCTGCCATGTATTAATCTCATTTTGAAGGTGATTAATACGGCCCTGGATAATTCTTTGACGAACCTCTTCGCTGGGAGCATTAGCTAAAAAACCTCGATTATCAAAGGCATCAGGATTAGCAATATACGCTGCCAATTTACTCTCATGTTCTGTTATAAGATTTTCAAGAGAGCGAATTGACTTACGAATACTTTGTGGTGTAGATGTACAATTATGAACTAACCATTCCCCTTTGCCAACAAAAAAAGTATGAGCCTCTTGAACGGTCAAATTGTATACAGACTCATCTGTAGAACCATAATTCAATTGCTCAACAATTCCCCAACTGCCGTCAGCTTGGAACAATTGGCTGCCAACGCTCAATTCGCCTGCCATCACCCATCCATCCTGGGAATAAAAAGGATGTCCCAATGTGGCTGTTATCGTTTCCCCTTCAATGCTGATGTTTACAATTTCACTCCCTGTATGCGCCCACACTTTGGTAACAGGATGATAGTTAAACACATCATCGATTTCATCATACGCATAAACATACTCTCCCTCCTCAATATCGCCAATTGGGACTAATCCTCGTGAGGTCATTACCAACATGTCAGCAGTAAAACTGTTGAAAAGACAATCCAAAGCTGAGTTAACCGTACGGCGAAGAGGTCCAGCAGCTTCATCTCCAATCCCTCGTATACCCCGCAATGCCACTGACCCCCCTTCTCGGTAAGCGCGTGATGCGCCTGGCAATGCAGCAAGGGCGGCAATTATCGCTGCTTCATCATAATTCCCATTCTTAACTGCCAGGGTAATATCAACAACATCAATAACTTCGCCAATTCCAGGCACAAAAGAAACAACTGTTATGATGATTTTTGCTACAGGGTCGGGTTCAATTGGCCGTGGAATCCACTCTCCCTCTTTTTCGTGCCCAGGAGGATATGTTGTTCCATAATCTGCCGATGGGTCGCAGATATCGCCATTACGTTCATTGCAACTACTGCCATTATGCGCATCTTCAACTACATGACCTGTGGGGTCAAATAGCTTAATCGGGTTGTTGTATGCATAGCTATATCGATTGTAACTCTGCGGATTGGCTGCATTTGGCACAATGGTATCGGCGCTGGCAAAACGTCCCACGCCGGGCAAATAGTAACGGGCGTTCATATAAATCAACCCCAGGTCATCAGCCCCGCCGCCCAGGTTGTTGTGTTTGTGTCCGGTATAGTACCGGTCACCGGCAGTAGCGCTGGGCTCGGTGCGCCAGTCGCCAAAGGGGGTGTATTTGGCATGGCTGTTGGGGATGTACACGCCGCTGCTGTCGCTCAATGAGCCGCTGCTGCCCAAATGGTCGGCGTAGATGTGGAACAAGCCGTTGTTCGCCGGGTCGGGGTCGCCGCTGACCTGTACCGCCACCGGACCCCCAGCAAAGCTGAGGGAGATGCGCTAAACCGGTCGGTTTTCAACATTCACAGAGAGGAACGCTTCAATTAGTTCATTGGTTAAGCCCCAATTTCATCACCACCATTTCATCCAGAAACTGGACAACATTGTTAAATTCACTTAACGACACTGTGTCTTGCCTAATAACTGAATGAAAGATCAGAACATACTGTCCATATCGCCCCATCACTTGGCATACCTGTTTTTCCCCTGCTATGTTGTTAATCGTACAAGCCGTCCGAAATTGATCAGCGTGGATACTGGTATAAGATAGTTCGGCTGGTGTCTGCCATGGAACATTTACAGCGATACTGTTGTCATTAAAGTGCGACCGTTGCAAATCTAGATAACCCTTTTCTGCTTGATTTACATTTGGGTAATGCAGCATGAATTGATAGGAAATACTGTATTTATCACTCTTTAGTTTGAAAGAAACATAGGTATCATCCTCATCTCCAAAGCCAATAGCCGGACCCATTGGACGGGGTGAACCAGAAATTTCCCAAGACGAAGGCAATGCCTCTATCGGAAGGAGTAAATCTTGTGTAGGCGGGTTGGGTTTTGGGTCAGGTTGACAACTTGCCATGATGAAGGGAACAAACAGACCACTTCCAAGTAACAACCTCACGAATATTCGTTTAACCCACATTTGGGCTTTTTTTGTTGCTATACGCATATCGATGTTATCCTAACTATCAAGGTCCCGTCGGAATTGGATTATCAACCACATAGTCATCCAGCGCTTGGGCAAGATTTTCCTCTGTTAGATTGGAAAGATCGTCACCATACAAACCGTGGAGATAGAATCCAAAAGAGATCGCCCAAGCATCAAATTGCTGGTCGCCATATCCTCCTGGATAATCTTGCAAATTACCGAGCCAATGCTTCCAACCATGTTCGCTCTGAGCTACTCCGGCGCCAAATTGTAGCAACTCTTCTCCCATGCCGATTTGTCGCCCCATGAAACCGAAGAATATATTGGCTACTACTTGAAAATTAAGATCATGTGAACCTATTGTAATTAAATCATCAAAAGTTATGCCAGCACTAATAATGTCAGGTTTAAAATCCCACACTCCCCCAGTACGAACCATGGCTGTCCATGCCGCTAATACGCCCATCTGATCAATTTTGTTGCCGCCACTCCAAAGAGCTGCCATATCCGCTACCGTTTGGCTTGTGGCAGTACTCACCATTTGCTCAGCTAACCAACCGGTAACATCACTTGAAGTAGGGGATTTAACTCTTTGCCCGTGAATTTCTGTTATTGTTGGGTAATTTAACGGGTTCATGAGGCCCAAATCGCCGTTTACACTAGCTTCAACAACCAAATATGAAGTAAGCAATCCTCCTGCAAACACACAAAATATGGTGGATAATCCATCTATACAATGACCTGAAGAGTCTGTATAACGAATAGGATTATTCAGCACATAGCCATATCGATTGTAACTCTGCGGGTTAGTCCCGTCCGGCACAATGGAATCAGCCGAAGCAAAACGTCCCACGCCTGGGAGGTAAAAACGGGCGTTCATATATATCAGCCCCAAATCATCCGCCCCGCCGCCAAGATTGTTGTGTTTGTGGTTAGTGTAGTAATGGTCGCCGGCAGTAGCTGTCGGTTCGGTGCGCCAGTCGCCAAAGGGGGTGTATTTGGCATGGCTGTTGGGGATGTATACGCCGCTGCTGTCGCTCAATGAGCCGCTGCTGCCCAGATGGTCGGCGTAGATGTGGAACAAGCCGTTGTTTGCCGGGTCGGGGTCGCCGCTGACCTGGACCGCCACCGGACCCCCAGCAAAGCTGAGGGAGATGCGCTGGATACTCCCAGAAATAGCTTGTATTTTGGCGGACGCCCCTCGTTTACCCATTCTGTTCCCCTTGAATGCTCCTCCAGCAGCGGCTGTCGCCTGGCGGGGGTTAGGCATGTATGTGGATGAGCCGCCATTGATTGCCCAATCGACTGCGGCGTCGAACAACCCCCAGCCGGTCGCGTTCAAATCGATTGGCGTGGTGGAATCGATGAAGAAGCCCACCCGCCGATGGGGGGCGGTCAACCCGTTCATGCTGTCTCCCGTTTGGTAGGCGAAGATGGCGGATTTGGTGGGCTGCCCGGCTACTTCGGCTATCGAGTCGGCGCTGCTGGTGGGATACCCCCACCGCACTTTGGTCCCGGTAGTGGCTATCGTCACATTCCCATTGCTGTGTCCATCTGCCATGGGGTGGCTGGCGTCGATGATGTTAATTTGGCTTTGGCCGCTGACGCTGCCGGTGGAGGTAACCATCCCCATGTCGGACAGTATCGCTCCGTCCCATATCATGGCCGGCACGGCACTATTTTTGTATATCGTTCCTACCCAATTTTGGAAAGCGGGGGAGGAAATGATGATGAGGACTTTGCCGCTGGCGCTGTAGCATAGGGTGTCTCCATCAGGGTTGCCGGCAATAATTTGAAGGGGAGTGTTGAAGTGTTAAGGTTGTAGTCGAAGAGCATAAGGGTTTATAGTATCACCATTTTTCATAAAGATAAATTCTCTGTTCAATCTCCCATATTCTGAAATTTGACGAACTCATGATTTCTTCAAAATCCAAATGATTTAATTGATTGTGATTAATCAAATAACCAAATTGATCAGACAAAGAATCTCTTGAGCGAATTTGAATGTTTACGAACCTCAATTCTTTATCTAGTGTAACTCTAGTTGCCCCAAGTTGGCTAAGAGAATCAGGATACACTAAGGCTTCAGCCGCTTGGTCTTCCGATTGAAGAAATTGCAGAGAATCTTCAATTATGCTCTCCTTGCCTCCAGCGCTTCTAATCTTCGACTTTGCTCCAACTTGAAATCCCAAAATCCGCAAGTCAGATTTTTTGACATCTAGAAATGAAAGAACGCTTCCCAAAATCACTATCGTGACTAAACTAAATATAACTTGCTTATATATTAAACATTTGGCCAAAATCAGCTTATACCCTAAAAAGATTAATTGAAACAAAAGCAGTATTATTATGACTGCGTCCAGGGCTAGCCAAAACAATGTATTATTTATCCAGGGTGCTAAATATACCTCACTCCAACCATCAATTATTGGGCTCATCAAATAACTTATGCCCGTCAAAAGTAAAAGCAATGACCATATACTTACAATAATTTTATTTTCTAACACAAGACGCCTTCTCATAACTTGTTTTCATTTTTACTCTCTCGTTAGCCAGTCTCTGTACCATTCAAATCCATATTGGGTCCAGTACAATTCCCCTTCCGTTGGAGGATGACCATATTGATCCATGTTCCAGTAAGTAGTTATTTCCAACGTGTCTTCTAGGCTATCCCCAGCTGCTGCAGCCCACATGCCTTGTGCCACATAATTAACCTCAGAACGACCATAACAAGCATGTCCCAAACATACTTCCTGATCACTTTCGTAAATTCCACCACCATCATAAAATGGCGTGTCATATCTACCCCGACCAGCTAAATATGCTGGCCCTAAACTCCATGCTTTTTCACCGATCCAATCAGGAGATGGAGTTCCTATCCCCGGAGTCCAATGATCATATAAATCCTTTGCGATTTCATCTAGCATATCATCAAACTCTCCCTGGTTGATTTGATTATCTTGAAAAGGGCTTATGCCTTTTTTAATAAAACATTCTGCTAATGTATTTGTACATCTTGTATTGGTAGTTGTCGGGTGTTCGGACAGCGAGCGATTTCCACTTGAGGATTTTACATAGGGAATTCCTTTTTTATCATATGTGTAAACACAATTTTTTCCACAAGATCCAACCGTTGGAGTACTGTCTACTGCCATCGCTTTACATTGTTGCTGATCATCGCAACTGTATGAGCCACCAGAGGCATCTTCGACGTAATGCCCAGTTGGATCAGAGTACTTGACAGGGTTATTTTGCGCATAACTGTAGCGATTGTAGTTTTGTGGGTTATCTGGGTCAGGCACAATGGTGTCAGCCGAAGCAAAACGTCCCACGCCGGGCAAATAATATCGGGCATTCATATATATCAGCCCCAGGTCATCTGCCCCGCCGCCCAGATTGTTGTGTTTGTGGCTTGTATAGTAGCGGTCGCCGGCAGTGGCGGTCGGCTCTGTCCGCCAATCGCCAAAGGGGGTGTATTTGGCATGGCTGTTGGGAATGTATGCCCCGCTGCTGTCGCTCATTGCCCCTGTACTGCCCAAATGGTCGGTATAGATGTGGAACAAGCCGTTGTTTGCCGAGTCGGGGTCGCCGCTGACGTGTACCGCCACCGGTCCCCCAGCAAAGCTGAGGGAGATGCGTTGGATACTCCCAGAAATAGCTTGTATTTTGGCGGACGCCCCTCGTTTGCCAGCCACATTCCCCTTGAACGCCCCAACAGTGGCTGTCGCCTGGTTGGGGTCCGGCATGTATGTGGACGAGCCGCCGTTGATTGCCCATTCGACCCCAGCGTCAAACAACCCCCAGCCATTAGCGTTCAAATCGACCGGCGTGGTGGAATCGATGAAGAAGCCCACCCGCCGATGGGGGGCATTTAACCCGTTCATGCTGTCGCCCGTTTGGTAGGCGAAGATGGCGGATTTGTTGGGCTGCCCGGCCACTTCGGCTATCGAGTCGGCGCTGGCTGTGGGAAAGCCCCACCGCACTTTGGTTCCGGTAGCGGCTATCGTCACATTCCCATTGCTGTGTCCATCTGCCATGGGGTGGCTGGCGTCGATGATGTTAATTTGGCTTTGTCCGCTGACGCTGCCGGTGGAGGTAACCATCCCCATGTCGGATAGTATTGCCCCATCCCATATCATGGCTGGCACAGCGCTGTTTTTGTACATCGTTCCTACCAAAACCCGTGAGGCAGAGGCGGAGATGAGGATGAGGGCTTTGCCATTGGCGCTGTAACTCAGCGTATCTCCATCAGGGTTGCCGGCAACGATTTGCAGGGAGATGTTAAGGTTGAAGCACAGGAATGCAACAAGTACATCCGTTAGAATCTATTACATTGTATATAGCTTATATCCTCGGTTATTTTACTCCAATTTACAACGATCCAGTTAGAGTTGAGCTCTTCTACCTCTACCTCATGTACAATTCTACAACGCCACTGATCTAAATTGCTACAATAATCAACAAATTTTACTTGATAAACGGCTCGCGTTAATTCTTTATGCAGTTCTCTAGTACTTGTTGAAGACTTAAAAATGGCAATACGGCAATCAGAAGGGTTGAATGTATTGTCCCATTCCTGTATATCTTTATTCTTTGAGCTAATGGACAAGGAATTTGCTAGTGACGCATCATTGTTTAGGAGACTCGAGGCAAATGTTCTAGCTAATCTCATTGGATCACTTTTAATGAATTGTATTTGATATACTTGATATACTTTATTTGCACCTATGATAACTAAAACTATCAGGAGCAATTTTAGAATTCTTGTTTTTTTATGTGAGAAATGTAACATTTGATATCGTAGTATTTTTAAGCTCGCCATTCAACTTACTCTAATCGATAGCCGCGAGGAGTTACATCTGTGTTATAGCGTTTCGAAGCCCAAACACCCTGACTATCCGTTCGCCTATGTTGCCATAATCCACTTGAAGATGGAATCGACGGTAAACGCATATTGCTTGTCCAACTAGAAGATGATCCTCCCCCTGGGAGGAATTCGTCATTCCGCTGTTCCTGGAAACAGCACTCAAAATCCAGCCGACGACCGTCAAATATCTGCACATGAACGGCGTCAAGATGATCGCCGGGTGGAGGGCTATTTTCTCCATACCAGTTAACAGGACCAAATTCTGAGCGAATTACTTCCATTGGTTCTCTCCCTGATAAGCTAGAATAGTAACCTAAATAATCAGATGGAAAATCTTCAATTGCATATGATGAGTTACCTAAGAGGACTGCGCCTTGCCAATCTTCCCAGCGGCGTTCTAAGTCCATGATAATCCCTAACCCTACCCCAGCTACGTCATCTCTTGTTATTGAGCCTGACACCCAATATTTTGCTGTAAAATGCGCCAGATCGCAACTTACAAGACAAGCATCCCGAAGAACTGTCTCTGATCCCCCCTTTTTGCCAACTGTTTCATAAAGTATTTCAATAAACCACCACCAATCTCCGATGTGGCTTTCATCAAACCAACCATAAATTTCGCTATATGCATACTGTTCAGGAAAATCAGATGGGGTTTGAACTTCGCATGATGCATGTTGATCAGACGAACTACAAGTACTATTCCCAGATGGGTCAACGAAATTTATCGGATTATTAAGCGAGTAAGAGAATCTATTGAAATTTTGCGGATTGTTTGGATCGGGCACAATGGTGTCGGGAGAAACCATGCGGTTCGTGTTTGGCAAATAATATCGGGCATTCATATATATCAGCCCCAGGTCATCTGCCCCGCCGCCCAGGTTGTTGTGCTTGTGCCCAGTGTAGTAGCGGTCGCCGGCAGTAGCAGTCGGTTCTGTGCGCCAATCGCCAAAGGGGGTGTATTTGGCATGGCTGTTGGGGATGTATACGCCGCTGCTGTCGCTCAATGAGCCCGTACTGCCTAGATGGTCGGCGTAGATGTGGAACAAACCGTTGTTTGCCGGGTCGGGGTCGCCGCTGACCTGTACCGCCACAGGACCCCCAGCAAAGCTGAGGGAGATGCGCTGGATACTCCCAGAAATAGCTTGTATTTTGGCGGACGTCCCTCGTTTGCCCATTCTGTTCCCTTTGAATGCCCCAACAGTGGCTATCGCCTGGTTGGGGTCCGGCATGTATGTGGACGAGCCGCCATTGACCGCCCAATTGACCGCGGCGTCGAACAACCCCCAGCCATTTGCATTCAAATCGACCGGCGTGGTGGAATCAATGAAGAAGTCCGCTGACGCTGCCGGTGGAGGTAACCATCCCCATGTCGGACAGTATCGCCCCGTCCCATATCATGGCCGGCACAGTGCTGTTTTTGTACATCGTTCCTACCAAAACCCGGGATGTGGAATAGGGAATCACGATTTGAGGAATGCCGGCACGCTTTGTAGTGTACACTGACATCGCTGTGCCCTGTTACATAAGATTGACTCCATTTTCTATCAGGGAAACCGTCGGTAAATCTCTTTTCGATGCAAGATTCTGACCAAAATAATCTGGTCAGATACCATTTCTGCGCCAATTCGATAATTACCCAAACGAATACGGTAGTAAGCATCAAACCCCTGCAACTTCTTCATGTTAGCTAGATCATTTGGCGTGGAAGCCATCTTTATCGAATCAATTACTTTTTGTACCCGCTTCAATAGGCGTTTATCTTTGATTTGCTTCAGGTCTTTGACAAAGCTGGCTTCATATAAAACATCCATCTTTATCCAGGCAAAATTGCTTGGATCTCTTCTTCAGAAACAAAATCATTTCGCCGCCCTTCTCGAATCGCCTCAGCCAGACCGCTTTCTTCAATAGCCTCTAAGATTATTTCGAGAAACCAATCCTGTCTCTCCGTGATGAGTTGCATGATGACTTCTTTAAATAGTTTCCTTGCCTGAACCTCATCAATACTCAGTTCCATTGGGCAACCTTCCTTTAATGGTTTTCAACCAACAATTTTCGAATTTGCCGGCATTATATCATATCCCGCTAAATTCCCTCTCCCCAGATTGAAATTGCCAGACTGGACTTCTGGCTCATAGCTCAGCGCCATAAACGGTTATTTTCTTGGCGATTGGCTTTACGTTGTTTGATTGGGGCTTTAGAGAGAGCCAAAAAAGAGGGGCGCTAGGCAGCTACTAAACAATTTGCGCTGGCATGCCGGCAAAGCTTTTCCCCGCTTGAGATGAAAGATTCACTACTCTTAACGTTGCCGGTATCCAAAACCCCGCTGATGAGTCCAGTGGAGCTGTTGATGGTCAGATTTGCCGGCATTCTCGCCCAGCCAGACAATGCGTTGATGGTGTCATTGGGTTGCGTTAATTGTTAGCTATCCATTGCCGGCACGGCGCTGTTTTTGTATATCGTTCCTACCCAATTTTGGAAGGCGGGGGAGGAAATGATGATGAGGACTTTGCCGCTGGCACTGTAGCTCAGCGTATCTCCATCGGGGTCGCTGGCAGAGATTTGCAATGAAATGTTGTCTCCTTCGTCGTCCGTCTGGTTGCCGGGTGGGGTGATGGTTGGGGCTTGGTTGCCGCCGCCTGAAGCGTTGACTGTCCAATAGAATATCGTCCCGTCGACCCCGCCGTTGCCGTCGGTGACGGTCAACTGCACATTGTAGGAGCCAGCGCTGCCGGAGGCTAACACCCCGCTGATGAGTCCGGTAGAACTGTTGATGGTCAGATTTGCCGGCAAGCTTCTAGTACTACTCGTCAGTTAGGCTTCGATGAGTCGAGTAAGAGTTGGTTAATTTTCACATACTTGTCAGCTATTTTTACAAGATGTTTTTTGATAGGTTCGAACCAAGATTTATCTGTAGCATATTCCCAAAATTCAGCCATCATTGATGATACTGGTAAACTACTTGCATCCTCAACAAATGAAGAGGGTCCAGCTATAATAACATATAAGCCTGCTTCTTTAAGTATACAAAAGGAAATATCACTGGATAAAATCACAAAGTTATATAAAGAATAGTATCGATCAAACTCCAAGAGGGTTTTTACTGAAAATTCTTTAAATTCAAAAATATCATTCGTGCCGATATCTGTCGAAATAGCTAAAATTTTCTCTTCGTTAAAGTATTTGGAAACGGATTTAATAATTGCTATAGCATCTTTTTCAATGATCCGGTCAGGTATTGGCACTGCCACCCACCTATGCTCTATCAACCATTCTTGAGAAAAGTCTTCTGGGTGATCCAAAATTTCAGCTAACAGATCATTGTATTGTTTTCTGTTTTTGAGCCTTGTTAAATATTGTTTAGGGTCCATATCGATACTTAGTATATCTCCCGCCACTTTGAATTTCAAGAGTTGGCATTCCAGAATTACTAGTAGGACGTAATACTACAGTGTCACCATTAGACAAAGTCCCTCTTGTCCCCACTCCTGGAATATCGGTAATATCGTTTAAAGACAGAGCATTAAAATCGCTCTCTGCTTGAGTAAGTCCTCCATTTTTGTTCCAAATAGTTGAACGACCCTTAGTTTTCGGTCCAGGTGTTGCCCCTTCCATAAGGTCATCTACTCCAATAGTTCTTCGGCCAGATGATGCTCCTTCTATAAGATCATCTGCTCCAAAAGCCACATTTACATCATCATTGCCCCCACTGCCCGGACCACCACCAATAATAGCTCCTATTCCATATGCCACGCCAACTAATAAGTCGGGGTCTATCAAATTCTCCAATACTGACCCCTTAAATGTGGATGGCGATGTGGCATACAATGTCGCTGCCGCACCATACTCAGCATATTCTGCTCGGGCAAGGAACGATAAATCAAAAGTTAGCCCTAACCTGAGAGGTTCGTCTGAAATCCCTCTTGTATCTAACCAAAGCAATTGCAATAATATTGTTTGCTCATAGGTGAAATCTCCATATGGGTCACCTGTTTGTTCATATGGATTGAGTCCGCAAACTAGCACGTCACACGAATCTGCCTCATTTGTTTGCTCAGCCGCATGTCCCGAGGAGTCAACATAGCCCATTGGGTTGTTGTTGACATAACTGTAGCGATTGTAGTTTTGCGGATTGGCAGGGTCCGGCACAATGGTATCGGCGCTAGCAAAACGTCCAATGTTGGGTACATAGTAACGGGCGTTCATATATATCAGCCCCAAATCATCCGCCCCGCCGCCCAGATTGTTGTGCTTGTGTCCAGTGTATCCTTCATCCGTCAATCCCGCTGTTGGCTCTGTGCGCCAATCTCCAAAGGGCAAGTAGCGGGAGATAGTGCCCGTTACCGCCACCCCGTTATTAGCATTACTCATCGAGGTGACACTGCCCAACTGGTCATTGTAAAAGTAGAAGATGCCATTTTGATACAAATTTAGCTTCCACTACTTCAACACAATAATCCACAATATAGGATCTACTATTGCGCAATGGAGAAACTATGAAGAAAAATAGACTGTAATAATGGTGTCAATTATGAGTCTCATCGACATAAAAGGGTTCTCAAGATATTCACCAAAAACACTTATTGGCATTTTAGCAAAAACCATGAAAATGATCCCCAAAAATAATGGAGCCACACTAACAATAATTGCATGCAAATATTTTTGTTGTCTTTGGTAATGCCAACTAAAAATTATACCAAGAGGAAGTAGAAAAGGAAATAAAATGACCATCGAATATACTAGGATGGCGGAAACAGAACCTGTACCAGTGATTGTTACTAAAAAGAGTACGACAAGCCAAAAATAAAGCAGAACTGGAATCAAAAAAATCGATCCTACCATGGCAAGTCTAGCAAGGATTTGTTTTTTACCCATTAAAGTTGTTCCTTAATTGATATTTTACCAAAAGTATTAATTCGTCGAACGCATAAGAAATTGAGAATAGCGTTTTTTAAAATTTACCTAGGGTTACCAACTTTCTAACAGTTGGTGACTCTAAGGAGGGTGTTTTTTAAATTGCCATCAATCAAATGGATTTAAATCCAATGCAAGTCCAAGTTCTTCGTCCCAGTAAGACTTCATATTCTGCCCATAGTATGGGCTACCTCTTCTTCTTGGCATCGGATTACCGTCAACATCTAAGTCTCCATAGGTATATCCTGGCCCAACACCATGATAATTATAAAGATATCCAGCAGCATCATGTACGGCAGCATGATATAGCCACGCTTCTCCAGATCCAGTTGTGCTAAGATCATTATGAAGATCTGGCATTTTCATACCGGGACCAATGTAACCTCCAGTTGGACTAAGCAAAGCACCAAAAATTGGGTTTAAACCCAACTCGTCTCCAACGATTTTTCCAAATCTTAGCTGATTAATATCTCCCCACCACTCGTCGACAGTTACCAGATTTTTAGTCCACCCATTACGTTCTGCTGTACTTTTTAAATCCTTAAAAAGATCGTATTGGTAATTAACTTGACTCTCCGTCAAACCTTGAATTGTTGCAATTGTTTCTAGTGCAAATTGTATGTGAGGAGAGTCCTCTGGGAAATAATAAAGAATTTTCATGGCATTAGCTAATTCTTCTGTCCCTGCGCCAGGTGTCCACCAACCTATTAGACTAGCTGCAGGATCATTCCAATCAAAATCTGCATGATCAGGTGGTGATGAATCGGCACAATCAGCATTTGAGCACTCTTTATGACCAGAAGGGTCAATCAGATTAATAGGGTTATTTCGGGTATACGAAAATCTATTCAGTGATTGCGGGTTGGTATGGTCTGGTATAATCGTGTCCACACTGGCAAAACGTCCCACGCTGGGGAGGTAAAAACGGGCATTCATATATATCAACCCCAGGTCATCCGCCCCGCCGCCCAGATTGTTGTGTTTGTGGTTGGTGTAGTAACGGTCGCCTGCCGTAGCAGTCGGTTCTGTGCGCCAATCGCCAAAGGGGGTGTATTTGGCATGGCTGTTGGGGATGTATACGCCGCTGCTGTCGCTCAATGAGCCGGTACTGCCCAGATGGTCGGCGTAGATGTGGAACAAGCCGTTGTTTGCCGGGTCGGGGTCGCCGCTGACCTGGACCGCCACAGGACCCCCGGCAAAGCTGAGGGAGATGCGCTGGATGCCCTAGCAAGGCAAATGCGACACAGGAGCGGGAACGAATGCTCAATATAAGTGGGATAAATTGGATGAGTTGAATGCCGGCATTATCACCCTGCACTCAAAGCTGTCCTTCACACACGGCCACGGGAGTGCCGGCAAAACTAAACTGTGCCCGCTTGGTTTTATTGCCGGCATTCCCCAAAGCGATACTCTGTACGAAGGAAGGTCGGTGTAGAAAGGTGCTGTTTTCTTTTGCGGCTGCGAGAGTGCCGGCAAAACTGAACTGTGCCGGCATGGTTTGCCATTCCCACTTGTCGTTAATTAGCTAAAAATCGCCTATTGTTGATACAAATGAATCAATAACCTCAGAATACCAACTAAACCGATTAATGTTAATAATCTAGCATACCAAATATAGGTATTACTTGAAAGCATCCAGTGTTCTAAAAAACTATCTTTTAACAAGCGGTTTTTAGAAGTTTTTTGTCTGATCAATTGTCTAAATTTATTATTGTTAAACCAACTCAGATAAAAAAAATAACCTATTATTCCAGTCATCCACGTGAAAAAACACACTTGTAGGATTGAGTCGAGCATTCAAGCACCTCAAAATTTATGTCATTACCTGTCATATGTTTGCCAATTGTATGCGGAGCTAACTCCAATTTGTGGAGAATATAAACCATACTCTCCGCTCACTTCAGAAACTGAAGGCAAACCATTAGTTTCAATTGACGCATTTATTGATGCCCCCAAACCGAGACCTAATCCTGCATTCACTCCCAGTCCTTTCAAACTGTTTTGCACACGTGTTTCAGTTGGCTCTGTTTTACTATCTAAGTAGCCCCAGGCATATCGGGCTGTAATAAATGTTGGAAAGCTTTTGCCAGTGTTTAACCCTCCACCCCAATATCTATTACCGTACTTGTCGATTATAAAATTAATGTTCCCCCCTATTGCCCAAATTCCAAAAGACACTTCAACGGCGTCATAATCAGGCTCGCCATCTTGTGGAACAATTCCAATGTTGCGTAATGCACGGTTTATTTCACCATCTTTGAGCTGTTGGTAAATATTCTTGAGTTGTACCTGTGATTTGGTTCCTAGATGTTCCCAAAACTCTGACATCCCCCAAATGCTCTCATCATTTTCATCATACATTTGAGCGTAAATTTTATCCCACTCAGCCCAGCATTCTTCATCCCCCGTTTCTGCACAATGACCAGAAGGATCCGTATAGGTCAATACACGATTGTTGACATAAGAAAAACGATTTATCGTTTGCGGGTTATCTGGGTTTGGCACAATGGTATCGGCAGAAGCGAAGCGTCCCACGCCGGGGAGGTAATACCGGGCATTCATATATATCAGCCCCAAATCATCTGCCCCGCCGCCCAGATTGTTGTGTTTGTGGTTGGTGTAGTATCTATCACCTGCCGTAGCGCTGGGCTCGGTACGCCAATCGCCAAAGGGGGTGTATTTGGCATGGCTGTTGGGGATGTATACGCCGCTGCTGTCGCTCAATGAGCCGGTACTGCCCAGATGGTCGGCGTAGATGTGGAACAAGCCGTTGTTTGCCGGGTCGGGGTCGCCGCTGACCTGGACAGCCACCGGACCCCCAGCAAAGCTGAGGGAGATGCGCTGGATACTCCCAGAAATAGCTTGTATTTTGGCGGACGTCCCTCGTTTGCCCATTCTGTTCCCTTTGAATGCTCCTGTGGCGGCTGTCGCCTGGTTGGGGTTAGGCATGTATGTGGATGAGCCGCCGTTGACCGCCCATTCGACTGCGGCGTCAAACAACCCCCAGCCATTTGCGTTCAAATCGACCGGCGTGGTGGAATCGATAAAGAAGCCCACCCGCCGATGGGGGGCGGTCAACCCATTCATGCTGTCGCCCGTTTCGTAGGCGAAGATGGCGGATTTGTTGGGCTGCCCGGCTACTTCGGCTATCGAGTCGGCGCTGGCTGTAGGAAAGCCCCACCGCACTTTGGTTCCACTACCGGCTATCGTCACATTCCCATTGCTATGTCCATCTGCCATGGGGTGGCTGGCGTCGATGATGTTTATCTGGCTTTGTCCGCTGACGCTGCCGGTGGAGGTAACCATCCCCATGTCGGACAGTATCGCTCCGTCCCATATCATGGCTGGCACGGGGCTGTTTTTGTACATCGTTCCCACCAAATTCCGGGAGGCGGAGTAGGAAATCACGATGAGGGCTTTGCCGCTGGCGTCACTGACGGCTGCGTCTCGGTCTCGCACCAGGCTGATAGTGTAGCCTAGTCCGATGAGCTGGTTGTATATCGCCTGGTCGGCGGCGTTGAGGTTGTTGACGTTGGGGACGATGTACAGGATGTCGCCCCCTCCGCCGCCGGGGGCGTTGACGGTCCAGGTGAAGGTGACGTTGTCTGTCCCGCCGTTGCCGTCGGAGACGGTGACGGTGACGTTATAACTGCCGGCGCTACCGGCGGCTAACGCCCCGCTGATGAGTCCGGTGGAACTGTTGATGGTCAGATTTGCCGGCAAGCCGCTGGCGCTGTAGCTCAGCGTATCTCCATCGGGGTCGCTGGCGATGATTTGCAGGGAGACGGTCTCTCCTTCGTCGTTGGTCTGGTTGCCGGGATGGGTGATGGTTGGGGCTTGGTTGCCGCCGCCAGAGCTATTAACTGTCCAGTAAAATATCGTCCCGTCGCTGCCGCCATTGCCGTCGGTGACGGTCAACTGCACATTGTATGAGCCGGCGCTGCCGGCGGCTAAGACGCCGCTGATGAGTCCGGTAGAACTGTTGATGGTCAGGTTTGCCGGCAGTCCGCTGGCGCTGTAACTCAGCGTGTCTCCATCGGGGTCGCTGGCAACGATTTGCAGGGAGACTGTGTCTCCTTCGTCGTCCGTCTGGTTGCCGGGATGGGTGATGGTTGGGTCTTGGTTGGGAGCAGGCGAGTTGACCGTCCAATAGAATATCGTCCCGTCGCTTCCGCCGTTGCCGTCGGTCACGGTCAGTTGCACATTGTAGGAGCCGGCGCTACCGGAGGCTAACACCCCGCTGATGAGTCCGGTGGAACTGTTGATGGTCAGATTTGCCGGCAAGCCGCTGGCGCTGTAGCTCAGCGTATCTCCATCGGGGTCGCTGGCGATGATTTGCAGCGAAACGGTGTCTCCTTCTGTGTTGGTCTGGTTGCCACCCGTCGTGGGGCACAAAATTGATATAAAGGGGAAGTTTATTCTTCTTCGTCCCAATCTTTAGAAAGAAACTCAATCCCAACTAAAATATTTTCAGTATCAAAATCAAAAATAACATCAGGACCGTCATAGTTACCAATAAGATCAATCAACCGAAATGACTTTGACACTTTGCTCAACCCTTTTACAGGGTATGTTGGAAGATACAAATAAGCAATTTCATGTTTATTATTTATTAGTTCCAAATTATAGACCCCTGTTGTATTTGTGTTCACAAAATTCACCTTTTCAATAAGTTATGTCTATCGCCAAGTAAGCACTGTTTTAAGTCTCAAGCTACCATTTGACATTCGTTGATATACAACAGCCCCACCTTCACCAAAGCCCGGAACGATGACACGATCTGCATGAGCAGGATCTTGAATAGCTGTGCTAGGCAATCCATTTTGTTCAAGATCCCTGCCAAAGATTCGCAGAGCTTCTCTAGCCTCTTTTCTCGATCCGTAGCCTGCTCGTTCTGCACCTCGTCCAGAAGCGTGCCACATATTAGAATTAACTACCCTTTCACAAGGTCCAGCATTATGAACCAGCCATTGCCCATCACCAATAAAGTAAGTGTGGGCAATTGAAACTGAGAAATTATACATTCGTTGAGGGTGAACAGTAAAGAAAATAGATTCAACCTCTCCTATTGCCCAATTTGCTTGTCGAATCTCATCTCCAACTCGCAATTCCATTGTCTCGACCCACTCGCCATCCACTGTGTAGAAGGGATGTTCAGGCGTTGTTTCTATCATTTCTCCAGCAATCACCATCTGGACAATCACTGGGTCAACATGTGAAATGAGGGCTGTAACCGGATAAAAAGAAATCTCATCCCCTGCTTCATTGTAGCCCAACACGTAGTCGCCTATCTCAATATCTTCAATTGGCACAAAGCCATCATCTGTACTAATGAAAGCGCCAGCGCTAAAACTGTTTTGACAAGGGGTATTATTCGACCCAATGGGCAATGCGTTTGTTGCCGCAGGTCTTTGGAATTTCAATCTCAGTTATTAAGGATTGGACTTTTGACAATGTGAACCCAACTCAATAAAGATTGAGTGGCTTCAAGTACGTTTAAAACTGAATAATCGAGCCAAATTCTCCAACTTTATGGCGGTTTTGCCACTTGCTGACTCTTGACAACCACTTTTTGGCGTGGTCGCGGCGGCAATTTCATACCCTTAGGTCTGCCCGGTGCAATAAATCGGAGTTTGGGCGGTTTAGCCGGTGTCCCAAGCTGGCGAATAATTCGCCCGAAATCACGTTGCACCAATGTGGGTGATATCAGCCGGTTTTTCATCGTCGCTAAATGCCGTTCCCATGGCCGGGGCAAGCCATGAGCCACATGCCGCGCCAGCCACAACTGCACATAGGCCAGATGAACCAGTTGCCACCATGTTTCTTCACGCACATCCTCTGCTGTCTGGAAACGGTCCAGCAACATTTTCTGTTTGCCAAAGCGGAAGAACTGTTCCAGGTCATACTGGAATTGCCCCACTTTAATAGACACTGAGATAAGATACAGTGTCATCTAAGTGAGGTAATTATGGCAAAGCAATTTACACGAGAATTTAAGATAGAAGCCGTTAAGCTATCGTACCAAACTGACAAACCGATTAGCGCATTTATCAAGGATCTGGGCATTAGTCGGAGCAGTTTGAATCGTTGGCGGAAGGAGTTTGGTCAAGACCCTGACCAAGCCTTCCCTGGCAAAGGCAAACAAAAAGAGCGTGATGCAGAGGTGACCCGTTTGAAGCGTGAGTTACGTGAATCACAGCTCGAAAACGAAATCCTAAAAAAAGCCGTGGCCATCTTCACGCGTCCAAAGCGATGAAATTTCAATTCATTGACGCACACCGAACGGATTATCCTGTGGCACTCATGTGCCGTGTGCTTGCTGTTTCACGCAGTGGTTATTATGCTTGGTGTAAACGCCCCCCAAGCAAGCGGAAGGTGGCTGACGATAAGTTGTTGGTTGCGCTCCAAGAGGCATATCAAGAGAGCAAAGGTCGTTATGGTGCGCCCCGTATCTACAAAAAGCTATTGGGTCTCAAATGGCGTTGCAGTCGTAAGCGTGTGGCTCGTCTGATGCGCGAGAATAATCTTGTTGGCAAGCGACCAAAACGGCGTAAAGTAACGACAAAACAGGACCCCAGCAAGCAACCAGCCCCCAATCGGTTGCAACAGAACTTTACAGCTCAAAGACCGAATGAAGTCTGGTGCGCGGATATTACGCACGTGCCAACAAACGATGGATCACTCTATCTTGCTGTCATCATCGATTTGTTCTCGCGGTTGGTTGTTGGCTGGTCAATCCGTCAAGATATGTCTCGTCATCTTGTCATTGATGCACTTGTAATGGCGACAGGCCGTCGTAGCCCATCTGCGGAATTGATACACCATTCAGACCGAGGTAGCCAGTACACAAGTGATGATTTTCAACAGGCGTTAACGGTATCAAAAATTCGACCGAGTATGAGTGGGGTTGGCAACTGCTACGATAATGCACCAGCTGAGAGTTGGTTTGCAACGTTAAAAGTTGAATGTGCCGATAAAGTATTTGAGAGTCATGCTGTGGCGAGAACAACCCTGTTCGAGTACATCGAAATATTTTACAATAGGCAACGGTTGCACTCACAATTAGGCTATCTCAGCCCGGTTGAGTATGAAAAGCAATATCAGGAAATGAACAGTGTGTCACAATCATGTGTCCACTAATTCGGGGCAATTCCATATTAAACTTCTATTATCGCTGTTTCACCTATTATTGGCACAGAAGGAAGACCAACATTGACCCAAAAGCAGAGGACAATTTGGAAGTGATGTGACCCAAATTGTCCTCTGCCTTCCCAGCGTTATCTTGTGTATAATTTGAGCAGAATGATGAAAAAGAGGCTTGTCTCATGAATATGTAAGCGCGACACGCCAATCAGCAATTAAACTATGCAAGTTCACAAATCTAGGAATAATTACCCGATGAAACCCGTGGCCGTTATACCAATGAATGATCTTAATGGTTTGTTGTTCCCGCATCTAAAAGCCATTACTCCAGCTCTAAAGGAGCTATTTGGATGCGTATTTGTGAGTGTGCCGCCTACAACTCGAAAAGCCCTTCCAAAACATATAGAGTGGTTGGATAGCGACGATTTTTATGATGTAACTTATCATAACCAAGATCTTTCCATTGGCGATGATTTTGTAACTTTGTATGCCCATGCTGCCTTGGTCTCTGTGCCTCAACAGATTTTACATCTCTGCTTTATTGACAGAGTTGCGTTTGCCTTACAAAGTGAGTATCAAGCCGCTTTTGTAACAGATATTCAGGCTGTTAGAAGAGAACAAATGCCACTAATATTTTGCCGATCAGCAAAAGCGTGGCAAACTCATCCTACAAACTACTATGAACTTGAGCACATGGTGACAAGAGTCGGTGAACTTCTGTTTGAAAAGTCGCTTGATTTTGCTTGGTGTCACATCGCTATTCAAGCAAATCAATTGCAGAAGGTTATTACAAAGATTCAGCAACGGGATATGAGCTTCTTCGCCGAAATGGTTTTGGCGATGATCGACACGGTTACGGCGAAGGAAGTAGACTGGTTATCATGGGAAGATCCGTTTATTCTGTCCAAAGCGGATCAGAAACTGAAAGCAGAAAGGGAAACAAGCATTGAAGAAACGCATAAACGGTTAGCCTATGTGGTCCCGATGCTCCAACTACTTGACAACGCCAGCAAAGTAAAACTAGACTGACTCAAACGGAACATCATCAAATTTTTACTAGTAGAATGCGAACAGGAGTGTGTGAATATGGCTTCCACAGCAATCGTGACAATGACAAAAATGATGGAGACGTTGCCTGAACCGGCACAAGATCAGGCGCTAGAATATTTGCGTACCTATATTGCAGAAATGCAATCTGAGCAGAAATGGGATAGGTTATTCAGTCAAACACAAGACAAACTGACAGCAGCGGCAAGACAAGCGCGCAAGGAAATTGCTGAGGGCAAGGCAAAACCGATGGATTTTGATCGGCTATGAATTCTGCAACTTTGCCTTCATTTTGGAAAGCGTATAGCTCTCTTGACGAACAAACAAGACGTAGAGCGCAGAGAGCCTATCAACTTTGGGCTGACAATCCTTTTCATCCATCACTCCATTTCAAGTGCATAAACAGCCAAGAAAACATCTGGTCAGCAAGGGTTTCGCTAGCGGTCCGTGCCATCGGTGTCATGGATGGAGACACCGTAACTTGGTTCTGGATTGGTAGCCATGATGAATACGAGCGGTTTTTTGGCTAGTCCTTACTAAGGCTGTCTATTATTCAGGCATACGACCATTGCTCGCGCTAACAACGCTTGCAGGCCGCCGCCCTATCGGGGCACGGCTGAAGCAGGCGTTAATCATTGATTATCCTGAAGATTTAGAGTTAGCGGTATCCATAACTCAGCAAGAATTTGCCGACCAAATTCGGTTGATGGCGGCATTGAAGATGTTTGAGTTAGATAAGCTCTCATCTGGCAAGGCGGCACAACTGGCAGGTATTACCCGTGTGGCATTTTTTGAATTGTGTGGGCGTTATCAAGTCCCCGTAATCCAATACAAGCCAGAGGAACTTGAAGCGGAACTGAAAGCAGATTTGGCTGTTTTTCGAGATTAGCCAGCAAGAAAATTAAGCTGACTCATGGTTGCTTTTCAGCAAAATAGGAGGCGTGGCGGACATCTTCCCGTAGCTTTGCCAAATTTTCGGGACCAAATCGTAGGGGAATGGCCCATCGGACAAAACGAGTTTGCTAATCAAGTTGGCAGGTATGACAGATGCCGGCATTTTCCCCTACCCTTACATATAAACACTCCCAAATGCCGGCATAACTCGATTAGCTCATGTGTTTGTAACTATTCAGATGAACGCAGGGTTAGCGGAGAAGGCGCTAGGAACGCGGGCAAGAACGCAGAGAAAAATGAGCGGATGTGTTGATATTTCTGGTAAACACAGCACAAAAAACAGTTTCTGGGAAAAAATCGGGTGAAGTTGTTAGAAATTGGATCGAGAACATAAAAAAATCTCTGTGTCCTCCGTGCCTTCTCTGTGCCCTTTGTGTCCTGTATAATTACATGCGTTTTCTTTTTAGCGACTTAGCTTGCCAAGCGCCTACGATGCCGTAAGGTAAAAATAGCACCAAGCCAATATATATCGCCCCCAATAAAAAGCTGGCGCTTTCCCCGAAATATTTATCCAGATAAAAAGAGAGCAATCGAAAAACCGCCGCCCCAATCATTGCGCCACTTAGTGTGCCCACCCCGCCCATCAAAATAATCAACAAGGCAGAAACTGTCCAACCGAGACTAGCGATATTGGGGCTAACGATAGGTTGATGCAAAGTGTGAAACATGCCGGCAATTGCCGCCGTGACTGATGCCAACATCAATGCCATCAACTTAAAATAAAATGTGTTATATCCTAGCATCAACGCTCGGTTTTCATTTTCGCGGATGGCGACGCACACTCGACCTGTTGGAGAATCCACAAAACGGCGATAGATCAGGTAGATGAGCGCCGTCACCACCAATGTGATTAAGTAGAAACGAAATCGCTCGGTAGAAGTGTTGATCCAATCAGGGATGATCACGCCTTGCAAACCAACATCTGCGCCAGTGTACTCTGCCAATTCGCTCGATTGCACCACGATGTGAAAAACGGATGCCATTCCCAGAGTGACCAAGGCAAAGGTAATGCCTTTGACACGAGGGAGGACAATGCCAAAAAGGAGGGCTTGTAAAATGCCGGCAATCAATACCGCCAACAACGTTTTCCCTAACCCCAATCCAAACGATTTAATCCCAATCCCTGTGGCATACGCCCCCACCGCAAAAAACATCGCATGTCCAAACGAGAGCAATCCCGTCACCCCCAACACCAAATCATAGCTGATGGCATACATCGCCAAAATAAACACTTCGATCAGCAACCCTTGTAAAAAACGAGCGTTGCCCGTTTCATTTGCCAGCACATCTCCCACCGATTGCCCATCAAGCAATGCGACCACAAAGGGAAAAAAGAGCAATGTAATCGTCAGGATAATTAGGGGAAAAGCGTTTCTAAGTTTCGTCATATTCAATTTCGGATTTCGGTTTGCAAAAAGCGAGCCAAAATCCCATCTCAATGTTCATCTCGCCCAAATAATCCTTGCGGCAAAATGAGCAATATGATGACCATAAGTAACAGGGTGGATGCCGGCACTAACGGTGGCGACGGCTTAAATGGCTCATCTAAAAAGGGGATATTGATGCCAATTGAGCCATATTTAATGATAAATTGTTGCATCAACCCCACCAAAACCGCTCCTGCCGCCGCGCCCGGGTAGCTGGTTAAGCCACCAATGGCAAGGGCGATCAATGCCAGTAACAGCAAGCGCGTCCCCATATCCGTAGATAACCCTAACGATGGCGCCGCCAAAACGCCACCCAAAGCCGCCAAACCCACCCCCAATGCAAAAACCAGCGTGAACACCCGCCGCACATTGATGCCTAATGCCTCTACCATCTCGCCATCTTGCACCCCTGCCCGAATAATCATCCCCAAACGGGTGCGTTGGAGCAATAACCACACGCCAATCAGGACGATTAACCCAACCAAAATGATGAAAATCTCATTGTAGGTGCGAATCCGTCCGCCAAAAAGGAGCATGGTTGAACATTGATTGGCGAATGCCTCGCCCAGATTGCCGGCAGGACACAAATCGCCGCTTCCATTGGCAAAAGCGGGTTTGGGCATGGTAAATTCGGGGCGACCCCACAAATTGCGTACCATCTCGATGCCGATAAAGCTGACGCCTAACGTGACCATAATTTGATAGATAGGGCGGTCGTACAGGGGGCGAATCAGGGTGATTTCTAGCAAGCCGCCTAGCAACGCTCCGGCGCCAGTAGCGACAAACATGGCGATCAGAAATCGCCAACTGGTACTGAGGTTGAAAAGCCAGTTGGTTAGGCTATCGTTGACAAAGTAGATGAGCAAGGAGAGGAGCAGCAAAATGCCGGCATTGATCCACACGCTTTTTGCCGCTTGGGGCACAAGTTTGCTCCCACTTTTGCCTAACTCTAAGCCGCTAACACCCATTGCCAATAACCCGCCGCCCAGTAACAAAGCCAGCAATGCCGGCAATCCTATCCCCTCTGTTGGTTGTGGCGCTTGCAATGTACCCTGACTTAATGCCAATGAGTAGGTGATGGGGCTTTCGGCATAAACGTTGGGGTCCCATTTGTTGATGGGATAATGATTTACCCCCCACCATACTGATCCTAATCCGCCTAACAAAATCAGCCACGGCAACCAAACTGGCAACCTAAATCGAGAGAGGAGCCTGCGAAATGCCGGCATTAACAGGAAACCAACAGCTAACAACCCGAATGCCGGCAAAACATCTACAACCGTATCGGGGCGCACATACACCGTCCAACCCACATATGCCCCAATCATAAACATCTCCCCATGCGCCAAATTCAACACATCCATCAACCCCAAAATGAGCGACAGCCCCGCCGCTACCAAAAACGTCACCGCCCCCACCGACAAGCCACGCAGAACCGTAATCGCCCAATCCTTTGGCTCTGCCATCCCCTGAATCGCTGTGTAAAACAAAAAAGCTAACACAGCTAAAGTAATCAATCGCGTGCGATTTTTCTTGATTGTTTCAATCATTACGCCGCTCCTAAATAATGATGAATCGTCTCCTGATCATCCACTAAATCTGCCATCAACCCCGCTTTCACCGACTTACCTTCTTCGATAATTACATAATTTTGTGCCAGTTTGCCGGCAACGATGAAATTTTGCTCTACCAGCAACACCGTCGTCTCTCCAGACAACTTTTGAATCGCCGCCATCATCTGTTCGATCAAAACAGGAGCCAACCCTTCGCTTGGCTCGTCAATCAACAATAAGCGGTTATCTGGCACCAATGCGCGAGCCACCGCCAACATCTGTTGTTGTCCGCCAGATAATTTGGTGCCGGGTAATTTTATCAACCGTTTTAAGTCAGGGAAAAGCTCAAAAATAAATGCTTCCTTACGAGCAAAATCCCCTTTTTTGCGTTCAGCGATTTTCAAATTCTCTGCCACTGACAAATCACGGAAAATGGCACGATGTTCTGGCACATACCCGATGCCCATTGATGCGATGTCAAAACTGCGCCGCCCCTGAATTTCGACTCCATCAAATATGATTTTGCCTTCACGGGGTGGGGTCAGTCCCAAAATAGATTTAAGCGTGGTGGTTTTGCCGGCGCCATTGCGCCCCAACAGTACCGTAATCTCCCCTTTTTGCACCGCCACATTCACCACTTCCAAAATGTGGAACTGCCCGATAAATGTATGAATATTTTCAACTTGCAATAAATTAGCCATAATATCTTAACAGAGGCATAACCAAAGTTATACTCTTGATATGAACACCACAATTTCGCTATATTCAGAAGAATCATCCGAACTAGACCCGACTGTGCAACAATTACAATTTGCTTCATTGCCATAGGAAGAATGGCAATGAAACGAGGGCAAATGTGGAGGACAAACTACGCTTGATTTTTTTAATCGTACAAAGCCCCTAAATAGGCTTGTTGTACCGTTTCGTTGTTGGATATTTCCGAAGGTGTACCCTCTGCCAAGAGCGCCCCATGGTGCATAACGGTAATTTTGTCGGAGACAGACATAACCACATTCATATTGTGTTCCACGAGCATCACCGTTTTATTCCCTTTCGCTTGAATCTCCTGAATGAGCGCCATCAACTCTGGCACTTGCTCCGATGCCATGCCGGCAGTTGGTTCATCTAACAACAACAGTTCAGGGTCAGGCGCCAAAATCATGCCCAACTCCAATTTGCGTTGCGCCCCGTGTGGCAACGTTCGCGCCAACTGAAATGCTTCGTCGCTCAACCCCACTTGGGCGACAACCGCGTTGGTACGGGCGTTGTAATCAGTAAAGACAGTATGTGATCGCCAAAAGCGGAAATTGTCTTTGCCCAACGCTTGACAAGCCAACCGGATATTTTCAAAAACTGTCAAATTAGGAAAGATATTGGTAATTTGAAAAGAGCGTCCAATGCCCAAATGCGCCGTTTTATGCAACGGCAATTTGGTAATATCTTGCTCTTTGAACAAGATTTTACCGCTCGTTGGGGAGATGTTGCCGCTAAGTAAGTTAAACAAGGTGGTTTTGCCGGCGCCATTGGGACCAATCACAGCATGCAACGTGCCTTGTTTAACCTGAATGCTCACATCATCTACTGCTACCAATGCGCCAAATTCGCGTCGCACATTTTGAGTCTCAAGGATGATTTTAGTCATAATGCGAAACTAAATTAAAGTGAAGAAAATCTTACTTGCCGCTTCAATCACAAAAGCTAACTTTAGCCATCCAAAAATTGATGAAAAATGGCATTAAATTCATCTGGTTTTTCTAGATAGGGGGAATGACCTGCATCTTCAATAACCCGTTCCTGATACGCTCCGCCATTTGCCGCATACTGTTCTAACACGCTTCGTGTCTGAGCCAACATTGGCTGAGGTGGACACGCCTCTACGCCGGGGTATCCGGGCACAAAGCCCATCGCCCCCAAAGCGGCGATGTCAAACATGGCGTTATCCGACACAATCGTATCTTCTGCGCCACGAATCCACAAAATAGGTGGCTTGGGTGAAATATTTACGATATTACTGGCATCAAAATATTTGCGAGAAAGGGCATTCAATATCCCTTTGTCTCCCGGCGCCGCGGTGGGCCAATTTTCAGACGCTACAAAGTTGCCGGGATAGTTTTCTTCGCCAATAGTGGTGGCTAACATAGAACCAAGCAATACATCTTCGCGGGGGTGGATAAAGGGGGCTTTGCCGTAGAATTGCCGTAATACGTTGATGGGAGCTGTCGGATTTTCGTCGCCACGCTCTTTTTCGGCTAATAGTTTAACAAATTCGGGGTTGACGCTGGCGGCGCCAGCAGGAGCGCCATCTTCATGAATTGGCTCGCCATTTGCCCCTTTACTGCCACTATATCCGTAGGGCGATCCAGTGTCAACGAGGGTGATGGAGAGCAGGTCGCTTGCATATTTGAGGGCGTATTTCATCACCACGCCACCACCCATACTGTGCCCGATAATGTGGTGCTTGCCCAAATTGAGCGTTTCTACTAAGGAACGGACATCTGCCGCCATGTCGTCTAGCCCCAATGTGGCATCTACAGGTAGGGATTCACTATCGCCGTAGCCACGTAGGTCGGGGGCGAGGGCACGATACCCGTCAGGTAACGCTAACATCGTCTCTTCCCAAAAGGTGGCAGAGGAGACGTTGCCGTGAACGAATAGGACGGGCGTTCCGTCCCCACAGGAAAGCAAATGGGCGTTAAGCCGATTGGTTTGAACCATGTCAGATTGAATGCCGGCAAGTGTTGGTAAAGTAGCCATAATTCCTCCTAGTGGCTCGTCAAAGCGAAACATATGATGATTGGAACGCCATATGACGAGCTTTCAAATACGTTTTGTAGATTGTGGATATAGGATTTCGGAGTGCATTCTCCGAAATCCTATATCTAAAATTATTCGCCGCTGAGCGTACCAATTGGTAAATCACCACAACGATCTTGCAACGCTTCTGGCAAGAGGCAAGGCACATCGGGACGGTTGGTTTCTACCAATTCAAAGTAACGAAATTCAGGGTCATCAACGTTGTTTAGAGTAGCGATATACATATCTTGAATTGCCACATGATCTTCGGGACGAATGTAAATGGCGCCTTTGGGTCCTTCAAACTCCAGCCCTTCCATGACGACAATTAAGGAGTCGGCATCGACGTGTCCACCAGAGTTTTTCAGGGCATTAACGATGAGTAATGCGGCATTCATCGCATCGGCATCGAAGAGGTCGGGGGGTACGCCATGGCGGGCGGTGGATTCGGCTACGAGCCAATCGTTGATTTCGTTGTCGGGGAAGGTATAGTGGTAGAGGATACCAGAAGTAGAGCCAATAGCGTTGGAGAAGAATGCCGGCATTACCACATTATCCACAAAGCCAGCCGCCATCGCTTTCTCATCCAGTACACCCAATTCAGTAGCCGATTGCAACAATGGCACAAAACCACCGCCTGCCCATGTTACGATAAAAGCATCCGCATCCGTGTCAAGGATTTGCTCCATGTAAGCGGTAAAGTCGGTGGTGTCTGCGGGCGCAAATACATCATCCGCCACAAAAGCGCCACCATAAAGCGTGCAAGCGTCTCGGAACGCCGCCGCGCTTCCTTGCCCAAAAGAGTAATCGGGAGCAATTTGCACAAAAGAATCATACTCATTGACCAGATATTCACAAATATTGACCGCATCTTGGTAATTGTTTCGGCTGGTGCGGAAGCTGTATTCATTGAAAGTTGCGCCAGTTAAATCATTGGCGGCGGCAGGAGCGGCGATATGGATCACTTCATTTTCCCGCGCCAACTCTTGTAAAGAGGCAGTTGCGCCAGAGCTAACTGTGCCAACGATAATGTCAACCCCTTCCACTTCGATTAGTTCCCGTCCAACTGTGGCGGTGTTTTCAGGATTACTTTGGTCGTCGCGTACATAAACTTGAATTTCGCAATCATCTAGCATGTAGCTGGTGTAATCTCCATGCTCTACCCCTTTTGCTCCTGTGCCATATTCCATGCCGAGCGGGAAAGCGCGTAACACATGCGCCCCATAAATGGCTAAGGCGCCTGTTTCGTCGGTGATCAAACCAATTTTGATGGGTTCATCGCAGGAAACAGCATCATCCATTGGCTGATCTACTTCGATATTGGACAAATCGCCAAGCGCGCCAATGGGTAAATCACCACAACGCACTTGCAACCCTTCAGGCAACAAACAAGGCACGTTGGGACGATTGGTTTCTACATATTCAAAATATTTGAATTCGGGGTTATCTACATTGAGCAGTTTGACGATGTACATATCTTGGATAGCGACATGGTCTTCGGCACGAATGTTGATTGTGCCTTTGGGTCCTTCAAATTCCATCCCTTCCATCGCGTCAATCAAAGCGTCAGCAGAAGCGTCGCCACCAGAGGCTTTGAGCGCTTCGCCCAACATAATGCCGGCATTCATGCCATCTGCATCGAACAAATCGGGAAATGTACTGTACCGTTCTTGTACAATATTAACTAGCCAATCGTTTGCCTCGTTGTCGGGCAAGGTGTAATGGTAGAGGATACCGGATGTGGAGCCAATGGCGTTGGAGAAGAATGCCGGCATCACCACATTATCTACAAAGCTTGCCGCCAAAACCGTATTATCCAACACGCCAAGTTCGGTAGCAGATTGCAGTAACGGCACAAATCCACCGCCCGCCCATGTGACCAAAAAGGCATCTGCATTTGCCTCTAACACTTGCTCCATATAGGGCGTAAAATCCGTCGTATCAAGCGGGGCAAAAATATCATCGCTAACAAACTCCCCACCAAATAGGGTGCAAGCATCACGGAAGGCGGTTGCGCCACCATAACCAAAACTATAATCAGGGGCAATTTGGGCAAATGTGTCATATTCCTGTGTCAAATATTCGCAGATATTAACCGCATCTTGGTAATTGTTTCGGCTGGCGCGGAAGCTGTATTCGTTGAAAGTTGCGCCAGTCAAATCATTGGCGGCGGCGGGGGCGGCGATATGAATGATTTCATTTTCTCGCGCCAACTCTTGCAAAGAGGCGGTTGCTCCAGAGCTAACTGTCCCTACGATGATGTCTACTCCTTCTACTTCGATCAGTTCGCGCCCAACGGTGGCGGTAGTCTCGGGGTTGCTTTGGTCGTCACGGACGTAAACTTGAATTTCGCAATCCTCTAGCATGTAGCTGGTGTAATCTCCATTGTCTACCCCTTCTGCACCAGTCACATATTCCAAACCAAGTGGAAAACTACGCAAAATATGCGCCCCGTAAATGGCTAATGCGCCCGTTTCATCGGTGATTAACCCTACTTTGACGGGATCATCACAACTGACACCTGCCATTGTGTCGCCTTCGCCACTGGCGGCGGTTGGTTCGGCTGGCGCATCGGTGGCTTGAGCTGGGGCAGATGTGGGTTGTGCCGGCACGTCGGTTGGTTGTGGTTCTGGCGTGTCTGCTTCCTCGCCACCACAAGCAACAAGGAAAATGGCGATGAGTAGGGCAAATAGATAAAGTTTTGGTCGGTTCATGGGTTTTCCTCCAAGAGATTGTTTAAGTTCTTTGAGTTCTGGCAATAAATGAGTGGCAAGTGGCAGGTAGCAGGTGATAAGTCAGCCCTCTCTGACTTGCTACTTGCTACCTGCCACATTCATAACATACCTTTTTCAAAGAATCAATTTAACTGGATATCTTTCGCTAATACAAGCGTTTCTCTACTAAAAATGATATTGTCATCAAGGGCCAGTGTAGCAGATGCTGGTTGCTCAGAAGTTTCATGCCAGTTCACCGTGACCGTTTCGCGGATCTGCCGCCTTTTGTCGCCCACAAAATGGAGCATAGGATTTTGGATGTTTTGGCTTCGTATATCACTTTGTTTTGGTTGTCGGGAGTTGCAGGAGAGGTGGTATAATTGCCGGCATTCGTTGGGTTGTTTTGTTGTTTGTGTGAGGGAAAATGCCGGCAAACATCAAGAATTGGGATTATTTATCCAATATGTTACGATTAAACAATCAATAGTAGGATGGTTATACGCTTGGGCGTCGGCCATCGAGAGAACTCAACACAAGACTTGATAATCAGAAAGAGAATGATTAAAAGCTACTTCTTCCTCCTTGCCGGCCTCCTAGCCCTCATCGCTGCCACGGGCCACGCCGTCGTCGGCCATCAATCGGTACTCTCTGGGATTGAGCCCGGCCCCGTAAGACATGCGGTCTTTCTGTTTCTCCACCAAACCACGTGGTTCATGCTCGCCTCCTCGATCATCTTGGTTGGCGGGTCATTGCTTGCTCAACCGAGTCGGATCAGTCCGCTAGCGGCCTTCGTTGCGATAGTCTTTGCTGGCAACTTTCTTTTCTTTGTCGTCTCGAGCCTGCTTGTCGAGCGGGAGGCGTTATCGAATCTGTTGCCGCAGTTGGTTTTTCTGGTGCTTTATGTAGGTTTGATTGTTGGTGGCATAGTAAGAGTTCGTTCAGCGGGGTGAGCAAGGGCGCGTATAACCAGGGGCTCAAGCCGACAACGGGCTCTCAGGTCTTGCCTTCCTCAAGCGCCGCGTCTACATTGCGTTGAAGAATCGTCGTACCCCAAGCCCATTGCGGCTTAGCTTGGCCTTGAGCCGCGAAGCGGCTCAACGGGGCAACTCACCGGGTGTAGTGGGCGCCGCTACGCGACACAACAACCACTACACCCGACTCGGCTACGCCGAGCAGAGTGAGTTGCCCCGTTCAAGCGTTGGGACGGCAAGTACAATAATTAAAATGGAGAAATCGAGTTGACGTTTTCGGAACAAGTTAATCTTTTAATCTTGGGTGGTGTAATTGGGCTTTTATCTGCTTTGATTGGGGCGGTGGTTCAGCATTTGCTCGAAACTCGGCGGTATAAGGTTCAATTGCTAGACCAAGAGCAAATTCTTCAGAAGCAATTCAAGCAACAGGGGGAAGCACTACTCCAACAACATCAGCTTGCTCTCGAAGAAGATTTGATCAAACGTACAAGAGAAGAATCGGAACAAAGGTCACAACAAATACGAGATTCTTTAACACAGGGGCTTAAAGAGCACATGGCACAAGGGTATCCAAATGCTTCTGAACTTAAGCACCTAAAAGCACAAGTTAATGAGGTGAGCCGAAAGGAAAAATTGACAATCCAAGATGCTGAAAGCACGGTTCAAACGATCCAGAGGCTTCTCACCGCGTATGATGAATTATCTCGCCAAGAGATTGAGCAATTGATTCAGGTTTTAACTCGACTTCAAACTGTTCAGAAAGACGAACTGGAATTGCCCCACTTTAATAGACACTGAGATAAGATACAGTGTCATCTAAGTGAGGTAATTATGGCAAAGCAATTTACACGAGAATTTAAGATAGAAGCCGTTAAGCTATCGTACCAAACTGACAAACCGATTAGCGCATTTATCAAGGATCTGGGCATTAGTCGGAGCAGTTTGAATCGTTGGCGGAAGGAGTTTGGTCAAGACCCTGACCAAGCCTTCCCTGGCAAAGGCAAACAAAAAGAGCGTGATGCAGAGGTGACCCGTTTGAAGCGTGAGTTACGTGAATCACAGCTCGAAAACGAAATCCTAAAAAAAGCCGTGGCCATCTTCACGCGTCCAAAGCGATGAAATTTCAATTCATTGACGCACACCGAACGGATTATCCTGTGGCACTCATGTGCCGTGTGCTTGCTGTTTCACGCAGTGGTTATTATGCTTGGTGTAAACGCCCCCCAAGCAAGCGGAAGGTGGCTGACGATAAGTTGTTGGTTGCGCTCCAAGAGGCATATCAAGAGAGCAAAGGTCGTTATGGTGCGCCCCGTATCTACAAAAAGCTATTGGGTCTCAAATGGCGTTGCAGTCGTAAGCGTGTGGCTCGTCTGATGCGCGAGAATAATCTTGTTGGCAAGCGACCAAAACGGCGTAAAGTAACGACAAAACAGGACCCCAGCAAGCAACCAGCCCCCAATCGGTTGCAACAGAACTTTACAGCTCAAAGACCGAATGAAGTCTGGTGCGCGGATATTACGCACGTGCCAACAAACGATGGATCACTCTATCTTGCTGTCATCATCGATTTGTTCTCGCGGTTGGTTGTTGGCTGGTCAATCCGTCAAGATATGTCTCGTCATCTTGTCATTGATGCACTTGTAATGGCGACAGGCCGTCGTAGCCCATCTGCGGAATTGATACACCATTCAGACCGAGGTAGCCAGTACACAAGTGATGATTTTCAACAGGCGTTAACGGTATCAAAAATTCGACCGAGTATGAGTGGGGTTGGCAACTGCTACGATAATGCACCAGCTGAGAGTTGGTTTGCAACGTTAAAAGTTGAATGTGCCGATAAAGTATTTGAGAGTCATGCTGTGGCGAGAACAACCCTGTTCGAGTACATCGAAATATTTTACAATAGGCAACGGTTGCACTCACAATTAGGCTATCTCAGCCCGGTTGAGTATGAAAAGCAATATCAGGAAATGAACAGTGTGTCACAATCATGTGTCCACTAATTCGGGGCAATTCCAAACAGCATCTTTCAAGTTTTGTTAATGATTTGCGACATTATTGGCATCACCATGACGCAAACGACGCAAAAGGTTCAACATGGTCAGCAATTGCGGCCGAGGCAGGGCGACTTAATTATAGCTATCCTTTCATCGTGTATTTCCTCAAGCTGAAAAACAGGAATCGTGACTGGCGGACATCTGAAACCCCATATGAACCTGTTCCAATCCCATCTGTTCAGGAATTCATTGAAATCCTTGAAATACGACGCGATCAAATCAAGAAAGTTATTGATACGGGCGATTTGTCATTGGAGTGGGAATGGCCTAATGAATGGGGATATGTTCCTTGGAATGGTCCAATCATTCACACCGATAGAATCCAAGATTTATCGAAAGAATGTTATCTGGATCATGCTTTGAGAGAATATTCGCAAACTAAAGTTGCTATAAACCAATACCAGACACTACACGACGTTTGAGGTGCAAACTTAGATACTACCAAGTTGCGGGTTTGGTAAATTTACCTTGAGAATCGGTTAATGATGCTGGAAAAAGGCTCTTGGACAGCACGCCCTTGCGAATATTCTTGACAAAATCGGCACTGGCAGTCAGTACTTTGCTGGGATGTTTTTGTGGATTGAGTACGCCAATTTTCTTGCCCAATTCTTTCTTGACAAATTGAATGGGCAATAGCAGATCGGAATCATTGGAGATAACAACGGCAACATCATAAGTGTTTTTGTACCCGTCACTTAACAAATGAAGCGCGAGATTGACATCAGACCCTTTTTCTTCGGTTTTGATTACTTTGACATAGCCGCTTTTCGGTGAGGCAAGAGGCATCATAATTTCATGAGTTAAAAAATGACCATAGATGATTTCAAGATTAGGAATCGTCTGCAATGCTCGCAGGTAAGTTTGTTGACGGGTTAATTGATTGGGGTCTGTTGGACGTGGATTAACAAGAGCGGTGAAATACTTGATCTGATGAATGGTGTCACGCGGCAACATAATGCGACAAAGTTTGGCAATGTCCAACCAACGATATGGCGTACCTTTCAAAGCGCCATAGTAAAGATTGAAGCCGTCAACATAGATGGTCGCTATCAAGAAAACCTCCTAAAACACAGAAGCCGCCCTTTCGGACGGCCTCGCACCCTTTCGCCGAAGCTATCAGGGGGGATATGCGGATATTATACCACAATGAAAAATTAAACAAAAGGCAAATTTTGTATTTTGCACAAACCCCAACTCAAGCAAAGGTTCTACGCTATGGCAAAGGCTTTAGTAGTTATTGGTCGGGTTTATTGTTCAAGGTTTTGGTAGAATGGCCGCCCAACATCGCTTTCACGCGGACTGGCGAGATCGGTCTTTTTTGGAACTATTTGGTGAATAGCCAAGTTGTTGGCTTGTCCTCGCCCGTCGGTGAAGCAGGCGTTATTTTTTATCGGAAGTCAATTGCCGGTATTTTCCCACCTAAAAATCACCGACTTAAACGAGAATCCTATGAACAAACGTGAAAACCTCCTCAATTTACTCAATCCAAATCAACCATCAGCCTACGTTCCTGCCGCCTTCTTTATCCATTTCGACCCCGAATTCCATGGGGGACAGCCAGCCGTAGACAAACATATGGCGTTTTTCCGATACACCGATATGGATTTGGTCAAGATTCAATACGAGCAAAAATTCCCCCATCAACCCCAAATCACCCAACCGAAAGATTGGGGGAAAATGCCCCTGTTTAAGAAAGATTTCTACCAACCACTTTTGCAAGCAGTCAAAGGTTTGGTCGCCGCTGCCAAAGATGAGGCGGTGGTGATTGTGACCCTCTATTCCCCCTTTATGTGCGCCGGACATGCCAGCAACGGCTTGCTCGTTGAGCATCTACAGCAAGAGCCAGAGCAAGTAAAACAGGGGCTAGAAATTGTGACCGACAGTTTGCTGGGCTTTGTGCGGGAGTGTATTAAATTGGGCGTTGATGGCTTCTACGCTTCGACGCAAGGGGGTGAGCAAGAGCGATTTACCGATAAAGAGTTGTTTCTAAACTACGTCAAGCCCTTTGATTTGGCGTTAATGGAGGAAATGAATCACGCCTGTCCCTTTAACATCCTTCATGTATGCGACTACAAATTTGGGTACGACGATTTGACTCCCTTTCTCGACTATCCCGGACATATCGTGAACGTCAATCAACAGGTTGGGGCAACCACGCTTGCTGGGCAAGAAGTATCTGAGATGTTTAGCAGACCATTTATGGGTGGGTTGGATCGGAAAGGGGTGATTGCCACCGGCGCTGAGGATGAGATTGTGCAGGAAGTGAATCGGGCGCTAGATGCCGCACCAGACAAGTTCTTTTTGGCGGCAGATTGTACCCTGCCCGATGATGTAAGCTGGGATAATATTAAAACAGCGATTGCGGCGGCACATTCGCACGGAAAGCGTTAGGAGTGAGGTTTAAATAGAGTCTAATAGGGAATGGGTTTGGTGTGTTAAAGATATTTTTCCCGTAGCTTCACTTTTTCCACCTTGCCGTAGGGGGAATGGGGCAGTTCTTGGGTGAAGATGATTTCTCTTGGAACTTTGTAGCGGGCGAGGCGTTGCCGGCAAAAATCCAACAACTCTCCCTCATTCGCCACACCCCCTTTCTGCAACGCCACAATCATTAACCCCACTTCCCCCCATTTGGCATCTGGCTTACCAATAAGCGCCGCTTCCGCCACTGCTGGGTGTTCATGAAACACCGCCTCCACTTCGGCGGCATAGATATTTTCCCCACCGGAGATAATCATATCCTTCAATCTGCCGGCAATTGTGAAAAAACCATCCTCATCCATCCGCGCCATATCCCCCGTGTGAAACCATCCTTCCCGAATTGCATCACGGGTGGCAGGCTCATTGCGCCAATAACCGGCACACATATGGGGACCCCGTATCAACAATTCCCCCGTTTCCCCCACTGCTACATCTTGCCCATTTTCATTTACCAAGCGCATTTCACTATGGAAAATTGGTTTGCCCACACTTCCCGACTTCGGCACAGATTCGGCGTCAGTCATACTAAAACAATTAGGTCCTACCTCTGTCAAGCCATACCCTTGTCGGAACACCACCCCTTTTTTGTTCCGCCAAGCCTCCATCAACGGCGCCGGACAAGGAGCGCCCCCACTAATGAAAAAGTGAACGTGACTAAAATCAGCAGTAGCGAAAGCAGGGGAGTTAAGCCACATTTGAAAAAGCGTGGGCACGCCTAAAATGACCGTGCATTTTTCTTGCAAAATGACCTGCAAAGATTCTTCTGGGTCGAACCCTTTGCTCAAAATTAGTCGCCCACCTAAATAAAGCAAGGGGGTCATAAAGGCAAATAAACCGCCAGCATGAAACAGGGGGGTAAAGATAGGAGACACATCCTTTTCGGTTAAACCCCAACTGGTTATGGTGTTGATAGCGTTCCACAAAACTTGTCGATGAGGGATTATCGCCCCTTTCGGTTTGCCAGTGGTGCCAGATGTATACAAAATACAGTAGGGTGTCTCCCCATCCAACTGAGGGGATGGGGGTTCATTGGCAGCCTGTTCGTTGATGAGGATTTGGTAGCTGGATAATGGCACGATTTGCTCAACGACTCCTGCTATGTTGGGGCGCATCGATTTGGTTGTGCCGGCAAACTCGTCACCAAAAAACAACGCCTTCGGCGCACAATCTGCCACGATGTAGCTCAACTCGTTAGCCGTTAGCCGCCAATTAAGCGGCGTAAATATCGCCCCAATTTTGCCACAAGCAAAAAAGATATCGAAGTAGGCGATGCAATTGTGGGCTAAAATCGAGACACGATCTCCCATTTGGATGCCTTGTTTTAACAGCCAATTGCCGGCACGATTTGCCCGTTCATTCAATTCAGCATAGCTATACCGTACCCCTGTATCCAACTCAAACAAAGCCTCTTTTGTTGGGGTTAATCTGGCGCGTTTGGCAAGGAAATTTCCTGTGTTCATCATCCCTATTCCACAACTATTAAGTGCCAACCACAATGCCGCCATCTACCCGCAAAGTTGTGCCAGAAATAAAGCCAGCTTCATCGCTGGCAAGAAAGAGATAAGCATTGGCGATGTCGTCTGGTTGTCCCATGCGGCGTAGGGGGGTGTGGCTAACCATCCCTTCGAGAATATGTTGGGGCATTTGCTGTACCATTTCAGTTAAAATAAAACCGGGAGCGACAGCATTGACACGGATATTGTATTTGCCGAGTTCACGCGCCCAAACTTTGGTCATGCCTACAACGCCCGCTTTGGTAGCGACATAGTTGGTTTGCCCAAAGTTGCCGTCTAACCCCACCACAGAAGTGGCATTGAGGATAACGCCACCATTTTGCCGGATCATATGGGGGGCTACCGCTTGGGTACAATTAAAGACGCCCTTGAGATTGACTGCTATCACGCTGTCGAATTGCTCTTCGCTCATCTGCTTGATTAGGGCGTCATCTTTTAGTTTGACGAGGGTTGAATCACGGAGGATGCCGGCATTATTCACCAAAATATCTACCTGCCCCAAATCAGCTACCACGCTATCCACCCATGCCCCAACCGCTGTTCTATCAGCCACATTAACCTTATCAAACTGAATATTTAACTCAGTTGCCGTTTGAATGCCGGCAGTTTCATTCAAGTCACAAATAACAACTGTGGCTCCTTCCGAAACATAACGAGCGGCAGTCGCCTTGCCAATGCCAACCGCCCCACCAGTTATGAGAGCAACTTTATCTTTTAGGCGCATATTTTCTCCTTGTGTTTTCGACAATACTCTTGTGAATTGTCATTTATCAACCCCATTGTACGATGCCAGCCGCCCAAACATACCCAATGCCGGCGGCGACAATCGCCATCAAGTCACCATCTTTCAATCGCCCTTGTCGTATCCCTTCTTCAATACTAAACATCGCATCTTGTTCGCCAGTATGCCCAAATTCGTTCAGGTAAACTGAATTTTCTTCTGTCAAACCTAATCGTTCTAACATTTCTTGATGCCCGGATGGTTTGATCAGTACCATATTCAGAAAATCAAGATCTGCCCGACTATAAGGGGAGCCATCAACTTTTGTGCCGCTTTTACGTAACGCCTCATCCACACATTTGAGCCAATTGTCCATAGAGACTTCGTTTAGCCGATCTTTCATCGCTTCGGGTTCTACCAAATCGAAATAAAAAAGGTCGTTTTTTACTGCGGCGTTGGTGGGGAACTGCACAGTACCACTTGCCGGCACTATCACATGCTTGCTCATCGAGCCATCTACAATAAGGTGCGTTCCTAAAACTTTGTTGCGCGAATAACTCTTTTGCAACAACATCGCCCCGCCGCCTGCCCCAATGTTCCACAAAAATGAGGTACGCGGATTTTTGAAGTTGATAAAATCGGCAATACGGTAGCCGCCAGCAATAAGTACTGTGTTAATTTCAGGGTCAGATAACATCATCCCTTTCGCCATTTTCATGGCGCCGACAGTAGTGGCGCAACGGGCATGAATATCCATCGCCCAAGCGTTGGTCGCCCCGATTTCGTGCGCCAAATGTACGCCAGATGTCCATAGCAAATATTCGCGCCACTCTTCGGTAGTACATAAAACAAGGTCAATTTCATGAGGATGAATGCCGGCATTCTCTAAACAGTTTAACGCCGCTTTTATTCCCATCTCGTTGGGATGATCCTTTTCATCCCCCACAAATTTCTTATGAATACCCAGCTTTTCCCGTACCACCCATTCCGGGTAGCCTGTTGCTTCGGCAATATCAGCCGAAGTGAGATATTTTTCGGGGGAGTAAGTTCCGACAGAAACGATACCTATGGATTGCGGACTTTCGAGTGTGAAATTTGGCGTGTTTGTCATTTTTGCTTATTTTGTTTTTCCGAAATGACGCTCCTCGTAGCTTGCTACGAGGTATCGTCTTCCGTAAGGAATTTATTAGAAAGCCCTTATCCCCGCCGCAAGCGACGGAGTATGCGGGCTAGCGGAATCAAACAAACTCTTTGATAGCAGATACAATTTGTCTTGCTCCTTCATCAAAAACCATGGTCAAATGATTGCCGGCAATTTCCCGATAACGACATTTTTGCAACATTGCCACCGTTGCCTCCGCCATCTCCTTAGGCATAAGCGGCACTGTACCATAATCGCCCAATGCATTAAGCAAGAGTGTTGGTTGGGCGATAGAAGCCACATAATCTGCCCATGGCATTCCAAACTGGGTATCAATCGCTTCGTTAATCGCAATTGGGTCTGCCAACGCCTGCACAGAGCCATCCTCATACTGTTGCACATCCCCTTTGAAGTAGCTTTCTAGCTCCTCGCTCCAAAAGCCGTTTAATGTTGGCAACTGTTTCAGGGCTGAAATATAAATATCCATTGAAGGTATCTTTGCCCCTAATCGCGCCAACGATGCTTTAATTGCCTCCCTTGTCTCTTCTCGAATAAGCAATATAGAAGCGTCCATAATCACCAATTTGGGAAACCGGTGGGGAAACTTTGCTCCCATGTAAAAGGTCAGCAATCCACCATAGGAATGCCCCACTGGCGCCGCTTGCTCAATGCCTAGCGCATCCATTATACCGATCACATCATCAGCGTGGTCAGCCATATGGTAGCCTGTTTTTGGCTTATCGCTTAGCCCGCGCCCCCGCAAATCTAGGGCAAGGGTACGAAATGCTGGGCTTAATCCAGCAGAGATTAAGCCATCGTACAGGCGGGCGTTGGCGGTTAGCCCCGGCAGGAGAATGAGGGGAAGTTCACTGTTTCCCGGATAATCGTAGTAATGTAAGTTGATGTTGTTGGTAGAGATAGTGTTGCTCATAATTTACGCCTTATCAAATTTTCCTTTCTTGATCATGCCAATAGGGTTGACGCATGACGCGCTTGAGTGTCTTGCCGGCAACTGAGCGAGGGAAATCTGCCAATATCAACACATCTTGTACCTTTTGAAAACGCGCTTCCACACGCTCATTGATCCATTGGCGCAACGCATCGGGCGCGATGTTTTTGCCATGTTGCAAAATGACAGCCGCGACGGGTGATTCTCCCCACTGCTCATTTGGCACGCCAAAAACCACTACTTCTTGTACAGCCGGGTGTTGGCTAATCAATTCTTCGATGTCACGTGGATAGACATTTACGCCACCAGAAACAATCATATCCTTAGCCCGATCTACCAAATAAAGGAAACCATCTTCATCTATATAGCCTAAATCGCCACTGTAAAGCCAGCCATCCCGAACTGTTTGGGCGGTCAGGTCAGGGCGTTTGTAGTAGCCGGGCATAGTGATGGGACCACGCCCAACGATCTCCCCAATTTCGTGCAACTGGGCTTCAGTACCATCTTCTTTGAGGATACGCATTTCATATAGAGGTGGCGGCACGCCGACAGAGTTTGTTTTGGCAGAGGAATCATTTTTGTCCAAAATGGTGACAAATCCTTCTGTCAGCCCATACAGTTCATAAAAAATGCCGGGCAAGGTGGCAATTAACTGGCGCTTATGCTCTAAATGAAGCGGGGCGCCAACGGTACAAAGCATTTCTAATGAGCTTAAGCGGGTGGGATCGAAGGTGGGGGCATGGAGTAGGGCAATGATTTGGGAGGGAACCATCATAGTATGGGTTACTTTTTCTGTGGCGATGGTTTCGATCATTTTTTCGGCATTAAAAGTGGGGTGTAGAATGAAGGTGGCGCCGAGGTAGAATGCCGGCATCAACGTGAGAAATGCCCCATTAAAAACCAGCGAACCAGTATGCAAAATCACGCTTTCTGGCGATATGCGGTAGCTGGCAGAAAAGCCGGTGGCATAAGCGGAGCGAATGGCATGGGTATGCACGATCCCTTTGGGCAAGCCAGTGGTGCCACTACTGTAAATGATGTTGTATGGATCGTCGGGCTCGATTTCGATTGGCGGCGGTTCATCTTCGCTGGCGTTGGCGACGAAGTTGGCATAGTTTTGGTAATTTGCTCGGTCGCCATCGGTAAGGATGTAATGATGTTGAGGGATGTAAGGTAGGCTGGCGCGAAGAGGGTCAAGAATGCCGGCAAATGCCTCATCTGTAATCAGCGCCACCCCATCTGAATCATTTAGCAAACGGGTTAAACCCGCCCCGCGAAGCATTGGACTAAGTGGCACAACAACTAAGCCTGTTTTAGCCACCGCCCAATAAATATCCAGCAGTTCGAGACAATTTGGCAAAATAGTGGCAACTTTATCTCCCTTTTTTAATCCTAAGCCGAGCAAAGCATTGGCTAATCGGTTAACGCGAGCGTTAAATTGACGGTAGGTCAATCGCTGGTTGCCAAATATCACAGCGATATGGTCAGGGCGGTAGCGGGCGTGGCGATTGATCAGCGCGTTGATCTTCATGATTGCATTTCAGATTGGGAACTTTCTACTGTTGTTTCCTGTCTAAGATCTGAAATCTGAGACCCGAAATCAAAGTAGTTGTTCATGAAGATCAGAGCTTCTTGGATATTGGTAAAGCGAATCTCTTGGTTGGCTTGAATATGACGAATGATGCCATGGTAGGGTTGGGGGGAGATGCCGGCATTTTTTTCTTGCACAATCCGTACTAAAAAGGAAGAGATAACCGTTTCTGGCATGTAAGTAGCATACAGGAAAGGGGTTACCGAAAAGTTGCACGGTTAATCTGAGGTTATGTTCAAAAGGAATATCCTATCCACGCAATTGCGCTAGCAAAGAAATGGTGGATTCAGATGGGGCGATGCCCAATTCATCTTGCAACAGTTGCCGGCAACGACGATAAACGCGAATAACTTGCGGGCGATTATCTAATTGATGATATGCTGTCATCAGCAAACGATACGCTTGCTCCCAGCAACTATCATAGCGCAAAATCGCTTCACAAGTGACTATAACCCCTTCCCAATTTGCCTGCGCTGTTTGTACCTGCGCTACTCGTTCGGCAGTACGCAAATAACGGGTAAGTAGATGCTCACGCATTTCAACCGCCCATTCTTCATATGGATACTCTTGCAAAAAGTTGCCGGCATACAACGTCAGCCCATTTTCGTAATGCCCCATCGCTTTTTCTGGCTCTGATTGCCACAAAGCATCCCCCTGATCTAAATGTTGTTGAAACCCCAAGAAATCTAAAGAGACATCGGCAGAGGCGCGCCATCCATACTGACTACCATCTCTCAGAATGTAAGCAGACGGCGTATTTCGTTTGCGGTTTGGTTCTAGTAAATTGCATAGACTGTTGTAAGCGCTCTTGAAATCTCGAAAGGCGCGCTCTATCGGCGCCTCTCGCCACAATAAATCAACGATCTGCTCTCGTTCTAACATTTTGTGGTGGTGGGTGAGGAACAGCAGAAGCAGTTTGCGAGCATGTTGACGTTTCCATGCAGATGCCGGCACATCTTCTGCCCCCCGCCACAAGCGAAATCGACCCAAAGTTTGAATCCGTAACTGGTAGCCCGGATGATAAAGCAAATCTGGCAAACCAAGTTGAGTGAGCAATTGATGGGCAGTTTTGTGAGATGCCGGCATCTCCCGCGCGGCTAGCAATAACGGTATCATCATCGCTGGATCAGGTGGACCCAACAAAGTGCGCTTGCTGAACAAAAATCGATAACGTTCCGTTTGAGCAGACCCCAACAAATCAGCCAACTCCCGACCTAAACGAGCCGCATCATCCAACCTAAGCCACAACAACGCTCGCCATAAATGGGTCACCGTTAATCCAAAAGCGTCAGCACAATTTTGGAAAATTAACTTTGCCTCCCGTAATGTCAAATCTGCTGATGAATATTGCCCGGCTAACAAATAACTTGCGCCGATAGTTAGCTTCAGCAACCCAACGATCCATTCATCACCCGCCGCCATGGCGATCTCGCCCCCCATAGCCACCACCCCTTCTGCTTGCGCCAATTGCCCCCGAAAGCCATGTGCTTGACACAACCCCCAAGCCGCTTCTACTTTTAGACGGGGCACATCAATTTGTTGACTTAGGGCAATCGCTTGTTGAAAAAGCAGTTCTGCCCGAGCGTACCCTTCGGCGCTTTTTAGGGTTAGCCAGCTATGCCCTTGCCGCATGTAACCAACTGCTGTGACAAAAGGGGAATCTAACAGTTGCCCCCGTTCTGTGCCGGCAATCGCCGTTTGGTATGCCGCTTCTTGTTCCCCCTGAAAAGATAAAATCAATGAAAGCAGTAGCAATGTTTCTCGATGCGCTCTAGGGCGATGGATCGGTTCACGTTCTTCATTTTGCGCCCGTTTTTCCAAAATTTGTCGCGCTTCGTCCAGCAATCCGGTACGTAACTGCATTCGCACAGACAGTTCCGCCTCGCCGGGACCTTCGGTCAGTAATGCTTTTGCCCGTTCCTGAAAACTCGCCGCATCAGAGGTGCGCCCCTGATTGAGAGCGTTTTCTGCCAAAAGTTCAAGGAGGCGGGTTTGGCTGGCGCGATCTTCTTGCCCATCTGAAAGGCGTAAGGCTTCTTGCAAAAGATGTTCGGCTTGGCTGGGGTTAACGGTATCTAAGTACACTCTAGCTTGTCCACGCAGGGCATGGGAGATGCCGGCATTTTCCTGCCGTTTGCGATATAACTGTTCTGCCTGCCGATACCAACCCAACGCCTCTTCAAAGTGGCTATGGTATCGGGCAATATCTCCCAAATAGATAAGCAGGGCAGGGTATGCCGACAAAATTGGCAAAGGCAATGCGCCAATCCACTCTGCTAATCGATTTAATCTGCCTGCCAACAACATTTGTCGCCCAATATTGGTCAGGAGGTTGGCGCTGTTGTCGTAAGCTTCTGCCGCCAATAAGTGGGGGATTGCCGCTTCGGGTTGCCCTAAAGTTTGGTAGCATTGCCCAGCTCGCAGATGGTTTTGTTGCAAAATGCCGGCAGGCAGTTGCCGGCACAACAAATCATGAAACAGCGGATGATACCGCATCTGATTTTCCCCAATCATTGTTACAAACAACCCATTTTCTGCCAAATAATGCAAAATTTGTGAACTATCCTTTTGGCGACGATACGCATCACAAAAGGTTGGCGTTAAAGTGTGTAAAACGCCCGTCTCTAGCAAAAATGTTTGAATATCTAAGGGCTGTTGCGCCACCACCTCTTGCGCCAAAAATGTAAACAAATCTCCGTCGCTGTCTGCTAAATGGGCAAGGGTTTGGGATAGGGTGTGTGAATCGCCTCGTTGCAAATGTTGGGCAACCATTTGCAGGGCAATCGCCCATCCTTCGCTTTGTGTCGCTAATAAAGTAAGGTCGTCAGAGTCTAAAACGAGCTGGTAATGTTGTTGGAACAAGCTGTTGATCTCTGACAAAGTAAAAGCTAATTCCATTTGTCCAATTTCCAACAGTTCGCCGCGCACCCGCCAATTGACAAGGCTGGGCAACTCCAACGGGTAACGGGTAGTTAGCGCGATTTGGAGATGGCTGGGGGCTAAATCAATCAAATGGTTGAGTATTTTACTGGATTGAGCAGAATGATTCAGATAATGTGCATCGTCAAAGACGAGAAGCGTGTTGGGGACGATATCGGTGAGTTCGTTGAGCAGGCTATTTACAATGGGTTGCCAATTATCGTTAAGAGGATGTTCAGTTTTTTCTTCGAGTAGCACAAGGGGGGTTTGGCTAATAGCGGGGAGTGAATGCCGGCATCCTTGAATGAGATATTGCAAAAAAAGGTGGGGGTCGCCTGATTCTAGATCGAGATGAATCCAAACGACTTGTGCTTGCTCTTGGGCAAAATGAGCTAAAGCGGTGCTTTTACCATATCCTGCACCCGCCTGTAATATCGCCAGTCGGTAATCTACCATTTCTGCCAAACGTTTCTGAATACGCAAGCGGGGCAAAGTACGCTGGCTTGGGCGTGGAAAGAGTAGTTTGGCGCGAATGATTTGCGTACTCATCATCTCAATTGTACCGATCTTCAATGATTTGGCTCATAAAAAAGGTTTGTCCATGCAACTCGTCTTGTTTTTGATGATCCAATTTAGAAGTATTGGTAGCATTGGAAGACGTAGCTGGCGGCGACTTTGTTAGCGAGAATGCCGGCAATCCCCATCGGCGATGGCTCATTCACTACCAAGTTCGTACCTGTGTCTGGTAAAATCAAGACACTCTGTTGCTCATTATCCATACCCCAATTACGCTACAGTTTCGTACATAATGGCAATGGAAGAAGGCGCATAGCCTTGCCAGGCATTACGATGCGCTCTTTTTTGAAGGCTTGGGAGCCATTGGCTCAGTTCGGCCACATCTGCTAGGGCGTAAATTTCACACAGATATTGTGGCTGGGCATGTAACCGGGCCTCTCGCAGCATTTCCTGATAAAGCGGTTCAAAATGGGCGCGTCTTTCTCCCTCGCCATATTTTTTTAGAAACCTTCCCAGGGCAGGCGGCGAAAATGACAGCTTTTGGTCATTTGGGAGCAACATAGCATGGAGTGAAACCGCGAATGCTCAGGTATTCAAACAGTGAACCGCCCACTTTTTGCATGTGAGGAAAATGCAGTAGATTCGGGAATTGATGTTATGGTCAGCCAATGCCGCTTGCTCAACGGGGTTCAGGTCAAAGAAGGTTTCCCGTTCTTCATCTTGAAAGACGGGCGGCTCGTAAAGGGCAACAATTTCATCTTCAGTCAGGATGGCAAGGCGTCTGTCATCTGTCGGCATTTTTCTTCCATGAGGTGAATCAGGTATAATGGGTGGAAAGTATACTTTTTGAGACAGTCCTCAAACAGTGTCCCATTATATGTTCCAGAATGCAAATCCTACGACCTTTAGACTTTCTGGGACATAGATAAGTAGGGAGGCTAGCAGATGAAGAAGCGCAAACCCAGGAAACGGCGACCGACGAACAAGCGGAAAAGCATAGCCCCGATGACCTCACCACGGTCAATGGACAAGGTGATGACCGATCTGAATAAGCTACTGTCCGGGCAGGAATTCGAATCAATCGATGAAATCAATGCCTTTCTAAATGAAAATGTCATGGGCAAAGAGGTACCATCGTTTGAGCCAGAAACGCCTCTAGAGGAAGCACAAGAGCTAATGTTTGAAGCGTGGGAGACCCGTTCGCCGAAAAAGCGGATCCGGCTGGCCAGGCAAGCACTTAAGATATCTCCAGATTGTGCGGATGCCTATGTGCTCCTGGCTGAGGAAGAGGCAAGGAGCGTCGAAGAGGCTCACAATTTGTTTGCAGCCGGTGTGGCTGCTGGTGAGCGAGCTTTGGCTGATGAATTTGATGACATGGTCGGTCATTTTTGGGGCATAACGGAGACTCGACCCTATATGCGTGCCCGAGCTGGTTTAGCAATGACCCTGTGGTTGCTCGAACAACCAGAGACAGCCATTACCCATTACAAACAGTTGCTCCACCTCAACCCCGGTGACAACCAAGGGATCCGTTACACACTTTTAAATGCCTTACTCTTACATGGAACTGAAGAGGAGATTGAAGATCTGCTCGAAGAATACGAAGAGGATGCCTCAGCTGTTTGGCTTTACACTTGGGCCTTGTTTGCTCATCGACAGGGCTCAAAACGTGAGGCAGATAAACGATTGGCCGAAGCGATCTCTTTCAATCCACATGTTCCAGATTATCTGCTAAAGCATAAACGACTACCTAGACAGCTCTCTGACTACATGGGGTTTGGTGATGAGACAGAGGCAACCCACTATGTCTATGAGTACCAGAAACATTGGCAGAGTGAACCTGGCGCGCTGGCTTGGCTACAAGCAGCAGTTGCCTAGCCTGGATTGAGGCGCATGTTGGCGCTTGTTGGTTATGCACGGGTTAGTTCGGTTGGGCAATCCCTTGATCTTGCTCTCCCACCATACATCATAAAGAGTATTTCTGGTTGAGGGCAAAAGTGAAACCATTTGTTTGTTTGAGCCCAGTGGGTGTTTACCTCCTCCTGCAACTTCTAGGTTTTTCATCACGGAGATAACGCATCGCTCATCGCCGCTCTGATTGCCTGGGGCACGAATATGGGCATCGGGCGAATGGGGAATATCTCCGATATCCGTTTCCATACCTTGTCCAGCATTTCGGACAACTACCTACGGCTGGAAACGTTGCAGGCTGCCAATGATATTCTCAGCGACGCGATAGCTGCCCTGCCGATCTTTCAACTGTATAATATCGATAACACTATGCATTCCAGCAGCGATGGTCAGAAATTCGAAACGCGGATTCACTCTATCAACGCCCGGCACTCCTCCAAATACTTTGGCCTGAGCAAGGGGGTCGTGGCCTACACGCTGGTGGCCAATCATGTGCCGCTCAATGCCCAGGTCATTGGTGCCCACGAGCATGAAAGCCATTACGTATTTGATACAATCTAGCCATTCAATTGTACAACAATTTCAGGGGTAAATCATGGCAAATTGCCGGCATTCCATAACCATCTTTTTCGTCTCTATTTTTTTCCTCCTCGTTGCTCCCACCCATGCCCAAGAAACCCCCGACATCCCACCGCCAGAAACGGTGACGATTGCCGGCACGCTCCAAAGCCAACTTGGTTGTAGCGGTGACTGGCAACCCCTCTGCCAAAACACATTTTTGAGCTACGACGCAGAACAGGATTTATGGATTGGTGCATGGGAACTGGATGCCGGCAACTACGAATACAAAGCGGCACTCAACGGTAGTTGGGACGACAACTTTGGGCTAAACGGTGAATATTATGGTGCCAACATCCCGCTAGAAGTGGCAGAACCGATGTTGGTCACCTTTACCTACGACCACAACACAGGTATCGTTACCGACTCGGTCAGCCCACAAACGGCAGGCGACACAGCCAGCCAAGCGGTAAGCCAACCCGACTTCGTCACCATTCCCGGCACCATCCAAAGCGTGTTAGGCTGTAGTGGCGATTGGCAACCCGACTGTTCTGCCACCTTTCTCACTTTTGACGAAGAGGGCGAAGTATGGCATGGTATATTTGAGTTGCCTGCCGGCATTTACGAATACAAGGTGGCTATTGACCAAAGCTGGGGTGAAAATTATGGCGGCAGAGCCGACCGAGATGGACCTAATGTGGTGTTGGAATTGCCGGCAGAGCAACCCGTCACCTTTATTTATGACCACGCCACCAACTGGGTAGCTGACAGCGTCAACAGCATTATTGCCACAGTGGTGGGTGACTTCCAAATGGCAATTGGGTGTGGGGAAAACCATGACCCCACCTGTTTGCGTAGCTGGTTACAAGACCCGGAAGGAGATGGCATTTACGTAGTAGGCACGCCCAAAGTGCCGGCAGGCAACTACAGTGCCCAAATCGCTCTCAACCAAGCAGGTCTAATTGGTGAACCACAAACCTTCACCGTACCAGAAGGAGGCAACGAGATTTTCTTTCAATATGATTCTGGCACGGGAGAGTTTAACGTTAGCACCGACGGGGCACCAAAAGGGAATTTGGGCGAGGCGAAGGCACATTGGGTGGCCCGTGAGATTATCGCTTGGTCACCACAAGCAGAGGATGCCAGCCATTTTGCCCTTTTTTACCGTGCCAATGGTGGGTTAAAGATTGACCGTGACGGCTTGGGGGGCAATGAGGTTGAGCTAACATTGGATGAGATGGGATTGCCGGCAACCGTCACTGACAAATTCCCCCATCTCACCAATATGAACGCCCTCATCATCGGCGAAGCGGATTTGCGACAAGTTCGCATTGCCCTGAAGGGGCAAGTGGCGGTGGCGGCATTTAACGGGGATGGCAAATTGGTAGATGCCACCAGCTTACAAATTCCCGGCGTGTTGGATGATGTGTACCCTTACGATGGGGAGTTGGGTGTAAGTTTTGCCGATGGCGTACCAACGCTGACGCTGTGGGCACCAACCGCCCGTGCAGTTACTTTGCACCTGTTCGACAGCAGTCAAGCTACATTACCAGAAAAAATCGCTTTGCGACCTAACCCCAACGATGGCACATGGCAGGTGACGGGCAAAGCGGATTGGTTAGGTAAATTTTATCTGTACGAAGTAGAGGTTTATGCCGCTAGCGAAGGGCGAGTGGTAACCAATTTAGTTACTGATCCCTATTCAGTTAGCCTTTCTACCAATAGCGCCCGCTCACAAATAGTAGATTTGAGCGATTCTGCCCTCATCCCAGATGGTTGGGAAATGTTGGATAAGCCGGCATTGGCTCACCCAACCGATATGGTGTTGTATGAATTGCATGTGCGGGATTTTTCTGCCATTGACCAAAGCGTGCCGGCAGAGTTACGGGGCAGTTATTTGGCATTTACGGTAAGCAAGAGCGCCGGCATGAGCCATTTACGTGGTTTAGCAGAAGCAGGTTTGACCCATATTCACCTGCTTCCTACTTTTGATATTGCCACCATTAACGAGAACAAAGCGGAGTGGGTGAATGGTGATTTAGCTAGCTTAGCTACCATCGCCCCAGATAGTGAGGCACAACAAGCAACGCTTAACCCCAACCGAGATTTAGACGGCTTTAACTGGGGATATGACCCTTTCCATTACAATGTACCAGAAGGGAGTTACAGCACCAATCCAGATGGTACAAGCCGCATTTTAGAGTACCGGCAAATGGTGCAAGCATTGAACGAGGCGGGTTTGCGGCTGGTGGTTGATGTGGTTTATAACCATACTAATGCCAGTGGGCAAAGTGAAAAATCGGTGCTAGACAAGGTGGTGCCCGGCTATTACCATCGCCTCACCGACACAGGACGAGTAGCTACCTCGACCTGTTGTGCCAACACCGCCACTGAACATGATATGATGCGGAAGTTAATGGTAGATTCGGTCATTTTGTGGGCGACCCAATATAAGGTGGATGGTTTTCGTTTTGATTTGATGGGACACCACATGACGGCAGATATGCAGGCAGTGCGGGAGGCGTTGGATAGCTTAACGTTGGAAAATGATGGGGTGGATGGGAAAAGTATTGTGCTTTATGGTGAAGGCTGGGATTTTGGCGAGGTGGCGGGTGGTGTGCGGGGAGAAAATGGGACCCAGTTGAATGTTGCCGGCATGGGTATTGGCACATTCAATGACCGAATTCGAGATGCGGCACGTGGCGGTAACCCTTTTGGTGGTTTGCAAGAGCAAGGTTTTGTCACTGGTTTGTGGAGCTATCCCAATGAGGTAGATAGCCGCCCAGCCGATGGGCAATTGGCAGATTTATTGCATAAAAGTGACCAAATTCGGGTGGGGCTTGCCGGCAATTTAGCCAACTATCAATTTGTCAATTCAGCTGGCGAAACGGTGACGGGAGCAGAGGTAGATTACAACGGTTCGCCTGCCGGTTACACCCAATCGCCACAAGAAGTAATCAACTACGTTTCTGCCCATGACAATGAGACGCTATTTGATGCGGTGCAGTTCAAAGCGCCCTTGTCGGCAACGATGACAGAGCGGGTGGCGATGCAAAATATGGGCATTAGTGTGGTGATGATGGGGCAAGGCATTCCATTTTTCCATGCCGGCAGTGAAATACTCCGTTCCAAATCCTTCGACCGTGATAGTTACAACTCTGGCGACTGGTTTAATGCCCTTGATTGGACCTATAGCGACAACAATTGGGGGCATGGTTTGCCTCCTGCCGATAAAAACCAAGATAATTGGCAGATTATGCAACCACTTTTGGCGAATCGGTCGCTAGCCCCTGACCAAGTAAACATGATGGAGAATCTCAACCATTTCCAACGGATGTTGCAGATTCGGCAAAGCTCGCCTTTGTTCCGGTTGCAAACGGCAGAGCAGGTGCAAGAAAAGCTGTCGTTCCTCAACAGCGGCTCAGAGCAAATACCGGGTGTGATTGTGATGTTGTTGGATGATACGGTGGGGGAAAATTTGGATGAGAGTTATGCTCGTATTGTCGTTTTCTTTAATGGCACCAATGAGACGGTACGCTTTGAGTTGCCGGCATCTATTGGCGTTTTAGGTTTGCATCCGGTGCAGGCATTGCTCAGTAACTCAACGTTGCGAGGCGAGGCAAAGGATGGTGTAGCACTTTTGCCACCGCTCACTACCACAGTTTTGGTAGAGCTGGAAATGGCGACTGAACTTGACGAAGTAGTATCAGTTGAAGAAGCGGGTAATGATGGCACGAATGCCGGCAATTTACGGGCTATATTTGCCGGTGGGGTATTGGCGTTGTTGGCAGTGTGGGCAGGTATTGTTTGGCGGCAGAGTAACCGTCACCTCTCGTGATTCTGCACCTAGTTGGTTTTTGCGGACGAGTTGGAATTGCCATAACCATCCTCAATGCCACTCCCTTAGCTTTTATGACAGCATGAGGCGATCATTGTTGCGTTTGTCGGGCAACCAGCCAGCCTAGCAAAATAATGGCGACTAAATGGGTGACAAACATGGCGGGGGTTAAGCCGATACTGTCTGAAAGCCAACCAAACAACAGGGGGATAGGCAATAAGCCAAACAATGAATAAATGGCAGTTACTGCCCCCGCTTTACTGGGGAGAGTGGCTAAAGCTGACCCTCTAGCTAGGGGCCAAAAGAAGGTAAAGAAGAATTGCATTGGAATGAGTAGTAAAAATTTGCTGATTTGACCCTGTTGTTCACGGCACTTGTCCGCTTCTTCCAGCGCCCACAACTTGTAAGCAGCCGTAAACGTGCGCCGTTTGGCTTTGGGCAGCGCTTCGGGATCGGTCGCGTGACTTGGACTGGCTCCATTTTCGTTGATTTTGTCCATCTGTTTTTGTGTCATGATCTTCCTCTTCGCCCTCGAATTCTACACTAAATTCTGAGTGTGAAGTGTCCCACTCTATATTGACACAATGGGGGGAGCATAAATCTAGTAAGTCGCGATAGCCGTCAGCAAGGTGGAGCGAGCCAACCGTCAAGGGAAAACCAAACGAAGCGTCGTGTCCCTTGACGACAAGAGAGTGGAGGCTAAGATGAGGACAGAGCGGCTGAGGCAAGAAGTGGAGCAAGGGATTCATAATGGAAAACGCCGCTCAAAGCAAATTGCCAGTTGGTTGAGAATCTTGTCCCAATTTAAAATCGATGTAGTCCATTATTGGTCATATTGTGCTGCGGAATTCACCCCTTGTACCGTTCCTTGACATCCACATCAGCGATGTAGCGCATGGCAGTTTGGGCGTTCGTCCAGCCAAACCAAGCCATCAACTCATGCACGCTGTAATCCAATCGGGACATCTGCGTGGCGCAAAAATGCCGGCAATCATGGGCAGACAACTTCTCAATTCCTAATCGCATCCCCAGCCAAGCCACCCGTTCGCTCACCAGCGCCCGGTTCAACCCTCGCCCCAACAATTCGCCGCCCGTCCCATCTTTCCGCAAACGGGAGGTGGCTAATATCAGCTTCCCATTAGGCAACAGGGCAGGGGAGTAAAGCGCCTCTATGTAATCTTTGGTGCTAGCTCATAAACTGAATTCAGCAATTGATGAACTAAATGAAACTTATTGAGCGTCAATGAGATGACGCAAGTTAATCAAAGCAAAAGCGATGTGATGCCCCCCCAAAAAGTAAGCATCACGTCGCTCGAACCTTGACAGCAAAGCGCGGAACTTATCTACCCATGCAAACGACCGCTCACTGGTGAAGCGTCGTTTGTACACCGCAGCATTGAACAGACGTTTACGACCTCGTTTATTGCCTTTCCGATTCCGCTTATTTTCAGCCATATTGGGAATCAAACCGTGATTGAAACAGGTTTTACGAGCAGCTTGGGTATCAAACGCTTTGTCAGCATTGAAAAATGCGCCTTCAATGAGTAGACCCAGCCGTTTCATCGACTTGAAGGCTGTCTGTAAATGCGCTTTCAGATTGAAAGCGTCGTTGTGATTGCCAGCCATCAAACCAGTGGCAGCGATGATAAAACCATCGCCATCTGTCATGGGCAAGATGTTAGTCGTTTTTGCCTTTTTGCGTCCTTGATAGGCGACTGATTCCCCGCCTTTTTTGGCTATGGCATGGGTGCCATCCAGATTGATTTCAGATAAATTCAATTGTTCTACAATTGTCATAATGCTCCCTTGCCATACTTTTTCCAGACTGCCGTCCCGACGCCACTTGCGATAATGGTAGTAAACTGCATCATAGCTGATTTCTTTTTTTCTGGATGTTCAGCATCTGGGTCAATGGGCAATTGCTTCCACTGACATCCAGTATGCAACCGGTACAGGATGTAGTTGAATACCTTGTACAATGGAATCTGGCATTCAAATCTGCGCTTTGCTGTCGAGACATAGGGTCGTATATGTGAGAGTGACTATAAGGGAAGGCATGTGATATAACAGACGGATGATCCAATGTCCACACTGTCAGAGAACCGAAAACCAAGTTAAAAATGGAAAAACAAAGGCCGGAAGCCAGCTGTACAAATGTAAAATCTGCCAGCGAAAATACACGCCAGACCCAAAAAGCCAAGGCTATGGTCAGGATAGACGACAGCAAGCCATCCGCTTGATTTTGGATGGCAATAGCCAGCGACAAGCGGCCCGTCATGTTGGGGTCAGTCACGGCACAGCAGCCAACTGGTTCAAAGAATACGCTGATAGCCTACCTGATACTTTACCAAGACCAGTAGGTACCGTAGAAGTAGCTGAACAGGACGAACTGTTCACCTTCATCGGCGGCAAAAAAACGAAGCCTACGTCATGACTATTGTTGACCGGGAGACGCGCTGTTTGCTGGCTGTCCGAGCTGTGTGGCATCGAACTCAGGCAATCGCTCAACAGTTGGTCAATCAGTCGCCAGCCCAGCAGTATTACAGTGACCAGTTTTCTTTGTATGACAGTCTGGAATATCGACGAGGCTATCATTTGTCTCTGTTTGACAAGAGCGAAACCTATTCTGTTGAAGGGGTGAATGCAGAGTTGCGTCATTATCTGACTCGGCTTGCTCGAAAAAGCCGTTGTTTTTCGCGGTGTCTTGTTTGGCTGAATCGTCATTTGAAGGCTTTTGCTCATGCCTGGAATCAACGTCAGTTACACAATCGGGCTTATCCTTACGATAAGCGCCATGTTATTGATTTTGTATGCCTTTGAGATTAGGCACTCTCATTTAACTCTTTGCCCGTGAATTTCTGTTATTGTTGGGTAATTTAACGGGTTCATGAGGCCCAAATCGCCGTTTACACTAGCTTCAACAACCAAATATGAAGTAAGCAATCCTCCTGCAAACACACAAAATATGGTGGATAATCCATCTATACAATGACCTGAAGAGTCTGTATAACGAATAGGATTATTCAGCACATAGCCATATCGATTGTAACTCTGCGGGTTAGTCCCGTCCGGCACAATGGAATCAGCCGAAGCAAAACGTCCCACGCCTGGGAGATAGTAGCGGGCGTTCATATAAATCAGCCCCAAATCATCCGCCCCGCCGCCCAGGTTGTTGTGCTTGTGGTGGGTGTAGTAGCGGTCGCCAGCAGTGGAGCTGGGTTCGGTACGCCAATCCCCAAAGGGGGTGTATTTGGCATGGCTGTTGGGGATGTATACGCCGCTGCTGTCGCTCAATGAGCCCGTACTGCCTAGATGGTCGGCGTAGATGTGGAACAAGCCGTTGTCCGCCGGGTCAGGGTCGCCGCTGACCTGTACCGCCACCGGACCCCCGGCAAAGCTGAGGGAGATGCGCTGGATACTCCCAGAAATAGCTTGTATTTTGGCGGACGCTCCCCGTTTGCCCATTCTGTTCCCCTTGAACGCCCCAACAGCGGCTATCGCCTGGTTGGGGTTAGGCATGTATGTGGATGAGCCGCCATTGATTGCCCATTCGACCGTGGCGTCGAACAACCCCCAGCCATTAGCGTCAATTTAACACGATTTTTCAACCGATTTTTTAATGTTCAACGCTTTGAGTTATTGCTCAACGCTTTTTGTCAATTCTGACTTAGCCGAAGCTAAAGTTTTCCTTACCTCGCACTTGATGACCAATGGAAATAGCCTAACCATTCCGCCATATTTGTTTGCATAGCGCTGCCTCTATTATTACCAGCGGTGGCGGTCGGTTTGGCACACCAAAGGGGACGTATTTGGAATGATAATATTTTGTTGGATAATGCAATTTACGATCTCTTAAGCAAGGAAACGGCTGTTAGGCACTAATTTTTGGCATACTTTCATCCTTCGCCCACCCATTCTACAAGGAGTGGTATCCATGGCACTCCAGCAATATGACCTACCAAGAAAATAAAAAGTACTGATACAAATAAAAATATTTTTATCTGCTTACAGTCACCCCGTGAATTCAAAATTGAGATTAGTTTCAGATTGAATACAAGGAATATTGGAAAGCCGAAACAAATCTGATACATACTAGGTTCATCTTGATATTTTGCACCAAAAACTAATAAAACAATCAGTAATAACCAAGGAAAAATCGAAAAAAGATAAACAATTCTAGCCCATTCATACTCCGGACAATGGAGGTTACTATATTTCTCCTTTCCCGAATCATTTGCCTTAATCTCTTTGGATTTTTCCATCGGCGCACCTATATATCTATTTTAGTCGATCAATAGCCAAGAATAATCCCAATTATACTCCCCTCCAGGACCTAGTATTTCTCGCCAATAACTCCTATAAGCTCCTTGTCCCATCAGAAAATTACCAGTTTCATAAGTTGACAAGTAAGCATAGCCAGGTCCCTTATTTTGGAAATTATACAGGTAGCCAGCGGCATCATGAACTGCCCCATGATAAAGCATTGCCTCATGATTGTAATCACCAAACGGGCCATCCAAGAAGTCTGCCATAAATCCATCAGCTAACATAGAATCATGTAAAGCAGTATTTCCTGGACCTATCATTCCGCCTGCTGGGCTGAGCAATGCAGCAAATGCAGCATCCATATCTAGGGTGTCTCCTACAACCTTCCCAAATCGCAGTTGCCACTCTGAACCCCGCCACTCATCTGAGGGCAATTCTGGCGACCATCCATTTGCAATTGCATTCGAACGAAGCATTTTGTATCTTTGCCAATTTGCCGTCGCTTCAGCTTTTGTCAACCCTCTGGCATCAGCAAGGGCTTGTAAAGCTGCCTCAAACTCTGGACTATCTTCATCTGGCAATCCAAATAAAGTTTTCATAGCATCAGCTAAGGAGGGTGTGTTAGCACCTGCGTGTGTTGTTCCAACTAAATTGGTAGCGGGGTCTTCAAAAAAGAACTCTTCGCTATCACATTGTTCGGAAGCAGGCACAGATGGGGCATTACATTCTCGATGTCCTGATGGGTCAATAAATCCGAGGGGGTTATTGCGGGTATAGGAAAACCTATTTAGAGATTGCGGGTTGGCGGGGTTGGGCACAATGGTATCGGCGCTGGCAAAACGGGCAATGCCGGGCACGTAATATCTTGCATTCATATACACCAACCCCAGGTCATCCGCGCCGCCGCCCAGATTGTTGTGTTTGTGCCCGGTATAGTACCGGTCGCCGGCAGTAGCAGTCGGTTCGGTACGCCAGTCGCCAAAGGGGGTGTATTTGGCATGGCTGTTGGGGATATACGCCCCGCTACTGTCGCTCAATGAGCCGCTGCTGCCCAGATGGTCGGTATAGATGTGGAACAAGCCGTTGTTTGCCGAGTCGGGGTCGCCGCTGACGTGTACCGCCACCGGTCCCCCAGCAAAGCTGAGGGAGATGCGTTGGATACTCCCAGAAATAGCTTGTATTTTGGCGGACGCCCCTCGTTTGCCCATTCTGTTCCCCTGGAACGCCCCAACAGTGGCTGTCGCCTGGTTGGGGTTAGGCATGTATGTGGACGAGCCGCCGTTGACCGCCCAATTGACCGCGGCGTCAAACAACCCCCAGCCATTAGCGTTCAAATCGACCGGCGTGGTGGAATCAATGAAGAAGCCCACCCGCCGATGGGGAGCGGTCAACCCGTTCATGCTGTCGCCTGTTTCGTAGGCGAAGATGGCGGATTTGGTGGGCTACCCGGCTACTTCGGCTATCGAGTCGGCGCTGCTGGTGGGATACCCCCAGCGCACTTTGGCGCCAGTAGTGGCAACCGTCACATTCCCATTGCTGTGTCCATCTGCCATGGGGTGGCTGTCGTCGATGATGTTTATCTGGGTTTGCCCGCTCACGCTGCCGGTGGAGGTAACCATCCCCATGTCGGATAGTATTGCCCCATCCCATATCATTGCTGGAACAACGCTATTTTTGTACATCCTCCCTACCCAATTTTGGAAAGCGGAGGAGGAGATGATGATGAGGACTTTGCCGCTGGCGCTGTAGCTCAGCGTATCTCCGTCGGGGTCGCTGCGACGATTTGCAGGGAGATGTTTTTGACAACTGAAAAAGTCAGCACTTGATCGATGAAAAAGTCAGCAGTTAGATAGGTAACTACAACAATTAGATCGTTGAAAAAGTCAGCACTTGATCTTTAAAAAAGTCAGCACCGCTAGCTATAAAGAGGGGAGGAGGGAGCCTCGCTTTTGCTACTTTTGGCGAATCAAAAGTAGAAAGGTGGGTTGTCAAATTAAGGGTTGGAAGAAGCAAGAGAAGCCTCCTGTTGTCCTAAGCGTTGGCGAAAACGGAAAGAATCGCCAACAAATTCAATAATGTGAGCTTTGTGGGTGAGGCGGTCAAGCAGAGCCAGCGTCAATTTTTCACTGCCAAAAACAGAAGTCCAATCGGTGAAAGCGAGATTGGTGGTGACGATGAGAGCGACCCGTTCATAAAGGGTGGAGAAAAATTGAAACATTAATTGTGCCCCCAAATCAGAAAAGGGAATGAAGCCAAGTTCATCAACCACCAGTAATTTATAACGCAAAGCGGCATCCAAAAAGCGAGAGAGGCGTTGCTCTTGGTGAGCCAGAATCAACTCATTGACCAAAGCGGCGGCATTGTAAAAGCGAACCCGATGCATCTGCTGACAGGCAGAGATAGCCAGAGCGGTGGCAATGTGAGATTTGCCCAGACCGGGATTACCAACAAGGATAATGGATTCAGCTTTGTCCAAATAAGCCCCCTGAGTCAGTTGGTGAATGCGATGTTCCTTGAGAGAAGGAATGGCAGAAAAATCGAAGGTAGAGAGGGTTTTGTGAATAGGGATTTTCGCTTCCTTGAGACGACGTTTACGTCGGTTTGCCTCTCGCTGTTGCACCTCTGCCTCAGCCAGAGCCAAGAGATAACGGGCGTAATCATAGTTATGGTGGGCGGCATCAGCAGCAAAGCTTTCATGGTTTTGGCGGAAAGTGGAGAGGCGTAGTTCAGGTGGTCAGGTGAGATTATCTCCAACCGTTGGGAGGATAAACAGGGGTAAGAAGAATCTCAGCTTGAGAAAGAATGTGATTGGCTAAACCAATCGCCATAGCAGGGGAGCGTTGCTCATACTTTTTCTTGGCAACAGGCACATCTAAAAGTTGGCGTAAAGAACGATGAGACCGAGACCAATTGTAAACAGTCAGAGACCACCAACCGCGATGGCGTTTGTCATCTTCATGTTTGGCAAAAGCGAGTGTTCTGCGGACTTGAGAGCCATCCATCAGACGAGCCGTGCCATTGTAACGTTCAATGATACTGGTGTTGGGGATGTTGAAGTCCAGTTGTTGGAGAGCTTGTTCAATCCGTTTTTTGGAGCCATGAGCATAGTGAATCTCGACTGATTGCAAATTTTTGCCTTGACGACGCTTGACAATTTGGACATGAGCAGCAGTGCGAGGCACACGATAACGAATCTTAGGAGGTCTACCCAAGTGGGTTTGACGAGAGGGACGGTAAGAACGACCAAATATCTGTGGGAAAAGCGTTTTGTAGCTGACAAAACCATCGGAAAAGAGCGCTGCTTTTTGGGGGTCAAGCAGTCGTTGGGCAGTATCGGTCAGCACGCGGTGGATGAGCGCTTCATTTCTTTTTCCTGCCACATGAGAGATGACAAATTTACTCTGGGGGTCAATCACTTCTGCTTCCCAGATTGAGGTGCGTTTGTTCCCGACAAAACCGTATCTTTCATCAGCCTGTATATTGTCCACATCGAGATTGTGCGCGTTTTCTTCATGGAATTGCTGACCATGTTTACCTGCTCTACGGTTTAACCTTCTTACTGTTTCTGGCGCGACTCGCTTCAAACGAGCCGTTCCTTTGATACTATTGCCTTCACTCAGATGTTCCATGACTGACACCGCTTTTTTTCGGGAATTTTGCAGCGCCACAATGCTGTATTCTTCCGTTCGCTAAATTCTTCCCGACATTTCGTACAGCGTATATATCGAATCTCATCATATTTGCCATAGGTTTTGCGGATAATTAGGTTTTCTGCTCCTTTTTGACCATAACATTCACATTCTGGGTTGACACATGCTAAACTCTCTAATGGAGGTCGGGTGATTTCAATTTCTTTTTTCATGCGATTATTTTATCGCACTTACCCGCCTCCTTCTTCGGTCTGGGATAATCTCACTTTACGACCGTAGTTCACGCAGATAAACATTTAACAATTCTGTTTGGGTATTCATGCCCTCACCTCCGACAACAATTGGTCATAGGGTTGGAGCGACAGTTTTTGTTGACCAATCCTTTGCAAATGGGGGTGGTCAGCTAAAGAGACAGGAGGAAGCAAGGGGTCGGGGTAAAGAAGCCGGTGCAAACATAATTGCACCCCATCAAAATGGAAACAGCCTAAAGCGACCGCATTTTCCACCGCCTCTTGCACCAAAAGAGCGGCATGTTGCTCGTGAAGACGGAGAATTTTGACAAACTCACGCGCTCCCCGTCCCTCTGGCCATTGCTCACGCAACTTCTGGAGCAACGTATCATAAATGGTCGCCCACTGTTTGCGCCAGTGACGAATCGGCTGAGCGTAGTCGAGGGCATGGGGTCGTTGTTCGAGCAGTGGCAGATAATGGAGAGGGTCAAAAACATCTTGGTGTTGCCCATAACAACGTGGATGGATAGCCAGCGGGTCAGTTTGGTCTAGGCGGTAAATCTCAATCGTAAAGGGAAAGCATTTGACCTGTAATTGCTTTTGTCCATGATGGACGGGGACTGAATAGCGATTGGTGTCAACCACCACTTGGCTGTAAGGGGTGAGGGTGGCTGTGATAAGTTTAGCAACTTCAAATGGATAGGGTGGCAAGGGGCGCAAATGGGGTTGCTCTTCTTGACTCATCACCCCAATGGTTGCAGGTACTCCCTTGAGTTGACGGCTTGCTTCTGCTTGACATTTTGCCAATAAATGTTGGTTCAACTCGGCAAAGCTGGTCACCTCCGGCAGGGGACTCATAAATTGACGTTGCACATAGCCGACCCCATTTTCGACCCCGCCCTTTTCATGACCCGCGCCAGGGGCACAGAAATGGCTGTCGAAAATGTAATGTCCCCGCATTGCCAAAAAGGTGCGCTGCTCTTGCCGCTTTTTTCCTTTCAGAATCTTGGTGACCGCTGTCTTCAGATTGTCGTAACTGATACGCTCCGGCACACCACCGAAGAACGCGAAGGCTGCCACATGTCCTGCCAGAAAGGATTCCAGTTTCTGGCTAGGAAAAGCCATCACAAACAGTCGTCGCGAATAGTTGAGGCGCATAATGAACAGATTGGCTGTCACTTGCTCCCCTGACAGGATAAATTGGGCTTCTCCCCAATCTACTTGGGCATCTTTGCCTGGTTCAAACCCCAAGGGCAGGAACACCTTGAGGGCTTTTCGCTTTTTCCTCTCTTGGCTGATCGCATAACGCAGGGTGGATTCAGCTCCCTTATACCCTTCCCCCTGCAAAATTTCGTAAATCTTTTTGGCTGTATATCTTTGTTTTCGGGGCAATTGGTCGCTTTCATCTAACAATGCCACGATTCGTTCTTTGAAAGCTCCCATCACGGGAGCGGTTCGAGGCGTTTTGATTTGGAAACCAGCTTTGGTTGGGCTATTGACCGCTTTATGGATGGTGCGCCACGCATGTCCAGTTTCCCGTTCAATCTCTCGCATCGTTTTCTTTTCAATAAAATACATCCGGCGAATATATTCCCATTTTTCCATTGTCAGCATTCTCCTTTTCCTCCATCTTGTTGGGTGTGGTTGTTTTCCAACATGATAGAGATTTTGATGGTTGTCTGCTGACTTTCTCGTCGATCATTATTCCCGCTACTGCTGACTTTTTAGAATATCAAAAACAGGGAGACGTTTAAAATAAAGCGCAAGTGAACAATTATTTGAAAGGGCCTGCTAGCCTCGTGAACAAATGCAAAACTAAGAAAATGTCGGTTTCTTTGTATTCTAAAGTGTTTACTCTGAAACTCCCATCTCCAGGCAAAGGAACATTAACATAATTGGAAACAATATTGTCATCCGGATTATTCATCCAGTTCCCTGGTAGGGATGAATCAAATAAATAAACGGAAGATTTTTTGGGAACATCAAATTGTAACGTTGGAAAATTTGCATCAATTTCACTCAAGTTAGATGACAAGACATCAAGAACAACTTCTTCATTTGGCGCATACCCCCACCGGACTAGTCCCCCACAATAATCCGAATGCTCTATTGGAGAATTGAACCAAGCAGTTTGCATAGGTTCGTCTCCAAGAACAAGTCCCCTCCCTAAACCAATTTGTAATACACCCAAATACTCTGAAATAGAACAGGCTCGGTCGTAATCGGTTTCATATTGAAGCAACTCCTGATGGGTATTTGTAAGTAGGGAAACTGTTCCACCCCAATGCTCAACATAATCCCTAGCCAGAAGTATCAAAGGAGCGCCATCTGTAAAAACCCAATTAATTTTATTTTTTTTCTTCAAAGCAGATCTCCTTATCTAGATAACAGCCTAGATATTTCATAAATGGAAAGATTTCGGAGAAACTTTCATTCTAAAATGCTTATTCTGCTCATTAAACGCTTAATACCACTAACAAAACCACCTTGACTCCTGCTACAACTTAAGCAATGGGCAAAAAGGCGATAAGATTGATTTGCCGTGTTTAACGCAATTATTGGCTGATGGTCGGGTACAAAACTCCCAGACTTTGTGCCAGGATTTGTTGTACCACAAGAATAACAACCGGCTGTGTAGCCTATATGGTCTATAGCTGCCCGCTCTTCTTTTGTAAAGTCTCTGCCCGGTCCTCTAGCGGGGATAGATATTTTCTCATTATAATTAGGGTCGGTCGTAAAGTGAGATTATCCCAGACCGAAGAAGGAGGCGGGTAAGTGCGATAAAATAATCGCATGAAAAAAGAAATTGAAATCACCCGACCTCCATTAGAGAGTTTAGCATGTGTCAACCCAGAATGTGAATGTTATGGTCAAAAAGGAGCAGAAAACCTAATTATCCGCAAAAGCTATGGCAAATATGATGAGATTCGATATATACGCTGTACGAAATGTCGGGAAGAATTTAGCGAACGGAAGAATACAGCATTGTGGCGCTGCAAAATTCCCGAAAAAAAGCGGTGTCAGTCATGGAACATCTGAGTGAAGGCAATAGTATCAAAGGAACGGCTCGTTTGAAGCGAGTCGCGCCAGAAACAGTAAGAAGGTTAAACCGTAGAGCAGGTAAACATGGTCAGCAATTCCATGAAGAAAACGCGCACAATCTCGATGTGGACAATATACAGGCTGATGAAAGATACTGGAATTGCCCCACTTTAATAGACACTGAGATAAGATACAGTGTCATCTAAGTGAGGTAATTATGGCAAAGCAATTTACACGAGAATTTAAGATAGAAGCCGTTAAGCTATCGTACCAAACTGACAAACCGATTAGCGCATTTATCAAGGATCTGGGCATTAGTCGGAGCAGTTTGAATCGTTGGCGGAAGGAGTTTGGTCAAGACCCTGACCAAGCCTTCCCTGGCAAAGGCAAACAAAAAGAGCGTGATGCAGAGGTGACCCGTTTGAAGCGTGAGTTACGTGAATCACAGCTCGAAAACGAAATCCTAAAAAAAGCCGTGGCCATCTTCACGCGTCCAAAGCGATGAAATTTCAATTCATTGACGCACACCGAACGGATTATCCTGTGGCACTCATGTGCCGTGTGCTTGCTGTTTCACGCAGTGGTTATTATGCTTGGTGTAAACGCCCCCCAAGCAAGCGGAAGGTGGCTGACGATAAGTTGTTGGTTGCGCTCCAAGAGGCATATCAAGAGAGCAAAGGTCGTTATGGTGCGCCCCGTATCTACAAAAAGCTATTGGGTCTCAAATGGCGTTGCAGTCGTAAGCGTGTGGCTCGTCTGATGCGCGAGAATAATCTTGTTGGCAAGCGACCAAAACGGCGTAAAGTAACGACAAAACAGGACCCCAGCAAGCAACCAGCCCCCAATCGGTTGCAACAGAACTTTACAGCTCAAAGACCGAATGAAGTCTGGTGCGCGGATATTACGCACGTGCCAACAAACGATGGATCACTCTATCTTGCTGTCATCATCGATTTGTTCTCGCGGTTGGTTGTTGGCTGGTCAATCCGTCAAGATATGTCTCGTCATCTTGTCATTGATGCACTTGTAATGGCGACAGGCCGTCGTAGCCCATCTGCGGAATTGATACACCATTCAGACCGAGGTAGCCAGTACACAAGTGATGATTTTCAACAGGCGTTAACGGTATCAAAAATTCGACCGAGTATGAGTGGGGTTGGCAACTGCTACGATAATGCACCAGCTGAGAGTTGGTTTGCAACGTTAAAAGTTGAATGTGCCGATAAAGTATTTGAGAGTCATGCTGTGGCGAGAACAACCCTGTTCGAGTACATCGAAATATTTTACAATAGGCAACGGTTGCACTCACAATTAGGCTATCTCAGCCCGGTTGAGTATGAAAAGCAATATCAGGAAATGAACAGTGTGTCACAATCATGTGTCCACTAATTCGGGGCAATTCCATACGGTTTTGTCGGGAACAAACGCACCTCAATCTGGGAAGCAGAAGTGATTGACCCCCAGAGTAAATTTGTCATCTCTCATGTGGCAGGAAAAAGAAATGAAACGCTCATCCACCGCGTGCTGACCGATACTGCCCAACGACTGCTTGACCCCAAAAAAGCAGCGCTCTTTTCCGATGGTTTTGTCAGCTACAAAACGCTTTTTCCACAGATATTTGGTCGTTCTTACCGTCCCTCTCGTCAAACCCACTTGGGTAGACCTCCTAAGATTCGTTATCGTGTGCCTCGCACTGCTGCTCATGTCCAAATTGTCAAGCGTCGTCAAGGCAAAAATTTGCAATCAGTCGAGATTCACTATGCTCATGGTTCCAAAAAACGGATTGAACAAGTTCTCCAACAACTGGATTTCAACATCCCCAACACCAGTATCATTGAACGTTACAATGGCACGGCTCGTCTGATGGATGGCTCTCAAGTTCGCAGAACACTCGCTTTTGCCAAACATGAAGATGACAAACGCCATCGCGGTTGGTGGTCTCTGACTGTTTACAATTGGTCTCGGTCTCATCGTTCTTTACGCCAACTTTTAGATGTGCCTGTTGCCAAGAAAAAGTATGAGCAACGCTCCCCTGCTATGGCGATTGGTTTAGCCAATCACATTCTTTCTCAAGCTGAGATTCTTCTTACCCCTGTTTATCCTCCCAACGGTTGGAGATAATCTCACCTGACCACCTTAGGGTCGCAGGGACCAGAATTATGAACAAGATATTGCTTTTTGCCAACAAAATAGGAATGAGCAGTAGCAACTGTAAAATTATACATTCGTTGAGGCTGGGCAGTAAAGAGAATAGATTCAACCTCCCCTATTGCCCAATTTGCTCGTCGAATCTCATCTCCAACTTGCAACTCCATTGCCTTGATCCACTCGCCATCCGCTGTGTAGAAAGGGTGTTCAGGCGTTGTTTCTATCATTTCTCCAGCAATCACCATCTGGACAATCACTGGGTCAACATGTGAAATGAGGGCTGCAACTGGATAAAAGGAAATCTCATCCCCTGCTTCATTGTAGCCCAACACGTAGTCGCCTATCTCAATATCTTCAATTGGCACAAAGCCATCATCTGTACTAATGAAAGCGCCAGCGCTAAAACTGTTTTGACAAGGAGTATTATTCGACCCAATTGGTAGTGTGGATGCAGCCGGTACATCGTTGCCGTAAATGGATGGTACACTATTGCCGTAAATAGATGGTACATTTACGGGCGTAATTTGACATAGGGGTTTGCAGAGAGATATTAAAACTACCCCGCCGCTCTGCGGCAGGGTAGCGAGACCCCAAAAAGATTAATGAAGGACTATCGTTTAGAATGAAACCTAAGAGTACAAAGTTGGCACTAAAACTGGGTAGTTAACAGCAACAAAGTTGTTTTCTTACCACACCTCTGAACTAGCGATGCTGCTCCGCGCTTTATTTCGTCGCCAGTCCTTTGGAGAACTTCATGGCCACTGAATTCTTACATGGCTACTTTTATTGTTGCGTGGACACAAATTTCTTATTTGCCACTTCACTACTAAATTGGATTTTAGAAGGAAATATTCTGTACTGAACATAGTGATAAATAGCTTCTAACACTTGTTTGATAGGAAGCATTTTTGTCGTGTCAGGCTCAGTATGAGATGCTCCATAATAGACAGGAACTATTTCATCCACATTTCCATTAGTGTTTAATAAATGGTAAGGACCCTCTAAATTTCCTGCATTGTTGAAATTAAATTCAACAAAACTATACTCATGAGCAACCGTGAAACCCAAAAAACTTCCATCAGTTAATTGCATCATTATAAAAAATGGGTAACCCTTTTTAAGCCCCCATTCATTTAATTCAGATATTTTTTTTCGCAAGTCTACCATATTTGTGGGATAATAAACATGGCCATACTCCTCACCATATTCCCAAGTCAATTTACTAACAAAAAACATTTTTATTCCTTAAAGAAAGCAAGACCAAAGCTATAGTGTGGTACTATCAGCTAAAACAATTTTAAGTATAGCAGAGTATTCATCCTATTATCCTATGGTACGCTTGCACCAGTAAAAGATTGATTATATACCCCTCGCGCATCAAAACCTTTTGGAACAATTACATTTAACGTTGAGCCCTCTGGAATCATATATTTTAGCAAGGTTTGACAATTATTCACGCCAATGGCGCAAGGGTGATTATTAAGCACTAAAGTCGCCTCAGTGACATTTAAATCACGCATCATGCCTGCCGCCTGTGCTTCAACATGATCTTGAATCATATAGGGGCCTTTATGTCCACGCACTAAATTTTCGTCAAAACTATATTGATTCCGTCCACTTACAATTGTTCCAATTTTATTGCCAGAACTGTCAAATAAATACCCTGTGGTTTTGCCTTGGCCACCCCTGTTGGGTAAGCCTACTATGGGAAACTCATTTGAACCTGATGACAATCCTCCAACACGACCTGCACTATCAATCGTGGAAGCCAGCATGAAACCTATGAAAAAGTTTGCGTCCTCCCAAGCGTTATCAACAGCATAATTATACAACCCATCCCATCCTTCTCCGGATGGTTTCCACGACCTAAGGATATAAGGTCGTATTTCATTCCAATATCCTGTTGCTAAAGCTTCATTATCAGTCCATACAGCCCACCAAAATTGCTCCCATGTCCATTGCAAATATTCATCACAATTGGCAGCACAGGTTTTATGATCAGGCTGTGGCTCATCATACGGGTCTTCAAATTCGTCATCACCTTCAAATATCTCCACGACGTGTCCGGAAGGGTCGAGAAGACGCATAGGATTATTGAGTACGTAACTGTATCGATTGAAGTTTTGTGGACTATTCGGGTCCGGCACAATGGAATCAGCCGAAGCAAAACGTCCCACGCCGGGCAAATAATATCGGGCATTCATATATATCAGCCCCAGGTCATCTGCCCCGCCGCCCAGGTTGTTGTGCTTGTGCCCGGTATAGTATCTATCACTTGCAGTGGCGGTCGGCTCTGTCCGCCAATCGCCAAAGGGGGTGTATTTGGCATGGCTGTCGGGGATGTATACGCCGCTGCTGTCGCTCAATGAGCCGGTACTGCCCAAATGGTCGGCATAGATGTGGAACAAACCGTTGTCTGCCGGGTCGGGGTCGCCGCTGACCTGTACCGCCACCGGACCCCCAGCAAAGCTGAGGGAGATGCGCTGGATACTTCCAGAAATAGCTTGTATTTTGGCGGACGTCCCTCGTTTGCCCATTCTGTTCCCTTTGAATACTCCAGCAGTAGCTATCGCCTGGTTGGGGTTAGGCATGTATGTGGATGAGCCGCCATTGATTGCCCAATCGACCGCGGCATCAAACAACCCCCAGCCATTTGCATTCAAATCGACCGGCGTGGTGGAATCGATGAAGAAGCCCACCCGCCGATGGGGGGCATTTATCCCGTTCATGCTGTCGCCTGTTTGGTAGGCGAAGATGGCGGATTTGGTGGGTTGCCCGGCTACTTCGGCTATCGAGTCGGCGCTGGCTGTAGGAAAGCCCCACCGCACTTTTGTCCCACTACTGGCTATCGTCACATTCCCATTGCTGTGTCCATCTGCCATGGGGTGGCTGGCGTCAATGATGTTTATCTGGCTTTGGCCGCTGACGCTGCCGGTGGAGGTAACCATCCCCATGTCGGACAGTATCGCTCCATCCCATATCATGGCTGGCACAGCGCTGTTTTTGTACATCGTCCCTACCAAATTCCGGGAGGCGGAGTAGGAGATGAGGATGAGGGCTTTGCCGTAGGCGTCACTGACGGCTGCGTCTCGGTCTCGCACTAGCGTGATGGCGTAGCCTAGCCCAACTAACTGGTTGTAAATCCCTTGCCTGCTGACAACAATTGGCAGGAAATTGAAAGAATTGATGTGTTAAAGTACAAACACTCTCCACAAGATCAAGAGACTTCGTCACAGCCATGTAATGGAGGATGAAGTCCCTACAGTTAGCCTGTTACCCATTGAATATTGGTAGGTTTGCAACCATGTCGATAATATTCTTTGACTGCTTCGATAGCCTTAACACTTGGCACGAAATATTTTAATGGCATCTCTGAATAATGATCTTGCATAAAAAACGCTACCCATTCATCTGAAGAATCTTCTCCTTTACTTGCAAAGTAGTTCGGCTTATTTTCCTCATCAAAAAAATGCAAAACACTTATTTCCAAACCAACAACTAAGGACAAGACAGTACCCTCATTAATCTTTACCTCAACCGAAATAGGATGTTTATTTTTTTTAGCGCTTGTACCCAAACTCTCAATTAAATCAATCAATTCATTCTCTGAAGAGACAGATTTTTGATTTTGCATTCCTTTATTCCATTTGACATTTGCGATCATACCCATTTTTGATTTAACCTCTAATCTGGAATTCCAGTAAAAGAACCGAAATACTTATAATTATCACCACTTCCCACATATATGTGCAAAGTCGATCCTTCAGCCAACCGTGATGGAAGAAATTGTTGACAACTGAACACTCCTGCACATGGTAAATTGTTTATATACAAGGTTGCCTCAGACACGCCTAATTGCCTCATTGCTGCCGCTGCATGAGATTCTGCATGAACTGTTGAAGCAAACATCGGATCAAAAGCTGACAAATCATCAGCAAAAGCCAGTGCTGGTCCCCCAGACTTACCACTAAAAACACTAATAAATTCACCGCCTGTGTCTAACACTCCACGTGTTCGATCTCCCCGCACCCATTTGGGTAAATTAGGACATGAATTATGCACCAACCAATGCCCATCTCCTACAAAATAGGTGTGGGCAGTGGCTACGGTCATATTGTACATCATTTGGGGGCGGGCATGGTACACAACCCCTTCCACTACCCCTGTACTTCCATCCGCTTGGCGAATTTCTTCCCCAACTTGCAACTCTAAAACGGTTTCCCAACCTCCATCAACTGTGTAAAAGGGGTGTTCTGGTGTTGTCCACACCACCTCACTATCAATGGTTAACTCAACAACAACCGGGTCAAGGTGTGCCCATGTTGCTGTTACTGGATAGTAGCCAACCTCACCTATCTCCTCGTTAAATGCCAATACCAGTTCCCCCACATCCACCTCAGCGATTGGTATTTTCCTACACTCACCACATTATCTTTACAATCTTCCTTTTATCTCGGCTAATGCTTTCTGTGCTATTTCAGAAATTGAAAAACCTTCGTAATCCTTGCTTGAATCTCCATTTTTGATTTGTTCCAATACGGGAATAGCTGTCTGATCCCCAATTTTAGCTAGAGATTCAATTGCACAATACCGTAGATCAACGTTATTTTCACGGTTCAAAATATCTAATAGTTTTTGAACTGCTCGATCATCAGGAAAATTTCCCAAATAACTGCAACATACAAACCTTTTTCTCAAAGATGTTTCCTCGAACAAACTGATCAAAAATTCTACTGTATCAAACTTTGTCAATTTCATAACGGCATCAAAGGCACGGGCTGTTATTGTGGAATCTGTTTCCTCAATAATAAGATGTTTTAAAGCAGGAACTACTTCACTGATGGGAAATGAATTAAATAAAGCTGCCTCTCCTTCTGTAATTTCAACAGGCATACTTTTTATAGTATTTGTCACTATACTACTTGTTGTACTCATAATCATTCCAAAACTATACCTTATGGTGGAGAATACTCCGTAACTGTTACATGGGGTTTATCGTTGAAAAAGTCTTCACAGCTAGAACACATACCCCTCTGTCGAGATATACCAATTTGTGTATACCCTTCATCATATAATTGCCTTTCTGCATGATATGCACTTCCCCTAGGTGGTGCATCTAACACATTCCAGCCCTTCCTGCGTAGAGAAGCAACCGCATCCTCTGTAATTTGCCCAGTCCTTCCATACACTGCCAAGATAGGTTGACCTGCATCATCTAAACTCATAGCAATAGTTACACCACGTAGTTCTGGGCTTAGCTGACGAAGAGCAAGGTTTGCAGTATTAGCAAAAGCTTCACAAGCATTATGCACCAACCAATGCCCATCTCCTACAAAGTAGGTGTGAGCAGTGGCTACAGTCATATTGTACATCATTTGGGGGCGGGCATGGTACACTACCCCTTCCACTATCCCTGTTGTGCCATCCGCTTGCTGAATTTCCTCTCCGACTTGTAACTCGAAGACCGCTTCCCAATCCCCGTCAGCCGTGTAGAAGGGGTGTTCTGGTGTTGTCCACACCACCTCACCATCAATGGTCAACTCGACAATAATCGGGTCAAGGTGTGCCCATGTGGCTGTCACTGGATAGTAGCCAATTTCTCCTGTCGCCTCATTAAATGCCAATACCAGTTCCCCCACATTCACTTCAGCGATTGGTATCAGCCCCGCCCCTGTCATGACCAATGTATCCTCGCTAAAGCTACACAATGTTTCAATGAAGTTCATTACAGTTCTTGCCGAACTATCATCAATGCCATTTATTGCTCTAATTACCCCAGAGCCTCCCTCTCTTAATGCTTCTGCTGACCCTGGCGCCGCAGCCAGAATTAGTAAAAAAGCCGCTTCATCAAACTCGCCATTAACAAATGCATTTGTAATATCAATGGCGTCAATTGCCTCCCCAACAATTGGCACGAATGACAAAGTTACTTTCAAGGTTTCTGTAACTGCGGGGTCTTGTGCCCCGCTCTCAATTTGTTGCGCCCCACCAACGACATTTACACACCCAGACATCATTCCAGTACTATCATAACACGGCGGGGTACCACCACCAGAGCTGAGTTTATCGTTATCTATAGCTATATGACCTGAGGGGTCAAATAGCTTAATCGGGTTGTTGTATGCATAGCTATATCGATTGTAACTCTGCGGATTGGCTGCATTTGGCACAACCGTATCCGCGCTGGCAAATCTGCCCACGCCGGGCAAATAGTAGCGGGCATTCATGTAAATCAGCCCCAAATCATTTGCCCCGTTGCCCAGGTTGTTGTGCTTGTGGTTTGTATAGTAACGGTGGCCGGCAGTAGCGGTAGGTTCGGTGCGCCAATCCCCAAAGGGGGTGTATTTGGCATGGCTGTTGGGGATGTATCCCCCACTGCTGTCGCTCAATGAGCCCGTACTGCCCAGATGGTCGGCGTAGATGTGGAACAAGCCGTTGTTCGCCGGGTCGGGGTCGCCGCTGACCTGTACCGCCACAGGACCCCCAGCAAAGCTGAGGGAGATGCACTGGATGCCGCCTGAACTGGTTTGCAGCTTGGCGGACGTCCCTCGTTTGCCCATTCTGTTCCCTTTGAATGCTCCAGCAGCGGCTGTCGCCTGGTTGGGGTCCGGCATCAATGTGGATGAGCCGCCATTGATTGCCCAATCGACTGCGGCATCAAACAACCCCCAGCCTGCCGCATTCAAATCGACCGGCGTGGTGGAATCGATGAAGAAGCCCACCCGCCGATGGGGGGCGGTCAACCCATTCATGCTGTCGCCCGTTTCGTAGGCGAAGATGGCGGATTTGGTGGGCTGCCCGGCTACTTCGGCTATCGAGTCGGCGCTGGCTGTAGGAAAGCCCCACCGCACTTTGGTTCCGGCAGCAGCTATCGTCACATTCCCATTGCTGTGTCCATCTGCCATGGGGTGGCTGGCGTCGATGACCTTTATCTGGCTTTGGCCGCTGACGCTGCCGGTGGAGGTAACCATCCCCATGTCGGATAATATCGCCCCATCCCATATCATTGCTGGAACAACGCTATTTTTGTACATCCTCCCTACCCAATTTTGGAAAGCGGAGGAGGAGATGATGATGAGGACTTTGCCGCTGGCGCTGTAGCTCAGCGTATCTCCATCGGGGTCGCTGGCGATGATTTGCAGCGAAACGGTGTCTCCTTCTGTGTTGGTCTGGTTGTCAGTTTATGACTCTGTGAGAGAACCTAAATAAACGGGAAAAACGACTTCCTCATTATTGTAAATATTACTCGCCAAAACCCCCAAATTTCTTTTAATTACCCCATGAAACAATATTTTCTTAGAAAAGTTTTTATCGCTTTGTACAACATTAATTGTACCTTTTCCATATTTCACAACTTTTATTTTTACGTTAACATCAACTGACTCTTTTCCAATCTTGATATGGATTAGGAATGTTGGTGAATCAATCTCCCTAGTAAAAGAATGGGCAAAAACTTTCATGGTGTTTGAATTGCTCCCTGACCTCCCCATACTTGTAAAAATTCTTCTTGGGTCATAAAGTATAGTTTACCATCTGCCGGATCATGAACTCGAATTCGCCCAAGTTCATCATAACCATCTATAAGAACCATATGCTGATATGAAGTTCCTGTCAACTTCATTGAGGCAAACCAAGTCCCGTCGGAGGTTAAAATATCTACAATCTCCGTATCTGTGAAATCTTTCGAAGTAAGTGTACCGCTAACCCAATTGCCATCAGGATCAAATGAATTAAGAATATCAGCCAAATCATCCATTTCCATAGGCTGCCCTGCAATTTCTAGAAATTCCGCTTCAGATATGTTGATCCCTTTAGCTCGTAACATGGCAGAGCCACACGCTGAACCACAAGATAGATTTGTAAGTTGTTGAGGAACCAGATCGGATACAGTTGAGGAGAGCTTTGTCCAAGCGCGTCCGCCAACACTGCCTACAAAATCTACTGCCCGCCCTAAAGCGGCTGTTGCAACACATTGCCCTACTCCACCTGTTACACATTCATATGCTGTTTCAAGAGCTTCGCCCGCCGCCTGCACTCCTTTGGATGAACCCATGCTCACTATTGAAAATATCAACCAAAAATCATCCATTCCACCTGAAACTTGTGTAACGCCTGGATCTTCATATTCATCTGGCACACACCCATAATCATTCGGACCACTACATGCTCTATGTCCAGTTGGGTCTGTGAATCGCAATGGGTTATTTAGTGCATAACCAAATCTGTTATAAGTCTGTGGATTGGCAAAGTTTTGCACAACCGTATCCGCGCTGGCAAATCTGCCCACGCCGGGGAGGTAATATCTAGCATTCATGTAAATCAGCCCTAAATCATCTGCCCCGTTGCCCAGATTGTTGTGTTTGTGGTTAGTGTAGTAACGGTCGCCGGCAGTAGCGGTCGGTTCGGTGCGCCAATCCCCGAAGGGGGTGTATTTGGCATGGCTGTCGGGGATGTATACCCCACTGCTGTCGCTCAACGAGCCGCTGCTGCCCAGATGGTCGGCGTAGATGTGGAACAAGCCGTTGTCCGCCGGGTCGGGGTCGCCGCTGACCTGGACAGCCACCAGACCCCCAGCAAAGCTGAGGGAGATGCGCTGGATACTCCCAGAAATAGCTTGTATTTTGGCGGACGTCCCCCGTTTGCCAGCCACATTCCCCTTGAATGCTCCAGCAGCGGCTGTCGCCTGGTTGGGGTCCGGCATAAATGTGGATGAGCCGCCATTGATTGCCCAATCGACTGCGGCGTCGAACAACCCCCAGCCATTGGCGTTCAAATCGACCGGCGTGGTGGAATCGATGAAGAAGCCCACCCGCCGATGGGGGGCATTTAACCCGTTCATGCTGTCGCCCGTTTGGTAGGCGAAGATGGCGGATTTGGTGGGCTGCCCGGCTACTTCAGCTATTGAGTCGGCGCTGGCTGTAGGAAAGCCCCACCGCACTTTGGTTCCAGTAGTGGCTATCGTCACATTCCCATTGCTGTGTCCATCTGCCATGGGGTGGCTGGCGTCGATGATGTGTATCTGGCTTTGGCCGCTGACGCTGCCGGTGGAGGTAACCATCCCCATGTCGGACAGTATCGCTCCGTCCCATATCATGGCTGGCACAGCGCTGTTTTTGTACATCGTTCCTACCAAAACCCGAGAGGCGGAGGAGGAGATGACGATGAGGACTTTGCCGCTGGCGCTGTAGCTCAGCGTGTCTCCATCGGGGTCGCCGGCAACGATTTGCAGGGAGATGTTAAGAATGAAGAACTATCGTATAGAATGCAGCCTAAGAGATGGAAAAATTAGTGAGAATCACCCATCGACGCCAAAACTAACTCTCGGATATACCCTCTGGTAAACGGTAACATATTTAAAATAAAAGGGCTTACGAAAGCCAGCACAATTGTAATTCGCGCTATAGGCAATCGAATCAAATCCTGAAAATAAAACATGGATAGCAAAACGATTACAATGATATTGCTCGACACATTGAGAGCTGCCACGTAAAGTACATTCCTGATTTTATAATGCTTAATAGCATAGTGAAACATTACCAATAAAGGCAACGTCCAAAATATCAATCGGGTTAATGTTAGCGCTAAGTAACTTCTTAATTCTATTTCGAGCAATATTTTATCTGGAAAAAACAACATTTGACCATTTCGGGCGGCACTCCGACTAAATGCTCCCACGGAAAACAGGAAATGCTCAACCAAAAATAGTAATAGGATAATCGTTAGCATTCTAGATACTTTCATAGCTTACTTCCTTGAATAAATCGCTAATCATCCTCATGCAACCGTTTGACAAGCTCTTGTCCCAATAATACCCGATGATCATAGTTACCAAAATCAAAGTCTGCTCCACCCCCAAAGAACTCAGCCATAATTTCATTAATGAAATCATTACCTGCAATTTTGGCAATTTCAGATGAAAACAATTTGCTCACGGCTTGTGTGACAGATTGAGTCGCGCCCCAACCGTTCTCATAAGCATAGCCTGATATAAAATCTTGCACATGGGATTGTTCCAATTGCACCAATGCCAAATCAAGCTCCAGCCCTGACAAACCACTTAAAGATACAATTTTCCCATTTGCATCTTCAAACTTATAGGAAAGCCCTCCATTATTCAACAAATCTCGAGCAGTACTCATATTGAAAGAGAATAAATACTCATTGCCTGCTCGCAAGAACTCCTGCGCGCTCTGGGGAATAGTGAGAGCGCCTGGTGTATTAACTGCGCCTACACCATTTAACTCCGTCACAATGGCAGCTGCTTCAAACCACTTGGAACCATTGCCTATTGTATCCAAACTGTCTTGTACCCAGTTATAGTAACTATGACGCCTATTTACTGTTGTATAGTCGCTTACGTCTAACGCATCCGTATTTTCTTGGTTTATAGCGCTGCACCACCGACCCCAAGCGCTAACGCCGCAACCATGGCGCCCCGAGGGGTCAACATAGCCCATTGGGTTGTTGTTGACATAACTGTATCGGTTGTAAGCTTGCGGGTTGGCAGGGTCCGGCACAATGGTATCAGCGCTGGCAAATCTGCCCACGCCGGGTAGGTAAAAACGGGCGTTCATATATATCAGCCCCAAATCATCCGCCCCGTTGCCCAGATTGTTGTGTTTGTGGTTGGTGTAGTAACGGTCGCCGGCAGTAGCGGTAGGTTCGGTGCGCCAATCGCCAAAGGGGGTGTATTTGGCATGGCTGTTGGGGATGTACACGCCGCTGCTGTCGCTCAATGAGCCGCTGCTGCCCAGATGGTCGGCGTAGATGTGGAACAAGCCGTTGTTCGCCGGGTCGGGGTCGCCGCTGACCTGTACCGCCACTGGCTGCCCAGCAAAGCTGAGGGAGATGCGTTGGATACTCCCAGAAATAGCTTGTATTTTGGCGGACGTCCCCCGTTTGCCTAACAGATTCCCCTTGAATGCTCCAGCAGCGGCTGTCGCCTGGTTGGGGTTAGGCATGTATGTGGATGAGCCGCCATTGATTGCCCAATCGACCGCGGCATCAAACAACCCCCAGCCTGCCGCGTTCAAATCGACCGGCGTGGCCGAGTCGATTAGGTCTAGCACAATCTGATGGTGTAGCCTAGTCAGATGCAATTACCGCCGGCACGCCGTTGTTCTGGCACATGGACCCCTCCCAAGTTGCGGGAGGCGGAGGAGATGAGGATGAGGGCTTTGCCGCTGGCGCTGTAACTCAGCGTATCTCCGTCGGGGTCGCTGGCAGAGATTTGCAGGGAAGTGTTGAAATGTTAAGATTGAGGCTCAAGAGTTAGGAGTACAATGCCTTTATGCTATTGTGCTGTCCTGTATCATGGAGAAATAGTTACAGAGATTCCAAAAGGGCTAATATCGCCATCATTGCGAAAACAAGTATCTATTTCAACGGTACTCCAATCTGTAATTATCCAATATGGCTCTTTTTCAATAGCTTTCATTTCAATCCCTGTTACCTCCAAACGACATTGACACCTTACAGATATATTATTAGCTCCCCCCATTGTCATAGGAGGGAATGGGCAATCCATTGGTTTATGATTCAACATCCAGTCCCGAAGCCGGTCATGTTGGGATGGAGAAGTAATATCAAAAAGTCCATTCTGTTGAGTAGCTAGGAAATATGGAAAAGAATGCATTACAGCTGATTCCGGATTATGCCTATAAGCTCTCTTCCAGTAACCATAAGGGGTTAAATAAATGATATACAAAAATCCGCAAATGAACCCTAGCAGTATAAATGTTAATAAACAACCAATACCCAATTTTTTGAATGATTTGTTTTTGATCTCCAATCCCATTTTACGCCTCACTGCAACTAATAATCCAGTGCCTGTTTTTCATTTCCTCTTCCATCCGGGATTCCCAGTATCTCTTAATGCCCAATATATGCCTGGCCAATCAACATACGAACCTGAAACAGTCAAAGGACTAGTTGAACGATTCTTTTTCCTGTAAACTCCTTCTCCAAAACCACGAACTTCTCTAAAAAATTGCACCACTTTATTATCATGCCAATTTCCCCAAGCTTTAATGACTACGCCATTTTCATCTCCAATATTTCCCGCCAAATAGTTTTCAACTGTAAAAACAGTTAGCATGTTAGCGATATCTTGATGTAAATCTTTTCTGCCACCATATACATATGATATAAAGCCTAAATAATTGGACGGCATATCTTCGATTGACCATGCTGAAGGACTATGGGACTGCTCTTGAAGTTCTTCATACCCGGAAACAAAGTCATACCACAAATTTTGTGCAGCAGCATCTAAAGCTGCGCCGCTTAACGTAGGATCAACCTCATACTCACGTTCGTAACCATGTGACCATCGTAATTTAACCGTTCCAGACGACCATTGAGTGTAAATCTTCTCGGCAAGCTCCCAATTAGTTCTAGCATGGTCCATATCAAAAAGAATTCCATCTATCTCAATATATTTAATGCCGCTATCAAGTAAAAACCGATACATTTCATATGTGGACTGATACATTGAATCGTATCCTTCTGGTGACACTTCAAGCTCGTGCCCACTTGGGTCTCGAAAATTATTCGGACGATTTTCAACATAGCTATATCGATTATAGGCTTGCGGATTGGTTGCATTTGGCACAATGGAATCAGCCGAAGCAAAACGTCCCACGCCGGGGAGGTAATACCTAGCGTTCATGTAAATTAGCCCCAAATCATCCGCCCCGCCGCCCAGGTTGTTGTGCTTGTGGTTGGTGTAGTATCTATCACCTGCCGTGGCGGTAGGCTCTGTCCGCCAATCCCCAAAGGGGGTGTATTTGGCATGGCTGTTGGGGATGTATGCCCCGCTGCTGTCGCTCAATGAGCCGCTGCTGCCCAGATGGTCGGCGTAGATGTGGAACAAGCCGTTGTCCGCCGGGTCGGGGTCGCCGCTGACCTGGACCGCCACTGGCTGCCCAGCAAAGCTGAGGGAGATGCGCTGGATACTCCCAGAAATAGCTTGTATTTTGGCGGACGCCCCTCGTTTACCCATTCTGTTCCCTTTGAATGCTCCTGTGGCGGCTATCGCCTGGTTGGGGTCCGGCATGTATGTGGACGAGCCGCCGTTGACCGCCCATTCGACTGCGGCGTCGAACAACCCCCAGCCATTAGCGTTCAAATCGACCGGCGTGGTGGAATCGATAAAGAAGCCCACCCGCCGATGGGGGGCATTTAACCCGTTCATGCTGTCGCCTGTTTCGTAGGCGAAGATAGCGGATTTGTTGGGCTGCCCGGCTACTTCGGCTATCGAGTCGGCACTGGCTGTGGGAAAGCCCCACCGCACTTTGGTTCCAGTAGTGGCTATCGTCACATTCCCATTGCTGTGTCCATCTGCCATGGGGTGGCTGGCGTCGATGACCTTTATCTGGCTTTGGCCGCTGACGCTGCCGGTGGAGGTGACCATCCCCATGTCGGATAGTATCGCTCCGTCCCATATCATGGCTGGCACAGCGCTGTTTTTGTACATCGTTCCCACCAAATTCCGGGAGGCGGAGTAGGAAATCACGATGAGGGCTTTGCCGTTGGCGTCGCCTACGGCTGCGTCTCGGTCTCGCACCAGGCTGATAGTGTAGCCTAGTCCGATGAGCTGGTTGTATATCGCCTGGTCGGCGGCATTGAGGTTGTTGACGTTGGGGACGATGTACAGGATGTCGCCCCCTCCGCCGCCGGGGGCATTGACGGTCCAGGTGAAGGTGACGTTGTCTGTCCCGCCGTTGCCGTCGGAGACGGTGACGGTGACGTTATAACTGCCGGCGCCCCCGGCGGCTAACGCCCCGCTGATGAGTCCGGTGGCGCTGTTGATGGTCAGGTTTGCCGGCAAGCCGCTGGCGCTGTAGCTCAGCGTATCTCCATCGGGGTCGCTGGCAGAGATTTGCAGGGAGATGTCCGATTGAAACTTTTAAAGTTACAACGGGAGAAATATTCTTACCGTAGCAACAAATAAGTACTCTGTAATATAAGTAATCAAGCATTCTTAGTTTCCGAAATTGCTGAATGAGCAAACTTGGAATTCGCAACATTAACAACTGTATAACGAGAATTAAGCTTTTGACGACAAACGGCTATGGAGAATTGCCAATTGATTTTGATGCCTTTTTGCATCCGCTCTGCAATCAAAGCTAACACCTCGGACGATAATTTCTCTATCGTGGGGATGCGCCGATTTAGGCAAAGTCGCGTTAACGCCGAGAACTCGATCTCAATCATATTGAGCCAGCTGGCCGACTTAGGTGTAAACCAGAATTCAAACCGTTGCCCCAAAGCAAAGGCTTCGTCAGCTGGTAAATGCTTATAGAAAGAGGCAATCGTATGTGTGTTAAGGTTATCCAAAACCAGACAAATCTTGTCCGCATCGGGATAGGCTTGTGACAAAAGCTGACAGAAATGGGTGAACTCTTTGCTTGTGCGCTGCGGATATACTTCAGCTACTCGTTTGGCCGTTAAGGGTTCAATCGCTGCTAAAAGAGCACAAGAACCGTTCTTTTCATAAGCATAATGCTCTTTGCGGATTTGACCGGTTTGCATTGCTATCGGTTCAACAGCATCCCCGATGAGAAAACAAGGGCGTTCATCAAAACAAACCACAGGACGTTTAGGATTGTAAGGTTGGGCATATAACCAGAGGATACGCTCCATTGCTGCGAGAAAACGGTGGGTCATTTTGCCGATTACCCACTGTTGTTTCAAGTGGGGTTTGAGTTCGTTTTTTTGAGAATGCGACCAATTTCGGTGTGGGAAATGGTGTCAATGTACTCCAACTCAACCACTTTTTCGGCTAAGAGGCGCAAACTCCACTTGCTGTGTCCTTCTGGAGCATCACTGCAAGCCAGAGCCGTAATTTGGGCACAGGTAATCCCGTCAATTTCTTTTGGACGACCAGACCGTGGCTTATCAGTTAAGAATCCCAGCCCATTTTCTCGATATTTTTGGGCCCAAGTCGATGTGGTTTGTATGGTCACTCCGACGATTTGAGCCGCCTTTGTAAAAGTGCTGCCTCGGTCTAATTCGAGGAGAGCGACAGCTCGTTTATACATTTTGGCAGGTAAACTGCCTTTGCTGATTAAGTTTTCCAGATAAGGACGATCATTTTTGCTTAAGGTGACATGTTGTTTTTTCATAGTACCCTTTAGCTTATCTGTTTATTTTTGAAATTCAAGAAATACTTAAATCTCTTTTGTTACGGAGTAATAAGAGTTACCTGAAAGAAAAACTGTCAACAATGAAGCCCAAGAATACATTTGTCTATTTGAACCCGATTTTTAGGAAAAGCTTTTCGTGTATTTTCAACTATTTCTCTTCCTCACATTTGGCAATATCTTAATCAGTCTGGTTAAATCATTTAATATATTTTCAAATTCATCAAAAGTTGCCCCTGTCAGATTCTCAATATGGGCAGAATCTTGAGTCAAAAGAATATGTCTCAAACATGCTTCATAGACATCTACTTCGTCCTCGCTCAATTCAATGGTTAAAATTCTAACACTGGCAATATCCTCCATATTAAGAACTTTCATTCACAACTCCTTTGTTCCGTTGAAGATTGCACCTATCAATTATATATCCTAGTCCATTTTCCTCTTAATACCCGAGAAATCCTATTAGCGCGTGTAGTGTTAAAAGTTGTATGATGCATTCCTTCCGGTGTAAATATATGGGTTCGTTTATTCTTTCCAACATATACTGTATTTCCAGTTTCATTATCGCGATAAACTTCCAAGGGATTATCGCGATCATTAAAAGCTTGCTGGGTTCGCCTGTCCTCTTCCTGACTTCTGTCAAGACCATGAGGGGTCCTGTCACAATCCCCACTAGAATTATGGACTAGCCATTGTCCATCACCAATAAAGTAAGTGTGGGCAATTGAAACTGAGAAATTATACATTCGTTGGGGTTGGGTAGTAAAGAAAATAGATTCAACCTCTCCTAGTTTCCAATCCGCTTGTCGAATCTCATCTCCAACTTGCAAATCTATTGCCTCAACCCACTCGCCATCCGCTGTGTAGAAAGGGTGTTCAGGCGTTGTTTCTATCATTTCTCCAGCAATCACCATCTGGACTATCACTGGGTCAACATGTGAAATTAGGGCTGTAACCGGATAAAAGGAAATCTCATCCCTAGCTTCATTGTAGCCCAATACATAATCGCCTATCTCAATATCTTCAATTGGCACAAAGCCATCATCTGTACTGATTAAAGCGCCAGCGCTAAAGCTATTTTGACAAGGAGTACGATTTTCAAGTTCAACAGCTACCTGAATATCATCATTACCCCCGCCTGGCCCGCCAATGAGCGCCCCCACGCCAAATGCAACCCCCACTAACAGGTCGGGGTCTATCAAATTCTCCAATACTGACCCCTTAAATGTGGATGGCGATGTGGCATACAATGTCGCTGCCGCACCATACTCAGCATATTCTGCTCGGGCAAGGAACGATAAATCAAAAGTTAGCCCTAACCTGAGAGGTTCGTCTGAAATCCCTCTAATATCTAACCAAAGCAATTGCAATAATATTGTTTGCTCATAGGTGAAATCTCCATATGGGTCACCTGTTTGTTCATATGGATTGAGTCCGCAAACTAGCACGTCACACGAATCTGCCTCATTTGTTTGCTCAGCCGCATGTCCCGAGGAGTCAACATAGCCCATTGGGTTGTTGTTGACATAACTGTAGCGGTTGTAGTTTTGTGGATTTGCAGGGTCTGGCACAATGGAATCAGCCGAAGCAAAACGTCCCACGCCGGGCAAATAGTAGCGGGCGTTCATATATATCAGCCCCAGGTCATCCGCGCCGTTGCCCAGGTTGTTGTGTTTGTGGTTGGTGTAGTAGCGGTCGCCGGCAGTAGCCGTCGGTTCGGTGCGCCAATCGCCAAAGGGGGTGTATTTGGCATGGCTGTCGGGGATGTATACGCCGCTGCTGTCGCTCAATGAGCCGCTGCTGCCCAGATGGTCGGCGTAGATGTGGAACAAGCCGTTGTTTGCCGGGTCGGGGTCGCCGCTGACCTGGACCGCCACCGGACCCCCAGCAAAGCTGAGGGAGATGCGCTGGATACTCCCAGAAATAGCTTGTATTTTGGCGGACGCCCCTCGTTTACCCATTCTGTTCCCCTTGAATGCTCCTCCAGCAGCGGCTGTCGCCTGGCGGGGGTTAGGCATGTATGTGGATGAGCCGCCATTGATTGCCCAATCGACCGCGGCATCAAACAACCCCCAGCCATTGGCATTCAAATCGACCGGCGTGGTGGAATCGATGAAGAAGCCCACCCGCCGATGGGGGGCATTTAACCCGTTCATGCTGTCGCCCGTTTCGTAGGCGAAGATGGCGGATTTGGTGGGTTGCCCGGCTACTTCGGCTATCGAGTCGGCGCTGGCTGTAGGAAAGCCCCACCGCACTTTGGTTCCGGCAGCGGCTATCGTCACATTCCCATTGCTGTGTCCATCTGCCATGGGGTGGCTGGCGTCGATGATGTGTATCTGGCTTTGGCCGCTGACGCTGCCGGTGGAGGTAACCATCCCCATGTCGGACAGTATCGCTCCGTCCCATATCATGGCTGGCACAGCGCTGTTTTTGTACATCGTTCCCACCAAATTCCGGGAGGCGGAGTAGGAGATGAGGATGAGGGCTTTGCCGTTGGCGTCACTGACGGCTGCGTCGCGGTCTCGCACCAGGCTGATAGTGTAGCCTAAACCGATGAGTTGGTTGTATATCGCCTGGTCGGCGGCGTTGAGGTTGTTGACGTTGGGGACGATGTACAGGATGTCGCCCCCTCCGCCGCCGGGGGCGTTGACGGTCCAGGTGAAGGCGACGTTGTCTGTCCCGCCATTGCCGTCGGAGACGGTGACGGTGACATTATAACTGCCGGCGCTACCGGCGGCTAACGCCCCGCTGATGAGTCCGGTGGCGCTGTTGATGGTCAGGTTTGCCGGCAAGCCGCTGGCGCTGTAGCTCAGCGTGTCTCCATCGGGGTCGCTGGCAACGATTTGTAGGGAGACTGTGTCTCCTTCTGTGTTGGTCTGGTTGCCGGGATGGGTGATGGTTGGGGCTTGGTTGCCGCCGCCAGAGCTATTAACTGTCCAGTAAAATATCGTCCCGTCGCTGCCGCCATTGCCGTCGGTGACGGTCAACTGCACATTGTATGAGCCGGCGCTACCGGCGGCTAAGACGCCGCTGATGAGTCCGGTAGAACTGTTGATGGTCAGGTTTGCCGGCAGTCCGCTGGCGCTGTAACTCAGCGTGTCTCCATCGGGGTCGCTGGCAACGATTTGCAGGGAGATGGTCTCTCCTTCGTCGTTGGTCTGGTTGCCGGGATGGGTCAAGACCGGGTCTTGGTTGGGGGCGGCTGCAACTTCCTCTTCGTAATCGGGGAAGGGGGTGTAAATCTTGATTCCATCGGGGCGGATGGTCAGCGTCCGCATCCCGTCGGCGTCATACTCAAAATAGGTGGTTCCGCCGCCTATCCTTTCCACGGCGACCAATCTATTCTCGACATCAAAGGTCTGGGCGTAACTGCCGGTATCGTCTGTCCGGCTAATCATATTGCCGTTGGCGTCATACCCGTAGCTAAAATCGAGTCCATTTCTAACGATATCAGTTACAGCGTGGATATGGTCGGGGTCGTCATAATGGTAGGTCCATGTTCCATTGCCTACCGTTTGGCTGGCGATATTGCCTCGCTTGTCATAACTATAGGCATAATCTGCCGGCGGACCTACAATGGTTGCTGCCGTCAACCTATTCAACCCATCGTAGGTGAAATTTTGGGTATCTAACTTGTTATTGTAGGTTACCAGCGTCGAGATATTTCCAACTGCATCATAGTTGAAAATATAATCTGCCAATCCGTCATTATCGGCGCCATGTTGGATCTTCTTCAAGCGATAATTATTGTCTCCAGCCGTTCCAGTCGCTTCATAATATGAATGATAGGTATTCTGTCCATGGGGTCTAGTCAGCCGCATCATTTGTCCCAGCTCGTTATACTCCACATTGTCCACTACCGCTTGCGACCCAACCTGCAAGCTATTCCCTCCTTCCCGATCATAGCTCATGGTCACAATTTCCCCATTAGGATATTGAATCTGTTCGGGTCTATCCAGAACGTCGTATTGCAAAATCTGCTTGGTAAAATCATTGTCTGAAATGCGCCGGGTGTGGCTGGTCAACCGTCCCAAACTATCATAAACAAAACTGTCATTGTCTGCGGTCGGCGTCGTCCCCCAAAAGACGGATTCGAGCTGCCCCAAACTGCCGCCAGCGGTTGTAGAGTAAACGAAACTGGCTAAATGGTTTACGCCATGGGCAACCAGTGGGGCGGGGCAAGGGTCACCGGAAGATGGGTCTACCGCTTTGCGAACCAATCGGTTGAAATTATCGTAAGCGAAGCAAATGACTTGCCCCATGGCGTCCGTCTGGCGAATGAGATTGCCCTGAGTATCATACGCATACACCCAAACGCCCATATCGGGGTCGTCCATCAATATTTTCCGTCCCAGAACATCATAGTTGATGGTGGTGGTTCGCAATATCGACGGACCGCTTGGTTCTCCGCTGGAGGGAGAAGAGGTGACAACCTTCTCCAAATTGCCCAGGATATCGTAACTATATCGGGTGTCGGCATAATCTGTCTCCCCAACCTCCATCTCTCGTACCAGAGAAAGCTGTCCATAAGCGTCGGTGTAATTTTCGATGGCATTGCCATTGGGGTAGCTGATTTTGAGCAAATTCAGATGGTTGGTTCCATTGGCGGTGATGGTTGTCTCAATGTCATAGTCGTAACTAGTGGCGTTTGCCGCGCCAGAAATTGGTATTTCTGATACAACCCGCCCAACTTTGTCATATTCGGTTGCAGAATGAATTTCACTTTGGCAATCCACAGCCGTGAATGCAGCGTTCGCCGCTGATTGGGGGGCTGTTTGGCATACCGCTCTGCCCAGAGCGTCGTATGCGGTGTGGCTCCACACCACATTGTCAGAGGAGCTATAAATATCGACGTCAAAGGTACGCTGCTGTATCGGCTGCCCCAATCCATTGAGGTAGGTTCGGTTGGTTTGGGTCAAGGCGCTGTCATTGGGCACGGAGGTTTCATCGATATAAAATATCTTTTCAATAGGTCCAGCCCCGTCAGGGTCGTAGGGAGCGGCATACGTATAGGAGGTCAGTTCCGTCAACCCGTTGGTAATGCGTTCAACTGAGGTCAACCGACCGAAGGTATCAAATTCGTAATCTTGTTGTATGCCTTGCGGAGTAGTGATGGATGCCGGCAGCCAATCGAAGGCGGCGTCATAAGTGATGGTGGTGGTTTCTGTAGTTACCCCTACTCCAACTTGGCTGACGCTGGTTGGCAGCCCTAAATCGCTGTAATTGCTGATTTCCGTCCAATTTCTGAGGACGTAAGGATAGGTCGATGTGGTTGAAACATCGCTATAGCTGATGGTTTTATGGGGCAATCCATCCCACAAATTGTTGGCGGTATCCCAATATTCATATTTCTCGGTAACATAATCGCTCCCATCCCACACCAGCTTCCAGACCAGGTTGCCCTGACCATATAAACTGGTATCTGTGGGGCTGGTCGAGCTTCCATTGGATAAACTGCCATATCGGTACAACGTCTCAGCTACTTTGGTTCCTGATACACATTCCCCTTCATAACTCGTCTCTCGCTTAATCACATTTATCAGCCATACTGCTGAAGCGTCATGTTCATAAGCGTACTCAATACAACTGCGCAAACTCCCGTCGGGCGCATATTGGCGAGCCTTATTTATCCCACCAAACTGGGTCGGCGCTGGATCATCGTAATAATCATACGTTTCATAGGTATGAATCGTCTTCCCATTTTCATACAAATAGTTGTCTTTACGGATCATTCTATCTTCCAATCCCAGAACCCCAGCCAATATCCAATTTTGGGTCTCTTTAGAGTAGACTGTTCCGGTGTCAGGGTCAATCTGTTCAATGCTTTTTGGTTTGCCGCTGAGCCAATAATTATCGATATGAAAGGTCAGCTTTTGTTGGCTGATTGGGGTGGTGATAGGGTTGGTATTTGTAATGGAAATTTCAAAGCTTGTAATCTTCACTTGGTCAAATCCGACCAACGTATCGCTTGGTTCAGTATGAGGGGTGCGGCAATTGCTGCCATCTTCATCAAAGCAAGCGTCGGCGCCGGCGTAATCATATTCAGCATAGTTTTTACTGTAAGCGTCCTCTCCATACACTCGCTCTACCCCATCCCAAGTAGCGACTGAATCGGCATAATATGAGCGGCCGCTGGTATATTGTTCATCATCTGGGTCGAATGGAGCGGAAAAGACACTGAAATCCACCCGATTGTAAGTAAATTTTGTGACCGCTCCATACCCATTCTCTACTTTGGTTAGAAAGCGAGCGCAATTCCAAACTGGCGTTGGGGCGCCATCCCAATAACAACTCCCTGAATGGGCGTTTAGCTCATAAGAAAACGTTTGGGTCGGCATGGTCAAATTGTCATACCTATCTGTTTGGGTAATGGCAGTCAGATACCAATGGTATGTACTATGGGCAAATGATGGATACACATTATGATGGGAGGTATCGTAACTAAATGTATATTTTGAAACGAGCTGACCATCTTGCTTAATAAGAATGTTTGATGGGCGGTAATGTCCAGTGGTCATATAAGTGCTTTCGCGAACAGGACCCCAATTAATAGGGAAATGGTCAAATTCCACAATGGTATTCGCCGACCCGTTTACGAAATTGTATTTAATATCCTCTACTGCCACATCTATCTCAGAGATATGCTCGCCGCCACCATTTAAATCAAAGTAACGGCACGGATCTTCGTGTATGTCGTCAAGATATTCCTGACATTGTGTCGTATAAAAATATCTCACCTGCCGCCCAAATTTATCGGTGATGGTATCTAATTTCCAACTGGCGGCAATAAAATTTGGATTCCGGGGTTGATTGGTATTAATATGGGGATGTTCAACTGTATTACCATTGGCAACAACCTGTTCTGCGTCGGGATAAAAACCAAATCGATAAGTTGTGCCATCGCCGGTCTTGACCACCCAATATTCCCCCGTTAGGTTAGGATTGTTGGCTGAACCGTCGGCGATATATTCTACTTTCAGACTGGGGTCGCCAATGGCAGTGTAAACGTCGTGCCGCCAGGTGGGATGCACTGGCTTTAGTCGATAAGAAACGCCATTTAACGAGAGCGTAAACCGATTGGTGTCAAAGTCTCCTGTTCCGTGATATAAGCGCGAAGCGCTGCCATTGACAATCTCTGGTTGGGGAGCGCCCCAACCCGCCCCAAAGCCATTGGTCATGGCTGGATATTTCATCCCATCCACCCCCCGGCTATTGTAGGAGAGAGTCAATGAGGGGGTTAAGCCGCCAATGCCAGGCGGCAAATCGATATTATAACTGTAATTTGACGCTCCCGAATAAGCAGAGATGCCGGGAGGCGTGTAGGTAAAATCCCAGGCAGAGGGACCTTCGCCCCCCTGGTAAGAGGAGAAATGGTTGGTTTGGAAGGTCAACATTCCTTCGTCTGGATCAAATTGGATTGGAATTTCCTGCCACTCTTCTGTTTCATCTTCTCTGGTCAGAATGTAAAATGACGATTCGTCCTTTTCATCCCAATCCACTACCATATCCCGTATATCCACTGTAATAGTGATAGGTTTGTCAAATTCTGTAATCTCGCTCCTGTTTGCAAATGCCTCGATATCGAACTCGAATAGAATTCCGCTCTGCCCCGATTGAATTTGGGGGGTCAGTCTGGTTAACTCGAAATCTATATCGGCATCTTGCGTAGACCAGCCAGACGGAAAATCCGCTTTGATACGACCAGTATGAAACAAAGCGGAATTGCCATCGCGCTCCATCCCCTTTCGCTCTGGCATAGTTGGCTTGAATGGAATGTTGATTTTTTCTCGTACTGCGTCCTGAGATAAGCTCAATAACGTTGGCTCAAAACGGGCTGCTCCTGGTTTAAAACCGACGCTTTTCAGGGTGTAGGTCAATTGATGTGTCGTCCCCGGCTCTAAATCCGCTAGATTAACCAACGCGCTGCCGATGGGCTCTTCTGGAATCCCTTCTCCTGCCACATACATCAATCCCGGCATGCTTGGCAGTTGAAGCTGGAGCTTGGTTTGTAAGGCGTTTGAGGCGTTTTCGATGAGGATATCGATATCAAATTGGTCGCCTAATTCGATTGGTCGTTGCGGGCGACTAATCGATAGCTGCAGCTCTCCAATCAATGGAACTGATTCATCTGATCGTTCTTCTTTCTCTTCCTGCAAAAGGTTGGGAAAGAGATTTTGGTTGGACAGCGCCATAGCCGTTGCCCCGCTTTGCCCAAGCAGTATGATTGCTGTCAAAATGATGAATAGCCATTTGCTCAATTGGCGAATGACGTTGGCTAATGTGGCATTATATTTGAACCTACGCATTTTTTGCTCCTTACTTTTACCTGACTTCTAATCCAATACAAATAGGGCTTAATAGTTACTTCTTTGTTGCAGGGTGTGGCGGAATGAATATGCTCTTAATGGCGGCTTTTGAGAAGCAAAAGCTGGCATCGATCACAAAATGACATAACGCTTCCTTCTTGCCCGTTACAATGGTTGTGATGGTTTAAACTGACAACGGCTTGTTCAAAAGATAACGTTGCCTGACTAAATTTAATTTGAAACTACAGTGTATGAAAAAGGCTGGAAGGAACGGCTGGCTTCAATGGCGGGTATTATAGATACCGATACAACTAACCCGCCCAGATATTACCCAACTCCCATCGGGTTGTACAGTTATTTTATTGGTACCCTGTTCCTAATCCTACCAATTGGGATTGCGAAAGGATGACATTCCCAATGGATAGTTTTCAGCGTCCCGTTTACCGCTCAGAGATGACTAACGTGGGCACGGTCGAGCCGCCGCCTGCCGTCACATTGAGCAGATCCGCTGTGCTAAGCCGCGTCAGGCAGCCATCCATAAATGAACCATAAAAGACGTAAGGAGCGGTGTCTAACATCCGGTCATAAATTCGCAATCGACCATCGGAGACGCTAGGGTATGGCTCGGTAGGCAGCGCCACCCGCTCTTGCACCACATAGGATGTTTCCATCGCCGCTTTCACCGAATTCCCCCACTCGCTATCGCTCACTTTCCAGCCTAACACGATGCCCCGTCCGCCATAATCGTCATTCGGTTTTAGCACCAGTTTATCTTTGTATTTGAGCATGAAGGGGATGAGATCGACCGGTTTGCCGGCAAAAGTGGTGTGCCGTTCTTCTACCACCCGCGTCCAGGGGATGTGGGCTTTTACCGCCTGACGCTGGGCTTTGTTGAACAGTTTGGCGTTGCGCTCGTCGCTTAACACGGCAAAGCTCGCTTTTTTGTACAAAATTTTGCATCGAAAGGGGTTGACCATACACACGGCGCCATCTTTAACCGCCTGAATGATGGGGTTGTCGATGCCCATACGGGTTACCAATTCGTCGATGAGAACCCGCTTGTAAATGAGGGTGATGTGGTAGTCGCCCGCCATCAACTTGCCGTTTCGATATTCCACTTCGCGGGGGTCAAAAATGGGGCAATCGATCCCATTTCGGGCGAAATAGCTTTGGAACAAGAGAAATTCGCTGTAGGTGGGCACTTCGCGCCAATCGAGAATCGCCAAGCGAGGGATTTCCCGCCGCCCAGCCCAACTATAATAGGTTTCCCAAAGCGTATGTTGAACGTTGTGGCTGACAGGCAAAGGGCGCAGTTCGTACCGTCGGGCAAATTTACGCATGACGGGCAGCATCAAAAACAACTCAGTCAGGATATCGTTGTATTGAGGGGCTGCCGGCACTTCTGCGTTGTATTCAGTAAATTTCAACTCGCCAGCGTCGGGCAAATAAAAAGCGTCTAACCGAGAAAGCGGCGCCGGGTCACGGAAACCTGGATCAAGCTGAATCAGCTCCTCCTCCCAATCAAACAGCCCAAATTGGTCGCGGAACGGTTTGTCGCTGATGGCTATGCGATACGCCTTGTCGAAAGCCCGCATCAACAACTTAATCCGCTGCTGCAAAAATCGATATTGCTCGGCAGTTAAAAAGCGGGGTCGCAATACGGTACACAGCGGGCGGTCGCCAAAATATAGCCCCCGCTCCTTTTGCTGTAACGCCAGCATCTCGTGTGAATAGGTCGCCACATCGTCGGTTAACAGATCATGATAACTGCTGATGGCGGTGTGCAGATTCATGGGCATCTCCAAAGTATCTATTCAGATGGACACAGAGTAGGCGTGAAGCACACGCACGGAGAACACAGAGAGGAAAAGAACGTATTTTTGGCAAAATTTCAAGCAACTATTCAACCAAAAGCTTTAGAAACTGCCCGAAAAAGGAACGCTAAAAAATCCCTGTGTCCTCTGTGTCAAAAAAGATTAGTTCTATGTAACCTGAATGATTACTCTCCAAAATGAGTCAGGAAAAAACTTAGTTTTTCAAGCGTCACTTAAACAGAGCGTCCCACCCTAATTTCTCGCCAGGCGACCGGGGATTTACGGCTAAATCGACCGCCATATCCGCCATACGCTTGACGCACCATTCAAAATAGGTGGGCGTCAGAGAGTAGATATCCATATCGGGAGCGGGATTCATAAAGTCGATAGCGTAAGGCACGCCATCTTGAATCGCCCACTCAACCGTATTCATATCATATCCCAATGCCCGCACCAATTTCAGCGAATCTGCTACGATGCGTTCGCCCATTTCGGGCGACAGATGGGCGTGATCGACCAGATAGCTGCGCGTTTTGGGATCGTAGCGCATGGGCAAGATATGCTCTTGCCCCAGGCACATACAGCGCACGTAATGTTCCCATTCGATAAATTCCTGCAAAATCATCGTCAGCAGCCCCGATTGGTTATACGCTTGCCACACCTCTTCCAAGGTGTTGCAGATGTACACATCTTTCCAGCCGCCGCCATGGGCGTCTTTTAATACGCAAGGCAACCCGATGTAGTCGAGAATCCCCTCCCAATCCAGGGGGAAAATCAGGTTTCGCAAACTTTCGTCATGTTTGATACCGGGCACATATTCGCGGTTGGGCAGAACGACCGTTTTAGGGCTGGCAATGTCTAACTTGGTGGCTAAACCCGCTTCAAAAAATTTGTCGTCGGCTGTCCACATAAAGGGGTTGTTGATGACGTGCGTCCCCTGCAACATGGCATATTTTAGATAACTGCGATAGTAAGGCGCTTCGTGAGAGATACGGTCAATGATGACAGCGTACTCTATCAATTCATCCATGCGCGTGCCGCCCAGCTTTACAAATTCGGCAACTACGCCCGCGTCTCGTCCGTTGACTTCATCGATAAATGCCGGCGGAAATGACCACTCTCGACCTACGACAAGCCCAACTTTCAAACTCATTCGATTGTTCTCCTTACTGTTTTGCCCTGATACTGGCGCGAGATAAAACCAATATACTGTTGCCGGCAATTGTACCAATGTTAGCCAACTCTGGCAGGGTTCTTCTTGTCGAGGGCTTACCCCCCCTTTTCCGACCCGCTTAATAGATGAAAATGCAGCTGCGGCACATCTTGATAAGTCCCGCCATTTGCCATCAGCCGGTAACCGCCCTCTTCTAAATTAAACTCTTCTACCAACGATGCGGTCGTCTGAAACAGATCGCGCATAAAGTCGGCGTCGGCAGCGGTTAATGCCGGCAATTTCGGCAACGCTTTTTTTGGCACAATTAACACATGAAAACCCCAACTCGGTTGGGGATGATGAAAAGCGATCAGCGTCTCTGTTTCTCGCAATCGCTTGACTGGAATAGCAAAGCTGAAATAGGCAAACGCCCAACCGATAAACAAAGTTGCTATCGGAGATCGGGCGATTTTGAATAAGATTTTTCCGAGCATCAGGCAAGGGTAACATCCAGCTATAAGTTGTGCTACTATTTGAGCCCATGTCCACAGATCCGCCGCATAACCATCGCTTTTTTGCCATCCTTAGCGGGGCGCTTACTCTGGCTGCCCTGGCGACCATCGTCGGCTTGTGGGGATATATCAGTTGGCATAGCAGCCTGGTCGTCGATGGAGAGCGTATTTTTTGGTTAGACGACGACCAAATGATCTCGATGCGGTATGGTCGCCATCTAGCTCGTGGCGAAGGGCTGGTTTGGAATCCGGGCGAACGGGTGGAAGGATACAGTAATTTTTTATGGACGCTGCTAATGGCTGGGGCGCATCTCACGCCATTGCCGGCATCTCAATTGCCATTGTTGATGAAAACCGTCAATTTAGGTTTGTTGATCGGAACGCTTTTTCTGGCTGGTCGCCTCTTTCGTCAAATTACGCCCCAACCCGGCTGGTTGCTGCCGGCATTAATCCTGGCTTTGGCGCTAACCCCGGACCTTATCTATTGGGCTGCCAACGGCTTTGAAACCACCCTGCTCACCTTCCTCTTTTTGGGAACGATCCTCTTAATTTATGATCGCCCCGAACCCCACTGGGGGGCATTTGTTTTGTTGGCTCTCATTCCGCTGGTACGAAGCGACGCATTTTATCTGTGGGGGGCGGCAGCGCTGTTGGCGTTGGGCTTTGGCGGCTTTACAAGACGAACCGTCTTCGGGTTGCTATTGTCGTTGCTTTTGCCGCTAGCGCACCTGATTTGGCGCTTTTTCTATTATGGCGACTGGTTGCCTAACACCTACTATCTTAAAGTCAACGGGCTTCCCAATCCCTGGCAGCGGGGGGCGATAGATATTTTGCGCTTCGTTCGGCATTACCATCTGCCGCTAACTTTAGCGTTTGGCGGATTATTTCTCATCCGCGATAAAAGATGGGCGGCATTGCTTGCCCCTCTTTTAATTGGAATCATTTACATCCTCATCGTGGGAGACGACATCTTCCCCTTCAGCCGTTTTTTAGCCTTTGCCATTCCGCCGCTCATCATCGTTGCCCTATCAGCCATCGACCGCTTGACCAGGCAAAAGTCGCCCGCTCAGCTCGTCTTAGTCGGCGCTTTGCTCGTTTCTCTAATCATTTCAACCCAACTGTATGATCTGCCGGCATTGGTTTCGACCAATGGGGTACCACAAGCGGGGCTGGTCGCCGGGTTGGCGATCAACCGCCATAGTTCAGAGGAGGCTACGGTGGGGGTGATGGCTGCCGGCATGGTTCCCTATTTCAGCGACCGTTACTGTTACGATTTGTTGGGCAAATCAGACCCTTACATCGCTCGATTGCCGGCACAACCTGGTTTGTCGGCGGGGCACAATAAATTTGATGTCCCGTACAGTTTGGCGCAAGAGCCCGATATCGTCGTCACTTTTTTGCCGGCAACTGTCGTAGCGGAATGGGGAGAGTACGATGGCGGATTGTTAGCCAATCTGTCTAACCATTACACCATCGCCCTGGTCAACGACGACCTTTTTCGGGCAAACTATGCAGCCAATCCCGTCCCAATCGATTATTTACAACGAAAAAACAGCGTTTATATCCGCCAAGATTCCCCTGAACTCGACGGCATTAACCTATGGGGGGAATTCACAATCGGAGAATAACCAGCCAAATGACAGATTTAAAACTCGACATCGAAAGAGAGGTTTTTCAGGCGGAAGAGCGCATTCGTCCCTATATCAGACAAACCTATTTGCAGCGTTCGCCCGCCTGGAGCGCTGCCGGGGGCGGCGACGTTTTCTTCAAGTTGGAAAATTTGCAGCATACCGGCTCGTTTAAAGCGCGGGGGGCGTTGAGCAAATTGAGTTGGTTGTCGCCAGAGCAACGCGGGGCAGGCGTCGTCATCGCTTCTACCGGCAACCATGGGGCGGCGTCTGCCTATGCCATGGCTCAAACCGGCGCCAAAGGGACGATTTTCGTGCCAGAAAACGCCTCTCCGGTCAAAATTAATGCGATCGAAGCGCTAGGCGGGCAATTGCGTTATTTCGGAGACGATAGCGTAGCGGCAGAACGGCGGGCTCGCGCCTTTGCCGCAGAAAAAGGGTTGACCTACATCTCCCCTTACAATGACCCGCAGGTAATCGGCGGGCAAGGGACTATTGGGTTGGAGTTGGCTCAGCAAGCGGGGCAGTTGGACGCCGTTTTTGTCTCGTTGGGCGGCGGCGGGCTGGTCGCCGGCATTGCCGGCATCTTAAAAACGACCATGCCCGACGTTCAAATCATCGCCTGCTCCCCCAAAAATTCACAGGTGATGGCGGAATCGATTCGGGCTGGCAAAATCTTAGAGTTGCCATCGTTGCCCACCTTGTCTGATGGCACAGCCGGCGGCGTGGAAGAAGGGTCGATCACCTTTGAGCCATGCCGGCGCCTGATCGACGACTATCTAACTATCACCGAGCAGGAGATTGCCGCCGCGATGCGTCGCTATATCGAAACAGAGCATCTTTTGTTAGAAGGGTCGGCTGGGGTAGCGTGCGCCGGCTATTTGCAAACTCAAGAGCGGTGGCGGGGCAAACGGGTGGCGATCGTAGTGTGCGGCGGCAACATCAGTCCAGATGTGTTGGGGCGGGTTTTAACTATTTAGAAACTGGTTAATCTCGCCAACCGACGCTTTGCGCCCAGGCAAGTTGTTTTTGCCGATACGCTTCAAAATCGGCCGGCGGCGTCGCCCCTTCCCGTTTAGCGGCTTCTCTTTGGCGGCGCAGATGTTCGGCAAAAGGCTGTAACCCCGCTTCCTGACGCCATTCGTCCACCTTGCCGGCATCCTCCAAAACGCAATTCAACTCCCCATTTTCATCCCAATCCAACACCAACCCATACCGTTGCGGCTGCCCGGCATGAAACCGGATGCGGTCGCCCAAATATGCCGCTTGCCACGCCGGGGCGGCGCCGCGCGCAACCGCCTCTTCCAACGCCGCCAAAAAACGACGTTGCAATGTTGGGCGGCTGATGGCATGCTGAGCGATCAGCCACGCCGCTTTCGACCCTTCTTCTCCCACCCTATCTGCCCCCAACCAGCCAAATTCCGCCGTCATTTCCCCCAAACGGTCCCCATTTTGGATATGTACCGCCTCCATTTCCGGCGCATAACCATCGAACAATGCGCCATTCGCTGCCAACTCTGCCCGAGTATCGACATCTAATTTCGCCATCGCCAGCAGCTCTTTCCTTATCTCATTCATATTGCATCATTTCCTTATTGCGCTTCTATGCGCTCCCTCAAGTTGGCAGGCGCCAGAAAAACAAAAGTTTGTCCATCCTTAAATCGCTGAAACAATCCTAGCTCAAATAGTTGCATTAAATCTGAACGGGCAGTTTGATACGTGATATTGTGCAAGGTTTGATGCTCTTTAATTAAATAAAGAGCGTTTGGATTTTTCAAGCCATGTTCCAGAAGGGCTATCTGCCTATGATTGAGTTTTTCAGCCAGACTCGTTTTTTCTAATATCGTTAACGCCTCTTGTGTCTCTCGAATTTTGCGAGCCAAATATTTTTGCAACTTCTTTATAGCCTTTTGAATAATTTCAAGTTGGTGAATAATAAAATAGGTGGCATCGTTATCATCAGTTTCGGAATGTAGGAACGCATAACCATATTGAGCTGGCGCCGCCTTTAAATATTCAGATATTGAAATAAACTCTATTAACCAATACCCTTGTTTTGCCATTGACCAATAAAATAAAGCCCGTGCAGTTCTGCCATTGCCATCTGCAAACGGATGGTCATACGCCAGCATAAAATGCAACAATATTGATCGAATGACTGGATGGATAAATTCCATTTCAGAACTGTTGTTGGCAAAATCACATAATCTTCGCAATCGCTCTGGTAGTTGAGAGGCAGGAGGCGGTCTATGTAAGATCTCTTCTGAGCCGTCATCTACTACCACGATTGGATCGTCATTTTCTCTTAAAGTCCCGGCTTTATTTATGTTATCTAACGTATCATGAGTTACGATTCGATGAATTTCAGCTATCATCTCAGGGGTTAGCTCTTCGTCTTTATTGTCGCGTACAAAGTTCATCACTTGATAGTTGTTAAAAATCATCTGCTCGCTGCGATTTCTAGGCTTTCTGTTTCGCCGAATCATCTCTCTTGCCACAACTTTGGTTGTAGATGCGCCTTCAAGTTGGCTTGAATTTACCGCTTCTTCGATGAGCGATTTGACTAAATACATATCCCTCATCCGAGAAGTGGCAATTGGCTCAGCCATCACAATCGCCCCACTAGCATGTCGATCAATAAAATGAAGCATTTCTAACACATAGTTTGGCGCTCCAAAGACAAATGACATGCCGGCATCGTCCTCAAATGGCAATTCTCTGCGCAAAGCCAAACGAGCCAGCTTGATCCCCAACCAATGCTCTTCATGGGTTAACTCAGCTGGAGGATTCATATATTTTACTTTTCGCCAATGTAAATACCGATTTTTGTAATCAGTTGGCTTAATTTGATAAATCGTCAAAAGTTTTTCCGAATTGGCAATTTTCAGCTTTTGAAATAGCTCGACGAAATTAGGAGGCGGTTGAGGTTTTTTCATATATTTGCCTCTTTTTGTGCAACAGATACTAATTTTTCATTTTTTAGTATTTGGACATTTTATCAACAAACTTGGCTGGTATCAAGTAAATATCAACTTAGATTTCAATCGCTTAATGAATTAATGCATCAAACTAGCATTGATTTCACAGTTATTAGTAGGTGGGCTCATCAACCCCAGAAAAATTGCAATAACCACAACGTCCCCATGCCGGCAATAACCGTCAACATAATGTTCTTGAACCGCCAAGCCGCCAACGCCGCAACCACCCCCGCCCACAGACGTGGATTTGCCAACGTAAATGCCGGCGCTCCCCCAGGCAAAAACAGGTCAGGAAAGATGATGGCAGTTAAAACGGCAGGCGGCACAAATTGCAACCCTTGGCTCAACCACCCCGGCATTTGAACTTTGTCCAACACGGTCAGTGGCAGGGCGCGAATGCCAAAGGTGACAACTCCCATCCCCAAAATCGTCCAAAACAGCGTCATCTTTTCCTCCAAGACAACAACATCCCCGCTCCAATGCCGGCAAAAGCCGCGGCGATAATGCCCAATTTGTATGGCAGTCCATTTGCCGCCAAAGCGACCGTTCCAGCTACCAACGCCGCCGCCACATCCGCGCGATCTTTTAATGCCGGCACAACCAGCCCGATAAAACTCAACGCCAACGTAAAATCGAGCGACCAACTGCCTGGTACGCTGGCGCCCAGCAAAATGCCGGCAGCCGTGCTGGTTTGCCAACATCCCCACAACGTCAACCCAGCCCCTAGTAAAAAATAATGTTTCGCTGGATTGTCGCTCTTTTGTTGAAAATACAAAATCGACGGGGCAAACGCTTCGTCTGTGAGCAAATACGCCAAACCCCATCGCCACCGCTTTGACAAATGGCGCAGATGGGGCGTCAACGCTGTGGCATATAGAAAATGGCGCAAATTCACCACAAAAGTAGTCAAAATGATGATGAGGGCAGGCGTCTGGCTGCCAAACAACTGGACGCCGATAAATTGGGCAGAGCCGGCAAAGACAATTGATGACATCGCCAACCCCAATGATGCCGGCAACCCCGTTTCTACCGCCAACACCCCATAGATCAACCCAAATGGAATGGCGCTGACGGCGATTGGCAGCTCCGCCTTTACTCCCCGCCAAAATTGTTCGCTGCGATGAGCCATTTTGCGAGAGCGGCTATCGCTCTAGCTCTAAAATCACCTTGCCAAAATTTTTGTTGGCGCGCACATACTCATGCGCTTCGCCCGCCTGCGCCATAGGGAAGGCACAGTCGATAATTGGTCGCAATTCGCCAGCGGCAAAACCATCCCAAAAGCGGCTTAAAAAACCTTTCGTGATGGCGATTTTTTCCGCCGCTGGTCGGGTTCGCAAAGTGGAGCCGATAATTGTCAGCCGCCGCCCCAACAGCCGCCCTATGTCTAACTCCCCCGTCGCGCCCCCTAATCGCCCGATATTCACCAATCGTCCAAAGCGGCGCAGCACGGCGATATTTTTCTCCAGATATGCCCCGCCAACTGGGTCTAAAATCAGATCGACGCCATCGGAAACGGCTAAAATCTCTTCCTGAAAATCTTGGCTTTTGTAATTGACGGCCAGAGAAGCTCCCAACTGCCGGCATTTCGCCAACTTCTCCTCAGCGCCGGCAGTGATATACGCTTTCGCCCCCGCCGCCTTCGCCAACTGAATCGCCGCTGTGCCCACTCCGCTGCCCCCGGCATGGATCAAGGCTGTTTCCCCCGCCTGTAGCTTCCCTTCCAGAAAGAGATTGACATATGCCGTCAGCCACACTTCGGGCACAGCCGCCCCCATAGCAAAAGACCAATCGTCGGGCAGCGGAATCAACATTTGCCCCGGCACTGCACATTGTTCTGCATAGCCGCCGCCGGGCAGCAACGCGCACACCCGCGCCCCAACACCCCAACCAGATACATCTTTCCCCACTTCGGCGACGACGCCCGCCATCTCCAATCCCAAAATCTCAGATGCCCCAGGCGGCGGCGGATAAGCCCCCCGCGCCTGGCTTAAATCGGCGCGGTTAACGGCGGAAGCGCAAATATCGACCAAAACCTCACCTGCGCCAAGCGTGACATCTGCCACGTTCGTCCATATCAATTGTGGATGCGGAAGCCCAGGTTTAACAATGATGCCTTTCATAATTGGAAAAAGTGTCTAAAAAGAAAATGGTTGATTTGTGAATGGGCAAACAATTAATTGTTAACTGTTTCTCGCCGCCTAAATTGTACCACGCGCTTAGTTCAGCGCAGCAAAAAAATTGTAGAGCTTTTCAAGACTAACCCTCTATGACGTAACACATGGTATAATTGCCGGCATTCAATCCATCGCAAGTAAAAAATTAATGCCTATAACCCCACAAACATTCGTCGCCAAATGGAGCAACGTCCTCCTCAAAGAAATCACCACCGCCCAAACCCACTTCATAGATCTTTGCGCCCTCATCGACCACCCCGACCCCATCACCGCCGATCCAGATGGCGAATTCTTCACCTTTGAAGCCAGCACTGACAAAGCCGGCGGGGCAAAAGGGCGCGCCGACGTTTGGTACAAAGGCAAGTTCATTTGGGAATACAAAGGCGCACACAAAGACCTCGACAAAGCATACCAACAACTCTTACTCTACCGTGAATCACTGGGCAACCCCCCTCTGCTGATCACTTCCGACACCCAACGGGTCGTTATCCACACCAACTTCACCAACAGCGTTAAAGAAGTCCATGAAATTAGCTTGGATGATATTTTGCAGGGGGATGGTGTTGATAAGCTCAGGCGGGTTTTCACCAACCCCGAATCCTTCCAACCCGAACGCACCCAAGCCCAAGCGACTCAGGCAACAGCCGATACCTTTGTAGATGTGGTAAACACCTTGCGAAAGTGGCAAAAACAGGAAGGGAATGAATATGACCCCGAACGATTAGCCCATTTCATCATACGCTTGCTCTTTTGCCTCTTTGCCGAAGATATGAGCTTACTGCCGCAAAACGTGTTTACCCAACTCGTTTCCAGCCAAGCCCTCAACTATTACCAATTTGTAGATAGTTTGCGTCAGCTTTTTGCCGCAATGCGGGACGGCGGCGTTTATGGCGTCACTCCTATTCCACACTTCAATGGCGGTCTGTTTGACGACGCTTTCGTCCCGGCGCTCCCCGGCGACATCGTGCATGAGCTATTGGAAGCGGCAAAACAAGATTGGTCTGCCATCGACCCCTCCATTTTTGGCGCCTTATTCGAGCGGGTCATTGACGAAAGCAAACGGGCGCAATTGGGGGCGCATTACACCAGCAAAGAGGATATTTTGCTCATTGTTGAACCTGTCCTCATGCAACCTCTGCTCGACAAATGGGCGAGCCTGAAACAAACCGTCCGCGCCCAGATACGAGCAGGCGACCTTGAAACTGCCCATGCCCAGCTTCAAGCCTTTGCCGACGAAATTGCCGGCATTCGTGTGCTTGACCCTGCTTGTGGCAGCGGCAACTTTCTCTATGTAGCGCTCCGTCGCTTACTCGACTTGCAAAAGGCGGTGATTGCTTATGCCGGTCGTCAAGGCTTGCCCGACATCCCGCTCACAGTCAGCCCCCATCAACTGTACGGCATTGAAATAAACCCCTATGCCCACGAATTGGCGCAAATTACGGTATGGATTGGGTATCTGCAATGGCGGTTTGAAAATGGTTTCCCGAATATTGATGAGCCGATTTTACGACCCTTGCAGAACATCGAGCGCAAAGATGCGATTCTGGCATATGATGCGGAAGGGAAGCCAGTTGAGCCAACGTGGGCAGAAGCGGATGTGATTATTGGGAATCCGCCTTTTTTGGGAGGGAAACGATTACGTTCAGAATTGGGTAATTCATACGTTGAACAACTTTTTGAACTGTATAGGAATCGAATTTTGCGGGAAGCAGATTTAGTTTGTTACTGGTTTGAGAAAGCAAGGAGGGAAATAAAAAATAGCAATACTTTAAATCGGGTTGGTCTCTTGGCGACGAATTCCATTCGTGGAGGAGCTAATCGTAGGGTTTTGGACAAGATAAAAGAAACAGGGGATTTGTTTTTTGCATGGAGTGATAGAGCATGGGTACAGGACGGAGCTGCGGTTAGGGTATCAATTGTTGGCTTCGATGACGGAAGGGAGAAACGAAAATATCTAAATGGGAAATCTGTAAAAACAATAAACTCTGACCTTACAAATTTAGTCGACCTTACGATTGCTCACAAATTAGCTACAAATAGAAATTTATCATTTATGGGCGATACAAAAGGGGGAGCATTTGATATAGATGATAAATTTGCAGAAACTTTGCTTAAAGATTCTAGTAATAGTAGTGATTTACTTAATAGTGAAGTGGTAAAGCCTTGGGTAAATGCGTCCGACATTACAAAACGTAATCGAAAAAAATGGATAATTGATTTTGGCTTGAAAACGGAAAAAGAAGCATCCCAATATAAAAAGCCTTTTGATTACATTTTGAAACATGTTAAACCGATGCGGGATAAAAATCGGCGGGCATCTTACCGTGAAAAATGGTGGATTCACATGGAGCCTCGACCTGCAATGTGGGAATCAATTTCACATCTTCCCAGATACATTGCAACACCAGCCGTTTCAAAATACAGAATATTTGTTTGGCTAGAGCAAAATGTTGTACCTGATCATGCTTTGTTCATATTTGCCCGTGACGACGACTACTTTTTCGGTGTTCTCCATTCAAAATTACATGAAATGTGGGCATTGCGAATGGGTACGTCCCTAGAAGACCGTCCCCGCTACACACCAACTACCACCTTTGAAACCTTCCCTTTCCCATACCCACCCGGCGCCGAACCCAGCGAAGCCGACAGCCCCCACGTTCGCGCCATTGCCCAAGCCGCCCGCGACCTCGTTGCCATGCGCCAAGCATGGCTGCATCCTGACGGTGTGGGCGTGACCTTTTCCGAAAAACTGCTCAAAAAACGCACCCTCACCAACCTCTACAATGCCCTTACCCTTTACCGCGCTGACTATATCGGCAAAGTGGGCTTACGCGAACAATGGCGTAAAGCGGTTAAGAATATCATCTCCCTCGATGATATTGAAGAACTCCATGACATCCATACCCGCCTTGATCAGACAGCGCTAGGCGCTTACGGTTGGTCGTATCATTTGACAGATGAGGAGATTTTAGAGAAGCTGCTGGCGCTGAATTTGGAACGATCCAAACAAGACAGCCAACGCTAAAAACGGCTAACCGCTAATTATTCAACCATTCGCTATTGCATAATCGCCTGAATCCGCTTTACGGCATAATCTCGGCGCGTCCGGTCATGCCGGCATGTAATGCCGCGCCAATATCCACCGCATCCTCCAACACAATCGCCACTGTAAACGCGCTATCGTTTTTGGGTCGCAACCCGCCAATTGGCGCAAGCGCTGAAGAGATGAAAAAAGCTTCGTTTTTGTCGGGGATGGACCTAATTACGCTACCGCTATGTTTGGGGCGGCAAAAGTAATTGAAGCGGCTGGCGTTCACGCCATCGGGCAGGAATCGGAGGAATAGGCGCATTTGCAATATTTCACTTCTGTCGAAAATCAGATGCCCACCTTTTTGATTTCGCGCATCACTGTTTAATTAACGCCCAAAATGCATCGGCATAATCACATGCACAAAACCTTCTTCTCCTACAGGCTTGATCACCCCTGGCTCCATCGGAGTGCGGGTTTCAATCGCTACCTGTGGTTCGTTTATCACATTTAACACATCGGTCATATATTTAACGTTGAAGGCGATTTCGACCGCCGGACCGTCTACGCTAGCGTCTACCTGAGCGATGTTGTTGCCCGTTTCGGCGCTGGTAGCGGCTATGGTTGCCTGTCCGCGCATCATCTCATCGCCCGGCTCAATCGAAACCTTAGCGGTATGGCTCGATTCGCGGGCGAAAATGTCGGCTGTTTTGCACGCTTTTAACAGCTCCGCAGTGCCCATTACCGTTCGGGTGAGCGGCTCAGCGGGAATAACGCTCTGAAAATCAGGAAATTGTCCATCGATAAGTTGGGAGACGATAACCGTTTCGCCCATATCAAAGATGATTTGGTTGCGTCCTGCCGGCATCGAAATAGCGATTGGCTTCTCATCGTCCCCAGCTACCCGCAATACCTCGCTCAACGCCCGGGCTGGGATGATAGCGTCGATAGGGCGATCGACGCTGCCTGGAAAAACGCCAGAAGTAATAGACAACCGAAAACCATCGGTAGCAGCCATGTTAATCGTGTCGCCCTCTAACTTGGTAGAGATACCAGTTAAAACGGGTCGGGTGTCGTCGCTGGCAGCGGCAAAAACGACTCGGCTGATCATCTGCTTAAAAACATCCCTTTCCAATAACAATTGCTCCTCTTTTTGCGGTTCGGGCACCAAGGGAAACTCTTGGGCGTCAATCCCTTTGATATTGGCTTCCGTTCTGCCACATTTGATATGTATCGTCTGCGTCGGCTCATCTAACTGCATTTCAATGATTTCCGAAGGCAAAGTGTTGACCAAATCGCTCAATGTTCGAGCCGGAATTGTAATTGAGCCTTCTTCTTCAATTTTTGCGCCAACCCAGCAAGTTACCACAATCTCCAGATTGGTAGCAGACAATTTAAGCCTGCCATTATCGGTATTCATCAACACATTCGCCAACACGGGCAATGTGGAGCGGGAACTGACGGCGCGACTGACGATCGATAACCCTTTTGATAGATTTTCTTGCAAGATTGAAACGTTCATGATGCCTCTCTAAAAGTTTTGTTGCAATCCCCCGCATGGAACTATTTTTAAGTATACTGAAAGGCGGTTGAATTTTCAAGGGATTGGGGTAAGAAAATTCGAGGCAGGGGAGGCACAACCCATTACAAATGCATCAGACGGTAGGCGGCGACGCTGACCGCCACATGGACGTTTAACGATCGTCCTTTGCCGTACATCGGCAAAAAAATGGCGGCGTCACAAACGGAAAGGGTCGCTTTGGTAACGCCATGGTCTTCATTGCCGGCAATCAAACAAACCTTGTCCCCATACTCAAATTGATGATACGGTTGCGACTCATCCGTCAGTTCCAAAGCGACGATTTGGTACCCATCCATTTTTAGCTGGGCGATTGCCGGCAAGGGATCAGCCACATAGCGCCACGCCACCCGATCCGTTTTGTAACGCGCCACCTTTTCCAACGTTGGCTGGGGCGGTTGCGGCGTAATGCCGCTCAAAACAAGCTGCACGCCGCCCAGCGCGTCTGCCAGCCGAAAAATTGAGCCGACATTGACCGGGTAAGCGACGCTGTGCAACAGAACCGTTAATTGGCGGCGGGGCGGGTTGGTGCGGCGATAATCCCGCAAGAACCGTTTGAGTTTGATGCCGGTCAATGGTTTCATCGTTCTTTCCTGAGCGATTATATCAATGAATGCGCCATTTTTTGTAGCGGCGTCCGCTCTATGCTATCCTTCATAATCCAATAATTGTAAAGAGTTTAACGAGTTTATGGCAAATTCAACAAGGAAAAAACCGGTTACGGGCTGGCAACGCACAGTTGTCATTCGCATCGACAAGATGGTTTACTGGCTGACTCGTCGCTGGGCATGGTTTTTTACGATGATCGCCGGCATTTACGTGGGGTTGCCTATGCTAGCCCCATTTCTGATGAATGCCGGCATTACCGCCCCCGCCCGCTTTATCTACACCGCCTATAGTCCCATGTGCCACCAGATGGCATCCCGCTCCTTCTTTATCGGCGGCGAACAATACGCCTATCCCCGCCAAATTGCCGGCGCCGATCTAACCCCAATTGAATCATATTTACCTGCCATTCCCGAATTTGCCAACTATTCTGGGCGGGTCGAAGATATTACAGGTTTTTTAGCTCCCGCCCGCGCCTTTGTCGGCAATGCCCAAATGGGGTACAAGATGGCGTTGTGCGAGCGTGACATCGCCATTTACTTCTTTTTATTTGTGGGCGGGGCATTGTACGCCTTGTTGCACAAACGCATACAGATTCCGCCCTTGTCAATTTGGGCGTTTATCTTGATTGGCATGGGTCCAATAGGGTTAGATGGTTTCACCCAGCTTTTCGGCTATATGTTCGCCAATGGGTCGCTCCTTGGCAGATTTTTTGGCATTGCTGGGCAAGCGTACCCCTTGCGAGAAAGTACCCCCATGTTTCGGACGCTGACTGGAGCGTTGTTTGGCTTTTCGCTGGCTTGGCTGGCGTTTCCCCGCATCCGAGAGGGGATGGAGGATACGCAAAAAACGTTGGCGGTAAAATTGCGCCGGATCGGAGAGCTGTAAGTGGGGCTTGCTTAGCGCCAAAATCGTCGATATGAGCTTGTCCAGATACAAGTTAGGGATGCTGTTGATAACGTTTCTAGCAGCCGGCATGAGGTTGGTAGGGCTGGTTACGATCTCGCCGCCCGGATTATCCCATGATGAAGTGGCAAATTGGCTCATAGACCGCCAAATTTTGTCGGGGGAACACGCCATCTATTTCTCTGACGCCTACGGTCATGAAGCGGCTTTTCATTATTTGCAAGCCGGTTTTGTGGGGCTGATTGGGGATAATGCCCTGGCGTTACGTTTGCCAGCCGCCTTTGCCGGCATTTTGCTCATCCCCCTCGTGGCCGCTCTTGCCCACCGCCTCTTTAATCGACGGATTGCCATCATCGCTGCCGGGCTATGCGCTCCGCTTTTTTGGAGCGTTTTTTTTAGCCGTCAGGGATTGCGGGCGATAACCTTACCGCTGATTGCCGGCATCTCTGCCATCTTTTGGCGGCGGGCTTGGCGATATTGGGGGGCAAAGGCTGATCGGCGAGTTTACCGCAACGCTATTTTAGCCGCCTTCTTTGCTGGCGTAAGCTTGTACAGTTATACAGCAGCGCGGGCTATCCCTATCTTTTATATCCTTTATTTCCTCTATTTGACTGGAGTTCATCGCAAAAAATTGGCGGCAAATTGGATCGGCGTCCCTCTTTTTTTGGCGGTTATGGGGGCGGTCGCTTTGCCTCTAGCGTTGTTTCTACAAAGTATGCCGGGGATTGAGACGCGGGTAGCGGAGGTCAATTTGCCGCTGCAAGCGGCTTTGGCTGGCGATTTACGCCCTATATTGAGCAATGGGTTAAAAATCGCCGGCATGTTTGGCTGGGCGGGCGATCCGTTGTGGCGTCATAACATCACTGGCAAACCCGTTTTTGAGCCGATTGGGGCGCTATTATTTTATGCCGGCATCCTGGCTGCCCTAATCCGCTGGCGAGATGAAAAACAAGCGTTTATATTGCTGTGGTTGGCGGTCAGTTTTATCCCAACTTTGGTCACCATCGACGCCCCCAGCTCCATTCGCGCCATCAATTCGTTACCAATCTTAACTATTTTCCCAGCCTTAGCTGTGGAGCTTATACACAAACTTTTCCCCTTATCCACAAATAATCCACAGTTATCCACAGAGAGAGGTAAATATAAAGAAATTTTCATAAATGGGGCGGCGGCAGCTCTAGTACTCTGGTACGCCGTTTCAAATAGCGGCTTACTATTGCAAAAATGGGCAAATAATGACGATGTTAAGTTTGTATGGCAAGCCGCTTTTCACGATGCCGCTGATTGGTTAGACGCCCATCCAAAGGTAAAAAATGCCGGCATCATCGGGTGGTCGCCCGACACCCGCGATGTCCCAACTATGGCATTGGAAACGAAGCGGCAAGATACGATATTGCGCCACATGGGCATCCACCAGGAGACAGGAAAAACAGCTCTTTTGCCGGCATCAGACTACCCTTATGCCCTCATTCGTCCTGCCATTTTGCCGCTCGATCCCGCCTTGGAACAACTATTAAGCGGCTGGTCATCCCCCCGCCAACTTGACACGATAATCATTTATGAATTTGACGCCCCCATTGAGCCGCAACCGGCGAAGGCAGCACATATTCTTTTTGGCGGGGAACTACTTTTGTTGGGCTGGGAATTTTCGCAAACTGATGGCGCGATCAGGGGAACAACATTTTGGCAGGTGGCATCTCAACCAAGCGGCGAACGGCGCATTTTCCTCCACGCCCTTAATCAAAATGGCGGGATTATGGGGCAAGAAGACGCTCTGGCGGCGCCCGCTCGTTTTTGGCAAGTTGGCGATTATCTCATTCAGCGGCACGAATTGCCGGCAACAACGCCCCTGCCGCATCAACTAAAACTGGGAGTTTATCAGCCGCCGCAAGGCAATCGGTTACAAACGCCAGAAGGCGCAGATTCAGTTCTCATTGAGTTACAGAGGTGAAAGATGGCTGGTTATTCCAAAACCCCGCTGGCGAAAAAGTTAGGCGTCAAGCCAGATTTTCGGATTTTGTTGATCAATTCCCCAGACAGCTTCATCTCTACCTTGGGAAAGTTGCCGGCATCCGTCACATTTATCGAAGAACCAGCGGATGAGCTAGATATGGCGTTGCTCTTTTGTGAATGGCGTACAACCTTAGCCACACATTTTTCCCCCACGGCAAAAAGACTACGCTCCAATGGCATGATCTGGGTCTGCTGGTACAAAAAGGCGGCAAAAATTCCGACAGATTTGGATGAAAATGTGATTCGGGAATTTGGCTTAAATGCCGGCATGGTTGATGTAAAGGTATGCGCCATCGACGAAAAATGGTCGGGATTGAAGTTCGTCTATCGGCTAAAAGATAGAGCAAAATAAGCTGAACGATTATTTAAGCACATAATTGGCGATCGTCTCCGCCATGGTTGTGACGCCCAAAATCATCGCCGACTCGTCAAAATCAAAGCGGGGGTGATGATGCGGAAAATTAAATCCCTTTTCATCATTTTGTGACCCCACAAAGAAATAACAGCCGGGAATCTCTTCCAAAAACATTCCCATATCTTCGGCAGCCATGCTGCGCCCTTGTACTACATTTTGCTCGCCCACCGTTTGGATAGCAGCTTGACGCACAAATTGGGTCGGTTCAGGGGCATTGACCACTGCCGGCACTATCGCCACTGTTTCCATATTCGCCGTACACAAAAAGGCTTTTGCCATATTGTGCGCCATCTCTAATATGCGGCGATACACTTTATGGTGTAGTTCCATATCATAGCTCCGCACCGTGCCTTTCAGGATAGCCGTCTCTGGGATGATATTGAAGGTAGCTCCGGCAGAAAGCTGCCCAACTGAAACCACCACCGACTTTTGCGGGTTTACGCTGCGGCTAACGATAGATTGCATGCCGGCAACGATATGCGCCCCCGCTAACACAGGGTCGATCGCTTCATGCGGAGCGGCGCCATGCCCCCCCTTGCCAGTAACGGTAATGGTAAAGATAGAGGAAGAAGCCATAAAGTTGCCCGTGGTAGCCCGTATTTTGCCAATGGGGATGGTGTTCCATAGGTGCATACCCAATGCAACATCCGGTTTGGGGTCACGCAACACCCCGTCCGCTATCATCGCCAACGCCCCGCCCCTGCCCGATTCTTCAGCCGGCTGAAAGACGAATTTGAGCCTGCCCACCATCTCTGATTGGAATTGGCTATAAATCTTTGCCACCGCCAATCCCATCGCCGTATGCCCATCATGCCCGCAAGCGTGCATTACTCCGGGGTTTTTTGACTTGTAGGGAACGTCATTCGCCTCGTCAATTGGCAAAGCGTCCATATCAAAGCGCAACATCACTGTAGGACCTGGTTTGCTCCCTTCTAGCAAACCTACCACGCCCGTTTCGCCCACGCCGGTTTGCACTTCTAAGCCTAACTGATTCAGCCGTTCTGCCACAATGCCGGCAGTTCGCGTTTCTTTAAAGCCCATTTCGGGGTGCATGTGAAAATCACGCCGGGTAGCCACCATCTCGTCGAACAACTCTTCCGCTTCCTGCCTAAAATCTGGGTGTTTTATCATATCAGCTTGGTTTGATTGAATGGGGGGCAACAGATTGAATGTCATAATACAGTTCTATTTTATCTGGAACAATTTTCTAATATAGATGACATTTATACCATACACTTAATCTGTCAATGTTGCGGCTCTACAAGGCAACGAACGCCTTAGCTCGTTCATTTAGCAGGCAACTTAACTGCCCCGGCTTTTATTGAAATAATAAAGAACAATTGACGCCAACAAGATGCCGGCAGCCCCGATTAGGAGCCAATTTGCGCCAGGACTCTCTTCAGCCGGAAGGGGAGAAATGGTAGGCGACATCAACGTCTCCGTTGGCGCCGCCGGCGGCTCTGCCCGGCTATCCGTCTGGCTCGTTGCCGATTGGCGCGGCGAAGGAAGCGTATTTTCTGCAACAACTGCCGGATCGGCAGCGCTATTGTCGTCTGGCATGGAGGTTGCCGCCGCTTCTTCCGCTGCCACCGGCGGATCAGCCCCATCCATATGGGCGCCATCTGTAGAGGCGAGATCATCTGCGGCTTGAGCGGCGCCCAAGTCCTCTGGCGACGCTACGCCTAATTCTGAAGCAGCCGTTCCCTGCGGCAAATCAGCGATAATAGCGTCAGCCGCTGTATCGGCAGCCTCAGCCATATCGGAAGCCGTTTCTTCCGATGCCTGGTCATCGCTCTCACTTTCAAACGCCAGCTCTGATTCGGCGATAAGGGCGCCACCTTCTGCCGGCATCTCATCCCCAAAAGTGACTGCCTCGCCCTCGACTTCTACTTGCCTGGTTACTTCCACTTGCATCAACTCGCGAGTGGTTGCCACAAGCCGGGTGACTTCCACGCTGGTTGCCCTATTTTGGGCAACCGTTTCCACCGTATCCCCTGAAAGATTTGCCTGGCTAGACATATAGACGATGCCGGCAACCAACATAATCGCCGCTAATGCGATGCCGCCTTGTAGCGCTGGCTGCCGATACCACGGAGCGCGTCGTTGAGGCAATTCAACCATCTCTGGCGTAAGCGTAAAGTTTCGTGGCGCTTTTATCGACGGCATTTGACGCATCGCTTGCAACATCGCTTGCTGCTGCAATGCTTCCTGTTGCAATGCCGGATCGTCCGCCATTTCCGCTTCAAAACGCTGGCGCTCAGATGCCGGCATTAAATCGTCCAGGTAAGCGCTAATGCGCGCTTGCTGCCGTTCTTCATCTGATCTGCTTAAATTACGTATCCAATCAAACATCGTTATCCAAAATAAATGATAGCGCTTTCAATCGCATCACCCATGCCATTCAATTTATCATCCTAATTCATCCTGTAGACGATATTGGCGCGGCAATAGTTCCGCCACTCCTTGCAAACAGTTCTGCATCTTCTTTCTTGCCCGATTTAACCGGGACTTAACTGTACCCAACGAAGAGCCCATAATATCGGCAATTTCAGCGTAATCATACCCTTCTACATCCCGCAGTACGGCTGCTACCCGCTGATCTTCCGGCAATCCTTGCAAACAACGTTCAATCGCTCTGGTCAACTCCTGCCGCTGATGCGCTCTCTCTGGGGTTGGTTCATCCGATTGAATGTACGCATAGGCGTCCGTCTCCTCAGATTTCTCGTCCAATGAAAATTGTGGGCGGCGTTTATAGCGGCGCAACTCATCATAACAACGATTTGTGACGATCCGCAGCAACCAAGATTTAAAACTGCCGCCTCGAAAGGAGTGCAGCGATTTGTATGCCGAAATCAGCGCATCTTGGGTGGCGTCCTCCGCCGCCGCCGGATCCCCCATAATGCGGTACGCCACCCCATAAGCGATATCCTGATAGGTTAAAGCAAGGCGGTTAAACGCTGTCAGGTCGCCATCTTTAGCATATTCAATCAGACGAATCTCTTCCATGTGTCAGAGCCATTCTTTTGACAGATAAATGGGCTTGTTTTATACTTCTTGCCCGCTGAGAGCCGAGGTGGCGGAACAGGCAGACGCGCACGACTCAAACTCGTGTTCCTTCGGGAGTGTGGGTTCGATTCCCACCCTCGGCACCAAAATTGAATGAGCGGTTGGATTATATGCCCCGCTCAGGATCAGAGCAAAAAAGGGATTACTCAAGAGTTAGAATTGAGTAATCCTTTTTTATTGAACAGCCAAATTGGGTTATCATTGCCGCGCTCATCCTAAAATTCGATTGGCGCGTCATTTCTTTAGTAGGAACATCTTCGTTTGCGACATTTTTTACGAAACCTCGGTTTTTTATGGATTGGTTTGTTTATCGGCGGCGGATTGGCGCTGTATTTAGCCTGGGTGGCTTGGCCCCTGGAAGTAACCGACGCCAATCCCTCCCATTTGCCGGCAGAAGCGAAAGAAGATTACGCTCTGATGATCGCCATGGCATACGCTCAGGATGGGGATTTGGCGCTGGCGCGATGGCGGTTGGCAACCTTGGGCAAGCCCGACAGCAATAGCTGGTATTTGGGGGTGACTGTTGACGCTATTTTGGCTGGCAAAGATGAAAATCAGTTGCGGCGTATGGCGCGTTTGGCAAATGATCTGGGGCTGCAATCGCCTGCCCTAATGCCATATCTGGCTGACAATGCAGGGTCATGATGGATTGGCGCGACCCTCCCCCCCCACGCCGCGGTAGAGAAGGACGAGTTGGAGCGGCTGGCTTGGTGTTAATTGGCGCCCTGTTAGGGTTGGCGCTGGGGCTCATTTATGGCTGGTTGATCAACCCCGTTACTGTGCCCAGCGTGCCGGCATCTCAACTAAGCCCTGCCTTTAAACAAGAATACCTATTTCTAGTCAGCCAAAGCTACGCCGTAGAAGGAGATTTAGAGCAAGCTAAAACCCGGCTCGGCGCCTTAAAAGAGCCAGACCTGAGAAAATTTCTGTCTGACCAGTTAACGGGCTTTTTAAGAGAAGGGCGACGTCCAGATGAAGTGCAAAATTTAGCGGCTTTAGCCAAAGCGTTAGGCGTCGAAGGGCAAGTTATCTCCTTTTTTGGACCAACCCCCGAACCGCAAACGGTTACGCCTACGCCCGAAACGCGCGTGCCCGCCTTTACAGCCACATCGCCCCCTACGCTGCCTCCCCCGCCACCCCCCACATTTACGCCAACCCCTACCCAACGCCCTACCCGCACGCCACGCCCAACAGCTACTCCCATTCCCGCTTTTAGATTGTTGGAGCAGGAACGCGCCTGTTTGGGGGATGAGGCGGTAAGCCGCATCGAAGTGGAAACGCTCGACGCTTTTCTCGACCCGTTACCGGGTATTGAAGTTTTGGTAAGTTGGCAGGGGGGGTCTGACCGCTTTTACACTGGATTTAAGCCGGCGTTTGGGGCGGGTTACGGCGATTTTGAGATGGAAAAGGGGGTTTCTTACAGCGTCTCTTTGGCGGGAGGCAGCCCGCAAATTAATGGGCTGCAACTACAGCGCTGCCCGGTTAGCGCCGGCGGGCTAGAAGGGGGGTGGCGGCTGACTTTCCAACGGCTGGCTATCGACCCCACAAACGAACCAGATGATGAAAATGAAGAATAGTTGACCTGGGTTTGGGCATGAGCCGCTTCGACAAAACGGGCAGGAGGTAATCTGGCACACAACATCGGCATCTGGATGTATCCAGCCTTGGAGCCTTGGCTGACATGAAGCCTTCCTGATTGCCCTGAGGTATAATCGTCGGCTGTTTGCTGTGCGAACAGCGGCTGAAATTTAAAAGGTCACAATGAATAGTTCAATCAAAATCGTTCTTGCCGGCATTATCTTGATCTTCTTATCCATTTTGCCCGGCATCATCGATGGCTGGGGGCATTTACACAGCATCTTTTTGATGTTTGTCATCGGCATCGGCGGGGCGTGGCTCGAACGGCAAGGCAAATTTTAGGAGAAACAATGGCAAATAAAGGATTCGTATTGTGGATGACTGGTCTATCTGGCGCCGGCAAAACAACCGTCGCCCTGGAACTGATAGAAGCGTTAAAAAAACGAGGAGCGACAGTAGAGCGGTTAGATGGAGACGTTGTCCGAGAAAGCTTAACCAAAGATTTGGGCTTTACGGCTGAAGATCGGCGCAAAAATATCGAACGGATTACCTTCGTAGCTAAATTGCTGTCTCGCAATGGCGTCGGCTGTGTCTGTTCATTTATCTCTCCATACCAATCCGTTCGAGACCATGTTCGGCAAAATACGACCAACTTTATCGAGCTGTTTGTAGACGCCCCACTGGAGACCGTGATCGAACGGGATGTGAAGGGAATGTACAAAAAGGCATTGGCGGGCGAAATCCCCCACTTTACCGGTATTTCTGACCCCTTTGAGCCGCCAGAAAACCCCGACATCCATATTCACACTGACCAGGAAACTGTGGCGGAAAGCGCGGGGAAAATCATCCGCTATCTGGAAGAACAAGGCTTTGTCGATCCGCTGGGATAAATGCGTTTTACAATTCGATTGGCGATGGCTTGGTCAATCAAACAGTTGGCGGCTTCTCCTACGCCTCAGCTAGACGCCAGCCTAATTTTGGCGCATTGTCTAAACAAAGATCGGGCATACATTTTGGGGCATGAAGATGACGTTATCGATTTGAAACAGGAAGGCTGTTTTATCGATCTAGTGGGACAAGCGGCTAAACATGTTCCTATTCCCTATCTAATCGGCAAAGCGCCGTTTTACGGACGAGATTTCATCGTTTCGCCCGACGTTCTCATCCCTCGCCCAGAAACGGAGGAACTAACGGCATTGGCGTTGGAATGGTTGGCGGATAAACAGTCGGCAAGCGTAATCGATGTGGGAACGGGCAGCGGCTGTATCGCCGTTACGCTGGCTTGTGAACGACCCGATTTATCTGTCTGGGGGGTGGATATCTCGGAAGCGGCATTATCGGTCGCCAGGGAAAATGCCGGCATTCACGGCGTTTCGTCTGGCATTTGTTTTCAGCAAGGGGATTTATTGGCAGGGATGAAAGAATCATTCGACCTCATTGTGGCTAATCTGCCCTACGTGGGCACAGAAGAAGCGGATGCGCTGCCGCCCCATGTGGCGCAACATGAGCCAGCCGTCGCCCTATTTGCCGCAGAAGGAGGCACAGCGTTAATTCGTCAATTGTTGGCGCAGGCTTTGACGCGATTAAAACCTAATGGCAGCATAATGCTAGAAATTGGATACAAACAGGGGGCGGTTGCGCCCGCCCTGGCGGAATCGATTTTTCCAACGGCGAAGGTAATGCTTCGCCAGGATATTGCCGGCAACGACCGCTTCTTGTTCATCCAATCCTAACGGCAAAAGCTACACGCCAATTCCGACTTTTGGTATAGTCAGACGCTGATGTTATCTGCAACCTCTTCCAAGAAAACGCTCATCGCCTCCATTTACGAACCGGAGGCTATTCGCCAAGCAGCTCAATTGCTAGAGCGCGGCGACCTGATCGTGATGCCTACCGATACGGTGTACGGCATTGCCGGCAACCCGTTCAACCCCAAAGCGATCCGCAAATTGTATCAAGCCAAAAACCGGGATTTAGGCAAAGGCATCCCGATATTATTGGGGAATTTGTCCGATTTGCCCCAGGCGGTCGCCCAGCCCGACCATTTGCCGGCATTTGTTGGTCGATTGATGGAGCGGCTATGGCCCGGGGCGCTGACCCTCATTTTGCCTAAAGCGGATCATTTGTCGGCAGCCATTTCGCCCAATGCCGGCATCGCCGTGCGCCTGATCGATTTTCCGGCTGGGCGCGCCCTGATCCAAGCGGCTGGAGGCATCTTGGCAGTCAGCAGCGCCAACCATAGCGGCAAACCGCCTGCCCGTGACATTTATCAGGCAACTGCCCCATTTCATGGGCACATTGGATTAGGTCTAAATGGGGGTTTATCGACAGAAATGGTCGGTTCAACCATTCTGGATTGCACCGTGACGCCGCCATCGTTGTTGCGACAAGGCTCTGTAACGCGAGCCCAGTTGGAGCAGGAAGGAGGCATTGAGATCTCCAGCATATAAACGATATGACAACCCTTTACCTGCCAATTGGTTTAACGATAATCGGTTTACTCATCGCCCTCAACGCCTACCGCAATATTCGGCGTGGAGCCGCGCGTTACTACACCCTAGAAAGAGAATCGTTGCTGCGCCAAGCGGGATATACGATGTTGGCTGGCGTCCTTTTTTTGCTGGCAGCGATCGCCTGGCTCATTTACAGCAATCAACAACTGCTGGCGGAAAATGCAGTTGAAGCGGGGGAAAGCGTCGAGGGGTTTGCCACACCCCAAGCAACCCTAGAAATCTTCCCCCCCACCATGACGCCCGCGCCGACCCCTGAAGAAACCCTTCCAATCCCCACCGCTACGCCGACTTTACGCCGAGGTCTAGTAGATGGCACAGGGGTGGGTTTGTATTTGCGAGAATTTCCAGGAGGACCCGAAATAGAAACGCTGCAAGATGGATCGCCAATCACCGTTTTAGAGGACGAACCGCAACAATTTAACGGCTTAACTTGGGTGAAAATTCGGGCGTTATCTCAGCAAGAGGGGTGGGTTGTTCAAGATTTTCTCATCATTCAAGAAAGGTAAGGTCGCTAATTCAATTACAAGACGGTGGCGTTAATCATTTGCCCGCTTTGCGCATAAAGAGGATGGATACGCCGTGATTGCCGGCATCGACGCCAGTCGAGCAGTAACCAGCCAGCGAACAGGAACAGAAGCATACGCCTACCATCTAATTGAGGCATTGTTGCGCCAAACTGAAAAAAGCGATTGGCGCCTTCGCCTCTACTTTAATCACCCGCCGCCGCCCGATTTGTTTCCAACCTATTCTCATGTCTCTTGGCGCATTATCCCTTTTCCCCGGTTGTGGAGCCATGCCCGGTTAGCGGCAGAACTGCACAGCCATCCGCCCCATATCTTTTTTACCCCGGCTCACGTCATCCCCGTCAGCTATCGGGGGCGCAGTGTGGCGACCATACACGACCTAGCGTATGAATTTTTCCCGCAAGCGTACCGCGCCGGGCAGCGATTGTATTTGCGATGGAGCAGCCGCCATAACGCTCAGAGAAGCCATTTGATTATCGCCGTCTCCGCCGCCACCAAACGAGATATAGAGCGATGTTACCAAATCGATGCCGGCAAAATCCGGGTCATCTACTCCGGCGCGCCACAGATACAGCCGCCAAACCGCCGCCAAATTGCGCAAACGCGGCAAAAGTACAATTTAAATGCCCCGTTTATGCTTTCTGTCGGCTCTATTCAACCCCGCAAAAATCTGGTTAGATTGATTCAAGCATTCGCCAAATTAGATGAACCGCGTCCAAACCTCGTTATTGCCGGCAAAATCGGCTGGCGGGCGCAACCCATTCTCGACGCCATCAATGAAT
>OZ244995.1:0-1109906 GCA_965223395.1 Promineifilaceae bacterium (SeqCode) | reverse complement strand
TGACACACTTTATGAAACGGTCTCTGTGCCAGCGGTCGAAGCTTTGGCTCCCACTGCCGGCGAGGATTAAAGGAGATTATTATGTCGAAAACAACAAAAGGAAACAGTGGCAATCTAATCACGGGATTGATCTTGATATTGATCGGTGTTTGGTTTCTGTTAGGAAAACTTGGTCTTAATCTACCTAATATCGGCAATCTTTGGCCCATCTTCCCGACCTTGGGTGGGTTGGCGCTCATCGCCCTCTTTTTCAGAAATCAGGAAGATGCCGGCATTTTGATTCCCGGCGTGGCTGGCTTTCTCGTCGGTATTTTCTTCTTTTTCTTCACATTCAATATATTTAAATGGGGTGAAATGGGACAGCTCTGGCCCCTCTTTCCTCTAATCGGCGGTGTAGCTTTCTTAGCAACATGGTTTGGTGGGGGCAGACGGGAATTAGGCTTGTTAGCGCCGGCATTTGGCGGCATGACAGTCGGCATCATTGGTCTTGTCATTACCCTCGGTGGCTTTGGGGTATCCCTCATCGTCTCCTATTGGCCCCTCATCTTAATTCTGCTGGGCATTTGGGTATTGGCTCAAAATCTCATCAAAAATTGACTCACTTTTATATCTGATAGGAGACAAAAATGAGCATAGAAAAAGTACGGACAGAGGAGTATGCGGTAAGTGGTGACAGCTTGGTAGCCAAAGTGAAAGAATTGGCACATGAAGGCAACATTCGGCGCATTACCATCAAAAACGAGGAAGGCAAAACCTTGGTTGAGATACCGCTCACCCTCGGTGTCGTTGGCATTTTGCTTTTGCCCTCGTTGGCGGCAATCGGCGCTATCGCCGCTCTTGTCACAGATTGCACCATCATCGTCGAAAAAGTAGAAGCGTAGCCCCTTACCCAAATGGCTACATAGACAAAAAAAAGGAAGGTTCAAAATGGATACTGTAAAAACAAAGAAATTCGAATCCCGTGACCAAATTATGGAAAGTCTGCAAAAGGAGCGTAATTTAGCCGGCGCAGACATGAGTGGGTTAGATTTATCTGGCATTAAATTGATGGGGTTAAATCTGAAAGGAGCAGACTTTCATGACAGCGATCTCACCAAAGCGACGCTGGCTGGGGCAGATATGAGCGAAATCAACCTTGCCAACACCCATCTGGAAAACGCCCGTATTGCCGGAGCCAGTATGCGTGGCGCCAACCTGCGTGGCGCCCACATGAACGCTGTCAAGATCGCGGGTGTTGACCTGAAAGAAGCTGATCTGACTGGGGCAGATCTTAGCCAAAGCAGATTGATTGGCGTCGATGTTACTGATGCTGATTTCACTGACGTAAAAACGACCGATGCCCAAACAGTCGTCAAGTGGTCTGATGCCAAAGTGCAACCAGCCGAGCTACCAAAATCGATACCGGGTCCGCCTCGTTGGCTCCCGTTCTTGCTTTTGGGTTTTGTGGCTTTGGTACTCTTCCGCTTCTTACAGCGGCGCAAAAGCAGAGGTGTGTGACATCCAACTCCCGACATCATCACTCATGGGAATGCACTGGATTGTGGAGTAAGTTTTGTGAAGGTTTACAAATTAAACAGGTAATACCAATGGTAGGGGCGACCCTTGTGGTCGCCCCTACATTACCCGATTATTTTTACAACTTCCATCAACTTGCTCCGACCCAAGGTGAAAACTTGTGCGGCCATGATGGAATGTTGAGCTTAAGCGAAACATGAGAGATAACACGGCCGTAAAACCATAAGGAAAAGTGGGGATGAATCAGTTACGCAAGCAACAAATAGCGGGCTGGATTGCCGTCGCTTTATCTACCATGATCACCTGTTTTTGGGCATTTTGGGGCATCATCGAAAACTTCCATGAAGGTTGGTATTATCAATCATGGTTCTCCAACATCGGCTTGATGTTCCTCCAATATCTTAACCCCATGCTCATTTTCATGGGCGTGACCATCGTTTCCATATACCTACCCCGACTCGGAGCCGCGCTACATATCATTTTTGCCCTATTTCTCGCTTGGTTTTTTCATGCGTTCACCAATACGATCGTCTTTTTCCTGCTATTGCCTCTCGTTGGGTTTGGTTTGCTCTATTGGGTTGGTCGCCCCCAACCTCGTCAGAGGGCGCTTTTGGTCGCCGTCGGTTTACCTATACTCACCCTCATCATTGCCGGCATCTCCCCTGCATACCGCGTCTCCCAACGCCTAAACGATGGCAATTTTCAAGCCAGACTGGTGCAAGGCAATGGCGTCACCCTGACGTGGGCGCCAGCCGGACCCGGTTGGGCAAAGCAGGGCACAACTTGGCACGAAGCAAAAACAGTGTGCCAATCTCTGAACGAAGATGGCGATACCCTTGCCTCTGAACTGCAATACATTTGGCGATTGCCCACTGTGGATGAAGCGGTGCGCTCGATGGCGCGTCACGGTGAAAACAGTCAAGGCGTTTGGGATGCCGGCAAAGCAACAGCCACCTACCAAACAACCCCAGACAAAGAATCACCCCTGTGGGATGTCTATTCTCAACTAATTTACTGGTGGACGGCAACCGAAGTAGATACCGAAGATGCTTACATGATTGCCTATGACGGCAAAGTATGGATACGATCTAAAAAACAGGATACAGGTTATTTAGGGTTTCGCTGTGTGATGGAGGTGTAACTATGAAATATCGAGCACATCGTTTTGATTTGAGTATGACCCGCGATCAGCACAAACTAGAAGATTTTCTCAACAATTTGGAGGGAGAACTGGTGGCTATTATTCCCAATGTCACCCCTCTTCCGGCAACATATGTGAACTTCGTTCTGGTTGTTGAACGCATATTTACGGAAAAAGAGTTATAAGCTTGCCACAATCATTATCGAAGCGGGTACAAAGTAGCTAGCTTGTCAGAGGTTTGTGTGCTTCGACAGGCTCAATCTTCAATTTGTTTTGTTTATAATGTGCTACGGGCTTTCAGCTCATCATCTTCACTATTTTGAAACTATAGATATGGGGGGTGATTTTACCTCTTTTGAGAGTAATGTTTTGCTGGATTTGCCAATTAGGGTATTTTGCCAAGATTTTTTTCAGAATGCCGGCATTATGGGTAATTAAAACAAATATTGTCTCATGGGTAGCAATACGATCAACTTCAGCAAAAATGCCGGCATAAAGGTCAAGAAATGCCGGCAGACTGCCCGTTCCTAAATTTTTCTTCGCCAATTGCAAATGTTCTACCATCAAATCTGTCCCCACCATCATTTCACACTGCCCTGCCATACCCCGTTCTGCCAAAAACGTCCCCGAACCACAAGTTAAATTGAGCAAATAGTCGTCCGGCTGGGGAACTGTCAAATTGACCATCACCGCTGCGACAGTAGCATTCAAAGCGCCAGGCATATTTGCGGTACGCCATGCTCGCGCCGATAAAGGACGTGGGGTGAGTCGGGTCAACACTTCCCAACCATCACCGTTGACAGGACGTATACGGATAAGCAAATCAGGTTCCTTTTCATCCAGTTGCATCTTGGTATTTTTGGCAATCTCATTCTTCAATCGCCTAAATATGGCTGAATGGCGCCCTGCCGCCGCGATCTTGAAACTTTGGAATCTCTCTTTGGGGTGAAGTTTGCGCGTCCGCTTGATTTGGCGTAATAGTTCGATGAGGTTTTGACTGCCCAGAAATGCTTTGGGACGGGGAATGGAAAAATGCCGGCATTCATAAATTGCCACTACCATCCGCAACTCAAACAATCGCTTCACATCTCCACCATACTCAAATCGCACCCTATCTTCATCCTCCCCATAAAGCAGTCGCCCCCGCCTCCCCATCATTTGCCAAATCTCTGCTTCGGCAAACGGCTTTAATCCTGCAATCACTTCTGCTTCATAGTTCATTCTTTAAACATACCTATGGTCTCGATGATACTTATGCTTTATCGGAATTTACATGATCCATCTCATATTTTACAACAATAAAATGAGATGTAATTCGCGTGGCCCGTGCATACCCATAACCAATTTCATGGCAATGTAGGCGGTGCGACTCGTTCAAGTAACAAACACAATGTTGCTGTGTTGACGCATCTGTGCCAACCCTGCGCCCCGTTGTTACATATCATACGAGGAAGTAGGTGATGTAAAACAGTCCAAGTCTAGCCACTCGTCCGCCTTTTGCGGGTTGCCAGACTGCGCTCCGTTTTCATTAACTTACCCCCCTTTGCCCGTTGCCGTAGTGCGGTCGATAATCGTAGTCACCTCGGCGATGGCATCTGCCGGCAATCCGGCCCGCCGCGCATGTTCCCGGATCAACTCCTCAGTGGGCGATAGGTAGACGCAGTAAATCTTATCGCCGGTGACATAGCTCTGAACCCATTGCAACGCATTCCCCAAGTCGTAAATGACTTCACTGCTGTTTTGCGAAGCGCCTAGTAATTCTGCCTGAGATAGAGCGCCCGCGCCGGGTAGATTTCGTTCGATGATATACTTTTTCATGATTCATATCTTTTAAAGTTGGAGCGTCAGCATCTTGCAACAGGCCGGCTGAAAGCCAGCGCTCCTTTCCAAGATGGAAGTTGTATATCTCACCTTCCACATTCAACTTTCAACATTCCCACTTTAGTACATTTCGAGTAAAATCCTTGTACAAAAAACAAGAATTTTAACTGCAGATGACGCAGATGAAGAAACAAAGATCTGCGTCATCTGCGCTGGTTCTTCAGGTTTTACCTAACACTGTGTGTCAGAACCATGAGATGCTGTTGCGTCGTCTCCGGGAACATGATCCACGGGAATGGTCCAGGTTCCGTGCTGAATGCGTCGAAACTGGCGTTGCTTTCGGGTACGAAGACCATCATGTGGGGCGGACTGCCAACTGGACCGCCCCCCTGAAGCATGTAGCCGAATCCAATACCGGTGGCTGGCGCGTCAGTTAAAGTAAGGCTGGACAGGTACACATCCAGATAGACATCGTTCAGGCACATGGGATCGTTGCCCGGCGTGTCGGGAATGTCGACGATGCAGGTCCAGCCGTTGCTACCGGCGCGCAACTCGATCAGCGCCGGCGCTGGCTCATCGGGCCAATTCCCCCGTCCTTCCTCCGGATAGTCGAGAAGGGTTGCGTCTGCTGCAATCGGCGCCGGCGCGGCGCTCATGGCGTTGTCCATCTTCTCCTCTATCGTGCGTGCGGGTGTCGGTGGTTCGGAGACCTCTGCTTCGACTGCACGTGTGACTTCGACTTCACGTGTGACTTCAACTTCAACCTCTCGCGTAAGTTCAACTTCGCGGGTTACTTCAACTTCGACGATCACTTCATGTGTGACTTCAACCTCAACTTCACGAGTGACTTCCACGGTTTCTGTCCCGCAGGCGACCAGCGCCGCTATGACGACGACTAAAACTACCCAAAATCGTTTGTTGCGTAACATGAGTTTCCTCCTCGTATAACAAAATCAATCAATTCTTCTTATGACTGCCCCACGGCTACACATATTTACATAAGCGCCTCCTTTGAACACAAGTTCGTGGTGACCACTTCAGTGGGCAGAATCAACCGGCTGAAGCCGTCACTACAAACCAGCAATCTCATTGTTCCTTCAATGCTTGGGTTTTGATAAAATCACACACCTGTTCAAAACTGGTAAATCCTTTTTCGCCGCCACTATCCACAGGGTTTACTAAACGTATGCGCCACGTAGGATTGTTTGTTGACGCTTCTTCTTGCCAAATGGTCAAAATATAGACAGTACGCCTGAGGAACTTGTCTTTTGATGTCATCAGATATTCCCATTGCCAACTGCCTTGAGTGGATGGCGAATGTGCTATACTTTTACAATGAAGCCGTGAAGTAATCGTTCCAAAATCGTGAGATTTCTTGAGAAATATTGATGAATCGCTTTCATTTACATTTTTTAGGGGGATTTTCAGTTACCAAGGGGGGAAAAGAGGTAACGGGCTTCGCCACGCGCAAGGTCGAAGCGTTGTTTTGCTATTTGGCAGTTATGGGTGCGCCCCAAGCACGTTCTACCTTGGCGGGTCTATTGTGGCGAGATATGCCAGAAGAGAAGGCGAAACGGAATTTGCGAAAGGCATTGTCTTATTTACGCCATGTGGTGGGAGATGGGTTGCAATCGAATCGCCAAGAGGTTTGGCTGCAATCTGAGCGTTTCGCCGTAGATGTGGCGGATTTATCCCGTCAAGGTCATGAGCTAACTGTAGCTGAATTACAAGCGAAGGTAGATTTGTATCGGGGGGATTTTTTAGAGGGGTTTGTGGTGCGTAATGCGCCGGCATTTGAAGAATGGATGTTGAGCCAGCAGGTGTGGTTACGGGAGGAGGCGATTGGGTTGTTGTATGAGTTGGTGGCGGGGTATGAGAGGATGGGGGATTTGAATGCCGGCATTTCCACCACCCGTCGTCTGCTCGAAATTGACCCATGGCGCGAAGAAGGACACCGGCAATTGATGGCATTGCTGGCAGAAAGTGGGCAACGGGGAGCGGCATTGTTGCAATATGAAAAATGCCGGCAACGCCTCCAAGAAGAATTCGCCGTTGACCCCAGCCCCGAAACAGAATCCCTCTACCAGCAAATTAAAGATGGAAAAGTGACTGTTCAGCCCAAAATCGTACCTACTGAGCCAGAAATCTCCCATAATTTGCCGGCATCTCCCACCCCATTTGTGGGTCGTGTGGGGGAAATCGAAACCATCAACAACCTAATCGCCGATCCGGACATTCGACTTGTCTCGCTGGTGGGGCAAGGTGGGATGGGAAAAACGCGATTGGCGTTGGCAGTGGCAAAAACACATTTGGAAAGTGGGGTATATCCGCATGGTATCTTTTTTGTCTCCCTGGCTCCTCTATCATCGGCTGATGGCATTGTGCCGGCACTCGCTCAAGCCACTCGCTTCCCCCTGCAGAGCAACGACGACCCTTCTCCTAGGCAACAAATCCTCGACTATCTTCGCGCAAAAAAGATGTTGCTCATCTTTGACAACTTTGAACATTTGTTAGAGGGCAAAAGGTTACTCACGGATATTTTGCAAAACGCGCCGGATGTCAGCATGCTGACCACCTCGCGGGAACGGCTCAATTTGTATGGGGAGTATCTTTTTACGTTGCAGGGTTTGGGGGCCACAGAATCGGGCATTGCCGACGATGGGCAAGAGAGTGAGGCGGTGGAATTGTTCATGCAAAGCGCTAGACGGGTGCAAGCGAACTTTGCTCTAACAGAAGATGGCCGCCCATATTTGCTAACGTTGTGTGAAAAAGTTGCCGGCATGCCCTTGGCTCTGGAACTCGCGGCTGGGTGGGTGGATATGATATCTATCCAAGAAATTTTAGGGGAACTGGAAAAAAGTTTGGATATTTTGGCGACGGAGATGGGAGGAATGCCGGCACGCCATCGGAGTATGCAGGCTGTTTGGCAAAACGCTTATGAAAGACTTTCCCCTGCTGAACAGACCATTTTCCCCAAACTTTCTCTCTTTCGTGGCGGCTTTACCCGCGAAGCTGCCGAGACTGTCACAGGTGCAACTAAACATCAATTATCAAAACTTCAAAGTAAAAGCATCATCCAATTTGACCTAATCGTCAATCGCTACGCAATTCACGAACTGCTACGCCAATTTGGGGCTGAAAAACTAGCCCAAGATTCCAACCTAGAGACAGACATACGCGACCGTCATAGCGCCTATTTTTGCCAGGCGCTTGCTGACAAGACAGATGATTTGAAAGGTGGGCGGCAGAAAGAAGCGATGCTGGAAATTAGAGCCGATCTTGAAAACATGCACGCCGCCTGGGATTGGGCGGTGGTACATAAATATCTTGCTCAACTGTATAAGGCTGCTTCTACTTTGGGTAATTTCTTCTGGCGAAGCGGCCGTGGTTTGGAAGGTGAAGTCCTCTTTCATTCAGCCGCCGACATGTGTCGAACAATTCGACCAAGCGATGAACAAACCTTAACGATGGCTTATCTTTTGTTTTGGTTAGCCCTTCTTACCCCATCAAACACAGAACGAAATGCTTTGCTGGAAGAAAGCCTCCCTCTCACGGATAGGCTGGATCAAGCAAACTCGCAAATCAAAGGGCTAAAAGCAGAAATACTGGCCTATGCCGGCTATTTTGGTGCATTTAGCGGTGAACGAGAGACTCTCGAAATGTTACAGAAAAGTTTGGCGCTTTTCCAGGAAATTGGCGATTTATGGGGGCAGTCGGAAGCGCTGTCAAAAATTAGTAGTAGGTTCAACCTCAGTGGTCAATACGATTTGGCTGAGCAAAGTGTGAGCCAAAGCCTCGACATTCAACGCCAAATTCATAATTGGTATGGCATAGCCTTTAACCAGGTAATGCTTGGTTATATTTATCTCAACCAAAATCTTTACCAAAAAGCAGCCCAAAGTTTCCAGGAAAGTGCGAAAATTTACCAGGACCTGGGCAATCGGTGGCTGGCAGCAAATGCGTTACGGTCCTTAGCTACAGTAAAAACAGTTCAATACGATTCCCTTAACGAGGCGGAACGGCTCCTTTCCGAATGTATTACTTTCTTTAATGATTTTGGGAACACTTGGGAAAAAACTGAGGCGACGAGCTGGATGGCCTTAATCAAGGCATTGGAGCGTTGCGGAAAAGAAGCTGAATCGATGGCTCAATCGGCGCTTTATCAAGCCAGGGAAATGAAAAGGGATTCTCAGATCGCTCAGGTGCTGTGTGTTCTAAGCACTGCAGCTCTTTCGAGTGAGGATTTTGCCAAAGCTCAAACTTTGGCTCAAGAAGCAGGCGCCATTTACTATGAATTGGACACGCCCTCGGAATTTTCCAACGCGCTAATCCCATTGAGTTGGGCATTGGTAGCCCAATCAAGATACACGCAAGCAGAGCAGCCCATCTATGAAATATTGAAGAGATGGAATACTGGAACTCTCGACGCTTTACCATTAGCGGCATGTATTTTGGCTCACCGTGCCCGAACCACGGCCGACAAAGAATATGCCTTACGCCTCTTTGGTTTGTATGAACAAGTTGTTACCCGGGCGGCCGCGCCGTTGTTCCAGTTCTTGACTTCCCGGTTCTTGCCTGCCCGCCTCTTCGACATGCCCGCCGAAAAAATTGAGGCCATCAAAGCCGAAGGCCGCATCCTTGACCCAAAGGCTACTGTCAAGGAATTGCTGCAAAAACTATCTGCTTTGGGCTGGTCTACAGAAAAACTGGAGAGTACAGGTTCGCAAGAAGAAGATGTTGGTTCACCTGAACAGATGTAAATTGGCAGGTAATGGTTGAAAGGTAAGTGATGGAAATGCGAAATCAAATTTTGTCAATATTTTTGACGGAAAATTAGACAGGTATTTTCCACACAATGATTGATGTTTCTGCTACTTTATCATAGTTGCCACTTACCAAGTAACCACTACCTTCACTTTTTACCTTATCTCGCCTTTTCGCTTCATTGTCGAGTAATCAAATTGCGGGCCAAATTTCTTTCGTTTTTTCGTCACTTAAAAACCTCCAAAAGCTTTGAGCATTGTACCTTAGGCTGTGGTCTAGTTTTTGGGGTTATTATATTTTTGTTTATACGCCTCACCACCTACCTTAGGTCACTCGGTTTAGGGTCTGGTATCTAACCCGTTTATCCATTCTAGCCGCTATCGCCTATGCCAGTTGTAAACTAACTGTCGTTGCTGTTGTGGCTAACTGGTCTGCGACCTCATCTGGTTTCTTGCCCTTGTGTACTTATCGAATCATTCGAGCTCGGTTTGGCACACATAAATTTTGATGGCTTTTGATTGTCCATTCAATCTGTTGTAGTTGTTCTGTTGTTCAGGTGTAACTGATTTTCTTAGGCATCTGACTATGTTGCCACATTTACCGACTTATTTCATGAATGTTGTTACCGTTTATTTAAGCAATTCTTGTAAATTTAATGTAACAACAACGCCATTTGATTCCAAACTTTTTTTGGTGGCGTGCAAGTCGTTTTTGTGAAGGATGGCAATACTTTTGTGCGAATTTGGATATTTATTGTTGATCCCAACAGCGGATTTAGGGAGGATAAAATAAAAAGTAACCGCCGTAACAACTAGAGCTAATAAAAATATGGCTTTTTTAGAATAAATAGGTCGAATCATCTTGCCATCATCTTGCCGGCATTCCTGCCAATCTGCACTGCGAAATTTGTACCCCGATCCCATGGGTAAACCTGACTCATGCCGGCATAAAACAGGTTGGGTATCGGCGTTTGAATGTCGGGAATTGCTTGCGAATGGTTGATTAGCGGCACCGGTTGGGCATATTTTGCCCGAAACAGCCACTGTTTGCGTATCCAGTCGGGGCGAAAGGCGGGGTTGATTTTAACAAAATGCTGGCTGAAAAAGTCGCCCAACTCGCTCTCGCTCATGTCGAAGTAGGGGTGGTCTGCCGGCACATAATCGCCACAATACAACAATACATCCCCGCCATAATGCTTTTTATCTACAAAATTTGTGTGTTCTACCAATGCCAGAAAGGGAAACTCATTTTTGATAGGCGACTGATTCCCCGCCTTTCTTGGCTATGGCATGGGTGCCATCCAGATTGATTTCAGATAAATTCAATTGTTCTACAATTGTCATAATGCTCCCTTGCCATACTTTTTCCAGACTGCCGTCCCGACGCCACTTGCGATAATGGTAGTAAACTGCATCATAGCTGATCTCTTTTTTTCTGGATGTTCGGCATCTGGGTCAATGGGCAGTTGCTGCCACTACTTCGGTATCAAGAGCCTTCGATTCAGCCCATGTCGTCATGACGGTTTGGTTCAATCGGCAAATGCGTATGGTAGGGGCGACCACAAGGGTACGCCCCTACGACAAATTATTTTGTACCCCGATTAAATGCTTAAAGTCCAAAAGCGATGACTATAAATCCGTAAGAGGAGAAATATAATGAACAAAAACAGAAAAATCGCCCTAATCGTAGGTATTCTATTTCTGATTAGCTACGCAGGCGTATGATCTTCCCCCGAACAAATAGACACAGCGAAAAGCCAAAGTAAACTACTTTTTTCGGAGGAAAATATGACAAGACAAAAGCGAAATTGTTCACCAGAATTCAAACAAGAAGCAATTCAGTTATGGCAAAGTAGCGGAAAAAGTGCAGCCGCAATTGAAAACGAGTCATAACCACCACATGTCCAGTAGTTGGTTTGCCACCCTGAAAAAAAACGGGTTCTTCTCATCATTCACCCCTTGTACCGTTCCTTGACATCCACATCAGCGATGTAGCGCATGGCAGTTTGGGCGTTCGTCCAGCCAAACCAAGCCATCAACTCATGCACGCTGTAATCCAATCGGGCCATCTGAGTCGCGCAAAAATGCCGGCAATCATGGGCAGACAACTTCTCAATTCCTAATCGCTTCCCCAGCCAAGCCACCCGTTCGCTCACCCGCACCCGGTTCAACCCTCGCCCCAGCAGTTCGCCGCCCGACCCATCTTTCCGCAAACGGGAGGTGGCTAAAATCAGCTTCCCATCGGGCAACAGGGTGGGGGGGTAAAGCGCCTCTATGTAATAGGAAGAGAGCTCCTGCAATGCCGGCAACAGGCGATGCGTCGTCCATTCATGTTCTGTCCCCTGTACCTTTGGGCGAAAAAAGCGAAGCTCCTGATTGCCCAAATCGATAGTATCCACCGTCAACAAAGCGATCTCGCTGGCGCGCAGCCCATGCCCCAGCAAAAGCGCCATCAGCAGAGCGTCTCGATACCCCTGCGGAGATTCGCTGCGCGGCGTTTGTAACGCCTCCGCTTCTTCCTTGCTCAGCAACACAGCCTGCCGCTTTTTGGTGTTGCGGCGAGTAACGACCACGGTCTGTTTCGCTGCCGCCGGTTTGTACGCATAAGTGACTTCATTCATCCGCGTTTGCTGCCGACCTTCATCCACATTGGCGGCTCCTTTTCGGGAAAAACCCTTCACCCCTTCAATCAGCATCCCTTCGGCGCGCTCAATCGTCCCCGCTTTCACCGCCAACTTGGCGTAAACGCGCACAGTGGACAGATAGGAGTTGATGGTCGATACTGCATACCCTTCGCGCAGCAACCATTGCACATACCCTTCTACAATCCCCCAGCTCATGCCCCGCCAACATTCAGGGTCGACCTGGAAGTTGGCGCAGGTGAGGGGAATGCCGGCATCTAGTAGATATTCGGCAAACAGTTCCAAATCTCGGGCTTGCCGTTTCAGGGTGTTGGCAGACTTTTCTTGTTGGTAGCGTTGGAAAACATATCCGGCGGCGATTTCGTTGGCGAGGATGCCGGCGAGCCCCATGGGCGGAGTTTCATCCAGAGCCACATCCGAAGTCGACAAATGTAGAATCGAACTTTGTTCATCACTCATGCCTCGGATTGTATCAGATAATGTACATAACACCCAATTATGTACGGCTAATAGACGGGCATTGTCCAACATAAGCAAGATGCTTCGTGCCGCCTATTATTTTTCCCAGCTTGCGAATTTAGAAGCTCGGGCGGCGCTTGTTGACCGGGCAGATGCCCTCATCGTTTCGCCAGAAGATACAATTGCATTTCACAACCTTTTTGAACGGGCGCGGTATTGGGTATTCCGTTCGATTGGCGGGGTTTCCTGCAATTGGGCTGGGCGGCGGCAATATCATAGAAAGCGGCACCAAGGCGTTATGCGATTTTTAAAGCGACACTTTTGCAGAAATTAAAGGGTATATTTAGCGGCGTTATTTGGTTTGTATCTCTCACGGCTACGCGAATTTTAGCCTCCCACAATATTAGGCTGCAGTCCATGAAGATCTTCTGCCTATAAGTCGGCGGCAAACCTCACGTTTTTGAAAGATTCCTTTGACACATACAGTGGGAAGCCACTATAATATGAATGCGTTTCTCTTCAATCAAAAATCGCCCTTGTTTCTGGCAACCCCTAATCCTCTGAAGCTCGGCTTCAACTGTATAATTAAGGAGGAACTTATTACCTAACTACCCCACTAAAAGTTCGTATACCGAATATTATCTATTGCAAAAATCTGGAGGGATTTTCATGGCTACGATAACTAGTGAATCTATTTGGAGAACTGAGGACGGAGAAATTCGCAAGCCGGGAATTATTCATGTAGTTATGCTTGCTCTATTTACTGGAATTGGCATTGTTGTAGGCACATTTGGCAGTTTGGCAGTTCCCTTAGGTTTTGTTTCAGCATTTTGGCCAGGTCAAGCAGTACAAAGTATTGGCTCAATTTGGTTTGGCTGGTGGGGGGCAATCGCCTCAGGTCTATTCCCGTTGATATCCAACTCGCTATCTGGATCAGCCCCTCTGCCGGTTTCTATCGCCTACCTGCCGGCAAATATCTTGCAAGGGTTAATCGCCGGATGGGCATTCCGCCAATTCAAAGCTGACCCCCGTTTATTAAATGGGCACGATTGGCGCACCTGGATCACCTGGGGAGCGATAGTGCCAAATTTGGTTGGGGCTGGCTGGGGGTCGACGATGTTGGTTGCTTTTGGACTGATTACCCAAGCCGCTCAATTAACAACTTTTCTGGGTTGGTTCATTGGCAACACCATCCCCACCATCGTGCTTGGCTCTCTTATCTTAAAATATGTTTCGCCCTTGGTAATGCGCAGCAAAGCGTTTTGTAAAGGCTACTGGGCGTAACAAATCTCACAAATCACGGGTATCGTGGAGAAGAGGTTCTTCGCGGTACCCTCCCAAATTTATCGACTCTAATTCCCATCTATATTGTCATATGACAGCTATTTCTAATCAGTTGCCGGCACAAAATTCAGCTCGAAATGCGACCTCTCGAAAGACGTTACTAGGTCATGTGCCCATCTCTTCCCCCTTCTATCAGTTTCACCCTGTCACCCGGTTCTGTCTCTTTATCTTTTTAGGCATTTTGCCGCTCTTTATTTTTATTCCAGAGATCAACCTCTTTCTCTTGTTGATCAGTCTGGTGCTAATGCGCTGGGGCCGGGTAGATGTCCGTGGGTTACGCCGTTATATGCCCATTATAGTAACGGTAGCCTTCTTTATGTTCACTATCGTCTTACTAGCCCCTGGCGACTCCCCAGATTTTACGCCGATTAAAATCGGAAGATTTACAGTTTATTACCAACCGCTATTCTTTACATTTTCATCCTACTGGCGGTTAATGGCAATGCTTTTCGGCACAATCCTCTATTTCTCTATCAACAGAGAACGAGATATGTTGGTCGCCTTGCGTACGCTTCGTCTCCCTTTCATCGCCTCGTACGTAATCGGCTTGTCGATCAGATCTGCCGGCATGTTCATGGAAGATTTTCGCATCATTCGCGAAGCGGAACAAGCGCGGGGATTAGATACAAAAGCGTTACGCTTTAGCGACCAAGTCAAATTGTATATGATGTATCTCATCCCCCTCTTCTCAATCGCGTTACGCCGAGCTGATGAAATAAGCAACGCCCTCTTTGCCCGCGGCTATACAATTACAGGTCGGGTGGGCACAGGCGGCAAAAGATTCGATTACATCCGCTCTTTATACCATATTCAAAATATAGATAAGTTAGCGATGATAATTATGGCAATCTTGTTTTTGCTAACAGCCATCCTGCAAATAGGATTTGGACTTTTTGATATAGAACGCTCCCCGCTTAATCTCTATCTGCGCCAACTGTTTGGGATACCCCTCTAAAACTATACCCATCATCTGCACCTAAACATGCCCACTGCAATCGCCATCAAAGAATTAGAATGGAAATATGAATATACCGAGCAATTCGCCTTGCGCGGCATCGATCTGGAGATTGAGCAAAACAAATTTATTGGGATCGTAGGCGCTAATGAACAGGGAAAAACATCACTCATCTCTTGCATAAATGGCTTAATCCCTCATAGCCACAACGGCATCTACCGCGGATCAGTTACGGTGATGGGGAATGAAGTAAAAGAGATGGACGCATTAGAGTTAGCTGGATTAGTTGGCTTGGTCTTTTCTGACCCCGAAGCTCAATTTACGGCAATGACTGTTGCAGAAGAATTGGCTTTTGGGTTGGAAAATTTGGGTTTAAACAACAGCGATATTCGCGACAGAATCGAATGGGCAGCAGAAATCACTATGATTAGCGACTTGCTTGACAAATCCCCCTACGATACGTCAGGCGGACAAAAACAGCGGGTCGCCATCGCCTGCGTGCTGGCAATGAATCCGCCCATCATCATTATGGATGAACCCACATCGATGATCGACCCATTGGGCAAACGACTGATCTTCGATATTCTGCGCAAATTAAAAGAGGCGGGAGAACATACTCTGATCGTTGTTGAACACAATGTGGAACAGTTGGCGCCATTGGCTGATATGATGATCATGGTTCATGAAGGTCAGGTAGACAAAGCCGAACCAACACAGACATTTTTTTCCGAACCAGAATATTTAGAGAGTCGCGGCATCCAAACGCCAGAGTGCAGCAATTTTTCCCAATGGCTATTAGCAAATAATTACCTCGATAAAGGTGTGCCATTGGCGCTTGATCTAGAAAGCTGCGTTATCAGCGCTCGTCAGGCATTGCAAACATAGGCAGATAAATGGAACCCTTGATCAAAGTCAATGACGTAGATTTCACTTACCCAGATGGCACGCCGGTCTTATTTGGCATCAACTTGGCGATTCATAAGCAAGAATTTATCGCCCTCATCGGTCAAAATGGCTCAGGCAAAACCACCTTGTCTAAATGCCTCAATGGATTGTTCAAACCAACCAGCGGGGCTGTATGGATAGAAGGCTTAAATACCCGCCAAAAGGGAATCATAAAACAATTGGTGACGAAAGTCGGCTATGTTTTTCAAAACCCAGATCATCAGCTATTTAATCGAACCGTTTTTAGCGAAATCGCCTATGGACCTCGCAATATCGGTTTGTCGGAAAAGGAAGTAACCGACCGCGTTGAAGAAGCGGCGGCAGTTTCTGGGGTGCATCAACAACTTTTTGAAACGCATCCTTACTTTTTGCCAAAGGGATTGAGACAGCGGATTGCTATCGCCTCTATCTTAGCAATGCGACCCAACACCATCATTGTGGATGAACCAACAACGGGTCAAGATATGCGGCAATCACATGAAGTGATGAGTTTTTTACGTCAACTGTGGCAAAAAGAAGGGCACACCATCATTATAATTACACATGAAATGCGTATTGTGGCAGATTATGCTGAACGGATAGTAGCGCTTGGAGAGGGAAAAATTTTATTGGATGGGGCTACGCGAGAAGTTTTTGCCCAACCAAATATATTGAAGCAATCATATGTTGAGCCTCCCCAGATCTCCCAGGTGGGGCAGCGCTTATCAGATGAAGGATTCCGATCAGATATATTGACTGTCCAGGAAATGCAACATCATTTTCTAGAAATTAAAAGAAACTCGTGAGTTTAATTCTGCTTGCAGAATACCCCACGCCAAGCTGTGGGGATGAAGGCGATCAAAAAATACCTTGCGAACGAGGATGGCTTGCGATCAAATCAGCCAATTACTACCTGAAACTATTGATCGCTTCTATCATCTCAGGCGTGAACAAGCGTTCAAGATGGTTCATCCGTTGTGGCGCCGGCTGGGCAAACAATCCGAAATGGCTGGTCTTTAGACCGGCATTTACCAATGATTTCAGCATATGGCAACCAGCGGCAACAGGATCGATAATTGGTATCTCAACTGTAGATTGTAACTCTTGAACGTATGTGGTTAATCCGGCGCATCCCAGCAACAATGTTTCAGCCCCTTGTTCTTGTAATGTTCGACTGGCTTGAATCAACCTCTGTAAAGTCTTTTCTCGCTCTGTTTCAAAATCAAGTACGCGCATATTGAGGGAAACAGCTCCGGCATACCGCGCCTGCAAACCATAGGTTAACACCATACTATCCATCAATGCCGCCGCCCGCCCCATCCCTGCTAGAATCCCAAAACGTCCGCCCAAGAGCAGGGCTTGCGACATAGCCGCCTCGGCAATGCCTACTACAGGAATCGGGCATAACTCCTTCAAAACATAAAGTCCAGGGTCGCCAAAACATGCCAATATCACCCCGTCTATATCTGTAAGATCAGATAGTAAAGGGAAAAGACAGATTGTTGCCAGATAATAGTCAGTCCATGATTCCAAGGATTCGGGACCTGCTGGCGCGGAAGCCAATCGCATTTTCCACGGTGGACGAAAGATTTGGCTCGCCGTCTCTCCTATTTCCCCTGTCATTTGCGAGGAGGTATTGGGATTAATGACCAATGCTGCCGGCATCTCTTACTCCTTTGTTAGCCCTTCATCTTTGTCAAATTTGCGGGCTGAAAGCGTCCTCTTTTTTGGGGGACCATAACCGCCTCCCGAAGGACATAAATCACGGATGACTGAACCCGCTTGAACAGCCATATTGTCAATTTTGGACGGCAATAATTTTCCCCTCACATGTTGCGGAGAAAAATAGACAATGCCGCCTGTAGCCCCATCCTCTCCTCCTTTTAACCCCCACGGCGGATGACGAAATCCATCTCCTTCGACAGAAACGAAGCCGTCTACCAACATTCGGGTATCTCGCACCGGACCAAATCCTCCCCGCCACTGCCCATCTCCCGCTGAATCTTCTCGCAGTTCATACTGCTCAACACGCAATGGATAATGGGTTTCAATATCCTCAATGGGGTTGTTTTTAGTATTGGCGTATAACACATCAACCGCATCAAGCCCATCCATGCCGTTCATTCCTCCATAAGCGCCTTCGGTAACATCCATATAAACCCAGGGATTGCCATTTTCTGTCCCAGAGAATGTAACCGCTTTTGTGGTGGAACAACCGGCGCACACATAGTCCGGCAAAATATCCTGCAACGCTCGGACGACAAGGTTGGCAACCAATTGACCGCCACAAAAACGACCAATAGTTGGAGCTGGAAAGGTTGGATTAACAATCGTCCCTTTTGGAGCATAAATGGATATGGGGCGAAACATGCCGGCATTGTGCGGCAATTCAGGATATTCGCTTTCAGGCAATAATAATGTCCGCAAAGTTAACAAAACTGCCATATCCGTAGTGCCAACAAAGGGCATATTTATCGGGGCATGCTCCAATTGCGAAGTGCTGCCCGTTAAATCTATGGACATCGTATCCTGTTTTATCTCTAAAGAGAGACAAATTGGAATATCAACTTTGCCGCTATCTTCATAGCCATCTAAAAAACCGCTGGCTTCATAACGTCCATCTGGCAAATTGCCAATCGTTTGCCGCATCCGCAATTCAGACACAGTTAATAACCGCGCCATAGATTGACGCAATTGCGCTAACCCAAACCGCTCCACTAGGCGAGCAAAACCCTGTTGACCCCACCGGCAGGCTGACACTTGCGCTCGTAAATCCCCTACGACCAAACCAGGCATTCGGACATTGCTCTCGATAAGACGCCATGCCTCCACAATTGGTTTCCCATCTCGTTCAACCGGGAAAGCCACTAAACGTAATCCTTCGCTAAAAGTGTCGTGAGCTTTAATGATACAGGTGCCTGGAACAGCTGCCCCAATATCAACATGATGGGCAGCCGTCCCCACAAAGCCAAACAACTCACCATCCGCCATAAGAGGGGCAATTGCCCCAATATCCGGGCTATGGGTGGCGCCGCTATACGGGTCATTGTGTAAGTAGATTGAATCAACTTCAAGCGTATCGCCATAACTATGTAACGCTTCCATTACCCCTCGACAATAGCCAGCTAAAGGACCCATTTGCAAGGGTGTCGTTTCAGCCTCCGCCAATAGCTCGTATTCTGTCGAGACAATCGCTGCGCCATAATCGTCCGACTCACGAATCAAGGACGAGTATGCTGCCCGCTTCAGGCGATGACCAACTTCCCGCGCTAAAGATGTCAACGCGCCATAGATCACCTGGTCTTCCAACGTTAAACTGGGTTTCATTTCTCCCAAATTATTTGCCATTTTTCCTTATCCTTAAATATCCGCCTTCGATCATAGTTCCTGTCCATCCAGTTGGGATATATGTTGTTGAATCAATTTCAGTTACGATGTTGGGTCCTTTTATTGTTCTTCCTGAAGTCAAGCTGTGTCTGTCTAGAATGGCAACCTCTCGCTTAACGGGAACGAAGTCACCCTTCCTCTTCGCCAGCTCCCACATTTCGGTCTTGGTTTCAGGGATGACATTATTCAAAATTACTTCTGGAAATGTCCAAGCAGGCGGAGCAACTTCCCAGGAAACCCGTAACTCAACCCACTCAATCGGAGCGTTGGGCGACGAAAATCCATATTCTTTTTCATGTGCCCGGTGAAATCGCTGCGCTATTCTTTCTACTGTTATTGGGTGCGGGGCGTCAACCTCTACTTCAAACCCCTGACCAACATATCGTAAGGCGGCAGTCAAGCGATATGTTGCGTCTATGTTTGCTGGGGATGGGAGATTGGCTTTTGCTTTCTCAAAATATTCTATGGCTTGCGCATCCGAAATCTCCATTAGGGGCTGTAGGATGGTCTTCGCTATTTCACGTCTGTCTGACGCTACCAATAATCCCCAGGCGGCAAGTAAACCTGGCCGCGGCGGCACGATTACCTCTTTCAACTCTAATATTTCGGCAATGCCACAAGACAGGAGGGGTCCAGCCCCGCCTGCGGCAACAAGAGCTAAATCGGATGGGTTTAGCCCGCGAGCAACGGTTCGTTCTCGTATGCCAAATGCAATTTTGGATTCCGTCACAGCCAAAATGTGCAATCCAATTTTGATGAGGTCGGCCTCATCTGAGATTTGGAACATGCGGCGAAAATGTGTGGGAATCAATTCAGGCTGGAGAGACATTTTTCCGCCCAATAATATACGCCCAGGAAGCCGACCTGTAATTACAGCCGCGTCAGTAACTGTGGGCATATCCCCACCGCGCCCGTAACAGATCGGTCCTGGGACAGCCCCGGCAGAACGGGGACCAATCTGGAGAGCGCCAAATTTGTCTTGCACAACGATTGAGCCTCCCCCTGCCCCAATGGTATGTATATCGAGCATAGCTATTTGCAATGGATAGCCTGCAATGCGGCGTTCTTCCCAAGGGGCTTCGTTCAGTCTGCCATTCCTGACCACGACGATGTCTGTACTGGTGCCGCCAATATCAATACCGACACAATCGGAAATGCCCAACTGCTTAGCTACATGGGCTACCGCATTGCCGGCAGCCGCTGGACCTGACAGGCTGAGCCGTATGGGCGTTCGTCTCAAATCGCCAGCCACCGATTCCGTCGCTAAATCGACCTCCTCTAAGCCGCCATTGCTGCTTACCATCGTTAGTTTCAATCCGGGCCAACGTCTGTCAATTTCTCGCGTCAATTCATACAGATAAGCAGCCGCTCCTGGAGCCACTCGAGCGTTCCAGGCAGTGGTTAAAAAACGCTCATATTCTCGGAATCTGGGCGAAACGGCATGAGAAGCGCAGACAAACAGATTGGGCAGCTCATCCTGGATCCAGCGAACAGCCTTTCGTTCATGCTCTTGATAGCGGTAGGCGTGCAAAAAGCCGATGGCGATGGCTTCTACCCCATCCTCCGCCAGTTTGCGGGCTGCCTGACGAACTTCGTCCTCATTCAGCTCCTGAATAATTTCCCCGGAGGCGCTGACTCGTTCATTGATTGTAAGCCGCCAACGGCGTGGAACAGGCGGATAGCGTTGTTGGGGAATTTCTTGTCTAATGGCGTAGGTCAATGGTCGTTCGTGTCGCCCGATATGAATTATGTCTCGCATACCTTGGGTGGTGATGAATCCAGTGGGGGAGCCTTTTCGCTCTAGCAACATATTGGTAACCAAAGTCGTGCCATGCATAAAGCGGGTTGGTACATGGTCAAGATTGAGGGCATTTATAGCTGCCAATACCCCTTGCCCAGGATGTTCTTTTTGGGAAGGAGCTTTAGCTACTCGTAATCCTTGTTGAGTAATGGCTACTGCGTCGGTAAATGTTCCCCCAATATCGACTCCTATTCTGATATTCTCATTCATTAAGCGTTTCTTTGCATATTGCCAATATACTTGTGTAAACCCTTCAAAAAGGCGTAAGTTTCTTTCGAAATTAAATCTGTTCAAACAGTTTAAGTCTGCTCGAGTATTAGAACGTTATCCGCTTCGAATCGGCTAATAAACCTCAAGCAAATCGTTCAACTTTAAAGGGCGTGCCGGCATTTTCTGGTTCATCAAATTCGCGGGCGGCAAGATGGCCGGCAAAAATAGCCCTTTCAATAATATGCGGAGCGTCCGCATCGCCAATAACTCGAAGAGAATTCAACCTTTTCTCCGCCAAAAAAGGCTTCAACGCTCGGTAGAGTTCATCATTTGGCAGCCGATCAACCGCCATAACAACAGCGTCACAACCAAGGTCAAAATCCATTTCAGTTAACTCGTTTGAAAGCGTTACATGCTCTGCATGGATAGCATTCAACACGACATGCGTGTGCAATTTGACGCCTAGCTTCAACAACCGCTTTTGTATCCGTTTCTGTTCCAGCGTGAATTTGGTATAGGCAGAAATGGTAGATGCTGGCGTAATCAAGACAACGTCACAACCTACACGAACTAGTTTCTCAGCAATAACGCCGCCCATGTAAAAATGATCATCATCAAAGATAAGAACCCGTCCGCGTGGGAGATTGTTCTCTAAAATATCATCTGGCGAATAAACGTGCGCCAGATCATGCCCAGCGACTGGTTGCCAATGAGAACGACCAATGCCATCTTTGCGCCAATGCGCTCCTGTAGCGATGATCACCTCTTGCATGCCTAATTCCAGCACATCCTCAACCGTCATTGGGCTGCTGGGATAAACAGAGACATTAGACATTTTCTCTATTTGGGTCAGCCGCCAATCTATTACCCGTCGCCACTCAATTAAACCAGGCAACTGGGATTCCAGAGCAACCCGTCCCCCCAGTTCGCGGCGAGCTTCAGTCAGGGACACAGCATAACCGCGATCTCCCAGAGCGCGAGCGCACTCTAAGCCGGCTGGTCCGCCCCCCACAATGAGGATCTCTTTTTCGCTTTTCCGAGGGGGAATTATTTCTGGATGCCAATCTCGTTTCCACTCTTCGCCCATAGTAGGATTTTGCGTGCAACGGATGGGCATGTACAGGAAGTCGCTGGTGACGCAGATGTTGCACCCGATACATTCACGGATTTCCTCGAAGCGTCCTTCTTTGATTTTTTTGGGCAAGAAAGGGTCGGCAATTGAGGGACGCGCCGCGCCAATAAAATCGACAATCCCCCGTTTAATGAGGGAAACCATTGTCTGGGGAGAGGTAAAACGCCCTACCCCAACCACGGGTTTGCTGGTTAATTTTTTGACAAAGCTGATAAAGGGTTCTTGGTGCCCTTCCTTTTCAAAACGAGATGTGGCAGAGTCCTCAGCCCAACCATTCAATTTCACATCCCATAAATCAGGCATCTCTGCCAGCATCGCTACCAAATCATACCCTTCTCCTTGGCTAGAGATTCCGCCATCTCTCGGCAACTTGTCAAAGGACATGCGGACGGCAACGGCACAGCTTTCGCCAACCGCTTCTTTGGTATCTTCGATCAATTCACGGAATAACCTGGCTCGATTTTCTAAACTACCGCCATATTCATCGGCGCGATCATTCGAATAGCGAGCCAGAAAATCCCAAAGTATCGATTCTCCATAAACATAAACGATGTCATAGCCCGCTTTTTTAGCGCGTATTGCCGCTTCTCGATGCCAGCGGCGCAGGTTGCGGATATCTTCTGTATCCATGCGCCGAGATTGGGCTGGTACAAGCCCACTGCCTCCCCAAATTGACATTGATCGGGGCGCCATGACAGGTACGCGGGAATAATAATTGGTGGCAGACAATCCCCAATACGCTAATTCAATGCCGGCTAAAGCCCCGTGGGCATGCACGGCATCGGTCATCAAGCGGTGCGCCGGCAGGTCGCCATCGTCCCACAAACGACCCTCAAAATATGGGGTTTGGTCGCTGCTATGGTGGATTTCTGTATCTTCGGTGCAAACAACACCCCAGCCACCTTCGGCTTTCATGCCCCGCATAGCGGCTAATGCCTGAGGCATTCGATGCCCAAGCCCGTTGCAGTGGGGAACTTGGTAGAAGCGGTTGGGGGCTGTGACAGCTCCTATTTGGACAGGCTCAAATAGGATGTCGAATTGCTCGTCAAATGCCAGCATGTAACCTTCCTCCTGAAACATTTTGGACCAAAAACGGTCACATTGAGGCGCGGGCTGGAAATATCACATACAATCTACAGGCAATTTTCACATAACCCATGCAATTCTAACAAATGAGTAGACACTCGAAAGTTGAATCGTTCGGTCAATTGTTGCGCCAATTCGTCTGCCAAGCAATCGTCAAACTCGATCACCATATGGCAGCGATTGCATATCAGGTGGTGATGGCTGCCATCTGCCATCAAAATAAAATGAGCCGCGCCTGTCCCCTGGTAGATGGGTCGGATTGCCCCTAGCTCGCACAACAAACCTAGAGTGCGATAAACTGTCATCCGCCCGACGCCTGGAGCGGACGCTCGGACTTTGACAGCCAACCCATCGGCAGTAATATGCCCATCACAACCAGCCAAAGTTTCGATTATCGCCTGGCGGGGGGCTGTTAACCGATACCCATTTTGAACGATGGCATTTTTAAGAATCGTCGCTTGTTCATTCATGCTGCCCCTCACCTATAAATATCGCCAAATTAACCCGCGACCGGGCGCCAATAATAAAACGAATATGAAAATCAATGTCGCCACCAACACCACAGCCGCGCCAGATGCCACATTCAAATAATAAGAGATGTAGAGCCCTACCGCTCCCGAAAATGCGCCAAACAGGGCAGATAATCCCATCATTGCCGGCAATCGACGAGCCAACAACGAAGCGGTTGCGGCTGGCGTGATAAACATGGCTAACGCCAGGGCAATGCCCACCACTTGCAACGAGATGACGATAGTGACAGCGATGAGAATGAGGAGAAGGTATCGGAAAAATGTTGCCGGCATTCGTAAAGTTTTCGCCAAAATCGGATCAAACGAGATCAACAAGAATTCCTTGTACAACAGATTAAGGGTGAGCAACACAACCGCCCCCAATCCAAAAATCAACCACAAATCAGATTCAGAAACAGCCAGCAAATTGCCAAATAGGAAATGGGCCAAATCAATCGTATAGCTGCCCGAAGCCGAAAGCATAGCGATGCCTAGAGCAAACATTCCCACGAAGATGACGCCTATCGCTGTATCTTCTTTCAACTCTCCTTTTTCAGTCAAAAAGCCAATGCCCAGGGCAGTTAAAATGCCCACAATTAGCGCGCCAACCGCCAGCGGCAACCCCGTCAAAAAGGCGAATGCCAATCCAGGCAAAATGGTGTGCGCCAAAGCGTCGCCGAAAAATGCCATACCCCGCAACACCACAAATGTCCCCAATACCGAGCAGACAACGCCAACCAAAATGGCGGCGATTAACGCCCGAACGATAAAGTTAAATTGCAATGGGTCAAGCAGCCAATCCATATCGACTACCCTATTTTAAGCCGTTCAACAGCGCTATTTTCGGGCGAAAAGGCGCGTCCGCCATATGCCAATAGCAGATTGTTAGATGTTAGCGTTTCTGCAGCCGTCCCCAATGCACAGATGCGTTTGTTCAACAATATGATCCGATCAAATTTTTCGCCGGCGACCCCCAAATCATGCGTTGCTATCAATGCCGTTACGCCATCTACCCGCAACATTTCTAAGATCTCAATGGTCTTTTCCTGGCTGGGGATATCCAAACCAGCAAATGGTTCGTCCATTAGCAACAAGTGGGCTTCCTGCGCCAGGGCGCGGGCGATAAAGACCCGTTGCTGCTGCCCGCCAGATAGTTCGCCGATCTGTTTTCGCGCCAGATGCGCCGCTCCGACCCGTTCTAAACTAGCTAGCGCTTTCTGATGATCTCGTTTTTGGGGTCGCCGAAATAAGCCGATTTGCTTGGCGCGTCCCATTAACGCCACATCGGCTACCGTCACCGGAAAAGACCAATCTATCTCGTTTCGCTGTGGCACATAACCAATGCAGATATGTTTATCTGGGGCTGAACCATACATTTCGACAGAACCGCTATCGGGCTTAAGAATGCCGGCAACCACCTTGAGCAGCGTACTCTTCCCCGCCCCATTCGGACCAATTACGGCAATTTGTTCTCCCTCTTCCACCTGAAAAGAGATATTCTCCAACGCATTGGGGCTATTGCCGCGATTAGGCAGCAAGTTGCCCAACGATGCGTAATTTAGTGAGACATTTTTCACCCGTAATGTTGGCGAATCGGCTTGGTGTGGGGCGCCTCGATAGGTCAGCAAGCTCATTTTAATCCATCAACAATGGTATCGACATTGGCGCGGAACATACCATTGTAACTATCTAAACCGCTGCCTGGGCTGCCAATTGCGCCGCTGTAAAGTTGCAATACCTTTACTTCTTCACAACCCGTCAACTCGTTGGCGACAGTGTGGGCTAAAGAGTCGTTCGCGGTTGTTTCAGTAAAGATGGCGCAGACGCCATATTCTTTCATCTGAGCGATCAATTGGGTTAAGTCGCTGGCGGATGGTTCGGCAACAGCGCTGACGCTAGGAATAACCGTTCCCAACAAGGTAAAGTTATACCTATAAGCGAAATAGCTGAAGGCATCATGATTTGTCACCAAATATCGATTCGATTCGGGAATTTTCAACAGTTCCGCTGCCGTATACGCTTCTAACTCGTTTAATTCGGCTAAATATGCGTCGGCGTTAACTTGGTAAATTCCGGCGTTGTCTGGATCAGAGCCGCTCAGGACATTTTGAACATTTTTTGTCCAGCGCTCAACATGTTCGATGTCGAGCCAAACATGGGGGTCAATGCCGGCAAAGCTGTGTTCATCCTCATCGGCATGATCATCAACTGACATTATCGGCGTAATGCCGGCAGAAATCGGAACGATCAGAACATCTTCGCCGATCGTCTCCAGTTCGCCAATCAACCCTTCTTCCAAATTCCAACCATTCACAAAGATAATATCTGCCGCAGCGACAGCGGTTAAATCCCGTGCAGCCGGTTCAAAACTATGCGGGTCTTGCCCGGGTTGGATAAGTGTAGTCAGCTTTATGGCGTCGCCGCCCACCTGTTTCGCCACATCGCCAATGAGGCTAGTGGTAGCAACCACATCTAACGGCTCGCCCTGCAAGTCAATTGCATTCAACGGCGGCATGGTCAACATATTCGGCGTTGCTGAGGTTAATTGAACACCTTCCCCAATTTGAGCGTTGGAACAGCCGTCAATAGGCAGGGCGACCAAAATCAAAGGTACAAGCAGTATCAATTGTCGAAATCGCGCGTTCATTGTTTTCAAAATTTTGGCAAGAGGTAATGATATTTAATATCATTTTATCGTGATATGGGTGGTTGTCAACAGGCAACTACCCTCATTCCAAGGGGATATCGCCAAAATTTTTGGATTGTTTGTAGAAAAACAAACAATAGTTGTAATTATGGTGATGGGGATGAGCCCGGAAACATTTTGGGGCGGGGTTGCCGGCATAGCCCGGTGGGCGGTAGGATGCTCCAAATAGATGAACTGGCGATTTGGTGGAACAGAATCAGGGGCATGCCGGCGCTTGCCCCCAATCACTATCTACATACCTTTTTCACCCGGTTACCCTGTCATCTGTCACCCATCCATTTTGCACAATGCGCCACACTTCTACCGCCATTGGCACGATAGCCAACGCCCACAAGACGTAAGCCGACCCATGCAAAAATGATTGCAAATCGGCGATAAAGATACTCGCCCACAAAGATATTCCCCCCAGATGAATCAAAATCAAGCTAACCCAACTGCCCCACAACTGTTCTGCCTGTTCTAGGTGAAAAGCGCGACGGAAAAAGTAGGGGATGATAGCGAAACCAAATTGTAACACCCAACCATAAATCAAAGCTTGGGGGGCGTTTTGCTCGATGCCGGCACCGGGAAAGCCGGAAGCTCCTAACAAAATAAGCGGCGCCACCAACACGGGTAGCAAAATCCAGACATAGGCTGTTAATAGATGCCAAATGCCGGGATTGCGCCAAATGATCTTGTTTCCTTGCAACGCTTTTACTGCGCTAACCAACAACCAAACAGTCGCCCCAATGTGCATGATTAAGCCGGGCGCTGTGAAGAAAAGGGATTGGAACCATGGACCTAAAACCAACCCTAAAGCGCCAAAACTCATCAGCCAAAAGATAGCATTGATTGTGCGAGGAGATGCCAACGGTTTTCCCGCCCAAATAGGGTAGCTATCAATGAGAATGCCGGCAAACAGGAGCGACAAAAAGCCCCAATTATTAGCGTGTATATGCACTTCCAACGGTACTTGCATCTTTAATGCTGGCATCCATCCTAACCATAAACCCGTTCCAATAAAAATGCCTAACAACAAATAGCTTAACCCGACGATGTAGAAACGGCGACTGTCAGCATGTGACATTTTAGCTGATGAGCCACCAGTACGTATTTGTCCCAACTGCCAAATTTTGAGTGTGGTAGCAACAAAAATCAATGTCCCACCAGTAAAAATCAGCGCCTGATTTACGATAGGAATGCCAACCAGCAAAATTAAAATGCCGGCATTCAACAATAACCAAATAAGCCATCTAAATCTTGGGCGAGAGACGCCATATCGCTCTGCCACAATCAGGGGTAAAATCCCAAAAATCGCCTCCGTCATCGCCCCCAGCGTAATTAGATGCACTCTTAGCCAGCGTATTCCCGTAAAATAGGGAATCAGATCGTAGCTTGTTAAAGCCGCGTCAACTGCGCCGACAATCGCCAGCAATATAAACAACGCAGACATCAAAAAATAAAGGTTCATAATTCCATCTCAATGGCGATTAACCCACGCCATATAAAAAACACAGTACAGTACCGTTACGCCATTCGGACGGCTAAAAAAGCCAATCTCGTTTCAGCAATCATTCCTCGTGATGCGCCATCTGGCATCACAATCGTTGCTCCAGAAGCAATCGGTATCTGTTCTCCATCAATCGCCATCCAACCTGTTCCCTCTAAAATATAATACATTGCCATATTTTCTGGATGTGCTGGGATTTTTTGCCCCGCTTCTAAACCGGCAACGAGAATTTTCGCTTTGTCGTTCACCATCAAGATTTCTGGCTGTGCCCCATCAGGAGAGTAATTGACTTTCTCATCCCATTTTGGGTAAATTTTAGTCTGTGTCATTTCAAAAGTTCCTTTGATAAAGTGAATGAATATGCTGTACCTAATTGAACAGTTGCAAACATAGTATCAAACAGAGTCGCCTATTACGCTGACTTTTGTCGGAAATGAGGAAATTTTGCAGGGATTGGCGTTTTTGGAGCAAATGGACGAAACTGTACGCTAATATCTATTCTTGGCCATTTTCACATAAGGACCCCCATCAGACAGACAAAACTAAAAACTCAAGTTGACAAAGTTTGGGATGATGACTAAACTATGTTTAGTTATTGAATAAACTAAGACTTGGATATGTTCTTACACAGGGTTGCAGATGGATCATTATTAGAATTGCTCCTTAATAATTGAGATTAAAATTCCAAAGAGCGGCAGCAATACCAATCACGTCATCATCAAAGGAGTTTCTATGATTACGAAATCGATGAACCAGGATATTGTATCGCTTCAAACCGCCAATCGCATTTTCAACAATAATCCTGATTTTACTCAAGGCTTGATTTTCAGCCTTCTGTTCATCGGTCAATGAAGTAACCGGATTTTTCTTGCTCTTGCGTGGTTTTTTATGAGGCAAGTGAATCTCTTCTCCCACATAATCTTTGACAATCCCCTGATAGCCCAAATCAACCAAGACCTGAAGAAACTCAAACCACGCCTCGGCTGGCGGAAACTCCGCCTTGAGCATGGTGTAATCATGCGCGCTGCCAGCAAAGGTCTGTCCCAGGAAGAGAATCATTTTGTCCAATGTGGAAATCACCGTGTTTTTGACTGTGTGCCGCTTTTTTTACCACTGTAATGCTCACGTTGCGCCTGATTATCCTGTGGACGGCGGTAACTTCTTTCCGTTACATCAATCAGAACTGTGTCAATCCCTCCCAACGCTTCCAATAATTCACCCGATGAAGCAAACTTTCGGTGGGGCATCACTCCCAAACCAACCAGTGTTTGATATAAGACAGGCGTTAGTTTGTGCAAGTTCTCATTGGCTTTTGACCGCGCCATACCAAACTGGGTACCCAACACGTCAAAGGTTGGGTAGACTTTGAAATAGTAGAGCAGAAACAATAGCTTATCTCTCATGGTGGGCAAGGCGCCCTTTTTGCCGCCTCCAGGGCGACGCCGGCGAACGCCGGCGGCTAAGCCTTCTTGATATGCTTGCCATTGTAGTTGTTTGTAAGTTGTGGTGAATGCTTCCAACAATATCTCGAATTGGGTCAGCGACATACCTGTTAAAGAGCGCATTTGACGGTCATCACGTATTTGTATTTTCATTGGACTACTCCAGTTTTTGTCTGGAGTTTAACTGCTTTTTAAAAAGGAGCGACTCTAATAAGATATGGCTAAACACCCACTAGGCAACCGTGACCTCATCCGGGCTATTAACCGCTCCTCAGTCCTGAATACGATTAAAACCCATGGGCTAATCTCTCGCGCCGAGACCGCTCGCTTCACCCGGTTGAGCGCCGCCACGGTCAGTGGGATCACGGCCGAACTCATTGATGACGACCTGATTTTTGAAAAAGAAACGGGGGACTCAAACGGTGGTCGTCGCCCAATCTTACTGGCGCTTAATCCACAAGGCGGATACGTCGTCGGCCTCAAATTATTGGAAAGCCAGGTTGTAGGTGTACTCACAGATTTAGAAGCGACCGTTCTGGCTAAACACACTCAGTCCTTAGACAATCACTCCCTGGAACAAGCCATTGATACATTGGGCCTGGTTGTTGAAACGTTGGTTAGTCAGTGCAACTTGGAGCAAAAACAACTCCTGGGTGTTGGATTGGGCTTGGCCGGCATCATTGATACGCAGCACGGCCGGTTACGCCACTCCCCCACTTTTGGTTGGCGCGACATGCCCATCGGCGATCTGTTGCGGGAACGAGTGCAAACCCCTGTCCATATAGGCAATGACGTGGATACCCTTACCTTAACCGAGAAATGGTTCGGAAAAGGACAAGGTTTGGACAATTTCCTCACCGTGACAATTGGGCGGGGTGTAGGGCTGGGAATTGTTGTCAATGGCCAAATGTATAGCGGCTTTCAAGGGGGCGCTGGCGAATTTGGCCACATCGTAATTGACCCGGCTGGTCCCCGGTGCGCCTGTGGCAATCGTGGCTGCCTGGAAACCTATGTATCCGACCCGGCGTTGTTACGCACAGCTAAAGAAGCTGTGGAACGTGGCGAACTTCCTGAAACTGTTCAAAGCCTTGATATGTTGCTCCAACAGGCGCAAGAGGGGAATCCTGCCGCTGTGGCCATTTTTGCTCAGGCGGGTCAGGTGCTAGGGCGGGGCATAGCCAACCTCATTAATATATTCAGCCCGCAGCAGATTATTATCAGTGGCGAAGGCGTGCGTGCTGGCGATCTCATCTTTGGCCCCATGTATGACACGATAGCTCTACACGTAATGCCTGGCCTGGTTGAAGACACAGAAATCGAGGTGGATGTATGGAATGATGATGCCTGGGCCAGAGGGGCCGCCAGTCTGGTTTTGCAAGAGTTGTTCAAATCCCCGCTTCACCGGGATGCGGTTAGAACCCCCGTCTAAACAGGTTCTTTTTTTTGTCGAAGTTTGTTTGGTCATTGAAATAAGTTAAAGGAGAGAGAACATGAAGACTCGACGTTTGTTAATTGTTTTGTTCACGATGATGACGATCCTGGCCTTTATCCTGTCGGCTTGTGGCTCAGGAGCGGAGGAAACCCCCTCCGAAGTAGAAACGCCGCCAGAAGAAGCCGCTGTGGAAGAACCGGAGGCTGCAGAAGAACCCGCAGTTGAAACAGGACCGGTCACAATAACCTATTGGCACACGATGAGCGATCCGGAGACAGAGCAGCTTGAAAAGGTGGTGGCGGCTTTCGAAGCGGCTAATCCAGATATCACCGTCGAAACGACCCGATATGCCTATGATGATTTCAAATCTGCTTTGTTAACCGGTTTGGCTGGCGGGTCCGCTCCCGACACCGCTCGGATGGACATCGCCTGGGTCTCCGAGTTCGCCGACCAGGATGCCCTGATGCAGTTGGATGGGGTTATGCCCGGCTTTGAAGAGATTGCGGATGGGACCTTCCCCGGCCCGCTGTCTACCAACTTCTGGCAGGGTCATTACTACGGTCTGCCACAAAATACCAACACCCAGGTGTTGTTATGGAACAACGAGGTATTTGACGCCGCCGGCATCACCGAACCACCGGCAACCCTGGCAGAATTCGCTGACGTTGCTTGCACTTTGACCGAAGGCGAGACTCAGTATGGTTACGCCCTGGGCGGCACTTACTTCTGGGCGCCAGCACCCATCTTTTATGCAATGGGCGGCATGGTGGTTGACGAAGGCATCACCACGGCCGATAGTTACGTCAACGGCCCTGAGAGCGTGGCGGCTTTCACCATGCTCAAAGAAATGTTTGACCAGGGCTGTATTTCGCCCAACTTGTTGGGCGGCGGCATTGGCACGGCCGATGGCCACGCCACGGGTTTGTACGCCATGATCATCGACGGTCCCTGGATGGTCGATATCTATGCCGGCAACTATCCTGACTTTGAAGTCAACTTTTCCCCTATCCCAACTGGGCCTGATGGAACGACCAGTTCAGTGGTGGGTGGTGAAGATGTGGTCATTTTCGACAGCAGCGCCCAAAAGGAAGCGGCCATGAAGTGGGCTTCCTTCCTGTTGAGCGAAGAGTCGCAGAAAATGATGGCCGAAGTCGGCGTGATTCCCACGCTGTCCAGCCTGATTGGCGACCCGGACATGCCGGACTACTTCGACGTTTTCTTGAAGCAACTGGAAACAGCTCAGGCCCGCGTGCCCCATCCGGCGTGGTCGGATATGGATGGCGCTATCAATAACGCCTTCCAACGTATTTTGCGTGGTGACCAAACGCCGCAGCAAGCGCTTGACCAGGCAGCTGCAGAGATTAACGAACTGCTTGGCGCGCCCGCGCCCGAAGTCGAAGCAGTTGAGCCGGCAACGGTCACTTACTGGCACACGATGAGCGACCCGGAAACGGCGCAGCTTGAGAATGTGGTCGCCGCCTTCGAAGCCGCTAACCCGGGCATTATGGTGGAAACGACCCGTTACGCCTACGATGATTTCAAATCTGCTTTGTTAACGGGCTTAGCCGGCGGATCTGCTCCTGACACCGCTCGAATGGACATTGCCTGGGTCTCCGAGTTCGCTGACCAGGATGCCTTGATGCAGTTGGATGGAACAATGCCCGGCTTTGATGACATCGCGGCACAGACCTTCCCCGGCCCGCTGTCCACCAACTTCTGGCAGGGTCATTATTACGGCCTGCCGCAAAACACCAACACCCAGGTGCTGTTGTGGAACAAGGAACTCTTTGACGCTGCCGGCATCACCGAGCCGCCGGCAACGCTGGAAGAATTTGCCGAAGTTGCCTGTGCCTTGACCGAAGGCGAGACTCAGTACGGTTATGCCCTGGGTGGCACTTACTTCTGGGCGCCAGCGCCAGTATTTTATGCCATGGGCGGCATGGTGGTTGACGAAGGCATCACCACGGCCGATGGTTACGTCAACGGCCCTGAGAGTGTAGCCGCTTTCACCATGCTCAAAGATATGTTTGACCAGGGCTGTGTATCGCCTAACCTGTTGGGCGGTGGTATTGGTACGGCCGATGGCCACGCCACCGGCTTGTACGCCATGATTATTGATGGTCCCTGGATGGTTGACATTTACGCCGGTAACTATCCTGACTTTGAAGTCAACTTCGCCTCCATTCCCACGGGCCCGGATGGAACAACCAGTTCAGTGGTCGGCGGGGAGGATGTCGTTATCTTTGCCGGCAGCGAAAATGCAGATGCCGCCATGAAGTGGACGGCCTTCCTGATGAGCGAAGAGTCGCAGAAAATGATGGCCGAAGTTGGCGTCATTCCGACGCTCTCTAGTTTAATTGGCGACCCGGCCATGCCCGAATACTTTGACGTTTTTCTAAAGCAGTTGGAAACGGCGCAGGCCCGCGTGCCTCATCCGGCGTGGTCAGACATGGATGGCGCTATCAACAACGCTTTCCAACGCATCCTGCGCGGCGACCAAACGCCGCAGGAAGCGCTCGATCAGGCGGCCGCAGAAATAAACGCCTTGCTGAATCAGTAATTTCAACTCTTAGCCCTGCCTCTCTAACTTTGGAGAGGCAGGGTCAGCCATCTGGTGTATTTGAATCATAACGAGATAAAATCGATCCTATGCGTGCGCCTACGAAACGTCGTCTCACTCAAACATTGACGGCCGCTTTATTTATCCTGCCGGGATTACTTCTGTTTATCACCTTCATGGTCGGGCCGATGATTTACTCCCTACGGATCAGTTTTTACGACTGGAAAATCGTCAATCCGGCCGAATCGACGTGGGTGGGTGTGGCCAACTATAGCCGGGCATTGAGCAATCCCATTTTTCGACGGGCTGTGGTCAATACGTTGGCCTATGCGCTGGTAACGGTTCCCGGTCAGATGATCGTGGGGCTGATTGTGGCCATTTTGTTGAACCAGGATATTCGCAACCGGGCGTTCTTTCGCGTGATTTATTATCTTCCGGTGATCACATCGTGGGTCATTGTCAGCTTGCTGTTCGAGTATATGTTTAGCGGGCAGGCCGGGCTGGTAAATTACCTGCTGCGCGATGTACTGCATGTGATCCCCAAGAACATCCTCTGGCTGGCCGATCCGATACTGACTTTTGTGCCGATTCACCTACTAGGCATTTGGAAGGGGGTGGGGTGGACGGCCGTCATTTTTCTGGCCGGATTGCAAGCCATCCCGGAACATTTGTATGAGGCGGCGGAGGTCGATGGCGCCAGCCCGCGAAATCGCTTTTTCAGCATCACGCTGCCTCTATTGCGACCGACTATCCTGTTTCTGGTCGTTGTCCTGACGATTGGTGCGTTGAACGCCTATATCTCCAATTTACTCATCACTAATGGGGGTGATCCGCTTGATCTCACCCACTTTATCCTCACGCTTATGTATGATGCGACCTTCAATCGATTGGATTTTGGTTATGGGTCAGCTATTAGCTATCTTCTAACCATTTTTGTTTTTGTCATCAGTGTCATTCAAATTCGTCTGTTACGCCAGGAGGTCGATCTGTAGGATGGGTCTCAAGCAACAACAAAGGCGTTCAAAAATAATCACATACGGGCTGCTATTGGCAGGCGTGGCTGTTGTTTTCATCCCGTTTTGGTATATGCTGATCACGTCGCTCAAGCCACAAGCTTATATTTTTGAGATGCCGCCGCGGTTATGGCCCCAAGAACCTACGCTGAAAAATTACACAACAGCTTTGGGTAAAGATTTGTTTGGCTTGTATTTCCTGAACAGTCTGATCGTCGCTGTTACCAGCACGGTCGTTACCGTGTTCATCTCTTCCTTCCTGGCTTATGCCTTTGCCCGGCTGAAATTTCCGGGCAAAGAGCTGCTGTTTTATCTCTTTTTGTTAGGCATGATGATCCCGCCAGTGATGTTGATTATCCCCCAGTTTATTATCGCCAAACAGTTGGACCTGCTGGATAAGCTGGGCGGCCTGGTAGTCGTCTACGTCACCATGAATCTTTCCATGCAAACTTTTCTCTTGCGCGGATTTTTTGAGGGCATTCCCAAAGACCTGGAAGAGGCGGCGTTGATTGATGGCGCCAACCAATGGTCGATTTTCTGGCGAGTTGTGCTGCCTCTCTCCCGGCCTGGTCTGGCAGTGGTGACGATTTTTACCTTTCTTTATGCCTGGGATGAATTTCCCTGGGCACACGTGGCCATTAAGGAAACGACACGACGGACGCTGCCCATCGCCATCGCCTTGTTCCAATCGCAGCATCTCACCGAATGGGGGCAGGTGTTCGCCGCCTCTATCGTGGCGCTGATTCCAGTGGTGATCGTTTTTGCCGTTTTCCAACGCTATTTTATTCGTGGGATTTCTACAACCGGACTGAAGGGGTAATTGATGCGCTTCGTTGATTGTTATCCTGCCCACGGGACGTTTTCTCCCGGAGAGTCCATCCGGTTTGTGGTGAAGATTGAGGGGGAGAGAGGGGAAACGGCCGTCATCCATCTCTCCATCATTCATCTCACCCAAACCATCAACACCTTAACTCAGGCCGTTACGCTGCAGAACAGCAAACAACGATTCAACCTCGAATGGCCAGCGCCGCCAGATGCGCCGCGCGGCTATGGCGTGACGGCCGAATTACACGACCAATCGGATACACTGGTTGATTCGATTGCCACCGCGTTCGATATTTTGCCGGATTGGACAAATTTCCCCCGTTATGGTTTCCTAACCGATTTTACGCCAGATAGGGCCGATATCGACGCCACGTTAGATGCCCTGGTTCAGTTCCACGTCAATGGCCTGCAATTTTATGACTGGCAATACCGGCATGACAGCTTGCTGCCGCCTGAATCCGATTACATTGATCCCCTGGGGAGAGTTCTGTCTTTGAACACCGTCCGTGAGTTTATTGAAGCGGCCCATGTTCACGGCATGGCTGCCATGCCCTATCTAGCCGTGTATGCTGCCTCAGTCAAGTTCTGGCAGGCGCATCCAGAATGGGCGTTGTATGATAGTGATGGCCAACCGATCACGTTTGAAGATTTCTTGGGCTTGATGGACCCGACGCCAGGCAGCCCCTGGATAGAGCATTTACGAGGTGAGTGCGGCAAAATTTTGGCGCAGCTACCTTTTGATGGCTTGCATGTGGATCAGTATGGCGACCCCAAGGAAGGGTTTAATGCAGTTGGCGACCCGGTTGACATCCCGGCAGCTTTTGCTGCATTCATCCATTCGCTCAAAGAAACCCGTCCCCAGGTTGCTGTTGTTTTCAATGCGGTCGGTAACTGGCCTATTGAAGCGTTGGCCGCTGCGCCCCAAGATTTTGTTTATATCGAAATCTGGCCACCGGATGTTTATTACCATGATGTACGACGAATTATGGCCGATGCGCGAACCATGTCCGGCGGCAAGCCGGTCGTGATTGCTCTCTACCTGCCGGCGAGTCGCCCTGAGAATGTGTGCCTGGCCGACGCCCTGATTTTCTCTCTGGGCGGGTCTCGTATCGAATTGGGCGAGCAGGCACAGCTTCTGGCTGACCCTTACTTCCCTAAACATCAAGCCCTCTCGCCCGATCTCAAAAGGACGCTGCGGCGCTATTACGACTTCGTTGTACGTTATGGCGAGTTGCTTGGTCCCACAGCAGATCTGTTGGAAAAATATGAAGTTATGACGCCGCCCGGTGTGTGGACAGTGGTTCGGTCTTGTTCCGGCTGGTTTGTGTTGAGCTTGATCAATATGTCTGGGTTGGGTGATCCACGGTGGGATGAAGCACAATCGGAACCAACGATGTTAACGGCCGTTCCCGTCCAAATCAACTTAGTCCAGTCCATCCACCAGGCCTGGTGGGCCAGTCCCGATCTTGTTGATATGGGACTGGCTTCTTTGCCCTGGACTGTTGACAACGAGACCGTAAGCATTACCCTGCCCAAACTTGACCATTGGGCCATTATCGCTTTTGAACTGGAGACAACGGAGTAATTTTCTGATGACCGATTTGTTTCAGCGCAGTATTGAAATCATCTTGCAAAACCAAAGCCCTACAGGCGCGTACCTGGCCAGTCCTAATTTTGCTACCTACCATTATTGTTGGTTCCGGGATGGGGCATTCATCGCTTACGCCATGAATCTGGCCGGCGAACATGAGAGCGCCCATCGTTTTCACAATTGGGCGGCGACGGCCATTAGCCGACGAGCCAGTACCGTTAAGCGGGCCATTACCAAAGCGCAACGAAATGAGCCGCTTGCTCCCTCCGATATTTTAGATACCCGTTATACAGTGGAAGGCGAGGCCGGCGATGAAGAATGGCCCAACTTTCAATTAGATGGCCTGGGTACCTGGTTGTGGACTTTGCAAAACCATCAGCAATTGAGTGAAGTGCCCTTACTGGAAGCATGGCTTCAAGCGGCTGGTCTCGTTGCTGATTATTTAGCCGCTTTGTGGCAACGGCCGTGCTACGATTGCTGGGAAGAGTTTCCCGACAAGATACATACGTATACGCTTGCCACCATTTATGCCGGACTTCAAGCCCACGCTTCTCTGAGTGGCGCGAATCATGAGAGCACCCTGGCAGATATCAAGCAATTTCTCTGCGAAGAAGGGGTAAGCCAGGGACACTTTGTGAAGTACGTGGGGTCGGAACAGGTGGATGCCAGCTTGCTGGGGCTAGCAACGCCTTACCGTGTCGTGAGTCCGGATAACCCGTTAATGCACGCCACAGTCGCCCAAATCGAAGCCACGTTGCGCCGGGATGGAGGCGTCCATCGGTACCCGGCCGATACTTATTACGGCGGTGGTGCGTGGGTGCTTTTGACTGCCTGGCTTGGCTGGTATTACATGCAAATAGGTGCATACGAAAAGGCCATGACGACTAAGAAATGGGTGGAAGATCAAGCCGATGAAATGGGAAATCTACCAGAACAGACACCTGTTGCACTCAACGACCCCTCTTACTATGAACCCTGGCGTGAGCGCTGGGGGGAGATTGCCTCCCCATTATTGTGGTCCCATGCCCAATATATCATACTGTCTGTTGCCATTCGTACACAATCATAAGATTGCATCTTTAAGAAGGCCAAACCCAAATGAGGATAACCTTCGACATGAAGGAAAATTCAACTGTTTTCCATTAGTCTGGAACGCCAGAAAAATCTCCATAATGATACGCAACATAATAGACGCGATAAGTAACATTATGTTGCAAATATCCCCCTTATAAAGCATAATCCCGCAATCTTTGAAGGCATTAAGGCCGTATTTTTTCGCAACATAATAAATTAGAAAGACAAAATGGCAGCCCCAGAACAGCAGATTGTGCTCATTGAAACCTGGTTAGAACACCTGACAGCCCAGGGGCGCAGCGTGCATACGCTCAAAGCTTACCGGCGCGGCTGGTATCATCTGGCCCGTTGGTATCAAGGAACATACGGAGAAGCTTGTGACCCGACCCGCCTGATTGCCCGTGATATTCGCGATTGGAAATCGTATCAACAAAGTGTCGAGAAGACGGCCCCCAGCACCATTAACCAGCGCCTGGTAGCTGCCTCTTCCTTTTATAAGTGGGCCCTGGTGCATAACTATGTATCCCGCGACCCAACAGGAGATGTCACCGCTATCCGGCTGACACGACAGCAACCGAAAAGTCTTTCTACCAAGCAACTGCGCCAACTGCTGCGTGCTGTTCACAACGGCGGTTCGGCACGTGATACGGCCATCATCGAAATACTGGTTGGGGCCGGCTTGCGGGTAGGGGAGCTGCTCCAATTACAGGTAGGAGATGTGGTGCTGCGCGACCGGTCGGGATGGGTCATCGTGCGCGAAGGAAAACATGGTGGTTATCGAGAAGTGCCTTTGACCAAGGAAGTACGGCAAGCCGTGGCAAATTATCTGGAAACCGATCCGGTAGAGGGAAAGCAAGAGGAAGAAACACCTTTATGGTGGGGTAAACATGGGCCTTTGACCCACCGCAGTTCTGTTCTGCGTGTTCTAAAAAAGTATGCCTTGCGTGCCCAACTTAAATCTATCAGCCCCCATGTTTTACGCCATACCTTTGCTACGCATTACCTCAAAGCCAATCCTGATGACTTACGTGGCTTGGCTGCCTTGCTTGGTCATAGCGATTTGAATACGGTGATGATTTACACCGAGCCAACCCAGCAAGACTTGGCAAGCCGGATGGAGCGAATGAGCAACATCCAGGTCGATTAATAACATTAGTTGGACAGGAACTGAAACACAATGCCCCGGCGATTCTTGAGCAAAGTTGAGCGTGAACGCTTGAGCCAATTTCCAGATGAAGTGACTGAGGCGGATTGCGTCGTCTACTTCACGCTCACCCCGGCCGACATGGAGATCATTAGCAGCAGGAGGGGTGGAGAAAATCGGTTGGGGATGGCCTTGCTATTATGCAGCTTGCGCTACCTGGGCTATTTTCCGGCCAGCATCAACTATATTCCAGAAAACGTCGTGGCTTTCGTGGCCAATCAACTGCAATTATCGCCTATCGTTTTGGCTGATTATGCCGACCGGGACGAAACGCGCCGCGAACATCTGCCTGTGTTGATGCAGCATCTTTATTTTCGTCGGGTGCAGCCTGACGACCGCAAAAGCCTGATCGCCTGGCTGGGGGAGCGGGCTTTGGAACATGATCGTCCCTCAACATTGTTACAACAAGCCTGTGAACGACTCTACCAGTTACGCCTGGTGCGCCCAGCGATCACCACGATGGAAGAGTTGGTGGCCGATGCTCGCCAGTGGGCTGAAGCCAAAACGATAGAAGTCCTGGTCAAGCCGCTGCCGGCGCGGGTGCAAAAGTCGCTGGACACCTTATTGATACCCAGTGAAGAACAAGACAAGTCCCCCATCCTGTGGGTGCGTCGCTTTGCTACGGGACATAGCGATAAAGATATTTTGGAAGCGCTGAAAAAGCTGGCTTTCATTCGCCGCCGACAAAGAGAGTTTGTTGGAGGCGTTGGATGTTCTTCGTGAAATGAATGAGGCCGATGAGACGCTGTTGCCGGCGACGTTTGAAGATGTGCCGACTGAATTTGTACCGGCGCAGTGGCGGAGTCGTGTCTTGAATCGAGATGGTACTGTTAATCGGCGCGATTATGAGATGTGCACCCTTTCCGACCTGCGCGATTCCCTCCGCTCCGGAGCCGTCTGGTTGGAAGGCAGCCGCCAGTATGCCAATCTGGACAGCTACCTGATCCCGAAAGCGCGTTGGGAGCAACTACGACAAACCTACTGCGACATGGTGGGTATCCCCGAAGATGGCACTGTGCAACTGGAACTGAAGCAGACTGCATTAGAAGAGAACCTGGCTCATCTGGACAAGGGGTTTGCCAAGAATGAATTTGTCCGGTTTGAGCATGGTGAACTGGTCTTGTCGCCGTTGGATAAAGAAGAAGAGGAAATCCGTCAGGAGCATCCTCTGGCTAAAAAGATAGGGCTGGAATTGCCCCACTTTAATAGACACTGAGATAAGATACAGTGTCATCTAAGTGAGGTAATTATGGCAAAGCAATTTACACGAGAATTTAAGATAGAAGCCGTTAAGCTATCGTACCAAACTGACAAACCGATTAGCGCATTTATCAAGGATCTGGGCATTAGTCGGAGCAGTTTGAATCGTTGGCGGAAGGAGTTTGGTCAAGACCCTGACCAAGCCTTCCCTGGCAAAGGCAAACAAAAAGAGCGTGATGCAGAGGTGACCCGTTTGAAGCGTGAGTTACGTGAATCACAGCTCGAAAACGAAATCCTAAAAAAAGCCGTGGCCATCTTCACGCGTCCAAAGCGATGAAATTTCAATTCATTGACGCACACCGAACGGATTATCCTGTGGCACTCATGTGCCGTGTGCTTGCTGTTTCACGCAGTGGTTATTATGCTTGGTGTAAACGCCCCCCAAGCAAGCGGAAGGTGGCTGACGATAAGTTGTTGGTTGCGCTCCAAGAGGCATATCAAGAGAGCAAAGGTCGTTATGGTGCGCCCCGTATCTACAAAAAGCTATTGGGTCTCAAATGGCGTTGCAGTCGTAAGCGTGTGGCTCGTCTGATGCGCGAGAATAATCTTGTTGGCAAGCGACCAAAACGGCGTAAAGTAACGACAAAACAGGACCCCAGCAAGCAACCAGCCCCCAATCGGTTGCAACAGAACTTTACAGCTCAAAGACCGAATGAAGTCTGGTGCGCGGATATTACGCACGTGCCAACAAACGATGGATCACTCTATCTTGCTGTCATCATCGATTTGTTCTCGCGGTTGGTTGTTGGCTGGTCAATCCGTCAAGATATGTCTCGTCATCTTGTCATTGATGCACTTGTAATGGCGACAGGCCGTCGTAGCCCATCTGCGGAATTGATACACCATTCAGACCGAGGTAGCCAGTACACAAGTGATGATTTTCAACAGGCGTTAACGGTATCAAAAATTCGACCGAGTATGAGTGGGGTTGGCAACTGCTACGATAATGCACCAGCTGAGAGTTGGTTTGCAACGTTAAAAGTTGAATGTGCCGATAAAGTATTTGAGAGTCATGCTGTGGCGAGAACAACCCTGTTCGAGTACATCGAAATATTTTACAATAGGCAACGGTTGCACTCACAATTAGGCTATCTCAGCCCGGTTGAGTATGAAAAGCAATATCAGGAAATGAACAGTGTGTCACAATCATGTGTCCACTAATTCGGGGCAATTCCAGGCCTTTGTTGCCGCCGATTCAACTGGGACAGCTTCTGGCCGAAGTAGATGCCTGGACTGATTTCAGCCAGCAGCTCACTCACGCTGGCGGCGCGACCTCCCGAATCCCCGACTTGGCCACCCATCTGTATGCCGCTATTTTGACCCAAGCCTGCAATATGACGCTCAGCAGTATGGCCGGCTTGAGCGACCTGTCTTACGACCAACTGCTCTGGTGTACCAACTGGTACATCCGGGAGGAGACCTTACAGGCAGCGACAGATGTGTTAGTCAACTTTCAATACCAACAGCCTCTCAGCCAGTACTGGGGCAGCGGCACCTTCTCTTCATCGGATGGGCAGCGCTTTGCGGTGGCGCGTAAGACCAACAAAGCCTCGCCACTGCCCCGTTACTTTGGCTTTGGGCGTGGCTTGAGCGTCATCACCTGGACATCTGACCAGCTTTCCCAGTATCGTGTTCTGGTTACACCGCCTCGTATTCGGGAATCTACTTTTACCCTGGATGCGATCCTGGACAACGAGACGGTTCTGAAGATTAAAGAGCATACGACGGATACCGCTGGCTACACCGACATGATGTTCGCTCTCTTTGACCTTCTGGGGATGCAGTTTTCGCCCCGTTTGCGTGACATTGGCGATTACACGCTTTATCGTCTTGATACAAGTATCACGTACAAACACATCAACCCCCTTCTGAGTAAAAACTCCCTCAAGGCGGCGTTGTTTGTAGATGATTGGGATGAATTATTGCGCGTAGCTGCTTCAATGAAGATGGGCTGGGTAACGGCTTCCACGTTTATCAGCAAACTGCTGGCTTATCCTCGCCAGCACAAACTGACGCAGATGCTGGTGGAATACGGCCGTCTGATCCGCAGCACTTTCATTCCTTTTTATCTGGACGACCCAACCAATAGACGGCGAATTTTGGTACAGCTCAACAAGGGGGAAGAAGTGCATGGCTTACGCGATTTCCTGTTTTTCGATAACAAGGGACAGATTCGCAAACAGCAGCCGGATGATTTGGCGAACCTGGCCGGCTGCTTGAATCTGGTGTCGAATGCCGTGATTGTCTGGAATACGGTTTACATGCAGGCGGCTATTGAGGATTTAAGAAGAAGAGGTCACACCATTAACGAAGCTGACTTTGTGCATTTATCCCCCGTGAGGTTTAGGCATATCAATCGGTATGGCAAGTTCCGCTTCGATATAGGTGATGAACTGGCCCCATCCGGTCTGCGTCCACTACGATCTGACTGAGCAAGCCTTAGCGTACGTTTTCGTCCTTTTACTCCAAAAACGCCGGATTGTAATTATCACAAGGAGCTTGAACGAGGTATCACGCCAAGCCGCCAAGAGAAAACTGAGCGTTTTTGCGGCTTTGCGGGCGAAATCTCAGTTTAGCTTTCTCTCATCCATTATAAAATTTAGCGAAAATTATGGGAAAAGTTGTCAAACTACACTTATTTTGCCGCTTTTTCTACTAATGCTGGCTGGTTGATAATGACGATTTTCTGACGCTCGACCTCGATAATGCCGGCATCCACCAACTCTCGCAATGCCCTTTGCGCCACATCAGATACCGTACCCAATCGGGCGGCAAGCTCTGCCTGCGTATACCAACGAGGACGATGCAAAACATCATCAACAGCAGTTTGCAAAATCAGACGCGCTAACCGACTTGTCACTGATTTCAGCGACAAATCTGACACCAACGAAACAAGGTACAACATGCGTTCCGCCATTTTACTGATTACAAATTGGGCAAACTCTGGATGATCGAGCATCAGTTTTTGAAGCGCATCTCGTCTAATAAGCCAAATGCCGGCATCCTCCAACGCGATTGCCGTTGCCGGATTGGGCAAATTAGTAAAAACCCCTATCTCATTAAATGTTTCCCCCGGTTCCAAAAAGCGCAAAATCTGCTCACGTCCAGTTGGCGAAATTTTTACAACTTTCATCCAACCATACTGCAAAAAATAGAGACCAGATTGGGCTTCCCCCTCTAAAACGACAACCTCTCCCGCAGAAACTTGTCGCCAACGCGCCCCATCTACCAATTTAGCCAACGATTGTGGTGTTGCTCCTTGAAAAAGCGGCAACTTTAACAGTTTTTGCTGAAGTTGTGATGGAGAAAAGGGCTGAGAGCACATAGTGGCACGTTGCTACTTCATTTGTCTCACCTTGTATTTGTTGAAAACAGTTCAACCGTTGTAATATTATATTGTTATAATATTTTGAGCAAAATAGCTTGTTTCAGGAGAAAAAAATGACAAAAGATGCGCTTGGTTGGCGGGCAAAATTCGGCGTTATCGCCCCTAGCACCAACACCATTGTCGAACCAGATTTTAACGATATGCGGGTACAGGGCGTGACATCCCACACCTCTCGCATCTGGATACGCGATCAAAATCTTAGCGATAATGCGGCTTTTGAAGCGTTGTTAAAACAAATTCGGGTGGAGATTGAGTTTGCCGTGCAACGGGTGATGACCAGTCAGCCCGATTATATGGTGATGGGGATGAGCGCGGAAACGTTTTGGGGCGGGGTTGCCGGCAATCGTGCCTTCATCCGCGACATCCACAAATGGACAGGTGGTTTAGGGGTTGCAACAGGGGCTGAAGCGTGCGAAAAAGCGTTGGGGTTGTTCAAAGCCAAACGTATCGGCGTAGTCACCCCCTACCAACCGATTGGTGATGAAAATGTGATTAAATTTTTCAACGAAATCGGCTTTGAAGTGGTTCACATCAAAGGGCTAAAATGTCCAACGGCAGTAGACATCGCCCATGTGTCGGAAGATGAATTACGCCAAGCGTTGATTGAAGTGAATGATGATAGCGTGGATGCGCTAGTGCAAGCCGGCACAAACTTGAGCATGGTTCGTTTAGCGGATGAGGCAGAACGATGGTTAGGCAAGCCAGTTATCGCCATCAACGCCGCCACATGGTGGATGGCGCTCCGCGAAAATGGGATCCAAGATAAGGTGTATGGGTGTGGGAAGTTGTTGCGGGAATTTTAAACCTTTTCAACTTCCCGGTGGTTTTGAACCTCTGGGAGGTTGTGTTGAGCTCTGTAAAAGCGAGCGAACGCCCCATTTCGCGCCAATAATTCATCGAAACTTCCCTGTTCCACAATGCCGGCATCTGTCAGCACAATAATCCGTTGAGCATTCCGAATCGTCGTTAGGCGATGCGCCACCACCAATGTTGTGCGATCTGCCATCAACCGCGCCAACGAAGCCTGCACCAACCGCTCGCTTTCATTGTCCAAAGCGCTGGTCGCCTCATCCAAAATAAGGATCGGGGGATTTTTAAGAAAAACACGGGCAATGCTCAACCGTTGCCTCTGCCCACCCGATAATTTAATGCCCCGTTGTCCAATATCGGTATCGTACCCATGCGGCAACGCCATGATAAAGTCGTGGGCATTGGCTTGCTTTGCCGCTTCGACCATCTCGGCATAGGGGGCCTGGGGTCGCCCATACCAGATGTTTTCAGCGACTGTGCCGGCAAAAAGATAAATCTCTTGTTGGACCATGCCAATATGTTGGCGCAAAGAATGCAGAGCGATTTGGTTAATGGGGATGCCATCGAGCAAGATATCACCCCCGTCTACCTCGTAAAATCGGGGGATTAGGGCGCACAAAGTGGTTTTGCCCACGCCAGAAGCGCCCACCAAAGCGACAAATTCGCCTGCCTCAATCGTCAGGGAAAAGTTTCGCAAAACGAGGCTGGTTTGGGCTTTACTGTAGGTAAAATTCACTCGTCGAAACTCAATTTTGCCGGCAACTTGGGTCAATGCCGCCGCTTGGGCATTGTCGGCAATCTCAGGCTGTTGCGCCAGCAGTTCCATAAACCGCTCAAATCCGGTCATGCCCTCTTGATAAAGTCGCACAAAATTGCCAAACCGCTTAATTGGTTCGATAAAGATGCCCACATAAAGCAAAAAGGTGAGTAAGTCGGGCAGATCAAGCCGATTTTGGACGATGGCAACCCCGCCGAACACGACCACTACCAGGGGCATTAGTTGGGTGAAGGCAACAATGCCTTCATGAAAGTAGGTTTCGCTTTTATATTCGTTCTGCCGGCTTTGTAAAAATTGGTTATTGACGCGCCGAAATTTGTCATATTCGAGGGCTTCGTTGGCGAATGATTTGACCACGCGAATGCCGGCAAGCGAATCTTCAATTTGGGCGTTAACTTCTCCAATCCGGGCTTTGCTTTGCCGCATAGCCCGCCGCATTTTCAGGTTAAAGTAGGCGGCATAAATAATCATGATGGGCAACAGCAAAAAGAGCAGCAACGCCAACTGAAGGTTGATGGCGAGCAATATGGCAAAGGCTCCGCTGAAATTGAGCAATGAAATCAAGATATCTTCTGGTCCGTGGTGGTACAGTTCGGACAAGGCAAAGGAGTCGTGGGTGAGCCGTGACATGAGTTGCCCTGTTTTTTGTTCATTGAATAAGCGAAAGGAAAAGGTTTGCAAATGGGCAAATAGTTCGTTTCGCATGTCGCGTTCCATTTTTGCCCCCATCAAATGCCCTTGATAATCGACAAAGGTATTGCCGGCAATGTGCAAGACGATCAATCCCAACATCAAGCCGCCCATCTGGTATATTTGGCGGATGGTGTGCGGGGTGATGTCTACCAACAAATTTTTGGTGATGTGGCGCACGCATAGAGGGATGAGCAACAGCGTAACGGAAACAAGCAAGGCGCACGCCAAATCAGCGATGAGCCATGCTTTATAAGGTTTGTAGTAGGACAAAAATTTTCTAATTTGAGGGGGCATAACGATCCTATTCGGTAAAAAGGCGGAGGCAACAAAAAAGCCACAGGGCGGTTACGCCTGTGGCTTTGCTCTTTACGAACAGGTTTGTCAATTTAAATGAGGCAAGCAAAGAAGAGAGCCAAAGGGAATGCCCTGGTTGAACATACTCTGTTTGGTTCTCATTTCTTGCCTCCTTTTTGATTGATGTGGATTGAACGGTGGCATATTTGCCTAACTTCCTTGCATTTTAACCAAGATAGAGAATGCCGGCAAATGGATATGGGAAAGAAGCGCTCACTATTTTTTCATCCCCTAACCATATTCGACTCATTTTGTGCAGCGAAGTTGATACGTATAGCATAAGGGACATTGTTGGTCTCTAGAAAGGACGGGACTACCACAGGCTCATGCCGATTTTGTGGCTGTTTTGGATACAAGAGGATATTGGTTTGTGATCGTACTCTCTAGCAATCTGCCGGCATTCTTTCGACCCAGTAACACCCGCTCTAATGCCGGCAACAACGTCCCCACCCGCTTTGCCCGAATCATTAAATCCCAAAACGGTTCAAACTTCTTCCAACCGCCAGCATAAGCGATATGACGAAGTTGATTCCCGATGCCAACTTTACTGCCGGCGCCAGTAAAAATATTACGCCACGAATAAAACTCTCGATACGCTTGCCAATACCCCGCCTCTAATGCCTTTGCCGGCAACTTCTTTGGTTGGTAAACCACATGGCGCGTATCATACAAATCCCATCGGCGATGTAGTAATCGCCCCTCTCGCTCGATGCGTTCATATAAAGCCGTTCCCGGATACGGAGTCATGATGTGAAAAGTCGCCGTCTCAATCCCTTCACCCACTGCCCAATCCACTGTCCGGCTAAAAACAGACTCATCATCCTCGTCCATGCCAAAGACAAAACTACCATTTACCATCACCCCATGTTCTCGCAAACGTTGAATCGCTAAATGGTAATCCTTGTTGAGATTTTGATGTTTCTGAGCTTGCCGTAAGTTGGTCTGATCCAGCGTCTCGAAGCCGATAAACATACTACGCAACCCTGATTCTGCCGCTTTTCGCACCAAATCGGGATATAACAAAACTGATTGTACTGTGGCGGCAGATTGCCAAACTCGCCCCATCCCTCGCATCCCATCAAACAGCGCCGAGGCAAAGGGGACGTTGCCAAAGAGGTGGTCGTCTAAAAAGTAGAGATGCTTGCCGGGCAGTCGCTCAATTTCTGCCAACGCCTCATCAACTGATTGAGTGTAAAACCCTTTGCCACCCTTGAAAAACGCCTCTTTGTAGCAAAAATCACATTTGTGTGGGCATCCGCGTGAGACGACAAGGGAGTTGGGGACAAGGTACAAATGACGTTTGATCAGGTCACGGCGCGAGGGCGGCGCGCCAATTAGGGTACGTTTTTTGGAGATATAGCGAGATTGGGGATTGCCGGCACGAAAATCGGCTAAAAAATCCTGCCAAATCCCCTCGCCCGGTCCGAGGAAAATAGAGTCGGCATGTTGGCTGGCTTCTGCCGGCATGGAGGTGACGTGCAAACCCCCCATCGCCACATACGCCCCCTTTGCCCGATAATGATCGGCAATTTGGTAACTGCGATAGGCAGAAGTGATGTAAGCTTGAATCACCACCAAATCGGGGGAATCGTCCAAATCTAGCCGTTCTACATGCTCATCCTGTAAAGTCACCTCATCGGCATCGTCTAGGTAAGCGGCAAGGGTGGCTAACCCCAGCGGTGGAAATAGGGAATATTTGATAGGGCGAAAAAGGGGGCTGGTGGCTTCAGTGAGCGCCGGCAATATCATTTTTACGCGCATAATTCTCTCCAGAAACTGTGACCTGGCTGCTTCAATATCTGAAGAAATTGTACGCATTGATTGCGTAGCTTTTCCAGCGCCTAGATGCTCAATTAAAAGCGCCTAAACCGCCTATCCCAATGAAAACCGCCAAATTGGCTAACATTCTCGCCAATTAACTTGCCGAAAACTCAATCAGATCCCACAAATTGCCATACAAATCTTTGAAAACTGCCACAGTCCCATACGGCTCTACCTTTGGTTCCCGAACAAATTCAATGCCAACTGAACTCATCTGCCGGTAATCGCGCCAAAAATCATCCGTTTGCAGAAAAAGGAAAACTCTTCCTCCAGTTTGATTCCCTATAGCCGCTTCCTGCTCAGGCGTTGACGCTTTTGCCAACAGCAATGTCATCCCAGCCGAGCCTGGCGGGGCAATCAGAACCCACCGTTTGTCTTGGGCTGGTTGATAGCTATCTTCTACCAATGTAAATTGTAGTTTATTTGTGAAAAAATCAATCGCGTCATCATAATCTCCCACGACCAAAGCTACATGGACAATAGACTGATTCATCTCTCCTCCTGCCTCAAATCCGCTCCGACAACATAGACGCCGCCAGTAGATAAGCGCGCGCCTTAGCTGGATCAGCGGCGTTTGCCCGCAACGCTTTGTCCCGCGTTTTTCGAAAGGCTTCGTCTGTAGCCGTCAGCTCTTTGTAATTCTTGTCCGAATAACTTTGTACGCTGGCTAAAGCGGCTTGTTTACGTTCATCGCTATACGAATCTAATAGTTTTTCGCTCTCGCCTTTCCCGATTCGAGCCAATTTATCAGCCAAATTATTGGCGTCATGAATGCCGCTGTTCATCCCCATGCCGCCCGCCGGATTGTTGATGTGGGCGGCGTCCCCCGCCAAAATGAGGTTCCCAACTCTAAATGTTTCCGCCACCCGCCGATGTACTCGATATAGTTGGGTAGTTACGATGTTGAAAGGGGTTTGTTCCCCAATAAACCTCCACATACGGGCTTGTAATGCCGGCATCTTCATCGCCTGTGCCTCATCCTCATCATCGCGCAGCCGAAATACTACGCGGGCTAAATCTGGCAACCGCAAAATAATCACCCACTCTTGGGGATCAAAGATATAGTTTACCGGACCAAAACCGGGAAACATGCGGCTGAAATCATAATCGGTCCCTATCAAAAGAAAGCGGTCGGCGTAAGTCATGCCGGCAAAATTCAATCCCAATTGCCGGCGCACCAAACTGCCCGCCCCATCCGCCCCAACCAAATATCGCCCTCGATACCCTTTTTCTCCATCCTCTGTCACTACAGTGGCGGTCACCGAATCGCCCTCATCCTCAAATGAGAGCAATTCATGCCCCATATGGATGGTAGCCAATGGCGATTTTTCGATATAGGGTTTGAGAACGCGGGTCAGGATATGTTGCGGGCATTGTAATCGATATGGATACGGCGTGTCGGCGGCGATGGCGTCATAATTAAATTGGGCGATTTTCTGCCGAGTCGCCCGTTCCCAATAACACAACTGCCGAACGATAAAGCCATGCTCCAATACTCCGTCGATGACGCCCCACTTCGCCAACATTTCCAGCGTAGGCGGATGCAGGGTACTGGCTCTAATTTCGTCGCTAAGTTGAGGCAGTTTCTCAAATATGCGGACGTGAATCCCTTTTTGAATCAATGCAACGGCTAGAGACAAACCAACGGGTCCGGCGCCAACGATGAGAATGGGTGAATTTTTGTCCAATGGTCACGCTCCTAAATATGCGTCACTGTGAATTGTGTCACAAGAACCCGTATCATATCAGAATTTTTCGACAGATTTCGATTTTTCCCAATTCAATTTTTGAAGTACAATTTTTCTCGAACCTCGTTTTGATGGCGGTGGGCTAGTTAACGGAGAGACCATGTTATTCAATCAATTCGATCCAAATGACGAGCGCCCATTTGGTCGACCAAACCCCAGCGCCCCATCTGAACTAGCCTTGTTTGCCTTTATGATCGGCGAATTTGATTGCGTCGATCATTTGCTAACCGCCGATGGAAGTTGGCGAGAGATGAAAGCGACATGGCATACCCATTACACCCTTAACGGTTACGCTATTCAAGACAATTATCGCAATGAAATCTATGCCGGCATGAGCATTAGAAGTTACATTTCGCCCAAAAACGAATGGGTTGTCAAATTTTTCGGCATGCCGGGCGGACATACTGGTTTATGGAAAGGGGGTCAAGTTGACGACAAAATCGTCTTGATCTCAAAACAAACGGACGCCTCTGGCTCTCCCGTCACTTCTCGGCTGAGCTTTTCACAGATTACAGCAGATAGCTTCGAATGGTTAGCGGAAAAAGTGGCTGAAGATGGCGTCGCCACGCCCAATTGGCGAATATCTGCCAAAAGACGACGATAACGCTCCTTTCGACACACATCGGAAAGCGGGAAAATAGTCTACGGCTTTAAAAAACACGCAAGACAGGAGCGAAATCTTGAAAAAATTAGGCGTCATCCACCCCGGTGAAATGGGAATCTCTGTAGCTGCCTCAGCCCAAAACAGCGGCATCAAAGTATGTTGGACGTCTGAAAATCGCAGCCCGCTAACGCATGCCCGCGCCCAACGATTTGGATTGACCGATCACAAAACGATAGACAAGTTATGCCAAAAGTGCGACGCTATCATCAGCGTTTGTCCGCCTCATGCCGCTGAACAAGTGGCTCGCCAGGTGGCGCAACTAGATTTTAAGGGACTTTACATCGACGCCAATGCTATATCTCCTGCCAAAACGCGGCAGATTGCCGGCATCATTCAGGAAAGGGGCGGCAGCTTTGTCGATGCCGGCATTATTGGCGCTCCCGCCTGGCAGCCCAACGCCACATGGCTTTACTTATCTGGGGGCGCAGCGGGGCAAGCGGCAGCCTATTTTGCCGCTGGAACGTTGGAAACTGAAATTTTGGGGGATGAAATCGGGGCGGCTTCCGCTCTGAAAATCTGTTTTGCCGCATATAGTAAAGGAACAACCGCTCTGATCACCGCGATTTTTGGAGCTGCGGAAGAGATGGGCGTTCGAGCTGAGTTAGAACGGCACTGGAGCCGGAATGGCTCAACTTTTGCTGAGGAGAGCGCCATGCGGACGCGCCGGGTGACGAAAAAGGCGTGGCGTTTTTCCGGCGAAATGGCTGAAATCGCCTCAGCTTTTGAAGTGGTCGGGATGCCGGGGGGTTTCCATCTAGCAGCCCAGGAAATTTATCAGCGGCTGGCGCAATTTAAAGAGAATGAATCGCTCCCAGAATTGCCGGCAATCCTGACTGCCCTAACCGCTGACTAATTGGTCTGCTATCGTTCAGAGCGGGTTGTTTGTAACGCCATCTGTACCGCCTGGTACGCAATGGGGACGATAGCCACCGCCCACAAAAGATATGCCGACCCATGTAAAAATGGTTGCCAACTGCCGGCAAAAATACTCGCCCACAAGAAAACAGCCCCCAAATGGATCAAAATCAAGCCGAGCCAACTGCCGCCCAATTGGGCGGGTTGCTCTGGCTGCAACAGCCGTTGGACAAAGTAGGGAATTACGGCAATGCCAAATTGAAAAACCCAGCCATAAATCAACGCTTGCGGCGCATTTTGTTCGATGCCGGCGCCAGGGAAACCGGGGACTTTTAATAAAATGAGGGGGGCGATAAACACCGGCAACAATATCCAAATATAGGCGGTCAGCAGATGCCAAATGCCCGGTTTTTGCCAAATAGTTGGGCTAAGCTGCGCCGCTTTAACGCCGCTGAGCAATAGCCAAACGGTAGCGGTGATGTGCATAAGCAAGCCGGGAACGGTAAAAAAGAGAGATTGAAACCAGGGTCCAAGAACCAACCCCAATGCGCCAAAGCTCATCATCCACAAGATGGCTTTCCGAGCGCCAGGAGGGACAATTGGTTTGCCTGTCCATGCTGGATAGTTGTCTATCAAAATGCCGGCAAAAACCAACGACAAAAAGCCCCAGTTGTTGGCATGAATATGGACTTCGAGCGGAACCAATATTTTCAGCGCCGCCGACCATCCCAACCGTATTCCTGCTCCTACTACAATGCCCAGCAACAGATACCCTAATCCGATAAAATAAAATGGGCGATTGTAATCGGCAGCAAACCGTTCTGATTGTATCATATTCAATTGCCATAATTTCCACACCGTAGCGGCAAAAACCAGCCCACTGCCCAATAAAATCAGCCTTTGATGGTTGCTGGGGATGCCGAAAATCAATGCCAGAATGCCGGCATTCAACAACAGCCATATCTCCCACCGAAAATTCACTTTAGCCCAGCTGATCCGCCCCGCAGCCAACAACGGCAATATCCCAAACATCGCTTCCGTCACCGCCCCTAATGTAATCAGATGAACCCGCAACCAACGAATGCCGCTAAAATCGGGCAGAATAACTTACCAATGCGGCAACTACCGCTCCGCCAATCGCCAACAAAATGTACAATGCCGAGGTCACAAAATAGAGATTCATAATTGAATTGTGTCACCCCATTAAACCCGATAAATAGGAAAATACAAAATCTCAGCTGAGCTTAGCATTCCTAGTTCTAAAACCAATCCCCATTAATCATCAGGTTCCTCGGTTTCATCAGGTTCCTTGGTTTCATCCGGTTCCTCTGTCTCTTCAGGCTCCTCTGTTTCATCAGGTTCCTCGGTTTTATCCGGTTCCTCTGTCTTTTCCGGCTCCTCTGTTTCATCCGGTTCCTCTGTCTCTTCTGGATCATCTGTCGGTTTAGGCGTTTCAATCTCCTCTACAACTTCTTCTGTTGGCGTTGAAGCAGGAGGGAGGGGCGGCAGGGGTTGCGTTGGCGGAACAATTGTTGGCAGACTGGTGGGCAATGGCAACGGAATTGGGGTGATAGTGGGCGCTGGTTTGATGGTAGGTGAAGGAGCGTTGGTAGACAGTAAAGGAGGTTGGATCAATGTTTGGGCAGGCGTCGACGTTGATAGGTTACGCGGCGCAAGTTCTTCAATGGGCGTGGCAGATTTGGTCGACGTGACCGAGTTAGTAGGAGTTGAAGAAATAGAGAGAGACGGCGTAACCATTGCGGGCAAATGAGTTGGGTAGGTTATGGGGCTAGGACGTGTTGTCGTTGTTGGGATCGGTACAAAAGGAAGTGATATCGTAGCTGGAGCGTCAAACCGCTTTTTCGTAGCGCCGTCATCTACCGCTACTTCCCCTCGATTTAATTGAATGGTCGTCACTCCATCTTCTCTCACAGTGACGACCATTTCTCCAACAAATGAGGAAACGCGACCATTTGGCACAATTAATTTCAACTGCTGCCCTGTAGCAGCCCTATACAGGGCAACGCCGCTGATTTGGCTCAATGAGATGCAGCCATTTTCTTCAACATTATCGATCTTCAAGTCACTCGCTGCCCCGAGGTGGACAGTTGACCCGTTCGAAAAAGTTAATTCAAGCGCTCCGCCTTCTTTAACGCGAATGAGGTCGTTGGCTTGAAAGATATTGCCGGCATCTATTCCTTCCCAGTTCCCTGCCATCCCCTCCATAAATTCCGCCGTCCCGGTCACATTGGTCGCTTCCGCTATGGCGACGATGCCGTTCTGATTGATCCCTCGAATCAAAGCGACGATGAGCGTTATCGCTAGCGCCAACCCAACCAAACCCCCGCCCCAACGCAAAATCGTCGTCAAATTTTCTCGACGCATAATTGGCAAAAAGCCGCGTTCCTCATTTTCCTGACGAAACGCCCCTGTGACCGCTTGCCGCGCTTTCAATGGCGGCGACACCCAATCGTTGGCGCCAATCGTATTGATTGCATCGCTTAACCAAGCTAAATCTGCTTGGCATTGGAGGCATCCGCTTTCCAAATGGGCGTTAACCTCTATCTGCTTCTTCGCCAACAATCGACCATCCACATAGTCTGTCAATTGTTCAAATGAGGGATGGGATAATTTTTTCGCCATTTCACCTTTACAGAGGGGTTATCCGCCTAAAAAATACGGTCAACCTACCCAAAACTCCTTTAGCTTGTTCAAACATCGCGCCCGATTTGGTCCAATCGCCCCTACCGGCATATCCAAACGGGCGGCAATGGTTTGGTATGAGGGAGAAGTTGGATCGTAATAAAGAGCTTTCAACAACCTTCGGCATTTTTCCCCGATTTTACCCAAAGCTTTCTCCATTCGGGTTTGCGTGTCATAACGGGAGATAATCGCTTCCGGCAGCGCTTCTTCTATCCAGGCGTCGATGGCTGGCATCTCATGGGGATTTGTAGATCGACTCCACTCGAAATCCGCTCCACGCCGTCTGTTCCAACTTTCCCGTTTGGCGGTAGTTACTAACCAAGCTGAGACCCGTTTCGGCTGCTTCAGGGTAGGCAAATGGCGCAACAAAGCCAGCCAGACCGTCTGATAGACATCATCTGCTTCGCTGGGCGGCAAGCCATAACGCAATGGAATGGTATATACCAGCCTCTCATAACGGGCAACTAGAGTAATCCACGCCTCTTCAGAGCCTTGCCGGCATTTGGCGATCAACGCCTCATCCGTTTCTTCCAACAACCTTGACATAAAATATCATCGAGTTTCGTTAACACTGCCCATCTCTTTACAGAGGCGCATCCCGCCCCAAAAATACAAAAGAAAAAAATTTTCAGCTAGATATCCCAATTTGGCGGCTAAACTACAGCGGAGCCTCAAAACCTTAAAAATTTCTAATGTCGTTCATTGTATCAAAAACATTCGTTAATTCATCTGTATAGGTAACAACATCTGACGCTTTCACGCTTATCAGGCGTAGAAGGTAGACGCAGGACGCAACGGGCAAAGTGCGCCTTAAGTGGATTTGCTCAACTTTCTTAAGTTAGCTTTGCCGCTTTTCTTAGCAAATCCAGAATTAAGTAAACCGCTTGCCGTTCCCTAGTTTTCATGAACCTTGTTGCAATTTACTTAAATCCTGAGCGAACTAAATAATTTGAGGATAGATGAAATACAAACCCCGAATACTTCTTTATTCGCACGATACTTTTGGGCTAGGGCATTTGCGCCGAACGTTGGCTATCGCCCATCAAATTGCCGTCGACATGCCTAACGCCAGACAATTGCTGCTAACTGGCTCCATGGTAGCAGGCGCGTTTGCCGCGCCGCAACATCTCGATTTGATTAAATTGCCGGCATTAAGCAAACGTTCTAGCGGTCAATACAAAGCCCGCGCCTTGCCTCTTTCGCTCAAACAAACGCTTGCCTGGCGAAAAAAGATGATTTTACAAGCGGCAATCCATTTCAAACCCGATTTGATGCTGGTAGACAAAGCGGCGGGAGGCGTACAAGGAGAGCTACTGCCAACGTTACATTGGTTAAAACGACGCCAACCACATTGCAAAATCGTCTTCGGTATGCGCGATATCGAAGACGATCCACTCATCACCCAAGCCGAATGGGTTACAAACGGCGTTTCGATTCTGCTAGACGAGATATATGACGCTATTTTTTATTATGGACAACGAAAACTGTTCGATCCTGTTGAAGCGTATGGTATGCCGCGTCCGGTTGCCGGCAAACTCATCGAATGCGGCTTTTTAAGGCGGGCGCAAAACGTTCGTCCAATCGATAGCGTGCGGCGCGAACTCGGTCTCAATCAACAACCGCTGGTAGTTGTAACGGCTGGCGGCGGTGGGGATGGTTACCCCATTCTCCACACCGCCTTACAAATGGTGGAACGATATCGCCCAGCGCGCCAAACATTGCTCGTCACGGGACCGCTAATGCCTCAGCCCAAACGACGCGATATACAGCAAATGGCTGAACGATTGTCCATTCCTTGTATGGAATTCACCCCCGACCTGCCTAGTTATCTCGCCGCTGCTGATGTGGTGGTCAGCATGGCGGGCTACAACACCGTTTGCGAATTGCTCTCATTGGGCAAACGCGCCCTGCTTATCCCCCGTGCCACCGTTCGGGCAGAGCAACAAATTCGCGCCGCTATGTTAGTCCAGCGCGGGTTGGCGCATTGCCTGCAACCTCATAATCTAGCCCCCAATTCACTATCGAACGCCATCGAATCCGCTCTTGCCGCCCCACAGCCAACAGTGGATATAAATTTGGATGGATTGCCTAATATAAGCCGAGCTATCGCAAATCTTTTAAGGCAAAATAAACGCCAGCTACACGACGCTACCTCTAATCACAACCAGCGTTCAACTTCCCTGAGGCATTCATGTTAAAAATCGCTTATTTGCTCAAAATGTATCCGCGTTTTTCCGAGACCTTTATCGTCAATGAAATCTTAGAATTGGAACGGCGAGGCGTTGACGTTCGGATTTATTCGCTAAGAAAACCAGATGATGGTCGATTTCATGCCAAATTAGCCAAGGTGAAAGCGAATGTAGTATACGTCCCCCAATATCCTGAATATGAATCGGAACGAATCCTAGAAGCGCATGAAACATTGCGAAGCCGGGTACCGGAACGCTATCAGGCTGCGCTCGCATTGGTTAAAAAGCGCGGACAGCCATATGCCGGCAAACGTTTTTTGCAGGCTGGGTATGTGGCGGCGCATCTGCTTGCCCATCCTGTCCATGCTATTCACGCTCACTTTGCCTCTAGCGCCGCCAGCGTCGCTAATCTGATCAACCAACTTATCGACGTTCCCTACAGCTTTACCGCCCACGCCAAAGATATTTATCACGAATCAGTTTCCGTCCATTCGCTTAAACGCAAAATCAGAGCGGCGCGATTCGTCGTTGCTGTCAATCGGTTTAACCAGGCGCATTTACGCCAAATTCTCGGAGATGAGGCTGGCGATATCCGATCTTTGTACAATGGCATCGACCTGACTCTCTTTCGACCAGACCATCAACAACGAAAAGAAGAGAATCTCATTTTAGGGGTGGGCAGATTGGTAGAAAAGAAGGGGTTTGCTGATTTAATCCGCGCGTGCGGTTTGTTGCAGGATTGGAGTGTTGACTTTCAATGTCGAATCATAGGCAAAGGAGAGATGCGAGAGTCGCTGAACGCCCTCATTGGGGATTTTCGGCTGGACGAACGGGTAAAGTTGCTGGGAGCGCAACCGCAAGATGAGGTGCGGCGAGCTATGCGTAGAGCGACGGTCTTCGCACTACCGTGCATCGTTGGCTCAGATGGCAATCGGGACGCTTTGCCTACGGTTATTTTGGAGGCGATGGCGATGGGTTTGCCGGCAATCTCAACCCGCATCACCGGCATCCCTGAAATTATCGACCACGAAGAAAATGGGCTCATTGTGGAAGCGGGCGATTACACGGCATTGGCGCATGAGTTGGCCAGGTTACTGGCGCTTCCCAACCAACGACACAAAATGGGCAGAGCAGCCCGGCAAAAAGTTAGTCAACTGTTTGATGTCCGAAAAAATGTGGGGCAATTGCAAGCTTGGCTGTCAGAACCAGTGGAGATGCCGGCAACCCCCCAACCCACATTAACCTCAACCGCCAATTTACATTTAGAGGTGGGAAACCTGATTGATCAAGTCAAACCGGCAGCGTTGACATGAACATCCTTTACCTTTCCGCTGACCGGGGCATTCCCATCTATGGGCACAAAGGGGCGTCGGTTCATATTCGCGCCTTGAGCGCCGCTTTTGCTCGAGCTGGCGGCGACGTCACCATCCTAGCGCCCCGGCTGGGCGAACCATTCAGCATTCCATTGCCGGCAAAACTGGTTCAGGTTCAGTTGCTGGCAATTCCTTCTGCAGCCAACCATTCCTCTGAACAAGCCCGCGAACGACAAGCTCAAATTTACGCTGACCGCCTGTTTCTAGCCGCCTGCCAACAAATTCGCCAGCGACATGTCGACTTTATTTATGAGCGATATTCGCTGTGGAGCGATGTAGGGGCGCGGGTAGCCAACGCAACAGGGCTGCCATTTGTGTTAGAAGTTAACGCTCCCTTACGCCAGGAAGCGGCGAAATTCCGCTCATTGGACAACGATAAATTGGCAAGAGCAATTGAATACAGACAATTTGAAACCGCTTCCGCTATCGCCGTCGTTTCTGCCCCGTTGCAAGACTATGTGGCAAGACATGGCGGCAACCCCGCTCGCATTCATATTGTGCCTAACGGTGTGGACAGCGCCAAATTCCATCCGGCAGTACGCGGCGGAAAGGCGCATTCGCGACATGGCTTAAATGGCTGTTTGGTGATTGGCTTTATCGGACGCCCGCGCCCCTGGCATGATTTGGAGACATTGTTGAAAGCGACGGCAACATTGGCGGCTGAAGATGATCGGATTCGATTGTTATTGGTCGGGCAAATGCCGGCAGATTTACCCCAACAACTGAAACAATTCAATCTCGACGCCATCACTGTTTGCCCGGGAGCGATTCCCCATGAACAAATACCAATTTATATTGCGGCAATGGATGTGGCTGTATGTCCCCATCTTGCCCTGCCCAACTTTTACTTTTCTCCCCTTAAATTAGCAGAATACTTGGCGTGCGGCGCGCCAACTGTAGCGGCAGACATCGGTCAACCAGCAGAAATCATCCAACACAAAATAAATGGGCTGTTGTACCCGCCTGGTGACTCTGACGCGCTAGCTGACGCCATTCGGTGGCTGTTCGATCATCCCGCTCAGACGAGGGAGATGGCATGGCGCGGAGCGAAATTGGCGTTAAAAAAGTTCAGTTGGGACGAAAATGCCCGAAAGGTGATGAGCTGGACTAAACCCAAAGAATTGACAAAAATTGAACCTCCCCTCAATGAATCGATCTCGATGCCGATCCTTGACGACAAATTACGACAGCGATTGTATCGAGCGACCCGACCTGACTTGGCTCTACCGATTTTGGCTCACGATTTGCCGGCATTTTACAAGCGGGGCAACCAAACTCTAGAACAAATCAGCCGTATTGAGCTACTAAAATACAAAAAAAATCGGCGCTGCGTGCTGAAATATACGTTGCAAGCCCGTTTTCGGCGCGGCGCAAAAAAAGATATGCCAGTCACTCGCCATATCGTCGGCAAGCTCTTCCGCGATAATCGCGGCAAAAAGTTGCATAAGCTGCAATCGGCGTTGGTTGCAAATGGATTTGGCTCGGAAGCGGCTGATGGCGTCTGTGTGCCGGCATCTCTAGCCTACGTCCCCAAAATGCGGATGCAAACTCAAATGTTTGAAGCCGGCGATCCATTGCATCATCTGGCTCGAACTGGGGCTGAGTTGAGCCTGTTCATGCCTCGCGCCGCCCAAGCGATCGCTAAATTACATCGTTGGCGTCCGCCGCCAACTGTAGGCGACTGTTTGCGCGTCCATTTATTAGCCGACGAGATAGCTCTAATAGGTCGATTTGCCAACCAATTGTCAGGCTACTCGAACATCAAGACGACTCAGCAAAAGTTGATCGATTGGGGCATGCAATTGCCGGCATTACCTGCCCCGCTTCCTGTTCACCGCGATTTTTACTACAGCCAAATTTTATTCACAAAAGAAAAAACGATTCTGATCGATTTTGACCTATTCGCCTGGGGCGACCCAGCAATTGATTTAGCCAACTTTATCATGCACCTTCATTTGCTGGGACTAGACATCCACCAAGATTGGAGCGCATTCGACGCTGAAATCGCCCTCTTTGTACGCAATTATCAGAAATATATTCCCATGAATGACGCTTTTAATAAGCGTTTGGCGTTTTATAAGACGGCAACCAATTTTCGGATGCTTCACATCGTCTCCGCTCGCCCCTTCTGGGCGCATTTTTATGGCGAGGTTGAGATGCGTTTACGCAACGGGTTAAATTTATAAGAGATGAGCGCTTTCCCCCAAAAAAAGAAGCGAAAACGACGCAAACATATCACTTACATCCCATTTATAGGCATCGATTCCCGCTTCCTGAGCTTTACCATCCCATATGCAAGTTTATTGGCTGTAGCCATTGGGCTGATTTTGTTAGTGGCATTATTTGACATCATTGCCCCTTGGCCCCTGAAATATATCGTCGATCATGTTATTGGCGACAGACCTTTTGCAGACAGTTTGGGGGGCGAACAAATCGCTGCCATTTTAGGCAATGATAAGCGATGGCAAGCGGCTTATCTGGGATTTGCTCTGTTGGCAGTCACATTATTGCAAGGGGCGGCATCGTTCGCTTACGAATATTTGATCGGCATCATTCAAGAGCAAGCCACAATTGATTTGCGCTCTGCTGTATTTTCTCATGTAGCGCATTTGCCATTGGAATTTTTTGACCAAAATCGGCTGGGCGATGTAATTAAACGGGTGACGGAAGATGCCGGCAAGATTATGCTGGCTCTAGTCGGGAGCATGGGCGAGTTTTTGATCAATGGCGTCAAATTTATTGGCTTTGCCTTTGTCATGGTCTTTATCAATTGGCGATTTTCTATTATTGTGCTGGCATATGTTCCCCTCATCTTATTCCTCTATCTAACCTTTCGGAATAACATTCGCGCCACTGCCCGCGAATCGCGCAAATTAGAAGGGGAGATGATGAACTTAACGCTAGAAACGCTCTCTTCCATTCGAGAAGTTAAGGCATTTGGACAAGAGCCGCAACAGTTGGCAAAATTTGAAGCTCAGGCGGATAAACGGGCGCGTTCTGTATTGCGTTCTATTCGCTGGGAAGCTTCATTCAGCCCAGTCATCGACTTTGTTCAGGCAACCAACACGGCGGCGGTGGTATGGTACGGGGTGTATCAGGTGTTGGTTGGCGCTTTTACTGTAGGCGACTTACTCATCTTTATGGCGTATTTGAAAGATATATATCGACCATTGCGCCGCTTCAGTAAATTAGCCGCCAATTGGCAAAAAGCTGCCGCTAGCGCCGACCGGTTAGGCAAGGTGTTGGACGCGCGCGTGGAGCAGCAGGAAAAACCACAAACGAAACGGATCGAACGCGCCAAAGGGCATATTTGTTTTGATGGGGTGTCATTTGCCTATCCCAATTCGCCAGATCAACCGATCTTACACAATATAAATTTGAGGGTGGATGCCGGCAGCGTTGTGGCGTTGGTCGGCGAAACTGGCGCGGGAAAATCGACCATAATCAATTTGCTTATGCGGTTTTACGAAGCGACCAATGGGCAGATCAGGTTAGACGGCGAAAATATTTGTCAACTCAATTTGTCAGATTTGCGCCGCCAATTTGCGGTCGTTCCTCAGGAATCGGTCTTATTTGCCGCTACCTTTGCTCAAAATATCGCCTACGGTCGTCCCAATGCCAGCCGAACCGAAATCATCGCCGCCGCCCATGCTGCCAACATCCATGACTTTATTCGCGCCCTGCCTGAAAAGTATGAAACGGTAATGAGCGAGCGGGGAGTAACGCTCTCTGGCGGACAAAGGCAACGAATCGCCATCGCTCGGGCTCTACTCCGCGATGCCCCTATTCTCATTTTGGATGAGCCAACCGCCGCGTTGGACGCTCGCTCAGAACTGAAGGTGATGACCGCTTTGGAGAGATTGAAGGCGGGTCGTACGACCTTCATCGTTACGCATCGGCTGGCTTCCATTCGGCAAGCTGATTTGATCGTTGTTTTGGAAAAAGGCAAGATTGTGGAAATGGGAGCGCATGGCGACTTGATGGCGCAACAGGGTCATTATGCCGGCATGACCCAGCTCCAATATGGCAAAAAAATGGCGAAAACATCGTTGGCGCCGGCTTGGAAGACGCTCAATGGGATTTGAAACCCTCTCAATAAAGCAGGGATTGACCAACGCTTTGTGGCGATTTACTCTCCCTTACGGCAAAAATTATTAGGAGCGCGCTCATGAAACAGATAATGCGTATTGTCCCTTGGATCATTTTCATTATCCCCGTCCTCTTCGTAACTGGCTTTGCCTTGTATTTGTTGGTTTTTGTAACGGGAGAGGAAACTCTGGAATCTTTCATGCCCATAATGGCGTCAACTACCGCTGCCGATGATGCTGATTTGGCATTGCGGTTGAATTCGCCCACACTTGTCGCCAGCCCGACCCTCGCGGCTGCTCAGGTTGAAGAAGCAATAGGAATAAGTAAGTCATCTTTCCCGGTAAATGCGGAGGGTGAAGTTCACCAAGATGAATTGGAAGAAGCAGCGACCTCCCTTCCCCAACCAATTAAACGCGCCGCTGTTGTTACACCAATTAATTTACAACCAACTGAAATGCCGGCAATAGATTTCCCCACCAAGACGCCGACGACCCAGCCATCCACCAGCGTGAGACCAACGTCCTCCCCAATTCAGACACAATCGCCTCCTAAAACGCCAACCCATCCGCCTGCTCCTCCACTTCCTACATGGACATCAGAGCCGCCGCCAACGCTTATATCTACCCCTTCCCCGCCTCCTCCTACAGCCACGCCCCCTGACGATAATGAAAACAGTGGATATGTCTATAACCAGGGATATGGCGGAAACGACTCAAACAACGAGGATGAAGAGGATGTAGATGAACGCGAAGATAGCAGCGGACCCAATTCAAATAGCGGCGGCCATCATGATGAAGATGACGTAGACAATAGCGGTTCGGGATCAAATAATAGCGGGCATGACGAGGACGAGGAAAACGATGAAGATGACGTAGACAATAGCGGTTCGGGATCAAATAATAGCGGGCATGACGAGGACGAGGAAGACGATGAAGATGAAGAAAGTGACTAGGATGCGTTTTCTTCTAAATAAACTCGCGCAATTTCATCTAGAGATACATTCAATAATGCCAATATCATCAATTGCGGTGATCCCAGTACGGTCTTGTCCACGAGCATAGTGAAATAATATTCCTCCAGGTTGGGCATGGCTCATTATTTTGATCACTTTGGCATGTCGGCTTGGCCAACGCTCCAAAGCATCTTGAAAGTACAAAAACGTACCCAAAAGGTTTGTTTTTGCCCACTTTTCCGAAAATTTTTCATCATTCAGATGTTCTGCAGCTACCGATTTCATTTCTAAACCAGAGGGTATTACATTTTCGTCAAACTTAAACTTTTTTGCCCTTCTGTCCATAAGGATATGACGGTTCGGATGCCTTACTGCCATAATGCTTCCCAACCAGCAGAGGTTAGTTTAGCCGGATTATCCGACATCTTTCAACTCCTGGATATAAAATTAAATTACACGTGGCGGCTGATTGCCAGTTGCTTCGGTGTGCCACATCTGCAACATAACCGCCAGTTGCCGGCAGAAATAAGAGTTCGTCAGGTAATAATCAAGCTCCCATCATTCCGAAAATCAAAAGCGCCCCAGGCAACCTCCCAAAGGTACCCATCGGGATCAGAAAAATATCCGCTGTATCCGCCCCAAAAAACATCCTGCGCTTGCTTTTCTATTTTTCCGCCTGCCCGCTCAGCCAAATTCAAAATGGTTTCCACCTCCTCCTTAGTCCGAACGTTATGAGCAAGGGTGATTCCGGTAAATTTAGACCGTGGAACAGCGAATTCCTCAGAGACATCTTTCGCCAACTTATCGTATGGATAGAGAGCGAGGCAAACGCCGTTTGTCTGAAAGAAGATTATTCCGCTTTCCGCTTTTCTTGTTGTGGGAAAACCAAGGCCATCTCGATAGAACGCAAGCGACCTCTCTAAATCTTCAACGCCTAGCGTGATGATGCTTATCCGCGAGTCCATATTGCCTCGTACTGACTATCGTTCAACATGTAGATAACAGCATGTTACCACGTTTCCGGGACTATTCTAAAAATTAACGGGCGTTTGGGCATGGTTTTTGCCCCCTTAAAAATTGAGCTGTCCCTCTACGCCTACTACTTTGGTGTTGCAGAAAAATTGGAACGTTTCCGCTGTCCCTTCTTCGTTCATGCCGCTTAATCCCCAGGCAGGTCGAGGAGTCATCATCCCCAAACTCAAAATCGAAGGACCATTTACCTTCACTTCGCCGGCATGTATCCGCGCCCCTAGTTTCATTCCCCGCTCTTCATCTTTGGTAAAGATATACGCCTCTAAGCCATAAGGGGTATCGTTTGCCAAATACAACATCTCATCTTCTGAACGATAGGGCAAAATCACGCCGATGGGACCAAAAATTTCATCTTGGGCTTGCCCCGAGGTTACGCCGCTGATTAACGTCGGGGCGATAAAGTTGCCGGCTAAATCAGGCAAGGCGCCGGCGCTATGCGCTACGCCGCCCTGGTCGATTAACGCCTGCGCCTGCCCCTTAATCTTCGCCAAATGCTCTGAATGAATAATGGGACCCATCTCCGTGGCAAAATCTAGGGCATCGCCGATTTTTATCTGGGCGAATTTATCCATCACCCGTTCCAGCAATGGCTCTTGCATGGCTGCCGGCAAAATTAGCCTGCCCAACGCTCGGCACCATTGCCCATTTAACGCCGTCATCAAAGAAACAACCCCCGTTGCCGCTTCATCTAAATCAGCATCTTCAAAAATTATGACTGGATTGTTGCCCCCCATCTCCAACTGGGCTGGTTTAAACGTTTTGGCGCACTCCGCCGCTATCGAACGTCCGCCTGCCACACCGCCTGTAAATGAAATCGCTTTGATACGCTCGTCTGCCACCAACCGTTGCCCAACTACCGCTCCGCCATGCACGATTTGAAAGGCGCCTGCCGGCAATCCCGCCGCTTGCGCCGCCTCGCCAAAAATATCGCAGCCATACGGCGCCCACTCGGTCGGCTTTAGAATTGTGGGGCAGCCCGCTGCCAACGCGCTCGACCCTTTGTGCGCCATAAAAGTAGATGGGGCGTTCCACGCCACCAGCAACAACGCCGGACCCCACGGCTGACGGTAAATTTGCATCAAATTATCATTGGTTCCCGCCATCTGGGTATGCGTCCAGCCGCTTTGTAACTGCTCATTTGCCAAATGCCATGCCCCAGTCACAATCACATTGAGCATCGATGTCAATTGAATGGTCACACCGGTGTTCAAAGCGTCTAATTGGGCGATGCGCTCTTTACGTACATCCAGTTCAGCCGACAATCGGGCTAAAATCTCCACCCGTTCTTCCACCGATTTGCCGCTCCAAGCCCCGCTTTGATGACATTCCCATGCCGTTTGCAACGCCATTTCAACCGCGTCGTCGTCGCTCGCCTTTTGTTGGGCGATTTTTTGCCCGGTATTGGGATTTTCCAACCAAACGTATAGATTCTGACTAGGCTCGCTAAATTGCCCGGCAATGTAGTCGCGCAAGGGAGGGATTTCAATTTGTTCCGAGATCGTCATCTGAATTCCTCTCAAATCTAAATTTTTGATTTTCAAACGCTAAAGGCGGAACTTTCCGTACCAGCTACAATCGTTTTTGCCGCCTCCAGCCGCCCCCGCTCGGCGGGAAATGCCATGACGGTACTCATGGAGATGTCGCGCAACATACGGGCGATAATGCCGGCATTCCCCGTATTGCTCGTCCCACACATTTTCATCGCCAATTGCGCCACCTCATACGCCGACTCCGAAATAACCCCCTTCGCCATCCGCCATTGCATAATCACCTGTTCTTTTGACAATAGTGGTGGGTCAGAACTTTCTAGTTCTAATTGCCGCAATAACCACAGTCGTGCTGTTTCCAGCGCCACCGACATTTTGCCGATTAGCTCCTGGTGAAATGGGCTGGAAGCGATAGGCAACCCGCTGTCCTTAAATTTCATATCAGTGGTAAATTTGAGGGCGAAATCATACGCCTGTTTGGCGGCGCCCAGGTAGATGGCGCTAATCGCTACCTGATTGCCCAACAAACTGCCCCGGCTCATCTCCATCATTTTGACCACTGCCCCTGGCACAGTCAGCGCCTCCAATTCCGGCACAAACACATCTTTCATGATAATGCCTTGCGACGCCGTGGCTCTCATCCCCAGCGCGTTCCATTTGTCTCGTTCTGACACTCCTTCGGCATTTGCCGGCACAAAAAACAGCCCCAATCCATCCGCACCATCGATACCGGCGATTTTTGCCATTACCAAATAAGCGTTCGCCACGCCCGTATTGCAGCCAAACGACTTCACCCCGTTCAAAAGCCAGCCGCCATTAACGGGCGACGCTTCGCTGCTGATAAAGACGGAACTTTGGGACGATTTGACCGATTCGCTGGCAAAGTTGCCCAAAAATCGCCCATCTCGCCCCATTTTGTACAACACATTTTCGCCAAAGGCATGCACGATAGGCGCTTCTTCGTCGCTGAATTTGCCGGCAGCCACCGCCTCGAGCGCCAACAACCCCCGCGAAACAGAACTGTTGTGAAAAAAGTAGCTCAGGGCAGTAGATGGACAAGCTGTGCCCATGGCGAAGGTGGCAGAGGTTAAATCTACTAAATCACCTCCTAAACCACCATATTTTGCCGGCACCATCAAACCCAACAAACCCACTTCCTTAAAAGTTTGTACATGGGTTGGCGGAAATTCCCCTTTTGCATCGGCAGAAGCGGCAGATGCGCGAAGCGCCGGCAACACTGAGTCTACACGTTCTGCGCGCGCTTGTTGAGTAGGGGTCATTTTTTCGATTAAGAATTGAGCAGCAGACTCTTTTTTAGGTGACATAATATTTTTAAAATAGGCTCAGCGCCTGTCTGTAGAAAAATTGTGGAATTGGCAGATTAAAGTAGCTGTTTAGTTTGAAATCGGTAAATTTACAACGAATGGTTACAAAGGTTGGACAATGGGCAAGAATCATCATAATATTATATTGTTATAACATTTCCGTCAAAGATAAAAGTGACATAATATGAATAAGCAGTTGGCAAAGAAGAATATTACTTGTTGTAAGCAAGTTGCAACCTGCAAATATGAGGTTCAATGTCCCAACTCCGCGCCGCCGCCGTTCAACTAGCAATTACCAATGATCTGCAAGCGAATTTGCAGAGTTGTTTGCGGATGATTGATTCTGTGGCATTAGTCCAGCCAGATTTAATCGTGTTGCCAGAGTTTTGTAACCATTTGGCATGGTATGATGACAGGGAACACAGCTGCCAAGTGGCGGTTGATTTGGATGGGGTGTTTTTAGGGGCGATTGGGGCAAAAGCGGCAGAGCATGGCTGTTACATCATGATAAATGTTACATTGCGTAGAGATGCCGGCAAAGTGACGGGCAGTAATATCTTGTTCGATTCAAACGGCAAACGGATCGCTGTTTCTGACAAGCAAGTGTTGATGGGAAATGAAAATAACTTTTTGGAGAAAGCGACAGAAGCGTGCGAGATAATTAAATTGCCATGGGGGAATGCCGGCATGTATTCCTGTATGGACGGCGTGATTTTTGAACCATCACGGGGGATGGCGGTGCGTGGGGCGCAAATTTTGCTCAACAGCCTCAACTCCTTCGCCAAAGACGAGGGAGATTTGCACATTCCAGTACGTGCCGCCGAAAGCAAAGTTTTTGTCGTTGCCGCCAATAAAGTGGGGGCATTGGTTCCCCCTCATTTGTTAGAATTAGTCGCCGCCCGACTAAAAATAGCCCCGACCCAACTGTACGGGGCAGGGCATAGTCAAATCGTTGCCCCAGATGGGACAGTTTTAGCGATGGTGGACCATGCCGACGAAGGGTTTACCTATGCTGATATTGATTTGGCACAAGCGAACGACAAACATCGCCCCGATGGTACAGACATCATGAAAAGCCGCCGCCCCCAACTTTATGCCCCATTTGCTTCCCCGCCTCAACCGCGTCAACATAGTTCGGCAACAACGGAGGTAGTTGTGGGGGTATATCAACCGGAATATGAGGGAGCTGTAGCTATTGGTGAAGTTGCCGGCATTTTAGATGAAACTTTGTCTGCAGGAGTCAAGTTATTGGTATTGCCAGAGCTATTTTGTATCGAGGGTGGTATGGTCACAGATGTGGCGGAAGGGGCACAAAGATGCCGGCAGGCGTTGGCGCTCATCAAACCACCAGCCGGTTTAATGTTGGCGACCACTATCGTCGAGTTGGATGAAACTGGAGCGCGACATACCGCTGTTTTGTGGGATGAAACGGGGGTGTTGTTGCGCCAATCCCAGTTGCACCCATGTAAGCGGCATAGTTGGGTTACTCAGTTGGGGGATGGCGTGTCATCGGTGGATGTCGATTGGGGACGGCTGGCATTGGTTGCCGGAAATGATGCGATCTATCCTGAAACATTTCGGCTGCTGGCATTGCAAGAAGTAGATGTGGTGGCCGTTTGCACTCATCTTCAAGAAGCATGGGAGATGAGGTTGGGGCTGTTGGAACGGTCGGCAGAAAATCGGTTGAATTTGGTGGTGGGTAGTCGGGTGACGAATGCCGGCAATTCACTTATTTTAGCGGCTGACCCTGATTTTACATTATGGACAGAGTGGCAAACCCGTCCTTTTGATGGCAATATCAATACGCCAATTGTGTTGAATGCCGGCAAGCAGGCGGGGTTGAGCGCCGGCAAGGTTTACCCATCTGCCTCTGCCAATCGGGTGATCAGCCAAAAAACAGATGTCGTAGCCAATCGTCCATACTGGTTAGCAGATACGTTACTGTGAGTTAAAGAAGTTTAAGGGAAAAACTATGATATTGGAAAATTTCGAGCCATTTATCGGGCAACATTGTGAAACGACAACCACCGGCAGTTTACTGAATCAAATAGGCATCGAACTGTCTGAACCGATGTTGTTTGGGTTAGGGGAAGGGTTGGGATTTATCTACTTTTCCTTCAAGTCAATGCCTTTCCCATTCATTGGCGGCAGGTCGAAATCGGGCGAAATCACGGAAAAACTGTGCAAAAATCTCCAACTGAGACTAAATGTTAAGGAGACCACCTCTGTCAAAAAGGCGTGGCATAATGTGATGCAGGAGTTGAATGCCGGCAAAGCAGTTGGACTACAGCTTGATTGCTATCATTTAGATTATTTCACGGACAAAATCCATTTTGCCGGACATTTTACAGCCATGTATGGTTTTGATGAGCAATTCGCTTATTTGGTAGATACTGATCAGCAAGGAACCCGGTCAAAAACGACATTAGAGAGCCTTGCTTTGGCTCGAAATGAACGGGGTCCTATGTCGGCAAAAAACAAAAGTTACACCATCGAAAAGGGAGAACAAGATGTGCAGATAGAGAAGGGTATCATAAAAGCGATAATCGATAATTCAAACGTTTTTTTAAATCCCCCTATCCGCAATTTGGGGTACAAAGGGATATTGAAAGCGAGCAAAGAGATTAAGCGATGGTTTAAGACGAGCGAGGATGTCAAGGGGGATTTTCAGACTACAGCAATGTTGATGGAGCGTGCCGGCACTGGCGGCTCATTGTTTCGGAATTTATACCGAGATTTTTTGGGCGAAAGTTATGATTTGTTGGGGGTAGATGCGCTTAAAGTGGCATATGAGGATTATTCTGAGATTGCAGACCTTTGGAAAGGGGTTGCAGATCTGTTTCATTTGGCTGGTGGATCGGCAGATTATAGTTACATTGAACAAGCATCTGTCGTTATGGCTGACCTCTCGGAAAGAGAGAGGGTGGCTATGACAGGGTTGAATAATGCTTTTGAGTTGCCGGCAATCTAAGGAAGCAATAATGATGACTAATCGTGACCTATACTTACTTGTAACTGGCTTTGGGGAAAAATTTGGTAACAACTTATCATTAGAAGAATATCTACGGGCGCTTTGGCAGATCGTTTCACAAGAAAAACCCCTTTCCCCAAGTTTGGTTCAGGTTTCCAAATGGCTGGAGGCGGCATTTCGGACAGATGTGCCTCCTTTTGATTTGGTATGGCTGGAGCGCGCTATAGAAGACCCATATGTTTTCACAACAAGGGAAGATTGGGAAAATTTGATTCTTTTTCAGATAGCTGATTTGCAACGCATGGCAAATGCTGGTCAGCTTGAAAATGAGTGGCGATTTTATGGTATAGATTCACCAAGTGGGCATAGATGGTACAATTTCGATCCACTCAACTATCTGGAGTGTGGGGTTCGTGGCGCAGTGGGCGGCTACCAAGAGGAAGAGGTTATTGTTCTGTCCCCTCCGCCCGATGGTGAATCGGCAGATAGTCCCATTTTTGAGATTGATGAACTGGGTTGGGATGGGTTTGCCGCAATCTTAGAGTGTGGGCGAGTATATGAGTAGGATGAGTCGGGTTTTAGCTCTGGGCATGGGGTTGGTGGGCAAGATGGCGGCGCAAGGGTTGCAGGATGCCGGCAATCAATGTTGATTTCATCACCTAAAATATGCTATCATTGATTGCAATGACAGCGTTGATAGCAGGTGAGGTGTATTATGGCAACTTTAACCATCCGGAATCTAAACGAAGAGACCAAAATTAAATTACGTCAATTAGCGGCAAAAAATGGACATTCGATGGAGGAAGAGGTACGTCAAATATTGAATAGATCTGTTAATCAGCCTGAAAGATATGGATTAGGCACAGAAATTGTGAATTTGTTTGCCGGCATTGTTGGCGATGAGTTGAAGATGCCGGCACGATCCATTCCCCGTCCTGTGCCGAACTTTTTGAATGAGCCAGCATGATTTTGTTAGATACAAACGTTTTGTCCGAGTTAATGAAGCGCAGTCCTAATCAACAAGTTGTCGATTGGCTAGACAATCATCCTTCCTCATCCCTATTTATTAGCGCAATAACCAGAGCGGAGATTGAGTTAGGCATTTCCATGCTCCCTGAGGGGAGACGCAAGCAAGCGTTAAGATACGCTGGAGCACAATTGTTTACGATATTTTCCGGACGCTGTTTGGCTTTTGACGCATCGGCGGCTGTTCAATATGGTTTGTTGGTGGCACAACAAGTTAGTCGAGGCAAAACTATGTCAGTGGAAGATGCTCAAATCGCCGCCATTGCGTTGGTTAATGATTTGCAAATTGCTACTCGTAATAGCCGTGATTTTGAAGAAATCTCTAATTTGAGGTTGATTAATCCATGGCAATGAAACGGGTTTTAGTTTTGGGAATGGGGCTAGTGGGCAAGATGGCGGCGCAAGGGTTGCAGAATGCCGGCATTTACACCATCGGCGCCACCACCACGCCAGAAAAAACCACAACCTTGTCCCAACTTTGCGACGAGGTTGTTGTGTTGCGGGGGAGCGAATGGGACAAGGTAGATCACGCATTGGCGGGTTGTGATGGCGTACTTGTTTGTGCCGGACCCACTGCCAGTCAAGCGCAAACGCCAGAGCAAAGGCAAGCCACTTACCGCGACATCTTAGTTGAGACGGCACATAGCATCCTCTCCGCCCCTTTCAATGGGCATGTCGTCGCTTTGTCTGCTTTTGCAGTGTATGGGGATGCGGCAAACCATTTGCCACTAATCACAGAAGAGAGCCCTCTGACGGATGATCTTGATGCCAGCCCAGCCACTTTTCAAGAGATGGAGCGATTGTACATGGCGCAAGCGGGCGAACGTTGTTGCATCTTTCGTTGCCCCGATATTTACGGGGGAGATGAGATGCCGGCAAGTGACAAAATCAAGTTGGCTCATCAATTTATGGGGGGTAAAGTTCCCTTTTCGGCTGATGCACTATATTATCGGTTGCATGTGGCAGATGCCGGCAGGGGGATGGTATATGCGTTACAAAAGAGGCTTGCCGGCATTTACAACCTCACCCACGCTCAAACGCCGCCCAGCAATGAAACTTACTTCAATGGGATTGCAGATGAATATGGGTTGCCGGCGCTCACCTTTCTCAACCAAATCAAAGCCCCCGCCCAGCCCATTTCTACCGCCAAATTAGCAAAAACAGGCTTCAAACTAGAAGTCACTACGCCCGTAATACTCCCGTTATCATAATTTTTGGCTCTTTTGGATTTTGTGGGGAGTAGAGCGCATCCTCAGATGCGCCCATAATCTCCATGAGTTCCTAAAACTCTAATTTTTTATGAATTACCTTTCCCATTCTTTGATGATTTCCAAGCTTGTTTTTGAAAGACTCAATGTCCGCCTCCAACCTCAATCTCTTCATTGAGTGGCACAACTTTATTCCGAATAAGTAAGCTCCAAACGAAGGTGATTAAACTGAACAGGCTGAAAAGCAGAAAAGGACCTTGTGGCATGAGATGATCAAACAGGTAGCCGCCAATGCCTGTTGCCGCCATAATGCCCACTGCTCCAAACAAGCTAAACACCCCAATGACAGACCCACGAATGTCACGGGGGGCTTGCTGGGCGATTAAAACGCCACTGGCGATAACGCCACTGATCTCGCCCAAGCCAATCAATGCCGCGCTTAGAAAAATCATGCCACCGCTTAATGGGTTCTCTACAAAATAGGTTGAGCCGTAGCCGATAAAGGAGATGAATAGGGCGATGGAGACGGCGGTAACGCGGTTGATGCGGTCGGCGATGATGCCGAAAATCGGGGCAGTAAAAAGGGAGATAGATTGAGAGATGCCGATTACTGCCCCAGCAGTGGCTAAAGCATCGGCGGTGGAAAGGTCAGTTTCTGCGGCGGCATAGGTGGTTGCCCATAAGGTGAAAAAGGTACCAACGATGGCTAAATCTCCACGTGAGACGAAGGCGGCGGCGTAGGCTAATGCTACGCCGGGATCACGGGCGGCTTGAAATCCTTCGCGGGATCGTTGCCACCATCCTTTTTTTTGTTCAACTTGGATGCGGGTGCGCCCTTGTAAACCTAGCCACATCATAATGCCGGCAATCAATGCAACTACTGCTACTATCAAATATGTTCGTCCTGCCGCTTGTGCCGAAGAACTGCCGGCATCTTGGAAAATTGCCGGCAATCTCAGCAATACAAATACTGTCAGCAACGCGCCAATCCCATTACCGATTCCCTGAAAGCCCGACCCCTTGCCCCGGTCCTCATCTATCACATAATCCGCGATGACTGTCGCTATCATTGTGGTTACTGCGGCGGAACCAAGCGCAAAGATCGCCCGATAGAGATATAACATGGCGAGTGAGTTGACAGATGGGGTAAACGCTAATCCAATTCCCATCAAGAAAAAACCCATGCCAAAGATAAATTTTCGCCCGATTTTGTCTGACAACACCCCCCAAGCGCCAATTGATAGCAAAATCACAACCTCGCCAAACAAGGCGATATTGCCGCTGACTACTCCTTGCTCTGCTTCGGGAATGCCCAGAATTTCAGTTAAAATTAGCGGTTGGGCTTGTGGTAGAAAGGTGAAGATGAGCAGTGAAGCGATGGTGGCAAAATAGTAAACGAGCATATGCCGGCTGTTTACGCCAGGCGACAACCGCAAGGGGCCAAATTTTTTAAGGGTTGGAGTTTGACTAGTCACAATTCCTTCTCCACTCGTTATAGATGCGCGGTTACGTTAATGTGCGAACTATTTTGTAGGCAAGGCTGGACGAGAACGATACAATGTTATAACAAATCTATCTCGTTAATCAAAATAAAAACATGAAAGCATTACACGGAATTAGGCTACTCGATCTGACCCATATGCTCAGCGGTCCATATGCCGGCATGATATTGGCAGACTTGGGCGCAGAAACGATAAAAATTGAACCCCCAGGGCGAGGCGAAGGCACCAGACGACTGTTGGCAAACGACCCCAAAAATAGTCACAACGGCATGGGAGCATACTTTCTGACGCTCAACCGCAACAAAAAAAGCGTCACCCTCAATCTAAAATCAGAAGAGGGGTTGGCGATATTTTATGAGCTGGTTAAAACAGCTGACATTGTGCTGGATAATTTCAGCGCTGGCGTCACTGAGCGGCTAAAAATCAGCCATAAATATTTGGCGGAAATCAACCCCAGGGTTATCAGTTGTACCATTACCGGCTTTGGCGAAACGGGCGCCGACAACAAACGCCCCGCCTTCGACATGGTGGCGCAGGCAATGGGCGGCGGCATGTCGATCACGGGTCAACCAGGGTCGCCACCCACTCGCGCCGGCATTCCCATCGGCGATTTAGGCGGCGGGTTGATGGGCGTCATCGGCATCTTGGCGGCGTTACAAGCCCGGCAAACGACCAGACGCGGACAACATATCGACATCTCTATGCTCGACGTCCAAATCAGTCTGCTTAATTATATGGCCACGATGCATTTTTTGTCTGGCGACATCCCAAATATGCTGGGCAACGGACATTTCGTCCATGTACCCTACAACGCCTTTCCTTGCAACGACGGCTTCATTATCATCGCCGTCATCACCGATAACTTTTGGGGGAATCTAATGCAGTTGCTAGAAGCGGCAGAGCTAGACACTGAAGAAAACCAGAGACAGCCGGGACGTTGGAAAAATCAGGCTCAAATCAACGCTCGGTTAAGCGAGATCTTCCAGACCAATAGCCAATCATATTGGATCGACCAATTGCGGGCGGCGCGAATCCCCTGCGCCCCAGTCAACAACTTTGCCCAGGCATTAAATGAACCGCAAATTTTAGCCCGAAATATGGTAGCGGAAGTCGCCCAGGAGGGGGGCGGTACAGTCAAAATGCCAGGTAACCCCATCAAAATGTCTGAAACAGGCAAAGAAAAGTTCACGCCTCCGCCAACATTGGGGCAGCATACTGACCAGGTATTAAAATCGCTGCTAGGCAAAACAACGGACGAGCTTGACCAACTGCGAGAGGCTGAAATCATTTGATGGGTTATTCGCCAAAACGGGCATGGGGAATTGCCGGCATCTATTTTGCCGCTTGCTTTCTCATCAGTTGGGCTACCGGAACGCTGAATCGGATTTTGACTGAACCATTAGCGACCGCCGATCAGCTCGCTGACCCAGCATGGTGGGCGTTTACCGGCATCTGTTTGGTGGCGATTTTAGTTGGCTACGGGCTGATTTGGAGGAAAGGGACGCTAAGCTATGGGCGACCATTGGTTTTGCCGGCAGTCCTTCTCTTCGGGCTATTTTGGGGGTTGAGCCAGGGGCAGCTTTTCCTCTCAATTTGGACGATCATTTCCCGCCTTGCCGGCAACCCAATTTGGACATATATCTTCTCTTTTATGGCTATCTCCACTTTTACAGGGCTTTGGCATAGCCAATTTTGGGATATTTATGTCTCTCCCGAACATAACATTCCTGAGTGGAATGGGCGAAAAGTGGCATTTGTGCATACGCCCAATTTGTTGTTAACATTGGCGTATCTGACGTGGCGCGGAAATGCCGGCATCTTTGTGCTGTTTCAAACGCTCGCTTTGCTGCTGTCAACCATCATTATGCGCTTTCCCCCTTTTTGGAAAGCTTATCCTAAAGATCAATTATGAGTTATCGTATCGTTTCGATTGACGGGGGAGGGATAAAAGGGATTTTGGTCACCCGATTGCTGGAGCGGCTGACGACGATGGCGCCTGGTTGGTTGGAAAAAGTCGATCTGTTTGCCGGCAGCTCTACCGGCGGCGTCATCGCTTTGGGATTGGCTGCCGGCTTCTCCCCAAAACAATTAACAAACCTTTACCAAGAAGAAGCCCCATCGATTTTCGCTGACTCTTTCTGGGACAATTTGTTGGATGTAGGCAACTTGCTTGGAGCGCAATACAACCACGAAGGAATTTATGACGCCATCTACCAACGGGTTGGGGAGATGACGATGGGCGAATTGTCCAAAAAAGTGTTGATTCCCACATTTGATTTGGACAATGAAGGGCAAAATATACCGCGCAGATGGAAGGCGAAATTTTTCCATAACTTTGCCGGCAAAGATTCTGATGAAAACGAACGGGTGGTAGATGTAGCCGTTCGTACCTCCGCCGCCCCCACCATATTTCCCGTCTATCAAGGGTATATCGATGGCGGCGCGGTCGCCAACAATCCTAGTATGTGCGCCTTGGCGCAAGCGTTGCATAACGAGACTGGCAAGCAACAAATTTACGACATCTCATTGCTGTCGTTTGGCACTGGGCTCGTTCCCCGGTTTTTGTCCACCCAAAATGGAGATTGGGGATTGATACAATGGGCGCCAAAAGTCATCGACTTGCTGTTAGAAGCGGGAGAAGGGCTAGCAGATTATCAATGCCGGCAAATTTTGCAAAAACATTATCATCGGCTCAACCCTACCTTGTCCGAACCAATCGATGCCGGAGAGATATCGAAAATCCCCCAGCTTATTTCATTAGCCGATTCCATGGATTTGGCGGATGCGGCAACATGGCTGAAGCGCTATTTTTGATTCAGTCGCATACAAATAACCCTTCCAAGAAAAATCCGAAAGGGTGACTTTCTCCCACTCTAAGATCGTTGGGCAAGCCTTTCGGGCTATCGTAATTTATAATAAACGCCAGATGATAATTTAAATTTTACAACCCACAATATCCCAATCGAAGAATTGGAAAGATTTCGTGAGATATTTGAACCCCCTACAGCTCAGGAAAATTTGAATCTGGTCGTTACACATTCATCTTAATGCCTCGGGATGCCACATAAGTAAGCAAATTGTTGATATATGTCTGCTTTTTTGGGCGGGGCAGCCAACTTCCCTCAAAAGCGCTTTCTACACTGCGTTCCCGATTGATGCACATAATCAAATTTGCTTCCACAACAAATACCTTTGTGCCGTCCCGCCTTCCCTGCTCAATGCCGGCAAACATCTCATCAAACCCAATCCCCGGCGCAGTATGGTATTGTGGATCAAAAAACTGCTCAACATAAACGATATTGTTTTTGCCGGCAAGCGCGAAGCAGTTCATACGTCACTTCGTAAAAATCCGCCCCCGACTGCATAAGAGAATCCATCAAATAATAGTGATCCAAAAACGCCTTTAGCCCTGCTTCTCGATTTGCCAGCGCTGTTAGAATGGCTTCAACAGATCTGTAAGGAAAATCTATCTGATTGCGTTTCGCCAAAATTAACGCTGTTTGTGGGCTAATTGTGCCTTCAATGTGCAAATGCAGTTCTGCTTTGGGCAACTGGGCAAGAAAGCCGCCCATCTCGTCGGAATTCACGTTTTTCATCCTATGATTTTGATAACTCTATTCAGATCGCGGAGCACGCTGAGAAGGCGCAGCGGGAGCAGGGCGTTTTCACTGCGATCTTCGCGTTTCCTCTGTTGACTCCGCCTCCCTCTGAAGGGTTACATTTTGCTGGGGTATTTGGCTAATTTACCGATTCAATGCAAGCCACGCCGCCATTCATATCTCCCACCAAACAAAAGTCGCCGGAAGGCGACAGGGCAAAGCTGGCTGGCGCATGGGGTAATTTGGTGTAGGCGATATCGTTTAACCCATCCGTTTGCCACCAACGAAGTAGATGGTCGCTGCCCACGCTGATGGCGGCGCCGTCAGGCAACAGTTGAACAGCAGTGACGATGCCGGCATGGCTGTTGTACAATCGTTTTTGCTCGCCAGTGACGCTATCCCACAACCGCACAGTTTGATCCGCTGACGCCGACGCTACTAAATTTCCGGCAGGACTAATCGTTACGCCATTGACATAATCCGTATGATTGACAAAACGCTGGGTGAGCGTCAGATCGGGCAACGCCCACAAACAGACGGTCTTATCCCAACCGCCAGAACTTAACCATCGCTTATCCGTCGAAATCGCCAGTTGGCGCGTCATGCCGGCATGGGCTGGCTTTCTGTGTAACACCCTTTCCCCTTCCCAATCCAATACCAACACCCCCCCTTCCAAATCGCCCAAATACAACAGGCGACCAGACGGGTCGGCAACTAGGCAGCGGGCAGGGCTATCAGTTAAGAGGATCGTCTTCACAACCGCCCCGCTTTCCAAATCCCATAGCCGTACAGCGTTATCGCTGCCAACCGAAGCCAATAAAGTGGAATTGGGAATAAACGCCAGATCATTTACCCCATCTTCGTGTCCCAGAAAAACGCGGTTCAATTCGCCGCTGCCGATCTTCCAAACCTTCACCTGACGATCATACCCCGCCGATGCCCCCCATGCGCCATCAGGCGATATAGCCACCCCCTGAACCGGACCTTGGTGACTCAATGCGGCGGCGATTTTCAACTGAGTGGTATCCAATATTGGCGCTTTGCCCGCCACATCCCACACCCTAACCGTTCGATCAAAAGAGGCGGAAATCGCCTGCTTTCCATCTGCGGTGATGGCAATTGAATTAATTGGACCATTATGCCCAAACAAAGTGATATAAGATTTATCAGTCCGCCACCGCCACCCCTTAATTACGCTGTCTGCGCCTGCCGACCACACCACATCGTCGTCATTTCCCCAAGCCACCCCATTAACTGACCCGCTGTGCCCGCGCAATTGCTTTTTCAATTCCAATTTGCGCCCATCAGCGGTTAACTCCCAAATCAGAGCCATCTGTTCGCCCCCGCCGGTAGCGATATATCGTCCGCTAGGGCTAATCGCCAATCCATTCGTCTGGGCTAAAGCGCGGCACAATCTTTCTCCGTCACTTAACCGCCAAACCACGATATTTCTATCAACGCCGCCCCCAATCAACCACTTTCCATTTGGGCTCACCGCCAACACATTTAACCCTCGCGCATACCGGGCAAATTGGCGACGTTGCCACCCTTTGGTTACATCCCATTCTAAAATCAAACCGCTCTGATCAGCCGAATACAGGCGCTTCCCATCGGGCGTAAAAGCAGTGACCATCACCCCGGATTCATGCCCCTCCAGATGGGTTTCAAGGCGAAAACTGTCCATGTTCCAGATGGAGATACGGTTGTCGAAGCGGGCAGCGGCAGCCAATCCAGCGTCGGGCGATAATGCCACATGTACAATGCCGGCATCATGCCCGCTTAATATCTCCACAGAACGCAACGATTTCAAATCCCACACCCGTAACGTTTTGTCCCAACCGGCTGAAACGATAACATTGCCATCCGCTGATACGACCACATTATTGACATATGAAGTATGCCCCTGAAAAGTATGAGACAATTGCGGCGATTCGCTATTCCGCCGCCATTTCAGAGTCAGTACCGATTCTTTCCTGTCCGCTAAAAATGCCTGGGCGTTTTCCAGTAGCGGAGAATCGCCTCGCTGCTTGGCAAAGTTAGCCGCCTCCTGAGCGAACAACGCTGGAAATTGCTCCGGCTGCCAATGGCGCAGCATTTGATCTCGTTGTTGGAAGAAGTCAAGAACCATCCTTAGTCGGTCGCCCAGGCAGCGATGCGCCGCTTCCTCCTGAAGGTGGGGATCGACGCTGGCGTAAATATCCAACAACGTTACCAGCTCTTCAGTAATGATACTCGACGGCATGGAAGTCACAGCCCGTTGGAAAAATGGAATCTGTTCGTAAGCGCTCAATATCCGTTCTAATCCGTCAATTTTGAGTTTATCGGCTGCCGATGCCGGCAACAAATCGTTGATTTCATCTTTGACCCGGCTATGCAAAAAGTAAATATCTCCAAACAGATGGTCGAGGATCGCTTCCCTTTCCAATCGACCCGCCGCCTGTTTTGCCTCTTCAGCAGACAAACCGCTCATCAATTGCAGCCGGCGCAACGCCACCACTTCTGCCGGCATTTGGGCTGCAAGTTGCAGCAAGCGGCGGCTTTCGTTATTCGCCAATCCATTCCAGCATTGGGCAGCCATCGCCTTCATCCCAGCCTGAAATCGCAAATTTTGCCCAACTTGTGCATCTGGCGGATATGCTCCCGCATCCGTCAATCGCTTCGCCAACGCTTCCGGCGACAGTTGCGGGCGGCTCGCCAAATGGGCGGCGCACATCACAATGAGCAATGGCAATCGCCCACAGATTAACGCCAAACTGCGTATCTCTTCTTCCGTCATCTCCGGGCGTCTTTTGTGAAACACTGCCATCATCTCAGCTTTAGAAAAGAGAGATGTCGGCAAGGTTGGATAAGGGGCGAAATCCCCATTGGCAGAAGTAAACAGGATATGCCCCGGTAAATCAGCCAACCTAATCTGCCCCACGATAGGACGCAGCAAACTCTCTAAATCGGGCACATCGGTGGCGATGATCAAGCTATCCGGCATCTCATGCAATGCTTGCAACCCCACTTGTAACTGATCGTGGCGGGAACGGGACGCCACTTCTGGGCGGATGCGTACCCCATATTGGGCTAAATTTCGCTGCCACATTTGAGGCGATTGCAGCCAAAAAATCTCTTGCGTATACCGGGAAGCGTGTTGCGCCCCATACCGAAACGCCAATTGGGTTTTGCCAGAGCCAGACGGTCCCGTTAACCCCACCATCCGAAAATCTGAACCGCTGTCAGCGAAGCTGTCGGCAATTTCTGATAAAATCGATTCGCGTTGGGCTAAGTCAGCAAATGGATCTATTAAGACTGTTGTAGTTTCACTCATTATGTATTTACTCTATGGCACAGTTTCAGTTGATTAAATTATACTGGGCGCGGACAAAACATCCATCTCGATTTGTGAACAAAAATGGGTCGCGCTTCCTACTTATCAAACAATGACGCCAGAATTTGATATCGCTTCGGAGGATGGCGCCATATTTTCACACTGCCGGCAATATCGGTATGGTTTGTGGCGCACATGGGATGCCGGCATAAAAAAGGCGCTGTTTGTCGGGCTTAATCCCTCTTCCGCAGACGAAAATCGTAACGACCCCACCATTCGCCGCCTGATCGGATTTAGCCGATCCTGGGGATATGGCGGGATAATGGCAGGCAATCTATTCGGCTGGCGAACCCCATTTCCCAAACAGTTATGGGGCGTTAATCATCCGATTGGGGCACAAAATGACCAATGGCTGAAATGGATGGGGCGCCATGCCGGCATCATCCTCGCCTGTTGGGGCAATGGCGGAGCAGGCGTAGACAAAACGGCTTATGCCCGCAGAATTTCAATCGTCCGTCACCTTCTCCCAGCGCCGCTTTATTGCCTGGGTTTAACCAAACAAGGGCAGCCTCGCCATCCTCTTTATCTCAAAAAAGAAACTCTGCTGGAAAAGCTCTATTAAGAGATTATAGGACGTTACCCGCCCGCAATTGGGGCAAAAATGCCGATTTTATCCCCATCAGCCAACGGCACATCCGCTTCAACCTCTTCTTCGTTTACAGACAGGACGATGATCTCTTGGGCTAAATCTAGGGCTTGTAGGGCGTCGGCAGTGGTGGCGCCTGCCGGCAATTGCAGCGTCGTCGCCCCTTTCATCTCTGCCGGCAACGCATCCCGCATTCTGCCGTACAACTTAACGCCAATTTGCATCATCGGCGATTCTACATATCCATTTGGATTTTTTTGCTGCCATCGCCAACTATCCAGACAGATATCCGCCAAATTCCTCTCCGCTGCCCACCCCAGCTCGCGGCGAGCTTTGCTGGGGTCGGCATAAGCGGCAACCACATCGCCAGCCCGTCGTTCGCCAATTCTGTAATTGATTTTTTCGCCCGTCGTCTCTTCAAAAGCGTCGATTACCTCTAAAACGCTGCTGCCATCGCCAGTTCCCAAATTGTATGTAACAACCCCTGGCTTTTGTGTCAATTTGTCCAGCGCTGCCAGGTGCCCCTTCGCCAAATCAACCACATGAATATAATCACGGATACAACTGCCGTCGGGAGTGGGGTAATCGTCGCCAAAAACGGTCAATTGTTCCAGTTTGCCTACCGCCACCTGTGTGATGTAGGGAAAGAGGTTGTTGGGAATGTCGTTGGGGTCTTCGCCAATATCGCCGCTGGGGTGGGCTCCTACTGGATTAAAATAGCGCAACAATGCGAAGTTCCAACGCTCTTCGCTGGCTGCCAAGTCTCGCATAAGGCGCTCTGTCATCAATTTCGTCCAACCATATGGGCTTTCTGCGGCGACGGTGGGGCTATCTTCGGTGATGGGAACTGTTTCCGCTTGTCCATACACGGTACAAGAAGAGCTATAGACCAGATTCCACACGCCGTTTTGCTGCATATGCTCTAACAAAGCGATTGTGCCGGCAACGTTGTTTTTGTAATATGCCAATGGCTTATCTACCGACTCGCCCACCGCCTTAAAGGCGGCAAAATGGATAACGGCGTCGATCTGAGCCCCGGCAAATAGCTTAGCCATCGCCGGCTCATCCAACAGATCTATTTGATGAAACTCCAACCGCTTGCCGGCGATTTTTTGGACGCGACGCACTGCTTCAACTTTGCTGTTGACTAAATTGTCTACCACGATCAAATCATGTCCTGCCGCCAACAACTCAACACAGGTATGGCTGCCAATATAACCGGCGCCGCCTGTCACCAATATGCGCATATTTCACACTCCAAAATTACGCTTGCCGTTGCGACAAGCCGATCATATTCTCTTCTGGATCCCACACCGCCGCCAGCGTAGCTCCCCACGGTTTGGCAGTGGGCGGATAGCGGACTTGCCCGCCCATTTCAACCAATTTGGCAAAAGTTGCCGGCAAATCATCCACCTCAAACCAGCATGTCACCCTGCTTTTGCCGGCATCCACCCAACTGGCGTCTTGGTCGAACCCTAAATACAAATTAGGCATTTCAAAGCCGATATGATCCTCCCCTTGCCGTTGCGCTTCGCCCAGCCCCAACCCTTTTTGGTAAAAATCCGCCAACTGTTCCATGCGGGGGGTAAAGATGATTATCGTCGATATTTTTGTATTCATTATTGCTCGCTACGCGAATTTTTCTCTATTCATGATGCCGGGCTGCCTCCTGCCCGACCATCATCTCCTCTTTTTGCCGCCATTTAAACTTGGGCAACCATCGATTTTCCGTCCCTTCCCCCAGGTCGGCGATAATGTCGCCCAACACCGGGGCAAATTTGAAGCCATGCCCGCTGCCGCCCGTCGCCACGGATAGACCATCTAGTTCGGGATGAGGCGCTATCCAAAAATGTTCATCAATGGTGTCGATATACAAACACCGGCGGGTAAAGATCAATTGGGCGTTTGCTATCGATGGGAAATTGTTTTTTAACATTTGCCTTAAAATAGCGACATCTTGGTCAGTTACGCGCCGGTCGTCTTTATCAGGATGAAGGGTAATGCCGGCAGAATGGCGGGCAACTTTTAACACATTTTCCTGAGGATGAACGGGAAAGCCATACCAGCCAGTGCGCGGCGTATCTGCCCCAAACATGGTGAAATAGGGAGGAACAAATTTGGAAATGTCTGGCAGCCTCAGATGAAAAACGGGATGACCAGTCGCTTTCATGACGGATTGCAATTCGGGCAAAAGGATTGGCGTCCAAGCTCCTGCCGCCACGATAATTGAGCCTGCCGGCAATAAATCGCCATCCGCCGTTTTTACCCCAACCGCTTTGCCGTCAACCGCTTCTATGGATTGGGCGGCAACCCCTTCTTGAATCTCCGCGCCCAATTGACGGGCATAGGTAGCCAATGCCGCCACCACCTTACCGCTTTGAGCGTAGCCGCCCCGCTCTGTGCGAAAGCCATCCACAAAATGGTCGGCGTTAAAGGCGGGAGCAAGGCGTCGGATATCGTCACTATTTAGCCGTTGAATCTGGTGTCCAGCCGCCTGCAATCGCTGAAAACTCTCATACTCAAAATCGCCCGGCTGCATCTGTTGGCTAGTTAGCTGGGTGGTGCCTACATTGTGGTAGAGCGTCTCGCCAAACAGATCGTTCCATTCCAGCCAAATGTCGATCGATTGGTCTACCAAATTCATATACTCTTCGTCAACCCCATATTCCATCCGCACCGCTTTGCTGATGTCGGTAGACGCAGCTAATGGATATGGTATAGGACCGGGATCGATTACGGTCACGGCGTTGCCCCGTTGCTGCAGGGCGACAGCTGCCGTCATCCCAAAGATACCGCCGCCAACGATTAAAAAGTCAGGCGTGTGGTTCATTGTTTGCATTCCTTTCTCGTTGTGCTTCCTGAACGGCTAGTAAGTTCAGGAGGGAAAAATTCAAATGATGAGCGCCCCATTGCCGGCATCTGCCAGGGCTTGATTAAATGCCGGCAATTCCTCTCCTTTCGCCTTTTCCCACAGCGCCAATTGAGCGTCAATTTCCGCCGACAGCTTGGCAAAAACCTCCTTGGAGCCAGGCGTGGGGGCGAATTCTGCGCTCGCTACCACCGGCGGTAACATGGCTAACTGTCCCAGCAAGCGATTGCCATGGTTAACTACTTCGCTTTGCGTTTTAAGACCCGGCTTAATCAAAGGATCTTCCACCGCTTGCAATTTATCGAGCAGCGCTTTGCCGGCATCTTTCGCCGCCCCATCTCCTAACCGCTTCATCCAACCCTCCGATTGCGCCCGCAAATCACGCAATTGGTTGATCATTTTGTGCGTTTCTGACAATTTGTCGCGAATCGCCACCAGCAATGCCGCCTGTTCGGCATACGCCTCAGGCGGGGCGTCTACTCTGGGATCGGGATAAATGGCAAAAGAGCGGCTTTGCGTTTCGCCATCTACTGCCATTTCAACTTGGTAAGTTCCAGGTGGCGCCAGGGGACCGCTTGCCTTTACCGCCGACAAATCTTTGCCTTTGATTTTTTCGCCATTAGCGTACCGCATGTTCCACACAAAGCGATTGTTGCCGGCATTCGCCGGAACGAAAACCGTATCATCTCCTTCTTCCCGCTTAAAATCGGCCGGCAACTTATCAAACTGATTTATTTCTACACCGGATTCATCCAAAATACGCAATGTCAATTTGTCGGGTTTTGCCGGCAAATAATATGAAATTATGACGCCGGCTGGCGGATTTTCGCCCACATCAATAAAGCGGCGATCAACGACCCCTTCTGGCGTTTTCTCTTCGTAAAAGGTGGTGGTTTCGGTGAAACCAGTGGTGTAATTTTTGCCTGGCTTGCCGCCCGCCCAATCAGCAAACAGCGGCTCCATCTCCCGCTGCGTATCGCGCGGCTTAAACAAGCGCGGAGCATCCCCATTCGCCTGATCAAATTGTTGATGAATCGGGGTTACATCATCCAAAATCCATATCGAACGCCCATGCGTGCCGGCAATTAAATCATCATTTTTGAGGATGAGATCGTGGATGGGGGAAACGGGCAAATTTAATTGGAAAGGATGCCAAGAGCCGCCGCTATCCATCGAGATATACAACCCAGTTTCTGTGCCGGCATACAGCAACCCAGCCCGGGCTGGGTCTTCTCGAATCACCCGAGTAAAGTCGTCAGGGCGAATACCGGCAACGATTTTACGCCAACTTTTCCCCATATCTGTCGTTTTGTACAAATACGGGGCATAATCGTCCAATTTGTACCGAGTAGCGCATAAATACGCCGTTTGCGCCTCATGCGTCGATAGCTCGATGCCGTTAATCATCGTCCACTCCGGCAAATCTGGCGGCGTAATATCGTGCCAGGTCGTCCCATTGTCATGGGAAAGATGCAGCAATCCGTCATCGGAACCCGCCCAGAAAATCCCTGACTGATGGGGCGATTCGGCAAAGGAAAAGATGGTACAATACACTTCCGCTCCAAAGGCGTCGCGGTTGATCAAGCCGCCTGAGGGCTGCATTTTGTCCGGGTCGTTACGGGTCAAATCGGGGCTGATCGCTTCCCAACTATGCCCTTCGTCAACGCTGCGAAAAAGGCGGTTGCCGGCAATATAAATCACATTCGGGTCGTGCGGAGAAAGCAAAATCGGATACGTCCAGGCAAAGCGGTATCTGGCAGTGCCCCCCCCGCCGCCGTCATACAGGGGCCAATTGGCGATCAGCCGAATCCGCTTGGTGCGATGGTCGTACCGTTGTAAGGCGTTGCCGCCTCCCGGCGAGCTGCCAATCGCCCCCACATAAACGATGTTGTAATCTTCAGGATGAATGGCGATGTAGCCACTCTCGCCCGACCCCGCCATGTAACAAGCCGACCAAGGGATGGCGCCTACATCGCGGCGGGCGCTGGGCACGGCTAAACTAGAGTTGTCTTGTTGGGTGCCATACACATGGTAGGGCGTCTGATTGTCGGCGGCGATATGGTAAAACTGGGCGGTCGGCTGGTTATAAATCGTGCTCCAACTGGCGCCGCCATTGTAAGAAACATTCGCCCCGCCGTCGTTCCCCTGTACCATCCGCTGATTGTCTTGTGGGTCGATCCAAAGATCATGGTTATCGCCATGCGGCGTGTCGATTTCGGTGAAGTTTTTGCCGGCATCGATCGATTTCCAGAATTTGTAGCAGTTAACGTAAACGGTATCCCCGTCTACAGGGTCGGCGGTTAGATGCACGTAATACCAGGAACGGGCGTACAATTCCCCATTGTCGCTGACCCGCTCCCATTTGTCGCCATAGTTGTCAGAGCGATACAAACCTGGGTCGTTGACTGATTCAATCAACGCCCAAACTCGTCCTGGTTGGGCTGGGGATGGGGCAACCCCCATTTTTCCCAGAATGCCGGCAGGCAGTCCATTTTTGCCGCTTAACTCTTCCCAACTGTCGCCGCCATCCATAGAGCGATAGATGCCGCTTTCCTCGCCGCCGCTGGATATTTGCCAAAAGTTACGATATGCTTCCCAGATGGTAGCATACAAAATCCTAGGGTTGTTGGGGTCGAGCCGAACGTCCACCGCGCCAGCTTTGTCGCTTTTGTACAACACTTTTTCCCAGCTTTTGCCCCCATCTACGGAGCGAAAGACGCCGCGCTCTTCGTTGCGCCCAAAGGCGTGCCCCAACGCTGCCACATACAAAATGTCAGGATTTTGAGGGTGAACGGCGATTTTGCCGATAAACCGGCTATCTTTCAGCCCGATGTGACTCCAGCTTCTGCCGGCATCGACGCTTTTGTACATGCCGTCCCCATGTGACACGTCAATCCGTATCGAAGTTTCGCCCGTGCCGGCATAGATCACATTTGGGTCAGATGGCGCCACCGCTAACGCCCCTACTGCCGCCGTATTGAAAAAGCCGTCTGAAATATTTTCCCAATAGCTTCCGCCATCTTCCGTTTTCCACACCCCGCCAGCGCATGCTCCAAAATAAAAGGTAGCCTTATTGACCGGGTCGCCAGCCACAGTCACCACCCGCCCGCCACGAAACGGACCGATACAACGCCATCGTAACAACCCTTCAAAATTCGTCGTCATCCTAATTCTCCGTTCTTGTGAGATGAATCAAATTTAGCCGTATTAAAATCTATCTACCGAAAAAGCTGAAATGTCAATCGAGGATGATTGCCGGCAAACCAACTCTGCCACTGCCTTACCCGTTGCCGGACCCATCGACATGCCCAACATGGCATGTCCTGTGGCAACCGCCATATTCTTGATGCGGCTCGACCTGCCCAAATAAGGCAAACCATCGGGCGGCGTGGGGCGCAAGCCGCTCCAAGTTTCCACAATCTGCGGCTCTCCCGGATCGATGAAATAACGCCGCGCCCCATTCCAAATGGCGGCAACCCGCCGCTGGTTTATCTCCTGGTTGATGCCCGACAGTTCGAGCGTGCCGGCAAATCGCAATTCGTCGCCCATCGGGGTAACGGCGCATTTCGCTTCGCCCAGATGGTAATGGTAGGCGGGCATATTCTCCGCCCCCCGCATTGTGATGCTGTAACCTTTCGCCGCCTGCATTGGGATGTCCACCCCGATTTGGCGGGCGAGTTTGGTCGAATAGATGCCGGCAGCCAGCACGAGCTGATCAAGCTGAATTTCGCCGGAATCTGTTTGCACATGGCTGACTCGCCCATTATCAACGGTAATGCCATTCACCGCTCTGTTGGCGAAAATAGTCGCCTTTGATGCCGGCAATCGCTTCGCCAAATTTCGCACGAACAATCCAGGGTTAAAATGACCATCCTCCGTGTGAAAAATCGCTCCAATAACGTCGGGATGAATCGCCGGATCAAGCTCTCGGGCGCCATCCCCACTGAGGATATCGTTGACCAAGCCATAATCAGCAGATTCCGCCGCCGACTTTCTGCCAACCCCAAATTTTTCCTCGGAAAGGTAGAGCGACATGCCGCCGATCTGTTTAAAATGGCATTCGATCGCTTCTGCCGCGATGATCTCTCGATACAAATTGAGGCTACTCCGCTGCATCTCGCGCAAAAATGGTATGGCTCGATGTACCGCTTCTGTATTGCAAAACGATCTGAATCGCCACAACCAGCGGATTAAATCGCTATCTAACCGGGGTTTGATGTAAAAGGGGCTTGCGGGATCAGCCATCCATTTGATGCCTTGCCACATCACTCCTGGCGCTGGGATAGGATTACACAATGAAGGGCAAATTAATCCGGCGTTGCCATGGGAACTGCCGGCGCAAATCTCCCCTTTTTCCAATAGCGCCACTTGCGCCCCTTCCTTAGCTAAAAAGTAGGCAGCGCATACGCCAATAATGCCCCCGCCGATGATAACTACATCATATTTTTCGCTCATGCTACCTTTTTTTACTTGATCTCCCACAACTCCACCACCATGTCGGATGGATAGCCTGTGGGGTCAAAATCATCCGTTTCTCGGGCAGAGCGACCAACTCGAGCAAACAGCTCTTCGATGGTGCGGGAAGAGTGATGTTGGGCTTCGCCCATAGTATGGTAGAGATAAATAGCCGATGGCAAAATCGCCGGATACCCCATCTCGTAAATGGCGTATCCTCGCCCATGCACAGTCAGGTTGGTCAAAAATTTGTCGGTTGTTTGGCTGATTTTGCGCCCTTGATGCATCGTATCGACATCAAAATGAAAGGCGAAATGGTCGCGCAAATACCCTGCTCCCTTTAAAAAAGCGCCGACCTGCTCGATGGCGGTTTGTAATTGGGCAAATTGATGCGGCGTCTCTAATGATGCCGGCAAAGATAAAGCCAAATGCGCCTCAACTGCCCCAAAAAATCGCTTTCCTACCCGCATGGTAAACAGCCGCCTCTCACGCTCTAAAGGATGTTCAAATGCCTCGATATTGCCGGCAATTCGCTCGTAAGCGTCACGGAAAAAAGCGTAAGACAAGGCGTCAAATTCGCCCGACGTAATCCCCCCAACTCCAGATTGGGCGAAAATCGCCGTCAAATCTAAGCGAGCCACTCTCCCATATACTATCTCAATATATTCGGCGCTGTATTGTTGAACTTGTTCGATATCGGAGATGCCGGGCAATGCGCCCCATTCAGTGACGATAGCATCTGCCATAAAATGGATAAAATGGCTTCCCATTTCCCACCACTCCCCAAATTCTGGCATTGGATGTTTTTTGACAACCTGTTTGAGTGTGGGCATTCGTCTTTCCTTACCTGACTGTAAAAAAGCGCAATGCGCCAGATCATAACCTCATCAAAGAGATTTGTCACCCGATTTTCAAGCGAATTTTCTTGCTATACTTTTTACTCACCCATCCCCAAAAAAGAGTTGTGCAGAAATTGAGGCGGCAATGTTGAGATCAACCGCTTTGCCGCCAATCTACTTCTCTACCGGGTAACCCACCTTTTCCCACGCCAAAATACCGCCCGCCATGTTATGCACATTGTCATAGCCGCTATCCCGCAAAAAGTTATAAATTTGTCCGCTGCGGTTGCCGCTCCGGCAGGTTAGCACCACCGTTTGGTCAGTGGGAATTTCGCTCAAGCGGTCTGCCACTTCCCCCATCGGGATGTGGGTAATGCCAGGAATATGTCCGGCATCATATTCCCACTGTTCGCGGACATCGATCAACAGCACATCCTCATCATTTTGAATGGCGTTGGCAGTTTGCACATCAATGGTGTCCGCCAAATTGGCTATATCAACTTCCACCGTTTCATTTACAGCAGGCGCAACGTCATTGCCGGCACAAGCCGCCAGCAAAAACATCAATGTCAACAATCCTATTTGCCAACAAAATTTCAATTTAAAAGCTAGATTCATTTGATTCTCCAACAGAATTAGAATTTTTCATTACCGCTCGCCCATTTTTAAGGAGTTCCATATGGTCAGCTAGCCCGTTTCGCCTACTCTATGTCGATATCTAATGTAACTGGAAAATGATCCGAAGCGGCAAGAAATATATTTCGAACCGACTTTAACGATTCATCCTGAAATGGATTCCAAACGCGGGCTGGATTATCTCCCACGACTGGCAGTTTGGGAGACACCAAGATGTGATCGATTAAAACATTGATGTAATCTTCAGTAATCCGATCTTTGAAACTGGCAGACGCTGGATTCCATCCATACCGCGTCCATTTTGGCTCGCCAACATAACTGCGTAAAATCTGAGCAGGTTGATAGATAGAGCCAATAATCAATTCAACAGCGCTGCGTCCGTGCACCGCCTCATACTCGTCCATGCCTGGGCCATCATTTATATCTCCCATCACAACAAAATGACGATCATCATCAAACCAATCATCAACTCGCTGCCGAATCCAAGCGCATTCTGCAAATAGCTTCAATCGATTCCGCCTAGATTCCCGCTCTAGACGAACTAAATCAACACTATTAAATATGCCCTTCGATTTGGCATGCACGCCCATAACGTAAAACACATTTCCGCTATTTAAGGTCACGCAAGCTTCTACCGGAGGGCGATAATGTTTATACACTTCCTTTACTCGGTCTTGATCTGCATCGAAAAAGAATTCTTTATCAAAAGGAGGATTAGAACGGCTGCCTGACTGGCCTCCTTTTTCATGCACAACATTCATTTTGTTCGGGTCATACAATAAAGCTATCTCTTGCTTGCCGGCAGAAGGGTAACCGATCATCGCTTTTGTTGTCGAAATCCCTGCCCAAGAAGCGAAGTTTTCCAACTTTTGGACGGCGCTTTGTACGCCAGTCGTTGTGGTTGTGTTGGGCGCCTCGACAATGTTAATTAAATCCGCCTGAATGCGTTGCAAGACCTCTTTCACTGCCTCAAACTTATCGACAGAGGCTTGAGCCATTTTCATGGAATTGTCAGCGTTAAAGTGATTGTCAAACCATGCGATATTGAAAGTCGCTACCCTTACGCTCATTTTGTTCTTCCTTTCTTTAGTTGCTCCAACTATAATCTCTGTTTTCACACGTTTATGCCATATTCTCAAAAATACCCGCCGCCCCCATGCCGCCGCCAATACACATCGTCACCATGCCAAATTGGGCGTTACGCCGCTTCATCTCATTGATAATTTGCACCGACAACTTCGCCCCAGTACACCCCAAAGGATGCCCTAAAGCAATCGCCCCGCCGTTGACGTTGGTCTTTTCCTCGTCAAAGCCCAATTCCCGTATCACTGCCACCGCTTGGGCAGCAAACGCTTCGTTCAATTCGATGAGGTCGATTTGGTCTAGCGACATGCCGGCACGTTTCAGCAATCGCGGCACCGCCGCCACCGGACCCACCCCCATAATTTCTGGTCGTACCCCGCCGACATTAAAACCGACAAAGCGTACTAGCGGCTTTAATCCCATCGCCTCCGCTTTATTCCGCTCCATCACAATCACCGCCGCCGCCCCGTCGCTCAATGGGGAAGCGTTGCCGGCAGTCACCGTACCACCCTGCTTAAACACCGGACGCAACTTTGCCAACCCTTCTAACGTGCTGTTGGGGCGAATATGCTCATCCCTATCTAGGGTAAAAGTTTGCCGTTCGATCCCATTTTTGCTCGCCCAAACTTCCTCCATTTCAATGGGCAAAATCTCGCCATCAAACGCCCCATTTTCCACCGCCTTCGCCGCCCGTTGGTGGCTACGCAAGGCAAATTCATCTTGAGCTTGCCGGCTCACTTCAAATTCCTTCGCCACCTGCTCTGCCGTCAGCCCCATCCCCATATACACTTCGGGCTGATTTTCCACCATGTACGGGTTGGGATTAATGCGAAAGCCGGTCATGGGCACTTTGCTCATCGTCTCTGCCCCGCCAGCGATGATGCAATCCGCGCCGTCGGCAATAATCCGTTCTGCCGCCATCGCTATCGTCTGCAAGCCGCTAGAACAGAAGCGATTGACTGTCATGCCCGGCACTTCTGCCGGCAATCCAGCTCGTAAAGCAATCGTGCGGGCAAAGTTCAACCCTTGCGCCCCTTCCGGCATAGCGCAACCGATAATTACGTCGTCAATATCGGTTGGCTCTAACCCTTCTGTTTTTCGCATCAGGTCGGCGATTATTTCTGCCGCCATATCGTCAGACCGCCAATTGCGGGTCGTTCCTTTTTTCGCTCTACCTACTGCCGTGCGACTGCCGGCAACTATCACTGCTTCTCTACTCATTAGTTTCTCCACTTAAATTACGTTCAATGCCCATCATTGTCTCCAAAATCCAGTATCCCAAATCCAAAAATGCCTAATTACGCAACGGTTTGCCCGTTTGCAACATGTGCATCACCCGAGCTTGGGTCAACGGTTCGCCTGCCAACGACATCAACGCTTCTCGCTCTAAATCGAGGATATGCCACGGGTCAACCCATGCTGGGGCAGACAAATCGCCGCCGCACAACACATACGCCAGCTTTTTGCCGATGGTTACATCGTGGGCAGAGGCAAATCCGCCCCACTCAAAACTTTGCAAGCCCAAATAAATGGCATAAAGCGTGTCTTTGCCGGCAGCGTAAATCTTCTCCATTTCCGGTGGGCGCGCCCCAGATTGAACCAACGACAACGCCTTTTGTTTTGCCATTGCCAACCGATGGTCGCTGTTCATCACAATTTGGTCGTCGGGACGCAAATAGCCAAAACTTTTCGCCTGCCAAGCGCTGGTTGCCACCTGTGCCGTGCCAATTTGCTGGAACACCTCTTGCATCACCGGCAACACATCGGCATTAGCCTCACTCATTACAGGATTGATGCGTCTTCGCAATGTTTCTTTACAACCGCCCCAACCGGGAATGATGCCCACGCCCACCTCCACCAAACCGAGGTACGTTTCATGGTCGGCAACGGTTGCCCAACTGTGCATCGTCATCTCCACGCCGCCGCCCAACACCCGTTGATGGGGGGCGGTGACGACGGGTTTAGGGGCATGTTGCAATGCCATCATCAGCTTTTGCCCGCGCAATACCCCTTGCTCAACCTGCTCCCACAACCCTTGTGCGGCGGCAATGCCAACCTCCGCTAAATTTGCCCCAATGCAAAAATCACCTCCATTGTTGCCAATAACCAAAGCGTCAAAGTCGCTGTCTAACCGTTCTAACGCTTTGAAGCCCATTTTGACCACATCTTGATCAATGGCGTTCATTTTGGAGTGGAAGGCGAGCAGGGCAACGCCATCTCCCATGTCTAGCAAGCTAGCGGAGGGATTTCGTTCGACTCGTTTCTCCCCGGCAATTAAGCCCGCTACGGTAATCTCTTTGGCATCCCCCACAATCGGGGCATATTTTTTCTGATTAAAGTCATACGACTGCCCATCTTGGTAGAAAGCGTCGTGTCCGCTTGCCAACATCTCTTTCACCCAATCCGCCACCTCAAAACCAGCAGATTCCATCTTCTCCGCAGTCTCGGCAACGCCCAACATATCCCAAATCTCAAACGGTCCCGCTTCGTGGGCAAAACCCCACCGATTGGCGTTATCCACATCGGCAATCGAGTAGGCGATTTCAGGCGAGACGTAGGCGGCGTAAGCTAGGGCAAAGTAGGTGGTGTCGCGGGCGAATTTCGCCGCTCGGTCGTCCATTTCAAACAGTTTGCTCAACCGTTCGCCCAAATCTTCGATTTTTCTCACCTTGCCCACAGAATCAAAGCGGATTTTGCCGGCATTCTCATAATCCATCGTTTGCGGGTTCAACGTCCAAAACTCCCGCTTGCCCTCCACCATCATTTTTTTGTAAAAACCCTGCCCCGCCTTGTTGCCCAGCCATTTATTCGCCAACATCTGTTCGTTAAGCGCGACCGTCTTCTCCGCTTTTAGCCATTCCCGGTATTGGTCATGTTCAATCGCCGGATAGAGGTTGCTGTTGACATGCCACATCACATCCAGCCCCACCAAATCAGTCAGCCGGAAGGTAGCAGTTTTGGGATGCCCCACCAACGGACCGGTGATGCTGTCCACTTCGGCGACGGAGTACCCATTTTGCAACGCATATTCGCTGACATAGGAGCCAACTACAGCGATAAAGCGATTGGCGATGAAGTTAGGCGTATCTTTGCACACCACCACCCCTTTGCCCAACACATCTCGCCCAAAGGCGACCATAAAATCGACCGCTTCCCGACTGGTTTCAGCCGTGGGGATAATCTCCAGCAATTTGAGATAGCGGGGCGGGTTAAAGAAATGCGTCCCTAAAAACCGCGCCTGAAAATCGGCGGAACGCCCCTCGGCGATTTGGTTGATGGGGATGCCGGATGTGTTACTGCTGATGATGGCGGTCGGTTTTAGAATCGGCTCTAACTTCGCCATCAACGCTTGTTTGGGCGCTAATTGTTCGATAATCACTTCCACCACCCAATCACAATCCGCCAATGCCTCCAAATCGTCGCTGGTGTTGCCCAGCGTAATCAAATCGCCCCGGTCTTTGCGGGCTAAGTTTGCTGGGCGGGCTTTTGCCATCCGGTCGTACAAACTTTGCACGATGCGGTTGCGGGCTTTGGGGTTTCCTTTTTCCTCATCGCTCAGGTCGGGGGGCACGATGTCGAGCAAAACGACGGGGATGCCAATGTTTGCCAAATGAGCGGCGATGCCGCCGCCCATCGTGCCGGCGCCTATAATGCCTACTTTTTCAATCTTAAAACTCATGTTTCTCCTAAAAACGAAATCACTTTACTCATTGTCATTGTCCGATCTTGGATAAGGCAAAAGTTGTAAATCCGGCAAATATCGGAAATCCCTTTGATTTTTTGAAGCGAGCGGTTCATCCATTTCAATAGCTGTAGCGGCAATCAAAGCATCTGCAATCAACAAATTGTGACTTAGGAAGAATTGCTGCAAAAGAGTTAAAGCGCGTTCAGCAATGATTTTATGTATAGGCACAATCTGAAATTGTTGAAGAAATTGGTCTAGCTCTCGCATTTCATTTTGATTGCGACAACCAACTACAAGTTCCATATGTGTAATAATAGTGATGGCAGCCTGAGATTCTGATTGAATATTTTTCAGATACAAAATTGCTTGCCGATCACCTCTCGCAACATCTATCAATATATCTGTATCAACGATTGTCACTTCCTAATCTCCCAATGACGGTTACGAACAGACCGAACCCATTCTCTACTATCTTTCATCTCGACTCGGTCTTGCCACATTCCAACAAAAGGCAAACTCTCATCGATTATGTTTGGAACCACTTTCTCATTTTTTGCCTCATCTTGATTCTTGATCCATTGGGCAATTAGGGCTTGAACTTCTAGTTGCTTAACTTTGGGCAATGTCAAAAAATCTTGCCAAAGTTGTTCGTAATTCATCACGATCACCTCACAAACGCAAACGCATATTCCAATTCCAGCGAAAAATCTTTGGATGAAATTGAAAAAGATTTTATCTGTATTGTCAAACTAAAATTTATAAATGTGTTAGTTATCAATACAGACAATTTCTTTACAAAATAAAGCCGCCATCCACCACAAAGGTTTCGCCGGTGGCGTAGTTGGAAGCGGAGGACGCCAAATAGAGGGCAATGCCGGCAATCTCTTCCGGTTCTGCAATTCTGCCGGCAGGGGTTTGCCCGATCATCTCCTGCGCCAACTCTGGATTATCCCACACTGCGGCGCTGAATTTGGTGCGGACAAAGCCAGGGGCGATGGCGTTGACCTGAATATCTTCCTTCGCCAACTCTAACGCCAGCGCTTTGGTCAGCATAATTACCGCCGCTTTGCTAACGCTGTACATCCCCATATTTTTGCCGGGGCGAATGCCGGCAATGCTGGCATTGTTGATAATTTTGCCGCCGCTGCCCTGCTCGAGCATCTGTTTCCCCGCTGCCTGGCACAGCCAAAAATACCCTTTGACATTCACTTCTAAAATTTTGTCCCAATGGGATTCTTGGGCGGTGAGCAATGAGCCATAATGGGGGTTGGTGGCGGCATTGTTGACGGCGATATGCAGCCCGCCAAACCGTTCAACGGCGGTGGCAACGAGACTGTGTGCCGATTCAGGGTCTCCAGCATGTGCCGGCACGCCTACCACCCTGTCAGGAAATTCACGATTTATCGCTTCCGCCACAGGCAAAATATTTTCTACCCGCCGCGAGCTTAGCGTCAAATTTGCCCCAGCTCGAGCGTATGCCCATGCAATTGCCTCGCCAATACCCCGTGAGGCGCCAGTGATGATGGCAGTTTTGCCAGTTAAATCAAACATGCTATTTCTACTCTTTCAATCGATTGCACAAAGTATAATTCTTAAATTATACCTTAATCCAGCATCGTACCAGACAGAAAAAGAATGAGAAAGAGCAAATAGCCGCACAGATAGGCAGCCAGAGCCCCGCCTAAAATGCCGGCAATGGGATACAATTTCCCCACAAAATCTTTGCGCGCCAACCGCCACCGCTCCATCAGTTCGATGCCGGCAACTACGCCTATCACCGCTGAAAAAATCAACAAAAATGTAAACCAATACCGTTCGTATCCCAACCCCATCTGCGCCAAATGTGTTTCAACAGATAATCGCCATGATGAAATACCTGAATCAATATTGGGCAGAACGAAATAAGCTCTCCAAGGGTAAAAGGCATTTTTCATAAAACAAGGCGTCGACTCTCCCTGGTAGATTGCCGCACAATTGCCCATCGGCGCATAGGGCGGCTCAAAACGATAATCGATGACCATACTCTCCCCGCGCAGTTCAATTTGGCATTGCCCCGCTCCAACCTCTTCGTGACAACGCATCTGGTAACGGGGCAAAAAACGGTACGCCCTAGAGGTTAACGGCTCTCCCATATCGGTAATGGCAATGGCGTGAATCGGGGCGGTCAACCTGCCATAATAGATAGCCGTATAGCCAACCAACAAACCAACTGGCAGCAACAACCACAACAACAAACGACGATGCATAGTTCCCTCGCTATTTGCCATTGCCGGCAACAATGGCATTTACAAAGCGCCGGAAAGCGATTGAAAAAAGTTATTTCAACTGCTTGCGAGTGTATCCTAAAATCGCTCGAGCTACGATGAGCAGATTTATTTGCTTGGTGCCCTCATAAATATCGTTAATTTTGGCGTCACGCATCCATTTCTCTGCCAGAAACTCCCGCGAATAGCCCAGTGGACCCAGCAACTCCACCGCTTTCTGAGCGATCCAGGTAGCCGTTTCGCCCGCTCTAGCTTTGCACATACTCGCTTCCAGCCGATTCCCCTCGCCATGATCCATCATCGCCGCTGCTCGAATAGTGAGCAGCCAACCCGCTTTTAACCGCCCTTCCATCTCAATTAGATCGCGCTCCACGGCGGTTTGGGCGTGGGGCGGTTTGCGGTAATCCACCTCAATTCCCTCTTCTTTCAACTTGTCGCGGGCAAATTCGTAGGCGGCGCGGGCAATGCCGATGGCGCTGGCGGCAACCGCTGGGCGGCTGGCGTCGAACGTTTTCATCGCCCCGCGAAACCCTTTTGACCCGCTCCCATTTTGCCGGACTTCAGAGTTGCCCAGCAAATTTTCATAGGGCACTCGGGCGTCTTGCAACACGATTGAGACGGTATCGCTGGCGCGAATGCCTAATTTGTGCTCTTTTTTGGCAATGGTCACTCCTGGCGCGCCCGATTGCACCACAAATGGTTTCATGCCGGCACGCCCCGCCTCCGGATCGACGGTCGCCCAGATGACCACAAATCCCCCTTCATGGTTCAAAGCCAATCCGCCACTGGTGCAAAATATCTTTTCGCCGTTCAACATCCATTCATTCGACTCTTCATCAAATATGGCGGTCGTACTTATCGAACTAGTATCTGACCCAGCGCCGGGCTCAGTCATTGCCATCGCCCCCCATTTAGGCTCGCCTTCGGAAAATGGTTTCAGAAAGCGGATTTTTTGTTCGGTGGTGCCCACCGCTTCTACAGCGGAACCGCCCAACATGGGTGATGGCAGGCAAAGGTAAATGCCGGCATCTCCCCAACTGAGCATCTCAATCATATACATTAAATGGGTTAGACGAGCGAACGGCAGGGCAGCCCCTTTTTTAGAGCTCCCATTTTGTCCTTTTAAGCTGTTCTCCCACTTTTTAATTTGGGATTTTTGCTGTTGACTAGCAAATTGCCACATCATATCGACATATTCGACCGGTATCTCCCCTTCGTTTTCGTCATAAAAGCGAGATTTGGGGCGCATCGTTTGCTCCGCCACCATTTTGATCAATTGTTGTTGATTTTTTACCGTTTCAGGAATTTCAAAGCTTATCATTGTAGCCTCATCTATTTACGGAGGAGAAGTTGGTTAGGCGATTAACATGCCGTCGAAGGCGGCAAATCCCCTGGCATTGCGGAACCAAAGCTCAACTGGATATTCGCGGATGTAGCCATGCCCGCCTAACGTTTGCAACCCCCTGTCCGCTACACGCAAAATCATCTCATCGATGGTCTGTTTTAAAACAGCCGTGGTTTGAAGGGCATCCTTTCCTTGATCTAACTCCCATGCCGCCTCCCACACCATCAATCTAGCAGCGTCAATATCGATCGCCATCTCCGCCAGCATAAAAGCGATCGATTGCCGGTGGGCGATTGGCTCGCCAAACTGCACCCGATTTTTTGCGTAATCTAGGGCATATTCATACGAAGCCCGCCCCATACCGACCGCTGCAGCACCCAAAGCTACTCGACTGTGCGCCAAAATAGCGTCAAAGTTGAGTTGGGCTTCGCCGCCTAGCTTGGCGGAGGCAGGAATTTGCACATTTTCGAATGCTACTGAATATGTAGGTAAAGCGCGGATGCCCATCCATTTTTCCCGTTCGCCAATGGTTATGCCCGGCGTTTCTGCCGGCAAAATAAACGCTTCGGTGGCGCCGGCAAAGTCGGCATAGAGAAGAAAAGTATCCGCCTCTGTAGCATCAATGACCATCGTTTTGCGCCCGTTGAGGGTGTAGATGTCGCCAGAAAGCTGGGCGCTGGTTTGCAACTTGTAGGGGTCGAATTGAATCGTTGGCTCGGTGAATGCGGCGGCCACTGCCGGCATCTGCGGCTGGCAAAATTGGGGCAGCCAAAAGGATTTTTGCTCGTCTGTGCCGGCAAGCAATATCGGCATGGCAAACAAGTTGGGCTGCAAAACGGCCATGGTCGTGGCTAAATCCCCCCAGGCAAACTCCTCAATTGCCACTGCGTTGGTCACGGCGGAATATTCGCCAAAACCGCCATATTGTTCCGGCAAACCAGTTGGCAGCAGTCCAATCTCTTGACCAGCAGCGATAACGTCTGGCGGTAATTGGCTCTCCTCGTCAGCGTCTCGATAAATCTTCCGCAACCGTTCGACTGCCAGCCGTCTGATCGCCTGAGCCAGCATCTCTTGTTCCTGATCCAACCTAAAATCAAGCATTGTGGCATCTCCTCAAAATCAATGTGTGGTAGAGGCGCGTGAGGGAAACTGTCCCTTGTTTTGCGGCATCAAGTCTTCTCATTTTTAACTATCTAAAATTGTCTATAACGCACTGCGTTATGGCGAATTATACACAGTGCGTCATGAGTGTCAAGATAAAATGCCGGCAAATTTTTCCTATCACGTTGGGCAGAGAAATAGGGATGTGTTAGACTTTCTTATTGTTTTGCAATCGATAATGACTGGCGATGCAATTTTGTATCTTATTGCATCGCCAGTTTTGAGGAACGGCGATAAAACAACTTCGTTGTCTTATCTAACTTTCCGTTCCTAAGTTAGGTCGGGGCAACCCGAATTGTTGTGTAACAAAATGGGGATTCAACGGAAGAGGTTTTTTGTCGGTTTAATAGCTTTTGCGGCATGGACGTTGTGGGGACGCCTGCCGGCATTTGCCCAAACCAATGGCTTTTCCAATCCTTCATCTGGCAGCGCGATTGCCGGCATTGTGACGATATCTGGCACAGCGGCAGATCCACAATTTTTGCGGTATGAACTTTCATTTTTTCAGGAATTTAACCCCGGAGGCGGATGGGTCGTCTTTGCCGAAGGAAATCAACCCGTAGTGGATGGCGTTTTGGCTTTGTGGGATACCACGGTGGGACACAATATCAATGCCCCCATCTTTCCTGACGGAGCATACCAGCTTCGCTTGCGGGTGGTGCGGCAAGATTACAATTATGATGAGTTTTTTGCGACCAATGTCATCATCAACAATGCCGGCAGCCCAGAAGTTCCCCCCAATGCTTCAGCAACCCCGCTGCCCCAATTCCAAACGTCCACGCCCACATTTGGCTCTCCGACGCCCATCCCAACATTAACCCCATCCGTTACCGTTTTGCCCACCAGTTTGCCGGCAGCCCCGCCATCCGCCGCAACGCCCCTTCCCACGCTCACACTATTGCCCGGCGGACAATCTGGCATCATACCGTCGTTAACGCCATTTCCTACCTCCACTCCCCTGGCGACCGCCGCCAGCTTCTCCGTAGACCCAAATCGAGGCGGCGGTTCGGTTGAAGATGCCAGGGGAGGCGTTTTCCAGCAGATAAGCCAACTTAATTTGGGGGTAGTTGGAGACGCCTTTTGGCGCGGCGTTCAGCTCGTATTCATCTTTTTTGGCTTGATGGCGATCTATTTGGCGATTCGATGGGGCTGGCGGCTGGGCAAACGTCTCTTTTTTGAACATATTTGGAAGTAAGAAAATGGCGATAGAACAGCCGCTGCTAGCAGCGCAAACGAAGAAAGAGTTGCCGCCCAGCCGCTGCATGATCGTAGGCTTGGGCAATCCGGGTAAGCGATATCGGCAAACGCGGCACAATATCGGCTTTATGCTGGCGGACGCTTTCGCTAAGAAGCATCATATTTCATTGGGCAAAGTTAAAAATCGGGCGATTATGGGCGAAGGGCAAATTTTGCTGCCCAACTCGCCAGCCCTGCCCTTAGTTATCGCTAAACCGCAAACCTTTATGAACATCAGCGGCGAGTCGGTGGGGGCGTTGGCTAGATTTTATAAATTGCCGGCATGGCGCATTCTGATTATCTATGACGAGCTAGATTTGCCCTTTGGCGCTCTCCGCCTGCGCCCCAAAGGGGGGGCTGGCGGGCATAATGGGATGAAATCTATCATCAATCATTTGGGAAATGATTTTCCTCGAATGCGATTGGGCATTGGTCGTCCGCCGGGGCGAATGCCGGCATCCGCTTATGTGTTGCAAAAGTTTAATGAGGTTGAGTTAGAAGTGGTGGATGAGATGGCGAATGCCGGCATTTCTGCGATTGAAACATGGTTAAGCGCCGGCATTGAACTGGCAATGAGCCGCCATAACAAAAAGGCGGAATTGGAATGAGAAGTTACCTATTTCATGGATTCATCCGAAATGTTTCTTACTTTCCTCAACTTATTCCAAGTGCAATAACTTATAGTTTGCCAGATTTCGATATAAACCAAGCAAAGTCGTTCGGAGTTATCAGGGCAAATGACACAGAAATTGCTTATTCAAAATGGGTTTCGCCCAAACGAACTCGCTCCTTCCCATTTGCGCGAATCTACAACACATACAATGCTTCAAAAATTCTGACTGTTATTCCAGTAATTAAGGATGAAGGGCGAGATGGTGATTTAGACAGAATTAACTTTTCAACCTTTTCATGGATGAACTTGTTGAATATCTATATCGTATTAGGAAATTACAATCACGCAGAGAAGAATTTTCGGAAAGGACAATCTCACAAAAATAAGCTATCAAAGCAACAATTTGATAATCAAGCAGTCCAAAGTCAAATTAGAGAGATTTTGGCTTATAAACAAAGCGCTTTGCACTGGAATCGTAGTTTATTTGAAGAACATCTAACACAAATTGTTCAAAAAGCAATAAGCGATTATGCAGAAATTGCGGCAAAAACTGGCGTGAAGGTTCATGACCATAAGGGAAGCAAGCAATGGTTACTGAAAATTCAACAAGATTTTCAAGAGTTCAAGAATCTATCTAATGTAGGGTCACAAGCGGCATCTATTCGTGAATCAAAAACCATCCATGAACAAGAATTTTTAACATCTCATTCGCTTAAAGGCGTGTTTTACATTCAGAATTATTTGGGAGGAGAATATCATCTCACTGCTGATGAGGTGTTTATGGATCAAGATGCCGGCATAATCACCATCCAAGAGTCGAAAAATAGTGTTCAAAAACCTTTTCCTTCACAAAATGATATTAAAGATGGGCTATTCAAACTTATCCTTTTCTCTAATCTCGACAAGTTAATTTATGCCGGCAAAGAAACAAAATTTACCTGTCGTCTCAACCTAACAGGAAACCAAATTGCCGGCAGATTAGAAATGCCCTGCTCATTATCTGCCATTGACGCATTTATAAAACAAAATCCAACATTGAATAAAAAGAATGAGCAAATTTATCAGTTAAATTTAGAAGCGAAAGCAAATAACATTCAAATTGTCATAGGAGGGAATCAAAAATGAGCTTGGTCAAATCCCCACTCCGTTATCCAGGTGGAAAATCTAGGGCAGTAAAAAAAATCGCCCAATACATGCCGGCATCATTCTCCGAATACCGCGAACCATTTGTGGGGGGCGGGTCATTTTTCATCTATTTGCGACAAAAATTCCCCCATATTCCAGTTTGGATCAATGACTTAAACCCAGAGCTTTTCCTATTTTGGAAACATCTCCAAATTGACATGAAAAAACTGATACAGGATATCCAAGCCATCAAGCAAAATACAGTTGACGGCAAAAAACTCTTTTATCAATTGCTGGCAGAGCAACCACGAACAGATTATGAGCGGGCGGTTCGCTTTTTTGTCCTAAATCGAATCAGTTTTTCTGGCACGGTAGAATCTGGCGGCTTTTCGCAGGGGGCATTTGAAAAAAGATTTACCCATTCATCCATTGAACGGTTGCGTCCATTGCCGGCAATCTTGCAAAATGTCCGCATCACCAGCCAAGATTACAAGCAAGTCATCCATGAAGCGGGGCAAGATGTATTCATCTTTCTCGATCCGCCTTACTTTAAGGCGACAAAATCCCGTTTGTATGGCAAGCGAGGCACGCTCCACACCAATTTTAACCATGCCGAGTTTGCTGATGCGATGCGAGAATGCCGGCATCAATGGCTAATTACCTATGACGACTCCCCCGAAATTCGGCACAACTTTGCTTTTGCCCACATCTATGAATGGGAATTGCAATATGGCATGAACAATTATAAACAAGGGCGTGCGGCAAAAGGGCAAGAGCTGTTTATCTGCAATTATGAAGTTGACCCAGCCCGATTGGAAAACGCTGGCAAACAACTGGCGCTACTTGAAAAAGGGCAGACGTATCAGAAAGTAGGTAAGAATAGATGAAGCAAGAAGTAATCAAAATAGGCAAGATGGCGGCGGTTGCCGGCATTTACGCCTACTGTTGGCTACGGGGCAGTCGTCAATTTACGCTAACTTCTTCGCCCCAAACCGCCTCGTCACCTACTGCCCAAACCACATGAAACTAACCGGACTACTTACACTCATTCGTCAACTGCCGGCATACGCCGACCTGCTGACCGCCCTAAAAAGTGGCGACCAACTGCCGGCGCTAGATTTAACCCCATCTGCCCGCCCAGCTCTGCTGGCTCAACTTGCCGCCGACTGGCAAGCTCCCATCCTCTTTATTTCGCACCGAGCCGATACCATCCAACGCGTTCAACAAGACGTTTCTGCTTGGTTGCCGGCAGATATCCCCTTGTGGCGCTTTGTAGAACCAACCCCATTGCCCTTTGAACGTGGACCCTGGAGCGCCGCCTGCCGGCAACGTCGCGCCGTCATCTTGAGTTACCTGGCAAACCACGACAACCCCTTTCGTCAAACAGAAACGTCCCAACGACCGCCCATCATCCTCACTTCGCCGCGCGCTTTGCTGCACAAAACGCTGCCCAAAGCCCGCTATGCCGCGCAAGTTCGCGCTTTGCGAACGGGTCAACTTATCGAATTGGACAAACAATTGGCGCATTGGGTAGGCATCGGTTATGAAGCGGTTGCCGTGGTTGAAACGCCTGGTCAATTCAGCCAACGTGGCGGCATTATCGACATCTATCCCATAGATGCGGCAAGCGCATATCGGATCGAACTTTTCGGCGATGAAATAGACACTATCCGCCGCTTCGATCCATCGACTCAGCGCTCTATCGAAGGAGGGTTAACTGAACGGCTCGTCATTCCGCCCGCCCGAGAAGGATTGCCGGCAGAGCTACAACCTTTGGCGATTGCTTTGGAAGATGACGCCCCGCCCAAGGAAGATAAGCTGCCGGCATGGCAAGATGATTTAGCCCCCATGTCCGCCGGAACCGCCTCCCCCCACAACGAATATTATCTGCCGTTATTATACAGCCAACCCGCCACCCTGCTCGACTATCTGCCCGACAATGCCTTAATTATTGTGGATGATTGGGAACAATTAGATGCCGGCATCAAAGAGCTCCACGAGCAGGCAGACCAACTAGCAAACGAACAGAATAATCTACCGCCCGCGTACTCCAATCCCTTGCTTCTGCAATCAGATTTCAACGCCCAAATCACATACAAAACCCACCTCATCCTAGGCTCTCCCTCCCCTAACTCGCTCAACTCCCAACCGCCTCTCCTCGCCCGTCACTTTCAACCCGGACCACGCTATGGCGGTCAAACCCGCCCCTTAATTACCCAGCTCAATTACGCCCAAAAACAAAATGAGCGAACGGTGATCGCCAGCCGCCAAGCCCAACGGCTGGCTGAGCTGTGGAGCGACGATAGGGCAAAAAAAGGGGGAGGCAGCGTCATTGCCGCAGCCAACGCCGCCCCTCTGGTGAAAGAAGCGCTGCCGGCATTGCCCCAACAACCCATCGCCTTTTTGTTAGGCAGTCTCAGCGAAGGGTTCACCATCGAACGCCAAACAGAGCAAGGGGTAGAAACGCTGCTTAATTTACTGACCGACGCCGAACTGTTTGGCTGGAATCGCCCCGCCCCACGTCGCTACTTGCCGCAACGCCCCGTTGCCCCGGAAACCTACTTTGCCGACATCGAAAAAGGGGACTATGTAGTCCATTTGGAGCATGGCATCGGGCGATTCACTGGGTTGGTCTCTCGGTTTTTAGGCGGAGCGGAACGAGAATATCTCAAGGTCGAATACCAAAACGACGACACGTTGTATGTGCCCGTTCATCACGCCGACCGCCTGACCAAATGGATCGGCGGAGAAGATCGAACCCCATCCCTCAACCGCATCGGCGGCAAAGGATGGGGCGAAGCGAAAAAACGAGCCCAGCAGGCCGTAGACGAGATGGCGGAAGAGTTGCTAGAGCTATACGCCATTCGGGAAACTATCCCTGGTCATGCCTTTGCCAAAGATGACGTTTGGCAGCACGAATTAGAAGCCAGCTTCCCGTACCAAGAAACCGAAGATCAACTGCAAGCGCTGGCAGATGTAAAACGAGATATGGAAAGTCCCCACCCCATGGATAGGCTGATATGCGGCGATGTAGGGTATGGCAAAACGGAAGTGGCGCTTCGGGTAGCTTTTAAAGCGGTGAACGATGGCAAACAGGTGGCGATTTTATGCCCAACCACCATCTTAGCCCAACAACATTACCACACATTTCGGAATCGCCTAACCCCATTTCCAGTAATTATAAATATGTTGTCCCGCTTTCGCACCCAATCGCAGCAACAAAGAACTGTCGCTGGTTTGCGGGATGGCGCGGTAGATATCGTCATCGGCACTCACCGACTGCTGTCAGATGATGTCTCATTTAAAGATTTGGGGTTGCTGATCATCGATGAAGAGCAGCGTTTTGGGGTGCGTCACAAAGAGACATTAAAACAACTTCGGGCTGAAGTAGATGTGTTAACCATGACTGCAACCCCGATTCCCCGCACGCTGCACATGAGCATTACCGGCGCCAGAGATATCAGCATCATCGCCACTGCCCCATCTGAGCGATTGCCGGTGCAAACGTATGTGGGGGAATTCGACCAGCAGCTTTTGCGGCGGGCGATTTTAAGGGAGATAGATCGGGGCGGGCAAATCTTCTTGGTGCACAATCGGGTGCAGAGCATTGGCATCGTCTATAATCAGATCGAAAAGCTGGCGCCTGAAGCCCAAATAGCAATTGGGCATGGGCAGATGAGCGAACGAGAGCTGGAAAAGGTAATGGAACGCTTTTCTGAGCGAGAAATCGACATCTTATTAAGCACCACGATTATCGAAAGCGGTTTAGATTTTCCCAACGCCAACACATTGATAATCGATCGGGCCGAAAATTTCGGGTTAGCCCAGCTGCATCAGTTGCGGGGGCGAGTGGGACGCGGCATGAATCGCGCCTATGCCTATTTTTTCCATTCCCCATGGCGCGGTTTGACCAGCGACGCTCAACAGCGCTTGGAGACGATCGCGCAAGAGAGTCATCTGGGAGCAGGGCACGCCATCGCTATGCGCGATATGGAGATTCGCGGCGTGGGGGATTTGTTGGGCGCACAGCAGAGCGGCCATGTGTCGGAGATCGGCTTTGATTTGTACACTAAAATGTTATCGAAAGCGGTCAAACGGAAAAAGGCGGAAATGAATGGGGAAGAGGTTGTGCCCGATCTACCTGAAGTCACCCTGATCGACTTGCCATTGGCCACCTACGTGCCGGCAGATTACGTGCCTGATTCTGGGTTGCGGTTACGCTTGTACAGACGGATGGCGGGATTAGAAACGTTGACGGACATCGACGAAATGGCGGCAGAATTGGCGGATCGTTTCGGGGCGATTCCCGATCCGGTAGACAATTTGCTCTATCAGTTGCGCATTAAGGCGTTAGCCGCCAGCGCTGCGGTTGCGGCAATTACTACCGATACGGGGCAAATTAAATTGCGCATGCCACAGTTAGAACATATCAACCGATATGCCCTGCAACGCTTTCTGGGCGAAGGGGCGAGAGTGAGCCGAACTGCTATTTGGTTGCCCCGCGACATGGCGACAAGAGAGTGGCGGGTGATTTTGGTGCAAACGTTAGAAAGGTTGCAACAGTATGGGGCTGAATTAACCAAAATGGCGGATTTGGTCTCAGCCAATTAAATCGCTTTCATTGTGTGTCGTTTTTTACGCGCTAACTTGGCGTTTCTTGGTTTGATCATTGTTGTGGGCTGCGTTGATAATGTTACGCCGCTGCCGGCACCTACCTCCCTGCCGCCCACGAAAATATCGGCGGGTCAGCCATCTTTTACCCCATTGCCGCCGCCACAAATTATCACAGCCCCTACTCCAACTACAACGCCGCCCCCTCCCGCGCCACACCTTGCCCGAATCGCCCACCCGCCTGATATAGCGCCATTTATTAAAGCGGCTCTGGCTGCCCTAGACCAAAGCTCCGGAAATTGGCGATACCAACTTGTGCCGGCAGTTGATCCGCGCCAAGCGATAGCAAGTGGCGAAGCGGATATTGGGATTGTTGTAGGGGACACGGGATTGCCGGCAGGTCATCGCCCTATGGCATTAGCCCTCCCATTTACGCAATTGGCAGATGATTTCAGTTGGGCATCGATCCAAGGACAAGATTTTCCAAATTGCGCCCAGACAAATCCAACCGCCCCCTGTTGGATGGCTTGGAGGGATATGCGCCCCCCGCTAAAAGCTGCCCGCATCGACGGATTGTTGCCTTTTGAGGAAGGGTATCCCGCTGCCGAGTCATATGAGTTAATCGGGGAGAATGCCGGCAGCCATCAACCATTAGCCGAAGTTATAGCCGCCGCCCTCGCCCATGATCCAATCGTCGAGCTTGCCGCCGTCGGCGACGTGATGTTAGATCGCAGCCTCAATTGGCATAATTTGGCGGTTGGCGAATTAGATCGCCCTTTTGCTAGCGTAGCTGAGCAATTGAGAGCGGCAGATTTCACGATAGGCAATATGGAATCGGCGTTGGGCGACAGCGGCGAACCTGAGACAAAGGGGTACACTTTTCAGGCGCCGCCCAACGGCGCCGAAGCGTTAGCCAGAGCCGGTTTTGACCTGATGAGTTTGGCGAACAATCACGCCATGGATTTTGGGGCTGATGCGTTGTTGCAGGGGATTGATTTATTGAATACACAGGGCGTCGCTGCTGTCGGGGCTGGGGAAGATGCCGCCGCCGCCCACGCCCCCTATTTTGTAGAGATCAATGGGGTTTCGTTGGCGTTTTTGGCGTATGCCCATGTGCCCCTTGAATGGCAGGGGTTCGACACCGAAAGCTGGACTGCCGGCAGTAACGCTCCTGGCATCGCCTGGGGAAATCCGGTCGAGATCAAAGCTGATGTGGCGGCGGCACAAGAGGATGCCGATGTCGTTATCGTCTTGTTGCACAGCGGCTTTGAATATGTGGAAGCGCCCAGCCAACCCCAAATCGCCGCCGCTCGGGCCGCATTGGAAGCGGGAGCTGGACTGGTGATCGGGCATCATACCCATCTGTTGCAAGGGTTTGAGTACAATCAAAACGGACAACTCATCGCCTATGGGTTGGGCAATTTCGCCTTTGACATCGAAGGCGATCCTAGCAGCATGATTTTGCGGGTTTGGTTGGATGAGGATGGGGTAAGGCAATTAGAGATCATGCCGGCAATCGTGTTGGCAGGCGGTTACCCTCGATTGGCAACCATGGAAGAAGGGTTGGCTATTAAACAGCGGGTTATGGAACTGACGAGCCAACTCAATCAGACAAAATAAGCGGTTGTCATCCGCTTCCAGACTGGTATCATTCCATTGACGCAAGAATCAAAACTAAAGAAGGCACATATGACAAATATCAATTGGGGCAGCTTCGTCGATAAGAAAATTCGAGAAGCGATGGATCAAGGGGAATTTGAAAATTTAAAGGGCGAGGGAAAACCGTTGCCGCTGGAAGAGAATCCGCTGGAAGAAGAGGGGAAATGGGCGGCGCACCATCTGCTGAAAGAGAATGGCTTCACGTTGCCCTGGATAGCCAAGCGGGCTGAAATTCTGGAAGAGGTTGAAAGAGCCAAAGTTCCGCTAAACCGGGCCTTCGAAATCTTTCAAGACCGAATTTCGTTTCGAGAAAATGACGCCCAAGCCAAGGCAAGTTGGGAACGAAGTAAAGCGGCTTATGTACAACGAGTCGCCGCTATCAACAAAAAGATAGACGACTACAATTTGATGGTTCCCGCCGACAATTTTCAGATGCTCAATCGGCATCCAACCAAAGATATTGAGCAGTTGGAAGCTACTCTGTAGCTGTTTTGGTCGAACCAACAGCGCGAACCATCCCCCGGTTGGCTCGTCCCCGTTGTTTGGCTTGCAACCAAAGCTTGATGGGTTTGAGCCGCGCCAACAAAAATAGAGCCAACAAGACGGCGAAAATAGCGGGTTTGGTGTAAGCGTTTTTCACCAGCCAAATGAAATGAACCGCCCCTAAAATGCCGGCAACGTACACCCATCGGTGCAATTTCTTCCAATTTTTGCCCAACCGCTTCTGAGCCCGCTTGGTGGAGGTGATAGCCAATGACAGCAATATCAAAAATGCGGCAAAACCCACCAGAGCGTACCGACGGAATATAATCTCCTCAACAACCAAGGGCAAGTCGAAGCCATAATCTATGCCGGCAAAGTTGAGCAAATGCGCCAAGATATAAAAGAAGGAATATAACCCCAGCCATTTTCTGGTGGGATTCAGCCACCGCCAGCCCGTGGCGGCGATAACGGGCGTAATTGCCAACGAAGCGACCAAAAACGTCAGTCCCCAAAAGCCAGTTCGCAACGTTACTGCCCGGATCGGCTCCGCTCCCAGCCGGTAAAACCACCAATCAAACAACAATTTTAATGCCGGCGTTAACGCAATTAGATTGACCCCAATCCATAACGCCCGTTTTTGCTGATTCCGATTTAACCCAAACATCGTAATGCACCCGCTAATAATTGACTCGTAAATCCATCCCATCATACAGGTGAGCCACCTGCTCAGCATACCCATTAAACATCAAAGTATCCCGTCGTCCCGATTCGCCGATACGCCGTTCTGAGGCTTGCGACCAACGGGGATGGGAAACTTCTGGATTGACGTTGGCGTAAAAGCCATATTCGTGCGACGCGGCATCCATCCACAATGAGACCGGCATCTCCTCCACCAAATCGATTTTGACAATAGATTTGATCCCTTTAAAGCCATATTTCCAGGGTACAACCAGGCGAATCGGCGCCCCATTTTGCGGCATGAGCTCTTTGCCATACAAACCAGTAGCTAATATCGCCAAATCATTCATCGCTTCGTCGATTCGCAACCCTTCCACATAGGGCCAATTGTACCAAGGGGATTTTAAGCCGGGCATTTGATCCGGGTCGTTAAGGGTCTCAAAACGGACATATTTCGCCGAGGTTTTAGGATCGACCTCTTGCAACAATTTCGCCAGCGGAAAACCATTCCAGGGGATAATCATGGACCATCCCTCCACGCAACGCATCCGATAAATTCGCTCTTCCTGATCGAATTTGCTCCGCAAATCTTCCACATCGTAAACGCCCGGATTGTTTACCAATCCGCCGACCTCCACCTGCCAGGGCGAGCTGACAAAATCTTGAGAAAGTTTCGCCACCCGATCTTTGTCGGTAGTGAATTCGTAAAAGTTATTGTAATTGGTGACATTTTCAAATGATGTTAAAGCGTCGCCCAGTTCATCCGCATTTTGCGATATGGTCGGGGCAGAATTTCTGGCGGCTTCCCCGCCACTGGCACCGACTGCCGTAGGCTCAACTGCCGCTGTTGGAGGGTCGGGGCGGCAAGCCGCCAATACGCCCCCAGCTGCCAACACGCCTAATCCCTTAACAAATTGGCGGCGGGAAAGATAGAGCCGGTGAGGGGTAATTTCTGATGATGGCAATTCGATGCCCGTTTTTTTCTTGATTAACATGCAAATACCTCGTTTGCGCTTGTTGCTAGAACTATCTTGCAGCCATAATACAATCTAAATATTATCAAATCGTTACGGAAATGTCGGAATTGACCGATTGCGCCTAACAGAATCATACCAAACCAAATGATCCCCAATTTAGCCTATTGGTCACGCTATTTTAACCAGAGCGCCATCGGTTGATTTGGTACAATTGCCCCAAACATTTCAACTTTTAAAGGAACTTGATGAATAAATTATTACCGGAAGTGATAGAAATAACCAAAGATGCCGGCAAGTTGATTATGAGCTATTACAGATCCGCATTTGACGTCACCGACAAAAGCCCAGACAATCCCGTTACCGACGCCGATTTCGCCGCCGACGCTTTGCTGCGAGAAAGATTGCTCGCCTTGCTGCCAGAAGCGGGTTGGCTGAGCGAAGAGACGCGAGACAACCCAAACCGCCTAGAGAAAGAATATGTGTGGGTGGTCGATCCGTTGGACGGCACAAAAGAGTTTGTGATGGGCATTCCCGAATTGGCGGTATCGGTGGGATTGGTTCAAAATGGCAAAGCAGTGATGGGCGCAGTTTATAATCCCGCCACAGAAGAGCTTTTTTACGGCTCAGTAGGCGAAGGGGCTTTTTTCAATGGTCAACCAGCTCAGTTATCCCAACGAAGCGCTTTGGTCGGAGCGGCTATAGACGCCAGCCGGTCGGAGATTAAACGCGGGGAATTTGAGCCGTTTGAAGCGGAGATGGAGATTCAAATTATGGGCAGTATCGCTTACAAAATGGCGCGGGTTAGCGCCGGGTTATGTGACGCTACCTGGAGCCGCGGACCGAAAAATGAGTGGGATATTTGCGCTGGCGATTTCCTGATTCAGGAAGCGGGCGGACGTTGCTCAGATTTAAATGACCGGTCAATTCATTACAACAAACCCCATCCCAAAGTGAATGGCATCATCGCCGACAATGGGAAGCTGCATAGCGAAATCGCCGGCATTATCGCCGAGATTGGAGCGGCGCGAACGGAACCGGGGTTATAAAGATCATGGCGGCAGGCGTCATCATCAGGGCGTGGCAAAAGAGCGATTTTGCCGGCATTCAACAGCTTTCGACCGCAGAAGGGTGGCACACACCCCGCTTACGAGCGGAAGCGTCGCGGCAAGCTTGGCAAAACTCATTTCCAGCCTTGGTGGCGGAAAAAGATGGCGAATTGATTGGGTTTTTGCGGGCTATTTCCGATAGCAGCGTTACGACATTCGTGTGCGAACTATTGGTCGCCCCTCAATATCGAGGGCGCGGCATTGGCGCGGCGCTGCTAGACAAATGCCAAGCGCTTTGCCCCGGCTGTCGGTTGGAACTTTTAGCGACCCAAAGTAGTCAAGCTTATTACAAACAGGTCGGCTTCCACCAATTTTACGGCTTCCGCCGAAGCTGGGAAGAACGACATTTCCAACGAAGTTAGCGTAAAAACGCTTTTCCAACTCTAAACTCTCGCCCATTAATGGCAGTTACAATAGGTGTCTTATGCAAATTTCATTGAATTTAGCCCAAAGGTTGAAAAATGCCGGCTTACTCTGGCAGCCCAAAATCCACGACTTTTTTGCCATTCCTGAAACGAGTTTGGAAGATCGCGTTTTTGTTCTGAGCGATATGACGGTGGCGGAAGAGGTTTTGCATGGAATGCCGGCATTTACCTTTGTGGGCGCGGTGGAGTGGGCATTGGATTACATTTTGCAAACCGATGCAGTGTGGATGCCGACTGAAAGCCAATTGCGTCACCAACTGCAAATTCGGTTGGCGGATGCCCCTCAACCCGCCCTAACTTTAAAATGCAGCCCCCTGATTTATATTTGCGGCATCACTTTGCCCGACCAAAAGATGGAATTTGCCGGCAGCGAAGCCAGCGAAGCATACGCCCACGCATTGCATTGGTTGTTAACCCGCCCAGAAAAATAGCGCCGGATGTCTTTCAACGCCCCCTTTTTTTTATTGCTAGGATTGTTGGCTGCCCCCATCATCTTGCTTTATATGCTGCGCTTGCGCCGCCAAGAGATGTTGGTCAGCAGTTCTATGTTGTGGCAAAAGTTATTGCGAGATCGGGAAGCCAATTCCCCCTGGCAAAAGCTGCGTCGAAATCTGCTGCTCATATTACAATTGCTCATCTTAGCCGCCCTGGTTTTTGCTTTGGCGCGTCCATTTTTTCCGGTTGATTCAGTTATCAAAGGGAGCGTGGTAATCTTGTTGGATGGCTCAGCCTCAATGGCAGCTACAGATGTAGAGCCAACTCGCTTCGCCAGCGCCCAAAGCCAAGTCAAGGAACTTATCGGTACGTTGAGCGGCACAGATCAGATGAGCGTAATTTTGGTAGGCGACAAACCCCAAATTCTGCTTGCCGCCAGCAACGACAAAAACGCGCTGACAAACGCAGTAGACGCGGCTCAGGTCGAAAATGGAGAGGCGGATTGGGAGGCGGCTGTGGCATTAGCGGCGGGGGCGGCGCAAGGGTTTAGCGACGCGCGGATCGTCATCGTTTCTGACGGGGGTTTATCTGGCAACTTGCCGGCAATGTCGGCGCAAACGGTCTATTTGCCCATTGGCGTCAGCGGCGAAAATTTAGGGATTTCGGCTTTGGCTACCCGCGACGGCGAAGAGGCGGTTGAGTTGTTTGCCAGCATAACCAACTATGGGGCAAACAGTCAGGAGGCGCTGCTCACTCTCCATTTAAACGACCTTCTCTTTGATTCGCGCCGCATCACAGTTGATGCCGGCAATATCGTCAACCTCACCTGGGAAATCCCCGAAGACGCCAATGCCATACAAGCCGCCCTAACCGAAATCAGCCAAGACCATTTAGCGGCAGACAACGTCGCCTACGCCATTCATGAAGGCGGCATCGTCAATCAAGCCCTCATCGTCACCCCGGGCAATATCTTTCTGGAACAGATTTTTTCCGTATTGCCTGGCATCGAAGCGTTCAAGGCAGACGCTATCGCTGCCCTGCCCCCTGAAGAGAAAGAGCAGTTCGATTTGTATGTTTTCGACTCTACCCCTTTGCCATCGCCGCCGCCTGACGGCGATTTACTGCTGATCAACCCGCCACAAGGGTTCGCTGCCCTATTTGAAGTAACTGGCGCATTTTCCAACACCGCCACCATTCGGGTAGCGGACGACCCCGTTTTGCAGTTTGTCGATTGGAGCGCAATTCATGTCCGCCAAGCCCAATCTATCTCCGCCCCCTGGATGCAAACGATGGTCGAAGGGGAAGGGGGCGGCTTAATTATGATCGGCGAACAAGGGGGGGATCGAATGGGCATTATCGCCTTTGATCTGCACGATTCAGACCTGCCATTGCAAGTCTCCTTTCCCATTTTGATGTCGAATTTAATCAATTGGCTGACGCCAGGCAAATTGTTTGAATCGGCAAATGGTTTGCAACCTGGCGACCCAGTTCGCATGTTGCCGGCGGCAAGCGTCACCCACGCCATCATCACCTCGCCAACCGGGGAAGAAAGTCGGCTGGAAGTAACCGAGCAAGAGTTAATTTTCGCCCAAACCAGCCAACCAGGCATTTATCGAGCCCAGGTGGAAGACGCTGCCGGCATTCGACCCGCTGGCGCATTCGCCGTCAATCTCTTTTCGTCCGCTGAATCGCGGCTGCAACCCGCCGAAAATATCCAATTAGCCGCCCCAACAACGGAGGCGGCGGAGGCGGAAGGGGATGTAGGGCAGTTGGAATTTTGGGGCTGGCTGGCTGGCATCGCTATATTGATATTAATCGTGGAGTGGTGGGTGTTCCATCGCGGAACAAAGCTGCCCGAACTTAGATTGCGTTAAAATGAGAGTATCTAACAGCTCCTATCGCCTAATTCTTACGATAGCCATTGTCGCTCTGTTGGCAGCTATTTTCTTGTTTAGCTGCCGCGATCAAAAGCCAGGCGACTTTAAGCCATTGATGACTCCGGCTCCGCCCGCTACCATCTCCCAATACAGTGGCGTGCCGCTCCCTGTCACTTTTTCAGAGTTACAGAGCAATCTCGCCGCCTATGAAAATCGGTTGATCGAAATTAGCGGCTCATTTGCCAAATTGCCGACATCGATTTGCCGGCATCCCACCGGACCACAGCCTCGTTGGGCGCTTGCCAATGAGGAAATTCGGTTAAATGGGGTAGGGTTTGAGCAGCCGTTGGCATTGGCTCCATCAGGCGTCCCCATGACCATTGCCGGCATTGTGCGGCGCTACCAAGGACCCTTAGGGTGCGGAAAAGAGCCACAAACACAAACCAGTTGGTATTTGGAATTAACCCGCATCATCGCCCCCAATCCGTTGCCCAATTTTCAGCTAGCTGGCAACGGAGTCGATCCCGAAATTCAGCAAGTGACGGCGATTCCCACCGCCAACGGCGGCATCGCTGCCCCAGAACCCACGCCTGATCTAAACATTCCGCCGGCGGACAACCCAACTGCCGTCTTTCCCCCCACATCGATTCTTATCGGCTCTCCCACTGCCATTATCCCGCCTGCCCCCACCCTTGCCGTGCCCACCACGCCGACCCCCTTCCAATTCCCAGCCACCGCAACCCCAGCCCCTATTCCCTCGCCCCTATTTCCCACCGCCACAACTGGCTCGGCTCCAACTGCAACATCAACTGCCTCGTCTGGCGTTACCTTAACCCCCACCGCCACAAATAACGGGAATACCGCCACGCCTACTGGTGATGGGGCGACCTCCTCGCCGACATTGCCGCCGCAACAGTCGGTAACGCCGCCCGCCACGCCGCTTATCACGCCGACGCCTCAACCTGTTCCGCCTACTTTTACGCCAGGTCCGTATGGTCCGCCAACTGCCGAACCAACTCCAACACCTACTCCAGATCCTTATTAACATTGAACGCATTAACCTTTTTCCCTGCCATCTCCTCGCCTAAATCGATACAACCTCCTTTCTTATGGTTTGGATACCGCAATTATCATCTGTTGGTTGAAAACAACGCCCACAACTACCGTATCCCCGAATTAAACAACTTGGCTGAAGTCGGGTTATCGGCAGATTCTATCCAATATTTGGGCAGGTTGGGAGAACGACATTGTTACAGCGCGGCAATGCCGGCATCATCCCAAGCGCCGGCTGGAATGGCGTTCGTCCATTTGCGAAAACTGTACGAACGATTGCCGGCAGAACAGTTCGATGTCGCCTTTCGCAGCGTGCAAATCGTCGATTGGGATCGACACAACCAATTTTGCGGGCGCTGTGGCGCTGCCATGGCGTACAAACCGCCCGAACGAGTCAAAGAATGTCCACACTGTAAGCTGACCCGCTACCCTCGCCACTCCCCTGCCGTCATCGTGGCGGTGGTAAAAGATGGCGAGGAATTGCTGCTGGCGCGCAGCCGGCGTCATCCAGCCGGCTTTTACAGCGTCCTAGCTGGATTTGTTGACCCTGGCGAAAATCTGGAAGAGACGATCCACCGCGAAATCAGAGAAGAAGTCGGCATCGAAGTGAAAAATATCCGTTATTTTGGCAGTCAGGCGTGGCCCTTTCCCGACTCGTTGATGATCGCCTTCACCGCTGAATATGCCGGCGGCGATATCACAATCGACCACGAAGAGATCTCCGACGCAGCTTGGTTTAAAATGGATGAGTTTCCTAAAATCCCCTCCACCATCAGCATTTCCAGAGCCCTAATCGATTGGTTTGTCGCCCAACAATCGCCATGATGGCTGAGCTTGTCGAAGCCAACGATGGATAACAGACGATGGACGATAATTAATCTGATTGCCGTCTATCGTCCGTAATGATGGACAGACTATACCAGCTCGCATGCCCCACCAATGAACCATCCGCCATTCGAACGGTCTCTCGGCAACATTTTTGTTACACTTCAATTTGCAACCTAACAGCTAATTTTGGAGGGTTAGATGAACGAACTTCAGCAGGTTGCGCCGGCATTTATAGAGATGGCGCATCAAATTGTGTGGTGTAGCGCTGCCACAGTAGACCAGAAAGGGCGTCTCCGCTCCAGGATATTGCACCCAATTTGGCAGTGGGATGGGGCTGCGTTGACAGGTTGGATCGCCACCGCCACAACGCCACTAAAGCGAGCCCATCTGAAACATAGCCCCTACATCTCGCTCAATTTTTGGCAGCCGAACCAAGACAGTTGCGCGGCGGAGTGCCAGGCAAGCTGGGCGTTTGAAAAGGAGACGCGAGCCCGCATATGGAATCTATTTCTCACTACGCCTGAACCGGTTGGGTATGATCCAGCCATTGTGCCGGCATGGGACAGCCCAGAATCAGAAGCGTTTGCCGTGTTGCGGCTAACCCCCTGGCGATTGCGGGTTTTCCCAGGCTCTGTGTTGCTGGGGCAAGGCGGCATGGTACTTAATTGGCGCAAATCATGAACTTTTATCCGAAAAATATCGCCCCGCCTCACCAATTGACAACGGATCGCCTCATGTTGCGCCCCCTGCTGGAAAGCGACGTTGAACTTGATTTTGAGGCGGTGATGGCAAGCGCCGAACAGTTGCGAAATTGGAGCCAAACTGATTGGCCCCGCGATGGGTTTACTTTGGCTGAAAATCTTGACGATTTGGCGCGGCACGAACAAGAACACAATCAACGAGAAGCGTTTACCTACACCGTTTTGAATTTAGACGGGTCGCGCTGTCTGGGTTGCGTTTATATCACCCCCTTGCCAACAGGAGCGGAGGAAGCGTGTTCAGGCGCATTGTATGCCGGCAATGTCAGCTTTTGGGCGAGAAGTTCAGAAATAGCCGCCGATTTAGACCGCCATCTGCTGTCCGCATTGCTCAGTTGGCTGGATGAAGCGTGGCGCTTCAATTGCGTGACGTTTATCATCGCCCAATCAAATGAGCGGCAGGCGGCGTTGTTGGAAGAGGCCGGATTCAAACGAATTCAGCCGGTCACTTTGTCCAAAGACAGGCAATGTTGGGTTTACCGGCGTTAAGATGGCTGTTAGACAAATTTCACCCCAAATCGCCCGCCGACTAGCGATAACCAAACAGCGGCTGGCGGCTCAGCAACCCGATTCAGACGCTGCCGGCATCTTAGAGTTAATTCGCCAACTCGGCTGCCTGCAACTCGATCCGGTGCGGGTGGTTGAGCGAAGCCATCTGCTCGTTTTATGGAGCCGCCTGGGCAACTTTGACCGGCGCGAATTAGACCAATTATTATGGGAGGATCGGCGGCTGTTTGAATATTGGGCGCATGCCGCTTCCATCGTTTTGACTGAGCATTACCCCATTCACCAAGGGTTTATGCGAACATATGCCAGCGGCGACCGCGTTTACGAAAAGCGGATGCGCGGCTGGGTGGCGGAAAACGAATCTTTCAAACGCTATATTTTGGCGGAATTGGGCAAGGGCAAGCCATTGGCGACAGGCGAACTGGAAGATCGGGCTGACGTGCCCTGGCAATCAGACGGGTGGAGCCAGGGGCGCAATACGGATCGAATGCTCGACTATCTGTGGACGTCGGGACAGATTATGGTGGCGGGTCGGGCAGGCATCACCCGCAAATGGACGTTGACTGACCACCATCTGCCTGAATTGGCAAAAATAGTAAAACTGACCGATGAGGAGATATGCCGGCAAGCGGCGCAAATAGCGTTTAAAGCGTTGGGGGTAGGCACGATCAAACAGATAAAAAAACATTTTATCCGCAAACGATACATCCAGTTGCCGCAAATGATGAAAAAATTGAGCCAGGAAAAGCGAATTTTGCCGATATTAGTCAAAGACGACCGAGAAAGCTGGAAGGAGGGATATTATATTCATGCTGACGATTTGCCGTTGCTGGATCGGCTGGAACAGGGGGAATGGGCAGGCAGATTGACATTACTCTCCCCCTTTGACAATTTGATTTGCGACCGGGACCGGACGGAACAGATGTGGGGTTTTCGTTTCCGCATCGAAATTTATGTGCCAAAATCAAAACGGCGTTATGGTCCGTATGTGCTGCCGATTTTATATAACGACCGCCTCATTGGACGGATTAATTCTAAAATGGACAGAAAAACGGGTACGTATCGGGTTAAACAACTGTGGGCAGAGAAAGACGCCCCGGCAAATGCCGGCAACGCCATCGCCCAATCGATTCAAGATGTAAGCCATTTCTTGGGGGCAGAAAAGATAGAAATTGGATTAACGCCCGCTATATGGCGGTCGGCATTGAAAAATTTGGGTTAAGATGGAATTGCAACTGCTGTGTCTATTTACCCTGATTATTTCGATATTGCCGGCATGGATTGGGCTAAGCAACTATCGCTGGCACAAAAATCGGCAAAGTTTGGCTGAGAGTCAGGGGTGGCGGTATGCGTCCGAAAAATTCGGCTTGTTTTCTCGCCAATTTACGATTGCCGGCGCCTCCGACGCCGGCAAAGTGTGGGAGATTACTCGAGAAAAATCAGGCGGACGCCACTATCTGTCCTGGGAATCGTCAGCCGCCAAATTGCCGCACGGCAGATTGTGGGCGCTGCCTGCCGAAAATGCCTCGCCAGATGGTTTGCCGCCCGCCATGAGACAGTTAGACATTCCCCATCCCTTAAATCCAGGCTATCTGCTTTTTGTCAGTCACGATCAGTTGGCGCATCGTTATTTTTCAGAGGAGGCGCTGCCAAATTTAGAGCCGATGCCGGCATTCCCGCAGCCGGGTTCATTAAATCGCATTCATTGGAGCAAAACGGGTCTGATAGTGCAGTTCTTTTACCAAATGGATTGGCAAACAGTGGAACGGCTGGTAAAACTAGGCGAATCGCTCAGCGAGCTTACGGCAAAAAGCAAATGATCCAAATCGCCCCTCATATCGTCATCGACGAATCTGAATTAGAGTTCGCCTTTATCCGCGCATCGGGTCCGGGCGGGCAAAATGTGAACAAAGTGGCTACCGCTGCGCAACTGCGCTTTGATGTGGACAACTCTCCTTCGCTGCCCGACGCGGTAAAAAAGCGGTTGAGAAAGATCGCCGGCAAACGGCTCTCCAAAGAGGGCATTCTGATTATCACGGCTAAAGCCCGCCGCAACCAAGACCGCAATCGGCGGGACGCCTTGCGCCGTCTGGCAATATTGTTGGAACAAGCCGCCCAACCGCCCAAAAAGCGACGCAAAACAAAGCCATCTGCCGCCGCCAAGCGCCGTCGCCTGGAAGCCAAACGTCGCCATAGCCAGAAAAAAGCAAGCCGGAAAATGCCGGCAAACAGGGGAATGCCGGCAGATTGGTAATGCCCACCACCAATTTTTAGGCTTAAGTGGAGAACGAAAAGTAGCTTAAAAACATATTTCGATAAGATTATTTTCGTTCTCCTTATAAGTAAATCACGATGACACTTTGGTTTTTAAAGGACCTTCCGTGATTTACTTAACCCCTAAGTTTTGCTAAAGTCGTTTGCGAAAACAGCCAACCAAATGGAGTTGTCGCTCCGCCGGCAATAACCCATCCAATTCCGTCAAAATCGGGTACAGTTTAGGCGCAAAGCCATAGTAAGAGGGGTCTGCTACTCGATGCAAGATATCCAGCCGCAACCCCGCTCCATTTCCCAGCGCCAACAAATCGCTCAGCTGATTTGCCAAATAATGCGCCGGAAATGTATCCGCTTCTTCCCGCCCGTAAAACCGCTTAATTAATCTTTGGGGCAGCCCCTCTTTTTTGCTCAATAGTTGGTTCAACTTAATCAAGGGGTGGCGTTTGTTGGGCGTGATAAAGACAAACGCTCCGCCTGGTTGCAATATCCGCCCAATTTCGCCGAAATCCCCTTGAGGATAGACGCTATGCTCTAATGTCCAACTGCCGAGGATGAGGTCGAAATAAGCGTCGGGGAAAGGCAATCGACTGGGCACAGCAGCAGCTCGGGGGAATGCCGGCATTCGGTGTTCGCGCAGCGAGTCAAAATCAGGATCAACGCCGTAGATATGTTTGCCGGCAACCCCCGCCTGCTCCACCAAACCGCCTCGCCCGCACCCCAAATCTAAAGTAAACCCCCCGGGTTTCATATGTTGGCAGGCTAAAGCAGCATATCGTTCCGTTGCCGGCAACCAATCGGGAAATTGCCGTTGAAAATCTTGCCGCAGCCGATTTTGATCTTCTAATGTGAGCATAATGATTTAGACAATGGAGGACGGATGAGTACTTACAGCGCTGTCTATCTTTTCGAAAAATCTGGGCAAAACAGACAATGAACCAATTGAATAAACAAATACACGCCAATTGAAACGCCGATTTATTATGGGCGACTTCCATTAATTCAAAAATAAAGAGCCCGCCCCCGCTCTTACCCTCATTTCACGCCAACGCCGCCCGCTTCCCATTATAATGCCTCTGAATTGCCGCTTGCCGGCATCTTAAAAAGGAATCATATGCGACAAAAGTTTTTCCTGATTGGGTTTGGCTTGATCCTGGCAGCAGGTTGCCGGCAATCGACGCCAGTTGTCAATCCGCCCACATCTACCCCTCTCCCATCTACCCCTACTCTCATCTCGCCTACCAGCATCCCGTCCGCCTCGCCGTCGCCCATGTTGCCAACGTTGCAACCAACCGCCGCCCGCCCCACTGCCGTGCCGCCCTGGCAGCCGCCCATCGCCCCCGAAAGCGACATGAACCGACCGCCCAATACCGCCGAAATCGACGCCGCCGACCGCTTACTTGCCGGCAGCGCCTTGCAACGGGACGACATCCAATTGGCAATCGCTTACCTGGGATTATACGCCCCGCCCACCCCGCGCCCCTTGGTGACTGAACCATTGCCAGTGGGCGCCAGACAAACGCTGCACATCTTAAACATCGACAACAACACCATCGGGCAGATTGAAGCGGAACTGAAGGCGGTTGGCGAACACGCCTACTTTTGGTTCGATACTGGAGCGGGCAGCCAAGCCCCTGATTTGACCACCCTGCAAAATGTAGTGTACACATTCGACCGCATTTATGAAGATGAAGTCGCTTTGTTTGGCTCTGAAAATAATCCTGGCATAGATGGCGACCCCCGCGTTCATGTTGTCAACGTTTCTCCTCTGACTGTGTGCGACGTAACATTGCAAACGTTGGGCAATTGCGGACTGGCGGGCTACTTCTCAGCCCACGACACCTTACCCACATCCGTCGATCCCACGTCTAATGAGCGCGAGATGTTTGTGATGAATGGTTCAAATTTCGGCTCCTCCTTTTACCTCAGCGTGCTTAGCCACGAGTTCCGCCACATGATCGAAGACAATTATGATCGGGGCGACCGAGATTGGGAAGTAGAGGGCTCTGCCATGTTAGCCGAAAAGTTGATTGGGTATGGCGACCAAGCGATTCCGCGCGCCAACCTCTTCCTAGAAAATCCCGATCAGCAGCTCACCAATTGGGGGGATGGCTATACGTTGCCTCACTATGGGCAAGGGTATCTGTTTAACCGCTACTTGTATGCCCGTTTAGGCGAAGAACGATACCGGGCTTTTGCCGGGGATCCCGCCGACGGCTTCGCTGCCCTGGACAAGATTGCCGCCCAAAGCGGAGACGAATCGCTGCAAGGGCACACCTTATGGAGAGATTGGTTGGCATCTTTGGCGATTCATGATCATCCCAACGTCCCGAATCGGTATGATCTGCCCGACAATGGGTTGCGCCCCGCTACCGCCCGCCCCATTTCGTCAGGAGACAAAATAGCGGAAACGGTATCTCAATTTGGGGCAGATTATTATCGAATTAGCGGGCAGGAGAAAGTCACCCTCAACTTTGATGGGGACAGCTTAATCTCTACCATGGGTTGGCTGCCGGCATCGGGCGCAGGAATGTGGGTAGCAGACCGGCAAAATTATAGCCAAATGCAACTCACTAAAGCGGTCGATTTGACTGACTTAGAAAAAGCGACGCTTCATTATGATGTCGCTTATGATATTGAGCAAGGGTATGATTTCGCCTATGTCGCCGTTTCTACCGACGGCGGGGTGGTGTGGCATGGGTTAAAAGCGGCAGGGATGCAAGGAGATGACGCCGCAGACGATCCAGCGAACGCCGCCCTGACTGATTATTTTTACACTGGGGAAAGCGGCGGCTGGAAGCGGGAAGAGATAGATCTTACGCCCTATGCCGGCAAAGCCATCTTAATTCGTTTTGAATATGTGACTGACCCCATCCTGACCCATGCCGGCATCGCTATCGACAACATCTCACTCCCCGAAATTCATTTTTACGACGACGCCGAAGGGATAGATGCGGGATGGCAAGCCCAGGGCTTTGTTCATACATCAGCTTACTTGCCGCAACAATGGGAATTGCAATTAGTTGCGTTTCCGCCTGGACAAGCGCCACAAGTTACCCCGCTAACCGCCATTGATGGGCAAGCCGCCGTTGAGATCGATTTGCCGGCAAGCGGCGGAGAAGCGATATTAATCGTGGCGGCTTCTTCCCCCATGACCCTGAGCCCAGCTAGTTATCGGCTCGAACTTCTCCCATAAACAGGGTTTCCCGTCTGCCAACAACACAATCTACGAGAGTGGATGGGAGTCGAACCCACCGCTGCTTGCTCAGCGCAACCAGCCACTGGTTTTGAAGACCAGGACGCCCACCGGGACGTAACCACTCCCCTATTGTCCGAACTATAGCCAAAACGACCATTTTTTCAACAAAGCGGCAGTCTATCATTCCTCTTCTTCTGGCTTCTGCACATAAATGTCGTCGCCTTCGACTTTGACAGCATAGGTAGGAACAGGCGCAACTGCCGGCAATGTGCCCACCCCCGTCTTTAAATCGAACAGCGCTCCATGGCGAGGGCATTCCACCTGGCAATCGAAAATCTTTCCCTCTGCTAGCGGTCCGCCATCGTGGGTACACAGGTCGGCGATGGCATAATAGTCGCCATCCACAAAAAACAGGGCGACCGTTTCGTACTCAAATTCGATATATTTGCATTGATTGGGGGCGATTTCGCCTACTTTTGCCGCTTTTACAAATTCGCTCATTTCATCATCCTATAAAAGTTAATCAGTTAGGCAACCGAACAACAAAACTTGATCGCCATCTTCTATTGGCAACCGGTCGCCGGTCACATAATTATACAAGCCCGTCGCCAACTTTGGCGTCTCTTGGCTACTATTCGCCGGATCGGGGCAATTTGTAGCGGCGTCCGCAAATGGATGGCGTTGAAACAATATATCGCCAAGCTGCCATTGGTCGCTGGTAAAATCTAATCCATCTCCAACTGACGGCAAGCCATCAGGCGGCTGATATAGATGCGCCAAAATCGACAAGCCGTTTTCCGCTCTTCCCAAACGCCAAATTGTGCCCCAACTGCCGGCATCTTTTTTATAGGCATCTTCCCAATAGCCCAGCAATTGCGCCGCGTCGCCCACAGCCAGCGGCAATTGCGCCGCCTGCCCGTCATCAACTTCAACAATTGCCGGCAACTCTTCAATCGCCGCCATCAACTCTGGTTGAGAAGCGTAATAATATACGTCAAATGCCGGCAATGCCTGCGTAGCATTATGAGAATAGATGAGTTGAATGCTGGGCTGAATCGATGCTGGCAAAATCGGCGCTGATTGGTTTCGGGGCACAATGTAATATCCTGCCCCGCCGTTTGGGATCAACCAACTGTTTTCGCAATCGAAATAGACGTGCCGCAGCTCTGCTTGATTGATCAGCAACGCCGTCGTTTCTTCTGTCAGTAACGCGCCAGGCAGGGCGCAATGCGCCGCCCAGGCGGCGAGCCGCTGTGGCGGCGCTTGGTACAGCCGGATCGAATATCCCAGCCGCCCAATCGGCTGACCCCGCCGAAAATAATCGAATAGATCGGGTTCGGGGGATAATGTCCCTTGCAGTTGGTTGACGCTGATGGCGTACATGCCGGCATCTGGGTTTGCCGGGGCAAAATCGGCGGCGACGCCTGTCCCTTCATCCATCTCAATGACGTCTAATTCATACCGCGCCCCTTCAGGAAAGCCGCTGTAAGCGACTCGAACCGGACGCTCTTGGGCATAGTCGCCCAATGCCCACAAATCTTGTCCCCAATCGATGTTAGAATCCCCCAGAATCAGATGCCCATTTGGCGAACCGCCCACAAATTGATTGAAATACGCCAAAAAATGGGGCGCTTGCCACATCGTTTCGCCCACATACCACACTCCAAAAAACGCCGCCAGCGCCCACCGCCCGCCCCATTTCCAATGGTCAAAACAATGGACAACCATTAGCCACAGCAGGGGGAAAACCGGCAAAATATGACGGACGCCGATATTTAGCCGCGACCAGGATGCGGCGGCAAAAAAGAGCAAAGCGGGCAGCCACAACCATACAGTCGCCCGCCATTGCCTGAAGTAGGTCAACGCTGATAATGTCAGGATAAATGCCGGCAGGAAGGCGGTGGGAACTTTCGCTAAAAATGCGATAAAGAAATAGCCCAACCAACCGTTCTGAGAGGATTCGCCCAGCAAAAAGGCGGCGTGCCCGTTGTTGATATGCCCTTGAACGGTGACAAAATTGTCCAGATACACAGCGGCTGGCACCGGGAAATTCAAAGCGGGTAGGTTCCGAACCTCAAAACCAGTCGCTGCCCAAATAACGCTGCCGGCAATCAACCCCATCGCCGCTAGGCGACCAACCGCCTGCCACAGCGTCAGCCGACCGGCACGCCACAGCCAGAAGAGTGCCATAACCGCAATTGGCGCTAAAATCAACGCCGATATTTTGATGGCAAAAGCGGCGCCCAGTCCCAAGCCGGCTAAGATCGCCCTCAACTGGTTCGGACGATGGCAGAAATGGCGCAATCCTATAATGGCTACAGGAAATACAATGATTATCGCTCCATCTGTTGCCGCCAAGGAAGTGTGCGCTAACAGATTTGGGGAAAACGCCGCCAAAATCGGGATGAGCATATACCCATTCGGATATCGCGTTTTTGCCCACCGAGTCAGAGCGGCGACAAATAGCAGCCCAGCCAATATGATTGGAAAGCGGCTTAGCAGCAAGATGCGCGGAATGTGAGCCATCGTCGCTTCTCCCCACAATAGTTGGGCGGCAAGCTGTAGCCGATCTCCATACGGGTAAGCGGGCAAAGAAGTCAATGCCGGCAATGTTGGCTCTGCCGGCAACAATAAGCCAATTAGCCGATGGGTCAGAGGCGGATGCCCATGTTGCCAGCGCAAATCCCCTTGCCAGATTGCATAACCGCGCAATATGTGAACCGCTTCATCATTGGTGGGGGATTTGGCTGCCGCCGCCCACACTGCCAGGGCGAAATATCCCCACAAACAACAAAAAATCAATAACTTCTTCCGGTTCACGGGCAACTTAATCAATTATCTCCATTTGAGCAATGGGCAAGATCGTCTGGCCATTGTCAGAAGAAATCGGCTCTAGGCGGAATGAATCGTATACTGTCACATCGAGGCGAACAGCCCCCTGGGAGGGATCTGCCGGAATTTCCAAATAGCGCGCCTTCCCAAAACGCCAGTTTGGAATCATGATGAACATTTATTGCGGCAAACAAAACAGACGGCGCTTAATCGTTTCGCATCTCCCCAGGCTCTGGAATGCCGTAAGCGCCCGCTTTTAACACTTTAAGCGACAATAAAGCGCATTTGACCCGCGCCATGCTCAAGGGCACGCCAATTAACGCTAACAATTCCTCTTTGTCAAACGCCTTTACTTCTGCCAGGGTTTTCCCTTTAATCTCATCCGTCAGCAGAGACGCCGACGCTTGGCTGATGGCGCATCCTTCGCCGCTCCACGCTATGTCGGCAACCCGCCCTTGTTCGTCTAGCTTGACATCGATACGGATCACGTCGCCGCACAGCGGATTGTCCTCTTCATAAGAGAAATCCGCCTCTTCGATGCTCCCATGGTTTAAGGGGTGTTCATATAAGTCGATGATTTGTTCGCGGTAAATATCCATAATGGGTTAGCATTTTACCAAAAAGCAGGCTTGCCGGCAGTTATGAAAGTGCATTTCAGCGGGACAGCTTCTTTTTTATGTGGACAAACCCGCGCCGACAGGCGGCTAAATAGCCAGCCCCAAACAGATTGTAATGGTTCAGGTAATGGTAGAGATTGTAGATGATTTTTTTGAAGGGGTAAGCGGCTGTTCGAGGATAATGCGCGTCATACGCCTCATAAAACGGGGGCGAAAAGCCGCCAAACATTTCAGTCATCGCTATGTCCGCTTCGCGATCGCCATGGTAAACAGCGGGGTCAATCAACCACACATTGGTGGCGTCAAACAAAACATTGCCAGCCCATAAATCACCGTGCAGCAGGCTAGGATGCCGGCAATGGGCGTTGAGAAAATCGATTAGCTTACTTTGAGTTTGGTCTAGGGTAGATTGAAATTCAGCTTGGATGCCGGCATCTCCCACTAGGCTAACTTGAAATCCCAACCGTTTTGCGACAAAAAATTCCCCCCAATCCTCGCTCCAACCATTGGGTTGCGGCGCAAGTCCGATGAAATTGTCTTCGCCAAAACCAAAGCCTGTTTGTGGAACCTGATGCAGCAACGCCAACCCCTTCCCCAACATTTCCATTTGGCGGCGGGTAGGGGGTTGACTCTCAATACGTTCCATGTGGAGTTTGTCTGAAGCGATTGAAAAAAGGCGGGGGATTTTCAGATATGGATTTCGACTTTTCGCTATCGCCTGCCGCAAATACTCTAGCCCTCGCCCTTCGGCAAACAACGCATCTGGGTTGCCGGCAGGATTTCGTTTCCGGTATACGGTCATTTGCTTCCCCAAATAAATCGACCATCCGGCATTAATTCGCCATCGAGGGCGACAGGCAGCCGCTCGCCGCTGGCGGGATCGTACATGCCAACCGCCACTCGAATTTCGGTCAGATCGGCGGCTGCCGGCATCTCAATTTGATGTTCGTCCGCCACATATTCGCCTGCCGCCCACCCTGTGGTGGGGCGCGACCAGCCAGCCGGTTCGCCATCTGATTGGGCGACAAGCTCCCCATCCGCATTCAAAAGGTGGACAAAGACGCGATAGCTCGTCGTTGTCTCCGCTAAGCTCCGCCAGATTATATCCACATGCAGCAAATCATCTTCACGAACGGTCAATCCAACCAACTCTGTGACGCCGCCCAAATCGGCAAATATCGGTTCGTCAACAGGCGGCTGCTCAAAGGTGCGGTTTGGAGCGGTCAAATGCAGTTCAAACAGGTCGATAGGCGGCGAATTAATCGCGTCATTTCGGCATACCCTGAGTTGCCATTGGTATGTGTCAGTCGGTAGAGATGCCGGCAGCCTTCCTGCCCATTGCCCCCGCCATACATCACCCGTTTGCCAAGCTGTCGTCGGAAAATCTGTTCGCGCCATCGGCGCCCGAACCTGCCAGGCTGTTCGTTCTCCATCTACCAACGCCAAACAGAGCTGCCAATTGTACTCAGTCGGCGTCACGCTTTCCCACAAAAATGTGAGCAAAATCGGATCGCCTGGCTGTGCCTCATGTCGATCAGCCCAGGCGTCTAGCAAAGTGAAATCGCCTGCCTCAATATCCAGATTTGCTTCAATTTCCGCTGGCTGTGTGGGTCGGGTTACAGTTAAGGAGGTCAAATCATTCTTCGGTTGCCCAATCGGCTGCAAACTCTCTTTATCGAACAAGGTCAATTGCCCAATATATTCGCCGGGCGGCGCGCCTGGCAATGGGGTTAAAATTTGGCTGTCAATCGCTATGTCACCCACAGCCCAATGACGGGAATCGACTGGGCGGCGAAATCCAGCTGGGCGGTCGGTATCCTTTTCGCTCCACCGCAATCCCGCTGAATCCGCCAATGAAATCACGCTCTGATAAGGTCGATTTGGCGTTTGTAAAACTTGCCAATAGAGGTCGATTTGCCACCCTTGCTCGCCTAAATCCAATAAGTCGTACCCCAGCAATTCCATCCCGTCCGGAAAAGAGATAGGATAGGGGATTGGCACATCTTCGACAGAATATGTTTTGTTGTATGGGGATTCTATTTTTGGCAGACCCCAAATAAAAAATATGGCAAGCGCCCCGCTAAGCGTCGCCCAACTCAAGGGGGAGTCCCATACAAAACCAGCAGGCTGACCCGCTGCATCTAGGCGTTTTTCCGCTTGGCTCTTTCTCCCAGATAAGGCGAGCGTCGTTAACAACGCCACAAAAAAGGTTGCCGAAATCCATTGAGCAACTTGCCGCACAGGGGTTGATCCCCAATCAATTGCCAGAGTGTGTTCGCCTGCCGGCATTTGTACCTCAATTAATCCATACGGTTTAGTTGGTTGGATCGGAACGAGCTCGCCATCAATTTGCGCTTGCCAACCAGGAAAATCAAATACATTTCGAGTAAAGGTGAATGATTCTGAGGATTGTATCTTAGCAGAGAATGACAATGGCAGCGCCTTTACCTGGCTAATGCCGGCAAAGTCTGGGGCAGAAAATGGGGCGTCAGCCGGAGAAGGAGGCAGTTGGGCAACTGCAACTGGCAAATATTCATTGGTCGATGTTCCGCCAATCATCCCAGTCTCCAATTCGAAAGGGGCTATGCTGGTCACGGATAAATCATTCAAAGCTTGGCAATAACGAGGCGAAAACCATTGTTTACTTACTGCCATCAGCAATCCCATTATCCCCCAGCATAAAAAGGGGCGCCCTCGTCCCAAATTGGAACGATAAATCAATTCGGCGCTGCCGGCAATGACAACTGCCAGACACAGAGCCGCAACGCCAAACAGTCGCCAGGGGAATTGAATGAATGACATCAAGGGCAGATGGCGCCAAATTGAGCTGCTGTAGGCGGTCGTCAAAAACAAGTAGAAGAAAGCGGCAGCGGCAAAAAACCAAATATGCCGCTTTTGGTCGCGGGTAGCTGGCTTGCAAAAGAATGCCGGCAACCCGATTAATATCCCCGCCAAACCTACCGTCCGGGCGGGCGAGGGGTTGACGAGGTTAGAATAATTTATGGCTGGCGGGGCAAAAATCTCTCTGATGGAGATAAAATGGTTGTAATATTGAAAATGTTCTCCATAGGTGGTTTGAGCTTGAATATAATCGAGTTCCATCAAAGCTGGCAGCCAAAAAATGGCTGCCAAACCGATAGATAAAACGACAGCCCACGCCAAGCGTCCGAATCGACGACCAATACCGGAGCGATCAATTTGCCAAACTTCAAACCCAGCATAGGCGATAAGCAGCGGGGAAAATATCAAGGCGAAGATATTATGAGAAAGTAGAATGCCGGCATAGGATAACGTCCCCAACAACAGCCATTTGCTCTCGCCCTTTCGCCCCCATTGGGCGATGCCCCACAAGGCATATGGCGCCAAAGCTAACCCCACGCTCTCGCCTAAATTGCCTCGAAAGTAAATATTATAACCGAAATATGGGGCGTACATGTATGCCGCAGCCCCAACTATCGCCCCCGACCGGCTAAAGTGGGTTTTCAACCAACCATACATGCCAAATCCGGCAATGAAAAATAACCCAGCAAATGTCTGCCGCAACCCCAACTGAGCCCCCGCCCCTGCCACCCCAATTGCAGACGCGATATATGCCGGCAATGGGGCATAATAGTTAAACAATGGGTAACCGAAGCCATAAGCCATATCTGGCGACCAGCGACTGAAAAAAATCCCTCGTTCCCACAAAGAAATCGTTTGGGCTACACGCAATGCATGGAAACCCATGTCGTCCGCGCAGATAAACGAGTTCTGCATCATGGGCAACGCTGCCGGCAAACTCATCAAAAAAATGGGGATCAACGTGACAATAATCGACCGAATCCTTTTCATTCAGTCAATTATATGGGAATTAAGCCCTGGCTCGAACTTTTTGACGCAAGGGATACAATAAGCAACAATCATCCCTATATAATTGGTAAACTAAGTTTGCAGAAGCCTGTCCTAAAGAAGCTTCAAAAGTAGCCAGTTTATCTAAAGTTAGTAGATTTCGACAGGCTCAACCTTCATTATTTTGTTTTCAGAGCGCTAAATTTTAGGAGATAGAAATGGATGAACATTTTGGACCGGTTCGGGCAATACCAACTAGAAAACCCCGTTGCTATCTGGTCTATGCCCTCGCCCCGCAAGGGGTGCGAGCGGCTGAAGCTAACCGAATGATTAACGACATGACAGCAGACAGCGATTTGCCTCTGGCTCTATGGCATGATCATTTTATCGGGCAGGCAGGCGGTTGTATCATCTTTTATGTGGAAAATCAGGAGCAACAAAAAGCCCTCTTTGCCAACCAACATTTAGCGGGTTGGGATGTTGATTATCGCCCCTTGGTTTTCTCTTTTAGCCCAAGCGCTTTTGACGCTCAAACTGCTTTCACCCTCAAGCAGTATCGAGCCACGGATTGGGCAGAGTTGCGAACGAAAGAGCGACCAAATTATGGGGCACGAAATGTCAATCAAGAAGCGGAAAGTGGAGAAGAAGTGTAGTTCAGCTAAATATAATTTTGTGGGGTTGATGGTAGAGTTGCCGGCATTCACTCCCAGCCACAATTGACACAAGATATTAAACTACACGGAAACAGTCGGTCGAACCAACCCTTCAATCTCCGCCATCTGCGACGCCGTCAACGCGCCAAACTCCATTGTAGCCGCATTCTCCTCCGCCTGTTTGACGATGCGGATGCCGGGCGGGAATAGGAATAGTTTGCTCACTGCGTGCCAACAGCCAAGCCAATGCTCGTTGCGCCACTGTGTGACCGCCACTTGTCAGAATATCGCGTATCGCCTCAATGCGCCTCAACATCTCCGGATTTGGTTTTCCGTCTACAAAATAGCTGGGTCGATATGTCTTACTGGCACGGATGTCGTCGGCAGCAAACTGGCTTTGGGCTGAATATTTTCCCGATAGTAATCCCATCACCAGCGGACTCCGATTGATGCTGGCAAGATTTTGTGCCTCACAAAGAGCGATCATTTCTGGCGCATCTTCAAATATATTGAGCCGATGCTGGATGGCGGCACAATGCTCACCCTTTGCGAAAACCGTAGCCCCCGCAACATTGTCGGTACTCCAAGCATAGGTGCGGATTTTACCCTCGTGGACAAGCGATTCAAGCGTCTCTAATACAGATTGTGCATTTTCCGGAAGAAAACTTCCCAGATGAAATTGATACAAGTCAATGTAATCAGTCTGAAGTCGCCGTAGCGATGCCTCACACGCTGAACGGATGTAAGCTTCATCAGCACGGTCGCCGATAATCGTTCGCGTTTTCTCATCTGGCACATTGCCAAATTTAGTGGCGATAATCACCTATCTGATCTTCAACACAAACAAAAGCTTCTTGCCTTCGAGTTAACTTTAAGGTGTAAAATGGGTCTCTATGAACAAAACATATAGCATCAAAGAAATGGCGATGATTGCCGGCATTACGCCCCATACGCTTCGTTATTACGAAAAAATCGATCTTTTGCCAAATATTAGCCGCGATAAAAATGGTTATCGTCGTTATAGCCAATCAGATGTGGAATGGGTCAGTTTTCTTCTGCAATTAAAAGCAACTGGTATGCCACTGGCACAGATGCAACTGTTTGCTCAGCTGCGAAGTCAGGGCGATCATACAGGGCGAGAACGACGAAAAATGCTCAAAGCGCATCGTCGCATTGTGGTTGAGCAAATAGAGCGACTAAACGAATGTTTAACAATGATTGATTTTAAGATTGAACGTCATCGGCAAACGGAGAAATCTCTATGAATAAAATCGACCGCATAGCAGAAATTTTGAACGCCAATAATCATTTTCAAGAACGCATTGATCCACAAAAATTGCCTAAACGCGCTCCGGAATCGCTGGCTATCATTACTTGTATGGATCCACGCATTAACCTCGAATCAGTTGGCATTCCATCATTTTCATCAGATGGCGAAGGGTATTCTAACGTGCGGATAATTCGCACGATTGGAGGTATGGCAGAGTCACGGTCGCTAATTATTGGCATCTATTTAGCCGGCATCCATGAATTTGTTTTGTTAATGCACACCGACTGCGGCTGCTGTCTGGCTAGCGCCAAGATAGATACAATTATCGAAAATATGGAAAAACGTTTGGGTTCGGATCAATTTCAAATATTCAAAGAGAAGATTGGCAACCCTTTTCGCAGTAATCTCAAGCTCTGGCTCAAGGCATTTGATGACCCAAAAGAAGCGATTCATCGGGAAATTGCCGGCATTCGGGCTCAATCATTTATGCCAAAAAATATCATATTGCATGGTTTGCTTTACCATACAGAAAGCGGCATAGTTGAGTTGGTGGTGAATGGATACGATGTGGAAAGAGCGGTCTGAAAGTGGAACTAAATCAGCTTAACCGAAACAGTTGTTTGGCATTCTCTAACGCCACCACCAACTTATCTACCTCTTTTGTGCTGGTGTACAGGTAAAAGCTGGCTCTGGCAGAGGCGTTGACCCCCAATTTGTGGTGCAATGGCATGGCACAATGATGCCCAGCCCGTACCGCCACCCCTTCTTTGTCTAGCAGTTCGGCGATGTCGTGCGGGTGCAACCCTTTGACGGTAAATGCCGCCACCCCGCCCCGTTCGGCAGCGGGAGGACCTAGCAATCGCAACCCTTTGATTTCGCTTAACGCTTCTAAGGCATAGTTGGTGATGAACTGTTCGTGGGCGCGGATATTGTTCATGCCAATGCCGGCAATATAATCCACCGCCGCTCCAAAACCAATCCCTTCCGCAATACTTGGCGTGCCTGCTTCAAATTTGTGCGGCAAATCCGCCCAAATTGAGCCTTCAAACCGCACCCGTCGAATCATGTCGCCGCCGCCCATGAAGGGAGGCATCGCTTCCAGCAGATGGCGTTTGCCATACAAGGCGCCAATGCCCGTCGGGCCACACATCTTATGGCTAGAAAACGCCAGAAAGTCAGCGTCTAAATCCCCCACATCAACTGGCATGTGGGGCACGCTTTGGGCGGCATCTACCACAGTTATTGCGCCAACCGCTTGCGCCGCTTCCACTAACTGTTTGACGGGATTAATCGTGCCGAAGACGTTGGACATGGCGGTGAAGGCAAATATTTTGGTGCGGTTGGTGAGGAATGCCGGCAATTGCTCCAAATCCAATCGTCCTTCATCTGTAAAGGGCAAAAATCGCACCACTGCCCCCGTTTGCTCAGCCAAAATCTGCCACGGGACGATATTGGAATGGTGTTCCATTTCGGTGCACAAAATCTCATCCCCTGCTTGCAAATTCACCCGCCCCCAACTTTGCGCCACCAAATTCAACCCCTCCGTCGTATTCCGCACAAAAATTACCTGCGCCGAGTCGGGGGCATTGATAAATTGAGCGACTTTTTCTCTAGCTCCTTCATAGGCGTTGGTCGCCTCTTCACTAAGCCGATGAATGCCCCGGTGGACGTTGGCATTGTATTCGGCATAGTAGCAGTTCATCGCTTTGATGACGCTTCGCGGTTTTTGAGAAGTGGCGGCGGAGTCGAGGTAGATGAGGGGAATGCCGGCATACGCCTCTCGGCTCAAAATCGGAAAATCTGCTCGAACTTGCTCTAAATCAATCATCATTTTTGGGGTCACAGAGTTTTGGGTCACAGAGAACACAGAGAATACACGGAGATCAGAGAGGGTTTGGAGAAGTTGGTATCGTCCATAGTCTGCCGTCTATCGTCCCATCACCACACTTTTTTTAGGTCACAGAGAACACAGAGAATACACGGAGATCACAGAGGAATTGGCGTAACTGGGATCGCCCAATCCCAATCACCCCACCTTTTCCACAATCCGGTCAGCGATACGGTTACGCACGCCTTCAAATGGAATCCGTTGCATAACGGGGTCAAAAAAGCCTTGCACCAACATCCGCACTGCCTGTTCACGCTCAATGCCGCGACTCATCAGGTAGAACAGTTCCGTCTCTTCCAAATGCCCGACGGTGGAGGCGTGGGTGCATCGCACATCGTCCGCCTCAATCTCTAAACCGGGAATGGAGTCGGCGCGGGCGGTCTTCTCCAACAACAAATTGCGGTTGGCTTGAAAGCCGTCAATCCGTTGTGAGTCGGGCAACGCTTTGATCATCCCTTGCCATACCGAGCGGGCTTTGTCTTTTAATGCGCCTTTGTAGAGCAAATCGCTAACGGTGTCGGGGGCATTGTGGTTTTGCTGAGTGTCTAGGTCGAAATGTTGTCGTTTGTCGGCAAAAAACAAGCCAGACATCCGCGCCCAACTCCCTCTGCCATCCAATTCGACGGTTTGGAACGCTTTGGTCAACCGACTGCCCATCGTCCCAATCACCCAATCAAGTTGCCCATCTCTGCCCACAACGCCACGTTCGTGGGTGAATTGCCACAAGTTGGTGGCAAAATCTTGCAAGGAGACGTAGGTTAAATTCGCCCCATCTCCCACAATGAGTTCGACAACGCCATTGTGAATGCCGGCACTCTCGCCTGCTTGAGATTCATATTCGTCAATAAAAGTCGCCCCTGCATTTTCTTCTAACACGACAAGCGTATGGGTATAGGTGTTGCCGGCAATAGACCACAATGCCGTATGCAGTGGCGCAGATGCTTTGACCCATTTTGGCACGTACAAAAAAGTGCCACCTCGCCAAAACGCGCCGTGCATCGCCGCAAATTTGCCGGCATTGGGCGTGACCTTACTCATAAAATATTTTTGTGCCAACTCGGCATGGTCACGCACAGCCGTGTGCATGTCGCAAAAGATGATACCTTGCGCTTTCAACTCATCGCTCAGTTCATATTTGTACGATTGCCCATCTATTTGCAATAATGTGCCGCCTACCACCTCTTCAGTCAACTGCTCACCGAGATATGCCGGCATGGTGCCGGCAGACCCCATCGCCCCATTCAGGGCTGGGGCAAAGTCGTCCAGCTTAAAACGGCGCAAATCAGTGCGCCGCCACGCCTCATCTTTTGTCGTTGGCATTGGCATACTTTCAAACAATTCAAACGCCTTCAATCGAAATTCCCGCATCCAATCAGGTTCATTAAAATGATCAGATAAGGCAATAACCGCTTCTTTTGTATAATTTGTCATATTATTTTGTTGTGTTGTGGTGAAGGGATGTTAGACCATAAACCATGATTCGCATTACGCAACTAATGGCAAGTATGCAGGTATGCAAGTGGCAGGTTGCAAACTATCGTCCACCATCTATCATCCTATCGATCCTTCCATTTGTAATTGGATCAGTCGGTTCATTTCAATCGCATACTCCATCGGCAACTCTTTCACCAATGGTTCTATAAAGCCGTTGACGATCATCGTATTTGCCATCTGTTCATCAATGCCGCGACTCATCAAGTAAAAGAGTTGCTCTTCGCCTACCTTGCTGACCGACGCTTCGTGTCCAATCGTCACATCTTCCTCATCAATTTCGATGTATGGGTAGGTGTCGGAACGACTTTTGTCGTCCAGCAATAACGCATCGCACACCACGTTAGACTTGCTGCTGCTGGAGTTTTCTTCCACTTTGAGCAATCCGCGATAGGAGGAGCGACCGCCATCTTTGCAAATTGATTTGGAGATGATGCGGCTGGTGGTGTCTGGGGCAACGTGAACTACTTTTCCGCCGGCATCTTGGTGTTGCCCTTTGCCGGCAAACGCGATAGACAAAATCTCGCCATGCGCCCCCGGCTCCATCATATACACTGCCGGATACTTCATAGTGATTTTGGAGTTGTGGACAATAAAGCCTTGCGACACAAAGTTACCTGTGCCGGCAACCTCAATATCCCAAGTGGGAACTGCCGGCAACGCTTCCGACACTGTCACCGGCATAATCTCTACATCTTTGCCAAGCTGGATATTCGACCGCCCAACCTTTCGTCGCATTTCATATTGTGCTGGCGGGGCATTTTCCGCTCTCGCCCGTAAATTGGGGCTGACAAAGGGCAAAAAGCGCTCGTCAATAAACCATTCCAGCCGGTGCGACCCATGCGCCACCGCCGTCACCCCCATAATCTCTACTTCACGCGGCTGGTCAAACTCGGTGTACAAGCGGGGCGTAATGCCCAACGTCACCAGCAAACCCGCCACATCTTGCAATAGAGCCTTGTTGACTGATTTGAGCGAGAAATATCGGTTGCGCACCGTGCCATCGGCATCTAAATAACCAGCGATAAAAGCGAGTCGTTGTGATTCAGGCACAGAATAAACCCATGCCGGCAATCGTTTGTTTCGGGCTTTGCCGGCAAAGCCATTCAACATAAAAAATTCCGCCAACTCCTTGCTATTCCATGCCAAATGCACCCCGTCAGCCCGTTCTACTGGGGCAACCGCCGTCAAATCCCCCATTGTTTCAAGCAATTGTCCTCGCGCTCGATCCATCACTGGAGTGGAGAAACCAACTTTTGCCCAGCGAATCACCTCATCCGTTTTGCCATATTGCAATTCGATATTCCCATCCCCCACCCAGTAGCCAAACAACCACATCAACTCATCGGTGGTGTGGGCATCTTCCAGCAACATTTGGGAAAGACGAGAGCGCGACATAGTGAGATTGCCGGCATATTGGTTAGAAGATTCAAATGTCGTTTCCAAAATCGGCATTTCCAACAGATGAGGTTGCCCGTAATCCAACGAACGGCTGGGAATAATCGCCTCTTGCAGATGGTCAGCCCGCACATAAGCCAGCTTATACCGCCCCAACTTTTTAGGGGCATCCCCATCATAAACATAGGAATAAAATGGGTGATTTGCCGTTACCCGCAAAACCCGTTCGCCCACAGACACATCATGCACCGGCTGATAGCCGGAAAATTTCTTGGCAACAACGGAACGAAAACATAATTTGCCGCTTTGCTCATCATAAGACAATACTTCATCCCCCGCTTCCAGCGACTCAATCGATTGGATGCCATCCGGCGTGGTCACGGTGGAGCCTGCCGCCAGACAACCCAAATTGCCGTCCACCCATTCCATGGTGGCATTGGCATAGGCTACCGCCCGTTTGGTGACCAAATTATAGACATTGTTCGACCAATTTTGGATGGTGGTGTACCGGCATCGCCCACCCTTTTTGACCACAATTTCCACCACTGCCGAATGGAGCGAATCGGTGGAGTAAATGGGGGCAGTACACCCTTCTACGTAATGGACATGCGCCCCTTCATCCACAATAATCAATGTCCGTTCAAACTGCCCCGCATTTTTAGAGTTGATGCGGAAATAGGCTTGCAGAGGCATCTCCACCTCCACGCCCGGCGGCACATAAATAAAACTGCCGCCCGACCACACCGCCGTATTCAGGGCGGCAAATTTGTTGTCGTTGATGGGGATAATCGTGGCAAAATATTCCTTCACCAAGTCAGGATATTGCTTTAGCCCCTCATCCATCCCCAAAAAGATAACCCCCTTCTCCTCCATCGCTTTTTGGATGTTGTGGTACACCACTTCCGACTCATATTGAGCCGCCACGCCAGACAAAAATTTCTGCTCTGCCTGTGGAATGCCTAATTTGTCAAAAGTATCTTTGATGTAGCCGGGAATATCTTCCCAAGTATCCCCTTGCCGGTCGGCGGGTTTGATGTAGTAGTAGATGTCGTCAAAATCAATGTCACTTAAATCGGCTCCCCATTCGGGCATGGGCCGCTCTAAAAAATATTGGTATGCCTTGAGCCGATATTCTAGCATCCATTCTGGCTCTTCTTTCATTTGAGACATGCGTCGGATAATCGCTTCGTTTAGCCCCTTTTCTGCCTTAAAAACATAATCTTCTTCGTCAGCAAAGCCATATTTGGCGGCATAATCTTGGTTGACTTCACGGACGACTTCTTCTTCGGTTAATTCTCGTTCGATGGTTGGTTCTGTCATGGATTCTCTCCTAAATTTGACAACTTTACTGTACAAGTAGGGGCTGGTCTTGTGCCAGCCCAGTCAAGGGCAACCACAAGGGTTGCCCGTACTATGAAATCCCAAAAAGCCTAAAATTTTTGTTTTACAGTTACGCCGGTTCGGCAACGCCATATTTTTCCCGTACCCAATCGTACCCTTCTGCTTCAAGTTTTAGGGCAAGGTCGGGTCCGCCACTCTCTACAATGCGCCCGTCAAACATAACATGCACATGGTCTGGTTTGATGTGGTTGAGGATGCGTTGGTAATGGGTGATAACCAGCACGCCCATGCCGATTTCGTCTCGTAAATTGGCGGCGCCATCTGCCACAACCCGCAATGCGTCAATATCTAAGCCAGAGTCGGTCTCGTCCATAATGGCGACTTTGGGTTCGAGGGTTGCCATTTGCAAGATTTCGGCGCGTTTTTTCTCGCCGCCAGAAAAGCCGTCGTTGAGGTATCTGCCGGCAAATTTGTGATCAATGCTCAGGGCGTCCATTTTGCTTTTTAACAGACGACGAAATTCGGGGATAGAAATCCCTTTTTCGTCTCCATTGGCTCGGCGGCGGGCGTTTATCGCTTGTCGTAAAAAGTTAGCGACGGTGATGCCGGGTACAGCAACGGGGTATTGGAACGCCAGGAAGATGCCGGCACGCGACCGTTCATCCGGCGCCATTTCCAGCAAATCTTCCCCATCAAAAATCACTTGTCCGGCGGTAGGCTCATAAAATGGGTGTCCGGCAAGGGTGTAGGCTAAGGTGCTTTTGCCGGAGCCGTTGGGACCCATCAAGGCGTGAATTTCCCCTTGTTTTATCTGTAAATCTATCCCTTTTAAGATAGGTTGGTCGCTGACGCTAACGTGTAGGTTTTTAATTTCTAAGGCAGTTGTCATCGTGCGATGTTTCTCCTTTTATTGGATAAAATTAACATTTGCAAGTAGGCAGGTGACAAGTTGCATATGATGTTTCTGACCTGCCCCTTGCAAACATGCAATCTGTTTTTAATATTTATCATTATTCTAATAAAAATAGTGAAAATTGACAACCCGCCACCCCGTTTGATATAATTGCCAGAAAGCGCTGGCAATCCCCATTGATTTTTGTTGTTCGTTTTTGATAAGTTGGCAAGGAATTGTACTCGTGAAAATTGTCACAGGCAACCAAAAACAAAATACCCGCGACATCATCTTACAAACGTTAAAGAGTCATGCGAACGCCACAGTAGATTTGTTAGCAGAAGCGGCACAAGTTTCCCCCGTTACCGTTCGTCATCATTTGAATAGCCTTACCGGTGAAGGATTGTTGACCGCTACTGCTGTACGCCGAAAAGTGGGGCGACCCCATTACGTTTATAGCCTGACCGAATCGGGGCATGAGCTATTTCCTAAAAAATATGCCCGCCTTAGCAGCCGCCTAATCGAAGAGTTGAAAAGCCACTTTTCTTCTGATGTGGTGACGGAATTGTTTGCCAATGTGGTGGGCAAAATTGTGGATGAGCATCGGGCGGATTTTGAGGATTTGCCGTTTGAGCAAAAGCTGGATTATGTGGTGCGGTTGTTGGCGGAAGAGGGCTTTTTAGCCGAGTGGGAGGAGCTTGATGATGGCGCTTATCGACTGACGGAATCAAGTTGCCCTTACATTTCGGTGGGACAAACCCATCACGAAATTTGCACCTTTGACAAGGGGTTGATCACGGCGATTTTAGATGTGGATGTGGAACAGCATAGCTGTATTTTGGAGGGGAATAGCTGTTGTGAATTTACTTTTGCCCAGCCGGAGTTGATTCGGTTGAATTAATTTGAACACAGAGGTCACGGAGGCGACACAGAGATCACAGAGTTCTGAGTAAATTCAAAAGGAAAAAAGTCGAAATTCTATTTCTTTCTCCATGCCGGAGTTGATTCGGTTGAATTAATTTGGACACAGAGGTCACGGAGGCGACACAGAGATCACAGAGTTTTGAGTAAATTCAAAAGGAAAAAAGTCGAAATTCTATTTCTCTCTCTATAGCTGTATTTTGGAAGGGAATAGCTATTGTGAATTTACTTTTGCCCAGCCGGAGTTGATTCGGTTGAATTAATTTGGACACAGAGGTCACGGAGGCGACACAGGGTTCTGAGAAATTCAAAAGTAAATGAGTTGAATTTCTATCTCTGTGCCCTCCGCATATTCTTTGAGTTCTCTGTGTCAAAAAACAAGGAAAGTTATGATTGCCAGTCGAGAAGATGAATTGATGGAAGCGCTGCGAAGCGTAATTGACCCAGAAATCGGGTTGAATATTGTGGAGTTGGGGTTAATTCGGGATATGGCGTTTGACGATGCCGGCAAAGCCAACGTCACCATGATTCTCACTACCCCGTTTTGCCCCTATGGTCCACAAATAATCGAGCAAGTGCGGGTGGTGATTCACAGCGCGACAGGGCAACCGGGCACGGTGGAAATCGGCACGGAGTTGTGGGATCCATCCATGATGGAAGAGGGAGCAGGCGGCGATTGGGGGTTGTTTTAGACGACGGACGATAGACGATAATGGAAGCCCGTATTCGGGCATGCCGGCATTCTCACCCCTCTAAATGCCGGCAATCAAAAAAACGATAAAGTGACGGAGGAGACACCATAATATGACAAACTTAACGCCCCGCTACCGCCCGATTGAACAACTCATACCGACGCAATGGCAGCACGGAAAAATCATCGCCAATGGCATCTGCCACCATCTATGGCGAACGGGCGGCGAGAAGCCGCCGCTGCTTATGTTACATGGTTTCATGGAAAGCGGCGCAAGCTGGTTGCGTCTTGCCCGCGCCTTGGCTGGACGCTTTGATGTAATTTTGCCAGATGCGCGCGCCCATGGCAGTTCAGTTGGCTGGTCAGAGGGTTTTAACCCTGAAATTCTGACCGACGACGCTCTGAGTCTAGTCGAAGCGCTAAAACTGGAGCAGCCCGTCGTGGTGGGGCATTCCAATGGCGCCGTGACAGCCTATTTGATGGCTGTGCGACAACCCGGCTGTGTACGCGCCCTAGTGATGGAAGAGCCGCCAGCCGGCGGTCATCCCATGCCTGCCGTGCGTCCAGAAATGCTTGAAGGCAATAATTGGTACGATGAATGGATGGATTGGATGCGCCGCCTCAAAACCATGCCACATGATGAGCGGGTGCAATCGGCTGCGGCCCGCTGGCCACATGGAATGCCGATCCCGCAGGATGAACCGATATGGAACGAGGATGATTTCGTTGGTCGCATCGAATCGCTGAGGCGCTTCGATATCAGCATTTTTGATACCAAGGTTGACTTTTGGTCGCTGCTCAATTATTTGGATCAGGCGAAGCGAATCACCTGCCCAATGCTCCTGCTGACAGGCGAACCAATGCAAGGAAGTCTAGTGACGGAAGATGTCGTACTTACGCTAATGGAACAAATTCCGCAATTGCGATGGCAACAAATCGAAGGTGGCGGACACATCCTAAGTCGTGGGCGTCCATTTGATCGAACGCTGGCTTCTATTGATCCGTTTCTTGATTCCGTAGTAGCTGTAATAGATATGGATCGCTAAGCGTTCCCCAAAGCGCTTTCAAGGTAGATTCAAACTTCGAGAAACGATACATCTCGAGCGTATTTTGTGGCGACCTTCACTAACCTCCGGGAAGGTTTTGAACCTCCCGGAGGTTAAAGGCTTATGAAGTGAACTTGTGACCCTTGCCCTCCCAATATTGAAATCCCATCATCCCCCTACTCCGTCACCACAAACAACGAGCCAGCCCCGCGACCATACACCTCTGGAAAGTAGAACTGATACCCAATAGGCGGAATCGTCTGGTATTCGCCGGGGGTGGAAGCACGAACAAGATAGACATACTCATATGTGCCTGCCGGCAAATAACCCGCCGACAATACCACTTTCTCATCCCGCAACTCCACATGCTCAAAGTTCCACCAACCCCAGCCATTGTCAAAGGTGCGGTTCCAATCGTAGGTGTTTGGGGCAGATTGTTGCTCACTCGTTTTTAGCGTTTGGTCAATTGCCTCTAATCCTGCCGGCAACCAATCCTCCACCACCACATAATGCAACGCCGACGGAGCGATAAGCGTCAGCCGCGCCACCAATGTATCCCCTTGCTGGGTGGTGGTCACTGGCGTGTCTGGGTCGTCGGGATGGTAATATGCCCGCGACAAAATGATGCCCCGCTCTTGCGGCTGGATGTGCGCCGCCGGCAAACTGGCATTGAGGTGAGCGGTGTAATACAACGCCCCCTCACCTTCGCCCCGCCCAATTGCTAAGCGGTTCAAATCGTCAGTAAGCAGTTGGCTGATGCCGGCATTTAACACATTATTTTGCCGCACATTGCCGGCATTCACCGTATCCCCACCCAACAATTCGCCGTTAATCGCCACCTCATATTCATAATTCCCATCCAACTCACCCGTCGCCACCATAAAGTCAGTCAACCCAATCAACGCCCACGCCGTCTCCTGCGTACTTGCCCATCGCCCTTCGGTACGATGCGCCATCAGCCACCGCACAGCATTGGGGGTGAGTTTGGAATCTGGCTCTAGGCGGGTCAACGCCGAAAGAACAATGGCGGTGGTGCGGGTGTCGCTGTTCCAATTCCAATAATCGTTCGTCGCCTCCTCCCAATGGGCGCCTGTCGCCGACAAAATTGCGGCGCTATTCAAATCGCTGGCTAACGATGCCAATCGGGGGTCGCCGGCATCCATCAAATAAATCGCCTGCGCCAAATACGCCTTGCCATACAATGCCAACATTTGCCGGCTGTCATACAGTTCGCTGATTAGGCCGGGGTTGGGTTCGCCTAACCGGGACAAGACAAAGAGCAAAAAGCTTTGCCGGTTGGAGCGGGTTTCGCCCCGCAAACCATCCGCCCGCTCCACATTGCCCTGCAAGAAAGCAGTACCGTCAGCCAACACCCGTGCGTTGATGTTGTAGCCGGCATCTTTCGCTTCGATCAGGGCAAACAAAACGTAGGCGGTGGTCAGCGTACTGCTTCGTCGGGCGCTCCACCAACCCCATCCGCCATCGTTCCGTTGCCCACGATAAATGCGTTGCAGGGCGATGCCTACTTGACGGTCTAAATTCGCTTCCAGTTCGGGGTCGGAGATGCCGGCATTTTGCAACGCCCGCACGGTGAGAATGTTGGGCAAGAAGCGAGAAATCGTCTGTTCGGTGCATTCATATTCATAATGTTCCAAATATTTCAAGCCATCCGTCATCGCCGCCGCCAACGATGGGGCGAGGGTGACAGTAACATCTGCTTTACTGATCTCATAATCGTCAAATGCCGGCAAACCAATCAACTCCACCACCGCCCCCGCCTCATTCAACTGCCCCGATGTGCCGACAATTTCTGGCGCTTCATACCGGTAAACGGGGATGCCCTGCCCGTCCAATGTGCCTAGCGTTGGTCGGCTGGCATCCGCCAACTCCCCCGCCATTACGCTAAAAACCGCATCCACCCGTTCCACCACGCCTACCGCTACATCCCACGCCACAAAACGTTGTTCGCCAGGCGGAATCGTCACATTTTGGCTGGCAGAATCGAGTAAAGTTATCCCTTGTGCTTCCAAAGTCACGATGGCATCCAATGGTTGGTCACTGTTGTTCAATACAGTTGCCCTCAGTTGGGATTGGTCATTGACCACAAAAAAGCGGGGCGTTTGCGGTTGAATCATCAACGGACGGGTGGAACGCAAGTCGTGAACCGCTTGCCCCACTTTGGTATCCGCAGTCACCGCTCGGGCATCCATCCGCCAAGTAGTCAAATTGTCGGGCAAGGTAACTTCCACGGTTGCCACCCCATTGCTGTCCGTCTCAATTTGAGCCGTCCAGAAGGCGGTATCTTTGAAATTTTGGCGCACCGCATCCACCCCAAACTCATCAAAACCCCCTTTGCCGCCGCCGCCACTGCCGCCGCCTTCCAACACTTCGGTCGGCAGTTCCAAATTGTAGCTGTCGATCAATTTGTTCATCAGCAAGGCAGTTTGCACCCGTAGCCAACGTTGTGAGTAGAAAAAGTCTAAAATCCGGTTTTCGGGACGGTCGCTGAGGGATAAAACAGCTAAATCTGCTAGTGACATGGAGAGTTCCGCTTGCACAGGTTGTCCAGCATGGTCTGTGACCTGCACTGTGTAAGCCACAGTCTCGCCGGGAGCGGTGGTGTCTCGATCAGCCGTAATTTCTACATTTAGCTCCTGCTCTTCTAACGACACCTCAAATTGAGCATAACCCACCTTGTAGTCGGGGTAGGGATTGTTTTCGTCCACCCCTTTAACAATCATGACCGAAACCATGATATTGGGCGCCATTTCGCCGGTGATGGGCAAGTCATAAATGTGGCTGTTGCCGGCAAGGGTGATAACATCGTACTCCTTGATGTGCCCTCGCTCTACGGTGACCAAAGCGGTGGCTGAGCCTTGAAATGGGGAGGCGATAAGGATTTGGGCATTGTCGCCGGGGGCGTAGCTGTCGCTGTCGGCGATCAGGTCAAAGTTGTTATCGGAGCTGCGCCGCCAGGGGATATATTCGATGCCGGCAACCCAACTGTATGCCGATGATATGCTCTCTCGTCCAGCTAAATCTGTGGTTTTGGCATATGCTCGGTACACCCCACCCGACGGAGGCACAAAGATAGCGGTGGCTTTGCCTGTACCGTCTGTCACAACAACAACTGTATCTACGGGGATTTCTTCTACATTACTTTCCCAACGGATGTTGCCGCGTGCATCTTGTTTTTGCACCGAGTTCCAGCGTCGTTCTACCAGCTCAACGGTGATAGATTGGTTGTCAACTGTTTCACCGAAACGGTCAACGGCAACCAGTTCATAGCTTAGCTCTTCCCCCTCACGGGCGATATATTGGGTAGCCCGAATGCCGGCATACAGTTCTGCCTGATGCACCACTACAGAAGCGCGACCGCTGACGAAATTGTTCGCTACATCTACCACCGTCGCTTCCACCACAAAGGTTTGACTGCCCCCTTCGCCAGTTAATATTGCCGGCAATTCCACTAGCAACTCCCCTTGGCCATTTGTTTTCCCCTGCCCCTCAGCGATTATCTCGCCAAAAGGTTGGTAATCGTAACGGTCATAACAACCATGAAAACAGTACCCTAAATCTCGTTGCGGGCTGTCAAAATCAAAGCGGTTTAGTTGCCCGCCGGGGGCAAAAGTGTAAGGATTAGTCGCTACTGACCAATGCACTTCAGCATTGGCGACTGCCCCGCCAGAGAAAAATTCCGCTTTGATGGTCGCTTGCACGGTGTCGCCTGTCACCACATCATCGGCAGAGGGGTTGACGGCTACACTGTAAGTCGGTTTGCGATATTCGGCTACATCAAAGCCATTGCCGCCAATATAGTTTCCCGCTTGTTGCACCCGAATGGTATAAACGCCCAGCGTCGCTTCGCTGTCTAGCTTAATCATCCCTTCAAATGAGCCGTTGGGGTTGAGGGGCAACGTTTCATTGTAAATTTCGCCATCGTAGTTATCGATGATGACCCGAACACTGTCGAATGCCGGCAAGCTATAATCCAAATCATCATCCAGCCGCACAATCCCCTTAAAATACACCTCTTGATCAGAGCGATACAGGGGGCGGTCGGTATAGACATAGGCGACGGCATTGCCCGGTTCGCCATAATAATCGGTAAAAATGCCCATAGATTCCGGCTGAATGCGGTCTCCCCAACTGTTTAATGTCACGCCAAAATAGTCAGACGACTCGGTGATGGCGATGTAGCGATGGTCGTAATCTACGCCCAAGCTCAAGCCATCCTGATAAATGATCCCTTGCTCGTCCGTCACCCCTTGAAATATGAGGTTATAGCGACGGTCGTAAAGGTTAATGGGCAAGTTGGGAATCGGTTGTCCGCTATTTAAATCTGTCGCCCACAACAACGCTTCGCCGGGGGCTGTTTTCATGGTCAGATTGGCATTGGCTACCACCACCAATCCGGTGTGGGCATAACGACGGTTGGGATGAGAAACGCCGGGGGCATCGATGCCGGCAAAATAGAAGCCGGGCGCTGGCTCAACGCCCCCTTCTGCCAAATCAAAACGAGCGTAACCGGGGTCATCTAAAATGCGTTCTACCGGCACAGTTCGTTGCCACAACCTTTGCTCATTGCGGGGCAGATAACTGTATAAATTGCTACTGCCGATCATCACCCGGGTAAAAGTTTCGGCAGGTATGGCGAAAAAGTCGAGGTCAACTTGATCCACATTGCGATGAAGGGCATACAAATTCGTATCCCCACCTTGCCGCAACAACGCCATTTGTCCCGGTAGGTGCATTTGCACAAAAGGTCGGGCTTCTTTGGTGGTAAAGGTTATCGCGCGCCCTTCGCTCATTTCTGTGCCATAAATATCGCTCATGCCGGGCAATATCTGCACAGTGTAATTGGTGGAGGGCTTTAAGCCGCTAAAGCTGAGGGCATTGTTCCAGGGATAATAATCTCCTTCGCCGGAAATGGGCGGGTCGATAATTACCTTGCCTTCTAGGCTCTCCAAATTCATGGGGGAGGCAAAACGAATTTGGAAGTTGAAGGGTTCGGCATTGCCAGCGCCGTTTGCCGGCATTGTGTTCAAAATAGCGGGCGCCGGCACAGTGCGTACCCGCAAGGTGTAATCTCGGTCTAGGTTGCCGCCGCCTAACGCTATGGCGCTTTCTCCCATAATCAGTTGGTAAGCGGTGTCGTAAGGCAGATTTTGGGTGGTGGAGATGACTAAATGGTCGGCGTCTTCATTCCAGGCAAAAGCGAATGATGAATATGGGGGAGTTTCGTCAAAGGGGACAAGGGAGATGGCTGATTCGGTGGCGGCGCGTTCCATTGGCTGGTTAAACCAAACCTGAAAAGCCGGGTCTAAACTGATTTTGTTGTTGTCAAACCTGCCGTATTGCGCCTGACCTTGCCGCACTTCTAGGTTTGCTACTGTGGGGGCGGTGGTGTTGAACGACCAACTGACATCGGTGGGCAATATTGCCCCGCTACTGGCAATCCCATTCACCACGTCTGCCAGCACAGTGACATCATATTTGACAGCACCCATCATGCCGGGGTCAGGGGTGAAGAGGTACATGGAGGTGTTGATCCATTCGCCGTTGCCGGCAATTTGGGGCGCAAAATGGAACGGGTTGGGCAAATCGGCTTGTTCGGCGGCGGTGAGCAGGGGCACAACGGGTTTGTTGAAGATGACAGAAATGCCGGCAGTCACATCGACGTTGATGGCGTTGTTGGCTGGCGAAAATTGGCTCACTTCGATGTCGCCCAATGTTTTGAAGGTGAGGGTCAACCCTTCCAACATGGGAATGCCGGCAACGCTTTTCGCTCCTTCGGCAATGGTGGCGTGGTAGGCGGCGTTGCGTTCTAACGCTTCGTTGGGCTTAAAATGCAAGATGCGGGGTTGGGGAAAGGTTATAGAGCCGGGCACGGGATTGCCGGCAGAATCGATCAATTGCCACCCCTTTTGCAACCCCTCTTCCTCCATCGGCTGGTCGAAAAATATCTCAATGACCCCGTCTGGGGCGAGTTCTGCCCCCGCTTCGGGGAAGCGCCCCACTACTTTTGGTTTGGGGTTGAGGCTGGTATCTACAAATTGGAAGTTGGCGGCGGCGGCTGAGCTTGTTGAAGTTGGGGTTGGGGACGGGGCAGACTCAGGTTGAAGGTCAGGTTGGGGAATGCCGGCAGCGGGCGATAGCTCTAAACTGGCGGATGTTGCCGGCACATTGTCTTCCGGGCTATCTCCGCTAAATATCTGGCAGCTTAACAACAATAGCGTTACCACAGATAGAAGTTGTAATCGTTTGAATCGTCCGCTTCTTTGACCCATCGTCAGCCCCAATTGATTGAAATTTCAAGGAAAACATCGTAAATACCCCGCCGCCATCGACAATTATACAATCCTTTTCTTCCAGAAAAGAAATTAAACCGGATGATTTACCTGCGCCAACCAAACTAATCCCCTACCATCACAAATAAGCTGCCATTTCAATAGCGCATTGCGTCAACCTAGACGGACGCGCCGCTTGTTAGGTGGGCGGGGTCGCTTCGCGTAGAAGGTTTTGTTGCACTAGCCCGCCTAACGGGGCAACTCACACTGCTCGGCGTAGCCGAGTCGAGTGTAGTGGTTGTTGTGCCGCGTAGCGGCGTCCACTTCACCGGCTGGCGAGAGTGAGCCAACAACTCGGCCATTCACCAAATAGTTCCAAAAAGACCGATCTCGCCAGTCCGGTGCAAGCGATGTTGGCTGGCTTTTGACCAGAACCTTGCTCTACCAATATTAGCTGATATGCGTCCCTAAATTTATAGGAGATCCCTATATCTTTTTGGTGGCGATGGATGTGATCGAACTCAATTTTTCGACCAGCATACCTGTGTAATGGTACACTGTTTAATCTTCAGTCCTTACTCTTCCTTACTCAGCCAAAAAAGGCGAGGCAGTTCCCACACAGCCCAGTCACCGGTCGAATCGGCATTGGGGCCTGCTGTTGAACGTAGACGTAATCTGGTCGATTGACCTGCATATTGTGTCAGAGGAATGGATACTTCCTGCCAGCGTCTGTTCTCATCTTCATTATCAACATACTGTTGAAATAATGGCGTCCATGAGTCGCCATCATTGAGAATTTCAACTACAAATTCGCTGCCATCACCACCCCATTCCCAGCTGTCCGGTGCCATTGCTATGCGTGTGTAAAGGCGCGTAGGATCTGTCGGGAGTGTGATGTCGAAGACGATTTCTGCAGGGGGATGTAGCAATATCGCCTCTCCAAAATCACCCGTTTGTGGCATGGTAACTGTAAAGGATCGAACCGCTTCAGGCGCATTATTCAGCTTGATTACGGCCGATTGCAAGTCAAAATCCAGCGCAGTCAGTGTAGACACAGCCACCTCATAGTTGCGATTTGATTGCCACAACCGATTTGCAACAAGGAGTGCTTCTTGCTTCCGGCCATCCTCAAGCAAAGCATCCAATAACCCTTGATCAATACGAAAACGGATATCGTCATTGGCCGAGTCTCCTGGACAAAGCGACTCCGCCTGATTCACCAAACTGCTTGCTTGTTCAAATTGGTCGACACTCAGGTGCAGCAAAGCGGAGGCATTTGCGATTTGGCAGCGTGGGCGCGGCTGCGCACTATGCGCGATTAGCGCCTCATATAACGTTTGCAACTGCTGAAAGCGATTGCCTTCATCAGCAGTTAGGAGAAAAACATCTCCCGCAAATTGTTGTACCGTAACCGTTGCCGGCAGGTTGTCCATTGGAACAACTCGATTTAAGGCAAACACCCAAACCCGGCCGGAATCCGGCACATTCTCAAGGGTGGACAGGAAAGAATCGTTCAGCCGATTGCCATCGACAATCTGAAACTGAGAGAAGTGTTGCGCCAAATAGTATGGCAGGACAATACTACCCTGATCAAATCCATCAGCCAGGTCGAGGGTGACAGGCACAAAAACATCATGTTCCGTCACATCTTGGCTGATTGTTGAGACGATGCCGCGCCAGTCACGCTCGACATACCAATACTCTTTAAGCAACGTACTGCCCAGGACAACCACTAGCATGATTACAGCCCCGATTTCAGCAGAAAGCCACCGCTTTGTCCCGCGTTCCAATGTCACTCCGATCGGAAAAAGATAGAGAGGCAATAAGTAAATGACATACTTGGGAAGACTCGCCCGTGCGACCTGAAAAACAAAAATGAAAACAAACGGCAAACTCAAACCAAACAGCACAAAGAGCAATGGCATCCATGCGCCCGTGCGCAATAGCAACAGTAAACCAATCACAAAAATGCTCAATGCCAACAACGCAAGCCATTGATTCTGAAAGCCAAACGCCAAATAGGTGTTTTGCAGCCACGATAACAGTGACACCTGACCTGTCACACCAATGCCAATGTCAGACCCTGTGTTGACACTCATTGCCCGCATGAATCTTGGCAACCACGGTAAATATGCCAACCCGATAATGCCCCCTGTGGCGATTGCTCGCAATAGTATTACCCTGCCGGTCGTCTTAATTGTTGATAAAGCAACCACCAAAATAATAATTCCCTCTGTCAGCAAAACAATCAGCCCACCATAATGTGTGTATAAGGCAAGCACAATTGCGCCGGCATAGGCAAACCACCAACGCCATTGAAGCTGCCGCATGGCAAGATAGAGCATGAGGTAACTCGTTAGGGCGAAACACATCAGGAGGGCATAGTGGCGAGCCTCTTGTGAATATCGCAAATGGAATGGCGAGAAAGCGAGCAATAATGCGACCCACATGCCTGTTTTCGGCCGATCCATCACCATGCCAAACAGTGCCATCAGCCCAACACTGATTGTGCCCGCCACAGCCGATGTCAGCCTTAGAGCAGTCTCATTGATTCCGAACAATTGGATGTTGGCTGTCGTCAGCATATATAACAGCGGCATGTGATCTCGCACATTGAGTGAAGCGAAATAGCCCGCACCGCTCGTATTCAGCGTATTGATTTCGTCCAGCCAAAAGCTATCTGCACCCAAATTGGTAAACCGAATCAGACCCGCAACTAAAATGAGAAGGAGAATGGTCAGCCCATTGAGCGATTTTAACGATAGTTCAAGTGGATTGCTGTCTGCGTCATCGTTTTTATGCATGGCAGGCATCATGTCTCCAATTTCAGGTTTCATTCAACGACGTTCGCTCAATATATGGGAAAAGTGAGGTGTCGATTTTCGGTCGCAACCCTTTTCACACCCAACGCGCTCGGCGCGCGGTTGACAAGGCAGCGAATGGAGTGAGCCGCACATTAACGCAGGCGCGCGGAGCGGGTCTGCGTTAACGCCCGCTTCAGCCGCGCTTCGCGTCGGTCTGCAAGCGTTGTTAGCACGCTCTTCCAACCAGCGAGATAACTAGCCCCAACTAAACTGCGTTTTTTCTTCGGCGTGTAGTTTCCAAACTGTAAGTCCCTTGTGGGAAACTCGAATGACGTGTCCCATCCGTTTAGCTTTGGTGTTGAAATCTCGATGTTTTAGCGTTCTGCGAATGAAAGCCGCTGATTCGTATTGAACGACATCAACATAAATCAGACAATACTGTGCATGGCACAATTGGCGTTTGAAAAAGTCATCATCAAGCGTGAAAAATGTAGGCTTGTTCAATTGATGAAGCAAGGGGATGATTTCATCATCTTTTAGCCCTTCTCGACCAATCTCAAAAGCAACCTGCTTAAACGAAATACGCCAACTCTGCAAGAGTTGACGTTGACTATCTGGAAAATTTTCGTCAAGAATGATCATGCAGGCGATAAACCAAAACTGTATTTGTCAGCGTGTTCAATAAAGGCTTGACTGGCTAAACGCACCGCTTCCGCAATGGCATCTTTTGTGACTTTTCCGCGCCATTCTTCTTCAATTGTTTCCCAAGCCATACCATTGGCAACCTGTTCTAACACTTGCCATACCATAATTCTTGTACCACGAAACGTTGGTTTCCCATGACAAATGTCGGGATCAGTGACAATATAACGGCCGATCATTTTTTGTTCCATATTCTTTCCTCACATACTTTTCTAATCAGTATAACGGATTAGCTTATGTAGTACACTATCTATTTTAGGGCAAAACACCTTGTGACATGTAATCCTTCGTCTGTGGTTATTGAGTTTCCTCTGGTAATTTTTTAATTTTGCCCCTTTCATAGCCAAGTCTATGAATTTTTGAGGCAGAATCAATTATGCCATCCTCGACAACATCTAGTCGAGCTAAACCATTAGCCTCCAATTTGATAGCGGTATCTGCAAGTCTGTCAAATTTGCTTATACCCAGAGCTTCAACATTTGACATCGCTGGTTTTTCTCTCATCTGGCGAATTGTTTTTTTTATCAATGATCTAGCCGCGATTTCGCGCAAACGTGCTTCCATTCTTTCAGCTCGCGCATTAGCTATACGAGTGAGTTCCTCTTCCTTTTGTGCTTGCCGCCTTAGTATTCGCCCCTCTTTGTCTCTGAGACTATAAAAGTTGTCAACAAAGTCTTTGACCCATTGACCAGTTATCAAATAATCAACAGTTTCCCTGAGTTCTTTAATAATTTCACCAATACCCTCAAAGCTAACCAAACCGGGAGAGGCAAACTCAATTTGACGAACTCTCAATTCTTCGCGTGGGGAGAGATAATAGTAAAGTCGCCCATACCGGTAAACTGGCGACCGAGTCATTCCACGTCGCAACCGAACATCTGGGACATTACGATTCATTTTGTTATCAAGGGTAAAAACCTTGCTCAAATAATCGAGGCTGTCAAAAAAGTGATTAAATTCAAATGCTCTCCAATAACCATCTATACCTAATGAAAGAACTCTGGAATCATGAATAGGCTGATCTTCGAAACCCGTGCGAGTTGTTATGAAAGGTAAAACATATTTTTCAAAGTAAGCAATTGAGTTTTGGAGATCGGTTTTAGTATAAAAATTGGCTTCATCAGTGTGTTTTTCAAGGCGTATGTTGAATTGCTCATAAGCATAATCAATTTCATCTTTTAGTTGCTCAAGTTGCTGAAGATAGTATCTTGATTGTGCTATTGATGGATCGCCATTCATTTGTTTCTCCTAGATTTGCTTGGAATGCTTTGAAAATTAGCCAAATTGTGTACGGTATGTCTCTGTTTTGCCGTGCTAACGCCCGCTTCAGCCGCGCTTCGCGTCGGCTGCAAGCAATGTTATTAGAATCAAGTCAACTCTCCACGACAGCCGAATCTCGGCCGAAAAGTTGAGAGCCAGAGCAAGGCAAGGTATCCTGAAACCGACGGGAGACGGGAAACCTAGAGCGTGGTGAGCAGGACACCGCAGCTGCCCATGGGAGTGGGTCATTGACCCAACAAGCCCGTCCTGTTATTTGGTGTCCGTCGTCTCATCTAGTCTGGGATGTTGCTGAATCAACAAGCCCGAATCGGTACGTGAACCACCACCCTCCGCCACGCTCACCTCATATGGAGAGTATAACATGAAAGCATCTTCCACAGAAATTCGTTACATCGGCATCGACATCCACAAACGATACGCCGTGATCGGCGGTGTCAACCGCGACCAACAAATCGTGCTCAAGCCCCGCCGTGTCGGCTACGAGAAGTTGACAGAGTGGACACAGAAACATCTGTGCTTGACGGATGAAGTCGTTGTTGAAGCAACAGGCAACACATGGCATATGGTCGATGAGTTGCAGGCACTCGTCAAGTGTGTCGCCGTCGCCAACCCACGTCAAGTCCGCCTCATCGCCGCCGCCCGCGTCAAAACCGACAAAGTCGATGCCCTCAATCTCGCCAAACTATTAGCCGCCAATCTTATCCCAGAAGTGTGGGTTCCCCCCATCGAAGTACGCGAAGTGCGCCGCCTTGTCGCCCAACGCCAACAAATCACACGCGGTCGTGTGCGTGTCCAAAACGAGTTGCACAGTTTGCTACATCGCCACAACCTCGTTGCACCAGCAGGACGCGGCACCTTGTTTGACCCCAGTTGGCGCGACTATTGGGAAACTTTGGATGTCTCGCCCACAGGCAAATTGCAGATTCAACATTGTCTGGCTACCCTCGACCTCTACACCAACCAACAAGCCGAGATAGATGTCGAAATTGCTCGCCTCAGCCGTAGCAAACGCTGGGAGCCAGATGTGCGGCTGCTATTGCAACTGCCGGGTCTGGGTGCATTGACCGCCATGACCATTCTGGCTGCCATCGGTGACATCACCCGTTTTGCAACTGCCAAAAAGCTGGTGGGTTATTCGGGACTCGGAGCCAGTGTCCAATCAAGTGGAGACAAAACCCGTATGGGTCGCATTACCAAGACAGGTCGCAAAGATTTGCGCCGTGCCTTGATCCATTGTGCGCACATGGCCATCCGCTCACACCCCCATTGGCAACGACAATTTGATGAGATGTGTCGACGCATGCCCAAACAAAAGGCGACCGTTGCCATCGCTCGCAAATTGCTCGTCGTCATTTGGCATGTTCTCACAAAGAGAGAGGTTGACCGCCACACCCCCGTCGAACGGATTGGCTATCGCATGGCCATCTGGTATTGGCGGTTGCCCCAAGCTCAGAAGGAGAATTTCAACTGTGCCCACTTCATCCGCTGGCAACTGATGCAACTGGGCATTGGACACACCCTCACACACATCCCTTTGCCCAATGCCAAAGAGCCGTCACAACGACTGCGACTAGCTTCCGCTGATGACGCAGTTGCCATTTTTGGCTAGAGTCCCTTTTTCCCCATTGATCTCAACACCATCTGCGATGCAGATGCGTTGCCCCCTGCCGCTCTCACCTCATTTTGCCCCTTTTTCAGCTTAGACGATGGCTTGTGGCTGTCAAGGGTCGCTCCGCTTCTGCCCTTGACACCCCCTGCGCTCATCGTCTGCATGATTGGAGGGAGCAAAAAAGAAGGAATGGAGTGGATTTTGCATCAACTTGGCTTCACCCCTTGACACTTTGACTTATCGGTAGGCGGCTCTTAACTCCCAACAATGGCCTCAACTTCAAATCGAATTCCCTGAATTTCCTGAACTCCATTTAATTCATAGAAATTCTGACTATCCTTTGTTTTATTTTGTGGATCATAAACAAAAATTAGAAGGTCTTTCAAAAATCCATATCGATAATATGATTGGATGTCATTTTTTAGTTGCTCCACGAACCTCTTTTCGTCCGTATCAGATTCTTTGATCATTTTAACTTCAATCATCAACCCTTCTTCTCGGATGATTAAATCAATCTTGTTGTATTTTGAACCCACTTTTGGTGTTGGTTCCTCATCAATCATTCTGGGAAAGAGAGGCTTCAGCATAATGTACAAAAGGTCTTGAACATCATACTCGTCATTTATTTCAAATTCCTTATGTCCTTTTCTCCTGTTGCGAGTAATTTTCTTGACGGCATTTCCAAATTCAAATAGCACCTGTCTTACAATTGTTTTTGCATCATGATTTATATAGGATGTTTTTGTAACACTTTTTGCAATAAAAAATGATTGAAGCTCTTCTAATAAGATTAGGTCTATAATATCCAAATCTCTTTCTAGCAGTGCTGAAATATGTGCATTTATGTCTTCGTCACTGTCATCGAGATAGACGTAGCGGAGAATTTTCGAATAAAAAGACTCGCCATCAGCTTCCTGATTTATAGATTCCAGAAAATCGTTCTGAAACTCGGGAAGAACCTTGTTTATTAAGTACTTGTATTTTATTGAAGAATTTTCAAATTTCTCCTTGACTTTATCATGAATAGCCCTTTCTGATGCTAAATGTATGCCAAGCAGCTTAAAGATATTGGTGGTGTAATCTATCCCACGTATCGGTTGACTGTTAAGTATTTTTGATATGGTCAAAGAATCTGGGGAAAGTGACTTATAACCTTGAGCCGCCAAAATTTCTTCGGGACCAAAGAGATCTATTGTCAATGTTTCTAAGTCATCTTTGTTTGTTACATAGAAATAACAAAACTTCTGAATTGTTTCGTTATTTAATAAATCGTTTCGTGCTTCGTTTATGATCTTTGCTAAATAAACCATAATTTATCCGAGACATTATTTAGGCGATCATAATCCCAACCCTCAACAGATTTTAGTTTTTCGGTAAGCTGCGCCATAAAAGAAGGGTAGGATATGGTTACTGTTTTCTTTGCCGGAAAATAACTTCTATGTGACAAATTTGAGAACCAAAAAATCTGCTTTGAAATATAATATAGATCCGTGAATGTTGATCGGCGATCTAATTGAATGTACAAAGGCAAATCGCTTTCAGGCACAAAATGTAACAAGGCGGCGTGAGAATCAAGCTTCAGATAAGTGCCCCTTCTTACGTTCGCTCGGCCGTCATTATAAAACAGCCGAAAGTTGTGTCCGTAAGCCAGATGAACTAAAGCGTACTTAAACGACAAATGGTCAAAATTCTGTATCGCTCTTTCAATTGCTTTAATTTCATATCTGTTACTTGCTGATTTAAAGAGATGGATAATTAATCTGAATTCGCTGGTTGTATCAATGTGATCATTTATTACGGTATTGAGGGTTGAGTGCAGATAATTAGTCAAGTTTTCAACATAATTTTCATAAGTTGATAGTGGCGCACAATCACCCACTAAATAACGCCCATCTGAGTGAAAAATCTGAGCAATTCCCAAAACATGTTTTCCGTCTTTATCTGAAGTGGAGCCGATTCCAATTACGAGTTCTTCTCTGCGTTTTTCTTCCTTTTCGATTGTCCAAGCTGTTCCCCCGAGTTTTGCATATATATTTAATGCTACATTGTTGAGAATAAATTGATTGTAATCTTTAAGGTTCTTAGCTTGAATATCTTGAGTAGGAATCCCGTTGCCGATATATTTTGCTTTGCAAACATAATAGGGAGACAGGTTAGGAGGTAGTTTTTCTTGTTCCTCATTTACAATGACGATTATAAGATTTGAAGCTAACAATCCAGAATCATAAAGATGTTCTTTATAGGCAGTGAGCTTTGTATTTTCGATAAAACAAAACTTAAAGGTCACATGCCTTACATGAAGGTCGTGCTTAAGTTTTCCTTCCAGACGATTAATAAAACCCTCGGTTATTCCCTCGTATTCTTTTGGACATAAAATCCCTATTGTAACTGGTTGGTTTTCAAATAGTTCGTAAGAATAAGGTTTATATTTTTTAACTTGTTGATTGTAATAAAGTCTTTCCTGGTCACTCGTCTTACCCCCAAAATAATATCTTGCAGGTTTTGAAAGAATCTCGGATTTCACAAAATTGTTTTGATAGGGTAAATATTTCATACTTAACGAGTTGATCTTGATCTCGTCTGGTAAGAACATCTCTGAAAGATGATTTCGTAGCCAATTGTAAAAACGTCTTATAACGTTAAATTGCTCATACCTTGAATTAAACTCCTCCAATTTTTGATCATAAAGTTCTTCAGCCCCTCTTGCTGAAAGGAAGCGTTTTAGTGATTGCCGATTGGCAAAAATGATGTCATCTTTACCTTTCAAACCGCTAACATCAACTCCGTTTCTTTCGAATTGTTTGCGCGTCCAACTAAAACGATTTTGAACGGTTGTGGACAGGACAATGCCAAATATTTTCTTATCGTTCGGCTGAAAAAAATAAGGGTTGAGATTGACCTGTCTAAAAATATCCAAACCTTCGATTCGGGTATCAAAAAGATATTTTCGAGATATTATTTTCCAAGTGTGACTGTACCGATGATAATAAAGGTTATGGGTTTCCTTACTCTTCAAAAATGTAATGAAAGCCATTTCCAACACTTTATTGAATAGGAGTGGATTTTCACTGGCATGAACCCGAACTTGGCGGCTCCCTGAAGGATTTTCTAAACCCTCTGATAATGGCCAACAGTATATTTTGTCACCATATCGGCTGAAGAAGTGATCAGAGTTATCTTCCCTCAAATTCTTATATTTGGAACTTGTCTCGTAAGGGAAAAATCGGCAAGAAATGCTATATTTACTCAGCTTACACTCAAAGAAATTTAAAAATAATCCACTCATAAAGCTAATAGATATCCTTGTTCTCCGTTCAAAGTTTTAACTCACATGACCGTTTTCTTTAGTACGTCGGCTGCAAACCTCGTTAGGCAGCGATTACGCCACACTCTCAATAATTTGGGTCAACGTTTTCTCATCTCCATCATTAAATGATATGTAGTGAATATCTTGGAGGGCAGAAGGTATCTGGGCATTTTTAAGAGCTACAGGGATTATCCTTTTATTTTTTTGTTGAGCTATCTCTAATTCACGATTTGCCCAAGAGCTTTCATGATCTGTTAGTAGAATTAGGAATGCATCTGCTTGATTAATAGCCTTATTTACAGCCTCAGAGATATTTTCGCCTACTTTTATTTGTTCAGATGCTATCCAAACCCTAATTCCTGCTTTCTTAAAAGCATCACCAATTTTCGTGGCTTGCTCTTGTGCCTCCATAGGATAAGACAGGAACACCCGTTTTGAACTAACTCTGTTAGCAAAACGGTCAATTAATTCGACAGAATCTTTCATGGCCGCAAGAAAAGCTGCAACTGCTGTAATTCCTGTAACTACTAAGACTAAGACAGGTTCAAGTGTGGGATCTTGCCAAAACCAGAAAATTGTTATGATCACGGCCAAGAATGATACAACAACACCTATTGCTGAAAGATTTTTCATCTTGCCGCCTCCGCCATTACAAGTACTAGAGACAATACGCCAAATATTATGGGAACCACAATACCTTTTACAGTATCTAACTCGCCCGCTGAATCGTCCCATCCCCATTTCCTAACGAAGGTCGAGATACTCCAAAGGCCAAAAAACATCAGAAAAATTACCCAACCCGATGTAGCAATTCTGTTTGAGAGGTCAGAGACTTCAATTTGCAGTTGTGTTGCTTGAGCGGGATCAATTTGTGTGTTTTGGAGCATTGATGCTAAGTCGCTATTCCTTTTTATAAGTTCTACGGCTCTGTCAGTTGTCAATACAACGTACATAAGAGCTCCAGTGAGAACAAGTTCAAGGCCAACGGCCAAATCATCCTTCTTGAAATTGTCGTATCTTTCGTTTATTGTTGCCCACTTGATCAAGACTCCAACAACAACACTTCCGAAAGGAAATATCAGATATTGGAACCAAATACTTGCAAGAAAATCCAAAAATGACATTTTATTGATTCCTACGTTGATATAGAATCATCATCAAGACCAAATACTTCAAAAAATTGCCGTAGGCGGGCATTAAGTGAATTATGATAGATTGTTTGTGGGGAGAATTCTTGTTGTCTGATAGCAAAATAAATGTAGCCAAGGATAAACATCGCAAATCCAAATAAATAAGTCCAAGGCTCCAGAGTATCCCAACCGAAGCTGCGAATTAGAAAAATAATTCCTATCCACAGAGCTACCAAAAATAAAATTACTACCCATAGCTTACGATTAATATCTGCTTGAGCTAATCGGGTGAGTTCAGTTTTCATTCTTTCTTTTGCTTCCGCTTTTTTTGCTATTGAAGGGGCCTGTGACTTCAAAATGTTTTCAATGCGTTGAAGTATGATTTGCTTTCGTTCCAGTAACAAAGGAAGAATCCCAATTGCAAAGTGTGATTCAGCATTTGACTGAGCCACTATGAAACTCCCTTGAGCTGAAAATTTTAGGCTAAACTTTCCAAACGATTCATGGTGTTCAATTGCTTGATCAATGATAGTCAAACTTCGCTTTAATTCATCCAGGGTTTGATGCTCTAATTTGTCAACATCAAGTTCCAGATCGGAAAGCTGCTTCTCAAAAAACAGGTTCAATTTTTCTCTTGTTGACTCAAAATCGAAACTAGGATCGTTTATTCTTGCCATATTCAGTATTGTACCTTTTCAAAACAAAGATTGATCGATTCTTACGTTTCAAATTAGTCCGCCGTTCAGTTGCTTAAGCTGCGCGCTCGTTTCCTTTGGCGCGTCAGCTATAGGGTAGGCAAGCGGCGAGCAGCTTAACCTGCTTTTCCGCAAGCCCCCCTCCGAACCGTGCGTGAACCTTTCAATTCACACGGCTCTCCAGTAAACCATGTCGGGACGCTACGCCCGATTGCATTGACATCGTTGAGATTATCACCTATCCAGGCCGATCTCGCAGGTAGCCAATGCGATTCACCTGCAACCCTTCGCCATGTAGTCGGCTTTCCCAACCTCAGACTACTACGGTTGCTCTGTGACCGTGTGCCTCTCGGCATTTAGGCCATCCCATGTTCCGTGCGCTGTGAACTGTATCTACACTTAGGCATCTCGTTCGTCTATACCCCACTGCTGGTGGTGCGTCTCGACGTATATCGTTTCGGCTGGGCGCATCAAGATTCCCGCCTACCATCGAGAACAGGGTTTATTCGTTCAGCACATTGAGCCTGTCTTTGACATGCACAATGCTTCTGAGTGACAGCCGTTCTTCCCTGTAGCAACATAAACTCGCTAGACTAAGATTCAGGCAGTTTAGCTTTTGCCTTATGCAGAACCTCTTGCAACCCATCTTGCCACTGTGCGGCGTGACTTAGTCGCTTTCCCAACATGCTCTTTTCCCTGCTTCGTTTCCGATTAAGGTAAGTTGGGTGAGGTTGGAGATACTGCTCGATATATATCCTCCAGCACATTTTGTGTGCGATTCACAACGCCGTTACACGGCGCACTTAAGCCCTTGTTAGGTGGGCGAGGTCGCTTCGCGTAGAAGGTTTTGTTGCACTAGCCCGCCTAATGCTTGAATGCTTGAATGCTTGCTTCACCAGCACAGCCAATAAACCAAGAATACGCCTAAGCAAATTTATGCTGTGTCTGGTGTAAGCTTTGTTGCACGAACTGCGTATTACGTTGGCTATGGGGTTTCTATGGCATTGTGTGAAACATCGCTCTTTGTCTAATCTGATGTCCAGTGGTGTGGCTTTTGGTTGATAATGCTCTGTTCATGCCTGAATCTTGTCCCAGTATACACTATTTTTGCCTGTTTTTTATCCCATTGGCAACCAATTGACGCATTTATCCCCTGATTGGTCATTTATTGAATTGCCAACTGCCATTTACGTCTCGTTGGGTGTGCTTCTATTTCCTCATACAACTGCATCTGACCTACCTCACACATTGGGCATTGTGCGGGATTATGCCCCAACATCTCTGTCAATAAACTATCCTTTGTGGCTGGGGTTGTTGTGGTTTTGTGATAGGCGCCTAGTAAAGCTCGACAAGCAGCCAATTTCTTTTGGCGGTAGCGGGGAGCCAGCAGGCCATAGTGGCGTACTCGGACAAATCGTTTCGGCAGGGTATGTTGCAAAAAACGGCGGATGAACTCTACCCCTGTCAGTCGCATCTCTCTGCGTTGCCCATCTGCTTTGTAATCCCGATAGCTAAACCGCACGCAGCCATCCTCAATGCCCAAAATACGCCCATTGCTGAGGGCAATCCGGTTGACATAGCGTCCTAGATAAGCCAACGTCTGTGTTGCATCGCCAAATGGGGGTTTGGCATACACTTGCCACTTTTTAGCCTGTGATTCAGCTACCATCTGCTTAAATAGGGCTTTATCCTCTAATGGGGCACATTGACCGGCAAAGGCCAATTGACCCTTGTCGAACAGTTTTTTTACGCCCTGACAAAAACGGTCTCAAAAGTGGGCTGATAACTCGGTGATGGGGAACAAGAAATCAGGAGCGGCGCTCTGCCACTGTTGACCACCAGCGGATAAAGCCCCACTGATGACAATGCAGTGTAAGTGAAGATGTTCGGTTAGGGTCTGACCCCAAGTGTGCAAGATAGCGGTAAAGCCGATTTCACCCCCTAGATATTTTTGTCCGAATGCTTTGAGGGTTTGGGCGGCGCTGGCAAAGAGTTGGTTATAGACTTGTTTTTGATTGACACGGGCTAAGGGATTGAAGAGATGGTCAATGGTGAAAACGACATGGAAGTAATGGGTGGGTAGCAGATGGGCTTTTTGTTTTTCCAGCCATGCCAGTTTGGCTAATGTGCCACATTTGGGGCAGTGGCGGTTGCGGCAGGAGTTGTATGAAATGCGTAGTCCGCCACAACTGTCGCATTCATCTACATGGCCGCCCAGTGTGGCGGTGCGACATTGGACTATATCGCGCATCACCAGTCGCTGTTCGTGGGAGAGTTGGTATTGTTGCCGGCGCTCATCCCCAAACAGCCGAAAAATATCAGCTAGTTCGTAAGCTGGCTTTTCTCTTTCAGTTTGTCTTTTTGGTGGCGCTACTGTTGTTAACATTGGTGTCATTGTCACTGGAAAAACGATTGAAAATGACTGTCTCTAGCATACATTTAGAACGTATGTTTCGTGCAACATAGATTATGCTGCATGTGTGCAGTGTAATCTCTTGATTTTCTGGTTATTCTGCGTCTTTTACAGGATAATACCCGAAATTTGGACGAAATTATGCGTAAAACGCGCCCTAAGCCGAAATATCTGGGATTATTCTGCGTATTTGTCGGGTAAACTCTTTATTTGATATTAACTCCTGCATTGGCATGTCACATCTATCGGCACGGCATATTATAGAGTTTCCACTGTATTTGCGCAAGCAATGGCAGGGTAAACTAGGGCGGAATTATGGCTCACCTTCGTCCCGCCAAGAAAGAGAAAAAGCTGCTGGAACAAATGCGTGGCGCCATTCGCCTACGCAATTATTCTTATCGTACAGAACAAAGTTATTTGCATTGGGCAAAGCGGTTTATCTTGTTCCATAAAAAGCGGCATCCGGCGGAAATGGGGCAGGCTGAGGTAGAAGCATTTTTGACTCACTTGGCAGTTGAGGGGAATGTCGCCGCATCTACTCAAAACCAAGCATTGATTACCATAACTTTTTCGCAGGCATGGCGAAAACCATTTGCCCCTACATCTCAATCTGCTTGCTATTAATTATGGTGAAATGACGCATGATCCTCAGGGAATGCCGGCATCATCTTATCCTTGAAAAATCTCAAAGCTTATAACAATGGGTTTTCCCGCGAAAGGTATTCGTCTGGCTTGATCGATATGACTCGACTGACGCTATCCGCCCCCATGCTGACCCCATAAACAGTTTGCGCCGCCTGCACCGTGCCCCGATTGTGGGTGATGACGATAAATTGGGTGTTGAGGCTTAACTCCCGCAAAGCGTCTACAAAACGGCTGATATTGGCTTCATCTAACATAGCATCCACTTCGTCCATAACGCAAAATGGGGTGGGCGAAACTTTTAGCAAGGCAAAGATCAGCGCTGCCGCCGTTAACGACCGTTCGCCCCCAGACAACAGCGCCAACCCCTGTTGACGGCGGCTGGGCAATTGCGCCAAAATATCGACGCCCGTCACCGTTAAATCATCTGGGTTGGTCAAAACCAGTTGGGCAGAGCCGCCGCCGAAGAGGGTGGAAAACATCTCGCCAAAAATGAGATTAACCTTTTCTACCGTCTCGCTAAACGCACGAGAAGTCAACTCATCCAACTCGGCGATAACTCCCCGCAGTTGGCTTTCTGTCTCCTCCAAATCAGCAACCTGCTCGCTTAAAAATTGGTGGCGCTCTTGCGTTTCTTGATATTCTTGCGGGGCATCGGGATTGATGGCGCCCATCCGCCGCAACTGCCCACGCTGTTTTTGTATTTCGCGCTCGATCTCTGCCGGCAACTCTTCGACATCCGGCAATGTTTCCACCAACTCGGCGATGGGCAACGGCTCTTGCGTCGTTTCATCTTCATCGTACCCCAATGCCACCAGACCCAAATCAGCATGAATGCGCTCTTTTAACCCATCCAAAGCGCTCTCTTTTTGGCTGGATTTGATTTTGGTTTTGGTTAACGCCGCTTCATGTTCGTATGCCACCCGCTGCATGCCGGCAATTTCCCGCTCCACATTTTGCAATTGCCCTTCAACCTCCTGATTACGCTGTTGAATGGGCGAAAGTTGTCGGTTAAAGCGCTCTAACTCCTCTTCTTGTTCCATCAATTTTCCTTGCAACCCTTGAATATCCAAATTCGCCAATTCCTGCCGCAAACGCGCCAACCGTTGGTTGGCTTGTTGCAGTTGACCGTCTGCTTGATTGAAGGTGGATCGGCGGCTATCGACCACGGCTTGTCTGCCGGCAATAATCGTTTGGGTAGCGGCTAACTTTTGCTGCCAACCATCCCGCTGTTGGTTCAATTCAGCTACGGGCAATGCGCTCAAGTCCGCCCGCGCCAGCGTAATTTCCTGTTCAAACAAGGCAGTTTGCTGATCGCCTGCCTCGATTTGACTTTCTAATTCCGCAACTTGTTTTTCAAAGCGCAAGCGCGATTCCGCCACATCCGATTGCCGCCGCTGCAAGAAGCGTAACTGTTGTTCTGCCCTATCCGCTTGCCGCTGTAATCTAGCGAATTCAACCGACTTCTCCTGCTCGCGTTCGCTCTGTGTCTGTTCTGCATTTTGCAGCTTTTCCAGCTCTTCTTGCCCCTTTTCCAACTCCGTCAGGATCGCTTCCCCAGCTTGTTGCAATTGACCCAGCTCGTTTCGTTTGGCTTCAGATTTTGCCACGGCATCTCGCCATGCCTGTTCGCGGGCGAGGATATTGTTTGCGGCATCCGGCGGGGCTGTCTCGACCAAACCGCCGCTGTGCGCGAGAAAACCGTCCGGGGCGACCGCCAGACATCCCGGCGGGGCGTCGAGGGCGAAGGCGTATGCCGCTTGCTTATTTTCCGCCAGCGCCACTCGACCCAGCAATAATGACGCCAAAGGCTCAATGTCTGGTTCGGCTTGGACGATGTTGTGTGCCCAATCGATAATGCCGGCATCCTGCGAAATTGCCGGCAACGGTTGGGGATTGATTTGGTCTAATGCCGCCAGGTGAACCGACTCCATCGCTTCTGCCGCCAAAGCCCATAAATCAGCTTCGCCCCTCACTGCCAATGCTCCCAACCGATTATCTAGAGCAGTTGAGATGGCGGTTTCATATTGAGGCGGAATGGAGATTAAGGCGGCAAATTGCCCGACCAGCTTCACTTCACCGTTCGATGCCGGCAAATTCACCCCTTTCAACCGCCGCTGATCCAGCAGTTCTGCCCGCGCCTCCAACTTGCCCAACTCCTTGTGAGCGACGCTGATTTGGCGGTTGATATCTCCAATTTTCTGGCGAATTTCGCCCAACTTCTTTCGAATTTGGCGTTGAGTTTGCCGCATATCATCACGTTTTTGCCGCAACGCGCGCGTAGCGCGCTCCGCCTCGTCCGCCACCCCCCTCATTTGCTGCGCCGCATTTTCCGCCTGGGCAGCCTCCTGTTCGCTGATCTCTTGCCCAATCAACTCTTGCTGCCGCTCTCTCAACTGACTCAATTTACCCTGGGCTCGGGCTAGTCGATTTTGCGTCTCTTCTTTTTGCCGACTTTTATCGTCAAGGGTCGACTGTTTTTGCTTGATTTCGCTTTGCTGGCTCTGAAATGTGAGATGAAATTTGGAAAATTCTTCTCGCTCGCCAACAAATGCGGCTTGAGCGGCAGCCAGCTCACTCACCGCGCTGTTGAGTTCCGCCTGACTCTCATCCCGCTGGGCGGATAATTGTGGCAAATCAGCTTCGATTTCGCTCGACTGCCGTTCTAAAAACGCTTTTCTCTCTTCGACCACCGCCGCTTGACGTTGGGTTTTTCCCCACGCCTCCCGCGCATGGTCGAGCCGCTGCCGGCATTCCCGTTCTTGTCCACGCAACTGAGCTAATGTCTCTTTAAGATTGTGTTGCCGTTCCAGAATATCGCTCATCCGGCTGCGGCTTTCATCCCAAGCGCTTTCTGCGTCGCCCGCTAATTGGCGGGCATGACGCAGCTCTTCGCGGGCTTCCCGCCATTTAAAGCCATAATATTGGCGCAGCAAATGGCGCAAATCGACGGCAACCCGCTCATAATTTTCGGCGCGGTTGGCTTGCCGGCGCAACGACGCTAGCCTGGGTTCAATTTCGCTGAGGATATCATAAACGCGCTGCAAATTGCGCTGGGTCTCTTCTAGGCGGCGCAACGTTTCAGCCCGGCGGTTTTTGTAATGGGTAATGCCGGCAGCTTCCTCAAACAAACTGCGCCGCTCTTCCGCCCGCAACGATAATGCCCTATCGACCAATCCCTGCCCGATGATCGCGTATTCCCGTTCAGACAAACCCGCTTTCGCCAACAATTCGTTAACGTCTAACAGACGCACCTTTTGCCCGTTGATCAAATATTCGCTCTCGCCAGAACGATAGGTGCGTCGCCCAATTTCCACTTCGGCGTAATCAATGGGCAGCCATCCTGAACTGTTATCGAGTGTTAGTATCGCCTGTGCCATACCCGCCCGCGACCGCCCTTCACTGCCGGCAAATATCATATCTGTGCCCCGTTTGCCGCGCAGTTCGCCAAAGCGTTGCTCGCCCAATGCCCAGCGCAGGGCGTCGGCGATATTGCTCTTGCCGCTGCCGTTGGGACCAACTATGGCGGTAATGCCATCGTCAAACAAAAACTCTTGTTTGTTGGCGAATGTTTTATAACCTTGCAAAATTAATCGCTTGAGTCGCATCGGGAGAGAAGTATAGACGGATAGAAAAAGGGGGGCAAACTGCCTGTCTGCGTCAATCCAAATCGCCAATCAATGCCATGATCATCTCCACCGCTTCTTCGGGAGAAACGCCGGTTGTATCGACAATGATAGCGTCTGAGGCATGCGTTAGCGGGGAATGTTGGCGATGGCTATCGATGCGGTCGCGGCGCAGCACATCCGCCAATATCGCTTCCAGGCTGCTTTTACCGCCGCGCCCTTGCTCTTCCCTCCAGCGGCGCTGGGCTCGCTCTTCTGCGGTGGCGTCCATATATAATTTCAGCGGAGCGTCGGGCATAATCACCGTGCCAATATCGCGCCCAACCATAACTACCCGACCTTTTGCTCCGATTTTTCGCTGCCGCCGCGCCAACTCTTGGCGCACGCCATGGTATGCCGACACTTGTGAAACGTGGGCATTTACATCTGCATGGCGCAATGCCCAGGTGACATCTTCATCATCGAGCAAAACGGTGTACAGTCTGCCATCTGTTTCGTCCCCTGCCGGCAATATCTGCAAAGTTAGCTGTTGCGCCAAAGCGGCAACCTGCGCTTCATCATCTATGGCTACGCCCTGCCGTAAAGCCGCCAATGTAACGGCTCGATACATAATGCCCGTATCCAAAAAGAGATAGTTTAAGCGTTTTGCCAACATTTGACCGATGGTTGTTTTGCCCGAGGCGGCGGGTCCATCTATAGCGATCATGGCGGGCAATTTTGTCTCTGAGGTTGGTTGGCAAGAATGAGATTCCGGGTTGGTCACTTGAATTTTCCGCTACGAGTACGATTACGTTTTCGATTGAATTGACCCGCGCCCCTAGTGCCGCGTCTACCCTCCCCTTTTTTAGCGACCGCCCGCCGTAAAACAGCCACCTCTTTGGCGGAAAGATGCCGCCATTTGCCCTGATCTAAATCGCCAAGCCGCAAAGGTCCCAGCTTAATTCGGATGAGCGTCCGAATTTCATAACCCAGCAGGGCTGCCACGCGTCGAATTTGTCGTTTGCGCCCTTCGCGCAATGTGATCTCCAGCCAGGTTGCGTCCGCTTTCCGAGAAATGAATCTGATTTTTGCCGGCAATGTCCTTTTATCGTCTAACATCACCCCCTGCCGCCACTGATCTAATACAGATGGCGGCGGAAAGCCATTGAGCAAAACTCGATATGTTTTACTATGTTCGTAGCGGGGATGGGTCAATTTATGGGCTAAAACGCCGTCGTTGGTCAACAAAATCAAACCCAAGCTCTGTTTATCTAGCCGTCCAACTGGATACAGATGCCCGGGAACGTCTACCAAATCGCGGATCGTTTTCCGCCCTGCGCCCAACTCATCCACTGTGGAAGATAAAACGTTGCGGGGTTTGTTGAGCATTATGTAAACGGCTTTTTCGGGCTGAATCGGCTTTCCATCCACTGCTATTTGGTCGATGCCGGCATCTGCCCGGTCGCCCAACTTCGCTACTTTGCCATTCACCGTCACTCGTTTCGCCTGGATTAACTTTTCTGTGGAGCGACGCGAGCCAACGCCAGCAGCAGACAGTATTTTTTGCAGACGTTCCGCCATCTATTCCTCTTCGTCGCCCGATAATGCCGGCAATTCTTCTAATGAACTCAAGCCAAAATGCCCCAGAAACTCGATAGTGGTGGCGTACAAAATTGGTCTGCCTGGCGTCTCCATCCGCCCCACCTCCTCAATCAACCCTTTGCTAAGCAATGAACGTAACGCCCCATCTGAGTTCACGCCGCGAATATCATCGATCTGTGGACGGGTCACTGGCTGCATATATGCCACAATCGCCAATGTTTCTAGGGCGGCTGGGCTCAACCGAGAGACAAATTCAAGCCCCAGAAAGCGTTCGATATCGGCGGCGGCTGGCGGGGCAGACGTAAGTTGAACGGCGTCGCCATACCATTGCAATCGCAACCCGCGCTCCTCGTAACTTTGCCCCAATTCGTTTAGCAACATCCGAACGACGGCTGGCTTTATCTCTAGCGCTTGCGCCAATCGAGATATAGAGGCTGGCTCGCTGGCGACGAACAATATGCTTTCCAAGACGGCAAGCGGCGATAACTTTTCAGGCGTTTCAATCATCTTTTTCAACTATCTCTAGGCTGGCAAGGTAAGCGTTACATGCTTTTGGTTTCTAAAGCGGGGTCGATTATACCTCAGTTGGCGAAATTTTTGAGTGAAAAATTGATTTAGAGGGCGGGCTCAATTTTTGGCAAGAATCGAGTTGTTCTTTAAAATCTGGCATTAAACTATCACCAATTAAAGAGGTTTTCATGGATCCCGTCGGCGTGGTTTTTCTGATTTTAATTGCGATATTGTTAATCGCCTCAATTATTCTGCCTCGCATGGAAGAACGCAGGGAGAATGAGGAGTAGGGGCGGATGCCGGCATCGCGCCCCAATTTCTCAAACTAAAAGCCTAACTCTCGCTCCAACAGCTAATTTATCGCTCAGCTTCAGCCTGCGCCGGGATTGGTTTGAATTGCGTTTCATACAAGGTGGCATACAATCCCTCCTGCGCCAACAACGCATCGTGCCTTCCTTGCTCTACCATCTGTCCCTGATCCAACACCAATATCCGATCCGCCGCTAAAATAGTAGACAAACGATGGGCGATCACCAACGTGGTGCGCCCGCGCATCACCCGCTGCAACGCCTCTTGAATCAGCGCTTCAGAAATCGAGTCTAGGCTGGATGTCGCCTCGTCCAATACCAAGATGCGCGGGTCTTTCAAAATAACGCGGGCGATGGCGATCCGCTGCCTTTCGCCGCCGCTCAACCGATAACCCCGTTCGCCCACCACCGTCTCATATCCAGCGGGCAAACCAGCGATAAAGTCGTGGATGTTGGCGGCTTTGGCGGCGGCGATCATCTCGGCGTCGCTGGCGTTTTGGCGAGCGTAGCGCAAATTAGCGGCGATGGTATCGTAAAAGAGAAAGGTCTCTTGCGTCACCATGCCGATGTTGTCCGACAATGATTTTAAGGTGACATCCCGCACATTTTGGTCGTTGATCGACACGATGCCGGCAGTTGGGTCATACAACCGAGGAATCAAATAAGTGATGGTCGATTTGCCAGCCCCGCTGGGACCTACCAGCGCCGCCATTTGCCCTGGCTCGATGACAAAATTTATATCCTGCAATGCCCAGCGCGTTTTTTGCGCTTCTGGCGTTGACCCATTTTGGTCTGCCTGATTGCCCCGTTTCAGGAAAGCGTCACTGCCCCGCCAGCTGAATCGGGCGATTTCGTCCAACCCTTGCGCCACTTTCTCCCCCATATCGTAGCTAAACGAGACATTATTAAATTCGATGCGTCCGCCCCCTTGCAATAACCCCGGCGCATTCGCCTTCTCTTGAATCTCTACCGGAATATCTAACGCTTCGAAAACGCGCTCAAAGCTGACCATGCTCTGGGCGAACTGCACCGGGGCATTGGTCAGCGCCATCAAAGGTCCATACAGGCGGGTGAGGTAGTTGCTAAACGCCACAATAGTGCCAATGGTAAAGGCTTCGGTGATGACCAAATAGCCCCCCATCCAATATACAACGCCCACGCCGACGGCGCTAACCACCCCTAAACCCAACATGAACCATTGCCCGATTACTGCCGACCGAATGCCGATGTCCCGCACGTTGCCGGCATTGTCGCTAAACCGCCTCATTTCGTCCGATTCTCGCCCAAACAATTTCATCAACAATGCCCCACTGACATTCAACGTCTCCCCCATCACATTGTTCATTTCGGCGTTAAACTCCATCGATTTGCGCCGTATATCCCGCAACGTGCGCGCCACCCTCCGCGCCGGAATGATGAAAAAGGGCAGCACAAATAACGCCAGAAGCGTCAGCCGCCAATCCAGAGCCATCATCACCAACAAGGTGGTGACCACGCTAACCAAATTGGTGATCAAATTGATAAATGTGCCGGTGATGGCGCTTTGCGCTCCGATCACGTCATTGTTCAAGCGGGACATTAACTCGCCGGTGCGGGTTTGGGTGAAAAAACGAAGCGACATCCGCTGCATATGCCCATAAGCAGCCCGGCGCAAATCGTAGATGATGCCCTCGCCCACCCCAGCGCTAAGCCGGCGCTGGGCTACGCCGATCAAGCCATTTATCAATGGGATAATGACCAATCCCAATCCCAGCCAGGTTAGCTGGGTTAAATCTTTTGCCGGCAACGCCTCGTCGATCATCTGCCGAAACAGCAGGGGCGCAACCAAGCTTAACGATGAAATGAACAAAATCGTCAACAATAATCCAGCTACTTGCCATTGATAAGGTTTGGCAAAACCCCACACTCGCCACAACACTTGCCGATTAATTTTGGGCTGATCTTTTTTATCGTCGTGAGCCAACAATGCCCACCAACCGCCGCCATGAAATGACATTTATCCTCGCATTTTTGGGTTCTCGTCAATCCGAATCTTACCGAGGCTAACCGCTTCTTGCCACCTTGCTCACAATATCCTAGCCGCCGCCCACCGAAGCGCCTACAATATGGCGCATGGAATCCACAAATCACAATTTTCCTCAACTCTCACGATTTAGCGGCAAATATTTAGATGATTGCGGCATTTTACAACTGATGGCAGACCTCGGCGAAGCGGTGCGCCAACCTGGGGCAATTATGTTGGGCGGCGGCAATCCCAGCCATATCAAATTGGTTCAATCCGCTTTTCGTGACCAAATGCTGCGAATTTTAGACAGTGACGATGGATTTGAACGACTCGTCGGCGATTATGCCCATCCCGCCGGCGATCGTGAATTCATTAATAGTTTGGTTGATTATTTCCGCCAAGAGTTCGGATGGGAAGTGTCTGCCGGCAACATCGCCCTAACTAATGGCAGCCAAACCGCCTTTTTCTTTCTCTTCAACATGCTTGCCGGCACATATCCAAATGGTCTATTCAAAAAGATTTTGCTGCCGCTTGCCCCAGAATATATCGGCTACCAAGATGCCGGCATCGACGACGACATCTTCATCTCTTATAAACCCCAAATCGAAGAATTGGGCGAAAAACTTTTTAAATATCGGGTTGATTTTGACGCCCTGCAAATCGACGACGCCGTCGGAGCCATCTGCGTTTCTCGCCCCACCAACCCCACTGGCAATGTGCTAACCGAAAGGGAAATCGAGCAATTGAGCCAATTGGCGCAAAGCCACAACATCCCGCTGATCATCGACAACGCCTATGGCATGCCCTTCCCCGGCATAATTTTCCGCGAAGCGGCGCCAAGCTGGGAACAACATATAGTGATGTGTATGAGTTTGTCGAAATTGGGTTTGCCCGGAACGCGCACTGGCATTGTGGTAGCCCACCAGAAAATCATTCAGGGAATTGCCGGCATGAACGCCGTCATCAGCCTGTCGCCCAATAATTTAGGAGCGGCTCTGGTAAATGATTTAATCAAAACGGGGGAAATCGACCGCCTCAGCCGCCAGCTCATCCAACCCCATTATCGGGCGAAGATGGAACAGGCGGTCAGGTGGGCAAGAGAAGCGTTGGCTGGGTTGCCTTACCGCATCCACAAACCAGAAGGGGCTTTTTTCTTGTGGCTGTGGTTCCCCGATTTGCCCATTAGCAGCCAGACATTGTACCAGCGGCTGAAAGCCCGCAATGTGATTATCGTGCCAGGGCATCACTTTTTTCCTGGTTTGGCTGAAGATTGGCGGCATAAGGAAGAATGTATTCGGGTTAGCTACGCCCAACCCGCTGAAAAAGTGCAGCAAGGATTGCAAATCATCGCTGAAGAAGTCAGACGCGCCCATGAACATGTATAAGAAACGCATTTACAATTTTGATCAAATCGTCGATCGCGCCCACAGCGACTCGATTAAATGGGATTATATCGAGGGGGAGCGCCATTTGACGCCTCGCGTGATTGGAGATAATCCATTAGCGGCGGACGAATTGCTCCCCTTATGGGTGGCGGATATGGATTTTCCCGCCGCGCAGCCAATCATCGAAGCATTGACTGCCAGAGCGCGGCATGGGGTGTTTGGTTACACTCAGCCTTCAGGCGGCTATTTCACCGCTATTGTCAACTGGATGCAATGCCGGCACGATTGGCAAATTCAACCAGAATGGATCGTGACTATGCCTGGCGTGATGCCTAGCATTTCGCTCATTTTGCAAAGCTTTACCGCCGCTGGCGATGGCGTCATCGCGCAAACGCCCGTCTTTCGCCCCATCTACCGCAGCGTCATCCAAAACGAGCGGCAGCTCATTCGCAATCCGCTGCGTTACGAACAAGGTCGCTATACCATCGACTTTGATGATTTAGCCCAAAAAGCGGCGCTGTCCCACGCCAAAATGCTCATCTTGTGCAGCCCGCACAATCCGGTGGGCAGAGTGTGGAACGAGGCAGAGTTGAGTCGTTTGGGGCAAATTTGCCTCGACAATGATCTGCTGTTAGTTTCCGACGAAATTCATGGCGACCTGATTTATTCCTGGGCGACATTTACCCCAATAGGAAAGATCAACGCCCAATTAAACGACAGATTGTTCATATGCAACGCTCCCAGCAAAACATTTAATTTGCCGGGGTTGCAAACCGCCAATGTCATCATCTCTAACGACGGGTTGCGGCAAAGGCTGCTGGATTCAATGCAGCGGCTAAATCTGCTCTTTGGAGTTAATCCATTTGGGGCGACGGCGTTGCAAACTGCGTATGAATCAGGCGAAAATTGGCTGCGGCAAGCTCAAGCATATATTGAAGGCAATTATCTCTTTTTGCGAGAATTTCTAGCGGCAAATGCGCCACAAATCCAGCCGGTTCATTCCGAAGGATTGTATTTGGCGTGGCTAGATTGCCGGCAATTTGGGTTAAGCGGTCAGGGGTTGCATCACCTATTTTTTGAGCAAGCAAAAGTGTATCTGGAAAATGGGATGGTATATGGAGAAGAAGGGGAAGGGTTTATGCGCATAAATCTGGCGTGCCCACGCCAGATTTTAGAAAACGCCCTTGCCAGAATCCAACATGCGGTAGCTGAAATGGACGGGAATCATTAGCCAAAAACGGCGTTACTTGCCGGCATCAGAGCGCATGTAATCCTTTCCCCTGACGCCTCTATGGCAATCGGGCATGGGCATCAAGCGCAGAGCGGCTTCTAGTATGATATACTCCCCAACCAATCGTAAAATTGACGCTTAGAGAGAGGAAATATGTCTTCATTTTTTGACGCTTCAACGCGAAAAGCTGTCGAACTCGCCCCTGGCGTCGCCGGAAAGACTTTTTGGGGCGAACAGATGTTGTGCGCTGTGGTTGAACTGGCGGCAAATGCTGTTGTGCCAATGCACAGCCATCCGCATGAACAAGCCGGGATGGTTATTGAAGGCGAAATCGTCTTTACCATCGGCTCAGAAACGAAAACGCTTAGAGCGGGCGACTGTTATTTGATTCCAGGCGATGTGGAGCATGGCGTAACGGTCGGGGATATGCCGGCAAAAGCGCTCGATATCTTTAGCCCAGTGCGAGAAGCGTACCAATTTCCAGGATAGGAGAGTGCGATTATGAGCAAACTTTGGGGCGGCAGATTTAGCAAACCAATAAACGAACTGCTGCATCAATTTAACGCCAGCATCTCCTTCGATATTCGAATGGCTGAGCAAGATATTGCCGGCAGTATCGCCTGGGCAAATGGGTTGGCGAATGCAAATGTCATCAGCGCCGGCGAAAAAGATGAAATCGTCACAGGATTAAAGCAAATTCGGGGGGAAATTGAATCTGGCGCATTCCAAATTCAAGCGCATGATGAAGATATTCATACCGCAGTTGAACGGCGATTGGGCGAGTTGACCGGCGAGGTTGCCGGCAAACTCCACACTGGTCGCAGCCGCAACGATCAGGCGGCAACCGATTTCCGACTGTGGATTATGGCGGCTTGCGATGAACTAAGACAGCAAACAAGGGGATTGCAACAATCCATCATCGCCAGCGCCCAAGCCCATCTGAACGCGCCCATGCCAGGGTATACCCATCTGCAGCCAGCCCAACCGATCACCTGGGGGCATTTTATCCTCTCACATTTTTGGGCATTAGAACGGGATATAAAGCGGTTAGAGCAAGCCCGCCACACCGCCGACGAATGTGTATTGGGCAGCGCGGCTCTTGCCGGCACAGCTTTTATGGTCAATCGAGCCCATTTGGCGAAAGAGTTGGGCTTCAGCCGCATCAACTACAACAGCGTTGATGGCGTTTCCAACCGCGACTATATCACCGACTTTTTGTACGCTTGCGCCATGATTGGCGTCCACCTCAGCCGCTTGTCGGAGCAGTTAATATTGTTTGCCGCCCGGGAATTTAGTTTTGTGACGCTAGACGACGCTTATGCCACTGGCTCCAGCATCATGCCCCAAAAGAAAAACCCCGACTCGCTGGAATTGACCCGGGGCAAAGCGGGGCGATTGGCTGGCAACCTTGCCGGCATCCTGATGACGTTGAAAGGACTGCCTTCCACATACGATAAGGATATGCAAGAAGACAAAGAGCCAGTTATAGACAGTTATGATACATTGATGTTGGCGTTGCCGGTTATGAGCGGCTTGCTGGACGCGCTGCAAATCAATCCTAAAGCGATGGCAGCCCAACTTGATCCAGCGATGTTGGCGACTGATTTAGCCGACTATCTGGCGATGCGCGGCATTCCTTTTCGGCAAGGGCACGAAATCGTCGGCAAAGCAGTGCAAACCGCTGAAAAAAATGGCGTTACGCTTGCCGAACTCACTTTGGCGCAGTTGCAAGCGATTTCGCCTCAATTCGGTCAGGATGTGATGGGGCTTTTTAACATGCCGGCATCCTTGGCGCGTCGAAAAAATATCGGCGGCACAGCCCCACAAGCCCTACAAGAACAATTAAAACGCGCCAAACAACATACGGAAAGCCAATGACCCTACCAGCTTCAGATTTTCCATACGTCATTCAGCACGAAGTCATCTTTCATGACATTGATGTAATGGGACATGTCAACAACTCCAACTTTTTTATCTTTATGGAAACCGCCCGCACCAAATATTTGACCAAGTTTATTGAACTAAATGAAGATTTGGGGGCTTTGCCCGTGATTTTGGGAGACGCTCGCTGTCGTTTTTTGTCGCCCGCCCACTATGGAGAGATTTTAACGATTGGAGTTGGCGTTACCCGTTTTGGCAACAAAAGTTTTGACCTAGGTTACCAAATTGTCGGGCAAGATGGGAGGATGATTGCCGTTGGGTACACAACTTTAGTAATGTACGATTATGCGCATGGGCAAAGCGCCGTAATTCCCGAAAAATTCAAACAGGATGTGATGGCGTTTCAAAAAGATTGGCAAATGCCGGCAGCTTCGCTTTAATTACAGCGTAACTTACTGGAAACCAGAGAGCAAGCTGGCGATCAACCTGTCGAATCCTAGCTTTCAGAACTCTAGCTCTCCATACAAAAAAAACAATCCGAAAGGTCTCCAACTGTAGAAAACCTTTCGGATTTTAGGACTCACTCGTTAATGGTTAGGCTGTGAGATTTGATACGTTTAGTTAATGCCCAAAAAAGCCGCCAACCACGCATCGCTTTCAGTCACTGGATTTAAAATCGTCAGCGCTTGCTGAATCGCTTCGCGGGCGCGGAAGAAGTTAAAATCGCTCAAAATGCCCCCTTCCAAACAGAATTTGGCTACATCTCGCGCGCCAGCTTCAATTTGGTTCCGCGCCGCCAAATATTTGTTGTGGGCATCTTGGTATTGGGCTGGAACGCCGGAATAAGCGGGGCTTAGTTCAACAAATCGATTTAGGGATAGCCATTCGCCGCAGCTCTCAGCGTTGCCGGCAACGACCCGATCTAACAAACCGCCCATCGACTCCGCCGCATTGCGCATGACAGCGGCAGAAAACGCCCAGCAAGTCGAATCCCAAGCTTTGGTCGGTCCTTGAGCGCCAGGGATTTCAACCACTTCAACCATGACCAGAAAATCATACGCCTCTTCCATGGAAATGCCGGCGCCGGCAGCCAAGTTCTCAACATCTTGCTGAGTGAAAACCTGTAAATCGTATTCCAGAACGCCGCACCTGGCTACAAATGCCTCAACACTTAAAGTATCTGGATTGACATCGCCGCCGTCCGAGCTGCCGCCACCACCAGAACCGCCGCCGTTGCCGCCGGTAGCGCAAGGAGGCCATGGTCCAGAGGGCGGAATGACACAGTCGCCAGAACCGCCGCCGCTGTTGCCGCCAGTGGCGCAGGGAGGCCAGGGTCCAGATGGTGGAATGACGCAATCGTCAGAACCGCCGCTGTCTCCGCCAGTGGCGCAGGGAGGCCATGGTCCAGATGGTGGAATGACGCAGTCGCCAGAACCGCCGCTGTCCCCGCCGGTAGCACAGGGAGGCCAGGGTCCAGATGGTGGAATGACGCAATCGCCAGAGCTGCCGCTGTCCCCGCCAGTGGCGCAGGGAGGCCATGGTCCAGATGGTGGAATGACGCAATCGTCAGAACCGCCGCCGCTGCTGCCTGCCCCGCCCCCCATCTCTGGAGCAGCGTTTACCACAGGGGCGGATGCCGTACCAATGACGACAATCGCAAGAAATAATGCCAAAAATAGTTTCCTCATAATTCACTCTCCTAGAATGACTATACAGTTTGGGTTGTTAATGAGTCCCAATTTGGAAATAACCAGGGGAAAACATGGTTTTCCCGTTGGTTTTAACCTCAATATAAGGCATATAATTGTTGCATGTTTGTTATTAATAAACAGGCAGCAAGCTGGTGGGGAGTTCTTTTATTGACTTTGGGCGACTCCCTAATAATGACCGTCCACATTATAGTTCAATGGGTATAACGCTGCAACTAACACCAAATCAATAGGTTGTGATTTTTCAGCGATGAAATCGAACAAACCGCCGGCAAAATTGATATCCCAATGGCGATTCGTTGTTGGCGTCTATCTGGTCGTTTGGCTGGCCGGTTATTTCTGGTTGCTTTCCTTCTGGCAGGAACTCTATGCGAAGCGTTGGTTGGGGCTTGCCGGCATGCTGCTCTGTCACCCATTATTGCTTTCTCGCTTAAATTTAACGAAAAACCTCCGAGTCGGCGAAACGACTATATTGCCGGCATTTGGCAGCGGTAATTTATTAACGCTAACGCGCGGCTTGATGTTGGGATTGATGGGCGGCTTTCTATTGAATCCTCCCCCGCCTGGTTTTGGGGCATGGCTGCCGGCAATCCTGTACACCGGGGTGGCATTGGCGGATATTTTTGACGGCTATTTAGCCCGCCGCGCCAATCACGCTACCCAATTGGGCGTCATTCTCGATATTGAGATCGACGCTTTAAGCGTTTTGTTGGTGACAGCGCTGGCGATTTGGCTGGGTAATTTGCCGGCAGTTATGTTAGCCCTCGGCTTTGCCCGATATCTGTATATGCTGGGCTTGCATTGGCGCACCAGAAAAGGGTTGCCAATTGCCGCGTTGCCAGACAGCCGCTTTCGCCGCATTGTTGCCGGTTTGTATATGTCTTTTCTTACCGTGACGCTCTGGCCCCCTGTCCAGCCGCCTGGCTCTTGGGTTGCCGCCGCCGTTTACGCTCCGCCGGTCGCCGCCATTTTTATTCGAGATTGGCTCGTCGCCAGCGGCAAAATCGACCCATCATCCGCCAAATATCGCCGGTATTGGATTCAACCCGCCCGCCTGATCGCTGTTCAATTGCCCTTATTCCTCCGGTTTGTGCCGGCAATTTATCTGCTTTTCGCCGCATTTGCTGGATACAGCGCCGATTGGCAAGGTTTCTGGCAACAATTCACGGCGGCGCCTACGATGATTCTCTCGCCAGAACTCATACCTTGGTTAAACGCCATCGTGGCAGTGGGCGCCATGTGCATTGCGGCGGGCATTTTGCCCCATTTCACTGCCACCATCCCCCTTATCGCTGCCGTCGCCGACATTTTGACTGTTGGGTTAAATTGGCATAATGCCGTCTTGCTCATGGTCTGCTGCCTTCTCACTATTTTAGGCGGCGGCAACTATGCGCTATGGTCGCCGGAAGAGGGCAAATTATTCAAGAAGAGATTGGGCGACTCTTGATGCCGGCAAATCAATCTCCCTCGAAAGGGCAGCAATGGTTTGTATCGCTATTGGCGTGGGGGCTCGCTCTCATACTTCTAGGCTGGACGCTTCGCTCGGTACCCTGGCAAGCCAGTTGGCAAACGTTGCAGGGAATTTCGCCTTGGAAATTGTTAATTTGGGGGATAGCCAATGCCGGCATCTTAACCTTGCAATGCTGGCGTTGGGGAGCGATTCAATCAAAAATGGGGCATCCCATTCCGCTGGCGCCGTTATTCGCTTACCGATTGGCGAGCTTTAGCGTCAGCTACTTTACTCCGGGAAGCCAATTTGGCGGCGAACCGTGGCAAACGATAGCTCTGGAAAGATTTCACGACGTTCCTCGCCCTGTCGCCATCGCCTCAGTCGTTCTGGACAAATTGAGCGAATTAATTGTCACATTCATCTATCTCGCCTTGGGATTGGGTTTGATCCTTAATCTGGGGCTCGAAATACCGGTTGGCGCCATTGGTTTATTGATCGTCGTCATTGTCTGTGGGTTAACGGCTTATTTGGCGGCGCTGAATGCCGGCAAAAGACCCTTTTCCCGACTGCATCCGGCTATCGCTGCCAGCGAGGAGCGAATGGCGCCTTTCACCACGCCGAGGGCTTTGGCGCAGCCGATCCTTTTTTCTGTAGCAGCTTTACTGGCTCTGTTGGGCGGATATGGGATGACGATTTGGGTATTAGACGCTGTGTTGCCGGCAAAAACAATCATAATCTTATATACCGTTGCCAGGCTTTCTCAACTTGCTCCCACCCCTGGCGGATTGGGAGCGGTCGAAGCTGGGCAGCTTTTTGCCTTTGTCGCTTTGGGCTACGATCCAGCCTTAGCCATTAGCCTGACGCTGCTCATTCGGGCAAGAGATCTCATATTGGGATTGCTAGGAATCGGGTTTGCGTGGAAAATAGGCGCCTCTACAGGTCGGCAGGCAACAAGTTAACATCCGCAAACTATCAAACCGGAGGAAATTATGTCCAGGCGAAATCTTATATTAATTCTAACTCTCATCACCGCCATTATTCATATCTATGTTGGCGCAGTTGTGCCGGCAACGATATTGCTGCTAAACGGCATTGGCTTTCTTGCCCTAGCCGCCGCCCGCTACTTCATTCCCCAACTCGCCCCATACAAAAACATTATCCATTGGGCATTTATCGCCTACACCGCCATCACCATAGTCGGTTACTTTGCTCGTTGGGGGGTCGATGGTTTAACTGACCCCACCGGCATGGCTGCTAAAATCGTCGAAGTCGCCCTAATTATCATTCTGTTTTTAGATCGGGATTAAGCGGTAATTTACGATTAAGGCGTTAGACTAAAGCAGTATCGATGTCTCCAACTCCCGCAATCCAATTACAAAATCTCAGCAAACAATTTGGGCGGCGCTCAAAAAAGTTTTTCGCTGTCAAAAACCTCAATCTAACTGTTGAAGCTGGTCAAGTTTACGGTTTTCTCGGTCCAAATGGAGCTGGAAAATCAACCACCATCCGCATGATGATGGATTTGATCCATCCTACTACTGGACAAGTTCGACTGTTTGATCGCCCAGTGAAGAAAGAGCGGGAAGTTTTGGGCAGGGCAGGAGCGTTAGTGGAAGGAGCGGCATTTTATGACTTCCTGACAGGTCGGCAAAATCTACGTACATTAGCCCAAACCAGCGGTTGTTATGATGCTGAGCGGGCGGAAAGCTTGCTGGCGCAATTGAATCTGGCAGAGCAGGCTGATAGGCGGGTGAAGGGGTATTCTACCGGCATGAAACAGCGGTTGGGGTTGGCTGCCGCTTTGCTAACTGATCCTGACCTGGTGATTTTGGATGAGCCGACGAACGGATTAGACCCTGCCGGCATTCAAGAGATGCGCCGATTTATCCGTGATTTAGTTGACCGCCAGGAGAAAACGGTTTTTCTTTCGAGCCATTTGCTAGGCGAAGTAGAGCAAATTTGCGATCGGGTGGCTATTATCAATCAGGGGGAAATCGTTCGGGAAGGGAATGTGCGCCATCTGCTCGACCAAAAAGGGGAATTGGTATTGGAAGTTGAGCCATTACATGCAGCCATCGAAGCGCTGAAAGAGCGTTGGCAGACGACGCCAAATGGGAATGAGCTTTTGGTAACTGCCGGCAGAGAAGAAACGCCCCAAATCGCCGAAAGTTTGATAAATGCCGGCGTTTCTCTCTACCAAATTCAAAACCGCCGCCAAACGCTAGAGCAATTCTTTTTGTCCGTCATCGCCGATCAACAACAAACAGACCACCATCATGATTGATCTTTTTCGAGCAGAATGGGGCAAAATCGTCGGCAATAGATGGGTTACAGGCTTTTTATTGTGGGTATTTCCCGTCGGAGCAGCAGCTTTCTTCCTGATTTTTGCCATCCTCATTCTATTGATCCCTTCCGTACAAGAAAATATGTCAGCGGCTGAACCAACCCAATGGACAGATGGAGCGATTGGCGCTTGGAGCTTCGTCTCAAACATCATTGGGCGCATGCTGCTTCTGGGCATCATTTCGGTCAACTTTGCCGGCGAATATCAATGGGGTACCTGGAAAAATATCCTGCCCCGAACGAGCCGAGCAAAGCTGCTGCTGGCAAAGTTTCTGGCGTTAAGCGCCGCTATCTTGTTGGCATTTGGCTTGATGTCGTTCTTTTTCGGATTGGGCAACATCTTGCTGGCAAAATTGCTAGGGCAACCTATCCTCCCCCCCTTCACGGCAAATCTGTTCCGCGACTTTGGTAAAGATTACATGATCCAAATGGGATTGTCGTTTATATCAATTATGTTAGCGGCTGGGGTTTCCGCTTTGGCGGCGATGAAGATGCGCTCCATTTTAGGAGGGGTCATGGTCGGATTGGGCATCGCTATCGCCGAGCCGTTCGCCTTCGCCGCATTGTTTGGTTTAAGCCGACTGTTTAATCAGCCGCTTATTTTTCATTTGGGGCGTCTATTGCCGTTTTACAACCTAGATAACGCCTCAAATTGGATATTGAACGATAAGCCTAGCATTTTTAGCGTGCCGGCAAATGATCCAACAAGAGCCGCTTATGCATTCACTGATTCGCTCAATTTCTCGTTGGGAATTTTGGCGTTGTGGGCTATGTTACTAACTGCCCTTATTTTACTATTGTTCCAGCGACAAGATATTTCCGAATGACGGCGTCTAATCTGCCAGATTTTCGCCATGCTAGCCCTTTACATAATCGACAAAGTCGGCGTAAACGTTTGAAAAATCGGTCAGCTTCGTTATAATCCCATCCGCTTTTGGTTCGATAATTCTTTGCCGGACGGTAAGCGCCACCTTAAGCGCGAGAAACTCGCATATTTATTTATCAAACACGCTGGTTGACTGGCTGGGCGTGCTTGCCGGCAAAATCCAGCATTTTGTCTCAAGCTCCAGTTCAGGGCGACGCTAGCGGAAGGCAGCGTTTTGCTGCGCAAAACAAAAGGAGAATACACCCATGGCCGTCGTCTCAATGAAAGCATTGTTAGAGACAGGCGTACATTTTGGACACCGCACCCGCCGTTGGCATCCCAAAATGCGCCCATATATCTTTACCGAACGCAACGGCATTCACATCATCGACTTACAACAAACGCTACATCTGCTGGAAGACGCCTATCAGGTCGCGCGCGATACTATAGCCAAGGGCGGCAACGTCTTGTTTGTCGGAACCAAGAGACAAGCCCAAGAAATCGTCGCACAAGAAGCCAGCCGAGTAGATCAACCATTTATCAACCAACGCTGGTTAGGCGGTACTTTAACCAATTGGCAAACTATTCGCAGCCGTATCCGCCACTTAGAAGATTTGGAACGCCGCCAAGAAAGTGGCGAATTTGAACTTCTCAAGAAAAAAGAGCGGCTTACCCTGGAGCGAAAAATCGCCAAGTTGGAAATGAGGCTAGGCGGCATCCGCAATATGGTTAAAGTGCCAGAAATGGTCTTTGTGATCGACATCAATCATGAAGTGACCGCAGTGAGAGAAGCGACCTCGCTCAAAATCCCCATCATCGCCATCGTAGACACCAATTGCGACCCCGATCCAATCGACTTTGTCATTCCCTCTAACGATGACGCCATTCGCGCCATACGTTTAATATGCAGCAAAATCGCCGACGCATGCGCCGAAGGGGCGGCAATGCGAAAAGAAGAATATGATGCCGAAATTACAGAAGGGGACGATTACTCTTATTCTGGCGATATTGACAGCTTACAAGACGCATCAGACGAAGATTTGCTTGGGGCTTCTACGCTGGCAAAATTAGCTGAAGATGAACAAGCGCAACAAAGCAAAGCTGCTGAAGCTAAGAAATCCCAAGAGGCGAAGGCTTCAATAAAGGCTTCAGTTGATATGGTTGAAGAAGCTGTTGAAATCCAAGCAGAATCCGCCACAGAAGAGGCGACTGCGGAAACAGATAGCGAACCCTCTGAAACCAAAACAGTTGAAGCCGAAGCGAGCGCAGAAGAAAAAGCAGACACAGGAACAGAAGCTGCTCTAACTGAATCTGACTCAGAAAATGTTGAAGAGGCAGAAGATGAAGGCGTTGACGCAGACGGCATCGTCAACGATGAGGACGCCACCGCCAACGATGAAGATGGCGCCGAAAATGACGGAGAATCAACCACATGAATATCACCACTCAAATGATAAAAGAGTTGCGCGAAGCGACAGGCGCAGGCGTTCTTGAATGTAAAAATATTTTGCATTCTGTTGAGGGAGATTTCGAAAAAGCAGTGCAAGTTCTCCGCGAAAAGGGGTTGGCTAAAGCGGCTAAACGAGCCGGGCGCGAAGCAAGCGAAGGCGTAATTGAGATGTACGCTCATCATGGCAACACGGTCGGGGTGATGCTGGAACTCAATTGTGAAACGGATTTCGTAGCCCGAACGGATAATTTCAAGACGCTAGCCCATGATTTAGCGTTACATATTGCCGCCCTCCACCCAAAATATGTTCAAATCAAAGATATTCCAGGCGATGTGGTAGAAAACGAAAAACAAGTTCTGTTGGCGCAGGTCCAATCAGAAGGCAAACCTGAACATATTGCCGAAAAGATAGTGGATGGGCGATTACAAAAATTTTATGAAGAGAATTGTCTGATGGAGCAACCCTTTGTGAAAGACGATTCGATTAAAATCAGCGATCTGATCACACAATCTATTGCCACAGTCGGCGAAAATATAATTGTCCGGCGGTTTGAAAGGTATGCCCTGGGCGAACCTTTGTGAACGCACGACCAAGAAAGGGCGGTTGAATAAACCGCCTTTTTTTATGCCGGCATGTAACTAGCTCAGCCATCTTTAGAGGATAATTTATATGAATCAAGTAAAATATAGCCGCATATTGCTAAAAGCGAGCGGCGAAGCGCTGGGCAAACCAGATGGAACTGGCATCGACCCCTCCCGGGCGCATTCAGTTGCCCAGATTATCAAGGGGGTTTATGATTTGGGAACGCAAGTCGCAGTGGTGATTGGCGCCGGCAACTTGTGGCGCGGCTCCGTTGGCATGGAGTTTGGCATGGAACAAAGCGTCGCCGACCATATGGGCATGATCGCTACAGTTATGAACGCCCTGGCTTTACAAGACGCTTTAGAACGCTCCGGAATTGAAACCCGCGTCCAAACTGCTATCGAAATGAGGGCAGTAGCAGAACCTTACATTCGGTTGCGGGCGATCCGCCACCTAGAAAAAAATCGGGTCGTAATTTTTGGCGGCGGCACCGGCAACCCCTTCTTTACTACAGATACGGCAGGGGCGCTGCGGGCGATGGAAATCGGCGCAGATGTGCTGATCAAGGCAACTAAAGTAGACGCAATTTATGATGACGATCCTGAAATAAACCCAAACGCCAAACGATATGAAAAGTTGTCTTATATAAATTTTCTCAACCAACGGCTCAGGGTGATGGATAGCACTGCGATTACGCTTTGTATGGAACATAAATTACCCATTGTGGTGCTTAATATGTGGCAAAAAGGCAGCATAAAACGATTGTTATCTGGCGAATCCGTTGGCACCATGATCAGCGAATGATAAGAACCGTTTTGTTTTACAGCAAAAATTAGCATCTATCCAGATGCACACAGAGTTTATGGAGGAAAAGTAGAGAACACAGGGAAGAAAAAAGAGGATTGGGCAAAATTTTGTTACAAAAGCAAAAAAATTCAAGAAAAAGTAGCCAAAAGCCCTAATAACTACCCGAATAGGTGAAGCTTCTAAAAATACCTCTATGCCCTCTGTGTCAGAAAAATTACAAGGTTATACGACCTGTATAATTACCAACATCAAATGTTTAGGCAAGATAAGTTATTACAAATTGTATTGTAGAATAATTAACCTTAGGAGGAGGCAACCATGATACGCGAACTGTTAGATGATGGAAAATATCGGATGAATGGCGCTCTTAAAGTCCTCGAATCTGATTTGGCTACCTTCCGCACCGGACGCGCCAATCCAGCCCTCCTTGCCCGGTTAGTGGTAGAAATGTATGGGGTGGAGATGAATCTCAATCAAATTGGGTTGGTTTCCGTTCCAGAGCCGCAACAATTGTCGATAAGACCATTTGACCAAAACTCCTTAGGAGCGATTGAAAAAGCTATTTTGAAATCAGATTTGGGGTTGACTCCCAACAACGACGGCAAACTTATCCGCTTGAACATACCCCGTCTGACGGAAGAGCGACGGCGCGATTTGAGCCGGCTGGTTGGCAAACGGGTGGAAGAAGCTCGGGTGGCGGTTCGCAATGTGCGGCGCGACATTCAAAATGATTTCCGCGATTTAAAAAAAGAGGGGGAGTTGACGGAAGATGAATTAAGCCGCGCTTTAGAAGATTTGCAGGATTTAACGGATAAATATGTAGAATCGATAGACGCTGCCGGCAAAACCAAAGAAGCGGAAATCATGGAAGTTTAACAAAATGTCCGATGGTTTAAATCTGAATGGCATAACTATCCCGCACCATATCGCCATCATTATGGATGGCAATGGACGTTGGGCGAAAAAACGCGGATTGCCCAGATCGGCAGGGCATCGCGCTGGAGCTGAAAATTTGCGGCGAATTATCAACAGTTGTGTCGATTTCGGCATTAAAATCCTGACCATTTATGCATTTTCAACGGAAAATTGGGTACGCCCCGAAGCGGAAATCCGGGCGCTGCTGCGGATTTTTGCCCGGTATTTGGAGCAAGAGATGGATGTTTTAAATCGGCAGGGAGTGTGCCTGAACCATCTTGGCGATTTAGAAGGGTTAGCCCCAAAAACACAAGAAAGGGTACGCTACGCTCAGGAGCTAACAAAAACCAATGAACGTCTGATTTTAAACATCGCCTTTAACTATGGGGGCAGAGCGGAGATATTGCACGCCGTAAGACAAGCTCTAGCGGATGAGATTCAGCCAGGCGAATTAACGGAAGAACGGTTTAGCAGCTATCTGTTTACCAAAGGGCTGCCTGATCCCGATCTGGTGATCCGCACCAGCGGAGAGTTGCGGATCAGCAATTTCTTGATTTGGCAAGCCGCCTATGCCGAGCTATATCCCACGCCTGTACATTGGCCCGACTTCGGTAAGGAGCAATTGTATGAAGCCCTGGTATCGTTCAGCCAGCGCGATCGGCGGATGGGGGGTTTATCCCAATCAGAATCATAACAGTTATGGAAGTGAATGCTTAAAGAGAGGGCGCTCATCACATTAACGTTAGCGCCTTTTGCGCTGACGGTTATTTATCTGGGCGGATGGTTTTATTTTGTGCCGGCAACGCTCATTCTGATGATCGGCGTTTTTGAATATTCCAATATGGCAGAGCGGTTAGGGTGGAAAACGGCGGCTTGGATTTTGGCGCCGACTGTGTTTTTGTTGCTGTTCGACAGCCAATTTTTCGGTCATCGTTGGCAAGGGCTGATTTTATTTGGCGGCCTGTTTGCCGCCATGTGTTACGCTCTGTGGCTTTATGAAAGCCAGGAAGATACCACGGCTGCCGGCAGTTGGGTGACGATGAGCGGCGGCATCATTTTGCTAGGTTGGTTAGGCAGCCACTTTTTCCGTATTAGAAATTTGCCGGCAAACGGTTGGCAATGGACGATGTTGGCGATGACGGTAATTTGGAGCGCCGACTCCTTTGCTTATTTGGTGGGCAAACAGATTGGATCGCGCAAATTGTCGCCCCGTTTGAGCCCTAACAAAACAGTTGAAGGGTTTGTTGGCGGGTTGATCGCTGGCGTTTTAGCCGCTTTGATCGTTGCCGGCATCGTTGGGTTGCCTGGGCTAACGGCAGCGCTAATAGGAGCGCTAATTGCAATTTTTGCTCCTTTGGGCGATTTGGCGATCTCGTTGTTAAAACGAACTGCCGACATCAAAGATTCCGGCAATATGCTGCCAGGTCATGGCGGCTCGTTAGATCGTACCGACAGTCTAGTTTGGGCAGTTGCCATCGCCTATTATTATCTCAGCTATTTCAGTTAAAAGATTTTTAAAGCCGACCGCCTCAATTTGACAAGAAAAGTTAGCCTAGCTAATATCCCTGGTCTCATTTACCAAATGCACATTGAGCAATAAATTGTCTCAATGTGTTTTTTAGTTTGATTGAAAATTTCGATATGGTTGACGGCCATCAGACATTTTCCGCCTGATATGATCCGAAAAACCAGATTAAACCTATCTACAAATATTGGAGCAAGGCGCATATGAGCGACAATGTGATGATCGAAGCCATCGGGTTGCATAAGTCTTATGCCAGTGGCTTTGAGGCGATAAAAGATGTCTCGTTCCATTGCCGGCAAGGGGAAATCGTCGGCTTTCTTGGTCCGAATGGGGCAGGCAAAACGACCACCATGAGAATATTGACTGGCTTTATGCCGGCAACTGCCGGCACGGCAAAGGTCGCTGGCTACGATGTTTCCACCCATTCGCTGGAAGCGCGGCAACGATTAGGCTATTTGCCCGAAACAGTGCCACTCTACCCCGAAATGGCGGTGGAAGATTATCTGGCATTTGTGGGCAAAATCCGCCGCTTAGACGATTTGTGGGATCGGATCGACGACGCCTTGGAATCTGTTGGGATGTTAAATCGGGCAGAAAGTTTGATTGGCTCGTTGTCCAAAGGAATGAGGCAGCGGGTGGGGCTGGCGCAAGCGTTGCTGCACGACCCCGACGTACTCATATTAGACGAACCCACCATCGGGCTCGATCCCGCCCAAATTCGAGAAGTCCGCAATCTGATCACAGAGTTAGGCAAACGGCACACTATTTTGCTGAGTACCCACATATTGAGCGAAGTTGAGCAGATTTGCAATCGGGTCATCATGATTATAAATGGGCAGCTTTATGCCGATATTCCGCTCAACCAACAGGGAAACACGGTCGATTCCATGATTGTGAAATTAACGGTTGGCAAGGAAGATGCCGGCATTTTAACTGAGCTGTCTGCCCTGCCCAACGTCAACCACATCCATCAAGAAAATGAAACGGGATATTCGTTAACCATCACCCAGCCTGATGAAACCCGCCAAAACATTGCGGCGACAGTTGTCGAAAATGGTTGGGGATTGATTGGGTTAGCGACGGACAGCGCCAACTTAGAATCCCTCTTTATGGAAAAGCTGCGCGAAGCGGAAAGCGCTGAAGAGATTCACCAATTTACGGAGGAAGAAGAATGATCCAAAATATTTGGCATGTGGCGCGCCGCGAATTAGGGGCGATTTTCTCGCAGCCCATCGCTTATATTTTTGCCATCTCATTGTTGCTGATTTGTGGATTAATTTTCGCCGACCAAATCTCCGTGCCGGTCACGCAAGGGGGTCCCCCCGCCACTATGGAACCTGTTCTGGGCACATTCGCCTTTCTCATCTTATTCGCCGCGCCAGCCATTACCATGCGCCTCCTGTCGGAAGAACAGCAATCTGGCAGAATGGAGATGTTGATGACGCTGCCCTTGCGTGACAGCGAATTGGTGATCGGCAAATGGCTTGCCGCTTTTTTGACCTACGCCGTCACTGTGGCATTAACTTTAATCTACCCCCTCATTTTGTTGGCGTTTGGCAACCCTGACCCCAATCCTCTGATAACGGGGTATCTAGGCGTACTGTTGTGGGGGGCAGGATTGTTGGCGATTGGCACGCTGGCGTCTGCCTTGTCTGAAAATCAAATCAATGCCTTCATGCTGGCTTTTGGCATGAGCCTGGCTCTGTATTTAACCTTTATCGTTGGCAATCAAATCAGCGGCGCTTCCGCCGTTAGTTCAGGGTTAAAAACTTTCTTCGAGGAAGCGTCTTACCAAGCCCATTTGGGTAATTTGCTGCGCGGTTTACTTACGGCGACTGATCTATTTTATTATCTGATCATAACGATTTTGGCGCTCTTTGCCGCCACTCGCGTTATTGAAAGTCGTCGTTGGCGTTAACCCATCATTTTGGGTGTAAGTTGGGATATTTTTTGTTATGAAAGAACGATTAGATAAACTAGCCCCGATTTTTCCATGGTTGGGGCTAATATTGATTGTGGCTGGGTTGGTCGCGTGGTTGATCACCCGCGTTTTCGATTTGGTTCCCAATGCCTTGATAATTGCCGGCATTCTGCTGTTGGCGTTATTTGCCGCATTACGACCCTACCAAGTGCGCGAACTGTTTGGCGCTAGAAAAACCCGCTATGGCGCCAGCGCCGCTTTGTCGATTTTGTTTCTTGCCGGCATCGGCATCATTTTGTATTGGTTAGCATACCAAAACAGTGATTGGCGCATTGACTTAACGGAATCGAACGAATTTACCCCGCTGCCAGAAACAGTCGAACTGCTGGAACAATTAGACGAACCCGTTCACGCCATCGGTTTTTTCAGCTCTCAGGCTGGCTTTCAACAAAGCCAAGCAGATAGCATGTTGCAAAATGTGGCAGCCGCCTCCAGTAAATTTAGCTACGAGTTTAAAGACCCCGATCTCTTCCCATTAGAAGCCCAGCAATACGGCCTTAACTTCGACGGGACGGTGATCTTTACCAAAGGGGACGACTTTGCAAAAGCGACATCAACCAGTGACCGTGATTTGCACACGGCTTTGGTCAAAGTGGTGAATCCCATCGCTAAAAAGCTCTATTTAATAACTGGTCATGGGGAGTTTAACAAAGATTCCTTTGAAGAATTAGGGATTGGAACGGCGATCTCCGTCATTGAAGATCAAGGATTTGAGGTGGAGAATCTCAATCTATTTACCGCTGGCGCCGTGCCAGACGACGCCTCGGTGGTCGCTTTGATCAACCAGGAGGCGCCGATGACCGATGCCGAAGTAGCCGCCATACAAAGTTTTTTGCAAAATGGCGGAGCGGCATTTATCGCTCGAGATGCGCTGGATACTGAAGGGAAAGCGGCGGCTGATGAAGACGGGCTTGCCGGCATCTTGGCTAACGATTGGGGCGTTATCTTGCGAAACGACATCATCATCGATCCGACGATGGCGGGAGCGGGCTTGCCCATCGGCTTTACCTTTATCGCCTCAGAATATGGCTCTAGCAGCATCATTTCCACCGATTTGCAAAATTTCGGAACGCTGTTTAACCTCTCCCGTTCTATAGACCGACAACAGGTAGACGGCGTGACTGGAACTGATTTGATTCTGACCAGCGACCAGGCGTGGGGTGAAACCAACTTCGAACTATTGGTGACGGAAGGGGCGGTCAATCCTGATCCAGAAGATGAACAAGGCAAGTTGGCGGTAGGCGCCAGCTTTGAGAATTTTGGCACAGGCGGGCGGTTGATCGTTTTCGGCGACGCCGATTTTATCGCTAACGTGGCGATCTCTAACGGAGGCAATAGTCTGTTGTTTGCCAATGCCCTCAATTGGTTGGCAGATGATGAAGTGTCGATTGAATTGTCTGCCCGCGACCAAATCACTCGCCAAATCATTGTGCCCGAAACGCAGTTGCGTTTGCTGAGAACAGCTAGCATTTGGTTGGGACCGCTGATCATGATGGTTGCCGGCATCTTCGTGTGGCAATCTCGGAGAAATCGGGGATGAGCGCTAAAACGCTAGGTATCCTCTTCATTGTCTTGCTCTTGTTGGGAGGCGCCGCCTATTGGCAATCGCAACAAGAGCCAGAAGCTGATCCAACTCCGACGCCAGCATTTTCCGCCCCGCCTGCCCCTGTAGAATTGATGCCAGGAACAGCCAGCGAAAATGTCATTTCGTTGGCTGTTACGAATCTTTTCAGCGATACGCAACGGGTTTTTGAACAGCCGGAAGCTGGCGTTTGGGTGCAGACCGTTCCCACCACCACCGCCCTAATTACATCCACCATCACCGGGCAAATTAGCGGATTGACGCGCCTTAGCAGTCGAAACGCCATCGAAGCGGATGCCAATCCTCTGGGGGCGTATGGATTAGATGCGCCAGAACATGAAATTACGCTCAGGGTCTCCCAAGATGCCGGCATCGTCCGCCACCAATTTTTAATAGGAGATAAAACCGCCACTGGCAACGGCTATTACATTCAAAAATCAGGGGACGACCGCATACATGTAGTGACCACGACCAATATCGGCGGCATCATCAACCTGTTTAATAATCCCCCGTTCGCCCAGCCAGAACCGGAAATAGAGCCGTCTCCCTGACAAAATACGCCACGCTATAGCCTGATCTCATCAATAGCAGCCTTCGATAGGCTCAGGTTGCTTAAATATCTACTTTAGCCGTACTTCACATCAACCAACATCTTGTAAAGCGACAAACTCATATGATTTGCAATAAGGTATCGGTGCTGATTTTTGATTCCAATGTTGCAATAAGTTGTGCGAGATCAATATTGGGGTCAGCCTGTAGTCCTAAACTTTCAGCTATTCCATCTGAATTTGTACTAAGGCGCACGGATAAATTTAATCGGAATGAATTGTTTTGCTCTTTATTCAAGGCATACACATGAAATTGAGCAGAGTCGCCAAGTCGGGCATTACCAATATGTTCAAATGAAAATTCACGTTGCATGTAGCTTAGAAGATGATCCTGAATTACTAATACCAAATGCTTGTTAAGATTTTCCAATGTTTGAATCTTGTGATTCATTTGAATTAGGACCGTCTTAGCCGTCATTTTCCAATTCATTCCATAACTACGGCTATCTTCAGCATCATACTCGTTATCCAAGTTCTTTTCCCGTAAAAATTTCTGCCTTGCTGGCCATACAGTTCCTGTTGTATCCAGCGTTTGCAATTCAATCGCCACAAAATCAACAACGCCATTGTCTCTAACTGAAACTAGAAAGAAATCAACAGACCCGCCTGGAATCGCAACTTCTTGGACTACATGTAATTCGTTCCCGGGTTCATGCAAAGTAAGCAGGTGAATGCAGTCCAAAAATATTTGCTTGCGTTCAAGTACTCTGTTGGGACAAATCATTACACTTTTGTTATCTCGTCCGTATGAAACTGTGCACGTGCCGATAGTAATATTGGGTTGGCTTTTGCGTATCTTGATGCAAGTACGGTTTGTAAAAGGGCACTCCTGCAAATTGACAGTATCAACCCAGTTATTAGCCTCATGCAATGTGGAAATTCCATAAAGCTCCAATACCTGTTTCATAGCAACCTCATACAACGAACATCAGCCATTTTCAAGTATTCTTCTGATATATCAATACCAATAGATTTACGTCCCAAAATTCTAGCAACTAGAGAAGTTGTGCCAGTACCACAAAAAGGATCAAGAACTATACCGTTGCTCGGGCAGGTAGCTAAAATAGGTATTTTGCATAAATCCTCTGGGTAAGCGGCATAATGTTTCTTACGTTTTTGTCTGTCTTCTGGCAATATATCCCAAAGATCGCTCGGCTTACTACCTTTGGGATGATATTTCAGAAAATAGAATCCCTTTTCCGCTAATTCTCGCGCTCGCCCTGAAACTCTTCCCGAATTTGAGTGAGTCGTCCGTTGCTGACCTCTAATAATCATCCTAAAGTCAGAAATTTCGCCCATTTCGATTGAGCGAATCATATTGTTTAAAGCTTTGTTAGCTGCATCCTTTTCATCTGGAGAAAGTTCAGTCGATAGTTCAATTTGGCGCTTATAATTAACCCCAGTAACGCCTGTTGCTGAAACCACGGCGCCATTTGAAACCTTTGCTTTTCTTGGTTTTGAGCGAATCGCATCAACATCGTAGAAATAACCCTTTTTCTGTTTTACAAAATGAAACACATTTTCATGAACGTTTCGGAGCCGATCGCGTGAGTTATCTAGCCCACCTTTTACTTTGTGCCAAATGACATTGTTGCGCAATATCCAACCTTGTTTATCGGCGAGTTCAAAAACTATCCGCCAGGGTATACCCAGCAATTCTTTGTTAGAATAGCTATCTCCAATGTTTAACCAGAACGAACCCGTGGGTTTCAAAACGCGGTGAATTTCGGCGCAGATTTGGGCAAGGTTATTTATGTAACCAGAGGCTGAATCTTCAAGCCCAATCCCACCCCCATCATATTGCCTTTGACCCCAATAAGGTGGGCTTGTCATACAAAAATCAATGGATTCTTGAGGTAATTCTCTTAGGACGAGATGTGCATCTCCATAAAAGAATAATGGCGCACAGCTTTGTTCTTCCAAATAATTCAAGAATTCAAAATTGAAGTTTTTATGAATAATCATCTTTGTTTCCCACAAGGTAAGTAAGCAATAGAAACTATTATACCCCTTGTTTTTGACGGTAAAATTACGTCCGCTGTTCAGGCATTTAAGCTACGCGCTCGTTTCCTTTGGCGCATCAGCTTAAAGTCCCTGCTAGGATGGCGGGGGCTTCCACGGATAGTTAGTTTCGTTGCACAAATCTGTCTAATATTAGCTTCACCACCAATGATCCCTAATCTCGCAAAGCGTTCTGCATGGTAGGGCTAAAATCATCCCACATCGCAGCTTTAAATATCTCCATTATTTGGCGCAAATGGTCAAGATCGTGATAAGCCCATTCTACTACAAAATCTTTTGCCTTAAAGCTGCCATAAGGTTGCATAACGCCCTGCCTTTCTAGTTCAACGGGACGCAAAGCTTGAACGAATTGAGCAAGCCTTTTTCGTTGGTCACGCAATTCTAGGATTAAATCCTGACTGTTTTTAAGGCGATCTCCGCGCAATTCTGCCGCTATTGCCGCATCCCAGCGAGGTATTGCCGGCATCTCCTCCCGCAAAATCAACCCAATTCGCTCTTCAAATGCAAACTTATCGGCATCGATCAAATGCCCAATCACCTCATTGATACACCACTCGTCAGAATTAATTTTCCAACCGCCTAATTGGGGATCTGCATCGGCTAATAACAGCGTCAAATGAGCTGGCGTATGGGTTAAAATGTCTGCGATCCAATTTAAATCTACCATCTCTTTGCTCTCATTTATGGGGAAAAAATGCCGGCAAGTTGATGGTATAAAGGCGGTCCTAAAATGAGCAACCCAATCAATACCGACCCAACTGCCCCAACCAACACTGCCGCCGCCGCTACATCTTTTGCCGCTTTTGCCAATGGGTGAAATTCAGGCGACACCATATCAACAACAGCTTCAATAGCGGTGTTCACAAACTCAGCCATCCACACCGCCATTATGGTTAAAATAAGAACCGCCCAATCCCGACGGTCGAGCTTGAGGTACAAGGCAGTTGCCACAACTAGCATAGAAATGCCGGCATGTATCCAGGCGTTTTGTTGAGTGCGCAACAGATATCCCCACCCCTCAAAAGCGTAGCCAAAGGAGCGAATTCGCCCGCTCAGCCCCCCTCGTCCCCGGTCTTGGAAATGATTACTCATGAAGTCGCAATTCGCCCAGGTTTAATTGACGCATTATTTCGCTCTGAACCCGCCACATCTCTCTTTTTTGCGCCGCTGCAACATGATCATATCCTAGCAGATGCAATATCGCATGTATGGTTAACAATTGGCACTCTTGCACCAACTCATGACCAGCGGCGGCGGCTTGTTTTTGGGCAGTCGGGATTGAAATTGCTACATCCCCAAGATAAGGCGCTTCTGTCAACTGTTCCCATCCCGGCATGGGTTCGCCGGCGGGAAAACTCAAAACGTCTGTCGGTTTATTTACATCGAAATAACGTTGGTTTAGCCTTCTCAGCGCTTCGTCATCAGTAAGAAAAATAGTTAACGCCGCCGCCTCAATCGATTTAAAATTTAGCGTTGTGTGGGCTGCTTTCAGCGCCGCCTCCCGCAAGGATGCCGGCAACTCTCCCTCTGCCACGATTTCGATTTGGTAGCGCGATTCTTCCGTCATTTGGCGCTTGCCGGAGCCGATTGTCCCGACAGCGGCAAAGATTGACGATTGGATGCTGCCTCAGCCGTCTCGGACGAATCGATTTCCAACTCTTCATTACCAGGATAGCGTACCCGTACATGATAACGCCCTTTCAATGTATTGATGAATGAAGCCCGGATCAGCTGAATATCGCCCAATGTCAATCCTGAATCATCCAATTGCCCATCTTTCATATGCTTGTCGATCAACTTGTTGACCAATTTTTCAATCGCCGATTCGGTATCTGGGCGTAAGGCATTCGAGGTCGCGTCAACCGTGTCCGCCAACATCACAATGCCTGTTTCTCTCGATTGCGGGCGCGGACCAGGGTAAGTAAAACGATCGACATCCACCCGCTCTTCATCTCCATCTGCCGCGGCGACAGCTTTATGGTAAAAAACGCTCACCTGAGACGAACCATGATGTTCGGCGATAAAGTCGATGATCTTCTGGGGCAATTTGTGCTGTCTGGCTAAAGTAACGCCATCTGCCACATGCCCAATGATAATCCGAGCGCTGCTAAAGGGATCTAAATTATCATGCGGGTTCACGCCAGCTTGATTTTCGGTGAAAAATGGGGGGCGATTCATCTTGCCTACATCATGATAAAAAGCGCCAACTCGAACTAATGTAGCGTTTGCTTCTACTTGTTCTGCAGCCTGTTCAGCTAAATTGGCTACCATAATACTATGGTGATAAGTGCCGGGAGCGCGGCGCAGCAACTCTTGCAGCAAGGGGTGGTCTAAGCGGGATAACTCTTGTAATTTAAGGACAGTGGCAGTGACGCCAAACGTGTTGTCGATGAGATATAAGCCGCCTAATGTCGCTCCCGCTGATAGCAAACCATTGATTAAAGCCAACCCGGCTAACTGAATTAGTTCGATTGGGTCTGCGTCTTGTGTTAGATGGAACATAGCGATCACGGCTACGTTGGCAATTGCCGCTACAGTGCCGGCACGAAAATAGGCATTTATTCGGTATGATTCGCGTAAAGACAACGCCGCCAAAATACCGCCAACGCTGGCATAAACCGCCAATTCTAAAGAGTTGGAAGCGATAAACCCCACCAATGTCGCCAATACAATCGTCGCCATGATGGCAAGTCGGACGTCAAATATAGCCGCCAACAAGATCGACATTGCAGCCATAGGAAAGAGATAACTCAGCCCGGTACGACTAGGTAACATAAATCTGCCAGCCACCGCAAACAATAAAATAAGCAAGCAAAAATAGATCAATTGTCGGGTGGTAGACATTGCTTTTTGCGCGTATCGTTGCCAATACAATACAAAAATTATCACGCCCAATAGAGAAGCGAGACCAACAGAGGCGACGCGCGCCCAATCCGTTTCCGTCTGCCGCAAACCAAGCGCTTCTAACAGTTCGAGATCAGCTGCCCCGACCGTCTCCCCTTCCCGAATCAGTAATTGCCCCTCTCGGATTTCACGAGTTACCAGCGTCACTGCCGCAGCGGCTTCATCTCGTTTCCTTTGGGTAGCAACTTCGTCGTAAAATGCATTGGGCACAATTAGTTGTGGAATAATGCCCCTAAAAATCTCTTCTTGCACCTCGTTAAATGAAAAAGCGATCTGATTTTTGGCGCTATTGCGCGCTTCCGCCACATTATTTTCTTTAATCTCACTCTGCATCGTATCTTCAACGGTGTTTAAGCTCTCCAATTTGACGGCATCAAATTGTGTTGTGTTTAACGATACGATAGCAGAAGCGATCTCCTCGCTAATCGAAATTTCTTCAACCAATAAAATCGATTCGATTTTTTGTTCTTCACTCGCCATCAGATCAGCCTTCACAACATCGATGAAGTTAAAGATCGCTTGCGCTTTGCTGCGTTGCTGTCGCCCAATATTTAGGTCGAGGGCAGTATATTCATCAGGGATAGAATCACGGGCTTGCTGGCGCAGCTGGTCTGTCTCTGCATGGCTCACAAATGTTAACGCTCCGGGCGCATACAAATTCTCTGGATACGCTTCCCCTAGTTCTATTTCGATGGTGGAAGGGCTCAAAAAATCGATGGCAAAAATGGCAGTCAGCAATAGGGCAAACAATAGAGAACCGATCCACAAAGTTGAGCCGCGAAATAGGCGCTGCATCCGGTCATCCGGTTCAGACTGAAAGGTTTTGGGATCCATGGGGGATTATGGCTGTGTTACAGCAAGCGCCTGACGCACTACCTCGCTAATCAGCTTCCCATCAGCAACGCCCTTTAATTGTGGCATGAGGACGCCCATGACTTTGCCCATATCTTTTGGACTGCCGGCATTTACCTGTGCAATAGCCTCAGCCACCACCTTCTCTATTTCTTCCCGCTCCATCATTTGCGGCAGATAGTTTTCGATAAACGCTAACTCAGCCTTTTCATTTGCCACGATTTCCCCTCTGCTGGCTTTTTCTGCATCTTGAATTGACTCCCGACGTTGTTTTGCCTGCTTGGTTAATATGGCTAAAACGGCAACGTCATCTAATTCGCTCTGGTCATCTACCTCTACCTGTTTGATAGCGGAAAGTAACCCGCGCAACAGATCGCGCTGGAATTTATCGCCAGATCGCATAGCGTTTTTTAGGTCTTGTTGAAGCCGCTCTTTCATATAGTTGACCGCATTCCTCCTGGGAAAATTGTAGCGATCAGCCGGTAACTGTCAAATTTTCCGCCGTTTTGGCGTCAAATCAGCCCAAAAAACCCCAAAAATGAGCCATTATGGCTGACTTTTTGATACAAATGGCAAATAAATGTCGCCTGATGGAATCGTCATCGTTATGGGGATGACGATTGGGGAATAAATGGGATCGTTGGATTGGATACAAATGGAACTGCTGTAAATGCCGGCAGCCATCATGCCTGGGTCAAATAGAACATCGATCCGGTCAGACGAGCCGCCAGGCAAATCCTCGCCTGAACCAGGATCAAATGACAGCCAGGGAAGCGCATCTGGGTTTTGGCAAACGATAGGCGGCGCATTGCACATTGCCGGCACGTCAAACGCCTCTGTTCCATCCATGATGTCGTCTGGGTCTCCCTGATCAGCGCTAAAACCAAGCCCGCGTTTAGCGAACGCCTTCCAAATTAAACATTGATTCACCCCCCTGCTGTAATTAAGATCTGCCTGTAGAATAGCGTCACGAGCCTCAACAAATCCGGCGTCACACGGTTGCAGCTTCAATCCATCGATCACCAATTGCATAGCCAAATTGTTGCCGCCCGCCCCATTGTACAAATCTGGATCAAAGCCATAAGCGTCGATCAACGCCCAACTCATCTCCCACAACATCCCAGCCCATACCGAACCGACCCCATGTGGAATCGTTGGAGAGCCATTGATTAAATGATCATATGTGCGAGGGTCAAGAGCCATGTCTGTACTATAAGGATATTCCCGAATCCCATAACCATCAGCCGATTGTCCTAATGCGTATGTGCCCATGCCGCGCCCTTCTGAGCCATCTTCGCCAGCTTTTATCGTCATCATCAGGGCAAACCAATCGCTCCACCCTTCGCCGCCTTGCTCAGCGTTCGATAAACAGTTGGAAGTAGCGGCGCCTCCGGCTAGCCGAATCGAAATGCCATGCCCATATTCATGAGCGATGATGCCGTTGTCTAAATCTCCGTCCAAATTGGGACCTATTCCCGGATTGGTTAAAGTGGCTGTCACGCCAGATGCGCCGCTGGTTGGAGGGTCGATATGGACTTTAACTGAATCCCCATTCGCTTTGCTGATCATGACGGCGGGAATGGTGCTCGAGGGCGAGACGCCGCTCATGGGGGTGACGCCATGCGGTTTGTGATTGGCGATGATGACGCCAATGGCGCCAGCGTCTTGGGCATGCTGCACTTTTAAGACAAAGCTGCATGCGCCCCGATCTATCAAGGCTATATTGCCGGCAATTTCGCTGCCATTTACCAATGGTTGACATGCCGTCGTTGGCGTCGTCGAATTATCTTGCGCTAGGACGACATTACCGGTGATCCCGCTAGGAGCGTCTGGCGGCAACGGACCAAATGTGGCAGAAGCAGCCAAATAACTGCCGGCAATTTCGCTGGGCGAGTTAATCGTCACCATTTCTACAGGGGCTGGCGACCAAAGAAACATCTGCATCCGCCCCTTAATCCCATCGGGAGCTACCGAGAAGCTGGCGTTGTTAGTGTACGCTCCATCTTGCCCTTCTGCCAGCACATAATCATTTGCCACTCCGCCATTGCCATAATTGTTTTCCTGAAAGTTGCCGGCAGCTTCGTCAAAGCCATATTGATACCAAACATCGTGCATCACATTGTTCCAATAAAACAGATTCGTTAGCGACGCATCGTAATAAGTGGATGGAACTTGGGTCAAATCCAATGGAAAATCGAAATTTAAGCCAGCGCCCCCATCTGGATTGAATCCTGGGGCATTGGCAGCGCCGCTATCTTCGTAAGCGTGGACATTATTTCCTCGGGTAATCGTATATTCGGCGCCAGCTCCCCCATCTGTGTCATGCCAGCCATAAGGGGAAGCGCCGGCATCGGAGGGATCTATTTCCAAAGAGCGGGATCCATCCAACGGACTGATCATTGGCTCGGCAAATACCCGATAGGTGGGTGAAATGATTTGGTTAGCCGCCGCGTTTGAGGCATATGAGGGGTGAATATGGCTATGCCGCTCAAGGTTTTCGTCTTTAACCCACAAATCATGGATCACCCAATCGACCTGGGATAGCGCTTCACCATTTTCCGCGTCTATCAGCACATGCCACCAATGTTGGGCGTCTAAAGGGTGGATAACGATCTCCCACGCCAATCGGACAGCGCCATCAGGCATGGGAAAATAGGTTAACTGCACTGGAATCTCTTCTAAGGAGACGCCTTCGGCGGCAAATAGGGTCTTTTGGCGACTGTCTCCTTGTAGTTGGGCAACTGCCGGCAACTTGTTAGAAATGCCCAAATGTTTTAATGCAGCTTGTAACGCCTGGCTGCCGCTTAACAATGGGGCAAACCGATTTGCTTGCCGTGACAATGCCGGCACAAAATCGTTGTGGAGATTGATGATGCGACCTTCACGGTCGATATTGATGTTGATATCCCCTTTGTACACGGGGATGCCGGCAAGCTGTTGACTAAAATAGAGATGGGTGATGCCGCTCTTTTGACTGACATAACTATCCCGGAATACCATCTCGGCTAAATCGCTTTCCGTTAAGCCCAGCTCAATCCGGTATTTTTGTAGAAACGCCTCTCCGATTTCAATCGGTTGGTTATCATTGGGCGTAGTTATGTACGCGGTTGGCATCTGAAATGGCACGCTGTTGGAGTCGATTTGCCAATCCAACAAGCCGCCGCCCACATTTGTGATAGTTATGGGAACTGTAGTCGTCATCCCCTGCTCCAGGGTAACGCTGATGCCGGCAGTTGGGGAGAACGCTATCTGTGGCGGAGATGCCGGCAATGGCATCGCGCTGGCGTTTAAAGCCAAAAGCGTCCGCCAGATAGCGGCGATCCCTATCCCTAATGTTGCCATCAACCACAGCGATTTTTTACGAATCATTCGATCATTCCATCTGCTATCTTCAACAAGAAATGTAGAATATCATCATTGGTTGTTTTGTCTATCAATAAAAACTATTATTCTGGTCAAATTAATCAACAACCAATTATGAAACAACTCCGCCCGCCTCTGTGGTTATTTTTGTTGCCGGCGCTCTTTTTGGGGGCATTCTTTTTCTATCCGCTGATCAATATTCTGCGGCTCAGTTTGTCGTCTGAAGCGTTCATCCGCATAGGGGAATCCAGTTACTTTGGGCGCATAATTTGGTTTACCTGTTGGCAAGCGACACTTTCCACCTTATTCACATTGGGAGCAGGTTTACCGGCAGCCTATATTTTTGCTCGGTTTGAATTTGCCGGCAAAAAATTTCTCCGCGCCCTCTTCACTCTGCCATTTGTGCTGCCCACCGTAACTGTCGCCGCCGCTTTTCGGGCTTTATTAGGCAGTGGAGGGGCGCTCAACCAATTGACGATGCGCCTCTTTGATTTAGGCGCCCCTCCCTTTCAGCTTGAGCAATCATTCTGGCTGATTTTGTTAGCGCATATCTTTTACAATGTAAGCGTACTCATTCGTCTAGTGGGTGGATTTTGGAGCAATCTGCCCCGCCGTTATGGCGAAGCGGGCAGCTCGCTCGGGGCGTCGCCGCTGCGCGCCTTTATGGCGCTCACATTGCCCCTGCTTCGTCCAGCCCTGCTTAGCGCAGCATCTCTCATCTTTCTTTTCACCTTCACTAGCTACGGCGTTATTTTGATTTTGGGCGGACCCCGTTTCAGCAGTATCGAGACAGAAATCTACCGCCAATATGTCACCTTTTTGCGTCCCGACGTAGCGGGGGTTTTGGCGTTGCTGCAAATTATATTCACCTTATTGTTGATGATCATTTATGCTCGCCTCTCCAGCAGCGCCGCTGCCGCCTTCAAAACGTTGCCAGAAGCCGCCACCGTAGAGCGCCCCCGCACAACCCGCCAGAAATTAACCGTTTGGCTTATCCTTACCCCGATTGGTTTGTTTCTGCTCGCGCCGCTTATTTCGCTGTTGTGGCGCTCCTTTGTGGCAAACGATGGCAGCCTGACCATAAACAATTACGCGCAACTGAATCAACTGTATCGGGGCAGTATCGCCTTTATCCCTCCCTTGCTGGCTATACGCAATTCCCTAGTATACGCCATATTAACGGGGATGATTGCCGGCATTCTAGGGCTAAATGCCGCCATCATCCTCAATATGCCCAGCCGATGGAAGCGAATGTTAGAGCCGCTGTTCATGCTGCCGCTCGGCGTCTCTGCCGTCACGCTGGGCTTTGGCTACGTCGTCACCTTTAGCCGCTTGCGGACATCCCCCGCGATGGTTCTTATCGCCCATACTTTAGTTGCCCTCCCCTTTGTGGCGCGAGCTGTCGCCCCAGCTCTGGCGTCGATCCACCCCAGTTGGCGAGAAGCCGCCGCCAGCCTCGGGGCAAACCCGCGCCAAATTTGGCGGCAAATTGAGCTGCCCCTCATCGGAAAATCTTGGTTAGTGGGATTGGCGTTCGCTTTTACCATGAGCATGGGCGAATTTGGCGCCACCAGCTTTATCGCCCGTCCCGGCGGCGGCTATCAGACGATTCCCATCGCCATTCATCGCTATTTGGGGCAGCCGGGGCAATTTGGGGCAGCCATGGCGATGAGCGTCATTTTGACGCTCGTCGTCGCTATCAGCTTTGTGGCTATGGAATGGCTGCGGGATGCCGGCATTGGCGAGTTTTAAAGCGTTTACAATTCGATATGTTGAACGCCGGCATTTTCCAAAGCCAACCCCGTTCGGGCGATAGTTCGCTCAAACTCTGCCTGAGTATAGTCATCCATACGGGTTGCTGGCGACCGGACGACATCGGTGGCAAAAATCCCCCGCTTTTTAAAAACGTGTTTCCGAAACGCCAGCCCGATCTTGGGCTGAAACTCATACCGAATCAGGGGAGCGTACCGGTCAAAAACCGCTGCCGCCGCCGCTTTTTCCCCTGCGGCAAACAGCTCATAAATGCGAACCAACGCCTCAGGGTAAGCAAAGCCAGTCATAATACCCAAAGCCCCCCGCTCCAACTCTTCCAAATAATATAATCCGCCCAAGCCGCCAAAAACGCCCGTTTTTCCCTCCGACAAGGCGATGACCTGGCTCATTTTTCCGCCAACTGGCGCATCTTCCAATTTGATGTAAGGGCAAATCCCATCCCGTCCTAATTTGGCGATTAACTCCGCAGACAAGATGATGCCAAATGCCGGCGGAAAATCATGGATCATCACCGGTATCGTAATATTTTCGTGGACAGTGCGATAATGTTCATACAACGCCTCATCGGATTGGATGGAGATGGGGGCGACGAAAACGCCGGTCGCCCCGGCTTGCTCTGCGATTTTGGCTTGTTCGACCGCTCCCATCGTGCCCAATGCCCGCACGCCCACCCAAATATCGCCCTCATCTTTCACCTGTTCTGCCACCGTTTCGATAACCAATTGCCGCTCTGCTTCCGACAATTTGTGCGCTTCGCCCATAAAGCCCAGAATCGCTACCCCATGTACGCCGACCTCCTTTTGAAAGTCGATTAGCCGTCGTAAACTGTTGACATCAACCGCTCCATTCTGGGTGAATGGAGTGGGCAGAATAGGGTTGACTCCTTTTGCGTTCATAAAATCCTCCTGTTTTTTTCAAAAACCGTATGTTTCGTTTGATGATTTAATTCTATTCAGGACGAGTGAAAGATTAGTCCATCGTCCACAAATGCATTCAAAGCTCGATTTTTTGTTAGCTAGAGACAAAGAGTTGGCGGGGAAAGTTGGTCAGCCGCTCGAATCCAGTTTCGGTGATGGCTATCGTCTCCGAAACGCCAAACCCTTGCGCCAACAGGTAGCTGTGCAGCGTCATGCCGGGTTCAAAGTGCCAATCAGCGTTGGCGGTCGCCTCCAATGGTTCGCCGCTGGTTGGCTCAAACATCAACCCAACAGAATAAAAGGTTTTATTGCTGTATTGTTTCGCCAACCCCGCTTTTAATACGCCTTGTCGATAGATGGCGTCCGGCACGGCTGCCGGCATTCCTGGGGCGACCTCTTGCAACGCCCTGTCTTGAATTTCTATCAATTTCTCAACTGTATCGCGCTCTTGTTGGGTGGCAAACCCAGCTTTTATTGGGCGCATAAATCGGGCGTGATAGTAGCGTACGCTGGGCGTCGTTTCGATTTGCACATGGTCACCCGCTTGAATTACCCGATCAGAGTAGCCGCCATGCAAATGAAAAGCGCGTTCGCCGCTAGACAACACGCCGGGACCTGGTCGTTCGCTGCCGGCAAGGATCATCGCCTGGCAAATCGCCCCAGCCACCTCACGCTCGCTGGCGCCGGGCTGTGCCGCATTTATCCCCGCTGCCATACCCGCTTCTGCCGCTTTACCCGCCCGCCGTTGATAGGCGATCTCTGCCGGCGACTTGATAATCCGCTGCCTGGACACCAATTGGCTGCAATCGACAAAGCGCACTGCCGGCAACGCCGCCTGCAATTTGACAAAACGGCTGGCGTTCAATTGCCACGAAGCCAGCTCGATGCCAACTACGTCCGTTTGCGCGACAACAAACAATATCCCATCTGCCGCCGCCTCAATTTTATCGTCGCCATCCGACCAAAAATAACGCCGTTCAAATACAGACGTTTTGTCCAGATAGTAGCATTCCGTATCACGGCAAACGATGAGCGGCTCGCCTTGGGCGGGAATAACGGCGAATTGAAAGGAGTCGTAACCGCGGGTAAAAAATCCGGTTAGATAGGTCACGCTTTCTGGCTCAAACGCCAGCAAAGCCGCTAATTTTTGCGCCTGCAACTTCTCTTGCGCCCGCTCCAATCGGTTGAGATATTCTTCGCGGGCAAACCAAGGGGCGATCAATTCAATCTCGTTTGATGCCGGCATGGCAAATCTCCCCAAATTTGGCAAGTAAACCCAACGCTTCAGGCGTGTCAATCGCCGCCTGCTTCAACGTTTCTGGGTCAGCGCCATCCTGCCTAAAAATATCCGCTTCTACGTCAAACAACTTTATCGCCAACTCTTTTGTCAGCTCTGGATGTCCCTGAATGCCCCAAATAGGGGATTTTCGATACCGCCAAATTTGATTTGGGCATTGGTCGCTACTGGCTAAAATACGCATATCGGGATGGTCGTGACACACTTCGTCATTATGCCAGACAAACATCGGCGCCATTGCCGGCATCTGACGGAGCAATGGGTCGTCGGGGGCAAAATCGGTCAATGTCAGCCGTTTGAAGCCAACTTCGCACGACGAACGACGAAAAACTTGCTCCCTACCGCATAGGGCAGAGGCTAAAATCTGGCTGCCAAAACAAACCCCTAACATAGGTATATTTCGCTCGGCTATTTGATTGAGCAGGCGATGTTCTTGCTGGATAAAGAGGATATCTTCATAAGCGCCGTGCGGGCTGCCCGTAATAAATACGCCGCAAAAACCGTCGATTTGGGCTGGAAATTCTTCGTTGAATACCCAATAATTGACGATCTCGAATCCTAACCCCGAAAATCTGTGGGCGATATGGTTAGCAGAGTTTCGTTTGCTGCCATTGTGCAGGATAAGTAACTGTTTCACATTCATAGGCGTTCGCGACGAGCAAATTATAACCGTTTTGGGTTGATACGCCTCCAATTATAAAGCTTTAATCGAGGGGTAACGATGAACGAACAACGGATATGGCAAAACGACATGCAGTGCGCGGTCGCTCTCACTTTTGACTTTGACGCAGAATCTTTGTGGCTGGCGAATGGGGAACGGCATCATCAGTTGCCGGCAATATTGTCGCGGGGCAAATATGGGGCAACTGTCGGCGTCCCAAAAATCCTGGAATTATTAAGAAAAGAGGCGCTGCCCGCCACTTTTTTTGTGCCCGGCTGGACTGCTGAACAATATCCCGATTTAATTCATCAAATATTGGAAGATGGGCACGAAATCGGGCATCATGGGTATACGCATCACGCCCCCGATCCCATCGACCCAGAAATGGTCGAAAATGAGTTGATGCGCGGCTTAGAAGCGATGCAAAATGTTGCCGGCATTCGTCCCGTTGGGTATCGCGCTCCAGATGGCGTTTGCTCCGAACTCAATATGCGGCTGTTGCAACGCGAAGGTTTTCTCTACCAGAGCAATTTCAAAGACCATTATTTGCCCTATCGCCACCAGTGGAGCGATGGCAGTCCGGGCATCATCGAAATCCCCGAACAGCCTACATTGGATGATTGGACATATGGCGCTTACCGTCCGCTGTTTACCAAAGCGGATGTGTTGTCGATATGGCAAGATGAATTTCGCGAGTTGTACGATTGGGGCGGCGTCTTTACACTGGTGATGCACCCTCAAATCACGGGTAGACCGATGCGGTTAGCCACTTTGCGGGAGTTTATCGCGTTTACGCGGAAATTTGAACGGGTTTGGTACGCCGAGTGCCGGCAAATTGCCGCCGCTTTTGTTGACGCCGAGGGCGAGCAAACACAAAACAGACTTCCCCCCAACTCTTCTTAAATCGCTGTGGTCGAAAGCTGTCCCCTCTCATTTTTTTGTCAACATTAACTGTTCCCGTCGCCAAAGAAAATGCGGGGTTATCTTCCAACCTTTGCGGAAAGGTAATAGGTAACTTCCCAGAGGGGTTGGCATCTCCGAGGAGTATGTCTGCTAGTGCATTGCCGCTTTCTTGCCCCAAATACCACGATTGCAAGATCGCTTTGCTTTCAGCCGACCAGGGCATTTCAACTGGGGGAGCCGGCATTGACAACCACAATGGTATTAGGATTGCCGGCAATTTAGACCGTTTTCCCTTAGCAGAAATAGAATTTTTTCCATAGATTCTCTCGCCCCAATATTTGCTCCCCAACCAACCCCAGCTATAATTTCCTAGCCATTGGATTCAACCAAGATAGGACAAATATCTTGGAACCAAACCACAGCATTTTTGCTCATTTTCTCCAAAAACTCCAAAGGAGCTTCTCTAACAAGCATCACAAACAAGGAAACCATGTCTAACAAAACTCTTCCTAAACATGCTCGCGTCGTCGTCATTGGTGGCGGGGTCATCGGTTGTTCAGTCGCCTACCACCTAGCTCAGATGGGCTGGCAAGATGTCCTGCTGCTGGAACGCGATCAACTCACCTCCGGCGCTACCTGGCACGCCGCCGGACTGATGGTGACATTTGGCTCCACCTCGGAAACATCGACCGAAATGCGAAAATACACCCGCGACCTCTACAGTCGCCTTGAAGCGGAAACGGGCTTTGCCACCGGCTTTAGCCCTATCGGTTTTATCGAAGTTGCCGCCAATGCCGACCGCCTCGAAGAGTATCGCCGCGTCGCCGCCTTTAATCGGTATTGTGGCGTGGATGTGCATGAAATTTCGCCCCAGGAAATCAAAGAGCTATTCCCATTGGCAAAAGTGGATGATCTGCTGGCCGGTTTTTATGTCAAGGAAGATGGGCGCGTCAATCCAATCGATGTGACCATCGCTTTAGCCAGAGGGGCGGGACAGCGGGGGGTCAAAATCATCGAAGGGGCGTCGGCGACAGGCATCACCCAGAAAAATGGCGCTGTGACGGGGGTGACTACAAATTTAGGCGCCATTCAAACGGAGTATGTGGTCAATTGTGCCGGCATGTGGGCGCGACAATTTGGGGAGTTGGCAGGGGTCAATATCCCCAATCAAGCCGCCGAGCATTATTACCTCATCACCGAAGAGTTGGACGATATGCCACCGGACATGCCGGTGCTGGAAGACCCCTCCCACTACGGCTACTACCGCGAAGAGGTAGGGGGCATTATGGTGGGGTTATTTGAGCCAGATTGCGCTCCGTGGAAAATCGACGGCATTCCCCACGATTTTTCCTTTGGCGAAATTAAGCCCGATTGGGAGCGCATGGATCCGTTTTTGGAAAAAGCGATGTCCCGCGTGCCGATTACGATGGAGTTGGGGGTTAAAAAATTCCTCTGTGGTCCTGAAAGTTTTACGCCCGACCTGAAACCCATCATTGGGGAAGCCCCCGAATTGCGGAACTATTTTGTGGCGGCAGGCTTAAACTCGATTGGCATTTTGACGGGGGGCGGCGTGGGTCGCCTAATGGCGCATTGGATCATCAATGGCGCGCCCGATGTGGATGTGACCGGCATGAATATCGACCGCTTGCACGTCTATCAGAACACGCCCGAATACAGAAAACATCGTACCGTGGAATCGCTGGGGATGGTTTTCAAATGCCACTATCCCTCGCTGTCGTACCAAACGGCGCGCGGAGCCAAAAAATCACCTTTCCATGATCGGTTGGCGGCAAAAGGGGCTTATTTTAAGGATGTCAGCGGTTGGGAGGGGGCGGATTGGTATGCGCCAGCAGGGTTTGAGCCGCAGGTGGATAAGTTGTCGTGGGGGCGGGAAAATTGGTTTGAATGGTGGGCGGCGGAGCATAAAGCGGCGCGGGAAGATGTGATTTTGATGGATATGTCGTTTATGTCGAAGTTTATGGTGCAGGGGCGAGATGCCGGCAAAATACTCAACTACATCTCGACAAACAATGTGGATGGCAAGCCTAATCGCATCACCTACACCCAATGGCTCAACGAAACGGGCAAGCTGGAAGCGGATTTGACCGTGACCAAGCTCGGGGATGGCCGTTTTTTACTGGTGGTGACAGACACCATGCACCGCCATGCGGAAACGTGGCTCAAGCGACAGATCGGCGACAACCATGCCTTTGTGGCTGACGTGACCTCTGCCTATGGACAATTGAACATTCAAGGACCAAAATCGCGCGATTTTCTGCAAACGTTGACCAACGCTGATTTGTCGAATGAAGCGTTCTCCTTCCGTCATGCCGGATATATCGACATCGGTTATGCTCAGGTACTGTGCATTCGCATTACCTATTTGGGTGAATTGGGGTACGAGTTGTACATTCCGACGGAGCAAGCGACTCATGTCTATGATAGGTTAGTGGCAGGAGGCGAGGCTTTCAATTTGCGTCATGCTGGGCTGAAAGCATTGGCTAGTTTGCGGATGGAAAAAGGGTATCGTGATTATGGGCATGATATTGACAACACCGATGACCCGTATGAAGTGGGGTTGGGCTTTTTCGTTGACTTGAAAAAAGAGGGGGGCTTTTTGGGGAAGGAAGCATTATTGGCGCGGAAAGCGACATCTACTCAGACCCGACAATTGGCGCAGGTGTTGGTCAAAGACCCTGACCCGTTTTTGTTCCATGCGGAGGTGGTTTATCGGAATGGGGTGGCGGTGGGGTATGTTCGGGCTGGCTCGTATGGGTTTACGCTGGGTGGGGCAGTGGGGTTGTTTATGATTGAAGCGGATGAGCCGGTGAATGGTAAGTATGTGAGCAGTGGGGAGTGGGAGGTGGATATTGCCGGCAATTTTTATCCAGCGGAGGTGTCGTTGCGACCGTTTTATGATCCGAAGATGGAGAAGGTTAGGGGGTAGATGTGGGGGGGGAATGCCGGCATTCTCCATCCCCACTTTCCCCACACAAGAAAACACCCCCTTCACACACACGTGGGAAGCGGGAGCTAAATGTACGCCAAATTCGGGCGTTGAGTCGGCGGTTTGGGGTTTCGCCAGCGCTGTTTGTTTAGGGGGTTGGTGGTGGGGAGTTGACATTATAAGTTTTACAAGATATACTACGTTTAGTTCGTACTAAACATTCTAACAAAACAGATTGTGGATTCTAAACTTGACGAAGCGCGACAACATTTTATTCAGGGCATGAGTCGTATCAGCCATTTCTGGGGATTCCCCAAGGCAATGGGCGCCATTTTTGGCGCTATATATCTCTCATCTCAGCCACTTTCACTCGACGAAATTGTGGCTCAAGTTGGGGTCACAAAAGGCTCGGTCAGCGCCAATGTGCGCAAGTTAGAACGGCTGAATATGGTTCACAAAAGAATCCAGCTTGGGGACCGCAAAGATTACTACGTTGCCGAAACAGATTTTTGGAAAATCGCACGCAGTATTTTGCGCGAACGAGAGCAAAGTGAATTTGATTTGGCATTGCGAACAGTGAGGGAAAGCATAGATTTAGTCTCACAAGCCACTCCAGAATCTGATGAGATGGAAACAGCCAATTTCTATCAAAAACGCATGCAAACTATGCAACAATTTATCAATTCATTAGACAACTTAGTCGCCACCATGATTGCTCTTGATGATTTGCGGGCAAACACAATCCAAAAAATCTTTGGCAAAACAGGTGGAGAACAATAAAGGTAACTACCATGACAAACCAACAACTTCATGCCGTAACTGGCGCATTTGGCTATTCAGGAAAATATATCGCCCAGCGACTATTGACAAAAGGGCATCGAGTCATCACACTCACCAATTCTTTACATCGCCAAAACCCCTTCGGCGATCAGGTCCGAGCTTATCCATTCAACTTTGATAAACCAGAGGCGCTGGCGGAAAGACTACGCGGTGTAGATGTGTTGTACAACACCTATTGGGTGCGCTTTAACCATAAGCTGTTTCTTCATGCAGATGCGGTGCAAAATACGCTGGCGCTTTTTGCCGCAGCCAAACAGGCGGGGGTATCCAGAATTGTACATGTGAGCATCACCAATCCCAGTGAAGATTCGCCACTGGAATATTTCCAAGGCAAAGCGGCGCTGGAAAAGGCTTTGATAACGTCGGGTACCCCTCACACCATCTTGCGCCCCACGGTGTTGTTTGGCAAAGAGGATATCCTCCTAAACAATATCGCTTGGATGCTACGCACTTTTCCCGTTTTTGGCGTATTTGGCAACGGTCATTACCATATCCAGCCTATCTACGTAGATGATTTGGCTCAACTTGCCGTGACAGCAGGCGAACAAACCGAGAATGTGATAATCAATGCCATTGGACCGGAAACATTTACCTATCGAGAATTGGTGGAAACAGTTGCCCAAATCATTGGCAAGAAACGACCGATTCTCTCTATTCCTCCAGCATTGGGGTTCTTTGTCAGCAAACTTGTTGGTCGGTTCGTCGGTGATGTTATCGTTACCCGTGAAGAAATTGACGGGTTGATGGCTAACCTGCTTCATGTAAACACACCGCCAACTGGAAAAACCTACCTCACCAACTGGGCAAAATCCCATGCTGATACGCTGGGCAAACGATACACGAGTGAATTGGCGCGCCGTCGCAATCGTCAAATTGCATACGCATCCAATTGATCCATCTAAAACAAATAGGAGTCTCTGACAAATTGTGCGGTAGGGGCTGTGCCTTGTGCCTGCCTTTCTGGGCGACCACAAGGGTACGCCCCTACAACCACACAAAACCTCAGAGGACCACAAATAGTTAGGTTTTAGATTCTCATGCGCCGTCATGTCAGGTGGGGGCGAATGTGCCTTTCTGTTAGCTCGTCGCTTGGAAAATGATATTTTGGGGGTTGGAGAATGCCGGCATTCTCCAACCCCACTTTACCCATACAAGAAAACTCCCCCTTCACAAACGCTAAATACGACAAAGGAAAATGGAAAAATAGCTCTGCTGGCGCCCAATTTCACCGAACATTGGCGCTTTGTGCAATCCAGTTTGCGCCAATCTGATTTGCCGGAAATTTGAACGGGTTTGGTACGCAGAGCGCCGGCAATTTGCCGCCGCCTTCGCTGATACCGAGGGCAATTTAATACAAAACCAACTTCCCCCCAGATCTTCTTAAATCGCTGTTGTCGAAAGCTGTCCCCTCTCATTTTTTTTGTCAACATTAACTGTTCCCGTCGCCAAAGAAAAGCGACATCGTACCGGAAGATTGCGCGAAGAACCGCCAATCAACAATTCAAACTCTCCCGCCTCGGTGACCCACTTATCCGCAGAGTCATCATAAAACGCCAATGCTTGCTGATCTAAGGTCAGGGTAACTGTTTTAGTCTCTCCAGCTTCTAACTCAATTTTAGCAAACCCTTTTAGCTCTTTTAAAGGACGCGCCACTTTTGCCTCTAAATCCCTCATATATAGCTGAACAATCTCTTGACCAGCTATCTTGCCCGTGTTGGTTACATCTACACTCACTGAAATAAGATCATCTGCCCCAACCATCTCTCCTCTAAGTTGCAAATTGCGATATTCAAAAGTTGTGTAAGATAATCCAAATCCAAAAGGAAAAAGCGGCTTGATCCGCTTTTTGTCATAGTAACGATACCCGACAAATACTCCTTCTCCATAATGCACCCGCCCATTTTCGCCCGGATAATTGACGAATGCGGGGTTATCTTCCAACCTTTGCGGAAAGGTAATAGGCAACTTCCCAGAGGGGTTGGCATCTCCGAAGAGTATGTCTGCTAGTGCATTGCCGCTTTCTTGCCCCAAATACCACGATTGCAAGATCGCTTTGCTTTCAGCCGACCAGGGCATTTCAACAGGGGAGCCGGCATTGACAACCACAATGGTATTAGGATTGCCGGCAATTACCCGTGAAACAAGCTCATTTTGCCTGCCAACCAACTCCATGTTAGCCCTATCAAACCCTTCACTTTCCCACGCCGGCGTTAACCCCACAACCACGATAGCTACATCCGATTGAGCGGCTAAATCTACCGCCGCCAATATCGGGTCGTCAGCCATATCAACGGAACAGCCCAGCCGCAAAGCTCGCCATCGGGCGTCAGGGTCAGAACTATATTCCATCACCACCGAGTAGCTTTGTCCGCCCCTCAAGTTCAGCGCCACACTGCCCGACTGTTCGCCATCCCCCGCCGCATAATCCCAATTGTCGATTTGCGTTTCCCCATCAATCACCAGACGGCTTTTGCCAATGCTCATCAAATGGAATTCGTAATCCTTGCTTTCAGGAACGGTTAAAACGCCGCTTAGCCGCAATGAAAAATTTGCGGGGTCTATGTGAGGGTTAACGGTACCAAACCAAGCCAGATAGGTTTTGCTAATTGTAGCCTTCTTAATCGCTTCACCTTCCAGCCCCAAATTGTCAAAATAGGATAGCGTCCACCCATTTTCTTGCCCGTCATTTGCGGTAAGCCAACTTGGATCCAACAATGGCGGTTGTTGGTGAATCGGCGTACCGATTTCATATGCCACATCCACAACTCCATTGACCCGATTTTGAATGCCTTCTAATGGAGAAACCGCATAATGGGGATTAACCGATGAGCTGCCGCCACCCATAATTTGTGCCCATTTGGCATTTTCCCCAATAACCGCAATTTTTTTTATTCGCGCCAAATCAAGCGGCAATATACGTTCATCATTTTTTAGCAGCACAATTGCTTCGGTAGCCGCCCGACGCGCCAATGTCCGGTCTGCCGGCATATCACGAACCGCCTCATCCTGCAAAATTGACCGCTCCCTAGCCCCCGTTCGCTCAATTAGTCGTAACAACCTACGAACTTTATCCTCCACTTCCGCTTCGTCCAGCTCCCCTGCCTTAACTGCCTCAACCACCTCATCCACTGTCACAAACCGGCTAGGACCCGGCATTTCTAAATCTAATCCGCCAAATAGCGCGCCCCGACTATAAACGCCATACCAATCAGAAATCACCACCCCATCATAAGCCCATTCTTCCTTGAGAATATCCCCCAACAAATATCTGTTTTCACTGGCATACTCTCCATTGATCCGGTTATAGGCGCTCATCACGCTCCACGGATTTGCATTTTGGATGGCTAGACGGAAAGGCTCTAAATAGATTTCATGCAACGCTCTCTCCCCTACTTCGGCGCTAATCGAAAATCGTTCAAACTCTTGATCATTTGCCACAAAATGTTTGATACATGCCGCCACCCCCACGTTTTGTGATCCCTCGATAAATGCCGAAGCTATCATACCGCTTAAATATGGGTCTTCGGCATAACATTCAAAGTTTCTGCCGGCAATAGGCGTCCGGGCGATATTCACCGTGGGGGCAAGCAAAACATGCCCATTTTTCGCTTTGACACTCTGTGCCAAAGCCGACCCCACTTTTTCCGCCAAAGCCATATTCCAAGTTGCCCCCAAAGCAACGCCAACCGGAAAACAAACAGAAGTTGGACCTAAAATGTCGTCAGCGCCGCGAACCCCATTGGGTCCATCCGTCATCTTAAAAGCCGGGATACCCAGTCGTTCAATTGGGGTTGAATGCCACATATCTGCCCCCGCCAACAACGACGCCTTTTCCGCCAATGTCATCTCTTTGAGCAAAGCGCCTATATTTTTTTCCGCTTTTTCACCCATATCCACACCATCCCAAAAATTAGTTAAATGCCCCACTTATCCAAACGCATTCTGGTTCACCTCAACCCGAACCAAGCTGATTTGTCCCGTTCGTTCTAATAGATGGCGAGTAATCTCCTTGTCCAACCGGCTTTGCAAAAATTCGATCGTTTCGCCCGATTGCCAAACTGCCTCCGTCCGATTCTCCCTCCCTAAAGTATAAACAATCGGGGTTTGGCATAGCGTAAACGCCAAAGAGTTTGGGGGCAATACAATGGATTTTTCCGCCCCAAATATGTCAAGATAAGCAAAGTCGCTCTCCTGAGACAAAAACTCATTAGGTTGCAATAGATATGGCTCAAAACATAGCGTTTCATCGCGCACAACCGCCCCCAACTCGCCAAACCGGATAATCACTTCCTCTTTTACTTGCCCAGTCATCCCCGGCTGACGCGCCCCGCCCCCCATTGGGGTGTGCGAATAGGGGTCAGTGGGAAAAGCGCCATATTGATCAGGACGCTTGTTAAAACCCAAACCAGCCCGAATATCGGCATATTGCTCGATCAACCCTCGTAAAATTTCTGAATCTGCTCCCTCGTTTTTTGCCTGATGGCAACATTCTTGGGCGGCTAGTGACAACTTGGACACCATATGCCAATAGATACTGCCTAATCCTTCATAGGCAAAAATAACGCCCGAACGTCCTATGTAATTTCGGTGGTTAAAGGTTTTTTCGTACAGTTCCAAAATAAATGCCCGTTCATCAGATATTAGTTCGGCATAGGGCGCTTCCGTTGCCAAATCAGCTAGCGCTGCCCTCAGATCATTGGCATTGCGAAAAGCGCCATTAAAATGATAAACGCCGTTTTCATCCCGTTTTAACAAGCGGGTATCTTGCCCTTTATCTAATGCTTTTACTAATTTTGAATTGGCAATTTGGGATGGCTCAACAATATTTTTTTGCCAAAAATGGGGCAATTTGCGATTGGGATAAAGCATGTAAGAATGTTGATCGGGGCGATACAACGGACTTTGTCGGACTGTTTTCAACAGCTGTAATGCTTGTGGAGGGGTTAAAATGCCGGATGATAGATAGGCGACTTGTCCTTCTAGCATCAGGCTCAAGTTGTCGACGGTTGCTTCCCCTTGTTTGAATTGCACTATGTTGTAGCTGTGGATCAATCCATTGGAACGCAAATTGGCTTGCAATGTGTGATCGATATAGCTTTGCGCCAATGTCAAAAAGTTGCGTAATGCCGGCACGCTCAGGCTAAATTGGGTGTCTGGTATTCCATCTCGATACGCCGCCTCTCGATACCGACTGACCGCCTCGCCCAAATCATCCATCACCAACCGCCTAGTTTTGTCGGAAAAGCCAGTAGCAAGGTGGGTTTGATAGACAGACAAAGTGGCGAAAAGCTCTTCAAACAATGTGCCCAAAACGGCATTCAGTTGAAAAGCGCCCTCATCCGTAACATAAGTGGCTAACTGCTTTAACCAAAAGGCGATAAACCGACGCAGGTAGGCAGCGGTAACTACCGATAATCCCTTACCAGCCAACGCATTGTTGGCATCATTCCATTCTGGTCGTTGCGTGTTCATCCAAATGCCGCCCCCTGGCGCTAAGTTCGCCATTTTGGTTAGCAACAACACCAGCAACTTCTCAACCATCGTCACATGGGTCACATTTCCGGTGGCATCGCGGAGCAAACGACCATCAGAGCCTACATCCGCCACATCCGCTTCGATTTGGCGATGCAATGTCCAATCAAAATCAATCGTCTGCTCCCAATTCTTACCCATGTCAGAGTAGGGTTTCAGCCTGTAAGGGACGTTGGCATAAGAGAAGAGGGCTCTATCCCAAAATTCGGACAACGATCTAGGATAATGCGCTTCGGCTACCTCTAGTAATTTTTGTAAATAAATGATTTGATGATCGCTCCAATAGCCGATATTTGACCAGGGATTGTGAATTTCTGGCGCTTCCCAATCAATGCCTTCTCGGTTTATGCGATATGGGTTGTACCCATCTAGCGTGGTGGCGTTTAAAAATTTTGCGATAATGCCGAAGACGTAGAGTGGGTAAGAATAAAGCAAAGCCTCCCAATTTTGAAAAATATCTCGCCAATTCCCTTCGTAATCTAATCGGAGCGAGTCGTCAGCTTTTTTCAGGTTGATAGAGAATTGGTTCCAGGGACGGCTTGGGTCGCCATGACGACGGCTAAAGGTTAATGGCAAATATTCGTAACAGAGCCGAATCAGCTCGTTTGAGTCGGTAGCTTGGGCAAGTTTGTATAGCTCTCGGATATGAATCTCTGCCGGCAATGCGTCAAACCAACTTTTATGCCGGCACGCCACAGAGCGGTTCCTACCCATCACAAATTCACGCAAATCTTGTCGGTCAATCAGGTATCCGTGAGCAAAAATACCGCCACGCATACTGTTAAATAATACGTTAGCAAAATGATGAACAGTCGTTTTTTCATCTGCCGAATGTTGCAACCCATCGGCGCAAGCCACAAAATGAATCAACTTCTTAGCGTTATTCTCAATATCTTTTTCAATAGCTAATTCAACTGCCGGCATTTTCTGTCGCAAAATATTTGTCAATGTTGTTAGGTCTGAACTATCTTGATTCACATCAGCGACGATATGCCAACGGTGGGTAGCAGATGCCGGCAAATCAAATTTTGACGAACAGAGGTATGCCCCAGCTTCCCCGTTTATAACTTCTTCAGTTTGAACCTCAAAACCAAGCCGAAAGCGATCTAATTGGCGTGAACTTAACAAAAAGTGGGGGTTGTCAAGACCCGTTTGCCACACCAAAGTCGCTCTTGGCGATTCGCTGGGTTCAGCTCGGTCTGAAGGAATGGCGCTTAACGAAAAAACGCCAATGCTACCCTCCGGCATCAATTCATTTTTCTTGTAAGCGTTCAGCAAATTGCTCATGGTAGATTGCAATGCCGAATTGGCGCCAGAAGGCAAAAGATTACACAATCCATCAATCATTTCTATCTGACAATCACCGCCGGTATTTTCTAGCCAATTGCTCTTGATAAAGCCAAACTGATCGCCTGTTCGCCATGCCATCTTAAAACTCAATTGCAAATCGTGGTTGATCTCTTCAAAGATAAGTTTATTGCCATAACTATTTTTGTATAGGTGGCGGTCTATTTGGTAAATGCCGGCATATCGCTCAGAAAATGGCATCCAAAGATAACAATGCCCAGATCGCAAAACCCTAAAAATCGTTTTACTGCCCGTATTTTCACGGTTCGCCATTATTTTATCTTCGGTTTCATACGGAAATAGAGCGGAATCCGCATTGATACGTCCTGCCGAAACTCCCCCATTGCTGGCAATAAACAACCAATGGTCAGAACTACTAACCAAACTCATGAAAAATGCCGGCATCTGATCAACATGAGCAATGCGATAATATCGCTCCCCCAAATAATCCAAGAAATCGCCTGTTACCGACTTGGAAATCTGCTTTATTAACGTATTGGCAACAAAAAGTTCACGATCATTCTCAACCATTTACAACTTCCATGTCACTTTCAACCTCCCATCGTCATAGGATGATAGAAAACATTTTCAAGAGGAAAATTCAATTTGCAAATCTCAAAAAAGGGCAAATTTTTCAGAGTAGGAACGTTATTCAGTCACAGCTCTTTCATAAATCCGCACATAATCCACCTTCATCATTTGCGGAAACGATGTCGTATCATCCGGGTAGCCGGGCCATTGACCGCCAACGGCAACATTTATAAGAAGATAAAAAGGATGATCGTAAACCCAATCGCCCGGCACAGCCGCCGGCGTTAGTTTCCAATACATCTGGTCATCCATATACCAACGAATCTCTTCTTCCTCCCACTCAATAGCAAAAATATGAAAATCATCAGCATAACGCGCTTTACTAGGCAACCGTTTAGAGCCGCCAACCCCGTCCGCTCCGGAATAAAGTGGGCCATGCAAAGTGCCATGAATTATCGAAGGCTCATGACCAACATTTTCCATAATGTCAATTTCGCCGGCATAGGGCCACCCCACCTTATCCATATCATTCCCCAACATCCAAAAGGCGGGCCAAATACCCTGCCCATACGGAATCTGAATCCGCGCTTCAATGCGTCCATAATGCGCTTCAACCTTCTCTTTGGTTATCAACCGGGCAGAGCTAAACCGCTTGCCATGCACATTCTCCTGCAACGCTTGAATGATCAAATAACCCCCTTCAACATAAGAATTTTTAGGCTCGGCGCTATAATGTTGGGCTTCCCCATTCCCCCACCCATGGCCGCCCACTTCATGCGTCCAATACGCTTCGTCAATCGTTTCCCCAGAAAATTCATCCTGCCATACCAACTCCCACCCCTCCCTAATCCATTCCGGCGTTGGAGTAGGCGCCACAGCGGGGGTCGAAACCTCTGTTTCAACCCCCACAGCGCCACAGCCTATCAAACCCCAACCCAACAACAAAGACCAAATAATCAGGGAAGCATTGTTAAAGTTCCTTTGCCTGCCAAACCAAAAATGCGCCATTACTTATCTACGCCAGTAATAACAACGCCCTGAATAAACGCTTTTTGCGCAAAGAAGAAAACAATCAACGGGATAACAGCCGCAGTCAACGATGCCGCCTGAATCAAATTATCCTGACCCTCATACAACCCTTTGAAACCATTCAACCCAACCGTAATTGGATACAAATCAGGCTTTCCAGCCAAGTAAATCAATGGACCAAAAAAGTCATTCCAGGCAAAGAAAAAGTGGAACAACGTCACCGCCAACAAAGCCGCTTTTGCTTGAGGTAAAATAATAGACCAAAAGATTCTAAAATGACCCGCCCCATCAATCATTGCCGCCTCATCCAGGGCGCGGGGGATCCCCAAGAAAAATTGGCGGAGTAAAAAGATATTGTAACCATTGGCAAAAAACTGTGGCACGATCAGGGGCCACCAGGTGCCTACCCAACCAATCCGGTTAAAAAACGCATAGGTTGGAATCAAAGTAACCATAGGCGGCAAAATTATCGTTGCCATCACGACCAAAAACAGCGTCCCCTTACCCGGAAATTCATACCGAGCAAAGCCATAAGCCACCGCCGCGGCTGAGGCAACAGCCCCAATGGTGCTTAACACCGCATAAAATACGGTATTGCCGAGCAATCTGGGAAAATTAATTGTGTTCCATGCTTCCGCAAAATTCGACCAAACTGGATCAAACTTCCACGCTTGCTCTAGCGTCCGCCATCTGCCATCCCAGGGGATCAAACCCGCTTCAGAATTTTGAGGGTCAACAAATTCGCTAGCTTCACGCCCCTTGTTGACCAATGCCCATTGAACCATTTCGCCATCTACAGGCACATCGTACACATCGTATTCCTTCCCATCATATTCAAAAACGATTGGCGAGGCTGGATACCAGGGGGAACCTGCGGTTGAAATTTGCTGATCTGTTTTGAGGGAAGTCATAATGCCGTATGCGAGCGGCAACAAAAAGATAATCAAAATAAGCAATGTAAAGGATGTCATCAATACAACATTCAAACGCTGACGCGTTTTCATAGAAATGAATGTTGTGGAACTATCTTGTTGCTTGGTTAATGTAGCCATGAATTTAATCCTCCCCTGCGTAGTAAACCCAGTATCGTGAACTGCCAAAAAGCACAATTGTCAAAAGTAATGAAATCCCAAAGATCAACCAAGCAATGGTAGCTCCATAACCCATATTGAAAAATTTGAAGGCTTGGTTAAAGAAGTAAATGCCGACAAAGTTGGTTCTGCCTTCCGGGAAACCATCCCCTCCGTTGAGTACAAATGGCACCAAAAAGTATTGCATTAAGCCAATCGTACCTAACACTATGTTATAGAAGAGTACAGGCGAAATCATCGGAATTGTAATGCTGAATAGTTGCCGCCAATAACCTGCCCCATCTATTTCTGCCGCCTCATACATCTCGGTGGGCACCCCTTGCAACCCGGCTAATGTGATCATCATCGTATTGCCAACTGACCACAAGCCGATGAAGGTTAGCGTGAAATATATTAATCGCGGACTTGCTAACCAGCGTAAACCGCTAACGCCAACTGCCTCAATGCCAAAAACATTTTCCAGAAGTAAGTTAAACCAGCCGGTTTGTTCGTTGAGAACGCCACCCCAAATCAATACTGCGGCTACAAGCGGCACCATGGTAGGCATGAAAAATAGGGTGCGAAACAATGCCTTGCCGCGAACGCCTTTGGCGTTCATTAGCAAAGCCAACAACAGAGCAAAAGCCATGCCTACGGGCAAGGAGATTAAGGCAAAGAGGAAGGTGACGCCAAAGGATTCATAAATGTTTGGATCATCAAACAAGGCTCGTTTCCAATTTGCCAGACCGATATATTGGGTATCTTCTGGAACTGCCAAATTAAATTCAACTAGGGAAAATCCAAATGAGGCGATAAACGGTATTAAATAGAATATAACAATCCCGATAAGCCATGGGCTTAGAAATATCAATCCCCATTTGATCTGTTCGTTCTCAATTCGCCCCCGTTTACCTCGTTTTTTTTTGGCTTGTCCTGATACAGCTTCAGGGGAAATTGCTGTCATATCATCCTCCTGTTGATAAAGATTTTTAGGTTCTCTGATTTTTGGTGTGGTTTTGAACTATTCGTCGCGAGTGACGAGTGGCGAATTTATATGCTCATACCCGCTACTCGCATACTCGCTCTAACATAAGTTCACCCCATCATTCGGCAAAAAGCTGATGTTTATTTTCTGCCGGTGGCGTCCCGAATGAGAATCAAAGTATCCTCAAACTGCCTTGAGGATACTTTGCTATTCAGAACTTATTGTTAACGGTTACTCTGATCCTGCCGCGTCATAAATCGCTTGCAGATCAGTTAACAGTAAATCGATTTGCTCATCCACATCAAGACCCGGCTCTTGCCCTATTTGCGACCAGAATTCGTTATATCGGTCATTGGCTTCTTGAGGGCTGGGCATGTAACTTTCGTGGTTGGGGTTGTCTGCATACGCCATCGAATCCATAACGACTTGCCAGTTCAGATTTTCGCCATTGGTTACTCCTTCGGCAAAAGTCTCGAAATAGGTACCTTGCAGGCTGAGTCGTGCCGGCATGCCACCATACATGGTTGTCATCGTCTCGGCATTTTCGCCCAAGAAGAATTTGAGCACTTCCCAAGCCTCTTCCGGATTGTCAGACGATTTCATAATGCCAAAGGTATCGGCGTGCATTTTTGCAGTGGGCTCGCCCGACCCATTTGCCGGCATTGCCGCCAGATTAAAGTCAAAATCAATGTTGCCAATACAGCAACCGTAATACCAAAGGTGGGTGTGAGCCATCGCCACATTGCCAGACTCAAAGCCATTGCCGGCAATAATGTCGCTGGCATCGTAAATGCCATTGGGATAAAACACCTCATTCCACATACCATCGTAAAACCAATTAGCCGCCTCCCGCCAATGGTCTGGCATTTGAGCATTGTCACCGTCATCAACCAAAGAGCCAGGACCAAACAAAGTAGCCATCCCGCGAAAATCTGTCCATTGCTCGTAATAACCAAATTGAACGATATTGTCCTTATCAAAGTCAGGGCTTAAAGCGTCATTGCCATTGGCGTCAACCGTCAAAAGCAAAGCCACTTCTCGCAACGCATCCAAATCCCAGGCTACTTCCTCGCCATCAAAATTGACATATGGCGCGCCATATTCCTGAGGCGGATAGGGAATGCCGCCTTCGTCAAACAGCTCATAGTTGATAGAAAGGTATGAGGGGAAAATGGCGAAAGGCAAACCTAGTTGCCCTTCCGTTTTATCCACATAAAACTCCACTAGGGCAGGATCAAAGTCAGACAAATCATAACCCTCAGCATCAATAAATGGTTGCAGGTCGAGCCAGGCGCCCCGGAAAAAGTCTCGACCCCGAATGCCCACCGGACCGACAATGTCTGGCGCATTGCCTGCCGCAATTTGCGTGGCTAATGTTGAAAAAGCCTGATCCGCGTCAACAATTTCCAACACCAATTCGATTTCATCCTGGTTGGCATTAAAATCAGCGACTACTTGCTCCTGTGGCTCAAACATCGGTTCGTCTGACCCAGCCCCCAGCCCGACAAACCAACGCACCTCAACCCTGTCTCCCATATCTTCTGCGGTTTCTTCAGGCTCATCTACCGTTACTTCAGGTTCATTTGTAGCTTCCTCACTATTGTCTGAAGATGAAGCTGGCGTATTTTCGACTGAAGCATCAGGTTCTGTTGCTGCGCCATCTCCCCCGCATGCTACTAGCAAAATGGCAAGGCTGCTCAATAACAAAAGTTGAAAAATTCGTGATATTTTCATTGTTTTCTCCTCCAAATGAGAATAAATCCGATCTTTTATACGAATTAACAAACGGTTCTCACTGGACCACAATTGCCAGATGGTACCGCTTGCATAATGAAGGCATTTGACGCAAGACGATTAAATTTGTTCGATAAATACCTCCTTCTGTTATCGCTTTTAATTCAAAAATATCCCTTGATGAAGAATGACGCGCCTCGTAGCAAGCCAAGGGGCGCCGTCTTCCGTCAGGAAGTTGTTAGAAAGCCTTTATCCCCGCAGAAAGTGGCGTAGAATGCGGGCGGGCAGAATTAAAAATGGAAGGATTTAACCCAGTTAGAGCTTTTTTAAGAATCGTTACAATGAAAACGCTTTCCAAAAAAAACCAATATATTCGTCAAATATTGAAAACGTTTTCATATATAATAGTACGCCTCTCCTAACTTGTCAACATTTTGCGCTGGATTGGATCTAATTTTTTACCAAAATGCGCTGCATTACTCGTAGTTTTCCAAGTTGCGCCATCGGAAATGTGATTTGAAAGCGTTTTCTGGTATGATTAACGACGAGGTAATTATGCCAAACAAAAAAAAGATCACGATTGAAGATATAGCCCAGCGAGCCAATGTGTCTATCAGCACGGTATCGCGTACTCTGCGTAACTCCAGTGGCGTATCTAAAAGCAAAAAAGAAGCGGTACTTAAGGCGGTTGACGAATTAAATTACCGTCCGAACATTTTTGCCCAGGGTTTGGCAAGCGGTCAATCTATGACCATCGGGGTTATCACCCAAAATTTTGGCAGTCCATTTTATGATGGCATTTTGTTAGGCATCCTTCAGGCGTTGGAAAATTCAAGCTATTCTCCAATGTTTGCTGACGGGCGATGGAATGAATCTTTTGAACGAAAATCGTTAGAAACGTTTATTGATAGAAGGGTAGATGGGCTTATTTTTGCCGGGGGTCAGCTCTCTGAATCTTATTTATCCGAAATCGCCCAAAATATCCCGACCATCGTGGTGGCAAGAGAGTTAAAATTGTTAAAAAATTTTTGTATCTACACAGATAATTATAAAGCCGCCCACCAGCTGACCAGTTATCTAATTGAAATGGGACACCGCAACATCGCCCATATCACAGCCAAAATGCATTATCAGGATAGCGTTACAGACATTGTTCAACGTCTTCATGGTTATCAACAAGCTTTGATCGATGCCGGCATTAAACCTGACCCCACCCTCGTAGTCGAAGGCGACCTCCGTCAACAATCTGGGGCGTTGGCGGTGGAAATGTTATTGATGCAAAAGCGACCCTTTTCTGTCATCTTCGCCGCCAATGACCAAATGGCTTTGGGCGCCCGACTGGCATTATATCGACGAGGCATCCGCGTCCCCGAAGATGTCTCCATTGTTGGGTTCGATGATGAACCAGCCGCCGCTTTTATGATTCCCCCCCTTACAACCATGCGCCAACCAGCGGTCGAAATGGGAATTGCAGCGGTGGCTTCAATGCTGAAGTTAATCGACAATCAATCTGTGCAAACGCAGATTTTTGACAGCCAGCTCCTCATCAGAGAATCGGTGGCGCGTAACAGATAATGACGCTCCTGGCGGCAAAAACGATAATAGCCCGCCTGACTAAATTGATTATAGCTTTGTCAAATCGACAGGTAACAAAACAAATATGGCAAAGTAAATTTTGCAGGAGTTATGCAAAATGGGTGAAAAGTGATGGCGAAGTTGGTCGAAGGCAAAGTTTTTCTCGACCAATTACGCTTCGACAGGCTCAACGTGCGCTTGCCCTATTTTTAATTCCAATCATCCTCATAAAAACGATCGTAATCCCCGTCCTCTTCCCGGGCAAAATAGGATAAATCGTCATCGTCAATATCTAATCCGTCATTCCCTTCTTCATATGCCCATGTTAATTTAAGCGGATTTTCATTGATCACTTCTAAAACAGTATCGCACTCAGGGCAATAAACAAATTCACCAAATACAGGGCGCACATCAAACCGTATTTTGCTGTTGCATTCTGTGCAATAGGCAAAAACTTTACGGTTGGGATTTGTATTTCGTTTCTTCATGTCTCTTCCTCCATGATGAAATGCCAGCATTTACGCCAACAACTTACTCAAATTCAACCCTTCACTTGCTATGAGATTTTTGCCGACTGCTATCTATCATACGATAATTGTTTGGGGTATCTTCTGCCCAATCCAATTTAACTGGATTGCGATGAAATACTTGCAATGCTTGCCGGCAACCTCGACAAAACACAACCTGCCCCAGATTCGGCAAGCGTTTAAACTTAATTCTTTCTTCACAATTCGGACAATGTCCAAATAACCGTGGCATAACAAACCTCACGAAACAAGTCTAAAATAATACCCAAAAGTATAAAATAACGCTGTGCAAAAATAGGGGAAACCGGTGTGTAAAAACCGTGTCAAAAAGATAAAGTTGTGACAAAAAAGCGGCAAATTTAGCCTTGAACCCTAACAAAACAATACCCAATGCCCGGCACATTTTGAATGTATTTTGAAGACTCTTTGGTTGGCTCAATTTTGCGACGCAACCGACGCACCAAACCTCGTACTAAATCTCGGTTTCCTTCTCCACTGTACCCCCAAACCCGCTCTACAATCTCGTCAATGGGAATAATATTGCCGGCATCACTCATCAACACATACAACAACCGAAACTCTAATTGGGTCAGCCGAACAGTATTGCCGGCGACCACTGCTAGGCGTGTCATCGAGTCTAACCGAATATCTCCAAAATCCAATACAGTGAGCATAGAGGAGGGCATGGCTGCGCCCCGCTTAAGCAAAACCCGGGCATACCGCGCCAACAACCGCATCGAATAGGGTCGGGTTAAAATAAAGTCGGCGCCGGCATCCAAAAGCTCACAATGCACATCCTCAGTTAATGATTCAACCAACAAAATCATTGGCGTTTGTACCAAAATCCGAAATTTCTCCACCAATCTCACTGCCTTTTCAGATAATGGGATAACCAACACGATCAAGTCAAAAGAGCGTTCGGGAAGGGTTGACAAAACCTGCTCCCATTGCAAGCTAACCACCACACCCCATCCGGCTCGTCGTAAAGCAAAGCTAATGAGTTCTCCTTCCTCACGGTTTGGGGCAATGATTATGACGTGCATCGGTTCATTTGTTCATTCTAGTATCACTCAATCAATTTGGTGATTAGCGACCCTATTTTTGCAAGAAGGCGTATACATTCAAGTCGCCCTCTTTTCCTTCATTAAAAAACTGGTGGCGGATAGGATGCCGGCATTTTCTGCCAACCATTCCGTTTCTGCGCCATCAATCTGAGCCACATACAGTAACAAATCCTCCGAACCGCCCTGCGTCAGCAGATAATCACTCCCTTTTAGGTCATCCTCACTCAAACCCATCAGTTCCCACTGACGAATCTTGCGTTGTTGGCGGAGGTTGCCGGCAACTTGCCAATTAAGCAAGGTAATTATCCTGTTTGACGACAATTGTGCCACCATTTCTTGCCATAATCAAAGCCGATTTAACCGCCCCGGCATATGTTGCAGTGTGGCATAGCAAACAATGCCGCCAACATGTCCCAACCCCCCAGATTTAAATTCAACAAAGCCCGCCCGTTATTGGTATAATTTTCAGGCAGGCTACTATGCTCAACCGCAATTTCTTCCTCGTCACCCTGTCCGATCTAATCGTTCGAGCCGCTTACCAGATGGGCAAAACGCCACTGCTGCCTATTTTTGCCGCCGCCCTGGGAGCTTCAGACGTGCTGCTAGGTTTTATCGTCTCCGTCTCGACGCTGACCGGCATGGCGCTGAAACCTCTATTTGGCATGTTGTCTGATCGGCAGGGGCGCAAGATTTGGCTGCTAATCGGGGTCACATTTTTCACCTTGATGCCATTTGTCTATTGGCTGGTACAAACGCCCGCTCAACTTGCCGGCATTCGCATTTTGCATGGTACTGCTACAGCCATCTATGGACCCGTCACTGTGGCGTATGTGGCGGAATTGGGAGTTAGTCGGCGAGCCGAATCGCTGGGATGGTTTAGTATGGCTCGGTCGGCAGGCTACATCATAGGTCCCGCCTCGGCAGGTTGGCTACTGCTCTTTACATCGCCCCAAATCATTTTCTCCATCATCGGCGCGATAAGTTGCCTGGCTTTTATCCCAATTTTAGCCTTGAATGAATCACAACGACCCAAACCATCTCAACCACCGAGTAAAAGAATGACCCAGAATTTATGGCAGGGCTTTTTTAATCGCCTGCGGGCTAGCGCCGCTGCCCCTGGGGTGTGGCTGGCGGGCGGATTGGAATCTTTTTCGTTTGTCTCGTTGTATGCCCTAAAAGCATTTTTGCCGATTTACGCTTTAGATGCGGGTTACAATGCCGCTCAGGCGGGGCTCTTTTTCTCCATCCAGCAAACCGCCGCTACCCTCGCCAAACCGCTTGCCGGCAGGTTAGGGGACAAATTTGGGGAATTAATGGCGATATTTGCCGGCATGAGTCTCATCGGCTTGGGGCTCTATTTTTTGCCATCCATCGCCACCAGTTGGCAGCTATTGGGCATCGCGGCTGGGCTGGGGTTTGGCGAAGGGGCGCTGTTTCCTGTCACCACCGCTTTGATCGCTCGGCAACTCCCCACCGACAATTTGGGCGGCGGTATTGGGCTGGTAGGGACATTGCAAAATGCCGGAAAAGTAGCGGGACCTATTTTCGGCGGATTGCTTATCGCCAACAGCGACTTTGTCGCCGCTTTCCGCCTATTGGGCTTGGGGATGGGATTGGGCGCTATCGCGTTATTGTCGACGGTCCGTTTTAGCAGCCGTCCGACAGCCGTTTCTACCGACTAACCTTCTGAATTTCCAACCACATCTCTTCGGCTACAGCCAAATCTCCCGGCGTATTGACATTGAAAAAAGTTACCCCATCAGGGTCGAAGGCGTCAATCTCCTCTCGCCCAATGTGGAGAACCAACACATCGGGGAAGAAAGAGATCATCCGTTTTTCGCCCGCCGCCAACGCCCGTTCGATTGCCGGCACAACCGTTGACGGACGATAAACGGCGCACATCGGTTGAGGACGCTCGCCCCAAATCGGCACAACCACATCCGCTTCCGCCGCTTGATCAACCAAGTAGCCTAACAGGGCTCGATTGAGAAAAGGCATATCGCAAGCCACTACCAGAGCGACTTCGCCATTTGCCGCTTGCAACCCGGTCTGCAAACCTGGCAGCGCTCCTGCGCCCGGTTGCTCGTCCGTGAAAATCGGCAAGCCAAATTGTGTGTATCCTGTCAGGTTATTGCTGGTGATCAAAATCTCATCCGTTAATCCTGCCGTTCGATTGAGTACATGTTGGATTAATGGAATGCCGGCAAGCGGCATCAGCCCTTTGTCCTGCCCCATACGGCTAGAGCGCCCCCCGGCTTGAATCACTAAGCTGTTTTTCATCGCGCCAACCGCCTTTCAACTTTATCGTTTTTACAAGAATCGAATTCATCGTTAAAATCGATGTTGAATCTCAATTTTAATATTTTATCACGCTGCTTATGACCTCCCCCCAAACCCCCATCACCTCCGGCGCGTCGCCCGCCCAGGTCGCCGCCGATTTATCCCCGTTGGTCGATTTCAAAGAGACGGGGATGCCGCTCGAGCGGCTAGAATGGCTGCTGCATGAGCGATTGCTGCCTCATTTGATCAAATACGACGCGCCCGGCTTCCAATCGATGTTTAATGACGCCCCAGCCGCTGCCGCTTTGTTGGGTGGGCGCATGGCGTTGGAGACCAATCAGGGAGTTACCAATTGGCAAGTGTCTCCGGGCGGCGCCATGTTAGAAGAGCTTTGTTGCCAAGCATTGTGCCACTTATTTGGATTAAACGCCAATGCCGGCGCCACCTTTTTTTATTCCGGCACCTACGCCAACCAGCAAGCTCTTTATTTGGCGCTGCATCGATTTGCCGAACGGCAGGGATTTGATTTGGCTCAACAAGGCGTCAGCGGCTTTGATCAGCCAAAGAAGCTGGCGGTATTAGTCTCGGAAGAGGCTCATTTTTCATTGAAACACGCTGTCCGCATGTTGGGGTTGGGCGAACATGCTCTCATTCCCATTCCCCTAGACGAAAATCGACGGGCAGATGCCGCAGCGTTGCGTCAAATTGTGGATGAGGCTGCCGGCAACCGAGATATCTTTTGCCTAGTCGCCACCACTGGAACTACCTCTACCGGAGCGGTTGATCCAATTGAGCCATTTGTGGAGGCATGCCGGCACATTGGGGCATGGCTGCATCTTGATGGGGCGTATGGATATGGATACAAATTAGTCTCCGGATGGAGAGAGTTATTTGCCATGGATTTGGAAGCAGATTCCATCTGCTGGGATCCGCACAAACAGTTAGGGGCGCCCATCCCCAACTCCATTTTGTTCCTGCGAGACCAAGCAAACTTTCAGCGGATGGCGTTACATAGCGGCTATTTCAATCGGGCAGACGATGTAGAGCCGAATCCGGGGTTAAAATCGCCGCCATCAACCCGTCCACTATCCGCTTTGCCATTAATTACTTTGTTGCGCGGCAAAGGGTTGGCGCAAATAAAAGCCGAACTGCGCTCGCCTCTAGCGGCAGTTCGGCAACTGGCAGAATATCTCAAGGATCAGCCAGATTTTGAGCTAGGACATTCGCCCGACCTCGGCATTTTGTGCTTCCGGCTCATCAAAGCCAGCTTGACAGCGGCTGAATTAGATCAATTGCAAAAAGAGATTTACCGGAAAATCATGGAGACGGGCAGCCACACCATTTCCACAACGACGCTAAATGGGACTATCTTTTTACGCATTGCCGTGGTCAAGCCCACCAGCTTTGCTGCCTTGGCGGAAAATATCGAATTAGCGCGGTTGTTTGCCCAGCAACATGGCTAGTTCACAATGTTTTTCAGGGGTTGCGCGCGTGAAAAATGAACTACCCTACCGCAAGCGGACAGGGTATCGGTCAGAATTTTCTCACCCCAGAGCGGCCGGGTATTCTAACCCTATCTAATGCAATAATGTCGGCAGTACCGAAATCGGTATAATTAGCCTCTGAAAAAGGAGAGAGTATGCGGGTATTTGTGACAGGCGGCACAGGTTTTGCCGGTTCTCATCTAATCGACCAACTGATAGATGCCGGCAACCAGTTATTCGCGTTGTCATTTGACCAATTTAGCCACCAACAATTGCCAGCCACTGTCAAAAGTTACCCTGGCGATTTGATGGATTTGCCGCGGTTGCATCAAATTTTGCGGGATTGTCAACCTGAGGTCATCTTTCATTTGGCGGGTTTGTCCTCTCCCCCTCTTTCTTGGCAAAAACCAGGCGTCGCTATCGCCGTTAACAGCGGCGGCACAGCAAATTTGCTAGAAGCGGCGCGGCGCGTGGGCAAACCCAGAGTCATCATTGTCACCAGCGCCGACATGTACGGACGAATTTCTGCCGATGAGTTACCCATCACCGAAGCGATGCCAGCAACGCCCCGCCATCCTTATGGGATCAGCAAAATGGCAGCCAGCCTTCTGGCTGCCATTTATTGGGAGCGGTATGAATTGCCCGTAGTTGAAGCCCGCCCTTTTAACCATATCGGTCCCCGCCAAGCCCTGGGCTTTGTCGCGCCTGATTTTGCCAGCCAAATTGCCGGCGTCAAATTGGGCATTCAACCGCCAACTATGCGGGTCGGCAATCTAGATGTGTGCCGAGATTTTTGCGACGTGCGCGACGTGGGGCGAGCTTATATCGCTTTGGCGGAAAAAGGCGCAGCGGGCGAAGCGTATCTAATCTGCTCCGGTCAATCCGTTTCTATACGAGCCATGTTAGATATGTTGATCGATATTGCCGGCATTTCCGTTGATGTACAAGTTGATCCCGCTCGAATGCGCCCCTCAGATTCGCCCAACCTGTTTGGCAGTTTCGCCAAAATCGAAAAGGATACGGGTTGGCGACCTCGAATAGGATTACGCCAATCGCTGGAAGATGTTTTAATCGAATGGCAAACGAAATTAGCCACATGAATCCGCCTAAAAAAGAGCGGCTCGACAAATTATTGGTCAAACGAGGATTAGCGCCCACGCGCTCCAAAGCGCAAGCGTTGGTGATGGCTGGCGAAGTGCGGGTAAACGGCCAAATGGCGCACAAAGCGGGCATGCAGACGTCGGTATCGGCGCAGCTTGAGCTCATCAAAAAAATGCCCTTTGTCAGCCGGGGCGGGTATAAGCTAGAAGCTGCTCTCGACGCCTTCCCAATTGATGCAGCCGGGAAGGTGTGCGCCGATGTGGGAGCATGTACCGGCGGCTTTACCGACCTTTTGCTGCAACGCGGCGCGGCGCGCGTATATGCCATCGACGTTGGTTATGGACAGTTGGCATGGAAATTGCGCCAAGATAAGCGGGTGATTGTGATGGAGCGCGTTAACGCTCGTTATCTGGAAGCCTTGCCGGAGAAGGTCGATTTAGCCATCGTTGATGTCTCTTTTATCTCATTGCGATTGATTTTGCCGGCAGTTCAAGGGTGGTTAACATCTTGTGGCGAAATTGTGGCTTTGATAAAACCCCAATTTGAAGCGGGCAAGGAGCAAGTTGGCAAAGGGGGCGTCATAACAGAGGCCGCCATTCATCGTCAGGTGTTAGACAACATCTTGAATTGGTGTGCGGCAAATGGATTGACGCCCGCTGCCGTCATCCGGTCGCCTATTACGGGGGCTGCCGGCAATATCGAATTTTTAGCCTGGCTCCGACCCCATGCCCCACATCCCATAAGTTTGCCGACGTTGATCGATTCAGCTATGGCGTGAGTCAATTGACTCACTTAATTCGAATTTCTGCGATCCATTTTACCTGCCGCAAGGCGTCATCTGTTTCGCTTGGCACAATGAGCCTGGTCAGACCCATCTCCCGGCTCATCGCCTTCCCGCCAATAGAATCCGCCAAAATTATGGGGCGCGGCGCTTCTTCGGCAAGCTCTTCCCGCCTTACCCGATTGCCAAACCCATCTCCCGCCACAATCTCTACTTGTTGCCAATCGGCAGATGCCGGCAAGTAATACGCCACAAAATCAATTAACCGCACGCCGCCAAAGGCAAAAGGTCCCGATATGCCATGCCCGGTACTGACGATAAAACAGTCGGGCACGACAACTCTAGGCAGAGAGGCTAGGCTGCTTGCCGATACGATCTGCTTTGCGCCATTGGGCAAAGTCAGCAAAAAATCGGGCGAATCGCTGGGCGGTTGGGGACTTGGGTCATGGCTGTGGGGATGCAGAGGGTCTGCCGGCAGTGACTCTGGTTGAATAAACTCCAGACGATTGCCAAATGGGTCACGGCATTCAAACCGAACATAGCCGGGGATAGGAATGGAATCGAGGACGGAGATGCCGGCGTTTTCCAGCTTGCGCCGCCACCCGCCGATATCCTCCACCTGAAAAGCGACATGCGCCTTCGTTTTTGTCCGATCAACCCCATCTTCCACGCCGATATGCAATGACATATCGCCAGCCATCAACCAAAATCCGCCCCGATCTTGTAAAGACGCTGGCTTGGCGACTTCCGTCAAACCCAGCGTGTCAAGGAAAAAATCCCGCCCAGCCTCCTCCATCCCTACCGGAATGGTCAACTGTACATGATCGATGCCGCGTATATTTTCATCCATTATCGGTTTAGCTCCACATCTACAATGACTGTTTCTGGATCAGCAGCAGTGATATCCAAATAACCGTCTGAACTCCGGTAGCCAGTGGCTGCCACGATTCCCGGATAACTTTTGCCACGGGGCAGGGCGTCGGGCAAGCGGTATTCCCCATTGGCGTCGCTCTCGGCAAAAGTGAAGATTTCGTCGTCAGCCGGTCGATCCAGCCAGTTGTCTAAATCTGAGCCAGGGTACAAGATAAATATAGCGGCGCCCTCGATAGGCTTGCCAGAAACGGCGTCTGAAATCGCTCCTTCCACCAAAACGCTATTAGACGCAGTCGTAGGCAGGTTTCCAGATGCAGCGCTGCCCCACCCCACCGCCACATCCGCCTCGCTGATTAAATCCAAATCATCGCCGGCATAAATCTCAACGGTGTACATGCCGGCATCGAGCGGTTCGCCAAAATTATGCAAATAGACAGGGAAGCATGTTCCACGCTCTCCCGACTCCCATTCATACACGAAGGAGGCGGTTAATTCATCATCTACATACCACAACTCCAAAATCTGCTCTCCATCCATCAGCCCCTTGTATTGGAAGACCGCCACAGCCGCCAAACTATCTGAACTATAACGAGTTACATGCTGAGTGGCGCACCCTACATCGTCATAATCTTCTGCCCAGGCAATCAACTGCAATTGCTCAGCCCCAGTGCCGGCAGCCAGGTATGGGCTTTCGTATGTTGTCCCATTTTTCGCCGCTTCGATCAATGGCGCCGCCAAATTGACCGCCCGCAACCGATTGATAGCCCCGCCTTGCGCCTCCAACACAAAAGAGGGCACGCCGATCAACTGCCCGGCTTGGTTGACCCCCAATCCGCCTGAATTGCCCGGCGAAAAGGTGGCGTCCGTCTTTATCCAGGCTCTGTCGCCCACCCGCGCCTGGCTCTCAAAACCAGAAACATCCCCTCTGGTAAAGGTGATCGTCTCGCCGCCCGCTCCAGGGAAACCCAGCAGCCTAATCTCATCCCCCAGTCGCACCGCGTCAGAATCTCCAACCGGCACAAAAGGCAAATCTAACTCGTTGGGGGAAAGCGAGTTGCCATCTAAATCTGACACGATTTGCACCGCCGCCAGATCAAGATGCCCATCAGCTGCCCGCGTTTCGGCGATATAACGTTCCGTTGGCGGGCGATCTGCCGAACTGCCCAATGCGATCACCAGCCGGTCAACTGTCTCCGAAAAGAGCAGTTCAGGGTCGTTGTAAAGCGCCGCCAATCCGGGGGATTCAGGGGCGGCTACATGGGCGTTGGTTAGGATCAACCCATGGGGCGTGATGATGGTTCCTGAACCCGTCCACATCGTTTCCATTCTGCCGGCAACAGATCGTTGAGCCAATATCAAAACCGTCGCCGTTTCCAACCGTTCAATGCTTATGGCATCTGCCACAAGATTAGGCAATACCGGCGCGTCTGAATTTTCAAATTGGTTCGGCGTGGGCGGCGGCGTAATTGGGATTTCTGTCGCTTGCTGAGATGAGCTCGGTTCAGCAGTGGGGATAATTTCGCCTCCTGAACCAATTTGGCAGGCGAACGTGAGTAAACCAAACAAGGCGAACCAACCCGGAAGCGAAAGTCGTTTGCTCATCCGCCCCCTCCTATTTGCACGGTGTCCATAAATTTTCGGAAGCGGGACAGCCCTTTGTCAAATGACGCCTGCTCATTTTCGTAATAGATTAATGTCACTTTACCGCCGCGATAAAAGTAGTAGGAAACCCCTTCGGTAACTGCCGGCATTCCCGTGGAGCGCAAGTCGATGTATGCGTAATGTACTTTGTAACCCGTTTCGCCATCCAAAATAATCGGCGTTTCGTCCAATGTCCGAAACGAGTCGTTGGCTCTGCCCCAAGCCAAACCGCGTTGGACAGCGATCTGCCGCAATGAATCGGTTGCCGGCAATTGATACACCCCATATCGTTGCCGGGGTCGAAATGGATCCCGCACTAAAAACGCCAAATCGCCAGCCCCTTGCTGCGCCAACCAGCCTTGCGGAGCTTGCGCCACCACCCCTTTGTAAAATACCGTTTCTGATGAATTTTCAACGCCAAATTTTAGCTGCCAACCCATAAGCAGCCCAATCAGGGCAAAAGTGGTGGTTACCAGCAGGCTGAATCGATTATGGGCGATCGTTTGCAGCCCAGATAAGTTGCGGGCGATCGTTTGTGCCGGCATCATTTCAACTCCAAAATCTTCTCATGAAAACCGCCTATCGATTGTCTCCAGTCATCAATTGCAAATCATAATCGATAGCGCGAGAAAGCGCCCAAGCGATTAATATTGCCATCCCCGCCGCCGCTAAAAAGCCCAACCAAATTGCGATATTACCGCCAGTTAACGAGCCGCCGCCCTGGGTCGCCATCCCCTGAAAGGTGAAGAAAAAGCTATTGGCGGCAGCAGCCAACCCCAAGCCCAGAGGCATCCACCACAGCGGAGCCCGCTCGAACTTTTCGCGGCTGATAAAGTAGCCGAGGATGCCGGCAAAGCTGGCATGCGCCAACCCTGTCAGGGTAATCATCAGCGCCCCATTGCCCAGAGCAACCCCACCTGATTCAATCACGCGATGAATGTTGAGAGCTGTCGCTACCCCCAGTCCGGCAGCGGTGGCATAGATGATGCCGTCTGTAAATTCGTCAAATTCGGGATCGTTAAAGACCAAAAAACGGACGGCGGCAAACACCAAAAACTCTTGAGTGATGCCTACGATAAAGAAGCCGCCTGCCAACTGCGTCCAGATGGAGCTATGGTAGAGCCAATTTGGGGTATCGAATATCACTTCGACCAATGGGATGCCGATAGCGCTTGCCAACAACATGCCCAGAATAAATTGTTTCAACACCAAGCTTTTTGGCTCTGGCTCAAACTGGTCGCGGCGATAGAAAAACGCCAGCCAAATGAATGCCGGCACAAATGAAAGAATAATGCCCAGCCCTAGCAGCCAATTACCGCTAAATGCCGGCAGTGGCAGTCGATCTAATAAGCTGGCTAAAACGACGAATAGAAGCAACGCTACGGCCGTCGCCCCGTCTGCTTGCCACAAACTGCGACGACGATGAAGCGCATGGGGATAATGAGTCTCGCAAAAGTTGTATCGTCCCAGTCGATGGACTCCAGCTTGACTGCACACTGAACAAGGTTGTTCAACCATTTGCTTCTCCTTCCATTAAAATTCCGCCATATTTTAACACAAGGGAGAGGTTGATGCCGGCAACCTTCATAATTTTGTTTATTTTGCAACTTTATGGCTACTCAACCGTAATGTCCCCCAGAAAAATGCATCAAAAGGGTTGCATCTTTCCATCATTCCAGTTAAAAATCAAGCAACCCGTATCCCATCCCAATGGAGAAATAAAAAATGGCAACCAAATCAAAGGACAAATATGCAGAAATGAGCAATTCGTTGCTCGAACTGCCTCATATTAATGAAACCCAGGCAGAGCAATGGGTTTCGCTGCAAAAAACGATCGACGGCAGCCGAGATTACCTCATCCGAGCTGTGCCCCAAGCCAAAGAAAGCATCGACGATGCGGAAAAGATTTTGGCGCAGCGCACCTACACCCTCATTTTCTTTGGCGGAACGGGCGTGGGCAAAAGCACCTTAATTAACGCCTTGCTGCGCCGCAACCTATTGCCCACTGGCGCGGTCACTGCTGTTACCGGCACCATCGTTTACATCGAACAAGCCCCCGCCGACGAAGCGGAATCGTTAGCCCTCACTTACTGGACGGAAGCGGAATTCGCCGAGCGAGTGCGCCGATTGTGCCAACTCAGCGAAATGCCCGAATTCGACATCACCAACAGTGAAGAGCGGGCGCAGACAGAAGAAGCGATTCAAAATCTATTGGAAGAGCGCCAAGATTTAGCCAAGACAGAACAGGATGAATATTTTGAGATTTTGCTCGACTGTATCGCCTCCTATCAAAATCATCAATCTATCTATGTAGATGGCGTCGCCGCCCCCAAATCACTGCCGCTGGATAGCGATGATGCATTGATTTATTTGAGAGAAGATGGCTTCAAAGGAAGCGATAAACGACAAATCCGGCTGGTTCGCTCCGCTACCTTTAAAATCCACCCCCAAAATGGGGAAGCGGATTTGATGATGAACGGCTATCTGCGTATCGTGGATGTGCCTGGTTTGGGCGCGGGGATGAAGTTGCACGAGACGATCACGTTGGAAGAGATGAAGCGAGAAGACGCCATGATTGTGTTGGTTACAGATGCCGGCAGGCAACGGGTAGACGAACTCAAATCGATGTCAGCCGTCCATTGGATCAAAGACCATCGTCTGCGCGGCTTAACCGGCGGCGAACTGGACGAAGCGGCGGCGAAAATCTTCTTCGTGGTCAATGGCGGCAACGTCCGGCAGGCATTTGACCGGCTGAACTCTGGCTTGCCCGCAGCGGAGTTGGAAGTAAAAGAGGTGACTCGCCACATTTCGCCCAACTACTGGGACAGATACCGCGATCGAGGCGCAAACCGTCCCTATTTTTTGGTGATGGCGCCATCCGCTTTGTATTTGCAAGACCCCGACAACGCCCCTGAAGAGTTTGCCGGCGAGACGGAACGAATCGCCAAAATCTTTGCCGACCAATTGGGTAAAATAGATACCAAAGATGTTTTAAGCCCTGACGCTAAACAGGCGTTGCTAGAATTGAGCGAAGTGCCATTGCTACGCGAGCAATTGATGACCTTTATCCAAAACGAACGGGTACGCGGACAGTTGCGCGAAGCGTCGATGCGGGTGCGAAATGGGCTGCACTCCTTGGTTTTCTATTACGAACAACAGTTGGCTGCGCGCGATGTTTACCCCCCATTTGACACCAGTTGGGAGTCTTTACAAGAACGACGTTATGAGAATGTGTTGGTGCGTCATCAAAAGATGTTGCCCCGGGCTTTCCATGACGCTTTGCTGGAGTTGAGTCAACGCACTAACCACGATTTACGCTTTCGCAATTTGATGCGCCCAACGCTGGATAGCGTCAAACGAGTGGTGCAGGAAACAGTGCAACGAGAGGTTGACACATTGCTAGAAAGTTATGGCACTACCCATTGGGATGATCGAGATGTGATGTATGACAATTTGGTTTGGGGAGATGCCGGCATCGAAGCTCCCATCCGCCGCATCTTGTTCCAGGTAGAGTTAGTAATGCAAGAAGCGGTCTCCCAATATATGCCCGAAGTAGCCGACGTGATGGCGGGCGAGTTGCAACGCACGCTGGAAACGCATGAAATCGCCCATCGCCTCGACCGGGCTAGCTACGGACAAGAGTATAGCTACACGCTGCCCACCGATCCGGGAGCAACGCACGATTTGAATGGCGCTTTTGACCATCTAGTTGAGCGCATTGGCGCCAGTTTCCGCGAAACATGCCGGCAAGCGACGATGTACGAATTGATGAAGCCAGAGCGTTCCGTCCACTTCAAATTGAATCGAGTGGCAAATGCCGAATTGGTAGACAACAACCAACTATTGGACGCTGCCCTGCAAAATGAGCCTGGCGCTGCCGTTTTGGCAGGCGCCAACCATGCCGCTCCCCAACCATTGCCGGCATTCGACGACGATCTCGACATCAAAATATTAGATGCGCCGGTAGCCGCAGTAGTGGATGATATTCAAATCGATTTAGGCGGCGAAGAAGAGATGCCCCGCATCGATTGGGAAGAAAGCTATGCAGATAAATTGGACAATATCGGCGAGAAAACGCGCCGCATTTTCCACAACATCATTGACGATCTTTTCAACGACGACGATTTGCTGCCTAGATTGCGCCGCCTGTTCTGGCTGGAAGCGACCAAAGCGGAGCGCGACTTTAACAATCACATCGTCAAACCCATGATCCGGCAACACGACCGCAAGCTGCACGACGAAACATTGCGGGCGGCGATGGAACTCGATCTCGAATCTGTATCGGACCTGGAAGAGTTGATGCGTACCTGGGAAGGGTTACATCAATTAGAAAATTCAGTCGCCGTTATATAACGGCTCTCTAAAGCCGAAAGGTTTTTCAAAATCTTTCGGCTTTCATGAGGAATATTATGAATCAATCAATTATTCGCTGGTTAAACAGCATCGAAGACGAGCAGTTGCCTATAGCCCTCAGTCGGCTCGACCATTGGTTTATTTTACAAGAGGCAGAAGCCGCCTCATACACCGAATCGCGGGCAAAGGCGCTATTGAAAGCGATGAATGTGGTAGACGGCGCCACGATTAATGCGTTTGCCAGTTTCACTACTAAAAATGCCGGCATTCGACTGGCGTTGTATAACCTTATCGAACAGTGTGGCTTACAAAGCTCAGCCCTGGAGCAATTGCCCCCTGCCAGCGATGCATCCTCTCCAGTTTCTTGGTTGGTTTTAACGTTGCGGGCGATTGCTTTCCAGCGGGAATACCCTATCAACCAACTTGACCCAGCCGCGCCGCCTGCCCTGCATAGCCCTGCCGGACAAATTGTGCAGCGTGCTGGCAATTATATTCGCAAACAAAGCCAATATAGCCCCACCGAAAGAGATCGGATCGCCAAAAAGTTAGCTTTTACTGGCATTCCAACTTCGCAAAGCGCCAATTTGTCGGAAGGAGGCGTTGAAACTCCAGTCGTCCCATCCCCAGAAATCTTCCGTCCGCCCGTTCCGGTCAATTATCCAGAACTAAATCCGCCCGTAACAGTTTCAACGGAGGATGGGGACGACGCTGCTTCTGCCGGCAGATTAATCATCACCGAAGAGGATTTAACGTCGCAGACGCCGCCGGCGCCAATACAGGTCACTACGCCGACCCCGCCCACCCCCTTGCCTTACAGCGGCGTGGCGATGCCCAACGCCCAAAGCAGCGCACGCCCTAGCCTAACGGTGCAGATGCGCGAGCAGGTACGGGAACAATCAAATCGAATCCGCAAAGCGGTAACGTCGCCAACGGCAAAAACGGCAAAATTACGAGTCGTTGTCCAGCAATATCCGGATGGTCCCGGAATTTATGGGCTGCAAATACGGGTTCATTGTAAACGAGTTCGGGCGCAGGTTGCCGGCATCACCAATCGAGATGGCATATTTTTGTGCCAAGTGCCAGTACGCGAGAAGGAAGGGCTGACCTATCAAGTCGAATTAACCTGGCATCGAGATTATGGCGGCGATATCGAACGCAAATCGATAACGCTCAACAACGATCGCACCGAATTTCAACTGCCCTTTTATCGACAAGTTCAACCATAACCGATGGAAGAATGGCTGACGTTGACCGACGCCGATATCGCCCGCGCCCATCGTCTGAAAAAAGATGATCCGTTGTTGCCGGCAATCCTCATCCTAGAGTCGGAAGAGATCGATTCGACGCCCCCGCGCAGACCGGCAAGCGCCGCTCCGCTAAAAGTGACGATTGATGATTTGGACGCCAAATTATCTGAACCCAATAACAGTCGTGAATTAGAGCGGTTGATGCTCAATTTGGTGAACCAAGCCCGCAACGAGCGATTGCCGGCATCGATATTAGGCACAGCCACACTAAAATGGCGCGATCAATTAGCCGATATCGCCCGCCGCCATTCGCAAGATATGATCGACCGTCAATATATGGCGCATGCCACCCCTGAAGGGCAAACTGCCCAGCAGCGTTTAGACCATAATCAGGTTCGTTATTGGGCATGCGGCGAGAATATCGGGGTGGCGTATGGCAGTTATGGCTCTGCCTGGGCAAGCATTCAGGAAATTCATCAAGCATTTATCAACCAACCGCGCGGCATAAACAACCATCGGGCGAATTTGCTTAACCCAGTTTGGACACATGCCGGCATCGGCATTGCCCTTAGCGAAGAAGGCGCCGTGGTCGCCACCCAACTATTCATCTCCGCTCCAGGCGCTAGGCTACGCGGCAATTAATTTATCGCAATTATGACTCAACCAGAAACGATCGTCATCACCGATCCCGACAGTGATCGGTATCACACATTCGGCTATATCAGTTGGTGGCAGCAAGAGGTAGTGCGTAACGCCACCGCGCTGGTAATTGGGGCAGGCGCATTGGGCAATGAAGTTATCAAAAATTTGGCGTTGATGGGCATCGGCAAGCTGATCATTGCCGATTTTGACACCATCGAAGACGCCAACCTAAGCCGTTCTGTCCTTTTTCGGGCGGAAGATCGGGGAAAACGCAAAGTAGATGTGGCTGCCAAACGGGTAAAAAAGCTCAACCCAGACGTTCAGGCGAAGGCATGGCATGGCGACATCAATTTCGAGATGGGGCATGGCGTTTTTCGTCATGTCGATGTGATTATCGGTTGTCTCGACAATCGTGAAGCGCGGTTGTCGATTAACCGCTTCGCCCATGCTGTTGGCAAACCTTGGGTGGATGGGGCGATTCAAGAGCTGATGGGCATCGTGCGGGTGTTTGCTCCCGGGCAAGGGGCTTGTTATGAATGTACGCTAACCGACCTCGACTACCAAATCATCAATTTGCGGTACTCTTGCCCTCTGCTTGCCCGCCAAAATATTTTGCAGGGCAAAGTGCCCACCACCCCCACTAGCGCCTCGATCGTCGCCGCTTTTCAAACCCAAGAAGCGCTGAAAATCTTGCACAAAATGGAGATAAAGCCGGGTGTGGGCATGATGATCAACGGGCTGACCAACGATGTGTACAGTTCAGAATATCCGGTTAAAGAGTTTTGTATGAGCCATTTCAGTATGGCGCCCATCGTGGAATTGCCGGCATTTACTGTAGAAGGCTCTTCATTGCAACAGTTGTTAGAAACGGCAGCTGAACATGCCGGCAAAGGCGCCGCGATAGAGCTTGGCTATGAATTGGTAACATATATGAACTGCCCCGAATGCGGCGACAAAGAAGCGATCTTTCAACGGATGGCGCGGCTGTATGAAGAGGCTGCCATCTGTCCTAAATGTGGAGCTCAAAGAGATATGGAGTTAACCCATGCGTTAACAGGAAATGAACCATTTCTAGAGCGCACATTGGCGGAAATAGATTTGCCGGCATTAAGCGTTGTCCGGGCAAAAAATGGGGCTAAAAAAGTTTATCTTGAACTCACTGGGGACAAAGATTCATTCTTTTCCTTTGAGTAATAGTAAAGGAAGCGCTAAGATGAAAAATAGTTCAAAGATGGGCGTTGGAATTGGGATTGGAGTCGCTTTTGGCGCTGCGTTATTTGCCGCCACCCAAAACCCGGTTTGGATTGGGGTTTTTGTGGCAATTGGAGTAGCCATAGGGACGGCGATGAACGAAAATAAAGAGTCGAAAGACCAGTAAATAGCCGCTGCAACTTCCCATCTTAATTTGCGTAGTGTTAGCATAATCAAGGAAATCTTGTAGAAATTTTCAATTTTTGTGATGATAATTAGAACCATCACCTAACTCGTTTGGAGGATTTACAAAATAATGGCAAACATCAAAGTCGTCATTTATGACCCCACTGGCTCAAAGAAAACGCCGGTTGAATTGCCGGCAGACGTATCGATGCAGCGGTTGATTCCAGCGCTAGTGACCAAAATGGGCTTGCCCACAACGCAGGGCGCTAACCCCATCACCTATCGGTTGGATCATCGGGCGTCTGGCAAACGGCTCTCTGAATCTGAATCGCTAAAAGACGCTGGCGTGCAAGAGGATGATATTTTGAGCCTCTTCCCAGAAGTAACCGCAGGGTAACTTTTTTCATAAGCTCAGCTATAATTCAAGAGTTGAATAATCTAAAAAATGGCGAATGGTTTCATAAATCATTCGCCAATTGATAATTTTACCAATTTACATTTTGATCAGTTCCCTTTTTATCGGAGGCAGAGATGTCTTTCGACATTCGTGAAACCAGACTACTTAATGACCAAAAGCGTCTGCGCGAGTTGGTCAATCGCAGCGAATTTATCCATATCGTTAGCAGCGAAGGCGACCCGCCAGAAAAATATATCATTCAATTTTCATGTCGGGGCATCGAAAAGCTGACCCCCAGCCGCAAACCCGTGATCCGGGATGCGCATGAGGTAGTGGTTTATCTCCACGCTGAATATCCGTTGAAACAGCCACAGTTAAAATGGTTGACCCCGATTTTTCACCCCAACATTCACCGCTCTGGCGCGGTTTGTATCGGGGCATGGTGGCCGGCAAAAACGTTAGACGAATTGTTGTTGTCGTTAGGGGAAATGGTTCAATATAAAAATTTCGACCCGCATGATCCGATGAATTCTCAAGCGGCTTCCTGGGCATTGAAAAACAAGCGGTTGTTCCCTATTGACGACCGCCCGCTCAAAGGAGAATCCCTGGCAAATTTGATTGTGTTGGGCGAATCGGAAGAGGCGGATGAATTCGATATCCAGTTACTCTGAACCGGTTACATCTGAGAAAAACAGCCCTACATTGCCGGCGATATCCGAGCAAGATTCAGTGTGGAAAAATGTGCCACAGCAAATGCCGGCAGCCACTGAGGAGGAAATAATCCTCCATGGCGACTACCCTTCTCAACGCCAAGTTCGGGTCATTCTCAGCCAGACAGCGATAGAGCAAATAAGTCAACACGCCCACAGCGACCTCAACCGCGAAGTTGGCGGGGCGTTGTTGGGGCGGGTTGTGCGTCATCAGGCGCAAACCTTTGTCGAAGCGCTGCAGGCATTGCCTGCCCCCTCCTCCGATCATGGACCGCTCCATTTCACTTTTTCTGCCGACACTTGGGCGTACATCAATCAACGCCGTGAAGCCAGCTTTCCAGAGTTAGAAATCGTCGGCTGGTTTCACACCCATCCCAACCTTTCCGTTTTCTTCTCCAGCGACGATGTGGTGGTTCACACTGCCGCATTTACATTGCCCTGGCAAGTGGGCATGGTAGTTGACCCCATTCAAAATGAAGTTTGCTTTTTTGGCTGGGAAAATGACGGGCGAAATAATGAGATTTTTCCAATCGCAGGTTTTTACGAATGGTTAGACAACCAACCCAACAGCTTGTTAGAGTGGCATGTCGCCTATCATCAACATTGGGCGGAGCCTATCGCCGAAATGGGGATGACGCTGCCCAGACCATTCCGTTCGCTGCCGGCAATCAGCCCCTGGTGGGGCGTTTTCCTGGGCGGCGCCAGCCTGTTGGCGAATATCGTTATCCTGCTATATCTATATTGGGGCAGATAATTTGATGAGCGAACAGACGCAATACGCATATAGCGCGACAATAACCATCACTTTGCCCGATGGCGGCGACCAAACAACGGCTACCATAACTTTACGCCCCAACGACGATATCGTTACCCAGAATGGAGATCATAAACGGCTTAGGGATTGTACCCTAGGCGAATTACAAGCCTATGCCGATTCATTAGAAGCGGAAGCTTGGCAGGAGTATCAACAGATTGAGTTGGGCGAGTTAGTGGCGAACGATGCCGTCGAAATTGTAATCGAGTTGCCGGCATCCAGCGAAGCCGAGGAAACGGACTCCGCCGCTATTTTAGAGCATATTTTTTTGCCACATGACGAGGAACAAGTTAGCGCAAAAAGCGCCACTGAAGTGGATGCTGCCAAAGCAGGTGTCACTGAAGTGGATACCACTGAAGCGGAAGCCACTGAAATGGCTGAAAAGTTAGCGGAGAACGCAGCGAAAGAAGAAACAGAAGCTGACGAGGAAATGCCGGCACAGCCAACCAATGAAGCGCCGCCAGTTGAAGAGATACCGATAATCGACAAAGAAGCGCCTCAGCCTGACCCCGACATCATTGTCGCTGAATCTGAACCGGTACGTGAAGAACGGGAAGCGAGCGATGAAGCCAGCCCCCCCAAACCGCCGCCAACCAGCGGCAAAATGCGCATATTGGGCAAGCGCCGTCCATTGCAACATCCGACATGGACTGCCGCCGATATTTTAATCAACGAACCAGCCTTCCGCGACGCGCAAGCCCATGCTTTGTCCAGTTTGTCCCGAGAGGTTGCCGGCATGTTGATTGGACCTCAGCCAGAGAAGCAGCCCGACGGACGCTATTTGGTGCATATCACCGATTGCATCATCGCCAAGCATACCCGGATGCATGGCGCCAGCGTCACTTACACCCCCGAAAGCTGGCGTTATGTCAATGACAAATTGGAAGAGTTGTACCCCGACGGCGATGGCGTAATCGTCGGCTGGTACCATACCCATCCCGGCTTTGGCATCTTTTTATCCGGCATGGATCTCTTTATCCATCAAAACTTCTTCACCCAAATTTGGCATATTGCCCTGGTGTTAGACCCAGTTGGCAAACAGACTGGCTTTTTCTGTTGGGACAGAGAACAAAGCCGGGTAGACGCTTATGAATTCCCTTGGCCCCCCTGGGCAAAAAAGAGTTGGTAACCGATGATCGAAAACGACCCCATTACCATCTCTGATAATGATATCAATGAAGCCAATCAGCTCAGTTTACATTGCCCCATCTGCGCTGACTCGGTCGAACGCCACCCCAATGCGGATGCGATGAAGCCGGTAGTGTGCGCCAAATGCGGCACGCTTTATCATAAAGCGTGTTGGGCGCAAGCTGGCGGCAAATGCGCTATTTTGGGGTGTGGCAGCAAAGAACAATATTTATTTGGGCAAGATTTTGGCAATTTGGTCAAAATTACATATGATGATCTGCCCAAGAAGGGACGTCCTCAGCCATCGCTAAACGGGCGCAACAAGCGATTGAAGAGAGAAGAGAAGCAACGAAATGAAGGCTGGTGGTCTAAATTATTTAAACGCCTGTTGCAAGCCATTAAGATTTTGGAGTAACATCCCAGACAGCATATGTCTGTCTACCCCATCCCCATCGACGAAGATTCTCCGTTTTTCGAAGAACGGTGTGCATTATGTCAAGAGCTTTTTGCTATTGGCGACGATATCGTCATTTGTCCTGAGGACGCCACCCGCCACCATGTTCGATGTTGGCGGGCAAACGACAACAAATGCACCGCCTTTGGCTGCAGCGGGAGTGGCGTTGTTTTAGATGAAGAGTTTCTCGCCCGTCGTCGTCCGGTCAGAGGAGCAAATTCTCCCCATTCTCAGCAAAATGCGCCAAATCAAAATCAAATAGATGTTGAAACGGATGAGACGCCGCCCCGCCATTATTCTTGCGCTCAAAGCTTATTCTTAATCATGGTGGGAGCTTCGATTTTGATTATCGCCCTCAGCTGTTTCGGTTTGTGGGCGATGTTCGACTATTTGATGCTGGAATATTTTGAATTGCCTTATCGCCTGCCATTTTCAAGTTGGATATATTTCTATCCGCTTTTGTAAACCTAAGCTATTTCCAGTACACTTTCACCATATAGAAAGCGATAGGATGCGGCGGGGCAAGCGGCACAAAGCAATCTACATCAAAATAAACTTTTTAATGCATTGGAGCGATAAATGTCTTCTAAATTTGAACAGTTGTTAGGGCAAGTACATGAAGTTGCAGATTTGGGCGCTGCCCTGTCGGTTTTGCATTGGGATCAGGAAACAAATATGCCGAGCGCCGGAACAGCAGGACGAGCCAGCCAAATCGGCACATTGAGCAAGATACAGCACGAAAGGGCGACCAGCCCGGAAATGGGGGATTTAATCGCCGCTGCAGCCGAGGAGCAGTCTGAAGCGGCATATGATTCATTTGAAGCGAGTTTGATTCGGGTGTTACAGCGGGATTATGCTATTGCCACGAAATTGCCGGCAGATTACGTAGTGCGTTCGGCTCAAATTGGAGTGCAAGCCACCGAAGCTTGGCGAGAAGCGCGAAAAGAGAATGATTTTGAAGCGTTTGCTCCATGGCTAGATAAAGTGATTGGGCTTGGACAGGAACGAGCGGATTATCTGGGAGTTGGGCAAGAATTTGACGAAAAGTATGATATTTTGTTGGATTTATATGAAGAAGGGGCGAAAACAGCCGAGGTTCGCGCCGTGTTCGACGCGGTGAAAGCGGAAACAGTCCCGTTGCTGCAAGCGATTCGGGAGAAGGGAAAAGCGGTCGAAACTGAATTTTTGCATCGAAATTTTCCCATCGCCGCCCAGAAAAAGTTTGCCAGGTATATTGCCGGCAAAGTTGGCTTTGACTTTAAACGGGGGCATTTGGGTACAGTCACCCACCCGTTTGCCACCAGTTTTGGCATAAATGATGTCCGCATTACCACCAGATGGCACGACGACTTTCTCAATCCGGCGTTGTTCGGAGTGTTGCACGAATCGGGACACGCCATTTACGAGCAAGGGGTTGGTTCGGAATTAGCCAGAACCCCGCTGGCTTCTGGTACGTCGATGGGCATTCATGAGTCACAATCTCGCCTGATTGAGAATGTTGTGGGGCGTAGTTGGGGCTTTTGGCAAGCTCATTATGGCGCATTGCAAAGCCACTACCCAGAAGCGTTGGGCGATATTTCGCTTGACGAATTTTATCGAGGCATCAACAAAGTAGAACCATCGTTGATTCGGGTTGAGGCGGATGAGTTGACCTACAATTTACATATCATTTTGCGCTTTGAGTTGGAGCAAGGGATGGTGAATGGGGAGATTAAGGCACAGGATGTGCCGGTATTGTGGAATGACAAAATGATCTCCTTGCTTGGCATCGCCCCACAAACAGACAGCGAAGGCTGTTTGCAAGATGTCCATTGGAGCGGGCCTAGCTTTGGCTATTTTCCCACCTATGCTCTTGGCAATTTATACGCCAGCCAGTTGATGGCGGCTGCCCTGAGCCAAAACAGCGCCATCGGCGACGAAATGGAACGAGGCGAGACAACGGGTTTGTTAGCCTGGCTGAAGAGCAATATCCATCAACATGGCAGCAAATATCCGCCACAAGAGTTAATTGTCCGTACGACTGGCAAAAAACTCACGCATAAACCTTATATCGATTATGTAACGGCTAAATTCAGCCACATCTATGCGTTGTAGAGAGGCGGCAAACCATGTGCAGCGCCAGCTTGGGATTTAACTTTCTGCTGGGGCAAAAAGAACCAACGCCTCTAAATCTTCTGTTATTTGGTGAAAATAGTGAGGGACGCCCGCCGCTACATACAAAATTGAACCGGCAGAGACGGGAAAATCTTCGTCGTCAACCCGCAAATTCCCTTTGCCTTTGGTGACAAAGTAAATTTCATCCTCATTATGGGGTTGCTGGGGGTCGTCGCTGCCGGCATTCAATGCGTATAAACCAATGCTCATGCTGTCGGCTCGAAAAAATTCCAGGTAGGCGGCATCTTCAGCTTGCTGTTGGGCTCTAATCTGTTGTAATTGAAAGGCGGCGGATTTGGGATTCATGTTTTCTCCATAGGATTTTTCCGTAGTTGCTGCCGCAATTCGTCTGGTTGAGTTACCGGCATTTGGCAGGAAAAATGCCGGCAAACGTAGGCGGTCGCTTTGCCGTCTATCATCTCTCGATTTGCCAACAGCGGAATATGTGGGTCGGAAATGCCGGCGGCAACCACTTGATGAGGGCGGAAGGGCAATTGCGCCACAGTTAACAACGCTTTGGCGTCAGGCTGAGTCACATCCCCCACAATCGCCACCTCAACTGTATCAGCCGCCATCAACCAGGCGGCGCTCAACCAATGGGCAAATCCAGTAGGATATTGCGCCATCGCGCCAAATAGGCTGCTGGTCGCTCTTTCGGCTACCTCCCAATAAACCCCATTGCCGCTAAATAGCGACAACTTCGCCAATAAGTGGGCGCTCATGCTATTGCCGCTAGGGGTGGCGTTGTCTTGGATCTCTTTAGGACGATGCAACAATGGCTCATGATCGTCCGAGGTATCATAAAATCCCCCTGCGTCTGAATCTGTAAAATGGGTCAAAATCAGCTCCGCCAACTCTTGCGCCCATTGAAACCAGCGCAACTCAAATGTGGTTTGATACAACGCCAGCAAACCATCTCCCAGGTAGGCATAATCTTCCAGATAACCGTTAAATTTGCCATTTGAACCCGCTTTCCAAGTTCGCCATAGGCGCCCATTTTGGCGGCGCAAATTATCGCGCAAAAATTCCGCATTCCGCACAGCGATTTGAATGTACTCTTCTCGCTCGAAGGCGCGCCCCGCTTCGGCAAAGGCTGCCATCATCAACCCATTCCAAGATGTGATTATTTTATCGTCTAACCCAGGGCGGATGCGTTTTTGGCGGGCATTTAGAAGTTTTTGCCGGCATTCTTGCAACCGTTTCTGCGCTTCACCAACTGGAATGCCGGCAATCGCCGCCGCTTTTTCAACCGATTGCGCCCTATGCAGAATATTTGCCCCTTCCCAATTGCCGGCAGAAGAAACGCCATACCTTGCGGCAAAGAGCGTTGCGTTTTCCCTTAAAACCTCCCCGATTTCCGCTAACGACCATACATAAAACTTCCCCTCTTCTCCCTCGCTGTCAGCATCCAAACTGGAATAAAAACCGCCTGCTTCATGGCGCATCTCCCTGGCAACCCAATCCAGGCTTTCTTCTACCACCTGCCTGTAAAAAGGATCGCCCGTTTGCTGCCAAGCATGCAAATAAACCCGGCTGAGCAGCCCGTTGTCATACAACATCTTTTCAAAATGGGGAACCAACCAATCGTTGTCGGTCGCATAGCGGGCAAAACCGCCGCCAAGATGATCGTAAATGCCCCCGCCCGCCATCTTATCCAACGTAAAGGTCGCCATTTGCAACGCCGACTCGTCTCCTGTTTCATGGTGATGGCGCAATAAAAACTCTATCGCCATCGCCGGCGGAAATTTTGGCGCGCCGCCAAATCCGCCCATTTGATGGTCGAAGTTGGCATTTAGCTGCGTTAATGCACGGTAAAATAATGAGCGTTCCAGATGATGCCCTCCCCCATCTAGGTTAGGCGATTGTTGAATGTGCCTGACGATTTCAGCCGCCCCATCGCGCAAAATCGCCCGCCGGTTTGCCCAACTATCGGCAAGCGAAGAGATCACTTGCATAAAGCTAGGCATTCCATAGCGAGGCGCCGGCGGAAAATAGGTACCGCCCCAAAATGGTTCCCCCTGTGGCGTAAGGAAAATGGTGAGGGGCCACCCTCCCTGCCTGGTCATCGCCATTACTGCCGCCATATAAATGCTGTCGATATCGGGACGTTCTTCCCGATCCACTTTGATGTTGATAAAATGTTCGTTCAAAAAGGCGGCTGTCTCCTCATTTTCAAATGATTCGTGCGCCATCACATGGCACCAATGGCAAGCGGCATACCCAATGCTGAGAAAAATCGGCTTATCTTCCGCTTTGGCTTTCGCCAGTGCTTCATTTCCCCAAGGATACCAATCGACTGGGTTGTCTTGATGTTGTAACAGGTAGGGGCTGGTTTCATTTTTGAGGCGGTTACTCATGAGCGCTCTCCATCATGGCGGCTTGCATAGAGGCGACAAATTGCGCCGCCGCCGCTGGTTTGTCCTGACTTTCGGCGTCTATAGCGTTGATCAGAGCGCTGCCCACAATCACGCCATCAGCAAATCTGCCTGCCTGGCGAGCTAGTTCAGGGGTACTGATGCCAAACCCAACAGCAACGGGAACCTTTGTTTGGCTCTTTATTTGGGCGACAAAGCGGGGCAATTCTTCTGCCAGAGTGGAGCGGGCTCCGGTAATGCCGGCAACCGAGACCATGTAGATAAACCCTGTGGCTTGCTCAACCACTTGCTTGATTCGGGCGGGGCTGCTGGTTGGGGTTAAAAAGTGAATCAGATGAATGCCGGCATCCGCCGCTAACAACTGCAATTCCCCCGCCTCTTCGGGCGGCAAATCCGGCACGATCAACCCATTCGCTCCAGCCGTCGCCATATCTCGAACATAGTTTGCCTCGCCATACGCCAAAATCGGATTGAAATATCCCATCATCAACAATGGCGCTTTTACTCCCCGCCGCCGTAATTCAAATACCATCTCGACACATTTGCGGCTGGTTACCCCATTTTCCAGAGCGATTTGGGTACTATTCTGGATCGTTTTGCCATCTGCCAACGGGTCGCTAAAGGGTACGCCCAACTCGATCAGGTCGCTAAAGGGGGCGATTGCCTCCACCAACTGCAACGAACGTTCGATATCGGGGTACCCCAGGGTCAGGTAAGGCATCAGGGCAGCGGTTTGGCGGGCAGAAGCGCTCTTAAAGGCTTGGTTAATTTTCATTCTGGTTAGTGAGGTCGCAGTTCTTACGGATTGTCACGTTAGCGGCTCATTGTCCTCTCTCCGGCTCGTTTGTCAACCCCTGCCTTGAAAAATGAAACAGGATGAGGAAATCGCTCTTTTCCTTTGACTTAACGCGCCATATTGGGCATTATTGACGGTATGAGACAAAAAAACACAGCCAGCTACGAATTAGCAGTTCGAGATTTTCATCATGCCCGTAAAGCGGCAACGATGCAGCAATTAATTGCCCGGTTGCGGGGTCAGCCTAACGAATTGTTTGGATTTGAACAGATCAGTCAGGAGCTGATGGCGGAAGAAGAGACCACCATGCTGGGCTTGCAAGAGATTCCACTAGACAAAATTGTGGGAAGCGTGGGACGTTACAAAGATTTTACCCGCGAATTTTTGCCCAAATTGCCCAGCGACGAAACGCGCTGGGCAAATGTGCGGGCAGCTATCAACAATATGTCTGGCATGCCGCCAATCGATGTGTACAAGGTTGGAGACGCTTATTTTGTGCTAGACGGCAACCATCGAGTATCGGTGGCGCGCACGTTGGGGGTAAAAACGATTTCGGCGAATGTAACCGAAGTCAAAACCAGGGTGGCTTTATCGGCGGATGATAATCCGGATCAGGTGATATGCAAAGCGCGTTACGCTAATTTTCTGGCGGAAACGAATTTGGATAAGCTGCGGGAAGATGTTGATTTGACGATGACCTTTAGCGGACATTATAAAACGTTGCGGCAACAGGTCGAATTTCAAAGGAAGAACTTAGCGAAAGATGCCGGCATACATCCCGACCAAATTTCACTAGAGCGCGCTGTAACATCCTGGTATGACCTCGTCTATATGCCGATGATCGATCTAATCCGCGAAATGGGGGCGATGCGCCGTTTTCCAAATCGAACGGAGACGGATATTTATGTGCTGCTCTCCAAAAAACGAGAAGAGTTGGAACAGGCATTAGGTTGGCATATTGATCTTGAGGAAGTATTGCCAGGATTAGTTGAGGAGAGATCCACGCCTATTCTTGCCAAAGTAGCGGAAAAAGTGTTGCCCGACCTAGGCGAACGAACCCAAACCGGCATTTTCAGGGAGCAGCAACTTGCCTTAGGGCGGCAAAATCGGCTCTTTTCTGATATTTTGGTGCTGTTTGAGGGAACAGATGAAGATTGGGATTTGCTTCAAGCCGCCATTAAAATCGCTAGTACCGACAAAGATAGATTGCTGGGCTTGCGCGTCTCACCCGACGCCAAAAAGATCAAAAAGAAGAAGATTGAAAAAATGAAGCAACGCTTTCTAGAAGAGTGCCGGCAGGCGGGGCTGGTTGGCGAATTCGCCGTTGAAAAGGGTGAGCCATTAGAAAAAATATTAAAGCGGGCGGCATGGTCAGACCTTTTGATGATCAATCTGACCCATCCGCCAGGCTCTTCTATGTTAAGCCGACTGCGTTCTGGCTTTTGGGGACCCCTAATCGAACGGTCGCCCCGCCCTTTGTTGATATTGCCTCTCGCTAAATTTAATGGCTTTGATCCAATGTTATTGGCATATGACGGCAGTTCCAAAGCGGATGAAGCGTTGTTTATCGCTACGTATCATGCCGCTCGTTACAAGCATGAGTTGACGGTCATTACAGTCGAAACCGCTCACACCGCCAAAACCGCGTTGTCTAAAGCCAGGAATTATCTCAACGAACATGGCGTAACCGATGCCAACTATGTCATAAAATCAGGCAAGCCAGGTCCCGCTATTATAGAAACAGCAAATGAAGTTGGGGCAAATATGATTATTATGGGCGGTTTTGGGGCTAGCCCAGTCATGCGGTTGGCGATTGGCAGTTCTGTAGAATATGTATTGCAAAATGCGACCCAGGCGATTTGGATTTCTCGTTGAACTCTCGCTACATGGCATTAGCGGGCTGAATTATAGCGCATAACGATAAGGATATCGTTTGCCTCAAACGTTTCATTAGGGTGGGGGGCATAGAGATATTCATCTCCACGTTTGATTGCAACAACCAATTGGGAATATTTCTCGTTTAGTTCCGCTACAGATATTCCTAGCCATTCTGGTTGAGTTGAAAGAGCGACATCTTCAAAACGGGCAAAATCTGTCTGACCATCGCTGCGAAACATCAGGCGCTCCCAAAACTCTGCCAAAACAGGGTGCAGCATTTCGGTGGCAACCTGAAAACCGCCAGACATTTTAGGCGCGTTTACCCGGTCAGCTCCAGCTAAATACATGCGATGAATGGCATTTGGCTCATTTTGGGCGCTGGCAACAATGCGGAGTTTTGTATTTCCAAGCCGATTTGCCATGTCACGGGCGCTAAGAATAATTGCCATATTGTCTAAATCATTTTCCAGAGCGGCGACCAACCCTTTTGCTTTGTGAATGCCGGCACGACGCAACACTTGTTCATCCGTCGGATCTTCCAGCAGATACAATACGCCCGTTTCTTCTGACAATTCAGCGATAGACTTCTCCTCCTCTGCTTCCAAATCCACATCAGCTAAACTATCAAAATGCGCCAATTGCTTTTGCACATAATCATCATGCATCCATAACAAAGCGTACTGCAGTATCGCTTCATCTTTCTCGATAAGCAAAAAGGGTAAGTTTTGTTTTTTAAATTCTGCGGCGACTCGTTGTCCTAACACATTTGCCCCGCACACAATATAAAAATCTGTTAATTCTACAATAGCTTTTTGGCGATTTTTCTGCATTTTTCTCTCTTTTCGGGCGCTCATTCCTTCAAAAACAATAGCGGCGACGGTTGAAATGGCGTATCCGGCTAATCCGATGGCAGTTAGGGTGAAAAAGATGGCAAAGATTCTGCCGGCAGGGGTCTGCGGGCTCAAATCCCCATATCCCACGGTGGTAATGGTGATGATGGTAGCGTATAGGGCGTCTAACCATGACCACCCTTCCAGCCATGCATAGCCAAGAGTGCCGGCAACAACCAAGCTGATCGTTGCCCCTAACACCAGCCCCAGTTCACGGCTGGCTACCCTGGCAACCTTATCTCGTATCTTATAGAAAAAGTGAAACAGAAGCATGGGCTACTCAAACAAATCGCTTTTGGGGTTGGCGCTCAAACCCTTGCCAGGCGGCGGCATCACTTGGATAAAATGTTCAAAACCGGAGCTTTTTTTCATCAATTCAGGCGGGATTTTGTTAAACATATGGTCAGGGCTAAATTGGGTGCGATGCGCTTGCATACTCGTTTGTTTCGTTTTAAATTGGCGACTCACATCGATGATATGGGTCACTTGCGCTTCTGTTTTTCGCAGTTCGTCCTCTGGCAAATCGAGGTCAAAGCTGCTCTCCTCAATGTAACCGCCAGCGATCGCTTCTTCAATTACCGCTCCGAATGTGCTAAAGGGGATAACCGCATGGTAGAGAAAATCTGGTTGCCAAGCCGCGCCTAATTCTGGGTACGTTTGCGCATCTCCAGCCAGCGGAAACGCTTCCGTTGCCCACTTGCCTACCATGATGTGGTCAGGGTGTCCATACCAGCCAAACGGCTCAAAGGTAACGACAACTTGTGGCTGAAAATCGCGGATGAGCCGGATAATTTTCCCCTTTGCCTCATCTGGGTCGGCTTGCACCAACGCCCGAGCATCTTCATTTTCTGGCGTATCTACCATGCCTGAATCGCGGTAGTTGAGAAATCGTAAATGTTGAATGCCCAACGCCTGGCAAGCCGTTTGCAACTCTATTGTTCGCACCTCACCCAGCGTAGCTTGGGTTGCCAGCGTTGGATCGCTGATTTTCCCTACTTCGCCCCGGGTGCCGCAAACCAACATCACTTCTCCTTGTTGGGCATATTTGGCTAAAATGCCGGCAATCGCCCCTTCGTCGTCCGGATGGGCGAAAATCGCCATCAACTTTTTCATTCACCACCCTCACTTTCTGCAAATCGTTTGAAGTTGTTCGTCATGTTGTTTTCAAATCTGGTTACAATCTAATGTGAAAGTTGGGGATTATATCAAAAAAATGTGACGGCGTTTGCCGGCAAATTTCTGATGCCAGGGAGTTTCCGCAAAACAATCTCATGAGATGCGTGTTGTGATATAACTTACCCAATGAAAACCATCAAGTCCTACCATCTAAAAACATTTCGCGCAAAAACTTTCCACCTGCACCGACCCCTAACAAATGTGACAGAAGCAGCCGCTTTTGTGCGGGAAAGGGGGTTTGTCTATTTTGCGCCAACCGGTTATTCAGCGAGATCCAAGATGTTGTAGATTCAGTTGTTAATGCGCTCAAAGATCAGAATGATTTGACCTCAGGTGAGAAATTCATGTTTCAAATTACTTGATTCCGTTCACTTAGCATACAAGCCCTTAAAAATTGGGCTTGGCTTGTTTTCTTTGATGTTTAGTTGGAAAATTACGCTATGACCAAATGGTTGGGTTTAGCGCTTATCTGATTTACAAATTTGCATCGCTCACATAACAACATGTAGCATCCTCCATACCTATCGCAATCGCTATGGTTTTACCTAAAAAAACAATGATAATAAACATGCCAACTTCTAGGTCATCCTGTCAATGCAATTAAGATGAACGTAGGGCAATCGAATAAAAAGAGGAGTTGAAAATGGATTTAGGATTAAAAGACAAAATAGTTATGGTGGCTGCCGGCAGTAAAGGGCTAGGGTATGGCATCGCCGAAGCGTGCGCCAAAAACGGGGCGACAGTGGCAATTGGCAGCCGAAACCCAGACAATGTGGCTGCCGCTGCCGGCAAATTAAGCGCGTATGGCGGCACAATCCATCAAGCCACGCTCGACGCCCGCAGCACAAGCGCCATCGATAAGTGGACGGCGGAGGTATTGGGCGAATTTGGACGAATCGACGGGTTGGTGGTCAATGCTGGCGGACCCCCTGCCGGCAAATTCGACGACTTTACCGACCAAGATTGGGCAGACGCTTTTGAATTAACGTTGATGAGCGCGGTGCGGATGATGCGAGCCGTATTGCCGACAATGCGCCAACAAAAAAGCGGGGCGATTTTGACCGTCACCTCTCTATCCATCAAAGAACCGCTGGAGTCCATTCTACTCTCCAATGTCATGCGCTCCGGCGTGGTCAGCTTGGTCAAATCACTATCCAAGGATGTAGCGTCGCAAGGGATTCGGGTCAACAACCTGGTGCCCGGCAATATATTCACCGACCGAATAATCAGCCTCAACCAACATCGGGCTGAAAAGCAAAACATCTCCCCCAAACAGGTAGCTGCCGCTGCCCAAGCCGCCATCCCCATGGGGCGGTACGGCAAAATCGAAGAGTTTGGGGCGGCTGGCGCATTTCTGTTGTCGGATGCCGCCTCATACATTAGCGGCTCGACGCTGGTGGTCGATGGCGCCTTGTCAAAAACGGTATGGTAAGCTCCGCTTAACGCCGCCATCGTTCCAGCAACACAGCGTTATCCTGCACATGGTCGCCCACTGCCGGCAATCGGCTCATCGTCTCCCGTTCGAATAAACCAACCTGCAGCCGATACCCGCCCGGCGGCAACTCTGCCGGAAACTCTATCTGAACCACATCCCGCACCACATCGCCGGCTGCCCACCGGGAGGTCGGCGTCAATCCATTGTTCGGCTGGCGGTCAATTTGCGCTACGATCTCGTCTGATTCATTCAAAATATGGACAAATAGATCCAAATTTCGTGGCGATGCGGTCAATGCCCGCCAGAAAAGCGTCAAATCCAGCCGGTTTTGTTCCGAATTCAACTGAAAATCATAACCCGCCAACGCGATCTGCCTATCAAAAATAACTGAGAGCGGCTCGTTCGGTTCGAAAGTCGATAAGTAAGGCAAGTCAACTTTGTACACCACAGCCATCGTGTCAAAGATGATGGTGTGACTATCAACATCATAGGTCGAAATGGGTTGAAAGATGTCAGAATGCAACCCCAAATCAGCATGCCAAGATGGAAATATCGCCAGATAATCAACCCCTTGCTCCGCCATCAATTTGAGCGTCGCCGCGCCTCTATCTTTTGCCGGCAACGCCGCCCACATTTCAGGCGAAATCAACCCATTCAAATCAAGTAGCTGTCGCCCAGACAAATATCCAATCGCCCCGATGTCGTCCACGGCAATAAGGCTGCCTGGCTGGGTATTGGCAGCCAACCACTCCCCGATTTTGACATCTATTTGGCGAATTTCGCGGACATTAGCGGCATATGCCAACCGCCAATCGTTTAACGCCAATAATTCGATGCCAATAAAGAGGATGCCGGCAATCCTCCACCATAATTTTTTACGCGGAAATCGATCAAGCGCCCATCGGATGCCGGCAATTCCAGCGATGAGTTGTAGTGGAATTAACGGTATCGAATAGCGCCCATAATGCCATGTCAACGGGATAATCAGAGGCAGCGCGGCGAACAAACCAACCAACCATAAAACAGTCAGTCTACCGTCGCGTCTGAGCTGGGTTAAGCCGAGCGGCGCCAACAACAACGCCAGCCAATTATCCCCCCAATGCCAGCCAATCGTCTCTCGCAAGGTGCGGAGGCTATAGGAAACTGTCGATTGGGATTTGGCGTAAAAGGTGTTGGGCAATAGTTTGCCCGTGGTCGCGTAACTTAGCCAGGCATATGGCGCTTGTATGAGCAGATAGAGAGCGCCTGCTCCGATTAATGCCGGCAATTTGGCGGAGATTTTCCCTTTCTGAAACAAGATCGTATCGGCAAATGCAGCGGCAAATAGCAAATGCCCTTCTGGTCTAAGTTGAGAAGCCAACCCAAATAAGAGCGCTGCCGGCATTCCCAACCCAACTCGGCGGTAAATCAGCAAAGCGGCTAACGAACAAGCGGTAAAAAGCGCCACTTCCATGCCAGATACGCTCGCCCAAACCAGCCGCCCAGCAAACGCCGTACATAAAGCAGCCAGCAAACCCAGCCTCCGATCGCCCAACATCGTTTGGCTGAGCTCATGCGTGAGGATTATCGTCAGCAAAAAGGAGATCAGACTCAACCCCAAAGACGTTTTTAATGGGTCGCTGAAAATGAAGCCGAAAATAGCCAGGAGAATCGTCCACAAAGGGGCGGTTGAGCCAGCGGTGGGGTCGCCAGGATTATATGAAAAGCCGTCTCCATTGCGGATATTTCGGGCAAATTGGAAATGGATCCAGGCATCGTCGAGCGGCGCTCCCCATTCGCCGCCATTTTGTGCCAACGACGTTTGGATAAACCATGCTCCATTCAAAAAAGCGGCAGCTAAAATCAGCCACAACCCATATTTTTTGGCGATTTGCGCCATAAATGCCGGCATCCTGCAAGGATACCATAAACAAAAAGAGTTACGCTCCCCCAGCTTGGTGGGAGAGCGTAACTCTTTTTTACCCTCCAGAAGATTTAAGCTGCTCTGTAGGGTAAATATAAGAACGATTTTATGATTTAGAGCGTCTGCCCAAAATGATGCCAATCCCTAACAGTCCGATCAAAGCCAGAACGCCTAAGCTGCCAACTATAATGCCAAGCCCCAAATTGTTAGGGCTGGATTCAGAGCTAGTCGAGCTATTGCCGGCAGTCCCGCCATCATCGCCAATAAACGGCAAATTGATTCGGTTCGACAACGAATTTTCCCGCTCGCATTGATACAATCCCTTCATATTTGATAAGTCGCGCCTGTTAGACACATCTTTTAACTGGGCGTCATATTGAAAGGTCGGGTCGAGCGTCATCTCTTCTGGCGAAATTTGGGTGTAAACTCGCGTCAGATAGGGATGTTTGTTCGCCAATTCCACCAACAATGGGTCAGAAAACCCCAATTCATGGCTAGGAGCGGCATATTCCGTAATAAAGCCTTGCCCGCCAAATTCATCCGCTTTTTGTCCAATTAGCTGCAAATAATCGTTGCCGCCAAAATCAAAAAAGGTGATTTCCTCATCCTTAACCTCAAAAGCGGCGTAATTAGAGGGTGTAGCTTGTTGGTCGGCAAAAAACCACACATAGATGCCCATATTTGGATTGGCTGCCACAGCCGTCAACCGTAATGGAATCATGGGGGTGTCTGTTTCGTAGGTCACCTGGATTGGCTGAATGGAGTCAGCTTGCTCATTAGGCAATAACCGCATGGCTAAAAAGTAGAAGCCTTCTTCCACATAGACGTTTATGAGCGGTTCCATCGGCTCGGTAACCCGATATTTGTTTTCCCGCAGCCAATTGATCAAGGCGTTAGGGTCGCTAGAACCGATCACATCAAAGCCGTATGGCCCCACTTCGCCGCTGGCAAAAACGTTCACGCCACCCTCCGAAGAATCTTCCAAAACGCTCATCGCCACCTCTCGCACACAATCTGGTATGGGGGGTGGAACAATGATAGGGTCAGTTAAATTTTGCAGTTCAATAAAAGCGTCTTCCGCCGTTTCTGGCACTGCAATATCTTCGGCTGCGATAGGATTGGGAATGGGCAAAATCCAAGAGAAATCGGGGGCAAAGCCGGTGAATTGAATTTCGATAATAGCCGATGTCGTCCCATCCCCATTTTGGGTAAAGATAATCCGTTCTGCGTTTTGGTCTACTGGCGTATTTTGGCAAAATAACCCGCCACAAGCGTGGGCTGTAGCTGCCGGCATGCCCCATATCACCAGCCCCACCCACAAAATAAATATACCGCCTTTTATCTTCATCATTTTCGCTCCTTTTTACTCTAAAAACCTGTTGACGATTTGCAAATTGTCGGTGATTAGGTAACGCTCGTCAATGGGCTAAAGTTCCCCGTAAGCCTCTTCATACGCCCATAACCCTGGCAAACCGCCCGTATGCCAGAAAATCAAGGTATCGTCAGCGGCAAAATATCCCTCTTTCAACAACGCCAACATGCCGGCAAACGCTTTGCCCGAATAGACTGGGTCGAGAACAATCCCCTCCGATTGAGCCAGCAATTTCGTCGCTTTCCACATAGATTCATGGGGTATGGCATAGCCAGCCCCGGCAAACCGCCCTTCAATCAACGGAAAATCCGTCTCTGAAAAGGAAAGCCGTTTCCCCAATAATTGGCAAATCTCAGCGGCAAAATGGGCGGTTGATCGGGTGAAATCTTGCCACAACTTGCCAATATCTATGCCCACAACGCGGATGGGGGCGTTGAGCAAGGAAAATCCGGCGGCTAATCCAGCCAGCGTGCCGCCCGTGCCGGCAGGAACAACGATGACAGTTTTGCCGGCATCCAATCCAGCCTCTCCAATTTGCCTGTGTAGTTCCAAGGCGGCAGCCACATACCCCAACCCGCCCAGCGGCGTATGACCGCCCACCGGCATAAAATAAGCTTGTCGCATGCGGCGAACCCCCAAACGCAGCCAAGCCGCCCATCTGACCAACTGAATCGTCGTTTTCAACCGCATCGTCGCCGTTCCGCCGCTGCCAATGGGCACAAAATGCAGCTTTGCCCCCAACAATTGACACCACAATAGATTTCCCATTAAACGGGCTGGACGCCGCTCGAAATAAAAGAGATGCGCCGTCAAACCCAAGTTGGCGCACAAAGCGGCAGTCATTCGGGCGTGGTTAGATTGCAAGCCGCCGAATGTAACGATTCGTTTCTTGCCGGCATTTACTATCCCCGGCAAGATAAAAGACAAAGGTCGGGCTTTGTTGCCGCCTCCGCCCCACCCAATGCCATCGTCTCGCTTGATCCACACCTTGCCGGCAACTCGCTCAGACAGGCGGGGCAAAAACGTCAGCGGCGAAGGGACGCCAGAAATCAGCAAAGGCTCAAACCGCACCAACCGCTCCCCTAATTTTTCAGGGGACATGGCAGAGTCGCACTCGTTTCTAGATTATGGGGTGAATCGGTAGCCGACGCCACGGACTGTTTGCAAATAACGTGGTCTTTTGGGATCTGCTTCTATCTTTTGGCGCAACCGACTGATATACACCCGCACCGCAGCTTGAGCGCTGCCTGGGGCTGGGGCAATCCCTTTTATCGTTTGCAGCAATTCTTCGCTGGAAAAGGTTCGCCCTGGCTGACGCATAAGCAAAGCCAGGATAGCAAATTCGGTAGGAGTTAATTCCAGCGGCGAGCCAAATGCGGAAACGGTGTGTTGATCTAAATCCATAACGATGCCGGCATGCGCCAGAACTCGAGAAGCCCGTTGCTCCTCCTGACCGCCAGACGCTCCTTTTAATTCCTGTAAAGTCAGCTCCATTTGATTGAGCAATCGTTCCCGCCGTGACTGTTCCTGTAGCTCTTTTTGGGCGCGTTTGACCGCCGCTATTATTTGAGGCGGACCAGCCGGCTTCAACAGGTAATCGAAACCCCCGTCACGCATAGCTCTGACAGCCGTATCCAATGTGCCGTAAGCGGTTAGCAGGATGACCAGTGCGCCAGGCTGATGTTCGGCGCTGGCTTTCAAAACAGCTAACCCATCTTTGCCAGGCATTTTCAAATCGGTCAGCACGATGTCAAATGGCTGCATGTCCAAAAACTCAATCGCCTCTTCGCCGCTATTGGCGACCTTAACCATATACCCTTCCAGACGCAAAATTTCCGCCAGCGAGGCGCGCGCTGCCGGATCGTCGTCAACTAGCAAAATCCGGGTTGGAATAGTATTCATAACCAGCCTTCCTTTAACTTTTTGATGGTTGGCAAAACAACCACAAAAGATGTCCCTTCTCCTGGGGTGGATGTTACCCGCATTTGCCCGCCATGCGCTTCAACAATCGCCAAACTGGTTGCCAATCCAAGTCCGGTTCCTTGTGTTTTGGAGGTGACAAATGGTTCAAAAATCTCTGGCAGCCGCTCAGGTTCGATACCGCTGCCCGTATCTTGAACAAAAATAGCGACTTCATTTTCTTCGGTTGATTTGCTCTTAATGCGCAACTCGCCGCCCATCGGCATAGCGTCCATGCTATTTAAAATCAAGTTTAGTAAAACCTGATGGAGATGATCTGATACACCCCAAGCTGGCAAAGGTCGCTCATCCTCCCGAATGACCTTAACATTTCGTTCCACGAGTTGTCGTTCCAATAAAGCCAATACCCGCTCAATCAATTGTACCACATCAACCTCAGATCGTTCCCCTTCTGAGGGGCGGTAAAATTCGAGCAATTGCTGCACTGTATTGGAGAGACGCTCGACTTCGTTCAACGCCATATCTAAATAATGTCCGCGCTTTTCTGCCGGCACATTTTTTCGCTTGCTAATATTCAAACAGTTCCTCACCGATTGCAAAGGATTATTTACTTCATGAGCGATTGCTGCCGCCATACGCCCTATCGAAGCCAGCTTTTCCGACTGTTGCAATTGGTTTTCCTTGCGCTTTAACTCCAACATACGCAGTTCCAACTCGTCAAATAACTGCACGTTGCGAATAGAGGTGGCAGCTTGCGGGGCTAACATATCTAACAGATACAAATCCCGCTGGCGAAAAAGGCGGGCTGGGGCATTGTCTATCGCCACCAATGCCCCTACCAGCTCTCCTTCCGCTTTTAATGGAACAGCCGCAACCGTTCGGAAACTATGCCAATTCCCTTTGTTTGGGATTGGCTGCCCCGACCATTCCCAATAGTTTTCGAGCAATTCCGATTGACCAGTTTCGATGATATGCTGGGCGACTGGCTCACCTATCCCTAACGCATTCCACTGATCATTTGAATCGTCGCTAGCCAAATAAGTTGTCGCCAATTGCAGCATATCGTCTGGGATATTGTATAAAAATATGGCAGTATATTCGGCGTTGATCAACATACTAGCCCGTTCAGACAGACGCTTTAACAACCTGGGCAATGTAATATGGGAACTGATATCGAGGGCGGTCGCTTGCAACACTGCCATCTCTTCAACGCTCCGCTTTGCTTGGTCAAACAACGCCCCCTGTTCGATAGCCAAAGCGGCATGCTTGCCAAACGTGTCGGTGAAATGAAGCTCTTCCAGGGTAAATTGACGCCCCGGATCGTTAGAAATGAGGATGATGACGCCTCGCGCCGCCCGACGACCATAGATAGGGGTCAATAACAAATTGGAGCCGCCCGTAGAATTGAATAACATCTTTATTTCGGGATCAGATTCCGCCTCTTCTTCTGTTATTTGTATCGTTTGGCGTTGAGCCAGGGCATTGTTTAGAAAAGTTTCAGAATAGATGATGCCGGCATCTAATGGCATCAATTGAACATTTCCCTGATTATCTACATACAACCGCGGCAACAATTGCTCCATTTGCGGCTCCCACAACACCAACACCGCCCCTTCCACAGCCAGGGCATCGATAAAGCGGCTCAATGCCACCTGCCCGACATGATTCAATGACAATTCGGCGCTAGACAAAGCGGCCAGCGCTTCATAGATCGTCGCCATTTCCCCTTGCCAGGGAAAAGATGCGGGATGATGATTTTGAGCCCGATTCGCTACCGAGAGGTGGCTAGCGGCGATGCGCATCGCTTGTTTTTCTTGCTCAGTAAACGGCTCCTTTGCCGGGCGACCAGCAGCTAACACCCCTAACAGGGCGCTTCTCGATTGGATCGGAATAGCCACAATCGCCATATCGCCAGCAATCTCTTCCGACGCTTGTTTGGTTAACGCCGTCTTAGCCGCTATCCCAGATTTCCAATCTAACAAAGCTCCGCGCTGCCCAGCCCAAATTAACTCCGCCATTTGGCAATGCAATGAATCCTTTAGCCAATCTAAAACCGTTGGGGCAAATTCTGTTGCGGAGGGTTGTTGCACAGCTAAAGCTGATAACGTCTCAACTTGCTTCAATAGATCCATAGACGCTTATCTACACTGAATACCTTTAACGAAAATTACACTCTTGCTAATGCGCTAACAAAATAGAATTGTAATCATCCCAACCACGTCAAACCGATTCTGGGCTAAAATACAATGAGTTCTTGATCTTTTTTTGAACTATTTGATGTTTGATATGATTTTACCAAAGAATGTTACAAGCTCATAACAAGTATGAACGATTTTATAGAGTTCGATTGAGCATTTTGGTTTAGGTTGTGGGGGTGGCTACAATGCGCTTTTGTAATGTAATTTGGTCTGGTTGTTTCAGTTACCCAATCATTTTAAGCTGATTTATGAATAAATGGAAAGCCAAATTTTTTGCTTCTGTCGTTTTTGCCGGCGGGTTGTTGGCATGGCAGTTGCCGGCAATCTTACGGTCGCTTCCTAGCAGGTATGTGGCGGCGATGCCTGAGCCGGTGCAGCAGTTAGGGGCGCGCCAACATGTGGCAGCCTTGCCCACTGCCGCTATCCCGGCATCTGATGCATCTTCTTTGTTAGTGACGCCAATGGCATCGTTGCCAACGCCAACTTTAGCCCCCAACGCTTTGCCGTTGCCGGCAACGACCGACCTCAACCCCACTCAAACAATGCCGGCAGACCCCCAATCGCCCACTGTTACCCCGCCGCCAACCCCAAACATCACCCCTTCTCCTATCCCCACTCCCCATGTGCAGCTTGAGCTTCCGCCGCCTCCCGCCAGCGCCCGCCTCGAAAATATCACCCACACCTTCCAAGATTGGAACAATTGCGGACCTGCTACCCTAACCTCCGCCCTCACCCACTTTGGGCTATATCTACAGCAGCCTGACGTCGCATTTGCCCTCAAACCCAATCCCGAAGATCGCAATGTGAGCCCCTTTGAAATTACAAATTATGTCAACAAATTCACGGATTTGTCCGCGCTAGATAGAACGAACGGAAATATTGATATTTTGCGTCAAGCCGTTGCTGCTGGGTTCCCAGTTATAGTTGAAATCGGGCTTTATCCACCCGGCGAATACGCATGGATGGATTGGTTTGGTCATTACTTGTTGGCAGTGGCTTACGATGATGAAACTAAAACGGTTTGGGTATATGATTCTTGGATGGGCACCAGCGAAAATCCAGGCGAAAATGCCCATGATTTAGGGCGCACGCTCAGCTACGACGAACTGGACCAAATATGGCGCCATTTTAACCGCAGCTACATCATGCTGTTTCCTTCCGATAAGCAAACCCATGCCGAAGCGATCGTAGGCGAACAGATGAACGATGGGCTGATGTGGGCGCGTTCGCTGCAACGGGTTCAATTAGAGATTGAGGCGGAGTCGGACAACCCATTTTTATGGTTTAATCTAGGCGCTATTTACACAAATTTGGGGGAGTTTGACCAAGCGGCAGCAGCTTTTGACAAAGCGCGCGCGATTGGGTTGCCCTGGCGTATGTTGTGGTATCAATTCACGCCATATGAAGCATATTACCAATTAGGACGGTATCAAGATATTATCGCCCTAGCAGATGTAACATTGGAAAATCGTCCTTACTTTGAGGAGAGTTATTATTACAAAGGCTTGGCGCTTGCGGCGTTGGGGGAAGAAAATGAAGCTCAAAAAAATTGGCAAAACGCGGTTGATTTTAACCCCAACTATATGCCGGCAGTAACCGCCCTGGCGTCAGGAGCAAACAAATAACAGACTGGGCTGCCAGCGGCAAAGATAGAATCCTGTTGCCCTAATGTCCATTTATTTATCCCAAAACTATGGCTACACGTACCCGTAAACTCATCACCATTATCGCCATTTGCCAGTTGGCTGCCGCTGCCGCCATTTTGGCTCTGCCGCGGCTCGTTAGAGATTTGCCAACGCGATACAAATTGGTTTTGTCTGACAATATTCAGCTAATGCAGCCGGTTCTGGCGTCGGTTGCCACCCCATTGCCCGATGCTGTGCCAATCCCAGCTGGGGCATTAGCCAGGGCTGATGAACCCATTTCGCTTCCTACGCTTGATTTTGCCCCCACGCCAACATCTCAACCAACAGCAACGCCGCCTACGCCTACCCCTACGCCGCAACCCCAGCAGGAAGCGTCCGCTCCGCCTGCCCCTGAAGCGACGATGACGCCTACCGCCACCCCTACTGAACTGCCTACGCCCGCCCCATTGCCGGCGACTCACGCCATCCAAAACGTGCAGAGCGCCCGGCAAAATTTCAACAATTGCGGTCCAGCCAACCTCTCAATCGTCCTCAACTATTGGGGCGACGCTACCACCCAACTGGAAGCCGCTTCAATATTGAAGCCAAACCCTGAAGATCGGAATGTCAGCCCCTGGCAGCTAAGCGATTATGTCAATGAATACACTGGGCTTCGCTCCACTGCCCATAGCGGCGGCACAATAGAAACGATCAAACAATTTATCGCCAACGACATCCCGGTCATCATCGAAAAGGGGTCAATTCCAAACGAAAACGAAGGCTGGCTGGGACATTACTACACCGTTTTCGCCTATGATGATGAAGCGCAAACCTTTCGCAGCCACGACACATATATCGGACCTTTTAATGGCGAAGGGCGGCTAGATAGCTATCAGGAAATAGATTTTTGGTGGCAGCAATTCAACTACACATTTTTCGTCATCTATCGTCCCGAGCAGGAAGCGTTGGTACAAAATATTTTGGGAGAGACCTTACTGGAGCCGACTAGGATGTGGGAAAACGCAGCTTTGGTCGCCCAGCAAGAAATAGAAACAGATGCGGAAAATGCCTTTGCCTGGTTCAATTTAGGCGCTAGTCTCACTCGTTTAGGCGAACTAACAGGCAACAACGATTATTATCAACAGGGCGCGTCTGCATTCGACCAATCATTTGTACTGGGGGTTCCGCCTCGCATCGTTTGGTATCAGTTCCGACCCTATATCTCTTACATGAAGACGGAACGGTACGAAGATATGTTGCAATTGGCTGATTCAACTTTGGAATCCCAAGGAGGACGGAATGTGGAAGAAACTTATCTGTATCGCGGGCACGCTTTGGCATTTTTGGGCGAAACGACACAGGCGATCGCTTCCTATGAGCGTGGGCTAGAATTAAACCGAAATTCATACCCTATTCAATGGGCGCTGGACTCGATCACCAAGTAATTTTTGTAACTATAACGATGGACGCGGAGTTAACGGGGGAAACGCAAAGAACGCCGAGAAAAAAGAGAGGATAGCGTTCTTTTTTAGGAAATTTTCCATCATTTTCATCATTTTTAATGGCGTGGTTGGTAAATTTCGTCCAGAAACGGTTGAAAAATCATAGAAAATCCCCGTTTCCTCTGCGTCTTCCCAGCGTCCTCTGAGACCAGAAGAGATAATTATTTTTTGCCACTGAGATTAGGGGATAATTAGGCGGCTATCGCCAACTTATTGGAGCGCATTATCAAATATTTTGCCTTATCATACAAACGCCATAAGTTGTGAAATCAGGGCGAAAAACCAAATATACTATTGCTGTCCTTTCCATTTCTGCCCAATCAAGTTTATAATGCAGAATCAACTGGAATCGTTCTAAATTATTTGAACTAATCACGTATGACTGCTTCGCCCTCCACCACGCCGATTACACCGGCAAGGTTAATGAACCTTTCTCAAGATCTCATGGGCGTTGTCGGTTTTGACGGTTATCTAAAAAAGAGCAACCCCGCCTGGGAAAAAACGCTACAATACAGCCAAAAAGAGCTAACAAGTCAGCCGCTGATCGACTTCATTCATCAAGATGATCAAAGCCGAATTTTAGAAACAACTTTTCATCTTACCAGTCAAGATGAATCGATCCAATATGAGACGCGATTGATAGCCAAAGATGGCTCAATCGTTTGGTTGCAATGGCAGGCAAATTCATCTCTCGAAGAAGAGATGATCTATGTCGTCGCTCGAGATATCAGCCAGCAAAAGGAGGCAGAGCAAGCCGCCAAAAGCAATGAGATGCGTTTTCAATTAGTATTTGAACATGCCCCAATTGGCATGGCAATCATATCGCCAGATGGTTACTTTGTTCGCGCCAATCAGCATATGCTCGATATTTTCGGTTATTCGGATGCGCAATTCAAAAGTTTGATGTTGGCGGATCTGTCGCACCCTGACGATTTGTCGGATATGGTCGCTCCCATGCAAAAATGGCAATCAGATAGCCAGGACGTGATCGAATTCGAACAACGTTGTAACCATCGCACTGGATTCATCGTCTGGGCGCTTTTCACCATCTCGCGGGCTTACGAGCAAGAAAATGGGGGTTTGTTCTATTTAGTACAAGCTCAAGATATTACCGAACGCAAGGTGGTGGTGAATCAATTGAAAGAGGTAAACCAGGTAGTAGCGAATTTCAGCGCACGAGTAAAGCAGTTACATCGGCTTTCCACTTACAATTTCAACGATTTTGAGGAGCTTTTCGCCGACTATTTGGCGGTAGGGTGCGCTATATTCAGGCAAACCACGGGCATTATCAGCAAAATTGAGGGATCATCTTATACGATTGAGGCGATTCACACTGACCTGCCGGCATTGTATAAGGGGCAGCAGTTTGATCTGAAAGATACATATTGCGAACAGGTAGTGACCCAGAATAAAACGATAGCGATGGGCAATGTAGGCGCGATGGAGGGAATGGCGCATCATCCAGCGTACACCAACCTCAATTTAAAATCTTACATTGGGACGCTGATTTTCGTAAATGGGGAACCGTTTGGCACATTAAACTTCTCGTCCACCGAAACGCATCCGCAGGGGGTAGCTGGTTACGAATATGAGTTGATTGAGCTGATGGCGGACAGTTTGGGCAGATATATCGCCTTGCATCAGGCGGAGCATGCCCGAGACATTGCCTCTGAGGCGTTGGCGCACAAGACGCAAGAGTTGTTGCAGTCGAATCAGGAATTGACGGAGTTTGCTTATATCGTCTCTCACGATGTGCGGGCGCCGCTGCGGGCATTGCGGACATATTCTCAATTTTTAGAAGAAGATTTTGACGATGTTTTAGGCGAAAAGGGCAAACTCTATCTGGATGGTATCAGAGACAATGCCAACCATTTGGATGCATTGGTGGTGGCGCTGCTCACTTATTCGCGCATTGGCAGGGTAAAAGCGCCTTTAGAAGAGATCGATACGGGGGAGTTGATCTGGGAGATCGTGCGCTCGCGGCAATTTGAAGAGGAAGCAAATTGGATTGTGCCGGCATCTATGCCTACCGTCGCCGCTCACCTGGTGCGATTAGAACAGATCTTTTCCAATCTGTTCAGCAATGCAATCAAATTCCGCCAGCCAAATCACAAACCAACCATTGAAATCGATTGGCAAGAGTTAGAAGATCATTGGGAATTTAGCGTCTCCGACAACGGGATCGGCATTCCAGAAAAATATTTAGAACGCATTTTCGGTATCTTCCAACGGTTACACACTCAAGACGAATACGAAGGAACAGGCATCGGATTAGCTATCGTCAAGAAAGCGGTTGCAGAACATCAAGGCGACATCCACGTCACTTCGAGCGTAGGCGAAAAAACGACTTTCACATTTACCCTGGCAAAAAAGAAGAATCCTTAACACAAATAGCGGTCAAGTTCTTAAAAAGGTGGGTATGATAAGGAAAAGGTTTAATGAGGAATTTTAGATACAATGACACGTCAGCGCTTTCCAATTCTATTGGTCGAAGATAATAGCCACGAAGTATTATTTGTGCGCCGCGCTTTTGAAATCAATAAAATTCACAATCCATTATATGTGGTACCGAATGGGCTAGCTTGTCTCGAATTTTTACGGCACGAAAATCAATACGCCGACGCCGAGCGTTGTCCGCGCCCAGGCATCATTTTAATGGATATCAACATGCCGATTATGTCTGGCATTGAAGCGTTAACCCTCATCAAAAATGACGATGATTTAAAATCAATTCCCGTCATTATGTTAACCTCGTCATCCGAAGAAGAGGCTCGCCTTAGAAGTTACAAAAATGGCTGCAACACTTTTATTGCCAAGCCAGTAGATTTTGAAAAGTTTGCGGCAGCGGTACGCTCTATCCATGTCTATTGGACTTTATCTGAATTGTCTGTTGAAAAATGAGCGATTCTATTTCAGTTTTGTTTGTTGAAGATAGCAAAGCAGACCAATTGGCGTTTGAACGGTTGGTGGCTCAAGAATCGTTGCCATACGATTACGACATTGCCGGCACTATCGGGCAAGCTGAACAACTTTTGCAAAACGGCAAATACGATCTCATTATCGCCGATCACAAACTTCCAGATGGCACTACCTTCGATCTGTTTCCCGTAAGCGGCGAAACTCCAATCATCATCACCACCGGCGCCGGCGATGAAGAGATAGCGGCTGCCGCTATGAAAGCTGGCGCTTCCGAATACCTGGTCAAAGATTTTGAGCGCAACTATCTCAAAATCTTGCCCGTTGCCGTCGAACAAGCCCTGCGCCAAAAAAATGCCGAACGACAAATTCAGATGCTCTCTCAGGCATTGATGAGCGCTTACGACAGCGTCTTTATCACCAATGTAGAAGATAACATCATCAGCATCAACAAAGCGTTTACCGCCACCTACGGTTACAGCGAAGATGAGATCAATGGACAACATAGCCGTATCTTATGGGAAGACGCCAACATTTTAAACCGCGTTAACGGGCAAAAGTGGGAGATCCACAATGGGGAAGTCAACCATCGCCGCCATAACGATGAAGTGTTCCCAGTGTGGCTAACCCGATCATATGTATTTAACAAAAACAGGAAGCCGATAGCCATCGTTCATGTGGCGCGGGATGTCACTGTGCAAAAGGCGAATCAAGAAGCGATTACCAGCTACGCATATCAATTAGAAACGCTCAACCAAAAATTAGCGGAATCAGAGCTTCATTTAAGAGAGCTAAATAGCGCAAAAGATAAGCTTTTCTCGATCATCTCTCACGATTTACGCAACGCCTTTAGCTCCATTAGGGGTTATTCTGAATTGTTGTCTTTTGAATATGACGATATGGAGGAGAGGGAAAGGCGGACGATGATCGAACGGCTGGAAATGGCGTCAGGCAACCTATCTAGATTATTGGAAAATCTATTGGTTTGGGCGCGGGTTCAAACGGATAGCGTGGAGCACAATCCCGAAAAGATGCGGGTCGATTACCTGGTTCAGCAAGCGATCCGCCTTTACGCTTCTCAAGCGGCTGACAAAAAGATCGCGTTACGGGCTGGTTTGCTGACAGACGCGCCAGTTTTTGCCGACGCCAATATGATCGATTCTGTCATTCGTAATCTGGTGTCGAACGCCATTAAATTTACCCCATCTGGCGGCGCGGTGACGATTACGATGTTGAATGCCGGCAATTGGGTGCAAGTAGAAGTAAAAGATTCAGGGGTTGGCATTCCGCCAGAAATGATAGAGCAACTATTTCAAGTCGGCTCTAACTTTTCTACGTTGGGAACGGAACAAGAACGGGGCACCGGTTTAGGGCTTCTGTTGTGCAAAGAGTTGGTCAGCCTTAATGGCGGTAAAATTTGGGCGGAAAGCAAGCCCGGAATTGGCTCCCGCTTTTATGTTTCGTTGCCAAAAGCATCCTATCAAGAATCAGCGGATTAATCGGCAGATGGCGCCAATTTTGATGTTGATACGTCATTCGCAAACCAAAGTGGAGCCGGATATTTCCAGCCATGAATGGGAGTTAAGCGTTGAAGGACAGCGTAGATGCCGGCATTTTGTCCCCACACTTGCCCAATTCCAACCAACTCGTCTCATCAGCAGCCAAGAGCGGAAAGCGATTCACACAGCCGAAATTGTAGCTGACGCCTTAAATTTGCCCTGCAACTCCTTTCCAGGATTAGGAGAGACTGCCCGGGCTACCGCCCCATGGTACGACGACGTGGCTTCGTTTCAATCGGCAGTTCAGAAGTTGTTGCAAAATCAAACAAAAATCGTTTTCGGCGAAGAGTCTGGAGTTGATGCCCTCCGCCGTTTTGACCAGGCGATTACACGGCTGTTAGCCCTTTATCCCAACGATCGATTAGGGGTGGTGACGCATGGGACAGTGATGTCGCTGTTTGTGGCGAAATACAATGAAATTCAAATCAGCGAATTTTGGGAATCGTTGACGATGCCGGCAGCCATCGCCCTCTCTCTCCCCGATTTCAACATCATCCACACGACGCTCTATTCGCCATAAGCGCGGCAAAGCCAACGGCTGACTTTTTCCGCATCGAAGATGGGAGAAAAGGGGGCAAGCCTCACTTTTGGCGTTGATTTACCGCCACATGCAACAAAATCGGCGCCGGCAGCAACAACGCGGCGATCACCCCAAAGCCAATCGAATAGCCGTACGCCGCAGCAATTGCCCCCACCATTGGTCCGCCCGCCATTTGCCCCAGGGCGTCCACTTGCCCCAACATCGACAGAACAGTGGCGCGCACCCGTCCCGGAATCTGTTTATTCACCCAGGGATGATAAAGGGCAAACCCTCGTCGGCGAAATTGCCTTAACGCCATCAAGGTGATGACGCCCACCGCGAAGTTCCATGCCAAGGCAAAACCGATGATGCAGCCGACAAAGCCAAACTGTAGGGCTCTGACGATCCGAAGCGTTTGAATCTGGTCGTTTTCATCTACCGTTTGCCTGAGCCACTCATCAAAAAAGATCCCCAGCCCCATGCCGGCAATACCGATCGCGCCTAGCCAGACGATAGGTTGGAAATCGCCGAATGCCGGCAAAGAAAAACTTTCGATAAGATGAGGTTCGCTCAGCCGATCTATCCCCTCGCTAGACAAGCCAAAGAAGACGCCAATCCACAAAATGAGGCGCATCATGCCGTCTCTACGCACAACAGAAAAGCCCTCGCGGAAGATGTCGCCCATTTTTTGCCATGAATTTCGGTTGGGGGCGGGCGTGGGGTTAAAAGCCGTTTCCGGCATGAGCGGGATGAGCAGCATTCCCAAGGAAAAAATCCCAAAGCCAGACAGAAAGAAAACCAGCCCCAAATTGAGCGAACCCAGCGTCATGGCGACCAGAATGCCGGCAATAGCCGCCCCCCGATGGATTTGCCCGCCTCGAATCATCGTCGAAGTAAGCCGTTCCTCGCCGATTTCATCCGCTAACCAGGCTGATTCCGCCCCACTGAGAAAAGTCGCCCCTACCCCCCAGATAATTTGCGCCAACAATGTCGTCGTCAACAGAGCAAACGCCCCCTCCACCATAAAACCAACGCCAATCAGCAGATAACCGATTACCAACGACAATTTGCGGCTATAGGCGTCTGCCACCACCCCGGTGGGGATTTCGCCCAAAAAATATGCCGCTTCCAACGTTGTGCCTACCAGAACGAGTTGCAACGGATTGAGTTCGACTACATCTACCCGGAAAACGGCGCTGACCGCTGCCATGCCGGCAAAACAGAAGCCATAAATCCCCTGGACAAGGAAATATGTTGAGACGGCGCTCAGCTTCTTCAATTAGGTTTCCAAACTTGGGCAAACAGCCGCAAATAGTTGCCGCCCAGAAATTTGAGAATCGTCTCATCTGAAAAACCGCGCTTGACCATCGCTTCAGTCAGCCGGGGCAGCTTAGAAATATCTTCCAACCCTTTCGGAGCGTGGCTTAGCCCATAAAAGTCGCTGCCTAAGCCGATATGGTCATCCCCAACCAAATCCATCACATATTCCACATCATCCAAAATGGCGTCGATATTCGCCATGCTAACAAATACCACCCCCACCAAACCCCCTTGCGCCGCCAACGCCCGCAGCCGTTCATGCCCGCGAGAGACATTTCGCCTGGGATGCCAGGGGCTTTCTTCCGCCCGCTCGGGGAAAAGCCATTGGGCGATGGTATGTGACAGCAACACCGGCGTTTCGGACAGCTCCAAAATTTGCCAAAAGCCGACCTGATTCATATGTCCCAGGTCGATGACGATGCCCAACTTATTCATCCGTTTGACCGCTTTTTTGCCCAACGCTGTCAATCCGCCCGTGTTTATATGCGCCTGCAATCCATCGGCAAAGGGGTTGCGTCGGTTATGGGTCATCCCCACGATGCGTAACCCCAATTCGTAAAAGAGATCGAGAAAACGTAACTCATATCCTAGCGGTTCCAACCCCTCAAACCCCAAAATAGCCCCACATTTCCCCTCTTTTTTCAGACGATGGATATCCGCCACAGTCGTTATCAGTTCGAAATCCTCATTTTCGTTCGCTTCTCGCCGCAAATGCCACGTCATCTCTAAAGCGCGTTGTAGAGCGTGGTCGAGGCGGCTGTCTTCTAGATAGATGGCGCACACCTGGGCGGTGACATTGCCGGCAAGCCATTGGGGAACGCTGTATTGTCCGGCGCAGCCAAAATAGGCGGTGTGCAACGGCATTTCCGCCATTTCGCCGGCAAATCGGTTGGCAAAGCCTAACGGCGCTTCCCAATTGGCAGGATCTGGCAGCTCTATCGGTTCGCCCAGGCGGATAATGCCGTCAGCCAAGGGCATAAGAATGTCACAATGTCCGTCTACAATCATCGCTTGTTGATGAAGCTGGGCGGCATGGTTTTTTGTCATACGTCTCTCCGGGTATACGGGCTAATTTTACGGCTGGAATTATTGTATAGCGCGACTATGCAAGCAAGGGTAAGATTTCCACATATTGTACCATTCAACTTTCAAATCCGCTGAATTTTTAGGAGCAAACATGAAGACAAAAGCGACTGCCGGCAACCACCCTTCCTTAACCGATCTGTTTTCATACATCGACGACCATGAACAAAGCTATATCGACCGCCTGATCGACTATTTGCGTCACCCCAGTATCAGCGCCCACGGAATTGGCATCCGCCAAGTTGCCGGCATTTTGCGCGATTGGCTTGCCGGCATCGGCTTGACCGCCGAATTGAAAGAAACCGCTGGCTTCCCGATGGTAGTCGGCCGCCGCATCGAAGACATCGCCCTACCCACTCTCCTCATTTACGGACATTACGACGTCCAGCCGCCAGACCCGCTGGAATTGTGGCATTCGCCTCCCTTTGAGCCGACCATTCGAGATGGTCGATTGTTCGCCCGAGGCGTGGGCGACAACAAAGGACAGCACGCCGCCTACCTCTTTGCCATCGAAACGCTGCTGGCGCTCAACAACAAATTGCCTTGCAACGTCATCGTGTTGCTGGAAGGAGAAGAAGAGGTCGGCAGCCCCCACATCGAACCATTTATCAATGCCCACAAAGCGGAACTGGATGCCGATTTGGTCATCATTTCCGATGGTCCCGTGGAACAAGATGGGCGTTCGACGATTGAGTTTGGCGTGCGGGGAATTTTGTCGTTTGAGTTGCGCGCCCAGGGAGCAAACCAAGATTTACATTCCGGCAATTGGGGCGGCGTCGCTCCCAACCCGCTTTGGACGTTGGTACATCTGTTGGGCACAATGAAAAACGAGCAGGGTCTAATATCCATTGATGGTTTTTTCGACTCCGTCGCGCCAGCCAATCAGTTGGAAAAGAACGCCCTAGCCCATCTGCCCGTTGACGAAGAATCGATTAAAAGAGAGCTAGGGTTAGCCGAATTTGACGCGCCGCATGAACGCGGCTTCTTTGAACGGCTGGCGCTGTTTCCGACGCTGACCATCAACGGCTTACATGGCGGCTATGGCGGAAAAGGGACAAAAACTGTGCTGCCGTGCCGGGCGGCAGCAAAATGTGATATGCGGCTGGTGGCAAATCAGACGGTCGCTGAAGCGTTTGCCTTGGTAGAAGCGCATGTAAAAAAATATGCGCCACAAGTTGAACTGATTTATCAGGGGGGCATGGATCCATCTAAAACCCCCCTCGATTCCCCATTTGCGGCGCCGATTAAAGCGGCGATGGCGGCGGCGCAAGGGCAGGAGCCATTGCTGCGCCCGGCGATGGGCGGCAGCCTGCCCAACTATGTATTTACCCGGGATTTAAGGTTGCATGCCTTTGTCATCCCCTTTGCCAACCATGATGAATCCAACCACGCTCCCAACGAAAATATGGAGTTGTGGCGCATTAAGATGGGGATAAAAACAGCGGCTAGCTTGCTGATCCATTTGGGGGAGATGGCAAAATAGGGGCGACCCATCGTCGCCTTTCCCCTTCCCGCTTATGTTTTATCTTGCGCCGCAACTTTTGCCAGCAATGCCAACTCTTGCTGATAAATCCGCCCTAAAATCCACGGGATCAGCCGGTTTTCCACTCTACCTCGCCAACCATGGGCGACTGTGCCCACGGTTGTAATTGTCACTTGGGTATGTTCTCCATTTAGCGCCGGCTCACACAAAAAAGTGGTGGTGGCTGAGCCGTCGTCATTAGCTTCTACCAAGATGCGTCCTGGCTCCGGCTCACTAACTGTTTGCTGGAAAGCGGATTTATTGCCAAAAATGTTCATCACTATGGCGAGTTTTGTGCCAGCGCCAATCCCCCCTTCTATTACCTCCATCTTCTCAAAATATTTTGGGGGCAAAATGCGCTGATGCCCATTTTGGTAATCGGCGAGAATAGCGTAAACTTGGGCTGGTTTGGCAGAAATAGTTGCTGTTGCTTCGGCTCGATAATCACTCATTTTTCAACCTCCTTATTTTGGATAAGCGAGCGGGTGGGCAAAGTGAATAGATTTATCAAATTCAATAATATTTTAGCAATTTTGTATCTGTGTTGGAAGCAATGCGGATTGTGGGGCAAGCGACGTAAGGCATTTTAAGTAGAAAGCCCTTATCCCCACCGCAAAGCGCAAGTATGCGGGCGAGCGGAATCAACCATCGACAAAAACAACATGAAAAAAGTAAACATCGGACTCATCGGGGCAGGACGCATTGGCAAGATTCATGCTGAATCGATGTCGCGTATACCAGAAGCAAATTTGTTAATTGTAGCGGATGTTTTTGCTGAAGCGGCAGAGGCATTGGCGACTCATTACGACATCCCAGCCGCCACCGACCCCTTAGCTGTTATCGCCCATCCGCAGGTGGAGGCAGTAGCGATTTGTTCTTCTACCGACACCCATGCAGAGTTTATTGTGGCAGCGGCAAATGCCGGCAAACATATCTTTTGCGAAAAACCGATTGACCACGATTTAGAGCGGATTGACAACGCTTTGGCGGCGGTTGAAAAAGCGAGCGTCAAATTGATGGTAGGCTTTAATCGCCGGTTTGACGCCAATTTTATGCGGCTGAAAGAGATGGTAACTGCCGGCAAAATTGGCGTTCCACACATTTTACGCATCGCCAGCCGTGACCCCGCCCCGCCGCCCATCGACTATATCAAGGTATCGGGCGGCATCTTCCTCGACATGACCATCCACGATTTTGACATGGCGCGTTTTTTGATGGATAGCGAAGTAGAAGAGGTGTATGCCGCTGGCGGGGTAATGGTCGATCCCGCCATTGGCATGGCGGGCGACATTGATACCTGTATCATCACTCTTAAATTCGCCAATGGCGCAATTGGCGCGATTGATAACAGCCGCCAAGCGGTTTACGGCTATGACCAACGGGTTGAACTTTTTGGCTCTGCCGGCATGTTACAAGCGGAAAACAATCGCCCTAGCGCCACCAGTTATGCCAATGCTGACCACATTCAAACCGAGAAGCCCGTTTACTTCTTTCTGGAGCGGTATAAAGACGCTTATCGGGAAGAGATGCGACAATTTGTCGATTGTGTGGTCAATGACAAGCCCTCTCCCGTGTCGGGAAAGGATGGACGCGCCCCAGTTGTGGTAGGGATGGCGGCGTGGAAATCGTATCGAGAGAATCGCCCAGTGCGGATTGAGGAAATTGAGACAAGGAAAGGGAAATAGTTAACGGCGAATGGCTGAATAATTAATAATTAACCGTTTGCCAATTCACAGATTAACCATTTTAACAGAGCGGCATATGATTAAAGTTGGCAACGCTCCGTGTTCATGGGGCATTATCGAAAATATTGGCGGAGAGCGGGGCGGATATGCGCGGGTGTTGAGCGAGATGTCGGCAAGCGGATTTGCCGGCACAGAGCTGGGCGATTGGGGCTTTATGCCCACCGACCCCCTCACTCTTGCCCGCGAATTAGAGAAATATCAACTACAACTACTGGGCTCGTGGGTCAGCGTTTCATTGCTTGATGAAGCAAACCACCAGCAAAATAAAGCAGACGCTGTCCGCACTGCTCGCCTCTTAGCCGAAGTAGGCGGCGCAGACAACTTTATCGTGTTGGGCGATTCTCCCTACTCTCATCCGATCCGCAACCGATTTACGGGGCGCATTACGCCACAGTTGGGGATGACACAGGCGCAGTGGGAACTGTTTGCCCAGGGCGCTAATCAGATTGCCCAGGCGGTGCAGGCGGAAACGGGTTTGCGAACGGTGATGCACCCCCACACCGGCAGTTGGCTCGAAACGCTGGAGGAAACAGAACGACTGATGGCAATGACCGATCCGGCGCTGCTGGGGTTGGCGTTTGATACCGGCCATTGGATGTTTGCCGGAGGCGACCCAAGCGCCGGCATACGCCAATTCAAGGAGCGCATTTGGCACGTCCATTTTAAAGATTACGACGCAGCCATCGGAGAAGAATGCCGGCAGGAAGAAGTCGATGGTCCAACAGGGGTTGGCAAGGGCGTATTTTGCGAACTTGGCAAAGGGGCTGTTGACTTCCCTGGCGTTTTGCATGCTCTGAACGGCATCGGCTACGACGGCTGGATTGTGGTCGAGCAAGATGTGTTGCCTGGCATGGGCAGCCCATTAGCCAGCGCAAAACGGAATCGGGCATATTTACGAGAGATTGGCATATAACCCATGAACAGTTTAGACAGCTACGACCTCATTACAATGGGACGCTCTTCCATCGACCTGTACAGCAACGATGTCGGCGCGCCCTTTGTCGAGATTGAGAGTTTTGCCGCCTATGTGGGCGGTTCGCCGACAAATATCGCGGTAGGGACGCGACGGTTGGGGTTGAATTCGGCATTATTGACAGCTGTTGGCAAGGATAAAGTGGGTGATTTTGTCCTCAATTTTTTGCAAAATGAAGGGGTGGAAACGAAATTTATTCCGCGTAAGAGAGACGCCCGAACCAGCGCGGTACTGTTGGGGATAGAGCCGCCAGACACCTTTCCGTTGGTTTTTTACCGGGACAATTCGGCAGACATTCAATTGACGATTGATGATGTGTTGGCGACGCCAATACCAAGAGCCAAGGCGTTTGAATTTGCCGGCACAAACCTCTCTCGAGAGCCAAGCCGAAGCGCCACCTTTTTTGCGGCAGAATGGGCGAAAAACGGCGGCGCGACCGTCATTTTCGACCTCGATTTCCGCCCCGACCAATGGCCCGATCCACGCGCTTTTGGCGTCAACGCCCGCGCCATTCTACAGCATGTAGATATCGCTGTCGGCACCGAAGATGAAGTCAAGGCGGCGATGTTGCAGGATGTTTCTCAAGTGGCGGTCAGAGAATCGAGCATGTCAGATGCCGGCATTTCCGGCGACCTCGATCTAGCCATCCAAACTCTGCTAAAAATAGGCATCCAAGCCCTCATTGTCAAACGAGGGGCAAAAGGAGCCTCCGTCTTTTTGCCCGATGGCGCCATGCAAGATGTACCCGGTTTCCCAGTCGAGATATACAACATTTTGGGGGCGGGCGACTCCTTTGCCAGCGGCTTTATCTATGGCTACCTCAAAGGGTGGGATTGGTACAAAGCGTGTCGCATGGGCAATGCGTGTGGGGCGATTGTGGTCATGCGGCATGGTTGCGCCAATTTTATGGGATACGAGGATGAGGTGTTGGCATTTGTCGAAGAACGGGGTGGGTTTTAAAAGCGTATGAGGCGACAAGGAAAATGACGATGAGACAAGAGAAAATTAGACTCACGATGGCGCAGGCTATCATCCGCTATTTAAAAAATCAATATGTCGAACGGGACGATGTAGAACTCCGCTTTTTTGCCGGTATATTTGGCATCTTTGGTCATGGCAATGTTGCCGGCATTGGGCAGGCTTTGCGCCAAACGCCCGACTTCACCTATTATCAAAGCCGCAATGAACAAGCGATGGTGCACGCCGCCGCCGCTTATGCCAAGATGAAAAACCGACTAGGCGCATTTGCCTGCACCACCTCTATCGGTCCCGGCGCCACCAACATGGTCACCGGGGCGGCAGGAGCGACCATCAACCGGCTGCCGGTATTGCTGTTGCCCGGCGACATTTTCGCCAATCGGCGAGTCGCCCCCGTTTTGCAGCAGATCGAAATGCCGTACACTCAAGATATTTCCGCCAACGATGTATTTAAGCCCGTTTCTCGTTATTGGGATCGACTAAACCGCCCCGAACAGGCGATTACAGCGCTGCCGGAAGCGATGCGCGTGTTGACCTCTCAGGCAGATGTTGGCGCGGTGACGCTGGGTTTACCCCAAGATGTACAGGCGGAAGCGTTCGATTATCCCGCCGCCATGTTCCAAAAACGGGTCTGGCACATCCCGCGTCCCCCGCCTGATGCCGGCATACTCCGTCGCGCGGCAGAGATGATTCGCGCCAGCCAAAAGCCAATCATCGTAGCTGGCGGCGGCGTCATTTACAGCGAAGCGTCGGCGGCGTTGGCTCAATTTGTGGCGCAAACGGGCATCCCAGTCGGCGAAACGCAAGCGGGGAAAGGGTCGTTGCCTTACGACAATCCGTTAAACCTGGGGGCAATCGGGGTAACAGGGACATTTGCCGCCAATCGGCTGGCGCTGGAAGCAGATTTGGTAATTGGCATTGGTACCCGGTACAGCGACTTCACCACAGCATCCAAAACCCAGTTTGCCCACCCCACCGTCAAATTTATCAACCTCAACATCGCAGAATTTGACGCCCACAAACATAGTGGATTGCCCCTGACGGGAGACGCTCGAGAGGGCATTCAGGCATTGGGGCAAACTTTGGCGGGCTGGTCGGTGGCAGATGCGTACCGGGAAAATGCCAAAGCCCTGAATGAAGCGTGGGATAAAGAGGTAGAACGCATGTACAATCTAGGCAATGAACCATTGCCTAGCCAAGCGGAGGTGATTGGGGCGGTGAACGGCTTTGCAGACGAGAGAGATGTGATTTTGTGCGCGGCGGGGAGCGCTCCCGGCGATTTGCACAAGCTGTGGCGCACTCGTGACCCGAAAGGATACCATGTGGAGTATGGCTACTCTTGCATGGGGTATGAAATCGCCGGCGGATTGGGGGCAAAAATGGCAGCTCCAGATCGTGAGATTTATGTCGTGGTTGGCGATGGGTCGTATTTGATGATGGCGCAAGAGATCGTTACATCGATACAAGAACGGATGAAATTGACGATACTCCTCATCAACAATCATGGATACGGTAGTATCGGCGGCTTATCGCGTTCGATTGGAGACCAGGGCTTTGGCACCCGCTATTTGTTCCGCGATGGTCAAACAGGGGCGTTGCCTGGCGATGAGATTCATCCATCCGACGCCCAAGAACGAGAGCTGCCGGTTGATTTGGCGGCAAATGCCGGCACGCTGGGCGCCCATGTGATCAAAGCCACAACGATCGAAGCGTTCAAACGAGCCTTGGCGCTAGCAAAAAAGCAGGAAAAAACAACGGTTATCTATGTGGAAACCGATCGCTATGCCGGCATTCCCAATTACGATAGCTGGTGGGATGTGCCGATCGCTGAAGTAGCTGATTCGGCAGAGATAAAAGAGATTTCGAAAGCGTATCAAAGCAAACTCAATCAGGAGAGATATTATTTTTAACTCCTGATGGCAACCGTGCGCCAAAAGAAGCTTCCATCTTGCGCCAATTGACAGTAAAATTAATAAATGAGAGAAAATAATGAGCGACCATTTAATCAGACCAAACAAAGATAGCGTATCGTCTATCCATGTGTCTCCCCAATCAGCAGGCTGGAAATATTTGAGTTTTAGCGCGCTCTCTTTGGGTACAAATGAGCGGTATCACGAAGATACAACCGGGGTGGAGGTAGCGATTGTGCCGTTGCAAGGCGCTGGCGTCATTCGCGTGGCAGACCAAACATTTCAATTATCTCGCAAAAGCGTATTTGAGGAACGTTCCCCCATTCTGTATGTGCCGCCCGGGCATCAAATCGAGGTAACAACAGAGAGCGACTTTGAATTTGCGGCTGGAAGCGCCCCAGCGGAAGGACGATATCCATTGCGCCTGTTCACCCCAGAGGAAATGAAGTCGGAGGTACGCGGCGGGGGGGCGGCTGAGCGGCAAGTGATTCATTCGTTGGCGTATCCATTGCCGGCAGAACGGCTGATTTTGTTTGAGGTATATGTGCCGGGTGGGGCTTGGTCGGGTTGGCCCCCCCATTGCCACGATGGGTATATGGGTTCCCCCTATTTAGAAGAGATTTATTATTATCGCATCAATCCAGAAGATGGGGTGGCGTTTCATCGAAATTATCGGTTGGACAATAATTTTGACGAGATATTGCCGGCAACCCACGGCAGTTGCGTATTGGTTACTGAGGGTTTTCATCCCGTCGCCGCTGCGCCCGGCTCTAACGTCTACTTTCTCAACTATTTGGCGGGAGAGTTGGAAGATGACGCCCGAAATTACAAACCGTATGATGACCCATCTACCACGTGGATTACTGAAAATTGGGACGCCAATTTGATAAAGCTGCCCCTGTTTTAAGGGATGGGGACATTTATTACCGCGCTTTCTAAAGGGAGATAGCTTCGGAGTTTATGAGAAAATGACCAATAAGCGAGAATCTACTTGGTTGGTTGTACAACGCTGTTTAGCAATTGTTCTCCGCCTACAACAAGGCTCAGCGACAAAAATGCAGTTAATTAATTTTGTGAAGTCGGAAGTGGGGCGCGATGCGTATGGGTTTGCTTCTGACAAAGCCCTTACCAGAAGGTTTGAAGGGGATAAAGAGCGGTTACGCCGTCATTTTGATATTCAAATCAAATACAACAAGGAAGCAAAAGGGTATCTCTTAAAGAAGGTTGACCGTCCCTTGCTCAATGTATCAGATTCTGAATTGGAGACATTGGCGTTTCTCATGGATACGTTTCAACTCGATAGTTCTCATTCGTTGTCTGTGCAACAGCTGATTGATTTATTGGTAGGTTGGATGCCGGCATCTCAGCAAGATAAGTTTCAAAAGTTGCGGGGCATTCATCCAGATATTGATTTACGGACACGGGATAGTGAAGAAATCACAAAAGATGTTTGGGATAGCGTGCTAGAGGCATACAATGCCAAACAACTTCTCTCATTTGATTACCTGTCCATCAGCCATGAAGAAGCGATTCCCCGTTACCACGAAGTTGAGCCCTGGGGCTTTTACTTTAGCTCACGGGGACATTGGATACTACGAGGATTTTGCCGTTTTAATGATGGTCCCCATGGCGCTTGGCAACCGCGTGATTATATCAACTATCGGCTGAGTCGTATTATGCCAGCAAGTGTCAAAATATTTCCAGAAAAGTTAGGCGTTCGTCCACTTGGCAAACCGAAAGAGGTTAAATTCAAATTGTCGCCACAAGTGGCACGTTTTGGGGTTAGCCGGCGGGCAGAGTTAGATGAGGAACCTAAAATCACTCCTTTGCTGGATGGGTGGGTGCAGGTGGAAGGACGTACATATGATCTTTTTGATCTGGCACGGAATTTGTTATACTATGGCAAGAATTGTCAGGTGTTGGGAGGATTTGAGTTGTTGCAGGAAATGGAGATGTTGACCAAAGAGTTGACTGAGATGTATTTGATCAATCACTAACTAGGGTTTTGGGAAAGTGGCTTGGGGGGGCTTTCGCCTCACTGCTTAGCCACACCTTTGGATTGGCTACCAGAGGGGGAGAACGTAGGCCACCAAGCCGTTTCGAAGCAACGCAGGGGCGTTTTTGTCTACAGAGAGCATAACATATTTTTCTTAGTTTGTGAATTCTCCAAAATTGGTGGCGAGCAACTGAAAACCACCCACATATGTGGGGGTGGTTGTGTGGTAGGCTAAACATGCTTATGTACCAAATTACAACATTACCTGTTTACTCAAAACTATCGCCTGCGGAAGAGTTGCCGGCACTGATCCAATCTCGTCTTCCTGAAAACTGGCAACTATCTGAACACCAATTGGAAACATATAACGCCACCATAAGCAACCAGTATGATGTTGTCATTAACACAGCCATGACAGGGGACGGCAAAAGTTTGGCGGCATATTTGCCTCCACTTCTCCAAGACAACCCCCTCTTTGCCATGTATCCCACCAATGAATTGGCGCGGGATCAAGAAGTTGCCTTGCCGAACATGTTGGAAAAATGGGGGTGTGGAAATGTACCTTATGGTCGGGTAAATGCCGGCATTCTCGACGAACTCGTCGCCACCACCACCGCCAAACGTAAAGGGCAAGCCCTCGAAACCATCCTAGCCAACAGAGAAATCATCCTTACCAACCCAGACATCTTTCACTATCTGGCACAATTTTTCTATACACTCAAAAATGATTCGCCCGACATGGTCTTTATGCGTCGTGTGGTCAACGAATTTGAACAATTTGTGTTCGATGAATTCCATATCTTCCAAACCCCACAAATCGTGGCAGTCATGAACGCTCTCCTGCTCATTCGAGAAACTGCCAAAAACTGTAAACAGTTCCTCTTTTTATCCGCCACCCCCGACGATTTGTTACTCGACTATCTGAACAAAGCCCAACTTAAAACCAAAATTATAGATACCAAAGGGCGTTATCTGCACACGAGAGAAATTCCCGATCCCAAGCAATGGCGACCTATTGTGCGTGAGACTGCCATCATTTTTGACCAACTCACTCCCGAAAACCGTATCGAACAGTGGATAGAAGCCCATCAATCTGACATCCTAACCTTCTTCCAAACCCACACCCCATCAGCAAAAGGGGCAATCATTGTCAATAGTGTCGCTTCTGCTTATCGTCTTCATGGGTTGTTATACTCGATCATGCAACAAGCTGGCTTTACTGTCACCTTAAATACTGGTTTGACCAGCAAAGAGCTAAAAGAGGTTTCACGCCACAGCGATCTACTCATTGGTACATCTACCGTAGATGTGGGAGTAGATTTTCGCATTAACTTTTTGATTTTCGAGAGTTTAGATGCCGGCACTTTCCTCCAACGACTCGGACGTTTAGGCAGACACCCCGACGATGGGCGCGGCAATACCTTCCACACCTTTCAAGCCTACGCCCTCATCCCCCACTACATCCAAGACCGCCTCTTCAAAGCCACAAAGGAAATACCCCCACCCCTCAGCCATCAAGCCGAAATCAACCGCGAAGACCTCGCCACCATCATCCGCTCCGCCTACACACCTAAAAACCAATTCCGAGGATATGCCCAACAATGGGGCTGGATACAATCTGTTCGTGTCGCCACCCAGCTACGCAAATATCCCATTCGTACCACTTACCAACAAACCATCAAAGATTTGCAAACCCATTACTGGCATGTCTTCAATATCAGCTTGGGTAAAAAAGCACAAGAATACAAGACACTTTGGCAAGAATCCCGCCTTTTGGTAGAAGAAGCTCAAAGTTTTCGGGGCGATAGCCCCTTACAATGTGGCATTATTGACCCCACCGAAACAGGACACAACCAAATCAAACGTTACAACCTCCTTACCCTCGCTCGTAACGCCCACCTCACATGGCTTGGCAAAAAAGAGTTTACCCAGTTTGCACAACAACACTTTGGTGAAAAACTCCCTTTCAACCCCGATGATTTAGCAGGTTGGTTTACCTTTCACGGATTTTTGCCTGAACGCCACAAAATCATCTTCAAACTCGACCATAACTTAGACAATTGGTCTGCTGAAAAGTTTGCCACACCCCTTATCCTTAGAAAAATTCGGATAGATGGGGATGGTTTAGAGTGGCAAAATCAGCTAAATAACTATTTGGCAAGACGACAATTCGTGGTCACAATATGCCAGCAACACCCTGCCGACTTACGTGCAAAACTATACTTGCCCCCCTTATTCGGCTTGTATGAATGCCAATCTTTATACGATGACACACCCAAAAGCATTGCCTTTGCCCGCGATGCCCTACTTCTCAGCACAGCTTTACACAATCACCCACTCAATTGTGGGGGTGGTGCCATGATTTTTTAGGAGAAAACCTATGCAAGACAACAAAATACCTCCTGATGATGATTTTCTTGATTCACTGGATGCTATCAATGAATTGGAGGAGCAACCAACCAAAGACGAACCCAGTTTGCCAGATGAACCAATGTTTGCTTGGCTCTTACGCCAAACCGTCGCCAAACAGCACCCTGATGATGTGGTGCTAAACGATTTGATGACCCATGTCATTCCCCCGCTATCCATCTATTTGGCAAACAAAAGTGCCAAAGGGGGCGACTTTGTGCAAAAACGCCGCGCAGAAGGCATGAGCGAGGAAAAACTCGCCCGCTTTCGGGTGGATCAAAGTCTACGCGCTCATTTGGTCAATGGGTTATTGCCAACCATCCATATCAGCAAAACATTACACCAATGGCAAGCCCCCCGCTTTCGCCGTTGGAACGAGCGTGTCTACCGCTTGTTGTGTGCTGGGTTTATTTTGCATGATTGGGTGAAACTGCCCGACATTGAGGCATGGCTCGAAGAACGGGGCGTGACGCATGATAGTGTCAATCCGGCTACTCATCTTTCCTTATTTGAGGAAATATTTCCACAATGGTGTGAAAAATTGGGATTGACAACCTTCTTAGCACCCATCGGGGGCTTAGAGCAATGGCTGTATGAAATTATCTACATTGTGGCAAATACCCAACGCAAATGGGGAACAATGCTCAACTTAGCCGCTTTGCCCCATCTGCCCCTGAAGGGGAGAGAGCGTGCTTTAGCCACTGACCTATCTACCCTAGCAGACTTGATCGCCTACACAGAGGCACGCACCCCCGTCAAAATTGCCTCTCCGACATCACCAGTCAGCACCCAGCTTGGGAAAATTTCGGACAATATGGTGCAGTTAGTTTACCATCATGTGCCGGAAAATCGGGGGGTCCTCACCAACTTTGTGCATAATGCGGCGTTGGATGCTATGCGGGCGGATGGTTGTGTCCCGTTGCTATATGCGCCAAGTGGGGTGGTTTATTTGACGCGGCAAAGAGAGATAACTTTTCCCCAACCCGAAGCGATGGCAACCGCCACCATTCACCGTATTCGTCAATTGTGTGGCAATCGGTTACTCACATCGAAAAAGGGGTTTTCACGAGCTGGCAAGGGATTGAAGACTGCCGATTATTTCGACATGCTGTTGACTTTGCCTCAACAGATACAACTTACCACCCAAGCTGTATTTGCCGTAGTTCACCCTAAAACAAAACGGGCAACAAAGGAACGCCTTGACAAAATCAAGGAGAAATCACTGGTTTCAAAAGAGGTTAATTTAAATTTACCTGATGATTTGCGTTCAGATCAATTGGCAGAGTTTTGTGCTTTCTGTAGCAAGATTACCAAACAAATAATAGAGAATGTCAATGAAAGATTGCTTGAGCATCTAGGTATTCCCGAAATAAAAGATGATTTTATCGCCATGTCCAAAGCACGAGGTGGTGCACCCTACCATTGGTATTATGCCGCAGGCTATTACCTTAAGCATGTGGGCGTTGGATTAGATGATGGACAGTGGCGGGAAAAAATAGAAGAGATCGGACATTTTTTAGGAGAAATAGTGATAGAAGCATTGGGCGAGAATCCCCAAAATGAAAGAGCTATTCCCTCTCCTTGGCAAGAAATCCACCAATACATCAGCCAAACCCTAACCTTTGGTCACCAACCCCAAACCAAAACGATTCAAGATATTGTAACAGCCGAACTCACTCGCTATCAAAGTGCAAAACTAAGCGGACGCAAAGCCAGCAAGGTCTGCTCCCTCTGCACTTCAAAATTCACTATAACAGAACAAGACGCAACAGGATTACTATTTCAACCTCAAGTTTATACTAACAAACAAGCCTTGCATGGCTCGAAAGCCATTCGCCACATCTGCCAAATTTGTAAGACAGAAATGATGCTCCGCCAAATTTTGATGAACCGGGGTGGCTCTGTGGGCAAAAATTTCGAGAAACGACGCTTTCGCTATCTCTATCTCTATCCCACTTATTTCTTTACACCCGAAACCTTATCTCAACTCCATTTTCTCTATGATCGGCTTAAGCGAGTCAGTTTTACAGCCTTGCGAAAGGGGTTGTTGGCAGAGGGGGAAGATGGGGTAATGTTGCAGTTGGATGCCGGCACCTTCCAACATCTCCAAGAGTTCCTCATCACCCCCGACCCACCCGAAGACGACACCCTCTTCCGCCTTCGCTTCCCCGAAAGCGACCCACCCACCAGCTTCTTCATTGGCGTTCCCCCACCTGGACGCGATGCCAAAGATGCCGCAGCCTGGGTCAACCCTGCCTGGTTAGCCCTTATTCTCCCCCTACTCATAGATGTCAAAGTCGTTGCCACCGAATCCCCGTTACCCATTTTGCACGAAGCCGACGACATTGACGAAGTCATCTATCTTGATGCACCCCACGATTTTGTTTCTGCCCTCGTGGGGCGAGAACGCATCAATATAGATCAACAACTGCTTCGTTTACAAAAACTCACCACCGCCTACATGGTACACATGGACGGCAACGCCAACTTTAGCAAAGGGGATTATCGCTGGCACGTCATCCCCCTGCTAGCAAAACGGCTGGCTTCTAACGGTTTGTGGGCAGGACATTACCTCAAAAAATGGCAACGCAGTCAGGGATTAGACACTATTCCCAACAACCGTGCCCATTTATATCGTCAATTTATCCAACAATTTGATTCACCTAAAGGAGAACTCAATATGAGTCATGCTGAAAAACTCACCTCACTTTACCGTCAGTTCTACAGACATAAGCGTCTAAATGCAAACAGTATTCTGCGCCCCATTACCGTCGCGTCTAAAGCCATTTTAAATGCAGATCCGCGCTTATTTGATGATAAGAAAAGTTTGCGGGAAGCTGTACACGGCGAACTTTATAGTTTTATGAATCGGGTTGCTAGTGGCAGTGCTGACGGTAGATTGGCTCCCGGTAGTGACTTTGATAGCCGTGATCAAGCTATTCATGACTTTTCCGCTTATTTTGTCGAGGAAATTTACTATAAAGCCTTAGGCGCAGATACATCTGCCTTGCGAGGCAAACAGTTGAATTTACTTAAAAGTGCTTGCGAAGTGATTTACCGCGATGAAGATGCCAAATATTGGCGCGAAAAGAAAGCACAATCAGAAAATAAATAGTCTAAACTGGAGAAAATCTTATGACTTTAAATACCAATTGGTTCCCCAAAAATGTTCCCAGCAAACCAAGTGGCTACTATGCCCACATTATTATGGTGCGCGAAACAAATTCTTATGCTGTTTTCCAAACAGATGGCGAATTGAATACAGCACGGGTTGGCACAAGCACCGCCAACCATGACCCCATGACCCGCCTCACCATTTTTAAGCGTAAACAAACTACCCCTGAACGATTGAAAGGGCGTGAATTGTTACGTCGTTATGATTTTTTGAGTGATGCACCTTCAGCGAAAAAAGCAAAAACTGGTGATACAGATGATAATGGAGTGCTGATTTGTGACTACAACGAATTTTTCTGCAAACAATGTCCCGATTGCATCACCTACGGCTTTGCTATTGGTGATTCTGGTTCGGAAAAGTCGAAAGTTATCACCGACACCGCTTACAGCCTAACAAATTATGCCTCCTCCCACGAAACTTTTACCCTCAACGCCCCTTACGAAAGTGGCACGATGAGCCGTGAAGGGGATACTACCAGTCGTATCAACGAAGCTGACCATGTGAAACCCCAAGTCTTTTTCCCCACAGTATTAACCATTCGGGATGTCACCGCCCCCCTATTTGTCTATGTGTTGAACAATGTGCTACGTACCAAACATTATGGGGCGCAAACCACCCGTACTGGCTCAGTGAGTAACCACATTTTGGGCATTGTCTTGACAGATGGGGAGATTTTTCTAATTTGCAATTTTGCCAAAAATTGTTTGGGGAGTTGGAAGCAAACTTGAATCCCCCAAATCCATTGGCAAAAGATATGGTGTTGGAGAAAGGGGCAGAGATTGTGCCGGCACTTTTACGACAAGATAACGTCACCATTGACCAGCATTTACAAGGCGACGAACTAGCAACCTACCTCCAAACCATTGCCTCACAATTTAGCCAAGCTGAGGCTGTGAAGGACTTACTTGAATCTGCTTTCACCGACAGTCGCCGTTATCACCAAACTTATATTTCACCACCCAAGAAAAAGTAAAGGAGCGCACCATGTACATTCACTGGTGTACCCTCACCCTGCATGAAAATCTCTTTTATGCCACCCGTGAAATAGGGCGGTTGTATGAAACAGGGCGTTATTTGCACAATTACGCCCTCACTTATGCTTTGGGATTGGCAACCGCCCCCTATTTTCACGCCAAGCAACAACCTCAATACGCCACTCAACTGCAACCCTTGAATGAGCGGGGTATTTATGTCACGCCAGCGCAGGGCATTCATGTCACCTATGATCTGCACACCTTCAAATATGCCGATAACCATTACCATGTAAAAATGCAACCGGGGCAACGAAACACCCCTTCTTTTGGGCGAGCTAAAGAGATTGCGGTGGGCAGTCAATTTCAATTTGCTGTGCTATCCACTCATCGCCCTTTAGCGTTGCCGGCATGGATTCGCATGGGCTTATGGCGTAGCAAAATCAAGGTGGATAGTAAAGTGGTAGAAGCCAAGCGACAATCTAAACAATTGTTGGAAGCCAGTTTTCCGCTAAACCCTTTGGATATACAAGGCAACTTATCTACATTTGATTTGATTTCCATGCCACCTAGCAGTTTGGTTGATAATGTTACAATGGAAGCAGAATGGTGGGTGGGAGCATTGGAGAATGCCGGCAAACTCTACCTCCCTGCCAATATGACTTACACCTTTCCCAAAGGAATTCTATGACCAACCAATCCCCCGACCTCTACGCCCTCATCATCAAACTCACCGCCAAAAATGCGTTAAACAAAGTGTCCATCCTCCCCACCACCCACGCCCACCACGCCCACGCCGCCCTCTTCCACATCCTCCGCCACGTCGACCCCGCCCTCTCCCAAGCCCTTCACGACATCAAAGGACGCAAACCCTTCACCATTTCCCCCCTACATGGCTTTGGCAAAGGTCAAAAGGGCGCCACCAAAATCCGCGCCGGACAAGAAGGGTGGCTCCGCGTCACCCTCCTCGACCCCACCCTCTTCCAAACCTTCATCCAATACTTCCTCCACAACACCCACCCCCATCCCACCATTCGTCTTGGTACAAACCAGTTCCAAATCACCGAAATCCTCACCACCTCCCACAGCCACCCCCTTGCCGGCTACACCACCTTCCAGCACCTCTACGACCATTGGCAAAACACACCAGCAAACAATAACCGGCAAACCATCCAACTACAATTCCAAACCCCCACCGCCTTCCGTCTCCACAACTCCCCCCACCGCCTCTTCCATGTTTTGCCCGACCCCGCCCTCGTTTTCGGACAACTGGCAACCTACTGGGACTCCTTTACAGGCAATGAAACGGCTGATGCTATTCGTGAATATGCCAGCGAGCATGTTGTGGTGGCACGTCACAATATTCAAACGCACATGTTCCAATACAAAAAAAGCAAGCAGGTTGGGTTTACGGGCGAAGTCCATTTTAAGATTTTGGATAGAGAGTGGGGGGATTTATGCCGGCATCTTCACCGCCTTGCCGATCTCGCCTTATACACCGGACTCGGTTCCAAAACCGCCCAAGGCATGGGGCAAGTGAACAGAATGAAAGACTGATAAGGAGAGAATGCGAAAGACATTCACCAAATCACCCCTTTACCCGTTAAGCAAAGCGACCACTCCCTCATGGAATACCTGCCCCTCAGCTACCTCAACCAACTCACCTACTGCCCCCGCCGCTTCTGGTACATGTACATTCACGGCGAAATAGCTATCAACGCCCCCATGCTCGAAGGCACACTCCAACATCAACGAGCCGACACCCCCGGCACTGAAACCGACGACAAAGGACGCACCATCCGCCGGCACATTTGGGTCTGGTCAGAAACCCTCAACATTGCCGGCATTGCCGACTTCATCGAATCCGAGAATCCAAATTCCAAATCCACAAACCCTAAACCCCTCACCCCTGTCGAATACAAACGCGGCAAAAAAGGCAAATGGGACAACGACCAAATCCAACTCTGTGCCCAAGCCCTCTGCCTCGAAGAAATGACCGGACAACCCATTACATCAGGCGAAATCTTCTACTGGCGCTCCCGCCGCCGCATCACTATTCCCATCGACCCACCCCTGCGTCAACTCACCAAAAAGACCATCCACCATGCCCAAACACTTATCGCCTCCAACACCATTCCAGCCCCCATCACAGAACATCAAAAATGTAAGCACTGTTCCATTCAACCCATTTGCTTACCCAAAGAAGTGATCCAGCTAACATGACACCTCCATTAAACTACCAACCCTTATCCCTCACTCCCATCTACCATTGGCAGGGTGCCCGACCACACCTACTCGAACTCACTCAAGACCAAAAAGGCACCCTACAAACCCTCCTGTTTCACCGCGAAGGAGACATCTGCCTGCTACCGATCACTTCCCACACAACCACCCAAGTCCCAGACCCCAGACAACCTGTGACAACCACTTTCCAGCCCATCACAACCCAAGACACCCTCCCTATCATGCTCACCCAACTCCAAAACGATGGCTGGGAACTACAAGGACAACTCACCTTTAACTTTGCCGGCATCTACACCCAGCCACCACCCCCCAAAACCTCCACGCCACCCTAAAACACAAATCCAAAATCCAAAACCGCAACATGGAACTTCAAATGGCAACCCTCTACCTAACCGAACCCCACACCCTCGTCAAAAAAGATGGTGACACCCTAACTGTCCACATCCCCGCCAACGACGAAAAAAATATCCCCAAACGCAAAGTCCGCGTCCCCCTCATCAAAATAGACCGCGTCGTCGTGCAAGGCGACTCCACCCTCACCACCCCCGCTATCTCCGCCCTAATGTCACAAGGTGCCGAAGTCTCCTTCCTCAACCGCTACGGCAAATTTCAGGGGCATCTCGCTCCCGCATTTACTAAAAACGGACAACTCCGCCTTGCCCAAACCGCCGCTTACCACAATCCAACCCACCGCCATGCCCTTATTCAAGCCTTCATCATCGGCAAACTTAGCAATATGCGGACCATGCTCATGCGTGCCAACAGAAAACGAAAAAACGCCGACATTACCAACGCCATCAACACTATCCAACAAACCATCACTCAGGTACAAACCACCCCACCAGACCCTGCCCCACCCGATCCCAGTCACCCTCAGACCAATACCGCTTTCGGACGATTACAAGGCTTAGAAGGCGCTGCCACCGCCCAATACTTCAAAAATTTCCCCCACCTTCTCAACGACCCCACATTATTCAATGGTCGTACCCGCCGTCCCCCCCGCGACCCCGCCAACGCCCTCCTCAGCTACGGATACACCATCCTCCTAAACCAAATTATTTCCACAATCTGCTCCGTTGGGCTAGACCCCTACATCGGGTACCTACACAACGCCAAATACGGCAAACCCGCCCTAGCCCTCGATCTAATAGAAGAATTTCGTCCGCTAATCACAGACTCCACAGTAATAACCCTTTTCAACACACGTGCCCTAACAAAAAAAGATTTCCATTCAGAATTCGGTTCCTATCGCCTCACCACCCACGGACGAAAAACCTTCCTAACCCGGCTCGAAGACCGATTCGATCAAACCATCACCCATCCCACCTTCGGCTACAAAGTCACCTATCGTCGCTGTCTCGAACTTCAAACCCGCCTCCTTGCCAAAACCCTCACCGGCGAAATTTCCACCTATCCCCCTATCATCGTTAGATAATGACCTCCGCCACGAAACCACTCTACCTCATTACCTACGACATAGCCAATGATCGTCGCCGTACCAAAACCCATAAAATACTTTGTGGATTCGGCAAATGGACCCAATACAGCGTATTTGAATGCTATCTAAACGAAAAAGAACTCATCCTTCTACAAGCCAAATTAGAAAACATATTAGACCAACAAAAAGACAACCTACGTATCTATCATGCTTGTCAAGCCTGCCAAAACAAAATTGAAACAATAGGCAGTTCCCCTCCGACCGAAGATACGATATACTTACTATAAATCTCTTCAAGAGGCACAAATATATTAGCGAGTGCCCCAGCTCCCCCCCAATCTCCCATGCCTACTCGCCCATATATGCCGATCAATCACAAAATAACCCAACCTTAACAACCAAATATGGGCTTTTAAGAAACAATCAACAAATTTAACCCACCCACTCGCTCAATTTATAAAAGTGGATTAAAAATGACAAATATTGGTTATTACAAACATCAAAATGGCACAAAATTGTGAAATAAGAAACAAAAACGATGCTAAAATGGAACAAAAGCAACCAACGATTTTGAGCGGTAGCTCACCCCCAAGAATCGCCCCCGCGATTGAAACAATGCCGGCACGGGTAGAGTTATCAGCCCTATCTAGTAGCTCACCCCCAAGAATCGCCCCCGCGATTGAAACTTTCTATCTCTTCTTCCCCTAGCTCCCACTTATACGTAGCTCACCCCCAAGAATCGCCCCCGCGATTGAAACTGGATGGCGCATCGCGTTATCGGAATTGCCCGTGCGTAGCTCACCCCCAAGAATCGCCCCCGCGATTGAAACGACTATACATGTGTGCAATCTGAAACAACTTCATGTAGCTCACCCCCAAGAATCGCCCCCGCGATTGAAACACGCTACTAGTATGATATTCCGGCAGCAGTTATCGGTAGCTCACCCCCAAGAATCGCCCCCGCGATTGAAACTTGTGCAGCGCGTTGGCTTGCGTGTACGCGCCAAGTAGCTCACCCCCAAGAATCGCCCCCGCGATTGAAACAATTGATTCATTTTTCTCCTTTTGTTTTATCATCTCGTAGCTCACCCCCAAGAATCGCCCCCGCGATTGAAACAGTGCCCAAAATGGGCTTGCCCGCCACACAAGGCGCGTAGCTCACCCCCAAGAATCGCCCCCGCGATTGAAACTTTTTATATGGCGAAAATAAAAGCGCGACAAGCGATGTAGCTCACCCCCAAGAATCGCCCCCGCGATTGAAACTCTCCAACAAGGTCTGATAGCAGTTCCATTAGTAGCGTAGCTCACCCCCAAGAATCGCCCCCGCGATTGAAACGCTGCTAATTAAATTCTGCACAAATAGAACATGAGCGTAGCTCACCCCCAAGAATCGCCCCCGCGATTGAAACTGATGGGGTAAACACAGAGCCGGTGGTACTGTCTCCGTAGCTCACCCCCAAGAATCGCCCCCGCGATTGAAACAAATACCGCCATTCAACTAGACCCAACCGAAGGCGGTAGCTCACCCCCAAGAATCGCCCCCGCGATTGAAACTGTAGATTATTAAGTGATGCCGGCATTCTTACACCGTAGCTCACCCCCAAGAATCGCCCCCGCGATTGAAACTGCGACGCTTATTTGACCGAGACAGCGCCAAAGCATGTAGCTCACCCCCAAGAATCGCCCCCGCGATTGAAACGAGTATCTTTACCCGCATTAGCTCCAACCCATCATTGTAGCTCACCCCCAAGAATCGCCCCCGCGATTGAAACATAAATTATTACTTTCATGATTATTTCTCCTTAAAGTAGCTCACCCCCAAGAATCGCCCCCGCGATTGAAACTGTACACTGAAGAACAGGCTGAGGCGGCAATAAAGTAGCTCACCCCCAAGAATCGCCCCCGCGATTGAAACTAGCCATGAAATTTAGATATTTTGGCAATAAACTGAGTAGCTCACCCCCAAGAATCGCCCCCGCGATTGAAACTTTAGAAATTGTTAAATTGGCAGCCGCCATGTTGGAGTAGCTCACCCCCAAGAATCGCCCCCGCGATTGAAACTGGCTTTTTCGCCGCCGGTGTCTCACTGCTGACATTGTAGCTCACCCCCAAGAATCGCCCCCGCGATTGAAACTCGCCATCAACTCCATATCACTTTTCACTTTCTACCGTAGCTCACCCCCAAGAATCGCCCCCGCGATTGAAACTCGGTTGCCGGAAGTGGAGTCACCGGCAATTCGTAAAGTAGCTCACCCCCAAGAATCGCCCCCGCGATTGAAACTCTCATTAACGCCGTCATCCCCTAATCCCCCTTGAGTAGCTCACCCCCAAGAATCGCCCCCGCGATTGAAACTTGGTCAGCTGCCAGCTATGGAGATTGGAGACAGTGTAGCTCACCCCCAAGAATCGCCCCCGCGATTGAAACTTGGGATGGCACGATACCAAAAAGAAAAATGTGACGGTAGCTCACCCCCAAGAATCGCCCCCGCGATTGAAACTTGGTGTGGTGCGTCGAGCGGGGGAACAACGGCGGTAGCTCACCCCCAAGAATCGCCCCCGCGATTGAAACACATAAAAAATTGGCGGCGGCTTTTGATGCGTTTGGTAGCTCACCCCCAAGAATCGCCCCCGCGATTGAAACAGCAAACGAAATAGACACCGACGGCAACTCGTGCGGTAGCTCACCCCCAAGAATCGCCCCCGCGATTGAAACTCAATATTTCGATCACCGCCGCGCAAATTGAGGCGGTAGCTCACCCCCAAGAATCGCCCCCGCGATTGAAACTCCCATTGTCGGCGCTGATAGCGAGGCGGATAGTGTAGCTCACCCCCAAGAATCGCCCCCGCGATTGAAACATAATATCCCAGCCAGACTCAATCATCAGTTGCGCTGTAGCTCACCCCCAAGAATCGCCCCCGCGATTGAAACAAGAAACGACGGCAGGAACGGCGGTGGCGGCGACAAGGTAGCTCACCCCCAAGAATCGCCCCCGCGATTGAAACATCGCCCACGGCAATTTCATTAAATCCTCAATTAGTAGCTCACCCCCAAGAATCGCCCCCGCGATTGAAACGCGCCAAACCGGTATTCAGCATGCCCGCCTGCACGGTAGCTCACCCCCAAGAATCGCCCCCGCGATTGAAACTCATCAGTTGTCGTCGCGGCGAAAACGGCAACTGCGTAGCTCACCCCCAAGAATCGCCCCCGCGATTGAAACATGTCTCCTAATTTGTTTCCCGCTGCTCTGCCGACCGTAGCTCACCCCCAAGAATCGCCCCCGCGATTGAAACAATCCGCGTGGCTATTACGCGCCGCGCAGATCGGAGTAGCTCACCCCCAAGAATCGCCCCCGCGATTGAAACACAAAATAGTAACCACGAGAGAAAAGAGAGATTGATCCGTAGCTCACCCCCAAGAATCGCCCCCGCGATTGAAACTGGATATTTCTCGATTAATTCCTCTGGCGGCGCAAGTAGCTCACCCCCAAGAATCGCCCCCGCGATTGAAACATGATTCCAGTAACCAGCCCCGCCCCGCACGCAACCGTAGCTCACCCCCAAGAATCGCCCCCGCGATTGAAACTACAGTAGCATCATTAACATCACTACATCAATTAACGTAGCTCACCCCCAAGAATCGCCCCCGCGATTGAAACTATTAAGCTCATTATTTTCTCCTTTGCCCCACTGGGGTAGCTCACCCCCAAGAATCGCCCCCGCGATTGAAACATTTTTCATTTGATAGAAAAAATCATTCTCGGTAGTAGCTCACCCCCAAGAATCGCCCCCGCGATTGAAACGGGGATACTGACGGGGATCGACGGCGCGGCATTTAGAGTAGCTCACCCCCAAGAATCGCCCCCGCGATTGAAACCTGCCTGCGTGGGTAGGACAATGCGAATTTCGCTAGAGTAGCTCACCCCCAAGAATCGCCCCCGCGATTGAAACAAAACGGGGAGAGTAGTCACTACTGCTTTTCCTCGTGTAGCTCACCCCCAAGAATCGCCCCCGCGATTGAAACCGCCAAATTTTTACGACGTCATCCGGCAACTCATCGTAGCTCACCCCCAAGAATCGCCCCCGCGATTGAAACTTACGAGGACACATACAACGCCACTCGGCGCACGGAGTAGCTCACCCCCAAGAATCGCCCCCGCGATTGAAACAAGCTTGATGTTCCATTAATCGATGCCGGCATTACGTAGCTCACCCCCAAGAATCGCCCCCGCGATTGAAACTTGGGATGGATGGCGGATAATATCGTCGTGGTGAAGTAGCTCACCCCCAAGAATCGCCCCCGCGATTGAAACATTCGAGTTATGCAACGGAATCCACGCCAACATTGGTAGCTCACCCCCAAGAATCGCCCCCGCGATTGAAACAATAATCCGCGCAGGAAAAGAAGAAAAAAGGGGCGGGGTAGCTCACCCCCAAGAATCGCCCCCGCGATTGAAACTTATGATAGTGGTGGGTTGGTGAGTGCTACTCCGAGTAGCTCACCCCCAAGAATCGCCCCCGCGATTGAAACTTGTGATTGCCGGCATTGGGCGGTAATTCATCTAAAGTAGCTCACCCCCAAGAATCGCCCCCGCGATTGAAACACATAACAAATTGTCGGCGGCTTTTGATGCGTTTGAAGTAGCTCACCCCCAAGAATCGCCCCCGCGATTGAAACATAATCCGCCCAGAATCCGCCCACATCGACATTATGTAGCTCACCCCCAAGAATCGCCCCCGCGATTGAAACCAATATGGCTCGTCGGCTGCACAATGAATTTGGGCAGTAGCTCACCCCCAAGAATCGCCCCCGCGATTGAAACAAGGAAATTGGCTTCAATTATTATTTGAATTTCCGTAGCTCACCCCCAAGAATCGCCCCCGCGATTGAAACTTCCTGCTGGTAGTGACGGCAACCGGAATGACACCAGTAGCTCACCCCCAAGAATCGCCCCCGCGATTGAAACTGCACGTTTACAATCGCGGCGACCAAATGGCGAATTGGTAGCTCACCCCCAAGAATCGCCCCCGCGATTGAAACATTGAACCCAACGACAATAAGCCAAAAATTTTAAGTAGCTCACCCCCAAGAATCGCCCCCGCGATTGAAACTTGGGATCGAATTCCAACCGAGTTGGCGGCGGTGAGTAGCTCACCCCCAAGAATCGCCCCCGCGATTGAAACATTAAATTCTTCAGGAGTGGTGTCGTACAGCGTAGTAGCTCACCCCCAAGAATCGCCCCCGCGATTGAAACCCAACTGCTCTAGATAGCCATACCCAGTTCTCGCCGTAGCTCACCCCCAAGAATCGCCCCCGCGATTGAAACAACGCCATCTTCACCGAGACCGCCTTGGCACACAGTAGCTCACCCCCAAGAATCGCCCCCGCGATTGAAACGCGCCGCCAAAACCCGCCAGCGCTTCCAATATTTCGTAGCTCACCCCCAAGAATCGCCCCCGCGATTGAAACTCATCAACTGTCGCCGCGGCGAAAACGGCAACTGCAGTAGCTCACCCCCAAGAATCGCCCCCGCGATTGAAACAGGGCAGCGCACCTAAAGAAGCAAATTGTCAAGAGTAGCTCACCCCCAAGAATCGCCCCCGCGATTGAAACTCAGTGCCGGCATTCTTACACCATGAGAATGCCGGGTAGCTCACCCCCAAGAATCGCCCCCGCGATTGAAACTGCAACTGAAATTCAAGGCGTGTACACGCCGACGGCGTAGCTCACCCCCAAGAATCGCCCCCGCGATTGAAACCGGGCTGCAGATTCGGGCGCAAAACGGACGCTCGGTAGCTCACCCCCAAGAATCGCCCCCGCGATTGAAACTATAGTCCATCCAGCGAGCATTATCAGCTAGATTTGTAGCTCACCCCCAAGAATCGCCCCCGCGATTGAAACGGAGCGACCCCGCCAATTTGGTGCACTGGTTGGATGTAGCTCACCCCCAAGAATCGCCCCCGCGATTGAAACTTTATTTTCGCCATAAAAAAACCCTTTTCGTGACGTAGCTCACCCCCAAGAATCGCCCCCGCGATTGAAACTGTCCAATCCAAAAAATTACCACCGCCAAATTGGGTAGCTCACCCCCAAGAATCGCCCCCGCGATTGAAACCTGGCGAGGGATATATGGTCCCGCCAGCGATGCGGGAGTAGCTCACCCCCAAGAATCGCCCCCGCGATTGAAACTGTTTTGGGCGTGGATATTGCGCCGCCAGAGTTGGCGTAGCTCACCCCCAAGAATCGCCCCCGCGATTGAAACTGTGCCGATTGTGGCATGAAAAATATTAGCGCCGTAGCTCACCCCCAAGAATCGCCCCCGCGATTGAAACAGCGGGGCGGGCAGTGAGGCGACCAGTGAGGCGGGTAGCTCACCCCCAAGAATCGCCCCCGCGATTGAAACTGCGCCTGACATTTTTGGCGGCTCGGCGGTCTACAGTAGCTCACCCCCAAGAATCGCCCCCGCGATTGAAACCTTGCTAAATCGCAATACATCTGGCTCTACATGCTGTAGCTCACCCCCAAGAATCGCCCCCGCGATTGAAACCATCCTCTGCTGTCTCAACATCGCCCATAGCCATGTAGCCCACCCCCAAGAATCGCCCCCGCGATTGAAACTACTACCGATGGGTCGATAAACACCCTGCCCATCGTAGCCCACCCCCAAGAATCGCCCCCGCGATTGAAACAATGCGCGATAAGGTGCATTACATGATGAACGTTTCGTAGCCCACCCCCAAGAATCGCCCCCGCGATTGAAACATCACACCATCGTCACCTGCACACATCGACGTATTGTAGCCCACCCCCAAGAATCGCCCCCGCGATTGAAACCACATCACTACCCCGTCGGCGTTGACGGTGAATGAGTAGCCCACCCCCAAGAATCGCCCCCGCGATTGAAACGTGGCTTATGAGCGTGGCTTGATGGAACACTTCGAGTAGCCCACCCCCAAGAATCGCCCCCGCGATTGAAACTTGGATATTATCGAAGAAGAAGGGGAAGCGGATGAAGGTAGCCCACCCCCAAGAATCGCCCCCGCGATTGAAACCGAGTTCCTGGACTCTACATTGTATGATGCTACTGTAGCCCACCCCCAAGAATCGCCCCCGCGATTGAAACATATATCTGCCTACCCGCACGAGTCAAAATCAGTGTAGCCCACCCCCAAGAATCGCCCCCGCGATTGAAACGAGTTTAAGGGAGTTTACGGTAATCAGGTATTTGGTAGCCCACCCCCAAGAATCGCCCCCGCGATTGAAACAACACATTGCGCACAAAGACATTAGTACACGCATAGTAGCCCACCCCCAAGAATCGCCCCCGCGATTGAAACTTCATTTTAATCTCCTTTGCTTACGGTAGCAATGTAGCCCACCCCCAAGAATCGCCCCCGCGATTGAAACAGCCTATGCGGTGCGAGAAGCGACAGAGCACGCGGTAGCCCACCCCCAAGAATCGCCCCCGCGATTGAAACTTGATCGCCTGATGTAGGAACGGCTCGAATTTCAAGGTAGCCCACCCCCAAGAATCGCCCCCGCGATTGAAACGAGACAGCAGAGAATGAACCGCCGATTTTTGCTAGTAGCCCACCCCCAAGAATCGCCCCCGCGATTGAAACACACCAATTGCCAGATACGGGTAAGCGAATGGACAGTAGCCCACCCCCAAGAATCGCCCCCGCGATTGAAACAATCAGCCAGCTTTTTGCCAAGCTCATCCAACTCTGTAGCCCACCCCCAAGAATCGCCCCCGCGATTGAAACTATATTCAGTATCATATGTGCCAAAAAATGCAGCGTAGCCCACCCCCAAGAATCGCCCCCGCGATTGAAACTCAAATTCCTTGAGTATGAATTGTACACTTACTCTCGTAGCCCACCCCCAAGAATCGCCCCCGCGATTGAAACCATCAAATTCCTTATCAATATAATCCAGAAGTCGTCGTAGCCCACCCCCAAGAATCGCCCCCGCGATTGAAACAATTATTTTACAGCAGCAAAATCAGCATGCAAACATGTAGCCCACCCCCAAGAATCGCCCCCGCGATTGAAACACCAAAATCAAAACCGGTATTCGCACCCATGCGCCGTAGCTCACCCCCAAGAATCGCCCCCGCGATTGAAACTCTCAAATTGGGCTGCATAAATGTGGTCAAGTTCCCGTAGCCCGCCACCCAGAATCACCCCCGCTCACTCATTTCTGTGATTAAGCAAAAATTCGGTAGTGGTCAGTAAGTAAGTGGTGACATTAACATCTGCAAATTGTGCTCCGTGATGAACCAACGGGTGACTAAACTGTGATTCGCATCCTTCTTGGAAAACGAGAGCGTCTTTCTCGTGTACCGGCTCAGTCGTTGTCGCAAGGTGTGGAATTGCCCCGAATTAGTGGACACATGATTGTGACACACTGTTCATTTCCTGATATTGCTTTTCATACTCAACCGGGCTGAGATAGCCTAATTGTGAGTGCAACCGTTGCCTATTGTAAAATATTTCGATGTACTCGAACAGGGTTGTTCTCGCCACAGCATGACTCTCAAATACTTTATCGGCACATTCAACTTTTAACGTTGCAAACCAACTCTCAGCTGGTGCATTATCGTAGCAGTTGCCAACCCCACTCATACTCGGTCGAATTTTTGATACCGTTAACGCCTGTTGAAAATCATCACTTGTGTACTGGCTACCTCGGTCTGAATGGTGTATCAATTCCGCAGATGGGCTACGACGGCCTGTCGCCATTACAAGTGCATCAATGACAAGATGACGAGACATATCTTGACGGATTGACCAGCCAACAACCAACCGCGAGAACAAATCGATGATGACAGCAAGATAGAGTGATCCATCGTTTGTTGGCACGTGCGTAATATCCGCGCACCAGACTTCATTCGGTCTTTGAGCTGTAAAGTTCTGTTGCAACCGATTGGGGGCTGGTTGCTTGCTGGGGTCCTGTTTTGTCGTTACTTTACGCCGTTTTGGTCGCTTGCCAACAAGATTATTCTCGCGCATCAGACGAGCCACACGCTTACGACTGCAACGCCATTTGAGACCCAATAGCTTTTTGTAGATACGGGGCGCACCATAACGACCTTTGCTCTCTTGATATGCCTCTTGGAGCGCAACCAACAACTTATCGTCAGCCACCTTCCGCTTGCTTGGGGGGCGTTTACACCAAGCATAATAACCACTGCGTGAAACAGCAAGCACACGGCACATGAGTGCCACAGGATAATCCGTTCGGTGTGCGTCAATGAATTGAAATTTCATCGCTTTGGACGCGTGAAGATGGCCACGGCTTTTTTTAGGATTTCGTTTTCGAGCTGTGATTCACGTAACTCACGCTTCAAACGGGTCACCTCTGCATCACGCTCTTTTTGTTTGCCTTTGCCAGGGAAGGCTTGGTCAGGGTCTTGACCAAACTCCTTCCGCCAACGATTCAAACTGCTCCGACTAATGCCCAGATCCTTGATAAATGCGCTAATCGGTTTGTCAGTTTGGTACGATAGCTTAACGGCTTCTATCTTAAATTCTCGTGTAAATTGCTTTGCCATAATTACCTCACTTAGATGACACTGTATCTTATCTCAGTGTCTATTAAAGTGGGGCAATTCCAGTGTTGTACCAACGCTCCATGTGGGCTGTTTGCCCGCTTTCCTTGCCAACTGACTCATGCGTTTCAGCGGGAAAAACTGCCTGGTATGCTTTCCAGAAATCGCTGTAACTCTGGCAGCAACGGTATGCTTTAGGAATTGCCTGCCACAGCCGTGTGCAAGTTGCTTCAGAATGGTCGCCGATGACAAACGCAACAATCTGACGGGTACGACGACACATCGCTGTCCACAGCCACCGTTTCTCAGCGCGTTGCCTGACAAAAGACCAGACTTCATCCAGTTCTAGGACATCATCTGGTCGAGCGGGCAGCAAGGTTTTTTTCAAGTCAGGCAGCCCAGAAATGTGTTCAAGAATCCACCGCCAGACCGTCTGCCGATGGACCCTGAAGATGCGCTGGAGACCTCGTAGGCTTACCCGTTCTTGATAAGCTTGCACAATCTGCTCTTTTTGTTGGGCAGGCGAATAAACCGTTGGTTTGAGCACACGGTAAGCTCGGCAATCTTTGCAATGATATTGCTGATCACCGCACTTATTTGTACCATTCTTGATGATGTTAATGCTGCCACATGAGTGGCAAGTATACGTAATGGTTTCTTGTATCATGTGGTGCATTATCATCTTTCACCACTTACCTTTCAACCACTACCAAAAAGCCCAGCCATTTTGGGACTAGACTTTCTCTTTCTATCGGGGTGACCGGATTTGAACCGATGGCCTCTTCGACCCGAACGAAGCGCGCTACCAAGCTGCGCTACACCCCGCATAAGGCAGATTATAAACAAGGGCGGCTCAATGCGCCAACGCTACCGAAATTGCCTGTTTTTTGTTAGCCGGTAATCGGAAATCCGATACAATTCCAGCGGAAAGCGAGATGAATATCCAACCAGTCGTTAACTACGCTCCTGAAAAATGTGGCTTCTGTCAGGGAGAAGCAGTTGATTTTTGGCGGGAGGGAGATTATTTTGCCAAATGTAAGGTGTGCCAGGGCATGGGTACGCTGTTGGTGGCGCAACCGGCTCAGCCTTGCCCCTTTTGCCAGGGGAAGAGCGCTTACTTTTGGCGCGACGGCGACTATTTTTACAAATGCAAGGGGTGCAAAGGGAGCGGGTGGGCGTATCATTTGCCTTCAGACGAAAAGAGCTCTGGTTAAGCCGCCGGCTCAATCCATCTTCATCTGACAATTGGTTAGTTCATTTGCGTCATAGGCAACCTCCCCGTGTAAGATTACAATAGTGGCAAGTGGCGCCCAAATGGTATTTCTTTACCTGCATACGCTCCCTGCACACCTAAACCTTTTATGAAACGATGGCAATTGCCGGCAGGCATCCTCATTAGCGGTATATTCTTGTACCTCGCTTTACGCGGGCTTAAACTCAACGAAGTTTGGGAGCATATGCGCGGGGCAAATTATTGGTGGCTAATCCCTAGCGTCGCCACCTACTTTGTAGCGGTGTGGGTACGCACTTGGCGGTGGGATTACATGCTCCGCCCGCTTAAACATATCCCCGTCAGGCGATTGTTTCCCGTGGTGGTGATCGGCTACATGGGCAACAACGTTTACCCTTTTCGAGCCGGCGAACTGTTACGTTCCTATGTGTTGCGTCGCCGCGAAGGGGTAGCTATCTCCGCCAGCCTTGCCACCGTCATTGTAGAACGAGTTTTTGATGGCTTGGTGATGCTGGTATTTGTCTTTGTAGCTCTGCCCGTCGCCCCTATCCCTAGCAACGAGGTGCAATCATTGGTGGTGGTTGCCAGTATCGCTTTTTTTGTGGCATTGGCCGTTTTCTTTGGCATGGCAGCGTTGCCGGCACAAACCATGACCCTAGTCGAAAAAGCAACAAGCTCGATATTGCCGGCAAAAATCGGCGTTCCCCTTCTCGACTTCACCAAACGCTTTCTGGACGGGCTAGAGTCGCTCCGCAGTTTCCGCAATGTGCTGATGATCTTCGCCACCTCCATCCTGATTTGGCTGTTAGAAACGGTTAAATATTGGTTTGTGATGCACGCCTTTGAGTTTGAAGTGAGCTTTTTTGCCCTGATGTTGATGAATGGCGTGGTCAACTTGGCTACCACCTTGCCATCCGCTCCCGGCTATGTTGGCACCTTCGACACACCCGGCATCGAAACGCTGAAACTGTACGGCGTGGCAAGCCCCATCGCCACCGCCTACACGTTGGTGTTGCACGCCGCCTTGTGGTTGCCCGTAACGCTACTGGGGGCATATTACATGGTGCGAGAAGGGATGAGTTGGGGGGATTTTGGGCAGGCTCGCCAAATGGCAGAAGGAGAAGTAACAGCATGAAGATTGGGATTGTGGGCGCGGGGCTTGCCGGCATGTCTGCCGGTTACGATCTGCTTAAAGCAGGGCATGAGGTCACCATTTACGAAGCCAACAGTTACGCTGGCGGGTTGGCGGCTGGCTTTCGGGATGCCGGGTGGGATTGGCATTTAGAGCATTTTTACCACCATATTTTTGAGACAGACAGCGACATGCTGGCTTTGCTGGACGAGATCGGCATCCGCCACAAGCTCTTTTTTCCTCGCCCCATCACCTCCACCTATTACCAAGGCAAAATCTACCCCTTTGACTCGGCATTACGCATTTTGAAATTTCCCTCGTTCAACATCTTGCGTTACGCTCGCTTCGGTTTTGTCACCGTTTATTTGCGCTATCTAACCAAAAATTGGCAAAAGTTAGAGCAAACGACTGCTGCTGAATGGATGCGACAGGCGTATGGCGAAGCGGTGTACGAATCGACTTGGCAACCGATTTTAATTAACAAGTTTGGTCCCTATTACCAAGAGGTCAATATGGCGTGGATGTGGGCTAGGCTAGTAGCTCGCTCCTTCCGGCTGGGTTACTTTGAAGGGGGTTTTCAAACGATGATAGATGGGTTGGCGGATGCTGTAAGGCTAGCGGGCGGGGAGATTCAGCTCAACTGTCCGGTTAGCCACATCGCCCCCCAACCAAATGGTGGGCTGACGATAACTGCAAATGACCAGCAAATTAATCATGATCGGGTTTTGGTGACCACATCCCCCCAGTTGATGAGCCGTCTTGCCCCGGCGTTGCCGGCATCTTACCTAGACCAACTGCTCCAGCTAAAAAGTTTGGGGGCGGTGGTGATGGTGTATGCCCTTAACCGTCGCTTTTTTGCCGATGGGACGTATTGGCTCAATGTGCCGGCATCTTCCCCTGACAAGTTCAAAAATGAGTTCCCCTTCCTCGCTTTGGTGGAACATACCAATTTTGTGGATAAAAGGCATTATGGCGGAGATGTGTTGCTTTATTGTGGCGATTATGTGCCGGCAGACCACCCCTACTTTGAGATGAGCGAGAGCGAGTTGGGCGACTTTTTCAGCCAGCATTTTGTTAAAATCAACCCCGCCTTTCGCCCCGACTGGATACGTAAACAGTGGCTGTTTCGGGCAAAATATGCCCAACCGGTGCCGCTAATCAACCATTCGCAAGCAATTCCCGACATTCAAACGCCGATACCCAACCTGTTTTATGCCGGCATGAGTCAGGTTTACCCATGGGATCGCGGTACAAATTTCGCAGTGCAGATTGGCAGGAATGCCGGCAAGATGATTCGACCTAAATTATTCTAATTGAGCGTCAATGAGATGACGCAAGTTAATCATAGCAAAAGCGATGTGATGCCCCCCAAAAAGTAAGCATCACGTCGCTCGAACCTTAACAGCAAAGCGCGGAACTTATCTACCCATGCAAACGACCGCTCACTGGTGAAGCGTCGTTTGTACACCGCAGCATTGAACAGACGCTTGGAATTGCCCCGAATTAGTGGACACATGATTGTGACACACTGTTCATTTCCTGATATTGCTTTTCATACTCAACCGGGCTGAGATAGCCTAATTGTGAGTGCAACCGTTGCCTATTGTAAAATATTTCGATGTACTCGAACAGGGTTGTTCTCGCCACAGCATGACTCTCAAATACTTTATCGGCACATTCAACTTTTAACGTTGCAAACCAACTCTCAGCTGGTGCATTATCGTAGCAGTTGCCAACCCCACTCATACTCGGTCGAATTTTTGATACCGTTAACGCCTGTTGAAAATCATCACTTGTGTACTGGCTACCTCGGTCTGAATGGTGTATCAATTCCGCAGATGGGCTACGACGGCCTGTCGCCATTACAAGTGCATCAATGACAAGATGACGAGACATATCTTGACGGATTGACCAGCCAACAACCAACCGCGAGAACAAATCGATGATGACAGCAAGATAGAGTGATCCATCGTTTGTTGGCACGTGCGTAATATCCGCGCACCAGACTTCATTCGGTCTTTGAGCTGTAAAGTTCTGTTGCAACCGATTGGGGGCTGGTTGCTTGCTGGGGTCCTGTTTTGTCGTTACTTTACGCCGTTTTGGTCGCTTGCCAACAAGATTATTCTCGCGCATCAGACGAGCCACACGCTTACGACTGCAACGCCATTTGAGACCCAATAGCTTTTTGTAGATACGGGGCGCACCATAACGACCTTTGCTCTCTTGATATGCCTCTTGGAGCGCAACCAACAACTTATCGTCAGCCACCTTCCGCTTGCTTGGGGGGCGTTTACACCAAGCATAATAACCACTGCGTGAAACAGCAAGCACACGGCACATGAGTGCCACAGGATAATCCGTTCGGTGTGCGTCAATGAATTGAAATTTCATCGCTTTGGACGCGTGAAGATGGCCACGGCTTTTTTTAGGATTTCGTTTTCGAGCTGTGATTCACGTAACTCACGCTTCAAACGGGTCACCTCTGCATCACGCTCTTTTTGTTTGCCTTTGCCAGGGAAGGCTTGGTCAGGGTCTTGACCAAACTCCTTCCGCCAACGATTCAAACTGCTCCGACTAATGCCCAGATCCTTGATAAATGCGCTAATCGGTTTGTCAGTTTGGTACGATAGCTTAACGGCTTCTATCTTAAATTCTCGTGTAAATTGCTTTGCCATAATTACCTCACTTAGATGACACTGTATCTTATCTCAGTGTCTATTAAAGTGGGGCAATTCCACTTGCGCCCTCGTTTATTGCCTTTCCGATTCCGCTTATTTTCAGCCATATTGGGAATCAAACCGTGATTGAAACAGGTTTTACGAGCAGCTTGGGTATCAAACGCTTTGTCAGCATTGAAAAATGCGCCTTCAATGAGTAGACCCAGCCGTTTCATCGACTTGAAGGCTGTCTGTAAATGCGCTTTCAGATTGAAAGCGTCGTTGTGATTGCCAGCCATCAAACCAGTGGTTGTTAGATATGCATATGGAAAAATACTTTGGGAGGTCATTACCGTTGGGTAATATATGACAAAGATGAAGGGATACATATGGGTTGGGCGGTAAGCGATGTGTTCTCAATCAAAGAAATGGGGAAACATATCGTTGTCCAAGTCACTTTGCCGAATCCCGGAAGAGATTGAGTCGAATGTCATATTTCATATTAGTTACAATACATCTTGTAATTTACTTCCTTAATCGCCTGCCAGCAAGTAGCATGAGCTTCTAATTTGGAAATATATATTTCGTTTGGGTTTGTATTTGTGGCTCTATTGCCGCTATCCGAATCTAAGGGTGCAAATTTACAGCAATTCTGGTGACTGTAACTGTATATGAAATCCATATTGAACAAGTGCACCTAGCATGGTATCCAAGCCCATCGCTCCCGTTCGTTTATGAACGCTCAAAAGCTCTCGACTAAGTCGAGAGCTTTTTTGTTGGTGAACCGCGATAAACCATTTGTCCAATCGGGCGCTGCACGCTGTCGCTCCAATCGCACAGAAATTGTTTCGGTACGTTTTGCTTTATCGCCCTCTCCTCTACAACCCCATCTCCAATAACCGATACTGATAGATCGCGCTTATGAGATATAATCCCAATCTATAAAATTTTACCAGCGTCAGCATCTTACCGAAAGAGGAGTTCACATGAATATTAAAACACGACCATTTTTAATTGGGAGCGGAATCAGCATCGTTTTGTTGATTTTGATTAACCTGGTCAGCATGGGCTTAACCCGAATGAGCCTGGACACTTCTTTGAATGACCCAACAAATGTGGACGCTTCCTTGTTGATGCTCACCTCCGCCGCCTCACTGATCTCTTGTTTGTGCGGCATCGCTTCTGTGGCGGTTGGGGCAACGGTTTATGCTCGTCTGCACAATCAAGAGGAGCCCATCGACAGCCAAGACGGCATCGTGGGCGGGGCGGCGGTCGGGGCGGTCGCTTACACAATTGCCGGCATTTTGGGGTTGATTTTAAACGTGCTCTTTGTGCTGCCCAATTCCCTCGATTCTGCCGGCATTCCGGCTGATATTGGGGGCGACTTAGCGCCCGTGATGCTAGCGTCTGGCATAGCTGGCGGGCTGATTGGCTTATGTTTTTCGATAGGAATTGGCGCCGCTATTGGGGCGGCAACAGGGGCATTGGCTTCCTCTTTTCTAAATCGCAATTAGGCAAACATTTCTCCCTATTGGCGAAACGTTAAAGAGAGATTGGAGGGGGAAGCGCAAAAAGGCGCCAAATTGGGCGGTCTGCCGATTTTTGTTATCGTTGGGGCGATGAAAAAACTGCTTTTCACCATCCTCCTGCTCTTGATTTTGGGGGCAACGGGTCAACCGCCACTTTTTGGGCAAGATAGTAAGGGTGACATTTTGGCGCGGGTGAATGCGGTGCGGGCGGGGTATGGATTGCCGGCATACCGTTGGAACGATCAATTGGCTGGGGCGGCGCAGGCTCATGCCAACTGGATGGCAGCCACAGAACTCTATCGCCACACCGAAACAAATGGCTCAACCCCCTATAGTCGGTCGGTGGCGCAGGGATATTCTGGCTGGGTGTCGGAAAATATCGTAGGCGGAACCAATTTATCGACTGGACAGGCAGTCACCTGGTGGGTCAATAGCCCGGTTCATTTCAATGGGCTGATCTCCTCCAGATATGTCGAAGCTGGGGTTGGCTTTGCCGTCTCCGTGAACGGACAAAATATGTTTGTGCTGGTGATGGGGTTGCCCGGCGCCAGCATTGGCAGCGCGGCAAATCGCAACAACTCGCCATCTGATGCCGGCATCGCCCCGGTAACCCCCATCATCCTCAGCCAGCCCAGAGAAGACGGCTCCATCGTCCATACCGTACAAACCGGGCACACCGCCTGGGCTATTGCCGCTCGATACGAAGTTCAGCTAGGCGAATTGCTGTATCTAAACGGATTGCGCGAAAACAGCTTTCTCACCCCTGGGGAAGAGCTGATCATTCGTCTGGCAGAGGGGCAAGCCCCACCCCCTACGCCCACCCCCTCCTATGAATACGCCGTCCAAGAAGGCGAGACGTTGTGGTCGATCTCAGTTCGCAACGAGATCGATTTTTTCGAGCTGCTTTATCTCAATCAACTTGACGAAGAATCGCTGCTGCGACCAGGTCAGATGATTACGCTGCGATTGCGTCCTGGCGAAGCGCCGCCGCCCACTCCCACGCCGCAAATGCAGCACATTGTCCGGGAAGGGGACACACTACTGGGCATCGCCTTGCGCTACGGGCTGACGATGGATGAATTAGCCGCCTTAAATGGAATTTCGACCAGTAAGCTTTTACAAATCGGCGAGAAGTTATGGATTCGTCCGCCCGCCTCGCCCACGCCACCCCTGCCGCAGGAGATGCCGGCAACCTTTACCCCCAATCCAAACTTAGCCCTGGCGTTATCAACCTCAGCCTCGCCAACACAAACATCAACCCGGATGCCGGCAGCCAGTTCTACGCCACTGCCCGCCATTGTCCCAGAGCCAACTACAGCCGCCGACCCTGTGCCGGCAAATGCCGGCATCAATGGCGAACAGCTTTTTTTAGGCGGCGTGGGGATGATGTTGCTGTTAGGGGTTCTGTTTTTATATTTGGGACGGGATGGGAGTTGAAGATGATGATAGGCGATTATCTCTCATCGGAGTAAATGGCAATCCTTCAACATCCGTATCCACCACTAGATGTAGCGGCTTTTTACGGATGTTGCCCTGCGGGATCAAGGTTGTTTGATTCATCCCTTTACCTAAGGTGGGGGCTTTCTGGCAAAGGGGTAAAAGAGGTGCGCTAAAAATCGGGCGGCTTCTTGCTCAGCCCAAAAGGTGGGTCGCCAAATCGCTCCTGCCACAAATCCAACATGCCCGCCGGTATCGGTCAATGCTGAGTAGAGGCAGTCGTTTTGGGCGAAACTCTCTTCTGGGATATCGTGGTTAAAGAAGGGGTCGTCCCAGGAGCGGATAATGAGGGTGGGATGGTGGATGTTAGGCAGATAATGCCGGCAACTGGTCTGCTGATAATAATCGTCGGCATCGGCGAAGCCATGTAAGGGCGCCATAATCTCATCTAGCTCCCAGAAGGTCTTCACCTGCATCAACTTCTCCATATCTATTTTGTCCGCCAGCAGATCGGCTTTGGCTTGGGCTTTCGCTTTGAGAGAAGCGATAAATTTGCCCATATAGTAACGCCCTTCTCCTAACTCCATCGAGACGATCGTTTGCCCCATATCGAAAGGAGGCGAAATCGCCGCTGCTCCTTTGATGCGACGGCTATCTACCGTCGGCTCTTTGCCCAGAAAATTGAGGGTTAAATTCGCCCCTAATGAAAAGCCAATCAACCCCACATCTGCCTCCGGATAGCTTTGATTGAGCCACTCAAGGACAAAATCGACATCGCCCGTACTGCCGGCATGGTAAAAGAGATGGGTGCGATTTGGTTCGCCGCTACACCCGCGATAATTCATCGCCACCGGACGAATGCCTAACGGCGCCAATTGTTTGCAGCTTTCAATGATATAGGTCGAGCTCGAACAACCTTCCAACCCATGTAACAACAAAGCGATTGGGGCATTTTGCGGCAAAGCCACTGGAATGCCGGCAACTTCTTCCGCAAGATCGAGGTCGATAAAATCCCCATCAGGCAATTCTAGCCGGTGGCGACGATAACGAACCCCTTTGTTGGGGCGAAGCAAGAACGCCGCTACCGTTTGCCGATGCGCCCCAAAAGCGCCAGGCATAGGATAAAATGGTTTTATCGAGAATGGAGTCGCTGTCATCGATTAGTATCCCTCCACGCACATGCCAAATAGCTTCAAGCTTTGTGCGGTTCCGATAAAAAAACAGCCAGCATGCAACCATTGATATTATAAGTTTAATGAAAAACCAATGGAATTTAAAGGGGGTGGCCCTAAGATTTTGGCGGATTTTTCACATCAAATGCCCCACTGATTCCATACGCTACAACCCATTTTTCGGGTTGTTGGCAACACAATTAGTCGGTAAGATTCAGCATATGACCGCCACTGAGTTCGCAATTGAAACCCCTTTCGCCAGTGACCATAGGTCGCCCCAGCGATGGATATGGTCCCACTTTATCCGCCATAAAATCCTCATTTTTGTGATGCTGATCGGCGCAGTTGGCAACGCTTATGGAGCGGCGCTAGTGCCAATCTTCGTCGGTCAGGCATTTGACGCCGTTTTGGAGGAGCTGCCCAATTTAGCCAAAATTGGGCGAGTGGCTGGGCTGTTAATTTTAAGTCAGGCGATACGTTCTGTCTTGCAACTGGGACGAAACTTTGCCAGCGGCGTCATCGGCGAATCATTGGAGCGCGATACCCGTGAGGAATTGTATATCAGCCTGCTGGGCAAAAGCATGACATTTCATGATTTGCAATCGGTGGGCGATACGATGGCGCGGGCGACGAACGACGTGCGGGAAATCAATTTGCTCATGAACCCCGGCATCAATTTGGTGATTGGCTCGTCTAATTTTATGTTGATGCCGTTGCTGTTATCCCCTGGCTACCATCCCCAACTGTTGCTAGCCCCTCTATTTTTCTTTTTGAGTTACATTTGGGCGTTAAGCAGGTATTTGAGGGCGTTGCGACCGATTGCCGACCAAACGCGGGTTACATTTGGGGCGATGAACAGCCGATTGGCGGAAGCGATTGATGGGATTGAAATGGTCAAAGGGACGGCTCAGGAAGAGCAAGAAGCTTCGTTGTTTCGGCGACTTGCCGGCAACTACCGGAATGCCACAGTTAAACAAGGGTATGTAGAAGCCCGCTTTTTGCCGCTGCTGCTTTTCGCGTTAACCACGGCTCTTGGATTTGCACACGCCATCTTGCTCTTTCAAGCTGGCGAGTTGGCTGTAGGGGATGTCATCGCCTACATTGGGTTGCTGCAACTGTTCGGCTTTCCCACATTCATCTCCCAACGCGCTTATGCCCAACTCGCTAGGGGGTTGGCGGGAGCGCGTCGAATTTTGGCGCTGCTCGAATCGGAAACCAACCTTGATGAAAATGAAGCGGGTTACCAGGGGAAAATCAAAGGGCGGATTCAATTCGAAAATGTGACTTTCGGCTATGTGGATGGGGTCAATGTATTGGAAGATGTCACGTTTGAACTCGAGCCAGGCGAAACGTTGGCGATTGTCGGGCAAACGGGCGCCGGTAAAAGCACCATCGCCAAATTGATTAATCGCACCTACGATCCACAGCAAGGGCGAATTTTGGTTGATGGGATCGATACCAGAGATTGGAGCTTATCGTCATTGCGGCAACAAATTTCGATTATCGAGCAAGATATCTTTTTGTTTTCGCGCAGCGTTGCCGACAATATCGCTTTTGGGCAACCGTCAGCCACCCGCCAGCAGGTGATCGATGCCGCCAAAAAAGCCCAGGCGGACGATTTTATCCGATCATTTATCGATGGGTATGATACTGTAATCGGGGAAAGGGGCATCACATTGTCTGGCGGGCAGCGGCAGCGTTTGGCGTTAGCCAGGGCGTTTCTAACTTTTCCACACATTTTGATTTTAGATGACTCAACAAGCGCCGTTGACAGCGCCACGGAAGATCAAATCCAACAGGCGATCGCCAACGCCGCCGCCAATCAAACGACTGCTTTGATTACCCATCGACTTTCCCAAATTCGTTGGTCAGATAAAATTTTAGCGCTGCGAAAAGGGCGGGTGGTCGGTTGCGGTAGCCATGAGGAGTTGATGAACAGCAGTCCCGCTTATCGCCGCATTTTTACCCAATATGAATCTGAAAGAGCAACCGCTTAAACGCCTAACAATTAGGCAGGCGGTTTGCATCCCCATGGCTTTAAGGTTCACAATTCCTAACTGGTAGAGCGTCAAAAATTTATGTCCAAGCCAAATAGGTACGAAAACAGTTCATCAATAAAAGGGGCGGTCATCTTTCTGTTGGCGATAGTCACTCTGATGCAGTTGATTTGGCCTATCACCCACGTCGGCAGGTCGGCAGATGGGGTAGATAACCCCATTATGGTGTTAATCTACCAATTTTTGTATATGACTCTGATGATTGCCGGCATTATCGTCGCCCGCGACAATCATTTTTTGAGCCGGGCGCTGGCGCTGTTAGGGTTTGGCTGGATAGTCACTGGCATCGTGTACGCCTTCAACCAGACGGCTAGTTGGGCGTTGATGACAGGCTATGCCATGATCGCCCTTTTTCAAATGATGGTCGTGTACATATTGATTCGATTTATCTTTACCGCCCGAACCATTACCCGTGACGTGCTTTATGCAGCGTGCGCCATCTATCTGTTGCTAGGGTCGATCTTTGTGCCGATTTACGGCTTAATCGAATCCGCCACATTCTTTCCGAGCGGCGGCGTAAATGGGGGCATACACGCTTTCAGCGATGGCTCGATCCAGCCCGGCGAGATATTTCCGTGGCAAACCTTTATCTATTTTAGTTACGTCACCCTGACCACATTGGGCTATGGGGATATATTGCCGGTAAACGGCTGGGCGCGGTCGGCTGTCACAACGGAAGCGATCATCGGCGTACTGTACATCACCGTCATTATGGCGCGATTGGTGGGGCTTTATGCCACCCAAGAAATTGAAGAAGAGATATTAGAAATTGAGGAATTACCCGATGATTCAAGAAGTTGAATTGAGAAACCAATTGAGCCGAATGTTAACAGCCCGACAAGCCCACATGGATTTTATGGATGCGGTCGCTGAGTTTCCTGCCGAACATATCAACGCCTTTCCCCCCAACTGTACCTACAGCTTTTGGCATTTGCTAGAGCATTTACGCATCTGCCAACGGGATATTTTAGACTACATCGTGGCTGACGATTACAGTTTGCCCAACTTTCCCAATGATTTGTGGCTGCCGAAAACGGCACAAACAGATTGGGCAGGCTGGCAACGAACGATTGACGATTTTTTATCGGACAGGAAGGCATTGGCGGCGATTATCAACGATGAGGAGCGGGATTTGTTTGCCCCGTTGCCCAACAGCGGCGAAAATCGGCACAATGTCGTGCGAGAGATCAACATCATCGCCAACCATAACGCTTACCATACGGGCGAATTTGCCATTTTGCGAGGAGTGATGGGGTTGTGGTCGTGAAACTGACTCGAACTAACCGACTCCTTCTTTTGCTAATTTGGCTGGTTGGGCTGGCTGGATGCAATTCGGCAGATCTGACCCCAACCATAATCAGCCCTAAACCAACGGAAAGCCAAATTGTAACCGCCCCAACGGAGATTATTGCCCCCACAGAGTTGCCGGCATCTGAAACGCCTGCCCCGCCATCAGAGAATACCGCAATCCTCCAGCCTACCAGTTTGCCGGCAACTGCCACGCTGCGCCTTACTCCCACGTTATTGCCGGCACAACAACTCATCAACGATTTTACTGACCCCGTCGCCGCCAATGGCGAACTGCTCATATTGTATGGACAGATTTTGGACAATGCCGGCAACCCTGTGTCCAATGCCGGCATAGAAATTTGGCAGACCGACGCTTCAGGCGTGTATGATCATCCCCAAGACCCGGGCACAAATAGCCGAGATACCGCCTTCCAGTTTTTCGGCTCTACCACTGCGGACAACGATGGTTGGTACGCTTTTCGCACCATCATGCCTGGTCGGTATGAACCTCGCCCCCGCCACATTCATTTTAAGGTAAAGCAAGACGGCAATACGCTTTTAACCAGCCAATTTTACTTTAGCGAAGATATTGCCGTTGTGGAGGGTGAAGGGATGTTTCAGGCGGTCGGAGACAGCGGCGGTTTATTACTGTTGCAACTGGTACAAGGGGAAAGCAGTTTGATGGCAAACGGACAAATTGTCCTCGATGTGGGCGGCGGCGGTCTGCCCCTCACCCCATCCCAAGCCGAAGGTCCCTACTACCCCGTCGTCCCGGTATCCCAATACGACAACGATTTAGTCATCCTGCCATAGCTCAAATAGCTCAACCCGACCGCTTCGATGGGGGCGATTTCTTCTTCGGTTAGGGTGTAATGTTTCGGGCATTTTGCCGCTAGATTGTTACACCCATATAATCCAATTTAAAAGAAATGACGCTTAGATATTGGTTAATCCTTGGTTTATTATTCATAATTTCTACTGCTTGTTGTTTCGTTTGGATAAAAGGATATCCCCTTCCCAGATATTGATAATTTATGGGAAGATTCTTAACGACAACGGACAATGATGGCTGAATCTATCATTCACTTACAAGATGTCCGCTTTCGATATCCTAAGCAGGGTAACGACTTACTGTACATCCCTAAATTGGTTGTCAAACAGGGCAAGCATCTCTTTATCAAAGGGCCGAGCGGCAGCGGCAAAACAACTTTACTGAGCTTGCTTACCGGTATTAATCAGCCCAACTCAGGTTCAGTAAAGGTATTAGGTCAGCCATTAGAGCGGTTAAGCGATAGCCAGCGTGACCAATTTCGCGCCGATCACTTAGGCGTTATCTTCCAACAATTCAACTTACTGCCCTATCTTTCGCTTTTAGAAAATGTACAGCTTCCCTGTGGATTTTCGGCGCGTAAAAAGGCGAATGCGGGTAATATAGAAACCACCGTCCGGCAATTATTGGTTCAGCTAAATATCAACGATTCGCTGCTGAGCCAGCCTGTCTCAAAATTGAGCGTAGGGCAGCAGCAACGGACGGCTGTTGCCCGAGCCCTCATCGGCAATCCAGAGATCGTTATCGCCGACGAACCAACGTCTGCTTTAGATAGCGATAACCGAGATAGATTTCTGGGAATGCTGTTCCGTGAAACCGAAGCGCAGGGAAGTACGCTGATTTTTGTCAGCCATGATCAACAGATCGCTCAACAGTTTCGGCATGTTATTGATTTGACCCAAATCAATCGGGTGGGGAATGGGCGCTTATGATTCTGGTCAGGATTGCCCTCAAAAGCGCCTGGCATCGGCGCGCCAGTTTGGCTTTGACGATCCTTTCCATCGCCATCAGTATTTCCTTGCTGTTAGGCGTAGATAAGATTCGCAAAGAGGCTAAAAATAGTTTCATCAATACCATCTCACAGACGGATCTCATTGTTGGGGCGCGTAGCGGTCCCACGAATTTGCTGCTCTACAGTGTGTTCCGCATCGGTAACGCCACCAACAACGTATCGTGGGAATCTTATAAGGAGATAACGACCATGGATGAAGTGGCTTGGTCAATCCCCATTTCACTTGGAGATTCTCATCAAGGTTACCGGATCATGGGAACCAATACGGATTATTTTGAATATTATCAGTATGGGCAGGGTCACCGCCTTTCGCTTGCTGAGGGGGAGCCATTTGCCGATTTGTACGATGCCGTTATCGGCGCAGAAGTAGCTCGGGCTCTCGATTATCAGGTGGAAGATGAGATCATTATCGCCCATGGACTTGTTTCTGCAGAGTTTGCCCAGCATGATGATAAGCCATTTGTGGTGGTAGGGATTCTGGCAAAAACAGGCACGCCGGTTGATCGCACAATACATATCTCTTTGGAAGGAATTGAAGCAATTCATGTAGATTGGCAAAGTGGAACGCGCTCCCCATTGCAGTTGTCGGCCGATCAGGCGCGCCGAATGGATTTACAGCCCAAAACTATCACTGCTTTTATGCTAGGCTTGGACAATCGCCTCAACACTTTTCGCTTGCAACGGAACATTAATGATTATGATAAAGAGCCCTTGTTAGCGATTATACCGGGAGCGACACTGGCTGAACTGTGGCAAACTATTTCGGTGTTTGAGCAAGCGCTTCTGGTGATTTCTGGGTTTGTTTTAGTGGCTGGTCTACTGGGGATGCTGACGACGCTTTTATCAACATTGAACGAGCGCCGTCGTGAAATGGCTGTATTGCGGGCTATCGGCGCACATCCACGTCATATTATTCTATTGTTTATGCTGGAAACGTTTTTTATTGTTTTCGCCGGTTGTTTTGTTGGCGTGTGTGTGTTTTATTTGCTGTTGTTTTTGACACGACCGTTTCTGGCGCAATCGTATGGCATCAACATCGCCATTTCTTTGCCAGATATACAGCAGTGGGCACTATTTACAGCCGTGCTGGCGCTCGGCATTCTCGTTAGTTTGATACCGGGTATGATCGCTTATCGGCGGTCATTACAAGATGGTTTAGCCATCAAAATTTAACAAGCGAATTGATGTACAAATCATGATAATTTTTAAGCAAGCAAAACGTGATCGAATCTCTCAATTTTGGCTTTTGATTATTTTTCTGACTGCTTCTTGTAACAGTGTGGAGCAGTCGGAGGTAAACCTCCCGAAGATTCCCCCTATCCCTCCATCTGGGCAACCAGTGGAATATGGGGCATCGTTGAGCGAGTGGGAAGAAACCACTCAGGCGGATCTCGAACAGATAGAAAGCAACAACGGCGTAAATACTGGATTGGAGCAACCCTGGGAGCCAGTGCCGACGGTTACGCTTCCCGTTTCAACCCCAGAACTGGTAATTACTGCCGCTTCAACGGAAACAGGAGGGACTAGCGCAGATTCCCCTAGCGTTAGTCCGGTCTTGCGCGAAATCACATTCGACGCTGGAACAGAAATAGGGGTAAATAGTACAGATTCTCCTGAACAAACAGGCGCAGATGCCGTATTTATATTTGAGGGCGTTAGTTACCAAGAAATCTTGTGGGATGCGCTCATTCCTGCAGACTTTACAGTTGACGCGATTTTTGCTAGGTATGAGGAACAACTAGTTCAGTTTGAAGACGGCTCATCAGAAGGTTACGATTTGTATACGCAAATGCAGGCAGAGTTTAACAAAGCGCCGGTAAATGAATTGATGGACGGGACATTAGTGAGGCTCCCTGGATTTATTGCTCCCCTTGAATACACAGAGGATCTCATAACTGAATTTTTGCTGGTTCCTTATTTTGGCGCCTGCATTCATGTGCCGGCACCCCCTGCTAACCAAACCGTCCTGGTGAAAATGTCTGAGGGCCAGGGGATTAAATTTGAGGATGCCTACTATCCATTTTGGGTCATGGGTGAACTGACAGCCGAGAGCGCCATGACAAATTTGGCTCAGGCTGGATATTACATTGAGAATGCGCTTATTGAACTCTATTCAGACGGCTCTTGATTGATAGGTCAAAAAAAATTGTTGTTACCAACAGTGGCGGAGCGAGCGTGATTCGGGTCAGTATGACTGCCGGCATTAACCAAACAAACTTTGAACGACTTTCCACGTCACTCTGCGCCAACGTAATCCCAGTCGGGTTAGCGTCAGTTACAAAACCAAAATCCACCGTAAAGTAAGCGTCATCCCAGCCAGCTTGTCCGCTATCGGTGGCAGAAACGAAGATCGGGGAATCATCTTGATTGTAATCTTCGGCAGGCCGGGGGTAAAAACGTCCGTTGGCGAGGGTGGGAAGCTCATCCCACAAAATCAAATTCTCCGCTTGGACAAACTTGACCGAGTAACGGAGCGAGTAGTTAAATGTTTGTCCCGCCAAAACAGTTGTTGGTCCGCTTTTGTCGAGGAGCAGCAACGAAATCGGATTCCAAGTGAGTTGCAGGCTGGAAACGGAGGGAGCGACTGAACCGCTTTTGGTTAGATTGACCCGAACGTAAATGCCGGCGCTCGTAGCCGCAGCGCTTAACCCCGAAAGGTCGCCCACGCCAGCCACTAAGGGCAAATTGGTAATCATCGGGGTGGCGCCATCGCTATCCAAAATGTCAATGGTGATGTCGCCCAGACTGCCATAGGTGGCATTTAACGTTAAATCGCCCCAAGCGTCGAAGCTGGTGGGGCAAATGAGAACGGTTCGATAGTTGCCGCTGGTATGGGCAACTGCCAGCTCCATCGTGCAGATTCCAAAGTTGTGTTGGGTTTGGTTAAAGTCAAACATGCCAGCGGTGTATAGATAGTTGTCGTACCATACGCCGGTGTCGTTGTTGACCAGGGGGCGGCGGAAGAAGGTGAGGGTTGCAGAGCGAAAATGCCGGCAATTAGAAATGTGACAATTATTAAGCCATACCGTTTCATGAAAAGATGCTCCAATTTACAAATAGTTAGAAATTACGCAGATGAGCATTTTAGAAACTCTGAAAGGCGCAATTCTTATTGAAATCCTAAAATTTCTTTGACACAGAGATTTTTTTAGAGTCCTCTTTTCGGGCAGTTTTTATAGCTGGCTAGTTGATGAGGGTCGATATTTTGCCAAAACTGCGTTCTATTTCTTCCTTGTGTTCTCCGTGGACGCTATATCTATCTATGTTAGCTACTTTATTGTTTGGCGGAATACCATTCCGCCTGTCGGATTATCAATCCGACCTACTCCCTCAGCCCGTTGCCGGCACAGAGCGAGCCAACCCATTTGCACCCACCCCGATTCATTGTATGGCGGAATACCATTCCGCCTGTCTGATTATCAATCCGACCTACTTTCCCAAACCAATTGAAAAAACATATTGACTGATTAGTCAGTTTGGCGTACAATCCCCGCCCATGAGCGACAAGATAACGCCATCCCACGTTGCTCTTCAACCCACAAATGTACAATCCCCGCCCATGAGCGACAAGAGGCAACAACTACTCGAAGCGTCCATCGACCTGTTTGCCCAAAAGGGTTTTTGGAACACGCCTACTTCACAAATCGCCCAACATGCCGGCGTTGCCACTGGCACATTATTCAACTACTTCCCCTGCAAAGATGCCCTCATTGACGCTGTTTATTTGCATCTCAAGCAAGAATGGGCAAGTTATATCGCCGATGGATTCCCAGAAAATGGGGATTTGAAAAGCGGCATGGAACATTTGTGGTTTCGGTTTATTGACTGGGGGATCAATAATCAAGCCCGATATGAACTGATGGAGCAGTTACGCCTCTCCAACTTGGTTAGCTCCCAAGCCCAAGCCCGTTTCAAACAAGATTTGGCGGCATTTCGTTTTGAAGAACGGGTGCATGCCGAAGGGAATTTCGGCGATATTTCGGCTGAATATCTCGGCTCATTGGTCATCGCCCAAATCGATGTCGCCATTCATTATGCCCTCACCCATAATCTAAAAGATATGCCCCTCAACAAACATATCTCTCGTAGTTTTGATATTTTTTGGAATGGGGTAACGTCTTAATTTTTTTATCTTCGGATTGACTGATTGCTCAATCTCTTTGCGCCAATTTGTCAATTCAAAATCACCTTTAGCAGAGAGGAAAAATGAAATCTATAGTTATCACTGGTTCGAGTAGAGGAATTGGCCAAGCGTCAGCAAAGCTATTTGCCGAAAAAGGGTGGCGGGTTGCCGGCACCATGCGGAAGCCAGAAAATGAATGGGAACTCAACCAAACGGAAGATTATAATGAGATGATAGCCAAATTTCAGGCGGTAGTGGGGCAAGAGATAAGGGGCGAAGCACGGCTGAGCAAATTGCTGCCGGCATTTACGAAGCGGCTACCGATGGCAAAACCCAACTCCGCTACTTGCTTGGCGAAGACGCTAAACAGATGTATGGGATGCGGGAACAGGTCGGCGATGATGCGTTTATTGCCGGCATGAGACAACGTATGCTGGGTACGACGGAATGATATTTCGCCTGCCAGATTAACAATCCAACCTACAACTTTTCTCAATTTTTTGAGAGCATACCAAAATCTAATTTTACATAAGGATAAGTTGACACAAGTTGAAGGGATTAATCACATTTCTGAGAAAAACTCGATTTTTACAGACGAGCATTAGTATGGCAAGCCCCCAGAAAGACTCGGTTTTTCAGGGGCTTTTAAGTAAGGAAAATTTATGAGCAAATGGACACAAAACGACATCCCCGATTTGACTGGCAAAGTGGTGGTCATCACGGGGGCAAATAGCGGGTTGGGACTGGAATCTACCAGGGCGATTGCCGGCAAAAATGCCACCGTCATTATGGCGTGCCGAAATCTGCAAAAAGCGGAAAAAGCGAAAGCAAACGTGATGCAATCCCACCCTAACGCCAAGGTGGAAGTGATGCAGTTGGACAACGCTAGTTTAGCGTCGGTGCGGGCTTTTGCTGACGCATTAAAGGCAAAATATGACCGGCTCGACATCCTGCTCAATAATGCCGGCGTTATGGCGATACCCCGCACGCTCACCACAGATGGGTTCGAGATGCAACTCGGCGTCAACCATCTGGCGCACTTCCTGTTAACCGGGCTGTTGCTCGACACCCTGACCCAAACCCCCCGTGCCCGTATCCACAACACCTCTAGCAGCGCCGCCTTTCGTGGCGAAATTAATTTTGACGATTTGATGGGGGAAAAAAGCTACGGGCGATGGACCGCCTACGGGCAAAGCAAGCTGGCAAACGCCGTCTTTGCCGCCGAACTAAACAATCGGCTCAAAGCGGCAGGGCATAACGCCATTGCCAACTCATCTCATCCCGGCTTGGTAATGACAAATTTGCAAACAAACAGTTTAGAGATGTCGGATGCCCCATTTGCAGAGCGGGTTTTGTACCGCATTGTAGAACCGCTGATGGCTCAGGATATTAGTATGGGAGTTTTGCCCCAACTGTATGCCTGCACTGCGCCCCAAGCGAAGGGGGGCGTATTTTACGGACCCAAAACGTTTCGTATGCGAGGGTATCCGGTTGAACAAAAATGTAACAATGCGTTGAATGATGCCGGCATTCTCCAGCGTTTTTGGCAAGTGTCGGAAGAGCTAACCGGCGCTTCTTATTTGTAAACAAGGCATGGAGTTCGCTGAAATAGTCGGTTTTTCATTAACTTTTCGACAACGTCCTCGAAGCCGAGTTTTTCTCTCCGTTGAGATTTTTTCAGTAAAGTCAGGGATGCGGCTTGCATGCTGATATTTACCAGTTTACGATTTTTTGGCATAAGGGTCGGTTTGGCTAATCCTGATTGCGTCGCTGTAACTGAATGTTTCCATGCTAAATCTGTAAGACACAACATGAGGTTCAAACCATGAGTCGAGTAAAACATTCCACAACATTTACAATCGCTCAACCCGTTGATATTATGTTTCCCCTTTTCAGCGCAGAAGGAGAAACGCTCTGGGTTCCGGGCTGGAAATACCGTAACATCATGGGGTCAACCGATTTGCATGAAGATTATGTCTTTGTAACGCCGAGCCACGATCATGCTTCGACCGATGCCGTTTGGATCGTCAAACGGTACGAACCTAACACACACTTTGTCCAATTTTATCGTGTCGAACCCGATGATAAGGTCGGCATCGTTACCGTATCTTGCGCCGCCATCGGCAAGCATTCGACTGAGGTTGAAGTGACCTATGAGTACATCGGTCTCAGCCCCAAAGGAAACGCATTTATCGACCATTTTTCGTCCGAAAAATACCAAACCTTCATCAATGGATGGGAAACACATCTCAACCATTACTTCGAGACGATATCATGAGCAACAAATGGACAACCGCAAATATGCCCGACTTAACGGGCAAAATCATCATCGTGACAGGCGCCAACAGCGGCATTGGTTTTGAAGCGTGCAAAGCGTTTGCCGGCAAGGGGGCGCAGGTTATTCTAGCTTGTCGCAACATGCAAAAAGCGGAAGTAGCCCTTGCGGAATTGCAAGATGACGCGCCTAATGGGCATTCTGAAATCATGCAGTTCGATCTCGCTAGCCAACAATAAAAAGGGACAAGTAACAATTACGCGAAAAAGCGAAATCAAAAGAGTCGCTCCTTTTTAAAAAGCAGTTAAACTCCAGACAAAAACTGGAGTAGTCCAATGAAAATACAAATACGTGATGACCGTCAAATGCGCTCTTTAACAGGTATGTCGCTGACCCAATTCGAGATATTGTTGGAAGCATTCACCACAACTTACAAACAACTACAATGGCAAGCATATCAAGAAGGCTTAGCCGCCGGCGTTCGCCGGCGTCGCCCTGGAGGCGGCAAAAAGGGCGCCTTGCCCACCATGAGAGATAAGCTATTGTTTCTGCTCTACTATTTCAAAGTCTACCCAACCTTTGACGTGTTGGGTACCCAGTTTGGTATGGCGCGGTCAAAAGCCAATGAGAACTTGCACAAACTAACGCCTGTCTTATATCAAACACTGGTTGGTTTGGGAGTGATGCCCACCGAAAGTTTGCTTCATCGGGTGAATTATTGGAAGCGTTGGGAGGGATTGACACAGTTCTGATTGATGTAACGGAAAGAAGTTACCGCCGTCCACAGGATAATCAGGCGCAACGTGAGCATTACAGTGGTAAAAAAAGCGGCACACAGTCAAAAACACGGTGATTTCCACATTGGACAAAATGATTCTCTTCCTGGGACAGACCTTTGCTGGCAGCGCGCATGATTACACCATGCTCAAGGCGGAGTTTCCGCCAGCCGAGGCGTGGTTTGAGTTTCTTCAGGTCTTGGTTGATTTGGGCTATCAGGGGATTGTCAAAGATTATGTGGGAGAAGAGATTCACTTGCCTCATAAAAAACCACGCAAGAGCAAGAAAAATCCGGTTACTTCATTGACCGATGAACAGAAGGCTGAAAATCAAGCCTTGAGTAAAATCAGGATTATTGTTGAAAATGCGATTGGCGGTTTGAAGCGATACAATATCCTGGTTCATCGATTTCGTAATCATAGAAACTCCTTTGATGATGACGTGATTGGTATTGCTGCCGCTCTTTGGAATTTTAATCTCAATTATTAAGGAACAATTCTAAAGAGATAAATTCAGACGCGCGCATCCAATATAATAGGGAGCCTGAACCCAGCCATTTCGCTGATTGGATTACTGAGCATTTGCTGGTACACCGCGTAAAATTTCCGCTCTTGGAATATGTCGCCATCGAGCTTTGCGATTTGATATCGCCAACTCAACAGATAACCTTCATTAAAGCGTTGTATGGCAGACCCGAATCTGGAAGCGCCATTATCGCCGGCAAGATGCTGCAAATGCGGTTACCCGATGATCTGCCACAAGCTTTTTCTGTAGCTTGTCAAGGAATTATCCAAGGGGATACCTGGTATCATTGTGACCATATTGGCGAACGCATTTATGGACACGGCTTAATAACGAAGTTTGACGAAGCGCTGCCATTGCTTACAGAATATCTCAACCACGATAATTCGTGGATGCAACGCTCCGAAGAGATCGCCGCTCTTGGGAAATTAGAAACGATTCGCAACGTTCACGGCAATATCAAAAGGTTGGTCGTCCAAATGCTGGCTGAAATGGCGCAATAATGGGATGTTGGCATTGCCGGCACATATCCCATAAACTCCATTTATGAATCGAAACAGCAACAGCCTCCCATACAATAATGCGGATTCTCTAGCCCGACTGCGCCATGAGATGGCTTCTTGCAAAAAATGTGTTGAGGCGGGTTTTGCCATCACGCCCGGGGCTATTGTCCGCGGGGTTCAATCCGCCAATTTTCTGTTGATTGGACAAGCGCCAGGCAGCACAGAAGTTACGGCAAAACGGCCATTCAATGCCGGCAGCGGGCGGCGATTGTTTCAATGGTTGACCGAAGCTGGCTTTGACGAAGCTGATTTTCGAGCTACCCAATATATGACTGCCGTCACCAAATGTTTTCCCGGAAAAGCGGCGAATGGCAAAGGAGATCGCGCCCCCAGCAAAGCGGAACAAGCGCTGTGCCGCCCATTTTTAGAGCGGGAAATCAGGCTGGTGAACCCCAGAGTGACGATTTTAGTTGGCGGATTGGCGATCAAGCTGCTTTATCCAGGCAAAAGACGGTTAGATCAGATCATCGGCAAAACGCTCTACTTTTCGCCAGAAGCAGTAGCGCAAGCGCCGATGGGTTTTAATTGGAAGTTGGCGGAGGAGCTGCCGGCATTCGACCCAACCAAAGCCGTTAACGGGAGGTGGATAACGCCTCTGCCCCACCCCTCCGGCGCCAGTTTATGGCACAACAAACCAGAAAACAAAGCCCTTATCAGCCAGGCGATCCAGATTTTAGCCGATCTTCGCCGCAACTACTCCTAAAGCGGCAAAAATTACAACCTCGGCAATTGGCTCAGCGTCCCCAATAAAACAAAAATCCAGCGCCTGGAAATATCCAGGCGCTGGAAGTTTTTAAACTACCGACAATAGTTAACGTTGGCTATTGTGTGAGGGCGTTGCGACGACGTTGGGTTATGATGAGTAAAGTTACTATTGCCAAAGCAGCGGTAATGCCGGCAAATGGTACTGCTAACGTATCAGCTCCAGTTGATTGCGCCTGCAACGATGTAATGGCTGTGGGTTGGAATGGAAAATCCACCGCCGTGCAGCCACATTTTGAATTGGTGCCAGGGATTGCGCCAGATACATCGGAACAAGTGTCTTGACGGTTGTTGTCCCAGCTTAAACAGACATCCACATCCGCTGCGCCATCTCCGTCATTGTCAACGCACGCTAAGCGCATAGTAGGCAAAGTTACAATGACTTCTGTGTTAGATTCAATATCGCCACAAGTATCGGCAGCATCTTGCGTTTCGCCATTCCACCAAGGACCATTTACTACTTCTGGAATTCCATTGGGGTTTAACGTGTCGCCATAGCTTGGCGTTTCTGTAACGCCTCCGCCTAGATATCCATGGTAACAGCTGTCCCCAGATAAAGCGCTACCTCCATTGCTTGCCACAAACATCCCTAAATCATATCGGTCTGGCCCGCTGCCAACAACCGCATTCACAACGACTTCCATCTCTCCAATCGTCCCTTCGCTACATCCTTCAACAATCTCTACTACCTGAAACTCAAAATCAGGAACGTCGCCAGCGGTACAAGTAAATCCTGGTTGATAACTTTGAATGCATACATCGCCCGACTCCCCATCATCTCCCCAATCTCCTTGGGCAAATGCCGGCATTGCGGCAAAAGCGCCAAATGCCACAGCCGCTAACAAAACCAGCCACCGTTTCATACTGACAACCTTAAAAAGTTTCATTTGTCCGTACATTTTTCCTTCCTTATATATTAAATATGCTACAGCGCCGCTGTTAAATAGTTAACCCGTAAGGGCAATTCTACCAAAAATCAAAAATTGGACAGTTAAAAAATCATTGTAATATCGTTTGAATTTCCCAACATCCTGGCAGACAAAGGGGGAGTTAGCGACTAATCACCAAACAAACATCCAAAGTTTAACTGCCAGTTTCATATTTTCTTGCTGCTCAATCTCTATCCAAGGCAGCCAATGTGACGTTTGCCCTGTGAGAACCAATTAGCTAGAATGCCTCCCTATGCGCCCCATTTCAATCGGCAATCCAATCTCAACGCCGCCAACTTGTTGTTGTTGCCGGCAAGCCACGAGGCGCCATTAATGCCAGCAGCCCCCGACCGAGGGTTAGAATCAGAGCGGCAAGATGGACAGATCATGCGCGCTGCCGGCATTTTAGCCATCGCCAACATCATCCAACGGGGGATGGGATTACTGCGTGAGATGGTCAAAGCCCACCTATTTGGAGCGTCCCCCCTGCTTAGCGCCTTTCAAACCGCCATCCTAATCCCCAACAGCCTAAATGAGCTGATCGTCGGCGGGCATGTCAACTCAGCCCTTGTCCCGATTTTTAGCGAATATGCCTGGCGAGAAGATAAAGAAGAGTTGTGGAGTTTGGCGTCGATTTTTTTGACCGTCACCACCATCATCTTGGCGATCATTATCGCCATTGTAGAGCTATTTACGCCCAGGGCTGCGGCATTAATTGGGGCATTTAACTACACCGACATCGTCCTGACCGAAACAAGTTTGCAACTGATGCGGTTGGCGACGCCTGCCGTACTGTTTATGAGCGTCGCCAATGTGTTATCTGGATTGCTCTTTTCCCTAAAGCGGTTTACCTTGCCGGCATTTGTGGGCACGATTTTTAACGCCACCATCGTCATCGTCGCTCTGCTCCGTCCCGATCATGTCTCCAGCCTGGTTTATGGGATGTTGTTGGGAGCCGTATTGCAAATAGTGATTCAATTGCCGGCATTGCGTGACGCGACCTTACGCCCCAATCTCAATCTAAGCCATCCTGCCCTTAAACGCATCTTCTGGTTGTATGCCCCTGTCCTGGCAAGCATCGGCGTCAATCTTATCGCCATCGGCTTCGCTTACAATTTAGCCACCCGCACCGGCGATCAAAGTCTGACGTATATGAACTATGCCACCACATTGTATCAATTTCCCATCGGGCTAGTCGTTACCGCCTTGTCTGTCGCCATATTGCCTACCCTGTCACGGCAAGCGTTGCACACCGATTTATCCCAATTCAAACAAACCTTGGCAGATGGCATCCGGCTGACTTTGGCGTTGATATTGCCGGCAGCTATAGGTCTGCTAATTTTAGCCGCGCCAGTGATTACCCTCCTATTCGAACGAGGTCAATTTACAATTGAAGATACAGAAATAACCGCTCAGGTGTTGCGCCTTTTCATGTTGGGTCTGCCCTTTGCCGCGGTTGACCAAATGTTGGTCTTTGCCTCCTATGCTCGGCAAGATACTTGGCGTCCGGCGTTGGCAGGCGTTATTTCGATATCTGTTTACAGCGTAACCGCCTGGACGCTGCTCGACCAATTGGGGTTGTTAAGTTTGATGGCGGCAGACGCAGTAAAACATATGGTTCATACCCTGATTATGATTTGGACGCTGCGCCGTCAAATTGGCGGATTAGGCGGGCTGGGCATCGCCGCTGTTTTGCTCAAGACGTTGGCGGCGGCGGGCGTTATGGGGGTGGCGGCTTACGCCATTGCCGCCCTGATCGACGACCAACTATCAGCCTCTCGTTTTATCACAGCAGCCACCACAACGGGTATTGCCGGCATTTCTGGGTTTGCATTGTATGCCGGCATCGCCAAATTATTCGGTATTTCTGACCTGCAAAAGTTGGGCAAAATTTGGCGCCGTTCTTTGTAATCCTGCCACACATCATGTAAAATGGACGCAAAATCTTGGCAGATAAACCTTTTCAGTTTGGAGAACCATTATGGCAGATACGACCTACCAGCTCACGGTAATGCGGGGACCCCGTCCTGGCCAAACGTTTACGATTGAGGGGGATTCGGTGACGATCGGACGCGATCCGATGTCTGAGATCGTCATCAACGATCCAGAAATATCCCGGCAACATGCCCGAATCAGTCAACTGCCCAGCGGCGGCTATCAGGTACAAGATTTGGGCAGCACCAACGGCACATTTATCAATGGGGATAGATTAGGGGGAGATGCGGTCGAATTGCAAAATGGACAACTGTTAGCGATGGGCAGCAACGTTGCGCTAGCGTATGAAATCCTCGACCCAGATTTCGACCCAATGGCGACTGTAGTAGCGCCGATGGAGGATGGAAAAATTGATTTGCCGGAAATGCCGGCAGTTGACCAAGCGGAAGAGATTCCCGCCTCAATCGACTTAGATTTCGAATCGCCGGCAACAGAGCCAGAGATGCCGGCAGCGGCTGAACCTGACCCCATGACGACCATTCCGCCCGCCGCCGATCTGCCCGACTTCGACCCGCCTATCATTGAAGAGCCGATTACAACCTCTGAAGAAGCGGTGGACGAACCGACATCGTTGCCAGACTTTAGTGAGCCAGACGCTTTGCCCGACTTCAGCGCCTCCACCGAACTCCCAGATTTCAGCGCGCCAGACCCAACCCCCGCTTATGAACCAATCGAATCCTTAGCTTCTAGTGAGAAACCAATGGTACAACAACCCATGCCTGGCTCGCCGCCACCCCCAATTTCCCAAACCACAACTGGCGCCAAAAGCAATCGCAATCGTAATATCGTCTTAGCCATCGTCGCCGTTCTATTACTTTGCTGCTGCTGTATTTTGATTTCGTTCTACTCCCAAGGGGACGACTTTATGATCGGTTTTTGTCAAGAATTTGTGTCGCAAGGCAATCCTGTCCCAGAGTTTTGCGAGCCATATTACCCCTAGCTTTTGAGGATCAAAACTACAAAAAAGGATAGCTTAGAGCTAAGCCCCTTTAAGGGTTTCCTAGTTTAGAGCAAATGTGAGGTACGCCACTCCTAATCCCATTAACCAAGGAGTGGCGCATTTGCTTCTTTGCCAGAGGATCCAGAAGATTTTGAAGGGTTGTTTTTTACTTTAACTCATCTTCGTCGATGATAATCGTCTTTTTCCCCGACTCTTTCTTCTCAGAATCAAATGGAACAATCCCTTTTAATTGTCCCAGATAATAATCGACGATTTCATTGGGAGAAAGGTCGATAAACATTTTCGCTCCCAGCAGCATAATGGTAATGTCGTCTAGCTGCCCCAATGCCGGCACAATGTCGGGCATTAAATCCGTCGGGAGAATGAGATATACGAGAGAAAGAGCGGGAATCGCCTTGAGATAAAAGGGCACATCTGGGTCGCGCAACAAATACCATACCAGCCGCGCCTGATGAATCAAATCCTTAAAAAAGCCCGCATCTTTGGGTCGATTCTGAAATGGGGAGTTCATATTTTCCTTATTTTTATCTGATTGAGACATAATAAATCACTCTTCACTTACGAATAACCTCGAGATTCGTTGCAAATTTGATCGATAACCGCCTTTTTGTCAAATTTGCGTTGGGTTAACCCAATGTTACAATTCGCCACTATAGTTTACCATTAAGGCAACCTCCGCTCTACTACCAGAACGCCCTATAAACATTTATGTCGGTCGCACTAATCAATCTGCTCAAATTGGCATTACCGCTGCTAAAAATCAGTCTGGCGGCATTCTTTTTTTACCGCTTTTTGCGTAATCCATCGCCGCTTGCCGGCATTGGATTGTTAACCATCACCGCTGCCGTGTTGTTAGACGCTGCCGCATCCGTTTTTGGCGGCGGGGCATTAGCTGCAGCCATCGGCTTTTTTACCCCCTTGCTGTTGGGCGGATTATTTGGCGGCGCCGCTGCCTGGGTTTGGGGAACATTGCATCCAGCCATCGCCAATGATAAAGGGAAAGCGGCGACCTCCGCACCTACCCCAACGCCTCTTTCCGCCGCCTCAGCGCCCGCTCACGCCGCTGCCGCTCGCTTGCGGGGGGCAAACCCAGACAAATTAGAAACCGCTTACGATCGGGAAATGTTAGCCGAACAAATTCGCAGCCGCTTTGGCAGAGAAGATGTTCTCGACCTGATTTTCGATATGGGTCTGAACGAAAACGACCTCATTGGGCTAGGCAGCGACATGAACCCCATCATCGACCGCCTGCTCGACATTGCCGAAAGAGATAATTCAGCTGGACAGTTGGCTATGAGCGTAGAACGAATTCTTACCCCGCCCCACCCCAACAGTTTGCCCCGCCAAGAAAAGTTAACTGCCGACACGCCGCCCACCATTTTACGAAACTATTTGCTGGCTAATTATCGGCTGTCGCAACTGAAAGATTTAACGGCAACATGTGGCGTCGATTGGGAACGACTTAAGGGAGAAGGCAAACAGGCAAAAATCAGGGAACTGTTGCTTTACCTATACCGTCGCAACAACATTAACGTCATAATCGCCGCTATTCAAGAAGAATGAGCGTCACTAATAAATCCAAACGGCGGGGCATGATCCTCGATGAGATTATGAGCCATCATCGGGAGCGGCTGCCCAAGTTGATGGAACAAACCCCTATTGAAGATTTAAGGGCGCTGGCAGCCGCCATGCCGGCAACAGTGGATTTTGAAGCGGCTTTGCGCCTGCTGGGAGTCTCCTTGATCGCGGAGTGTAAAAAAGCGTCGCCCAGCAAAGGATTAATTGCCAGGCGATATGATCCAGTTCAGTTGGCGCGAAATTATGTGGCAGGCGGCGCTAGAGCGATCTCCATTTTGACGGATGGACGACACTTTCAGGGCAATTTAACCCATTTGAGAGACGCGAAAGAGGCGATTGCCGGCAACAGCCCTGCTATTCCAATTTTACGCAAAGATTTCCTATTTCATCCCTACCACATTTACGAATCGCGAGCGGTTGGAGCGGATGCCATTTTGCTCATCGCCACTGTATTAAGCCGCAAAGAGATGGAGAAATTGTATCGATTGGCGAACAAATTAGGATTGGCGGTCTTGTTTGAGGCGCACGCCAAAGAAGATTTAGACAAAATCCTGCCGCTTCAACCCAAAATAATCGGCGTTAACAATCGAAATTTACAAACATTCGTTGTAGATTTCGACAATGCCGCCCGATTACGCCACCATATTCCTCCCGAAATTGTAATGGTGGGCGAAAGCGGCATCAAAAACGGCGCAGATGTGATAAAGATGCGCCAAATTGGGGTTGACGCTGTTTTGGTAGGAGAAACATTGATGCGTAGTCCAGATGTAATCGCCAAGAGTAAGGAGTTGTCGGCTGCCGGCATCGAGCAAAAAGGGTAAATGGCTGTAGGATCTATTTACCAACAAAATTCTAACGTTTGGCTATGTGATTTTACGTTCGAATGTTGTATAATGCCTTCATGTAGGTTGTAGTTTCCTAACTGTGAGGTTAAAAGGGCAACTATCATGTTCTCTAAAAATTATTTACGACGGACGATTCCCCAGACGCTTTCTGCCATTGCGCTCTTTATGGGGATTTTCTTTTTTACTGGCGCAGCGCTGGCGCAAAGCGGCGGCGATGATGGACCAACTGCCGTAGCGCTGCAAGTAACAGGGTTATCAACCCAAACGGTTAACGGCTTGCTCATTTTTGGAGCCGCCTTTTTGTTATTGGGCGTCGCCACCTTCGCCGCATACCGACAAAACAAGCGGCATGAAGAGCGACTTAAGCGAGCCCGCCAATGTAAAACCAGAAAATGACGCTCCTCGCGGCAAGCCGCGAGGGTTCGTCTTGAAGCTTCACTTAGAAGCTTCATCCCCACAACAAGCTGCGGGGGATTCGGCAAGCGGAATAAACAACTTAATTTAAGGTCAGATTACAACGGACAGGTTTTCATAATCTGTTCGTTTTTCGTTTTTAGGGGCGGTTCGCCAAACTGTCAGCAAGGGTTATAATTTAAGGCATTAAAAGGACAAGAAGGTTATGGAAGAACGCAAAATTCGGGGGCTGGTCGCTAAACCAGGCTTAGATGGGCACGATAGGGGAGCTAAAGTGATCGCCAGAATGTTGCGAGATGCCGGCATGGAAGTGATATACACTGGTCTTCGGCAAACGCCTGAAATGGTGGTAGAAGCCGCTTTGCAAGAAGATGTCGATTTCATCGGTTTGAGCATGTTATCTGGGGCGCATATGACGTTGGTGCCCCGCATTATGGAGTTGCTGGCTCAAAATGATATGACAGATGTGCCCGTTTATCTTGGCGGCATCATCCCCAACGACGATATTGACGCCCTAAAGGAATTGGGAGTAACAGCTATTTTTGGACCTGGCAGCCGCTCAGAAACGATTGTAGCGGCTATAAAGCAGGGATTGGGCAATGGGTGATCCATTGCCAGCAGAGTTGCTAGCCAACGCGCTTGCCGGCAATAGGCGAGCCATCGCCAAAATTTTGACCCATATCGAACGCAGCCGCGCCGGAGCCGAAAGGGCGGTAAAAGCGTTGCACCAGCACAGCGGCAACGCCATCGTCGTGGGCGTTACCGGCGCGCCAGGCAGCGGCAAAAGCGCCCTGGTAACCGCCCTGGCAAAAATGTTGCGCACTTTGCCATTACCATCTGGGGCGCTGCCACAAATCGCTATTTTGGCGGTAGACCCTAGCAGCCCTTTTACAGGGGGCGCTTTGCTGGGAGACCGGGTGCGTATGAGAGAGTTAGCGGGCGATGCCGGCATCTTTATACGCAGCATGGCTTCTCGAGGCAGTTTAGGCGGTTTGGCAGAATCGACCACCGCTATGGTGACTGCCCTAGACGCCGTAGGTTTTGACCTGATCTTGATAGAAACGGTCGGGGCTGGGCAAGCAGAAGTGGATATCGCCCGCGCCGCGCCGACCACCATCGTAGTAGAAGCTCCTGGCATGGGGGACGAAGTGCAAAGCTTTAAAGCCGGCATATTAGAGATAGCCGATATTTTGGTGGTAAACAAGGCGGATCGCCCCAATGCCAAACAAACAGTGCGCGGGCTGCAACTTATGCTGAGTTTAAATCCGACTGGAACGCGGGTACAAGCCTCAGTCGAAAATAGATGGCGGCTGCCCCTGCATCAAACAGTAGCGATCGAAGGAGAAGGGGTCAACGCTTTGGTCGATTCGATTTACGCCCATAGGGCATATTTGGAAGAAAGCGGCGAGCTAATCGCCAGGGAAGCGGAGCGAAGCAAGCGTGATGTGGAACGATTGTTGGTAGGGCATGTGATGGACGAATTAGCGGAAAAGATGCCGGCACAAAAGCGGAATGAGCTTATTGTCGCTGTGGCTGCTCGCCAACTAGATCCGTATCAAGCGGCATCCCGTTTATATGATACGCTTCAGCTTTTACAATTTTCTAATCAACAGCAGTTACAATAGGGCGCGTAAAGGTAAAAAATTATGACTGTTAGAGGGTTTGGACAAATTAAGCTATTTGCCGGCACAGGCTGCGGAGAATTAGCCCAAAAAATCGCCGATTATCTCGGAGTAGAGTTAGGCAATTGGGATATCATCCGATTTCCTAACGACAATGTATGGGTACAATTGCATGAAAGCGTGCGCGGCAAAGATGTTTATATTTTGCAAAGCCACGATCGCCCGGTAAATGACAATCTAATGGAGATGTTGGTGGCGATCGATTGCATCAACCGGGATAGCGCCGGACGCATTACGGCGGTGATGCCGTTTTTGGGCTATTCGCAAAGCGACCAGAAAACGTTGCCGCGCGTACCGATTACGGCTAGATTGGTGGCAAATATGATAGAAGTTGCCGGCACAGATCGCTGGATGACCATAGATTTGCATGCCGGGCAAATTCAAGGCTTTTACAAAATCCCAGGCGACCATCTAACAGCCCGCTACATTTTGGCTGACTATTTAAGCGGTACCCGAGATTTATCAAACAGCGTCATCGTGACAACAGATTTAGGATTTGCCAAAAGAGCCCGAAAATTCGCCGATTTGCTCGATTTGCCAGTAGCTTTTGTAGAAAAACGGCGCATGGTGGGCGATATTCGCGGGCGCGAGGCGTTGAACCTTATCGGCGAAGTTGCCGGCAAAAGCGTCATCATCTACGACGACATTGTGGACACGGCTGGTTCAATCCAAGAAGCGGTGAAAGTAGTTCGCAAGAACAACGCCACGGACGTATCTTTCGCCTTTACTCACGCCGTCCTTTCATATCCAGCCTGCGATCGGTTGCAAGAGATGAATTTGAAGGAGATCATATTAACCGACACCTTGCCATTGCCGGCAGATAAAAAGCTGCCAAATATGACTATCCTCACCGTCGCCGAACTGTTAGGCGAAGTGATCTTGCGTTCACATGAAGGGCGCAGCGTTGGCGAATTATTTAACGAGTAACGACCATATTTCATTATGTTTAAAAAATTGATTCAAAGAATTAGCGGCGACCCTCAGCAAAAACTGATCGAAAGTTTTCAAGAATCAGTCGTTCTGATCGCCGGCTATGAACCAACCATCGAACAGCTAACCAACGAAGAGTTACGCGATAAAACGGCTGAGTTCAGAGGGCGGCTGGCGGATGGCGAATCGCTAGACAGTTTGCTGCCTGAAGCGTTTGCCGTGGTACGCGAAGCGTCTAAACGCACTACCGGCATGCGTCATTATGATGTGCAAATAATGGGCGGCTCGCTGATGCACGATGGCGAAGTGATTGAGATGCGTACTGGCGAAGGAAAAACATTAGTAGCAACCGGTCCGCTTTACCTCAATGCCCTAACCGGCAAAGGGGTGCATTTGGTCACTGTCAACGAATATTTGGCAAGGCGAGATGGCGGCTGGATGGGCAAAATTTTCCATGCTTTGGGGTTGTCGGTTGCCGTAATCGGCCCGCTCAACTACTCTGCCCTATACGACCAAGATTATGTTAACCCAGGAACGGAGTTAGAAGATGAACGCCTGGTACATTGGCGACCGTGTACCCGCCAAGAAGCGTACCAATCCGACATCACTTACGGCATCGCCAGCGAGTTTGGCTTCGATTATTTGCGCGACAATTTGGTAAACGATCCAACGCGCTTAACCCAAAAACCGCTCCACTTCGCCATCATTGACGAAGTGGACAACATTTTGATAGATGAAGCGAGAACGCCGCTGATCATTTCTGGCCCTGCCGACAGAACGGGCAAAGAGTATGAGCGGTTCGCCAGCTATGTGCGCGGTTTAAAGCGGAATACAGCAGAAGAAGATGAGCCCCCTACCGGCGACTTCGATCTGGACGAAAAAAGCCGAACCGTTTCATTAACTGAGCTAGGCATTGCCAAAGTAGAGCAGCGCATCCCAGAAATCGATATTGAAATGGGCGAAAGTTTATACGATCCCCGCTTCAATCATCTCACCTATTACGTTGATAACGCTGTTAAAGCGGAATATCTGTTTAAGCGCGACCATCAATATGTGGTCAAAAATGGGGAAGTTCTCATCGTAGACGACTTTACTGGTCGTTTGATGCCTGGTCGCCGCTATTCCGATGGGTTGCATGAAGCGATAGAAGCCAAAGAAGGGGTGCAAGTTCAACGGGAAAATGTGACGGTGGCGACGATTACGCTGCAAAACTATTTTCGTATGTACGATAAGTTGGCGGGGATGACGGGAACCGCGGTTACGGATGCGGAGGAGTTTAAAGAGATTTATGATGTCGATGTTACCGCCCTGCCGACCAATGTGCAATATCTCGTTGATGCCGGCACGATGGGGTTGCAAGAACGGCGGCGTAAGCTAGAAAACACCGATGAAATCTACTATGTTCAACCAGGCAGCGAGGATCCGATCTTTTTCAAACGCACCGACTTCAAAGATCAAGTCTATCTCACCGAGCCAGCCAAAGATGAGGCGATTGTAGATGAAATCAAGCGGGTCAATGCCACCGGTCAACCAGTGCTGGTCGGCACCACCTCAGTCGAACATTCCGAATTGATCCACAAAATGTTACAAAAAGGAGATATTGCGCACAATGTGCTTAACGCCAAAATCCATCAATCTGAGGCGTTGGTGGTAGCCCAAGCGGGCAGGTTGGGAGCGGTCACTATCTCTACCAATATGGCGGGACGCGGCACCGATATTCTGCTTGGGGGCAATCCAGAAGGGTTGGCGTCAGAGACGTTGGAAGATGAGATGTTTGACCGAGGGAATTTAAGGCAATTGGCGACCACTTTGATCAATGAAGGAAAAGAAGCGGCGCTGGCTCAAGCCAATCGTCATAGCAAATTGCCGGCAGAAATGGTAGACGCTCTGGACGAAACGCGGCAAATCTTTGATTCTGCCTTAAAAGAGATTGAAAAAGTGCAAGTGGCAGGGTATGTTGCTCGTCAACTGCAAGAAGCGTATCAGCTCGATTACAGCGAAGCGCTGCAAATTACCCGCATGGCTCGCAGCGGTTTGCAAGCCCAAGCTCGGCAACAACTAAAAGATGCCGGCAAAGATGTAGCGGTCGTCGAAGATTCTATTCGATTATCCGATCTATACGCTCGATATCAATCGGCAAAAAACCAACCGGGCAAAGAAAAAGAAGCTGAATTCATTTGCGAATATGCTTTTGACAACCATTACAACGGGCGCGCCGCCTTGATTCGGGCAATTTTGGGCGACGAAAAAGCGGAAGCGGAGCGCATCGTCGAAACAGTGCCAGGTTTGTCAACCCAGCATATCCAACGCATAGAAGAGGTACGCAAATTGGCAGACAAGCAGCGGCAAAAGGTGTGGGAATTAGGCGGGCTGCATGTCGTCGGCTCAGAAAGGCACGAATCGCGCCGCATTGACAACCAGTTGCGCGGGCGTGCCGCTCGGCAAGGCGATCCAGGCTCGTCTCGCTTTTTCCTATCGCTGGAAGATGATTTGATGAAGCGGTTTGGGGGCGAGCGGCTAAAAAATGTGATGACCCGCCTTTCTCAATTTGTAGACATGCCAGAAGATATGCCGATCGAAGATTCGCGGGTAGACAAGTTGATTGAAAATTCACAAGAAAGGCTGGAAGGGTATAACTTCGATATGCGTAAAAACGTGGTCGAGTATGACGACGTGATGAACGCCCAACGCCAATCGATTTATGACGAACGGCGGGAGATTTTAACCAGCGAATCAACCGATTTGGATGATCAGATTGGGAACGCTTTCCAAGGCGCTATCTCTCAAATGGCGCACAACTATCTAGACGATTACCCTGGTTTTGTGCAGGGAGAGATCGACCGCACCTTGGCATTGACTACGACAGACGCCACCAACACCATCAATGTCAATGGGGCATTGCTTCGGCTGCGCTCATTGCTGCCGGGGATTAGCGATTTAGATCGGGAGGCGTTGTCGGATGCGTCTGAAGATAAGTTACGGGCTATTTTCATGGATTTGGGGCACGACAATTTAGATGCCGGCAGAAACATTTACCAATTTTTGCAAGCTGCCGGCAGATTTATTCCGTTAATGCCGCCTATTCCCAACCTCGCCGGCATCATGGCAACCCGAAAAACGGGATATTCACAGGTAAAAGAACAAGTTCGCCAAGAGTTTGCCACCCAGGCTAAAAATCTGTTCACAGAATTTCTGTCGATCCAAATCGATGAGCTTGAACATGAAAACATTTGGCAAACTACCGCGCAAAACATCGATTCAGCCTTCTCCCAATTCAACGTAAACGCCTCTTTGCAAACGATGAAATTGCAACAACCCAAGTTTCATAAAAAACTGGAAGGCGTGCTTCGTAATTTGTTGGTAGAATCAGTGTCAGCTTTGGATAGCGATCAACTCGTGTCAGCATTGACCAACTATGTTGATACCCAGCAAGATAAGTGGCGTCAACAAATTGGCGAAGAGGAATACAAAAATTTCCAACGGTTGTTATTGCTCAGAGCGATCGATCGCGAATGGCGCGATTATCTGACAGCGATGGACGACCTGCGGCGTGAAATTGGGTTAGAAAGCATCGCCCAACGCGACCCCAAAGTTGAATACAAACGGCGTTCATATGAAATGTTTGCCGATATGCGCGGCAACATCGACGAAAGCGTCGCTGACCGCTTTTTCAGAGAGATCGCCGGTCACCATGATTTTGTCCGACGTCAGCAGCAAGCAGCCCAGATGAAGCTGCAATTAAACCAATCAGGCTACCAGGTTGTTGAACGCGGCAAAGGCAAACGACAAACGGCTCAAGTCAGGCGTGATGCGCCCAAAGTTGGCAGAAACGACCCTTGTCCATGCGGCAGCGGCAAAAAATATAAACATTGCCACATGAAACAAGACCAAAAAGCGGCAGCCCCAGCGAAAAATGGGCAGCCTGCCGGCAAAACCAAGCGTCGAAAAGTGCCCTCCGGCAAACGCAGACGAAGGCGTTAGATATCTTTCAAACCGATTGGTGAGAGATTTGTCTACGTCGATCACAACGAGATGAACCCAGTAGATCAAACTCTCTATCAAACGTTGAAAAAATTGCCAAAGATCGACCTTCATCGCCATTTAGAAGGTTCGTTACGTTTTCAAACTTTGCTGGAGTTGGCGCAAGAGGCGTTATCAAATAGCCATCAGTGGAGCGAAGAGACATTACGCTCTTATGTACAATTTGCGGAGCAAGAGCCAAGCTACGCCGCCTTTTTAGAAAAGTTTATTGTGTTGCGCCGCTTTTACCTTAGCCCAGAAATTATTCAGCGCTTTGTGCAAGAAGCGATAGCCGACGCCGCTGCAGACAATATCCGCTACTTAGAGTTGCGATTTAGTCCGCAAGCCCTTGCCAATTTGAAAGGGTTTGATTTAACCGAAGTCACTGATTGGGTTATCGCTGCCACAAAAGAAACCAGCCAAAGATATGGCATCAAAGTCGGTTTGTTGATTTGCTTGTTGCGGCACGAAACGATTGAATTGGCGGAAAAAGTGGCAAATATCGCGGCTGATCGAGTAGGCAAAGGGATTTTGGGGATCGATTTGACAGGGAACGAAGCGGAATTTCCAGGACAACCATTTGCCGGCATTTTTCGAGAGGCAAAAGAGGCAGGCTTGCGCATTACTATCCATGCGGGAGAAGGGTCGGGAGCGGAAGCGGTACGGGAAGCGATTGAAAATTTGGGAGCAGAACGTATCGGGCATGGCGTCCGTGTTTTGGAAGATGAATCAATCGCCAAGCTTGTCGTAGAAAAGCAAACTCCGTTAGAGTTATGTATTACCAGCAACTTGCAAACGGGCGTTATTCCCAACATCGAAATTCATCCATTGCCGCAACTGCTCGAAGATGGATTGAACGTCACGCTCAACTCTGACGATCCGGGGGTAAGCGATATGGCGTTGACCGACGACTACTATTTAGCGGCGCACCAATTGGGTTTATCGATTAAAACTTTGTCGAAAATGGTTCTTAAATCCGCCAACGCTGCGTTTCTGCCGGCAGCCGAAAAACAGGAATTGTTGGCGCTGTTGCAACAAGACCTGCCTATTTCCGTTCCCACTCTTTCAGGGCAAATTTAACCAGCGCCCGCACATCCTTCTCCTCTATTTGGCTCGGTTTTTCATACGTTTTCCCATCCACTTGAATACGCATCTCGCCCGAGGCGTCAGCCAGTAGTTTAACTGTTCTGTTAGCAAATTGTGGATTTTGCGCTTTATGCTTTTCGATCAGCTCGTTAATTTGCCCAGCGATGTCGAGAGCGGCATTTTCTGAGGCTGGGGGCGATAAAGCATTGGCTGGGTCAGAGGCTGGAACGCTTCTTAATGGATCGACCGCCTGGGGAGGGTTTGTTCCGCCGCTCAATGATTGTAAAAACTGTTCTTGTTGTTCCGCTAACGATTGTTGTGAAGCGGCTTCGGTTGAGGCTATTACTGGCGGAGCAAGCCCAGCATCTACCAATTGCTGGTAGCCGCCGCAAAATCCGACCATTTCGCCAATTGCCGCTTTTACCCGCTGCTGGGCAGCTTGATCTGTGATTTCGTTCAAATTTTCATACCGTTTCCGCCCAATTTGGGCTACCAATTTACCCATTGGCGGTACTCGAATGATGCGTAATACTTCAACTTCATTGTCCATTTCATACCTCAGACTTTCTCAATATGGCTGTTTTTCATCACTCATCTTTGACAATGCCGGCAATAATGGGTTCCCCGCCCGCCTACTTTGATTTTGTCGATCGGTTGCCCACAGTTATAACATGGTTCACCCGTTCGGTCATAAATCTTAAACTCATTTTGCATTTGTCCTTTTTCCCCGTCGGGTTGACGGTACAAACCGATGGTCGCTCCCTGTTTTTCGATGCCGCGCCACAACGCTTTTTGAATGCCGGCATGTAACCGACCGATCTCTTTTTTGGTGAGCGTATTTGCTGAGCGCACAGGGTGAATGCCGGCGTCAAACAAGGCTTCGTCGGCATAGATATTGCCAATGCCGGCAACAAAATGTTGGTTGAGCAAAAGCGGTTTAATGCGCCCAGAACGCCCCATCAACAATGCAGCAAATTGCCCAATTGTGAACCCATCTGCCAATGGTTCTGGACCCAATTTACCTAACACAACGTCTAACGAATCAGTAAGATACGCCTTGCCAAATTTACGCTGATCTTTAAAGCGTAACTCATTCTCGTTATCTAACGTAAAAATCGCTCGAACATGATGATGCGTCGTTTCCCCGTTGGGTAAGACAGCCAATTGACCTGACATTTTTAGATGGATCAACAATGTATCTGGGCTGGACAATTCAATCAGGATATATTTTCCGCGTCGAGACACTCCCTCAATCCGCGAGTCAGCCAATCGGGCATTAAATAGTTCAGGTGTAGGCATTGCCGCCGTTCGCGCCCACAGAAAACGCGCCCCGGTAAATGTTCTGCCGACCAATGGCTGACGCAAGCCGCGGGCTACCGTTTCAACTTCTGGCAATTCAGGCATATCGGTACGTTAAATTAAAAATTCGCCGCCTTCGTAAAATAGTTCGTCATCTACCCAAATTTGACCCCCATCGCGCATATCGCAAATCATATCCCAATGGACAGCGGAGCGATTTTTGCTGCCCGTTTCTGGATAGCCTAAACCGACCGCCATGTGAATGGTGCCGCCGATTTTTTCATCGAACAAAATCGACTTGGTAAATCGTTGAATGCCTTTATTTGTGCCGATAGCGAATTCGCCAAGATAGCGCGACCCTTCATCGGTATCTAGGACATTGAGCAGATATTCTTCATTTTTCTGGGCACAGGCGTCTACCACTTTGCCATCCTCAAACCGCAACTCGATCCCATCCACTTCTCTGCCGGCAACTATTGATGGATAACTAAATCGCGCCCAGCCATTTACTGAATCTTCTACAGGACCGGTAAAAATTTCGCCAGAAGGCATGTTTCGTTTGCCGTCGGAATTGACAAATACGCGGTTTGCTATCGATAAAGAGAGATCGATATTTTCCCCTTTAACCTTTACCTCTTTTTTGCCGGCAAGCCAATCAACCAACCTTTGCTGCATTTTCGACAGCTTTTTCCACTCCCCTACCGGATCATCTTTATCCGCAAAGCATGCCCCATAAACGAACTCCTCATAGTCGGTTAACGACATATCGGCATCCTGAGCATACGCTTCGGTTGGAAACATAGTTCCCACCCACCTCAATTCTCCCCGCGCCGCTCTCGCCATACGGGTATTGGTTAATTCCCTTCGGGCATCCATCGCCACCCGCTGCCTAGCCGGGTCGATGCCGCTCAGAAAGCGGGTGTTCTTAGAGCTGCCGATACGGATATAACATTCATAACTTTCGATTTGTAGTTTGGCAGTGGGCAATATGTAACGCAACTGGTCGTCATTCGCCTCTTTCAGCGCTATTTCAACAAATTCATCTTCTATCCAATTGATGTCTGGGTGTCCGCCAGCGGCAATAATATGGCGAATGGTTTCTGTTAACAGCGGCATGCCGGCATACGAGCCAATCAGCATCACCCGATCTCTCGGCTGTACCGCTACACAGTAATTCACCAACAAATCTGCCATCTTAACAATTCGGGGATCGGTCATGATTCTCCAAAATTTCTTTCACGCATCAACCACAATCGGCGCAATTTCGCAGATTATAACTGCCTTTAAAGAGAATCGCATGTAAAATGGCGGTATGTATCCTGAAGACCGCGTTCTGGTTGTTACGGCGGCTACCCCCGCAGATTTTGCCCTGGTTGAGCAAGAGGGCTGGTATCGAATTCCGCAAAAACATGCCCCCAAAGGGTTATACGCCGAATATTTCGCCTTTTACTTTGGCAGTCGATTTGGCGACAAAAAATGGGCGATTCACGCCTATGCCCCCCGCCTGGGACACGAATTAACGACCCGCGCCGAGCTTTTGCCGGCAGAAGTTGACCATCCGCGAGCGCATGAACTTTATTACAAGGTGCAGTTGGGCGAACTCGTTTGGCTGGATCGTCCCATCATCAGTTTACGCTGGCGGCGCATCACCTTTTTACACACCACCTGGGATCGTTTTCAGGCGGCGACAGAAATTAACGACTTGCTGATCGATGGGGCGGGTTTTGTCGATCGGGGATTTTCCGTTTTGCGGGAAGGCGAAGAAGAGTAAGGCAGTCGAGTCAACGTTGCTAGTTAGACCTCTGAGGTTTGGCAAGGCCAGCAAGCAGCAACATGCCTACTCACAATGCCTATGATAAACTTTCCACATGACCCCAACCCAACCAAACCTATTTTCCGCCGCCGAAACAGTTCACCACCGTCACCGCAACCACTACCTCTTTTCCGACTACTATCTAAATGAGTTACTGTTCGATAGTGATGTGTGGCGGGAGGAGAAAGTGAATGCCGGCAATTTCCTCACATGGCTACAAGCCCACTACAAAGCCGAAAAAGAAAACCTCACCACCTACAACGAAAACCAACTCGAAACCCATTGGATTCAACCCATTTTAGAACAACTCGGCTGGGCAGGGGCATACGAAACCCAAGCCGTGATACCCAACCTGCAAAAAAAGGGCATTCGCAAACCTGATTATGTTTTCTTTGCCAATGAAGCAGATCGAAAAGAAGCCGTCAATCGTCAAAACTCACCCAACTACGCCCAAAATGCAGTCGTCGTTGGTGAAGTAAAGCGTTGGGGCGTACCCTTAAACAAAAAACAAAGCGGCAAACCCACTTTTGAAAACAATAATCCCAGCCACCAAATTGATTACTATATGCGAGCCACCGAATTGCGGTGGGGGTTTTTAACTGATGGGCGTTTTTGGCGGCTGGTTAACAAAGAGAGCAGTTACAAACTCGATATCTACTTTGAAGTCGATCTGCAAGATGTGTTGATCAACAACAGCAAAAATGGACTCCTCTACTTTTGGCTTTTCTTTCGGCACGGTGCATTTGTCCCCGATGCCAACGGCCACATCTTCGCTGATGATGCGCTCACCGCCAGCCTCAACTACGCCCGCGAGGTGGAAAACGATTTGCGAGACAACGCTTATCGGGCATTAGAACAGTTGATTCAAGGCTTTTTTGCCTTTGACCGGAACAATCTTTCCCCAGACAACCCCGACTATTTGCAACAAGTGTACAGCAACAGCCTCTATTTACTGTACCGTTTGCTCTTTTTGCTTTATGGTGAAAGCCGCGGGCTAGGTGGTCAGGTGAGATTATCTCCAACCGTTGGGAGGATAAACAGGGGTAAGAAGAATCTCAGCTTGAGAAAGAATGTGATTGGCTAAACCAATCGCCATAGCAGGGGAGCGTTGCTCATACTTTTTCTTGGCAACAGGCACATCTAAAAGTTGGCGTAAAGAACGATGAGACCGAGACCAATTGTAAACAGTCAGAGACCACCAACCGCGATGGCGTTTGTCATCTTCATGTTTGGCAAAAGCGAGTGTTCTGCGGACTTGAGAGCCATCCATCAGACGAGCCGTGCCATTGTAACGTTCAATGATACTGGTGTTGGGGATGTTGAAGTCCAGTTGTTGGAGAGCTTGTTCAATCCGTTTTTTGGAGCCATGAGCATAGTGAATCTCGACTGATTGCAAATTTTTGCCTTGACGACGCTTGACAATTTGGACATGAGCAGCAGTGCGAGGCACACGATAACGAATCTTAGGAGGTCTACCCAAGTGGGTTTGACGAGAGGGACGGTAAGAACGACCAAATATCTGTGGAAAAAGCGTTTTGTAGCTGACAAAACCATCGGAAAAGAGCGCTGCTTTTTGGGGGTCAAGCAGTCGTTGGGCAGTATCGGTCAGCACGCGGTGGATGAGCGCTTCATTTCTTTTTCCTGCCACATGAGAGATGACAAATTTACTCTGGGGGTCAATCACTTCTGCTTCCCAGATTGAGGTGCGTTTGTTCCCGACAAAACCGTATCTTTCATCAGCCTGTATATTGTCCACATCGAGATTGTGCGCGTTTTCTTCATGGAATTGCTGACCATGTTTACCTGCTCTACGGTTTAACCTTCTTACTGTTTCTGGCGCGACTCGCTTCAAACGAGCCGTTCCTTTGATACTATTGCCTTCACTCAGATGTTCCATGACTGACACCGCTTTTTTTCGGGAATTTTGCAGCGCCACAATGCTGTATTCTTCCGTTCGCTAAATTCTTCCCGACATTTCGTACAGCGTATATATCGAATCTCATCATATTTGCCATAGCTTTTGCGGATAATTAGGTTTTCTGCTCCTTTTTGACCATAACATTCACATTCTGGGTTGACACATGCTAAACTCTCTAATGGAGGTCGGGTGATTTCAATTTCTTTTTTCATGCGATTATTTTATCGCACTTACCCGCCTCCTTCTTCGGTCTGGGATAATCTCACTTTACGACCAGCAAACACACGATAATCGCTCATTGAATAACTTGGAACAAGAGATCAATCACGAGTTAAGCGATTGGGAGATGGGATTTGAGTTTGAAATAAATCCAGTTGCAGAAGCTGAAATTGTGAAGAATCTTGTTGGTTATAAAATTGTGGATAGGGGAATTGATGCAAAGGTCGAGGCTTCGCGTCAAGGTCATGGATTCCAGCGGCATTTAATTTTCACTCTGATTCAGATGGCATCACGTTATCAATCTCCATCAACGACCACTCAGCCCAACATTTTTTCACCAGACTTGACTCTTGTCTTATTTGAGGAACCTGAGGTGTTCCTACACCCGTCGCAACAAAACACTTTATGTCGAAGTCTAAAAGAATTGGCTCAGCAAGAAGGCAATCAAGTTCTCATTACAAGCCACTCGCCGCATTTTGTTTCTAATAACTCTGATGATATTCCTGCTATCGTGCGTCTATGCAGGGATACTAGCACGGTAATTGGTCAAATCAGTTCTGTAGATTTGGATCGAATTTTCAATGATAATCAGCAAATCAACGAGCTATTGGTCGGCACGAAATACGAAGCTGATGCAGATGATTGGAAGGAAGATATGGAATCTGTGAAGTATTTCATGTGGTTAAATCCTGAGCGGTGTAGCATGTTTTTCGCAAACCACGTCATCCTTGTTGAGGGGCAGACAGAATGTGTCTTGGTCAACTACCTTTTTGAGCGGGGGCAAATAGATGCACCTGCTGGTGGTGTATTTGTCCTTGATTGTGTTGGAAAATTTAACATTCATCGCTTTATGAATTTGCTGGGGTATCTTAACATAACTCACTCAGTTCTACTTGATGGGGACAACAACAGTCACCCACATGACAAAATATTTGAATTAATAGAAAATTCAAGCAACGCAAGGACACGGCAAATAAAAACCTTCCCAAACGACCTAGAAGATTTTTTAGACATCGATAAAACAAACAAGAAGCATCGGAAACCTCAGCATGTTATGTTGCGACTTAAGGAAGGAAAAATTGCATCTGATAGAATCGATAACTTAGTTAAGATAGTAAATGGGCTAATATCTGCGTAGAGTGTATTTGCCGATGTTTTCCTCATTAGACAAACCGTTGTCACCGACCGATGCCCTCATCGATCAACTCGTCTACCAACTCTACGGCCTCACCGCCGAAGAAATCGCGCTCGTCGAAGCCTCGTAGCGCGGATTGGCAATCCGCGTGTCGGATTAACAATCCGACCTACGACAGAATCAACTCTACGGCCTCACCGACGAAGAAATCGCGCTCGTGGAGGCCTCGTAACGCGGATTGGCAATCCGCGTGTCGGATTAACAATCCGACCTACGGTGCTACAATAAGTTATGGAAGAGTTTTATAAACGCAATCTCCCCCACATTCAGCCCAAAGGGGCAACATTGTTTGTCACATTTAGGCTGGCGGGGTCGTTGCCTCGTGCTGTCATTGAGCGATTACAGGTTGAGTATGAAGCAGACAAAGAGGTAGCGACAACAAAGGGTGATGAGTATGTGGCAGGTAAGCGGTATTTCGGCCGATTTGACACCCAACTCCACACGTCAACTGGCCCCCACTTCCTGAAACAACCTGCCCTTGCCCAACTCGTCGCCGACAGCATCCACTACCGCGATAAGCGCGTCTACCGTCTTGATGCCTTTACGATTTTATCGAATCACGTTCATATCGTTTTTGCTCCGTACCAAAATGGACAACATCCAGATAACACGCCTCGCTATTATAAGTTGTCCAAAATCATGCAGTCGCTCAAACGGCACACGGCGCGTGAATGTAATCGGTTGCTAGACAGAGAGGGTGCATTTTGGCAAGCTGAAAATTATGATCATGTTATTCGGGATTCGGCCGAATGGCGCAGGATCATACGTTATGTGATCTCCAATCCCGTCAAGGCTGGCCTAGTTTCGGAGTGGCGGGAGTGGCCTTATACACATTGTGCCTACCTGTAGAGATCGTAGCACGGATTGGCAACCCGCACTGTAAGAACATGCGTTCCGATCACTGTTGAGATACAATCTGGGTGGTGTAATCAAAAATGCTCATTGAGGTATAAATCTATGTTCTACCGTCAGAAAATATTACTGGCCCTGATAGAAGTTCGCGGTGGCACTGTTCAGAAAACAGATTTAGAGAAATTACTCTTCCTTTTTTGCCAACAGTCGGGTGATAATCACTACGATTTCTTTCCATATAAATTTGGAGCATTTAGCCTTACATCATATTTTGACAAACGGAAATTGGTTGAGCAGGGCTACTTGGAAGACAATGATGATTTTGAGTTGCCAGCTACAGGCTCACGTTTGAGCCAGTTAAAATCTAAAGACCAACTTGCTATGAGAGCATTTGCCGAAGATATGCGTGGACTGCATGGTGAACGGCTCATCCGCAAAACATATTTAGAGTACCCGTGCTATGTATCCAGAAGTACCATTTTAGAGCGTACTCTTTCACCAGAAGAACAAAAAAGTGTCCAAAGAACTTGGAATAAGGATACTACTTCAACGCTTTTTACGATTGGATATGAGGGCAGGACAATCGATGCATATCTTCGAACTCTCATATTCAACAATGTTAAGGTTCTGATCGATGTTCGTCGCAATCCAATCTCTCGCAAACAGGGTTTCTCAAAAAATAGAATGAAACGATACTTGAATAATGCAGGGATCAACTACATTCATTTGCCACAACTTGGGATAGCATCTCATCTTCGCAAAAATCTCGACAATTCATCATCTTATGCTACTTTGTTTCGACAATACGCCGATGAGATTTTACCATCTCAATCTGACGCGCTCACGGCCATTCGCCAAACGATTCAGCGATGTGGACGAATTGCATTGACTTGTTTTGAGGCTGACCCAAATATGTGTCACAGGCATAAAGTGACGGAGGCATTAGAAGCTGATGTTGACTTTGGTTATCCAGTTGTTCATCTGTGAGGGATTCGGCCGATGTATCTACCCAACGAAATACTCAATGCTCGCGTTTTGATCACTGTAAAAACATATCCAAACCCATCCGTAAAATATGATGAACTCGTCTGTAACGCTGGCTTTTTAGAAACGGGCGAATGGATAAGAATCTATCCCGTCAAATTTCGCTCTTTGCCCTATGAGCAACAGTACAAAAAATATGATTGGATCGAGCTTGACTTGGCGAGAAATTCGAGCGACTTTAGACAAGAAAGTTTCAAGCCGCGCTTGGGAATCGACCAAGAGATCAAAACAGTTGGTACAATATCGACAGGGAAGAGTCGGGATTGGGGGGAACGCAAACGATATGCACTTCAAGAAGTGTTTACATCGATGCAAGAGTTGATCGCTTTGTCGAAAACCAAAAATGTATGGAAATCTTTGGCAACGCTAAAGCCCAAGGAAATCGTCAAATTTGAAATCCAAGAGGACGAGCGTGATTGGAAGCCAGCAATCCGCGAAGGCTTGAGGCAAATGAGCCTTTTCGCACAAAGCAAAGAACATCGTGGTCGAGAGCTAGATGTTGTAAAAAAGTTGCCTTACAAATACTACTACCACTTATTGACTGAAGGGGATAATCGTCCTCGACGTATGATGATCGAAGATTGGGAAATAGGCGCATTGTACTGGAACTGTTTGGCACAAACTGAGGGAGATGAAGTTGCCGCAAACGAACTTGTGCGGAAGAAATTTAAAGAGGAGTTACTCGACAAGGATTTGTATTTGTTTGTTGGTACAACAAAAGCTAATCATATAAGAGCACCAAATCCATTTGTGATTATCGGGGTGTTTTATCCGCCTCATACGCAACAAATGCGGTTCGATTTTTAGCCCTTGCATCTATTTTGATGAGAGAGGCGGCTCGGCCAATACCACCCCGACTATCTCGCCCTCAGCCAAAAAATTGCCGGCACCGACGCCTCGTAGCGCGGATTGGCAATCCGCGTGTCGGATTAACAATCTGACCTACTACAGAACCAACTGTACGGCCTCACCGTGTAGCGCGGATTATTAATCCAACTTATGATGTTACAATAAGCTATGGAAGAGTTTTATAAACGCAATCTCCCCCACATTCAGCCCAAAGGGGCAACATTGTTTGTCACATTTAGGCTGGCGGGATCGTTGCCTCGTGCTGTCATTGAGCGATTACAGGTTGAGTATGAAGCAGACAAAGAGGTAGCGACAACAAAGGGTGATGAGTATGTGACAGGTAAGCGGTATTTCGGCCGATTTGACACCCAACTCCACACGTCAACTGGCCCCCACTTCCTTAAACAACCTGCCCTCGCACAACTCATTGCTGACAGTATCCACCACCGCGATGAGCATATCTACCGCCTCGATGCGTTTACCATCCTGCCCAACCACGTCCATATCATCTTTGCCCCACTCCAAGATGGGCAAAGTCCAGACGGGATGGAGCGATATTACAAGTTGTCCAAAATCATGCAGTCGCTCAAACGGTATACAGCACGGGAGTGTAACCGATTGCTAAACAGAGAAGGCGCGTTTTGGCAAGCTGAAAATTATGATCATGTTATTCGGAATTTGGCCGAATGGCATGGGATCGTGCATTATGTGATCTCCAATCCCGTCAAGGCTGGCCTAGTTTCGGAGTGGCAGGAGTGGCCTTACACCTATTGTGCCTACTTGTAGAGGTTGTAGCGCAGATTGGCAATCCGCGTGTCGGATTAACAATCCGACATACATGATAGTTTACCAACTGTACACCCTCACCCCAAAACTTGCCGGCGCCCGCGCGCCAATTTGCCTGATCTGGCAAGCCTTTCAAATTTTGCTGCACAGGCGAATCGAAGACGCTTCACACTTTGCTGTTTTCGTGGATGGCGGCTCACTCGATGACGATGCCGCTCAAATCTTCTGAAGGGGGATATTGGGGATTCATCTGACGCAACGTCGCCACAATTTGGCGGGTAATAGCCAAATTGCGAAACCATTTTTGGTCGGCGGGAATCACAAACCAGGGAGCGTAATCAGTAGAACAGCGGCTGATCGCCTCTTCAAACGCCGTTCTGTAACCATCCCAATATTTCCGTTTTTCCAAATCATCCACCGAGAATTTCCAATGTTTGGCGGGGTCGTCGAGGCGGGCTTGAAAGCGGCTGGCTTGCTCTGCTTTGGAGATGTGCAGGTAAAATTTCAGGATGGCTGTGCCGGCATCCGCCAGCAACCGCTCAAACTGATTGATTTGCTCAAATCGAGGACGCCACACCTCTTCTGGCACGAAATTATGCACCCGCACCACCAATACATCCTCATAATGAGAACGGTTGAAAACGCGGATCATCCCCTTTGCCGGCGTCTCCTTGTGAATCCGCCACAAATAATCATGGGCAAGCTCAATTTTTGATGGGGCTTTAAAGGAAGAGACCCGCACCCCTTGCGGATTCACCCCGCGAAAGACATTGCGAATTGTGCCATCTTTGCCGCCGGCGTCTGTCGCCTGAAAAACGATCAACAAGCTGCGAGCGCCTTCCGCATACAAACGGGCTTGCCATTCGCGCAATTCGCGGCGCAACCTCTTAAATTCCGCTTCGGCTGCCTCCCGCTCATTTTTTGGTATGTCGCCACGGGTGGAAATGTTCGCCAAATCGACGGTTGTTCCCGGTTGAATTTGATATGGGTACATGGTTTTTTTCCTCGCGGGTTGCATAGACGCGTTTATTACATTGCCGGCATCGACTCAGCCATCTTTTCGCCAAAAATCACCGGCGCCGCCCAAGTTTGGTCAACAAATTCAGTCAATCCCTGCCGAATGCCGTTGATCGTGCGGCTTTTTTCGGTACGAAGGTGAATGGCAAAACTACGGCGCGGGGCATCTGATAGATTGGGACCACTGCCATGCCATGTCAGACAATCATGGAAACTAAGACTGCCCGGCGCCAATGTCGATTCCACTTCATGCCAGCTTTCGCCGGCTGGTATGTGAATGTTTGCCCGTTGGGCTTCGATATCCTGCTCAAAAAAATCGCTATTTTCACTTAACCCCCAGCGATGAGAGCCGCGCACAAAATGCATCGAGCCAGCTTGCGGGGTAACATCGCTCAGCGCCACCCAAGCGGTAAATAGTTCGCTTCCGTTTTCCCAATGGTTTTTCCAATAATGAAAATCTTGGTGCATGCCAACATTAGTTGCCGCCTGAACCCCTTTTTTGCTGGGCGGTTTATACAATAGTTGCACCCACCACACTTGAACCATCTCCGCTCCGGTTATTTCTGCCGCCAATGCCCCAATAGCCGGATGGCTGACCAACTCCATGACTCCTTTGCTGGCAAGTTGCGGCATCTCGATTTTGCATAAAACATCCTCGGAATCGCCTGGATTCCAGGGAGATTCATACGGAGGTCTGCCGGTATCGTAGTCGCCGCGTCGAATGGCGTCCATGCCGGCAACTGCGTCAGCTACTATGTCAGATGGCAAAATCGGCTTCGAATGAAGCAAAAAACCATCATTTTTATATTGCGATTGTTTGGTTTTCATTGAGTATCCTCCAAAATAGTCCCAAAAAATTTTATTTTGGCTAGCTTGCCGGCAATTCAAACTGCGCCACAATCGTGGGCAAATCGCTGCCTGGCAGCCCGCCTCCAACGCTGAGCTCGATTGTACCTGAAACGGATTTAAGCCGCCCATCATCATCTACTAGACACAACTGCTTCGATTGGGCTGCAAATGTAACTCTTTTGCTTTCACCTCCCCGCAAATGCTGCCGCCGGAAAGCGATCAGGCGCCATTGTGGGGCTCTGATCGGCGGGTCAAGGTGGCGTAAATAAAGTTGGGTCACTTCATCTCCATCTCTGTGGCTGACATTGGCAACTGTGGCGGCAACTTGTAAGCTGCCGTCGTTTTTAGAGATAATCTCTATGTCGCTATACGCAAATTTGCTATAGCTTAACCCAAATCCAAACGGGTAAAGCGGCTCGCCGCTAAAATATCGGTAAGTTCGATTTGCCATATCGTAGTCAGAAAATGGCGGCAAATCATCGGCAGATTTGTAAAAAGTGATGGGCAGTCTGCCGCCAGGATTGTAGTCGCCAAACAACGCCTCAGCGATCGCCTGCCCGCCCGCTTGCCCCGGATACCATGCCTCTAAAATCGCCGGCAGCCGCCCTTGCGCCCAATTCACTGCCACCATGCTGCCATTGAGCAAAATCAAAATTATCGGCTTGCCCGTCTGCGCCAATCGTTTCAACAATTTATCTTGCGCCCTGGGCAGCCCCAAAAAGGAACGATCATCTTCTTTTTGCCCAGCTTGCGCCCCAAACAGGTCGTCCATCATCTCTTCCCCTTCCAACTTTTGGGAGATGCCCCCAACAAAAATTGTGATTTCCGCCCGCTCCGCCGCTGCGATCGCTTCGGCAAAACCTTCTTCCCCTTGCCCCAACATGGCGCACCCCTGAGCGTAAATCACCCGGGTTTTAGGGCTCACAACCGCTTCTATGCCGGCAAGGGGGGTGATCGGCGCGGACGGCGTTCCATGATAGTTGCCCAATAACACCCTACCATCGTCAGCGTTGGGACCGATAACCGCGATAGCGCCCAACTCTTTCGACAACGGCAGGACGCCGCCTTCATTTTTTAGCAACACCAAAGATTCCCGCGCCGCCTGTAACGCCAATGCTTGATGCGCCGAGCAATCATTAACCGAGTAAGGGATTTGGGCGTAAGGGACGATTTGGGGCGGATCGAACATCCCCAACTTGAATCGAACAGTGAATAGTCGGGTCAGCGCCAAATCGATATCCGCTTCCGGAAGCAAGCCTGTGTCCACCGCTTCGGTCAAAGCGGCATATGTCTCGCCACATTCCAGATCACAACCATGCTGCACCGCCAGGGCAGCCGCTTCTGCCGCCGACGCCGCTAGCTGATGATGTTGATAGATATCTCCAATAGCGCCACAATCGGAAACGACGTAGCCGTCGAAGCCCCATTTGCCGCGTAAAATATCGCCCAGTAACGTGGGGCTGGCGCAAGCTGGCTCGCCATTGAGTCGATTATATGCGCCCATTACTGAAGCCGCTTTGCCCTCGACTACACACGCCTCAAATGCCGGCAAATAACTCTCCCACAAATCTTTTTGGCTGACTTGGGCGTTAAAATGATGGCGATCTTTTTCAGGTCCGCTATGAACGGCGAAATGTTTTGGCGTAGCTGCCGCTTTCAGATAATGTTCATCATCCCCCTGCAAACCTTTTACAAAAGCGACGCCCATCTGAGCAGCGAGGTATGGGTCTTCGCCATACGTTTCTTGCCCCCGCCCCCATCGCGGATCGCGGAATAAATTGATGTTAGGCGACCAAAAGGTCAAACCCTGATAAGCGCCATGTTCTCCGTTTCGTAACGCCTGATGATGTTTAGCCCGCGCCTCATCTGAAATGGCGGTTGCGACTTGGAACATTAGCTTATCGTTCCAGGTTGCGGCTAGCCCAATCGCTTGCGGGAAGACGGTGGCTATGCCCGCCCGACCTATGCCGTGCAGACATTCATTCCACCAATTGTATGCCGGCACATGTAGGCGTTCTATCGCCGGGGCGTCGTGCTGCATTTGAGAAACTTTTTCCGGCAATGTCATGCGGCTGATCAAATCAGCAACGCGCTTTTGTATTGGGCGAGAGGGGTCAAGGTAGATTGCCGGCATAACGCCCAATTATATCGAGAACTGAACAAACTTATAAAATTATTGCGCTCCGCCGCCCACATCTGTATCAATGCCCATCTTAACCTCCAGTTTAAGGGTAAATGTGGTATGATAAGAGCTGTTGATGAATTTACCTGTTTCCCAAGAATTAGAGGAGTGAAATAAAACAATGAGTTTAAAGAAAGAGTTTAAAGACGCGGCAGAAATTGCTAAAGAACAAGCTGCCAAATTAGAAGGCAAGCAAAGCGGCGCCCAGCGGGCTGCCACCAAAGCGGCAAAACAAGCGGGCGATATGAAAAAAGTGGTTGAAGCGCAAGCTGATAAAGTCGCCAAAGCGGCAAAAGCCAACACATTTATCCCCACAGCGCCGGCGAAGATGGCGGAACACACCGTCGCCGCTGGCGAATCGTTGAGCGGAATCGCCGCCAAATATTATGGTTCAGGCGACAAAGAGAAATGGATGGCGATTTATGAAATGAATAAAGCCGCCATTGGCGATAACCCCAACGCCATCAAAGTTGGGCAAACGCTTAACATTCCAAAACTGTAAAATTTAACCGCACATATTACCCTCCGCGACGTTTTGTTTCGGAGGGTTTTTTGTTTTAGCGCCAGCTAATGAATATTTTTTCCCGCTTTCTCTCCCAATTTAGCCGAGATGCGTCGTTTAACGACTTTGTGGCGCAGTGGGATGAGGTTGAAGAGCTGATTTTGCGAGTTTACAAAGCAGGCAAAAGCTCACCCCAGGATGAGCGGCTGTGGCACAATATCCGCCAAGCAGCTTTGGAACAACACCGTCCGTTTGAAACTCACTTAGCCCCTTTGTGGAAAAAGATAAGGGCGGGCGGCAGCCTTTGCCGGCAAGATCCCTTCCTGGCATTGTTGTCTCCGTTGACGCCCGAAATATTTGTGGAGAATTGGAAAGCATTGCAACTATTGCCGGCAGCCCGCGAAACGATCAATCAAGCGCTTGCCGGCAGTTAATCAACGTTACTCCGCCGCAATTCACGACGCAATTCTCCCGCCTCCACTATCCAAACTTCATCCGCAAAACGGTCGATAAAGTATCGATCATGCGTCACAACCAACAGCGCCCCCTTGAAATCAGCTAGCGCCGCCTCAAATTGAGTCCGAGAGGGGATATCCAAATGGTTAAGGGGTTCATCTAACAGCAAAAAAGAGCTGCCTTGCGCCACCAGCAGCGCCAAAGCCAACCGAACCCGCTGCCCATAGCTCAACTCTCTGGCGGGGCGGACGGGGTCATCGCCGCTAAAAAGAAAATGGTGTAAATAGTTGCGGGCATCCTTTTCATTGAAAGCCGCTTTTTGGCGCATCATCTCGACTGCCGTCAAATCAAGGTCGAGATTTTCCTGCTCTTGCCATAATGTTCCCATCTTAACCGAATGACCAGGTTGCACAAACCCTTTTAATGGCGGGAGGAGGCCGGCAATCGTCTTGAGCAAAGTCGTCTTCCCTGTCCCATTTTCACCCACTATCGCAATGCGGCTTCTGACGAAAACGGTTAAATTCAACCCCGTGAGCAGCGGGCGATCATGCCCATATCCAATCGACAAATCAACCGTTTCTAATACCTTTTGGCTCAACAATCCCTCTGCTGACCACTCGATATTTAGCTGCCAATTCCGTTTTGGTCGTTCCAAAATATCGTCGGAATCAAGATAGCGTTCTAACTTTTTTTGACGGGATTTTGCCAATTTCGCCACTTTTTTCGAGTATCGTCGTTGTTTAGAATCGATAGTCGCCTTTTCTTTACTTTCAGCCCGTTGGCTGGTTCGAGTGATATCTTGTTGTATCCGCCGAATTTCAGATTGTTGGTCGGTATATGCCGCCCAGGTTTTCTCTCGTTCTGAAATCGCCATAGCCAAATAAACGCTGTAATTGCCGGCATATTCCCGCCCGGTTTGACTACGCGGGTCAAGGGCTAATATGTGGTTAACCGTTTTGTCTAAAAATGCGCGATCATGAGAGACGATCATTGCCCCGCCCGCAAATGACGCTAGCCAATCCTCCAACCAAGCCAACATCTCTATATCAAGATGGTTGGTCGGCTCATCTAACAGCAAGAGTTGGGGTTTTTTGAGCATGACAAGCGCCAAACCCAAGCGCGTTTTTTGCCCGCCAGAAAGCTTTCTACAAGGGCTGTCCAGATCGATTTCAGACAATCCCACTTCCGCCAATGTTGATGCGATACGCCCAGAATCAATGCCGGCAAGCTCGGTCAGCGTTTTGTCATAAGCTGCGGTTAACCGCTCGTCGTCTGGCTGGGCAGCCAACGCTTCGCCAATTTGGGTTAACTTCAATTCTAACGATTTTGGATCGCCGATCTGCTGGGCTAAAATGCCGGCAATCGTCTGCGATGGCGGCGGCTCAAACCCTTGCGGCAAATATCCAATCTCGATTGTGGGCGGCGACAAAATAACCTGCCCGCTATCAGCCGCTTCTCGACCCGCTAAAATACGCAACAGCGTCGATTTGCCGCTGCCGTTAACGCCAACCAGCCCCAGCCGGTCGCCGCGATTTAGGGTAAATGATAAATTATGAAATAAGAGTTGGGTGGAAAAAGATTTAGAAAGTTGTTGTACAGTTAACATGCCAGATAGCCTCTTCAATCCAAAGAGTCAAAAAAGAAAGGGCGTTGTCAAACGCTAGCGAGATCTTGTTTTGATTGCTATCTGCTTATCATCTACTGTAACTCTCCTAAATTTAGGGTGAAAGAATTGTAGGGAGAAGCATATAATCAGTCAAATTCTTTATCGGCAGACCATTTTCCCCAATCGAATTGACCGCTTACACAACTGACCTTTGCTCCCGATCGTAGTTTCGCCCCAAAAAGCCAGGCACCTGCGCCCATTTTCCCCCAATAGACATGATGATGAGCGTGACAATAAATGGTAAGGTTAACAAAAGTTGATGCGGAATGCCGGCGCCCATGATTTGAGAACGCAATGCAAACAGTTCAATGCCGGCAAAAAAGAATGCCCCTAGGAATATGGTGTGAGGTCGCCAGCCGCCGAAAAAAGTCAGCGCGATAGACAGCCACCCCCTGCCCTGCGTAATCCCCTCGGCAAAAGTGCCTGTGTACGCCATCGGCAGAAAAACGCCCGCCAAAGCGATCAACATCGAACCCACAATCGCCGCCACATAGCGCGTCCGCGTCACATTGATGCCCAGGCTGTCCGCAGCCCGCGGATTTTCCCCAACCGAACGCCATTCCATACCATAGCTCGTTTTATACAAAAAATAATAAAGAAAAAGAGACAACGTCACAGTAAAATAGACGAAAAGATTGTGATTGAATAAGAGGGCGCCCACAATTGGTATCCGGCTCAGCCCAGGGATCGGGATTTTAGATAGGGTAGGAATGAGCGGCGGGGTCAGGGTGACGCCAATTGCGATCTTAAACGCCAATGTAGACAAGCCCAAACCAACAAAAAAAAGCGCCAATCCAATAACAAATTGATTGAGTTTTAACGTGGTGGTAAACCACGCATACGCCAAGCCAAACGCTCCACCCAGCAAAATTGAGATTAGGATGCCAGCCAGCAAACTATCAAACCGGTCGGCGCCTAGAAAGCCGATTGAAGCGCTGGCTAACATCAACCCTTCCTGATAGACGATAAATTGCCCGGTTCGGCCAGCCAGCATAGCGCCCTGGCTAGCCAATACATATGGCACTAATGCCATCGCCACCAATCCAGCAAAGCCGACAAATTGCTCAAGCGTCACCGGTTCGCCTCCGTACCACATCGGTTAACAACACAAATATCAAAATTAGCGCTTCGACGATAAAAACCATCTCCACTGGAATAGCCATAGTGCGCTGCATGGCGCTGGCGCCCACTTCTAAAATGGCGATAAACAACGCCACAAACGGCACTGCCGCATGATTTCCCTTAGAAATCAAGCCGATGATAATGCCTAGCAATTGATAGTTTGATTGCATCCCTTCGATTAGGCGATGATGTACCCCAGCCACTTCGATAGCGCCTGCTAAGCCGCCCATTGCCCCACCCAAAATCAACGCCATTAGAAAAAGAATCGCTGTGTTGATGCCGTACACGGTGGCGGCGCGGGGATTGCTGCCGGTCGCCATCAATTCGTAACCAGCCGAGGTACGGTCAGTGAAGATGTAAACGGCAATCACGACCACGATGGCTATGATGAGCCCGCTGTGCAGTGGGGGGCGAGCGATAAGCAACGGCAATTCGCCACCGCTGCCAATCGGAATGGTGGTCGGATGTCCGGCGACTGGGTCGCGCCAAATTTCTGTGGCAACATAATCAAGCAATTGAAAGGAAACGAAGTTCAATAGTACAGTAGAAAGAATTTCATTGACCCCAAATCGATAGAGAAGCAAGGCAGGAATCGCCCCCCATAAAGCGCCGCCCAACGTCCCCGCCGCCAAGATCACCGGCAATAGTAACGGCAATGGCAAATCGGACAATAAAATGCCGGCAGCCGTCGCAAAAGTCGCTCCCAAGATCAGTTGCCCTTCGCCGCCGATATTGAATTTGCCCGCTTTTAGCGGGATGGTAAAAGCGAGCGCCATTAACATCAATGGCACAAATTTTAGCAGCGTCTGCACAAAACCATTCGTCGTTCTGAACGAAGTAAACAGAATCGTGCGATACGCTTGAAAAACGTTGAATCCCATCAACGCAATAAAAATGCCGGCAGCTACAAACGCCGCCAATGCCGCCAGCAAAAAAGGCGAAAGCGAGCTCCACAATCGGGCTGCAGCAGGTCGATTGACGACAACCTCACTCATATTGCCGTTCTCCGCTCATCATCCGCCCTAATTCATATTTATCAAATTGGTCGCGGGTTAGAATGCCCATGATTTCCCCATTGCAGATCGCTACAATGCGGTTGCTGAGCAAAAACAATTCATCCATATTTTCAGAAATAAGCATAGTCGCCATCCCTTCCCGGGCGCGTTCTAATATTTTTGCGTAAATAAATTCCATCGAAGCGATATCGAGCCCGCGCGTTGGATTATGGGCGATTAGCAAACGCATCGGCTGCGAAAAGGCGCGGGCTAACATCACCCGCTGAATATTGCCTCCAGACAAGTTGCCGGCAGTATCGTTAGCCCCCCGTGTTTTAATATCGAACTCAGCGATAGAGTCGCCCACATTTTTAAAAATAGCCCGCCAATTGAGAAAACGCCCATCGCTGTAGGGTTCTTGCCGATGCAACCCCAAAATCAAATTATGGGCGACGTTCGCCGTCGGCAAAAAGCCATCCGTCCACCGATCTTCAGGGATGTACCCAATCCCCCGTTCCAATAGTTGACCTGTGCTCATGCCCGAAACATTCTCCTCGCCCAGCAAAATTTCGCCGCGCTCCGAGGGCAGCAACCCCAATATCCCCTCCGCCATCGCCAATTGACCATTGCCCGCTACGCCGGCAATGCCCAAGATTTCGCCTTCATGGATAGTTAACGAACAATTTTTGAGCAGCGGCGTTTCCCCAGCCCCTACCACAACATTTCGCATTTGCAAGGTTGGCTTATCGCTCCCGGCTTGCATCTCGTCCCCTCCCCCAGCAAAGATGAGGCTGCTTTCAACATCCATCTCATCTCCCACCATCCCCTTTACGAAAGCTTCTTCCGACGCCTCTGCCCGATCCAAAGTAAGCACATTGCGACCATGACGCAACACAGTGATGGTATCGCACACTTCCAAAACTTCTCTCAGCTTGTGCGTGATAAAAATTACGCTCAACCCTTCCGTCACCATCGCCCGCAACGACTCAAACAAAGCGTCAACTTCTTGTGGAGTTAAATTGGTGGTTGGCTCGTCCAGCGTTAAAATTTTCACTCCCCGATACAACGCTTTCAGAATCTCGACTCGTTGCCGCAACCCCATAGGCAACTCCCCAATCACTGCGTCTGGATCAACCGGCAAACCAAATTGATCAGCCAGTTCCCTTATGCGTTGCCGCTCATTATCTAACTGTAATGTGGGTTGATTACGGAGTTTGGTGCCTAGGACGATATTTTCCGCCACGGTAAACCGATCGATTTGTAAAAATTGCTGATGCACCATACCGATTCCGCCAACAATTGCATCTTGAGGGGAGTTTATCGTCAGCGGATTGCCGGCAATCAAAATCTGTCCCGAATCGCTCTTGTACAATCCATACAAGATATTCATCAGGGTGGTTTTTCCAGCCCCATTCCCTCCTAACAACCCATGAATTTCTCCTGTTCGCAATGATAAATCAACATTGTCCAATGCAACCACATTGCCAAACGATTTGCGAATCGCCCGCATTTCAAGAACATTTGGGTTACTCATGGGTCAACAACGCCCCAAACAGGTCGCTATGATCAAGCAAAGTGGCGCGGTGGACGAGCTTCTATTCAATAGGATCGGTATTTTTAATTACCTCAACGCTTCCAGACTTCATATCATCAAGCAGCGTTTCGATTTCGGAATTGAGATCGCCGCTGACATTTTTCAACGGCAATTGAAGATCGATGCCAGTGTCAAAACCCAGATGGTACATGCCGCCCGATTCGTCATTTTGGATATTTTCAACGATATCCATCAACGGACCGGCAAAATCATACAGCATCGAACTCACGTAATGGTCCGGAGCGATTTCAGATTTGTCAGTATATTTAACGATAACCAGCACTTCGCCGCTTGCCGCTTTTGCCGCTTCAAGGACGCCCAGAGTGCCCAAATTGAGAGAAGAAACGATCACGTCAGCGCCATCGGCGATGAGGGCGTCTGATAATTCGCGGGCTTTGCCAGGATCGTTGAAGTCGCCTGTCCACACGGACGTCACCTCGACATCTAACCCCTGATCAACGATGGATTGCTCGATAGCGTGGGCTTCAGCATAGGTGAAAGGCAATGTCAAACCGGCAATATAACCGATTTTGCCTGTTTCAGTTTGCTTGGCAGCGACAGCGCCGGCGCCGTATGCGCCAACTTCCATATTGCGAACGATCACCCAGACATTGTCTGGCGCATCCGCAATTTCAGCGTCCGCTTCAGCGATAAAATATAGGTCGGGAAACTCATTTGCCAGCTCCAGAGTCTGGCTAAGGAATTGCCCGCCATGGGTAAAAATAATGTTATTGCCATCGTCTATATATTCGCGCATAACGCGATTTACGTCGGGAACGGGAACCGATTCAGAGAAGGAGATTTCCACATTCTGCTCATCTTGTACAGCGGTAATGCCGATATGACCCAATGTGTTGTAATCAGCGTCGGTGATGGTGCCAGGGAAGATGGCTGCCAATTTGTAGGAATCGCCACTATCTCCAGCTTGCCCGCTACAAGCTGCTGAAAATAAAAATATAATTAGAAACAATCCAGTTCGGATCAATGGTTGTTTATTCATGAGAATGTATCTCCTCAACTAACTAAAGATGAAGCGTAAACGGTAGAACAAATATAAGGTTATTCTACTACAGGAGCAGCCCTCTGGAAAGCGTTTATATAGATGGTTTTACGACCAAGTAGGTTCAAAATCTTCTTTTAACCGCCAAAGCTATACGACCTGCCGGCATCGTAAGTTAGTTTGTTCGCCTTTCGCCCTATCTGCTAAAATCGCCCCATGAATCATGGTAAAGTCGTCGCTTTTGTGGCAGATTTAATGTTTAGCCTCCGCATCGAAAAGGTCGCTAATCATCTCAATTTTGCCTGTGATGTTTTTGAAGATGCCAACGCATTTGGCGGCGAACCGAACAGCCCAGCGGCGCCTCCGGGCGAACGGCTTGCCGGCAATCAAGGCGGCTTATTCGACTATCTGACCCGCGAGCAGCCCGCCTTGCTAATTTTTGACCTGGGCAATGCCGGCATTCCCTGGCAGCGTTGGATTCCCGCCCTGAAATCATCGCCCGCCACCCGCCGCATCCCCATCTTGGCATATGGGGCGCATGTGGATGTGAAGACAATACAAGCCGCCAAAAGCTATGGAGCGGACGAAGTCGTGGCTCGCTCCCGCTTTGCCAGCGGCATGGTCGATCTCATCCAAAAACTTGCTCGCCTCCCAGATGTGCACGCCATCGAACAAGCATGTTCTCAACCATTGTCGAAGTTGGGACGCAAGGGGATCGATTTGTACAACAGACGCGAATTCTTTGACGCGCATGAAGAGCTGGAACACGCCTGGAATGAAGACAAGAGCGCCGGACGAGATTTTTATCGGGCGATATTGCAAATTGCGGTGGCGTATTTGCAAATTGAGCGGGGCAATTACAATGGGGCGATGAAGATGGCGTTGCGGGTGCGGGGTTGGTTGACCCCATTGCCGGCATCTTGCCGGGGAGTCGATATCGACCAATTGCGCCAGGATGTAGACAATATGCAGGCGGCGCTGCTGGCAAATGGGGCGGCAGCCATCGACCAATTTGATTGGGAAAATATTTACCGCCCAATAGAGTTAAATTGAGATATATGAGCGATTCTGAAGACGAAGCATTTGACGAAAATCCAACCCCCATCATCCCCCAGCGGTGGGGAGCGACAACGCGGGCATTGGTGGCTGGGATTGGGTTGGTTGGCATTGGCTTGTTTTTATATTGGGCGCAGACGCTGGTGGCGTCCATCGTCGCCTCAATGGCTATTGCCTATGCCCTCATCCCCTTTGTGCGGGGACTGAAGAGACGCGCCGGCATCTCTCATGGCGCCGCTGTGACTATAATTTATATTTTGGCGCTGCTGCTGGCGATAGCCGCTCCCAGCCTCATCATTCCAGTGGGACTCGAAGGGGTTGCGGACATCATTGCCGGCATGGAGCAAATCCAAAACCAAATTCTTGACCTGTTCGCTCAACCTATCAATTTGTTGGGTATACAAATCGATTTGAGCGACGACATCGCCCGGCTATTCGCCGCCGCTCGGCAATCATTTGCCCTGGCAGACAACAATCCGCTAGACATTTTTGCCTCGACCTCCAACCTATTCGCCCAATTGCTGATCATTTTGGTGTGCGCTTACTACTTTTTACTCGACGCCGAAAAGCTACAACAATGGGCGCTCAGCCTGGTTCCAACCGCTACCCAATCTGATTTACGCCGGCTCATTCATGAAATCGGCGTCATTTGGCAAAGTTATATCGGAGGCACATTGGCGCTGCTGATTATCACCGCCATTACCATGACGACGGTCTATTTGATCCTGGGGCTGCCCGGAGCGATTCCGCTGGGGTTGTTCGCTGGATTTTTAGCCCTAATCCCAGAAATTGGGCTGTTTATGGCAGGGGCGTTGGCGGTAACGGTGGCGTTTTTATTGGGCTCTAGTTGGCTCAATATGCCCAGCCTCCCCTTTGCGGTGGTAGTGGCTGCCATTCATATCATTTTGATGGCGATTCGAGCTTCTTGGTTGGAACCGCGCATCAAAGGGCGTTATTTGGCGCTGCATGGCGGCGTCATTTTTGTGGCGGTGTTAGGCGGGTTGGCGTTACAAGGGGTATTGGGGGCTTTGGCGGCGATGCCGGCAATCGCCACTGCCGGCATCATTGGGCATTACGCTCGGTGTCGTTTGTTTGGGTTAAACCCCTGGGAAACAGAGGCTTAACCTAGATCCTTAATCGATTACGGCGGTTTTATGTTCCGGCTGGGGCCACATTATCGAAGCGATGATCGAGATAGTCAATACGCCGACAATGACGCCCAGGGCGACCGCTGTAGATGGGTGCCACCAATGGCTGAGCAACATCTTTACGCCGACAAAGCCTAGAATAGCCGCCAACCCATATTGCAGGTAATGGAACATATTCATGATGCCGGCGAGGGCAAAGTAAAGGGCGCGCAACCCCAAGATCGCCAAAATGTTGGAACTAAAGACCACAAATTGATCCTGAGTAATCCCTAAAATCGCCGGAATCGAGTCGACGGCAAACACCACATCAGAACTTTCGATAACCACCAGGACGATAAACAATGGAGTAGCCATCAATTTGCCGCCATGCCGCACAAAAAAGCTCTCCCCTTCATAATCGTCGGTTACTGGGAAAAAGCGGCGCACCAACGCAACCATGGGATTTGAACCGGGATCCATTTCACTTTCGCCGCCTTGCGCCAACTTTAAGGCAGTGTACACTAAAAATGCTCCGAAGATATAAATCATCCATTCAAACCGTTCTAACAATGCTACCCCGGCAAAGATAAAGATGGCTCTCAGTACCACTGCCCCGACAATGCCCCAGGTTAAAACCCGTCGCTGCAACTTTGCCGGCACCTTGAAGTAAGTAAAAATCAGCACGAAAACGAAAATATTGTCTACGCTTAATGATTTTTCTAACAAATAGCCAGCAAAAAAGGCGGTGCCCGTCTCTGCCCCCTGACTAAAATAAAGCCATATCCCAAACAGCACGGAAATACCAATCCAAATGGCGCTCCAAATCAACGCTTCTCTTAACTCAATCTCATGTGGATGGCGGTTAAAAACCCTAATATCTACCAAAAGCATAATAGCGATGAATATTAGAAAAGCTATCCAAAATCCTACGGACATTATTTAAATCTCCTATTCTTAATTAACGCTCAAACTCTGTTTAAGTGGAGAACGAAAAGTAGCTTAAAAACATATTTCGATAAGATTACTTTCGTTCTCCTTATAAGTAAATCACGATGACACTTTAGTTTTTAAAGGACCTTCCGTGATTCCCACCCCATTTTAAGTAGCATGTAGCAACTTTTTCAAGCAACATCCGAAAGGAATTCGGTTTCTCCCATTTTAAAATCGTTGGGGAAAGCTTTCGGGTTTTCGCCACACATTTTGCCGGTTACTAGATGCATAAAAACCGAATTGCCAGCCAATTGACATGTTACGCAATTCACAACCAATAGTTGCAAATTGGGCTGAGTTTATTTCCTTTTGCCCATTCTTGGGTATAGTATCGGGTCTTAATGTAAATTTTCAAATCAAGTTTGCCGTTGTCTGTCATTTTAGCAAAATGCCGGCAACCGCCCAATGGAGGAAAGTACCCGAATGTCTCATCAATATATCCCAGATCGCGCTATGTTTATCTACGCTCATCCCGACGATATTGAGTTTGGCGTTGCCGGCACAGCCGCAAAATGGGCACAAGGCGGCTGCGAGGTCACTTATGTGGTCATAACCGACGGCAATGTAGGCAGCCATGAACAAGGGATGACCACAGAAAAGCTGGCGGAAACCCGTCGCGCCGAGCAAAACGCCGCCGCCAAAATGGCAGGCGCTAGCCATTGCCTCTTTCTAGGATACCATGATGGTTTGCTGCAACCGACTTTAGAGTTGCGTAAGCAGTTGGTGCGGCTTATTCGTCAATATAAACCCAATGTCGTCGTCACTGGCGACCCGCGCCGCTTTTTCCCAGGCGGAGGCAGAGTCAACCATCCCGATCATAGAGCGGCGGCAACAGCGGTGGTAGACGCTGTTTTCCCCTCCGCCGAAATGAATATGCTTTATCCCGATCTATTTGAAGAAGGATTGCTAGGGCATAAACCCAATTACCTGTACGTCTCTCACGCCGAAGATTCAAACACCTACATCGACATTTCTGATACCATCGACTTGAAAATCGAGTCGCTGCGTCAACATGCCAGCCAGTTGGGCGATTGGGATCCAGAAGAACCATTAAAATCGTGGAGCGCTGAAAATGGCAAAAAAGTGGGTTTCGACCACGCTGAAGCGTTTTTGCGGATTACGTTGAAAGAACCGGAAAGTGAAGAAACAGATTCAAACTAAGCAAGCTTTGTACCGGTGAATGAATTAATTGGGGTTCAAGCCGAGTTGAATTTCTTCGCCGACTTGCGCGTCTAATTCTGCGCCGAGCGTCAGTCGCAAGGCGTCTCTTGCCGGATGGGTTCCAATCTTGCCCAGCGCCCAGGCAGCGTGCCCGCGAATAATCGGGCTGGGGTCGCTCAACAATTGAACCAACGGTTCAATCGCTGCCGCATCCCCCCAATTGCCGGCAGCAACGCAGACATTTCGGAGCAAACGGTCTCGTTTTATGCGCTTGATTGGGCTGCCGGCAAATCGGTCGGCAAAAGCCGCTTCATTTAATCTCAATAGCTCTAGCAACGGCGGCGCGGCAGCGTCTACATCTACCGGTCGAAAAGCGTTTTCTGTCGTTTCCGGAGCGAATCGATTGAAAGGGCAAACGATTTGGCACAAATCGCAGCCATAGACCCAGTTGCCGATCATGGGACGCAAATGGCGGGGGATCCACCCCTTTAGCTCGATGGTCAGATAGGAGATGCAGCGGCGGGCATCCAGCAAATAAGGTTGCGGAAAAGCGTCTGTCGGGCAAATGTCCAGGCAGCGGCTGCATTTGCCGCAGCTTGGCATGGAGATTGGCGGGTCAGCTTCGAGTTGAGCCGTAGTCAACAGTTCGCCCAGAAAAAAGTAAGAGCCGCGCCGTGGATGAATAAGCATCGTATTTTTGCCGGCAAACCCCAACCCCGCTGCCTGGGCATGATCTCGCTCTAAAATCGCCCCGGTATCAACATACGCTTTCCACGTTGTCTGTGCCCCCGTTTGCGCGGTTAACCACGCTCCCAATTCAAGTAGCCGCGGCGTCATCAGATGGTGGTAATCTGCCCCCCAAGCGTAATTGGAGATGCGCCCTCGACTCGGATCTTGCGCGATAGATGCCGGCAATTGCAGCGTTTGGTAATCTAATCCCACTACAAATATGCTTTTGACGCCCGGCAAAATAACGTTCAGGTCGCGGCGGCGAGCCAGACGATCTGGGCGGGCTAAATAACCCATCTCGCCCTGAAAACCCCCTTCGATCCAATCTAGATAGGCGGCTAAATTGGGCGAAGGCTTTGCCGCCGCCACGCCGCCCAAGCTGAAACCCAATCGTTGCGCTTCACGTTTCAGGGCGGTTGTTAGCTTACTAGCCATGACGCATCGGCTATGATTCGCGGCGGCTGCCCAGCCGTTTTTGCAGGGCAAATAACAAGATAGCGATTACGCCGATGATGGGCACATATCCTACCCATGTTAATGCCTCGGTCATGCTGGTTTGGTCGGCGATGCGCCCGGTGACCCACGCCCCTACCCCTGCCGGCATCCAGCCCAACCCCATCATTATTGAAGAGGCTAATCCCACCCGGTTCGGCATCGCTTCTTGCGCCAATAAAATCCCTAACGGAAATGTGGCGCCGATCGACACTCCTAACAACCCAGCGGCGAAAAAGGTCGTCCAACTAACACTGTGCATAAAAAACCAATGGATGGGGATTAACAATACTGTACTGACGATGGCAACGGGCAACCGCCCTACATAATCGGACAATGTGCCCCCCGCCAAACTGCCCACCCCAATAGAAATCATCATTGTGGCTAACGCGCTGCCGGCGCTATCCAACGACCAACCCTGACCATTTAACCATGCCGGAATATAGTTCATCATGCTGCCATGCAACCAGGAACGAGAGCCAACCATCAACACCAACAAGGCGATGGATAGCCAACTGCGCCAATTGATTTGTCTGTTCGCCGCATCATTTATTTTTGCCGGCATTCTCTTATCAACCGAAAAATCCAATACGCCCAGCGTCCGCCAATAATAGAAGCCAAAAAGGATGCCTAATGGGATTAAAATAATCGTTCCCGGCAAACCAGTCCGAGCCAGGATAATGCCGATTAAAATCGGGCTGCCAGCCGCTCCCAAATTGCCGGCAACCGAGAAAAGCGACATCGAAGCCCCTTGTCGGCGAGACACCGCCATCGTAGCCATAGCTGCTCCCGCCGGATGGTATGCCGCCGACGCCAACGCCCCTAAAATGCCGACTAGGAGAATGGCGCCGTAAGCGTTCATCCAGCCGACCAGCCCCATTGCCACACCCATCCAAACCATGCTAACTGAAATGATTAGACCCGGATGCCATCGGTCGGCGAAATAACCAAAGAGCGGCTGGGTTAATGCCCCAAAAAGGCTAAATAGTAACGGAAAACGACCGACTTGCTCAAAACTTAACCCCAAAGCTGCGATCAACAGTGGGTAAACGATAGGCAAATAGCTGTTCAACAACTCTATGGCAAAATGGGATGAGGCAACAACCCAGGAGATGCCGGCATTTTCTTCAACGAGGGCAGCGTTGTTCACGAAAACCTTAACTGAAAACGGCAAACATCAACTTGCCGGCAATCAATACGCCCACAAACCCGAGGGCGCATAACAAAATCAACCCGTTATACAACTTCCCCCAAGTTGACCAAACTCGCCAACCGCGAAAATAAAAAGCCATCATCGCTACCGCTAATATCAACAACAACAATGGGATTAAAAACAAGGGGCGGGCGGAAGCAGGCACAGCCGCCAACCACAACAATGGGGTAGCGAGAGCGCCGCTGATAAAGTAGCCCAGACCAACTATGAAGAGAATGGCTAATCCGATAAATGCGAACAACGCTAAAAGCCAACCTAGCCTATGTCGATTGCGACCACCGTCTTGGCGACCATCGGCTTGGCTCTCGGCATTGCCGCCAGCAATAAGCCGCCATAACCAAACTATGGGGTAAATGATAAGCGGCGTGATCAAGCCGCACATCAGCAGCGCTACTATGCCCAGCTTCCAGGCGATGCCGCCGCCCAACGTGAGTAGATGGCGCATAAATGGCACGGAGATCACATTGTCTGGAACGGCTGATTCTAACCCAATTTGTTCCGCGCAAGTGCTATCTAATGTTCCAGTTGGAGCGTTTAGAAAATCGCTCATAATGCTTTCTATACATGAATCGCCGCCTATCGCCACCCCATGCGCTCCCGCTGGATTAATTACATGAACGCTGTTTGACAAAGTTTTAGCGGCGATGTCGCCATACGGAGGCGGGGTAATTGGATCGAAATTACCAGAAAATAGCAAGGTGGGAATTTTAGACGCAACGGGTTCGTCGATAGATGCCGGCAGCGTTTCAACGTCCCAATCTCGGCACGTGTCCACAAATGATGCCAGCTCCTCCATGGTTCCATCGGCTACTCTGGGACGAACTTCATCAGCCTGCAAATTCGCCATATCGATGTCGGCATCCTCAGCGCACACCACCGATAAGTACATCCCCTCGCTGATAGAGCGGTCAAAGGCGAAAATAGACCAAATATTCTCTAAAAAATCATATCTCTCCCGCTCTAAATCCGCCACCACTTTAGGAAAAACGGCATAAAAGTCGGGGATATAAAACAGTTGAAAGACAACGCCGCGTAACGCTTCTCCATCTAATAGGGCTGGATATTTTCGGCCTGTTTTTTCATCTTGCAAAGTCAATGTGACCGGATCAGCGTCCAGTTTATCCAGCAGAGCAAAGTAGCGGTTCTCTAAATCTGGGTATTCTTGGCGGCAATCGGCGTCGCTAGAACAAAACTCAAAATATTGGTCATAAGCCCTATCTTCGGCAATGGTCACCCCTTCTAAAAAGTTTTGTTGCGTCGGCACCACCCCATCCAATATGACGCTACGCACCTGTTCGGGATGATGTTTCATCAGATGAAGTCCCAGCAACGTTCCGTAAGAAACGCCATAAAAGTTGATCTGATCGTACCCCAGTGCCTGTCGAATGTAATCGATGTCGGCTGCATTTTCTAAGCTGTCGAAAGTTGATAAATCGATCCCTTCCGCTTCTAATCGCCGCTTGCAATCGAGATAAGCTAGGTCAGTTAGCGGATCTGCTTCTGATGCCGGCAATCCCAATGCTTCCCAATTCGCTTCAAACACCTCTTCACACATCAAATCCGGTTCGCTAAATGGCGTTCCGCGCTGATTAAATAGGACGACATCGCGGGACAAAGTAATATCAGAGTTGCTTAATGCCAGGGCAAACACTTCAAAAGCGGAGCCGCCTGGTCCACCCTGCGCCACAAAGAGCGGGTCGGGCTGGGGGTTCAAGCCGCTGGCGCGCAATATGGCGACCGGCAAACGGATCGTCGCTCCATCAGGGTCGCTGTGGGTTGCCGGCACAGTCACGTAGCCACACTCAGCCCCTGTCAACTGCTCTGGCGAGATAAATGACAATCCTTGAATTTCAAACGGGCATGCGCTAGCTTCAAACAACCCTGCCTGCTCTTGCGCTGCCACAACCCCGCCGCCTGCCAAAAAGATAATGCCGGCAATCAACCAGCCAATCACAATCCACTGTTGTTGACAGCGTGTAGATATTCTTTTCAACGATGATAAAGGGTGATTCATATTTCTCCAGGAAAATTATTGCGGAAAAATTTTTAGAGTTCGAAATGCGTCATTCAGTTTAGAATCCCATTTCCAAATAGGTGCGGGCGATTTTTCTCAGCGAAACGACAAAGGCAGCAGTGCGAAAATCATTTACTTTGTCATTGCTATGCCATACTTCGCTGATCTCCTGATACGCTAGCCGCATCGTATCATCCAAACCAGAACGCACCAACGCCATTTCATCCGCCCCTTCCTTGATCCGCCGGGCTACCTCGGGCGGGCAGCTTTCGCCCGTCATCGTTTCTAATGCCTCCACAATGGCGTCGCCCCGATATTCGTCGATGCGCCGCTGCATCCGCCCAAATCGGATATGAGACAGGTTTTTGATCCATTCAAAGTAGGAAACGGTCACGCCGCCGGCATTGGCGTAGGCGTCGGGAATGATTACGGCGCCTTTTTCATTTAAAATCTGGTCAGCTTCATAGGTAACAGGTCCATTTGCCGCTTCAACAATAAGCGGGGCTTTTATCCGAGCCGCATTATCTTGGGTGATCTGTCCTTCCAGAGCTGCCGGCACAAGCGCGTCGCAAGTCAGCTCTAAACAAGGGCGTCCGTCAGACATATATTTTCCTTTTGGATATCCTTTCACGCCCCGATGTTCATCGATCCAATTACGCAAATCCTGAATGTCGATGCCGGCATCATCCACAATTGCCCCATCCCACTCAATAACCGCAATGATCTTCGCCCCATCCTCTTCCGACAAAAATTTAGCGGCATGGTATCCCACATTGCCCAACCCCTGAATCACGATTCGTTTCCCTTCAATGCCGCCGCTTAATCCAGCCACCTTCATATCTTCTGGATGACGGAAAAATTCGCGGATCACATATTGAATCCCCCGCCCTGTTGCCTCCACTCTGCCTCGAATACCGCCGTTCGTAACCGGTTTGCCCGTCACGCAGCCAAAATAGTTCACATCGTTCGGAAACAGATTTTTGTAAACATCGGCGATCCAAGCCATCTCTCTAGCCCCGGTTCCCATATCGGGCGCCGGCACATTGCCGCCAGGGCTGATATACCCTTTCTCAATTAATTCGCGGGCAAATCGCCGGGTAATTCGTTCCAAATCATATTCACTGTATTCGCGGGGATTGATGATCAGCCCACCCTTTGAACCGCCATAAGGCACATCGACAATGGCGCATTTATAGGTCATCAATGCCGCCAACGCCTCCACCTCATCTTGATTGACGTGCGGAGCGTACCGAATACCCCCTTTTACCGGCAAGCGATGGTCGCTGTGTACCGCCCGCCATCCAGAAAATACCTCTACTTTTCCGCTCTCCAGGCGCACTGGAAATTTAACCTGCAAAACGGAGTTAGTGGCTTTGATAGCGTCTGACACCCCTTGCGGCAAATCCAACGTTTGCAAGGCGCGATCCGCCATTAAATCGACACTCTGGCTAAAACTATATTGTGACACGAATAACCTCCAAAAAAATGAGTTGGGATTGGCGACTATCCAGCCTAAGCAGAAAATCGCCACTAGTGGGGATGCAACACGTCTAACTTTTAAAGCCCTTTCGAGCGAACAAGAGTATAGCTGAAAATGCAATAGAAGGTTAACCAAGCGTCACATTTTTGCGCTTTATTCGCCAACGAATACAATGAATGGGACGCATTCAAGCGCAGGGCGAGGCAATCGACAACCCTACGCTTATCGTCAGCAAGTTGAACGCTCTGGTTTCTAAATTTTGAACGATGTGTGGATAGAGGAGAATGGAATGCAATATGTAAATTTAGGTCGTACCGGATTAAAAGTGTCGCGCATTTGCCTGGGAATGATGTCTTTTGGCGATCCAAATTGGCGCGATTGGGTGTTGAATGAAGCTGCAAGCCGTCCCTTTATTCAACGGGCTCTAGAATTGGGCATCAACTTTTTCGACACGGCAAATATCTATTCGATGGGGGTCAGCGAAGAGGTAACCGGGCGGGCGTTGCGCGATTTCGCCCGACGGGATGAAGTAGTTTTGGCGACAAAAATCTACCAGCGCATGGGCGACGCCCCTAACGATGGCGGTTTGTCGCGCTACCATATCATGAACGAAGTAGAGAATTCATTGCGCCGCTTAGGAACGGATTACATCGACCTGTATCAAATTCACCGCTGGGATTACAATACCCCTATCGATGAAACATTAGAGGCGCTGCACGATTTGGTGCGTGCCGGCAAAGTGCGCTACATTGGGGCGTCAAGTATGTATGCCTGGCAGTTTGCCCAGGCGCTTTACCTAACAGATCTGAAAGGGTGGAGTCGCTTCGTCTCCATGCAAAATCATATGAACCTCGTCTATCGAGAGGAGGAACGGGAGATGAACCCGCTGTGTATCGCGGAAGGAGTGGGGCTGATTCCTTGGAGCCCGCTGGCTCGCGGCTTCCTTGCCGGCAATCGCCACAAAAGCGGCGGCGGGGAAACAAGGCGATCCAAATCTGACCAGTTTGCGGCAAATATGTATTTTCAAACAGCAGATTTCGCTATTGTAGAACGAGCGATGACCCTGGCGGAACGACGAGGCGTCACATCTGCCCAAATCGCCCTGGCATGGCTTTTACACAAGCCAGGCGTTACTTCGCCGATAATAGGCGCTACTAAAATGGCGCATTTGGAGCAAGCTGTCAAGGCGGTCAACATCCAGTTATCGGCGGAGGAGATGACATTTTTAGAAGAAAAATATATTCCGCACCCGATTTTAGGGCATTCGTAACGAGGAGTTTAACGCATGAATCAGGTAAGAAATCGCCCGTTTCATCTGGGCTTTGGAGCTCTAGGCATCTTATTGGCTATTGCCTCGGCGATTGGTTTGCTGCGATATACAGATTGGTCGATTTACAGCGTATGGCTGGTGGCTGCCGGCATTGCCACTTTTTCGCTCTTTGGCATGGACAAAGGGTTAGCCAAACTGGGAAGAGGGCGGATTCCGGAGTTGGTTTTGCATCTATTTGGGTTGGCAGGCGGTTTTGTGGGCGGCTGGCTGGGGATGTGGCTTTTTCGACACAAAACGAATTGGCGGGAACATTATCTATTCCCGCTGATATTAATCGCAGCCACTGTGCTGCATGGGGCGATTATTTTTCAATTGTGGCGAAGTTAGCCTATTTGCTTTTACAACGCAAATAGTAAACGATAGCGATGACCACTGCCCCTAAGGTCAACCATGCTCCACTGCTCGCCGCCACCGACAAGCCCAAGACGATTAGAGCGATGCCGGCAGTTACTGGACCGCGTGGGTGGGCGCCGATGCGATTTAACGTCTGCGTCAATGTCTGGCTTAAATCTTCCACATTGGCTTGCAGCCACTCCATCGGCGGGTCGTCTTGGGCGCTTTGTGCCGGCAGCAACAACATCAACGCTACATACAAAACAGGCCCCGTAAAACTAGCCAGCGTCAGCAGCGCAAACGCCAAACGCACTAAATTGGGGTCGATATTGACATAGTTGGCAATGCCGGCGCATACCCCGCCGATCATTCGATTCTTGTCGCTTTTCACCAATTTATTGTCCATCTTAACCATCTCCAAGAATAACTGTTATCTTATCCGCCCCCCTATACGCCTGAATGGGATTCAAGTTGCAATATTTAAGGCTCCCTCTTCGAAAAATTGAATGTTTTTTTAGCGCCTCGTCAAAAAATAGGTATCCCTTTTCGCCTTGTGCTATACTGCCGCCCTATAATCGACAATGACAACAGGTAACGCGCAAAACTTCGCTGGGAGAGAATGGTTCGTGAATATGTCGGCAGTTTGGAAAGAACGATTGGCAAAATTAATCAAATACCCTATTCCCCATTGGGGCATGGTGCAGGCGATTAAAGCCCTCGTTCCCCGCCATCGAGTTGGGGTAGCAATGACGCCCATTAATTCTCGGGGCGAGATTTTGCTGTTACGCCACGTTTTTCATCCCAGCGCCCCCTGGGGATTGCCAGGCGGATGGCTGGGGCGAAATGAAGATCCTGCTGAAGGCGTTATCCGTGAGCTACACGAAGAAACGGGTTTAAGGGGCACATTAGGTCCCATTATCAATGTCCAATCCGATACCTACCCATCCCATTTGGGCATCGCCTTTATCGCGTTCGTCGAACCCGGCGAGATGAGGTTAAGCGGCGAAATATTGGAAGCCGCTTGGTTTTCCAGATCACAATTGCCCTCTCCATTGCTGCCATTTGTGCGTAGCTCAATCGAAGCGGCATATAATCACCTAGAGCAGGTAGGCGCGAAGCGCCAAAGTTGGCTGGGAGATATAGCATGAATCGCAGAAGTACCCCAGGCATTGGGCAATGGCTGTTGGTCACCATTTTGATGATTTTGGGGCTATATATTTTTTATCAGGCGTACCAATACAGCTTTCAACGCGCCTTACTGCCGGCAGGGTTAACCATCGGCGGGGTGGGTGTGGGTGGGATGAATGAGGAGCAAGCGACGCAGCTTCTCACCGAACGGTATCTGCTGGCGCCTGTCAAATTGATTCACCCCAACGGCGAATTGACCTTCAACCCAAATGATGCCGGCATGGAACTCGATTTTGAGGTGATGTTGAGTCAGGCGGAAAATGAACGAATTAGGCAGGATTTTTGGCAAGGATTGCTGGGCTACATTACCAACAACCCAGTCAACGTCAATCGAGTCGAATTGCGCGCCACACATGACCAAACCCGGCTGCGCCGCGCTCTGCAAATAATCGCCGACCAGCTAGACGAAGAAGTGCAACCCCCGCAACCAGCGCCTGCCTCCCTCTCGTTTCAATTTGGCGAACCGGGAGTCAAAACTGACATCGACGCCACCATCCGCAATGTGGAAAGCGCCCTATACCGCGTTAGCGGGCGCGACGCTCAGATGGTGGCTGTGCCGGTTGAGCCAGCCCGCCCCGACATGCTGCTGTTGGGCAGATTATTGGTCAACCATGTTCAATCTTTTTCCGATATCACTAGTATCTTTATTATGGATTTAGAGTCTGGGCAAGAGATCACCTATCGGGCGGATGTAGCGATGTCGGGAATGGATATGCTTAAAACCCCAATCGCCCTCAATGCGATGCGGGTAATCGATGCCTCGCCAACGTTAAGTCAAACGGAGTTGATCGCCAATAGTTTGTTGCTGCAAGAGCCGGGCAACGACGCTGCCAATCAATTGCTCAATATGATTGCCGGCAAAAATGACCCCTATTTAGGCGCCCAACTGGTGACGGAATCGATGCAGCGGCTAGGATTGACAAACACCTACATACTGGCTGCCTATAATGCCGCCTTGCCGCCCGGACAAGCCCAACTTGAAACCCCGGCTAACAGCCGCGAAGATATTGCATTTAGCGCCACATCAGGCATTCAAACCACTGCCGAAGATATGGGGGCGATGATGGCGGGGCTTTATTATTGCGCCAGAGACGGCTCTGGGGCATTGCCATTATTATTTGAAGAGGAAGTTACGCCGGAAGAGTGCCAAATGATTTTGGACATTATGGCGCAAAATCGCATTGGCAGCTTGATTGAAGGGGGAGCGCCGCCCGAAACGCGCATTGCACATCGCCATGCCTGGGTCAACGATACCCATGCTGATGCCGGCATCGTCTATTCGCCTAATGGAGATTATGTCATCGTCGTCTTTATGCATCGACCTGACTGGTTGGAATGGGAGATCAGTTCGCCGATGATCGCCGACATCTCCAGGGCGACATACAACTACTTCAACTTTGCCGACCCCTATTTGGCTGGAGCGACATCCAATTGAGCAATGCGCGTTCTCTTTTTAATCGCTTTTTGCGTTTTGTTGGCTTTTTCGGCTTGATCGCTGCCGGCATGTACCTGATCTACCAAGCCCTACTGTACACGCAACAACAACATCTATTGCCGGCAGGGACGCGAATCGGCGGAGTCGACGTTAGCGGCATGAGCATGTTAGACGCTAGCTCCGCTCTGCAAACCGCTTACAACGCCCCCATCCATATCCATCATCTAGAAGAAACAGCGGAAATTGACCCCGTTCGCGCTGGGTTTGAGCTGGATTTAGAGGCGATGTTGACACAAGCCGCTGAACAGAAAAACAGCCAGACCATATGGCAAGGATTTACCGCCTTTTTGTTCGACCGTCCTCTCAACTCGGTCGATATTCCGCTGCAAGCTTCCCACGATCCGCAAGCGTTGCGAGCGTTAGTGGAAACGATCGTCAGCTTTTTAGATCAACCCGCCACCAACCCCCAACTTGCCGCCAATTCCATTGGCTATTTGCCCGGCAAAACTGGCTACTCTACCGACATCGACGCCAGCATGCCACAGATCAGCGCCGCCCTGTACAGTTTGTATGATCGCCAGGCTGATTTAATCATCCAGGATGAAGAGCCGAAGGAGCCGGGCATCTACTTGCTAGAGGAGACACTCGTCGAGCAAATCGCTGAGTTTAACGGAGTTGGCAGCCTATTTGTGGCAGATTTGGAAACTGGGGACGAGATTTTGATCAATGCCGATGTGGCGATGTCGGGCATCAGCGTCATGAAAATCCCGATTATGATCGAAGCGTATCGCAACTATTATGATGGCACGCCGCCGCCGGAAGAGTTGGCTCTATTTTTTGGCGCCGCCACCCAATCGAGCGATTATCATGCCAATTTGTTATTGCGCCGGGTTGCCGGCAAACCGCAAGAGTTAAGCGGCTACCAAGGCGCGGATATCCTGACCGAATCGGCGCAGCGATTGGGCTTGACCAATACATTTCTGGTAACGCCATATCAAGAGCCAGCCCGCCCTAATCGATTATCGTTTTTGACGGACGCCAATTCACAGCCAGACGCCTTGCTTGATTTAGATCAGGCGATGCAAACGACCGCTGAGGATATTGGGGCATTATTGACCATGCTTTACTACTGTTCGCTGGGCAAAGGAACGCTGATCGCTGTTTATCCAGGACAATTGACGCCGCAGGAGTGCCAGGAATTGATCGACATCATGGCGCAAAATATCGAGGGAACTTTGATTTCGTTTGGCGTGCCGGCAACTGTACCTGTTTCGCACAAACATGGCTGGGCTAATGGCACCCATGCCGATGCCGGCATCATCTACAGCCCAGCCAAACCCTATATATTGGCGATCTTTCTCTATCAGCCAGGCGGGTATTTGGATTATGAATACAGCTTTCCCATCTTCCGAGATATTTCGCGGACGGTTTACAATTACTTTAACCCCGACGCCCCATATCTGGGCGACCCATTCGAGGAGTTAGCCGAACGCGGCATTGAACCCAGCGACGACGAAGAGGTGAATGAGGCGGCCGGCAATGAGGAAGAAGCGTCTTCCACTGAGCCTGCTGAGCCGTCTCCACCAGGTGGCGATGGTTAACGGCTCAGGTCAGCCTAACTGCAAAGGGGCGTTAGCGATGCCATCATCGCCATCAAACCATTTGATTTCAACTTCTAGGCTGTGCTGTATGCCTTTCCGTTTTTTATCCTCGTCTTCAACCTGGATTTCCAGGATGAGATTTTGAGGCATTTCCAGCGTCAACGCTTCGCCCCCCTGCCGTAAAACAACCTGTCCAGCCGCCACTTTATCCGCCAATTGACGCAAAAAATCGCTAACTTCTGTTCTGCTTCTTCGCTCTTCGCTTTTGAATAATCGCGTTTCTCGTCCCATTTTTGCCTCACATTTTTGTTATAAGAGACTTTTTCAACGTAGATTGATCTCGTTCCTATCAAAACATTACACAAAACGCATTGCGCGCTAGTTTGAGAATATTGTAGAGGAATGATAAGGCTTTAGGCAATTGACATTTTATCGCTTTTTCAGCGTCAAATGTCAACTGTTGGTCTTTATGCGGGTAGCAAGTATGCAGGTGGCAGGTTGCAAGTAACAAATTATCGTACGGTATCAAATCCTCAAATCCGCCAGGGCAATTACCGCCTTGAAAAAGTTACTCGCCGGCGGACAGATTACCGTTAGAAAGTTTTTCCCGGCAGCCACATTTCCTACTCCGCTGCCGGCAACGAGCGCAAATAAGCCAAACACGCCCCAATTGGCAGCCAAAACATTGACACCCCCACAGCCACCTTCCCCACTGTGGGCAAATTGCCAATAAAAGGAATAGAGCCCAACAACGGAATGTTGTAACCGTAAACCCCCAGCAACACGATATCAATTATTGACATCACCAAGAAGATAGTGTACATCGTCCGCAAAATCATTACATTTTTCCGGACTAAACCATGAAACAACGGCAGAACAAAGGCGATATGCCGCGCCGCCATAAATTGAATCGGGAAAATCGCCCCATCTCCAGAATTCGGAAAGGTCAGATGGGGAAAAAACAGCGTCAGCAACCCAAACAAAAACAGATTTGAAATCAAGAACAAAACGGTCAATGCCGTAAACCAATGGGGGAATCGCATCAAGCTTCCTCAGACCTCAAAAACAGTAGTAGCGAAGCGCCGCTAACCAACAGCATCAGCGTAACTGGCACGAAATTACGGAAGACATCTGACCCGCCCCCATCAGCAGCCAGGCTGACCACCCGCCCAACAATGGTCATTAGCAAAAACAAAATCACCATCCGCATAACGCCATGATTTTCATGGACAATGACGTGCATAATGATCAAAATGCCAAATGTGAGGAAACTGCCCCCGATCAACCCGCGCAAAGTCGCCCACCCGGTATTGCCGACCACTTCTAACCCTGCCGACTCCAACAATCCGGCTGGGGCAAACATATAGCGAACCCCGAAAAACAAAAACAACAATGCAATAATTCCAGCCAAACCTTTAGCTACATTTCTCATCAAAATCTCCTTAAATAAAAATATTTTTTACGCCCAGCAAATTGGTCAAATTTGACAAACCTTGCCGGCATTAACACATTTAGGCTTTTCACAATCGGCTTTATACAGCAGGCAATTGCCCGGTTTCTGCATACGTCTTCAACTCTTGCTGAACATTGCCCATCGTCGAGCTAAAACGTCGCTTGAGAATGGGCGCCATCACTTTAAAAATACCCCGCAACTGTAAATCAATGTCAAAAGAGACCTTTGATTTGTTATCTCCTAATGCGGCAACCTGTTGTCGATTTCGGGCAGAAGAAAGCATCATTGGCAAATTGGCGGCTTCAAACATCAACTCCCGATTCTCTTCGGAATATTTCGTAATCACTTCGATGGCGGTTACGATTGCCGAGGTCGTTTCTCTGGCAGGGACGGGAGCATTGCCGGCAGGGATAATGCCGGCAGGTATCTCGCTGCCTGTAATCTCCCGGGAGTCAGACAAAGTGGTTGTCCATTTTGCCATACCCGCAAAATCATGGGCTAAAATCTCCCACACCTTTTGAGCAGGGGCATTAATTTCTGTTTCGATATGTAGTGACATCTTTATTCCTCTCTTCTCAATATTTCCGAGAAATGTAAAGCGGAATGATATTCCGCTTGTCGGATTAACGATCCGACCTACAACTTCCCTCAACTTTTTGCGATGAAACTCAGGTTCGCTCCGATAAGAGCGAAAGCATCATTTCATTCACATAATTTTGTAATGTGGAGCCCTTCACCCCCATTTTGTTTTGCATGGCCAGCCCCACCAGCGCCCCAAACAAAAATTCTCGCTTGTTGTAAATAAATTCTTCAGTGGCTTGGGGATATGTGTTGCGGATGATGGCTTGAAAAGCGTCGGTCATCAATTGACGATACCGTTGCAACACAGAGACTGCTTGCGGATTTTTGCAACTGCCTTCCACCATTGTGTTGCAGATAAAACAGCCGCCCGGCAAACCAGCTTGCGAGTATTGGACAAATTGTTCTAAAAATTGTCGTAAATTTTCTTTTGTTAAGTTGTCGCCACTTAGGGGGACGTACAACCCATTTTCGATGAAATTTTCGTTGTATTGTTGCAGGGCTAAGCTAAACAGCCGTTCTTTGCTGTGGAACGATGCGTATAAGCTGTATTGGTTGATGCCCATCGCTTGGGCGAGTTGGCGGGTGGTAATGCCTTTGTAGCCATGTTCCCAAAATGCGAACATCGCTTTTTCCAAAACGGCATTTTCATCGTAGCTTTTTTTCCTGCCCATGATGTTTTTCTAATCGATTGATTGGATATTATCTCATTCAATGACAATTTGCAAATTTTTCTATGCAAGTGGCAAGTGGCAGGTGGCAAGTATGCAGGCGGCAAACTATCGTCCGTCGTCCCCCGCCCCAACCCTCAATTCGCAAAATAATCTAAAAACAACCGATGGCGAAAGGCATACCCGCCCCCTGCCCGCCCGAAAAAGCCGAGAGCGCCGGCATTCTCCAAAAATTTCGCATACCTTATGGGCACATCCGCCTCTACCCACAACAACAACCGCAAAACCAGATGTTTGACCCCGTTCAACCCCCCCTGAATGAGAAAACCACACAAAAACAGGGCGCTTCCCCACCATAACGCCGCCGCCCAAGATTCATACAAAGCGACCGCCAACGCAAAAATCCCGCCCAGCAGCGCCCCCGTAAACAGCCCATTTCGCAACGCCAGCCAACTGCCCAAATTGGGCTGGCTTTTCGTCTCGATGCGCTTGCCCTGCAACCCTAACACAAAGAGAAAAAAGCCCGCCAGCATGGGCAAATCCCACCAATTTTTCATATTTGGCACAGCCCAAATCCACACCAACCCATGCAAAAGCCCAATCAAGATGCCTAGCCCCGCTTTACCCCACGACCAGCCAATAGCGTCCGACGGTTGAATATCCGTTTGGTAGCTCGCCCCCGCCAGCCACGTTTGAGACGACCCCACCCGGGACAACCCCACAATAAACCCCAGCCCTACCCCCACCGCCACATCGCCAAAGAGGGCAATGGGCAAGGCGGTGAGCGTGAAGATCAGCCCAGCTTGCAGAAGCGGTTCTCGGATTTTGTTTTTTATGGGGGGCGGATTGCCGGCAATTACCGCTTCCCACCGTTGAAACTCCCCCGGCAAAAACAAAAGCAAAATGAGTAAGCTAATGGCAGACAAGCCGGCAAATATCCCAAACTCATACCGCGTGCCCAACCATCCGGCAATTTGGTCAAAGTAGTTGATTTTGAGGGTGAAATTGGAACGATACCAGACATAGATCAATGTATTGCCAAACACCGCCACGCTAATCAGCGACAAAATAGCTTGGTTGATCAATTTATAAAGCAAGCGGTGGCGGGCATGGTCTAGCCAACTGGGTTGCATCTCTTCTATCAAAAAGAGGGATTGGTTGTTTTGCCGCATGTGGCGGGCAAGCCAGCTTAATTGTTGGCGAATTTTTGCTTTGCCGGCATCCGCCATCGGTTTGCGGTCAAAAGCGTGGTTCACAAACGCCGAAATCAGCGCCAACGGCGCGTCTGCCAACCCCTCGCTTCCGTTCATCTCGCGCAAAAGGCTCAACATCATCGGCGAAGCGGCTAATTCATGCAAGGGGGTTTGCCGTTCAGAGAGCAGCGCCGCCCGCAATTGGGGCGAGCCGCCCGCCACCGACAAATACCGGTTGATTTGGGTTCGATTTAACGCTTGCAATTGGATGCCGGCATTCAACGCCAATAACGCCCCTGCCCCCTGCCACTTGCACACCTGCCACCCGCACACCCGCCACCCGCACACATCACCGACCGCTGGGCGCAAGAATGGATGGTGACTACCGAAGATTATGCCCCTACTACCGGCGGCACCGTGCAACTTGTCTTTGATATTTCCGATGCCGGCGGCAGCGGCGCATTTGACCCCGACCTGATCTATTATTTGTTAAAACGAGAACACCAATCCAATGCGGGTCCTGTCTTCAACAATAGTTCATTTGAGGTTGTGCCCGTCCTCTCTACTACTCTGAATGGGGACACAATCACTTTTGAAGTGGATTCGGCTCATTTTGGCGAAGAAGTGCAACGTTTTACGCTGGGCATCACTAATATCCGGCAAATCTTCATTCCGGTGATAATCAAATAACCTTACCCTCTTTCCGAACCTCCCAGAGGGTAAAGAGTAGAATATTGGACACACTACCCCTCTTCTACAATTAAGGATGCAATCTTGCACCATACAACTTTATAACATCTGAAGATGTATTATTAACCCTTACCATATTAAAAGTATTTCCCCACCATCTTGGATTTGAATTTGAACAAGCCGTGGCTGAAATATGTGTTGTATATTGAATGTCACAAACATTTGAGACATAATAGGAAAATCCGTTATTATTCTCACCTATTTTATGGACATCGTCTTGTGCATTATCACTACAATTGGTCCATAGTTCAGGTCTAGCTTTAATATAAAATGCATTGGTTGAATGGAAAGTGTCCGCATGAATTTGATAATTTGAGTATGTTTGATTGTGATCTGTGGTCCAATCAAAAGCTGTCATATATCCTGTTGCCGTGTTTTTTGTTCCAACTTTAAGACCGCCTGGTATAGTTGGGTTTGGTGTGCATGAGCTGGAATTGTTTTCTTTGTTTCTGTCTTGTCGTTCACTAAGCGACATCTCTAGATATCCCAAGGTAATAATAAAAAGATCTTTCGGATTGATTACTTCTGAGTAAACATAGTCCCCCCGTGATCCAAGAAGGGGGTTCTCTGCTAGATGAATCATTGTGATTAAAAATTGATTGTTATCTTTTGTGTAAGTTGAATCACGGTATCCTTCAGCCATTACATCCTGAGCATCAATGATGTGAATTAATTCAGCCACCGAAGTATCTAAGGCAACTAAAATTATCCCATCTTGGTATAACTTATTTAAATCTTCTCGGTTAGCTTGTTTGATTAATGTCGGATGCAAGAAAACCAATGCAAATTCATGCTTTTCATTGTTTGTCAAGTTTCGTAAATTTGTTGTAACAACAATGCCATTAGATTCCAATCTTTCCTTGGTGATTTGCAAATCGTTTTCTGGCAGTATTCCGATGCTTTTGCCAGAATTTGGATATTTAATATTGATCTCAGCCGAGGCTTTTATTGGGAAGAAATGAAAAGTAACCGATGTAACAATAAGTAACAACACCAATAAGGTTATTTTGGGGAATCGTGTATGTATCATTTTAGGTCTCCTATTATTTAAATGGGCAATGTATCCAAATCCACCTTATTATACTATAGTTTTCTGGCAATGGCACCGAGCTGACTTTTACCCCCATTGGCAACCCAGCCGACGAACGGGTGACAATAGGCATCATCTGCGACGGCGTTCATCTGCATCCTGAGCTGATCAAGCTGGTGTGGAGTTTGGTTAGCGACAGGCTAAATGTGGTAACAGATGGGATGGCTGGGTTGGGGATGGATGCCGGCATTTACCAGTTGGGCGATTTTGTAGTTTCGGTGGCGGAAAATAAAGCCACTTTGCCCGATGGCTCGTTGGCAGGGGCAGTAGTAAGTATGGATAAAGCGTTGGCGAATTTGATGCGTTTTACGGGGTGCAGTGTGCCCGAAGCGGTGGCTACGGCGACAAAAATGCCGGCAAAATTGTTGGGGTTAACCCATAAAGGGCGGTTGGCAGTTGGTTGTGATGCGGATTTGACGCTGATAAGCATGCGTTGTGACGTGGCGATGACAATTATCGGCGGTAAAATTGTATGGGAAAAGAAAGAATAAATGTAACTACACAGGTCACAGAAAACCTGAATTTTTTTGACACAGAGAACACAGAGGTACAAAGCGCACAGGGATTTTTTCACAGTTCCCTTTTCAGGCAATCTTTATCGCTTATTGGCTAATTATTTTCTTCTTTAGTTTTCCGTAAATCCAGTTCAAAATCAAGTGTGAAAAGCGTAGATTTACGCCCTCGAAAGCCTAATTGCATCATAGCCAGGCGGCAAATGTGCCGTCACTGAAGCCTTCTTAGAAAGTTGGCTTGAAATCGGTAGACCAACTTTTTTTAAATACCTCATCAACCGTCCATAGGTTGGTTTGACCACCCGGTCCCAAAAACCAGTTCGGATTGGAGGCATAATTGCAGCCAGATATTTGAACAACGACCCAAAAATCATCGTCAAGGCTGGCAAGCGGGTGATGGCGGTTGGATGATGGACAAAATGTCTGCCTCCTCCTCCAGACAAAAGATATTTGCCTGTTTGAGGAATCCCCTCAATCGGCCAGCGTTGTGGATAAATCATCATCATCGCTTGGGGCTCGAGCGATAGCAAAGGTGTACCTAACACCAGAGGGTCAATGAAGTCAGGGTGATGAATAACAACGACTTGAAGCGGCTTCTTCCGCAACGTTTTCTTGAGAGTTTCATCTGCAACCCGGTCTAAATGGCGTTCCAGAAAATAAACCCGCTGCCACACTTCAATCCGAATCTCTTCCCCAGCTTCATCGAAACAGATGCGTGTTTCATCTGCTGGGGTTGCAGCCAATTCCTTGCCGCCGTGTCTACGAGTCAAGGGGCGGACGATTTCAGCTTGATGGCGGCTCGGTTCGGGACCTTTGTTTGATGTTCGGACGGGGATTTTCCCCGGACTTTGACCAAAGGTACAGTTTGTCGCTAACCGCACGACACAGTGGTCAATGCCCTGCACCACCGCTTCAATAAGAGAAAAGCCTGCGTCAAAGACAGCCAACTCATTTGCAGCAAGCTGTTGAGCCACCTGACTATACACTTTCTTCATTTCCTCAGCAGGCTGATTCTGGTTGATGTCCCCACATATCAGCATCTCCAACAGAGCCACTCTCTGACCATTGACTTCGCCTGTTGTCCCCATGATGCCAAAGGGTACTGCTGGCATGGCTCGTTGTGCGTTGGAATCATAGCCCTTGCTTTTGAGCGTTTTGACCTTTGACCGTTTATACGATGTCATATCAACTGACTTCAGTCGATACCCTTGTACGATTGTCGGCTGCCATTGACTGCTTTGGGTCACTATCCTTTTCATCTCTGCTATCAACTCATTTAAATTGTACTGCCCATATGTTATCGCTTTTGCCGCCCGACGGCTTCGCGCCGCTCGTTCTGACTCTTCGGGTATCCAACCCCTTAAATATTGGTCTATTGCTGGCATCACGCCTCCGCCTGATTCAACAAAATAGCCGCTGTACATGGCGCTGATTACATCACACAGACCTAAGTCTGTCCCTTTGGGTAAGGTTGAAACCATTTGCTCAATTGCTTGTTGTACTTGATAATTGATTTTTGTAGGTGATTTGGGAGGTTGCGTTTTCACACACCAATTTTCTCTCAAATCACTTTCTTTTTCACCCCTTTTTCTATCTTCACTTAGGGAAAACCAAAGTTCTTGAATTTTTTGCTATTGTCTCATAATTTTTCCATATCCGCTTTTTCTTCTCTGTGTTCTCTGCGTTTCCTCCGTGAACTCTGTGTCCATCTGTATAGTTACGAATAAATTTAATGGGTAGTCAGAAATGTAAATGTCATTTTTAGCGTCGTCCATTGTCCAACAGCACAAAACTATGCTCAAACAAACCCATCTTTACCAAGAAATACATCAACAATCCGCCGTTATCGACCATTTTTTGTCCCGATCCATGCCTGATGTAGCGCAATTGGCAGGCGAAATGCAAAAGCGAACGATTACCCACGTAACCATTGCCGCCCGGGGCACCAGCGACAATGCCGGCAGATACGCCAAATATGCGTTGGGAGCATACAACCATTTGCCCGTTTCCTTAGCTACGCCAAGTTTGTACTCCCAATACAAGATGCCCCCCCGCTTGCAAGATGGGCTGGCGCTGGGCATTAGTCAAAGCGGGCAAAGCCCCGACATCGTGGCGGTGTTGGCAGAAGCGAAAAAGCAGGGGGCATTAACTGCCGCCATCACCAACGAGCCACAATCTCCGTTAGCCCAAGTCAGCGATGTGGTGATTGAGTTGCATGCCGGCAATGAGCAAGCGGTTGCCGCCACCAAAACCTACACCGCATCGTTGGCGGCTGTGGCAGCCTTTAGCGCCAAATTGGAGGAGGATGCGGGGCGGTTGGCGGATTTGATAGAGATGCCGGCAAAGATGGAACAAACGTTAGCTATGGGCGATGCGATTGCCGGCATTGCCCCGCGTTACCGATATATGAAACATTGTGTGGTCATTGGGCGCGGCTTCAACTACGCTACCGCCTTCGAAACCGCCCTCAAACTCAAAGAGCTGACTTACACAGTGGTCGAACCCTATTCCAGCGCCGACTTTTTGCATGGACCTTTGGCATTGATCGAGGAGGGTTTTCCAGCGCTGGTCATCGCCCCAAGCGGCGTGTTAGCTGAAGAAATGGAGGCGTTTGTCCAAACATTGCAAAATCGCGGGGCAGAGGTAGTTGGCATTAGCGATAATGCCGGCATTTTAGCGGCGTCAGATTTTCCCTTACAAATGCCGGCAATCGTTCCCGAATGGCTTTCCCCCCTCACCGCCATCGTTGCTGGACAACTATTTGCTCTCCATCTAACCGCCATCAAAGGGTATAATGTGGACGCGCCGCGCAACATCCAAAAGGTGACGGAAACGATGTGAGATAGGGTGGCGGGTATGCGAGTGACGAGGGTGCGGGTCTAGGAGGACCATAGACCATAAATGATTTTTACACATCCATCGTCCACCGTCTAAAAAAATTCAGGAGAAAAACATGAACGGAAAGCCCATCACAGAATTGCAAGTAGTCGGCGTTCGGTATCGGTACAGTCGATTGGCAAAAGGGGATGAACGGTCGCTTAACGCCTATGAAAATGCCGGCATTTACGCCTCAGCAGGGGTCCAACATAGCGTCTTTGAACCTCGTTTAGCCAAATCGGAACGAACCGATGACGAGCCGACCAATATCGGCAGGTTAGGCGGCAAAATTGCGGATACGGTGGCAGAAGCGAGAAATGCCGGCAAAGCGATTTTGATGACCGGCGGCGACTGTTCCCACATCTCCGGCGTGATTGGCGGCTTGCAAGATGCAGATGGGGCGGCTGCCCGCATCGGCTTGGTGTGGTTTGACGCCCACGGCGATTTTAACACCCCCAACACCACCCTTTCTGGCATGTTAGGCGGTATGCCGGTGGCAGTCTGTGCCGGTTTGGCATATCCCCAGTGGCGGGAACGATCGCATATCGTTGCCCCATTGCCCACCGACCGCATTTTGATGGTGGATGTTCGCAATTTGGACGCGCCAGAAGAGCAGTTGATTCGGGCTACGAATGTGGCGATCGCCTCCCCGGCAGCCGGCTTTCCCGGCGAAGATTTGTCGGAAGCGGTGGCGCGGCTTGCCGGCAACTGCGACACCCTTTATCTGCACATCGATTCCGACATTTTAGACGAAGCGTATGTGCCAAATCATGGCACCAAAGAGCCAAATGGACCTGATATGGCGCAGACGTTAGCCGCAATCGACACGGTGATGGCAACGGGCAAGGTGGGCGCGGCGGCAGTGGTGTCGGTGTATGGCGAAGGGGAAGGGAGCGAAACGACGGTCGCCTCTGGCATCGAGCTTATTCGGGGCTGTTTGAGCGGCTGGCAACAGCATGGCGGGCATTGGGGCGGATAATGTGAAACGAATCGAGCAGTTCGCAATTTGCCAAGAAACTGATCTATCGGTGAAACTTTACGCCTATTCCACCCCAATTGTAGTACCAAAACCCCAACAGCGATTGGAAATTTTCTGAGGCGCTAACCGGATTTGAAACCAAACTTTGTTACAATGCCAACGTCTGCTTTTTGCGGAATTTGTCATGATATTTTTTTTCCTCCTAACCGCCAGTTGCCTCGCCGTTCTCTTTTACCATTACCTCGGCTATCCAGCATTACTGTGGCTACTGGCTAAGATCCAGCCTCGTCCAATACAGGTCGGAGCGTATCAACCCCCTGTTTCCCTCATCATTTCCGCTTACAACGAAGCGGCGGTTATCCGCGAAAAAATCGAAAACAGCCTCCAACTCGATTATTCACAACTGGAAATCATTCTCATATCAGATGGCTCAGATGATGAGACTGCGGAGATCGCACAGGGATTTGCCCGGCAAGGCATAATTAGTTTGCACCAACCAGAAAGGCGGGGCAAGGGGGCAGCAATGAACCGGGCGGCAAGGCAAGCGACGGGCGAAATCCTCGTTTTTTCAGACGCCAACGCTTTTTATTTGCCGGACGCTATCAGCAAAATTGCCGGCAATTTCAATGATCCAGCGGTCGGCTGCGTGACAGGCAAAAAAACAGTGCGCCGGGAAAAAGGGACTGCTGGAGAAGGAGAAGGGTTGTATTGGCGGTATGAATCAGCCATTAAAACATGGGAAAGCGCGCTTAATTCGACCGCTGGCGTGGTGGGCGAGATGATCGCTTTGCGGCGCCAGATGTTTCAACCCATTCCAGCCGGCGTCATCAACGATGATGTCTATTTGGGATTGTTCACCCAACGCGCCGGTTATCGGGTGGCTTACGAGCCACAAGCGATAAGTTGGGAGCGCCCTTCAGCATCGATGGACGACGATATGGCGCGGCGGCGGCGAATGACTGCCGGGCGTTTTCAGGCGTTTTTCAAGCCATCTTGGTGGCCTCTCAATAATCCGATAGGATTTTTCATGCTCGTTTCTCACAAATTTTTGCGTTTGTTGCTGCCCTTTTTCATGATCGGGGCGTTGGCGGGCAATATAGGCATGTGGTTGGCGGGGGATATGCCGGCATTTTTCGAGTTTGCCCTTATCGCCCAACTGCTGTTTTATGGATTGGCCGGATTTGGCTGGCTGGGTGACAAAATCGGGCGCAAATGGAAATTGTCAGGCGTGGCGTATTATATCGTAAGCGGAAATCTCTCTTCATTGGCAGGCTTATCCCGTTATCTCAGCGGCAAACAAACCCCATTATGGCAAAAGGCAGCCCGCTAATTCACTCTGCTGTTAATGCTTTGACCCACAACTGTAAAGCCAATTGGCGTTTTTGCCCTTGATAAATTTGTCTGCTGCCAGCGGACCCCAACTCCCCTTTTCGTAAATCGCCAACGGCGGCGCGTCTGGCGCCTCAAAACCGGCTATGATGGGATCGATGATGCCCCAAGAAAGTTCGATACTGTCAGCCCGGGTAAAAAGCGAAGCGTCTCCTTCTAGCGCTTCTAGCAGCAGCCGCTCATACGCCTCTGGAATAGCCACATCATCAAAATCATCGGCATAATGAAAACTCATATCCACCGTTCTCATCTCCGCTTCGGTGTCGGGCACCTTAGCCTCAAAACTGAGGTGAATCCCCTCATCGGGCTGAATACAGATAGCGAGGTGGTTAGAGGAAAAAGCGTAATCTGCCGGCAGCGGAAACATCATATGGGGCGGCTCTCGAAATTGGATAACAACCTCCGTTGTCTTCCGTTTTAACGCTTTGCCAGAACGCAAGTAAAAAGGCACCCCTTGCCACCGCCAATTGTCGATAAACAATCTAACGGCAGCGTAGGTCGGCGTGTTGGAATCTGCCGCAACCCCGTCTAACGATTTATACCCCTCATACCTGGCACGCACCCCATTTTTTGCCGCCTTTTCTGGCTTGATCAGCCGTACAGCAGATAACGCTTTCGCTTTTTCATTCCGTATTGCGTCAGCGTCAAATGAAGCGGGCGGTTCCATCGCCACCAAACTCAACAGTTGCAGCAGATGGTTCTGGAACATATCGCGAAAAACGCCCGATTTGTCATAGTAACCAGCCCGATGACCTACATCAACCGTTTCGGCAGCGGTGATTTGCACATGATCAATGTAGGTGCGATTCCAGATGGGCTCAAAAATGGCGTTGCCAAAGCGAAAAACGAGTAGATTTTGCACCGTCTCCTTCGCCAAATAATGGTCGATCCGATAGATTTGCTTTTCGTCCAAGACAGCGTGAATGCGCCGATTTAGTTCCTGGGCTGATTCGAAATCTCGTCCAAATGGCTTTTCGACAACCACCCGCCGCCAACCATCCTCTTCAACAGTCAAATCAAATTGGCATAGATGCTCTATCGTTGCGCCAAAAAAACGAGGGCTGATGGCAAGATAATAAAGACGATTGCCGCTTTCAACTTCGACTTCATTTAATAGCTCTTTCAATTTGCCAAAATCAGATGGATTGGTGAGATCCAACGCTAAATAATGCAATTTGCCGGCAAAATCCGACCATTTGTGTGGCGTATAAATATCTGCCGCAAACTCTTTAATGCCAGCTTCCATCTCCCGCCGAAATGCGGCATCATCCCATTGGGAGCGGGCTGCGCCTATGATTTGGAACTGATTTGGCAGCCGACCTTTGCAATAGAGATGAAAGAGGGCGGGCGCCAATTTACGGCGCGTTAAATCGCCCGATGCCCCAAAAATAACGATAGAAACAGTCTCATTTGGTTGCACAAACAGTTTGCCTTTTTCGTCTCAGGAACAGCGATGGAAAAATTCAACGAGTAGATTTTATATGGCTTTGCTTCTATTGCAAAAAAGACTAGTAAACAAAAAGGGGCTGGCAAACGCCAACCCCTTTTTAAGCGATTCTTTACGAATTAATTCGATTATCCGGCTGGGCAATCCACTTTGCCGTCATCAATTGAACAACCTTGGCTGTTGTCGATCAATATCGGCAAACTCATGATGCCCCGATCGGTAAAGGCGTCAATCGGCATCCAGCCTGTAGCGCCTCCTCCGGTTACTTTAACCCAGCAACCCCAGAAATCGCGTCCTGAAAATGTAAAGGATGTATTTGGCGGAAAGGTGTCGCCAGTGGTGGCATCTGGGTCAGCCGTGGAATATATATCCGTCCATCTAATGGTGGAGCCAGACGTCACATTGCCTTCACGCCCACAAATCCTGACGTCAACTGGTTGTGGGGCTGGGGCGCAAGATGCGCCGTTAAAATGGTCAGTCCATACGCTTAACGCTTGCACGTTCCCGCTGACGTTAACGCTGCTGGTCGGCACCCAGCCATCGCCGGCGTCTGCCCAAATAAATACCCAGGAGCCGTCTGCGTTACGACCCAACATTTTAACATTGTCGCCGGATTGGACATTGGCGACGGTGTAATAGCATTCGTTTGCTCCCGCTTTAACAGCGCGGCTAATCCGCATCGATCCGCCTAAATCAATTGCGAATGCGGTGGGAGCAAGCATCAATAAGAGAATGCCGGCAATTAGAAATAGCAGCGGCTTTTTTATCTTCGACTTTGCAATTGCAACCATTTTTTACTCCTTACTGAAATGTAAATATTAAGTTTGCCAAATTATTGGAATTGATGTTTCGGACGATATGTCAATTGGGTTAACACTGCGATTAAGACAATCAGCAAATGATCGACCCAATCAACTGCTAAGGCTAATCATTTTCACCTCCATTACCCCCGCCCATACTGCGCCAACCGTGTCAATATAACACGATTAAGGGTAATCGTCTACTTTTCTTTTTTTATGGCGTGTCCGCCGAATTGGTTTCGCATGGCGGCGAGTAGTTTGGCGGCATAATTCTCCTGATTACGGCTGACGAATCTCATTTGCAGCGCTAGGGTAATAACGGGGGCGGGCACATCCAGATCGATGCTGTCGAACACCGTCCATCGCCCTTCGCCGCTATCGGGAACCCAGGCGGCAATTTGGCTTAAATCTTGATCATCCGCTAGCGCATTTGCCGTTAAATCCAGCAGCCAGGAACGCACCACGCTGCCATAGCGCCAAATCTGAGAAATTTGATGCAAATCCAGACCAAATTCCTCTTTTGCGCGCAAAATCTCAAATCCTTCGGCGTAAGCTTGCATCATGCCGTATTCGATGCCATTATGCACCATTTTGACGTAATGCCCTGCCCCATTGGGACCAACATGCCCCCAGCCTGTATCCGCGCTGGGAGCCAATGTTTCTAATGCCGGGCGGATTTGGGCTATGGCGCTATCTGAGCCGCCAGCCATCATCGAATACCCTTCAGTTAACCCCCAAACGCCGCCGCTGGTGCCGACGTCTACCATTTCGACCCCTTTTCGACGCAGCATATCGGCGCGGCGCACCGTCTCTTTGTAGTTGCTGTTGCCGCCATCAACTATAATATCTCCAGGGCTAAGCAACTGCGCCAATGAAGAGATAACGCTTTCGGTAGGCTTGCCGGCAGGCACCATCACCCATACCACACGCGGGGCGCCTACCATTTGAACGAGCTCTTCTAAATTTTCTGCCCCATCTGCCCCCGCTTCCATCGCCTTTTGTATGGCGTCTGAGTTTAGGTCTGTAACTGTTACGTTGTGTCCGCCATTCAGCAAGCGTATGGTCATGTTAGCCCCCATTTTGCCTAAACCAACCATTGCTAATTTCATCTGAATCTTCTCCTAAATGTGTGGTTAAAAGACAACAAAAGCTAGAAATGTCACAATAGGTCGACCTGCGGAGATACCAATGCCGCTAATTTTTCGATTTCAGCGGGAATATTGCCGGCAAGATGCAGGCGAATCACTCGGCGAGGCGGCTCTGCTTCTTTTAACGCCTGATAATCTCCTAAGGCTTGCGCCATTTTTAACACCCCAAAGCTCATATCCGACGCTGTCCCGCCGATCTCGTTAGGAATTGGCTGATCGACCACAGCGTCCGCTGTCAATTGAATAAACAACCCATTGCCGGCATCTCCCTTGTGCAGTTGACCGGTCGAATGCAAAAAACGAGGGGCATAACCCACCGTCGTCGCCAATTGGGTTTGAGCCCGAATCGCCAGCCGCAAATCGTTTAGGGCGTCGTCAGATTCAGGCATAGGGGTGATATAGGCATGAATGGCAACGTAGTCGCCGGTTTCAGCTTGTTTTAAAAATGCCGGCAGTTCAGCGTAATGGCTTACCTCTCCTGCCGGCAATACGCCATCCTGCTGATACGCCGCCGCCATTTGGCGGGCAGAAACCTTTGCCGCTTCCACATTGGGTTGGTCAAATGGTTGAACGCCAAGCAGATGGCTGGCTACCGCTGTGGCAAACTCCCACAAGAAAAATTGTCCGCCAATTTCATACAAATCGCTCAATTCAAATCGCAACACAGGGTGACCAACCGCTTCCAGAGCGTCGATCTTTTCCGCTAATTCATCCGCTTCGTCCGCCAATTTGAGATAAACGAACAACCGATCTTCCCCATACAAATCGGGGGCGGCGAGATCTTCGCCAACAACGGGCAAAATCCCCTTCCCATCTTTGCCTACGCTTTCCGCCACCAACTGCTCTACCCAATCGCCAAAACTCGCTAACTGAGGCGAAGAAACAAAGGTCAATTTGTCTCGTCCCGACTTTGCCATCGTTCCTAAAATCGCCCCCAAACGCAAGCCTAAATTCGCTTCAGGCAATCGGCAATTGTCCATGGCGCTAAAGGCATATTTCAGCAGCGTTGCTACATCTGTTCCAACCAATGTTGCCGGCAGCAAGCCAAAAAAGCTTAGCGCAGAATAACGCCCGCCAATTGTTGGCTCGTTCAAAAATATCGCCCTAAAATCAGCCTCTGTCGCCAACGTTTCCAATTTGCTGCCCGGGTCGGTGATCGCCACAAAATGGTCGCCCGCCCACTCTTCCCCCAGGGCATTAAGCGTCCAATTGTAAAAATATTTTAAACCGGACAGCGTTTCCACTGTGCCGCCTGATTTAGTTGAGATGATAAACAAGGTGGTCAACGGATTTAATTTGGCGGCGTAACCGTTTACCATATCGGCATCGGTGCTGTCTAATACAAACAGATTCAAGCCATCTCCAAATCGACCAAACAATTTGCTAAACAGTTCAGGGGCTAGGCTAGAGCCGCCCATGCCGATCAACAAAACGTCGCTGTACCCGTCGCTCTTCACTTCATCTAGCAACTGCAACATGGCGCCGACATGGTCTGACATAACGTGGGGAATTTGCAGCCACCCTAGCCGGTTTTCAATCTCAGTGGGATCGTCTTGCCAAACGGTATGGTCTTTTGCCCAAATGCGTTTGACGATTTTGTCCTTGGTCATTTGGGTTAGGGCGTGGTCAACCGCTGTTTGACGGTCGCCCAGAACGGCTGTAAATGCATTGTACGCCGCTAAAATTTCGGGGTCTGACAAACTCATCGTTTTTCTCCTGGCATTAATGAATGGAAAGGGAACCGTATGGTAGCACAAGTTGGATTTTGGGGGTAAATGCCGGCAAAAATCCACCCTGAGCTTGGTCTTAAGCGCCTCTAACTTGCCCAGTAGCTCTTTCGTCCTAAAACCTACCTATTTACACCCAAATTGTAAATTACATATCTCTTACCCTGGGAGGCAAAATCTACACTTTTCGATGTGAGAAATAAATTTTCTTAACAATTCAACGGGCATGTCAGCCATTCATCTTAGAAGGGACTAGGTCAAAGCGCTGACAACTTCAATTGAAAGAAAAAACAGCATCTTTCAACGGTTAACGGGTTTTTGAGCTTCACCCGCTCTTATTCCCGAGGAGACACAATGAGTTTTCAACGCAGCAAATCTTCAACATTTCTACTAATTTTAATAGGGATAATGGCGATGTTAAATACGCCGGCATTCGCTCAATCGGGCGTAACCTCTCTCCAACCAAACAGGGAACCAAAACAAGGAATAGAAAAAGAGCAATCAGCATTGAGTTCCGCCTTTCATCTACAAGCCGACGACGCTTATCTGCTTGAATTTGAAGAAGCAAATGCGCTCGGCTTTCAGAATATTGAAGAGCAAAATACCCAACTGGCAGAATCTACATTTGCCCCGCCTGGCAACAGTTCTGACCCGGTGAAATTGCCCTTAAACCAACAAACGCTCAAAATCGAGGCGCACCAAGATGGCATTTATCAACTAACCTACCAAGATTTGGTTGATGCCGGCATCGACATGGCAACTGCCGATCCAAATACCATCGAAATGAATCACCGCGGCAATAGCCTCGCCTACCAATTTGTAGGCGATAGCGACAATCAATTTGAGATCGGCGAATCCGTTCGATTTTATGGCGAATCTGTGGTTGATATGCCCCGCTTAGAGCGTCAATATCTTAACAACAATGTCTATTGGTTATGGTTCAATGGCGCCCCTCAGATAATCGCTTCTGAAGCCAATCCGACAGGATACGCGGCAGCTACAAATTGGCGTTCGGCAATCACACTCGAAGAAGAAAATGTCTGGTTTGCCACCTGGACAGATAAATGGGCTCTCTTTGCCAATGATCCAGACGCTTGGTTTATGGATAGCTTTTCCAAAGGGGCTGAAGCTACTATCTCCCGCAGTTATGATGTAGAATTGCCTAATCCCGATACCGCAAGCGGCATTGCCGCCAACTTTACTGTTGAGGTCAACTCCAAATCACACCCTATTGTCAACAACTACCCATACCCGCATCAAGCCGCCGTCACTATAAACAGTGGCGAGGCATTTGACGCCACTGACCAATGGTACAGTATCTATAATCGCAATATCAACGGATCAATCGCCGCCAACCGCTTGATCGACGGAGCAAATAATGTTCAACTAACCCTAAATGGGACAACGGATGGCTCCAGCAAAGGGAAAAGTCACATTTATACAAACCGTATCACCTTTTCGTATCAACGGCTGTTCATTGCCGGCAACGATCAGTTGATCTTTAGCGACGAAATTGGCGGAAAACGAGAGTTCAACATTGGCGGCTTTACCGAAACGGACGCCGCCAACATGGTGGCTTGGAATGTAAGCGATCCCCAAAACCCAGTGGCTATCTCTATTAGCCCAGCAGATTTAGCGGGCGGCTCGTTGCGCATTGGCAGCAATCATAGCGAAAATTCACAATTTATCGCCACCACGCAAGCCAATTTACTAACGCCTGGCGGTTTGTCACTGTACGTTCCGACCAATATCGCGCCTGTCAACGGCGCTCAGTGGCTGGCGATCACCCATTCTAACTTTTTGGCAGAAAGCGAACAATTGGCTCAACATCGAGGGCTAGTTGAAAATGGCGGATATGCCACGCATGTCGTCGATATCAACGACATCATCAACCAATATGGCTATGGTTTGAATTTACCAGAAGCGATTCGGGATTATTTGCGAGAGGGGTTAAGCTGGGACACCCCACTACAATATGTTGTCTTGGTTGGAGATTCAACGATCAATCCTCGTCAACTCGACTGCACGCTTTTCTGCATGGATGGCTTCAACGAGCATCAAGATGCCTTTATCATCACCGATTTGGCATTCGTTGACCGATTCCAAGGGTTGATCCCATCCGATTCATCCCTAGCATTTTTAGAGGGAGACGACACCATTTTGGATGTGTCCATTGGGCGCTTGCCGGTACAAACAAAAGAGCAAGCTGCCAATCTGGTCAACAAAATCATCCGTTTTGAAGATAACTTACGTAATGCTGGCGCTTGGATGGAGAATTTCCTGTACTTAGCAGACAATACTGATGGCGCTGGCAACTTCTGTTTGGAAAATCAAAATGCCGGCAACTTGCTGCCCAGCGCATTTAATCAAACCCACTTTTGCCTGCCTGGAGGCGCATCTACAGCGCAGGTCGATCAACTGCGGGCCGATGTCCTCGACAAAATCAATAACGAAGGCGCGTTAATCCTCAACTATCGCGGTCATGGCTTCCCTACCCACTGGGCAAGCGAAGAAATCTTTTCCAGAGATAATGCCCATCTATGGCAAAATAGCGAACCCTTGGCCATCATCACCGCCAACTGTTTAGATGGATTCAACGCTTTGCCTGGCGCCCAAAACCAAGCGATGAGTGAAACATTGTTAAGACAAGCCAATAGCGGCAGCGCCGCTCATTGGTCATCAACGGGTTTGGGTTATTTATTTGAACATAAAATACTCAGCAATGCCTTCCATGAGGCGTTATTTGACCTGGGCAAAACGCAATTTGGGGATGGCATTCGTCACGCATATGAAGAATATACCGCCTCTAACAACCATGCCTCCGAGCTGTACGCCTTTAATTTCCAGGGCGATCCGGCGATGTTTGTCATGCGTCCCAGCCTATCGATCTCAGCCGTGGCAAACCCAGCATACACCACTCCCGGCGAAATCGTAGATATTGAGTTGACAATCAGAAATAACGGAATATATCCCATTAAATCGACGGTTTCCAATGAATTAGATTCCGGATTGGACTTTATTTCTGCCAGCAGCCCTTCCCAAGTGACGGTTAACAGTTCCAATCAGGGTTTGACCTTTGATATCGAAGAAGAGATTGGTTTCGACGATCCAATAACAATCACGATGAAGGTGCAAACCAGCGAAAACGCATTTGCCCCATCTTCTCTATCGTCTATATCTGAGATCAGCCCCCCCTATTCAGAAGCTGATCCTGGCGATGAATCAGCCCAGGCGGTGATCAACTTTGGAGCATGCCCAACCCCGGCAGAGTTGACAGTAGCCGCCTCGTCCAGCAACGAAGGTCATTCGCTTACCTGGCAAACGGACGCCTCACATACCGGATACGAAATCCACCGCAGTTTGTCGCCATACTTCACGCCGGATAACGTTAGTCTAGTCACTGCGCTTAACAGTTCCACATCTCAATATCAACTGCCGGCAGGCGGGGCGGATAATTACAGTTATTTGGTCACGGCGCAAGGGTGCGATGCCGGCATGGAAAGCGCTTCCAACCGAATTATGACCTTCAACTTTGAGCTGATCACAACGATACCATAAACTTCCCCGACCCGACCAGCTTCCATTTTTGTTATAATGGCGGCGGCGCGCAAAATTCGCGCCGCCGCTTTTTTGTTTCGATGGAAAGGAATCAAGGATGTACGACCAAGAAAAACTCGATCAGCTACGAGAGCAGCAAGAGAAATGGGTGGAAACGACCTTGCATCAAACCCTGGCAAAATACCCAGAGCGGCAAGACGAATTCATCACCACATCGTCCGAGCCAATCCGTAGAGTATACACCCCGTTGGATGTGGCGGAGCTCGATTATGGCGAAGATTTGGGCATGCCGGGCGAATATCCCTACACGCGCGGCATCCACGCCACCATGCATCGCGGCAGGTTATGGACAACCCGCATGTTTGCCGGCTTTGGCACTGCCGAAGAGACCAACGCCCGCTATAAATATTTGCTGGAACAAGGGAATATGGGTTTGTCTGTGGCGTTCGATCTGGCGACGTTGATGGGCTACGACACCGACCAACCAGAAGCGCTGGGCGAATTTGGCAAATGTGGCGCGGCGGTCAACAGCCTAAAAGATATGGAAATCCTTTTTGCCGGCATTCCCCTGGACAAAGTCACCACCAGCATGACGATCAACAGTCCGGCAGCCATCATTTGGGCGATGTATATCGCTGCCGCCGAAAAACAGGGCGTCCCCATGGAAAAGCTTCGCGGCACCCTGCAAAACGACATCCTAAAAGAATATATCGCCCAAAAAGAGTATATTTTTCCGCCAGAGCCATCGATGCGGCTGGTGATAGATACCATTGAGTTTGGGGCAAAACATTTGCCCCTTTGGAACACCATCTCCATCAGCGGCTACCATATCCGCGAGGCTGGATCAACCGCCGCCCAAGAGCTGGCGTTTACCCTGGGAAATGGGTTAGAGTATGTGCGCTGGAGCATCGACAGGGGGCTGGATGTAGATGAGTTTGCGCCGCGATTGAGTCTCTTTTTCAACTGCCACAACGACTTCTTTGAGGAGATCGCTAAATTTCGGGCAGCGCGGCGCATTTGGGCGCGGGAAATGCGTCATACATTTGGGGCAAAAAATCCCCGCTCCTGGTTGTGTCGTTATCACACCCAAACTGCGGGCGTTTCTCTGACCGCCCAACAACCAGAAAACAATATCGTGCGGGTAGCTATCCAAGCGTTGGCGGCAGCCTTGGGAGGCACACAAAGTTTGCACACCAACAGCATGGACGAAGCGTTGGCGCTGCCCAGCGAACATGCCGTGACAATCGCCATGCGCACCCAGCAAATCATCGCCGAAGAGAGCGGCGTGCCCAACACCATCGACCCGCTGGCTGGTTCGTTTTTCGTCGAACATGAGACGAACAAAATCGAAAAACAAGTGTATGAATATTGGGAAAAAGTGGAGGCTTTGGGCGGGGTTTTGCCGGCAATTGATCAAGGCTTTTATCAAAATGAAATATCACAAGCCGCATATCAATATCAACGAGAAATCGACGCCAAACAGCGGCTAATCGTGGGCGTTAACGCCTACGAAGAGCAAGGCGAAACGATTAACATCCCAATTTTGGAGATGGATCCGAAAGGGTTTGAGCGGCAATGCAACCGGCTGACCCAACTTCGTTTGGAACGAGACAATGAACGGGTGGACGCTGCAATGACGGCTTTACGAGAAATGGCGCAAGGGACAGAGAATTTAATGCCGGCGATTTTAGAGGCTGTAAAAGCGTATGCCACCTTGGGCGAAATCACCGACTTGTTCCGGGAAGTTTTTGGCGAATACCAAGAACCCCAATGGATTTAAACCACATCAATTAAGGATGGCTTTCGGCGCAGCGAAAGCCGATATCGGGAGCGGTGAAATCTGGCGCTACCCTGCCCCTATCCGTTGTTCGCCAATTGCCCTGGCGCACAAAACCATACGCCCCACCTCGCAATACTTTGCTGCCATCGCCGCCGCCCGCCGCCGGACCAGGCGGGTTGTTTGCCGGACTAGCGGCATAATAATCAGCCGCAAACCAATCCTCCACCCACTCCCACACATTGCCCGCCATATCTAATGCCCCAAATGGGGAAGAGCCGCTGGAAAACGAACCAACCGGAGCGGTTTGGGCAAAGCCATCGTCTATGGAACTGTCTCGGCTGTCAGAATCGCAGGATTGGTCGCAATAGTTTAGGGCATTGGGATCAAAATCGTCTCCCCAGGGATAAATGAGGCTTTCCTCGCCCCGCGCCGCCAATTCCCACTCCGCCTCAGTGGGCAGTCGCCGCCCCGCCCACTGGCAATAAGATGCCGCTCCAAACCACGTAACAAAGGTGGCGGGGTGGTCGCCAAAACCATTTTCTACCGTAAATTCGCCGCCCGAAAAAAAGATTCGGCTGGTTGGCTCTTCGTTTTTGGTGGCTAAACATGAATTGCTGTTGCAATTGTCCGCGCCGCCATCAAACTCGTTCAAAAAGCGGGCAAATTGGGCGGCGCTCACTTCAAATTCGTCGATCCAATATGGATCAAGCAAAACGAGATGAGCCGGCTTTTCTTCATTATACGCTAGCAGATCATTATCTAAAGCGCCCATCATAAAGTCGGTTGCCGGCACAAAACGTTGGCTCATGCCATCTTTTTCCGCGGTACGTTGAATGCCGGCAACAGGCGGCGGCGTCTGCGTTGGCGGCGGCGTATCGGTTGGCGGTACAGGCGGCTCGGTAACCGTCGGCTCAATCTCTTCAACTGTTGGCGTTGGCGGCGCATCTGTTGGAATTTCCGTTGGGGGTTTGGTCGCTTGCGTAACTGCTGTAGGCGTACCATCATCCCCGCCAAAAAAGCCGCGAATCAGCCCCAACGCGGACAAACCCAGGCACAGAATTAATGCAACGCCGCCGGCAGCCATCATCCAGCCAGGGATGCCTCTCTTTTGGGGCGGGACAGTTGGCGGCGGCGCGATCGGGGGAGCCATGATCGGCTCTTCATGGATCTCTGTGGGCAACTCATCGTCATACAATATCGTTTGCCCCAATCCGCTACCAGTTAGTGATTCTAGGATCGTTTCGCCGTCCAAAATATCATCTTCGCCGCCAATGATCGTTTTTTCGCCGCGGGCGGTTGGCGGAGGCGGGGCTGCCAGCGGCTGTCGCATGGTCGCCCGTATTTCTGCCAGCGCTTGCTCAAATTCCGCAGCCGTCTGAAATCGATCCGTCGGTTCTGCCGCCATCGCCCGCAACGCAATTTGGGCGATCGATTGGGGTATGTCAGGGCGCAGCTCTCTTGGCGGCGGCACAGCTTCTTGCGCTTTTTTCAGGATCACCCCCATTGGGGTATCAGCCACATATGGAGCGCGTCCCGTCAACATTTCATAGAACGCCGTCCCCAAACTGTAAATATCTGAGCGGGTATCCACTTTTTTGCCGGCAATCGCCTCTGGGCTCATATATGCCGGCGTCCCTAGCAGCTCGCCCGTCACCGTTACGCTGGCGTCAGACATCATGTGGGCAATGCCGAAATCGACCAAAATGGGATGGGCAAAGTTGGGTTGACTGGTCATGATGTTAGACGGTTTGATGTCGCGGTGGATCACCCCGCGACGGTGGGCGTACCCCAACGCCCCTGCCAACTTCTCCGTAATCGCCAGCGCCTGTTCAAAAGGCAATGCCCCCTTTTTGTCCAGGAATTGCTTCAGCGTATCCCCTTGCACAAATTCCATCACCATATAGTAAACGCCTTTGGCGATGTCGAAATCTATTACCCGCACGATGTTGGCATGTTGCAAACTGCCAATCGCTTTGGCTTCCCGATGGAATCGTTTCAGATACTCTTCAGTTTGCGCCAGATGCCCATGCATAACTTTAATTGCCACGTGTCGCTCTACCCCAGGCTGAAACGCTTTGAACACTTCTGCCATGCCCCCTTGCCCTAACCGCTCAATTAGCCGGTATTTGCCCAACGTTTTGCCGGTTAACTCTTTATAGTCGCCGCCCGCCCCTTCGCCCAATTGAATAGTTGATGTCTCTTCCTCGATTGGACTTTTGGCTATTAAAATTTGGGCGTTTCGGGCTTTCAGTTCCATCATCGGCGTCTGGTCATGACGAATCTCCCGCACTTTCTGGTCAGCGTAATCAAACATCTCGCCGACTGTTATGTCGCCATCCCGATTGGCGTCAGCGGCGCCAGTTTGCAATCCTTCGAGCAGAAATTGGGTGAATAGCGAATTGCGCCCCTCTTCTTCAAATGAGAGTTGAACGTTGCCAGAAGAGGCTAAAACCGCCGCCGCTTCGCCTGACAATTGGTCAAACAGCAATGGCTCGGCTTTGCTTTGCTTTGATCCGGCGATAAATTCCCCGCTAAAGCAAGAGTCGAGGATGATGACATGGTGGCGGGCGCGGCTATTTTGCATGGCAGATTGGATGAATGTTTCGGTTAATCCAGTAGACAGCATCCGATCGATAGTGGTGTCGCGGGCGGTTAAATATAAGCGGCGGTCGCGCCCCCGATAACCATGCCCAGAGTAATACAACAAGGTCAAGTCGCCCCGTTCAGCTTGACTGTACATCCCCTCTATCGCTTCCCGAATCTCACGAATGCCGGCATCCACCAATGTGCCTAGCTTCTCAAACCCCCCTAGTTCCCTCAATGTTTGAGCAAAATCTTGAGCGTCGTTGCCAGGCGTTTTTAGCTGGGAAAAGTTAAGTTTATCTTCAAAGTTTTGAATGCCGATAAATAACGCCAATCTTTTGCTCATGCTTTCTCCAAGAAATATGAACCCCTTCCCCGGAATATGTAGATCCGGCGACCGATTTGCTCAAACTAGGCAACTCTCAATGGAGCCGGGTCGCCCTTAAATATTCAGTTTCTAATTGGGCAAGCTGCTCAAAACATGCCTCTGTGGAATCTAACTGGCTGCGAATGAGTTGCAACAACAAGGCGATGCCGCTGCCAAATTGATTGCTTTTATCATACAGCAAGGCGATAAGGCTGCTGACTCGTTCTGCGGCATTGTCCGCGTCGTCGGGGAACAGATGCCGCCATTCTACCAGCCGTTCATCCACAAAGAGGGCTAGTAGATCCTCTTCTTCGATAGTTGGGGCACATTCTAAGATCCCAACGCGAAGTTTGGTGATCAATGGTTCTGGCAACCCAATTGCCGGCAGTATGCCTTCTCGTTTTTGCTGTTGAGCATTCGCCACAAACCATGCCATCATTTGCTGCTGGTCTTCTGGTTTTAGATTTGTGGCGACAAAGCTGTTTCCATTTAACTCGATACGTATCGTTCGCTCTTTGTCTCGCCGTAAAAAAGAGCCGATGGCGCTGACTAGTTGATCAAAATTCGACCTTTCCGCCATCTCTACCTGAGCCGCTCCCAATGCCATGGCTTGTCCTTTAGCTCCTGCCGGCAATCGGTAGGTACGCACTGGTCTAACATCCCAAACCATATCCAACGCACGCAAATCAGCCATCAACTCATGGATCAGTTCATCTCGCTCTATAGCGTCCGAATCCCCTCCCCTATCAACCGCTATCTGGAACTCCATTGCCAAACCCTCCAGCCTGCAAGCGTCCAATTTATCATAACCAAGCCGAAAAATAACCCGTTATCAATTGTCTCAATCTACATATCGAGCCTCTAAATGAATTTCAACAGTATAAAAGGTTGTCATAACAGCGTCAACAGCGACAGATAATATCGGCCCTTAGTTTAAAGCCGGCGTTTATTCGGCAGCCCATTGCATCGTGTACAGATTAAAATAATGTCCTTGCTTCGCCAGCAACGTTTCATGGTCGCCCATCTCGACAATGCGCCCCTGATCCAAAGCTACGATTATATCGGCGTTTACGATGGTGCTTAACCTGTGGGCAATAACAAAACTGGTTCGCCCCGCCATCATCGTATCCAGCGCGTTTTGAATCAGCTTCTCAGTGGCTGTATCGACGCTGCTGGTCGCCTCATCCAAGATTAAAATCCGAGGGTCTGCCGCCAAAGCGCGGGCAAACGAAAGCAGTTGACGCTGCCCCACACTCAGATTTGCTCCATTTTCTTCCACTTCCGTTTGGTACCCATGCGGCATCTTCTCGATAAAGCCCTCGGCGCCAACCATCCGCGCCGCCGCCACAATCTCCTCGTCACTGGCAAGCAAGTTGCCATACCGAATGTTGTCCAAAATCGTGCCTGAAAAGAGAAAACTGTCTTGTAAGACAATGCCCAATTGAGAGCGCAAGCTGGCTTGCGTTACCTGACGAATGTCATGCCCATCTACGCAAATCGCGCCAGAACTGACATCGAAAAAGCGGGCGATGAGGCGGATGATGGTTGATTTGCCGGCGCCCGTCTCGCCTACCAGCGCAATGCGCTGTCCTGGCTCAGCCGTCAATTGGATGTCGGTTAAAATCGGTTCATTTTCAGTGTAAGCGAAGGAGACATTTTTTAACGAGACTCGTCCTTCTACTGCCGGCAAATCATAGGCGTTTGGCGCGTCTTCCAGGGTGGGTTTCGTATCCAACAGCTTGAAAATCCGTTCGCTAGACGCCATCGCCGCCTGAAAAGCGTTGTATCGGCGCGCCAACTCTCGAATAGGGTCAAAAAAGCGCCCTACATACAGCACAAACGCGATCAATTCGCCAGGAGTTAATGCGTTTTGGATAACTAGGTATCCGCCAGCGCCCACCACCAACGCTACAGACAACTCTCCAATAAATTCCACGCCAGGAAAAAATATGGCAGTCAGCCACGATGCGCGTATATTGGCATCAAAATAGGAGCTGTTCAAATCGTCGAAATGGTTGGCGTTTTTAGCCTCGCGGGTAAAGCTTTTGGTTACCCGAATGCCTGAAATAGATTCGTTGAGGTAGCCATTAATCAGGGATAGGCGGGCGCGGGTGGCGCGATACACTTGGCGCACCCGCTTTTGCCAAAAATAGGTCAGGGCAAACATCAGCGGCAACGCGGCAAATGCAACCAATGTGAGCTGCCAATTTAAAGCCAGCATAGCGATTATAATGGCGAAAAAGGTGAAGGTGGCGCGAACCAAACCGGTAATCGACCAACTAATGAAATCTTCCAACGCGCCGACATCGCTAATCAGGCGGCTCATCAATCGACCAACGCTGTAATTGTTGTAAAAACTGAGGGTGAGTTTGTGCAAATGGGAGAAAAGGTGGCTGCGCAAATCCGCTACTACGCGCGCCCCAACTTTGCCCATTATCTTGATCCGAAACCTGTCGCTTATCCATGCCGCGCCAGATACCAGAATAAACAAAACCGTATACAACCGGAGTTGCGCGTAATCGCCCGCTTCGATGCCGGCATCGACAGCTTTACCTACCATCAACGGCGCTGCTGAAACAGTTAGCGAATAAAACGCCATCAACCCTAACGCCCCAAACCATGCAATTCGATAGGGGACGATATACTCAAAAAGCCGCGATAACAAGCGGCGATCATACGCTTGACTAAAGATTTGCTCCTCATTTTCATCGGGCAAAAAATCTTTGATCTTCTCTTCACGCAACCGGCGCGCGTCATTGCCAGCTGAGCCGCTTCCGCGCCAAATTAAACTTCTGAACATCGCATCTCCCTTTTTTATGCTACTGCCGTCGCTAATTCTTGGGACGCCTTGAATTCTTCCTGATCACGCAACTGCAAATCATATATTTGTCGATACGCCCCGCCCGCCATTAATAGATCTTCATGCGTTCCCCGTTCGACGATCGACCCATTATCCAACACCAAAATTTGGTCGGCATTTTTCAGCGTGAGCAGCCGTTGGGCGATAACGAAGCTGGTGCGCCCTTGCATCAGCCGATTTAACGCCTGCTGAATCAGATGTTCCGTCTCGCTATCTACGCTGCTGGTAGAATCGTCTAAAATGAGGATGCGGGGGTCTGCCAACAAGGCGCGGGCGATGGCGATGCGCTGCTTTTGCCCGCCGCTCAGGGTAACGCCCCGCTCTCCCACCTGAGTTTGGTACCCATCTGGAAATGAGACGATAAATTTGTGGGCATGGGCGGCTTTTGCCGCTTCGACTATGTCGGCTTCAGACGCATCTAAAACGCCATAGGCGATATTCTCGCTGATCGTTTGACTGAACAAGAAGGGGTCTTGCAGCACAATGCCGATTTGACGGCGCAGGCTGGGCAGCATAACTTTGGTGACATCGCAGCTATCTACCAGCACGATGCCGGCAGTCGCCTCATAAAATCGGGGAATCAAATTGGTGATGGTCGATTTGCCAGAGCCAGTCGCCCCAATTAGCGCAATCGTATCGCCAGGCTGCGCCGTAAACGAGATATCCGTCAGCACCGGTCGCCCTTTTTGATAAGCGAACGAAACTTGGTCAAATCGCACTTCGCCCCGAATTCGTGGCAACTCAACGGCATCTGGTCTATCTTTGATTGGATTGGGCGTATCCATAATGTCGAACAGCCGTTGCGAGCTGGCGGCGGCAGTGGCTGCCAAATTGACTAGGAAACCGAGCCGCTGCACCGGGAAATTGAGCATCATCAAATAGGAAATCAAGGCGAACAACGAGCCAACGCTTACCTCGCCGCGCAATGCGGCAGGACCGCCTACCAACAGAATGAGCAAGATGCACAAGGCGATGAGGAAGTTAAACCAGGGCCATGTCCAGCCCCATTGAGCCGCCAAATCGCATCGCATCTGATAATAACTTTCATTTTCCGTTTCAAATTTCTCTTGCTCAAACGGTTCGTGGGCAAACGCTTTGACCACCTGGATGCCGGTCATACTCTCCTGCATCGTTTTGGAGACTACGCCCATCTGTTTCTGCATCTTTTCGAACAGCCGATGCGCCCGGGCGCGAAATGTAAAGTTGGAGTAAAGTAAAATCGGCATGGGCAGCAGCCCAACCAACGACAGACGCCAATTTTCGAAAAACATCGCCACAATTGCCGCCAAGATCATCAGGGCTGTTGAAACTAACCCCATGATGCCAATACCTACAAATCTCTCCGTTTGGCTGACATCACTGGTGGCGCGGCTCATCAAATCGCCGGTGTGGGCTTGGTCATGAAAAGCAAAGGGCAAGCTCTGTACCTGATCGTAAAATTGGTGGCGCAGATCATACGCCACGCGGTAGGTTAACCATTCGCTAAAAAATAGTTCAGCGAAGGAGGCTGCGCCGCGCAAGCAGGCGATCGCCAGGATGACGCCGGCTGCCACAAACAAAGCGTTGGCATTGCCGGCAGCTACGCCATCGTCAATTGCCCGCTTTAAGATTTGGGGCACAAACAACCGGAACGCCACTACCGCCAACATGCCGGCATACGCAATGGATACTTGCGTCCAGTATGGACGCAAATATCCGATCAATCGTCTATACACAATTGCTGAATTATTCAAAATCCCTCCAAATCTGTGAAACGGCGGAACTACATGGATAATGCCGCATTTGAGGCAGTTTTCCTAAACGTAACCTCGCCAAGTTCAATACGGCATTTGGGCGGAAATTACAGCCTATGTCAGTTGATGTCCCTTGTAAATTAGCCATAATTCTGATTTGTTTTTGCCTAGAATATGATACAATCTAAGTTGCTTTCGAATGGGTTTAGGCGCGGCGTAAATTGTCCCGCGCTTTTTTTGTTGGCATTTTTAAAGGAGCGTTCTATGAGCGAATTAAAACTCGTTGTGCTTTATCCACAACCAACCGACGCCGAGGCGTTTGAAAGCGAATATGAAAACCATAAGGAGTTGATGGCGCAACATATGCCGGGTTTCAGTGATTATAGCGTGACCCGAATGCTGCCCAATTTAGACGGCAGCCCAGCGCCATATTACATGATGGCGGTCGTCACCTATCCAGATTCTGACGCTTTAAAGGCTGCCATGTCCAATCCGGACGCCCGCCTAGTGGGAAAAGACGCGATGCGTATCTCCACTGGCGGCACGCCCATCATTTTGTCTGGCAAGTAATCGTTCAGCCTGATTCATCGCCCAAATTTCGATACTCTTTGCCGGCACGCAGCTCTTTTTCATAGGTATCAAATTGCTTGCGCACAGACATGCCGGCATTTTCGTATAAGCGAGTAGCGCCAGTTAAGCTATCGGCATCTACGCCTAAACGGCAGCCGAGTTTGCCTCGTTGGTTAAAAACATCGAAAGCGTGCAGCAGCAACGCTGTGCCTAACCCTTGCCGCCGCCAGGGACGGCAAACGCCTAAGGTCGAAACATAACCAAAATCTTCACTATCGCGATCATGTTTGCTGCATAAACAAATGCCGGCAACCTGGTCGCCGTCCATCGCCATAAACCATAAGCCTGCCTCATATCTACTGCCATTCTCGACGATATGTCGCATATATTTCATGTCGCTTTCGATTGAATCTGATTTGTTAAAGCCAAAGTGATCTTGAAACGAATCCCACAGCGCTTGCGCCACTTTACGTAAATCTTGATCATGTTGGTAGATTTCAATTTCGATACCCGACGGAAATTGGGGTGGAGTCGGTACGCCATCGAACCTGATTTCCATATCCCAAAAATAGCGTGACGGTTTCATGCCAAAATCTTTGAAGAGCTGATGGGTAGGTTGGTAGCTGCTTAGTGTGCCAGCCACCATCACCACTTTGGCGTCTTCTGGGCAGCGATGGATTTGGGAGCGCATTCGATTTTCTGCCCAACTAAGCAATGCCGTGCCGATACCTTTCCCTTCATGTTGGGGAGAAACACAGCCCCACACATAGGGGTCTATTGGCGACTCCATAGTATCCCACACCTCAGCGTACCCAACGATTTCGCCAGCGCTGTCTAAAATCACCCTGGTATTGCCTTCCAATGTAAAATCTGGCGTTTTCCATTCGCTTTGCACATCTTCTGGCTTGCTATTGCCTTCCTGTCCTTGATGCCGGTCACATAAATTCATCAATGCAACCAAAGGCTCTATATCTTCTATTTTGGCAGGGCGCATGGCAAATTCTGCCGGCAAGTGTATCGATTCTACTTCTTTTTCTTGGTACATCTTTTTCCACCTTTCAATTTATCTGATTAATTGTTGTCGTTTTCAATACTAGAAATTGTTGGTCTTCATTTTTGCCTCCACAAATAAAAAAGCCCCGTATGTCGGGGTGACATACGGGGCTTTTCAAAAGCCTGTCTTGGTCTCTTTTTAATGGAATCGCTCATGTTCGCTATCCGAAGAGCCAATACGCATATCACACCCAACCGGCAAGATGCCGGCATCCTCTCGGATGGATTTTGGGGTCGTTTGGAACTCTAATAAATAAAACATAACTCTTCGGTAATTTATTTCGTTATCAGTGCGTTTCAACAAGAGATGGCGATTCTAAACAATTGGCAAGAAAATGTCAAGCCGCATTTTGCTTCAAGGTCAATTTCGCCAAGCGGCAACAAACAAAGACGCCCATCCCGCCAAAAATGCGATGCCGCCAAAAGGCGTAATCGCCCCCAGCCATCTGACGCCGGTTAAACTGAGCAAGTACAAGCTGCCGGAGAAGATTATGATGCCGGCAACAAATAGCCAGCCCGCCCAACCCAGCAACGGGTCATCCCAATAGCTGGCTGCCGCCGCAATTGCCAGCAACCCCAGAGCATGCGCTATCTGGTAACGGACAGCGGTATCGAAATTCGCTTCTAGGCGGGGATTTTCAGCAAAATAGTCGCGCAAACCGTGCGCCCCAAACGCCCCTGCCCCAACGGCGATAAACATGAATAGCGCCCCTAATAACATAAAAGTTCGTATCATGCCGGCAAGTATATCGCAGCCAACCGTTCCAAGCGAAATAGGGCAAACCGCCTCCACTCTGTTATCTAGAGAGGGTTCGGCGCTCAAAATTCTGCGTTATTGTGCCTCTGCAAAGTTGCTCAGGAGGAAAAATATGGTATGATTTCGGGCGGTTTTTTGATTTTATTGAACGTAAATTTTTCGGAGGCTCACCTTTGGCTAATACAATGTCCGCCAAAAAACGGATCCGTTCTTCAGCGAGACGGGCTGAACGCAATCGCTTCTTTCGCTCCACATTTCGCACTTATGTGAAACAAACGCGCGAAGCGATCGCCAACGACGATATTGAGCAAGCGGAAAGCTCTTTTAGGCTTGCGGCAAGCTATTTAGATAAATCCGCTCAGAAAGGAATTATCCACAAAAATACGGCTGCCAGAAAAAAGGGACGGCTTCGCCGGGCTTTAGACGTAGCAAAACAATCAGCTTGATCTATTGATTTCCATCTCAACGACGCAAAACGCCGCCCAATTGGGCGGCGTTTTTTTTGTTTATGCGTTTCCCACAAAATCCCACTACATGCGGGAGATAAATGGTCGCCATTTACCTGCCGGCATCTCCCAGGCCCTACTGGCTTTTATCCCCATCATTTTGCTCAGGAATAGTCAACATGTATCCTTTTTTTCGGGCTGTTTTCAACATCGTCGGTTTGCTAGGGTCTTGTTCGATTCGTTCTCGCACCCATCGCACATGCACTTCCAGCGTGCGCGTATCGCCCAAATAACTCGTCTTCCACACCTCTTCCATCAACGCCTTGCGATCAACGATTTGATTGGGATGCCGCAAAAAAACCTCCAGCAACTTCGCCAATTTTGGGGTTAACTGACTTTCCCCTTTTCCCACCACATCAACCATGCGCCGTTTGCGATAAAGCGTAATCGGACCATAGCGAATCATCTCTTCGCGGCTGGGATCAATGGGCAGCAACGCCCGTACCCTATTCAGCAAGCGGCGCGAAGCGAATGGCTTTTGCAAATAAACATCCGCTTCGGCGGAGCGATCTTCTGGTTCGCCCGGCATGCGGCAATGGATGATCGGTATCAACTCGCTCTGACGCCGGATACGCCGGCAAATTCGGGAGCCGCTAGAGCGGCGGTTGACGCTGTTTACAATGACCAGGTGAGGGTCAAATGCAGACATCGCTTCCAGAGCTTCATTTCCTGTATGGGTCGTTTCAACGATTAAGCCGACTTTCTCTAAAGCAGGCACGACCGAATTACTTTTGGTTGTTGGCGTTTCTACAACCAATATCCGTGATTCTTGCATATGATTATAATGAGCTTATCAGGGTAAATGGCAATCCTTCAAAATCCGCTTCCGCCACAGGCGGCGGTTTTTCATGGATTCTGCCCGGCGGGATCAGGATTGCTTGCTATCTTTTCAGGGCTACAATCTGCGGCGCCTTCGGCGCCACCATTCATCTCCCATCTAAGGTGGGAGCTTTTTGGCTAAGGAGTAAAACTGGCGATATTCTTAAGCTGGGGTTGCTTTCAACATAACAACGAACTTCAACCAATCGCAGGATACCATACGCAAATTAAGAAAATAATAAAACCTTAAAAAATCATGGCTTTTGCCGGCAAAAGAGTCACCACACATAGTATAGCAAAATAATCGCTTTTATGAGATATTTCCGCCCGGCGACGATGGCGGCAGGAAAAAATGCCGGCAAAACCTCATCGTTGATTGGCTTCCATCATCAATGGGCGGCTGAGACAGAGATGGGTAAACTTCTGCTCTGGGCGGCGACGTCAGCCGTTATGCGCTTGTCACATTTAGAGAGGGAATATGCAAGATTTTGTCATCATTGGCGGCGGGGTGTATGGTTGCGCTGTCGCTTGGGAGTTGGCTCGTCGCGGGGCTGAAGTAACCTTGCTCGAAGCAAATCAGATCGCCAGCGGCGCGTCTGGCGGGTTGGGCAAACGGGGGGTACGCGCCAATGGGCGCGACGCCCGAGAATTGCCCCTGATGCGGAAAGCATACGACATGTGGGAAACTTTGAGTGAGCGCTTAGATGGCGAGACGGGTTACGAACGAACGGGACATCTGCTGCTCATCGAACGGGAAATCGACCTGCTTACGCAACGCCCACAACAATGGGTACAAGAGCAAAATGGCATACCCAGCCGCATGTTAAGCCAAGAAGAATTGCGAGCACAAGAACCAAACATCAACGATAAGATCATCGCCGCTCTGTATTGTCCTAAAGATGGGGTGGCAGACCATACGGCAACTACCCGCAGCTACGCTGCCGCCGCTCGACGGCTGGGGGTGGAGATTCGAGAAGGGCAAGCTGTAACGCGTCTAGAACGCCAAAACGGTCAAGTAACGGCGGCGCTTACTGAGCAGGGGGAGCGGATAGAAGTTAAGCGCAGCGTTTTATTGGCGACCAATTGCCACTGCCAACGATTTGTGTTGGATGAATTGGGGATGACGCTGCCGGCATGGCGCATTTATCCCCAAGTGATAAATACCGAGCCAGTAAAACCCGTCCTGTTTCGCCATCTGATCGGGCACGCTCACCGCACATTGGCGATGAAAATCGTCGATGGCAACAAGGTGATGATTTCTGGCGGTTGGCATGGGGTGGTGAACCCACAAATAGGAAAAGTAGAGCCTGATGACGAGCAGGTTGCCGGCAATTTCGCCGAAGCGGCCGCCGTATTCCCAGCTTTGAAAGGCAAACAAATCGTCGATCTATCGGTTGAACGACCAGAACTGATCACCCAGGATGACATCCCCATTATCGACATATTGCCGGGGGCAGAAAATATGATTGTAGCCACAGGTTGGAGCGGGCATGGCTGGGCGATTGCCCCGGCAGTGGCTAGCGAGTTAGGAGCATGGCTTTTTACCGGAGAAATGCCGGCAACTTTGCGCCCCTTCCGTTACTCGCGTTTTACCCGAGGATAACTTGGTTGCAATGGTTTACTCCGTTGTCGCTACATGGCGGCGTATCGCTTGTGCCAGCGTGGTTGGCTGCCGCCCCAATATCGTCGTCAATGTATAAGCGCTGCCGACTAGCCCCCATTTGGCGTAATATTGAAACATTTGGCTTAAGGTCTCAAGAACATAGCCAGACAATCCCTGTTCAGATGCGTTTGCTCGCCATGCCGGCAATAATATCTCCTTAGCCGTAATCTGCTTGCCTAGTTCATCGCTGAGGATGCCGGCAATTTGGCGGGGCGTGTACGGCTTTGATCCAACCAATTCATAAATGCCGTTTAAAAAGCGGTCATCCGTTAACAAAAATCCGGCTGCCTCTCCCAAATCATCAAGATCAACCATGCTAATAGCGGCGTCGATCGGGTAAGGGATTGGATATATGCCAGAGTCGGAAATCTGCCGCCAATAGGCGAAGATATTTTGATAGTAGGCGGTGGGTTGCAGGATGACAAAAGGGAGCCCAGATTCAAATAACGCGGCTTCTACCTGCATCTTTGCCCAATGATGAGCCATTTGTTTCGTCTGGGGATGCAAGACGGAATGATAGGCAAACAGAGAGATGCCGGCATTTTTCGCCGCCGCAATCGCCATTTGCCCTAATTGGAATTCATTCGGGCGCATATTAGGGCAAATAAAATAGAGCTTGCCAATGCCCCGCATAGCGGCAGTTAAATCTGTCCCGTTTTCTAAATCCCCAGTGACTACTTCCGTCGCTCCAGCATTGATCACAGTTTCTTGTTGGGTTTGACGGCGAACCATTGCCCGGACAGTTTCGCCTCGCGCCGCCAACGCCTTGACCACCGCCATGCCAGTTTTGCCTGCTGCGCCTGTCACTAAAATCATTGCAAACCAATAACTGCTTTTGTCAATGGGTCGAATTCCAGCATGGTTTGGTTCGATTGCGGACATTTCCACCGACATGCAGATTGGCAATCCGACCTACGCATCAAAACGAAGCGTCACTTCCTCCAACTTTTCAGGCGAGCCCACCATCGTCACCCTATCCCCCATCTCTAAACGGGTGTAACCATGAATCACCAACATTTGGCGATTGCGCTTAACAGATAACAGCAACACATCCAGCGGCAAAGAGATATCCCGTATCAGCTTGCCATGTAGGCTGGGGTCGCGCACCTCCACTTCGATAATATCCTGGGTTTGATCTTCGCCGATCAACACCGATGTTACCGAGGGGGAGCGAACAAAATGGTCAAGCAAACTCACCACAGCCGTCTCCCGATCAACCGTTAACGCCCCGATCTCCTTCAACCGAGGCACGCAAGCCCTATCTTGAATGTACGCCACCACATTTTCGATACCGTATGATTCATAGATCGTCTCGCATACCTGGCAATTTTCTTCATCAGACAACATCAGCACCACCCCATCCGCTTTGTCCATTTCCAACTTTTGCATAGATTCTAGAGAAAAATCGGGCGTCGCTTCCATCACCACATCTGGCACAGCTAGCTCTTCGATCAAGCTTTTGTCTTGGGTAGCGATTTTGGCGTTCCAACCGTGGCTTTGCAATTGTCGAGCCAGGGCGATGCCTTGTGGGGTCAAACCAAAAATCACTGCGTCCCTCACCCCGTCAAATTCGGCCGCTTTGGCGCGGGTATGCGCTTCACCTACACGATTTATGACCCATTTGAAAAATAGCGGCCCCGAAATTTCATTCAGCACCACCACAGAGATCACCATAGTGGCGAAGGCATTTCCCAACTCCGGGAATTCGACCGCTACTTCTTTTGCCAAACCCAAGGCGACGCCAGCCTGCGTGATAAAACCCATCCATCGAAGTCGATTGTGCAAGGGTGGATTGCCGGCAATTGTGCCGCCCAAATACGACCCTATCATAATTGAAATCATCCGCACAAAATAAAGCGCAACAGCAATTTGCCATGTTTGGGCTAATACGTCTAGTTCCAACGCAGCGCCAGTTAACGTAAAGAAAGCAACGTAAACGAAAGGTCCGATATCATGCAATATTTGTAAATATTCTATCCTTTGCAAACTGTTATTGTTCACCAGAAAGCTGGCAACCATACAAACTAGCAAAGGTTCGACTAATATTTCAAAGGGCATGGTTGCATGCGTCCACTCTCGGAACCAAGTGGAAAACAAGAAAACGCCATATCCAATAGCCAAAATCATCAGGCTCTTCATATAGCGGGGAATGTTGATTTTTAACAATGTATTGAGGAGAAGATAAACCAGAAAAGCCAACCCAGCAGCCAGGGTTAAATCTAAGAAAATCAATAGCAAAAAGTTGAGACTGATAGGCACTTGCGTCAAAAAAGCGTCGGCAATGGATGAGGAGATGGCGAAAACGATAATCACCACCACATCCATAATGACCGTAACCCCTAAGACGATTTGGGTAAACGTCCCTTTTGCCCGTAATTCATTTATTATGGCAATGGCAGAGGAAGGTGAACGGGCAACTAATATTGAGCTGGTTAGCAACCCGATGGCAAAGCGTTGTCCATTGGACATGCCGGCAAGAAATGGGATCGAGCCTGACAAAAAGTAAATCGCCGTGGTACCAAAAATCAACGTAACTGTTACCAATCCTGCCGTAACCCAGCTAATACTTCGCAATTTGCCCCGCAACTCTGGCAAATACAATTCACTGCCTGCGGCAAAGGCGATAATAGCCAACGAAATTTCATCGACAAAAAGGAGATTGTGGACGGTTTCTTCAGTGAGAAGCCCTAGGACGAAGGGTCCAACAATGAGACCTGTAAATAAAAATCCTGTGATTTTTGGCAATCTGATTCTTGAAAATAGTTCGCCGATTTGTGTGGAAGAAATGGCTATAATGACAAAGGTCATTATAGGTATGATCTGTTCAAATATTTGCATATAAAGATTTTATCATCTATTTCGGAAAGTGTGGCGTAGCGCAGCGATATCGCTGTTTACCCTGTCAACATCTCGATCATCTTCAACGCCCGCCTTACGCGGGTATCTTCCCTTTTGGCAGATGTGATATGTTGAATATGTTCACGTTGGTGAGAATAAGAGAGTTTGTCATATGTCGCCATTGCTTCTGGATTTTGATCCAGCATAGATTTTACATAATCAGGCAATTCCACCACCCGTGGTTGGGTATCTAACCACAGCGAAACCTCAACCATTTCACCCGCTTCTTTGCCTAACTGTTGCCTAATATCTTTGCGGACGATGAGAATATGCCCCTGTTTGCTCATTTTCGCCAATGAGCCGCGATACGGTACGCTCTCAAATTCCGCCTGAATCGGTACCCGCCCTCGCACTCCAAACAGCTCTTCTACATCAAATGGAAAATCGACATAAACGCCGCCGCCATCTGTAGCCAACATTTTGGCTGTAAAGCGCACCATACCAGGGTTTTTATAAGTTGGCATATCATAAACCTCCAATTATCATTGCCATACCAACTATTATTGACGCAATTGTACAAAATCTCAAAATCGGCACATGATACGCCAGGGAATAAGAAGATGAATATCAGGATAAGAGAAGTTGGGGATGCCGGCATTCGCGCCTTTATGGGCAGGATAATTGATCAAGCTGACCTACATGACGCTCTGGCGGAAATCGCGCGCCAACATCACATTCATACCGCTACTTTTGAGCTGCTAGGCGGATTGCATCAAGTCACATTCACCGCGTATGATTTTGAACGGCAAGAGCGACTTCCGCCGCTAACATTTCGCCGCCCAATGGAGATCTTGTCTGGGCATGGAACCATCAGCCAGTTAGACGAACAGCCGCACATCCATACCCACTTAACCGTCTCCTTTCGCGACGAAAACGCTCCGCATGGCATCGCCGTAGTCGGCGGGCACGCTGCCAAAGCAACTGTTTTTGCCATCGAATTTACATTGACCAGCTACGATGGAACGCCCATGCGCCGCGCCCTGGAAGAGAGCATTGGATTGGCGCTTTGGAATCCGGAGATGATCGACTAAAAATTTTTGATAGAATGCAGAGGTTATTTCAATCCAGCCGAACATCCAGGAGAAATCATTATGTCAATATCTATTCCAGAAACGTACCGCGACCTATTAAACGCCCCGACAAATGTCACCATCACCACCCTAATGCCAGACCACACCCCGCAATCCTCCGTGGTGTGGTGCAAACTAGATGGGGACGACATCTTGGTTAGCATCACTGTCGGACAACAAAAAGAGCTTAACATCCGCCACAGAGGCAAAGCGACGGTTTTGGCTTTTGACCCCGAAAACCCGTATCGATATATCGAAGTGCGCGGTAACGCCACAGTAGAAGACGAAGGGAATGTAGCCCTTATCGACGAATTAGCAAAGGCTTATCGCGGCGTGGACAGTTATTATGGCGACATTGCGCCGGCAGAGATGGCAAGCCAGGAAACGCGCATCGTTTGCCGCATTACGCCAACGCGGGTGCGCCCCTTCCCCCCACAATCGTAACCCAATTCAACTTCCATGCGAAAAGTCAGCATCGTTGGCGTAGGGCAAATTCCAGTTGAGAAACAGTCAGCGCTGTCGCTGAGATTGATGGGAGCGGCGGTGACGCGACAGGCGATGGAAGATGCCGGCATCGAAAAAGCGGACGCTGTTTTTGCCGGCAATATGTTGGGCGACGAGCTGCAAGGGCAAAAACATCTGGCTACCCTCATCGCCGACGAAGCGGGATTAACCGGCATCGAAGCGTTGCAAGTGCGGGCTGCAACCGCCACCGGCGCCGCCGCCTTGCGAATGGCGTATTTGGCGGTCGCCAGCGGCGAAGCCGATATTGCGGTAGCGGTTGGCGTCGAGAAAATGAGCGGCGGACCCGCTACCCCCGCCCTGGCAAAAGCGTTAGACGCCGAAAAAGAGGTAGCGGTTGGCGCTAACCTGATCAGCAAAAACGCAGAACTGATGAAACAATATATGGCGCGGTATAAAATGCCAGAAGATGGCTTGGTCAACTTTGCCATCAACGCCCACCACAACGCCATAAGCAATCCAAACGCCCTTTTTCATAAAGAAGTAGACGCTGAACTCGTCCTCAACTCCAAAATCATTCACCCGCCAATCCGGCTGCTCGATTGCTCTCCGATTTGTGATGGCGCAGCGGCGGTTATCTTAGCCCCTACCGACGAAGCCCGCGCCTTCACCAGTCAACCCGTTCATATTTTGGCGTCCAGCGTCGCCACCGACCATTTTCGAATCGAAGATCGCAAAGATCCATTGATGTTGGCGGGAGCCCGTTTATCCGCTCTACGCGCCGCCCGCCGCGCCAACATCAACCGCGACGACGTCTCATTTTTCGAGGTGCATGACGCCTTCAGCATCATGGCTTGTTTGTTGTTGGAATCGATCGGTTTTGCTAGACGGGGAGAAGGATGGCGTTTAGCGGCGGAAAAACGCATTTGGCTGGATGGCGATATCCCCATCGCCACCCTGGGCGGCTTAAAAGCGCGGGGGCATCCCATCGGCGCGACAGCCCTGTATCAAACGTGCGAAATCGTGGCGCAGTTAACGGGCAAAGCGGGCGACAACCAACTGCCTAATCCCAAAATTGGTTTGCTGCAATCGGTGGGCGGCGCCGCTTCGACTGTGTTAACCCATATCTTTGGGGCAAATTAAAAGCCGCCCTGTTCCTCGCCCAACTCTGCATCCTCTAAATCATCCGCTTCGCTGACCGGACATCTATCCAAAATGAGGGCATCTGCTTTTATTTGGCGTATAATTCGATGGAATCTCAACGCTCAATCAGCGAGGCAAAATGCGCACTTTTTATCAGATCAATTTGGCGGAGCGCTCAATAAGGCGAGAAGAGTTAGGAGGGGATAAGTTAGTCAAAGCGGGGCGATATTTAATCGCCAAAACATTGGTGGAGGATGGCGCGGCGACAGTCGATCCATTAGGGGCGGATAATCCGCTCATTTTTTCGGCTGGTCCATTTGCCGGCACAACCTTTTCCAATGCCAATCGAACCAGCGTTGGCTGCAAAAGCCCGTTGACGGGTGGGATTAAGGAAGCAAACGGGGGCGGAACCTTCGCTTATGGCATGGGGCGGCTGGAAATTGCCGGCATCACCCTGCATAATCAATCAGACCAATGGGTCGTCATCCATTTCGACAAAAAAGGGAACGTGTATTTTGACGACGCCTCTCCATATCTGGGCAAAACCAACTACGAAGCGGCGGCTATGCTACACGAAAAATATGGAACTAAGTGTACGTTAGCCTTGTGTGGCGCAGTTGGCGAATACCGAGGGTTGCTTGCCGGCATCTCCTTTTCCGACAGCGACAACCGCCCTACCCGCATCGCTGCCCGCGGCGGCGTGGGAGCGGTGATGGGCAGCAAACGGGTCAAAGCGATCGTGATCGAGCTGCACAAAACCCCCCAATTGCACGACCGAAAAAAGAGCATGGCGGCGCTACGTAACTATGCCAAATGGATGAACGAAGATGATGTGATTCAAACCAGCTACAAGCCGCTGGGCACCATGGCAATGGCGGATTACACCAACCATATCGGCGGCATTCCCGTCAATAACTTTACTGCCGGCAGGCAAACGGTAGCGGACGGCGAACATTTTAAGATGGGCGGCGACTATATCAGTCAGTTAAACAGCTCGCGCGGCGGCAAACAGAGCCACGCCTGCATGCCCGGCTGTCTGATCCAATGCAGCAATGTCTATGTAGACGAAAATGGCGAAGAGATCGCTTCGCCAATCGAATACGAGACATTGGCGTTACTGGGAACCAATTGCGGGTTGACCGACCCAGACGATCTAGCCCGCATGAACCAACATTGCAATCAGTTGGGCATCGATACCATCGAAACTGGGGCGATGATCGCGATATTAATGGAGGCTGGTTTGGCGGATTTTGGCGATACAGCATTTATGGAACAGCTATTTACCGAACTGCATGCCGGCAGCGAACAGGGCAAATTGTGGGCGCGCGGCGCAGCCAGGGTAGCTGAACATTACGGCGTGGCGCGAGCCCCGGTAATCAAACAACAGGCGATTAGCGCTTACGATCCGCGCGTCATCGAAGTGACAGGCATTTCGATGATGAGTTCAGCCCAGGGCGCCGACCACACCACGGGCAATGTGCCCAAGCTCGACTCCCGCTCCATGGCGTTGCCGGCATTGCTCAAATTGAGTCTAGAAGCCCAAATCGCCACCGCAGCCGTCGATTCGCTGGGATTATGCGTCTTCGGACGTTCTGTCACCAACCCCAATGTCGATTTTTTGGCTGACGCCATCAATCATCATTTGGGAACGGAGATTCAACCGACATTCTTTTACGAGTTGGGACGAGATACGTTGCTGTTGGAGCGGCAATTTAACCAGGCGGCTGGCTTTGGACAGGATGATGATGAATTGCCGGCATTTTTCTATGACGAAGCCCTGCCCCCCACCGGACAAACAGCGCGCTTTCATGCTGGAGACGTTCACCATATCCTTGATTTGGCGGACGAAGTGGGCGCCCAAGCCGTTCCATCCCAATTTATTCCAACCAATGAGTAGCTTGCGGCAAACGTAGGCTGCATAACAATCAAACCACATTTACCGGAGAGTTATATGACCACCGATTTCACCAAAAACGACTTAAATCGCGTCCGTCGCGTGCCTGATCGAGGCAAATATGATCGGGAAACCGTGTACAAAATCATCGACGACGCCCTCATCTGTCATGTGGGATTGGTTCAAGATGGGCAACCGGTGGTTATTCCCACCATACATGCCCGCGACGGGGACAATTTGCTGCTGCATGGAGCGACCACAAGCCGGTTGATTAAATATGCCGCTTCGGGCGAGCCGCTGTGCGTCGCCATCACCCATTTAGATGGCTTGGTGTTAGCCCGCTCTTCTTTCCATCATTCGATGAACTATCGGTCGGCGGTCATTTTTGGCAGCGGCAGGCTGCTGGATGACCCACACGAAGAGTTTGAAGCAATGAAGCGATTTACCAACAAATTGGTACCAGAACGATGGGAGGATGCTCGAAAACCGAATGCCAAGGAGATTAAGGCGACTTCTATCGTGTCGGTAGAACTCGCCAGCGCATCGGCAAAAATCCGGGTGGGCGGACCAAAAGATGACGACGAAGATTATGCTTTGTCTGTATGGGCGGGCGTTTTGCCTATTCGTCAAATTTTTGGCGCGCCAATTGCCGATTCGGAGTTGCCGGCAAATATCGTAATGCCGGCATATCTTCGCAAATATGTGGAATCTAAACGATGAGCGACGTATCAAAAATGAATTGGTTGCAGGTAGAAGCCTATCTGCAAAAAGATAATCGGGCGATATTGCCGTTGGGCAGTACCGAACAGCACGCTTACCTCAGCCTCAGCGTCGATTCGATCTTAGCCCACAAGCTGGCGCTCGACGCCGCTGAACCATTAGGCATTCCCGTTTTTCCGGTTGTGCCCTATGGCATCACCCCCTACTTCATGGCGTATCCCGGAACCATCACTTTGCAGCCAGCCAGTTATTTCCAATTGCTGGAAGATATTTTAAGCGGCATGGTTCAACATGGATTTCGCCGCATTTTGCTGGTGAATGGGCATGGCGGCAACATGCCGGCGCAATCTCACGTTGATAGCTGGGCGCAAAATCAGCCGCATGTCACCCTCAAATTTCACAATTGGTGGAACGCCCCCAAAACGTGGGCAAAGACTGTTGAAATTGACCCGCAAGCTTCTCACGCTTCTTGGTCGGAAAATTTTCCGTGGACGAGGTTGGAAGGCGTGGAAATGCCGGCAGATCAAAAAGCGATGGTTGAATATGAAAAAATGGGCGGCATGACCCCGCAACAAATCCGCGATTATTTAGGCGATGGCAGTTGGGGCGGCTTTTACCAACGCCTTGACGAGGAAATGAACGAAATTTGGCAAGTCGCCATTGCGGAAACCCGAGAAATCCTAAATTCATTCAATTAAACGAAGCGCATAAGATAATCAGGAGAACGACCTATGTCTACCCCCATCACCGTTGCCGAAATCTATCAACGGGCTCATGCTATCGAAACCCAAATCCGCGACTGGCGGCGAACGATACACCAACATCCCGAATTGAGCTTTACTGAAGTGCAAACCGCCCGGCTGGTAGGTGGCGTTTTGCACGATTTGGGGGTAGAGGCGGAAACAGGGGTGGCAAAAACCGGCGTGGTGGGGCACATTGTGGGGAGCGAAGGTCCAACCGTTGGTTTGCGGGCAGATATGGACGCCTTGCCTATTCAAGAGGAAAATGGAACCGAATTCGACAGCCAACGACCGGGGTTGATGCACGCTTGCGGGCATGACGCCCACACCGCCATATTGATGGGGGCAGCCACCATATTAAAAGGTTTTGCCGACGAAGGGCGGCTGCCGGGCAACATCCGGCTGTTGTTTCAGCCCAGCGAAGAAAATCGGGACGATGCCGGCAAATCTGGCGGCATGTTGATGGTAGATGAGGGGGCGTTGGCTAATCTGGACGCGGTGTTTGGCTTGCATGTCGACCCCCGCACTGTTGCCGGCACAATAGGAACGCGAGCCGGGGCGATGATGGCGGCGGGCGATATGTTCACCTTGACGATTCGCGGCTTTGGCGGACATGGGGCGCGTCCGCACATGGCAAACGATCCCGTGTTATTGGCAGCCCAAGTCGTAAACGCCATCCACCATGTGGTTAGCCGCCGGATAAACCCCCTGGAAGCGGGGGTGATTTCAGTTTGCACTATCCATGCCGGCACAGCCAGCAATGTCATCCCCGAAACGGTCGAACTTACCGGCACTATTCGCAGCATGACGGCGGAAACGCGCCAACTGCTCCATGAGCAATTGCGCCAGGCGTGCGCCATCGTCGAACCGCTGGGCGGCGCTTTCGATCTGTCCATTCATCATGGCTACCCGGCCACGATTAACGACCCCGAAGCGACGGAGTTGGCGTTTGCCGCCCTAGGCGAGATGCTGGGAGCTAAAAACATCATCGAAAAAGAGCGGATTATGGCTAGCGAAGATTTCAGCTTTATGTTGCAACAAACTCCTGGCTGCTTTTTGCGCCTCGGCGTCAAAAATCCATCCTGGGATCGGGAATATCCAGTGCATACTTCCACATTTCGGATGGACGAATCAGCGCTGCCTATAGGGGCGGCAGCCCTAGCCGGGATGGCGATTAGCTGGATGCAAGAAAAAAGGTAAATTCCACCGATTGAATCCGAAATCGGGTTGGATTCCGCAGGGCTTACTCAAATTGAGCCAACCCAATGACAAATAGCGCTTGGGAGAGTGACGATCTTCACTTCAGCGTTTGGCTTTACGTTGTTACCCTACCTCCATAAATTGGCGTACCTTGGCAATTTCGTCCCAAAGTTGGCAATTGATGCCGGCAAAACCTCATTGTGGAGGCGACAATGAAAGAAGAGTTAGTAAAAAATTGGATGACCCCTAATCCAGTTACTGTGACGCCAGAGACGCTGCTTCCCGAGATGCATCAACTAATGCACAATCACCAAATCCGCCGGTTGCCCGTAATGCAGGGTCAAAAAATCGTTGGTATCGTCACCTTGGGCGATGTCCGCGAGGCGGAGCCGTCAAGCGCCAGCTCATTAAGCATTTGGGAGATCAACTATCTGTTAGCCCGATTGCAAGCCAGCGAAATTATGAGCCCAACGCCGATCACCGTTTCCCCAGATGATAAGGTCAGCAAAGTAGCCCAACTGATGTTGGAACATAAGATCAGCGGGTTGCCGGTCGTTGAGCCGAAGGGTGATTTAATGGGCATGATCACCGAATCTGATATTTTTCGAATGGTGGCGGCGCAGTGGTTGGATGAAGAGAACGATTCAAGGCCGTAAGATGGGGGGTTCAAAAAAGGCGATTCGGCTTATCGTTTTTGATGAGCAAGAGGTAACGCGCCGTCCGCTGGTGCAGCGTCTGGGCGATTTCGCTCAGTTAGACATTTTGGGCGCGCCAGAAACGGTAGAGGGCGTGTTGAAATTAGCGGAGGAGAGCGGGGCTGACATCATTTTATTTTTACCGGCATTAGACGAGATGCCCATCATCGATCAGATCACAAAAATGACGCAAGCCAATTGCGGTATCATCGTAGTGGCTTCATTAGGCGGAAACTTCGAGCGGGAGTTGGCATTAGAAGCGGGCGCCGACCGCTTCTTTTGGATGGCCATCAATAGCGAACGCTTGGTAGCTAAAATTGAGGAGGTAAATCAGGAGAGGAAAAAATCTTCCGCAGAGTAGCCAGCCGGCAATATGATTGCGATTGTCGGCGCTTAACTAGGGTTTTTAACAACGCATGAAAGTAATTGACGAAAGAAATTGGGTCTGGATGTTATATCAAGATAAGGAGCAATTTTTCTTTTCCGTTATGTGTGGATCGATCGGGTTATTTTCGCGGGAATTCGCCCTTAACCCTGATGAAGCAACTGCTTACGCTCAATGCGGAAAAGAGACTCTTGACATCCTGGCTAAAGAGGTTCAAAACAACCCCGCTAACTTCACTCATCGCTACATCCCCGATTTTCACAAGAACGAAGCGGTTATGTTGGCGGAAATTGCCTGGAGAAGAACAGCCAAAATTTAGCTCTAAAATGGCGGTTAATTCCACGCATAGATAGCGGCTTTGTATGGGGTTTTAAGCGACAATGTGCCGGCATAAAAATCTAACGGGCTAGCGGCAGCGCCGATGGCAACCCTCCGCATGGAACTGGTTCATGGCTTTTTGCCCCGCTGGAAACGACACAGCAGAGCATAAGGCGGATAGCCAAATTTGACATTAAAAATCAGTTAGCATAGCATCTACCTATCTTTTGTGATGGCAAACCCGCCAATTTATCAACCAGTCAAATCTTTTTAGCCCAAATGCAAGATAAGTGGCGACAGGCGCACGATGAATTTTCGAGCAGACCCTCAAGAACCGCAAACAACCCCCCTTATCGAATCGCCTCGCCCGCCTGATCTGAGGAGCCGCTTTATCAACGGCTATTTGATTGTCGCCAGTTTGGTGATGGTGGGTGTTGTGGCGGTTTCCGCCGCCTTAGACAAGCACATTGAAGCATTGACCACAAACTCGCTCGCCATACAAAATATCCCCCTCATTCTGATTACCGTCGCAATTGTCGCTTTAGGGGTGGGCTTGCTCTTTTGGCTGGTTGCTTTACGATTTTTTATCCAACCCATTGAACGATTGGTAGATTTCAGCGAAGCGATTCGGTGGCGGGGACATTTGCGCAAATCAGAGTCGGATGAATTAGCTCGATTGGCATTGCAACCCGCCCAAGTCGGCTCATTAGCCCAGTCGCTAATGGCAATGGAACAAGAAATATCCGCCCGGTTTACCCAACTAAACACCTTGCTGGAAACCAGCCGAATTATCGCCGGATCGTTGGAGCTCAATCAGGTAATCGACAACATTTTAGCCCAATTGCAAACGTTGTTTCATGTTGAACAGTGTGCCGTTCTCTCTTATGACGAACGACGACAGGTGTTCAATATGGTTGCCAGCAGAGGGTTGGGAGATGATTATGCAGACCGATACAATGCCCGGCTGACGCACCCCAATTTGCCCTCGATTCGCGCCTTAAAAAGCCAAGTTCCGGTACAAGTTTCGGACACGGAGACGGACTTGTCGTTTATGGCGATTAGGGAACGGTCACGAGAGGAGGGGTTTCGCTCCATTTTGGCGATTCCATTGGCTCCAGAACATGCCGCACAGGCGGTACTGTTGTTGTATAAAACCCAGCCATACCGATATAGCTATACTGAACTGGCGTTGGCGACCAGTTTTGCCAATCATGCCACTGTCGCTTTTGAGAATGCCGGCTTGTACGCGCTAACTGACGAAAAATTGCAAGAACAAACGCAAAGGTTGGAAGCGATTGTAGAAAGTATGCGGGATGGCTTAATTTTAGAAAGTTTGATGGGGAAGGTTTTGTATTGCAATCAACAGGCGGCAAATTTGATTGGGTTGCATGGCACAGAGATAAAAGGGGCTGATTCGACCCGCATAACGCATCCATTTTTTAAACATGAGCCCGGTGTGGGGGAACGGGCATTTGACATTGAATATGCCGGCAAAGATTTACGCATTCATCTCTTTGACGTTACAGATGCCAAAGGGCGGTTGTTAGGACGCGGGCAATTGTGGCAAGACATTACCCTAGACAAACGGTTGGATAGGATGAAATCCGCCTTAATCTCCACCGTATCACATGAGTTGCGCACCCCGCTAGCAACCATTAAAGGGTATGCTAGCACCTTGTTGGCGTCTGATGTGGAGTGGACAGTGGCGGAGCAGCATGAGTTTCTGCAAACGATTAGCCACGAGACAGACCGCCTGACCGCCCTCGTCAAAAATCTGCTGGATATGTCTCGTATTGAAGCGGGCACGTTGGAACTGCAATGCGAACCGCATCTGCTAACTGCCTTGTTGACACAAACGTTAAACAGCTTTCCGCAACTTTTGCAAAAACGGTTAATCATTGAAGCTGCAGCAGACTTGCCGATCACCCAACTGGATGCCTCGCGCATTAGCGCCGTCATTCGTAATTTAATCGAAAACGCCGTTAAATATTCGCCATCAGGTAGTCCTATCAAAATTACCGCTTTCCGGAAAAATGGGTATGTTGGTTTGCGGGTGCGCGATTATGGCAAGGGGATATCGCCTGACAATTCTGAACGTATTTTTGACCGATTTTATAGAGAGGACAACGGCTTGACGAGGAAAGTGGGCGGGGCTGGATTGGGGTTGGCGATTTGCAAAGGGTTTGTTGAAGCCCACCATGGCAAAATCTGGCTGAATTGTGAATCTGCCGGCACAACCTTTGGCTTTTTGTTGCCGATTAAGTAACGAAAGTCGGCGTGAAAGATAAATTTTTAACGATGAGGCAACTACAAAAGGGACATAGAGTTTACAGAGAAACAAAAGAGCGTTCCCATTTTCTGGAAAATCATCCTGCCTACCCCAAAATCTGTGGCTTCTCGGCCGCCTATCTGTAAAGTTACTCGATGAGTTCAAAAATTTTAGTAGTAGATGATGAAAAACCGATCCGCGAGTTTATCAGTCGCAATTTAACAGCTCGTGGTTTTGATGTGTTGACCGCTTCCAACGGGTTAGAAGCTTTGGCGATTTTTAACACAGAGCTATTAGATCTGATTATTCTGGACATCATGATGCCCAACATGGACGGGTTGGAAGCATGTCGCCGTATTCGGCAAAACTCTTTTGTGCCAATTGTAGTTTTAACCGCCTTGGGCGAAGAAGCTGACCGGGTGACGGCGTTGGATGCCGGCGCAGATGATGTGTTGACCAAGCCATTTGGGGTGGAAGAGTTGTTGGCGCGTGCCCGAGCAGCGTTGCGACGGGAGCAATGGATGCGAACGGAAGCGAATAGGGAAGCGCTCACCTACCGGGAGCTGGAGTTGGATGCGGATGCGATTGCTGTGACGGTGCGGGGTTCGACGTTGTCGCTTACCCAAACTGAATTTAAGTTGCTCTACTATTTTATGCAAAATGCCGGCAAAACCATTCCACACCATCTCATCTTACAAAATGTTTGGGGTCCGGAGTACGGGAATGAAGCGGAATATTTGCGAGTCTATATCGGGCGGATTCGTCGCAAGATTGAGCGAGATCCGACCCAACCGGAATATTTGCACACGGAATACGGGATTGGCTATAGATTTGGTTGAATGCCGGCATTCTTCGCTACCATTCTCTTCTTTTTTATAATTTTTTTATATTTGCCAGACAAATTTTTATACCCTAAAACGATTGAGCAGTTACTCTATTAACTAGGCGTAATCTTGTGCGGCACGGTTGCGTGCCCCTAAATTCAAGGAGAAGAAAATAATGTCCCACAAACGTTTATGGAAAGTTTTTGCATTTATATTGATACTTTTATTGGCTCTGATAGGATGTACTCCTGAAACTGACACAGACGGAGGAGATAGTTCAGATAGCGGCGGAGACTCTTCATCCCCGACTGCTGAAACGGATACCTCAGGCGATGGGGATGCCGGCAGTGGAAGCGAGATGGCAGATGGCGAATGCGCCGGCACAATCACACTAGGCGCCGCCGTCAGCGAAACGGGAAAATATGCCCGCGAAGGGAAAGACACCCGACAAGGGTATAACACTTGGCTCGATTGGGTCAACAACGAATATGGCGGCATCAAAGTTGGCGATGAATGCTACATGGTTGACATTGTGTATTACGACGACGAGGGAGACCCTGACACTGCCGCTACATTGGTAGAGCGGTTGATCACCGATGATGAAGTTGATTTCTTGTTAGGTCCCTACTCCTCCGGTTTAACCATGTCTGCCAGCGCCATCAGCGAAAAGTATGACATGATTATGATCGAAGGAAACGGGGCTTCAGAATCGTTGTTTGAGCGTGGGTTTAAGAATCTGTTTGCTGTACTAACCCCTGCCGGCAACTATACCCAATCTGCCTTAAAGGCGGCTGCAGACAATGGCGCAAAAACAGTCGCTATCGCCTACGAAGACACTGCCTTCCCCACCTCAGTTGGGTTGGGAGCCCAAAATTGGGCAGATGAGTATGGCTTAGAAGTGTTGGCGGTGGAAACATACCCCAAAGATGTGGCAGATGTAACCGCCATCATCACCAAATTCCGCGACCTTGACCCAGATGTGTTTGTCGGTGGCGGGCATTTCAACGACGCATTGCTGTTTGTACGCGCATCAGAAGAGTTAGGATTTAATCCAGACGCTATGATCATCACCGTCGGTCCATCCAACCCCGAATTTGTCAGCGAAGTGGGCAGTTCTGCCAATTACATTCTCGGACCAACCCAATGGGAACGCACCATGAGCTACAGTGACGAATATTTTGGCGCTGCCGAAGAGTATGCCCAACGGTATGAAGAGATGTGGGGCGAACCCCCCACCTATCAAGCGGCAGAGTCAACAGCAACTACACTAGCGCTCCATTTGGCAATCGAAAACGCAGGATCGTTGGAAACGGCGGCGGTTCGCGATGCTTTGTACGCTTTAGACGTAGAAACGTTTTATGGTCCAATTAATTTTGACGAAACGGGCAAGAATGCCGGCAAACCAATGGGCGCTATTCAAATTCAAGATGGCGAAATTCATGTGGTTGCCCCAACTAGCGCCGCAGTTGCCGACCTAATGTACCCTATGGCGCCATGGGAAGAACGTTAAAACCGACTTTGTAACAGGGCAAACAGCAAGTTGGCATCTGTTGTTTCTGCCAACTTGCTGCTTGCACACCTAACTGGAGCAAACTATGGATCAATTCATACAAGCGATTATCAATGGCGTTACAATTGGCGGGTTTTATGCCGCTATGGTGCTGGGGTTCTCCATCATCTGGGGGGTGATGGGGGTCATCAATTTGGCGCATGGCGAATTTGTAATGTTGGGCGCTTACATCACTTGGGTTTTGAACAAAGAGTATGGTTGGGAACCGTTCGCCGCCCTCCTCGTCGTCATTCCGATTATGTTTATAGTCGGGTATCTCTTGCAAAAAATCTTGATAAACCGCATTATCGAACGCCCCCATCTCATCTCCCTCCTCGTCACATTTGGCTTGTCTATTATCATTGCCAACAGCGTTAAACTGCAATACACTGCCACCCCCCGCACGGTCGATAGCGTTACCCGAGGCTTTTGGCGGATAGGCGAAACGGTGACAGCGCCCAAAACGCGCACCTTTGTTTTGCTGTCGGCATTGGTCATTATGGCATTACTCCATCTCTTTTTGCAATATACTCGGCTAGGCAAAAGCATTCGGGCGGCGGCACAAAATCGGGAAGCGGCGCGTATTGTCGGCATCGAGATTCAATCGGTCTATGCCCTAACTTTTGCTATTTGCATCGCCATTACTGGCGCTGCCGGCATGTTAGCCAGCCCCACCCAACCTATCTTTCCATTTATGGGTCCCCCACTCACATTGAAGGCATTTGCCATTACCGCTATGTCTGGTTTAGGCAGCATTCCGGGGGCATTGTTAGGCGGCTTGGTTTTGGGATTGATTGAAGTATTCATCGCCACTTATGTGCCAAATATCGGCACAAATCTTGGCATCATTTCGTCATTTGTCATATTGGTTATCGTCTTAGTCACCCGTCCGCAAGGGTTGTTTGGCGGCTTAAAAGCAACAACCGATACCTCTCGATAGGAGCGACAATTATGAAAAAGTTTCGACAAGGGCAAATTGGGGCGATTTTATTTATCGTCAGCTTTTTGTTGCTGGCGCTATTACCGTTAGCGCGCTGGATTGCCCCAGAAAGTGGGTTGGCTGACTTTTTTAACAATTCCCGATTATTTTCCTTTACGCAAATGCTGGGCTTAATTTGGTTTGCCAGCAATTGGAATTTGACGGGCGGTTTTACCGGTTACATTGATTTTGGTCATGCCGTCTTTTTTGGGTTGGGAGCGTATGGCGTGGGGGTGATGATGGCAAAAGCTGGTTGGGCATTTGTGCCGGCATTATTGGTTGGCGGACTGGTTGCCGCCATCTTCGCCATTCTCATCGGCTCAGCCACCCTTCGCCTCAGAGGACCCTACTTTTCCATCTCTATGCTGGGCACCTTCGTTGCCATGCGCGAAATGGTACGCGTTGCCAAGCCGCTCACCGGCGGCGGAACCGGGCTAACCCTGCCCCCATACCTCAACCGCCCCCTGTTCTACTACGTCACCCTCATTATGACCGCCCTAGTCATCCTCTTTATATGGTGGTTGCGACGGACAGAGTTCGGGGCATCATTGGTGGCAATCCGCGAAGATGAAATTGGGGCAGAGATGCGGGGCATCAACACCACCTTACATAAAATCATCATCTTCACCATTGCCGCCTTTTCTAGCGGGTTGGTAGGTGGATTGTGGGCATACCAAAACACCTTTATTGACCCCGATATCGTCTTCTTTGAGCAGAGGACGGTTGAAGTAGTGATGATGTCCATGTTAGGCGGGCTTGGCACTGTGGCGGGTCCCGTCATTGGCGCTTCTGCCATTTATTGGTTGCGAGATGTTCTATGGGCAAATCTGGAACAATACCACCTAACAGCTCAAGGATTGCTCCTGATATTGATTGTTTTGTTTGTGCCCGAAGGGATTATGGGCACTTTGTTTGGCGATAGATCAGCCACCAGCATTGGGCGATTATGGTCACGTTACTTTGGCGATGCGCCAAAAGATGCATATGAAGCGGCGTGATGAATGACGAGAGGTAAACGGTGAACTTGCTCACCCGCTGCTCCCATAAGTTGAGGAACTATGTCAACTAACGGAAAAGAACCATTGTTAGAAGGAAGAGGCGTCAGTAAATTTTTTGGCGGCTTGGCGGCATTGTCTGATGTGGATTTTGCCGTGCATCGAGGCGAAGTGATGGGGTTGATAGGTCCGAACGGAAGCGGTAAAACGACGCTGTTTGATTGTTTGAGCCGAGTTCAAAATATTTCAGATGGGCAAATATTTTTCAAGGGTCAAAAAATCACCAAGAAAAAACCATACCAAGTGGCTCACATGGGGTTAGCCCGCACATTTCAGGTTATTCGAGTGTACAATGATTTGACAGTACTGGAGAATATGTTGCTTAGTCGGCAATGGGGGGGGATGAGTATGCCGGCATTATTCCGCCCAAATCCCCCATCTAGCGAAGCCCGTGCCCACGAACTGCTTGACTTTTTACTGCTCAAACGGCTCACCTACGAAAAAGCGAGACGGCTCTCCGGCGGGCAAAAACGCCTGCTAGAAATTGGGATGGCGTTGATGCCAGACCCCGACCTAATTCTACTCGACGAAGCCACATCTGGCGTAAACCCTACCCTGATCGAAGAAATTAAGATTCGGATTCGAGAGCTGAATGAAAAACAGGGCAAAACTTTCCTGCTAATCGAACACAACATCCAATTTATCAGCGATTTGTGTAGCCGCGTTTTTGTGCTGAATTATGGCGAAAAACTAGCCGAAGGAACGCCCAATGAAATTATGGAAAATCAAGCGGTAATCGAAGCTTATTTCGGGGCAGAAGGGGAATGAATATGACCAATCCAAACGGAAGACCTTTGTTAGAAGTACAAGATATCTATGCCGGGTACCAACCCGACATTGACATTCTCAAAGGAGTGAACTTATTTGTTAAACCGGGTGAAATCGTTTGCGTAATTGGACCTAATGGCGCCGGCAAATCCACTGTGTTTAAGGCTTTGTACGGCTTTGTCAATGTGCGGCAGGGGCGGGTGCTGTTTGACGATAGAGCGATTACCAACATCCGCCCCCAAGATGCGTTGAAAGCCGGCATTACCATGGTGCCCCAACTGCGAAGCGTCTTTCCCCAAATGACCGTTTACGAAAATTTGGAGATGGGCATGTACCTGGAGCGCAACAAACAACGGGTCAAAGATGGGATCGACTATGTATTTGAACTCTTTCCCCGCCTTGCCGAACGTTCCAAACAACGGATTGGCTCCATGAGCGGCGGTGAACAACGGATGTTGGAAATTGGACGGGCTTTGATGTGGCGACCCCAATTGGTGCTAATGGATGAACCCTCCGCCGGTTTAGCCCCCCTAATTACCAAGGCTATCTTCAAAAATATTCGCAGATTGAACGAAGAGATTGGGCTAACCGTGTTGATGATTGAACAAAATGCCCGGCAAGGGCTAGAGATCAGCCATCGCGGATATGTGTTAGAACTAGGCCGCAACAGTTACGAAGGCACAGGAAAAGAGTTGCTGAACAATGCCGAAGTGCGGCGGGCATTTTTGGGCGCAAGGTGAGGCAGGCGGCAAGGGGGGCTGGCACAAGACCAGCCTAGTCAAGGGCAACCGCCAAAGCTGCCGCTACATTACCAAAGCCTCATGAAATCCCAAAGAGTCAGAAAAGGATAAAATGAAAAATTTACAGGTTAAAGATTGGATGCAAACAGAAGTTATTTCGGCGGAAAAAACGATGACGATGATGAAGGCGCACAAATTGATGCGTTCGCATGGCATTCGACGATTGCCAGTGGTGAATAAGCGGGGTAAGCTAGTTGGCATTGTCACTCGCAGTGACATTCGTCATGCCGAAGCGTCAGACGCTACCACGCTCAATGTTTGGGAGCTGAATTACCTGTTGGCTTCAATCAAAATTGGCGACATAATGAGCAAGAATCCGATAACGGTACAATCAGACGACACGGTAAAAACTGCCGCTATCCGTTTGCACAACAACAAAATTGGGGCGTTGCCGGTGGTAGATGAAGCAAACCGACTGGTCGGCATTCTCACCGAGTCAGATATATTCCGTCTATTAATTAGCTGGTTTAATGAGGAGCAGGGAACGCCGGAATGAGCTGAGTTTTAGTTTTATGGCGCTGATGGGCGATTGCCAGCAGACCGCAAAGCTACTTTGTCCGCTTCTGTAATCGATTTTCTAATATGTCATTGACACGCCGCTTCCCATTTTATTATGGCTGGGTGATTGTGGCGGTGTGCGCTTTGCTGTTGGTGGTTGTTTTTGGCATTCGGTTGTCGTTTTCTATCTTTTTTGTGGCATTGATTGAGGAGTTTGGTTGGTCACGGGGCGACACATCGCTGATTTTTTCGACGACGATGGGGGTGTTTATGCTTAGCTCAACTTTGTCGGGTTGGGCGTTAGACCGTTTTGGGGCACGCGCCACTTTTGGCATGGGGGCTGTCATTTTGGCGTTAGGTTTGGCTTTAAGCAGTCGTATTTCTACCTTGAGCCAATTGGTTTTTACCTACGGGGTGGTGGCGGGTTTAGGCATCGCCATTTTGGGTTTGAGCATGCAAGCCAGCCTGATTGCTCGTTGGTTTCGGCATAGGCTAGGCACAGCAATTGGCATCGCTTTTGCCGGCACTGGCGTGGGTTCGTTTGTCATTACGCCAGCTATGGAATACACCATCAAACGTTTTGGTTGGCAAAACTCTTATTTAATTTTGGCGGCATTGCTGGCGATAATGATTCCCCTTATTTTGCTCTTTCTACGCCAAAATCCAGCTCAATTGGGTCTGCAAATTGATGGCGGCAAAGATGATGTCCGTATCCAAGCGAAAAGAGGGTATGGGTCGTCAGAATGGACGATGGAGAAGGTGGTTCGATCGCCCGCTTTTTGGTTGATATTTTTGGCGGGGTTTTGCACCATGGGTCCTATTCGGATGTTGACAGTGCATCAATTGGCAATTATGGCGGATGCCGGCATTCCCACAACGCTTGGGGCGCGGGCAGTGGGGATGGCTGGGGCGACTTCGGCGGTTACTTTTGCTCTTGCCGGCATCTTGTCTGACCGCATCGGACGACCAATGACCTATGCGCTAGGCGGTTTGTCGCTTATCGGAGCTATCATGCTTTTATCGCGCCTGGCAATCGCCAACCAAAATTTCATTTGGTTGTACGCCGTTTTGTTGGGGCTGGGAGAAGGCTCTCGCTCTTCGCTGATCATGTCTGTGGCAGGCGACTTGTTTGCCGGGCAGACGTTAGGGGCGATCAATGGCACAATTGGCGCCGCATTTGGGGCGGGAGCGGCATTGTACCCGTGGTTAGGCGGGGCGATATTTGACCGTGCCGGCAATTACGATTCCGCCTACGCAATAGCCATCATCACCATATTGGCGGCAATTACATCGTTAGGTTGGGGGGCAAAAATCGGATCAACATAAAAAAGAATCGGATTTGCATAGGACTGAATATGTGTGAGACGCTGATTTAAAAACTGCTCACAATGCCGGCGCCCCTAGGAGTGAAGCCGCGTTTTCCCAAGAAACTCGATTTCTTTGTATGCCTATGTATGCCGGCGCTCGAGTTGCCTCAAACTAATCCCCCGGTTACCATTTTCCACAATTTTGCGCTAAAAATAAGATAAACCATACTCAGCGAGGAGACAATCCAATGGCTCGATTGCCAGTTCCAGGCGGGGATGACGGAGCATGGGGAACCCTGCTTAACGATTATTTGCTAGTCGAACACAACCCAGATGGCACCCATAAAGGGGGGCGGCTGGCTTCGTTATTGGTAGCAGCCAGCGACGCTCCTGCCGGCATTCAAGCCGCTGCCCATTATGTTTGTAACGGAACAGACGACCAAGCGGAAATCAATCAGGCAATTGCCTATCTAGGAACTGTGGGCGGGCAAATTCAACTTAGCCCCGGCACGTTCAATTGTGGCGGCGCTATCCGGCTAAACAGACGGGTTATGTTGGTTGGGGCGGGGCGCGCCACGATTTTGAAGGCGATAGGCAGTTGGACGGCTTTTGACGGCACATCGTCCGGCGCGGTAATAGAGCCTGTTGATGCCGGCATAGACAAAACCGCAATCGCTTCATTGGCGATCAACGGCAATCGGTGGAGTGGCGGCGATGTCAAAGGTATCTATTACAACATCACCACTGACGCCAACTTTGACGAAGGACCAGACGCCGCCCATTACTTTTCCGACATCTACATTTACCACACCCGGCAACATGGCTTTCATATCGCTGGCGAACGCATGCGAGGGAACAATATTTCACGTCTGCGAGTTTACAACGTGGGCGAGGAGGGCGTCACAGAAGCGCATGGCTTTTACGTCGATTGCCCCGATTCATTCTTTTCCCAATGCGAAAGCGGCAGCAGTTCAGGCAGCGGCTTTTATGCAAAAGGGGGCAATCTGCACTTTACCAACTGCAAAAGTTGGTACTCCGATCTTTCGGGATGGCAAATCCGAACTGTGCGTGGACAATATGCCGCCTGCGAAGCTCAAGATAACGAACAACATGGCTTTTACATCACGGCAGGTCCCAATTCGCTCACATCCTGCCATGCCGATTCCAACGGCTGGTTGCCGCCCAACGGTCACCCTTCCCCCATGTATGATGGCTTTCACATTCCCTGGGGCAACCATATTCAACTGATCGGGTGCAGCGCCTACGATAAAGATGAAGGGGGGCGGGGGAATTGGCAACAATATGGCTACTTTCTAGGGAGCAGTTCCGACCATTGCCAAATTATCGGCACAGCCAAGGATAACGCCACTGCTATTTCCAGCGGCAGCGGCATTGGAAAGGCGACAAATTTCATTCAAATCAATGGCTAAATCTATGGGAATTACCCGACGACGATTTTTACAAGATTTGGGGGCGTCATTATCTGCCCTGGCGTGGCAAATTCAGCCCAAAGTGTGGCTGCCGCTTTTGTTATCGCCGCCGGCAAATTGCCAATACGGGGCTTCGATATACGGGGGCGGCTTCTATTCTGGAGCGGCACCGCCGGTGAACCCGACTGTCACTATTTCTGAAATGAGCCATGATATTCATTTGAGCTGGGACGGGAATGCCGGCAACGTCAGCTACGAAATTTGGCGCAGTCTACATCCCTACTTTGCGGCGGGCGACCCAGATTCTCAATTGCTGGATACAGTTACCGGAACGAGTTACATTGACGTAAACAGCCAAGCGGGAAATGCCGGCAGCAACTACTTTTATCTGGTGCGCGGCGTAAACGACTGCGGGCTGCCATCTGACCCTGATGCCCAACAGGGGGAATTTGATTTCGACATTACGGCTGGCGAGCCATAATCAAACCTCTGGGAGGTTAAGAGATTGTAGGCTTGACAACGCCGAAAAAGAGCTTACAATGCCAGCTATTATATGAACAATTGCTCAGATATTCAATAATCATGCCGGCACAAACCACCCTGCCCGAATCAACCGTCCAACAATTAGCTGACCTGTTTTCCGCCCTCAGCGACCCCACCCGCGTCCGCCTCATCGCCTGCCTGACCGACGGCGAAAAGAATGTAGGCGAGCTGGCAGAAGCAGTCAGCATGAGCGAATCTGCCGTCTCGCACCAACTGCGCGGTTTGCGGCAAATGAAATTGGTCAAAGCCCGCAAATCGGGGCGATACGTCTATTATTCGTTGGACGACGACCATGTGATAGACCTGTTTCAGCGCGGGCTCGAGCATATTCAGCATGGATAAAATCAATGGATTGTTGTGACACCCCTATCATTCGCCCCAAACAAGAAGCTACGACCACCCTTGCCGGCAAAATCCGAGCCAACCAGAAGCTCATTTTAGTTGCCGTTTCCGGCATCTTCTTTTTGCTGGGCTTTGCCGGCACACACTTGTTCGACTTGCCGGCAAATATCGCCACCCTTCTCTACCTGTGCTCCCTCATTGCTGGCGGCTACACTCTGGCTACCACCGCCGTGCCCGGCTTGTTTAGGGGAGAGTTTGACACCGACCTGTTGATGTTGGTCGCGGCATTGGGGGCAGTGATTTTGGGGGAATGGGCAGAAGGGGCATTTTTGCTCTTTTTGTTTGGTTTGGGGCACGCTGGCGAACAGTTTGCCCTAGACAAAGCAAGGGATGCGGTAAATGCGCTGGGGGAGTTCATGCCGGCAACCGCCCATCGGTTGGCAGATGGCGTACTGATTGAAACTGACGTGGAGCAATTGCAAATTGGCGATGTGGTGGTCATTCGTCCCGGCGACCGGGTACCGATTGATGGGGAAATAATCGACGGGGAAAGCTCGATTGACCAAAGTCCCATCACCGGCGAGAGCGCCCCCGTCTTCAAAACTGTTGGCGACTCGGTATTTGCCGGCACAATCAACCATGACCAAGCCTTACGCGCCCACGTTACCCATCTTGCCAAAGACAATACCATAGCCCGAATGATGACCTTGATTGCATCAGCCCAATCAGAGCAAAGCCCCACCCAGCAGTTGGCGCAACGTTTTTCCACCAAATTTGTGCCCGGCATTTTGCTGCTGGTCTTGTTGGTTATCGTCGCCCCGCCTGCGCTGGGCTGGATGGATTGGTCAGCCAGCTTTTACCGGGGGATGTTGTTGTTGGTCGCTGCCTCGCCCTGTGCGTTGGCAATTGGCACGCCGGCATCGGTACTGGCTGGCATTGGGCAAGGAGCGCGTAACGGAGCGTTGATCAAAGGGGGGGTGCATCTAGAAAATTTGGGCATGGTCAACGCCATCGCCTTTGACAAAACGGGCACGCTGACCAGTGGCCAGTTTCAGGTAACAGATGTGCTTCCATGCCACAATTACAACCTCCACAGCTTGTTAACTCTAGCCGCCTCCGTGGAACAAGGCTCAAGCCATCCATTGGCGGAAACGGTGACCAAACAGGCGCTAGATGAGGGTTTGGCGCTGCAATCTGTGGAATCGCTTGTCAACTTGCCGGGACGAGGCGTGTCGGGCGTGGTTGCCGGCAAACGAATTCTGATCGGCAATTGGCGGCTCTTCGCCGAACAAGCGAACCACGAGAAAAACCCATTGGTAAAGGATGAAATGGTACAGTTGGAGGATGCCGGCAAGACGGTGATGGCGGTAAGCGTAGATGGGGAGTTTGCCGGCATCATTGCCCTCGCCGATACGCCACGCCCACAAGCCAAAAAGATGTTGGCGGATTTGCGGCAATTGGGAGTAGAACATCTGATTATGCTCACCGGCGACAACCACAAAGTCGCCCAGCGAGTTGGCGACGAACTGGGCATTACCAACATTCGAGCAGAGCTATTGCCCGAACAAAAGTTAACCGCCATTCAAGAGCTACAGCGACAATATGGTCGCGCCGCCATGATTGGGGATGGGATTAACGATGCGCCGGCGCTTGCCGCCGCTTCGGTGGGCATTGCCATGGGGGGCGCCGGCACGGCTGTGGCGTTAGAAACGGCAGATGTGGCGTTGATGGGAGATGATTTGAGCAAATTGCCCTTTGCAGTAGGGCTAAGTCGGGCTAGCAGACGCAACATTGTGCAAAATTTCGGCATTGCGGTCGGCATCATCGCCCTGTTGGTTGTCACGTCGGTCTTTGGCTGGATTGAGCTAAATGGGGCTGTGGTGTTTCACGAGGGGAGTACTATATTTGTGGCGTTAAATGCTCTGCGCCTGCTCCGTTACCAACTTTAGCCTTGTTTTGGGATTTTGCCGGCAATGTCAGCTACAAAATTTGGCATAGCCGCCATCTATACTTGCCGAAGCCATCACCAATCACCCATGCCGGCATCTCCCATTGCTTCTTTAGAAACCACTTGAAACAATCTAAAAAATGGTCTAAAATGAGGTCTAAAGTAAGGTCTAAAGTAATGTTTTGGAGATGTGATTATGGAGCAAATATTGTCTGCATATACGGCGAGTATTTCAGAGTTGAAGAAAAACCCCACAGCCTTGCTGAAAGGGGCGAATGGTGAACCGATTGCCATTTTGAACCACAATCGGCCGACCGCCTACCTGCTTTCAGCCGATTTGTACGAGATGTTGCTAGAACGTCTGGAAAATTTAGAATTGGCTCAATTGGTATGGGAGCGACAAGCAGAAAAAGCGTTGGCGGTTGAGGTCACGCTCGATGAGCTATAAACTCAAATTTATTCCGACAGCTCGCAAGGAGTGGAACAAGTTAGATCGCACAATTCAACGTCAACTGAAGAAGAAGCTGGCAGAACGGTTGGAAAATCCGCATGTTTTGGCTGATAAGTTACGCGGTTTTGAAGCAATCTACAAAATCAAATTGTGGTCGGCAGGGTATCGCCTTGTCTATGAAGTGGACGATGATGTTCTCACTTTGCTTGTCATTGTGGTAGGCAAACGGGAACATGGGGCTGTTTACCGCAATTTACGGGATCGCTTGGGATGAGATCAATGTGCCTGTTCGGTAAATTGTGAAAATTGACCTTAACCTCCGGGAGGTTTAAGAGGATATTTTGGGGTGGGGAATCGTAAGGCGGAATGGTATTCCGCCTGTCGGATTATCAATCCGACCTACATCCTGTCCTCCAAGTTAAAATGCAATATTATCCCATAGGGGTGAGCCAACTGAAGTTACAGTCGCAAACGGTTGACCCGCCCTGCCGAATTGCTCTGTCCCCAAAAATTCCGCCCACCCTTGTTCAAAGAATATATTGACAACCGATATATCGTATGATAATATACCGTCATACGATATATCATGGAGTGTTACAAACCTTATGGATAAAACAATCAACAAATATTTACCACTTTCCGAATCCACCGCTTATATACTGCTTGCTCTGTGTGAACCACTGCACGGCTACGGCATCATGCAAAAAGTCAAGGGTTTGAGCGAAAACACCGTTACGCTCGGCCCTGGAACCCTATATGGCGCTTTCTCTACCCTTGAAAGCGAAAAACTCATTTCTAAAGTTGGCGAAGAAGGTCGTCGTAAGGTGTACATTTTGACCGATAAAGGAAAACAGGTGCTCAAAGAGCACATCCGACGTTTAGAAATTCTAATAAAAAATGGGGCTGTATTAAAGGCTGATAGCCTTTAGGAAAACCCAATGACAACTATGAAAAAATTTCGCTGGTTTTGGGCTTGGGAAGATGAAAAGGAAGAAAGTTGGCTACGTGAGATGTCACAGCAAGGTTGGCATTTCAAGTCAGTTTCTATTCCACACAACTACACCTTTGAGCAAGGCGAACCCACTGATTATGTCTACCGTCTCGACTATTTCATCGATCAGAAAAATGTGGAAGAATATCAACAAATCTTTGAAGATGCTGGCTGGGATTACATGGGCAAGATGAGTGGTTGGCAATATTTTCGCCAAGAAGCCGTTCACGGTCAAGAATTGGAGATATTCACCGACAACTCATCAAAAGCGAAGAAATACCAACGCCTTACACTCAGCCTGAGCGCTATTCTCCCCGTTTTTCTGTTCACGTTCTCGATTGCAGGCAACGGAATATACAGAGCGGCTACTCTTTTGATGGGCCTGATTTTCGTATTTTACGCTTACACTATGATTCGGCTGCTACTCCGCATATCACAACTGAGAAAGAAGGTGTAGATGTTCCATGCTCTGATCATAGATCAGGGAGATGATGTGTGCTGGCTATTTTCGGAAAGTGGCTGATATTGGGGTGGTTTTCAACCGATATCAGTCACTCCCACGCCAACAACTACTGCCTGCTAGTCGCTACGCAATCTCACAAATAGAGGTTGATTAAACTTCGGTATGGTATATCTTTTTCTTGTGTCATCGCCGTCGGATTAACAATCCGGCATACAACTTTGCCGCTCGCCATCCATCCCTATATTCTAAATAGCTGTCACAATACAGTTGCTGTAAAATCCCCTGGCACAATCTGCACCATAGATCTAGGCGTTGTACTAACGCGAAGCGCGGTTGGCGCCGGCGTAAAATAGGCAGCGCTTGGTCGAAATTGCGCGAGTGAACAGCGGAAAACGAAGAAATGCCGAATCAAACAACCCCCATTTATCTCAAACACCCTGAAGATCGTGCGGACGAACAACCGCACATGGCTCGTGTGGCTGACGAGTTGGCTAGGGCGTTCCTCACTCCGAAGCTGGCGTTGCAACACGAACCTGTCGATCTGTTCTATCTTTCAAACGGGGGCTTGGAGAAGTTTTCAGACGATATCATCGATCTGTTGTTAGACGCTTATCGCCAACATCACGCTTGGCAAGAATCGATTGAACTTAATGTAGCGTCCACCTTATTCGATCTGACAGAGCCACGTAGGCAAATCGCCACTGTACAACAATTAAGGGCGGTTGGTGAAGAAAATGCTGAGTTCTCAACCTTTCTGCAATTTTGCGCTCTGATTCTAGGTGAAAGCGGAGACAGCCCGGAAGCAATGGCGCACAGCGCTTTGCGACCGCTTTTTTTCGATAGATGCCGGCATACATCGGTTTTGGAAGTTGGCGATGGAGAGCAGTTACTGGGCTTCCTGTCGGGAACTGTAAGAGCACGAGAGGATGACAAAGCTGAGCTGGTGGCTCTGATAATTTTGGGATTGGCTTCGGTCTGTTGCAATGACAACTCGCCACCCGCTAGCTGTAAAAATCATCGTCTATCATCCTCTGGCAACGCATCCAAATTCCCGGCATTTTTGACCAATCAACCACTAGAAACGAGGTTTTCCACAACACATGACTAATCACCATATCAAATCAGGAACACAAGCGGTTTGGGGAGGCGAAGAGAGCCGCTTTATGGATAGCGCCACCCAGACCCCCGTCGTCCACAGCGTATCATTTGGGTACGACGATATCGACGATTGGTTGGGGGTGGCATTGGGTCAAAAAGCGGGGCACATCTACGGGCGAAATAGCAACCCTACAGTCGCCGTATTCGAAGAAAAGCTCCGTTTGCTAGAGGGCGGCGAAGCGGCGACCAGCGCCTCAACCGGCATGGGCATCATCAGCAGCGCCTTGTTTGCCTTGCTTAAACCCGGGGATCGGGTGGTATCGGTTAAAGATACGTATGGGGGCACAAATGTGATTTTTAACGAATTTTTGCCCCGTTTTCAGATCAAAGTGACATTGTGTGACACCACCAACCATGAACAAATTGAAGCAGCCGTGGGCGAAGGGTGTCAACTGCTTTATCTGGAAAGCCCCACCAACCCGACCGCCAAAGTGGTAGATATTGCCCGATTAGCCGCTGCCGGTAAAGCGGTTGGGGCAACGGTTATCGTAGACAATACATTTGCTACCCCCATCAATCAAAATCCATTAACGTTAGGAGCGGATTTGGTCTTGCACAGCGCCACAAAATATTTGGGCGGGCATGCCGATGCGCTGGGCGGGGTGATTTGCGGCAAAAAGGGGTTGATCGACAAAGTTTACCATTACCGGGAGATCAATGGGGCGACGCTGCACCCAATGGCGGCATATCTGTTGTTGCGCGGCATGAAAACGCTTGAACTTCGCATCCGGCAACAAAATCACAACGCCCTGGAAATCGCCCGTTTTTTGGAATCCCATTCAAAAATTGAGCGCGTATTTTATCCCGGATTGCCTTCTCACGAAGGGCATGCCATCGCCAAAATGCAGATGAGGGACTTTGGCGGCATGATGAGTTTTATGCTAAAGGAAAACAGCTTTGACGCCGTTCGCCGCTTTTTGCCAAAATTACGGTACGCGCACAAAGCGGCGAATTTGGGGTCGGTGGAAACGATTGTAGGCCCGCCTGCCACCACCAGCCATGTAGAATGTTCGGCAGAAGAGCGAGCGGCTCTGGGCATTCCAGAAAGTCTGATTCGCTATTCTGCCGGCATTGAAGATGTGGAAGATTTAATCGCCGATTTGCGTCAGGCTTTAGGATAAAATTCGACAAGTCGCTTTTCTTTTTGCCAACCCGCCTTTACAGGGCGCCATCAAATTTGCTAAAATCTCGAACAGATTATTATTTCGCTTCGATTTTTGCTCCCATCCTACCGAGATAATATCCCCTTAGTCATTTATGCGCGCTCCCACCATGGCGTTCATTACAAAGGAAGGCAACGATGGCGATAAGAAAATGGCAAAATGGATTGCGACTATTAATCGCATTTTCGATGCTCACCGCCAGTTGCGGCTTAATTAGCAACAATGCCCCAACATCTACCCCGATTTCCCCCACCTCACAAGCTGTCGCCACTGCCGGCATTTCCTCCGCCACAACCTCAACCGCCCCGACCTCCGGCGCTGACTCAACCGCCTCTAACAACCAGCCAACCCCAACCGCCTCCACCGCTTCGGCAACAACCATCCCCTTAGAAAATGCCGCCTCAGTCAGCGTCCCTGTTGACCCCAATCAATTGCCGGCATTGCCCCAATTCAATCCCCTATCCGCCCAATCTCCCTCATTTGATGATTTCGTCAATCGCGGCAGTCAAATGCGTCCATTGCTCAACCAATTGCGAGCCGAATTGGACGATAACCAATTCGACCGCGACGAGCTAAATGCCTCGCTCGAGTTCGACGCCGATACCTTGATTCGTTTTGTAGCGACAAATATCGCCTTTGAACAATACCCCGGGGTGTTACGTGGCGCTAAAGGGACGCTGATCGGAGGCGCCGGCAACAGCGCTGACCAAGCATTACTGCTCCGCAACTTGTTGGATGATGCCGGCTACGAAACGCGATTAGCCCGGGCTCAAATAACGGATACCCAAGCGGAGCTATTGCTTAGCCAGATGGCGCTCGCTCGCCCAGAGGAGCCGCCCATTGGGGATGAGAACGCCATCAACCAAATTGTGGAGCAAATCAACCAAATTAACGGGGTTGAAAGGGTAGAAAGTGTGGACAACTCAACCAAGCAGGAGGCGATACGGGGGATGACGGAGGGGGATACAACCTTGATTTTGTCTGCTCTGGCAGATGCCGGCATCTCCTTAGAAACACAATCCGCCAACTTTATGGCGCAAATCACCGAAGAATCCAAAGATTACTTTTGGGTGCAATATCGGCTTAGTTCTTTCGATGATTGGGGGAACGCCCACCCCGTTTTTGCCAACCCGCCTGCCGATTTTGCCGATTTATCGCCCGCAGAAACTTACCGCGAATCGCCGCCTGAGGAGCTTTACCATCGCTTTCGGCTGGAAATCTATGTGGAGCAAAAGTTTGACGACGAGTTAATCGTTTATCCCATTTTGGGGGGCTGGGAGAGGACGGCTAAAGAGCTAGTTGGGCAACCTATCACCTTTCAAAACCAGCCCAACAATGCCAATTTTGAGAGCGATCAAACCCTAGAGCAAATGTTGACGGAGAACAACGTCATACTGCCCGTTCTTAACGGCGAATTGACCACAAATGTGTTTGATTTAGATGGCCGGGCGTTTGGGGCGGGATTGGTCTCGTTGGATACAGTGGGCATGACTGAACTAATCGAATCGGTGGCGGGCGGGGTAGAAATCGGCGCCGCTACTTTAGATAATTTGGGCGGCGAAAGCCAAAGCGAAGCGGAGTTAGACAACTTTTTCACCCTAACCGCCCAATGGATCGAATATACCCTCATTGCCCCCGACGGCTCGGAACAAACGACGCGACGGTATGTGATGGATCGAATCGGCGAGGAGAATCGGGATGCCGGCATCGCCGAAATCCCAAACAATGCCCCTTTGCTAGAAAGCGCTAAATCGTTGCTGACCAGTTACACCATCATGGTGTTGCCGGCAGAGTACAACCAAGCGTACATTGCTGATAGAACGTTGGAACGACTAAACAAAGAGTTGGAACTGTTAGCTTACATCGCCCCCGATGGCTCGCTGATTGAATTTCCGGAACGAGAGCTAAGCGAGTTAACGCCTAGCTATGATGTGATGTTGGACAACGTGTATCAGCATGGGGTTGCCGAAAATGCCGGCATCATCGGCTACCGCTCTGCCCCTAGTGTGATCGTCCACGAAAGCGGCATCGTTCCCAATGCTGACGAGGATACCGCATATGAGCAAGTGGATGTTATACACAATGAACGAAGATTGTTCGACATCTCTAGCGGGGGACCCCACCCAGCCCCAGTTGAAGCGGTGCGGATGGGCGTATGGGAGACGATGGCGGAAAATGTTTTGTTGCCGGCAATAGAGGGGGAAAGTCGGGGAGCGATGCAAGCGATACGGGCGGCGGCAAATGCCGGCATTCCCCTGCGCGTCATCCCCCCCAGCCAAGCCGCCGACTTAGCCGCCCTGCCCCACAGTCCCGAAACAAAAGCCAGCGTACAACGCGATCTGGATGCCGGCTATGTGGTGATCATCCCCGAACGCCCGCACGACGACAGCCAGCTTACCGGTTGGTGGCGGGTTGACCCTCAAACAGGCGAAACTTTGGGCATTGGCACTGGCGGTTATGGACAACAATATGTCGAATACCTCATTTCGCTAAAATTTGGGGCACTTTTTGGCTTTATTGGATACCAGCAATGTCGTGCCGCCGGAGGAAGCGCTGGATGTTGCCTTTACGAAAATGTAGCCATAGGCGCGATTGGTCTTGTCACCGGATATTGGATAGGGCAAATTGCCATAGCGGCAGGAGCGCTTGATAGTACGGCATTTGGCATCAGCCTGATTTTGGGAGACCTAGGGTTAGGCTTGGGCGGAATATTCAATCCCATTTCAATCTGTCACTAAGATAGAGCCAGAATGAAAATGCTAACCCGTCATTTATCGTTGATTCTACTGCTGGCAATGATGCTTTTGATCCCATTTGCCAGCCATGCCCAAAATTGTGTGGGAGACGAGGAGCCGAACAATGAGCCAGACAACGCCCAACCATTTGCCGAGTGCGCTGAGGGAATTTTAGAGCAAGATGATCAGGATTTGTTCGTATTTAGCGTGACTGGCGGGGAAACGTTGCGCCAATTTACGTTGGAAGGGTCGCCTGGGGTATTGACGCGGGCAGAGCTGTTTGTTTTCTCAGATGGTCGTCCCCAATCGTTGCTTGATTTCAAAACCCCCAACGGCGGCACGACCCAAACCCCGACCCTGTTGCTGCTGCCGGGCGATTATTTGCTAGGGGTTTCCAATGCGGGAGGCGTAGGAGCGTATCGTCTCAGCGCGACTGAAACTGGATCGTTGCCGGCAGCTACCGAAACCGAGCCTAACGACGACCGAGACAACGCCATGCCATTGACCGGAGAATTTGCCATTGCCGGCAACTTACAAGGGTCAGTAGATTGGTTTGCGTGGACGATGCCGGCAGCCAACGCCAACGATTGGTGGCAGATAGAACTGCAAGCCGGGCTGGGACAATCGCCAGAAATTGACCTCTACAATTCAGACAACCAATGGATAGCCAGAGCCAGAACAGACAAAAGTGGGCGAGCCATATTTTATGATCTACAGTTGCCAGCCAGCGAATATCGGTTACAAATCCGGGGAGCTACCGACTTGTCAAACCCATACCAATTTTCGGCGACCAATCAAGGCGTTCCCCCATCCAACAACGAAATTGAGCCAAATGATGAGACCCAGCAGGAAATCTTTTGGGATACCAACCACCCCATAACCGGGCGCATAGCCGGCATCAACGATGAGGATTTTTACCAGTTTGCCATCAGCGAGGCGGAGAGCAGCCAACGCTTTGAGTTACAGTTGACCTCCGCCTCGTCCCAAAGGCGGCGAGTGTGCCTGTTTTTCTCTGCTGCCAACCAAGCGCAATGTCGAGATGGGTTGGGCGAACTGGTTTTGCCTGATTTGATATTGCCGGCAGGCGACTATCTGCTGCAAGTCGCTGGCGAGGCGGACCCCTCCGAACCATACCAGTTGCGCAAAGTGGCGGTTGGCGTAGCGGAGCCCGGCGCAGAGGCAGAGCCAAATGACACCTATCTATCTGCCACTCCTTTGTCCGACAAACAACGCGCTGCTGGGCGATTTGTCGGAAATGAATGGGATATCTTCCAACTCACCATACCCGATACGCCTCAACTGTGGCGGATTCAGGCGATTGGGGCGGGGTTAACCCAGCTAGCGTACATCAATACGGCTGGACAATTTACCCAATCTATCACGGGTCAAAGACAACGCCGATTGCGAATGGACAACCTATTTTTATTGCCTGGCGCCCATTTCATTGGCGTACGGGGCGAAGGGGGAGATTACAATGTGATGGCGATTCCGCTCGGTCCGCCGCCGCCCGGCGTAGAGAGAGAACCAAACAGCGCGGAAGGGCAAGCCAACCCCCTGTTGTTTGACCAACGTCGCATCGGCTTGCTGAATGAGGATTCGGATATAGATTTTTACCGCTTCACCTTGCCGGCAGAAGAGGTGGTCAAACTAACCGTCATCAGCCCGGACGATGGCAATGTCCGCATCCGGCTGATGGATAGAAATGGGTACGTGATCGGGCAAAATGTGGCGGGCGTGCCGGCAGGCGTGCCATACACGCTGGTCACCCGCCTCCAACCAAGCGATTATCTCCTGCGTCTGGATACAGACCAGGTGGGGGATTCCGCTTATACGGCGCTGTTAGAACGGCTCGACCCCTTTACCCAACTGACAGATATTGAACCCAATGACCAAATTGAGTTGGCGGGAGAGTTGCCGGCAAGCCGGATTTTGGGTGGAAATGTCATCCAAAACAATGATATTGATTGGTACGCTTTGCCGGCAGTCAGTCGCGCCACGCCGATCCAAATTGAAGCGACAGAAGGGATTCGGGTTGACCTTTATGCGGTGGATGTGGGCAATATCAGCAATGAGTTTGAGCATGATGACACAACCAACCAACTTACCGGAATGCTCGTTCCCCAAACTGATTACCGAATTCGAGTGCAGGGGGATGGCGGGTATGAAATCGTTGTCACAATGGAAGATGGGGTTCAACCGCCGCCATTGCCGGGGCAACTGCCTGCCCAAGCGGGAATACGGTTAGAAAATGACGAAGCCGCCGCATTTTGGCGACACGGACAACGCATTGCCGGCATGTTGACCGCCCAAAATCAATCCAATGCGGCGATTAACGTCCAACTTACCTGGCACAGCAGCCATTATAAAATCTGGTTAGAAGGATTCGAGTCAGTAGCCACATTGCCGGCAAACGGCAAGCTGGATATTCCCGTCGCCATAGCCATCGCCGCCGATTTGCCTACCGGCGACTACCCCATCACCATTCAGATTGCGGACGCAGAAGGGGCGCAAACAACCGCCCAGACCATGTTGTCTGCCCAAGCGGAAACGGCGGCTTTGGGGCAAGAACGAGTGTGGCGCATGCCGGCGCAAATGTTGGGCGGTTTTAATGCGGCGGCGCTGGCGTTTGGGGCAGAAATCGTGACAGAAGATGCTGACCTTGCCGAACGCCAACTCGCTTTACACGATGGGTACACCGCCTTGCAGGATGGGCTGAATGCCCCGTTTGCGGACGAGCCGTTGGAATTAATTATCGATTTGGCGGGAGATGTCTCCTTGCCGATTGCCGGCATCGCCCTGAACCCGCAAGGAAAAGGGAATGAAAGCGATAAATTAAATGCGTTTGAACTGTTGCTTTCCACAGATGGGCGAGAATTCTTCCCGGCATTAAGCGGCGTCTTACGACAAACTCCCATCGAGCAATATTACCCGTTAGACCAACCAACCCCCGCCCGTTTTGCCATGTTACGGCTGATCAGCAGCTATGCCGTCAATCGGGGACGCATTGATTTTGGCGAATGGAAAGTCATCGCCCAGCCGGGCACAGAACTGTTGCCAGAAATCAACCTCGCCGATCCGCAAAATGGCGGCTATTTGGCATACGCCTACCCCCAGCCCAATACGTCCAACGACGCCGTTTCTATACTGTTGGCAGATAGTCGAACCCAAACGATTCGACTGGACGACGGCGCCTCTGCCGCCTGGGTTTTAGGCTTCCATCATGATCGAGCCGGACAGATCAGTCGCCTGGAATGGGTGGAGGGGGTAGCCTCTGGAGAGCGGCTCACAAATGTGGCAGTTTCCGTTTCGCTAGACAGCCCGGTAGGTCCTTGGCAGCCGGTGGGGGATTGGGCGTTGGGTTCAGGCACATCTACCTTTGAGCTGGCACAACCCATTTGGGCGCGATTTGTCCGTTTGGAAGCGACGGGCAACAATGGCGGCGACCGTTTTCGCCCCTCATCGCCAGACGCCATTCGCATATTCGAGCGACCTTTGGCGGATGAGTACCGCTCGCTCATTGGCGAATGGGGGCATTATAATCGGGATGGGGCATATGAGTGGCTGACCCCCTTGCCGGCATCGCAGGAGTTGCGCCAAGATGACAATGACAGCCGAGAGAAAGCGGATGAGGCAACGCCCGGGGTTCAGATAGCGGATCAGGCGCAAATTGGCGAAGATGTGGATTGGTATCGGATCGATGTGCCGGCAGAACAAAATGCCGTCGTGTTGCAGTTGAACGGCAACCCCACGTTAGATGTGTCGGTCGTTTTTGAAGATGAGGCGGGGCAACGATTGCCGGCAACCAGCCGGGTAGTCAACGCCAGCCAGCAAATTTTCACCGCTACTGTGCCATCCGACTCCACCGTCTATTTCCGCATCGAAGAGCCGCCCCGCTCCGTCATCTTCTCCTGGGATACCAGCGGCAGCGTGGGGGCTTATTTTGATACCATTTACAACGCTTTGTCCAACTTTGTCGCTGGCGTGACGCCCGGCAGAGAGTTGGTTAACTTTTTGCCGTTTGGCAATCAGTTGTTGCTAGAAGATTGGGGAGAAGAGCCCGCCCGCTTGCAACAAGCCCTGACCAACTACGAGCGCTCTGACGGCTCCAGCAACGCCGAAACGGCATTATTGCGTTCATCGGAAGAGCTGGTTTTTCGAGAAGGGGTGAAGGCGGTTATCCTCATCACCGACGCAGAGACAGGCAGTTACAACGAGACGGAAAATCTGTGGCGAGCGTTGGAGGCGGCACAGCCGCGCGTTTTCTCGCTGGCGATTAGTTCCCATGTGTCGGTGGGGGAAATGCCGGCAAATGAGCAAGATTTGATGCAAAGTTGGGCGAGCGTCAACAATGGACATTATGACTTTTTACGCACCAGTGGCGAGATGGACCTTGCTTTTGCTCGGGCTACCGCTTGGCTGAGACGACCGGCAGGGTACACCTTTGTTGCCCATACTGCCTTGGTTCAACCGCCTGGACCCGGCACATTAACCTTGCTGAGCAGCAGTTCTGGCGAAGATGTCGCCGCTTCCGCTTCATTGTTGGGCGATACCGCTGTTGAGTTTGTGCTGGACGCTTCTGGTTCGATGCAACAACCGCTAGGCGACAGCAGCCGCATCGAAGTTGCCCGAGAGGTTTTGCTCGATTTGGTAGAGAATGTGTTGCCAGATGATGTGCCGGTGGCGCTGCGGGTTTTTGGCAATCGGGAAGGAAACTTTTCGTGCCGCACCGATTTGGAAATGGCGTTGCAGCCGTTGAATAGAGCAGAGATGTCGGGCGTAATTGCCGGCATTCAACCCCAAACAGACGCCAACACCGCCATCGCCGACTCCCTTGCCCTAACCCCCGATGATTTAGCCGACGCGCCCGGCGCCAAGCTAATCATTTTGCTCACCGATGGGGAAGAAACCTGCGACGGCGACCCGGAGGCGGTTATCGCCGATTTGCGGCAACAAGGGTTGGATGTGCGGGTCAATATCGTTGGCTTTGCCATTGACAACCAGGCGCTAAAAGCGACTTTTGCCAGTTGGGCAAAAGCGGGCGGCGGCGACTATTTCGATGCGGCAAACTCAGAGCAGTTGTCCGATTCGTTGTCACATGCCTTGCGAACGCCATACCGGGTGTTGAACGAAGATGGCGAGGTTGTAGCGGAGGGATTGGTTGACGGGGAAGGGGTGGCATTGCCGGCAGGGGTGTATGCCGTCAGGGTGTTCAGCGACCCCATCATTGTCGTAAAAGAGGTAATTATCGGCGGCGATGATGAGGTTGTCTTGCGAATTGAGGGGAACTAAAAAGCGCTGGCTTCTACCGAAAACTGCATTGCCTACATGCTTTATTTGGCGACGAAACTCTAATTCTCCCCTTCATGTAATCACTCGACAACTGTCTCTATTTGCGTATTTGCCGTAATTGAACAATCAATACCCCTAAAACAGCCAATAACATTCCAACCCCTTCCTTCCACGTCATTCGTTCTCCCAGAAATATCCAAGCTAATATAGCAATTTGGATAAGCATTGTACTATTAATGATGCTCGATTCCATTGCTGAGAGTACACTCAAGGTAATATTCCACAAAGTAAAGGCAAAGGCTGTATTTACAATACCTAACCATCCAATAATTGCCCAATTTGCAAGAGTTAGATTTGGAAGTCCTTGGGTAAAGTAGCCAACCCCCAAGAGCAGTGTCGCTCCTATCCCCATCGTTATTGTTGTCACTTGAAGTGGCGAAATCCTTCCTGAACGGTTGACATAGCGACCCAGGATAGAGGAGACAGCATTAGCTAGAACGCCAACCATCGAGATAATAATTCCAACGATTTGGTTGGTTGGTAAATCGACAGGGTAAAAATAAATCAGGACGCCGATTAAGTTGATGCCAACTCCAATCCATTGAAATAAGGTCGGACGTTCAGCTAATAGTACGATCCCCAGTAACGCCACAGCAATCGTGGTGAAATTTAGGAGCAAAGTCGTTGTTATTGCTGGTAGATAAGCCAACGCCAGAAATTGCGCGCCTTGAGTAACAGCATAAAAGAGAATGCCGAGCCATACAAGATAGAGCCAATCACGCTTCGACAACTGCCTCAATGAGGAAAATGAGGTCTGGCTTAATGTAATTGGCAATAGACAAACAAAAGCCACACTATAACGCAGGCCGGCGAAAGTCAGCGCCGGAATGTCTGCCAAACCAAATTTAATAAGCACCCAAGAAGTTGACCAAAGAAAAGTAACAAATAATGCTTGCAGAACAGCAACTAAGTTAGGGGAAGTTTTAACAAAACGGGGGAATAGACGATCAAACATAGGTAACCTCTGAAAGACGGAAAGGGGTAGACATACGCAAACTGCGTACCAACCTACCCCTCTAGGCTTTTATCCTTCGGGTGGTAACCTTATTAGGGTAACTGTTGCGCTCGGACCAGACCTGAAAAAGTGGGTTTTACCCTCAGCGGAACCCTAGCTACTTGATCGATACTAAATTTTTTATTCTTAACTGCGCTAATTGTATGCTCTTTTTTTTGTCTCGTCAAAAACCGTTTCCCATTACGCTAACCAATATGCAACACTGATCGTCCGCCATTCAGTTGCTTAAGCTACGCGCTCGTTTCCTTTGGCATGTTAGCTTTAAGCCCTGTTGGGTGAAGGCTGTTTGGCGTAGAAGGTTTTGTTGCAATAACTTATTTCACCAAAATTGACAGACCGTTGCCGCTTGCCTATACTTGCCCAACTGTTCCAAATGGCACAAGCCCCAGTCATTTTGGGGTCGTGCCTACTCCAAGATGGGCAAAAGCGTTGCTGTGTGCCCGGCTCACCACAATAAACAATCCAATAGGTGCCGGACAATCGCCAAAATCCCACACATATTCCCAAACTCATATCCTGAAGGAGGATAAAGATGAAAAGAGTTAAAACTTGGCTTATTTTATTGGCTTTAACCTTTGCTCTCGCTGCCTGTAGCGGCGGCTCAACAGAAGAACAGCCAACCTCAGAACCGCAACCAGACCCCACCGAACCGCCTGCGTCAAATGTTGAGCCAACCGATGAACCAGAAGAAGCGCCTGAGCCCACAGAAGAGCCAATGGAAGAAGAGATGGAAGACGTCACGATGAGCTACTTTATGTGGGATCCATCCTTCGAAGATACTGAACAGATCATGGTAGACAAATTTATCGCCGCCCATCCTAACGTCACCATCGATTTTCAGGTTATTGGCACGCCAGATTATTGGACCAAGTTGGAAGCGTTATCGGCGGCTGACGATTTGCCCTGCGTCTTTAATATGAGCGCCGGCTTTGTCGATCAATGGATTAGCGATGGGCTGTTGCTCGATTTGCAATCCTATGTAGATGCCGATATCAACGCCGATGATTATTATTCTGGCGTTTTTGATGTGGTAAGAGACAAAAATAGCGGCAACATGCACGCCTTCCCCTTCGCTTTTGTGGAAACAGTTTTGTTCTACAACAAAGACGCCTTCGATGCTGCCGGCATTCCCCATCCACAAGCGGGTTGGACATGGGATGACTTTTTAAGCGCAGCAGAAGCGTTAACCCTCGACGACAATGGCGATGGCGTGGTTGATCAATACGGCTATTGGTTCTATGGTCGGTACGCTCATATCGAATCCTGGGTGTACCAGAACAACGGGCGTTTCCTCAACGAAAACAAAACCCGTTTTGAACCCAATGACAACGCCGTAGAAGCCCTAGCTTTCCTCGATTCCCTCATTCATGAGCATGGCGTTGCCCCCGAACCAAAAGAGATGGAAGGGATTCGACAACAAGATGTCTTTTCGCTGGGATTGGCGGCGATGTGGGTAGATGGCGCCTGGAATATCAACGGCAACAGAGACAATATCGGCGACACCTTTAATTGGGGAATCGCCCCCATTCCACGCGGACCGCAAGCTGAAGGAGACGCCGCCTATGGTTGGCCCGACAGCATGGCAATTGCCTCCGCCTGCGAACACCCCGATTTGGCTTGGGAATTTATCAACTTTATGACTGGACCAGAGCGCACCATCGATTTGACGTTCGGCGGTAAAATTCCGATCTATCAACCAGTCGCGTTGTCTGAAGAATTTCTGGAGAAAGACCAACAACCCGACAACAAAGAATTTTTGTTGGAATGGGCGCAAAATACAGGTCCTACTACCTTTACCCCTGGTTGGGGCGAGTGGCGCGGTTACACTGATGGAGCTGGTTTAGAAGGTCAGGTTGGCGATGTTTTCAATGGCGTGACAGACCTAGACACCGCCTTGGGCAATGTCACCGACCATGCCAACAGCGTTCTGGAACGATTTTATCCGTAACGCCTGGTAACAACCTCAACGACAAAGGGCAGCCTGATCGGTTGTCCTTTGTCGTTTACTCTGAAGAAAGGGGGCGTCTTGCGCGTTGGAGAATGGGATGAAACATGGCAAATTAACTCCATACCTGTTTGTACTGCCCATGATGATCGGGTTGTTTATCTTTCGGTTAGGACCTACGGCAGTAGCGGCATACGCTAGCTTTACCAAATGGAACGTTCGCACTCCGCCACAGTTTTTGGCGGTGGCGAATTATGCTGAATTATTGACGTCTGATACATTTTGGTTAGTATTTCGTAACACATTGTTTTTTACCGCTATCTTTGTGCCTGGCGTTATGGCTGTTTCGTTATTGATGGCGATGATGGTCAATCAAAAATTGCGAGGGATCTCCTTTTTTCGCGGGCTATATTTTATGCCATATATTACGGCGATGGTGGCGGTGGCGATGGTGTGGCGATGGATTTTCGCCACTCGCTTTGGGGTGTTAAATTATGCGCTGACCAATTTTTTGGGCATTGCCGACCCGCCGGCATGGCTGGCAGATAGGAATTGGGCGCTGCCGGCATTGGCGATAGTGGCGATCTGGAAGCAAGTCGGCTTTCAGATGTTGATTTTTCTAGCGGGCTTACAGGGAATCCCTAACTCTCTGTACGAAGCCTCCTCCATCGACGGGGCTAGCAAACGAGACCAATTTTTCAAAATCACCCTGCCCTTGCTTTCGCCAATCACCTTCTTCATCTTTGTAATCACCGTCATCGACGCCTTTAAAACATTTGAGGTCACTTACGCTATGACGGGAGGAGGTCCTAACAATGCCTCAACCACGCTGGCCTATTACATCTATCAAAATGCGTTCACTTTTGGGCGGATGGGCTTCGCTTCGGCGTTAGCCATCATCCTAATGATTATCGTCAGCGTTACCACCCTCATCTCATTTCGGCTAAAAGACCGAATGGTTGAATACGCACTTTAAGGGCAACTATGAGCATGCGTCAAACCCTTTCCCCCACCCAAACAACCCTTAATAAAAGTGGTGGATTCCAGTTTAAGGCTTTTCGTCGATTGTTTGCTTACACATTGTTGGCGCTGTTTGCATTTACCACAATTTTCCCGTTTTTATGGATGATCTCCACCACTCTCAAATCGCGCGGAGCGATTTTTTCGCTTCCCCCTTCTCTAATACCCGATCTTCTATTTAAAGAAGGCATGTGGGACGCTTACAAAGAGGTGTGGACAGATCATAATTTTTTGCGATACAGCATCAACAGTTTCATCGTCGCTAGTTCGGCGGCTATAGGGCAATTGGTCACCTCATCGTTGGCTGGTTTTGCCTTTGCCCGAATGAAATTTAAAGGAAGCGGCTTGTTATTCGCATTGCTGCTCTCGACCACCATGATTCCGGTGGAAGTGACGATCATTCCAGAATTTTTGTTGATGGCGCGGCTGGATTGGTTGAACAGTTATTTGCCGCTGATTGTGCCATCTTTTTTGGTGGGTTCATTGGGCACTTTTATGCTGCGCGAATTTTTCGCCTCGGTGCCAGATGAATTGGTGGAAGCGGCGGTATTGGATGGCGCTTCCACATTTCGCATCTACAAAGATATATTTTTGCCCCTGTCTGTGCCGGCAATGACCACCCTATTTCTAATCGCCTTTATCCACAATTGGAATGAGTTGCTGCGCCCTGTACTTTATATCTCCAACCCAGATTTACGCACCGTCACCATTGGGTTGACCACCTTCCAAAATGAGTATGGCGCCCAATGGAATTTGTTGTTGGCTGGCGCAGTAATTTCCGTTTTGCCACTGTTGCTCATTTATATCTTCGCCCAACGATATGTTGTTGAGGGGATCGCCACAACTGGATTGAAATAAGCGGTTCGATGGAAACCGCCCAACAAAAACGCCGCCATTTTCATTCCGATGGCGCATTTTCTGATATTTACATTTTTCGGTTTGGGGCAAACGCGTTGCAACTGAATGATTTTGACCTGGGGGATATGCCGGCAAAATTGAGCGATTTTGCCCACTTTCAATATGCCAGAGCCATCGAACGAGGGGAAAACGACCCAACTATCGTCATTTTTGCCGCTTTGGCAGAAGACAAACCAGCCGCCCAACTTTTTCCTGGGCTGACCAACACAACTGATGATGGCGAATCGTTGACGAGCGCCAATTCGCTAATTGCCTACACAATGCGGACGCTTTTTGCCCGGGGATGGATCCGTTATGAGCGCGGAGAATGGCGCGTAGTCGCCCCGCCAAATGAAGCCAAATGGGGTTCTCAAGGGCAGACAATCGTCGATTTTCTAGCGGGGCAAAATCGCCTTTACATGCAAACCAGCGGAACGGCATCGATAGATTTTTCCCAAAATCGACTTGACACCGCGCATAATTTGGCGGGGATCGGCAAATGCGGCTTTTTAAGCCGCTTAAACCAGCATTTGGACGCGACGTTGTTGTTCAATACCGCATACTTTTTACTGGAATACGACGACTTTTTAGGCAACCATTCCATTTTGGGCGAGCCGCACAGCTTTGCCATGGTAGATGGGACGATAGTGCGCCCGCCACATTTTCAGCGGGGAACATTGTGGCAAGACAATGCCGGCAATTGGCATATCGACAAAATCGGTATGGAAGATATAGTCGTTACCCTACCTAATGGGTTGCAACTCGCCCCGCAAGATGCCGGCAGTTCCCACACCCTTCCCTTCGCGCTGAATGATCCACAAGCGGCTGTCACGATCTACAATCGCTACTTCGGCGTGGCACTTGAGGGGGTCGTGCTGGGAAAAACGCCCCGCATTCCAGGACGATTCGAACTCGCCCTGGTCGGTCAACAAATTGTCAGTTGGAAACGGGGCGGCGGCTTACAGTTACCCCATCATGGCATCGTCGCTTCATTCAGCCCCAAAATGATGCCGGCATCAGCCCAACAACAACTACTCGAAACCCTAGCCTCAAATCTCCAGCTTTCCTACCGATTTTCAACCCCCAAATTTCAGATGATGCGGCAAGGCATCCAGACGGGACCCATATTGTTGCAAGATGGGCAAAACTGTCTGCACAACAACTATTTGGAAGACGAAGAACGATTTTGGTCTAGCCGGATTTTAGCCGATGGCAGGCGGCGAATTGGCGTGGTTCCCACAAATTTCAAATGTGATGTCGATCAAACCAGAGCCGGACGGGCTGGTATCGGCATCGACGCTGCCGGCAATCTGATCGTCGCCCTCATTCCTGGCATCAAACCCCATATCGCCGATTACAGCCAAGACAGCCAGGGGGCAACCTTGCTGGAATTAGCCGGCTATCTGCGTCAGGCAGGGGCGATTGCCGCCCTTAATCTGGATGGCGGCGGCTCTACCCAAGCTTATTTCGAGGGAGCGCCCGTATTTCCGCCTAGCGACCGGCGCAATTTGCCCAATGGCGCTTTTGAACGGCTCATCCCATCTGCCGGCATCGTTCGCCCCGCCTCACATCGTTGACCTATTGCGCCAACATCCGTTCCGCCATCCGGTTCGCCTTATCTATCTGAGAGGCAGCTTCGTCGATTCCCTTGGGGGTTAATTCGGCTGCCTTTTGGGAGAAATATTCTTTCGCCACCTCTCTGCCGGCATCGATCAAAGCTTGTCTTCTGTGGTCGCTCATGCCGAAGTCGGTAGTTGCGTATCCTTTTGCCGGCAATCTCACCACCAAATCTGCAAACTCTTCTATCGCCATCTTGTCGTGGGCTTGGGTTACAGTGTTGATAAAGCGAGTCAATCGCTGAACTGTAACTAAATCGCCAAAATTAAACTGATCATCCGCTCCATCATCATCTCCCTCGCCTGAATTATCAGTGAGCGGCAGCGATTCGTCGATCAAAAAACCCAAAGTCTTATTGCTCTTTCTGGCGCCCATCACCGCCGTCACCTGTGGACGATCTGAAAGAAACAGCTCGATGGGGAAGTTTGACAACAGCCCGCCATCGACAATGGCATTGCCGGCAATATCTCGCCGGCGATATCGTCCCCACTCCGCCCGCCACTTTACCTCATGCCACAAAAACGGCACGCTCATCGACATCCGCACCGCGTATGCAACTGGGCAATCTGGGGCAGTGATATGGTTGAGAACCAATAGGCGTCCGTCGGTAGTGTCAGAGGCGATCAGCGACAATTCGCGCCCGGTGGCAGCATAAAATCCCGCCAAATTCAAATCGCTAAATCGACGCTTTTCCCCTTGAAACTCCCCGCTATCCAGCTTGCGCTTGAACCAATCTACAAAGGCGTCTGCCGAATAGATGCCGCCCAATTCGACAAAAGAAAATAGATACCGAAATCGTTGGCTTTTAATCAAAGCTTTAAAAACCGCCTCATCTACCTTATCTTCTATAAAATTGGGAATCCCAGGCACATCAATCTCGCGGAATAAAGAGAGAATGGCGTTCGTCTGCAACTGCTCATCTGCAAACTGAGTGGGAATGCCCAGAAAAGTCTCAAATATCGGTCGTCCATCTGCCGCTTCTTCATTGAGCGCCCCCAACATCTCTACCGAATCATACCCAGCTGCCAGCAACGTCGCTGTAATCGCCCCGGCGGACGTTCCCAGCAGCCGATCAAATTGATGATTTTGCTCTTCAAAAGCCTGCATCGCCCCAATGAAGACCATACCTTTTGCTCCGCCCCCTTCAAAAACCAAATCGTAACTCATTGTGCTTCCTCCTAATTTGGTCCGATATCATTGAGTCGTCCACTTGACGCAATATTATGATACTAAATCTGTTACTATTTTCAGAAAATCCTTGTCAATGTAGCCCCGGATATATGTAAATCATATTGATTTTCGTCGTCCAAACCAATGACCCAAAAAACAAAACGAAGAGCCTCATCATTTGGAGCAGTTCGGGAAATTGAAGCATTTTTATTATTGTCATTAACAACACGACGGAAAATACCTGAACCCATTCGCAAAGAACCGCCATCTTGCGAAATAGTCGCTGTAACGCTGTTTGAATTGCCACATTGGTATATATGAGCCAGCTCAATTCCGTTGATCTTCTCATTAATTGGGTCAAAATAAACGTTCCATTGGTATGGAGGATCATAATTCAAAATTTTGAATTCAATATCAACCTCAGTACCACTTGCTACAAATGGCGTCTCGAAAGAGTCGTCATTTTCTTCAGGTGTTACCTCCTCAAATAAACTGATTGCTTGATTGTCATCTAATTGCTCTACATCAAATGCAATTAAGAAATTCCCCAGAAAATTTCTTACGACTTCTTCAGGACCAGTAACGGATAATGCCAACTGGTCTCCATTTTGATTCGAAATTACCTCTCCTGAAGTCACAATCGGCTCTAGCGTTAAACCACCGGCATTAAACCAACCTAAATTTTCATATTTACTTCGCATTTCATATGACATTTCAATCTCCTTTAACATTATTATCGACACAACGAACGCCTAATGTTTGATCATCGTCGCGTGCTTCAAGAGATCTTCGAGAAGTCGAATCTAAGAAATTATCCCCTCGTATGATCAAAGTCTGACCAAACTTTAAGTCTTCAAAATCACCGCTCCATATATCCTCCAATTCATATTTAGTCGAACGTAGCTGAGTACCATTTGTAAGTGTCCATTCCGAAACATTGCCTAGCATGTTAATGATGCCAAACTTGGTCATATGCAGGGTATTTGTAATGGCAACGGTGGCAACGTTTACATGTTCTATAAAGTGCTTCGTTTCTCCTGCTAAAGCTGCCTCCCACTGTAATTCGGTTGGCAATTGCCTATCTATCCACTGACAATAAGCTTGTGCTTGAACGCCGTCTATTCCTTGGACAGGATAATGCTTATAATCTGGATCTGTAAAATTCTCACTGTTTGGTATAGTACATTTACCCTCTTGCACACATAAAGAATATTGTTGATTAGATACCTCTGTTTTTTCAATCAAGAATGATGAAATTACATAATCTGGTTCGCCCGTTAAGAATTCACAAAAAACCCGTTCGTTGAACTGTTGGTGATTTTGCCTTTGCTTACAAAAAATGATAGGCGTTTTGTTAATCAGTATTAACTCACTTCTGTTTCGCGCAAGTTCTTGTGCTTCACGTTCTTGCAATATTGGTTTCAGTAAATAATAAGCAGTCAGCAGCGCAGCTAAAAACAGTGTGCTTAGCAAGAGTAACATCCATCGTAAGCGGTGCGCTGAAAGCGCTTCGGCATCAGCTCTCTGGCTTGCCTCCTTCTTGGCTTGCTGCGCTTTTTCAACAGCCACACGATTAGCTTCTGCCAATTCTTGTGCATTTTTCAACTCGCGTTGTCGTTGCGTTTCTCGTTCGCGTTCCTCACGTTCTGCAAACTCACGGCTTGCTTCGAGAAATGCCATCGATTGTGTCGTTGGTTTGAATGTTTTATCCTGAACAAGCTCTAAAGCTTGAGACAGACGCGCCCCTCGGTATAAAGCTCCCTTATCTTCATCTAACTCATTGAGCCATATGACCGCATCATGCGCTAATTGCCGCTTAAAGCGCAGTTGTTCACGGTTATCAGCTAGCCAATCAGTAAGAGTGGGCCAACGACGGATAAGGGCTTCATGCGCTACTTCGACCTCGCCTTCTTTGCCTATTGTGATCAGACGCGCCCGCACCAAAGTTTCCAGCGCTAAATTTAGCAATTGCACATCGACACCTGTTTGAAGCTCCTCGCGACTAGCGATACGGCGAGTATCTTCCGCTCCCTCACTCAATTCAGTCAGGTCAAGAAAAATGCTTCGGATCACAACTTCAAACTCGGGGTTCTGGTCAATAAGGCTTTGGAGCGTCTCTTCTGCCGTTTGAGCGATCGCCCTCTCTACCCCACCTGCATCGCGGTAGCCGCCTAATGTTAACACAATGCCACGCCGCCGCTTCCATGTCTCTAGCAAAGAATGGGAAAGCAACGGTAAACGCCCCGGCTCTCGCCCTACATCTTCCAAAATTAATTCTACCAACCCCTCAACCAATTGCCAATTGCCGCGTTTGGCAGGTTCTGCAATGATGCGCACCAGCTCTTCTTGCTCCATCGGCTTGATATACTCTTGCTGTTGCGAAACGAGGTCAATCAAGGTTGGAAATTCACTTATGCGATTGTAGAAGTCAGCCCGTATGCTAAACAAAACCGTTGTTGCGCCTTTCATCTTTGCGGCATGAAGAAAGTTTTCTACAAAAGCGGTTTGCTCTCGATTATCTTTACACTGAGTGAATAACTCCTCAAATTGATCTACTGCTAACAGCAATCGCTCAGCGTCACTTTGTTGGGCGAGCTTGTCGGCAAAAAAGGCGAGTGTTTTTGGGTCATTATCAAGTGAAGCACGCATCTCCGTAAGGGAGGCAGGGGCGTTAGCAGGGAGCGTTAACATCGTTGCCAAGGCATTGAGGGGACGGGCGCCTGGTTTGATAACATGGATACGCCAATTGCGCTGGCGCAAGCGGGGGATGACGCCTGCTCGCAACAATGACGATTTGCCGCTGCCTGATGCGCCGATAAGGGCAAGAAAGCGAGAGATGTGCAATCGGTCGGCAAGGCGGTCGCTCAGTTTTTCTCGACCAAAAAAAATATCCTGATCCGCTTCAGTAAAATAAGTCAACCCTTTGTATGGCGGTTCGCCAGGGACAGCGGGTTGATCTTCAAGATTGTTTGGATGAATGATGATCTCAGTATATTGATTAAGAGTTGCCTGAGCGCCTTCTCCTATAGCAATTGCTTGTGCATCAGTCAAGTCGCCAACTTTGATCTTGCCGCCAGAATCACGTGTTTCGTCACTCATATTTCTGATCCTTTGAGTTCATATTGGAAAATTCCCAAAACTTGTTCAAAAAAAATCAGCGATTTCAAATTCTATTTAGGTGCTTGGACAATGCCCTTGCCAATATCGTCAATGTCAACGCCAGGCGCTATCGGATCTCGCGTTCCGCTGCCCAGTAAATCGACCCGCAACATTTCGTCGTCGATCTTGCCTGTTTCATCTAGCTGCTTTTGCGCCCACAATGCCGCTGCCCCCGCCACATGCGGCGTCGCCATGCTGGTGCCGTTTAAGGTTCGCATCGTATTGTTAAGATAAGCGGAACGCACCCCGGCGCCAGGCGCGGAGATTTGTACCTGATCGTTGGAAAAGCGGGCTGGTTTTAACCCCTTGCCGCTGCGAGCCAATGCCCCCACTGCGATAATATCTTTGCCGGCAGCCGGCGGGGCAACAGCGATCTCATATCGGGGTCGTTCGCTCTCGTTGCCGGCAGCGGCGATAATCAACGCTCCTGGTTTAGAAAAGAGTTTGCGCGATTGAATTAGCTCAGCCAATTGCGAAAAGAGGAGGATATTAGCCCGGTATGCTTGTAATGCCCTCGAGGTAGCCGGGTTGATATCTAACCCCTGCTCTACCAGCCGCGCCACATATCCGGGAAAATCTATGCCCAGCGACATGGAGATGACATTTGCCCCCTCATCCACTGCCCATTGAATCGCTTCAGCAATGACCAAAGAGGCGCTGCCCCCCTTCCCCAACACTTTCCCGATCAACGCCCGCTTGATATTTCGGGCTACGCCGATGCGCTTGCCATTGACATTTTGCCCAAATATCGTGCCGGCACAATGGGTGCCATGCCCTTTAATATCATCATCGCTTTCCGTCGTAAAGTTGCGGCGAACGAATTTAATCCCCTTAAAGGCATCATGGTCGGGGTCAATGCCCGTATCCAAGACGGCAACAACGATTCCGCTGCCGTCATATGGAGATTTATGCGCCTTAATCGCTTCGATCCCCCATTCGGCGTCTGAACTCCACAACCCTTTTTCGTCAGCCGCTTCTACCGGTTCGATCAACTTAATGGGAATAGATGGGGCGATGCCAATCGTCTGCGGATCGCGGCGCAACTCTCGCTGCCCAGCGCTGTTTAACGAATGGGCTTCTACAGCAAATGAGATGGGCGGCTCGTCCTCCACTACCCCTTTGGCGGGCGGCTCTAAATTTCGCAAAACAATATATTGTTCATCCAACATTTTGTCCTCCTGACATCGGCAAACTTGGCGAGAAAATAACGCAAAAAGCGTAGCATAAACGCGCTTGGGAAGTCAACCCGGTTCGGGCTTAGGGAAACAATTGGATTTGATTATTTTCCATCGGCTGGTTGCCGGCATCAAATGGAACAAATCGCTCCCCGCTTTCTGAATGATACAGACCTAGGTAAATCTCAACCGCTTGTTTAGCGCCGGCAGGCAGCGTAAGCGCTACTTCATCCGTCACGATCTCATCTTCGATCCACCAATATGTAGGATATCCCCAATTTCGCGGCGCGGCATCATGTTGGGTCACCAATTCGCCGCTTTCAGCGTCCAAAATATGGGCAAACACAACATAGTTGTTTTTAATATCATCTATTGCCATCCAACTCAAATTAAGCACGACAGTTTCCTCATCCCATGTTATCCCATAATCGACGAGGGCTATCTGATCATCCCATTGGAAGAGCGGATGAAATTCGTCGGCAGAGGTAATCATCTCTCTCGCCAAAACCTGATGAGAAATGGTATGAGCCGTTTTAACAAGCTGGTCATTCAACAAAAAATGCAATTGATAGTTGTCCGCTTGCCATTTGGGATTCATATGGAATTGGTATTTGGCTCTGACGATCTCTTCTTCTGACCACATTGTTGCCGGCAGCCCTGCCGCCAATGGTTGGCAACCAGCATCGACTTGGCTTTCTACCCCCACCAATCGAATGCATAATTCGATATCCTGACTCAACGCAGCGGTCGTTCCCCATACTGATTCCACCGTCACCCAGCTATCTTGGGCAGTTGTGGCGGGAACGCCGGCAATATCGATCAGCCCCAGGGCTCCTTCGCCTACATTTGCTGTCTCCTCTGCCCCTAAAAATTGATAGTCGCGTCCGAGTTGTGGGTCAGTGCGATACACCGCTAATTCTAGATCTTCGTAGGCGGGATTAATTTTCAACCATTCCCGCCAATTGTTCACCTCTGTTTCGCTCAAAAATTCTTTGTGTAAAATTAGGTAGCGAATGCCGGCATCCGCCAAGTAACGCAACTCAGAGCCAACCAACTTGAGACTGCTATCTAACGAAGCTCCGTACTGTAATCCGTTCAGCAATGGCGACCGCTCGATAAAGTCCAACGCTTCTCGCGGAATGCGGGAGACATGCCCTTCTACAATTGGCTTGTGATGGGTTAATTGATAGAACATATACGCTTTGTCTGGTCGGGTACGGGAGCTCATCGGAACGCCCAGGATGGCGTACTTCTCTTCGTCTTGCGCCGCTGTCTGATACCATGCCGGCACATGAATCGAAATCATCTCATACCGGGTTACGTATTCGCCCAGAATGATGATCGGCATCATCGCCGCCGCGATTCGGAATAGTTGCCGCTGCGCTCCCAGCTGGCGCAAAAACAGCCAACCATGCGCTGCCAACATCGCCACAGGAATGGACAACAATACGTTAAAGCGGTCGGGGCGGCGGATAATGCGGTAGAAAAAATTGCCTTGCAGTAAGGATGCCGGCATTTTCCCAATGGAGGCGCCATTAATGCTGCCTTGCGGTCCTAGCGCGAGCAGGATGATGAAAATCGCCATACCCAGCCAAACAAACATCTTTCGCCGCTCTTTGCCCAATCCAACAATTATCAATCCCATCACCCCATACCCCAAAAACGGAACAAATACTTTGTTGACTATAAAATTATCGTACAGGGAAAACGCCCAGCTTCCCCACAATGGATGGTAACGACTAGGCAACACGTAGGCGAGCAGATCGGTACTGCCGACCAACATATCGTTCACAAAAATATCTTCGGGGAATGGTCGGCTGATTTGGGCGATGATTATTGGCGACGCCAACAATAGCAGAGGAATGCCGGCAATCGCCGCAATGCCCAATAGAGATTTTAGATGTGTCCATGAACGATAACTTTGATTTGCTGCCAACGCCCAAACCAAATAAAAGCCGAGCAAAAAAGCTGCCATAATCAACAATTGCCAGCGAGTGACGCCAATTAAAATGACGATCAGAGCAGCCCGCCGACTGTTTCGCCAATTGGGTTGGCTTAAAACCCTCCGCATGGCGAGCAATGCCAGCGGAATCCAACAGATAAAGATTAAGTTGGGGTGATCATGATGAGACAATGTGTATGGGAAAAACGCGCCAATGATGCCGGCAATATAGGCAGCGCCCTCATCGCCAACCACATCAACCGCCAACAGATACAAAGCGAATCCATTGAGGGCAATGACGATCAAGTACAGGATCGAGTAGGCGGCGGCGCCGCCAACCGCCGCTCGCAATGGCAGCCACATAATGATATTCAGCCAGGCAATGTTGTGGTACAGAAGCGAAACGCCTTCCGGATAGAAAAGCGCCTCGGTAAAAAAGGGGGTTCGCCCATTCAGCAAGCTATCTTTCACCCATTCAAATGTCCACAAATGGATGTAAACATCGCCGCCCTGCCCCGGAACAGCTTGTCCGATCCTGCCGGCAATCGGCAAAGTCATCATCGCTGCCAAGAACAGATAGCTGACCATTACCCCGACCATTTTCCATTTTTCGGGCAGATTTTTGCCCAGAACGCTAACAAACGCGTTCATAATTCTCCTATCCCCACCTGACACTATTCAAAATTTATACCCAATGCGCCATGGCAAAAAGAGCAGGCAGCATCGTTCGCGCCTTCATTAATGATTCACTTGCCCAACCGCAATATAGTTTGCTTGAGTTGACTTTCCCCACCAGAAACTTGGCGCAAATACGCCGAAGACAACTCTACAAACGGCTTACCAATGATGATATAAGAAACAGAATGGGGCGGCAAATCGCCCAAAAAGCCTGCCAATTCTTATTGTTATTAACTATCCCAATATGGTACAATAGTACTATTGGCACTATTTTATAGTTAGCGTCGTTCGCTACTGGAGTAACAACAAAAATATGTAGTATCGAAAACAGAAATGAGGTTAGAGTGAGGAAATCATCGTTGCCCAATCACAGTCGCCGCCAAAATTACCCAACTCCACCCCAATACATTTACCAGCAACAATTGCTCAGCGATATAACAACGGGTTATTCGCTGGGCTTTTTTGTTTGGGCGAATTTGTTGGCGTTGCTGCCGCTAAGCGCCGGCGTTTTTGCCCTTTATTTTCCCTATCATTTTTACATTAAGCACAGCTTAAACGCTTTCCTCCCCGACCCTCAATGGTCTATCTCGACCACATTGATGGTGGGTGCCGTAATCGTGGTGGGATCGATGTTGCTACACGAATATTTGCATGGTTTTGTCTTGTGGCTGGGCGGACATCAGCCCCGCTATTTGGTTAAGCAAGGGGTTCCGGTCGCTGGCGCCGCCCCAGACGCTTTTCTGACACGCAACCATTTTCTGATTATGGCATTGACCCCATTTTTTGCCATGACGATTTTAGGCGGCTTGCTGTTGATTTGGCTGCCGCCCACCCTGGGACAAATCTGGCTAGTAGCGTTGTTGTTGAATTGCGCCGCTTCAGTGGGAGATATCTACGTCGCTAATCGGGTTCGCCGATTTTCGGCAGATACGCTGTTTGCCGACCAAAGCGGCATTTCGGTTTTTGTGCCGGCAAAAATGTAGCGACAATTACCAAGCTAGCTCGACAATGTCAATGCGCCCCGCGCCCCATTAAAATTGCTCCTCGAGCCCGATCCCTCAAATAACCAAAGTTGATACATTTTAGAAACAGCCGGTTGTTGCCGGCATGCTAGCAGCAACTTGAATAGCGCCGCCTGCGTAAAGTAGGTAAGTTGAACGCTATGCGACATGTTTAGCGGGCGCGGCCCGATCATAATGCCCCAATATCCTTTAAACAAGGCAACCGGCTAACCGCTTGAACATAGTTGTCGTGGAATTAAATGCCAACAATAATTGCGCCACATTGGAGTATAATTTGTCGTCTGCTACAGTTTGTAACCACAGCAATCCGACCTGATGAATCGATGCCTTTACTATGGAGAGTTTAATGGCAGAAAATAATACAGATACTGATATTGCCGGCACGCCACTTAGCTTCTTTGGAATGATAACCAATGTCTTGCTTCGACCCAAACGAGCGTTCAACAATCTGGCAATCCATGCCTCACGGGCATGGATTGTGTGGGCATTGCTGGCATTGGCGCTGACAGTTGTGCCGGCATTCCTCACTAACCAATACTCCTCCGTTTTCAGGGGAATGGCAGAACAGCCCAGCAGCGCGCAATCTGAGGCGATTGTGTTGGATGGGAATGCATCCAATGCCGAAATTTCCCCGTCAGGGCAAGCCCAACCAATTCCCAACAACTTTCAGACCACCGTCACCATCTTTTCCGCTGTCAGCAAGCTGGTTACCACCCTGGTGAGTTGGCTCATGTGGGCAGGCATTATCTTCCTGATCAGCAGTATGGGAGGTGGGCGCGGCTCATTTAGCAAGCTGTTTCAAATGGCAACGTGGGCACATTTGCCCTTTGCCTTGCGAGACATTATCCAATCCGTTTACATGAGCGTGACCCAAACAGCGGTCGGTATGCCCGGTTTGTCTGGGCTGGTCGCTGCCAACAATGCAGAAATCGTGCTGGATACGGTAGAATCGGGCGTTTTTGTTCCGCCCACCCCTCCATCAACCGGCGAAATCGTCACGCAGACGTTGTTGGGCAAGGTGGAACTTTACCATTTTTGGCATTTGCTCTTGCTGATTATTGGCGTAATTGCAATTGCCAAATTGTCGCGCGGCAGGGCGATTGCGATTGTGATCGGGTTGTGGCTGCTCGGTGTTGCGGTTCAGATTGTACCTGCGCTCGCCTTTAGGGGTTTCGGGGGGGTGTAAAAAGTGGCAAGCGGCGTCCAAAATGGTATTTTCTACATGCAAACTTGCTCCCTGTACGCCTGCTCCCCGCATGACCCATGAATAACCCACCTGCCCCGCTCATCACTGTACACAACTTACACCGCCATTACCAAATGGGGGACGAAACTGTGCGCGCCTTAGACGGCGTGAGCTTGCACATTGATGATGGGGAGTTTGTAGCCATCGTTGGTCCTTCTGGCTCTGGCAAATCAACCCTGCTTTACTTGCTAGGTGGCATGGATCGCCCAACTGAAGGCATGGTAACGATCAGGGGGGAACGAATTACCGACATGAACGAAAACGCCTTAGCCAAATTTCGGCAACGAACAGTTGGCTTTGTCTTTCAGAGCTTTAACCTGATTACGACGATGAGCGCCCGCCAAAATGTGGAGTTTCCATTGGTCTTTGCCGGCATTTCCCCTAATGAGCGTACCCAACGAGCCACCAAATTGCTCGAAATGGTTGGACTAGGCGACAGGGTTGACCACAAACCCACCGAACTTTCTGGCGGACAACAACAACGGGTAGCCATTGCCCGGGCGTTGGTCAACGACCCGGCGATTGTGCTGGCAGACGAACCAACCGGCAACCTAGACAGCAAATCTGGCAACGAGGTAGTGGACATATTGCGGCAAATGAATGTCGATGGCCGCACCGTTGTCATGGTGACGCATGACCAATCCTTATTAAGCATTACTTCCCGCTTTGTTCGCATTCGGGATGGAAAAATTTTGGAAGATGACGAATGAACCGAATACAGCTATTATTTTTACCCGTTTTGGCAATGGCATTGCTAACGTTAATTGCCGGCATTTCTCCGACGTTAGCCGCTCCGCAAAAACAACAAACGCCTATACCTGTCACTGTTATCTTTGGCGCCACATCAACCCCCGCCCTGCCTGCCCTAAAAGTAACCAATGTGGAGCCTCGACTCATAAACAATGACGCCCCTGCGATCATCACCGTTTTTGGCGAAGGATTTACGCCAGATACCTTTGTCCGGCTAAAAAACTACGGCATCTTAGCCACGACATACGTCAGCCAAAATGCGTTGACAGCCAGCGTGCCAGCCGGCGCGCCTGCCGGCAATTATGGCGTTGAAGCGATTCGCGGCGACGATAGCGACAGTTGGGACAACAACCATATCACCATCGTCGACGCCCTCTCTACCCCCGTTCCCACCCCACTAGGGGCGTTGTCCGTTCACAATGTAGAGCCTGCCAGCTTGCCGGCAGTAAATGGCGGGGTAATTACAGTAATGGGAAATGGATTTAACGCCAACTCGGTAGTGCGGCTGGTTGGATATGGAGCATTAGCCACGACATTCGTTAGCGAACAGATGCTCACCGGACAAATTCCACCCGGCTTAAACCCTGGCGGATATGATGTGGAAGTAGCCCGAGGCAATGACCGCGCCCAATGGTGGCAGAAGAAATTTTATTTGGTGGGGGCAACCCCAACGCCAGGGTTAGGCAATTTAGCCATCCGCTCCATAGAACCCGCCAGCATTGTAGAGGGATCGGGCGGTTCGATCACCATTTTGGGGGATGGGTTCACGGCAGACACAGTTGTCAGGCTGATCGGTTATGGCGTAATTCCCACCACATTTGTTGGAGAACATACTTTAACGGCAGAAATGCCGGCATCTTTGCCAGGCGGCAATTACGAAGTTGAGGTAGCTCGCGGCGACAAAAGCGTGCGATGGTGGAATCGGACGTTGGCGGTTATCGGGGCGACGCCCACCAAGCCATTTGTCTTTGCCCAACCCCAACTGCTGATACAAAACGTTCAGGTTGGAGATGGGGAAATCCGCCCTGGCAACCAATTTGATCTGCGCTTTGAAATCGCCAATTTGGGCAACGCTACTGCCATTGATGTGAGCGCCGTTCTCAACGCCAGCCAAGTTGCCATCCCCGCCGAGGGGAGCAATGTGCGGATTTTTGACCGCATCGGCACGCCTATTCAACATGGCAATGTCGTTTCGGTCACAATGCCCCTAGTTGCCCTAAAGGATGTGACCGAAGGACAATACAACCTGACGCTTGACTTGACCTTTTTCAACATTCGGGGCAACCAATACCAATCCCAACAGGTAGTGGGCGTGACTATTGGCAAACCCGTCAAACAAGTAGATGGTCGCCCTCGTTTGATTTTGTCAGGATATGAGACGGATAATGCGTTGGAGCCAGGCGGGCAATTTGGCTTGATGATGACGCTAACCAATGTAGGCGATGCCGACGCAGAAAATGTAACGTTGACAATGGGCGGACAAAATGGGGAGGCGTTGTCGCCATTCGCCCTGGTCAATTCAGGCAATGTCCATTTTGTGCCGGCATTAGCACAGGGCGAAACGATTCAAATCGATAAACAGTTGATTATCCTTGGCTCTGCGGAGGCCAAACCATACAGCTTGCCCATTGCGCTGGCGTATGAGGATGCTGAAGCGACCGCTTTTAGCGACCCATCGGTGTTGAGCTTGGTGGTCAACCGTCCGCCCCAATTTCAAATTAGCTTTTATCGCCCGGTTGAATTCGCTCAGGTGGGCGTGCCGCTTAATTTGCCGGTAGAAGTGGTTAATATCGGCAAAACGTCGGTCAATGTGAGCAATGTCAATCTAACTACGGAACCGGAGTTGGCGGTGCAAGATGGGATCATTTTTGTGGGACCGCTCGATGGCGGCACGACGACGACGATTGACGGACAGGTTGTACCAAAGTCGGGCGGCGTCTTAACGGTCAATGTGGATGTTCATTATTTGGATAATTTTAATCGGCAACAAATTTACCAGGGGCAGTTGGAAGTGGAGGTGCAAGATATGGAGGATGCCGGCATTTTTCCCAACAATGGCGTTAACCCCTCGCCAAATGAAAGCGACAATGCCGAACCAGAGCAATCTCAATCTTTGTTTATTCGCATTTTGAAAGGGTTGTTTGGGTTGGGAGCGTGATGAGCGGCGGACGATGGACGATGGACGGAAGGCGCTTTACACACCTGCCACTTGCCACTTGCCACCCGCAACTCGCAACTCGCTAAAATTCTATGAACGGTATTGAACTCCTCCGTATCATCAAAGACAATTTGCTCCGCATGAAGTTTCGGGTGGCAATGACCTCTGCCGGCGTTTTTATCGGCACCGTGGCAATCATTTTGCTCATTTCATTGGGTAGCGGTCTGCAACGGATGGCAACCAGCAGTTTTGGCTCTGACGATATAGTGACCACGATTACGGTAAACAAACCGGGCGCCGGTTTTAGTTTTGGCTCACCGTCGAATGTGGATGCTAATGATGTGCCGGCATTAAACGAGCGAAAAATCAACGAATATAGGCAGTTGGAAGGAGTTTCCGCCGTCATGCCACAGGTTCCCCTCAGTACAGGGGGCGAAATGCGAATCAACCGATTGTCTGGCTTTGCCAATGTGCAAGGCATTGATCCCACCCAACTGCAAAGCTTTAATTGGCAAGTGGCGGACGGATCGTTGCGAGTAGCGCAAGGGCAACTATTGGTAGGCAGTAACGTCAAAGATTTTTTCCGTGACCCGACTGGTAGAGAAGTGGGCGATTTGGAGTTGTTAGGCAAGTCTGTAGAGTTGACTGTAACGAAATTTTTGCAGGATGGGACGGTGAGCGAGCGGCGAGTAAAGATGCGGGTTTCAGGCGTGTTGGCAGAGTCGGGCGGAGAGAGAGATTACAGCGTCTTTTTGCCGGCAAAAACAGTGCTAGACCTCAACGCCTGGGCAAGCGGCAGTCGGCTCAACATCCGGCGAGATGGGTATGATCAAATCCTGATCAAAGCAGAAGATTCCAATGCCGCCCAACGGATTGAGCAAATAGTGCAAGCGGAAGGGTACACCGTCTTCTCCTTCCAACAATTTTTAGACCAAATCAATGTCTTTTTTGTGGGGTTGCAGGTGGCGTTTGGCTGTATTGGCAGTATTGCCTTGCTTGTAGCGGCGATTGGCATTGCCAACACGATGATTATGGCGATTTATGAGCGCACCCGCGAAATTGGTCTGATGAAAGCGGTGGGGGCAACCAATCGGGAAGTGATGTTGATCTTTTTGGGGGAGGCAGGGTCAATTGGGCTGTTGGGGGGTATCATGGGGGTGGCGGCGGGTTTGGGGTTGGGGAAGATTGCCGGCATTGTGGCGTTACAATTTTTAGCCCAACAGGCGGCACAAGGTGGTGGCGGGGTGGCAGAAAATCTCACCTCGCCCATTTACACCCCGACGTGGCTCATCTTTTTTGCCCTCTTTTTCTCGCTAGTTATCGGCGTTGTTTCTGGCATTTATCCAGCGTTACGAGCGGTACAATTAGACCCGATTGCGGCGTTGAAGTATGAGTAGGGGCGGTTAATCATCTATTTTCTGCCTGCCGTTTTGAATAGATTTTCTCAAATGTGGTCGAAAGGAAGAGAAGGTTTTTTGGGTTCAAATTGGGAATATAAAAAATTTGGGCTGATTTGTGAAATTATTCAAAACACCCTCACAATGTTATAATTTTTGCCGGCAACATTTTCCCAATTGCACATTGCCAAAAACTATCATTCGACCACACTTTATGGAGGAATAATGGCGCGAGAAAAAATAAAAGTAACCTATTCAACCCTGGCAAGCCCCCATCCGCTGCTCGACCAATATTATGACGAAGCGGTCGCCGAAGCCCGAAGCAATATGGGGGAAAGTCACCCAATGTACATTAATGGCGAATGGGTGATGGCGCAAAGCCGCTTCAAAAAGATCAGCCCCACCGACACCAGCCTAGTTATGGGCGAATTTCAGGAAGCGAGCGGCGATGACGTCAGCCGGGCAGTGGCAGCGGCAAAAGCGGCATTTCCGGGCTGGCGAGACGCCCCCTGGAAAGAGCGGGTGACGATAGTGCGAAAAGCGGCGGATTTAATCAGCGACCGCCTATTTGAAATTGGAGCGGTACTCAGTCTGGAGGTCGGCAAAAACCGGCTAGAGGCGTTAGGCGATGTGGAAGAGACGGCTGACTTAATGCGTTACAATTGCGATGCCATGGAGCAAAACGATGGGTTTAGCAAAGCGGGGTTATCTGAAAATGAGCATAGCCATAACCGCAGTGTGTTAAAGCCATATGGCGTGTGGGGGGTTATTTCTCCCTTTAACTTTCCCTGCGCTTTGTCGGGCGGTCCCGTTAGTGGGGCGTTGGTTGCCGGCAATACTGTGGTGTTAAAACCAGCCCAAGATGCCCCCTATTCCAGCGTATTAATCGCCCGTTGCTTGCACGATGCCGGCATTCCCGCTGGCGTCTTCAACATGGTCACTGGCGGAGATGAACCAGGCAAAGCGTTGGTGGCAAACAAAGATGTAGACGGCATCACATTCACCGGCAGTTATCAGGTAGGGATGAGCATTTTGCGCGATTTCGGCGTGGCTGGGCAATTTGCCCGACCCGTTATCGCCGAAATGGGCGGCAAAAACGCCACTATCGTCACAGACAAAGCCGATATCGACAAGGCGGCTCTAGGCGTCATGCGGTCGGCATTTGGGTTGCAGGGGCAAAAATGTTCCGCATGTTCCCGTGTTTTTGTCCACGAAGATGTCAAAGAAGCGTTTACCAAAAAGTTGGTGGCGTTGACCAATGACATTCAGATAGGCGACCCGACGATAAAAGAGAATTGGATGGGTCCCGTCATCAATAAGGCGTCGTACCAAGCGTATCAAAAATATGTAGCGGATATGAAAGCGGCTGGCGGCGAGCTATTAACCGGCGGTAAAACATTGGACAAATCGGGTTACTATGTAACCCCAACAGTTGTGGATGAATTGCCGGCAGATCATTACAGTTGGAAACAAGAGATGTTTTGCCCCATCATCGCCGTAGACAGCTACAGCGATAAAGAGGCGGTGATGGCGCGGGTAAATGACAGCGAGCTAGGATTGACCGCCGGCTTTTTCAGCGAATCGGGCGATGAAGTGGATTGGTTTTTGAACAACATCGAAGCCGGATGTGTGTATGTCAACCGCTCTGGAGGAGCGACGACAGGCGCTTGGCCCGGCTACCAATCGTTTGGCGGCTGGAAAGGGAGCAGCGCCACATTTAAGGCGGCTGGCAGTCACTATTACGTGCAGCAATATATGCGAGAACAAAGCCATACCATCATCCGCTGATCGAGAGAATCGTTAGGCGAAAAGTCATGAATTTGCCCTTTTCGGGCAAATTCATGCTATAGTATCGAACAGAAATAGTTTTTTTCTTGTCGAGGCAAAATTAGTTATGGGGTCGCAACCTATTCACAATTTTTCTTTGTCGAGCTATAGTCGATACGTCTTCCCTAGCGCTTTGGCGATCTTCATTGTTATCTATTTATTATTGGAGCCGCAAACAGGATATTATTCCGCCGCTATTTTTTCATTGTTGCCGGCATTGGCGGCAGGCTATGCGTTGGGGATGAAAAAGGGGATACTCGCCACAGCCTTAATCGTCATTCCATTAACAAATCTGCTCAACTACTTTATTGCCGGCATTAGCCTGACCACGATCTACTCCTCCATCGACAACGTGACAGGCATCATCTTCATCATCGTCATCGCCGCCGTTATCGGGCGCATGTTCGATCTGCAGCGTCAAGCCCAAAACGAACTTGCCCACCGGGAAATCATCGAAAATGAATTGCGTATTGCAAATGATCAGCTTCAACGATCGGCAGATAAAATTCAACTGGTCAATAGCGAACTAGAAACGTTACTTTATGTCGTTTCTCACGATCTCAAAGAGCCATTGCGGGGGATCAACACTTTTTCCCACCTGATCGAAACCCATTACGCCGACAAGTTGGACGAAAAAGGGCAAGATTATTCCCGCCGCTTACAAAAAGCGAGCGCCCGGCTTAATAAACTGTTAGACGATTTGCTGATTTTATCCAGAGTGCGCCGGCAAGAGCTAGACAAAGAGATCATTTCGGGAGAAGAGATCGTTAACGAAGCAGTCGAAAGGTTGTCGAACGCGATTCAGGAAAGCGAGGCAGACATTCAAATCATTTCCCCACTGCCTGATTTATATATTAACCGCATTTGGACAGTCGAAGCGGTGTATAATCTTATCAATAACGCTGTAAAGTTTTCGCTTGATGGAAAAAAACCCGAAATTACAATTAAAGGATATCATAAGGAAAAAATCAACGGATTGTGTGTTCAAGATCGGGGAATAGGCGTTCGACCAGAACATGCTAACCGTATTTTCAAACTGTTTCAACGGGCGGTTAATCGAGAAATAGAAGGAGTTGGCACAGGGTTGGCAATTGTTCAACACGTAGCCGAACGACATGGCGGCAGAGCGTGGGTCGAATCAAGAGAGGGAGGAGGCTCTTCCTTTTGTATCACTTTTGCTAAGGCAAGTGATGAACTGTGAGGCGATGATGAAAAGAAAAGAGATAAAGGTATTGCTGGTAGAAGATAATGAAGATGATGTCGTATTGACAGTCGAATCATTTGCTGACTCTGAGCAGGTTAAGATTATCGACGTTGTATCTAATGGCGAAGAATTATTGGCATATTTGCGTCAGCAAGGCAATTATGAAGATGTGGAACTGCCCAGTTTGATTCTGATGGACATTAATATGCCAATTATGAACGGGTTAGAAGCGTTGAAAATTCTCAAAGATGATGGGGCTTTAAAACATATCCCCGTCGTTATGTTAACTACAAGTAATCGAGAGGAAGATATCAACTCAGCTTATCGCTCTGGCGCCTCCTCTTTTATTTCAAAGCCGCCCGGATTTTTAGAATTCCAACAAATCGCCCATAATTTTGCGGCTTACTGGGTAAAAACCACCCTTATTCCGACCATGATTTGAACTAAAATTTTCGCAAAGGCAACTCACTTTAGCGGCAATTAGCTGCTGGGAATTTTGTAGTATCTACAATTTGATAAGGGTTTTTGTTAAACATTAATCAATGAGCGCAGTAGAGATTCTCTTAATTGAAGATAACAGTGACGATGTTTTATTGGTAGAAGCATATTTGCCAATGGAATATTGCTCTCTTACCTGGGGCAAAAATGCTGCTACCGCTCGTGATTTGTTGCATACCCAAAATTTTGATTTGGCATTGTTAGACCATGGTTTGCCTGACACCAATTCGCTATCGTTTTTGGAGGAGTTGCGACAAATCAAACCGAATTTGCCGATCATTGTATTAACTGGCAGAAATGACGAGGCGTTGGCGGTTTCCGCCATTAAAAAGGGGGCGGTCAACTATCTGTTAAAGGAGGAGATTCCCGATCATTTGTGGGCAGCTGTTCGAGAGGTAGTAGGGGAGCCTTCCCAAACAGCGCGGCAAACTGCGCCTCAAACCGGTGAATTATTTATTAATAGGGCTGCCGGCATTTATAAGGTATTGCTCGAAACAATGAATGAAGCCTGTTTCGTCCTCGATTTCAAAGGGATCATCACCTTAGCCAACGAAGCATTAGCCAATTTGGTCGGCAAAAGCGTTAATCAATTAATAGGCTCCAACGGATTCAAATTGTTCGATCCTGACACTGCAGCTTGCCTAGCAGAATCGATCAATGCCCCTTCCTTTTCCTATCCAAATAAAGGAAACAGATTTGAAGGGCGGATCAACAACGGAGTTTCGACGACGCCGGTCATGATCTCAACCCGAAGCATCGTCAGCGACGATGGCGGCAAGAGCCCAGATGCCGGCAAGTATGAAGGGACTTTGGTAATGGTCAGCGACGTTTCTGAATTGGTGGTAGCCAGAGAAACGCTAACTAATTTGCTGCAGATGGAAGAAAATCAGCGCATCCAGTTACAGTCGATGATTGAAGCCAGCCGCGACGGCATCATCTGGATCGACGCCGATCAGCGGATTGCCGTAATCAACCAACAAGCGATCGCTCTGATGGGATTACCCTACACTCCGGAAGATTACATCGGCATCCTCGCTGCTGATTTTATTGAACCCTTTAACGAGAGCCATCCCAACATCTTTCATTTGAGCCAAATTACCCCAAACCCTCCCAAAATGGACGAGGGCAACTACCCTAACGGAGAATTGACGCTATCGCCTAAAATCATCAAGTGGGTTACGATGCCCATCCATGCCGGCAACTCCCCCATCGGTTGGATGACTGTGTTGTATGACGTTACCCAAGAGCGGGAATTGACCCATTTGCGAGATGAGTTTGTGCATATGGTAGTGCATGATTTAAAAAACCCCATCAACGCCGTTTTGTCTTCTCTAGAATTTGTGCAAGAGCTCGATTCGACGACGCCAGACCAAACATTAACACCCCAACAAGAACGGCTGATGCGCACCGCCACCAAGGGGGCAAGCGGAGCTATCGATTTGGTAAACGACATCTTGATGGTTTATCGACTAGAAAACAATGAATTGCCATTGCATAAGGAGCCAGTGATCCCTCAATTTATCGTTCAGGAAATTTTAGAGACGTTGGCGCCATTGGGACGAGCTAGAAATATTTCATTCAACAATACTTTTTCCGACGCTATCCCTTCTCTGTGGGCTGACCCAGCGCTGGTGAGGCGCATTTTCCACAACTTATTAGACAACGCCTTGCGTTACGCTCCAAACAACAGCGATATTACGCTCACAGCCGCTGAAAGCGATAGTGACAATATGGTTCAATTTTCGATTGGGAATGTGGGAAAACCAATTCCAGAAGAGTTACAAGGTCGGCTGTTCCAAAAATTTGCCGCTGGCAAAGAGCACAAGGGAGGCAACGGCATCGGTCTGAACTTTTGCAAGTTGGCGGTTGAAGCGCACGAGGGCAAGATTTGGTTCGATAGCGAAGATGCCGGCACAACCTTTCACTTTATTTTGCCATCCGCCGCCTGATCTAACCATCCATGTCTATTCGATATCAACATCCTGGCGGCAACGTTTTTTACCGCAAGATGGGGCACGCTCGCCCTAAAATTTCACATGGGAAGGGGATTTATCTCTACGACGATGCCGGCAAACGATATATCGACGGCTCTGGCGGTCCTTTGGTGGTCAACGTCGGGCACGGAAGATCGGAAATCGTAGAGGCAATGCGCCAACAGGCTGAGCAAGCCGCCTACGTACATGCCATCATGTTTACCAGTGAGCCGCTAGAACGCTATTCGGCGGCGTTGGCGCCAATCGTTCCCTTAGACGATCCTCGTTTTTTCTTTTTGAGCAGCGGCTCTGAAGTGATTGAAGCGGCGATAAAATTAGCCCGCCAAATTCAGATGGCGCGGGGCGAGAAAGGGCGGCATCAAATCATCAGCCGCTGGCAAAGTTATCATGGCATGTCGCTGGGGGCATTAAGCGTTAGCGGACGACCAGGGTTACGTAACCCATATTTGCCCATGATGCAAGATATGCCCCATGTCGATCCGCCATACAACTACCGACATCCGCTTAGCGGCGAAGAGTTGGCGGCAGAGTTAGAAGAGAAGATCAACGAACTGGGGGCAGAAAATGTGGCGGCGTTTTTGGCAGAGCCAATTAGCGGGGCGAGTTTGGGGGCAGCCCAGCCGCCAGACGACTATTGGGGCGCGGTTCGTCAATTATGCCACCAATATGGGATTTTGCTCATCGCTGACGAAGTCTTGGTGGGGATGGGACGCACTGGCAAATGGTGGGGCATTGATCATTGGGGGGTAAAGCCAGACATATTGGTTACCTCAAAAGGGGCGGCAGGCGGTTATTTTCCGTTGGGTTTTGTAGCTGTTTCTGGGGCTGACGTAGCGCAAATCCAGGCTACATTGGGCGATTTTAACCATGGCGGCACTTTTAGCCACCACGCTGTTGGCGCCGCTGCCGGCATGGCAACATTACGCATCATTCAAAATGAGGGGTTGGTTGCCAATGCGGCAAAAATGGGAGCGATGTTGGGTGAGCGGCTGCAACAAAGTTTATCTGTTCATCCCTGGGTGGGCGACATTCGGGGCAGAGGGTTGTTTTGGGGCATTGAGTTGGTTCAAGACAAAGTCAGCAAAACCCCCTTCCCTGCCGGCAAACATCTAGCTTGGAAGTTATGGAAATGCGCTTTTGAGTTAGGGTTAATCGTCTATTATTCACAAGGGTGCGCCGACGGCGTAAACGGCGATCTGATCATGGTTGGACCCCCGTTAATCGTCTCCCCCGACGATATTGAAGAAATCGTCTCATTGCTCGCCCAAGCCTTTACGGCGGCATCCGGCTGAGCAATTTGATATCTTCCGCCTGATACCCCTCTCGATTCGATTCTGTCAAGGTGAATTCAAAGACGTGACGGCGGCTGGGAAGTTGAGTCGGGTTGAAATCTGCCGGCAAATTTGAATCGTGAAAAAAGACAGTTTCATACGGGGATTCAGGATGACGCGTATCAATCAACCATAAACCCGCTTTATTTTCGGCAATATATCGAAAAAAGCCAAAACCCTGCTCGCTATGAAAGTAACAGACGCCACGCACTCTCGACCCCAGCTCTCCCCACGCTTCCGCCTGAGAGGAGCCTTCGTTGATGGGGATGAGGTTGGGCACTAGATAACCCGAAATAAAGAGATCGGCTTCATGTCTCAACTCGCCAGAACTGTTATCCAGCCCAACAATCTCGACCCGACAGCCCTGGTTTTGCAAAGCGCGCACCACCTGAAGAAAATCCCCATCCCCTGTGGCTAACAGCACCCTATCTAAGTTTTGTGATTGCAGCAATACATCAACAGCCAACTCTAAATCGGCGTTGGCTTTGCCATAGCGCTTGCCATCGTCATCCTGATACCATTTGACCGTTTTGGTGATCACTTTGTAGCCAAAATCGCGTAAAACAGAATGGAAATTGTGGACGCTGGAGCCATAAACCGCATCAGTTTGGGCTCGCTCTTCGTCGTAGCTGGCATAGGCGTTTAACCGTACCAACTCAGCGTTATCTCTACTGGCGAATTCGCGCAGCACATCATACCTCATCCTGTGTCCGCCATTGCTATACATATTAGCCACATCGATATAAACGCCAACTTTGGAGTTGGACGACCCGATTTGTAAACTCATATTCAACCTAATTTTTAGGGATCATTTTCCGTATCAATGCCGGCATCCCCCATCCTGCCAACTTCGCTCTCTCCCCAATTTTCTTTATAAAATCACGCCTGTCGGATCATTGCCCGCTTCTAAAATCGCCTGCTTGACATTCACGCGATTTAACAGGAACAATCCTACCACAAAAAAGATGATCAAGGAGACAATTGCGATGCGTTGAGAGCCGCCAGTAACTTGAACCGCAGCGGCGAAGACGAGTGGACCTATCCAAGAGGTGCCACGCTCGCTGATCTCATAAAATCCAAAATATTCCGCCTCCTGATCAGGCGGAATCATTTGGGCAAAGAGAGACCGGCTCAACGCTTGCGACCCGCCCAGGACGATGGCAATGACAAAGCCCAGCACAAACACCTGCGCCACATTATTCATGAAGGCATACGCATAGATCACTGCCGCCGACCAAATAACCAGGCTGATCAGAATCGACCGCTTTGCCCCCCATCTTTTTGCCAAAAAGCCAAACAAAAATGCGCCGCCAAACGCCACAAATTGGATCATCAGCACCAACAGCAATAGATTATCGGTCGCCATGCCGATTTCATCTGACGCATAAGAGGAAGAGACAGCAATGACGGTCTGAATGCCGTCGTTGTATATCAAATATGCCAGCAAATATGATAAGGTTTGCGGATATTTTGTCCGCATTTCGCGCAAGGTGCCCAATAACTGTCTTATGCCAAAAGTGATAAAATTTTCGCCAGCCGGCAATTGTTTGCCTCCCTCCGAAGCCCTCAGCCGCTGTTGAGGAAAGAGAAATGTGAAGAACAGCCACCAAACGCCGGCGCTAGCAAGGCTCAGGCGCACCGCTAACGCAGTATCTTCCATCCTGAGCAACATAACCAAATTGATCAGCAACAACAGCCCGCCGCCCAAATAACCATATGCAAACCCTCTGGCGCTCACCTGGTCGCGGGTATCGGGGCTGGCGATTTCTGGCAGATAGGCGTTGTAAAAGACGATAGCCGCCCCAAAGGAGAGGTTGGCGATAATAAACAGCAAGCTGCCTAACAAAACAGCCCCATTTGTGCCAAATGCCGGCATATCCGCTTGAATAAAATAAAGCAAAATCGTGGCAATTGCCCCCGTATAGGCAAAAGCCATCATCAGCTTCTTTTTAAGATCGGTATAGTCGGCTAATGTGCCAAGAATGGGTAAAAAAAACACTTGCAAAAAGACGGACAAGCTGGTGGCAAAGGGAAAAATGGCGGCTGGCTGAAGTTCAGCCCCAAAAATCGTTAGCGAGGTCGAACTTCTGTTGGCTAACTCAATGATATATGGACCCAGCAGAGCGGCGACGACGGTGGTGCTAAAGGCGGAATTCGCCCAATCATACATCGTCCAGCCAAAAATCTCGCGGCGGTCATTCATTGTGTTGAGATGCCGGATACAAGGTTCATGAACATAAGAGGAGAATTGTACCCCAAGATGGGAAGCGCGCTAATTATCTAGAAATTCGCGGGGACTATATCTTAATGGGCGGCAGGGATCGAAATCGGCGCCGAGAACAACTTGATAATCATATTCTGATTCCGTTTCGCTATCCAACTCTATGTCAGCCTCCCCCATATCAAATATCCAACTTACCAGCCAATCATAAGAGCCTTTAAAGTTTTGCCCATAGTAAATTAGCTCGGTGTTCGGCGGGATAGCGCCGGCATCAGTTTGATCTGGCTCAGCAATGACTGGCAGAATACCGTACCAAGCTAAGTTGTCAGCCGCCAACGCCGCCATCTCCTCATCTCCAGTGTGATTGACAACCTCAACAAACAAAGGAGCGCGATTGCCCCGATTGAGCGATGCCGGCACAAACAGCCTTTTCACCGTCTGCTGGGCAAAAAACCAATTAGGCAGATAAACTGTCGAATTCGTATCAGGGATCGTCCAGGGCACAATATCTCCATAAATGAGATGCAGATGCTGCACCCCATTTGTCCGAACAGTGGGAGCTATAGTAGAAAGTTGCAACATCCGGCCGATATCCATATCCGTTTCCACCGTATTTTGAAAAGCGCTCCACAAAGAGGGAACCTCCTTGGCTAAGCCCAAATCAACCCCCTGATTTAAGATCGCCTGCAACACCCGCTGTTGGCGCAAATTGCGATCAAAATCGTCAGTTGACAAGCGGGATCTAGCATACCATAACGCTAAATCCCCATCCATGTGATGCACCCCTTGCTTTAGAGTAAAACGTTCCCAATTTTCTTCAACGTGTATATCCAAGTCCGGCGATTTGAGCCGCCAATCCGTCAATTCGCAACTTACCGCCATCTCTAACCCGCCAATGGCGTCGATAATCTCCTTAAATCCATCAAAATCAATGCGGGCGTAATAATGAACCGGAATGCCAAAATTGTACAAAATAGTATCTTTTAATGATCCTATCCCACCCTCTGGATGACCCCGCCCATCCCCCACTGGAATCGCCTGGTTTATGCGCCCCATCGTCCAGCCGGGGATATGCACATACAGATCGCGGGGCAGAGACAGCATGGCAGCGGTTTTTTGGCGGCTGTTCACCGAAACGATGATGATGGAATCGGCGCGGGAAACGCCGCCAGCTTCCTCGTCGGAACCAAGCAGCAAAATATTGGTAGCGCCGGCAGGCAGCTCAAATGTGGGTACCGCGGTCGGCACAGCCGTAGGCGGGGTAGCGGTTGGGCCGCGACTGGGGTCGACATAGGGTTGAAAAGTGGCGACGTTATGAAGAATGCGCGGTTGAACCGTAGGAGAGGTAGTTGGGGGGGGCGTTTTAGTCGGTCTTGGGGTAAATGTGGCGGTTTGGGACGGTATTGGCGACTTCCCTGGCGAAGGCGATTCTGCATTTGCTGGCGTATGCGACATGGTAGACGGTGGTGATGCAGTGGGCGATGGAGCAATGGAGGCGGTCACCGAAGGCAATTGAGACATTACAACTTGAGTAGGCAATGCCCCACTGCCCCCACTAAACTCCCCCGGATTGGGCGTAGGCAATCTGGGAATCTCTATACATGCCGATATCCAGATTCCCGCGCCCAACAACGGCAAACAAACAATGACCCAGCTTCGAACCCGATTTACAAACTTCATCTAATTTGAGCTCGAGAAATTAAAGTTTTTCTCCAAAGAGATGTTGGGTTTTATGGAAGATGGTATAGCCGATGATCAAAGTCAAAATGGCAGTCAGCGTAGTGCGCAACAAAAAGTCTGGCGCCATAGATGCAGGACCCGCGCTGCCGACATTGCCCCACAAAACGGTTCGATAGCCATCCACAATAGACGCCATCGGGTTTAGCCAACGCATAATGCGTGCGGGAGATAATCCCCCGATAAGAATCACATCTTCGTAAAAATCCAACGGATAAAAAATTGGCGTCAGAAAGAATCCCGCCAACAGAGCGACGTCCAATATCATCACCACATCTCGGTAAAAGACATGGATGGCGCTAAGGGCTAACGATAAACCAAAAGTAAAGATTAATTGGGTAAACAAAATTAAAGGCGCCCACCAAGCATGAATGGTGATACCCAAGCCAAAAATATACAGAAAAATGATCAGCACTCCAAAAGCGATGAGAAAATTTACAAAGTGAGACAAAATGGCGGCTGCCGGCAATATCGCTCTGGGGAAATAGACCTTTTTGACTAAGTTGCCGTTATTGGCAATCGATAAAGCTCCGCTCATCACCCCGCCGCTAAAAAAGTTCCAGGGAACTAATCCCACTAGAAAAAAAACAGGATATTGACGCAAATCTTCCCGCCGCCAAATGGTGAAAACCAAACTAAATACCGCCATCATCAACAACGGATTTAGCAAGCTCCACAAAACGCCCAAAAAAGAATTTTTGTAACGCACTTTCAGGTCACGCGCCACCAAATTGTAAAGTAGAAAGCGATAATTGTATAGCTCTTTAATATGAGATTTCCAGGGGAAAGCGGCTTTTTCAACATCCCCATAATATCTCACTTGTCGCTCGACTACTTCCCTCGTCATATTCACCCGTAAAGCCGTGTAAATGATGCGCCCGCCAATAAGGACGACGAAAAGCATTATATTAGGTTGGAATAGAATCGCCAATTTCCTTAAAAAATAGTTGTTCTGATTTTGGGGCTGGCAATCTAATCTATTTCACAAGGTTCAACCCTGAGAAATCCAGTTATGTGGATTAAGTGCTTCATCTCGCAGTAGTTTATAATATGATTCTAGGAGGCTGATATGCCAAAACGAATCGAATTCGGAACCTTAACAAATGAAGAACGAAAACAGTTGGAAGCGCTGAGCCGCTCAACAACGCAACCTTATCGTGTGGTCGAACGCGCCAAAATGGTGACCCTCGCTTATCAAGGACAAACTGTTGAGGCAATTGGCTATAGTGAGTATGGTATCTTTGCACATGGCGTATTCTCCTTGCGGTTTCTGACCGCTTTATGGGTTTTCACACCTACGAGGATACGCCACCCTTTTTCTTTTGCCAATCCACAACTTTCGATAATACCTCGGTGGTTTGGACAGAGCCTTATACGACAAACCAAGGTCAGGACGACCAGTAACGAAAATGACAGGAGATGTTGAAGCTCAACTCATTGCCTTGACATGCAGCAAGCCACCAGAAGGATACGACCAATGGACCCTCCCCCATGAAATCGCGGTACAAATTTCGCAGTGCAAATCGGCAGGAATGCCGGCAAGCTGATGAAGAATGTGGCATAATAGACGACAGTACGAGCGGGGCAACTCGCCCAACAATAAAGACGATGGGCTTCGCCGAGCTCAGCCCAAAGACCAACATATCGTCTATGGTCTATCGCCCAAATCAATTATCATCTTATCGTCCAAACATTCTGAGGATTAAAATATGAAAATTATCGTAGTTGGAACAGGCTTTGTCGGGCTGCCCCATGCCGCAATTTGCGCCGAGCATGGGCATGAAGTGTACGCTTACGACATCGACCAAAACAAAATCGACGCTTACCAATCGGGCGAGCGAGCCCAAATCGAAAAATATGTGAACGAACCCGGCTTGGTGGCGGCAATCAACGAAACCAAAGGGCGCTATCTCTTCTTCACCACCTCGATAGACGAGATTATCGAAGGGACGGATGTGGTGTTTATGTGTCTCAACACCCCGCCCAACCGAGATGGCTCCACCGATTTAAGCTATTACACCAATGCCGGCACAACCCTAGCCAAAGCGTTAGCCAACCGCAAATATGCCAACCGCGTCGTGGTGGTCAATAAAAGCACCGTGCCCATCGGCACCGCCCGCTATCTGGAAGGGATATTCAATGAGCATGGGGCAGAAAACGTCGGCGTAGCCTCCAACCCCGAATTTCTGCCGCAAGGCAACGCCGTAGACGCTTCTCGTCGCCCTGACCGAGTGGTAGTGGGGGCAGACACCGACCTTGATTTTGAGATTTTACGGCGAGTTTACTCCCAATACGTCAACCATGTCCGCATCCGCTATCTGGAAACCACCCCTGAAACGGCAGAGGCGATAAAATATGTGGCAAATACGCTGTTGCTCACCTACATCTCCTTTTGGAATGGGGTGGGGGCGCGGCTAGGCGAACATATGGATAATGTGGTGATGGAAGATTTGAAGGTGGGGGTCACTTCCGATACCCGAATCAGTACTTGGGGGTCGTATGTCAGCAATGGGGCGGGTGGTAGTTGTTTTGGCAAAGATATTCAATCGCTCATTTACCAGCTCAACCAACAAGGGGCAAATAGTGATCTGTTACAGGCAGTTTACAATATTAACGAGTACCAGAAAAGCTACCTGATTGATCGAGCGATGCACGAAGCGAATTTCAATTTTAATCAAAAGAAAGTTGCATTGTTGGGTTTGGCATTCAAGAAACGCACCAACGATATGCGGGATTCGGCGGCGTTAAAAGCGGTGGAAGCGTTGTTGGCAAAAGGGGTGCAAGAGATTAGAGCCTACGACCCATTGGCGACGGAAGACGCCAAATTGTGGTGGTTTAATCCCGAACAAAATTATCTCTTTGAACGGATTAGTTACCACGACACAGCAGAAGCGGCGCTTGCCGGCAGTGACGCTTGTTACATCTCAACCGATTGGGAAGAGTTTCGCGGCTTGGCTCACCAGATCAATCAAACTGTGTCGCCTCCATATCTGGTCATTGACGGTAGGCGGATGATTCCCGATGCGGATGTGTTGGTATCGCAAGGGTTTGATTTCTTGTCTGTTGGCGGGGTGTTTTTACGCGGGCAAATGCCGGCAACCACCCCACTTAACGGCGCTAAGCTAGCGGCATTGGAAAAAAAGAAGAAAAAAGCGTAACATGCTTTGCGCTGGAAATTCGTCTAGAGGGCAGTAGAGGCTCTCACATTCTCTCCGCCCTTAATGTATTAATCCTTCGTTTGGGGCATTTCTGAAATTTATTTTGATTCCGACAACCCATATCTCTGCGGCGAGGAGCGTCATTTTGATTGATTCAACTGCGCCAATTGTCGATATTTGAGCCATTCGTAATATGCCATATACCCGCTAAGCCGCAACCCATGGAAGCCATCCTGGTACCCTTTTAGCGTGACAAAGCGCCAATATAATTGACGCGCCATTTGCGTATATGGGGTATGGATTTTAGGGCGAATCCCTTGTTGCTGAAGGATGCCGGCATCATATGCTGTATACTTTTTTTGCGTCTCATGAAAGTGCGCCTTGTCTTGGTAGTTATAATGGATGAGCGGTTCAGTCAAATAGCCCGTTTCCCCATCCACCACAGCAACTTCGTGAACCGGTCGTTCGTATGTCACTTTGCCCTGCTTAAACAGCCGCAATTGGTAATCGGGATACCAGCCCGCTCCTTTGGTTAGCTTGCCAAAAATATAGTTATGGCGCGGCACAAAAAATGCCGCCTTTTGCCCCTGCTCCATTTTCTGCCAAATTTCTTCCCCCAGCTTTTCCGACCCCCGCTCATCGGCGTCTACAAAAAAAATCCAACCCCCTTCTCCGGCTGCCTGTAAAGCGGCATTGCGTTGTTGGGCATAATCTTGAAAATGGCAGAGAATTGTCTGTGCGCCACATTTCTTTGCCAGCGCCACCGTCTCATCCTCGCTATACGAATCGACCAGCAGCAAACGGTCAGCCCAAGCCAAGCTGTTCAAACACCCTTCGATGTGCGCCGCTTCGTTAAGCGTTAATACAATAGCAGTGAGCATCGGAGCAAAATCGTCTTATAAGAGATGGTCAATTCCAAGCGTCAATCGCAGCCTGGTAAGCGGTTTTTAGCGGCAGCGTGCCGGCATTCGCCGCCCGCCTGCCTAATCCATGTTTGGCGATCCGTTTCGCCAAATATCGCTTCCAACGGCGATGGTGTTTCTTATAAAGCTGCGCCCGGCTCCGCCACAAATTAAGGGTCGATTGGGCTGGCACTTGCTTGGAGCTTTCTCCGCCAAAATGGACAACTTCCGCTTGGGGAACCACGCGAATCTCCCATCCGGCGTCTCGGATACGCCAACACCAATCGACTTCCTCACAATACATATGAAATGATTCGTCAAATCCGCCCGTTGCCTCCGCCACATCTCGCCGGACCAGCATCGACGCTCCCAACAACATATCGACTGCAAAAGGGGCATGGTTATCTTGAAATAGATGGCGCGGGTAACGTCCGTTAATTTTGCTTTCGTACAGGCGATCTGGCATCGGATACAGATCAAACGCCAATTGCGTCAATCCAGGAAAGGCAAATGCGCTAGGCTGAAAACGCCCATCTCCATAGATGAGTTTGACGCCCACCATGCCCGTTTCAGGGGAGTTTTCTAAACATTCAATCTGATGACGCAATGCGCCAGGGCGGACGACGGTATCTGGATTGAGCAGCCAAAAATATTGAACGCCGGCATCCTCCGCCAACGCCGCTTGCATCCCTTGGTTGTTTGCCGCCCCAAATCCCACATTCTGTTCATTCTGAATCAACCGCGTCTGCGGAAAAAGCCCTGCTAACAGAGATTGGGTGCCATCGGTCGAGCCATTGTCCACTACCCAAACCGCTCCCCGTCTGCCCGTTTTGGCAAACTCATTGTAAACAGAGGTCAGGCAGTTCGCCAGATAATCTCGAACGTTCCAACTAATAACGATAACCGCTATTTCCAACCCCATCAGCTTAAAATTCCTCTCGCAACGCCGCCAAATCTTCTGGGGCGATATTCAATTGGCGCAATGGGTCTAAATCAGCGGAGATTGCCGGCATCATCCCTTCCCAATTGTAAAAATCAGGGGAGCAAATCGCCGGCAAACAGTTGTCAGAAGCGGCGAATTGTTGTAAAGCTTGGCTGATCTGAACAGCGTCTGCCAGCGGCATTCCTGGGCTAAAAACAGCCATCCCATTGGGCGTTGGCGATGTCAGGGCAACGATGCGCGTATCGTCGAAAATCGTCGGCGTGGTGTCAAAGAGAATGGCGCGGGCGTCTCGAATCCGGTATCCGCCATCGTCTGGACCGCCTAATATTTCGACGTAACCTATGGGCGACCGGGTTGCCGGCAACCCCAGAAAGCGCCAAATTTCGGGACTCATCTCGCCAAAACGCCATACCGCCTCCCCTTCTGGCAGCAACGGCGGGTTAAAGGCGACCAAGGCGATATCGATTTCGTCTGCCAACAAGCCGCGCAAAGCGTTAGCGTCCCCTTCAAAATAAACCGTTTCACTGATGGAGATGCCGGCATCCGCCAACTGCTTGTGCGCCAACAAATCATAGGTGACAGAACCTTCCTGCCCAATGCCCAACCGGCGTTGAGGCAGCGTTTCCAAACTTTCCAATCCCTCATCGCTGCCAATGCCCTGCCCAGCCCGAACCACATACATGCCGGCATGGTAGGGCACATCAAACCGAACGCCAGAGAGCATCGGCTGCGCCTGGCAAGTTTCCAACGCCAATAAGCTATCTGGCGCCGGCAAGAAGGCGATCGCTTGCGCTCCCTCTTGGCACAACTGTTGAATCGCTGTCTCCCGGTCGGGGCTAACTATGATTTCAAATCGTTTATCCACCGCCCTCTCCAAAGCGGCGCCAAGGGCTCCGCCTCTGCCGTTGATCGCCCCTTCTGTTTCTGTTGGCAGAAACAGGAACTGAATTGGCTCATTCTCCGCTGTTGAATCGTCGGTCTCCACCAAAGTCTGAGTAACTATCCTGGTTACCTCAATCGTTTCGATGTCTGGCTCCACTGTGGTTACTGCGGGCGGCAAAAGCGCCGTCACTTCGATCAAGCGCGTTACTTCAACTGGCGCTGGCGTTTCAGTTTGACAAGCGACCATGGCAATGCCCAATGATAGCGCCAGGCAGACGAGGGAGACCCAATAAAAATGAGAGCTAATTTTCATTCAAATGATAATTTAGAGTTGTAGATGAACTACGTTTGAAATAATTCTATTTGAATCGACCGATAAGTATAATGGAGACGCTCGCTCATCAGGTTAAAACCCGATTAAGAACGAACGCCAAGTAGCGGAAAATTGATAACGTGAACAACTATCCACTCGTCCCGCTCCTTAAAGCTGACGATTCAATTCCACACCTTATTTAATCGTCAGCCCTAATTATTGGGCGCGATGAATCTCCACACCCCGCTGCCATAGTCAACCGCCAATAACGAACCATCCGGCAATTCTATATATTCTTGCTGTTGATTTTCTGAGCCTTGTATTTGGATGGTGCCGTTTATCGGTTGAGCGACCGCCCAACCCAAACTATTTTGCAATCCCAATTCCCGCCAAATCTTGCCAAAGCCATAATCTGGCTGAAACATACCGCTTGGCGGAACCAGGTTCGGATCGCTGATGGGGTCAACGCCATGCACATAGTTATCTATTGCCTGTTGACGGATATTCCCATAATCTGCATACCAAATTTCATCCAGGGCTTCGATCCAAATCATATAGCCAGATTGGAAATATTGGATCGCCCCCTCAGACGCCAACGGAGCAGATGTTGGGCAAGCGCCATCGGCTGGCGGGGGCTGGAAAAACCAGCGGATAGCGCATCCTGTCGATTGGGATTGGGGCGTAGCGGTTGCCGGCAATGTCGGGAGATCAACGTTTACCTCAACCACCCAGGTGGGGTTGGGATTGAAGATATCGACATGAATCGCCTCTTCGATGTAAAACGATTCGCCATACCCATATCGGGAAAAAGGGTCGATATCGTGATGATAAACTCCCGTCCGCTCGGGCAAAACCGCCCATCCCAGCAGTTCGCGCACCGTCTCATTTTCCCGCCACAGCTTGCCAAAACGTCCGGTTGGTTGGGTTGTGCCAGGCGGCGGCGTCAACGCTGGGTCAGGAACGCCATCTTGCCCTGGCACAAATCTGTCTTCCACAAAGGCATGCTCAAGCCCATCCAAATCACTGTAAATGATTTGGTTTAACGCTTCAACGTAAATCATAAAGCCGTTTTCAAACAACTGATATGACGCATTGGATGAAAAGCGGCAATCTTGCGAGGGAAATGGGCAAGTTGGCGTAAACATAGTTTTTGCCAGAGTGATGCCTCTATCCGCTTGCAGCCAAAATTCGATCTCTTTTCGGGCAACGCCGCTGGGAATTTGGTATTCAACTTCCCCAGATGCCGGCACAACCAATAGATCGCGTATTGGACTATAGACCGCATCAACCGCATTCCAAGCCGCTTTATACCGAACTTCGATGTAAATATTCTGTGGAGCATTGGTCCGCCACGCTATCGTCGCCAAATCGCCTAAATCGCCATTTTCGGGCGATACCGTAAAAAAGCCAACCGCAGCGTCTGGCGTTCCCACAGTCGTTCTCTGTTTGCTCCAATTGAGCTGGTCAAAGCGCCACACATTGCCGCTGGCTGCCTGCACAAAAGTGACCTCTTCTTCATTCCTTTGCGCCAATCCCTGATAACTTACCGAACCGCCATCTGACGGCGCACTTTGCCCATCTTGGCTATCTAAATCGAAGAACGGGGGATATCGATATGGTTGATTTGCCAACGAAAATGTTTTATCCCACACTGCAACGTAAATATCTCGACCATTATCAGTAATTGTCTCCACGATCTGCGTCGATTCGGCGGGTTGTGGACAGTAAACAACATCTGTAGGAGCCGGGGCAAAAAACCACTTATTGGCGCATTCTACTGATACAAGGAGTTGTTCATAAGCCACTTTGCCATCTGCGTCTTCTATGAGCAAATGGTAGCCTTGATTAAAGTCGGCATCTGCCGGCAATCGATCCTGAAACGTTCCATTTACTGGTATCTCAATTTCTTGGCGACGCGGCTGTAAAATCAACAATGTAGCGGAGTCAGCATTGGCGGTCTGCCAGCTCAATATCACTGTATCGCCCGGTTTGGCGTTGGTCGGTTCAACCATAAACTGTAGAATCGACAATCCGCTAGGCGGTGTCGGGAGCGGAGTGTGGGATGGCGTGGGCAATGGCGGCGGAGGCGGGGGAAAAGTCATGGTGGCAGTGGCGGGCAGCGTCTCAGTTGGGGCGGCTTCTTCAGCGCCAATCGGCGTTGGTGAAGGAAGGCTTGTAATTGCCGGCGCATCACTTTGCGTAGCGGTAATCTCTGGGGCTGGCGTCGGCGTTTCATTGGCTGCTGTAGCCGTTGCCTCAACCGAAAGCGGCGTATTTGGCGGTAACGTGGGCAGTTCAGCCACGGCTGCCAATGTTTGTGTGGACGGCACAGACGTTCCAGCCTCGGTGGCGCACCCTGCCAAAAATATAGCAAAAGCCCCGAAAATTATCCCGCTTGTCTGAATCCCGCACAGCTTGGCGATCATTCGCCGACTGGTTGTCCAACTCGGATTCACATCCATATCTTACCTTACCGATTTCACATCTTGCCCATATCCCGCTTTCATGCCGCATCTGGCGTCGCGGCGTCGCCATCATCGTCAAACAGTTGGCGCAACTCCCGCTCCCACACATCGCCCAACGGCAAAAATGGGTTTTCTTCGAAGCTGACTGTCACCTTTTCTAAATAGGCTGTCACATCGATTTGGGGAGATTCCTCTTGGATTTCTTGGATTTTGGCGGCGACCGTTTCAATTAATTCTTGGCTGCGACGCTGTAAATCAGATAGATCCATTCCAAAGTCGAACATGTGGTTGACTCGACGCATTACGTCGTACCAAGCTTTATAATCATTCTCGATACGCAAACCGGGGTTATGCAAAATATTTTTGCCAAAATCATATGCCGGCACAAATCCATAAAATGAAACATACTCTATTCGGCGCTGCTCCGCTCGGTCTGCCATGAACGAACCGATGCTGGCGCCTCCTTCGTAGTTGGAAAAGTTCACGGCGTATTCGTCCAACTCTTTGCGTAATTTGGGCAAGCTGTACACGCAAGAAAAGGTGCGTTCTTTGTCGAATGGCAATTCGCCATAAACGCCGCCCAGCGAAATGATGCGCCGCGTTCCTAACTCTTCCGCCGCTCCAAAAAAGGCTTCGGCGTATTGCTCCATATTAAGGTGCGGTTCGTCTCCCAGAAAGATGATTAACCCTTTTTCGTCGCTGCCGGCAAAATAAAATTCATTCGTTTTCCGTTCCAATTTCTTGCGCCTGCCATCTTCCAACTGAATTACAGGGCGCACCAAATCATGCGTTCCGGGGATTTGGAAGAGGTAAAAAGGATCGGAAGAGATTTCGCCGATTTTTCGGGCGCTCGTCTTTTCGATGAGGTGCATTGGCAATCCTGAGGAGAGCGAACCGGCGTCCGCCCATTGCCGCCAACCAGCGATCATATAAATTTCTGGAGTATCGGGCATTTCCCATATCTGAAAAAGTTTGTCGCTCATAATTTTGCGCCTTTCTTGGTCGTTAACTCAAACCCGTTCAAAAATAGCGGCGATGCCCATGCCGCCGCCCACACACAATGTAACCAAAGCGGTTTCGCCGTCAATTCGCTCTAACTCGTCCAGGGCGGTTCCTAGCAACATCGCTCCGGTCGCCCCCAGCGGATGCCCCAAGGCAATTGCCCCGCCATTGACATTGATATGTTCCGCGCTTTCTAATCCCATCTCCCGCATAAATTTTAAGACGACGGCAGCAAACGCTTCATTCACTTCGATTAAATCGACATCTTCTAACCCCATCCCCGCCATCTGCAACGCTTTACGGCTGGCTGGAGCGGGTCCTGTTAACATAATAGTCGGTTCGCTGCCTACCACCGCCGCCGATAGTAGACGAGCCCTCGGTTTTAACCCTAACGCTTCTCCTTTTGTTTTACTCCCTACTAAAATCAGCGCCGCCCCATCTACGATGCCAGAAGAGTTGCCGGCAGTATGGCGATGTTCGATCTTCTCTACCTGTGGATAAACCCGTTTGGCAATGGCATCGTATTTCGCCTCGCCCATCGCTGCAAAAGCAGGCTTGAGCCCGGCTAACCCCGCCAACGAGCTGTCGGGGCGCATATGTTCATCTTGCGCCAGAGCGATCTGCCCATCCCCATTTTTTATCGGGATAATTGAGCGGTCAAAGCGTCCTTCAGACCAGGCGGTCGCCGCCCTTTTTTGAGAATTCAGGGCATATCGATCCAACTCTTGTCTGGAGAAGCGTTCTAATGTGGCGATGAGATCGGCGCCAATTCCTTGCGGTACAAAGTTTATAGCGTCGCTGACTTGTGGGTCTTCGTGCATGGCGCCGCCATCTGCCCCCATCGGAACGCGGGACATCGATTCGACGCCGCCCGCCACGATAAAATCCGCCCAGCCGGAGCGCACCTTCATCGCCGCTAAATTAACCGCCTCTAAACCAGAAGCGCAAAATCGATTGATTTGCAAGCCGGGCGTATCAACATCCCAGCCAGCCCATAAGGCGGCGGCGCGGGGAATCACCGCCCCTTGTTCGCCAACTGGGGTAACGCATCCGAAAATGAGGTCATCAATTTGACTAGTGTCAAGTTGATGCCGGCATTCGATTTCGCCAAACAACGCCGTTAACAACTCAATCGGGCGGATAGTGTGCAACGCCCCATTCGCCCGTCCCCTGCCGCGCGGGGTGCGAATAGCGTCGAAAATGTAAGCCTCTTGGGTCATTCTATATAAGCGGGGTTTTTAAAAGTTTGGAGGCAATCCTCCAAACTTGATCCGAATTTCGAAAGCGTTGATAAAATTGTACCATGAAACGAAAAAGCGCCACTTACCCTTCGCCGATTGCCGGCATTATCAAAAACCGTCGAGCTATCCGACAATACCAAAACCGCACCGTGCCCCGCGCTCTGCTCGAACGCCTGTTGGATGGGGCTGTGTGGGCGCCATCCGCCCACAACCGCCAGCCGTGGCGATTTGCCGTCCTAGAAGACGAGGATGGTAAATCCAGGTTGGCTGCCGGCATGGGGGAAAAATTAAGGGCAGATCGGCTGGCGGACGGTGACGATCCCAAAGTTGTAGAGCGAGATGTGGCTCGTTCTTACGACCGCATCAGCAACGCCCCCATTATCATCGTCGTCTGCCTGTCGATGGCAGATATGGATGCCTACCCCGACCAGCGCCGCGCCCAGGCAGAACAGGCAATGGCAGCCCAAAGCGTGGCGATGGCAGCCCAAAATATGTGGCTGCTGGCGCACGAAGCGGGTTTGGGGGCATGTTGGTTGTGCGCTCCGCTGTTTGCTCCCCAACTGGTTCGAAACATTTTGAAATTGCCGGCAGATTGGCAGCCGCAAGGGTTGATTACCCTTGGTTATCCAGACGAAAGCCGGCAAAAAGAGCGGGCAAGTTGGCGATCAAAAACGATTTTTCTATAGTCGCCAGCAGGAAAAAACGCGCTTACGGCGGGTACGTTGGATTGGCGTAACTGCCGGTATCAGCCATGATCTCCCACCGATCTCTGGGATTAAAAAAGAGGGCGCGCCCATCCGCCATTCGCATGAAGCTTTCAGGCGGATTAGAGGCGGGGGCAGCGGCTTGCCATACCACGGTGGTAGATTGCCGGCAAGCGGCTAACCAAATCGTCATCGCTGCCAAAATCAATTTCCAAACGGGGGTGTTTTTCAGGTCAAACTCGTTTCCGGTAAACTGGCGCGCTGAATTAATTTACCCAAACGAGGTATGTCTGCCGCCAACGCTTCGGGGAAAGTGATCGCTTTAAACAAGTCGCCCACGCCGCCGCATTCCATCGCCGCGATTTTTGGCGAACCCCATTTGCCGGCAGCGATCTGTTCCAATGCCCATTCCGTCATCTCCCAATCGGCAGCGGTAAACGGCAGGTGATCTTGCCGCTCCCCCAACCGGTCGGCTACGATGGCTGCCAATTGGGCATTTCGTTCTTCCGCCAATTTTAACCACCCCTCATCCATACGATGAATGCCAGTCAAATGCAGCTCCCGGATATGCTCTGTAGGCAAAGCGCGAATATAGATTTTCTCGTCCATCCCTAAGGTATCCGCCGCGATACGGGCATGGGATAAATCGAGCAAAAAGCCAGCGCCTGTCTCGGCAATTAAACTGTTGATCACTTCTGGATAGGAAGCGTAAACAAGGCGACCGGCTTTGTAAGGATATTCATTTTCGATGATCACTTTTTGCGGCCCATATCGTTGTAGCACAGGCTCTAAATCTCGCAAAAACCAATCGATTACACGGGCGATGATTTCCGATTGGGGTGTGCCGGCATCAACTATGGGGAAATCATCCCGCTCTAAAGCCATATGCAGATTGACGAAGGGGGTATTCGTGTCCGCCAAAATCTTGTCGATTTTCGCCCAATCAGGCGTCTTTCCCGTCTCAAGATCAAGGGCGTCTCCCCTTCCCGTTCCAATCCGCAATGGAAAATGAACATAAACCGAGCGAATCTGTTGCGCCTCGGCGATTATTGGCAGCCATGCCGGACATTTAAAGCGGTCAATCGCAACCGCGCCATCATTGAGCAGTTCAACCAATTCAGTTGAATAATTTACAGCATATTCCATTTGTTCATCCTAATTGAATAATCGTCAGCAGCGACGCCGCCATATGTAAACGATAGGCAACCGCGCAAAGAAACCGTTTCTCCAAATTATGCCAGCTACATGGGGTTTGTCCGCTCGATTTCCCTACTCTTCCTCGCCGTCTGCCCATTTTGAATCTGGCTCCCAACCGTGGTTTTTGCTCAACGTTCGCAACCGCTTTGGCGGAAATTCCGTTTCTAGCTGCTCGACTAACGTATCTACAAATTGTTGCGGCTCGCCTTCGATTGGCTGCCATTCGGTACTGCGCCATTCCGCCAAATAATCGTCAAATTCCGTAATGCCAGCCCGCATTGCCGCATTGTCTATCATCGTCAAAAAACGGGAATCCAGTGGCTTAGAAATTCGTTTCCGACCCGCTCTGGCTCTGATTTGGGATGGAATATCGCGCCAATAAATGATTTGGTATTTATTCTTCATTTGGTTTATCCTTGCCGTATTTTAACCATAGATAAGGCACATAGTCGAATGAAAAGCGAACTCGAACTTCCCATTGCCGGCATCGCGGGGGCTGCCGGCAAAATCTTAGCGATCTCTTACCCCATCTTAGCGATTTCTACCGGCTTCCGCGCCGGATATCAGCTCTTTCTCAAAGAAGAAGTAGGTTCGTATATAGGTCCCGCTCTCACCGCTGTCGCTTGTCTGCTCTACTTTGTGGCAGCCTACTGTTTTACCCGCCGGCAAAAGTGGGCGTGGCAATTGGCGGTTGGCGCATTAACTTTAGAAGCGCTTCTGACCATCATCGTTGGAGCCATCAGCCTGATAAATCCAGATTTTATTGGCAGCAGCGTGTGGCGCAATTTCGGGGCAGATTACGCCTATTTCCCCCTCATTCAACCGATTTTAGGGCTGATTTGGCTGCTGCACCCTACCATACGACACGCTTACGGCGTTTAATCAGATTGGCGAACTCATTATGCCCATTCCAAACTTATACCCTTACATTCAAGCCGCCCAACAGCGATTGCAAGGGCAGGCTCACCTGACGCCGATCTTGACCTCGACAACCTTGAATAAACGGGTAGGCGCTGAAATTTTCCTGAAATGCGAGAACTTGCAGCGGATGGGGGCATTTAAATTTAGAGGGGCGTTTAACGCCATCTCCCAACTGAGCCTATCGGAACAAAAACGAGGCATCGTCACTTTTTCGTCGGGCAACCACGCCCAGGCAGTGGCGCTCGTATGTCGGGGGTTGGGATTGCCGGCAACCATTGTCATGCCTAACAACGCCCCTGCCGCCAAAATAGCCGCCACCCGCGGCTATGGGGCGGAAATCCTGTTGTATGACCCCGCCGAAAGCGACCGCGAATCGTTGGCGCGGAGATTGCAAGCTGAGCGGGGCTTAACCCTCATCCCGCCGTTCGACCATGAGCGCATCATCGCTGGGCAGGGGACAGCCGCCATGGAGCTGTTTGACCAGGTTGGAGATTTGGACATGTTGCTCGTTCCGTGTGGCGGCGGCGGATTACTCAGCGGCAGCGCCATCGCCGCTAAAAACCGACAACCAGGCTGCCATGTTGTTGGGATCGAACCAAAATTAGGCGATGATGCCGTGCGTTCCTTTTACGCTAAAACGCTGCAAACTGTCCATAACCCGCCTACTATCGCCGACGGAACCCGCACCCCATCGCTGGGCAAGTTGACTTTCCCCATCATTTTAAAATATGCCGACGATATGGTCGCTGTTAGCGAGGAAGGGATTGCTGAAGCGGTTCGTTTCCTCTTTACCCGGCTCAAAATCGTAGTGGAGCCATCTGGAGCGTTAGGCGTGGCGGCGTTGTTGAGCGGGGAGCTGCCGGCATCTGGCAAGGTCGGCGTCATTTTAAGCGGGGGCAACATCGATCCGGCGGTGATGCGCCAAATATTGGCGGGCGAATTATGAACGCACCGGCTGCAACACAGGTTACAAGCTGGGGCAAACGGGTTTTCGTCAACCGCAACATCTTCAATTTATGGTCGGGACAAGTCATCTCCCAAGCGGGAGACACCATCTATGAGATGGCGGTAGCGTGGTTGCTGCTAGATTTGACCGGTTCGAACGCCCAAACGGGCATTATCGCCATGTCCGCCTATTTGCCCATGTTGTTGTTCGGCTTGTACAGCGGCGCTATCGTCGATCGGTTTGATCGGCGACGGTTAATGTTGATAGCCGATTTGTGCCGGGCTGCTATCGTCTTGGTTATTCCCATCCTCTATTGGATAAACAGGCTTTCGGGGTTGGCGTTGGGAGCGCTTACTTTTACCCTGGCATCTTTTAATGCCTTATTTTTGCCGGCAAGAGACGCCATCGTCGGCGAACTTGCCCCGCCGGGCAAACGAGTCGCGGCAAATTCGATGATCCAAACCGCCTGGCAATATTCGATGTTTTTGGGTCCCGCTCTTGCCGGCATTTTGCTGGCGGTTCTGGGCGAAATTCATCTGTTCACCGCCGACGCCTTCACCTTTTTGCTCTCTTTTTATTTCATTTACAAAATCAAGGTCGGCAAACCGACCGCTGCGGCTGCTTCGCCCGGTTGGAAAACGGCAATTAGAGATAGTTGGGGAGACGTTTGGCGCGGCTTGGGTTTTGCTCGTAAAGATAGGCGTTTAGGGGCGATTTTGATGGTCACCGCCGCTGACAACCTCTTTTTGATGGGTCCCGCTTTGATTGGAGCCCCGATCTTTATTCGAGAAATTTTGGGGGCAGATTTACAAAGTTATGCCATCATAAACGTGGCATACGCCATTGGCATGATCGCCGGCACAATTTTGCTCAATATCATTCAGCCTCGGGTCAAAAATGGGCTCCTCTTGATTGCCGGCATCATTCTAGACGGGCTGACCTTTTTTCCATTGTTATGGGTAGATAGCTTGTGGGGGATGTTCCTGGTGATAGTCATCCACGCCATGGCGATACCGATGATTATCGTCACCCGTCCGACCGTCATTCAAAATATCGTGCCGCCCGAATTCCAGGGGCGCATTTTCAGCATGGTCTCTATCGCCGTTTTTGGCTTAACCGCCATTTCTATCGCTCTTACCGGCATCGCCGCCGAAATCATCCCCATCAACCAACTGTATGCCATTATCGCTTTGCTGGCTGCCGGCACGGGGATAATCGGCTGGTTTATCCCTGAATTTCGGGCATTGGAGTAGCATGGGCAAGTTCAGAGCCCGCCAATCGCTCCGCCCTCCGGTTACGGAATCAAGCTTTTGCCGCTCATTTGGGGCGGCTGTTCGATCCCCAGCAAATGCAACACAGTCGGAGCGACATCGGCTAAAATGCCGCGCGGTCGCAGCCAAACATACCCAGCTTTCAATACAAACAAAGCGACAGGCTGGGTGGTGTGATAGGTATGGGGTTCGCCCGTCAACTCATTGACCATAATTTCACAATTGCCATGATCGGCGGTGATTATCGCCGCCCCGCCCTGAGCCAGTACGGCGTTGGCTAATTTGCCGGCACATGCGTCAACCGTTTCCACCGCCTTAATCGCCGCTTCTAGCGAACCGGTATGTCCCACCATGTCGGGGTTGGCGTAGTTGAGCAGCACAAAATCAAATTTGCCGCTTTCCACCGCCGCCACCGCCTTGTCCGTTAATTCGAGGGCGCTCATCTCTGGCTGCAAATCGTAGGTAGCGACTTTGGGCGAATTGACCAGCAACCGCTCTTCGCCAGGAAAAGGAGTTTCCTCTCCGCCATTAAAAAAGTAGGTCACATGTGGATATTTTTCCGTCTCAGCCGCATGCAATTGTCTAAGGTTATGTTGGCTGATGACGGCAGCTAGCGGCGTATCGACCAACTGATCGGGAAAAATTACCCCAACCGGCAACCCCTCTTCATATTGGGTCATCGTCAGCGTCTCTAGCTCAGGAATATAGTCGCGGGCAAAGCCGTCAAATGCCGGCAAGGTCAATGCTCGCGCCATTTGGCGCATCCGGTCTGCCCGAAAGTTGAAGCAGATTACGCTGTCTCCAGGGGCAAAGGTCACATCTCGTCCGCTGTCGATTATGCGCGGCTTGATAAATTCATCTGCTACCCCTTCGGCATAAGAAGCGGCGATAGCGTCTGCGGCGGTAGCGGCGGGAATACCCCGGTGGCGGACGATGGCATCGTAGCCCAACTTTGTTCGTTCCCACCGATTGTCCCGATCCATGGCGTAATATCGTCCGCTGACCGAAGCTATGGCGCCAATGCCGGCAGCGCTCAATCTGTTCTCAACCTCCTGCAAAAAGCCAGCCGCGCTTTGCGGCGGCGTATCCCGCCCATCAGTGATTAAGTGCAGGATGGGGTCGATGTTATGCGTGGCTGCCAAATCTATCAGGGCAAAGAGATGGCGGCTGTGGCTGTGTACCCCGCCCGAACCCAGCAATCCTACCAGATGAAGTTTGCCGCCGCTTTGTTTTAATTTGGGCAGCGCCTCCGCCAATGCCGGCATTGTGCCCAGTTCCCCTTCTCGAATAGCGTTGTCTATCCGGCTGATATCTTGGTAAACGATGCGTCCGGCTCCCAGATTGAGATGCCCCACCTCGGAGTTGCCCATTTGCCCTGCCGGCAGCCCGACTGCCTCGCCAGAAGCGTCTAAAATCGACCGTTCATGTTCCCGAAGCCAGCGATTATAGTTAGGGGTATGCGCTTGCGCGATGGCATTGCCGCGCGCCATCTCCCTAATCCCCCAGCCATCTAAAATGATCAGAGCGACGGGTTTAATTGTCATTTTATCTCCTTAAAGTGGATGCAGGGATGATTTTACTTGCTACTTGCATACTTGCCAACTTGCCTATCTCTTCTTCCCACGAGCAAACCGGGCTAATCCTTCCAGGGTCAATTCAGATGCAAAAGCGCCCATGCCGGCATCAGCGAATAATACAGCTAACTCTTCTTCGTTCCACCGGCAATTATTTTCGCCAATCTGCGCCCAATTGGGCAAATGTTTCTGTTCAAAATTATCCAGCTCGCTTTGATGGCGGCGGACGTATGCTTGCATGGCGGTTACAGAGATATTTTCGCTGGGATTCCACAATGCCACGCATCCGTTGGGGCGGACAACGCGAGCCATTTCGCCCAGGGCAAAGCGTGGATCCGGCAGAAAAAAGAGCAAATTCGCGCTGATTGCCACGTCAAAATAATGGTCTGGAAAAGGCAGTTGTGTCACAGACCCCACAGCAAACGGCATGGTTGGATACAAACTTTTGGCTTTTGCTGCCATGCGGGGGTCATTATCGATGCCGGTTGGGGCGCTGCCGGCATGTGCTAGAAATGAAACCAATCGCCCTGGACCACATCCAACATCCAATACCCGCTGTCGGTCGCCTGCTTGAATGCCGGCAAAACGAGCCATCCCCAGCATCATGCCAAACCAGCTTGGCGTTTGCTGCACTCGGCTAAAATAGCGCACAAAATCAAATGGTTCATCGCTCATAATGGGTCAATTTGCTCTAACTTAAACAAAAAAGGATTGCCGGCAACTATATCTCGGCAATCCTAAAAATTTGGCTCCTCAGGTTGGACTCGAACCAACAACCCTGCGGTTAACAGCCGCATGCTCTGCCATTGAGCTACTGAGGAACAACAAGCGTCGGGAATTATAACAAAGGGGGTAAGGGTGTCAAGCAAAAATCGACGCCTGAGGGGCGACTTTTGGCTGATTTGTTGACAACAACTGGAGAAGAAGTTATACTGCCCGTATTGGAACGCATGTTCTAATATACCGTGACAAAATTGATAACGCTTAGGGCGGGCGGGGAAATCCATCAATTTAACTGTCAACAAATTTGACGAAGAGAAGTTGAGCGACAGCGCTCAGCATTTTTGCTACCAAAATAAAAAGCGGTTGACGCTTTCCGGTTTGTTGGAAAGCTATGTCAACCGCCATTGCAAAAGGAGGTTATATTATGGATCATAATGTAAATATTAACAATAATATGGTAAGGAGAAGTTCTTTTTTTTCACGCCAAACGACGATAGGCGCATTGTTGGCTGTCGCTTTACTCGCTTTTGAGCTATTTAATTTCGACACCACCCAGTTTGCCTTGCAAAATCTGTTGGGGCAAGCTGAATTTGCCGGCATCTTATGGGCGACGATTTTAGCCTTTGCCTTTTGCGCCATCGATTTTGCCGGGCTGGCGCATCTATTTACCCCCCTCAAATTTATCAATGAAGGGAAAGAGGTTTACTTTTTGACGGCTGCTTGGCTTTTAGGCGCTGCCCTGAACGCTCTAATGACATGGTGGGCGATCAGCTTGCTGTTGATTCAACAACCTCTGGCAGGCAATGAGATTTTGTCGCGCCAGCAACTGTTAACGGGCGTTCCGATATTTGTGGCGGCGTTGGTGTGGCTGACCCGGATTTTGTTTATCGGGGCGATTTCCATCGCTGGCGACCGCTTTTTTTATCCGGCGCATGCCGCCCGCCCCACGGTAAATCTGCGCCGACCAGTTCGCGCTATGCCGGGGAGAAAACGCCACCCGGTTCAAACTCGTCCGCGCCCCAAAGGAAAAATCGAAAGCGGCGGAGCCAGTCGCCCGATCCGCCAAACCAACCTGGCGGGCGGTTATGCGGCAAAACCCCGAGACAGGCGCCGCAACTCAATTTGATTTCCTTCGTAAACGATTTACAATCGTGAATATCGCCTCATGAACCAATTTTTATAGCGTTTTATTTGGAGGAATCCCATGAAATTAATTGTACGGTTGGCAATCAACGCCATTGCTCTGTATGCGGCAGCTTACGTTGTAGATGGCATGTCGCTAGAAGGCAGCCTTGCCGGCATTCTCATCGTCGCTCTTGTGTTCGGGTTAATCAATGCCATCATCAAACCCATCGTCAAGCTTCTCAGCTTCCCCCTGATCATCCTCAGCCTGGGCATATTCACCTTGGTTATCAATGCCCTGTTGTTATGGCTGACCTCCTCCCTCACCTCTAGCCTGACCGTTTCTGGCTTCTGGGCGGCGTTCCTTGGAGCGATCATCGTCAGTTTGGTTAGTTGGGCGCTCAGCATGTTTATCCCAGACGACGATGAGGATTAATAATTGAGCTACGCCGATTTTTTTAAAAGGGCGATATTGGTCGCTACCTTAGCGATCATTATCGCCACTGTTTGGTATCTCAAAGATACCTGGCTGTTGGTCTTTTTCGCCTCGATTTTGGCAGTAGGCATCAGCTTGCCATCTGGTTGGCTGCAACGCCGCTTTGGTTGGCGGCGGGGGGTCGCTTTGGCGGCGTCGATTGCCGGCATGGGCATCTTGGTATACGCCATGATCATCCTCATCTTCCCGCCAATGGTGTCCGAGTTAGCCGGACTGTTAAGCGGCTTGCCAGAGCTGGTTTCTGACGCCGTAACAGGGTATGAAGAGCTGCGAACCTCCAGCCCATCGCTAGAGCGGTTGCTCCCCTCTTTCAGCGATCTTTCGCCCGAAGGGTTCGAAATCGACCAGAGTTTGATAGACCAACTGTTGACCATTGCCCGCAGTTTAGTCAGCAACGGGCTGCCATTGGCTTTGCAAGGAGTTGGAGCCCTGGTCACATTAACCAGCAATTTATTGGTCGTTCTGCTGGTTTCCCTTTTCTTCTTGGTCGAGCCAAGAAGTTATATCACTGCCATTTTGTACCTCATTCCCCAATCACATCATGCCCGGGCTGTCGAAATCCTTAACATTTTATACCAGACATTAACCACCTGGCTGAAAGCGCAATTTACCTCGATTTCTATCACCGTCTTATTGGTGTGGGTCGTTCTGGGAGTAGGGTTGGGGATGCCCAATGCGCTTACTGTAGCCATTATCGCTGGGCTGGCGACCTTTATCCCCAATGTGGGGGCGTTTTTGCCGCTCATTCCCATCGTCATCTTTCAGTTGGCGGACGACCCGACCCGGTTGCTCTATGTGTTGCCGGCATATCTAATCATCCAGCTCATCGAGAGCAATCTGCTGACGCCGCGCATCGTCGGGGCAGAGCTTAATATCCCCACAGGGGCGCTGCTGATTTTTCAGGTGGTGGCGGCGATTTTATTCGGGGCATTGGGCATCATTTTGGCAGTGCCGCTGTTGGCGGCGCTGATCGCGTTGGCGCGGGAAATTTACAGTTACGATTTTCTGGGGATAGGAAAAAGCAGCGTTCAGATCGGCTGGGATGATGCAGGGGGGTTGATGTTGCGGGAAGGGGAATCCCTAGCGGATGATGTCAGCTAAGGGCGCCCCGCCAGCTTGCCTAACAGCGCCTGCACAAACCATCCCCAGCGGCTGATGAGAATTGGAAAAACAAAAAGCCGCAGGCATCGTTAGACGCCTGCGGCTTTTTTCCTTAACTAGCCTAACGGCTCACAAAAGCGCCATTAGACCCAGCTTAGGAGCGGTTATTTCTTAATGCGAATAGCCCGCTCCTTTTGCCGCATTTGGAGAACCAGGAAAGTCGCCGCGCCCAATAGCGTCGCCAATACCACAAAATTAACTGGCATTTGGTCGCTGGCAATCGCTACCTCATTCAGGACAACAGCAGTTACTGCTCCAATCTCGTAAAATGCCTGGTCACTGTTTGAAGTAGTTGATATGCCTTCATAATCGCCAGAGGCTTGGGCTTTGTTGTTGAATGTGGTGTTGTTGTTGCCATGGGGATAAGCGTCGCCAGAAACAATCACCGTGTATATACAAGTCAAGACGCCGCCTGGAGGTAATTCTACTCCGCCGAGGGTAGTAAGCCCCGTACCGACCAAATCGCCGTCCGCATCATAGATTGCATAGTTACACAAATCATCCAGCTCATACTGGGCGGCTTGTGACCCACCCCAATCGTAGTAGGGATCATCCCTTAGAGATATATTTGTGATGGGGACTGACCCGGTATTCTCGATGGTGATACGATAACATGCAAGTTCATTTGCGTTTAATAACGGAGCGGAATGCCCATCACTATCCGCTTCATACCACCATTCCTTATGGTTTGGCTCACCAGGATGGTAGGGTATAGAGGGATCTGCCAACGGGGCATTGTAATCTGGGCAGTAATTAGGAACAGGGTCGCCTGGGTCAGGAGTATCATCGAAGAAGTTAGCCGCTGCCACATCTTTACTCAACTCCATGCTGATGTCGATCGAGTTAGTGAAGGTACAGACCACATCGTCGCCAACCTCCAGCGTGACCTCAACCCCATCTGTGATGGCAACTTCGCCGCTGTCTCCAACACAGGTAGCGCTAGACAATATCCAACCAAACGGCAGCGCTTCCGTAATTTGGTAAACGCCAGCCATCACTTCCCCAAAATCTTGGGTATCGCCAATGCTATCACCGTCGTCCGGGTCGGCGTCATCCAAGGTGAAGTCGCCAAGGCCGCCGGTGCCGCCGGTGCCGCTGAAGGAGAAATCAGTCCCATTAGCAGGATTGGCATCCTTCACCACTACCAATGTGGGGGCAATGTCGTCGTTGACAAACGTACACGTCACATCCTCGCCCAAGCCAAGTGTCACTGAAGTAACCTGACCAGTTGCATTGTCACATGTCAACGAGGTCAAAGTGTAGTCATCAGGGCCGGATTCGGACAGGTCGTAGGTGCCGGTCTGCGGGTCTGCCGGGTCATAGCCAGCGGCAGTCAATGTCCAGTCACTTGCAACCGACATGCCGCCATTGTCGTTGTTTACCACCTTAACCAAAGTCAGCAAAGGCGCATCGTCGTCGTTGACGAAGGTGCAGGTGACATCCTCGCCCAAGCCAAGTGTCACTGAAGTAACCTGACCAGTTGCATTGTCACATGTCAACGAGGTCAAAGTGTAGTCATCAGGGCCGGATTCGGACAGGTCGTAGGTGCCGGTCTGCGGGTCTGCCGGGTCATAGCCAGCGGCAGTCAATGTCCAGTCACTTGCAACCGACATGCCGCCATTGTCGTTGTTTACCACCTTAACCAAAGTCAGCAAAGGCGCATCGTCGTCGTTGACGAAGGTGCAGGTGACATCCTCACCCAAGCCAAGTGTCACTGAAGTAACCTGACCAGTTGCATTGTCACATGTCAACGAGGTCAAAGTGTAGTCATCAGGGCCGGATTCGGACAGGTCGTAGGTGCCGGTCTGCGGGTCTGCCGGGTCATAGCCAGCGGCAGTCAATGTCCAGTCACTTGCAACCGACATGCCGCCATTGTCGTTGTTTACCACCTTAACCAAAGTCAGCAAAGGCGCATCGTCGTCGTTGACGAAGGTGCAGGTGACATCCTCACCCAAGCCAAGTGTCACTGAAGTAACCTGACCAGTTGCATTGTCACATGTCAACGAGGTCAAAGTGTAGTCATCAGGGCCGGATTCGGACAGGTCGTAGGTGCCGGTCTGCGGGTCTGCCGGGTCATAGCCAGCGGCAGTCAATGTCCAGTCACTTGCAACCGACATGCCGCCATTGTCGTTGTTTACCACCTTAACCAAAGTCAGCAAAGGCGCATCGTCGTCGTTGACGAAGGTGCAGGTGACATCCTCACCCAAGCCAAGTGTCACTGAAGTAACCTGACCAGTTGCATTGTCACATGTCAACGAGGTCAAAGTGTAGTCATCAGGGCCGGATTCGGACAGGTCGTAGGTGCCGGTCTGCGGGTCTGCCGGGTCATAGCCAGCGGCAGTCAATGTCCAGTCACTTGCAACCGACATGCCGCCATTGTCGTTGTTTACCACCTTAACCAAAGTCAGCAAAGGCGCATCGTCGTCGTTGACGAAGGTGCAGGTGACATCCTCACCCAAGCCAAGTGTCACTGAAGTAACCTGACCAGTTGCATTGTCACATGTCAACGAGGTCAAAGTGTAGTCATCAGGGCCGGATTCGGACAGGTCGTAGGTGCCGGTCTGCGGGTCTGCCGGGTCATAGCCAGCGGCAGTCAATGTCCAGTCACTTGCAACCGACATGCCGCCATTGTCGTTGTTTACCACCTTAACCAAAGTCAGCAAAGGCGCATCGTCGTCGTTGACGAAGGTGCAGGTGACATCCTCACCCAAGCCAAGTGTCACTGAAGTAACCTGACCAGTTGCATTGTCACATGTCAACGAGGTCAAAGTGTAGTCATCAGGGCCGGATTCGGACAGGTCGTAGGTGCCGGTCTGCGGGTCTGCCGGGTCATAGCCAGCGGCAGTCAATGTCCAGTCACTTGCAACCGACATGCCGCCATTGTCGTTAGTAACCACTTTCACTAACGTTAAGCTCGGCGCATCGTCGGTGTTGGTGATCGTACAGGTCACATCATCGCCTGGTTGCAAAGTTAATTGAGACCCACTAAGACTTCCGCCATTACAACTCCATTGGGATGCCGTATAGCCCGTACCAGGATTGGGGCTTTCACTCAGCGTGAATATTCCTGCGATAAGATCATCTGCAGAAATGGAACCCTGGGTACAATTTGCAGTTCCATCTGTACAGGGGGCTGCATTTGTTGGATTTCCACTGAGATCATTTGTGTCGGTTCCATCTGCTGTCAACGTGTAGTCTATTGGGCTTGCATTACCGCCATTATCATTAATGACTCGCTTGACGAGCGTTAACTTGGCGGTTTGCAAGTTATTGGTGAAGGTACAGGTGACGTCATCGCCCGGATCAAGCGTTACGGATGGGTTCTGAACAGATGTCGTATCAGATCCATCGTTACAGGTCAGAGATGTCAGGTCATAGGCGCCGTTAGTAATCGGAATCCCCGACTCGCTCAGGTTATATGTACCAGGCAACACCGAAACGGCGGTCACATCATCGGTACCGCTGATACCGGAGGGTCCAGCTCCCGATACCGAATCGAGGGCAGACAGCGTGAAATCACTCACTATCGCGTCACCACCTTGGACCACTTTAACCAATGTAATTGTAGCCGTACCTTGAGGACGCAGAGCGCAATCTTTGTGCTGTGAGGTTCCCATGGCGCCGACGCTTTCAGCTTGCACCGTACAGACGTTGAGTACGCCTAAATCAGCGCCCGACGACACGTCAAATAAGTCGTAGTCGAGCGAACATGAGATTTTAGTGTCTTGGTCTGTATCTTCCTGATACTCGTCATCGATCCCATCGTCAGATGATGGGTCAAGTTCATCAACATAAGACTCAGTACACGTTGCGGGCAGCTCGACCTCCGTCGCCCCACTCGTACAACCTTCCAGTTTCGAGTTATCACAAGTGAACAGGTAGGTGGTATTGCTATCAGGATCATAACAAACGGCATAATTCACATACAGGTCACCATCTGTGTCGAGGTCAACACACGCGCCCTTGTCATTCTCGGTCGAACCGTTTTGTAATTGGTTGTCGTAATACCAGTCGATCTCAAGGGTCTCTGCAGTGTATTCAATTGAGACCCCATTGAGATCTGATTTACCATCTACACCGGTATCACCTCCTGGGTCAAGAAAGATTTGAGCCTGTGCATAGAGGACATTAGAAAGTGGACCAGAAATTATCAAAACGGCCAATAAAATACCGCATGCAATAATTGCTGTGACCTGCTGTCCACCTCTTTTTCTTAGCTCGTTCAAACTCCACCATCTGTTTCTATGTTTTCCAATTAACTGAATCGTTTCATCATATTCATTTTTCATGGTTGCTTCCTCCAACTAAAATAAAACAGTTCCTGCGAAAATTGCGGGGGTGAATGGGGGTTGGCTATGTTGGCTTACGGCGTCGCTGTCTCCAATTCACTCCCAACTGGTTTGCACAATGGCATGCGCCCGCCCTAACTATGGGCACGGCTGGCTGCCATGGCTTAGTTTTAGTATGACTTTCCCTACATAGAAACCTCATGCCAAACTATCTTGCGTTGTTCGCTAACAGATCGGATGAACCTCCCATTTGCTTGACAGAACAAACACAGTTTTTCCCGGCTATTGAATATTAGATTCCAGGGATTTTGCCTCCTGTTATCGCTCCTGGATTCCTATAAAAAACAATGTGACCCCAACTTCCACTATAGGCGATTCACATTGGTACTCCTGTTAGCTAGCCCGAATTAGCCATCAGATTCTATGATAGCAGAATATTTTAATCGTGGACTCACAAAAGGTTGGAATACCATTTAAATTAACTAACAATTCTATAACTCGGATAACTAAGCCATTACAAAACGATATTTTTCCAGTTCGCGCCTGGTTAGTAGCGTAAATTAGGTTTCAGAATTTGTGATAAATAGGAAACAGTGAATGGCAAACCTCATATCCCTAACCACCGCCAAAGGTGGTGGCTTCTCCGGGATTTTGTCCCGGCGGGAACCGGTTTGCTTGAACAATCCATCAGGGCTTCGCCCCGCAGAGCCTACGGCTCCGGCCATTCCTCCCCCACTCAAAGTGGGGGCTTCCTGGAAATGGAGTGAATCGTAGCATGTTGCCGGCAGGGAGCGGAGGCAGGCTATCAGGAATGGAAGCGGAAAGCAACCAACAACAATTAGCTGTTAATTATCAACCGTTTTCCGGGCAGTCAGCGACATCATTTCGTAAACCAGGTTGGCTGCTAAAAGGGCGGTGATATGCGCCGGATCATATGCCGGCATCACCTCCACCACATCATATGCCACAAAATTTATGCCTATTAACCCCCGCAAAAGCCCCAAACAATGCGCCCCAGAAAATCCGCCCACTTCCGGCGTGCCCGTGCCCGGCGCAAAAGTTGGGTCGACAAAGTCAATATCAAATGAGAGATAAGCAATGGCGGCGCCCACCCGCGAGACAATCTGCTTGATAGTTTGCGCCACCCCTTGTTGGTGTAATTGGGCAGCGGTAACGAGCCCCATGCCGGCATCTTTCGTCATGCCGGCATCCGCCTTTTCATACAATGAACCCCGTAACCCAACTTGAATCGAACGAGACGGGTCGATCAATCCCTCTTCTAATGCCCGCCGAAACGGAGTGCCATGGGTATCTTTGTCCCCAAAATAACCTTGCCACAAATCGCTGTGCGAATCGAAATGGATCAACGCCAATGCCCCATATTTTTTCGCCGCCGCTCGCAACAACGGCAGCGAAACAGAATGGTCGCCGCCTAGGAATATAGGGGTAACTGAATGGTTAAAGATGCCGGCAGCCTCCTTCTCGATCATCTGGTGAGATTCTGGCAAATAGCCGGGCATGCTTCCCAAATCGCCATAATCGACGCAAGAACAGCGCTCGAAAATGTTAACATCCAACTCTGGGTTGTAAGGACGAAGCAATAACGATTGGTCACGAATGCCGGCAGCCCCAAAGCGCGCCCCTATCCGATAGGTACCGCCGGTGTCAAATGGAACGCCGGCAATGACGATATCGACATCCTCCGTCAAATCAGTCACATGAGGCAGCCGCATAAAGGTGCGAATGCCTGAATAACGCGGGTATTGCATGGCATCTATCGGGTGGTACCGCTTAAAGTTTGTCATCTTGCTCTCCTCAACGAATTTTTTTGGCAAAATTTTACCAAAGATATGCCGGAAAGTCTGAAATTAATTCAAAGCTTGAGCTAGATGTGGACGAAAAACGAGATTCCCGTAAGATCCAATCATGCGACAAAAAATGAAAAGTGTTAATCGAAGGTGGCGGGTTGTGGCGTGGGCTGCCGGCATTGCCGGCATCTTCGCCTTCCTCTATCGTCCCCAACTGTTAACCCGCCTGCTAAACCAACGCACCAACGACAATGTTTACTTCTACATCAACACCCACCAAAAAGCGGTGGCGCTCACCATCGACGATGGACCCCACCCCACCCTCACTCCGCAAATTTTGGATTTATTGGACAGTTACCATGCCAAAGCCACCTTTTTTCTAATTGGCGAAAGAGTTGCCGGCAATGAAAATATGACCAAACGGATAGTGGACTCAGGGCACGAAATTGGCAACCATCTGATGCGCGACACCCGCAGCATACAACTCACCCCCGAACAGTTTGCGCGGGAATTGCGTCAAAGTCATGAACTGTTATCCGGCTACGGAGCCATCCGCTGGTTTCGTCCCGGTTCCGGCATTTACAACCAGCGGATGCTAAACCAAATTCAACAATACAATTACAACTTAGCCCTAGCTTCCGTTTATCCTTACGATGCCCACCAACCTTATGTGCAGCTTTCAGCCCGCTACATTTTGAGCAACGTTAAGCCCGGCGCCATCTTAGTGTTGCATGATGGCATTCCAGAGCGAGGCGAAAGAACGACGCAAATATTGGAAGAGGTATTGCCGGCATTAACCGAACAAGGGTATCAAATCGTCACATTATCTGAACTGGCTCAATTATCTAACCCCTGATCGCCATCCCCCAAACTCCCTTATCAATCAACCAGCTTACGCCGCAACACCTTGCCGATAAATGATTTTGGCAGCGACTCCCGAAACTCGATCGATGCCGGCACAGAATTAGGAGGCAATCGTCGTTGGCATAACGTTAAAATCTCCTTCTGGCTGATTTCGCTGCCAGGGCGAGGGGCGATAAACGCCTTGATTTTCGTCTCGTCATCCGCTGTTTTAACCCCAGCCACCGCCACTTCCATCACCTTGTTGTGTTCGTAAATCACTTCTTCGATATCGCGGGGATAAATGACGGAATCCCCCACCTGGATCAAATCTTTTTTGCGGCTGATGATGGTAAAAAAGCCATCTCTATCCATCGACGCCACGTCGCCCGTGCGCAGCCAACCATCCACAATTTCCCCCTCGGCGTCAATCGTCCCATCCGCCTGCCAATAGCCCATCATAACCTGAGGTCCCCGCGCCAATAGTTCGCCAACACCCCCTGCCGGCATCTCCTCGCCAGTCCCCATATCTATAATTTTCGCTTCCGTATTGGGGATAGGCACGCCGATAGAACCAGGTTTTCGCTGCCCAAACAATGGATTGGCATGGGTTACGGGCGACGCTTCGGTCAGACCATACCCTTCCACCAACCGCCCCCGCGTCAACTTTTCAAACGCCTCTTGCACCTCTATCGGCAACGGCGAGCCGCCGCTGATGCATGCTTTAATCGACGATAATTTGTAATCGCGCACATGCGGGGCTTGATTGATGGCGGTATAAATCGCTGGCGCCGCTGGGAAAAAACTGGGCTGATAATCGCGGATATGCTCCAAAATCTCCTGAATATCGAAAACGGGCAACAATACAATCGCCCCTGCCAGGGCAATGGGAATGTTCATCGCCGCCGTCATCCCATAACTATGCGCCAGAGGGGCGACGGATAGCCACACCTCCTCCCCCATCTTCATCTCTGGAATCCAATGGCGCGTTTGCAACGTGTTTGCCACCAAATTGAAGTGAGACAAACACACTCCTTTGGAGTGTCCAGTCGTGCCGCTGGTGAATAAAATGACCGCTAGATCGGAGGACGCAACTTTCACATGTGGGTTTTCGAGCGGGGCATCCTGGATAAGGGTTGAAAAGCGAACGCCAATCTGCTTGGCTACAGTTAAGGTCTCTTCATCGTCGCCATCAGCTGCCCATCGAGCGATAACCTTTTGGTAGGTCTGGACGGGGACAATAGAGCGCAGATCGACAAAAATAAGCTGTTCGATGCCGGCGATCTTCTTGGCAAACGCCGCCAATTTGCTAAATGCCGTCAGGGTGATAAGGACTTTTGGTTTGGTTTGTTTAAGCTGCTCCCGCAACTGTTCAGGATCAGCGTCAGTTGCCGGCAAGACCGCTACCCCGCCAATTTTAAGTATGGCGTAATAAGCGATGATCATTTGCGGCATGTTGGGCAAAGCTACCATCACCCTATCCCCGGGCGCTATGCCAAAACCATGCAAAGCGTGCGCCAATTGGTTAACCCGTTCATTCAATTGTCGGTACGTTAATTTATGCCCATAAAAAATGGTGGCGTTCCGTTTCGGAAACCAATCTGCGGCGCTTTCCAGAAAAGTGTGCAGCGGATGTCTGGGCACAGGCACGCTGATGGGAATCTCTTTGCTGTAATGTTTGAGCCACGGTTTGTTTTGCTCTTGCATGCCGCCGCTGTCTCTATCCCGCCAGGAGCGGCGCGAATCATCCCCCACAAATCGTTCGATCACCCGATTGACCGCCTGATGTCGCTCTAATTGCACCTTATGTTTGGCAGAACCAACGTCATGCGTTTCGGCATTGGGGATATTGCCTGCCACATCGTCGAACACCCAGCGGGGAAAATAGCGATCTCGTTCGCCAGTTATAACCAAGGTCGGCGTTTCGATTTGTTTGAACACATCCCACCCTTTCCAGGCGAGCATATTATTGACCATCATCCGCTTCAGCACATGAAACTCGGCGTCCCATTTGGGTCGAAAGGGCCACAGAGGGCGCACCAAAGATGCCGGCAGCCATTTGGCGACAATCCGCACGATACGAGGCAGCTTAAACTCCCCCGCCGTGGCGATGAGAACCAACTTCTCCAGCCGTTCTGGATGAGCCGCCGCATATTCCACCGCCAACGACCCGCCAAATGAATGGGCAGCCAAAGTAAAGCGTTGCGGCAAATCCAGCCGCTCCACAATTTGGTGCATATCCGCCACCAACTCCGCCATGGTGTAGGCGGTATATGGCGCGTCGCTTTGCCCATGCCCGCGCAAATCTGGAGCAATAACGCGATAATGGCGGGCGAAATAGTTCATCTGAAACTCAAACGATTCCAGGACGCCAGCGTACCCATGTTGAAACCAAATCGTCTTTTCTATCCCAGCCGGATGTAAATCGACCACGCTGAGGTAGTTATCCGACACGTCTGGCATGGGTACATTGACCCGATAAAGGTCAAAGTCTAGTTGAATATCGGCGCGTTTTAAGCCTCGTAATTTTTTCTTCAAAATGGAATCCGCTTTTGCTGCGAGAAAATGCCGGCAAGACGCCTACGTTAGGCAAAAACGTATCATGGTTATGCAGAAATGTCAAAGTGGGCGCGAAAGACTTAGGAAGGCAAAAGTCGGCTTGCCCATTCGGCGCGTTCTGGGCTCATCGGCGGATTAGGCGGCTGGCTATAGTCGATTCGCAAATCAAATCGAGCGCGGCGATACAAAGCGTGCAATATGTCGTTTAACGGCACAACTGGTTCGTCGTCTGCCGGCATCAGCGGCAAGGGAAACTCTGGGACGGGGGCTGGCAAATTAAAAGCGTAAAGATGCGCTTTTCGGCGTTCCCAACTACGACTAACCAAAATGCGGTAATCGCTTTGAATTTGCTGCTGCAATGGCATCGGCTCGCCCTGGCGCAGCAGGTCTATCTCCACATAATTGGTCAATGATAACAACGCCTCATATCGCTTTTCCAGGTATTCCGCCCTGCCCCTGGCATCGATTTTGTTGACTGGCGACAGCAGCTCGATGGCGGTGATTAAATCGTGGCTCTGTACGTTGCGTACTTCCAGGTAGGCGTGGTTGATTTCATCCTCAATCGGCAAATCTACTTCCAACAGTTGCATGTCGTTGCCGGCAACCATTGGGGCAGCGCTGCTAGGCAAGACGCCAACTGGCGAAATCACGGCGACATCTGGCCTGCCGATAAAAGTTTTGCCATCTGGTTTGATAACATATGCTCGACTCTCAATCCCCACATAATAATCGGGAGCAACCAACGGCGACAGATGGTCACGCATCGCCGAAATCAAGCTGTTGTGAACATCTTGCCATAACGCATGATGCTCAAGATAGGGATCCATGCCAGGAAATGGAGAGTTCATGCCGGCATTATAGCAAAATCATCAAGCCGCCGTCTACATTCATTCCATTAACCAAGCGTCATCTTGTTTGAGTTGAATCAAAGTTGGGGCGTCGGCAACAAAAGCGGCTGAAAGCGCAGCCTCAAACGACGCCGCGCTATTCGGTTGGGAGGTATGGCAGCCAAACGCCCCCGCCAAAGCGATGTAATCGGGATTGCGCTGCCGCACGGCAATAGGCGGAACTTCGTTGTCGGTCATGCACTCCACAATAGCCCCCAACATATCATTGTGCCACAATATTATCGGCAGCGATAAGCCCAGTTCAACCGCCACCGCCATCGCTTGACCAGTGTACAAAATGCCATGATCGCCGACAATTGCCGCCACCGCTTTGTCTGGCTGCCCCACTTTGCCGCCAATAGCTGCCGGCACGGCATAGCCCAGCGCGCCAAATCCAGTCGGATGGTGATGACGGCGGGGCATGTCTGAGCGCCAGGCGTTTTTGGCGGTGTATGCCAGTTGGGTCATGTCGGTATACAGATAGCCATCTGCCGGCAATACGCGGCGCAACGCTTCCAAAACGCGAAGATGTTGTCGTTCAATAGGATCGTTAAATTGGTAATTGTCCGCCCGAATGGCGGCAAGCTCCGCCTCAACTTTATCGCCCTCGCGTTGCAAATCATCCAATTCCGCCGCAATCATCTCTGCCGCTGCCGCCGCATCGCTGCAAATAGCTAGCAACGGCGGGTACAAATCAGTCAATTTGCTGGGGTCAAGGTCAACGCGGATCAATTTGCCGGCAAGCGGCAATCCGCCCGAATAATGGTCAGTCTCCGCCAACTCTGTGCCGATAGCCAACACAATATCCGCTTTACGCAAATATTCGAGCGAGGCGCCTTTGCCTAAATTGGCGCCCAGGCTGAGAGGATGGCTGTCGGGCACAATGCCCTTGCCGCCAGTCGTAGCCAACACGCCAGCCGCCAGCCTTTCAGCGATTTGAACCAAAGATGCGCTGGCTGGCGCCGCGCCGCCGCCAATAATTAGAGCTGGGCGTTTGGCATTTTTTAGATAGTGGACTGCCTGCTCAATTTGGGCAACTGGCGGAGCAGGCGCTGCCGGCATCTCCCTCTTTTGCCACTCTCCCTCTACCCTTTCTGCCAATATATCGAGCGGAATGGAGATATGTACCGGTCGGGGGCGAGCTGAGGCAAAAACAGTAAAAGCGCGGGCAATTAGATCAGGTATGTCCCCTGGATTGCCGGCAGTGGCGCTAAAAGCTGTGATTGGCTCGGTTATGCGCTGCTGGTCGGTTACTTCATGCAAATTGCCCCATCCCTTGCCCAAAGATGGGCGCACATTGTCGCTGCTGATAATTAACATCGGGATCGAATCGGCATACGCTTGCCCGATGGCGGTGGCGGCATTGGTTACTCCCGGACCCGTGATGACGAAACAGACGCCGGGTTTGTTGGCGGCGCGCGCATACCCATCCGCCATAAACGCCGCCCCTTGTTCGTGCCGGGTCAGCACATGGTTGATGTCGCTGCCAGCCAACCCGCGATACAGTTCGACGGTATGAACGCCTGGAATGCCAAAAACGGTCTCTACGTCATATTTTTCCAGCAACGCAACCAATGCTTCGCCGCAAGTCAGGTTGTAACTCATTATTTCTCCCAAAGTTTATGTGTGATGATTAGCGACGCTCAGTTGCCTCACGCCGAACAGCTGTCGATTTTATCGTTTTTTGTAGGCGAAACCACGCCAATCTTGGGCGATTTTTTGCAAGCGGGGCGTGATCTTAAACAGCGGAGTTTCTGCATGAGCGGGGGTTTTCGCTTTCTGACTATGCGCAAGGATCAGTTCGGCATATAGGTCAAGCGTGCGCCTTGTAGTGGCGCTGATGGCATATTTTCGACTCGCGCGCCGCCCCGCCGCCCCAAATTGCCGACATATAGCCAGATTTTCCCCCAACGCCGCCATCGTCTCCCCCAATCGAGCCGGCGTCTCCGCCAGCAAACCAGTTTGACCATGTCCCACCAGTTCCCCCACCCCGGGCGCGTCGATGCCGACAACGGGCAAACCAGCCGCCATCGCTTCGATTATGGTTAGGGGATGCACTTCACTGAGAGAGGGGGTGACAAAGATGTCTGCCAATTGCAGCCATGCCGGCATTTGAGCGGGCTCCACTTCGCCAACGAAGGTGATGTTGCCGGCAACGTCCAACGCTTGCGCTAATCGTTTCAAGCCAGCCGGATTGCCGCGTCCAATCATTAACAGGCGGGCGGCTGGCAAACGGCGGCAAACATCAGCAAATTGTCGGATTAACACCGACAGATTTTTCTCTTTCGCCAGCCGACCGGCATAGACAAATATAGGCGTCGCGGATGCCGGCAAACCCGCCACGCTCTTGTTCATTGGAAAGGTCGGATTGAAAAAAGGAGCCAAATCGATCCCATTTGGAATGATTTCTATCGGTCTCCGCACCCCAAAACGGCGCATCGTGTTTGCCGCCTGGCGGCTGGGGGCGATAACCACCTGGCATAAATCCGTTAGCGGACGCCATGCCAGCCGCATTATGGCGTTGGCAGCCGGTTGCGGCAGTCGACTATAAACGCCTGTATACAGATCATAACGGGTGTGATTGGTGTAAACGATGGGCGCATTTCCGTAGCGGTGGGCAAACTCCAGGCTCATCGCCAAATGATGGCAGTGGAGGATATCCATTTGCCCCATTTTTAGGCGGGCGGCGGGATGGTAACGGAGCGACAAATGGTAGCCCGTATTCCCTAACGGCGCACCCTTAGAATGAAAAACGGTCTCCTTTGAATTGCCGGCATTTTCGCCCCCCAACGTAAAGATACAAACAGAATGTCCCTGCTCCTCTAACCCATATTTGTAGTGGGAGATCATGCGCGTGACGCCATTTACCAACGGCTCGTAACAGGCTGTTGCCATGCCTATGCGCATCGTTATCTGCGTAAAATATGGGGGGTTTCGTTAGACAGCGGCAGATTCCCGCATTTTGTTCGCCTCGTCTTCTACTGCAGCTAGCAGCGATTCAAACGCCGCGGCAAATTTTTCTACGCCGATCCGCTGCAATTCTTCTGTGATCTCATCCAGATTGATGCCCAGATTAGCCACAGCCTCTAAAGTTTGCATCGCCTCAGTCGCTCCTGTCTCCAAACTGGCGCTTAAATATCCATGGTCGCGGAAGGCGTCAACTGTTTTAGGCGGCATGGTATTCACCGTTTCAGCCCCGATCAATGAGTCGATATACAAGGTGTCAGGGTAAGCGGGATTTTTGGCGCTCGTAGAAGCCCACAACAGGCGTTGGACAGGGGCGCCGGCGCTCCGCAGTTCGCTGAAATCAGCGCCATGGAAGATTTTTTTGTATCGTTGATACACGAGCTTCGAGTTGGCGATAGCCACTTTGCCCAGTAACGTTTCGGCAGCGGGATCATCTAACTCTTCTAGCTTTTTGTCTACGGCAGAATCGACCCGGCTGACAAAAAATGAAGCGACGGAAGCGATTTGGGTCGGATCGCCGCCATTCTCTAACAGTTGCGTTACGCCATCGATGTATGCCTGGGCGACTTTTTCGTAATGACTCATATTGAACATCAGGGTGATATTGACGTTAATCCCTTCGCTGATCAGCTGCCGAATGGCGGGAATGCCGGCATCGGTGGCTGGGACTTTTATCATCAGGTTAGGTCGATCTACGGCAGCATGCAGCCGCCGGGCTTCGGCGATGGTGCCAGGGGTGTCTTGCGCCAGCGTGGGCGAAACTTCCAGACTGACGTAGCCGTCTCCCCGATTAGAGTCATGGTACAGCGCTGCAAACAAATCGCACGCTGTTCGAATATCTTGCAACGCCAATTGCTCGTAAATTTCTATCGTGCCGGCATCTGTTTGAGCCAATTCCGCTAATTGGTCGTCATAATCGTCGCTGCCGGCAATCGCCTTTTCAAAAATGGCAGGATTAGAGGTCATCCCCCGCAAACCATCTCCATCAATCAACGCTCGCAATGTGCCATCATGCAAATAACGGCGGCGAATATTGTCGTACCAAAAGCTTTGTCCATATGCCCGCAATTCAACCAATGGGTTCATTAAGTCACCTCAATCATGCGCTATCTAAAAAATATGACGAAGGGCAAACCCCCCGTATAATTAGAGTGTATCGACAAGCGAAAAAGGGGGCAAATCTATTGGGATTTGCCCGGCAACACATGTAGAGGCAGATATGAAAATCGTTATCGGCTGCGACCATGCCGGTTTTGAATTGAAAGAGCTGATCAAGAAAGAGTTGACCCAACAAGCGATTGAAGTTATCGATGTGGGAGCGTATCAATATGACAAGCATGACGACTATCCCGACTCCGCAGCGGCAGTGGGACGGGCAGTGTCGTCTGGAGAAGCGGCAAAGGGGATTTTGATTTGCGGCAGCGGGGTCGGGGCGTCGATAGCCGCCAATAAGATCAAAGGGGCGCGGGCTTGTCTGTGTCACGACATCTACTCAGCTGTGCAAGGAGTAGAACATGATGATATGAATATTTTGTGTTTGGGCGGACAGATCGTAGGCGCGGCATTGGCGCGCAAGCTGGTCGCTGGCTTTTTAGGGGCGGCTTTTTTGCCAGAAAGCCGCTTCCAACGTCGCTTGGATAAAGTGATCGCCTTGGAAAACGAACCGTGACAGGTTCTATTGAGCTGTTTTGGCGGCGATTTTTAGCCACGCTGCCGATGGGTTCGGCAGCGGCAGCACGCGGATACGAGGCGTGGGGCTTTGGCGATTCGCCCCAGATGGCTGACAAATTGGGAGCGTTGGTGGCTGCCGGCATTAAAACCGCCACCTGTTCACTGTTGTGGGAATATCAATTTGACGACGAGCCAACGCCACAAATCGGCGAATACCACATCATCCTCGATGGGGCAGGCGAGCCTTTGTGCCTGATCGAACTGACAGAGGTGGCTATCTGCCCATACAACGAAGTCGATGAGGAGTTTGCCTATGCCGAAGGAGAAGGGGATCGCTCATTGCGCTATTGGCAACAGGCGCACTGGACATTTTTTAGCCGGGTTTGTAACAGGATTGGGCGGCAGATCGACCCCACTATGCCATCGGTTTGCGAACGATTCCAGCTTATTTATCCAGGCGGCGCAAGCCAAAGCTGATATGGCGGTGGGTTTCGTTGGTTAAATACGCCATCTCCCACCCGTTTTTGACGCAAAATTCGTTGACCGCCTCCACCACCCCATACCGAATACGCAGCTTCCAATCCCCTTGAATGTAATCATGCCCGGCAATGATCCCATTTGGCTTGACCTTTTTTTGGCAAATTAGCAACTCTTGGGCGGTATTTTCATACATATGATCGGTGTCGATATAGAGCCAATCAAAGAAATCGTCAGGGAAGCTTTTTAATATATCGACAGAATAACCGCGATGGATTTTGACAATGCCGGCATCGATCTCTCTGGCAAAATCGCCCGCTACCTTTTTCATCAACGCTTCGGGATAACGAGAGCTGTCCCACAAATCGATGAGATGCAATTGTTGCGGTTGGGTAATGGATAAAATTTGACGAGAAAAATTGCCGGCATTCACCCCTACCTCTGCCGCTACCCCATTTTTAGGGAATAGATGCAGCAAAGCCTCACGATCAGTCACGATCCTCAGGCTGGCGATATGTTTTTCTTCCAGCAAGACGTAAGGCGCTTGCCCGTTATGCTCGCCAATCTCTCGAAGCGATTGGATAATCGGCGTATACCGAATCCGATCGCGCAACCGCTTGGGAAACAACGAACGGTAAATTTTACGGCTTACATCATCTAATATGGATTCAGAACCAGTCATCTTGAAACGAATTGCTAAATCCTCCTTTTCCGCCGATTATCCCAACTACGCCATTTTCCTGCCAATAAAATCATGATTAGGTGGCTGACGCCGAGCAAATCGATCTTAATTCGTCTTGTGCCACAGGCAACCGGGCTATGATACAATCCCTCTATCATGGGAACGCGCCCCCCGTCCAATCCGCGTCAGGAGCGAAAAAAAGCGGAACAGCGATTGATTTTCGTAATCGCTTTTACCCTAATCGTGATTGGCGGTTTGCTGATCGCCTGGGTATATGATTGGGTGGCTTTATTGACGGCATTGCCGTGCCTGATTGCCGGCAGTGGCGCGGTGTTTCTCTTATTTGGCGTGATGAATGGTTTAGAAAAATGGCTTAAAGACAAAAGATGAGGCTATGAGCGACGACAAAAAGATAATTTATTCGATGGTAGGCGTTGGCAAACTGTATCAACCACAAAACAAATGGGTGTTAAAAGATATCTCCCTCTCCTACTTCTATGGAGCAAAAATCGGCGTACTCGGTTCCAACGGGGCGGGTAAATCGACCTTGCTGCGGATTATGGCGGGGCTCGACCCTGACTTTGTGGGAAAAACGATGTTGTCGCCCGGCTACACCATCGGCTACCTAGAGCAAGAGCCGCAGCTTGACAACGCCAAAACAGTGCGCGACATCGTGGAAGAAGGGGCGCAAGAAGTGGTGGACGCTTTGCGAGAATTTGATGAAATAAATTTGAAATTTGGCGAACCGATGAGCGATGAGGAGATGAACGAGCTGATCGACAAGCAGGGTAAACTCCAAGACAAGCTAGATCGGTTAGACGCCTGGAATTTGGACAGCCGCCTGGAATTAGCGATGGACGCCCTGCGAACGCCGCCGGGAGATTCCCCAATCGAGCATCTTTCCGGCGGAGAGCGGCGACGAGTGGCGCTGTGCCGCTTATTGTTGCAAAAGCCAGATATTTTGCTGCTCGACGAACCGACCAACCACCTAGACGCCGAATCGGTAGCGTGGCTGGAACGCCATTTGCGCGATTATGCCGGCACGATTATCGCCATCACCCATGACCGTTACTTTCTGGACAATGTTGCCGGCTGGATATTGGAACTAGACCGAGGGCAAGGCATCCCCTGGAAAGGCAACTACTCCTCTTGGTTAGAGCAAAAACAAAATCGGCTGGCGCAGGACGAGAAGCAAGAGTCGCAAAGGCAGCGCATTTTGCAAAAAGAGTTGGAATGGATTCGCTTAACCCCAAAAGCCAAACAAGCCAAGAGCAAAGCCCGTATTAATGCCTACAACCAACTGTTAGCCCAAGATCGGGAAAAGTCGGAACGGGATTTAGAAATTTACATTCCGCCCGGACCCCGTTTGGGCGATGTAGTGGTCGAGGCGAAAGAGGTGGCTAAATCTTATGGCGACCGGACATTGATCGAGGATATGAACTTTGAGATTCCGCCTGGGGCAGTGGTAGGCGTCATTGGGGCAAATGGGGCGGGCAAAACGACGTTGTTTAGAATGGTTGTGGGACAAGAGCAACCAGATGCCGGCATATTGCGGGTAGGCGACTCAGTGCAATTGGCGTATGTCGATCAAAGCCGCGACGATTTAGACCCCGACAAAACGGTGTGGCAGGAGATTTCTGAAGAAGCTGACCACATCCAATTGGGGGAGCGGCGCATGAACTCCAGGGCATACGTAGCCCGATTCAACTTTGGCGGAGGCGATCAGCAAAAAAAGGTCGGTTCGTTATCTGGCGGCGAACGCAACCGGGTTCACCTGGCAAAAATGCTCAAATCAGGCGCCAACCTACTGTTGTTGGATGAACCATCCAACGATTTAGATGTCGCCACGCTGCGGGCTTTGGAGGAGGCGATTAATCAGTTTGCCGGTTCTGCCATCATCATCTCCCATGATCGCTGGTTTTTAGATCGGGTCGCTAGCCATATTTTAGCGTTTGAAGGAGATAGTCAGACTAGATTTTTCCATGGAGCTTACAGCGAATATGAAGCTGACCGCCGCGAGCGGTTGGGCGATGCCGCTGACCGTCCTCATCGGATCAGCTATCGTAAATTACGTCGCGATTAGGCTAACTGGATAATATTGGGACGACTTGCACCCGAAATAGTTGGTCGCGCTCGTCATTGCCGGCATAAAACTCGTACAATCGGGCACATTCTGGGCAACTGACGCTAAAAAAGTCAAAATCGGCGTCGATCGGCTTCCCCAAGCTGTCGCTCACCAACTCCGCCGTCTTTTTATTCCAATGGAGCGCCGCCCAATCCTCGTTTAGTTCCGCCAACCCCTTCAAATGGTCTAATCCTTCCGCCGCCTGATAGCCTGCCAAAAAGTAGCTGCATCGTCCACAATGGATAAAGTGGCGACGGAACATCCCCAAGGGGGAATTATCGCGCGGTCTGGCTTTGCCGGCAGAGCCCCGACGACGATTCCGGTTACTGCGCCCGCGCCTACGCTGTTTTCTAGCTAGGTTTCGCTCGCTTTTGCTCATATCGTTTTCCACATCAACTTCTTTTTCTTCGCCATTCTACGAATCGCATATCCCATCTATTTTTGTCGTCTGCCGAAATAAATTCCTCAGATACAAGACGCCAATCTAACTCATCAAAACGGGGAAAATATACATCTCCATCAAACTCAGCGTCAATGGTTGTCAAATACATCGTGCCGGCAAGCGGCAAAAACAAATCGTAAATCAGCGAGCCGCCGCCGATCATAATCTCCTTGCCAGCTTCGCTTGCCATTTCCAGCGCCGCCCCAACCGAATGGGCGATGTCGCATCCGGGCGCTTGGTAATCGGCTTGGGTCGTCAAAATGATATTGCGCCGATCCGGCAACGGCTTGCCAATTGATTCATACGTTTTGCGCCCCATGACAATCGGTTTTCCCTTAGTCAACGTTACAAAACGGCGCATATCGCGCGGCAAATGCCAGGGCAGTTTGCCGCCAGAGCCAATCGCCCGATTTTTGTCCATCGCGGCGATCAATGAAATAGGCGGGAGCGTTAATTCACTATCCATATCGATTTAAACGGCGATGGGGGCGGCGATACGAGGATGGCATTGGTAATCATCCAGCCGAAAATCCTCGTATTTAAACTCAAATATCGAACATATTTCGGGATTTAAAGTCATGCGCGGCAGCGGATAAGGGGAGCGGCTGAGTTGCAGCTCCGCCTGCTCTAAATGGTTCGAATAGAGATGAGCGTCGCCTAGCGTGTGAATAAATTCGCCCGTTTGGTACCCTGTTGCCTGAGCGATCATCATCGTTAGCAAAGCGTATGAGGCGATGTTGAACGGAACGCCGAGAAAGATGTCGGCGCTGCGCTGATAAAGTTGGCATGAGAGCTTGCCATCCGCCACATAAAATTGAAATAGGCAATGGCAGGGAGGTAGCGCCATTTGCGGCAACTGCCCCACATTCCAAGCGCTTACGATCAGGCGGCGCGAATCGGGATTGTTTTTTATTTCGTCTACCAGCCAACTGATCTGGTCTATCGCCTCGCCATTCTCCCCTTCCCAGCGTCGCCATTGCCGCCCATAAATCGGACCAAGATCGCCATTTTCGTCTGCCCACTCATCCCAAATAGTCACCCCATTGCCGTTAAGGTATCGGACGTTGGCGTCTCCTTTCAAAAACCACAACAGTTCGTGGATGATGGAACGCAGGTGCACTTTTTTAGTGGTTAGCAATGGAAAACCATCGGCTAGGTCGAAGCGCATTTGATGACCAAATAGGCTGATTGTGCCCACGCCGGTTCGATCTGTTTTACGCAACCCGCTTTCTTTAACTCGGGCTAATAGGTCGAGGTATTGTCTCATTTAAACTGTCTCTCCATTACAAGTTGCCGGCAATTATACGCAGCCGTTTGAGTTGCGCTACAAGCCCCAAAACCGCTTTGACAATGCCCCCCCTTTGCTCTAAAATCCCAAACCAGTTTGTAGACGGAAAAGAATTGTCGCCGACGAACCAAATGCCTGTTGCGACTGTCCGATATTCCCCAGGGATTGCTTAAAAACAGAGAGTAAAACGCGGCAAACAATTTGCTTCAATTTTTCTCGCCCATAAGGCGAATCTAATTCTATCTTAAAATAATTATCAGAGGCTGCCAATCATGAAAGAGTATCAAACTAACCAAATCCGAAATATCGCCCTTGTTTCTCACAATGGAGCGGGCAAAACCACACTGATAGAGCGGCTGTTGTTTAATATTGGCGCTACAACTCGGATGGGGAACGTGCAAAGCGGCAGCACGATGATGGATTTTGAAGAAGAAGAACAAGAACGTCAAAGTTCCGTCTCCTCCGCCGTCGCCCCAATCGAATGGAAAGATACAAAATTAAATATGATCGATACGCCTGGGTATATCGACTTTGTAGGCGAGGTCAACAGCGCCCTGAGCGTGGTGGAAGGGGCTTTGATTTTAGTGGAGGCGATTGCCGGAGTAGAAGTCGGCACGGAGTTGGTGTCTCAATATGCCGCTGACCGCAATCTGCCCCGCATACTCGTTGTAAACAAGATGGATCGGGAGAATGTGCGGGTGCAACGGGTGATGCGCAGCCTGACGGAAAATCTAGAAGGAAACTTCGTGCCGATGCAAATCGCCATGGGCGAAGGCGCCAGCTTTAAAGGGGTGGTCGATCTACTTTCGATGTCCGCTTACACCGGCGAAGAAAATACCAAAGGGGAGATTCCGGCCGATTGGGCGGATGAAGCGGAAGAGGCGCGGTTGGCGTTAATCGAAGCGGCGGCGGAAGGGGATGACGACCTGATGGAGAAGTTCTTCGAGGAAGATACGTTATCCGACGAAGAGATCGTAACCGGCTTGCGCGGGGCGATGGCGCAAGGGTTAGTCATCCCCATCTTCTTTTCCGCGCCAGAACCTGGCATCGCCATCAATCCGTTACTGGATGGATTGGCGCAACTTTTCCCCGCCCCCAACGAAGCTCCGTCCCGGCAAGCGGTCGATAAATCGGGGGCGGAGGTGGAGATCATCGCTGACGACAACGAACCGTTGGCGGCGTTTGTGTTCAAAAGCCGGGAAGATTCATTTGGCAAGATGAGCTATGTTCGGGTTTTTAGCGGCGCTTTGTCTTCAGACAGCCGCGTCCAGAATGGCAATTTGGCGGAAGAGGTTCGTTTGGGCACGATAAGCGTATTAACCGGCAAAGAGACGCAGCCAGTTGGCAAGCTGCATGCCGGCGATATTGGCATGGCGGTCAAGTTGGGCGACACGTTGACTGGGCATACATTATGCAACAGCAATGCCATTCGGATTATGCCGGCAATCCCGCAACCAGAACCAATTGACTCTCGAGCGATTCACCCAGTCGCCCAATCTGATGTAGCAAAAATGAGTCAAGCCCTCTCTCGATTGGTGGTAGAAGACCCCACCTTGCGCTGGCACGCCGAACAAGCCACCAGAGAGACGATTTTACAAGGGATGGGCACCGCCCATCTCGACATCGCCATTAAAAAGGCAAAATCCAAATTTGGGCTTAATTTAACCACCACGGTGCCAAAAATCCCTTATCGTGAAACGATCACCAAAACGGCGTCGGCTGAATATACTCACAAAAAACAGACGGGCGGGGCAGGACAATACGCCCGCGTATTTTTGCGGGTGGAGTCGCTGGGCGACGATGAAACATTTGAATTCGATTCAGAGATTTTCGGCGGATCGATTTCCGCCCCGTTTGTGTCAGCGGTAGAAAAGGGGTGCCGGCAAGCTCTGGAAGCGGGACCATTAGGCAATTTTCCGGTAGTGGGAGTAAAAGCGATTGTGTATGATGGCAAAGAACACCCCGTTGATTCCAAAGAGATCGCCTTTCAAATTGCCGGCAGAGAAGGATTCCGAAAAGCCGCCATGCAAGCAGACCCCGTCTTGCTAGAGCCAATTTACGAGATAACCGTCGCCGCCCCATCAGACAATATGGGCGATATCATGGGCGATATAAACTCCCGTCGCGCCAGGGTGCTTGGCGTCGATCAAAGCGGACAAAAAGTGATCATTCGGGCGGAAGCCCCCTTAGCCGAAGTACAAACCTATACCGCCGATTTGCGCTCCATGACACAAGGACGCGGCGTATTTTCTATGAAATTTTTGCGGTATGGTCGGGTGCCAACCCATCTGCAACAACAGATCGCCGAAGCCCGTCAAAAAGAGAAGGAAGAAGCGGGCTAAGCCAATCAGTTTTAAGGCGCTAAACTTATCAACTTTTCAGCTTCCTCAATGGACAAGAATGCGGTCAAAAACTAACAATGTCCCGATACCAATTTCCTGCCATTAAAAAAATCAATCAGCTGAATCCCCATGAGGCTATCCTGGTTGCTAGCGGCGATTTGCGATTGTCTGCAAATCAAACTTGCTGGCCCGCCCAAGTTGAGATGGAGAAAAAGTTAAACGCAGCATTCCAAGCCGAGGGATGGAAAATCATCCGCGGACATAAATACGACCCTATAGAAAAGCACGGCTTCATTTCCAGCCAGCGAATGGGCATGCAGATTTTTGAAAACATTCATCCACATGCTCCGCTCATTATCGCCGAAGCTGTGTGGCAATATAGCCATCATCTGCTGGCCGGCTTGCGAGACCATCAGGGAGCAATCCTAACCGTGGCAAATTGGAGCGGTCAATGGCCCGGTCTAGTGGGGATGCTCAATTTGAACGGCAGTTTGACCAAAATGGGAGTAACTTACAGCTCTATTTGGAGCGTTGACTTTACCGATGATTACTTCTTGCGGGGGATTCGTCAATGGTTAGCGGAGGGGAAAATCGACCATGATGATAGCCATGTGCGGAAATTAGACCTTATGAGCGTTCCAGCCGCCGAAGCCCAACTAGGGCAAGCTTTGGCGCAACGCCTCAAGCGCGAAAAGGCGATCTTAGGAATATTTGATGAAGGATGCATGGGAATGTACAACGCCATCATCGATGATCAGATGCTCAATATGACAGGCATATACAAAGAGCGTTTGAGCCAATCTGCCCTCATCGCTAAAATGGGCGACGTGTCAGATGAGGAGGCGCAGGGAGTGTACCAATGGCTCAAAAAGGCTGGGATGATCTTTGCGATTGGCACAGATGAGGCGACAGAGCTAACAGAGAACCAAATTTTGCAACAGTGCAAAATGTATGTGGCAGCCCTCCGCATTGCCCACGAATTCGATTGTGACGCAATTGGGATTCAATACCAGCAAGGGCTAAAGGATATGGCTCCCGCTTCAGATCTGGTTGAAGGGCTGCTCAATAATGTCGAACGCCCGCCAGTTTACCATGCGGAAAGCGGCGCAGAGCTGTTTGCCGGACAAGCTCTCCCTCACTTCAATGAAGTTGATGAAGGGTGCGCTGTTGATGCGCTTGTTACCAATCGAATCTGGACAGCCATGGGATTTGACCCAGCAACCACCTTACATGACCTTCGCTGGGGCGACCATTATAGCGGCGATGGCATCGATGATTTTGTCTGGGTTTTTCTCATTTCTGGGGCGGCTCCAGCATCGCACTTTATCGATGGGTATGCTGGGGCAAGCAGCGAGCGGCAACCGCCTATCTATTTTCCTTTAGGCGGCGGAACGTTGAAAGGGATCAGTAAACCAGGAGAAATCGTTTGGAGCCGAGTTTTTGTCATGGATGATCAGTTGCATGCTGATATTGGGCGGGCATCAGTTGTTAAATTGCCGAGGGCTGAAACAGAGCGGCGCTGGCAGGCGACAACGCCTCAATGGCCTATCATGCACGCCGTCTTACATGGGATCAACCGAGATCAGATGATGGCTCGCCATAAAGCAAACCATCTTAATGTCGCCTATGCGCCATCGCCTGCTGAGGCAGACAATGCCTTGTTTGCCAAAGCCGCCATGTTTGACGCGATGGGTATCATCGTCCATTTGTGCGGAGTTATTTGAACGAATATCTATCAGCTTGGGGCGCTCAGGGGTATATACTGCCAACCATTGATTTGGGCGCATATAACCGAAAGCGCGTTCTACCTCAGGCAGGTGGGGCAGCGTCATTTGCCAGAACGCCAAGATCCGATAGCATTTTAAGCATGCATGATCCTGAATTTCCGCCTGGGCGCATCATGGCGATCGATATAGGGGAAAAACGGCATGGGGTTGCCCTGTCTGACCCGTATCGTCAATTAGCCCGCCCCTTTGGGATGGTAAAGCGCAAATCGAGGCGGAAAGATTTCGCCCGTTTTGCCGGCATCGCCGCTGAGCAAAATGTCACTCAACTGCTTTTCGGCTTGCCCCACAATGAAGACAATGCGGCGTCATCCCGCCTGACCTGGATACGGGATTACGGGCAAGCGTTAGCGGAATTGTTAGAGTTGCCAATTGATTATTGGGATGAAAGCTACTCTTCCGTTGACGCCGATGGCTTACTAACTGAGTTAGGGACGAAGGGGTGGCGGCAAAAGAAAAAAAAGTTGGACGCCGTTGCCGCCGCCATCTTTTTGCAAGCTTATTTAGACCAAAATCGTGACTGAAAATAGAAAACGCCGCCGCCAAGACCCATACAGCAAACCGTCAGGTTGTTTTCGCCAAGTTTTCCGATTTGGGCTGATTTTTGTCGTAATTTGCGCCACAGTCGCTGCCGGATTGTTATTGCGGGGGTGGCGGCAAATGGCGCAAGCCCCCGGCGGCGTGGTCATCGAAGGGGGGTCGCCAAATTTGGGGCTAGTCGAACGCTTTTACCTGCAAAGTTATTTGGCGGCAAACGCTGATCAATTAGGAACAGTTACAGTGGGCGGCAACGAACCGATCCAATTTGTGATTGAGCCGGGCGAAACCGCCGCCGACATCGCCCAAAAGCTGACGGATGCCGGCATCATCCAAAATCCCCAACTGTTTCGCAACTATGTCCGCTTTTACGGGTTGGATTCGCAGCTAGAGGCTGGCGCGTACGCTTTGCCGCCCAATTTGACATTGGTTGAGACGGCGATCGCTCTCACCGAAGCGAAGAAGGAAGAAGCGGTCGTCCGCTTTGTGGAAGGGTGGCGGCTGGAAGAGATGGCAGATTTGTTGCGGCAAAATCCCACCGCCCAAATCGACCCTGATCAATTTCTGGCGATTGCCGGCAGACGCCAAGCGTTCGACCTTACTCCATATCCCTTTTTAGCCGTCCTCCCCCCCGCCGCCAATCTTGAAGGGTATCTTTTTCCCGACACCTATATTTTAGATTCTGAAGCCACCGCTGCCGATTTGATCGGCAAAATGTTATCCAATTTCAACCAGCGAGTGACGCCCGATATCCGGCAGCAAATCGGAGGGCAAGGGCTAGATTTGCGGCAAGGCGTCACATTGGCGTCGATTGTGGAACGAGAAGCGGTGGTGGCGGAAGAGCGTCCTGTTATCGCCCGCGTCTTTCTCAACCGGTTAGCGCAAGGCATCAAGTTAGACGCCGACCCCACCATTCAATATGGGTTGGGGCGGCAGACAGATGGCAATTGGTGGAAATCTCCATTGTGGGCAGAAGATTTGACATTTGACAGCCCATATAACACCTACATCTATCCCGGATTGCCGCCATCTCCCATCGCTAATCCTGGGTTGGCGTCGTTGCAAGCGGTGGGGCTGCCGGCAAATGCCGATTACCTCTTTTTTGTGGCGGATTGCAACCCAAACGCTCCCGGCAGCCATCTTTTCAGTCTAACCTACGATGAGCATGTAACAAATGTGGAGAAATGTAATTAAATTCGCTCTGATTTTGCTGAGTTTGGGGCTGGCGGCAAGCTGCCAAACCGCGCCGCCCGTGGTCAAAATCGGGCTGGTGGCGCCCTTTGAAGGGGCAAATCGGGCGGTGGGGTATGATGTCATTTACAGCGCGAGGCTGGCGGCGCGGCAAATCAATCAATCGGGCGGGATCAATGGCAAACGAGTTTCCCTGGTCGCATTGGACGATGCCGGCAATGTGGAGCAAGCCCAACAAGCGGCAGTCTCGCTGGCGATTGATCCCGATGTGACGTTGGTTCTTGGACATTGGAACGAAGAGACGACAACGGCGGCGGCGGCGATTTATGCCGAAGCTGATTTGCCGTTGATAAGAATGGGCGAACCCCCATTTGCCGCCGTTGATCCAACAGAGTTGCCGGCATCATTTTTGCAAGCGTATGCTGAGTTAACGCCATTTGAAGAGGTAGCGGGCAACCATGCCGGCGCCGCTTACGATGCCATGCAACTCATTATTGCCGGCATCGCCAAAATCGAAGGCGAAGCAACCAGAAAAAAAATGGGCGCGGCGCTGTCTGGGCTTGAGATAGAGGGGATGAGCGGGGCTGTTTACCTCCCTGAAGAAACCGATTAAACCCGGCTGAAACAACTGCTTCTCAGCGGACAGTCGGCGGAAATTTGCAGGGTATTGGTAGTTGTCACTCCGCTCGCCCCTCCGATATACTTCCCTATCTCTTGTAAATTAAATGGGCAGCTGCCCTGCTATGGGACGACTGCCCCATTAGAGGATACCTATGTTTCGGCGCATCATTGGGATATTGTTGACCGTCATCGCCATTGGCGGCATCATTTTAAGCGTAGTCGGTTATCGGGCTGTTGGCTCGTTTATCGATGATATCGGCGTCAGCTTCAGCGATAATCTCGACCTTCTGTCTGACTCCTTATCTGCGGTTGAAGATACGCTAGTTTTGACTAAATCAACCGTAAGCGACGCTACCGCCAGCTTTGATACCCTGAATACGACGGCGGTCGATATGTCCGACGCCTTGCAAGAAACACAGCCATTGTTAAACCAAGTGGGGACGATTGCCAGCAACCAAATTCCCGCCAGCATCGAAGCGGTACAAGAGACGATCCCCGACGTGGCGCAAGTTGCCGGCATTATCGACGATACTTTGGCAACGCTCAACAATTTTCAAATTAACCAAAGCATTCTGGGCATCGATTTTAACTACGATCTAGGCATCAATTACGACCCCGATGTCCCGTTCGACGTTTCGGTTCAGCGGTTGGGCAACAGCCTAGATGGATTGCCGGAAGAGCTGCGCCAGCTCGACGGTTTTGTGACGACTACCAATGACAATTTGACCGTTTTAAGCCAAGATATTTTGCAATTGTCGCAAGATTTGGAGCAGGTGCAGGGAAATTTGAGCCAAACGCCGCAACTTATAGACGAATATATTCGAATCGTCAATCAGATTGAGGATAACATCCGCCAAACCAAAAACAGCTTGAACCAACAGTTAGAACAAGCCAAATTTGGCTTGTCGCTGCTCTTTGTTTGGATTGGGTTAACCCAACTCGCTCCCCTTTATTTGGGATTAGAATTATTGTTTGGGCGGCGGCAGCCACAGCCCAGCCTTGCCAATGATACGTAAGCCATCTCCTATTGCGCCAGCGCTACACTCAATCTAATGTTCGCCTACCGTCGCCGCGCTCTATCCTTGTTCGCCTGCGCATTGTTGTGTTGGCTGGGGATAGGCGCCTTAAAAGCGCGGCAAAATCTTGTAACCAGGGGCATTTCGCCGGATATGCCTGAGCCGATTGTGGGAAGCGGCGTTCAGTTAGGCATTGTGGTTGATTTAAGCCAATATGACCAAGATGAGTTGCCGGCAGAGTTGGAACGCATCGCTGATGCCGGCATCACACATCTACGCCAAACCTTTCATTACGTCCCTGATTTCGATTGGGAACAAAGCGCGCGACTAATCAGCGCCGTCAACAATGCAGGACTCACCCTGACGCCTCTGCTGGATGGCGACCCGCAAAACCAATTCGCCCCGCCCGCCGACCCAGCCAAATTCGCCCAATGGAGCGGCGACTTTGCCCAACGTTTTGGTGAGCGGCTCGACGCCTACATCATTTGGGACGAGCCAAATTTAGCCGAACATTGGGGCGGATTGCCGGCAAATCCAGCCGAGTATGGCGCATTGCTCGCCGCTTCAGCCGCAGAAATTCGGCGAGCAGACCCTGCCGCCCTCATCATCGCTGCGCCGCTGGCGCCAACTGCCGATCCAGCCCCCGAAAATATGGCTGATCCGCTATTTTTACAACGCTTGTATGAGGCGGGCGCGGCAGGGGCGTTTGATGTGGTTGCCGGCAAACCATATGGCTTCGATTATCCGCCATCCGATCGTACCGTCGATTGGAACAAGCTCAATTTCAGCCGAATTATTTTGCTCCGTGAAACGATGGTCGCCAATGGAGATGCCGGCAAAGCGATTTGGGCGGGCAATTGGGGGTGGAACGCGCTGCCGGCAACGTGGCAAGGGGATAACTCCATCTGGGGAGAGAGTTCTGCCGAAGATCAGGCGGCGTGGACGCAATCCGCTTTTGACCGAGCCCGACTGGAATGGGATTGGATGGGGGTGATGTTTTTGGAAAGTTGGCAGCCCAATCTCCCCCAGAATGACCCAGGCTGGGGATTTGCCATCAAAGATAGTTTGCTAGAAGACACGCTGCAAACAAACCAAGCCAGCAATCACGCCAACGCCATCGCTTACCCTGGTTTCCATCTGGCGGATAAAATGGAAGCCAGTCAGCGATTCCAGGGCAACTGGCGATTTTCGCCCGAATTTGGCGCCGATATTAGTCAGACGGGAGATGCCGGCAGTTTCGTCTTTTACGGTACTGAGATAGCAATGCGCGTTCGTCGGGCAGATTATCGGGCTCGTTTCTATCTGGAAATCGACGGACAACCCGCCAACGCCGTTCCGCCCACCGACGATGGACGGGCAACGCTGATATTGACGGCGGAAGATCAGGCGGAAGATTATGTGACCAATGAAATCGTGGCGGCTAATCTGCCTCTGGGCGTTCACACCCTGACGTTCGAAGCGTATCGCGGCTGGGATCAATGGGCATTGCATGGCTTTAGCGTCGCCGCCCGCCCGCCCACGCGCTGGACGACTGCCGGCATGTGGGGATTGGCGTTGTTGTCGGCGGCGCTTTTGGCGGGGGCATGGCGCAACGGCAAAAGGGCAGATTTGGGGGCAGTTGGGGCGACTTTTGTAGGATGGTGGCGTCGGTTGCCGGCAGGTCGGCAACTGGCTTTAAGCGGCATTACGGCAATGGCAGTCGGTTTGTCAGGCTGGTTGACATGGGGTGCCCATGCTGCCGGCATCTATCGCCGCCTAAACGATCTGCCCGGTTTAGCCCTGACCGCAGCTTCCGCTTCTATTTTTTATTTTGCCCCCACATTTATCGTCTACATCCTGGCGTTGGCGGCGCTCTGTCTATTGCTCTCGCTTCGTCCAGCAAGAGGGATTGCCCTGGTCGCCTTTTGTTTGCCATTTTACGTCACCCCCAAACCGATGCTGGGCTATCGCTTTTCGCCGGTAGAAATCTTTATCCTGGCGGCGTTTGTCGGCTCTGTGCTGGCATGGTTTTGGCGGCGGGCAGGGCTATTGCCGGCAAGCCCTCAACCCAACCGCGGCTGGAAAATGGCTGATTGGGCAGTGGCAGCCCTTTTGGCGGCGTCAACCCTGTCGCTGTTTTTTACCGAACGGCTCGATGTGGCGACAAATGAGTGGCGAGTAATCATTTTAGAGCCGGTTCTCTTCTACTTTGTCATTCGGCAATCGGAGATGGAGCCAGCCGACATTTGGCTGATTTTCGACGCTTTAATTTTGGGGGCGGCGACGATGGCGTTGTATGGCTTGTGGGAGTTCGGCTTTGGAGCGGATTACATCACGGCGGAGTTGGGAGTCCGCCGGTTGCGTTCCGTATATGGCTCGCCCAACAATGTGGCGCTTTATCTGGGGCGAATCATTCCCATGTTGGCGGGCGTTATATTGTGGCGGGCAGCAAGCCAAACCAGGCGACTATGGTATGCCATTGCCGGCATGCCAATTTTGTTGGCGGCGATTCTAACAGTGAGTAAAGGGTGGCTTTTCTTGGGAATGCCTGCCGCTGCATTAACTTTAATCATTTTATGGAATCGCGATCGGGGGAAAAAGCCGTGGAAATGGTTGGCGGCAACGGGATTTGCCGGCATCATCATCGTGATCGTTTTGTTTCAAATCCCGCAATTGGCGGCGCGGCTCAACCCACAGGGCAGTTCCGGCTTTTTGCGGCTGAATTTGTGGCGGGCTAGTTGGACGATGTGGATGGACAACCTTGTTTTTGGCGTCGGACACGACAACTTTTTGTATGAATACCGAGGCAGATATATGTTGGATGCCGCTTGGAAAGAGCCAGATTTAAGCCATCCGCACAATATCTTTTTAGATTTTGCCGCTCGGCTAGGCACAGTGGGATTGGCTGCCGGCATCTTCCTGTTTGGGTCGTTTTTTAACGCCCTGCAAAAATTGCGGCAGGTTGATCGAGAATGGGCAGGCGTGATTGCCGGCATGTGGGGGGCAATGGCGTACAGTGTGGCGCATGGTCTAGTCGATCACAGCTTTTTTCTGGTTGATTTAGCCGCCTTCACCTTGTTATTGCTGGGCGTAAGCATACAGCTATCGTTAATTGGCTGCCCCGAATCCTAACGCGAATATCCTGCAAACAACGCTTCCATCTCCGCCGCCAGAACCAAATCCCAGGTTGAGACCACATTCCCTAAATCATGTGTGGTTAAATCGACCGTCACTTGATTATAAAGATTGCGCCATTCAGGATGATGGTTCATCTTTTCAGCCACAATCGCCGCGCTAACCATCCAGCCAATTGCTGCGCCAAAAGAGTCAAACTTAAAACGTTTGTTCAATTTACCCTCACTCAATCGCCAACCCGGCAAATCAGTCAAAGCTGTTTCAATTTCCGATAAAGTCGCGGTTCTCCTGCTCATCTTTGCCTCTTATCGCCCCAATTTTGAACATCTTTGGGGAAGTTGTTGTATAAAAGCAACCATTCTACATATAATCCATTATAATGGGTTTTGACTACTCATTTTAACGCTTTGCAAACAAAACATCAGCGTTCATCGTTTTGACCAGGAGGAAATATGGGGCAAAAGCGGCATCCGCTAATGCGGAAAAGGCTATTTTGGAGAGGGTTAATCATTCTAGGGCTTTTGGTTGGTTTGGCGACAATAACCGTAGCAAATGCCGGCAATTTGCTAATGGAAACGCCTGCCGCCTCCAATATTGGCGGCAATATCGCCATAAACGAGCTGCGCATCGACCAATCAGGCACAGATGATGATGAATATTTCGAACTGTTTGGCGATCCCAATGCCGATTTAACCGGCTATTATTATCTGGTTATCGGGGATGGGGCGGCGGGCAGCGGCGTCATCGAAGAAGTAACCGATTTAAGCGGGGCGTCAACAGACGCTAATGGGTATTTTGTGGCGGCGGAAGCCACATTTTCCCTGGGAACAGCCAATTTGACCACCGACCTAAATTTTGAAAACAGCGACAACGTTACCCATTTATTGGTAACGAATTTCATTGGCAATGATGGCGACGATTTGGACACAGATGATGATGGCGTGTTAGACAGCGCCCCGTGGACATTTGTCGCTAACTGCGTTGGTTTGGTTGAAACTGTGGGCAGTGGCGATCAATTATATTGCGCCGATTCCGTAGGACCTGACGGCTCGTTTGTGCCGGCACAAGCGTATAAATGCGCCGCAGGCTGGTTCATTGGCTCTTTCTCATTGCCCGGCGTTGATACCCCTGGCGAGGCAAACAGCGCTTGCCCACAACCGCCCAGTATCAATGAAATCCGCATCGATCAAGGCGGTACAGACAATGACGAATATTTTGAATTGATGGGCGATCCCAATAGCTCATTAGATGGTTTGACCTACATCGTCATTGGCGATGGGACGGGCGGCAGCGGCACAATCGAAGCGGTCATCCCCTTAACTGGGACTACGATTCCAGCCGATGGGCATTTTTTGGCGGTTGAAGATACGTACACATTAAACAACAACGCCGACCTCACCGCCACGCTAAATTTTGAGAATAGCGACAACGTTACCCATATGCTGGTCAAAGATTTCAGCGGGGCAGTTGATGATGACATCGACCCAGATGACGATGGGACCATGAATGTTACTCCCTGGAGCGAAATCGTCGATTGTTTGGCTTTGGTAGAAACTGTGGGCAGCGGCGAATTGATTTATTGCGCTGAAACGTTGGGTCCTGATGGCACATTTGTGCCGGCACATGCGTATGATTGTCCATCAGGTTGGGAAATTGGGGCGTTTTCTCTGGGCGCAGACGATACCCCGGGCGACCCTAATGTGTGCCCGATCTTGGGCGATTTGGCAGTCAGTAAAACGGGCCCGCCCAATGTCGCGGCGCAAGCTGGCGGGTTGCTCAACTACGAAGTCGCTCTGATGAATAGCGCCGAAGTTACAGCCGCCAATCTCATTCTCACCGACACATTGCCGGCAAATACCAGTTACATCAGCGATAACAGCGGCGTTGCTCCAACCAACCCCAGCCCCGGCGTTTATGTGTGGGCGTTGCCCGACATTCCAGCCACTGCCACCGTAACCTTACAAATTACGCTGAGCATGGATGTGGCGATCGCCTCCGGAACGACAATTACCAACTCGGTAGAAGCCGCCACCGACCTAGCGGGAGATGATCCTGCCAACAACCAAGCCCAATGGGCGACAACCATCTTGTCCGCTTGCGGCGATCCAGCCACCCTCATTCACCTTATTCAAGGCAGCGGGGTTTCGAGCCCTGAACTGGGCAATATCCATACCGTAGAAGGGATTGTGGTTGGCGATTGGCAAGATGTAACAACTGAGTTGAAAGGATTTTATCTTCAGGAAGAAGATAGCGACGCTGACGCGGATGCCGGCACTTCTGAAGCGATTTTCATCTTCGATAATGGGTATGGCGTCGATGCAGCTGTGGGCGATGTTGTCAGAGTAAAAGGAACTGTAGCGGAATTTGGCGGATTGACTGAACTGAATGCCCTGACAGAGGTGCAGATATGTGCCAGCAACGCCAGCGTTACAGAGACGATCGTCCCCCTGCCTATTCCCGACTTAGCGGATTGGGAGCAATATGAAGGGATGTTGATTCGCGTCGAAGGACCTCTTTATGTTACCGAGCATTTCAATTTGGGACGATATGGGCAAGTTCCGCTTTCCATTAACGACCGTTTGTGGAATCCGACCCAGGTTGTTCCCCCAGGGATGCCGGCAAACGATTTGGCAGAGGTCAATGACCGCAGCCGCATTACGCTAGATGACGCCAACGTACAGCAAAACCGCGACCCAATTATCTACCCTGCTGGCGAGTTAACCGCCTTGCAAACATTGCGCGGTGGAGATACATTGCCCTATTTGGTGGGCGTACTCGACCATTACACCAATGATTCGTCTGAAGATTACCGAATTCACCCCACCCAGCCGATTAGCTTTACCCACGCCAACCCCCGCCCCCCTGCCCCAGAAGCTGTGGGCGGCAGATTGAAAATAGGCAGCTTAAATGTATTGAACTATTTCACCACGATTGACAGCGGGGCGCCCATTTGCGGACCCGCCGCCGATCAGGGCTGCCGTGGCGCAGATTCCGCCTCAGAGTTTAACCGCCAAAACGATAAAATTATCAACGCTCTGCTAACCATGAACGCAGATGTGATCGGATTAATTGAGATCGAAAATCACCCGTCAGACGATGCTGTTAACAACCTCATCTCTCAATTAAATACCCCATTTGCCAGCGGTGGCGCCTACAACGCCATCAATACCGGAGCTATCGGAACGGACGCCATCAAAGTCGCCATCATCTATAAATCCGCTTCTGTAACTCCTGTCGGCAGCTACGCTATTTTAGACCAGTCAGTTGACCCCACCTATCTCGATTCTAAAAATCGCCCGGCGCTGGCTCAAACGTTTATGGAAAATAGCAGCGGCGAAATCTTTACTGTGGTGGTAAATCATCTCAAATCGAAAGGCTCTGCCTGCGACGATGTGGGCGACCCCAACATGGGCGATGAACAAGGCAATTGTAACGGAGTGCGAACCGCAGCGGCGCTGGCTGAAGTTAATTGGTTGGCAACCGACCCAACAGGCAGCGGCGACCCCGACTTTGTGGTGATGGGCGACTTGAACGCTTACGCCATGGAAGATCCCATCGCCCAATTCCTCAACGCCGGATATGTAGATGAGCAGCGAAATAAGGACGGCTTTGAAAGTTATACCTATGTCTTTGGCGGCGAATGGGGAGCGTTGGATTATGCGTTAACCAGCCCCAATCTCCATCCCCAGGTGACAGGCTTTACCGCCTGGCATATCAATGCTGACGAGCCTCGCGCCCTCGATTACAACGAAGAGTTTAAATCTGCAGGTCAAATCGTTACTTTGTACGATATGGCTCCTTATCGCGCTTCTGACCACGACGCGGTGTTGATTGGGCTGGATTTGGTCAGACTGCCGGCATTAACCATCGATAAATCAGTCGAATTGCCACAGACGATTATTCGTCCCGGCGATGTGGTCACGTACACCGTCACTATCACCAATAGCGGTCAAATTTCCGCTGCCGGCACATCTGTGGTTGACATATTGCCGGCAACCCTAATCGGCTCAGGTCTCAACACAACGGTCGATATTCCAGTTGGGATGTCACACACGTTCGTTTACACTGCCGAAATCGCGGCTAGCGCTCTAGGGTTGACTGTTACCAACACCGCCAATGCCTATTGGGGACAGCAAATTACCGTCACCGACACCGCCTCGCTGCTGGTGGACGACGTGCCTACCAGCATCTCTCTATCTGAGTTTGGCGCAGGCGGAAGCGCTACTGGGCTGTGGGTATTGCCGGCAGCTTTGATTGCTGGCGTGGCAGCCTTGGCATGGCGAAGACGGCAAAAACGACTGCTGTAACCTTAAATTTCCTTCGAAATTGAAAAATCCCGATGGTTTTCCCATCGGGATTTTCTGTTTTTTCGGCAAATTGTCGTGAAACTCTCACCTTTGCCCTGCCCCTTTTTGCTATAATGCCGGGCTTGTATGAGCGAAACAGGCGCAGATTTGGATGAAGCGTGGGTTCGTTGCCCAGAATGCGACAGTTTGACCGAAGCTGCTCGAGCTTATTGCCGCATGTGCGGAGCGAATCTGACTGCCAAACCGGCTGAAGTAACCCCACCTGCCCGCCTGAAAATGCCCCAGGTAGATTTGTCGAACGTTTGGATAGGTAGAGTGTTGTGGGGGGTTGCCGCCATCTCTTTGCTGGCGGCGGCGTGGGCGTTTGTCACTCGTCCCCGCCAACCAAACCCCACCCCATCTCCTGTCGCTGCCGTCTCCGCGCCATCACACAGCAGTCCCACGCCCTATCTCTCCCCCACCCCTATTCCACAACCAACCAACCCGGCAACAGCTATCCCAACGGAAACGCCGACGTTGTTGCCCACCCCCACTTTTCAGCCTCCCTTTGCCGTAACGGTTGCCGCTGGCGATACCTTATTTGGATTGGCGTTTCGGTTCAACGTCTCGGTAGACAGCTTGGCGGCAGAAAATGGATTGTCAGCCGATAACCCCACATTACGACAAGGACAAACTCTGGCTGTTCCATACCCAACCGCCACGCCGCCCCTGCAACCTGTCGAGTTTCAACTCGGCGAGGAAAAGTTAGTGGCTGTTCCGACGGAATGCCAGCGGTATGAAATTCAGGAAGCGGATTCGCTAGCCCGGATCGCCGGGCAATTTCGCGTTCCCTTGGAAGGATTGTTGGCAGTAAACCGGCTAACCGTCGATTCGATTATGCAGCCGGGCGACACTGTGTGTATTCCAACTATCGAAGTGGCGATTGAAGAGATAGATTTTGCCGGCGCTGGAACCTCGGCATCGGCAGATTTTCAACCTTTTGCCATCCAACTCCTGTATCCACCCAACCAAACGGATGTTTTGCAAAGCGAACCAATCACATTGCAATGGGTGGCTTTCAAAAATCTAAGCCCCGACGAATATTATATGGTTGAAGTGACTGACCTCAAGGCAGTCGATCGATTTCCAAACCGCGACTTTACCCGACAAACCTCCTTTCAAATGCCGGCAGATTGGCTGACTGATAACGCCGCATATCGGTGGCGGGTTTATGTGGTATCAATTACCGGCAAACGGGCTGACGATGGCTTGAATTATCGGTATAATTCCCTAGAAAGCGGCGAAGCCTTTTTTAACCTGGTCGATTCTTAACGGAGAAATAATGATAATTAAGCAAAAAGTTGTTGACGCCTTAAACGCCCAAATCGTAAGCGAATTTTCCGCTTCCGCCCAATATATCGCCATCGCCGTCTACTTTGACGACGCCGGACTGCCCGATTTAGCCGCCTTTTTCTACCGGCAATCGGAAGAAGAGCGGGAACACGCCATGAAATTTATCGAATTTATGTTAGACGCTGGGGCAAGACCTGTTATTCCCGCGATCTCAGCCTTGAAAAACGGGTTTGATTCGGCTGCTGAGGCGGTTAAATACGCCCTGGATCAAGAGTTAAAGGTGACAGATGAGATCAACAACCTGGTCTCTGTTTCACAGCAAGAATCTGACCATACCACCCATCAATTTTTACAATGGTTTGTCACCGAGCAGGTAGAAGAAGTGTCTACAATGAGCCAACTGTTGCAAACCATCAAGCTTGCCGGCAATAATCTACTGTTGGTAGAAGATTACGTTCGACGCAATCCCCAACATGCCGAAGAGGCAGCGGCTGCTTAAGCAATATGATCAACGAATCTAATTCAGATTGCCCTGACCCTTACAGTATGGGCAACGCGCCAAGCCAAATCACATAACCTATTCCCCTCGCCAACATGAACTATCTCCGGGGGGAGCGACAGGAGGTTTTTCATGCCGAAAACTCGCATCAATTTAGAAAAAACAGAAAACGAACTGCTGCGCGCCATTGCCAGGGGGGATTACGACCAAATTGCCGGGATATTCGCCCCCCTAGACCCGGCTGACATGGAGGATCTGTTTAGTAAGCTAGACGACGACCAGCAGCTAATCGCCCTAGAACATCTGCCTAGCTTTGAATCGGCAGACATTATCGAAGAGTTAAATGATGAGTTAGCGGCTGAACTTATCTCCCAACTTGGCGACCAGGAAGTTGTCCGAATTGTTGACGAGATGGATCCGGACAAAGCGGTGGATTTGCTGGGCGATCTGGAACCAAATCGGCAAGAAAACTTACTTAAAGAGTTAGAAGACGAGGAGGAGTTGCGTCCTCTGTTGATTCATGCCGACGACAGCGCCGGCGGATTGATGACCACCGATTTTGTTGCGCTGCGGCGTCGTATGACCGCCTCAGAAGCGATGCAAGCGATGCGCGATTGGTCGCCAGAAGGGGATGATTTTTATTTCATCTACGTGGTAGACGCTCACGGGGCGTTAAAAGGGGTGCTCGACCTGCGCCGTCTGATTATCGCATCGCCAGACGCGCAACTGTCTGAAATTATGAATCCAGACGTATATACCATTTCGGCTGAGGCAGATCAGGAGGAGGCAGCAATGTTGATGGCGCGATACGATTTGGTGGCGCTGCCTGTGGCGAACCAGGCTCAGCAGCTTCTAGGAGTCATTACCATCGACGATGTAATCGATGTGCTGGAAGAAGAGGCGGTGGAAGATTTCGTCCATTTGGGCGGTGCCGAACCATTACAACTCCCCTATTTGGATGCCGGCATTTTCAAGATCGCCGGCAAACGCATCGGCTGGTTGCTGCTGCTATTCGTCACTGCCACATTTACCGGCTCGGTAATGCGCCTCTTTGAGGGAGAGTTGCAGGCGATGGCAGTGTTGGCGATTTTCATCCCGCTGATCATTGGCACTGGCGGTAACGCGGGCTCCCAGACCACCGCCACCATCATCAGCGCTTTGTCGCGGCGCGACATCGACTGGAATGACGCCCTTCGAGTGTGGCTGCGAGAAATTCAAGTCGGGCTGTTGTTGGGAACTGGCATGGCGATTGCCGCCTTCGCTAGGGCGATCACCTGGGAAGCGAACGGCAGGCTGGGCGTTACTGTCGCTTGCGCCGTGCTAGGCATCGTATTGTGGTCAACCAGCATCGCTTCGGTCATGCCATTGGCTGCCTATCGCCTGGGCATCGACCCCACCAACGTCAGCGGACCTGTAATGAGTACCTTGGTTGACGCTACCGGTTTGCTCATCTACTTTTCGCTTGCCAGGCTCTTTTTAGGGTTGTAAATGCGCCTAAGCCAGGCAACAGCCCTCATATAGATAAACTTTTGGAAAATTTTAAGGATAGTGGCGGTTTTAATCAGCCCGCGATAAAATGGTTGGCGGTTTTAGAGGAGGGGAGAGAGATATAAATTGTAAGATGCCGGCATTTACAACGCAGCGCCAAAACCAATAAACTCTATGGAAACGCTCCTGGAGGCAGGACTTAACGCAATCGCTTGGTTGCAAAACAGTTACCCTCAACTCGCCCCGCTGATGACCATCGTCAGCCAATTGGGAACCATCAATTTTTACTTGGCGATTTTGCCCCTCATTTATTGGACTATCCACAAAACGCGCGGCAGACGATTGCTCTATATGCTGACTATCGTCAATTTGTTGGTGGCGATAGGCAAACACGCTCTGCGGCAACCTCGCCCCTATTGGCTTGACAATACCTTAGCTTTAAGCGAGGAGGCAACTTATGGCGTTCCCAGCGGGCATGCGGCAGCGGCGGGGGTTTTTTATATGCTGCTGGCAGGATATATCGGCAACCGATGGGGATGGGCTGCCGCCATTTTTGCCACGCTATTGATGGGATTCAGCCGGATTTACTTAGGGGTTCATTTTATTCATGATGTGGCATTGGGCTATTTGCTGGCGTTTATCCTGCTCGTTTTGTACTTGGCATATTATCGGTATGGCAAGCTTCGCTTTGAGCGGCGGATTTTAGGACAGCGCTTGCTGTTGGCGTTGGCGATACCCGCCACTCTCGGCTTGACATATGGGGCGATCTATTTTTTACTAGACGCGCCTGACCCAAATGTAGCATGGGCATCTTTTTCGGCAGAGGGGGAAAGAGAGGGGGTGGAAGGGGCTGTTGCCGGCATCGCCTCGCTGCTTGGTTTTGGCATCGGATTTTTATTAGAAGGCAGCCGCGTCCGCTTTCGGGAGGAGGGGACAGACGCCAAAAAGTTTCTGCGCTATCTTGCCGGCATGCTCATATTGTCGCTGCTTTTCTTCGGCGGCAGGATAATAACGCCTACCGAACCCCAATGGTTGGAATTGATTGGTCGGGCGGTGCGTTATTTTCTGTCAACTATTTGGGTAGCTTATTACGCCCCCATGCTCTTCAAACGATTCGGATTGGCGGATGCCGACCCCGACCCCGGCATTCAGGTTGGCATGCGCCGCCGTCTGGTTAGAAAGGATAAAAATGGGGATGGAGAGTAAGGTCGCGTGTCACCCTTCAAACAACGATTTATACAATTAACGGAATATCAGCCCGCTTTTTTTGAGCAAGATGAATTGGCGGCGGCCGCCATGATGCGCCTGCACCGCCAATTTAGGGGGCAGATAATGGTTGAACCTCCGTCCGCTTTTAATCAATTCCGATGGAAGATTACGCCACAGGGGATAGTAGGCACATTGCCCATCAGCCCAAATCAATTTTTTCTCATTTCGCCAAAGAGCCCAATCGCAAATTTATTTGGCATGATCGCCGTTGTTTACCGAATCGATTTGCGATTTTTCCAGGGGGTTTATCAATGCCGCAGCTTGCCTGAATTTTTCGATTTATTGGCGGCCACATTGGCAGAAAAGAGCTTAAGTAGATGCCGGCAAGGTCTTTACAAAAGTTATCTCCCGCGCCATAACCGCCCTCCTGCCATTCGAGGCAAGTTAAATTTACGCCAGACGATTGTCGCCCCGTGGCAAATTCCACCGTACTGTTTCTACCAAGAGGCGTCAACAGACATTCGGCACAATCAAATTTTAGTTTACGCCTTAGAGTTGGCGGCAAAAAACCCAGCCACCAGCCCCAAAGTTAGGGGAATTGCCGGCAAAGCGTTTCGAGCTTTAAGTGGATACGCTACCTCCGTGCCCATCACCACAACAGAAGCGGGTCAGTTAAGCTACAATCGGCTCAATCGTAACTATGAGCCGTTACACGCCTTATGCCGCTTTATCCTCGATCACGCCAGCCCAGCCCTAGCCTCTGGCGACGACGCTATGCTCCCTTTCCTAATTGACATGAATCGCCTCTATGAACGCTTTGTAACCGCCTGGCTGAAACAACAATTGCCCCCGCCTTGGCGCGTCGAAGCCCAGGAAGTCGTCCGTAAAGGAGCGGGTGGGCAACTCCATTTCCAAATCGACCTCACAATATATGATGGCGACAATCGCCCCCACATGGTTCTAGATATCAAATATAAGAATGACGTCCGTCCCCAACAAAGCGACATTCAACAAATTATCGCATACGCCCAGGTGAAAGAGTGTGCACAGGCGGCGCTAATTTATCCGCTATCGTTTGAAACGCCGCTCGATGTTCAATTACGCGGGCTCCATCTCCGCTCTATCCCTTTCCGGCTGGATGGCGACTTAAAAGCAGCGGGTGACTTTTTCCTGCAGAGGTTGGGCACAACGGAATTTGAACCAAATGTCATTGCTGGTTCATCGACTGGAGCCGCATCAGCTCCCGAATCATCTCTGTCAACGCTGCCGGCATAGGGGCGTCATCTTCCGTCTTTATCATATGGGCTCGTGCCCCATCTACAAAGCTAATATCATAATGAAAATTATCGTTGATTATCTGTTTATGTTTGTATTCTGGGGCAAACTCAAAAAATTCGCCATTGTTTATCGGCTGCCATAGCCGCTCAACCATTTCAGCCTCAATCTGAAAAGTCTCCCCTTTATCGGTCACTACCCGCCCATCGGGGTAAATTTGCCAGGTATTGTCAAATCCGGCAAAGCCGCCGGTCAGACGAAAGGTGATAGCGCCTGCCGGCATGGCGCTTTCCGGTTGGGCGTATGGGTATGACGTTTCAGTTGGAGGCGGCGGGTAAGCTTGTTCCTCTCCATTATCCGTGACGATTGGTGGTGACGCTACAGTCGGCGTCACTCCATCATCCTCAGCCATATTATCAGCTGGCGAACAGGCAGCCAACCCCATACAAATAATCAAAAATATGTCCAAACGCATCATTTAACCCTCGTATCTAACCTGCAAATTGCGCCGAAAATAGCAGCAACTTGGTTCAAAGTATAACGGAAAAAATCTCGTCCATTTCAAACTCTTAATTTGGTATAAGGGTGCGTTGAGCTCGGCGGCGGAGCGCTCGCCAACTTTATTCATTTGGGCTACACTGTTCGCTACATAATCCATCTCCGTTAGACTTAAGCATTGGGAGGTTCACATGCTTGTTGTCATTTCAGATTTGCATATGGAAGAAGAAGCCAGTTTGACGATTCCAAGCTCAGGCGGTGACCCTCCAATCTCCTTCTCTCGAAATCTATCCCCAAAAGCGTATCAAAAAGTATTTGCTGATTTGGCTGCCGAGGCGCAGCGAAACAAGGCAAATGAGTTACATCTAGTTCTGGCGGGCGACATTTTTGAGCTGCATCGCTCAGGCTTGTGGTTCAAGGAAAATCCCGACGATGTTTTGCCCTTAGTGAATAATAGCGAGGTTAAATCGGGCGGCGCCCTAGAGCGCAAAATTTTACAAATTCTGGATGCCATCGCCGCCAACAAAGAAAACAAGGACTCACTCGCCATTATTCGCAAATTACATCAGGGGGTATTGATAAAAAGCAAACAGGAACAGGATTTTCCCGTGCCGGTGACGCTCGATTATTTGCCTGGCAATCATGACCGATTGGCAAACGCTACGCCGGTAATTCGTCGAAAAACGCGGGAGTTGTTGGGGATGCCGGCATCAGATGAGCTATTTCCTAATTACCTGTTTCGCGCTCCCGAAAAGACATTTATTCGACACGGGCACGAATATGATCGCTACAATTTTTCTCACGATTTCGATAAAAACGAAAGGATTCCCAACCAAATCCCGGCAGAATATTACGCTCAGCCCGCTTTTGGCGACTTCGTAACCGTGCAAATTGCCGCCAGGCTGCCTATGCTAATGCGAGAAAAATATGGCGACGCCAAAATCATCTCCCGACCATTGTTGCGCGCTATTTACTTGCGGCTGATCGAATTTGACGACTTGCGCCCGCAAAGCGCCCTGCTCAACTATTTACTGCATATGCCAGGGCAAATTGGCAGCAAAAAGCAGATTTGGTCGATCGTCAGCGATTTAGTGCGGGAGCTTTTGGAAGAGTCACACCATAACACGTTTCTAAATGAGTGGCTGGATGTGATGGACAAACGTTGGCAGCTAGACCCAATCGACGCCATTCAAGCCGCTTTAGATTTGAAGGCGTGGCGTTGGGCTAAATTGCTTCCGCTAGAAGCGATTGAATTTATTTCAAAGGGGATTCTGACCTCAAAAATCATCATATCTCATCCAGAAAATTATGCTGCCCGGGAAGAGGCGATTCAAAATCAGGAGGCGTTATTCTTGGTGGCAGGGCATACTCACAAACCAGCTATCGAACTGTTGGCGCATGATGATGCAGGGGAACGTTATTACATCGACACTGGCACCTGGCGCAATCGCGTGCCGGCAAACGGCGACTTTACCGCTTTTGGCAATTTGAAAACATTGACCTATGTGGCGATTTATCCGCCGAGTGAGGATTTGGGCGATAAAAAACCAGATCACAAAGTGGTATCAGTTGACGCCTGGACGGGATTCACCCAACGATGGTAGCCTGAACATATGGATGAATAGGTGAACCCGAAACCACCTACCCTTGAACAGCGGCTGGCGCTGCGTGAACGTCCTCAACAGCCGGTTGTCATGCATCAAAAATGGCGCTCGCTGCTCTTTTTGCATTGGGAATTTGAGCCGGAAGCGGTGCAAGCTACTTTGCCGCCCGGATTGACAGTCGATCTGTTTGCCGGCAAATGTTATGTGGGCATCGTTCCCTTCTTCATGCGAGACATCCGCCCCAGATTTGTGCCGGCAATCCCCGGCGTCGCCAACTTTCTGGAAGTTAACGTTCGGACATACGTTTGCGACCAACATGGCAACGCTGGCGTGTGGTTTTATTCGCTAGACGCCAACCAATGGCTGGCGGTTAAAGTCGCCCGCGCCGCCTTTAAACTGCCCTACTTTTACGCCAGAATGGGGACAAGCGGTCGGGATGAAATCAGTTATCGTAGTTGGCGGCGCGGGAGTCTGCAAAAACATGCCGCTTATTTCCGGTATAAAGCGGCGGGCAAATTAGCCGAAGCCCAACCTAGCGGGCTGGAATTTTTTCTGCTGGAACGGTATCTGCTGTTCGCTTACGATGTGCGCCGGCAAAAACTTTTCAAGGGGCGCGTCTACCATCCTCCTTACCAATTTTGTCCGGCAGAAACGACCGCTTACGACGCCAACATGCTAACGCTAAATGGATTAACTCCCTTATCCCGCCAACCAGTCAGCGCCCTATTTAGCCCTGGCGTAGATGTGGATACCTATTATCTGGAAGAAGTATCATGAATGATGAGGTAAAAAATGCCGGCATCTACCGCCCATACCAATGCGTCAACGACCAGTGCCGGTTTCGCTTTCCGGCTGCCGCCAATGACCCTCGCGCCGCTTCGTGTCCGCTTTGTGGGGCGGAATGCCGGCAAGAAGCCCCTCACCCGCTTGCCAAACCAATAACGCCAAAACAATCCCGTTTCCCTTTCCCCATCATCGGCGTGCTGGACAACATTCGCAGCGCTTACAACGTCGGCTCTATCTTTCGCGCCGCCGATGGCGCCGGCTTTAGCCGCCTCATCTTAACCGGTTTCACCCCTACTCCCCGCCACCCCAAAGTGGGAAAAACCGCTTTGGGAGCGGCGGAGGCGCTCAATTGGACAACCTCCCGAAATGGCGTTGACGCCATCCAACAGTTAAAGGAAGATGGCTTTTACTTGGTCGGTTTGGAAGCGAATGAATTCAGCCTGCCGCTGATGACATGGCAGCCCCCCTCCCAACCATTGGCGTTGGTAGTAGGCAATGAAAAATGCGGGATCGACCCCGCTATCTTAGCTCTGTGCCATCAATTAGTCGCCATCCCAATGCGGGGGGTAAAAGCATCGCTCAACGTGGCGGTGGCGTTCGGCATTGGGGCGTACCATTTGATTTCCACGATTCTAGAACCGCCAGAGACGCTCCTACATCCGTAGAACGGTTTTGAAGAGACCTGTTTTGCCGGCATTTAACTCCCCAAAAGCCCTCACAATCTCAACAAAATCATAACCCATCCCTTGCGCTGGTATCGTCGCCGCATTTTCCTCGCGGCGTACATGCTCATAGGGCGCAAACCTGGCTTCGACGGATGATACTCCGCCAAAGCGATGCGCTCGTGTAGCGCGGTCAACTCAGCCTATTTGCTCGACCATCCGCATAGGCAACACAAATCCGATTAACCTGTATCATCCACTTGACAGAGGGCAACCGAACACTACAATATATAGCATTGCTATATAGTCGTGCGATATATATTTAAGCGTCGTGGAGGAAAATCAGTGAACCAAACAAGCCAAACCCCTGAGGCAAATCCAGAAAGTCATCTTCCTCTTACGCCTACCGTATTTCACATCCTGTTGGCTCTAGCCGATAAAGAACGACACGGCTATGGCATTATCAAGGAGGTCAAGGCTCGCACAAACGGCAGCATCCACATCATGGCAGGAACCCTTTACGGGGCAATTAAGCGCCTGCTAGAACGTGGGCTCATCACAGAAACAGACGATAGACCCGACCCCATCTTGGATGATGAGCGACGACGCTACTACCGGCTCACCAACTTCGGGCAACGGGTATTGACGGCTGAAGTATCTCGATTGGAAGAGCAGTTGCGGCAAGCGCGCAACAAACATTTCTTCCCAGAAGGCAAACCTGTACAGACAGTAGCGGGTATTTAATGCAACAAAACATCCCATACAACAAGTCGATACAGACCTGCCTTAGTTTATGTTTCAAGCTGCTGCTCTATGCCTATCCCGCTCATTTTCGACAGCAATATGGCATAGGGATGGCGCAGGTATTTCGAGACGAAACACGATTTTTGTTGCGCCAGAAAAACACGCTCGGTCTTATCCAATTTCTTATACGATCCCTGTTTGATCTGGCAAAAACTATGCTCATTGAACACCTCAACGATTTTTTCAACATTAAATTAGCAGGAGAAAACATGTCATACCAAGATTCTGTTGACGCCCTTTCAGATAACCCGGAAAAATTAGAACAACTTTATCATGACGCAATCAAAGCCGGGCGGCAAAAAGCGTTTCAGCAGGCAATTGACGACAATTATAAAAACACTCCCAACAATCTGCTGTTGGCAGGTTGGTTTCATCGCCTGCATTACGCAGCTAGACAGGCAAAGCAACTTATCATTGAATGGCGGTGGTTAATTCCGTTGGCTATTTTTAATGGCTTACTGTTCTGGTGGTTTGCGGATGATGAACGGTATATGACTCAACTTGTAGGCGGGGCAAATCTGCCACAAAATTTCTTGCCGCTCATTTTTTTCTGGTGGACTTCTTTAACAGCTATCTTCATTTTAATTTATTTCACGCTGGCAGGGAAGAAGAAGTGGCGGCTAATGGTTGTTGCCGCTTTCGTGCCGTTGATTGCCTCCGCCTATGTAAATCTCGTTTATAAGCGGGCAGGCGTACGCCCATTTCAGGAACAGTATCTCAGCCTGATGCTCATCCATTTGCCGCTCCTTGCCTGGGCAAGCGTGGGGGCATTTTTCCTCGCTCAACAGCCCGACGCTCACAATCGCCTGCTCTTCTTGCTCAAATCAGTTGAAGCCATCGTTGTTGGAGGAATTTTTACCGGCGCTTTGTACGCCTTTTCCGGTATCACCATAGGTCTTTTTAATGCGCTCGATGTCGAATTTTCTGAGGTTTTATTGCGTCTCATTTTTGGAGGCGGGTTAGGCATTATCCTCGTCATCGCGCCGGCAATCATTTACGAACCGACTGTGCCGCCAGATGAGCAGACCTTTTCTCGGGAATTTTTCCGACTTATATCTGCCCTGATGCAAGCGCTTCTCCCCTTAACGTTTTTAGTTCTGGCGATCTATATCGGCTTTATTCCAGCTAACTTTCGCGCCCCATTTGACAATCGAGATATTCTGATTGTGTACAACATTATGCTATTTGCCGTGGTAGGTTTGCTGGTGGGGGCGACGATTTTGCGACCTGCCGATAGCTCAACTCAACGAGACCGTTGGTTACGCCGCTTGATAATCGGTGTGGCGCTATTAACATTGATTGTCAGCCTTTACGCGCTGTCAGCCATTATTTACCGAACGATAAATGACCGCTTAACCCCAAATCGTTTAGCGATAGTTGGTTGGAACATCATTAACATTGGTCTATTGGCGCTATTGCTTATATTGCAGTGGCGCGCCAAAGAGGGGCAGTGGCTAGATAGGTTGTATCGGACGTTTAGCATGGGAACGAATGTGTACGCCATTTGGACCGTCATCGTCATTCTTGCTCTGCCGTGGCTTTTTAGATTGGATCTGGCTAACATGGCAAATTTGCCGGTTCGCATCCAAAATGTTTTATATGAACAACCTAGCCCTGTGCTTTTTAAATGCTACGGCAGCCCCCATATCTACCTGCTCGATGGCGAAGAAAAACGGTGGATTCAGGATATTGAGACCTTTACCGATCAGGGTTATGTCTGGGATGATGTCAATTTTGTCCCTTGCGTTGATTTACGCAATGTGCCCGATGGCACGCCAATTCCAGCAGACGCTGGGATAATCCCAGAACCGTAACGATTGTAGGGGAAAATGACCCAGGCAAGAAAGCCGGCATTTTGCAAATTCATTCTCTCGACCTCTGCCTATCAAATTTAAATGCCGGCATTTCTCCCTCCCAATTTTTGTCGCTCGGGTTATAATGCCAGCATGGTTCGAGCGTTCGCTTTGTTGAGTTTCGCATTTTTTGTCGGTTTGCCGATCGGCTGTCGGCAAGACCAACCATCAGTGGCGACGGCGACTCCCCTCGTTCAAATCCAACCGCCAACTGACGCCCCTCAATTGTCAACTCAAACCAGTTCGTCTGCCCCAACTCCGCCCAGCCCAACCCCAACTGCCCCGCCGCCCACCCCGTTGGCAACGCCTACACTGTCGGCAACAGCCACCCCCATCCCCACAACGACGCCCATTATCTTGCAGAACAAATCAGACTTTGGCGACGACCGCAGCCCGTTCACAGGCGAAATCGTCGCTAAGCCAGCTAACTTGGCTCGCCGCCCGATTGCCGTCAAGATTTCCAACGCCCCGCCACAACATGTGCGTCCCCAATCGGGGTTGAGCCATGCCGATTTGGTGTACGAGCATGTGGCGGAAGGAGCGACCCGCTTCACCGCCATCTTTCACAGCCAGACGCCGCCAGATTTGGGCTCGGTTCGGTCAGCGCGTCTAATCGACTTGGAATTGCCGGCAATGTACGATGCCGCTTTGGTCTATTCTGGCGCCAGCATCGGCGTTTCGCGCAAATTAAATCGGGTTGATTTCAACGAGCGATTACTGCGAGCCACCAGCCAGGGCTTTTATCGTACTGGAGCTGACAAACCATGGGAACACACATTGTTCATTCATCCTGAGCAGTTGTGGCTAGAACTGGACGATCGGGAGCTAAACCGACCGCCTAATTTGAATAATTTTATGTCGTTCAGCCAACTTCCCTTGCCTGGCGGCGAACCTGCTCCGGTCATTTCCATACGCTACAGTAGCGAGGCGGTAGAATGGCGATATGATCCGGAAAATGGGCGTTATTGGCGGTGGGCGGGCGGCGAACCGCACTTAGACGCTAACACCAACGGGCAATTGAGCGCGGCAAACATCGTCGTCATCTTTGCCGTACACCAAGTGGATGATTCGATTTGCGAACATCAGGTGGGAGACGAATGCGTTTCGCCTTCGGTAAGCGTCGATTTGATGGGGAGTTGGCGGGCGATACTGTTGCGGGATGGAATGGCGTATGCCGGCATGTGGACGAGACCTGATCGGCATGGGATGCTGACGTTGCAAAATGGGGCGGGCGAACCGTTGCCGTTTCAGATTGGCAACAGTTGGTTCCAGGTAATGCCGGCAATTTACGAGAACAGAGTTACAATCCAGCAAACAGCATCCGACTAACTAAAAGGGTAGGCGATGAAAATGGAACAATCTACTTATGAATTAGCTGTTAGCGGGATACCTTGGTGGCAAATGGCTCGCATGACGTTGGCGATCTTTTTAGGCGGCATCATCGGTTATGAACGGGCTCGGGCTGGAAGAAATGTTGGATTGCGAACCAATATGCTCATCGCCGGCGGTTCTTGCCTATTCACCATTTTGTCCATCGAGGGTTTCCCCCTGCATGGCGCCGCTCAAGATACTGGGAGAATCGCCGCCCAAATCGTCACTGGCGTCGGTTTTCTGGGGGCAGGAGTGTTGTTTCAAACTCGTCGTCGGGTACGAGGCATCACCACCGCTGCTTCAATATGGATGGTTGCCGCTCTGGGCATGGCAGTAGGGGCGGGGGCTATCGCTTTAGCGATTTACACTGCGGTGTTGACAATCGTCATTTTAGGTCTCATTCCTTGGCTAGACGCCTACTTCAAACCGAAGAATCCATCCGAAGAGTAACATCATTCATTCAATGTGATATGACGCCATCACATAGTCTGCCCCCATGGTCACAATGGGGCGCAAAATTTGATTAAAGCCCCTCGCTTGCCACTAAAGTACTAACTTTTCCCCGCTACATTAACGGCTTCTTAACCCCCTCTCGTTTTACAATGAGCCCATCACATTTGTAGTGAACAAACAATTGGTTGGTTGGACCCGTTTTAACCTTTTGGCAAAACGTTCCTCTTTTATCTTAGGCGCAGTTGATAGAGCGCAACTGTAAACCCCAACCAATGCAGAATCAAAATTCAAGGTTCTTTTGCTCGTTTTCCCCTCTGAAAACGGCAAATGAGTGAGGCATTTTATGATAGGCGAAACGACCATAAAAGAGATTGTAAATCAGATTTTTACCGAAGTATGGGGAAAACCAATCGCGCCTGAAGATGCCGACCGTTCATTTTTAGAATTGGGTTTCGACGCACATATGCTAACCGCAGCCAGCATCAAGCTCAATCATGAATTAGGCGTTAGGGTGCATTTCCGTTCTTTAATGGAAGTGCACTTTACTTTTAACGCGCTTGTGGCGCATCTGGACGAAGAGTTGTCTGCCGGCATCCTCTCACATCAACTTGCCGACCAACCAACCAACCAATCGGCTCAATCGTCGGCTCTCTTTTCGTCCAGATTGCCCACTTCAGAAGCGCAAACCTTTCGGCAACTCATGGAACAACAGCTACAGTTGATGACCCAACAGTTGCAAATCCTGAATCAGCTCCAACTAGAAGATCAGGAACACCCTCAGGCGTCCGCCTCTGCTGCCGAACTGCCGCTCGCGCCCGATTACGGCTCTGAGATGCCAGCGCCCGATTTTGGCGATTGGCAGCCAGTAGAAATGGGGGAAGATGGGGCATTAACCTCAGCCCAAAAAGAGCGGCTGCGCGACATCGTAGCCCAATTTTCCAGCCAAACCGCCACTTCAAAAAAGGCGGCGCGCTCATTTCGCCGCATCTTGGCAGATCCAGCCCAAATCGGCGTCTTTGATTCGCGCTGGAAAGAGGCGATTTACCCGTTGATCATAAAACAGGCAAATGGCGCATACATTTGGGATATGGACGACCATCGCTATGTTGATATTTCGATGGGGGGAGGCGCTCATCTTTTTGGACATTCGCCCCATTTTTTGAACAAAGCGCTTAAATGGCAAATGGAACACAGCTTATCTACTGGAACGCTCTCTCCGTTAGCCACCGAAGTAGCCCGCTTTACTCTAGAGCTGAGCGGCATGGAGAGGACAGCTCTGTTCGACAATGAGGGAGAAGCTATCCAAGCCGCAATTCGATTGGCGCGAATTGCAACCCAACGAGAATCAATTGTGACCTTTGCCGGCGCTCCCCATCATGGCGTAGAGGCGTTGCAGGGGGTTGCCACAGTAGAAGAGGGTAGACTGGGAACGATGCCGGCATTTTCGGGCATCGCTTCCAACGAAGTAAAAAGCAGCTATATTCTGCGTTACGGAGCGGCAGAATCGCTCGATTTTATTAAAGAACAGGCGGATGAGTTGGCGGCTGTGGTGGTTGAGCCGTTGCCCAGCGCTTCCCCGCAACATCTATCTCGTGACTTTATCAAAAAATTGCGCCAAATTACAGCAAATGCAGGCATTCCCCTTATCTTCGATGAAACGATAAGCGGTTTCCGAATGCACCCAGGCGGAATGCAAGCCGCTTGGCAGCTCAAGCCCGACATGGCATGTTTTGGCTCTGTAGCCAGCAGCGGATTTCCCATTGGGATCGTCGCTGGCAGCGCCGCTTACCTGGAAAACTATGATGGCGGCGGCTGGCATTATGGAGACGATTCACAACCCAAAACGCCAGCGGGATGGCGGCAGCCTCGCTCCGGGCGGCATCCTATGAGTTTAGCGGCAGCCCGCGCCACCTTGCGCCATCTACAACGAGATGGGGAAACGCTTTTGCCCCAGCTCAATCAACGAACAGAGCGGTTTGTCTCTGAAATGAATCGCTTTTTTAGCCAACGGCAGCTCCCCATGCGACTAAGCGGCTTTGGTTCGACATTCCGGCTGGAGATGCCGGCAGAGCTTACTTTAGCCCCGATGCTGGCTCACCATCTTTTATTGCGGCGAGTTTATGCCCCAACCATTGATCAGCTCTTTTTCTTTTCGACCGAACATGATGATGAAGCGATCGCCATTGTGGCAAATGCTATTAAAGAGAGCGTGGTGGCGATGCAACAAGCCGGCTTTTTGCCGGCAACTAAAGCGGATCGGCAAATCGATATCGAACCGTTTGCCACCACCATCCAACAAGAAATGGCATGGTTGGCGACGCAAATCAGCCCCGCCGCTGCCGCTGCCTTTAATGAAGGGTGGATGGCGCAAATCGTCGGCAAACTAGATGTGCCGGCAATGGAGTCAGCGATTCAAACGGCTATCAAGCGACACGAAGCGTTACAACTCCGCTTTAGCTTAGATGGCGCCACCCAACAACGCGCCCTATTCACCCATGTGCAAATCCCCATCGTCGATCTATCAGACGATCCTGACCCAGAAAAAACGTTCGAAGAGTTTGTCGCCAAGGAAGCGGCAATTCCATTAAATTTGGCGCACGGACCCGTCATCCAAGCGAAAATCGTCAAATTAGCGGATAACCAATTTGGGGTTACATTGGTAGGGCATCAAATCGTGTTTGACAGCGCATCGGCGAATCGTTTGTGGGCAGAGATTCTCGCCCTTTACGAAGCGGAACATAGAGGCGAACCCAGCCAATTGCCAACCGCTAACTCATTTAAAAAATATTTAGCAGCGCGGCAAGCGGCAGCTGTTTCTGAAGAGAAGGCGGCATATTGGACGAATTTATTCGCCGAAGAAACGGCTCACCTTGATTTGCCGGCAGACCGACCCCGACCCGCTGTCCGCAGCTTTGCCGGCAGAACGCTCGATAATGCATTGTCGCCTGAATTGAGCGCTTCTTTGAGTAAGCTAGCGGCTGACTCAGATCGTGATTTAGCCGATTTGATCTTTGCGATTTACGCTTTGCTGATTTATGAGTTGAGCGATCAGTCGGAGTTTGCCATCGTCGAGCCGATTCAGGTAGGCGATGAAGCGGCGCTGCCTATCGGGGCAACCCATTCCATTGTGCCTGTTCGGGTTGCTTTAACGCCTCAAGCGGATTTTGGCGAGTTTTGGCAAGCGATTAGCCAGCAGCGCGACTCAGCCGCCGCCCATGTCCCATTTAGCGCGGCGAGGTTGGTGGAAGCTCTCAAGTTAAAGCGGGGTCAAGAACGACATCCCATCACCGATATCGCTTTTCAATCGTTGCCGGCAGCCGAGTCGAATCAATTTGCCGGCATCGTCGCCGCCCTTTACCCCATTATCAGCTCGTATTGCCGGCACGACCTCTTTTTAACCGTCCAAAGCGAAGAAGAAACACTGAACCTGTTCTTCAATTACAACCAAGACATCTTTGACCAGGATCGAATTGAGGGATGGGTTGACCGTTTTGAAGCGTTGAGCCAAGCTGTCAGTTCCGATCCCAATCAATCGCTGGCGGTTTTAACTGGCAAAGCGGTTGCTGATGAAGCGCAACAAGAAGATATCGAGCTGGCAGAAACTAAAGTTGAGGACATTGCCGGCAAGACCGACGACCAAAACCAATTAGAGGAACCCCATGTCGCAGCGGATTCAACCAGCGAGCTAGTCGAGCATGATGAGGTTGAAACCGAAGATCAGGACTCTGAAGAGGGCGCTGATACAGGCTCTGAAGAGGACTCTAAAGTGGGTTTCGAAGAGGCAGCGGAAGAGATCGTTGCCTCTGATGAGAAAGAAGAGGAAACAAATGAGTTCCAATTAGAATTGCTGCCCGATACCGGCGGCTTTGCCAATGGGTCATTTGAGTTGCCAGAGAAGAGTTCGGAAGGGGAAATTGAAGAACAATTGTCGATCATCCATCCAGTAGAGCCAACTGAAATGCCCAGCCAACTTGAAGAAACGGTAATTGGGGCGTCGCCATTTTCTGAGAAAGGGATCGCCCTTGAAGCGGAAACAAACAACGATTCGCCAGAAGAGGAAGATATGAACGAGGCGGAAGAACTCATGGAGGATTTGCCGCCTCAAATAGATAGCTCGATTTTGGAAGAAGAGCTACTGATCGAAGAACAACTATTTGGCGATCATCTTGCGACCGCCGATTTTTCTGACCTGCCAGGGTTAGGCGATGAAGAGATTGCTGAGATCGCTTCGTTGCCGGCAACAATGACGCCAGTTGCCCTGCCGCCAGAAATGTCAGCGCCATCTGCCACCCTTGACCAACGCTTTAGCCAAATGGCGGAAAAAACGCCTGATCAGGTCGGCGTCGTTTATGGCTCGCGCCAATACAGTTACGCCGAAATCGACAAACGGAGCAACAAGCTCGCTCATTATCTAAGCGAATTAGGCGTCGCTTCTGGACAATTGGTTGGCGTTTATATGAGCCGCTCCCTAGATGCCGTGATCGCCTTGTTAGGCGTTTTAAAGGCAGGCGGCGCCTTTTTGCCGCTTGATCCAAGCGACCCGCAAGAACGAACAGCCTTTATGATAGATGAAAGCGAAATCCCATTAGCGATCACCCAAAAAAGTTTGCAAGACAATTTGCCAGATAATGCTCCTATGTTTATCTGCATAGACACCGCCTGGGAAGCGATTGAGAAGCAACTGGACGAACCGCTGAACCGTGAAGCGGCTCCTGATGAGCCCGCTTACCTCGTTTACGTCTCCGGTTCACACGGCAAACCGTTGGGGATTATGGTTTCGCACCAATCTGCCATTAATCTGCTGGATAGTTTACAAAAGCTCTTTGCCATAAACGAAGATGATGTGGCATTAAATCTTTTCAATGTCGCTAAAGACAAAGCGGTGGCGGAACTGTTTTTGCCTTTAATCAATGGCGGGCGGGTTGTCATTTTGCCGGAGATGATCGTCTCTGACGGGCGAAATTTGGCGAAATCTATCCGGCATTACGAAGCAACGATTTTGCACGCCCCGCCGCATATTTGGCAAATGTTACTCAAAACGGGCTGGCAAGGATATCCTGGGTTAAAGATGCTTTGCAGCGGGGATATTTTAAGCCGCGAGTTGGCGGATAGATTATTAGAAAAAGCGGGCGAAAGCTTATGGTATCTGTATGGCGAATCAGAAGGGACGATATGGTCAACAGCCGCCCAAATTTTCTCAGACGATAACCCTATCACTATTGGTCACCCGTTAAATAATATGGAAGCGCTCTTATTGGATGACAATGGGGAGATAGCGCCCGAAGGGGTAGCGGCGGAATTAGCCATTGGCGGGGATGGTTTGGCGATTGGATATCCTTTCCAACCAGATTTAGAGGCAGAACGATTTGTTCATCTTTCATCCACTGATCAAACTGTGGTTCGAACAGGGGCAATGGCGACCAAAAATCCAGACGGCTCTTTCACGATTTTGGGTCGATTGGATGATCGGACGACGATCCGAGCCAATCGAGTTGAATTGGCGGAAATCGAGCAGTTTTTGTTGGCGCAGGATTCGGTAGCAGAGGCGGCGGTTTTAGCCCGCGATGTTGCCGGCAATGAAGCTGACGACGCCGACAAACAGCTAACAGCCTATATCGTCCCAGCTTCGCCCCAAAACGTCCCAGATGTTACCGAATTGGCATTACGAATGGAACTGCATTTGCCCGCCTACATGATGCCGGCAAATATCATTATCCTAGAGCAACTGCCCAAGAACGAGCAAGGCGAGATAGACGCCTACGCCTTGCCGGCAACTACCCCAGCAAAAAAAGAAGAGGCGCCAAAAACCAAAATGATGCCCCAAAGCGAAGTAGAAAAAGCGATAGCTGAGATTTGGGCTTCAACGCTTAATCGAGACGATATCGGTATCGAAGAGGATTTCTTTGAACTTGGCGGCAATTCCGATTTAGCCATGCAAATCCTGACGCAACTTAAAGAGCGTTTTCATATGGAAATCACCCTCAACGCCTTTTTTGAAAAGCCGCAAATCAAAGCGTTGGCAGAGCAAATCGAAGCGATGAGATGGTTGGCATTCGCGCCCACACAACCAATAGGGGATGATCGAGAAGAGATCGCTTTATGATTAATGAATAGCCAACTTGCGTTCTGTAAACTCGTCTGAAACCATTTTCAACTTCATGAATATCACTGAGTTTCTGGTCTATCTGCAAAAAAACGATATACACCTCAACCTGGATGGCGAGAGCCTTAAGTTAAACGCGCCAGCGGGAACGCTTACCCCCGAGATGCAGGCAGAGATCGTCGAACGCAAGGAAGAAATTGTCACATTTTTGCAAATGGCGGAGCAGGGCAATCGGCAACTAACCCGCCCAAAGTTGACGCCGATCCAACCGGTCAACCGGCAGAGGCAAATTTCTCTCTCTGTAGCCCAACAACGGATATGGCGACAGCCAAAATATGGGGGAAATCTGGGCATCGCCATTCATTTCGAAGGGATGCTGAGACTCTCCTTGCTGCAATCTTGCCTAAATCACGCGCTGAACAGGCACGAAATGATGCGGGCATCATTTAAATATATTTCTGGGAAAGTGGCTATGTCTATCTCTGGCACAGATGAATTGCCGCTTGAACGCCAAACCATAGGCGAGTCTGATTGGGAACAGGTTGCGACTGAGGCGATAGGTCAACCGTTCGATTATAATGATTTGCCATTGGCGCGAGCGATTTTGCTGGAACGCTCTTCTGTGGATACCGTTTTGTTGTTGATCGCCCCCGCCTTTTTAGTTGATGAAGCCTCTTTAGAAATTTTAGGGCGGGAAATATTAACCCTTTATCAGGGGGTTTCAAATTATGTCCAGGGAAATCCGTTGCCGGCAATTTCTGTCCAATACGCCGACTATATTCAATGGACACAAGAGCGATTGTCTGGCATATTTCGCCAGGATCTCCTGGCGTATTGGGGCGAAGCTCTGTCAGACCTAACTCCACATTTAACCTTGCCATTCCACGCCGACAAAGAGATAGTAGACGTAAATCACCGGCAGATAATCCGCTTTCATCTGCCGGTGGAAATCAATGACCAAATCAAATCGATTTGCCGGCAAGAATCAGCCACAACTTATATGTTTTGGTTGAGCCTCGTTCATTTAATGTTATTCCGATATGGGCAACGCTCAGATATAGCGGTTGGCGCTTTGGCAAGCAATCGCGTTGGCGCGCAACTGGCTAACATGGTCGGGGTATTCGCCGCCTATTTGCCCATCAGGGCAAATTTAGATTCAAACATGAGCTTCCGCCACCTTTTAAGAGCCATCCGCCAGGCGATGTTGAAAGCGTTTGACCATCAGGAAATTATCGGCGTCGATCTTTGGGATTGGAATCTTAATCCGCCGTATCATGTAAAGGTTGCATATTTTGATCAGGGTGAGCCATTGGCTCAAATACCCCATTTGAAAATGTCTTATGAGCTATTGCATGACCAAAATGCAGCCAGTGTCGCTCTACACATTCAATTGCATGAGAAAGCGGATGGAATTGCCGGCATCTTCAACTATGCCGCAAACAAGATGAGCCAAGAAGATGCAGCTCGTTTGGCAGCCCATTTCGAACAATCAGCCGCTGTCGTTTTGGAGCGTCCAGACGAACCAATCGGCGAAATGCCGCTGTTAACTAAAACGGAACAGGAACTTTTGAATAAATGGAACGAGACGGAATATTCCTTTCCCGACGACTTAACCGTTCCGGGATTATTTGAACGACAAGCCCATCAAAATCCGCTGGCAACCGCCCTCATTATCGACCAAGATTTTAGCTCCTACGAGCAGCTAAACGATCAGGCGACGCAATTGGCTTACTTTCTGCGGAGCACTGGGTTAGAAACGGGACAATCAGTTGGGCTTGCCATCGAGCGCTCCTCAAATTTGATCGCGGGCTGGCTGGGGACGCTGAAAGCGGGCGGGATCGTTGTGCCGCTCGACCCAGAATTGCCGGCAGAGCGCTTGGCTGAAATCTTAGCGGATAGCGATGCCTACATTTTGTTGACAGAACAACATTTGCAAGAACGATTATCTCTTCCGCCAGCTCAATTTAAGCCATCTGAAATAATTTGTCTGGATGAAGATTGGGTCTATGTGGCTCGCGCCGAAGAAGTAGAGCTGCCTCCGGTTGAACCAACCACGGCGATGTGCCGGCATTACCTAGCGCATGGCGAAGGCGCTTTCATTACCCATCAGCAAATCATCAACCTCTCGACGTGGATGGCGCGCCAAATAGAGAGCGCCGACGCTCCTCTCATCGGTATCGCCCCCGATTTGAATCAAATCAATACCCTGTCTGATATTTGGTCGCCATTGTTAACGGGCGGCGCATTGGCGATGGTACCGCCCCATACCAAGATAAATCTAAAGCTGTTTGTGAACCATATTGCGGAAAATGGGGCAAACCAAATCACAGTAGACGCAAAATTGTTGACCTTTTTGTTAGACGAATATCCCGATTTAGGCGAGGCTGTACCCCAGGCTCGGATATGGTATTGTCAACGTGAAGGGTTGACGCCGCCATTGGCGCACAGATTTCAGCAAGCGGCTCCGCAGGCGCGGTTGATCAGCCTGAGCAGTTGGTTGGCGTGCGGTGGCGCAACTCTATATTATGACCCCGCTGAATGGTCGATTGATGCCGGCATTCCCCTGGGAAGACCAATCGCCAACGCCAAAGCGTCGATCGTTGATTACAATTCCCAACCAATGCCATTTGGCGTTGAGGGAGATTTGCAAATCAGTGGAGTAAGCGCGGGCGCATCTGAATATTTTATGCCAAATATAAAGGCGATCCGCCTTCAAAATGGGCTGATTGACTCTCCGGCAGCAAATAACAACCATGATGACGAATTGGAAGGCGCCTCGATCCCTCGGAACGATAACGATACAGAAGAGCCAGTTGCCCAATCGTCAAACGGCGCCGCCTCAACAGATGATCCGCCTATTAGCGACCCCCACCTGCAATTGCCGGCATCCCCGTAACATCAGGGGCACACATTGGCACTGAGATTGCCAATATCATCATAACATTGGCAATATCTGCTGCTTTCCCCCTCCCCTTCCCACAGAAAATAAGACAAAGAAGTTTGCACACAGTCGCCTGTCTGACTGCTTTTCGATCTGCTCAAGGCAATCCCTATTCCATTGGCTTCTTCCTCTTGCACCATAAACAAACGTAAATTCGTCCCAACGCTAACCCCTATCTGAAATTCGCCATTGCGGGCTAAGCTGACTGCCACAAATGGGAACGCCATGACCACGATCCAGATCAATATAGCGAAAAGAATAAGAATGCGTTTTATCCAGCGGCTCATGTCAGTTCACTGCCGGCATAACCGAGATTTCCCCATCGCGCAGTTAGGCGCACAAGAGATTTCACAAAAGTAGCCATTTTAATCTTTCAGAGCCTTAATCCAGCTTATTGTGCCGGAAAAACAAGCTACGCCATTACCGCCTTTTTTGGCTCGAGTGGTTCGCGGCGCATTGCCGGCACATACAACTGTTCCGCATAATCGATCAACATCCGCCGCATGCTAAACGCCGGGGCATTAGACGAAATCGCTTCCCGCATCATATCGATCCAGCCGCGCGGAATATTATCCCGATCTCGATCGTAATAGAGAGGCACCACCTCATCCTCTAAAATCTGATAGAGCGAAGTGACATCCGCCCAATCTTGCTCATCTTCATTTTCACGCTCTTGCCCATCTCCAATCGCCCAACCATTGGCGCCATTGTAACCTTCTACCCACCAACCATCTAAAATAGAGAGGTTGGGCACGCCATTTATCGACGCTTTCATGCCGCTAGTGCCGCTGGCTTCATGCGGGCGGCGCGGCGTATTTAGCCAAACGTCTACCCCTTGCGTGATATAGCGAGCTAGATGCATGTCATAATCTTCTACAAAAGCGATTCTACCCCCTAATTGATGATTTTTGGCCAAATTGTAAATCTCTTGAATGAGTAATTTGCCGCCATCATCTGCCGGATGGGCTTTGCCGGCAAAAATCAATTGCACCGGCTTGTGGAAATCCAACAAGAGCTGGCGCAATCGCTCCATATCTTTAAACAAAAGGGTCGCCCGTTTGTATGTGGCAAACCTCCTGGCAAAACCGATGGTCAACGCTTCTGGATCGAGCAGCCGTCCACTGCTCAAAATTTGCACCGCATCATACGATCCAGCTATCCACCTGTTGCGGGTTCGCTCTCGCAAATGGTGAATCAGCTTACGCTTTAACCCACGGTGGATCGTCCACAATTGCTCTGCCGGCAAATCTTTGATCCGCCGCCACATGGCGCCATCTTGTTGATTCGAACGCCAATCAGCATCCAGACTTTTGTCGTACAACTCCGACATTTCGCTAGAGACCCAGGTGGGAATATGCACCCCGTTGGTGACATGGATGATGGGGATTTCATCGGCCGGGCGATCGCTCCACACCGATTGCCACATCTGCCGCGACACCTTTCCATGCAATTTACTGACGCCGTTCATTCTGCCGGCAAGTCGCAACGCCAAAACCGTCATGTTAAAGCCAATACCCCAACTTTCCTGATGTTCTCCTAAACTCAATAACTGATCGCGGCTGATCCCTAACTGGTGCCAAAAGTAACCGAGGTAATTCTCCATCATGTGCAAGCCAAACGAGTCGTGCCCGGCTGGAACCGGGGTATGCGTGGTAAAGACAGATTGGGCTTTGACTGCCTCAATCGCCTCCTCAAACGAGCTTCCCTCACTCATCTTTTCGCGCAAACATTCCAGCAGCAAAAAGGCGGAATGTCCTTCATTCATATGCCAAACTGAAGGGTGGATGTTCATATGGCGCAAAATCCGCACTCCGCCGATACCCAGCAAGATCTCTTGCCGAATCCGCATTTCGCTGTCGCCGGCATATAATCGGGCTGATAGTTCCCTATCCCAAGGGTTATTTTCTTCGACATCTGTATCGAGCAAAAAGAGCGTCACTCGCCCTACCTGAACGCGCCACACCTGAACAAACACTTCATGATCGCCTATTTGCACCCCGACTATTAAAGTTGACTCATCTCCATTTTTCTCAACAGTAATTGGCGCCAAATCCATATCCAACTGCTCGTATACAGATTCTTGCCAGCCGTGTGCCGGCAAATATTGGCGAAAATAACCTTGCGGATACATAAAACCAACGCCTACCAAAGGCAGCCCCATATCGCTTGCCTCTTTGGCGTGATCGCCAGATAGAATGCCCAGACCGCCAGAATAGATCGGTAACGAATTATGAATGCCAAATTCAAAAGAGAAGTAGGCTATCGGTTTGTCCAGCAATTCAGGGTAATTTTCCACAAACCACCCCGAATTTTGGCTCATTGCCTCATCATAAATCATAAAAACTTTGTTGTATTGGCGATAAAAAGCGGGGTCTTTGCTCGCTTTTTCTAACTGCTCATCGCTCATTTGGTGCAACATTTTTACAGGGTTGTGTTGGGTGGCTCGCCATAATGATTTGTCTAATTGGCGGAATAAGGCGCGGGCTTCCGGCGTCCAACTCCACCATAAATTGTGAGCGAGTTCGGGCAAGCGGCTTAATCGTGCCGGCATTTTAGGGATCAACTTATCCATGAATGGTAATTCTCCAAAATAAATGGTTGACTGTTAACTACTTTGCGTGGGCAATTATAGTTTACTGCATCAATTGGGAAAATGAAATTTGCGATTATTCACGCAATTAAATGATGAGTTAGAAGAAACGGATAAAAATGCAGCGGAAATATCTTTTCTCTGCGTCGCAAAAACAACTTTATGCGTTTATCTTCAATCGTTCGATAACCAATCTCCTAAATTCATCAGTTGGCTAGAGGTCGTCGGCTGATTTAATTTTTTTATCGCTAAAGCGGCGATCTGCTCAACGCACCAATCAAAATCGGGCGGAGAAAGCAACTCTAAGTCGATTGAGGGAGCGGGATTAGTGGGATTGATGACGACCGGCTGATCGTCTCGCAACACAAATTCCACCATGTTGATATCGTACCCATATTGTTGCGTTATTGATAATGCAATTGCTTTCAAGCTCTCCATAATGCCGGCATCCTTTAAAGAAGGCGTCTCTCTATATCGTCTATCTGGCGTTACATATTCGCACAACAACACATATTGTTGATCGACCACAAAACAATGAATATGATGATCAGATTCGACGATCTCTTGCAAAATCATGGTCGATAATCCAGTTTGGTCGTATCGGTCGAGCAAATCATCTACATTATGAACCCGATACACCATATTGCGTCCGCCCGCCACCGCCTCTTTGAAAATTGCCGGCACGCCAACATAATCAATAATCCCTTCCCAATCCATCGGGTAATGCAAATTTTGAAAACTTTGCGGCGTCGTTTCCGCCGCCACCGATTTGTTTGGCAAAATCACCGTTCTCGGAATAGCCAAACCCATCTTTTCTAACAAACAAATACCCAAAAATTTGTCGTCGGCAGACCAGGTGAATGGATTATTGATGATTGTCGTCCCCTTGAGCGCCATATGCTTAAGATAGCTCCGGTAAAACGGCACTTTGTGAGACATGCGATCGACGATAACGTTGTAAGAGGGGGCGTTTTCCGCCTTGACTTTTTCTATGGTGATATATTCAACCAAAATGTGCGGGGCTATACGCCCAATTGCCTCGATTAAAGAGATTGGCAACGCATGCTCATCTCCAACGATCAACCCAATTTGTCCCGCCTCTTTTTCGCCCATTATCTTCCTTATGTCAAACTAATAGTTAAGAGGAGTTTGCTGCCATTGTATCGAATTTCAAGCAGGCTACAAATCGAATTTTAGAGCGACAACGGCATAGATCTTTCATTGCCCCACTGCCTGTCAAAGCGCTAACAAGCTGGCTAATAAATCCCTTATGCTTCGCTGATGAGGGCAAACATTGCCCCAGCCGGATCTCGTATCACACAAAATTGCCCGCTACCCAGCTGCCGCGGTCCATCAATGATAGCGCCTCCCAAAGCAACCGCTTTTTCAGCGCCTGCCGCTGCGTCTTCTACCAAAATGTAGATCAGCCATTGGGGCGGTACGTTGGCATTACCCCCTCTGGCGTAGCAAATGCCGGCAATACTATCGCCATCTTCCGCCAACTTCACGTCATAATCGTGGTATTCTCCCATATCGTGCGGAAATGTCCGCCACCCGGCCACCTGACTATAAAATTCGCTGACTTTGCCGGCATCAGGCACGGTCAAATCTCGCCACACAATAGAACCTAATTTTTGGGAACTCATCCTTTTCATCTACTCCTAACTTAAACCAAACAGAAACTTCATCAAAACTACACAACTTCCCGATATGATACCCCCAATTCGTCCACAAAGACGAGCAAATTTGAAAACAGTCTAAGAAAAAACAAAGGATAAAAAAATGTTAAACAAAAGCAAGATCGTAAATTTCGTAGGCGGCGCTATCTGCGCCTTGGGCATCATTGCCGGCGCCAGTTACGCCTTCGCCGATACCCCAGTGGTAGAAGATACCGTAGCCGCTTTTCAAGTTGAAACGCCAGATGGAGACGCCCCCCTGACCCGACCAAATCATGGCGGAGCAGGCAAAGGAAATCTGTTGGGCGATTATATCGACCCGGAAGAAGTCAAAGCCGCCGCAGCAGACGCGCTGGGGTTAAGCGTGGAAGAGCTTGAAGCCGCTCGTGAAGCCCGCACTTCGCTGGAAGAGTTAGCGGAACAGCAAGGCGTTACCGTGGAAGCGGTAAACGACGCTGTGCAAGCAGTTTATGCCGAAGGCGTGGCAAACGCTGCAGCCGATGGCGCTATCACCCAAGAACAAGCGGATGAACTGTTGACCCGCCTAGAAAATAATCCCCGCTTGGGAGTTGGCAGACCCCGGCATGGACATCGCGGCAATCGCGGACGCATCTTTGGAATTTTGAAGGATTATGTCACTAGAGAAGATGTGCAAGCGGCAACCGCCTCAGCTCTGGGCATCAGCGTGGAAGAGTTGCAAACGATGCATGAAGATGGGACGCGCCTGCCAGAAATCGCGGAAGAGTTAGGCGTAGAGATGGAAGATGTTGAAGCGGCAGTTAAGGAAGTTATCGCTGCCGGCATCGCAGACGCTTTAGAGGATGGCGCTATCACCCAAGAACAAGCCGACCTCATGTTGGAAAAGTTAGAAAACCACGGCGGGTTTGGCGCTCCTCGACGCGGTTTTGGTCCCGGCGCAGCTCCAAATACGCCTAACCAAAACACAAACTCCGCCTAAACTATTCGCTCTCCCCACTTAGTTAAAGCGCTGGTTGTTTGAAACCAGCGCTTTTTTCTTTGGGAGCCCCCTGTTACCCATTACCCTTCGAGCATCTGCCGCAATCTTTTTTCATCGATAACGGGCACACCCAACTCTTGGGCTTTGGCTAATTTACTGCCGGCATTTTCGCCCGCTACCAAATAGTCGGTTCGTTTGCTAACGCTGCCCGTCGCCTTGCCGCCCGCCCCTTCTATTAACTTTTTCGCCTCATTTCTGCTGAGAGTAGGCAAAGCGCCTGTGATGACGAAGGTTTTGCCGGCAAGCGCTTCGCCCCTGTCCAATTGCTCCGCTTCAAATTGCAACCCCGCCGCTTTTAGCCGCGCCAACAGCTCCTGGTTGTGCGGTTCGCCAAACCAGGCGGCAACCGCTTGCGCCGTTTGCGGACCAATTCCTTCGATCGTTTCTAGCCCATCAGCATCGCTGCCGGCAAGTTGGTCGATGCCGCCAACTGCCTTTAGCAGCGTGCTGGCCACGACATTGCCCACAAAGCGGATGCCTAGCGCGGCTAACAGCCGATCTGCCGATTGTTGTTTACTGGCTTCAATGCCGGCAAGCAGATTATCTACTTTTTTCTCTTTAAACCCTTCTAAGCGGAGCAAATCGTCTCGGTTCAGGTAATAGATGCCGGCAACATCTTTAATCAACCCCTCTGCCATCAACAATTCTGCCGTTTGCGCCCCAAAATTCGCCACATCCATCGCCGGACGGCTGACAAAATATTCAACGCGTCGCGTCAACTGTTCCGGACAAGCCGGGTTGTCGCAATAGATGGCGATCTCTCCCTCGCTTTGGGTGACTGGCTCCTGGCAAAATGGGCATCGTTCCGGAGGGGTAATCGCTCTTTCCGTTCCATTTCGCGCCTCCACTACTGGTCCAATCACATACGGAATCACTTCGCCGGCGCGTTTCACCATCACCCGATCGCCGATCCGAATATCTTTTCGGGCGATTTCATCATAGTTATGCAAGGTCGCATTTTGCACCACCACGCCGCCAATTTCAATCGCTTCCAAAACCGCAGTCGGGGCTAATGCCCCCGTTCGCCCCACCCCCACCTTGACGTCCAACAGTTGGGTAGCGGCAACTTCCGCCGGGAATTTCATGGCGATCGCCCCCCGCGGATCTTTACCCACAAACCCCAAGCTGTCCGCCAATGGTCTATCGTTAATTTTGACCACGATGCCGTCCACTTCATAATTGATCTGGCGTCTTTTGCTTTCCCAAAGCTCAAATTGAGCGGCTACCGCATCGATGTCGGGGCAAAATGAATTGTCTGGCGAAATTGGAAAACCCATCTCTTGTAAATAGCGCAATCGATCCCATTGGTTGGGAATCTCTACTCCGTCCCAGGCAATGAAATCATATACGAAAAGCGTCAGGGGACGACCAGCGGTGACGGTTGTATCTAACTGGCGCAGCGACCCAGCGGCGGCGTTGCGCGGGTTCATATAGGTTCGTTCGTTCTTGTCAGCTTGATCGGCGTTAAACCGCTCAAATTTATCGAGCGGGAAAAAGGCTTCGCCGCGAACCACAAGATAATCTGGCGGGGGATTTTGGTGGTTGGCGTCCACCGGAATGATTGCCGGCAACGCCCGCAATGTCCGTAAATTTTCGGTGATATCTTCGCCAATCTCTCCATTGCCCCGCGTTGCCCCTTGCACAAAGCGCCCATTTTCATACGACAACACCACCGTCAACCCATCGATTTTCGGTTCGACCACATAACTTAACGCTGCGTCTGGCTCAGGCAGCAACCGCCCAATACGTTTTCGCCAACTCAGCAAATCCTCAACCCCAAATGCGTTCCCCAAACTCAATATCGGAGCTGGGTGCGTAACCTTTTGAAATCCCTCTTGTACCATGCCCCCTACTCGTTGGGTGGGAGAATCGGGTGTCATCAGCTCGGGATTTTCCGTTTCTAGCCGTTGCAATTCTCGAAACAACGCATCATACTCAGCATCGGTAATTACCGGAGCGTCTAGCGCATGGTACCGATATAAATGAAAGTTGATTTCCTGTCTCAATTTTTCAATCTGTTTTTCTAGTTCCATACTAATTTAATCTTCCCAGAAAATCCAAATATCGTTGTGAATATGCCCAAAGCTTCACCGCAAAAGCTGCTGCTTCTTCAAACGATATACATTATGCGTGACGCTTGATTTTTTTGGATTCGTTAACGTCTTGTTCACATATATTACAAAAGCGCAAATGAAATCGGGGTTTTGTTACAATATTTTCTTTAACCCAAAATCTTATTCCGCTGGGGCGGGAGCAGGTTCAATAAAACTGCCGGCAACCCATCCTTCTGTCTCATCATCCAAACGCACCTCCCACCATTCATAATCCCCGCCAATCGCCGGACCGCCAATAATCATCATTAATGTATTCTGATTGGCAACCGAAAAGATGACATTTTGCGTACTGGGACCGCCACGTACTGTTACCCCTTCTTCTGGCACAACGCGAGCGTAAAAGCCAACTTGCAATGCGTCGGGCGGCGCTGAGAGATCTGCGGTCGGCATTGGCGTTAGCGTGGGAATCGGCGTAGCGGTTGGCTGTACAGGCGTAATTGTCGGGGCTCTAGTAGGCGGAGCAGTCAGGCGAATAATGGTGGGCGTCATCCCGTCCACTGAAACGGACAAAGGCGGACGGGCTAAAAAGTTATTTGCCAATCGGATCGCCACCAAGATAGCGGCAACGGTTACCAAAAAGCCCAAGCCAAGCCAAAGCCATGGAATCGGCTCCGTATAATCTCCTCGTTGCCGCCTCTGTCGAATCTCTTTCAATCCGCTGTTGCGCGGATCATCTGGTTTTTTATAGCGAGCCATGATCAAGGCAAATTGTACATGAAAGCGTTTGTTGTTTCATCATTTAAATCTTTTAGGAAAGGCGAAGTTACAATTTTCACATTTATGAAGAAATTTTAACCAAAAACAGAAGAGTAGGACTTGCGTACCATCCGTATTCCATTATAATGTTTCAATATCGTAACGAACTGCACAATAGTTTTTTTTAAGTAAACGTCATCGGTTGGCGTGGCGGGTACGGGCAAATTATTGATCTTGCAGATGTTGAACTTAATCGTGTGGAGGTTTTGTGATGGATCAACAACAAAATGATGATAGAAAAGGCGGCATCGTCAAATGGTTTAACCGAGTCAAAGGATATGGCTTTATTAAACCTGATGACGGCGGACGAGATGTATTTGTACATTACTCCGCTATCGATGGCGAAGGCTACCGCAATTTGTATGAAGGGGATGTCGTCTCCTTTGAGGAAGTAGATCAGGGTAAGGGACCTCAGGCAAGAAACGTTTTCCAACGTCGTCTTTTTTAATTTTCCCAACCACGCCAATACAATTTAGACTATTTTTGCGCAGTCGAGATGGTTTCATCTCGACTGTGTTTTTTATGCCGGCATTTTCTCGTACAATATCGCCATAATCACTATTTTCTTACTCAAGGAGACGCTCGATGAAGATGACCCGCCTAGCCCCCGACCTTATCCTAACCAATGGAGATTTCGTCACCCTCGATGCCGGCAACAGCCACGCCCAAGCGTTAGCCGTCAAAGATGAAAAGATTTTAGCCATCGGCGCCGATGATTCAGTCGCTGCCCTCGCCGACGAGCAAACAAAATCCGTGGATTTGGGCGGCAAAATGGTTATTCCCGGACTGTTCGACAGCCATAACCATTTGTGGGAAGTGGGCGTAAAGTTAACCCAAATTCGGCTGGACGAATGTCAATCGCCAGCCGAAATGATGGAACTTGTGCGGGAGAAAGCGACAAGCGTTCCGCCTGGCAACTGGATTATCGGGCAAGGGTGGAACGAAAACAATTTCAGCGACGGACGACTGCCTACCCGGGCGGATATCGACCCGGCAACCAGCGACCATCCGGTGATTTTGATGCGCTTTTTTAATATGGATGTGGTCAACAGCGTTGCCTTAGAGCGGGCTGGCATCAACCGCAACACGTCCGATCCGCCCAGCGGCAAAATCGAGCGGGATGAAAATGGGGAGCCCAATGGCATTTTGCGGGCGGCTGCCAAACAATTTGTCCGCGATTTACTGCCCAACTTAACGGTGTCGGAATTAAGCGCAGCGCTGGCGGCTGGCTGCCGGCATATGAACAGCTACGGCATCACCAGCGTCATCGACCCTGGACTGCGCCCCTACATCATTCGGGCTTACCAACGTTTTTATCAAAGCGGCGGCTTAACCGTTCGCATGAATCTGATGCCCAGTTGGCACGGCTTTTACGACGATGAAAATCCCGACGAACTCGACGCCCGCGCCCGCCAGCCCGGCATCTTTTCTGGCATGGGCGACGAATGGCTGCGAATCGGCGGCTTGAAAATGGCTATCGACGGCGGCACCAGCTCCCGCACCGCCTTCATGTACCAACCTTTTGAAGGGGAAAGCGAAGTGCGGGATTACAATCGGCTCAGTTTGGAACAGCTTTACCGCTATTTTCGAGACGCCCAAGAGTTGGGTTGGGATGTGGGCATCCACGCCACCGGCGACAGGGCGATGGATATGGCGGTCGATACTTTTGCCAAGGTCGCCCGCGATGCGCCCCATGCCGACGCCCGCCATAACATCATCCATGCCTACTTTCCCAGCGACAGAGCCATTGAGCAGATGGCAGCCTATCAGATTGGGGCGGTGGCGCAGCCTACCTTTATCTATTGGGAAGGGGATATGATCTTCCGCGATGTAGGGCATGAACGAGCTAAAAATTATAAGCCAATCCGCAAATTTTTAGATCATGGCATCCCCGTCGCCGCCAACTCTGACGTGCCCAGTACCGCCAGCGTCAACCCCTTTGTGGGATTGTATGCGTTGGTAACCCGCCGGAATAATGCCGGCAATTTGGTCGCCCCTGATCAGGCGATTAGCCGAGAAGAGGCGTTGCGGGCTTACGCTATCGACGGCACATGGCTCACCCGTGAAGAACATTTGAAAGGCAGCCTTGAGCCAGGCAAATTGGCGGATATGGTCGTTTTAGATCGGGATTATTTCGCCGTGCCCGATGAGGAAATCAAGGAGATTACGCCCACCATGACGATAGCAGGCGGCAAGGCGGTATATTCAAATAATTCATAGGGGCGGGTCTACATTGCCATCGGTTGGCTCGCCCCAAGTTGCACAAGGGCAAGCCAATTGGGTGGGCGCATCGGCATTTGTCGCGTCGTGTACCCAATTAACCCGCCCGTTCAAGGCGCCATTCTACGCCGGCAAATGCATCAATCCGCCGGCATTCCCAATTTCTCCTCATCCTCATCTGCCGGCACATCTCGCCTAAATTGACTCATATATAAACTGTGATAAAAGCCGCCATCCGCCAACAACGATTTGTGCGTCCCCCGCTCAATAATTTGCCCATCTTTAATCACCACTACCTGATCCGCATTGCGAATAGTGCTAAGCCGGTGGGCGATGACAAAACTGGTACGCCCTGCCAGCAACTTCTCCAACGCCGCCTGAATTTGCCGTTCTGTGCGGGTATCAACGCTGCTGGTCGCCTCATCCAAAATAAGAATGCGGGGGTCAATGAGGGCAACGCGGGCAATCGCCAAAAGCTGGCGTTGTCCCTGACTCAAGCCGCCGCCTCGTTCGCCTAAAACCGTCTCATACCCCTCTGGCAACCGCTCGATAAAGCTGTCTGCCCGGGCAAGTTTGGCAGCTTGTACTACCTCTTCATCCGTGGCGTCGGAGCGACCATACCGGATGTTGTTCAAAATAGTGTCGCTAAACAAAAAGGTATCTTGCAACACAATACCCATTTGCGATCGCAAACTTTGCCGAGTCACATCCCGCACGTCGGCGCCGTCAATCGTCACCGCCCCTTTGGTCACATCCCAAAAGCGGGGAAGCAGATTGATGATGGTGGTTTTGCCGGCGCCTGTCGGACCCACAATAGCCACCGTTTCGCCCGGCTTCGCTGTAATATTTATCCCTTTTAGCACCGGTTCGCCGGGGTTATATTCTGCCCACACATCGCTAAGATGTACCTGCCCCTGAATTGCCGGCATTTCCCCCGCCCCCGCCTTATCCTGTACATCGGGGTTTTCATCAAGCAGGTCAAAAATCCGTTCGCTGCCGGCAACAGCGCTCTGCAAATTCGTCCACAAAGTCGAAATCTGTTGCACCGGGCGGTTAAATTGCTGGGTGTAAGCGATAAAAGTGATGATTAGCCCAATCGAAATGGTACTGCCCATCATCTCCTGACCGGTCAGCACATAATAGCCGCCCACCACCGCCACCAATGCCAAACTAGCAAAACTGAGCGCCTCCAACGTAGGCGCCAGAGCGGCAGAAAAGGCTTGCGCCCGGATGTTAGCGTCTCGATTGGCGGCATTGCTTTCCCGAAACTGTTCGATATTCTCATCTTCACGGCTAAAGGCTTGCACCTCTCGCACGGCGGCAATACTCTCTTGCAAATCGGCGTTTACAGAGCCAATTTCCGTTCTGGCAACCCGAAACGCTTTGCGGGCTTGAGCCGAAAGCCAGCGGGTGGCAAGAAACATGAGCGGCAAGGTGACCAAACTGACCAGGGCAAAGCCGACGCTTTTGCTGAACATGGTGTACACAATCCACAAAATGAGTAAAATGCCCTGCAAAACGCTAACCAAACCAAAGCCAATCATTTGCTGGATGGTGTCGGTGTCGTTGGTGAAGCGGCTCATCACATCGCCCGCTTCGTTTTTGGTGAAATAGCCCAGCGACAGCCGGTGGACATGGTGAAAAACGTCGTCGGTCAGGTCGCGGATGACGTGGTTGCCCGCCCAGCTCATAGTGAAAAATTGCAAGCCGCCTACTAGCGAGTTGGCGACCATTAGCCCCACGATGGTGAGCAGGAGCCGGGTGATGCCGCGCAAGGTGTCGTCGGCGGTTGCCCCAAGTTGGGGGGTAGTGTACCAACAGTTGGCAAAAGCGTCGCTTTGTTGTCCCCTCCCTTCGCCGGCAAATTGGCTAAAATCTACCTCGTCGCCCCCACTACCGCCAAATTGACTGGCGGTGTAGGGTCCCAGGTAACAATCTACCACTTGTCCGGTTAGGTCGGGGATTTTTACTTGCATATAAGTGCCGGCAATCACCAAAATTAACACCAGCCCCAAAGCCAGCCCATATTTTCTAAAGTAACCGCCCAAGCGTCGCAACGTGTCGCTGACACTACGGGCTTTGCGGGCTTCTACGCCAAAAAGTTGTGCATTTCGATCAAACATAATTTATCCAGCCTCCCCCGCTTCGGTGGCATCCTCCGCCAATTGAGAATGGTAAATTTCGGCATAGATGGGGCTATCTTCCATCAACTCTTCATGGTTGCCGCGGGCTACAACTTCCCCCTTGTCCAGCACCAAAATTTGGTCGGCATTTAGCACCGTGCTAATTCGCTGGGCAATGACAAAGCTGGTGCGTCCCTCCATCAGCTTGTCCAACGCTTGCTGAATCAGATATTCGGTATTCAAATCCACGCTACTGGTCGAGTCGTCCAAAATGAGGATGCGGGGGTCGGTGAGCAGAGCCCGGGCGATAGCCACCCGCTGTTTTTGCCCGCCGCTTAGGGTCGAGCCCCGTTCCCCTACCAGCGTGTCGTAGCCGTCGGGAAATTCGGTGATGAAGTCGTGGGCTACCGCCGCTTTTGCCGCCGATATAATCTCTTCGTTGGCGGCGTCAGGGCGACCAAAGGCGATATTTTCGCGGATGGTGCCGCTAAACAGGGTCGTTTCTTGCAACACAATGCCGATTTGTTGCCGCAAGCTATCAATCGTCACATCCCGAATGTCGTGCCCGTCGATGCAAATCGCCCCTTCGCTGACATCGTAAAAGCGGGGAATGAGGTTGATGATGGTGGTTTTGCCGCTGCCGGTCATGCCTAGCAAGGCAATGGTTTGCCCCGCTTCCGCTTCTAGGCTGATGTCGGTTAGCACGGCGTCTGTGCCGGCAAAGTAGCGAAAGGTGACATTTTCGAAGGAGACATTGCCGTTGACTGCCGGCAAATCAATCGCATCTAGCTTATTTTCCACCTCGTTTTTAGCGTCCAAAATCTCAAAAATGCGGTCAGCGCTGGCAGAGGCTTGCGCCATCAACGAGATAATAAAGCCCAACTGCCCCATCGGCACAAAGATGTAGATGAGGTACAGGCTAAATTTTTGCCATTCGCCCAGCGTCAGGGTGCCGTCAATCATCTGCCTGCCGCCAAAATATAGCACCGCCGCTTGCCCCAAATTTGCCACCAAAAAGATGAAGGGGAAGAGGAAGGAGAAGGTGCGGGCAATGCGAATTCTCTGATCTAGCAAATGGTCAATCGACCCCTTAAAACGTTCTTTTTCACGGGGTTCAGAAGCGAAAGATTTGACTACTTTTAAGCCGGCTAAATTTTCTTGCAAAATGGTGTTGACGGCGGACAGCCGGCGCTGCACTTCGGCAAACAGGGGCTGGATAGTGCGCCCAAAGAAGGCGAACAACACCAATGCGAGGGGCAAAATGGGCAAGACTGCCAATGTCAGCTTTACGTTGGTGACGAACAAGATGATGATGGTACCGGTGAGCAAAATAAACGCTTCTAGGGCGGTCAGCAAGCCCAATCCAATAAAGTTTCGCAACTTTTCCACATCGTCGGTAGCCCGAATCATCAGTTGTCCAGTGCGATTGCGGTCGTGGTAGCTAAAACTGAGCCGTTGGATTTTGGCAAACAGTTCGTTGCGTAAATCGAAGGCGATATTCTGGGAGATGGTTTGCATGAAGTAGGTGCGGACAAAGCTAAAAATGCCTCTGGCTAGGGCAAAAGCCACTATCGCCAACCCTGCCAGTAAGATGGCGCGAGGGGCGTTGTCTAAATCGGCTTGGGCGGCTGCCAAATCGAGCGATAAACGTTGGGCGGCAAACTCTTGCACCGCTGCTGGCAAATCCAAAATCGCTTTGTTGATGGCATTGTTGATGATGGTGTCGATGATACGTTGAATCAGTTGAGGCACCGCCAGTTGGGCGGCGGTGGCAACCAGCAAAGCGGCGATGGCTGGGTAGGTCAGCTTGGGGTATTGAGCCAGATAGCGTATCGCTCTGCCTAGTTGTCCTCGTGATTCGCCCCGTTTTGGGCGGGATCGTCTGGCGGTTAGCTGCATAAAATTCTCCTATCGGGTGGCAGGTGGCAGGTGGCAGGTGGCAGGTGGCAGGAATATCTTACTAGCATACTTGCCCCTTGCACAGTTGCCCCTTGCACACTTGCATACTTGCCCCTTGCCCACCTGCCCCTTCTTCATAAGTTTTCGCTCACTTTTCGCAGTAAGTTAAGTAAAGTCTCTTGTTCGGTAGGGGTGAGGGGTTGAAAGCAGTCGGAGACCATTTGCAAATGGCGGCTGGCGTGGGCGCGTACTTTTTGCCTGCCGGCATCGGTAAGTCGAATATTAAATTTGCGGCGGTCGGTTTCGTCAAGCTCCCGCTCAATCAGCCCTTCCCCTTCCAACTCGCGGATAAGGGCGCTGATGGTGTTTCGACTGGTGCCTTGTCGTTGGCTAATTTGGGAGGGGTTGAGGGCGGGTTTGCCCTCCACTTCGGCGCAGTAGAAGAGGCTCATGAGCAGGCGGTAACGGGCGTAGGAAATGCCGGCATTCGTGACGGTATCTTCCCGCAAATGGTGTAGTTTCAGCCACACCGTCCGTATCTCGTCAATGAGCAAGGCAGATTGTGCCGAAATGTCGGGGTTGATGGAGCGGGCAAATTGGAGCCAAGCCTCTGCGTGGGTCATAATCTCATCCCTAAATCACAACCTTCGGAAGGTTTGCAACCTCCCGAAGGTTAATTTGCAATAGAAATAGTCTGTATGGAATTGTACGTTATGGAACTATTTTTGGCAAGGGGTGCGGGTGGCAAGGGACATCCTGCAAATCCGCTACTTGCAAACCTGCACCCTGCCCGCTACGTCTCTGCCACACTCTGCAAGATGCCGGCAATGGCGGGTCGGTCGGTGGGGTTGTGGCTGGGGTGGGCAAAGCGGATAATGCCGGCATTGTCCACCACAAAATCGCCGCCCAACTGGTTACTGTCTCCTCGAATACCCTTAAACGGCTCACCCCGCCCCACTGCTTTGGCATAATACCATAAGGTTTGCCATCCCCACGACCGGACTACAGAACGTTCTAACCCATACGCTTGGTATGCCACCCGCTTTGCCGACTGGTCTAACAACAAGGGGAATGGAGATTGGGTCTCTTGTAACCAGACGTTTGCCCAATGTTTTGACCCAAAGGAGATGGTGATGGGTTGAATGCCGGCATTTCGTAACTGTTGGTGATGTTGAACAACCTGCTCAACATGATGCCGGCAGGGGATTCAAGCCAAATGGCGTAAAAAGATAAGCCAACAATAGTCGCTTTTAGTCCAAAATGAGGAAAGGGGATGGGAAATGCCGGCTGTTGTCTGCAAAGTAACATCCGGCGCCGCCCCGCCAACGCGCAACACATTCATAACCTTAATTGTAGCATCATTGATATGAGCCATGAAGTATGTACATTCCTAATATAATTTTCATCACGCTCCTTGTGCCTGCCTAAAATAACAAATTGTCCGCAATCCTTCTAAATGCACATAGTTTGTGTTATGGTAAAGGCTTTAAGCGACGTTTGCCAAGCTGGCTAGATATGGTAAAAGCCGCCTAAGCAAGCAGGAAGCTCCAAGCGGAGAGAGGAAATGAACTCTAGTTTGGCGATTGTATTTGATTTGGGCGGGGTGTTGTTTGATTGGAATCCAAAATATCTTTACCGCAAGATATTTTCCAACAAAACGAAAATGGATTATTTTCTGACCCACATTTGCTCCCAGGAATGGAACGAACAGATGGATGCCGGCAAACCCTTCGCCGACGCCATTGCCGAACAGAGCGCGCTTACGCCCCAATACGCCCCCTACATCGCCGCCTACTTTGACCGGTGGGATGAGATGATCGGCGGAGCTATTTCTGACACTGTGGAAATCCTGGCTGAACTCAAAGCGGGCGGCGCCTATTTGTGCGCCCTGAGCAATTGGTCAGCCGAAACATATCCCAAAGTGCAGGCAAACTACCCATTTCTGGGCTGGTTCGAACAGGTTGTCTTATCTGGCGAAGAAAAAGTGATCAAGCCTAACCCAAAAATCTATCAGATTTTGTTGCAACGCATCAAGCGAGCGGCTGAAGATTGTCTGTTTATCGACGACTCTGCCCCCAATATCACTGCCGCAAAAAAGTTGGGTTTCCAAACTATCCATTTCCACAACCCTGCTCAAACTGCCCGCGAATTACAACAAATGGGATTATTGTATGGGCAAAACCCATAAATTCTCCACAATTCCGGCAAAATGAGGGTATGGCTAAACAATTGAACCCCCTTACATTAACGACAGATTAGGGGATGATTGATTTTGGCGGGTTACAGCATCCAGTCATAACTTTTTAACATCTCCTTAATACAATTCACTCCGTCAATATCACATTTTTAACGTCAGGAGAAAAGATGAATCGAAGAGTTTTAGCGTTGATTGCCTTGATCGTTTTGGGAGTTATTGGCTATTTTGTTTATGATGCCATTTTAGGCGAGACAGAGGAAGCCAGCGAACCAATCAGCGCCATTCCATTGCAGTTGAATACGGCAGAAGCGACGGAAATGCCGGCAGCGACAGCAACCAAGCCGCCCCCTGCCCCAACATTCACAGCCAAACCCACGACGCAACCAACTGATCAGCCTACTTCGACGGCGATGGCAACCCGAACTGAGCCGCCACCCTCCCCTACCCCAACCGTTGAAGAAGCGGAGCCAACTGCCACAGAGCAGGCGCAAATGACAGATGAAGCGACAGCGGAAGCCAGCCCCCTCCCAACCGAACTGCCGCCATCGGCTACTCCTATACCCCTTAGCCCAACCCCCCAACCTCAACCAACCACAACGATCGCCCTGCCTACGCCAACCTCGCTGCCGCCTGCCACAGCCACCTCTGCCCCACTGACTGGACAACTTGTTTTGTTTGAAATTGTGCCGGCGGAATCAGAAGCGCGATTCACCCTGGATGAAGAGCTGCGTGGGCAGCCCACTACCGTGGTAGGGCGAACTAATCAGGTCGCTGGGCAAATCGCCGCCAACTATGCCGATTTAAGTTCGGCGCAAGTCGGCGTCATTCAGATCAATGCCCGCACTCTCGCCACCGACAATGATTTCCGCAACCAAGCGATTCGCAACCAAATTTTAAACACGGACGCCTTTGAATTTATCACCTTTGCCCCCACTGGAATTAGCGGATTGCCCGACAGCGTCGCTGTGGGACAAGCGCTCAACTTTCAAATTGCCGGCAACCTCACCATCCGGTCTGTAACCCAACCCGTTACCTTCAACGTCTCAGCGACGGCGACCTCCGCCTCTCAAATCAACGGGTCGGCGTTTGCCGTCATCAATCGCGCCGCTTTTAATCTAAGCATTCCCAGCGTGCCTGGCGTCGCCAATGTCGAAGAGCAAGTCGATTTGCAAATCTTCTTTGTCGCTCGTCAAATTGGCTGACAAAGAAAAGCCGAGTTTCTGCTAGATTGATCGGCTATTTGCCTAGCTCTTCAAACAACATGCAATACGCTTTTTGCCCCTTTTCAAAATTCTCGATGCGGAAAAACTCATTAGGAGCATGGATATTTTCGTCTTCCAGAGCAAAGCCAAAGTTGACGGTGTAAATGCCTAGCAACGATTGCATCATGCTGCAAAATGGGATGCTGCCGCCGGTGCGGACATAAAGAGGCTCCTTGTCATACAGTTGCTGATGAACCCGATATGCCGCTTGGTTGCCTATGTGGTCTGCCGGCATCAAATAGGGGGGCGCCACACTCTCGAAGATTTTCACTTCTGCGGTTACGCCAGGCGGACAATGGCGAGCGATATGGTCGGCAACCAACTCCGCAATTTGCAACGGATTTTGGTCAGCTACCAGGCGACATGTAATTTTGGCGTGAGCGGAATTGGGCAATACCGTTTTCGTGCCCTCCCCTTGAAAGCCGCCCCACATCCCATTCACTTCTAACGTCGGACGCGCCCAACTCCGTTCCAGCGTGGAATAATCGGGCTCGCCAAAGGTATCGTCGATCTCTAGCTCCGCTTTATATTCTTCAACGTCAAATGGAACGGCGGCGATTTGGGCGCGCTCTTCCTCCGTCAGGGGGCGTACCTGGTCATAAAAGCCATCCACCAAAATTTTGCCTTCTGGCGACCGCATCGAAGCGATCACGGCGGCTAAGGCATGCAACGGGTTTTGAACCGCTCCGCCATATACTCCGGAGTGCAAATCGCTTTTTGCTCCACGCAGATCAATTTGCAAGCCGCACAACCCTTTTAATCCCACCAACAAAGCCGGCTGGTCGGCTCCAAATTGCCCACCGTCGGCGCTAATGGCGAAATCGCAAGACAACAACGCTCTGTTCTGGCTGATAAAATCGCCCAACTGGGGGCTGCCTATCTCTTCTTGCCCTTCAAAAAAGCATTTGACGTTGATGGGCAGCTTTCCACTGGTTTTTAGGGTCGCCTCGATAGCTAAAATGGGCAACATCATCCCCCCTTTATCGTCGGAGGCGCCTCTGGCATAAAGTCGCCCATCGATGAGCGTCGGTTGGAATGGGGGATTGTCCCACAGCTCCAATGGGTCGACTGGCTGGGTGTCGAAATGTCCATACAACAACACTGTCGGTTTGTCGTTGCCGGCAAGCAGCCAATCGCCATACACGACTGGATGACCGCCCGTGGGCATAATTTCAACATTTTCGATGCCGGCAATCTCCATCCGTTTTGCTGTCCATTCCGCCGCTCGTTGCACATCGGAGATATGTGCCGGCAAACTAGAAATACTGGGAATACGGCAAAAATCGATCAATTCGTCCAAAAAACGGCTCTTTTGGGTTTCCAGATAACTTTGCCAGTCGCTCATTTAAGGTATCCTCGCTAATAACTTGGGGGTTTAAATTGGTGCGCCCAAGTATAGCGCTGGTTGTTGATTCCGCTTGCCTGCAATCTCGTATCTGCCAAAGTTAACCGTTCGTATCTATAATTGCCGGCAACCGCATCTGTTGAAGCAGCGAAATATGCGGGTAGAGGATTTAACCCAATCGTCAAACCAAGCATCCTGAAAACAACAAGTGGCGACCAGCCCAAGAATCTGGTCGCCACTTGATCGCCCTCACAAATGGTTTGCTCCGGTGGTAGGGGAGAAACTCTTTTCTCCAGGGGCAAGGATAGAAGATGCATGAAGCTCAAACCGTTGATTTTGAGCTACTATGTACATCATAAATCATTCTCCAGATAAATGTGTTGTGTTTTTGAGCGAATTTGCGCTATTTTGCGCGGCAGTGCGCGGTTTTACGCAAGAATGGGCAACTTTGCGCGGTTACTTGACAAGATGTGCGTCTCCGTACTTTAATTAGGGTAATTCAGTTGATGTGTTGGGGAGTTCGGAAGTAAACAAGATCAAATACCTCAGAAAGACAGTTTCAGGAGCAAGTTGTGACAAACCACACAATTTCCAACAAGGCGGAGTTACAAAAAGCGCTTCGCGCATCTTTAACCCAATGGCAAAAACAGTGGGGGGAAAACAGCAATAGGCTAGTAAGCTTGCTTGTCGTTCAATCGCGGCTAAAGGCAGAAGCGCATTCGACCGACCCTCTTCGAGAAACTGATGCGGTTCGAGGGGTAATTAAGGAAGCGTTTGAGGAATTTGCGAAACTCAACCAAAACGACGCTTCAATTCTGCAGAGCCGTTATTTCGATGGGATCACAGCTAAGGAAGTCGGCATCAATAAAAACTTAAGCCGAGACCAGATCACTCGTATCCAACAATCAGCCACCAAAGCGTTAGCCCAATTAATTTGGGAGCAAGAGACAATTCTGCGTCAAGAAAAAATATTGACGCAAGAAGCATTATTGCCGCCTGCCAACTACACACAGCTCTTTGGGCTAGACCAAACTATTGAACTCTTAACTCAGCAGCTCATTGGCAAAAAACCATCGCCTATTGTTGCCATTGTAGGCATAGGCGGCATTGGAAAAACGAGTTTGGCAGACGCGCTTGCCCGTCTGGCAATCGCCTCTTTCAATTTCAAACATATCATTTGGCTACGCGCCGGCAACCACAATGTAGATGGCGCTCATTTGCCGGCACAGCTAACGTTTGAAACATTGCTTGCCGGCATCGCTGAACGCCTGTGGCCCAACGAACCTGGTTTGCCCCAACCCCGCCAACTTTACATGTTGGTCAGGCGCGCCCTAAAAGAAAAGCGGCACTTAATCATTATCGACAATTTGGAAACGGAAAGCGAGATGGAATATATGATAGATCGGATCGCCGATTTAGCCACTCCAACGCAATTTCTGCTTACCTCCCGTACCAGACCAGATATCCAATCTTCTGTTTATACTTACTCTCTAGATGAATTGCCGGCAGACGATGCCTTGCCATTGATCAGACATCACGCCGATGCGGTAGGGTTGCCAGATTTAGCAAACGCCCCCACCAACACATTGACAAATATTTATGATATTACTGGCGGCAATCCCTTAGCCCTTAAGCTGGTTGTAGGGTTAGCCTCCATACTATCTTTGTCGCAAATCTTAACAGACTTAAAAACCAGTCAGATCGGTCCAATTGAAGACCTTTATCATTATATTTACTGGAAAGCGTGGCAAAGTTTGTCACAAGAAGGGCAAGCGCTGTTAATCGCTATGCCGTTGGTGTCTGGGGCAGGGGCGCAGGCGGAACAGTTGGCGGCGATTAGCGGGCTGCCCGATGATGAATTGTGGTCCGCCATCCGCGAATTGGTGACTTGTTCGCTATTGGAAGCGCGGGGCACGGCTTTAGCGCGACGATATGGAGTGCATCGCCTTACTGAAACCTTTGTTCGGACAGAAATCGTCGCTTGGGCAGGAGAAGTTCCATAAATCCTCAAGACCAATTTTCACGAGCAATCCGCTCAAATATTCAATATTGGCATGACCGGACCGCCGCGTTAAATACGGAGATGATTCTGGGGTTGGATAACGATTGGCGAAATGTTATGCAAGCCATTCATTTTGGTTTGGAGTTGGCTGAGACGCAATCCATTACCACAGAGTTAATTACCCAGCTTTTTCCGTATGTTGAAAGCCGCAGCTTTTGGGAGAAGTGGCAAGAGACGCTTGAAAGCGTTTTGGGATTATTGCCTAAGGAAAATTCGTTGATACAAGCCAAAATTCTGCATCAACTGGGGCGGTGCGCCTTCCGGCAGCGTGACTATACCCTGGCGAAAAAGCATCATCAACGCGCCCTGGACATTGCCGGCACAGTTGACGAAGTAGAGTTAACCATTCGCTCAAATCTGGCTCTCTGCCAAGCAGATTTGCAGCTCCAAAATTATCAAACAGCCAAACAGTATGGCGAAAAAGCGCTGCAATTGGCGCAACAACATAACTTCACAGCGGGGCAAGCGTCCGCCTTTTCAGAACTAGGCGTCATTGCCAAAGAAACAGGCAAGTTTGACGAAGGAAAACAGCTCTTACAGATGGCGCTGCCTCTTTGGAAAAAGGCGAACGACTTAGATTCTCTTTCAATCGTCCTGCTAAACTTGGGCAACATCCATGTGGCAGAAAATAATATCAACGATGCTTTATCTATTTACGATGAGGGATTGCAATATAGCAAATTGAGCGGCAACAAAGTAATTGCGGCAAAAATACAGGTGGCTAAAGGCGCTACCTTCTTTAAAGATAGTCACTATAACAAAGCGGAAGGCGTTTTCTCACAAGTTGATTTTCTATATCTCAGGCAGCAGGGGCATACGCATTTAGAAGCGCAAGCTTTATCCAACCTGGGAACCTCTATTGCGGAACAAAAACGATTTGACACAGCTTTGCCCATTTTGCGCCGTGCAATCGAAATATTTCGCAGCGAAAATTCTGACCTTTGGTTGGCAAATGCGTTAGGAAATTTAGCCGAAGCGGAAGCGGGATTAGAAATGTGGTCGGAATCAAATGCCCACTATGAAGAAGCGATTGAATTGGTCGAACGATTCCCTGGCAATATGTGGGCGCAACAGCAAAAGAGTAGGTACGAAATAGCGTTAGATAAAAAACAAACGCCCGCCTAAACCAACTGGATAGACGGGCGTTTTATTTTTGCGCTACCACTCATTTTAACAATTGGTATTGCCAGAAGGGAGCGGGCAATCGCCGGCAAACGCAGTGGAGACTGTTGGCGCTCCGAGCAACATTAGGGCAGTAGCTGCCAATAAAATTAGACGGAACAGTTTGGCTTTGCTTGTGTTGAGCATTTCAATTTCCTCACTTGTTGTGTGAGGCACATTGAGAGCGACGCGCCCGACGCTAGATTTTTCTAACGACGTTTATAAAACGCTCAACTGCCTACGGTTTTCTCCTTCGAGCGATCGACTCAAAGGGTTTTTATCCTAGTGGTTTAGCGCTCATCCAACCTAGTTACATCATAAATATTTTACGTTGTTCTACCGTTTTTTGGGCGGAATGAAGCCTCTCATGGCAAGCTGCGAGATAGCACCCTAAGGGGGGGTTTCGAAAACCTTTGGGGGTACGTGAAGAGGGAATTTGCTTTAACTAAGCGTATAGCATACTGGAATAGACACAGATTGCCGGCATTTACCCCTTACTCCCATATTGGCGGCTCAAATATTATCGCGTCAATCTCCCCAATGCCAGGCGTATAACTGAAATAGTTGGCTAAACTATACTCTTTTACCGGCTCTATCAGACGCTGGGTCTGATCGTCGATGTCGCTGAAACCGCCGCCCAGATACCAAGTAGCGGCGCCCAACGTTTCCGGGTAAGCGGCATACAGCCATGCCGCCCATTCAAATTGAGGCATGGCGTCATCTGGCAGAGGCACATCAAACGCCTCCCATCCCCATTCAGTGATCAACACAGACGGGCGAGGGATGCCATTTTTATCGCAAATATCGAATAACGCCTGAAAACGTCCCAACAAATATGGATACCCATTGCCGGCATTTTGGACATCATAACTATATTCATGTAAAGCGATCGCAATTCGATCTGGATGCTCCCCAGCAAATTGGAGAAACGCCAACATCTTTTCCCCTTCCCAATGCTCCGGCTCGGGCTCTCCGGAAGACCAGCCAAACGCCGCCCAATTAAAGCCATCGGCGATGGCTAACTGTGCTGTTTCCAGAGCAAACTCTGCCAACCACTCTGATTGATTTTTATCCACCTCATTAACCGTTTCAATCCACACTTGACTAGGATCAAGCTCAGGCGGAAAGGCGTCTTTATGAAAAGTCCAATGGTCGGCGGCAGCCTGAGCGGGAGGCACATTGTAATTGGGCAAATCATACGCTACGCCAGTGCGCCTCCAAATGAGGATATGGGGCACGCCGCTAGCTTTTTTTAGCTGTTGCCCGGCAAACAACATGCCGGCATCGTCCACGCTTTTTAACACAAAAGGCGCTCCAGCAGCGTCTAATTCTGTCATATATTCGATTAACCCCGTATTGTTGCCGGCAGGTCCAGTGTGAAATCCGATTTTGTTAAACGCCAACGCTTGCCCCTGGCTGTTCAACCCGCTTTCTATGGCGTCGAAATCGAGCGGCGGCGCGCCAGTAAGCGGTATGGGCGGCGGCAAAGTGGTGGGAAATGGGGTAGGCGTTATCGTGGGGGTAGGGATGGGAAAAGAGGCGTCTTTGGCGATAAATGCGAAATATCGATTGTGTGGCGCTGTGGCAGTAGCGCCCGCTTTTACCCGGTCCGGGTTAATATTGTTTTGGCTGGCAGACAACCCCAACGGGATCAACGTCAATGCTATCACGCCAACCAGCAACCAAATATGAAGCTTCGCTTTCAACAACTGATTTGCCCGTGGTTCGAATCGAGTTTCGCCGCCAACTGCCGGCAATCCTCCTTATGCGCTTGTTTAACTCCCATGCCCGGTAAATAGCTCAACATCAGTCGCTTCCACGCCGCGTTCCGCTTCTTCCACATCATACAGCACCCATTTCCCTTCCACCAATTCGCTGCTATCCATTAAGGTGGACGACTTGTGGAAAAATAGCTCCTCACCGCCGCCGCGTAGAACAAAACCATACCCCCGCGAATCGTTGTACCATTTGATTTTGCCCAAATATTTACCAGAAACAGGATCGATTTGAATTTCCAAAATCTCTGATAACTCCTCATCTACTTCCTCTGTTGACAACTCTACTGCCGATTCAGTGGGTCTTAGATCAAACCCCTCATTGCGACGCGAGGATTCGGGTTGGCTTTTTATTTTGGCGATTTGTTCTGGCTCAACCGGCAAGCCCGCCTCCGCCAAAGCGCGTTGCATCTCTACTGTAAAAACGAATTGTTTGCCCGCTTCGTCAGTCGCCCATTGATCTCTATAGTTCATTCTTGTGTCTCCAAATGTATCCGTCTCAACTGATTTGTTCGGCGAGAAACTTCTAACGCCCCCTGCCGCCCGCTATTTTTTGCCTTTGCTCTTGCCGGCATTGCCATTAATCAACGCCAATTGCTGTGGCGTCTGCTCGGCTGGTTCTTGCGGCGCATTTCGCTGATACGACCGAATCGCCCCTATCACCCGATTTCGCTGACCGATATTTAGCGCCGCTGCCGGCTTAATTGCCCGCGACCCGATTTTGCCATCGCCAATCAACATTTTCTTCACATTGCCAGTCGCTGTCAAGAGCGCCACTTCAGTCTCAGCTTCGCCCAGCAATACGGTAACCACTTCAGTCGAGCTTGCCGGCAATTTGACATTGCGCACTCCTTGCCCGTACCGTCCTTGTATCGGATATTCGCTTAACATGGTCGCTTTTGCCAACCCATCATCTGTAATGCTCCACACATATAATCCATCCCGCCCGTCTGTAACGCGCATTGCCACCACCCCATCCGTATCCCCATTCAATTTAATGCCCATCACTCCGCCTGCCGGCAATCCCATGGGACGCACCTTCGATTCATCAAAACGAATTAAATTGCCGGCAGCCGTCGCCAGGATAATCTGCCCATCTCCCTGGCTGATCTCCGCCCATCCCAGCGCGTCATCCTCAGCAACATTTATCACAGTAAAGGGAGAACTGGTGATTCCCGGCAAATCTTCCAGCCGAATGCGCTTAACGCCGCCAGCCAGCGTACCCATCGTCAAAAAGCCGACGGCATCTACCGGTTTAACCACCGCCGCCACCACATGCTGCCGTCTGGTAAATTGGGTCATATCCGCCCAATGGGAGCCTACCCCCATCTCGCGGGCTTGCGGCAACTGATAAATCGGCAGACTGACCGCCTCTCCATTGGCGTTAAATAGATACAGCACATCTTGGGTATTTGCTTCCAGTAACGCTGCCGGCAATTCCGCAGGCTTGCGCGGAATCGACACCATTTGCCGCGATGCGGTACGCGCCAGAGTGCCATCTTGCCCCAAAACAGCCCACACCTTCTCATCTGGCAGCAAATCGGTGGCGGTCATCAAACCGCTATCTTCTGAATCGACAATTTGGGTGCGTCGCGCATCCCCATATTTCGCCTTGATCTCTTGCAGCTCCTCCTTAACAGCGTTGCGCATCATCTTGGGGGTTGCAAGTAGCTTCTCCAAATGGCTGATTTTCCGCAGCGTTTCTTTGTGTTCCTCCTGAATCTTACGTCGTTCCAGAGCAGCCAAACGGCGCAATGGCATATCCAAAATCGCCGTCGCCTGGGCTGGGCTCAATTTAAACTTTTTGCGTAGATTTGCTCTAGCCGTTTCCGCATTGCGAGAGCGGCGAATCACATCCACCACCTCATCCAAATTGTTAAGAGCGACCAGCAACCCTTCCAAAATATGGGCGCGCTCTTTTGCTTTGTTTAAATCATATTCGCTGCGGCGGCGCACGATCTCCAACCGATGCTCCAAATAGATTCGTAACGCCTGTTTTAGCGTCAACACCCGCGGTTCGTCGTTGACCAACGCCACCAAAATAATGCTGAATGTGGCTTGCAGTGGCGTCTTTTTGAACAGATCGGCTAACACTTCCTCTGGTTCGACATTGCGGGTCGTTTCGATAATAATCCGCAACCCATTTCGGTCGGATTCGTCTCGCAAATCGGTCAATCCCTCAATTTTGCCATCGCGGTGCAAATCGGCGATGCGGCTGAGGAGATTGGTTTTGTTGGTCTGATAGGGCAACTCAGTGATCACAATTCGGGATTTGTTGCGCCCCATCTGCTCCACATGCGCTTTTGCCCTCACGGTGATCCGTCCCCGTCCGGTAGCGTAAGAGGCGGAAAGGGCGTCTGTTTTTTCAAATTGCTTCCCTTTTTTCTGCTCACGATAGCGGAAGAGGATGCCGCCCGTGGGAAAGTCGGGACCTTTGATATATTTGGTCAGTTGTTCCAGGGAGATGGCGTCGATTTTGTCCCATTTGTCGAGCATGTAACTCAGAGCGTCGATCACTTCGCCTAAATTGTGCGGCGGAATTGAGGTGGCAATGCCAACGGCGATGCCGGCAGAACCGTTGACCAGCAAATTGGGCAAAATTGCCGGCAAAACCTGTGGCTCTTGCAATGATCCGTCAAAGTTGTCAGAAAAATCAACCGTATCTCTATCAATGTCGGTCAATAGCTCAAACCCCATAAGGGTCGTCTTGGCTTCAGTGTAACGCATAGCGGCGGCGGCATCCCCATCGATTGAGCCGAAATTCCCTTGCCCATCCACCAACATATAGCGCAAAGAAAAATCTTGCGCCATGCGCACCATGGCGTCATACACCGCTGTATCGCTGTGAGGGTGGTATTTGCCCAGCACTTCGCCCACCACCCTGGCTGATTTGCGGTGAGGGCGTTCCGGAAAGAGCCCCATATCATACATGGCGTACAAAATGCGTCGCTGCACTGGTTTTAACCCATCGCGCGCATCTGGCAGCGCTCGCGATACGATGACGCTCATCGCATAGCTGAGATACGATTGACGCATCTCTTCATCGATATCGATCTGTTTAATTAACCCTATTTCCATCTCTTCTATTAATCCAACTTTGGGAGAACTATATGTTTTTGCCAATCGCTCACGAAAGATGAGCAAATATAGAACATATTTTTCATACTGTCAACCAAAAGTTGCAGTTACATCCTATTCAGGGGAGAATATGGGACTTTGAAAATGCGTATCCTCTCTCTAACCTCTGGGAGATTAGGGTAGAAGGCTAGAGTATTCAACCATGATCCCATTCGAAATCATATCCGATTATCAGCCCACGGGCGACCAGCCCGCCGCCATTGACAACTTAGTTGCAGCAGTCGAAAACAACGAAAGCTTTCTGACCCTGCTTGGCGCTACCGGCACCGGCAAAACCTTCACCATTGGCAACGTCATTGAACGCACCCAACGCCCTACCCTCGTTCTGGCGCACAACAAAACGCTCGCCGCCCAACTATATGCCGAGTTCAAAGAGTTTTTTCCCAAAAATGCCGTCAGCTACTTTGTCAGCTATTACGACTATTATCAACCCGAAGCGTATGTCCCCCGCCACGATTTGTACATCGAAAAGGAGACGGACATCAACGAAGAGATCGACCGTCTAAGGTTGCAAACCGCCACCAATGTGCTGAGTCGGCGGGATGTGATTGTAGTCGCTTCCGTCTCTTGCATTTACGGCATCGGCAACCCCGAAGCGTGGGGCAAGGTGACGGTTAAGCTGGAACGGGGGCACAACTATAACCGCAACAATGTTTTGAGGCATTTGGTCACATTGCAATATGATCGCTCCGATTTCGATTTGAGCCGGGGGCATTTTCGGGTGCGGGGCGACACGTTGCAGATTTTTCCCGCTTATGCCGAAACCGCTTATTCTGTCGAGTTTTGGGGGGATGAGGTGGAACGAATTGTAGAAATTGAACCGCTGACGGGGGAGATTTTGACGGAACATTTCAGCGTGGAAATCTTTCCAGCCAAACAATTTATCACCGATGCGGAGAAGTTGGCGCAGGCGATTAACGACATCGAGACGGAATTGACGGAGCGAATCGGCTATTTTAAGGGGGAAGATCGCTTTTTGGAAGCGCAACGGATCGAACAACGGACGTTGTATGATTTGGAGATGTTGCGGGAGGTGGGACACACTGCCGGCATTGAAAATTATAGCCGCCACCTAGACCAACGAAATGCCGGCGACCCGCCCTGGACATTGCTCGACTATTTTCCCCGCGACTATTTGCTGGTGGTAGATGAAAGCCATATGACCATTCCTCAAGTGCGGGGCATGTGGCGGGGCGACCGTAGCCGCAAGGAAACATTGGTAGATTATGGCTTTCGCTTGCCCAGCGCCCTAGACAATCGCCCCCTTAACTTTGATGAGTTTTTAGAGCGGATCAATCAAGTCATTTTTACCAGCGCCACCCCCGCCGATTATGAAAAACAGACATCTTCCACGATTGTTCACCAAGTCATACGCCCTACCGGCGTCTTAGATCCGAAAGTGGAAGTACGAGAGACGAAAGGGCAAATTGACGATTTACTGGGCGAGATTCGCAAACGGACGGACGTAGGGCAGAGGGTATTGGTGACGACGCTGACCAAGCGGATGGCGGAAGATTTAGCCGACTATTTGCTGGAGATGGGGGTAAAAGTGCATTATCTCCATTCAGAAGTTAATACATTGGAGCGGACAGAGATATTGCGGGATTTGCGGATAGGGGTGTTTGACGTCGTGGTGGGCATCAACTTGCTACGCGAAGGGCTGGATTTGCCAGAGGTGTCGCTGGTGGCGATTTTAGATGCGGATAAACAGGGCTTTTTGCGGTCAGAAACGGCGTTGGTGCAGACGATTGGGCGGGCGGCAAGGCACATTGAAGGGATGGTGTTGATGTATGGAGACAAGGTGACAGACGCGATGGGTAACGCCATCCGAGTGACGAATGAACGGCGAGAGAAGCAAATTGAGTACAACACAGCACATGGCATTACGCCACAAAGCATTGTTAAGGAAGTGTATGACTTGGCAGGGGAGATTCGGGCGGAGTATGTGGCGGAGAGGGAGATGGCTTTGGCGGAGGAACAGGCGGCATATGTCGTTCCAGAAGATATGCCTAAGGATGAGTTGCATCATCTAATTAAGGAAATCGAGAAGCAGATGAAACAGGCGGCGCAAGCGTTGGAGTTTGAGAAGGCGGCGGGTTTGCGTGACCAATTGGTGGAACTGCGGGGAGCATCGGCGTTGAAAGAGGCTGGCAAAAAGGGGGATTTGCCGGCTTGGAAGCGAGGTTGATGGTTATGACAGACGACGGGCTTGTCACGCGATAATTAAACTGTCCATGGTCTATCGTTCTCTATCATGCAAAAAAATATGACGAAATGGGGCGTTTAAAGATATGTCAAACCGCCAACGTAATAAAATAGTTGCCGGCATTATTTTCCTATTCATGTTCACCCTCTCATTTCTGGCGCTAAATCAACCGACAAGAGCGACTCCGCAAAAAAATTTCGCAACCTCCACCCCCCAATATGATTACCTCCCCGTTATCGCCCGGCAATATGACAATGCTTCCCAACCGACGGCAACAGCAACGCCTCTGTTTCATGCTTATACCCTGAACGTCAAAAAAACGATTACCCAGACATCAATTTATCAAATCAGCAATGCCGGCAATTCAGCTAATCAATATACCCATCATTTTCATACAGAAAACCCGCCTCAAAATCCGCCTGCTTATTCATTTACGGAACCTTTACCGTCAAATACGACCAGAGCCTATAAGCTGGCAGATTTGCCGCTGCCGCCAGATTTCGAAGGAGTTGTGGTTATTGAAGCCGGTGTGCCAATTCAGGCAGTTCATCATTTCTGGGACAAAAACAACGGGACGATAAAAGGGCAAGATTTGGTCATGGATTCCATTTCTAATGGCGGGTTGGGGCGCTGGCAATACAACGTGGCGATCACCGATGCTTTAACCGTAAACGTATCCGCTGAGTTAGGAATGGACATGACGATATCGATCCTCAATGAAGAGAACGATATTTTGCTAACTCAAAATATCGCCCCGCCTAACCAAGCCGAGATTCTGCGCCGCTTTCCCCTATCAAAGGCTGGTTCCTACGAAATTTGGGCATATGAAGCCCAAAAAATGGGGGGTGGAATCTCCCTTTTACTACAGGGAAACGATCACTATCCGTTTGTGTTTAACCAGACGATAACAAATGGGGCTGTAATAAGCAGCTCGCTTCCTGCGGCAGTCGATCATTTTTGGCATTTTTCAGCTGTGGCGTCAGATACAATTACGATTACCGTTTCTCCAAACGCTACCAGCGATCCCTTTGTCGAACTATACAATCCAACCGGCGTCAAAACAGGATCCATAGATATCGGCTCAGCGGGCGTTCCAGAACAAGCTAGTTGGCAGCTCCAAAAGACGGGATTTTATGTAATTCGAGTCGGGGAATTTTCCTTTTTGCCCATGACCTACACCTTGTCTCTTGATATTTCCCCTTAAAAGTTCAACCAGCATCACAAAAATTGCCGGCATTCTCCCTGGCGCTATACAATTCCCCTGCATCTTAACCACAACCTCAACCCCTTATTGGTACACTTCAGCTATATTTTTCAGACAATTATCTCAATTCCGCTGGCAAAATTATGACCATCATGACCGATTCCACCGCCCCCACCGGGCAAATCCCCAACCTGCTCAATGACGAGCAGGAAAAGCTGATCAAACGCGCCCGCGACGTGTTGGGACAGTTGCGCGACCTGTTGGCGGAAGCCAACGCCGACCCCGATGAACGCGCCGCTCTGGCCGACTCTATCCGCCAATTGGACGAACTCTTTTTGCTGGTGATTGCCGGCGAATTTAACTCCGGCAAATCCTCCTTTATCAACGCCCTGGTCGGATCGCCGCTGCTGGCGGAAGGGGTAACCCCCACCACCAGCCAAATTTATCTGCTCAAATATGGCGCGATCGCCGAGCAAAAACCGATCGAACGGGGCGTGTGGGAACAGACCGCCCCCATCGAATTTCTGAAGCAGATCAACATCGTCGATACCCCCGGCACCAATGCCATAGTCCGCGAGCATGAAGCGTTGACCAACGAATTTATCCCGCGCAGCGATTTGGTGCTGTTTATCACCTCTGCCGACCGCCCTTTTACCGAAAGCGAGCGTAACTTTTTGACCCAAATTCGAGATTGGGGCAAAAAGATCGTGATGGTGATCAATAAAAAGGATATTTTGAACAGTGAAGAGGATATCCGCAAAGTGCAAGAATTTGTGACGCATGGGGCGCGGGATTTGCTGGGCACAGCGCCGGCGCTCTTCGCTGTCTCCGCTAAACAAGCCCAACGCGCCAAATCGGGCGACCCCGAACTATGGAACGATTCTGGTTTTGAGCCGATGGAAAATTATATCCACTCTACCCTGGACGATGCCGGCAGATTCCAGCTTAAGCTGCTCAACCCGCTCGGCGTCGGGCAAAAGTTGGTCAACAAACAGATGGCTCGCATCGACAGCGACCAAACCGCCCTCAAAGAAGATGCCCATTTGCTGACCGATATTCGCGGGCAAATGACCTATTACAACGATGATATGCGCCGCAACTTCGAAGGGCGGCTGGGCGAAATCAACAATTTGTTGTATGAGATGGAAAAACGGGGCAACCGGTTTTTCAACGACAACATTCGAGTGTCGCGCATGCCTGATTTGCTGCGAAAAGATCGCATCAAAGCTGAATTTGAAGAGCAAGTAGTGGCAGACACGCCCGAATTGATTGAAAAACGGGTTGGCGAGCTAGTCGATTGGATGGTGGAACAAGATTTGCGCCAATGGTCTGCCGTAGCTGAACATCTCGCCAAGCGAGCGGATGATCACCACACCCGCATTGTGGGCGAAGGGAGCGCTAAAGAAGGCACCCTGGCGTATGATCGGCAGCGATTGGTCGATTCGATCGGCGTCTCTACCCAACGCGCCATTGCCTCCTACGACAAGCGGTTTGAAGCCGACCAATTGGCGGAAGCGGCTCGTTCGGCGGTGGTGCAAACCGGCGTCGGTTTGGGAGCTGTTGGGTTAGGCACGGCAATCGCCCTGGGCACAACTGCCGCCTTTTTGGATGTGACCGGAGTATTGATCGGCATTGTGGGAGCGGCGATGGGGTTATTGATATTGCCGGCACGCAAGCGACGCGCCAAACGAGAATTGGAAGAAAAGTTAGCCGAATTGCGCCAAAAATTGGTTTCCAGCCTAACCGAACAATTTGACCGCGAGATGCGGCGCAGCGCCCAACGAATCCAAGATACCATCGCCCCATTTGACCGATTTGTCCGGGCGGAAACGGATAAAATCAGCCGCCAACGAAGCGGGATCGAAGAGGTCGAAGCCCACATCATGGGGCTAAAATCACAGTTAGGAGCTTAAGCGGCTCGAAAAAGAAAAGCGTCCATCAAAATTTTGATGGACGCTCTTGGCTTTAATTTGCAAAATTAAATATCAGCTTCCTAAAGCCCCGCTCAACGCGCCTGCCCCTAGGGCGCCAATACCCAAAACGGAACTCAATACGGCAGAGACGATCATCATTGCTACAAAAGCGACGATGGCTGTCATCAATGCCTTCATGTTGTCTACATCCAATCCCTGCCGAATTGCGACAAAAGCTGTCGCCAGCGTCCAGACCCCGCCAATGCATGCGCCAATGACTGGAATAAAACCCAAAATACCTGGCGCCTGAGCATAGCCTAGAACGCGCAACATTTCTCCCAAGTCAGCCTTTCCGCCGAACAAGGACGTTCCGACAAAATAGGTCACAAATGACCAGATAATCCAGCTTACAAACGCCATCACCACATTAAAAATCAACGTAGTAAAAAAGGAACCGCTACCCATCGCAGACGAAATTGCGCCACCTACAACGCCTGAAATAAGAGCCACAATAGCTACCACAATCGCCGCTTCAGTCGTTGCCGATTGATCATGCTCGATCTCCTCATACGTAGCAGCGTTCAACATCAACACACCCAAAATTCTTTGTATCATCATCTACCTCCTGGATAGGCTAAAAATAAAATCGAGCGGATTGCTCAACATAAGAAACACATCAAAACAAGATCGGTTGCGCCCATGAGAATTCCATCAAACCCCCGTTTGAATGGAACGCAGAGCGGTTCCGAACAAAAACAAAGATGAAAACATATAAATCCATTGGGCGCGGTTGCTATCGTCGCCTCTAGTGTACCCATACACAAAAGGCAGCAGAATCAAATTAAATAGCCCATATAAAATGTGCAGCCCATTATCTTGCGTGCGCCCACCGGCGAAATATAACAATCCCCCTAAAATCCCCTGCGCCAAAAAGAGAAATTCGCCAATGGCGATGGCGCCAAAATAGCCGCCATCTACTCCTTGCCCCTGAAAAGCTCGATATCCGCCCCAAACGCCCACGCCTAAAAAATACATCCAGGTGGCGTTAGACAAAACATTATGCAAAATTAGCATCACTACAAAAAAGCGGAAATCTCATTCAATCTCTTGCTAAAACAACGCTCTGAGTGTAGCTTATGTCAAAAAAATGTCAAACCTTATGAACTACAAACAAGCAATAAACTATCTCGACGATAAAATCAATTACGAACGCAAAAACCCTGAAGTTTACCAGGCAGAAAACGTCAACCCTTATCGTGTCGCTGATTTGCTGGCGTTGTTAGGCAACCCGCACCAAAAATTCAAGGCGATCCATGTTGCCGGCAGCAAAGGGAAAGGGTCTGTTTCCGCTATGTGCGCCCATTGTTTACAGGCGGCTGGGCTTTCGGTAGGATTGTACATATCGCCCCATTTGATCGACCTGCGAGAAAGAATCCGCGTTTTGACTCATGACGACCCAGACGGCACAATCTCGCCAGAACAGTTTGCCGCTCTGGTGACTGCCGCCCACCCGCATATCGAAGCTGTTGCCGGCATCACCTGGTTTGAAATCATCACCGCTTTGGCGCTTTGGCATTACGCCCAACGCCAAGTCGACATCGCCGTGATAGAAGTCGGTTTAGGCGGACGATTAGACGCCACCAACGCTATCTCGCCGGCAGTAACCATCATCACCCCCATCAGCTTAGAACATACGATGTTGTTGGGCGAAACTATAGCCGAAATCGCCGCTGAAAAAGCGGGCATAATCAAAGAAAAAACGCCCCTCATTTGCGCCGCTCAGCTGCCAGCCGCCTGGGAAGAGATTTACCGGCAGGCGCAAGCGAAGATGGCGCCAATAACCGCTATTGGGCGCGATTTCGATTACACCCCCCTGCCCACCCCAAAATTAAAGTCACGCATCCAACTCCACGATTACGCCGCGCCAGGTTCGGCTTTGGATGGCGTTGAGTTGGACGTCGGGCTGCTGGGGGCGCATCAACAAGAAAATGCGGCGGTGGCGGTGGCTGCTTTGCAACAACTGTTCCCTCATTTTTCTTCGTTGACGATTGACGCCATCAAGAAAGGGGTAGCGGAAACGAAATGGCTGGGGCGTTTGCAACTGCTGCAGCCGCCAGATGAGGATCTCCCCGGAATTTTGCTGGATGGCGCGCACAACGGAGATTCAGCTCGAAAATTGGCGGCGGCATTGCCCCAATTTTTTGAATATAATCAGTTATGGATCTTGCTGGGCATCACCGTCGGCAAGGATGTTCAGGGCATTTTGGACGCATTGCTGCCCATGGCAGTGGGCGTTACGGCAGTACAAGCCCAACACCCCAGAGCGATGAAACCACAACAGCTACAAACGATCGCCGCTGGCTTTGGATATAGCGTCGAAATAGCTGAGTCGATAGATGCCGGCATTCGATCGTTGTTGGCTCAAGCCTCTCCAGGCGACCTGATTTGCGTTACCGGCAGCCTTTTTGTGGTTGGCGATTTGCTCAAACAGTGGGAAAATCTACAATCTACGATGAACAAAAAATGATTCAGCGGGCATTAACCCATAGATTTTCTTCTGTTGTCCCCTTTTATATGTAGTTCCCTGCTTCCCTTTTGAAGCAAAACCAAACTTTTATGGATAATTTTGATCTTCCTCAAATCCCCGAAATGTTAGAAGATATGAACGCCTTGTTCGACAAAGATGAGCTTGTTGACGAGGATGGTTTTATCGAATGTCCATTTTTCCCGTTACGCGACCTTGTCTTGTTTCCATTGATGGTGATGCCCCTCTTTATCGGGCGAGAACGGTCGCTAGAGGCGATCAAAGCGGCAGAAGAAAACGGCGAATCCTTGATCCTAGCCGCTCAGGTAGACGCCGATTTGCCAAATCCATCAGCGGATGAAATTTTCAGCATTGGCGCCGAAGCGGTTATTGGACGCACATTACGGCTGCCGGACAACAGCACCAGCGTGTTGGCGCAAGGCAAACGCCGGGTAGAGATCGTCGAATTTGTGCAATGGGATCCATACGTTCGGGTCCGCGCCCGCATCATTCAAGAGGATGCGGCACAGTTGCCTGCCAGCCAAGCCACCATTCGGGCGGTGCTGGAACAGTTTGAAAAAGCGGTGACATTAAACCGGAATTTGCCGGCAGAACTTTACTCCTTTGCCGCCAACTTAGATCAGCCCGGCTGGCTGGCGGATTTCGTCGCCTCTGCCCTCAATTTGCCATTGTTCACCCGCCAAGATTTGCTGGAAACGTTCGACCCCGTTCGCCGCCTAGAAAAAGTAAGCGTTTTTCTGGCGCAAGAGTTAGACGTTTTGGTATTGGAAAATGAAATACACGCCAAAGTACAACGGGAAGTCGACCGCTCTCAACGGGAGCATTTTTTACGGGAGCAAATGCGGGTTATTCAAGGAGAATTGGGCGAAAACGACATCTTTTCTCAGGAATTGTCTGGCTTGTTGGAGATAATCGACCAAAAAAAGCTGCCGGCAGCCGCCAAAGCCCGCGTCGATAAAGAGGTGGCTCGGCTGCGCGCCATGCCTCCCATGTCGCCTGAAGTAGGCATCATTCGTACCTACCTCGACTGTATTTTAGAGTTGCCCTGGTTGGAAAGCAGCGAAGACAATTTAGATCTACTGCACGCATCCGAAGTATTGGATGCCGACCATTACGGTTTAGCCAAGGTCAAGGAGCGCGTGTTGGAATATATCGCCGTCAAACAGTTGGCTGGCGATAAAATGAAAACGCCTATTTTATGTTTTGTAGGTCCGCCTGGCACCGGCAAAACCTCCATGGGTCGTTCTATCGCCAAAGCGTTGGGGCGAGAGTTTATCCGCATCAGCCTGGGCGGCGTGCGCGACGAAGCGGAGATTCGCGGACATCGCCGCACCTACATCGGAGCTTTGCCCGGGCGGATAATTCAGGCGATGCGGAAAGCGGGCTTTAACAACCCGCTGTTTATGTTAGATGAAGTGGACAAAATCGGGCAGGATTTTCGGGGCGATCCCACTGCGGCGCTGCTAGAAGTGCTTGATCCAGAGCAAAACAACAGCTTTGCCGACCATTATCTTGAGTTGGATTTCGATCTATCGAAGGCGATGTTTATCACCACCGCCAATACGTTGAATCCCATTCCGCCGCCTCTGCGCGACCGGATGGAGGTGATCGAATTTTCAGGGTATCTGGAAGAAGAAAAGCTGGAGATATGCCGGCAATTCCTCATCCCCCGCCAACTCGTGCAACATGGCTTACGCAAAGCGGGATTGCGCTTTGACACTCGCAGTCTATCTGTTTTGGCGCGAGAATACACTTACGAAGCGGGCGTGCGGGATATGGAACGGCAAATCGCCACCATTTGCCGCAAAACCGCTCGTCTTATCGCAGAACGAAGCAAATACGCCCGCCGCATCACGCCCAAACAGTTGGTAGAGCTGCTTGGTCCTCCTAAATTCAGCCGGCAATTGATGCGCGAAGAAGATGAGGTCGGCGTAGCGACCGGCGTGGCGTGGACGGCGGCTGGCGGAGATATTATGTCAATCGAGGTCAATTTGATGCCGGGCAAAGGCAAAATGACTTTGACCGGCAAGCTGGGCGAGGTAATGCAAGAAAGCGCCCAGGCGGCGCTTAGCTATACCCGCAGCCAAGCGCTATATTGGAGCATTCCGACAGAAAATTTCGATAAGAGCGACATCCATTTGCATATTCCCGAAGGGGCGGTGCCCAAAGATGGTCCTTCTGCCGGCATTCCGTTGGCTGTAGCCTTAATCTCCGCATTTACCAATCGCCCTATCCGGCGCGATTTTGGCATGACGGGCGAAATTACTCTGCGCGGACGCGCCTTGCCAGTTGGCGGCATCCGAGAAAAAGCGTTGGCTTGCCGCCGTGCCGGCATCGACACCTTCTTTTTGCCCCGCAAAAACGAATATGATCTGCTGGACATCCCGGAAAAGCTGCGCCAAGATTTAAACTTTGTTTTGATCGACAATGTGCAAGATGTTTTGGATCAGGCGTTGTTGTTGCCTCTGTCTAATGGTTAATTGATGGTAACTATACAGGTCACAAAAAACCTGAATTTTTTTGACACAGAGAACACAGAGGTACAGAGTACACAGGGATTTTTTCAGAGTTCCCTTTTCGGGCGATTTTTATCGCTTATTGGCTAATTATTTTCTTGAATTTTTTACTTTTGTCTCAAAATTTTTCCATATCCGCTGTTTCTTCTCTGTGTTCTTTGCGTTTCCTCCGTGAACTCTGTGTTCATCTGTATAGTTACAATTGATGAATGGTTAACAGTTAATTATTACCCATTCCGCCCTTCATCAATGCGCGTTTACTCTTCCTGTTCCGCCAAAACCGCGTTAAACTCTTCACGGCATTCGCACGCCTCGCGCACATCTTCCCCTTTGATTAACATCCCGTCATATTCATAGATTAAGCCCTGGGCTTGCCAACCGCTTAAATTAAACGGCGTTTCGCTGCCGGCGTCTAACCAATGCCCATTATATGCCCGGGCGATGTGGATATGGGTTCCGTTGGAAAAGCCCCCTTCGCAGGAGGGATGTCCGATGCGGTCGCCCGCTTTCACTCTGGCGCCTGCCGTCACCCGCCCATCGTTAGCGATATGCAAATAATGAAGCGTCCAACCCGTGCCGGCATAGCCATCCCCATCTAAATCGATTACCACGCCGCCAAAGCCAGAGCGGACGACTACGCCGTCTGCCATAGCTGTCGTCCACTCGGCTGATTCAGAACACCCTAACTGTTCCCCTGCCGGCACAAAATCGAGGGCTGCCCAGGGCGATCCCCAGCCAAAGCCGCCATGCGGTCCGCCGGTAAAATACCAGGATTCGCCCGCCTCCCACGGCAGTTGCAATGGGGGCTGCGTCAGCGTTTCGGGCAGCAGCGGCTCGACAGTGTAAGCGAACGGGTTGCCAAACAGCCGCTGGTACGCGGCGAAAAAGCCGTCGGGGCTGAGATCATGCTCCCAACTGGCTTGATCTGCCCCCACCACATTGGCGAAGAGGGTTTGCGCCGCCACCGTGCCGGCATTTATCTGGGGCGAAATCGACGCCAACGTCTCGTCATCTAGCTCAATAGTCCGATAATCCTCCCGCAGCCAGCCATAGTAGCCGGCGTTGAGCAAATTCGAGATGCGAGCCAACTGCCAATATAAGCCAGTCAAATGCTGGGTATCGTAACCCAACAGATAGGGGTCATCGGGCGTAGTTGGGGCGGTGACCAACCCGGCTTGATATTCCGCCACCGCCAGCAGCAAGCGGGGATTGATTAAAAAGCGGTCGGCGATCAACTGAAAAATCTCCGCCCCGCTCAACGTCTGCCCCTCCACCTGCTCCCCGTATCGCAACAAACCGCTGTTGTATAAAATCAGGGTATCCAAAATCTTAAAATCCGCTTGGCGAGGTCCATAAATTAGTTCGCTGTTAGGCATGATTTTGAAATTTGAGCTGGTTAAGTCGATCTGAAAGGGGGCTAAAAGTTGCTGCCCCACATAAAGCAAGGCGTCTTCTTCCATCTCGTTTAGTTTGAGCATCGCTTCTAAATCGGCGTCATACTGTTCGGCGATGAGCGACAATGTTTCGCCAGGGGCGACGACGTGAATGACGGTGTTGTCGCCTGTTTTGGTGATGACGGGATGGGGCGGGTCGGGGGTGGGAACGCCGACGTAGGTCGGGAAAGGGGTGGGCGTAATCGGCAGCGGGGTAGGGGTGGCTGTCGCTGGCGCGGTTACAGTCGGGACCGCCCCGATGGGGGGCAATGTGGGCGGGGCGCCATCCCCATCGACTGAACTGGCGTTTGCCAGGGTGGGCAATGGCGTTTCAGATTCTTCTGGGCTGTTGCAGCCGCATAAAATCGAGAAGAGTACAATCGCTGTCAGGATAGATTTTGTTTTCACCATGCCATTGTAACCAAAAGGGGCGCAGAATGGCGAACGGCAAATCGTTAACAATTAGCCATTAATTGTTACTACGCCGCGTCCTGACTGACGCTTGCCTCTTCTGGCGATTTTTGATACCTTTTCACCGTCCGTTCAAGCGATCAGGAAGGCAGTCGGAGTTTTACAACATGAGTACCCAACAAGGCGGAGTCGAGTTCAACAGCAGTGGGAATACCGTCATCGAAAAAGATGTTGCCGGCAGAGACATCATCAAAAATTACATCACCCCAACCGAACGACCGCCGCTGTGGGTCAACGTCCCCGCCATGCCCAACCACTTTCTCGGACGAGAAGAGCTGATGAACAAAGTCGTGGGGCAACTAATTAGCGGGAATGCCCTGGCTTTTTCTGCCGAAGGATTGCCCGGCGTAGGCAAAACAACTATGGCGGTCGCCGTATGCCACCACAAACAACTATTGGGGCATTTCACCGACGGCATCCTGTGGGCTGGCGTCGGCAAAGAAGGGGAGCCAACCCTGCTGTTAGCCCAATGGGCAGAAGCGTTAGGCGGTGATGTGAGCAGATTAGAGGGCGACGAAGCCCGCCACACTAGGGTACGCAACCTCATTGGGCAACGAAAATTACTACTCCTAATTGATGATGTGTGGGACAAGAAAACAGCCGAGTTGATGCGTTGTGGCGGACCCAACTGCACCCACCTGCTCACCACCCGAGATAAAAGCATCGCCCGTGCCTTTGCCGGCATAAGCGGCTTAACCAATGTGCCAACCTTAGAGGATAAACCCGCCTATGATCTGTTGCAGGCATTAGCCCCCGAAGTGTGCGCCGTAGACCCCTCCGCAGTCAAAGCGTTAATCAAAGGGGCAGGCAACTTGCCATTAGCATGTGACCTGCTAGGCGGCTACTTGGCACAACCAGAATACCGACATTTTCCAGAGTTGAGCAGGGAGGGGATGGCAGAGCTGGCAGATCCGACCAAACGGCTGGCATTAGCCAAGAAACGATTAGGGAGTAGCCGAAGTGGAAAGATAAGCCTGGCAGAGACGATAGAGCTAAGTGTGAGCAGTTTGCCCACCCAAGCCCAGACAACCTTTCATGCGTTGGGGGCATTTGCCCCCAAACCAGCCACATTTAGCAGAAAAGCGGCGGAGGCAGTGACAGGCGCAGATGGTAAGATATTGAGCTTGTTGATAGACCGCAACTTGCTGACGAAAAGCGAGAAGCGGCTTGCCACCCACCAAGTTGTGGGGGAGTGGGCGCAAATGAAAATGACAGGCGCCGACCAGGAACGCCACCGCGCCTACTATGTGGGGGTGGCAAACCAAGACCGGGAGGATTGGCGGCGGATTGCCATTGCCTACCCCCAACTAAATTGGGCATGGGAACGCGCCGCCGATGCGCCTGCTACTTTAGACCTGTATTGGGGGGTACGCATTTACCTGGAGCGGCGTGGTTTGCAAGGGGAGCATATGGCTTGGGCAGAGCGGGGATTGCAAATTGCAAAAAGCCATAATTTACGAAAAGATGAAAGCGCTTTACTGAACAATATGGCGGGAATCTATCGCGCCCAAGGGGATTACCCGACGGCGCTGGGCTACCTGGAGCGTTCTCTGAAAATCAGTCAGGATATCGGCGATGTGGCGGGCGAAGGGACGACGCTGAACAATATCGGGCAAATCTATCACGCACAAGGGGATTACCCGACGGCGCTGGGCTACTATCAGCGTTCTCTGAAAATCAGTCAGGATATCGGCGATGTGGCGGGCGAAGGGACGACGCTGAACAATATGGCGGGAACTGCTTACGCCCAAGGGGATTACCCGACGGCGCTGGGCTACCTGGAGCGTTCTCTGAAAATCAGTCAGGATATCGGCGATGTGGCGGGCGAAGGGACGACGCTGAACAATATCGGGCAAATCTATCACGCCCAAGGGGATTACCCGACGGCGCTGGGCTACTACCAGCAAGCTCTGAAAATCAGTCAGGATATCGGCAATGTGGCGGGCGAAGGGGCGACGCTGAACAATATCTCGCAAATCTATCACGCACAAGGGGATTACCCGACGGCGCTGGGCTACTATCAGCGTTCTCTGAAAATCAGGCAGGATATCGGCGATGTGGCGGGGTTGTGCGCCACTTTGTTTAATATGGGGCATATTCATTGGGAAAATGAGAAAGAAAAAGAGGCGATAGAGGCGTGGGTGGAGGTGTACCGGTTGGCGCAGCCGCGGGGTATTGCCAATGTGTTGCAGGCGTTGGCGGGGTTGGCGGGGGGTTTGGGCTTGCCCGGGGATGGGTTGGCGGCGTGGCAGGCGTTGTCAGAACAAATGGGGGATTCGTAGGGGCGGGTCAACCAATGTTTTCATGCCGTTTCATCTTGTGTTGCCATAGGTTGGCTCGCCCTATTGGCATCATGTTGTTTTTTGGGCGAGCCAATTGGGTTGTCATATTTTGCTTTCTGATACCCCATTCCCCCAATTGACCCGCCCCTACGGGGATATCGTCCATGGTCTATCGTCCTTCACCCATCGCCCATCATCCACTATAATTCCCCCACCTACCAAAACCATCATTCTGGAGAATTCATGATCAACCCCATCGACTTTATTCACGACGTAAGCTGGAACGAGATGCCCGCCGACGTACAACATCAAGCCAAACGATGTTTGCTGGATACGATCGGGGTGGCGGCGGGCGGGCGGCAAACGGAGCTGTCGCAGCTGATTTACAACCATGCCGCCATCGTCGCTGGCGGTTCTGGCGGCTATTTGTGGTTCGATGGGCGCGAAATCTCGATGGCTGGGGTGGTGATGGCGCATGGCATGTCGATCGATTCGTTGGATATGCACGATAGCTGCCGACCGGTCAAGGGACATGCCGGCGTTAGCCAAATTCCCGCCGCCTTCGCCACGGCTGGGCTAGACGCCGCCGGAACGATCTCCGGCAGGGAGCTGCTGACCATCGTCGCTATGGCGTATGACATGGCTATACGAAGCGGCACAGCCCAACACGCCACCTGCCCCGACTACCACGCTTCCGGTTCATGGAACGCCCTCGGCTGCGCCGCCATTGTGGCGCGCCGGTTGGGCTTAAACCGCGAAAAAACGCGCCACGCCCTGGGCATCGCCGAATACCATGCCCCCCGTTCGCAGATGATGCGCAACATCGATTATCCGACGATGGTCAAAGACGGGGCGTTTGGCGGCTTTGCCGGCATCTCCGCTGGATTGCTGGCGGCAGACGGCTTTACCGGCGCTCCTGCCCTGACCGTTGAATCAGCAGCAGCCGCCCCCTACTGGGCAGATTTAGGGGAACGGTGGTCGCTCATGCTCCAATATTTCAAACCATACGCCGTTTGCTATTGGGCGCAGCCCGCCATCGCTGCCGCCCGAAATTTGCAGCGCCAACATCACATCCCCCATCAAGATATCGTCAAAATCAAAGTGCACGCCTTCCACGAGGCGTATCGGCTGGCGATGCGGGCTCCCAAAAAGTCAGACGAAGCCCAATATAGCCTCCCCTTTCCGCTGGCGGGGGCGCTGGTGCATGGGCGGCTGGGGTTGGAAGAGTTGAGCGGCGACGCCCTGCGCCATCCCGATGTGCTGCGGCTGGCACAGTTGGTAGAACTGGTCGACGACGACGCCTTCAACGCCCGCTTTCCAGCGGACCGGTTGTCGCGGGTGATTATCGACACCAAAGATGGCGCCAGCTACGATTCGGGCGAAACGCGCGCCCGGTGGGATTTGACCGCCCCGCCCAGCGACGAGGAGCTGCTAGCGAAATTCCGCGATCTGACAGGTCGATATTTGCCGGCAGGACGCGGCGAAGCGTTAGAAGAGATGATTTGGCATATCGAACAGATGCCTTCTGTCCAACCATTGGCACAGCTATTGGCGCAACCAGCCCCCGTCAAAAAGCTGTTTAGCTGAACTCTCACTCCCCTCTGTAAACGCAGCGTCCGACAGAACCCAGATAACCTCTTTTCCATTTGCCCGTATCCCAAACAATTGTAACTCCGTTAGACAGGCGTCATCAAGGCAATATTGCGATCTGAATCGATAATCATCCGGCAAGCCCAGGCTGGAGAGAGCCAGGCATTTGTCGAATTGTACGACACATACAAAAAGCCGGTGTATAGCTACATTTTTTACCGGGTAAGCGGTGATGCCCCCTTGCCGATGGTTTCGCCGCCGACGTTTTCTGCGCATGATGGAAAAGATCAACCGCTGCTCATTTGTTGAGTTAACGGACCGCTTTGCCGCCTACCGGACTGAACGAAACATCATTTTGAAGGATCGATGCCCGCTCCGTCCTCTTCTTTGGCGGATTAGATGGTTTTTTGTGACGGGTAGATGGCGGCTATAGTCCGGTAACATGGCAGAAAACAACTATTCCTAACTCGCCCTGATTTGGCGCCGAAACCGCCATTGCCGATATTGATTTCTCATTAAATTAGGCTACACTTCCCGCTATTGCAAATTTGGTTAGAATTTTCAGGCTCTTTGGGATTTCGTGGGGTTTTGACTATGTAGTCAGGGGCAACCCTTGTGGTTGCCCCTGACTGGGCTGGCGCAAGACCAGCCCCTACAAATCCTTAAATTCCTGAAGACCCAACTTTCAAAGGATACAAAATGGCATACGATGAAGGATTGGCGGAAAGATTGCGGGATTGTTTAGCGGCTCGGGATGACGTGGTAGAAAAAAAGATGTTCGGCGGCATCGCCTACATGGTACGCGGCAATATGTGCGTCGGCATCATCCAAGATGAGTTGATGGTGCGGGTGGGCAAAGAAAATCACGCCGAAGCGGTTTCATTGCCCCACGCTCGGGTGATGGATTTCACCAACCGCCCCATGAAAGGATTTATCTCTGTCGCGCCAGAGGGGTTTGTCGAGGATGATGATTTGGCGAATTGGGTGCAGCGGGGGTTAGATTTTGTATTGACCTTGCCGGCAAAATAGAGGGGGCATTATGTTCTCCTCTCCCAAAAAGCCAGCCAGCCGTCTCGACGAGCTGACCAGCCAAGGCGGCGCCATGTGGGCTTTGGCGCGCGCCCGCGAGCTTGAAGCGCAGGGCAAAGAGATCATCCACCTTGAAATTGGCGAACCAGACCTGCTTCCCCCCGCCTTTGTCGTGGATGAAGCGGCAAAAAGTATGCGAAATGGGCGGGCGCGATATGGTCCATCTGCCGGCATTCTCCCTTTCCGGCAAACCATCGCCGATTACCTCAGCGCCAGCCGCGATTGCGACATCTCGCCAGACAACATTTTGATCACCCATGGCGTCAAAAGCGCCATCTTCTTCACTTTGTTGTCGTTGACAGAGCCAGGCGACGAAATCATCTACCCCGACCCTGGTTTTCCCCAATATGAGATCGTCACCCGATTTGCCGGCGGCGTTCCAATTGCAATGCCGCTGCGCCCCGCCAACCGCTTTTTGCCCGATTTAGAAGAATTGCGGTCGTTGATCACCCCTCGAACCAAAGCGATCATCCTCAACTCGCCAGGCAACCCCACTGGCGCCATCTTTCCTATGTCGCTCTTGGAAGGGATCGCTGAATTGGCGCTAGAACATCAACTGTGGGTTATTTCTGACGAGATTTACAGCGAACTCTACTATACTGATACCCCGCCGCCCTCTATCTATACCCTGTCTGGCATGGCAGAAAGGGTCATCTTGATGGATGGTTTTTCAAAAACCTTCGCCATGACCGGCTGGCGAATGGGGTATGGCGTCTTTCCCGACTCATTGGTCAATTCAGTGGCGTCAGCCCTCAGCAACAACCACTCTTGTCTGCCCGTTTTTATCCAAGATGCCGGCATTGTCGCTTTGCAGCGCATCGCCGAATGGGCGCCTCAATTGCGGACGGAATTCAAAGCCAGGCGAGATTTGGTGGTTGAAGGAATCGCCGGCATTCCCGGATTGAAATGCGACCCGCCCGACGGCACATTTTACGCCATGATCGACGCCCGCCAGGCAGCGGGAGAAGATATCGTGGGTTGGCTAGACCATTTGCTGGATGCCGGCATTTCGATGATTCCAGCCACCACTTTTGGGGAATATGGAACGGGGTACGCTCGTCTGGCGTTTACTCGTTCACAAGAAACGTTGCAAAAAGCGATTGCCGGCATTCGTCATGGCGTTGAAAATCCACAAAATCGAGCAAGATAGCGTTGCTGAAATAATTGTCCATTCCCTAAAAAAGCCTTGGCGTATATTCTCGTCTGCGTAAGCAGGCGGAAAATCTCATGCAATTTGGATTCGTCCTTCCCTACGGCGATGCCGGCATCGCCGCCCAATATGCCTTAGAAGCCGAACAAGCTGGTTGGGACGGCTTCTTCGTATGGGAGCCTGTTTATGGCTACGATGCCTGGGTTATGCTCACTGCCGCCGCCATGCGTACCAAACGCATCAAACTCGGCGCCCTCATTTCCCCTTTGTCACGTATGCGTCCATGGCGGGTGGCGATGCAAGCCCTTACCCTTGATCGTCTTTCGGGAGGACGACTCATTTTGTCTGTGGGATTGGGCGCGCCGGACAGCGGTTTTCACAAATTTGGCGAAGTTGTAGACCGCAAAACGCGAGCGGAACTAGTTGATGAATCGCTCGACATCCTCTTTGGTTTATGGACGGGGGATAGCGCTTTTAGCTACTCAGGCAAACATTACCAAATCACCGACGAAGCCATCTTTTCTTTTCCCGAGCCAGCCGTCCAGAAACCACACATCAAGGTGTGGATGGTAGGGGCATGGAGATTTGAAAAATCTATGAATCGGGTTCTGCGTTGTAATGGCTTTTTGCCGGCGCTTCTTGACGCCAACCGCCAACATATAGAACTCACCCCCAGCCACGCCCGCGATATGCGCGCCTTTTTAGATAAGCATGGGGAGTATGATTTAATTATCGAAGGGGAAACGCCTACAGATGACCCTGGCGAAGCAACCGCCATCGCCAAAAAATGGGCGGAGGCAGGCGGGACATGGTGGGTGGAAAATCGCTGGCAGGCTCCTCAAACGATGAAAGGTTTGCAAATATCATTAGATCGCATTCGAAAAGGTCCGCCAAAATTGTGACAAAAACGTGCTATGCGTAAGCCAAACTTTCTTGCACGCTGACTTTGGTGGCGGACAATGCCGGCAAACACGCCGCCAATATCCCAATTAACAATGCCCCAACCAGCCACAATGCCACTGCCCAATAAGCAAACACAAAATCGAGCGGCTGCTGCGCCACCGTTTCGCCAAACAGCGCCGTCACCGGACGAGAAACCAACCAAGCCAGCGGCACAGCCACCAACCAGCTTAACAACGCTTGCAACGCTCCCTCCATCACAAACATCAGCACAATGGTAGAAGAGCGCGCCCCAATCGCCCGCAATACGCCTATCTCCCGCGTCCGTTCCACTACGCTAATAGACAACGACCCCATCAAACCAATTCCGCCCACCACCCCCATCACGCCCGACAACCCCAACAACATGGCGTTCAAAATTGAAAACTGATTGGCTGCCACCTCTCTATCTCGCCCTTTGGTACGGCTAAAAAAGGGATTGGTTTCGATATTACGTCGGTTTAAAATTGATTTGAGGCTTGCCATCAACTCGTTGGTTGCCTCTTCAGCGGGATCAGACGCTCTGACCACGATTTGGGTAGTCCGGTTCACTTTGCCAGTGACGGCAGATACAGCGCTGTGGGGGGCATAGATCGGGTCGGTGGTAAATGGCTCCGCCGCCACCGTTCGATATGTGCCAATCACTAGCCATTCATCATCGCCTAACTCGCCCAGATCAATGGTGATGATCTCCCCCACCTGAACATCGTTGAAGTCGGCGCTCTCTTTGCTGATGACGACCACCTTGCCGGCATCATCTGGGCGCAGCCACCTGCCGCTGGTGATATTAGGTTGATACATTTGGCTGGCGGCAGGGATACCATACAGTTCCGCTCCCAATCCAGCCGTATCTTCCACCTGTTTTCCCTGTTGCGCCACCGTCGCCTGAATCGTTAACCAGCTCTCTACCTGTGCCACTCCGGGGGTCGATTCGATCAATTTAATCACCTGGTCAGAACGTTGGGTTCGATTCAAGAAGAGGCGAATGTCGTACCTACGTCGCGCCAGCTCATTCTCCAACGTCTTATTGAGCGAGTCGGACAAAGTTGCGGTCATAATAAACATCATGCCGGCAACCGCCAACACCGCCTGCGTCAGCGTCAACCGCCCTTTGCGCCGAAACATATTGCCCAAGGCGATGGCGTATGGCGCAGACAAAAATCGTCCCCCCACCTTTTCGACTAATCGGTCAATCCAACCGCCGCCAAAATCTGCCCCAATGCCATATGTGGCTATCGCCTCTCGTACCGACATCTTTGCTCCAGACCACACTGGCAGCATCGCCGCCGCCAAGGGGGCGATAGTCGCCGCTAAAATTTGCAGCCATACCGCCCGCGTCGAAAAAGTGAATTGATCATAATCGACATTGAAGAAATTTAGCATCGTTTGCGTGCCGGCAAACGCCGCCCACATCCCCAGCGGCAAAGCGATGCCCAGGGCTAAAACGCCAAACAGTACCGCTCCCGCCAAATAAATTTTAAGGATCACGTTCGAAGCGCCGCCAATCGCCTTTATCACCCCAATTTGGTCGGTCTGTTGGGTGATAATGGCGGTCATCGTGTTGACGACGATCACCACGCTGGCAAACAGGGAAACCACCGCCAAGATTTGCAAAACATAATTTAAACCAGCCAATTGGTTTCTGCCCCAATGTTCATCTGGTTTTTGATAGATGACAATACCCACTCCGACTCCTTGCCGGGCTAATTTATCTTTGATAACGGTCACCCGATCTTTGGCGTAATCTTCCGAATATGGGGACACTTGCGCCAGCAGTTGCACGAAGCGCCCTTTTGGAATGCCCATCCGTTCCATGCCGGCATCATCCATAAAAAAGTAAGCTTCGCCGCCAAAATCTGGCGGCGCCACCAATGGATGGCGCACTTTGCCCACAATCGGGAAGGCGCGGTCGGTACCATCTAGCTCCAAAATCACCTCATCCCCAATCTCGACGCCAAAATAGTCGCTGCTGAGTCGCTCTACCGCCAATTCGTCGTCTTGGGGCCACCGCCCCTCTTTGAGAATGAGGCGGTCAAAAGATTGGTTGGCATAATCGTAGCGCATCACCATCGAACCAGCCGACCAGGGAGATTCCGCGGCGCTTTTATAGCGAATGGATCGCCCATTGACCGGTTCAATGCCGGCAACTCCCTCAATATCTTCTACGCTGCGAATGATCTCCCAATCTACTGGCTGTCGCAAAATCAGATTGATGTGTGCCGGTTGCACGTCGTTGTGGGCGGCGTCTAGGCTAGAAAGCAGCTGATCCATCATCCCGAAAATAGTCCCAATAGCAAAAACGCCCGAAGCGATGCTCAAGATAGCCAACAAGGTACGCCCTTTGCGCTCCCAAAAATCGTAGGCTACCTTGTGCCAAATTACGCTCATCAATCAATCTCCCTGATCCCCATCCGTCCCTTGCCTCTTATCGGTAAAGATCACCCCGTTGCGAATCTCCACAATGCGCGGAATGCGGGCAGCTAGCGACCGGCTATGCGTCACCAACGCCATCGTTTTGCCTTGAGCAACCAACTGTTCAAACAAAGCAAACACCTCGTCCGATGTCTTCGAATCTAAATTGCCGGTTGGCTCGTCAGCGATGAGTAGAGGCGGGTCATTCGCCAGGGCGCGGGCTATCGCCGCTCGTTGCTGCTGCCCGCCGCTGACTTGGCTGGGCAATTTATATGCCTGATCGGCTAATCCCACCATCTCCAATAGCGTCAACGCCCGTTCGCGTCTCTCTTTTGGGGAAAGTTTTTTCAAAAAATCCATGGGCAGCGCTACATTTTGCAACAGGGATAATGCCGGCAACATTTGGAAAAATTGAAAGATAATCCCCACATATTCACCTCGCCACACCGCCAACTCATTCTCGCTCATGGCGTGAATCGCTTTGCTCGTCACAATTACCTCCCCTTGGCTAGGATGGTCGATGCCCGTCATCATATTCAATAAAGTCGATTTGCCATTGCCAGACGGACCAACGATGCAGATAAATTCCCCCTGATTGATCGTCAAATCGATCCCTTTTAAGATCGTTATTTCCGAATCTCCAACTGGAAAACTTTTAACGACTTGTTTAATTTGAATAATCGGATCGGGCATTGCTTAATTTTAGCAAACTTTGCGCCAACTTTCACAAATAACATGTAAAGCGCCTCTCACACATTCCTGCACGAAATCCATCTAAAAAAGCATAGACATTTACTATAAATAAATTTACGCTGTAACTGTGAAAAGCAGGTCTTCTAAATAGCAAGAAACACAGTTTACCAATGTAACAAAGAAAAGGGATATTACAATGCAGCATCAAACTAACCTTCTCTATCGTCGATATATGATAAAGAGCCTATTTGGGCTTTTTATCCTCGTTTTGCTTCTAGCAACGGCAAAAATCGTCTTCGCCAATGTCCTGTTAGCCGGATATCAGGTAGATTTCCTGGGAGCAGAATCCAACCCAGATGGCGCATCCACATGGTATTACGCCGTCTCTGGCGAAACTGGTGACAACGATGATTTTACACAATCAAACAGCAAATTTGCCGACGACCAAAATCACGACTTGAGTCACTGGGCGCTTGAAATTGAAACCTGTGGCGAAATCGTTGCCCCAGTAGAAACATACACTACCATCACGGATCACGCCTCGTGCAGTGGGGTCTATGATTGCGCTGTCGCAAATTACACAGTCGAGACGGGATTGGACCCTACGACTGGCGTTTCCAGCATCAAATTTGAGGCTATTGATGGTGGCGATGACGATGATGATGAAAGCGGCTATTGGACACATATCTTCGCCATCACTTTAGACAATGTATCCATTGGGCATACAAAAGCCGTCAGCGTTGCCGTCAAAGCGGGGCAAAATGTTGAGGTGGGCTCAATTACGGGCGGAGGCGCGGCTTGCGTGCCGCCTGGCTCAATTGGCGATTTGGTATGGCATGATACTGATGAAGACGGGTTAAAAGATAGCGGCGATAGCGGCATTCCTAATACAACCATCAATTTGTTGGAAGAAGCTAGCTCTTCTGTCTCCTTCCATGGCAAAGCGTCAACGATGCATCTAAGGGCAACGACAGATATCCGGCTTTCTTCCGATTTAACTGTCCCGGCTCCAGTTGACCAGACGCTAGATTTTGGCTTTAATGCCCCTCCTACAGCTATTACCCTCTCTACAGTTGAGGTATCGTCTGCTTCCGAAAATCGGTTAGTGGTCAGCGTTATCCTGATATTAGCCGGCATTACCATCGCCCACTTACTCTATCTGTACGCCAAATTTGACGAAACGGATGGACAAGCTCTAACGTCGTTCTCTTTCAGGAAATCTAACTGGATCGAATAAGATAATTTGTGGGATCGACATAAACCTGGTAGGCTTGCCGGCATTATCGGTCAGCCTATCAGGTTTTATCATGTCTGCCCCTCAAAATTGGCGAAAGTTGCGAGAAGAGATGGTTTCCCATCAGCTGGCTAGCCGGGGTATCATCGACAAAGCAATCATTCACGCTTTTTTATCTGTGCCACGCCATCTATTTGTGCCGGCAAAGCGACAAAACCAAGCCTATGACGACTCCCCCCTCCCCTTGCCCGACGGACAAACGATCTCCCAACCATTTATCGTTGCCTACATGATCCAAGCTGGGCAAATCAAATCCAACCATCGCGTATTGGAGATCGGAGCCGGTTCAGGTTACGCTGCGGCTATTGTATCTATGGTAGCCAGAACCGTTTATGCCGTTGAACGACACCAATCGTTGGCGGCGTATGCTCAGAAACGTTTCGACAGACTTGGTTATGACAACATCCACATCCGCCACGCAGACGGTTCGCTTGGTTGGGCGGAACATGCGCCATACGACGCGATTTTAGTATCGGCAGCCAGCCCCATCATTCCCTCTGCCCTGAAAGAGCAGTTAGCCATAAATGGCAGGTTGATCATCCCCATCGGCGTCGCTTCTGGAGACCAAACGTTGACGCGCATCACTAAAATCAGTTGCCAGCGTTTCGAAACGCGGAACTTAACATCTGTTCGGTTTGTGCCGCTAATTGGGGCGGAGGGCTGGTCAGAGCAAATTAGAGAGGCTTAAGGCGTTGCCTGAGCGGCGATTTGCCAGGCCAAACTTTTACGAGCCACACCATAATCAAATAACAGCCATAGAGCCAAGACAATGCCGGCGCTCCCCGCCTCATAAAAAATCACGCAAAGATGCTAAGAGGTTAAGCCCACAGAAAATATCTTTGCGTCTTTGTGCCTTTGTGCCTTTGTGAGAGAAAGATTGGATAAATTGCCGGCATTAGACAGGCGTGTGCAGACGGTGTTAAGTAACCCCACACCTCGGGAAAGATGCAGGTCAGTAAAACTTTCAGATCATTCTTTATCAAAAATATCAGAAGCGCCCGCTACCATCTGCATCTGCAAAAATCTCACCATCTCTTCCACATTGCCAAACTCTCGTTTCTGACCGGTCTGAATCGCTTCAACTTCGCCCCGCCAGCCTCCCTCAGGCTCCTCCTCTTCATCTTCCCACCACAGGCGCACAAGAAACGATTTATATGGTGGCTCAGATTGTTGCTTGGGCATTTCGGCGTAGCCAAAAATAGGCGTAGCCTACGACCAGTATCAAGTAGATCATGACCGTTAACCAACCTAATGTGTTCATCACGCTAGACAAGCTTCCCATTAACGTCACGATCAAACCCAACACATCGGCAATCAGCAGTGCCAGAATGATTTTCGGTATAATGACCGTATCCCTGACGTTTCTGACAAACCAGCACAATAAACCAACAGCGACCAGCTCAACGCCAAAAAGTTGCCCCGCAAAAATTGCCGATGGGCTTATTTCCACACCAAACACGTTGTAGACAGTTGCCGGAAACAGTACAAAACCAATGCCAAACGCCAGCGCGACAACAGCGTTGAATATAAACAGATTGCTGAGTTTCATAAGTTTATCCTCTATCTAGTTTGTTTTGATAAGTAGATGCGATCAACCGCCGGGGCGAATAGGTTCAGGCACAATTGGGGATGGTCCCCAAAGTTCCAATGTCACACCAGTGGCCAATGTTCTCAGTTCGGCGATTACCTCTTGCACATCTTCATGACCGTACCAGTCAGCCCAGGCAGCCATGTCCGCGAACTCATAAGTGACAACCACTTGGGAGCCACCGCTAGCCGGCCGGTAACCGCGAAATTCGACGACGCCTGGGGCGGCCAACGTGCGCGCTATCGCACCTTGAGCAAACGCGCCATATGCTTCCCCTTTATCGGGATGAACATTCCATTTGAGCACATAAAGTACCATTTCAAAATTCTCCTTTGCCCAGACATTACTATCCAAACTGATAAATGAAGCCACTTAAATTTAGCTTCCCTACACAAATAAATCCGCAATCCCAGCCAATACCCCATTATCGGCAACTCAGGCCTGGGCTAACGTGGCTGCGATCTCACTTTGGCCCACTCGCCCCGCCGCCCAATCTTCCAAGTTGGTCAGCTTGACGGGATAGGCGTCCAGCATCGGCGCCGGATCAAAGGTGCAGTCTGTGGTATCGGCGCAAATACTTGACTGCATGATTTGGCTGAGGCCGGGATGAAACGACCGTAACAACTGATACATCACTTTCAACGCGCCTAACGGCACATGGCTGACCTTGACCGAGCGGTCGGTTAGCCTCTCATACACGCGCACCACTTCCATATTGGTCAGCTCTTCCGGACCACCGATATCGATGACACGATCGTTCAGTTCCCCATTTTCCAGAGCCATCACCGCAAATTGAGCCACGTCATCGGCGGCCACAAAATTGCGCGGGTTCTGACCTTTGCCAAACAGCGACACCTGGAATTGCCCCACTTTAATAGACACTGAGATAAGATACAGTGTCATCTAAGTGAGGTAATTATGGCAAAGCAATTTACACGAGAATTTAAGATAGAAGCCGTTAAGCTATCGTACCAAACTGACAAACCGATTAGCGCATTTATCAAGGATCTGGGCATTAGTCGGAGCAGTTTGAATCGTTGGCGGAAGGAGTTTGGTCAAGACCCTGACCAAGCCTTCCCTGGCAAAGGCAAACAAAAAGAGCGTGATGCAGAGGTGACCCGTTTGAAGCGTGAGTTACGTGAATCACAGCTCGAAAACGAAATCCTAAAAAAAGCCGTGGCCATCTTCACGCGTCCAAAGCGATGAAATTTCAATTCATTGACGCACACCGAACGGATTATCCTGTGGCACTCATGTGCCGTGTGCTTGCTGTTTCACGCAGTGGTTATTATGCTTGGTGTAAACGCCCCCCAAGCAAGCGGAAGGTGGCTGACGATAAGTTGTTGGTTGCGCTCCAAGAGGCATATCAAGAGAGCAAAGGTCGTTATGGTGCGCCCCGTATCTACAAAAAGCTATTGGGTCTCAAATGGCGTTGCAGTCGTAAGCGTGTGGCTCGTCTGATGCGCGAGAATAATCTTGTTGGCAAGCGACCAAAACGGCGTAAAGTAACGACAAAACAGGACCCCAGCAAGCAACCAGCCCCCAATCGGTTGCAACAGAACTTTACAGCTCAAAGACCGAATGAAGTCTGGTGCGCGGATATTACGCACGTGCCAACAAACGATGGATCACTCTATCTTGCTGTCATCATCGATTTGTTCTCGCGGTTGGTTGTTGGCTGGTCAATCCGTCAAGATATGTCTCGTCATCTTGTCATTGATGCACTTGTAATGGCGACAGGCCGTCGTAGCCCATCTGCGGAATTGATACACCATTCAGACCGAGGTAGCCAGTACACAAGTGATGATTTTCAACAGGCGTTAACGGTATCAAAAATTCGACCGAGTATGAGTGGGGTTGGCAACTGCTACGATAATGCACCAGCTGAGAGTTGGTTTGCAACGTTAAAAGTTGAATGTGCCGATAAAGTATTTGAGAGTCATGCTGTGGCGAGAACAACCCTGTTCGAGTACATCGAAATATTTTACAATAGGCAACGGTTGCACTCACAATTAGGCTATCTCAGCCCGGTTGAGTATGAAAAGCAATATCAGGAAATGAACAGTGTGTCACAATCATGTGTCCACTAATTCGGGGCAATTCCATTTGGATGCTTCCCGACCGCGCCCAAGTATCGAATGGGCTGATGCCAAGACCTTCTCAACCCCACGACAAGCCCGTGCCAATGATGCCTTGTCAAGCAAGTCCCCTTGGACAACCTCTGCGCCCAGTTTTTGTAAATCGGTCGCCTTTTCCGGTGTGCGTGTCATCACCCGAACCGATCTCCTCTTGCCCAACAAACGCCGTGCCGTCGCGTTGCCCAAGGATCCTGTGCCGCCAACAATTAAAATCATCTTTTCCTCCATCGCCGTGAACTTTTCGAGAGTGGTTCAATCTTGGATATTGAACCACTCAAAGAACGACTACCTCGTCTTAAGGATCAATATGTGCCTGTCCGTCATAAATGCCGGCCGTGTCCATGGTCAGGGCATCCCAATCGACGCATCCCAGCACTGTGGCTGTGCCCTGGCCATGAAGATCTTCGTACGCCCCAGTACCGGAGAGGATCACCCAACGGCCAGCGCCAATAAAGAATTCATCATAATCATCACTATTAGCCGGACAGTAATCGCCGAAGACATCTTCGTCATAGGCATTGGGCCACTCAAAATTTGCATTAGTGCCGATGGTGATAGTGCCATTAGCATCACTGATAACCTCAATTATATGGGCTGTTTTGAAGCCCACGCCAGGCGGCCAGCCAGCGCCAAAATGTTTTAAGATGTCCTCAAGCTGACCGTCGCTGGCGATCACCCCCTCAGAATGCCAGGTTCCGGTTGGGTTGCCGAAGTCGAGGAATGAGTAATGTGACAAGAGCGTAATGGTGACATCTTCAGGCGGCGTAGCCCCTGCGGGAATAGCTACGACCAGAAAAAGGACAGACATCAAGATGAATAAGATATGTTTCACTTTTGTTGTTTGCAACATGAGATTCTCCCTTTATATGTGTTGTGTAAGATAAGAGATACTTAACCAATAACCAGAGCTTACCAAACCCATGTCCACAAAATGTCCGCAAACAGGGATGCTTATTCAATTGGTGTGTTTTATTGGAGTGTTTGAGGTTTAGATGTAGCCATATTGGGCAAGGCAATTGAATACAAAATTCCCAGCTTAAAGCAATTCCTCAATTTCCTGAAGCAAAAACGGCAAATTAGGCCGGGTGAATGAAAGCTCCGGCGCAGGGATCCGGTTGCGCTTAATATTGGGATGAACATGTTTGTGATGGGGATGGGTCGAAGCTAATAGGGGATCGTTAGGATGAGGTTGTGAATCGTACCAGTATTGTTTTTCGCCGCCGCGCCAGACTTCATAACCATATCGGGCCAGTCGAGGCGGGTTCAGATCAAACCGCACAACTTCCAAAACATGCAGATAAAAATCGTTTGGAAAAAACAGCTTGCCCTCAACAATGGCGACATTGCTGGCCTGGCGTATGACCGCCAGTGTGGAGATTTGAATAATGGGGTAATTGTCTTGGAGGGCATAAATGAACAGCTCGTAATCTGGAAGAGTTTCTCCGAGCATTGTTTACATCACTGCTATTTGAATGACTTGTGAGAGTGAGGGCTGCTCCTTGCGAATACGCTGCATGGCTTCCTCGTAGGCTTGTTGCCGATCACGCCAAACTTCATACAAGCCAGCCCACTTTTCAAAATCCAATACCCAGGCATCATCCTCTGGTTCTTCCCCAGTGGTATATGATTCGTAAAATGTATGGGACATGATCCCATATTTGCGTTCTAAACGTTCCAATTCATGGTTTAGCCGGTGAATATCTTGGACAATCGCTGCAAGTTCCATTACGTGTTCTCCTGGGGGTATGAAAATCGTCGAGCTTCAATTCTTTCAAACCTATTGTTCAGTATATCGTGCGCCAATAGAGGCGTCAACATCTATCGCCCGGTAGGCCCGGTAACAGATCGAAACGGCAGGACATTCCGCTGCCGACCGAAACGGAAATGATCTATGGAGGGGCTACAAACGCTCCCGGAAACCTTTGGTGGCAGCGCTACCTTGCAGCAAACGATTGAATCGCTCTCCAGTTGAGGTTAGAGGTAGCCGTGTTGGGTGACCAGGGCAACGGCCGTTTCCAAACAATCACGAGTGACAACTTCATCATCAGCATCCCAGGCGGAGACGGCCGTCCCTAACAGATCATCCATCTTATCCGGCAGCTTTTGCTGATTCACATCTATCATGGCCCGGGCGGAATCAACGGCATCGGCCAGGCGGTTTTGTGCCAGCGCCAACGCCAGTAAAAGCCAATAGGCCAGCCAGCGAAATGGGTAAGTGCCGTCGGCCCAACTGGCCACGGCCGCTTCAGCCTGGGCCTGCGCCTGCCGCCACTCCCCGGCGCGGTACGCCAGCCAGGCGGCGTTGGCCTGGGCCACGCCGATGTAATTGGGGTAGCCCACCGAATGGGCAACTTCAACCAGGCGCGGCAGCTGCGCTTCAACCTGGACAGTATCATCCCGCAACCGATATAGAATGGTCAAATAGGCCAGGCATTGATCTTGTAACCAGAAATCCCCCAAATCTTGAGCTGTGCCCAAAGCTCGCAACAGTGGGGCGTCAGCCTCGTCCCAATCACCGTGCCACAACAAATCAAAGCCCTGATGAAACTGCTGACGCGCAATCAGCCGAATATCGCCCGATTCTTGCGCGTAGGCCAACGTTGTTTCGGCGAGAGCGATATTGTCGGGCAGGACACGGTAGCGATTTTGTAGAAAATTCATCTGGTCTAATCGAGAATAGAAACGTGACTTCTGTGCAGCTGTCCCCACCGCATCCAACAAAGCCCGGGTTTGCTCATTTAGTTCCGCCATCGCCTCCGGCCGGAGTTGAAAATATAATGCATCCAAAAGGCCCAACAAAATATTTAGTTGAGTAGACTGCCACCGGTGGGCAACGGCCGTTGGCGGTGTTTTGTCGAGGCGGGCCAGGGCGGCACGGTAAACCGTCTCCGCTTCCTGCTCGCGGCGCTGGGACGGAAGCGTGGCTGCCAGTTTGCGCTCCAGTTCCGCTAACAGCAGTGGGACGTCACCTGGTGTCAGGTTCAACGCTGTCCGGTAGGCGGCTTCAGCGGCAGGGAATTCCCCGGCGATGGTCAGACTATCGACCAAAGCTTCGTGCAGTTGGGCTAGAAGAGTCGTTTCGCCCCCACCTTCCGTCGCCAATTTGATCGCTCGTCGTAGATGATTGGCGGCCTCCTGATGGGCGTGCAGTGATTGCGCCGCGGCGGCCGCCTGCCGGTAAAAATCAATAGCCTGTTGGCTCTCACCGGCTGTTTCCCAATGAACAGCAATCGCTCCGGCCAGCCCGGCAGTTTCCTGGCCGGGCAAGGTGGTCAGCGCCTCTCCCGCCCGCCGGTGCAGGAGGCGCCGCCGCCAAGCGCTGATGTTTTGGTAAACAGTTTCCCGCGCCAGGTCATGTTGGAAGCGTACCTGATCCGCATCGGGCGCCAGCAGTTGGTGGGTGATCAGTTCCTCCATGCTCGCCGCCACTTCCATGTCGCCGCGTCCGGCGACCCGGTTGATGATGGGAAAGGTCAGCAGAGGGGAAAGAACGGCCGTTATCTCTAAAATTTGTTGGGCCAGCGGCGATAGTCGCCCGGCGCGGCGCAAAACGGCTTCCCGCACGGTGGCCGGCAGCGGCAGATCGGCAGGCGGGTTGGCCAGTTGGTTCGTCTGCAGCAGTTCGCGCACGATCTCCAGGACAAAAAAGGCGTTGCCGCCGGTGGCGGTCCGGATGCGGACCGCCAGTCGGTCCGGTTCGGCCACTTCGGCCCCTGTTTGAACCAATAACCTGGTCACGGCCGCTGTCGTTAGCCCATCCAACACTACATCTGCCATCAAGTTGGCGCGTCCGAGCGCCCGCCGCCAATCGCCCAATGGGGCGGCCTCCTGCGACCGGTAGGTGGCGATGAGGCAGATCTGGCTACCCTGCAACCGCTTCGTCACGTATTGCAGCCAGCCAAGCGTGGCTTCATCGGCCCAATGGACATCATCCAGGCAAAGCAGCAGCGGCGAATCGGTGGCCAGGCTGCAAAACAGTTGGGTCAAGGCTTCAAACAGGCGCGCCTGCGCCTCGTCCGGGGCGACGGCCACGGCTGCTGGCAAATCGGGAAAATGAGCGGCCAGTTCCGGCAGTAAACGGGCCGCTTCAGCCAGCCAGATGGGCTGGCAATGCCGCCAACGGGCGGGCAGCGACAGCGCCTGGCGCAGCGCCTGGGCCAACGGCGCGTAGGGCGCAGTCTGGCTCCCGGCGGCATTGTTGCCGGTCAGGGTAAAGCCATCTTGCGCTGTGGCAAATTCCTGCATGAGCCGCGATTTGCCCACGCCCGGCTCGCCAGAGATGAAAATGACGCCGCCTCCCCGGAAACGGCCGTAAGCCTTTTCCAGCTTCTTCCAGGTTTCCTCCCGACCAATGAGCGGCAAATCCAAACCGGGCAGCGTGGCCCATTCCGGTTCCGGTGGTTTTAGCGGCGTTAGTTGACGGCCGTCGCGGGCGGCTTCATAGGCGGCGCGGGTCTCCGGCAGCGGCGGCACACCCAATTCACGTTCCAATACAAGGACGCATTGCTCGAATTGGTGCATGGCGGCGCTTCGGTTGCCGTTTGCAGTGTATAAAGTAATTAACTGCCGCTGAATATCTTCAGCGAGGTCGTCGATTGCTAAATAGTTTTCGGCAAACTGGATAGCCTTTGCTGGTTGGTCGTTGTAATTTTTTACCAGCCGCCGTAATGTTTTCAACTGAAGCCGCTCGAACCGTTGTTGCTCCCGGCTCAACCAGTTATCAAACTCATCATTTTTTTGCAAGATAAAACCGAACAAAAAGGCTCCTCGATAGAGGGCAACGGCTGTTTCCCAGTCTGCCGGATCAGCGCTACGGCATAGCCGGTTAAACTGAATTGTGTCAGATGTCACTAGGTCGTGATTAAGTGAGATTGTCGTCTTACTGATCTAGATCAAATTGGGATGGGGGAGTAGAGTTCGTAAATAACTAAGTAGGCGGGTCAGGTTGCGACGCGCTGTAGTAGGCGCTTTCTCAGACCATAGCAGATCAACCAACTCTTCACGTGAAACCGATTGAGCATCAACAGCTAATCGAAAAAGAAGGGCACGGGTTTGCCTGCGGGGCAAGGTGAATGGCTGTGCTTGCCAAGTCATTGCCGGCACGCCCAATAGACGGAGTTTGAATATCGGTTGTCCCCTGTTCGTTTCCATTGCTTCCATAAACGTGTGCTCCAGCTAGTACAGTTTGGCGGAATTACGTTTGCAATAAAACAAGCATATCGCCAAACTATTAAAGGACAGTGCGGTGTTACGATAAATGCCGGCATACTTAAGCCGCGCTGTACTAGCTTACTAAGGGTTCGTCCAACAATAACTTACCGTTTTTGAGGACGGCTACTCGAAAAGAGAAAAGCTTAGCGTTATTGTGGCTTTGCGGGCTAAAACTTTGCTTAGCTTGCTCATGACCAATACAGTTATATATAACTTAGGAGCGGGAATTTAATGACGTGAACAAATTCCACTTGTCTCGCTCCTTAAAGCTGACGATTCAATTCCACACCTTATTTAATCGTCATCCCTTAGTCAGAGAATTCATCATTACCCGCTTTCCTCTGATCGCAAATGGGCTAACAATCTTTCTGCCATAAACCAAATATCTTGGGAACGGCCGTTTTCCTGTGCCGCCTCGACAACTTCCAACGGCATATTAGTTGTTGCCTCTGCCACTGCCCGTCCCACTATAGCTTCATGCCATTTTGAGTTAGCCACATAAGGCTGGCATTGAGCCCACGTCCAGACGGCGACTGCCTGTTCTAACTCGCCCCTACACGCCAGATAGAGCGCTATCCCCGGCAAAGCTGTGAGAAGATAGAGGAAATCCTTCAGCCTCAATGCAGAACTCAGGAGGATGGTAAAATTTTGGCGAGCCTGACGCCAATCCTCCTGGAAACAGGCGCACAGCCCCAACCCGCTCAATGCTAAAAAAATATAGTTGTCTCGAACCTCCTGGTACAAACGCAAACCCTCCTCAAAGGCTGTTTGCGCCTGGTCATAAGCCGCCTCAACCAAGGCTAGATTGCCCAGCCAGCAATAGACTGAGGCTTCAACTCCACGGCTGCCGCCCTTCTTAACAGACGTCAACGCCTGGGTCAGCTCAAAACGAGCCGTCTCATATTGCCCGGATAACATTAATGGAAGAACAAGCGCCAAACTAGCAAACCCGATAGCGGAAACGCCGCTAGGGGAATATTCTCTGCAGATTGAAAGACTCTTTTCCGCCCACAATTGAGCTTCTGCAAATTTCCCCTGCCAAGTCAAGGTAGTTGCCAATCCGGCTACATAATATGAATGCCCCGCTGAACCTAGTTGCTGCCCCATTTCAACACATTCTCGGCGCAGACGTTCAGCCTCATCCAGATGGCCTAGATGTTGTTGTACCCAGGCAAGACTTTGTAACGTCGCAACTTCCTTCAGCCGATCGTCCTCTTTATGCAAAATGGCTAGACTAGCTTCCAATCGTTGCCGAGCCTGGATATAATCCCCGGTGCCCCAATCCAAATGTCCCAGGCGAGCCAAGCAAACAGCGAGGCTCCAGGGATCTTCCAACTCTTGGCAAAGACGTAGGCATTCCTCTAAGGTCTCTCTTTCTCGCTGTCGATCCAGGCTGTTGAAGCGAATGGCAAGAGCCAGTAGCGTCATTACTCTCTCGTGTCGAACATCTTGACCCAACGCCGCCAACTGCTCCTGCAATTCCTGGCTTTTTTGTAATCTTTGTATAGCGACGCCATAACTGCTGGCAAACTCTCCATACCAATCCTGCGCCCTAGCGTGTAAACGCAAACAGGTTAACGAGTCATCCCGTTCATCAGCCCCACGGCTAAGACACTCTTCTATAATTGTTCGGCAGAAAGTCTCCCCCTCCCCTCTAAGAGATGACCACCAATGATAACGTCCCCAACTGTATATCCCCTCGCTCAAACGTTGCCAGTTGCCTTGCTGTAATGCTCTGCGCCAGGCGCGTTGCACATTGTTAGCCTCGATCGTGACTGCGGCTAAAGCCTCCAATTGGCGAGCATTGCGCCAGTTGGGCGTATGTTGGGCTAATAAGTTGCAGTAATATGCGCTGTGCCGGTCACGCACGGCATTTTCCATCTGCGAATCGCCGTTTAACTTTTCGGATCCAAATTGGCGCAACATTTCATGGATATCGTAACGACTTTCTGACGAGAGCGTCAACAGCGATTTATTCACTAAAGCTTGCAAATCGCGCGCTTCAGCCCCTGTCACTACTTGGGCAACTGACCGGGTAAAGCCGCCGCGAAAGATAGACATCTGTTGAAAGATATCCCGTTCCCGTTTGCTCATCAAACGCCAAGAGTGATTGAAGGCGGCGCGCAAACTACGCTGCCGTCGGGGTACATCATCCACATTGGTCGCCAGAAAATTTAAATCCTGTTGTATCTCACGGCTGATAGCCCTGGGCGACAACGATTCCAACCAGGAAGCGGCTAGGACAATACCTAACGGCATCCCTTGCAACAAGCGGCAAATGTCAACGATATAGGACTGATTATCGCCCGTGAGCGCAAAATCGGGGCGCACTCGCCGGGCGCATTGCACAAAAAGATGGATAGAACTGTATTCGGTCAATTCGAGATCAGGATTGCTGTCTGTGCTTCTATGCTTTGGCGGATAAGTCATGCCGCCGATGGGGAAAAGTTGTTCGACCCATCTATTCAGCCTTATCCGTGAAGTGACAATTATTTTTACTTGTGGAGCGGTTCGAAGAAACTCATCGACTAATCTGGCGCCCTCTAACAGATGCTCAAAATTGTCTAACAGTAGCAGGATGGCTTTGTTCGCTAAAAACCTCAATAGCTGTTCTTGCAAATCATCCTTCTCAGCTATGCGGAAGTTGATGGCTTTGGCAATAGCCGACGGGAGCAAATCGGCAGTTTCCAGACCAGCTAACGAGACGAAATAGATGCCATGTTGAAAGGGATGGGGATGTTGGCGACTGTTGAGTTGGTTGGCAGCCAGTCGTAGAGCCAATCTTGTTTTACCCATTCCCCCTAGCCCCAAAATAGTGATAAGACGGACATCAGGCGCGGCCAGTAGTTGTTGTAAACGGGTCAGTTCCGAATCGCGCCCTAGAAAGGGAGATAGGTTGGACGGTAAATTATTCGGCGGTGCAATATCAACTGTACTACCTATCTCCCCCGCTTTAACCCGCTCATACAGTTGAATCGTCGCTGCTGCCGGCGCGACGCCTAATTCATCAGCCAGTAGACGGCGACAAGTTTCAAATTGCAGCAATGCTTTACTGCGCTGTCCGGTAAATGCCAACAAACGCATCAATTTGCGGTGGATTTTCTCGTGCCAGGGTTCGATGGTCAACAGTTGGCGGGCGTAATTGATTGCCGTTTTATATTCCCCTTCTTGCTGAAAATGCCCTACCAAATGTTGTAAGGCTGTCAGAGCCATTTCCCGCAGTCGCGCCCGTTGTGCTAGCACCCACCCTTCAAACAGCGACGCATCGGGCAACATGAAGCCATCTAAAAAATCGCCTCGGTAAAGGGCGACAGTTTTTTGTAAATGGGGGATGTCGTGGAAATCGGCTATTCCCTTCCCAAATTCAACCACATCTACCCAGTAGTCTGCCTCCTGGTTAAAGTCCACCGTCTCACGGGTAATGATCAGGTACGGCTTGAGTGGTTGCAATCTATGCAACACCTTCCGTAAATTCATCAGAGCATTACTTTCCGGCATATCGGGCCAAAATAAAGCAGCTAAATACGGACGCGCTGCCGACTTTTGACTGACCGCCAAATAAGTAAGCAGCGCCAATCCTTTCTGTGATTTTATTTCTGTCGGAGGTATCCCATCTTGCTGAAGGGTTAACCCGCCAAGAAGTTTCAGTTCTAGAAATGGCATGATCAAAAGTCCCGCCTCAAGTCACGATAAAGTCACATTGAAGTCATGTTTGCTGGCTAATATGGCAAATTATAGCATAAAAGGGGTGATCATTTTGAGCGAAATGCCTTCTGCCAGAGAAATGCCCCAGTACCAAACCTATCTGGTGACCTGTTGGCAAGAGCGGGATGAGGTGGCGGGGACGGCCGTGTGGCGTTTCCGACTGGAAACAATTCACTCTGGTCATTACCACATCTTTGCTACTTTGGAGGAGGTGATGTTCGTTATCGAGACAGAACTACGTCGCAATACGTCTATTTCTTGAATCTGCCAATCCCTTCACTTTGAAAGTTTCAAGCGACCGATATTGAGGCACATTTGCAGTAAAACAAGCAAGATTGGGGATGTTTGAGAGGAATTATGCGAATTAAACGGATGGTATCGATATGCTTACAGTTATTCATCTTGTCAGCTCTTGGCGTTGGTTGTTCGTCAAATAAGCCTGAAACAATTATCGTGAAACAAACTGTAATTTCTGAAGTTCCTGTCACTGTTGTAGTGACAAGGAAAGCAGACATAACGCCTGAATCAATGGCAAGCATCACCAGAGTAATAGTGCCTATATCTGAAACTTTTACATTGCCATCTGATGTGGGTGATCGTGATTATGAGATTTATGTCTCCCTTCCTCAAGGGTATTTCTCTGGAAGAAGAAGTTATCCAGTCGTCTACTTACTGGATGGAGATATCACATTTAGATGGGCTACAGAGTATTCTCGTTGGCTAAGTTCCAATAGTATCATTCCTGAGACGATTATCGTTGGTATAAACAACTCGCAAAGGCGAGACCATGACCTATTGCCTAAAGACACGGAGGGGGTAGAAAATCGAGAAGGAGTGGAAAACTTTCTCACATTTATTAAAGAAGAGTTTATCCCCTTTATTGATGACAACTACCGAACAGAGCCAACAGATCGCACACTGGCAGGAATATCTCACAGTGGCACTTTTGCACTCTATGCCCTGTTTAATAGCTCTGAAAGTTTCAACCGCTATATTGTCACCACGCCGGCATTATCTAAGAACGATTTGATTTTTGAGTATGAAGAAGAATATGCCGGCAATCATTCTGATTTACCTGTAAAACTCTTTTTATCTGTTGGCGATCTTGAAGATACAACAAATGTTGAAGAACTTTTTAACCGGCTAAAAGCTAGAAACTATAGTGGATTGGAAATGAATATGGTCATTGTTGAAGATTCTGGACATATGACGACGATTACACAAGGGTTTATTGATGGATTGCCCGTGGTCTTCAGTAGATGAGGGTCATAGGGGCTTTTCAATAGATCGAATCCTTTTTGCTTTCAATTTTTCGATAGTAATAACTTTTATACATGGAGGAAAATGATGAAATTTAACCTGAACTCAAAAGTGATAATCGTGTTGCTATTTTTTATTGTCTTGGCATTTGTTGCCTGTGGGAGAGGTGAGGAAGCCACCCCCACAATACAAGTAGAGGTGGCGGACACAACCGTTCCTACCGCAGAACCAACTGCTATTCCGCCTACGCCCAAACCGACAAACACGCCGGAACCGACAAATACGCCAGAACCGCCGGAAAAACCGGAACTGGTGGCCTCTTTCGACGCTGAACGCGGCGAACTCCCCGAAGGGATCGCCATCGACAACGACGGCAACATCTATGTCAGCCTCGGCCCGCCCGGCTTTGTGGGCGGCGGTTTGGGCGAAATATGGAAGATCAGCCCCGATGGGACGACAACGACATTGGCTCAATTCGAGAACGATTTGCCCGCCGCAGGATTAGCCGTGGACGCATCCGGCAACGTCTACTACGCTTATCCCTCCGGTGACGAGGCGACGGGCGTTTATCGCCTGACGCCCGATGGCGACAGCGAACTACTGCCCGGAACGGAAGCCATCATTGTCGCTAACGGCCTTGCCTTTGACGAGGACGGCAATCTCTACGTTGGCGACTCCATCCTCGGTATTTGGCGCATTCCGCCCGGTGGCTCAGCTGAACTGTGGCTACAACATGATCTGGTACTGGGTTGTGAGCCAGATGATCCATTTGGCGCCAATGGCGTTGCCGTGTGGGAAGACAAGCTCTACGTGGCGAACACCGGCCAGGGCATTCTTACGAGCATCCCCATTCTGGATGATGGCTCGGCTGGCGAGCCAGAACTTGTTGCTGGGGAAGGTGATTGTGACGCTGAAGTTAAAGAGTTGTTTGGCATGGATGGAATTACGCTAGATGAAGAGGGCAATGTTTATGCCATGCTGGTCTTGCAAAACAAGGTGGTCAAGATCGACCCAACCGACGGCAGTTACACCACCTTGCTCACCGACGAGGACGGCTTGCACAATCCGGCCAGCGTCGTTTTCGGCATCGGCGAAGGAGATGAAACAAGCCTCTTTTTCACCAACTACGCCGTTTTGCCGCCTGTGCCGGACGCCAGCCCCGGCCCGGCTGTGTTGAAGCTTGATGTGGGAGTGGCAGGTATGCCTGCCTTCATGCCTGAAAATGTAGAAATAGGAACGGCCGAACGCCCCGAAGTAGTCGCGTCATTCAATGCAGAAAACCTCGAACTGCCGGAAGGGATCGCCATTGACAAAGACGGCAGCATCTTCGTCAGCCTGGGCCCACCCGCCTTCGCAGGTGGCGGTTTTGGCGAAATATGGAAGATCGCACCTGACGGTACGCGCACGACATTAGCCCAATTTGAGAGCGGTCTGCCCGCAGCAGGCCTGGCTCTTGATGGCTCCGGCAATCTCTACTACGCGCATCCAACATTTGATGAAGCCACCCAGGGCGTTTATCGCATTACACCTGACGGCGAGAGCGAACGGCTGCCTGGAACAGAAGCGATGATCGTACCCAACGGGCTTGCCTTCGATAACGACGGCAATCTATATGTCGGCGACTCCATTCCAGGTTTGGTCTGGCGCATCCCGTCCGGCGGCGAGGCGGAGGTGTGGCTGCAACATGAATACGTGGCTGGTTGCGGGGAAGATGCACAGGTGGGAGCCAACGGCGTCGTCGTATGGGAAGGCGATCTCTACGCGGCCAACACTGCCAAGGGTATTCTCAGCCGCACTCCCATCCAGGCTGACGGTTCGGCCGGCGAGCCGGAAATCGTCGCCGGCGTCGATGACTGCGACCCCGAGTTCGACGAACTGGATGCCATGGACGGAATTGCTTTGGATACAAAAGGCAACATCTATGTCTTGCTGGTACTCCAGGAGACAATCGTCAAGATCAACGGCTCTGACGGCAGTTTCACCACCTTGCTTACCGCAGAGGATGGGCTACACAATCCGGCCAGCGTCGTTTTTGGCATCGGCGAAGGCAACGAGGAAAGCATCTTTTTCACCAACTATGCCGTCCTGCCGCCTGTACCTGAAGCCACCCTCGGACCCGGCGTGGTCAAGTATGATGTAGGCGTTCCCGGCGTGCCGGCAATCATGCCTGATCTTATCGAATGAGTAAGTTGAGATAAGTGGTGGGGCAAACTATGGTCTGGGGAACTTTCCTCGTTTGTTAGTTGGTCAACATAATATTGATAAAGGAGATTATGAAATGTCAAAATTTAGTGATTTACTCGAAGATTTCAGAGGTGATGTCGGAGTAGTCGTAGTCGACTTTGCCAAAAGCCTATATACATCGAAAAAAGGTCATTTGACGAAGTTTCACACCTTTGCAGGTAAAACGTGCGCTAAAATTTCCGTAGTGAACGTTTGTGGTTCAGCCAGTACCGATAGTGGTGGTAAGAGAATATTAAAATTGGAAGAGTATGTTTGCATTGAATACGAATCTCCCAGCACAGGTGGAGGATATGAATATCTTGCTCCTCCAGTGTTCTTTGTTGCAACTCCATATTCTGAGTCGCCAGCGTTTCTCACATTTACTATCGACGTCAAAAATCAAGAACCTGAGACAAAGATTCGGATAAATGTATTTTCCTGGGATTCAAATGGTCAGCCTTTGGCTAATGTCAAATTCAATTGGCATTGTTGCGTCCAGCATGTAATAGTTCCTTTTAGTTGAAAATTAGCTGTTCGCGATGGGGCTGGTCACAACATCTGTGACCAGCCCCATTCCATCTTTTAGATGAATATAAAGAACGCTTATCTAAAGCCGTATCTATTGGGACGGCCGTTTTTTTGCCGGGTGAATCTGCCTTTCAGTTGCAAAGGAGCGGGTTGGTTGGGGAGAAGGAACGGCCGTTGCCCGGCAACAATTCCGTTTTATATCAGTATTGCAAAATGACAACCACCTCTTGATATACACACACGTATGTGTATAATTACAAATATGACATTTGTCTGGGATGAAGCCAAGCATCAAGCCAACCTGAATAAGCATCGAATGGATTTTGTAGATGCAGAAAAGGTTTTCGCGGGTATAACGTTGACGTTTGAAGATGATCGCTTTGATTACAGTGAGCAGCTCTTCATCACAATTGGACAGATGGGTCACGAACCAAAGGTTTTGTTCGTATCAGGAATGATCTTGGCAATAGTGAGAAGTAAGGCAGTAAGCCATGGTGCAGTAAACAGTTTACTGCCAACTGCCCTACGGCTCACGATTTTCACAGACAAGCATTTACTTCACCAACTATGCTGTTTTACCGCCTGTGCCTGATGCTACTCTCGGACCTAGTGTGCTCAAGTTTGATGTGGATGTAACTGGCGTGCCGGCAATCATGCCTAAAATTGTAGAAGCCGTCTCTTTTGGCAACGTCAAAGGGTGTATCTACTGGACAGATAAGTCATTAATCGAAGGTTTTGTTTATATCAGGAATGATCTTGGCGATATTGATGGGTTACCTAAAAAAGCGAGCGGTGGTTGCTAAATAGTCATTAAGCCTCATGGATATCCACAACTTCAAGGTTGTCATTGGCATCGTTTGCCGGCATATCGCCAATCACCCCTGACATTGAACGATAGTCACATTGCTACCGGTACATTCCTTTAACAAACCCGTTTAGAGGAGCAATATCGCTGGCATTGACCGCATCAAACCAATCATTTGGCTTCTCAGCTTGCCGCTGCTTTTATCGATAAAAAGAAAAAAGCCCCTTGGCAATGACCTACTCTCCCGGGGGGTCGCCCCCCAAGTACCATCGGCGCTGACGAGCTTAACTGCCGGGTTCGGGATGGAACCGGGTGGATCCTCGTCGCTCAAATCACCAAGAGACTTTTCGTAAACAAATTCAAAAAATCCCACAAAATAGCAATACAAACATGCGTAACAGTATCAAAAATCCGAATTCTCCGTATCATACGTATCGTAAGTCCTCGACCATTAGTACGGCTTAGCTTAACGTCTTTATATATACACGCTTACACTTGCCGCCTATCAAACTGGTGGTCTCCCAGCGGTCTTACCCTAAAAAGGTGAGGAATCTCGTCTTGAGGTAGGTTTCCCGCTTAGATGCTTTCAGCGGTTATCCTTTCCGAACATAGCTACCCAGCGATGCCACTGGCGTGACAACTGGCACACTAGAGGTTCGTCCACTCCGGTCCTCTCGTACTAGGAGCAGATCCTCTCAAATTCCTTGCGCCCACAGCGGATAGAGACCGACCTGTCTCACGACGGTCTGAACCCAGCTCACGTACCGCTTTAATGGGCGAACAGCCCAACCCTTGGGACCTTATTCAGCCCCAGGATGCGATGAGCCGACATCGAGGTGCCGAGCCAGGTCGTCGATATGAACTCTTGGACCTGACTAGCCTGTTATCCCCGGGGTAGCTTTTATCCGGTAAGCCACGGCCCTTCCACTCGGAACCGTAGGATCACTAAGCCCGACTTTCGTCCCTGCGCGACTTGTATGTCTTGCAGTCAAGCTCGCTTGTGCCTTTACACTCTCCGGCTGGTTTCCATGCAGCCTGAGCGAACCTTTGGGCGCCTCTGTTACTCTTTCGGAGGCGACCGCCCCAGTCAAACTACCCACCAGGCACTGTTCCCACGCCGGTTAACGGTCGCAGGTTAGAGCCAAGACATAACCAGGCTGGTATTTCAACGGCGGCTCCACCGAGACTAGCGTCCCAGCTTCGTAGCCTCCCAGCTATCCTACACAAATTATGCCCTAACCCAATGCCAAGCTGTAGTAAAGCTCCACGGGGTCTTTTTGTCCAGCTGCGGGTAACGCGCATCTTTACACGTACTTCAATTTCGCCGGGTCCCTCGTTGAGACAGCGCTCCTCTCATTACGCCATTCGTGCGGGTCGGAACTTACCCGACAAGGAATTTCGCTACCTTAGGACCGTTATAGTTACGGCCGCCGTTCACTGGGGCTTCGGTTCAAAGCTTTGCTCCGAAGAGCTAACCTCTCCCCTTAACCTTCCAGCACTGGGCAGGCGTCAGCCTCTATACGTCGTCTTTCGACTTAGCAGAGACCTGTGTTTTTGTTAAACAGTTGGAAGAGCCATTTCTCTGCGACCTCAAACAGCTTCGCTGAATTGCTAACCATCCGAGGCCATCCTTCTCCCGAAGTTACGGATGTATTTTGCCTAGTTCCTTAACGAGGGTTCTCCCGATCCCCTTGGTATTCTCTACCCACCTACCGGTGTCGGTTTGCGGTACGGGCGCTATCGTTTCATCGCTTAGAAGCTTTTCTTGGCAGCTTGGCTAAATCACTTATGGCTCAAAGGGCCCGCATTCACGCCTCAGGTTCAAGACGCGGATTTTCCTACGTCCATCACTACCCTACACGTTTAGCACCCACCATGTCCATTTAGGTGGGCTGACCTACCAAACTGCGTCCCTTCATCACTCAACTCTAGCGGTTCCGGAATATTAACCGGATGTCCATCGCCTACGCCTTTCGGCCTCGGCTTAGGCCCGACTAACCCGACGCGGATAAACCTTCCGTCGGAAACCTTAGGTTTACGGGGAACATGTTTCTCACATGTTTTACGCTACTCATGCCAGCATTCTCACTTGTGCAGCCCGCAAATGTCCTTTCAGTCATTTTTGTATCTGCTACACAACGCTCTCCTACCACTCCAATAGTAATATTGAAGTCCGTAGCTTCGGTACTATGCTTAAGCCCCGTTAAATTTTCCGCGCAAGAGCGTTTGACCAGTGAGCTATTACGCACTCTTTAAAGGGTGGCTGCTTCTAAGCCAACCTCCTGGCTGTCTGAACACTCTCACAACGTTTCCCACTTAGCATAGATTTAAGGACCTTAGCTGACGGTCTGGGTTGTTTCCCTCTCGACTATGAAACTCATCTCACATAGTCCGACTGCCGTGTTCTCAAGTATAGGTATTCGGAGTTTGGTTGAGGTTGGTAAGCTTGCGCCCCCTAGCTCATCCAGTGCTCTACCCCCTATACTAAACACACGACGCTAGCCCTAAAGCTATTTCGGAGAGAACAAGCTATCTCCAGGTTCGTTTGGCATATCACCTCTACCCACAGATCATCCCCTAAATTTGTAACTTTAGTGGGTTCGGCCCTCCACGAGAGATTAGTCTCGCTTCAGCCTGTCCATAGGTAGCTCACCTGGTTTCGTGTCTAATCCCAGCGACTCTTTCGCCCTATTCAGACTCGCTTTCGCTGCGGCTCCGTCTGTTTCTGACTTAACCTTGCCACTGAAATTAACTCGCTGGCTCATTCTCCAAAAGGCACGCCGTCACGCATTGTCTATAAATAGACCATAGCGCTTCGACCGGTTGTAAGCACACGGTTTCAGGTTCTATTTCACTCCCCTTGCGGGGGGTCTTTTCACCTTTCCCTCACGGTACTTGTTCGCTATCGGTTGTTAAACGTATTTAGCCTTGGGAAGTGGGCTTCCCAGCTTCCGACAGGGTTAGCGTGCCCCGCCGTACTCAGGAACATTGCAGAAGTTTATCTAGTTTCGTGTACGGGGCTGTCACCCTGTTTCGCCTACTTTTCCAAAGTAGTTCCACTACTAGACAAGTTTGTAACTTCTATATTGCAAGTCCTACAACCCCGTCATTACAAGAATGACGGTTTGGGCTGTTCCCCGTTCGCTCGCCACTACTAAGGGAATAATCTCTTTTCCTAGGGCTACTAAGATGTTTCAGTTCACCCCGTTACCTCTGTTGTTCTATGTGTTCAAACAACAGTAAAAACAATTATCAATTTTCATTTTTGGGTTTCCCCATTCGGAAATCCCCGGATATAGCGTTTATACACAACTCCTCGGGGCTTATCGCAGTGTATCACGTCCTTCATCGGCATTTAACACCAAGGCATCCACCGTGCGCCTTAAGTAACTTACACACATGATACGGAGAATTCGAAATTCTCATACTGTGTCTTTTAGATGCATGTTTCGCATTGCTATTTAATTATTAATGTGCGATTTTTCTTCAAACCATTCTGTTTAATGGTTCATTAATGGTACGAATTTCGTCTCACTAATCAAACATCAAAAGCGCATTGTTTGTTGTATAAGGATAAAAAAACCCAGCATATTGCCAGGTTTCTAAATCGCATCCCGTCAATTATGCTCAACTATATCTTTCACCAAAATTTTAAGCGCAAATTTACCTCGTTCAAAATTTGGTTACAAACTCATAGTGGAGATGAGGGGATTCGAACCCCTGACCTCCGCCTTGCAAAGGCGGCGCTCTCCCGATTGAGCTACATCCCCAGAGATTGAAGGTGGGCCTGGTTGGGCTCGAACCAACGACCTCTCCCTTATCAGAGGAACGCTCTAACCAGCTGAGCTACAGGCCCTTTCCCCAGTAGAACCAAATTTTAAATTCCTTATGCCTTAACAACTAAAAAGTGACAAAAACAAAATGCTTAGACCTTTGTATGATTTCACAACCATACAAGTTTACTCTTAAAGGAGGTGATCCAGCCGCAGCTTCCGCTACAGCTACCTTGTTACGACTTCGTCCCAGTTACCGACCCCGCCTTAGGCAGTTGCCTCCGTTAGGTTAGCTTACTGACTTCAGGCGTTGCCAACTTCCATGACGTGACGGGCGGTGTGTACAAGACCCGGGAACGTATTCACCGCACTGTGGCTGACGCGCGGTTACTAGCAACTCCGACTTCATGCAGGCGAGTTGCAGCCTGCAATCCGAACTGAGACTGGCTTTGGGGGATTGGCTTCACCTCGCGGTTTCGCAACCCATTGTACCAGCCATTGTAGCGTGTGTGTAGCCCAGGGTATAAAGGCCATGCTGACTTGACATCATCCTCACCTTCCTCCGGCTTATCGCCGGCAGTCTCATTAGACACATGTAACTAATGACGAGGGTTGCGCTCGTTATCGGACTTAACCGAACACCTCACGGCACGAGCTGACGACAGCCATGCAGCACCTGTGTAGGCTCCCGAAGGTCGATCATGTTTCCAATCTCTACCACCTACATGTCAAACCCTGGTAAGGTTCTTCGCGTAGCCTCGAATTAAACCACACGCTCCGCTGCTTGTGCGGGTCCCCGTCAATTCCTTTGAGTTTTAGCCTTGCGGCCGTAGTCCCCAGGCGGTCAACTTATCGCGTTAGCTGCAGCACAGAGGGATTGGTTACCCCCTACGCCTAGTTGACATCGTTTACGGCTAGGAATACCGGGGTTTCTAATCCCGTTCTCTCCCCTAGCTTTCGCATCTGAGCGTCAGGAATGGGCCAGAGAGCCGCCTTCGCCACTGGTGTTCCTCCCGATATCTACGCATTTCACCACTACACCGGGAATTCCACTCTCCTCTACCATCCTCAAGTCTCCTAGTTTCGAACGTCCTCTCCCAGTTGAGCCGAGAGCTTTCACGTCCGACTTAGAAGACCGCCTGCATGCGCTTTACGCCCAATAAATCCGGATAACGCTTGCCTCCTACGTATTACCGCGGCTGCTGGCACGTAGTTAGCCGAGGCTTATTCCTGAGGTACTGTCCTTTCTCATCCCTCAGAAAAGGAGTTTACGACCCTAGAGCCTTCGTCCTCCACGCGGCGTTGCTGCGTCAGGCTTTCGCCCATTGCGCAATATTCCTTACTGCTGCTACCCGTAGGTATCTGGTCCGTGTATCAGTACCAGTGTGGGGGGTCGCGCTCTCACGCCCCCTACCCGTCTTAGCCTTGGTAAGCCGTTACCTTACCAACAAGCTGATGGGACGCGGGCCCCTCCCAGAGCGCCGGAGCTTTAGTAAATGGTTTCTAAATCCATTAACATCCGAGGTATTAGCTATCGTTTCCAATAGTTATCCCTCTCTCTGGGGTAGGTCACCCACGTGTTACGCACCCGTTCGCCACTTTCCCCTTTCGACGAATCAAAAGGTTCTCGTTCGACTTGCATGTATTAAGCACACCGCTAGCGTTCATCCTGAGCCAGGATCAAACTCTCCGTAGAAAGTTTTCACGCAAAAATTTGCGTTAAGTTTTAAAAAAATTGGTTTGGGACCTAAGCATATTTAGGTTTGTTCTTGTCACTTTTTAACTGTTAAGGTGCGAGCACAACAAAAGAGAATGATAACATGCAAAACTGGATTGTCAAGGGGTTTTGCGATTTGTTTTCAATTGAAGTTAATTTTATATAAGAGTTGAATGTGCTGGCATCTGCAACAGGATGCATAAATGTGAATAATTTTCTGATTAGAATTGCTCCTTAATAATTGAGATTAAAATTCCAAAGAGCGGCAGCAATACCAATCACGTCATCATCAAAGGAGTTTCTATGATTACGAAATCGATGAACCAGGATATTGTATCGCTTCAAACCGCCAATCGCATTTTCAACAATAATCCTGATTTTACTCAAGGCTTGATTTTCAGCCTTCTGTTCATCGGTCAATGAAGTAACCGGATTTTTCTTGCTCTTGCGTGGTTTTTTATGAGGCAAGTGAATCTCTTCTCCCACATAATCTTTGACAATCCCCTGATAGCCCAAATCAACCAAGACCTGAAGAAACTCAAACCACGCCTCGGCTGGCGGAAACTCCGCCTTGAGCATGGTGTAATCATGCGCGCTGCCAGCAAAGGTCTGTCCCAGGAAGAGAATCATTTTGTCCAATGTGGAAATCACCGTGTTTTTGACTGTGTGCCGCTTTTTTTACCACTGTAATGCTCACGTTGCGCCTGATTATCCTGTGGACGGCGGTAACTTCTTTCCGTTACATCAATCAGAACTGTGTCAATCCCTCCCAACGCTTCCAATAATTCACCCGATGAAGCAAACTTTCGGTGGGGCATCACTCCCAAACCAACCAGTGTTTGATATAAGACAGGCGTTAGTTTGTGCAAGTTCTCATTGGCTTTTGACCGCGCCATACCAAACTGGGTACCCAACACGTCAAAGGTTGGGTAGACTTTGAAATAGTAGAGCAGAAACAATAGCTTATCTCTCATGGTGGGCAAGGCGCCCTTTTTGCCGCCTCCAGGGCGACGCCGGCGAACGCCGGCGGCTAAGCCTTCTTGATATGCTTGCCATTGTAGTTGTTTGTAAGTTGTGGTGAATGCTTCCAACAATATCTCGAATTGGGTCAGCGACATACCTGTTAAAGAGCGCATTTGACGGTCATCACGTATTTGTATTTTCATTGGACTACTCCAGTTTTTGTCTGGAGTTTAACTGCTTTTTAAAAAGGAACAACTCTATTGAATTTAGCTCAATTTGTTATGAGTTACTCATAACAAATTCGGCGTTTTTCTTTTTGTCAATTGCGTCGCATATCAAGGCTAAGCCTAAGCTAAAGGTTTGGCTGCGAGTCGTCCCAAATAGGGCATTTAGCTCTCCATGCAACCGTCCCAGTTGAATTGCCTGTTGTTGTGACAAACGGACGGATGTCCATTTTGTTTTTTTATCTTGAGGCATTGTTAAATCCCACAAAAGATAAAGCGATAGAAGATCGACAACGCCTTCAGGCATCTCTCTATCCCGCCCATCCATAGATTGTTTCAATTCATTGAGACGGGCTGCTAAATAGTTGATGGCGATGTCGGGGATATCTGCGCGACTAACGGTTGCCGGCATTTTCGCCGCTAACTCCTGCATTAATTCCTTTTGCTGTGGACTTAACTCTACATAGACAGTTTGCCGGCTAACAGCGCGACGGGGGCGCCCTGGTTTTGGTTTCTCCTTTAACAATGCAGAAATAGTGCTTTTATTCAAGTCGCGCATCTCATCCATTTTTGTATTCTCTAGCTTACGTTATTCGCCTTCTAAGCGGCGATAATTCTTCTGCCGGCGCAAAAAATCCTCAACAAATTGACCGGTTATTTGGACCGCCTCCCGTTGCGTTAAGAACTCCAAACAAAGATGAACGCAAAGCATACAAATACTGCGAGGATACCCTCTTGTTTCTTGCCATATTTGCACGGCGGCATCTGTCGTAAACAGTTCGCCCTGGCTTGCGGTGCGACCTGCAGCCAACAATCGATAATCGATTAGGGCTTTAGTATCCTCGGGCGGCAAAGGATCCAAAGTAGAGCGGGTGACAATTCGATCATTAAAATCGGGAGCCTGCCGTAAATTAATATCCAATTCTGGGCGTCCGAGCAAAATAAGTTGAAACGCTTTGCCCCCTCGCGGATCGCGGAAATTGAGTAATCGTCTTAATTCAACAAATTGGTCAGGGCTTAACACGTGCGCCTCATCAACAATGATAAGCGGCAAAATTCCTTGTCCGCTTTGTTCTACCAAAAAGGCGCGAAATTCGTTTAGTTGATCTTCTGTTGCCCGCCTAGTACGAAAACCAAACTCAGCCGCGATTCGCCGCAACAATAGCAAGCCGCTTCCAGTGCTGGGCGGCTCATCTACTCTAGCAACCACAAAGTCAGGACGTCTATCGTAGCGACTGTGAAACCAAGAAGCGAGCGTCGTTTTTCCGGTGCCGACTTCACCCACAATAGTGGATGCCCCTTGTCCTGATTCAACCATAAGGCTTACTTTGGACAAGGCTCGTCTAGTTTCTGTGGAAAGATACATGAATCGGGGATCGGCTTCAATGCTAAAGGGGGGCACCACGACGCCGATTTCCTCCCAATTCACGTTACGAAATTGGTCTATATCTAAAAGCGGAAACGTTTCAATTGACATAATATCAACAATATCTATTACCTTACTGCAAACATTTAACTAGTAGTTTACCCAAATCCCACTCACATTGCAATAGCCTAGAAGCATCTCGGGTTCAACATACATACCCTCAAACAAATCCTGTTTTAGTGAGATACCTTGACGATAGTCACAATCTATAGTATATATTTTCTTTGACAGACCAAACTTTATTTGATAGACTCGAAAAAGGCGAACCTTAGATTAGTTGTGTTTTTCAATTTGTGGGTTCCGCTGATATTCAAAAGGGGTTTTGAGTTCACGCTAGCCGGAAATTTTGGATGTAGTTCAATGATTTTGGCTACCAGACAAGCCCCCGCTAAAGAAAAAGGTCAAGCGGTTTAGCGCTTGACCTCATTTGACTATAAAGCAGGCTGATAACTTCAATTGTCTGTCGCTGGCAACGATTTCAATTGCCCCTTAATTGGGGAGGGGGATTTTTTGTCCCCAAAACAGTCTGCTCTAGGCAGTAGAGAGCATAACATAGCCGACTTAACATGTCAATGTTGAGCGTTTGTTTGTTCCTGTGCTGCGCGAGCGTATCGTGCAAGCTGTTAGCCCATCTCTTCAAATATCTTCGGAACTCTTTAAGGCGCAGGTTCAATTAAACTCTTTGCGCCGGGAAAGAGGGGCGTCTACTGCCTCATCAGGGAAAATTCGTTCACGAGTGAGCCCCCTGCCCTCATCCATCGTCAATGCATTGCCGGCACATTTAGGGTGGCACATTCATCCCTCCACCCAGCCAAAATGGATCAAGGATTCAACCCCCTTGTATCAACTGGCTTCAAACGCGCCTGCAAGTGGTTCATTTCCCACCCTTCCCGACAATTTGCGGGTTCCTGCAGACATCGGAACGGCGCTGTTGCGGGAAGGGAAGGTAACTGTTGGGAGATTGTGGCTGCTATTGCGAGGGCTCGACAACAATGGGCAAGGCTGGGTGGTTGGCGCTGCCGCCAAAGCGGCTTTTTGTGATCCTCAAGCAAGGTTTCATCTATGTGGATGGCGACAGTTCCGAAAATTATTGTCGAAAGGGCACGGTTTTTTTTGGCGGTATGAACAAGGGCGCATTTGGTTGACGAGCATGGCAAAAGTGGCTGTCAAGTTAAAGATCAAACAACTACGTGGCGGAATCGTTCGGCTACCGACAACAAGCCTAACTCAATCAATCGGCAAAACCCGAGCAACGATGTACGCTTTATTTCATGGCAGCCGCCAACTGTCTATGAAATCAGGCAAATTCCCCGCCAATCCAATATCGAGAGCGACAGTTACAGCCCTTTGCGGCGTCAGTCGTCCCACACAGCGGGCTTATGAAGCCCAAGCGGGCATCCAACGACAAACGAACTATTGTGTCGTTCCTGCAGCGTCGGCAGGGCAAATGAAGGATTTACTCTTTAAAAAGGGGAATGCGATTCGACAATGCCGGCAACAAATCAATAATAGATATTCTATCATTTGGCAGCTCCCAAACAGCTACCAAAGTCCGATCTTTTCCATTCAAAAATCCAGGCGTTTTTATCGTCTTAAAAAAGAGTTGGCAGTCCTGTATGCTCAGGGGAAAACGGGGAACGTCAACTGTAATCGAGATGAACAGCCTATTCAGAAGGGAAGAAGATTGTATCAGGGAGTTGGTCAGCCAATTCAGGGGATTTTTTGGCGGGATTATGCGGATGGAAACAGATTTGGAACGATATGGCGGGCTTTTTAGCAGTTGGAACAAATCTTTCCCCGTTATAAAGGGGATTAATTAAAATTAGTTATCATTGGACTCACCTGCCTGCAATAAGGCATCCAATTGGCGGCGCAACTCCTGTAAATCTTGCACAACAGCTTCGTTTTGCCCCTCTGTATTCAAAGCAGCTGTCAGGCTCAACCAATCACTATCTCGTAACTTATTCAGGTAGTTTAGCGCCCCTTTAACCTTTCGATGAAACTGTGGCAAGGTAGGCGGGACAGCTTTAGGAGCTTTCGATAATGGGGAACCATGGTTCCTATCTTGTTCCAACGCCAATAATTCATCTACATATGCCTTTATCGAAGATACCAGAGGACGCTCTGGACCATCTCCTTGCTCATTTTCTTCTTGCCATTGGATCAATTGGCGTAGGGCAGTCAATTGCAATTGGGGATATCGCCGCAATTTTTGCGTTAGCGGGCGAACCATTCGTTCCGTAAATCCGTAATTTTCAATTAACTGTTGGGCTTCTTCAGATAAATTCAATACAGCCAAAATATATTTCCGATACCGATCAGATATGCCCAGCCTTTCATTTACCACTCGCCAGGAAACGGTTTTCCCAGGGGAACCATGGTTCCCCAAGCGCGTTAGCTCTTGCCGCAATGCCACAATACCTTCCGCTTTTTCGATGGCGTCGATATTCTCCCGCATGATATTTTCCAGGAGTTGGTGGGCTCGAATGCTGATGCCGGCATCGGGGATAATAACTCTAATGTAGCGCGGATCTCTCTCCGTAAATCCTTCTTGAATCATCCGCCCATCTATCGCCAATAAAACATGTGCCCAATATCTTCTCTCTCCTGTAATGATGAGATGGGTGACGCCAGGCGGGGGTTGCTCATCTTCTGCAATAATGCGTACAGTAATGGGCTGAATCAATCCATTTTGGGCGATACTTTCCGCCAATCGACGTAGCTCCCGAACATGACGTTTTAAGGCATTTTCGCCAAATTCGCCATCGCCGCGTCCCAACCACTCCTGTAGCGCGTCGGTTGGGGACAATTCATCTCGGACCAGCGCATCCGAGATATCTGCCGGAAATAATCGGCGCGGCTGCTCTGGATCGGGGCGAATGGCGTCGAGAGCTAATAAGATCTCCCCTTCCATTTTCGCTTTTACTCGCTCTTGTTCCTGTTCGCTCATGAAAGCGACGATTTGACTGAAGGAAGATCGTTTTTTAGCCATGCGCTACCTCCGCGACCAATCTAGCATATGCTTTGGCGGCATCTAGTGAAGATTTATCGGTTGCGTAACTGAATATGTCCATCTGTGAGGCATGGGCATTGCGGATGGCAACGCGGAGCGGTATTGCCGGCAATACTAGCTCTCCAAACATCTGCTCCAACGCCTCACGCGTCTCACGGGCTTCGATCGTTCGGGTTTGCATAGTGGGAATTGCCCCCGTTAGCTGAATGCCGTTAATGTGCGAAATATCAGCGATCGTTTGTTGCAGCAAACCGATGCCAATGAGGGGAAAATAGCCTGGTTCGACAGGGATAATCACTTCGTTGGCTGCCATCAGGGCATTTAAAGTTAAAACCCCTAGCGAGGGGGGGCAATCGATTAGAATAAAATCATAATTCGGAGCGATTTGTCGGATAGCGCTCGCCAATCGATCTTCCCGCCTTAGCGTGCCCAGCAATTCTAATTCGGCTCTGGCTAATCGTATATGCGCCGGCAAGATATCTAGAGTGGAAGCGCGGAATCCCCCACGGGGATTTGCCGGCAAATCCACCCGCTGAATCGCCATTTCTGGCGGGGTTTGCTCCACCATAACTTCATAGGTGGTAATCAATCCTTCAGACGAACCCAAGGTAAACTCCGGGCTTAAATAGACCGCTGTGGCATTCGCCTGGGGATCAGCGTCCACCAATAAAACCCGGCGAGTTCGCCGTCCGCCGATCCCTCGAGCCAAGCCAGCCGCCAAATTGATCGAAGTTGTCGTTTTGCCCGTCCCCCCTTTTTGCATTGCTATTGCAATAACCCTGGTCATTTCTACTCCTGAAAAACAGATTAAAACGGGGCGTCGCCCACTAAACTCTGATGCCACTCAGTAAGAAAATCGACCGCTTCTTCAAATTGGGACGCCGGCAGCAATTTATAGCTGGTAATGCCAAATTTCCGATAAAATTCTCCATAAACGCCCCCGTATTCATTCCGTCCGCTCCGTTTGGTTAGAATCATTGCCACTGCCTTGACCGCTTGGCTGATTTGAGAGGCTTGTTCCGTCGATATATGCCTGCCTGGCGAACCAAGAGTTGCCTCAATCGCTTCTAGGCGGCGGACATTGTCTTGTACTTGTGACTCCAACAACACTTGGTGGCGAGCTAATTTTACCAATGCTTCCAGCATTTTGTATGCTTGCACCGCTTCGCTGTCACTATTGAGCAATTCGTCAAAAGAATCATCCGGGCTGAGTCGTCGTTCTTGAAACGCTTCCCAAAGCGTTTTTGCCGCTTCGACCTGATATCGTTTTAGTTGCTCTCGCAATTCAGAACGGACAGATTTAACCCGTAAGCCCGTTAACCAGATGGGCACTAAATCGACCCGAATCATGCCCGTTGACTGAACGCCGCCGGGGGATGTTAATTTAACGCCCCCTTTGTACCCTTCCGCCAGCAGCTCTTGCCGTTTAATGCGGCGAACCTGGCTGGGGCGATCTAAACCCAAGGCATCACATAAATGGCGTACCGATACATAAACATGTCCGTCATCCGCTTTTATAGCGATCAGTTCGTCGCCATAAAAATCGACAGTTCGTTGTTCAATTGGGGTTAGAGATTGCGTTACATTCATTCTATATTTTAGTGGGGGATGTCAATTTGACACCCCCTATTTGCCAAGTGGGTTAGGGCGATTAGTTTATTAAAGTCTGTGTTTCAAGATTTGAAGTTAGATTGTACTCAAGCGGGGGGTGTGGTACAAATAAGTGATTAAATAATTCAGCGTTTCAAATGAATCAAATAATGAATGTACATTCATTATTTGATTTTTTTTACAGGAGTAGACGCCGGTTTTGGGTATGGAAGAAAACCGGCATGCTCAAAAAGTTCTGGAAAGCGATTATGCGGATAGAAACGATAGATTTACAATTTCAAGGGTCATCTGGCGTTACTGCCGCTTATTTGGTTGCAGGGGAGACTGGGCACGTTTTGGTGGAAAGTGGTCCGGGATCAACATTGCAGCATTTGTTGGCTGGTTTGGCAAAATGCGGCTTGGGCACGGCTGACATCGCCGGCATTATCGTTACCCACATTCACCTCGATCACGCCGGCGCGGCTGGTTGGTGGACACAACAAGGGGTTCCGGTGTATGTACATCAACTCGGCGCCCCTCACCTGATCGACCCGAGTCGATTGCTGGCTAGCGCTGGACGAATTTATGGCGACAACATGGATAGTCTGTGGGGGGAGATGCTGCCGGCAGTTCCCAAATTGGTGCACGCGTTGGCGGATGGAGATGTGATGGAGATTGCCGGCATGACATTTATTGCCCGGGAGACGCCTGGACATGCCAATCATCATCATGCCATTCAGATCAACGATGTTGTTTTTGCTGGCGACGTTGCCGGGGTGAGGGTGGGCGGCGTCTGGACTGATTTGCCCGCCCCGCCGCCAGAATTTGATTTAGAAAAGTGGTTGAAATCTTTGCACAAATTGCGACAATTGCCGATAGGTCAATTGTATCTGACCCATTTTGGCGTGGTGGAAGATGCCGCCGCCCATCTGGACGAGTTTGAAGCGCGGTTGAGGGCTAGCGCCAATCTCATTCGCAAATTCGTCAAGGCAAATTTAAGCCGGGAAGAGATGATTCGAGCATACCGAGATTGGATTCGAAAGGAAGCTTCCGCTGCCGGCATTCCGGCTGAATTTCTTAAGCAAAACGAAAAGGCGATCGCGGTCGATATGTCGGTAGATGGTATGGCGCGATATTGGCGGCGCCAGGCGACTTGATGAACCGCAGCCGATAAAAATGGGCTAAAATGGGGCAAATATCGCCCCAGTACGACAAGATAAGCTAAATTGTGTCTGAAATCGAAAAAAGCAACGCGCAAAAAGTAGAGGCATTTACGATAGCTTTTGGCGGGGAACAGCCAAAAACGCCAACTGTGCCGGCACTGCAAATCTTAACTCTAAGAGAGAAGCTGCTGGACGAAGAGTACGTCGAGAGCAAAAAAGCCCTGACAGAAATGAAGCGGGTCGCCGGGCAAGAGGCGGCAGCAGATATCAATGAAACGGTAGCCGCTTTTGTACACGAGTTAACCGATTTGCTCTATGTGACTTATGGCGCTATTTTGGCTTGCGGAGTCGATCCCGACCCGATATTTGCTGAAATCCATCGGGCTAATATGACAAAAATCGGGGGACCCCGCCGAGCCGACGGCAAACAACTTAAACCAAAAAATTGGCAGCCAGCAGATGTGTTAAGCTTGGTTCAACAAATGAGTAAGAGAGGAGAAGAAACATGCATCGAAAGATAGATGGTTGGGTTAGCCCTAGTTTAAACAAGCGGATGGAGATCGTCACCTACGGAACGTATGGTTTTCCTTTGCTGCTCTTTCCGACAGCGGCAGCCGATTACCTAGAATATGAGCGTTTTTTGATGATCGACGCCATCGCCAGCCACATCAATGCCGGCAAAGTCAAGGTCTTTTCCATCAACAGCATCAACAAAGATGGCTGGCTCAACCCAGATGTGGGGGTAGGGCATAAGGCGTGGCTGCAACATCTCTACAACCAATATATTTGCAATGAGGTCGTCCCATACATTTGGGATAGCTGCCAGAGCAGAATCGGGGTGATTGCCAGCGGAGCTAGTCTGGGAGCTTACCACGCCGCCAACCAACTATTTCGCAGACCGGATTTGTTTGCCGGCATGATCGCCATGAGCGGCGGGTACGATATTCGCGGCTACTACCGGGGCGACTATTACGACGACAATGTATATTTCAACAATCCAGTCGATTATGTGCCCAACATGCCGGAAGGAAACGAGCTTAACGCCCTGCGCTCCAAGCGGCATATTCATATCCTTACTGGGCAGGGGGATTATGAAAATCCAGACAATTCGCGGCGGCTTGCCGGCATTTTAACCAGCAAAGGAATCCCCTTTAACCTCGACATTTGGGGATACGATATGCCGCACGATTGGCCCACCTGGCGGACGATGCTGCCTTATTATATCGGGGCGAAGTTTTGATAGAAGGAAGGGCTGACTCAGCCGGAACGGATCGGATCGCCAGGGCGCATCCTGAGTTGCTTTATCAACCGTTCGGCAAGACGAATGTAGCCGTTAGCCAGGTTGGCTTTGGCGGATACAGGGTACATGCTAGGGTGGAGGCGCATCAGAAGGCGTTGGAGGCGGCGTTGGATGCCGGCATTAACCTGATCGATACCAGCGCCAACTATGGGGATGGCGGCTCAGAAGAGTTGGTTGGGCAAATTTTAGGCGAGATGATCGCTGCTGGAAAAGTTCAAAGGGATGAGGTAGTCATCGTATCCAAAGCGGGCTATTTGCAAGGGCAAAATTACGAGATGAGCCAAGAACGCCAGCGGCAAGGGCAACGCTTTCCCGATTTGGTTCAGGTTGAGCCTGGACTAGAGCATTGTATTCACCCCCAATTTTTAGCCGATCAGTTAACGAGGTCGCTAGACAGGTTGCGACTGGGGCAATTGGATGTCTATCTGTTGCATAACCCCGAATATTTTTTGGATGGGGCGCAAAAAGCGGGCGTTTCTCTATCTGATGCGCGAAAAAGTTATTACCAGCGAATCGAGCTGGCGTTTCGCCATTTGGAAGATGAGGCAAAAGCGGGGCGGATCGGCTGGTACGGCGTTAGTTCCAACAGCTTTCCGGCAGCTTCAGACGCATTTAATTTCACTGATTTATCCCATTTGTGGAAGATCGCCGAATCGCTCAGGGCAGAGCATCATTTTCGTGTAGTGCAATTCCCGATGAATTTGTTTGAGAGCGGGGCGGCAACTGAGCCCAACCAGCCGAATGGGGGAACGACGTTGGCATTTGCCCGAAAAGTGGGGTTGGCGACGCTGATCAACCGTCCGTTGAACGCCATGTTGAGCGGCGGTATGTTGCGATTGGCAGGGGCGCCCCTGCCGGCATCAACGGCGACGCTGGAAGAGATCGAAATTCGCATAGAGGATATGGCGCAGGCGGAGCAACTGTTGCGATCTCTATTACTGGAGCAAGAACCATCGACAGCGCCGATGAAAAAGGCGCAGGAGATGTTAGTTGTGGGAGGGATGTTGCGCGGACAATGGGATGAATTTGGCTCTTACCATCAATGGATGGAGATATTAGCCCAACAGTTAGCGACGCGGGTTAATTATGGATTGCATCTACTGGCAGACGAGGCGTTTTCAGAGGAAATGCCAGCAAAAATCGACCCATGGATGCGCGATTATGCCGAGTTAGCCAACCAAACTTTTGCCGCGATTAGCTCTCATTATCAAGAAAAAAGCGCCCAGCGAGCCAACCTAATCAAATCTCGCGTGCAACTGGTTGACCCAGAGTGGCAGAATGCCGGCAGCTTAAGCCGTTTGGCGATTCGGGCATTGCGGACAACAAGCGGGGTTAACTGTGTTTTAGTAGGGATGCGAGACGAAGCTTATGTGGCGGATGTCGTGGCTGAACTAAAAAAACCCGTCCCAGTTGTTAACCGGGACGAGGCTTGGCGGCGTTTGGGGATTTGAAATGCGGTTTAGTTCACGATTACGCCGCGATGAATGACGCTGGGTTTCAAAATTGAGGAAGGAGAAGACGAAACGGGCGCGGCTGTAGGGATTGTAAAGGGAGAATTTACCAATGGCAGCGCCATAGCTACCCCATTTTTACCCAGAACCCGCATACATTCTAATTCTGCCAATCTTCGCATATCGCTCTCCGAAAATTTACTGACTACTTGTTGTAGTTCTGCCAACGCTTGGGCTTCGCTGCGGGTTTGAACCGCTCGTTCATGCGCTTCTTCTAACGCCGCTTGCACTGGCGCCGGCATATCGATCTTTTTTATTATGATGTTGTGTATTTCGATGCCCATGCTTTTCGCTTTGGCGGCTAGCGCTTGTCGCGTCGCTCGTTCAACCCGCCCTCTGCCGCCCGGCGCAAAGAGATTTTCGATGGTTATATCTGTCATAACATGTTGTACAAAGTGGCTGGTTTGAGAAGCGACGATCTTTTTCCCTTTTTCCGCCAATTTTTTGCCAAACGCTTTTTGCTGGGCTGGCGCAAGCTGCAGCGGGGCAAATTTGAATGTAACTGCCCAGTGGATGATCAAAGGCAAGCCGCCATCGGTAAAAGCTTGCGCCGAGCCTTCTAAAACCTGGGTTGACGTTGAGATAGTCGCTCTGACAAATTCAGAGAATGGATGCAGCCAATGGCGGCCGGTGGGCAGTAATCGGGAAAACGCTTGTAATTCTCGATTGTAGATGACCAGGACGCGGTTTTCTGCCGCTATGACCAGGGATTGGGAGAGGAGTCGCCCTAAAATGCCGGCAGCCAAGCCTACTGAAATGAGGATGACGATTCCGTACCAGCCCACCCATAGAGATAATAATAAGGCTGCCCCGGCGCTTGCTATAAAAATGATGTTCATTTCAATTCTCCTATCGCATGATGTAAGTGTCTATGTGACACATATTATAGTGTTGAACATACACTTTGTCAACCTTTTTTGGAAATTTGCATATTCCCAGTGTATAATCACTATGCGCCTCGAAGTGAATGAAATATTGAACCGATGTTATAAAATTATAATTAATTATGAGTAACTCATAATTAATACCGATTTTCGCGGAAGCGCTTAAAAATTGACTCTTTGCCGCCCTTTTGATGCCGAATGCCGGCAACATCCCCCGTCCCGTTTATTTTGTCGAATACAGCGCCAAGCTACCCCGTTGCTCATTTAGGGCGATATACCCATGGGCGCATTGGGCTTCAATGAGCTCAATTTCTGTTTGTGGCGGCGTGATATCCCATAGATTGCCGGTATTTTTGTCTATTGCCAGAAGACGAAACTGAGAGGAATAACCATGCGAGTTGGAGGCGAAAACTATCTATTCCCCTGGCGGTTTGCCGGCATCGGGCGGAATGGGCAAACCGGATGGTATTTTATCTAATCGAGTACAAGAAATAATTTGTACATCTTCCCATTTGTACCCTTGCGCTTCAAAGGTAGGAATATCTTTTATCCATCGTTTTTCCCCATTCTCATAGGCATACACATGGGGAATGCCCGTACATTTGTACAAGATACTCAATGTCGGACCGGTCGGAAATTGCGCTAAAAAGGCATCATCTACCTGATTGACCTGCTCCCACCGATAACCGTAACGGGTAAAGGCATCCAACGAACTAATCCACCGTTTTTGATTGTTTTCCAGCACGTAAATCTCATCCCCATCCCCTTTTAATACCAGCCCATCCCGAATGATCAACGCTTGGGCATCGGGCATTGCCCTTGCCAAATTTGTGCCGTATCGGTTAAAGGGGATATTGACGATAACGACAAGGGCGACCAGGGCGATAGTCAATCGTTTGAGCAGTTGGTCAAGGTGGATAGTGGGCAGTTTTTCGGGAATGACGGGGGCGGGTTCTGCTTCAACGATGGGATTGGTTGATTTAGGCGGGGTAATGTCGGCAGGAACGGGTGGGGGAGATGCCGGCATTTCCGGCTCTTCCTCAATTATCTCTTCAACTGCCTGCTCCACCTGCTCCCGACTCACCCCAAGCGGTTCACCCGCCCGAACAGCTTTCCGCTCTTGCAAAGCGTCTAGCAACAGGTCTAACAATTGGTCAATTTTGGAATTTTCTTGTTCTTTCATCTCGTCACTCCCTATTGCACAATAAAGAAGCCAAGAACTTCTCCGATGCTGGCGATAATGTTGGTGTAAAAGTTGCCGCCTAATTGGCGAAAGGGTTCAAATGGAATGCTGGGCGCGCCAATAAAGGGGCGGATTGTCCACGCTAATTGACTGCCGACAAAGGCGTATAAAAACATCCACAGCCGCAACACCCAGCGCCGATTTCTCACTCCCTGCTCTCTATTGTTTGCCACAATTTGCATCCCCTGGCTGAGAAATAAGACCCCCATCATGCCGGCAACCGCAAAAATCCCCACATTCAACAGCTTAAAAAATTGGTATTGGCTGGTAGTCAGCATAAAAAAGAGGGTGATGGGGGCAAACGACAGCAAAATGACAGCCGTTACCGTGATAGCGGTTAAAATCAGAGTCACATTCTGCAAAAGGCTTTGGTTTGAGCCAAAAAGCACATTGAAAAAATAGAGCGTGGGAGCGCATATGAACAAGGTTGCCAAAAACAGAACGGGCAACTTAATGGCAGAGCTAATCGCCTGCCACAAGCTATGCGTCGAACCAATTACCGCCCCATACAAGGCAAAAAAAGTGAGGCTAGAAATGAGCATCGCCCGCATTTTTTCCTGCAAGCCGATGCCATCCCGGATTTCATGAAAGAAATAGGCGCGATTCCGCAAAATCGTCTCGATAACGCCGAGTTGATTCACCATAGAATCCTCCAAAATTAAGATGTTGGGCTGTCGAAAATGACAAAAATGAGGCTCAAAACCCAGAAAAATCCCCAAACGGTAAAGGCATAGCCCCAGCGGCGATAATAATGCCAAGATGCCGCCAAAACGGTCAGAGCCATTCCCCAAAAGATGGGCTGCAGCAACAGAAAGCTCCAATTCCCCGCCGACCCTGCCGGCACAAAAAGTAGCCAGCGTAAAATCAACGCCCCCACCACCGGCAAAATACAAGCCACAATCGCGTCTGCCGATTCCCACGGGGCGTGGGTATCTTGCAACGCTTGAGCGGAAACCGCTGCCCCAAATTGCTGTGCCACTTTTTGCATCGCCTCATTCGGGTTTTCGTCCCGCCGAATTGCATCAGCCAGACTGTCTTCCAGATGCCCGCGAATCTCTTCCAGCAATTCCCGCTCCGTCTCGGCAGAAAGTTGTAAATTGCCGGCAATTTGCTCTAAAAGTTGATCAATGGTTACTTGCTGTTTCATCAGTCGATTTTACGAAGAATATCCCCCAACCAACAGCCCTTGCAACTTGTCCATAAATAGTTCCCACTCCTCAGTTTGATCACGCAAGGTTTGTTGTCCGGCTGGGGTGATGGTGTAATATTTGCGCCTTCTGGCGCCGGTGGCGGTTTGCCATTCGCTTTTTAGCAACCCCTCTTTTTGCAGACGGTGGAGCAAGGGATAAAGTAACCCTTCCTTCATTTCAAAGTAGTTGTCGCTGCGGCGAGCCAGTTCTTGGCTGATTTGATACCCATACATCGGTTCATCAGCCAAAACGGTTAAGATTAGGAGGGTGGTGCTTCCTTTGCGTATTTGATCACGAATGGACATAATATCCTTATACATAATTTAATTAGGTATTTGAGATTGTATTCAATTGGAGAAAAATGTCAAGTGAGGGAATGGTGAGTGAGAAGGGGGGAAGTTTGACGATAGACCACAGAGCATAGATGGCGTTTTTTGCAGGTGTGCAGGTGGCAAACAATCCTTCGGGAGGTTCAGAAACCTCCCGGAGGATATGCTTAGTAGAAACGGGAATTGCTGATCAAAATATCTCCGATTCCGCTGCAACTTCTCTGCGTCCTCTGTGACCTGTATAAATGCTGATTTTCTATCCTTTCTATGGTCGCCAGGGGTATTGCTTGAAGTCGGGCGGACGTTTGTCCAGAAAGGCATTTTTCCCTTCTGAACCCTCTTCCGACATATAAAAAAGCATGGTGGCGTCGCCCGCCAACGTTTGCAACCCCGTTTGCCCATCCATATCGGCGTTCATAGCCCGTTTGATAAAGCGGATGGCGATAGGGCTTTTGCGCAAGATCTCCTGCGCCCAATCTACTCCTTCCGCTTCCAACGCTTCGACCGTAGGCAAAACTTTATTGACCATCCCCATCTTTTCCGCTTCGATTGCGGAATATTGCCGGCACAAATACCAAATCTCCCGCGCTTTTTTCTGCCCCACCATCCGCGCCAACGTCGCCGAGCCATAGCCAGCGTCATAACTGCCCACGATGGGACCTGTTTGTCCAAAAATCGCATTCTCCGACGCCAACGACATATCACACACCACATGCAAAACATGCCCGCCGCCAATGGCATATCCATTGACCAAAGCGATCACCACTTTGGGCATATTGCGGATAATGCGTTGCAATTCCAACACATTGAGGCGCGGCACCCCATCATCCCCCACATAACCAGCATGACCGCGCACCGTTTGGTCGCCGCCAGCGCAAAACGCATGCACTCCATCTTTGGGCGAAGGTCCTTCCCCCGTCAGCAAAATCACCCCAATCTCCTGATCCATCCAAACGTGGTTAAAAGCGTCAATCATTTGGTCAATCGTCTGGGGACGAAAGGCGTTGCGAATTTCTGGGCGGTTAAAAGCGATGCGGGCTATGCCGTCCGCTTTTTTGTAGGTGATGTCGGTATATTCTTTTACAGTTTGCCAATTTGTCATATGTTTCTCCTAAAATTGGGTTTGCGCCCCGCCCAGCTGTTTATGGGAGACATGGGCGGGGATTGTGTTGGTGATGCCAATCGGTCAGACTGACTCCTTGTTCATACAGGTCGGTCGCCATCTCGACGCCAATAAAGCGATAATGCCACGGTTCGTAATAAAAGCCGGTTTGCTCAAAGCCATCGGCTGGATAGCTGAGGGAAAAGCCGAAACGATGGGCGTTTGCCAACAGCCAAACCCCTTCGCTGGTACGGTAAAACCAAGTGTGAAACTCTATTTTATCGTCCCCTACAATTCCGGCTAATTCTGGCGAACCAAAATCAACCGTTGTGCCTAATTGGTGTTCGCTGTGCCCCGGTGGAGCGCTTAAATTTGCGCCATATGGCTCTTGCTGCCGCCATTTGTTCCAGGCGATATTTTGTTGGGCGTAGCTGCGGTAGGCTGAGATGATGGTCGGACGCATGCCGGCATCTTGCATGTCAGCGACAAGCTGTTGCAATGGTTCGGCGATAATCTCCCGCATCTGGTTATTGTACCCTTTGGTTACATCGCGGGGAAAATAATCCGCCAGGTCAACCAAATCCGGCGGCGCATAATCAGGCGCAAGTCCAAATTCGCGGTTGACAAAAGTAAGCAGCCCTTCAGGATCAGGAACCCGTTGGTTACAGGGGCTGAGCGGGGGTTGAGGAGTTAAAGTTGGAGGGTGGGGTTTGGGGGTGGGGGAAGCTGGTATGGGGGTTGGCGACCGCTCAATACCTATCTCTAATTGCTCGCTGCTTGCTGCTGACTGATCGTTTCCTTGTTGGCTAATTTGGGTGGGCGTTGCAACGATTGAAACTGGAGGGGGAAGCGTGCCTGCCAAGGAAGTGACGATGGGCGGAGTTGGAGTATGGGGGATGGGGGTTGGAGATTTTGGGCTAATTGCCGGCAATTGCCCGTCGTCAATTTGGGACGAGGCGCAAAAAGTTAATGCCAAAGCCAGCAAGGATGATAATCGAGGCTGAAATCGTTTCATTCTGGTTGCGCCCGTGTGGCATGAAACGCTTATTCAGGAGGGACGCCCCAGCCGCCCCCGCCAGGCGTCTCGATCTGTAAAACGTCGCCTGCTTGCAGCGCCAGGGTGATTTTGCCGGGCAATTGCCGCCTTTCCCCATCAGAAATCAATATGTTGTGCCCTGGCTTTCCTGCCTCCCCCCCTTGCAGCCCGTAAGCTCCCCGCTGACGCCGTTCGCTCACGATGGCGGCGGTAACGGATTGCTTGAATTTGACTGCCCGAATTAAGCCATCGCCGCCCCGCCGCGCCCCTGCCCCGCCTGAGCCTAAGCGCAAACTGTATTGCATGACCTGAATGGGAAAGCTGTACTCCAGCGCTTCGATGGGGGTGTTCAGGGTGTTACTCATGTGGATGTGCATACCGTCTCCGCCATCTTGTTCGGCATTTGCCCCAACGCCGCCGCCAATCGTTTCGTAATAAGCGAATGGAACGGGAGGCAGATTATCTTCTGCCAGCATCTTTTCATCAGTCATCTTTTCATCAAGCGTCTTCTCATCAAGCATCTTCCCGTCAGGCATTACCCCGCCAAAGGTAAAGTTGTTCATGGTGCCCTGGCTGGCGGCTGGAATGAGATAAGGCAGGGCTAGCGCCAACGCCCCAAAAATAACGTCTACGACTCGTTGCGATGTTTCTACATTGCCGGCAGCCACCGCATGGGGCGGGTGAGGGTCAAGCAGGCTGCCCGACTCGATAATCACCTTCACCGGGGCAAATGCCCCCTGATTCATCGGCAGATCTGTTTGGGTAAGCTGCAAGGCGGCGCACCGAACGCAATAGGCGACAGCGGATTGGGCGATGGCAGGGGTAGCGTTCAGATTGCCGGCAACCGCTGTTGCTGTGCCGGCAAAATCGACGACCATCTGATCGTTTTCTATACTGATTGTGGCTTGAATGGGAATTGGGTCGTCGCTTTGTCCATCGTCATCCAAATAGTCGCAAAAGCTATATGTGCCATCCGGTATCTGGGCGATGGCGGCGCGGGTCAACCGTTCGGCATAGGCGATCAGGTCGTTGGCGTGCGTTTGGGCGCTTTCTAGCCCATATTTGGCTACGATTTCGCCGAGCCGTTTCGACCCGGTAGCATGCGCCGCCATTTGCGCCGTTAAATCCCCTTCTCGCTCGATGGGGGTGCGGACATTGCGCAAAATCAGCCGCCAAACGGCTTCGTTGCGAATGCCGGCATCAACCAGCTTAATGGGCGGAATGATCACCCCTTCTTGATATAGCTCAGTCGATAGCGGCATCGAGCCGGGAGAGATGCCGCCTACGTCGGCGTGGTGAGCCCGACTGGCGACGAAAAATTGGGGCGAATAGATTTCATTGTCCAAAAAGATAGGGGAAACTAGAGTGATGTCGGGCAGATGGTTGCCCCCCTGGTAGGGATCGTTCAGAATAATTACATCCCCAGGCGAAAATGGGCTGCATTGTGTGATAGCGGCTGCCACGGATGCCGGCATTGCTCCCAAATGGACGGGAATGTGCGCCGCCTGCGCCAACATCTGCCCATCTCCCAGAAATAGGGCACAGCTAAAATCGAGCCGTTCTTTGATATTGGGGCTATATGCCGTTCGCTCCAACGTCACCCCCATCTCTTCAGCCACCGAAGCAAATAAGTGGCGAAAGATGGAGAGCGAAAAGGCGGAGACCATCTCAGTCGAGAAAGACGGGCAAATTGCCCAAAGCGATAACGTGCGACCAATCTTGCTCCCCTTCGGTAAAGACAGCGGCGATTTTGATTACATTGCCGCCTGCCGCTTTGATCACTTGCTTCATCCCTTCCAAGGTGCTGCCAGTGCTAATTACATCATCAACCAAAATGACATCGTGGTCAGATACCAACGCTCTATCTTTTTCGTCCAGATAGAGTTGTTGCGGTTTGCCAGTTGTAATGGAGAGGGTTTCGGCGTGAATGGCGTCGCCCATATACGCTTTGTATGTTTTTCGTAAAACGGCGTATGGCAATCCCATCAAGGCGCTCATTTCATAAATTAGGGGGATCCCTTTTGCTTCGGCGGTGACCAATACGTCGCCAGAGCCATTTTCCAGCTCTTCCGCTAAAACAGCGGCGGCAGCTTTGACGATTTTTGTATCGCCTAACATATTGAAGATAGCGATGCTGACGCCAGGGGCAACTTCGAAGATGGGCAAATGCCGGGTGATGCCGGCAATTTCTACGGTGTAGCTTTCTCGTTCAGCCATTTTACGAATCCTTTTAACCAAAATTAGCAATGCCGGCGCCTATAAATTGCCGCGTAACTCCTGTTCTCTTTCCAAAGAAACAAACAATGCCTTAAAATTTCCTTTGCCAAAGCCGCGCGATCCATGCCGCTCGATAATCTCAAAAAAGACGGTGGGGCGATCTTGTACCGGCTTGGTGAAGATTTGCAGCAAATACCCTTCGTCATCCCGATCTACCAAAATGCCCAGCCTTTCTAATTCGTCGATAGGTTCGTCAATGGCGCCAACCCGCTCTTCCAAAACCTGGTAATAAGTAGACGGCACCCGCAAAAATTCAACTCCATTGGCTTGTAGAGCGCTGACCGTCTGCAAAATATCGCCGGTAGACATGGCGATATGTTGTACGCCAGGGGCGTAATAATAATCCAGATATTCTTGAATTTGGGATTTGCGTTTGCCTTCGGCAGGTTCGTTGATGGGGAATTTAACTTTGCCGTTGCCATTTTCCATCACTTTCGACATCAGGGCGGAATATTCGGTGGAAATATCTTCATCATCGAAGTGCACCAGTTGGGTAAAGCCCATCGTCTGGGCGAAAAAATCGACCCAGCGGTTCATCGCCCCTAACTCCACATTGCCTACGACGTGATCGACGCTGGATAATCCCAACCCAGTGTGGTTGATCGCCCCTTGGTTGCCGCCGTCGGTTACATTTTTGGAAGCGTATCCGGGTAAAAACGCTCCCTGATACCCTTTCCGCTCTACAAAACGGATGATGGTGTCGCCAAAACATTTAACAGCGGAAATGCAAACTTTGCCATGTTCATCTTCGAGGACGGTGGGCGGCGTATCTTCTGTAGCGCCTCGCTGGGTGGCTTCGGCGTATGCTTTGGCAGCGTCCGGCACTTCTAATCCGATAACTTTTACGCCATCGCCGTGCAGCAAACAATGGCGAGAAATGGGGCTGTCGGGCGAGAAGGCTGAGGTAAGAACCAGCCGCACTTTGCCTTGCTCCATCACGTATGAAGCGTGGTCGCGGTTGCCGGTTTCTAAGCCGCTGTAAGCGGTTTGCCCAAAACCAAAAGCGGTTCGGTAATAGTGGGCAGCTTGTTTGGCGTTGCCGACATAAAATTCTAAATGATCGACAGCGTTAATGGGGAAAAAATCGTGGGACATGGACAGTTCCTTATAGCCGGACTACTTGCATAGCTGGCAAATTAAAGTTGTTTCATCTGTTCAAACTGGGTGATTACCTCTTTTTCGGTCTCTTCTTTGGCTTGTCTCATCTCTGTGGCGATGGCGCCCAGACGTTGCCGAGCCTGGTTTAACACCTCATCGCCAGGGGCGGGGGCGAGCAATAAGGCTGTGGCGGAGCCAACCAACGCGCCACATAATGCGCCAGCGGCAAAGCTAAAAAATTTGTTCATAATGTTCCTCCATCAAAGGATAGGATACCTGATTTAAAAATGCCGGCAAGCAAAATTCGGCGTCCATAAATTAATGTTAGTCAGATGACGATTCTGGCAGTTCACAAGCGGCGGTTGAGCCAGGCATGCGGTATCGATTGGCGGCGACCCATCGATATGCGCGATCTTCCAGTTGTTTAACGCCAGGGATTGGGTAGAGATAGGTCAATGGCTTTGCCCACCACACCAACCGCATCGCCTGATTCATCGCTTCCGCGCCGCCAGTGAGCTGTCCAGCCCCGTTTATAAACCAAACTTGATTCATCCCATCTTCAGCCGTTAATCCTAATTCAGCCATCTTTTCTGGGATAGCGTGCCAGGGTTGTATGGCGATTTGTTGGCGCGTCCACGTCTGAACTAGACGTGCGACTTTCTCTCAAAAGCCGCAATCGCCATCATAAATAAGCAAAGGTTGGGTCATTTGTTTTGTCTGTTCTCCGTCTGCCCTCTGTGAACTCTGTGCCCATCTGGATAGTACTGCAAATTTTTTAGATGCGCCATTAGGTAGCTGTCTGCCCAGCCGCCATCTCCAAAGGTATGTTTGCGTTTGATTCCCTCAATGTGGAAACCGAACTTTTGGTAAAGGCGGATGCCGGCATCATTCTCTACATTTACTTCCAACTCCACACGCCTTAAGTTGAGCCAATTGTTTGCTGTATCCATTATTGTCTGTAAATGAGGTTAAAACCCCTGCCTTTCAGGCAGGCAGTTTTCAACCCCACACTATAGTGAGGTCGAGAAAAAAGAGAGCATCCCGTAGGGCGCGGTCTTTTTTTCTCGACCGGGATAAACCAGAAAGCTCTGCTAAAATAAGAGGATGAGCTACAGAAAAACAGCACATTCGGTTTACGACATAAAATATCATGTGGTTTGGATAACAAAATATCGGAAAAAAGCATTGAAAGGACAAGTTGGATTAAGATTAAGAGAATTGGTGAGACAAATATGTGCTGCAAATGATGTCATCATAATGAGCGGAAGCGTTCAATCAGACCACGTACATCTGTTGGTGTCAGTACCGCCGAAAATGTCAGTGAGTAAGCTAATGCAACTAATGAAAGGGAGAACCAGTCGGAAGTTACTGCAAGAATTTGAAGAATTGAACCGACAATTCTGGGGGAAACATCTATGGGCGAGAGGCTATTTTGCCGCCAGCACAGGCAATGTAACCGATGAGATTGTTAAACAGTACATTGAGTCACAAGGAAAGAAACCGCCGATAGAAGATGATAACTTTGATGTGGGCGAGCTTTAGGCGAATTTCATTCGCATTTTCAAGCTACCGGTCTTTTAGCCGGTAGTAGTTGACTTTCGCCATCAACGCCGACCCCACTCCTTGTCCCCAATAGTTGGGGTGTACGCCCATGCCTACCCCGCCTACATGTCGCCGTCGCAATTGAAACGGCAAAACCAAACTAGCAGACCCGACGACTATGCCGGCATATTCCGCTACAAAACGATGATAAAGCGGGTCAGACTTTGCCATCCGCTCTGTAATTTCGCCAATTTGCATACTGGGCAGTTGCAAGGTGGTGCGGGCTACTGCCGGATGGCTAAATAATTCGTGCATCTGTTCTGCATCAGATGGGACAGGGGCACGAATGAGCAATTTGGCGGGGTTAGCAATGGGGATTTGTTCAAAGTTAAAGGTAGCAGATGGGCGAGTAGGCATTTTTTGCAGTTCGGGCGATAGACGTGTCATATGCTGGGCGGTTTGGTAGCCGCCGTCGCCAAAGCTGTAAAGGGGCATCGTCGCTTCTGTTTCAAAGCCGAATTTTTCATACAGGCGAATGGCTCGCTTATTATCTATCCAAACAGTCAATTCTACCCGCCCTAAGTTTAGCCAATTGTGTGCCAAATCAAGGATGGCGGAGATGAGGGTTGTACCTACTCCTTTCCCCCAAAAGTTTTGCCTAACCATGATGCCTATTCCAGCGGCGTGTGCCATGCGGGGGTGTTGGTTGATGGAAAGGCGAACACTACCGGCGATTTCCCCATCCAATTCGGCTGTCAGATGGTATTTGGGGCGACTCAACCACGTTTCTGCTTGCTCCATATTCATTGTTGGCATACGGAGCAAGCCAGCCGACACTGCTGGATTGGTAGCTATTTTGTACAATGCCGGCACATCATCGGGATGAAAGGGGCGGACTTGGATATTACTCATTATCAGTTTCGGCGATAAAAGAACGATACCGTTCAGCGACATTTAATCGCAAATCGTCTGCTCCAATGCTGTCAAATGGGTTTTCTAGGTGGTCGAGTACGTTATCTAGGCTGACTAAAACGAGGGAGTAGATGCCGGCAACCAAATACCCCAAAATTGGATGCTGCGGATAGCTGATGTTGGCGAAATGAGGAGCGAAAAGTATCGGAAATAGGTTGAGGAAAAGCCGACTGTAAGCCCGCAATGTTCGAGGCGGACGGTAGCGGGCGACATGGTTCATATTTTCAAACGCTACCATCATGCCGCGCACATATTGGTTGACGCGGGAGATTTCATTTGCCGGCACGCCCAATCCCCGCAACTTCTCATTGGCTTGCGAATATTTAGAAAAAGTTTGGTAAACGCGATTCACGCTCTCCTTATGCGGCATATCTTGCAGCGTAAAGTGGCAATAAACCGCTTCCAACAACTCGGTCAGTAATGATTCCCCTTCTTCTGCCAAATTTTCCTCAATGGGCGACCAATCCCGATAAGCGTAAAAAATCCCCATGGCATACCCTTTTAAGTTGGCAAACGCTTTTAGGGCATCTTCTCGTTGCCGGTAGGCAGAGTTGATGGCGAAAACAAGGGGGAAGATGACGGCGATTCCGATCAGGTCGGTGGGCAGGGCAGCTAAAAAGCCGAATTGCCGGCACAACATCGTCGCCAACAGCGCCAACGCCACAATTAACCCGGTATGGTAATCAACAATTTTGAGGTATTGTTTAATGGTTTTCATGGGTTATGTAGGGGGCAAGCGTGCAGCGAGCAGGTATGCAGGTGAGGAATTATCATTTGGGCGCCACTTGCCACTTGCCACTTGCCACTTGCCACTTGCCACTGTAATAACCCATCCTAATCTTCCAACTTTTGATAATCCCGATTCCAATACACGAGCGGCGGCGTGTCGGGGCGGAGGACTGAGGCAGATTGAACCAGCCCGATGTAGATGGTGTGTGTGCCGGCAACAACCCGATTCTCAATTGTACAATCTAGCCAAGCCACCCCGTTTTGCAAAATAGGGGCGCTAGTTTCAGCCATGCCCCAATCGCCTAGCTCAAACCTGCTTTCTTCATCGCCCCAGGCAAAGCGATTGGACAATTCTGCCTGCTCTTCCGCCAAAATATTCACGGAAAAAGTTGCCCCATCTTGTTCCAACAGATGGTATGCCTTGTGCCGATGGTCGATGGCAATCATTACCAATGGCGGATCAGGCGAAATAGAGGCAAAAGCGGAAACGGTTAGCCCATGGGTGGCGCCGCCCGATTTGATGGCGACGATGGTCACGCCAGATGGAAAGTGGCGGAGAACGTCACGGAACTGTTCAGAAGATGCCGGCATAGTTTGTATTGAAAGCGAAACTCTTTAGAAAGTGACGACAGACCATAGACGATTTGATATTTTTCGTCGTCTATCGTTTATCATCAAAAATTTGGTTAACCAACCCAACCGCTAATTCAACCAAATCAGGCGCGGCGGCGTCCAGCCAATGAATGCGCGAGTCGTTGGGATGAAACCAAGATTGTTGTTGGCGGGCGAGGCGATGCGTTTCAAATTTGATGCGCTCTACCGCCTCCGCCAACGTCAATTCGCCCTTGAGATGAGCCAGCAGTTGCCGATAGCCCAGCCCAGACATTGCCGGCAATTTACCATCGTACCCCATTTCCTGCAACTGTTTTACCTCCGCCAACAAGCCGTTTGCCATCATTTGGTCAACCCGGCGGTCAATCCGATCATACAACCACGTCCGGTCGCCTGTTAGTCCAAGCCACGCCATTTGGTAGGGTGGCGGCGTTTTGCGTTGTAATGTGGAGATGGGAATGCCGGCAACCAACGTTACTTCCAGGGCGCGAACCACCCGCCGCACATTCCGCACATCCAGGGTTTTCGCTCGGAGCGGGTCGAGGGTTTGCAACCACCTGCCCAACTCGTCGCCGCCCAACTGCTCCAACGCCTGCCGCAAGCGAGGGTGGGGCGGCACGCGAGGGATACCCCATCCCTCCGCCACTGCCATCACATATTGCCCGGCGCCGCCTACCAAAATGGGTTTTTTTCCCCGTTGATGAATGTCGTCAATGGTAGCGAACGCTCGCTCTTGGTATTCGCCTAGCGTTACTGTTTGGTTGGGCTGGCAAATGTCAATCAGATGGTGAGGAATGCCGGCACGTTCCGCCATAGTCGGTTTTGCCGTGCCAATATCCATCCCTACATAAAAGAGCCGCGAATCCGCCGAAACGATTTCGCCATTTAGCTGCTTTGCCAGTTGGATTGAGAGGGCGGTTTTGCCGATGGCGGTGGCGCCGACAAGGGTGAGGAGAGGGCTTAGCTTATCGTCCATCGTCTGCTGTTCACCATCTATCGTCCTTTTGCCCGTCACCATCCCCCCACAATATTTTCCACATGTTCACATCGAATTAGTGTGCCGCTTTTGTCTAACTCAACCGCTACCAGGTCGATCTGCCAATCGACATCTAGCTCATATTCGCCGATGTACGCCAGAGCAACATCTACTAATCTTTTTGATTTGGCGGGAGTGATGGCGCTTTCCGGGCTGCCGGCATTTGTGCCTCGCCTTGTTTTTACCTCGATAAACGCCAATAACTCTCCCTTTTCCGCTACTAGGTCTATTTCTCCAAATGGACACCGCCAGTTACGATGCCGGATAATGTAACCGTTTGCTTCTAGGTGAATGCCGGCAAGCCGTTCGCCCCAGTCGCCTAACTTTTTTCGACTGTTCATCTCTTTGATTCGATAGTTATGTAAATCACAATATCTGCTGTGAAAACCCGAAAGGCGTTTCCAACGATTTTAGAGTGAGGATACTCAAAATCCTTTCGGGTTTTTCTTGAAAAGTTTTTGTATTCTACGTATCCCTTTGCCACAAATCCAACATTTTCGATTTTAAGGCAAGGCAACATTGCAATGGGATATACGCTCCGCTTTTGTGACAAACTTTTTGTCAAATGTGTACAAGTGGGTTGCTAGTTGTGAAAGGGCTAGATGAAAAGCGTCAGCGAAATCAAGCCCTGTAGATCGCTATGCTTTTGCTTGGTTTACAGCGGCTACGTTTGAAAGTTTATTTGTAAAGAGTTATGCCGTCAAGCGGCGAAACGCCACCGCTTTTCTGCCGGCATTCTCCTGACGTATAATCTCCCGCATGAATCCCATACTTTTAACAGGCGAAAATCTTGAAGTAGACGATGTCGTCGCTGTGGCAAACGGACGACCCGTCGCTTTAGACCCCGCCGCCATTCCCACTATCAAGCGCAGCCGCGCCGCCGTTGATCAACTGGTCGCTGATGGCAAAATCGTTTATGGCATCACCACCGGCTTTGGACGTTTCAAAGACAAATTTATCCCCACCGAACAGACGTTGCAATTGCAGCAAAACCTAGTGCGCAGCCACGCCGTGGGCGTGGGTCCCGATTTGGATGAAAAGATGGTTCGCGCCATGTTATTGGCGCGGGCAAATACCCTGGCAAAAGGCTTTTCTGGCGTCCGCCCTCAATTGATACAGATGTTGATCGACATGCTGAACTACGGCGTCCATCCCCGCACCCCGGCACAAGGCTCGCTGGGCGCCAGCGGCGATTTGGCGCCATTGGCGCATATCGCTCTGGTTGTCATCGGCGAGGGAGAAGCTGATTTAAATGGAGAGCGCATGTCGGGCAGAGATGCGCTACGCCATGCCGGATTAACCCCGCTGCAATTACAGGCAAAAGAGGGGTTAGCGCTGCTCAACGGCACAGCCCAAATGGTGGGAGGCGGCGCGTTGCTGGTGCGTCGAGCCATTAATCTGGCGTTGACAGCCGATTCTGTCGCTTGCCTGACATTAGAAGCGTTGCGCGGTACCGATCGAGCCTATGACGAGCGGGTACACGCCGTTCGACCCCATCCCCGCCAAGTCGATTGCGCCGCCTTTTTGCGCAAGTTGATTGCCGGCAGCGGCTATCTGCGTCGGGACGACCCCAACCATGTGCAAGACCCCTACACGCTGCGCTGTGTGCCACAGGTGCATGGCGCCGTGCGCGACGCCATCGCCTACGCCCGCTGGGTGATCAACATCGAACTGAACGCCGTCAATGACAATCCCATCATCTTTGTCGATGATTCGGGCGCTGCCGATGTGATTAGCGCTGGCAACTTTCACGGGGAGCCGATCGCCATTAGTATGGATTATATGGGGTTAGCCATCACGGAACTGGGCAATATGAGCGAACGACGCACCGCCCGCCTGGTGGACGCCGACAGCAATGCCGGCATGTTGCCCATGTTTTTGGCGAAAGATGGCGGGCTGCAAAGCGGCTATATGATGGCCCAATATACCGCCGCCGCCCTCGCCAGCGAAAACAAAACATTAGCCCATCCCGCCAGCGCCGACACTATTCCCAGCAGCGCCAACACTGAAGACCATGTCAGCATGGGGGCGACCGCCGTTCGCCAAGCGGAACAGATTTTGTTGCACACCGAAACGATTGTGGCAATTGAACTGCTGTGCGCCGCCCAGGGGGTCGATTTTCAGCGGCAGTCATTAGGCGGAGAGCCAAAATTGGGGCTGGGCACATTGGTGGCGTATGAGTTGTTGCGTCGCAACGTTCCTTTTTTAGAAGAAGACGCCCCCCTCTCCCCCTTCATCGAGGAGGCGCTACAATTAGTCCGATCGGGCGCAATCAAGGAAGCGGTCGAAAAAGCGTTAGAAATGGAGAATGTCAATGAATGAGGTCGTCATCGTCGAAGCAGTCCGAACCCCGATTGGTCGTCATGCCGGAGTATTGTCAGGGGTGCGCCCCGATGATTTAGGCGCATTGGTCATCAGCGAGGCAGTGAAACGTGCCGGCATCGAAGGGGGGATGGTGGAAGAGGTGATATTCGGTTGCGCCAACCAGGCAGGCGAAGATAATCGGAATGTGGCCCGGATGGCGACGCTGTTGGCAGGGCTGCCCTATGAAATTCCGGCGGTCACTGTCAATCGGTTGTGTGCCAGCGGCTTAAACGCCGTCAACCAGGCGGCGCGGGCGATTCAGGTAGGAGATGGGGAAGTTTATATCGCTGGCGGGGTGGAAAGCATGAGCCGCGCCCCCTATTCGATGGCTAAAAATTCGCGGGCATGGGGTCCTCCTGGCAATGTGACCGCCTACGACACTACATTGGGTTGGCGCTATCCCAACCCCAAAATGTCTGCCCTGTTTCCTTTGGAAGCGATGGGAGAGACAGCCGAGAATATTCAGGAGTTAAGCTGCGCTGGCGGCGTGTCAGGCGGCGAGATCAGCCGTGAACAGCAAGACGCTTTTGCTTTGGAAAGCCAGCGGCGGGCATGTGCGGCGATGAATGCCGGCAAGTTCGAGGCGGAAATTGTGCCGGTGTCGATTCCCCAACGCAAAGGGGAGCCGCTGTTGGTCGATACGGACGAACACCCTCGCGTGAAAAGGGAGAAGGGTGGGTATGTTTTGGCGACCAGTATGGAGTTGTTGGGCAAATTGCGCCCCGCCTTCCGTGTAAATGGCTCGGTAACTGCCGGCAACGCCAGCGGGTTAAATGATGGGGCGTGTGCCGTGCTGTTGATGTCTGCCGGCAAAGCGGAGGAGTTGGGGATACAGCCGATAGCTCGCTATCTCTCGTCTGCCGCTGCCGGGGTTGATCCGCGCACGATGGGGCTGGGTCCTGTGCCGGCAACCCGCAAAGCGTTGAAGCGTGCCGGCATCTCGCTTGACGACATCAACCTGATCGAACTCAACGAAGCGTTTGCCGTTCAGGCGTTGGCGGTCATCAACGAACTGGGGCTTGATCCCGCCATCACCAATGTCAACGGCGGGGCGATCGCTCTAGGGCATCCGCTGGGCTGCTCTGGCGCCCGCATTCTGACCACGCTGCTGTATGAAATGCGCCGCCGCCGCGATGCCGGCGAACAAATGCGATACGGGTTGGCGACCTTGTGCGTTGGGGTCGGGCAGGGCGAAGCGACGGTTGTGGAGTTAGTCTAGTAGGGGCGGGTCAATTGGCAAACAAGCAAACAAATGCCAATACATTCCACCCAATTGGCTCGCCCAAAAAAATACTTTTCCTTATCCTTCGCTGTCGATTTTAAATTGCAATCCGTCCGCGTCAGCGTCGATTTGCACCCGTGCCCCCTTGCCGCTCCCTTCCCGCAATAAAAAATCCGCCAATGGTTCTCGTAAATGGCGGGCGATAATTCGGCGCAACGGACGCGCCCCAAATTCAGGCTGATCATTTTGCGCCAGCAGCCACTCTTTTGCCGCCGAGGTAAGCGTCATCTCAATCCCCTGACCAGCGGTCAATTTCCTCTCTTTGTTGAGCATCAACTCTAAAATTAAACCCAACTGTTCCCCAGTCAATTGATGGAAGACGATGATGTCGTCTAACCTGTTCAAAAATTCGGGGCGAAAGAAGCGGCGCACTTCGCCCAATACCAATTCGCGTTCTGTCTCGCCAATAACCGGCATTAGCAGGTGACGCGCCCCTAAGTTGCTGGTCATGATGATGACCGCCTGGTTGAATTGGGTGGTTCGACCATGGCTGTCGGTCAGCCGTCCTTCGTCCATCACTTGCAGCAACACGTCAAAAATCCGGTCGTGCGCTTTCTCTACTTCATCAAACAACGCTACCGTGTAAGGGCGTTCGCGGACAAAATTGGTCAACTGTCCCCCTCCCTCAAAGCCAACGTAGCCGGGCGGAGCGCCAATCAATCGGTTGAGGCTGGCTTCTTCCTGATATTCGCTCATATCGAGGGTGATCATGGCATCTTCTGTGCCGAACATAAATTCCGCCACCGCTTTTGCCAGTTCCGATTTGCCCACGCCGCTGGGACCAAGAAAGAGGAATGAGCCAATGGGGCGTTTGGGGTCGCGCAAACCGACGCGAGCCGTTTTAACGGCGCGGCTGACCGCCAGCACCGCCTCTTCTTGCCCGATAATGCGTTGCTGGATATGTTCGACCATATTGGCATAACGAGCGGATTCATCTTCGCTGAGTTTGTTGAGCGGGATTTTGCTCATTTGGCTGGCGGCAACCATGATATCTTCGTTGTCTACCCGCCCATCAGGCGCGACTTCGTAATGGGTTTCCAGATGTTCTTCGATAACCATTTTAACCAGGGCGCAGGCGTGATGAACCAGTTGCACGGCGGCTGCCGGCATTGCTGTGTTTTTCAAATATTGGTCGGCTAGGTTAGCGGCGGCAGCAAGGGCATCCGCTTTGATGGTAACATCATATTCCCCCTCATAGTTAGGGGCGTTAACCAGTAGGGCGGCGGTCGTTTCGTTGCGATTCATTGCCGGCGTTTCCAGGCGGCTGGTATGCTCTCGAATAATCGCTTCTGATTGCAATATTTCATATGCGGCGGGGGTAGCTGTGCCGATTATAATCTGTTCGTCCCCCAAAATAGCTTTGTGCAGTTCACGACTCACCTGCTCTGGGAATTTCGCTTTCAGTCGATTGGCGAAAAAACGGTCGATAGCTGGAACCAGTAAAATGCCGCCGCTGGCTCGGCGCAATCCAGCCCGCATTGCCGCCAGAGGATTTTCTAGCAAGGCGGATTCATTGATTTGAACGACCGAGCGAAACGGGCTTTCTCCTTTGTCCGCCAAATATCCCGCCAGGCTGTAAACCAGGGTGCGTTTGCCCACCCCTTCATGCCCGGTCAAGATGAGATGGCGCTTTTGGCTGAGATTTAGCAGGCTCAACATCTCGCGCAATAGGGCATCCCGTTGGTAAACGGGTTGTAGTTTCCCTTCGTCAGCCTCGGTGAGATAGTCGTGGATGATGGGGATTCCATCTTGAGAAAAATCGTCTAGTAGGGCGACAACCCCCGCTTGGGTGATACCTTCTCGCTGCAGGGCTCCATAGGTGGTCACTTTTACGTCTGCCATTGCCGCTAAAGCGTGCCCGCTGCTGGCTTTGAGTTGGTCTTTCGTTTTGGCTATTGCCCACGCTTCGTCGAGCACCACCAACATCTCATCCGCTAACGGTATCTGTTTGCCGAAGTCGTCGGTAAAGTCAAAGTCAGCGCTTCGCCCAGGGCTGTTTCGCGCCATCATCTCGACCCGCCGCTTTAGTTTGGCGAGATCGATGCCGCGCGTTTCCGCTAATTGGCGCAAAATTTGGTTGGCGACGGATTCTCGGTCTTCAAAAAATGTCAGCAGCAACAGTTGGGGGGTGAGCAGTTTGATCTTATATGGATCGCGGGAGATGCCGGCATCGGTCATCAGCCGGGCGAGTTCTGAGGAGGGGATATTAGGATTGAGCGTACCCATTTCAGGGGCTAGGATTGATGTTGTTCGTTGTGTTGTTTGATTAATTCTCGTTTTAACACTTTCAACGCCGCGCTTTTGGGCAGCTCATCGCGGAACTCAACCAGACGCGGATATTTGTAGGCGGCGAGTTGTGTTTTGCTCCAATCGATTAACTCTTTTTCGCTAAGCGGCGAGGCGTCGGGATGTTTAACCACCCACGCTTTAACCGTTTCGCCTCGTTTGGGATCGTTGATGCCGGCAACCGCCACTTCCTGAATAGCGGGGTGATTAAGCAACACCTCTTCCACTTCACGGGGATAGATGTTGTATCCGCCGGCGATAATCATATCCTTCTTGCGATCTTCGATATAAAAGTACCCATCTTCATCCATGCGAGCGATGTCGCCAGTGTATAGCCAGCCCTCTCGCAACGACTCTTCCGATTTCTCTTCCAGATTCCAATACCCTTGCATGATGCTGGGGCTTTTGATGATCAGCTCGCCAATTTGGTTGACGCCCAACGCTTTTGTGCCCGTTTCGGTGTCAACGATGCGGGCGTCTACGTTGGGCAATGGGATGCCGATTGAGCCAGCGCGATTTTCACCCAAAATGGGGTTGGCGTGGGTGGCGACCAACGCTTCAGTTAATCCAAACGCTTCGACCAATTTGCCGCCAGTCAATTTCTCGAAAGTTTCTTTCGTTTCTACCAAAAGCGGCGCGGCGCCAGACAAACATACTTTGATAGATTTCAGATTATATTTGCCGGCAATCACCTCTGGGTTGTTGTTGATGGCGATATACATTGCCGGCACGCCAGGGAATAGCCCCACTTGATATTTCTCAATCGATGTCAACACATCTTTGCGGTCACGCGGATCGGGTACCATCACCATTCTGCCGCCAGTGGCGACCGCCAAATGCAGCCCGCCGATCAAACCATACACATGGAAAAGCGGGATGGCGATCAGCGTTGTTTGCGATTCTCCTTTGGTGGCGGGCTTAATCCACTCTTCCGCCATATACACATTTGCCACGATGTTGCGATGCAGACCGACTGCCCCTTTAGACAAGCCAGTGGTGCCGCCCGTGTATTGTAACAGCGCCACATCATCTCCCGTAACCTCCACATTTGCGTCGGGGGCGCGTACGCCAGCGGCGATAAAATCTGGCAGCCACATATCTCCCGCTTCCAATTTGACGCGGTGCCCCTCTTTTTTCTCTCTGGCTACCGTGAATAAAATCCGTAAAACGGTCGGCAAATATTCCTTGATGTTGGTGACGACGATCCGTTTGACATTTGTCTTGCCGCTTTTTTGCGCCTTTTTGAGCAAGGGATAAAAACGGCTAAGCACAAACACAGTTTCCGCCCCGCAATCCGCCAATTGATGGGTAAGTTCTCGCTCGGTATACAATGGATTGGTGGCGATGACGATGCCGCCCGCTTTGAGGATGCCGTAAAAGGTGATGGCGAATTGAGGCGAGTTGGGCATGTAGACGACTGCCCGATCTCCTTTTTTGAAGCCATTGGCTGCCAACGCATTGGCTACGGCGTCTGCCTGGGCTTTAAAATCGGCATAACTGATCTCTTTGCCCTTAAAGATCATGGCGACGCTATTCGGATTATTTTGCGCTGCCCGGTTTAAAAATTGTTGGATGGGGTGGTTGGGGGAGGGAACGGTTTTCGGCACGCCTTCATCATAATGGTCGAGCCAGGGTTTAATCGTACTTTCGGGGATCATAGTACACTCCTGTATTGGGACGCTAGTTGGCTACGGAAAAATGCCGGCAAAAGTATAACACATAATCCATCTCTCAGGAAAATGACGCTTCTTGCGCCAAAGCGCCCGCCAACTGGTCTAAATAGGCGCCGCATGAAACCTCAATCGCCCCAAATTGGGCGAGATGCGGCGTGAGAAATTGGACGTCGAGCAGACTCATGCCCTGGTAGCGCATTCTTTTTACAAGATGAACCAGCGCGATTTTACTGGCATTATCCCCCCGGCTAAACATGCTCTCGCCGGCAAACAACCCTTGAATCGCCACGCCATATAATCCGCCAACAAGCGTTCCATTATGCCATGCCTCGACGCTATGGCAATAACCCATCTCATGTAACTGATTGTAAGCGCCAATGATCTCTTCAGTGATCCACCCACCGACCCGATTTGGGTCAGCGCAAGCCCGGATCACAGCGTCAAAGGCGGTGTTCAGGCGAATTTGATAGGGCTCCTTTTTTATGGCGCGCTGCAACGAGCGGGAGATATGAAAATCGTCCAGAGGCAAAATAGCGCGAGGATCGGGCTGGTACCAATTAATGCCGTCTTCATGCCCCATGGGAAAGATGCCGTTACAATATGCGAAGATCAATTCGCGGGGTTCGAGCCTCATAAACCAACTTTTTCTTAAATTTCTGGCAAGCGCTAGAATATTGACGCGATGTTGAATCTCTACGATTATGACCTGCCTGGGCTAGAAGCGCAATTATTAGAATGGGATATTTCTCCGTATTATGCCGGCATCATTTGGCGCGGGCTTTACCAGCGGTATTGCGCCGAATTGGGCTGCCTCGACGGAATACGCCCTGATCTGATGAGTAAACTGGAGGCAAACGCCATTTTGCCCCAGCCCAATTGCGTTCAGACAGTTGCCAGCGCCGACCAGCAGACCATCAAATATTTGCTGAAATTTTCCGATGGCGAAACGATCGAAACGGTGCAAATGGCATACCGCGACCGGATCACCGCATGCCTTTCTACCCAGGCGGGCTGCGCCATGGGCTGTATTTTTTGCGCCACGGGTCAAATGGGCTTTCGTCGCCAGCTTACCCCGGGCGAAATTGTGGGACAGGCGCTTTTCGTTAACCAACGCTTGGAGTGGCAAGGAAAAGCGCCATTGCGAAATATCGTGTTGATGGGGATGGGCGAGCCTTTGCACAATTACGACAATGTGATGACCGCCATCCGCATTTTGACCGACCAGAAAGGGTTGGCGATTGGCGAACGGCGCATCACCCTCAGCACAGTGGGGCTGCCTGACCCCATACGCCGCCTGGCAGACGAAGGATGTCCGGTAAATTTGGCGGTTAGTTTGCATGCCGCAGATGACGCTGAACGAATGGCGTTGATTCCCGTCGCCGCTAAATGGCGGCTGCCGGCATTGATCGACGCCTGTCGCTATTACGCGCAGAAAAGCGGGCGGCGTATCTTTTTTGAATGGACATTGATAGCCGGGCAAAATGATAGCCCTGCCCATGCCCAAGCTGTAGGTATGTTATTGGACGGCATTGACGCCCATCTCAATGTGATCCCCCTCAACCCCACTCAGGGATATGCCGGCATTCCCAGCGATGAGGGCGCCGTCGCTATTTTTCAACAGATATTAGCCGATTACGGTATCCCCAGCACAGTGCGGCAGCGACGCGGCATCGATATTGGCGCCGGATGCGGACAGTTAAGGACCAATTATGAACCATAAGCGAATAGCGTTTTTTTTGTTCGGGCTTTTATCTCTGTTTGCCGGCGCCAGGACGATGCCGGCAGCCGGGCAAGAAAACCCTATTACGTTTGGCGCGGCGCAAATAGACAACCAATTTCCCGACTATCTCACCTTCTCGATCCCCGTTAGCGGCGCCGCTGGCGAAATCGTTGACGCTAAGCTATTTATTCGCTCTCCACAACAATTTTCTTCATCCAGCCAATTAGAATTAGATGTGCCGGTGGAAGCCGCCGCTGAACTGAATTTGGAATATCAATGGACAGTTGGATTGCCGCCTAGCGCCCCAATCATCTATTATTGGGAGGCGACCGATGATGCCGGCAATGTGGCCCGCACCCAGGAGATCGCCGTTCGCTATGACGACACCCGTTTTGATTGGCAAATTTTAGAAAACAAAGATGTTGCCGTTTGGTGGCATGATCGTTCAAATGGATTTGGAGACGATGTCTTTGACATTGCCAATCGAGCCATTGACGACCAAAGAGCCCTGTTCGACGCCGAATTAAGCTATCAGATTCGGATTATCATCTACAATAATTTTGATGAATTTTCCGCCTGGCAGCCCACTGCCGCCGAATGGGTAGGCGGGCAGGCGTTCCCCAACTACGGCATTACGGTACAAATCGTCTCCGCTTTTGGTTCTCAGACCAATTGGCTGAACGAGGTGGTGCCTCATGAAATTTCCCATCTCTATTTTGACCAGGTTTCATACAATATCGCCGCTCCTACGCCGAATTGGCTCAATGAAGGGGTGGCGATGTATAACGAATTTTCCGCTCAGCGAACTGAATTGCGCCTGGTAGAGCAAGCGGCACAGGATGGTGAGTTGCTCTCTTTAGGGCAATTGGCGGATGGATTTGGCAAATATGACGACGAGCGGGTGCGGTTGTCATATGCCGAATCAGTTAGCGCCGTTACTTTTTTAGTGGAAGAGCACGGCGAAAAGGAGTTGGCGGCGTTGTTAAGAGCGTACCAGTCGGGGCTGCTAACGGAAGAGGCGTTTCAGACGGCTTTAGGTATCTCGTTTGGCGAATTTGAACAACAATGGGCGGCATGGGCGGGCGCGCCACAATTTGCCACCCCGACCCCGTGGCCCTTCCCCACTTTTCCCCCATCGCCCACCCCAAATTTGGTTGTAACCGTCCCAGCAGCCGGGGCTACATCGACCATTGCCGCCGATTTTTTGCCTGAATCAACCGTTACCCCTGAGCCGATCTTACAGCCAACTGCCACGCCGCAAATCCAGGTGGTGGAAGTAGAGCCGACGGAAGCTGCCGGGGAAATTGTGGCTAGAAAGAGAGGAACAAACTGGGCGGATTTATTGCCGGCATGGTTGTTGGCAGCGCTATTTTGTTCTTTGTGTGGCGGTTTGCTGTTGTTCATCGGGTTGGGGTGGCTTTTTTTCAGACGGAGCGCCCGAACGACGGAGGAGAATAGTTAGAATATGTTGAATCCAGACCAGTTAGCCCAGTTGGAGAAAATTGCCGGCAGTAACAACCTGTCTATCACCGACGCCGACCGCAACCACCACGCCCGCGACCAATCCTCTCATCCCGCCAGTTTGCCCGACGCCGTGGTGTGGGCGAAGAGCGCCGAACAACTCAGCCGCTTGCTGGCGTGGGCAAACAACGAAGGCGTTCCCATTGTGGGGTGGGGAGCAGGCAGCAGCCTGGAAGGGAACCCGATACCGGTTCATGCCGGCATTGTGGTCAACTTTCAGCGGATGAATCACATTGTGAAGTTGCACGCTGAGGATTTTCAGGTCACTGTGCAGCCGGGTATTTTTTACAAAGATATGAACCGCCAATTGGCGAACTCTGGCTTGTTTTTCGCCCCAGACCCTGGCGCAAACGCCTCGGTTGGGGGGATGATCGCCAACAACGCTGCCGGCGCCCGCACTGTAAAATATGGGGCGACCTGCGACAATGTGCTGGGATTGGAATTGGTATTAGCCAATGGCGAAATCGTCCGAACTGGTTCGCGCTCGGTTAAACAGTCGGCGGGGTACGATTTGACGCGGCTGATCATCGGTTCGGAAGGGACATTAGGGTTGGTAACGGAAGCGACATTGAAATTAGTCCCAGTGCCGGCATCTTCGTCTGCCGCCATTGTCGCCTTTGAGACCACGGCTATCGCCGCCCAGGCTGTGTACGAAATCATGGGGTCGGGCATTGTGCCGGCAGCGTTGGAACTGCTCGATTCATCCACAGTTGCCGCATTAAACTATGAAACCATCCCGCCACTGCCTGTCGCTCCTACCTTGTTGATGGAGTTTCATGGCGCATCGCCAACTGCATTGGAGATCGAACTAAATTTTGCGGCAGAAATTTGTCAGGAGTCGGGGGCTCAATCTATCGCCCTGGGCGTTGGGCGCCAGCAGCGGGATAAGTTGTGGTCAGGCAGGCATAAGTTAGGCGAAACTATGAATCGTCTTTACCCAGGGCACACTTTTCTCATCACAGATGTGTCAGTTCCCATCTCCAATTATCCAACTATTGCCGCTTTTGCCAGCCAATTGATGGATAAAATGGGGTTGCCGGGAGCGTTGTTTGGGCATGCCGGCGACGGCAACATGCACACCGTTATCTTTGCCCCACAAGGCGATCCCGCCCGAATTGAGTTGTTGGGTCAATTTAATGATCAGGTGGTGAGGCGAGCCTTGGAACTGGATGGCACTTGCACAGGCGAGCATGGGGTGGGCATCGGCAAACGCAAATATATGGCGCAAGAGCATGGCGAGTCAGGGTTAACGATGATGCGTCACATAAAAGCGGCGCTCGACCCCAACCATATCCTTAATCCGGGCAAGCTGTTGTAGATTTTGGGCGGCGTTGCCGCGCCCACTGCTGGCAATTTGGAATACTTTATCATTGGAAATGCCGGCGGTTGTATAGTTTTGACAAACAAAGGGCGCGAAATCTTAGACACAATTCCGATAGCGATCCAGAATGGGAAAGGGTATCATTTTGAGTGAGCCTCCTCATAAAATGTGCGGCTCAATTGGGAAGTGTGGGATACTCCTAGATGCAACAGCCAATGATGCTAGTCATCGGCTGTTGTTTCATTTTGGTTGCGGGTAGTTAACGAGCCAGCAATATGCCGTCAGCCAGGGGGATCCGCCAATGGCCGCCCTCTTTTTGAGGGGAAGCGTTTGGCGGAACGCCATCTTCCCACCCCAGCGCTTGGCGAAGTTGAATGAGGTTATTTTCGATTTGAATTTGATAAGGACGTTCCCACTCGGCTGTTCCCCGCAAAAAATGGAAAGCGCGGCGCGCCGACCAATGGACGGTTAAGCGGAAATCCATGGGGGTTGGGGCATGCTGGTAGCTGCCGGCATTCGGTTGAGGCGCAGGAATGATGTCGCCAGCCAATAATGCCGGCAGTTTCGCCGCCGCTAATTTTCCCCCAGCCATCCCGCACAATCTGTCCGCTTCTTCCCCTGAACATCCCAGCGGCAAGCAAACGGGCGCTTGTCCGATAATGTCGCCGCTGTCAAATCCGGCATCCATTTGATGCGCTGTCACGCCAATGTCCGTCAGCCCAGCTCGAAATTGCCAAAACAAAGGATATGGTCCGCGAAATGCCGGCAGCAATGAAGGGTGAATGTTAATAAAGCCGTGGGTTGGAATCTGTAACAGCAACGGCGGAATAAGACGAGGAAAACAGGCGACTACGATGAGATCGGGCTGAAATTCCCCCAACCATTTGCTGACCTCGGCTGTGGACAAGCCGCCGACTTGCCAAGTGGGGATGCTCATTTGCGCCCCAAATTGGGTCACATCGGTCGCTGCCAAAGGCAAGCTGCTCAGGGGTGAGGGCTCCGGCGCTATACGCGCGGTTTTATCGCCTGGGATGACGATGGCGATAGGCAGAATGCCGGCTTGGGCGGCGCTCTTTAATGCCGCCAGCGAAAATTGTGATCGCATCCCCCAAAATAACCATCGCATGGCGGAAGTATAGCGCTGGTTCGCCAATTGCCGGCGGAAGCCGTACAATTTCAGCCGGAAAGAAATTATTTACCCAATAATCGAAACAGTTAATGGATATTTTTGTGCCGGGGCGGATCTGCCTATTTGGCGAACATTCAGATTGGGCAGGAGGGTATCGCCGCCAAAACCCTGCGATTGAGAAAGGATACACACTGATTTGTGGCGTTAACCAAGGTGTGTATGCTCGCATATCGCCTCATCCAACTAAATTGATGTTGCGTTCTACTGCGGAAGATGGTTATCAACGGGCAATTGCCTTGCCGATGGGTGAAGAAATTTTGTTGAAAGTGGCTCAAGAAGGGGGTTTTTGGTCGTATATTGCCGGCACAGCCCTGCAAATTTTACGTCGCTATCCGGTTGGCGGGTTAACAATCGATAACTATAAAACGGATTTGCCGATTCAAAAAGGATTATCTTCCAGCGCTGCCATCTCGGTGTTGACTGCCCGCGCTTTTAACCAGACGTACCAATTGGGGCTAAACATTCGGCAAGAGATGGAGCTGGCATACCTGGGCGAGATTACCACCCCGTCTCGCTGCGGACGCATGGATCAGGGATGCGCTTTTGGCGGGCAGCCCATTTTGATGATATTTGATGGGGATAGTTTGGAGGCGTTGCCGGCGGCAGTTGGCGGCCAATTTTATCTGGTGGTGGCGGATTTGAATGCCGGCAAAAATACCACCCGCATCCTGACCGACCTGCAAAAACATTATCCTATGCCGAAAGATGCGTTGGGAGAGGGGGTGCACCGCCTCTTTGGAACGTTCAACAAGCGAGTGACTATGGCGGCGGCAGACGCTTTGCGCCAAGGGGACGCCGCCGTGTTGGGAGCGCTAATGACGGAAGCCCAGGCGAAATTTGACCAATTGGCGATGCCGGCATCGCCTGCCGAGTTAACCGCCCCCGTTTTGCATCAAACTTTGCGCTACCCTAAGCTGCAACCCCACATTTACGGCGGCAAAGGGGTCGGGTCTCAGGGAGATGGTTCGGCGCTATTTATAGCCCGCTCAAAAGAAGATCAGCAGACAGTTGCCGGCATTTTACGAGATGAGTTGGGCATGAATCCTTTGTTGAGCGTTATCGCTCCCCAAGGGTAGAGAAGTTCATTTTTTCGTTTCTGCTCCGAAAAAATTGGATGGGATGAACGATTACGCCACAATCCCAGAAAATCGACAGAATAGTCAGGAAAATTTGCTCAATAGAGGCATTAAGGCGTTGTTTTTGGCGCATTTCGGCTAAAACGCCGCGATAATTGACGGTCACAACCAACTTGCCGGACGCTACGTGCCGCCTGCAATCTTGCTCCGCGTCACCCGCAAGATTTCTCTTCGCTCCGCTCTGTCGAAATGACAGTCTGCCACCTGCTCACCTGCCGCTTGTCTAAGTGTAAAGTTCAACCCCTGCCAACTCTGCCTCCCGCTTTGCCGCAAAGGCATCCAGTTCTTCCAGCATGGCGGGGTCAACTGGCGGCGGTTGGTAGCCAGCTAGAGCCTGTTGCCATAAGCGATGCGCCCGACTTTGGGCGTCTTCCTCCCCAGCGTTTCGCCACCCCTCAAAATTATCCCGATCCGCTAAAAATGGTTGATAAAAAGCGGTTTCATAACGGGATCGGGTGTGGGCTGTGCCAAAATGATGACCGCCTGACCCCACTTCAGCGACGCTTTCCAATGCCAACGCTTCATCATCGACAGGAAAGCCGCTCAATAGATGGGCAAACATCCCTACCGCTTCCAAATCGATGACAAATTTTTCGTAGGAGAGGGTTAACCCGGCTTCCAGCCAGCCGACCGCATGGTGGATCATGTTGGCGTGAGACAGTACAGCGGGCCACAATGACCATTGGGTTTCGTATGCCGCCTGAGCGTCTGCTGTTTTGGCGTTGGTCAAACTGCCGCTCGACCGGTAGGGCAACCCGTATCGCCGCGCCAACTGCCCGCCGACAAAGGTCGCCCACGCTCCCTCTGGCGAGCCAAATGCGGGGCTGCCAGAGCGCATATCGGCATTCATGGTGAAGCCGCCATACACCACAGGAGCGCCGGGACGAACTAGTTGTGTCAGGGCGATGCCGGCAAGCGCTTCAGCGTTTTGTTGCGCCAGGGCAGCAGCGATGGTGATGGGGCTCATCGCTCCCGCCATAATAAATGGTGTGACGACGCTGTATTGTCCAGCCCGCGCCAGGCTGATCAAGCCGCCCAACATCCGATCATCGTAGCGCAAGGGGCTGTTGACGTTGATCATCGCCCCAAAAACGGGGTTTTTGGGCAACTCGCCGCCAAAAATAATGCGCGACATTTCAATGTTGTCAGCGGTGATCAGCCGCCCATGCGCCACATCTCGCAGCGCCTTGTCGGTGAAGGCGGCATATGTTTTCATGCGGCGCAGGTGTCGCAGCGAAGTGGGTATATCTTGCGGCTCACAATGGGGTCCGCCGCCAGCGTGGATCGCTCCGCATAGGTGGGACAGCTTGGTGATTTTTTCTAGGTCGGCGAGTTGGGCGGGGCGACGACCGTCTGCCAAATCAGAGACATAGGGCATGCCGGCAGGGGGCATAAAGTTGATCGAATCTCCGCCAATGCGTAAATTGCGGGCTGAGTTTGGCGCTTGCCAGATGAAAGTCGAAGGGGCTTTGGCGACCGTTTCCAGCAGCAAACCCCGATCTATCCACACATGCTGTCGTTTTATATCTACTTTGGCGCCCGCTTTGTCCCAAATTTGCAGCGCTTCCTCATCCAGAAAATCGACCCCAATGTTTTCCAGAATGTGCATCGACGCTTCGTGTAGTTGGTCTAGCTGTTGTGGCGATGCCCATTCGATAGGGGGCAGCGGGTTGCGCGTTAGCTTGAATGGAAATGGCAGCGGCGGCGTTTGAGCCTGCCCCCGTCGTTCCCGCCGATTACGGCGTTTGGGGCGAGCCATGAGTTATCCTTTGAGCCGCTTATCTTTTGGATCATATAGGACATCGGCGGCGATCTGAGCCGGGTAGCGGTTGCCTAGATATTCGACCTCAAGCGGCGTTCCAATGCCGGCATGTTGGCGGGGCAGGTAGCCAAAAGCGATCATTTTGCCGACGGAGTAGCCGTAATTGCCGCTGGATACGTGACCAATACAATCGCCATTGGCAAAAATCGGCTCAAACCCCATCACAGCGCAATTGGGGTCGTCTATAGCGATGGCGGCTAGCCGTTGCGCTGACCCTTGTTCTTTCAGGGCGCGTAACGCCTCTCGCCCGATAAAATCCCCTTTGTTCAGTTTGACCATCCAACCCATGCCGGCATCGTATGGGTTATATTCGGTGTGGATGTCGCTGCCCCATAATCGATACCCTTTTTCCACCCGCAACGACCGAAAGGCGCCAATGCCGGCAGCGACGATATCCAACTCCTGACCCGCTTTCCACAAAACGTCCCATACTTGTGGGGCTGATCCAAATGGCATGTGTAGCTCCCACCCCAATTCGCCGGCATATGAGATTCGCATAGCAAACAACCTGGTGTAGCCAACTTCGATCATCTGATGGGTATAAAACGGAAACGCTTCGTTGCTGACATCATTGGGAGAGGCTTTCTCCAATACGCGACGGGCATTGGCTCCCCACAAGCCGATGGCGGCATGTGTTTGAGACAGATCGCGCAGTTGCACAGAGTTGTTTGCCGGCAAATGGCGGCGCAGCCAAGCTACATCGATGCCCAACGTGCCCATGCCGGTAAATAACCAATAACGGTCATCAGCTAAACGCGCCGCCGTCATATCGCGCCGAATGCCGCCCGACGGGGTACATAGCAAAGTGTAAACGACCTCTCCAACCGATATATCCATCTGATTGGTACAGATGTGATTGAGATAATGTGCAGCCCCTGATCCAGCCACTTCAACGATGGCTAAACTCGTTAAATCAAATAACGCTACATTGTTTCGCGCTGCAAGATGCTCTGCCCCTTGAATGCGCGACCAATATTTGGCGCCCCAGCCGCTTCGCTCTGGAAGCTGGGCGTCATATTGCTCCAACAAGCGGCTGTTTTCTTCATACCAATAGGGCATCTCCCATCCGCCGCTGTCCAGAAACTCAGCCCCCAACGCCTGATGGCGACTGTAAAACGGGGTATGCAAAACCCCTCGGGGCTTGCTCATCGGTTGGGCGGGGTGAGTCAGATCATACACTTCGGCGTAATTTTTGGCGCAAGCGATGTCGATATATCGTTGGGTGGTTTGATGGCTTAAAAAGCGGTTGACGCTTACTTGTCGAGTATCAACTTCAGCCTCGCCATGCGTCATCAGCTCGGCAACCGTTTTTGCCACTCCGCCAGCATGAGTCAGCCAAGATGCAGTGGCGATCCAAAATCCTTTGGCGGGAGCTTCCCCGATGATGGGCATGCCGTCGATGGAGAAGGAGAACATGCCGTTGAATTTGGTGACGAGTTCCGCCCCCTGCAAATCGGGAAATAGTTCCTGAGCGATACTCCAGCCGTGGCTGAAATCTTCGGGAGTAAAGGGATTCATGGCGGTTTTGCCAAGGTCGCGGGGGCGAACCATGAGCGGCTTGTGATTGTAGTTGCCGATGCCGATACTTTGCCAATGGTGGCGGCTATACATGGCTACATCCAGGTCGCGGACGCTGGGGTAGATGATCTCGTCGTCTCTTTTGCTGGGGTCTAGGCTAGATAATGCCGGCACGGGCGTGGTGATAACGTATTGGTGTTCGGCAGACAAAAGGGGCAAGGTCACGCCCGCTTTTTCCGACAATAACGGAGACCAGATATTGGCGGCGAGTAAAATTTGTGGGCACGATATTGCCGGCATCTCTGGATTGTCCGTCTTTACCCCCGCTACCCGCCCGTCCTGGATCAAAATATCTGTCACTTTTGTGTTGCCGATAAATTTTGCGCCGCCCGTCGCCTCAGTGTCTCTGGCTAACGCTCCGCATAAATCAACCCCGGAAGCGATCAGCTTGTCCTTAATCCACAACCCCCCTTTCAGCGGGGCAGGGTTGATAATGGGCAGCCGCTCCTTGATTTGTGCTGGCGTAACAGGGGCTGTCTCCACCCCATAAGATTTTGCAGCGGAGTGAAGGCGCATCAGATCGACCATGCGGTCGTCTGTGCGAGCCAGCTCGATGCCGCCCACCAAATTGACCCCATTCCTTTCGGGGCGCCAGGCGGCTAACGATTTGTACAATTTGACAGAATATGAGCCAAATTGGGTCATTACTTTAGAATGGCTGAGCGGGGCGACGCCGCCCGGAGCATGGGAAGTCGATCCATCGACCTCGAACAAATCCCCTTTTTCCAGAACCAAAATATCTTGCCAACCCATTCTTGCCAGATGATAAGCGGCGGCGCTGCCAACTATGCCGCCGCCAATTATGATTAGTTGCGCCTGTTTAACGGACATATTTTCTTCCTCAACGTAATAAAGTTTTTGACCTGATGGGGTATCTTCGGCTCTTTTTCCCTGGCATTAGAAAATTAAACTAAATCTTTGCGATACATCGTAAAACTGGAATCATGTTGAAAACCAAAATTTTTATAAACGGCGTAAGCGGCGGGATTGTTGGCATTGACCGAGATCGTGGAACGAGTATACCCGGCATTTACTCCTTTTTGTAAGGCGTGGGCTATCAGCGCATTGGCTATGCCTTTTCGCCTGTACTTTGGAATGATCCCCAAATGTTGGATATAAAATGCGCTTTTGTCATCCTCATCGGCGGCAGCGATGAGGTAACCGACTGAAATGTCGCCAGCTTTTGCCAAAATAGATAAGTCGAGGAGGGAGTCTTCATATTCGATAAAAAAATCCAGCCAGGCGAGGTAACTGAGTAAATTGTCGGTACGGGTGATGAAGCTCTTTTTGTACACATCGTAAAAAGCGGCATTTAGGCGGGGGTGATGGGGCTCGATTTGGCAATTTTCAGGGAAAGGATGCTGGGGCGGGGCATGTTCGGTCATATCGAAGGAAAGCGCATGTTCGGTGTATTGGAATCGAAAACCTAACTTTAGATAAAGCTGCACGGCGTCATCAGCCCGATCATAAAACATGATGCGGATAACTTGTTGCCGGTTGCCAGCTTTCTGGGCTATCTGTTGGGTTGCCGCTTTTTTTGACCAACCCAATAACGCTGTTCCAATCCCTTGCCCCCGCCAACGGGGATGCACCCGACCTTCCAGAAATGCAAGCAGGGCATCGTGGCGCGGATCGAGCGTGAAATAGGCGAAGGCGGACAGAGCGCCATTGTCGGCGATGCCGGCAACACTCTCTCGCTCTAAATCTGCGATCTCGTTTAATCTTCTGCGCCACCCTTGTATCCCAAATAGATTTGTCGCCCCGTCGATGCCGGCAGCCGCTAATTCTAAATCCGCCAATTTTTCAGCGTCGTCCAGGCGCAAAGCCCGCCACTGAATGGCTTGAATTTGAGAGCCGATCTGAACCATCTCAAGATATTACCGACGATTAAATATTCAGGCAACAAATCAGGGCTGGTGTGGGTAGAAAAAGAGGAGGAGGATATAATGCCAAAAAGCCAGCCGCGCCAAATAGCGGCTGGAAAAAGAGAACTGTTTCCGTCAACTGCATTGTCGAGGCGCGTATGATGAATCAAAACAACACAAACCAAAGCCCGAATGGTTTAGAAAACCGGCTGGATTGGATGGATGAACAGCGGCAGCAAACCAATCGCAAAGTAGCTGAAGTGACGCAGCAATTGGAGCTGCAAAGCCAAGAATTGGCATCCCGCGAAAATCGCATCAAAGATTTGGAGAAACGATTGGCGGAAGCCAACTCGCAAATTAATCGTTTAGGACAGCTAGAAGGGCGGCTCAGCCAATTGCGGGATGAGATGGCGTCTCTGATCGAGCAAAACGAGGAGCGGTTGCGAGACAGCGTAAAAGAACAAGAGCGGTTGCGACGAGTGGAACATGAAACGCACTCCCGCGAACTGTCGGAAATGCGCCGGCAAATGCCGGCAATCGGGCGGTTACAAAATGAGCTAGAACAGCGAAAAGCGGAAGACGCTCGCTTGGCAAATGTGATCGGCGCCAACGCCAATCAAATTAGTCAATTTGGGCAGCGTTTTGATCCAATCAACAATGAGCTGGCGTATGGGGTTGAAATCAGCAAAAAACATACCCAGCGATTAACCGAATTGGAAGGGGATTTGCTGGAGCAAAAAAAACAACTCGACGATCAAATTCCCCGGATCGATAGCGTTGCCGATAAAGTGGCGCATGCTGACGCCTCGATTAGGGAAGTGTTAGAGCAGCATGAAGAGGTTCGGAAAACGATTCAAAGTTGGACAGAACAGGTGCAATTGGGCGAATATGAGCGTAACAATCAGTTGACGACCTGGGAACGGGTCATGGGCGAATATCGAGACGCCATGAATAAATATGAAAGCGATTGGGTGGGATATTCTGACCAGGCAGCAGAAGCGGCAAGAGTAGCGGCGCTGCTCGAAGAGTTCCAGAATAATCTTGGGGAACAGCAACGCGAAAATTTGGAGCATAATCGCGTTGAAGTGAAGCGATTACAAAATCAATGGGCTGCTTTTGTGGAAGAGAACGACAAAAAATGGCGCTTTATCGAATCTGAAATTCAACAGCGCCGCGCCGCCCAATCAGAACGAGAAAAACGGTCACAAATAGAGTATGACAAGCTGGAAGCGGAGTTGGAACGGCTAAAACAAGAGAATGAGATGTTGTGGCGGGTGCAAACAGCTCAGGCAGATGCCCTTAAGCAGTTTCCCAGATTGTGGTTGGAAGAGGTGGAGCGGACGATGGAGCAAAATCCGTACCGTCGCCGCCAGCCGACGATGGCGCGGAAATTGGAAGATTAAGTTTGCCGGCATATGTATGTAATCGGCACAGCAGGGCATGTTGATCATGGCAAATCGACTTTAATCGAAGCGCTAACCGGCATCCACCCCGACCGGTTGGCAGAAGAGAAAGCGCGGGAGATGACTATCGATCTGGGGTTTGCTTGGCTGACATTAGGGGAAGGAGACGACCAAGAAGAGGTTGGGGTGGTAGATGTTCCGGGTCATCGAGATTTTATAGAGAATATGTTGGCGGGAGTGGGGGGAATAGATTTAGCGGTGTTGGTTATCGCCGCCGATGAAGGGGTGATGCCCCAAACGAAAGAACATCTCGCCATTTTAGATCTATTAGAGGTGCGGGCAGGGGTAGTTGCGTTGTCTAAAATCGACCTGGTCGACGACCCAGATTGGCTGGAATTGGTTAGGTTGGATATCGAAGGGGCATTGGAGGGGACGGCGCTAGCAGAGGCGCCAATCGTCGGCGTGTCGGCGAAAACGGGCGAGGGATTGCCGGCATTGCGGCAAACTATCTATCAACGCTTAACACAAACCCCGCCCGGCGCCGATGAAGGCAGCCCCCGCATGTCTATCGACCGCGTATTTACCCTGAGCGGTTTTGGCACAGTCGTCACCGGCACATTGATGGGCGGTTCATTGCAGATCGGCGACTCGGTGGCGTTGCTGCCTGGCGGTATTCAGGGGCGGGTGCGCGGCTTGCAGACCCATCGCGCCCAACGAGAAAAAGCGCTGCCAGGCAGCCGCGTAGCGATTAATCTAACTGGGGTCGATCGTCAGCAGGCGCAACGAGGACAACTGCTGATAAAGCCAGGAACAGTCCGAGAAACGTTGTTGGTAGACGCTGCCTACCGCCATTTGCCAGACGCTGGAACGCCGCTCAAACACAATATGACGGTAAAGTTGTTTGTGGGGGCGGCGGAGGTAATTGCCAGAACGCGGATTTTAGGACAAGAGCGCATTGAACCCGGCGAGAGCGGATTTATTCAGTTGGCGTTAAGGTCGCCGTTGGGTATTGTGCGCGGCGACAGATTTATTTTGCGCCGTCCGTCGCCCGCCCAAACGATAGGCGGCGGCTCTGCCCTCGACCCTCATCCGGGACGCCAACATCGCCGATTTCGCCCAGAAACGATCGCCCGGCTCGAAATATTGGCTCAAGGAACGCCAGAAGAGTTGCTGATGCAGGCGTTGGTTCGTTTACAGCCGACGCCGGCGGCAACTTTGTTGGAGCAAAGCGGATTGGGGGAGTCACAAGCGAATGCTAGTTGGCAGAGTTTGCAAGCTGAGGGGAAAGCGTTGATATTGGGCGGGCAAGCGGTTTCTTATGATTGGCTGACGGGACAAATGGCTCAGCTAGCGTCGATGTTGGACCGATTCCACCAAGATCAGCCGTTGCGATTGGGCATGGTTAAGGAAGAGGCGCGTAGCCGACTGAAGCTGCCGGCATCTCTGTTCAACCCTCTCATCACAGCCGCCACGGATGATGGGGTTGTGAAAGAACGCGAAGCGATTTTGGGATTGAGTACCCACCAAATCCAGTTTTCGCCCGCCCAACAGAACGGAATTGATAGTTTGATGGGGCAATTTGAGAATGCCGGCATCAATAGCCCCAGCGTCAAATTGTGTAAAGAAGCGGTGGGCGAAGAAGTCTACTTTGCATTGGTTGGCTTGGGGCATTTGACTCCAATCTCGTCCGATGTGGCGTATACGCCCGCCGACTATGAGCGTATTAAGAACCAATTGCTCGATTTTATCGGGAAACAAGGTCGAATAACTGCTTCACAGGCGCGGGATTTGTTGGCGACCAGCCGTAAATACGCCATCGCTTGGTTGGAACATTTGGACAACATCAAGGTGACCCGTCGAGTAGGAGACGAGAGGGAGTTGGTTTGATGTTTAATCGTTTGGAGCAGCGAATTGCCACGCTTGAGCCAACATGCCGGCATCGACGCTGAAAAAATCAGCCACTTGTTGAGCCGGATTCGCCCCCAACGGAATATCTAGCCGCCTACTCCCCTCAAAGCGGTTGATAGCCCACGGTTTTTCCCGCTGATTAAAGCGGCAGGGCGTTCCATCGATCACGCGATTGATGATCACGGCGTCCAGAAAGAGGCCATCTGCCCCATAATCGGCAATAGTCGCCCTTCGATAATCTGCTAGGGGCGTGGGTTGGTCGATTAAGGTGTAGGCGTTGGGAAAGGGCAAGCCGATTCTCTCGATTTGGTATCGATTTTCGCCGACAGGCACCACCCAATAGTCGAGAAAAGGAGAATGGACTTTATGGGGGGTGTGCGGATCGATTGGCAACGGAATATACAAAGGCATGCCGGCATCCAGCAACCATTTCCCGCCTTCTATCAAAACGATGATGGCGGTGTGACATCCGACCGTTTTGCCCATATTGTTGATGGTCAGATAGCCTTCATACCCTAGCGAGTTGAGCAGAGCGGCAAAGGCGAAATTGCTCTCGAAGCAGGTGCCGCCGCTGCCAAAATCGAGATGATTATGCCAAAACTGTTCCGCCCAACAAACCCGCTCCGCTTGATTTGGGATGGCAGCCGCTCTTGCCAAACGCGAAGCGCTTTCCCACGGCACAACTGCGGCATAAGCGGCGATCAGGGCATCTAAACCTGATATTGAGGGGGCGCTTGGCTCGACGCCTAACTTTTGTAAGATGCGCTGGCTCAATTTTACGGGCAGGGGGGCGGGGAATGTCATAGTTTCGGTAGCATGGTTACTCGGTAGCAGCTTGAAAAGTTAAGCTGTCTGGAAAGTAATCATACCAGCCAAAGGCAAATGCGCTATTAGCGGCGATGGGCGGCAATCGTTCCCCTTGATAGGCGCCGGCAATGGCGATGCCGCTGACGCCTGACCATACGCTGCCGCTTTCCAAATCAATCAGTTGCGTTGGGTGGTCGTCATGGCGGCGAAATGTGAGCGTTTCTCCATTTAGTCGGCGGCTGTAAGCGGCGGCGGTTTGGGTTTTGGGATCAAACCAAACCAAAATTGGGCGCTCAGCGACGAGGTCATTTACCGGGGGAGAGGCGGCTAATTGTGAAAATGGATACGCTTTTTGCTGGTCGCCCAGCCGCACGCCCAGCAATCGCTCTTTGGGCGCTTCATCGCCGACGCGAACCATTTGGTGGTTGACAATGCCGGCATCCGAGCTGGCGTAATAGCTGGCATATGGGTCATGTTGATACGGAGTGGGGCTATCGCATTGAAATTGCCGGCATGTTTCCGTTTTGCTTAACGTCAAGCTGTTTGGATAAGCGTTTTGCCACGCTTCCCATTCCATCACTAGGCTGGGAAACAGACTTAGGGGGATGCCGGCATAGTCGCCAGCGATGCCGCCGCCATACAGTTGGCTCCACAAACTTCCGCTTTCCCGATCTTGCATTACCAAAGTGTTGTTGAGCAGCTTGCCCGACGCGGCAAAGGTGAGCGGGCGTTCTAAAGCGCCGATTTGGCGGCTGAAAACGATAGCTGAAAAACATAGCGGACACCAACTGATCGCTACCGCTTCGCCGCCAATCTGGTCATTGACCAATTCATGGACGCTAAGGATGGCGATGGGATAGGCGCGGGCATCGCCATTGATAACCACACCAATTATTTGCTCGTCTGCCGATAGCTGTGCAGCGGCTTCCCTAGCGGACGCCATGTGTGGTTGATCTATGGCGGGAATCGCTCCTGCCGGCACGATGTTGACCAACTCCTCCATATCGACCTGGGGCGGAGGCGGCAACGCTACTGGCTGATCGCCTATCGCCGCCTCGTTAATGGTTCTGCCGCAGCTACTGATCGCCAGCAAAATAGAGATGATGCCGGCAAAATATACGCCCTTTCTCATTGCGGAGCGTAAATGTCGCTTGTGGGATGCAGATCTGCCCAAGCGAACCAAAAAACGAGCGGAGCGCCGATTTCTGGCAGCTCTTTTCCCATCAATGCGCCGTTGATCGCTGCGCCAGAATAAATATCCCAAATTGTGCCGGTCGCTTCGTCCTGAATGCCGGCATCCGCTATTGCGGCAGCAAAAGTCAAAGTGTTGCCGTCAACGGTTGGTCGTTGATAGCTAAGAACGGTCTTGGTAGCCTGGTCAAAGATGAGCAGCAGCGGGGATCCATTCAATTCATCTTCGATTATGCCCAATTCAGCGATTACATCTAAAGGGTATGCCCGATGATGGTCGCCGTTGGTAACGCCAATGATTAGCGTTTTTGCCGGCAGCGAATTATCGATTTCATTTGTGGCGCCAAAGGCGGCTGCCCCGCTTCGATAATATCCGGCATAAGGGTCGATTAACGAAGCCGCATCTTGCCCCAGTCGTTCCGCAGACAACACCGTACCATTTGGATGAGCCGCTTTCCAACTGCCCCAGGAGATGATTTGGGATGGCAGGTAGTCGAGTTGGCTGGTTCGTTTTGCCCCCCGAATCGCTTGCCCCAAAATCTGGCTCCACAGAGTGTTGGTTTGATGGTCGTACATCACCAAATTGTTGCGGTACAGATAGCCTGAGACGCCAAATGTCAATGCTTGTCCGTCCACTTCCCGATCGTAGACTAGGGCAGAAAAGCAGAGGGGGCACCAGGTGATGGCAATTGGTTGACCGCCCAGGTTGTCGTTGACGATTTCGTGCCCGCTCAACAGCCGAATCGGATAGGCGCGGGCTTCGCCATTGAGGTCGACGCTCACCACCAGTTCATCGTCAACCCACTCTAAATTGCCGGCATCCACCCCTACAAACATGCTTTCTTCGGCAAAAATAGCGGGAATGGCGTCGATGTCAGCCGCTAAAAGCAAGTCGCCCGGTTTGATCAACCGAGAATCAGGCGGCAGCAGTCCGTCATGTGCCGAAAATGTAATCGTCGCCGTGGGCGGGATGGGGGTAGGGGTGAGAAGCGGCGGGGCTGCGCATGCCGTCACACTAACGATAGCGCAAACAAAGAGGGCGCATTTACCTATCTTTTCAAGATGGGAGGCGATCATTAGCGCAAATTGTAAAACAAAGTTCCATAAAAAGCGGCGGTCAGCGCTGTGTCTATCCCGATAAAGAGCAGCAAAAAGTAGAGCGGAGATTGAGAGCCGGGACGCAATGTGTATCGTTTGCTGAGCCGCACGCTAACCAATGTAACCAGAATCGGGATTAAAATCTGTAACGGAACTTTCATCCAATTGGCGATAGGCAGCCAGGCAGAAAAAGGGACATAATCCGCTATCCCTGGCAGCGTGATAAATTTTTGCAAAGTGTAGATAAGCGCCACGACGGTCAGAATCGCCCAGGTGGATGCCGGCAATCCCCTTTCCTTCTCTTCTCCTTTGATAAAAAAGGACAAGATGGCGTAAAGTAACAAAGGGACAATCAGCCACAAGAAGCCCAGAATTGGGCTTAACACAAAGCCTGTCAGCATGCCAAAGCCCGTTTCAAACAACATCCAGGGCACGTCATTCAAAAATGTCCGATTCCATTTGCCTACCAAATCGGGATTGGTTGTGGCGAAATAGATGTCAAATCCAGCTGCCGTCGGCTCGTTCCAGGTGAGGTATAGGTAATTTCGATGATCGTTGATCAGGTACGGTCTGGCGGATTCGCCAGGGGTGAAGGTGAGCAGTTGCGTAGCCGTTGGCTCCCCATTTTGAAAAAAGGCGACGTTAATCTGGTTGACCCGTTTACGTAAATCAAAGATAGATTCTACTCGGGTGGCTATTGCCATCTCTCCTGCCAGCAGGCGGTTGACGCTGATTTGGGTTGGTCCTGGCTCTGAGTTGGCGGGAACTAAACCGACGGGAACCCGTTCTCCGGCGATCAGCGGACTATTTGCCGCTTCCTGGTAAGGTAAGCTGGCGGTCGTTGGCAGCCGAAAATGAGTGAGCGCTAAATTGGTAGGCGGCGAAGTTATGGGAAAAGCGACGTAATCTGTAGCGCTGCGTCCGGCATCCAAACCGGTGCGAACGGTGATGTTCCATAGAACCGTAGCGGTATTGACGTCGAGCCCCAGCCAAGGACCTGCTAACAGGCTGCCGCCGCCCAACCGAGGCGCAGCCAACACGAACGGTTCCACATCAACTTGATGCGCTCCGTTGGAGTAGGCGGCGTAAAAAATTTGGGTTGTTCCTCGACCTACCGGATAAAATGCCCAACTAGCGTGTAACCCGCCGGATGAATCGTAAATCACATCTGGGCGCGTCCCGGTGGGGTCGACTAGAACCGTACCCTCGTTTTGCCAAGCGTACAATCCTGGATTTCTACGATTGCCGGCAAACCACACCGCCAATTTCCTATCGTTATTTTCAGCGATAGCATAGCTGTCTATGGCTATATCCACATCGCTAGATAGGAGTTTAGGCGGGGCAGACTGTTCGCCATCTGGGTTGAGTCGGGCTGAAAATAGTTGTTTGTCAAGCAGCCAAAAGAGATGAAGGGCGTTATCGAACCAGACCATTTCCGGGTCGTCCACCCTGCCTGCCGGCAGTTCAACCTTCCTCTCCCATCTAAATACCCCATCTTCATCTAAAGCTCGCACCGAAATTATGGGTTTTTCGGCTACTTCGTTAACCCACAACAGATAAATTCCCCCGCCTTGGTCAACTGCAACTGGAGCGGGAGCGGCAATGGTTTGACGGCTGATCAGTTGCCCCCGGCTCCACCCTGGCGATTTCAACCACAGTCGTTCTAACGCCGCCCCATAGCAGCCGGACAAGAAAACCAGATATGCCAATGAAATCGCGCCAATAAAAATGCGCCTAATATTCACAAAATCTCCATTAGTGGCGCCAAATCTCCCGCCGCAAAACTCTCCTCGCCCAACCACAAATGAAAAAGAGAGGGAAGCATAAGTTCTTCCCTCCCTTGACATTGTAAGTCAACTTAAAAAATATGCTTATGGCGCCTCAGTCAAAATGTTTTCTTCGGCTAGCCACCCTTCGCCAGCGTCGCTGTCGATATGGTACCATAACGTATCGTCTAATCTAGCCACCTCAAGCACCACCATGGGGGCATTGCGCGGCAAACCGCCGATCATATTAGCGCTGCCTGGTTCGTCTACGATGTTAACTAGAAAACCAATCCCAGTAGCGTAAACCGTATCGCCCGCTTTAATGCCGGCATCTTCGCCCTCTCCGCCTGATTCTGCCGCACTCAAATTTTCGTCTATATTATCAATCCCAATCCACCCTTCGCCGGCGTCCGAAGAAATTTTGTACCAATATTCCCCTTCAGTTTGGGCTATTTCAAGAATAGTCACTTCAGCGCCTCGCCCCACGCTGCCAGAGATGCCCCCGCCTGGTTCTTTGCGAAGATTAACCAAAAACCCGCTGCCTGTGACCGTTATCACATCATTTACTTTAGGTCCAGACTCAATTGTAGAACTGTCAATAATTTCGATTCCAGGCTTCAATGCTTCAGCCTCAGCTGTCGCTTCTGCTGGGGTTAAAATCTGCCCTGCCCTACTGCACGCCAACGACGCTAACCCTAACAAAACAAACGCCCCTACCACAACCTTATGACTTTTCACAAATCTTCCTCCATAAACCAGCTTAGAAAAGCGCAATCTAACTGCCTTTCCATACCTGCCGCTTGCAAACTCGCTGCCTGCCCTAATTTAATTCTTCCCCCTCAATCTCGGATCAAATGCGTCTCGCATTCCATCCCCTACAAAATTAAACGCTAGCGTGGTTATGACTAGGGCTAATCCGGGAACCAACACCATATAAGGTCTAGAATTGATGCCTTGTTTTCCTTCACTGATTAACGCTCCCCAACTTGGCGTAGGCGGATTGACGCCTAGACCAATAAAGCTTAAAGCCGCTTCAAGGAAAATAAAACCTGGGATGCCAAGGCTAATTGAAATTATCAAAGGTCCAATGATGTTTGGCACCAGATGTTTGAAAATGATTCGACTATCTTTGGCGCCAATTGCGTGGGCGGCTTCGATAAACTCTTTCCGTTTGTAAGATAACACTTGCCCGCGAGCCAGCCGCGCTAACCCAATCCATCCGGTTGCTCCAACTACCAGAAATACAAAGAATAGCCCGCCCATTGATTTGTCAATATTAATTAGAAAGCCGGCGAACCCACTATTTACATTGGCTCTTTTCAGGGCGTTAAAATAAACGGTGATTAATATGAGTAGGGGTAAGGTGGGCACGGAGTATAAAAAGTCAACAATTCGCATTAAGATATTATCAACCGTCCCGCCTAAAAACCCCGAAACGGTGCCATAGACTAACCCAATAGCAAAAATAACGGCTGCAGCAATAAAAGCGATAGCTAACGATACCCGACTGCCATATAGAGTGCGGCTCCATAAATCTCGCCCCAATGAATCGGAGCCAGCGAAAAACATGGTACATCCCCACTCAACTGGAGTATCTGCCCAATGGCACTTCTCAAGTTGGTCTGTGGTAATGGTATATCCTGTCATCGGACGCGCCCAACCTTGTCGGTTGTTTTGATAAGCATAATGGTATGGGGCAAAGATGGGAGAAAAAAGAGCTATCAAAATCTCAAGAACAATAAATCCCAAACTAAGTACAGCCAACTTATTTCGGCGAAACTCTCGCATCGCATCTTGAAGTGGGCTGCGCCCCACAACGCTTTCTTCAGCCTCTGGCGCTTGAATATCTGTAACTGTTGTAGCGCTCATTTTATTTTCCTTTCTTTAATTCATAAAATGTAGAAATGTAGATTAGTTGATTTGAAACCTGAACTTGCCGAAGGTTGACGAGTAAACCGCCAATTATCAATCGCCCGTCTCACTAATCAAATCGAATTCGCGGGTCTAACCAAGCGTATAGAACATCTACCATGATATTGCCCAACACCAACAACACAGCGAAGATTAGGGTTAGACTTGTCAACAAAAAGTATTCTCTTTGATTGATAGAGCTAAGAAACCAACGCCCCATACCATTAATGGCAAATATCGTTTCAGTAATAAACGCGCCAGTTACAGCTCCTGCCAATAAAGGTCCCAGAATGGTGGCTACTGGAATCAACGAATTTTTAAGAGCATGAATGATTACAATAGTGCGTTCGCGCAAACCTTTGGCGCGGGCGGTGCGGATATAGTCGCTGTCTAATACTTCTAGCAACCCGGCTCTGGTCAAGCGGGCGATGCCGGCAGCGTATGCTGTGCCCAATGCAAAAACTGGTAAAATAGCGTGCAGCCAAAAATCTCTCGTAATTCGAGGGAATATCCATAACACAAATGGCGGCTCCGCTCCCCAACCGGTAAACGGCAACCCCCAGCCAAAATATTGTTTACTCCAAACCCCAAAAAATAATATTAATATGGGCGCTAGCACTAAATTGGGAATAGACGCTCCCAAAATAGCAAAAACAGTAGCGCTGTAATCGATCCAACTATTGTGTTTAAGAGCGGCTATAACGCCTAGCGGGATGCCGATTAAAAAGCCCAAACCGATTGACATCATGCCCAGTTGAATGGAGACTGGGAAAGATTCTGCCACAATATCGTTGACATCCTGGCTGGTCAATTTAAACATAGGTCCCAAATCGAATTGAGCTAATTTTTTTAAATAGAGCCAAAATTGCACGGAAATTGGTTGGTCCAATCCGTAAGTCCTTTCAAATATCTCCTTGATGGCAGGCGGCATCTCTTTTTGCCCTACCGCGTCAAAAGGTCCCCCTGGCATGGCATGTACCAATATAAAGGTGATTAAGATAACGAAAAAAACGACGGGAATTGAGATTAATAAACGACGAATTAAGTAGGTTATCATTGCTTTACCTCAACTGAATAATGTTTTGCCAAACCCACCAACTTCTTTATTTTGATAGATAAAAACCCACCCCGCCTCAACTCAATTCGAAAGTTAAAACGGGATGGGCGCATATAGTTGGCTCAAAGGTGAACCAACTACATGCCGCTAATTGAAACCAGGCTAGTTGCCGCGGGCTTCTAACTGAGCTGCTTGGTCGATCGTCCAGTTGTACAATTGGTCGCCGCCGAACAATGCCGGCACGCGATCTAACCAACTGTGCCGGGCGGTAAATGCGATACGCAAGTAGAGCGGGGAGATGGGGAAGGTGCCCTCTTCGCCAAAGAATGCGTCTTCGATCTCTGCATACATTGCGACTCGAGTGGCTGGATCTGTTTCCAGTCTCGCTTCAATGATCATGTCGTCGATCTCATCACATTCACGATGTTGACGGTTGGAGGATTCACACCACAATACATCGCCTACCCAATTGTTTTCGTCCGCATAGTCAGGTCCCCAACCAAGCGTCCACATGTGGGGAGCTTCGCCTGGGTCGTCAGAAGCGGTAGCGTCAAGCAATTCGCTAAAGGGCAATTGCTCGATTTGGATGATGTCTGCCGAGCAACCGAGATGCTCTTCCCATTGGGCTTGAGCGAACTCGATCCAATTTAAGGTGCTTTGCCCGCTGTAGCCGAGCAAGGTGACGGGCGGCAGCCCTTCACAGCCAGGGTAACCGGCTTCCGCCAATTGAGCGGCAGCATAATCAGGGTCGAAGCCAACGCCGACTTCATCAATTGGCGGCGCGCCAAAGATGCCAGGAGGCGCCAAATGCTTCATCGGAACGCCTTGCCCTTGCCGGACGGTTTGGATGTGGAGTTCACGATCGTAACCGGCGGAGAAAGCGCGGCGGACATGGACGTCATCAAAGGGGGGCTTGTCGAAACGGAAGCCGAAGTAGAAGACAGCCAAGTCAGCGATTTGATCCGTCTCATCCGGATAGGTATCTAGATGGGTTTGCAATTCAGCGTCTGGAATAGCAGAGCTTTCCACTTCGCCATTGAGCCACAATGCATATGAGGTGTCAGAATCTGGGACAACCTGCGTTTCAATGCGCTCGATATTGCCGGAGCCTTGCATGTCTACCGGCATCAATGGATTGCGTACCATAGTGCGGCGAACGTTGTGTACCCATTCATCCAGCGCATATCGACCATTGGTAACGATATTGCCGGCTTCGATCCAACTGTCGCCATGCTCTTCGATCGTCCATTGTGGGGTGGCAGCCAAAGTCCAGATGGGGGTCATGGACAGGAAGAAACTGGCGGGGAACGCTAACTCAATCACCAATGTCTCATCATCTGGCGCAGTGACGGCGACTGCGTCAAACATTTCAGCTGGAATATCGCTGGGGTCTTCGGCGTTCAAAACCTCTTCACAACCAACAATTTGCGGGGCAACAACACTGCTGTAGTAGGAGCCGGTGTTGGGGTCGCAAGCCCGCTTAATGCCATACACGAAGTCGTGGGCGGTAACAAAGCGAGGATTCCCTTCGTCGTCAACCACTTGTTCTGTTTTATCGGTGCCTGGCGTGTGGTACACCCAGGGAATGTCGGTGCGGATTTTGAAGGTATACACCAAACCATCATCGCTGACTGTCCATTCCGTTGCCGCTTCGGGAACAACCTCAGCGGTTTCCAGATCGTAATTGGTCAGATGAACGAATAGATTTTCAATCATGCCAATCGATACTGAATCTTCGCCTAACTGTGGGTCAAGCGTCGGGATATCAGTGGTGGAGGTGCCATACCTTGTCACCGGACCTGCTTCCATCGGCATCTCTTCCGGAACAGCGGTCACTACTACGACAACTTCTTCGGTGGCAACCACTTCGCGGGTAACCTCGACTGTGTTGGTTTCGCCAGCAACCTCAACTGTTTGCACCACTTCGCGGGTGACCACCACTTCTACCGTCTCGGGCTCAGTGGTGGTGCAAGCGGCTAACGCGCTAAGAGCCAGCAAAAAAATTAAAAATAAGCCTCTTCTTCTAATCATGTTTTTTATCTCCTAGGTTAGGTAATAAAGATACAAAAGGGAACCGACAATTAGTAAATGGGTACTCTAAACAGCCTCACCTCCTCAATGTTACAAAAATTGTTCAGCATGATGGCATGCCACCCAATGTTCTTGTGTTTCTGTGCCTAAATTGCGGAAGAGGGGATCTTCTTGTGAACAAACATCGGTACGGTGCTTGCATCTGGGATGAAAGCGACAACCGCTAGGCGGATTTGCCGGGCTAGGGATTTCCCCTTCCAAGATCAATTGCCGCCGCTCTTCTTCTAAATCAGGGTCGGGAATGGGGATAGCGGAAAGCAATGCCTGTGTGTAAGGGTGCAATGGTTTTTCATATATCGAATCCCGATCCGACAATTCAGCAATTCTCCCCAAATACATCACTGCTACTCGGTCACTGATATAACGCACCATAGAAAGATCATGGGCGATAAATAGATAGGTTAAACCCAGCTCCGATTTCAAATCATCCAGCAGATTGACTACCTGCGCCTGAATTGAAACATCCAGAGCTGATATGGGTTCGTCTGCCACAATGAAATCTGGATTGGTTGCCAAAGCGCGGGCGATGCCGATGCGCTGCCGTTGTCCGCCGGAGAATTCATGTGGGTACCTTTTTATAAAATATGGATTTAAGCCTACCAACTCCAGCAGTTCGGCTACCCGTTCTTGCCGGCTTTTTGAATCGCCGACATTGTGTACGTCTAGCGGTTCGCTGACGATATTGCCAACGCTCATTCGCGGGTTAAGCGAAGCATAAGGGTCTTGGAAAATCATCTGCATATTTTGCCGCATCTTCCGCAGCCCGCCTTTATCCAGAGAGGTGAGATTTTTGCCATTGTAAATGACATCGCCATCGGTCGGTTCTAGCAGTTGTAAGATAGTGCGCCCCGTGGTGGATTTGCCGCAGCCGCTTTCGCCAACCAGCCCTAAAGTTTCGCCGCGATAAATTTTGAATGAGACGCCATCAACGGCTCGAATATCGCCCACTTTTCGGCGAAAAATGCCCCGGTTGATGGGGAAATATTTTTTCAGGTCGTTGATTTCTAATAATACTGTATTGTTGCTGCCATTTTTTGCGCTCATATCGCCTCTCCAGACCGAATCTCGTTGGTACGCCAACAGGCGGCATAATGGTCAGAACCTACTTGCTCAAATGGGGGATTTTCATCCCAACATTTGTCAATTACGAATCGACAGCGGGCGGCAAAAGAGCAAAATGTTGGTTCTTTTGTTAGGTCTGGGGGGTTTCCTGGGATTGGAACTAAACGCTCTTGTTCGTTGCCGGCAATTGAGGGCAATGATTGTAACAATCCCAATGTATACGGGTGACTTGTATTCTTGTACAAATCTCGAATAGGGGCTAGCTCAACTACTGAACCAGCGTACATTACAGCCACCTTCTCCACCAATCCGGCGATAACTGCCAAATCATGGGTGATCCAAATGATTGCCATCCCCAACCGCTCTTGTAGCTGCTTAACCAAATTGACGATTTGAGCCTGAATAGTCACATCCAGAGCAGTGGTTGGTTCGTCGGCAATCAGAAGAGAAGGGTTTGTGGCTAGCGACATGGCGATCATGATGCGTTGCCGCTGACCGCCTGAGAATTGATGCGGATAATCGTTTAACCGATCTACCGCATTGGGAAGCCCCACCAGCTTCAACATTTCAACTGCGCGTTGGTTTGCTTGTTCTTGGCTCATCCCCAAATGGAGGATTATCGCTTCGGTTAACTGCCTGCCAACGGTTAATACCGGATTGAGCGACGTCATCGGGTCTTGAAAGATCATGGTGATCTCTTTGCCGCGCACGTCTCTAATCTCACTGTCGCTTAACCGCAGCAAATCGCGTCCGTTGTATAAAACTTCCCCATCTTCGATACGGCCTGGGGGAGTTGGAATAAGCTGTAACATCGACAAGACTCCCACCGATTTTCCGCTCCCGCTTTCCCCCACTATCGCCATCGATTCCCCCTCTTTGAGAGAGTAGTTTAGCCCGTTTACGGCATACACTACTCCTCCTTCAGTATAAAATCGGGTGACGAGATTATTAACTTCAAGTAAATGACCCATTTGCCCTCTTTCTTAAACTGATCGATTTAGTTGGAGAAACGCTAATTTTTCCATAAATTTAGTTTTTTGGACATCATTTATTCAATTGAAGCGCCCACGCGCCATCTCATCAATTATGGTACTCTAGTATAGTGTTTTTTTTGCAGGAGACAAGTCTATTAGGACTTATTGGTGATGAATAAGTGTCATTATGGGGACATATCTTGTGTTTTCGCCGACAAATTGGGGGATAGAAGAGGTTAGCAAGGGTGGTGGTTTGCCGAAGTTGCCGGCATTTCTTATCATTTGGTTTTCAGTAAGCGACAGTTGGGAGTTGAAAAATGAATAGTTATCTCAAGAAGCTATTTTGGTTGGCGATTTTAGCGGGAGTAAGCGTTAATGCCGGCAATGCCATAGCCCAAACCCATGGCGAACCAATACCCATTGGCGCAATTCAGGGAGTAGGCGACCGGGGCTCCAGCAAAAACCAAACCGTTACCTTTCGGGGCGTTGTCACTGGATTGATGGCAGATCAAAATAGCCGAGGAGCGGTTTTCCATACCTTTTTTGTGCAAGATTTGCCCGGTAGTGAAGATGGCGATCCTCAAAGTTCGGACGGGATGCCTGTGTTTGCCGGCAATCGCCGCCCCAACGTTCACATAGGGGATGTGGTTCTAGTAACTGGCAAAGTGACCGAATTTTATGGGTTGACCGAAATTGAAGATGATGATTTACTAATCACCATCGAACGTAGCGGTGAGCCGTTGCCCGATCCCATCCCGATCGATCCGCCGCCAGATAACCAAGCAGCCCAAGAATATTACGAACCCTACGAAGGGATGCGGGTCAAACTTGCCGGAGATGCGGTTGTGGTAGGAGCCACCTTTAGCAGTTGCAGCTTTTCTGTTGCGGCAGGCGTCGGGGACGATCAAGTTTTGCGCCGAACATTTGAAGATCCCATTGGCGAGATTATCCCCGTCCTCAACCAAACGGATGTCAGTTGCCATGGTTTTCCCGATGTCAAACGGGGCGACGTGGTGAGCGGCTTGGCAGGTCCCCTAACGTACCATTTCGACCTATTTAAAATCGTCGTTCAGAATCCGGCAGAACTCGCCATCCAATCTGCTCCATTGCCGCCATTGCCCGTTCTGCCACACTTAACTGATTCGCAATTTTCGCTCGCCAGCTTCAATGTGGAAAATTATTTTGATTTAGTTGACGATACCGGGGATAACGCCGAGCCTAAACCATCCCCCGGCGAATTGGCATTGAAACAAGAAAAGTTGGCGCATGCCATCTCGCAAATTTTGGGTTGCCCAACCATCCTGGCAATTCAGGAGGTAGAAAAGGGGACATTGCTGCAAGAATTGGCGGCACAATTGGCACAGCCGTGCGGATTTGTCTATGTTGTCACCCATTTAGAAAGTCCCGATGCTCGCGGCATCGATTTAGCCGCCATGACCCATCCAGATCGGGTCACAATTCAGCAAGCCCAATTGCGCCAAACATGCAGTTTTCTTACCTCTGACACCATTGACCCCTCGATTGACTGTAAAGTGGCTGAACAACCGTTGTTTTCTCGCCCGCCTTTGCAAATCGATCTAATAGTGGACGAATTGCCGATGACGCTGTTTGTCAATCACTTCAAATCGAAGCGAGGCGGCGAAGAATCCACATCGTTGAAACGGATGGGGCAAGCCCTATATCTAAATGAGTTGGCTAATGAGATATTGGCGGTTGACCCAGATGCCAATGTCGTTTTATTGGGAGATTTTAATGATTATGATCAATCGCCATCTTCCTTAACAGTAGGGGAAGGGTTAGTTGATGTGTTGCAACAGGTTTCGGAGAGGGAAAGATACAGTTTTGTCTTTAGCGGGGCATCCCAATTGATCGACGGCATCTATATGTCGCCGAATTTGGCGAATAAGGTTACTTTTGCTACGTTATTGCATATCAATGCCGACTACCCGGATGCATTTGGTTTGGAGAACAGCCCCGATTTGATTGGATATAAATCCTCTGACCATGATCCCCCATTGGTAGTGGTTGATTTACAGCCGTCTGCTGATCCTACGCCCGTTTCTGCCGCTATCGCAACGCCAACCCAAACGCCGATTCAAGAAGGCGAGCTAAACGAGCCGATTGACCGGCGGCGGATGTGGTTGACCAATGCCGGCATTTATGGCGGGGCATTTGCCGCGATTTTGGGAATAGCTTGGTGGCGTAGGAGAAAAGCCGATGAGGAAGATCAGCCGCCGAGCTGATCGACGACGCGTTGGAGCAGCGTTTGCGCCATTTGCAGCCGATAAGAGGCGCTGCCTCTAAAATCAGCCGGCGGCGTTGCCGATGCCAAATCGTCAGCCTGGAGATTGATCGGCGTAGCCGCCAACCCGCAACCCGCTAGATGGATCACGTCGTTAGCTTTGCGTCCCACAATGGCAACGATGGGCTTATCGGCAGGGGTACGGGCAACTCGTTCGCGGGCGAAGTCGCCATTTGTCTGAAATGTGATATGGGTGAGAATGCCGGCATCAAAACCGCCGCCAGCATAATGTGCCAACGCCATTTCTTGTGTGCCATCTTGCCGTTCAACCTTTAATGTTGCCTGGCAAGTTAACAACAAAGCGTACAATTCGCTCTCCCAATCAGCCAGTGCGATTAACCCCCCTAATGTGCCGGCATTGCGAAAGGTGTTTATCTCTTCCTTTTGTGCCATTTGCCGTATAAATGCCGGCAATTCTTCGGCGTCGACCAATTGTTGTAACCGGCACATCGCTCCCACAGTTGCCTTATCGCCTTCAATTTCGATCTGATCTAAACTCAACGATTGCAAGTCTATCAGCGTCCCATTTGGCTTTTGCGGCGTCAAGTGAACGCCGCCTGCCAAAACAATCCCATTTTCTTGAGTTAACAAATGTACAGCTTCTTCGATCGTTTGTGGTCGGTAATAGTTAACGGTCATATTTTTCTATTGCCAAATCGTTTTATTTTAATGGAATAGGTTGCTCAACTGTTATCGTCTCTTTCTATTGTATAGTCGAATTCATAAAAATGCTTTCCATTTACGATATTTAACGACATCGTTCCAGAAAGCCCCGCCAACTCTTCCGTTCCTGAATCTGGCACGACATGGATCGACAACTCTCCCTCGCCGCGATTCATTGTGCCACTGTGCTGTAACGTAAATGATCCTGATAACCCATGCAGCGTCCCTGAAACTTGTTCGATAGCCACGTAGCCAGCCGACCCTTCTGTGTTGGTTTGGGCGCTGAGCATTTGCCCTTTACCGTCTGCGCTCAGATCGCCGCGATATTGTTTATCAATGGTTAGCCTGCCGGCAATAAACGCCTCGTCGGTTTGAGGGGTTAAAGCGACATCAAATTCGCCTGTGGCTTTCATAAAATTCTCCAATGAAGATATTAGTCGCCGCGGATCATTTTGCGGCTGATTTGGTTGTGACGTGTCACAATTGCCGGCAAATCCACCGTTAACAAACGACCATCTTCCACTATCATTTTGCTGTTGATAATTGAAAAATCGACCTGTTGCGGAGCGCAAAAGATGAGGGCTGCCATGGGGTCATGCTGCGCTCCGGCGTATGGCAATTGGTTCAAATCGAAGCCGATGATGTCTGCTGCCTTGCCGGCAGCCAATTGACCTATGTCGTTTCGCCCCAAAACCTCCGCTCCGCCCCGTGTCGCCAATCGTAACGCCTCATAGCCGCTTAAATTTGCTGCGCCCCTTTCAACCCGCTGCAACAACAACGCTTGCCGGGCTTCATTTAACATATGCGATCCATCGTTGCTGGCAGAGCCATCTACTCCTAGCCCCACTTTCACCTGGTTGTCCAACATGTGTCGGATGGGGGCGATGCCGCTAGCCAGCCGCATATTGCTGCATGGGCAATGCGCCGCGCCCGTGCCCGTTTTGCCCATCAAACCAATCTCCGCTGAATCGACATGGACGGAATGCGCCCACCATACATCGTCGCCCACCCATTCCAGGTGTTCGGCATATGCCGCAGGTCGATAGCCGAATTGCGCCAGGCAAAATCCTTCTTCATCTTTCGTTTCCGCCAAATGGGTGTGCAACCTCACTCCGTAGCTACGCGCCAGCCGGGCTGATTCCCGCATCAAGTCGGGGGTGACGGAGAAGGGGGAGCAAGGGGCAACGACAACGCGCAGCATGGCGTATGGATCGGGGTCGTGGAACTGTTCAATCACCCGGATGCAATCTTTGAGGATGGCTGATTCCTCTTCTACCACACTGTCGGGCGGCAAACCGCCGGCGCTTTCCCCTAACGACATCGACCCCCGCGCCGCATGAAAACGAAAGCCGATCTCCGCCGCCGCCCTGATTTCGTCATCTAATTTTGCTCCATTGGGGAAGAGGTAAAGATGGTCGCTGCCGGCAGTACAGCCGCTTAAAATCAGCTCTGCCATGCCGGTTAGGGCGCTAATATAGACCGCTTCGCCATCCATTCGCGCCCAAATTGGGTACAATGTTTTGAGCCAATCAAACAAGCCATGATCGACCGCCAACGCCCGCGTTAACGTTTGGTACAAATGGTGATGGGTGTTGATCAATCCAGGCAAAACTGCTTTGTCTGTGGCGTTGATAATTTGGTCTGCATTTGTATATTCAGCCGGCAAATCCTTTGTGGCTCCCACCCATTGGATCACATTGTCTTGAGCAAAAAGAGCGCCATTGGGGTGGGTTGTGCCGGCATCGTCCATGGTAATTAGCTGGCGGGCATTTTTTATTAATAACGAGGTCATTGATACCTGCCTTGTTTGTTTCTATGCTTGCTTAACGCTGCCACAATTCGGCCAGGCGTCATCGGAAAATCGTCAAACCAAACTCCCGTCGCGTCGTACACCGCCGCCGCAATCGCCGGCGCCAACGGAATCATCGGCATCTCCGCCATCCCCCGTACCCCCCACGGACCTTGCGGGTCTGGATATTCTAAAATCACAGAGTTGACTTGATCTGGGATATCGAGTATGCCCGGAATGAGATAAACGCTAAGTCGCGGGTTGAGGATATGCCCATCCTCCAATTGTAGATTTTCGGTGACGGCATACCCATACGCCTGCGCTACCGCCCCTTCAATTTGCCCTTCGATTAAGTTGGGATTGATCGCCTTGCCCACATCATTGGCGCATACCACCCGCTCCACCATGATATGTCCCGTCTCTACATCGACTGCGATCTCCACCGCTTGCGCCACATATCCCATGGTGATATTGGGATCGCCTTTGCCAGTGACCGGATCAAGGGTAGTGGTTGGGCGCGGCGTAAAACGCGCCTCACCGACTGCGGGGCGATCTTCATCTGACCACGCTGATAGCGCTTTGTCTGCTGCCTGGATGATGGCGTTGCCCGCCATCCAGGTCATGCGTGAGGCGGAGACAGAGCCGGAATCCCCCGTGTCTGCCGTGTCGGAGAGGATTAGCTCGATTTTGTCAGGGGAAACGCCCACCGCTTCGGCAGTCATTTGCCGAAAGACGGTATGCGCTCCCTGCCCTACATCGGCGCCGGCGTGATGCAATACGACCCGTTCGATTTCAGTTTCGCCATGCAGTTCGATAATCGCTTCGCATCTTTCGGGAAATCCATATGAGAAGCCAACATTTTTGTAAGCGCAGGCGAAACCGCGACCTCGTTTGAGGGAATTGGGGTTGGGCGGCAAAGATTGAAAGGGGGAAAAGGGGGTTGGGGGCTGGGGATCGAGGATTGGGGAATGGGGAGTCCAGCCGGCATTTACAGCGCATTCTTTGATAACTTGCGGCATGGTAACGCCTGCCGGCATTTTCTCCATAAATACCCCCTCGCTCCCTTCTTGCAAACTGTTCAGCAGCCGAATCTCTACCGGATCGATAGCTAGTTTCGCCGCTAGCTTGTTCATCTGATTTTCCGCAACCCACGCTCCTTGCGGCGCGCCAAAACCGCGAAACGCTCCGCCTGGCACATTGTTGGTGTGGATGGCATAGCTGTTTATTTTGGCGTTGGGAATGTCATAAGGACCACTGACGCATAGATGAAAATTGCCCAGCACCTTGTTGCTGGTGTAATTGTAAGCGCCTGCGTCCATGATTACTTCCGCTTCTACCGCCGTGATTTTGCCGGCATTGGTCGCCCCCCATTTCGTCTTCACAAATGAGCGGTGCCGTTTGTGGTGGCCGATCACGCTCTCTTCCCGCGACCAGATACAGCGGATGGGTCGCGTTTCCCCGCGCTGATACAGTCGCCAAGCCGCCAACGCCATCACAATTTGCAGCGACATATCTTCCCGTCCGCCAAACGCCCCGCCGATCGCTGGATAAATCACCCGCACTTGCTCTGCCGGCAAATCGAGGGCATGGGCGATCTGTTCCTGATCTTCATGTGTCCATTGCCCGGCGATTTCCACCGTGACCCTGCCGGCATCATCCATATAGCTCAGTGCCGCTTCTGGCTGTAAAAAGGCGTGCTCCTGATACGGCGTCTCATATTCCCCCTCAATGACGACATCCGCCGCCGCCCACCCCTGTTCCATATCCCCTTTTTGAATTTTGAGCTGTGAATAGACATTTGTCCCTTTTTGCGGGTGCAAAATCGTTTCGTCCCGTTGGGCAGTCGCCACATCCGTTAATACGGGCAACTCTTCCCATTCGATTTCAATCAATCCGCGGGCTTGGGCGGCTATTTCTTCTGATTCCGCCACAATCAGCGCGACCTGATCGCCTTCCCACCGGCTGACATCTGCCGGCACATCGCTTCGCCCGCTATCGTTCAATCCCACCAACACCGGCTGATCAAACATCGTCAACCCATACTCATTTACCGGCACGTCTTTAGCGGTAAAAACTGCAATTACGCCTGGCAGCGCTTCCGCTTGGCTGGCGTCGATCTTGATCATCCGAGCGTGGGGTTTGCCGCTAAACAAAATTTTGGCGCGCAAAAAATCTTCTGGCGTAATGTCGCCTGGATAAAGCGTATCTCCCGTTACCTTGCCAATGGCGTCACTTTTAAATTCAGATTTGCCAATGTACGTCATTCAGCCATCTCCTCGGAGTAACTTAGTTCATCCAACTCATCCTCGGTTTTGTACCGCGCAATGAGGCTGATAGTTGTGATCAGGATGAAGGCGGTTAATGCCAGGGCAGGGATGGTGATGAAGCCTAGCCAATTGATATATCGGGCATTGCATGGCACGCCGATGGTACAACCTGTGGCGTCCCCAAACGCCCCCAGTTGCAATAGATAATGATAAGCGGATACGCCCAGCCCGATTACGGAGAAAGGCAGCACATATTTAAAAACGCCTTTATCCCCTTCAATTAAACTAACCAGCAAGATGAGAACCAGCGGATACATGAGAATGCGCTGATACCAGCATAAAGTGCAGGGAATGTACAGGGCGACTTCGCTAAAGTATAAACTGCCTAACATCGCTGTCAGGGCAACGATGAAGGCAGATAATCTACCATTTTTTTTCAGCAACAGGAGCATCACGTCACTCGGCTATTGGGGTTCATCTAAAATGTAGGCGATTAAATCATCGATATCGTCATCGTCTAAAAAGTTCGCGTAATTGGGCATAGCGGCGGGGTTGTACCCGTCTGGTATGTAAGCGTCGGGATCGATGATCGCTTGCCTGAGATAGTTTTCAGTAGAGAGTTTGTCGGGCGGGCTGCCGGCATTCGCTCTCATTTCGCTCAAAGTAGGCGCCACAATCGTCTCAGAATCGCCAACGGCATGGCACGTAACGCAGCCCGGCGCGCCCGCCAACGGGTTGAGGGCGAATAACGCTTTGCCTCGTTCTGCCCCTTCGCCTTCGATCTCATCTGGCGAAATCGTTTGCTGGTTGCAGCCCGTCACGCTAACCAATGCCAACGCCAATAATGGCGGCAGCCATCTACCTGCCATTGCCCAATGCCGCCTCAACTAGGCTTTGCACCAAACTATAATCGTTGGGATTTTCCACCCGTTCTCCATTTAGAAACAGACTAGGGGTGGAATTGACGCCCAGCTCAACCCCATATTCAGTATCGGCAACGACAGCATCCTCATACCGTTGAGCATCAAAGCAATCGTTGAACTCCGATTCGTTTAACCCAATTGCCGCCGCGAAATTTTTCAGGGCAGCGTCTCTAAATGCGCCTAAATTTTCGCCCCGTTGGTTGGCAAACAGGGTGTCGTGATATTGCCAAAAACTGTTTTGCTCGTTGGCGCATTCCGCCGCTTCTGCCGCTTTGTCCGACTCGGCTCCAATAAAGGCGAAATGATTATATTCGAAGCGCACCAAGCCACTGTCGGCGTAATCTTCTTTTAGCTGGATGCCGACCGTTTCGGAAAATCGCCGGCAAAAGGGGCATTGAAAATCGCTAAACTCTTCCAACTTGACCGGCGCGTCAACGGCTCCCCACGCTTTGCCGTCGACGTTGGGCGGCGGATCCAATGAATCTGGAATCGTTACGTCCTCCGGCGAAGGGGCATTCAGTTGTCTGATAGCCACAAATAAAGCGAGGATGGCGATGCCAACCAATCCAGCGATGAAGTAATTTCTTTGCCGTTCTCTTTTTTTCTTCGCCAACTGTTCTAAACGGCGTTCCTTGGCGGATTTCTTTTTTGTCACGTTTCTTCCTTCTCTATTGTCTTTGTGTCAATTCAACTTTTCACGGCAGCGATCATTTCTGCGATGCTGGTCATTTTGACGCGCGGGCGATTTTGTTCTGCGCCGCGAGCCGTTTCGATCTCATCTAACTTGAGCCAATCTTCATAGGAAAAGTAAGTTGGCTTGCGTTCGGCAATGAAGTTTGCTGCCGCTTCGGCAGTGGCTTGTTCAGGGGTAAGGTAGATGCCGGCATCCAAATCCGCTAACATATGCGTTACCGTTTCAACTGCGTCCGCCTTGTTGGTGCCGATCACCCCGCTAGGTCCCCGTTTGATCCAGCCAGCGGCATATTCGCCCACCACATGCGCTTTCGTTTCAGGGTTGACGACCCGACCTTCCTCATTCCATATCACGCCCCAATCGTCGCGGAAAGGCACATCAGGAATGGGGACGCCGCGATAACCGATTGAGCGGAAGAACAACCCCACTGGAATTGTTTCGTGTTCATCCGTCGCTCTAGGACGGATCGAGCCATTGTCGCTTTTATACAGTTCATTTTTTACCAGCTTCATGCTGGTTAATCCCCCATCTTCATCGCCAAAAAGCTCTACAGGCGACGCCAAAAAGCGCAGCGTAATGCGTTTCGATTTCTCTTCCGTCGGCGGGTGGGCGTAATTGTTCATCACTTCCAATTTGCGGCTGACGCTGCGGTCTGGATTTTCTGCCAGAAAGGCTTCTGTGTTGGGGTCTAGCGCCATCTCTGCCGGCAATGTCACGATTTCGGCGTCTGCCATCTCTCCCATCTCCTTGATCTCCGTCAGGGTAAATGCCGCCTGCGCCGGACCGCGCCGCCCCACCATAATGACCTCCTTGACTTTGGCGTTTTGCAACGCCTCTAAGGCGTAATCGGCGATATCCGTCGTAGCCAATTCATCGTGGGTGCGGCACAAAATCCGCGCCACATCTACCGCCACATTGCCCACGCCAATGACAGCCACCTTTTCTTGCGACAGATCAAACTGATGGTCGCGGTAGTCGGGATGCCCGTTATACCATGCCACAAATTCAGTGGCGGTGTGGCTGCCGGCAAGATCGATGCCGGGGATATTGAGGTTGCGATCCGTTTCTGCCCCCACGCAATAGATGATTTGGTGGTAAAAGCGGCGCAAATCTGCCACGCTGACATCTACCCCCAGTTCGACATTGCCAAAAAAGCGCAATTCTGGTTTGGCTGCCACCCGATCAAAGAGTTTGGTGACCGATTTGATCTTTTGATGGTCGGGCGCGACCCCCGCCCGAACCAAACCGTATGGAGTGGGCAGCCGGTCATATAGATCGACCTCGATGTTCCTTTTTTGTTTGAGTAGATGGTCTGCGGCATAGAAGCCGGCAGGACCTGCGCCGATGATGGCGACGCGCAATGGTTGTTGTAATGTTCCTGGATTAGTCATAATTTAAAATGTTTGTTGTGTGATTTTTTTACCTGCGGCTTGTTCCACCGCTTCGATTATTTTGTAGTAGCCGGTGCAGCGACACAGATTGCCGGCAAGCCCCTGCTTGATTTGCATCGGAGTGGGGCGGGGGTTTTCCTCCAGTAACTTTGCCCCCGACATGATAAAACCGGGAATGCAATAGCCGCATTGCACCGCCCCTTTTTCCACAAAGCTTTGCTGCAAGGGGTGTAAATCCCCATTTTGCCCCACCCCTTCGATAGTGACGATTTCCGCCTTGTGGGCGCGACATGCCGGCACAAGACAAGCCAATACCGCCATCCCATCCAGAAATACGGTGCACGCTCCACATTCTCCTTCGGCGCACCCTTCTTTCGAACCGGTTAGCCAGCCGCCATCCACCCGAACCTCTTCGCGTAGCCAGTGAAGGAGCGGTTTGCCCACTCCGCCAGCCGCCGCAACTGATTCTCCATTGATCGTTGTTTCAATCAACGTATCGTCGGTATGGTCGGCGGCAAATGCCGCCCCCGTCGGAAACCGCCCGTCAGCTACCGCCCCCCATAATTTGGGCGGCTTGTTTCGCCAGGCGTCTCGCTCTGTCCCATCGCGCAGCGTTTGCAGCCCGCGCCGCGTCATCACTTCGATCAGGCGCGAACGGTAGGCGGCTGTGCCCCGTAAATCGTCGATAGGGGTAGGGAGGGAAGCAGTCAACTGGGCAGCGTGGTCAATCACCTCGGCGGTGAGGGTTTTGCCGGCAAGGTACGTCTCCGCTTCTGGCGTCAGAATGATGGTGGGGGCGACGCTGCCCTGGGCGATGGCGGCTTGTTTGACCACATCCCCATCAAAATCAAGGACAATCGTCTGGTGCACAACGGAAATCGCCTGCGCTCGTCGCAACCCCAATTTGATGAAGACCCCGCGGGCTGTCGCCGGCATGGGCGGCAGCATAATTTCCGTCATCATCTCGTCGTCGCCCATCGCCGTTTGCCGAAAGCCAGTGTAAAAATCGCGCAATTTTAGCGTGCGTTCCCCACGAACCGAAAGAAGCTTTACAGAGGCGTCGAGGGCGATGAGAGGAGAGATAGTGTCGTTTGCCGGGCTGGCGGTGATTAGATTGCCGGCAATCGTCGCTCTGTTTCGCAATTGGGGCGAGCCGACTTCAAAACAAGCTTGCGCCAGGGGCAAGGCATGGTCAACTATCAAGTCAGAAGCGACAGCCTGATTGTGGGTGACCAATGCTCCGATATGGATGACCCCCTCGTCTTCTTGCCAAATCTGGTTCAAACCAGGAATGCGACTGATGTCGATGAGCGTTTCCACGCCAGGGCGTTGATCCCGTTCCAATTCCAGCAGTAGATCGGTGCCGCCCGCCACTAGTTTGGCTTGTCCGTTGGCTTCCGCCAATAGCCTGACTGCCTCTGCCGGACTGGCGACGACGCGGTATCGACTGATTTTTTGACCTTGTTTTTGAATTGCTAACATAGCGGCAAAAGGGTATAGGATTAGCCTATAAATGGCAAGCGAAAATTCGTTCTTAAAGATGGCGCCATTGGGCGACCGCTTGTTCCAAACTTTCCGGCGTATAGACGGCTTCAATTTCCGCCATAACGCCAGTAACTTCAGCCGGCGTCGCCATCAATTCGGAGACGAAAATATCGCCCAACTCATACACTGAATCGGCGATGGGAAATAGTTCGTTGATGGGCATGAGGGTAACATGACGATGAGCGAGCAGCCGCTGGTAAATGCCGGCATACACCGTCGGGTCGTATGGCATTGAGCGAGGTTGAATCGATTCGCCCGTTTGCCAATGACGGTATAGTGCCGCCCCTTCTTCCCACAACATTTGCAATACATTGGGCGGCGCATCCGCCGCTTCCCGTTCATGCTGGGGGTCGGCGATGGAGTTGGCTCGCTTCGTTTCGATGACGCCACGCACTTGTTTGGATGGAACGGGCAGCAAAAATGTCGCGTGAGCGTCAGTTAACAGCGGCTCCGCTTCGTCATCGCGCCTTTGGGCTAATTCGACCAGCCGATTGCCGATAAAGGTGGCTTCGCCAATTAGCAAATGGGCAGGATCGTCGTAGGCGCGATGCCAATCGACTATCGCTTGCCGCGCCCACAACCCCACTCCCTTACGAATGCCGGCATGGGTGACGCCATCGATTTCAGGGTAGCGCGCCAAAATTTCTGGCGTTTCAAACGCCGCTCTGGTGACATCCCATTGCAGACTGTGAATCTTTCGCCCCCGCTGGTGCGCCATCAATGCCAACTGTTGTAGCCACAAACTTTTGCCCACGCCGGGCAGCCCGGCAAAAATCGCCAACCGATGGTTGAGGGCGACGCGCTCTAACTGTTGATAAATGGGGGAATTTGCCGGCAAAATAAGCATGGGCTCATTTTACCTCACCCGCCCCAGGGCGCGAAACCGATCAACCGTTGGCGTTTCCCCGATCGGGATTTCGATCAGCGTGGGCAAGTCGGCAGCGAAACCCTCCCGAATCGCCCGCCGCAACTCCTCCATCGTTTCCGCTCGAAACGCGCCCGCCCCAAATGATTCCGCCAATTTAACAAAGTCAGGGTTAACCAAATCGGTGGCGATGACCCGATTTCCATATAGATTTTTTTGCATTTGTTGCACATTGCCGTAGCTGTTGTTGTTGAACAGCAATGTTACCAACGGAATTTTGTGTTGAACGGCGGTCGCCAACTCTGTGGCGGCAAACAAAAAGCCGCCGTCGCCCGTAATAGACAACACGGGCGTGTCTGGCTTGGCGACTTTTACGCCTAACGCCGTGGGGAATCCATACCCTAATGTGCCCTGATAACCGGTGGAGATAAATGTGCGCGGCTTGTAAACGGGCATCAAAATGCGGCTGGCGTATCCCACTTGGGTCAACTCATCAACGAAAACCCCCTCTTCGCCCAACTCTTCCCGTATCAGTTGCAGATAGCTGCGTTGGGGTTGCAGATAGGCGGTTTGTCGCCGCCAAGCCGACTTCACCTGACCTATCTCTTCCTGGCGGGAGGGGCGGCGGCGGTTGTGACGAGCGGTTGCCTCCAACAACAAGGGCAGGGCGTCTTCAGCCCGGGCGGTAATTTGCAATTGGGGGGGTACAATGTGGTGGGCGGCGGGGTCAACATCGATGCGGATGATGGCGAGTTGGTCATCCGCGCCCCAGCCGGAAAGCGGGATTCGCATATGGGAGCCGATTGCCAACACAACATCCGCCTTGCCCCACAGCGTATGGGCTGCCGGCAGGTGCAGGCTGAGGTAATGTCTGCCATCCAATACCCCTTGCCCGGTACGATAGGCGATGACGGGGGCTTGCAACATCTCTGCCAATTGGGTCACTTGCTGGCTGATCCCTTGCGCTCCGCTGCCCACGAAAATCAGCGGAGCGCGGCTGGCGCCCAACGCTTTGCCGGCAGCTTCGATTTGTGTCTCGTCCACCTGCGGATAAGATGCCGGCAAGGGGGGGACGATAGCGATATTAGGGGTAGATGCCGGCAGCACATCCATCGGCGTTTCCAACCCGACTGGGCGGGGACGACCAGAGCGCATTTGTCGAATCGCCTCCGCCACCAGGGGCGAAGCCTCTTCCGCCGATTCGATGCGGGCTGCCCACTTAGTCAATCCCCGCATCATGGCAAGCTGATTAGGGATTTCGTGCAACGCCCCGCTGCCAACCCCGATTTTGCCGGATGGAATCTGCCCCGCCAAACAAAGCAATTGGGCGTTGAGGGCGTATCCCGTTGCCAATGCTGCCCCGGCATTAAGAAAGCCAGGACCAGGCACGACGTTAAAAACGCCAATCCCCCCTCGCGCCAGCGCGTATCCGAGCGCCATGTAGCCGGCGCCCTGTTCATGACGGGTATGAATCACCCGAATTTTGTCGCGCGCGTCGTATAGAGCCTTGTACAGCCAATCATTTTGCACCCCGGGCAGACCAAACAATGTATCTATCCCATGGGCAATGAGCGATTGGACGATAAGTTCGCCGCTGGTGCGATTGTTTTTCATTAAAGTTGCTTTTGGCGTGAAAATTTAAGCCCGAAACGCTTGGAGGATGCCGCGCAACGATGTCACTTTGCCGCCGAGCAAATTGTCGCTGGTGAAAAAGCGAGAGCCAAGCCACAATGTCGCCAGGGCAGTAACAGCGCATAACCCCATGCTTAAGCCGATTTGCCAGACGGGCACATTGGTCAATGTTACCCGCATGGGCATGGCGATGGGCGAGGTGAGGGGAACTAAGCTCATGATCGTTGATGGCGTTCCATTGGGAGCTTGCAGCAAGACGCTGGCAAACCATAAGGGCAAAAATGTAGGAAACATCAAGAAGAAGGTGAGCTGCCCGCTTTCTTTGACGCCGGGGGTGATGGCGCCCACTGCCGCAAATAGGGAGGCGTACACTAGGAAGCCCAAGATAAAATAGACGAAAATCAATGCCCAGCGTTCCACAGCGAGTTCGGGGATTTGGATGTTGTTTAAAATGCCGGCAGCGCCTCTGCCTGTCAAAAATACCGCCATTGTCCCCCAGATCGCTAATTGAGATAGCCCAACCGCGCCTAACCCAACCACTTTGCCGGTAAGCAGCTCCATGGGGCGCAATGATGAAAGCAAAATTTCCATCACCCGATTCTCTTTTTCTTTGCCCAATCCCTGCATCAAGTAACCAGACGACCCCATCACCGTCATATAAAAGAGGATGGAGCTAAAGGTAGCTAAGGCATACGCCGCCCCAAAAGATTGCCCGGCGATCTCATCTTCCTCTCGCACGCTTAAATCCGTTTCGGCGATGTTCATCGCCGCCGACAACCGTTGCGCGATAGCTTCGTCTTCTACAAAACTGAGCGCCAAATGATTGTACAAAGCTTGTTCTACCCAGCCTGGCGCGTCAGATCGGTCAGCAAAATAGAGCAACTTATCTCCCTGGTTAAAATTAGAGGTGACGACGAAATAGCCTTCAATTTCTTCGGCTTGGTGGGCAGTTCGCGCCGCTTGGCGGGAATCAAACATGATGAAGACGGACCCTAATTGGTCGGGCAGAGCCGCCATCTTGCCGCTTTCGTCTATCAAGCCAGTGGGGTTGTTAGCGCTGGCGCCGGCAAACTCCGTTAAAATAGAGGCGGCTGGATTGCCGGCATCTTCGGATGAGCGGTTTAAGTAGTTGACTAAGGCTAAAATCCCCATCAATAGAAACGGCATGCCAAACATCATAAACAAAACCGACCGCCGTTGCATCGTTGTCAAAAATTCATGGTTGGCTACCAGCCAGATTTTTTTCCAGTTCATAGTATTGGTATTGCCTTTTTTATGGGCGGTGGGCAATTAGGAAGAGTTACCCTCTGAGATAGGCGGGCAACTCTTTCAGGGTAATTTTTTGTCCGTAACGTAACATGCCAACCCGGAACAATTTGCTGACCAAAAAGGCGCCGGCAAGCGCCGACGCCGCCAAAATGAGCCAACTGAGGATCAATTGCCAAGCCGGGATATCAGTTTGCGACCAACGCATCAGCACAGTCATCATCGACGAAAAAGGAAAGAGCGTCATACCGACTGCCAGCGGGCTGTCTGGCGAATTGATGATCAGCCCAAACAGCCACAATGGAAACATGGTTAAAATGGAGATGATGCCAACCGCTTGCTGCCCTTCGCTGGCTTCGGTAACGCTGATGCCAATGGCTGCCATCAGGGAGGAAATCAGCAGATAAAATGGGACGATCCATGCAAAAGCGATGAGCAAAATAGGGATGGGGAAGTTGATTTCGGGAAAGTTGTTAATGCGAGAGATTAAATATGCTACGCCAATGCCGGCAAGTCCCAGCCAAATGGCAATTTGTGTCCAACCAACCCCGACCAAGCCGATGATTTTGCCGATAATCAGTTGAGATGGTTTCAGCGAAGTGATGAGAATTTCCATGGTGCGGTTTTCTTTTTCATCTACCACCGCCTGAATCAAATAGCCAGCGCTGGTAAAGATGCCGATCGCCAATATCAGCCCGATGACAAAGGGGAGGAGGGCATTCAATGGGTTGCCGCGATTGTCATCCGCGCTTAAGGAGCTAAATTCGTAGTCGAGATTGTTGTCTGAAAATGTTTCTATCGTTGTTTGAGGCGAATTTTGCAGCAAACTGGTTCGGACATATTCTTCCAAGTCGCTGTAAATGCCGTCAAATGTATCCCCATTGTGTATCAACTCGATTTCGCCGCTGCTCAGATAAGATGCCGGCACAACGATAAAGGCTTGCACGTCGTCTTTTTCCAGCGCAGCTAACGCCGCATCTCGGTTGGCAAACGATACGAAATGATTCTCATCCCCGTCTAGCGGGATATATGATTCCGGCTGAATCATCATACCCGATTGATCCACCACTCCAACTGGTTCTCCTTCCTTAGAGGAGAAAAACCAAGCGGCTCCGACCCCAATTGCCACAAACAACAAGGGCAAGCCCAACGCCGCCCACAAAAAGGAGCGGCGGGTCACATGCCGCCAATATTCATGCTTTGCCACTAGCCAAGTTTTACCCATCTTGCCCTCGCGTGGTTTGGATAAAGATTTCGTTTAATCCCGGCAAAGTAACGGCGAAATGTTCGACATCGATATCAGGGCGCAACGCCATCTCTTTGAGCAAAGATTGGGGAGATATGTCGGGATCTAATTGTAGATGAAGTTCGCCGTTTACCCGTTTGATTTGGGCGATGCCGGGGATTTGGTCGATAGGTCCATTCGCCCGCACTTCCACGCTGTTGCCGGCAAAACGGCGGCGCACTTCACCCACTTCGCCAGCTAACGCTACCCCTCCCTCATGAATCAGAGCGATACGGTCGCACATCGCTTCTACCTGGTGCATCTGATGGGTACACATGATGATCGCCTTCCCCTCCTGCTTCAGATCGAGCAGCATCCCCTTGATAATTTCAGTATTGACCGGGTCTAGCCCGGAAAATGGCTCATCCACAATGAGCAATTCAGGGTCATGCAACACAGTGGCGATAAATTGCGCTTTTTGGTGCATCCCCCGGCTCAGTTCGCGTAGCTTTTTATGGCGATGATCCCACAAATCTAATTTTTTTAGATAAGTTGTTGATCGGCTCTCGATCTCATTTTTGTTCACCCCTTTGAGAGAGGCGAGGTAGCTCAGCGCTTTTTCCAACTTGACGTCGGCATACAAGCCGCGTTCTTCGGGCAAATAGCCGATGCGATTTTTCTTCTCTTCATCCATTTCGCCGCCGAAGATGGCGATAGAACCGCTGTCGGGGCGAATGATGTCGAGCGCCATGCGGATGGTGGTGGTTTTTCCGGCTCCATTTGGACCCAGTAAGCCGAAAATTTCACCCGATTCCACCTCAAAAGAGACATCTTTGACTGCCTGCATTTGCCCAAATCGTTTGCTGATCTGGTTGACATCTAACAAAATCATAGGATTTCCTTTGTGAAGAAGATTATTCCCACTCAGCCTACAATTGTACCAGCGTTATGAGTACGCCGACTACCATATTTTGGATGAATGACTATACGGAGATTTTCCGCTAAAAGTTTTGTGGATGAATTGACATGGGTGAAACATGCCGGCATAATCCGGTCATAAATCACGTTTTTTCCAGCCTAACCAAAAGGGTATCTAATCATGAGCGAGCATAAAGTTATAGTCCTCCATTTGCGAGAAAAAGAGCCATACAACGAACAAGTTGAACTGTTGGGAGCGCAGATTGACATCTCGCACGTGGGTTGTGATGGCGATTTGCAGATGATGGCGAAAAAAGCGGCGGAATTTGACGGCAAGGTGGACGCCATTGTGTTACATGGAGTGGCAAAAGAGCTGGTGTTAGGCAAGGAGAAAACAACCCATCGAGATGTGGGGATGGTGTACGATGCCGCCCAGAAAACGCCAATTGTGGATGGCAGCGGCGTGAGAGACGCGATGGAACGTTGGGCAATGTTGCTGGCGGCGCAAGCCCAACCCGGCATTTGGTCGCGCAAACGAACCTTGATGGCGCCGGGCATCAATCATGCCGGATTGACCAAAGCCCTGGAACAATATACAGACGAGATCGCCTTTGCTGATCCTGTGATTTACTTTAATTTGCCGGCAACCCCTAGCGTGGGGTCAAAACAGATGTTGGGCATGGCGGCCGCGCCTACGCTGGGGCGTATGCAGTCGATGCCGTTCCAACGGCTATTTCCTAAAGCGGGCGTTCCCAACCGCCCCCGCAACCCGGCATTGTTTGAATGGGCGCAAATCATTGCCGGCAATATCGGCTCTATCCGTCGCTACGCCCCCAAATCGCTCAAAGGCAAAATTGTCGTCGTCGAATCGGCGACAGAAGAAGATATCGCTGACCTGACCGAACGGGACGTATCGATTTTGGTGACAACGATGCCGCCGCTAGGTCGGGAAATGGCTCATTTAGATGGGGCGATATTCGAGGGCTGCTTGGCTGCCCTGCGCCCTGACAAAAACGCTCCCCTTACCAAAAACGCTTACCTCAATTTGATGGCGGAGTTAGAGTGGCAACCTGCCGTAAAATATTTGCAGCCCGACGAAGCTAACATCAACCGCTTTGCCTTTGTCATTCACCCGCTTAGCCTCAAATTTATCCATGCCCACCCCCAATTTAAGTTGACCAAACATTTGCCCGACAATTTGGTAGAGCGATTTGCGGCGGAAATGCCGCCGATGTACGTTAGCCGCATCAAGGGTATCGAATCGCCAACGACGGGGCAAAAGGTGGAAGGGATTTTGCTGACATTGGGGGCGACGCCCAAAGAGTTTATGCGCCGCGACGTGGGCTTTACCTATCGGCGGTTGATCAAAGCAGCCCGGATAGCGGAGCAGATGGGGGCGCGGTTGATGGGGTTGGGGGCGTTTACCAGCGTGGTGGGAGATGCCGGCATTACCGTTGCCCAAAAATCAGATATCGCCATCACCAGCGGCAACAGCCTCACCGTTTCCGCTACGCTCGAAACCGCCAAAGAGGCGATGGTGAAGATGGGGCACAAGCTGGAAAATTCGCGAGAAGGGAATGTGATGGTCATTGGGGCGACAGGCTCAATTGGGGCAGTCTGTTCTCGCTTGTTAGCCCAAGCCGTTCCCAACATCACCCTGGTAGCCCCCCGCCCGGAAAAACTAATCGCCCTCAAGCGGCAAATCGAAGAAGAAACCCCGTACGCCAATGTGCGGATCAGCGCCAACGCCGACGATTATCTGGGCGAGGCGGATCTGATCGTTACCACCACTACCGCCATCGGACAGCGCATCATCGACATCCTCAAATGCAAACCAGGGGCTGTCATTTGCGACATCGCCCGACCGCCCGACATCACCGAAGAAGAAGCCGACCTACGCCCTGACGTACTGGTAATTGAATCAGGCGAGATTTTGCTGCCTGGCGACCCAGATTTTGGCTACAACATCGGCTTGCCGCCAGGGGTAGCGTATGCCTGCTTGGCAGAAACGGCGCTGTTGGCGTTGGAAGGCAAATTTGAAGATTTTACGCTGGGGCGCAATTTGGAAATCGACAAGGTGAAAGAGATTTACCGCCTCTACAAAAAGCATCAACTGCAGCTTTCTGGCATTCGCAGTCACGGTCATTTTTTGACAGATGACGATTTGGCGGAAAAGCGGCGATTGGCGGATGAGTTACGGCATGATCCAGAGCGGTTAGCCCAGTTGCGACAAGAAGGAGAACAAAAATTAGCGAAGATAGATGCCGCCGCCCAGAGGTCGTCGTCGGGGTCGCGCTCGCTAGATTTAACGACCGCCCAATATGCCGCCGCTGGCGCCGCCGCCCTGGGAATGGGTTATTTTCTGGCGCGTCGGCGGAATCGTGGGAAAAATTGAGATGTTAGCCTTTGACCAGGAGTAAATGGCAATCCTTCAAAATCCGTATCCACCACCAGAGGCGGTGGCTTTTCACGGATTTTGCCCTGCGGGATCAGGATTGCTTGTTATCCTTACAGGGCTACGCCCTTCGGCGCCACCATTCATCCCCCACCACAGGTGGGGGCTTTTTGGCAAAGGAGTAAATGGCAATCCTTCAAAATCCGTATCCACCACCAGAGGCGGTGGCTTTTCACGGATTTTGCCCTGCGGGATCAGGATTGCTTGTTATCCTTACAGGGCTACGCCCTGCGGCGCCTTCGGCGCCACCATTCATCCCCCACCACAGGTGGGGGCTTTCTGGCAAAGGAGTAAAAGCGATCTTATGGCGGGCAGCTTAACTATCTTCCAATATCGACTCAGACAATTTGGTGAAATAATGATGTTCCCCCGTCAACGTTTCCAAACGTAAATGGAGGGCGCGGCTGTCGTCCGCTTCATACGCCACCTCAATAATGCTGCCCGTCAATTGATCGACCAACTCCCAATAGCCGCCCATTGCCTCTTCAACTGGACGCAACTCGCCATTTGGCGTCTCATGCCGGGCCGCGATCCATTTGCCCAGCTTTAAGGCATATCGCTGGCTAGGTTGGATTAGATGTAGGATTTCCGCCTCAAAAACCGCCCGCAAATAATCGCCATCGGGCGTTTGCCAAACAAATTGGATGGGGAATTTTTCGCCAGGTTGGTATCTATTTTGAATCATAGCTTATTTCAACGCCGTTCTTGCAAAGATGCGGCGATTTCGATCAATGTTTGGCCATCAATCAGCGTGATGGGTTTGCCGGCAGCCCATTTGCGAGCGGCTGGCGAAATATCGGCGGTGGTTACCAGAAAAGCGCGATTGACCCGCTCATGAACGAGCGCCCCATACAGCTCGCGGACGATGCCGGGAGCAATCGTTTTCTGATACCGTTTGCATTGTACAATCGCCTGACGAAAGCTGTCGTCCATGAGTTCCAAATCGACCCCAAGATCGCCGCTTTTGCCCCGCACCCGCACCTGGTATCCTTTTTGCAAAAATAGATCTGCCACAAAACGCTCGAATGCGGCTGGCGATAGTGTTTGCAGATCGTCTAACGTTTGTGGCGCGACTGAACCAGGGGCTGGAGGGTGACGATGCCGCCATAAAATCGCCACCAGAATAGCTGTAATGGCGAAAATGCCGGCAGCTTCCGCCAATAAAATCAAATCGAGCAAAGATGCCGGCAATTCGGTTAGCCAGTTCGGTTGAGCCAGCCAATGGTAAGCCAGCCAACTCAGCAGGGCAGTTCCGCTGCCGGCAATGGGCAGCCACCCATTTAAACGCCCTGCTTGGAGAGCGCGAGCCTCTTTCTTGAGCGAAAAGAATGAAATGCCAAATTCGGCGATAGCAATGGGTTCAAACATAGTTGGATGTGGTTGTTGCCGGCAATTGTATCATAAATTATGAGGCGACTTGGCTCTTTTCAATGGCAAAGATGCCGACGATGCGTTCGTTTTCTTTTATTTCAGCGATTTTGACGCTGCGTGTGGAATTATCTGCCGGCAATTGTTCGGTATCAATAGAAAAAATCCGCTGATGGGTAATGGCGTAAACAAGATGTTGCGGGGATGCCGGCAACAGCCCAACCAGATGGTCTCGCGCCAAAATCGATTTCCCTTGCTGATTGAGGCGCGGCGTAACCGGTATAGAATTTGGCGGCGCCAATCGAGCGTATCCATCCCTAGTAACCAGAAGCAGCGGCTTATTTAAATCGATTAGAGATGCGCCCGCCATGCGTTCTTTGTTTTTGCGATTGTAAACTAGCCCGCCCACATTGGGCAGAGCAGATATCGCTATTCGAGTCGCCCTGCCGTTTTTTGCCGCCAGCGCCAATTCGTCAGAAGATTCCGCTCCTAACAACGTCAACGCCCATCCATCTAGCGGGTCGTCAAATTGATATGGGATGGGGGCTTCGATTTGTTCGATCAGCGCCGAGGTGTGATAAGCGCGGGCGTAACCCAGCGTGGTAGGGATAACCAGCCTAGGTTTGCTTTTAAGCGTTTCCCAATCGGCGATGACGTAAATTTGCTCTTCGGGTAAAAAGTGAAAGAGGTCACGAATGCCGGCATTTGCCGCCGCCAAATCAAAAAGTTGATGGGGGGTAACCAGCAGAAAGCGGTAATGGGTGGTGAGCAGCAGCAGCCGATGTTTAAAAGGGGCGATTAATCCCGTTTTGGGAGGCGTTTCAGCCGTCCAGTTTGCTTCTTTCAACGTGATTTCGTCTGTTTGCCAGGGGAGTACGCGTACGTTGAATGGCGGCGCAAAGAGGATGAGGGCAGGTTGTGCCGGATCAAAGGCGGGAATGCCGGCATCAAGCCGCTCTGCCGCTTTGACTCGGCTCAACAACAACGGCATGCTAACTGATGGGGCTTGTTGTTCCAGGTCAACTGACCGACTGGGAGAAAGGTCATCTGTCGTGTAGGCGCGTTTCATGATTTCGCCCGTTTCGATTTGTCGGGCGATCAAGCCCAATCCCGCCGTGACGCTGCTAAAGGTATCGACCGCCTGCACCTTTTCCCTGCCAAATCGCTCTATCAATAGCGACTGAAACAAGGGAATCTCAGACGAGCCGCCGGTGCGAATTACAGCGTCGATTTGACCCGCATTCAGCCCCGATTGACGCAAGGTGTCGTCCAGATGGTTGGCGATTTGCTCTGCCTCGCGGCGGATGATTTGCTCAAATTCGGAGCGGGTGACCATTTCGAATACTTTGAATCCCTCGCCTTCCAGTTTGATGGTAGCGCCCACTTTTTCTGACAATTTGCGCTTTGCCAACTCCACTTGGTCGAAAATTCGCAGCCCATAGTTGCTGGCGATGAGGCTCTGAAACGCTTTGATTTGGGATGGCACGCGGGAGCTGTCGGCGATTTCGCTTAGCCGATGGATATGTTCTGGCTTTTGCAGTTCAAGCAGCTTTTGCCAATCGCTAAATCCATCATAGAGAGATGCCGGCACGGGCAGCGGCTTTTCTCTGCCGCCAAAAATCGACCCTTCGCCAAAATGTTGGGGCAATTTCGCTCTGGAAATGCGCTGATCAAAAATGTCGCCAGCGATGGGAATGCCCCCCGTAGCCAATGTTTGGCGATCGCCGCCGCCCAATCGGGCGATGGTAATGTCTAATGTGCCGCCGCCAAAATCAAAGACCAATACATTTTGCGGTTGGGACAACGTCGATTCAAAATGAGAAGCGGCGGCAACCGGCTCATATTCGAAATAAACTTCTTCATAGCCTGCCTGAAAAGCGGCTCGCAGCAGCCGACTTTGCGCCAGAGTATCTTCTGCTGGATCAAAGGAGAAGCGCACTGGACGCCCCAATGCTAGACGACGAACATCGACGCCCAGCAGTTGGCTGGCGCGGTGACGGGTGGCTGCTAGAAAGAGGGCGATAAGGTCTTCTAGCCGATAGAAAAATTGAGCGATGACTGTGCCGGCATAGTTGGGGTCGCGCAATGCCGATTTCAGCGATAGAAAAAGGCGACCCGGCGAAAATATATCCATCCAGACATACAGATCCTGCACAAAAAACATATCCGCCCCATACACTTCAACTTCGCCTACCCATACCTCCTTCAGCTTGATGGGACGACCGATATTTTGTTCGTAATAGGCGTCCACCGCCGTCCGCCCGATGGTGATGGATTGTTGATTGGTGATGTATAGGGCGGTGCGGAGTACGTGTGGGTTGACGTTGGCGGAGTCTAACGGCAGCAACCGGACTTTTCCATCTTCGACCAACGCCATGCCGGAGTTGGTGGTGCCAAAATCCATACCTACAATCATTGATGCCTCGCTTGACTTTACCAACGGGAACCAGCGATTCTACCGGAGAAGGCAGCATATTGACAAATGGTTTCTAAGGCAAAACATAACCTTGTCTATTCCTGTTATTCTGTGGCTATTTTGTTATGATTCCCTATGCTGGGGCAACCAACTAGCGCGTCAAGATGTGTACAGGGGCTTATGGCGCCGTAGCTATTTAAATATCATTTCAATGGAGGCGACGAATGGAATATCGACAATTAGGCAAGGCAGGGGTAAAGGTTTCGACAATTGGGTTGGGAACCAATCAGTTTGGCGGCGTAGTAGATCAAGATGGGGTGAACGAGATGATCGCGGCGGCTCTTGATGCCGGCATTAACTTCATCGACACCGCCAATATGTATCAAAGCGGTCGCTCAGAAGAGGCGTTGGGCGTGGCTTTAAAAGGCAAACGGGATAGCGTTGTTTTAGCCACGAAGGTGTATTTTAAGGTTGGGGAAGGGGTAAATGAAGGGGGATTGTCTCGTTACCATATTCGGCAAGCGGTAGAAAACAGTTTGCGCCGCCTAGATACGGATCGAATCGATTTGTACCAAATGCACCGCTGGGATGATGCCGCCCCGATTGAAGAGACGATGCGAGCGTTGGACGATCTGACGACTGCCGGCAAAATCCTTTATGTCGGCTCTTCTAATTTTGCGGCGTGGCAATTGGCAAAAGCGAATTTGCTGGCAGATGCGCAAGGGTGGGCTCCTATCGTCACCGAGCAGGGACATTACCATATGATGGAGCGAGAAGTAGAGAAAGAGTTGTTGCCCTATTGCCGGGTACATGGCGTCGGATTTATTCCATTTTTCCCGTTGGCGGGCGGCTTTTTAACCGGCAAATATAAACGAGACGAAGCGATGCCGGCAGGCAGCCGCGGCGAACGCAGCGAATATGTGCAAGGGTATCTGACCGACGCCAACTTCGATAAGGTAGCGCGGCTGACCCAATGGGCGGAAGCGCGAGAAAGAACCATGGTTGAATTGGCGCATGCTTGGCTATTGGCGCAGCCCGCCGTCTGTTCCGTCATATCTGGGGCGACCAAACTCAGCCAACTCCAGCAAAATGCCAAAGCGGGCGATTGGGCGCTTTCGGCTGAAGATGTTGCCGAAATCAACCAAATTTTAAATGAGTAATGGCTGAATTTTGGCTGATCTATTTGACTGGCTTTGCCATTTTGCTGGCGATATTGACCCTGTTGTGGGTAGTCAGCGTTTGGCTGACAGACGCCAGCATTATCGACCCATTTTGGAGCGTCAACTTTCTCGTTCTGGGCGGCTATTATTTTACCCAGACTGATGCCGGCAACCCCCAGCGCAAATGGCTGCTGATGATATTGTTGTCGATTTGGGCGGCGCGTCTGGCGTTGTATCTTCTGTGGCGAAATTGGGGGCACGGCGAAGATTTTCGCTACCAGGCGTTTCGGCAAAAATATGGGGCGGATCGATATTGGTGGGTGAGTTTGTTTCAGGTGTTTTGGCTGCAAGGGGCGCTGGCTTGGCTGGTCTCGTCGCCGTTGTTGGGGGCGCAAATTCGAGGCGGCAGGTTAAATTGGGCGGATTTTGCCGGCATTGCCGTTTGGTTGATCGGCTTCATCTTCGAGGCGGGCGGCGATTATCAATTAACCCGTTTTAAAGCGAACCCCCAAAACAAAGGCAAATTGTTGACGACGGGTTTGTGGCGTTATACGCGCCATCCCAACTATTTTGGCGATTCTGCCTGCTGGTGGGGATACGGGCTGATTTGTCTGGCTGCCGGCAGTTATTTTGCCCTAATTGGAGCTATTTTGATGACCATTCTCATCATCCGCGTCTCCGGCGTTTCCATTTTGGAACGTTCTCTGAAAGAAGCGAAACCTGGATACGAGGAATATATGCGAAAGACCAGCCCATTTTTTCCGCTGCCGCCGAAGAAATGAAATCGTCCGGTTGAGCCCTCTTGTTGGTTAAATCATGCTGTCCATCAACGCCTGCAATTTGCCGGCATCGGGGCGAATTTGTTCGTCGCTCAAGTGAGCCAGAGGGGTATCCACTAAATTTTCCGATTCCGCCAATGAGGGGCGAGAATCGTCAAAATAGATCAGACCGGTGATAAATTCTTCATTGGCTTCCGCTTCCTGCAAGCGCATCAACGCCCCCATCTTGTCCGTGGGGTCGTACTCCGCTTCGAGTTTGCGGAGCTGAATGTAAGAGCCGTCGTGCATTTCCACCATTTTCGCCTCGCCAGCCGTGTACTCTTCGATTTTAATATCATCGTACAGCGGCACGTAAGCCAACTCATGCAACTGCATTTCGTTCTCTTTGCCAAAGGGGAAGCTTTTGGTGGAACTGGGATGATTGTTAAACGTAACGCAAGGGCTGATGATATCCAAGACGGCAGTGCCGCGATGGTTAAGCGCCGCTTTGAGCAATTCTCGCACCTGTTTGGCGTCGCCTGAAAAAGAACGAGCCACAAAACCGCAGCCAGCCAAAATCGCTTCGGCGCACAAGTCGATAGGGGGAAAGGGGTTCTTGCCGGCATATTTGAGCGTTTGCCCTTCATCTGCCGTTGCTGAAAATTGCCCTTTGGTCAATCCATACACCCCATTGTTTTCCACAATATACACCATGCGCAAATTGCGCCGCGACAAATGTTTGAATTGCCCCATCCCAATGCTGCCGCTATCGCCGTCGCCGCTCACGCCAATCGCTTTTAATGTTTGGTTGGCAATCAACGCCCCAGTGCCGATGGACGGCATTCGCCCATGTAGGGCATTAAAGCCATGCGACATGCCAAGAAAGTAGGCGGGCGATTTGCTGGAACAGCCAATGCCGCTCAGTTTGATGATTTCGTGGGGGGCGATACCCGTATCATACGCCACGCTGATGATTTGGCTAGAGATAGAGTTGTGCCCGCATCCCTGACACAACGTCGTCGGTCGTCCGTTATAATCCGCTTTGCTCAATCCCAATTTATTTACTCTAGCAGAACGCCTTTTGGTTGCATTGCTCATGCTAACGCTCCTTTATCTTCAAGTAATTCGATCAATTTCGCCGCCGTTAAGGACATACCGTCCAAATGAGCCACTGAGATTAATTTGGTCGCTAAATCAGGCATTTCTGTCTGTAAAATGGCGTGCATCTGTCCGTCGCGGTTTAGTTCGACCACATACACTTTGTCATGTTTTTCCACATAGTCGCGCACAGATGCGTTGAAGGGCAAGGCTCGCAGCCGCATAAAGCTGCTCTTTATCCCTTGGTTCTCCAGCCTATCGCGGGCTTCGTCGATGGCGTAGCGGGTGGTGCCGTATGCCAGGATAGCAATGTCTGCCCCGTCAACTTCGTCAACCACCGGCGCAGGAACTAATTTGCGGGCGGTGTCAAATTTGCGTTCGATGCGTCCCATATTTTCCAGCCAATCATCTGGACGTTCGCTATACACTGCAGCGTCATTGTGTCCGGTGCCACGGGTGAAATAAGCGCTTTTCCAACTGGAGTTGCCGGGCAGGGTACGGTAGCCAACCCCATCCCCATCCAGGTCTCGGTATCGCCAGAACCCTTTTTCTTCTACATCTTCGGCGCTTAAAACTTTGCCCCGTTTGATGGGTTCGGTCGGGTAGGCAAAAGGTGCGCTCATCCAATTGTTCATCCCCAAATCGAGGTCGCTTAATACCAACACCAGCGTTTGTAACTCTTCTGCCAAATTGAGGGCAGTAGTGCCAAATTCGAAACATTCGGCTACGGATGAGGGGAAGAGCAGCACATTTTTACTGTCGCCATGCCCCAAATAGTAACAAAATGTGACATCTCCTTGTCCGGTGCGGGTGGGCAATCCGGTGCTGGGTCCGACCCGCTGGATGTTCCAGATGACGGAGGGGATTTCGGCGAAATATGCCAGCCCAGCGAACTCTGCCATGAGCGAAACGCCGGGACCGGAGGTAGCGGTTAGCGAGCGAGCCCCCGCCCAACCTGCGCCAATCACCATCCCTATTGCCGCCAGCTCATCTTCCGCCTGAACAACGGCGTAGGTGGCTTTGCCCGTATCGAGGTCTTGCCGCATTTGGGGCAGGTAGCCGACCATGGCGTCTACCATGCTGGTGGAGGGGGTGATGGGATACCAGGCGACGAAGGTGACGCCGCCAAAAACTGAACCTAATGCGCCGGCGCTGTTGCCATCGATGATGAGTTTGCCGGCAGTTTCGTTCATAGGGGCGATGTAATAGGGGTCTTGCTTGACTAAATTTTCTTCGCTCCAGGCATGAGCGGCGCGGATGACGTCCATATTCATCTCTACCGCTTTGCGCTTGCCCTTGAAATGATGATCTAACGCTTCGTCCACAGCGTCTAATTTGATGCCTAGAAGTTGGGCGAGGGCGCCCACATAGACCATATTTGCCAGATAATCTTTGAACCGTCTATCAACATCCAACTTTCGAACAAATTGGTTCACAGGCACGCCATACATCGTTACATCGTCCCGAGTTGGCATATTTCGCATGTCGGCATTATAGAGGCAGATACCGCCTGCCGGCATTTCCTGCAAATCTTGATTCACAGTTGCCGGGTTAAACGCCACCAAAATCTCTTGCGTTTCGCGGCGCGCCACATACCCATCTTTGCTGGCTCGAATTTGGAACCAGGTGGGCAGCCCCTGAATATTGGAAGGAAAGATATTTTTGCCATTGACCGGCACGCCCATCTTGAAAATGGCGCGCAATATCGCCATATTGGACGTTTGGCTGCCAGTGCCATTGGCAGTAGCCACGTTGATCGAAAAGTCGTTTACGATCGGGGGGCGACCATTTATTTCGGCTGGAATAATCCTCTCTAGGAGGGTGTCATTACCCATAACGCATCCTTCTTGCTGCCAGCTATGAGCGCTGCTGGCGGCAAACTAGGTTGACAAAACTGACGCCGGCGGCGCCCTTCGTCAACGGATTTGGCTGCCAGATGGCGGCGAAACCGTAGGCAGTAGTTTGAAATGGTCGATCAAGGTTGTTAGACCCTGATCGAATTTTTGGTCGAAAATCGCCTGGGCGATCTGTTCATGGCAGCGCCAAACGTCGAGCCAATATTGATAATCTGCCAGGCGGGTCAATTCGCTGGCTTCGTAAACATCCCAGTAAGCGGCAAAAATCCCCTGAATGTAGGGGTTTTGCAGGCGTCGAAAAATGGTCAGATGAAAAGCCCGATGTTCGTCGTTGGGGATATGCGCCGGTTCGCCATGCAATTTAGTTTTTGCTTGATGGAGAATCTGTTTAAGGTTGGTTTTATCTTGCGGGGTGAGGGCTTGAACCGCTTCTGACCACATGGCGGTTTCCAAACTTTGCCGCAAGTGGCTAAAGTGGGAGAATGTGGCTTCGTGGGCGGCGATGCTGAACAAAGCTGCCGGCAATACCGTTGAGGAAAAATCAAACCTTTCTCGGCGAATGCCAACTTTGGGTTTGACTGAAACTAGCCCCATTTGCCGGGCGATAGCCAACTGTTCGCGCAATTTGCCTAAACTAACGCCGAGTTCGGCGCTTAACTGGTTGAGGGTGGGCAAAATGTCGCCCGGTTGTGCCTGGCTGTTGGCTAAATAAAGTAGTAAGTTGGGTTCCAGCTTCTCTAGTCGCACAATTGATCCAATAAATAGGATAAATAGGATAAAACCGATTATATCTTACAAATTGGCGGGGGCAAAAATTGGGCGCAGGATTATTGGGCGCGATATGAATTGCAGTTTGAAAATGGAGCTAATAAATGCCGGCATTTTCACCAGTTCGCCAACTATCCATTTCGACCCCCTTAGCTTTGTAACATCCAACGAAATAGCATACTATTCGATTATCATTGCTTTATAATTGCAGGAAATTATGATTACAGACATCGAGGAATACTTTTCAAAGGGATGCGGCCGGTGCCAGCGATTTGCCACTCCAGATTGCTCGACGCGGCAATGGAGCAGCGGTCTACTTGAGCTCCGCCGAATCTGCCTTGATTCAGGGCTCATTGAAACTGTAAAATGGGGACACCCATGCTACATGCACAGCGGGCGCAACATCGCCATTCTGGGCGCCTTTAGAAACGACTTTCGTCTTAGCTTCTTTAACGCCGCTCTGATGAAAGATGCCTACAGCGTATTGGAAAAACAGGGGCAGAATACCCAACATCCTGACATGATCCGCTTTACGAAGAACAGTCAGGTAATGAAAATGGAACCGGCCATTGTGTCCTATTTGTTAGAAGCGATGGGCTATGCCGAGGCGGGCATCAAGCCTCCGAAGGAGCAGGGCGAACTTGATCTCCCTGATGAGTTGTTAGAGGCTCTGGAATCCGATCCCGAACTGGCTGAAGCATTTCACACTCTGACGCCGGGGCGCAAAAAGAGCTATGTGATAAATCTCAATTCAGCAAAAAAGTCCGAAACCCGGATCTCTCGTATTGTCAAATTTCGAGACAAGATCCTTGCTGGAAAAGGCGCAACGGAGCGATGAACCGAGTACCCTTCGGGAGGTTTAAAACCTCCCGAAGGGTCTCCCCAATCAAATGGCGCTATCCTAACCTCCCGGAGGTTAGTAAAAATAAAAATTGGAAGGGAAACTCAATTGCCGCGCGCTTCCAATTGAGCCGCCTGATCAATCGTCCAATTATAAATTTGATTGCCGCCAAAGAGAGATGGAATTCGCTCTAACCAACTGTGACTGGCTTGAAAACCAATGTTGAGGAAAAGCGGCGAAATAGGGAAGGTGCCTTCTTCGCCAAAAAACGCTTCTTCAATTTCCGCATACATTTCCACCCGTTTTGTCGGATCACTCTCGATCCGAGCTGCAACGATCATATCATCAATCTCGTCGCATTCGCGGCGCTGCCGATTAGAAGTTTCACACCACAAGACGTCGCCGACCCAATTGTTTTCATCCGCATAATCAGGGCCCCAAGCCAATGTCCAAATATGTGGGGCTTCGTTCGGGTCTTCGACGAGAGTAGCGTCTAGCAGTTCGGCAAAAGGCAGCTGCTCAATTTGAATTGTGTCGGCAGAACAGCCAAGATGCTCTTCCCATTGCGCCTGGGCGAATTCAATCCAATCCAGTGTGTTTTGACCACTGTAGCCGAGCAAACTGATTGTAGGCAATCCTTCACAGTTGGGATAGCCAGCTTCCGCCAATTGAGCGCGAGCATAATCTGGATCAAATCCAACGCCAACCTCATTAATGGGCGGGGCGCCAAAGATGCCGGGAGGCGCCAAATGCTTCATGGGTACGCCTTGCCCTTGTCGGACTGTTTGAATGTGCAATTCACGGTCATAGCCAGCGGCAAAAGCGCGGCGGACATGAACGTCGTCAAAGGGGGCTTTGTCAAAACGGAAACCAAAATAGAAGACTGATAAGTTGGCGATCTGATCTGTTTCGTCTCCGTAGTTGTCCAAATGGGCTTGCAATTCGGCATTGGGGATGGCAGTTTGCTCGATTTCGCTGTTGAGCCACAAAGCATAGGCGGTATCTATATCAGGAACAACTTGCACCTCAAAGCGCTCGATATTGCCGCTGCCTTGCAAATCTGCCGGCATCAAAGGGTTGCGGACGATCGTTCGCCGGACGTTGTGTACCCACTCATCCAAAGCATATCGACCATTGGTTACGATATTGCCCGCTTCAATCCATTGCCCGCCAAACTCCGCAATCGTCCACGATGGAGAGGCGGCTAGCGTCCACAGCGGCGTCATAGATAGGAAATAACCAGCGGGAAACGCTAATTCAATGATCAATGTGGCGTCATCAGGGGCAGTAACGCCGATGGCGTCGATTAATTCCGCTGGAATGTCGCCAGGGTCATCGGCGTTTAACACCTCATTGCACCCTAAGATTTGGGGAGCGACCACGCTGCTGTAATAAGAGCCAGTGTTAGGGTTGCAGGCTCGTTTAATAGCATACACAAAGTCATGGGCGGTGACGAATCGGGGATTGCCTTCATCATCCACAACTTGTTCCGTTATGCTTGTTCCGGGAGTGTGGTAAACCCAAGGGATGTCATTGCGAATGTTGAATGTGTAAACCAACCCATCATCGCTAATTGTCCAGTCAGTCGCCGCTTCGGGAACGACTTCAGAGGTTTCTAGATCATAGTTGGTTAAATTGACAAATAGATTTTCGATTAGATTGATAGATACAGAATCTTCGCCTAGCTGTGGGTCTAGCGTAGGGATGTCGGTGGTAGATGTGCCGTACATTGTGACAGAATCACCATCCATCATTTCTTCTCCTGGAACGGCGGTAACCTCAACGATTACTTCTTGGGTGGCGACCACTTCACGGGTAACTTCAACGGTAGCGCTTTCGCCAGGCACCTGTACGGTCTGCACTACTTCGCGGGTTACAACGACTTCTACGGTTTCTGGTTCAGTTGTGGTGCAGGCGGCTAACGCGCCTAATGCAGCCAAAACAGTTAATAGTATGCCTCTTCTTTTTAGCATGTTGCCTCCGAAATTTATAGTTAGATAAAGTAATGAGCTTGTATGATTCTTGTGGACAAAACTCCATGGAACCTCAATATGGGCAGACGAATAGGGTGACAGTTAATAGTTTATGGAAACCACCTCCTTCCAATGCTTGTATTGCCGGCATTAATAGATACGCTCTAGGCGCAAAATCAATGAGTTTAACTACCTTAGAATGTTATTGATAGCCCCACCGCGCTTTGTCGGCTGCTGCGCCCTAAAAATACTACTCGATTAGAAGAAGAGGAGCTTGAGCAAGCTGACGACTGGTTTTGAAGTATATTCAATTATTTGGCAAAGTCAAGAAAAAAGTGTCAAAATGGTGACTATATAGTGTTAATATAGTTATTTAATGGGGTGTTTTAAGTGTAATAACGGTGTCATATAATTTATGTAAACAAACAAAATGATTGCCGGCATTCCTTAGCGCGAATTCAACATTGATAGTGAAGTACGTCAAAAAATCAATTGGGGGTTAAAATTATTTGTAAGAAACGACTTGACGCTAAGATACAAATGTGAACATTGAAAATGAATAAGCAAAATGTTAAAATGTTTGATAGTCGTATTCTTTCGAGGCGCATCTTTTGTTAATTGAATTGCGATCTGCTTGGAGCAATTACATGGTAACGGGAGAAAAATTAACATGGGTAGCATAAATTCGAACTACACAGTAAAGACATCAAAATCACAAAAGTCATTTCTATTACTCCTCACATTTTCAACCTTGTGCATTGTAGCGGAGATTTTTGGCATTTTTACAGTTCATTCTGCAGAAGCGGCAGTGGATTGCGCTAACGATTCCTGGACGGTGGGCAATGAAGCAGATTTAAATTTCGCGATTACATGCTTTAATAACAAAACCAGTGCCGGCGCCTACACTATTATTCTTAATCAAAATATCGGCCTTTCAGCCAGTTTGATTTCAATCGACAACACAACAAACGGTGTGGAGCTATTTTTAGAGGGAAGGAATTTTGATATCAATGGATCAAATGTTTTAGGTGTTCGTCCATTTTATATTGCCTCCGAAACTCATGTAACGATGTATCAACTTGTGGTTAGACAAGGTTTACCACAAAGTACAGGGGGCGCGATATTTAATGAAGGCACGTTAAACATGATAGGAAGCGCCTTGATTGATAACGGATCCCACAACCAAGGAGGAGCCATATACAACCAAGGGGCAATGACGCTCACACAAACTTATATTCGAGACAATACAGCTCTAAATGGAGGCGGGATATACAACAATGGAAAGTTAACTATTGTCCATTCATACATAGAGGTCAATGAAGCAGACGTAAATGGCGGTGGCATTTACAATAGCAGTACTGGAATATTGACGATTGAAGGCAGTACAATTGAAGATAATAAGTCTTTCGGAAATGGAGGCGGTTTATACAATTTTGCAGGGGATGTAATAATCAATTCGAGCTCGATTTATTGTCTGTAAATGAGGTTAAAACCCCTGCCTTTCAGGCAGGCAGTTTTCAACCCCACACTATAGTGAGGTCGAGAAAAAAGAGAGCATCCCGTAGGGCGCGGTCTTTTTTTCTCGACCGGGATAAACCAGAAAGCTCTGCTAAAATAAGAGGATGAGCTACAGAAAAACAGCACATTCGGTTTACGACATAAAATATCATGTGGTTTGGATAACAAAATATCGGAAAAAAGCATTGAAAGGACAAGTTGGATTAAGATTAAGAGAATTGGTGAGACAAATATGTGCTGCAAATGATGTCATCATAATGAGCGGAAGCGTTCAATCAGACCACGTACATCTGTTGGTGTCAGTACCGCCGAAAATGTCAGTGAGTAAACTAATGCAACTAATGAAAGGGAGAACCAGTCGGAAGTTACTGCAAGAATTTGAAGAATTGAACCGACAATTCTGGGGGAAACATCTATGGGCGAGAGGCTATTTTGCCGCCAGCACAGGCAATGTAACCGATGAGATTGTTAAACAGTACATTGAGTCACAAGGAAAGAAACCGCCGATAGAAGATGATAACTTTGATGTGGGCGAGCTTTAGGCGAATTTCATTCGCATTTTCAAGCTACCGGTCTTTTAGCCGGTAGTAGTTGACTTCAATGTAACACCGGATGGTGATGGTGGTGGCATATATTTTCATGATGGATCGCTTATACTCCAGAATTCCACAATTTCCGGTAATTATTCCGCACATGGCAGCGGAATCTTTAATGATTTAAATACAATATTTGTTGACAGCAGCACAATTGTACAAAATTGGGCAGCCTCTTCAGGGGGCGGCATTAGCAGCGCCGGAAACATTTCAACTACTACTTTGATCACGAATAGTATTGTTTCGCGCAATCGCATAGCAGGGACAACGATTACAAGTGATTTAAACCTTCACAACGGCTCTACGGATAGCTTTGTGAGTGGCGGATTCAATCTGATCGCAGCAATAGGGGCAAATATCACGGCTTTCCCTGCTGTTGGCGACCAAATAGGGCTCGTTGATCCGAAACTAGGACCATTACAATATAATGGCGCAACTTATACCCATGCGCCATTATCCGGCAGTCCGGTTATAGATTCCGGTTCCACAAGTTTGGTTACCGATCAACTGGGATTAAGTCGACCACAAGGGGGCGCTGATGATATCGGGGCGGTAGAGTATTTTGATTGTAGTAGCCCACCCTGGATAGTTGGATCGAAAAGTGAATTAGATGTAGCTTTAGCCTGTTTCAATAATCAGACGACTGCCGGCAATTACGAAATCTCTCTTACCCAAAATATCGATCTTGATAACAGTCTACTGCCCATCAACAATAACAACATCACCATCACTTTACTGATTTCAGGGAATAACTATAAGATTGACGGTGGAGGATATTCATTTATGCGTCCTTTTTATATTTATGAAGATACAAGTGTAGCTATGCTGGATCTCACGATTACAGGCGGCAATAGTTCTCCGTATCCGGCTGGCGGGATATGGAATTTTGGAACATTAAATCTGACCAATTGTACGGTTTTTGGAAATACTGGCGGTTATGGGGGCGGAATTTACAATGTTGGCACGCTGACGTTAAATAATTGTTTGATAAGCGAAAATTCAGCTTATGATGAAGGTGGCGGCATTTTTAACAGTAGTGGTACATTAATTATCAACAATAGCACAATAAGTAAGAACTCCGCTAGTTACGGAGGGGGGCTTGCTACTGAATCAGAAACCTATATCGATAGCAGCACCATCACTGAAAATCAGGCAGCTATGAAAGGCGGCGGTATCTTTAGTAACGGATATATTGCTTCCTCGAACCCAATCACCAATACCATTGTATCGGGCAATGTGGTTAAAAATACATTAGTTGCTGATGACCTGGCGCTATCTGAAGGGACCCCAGATACATTTATCAGCGGCGGCTACAATTTAATTGGGGCTATTGAGACAAATATCATCGCGTTTACTGCCACAGGCGACCAAACCGGCATTACTAATCCACTATTGGGACCGTTGCAAGACAATGGCGGCAGTACCTTTACCCACGCTTTGCTGCCTGGCAGTTTGGCATTAGATGCGGGTTTAACCAGTTTAATCGTTGACCAACGAGGAGTTAACCGCCCACAAGGCGCCAATGATGATATTGGAGCTTATGAAAAGGCGGAGTGTAGCGCTGTTGATGTAACAATAATTGATAGCGGAGCAAATGTTTCATTCAATTGGGGGAGTGGCACATATGATGTGATTCGAGCGACAGATGACCCATACTTTACTACAGGCTCCCAAATCGGCAGTAACGTCAGCCCTGGTTGGGAATACAGTGAGTCGCTTTTAGGCGATTCAGCCAATAATGCATTTTATATTTTAGACGGCAATTTGGAATGGTGTGACCAGCGAGTTGGCGAGTTTGATTTTGCTATTGTGGCTGGAAATTAGAACAATTTCTGTTGTCGCTATTAAACTGCTGTTCTTCATTTAAAACGTAGCTTATGGTCAATAATTTTCCCCTTTGACTTTCCTGGCGCCAGGCATACAATATGGCGGTTGAGACAAGATCCCCGATTTTGCCTCGCTATCCCAGCTTTCTAATTGAATTTTCAGGAGCGAACCATGTTAGCTGCCGACTTGCCTCCCCGTTACAATGCGGTTGATATATTAGAACGAAACCTCCGCCGCCAACCGCAAAAAACAGCTTTGTTTTCGCCCTCTCGCAGCCTGACTTTTCAGCAAGTTTCAGACGAAGTAAACCAATTTGGCAACGCTTTACTGGATGCCGGCATTCGCTGGGGCGATTTTGTGGCGATTTTGGCGTTGGATACCCCGGAATGGGTCGCCGCCTTTTTTGCCACGCTAAAAATTGGCGCTGTCGCAGTGGGAATGAACACGCTCCTGACCCCGGAAGAGTATGATTACATCTTCACCGATTGCCGCCCCCGCGCCTTACTGATTCAAAAAGCGCTGTTGCCGGCATTCGACCAAATCCGCGCCAACCATCCCTACATCGAGCATGTGGTTGTCATTGGCGGGGCAGCCGACCACGACATGAGCTACACGGATTTTATTGCCGGCAAATCGATCCAATTAGACACCGCTCCCACCCACCGCGAAGATTTTTGCTCCCTCAACTATTCTAGCGGCACCACTGGGCAGCCCAAAGGGATTTTGCATGCCCACAAAGATTATCCGCTTACCGCCCAACTGTGGGGGGCAAATGTGCTGGGTCTAACTGAAAATGATCGCACCTTCGCCGGAGCCAAACTCTTCTTCACTTTTGGATTAGGCGGCAATCTCATTTTTCCCTGGCATGTCGGGGCAAGTTCTATAATTTACGATGGTTCGCCCCGCGTGGCGACCAATGTGCTTGAGATCGTCGATAAATTTAAACCCACCATCTTGTACAACGCGCCTACGGGTTATGCCATGACCATGGCTGTGCCCGATTTTGACAGCAAATATGATCTGTCGTCGTTGCGATTGTGTGTCTCTGCCGGCGAATCGCTGCCCGCTCCCATTTGGCATGGCTGGAAAGAGCGTACCGGACTAGAGATTATCGACGGAATAGGTTCCACTGAAAACTTCCACATTTTTCTCTCAAATCGTCCCGGCGATATTCGTCCCGGCAGCAGCGGAAAACCATTTAAGGGGTATGAGCTCCGAATTGTGGATGAAGAAGGGAACGACGTGGGACAGGGGGAAGTGGGCAATTTGTGGGTGAGGGGAGAGACACAATCACTTTCCTATTGGCATCAATACGCCCGTAGTCAACAGACATTTCAGGGAGAATGGTTGGTGACAGGCGATAAATATTATGTGGACGAAGATGGCTTCTATTGGCATGCTGGCAGATCGGACGACATGATGAAAGTTGGCGGCATCTGGGTCTCGCCAGTAGAAGTAGAAAGCGCTTTGATCAGCCATGATGCGGTGCTAGAATGCGCCGTCGTCGCCGCCCGTGATCAGGATGATTTGGTAAAACCACGCGCTTTTGTCATGCTAAATGACGGGTATGACGGGGACGACCAGATGAGTGAGATTTTGATAGAACATTGCCGGCAAAATATGGCGGCGTACAAACGTCCCCGCTGGATTCAATATGTAGAAAGTTTGCCCAAAACCGCCACCGGCAAAATTCAAAGATTTAGATTACGAGGATAATTTCGATGTCATCAGCAGCCCAAACATATGCCACTTATTTACAGCTTGACAAGCTATTAGACGCCCAAGCCCCTCAATCGACGGGACCCGAACATGATGAGCTGTTATTCATCATCATCCATCAAGTGTATGAGTTATGGTTTAAGCAATTGCTGCACGAAGGAGATTATTTGGCAGACTTGCTCCTGAACAACGACCGGGCTACCGCCTTGCATACCTTGCGCCGTATGTTGACTATTCTCAAAACGGTGGTGGGGCAAATCGACGTTCTGGAAACGATGACGCCGTTGGAGTTCAACTCCTTTCGCAGTTATCTCGAAACTGCCAGCGGTTTTCAATCCGCTCAATTTAGGGAGATGGAGTTTGTAATGGGGTACAAACGGGAAGCGATGTTGGAGTATTTTCCGCCCGACTCTCCGGGTAGAATAGCTTTGCAAAAACGGTTTAACGCTCCCACCTTGTGGGACGCTTTTCTAGCTTACCTTGCGCAAAATGGCTACCAATTGCCGGCAGCCATCCTCAGTCGAGATGTCACCCAATCGGTTCAACCTTCCCCCGAAATTCAGGAAATCTTGATCAAAATCTACCGTCAGGAACCCGCCACCGCCCGTATTTGCGAACGGTTGATCGACATGGACGAAGGAATACAGGAGTGGCGCTACCGCCATGTAAAAATGGTAGAACGAACCATTGGCAATAAACAAGGCACTGGCGGCTCCAGTGGCGTCCAATATTTAGCTTCTACTCTTATGAAACCATTTTTCCCCGATTTATGGGCAATACGGACATATTTATGAACATTATTGACCGAGATTACGCAATTGAAAAAGATAAACAAGACCCGCTGGCGTCTTATCGAGCAAAGTTTCATTTCGACGATTCAGATTTAATTTACCTCGATGGCAATTCTTTGGGAAGATTGCCCATTGCCGGCATTCAGTTGATACGCGATTTGGTCGAAACCAGTTGGGGCGAACGGCTGATTCGCGGCTGGAACGACGGTTGGTTTACGGCGCAACAGGATATTGGCGGCAAAATCGCCCAACTTGTCGGGGCGCAAGCCGACGAAGTGGCATTAGCCGACTCCACCTCTGTTAATTTGTACAAACTGGCGGTGGCAGCTTTGCAAAAGCAAGAAGGGCGCAGGGCAATCGTCACCGACGATTTGAACTTTCCGTCTGACATTTACATTTTGCAAGGGGCGATCAACACTTTGGGCAATCGCCATCAACTAAAAATCTGTCCATCGCCCGATGGAATTCATGGCGCGACCGAGGCGATATTGGCGGCTTTGGATGAAGATGTGGCGCTGGTAGCCCTGACCCACGCCGTCTTCAAGAGCGGCTACATTTATGATATGGAAGCGATTTCCGCCGCCGCCCATGCGGTGGGAGCGATGGTTTTATGGGATACAAGCCACTCTGTCGGGTCGATTCCGGTCGATCTCAATGGGGCGAACGCCGATTTGGCTGTGGGCTGCGTCTACAAATATCTCAATGGAGGTCCCGGCGGACCTGCTTTTTTGTATGTGCGCCAAGATTTGCAAGAACAATTGCACAATCCCATTTCTGGTTGGATAGGGGAGTATAATCCCTTTGATTTTCAACTCTCTTATCGCCCTGGCGTTGGCATTCGCCGCTTTCTAACCGGCACGCCGCCGGTGCTGTCGACGATGGCAGTGGAGCCAGGGGTCGATATGTTGTTGGACGCCGGCATGGATCGGGTGAGAGCCAAATCGATTGAACAGACAGAATATTTGGTTGGGTTGTGGGAAGCGTGGTTGGCTGAGTATGGCTTTCGACTCAACGCCCCCCACGATGCCGGCATTCGCGGCTCCCATGTCTCGTTGGGGCATGACGATGGGTGGCGGATCAGCCAAGCGTTGATCAATGAGATGGCAGTGTTGCCCGATTTTCGCCCGCCTGACAACATCCGCTTGGGCATCGCCCCGCTGTACACATCATTTGAAGATATTTACGAGGCGATGTCTCGCCTGCGGCAGGTGATGGCGGAGGAACTGTATGAAAATTATCAACTGGATCGGGCAGCGGTAACTTAATTTTAACTGGAATGATTGACAATTCCGATTCCCGATCGCTAAAAGGAGCGTAAAATGGTTTCTGCTGTGGTTTTACTTTCAACTGAACGAGACAAAATCAATCAAATTGCCGAGCAGTTAACCGCCTTTGCCGGCATTTCCGAAGTTTTCTCAGTTGCCGGCAGGTACGATCTGGTGGCGATTTTACGTATTCCCAACAACGAGAGATTGGCTGAGTTGGTCACCAGCGAAATGCTGCAAGTAGACGGGATCCTGGAATCGGAAACGTTGATCGCTTTTCGTGTCTTTTCCAAGCATGATTTGGAAGCGATGTTTGAGGTTGGCTTTAACGATTAACGTTATTTAGGCTTGCCGAAGATGAGGCGGCGGAACTGTTCCCAGCCATTGGCTCTTTCGCCGCCCCACCACCGAACTGGTTTCATCCGTTCCCCATACCCCATTCGTTGATCCAGTTTAAGCATCAAGCTGCGCAGCCGAGTGCCTGCCAATTTTTGCCCCAGCCGGTGAATCCATTGGGAGTAATCTTTGTTGTATGGGCAAATACGCACGCAAATCGAACAATCGCTGTTTTGGGTCGCCCAATAACCGAAGCATTTCTCGCCGTCTACCGTCCATTTGCGCACGCCAACCAGGTTAGATTGATTGTGGATTTCAGTCGAAGGTTCGCCGCCCGGTATCGCTTTAACTGGACAACCTTGCGTACATTGCCGGCATTCCTGGCAAAACTCCTTCACGCCAAAGCGAATCGGTTGATCGATAGCCAGCGGCAAATCGGTAAAAATCTTGCCCAGTCGGATTCGCGGACCAAACTCTTTGGTAATCAGCAACCCGTTTCGCCCATATTCGCCTAAACCCGCTTTTATCGCCAACGGAATCGCCAGAGCAGTGTCGTTCATGCTGGCAACCGCATCGTAACCCAGGTTGCGGATATATTGGGCGATCGACAATACGGTTAGGGCATCGTGAGAATAGCCTAGCCCGGTCGCCGCTCCGCTTAACGCCGATGGCACAGTCCGAATCAGGTCATAATCCATCGCCTGGGCGGTGACAATGACCCAGTTTAAGCCATCGGGCAGCTCCTGTGGCTTTTCCCGTTTGCTCATGTCGCTGAATTTGTTGCGATACATCCAGCGGGAGTCAAATTGGGTGATGCCTACCAAATTTGCCCCAAAGCTTAACGCCACCCGCTTGATCTCCGCCGCCACTTCTGACGGAGAGCCCATTTCCATCTGATGTTCCGCCACATCGCGGTACAAGCTAAATTCGTCTGAAAATCCTTCTCGTCTGTCTTCCTCTTCCTTTAGCTCGGTAAAAATGTCGCTGACATGCCAAGAGGCGTTGCGGTAGGCGTAATCTTTTTGGGTGAAGCCGTCCGCCTTGCGCCAAGTGGTTAAAGGCTCGCGGTAGGTTTTGTAAAAGCGAATATGTTTGGGGCTTTGGATGCGATCATCCCACCAGGAGCGGCGAAAGACATCATCTTTTTGGTTGAACTGTTGGAATTCGGGCAGAATGTCGAAACCCGCCTGGGCGTCGTTGCCGGCAGGGTCTAGACTGCCAAAGGCGATGGGGATATGGTCTGGCGGGTTGCTGCTCATATAGGCTGCCGGCAATTCTTTCAACCAGCTAACTTTGCCGCTATATCAGCGATTGAAGGAGTGTCAATTTTGCCGATAGCGTCGTCTACTTCCGCCTGGGTCATCTCGTGCTTTTGCAGCTTGCCGGCAAAATAATCTTCATACGCCAACATATCAAAATTGCCATGTCCGCACATATTGAGCAAAATCGTTTTAGAAACCCCTTCCTCCTTGCACTTGTTTGCCGCCCGAATGGCAGAGGCAACAGCATGATTCGCTTCCGGCGCCGGCACGATCCCTTCTGCCCGGGCAAACGCCACGCCCGCTTCAAACGTTTCTAACTGGTTAATCGCCTCGGCAGAGATAAGCTCATCTTTGAGCAATTGGCTAATTATCACGCCCGCTCCATGGTAACGCAAACCGCCGGCATGGATTTTTGCCGGCACAAAGGTATGCCCCAGCGTGTACATTGGCAAGAGCGGCGTCATCCCCACCGTATCCCCAAAATCATAATGAAACACCCCCCGCGTCAGCTTCGGCGCCGAGGTCGGTTCGCTGGCAATACATTGGACATTCGCTCCTTGCGTCAGATTGAGTTCTATAAATGGAAACGCCAAACCGGCGAAATTAGAGCCGCCGCCAAATGGAGCAAAGAGATAGTCAGGCAGATCCGCCCCCGCTTTTTCCAACTGCTTAATCGCCTCTTGTCCAATCACCGTTTGATGCATCAGCACATGATTTAACACGCTGCCCAGCGAATATTTGGCATCCTCGTTTGTTGCCGCCACTTCTATCGCTTCCGAAATGGCAATGCCCAAACTGCCAGGCGTGTCTGGGTCTTGGGCTAAAATCTTTTGCCCAGCCTGCGTCCGTTCCGACGGCGACGGATAAACGTCTGCCCCCCACGTATTCATCATCATTTTGCGGTATGGTTTTTGGTCGTAGCTGATCCGCACCATATATACTTCGCAGGCGATATCGAAAATGTTGCAGGCAAAACTAAGCGCCGACCCCCATTGCCCGGCGCCTGTTTCGGTGGTTATTCGCTTCACCCCTTCCTTCATATTGTAGTAGGCTTGGGCGACTGCTGTGTTGGGCTTGTGCGACCCTGACGGGCTGACCCCTTCATATTTGTAGTAGATTTTTGCTGGCGTATCTAGCGCTTTTTCTAAATTGTAAGCTCTATACATCGGCGTAGGTCGCCACATGGCGTATACATCGCGCACTTCTTCGGGTATTTCAACCCATTTTTCTCCAGAAACCTCTTGCATGATCAACCCCATAGGGAAGATTGGGGCAAGCGCATCTGGTCCTATCGGTTCCAGCGTGCCGGGATTCAGCGGCGGCATGGGCTTGTTGGGCATATCAGCCGCGATGTTATACCAATGGGTGGGAATCTCTTTTTCGTTTAGCGTGATTTTGCGTTGAGAGGTCATAGTTCAGTTCTCCTTACTTAATAGGTTTAGGAATTGATTTCATGAACTGCAATGCGCTCGGACATGGAACAAAATGCCGAATTGATCAACGATTTTACTCTACAATGAAAGTTCGCCAAAACTGAATCTTTTGTGGCGTAAAATTGACCCTAAAAAGTCACAAATTTTCGCGGCAAACCTCTGCCAAAATTTTTAAAAGCTGATATAATGCGGATTGTCTCAACAAAACCCAAGTAGTACTAAAATTTTTCCCGCAAAATAGTATAGGAAATGACGATTAGCGAGCGAAAAGAGTTTGTCCACCTGCATGTTCACAGCGAGTATAGTTTGCTGGATGGATTAAGCCGAATCAATGATTTGGCAAATCGCGCCAAGGAGCTAAACCAGCCAGCTATCGCTTTAACTGACCATGGAGTAATGCACGGCACGATCGATTTTTATCGGGCATGCCGGCAAGCTGGCGTAAAACCCATTATTGGCGTCGAGAGCTATATGGCAACCCGGCGCATGACCGATAAAGACCCAAATTATGATCGGGAGCGTTTCCACCAACTGTTGCTGGCGCAGAATCAAACCGGCTACCTCAATTTGCTGAAAATTTCCAGCGCTGCCCAACTGGAAGGATATTATTACAAACCGCGCATCGACCGCGATTTTTTGGCGGCGCATAGCGAAGGGGTGATCGCCACCACCAGTTGCCTGGCAGGCGAAGTTCCCCAGGCGATTCTAAAAAGCCAGCCCAAAAAGGCAGATGAAGCGCTGGGTTGGTATGCAGATGTCTTTGGGCGGGAGCGGTTTTTCATCGAGCTGCAAGATCATGATATTCCAGAAATAAAAGGGGTCAACAATGCCCTGATCGAGCTGGCAAAACGGCACAATCTACCCATGTTAGCCACCAATGATGTCCATTACACCACTGCCGAAGAAGCCAATCCCCACGACGTTTTGCTTTGCGTGCAGACCAGCGCGTTGTATAAAGACAACAATCGGATGCGAATGTCGGACAGTGGCTACTATCTCAAATCGTATGAGGAGATGGCTGCCATGTTTGGGCATGTGCCAGACGCTTTGAGCAATAGCTTGCTGATTGCTGAGATGTGCCAAGTCGATCCTGAACCGCCTGGCTATCATTTGCCCCATTTCACAGTGCCGGCAGGGTACGACGATCAGGGTTATCTGCGCCATCTGTGCGAAAATGGTTTGATTTGGCGATACGGAGAAGCCAGAGCGCAGTCGGATGAGGTTTTGCGAAACCGATTGGAACATGAGCTCAATATCATCAACAACATGGGCTTTGCCGCCTATTTCCTCATCGTGTGGGATTTGTGCGAATTTTCTCGGAAGGCAGACATTTGGTGGAACACGCGCGGTTCTGCCGCCGGTTCGGTAGTAGCGTACACTTTAGGTATTACGGGCATTGATCCCTTGATCAATGATTTGATTTTCGAGCGGTTTTTGAATCCGGGTCGGGTCTCTATGCCTGACATCGACCTCGATTACCCCGATGACCGCCGCCATGAGATGATCGAATATACAGTGCGGAAATATGGCAGCGACAAAGTCGCCCAAATCATCACATTTGGCACCATGGGGGCGCGGGCAGCGATCCGGGATGTGGGCAGAGCGTTAGATGTGCCATTGGAAAAAGTAGATGTTATCGCCAAGATGATCCCGGCGATACCGGGCAAACCCTGTACCATCGATAATGCGTTGGACAAAGAGCATGAATTTTACTCAACGGAGTTAGCCCAACAGTATCAGGACGAACAGCAGGTGCAAGAGTTGGTGGAAACCGCTCGTAATTTAGAGGGGGTGTCGCGCCACGCTTCGACCCATGCGGCAGGCGTGATCGTTTCTGACAAACCATTGGTTGAATATTGCCCGCTGTATCGTAACAGTAGCGGCGATGGGGAAAGCGCGTTAGCCGTTACCCAATGGCCTATGGAAATCGTGGAATCTATTGGGTTGCTGAAAGTTGACTTTTTGGGGTTGAGTACGCTGACGGTGTTGCGCAAGGCGGCGGAGTTGGTGGAAAAACGGCATGGGGTGCGCTACTCGATGGAAAATATCCCATATGATGAGGGGCATGTCGGTCCTGATCCGTCTAAAAAGCCAGAAAAGTTGTTTGATTTGTTGGGGCGGGGGGAAGTGTCGGGCGTCTTTCAGGTAGAAGGGGCGGGAATGCGGCGATTGATGATGGAGATGAAACCGCGCCGCTTTGACCATATTATCGCCGCCATTTCATTGTATCGTCCGGGTCCGATGGAGAACATTCCTGAATATGTTAAACGGATGCATTCCCAAATTTATGATGGCGAAGATATTGTAACTTATCACCATTCTGATTTAGAGCCGATTTTGGGGGATACATATGGCATCTTGGTTTATCAGGAGCAAATCATTCGCCTTGCTACCAATTTAGCTGGATACGAGCCGGGCGAAGCGGATATGATCCGCAAAGCGGTGGCAAAGAAAAAGAAGAAGTTGATGGAGGAGCATTATTTGAAGTTTAGCAAGGGGGCGTTGGAAAATGGGTATAAAAAGGAGATTATCGAATCGGTTTGGGGCGATATTCAATTCTTTGCCCGCTATGGTTTTCCGAAAGGGCATGCAGCCTCTTACGCTGTCATTACTTGTCAGACTGCCTTCTTGAAGGCGCATTATCCGGTGGAATATTTTGCGGCGTTGCTGTCGGTGGAGCGGGATAATACAGATAAGATAGCGCGTTATTTGGCAGATGCTCGCAAACAGGGGATTAAAGTTGCGCCGCCGGATATTCGGCAAGCGAAAGTTGATTTTACAATTGAGGGGACGGAAGAGAAACCGGTGATTCGGTATGGGCTGGGGGCGATTAAAAATGCCGGCATCTCCGCTATTGAGCAGCTTATACACGAACGAGAGACAAATGGGGCATTTAAAGATGTAGCTGATTTGTGTGAACGGGTTGATTTGCGCCGCGTGGGCAAGCGGGCTTTGGAATCGATGATGAAAGTTGGGGCGTTTGACCAATGGGGCAGCCGCTCGCAGTTGCTGGACGGTTTGGAGCGGATGATCGGCTATTCGGGCAAAACGCATGACGCCGCCGCCGCCGGACAGATGAGCTTATTCGGTAATTCTGGAAATTCGATAGCCTCTTACAAGCCGCGGTTGCTTGCCCCAGAGGAAGGATTGAACAAAATATATGACGAACGGGAGATGTTGAGTTGGGAGAAAGAGTTGGTAGGCGTCTTTTTATCTGATCACCCTATGGCTCGAGAGATGGCGCGTCTGGCGGCTGGCGCCAATGTGAAGCCGATCGCTGAGTTGGCAAATGGGATGAATGGCAAGCAAACGAGAGTTGCCGGCATGGTCAGCTCGCTGCGGACGCTCACCACCAAAAAGGGCGATCCGATGGCGTTTGGGCAGTTGGAGGATATGAGCGGTTCGGTGGAAGTTGTCTTTTTCCCTCGTACCTGGGCGCAATACAAAGAGATTGTGGCGGTGGATGAGGTGTTGTTGATTGCCGGCAAAGTTCAAATCGAAGAGCTGCGGGCAAAAATCATTGTGGACAAAGTCCAAAAATCGATAGAAATAGTTACGGCAGCAGGCGAGGGAGAGTCGGTTTCGGAAAAGCCTTCGCCGGCAGCCCCAACCGTTCGCACTAACGGACATCATCCTGAATCAACTCAACAAAATAGCGAAGGGACAGTAGGCTATATTCCGCCTCCACCGCCAAATTTCGACAAAAAAATGCCGGCATTTCCTACCCCCAAGTCCGTCAAATCGCTGCAAACGATTCGAATTTTTGTGTCGCCGCGCTCCAATTGGCGAGAAACTTTTCAGCAGAGTTTGAAGATAGCCGAGAATTTTAAGGGGGACGCAATTATGGAGTTAAGGGTGAGGGGTCAGGGGATGAGTATGTTTTTCCCCAATCATCCCACCCAAGCCAGCCCTGAATTGTGCGAAAAATTACGGGCATTAACCGGTGTCCAGGCGGTTCAAATCCGATAATAGCAAGCTGCTAGTTTTGGGAAGCCTACCAAAACGCGCGTCAATCAATTCAGCCATAAATTTCACTTTCGTATTACTTGTTGTAAAATAGTAGCCAAGTATTGGATTTCCTAACAGATTTGGGTGTGACCTTACTTAACAGGGAGATAGCTATGAAAAAGCGGTTTGCCATTTTAGTCATATTAAATTTGCTTCCATTGTCGTTTTTGTTGAGAGCCGTTGCTATAGGGCAAACGAGTCAAGAAAATTTCTCTTTATCAGAACCGGAGTTAGTTGATATGATGGGTGGGAGGAGTTACAGCATCGCCGTTCAAGAGGAGTTTGCTTATTTAGCTATTGGATCCCGGGTGGAAATATTAAATATAGATAATCCAGGCGGGCCGGTCCGAATCGGTTTGTCTGAACCATTAACGCAAGCTGTTAATAAGATTTATGTTATGGGGGATTATGCTTTGGCATTTGTTAAAGATGGTTTGTATACAGTTGATGTAACGAATAAAACGAAGCCAATCTTTAGTGGGTTTTTTAAGACATCGGGCACTCCAATTGAGGCTGTTATTGCCGGCAATTTTGTTTATGTAACTGAATTTGCCAAATCTATTGGCGGAAACGGCGGCGGGTTACGAATTATTGACTATTCTGCGCCCTCAATGCCTATGGAACTCAGCCATATTTATTCAGGAGCATTAGCAAGCGGTATCGTCTTACATCAAAATTACGCCTATATGCATGTCTGCCTTGAGCTGCCATCAGGAGGATGTTCTGCTACATTATCAATAGTTGATATAACAGATGTTACTTCGCCAACAATTGCATTAAAATTTGCTGCCCCGACACATAATTATGAAGGCGATTTAGCTGTTGTTGACAGTTACCTTTATCATGCTGACTCTATTCTCACAACATATGACATCAGCAACCCACTTTCGTGGACGCTAATCGCTTCCGATAATATTGGCAAAAGCAAGATTTATTACATTGGTTCAAAACTTTATTTATACAATTATGGTTAAGCAACATCTTTTCTGTAAATTCGTCTATCCTTGAACATTGATTTAGCCGTCGTTCATCGTCAGATAAACATTTCCAGCCAGCCATTCCTCCGAAATCTCCATCACAATCGCTGTCACCAACCGTAGGCAAGAGGCGGAGTTGGGAAAGATACTAACCACTTTCGTCCGCTTCTTGATCGCCTTGTTGAGCCACTCAATGGAGTTGGTGGTGCGTAGCCGACGGCGATGTTTGTCTGGGAAGGCAAAAACAGTGAAGCCCTGTGGCAATGCCTCTTCTGCCCAAGCAGTCAAACGAGGAGCCGTGCTGGCATAACGGTCAAGCAATTGGTCTAACAACCGTTCTGCCTCAGGTCGGTTGGGGGCGTTGAAGATGGCACGGATGTCAGTGGCCACCGGTTCTCTCATCTCCTTACGCGGCAGATAGCGTTGGGCATTGCGTTGCAAGTGGACTTGACAACGTTGCCACGGAATGGTGGGAAAAACGGTCTGTTTGGCCGCTAGCAACCCTTCATGGGCATCGCTGACGATGAGTTCGACCCCATGTAGTCCACGCTGTTTGAGGCTTTGCAAGAAGGTGCGCCAGTGAACTTCTTGCTCTGAAAGAGCGACGGAGCAACCCAACACTTCTCGCTTGCCACTCTGGGCAGAGATGCCGATGGCGCTCAGCACGGCCGCATCGACCACCTGTCCCCCTTCTCTGACGTGTTCGTAGCGGGCATCAAGGATGAGATAACGATACGCTCCCAATGACCGTTCTCGCCATTGGCTGAACAACTCGTCTAGCTCGGCTGTGGCCCGACTGACGCTGCTACTGCTGACTTCAAAGCCGCATAACTCTTGGGTGATGGCGGCTACTTTGCGTGTGGAAACTCCTTGAATGTACATCTCGGCTAATGTTGTTTTGAGGGCGCGTTCGCTCCGCATCCCTTTTTCTAGGCTGCTGGGGTAGAAGTTGCTGTCCCTCACTTGGGGGATGTTGAGGGTGATTGCTCCTAGCCGTGAGCGTACAGTTTTGGGCTTGTAGCCATTGGCGTAGCCGCGCCTGGTTTCTGTTCTCTCGTATGGTTGGGCATGCAGATGCTCGGCTCGTTCGATTTTCATGATTTCGTTGAGGAGTATCCTCAGCGCTTCTGCCAAGCCGTCGAAGCCGGCTTGGGCAAGGGTGGTCTCAATTTGGTAAAGTGCGTTATCATTTGTCTGCAAGGTCATGTTGTTCTCCTTAGTTTGATTGAATTTACCAAGGATAGACGCTGACCTTGCTTTTTGCAATGTCGACCGATAAATTTACAGAAAGAATGTTACACTACCCAATTATGCGGGAATAAACATATCCATTTATGATGTATCAGCGCCTCCAACTGCAACTTACATAGACAGTTATGCTACCGATTCTTTTTCTCGCGTAACAGATGTAGTTGGTGATAACTCTAATATCTTTTCCACTTTTATGGAGGCTGGTTTGGAAATTATTGATCCGAATCAGTTAAACGGCGATCCTAAAATTGGCGATTATTTTAGCTTTGGATATGTTTCTGACGTTGATCAGGTAGGCGACTATCTTTATGTTACGGATGATTCGAAGTATCAACATATCTTAAATGTTTCAAGCCCTCTTAGTCCAACCATTGCCGGCAGATATGAACATTTATTAAATGGAGCAGCGTCTTTGCACGTAGAGGGGGATACGGCATTTTTGATGGGCAGCGAAGAGTTGGATTTGATAAACATCACTGATCCAATTAATCCAACACGACGCGCCACCTATCTCCCTGCCGGCGCTTTTCCTCGGTTGAATGAATTCCTTTACCATAATGGTTTTGGTTTTTTGGCTGGAGAATTTGATGTTGGCAGTTTAAATGTCATTGATTTCACAGATGTGAATAACCCAGCTTCCGTGATTACTGTAGGAAGCATTGGCTGTCAGGATGGAGAAAATTTGGAGTTAAAAGGGAATCATTTATTCCTTGTGGAACGCTGTAATGGAGCTGAGCAAATAACAGCAATAGATATTTCGAATCCTATTTCTCCACAGATTGGTATGGGATTGTCACTGGGAAATTCTCTGGTTGATATCGAGGGAATGGCAATTGCCGGCAATTATGCGTATCTATACGTTTATGATTCTGGCGAATTTATTAAAGTGATCGATATATCTAATCCAGCAGGGTTAAATTTAGTTTCTTCTATCCCAATAACGACTGAGGCAAATAGCAGTTATGTTGTATTAACTTCATTGGATGGCGCGCTTTATCTTACATCTAATATATTTTTGGGGTTTAAACAAAAATATGATCTAACAAATCCGACAATGCCTACGCTAGTCGGCGATTATAGTTATGAATTAGGCTTGCCTTATTCTAATGCAATCTATGATCCAAACTTTAATTTTGGACTATATCTCTATGCTAGGGACCTGAGCAACCAAATTTATTTACCGTTTGCAGTAAAATAAACGAACTAAAAAAGAGGTCGATTTTCTGCTTTCTCGAAATCTAGTTCACGATAGGATATGCAATTAGGAAATTATGGTTGCGATTTTGTTGGAAAGTTCAGGTGACCCACTTCAGAATCCAATCAAATGGGTAAGCGCTAAAATCACGCATGTCAAATAATAGACGGAATTTTGATATCGCCATTGGTTCGGCGCTATTGTTTGTGACGGGGACTGTTACAGCGATGACGCTTTATCCAGGGGGTACGCTGCAAGATTCTCAAACTGATGGGTATCGATTTTTTGAGAACTTTTTTAGCGATTTGGGAATGACGGAGAGTTATGCCGGCATTTCCAACATCCCGTCAGCCATACTATTTTTCATCGCTTTATCTGGGGCAGGGGGTGGCATTTTACTCTTTTTCCATAGTATGAGCCGCCTGTTTCCTCATGGAGTCGGTAAATGGCTGGCAAAAACAGGGTCATTGTGCGGCGTAATTGCCGGAGTTGGCTTTATTGGCGTGGCGTTTACGCCGGCAAATATCGCCCCATTCCCTCACTTCATCTTTGTTCAGGTGGCGTTCGTCGCATTCTTTATTACGGCATCTTTATATGCGCCCGCTATCTTTCTACATCAACAATACCCTAATTGGTATGGAGTTGGCATGGCGATATTTGCTTTGGCGTTGGGCAGCTACGTATGGTTATTATTTAAAGGTCCCGGCATCTCATCTCCAACCGGATTATTTATCCAAGTTGCCAGGCAAAAAGCGATCGTTTACGCTTCGATTTTGGTTACATTATTTCAGGCAATTGGCGCTAAACGAATGATTTCAGAGGCGATTTTTATCGCTTCCTAAAGGAAAAACCACCCCATATTTTTTGAGCCTGACAGCGGATAACAGCCAAAAATCTGCTATACTCCGCGCTTATGAAAATCCTTGAAGGCGAATTGCCTAGCGATATTCAGTGGCGGGTCATGGTTCTGGCGACGCCAGGGCGGTCGTTGGGAATTGGTTGGTCGCTCGGACATGATCTTGCTCACACCAGAGGCGAGTTAGTCACAGCTATCATTTTGCCCAGACAAAATTCAACCAGCCTATCATTAGCCCGCCAAACTTTATCCTACTCTCAAGCGATTTCCGAACAAGAGGATTGCGTCCATCGCACCTTGCTGGCGGTTGACGAAGAGCCGCGCCGGGCATTGCGAAAAATAATCGCCGCTTCAAATATCGACCTATTAATTGCTGAGGCAGAATCGATAGACAGCCAGGCGATGGAAAAATTACCCTGTACAGTAGCGGTTGTTCGCGGCAAGCATGCCGGCAATCTCAAATACATCGCCGATCCCGCTTTGCCTGCTGCCCCCCCGCCTAAAATCGAAAGCATTCTAGTGCCGTCTAGCGGTCCCAATGCCGGGCATGCCCTTAGCTTTTTGCTGCCATTGGCGGGAAAAACAAAGGTGCAAGCGTTGTTTGTGGCTCGTCAAGAATTGGGGGCAAACGCCGAAGCGCTTGGTTGGGCGCGATTGCGTCAGTTGATGGAATTTATCGATGCCCGTGATCGCATCGAAAAAAAGGTGATCTCCTCTCCTTCGCCAGTTGCCGGCATCGTGCAGGAGGCGAAAAAGGGGCACAATTTAGTAATTTTGGGCGCCAGTAGAGAGATGACGCTGGACAAAATATTGTTTGGCGACGTTGTGGGCGAGGTGATAAATCAAAGCGAAACCCCAGTTCTGGTTGTTAAACAAAGCCAACGCCGTTTAGGCGGATTGGCGTCTAGTTTGTCGTGGGGGTTACAGCGCTTTATTCGCCGCAAACCATTGGAAGAGCGGGTGCAAATTTACGCTAGAATTCGGCGAAACGCCCGGGCAGACGCCGATTTTTATACCCTGATTACCCTGGCTGCCGGCATCGCCGCTTTTGGCTTACTGCTTAACAGTCCGGCAGTCATTATCGGGGCGATGTTGGTAGCGCCATTGATGTCGTCCATCATCGGAACGGGGATGGCAATTGTGCTGGGCGAAGCCCGTTTCTTGCGTTTGTCTCTTGGCACAGTGGTAAGGGGGCTAATTTTGGGGTTGGCAATAGGGGTTATCATTGGCGCGATGGGTTTTAACAGCCCGCTCACGCCAGAAGTATTATCTCGTACCAGACCTACGCTGCTCGATTTAGGAGTGGCTTTGCTTGCCGGCATGGCTGGGGCATACGCTCTGTGCGAATCTGACGCGGCTGGAGCGTTGCCTGGCGTGGCTATCTCTGCCGCATTGGTGCCCCCTATCGCCGCTGCCGGCATCGCCTTTTCCAGATTTTCTTGGATCAATGGGTTAGGGGCGTTGATATTGTTTGGAGCAAACTTTGTGGCGATCAGTTTTGCCGCGATTTTAGTCTTTTTAGCGTTAGGTTTTCGCCCTGAAATCAGTCAGAAAGAGCGGCGAGTCATGCAGCAACGCACCGCCCGTATCGCTTTGATCTCCCTCGGTATGGTGGCGCTGGTCTTAGGGTATATCACCTATAGATTAGCGAGCGACACCGCATACGAAAATCGCGTTCGAGAAACGACAGCCGCCCAATTGGCGGAGATCAGCGGAGCGGAATTGGCGGATTTTACCTTTGCTACCATAGAAGATGATGTGTTGCAACTGGAGATTACGGCTCGCTCGGAACGTTCAATTCCATACGCTAATTTGAAAGAGTTGCAGGAGGCGATAGCCATTGAGCTGCAGCAAGAGGTTGCCCTGGATTTGACGGTGATCGAGGTGAAAAAATTAGACAGCTTTACCCCGCCAACGGCGACGCCCACCTCTTTGCCCACTCCTACATCGACTTTAGGACCAACGCCGACCGCTACCCACACCCCTACCTCTTCCCCGACTGCCACCCTGACCCCCTCTCCAACCGCCTCGTCCACCCCATTGCCGTCGCCTACCCCAACTGCCAGCCCCACTTCGACAGCTACTCCTACGCCCACCTCCACGCCAACCGCTACGCCGCGTACTGCTGAAGTGAACTATCCTTACGGGATAAACATGCGAACAGAGCCGGGATTAGATAGTGAAATTGTGGCGTTACTGCCGGCAAACAGCGTAGTTACATTATTAGATGGCACAGATGAAAGCGACGATTTTTTGTGGCAAGCAGTAACTTTTCAGGGATTGTCTGGTTGGGTCGCCGCCGAATATTTGGAAGAAAGGTAGCTTACTCAGTTGGATTTATGGATTGCCGGCAGCCAAATTTCATTCGTCACATTCAATATTTCAATCATATCGGTCACGTTGGCAGTCACAGCAGAATCAAAATCTGAAGTCGCTTGCAAAATGACGCTGTCTGTGGTTCCGGGCGGGGCAGACAACCCAGTGACGACCGTCATGTGAGTGGAAGCGGATACGCCTGGATTGAGCGTGAGGGGGGGATCGACATCAACTGCCCAACCTTGCCCCGATGTGGCGGAAAAGCGAAAGGTGTCCTGAATATTGCCGGCATTGGTAACTACATGGGTAAAGGTGACGGTCGAATTGGGGAGCGCGGGCTTTATCTGATTGTCGTTTCCCAAAACGATGCCAGCCATTGCCGCTGTCGTGTTTTCTTTTATTTTAAATATTGTGCCCCCTAGTTTGACCAAATAAAGTTCCCCATTCACATCTTCTCCGAACGAGACTGGACTGAAGTCGGCTAGGTCGCTGTGTTGTTCGCTGTTCCAACCGCCATTTCCGTCGGGCGTTAAATCCCAAATATGCCCAGTGCAATAATCTGCCGCCAGGTAATGCCCGATCATAGCCGGGTATTGAACGCCACGATAGACATAGCCGCCCACCATCGAGCAGTTGCCATTTGTTTTTGCCGTTTCCAAAATTGGAAAAACGTAACTGGAAGCGGAGCCGCACCCGTTTAGATTATATGGATGATTTCCTTCGTAACAACGCCATCCGTAGTTAAGTCCAGCCATACCTGCTGGTTGATGGCTAACCTCTTCATAACTGTTTTGCCCCACATCTCCGATGTAAAGATCGCCGGTGGCGCGGTCAAAGCCACTGCGCCATGGATTTCTTAATCCTACCCCCCAGATTTCGTCACATACGCCGCCAGTTCCATCTCGGAATGGGTTGCTATTGGGGATGGTATAAGCTCCTGAGCCGCCGCCAACGCAATCTGGGGCGGCGCCCGCTCCGCTATCGACATCGATACGAACCACTTTGCCGAGCAATGTACTCATTTTCTGCCCGTTGTTGTTAGGGTCTCCGCCGCTGCCGCCATCTCCCATGGGCACATACAGATAGCCATCGGTTGGGCTAAAGTAGATGCCGCCGGCATTGTGATTGGTGTGTGGTTGGTTGATGGTTAACAAAACCTGTTCGCTGCCGGCATCGGCAATGTCTGGATTTGGGCTAACCGAGAAGCGAGATAACCGAGTTAGGCGGGCGTTGGAGTTGGCGGTATGGGTGTATTGCAGATAAAAGTACCCATTGTTGGCGTAATTGGGATGAAAAGCGATCCCCAACAAACCCATCTCGCTGGCTGCGCTATCGACCCGGCTGTTGATATCTAGAAATGGGGTGGCGTCAACAGAGCCGTTGGGACGGATAATGCGGATTCGTCCCGCTTTTTCGATGGCAAAGAGCCGATCATCGCCGGCATGAACCACGCCAAGCGGTTGAGATAACCCCTGGGCGAAAAGATCTAACGAGATGTTGAGCGATGGGGATTGTGAGTTTGCGGAAGGCGAAAAAATGCCGGCAAGCGCTCCGCCACTGCTGCCGATGAAAATTAATCCCAAAAAGACGATTCCCAATACCAAACCTCTTTTAAAAGCCATTATCTGTTTCTCCATAAATCCAATACCATAGTTTAATACCAACAAGATACTGCTTTTGCGACAACTAATTTATAGTCAAAGGGAGAGATCTGGGCGAATAGGCAGCGGCGTTTTTTTACTCTGGCGAGAACCGGTCTCTCACGTTATTATCATGAACTGTTGTTTCATCGCAAAAAACTTCAACCAGAATGGAGAACGTCAATGGAACATAGCGCCGACGTTTTTACGGGGAAGGGGGGGCTACAGTTGTACTGTCAACAATGGATACCGGAAGGCGAGCCGAAAGCCTCTCTACTTGTTGTGCATGGCGTGGGCGAGCATTCAGGCCGCTATACCAATTTGGTAGAATATTTGGTTCCTAGAGGATACGCTATCTTTGGGCATGACCATCGCGGACATGGAAAATCGCCTGGCGACCGCATTTACATCGACCGTTGGGATGATTACCGGCAAGATTTGCGGGCGCAGGTTCAGCGCGTTTTGAAGATAGCCCCGCATCAGCCGCTATTTATTTTTGGGCACAGCATGGGCGGCTTAATGACGCTGGACTTCGCTCTCCATTACCCTGCCGGCATTGCCGGAGTCATTGTTTCGGGAGCGGCGCTTGACAGCGGCGGAGCGTCAGCCGGGTTGAAATTGGCGGCGAAAATTTTGAGCCGCTTTGCCCCCCGGTATTATTTACAAAGCCCAATTGCTCCCGAACAGCTTTCCCGCGATCCTGCTGTAGGCGAAGCCTATGTTGCCGATCCATTGGTCTTTATAGGCAATACGCCGCGTTGGGGGGTAGAGATGATAAAGACGATAGAATGGGTACAGGCGCATGTTTCTGATTGGACATTGCCGCTATTGATGACGCACGGCGAAGCGGACCAGATCGTGTCGATTGCCGGCAGCCGCCGCTTTTACGACAAACTAAATTGCCCAGACAAAGCGTTTATCAGCTACCCGGCAGGCAGGCATGAATCCCACAACGAATTGAACTATCTGGAGGTATTGGCTGATATCGAGAATTGGCTGAGCGGTCGAATATCGTCCGAAAATTAAGCGCCCACAGCGCCCAGCGCCCTCAGCCTACACCAGCCGCAACCCAGGCTCAACGTCCATATTCAAACCGCTGCTTTCTCCGGCAAGTAAGCGAAAATGGGCTGCCGCTCCGATCATGGCGGCGTTGTCCGTGCAATATTCTGCTGCCGGAAAGCGGACTGGAATCGCCATCATCTCTTCTTGCATCACTTTGCGTAATTCGCGGTTAGCGGAAACGCCGCCGGTAAGATGCACCTCCGCCACTTTGTGCGCCATCGCTGCCCCATAGGTTTTTTGCGCCAAAACATCAACTACTGCTGCCTGAAAACTGGCAGCTAAATCATTTATCGGCATCCTGCCGACGTCATATTTGCGCGTTTCTCTCACGACTGCCGTTTTTAATCCGCTAAAACTAAAGTTAAATTCGTCATCCATCACCGCCCGCGGAAAGCGAAACGACCCGGAATTGCCGGCAAGCGACGCATCATCAATACTCGGTCCCCCCGGATATGGCAACCCCAACAACCTGCCTACTTTGTCAAACGCTTCGCCAGCGGCGTCATCCAACGTACCCCCTAATCGTTCATATTGTAGATGATCGCGCATCAAATAGAGTTCGGTGTGCCCGCCGCTGACCACTAACGTTATCAATGGGAATTCGATTTCGTCCGCCGCTTCGCTTAGCCACATCGAATAGATATGTCCTTCGATATGGTTAATGCCGATCAACGGCTTTTGTCGGGCGACAGCGATTCCCTTGGCGGCATTAACCCCCACCAGCAACGAGCCGACCAAGCCGGGACCGCGGGTCACCGCAACGGCGTCGATGTCATCATAGCCGGTGCGCGCTTCGTTCATTGCCTTTTCAATGACTGCATATATCACTTCGATATGTTTGCGCGAAGCTACCTCGGGAAAAACGCCGCCATATTGGGCATGCAGTTCCGTTTGGCTGGCGACCACATTGCTTAAGACACGTTGTCCATTTTCAACGACTGCCGCCGCCGTTTCGTCGCAGGATGTTTCTATGGCAAGGATTCTACTATTACTCATGGGCTTTCCTCTTGTGGCGGCGATTGGCAAACTGCCGCCAATAACGCCGCCTCTTGTTGGGGCAATACTGTTCTGGGATCTAGGGCTAGGGCATCATCTTGGATGCGGGCAATGATGGGCGGGTCGTTAAGGCGCAACTGTTGCGCCCAATAGTTTGGCTGCCCATCAGAGATTATGGTCAATTGGGTCGGCAGGGTAGAGCCGGGCAGGCTGCCGCCACCCACCGTCGACACTCCTTCACGAGTTGATGCCGGCAATCCCTGTTCCTGAAATTTCGCCGCCCATTGCGCCGCTTGCTTAGCGATTTCATCTGGAGAACGGGCGATCATTTGCCAAATTGGGATTTCTGCTACAGCTTGACCAGTCAGATAAGGGGTCAGGGTGGCGGAAAGCGCTGCCAGACACAATTTGTCGGGGCGAACGGCTCGGGCTAACGGGTGGCGGCGGCAACGGTCTACTAACTTTTCTTTGCCCGCTAAAATGCCGGCTTGTGGTCCGCCTAACAATTTGTCGCCGCTAAAAGCGATCAGATCAACGCCCGCTTCCAACGCCTCCATCGCCGTGGTTTCCCGTTCCAGCCCAAATTGTCCGGTGTCTAGCAGCGCTCCGCTGCCCTGATCAAAAATCAGCGGCAGCTCATGTTTTTTCGCCAACGCCGCCAATTCCGCCAACGATGGCTCTGCGGTAAAACCGATGATTTTATAGTTGGAATGGTGGGCGACTAATATCGCTCCGCTATTTTCGTTAATCGCCGCTTCGTAATCCGCTAATCGGGTGCGATTGGTTGTTCCAACCTCGACCAGGCGGCAGCCTGATTGAATGATGACGTCTGGCACCCGAAAGCCGCCGCCGATTTCGACTAGTTGACCGCGGCTGATGATCGCTTCTTTGCCCTGGCACAAAGCGGTTAGAGCCAGCAATACAGCGGCGGCGTTGTTGTTGGCTACAAATGCGGCTCCTGCGCCAGTTAACCGCTTTAAAGCGGATTCGGCATGGATAGCCCGCGACCCACGCTTGCCGGCATGTTGATCATATTCCAAATTGCTATACCCGCCGCCGATTTGCTGGATAGCTTTGATGGCGGCGGCGCTTAAGGGAGCGCGCCCCAAATTGGTGTGGATAATTACGCCAGTGGCGTTGATGGCGGAGCGTAAGGTTGGGGCGATCAAGGTCGCCAGCCAAGAGCTGGCGTCCGCTAAAATGATCTCCTGGTGTGAGCCGCCGCTTTCTCCCTGTAAAAGTTGCGTCCGACGTCGCGTCGTTGCCTGGCGCATCGCTTCGACTGCCAATGGTCGCCCAAATTGATTTGTCAAGTCGAGGCCATGCTTAGTGAGCAGCAATTTGTCTAATGCCGGCAGTGACCGTAATTGGGCGTTTTTCTCTTTCATCTAATGTTGATCATGGCTCAGCAGTAATCGATTGCGTTTCTAACGCCGCTCTGCCCCTCACCTGCAGCAACAGTTCAAATAAAAATAACACGCCTAGCACCAAAATCGCCACCGCAATTGTTAATGCCCGTAACATTTGAAGCCAAACGCAAAAAGTCGCCCAACCGCCTACCCACATCGATTGCCGCAATACCACCAGAAAGGAGCTATTGCCGAATTCAAATCGACGGTTGACATAATAAAAGAGCGGCAAACATATTCCAGTCACAATAGCTAATATTAACGCCAAAAAAACGATGATCAACTCAGGAAATGCGGCTTCCATAATCATAGAAGAAGTGGCGGTATCTAACGCCAGAGCGCGGTATAGATCGGGACGTTGTTGGGGGTCGAACAACCATATTGTCGTCAACCGATCCATAGCCAGCAAGCAGAGGGCAATCAGCCCTCCGCCCGTCAGCAAATAGATATATTTGTTGAGATGGTTCTCTTGCTCTGTCATTTATATTTGCTGTCTGGCTATTCGATAGGCCACTCGATCAACTCGCCAGATTCAATCGGGATGTCAAAATCTTCTGAGAGGATATTGTCTTCACAATCTCGGGCTTGAAAGTCGTATACGCCCGGTTCCAGCTCAAATTGAATCTGTTCGTCAGTTTGCACCAAATCTTCCGCTCCTAGCCAATCTTCCCCCCAGGAATCTGCGCCAGCGGACGAAATAAAGACGTAGCAGACATCTTCTGCGGTTTCATTGATCAGGGTGACGGATGCGTCGCCCCCGCTAAAATCGCTTTCTGCGGATTCTGGAAATAGGTCGTCATTAGAGCTAGAGTCAATTGGCTCTTCGCTAGGAAATGCGTCAACTTCGGTCGGGTTTTCGGCGTCGCCGCCTCGAAACAAGCGAGAAATTGCGAAAAAGGCGAGGCATACGCACAGCAGCAAGCCAACGCCGATAATCAGGGGCATGGGAATGCCGGCACGCTTGCCAGAACGAGATGGTTGGGTAAAACCAGCTTGTGACAATGGGTATTGTTTTGGGTCATCTTTTTTCATCTTGCTTTATCCTTCAAATTAACTGGGACTATCCAGAGCGATTTCTTCAATAGGCGTCGATATTTTACCGAAATGAGTTGAAAACCGCTATTTTTGGATTGGCGTGTCGCATAACCGGAATTCTTGCGCAAGAAATATATCTCCTATGACCTGACTCCAGGACTACAAAAGGCAGGGTGTAATATATCTCTATCCTATTCATAAGGCGGCAAAATCGAATGTAAAATTAAGGGGCTCGTTACTTTATGGCGAGAGTACAATTTTCCACTTAAAGCGTCATCCCCTTCCCGTATAGGTACGTCACGCGTCGACCACATCAAGGGTTTGACCAGCAGTCGCCAATTCCGCGGGTTACTGCCACGCAGGAAGGCCAGGTTAGCAAACGTCCGCTTTGCCTGCGCCCCTGTCGCCGCTGTGACGAAAAGTAAGAGAGGAACTGCTCGAGCTGAGTGGACTGAAGTAATTACAGGTTACGGGCAACGGCAGTACGATACTATCCGACCGCAAAATGCCCTCGTGTATCGCCCACCAGCTCCGGCCACACTCGTTGTGCTACCTAACACATTTGAACCGCTAGATTAACGTAGCTACTGGTTTATGCATTGGGGGCAAGTCATCTACATGTAATAACTGTAGCTGATTTGCGGGTTTTCATTTAAGGGCAGGTACTTAAGAATCTCTCCGACCTTCCTGGCACATACAATAGTTATTGGTAGCCTCCCATCGAACTGTGTAGTGTTCCAGTTCATTTTGGTAAGCGCAAGCACCTCTTGGCAAATTGTTTGTGGCGATTCCTCAGACTCCACAATCCTTACTTCAAGAGGATGAGGAATGTATTTACCAGGATAGGTCATGTAATACTCGACTGATCCGCGTGTATAAAGTATGTGATTTACTCTATCAAGCTCAATGTGCATTCCTCGATATGGAGGATAGCTTCCACCGCGTAAAAGCCTTATATTCGTATCAAGGATCGTTACAAAGTCGGTTACCCCTACCCTAGCGTCTCCAGCGGCTGACTGAAAACCATAAAGCTCAGCCTGATTGAAATTCGATGATTTATGGATAACCAACCTGCCTGGAAGACTTCCCATTGCTATTTCATATTCATTTAGGGCATGTGATAGTAGTTGATAAGACTGTTCTTCGGATAAGTGAGGACGACGATTTACTTTGTCGATTTCTACAGGGGTTCCTCTCAGGATGACGTTGTTTCCCAATTCGTCGAATATCTGAGCCAAACTTGTATGTAGAATTCTCTTATCGCGGCTACGATAGAAACCGATGCCCACAAAACATACGTGTGGGCGATTGATATTTGTGACTAACCGCCAAGGGACTGTTTGATTAGCTTTGTAGTAAAGGGCGGTGCAAAAATCCCAGGCACGCACAGCGTCATCAGATTTTCCCCTTGGATTTGGTTCCAAAGATATTTCTCGAACTAATTGAGTTGGCTTGCCAAGATGCATCGTCTTCGCTTTCAACGCCCGGCGAAAGTTCATCTCTAGTACATCATCTGGTTCACCTTCCATTTGTTCTTCTACGGATTTCGGCGGTTTGGACGCAATTGCATCAAAAAGCTTGTTGGGAATGACACAAACGATGACATCGACGGGTCTGTTCTGGGCTAGAAATTTGATCTGACGGTAATACAAATCAACCGCTGCTTCTACCCTCCGATTCCAATTGCTTTCGTCCAGAACCGCCTTAACATCCCTATTTCTTAGGTAGCGAGTGATACTATCTTCATGAATCAATTCAGCTCTATACCCGATCTGTTTGTTAAATCCACAGAAATTTGGATACAGATTAGGTTGTTCAACATCCAGACGTGCAGGTATTAAATTTGTACATCTTGTTAACCATGTGGCAAGTTTCGATAGGTTTTCACTAGTACCTACCCCACCAACAAGAAGCCTTTCTCTCCTCACTGGCATTTTGACATCATAAACTTGATGCTTGCTTATGCCGCCTCTTGGACAGACATGTGAGCCATTTCCAAATTCAAGCTCTGGTTCTTCAATAACGTGTAGTTTCATTTGTCCTCAGGAAAAAGTGGCATCTGATTTGGGTCTAGTTGTTCCCGTACTGCTCTTTCCTCATGTCCAAGCCAGGATTTGTCATCCAGTGGTGGAGAATTTGAAAATGCACGTAACTCCCCAAATGACAAGTAAGGATAATGTGGAATTGCCCCGAATTAGTGGACACATGATTGTGACACACTGTTCATTTCCTGATATTGCTTTTCATACTCAACCGGGCTGAGATAGCCTAATTGTGAGTGCAACCGTTGCCTATTGTAAAATATTTCGATGTACTCGAACAGGGTTGTTCTCGCCACAGCATGACTCTCAAATACTTTATCGGCACATTCAACTTTTAACGTTGCAAACCAACTCTCAGCTGGTGCATTATCGTAGCAGTTGCCAACCCCACTCATACTCGGTCGAATTTTTGATACCGTTAACGCCTGTTGAAAATCATCACTTGTGTACTGGCTACCTCGGTCTGAATGGTGTATCAATTCCGCAGATGGGCTACGATGGCCTGTCGCCATTACAAGTGCATCAATGACAAGATGACGAGACATATCTTGACGGATTGACCAGCCAACAACCAACCGCGAGAACAAATCGATGATGACAGCAAGATAGAGTGATCCATCGTTTGTTGGCACGTGCGTAATATCCGCGCACCAGACTTCATTCGGTCTTTGAGCTGTAAAGTTCTGTTGCAACCGATTGGGGGCTGGTTGCTTGCTGGGGTCCTGTTTTGTCGTTACTTTACGCCGTTTTGGTCGCTTGCCAACAAGATTATTCTCGCGCATCAGACGAGCCACACGCTTACGACTGCAACGCCATTTGAGACCCAATAGCTTTTTGTAGATACGGGGCGCACCATAACGACCTTTGCTCTCTTGATATGCCTCTTGGAGCGCAACCAACAACTTATCGTCAGCCACCTTCCGCTTGCTTGGGGGGCGTTTACACCAAGCATAATAACCACTGCGTGAAACAGCAAGCACACGGCACATGAGTGCCACAGGATAATCCGTTCGGTGTGCGTCAATGAATTGAAATTTCATCGCTTTGGACGCGTGAAGATGGCCACGGCTTTTTTTAGGATTTCGTTTTCGAGCTGTGATTCACGTAACTCACGCTTCAAACGGGTCACCTCTGCATCACGCTCTTTTTGTTTGCCTTTGCCAGGGAAGGCTTGGTCAGGGTCTTGACCAAACTCCTTCCGCCAACGATTCAAACTGCTCCGACTAATGCCCAGATCCTTGATAAATGCGCTAATCGGTTTGTCAGTTTGGTACGATAGCTTAACGGCTTCTATCTTAAATTCTCGTGTAAATTGCTTTGCCATAATTACCTCACTTAGATGACACTGTATCTTATCTCAGTGTCTATTAAAGTGGGGCAATTCCAGTCGGTGATTTTGTGTCCGACCAACAGTTAAGTGATACGGCGATGAAACTGCGTCGGTTGACCCGATTACGATTAGCGTTCATTGAAGAAAGGGGCCGGTGGACGAACCGCCTTTCTGCCGTGATTAATCAAATGTTCCCAGAGGTAGAGCCGTTATTGACTGGCTTGAGTACACCTACGACATTAGCAATTTTATCTGCTTATCCTTCTCGAAAACGGCTGGCGAAAGCATCCTTGAACAAGTTAACCGGTATCATCCACAAAGCCAGCCGCCGCAACAAAGGTGAGGAATATGCCCAGACGCTCAAAAAGGCAGCAGCCTCATCAATTGGACTGGATGATCCCTGTCTGGAAATGGAAGTAATGATTCTGGTGGAGCAGATTATTGCCAGGAATGTATCCATTCGTGATATGGATAGACAAATACGAGAAACAACCCAGGAATTGTTGGCCGAAAGAAGCCAGGATCTCGGTTTGGAACGGCCGTTACAGTTGTCAGATTTCCCCATTGGGGATTTTTTGTCTATTGGTACGTTGCTGGGTGAGATTGGCTGTATTGAACGATTTCCCACTCAAAAGCAGTTGTTGAGTTATTTTGGCTGGTGCCCCAACACCAAAGAAAGTGGCACACAAAAATCACCACATCCTCGATTATCTCATCAGGGGAACCGCTTCGCTCGGCGCATCATTTGGATGCTTTCATTGTCGGCCATTCGTTGTGTAGATGAATATCGGGATTATTACCACCGGCGCATTGATACTGGAAAGAACAAAATGAAAACGCTGGTTGCTGTGGGTCGCAAGCTGTTGTGTGTCATCCGGGCTATCCTGTTAACAGGTCAGCCATACGACCCCAAACGCTATCTGACTCAACAGCAAACCATTGCTGTCAATTGAGGTTTTGGCCTTGACGGCAACATAGTAGTTAAAGCTGTGGCTATCTTCAGCAACCCAAACCCATGAGATACCAGTTCATCGAAGAGCATCGGCAGACATTCAGGGTAACTTTCATGTGTCGGGTATTGGATGTGTCGTCCAGCGGTTATTATGCCTGGCGTAAACGCTCGTCCAGTTCGCGGGAGATGGCGAATAACGAACTGCTCAAAGAAATCGAGGCGGCTTACCAAGCGAGCAATGGAGTCTACGGCAGCTCACGCATTTACCATGAAGTGAAAGGAAGAGTGCCTTGTAGTGAAAATCGTGTGGCTCGTCTGATGAAAAAGCATGGTATTGCCGCCAAACAGAAGAAGCGCTATAAGCGCGCCACCAAAGCAAACGCCGCTCATCCAGTGGCTCCTAATCTGGTGGATAGGGATTTTTCGGCCACAGCGCCGAATCAGAAATGGACGACGGACTGGAATTGCCCCACTTTAATAGACACTGAGATAAGATACAGTGTCATCTAAGTGAGGTAATTATGGCAAAGCAATTTACACGAGAATTTAAGATAGAAGCCGTTAAGCTATCGTACCAAACTGACAAACCGATTAGCGCATTTATCAAGGATCTGGGCATTAGTCGGAGCAGTTTGAATCGTTGGCGGAAGGAGTTTGGTCAAGACCCTGACCAAGCCTTCCCTGGCAAAGGCAAACAAAAAGAGCGTGATGCAGAGGTGACCCGTTTGAAGCGTGAGTTACGTGAATCACAGCTCGAAAACGAAATCCTAAAAAAAGCCGTGGCCATCTTCACGCGTCCAAAGCGATGAAATTTCAATTCATTGACGCACACCGAACGGATTATCCTGTGGCACTCATGTGCCGTGTGCTTGCTGTTTCACGCAGTGGTTATTATGCTTGGTGTAAACGCCCCCCAAGCAAGCGGAAGGTGGCTGACGATAAGTTGTTGGTTGCGCTCCAAGAGGCATATCAAGAGAGCAAAGGTCGTTATGGTGCGCCCCGTATCTACAAAAAGCTATTGGGTCTCAAATGGCGTTGCAGTCGTAAGCGTGTGGCTCGTCTGATGCGCGAGAATAATCTTGTTGGCAAGCGACCAAAACGGCGTAAAGTAACGACAAAACAGGACCCCAGCAAGCAACCAGCCCCCAATCGGTTGCAACAGAACTTTACAGCTCAAAGACCGAATGAAGTCTGGTGCGCGGATATTACGCACGTGCCAACAAACGATGGATCACTCTATCTTGCTGTCATCATCGATTTGTTCTCGCGGTTGGTTGTTGGCTGGTCAATCCGTCAAGATATGTCTCGTCATCTTGTCATTGATGCACTTGTAATGGCGACAGGCCGTCGTAGCCCATCTGCGGAATTGATACACCATTCAGACCGAGGTAGCCAGTACACAAGTGATGATTTTCAACAGGCGTTAACGGTATCAAAAATTCGACCGAGTATGAGTGGGGTTGGCAACTGCTACGATAATGCACCAGCTGAGAGTTGGTTTGCAACGTTAAAAGTTGAATGTGCCGATAAAGTATTTGAGAGTCATGCTGTGGCGAGAACAACCCTGTTCGAGTACATCGAAATATTTTACAATAGGCAACGGTTGCACTCACAATTAGGCTATCTCAGCCCGGTTGAGTATGAAAAGCAATATCAGGAAATGAACAGTGTGTCACAATCATGTGTCCACTAATTCGGGGCAATTCCAGACATCACCTACATCCCTACACTAGAAGGCTGGTTGTATTTGGCTGTCGTCCTGGACTTGTTTTCGCGTCGTGTTGTCGGCTGGGCGATGTCAGCCCGGATGACCAGCGCTCTGGTCATCGATGCCTTGCAGATGGCTATTCAGCGCCGCCGGCCCCCAGCTGGACTGCTGCATCATTCGAACCGGGGCAGCCAGTACACCGGCCAGCCGTATCAACCGATGTTAAAGGACAAACGATTTTTGGTCAGCATGAGCAGGACGGGCAACTGTTATGACAACGCCCCGACTGAGAGCTTCTTCGGCAGTTTGAAAACAGAACATGTTCACCACGTCCTTTATGAGACCCGCGACCAGGCTCGAACTGACATTTTCTTTTACATCGAAGCGTTCTATAATCGGCAACGTCGTCATTCGACTTTGGGCTATGTCAGTCCGGCAGCCTATGAAGCGGCCTATTATCAAAGTCAGCATCAGTTAGCCTTAACTGAGTGTCCATAAAAATGGGGGAGGGTCACTTTCGCCTTCCCATCTGTTGTTGTAAAGGGGGTAACGACATGCGTGCTCCCCACAACAAATTCACCGATCGGTTTAGGGAACTCCTTTATATTTCCGAACATACCTCCTTCCTTAATATGGGTCTGTGGGCGGAAACAACAGTTATCTATTGCTCGTCTAAAATATTCTGATTTTCAAACCGTGCTAAGAGTGCCGATGATGTTTGCAAATGGCGACGCAATAAGATACAGGCAATCTCTAAATCTCGGTTACGACATAAATCCAAAATTTGCTGATGCTGATCGCGGTGATCAAGCCGAAGTTCAATGTCGTCAGGTCGGGGTACGTTGTGGATCAAATAGCGAATGACATGGGTATGGAATCCACGAAGAATATTCATCATATGAGACATTTGGGCAGGCTGATATAAAGTGGCATGAAATTCCCAGTTTAATTCACCCCAATAATAAATATCTTTTTCGTTATCCATTTGCAAGATGATTTTCTGTGCCCGGTCATACACTTCCTCTGTCATATGGGGAAAAGCCTGCTCGAGGGCGTAAATCTCCAAGAGTTCGCGAAGGGTGTAGATTTCCAACAATTCAACGGCTGAAAGTTCCGTTACATACGCTCCACGATTGGGGAAAAATTCGACAATGCCTTCACTGCTGAGTTGCAGCAATGCTTCACGCACGGGGATGGTGCTGACCCCAAAGCGTTTTGCAATAGAATCCTGACGTAACCCCTGAGAAACTTCAAACTTCCCACGAATAATCTCTTCTCTCAAGGTATCTGCGATAGTGTCTGCCGTCGTTTTATTCATCTTCACTTAAACTGAATTCTTGTAAATCCTATATGATATTTTAGGTTTTTAGAGCAAATTAGTGAGTTTTGAAGACATTTTACGATCAATTATATATAATTGCCAATATTTTTTACAGAAATCCTGAAATTTCGGCGGAGCCTAGCTATTGGAATAACTCTGTCAAATATCTAGTAAGCGAGCTAAATTAGAATCGCGGGAGCGAACGATTCGTTCAATTATTGAACTATAGGATCCGACACAAAGTTGAGGGAAACAAAAAAGACCCCGGGTGTTCGAGGCCTTTCTATCTTAGTGTAAAACACTATAGGCTTTACGGGAGCGACGGGGGTCGAACCCGCGATCTCCGGCTTGACAGGCCGGCGTGTTAACCACTACACCACGCCCCCACAAGTGGGCAAATGTTAGCAAATCTCCTGGCAACTGTCAAATGAATTCAGCCGCCTGCCGGCATTTTGCTCGCCCCAATTATCCTGATCCCTAACCAGTTAAAAAATCATCCGCTGCCGCCATAACCGCCCCGACTGAAATATCTCCAGCTAACCCCCTAAAATTTTTCTTGCCAGGCAAAAACGGCTGGCAGCGTTGCTCATCTCCAGCGGGATAAATTGCGATAGTTGGGCAGCCCATCGACGCCGCGATATGGGTGGCGGCAACATCATTGCCCACATACAGATGCGCCGCTTCGCCCAAAGCCCCCACCATGCCCAATGGCAGCTTGCCGGCAAGATCGGCGGCAGGCGCAGCTAACAATCCCATCATCGTTTGCGTCAGATGTTCGTCCCCCATCAAAATCAATCGCGCCCCCAACTCCCTAACCAATTGGTTGCCCAACCGGACAAAACGCTCTAATTGCCATGCTGGAGCGTCATCTTCATCATCGCCGCCAGGGTTGAGGATAATTAATTTGCCTTTGCCTAGCCAGCCGACTTGTTCAGCCAGCAGTTGCGCGGCGGCGGTTCGGTCACCATCGGTAGGATAAAACTCTTGAGGCGGGGCGGCGTCAATGCCGGCAACCTGCGCCAATTTCAAATAGCGTTCCCCCACAGTCATATCAACTTCTCCCATTGGAACAGCGAAATTGTTAACCGACCCAATTCCGTGCTGCGTAAAGCCAGCCCGCTGCCGAATGCCCGCTTGCCAGGCGATATACGCCAAAATTGAATCTGGATCCAGAATAAAACAACTGTCATATCTTTCTTGCCGTATTCGCTGCACAAATGACCCGATTTCCCCCGATTTTCGTCTGCTGCCGCCGATCTCTCCAGTGTCGATCAGGGCGTGAATGTGTGGATTGCTTATAAGAGCTGGTCGCCCCCCAGCTGAGACAGCCCAATCGATCTTGGCGTCTGGGAAGCCACTGCTCAAGGCAGCCAACAGCGAAGTCGCCGCCAAAATTTGTTTGAGCGGTCGCGGCTTAAGAATGAGGATTTTTTGTGGCGGTTGGAAGGGTGGAGCGGCTGAAAAGCGGTTGGGAATGCCGGCAAGCAGCGTTATAGTTCGTATCGCAAAATCTTCTGCCCGTGTCATCCTCCCTATTCTACCGTAATCAACGGTTTCAGGCGGTTAAAAGTGGCTGGTCCAATGTTGCGGACGTTGGTTATCTCTTCGATAGAGCCAAATAACCCATTTTGCTCTCGATATTCGATGATCGCCCCGGCAGTGGCAGGACCCACGCCCGGTAACGCTTCTAACTCAGCGGCAGTGGCTGTGTTGATATTAATTTGTGGCGCGTTTTCCGAACTGCTTTCGCCGGTGGGCAAAATGACCGTTTGAGCGCCGTTACCGCCTTCGCCAACTCGTGGCGCATGCAGTTGCATCCCATTTTGGATGGGCTGGGCTAAATTGATCGCGTCTCGGTCAGCGTTGGTGGCGTAGCCGCCGGCCGCTTGAATGGCGTCTTGAAAAATGGCGGATGCCGGCAATTCATACACGCCAGGATTGACTACTTCGCCACTGACGTATATCCGTATTGGCGCGGGAGTAGGCTGGGGTGTAGGCAACGGGGTAGGCGGCGGCGGCTCAATTAAAATCGGATTGGGTCGAGATTGGCGACTGTAGACCATCGCCGCTATGCCCAACATAAAGCCCAGAAACAAACCGAAAACAACTCCCACAATTTGGCGACGCAACAGTTCCATAAACAGCCTCCCAACTTGTAGCCGACGATAATCGTTATTGTAGCATAAGGAAAAGCAAATGAGCTAAATTGCTGTGGGTAAACAGGCGGGTAGAAAAAAGAAGGAAACAGAGATGCCGGCATTTTGCAAACGATGCCGGCAATCCCGCTCAAACATTAATTTTTTGGGTATGTTGGGGTATCAGCCCCCACCAAATCCCTGAAAATCCCCAAGATTTCGCCCGGCTCAGCATGTCTGCCTGTCTCTTTCTTGGAGTAAAGTACCTCTCCATTTACCGTGAATTCATACGCCCCTTTTGTGCCATGAATCAAGGTGAATGATTCGATTAGGTGTTGATAATCGCCTAACACATCAGCTGCCGCACCGACAGCCCTATCTAAATAGTTTCAAGGCACACAATATTCGAGGGTGATACTATATTTTTGATCCATTGATATCTCCTGTGTCAAAGCGGCGCATTTCTCTCGCCCCACGATTGAGGCGGAATATTGCAGCAGCCGCTCCGTAATTTTATCAGAGTTGGGGGATTTACATAGGGATGATTTTTCAGCGGTCAGTTGAGATAGCCCGACCAAAATGGGTCTTGATGGATGCCATTTAGCCTGATTTCAAAGTGGATGTGCGGACCAGACGATCGTCCAGTATTACCCGTATAGCCGATGATGTTGCCCTGGTAGACGATCTGCCCCGGAACCACATTATAGCCGCTCAGATGAGCGTAAAAGGTCAAATACCCGTTGCCATGATCAAGTACGATCAAACCGCCATAGCCGGTGTTGTTCCAGCCAGCCCAAACCACCGTGCCAGTATCCGATGCATACGTTGGGCTGCCCACCGGTAGGGCGATGTCTACGCCGCGATGAAAGTAATGATAATATTGGGTGATCCGCCGCCCAGAGACAGGCCAGATAAAGGAGCCAGTGCCCCTAACTTGAGGCGTAAAGCCGCCAAATCCGCTTCCGCCCGAACCGGTGGAAATGGTAGGGGGTGTCCACACGAAGATTTCTCTGACGGCGCCAGGTATCATAATTTGGGTATCTTCGTATAGCCGATAAGGAAATTCGAGTTGATTATCCTGATAATTAATGATCTCATCAACAGCTGTCCCATATTGGTCAGCTAACAATTGTATCGTGTCGCCTCGCCGCACATCATGCAATACGCCATCGATCGGCAGGATGATGATCTCTTGTCCAGCTTGCAGCAAATTGGCTTCGTCGCTCAATTGGGGATTGCCGCCCAGCAGGGTAGAGGCTTCGATGCCAAAATTGTCGGCGATGATGTTGGGAGTGTCGCCGCGCTTGACCAAATAGGTGGTGTAAGTGATTGTGGGGCGTTTCCCCTGAAATGTTACGGGGTTTAGGTTGGGCTTTAAGCTGGTATCTTGCCGCAAAGGGATGGCATTGAGGTTTAAAGGAGGCAGGTGGGGGAGTTGGGAGGCGGAAATTACAAGATTGGCATCTGTTTCATCTGACGTAGCCGCTGGCTGATCAATCTCAAGAGCTCTAGTAGGCTGATCCACTTGTGAGTTTTGAGTGGAATTTCTGATGCCGGCATAAATCCCCCACATGAGCAAAGCTAACCCGACTATGATGCCGGCATAAACCCTGATTTGACGCCAACTATTGTTTTTATCCATGAAGCAGGAATGCTATCACAACATAAGGCAAACAAAAAAAACGGGCTGACATACGCCAACCCGTCTTCTAAACAAGGGTTAAGTTGCCCAAAAAAATTACATCATATCTTTGGTCAACGTTTCCAGGAACTCGTAATTCGTCTTGGTGCCGCGCATTCGCTGCAACACCGCCTGGGTGGCGCTGCTCTGGTCGTAACCTGGCGTATCCATCAAATGGGCTAACATGCGTCGCATCATATATACGCGCTGCAATTCGTCTCCAGAAAGCAATAATTCTTCGCGGCGGGTGCTAGAGCGCTCAATATCATACGCCGGGAAGATTCGCCGTTCTTGCATCCGTCGGCTCAATGCCAGCTCCATATTGCCCGTACCCTTAAACTCTTCGTAAATCACATCATCCATCCTGCTGCCGGTATCGACCAAACAGGTGGCGACGATCGTAAGGCTGCCCCCTTCTTCCAAATTGCGGGCGGCGCCAAAAAAGCGTTTGGGCGGATACAACGCAGTCGGGTCTAAACCGCCGGACAACGTTCTACCACTAGGGGGTACTGTTAAATTGTAAGCCCTGGCTAGACGGGTGATGGAGTCTAGCAAAATCACCACATCTTTGCCCATTTCTACCAATCGCCGGGCTCGTTCTAATGCCACCTCTGCAACGCGGCAATGGCTTTTTACCGGCTCGTCAAAGGTTGAACTGACCACTTCGCCATCGACCGACCGCTCCATATCTGTCACTTCTTCTGGGCGCTCGCCAATGAGGGCGACCAACAGAAAAACGTCAGAATAGTTAGCGGAGATACCGTTGGCGATATCCTTCAGCACCGTCGTTTTACCAGCTTTGGGCGGCGAGACGATCAAACCGCGTTGCCCGCGCCCAATAGGGGCGATCAGGTCTAGCAATCGAGTGGATAAAATGTTGGGATCAGTCTCTAATTTGAACTTTTCCATCGGGAAGATGGGGGTCAAATTTTCAAATCTGGGGCGCTTTTTTGCCTCTTCGGGGTTGGCGCCATTAACCGCTTCTATGCGGAGAAGGCTATAATATTTTTCGTTGTCTTTGGGGGCGCGAACCTGGCCTATGGTGTAGTCGCCAGTTCGCAAGCCAAGTCGTCTGACTTGAGAGTGCGAGACGTAGATGTCTTCTTTCCGGGGGCGGTATTTGGGATCGACCCGCAAAAAGCCCATCGGCTGTTTATCGTCGTTAATAACTTCCAGCACGCCGCCTCTAAAATGAAGTCCGCGCGCTTCGGCGTTGACCCGTAAAACTTCAAAGACAAGCTGCTGTTTTTTCATGGTGCTAAAACTGGGGACGTCTAGCTCACGCGCTAGCGTCCGCAAATCTTGCAATTTCATGTCTTCTAATTCTACGATATTAAATTCTTTGTCCATTCCTAAATCTCCAAGGAACCAATTGGTTGAATGCCGGCAATTAGTCCAATGTATGTTGTTTTAACTTGTCAATAACTTTTGGGGTTCCCGTTAAATGCCGGCATCTTCAAGGGAAGTTAAACTTTAACCGATAGACAGGGGGAAAAACCAATAAATTGGTTGCCGTCCTGCCTAATCTGCCCTGTGCAGTTTAATGCTAACCTCATATATGTTGTATGCAAATATGGGATGTTACTTCAGCTTAATAAAAGGCTTTTGGGCGCTTACTTTCTTGCTGGCGTAGCGAAAATTGCTCCAAACCTGATCTTTCTTCGCTATGCTTGTAGGCATTTTGCGAAAAAACTTTGAATGGAAATAGCGCCCATTCAAAACATTCAGTCGCTTTTGCTCCTCTGTCGAGAACTCAAGATAAAATTTTATCTTCAACTGTATTATCAATTATGCTTTCAATTGGGGACCCTGGCAAATAAGAGAAACAAAAGCATTCAAATTTCCAAAGATAATTGCCAGGCGCCAGCAGTATAGCGCCTTCCTGTAGAGTCGTCAAAAATTCAGTCGGTACTTTGGTATTGAGTAAGAAATAAGTTGCCCAATTACTCCTTTGCCAGAAAGCCCCAGCTTTTAAAGGATTGTCATTTACTCAAATTTGGCTATATATTCCTCCGCTTTCTCGACTAAATTCCGGTTGCCTATATAGATAGGGGTACGCTGATGCAGCTCCGTTGGTTTAATATCTAATATTGAGCCCATGCCATTAGAGCCGTAGCCTCCTGCTTGCTCCGCCAAATATGCTAGCGGATTTGCCTCGTACAACAGCCGGATTTTCCCGTCTGATTTGCCCCTTTCTGCTGGATAGATAAATACTCCTCCTCGTAACAGATTTCGATGAAAATCAGCTACCAACGAGCCGATATATCGCTCCGACAAATTAGGCGCTTCCCCTCCCTCTCGTCCTTGCAGCCATTGGACATATTTTTGCACGCCAGGCGACCATTTTTTATAGTAGCCGTGATTGGCGCTGTAATATGCTGGCGGGTCGGGAAAGCGCATATTCTCATTGGAGAGGAAGAATTCGCCCAGAGCTGGATCTAATGTGAAGCCATGTACCCCATGACCCGTGCTGTAAACGATCATGGTGCTGGAGCCATACAGAACGTAGCCAGCCGCCTCCATTTTACGCCCAGGCTGCAAACAATCTTCCAGTTGTCCCCTCTTTTCCCAATCGATGGTGCGGTAAATGGCGAATATCGTGCCGATACTGACATTGACATCGATATTTGAAGAGCCGTCCAACGGATCGTAAATTAACACATACGACCCTTTTTCAAATTCGGGTGGAATGGGAATGATCTCTTCATGTTCTTCCGAAGCCATAACACACAATCTGCCGGTATGGTCGCATAAGCGAAATATGATGTCATCGGCATAAACGTCTAACTTTTGTTGCTCTTCCCCTTGGACATTGACTGCCCCATAACGCCCTAAAATGTTGCCTAAGCCTGCTTTGCCGGTTTCTTTGGCGATAAATTTAGCCGCCAAGGCGATGTCGTACATCAGACTGGTAAATTGACCTCGCGCCCCGGCTGGTTGGTTTTCCAGAATAAAGCGTTCGATGGTGATAATTTTACTCATTGTGCCTCCTGATTTGGCAATCTCACAAGGTGACGAAATAGGCGGCATGCGGAAATTGAAATATTCCGTTTACACTTTAGTTAGATAGGAATGAAATGCGACTGTAACCTGCTTGCGGCAGCCGGGCATTGTCCGGCATCACATCATTCTCTGCCTACTGTCTCTAACAAATCATCTATGATATGGTCAGGATTGATATTTTCGGCTTGCCCTTCAAAATTGAGCAACAATCGGTGTCGGAGCGCCGCTTTTGCCACAGCCGAAACGTCTTCAAAGCTAACATTGTATCTGCCGGCAAATAAAGCTGTCAATTTAGCCCCCAGAACCAATGCTTGCGCTCCGCGCGGGCTAGAACCATAGCGAACATATTTTTTTGTCATTTCTGACGGGCTGTTGTGGGGGTGCGAAGCGACCACCAACCGGCTGATATATTGGCTGACATTGGTCGGCGCCGGCACCTGACGCGCCAACTGCTGCATAGCCGTTATCTGGCTGCCGCTGGCGGCAGGCTGAGCTTTCGGCGAGCTTTTGCCTGTGGTGCGTTCTAAAATTTGGGTTAGATCATCGGCAGAGGGAAACGGTACGTCTAATTTAAATAAAAATCGGTCGAGTTGCGCTTCTGGCAAAGGGTAGGTTCCTTCCATTTCGAGCGGATTTTGGGTAGCTAGCACAAAAAATGGGTTGGGAAGTTGGTACGTATGATCCGCGACAGTAACCGTCTGTTCTTGCATTGCCTCGAGTAAGGCGGATTGGGTTTTGGGAGTGGCGCGGTTGATTTCGTCTGCCAAAATTAGGTTTGCGAAAATAGGACCTTGCTGGAAGCGAAACGCTCTTTTGCCGCCTTCAGACTCTTCCATGATATCGGTGCCAGTGATATCTGCCGGCATTAAATCGGGGGTAAATTGGATGCGGCTAAATGCTAATGTCAGGGCATCGCCCAGGGTGCGGATCAGCATTGTTTTGCCCAGCCCAGGCACCCCTTCTAAAAGCGTATGTCCGCCCGCCAATATGGCGATAAGCACATGGCGGATTACATGGCGCTGCCCGACGATTACTTTGCCAACTTCCTCTTCAATTTTTGCTGCAATTGCTCGAAAGTCGGCGACAGGCAAGGCAGGCGTTTCAACTGGGGTCATTGTTTTAATTCGCTAAATAAATGGATTTTGGTTGAGATTTATGGTTCGAGCGATGAAAAATAGTCGCGGACATAATCTTTCATGCCCAATGGAATATAGTCGTCAGCCAACGCTTCGTAAGCGGCGTCTCGATAGTCGCCATACACTTGATTGTAAGGAACGATGCTGTCTGCCTCAGAAAAGTCGGTGGGGTTTTCTGACAACAGCCCGCCACAATCGGCTGGGTTGGCTATACATTCTGCCGGCAATTCTATATCAACTCCGCCTTCTCCGCTCAAATCAGCTGCTGGCGGCACATAGACATTTTCCACATGCCCCCCGCCCCGACTAGGACCGCCCGCGCTGCCTTCTAAACTGCCGCCGCTTTCCGATTCGCTGCCGCCCCCTTCCCCTTGCCCCTGCCCGGAACCAGCTTGTTGTCCGTTTCCTTCTCCTTGTTGCCCTTGACCCTGCCCTTGTTCTCCTTGCTGTCCTTGTTGCCCCTGTCCTTGCTGCCCTTGTCCTTCGCTTAGCTGCCCCTCGCCTGCTTGGGCGACGGCTTGCCTGCTTTCTGAAAGTTGATTGGCAGTTTGCCCCGCTTGCTGACTGCCGGCATTGGCTTGCGCCCGTTGCTGCAATGATCCAGCCGCTTGCCGTAGCGCTTGTTGCGCCGCCGCGACATCCCCATCTTGTAACGCCTGCGCCGCTTCCGCCAACTGTTGCGCGATTTCACTGTCCACTTCGGCTAACGCCTGGGCGGTTTCCATTAAATCTTGGGCTAATTCATCTAACTCTTCTTGACTCATCGAAGACAAATCGTCCGCTAATGCGTTGGCGGCGGCGCTGGCGGCAGCCAGATTGCCGCTTTGCAACGCTTCGCCCAACGAGGCGCTGTTTTGATTGTTTGCCAACGGATCGCCGGCATCTTGCAACGCTTGGCGCAGCGATTCTGAGCTATTTTCGGCTTGTAGATCGCGCAAATCAGCCTCCGCTTCAGACAAGGTAGCGACTGCTTGTTCGCGGCTTAAATCGCCCGTTTGTAACTGTTCGAGGGCGCTATCCAATGGTTCGGTCAGCTCTTTTTTTTGGTCGTCTGTCAGCAGTGGATTTTGTTCGATTTCCTGGGTGAGGGCTTCCAGTTGTTGAATTTGCTCTTCTATCGCTTCTTCGACCGCTCTCCTGCCGCTTAAAATATCCGCTTGGGGATTAGGCAGCCAAACGGCGGCGATAAGCAAGGCGATGGTGACGAGAATCAACGCCCAATCTTGGCGGTTGATGGCGAATGGAAGTTGGGCTGTGGCGTCTACCCGCTGAATGGCGCGAATTGTGTCCTGAAATTGTTGTTGCGCCAGGGTAGGAGGGGCGGTTAATGTCCCTTGCTTAATCTCGACAGCAGCGCCGGCGCGTTCTTGCAAACCAAATTGGGCGTCGGCGAAGCGGGCTTGGGCGATGAGGTCGTACCGTCGCCACACGGTGTAGATAACGCCGCCCAGAATGCCGGCAATCCCCAAAACAAGCGAGGCTATGGCTACTTCTCGATTGGTTAGAAATGGAATGAAACGAGAGATGGTCGCCACCGCGACCGCCAGCAACAAGCCTGCCAGCAGACCGCGTGGAATCCAAATTAGGGCGTCCCGCATCTGGCGGCGACGATTCCACAATTGAAGTTGGGCTGTGAGATTTTGAAATTGAGCGTCAGCGATCATGTCGATTTATTTTCTAATTGTTTGCGGCGCGTTTCACTCGCCGCACGGTTAACCAAAAGAATGATAGCGCCAAAAAGAGATTAACGACGATAAATAGATACCAGGGAGATGGGATCCAAATTTTCGTGCCGCCATCTAGCGTTTGCATAAAAGCCCACAAGGTCCCTTCTTCTAGCAGGATGAATTCGCTGACGATGAGGCTTGCCGGTAAATTTAACGCTGCCAAGAAGATGCCTCCGTAGATCAAGAGGGCTTGAGTGACATCGGAAGGGGTACTGCCCATAAACAAGACAGGGGCTGCCATTGAGAAGAAGATGGCGACCAGCAAGGGAATGCCGGCAGTTAAAAAGAGACCAGTGGCCAATGTGGCTACGGTGGATGCCAGAGTAGAACGCATGACGCTGGAAAAATACAAACCCATTGTGGAAAACAAGATCGAGCCGACGATGAGCATAATCTGGGAAAGAATCACCTCCTCATAGGAGATGCCGCCCAGAAAAAAGGCGACGCTTTGCAAGGGGATAGCCGCAACCAGCAGCAGTAAAATATAAGATAGGGCGGAAAATAGCTTGCCTCGGATTAGATCTTTGGCGGATAGCAACGTCGTCCGCAAAATATCGTAGGTTTGCCGCTCTTTTTCGCCAGAAATTGCCCCAGCCGTGAAGATAGGAGCGACGAAAAGCGCTACAAACGCTTCTATAAAAATGACAGCGGCAAAAACGGCTTGTCCGGCATTTCTGCCATTGGCTCCTGACCTGGTGGAGCTGCTGAAGGCAAAGGATGCGTATATCAGCCCTACAATTAACGACAAAATCGTTACATGGATGGTTAACACCACAAATGCTCGCCCGCCGCGCATTCGGCTGCGCAGTTCTTTGATGGTAATCGGGTTGCGAAACAAGCTCAAAAATCGGGTAGAGCGGCTGCTTGAAATGGTAGTGGGGGCGGTTTGTTCACTCATAATTTGATAGGTGTGGGTTGCTGATCAGATTTGCCTCTGACGCGGCGAATCGTACCACGATATAGTAACAGAGCAATGCCGGCATACAAGAGGCAATAAACGATAAACGCTGCCGCTCTGTCTGACGACAATGATGAACCGCTTACGTTGATTAAGCTAAATGCCATATTGGTAGACGCTAAAAAAAGCTCTTCATCAAATTGGGAGAATAAGCTAAACCCAAATATATCGGAGAAAATGATAAGCAAAGGTCCCAAGATAATAGAACCAAAGACGATTGCCAACGCGAGAATGGTGGATGAGGCGGTAGAGCGCAAATGGGCGGAAAAATAGAGTCCGATCAGTGAAAAAGTGATGGCTGAAATTGCCAATACAATTTGCGACATCAAAAGTTCGCCAAAGGAGATGCCGCCCAACATAAAGGCAATGCTTTGCACTGGAATGGAAGCGAAAATGACGAGCAGAACGCCGCCTATGCTGGCGACGAGTTTGCCTGTAACCAAGCCAGATGCCGGCAAAAGCGTAACGCGTAAAATGTCGTAGGTTTGCCGCTCTTTTTCGCCAGAGATGGCGCCAGAAGAAAAAACAGGGGCGATCAACATCGCTATAAACCCCTGGGCGATTAGCGCTGCCGTAAATACCGCTGTGCCTGCTTCGACGCCGGAGCCATATTGGTTTCTAAGCGAGATGCCGGCATAAATCATCGTCACAATGGCAGACAAAATGAGCAGGTAAATGGTTAGAATCACAAACGCCCGTTTGCCGCGCATACGCGCCCGCAACTCTTTGACGCTGACTGGATTAATAAAAGTTTGCCTGATGCCCTTGCCAATTGCTTTTGTTTTCATCCTTAGAATCATTCCAGGGAAAAGATCGTTACCCGCCGCCAAGTTAAAGCTAATAATATAGTCGCTATAACAAATTGGATTGCCAAATCGAGTTGAAACAACAAACCCAATGCCGTGAAATCGTTGAGCAGGTAAATTGAATTGAAAAATATGCTCATAATCCAAAAAAGGATTTTGAGGGTAAAAAAGGCGGCATATGTGGCTACAATTGCCATCATGGATGATTTTATCCAGGTAGATAAGTATAAGCCCAGCAAACCGGCGAAAAAAACCTCCAAAAACGGTTGCGCCAAATATGCCGGCAGCGTCAACAACAGCCACATATTTTTGACGTCTCTGATCGCCTCGGCAATTGGGATGGAGGCGGCTAACATTTGTAAGCCGCCGAAAAAAAGCATTGGTTTCCATATCTTTAACCGCGACAAAGCGCCGAAAAATTTAGCAAAGACAATATCTTGTCTGCTTTTTGGAGTGGTAAATAACAGCTCCAAACTGCCGCTACTTTGCTCCAAACCGATACAGGGCACGGTGAGGGCAGGCGCCGCTACAATGCCATACAATTTTAAAATATTGGCGGTAACGCCCAATATGCAAAACAAAGAAAAGCCGTTACTGCGAGAAAGCCAAACAGGGTTGGTAACGCCGCCGCAAAACGCGACAAGTAATGCCGTTAAAAAAACAAAAGGAGAGTATCGGACGACGACATCGTAAATTGGGTTTGGGTTGCCCCATGCGCCGCTCTCTCGTTTGTAAATCGGATTATCAGGCAGCGCCCTATACCAGGCGACGCCTTTCCGAATGGCGAAATTTTGTTGCATTTACCCCTTTGCCAGAAAGTCCCACCTTGGGTGGGGGATGCATGGTAGCGCCGAAGGCGCCGCAGGGCGTAGCCCCGAAAGGATTGCCATTACCTTCACGCCCATAAGCGCCCATCAATTGACGATTCCTTGGGTTACTTGCAAGAAAACATCCTCCAAATCCCCGCTCTTTTCAGTAAAGTTGACGATTGGAACCCCTCTGCCAACCAACCCTGCCAAAAGCTCTGCCAACTGTTCGTCATTCCCTTCAAAATCGATGCGAATGGCGTTCGACGGAATCTCCAAATCGGCAGAGGTGAGGGCGGCGCGAACGGTGGGCACATGCAGCAAATGTTCCTGAGCGGGGGCGATGTCGCCCAGCATTCTTATCTCTATCAGCCGGTGAGGGCGAATTTGCCGCTTCATCTCTTCCATATCCCCATAGGCGATGAGGTTGCCCGCTTCTAAAATAGCGATGCTGTTGCAGATGTCGGCTACTTCGGACAGGATGTGGGAGGAGAAGAAGATCGTTTTGCCCATATGCTTTAGTTCGCGCAACAGCTCGCGCATCTCGATGCGGGCGCGGGGGTCTAAGCCGCTGGCGGGTTCGTCTAAAATGAGGATTTGCGGATCGTGCGCCAGGGTGCGGGCTAAGCACAGGCGTTGTTTCATGCCCCGACTGAGGCTTTCGACAAAGTCAAATTTTTTATGATTGAGGTCAACCAGGGTCAACAGGTCGTCGATGAGGGGTGGGCGAGAAGCTGCCGGCACATCGTAGCAGGCGGCAAAAAAATCGAGATATTCCCACGCTTTCATATCTTCGTACACCCCAAAAAAGTCAGGCATGTAGCCGATCACGCGACGCACATCCTGGGGGTTTTTGGTCACTTCATACCCTGCGACGCGGGCCGAACCGCTAGTGGGTTTGAGCAGCGTTGTCAAAATCCGCATCGTGGTCGTTTTGCCGGCGCCATTGGGACCAATAAAACCGACCACTTCCCCTTCGTTAATGTTCAGCGTCAGGTCGTTGAGGGCGGTTAAACTTTTATACCGTTTGGTTAACCCGTCAATTTCAATAATAGTAGACATAATGTTTAGTTACTCAAGCTCTCCCTCTAGAACAGGATAAATGGCGGTAATGCCGACCCCACTGGAGCTGTCGCTTTGCAACCTAAGCCGAACGGCGTTGTTTTCGTTGAGGTAGGGGGCAAAATCGGGAATGATATTTGTGCCGGCAACAGAATCGGACAATGTCGCCCAATCTTCATTTTCCCAATCCCAAATGCGTATCTGAATTTTATCCGCTGCGTTGTCTAAATCGACATACACAGCAAACTCTTTTACATCCATATTGCTATAGCTGTTCCAGGGCACATATTCAAACTCTGCCCAACCGTTAAGATAGGAGTTGAATGGAGAGGTAACTTCATACCCATAGTTGCTATCGAGGGTTGTGACCGTCAACATAGACGGTGGCACGATCACATTGGCGTTTGGCGCATTTTGCTCTTCATATGGCAATTCGATAAAGTATAATGTTTCCCCTAACTGAACGTAATCGTCCCGATTAAGTTCAACATTTAACTGCCTTTGATCTCCCCAAAATATGAGCGTGATAGCGCCTGCCGGCACAAACACGCGAGGCGCTCCATATTCTGTCGACATCGATTCTAACAGTTGCCAGCGGGGATACAGTTCGGGATCGTCGTAGTAGGAATAATAGCCTGACGATGTGCTGCTTCCCTCTAGCAATTTGTTGTAATGAGACGACAGCGGATTTGTACCGCCATAGGATGAGTAGGAGGCGCTGGATGAGATGGCAGACCGAGACAAGCGCAATGAATCGACATAGCTTTCGCCTGATTTTAAATCCCCAACTAAATAAGAGCGGCTGCCAATTAAAATGACCGCGTTTTCCATTTCAAAGTCGTTGTTGTTTTTGATATTCACTTCTAGTTCGGGGTTATTTCCATCAAATATCAACTTGGCTTGAGTGGAAATTGCCGGCATTGGCGCTATGCTCTGAGCCACGACTGTTTCTACCCCGCCCACATCGACCCGCATCTCCTTTATCGTGACCTCCTGACCTCGGACGATCTCGCCCGACCCATTGGTCAGGGAGCTGCCATATTCTCTGTCAGAGGGATGAATCATGACATCTGCCGGCGCTGATAGATCGAAGGTGTTTCTGCGGGGAGAATAGACGCCAATGACGCTTTTTACGCGCATCATTTCGCTATTTGCCCATCCATATGCGATATTCATTTGATTAACGATAACGTCATTCCCTTTGACCTGGAAGCCGATGAGATAGGCGGCAACGGTAAAAAGAGCGATGAGGGCGGGAATGGTCAACCAAGCCCACTCCCGTCGCCCTCGTCTTTTGAGAAAGATATAGTTGAGAGGACCGATCAATAGCACATATCCGCCCAAAAAGAGGGCGAGTTGCAAAATGGAGGGTAGCGAGAGGGAAGGCAAACTTTCTACCGCTTCGTAGGCGGCATAAGGGTTGCTCGGTCCGAACGCCCAAAACGGCAATTGGGGAGCGTTGCCGGCAATGAGTTCCCACAACTTTTCGCTGCCATCCCAATCGACCAAAGGCGCCAGTTGAGGGTCGGCGGCTAAATAATAGACGTCGCCTCTGCCAACGTCGCTTTTTGCCAACAAGGGCAAACCATCCTGATGGAGTAAAAGCTCGCCGTTTCGCAAACTGCTGTCAGCCAAAGTGTAAGGTCCTGGATCGCGGAAGGGGAGGGCGGCAAAGCTGGATAATGCCGGCAAATCATCGACCGTTTGAATGCCGTTAATCGAAACAGGCAGCAAATCGGCAAAGGCAGCAGAGGTTTGCTGCCAATTTGTTCCGCCCGTGACGATCAATTGTCCGCCGCCGTCAATCCATTGGTTCATCGCTTCTAACTGCTCAGCCTTTAATTTGCCGCTGTCTACATCGTTAATAACAAGGAGGTCAAGAGTGTGCCAAGCCACAGTGGATGCCGGCAAATCGTCAAAGTCCAGCGCCGCGATTTGGGCGTTTGACCTCCCGGCAGTCACGTTTTCTAAAAAAGAGAGTTCGTCTGGTTCGGAGCTGACCACACCGTAAATCAGATCAAAATCGTCAACGCGGCGAATGTTGTTAGCGGTTTTGGTTTCTAGCAACACATTGTCATTTTCATCCAACAATTGAACTGTTAACGAGCGTAATATGGCATCGATCTTGACATATGTTTCGATATTTTTGTTTGATTGGGTGGGTAAACTGACTGGCGTTTCGTAATAAACTGGGCTGGTAGTGGTAGAGGCGGTTTTCGGGATGCGGATAATCGCCTCTACCGCTGGGCCATTGTTGGCGATATTGATATGAATCGGCATCCAATATTCAGATTTGTACCAACCATCGAAACCCGCATTTGCGGTCAATGTGATGCCAGAACTTTCTTGCAGCCCAGGAGCGGCGGCAGCAGAAGATGCCGGCATGAAAAACGCCCCGATAAGAGCGATGCATAATAATTGTTTAACAATTGTCTTAATCATAAAATGCCCACATTGATTGGACGACCCGGTTGCAATTAAAGAGTTGACGAGCCTCAGCTCAAATTGGTTCCCAACGCGCTATCGAAAGCTAATATGATACTCTTCAAGCGTCAGGTCGAGACGATTGGTTTCGACCCAGCGAACGATTTTTTCTAATTTGGCGTGCAGCCGCTTCGCATCTGTCCCGATAACTGCCACGCCGATTTCGGCAGTTTGCCAAATGTCGTGATAATTGGTTTCGGCAATAGACACATGGAACTTTTGAGAGATGCGGCTCAATATTGATTTAATGAGCCTTCTTTTTGCTTTGAGTGAAGCGACCCCATACAGTTGGAGTTTTAACGTACATATCGCCACAACCATGCCGGCAATTTTCCTTCATCTTGCCCTTTTCGTAAATAGCGTATTTGGTTTACTTTGGTACTTTTAAGCGACGATATGGGTATTTTATTCCCATGCCCTCATTTTTTTGTTTCGGCTAAAATTTGCTCATAAGATTGGATGGTTTAGGCAACTGTGAGGAACATGAGACGCGGGTTGATTTTTCAGATAGCATTCTTGGCGACTTTAACTGTATCGGGTTGTGCCGGCAATGTCGCCGCCTTAACGGTTAAACCTACTCGAGCCCAAATCGCCCACATGCCGGCATCGCCAACCCCCTCCCCAACAACGCTGCCTCCCTCTCCAACCAATGCGGCAACCCGTGAAATAATAGCTACCTACACCCCAGCCCCGCTCACTTTGCCGACATCAACGCCATCGCCGACGCCGCTGTCCCAACCTTCTCCTACGCCAGACATTTATGCTGGCTTGCGTATCGAAGATTTAATTGCCCGCCAATATGGGGGCGGTTTGGTAGAAATTGAAGAGACGTTGGAGCGCAATCCAACATTTAACCGTTACCTGATCAAATACCCCAGCGATGGCTTGACCATTTACGGCTTTCTTAATGTGCCCCAAGAAGGGGCAGAGTTCCCTGTTGCAATAGTGCTGCATGGTTTTATCCCAATCGATGAATACAAAGTGCAAGATTACACCACCCGCTATGCCGATTGGTTGGCAGAAGAGGGATATATGGTGTTTCATCCAAATTATCGCAACCATCCCCCATCTGATGGCGGCGATGACCGTTTTCGGATCGGTTATGCTGTAGATGTGCTAAATCTTTTGGCGATTATCCGTCAGCAAAGCCAAGATCCATTGGGTACATTGCGTCGGGCAGACGCCGAGCATATCCATCTGTTGGGGCACAGTATGGGGGGCGGCATCGCTTGGCGGACGCTGGTGACCCGCCCGGAATGGGTGAAGGCGGTCGCCTTGTACGGAGCGATGAACGCTGATGAAAAGTTTAACTATGAAAAGATCGGAGAATGGACAAAAGGGCGGGCTGGCGGCTTTGAACGCGCTACCCCGCCCGATGTTTTGGCGTCGATATCGCCGATTAATTTTTTGCAGCGAAGCGTTTATGTGCCGGTTTCGATTCATCATGGGTTGGATGACGGGATAGTGCCGGCAGTTTGGTCTGAAACCGCCTGCCAAACGTTGGAAGAGATGCAATATCAAGTTGAGTGTTATAATTACCGGGGTCAGCCCCATACTTTTTATGGGGCAAGCGAAGATCTTTTCATAGAGCGCGTTATCTCTTTTTTCCGCGCCAATTAAAATCTATTAATTTAACGGAGTCGCCCCATGATTAAATACCACAAATCTTTTGTTTATTTGCCCGATCCTACCCGTTCGCGCCCCAATATCCCAGAGAGCCACCGTAAATTGGCGGCGCAATCTCCGCCTATGCCGTTGCCTTTGCACTGCAAGCCGTGGATGGATGAACAGCTATTGGGCTGGACATTTTATTATGGCTATCTCACGTCGATCAAATTGATTGGACTGCCGGATGGCAAAGTTGAAGTTGAAAATATGGAACGCCTGCAAACGGAGAGCAAAGTTGACGATATTTTTCGGACTAACTTTTTTGGCGGATATGTTGGCATCTCGGCGACAGGGTATTCTATTTCAACGCCGCCTGGCATCGTTTCCCTCATGATGCCGGCAACCAATCCGCCATCTGAGTTAATCACATTGCCGGCAATTCTCGAAACAGATTGGTATCCGCGTGAACTGGTCGCCTTATTCCAAGCGCCTGGGGTTGGCGAGCAGGTTTCAATCCAATACGGTGATGAATTAGTCAGGATTTTGCCTATTCCACGTATTGACGAAGAAGAAGGATTAGAGCAGATGACGGATGAAGAAGCGGCTGAATTGTTGGCGCGTCGAGAGATTTATGCTGAGGATGAGCGGACAGCTAAAGGACAAATGACCCAATCTGGCGGCAGGCTAAAACGAGTTTATCCGCGTTGGTCGCGAAAATATGGGGAGAAATTGAAAGCGGAAACTACAGATGAGGTCAGCTAAAGGCAGGTTTAGCTCAAGAAAGAGTTAACTCCACGCGGACGCACACTAAGGGCATTAACCAAATTGTCGCCATTTCGTACAGTGTAGACAGCTAACCCGTTCCCTTCTAATAGAGACGCCAATGGAGTCGGATTTGCCCAACCTCCAAATGATTTTCCGTCTACCAATACCGTTACTACCCGCAACCCTCGCTTTGTTAATTGGCGGGCAGTGTAGCTCCATTGTTCATCCGGCGAAGCTGTCACCACGATGATCGTAGTTCCCCTCGGAAACATCTGCATTTGAATTTGCAGCAAATCCTGAACTGCAATCCCCCCCTCCGCCCGCACAACAGCCAACGTCTCTAAAATTTTGTCCATTTGCCGCTCTCCCCGATCTGGCTGCAACAATTCGCTGGTTTGCCCCACTGTCATTAACCCCACATTTCGGTTTCGGCGAATAAAAAATTGCGCCAATGAGGCGGCAATGGTTACAGTGTATTCTTCGGTAGATGCCGGTATTTCAAACTCGTCCATCTGCATCCAAATTGGCGTAACAGGATCTGGCTCGGGGATGTGGGCTGGGGCGGTGTGCCCAAATGAAGCCATATCTGGCACGATCCAGATATCGGCAAGGGGGTCTAGCTCAAACTCTTTAACGATGAGCCGGTCGCGGCGGGCGGAGCTTTTCCAATGGATGCGGCTATAGCTGTCGCCTGGAGCATAATCCCGTACCCCAGCAGCGTTGGTGGTAACGTAATGGGTGCGACGCCGCAAAGCGTCACCGCCGGGCAACGCTCCGATGGGCAGGGCGAAATTTTGCAACTCTACCGTTCGGGGAAAGACGAGCATAGGGCTGGTGGCAGGTATTTCTCTTTCCATGGGAAAAAAGCCAAAGGGATCGCTGCTGGAAAGACGGATGGGACCCAGTTGATAGCGTCCTCTGTATTGACACAACGTTTGTACTCGCCAGGTGAATTGCTCTTTGCCGCGCAAACTGTTTAAAACGCGGCTGGCGTAATGTGCCGGCAATTCCGAAAAATCGCGCATCTCGACCCACAACTTTGGTATTCGACTGGTGTTGCGTATGGCAAATCGCTCTTCCAATGGTTGTCCCACCTGAGTCCGTTTGGAGCGGGTCACTCTTGACAAATGAACCCGATTGATATTTGCCCAAGCCCAGCCAAAGGAAAGGATCAGCAAAAATGAGAGCAAATAAGCCAAATTAAAGAGCAGCGCCCGCCCCGTGTATAGACCCCCGACCAGGGAGATTATCGCCAACAAAAAAACGACATTGCGCCTTTTTAGCATTGTGTTGCGACCGCTTGACTTTATTAGGCTGGTTGGACGCCAGGCACAGCTATTTTGCTCAAAATATCGGTGACTAATTCAGACTGTTCGATATCTTTTATGCGGGCGGCAGGACCAACGATGATGCGGTGAGCAAGAGCCGGTTCAGCCAACGCTTTCACATCGTCTGGCAAGACAAAATCCCGTCCTAACACCGCTGCCCGCGCCTGGGTCAGCCGGAAAAGCGCCAGCGCTCCACGCGAACTCGACCCTAGATATACATCAGGATGCTCCCTCGTTTGACGGACGATTTCTACAATATAATCTTTGACTTTCTCGTCCAAAAATATTGATTTAATATCTACTTGGGCTCCTCGTAACTCTTCTACCGACACTACCTGCTCGATGGTTTCCAGCGGATGCTGTTTTTGTTGCCGGTTTAAAATCTCGATTTCCTCTGCTTTGTTGGGGTATCCTAATTTGATCCGCAACATAAATCTGTCGAGTTGGGCTTCAGGCAGAGGAAAGGTGCCTTCATATTCGATGGGGTTTTGCGTCGCTAACACCATAAATGGGGGTTCGAGCGGGTAGGTTACGCCATCTACCGTTACCTGCCGCTCTTCCATTGCTTCTAGCAAAGCGGATTGTGTTTTGGGGGTGGCGCGATTGATCTCGTCGGATAATACAATTTGGGCATGAATCGGTCCGGGACGGAATTCGAATTCGCGCGTTTTTTGATTGAATACAGAAACGCCGGTGACATCGGTGGGCAACATATCGGGAGTAAATTGGATGCGGCGAAATTTGCAACCAATTGAACGAGAAATCGCTTTTGCCAAGACTGTTTTGCCAACGCCGGGAACGTCTTCGATGAGAATGTGTCCTTGGCTAAGCAACCCTAACACTGTGGTCTGAATGGCGTCTCGCTTGCCGATAATGACTTGCTCGACGTTGTCGATGATTTTATTGGAAATGTCTTGAACAGTTGCCATACAAAGCGCTCCTATATCGATTGGTTAGGCGACGAGAGTTTTTTAACGCGCCGCTGATTTCGACTGCGACCGCGCCCCACCAGTTGTCAGCCAAAAGTCGAGTGAGAAGTATATCAAAAAGCGCGGCAAACGGTAATTTTTTGGTGGCAATTTAGGGGCGCTCATTTAGACGCAGCTTAATTTTAGGATACCATAAGCTCCAAATGAATTGGCGAACAATAAAAAAACGAGGTTTCTTGATTTTACAGTGGCGTCGCCGAAATAAAATTCCTTTACTTTCACGCAAATCAGTTGCACTTTTCTCTGGAAGCGTTATGCTTAACCTTGAAAAGTACGCTCAATTTAGATGATGAGGAATTTATGCCAAATCCATTGTTAGGAAAGGTGACTTTGTTTGCCGGATTAAATGAAAAAGAGTTGGAGCAGATTGAAGCGGTATGCCAAGATCGGGTTGCCGGCAAAGGGGAGTTGCTAATTCAGCAAAACACCATGGGCGATGAGATGTATATCATCGCCGAAGGGGGGGTAGAGGTGTTTATTGAGGGGTTGACCGACCAACGCACGTTGGTGCTGTTGGGTGAAGGACAGGTTGTCGGAGAAATGGCGCTTATCGATTCCGGTTATCGCTCCGCTTCGGCGCGGGCGGCGGAGCAAGGCTGCCACTATTTCGCGCTTGGTCGGGATAACTTTAATAAATTATGTCAAGAAAATAGCAGGATTGGTTTTATTGTCATGCGCAACATCGCCTCCGATGTTGCGTTTAAACTGCGGCATCGAAATTTGATGGAGTTATAATGGCGCATGGATAAACAACCGAAATATTATAAGGTGAGTTATGTAGTAGAGGGGGGCGAACATCCTGGAGCAATTTTGAGCTCTGACCATCGCCCTTATGAAGGGGAAGAGATTATCTTTGGCGGGCGGCTCTTTACCGTGGTAGATGTGATGGATTTGATGCCGGCAGTGGGCGATTTTGGCTTTTTGCATGCCACTTGCCGCTATATCCGCAATTTAGAGAGTGAAGAACTCGACGAAGAAGAGGCGCCATAGAAAGGCGCCATAGAAACATAGAAAGGCGGCTTAGAAAAGGCGGCATCTTAAACGATTTCCTGGGCGTTTTTAGCCAATTTGCCCGCTTCATCCAATCCTTGACGGAATTTATCGCTCTGCTCTCCTTTGGCGTTAATCCAAATTAGTCGGCGGCGCCCCATTTCGGCGTCTAAAATTTGCCACAAATCGGCGTTGGCAACCGGTTTACCGTCTCGTTTTTGCCAATTGCGTCTGCGCCAGCCGATGATCCATTTGGTTGCCCCCTGAAATAGATAATCGGAGGTGGTGATCAGTTGAACCGGAATGCCGGCATCGACTAATTTGAGAGCTTCAATCGCCGCCAATAGTTCCATGCGATTGTTGGTTGTTGCCGGCACTGAGCCGCTAAGTTGGCGCGTTTCTCCAGCTTGCTCGGCAACGATGCCCCAACTGCCGGGTCCGGGGTTGCCTTTGCATGTGCCCCGCAAAAAGAGTTTGGGCATGTTTGGGTCGTCGATTTGAACCGGGGTGATGGCTAGCCGAGCTTGGCGGGCTAACTTATCGACGCGTTCATTGTATAAATTGCCGGCATGTCCACGCACCCATTGCCAATCCACCTGATGCCGTTCCGTTTGCGCCGCCAACCGCTGCCATAAATCCACATTTTGGATCGGTTTCCCTTTTGATTTCCAACCATTCGCCGACCATTTCTCTATCCATTCTGAAATCCCTTTTTTAACATAGTTGGAATCGGTATAAAGCGTAACTTGACAGGGACGTTTCAGGGCGCGCAACGCTTCGCAGGCGGCGGTTAATTCCATCCGATTGTTGGTGGTGTCAGGGGCGTTGCCGGTTAAGATTTTTTCGCGGCTGCCATAGATCAGCAGCGCTGCCCAGCCGCCATATCCCGGATTTGGGTCAGCTCCGCCGTCGGTGTAAATGATGATTTGTGTGGACATAATTATATTTTTTGACTAAAGATCGGCTGGCAGCCTCTCGGATTTGGCGGTTGGGGCTTTGAAAGCCAGGTTTGCCGCCCAACGATCGTAGCTAGGCGCTACATTTTGCCAATCGTAAACTGTACAATGGGCGGCTAGTTTGCCGGCAATTTGGCGGCATTGGTCTCTATTTGCCATTGCCCAACGCAACTTGTCGGTTAAATTATCGCATGTTTCGTATAGGCATTGAGTGTGAACCGCTGCCGGCAATAGGTCAGGGTAGCTTAATCGATTTGGCAGCAACGGAAAAGCCCGGCAATAAAGCGCTTCGACAACGCCAATGCCAAAAAATTCATGAGCGGCGGTAGAAACCACAAATTCAGCTTCCCACAACAACGTCCGATACTGGTCGGGCGAGGCAAAACCGACGTGGACGATGGCTGATTCTAGCCGTTTGATTCCGACATCAAATTCAGCCGGATTAACTCGGAAATTTTGCCCGCACAACGCCAACCGAAAGGGGATGCCGGCATCTTGTAGATGAAACAATGACTCGAAAAACGCCGCTGGGTTTTTGTCGTATTCCCATCGTTGATTCCATAAAATCAAGGGCGGCTGCTCCAAATCTGAGACTATCGGCGGGTCAAGTCGGCTCAAATCGACCCCCACCGCCGCCACCCGGCATTTGGCGGCTAACTCATCGACTAACTCCAATTCGTTCTGTTCTGGATAATGCTTCAAAAAATTAGGCAGGGCGGCAAACCAATCTGCCTGATGGTACGCGGAGTTAAACCAAATCTCGTCCGCTGCCGCCATCGAAGCCAAATTGATAAAAGGGTAATGCAAATCCCGCTCCCCTTTCTGGCGGCGCATCGCCCCCTCGCTGGGATTTGCCGGCAATGGATAGGTCAATTGATTCTCGTGCATGTACAAAATCGACGGGACGCCCGCTGTTCTGTGCCGAGTTAACGCCAAAAATGTGGTCAAATCGAGCATATCGGTGGCAATAATCCCCTCAGGCTGCCAATCGCTTTCCAAAAATCGTCGAGCCAGCGTTATCGCTCCGCCGTGCATCCGCCACTTCCAAAAGCGGGCTGGCAAACTCAATATTTGAACCTCATGTTCACTGAACTGTCGATACCCTTCTCCCCATGCTTGGTGGCTGCCGCCATGATAAGGCGAAATGAGTAACAAATGCATAAGCTAGAGAGGCGTTCTATTCTGGCATGTAAGGATATTCAGCCATGCGACCCACAAAATCGGGCAGCTTTTGATGCCCCATCTGTTGCCGAATGGCGTGCGCTTCGCCCGTATGGAACCAATAATGGTAGATGTTTCGCAACAACAGGGTGCCGACGCTTTCGCTCAGCGGTTTGCCCCGAGGCGCCAAATGCTCCTGCATGGAAGAGGCGGTCAACGCTCCCAGATAATCGTCCGCTTTTTTGGCGATTTTTTCCCACATCGCCCACATCTCGTCTATCGGCGGGGTAGTGGCTGGTTTGCCGTAACCGACCAAATCATTTAGCCCCGGCGCGATATTTTCGGCTTGTCCCCACAACACCCAATATGCGTGTTCCTGGTTGGCTAAATGACCCACTATCCAGCTAACGCTATTATTGGGCATCAGCCGCCTTTGGGCATCTTCCGGCGAGATGCCGGCAAGACAGCGTTGAAATTCTGAACGGGCAAAATACAGTTGTTTTACCAATGGATGCATCGCCGCCTCCTTAACCTTCCGATTCTCCGTTATTCGCTTCCCCTTCGCCAAGTTGAGCTACATCCGCGTCCAACGCTCCCACTCCCAGCGGCTGCCATTTTTTGCCTAGTTCGCCGCTGCGCAGCCGATGTTCCGCTCCGCCGCGAGCGTGGGTTTGCTCAAACCCTTTGGGGGCAATGCTCATCTGCTGCCCTTGCAGCAAGCCATGAATCCCCTCTTGCCCAGGTTCATGGCGGGGCTCGATTAAAGCGTCTTGTGCGTCAATGGCGTGCGGATCGTAGTCCAACGGTTCGGCATAGGTGGTGATAAATCCTTCAAAGTTGCGCACCACCACTTTGCCGGGGGCTTGCGCCAGCAAATAGTTGGGCTGCATCGGAATTTTGCCGCCGCCGCCAGGGGCGTCGACGACGTAGGTGGGTACGGCATAACCGGAGGTGTGTCCACGCAGCCCTTCGATAATTTCAATCCCTTTTGATACGGTGGTGCGTAAATGGCCGGAGCCTTCAACCAAATCACATTGATAAAGGTAGTAAGGGCGCACCCGAATTTTGACCAATTCGTGGGCTAATTTGCGCTGGATATTGACGGAATCGTTGATGCCGGCAAGCAGCACGCTCTGATTGCCCAAAGGGACGCCAGCCCTGGATAATCGGGCGCAGGCAGCCGCTAACTCTGGCGTAATCTCTTTGGGATGGTTGACATGAATATTCATCCAAAATGGATGATATTTGGCGATCATTTGGCAAAATTCATCGGTGACGCGCATGGGCAAAAAGACGGGAACCCGAGAGCCAAAGCGAATGATTTCCAGATGGGGGATAGCCCGCAGCCGCGACAAAATCAACTCTGTCACTTTTGGCGGCAAAATCATCGGATCGCCGCCCGAAAGCAGCACGTCCCGAATTTGGGGGGTATTTTCGATATATTTGATCTGGGCGTCAAACTCAGCTTTGCTAAAGGTTTGGGCAGGGTCGCCAACGATTCGGCTGCGGGTACAATAGCGACAATAACTGGCGCATTGTGTCGTTACCAACATCAATACCCGATCGGGGTAGCGGTGCACCAATCCCGGCACCGGCGAATGCTTGTCTTCCGCCAGCGAATCTTCCATCATAGAGTGAAAGGGAACCATCTCTCTGTCGGTGGGAATGACCTGTTTCCGTACTGGGCAATCGGGATCGTCGGGGTCGATGAGGCTGGCAAAGTAGGGGGTGATATCGACTCGAAAAAGCCCATCTGCGCTCAACGCTTTTTTCTCCGATTCGGTGAGATTGAGCACCGCCCCAATTTCCTCGACGCTGTTGAGCCGGTTTTTGAGCTGCCACCGCCAATTCATCCAATCTGAGTCGGACACGTCGTGCCAATAGGGGGCGCGGGTATGAATGGGTTCGGTGATGGGCGTGGCGGTTTGTGTGGGCATGATTCCTCGCAAATAATGTTGGGATGGCGGCGGAATGATAGGATTTTTGGTTGTTGAACGCTATCGATTTTCCAAAACCGCTGGTTGTATCTGGGCAAATTGTACGCCAATCGAACGATGTTTGGCAACGAGAAAAAGGAATAAGAATCGGCGTCTCGCAATTGCGCTGGGATTTGGCAATCTATTTGTGTCGTTGTATGCTCGCCACATAAGTTTTGTTGCAATTACCCGCACTGTTTACGCATCGATATGCCGGCAACTTCTCTGGCGGTTGTCAAGCCATCTGCCGACGAACCGCCGCCATTTATTTTAAAAAAGACGATTCGAGGCGGCAGAACTGTAGAAAATGCCGGCAGCGTGGTGGCGTTGGGCGACCACAAGCCCGCCAAAAGATGGTGTTGACCCATGATAGAGACGACATCTCGCCTGGTTTGATCGAACTGATCAAGGATGATATTATCGCTGTCATCGTCAAACATTTGGCTATTGATCCGGAAGGCGTAGAAGTCAATCTATCTAAATCCCTCAATGAAAATAGATTAGTGGTGGAAGCGCCGCTGCAAATGACGAAAAATTAGGCGACGCACTTTCGCCGATTTAAACTTAATATGCAAAGACCCAGTTCGATATGGCGGCATTTTGATATTTGGCTGGTTGCCGCTGTTTTATTGCTGACAAGTTATGGCATATTGATGATCCGATCTGCCGTAACGGGAGCCCCTCTTCAAGCCAATTTTCCCCAGTTGCAAATCATTTGGATGAGCGCCGGCATTTTAGGTATGTTAATAATCGCCTCCATCGATTACCGGCTTATCGCTGCTGGGCATTGGCTGTTTTATGGTCTGATGCTGGTCTCATTGATAGCCTTATTTGCCCTGGGCGTTTTTAACAATGCCGCCCGTAGATGGTTTGATCTGGGTCTGTTTCAGTTGCAGCCATCCGAATTGGGTCGTTTTACGCTGATCATCACCTATGCCAAATTTCTAAGCGACAGACGCGACCAGATCAACAAATTATCGAACACAGCCGCCGCCCTGGTTTACATTGGAATTCCCGGCGGATTGATATTTTTACAGCCCGATTTAGGGATGGCGATTTTGTATATGGTGATGTGGTTTGTCATGATTTGGATCGCTGGTTTGCCCATCTCTCACTTTTTGCTGTTGATTGGGTTGGGCGGTGGAGCGACGATTATTCTTTATCCAAAATTGCAATCGTACCAGCAAGTCCGCCTAACCTCTTTTCTTACCCCTGAAGAGTTTCCAGACGAGGCGTTTAATGTCGATCAGGCGTTGATTGCTATTGTCACTGGGAATTGGTTTGGCAAAGGGTATTTTGAAGGAACGCAAAGCCAATTGGGCTTTTTGCGGGTGCAGCCGACTGATTTTATTTTTGCCATGGCGGTGGAAGAGCTGGGCTTCGTGTTTGGGGCGTTGTTTATTCTGGGAATGATGCTGTTTATATTGTGGCGCATTTTGGACGTGGTATCTCTAACGCCTGATCCGGTAGGCAAGCTGGCATGCGCTGGCATTGCCGGCACTTTGTTTTTTCAAACCGTGGTGAGCGTGGGCATGAATTTGCGCCTGTTGCCCGTAACGGGGTTGACATTGCCATTTGTCAGCTATGGGGGTAGCTCGCTGTTGACTTGGTATTTGACCATTGGGGTGGTGCAATCGATTCGGATGCGGCATCGTAAACAGGAGTTTGGGTAAGCGGGTGGCTAGATTGGGGGGCGCGGGATTGGCTGCTTCAAAAAGAGGGCGCCATTGGTTGATTTCTGTTCTTCTCCTCTTAATTTTAGCGGTTGAACCGAAGTTGGTTGCCGCTGCCGGCAATATCGGCGGGTCAGTATACGCTGATCTCAACAACAATGGGCATCGAGATAGCGGCGAAGAGGGGTTGGCAAATGTGCTGGTGACGATTGCCGCCCCGGTTGAGCAATTTACCATCCGAACAGCCAATAATGGCGCTTACTTCCTGCCTAATTTAGAAAGCGCTCCCCACCGCGTTTGGATACAAGCGCCGGCTGGGTGTCAAATAACGACCGAGATCAATCACGCTGTCTATTTAGAGCCAGATCAAGCGGTGCGGGGCATCGATTTTGGCGTCTTTTGCCCAGACGACGCACTTTACCCGCCAACGCTTCCGCCGCCGCCATCTCCCACCGAGACGCTGCATCCGTCGGTAACGCCACCAACTGCAACCCCCACCGCCACATCGACGCCCAGCCCAACCGCCACCGAATTGCCGGCATCTTATAGGGTTCAGGCGGGAGATTCATTGTCTAGCATCGCATTTGCTTTTGGGTTGTCTGTTGACGAGTTAGCCGCCTATAATGGAATCAGTGACGCCAACGCTTTGTTTGTGGGGCAGATTTTGCAGCTGCCCAGACCGGTTACGCCAACTCCGACCATCACACAAACAGCGTTGCCCACGGAAACGAGAATACCGGCATCTGCAACGGCTAAACCCCCCACCGCCATAGCTAACCCCACGTCCACGCCAATGCCGGCAGTGACGAAAAGCCAAACGCCTACGCCAAACCCATCCCCAACACAAATCACATCCACAAGTACGCCAACGGCTATGACTACGCCTACGGCGCTGCCCCAGCCAATCGAGCCCATCCCTCGCCTATCAACGATTAATCTTAGGTATCTGTTTTTGGCGGGCATTTTGTTGCTATCAGTTGGGGCGCTGTTGGAAAAGCGGCGATGATGACGTTAAAACGTTTCGAAATAAGTTGTCATCGTTGCAGGTTGCGTTATGATTCATTGGTTAGCTGGCGCAGTTGCCGGCAATTGGCAGGGGCGCCCTGTTAAAATAAACAATGAAGTAGGGAGAGGACGTCGTGAGCGGCGAATCAAAACGATATTTACATTTCAATTTTGGCTATTTGCTGGGAGCCGGGCTAGGTGACAGCCGAGAAATTGCCCTGGATTATCCCGAAGTTATTTTCGACGATGAACTGCGCTTGCAGCCGATGACGGGCGTATTTGAAGCCACTCGCACCTCCGAAGGGATTTATATCGAGGGCAAATTGCACACTTTTTTCCCCATCATTTGCGCCCGCTGCCTTGATGACGCCTTAACTCCGATAGTAGTCGAATTAAACGAACTTTTTCATTTCCAAGGAACAGCGCCGGAAGGAGGGTATGAGATTGGAGATGACGGAGCGCTCGATATGACCCCGTTGGCGCGGGAGATGAGTTTATTGGCGCTGCCTATCAAACCATTGTGCCGCGATGATTGTGCTGGCATTTGCCCGGAATGCGGCGTCAATCGAAATGAAGAGGCGTGCCACTGCATCAATGAGAAAATCGACCCTCGGTTGGAGAAGTTGAAAGAGCTGCTGGGGTAATTGGCAATCGATTATGTTTTACGACGAAGCGAAGATCTTTGTACGCAGCGGCGATGGCGGCGATGGCATGATCGGCTTTCGTCGGGAAAAATATGTACCCTTGGGAGGACCAGATGGCGGGGACGGCGGACATGGCGGAGACATCATTTTTGTCGTTAATGAACGGCTCAATAGTTTGGTTTATTTTCACCGCAAATCCCATTTTCGTGCCGGCAACGCCAAACATGGCGGCAAAAATAGGCGGTCTGGCGCCAGCGGCGAAACGTTGCGGCTAGAAGCGCCGCCCGGAACGTTGATCAAAGATGCTGAAAGCGGCGAACTTTTGGCGGAAATGCTGCGCCCTGACCAGGAAATCGTGTTGGTCAGCGGTGGCAGAGGCGGGCGAGGCAATACCCATTTTGTCAGCAGCGCCAACCAAGCTCCGCGCATTGCCGAACGGGGCGAACCTGGGGCAGAAATGTGGCTCCATTTGGAGTTGAAATTGATTGCAGATGTGGGGTTGCTGGGCGCGCCAAATGCCGGCAAATCCACCTTGTTGTCTGTAGTGAGCGCCGCTAAACCTAAAATTGCCAGTTACCCTTTTACCACCCTCACGCCCAATTTAGGCGTCGCTCAAATTGATGATTACCGTTCCATTGTTATCGCTGATATACCAGGCTTAATTGAAGGGGCGTCTGATGGTGTGGGGCTGGGGCATGATTTTTTGCGCCATTTAGAACGAACGCAATTATTGATTCATTTGCTCGATGGCAGCGCGGTCAACCCAATTGAAGATTGGGAGATGATCAACAATGAATTGGCGGCTTATCAGGCGGATTTAGAGCGCAAACCCCAACTGGTGGTGTTGAACAAGATGGATTTACCCGACGCAGTCGCCTGGGAACCGTTGGTAGAAGAGTATTTGGTCGAACGCGGCATCCCATTTATTCCTATTTCGGCGGTAACTGGGCACAATGTGCGGCATATGTTGTTGAAGGCATATCAGATGTTGCAGGATATGCCCCCCATACCGTTGGAAATCCAATCGGATGAATTGCCGGTAATCGGCGTGGCGGGGAATGAGGACGCCTTTGAAGTAAAACGAGAAAATGAGGGATGGCGGGTTTCTGGCAAGGGGATCGAGCGGATTGCGGCGATGACATATTGGGAGTTCGACACCACGGTCAACCGCTTCCAACGAATTTTGGAGGAGTTAGGGGTTAGCCAAGCTTTGCAGGATGCCGGCATTGAAGCGGGCGACACCGTGTTTATCGGCGAGGAAGAGCTAGAATGGGGCGATTAACCGCCAATTCTGTTGCCAGGCGAAAAAGCGACATATTTTTTGGGGGGATCGTTCTACTATCCCTTATTCTTTTAATTCGGGGGGCGTTAAACCCCAAAATTTTTGTGACATGGGAGATGGAAAATGAGTTAGACATTACTGGGTTTAATTTGTACCGGGCGGAAAGCGAAGATGGAGAATATGCCCGCATCAACCCAGCCCTCATTCCCCCTTCTGCCGACCCGCTGATTGGGGGAGAATTTGTCTATGCAGATGACGATGTGAACTGGTTTGAGACCTATTATTATCAGCTTGAGCTGTTGTATCGTCTGGGCACGTCAGAGCGGACAGACCCGATTCCATTGCGGGCTAAATTGAGGCTGAATTACCCATGATGCCGGCGTACTTACCTTTTACGATATCCAGCGACCCAACAACCACAAGATGAAACAAAATAAGTTGAATCGCCAAATTTTTATCGAAATTGCAGGTTTAATCGTTTGTATGCAAACGGATAATCAGGCGCTGGCAAAACGATTACAAGAGAGATACCAACAATTTTTAGTTGCGCCTGCCGTTCCGAAATTGACCATTACTATTCAAAGTGCGCCGGATACGATCTTTGTCTTGCCCCAACCAGGCGAATGGGTAATCGACACAGCGTTAACAGGCAGCGTTGTAACCTACCAATCCTATTTTGAGGCGGGAGAGTTTGATTTGGCGGCTGGTCAGGGCTGGTTGAGGCTCAACCCAAAAGGGGAGATCGAAAATTTTTTGCGGGTGGTTTACGCCTGGCTTTGTGTAGAGAATAAGGCATTGTTGTTACACGCTGCCGGCATGATCCGACATGACGACCAACTTGGGTATGCGTTTTTCGGGCATAGCGGCGCGGGCAAAACGACGACCACGCGCCTTTCTGAACAAATCGCCCAGATTTTGAGCGATGATTTGGTCATCATTCGGGTTGTGGATGCCGGGTGCCATTTGTATGGCGTTCCTTTTCGAGGCGTCTACGGTGACGTCCCGCGAGCCAACCAATCAGCGTTATTGAAGGGGATTTTCCGACTCAATCAAGCCAACCACAATCAGGCAAAAACGTTGCCCCGAGCTATCGCCACGGCAGAGTTAGCCGCTTCTGTCCCATTTATTAACGATCAACCCGCCGCTTTCGGGCATATGATGGATATTTGCGGTATGATCCTCGATAATACGCCTGTAGCGCAACTCCGTTTCAAACAGGATCCATCATTTTGGCAAACGATAGATGACTATTTCCAAAATTATTCCAAAATTGCACCCTCAAACCGCCGGCAGGGTAATTGACGGCGAAGCGGTGCTGATGTTGGCTGACGCCAGCGAAATTCATGTGCTCAATTCCGTTGGCTCTCTTATCTACGAATATGCCGATGGCAGCCATACATTGGGGCAAATTAGCCACAAGATCGCTGAACAGTTCAACGTTAGCCGCCAGCAAGCGTTAGCTGACGCCAAACAATTTGTAGATGAGATGGCAGCTCGCAACATTTTCGTTTTAGAAAACGATCTTAAAAATCGCAACCAAACTTAGGCAATGAGCGACCAATACCGAGAATCTGATGGCTCTATCGCCTTAAACCCGTACCAGCGGATAGTGCAAAAAACAAGGGAGCGGCATCGCTTGCTTTCCGTTCAATGGGAGCTGACTTACCGTTGCAACGAGCGCTGTACCCATTGTTACTTGGATATCCTTTCGCCCGGATCGCCTGCCCCTGGCGAGTTAACGACCAAAGAAGCGAAAAAGGTCATCGACCAATTGGCGGAATTGGGCGGGTTGACCATTACTTTTTCTGGCGGCGAAATCTTTTTACGGAAAGATATTATCGACATCGCTAACTATGCCCGCCACAAGGGGTTTGCCTTGCGGTTTTTTACCAATGGCATTTTAATCAACGCCAAACTAGCGGATCAAGTTGCCGCCGTAAAGCCGCTGGTTGTTGAACTGAGTTTATATAGCCCAGATGCAGCCATTCATGATGCCATCACCAAAATCCCTGGCTCATTTGAGTTGACAATGCGGGCGATTCATCTGCTATTAGCTCGACAAGTGCGGTGCATGATAAAAACGCCGATTATGAGAGAAAATATAGAGCAAATTCCGGCTCTGCGGGGGTTGGCAGACGAACTCGGCATCACTTTTTCTTATGATTTGACTATTATTCCAAAGCATACGGGAGATCTTTCGCCGCTGCGCCATCGACCATCAGACGACCAACTGCTGCGATTTTTAGCGGAACGAATTACGCCGGAAAGTTATCAATTGGTAGATCAAAAAGAGGAGTTTCGCTTTTGCGGCATCGGTAGAAATAGTTTGACAATTGACCCATATGGCGGAGTTACCACCTGTGTTGGCGCGCGGGCGAATGCCGGCAACATCAGGGTAGAATCGTTAAAAAATATTTGGTATGATTCCCCAGTATGGCAAGAAACGAGCGATCTCACGCTGAAAAAACTGCCCGTTTGCGCCAGTTGTGAACTGAGGCAATTTTGCGTTCGGTGTCATGGCGTTGCCGCTTCGGAAGACGGCGATATGCTGGGTTGTTCTTCTATCGCCTTTCGAGAGGCGCGATTGCGGCGTCAGGCGTATAATATGCATATCAAACCAAAATTAAATGGAGAGAATATTGGTGGAAAAGCAAGCGCTTCCCGACAAAAAGAAAGCGTATGAAAAACCGGCAGTTATCCATAGCCAAATTATGGAAACGATAGCCGGCGCCTGTTCCGAAGCCGATCCAGTCAATGGCAAAACGGGCAATCAAGATCTTTGTACGCAAACAAATAGCTAAAAACTATCAACTTCAATTGATTGTCTTTCAGCTCGAATTGATGTGAAAGATAGTTTGGGCAAATTTGTTTTAGCTAGACGGATTGTTTCAAGGCGACTTCAAAAATGCGCAATCCGTCTACCAATAATTGCATATTTCCTGCATGCGTTTAAACGCTTTGCGATGAAATAATCGGTTAAGAGATTTTCATCACATGTAAAACGCAATGATAGGAGGGTGACCCCTTTAGGCATAAGGGCTAGGGAAACGGATACGTTATTCTAGCCCTTTTTGATTTGGTGGAGGATTGGTTTGGTTCCAATATCATGGCTAAAAAAGAGCATATTCATTAGCGTCTTATTGCTTTTTTCCGCAAAGACGTTCTCAAATTCGGCGATAAGCTCTCTTAACGCAGGAGCGGAATTGCATTCAGATCAGCCGGGGAATTATGTGCTCGATAGCGGTATGGATTTCGTTCGAGTGTTGGTGAATACGCCGCCGTATCAGCGAAATTTAATTCAAATTGGCGACCAAACGTATGATCAAATCAGCATGCCTGGTATTGGACGCATGAATGCGCCTGGGTATCCTGAGTTATTGCGAGACGGAATTTTTGTGGCGTTACCGCCTGGGGGGATGCCGGCATTAACGATTGAAGGAGGCAAAACGGAGCAAATTGAAGATATTCGTATTGCTCCCAGCAAACAGGTGCAGTTGGTAGATTATGCCGATTTCAGTTTGCAGACAACGCCAAATTTCGATCTGATTTATCCTCAAAATGGCGAAGCTTACCAATCAGATTCCTGGTACCCAGAGATGCCGGCATCTCTGGGCGACGTCTCTTGGCTGCGCGACCAACGGGTGGTACAGATTGTGGTGACTCCCGCGCAATGGCGAGCCGCTGACCGTCGCCTTCTCATCCACGAACAGATTATTTTTCGCATTGATTTCACTTATCCTGATGGCGAGCCGCCTTTGGACCAACCCCGCTTGGAAAGCCCACAATTTGAGGCGATGTTACAACGGAATATCTTAAATTATGCCCAGGCTCGACTATGGCGGCAGCCTCGCAGCGCCCCATCGGCGGGATTGGACAGTTCGAATTGTCTGATAGACGATAAAAGTTTTCGCGTTTCATTGCGGCAAAGCGGCATTTACGAGTTAACGTACACAGAGTTAACCCAGGCCGGATTGCCGGCAGCTGTCGATGCTTCCACCCTTAAACTTTGCTATCAGGGGGATGAGATCGCAATTTTGGTGAAAGACCAGGATTCAGACAACGTTTTTGAAGGGGGGGATGCCGTTCTTTTTTATGGAGAAGAGATTAAAACGCAAGAGACGGAGACCAATGTTTATATTTTGAAATATGGGGGAGGAGCCGGATTGCGAATGAGCCAAGAAAATGCCGACCCCGTCAGCGCTCCAACCCCAACTGATTACCTTCAGACGATACGCCTGGAACAGGATGGAAAATATTACAGCCTATTTCCAACTGCGGATATAAATGACCATTGGTATTGGGGTACGCCCATGGATAGCTCTGGGCTGATATCTGGCGCCCAATCTTACATTGAAACCCAATTTGCGGTCGAGAATCGGTCGGCTGCCGGCATGGCGCAGGTGGAGGCGCAACTATGGGGGTTTTTGAAAGATGAATCACATAAATATCAATTGCTGATCAATGGGTATTTGATAGGCGTCGATTCGTTTGAAGGCTCCGGGCGAGATAGCGGACGACTCTTTTCCGCTGCCTTCAACAATGCCATTTTGAATGATGGGGCAAACAATACCTTACGGATTGAAGCCCTGACGGCAAGTAATGGGTCAGACCATCTGTTGCTGTTGGATTGGGTAAAAATCGCTTATCGGCGGGCGCATACGGCAGTGAATGAGAGGATCGCCTTTACCCAGAGCGCTGCCGGCAATTGGCAATTTCACATTACCGGTTTTACGGGCGAAGCGCTATTGCTCGATATTACAAACCCCCAGCGCCCAATCGTGGCGCTTAGCTCCGCTAACAATGGAACTGTTCAATTCAACCGCAACACCAGCGGCGAAACGAGTTACGCTTTAGCTTCCTCTGCCGGGCAGCGCCATCCCGATTCGGTGGAGCAAATAGTTTTTGATGATTTGCGAAATCCAAATCAGCAGGCAGATTACATCATTATCACCGATCCTTATTTTGATGCGGCGCTTGCCCCGTTAATCGCCCACAGATCGGCAGAATATACCGTTCGCAAAATATATGTTAGCGATATATTTGACCAATTTAATGACGGACGATACCAAACGAACGCCATCCGCGATTTTCTGGCATACGCTTATTCTAATTGGCAGGCGCCTGCTCCCCAATATGTGTTGTTGGCGGGGGAGGGGACATATGATCATCGAAATGTGATGGGGTTAAATGGGGCGTCGGGCAATTTGGTTCCAGTTTATTTGCGCTCTGGCATAGACAGCAATATCGGCGAAGCGGCGTCAGATAATCAATATGTCAATTTGCCTGAACCGTTGAGTTTTGGAGGGGATGATTTAGCGGATATGTTCTTGGGTCGATTGCCGGCAACGACCGCTGCTGAAATGAGCCTCATGGTGGATAAAATCATCAATTTCGAAAATAATCCCATTGAGGGATGGCGGGCGAATCATATTTTTTTGGTCGATAATGGATTTGAGGAGTCTCCCTACGGCGGAGATTGCTCGCCTGACCCCGCTGCCGATTTTTTCTATCATGTTGATGAGTTTTTAGCCGAACATTTTCCGGCGGATCGGCAACTGCTGCATCGATTTTACTATGCGCCGCCAAATTGTTATCCGCGCCCCAACTACGAAACATATGAATCCTATTACGCTCCCAGCGTGTTGGAGGTAACCGCTCGGTTTATCGATCAATTTGATCGGCAGGGGGATATTTTTATGAGCTATGTCGGGCATAGCAGCGTCACCCAATATGGCGAAGATGGCGGCATTTGGCATGTGACAAATGTCCCGCTCATGCAGAACGGCGACAAAACGCCCATTAGTTTGCCTATGACGTGTCTTGCCGGCACTTACCACCTATTGGATAATGCGCCCAGTTTAGAAGAGGCGATGCTAAAACAACCAGGCGGCGGCACAGTTGCCAGCTACGCCCCCACCGGTTTGCAAGTGCAAACCAGCCACGATTATTTGCTAGAAGGGTTTTATGATGCCATTTATGATGATGGGGTTGAAACATTAGGCGAAGCGGTGATGAGCGCCAAGGTTAATTTGTACCAACATGGATCGCCAAATTTCCAAGATTTGCAGGATACATATATGATTCTGGGCGATCCAGCCTTAAAGTTGCGGTTGCTGCAACTTACAGACCATTCCTATTTGCCCATCGCCTCTCAATAGGCAGGAGCGTTGACGATTACTCAAGATGTCCAAGTCGAGCGCCACGTTGTGGCGGAATTGCTGCGACAAGCGTTATCTGCCGGCAAAACGCCCGCTTTGGCGGTGGTTAGCGACAGTATGACGCCCCTTTTTCGGATGGGGGACAAGGCGCTGGTGCAACCAGCCGCCAGTTCATCATTACAGACGGGGGATATCATCGTGCTGCAAACAGAAAGCTGTTTGCTTACCCATCGTTTTTGGGGCTTTGTCAATTCGGCTGACGGAGTGGGATTAGTGACCAAGGGGGATAGATCATTGTCGTATGACGCTGTAATGCCGGCGTCCGCTCTGTTAGGGCGGGTAATGGGACGAGAGCGGAATGGAAAGCGGTTGGCTTTGAACGCCGGCATTGGGCACAAGATTAATCGTTACCTGACGGCGACCGCCCGCCTGGAAGATCGGTTGTTCGCTTTGCCCCATCCCGATGGGATTGATTTGCCGCCGCCATTTCCCATATCCCGCTTTTTTGCCGGCAATAATAAGTTGTTGTTGCGTATCATGCGCCGGTTTGCCTATCTCCTCAATCGTGCCATCCTCTATTTCATCTCGATTCCATGAAAAGCCAGTAAGAAGTTAGCCAAAAGCAGACAACTAGCCGAGATTAACTTGTATAATTTACCAATGCGCATAAATTGGTCGATTATTTTGATGGGCTGGCAAATTTGAGAAAGCGGGTCAAATTTTTCTTTAAGTTGGCGTTGGCAGCGGCTGGGGCGGCGTCAATATCTACAGTTTCCGCCAGCGTTAGCATCGCGCAATTTTCTGCCCTCAGTAAAGCGGATCGAATCGTCATAAGTTGGGATACTGGACAGGAGCTGGACAATGCCGGCTTTCATGTGTGGCGGGGCGAAATGAACGAATTGAGCCAAGCCCTTCAAATTACTGAAGCAGTGATTCCGCCCAACAATCCGGGACAAACATTAGGCTCTCACTATGAATATGAGGACGATGCCATAGAGGAGAATGTGTCTTATTTTTATTGGTTGCAAGATATCGATACCTGGGGCAATGTCACTTTTCATGGCTCAGTTTCCGCCTCCGTTATAGGCGGGGAGGAGATGCCGGCAACCGACACCCCAACCGCCGCTACCCCATCGCCAGCCCCAACAGCGACGCCCCAACCAACTGTGACATTACTCCCGACCAACACCCCTCTTCCCCAGACAAGCGATTCATCCACCTCATTTTTTAGCCCATCCCAAACGCCAACGTTAACCCCTGTAGTTTCGCCCGTCGGGACGGTATCGGGAACGCCTTCCCTTATCGAGGCAACCGCCAGCGCCCCTGCCGATTCCTTAACGCCAGCCGCAACAGCGTCGCCGCTGCCCACGCCCATTCCTGCAGCGCAATTGCCGACTCTGCCGGCACCGCAACCGACATTTACCGCTACGCCAACCCAAATTTTTGTATTGCCGACATTACAACCAACGCCTTCTAAGATTGGAGGGCAACCATCGCCCATTCCCATGGATGCCGGCATTCCTGTTTCCCCAACTAATTCGCCGCTGCCTCCATTATCGCCAACAGATGGAGCGGCGTCACAGCCGCCTGCCCATATAGTGGGCGAAGTGGCGGCATTAACCGATTCGGCGATGTTGCCGGCGCTGGGCGATCTGCCGCAAATCAACGAACAACCAAACAGTGGCACAGAAGAGAACACGCAGCCCAGTTTCCAACCTGACGCCAAGCTGGCGGCGCTCGCATTTGGCGCAGGAGTAGGAGCGATCCTCCTAGGGTTGACTACCTTGTTTACATTGCTGGCGCGTCAAAATCGAAAAAAATAATTTCAGGCTGATATGAATCAATCACGTTCCATAATCTATGCCGGACTAGCAGCCCTAACCATACTGTTTATCGGCGCGGCTGTGATAATTTACTTAGATGGAGAGGAAGATACGCCCAATATCACTGAGCCAATCTCTGTGGGCGAAGCGCCACAAGCGTTGCGCCTGACGGTTGCCGAAGAAGGGGTCGTGGCGCTTACGGCTCAACAAGTACGCGGCGTGGGAATGCCATTTGACACATTTAGCCCCGAACATTTGCGCTTGACTTTAGACGGCAAACCGATCCCATTTGTCACGGTTGGCGAAGGGTTGGACGCTGTCCTGTACTTTTATGCCACCGGCGTGGTCAATACATTGCAACCACCCCCCGTTTACTGGTTGACTCCCGGAAAAGGGGAGCAGATGGAGGTGAAGAGCGGCGCCCGTTTTGCCCCCAGTCAATCTGTGGGTTATTCCATCAAAAAATGGGAGGATGATTTGGTTTTTTTGCCATTGGCGCGAGGAGAAGATTTGTGGATGGGGCGGTTAATTGTGCCGCCCGCCCAGTTCGAAATACCGCTAGACAGCGTATCGCCTACAGGCGGTCCGGCTGAATTAACAGTGAGGATTTGGTCAAACAACGAGACGCCGGCAAATCCCGATCACCATGTTGAGTTGCTGCTAAACGGCGCCTCTATTGCAGATCGTTATTGGGAAGGGATTAAGGAACAGACGATCGTCGCCCGTATAGATGCCGGCATTCTCCAGCCAGAAGATAATGTGTTAACTATCAATGCCCCTTTAGATACCGGAGCCGCTGTGGAAAATCTCTTTTTAGATTGGGTGACGCTGCTGTATGAAGCGAATTTAAACGCTGGAAACGGGGCGGCGATTTTCACGACTGACGCCGGGACAATTCGGGTAGAAGAGGTAACGGAAGACGCCTTGGTTTTTAATATCACGCAACCCATCAAACCGACGATGATAATTGGCGGAGAATATAATCGAGACGCCATTACATTTGCCGGCAGTGGGCAAAATCAACGCTATATCGTTCTCAAACCCCACCAAGCCATTCAGCCCCAACTCTCTCTTGCCCCCCAATGGGATACAATCAAAACCCCCAACAGAGGGGCAGATTATGTCGCCATTGTCGGCGACGCGCCTGAATTTGACGAAGCGTTAACCCCGCTGCTCAAGCATCGCGCCAGCCAAGGATTGCGTGTCGCCTCCTTTTCCATCACCCAAATTTATGACGAATTTTCCTTTGGACGACGAGACCCAACCGCGATACGAGATTTTTTGGTTTACGCCACTCAAAATTGGCAGCCCGCTCCCCGTTTTCTCCTGTTGGTAGGAGACGCTTCATACGATGCGTATGGCAACATCGAAGGAAATAACAGCGATTTGACGCCGACTTATTTGGTAGATACGCAATATGCTGGATTTGCCGCCAGCGATACTTGGTTTACCATTTTGGATGAAGAGTCGTTGACGCCGGCAATAGCTATCGGACGCTTCCCAGCTCAAACAGCGGAACAGTTAGAAGTGATGGCGCAAAAAACGATCGCCTACGAAATGGAATCGCAGTCAGAATGGACGGGCAAAGCGTTATTGGTGTCGGATGATGAAGAAAATTTCGACGCTGTTTCTGACTTATTGGCGGTCGAATTATTAAGCTCTGGGTACGAGGCTCAAAAAGTTTATCTGAGTCAGGAGCCAGATGTAGAAGCCAATCATAACGCCATCATCGGGGCGATCAACCAAGGGGTGGGAATCATCAACTATGTGGGGCACGGCAGCCCCGATGTTTGGGGGGATGAAAAGGTGTTTCAAATCGAAGACGCTGCCCAACTAGCCAATCGGGATCGATTGCCAATTTTTACCACTTTTACCTGTCTCAATGGCTTGTTTAACCACCCGCAAATCGACGCCTTGGCGGAGACTTTGTTGTGGACGAAGGATGGAGGCGTTGTGGCGGCAGTGGCGCCATCGGGGCGCACCACCACATCGCAACAAAGCCCTATCGCCGATATGTTTTACGCTGTGTTGCTCTCTGGCGAAGCGGAGACGTTGGGCGAGGCGCTGCAAGCGGCTAAAGCGGCTGAAGCGGGCAATGAAAATTTAAAAGATGTGATCCATACTTTTAATTTGCTGGGCGATCCAGCGTTGCGCTTTCAATTGCCGGCAGCTAGCTTATCGAGCAATTTAGATAAAGTTTATCCAATACCTTAATGTTTGACTTTAATCGTCCGCCATTGACTCTTCGATTGTATCTGCGACACGGGGACCAGCGTCGTCCATATTTTCCATTTCAGAAAGACGCATCAACACATTGACATCCATCTCCCCATGACACAAAATTTGGCAAGAAAGGCGGAAGGCGCCCAGGTTGTCGCCGCTTTCCAGCTTTTCCTTTTCATACCGGTTGTACGCTTCTGGTTCGCCGCTATTAAAAGTTACGCGGCAAGTGGTACATTTGGCTTTGCCGCCACACCGGTGCAAAATATCGATGCCGGCATCTTCTAGGGCATTGACTAACCGGTTTCCATCGGCTGCTTCAACTGTTTTACGAATTGTGATGGTTGCCATTAAAAAGTTCTCCTGAATGAAATGATGGTTGACGAAATGAAGTTTAGCACAATGAAACTCATATCGCTTATTTTCCCATGCCACAAGAACCCGCTCATATGATCCACATGCCGGCAAAGTTGCCTGGTTTTAGAGCCGCCGCCATTTTGTGGGGAATATATGCCGCTTTGTGGATCAGTTTGGAAGGGGCGGTTTGGCGGGCGACATTGATGGGCGTTTGGTCAGTTGCCTTGTTGCTGGGCAATTTGTGGCAAGCCTGGGCAAGGGGACGCGCTTTTGGTTGGTTTGGCTGGATTTCTGTCTGGGGGGCGCTGGGCGGCATGGTGGGCATCCTCTCCGTTCCGGCTACTCTCTTTTTTATGGCGTTAAAAACTGGTTTGCACGCCCATGGCGCCGAATTTTCTGCTGCACAAATCGACCAAACAGCGATGCAATGGGGATTATGGGGAATCGTTGGCGTTTTTGCCGGCATCGGCAGCGGGTCGATTTTGGCTTGGCGATTAGGCGAAACGCCTTCAGAGCAGGATCAATAGCCTGCGGGTCGCAGCCCAGAGCGCAATGTTGCCCAATAAGAGCGCACCCGTTGCCATCGCAGTTCCCGCTTGTGCCCAACAACCCCTTTGCCGAGTTCTAGCCCCAATTGCCATAAAAAGTTTAACAGCAGCGTCAGCCGCAAGATAGCTGCCGCCGCTCTGCCGTGGTATTTGCGAAAGTAGCGTAATTTGGCTCGGTTAAAGTTGATATGACGGGCGGTCACCGCTTGTTCGCTGCTTTTGCCGGCATAATGGGTGATTTGAGCTGCCGGCAAATAGACGATCTGCCAACCTGCTATTTTGAACCGTTTGCACCAATCCAACTCTTCCGAATACATGAAATATGCTTCGTCCATATCGCCCACTTGCGCCGCCGCCTCGCTGCGCGCCATCAACGCCGCGCCTGTCGCCCAATCTACTTGTTGGGTTTTGTCGTCAGCTTGATCCAGGCAATAATATTTGGTCAGAATAGCTTGGGGAACATACGGTTCTAGCCAACTGCTTTCGACCATACCGGTTGCCAGGGTGGGGAAGCGGCGGCGGGAAGATTGTAACGAGCCATCTGGGTTTAACAGTTGGGGGGCGACAATGCCCACGCTTGGATTTTGGTCAAGATAGGTAACCAACGTCGGCAAGGCGTTGCCAATGACGATTGTGTCTGGATTCAGCAGCAAAATATGGCGTCCCTTCGCGGCAGCCATGCCTAAATTATTCCCCTTGGGGAAACCGACATTATCCGTTCTGGCGATCAACGTGAATTGTGGGAATTGCTCGCGCACCATCTCTGGCGTTCCGTCAGACGAGCCGCTATCGACCACAATGGTTTGGAGTTGCAACCCGCCGCGCCCCGATTCGACAGAAGTTAAACAGGCTGCCAACAGCTCTCGCACATTCCAGCTGACGATGATGACCGATAGGTCGATGGTTTGGCTCATGTGAGCGGCGGGGAACTAGGTTAAACGGTTCTGCCAACGACGTAATCGGCTAAATCGGCTAGCGCATCGCGCCGCGACGATGCCGGCAATAATGATAACGACTCTTTCGCTTCATCGGCAAAGGCTTTGGCTTCGCCCATTGCCAACTCGATGGCGTCTGACTTACCGATGGCGTTGATCACTTCATTCATCATCTGCTTATTAGTGCGCTGTCCATTTAAAATTGCTTCCACCTGTGTTGTTTGAGAGCTGTTTTCTAAAAAGTAGATAGTAGGCAACGTGACTAATCCATGCCGCAAATCGCTGCCCAATGGTTTGCCAACCCTGTTTTCTTTGCCCACGAAGTCTAAAACGTCGTCTACCACCTGAAATGCCATCCCTAGCTTAGAGCCAAAGCGGCGCATGCCGGCAATCACTTCGGCATTTGTCGTCGCCAACAGAGCCGCCGCTTCGCTTGCCAGCGCAAATAGCGAGCCAGTTTTGGCGTAGATTCGGGCATAATACGCTTCCCGTTCTCGTTCGCCCGCTCGCCCATCGAATAGTTGGTGCAATTCGCCATTACAAATCACCATTAACGTCTCGGCAAAAAGCGAGATTACCGGCACATTGTGGGTGGCGGCTGCCAGTTGGGCAGCCCGGGCAAAGATAAAATCTCCGGTGAGGATGGTAGCCCCTGGCGACCAAGTGGCGTTTAGGGTTTGTTCCCCTCGCCGCAATAAGGCTCCGTCGATAATGTCGTCGTGAACCAAAGTGGCGGTATGCAATAACTCCACCGCGCTAGCTAAATCGATCAACTTCAATCTTTCCGCTCCCAAAGCTGCCCCAGCCAGTAAGGTGATGCTGGGACGCACCCGTTTGCCGCCGCTGTCTAACACCTGATGTACCGCTTCCACCAGCGAGTGATGCGCCTGGACGGTCATCTGCCGCATTCGCGTTTCGACCAACCTTAACTCGGCTTCGATTAACTCAAACAAATAGAACTCCACCTTTTGGGTATCTAATTCAGCAACTTGCATTGGGGAATTATAGCCGAACATGGGCAAGCCACAAGCCGTAAAGCGGCATATTCAGCGGATCTAATCAGGCTTTTGGGAGGATTACTCCGTTATTGGAGCGTCATTCAATCGGGCAAATAATCTTATGCTATTGGCGCGCGTTTGGCAGGCAATTTGCTCTACAGAGCAATTTCGGACAGCAGCCAGCCGTTGGGCGATGAGCGGGATGTAGGACGGCTCGTTCCGTTTGCCCCGAAAATTTTGCGGCGGCAAAAATGGGGCGTCTGTTTCCAACAATATGCGATCTGCCGGCATTCGTCCGGCTACGCTTCTCATTTTCTCCCCATTTTTGTAGGTGATTGGAGCCGTAAAGCCGAGATAATAGCCCATGTCGAGAGCGGTGGAAGCCATCTCCCAATCTCCAGAAAAAGAGTGCAACACACCGGGGAAATCCGAACCGGATTGGGGACAATCCGCCAAAAGCATAATCATATCGTCGTCGCTGTTGCGATTATGGATAATTGCCGGCAATCCTAACTCGTGGGCTAATGTCATCTGGGTTAAAAAAGCCTGTTTTTGCCTCTCTTTTGGCGTTTTATCCCAATAATAATCCAATCCAATTTCGCCAATGGCGACCACTTTGGAATATTCCGCTAACTCTCGAATTGAATCGAGCCAGCTATCTTGCCAATGCGCCGCGCTATTGGGGTGTACGCCGACGGCAGCCCAAATGGGGTCGAACTGTTTTGCTAGATCGACCACAACTTGCCAATTGTCAGGCGAGATCGCCGGCACAATTGCCCGGGTGACTCCTGCCGCCGTCATCCGCTCAATCATCTCTGCCCGATCATCGTCAAAGGCATGAAAGTCGAGATGGCAATGGGTGTCGATGTAGTTCATGGGTTGGTGATGAGGTTGGGCGACGCGTTCACGCTTTTTCTTTCGTCAGCTTGGCTGCCATGTCGAGCAAATTATCGATATCTGGGGCAGTTGGCGGCGACAAGATCGTTTTGTGTCGCAATATGCCGGCAGCGTCGATGCCGATTATGGCTCGATTGCTGAAGCCAAATTCGCCATTCCATACCCTATAATTTTTAGCGACTTCTCCTTTGGGATGAAAATCTGCAAGGAGCGGAAAGTCCAAACCGCCTAGTTGTTCGGCAAATGCCCGATGAGCATATATGCTGTCTACGCTGATACCCAAAACTTGGGTATTTAACTCCTCAAAGCGCGCCAAATTGGTTTGCAATGATTTGAGTTCGTTCGTTCAGGTTCCGGTAAAGTCAAGGATGTAAAAAGCCAGCAGCACATTTTTGCCGGCATAATCGCTCAGGCTGATTTTGTCGCTGCCCGCAGATGCCGGCAGCGTAAAGTTTGGGGCGGCGACGCCGATTTTCGATTCTGACACGTTTACTTCTCTTCTGCTGGTCGGTGTTCCGACGGATAGTCGATGATTTTATCCCACTCGTCCGCTGCCGACCGCGCCACAAAAGCGATTAAATCTCCATCTCCGACGTTAAACACCTCGTGCGGCACGCCTGGTTTGATATAGATAAAGTCGCCCGCCTCGTTGTAAACCGTTTTGGACAGCCCATCGCCGTAATTATGTTTGACTTTGCCTTGCAAAATAAACAACATCACTTCAAAGCCATCATGGATATGGGCATAAGCGATTGCGCCAGGCGGCACGGTAGCGACATTGATTGACAAGTCGGTGGAGCCGACATTTTTGCCCGACAACCCTTGCTTATAACGAATGCCATTCCAACCGCGCATCTCGCCGCCGCCCCGAATGGTTGTGATTCCGTCTAAATCTTCAACGATGCTCAGGTCGATTTCGCCTGTTCCTGGGGTTTGTTTGACTGTAGCCATTTTTCCTCCATTAATTGAAAGGGTGATTTTGTGACTCTATTGTAAGACGCTTCCCGCTAAAAGAAAATCACGATTTTGGCTGATTGATGGCGTCAGCTATTTTGGCATTTGTCAAAAGCGGATTATAGTTGCCGGCATGAATTGGTTGCCGAAATATGCCGGCATTTTGCTGATGTTGTGTCTCGCTTTTGGGTTGCGCATTCACCAGCTTGGCTCTCAATCCTTCTGGAACGATGAAGGCAACAGCGCCCGTCTATCCGAACGGTCAATTCGGCTTATTATCGAAGGAACCGCCAGCGACGTTCATCCCCCGTTGTACTATCTTGGCTTGTCCGGTTGGCGACGATTAGCAGGCGATTCTGAATTTGGTTTGCGTTATTTTTCAGCTGTAGCTGGCATTTTAACTGTTGGGTTTATCGCCCGATTAGGCAAACAGATACGCAAACAGAGTGGATGGGCGCCGGTGGCCGTAGTCAGCCTTAGCCCGCCGCTGATCTACTACAGCCAAGAAGCTCGGATGTATGCTTGGTTGGGTTTATGGGCGGTCGCGTCCACTGCTGCGTTTATCGCTATCTTACAAGATAGCCGCCCTAAAAAAGCGGTGTGGTTAGGGTATGCGGCGGCGCTTGCTGCCGGATTATACACCCATTATTTTTTCCCTGTTGTTATCATGTGGCAGGGGGTGGCGATTTGCTATTTTTGGCTGAGAAAAAATGCAGATAGGCGGCTGATTTTGGGGTTGATAGGCGGCATGATCGCCGCTGTTTTGTCCTACTTGCCTTGGTTGCCCGTATTTATCCGGCAATCCGGCGTCCGAGGGGCAACTGGCGAATCTTTCATCGATTTTTCGGTTGGGGCAGGGAACTGGTTGTTGTTTGGCGAAACTTTTTCAGCCGGTTGGCAGTGGCTGATGTTTGCCGCTTTGCTGGTATTGGGGATGTGGGCTCTTTGGCAAAAACGGGACTCAGAATTAGAGATAGGCATCATTACTTTGTTGGCAATTTTCGTACCGATTGGGGTTCAATTTGCCGCCGGGGCTACCAGCCCCCAATTTTACAAATTTTTGACGATTACTGCTCCTTTTATAGCGCTGTTGGCTGGTTGGATTTGGAGTGGTTTTGCCAGGGCTCGGGTTGGCAGGCTGGCGGAGCTGCCCATTTTGGGCGGGATTTTATGGTTTTCAACCTTATCATTGCAAGGGTTATATTCTGATCCCGCCTATGCCAGAGCGGACTATAGAGGAATGGCGGCCAGAATTGAAGAGCTGGAAGGCGCAAATGCCGGCATCATTCCAGACATCATTCCCGGCATCATCCTTGATGCCCCAAACCAATGGGAAGTGTTTACCTACTATTACCCCAAAGTTGAAAATGTATACCCTCTTCCTCGCTCCGCTCCTATTGAGCCGGAAATTGCGGCGGAGTTGAGTGAGATTGCCGGCAAACATCAGCGATTATTTGCTCTTTTCTGGGGCGAAGCGGAACGAGATCCGCAACGTTTAGTGGAAAGATGGTTGGACGCCAATGCCTATAAAACGACGGAGGAGTGGGTGGGAGATGTCCGATTTGTTGCCTATGCCGTGCCGGCAACCCCTCCCCAAGAGCCCGACATTATCTTAAATCTACCTTTTGGCGATCAAATTGAGTTGGTTGGCTTTGCCCTCAATCAAACGGAAATGTCGGTAAGCGATATCGCCCAAATCACCCTTTTTTGGCGGGCGAATCAACCAATTCAGCACAGATACAAAGTGTTTCTGCACATGGTCGATCAGGAAGGCAACATTATCGTCCAACGAGATAGTGAACCAGGCGGCGGGTTGACGCTGACCACAACATGGCAGCCAAATGAAATCATCATCGACAAGCATGGCATATTGATGCCGGCATCCGCTTCGCCAGGCGTTTATACGCTCTTGCTGGGCTTATACGATATCACGGAGCCAACCCAGAGATTGAAAATTGCCGGCAATTCCGATGTCTATCCAATCTCTGAGATGATCTTAAAATGATGGTATAATCATTGCCGAAAGCTGTTTTTTTGTCGAGATAAGATTTGGGGAAAGGGGAATATAGTAATATGGAGATATTTGCAGTAATGTCTTATCATAACTATGATTAGGAAGTTTCAGCCCAAAAGCGATATCGAAAGACACATTTTAAAAATGGCAATGCGCTTGCCAAAATTGTGGTTAAGCGCGATAGAGAGTTAAATTCAAATGATGGAACAACATAACGAAAGCCAAAAACAGATTTGGGTTTTGATAGTTGAAGACGATTATGGTTTTTTCCAACTCGTTTCCAACTTCTTAACCTTGTCCAAAGACGCCACGTTTCATATGCAAAATGTCATTTCGATCGCAGAAGCGAAAAAAGCGTTGGCAGAAGCGAACGTAGACGCTATTTTGCTTGATTTAAATATTGCTGACTCCCAGGGTTATAACACATTTCAAAAGATGCAAGAGTTAGCCCCCCATATTCCCATTATCGTCTTAACTGGGAACAATAGCAAACAGTTAGGAATGCAAGCAGTAGCGGAAGGGGCGCAAGATTTTTTGCAAAAACAAGAAAGCGCCCATCCTACTTTGTTGCCCCGAGTCTTGTTGTATGCTATCGAACGTCACCGATTGCGCCAAGAACAAAAAGAGCATTATGAGGCGCAATTGTCGCGCTTATACAATGAGGTTAACCGACTACAAGGCATGTTTGTCGATATTGTAGAAGAAAAACCTGATCTGGCGGAACGGTTTCCAGAAGAGTGCAGCAAATTGCAGATGAAATATACCCAAGCGTGGATGGAGATGGAAATTGAGAATCGTAAGCAAACCGTTTCCAAGCTGCTTCATGAAATAGCCGTTTCGCTTGGGGAAATGCATGCCACTTCGAGCGAAGTGGTTAATTTGCATGTGGCGGTTTTGGAGGAAAGAAAGGATGTTCTGCCTCAAGCCAAAATCATTTCTATGGTTTTAGCTGGTCGGCTAATGCTGATCGAATTGATTGGTTACTTGATCGAATATTATCGGCATCAACTTTTGAATATGATGTCTCCTATGCCGGAATTAACCAATTAGACAGTTCCACTTTACCCCTCAACCAGCAATTTATCTATAGCCGCCGAAAGTTGAGCCAAATTCCGCACATGGTAAATCTGATCGCAAAATGGCGCATACGACCACATATCGCTGTCTCCATCTCCCCATTGGCGCCGAGATTCGGGGTTGAACCACACTAGCCGTTTTGCCCTACGCTGTAAATCTGCCAGCAAATCCGCCCGATGTGGATTCCAACTATTACGCCCGTCTCCCAAAAAGATAACCGTGGTTCGCCCATCAACTGCATTTAAATAAAAGCGGAAAAACGTTTCCAAGCTGCTGCCCAAATCGGTGCGCCAAGGTCCGCCGGGAATAGAGCGATGCGCTTCTGAAATCGCTTCTTCAACCCGCTTGCCATCCATAACTGTAGTGATTTCGGTGAGGTCGCCGTAAAAGGCAAAGCTGCGCACTCGGGAAATCTGATCTTGCAATTCGTATACAAGCCTGAGCATAAATTCTACTGCAGAACGCATCGAATTGGAGACATCACAAATCATGACTAGGCTAGGTTTGAGCTTTTTCTTTTTGAAGCGCAATTCAAAGGGAATGCCGGCATATTTCTGGTTGGCTCGTATCGTCCCTTTGGCGTCAAATTTTCCTTCTTCCCCCCTTTTGCGGCGCAACGCGGCGCGGCTGCGAAGTTGAGCGACAAGCCGTTGAATCTCCTTGCGCAATAATTGCATTTCCTGTCCCGATAAAGCGTCAAAAGATTTGTGCATCAGGTCGGGTCCATGCAATGCGTCAGGTCGCCGTTCCCGTCGGTTTGCCATCTCTTCCCCAATTTGTCGCCCCACTTGTTGCGCGATCTGTTCCGCTAACGCTTCCTGATTCTCTTCGACAATCCCCATCAATTTGGCGATAGCCTCCTGGCTCATTCCCATCTCTTGCAGCTTTTGCATCAACTCCCCCATCTTTTCCTCGAGCTGCCCAAAGCCAAGCTGCTGCATCATCCGTCGCGTTACCCAACGAGCGTGAGATGGGTCTGCCCATTCCGCTCCGGCTCGACGCGCCATCTCTTCTAACTCTTCTTTAGAAGGTCCATCGCCGCTGGTTAACCAATCGAGTAGGGCATCAAGCCGCCCGCTCAGAGCGGATAACGCTGCTTTAAGCATCTCTTGTTCGTCGGCGGACAACTCTTCCATCGCATTTTGTAATGGCGGTCCTCCGCTGCCAAAGTAAAGGGGAAACATTTCGTCAAAAACTGGAAAATCTTCCGCTTCTTTGACTAAAGTCGTCCGTAATGATTCTTTGAACAGCGTTTTTTCTTGAACGCCTAATATGGTTATCGCCCGCATAGCGTCTTGGGATTCCGCCATCGAAACTCGAACGCCTGCCGCCCGCAATCCGTGAATAAATTCAACGATTCGTTGATCCATTACGCCCGCCTATTACATCTCAGAGCCGCGTTGTCTGCGCCCACTGCCGGCATCTCGGGTCATCAGTCGCCGCGCCTTCGCCACATCCGTCTCAAATTTTAACAATACAGTTAAAGTTTTTCGCAATGTATCTTGGTCGATTTGATCCGCGTTTAAAGTTACCAATGCCCGCGCCCAATCTAAGGTTTCGCTAATGCTAGGTTGTTTTCGCAAATCCATATTGCGTAGCTGATGGACGATTTCTACTGCCTGTTCCGCCAGTTCTGGACGTAAATCAGGAACTTTTAGACGAACGATTTCAATTTCGCGGGAAAGCAGCGGGTAATCGACATAGAGGAATAAACAGCGCCGTTTCAACGCCTCGCTCAATTCCCGCGTATTGTTGCTGGTCAATAACACCATCGGCTCATGACGAGCCCGAATCGAGCCTAACTCGGGCACGCTGACTTGAAAATCGCTCAGTACTTCAAGTAAAAACGCTTCAAATTCGACGTCAGCCCGGTCAATTTCGTCAATAAGCAACACCACGGGCTCGTCGGAAGTTAACGCCTGTAGCAAGGGACGGGGCAGCAAGAAACTTTCGGAGAAAAAGACATCCTCTTCTTCTGATAACCGCTGCGCCGCTTCTGCCAGGTTGGCGCTGCCTCCTACCACATCTTTGATCGAATCGCGCAACAGTTGGGTGTATAACATCTGTTTAGCGTATTCCCATTCATACAATGCTTTGCTTTCGTCTAACCCTTCATAACATTGCAACCGAATCAGCGGGCGATTGAGCGCCGTAGCCCAAACTTTTGCCAGTTCGGTTTTGCCTACGCCAGCTGGACCCTCCGCTAATATCGGTTTACATAGAGATTGAGCCAAAAATACTACAGTAGCTATTTCTTCGTCGGAGATATATTGGTGTTGGCTGAACCGTTTTTGAACCTCTTCGATAGTTTTAAACATTTCAACTCCTACTTCATCGTTCAATTGATGGCTCTAGATTAAATCATTATCCTTTTTGGCTGGGCAGATTTTTCTTTTGCCTGATTGGATTGTAGAAAGGAATTTGTAAAAGGCAAATGAAAGGCTATTTAAAATAATTGTATCTACTCCCTCCATCTCCTATTAATTGGCTGAACCAAGCCCAGATTGGGCGAATGCCCCATTTGAGATAGCCCTTTTGCTTAATGTTTGCCGGCAATTAATACGCCTAAGCTACTGCCGGCATTTCACAGAAAAACGTTCAATTATTTTGATTCCGCTCGCCGCATGCTCCGTCCCTTGCGGCGGGGGAGCGTCATTCACGGCGCTGTTTCTTCGATGATGGTGAGTTGCGGCTCCCCGCCGACGATTTCGTAAACGAAAGTGTAAAATTTACCCGTCAACAATTGGTCAGCCCCAATATGCTCAGTGGGATCAATGTTGTCCAGATACCGCGTTCCGTCGATTAAGAAGTTGCATTTGCGGTAATTTGCCAATACCGGTTGAATTTGATGGTAGTTGCTGTTTTGATTGTTTCTAATCGATCCGAATGCCGTGTTGCCAGTTGAGCCCCCCTGCGACCCGGCGCCCAACCAAAATTTGTCGATATCTTCGCCAGTTTCATTGCGAATGCGAATGTTGACAGCATCTTCGGGGGGGAATTCTTCCGTTGAGGCAAAACAGCCGACCACCGCCCAGGCAAACAACGCCAAAGTCAATAGAATTGTTCCTTAATAATTGAGATTAAAATTCCAAAGAGCGGCAGCAATACCAATCACGTCATCATCAAAGGAGTTTCTATGATTACGAAATCGATGAACCAGGATATTGTATCGCTTCAAACCGCCAATCGCATTTTCAACAATAATCCTGATTTTACTCAAGGCTTGATTTTCAGCCTTCTGTTCATCGGTCAATGAAGTAACCGGATTTTTCTTGCTCTTGCGTGGTTTTTTATGAGGCAAGTGAATCTCTTCTCCCACATAATCTTTGACAATCCCCTGATAGCCCAAATCAACCAAGACCTGAAGAAACTCAAACCACGCCTCGGCTGGCGGAAACTCCGCCTTGAGCATGGTGTAATCATGCGCGCTGCCAGCAAAGGTCTGTCCCAGGAAGAGAATCATTTTGTCCAATGTGGAAATCACCGTGTTTTTGACTGTGTGCCGCTTTTTTTACCACTGTAATGCTCACGTTGCGCCTGATTATCCTGTGGACGGCGGTAACTTCTTTCCGTTACATCAATCAGAACTGTGTCAATCCCTCCCAACGCTTCCAATAATTCACCCGATGAAGCAAACTTTCGGTGGGGCATCACTCCCAAACCAACCAGTGTTTGATATAAGACAGGCGTTAGTTTGTGCAAGTTCTCATTGGCTTTTGACCGCGCCATACCAAACTGGGTACCCAACACGTCAAAGGTTGGGTAGACTTTGAAATAGTAGAGCAGAAACAATAGCTTATCTCTCATGGTGGGCAAGGCGCCCTTTTTGCCGCCTCCAGGGCGACGCCGGCGAACGCCGGCGGCTAAGCCTTCTTGATATGCTTGCCATTGTAGTTGTTTGTAAGTTGTGGTGAATGCTTCCAACAATATCTCGAATTGGGTCAGCGACATACCTGTTAAAGAGCGCATTTGACGGTCATCACGTATTTGTATTTTCATTGGACTACTCCAGTTTTTGTCTGGAGTTTAACTGCTTTTTAAAAAGGAGCGACTCTAATAAGGCGAAACCTGATTTCTGTTTGGGTTGGCGCATCGCTTTTCTAAGGTTCATTTATTCAGGCTGCCGCACATCCCGCAGCTTTTTGTGGGGATGAAGCTTCAATAATGAAGGCGCTAGAAAAAAAAGTTCCTCACGGAAGACGATCCCTGGCGGCTTGCCGCCAGGAGCCTCATTTCGATGGCGAGACAGGCGCAACGAAATCGACTTTGCCCTTTGAGCATTGGACAAAAGCGGTGCTGCCGTTGGTGTGATAGTTGTAATGTTCGCCATTCCATTCCAGGACGATGCGATACCCAGGGGTGATCACTTGCAAATAGTTCATGCCCGGTTTTGGACATCCTATACTGCTGTCCGACCAATCCACAGCTTCCACTGAAACGACAGTAATGGCGTCGGCGTCAGTCCGGAGTTGTTGGGCTAAATGGGCTTGAACGGCGGCGGTTAGTTGTTGCAAGGGATTTGCCGCGCCAGGCATAGGAGCGGCGATGACTTCGCCTGAGCCTCTGCCGGCATCTGCGCCTTCGACCAAACTGGGCAAATCAACCGTCACCGGCTCAATCGCTTTAGGAGTCGGCGATGTAGATGACAACGCATCATGGTCCTTATCGCCATCCCCTGCCGGCAGATCGTTAGATTCGTCAGCGCTTAACTCTGTCTGGCCATCATCGTCCATTGGTTCATCAGTTTCTGATTCATTCATATCGTCTTCATCACCCTCTTCCGCCTGTTCGCGATCCGCCACAATTGGGTTAATATCGCTTGCTTCCTTGCCGCCGTCAGCCATTGCTTCCACAATTATTGGCGGATTTTGAAGGGCATCTTCATCAACGCTTTTGTCGATGGGGGCGGCTAACCTTCCTTCTGAAGTCGCTTCCGCTTCCGATTCGATGCCGGCATCTGCCGCCTCTGACGAACTTAGGATAGTGGGGCTACAAGCCGCCAAAGATAAAATTGCGACACTTAGGAGCGTCAATATTTTTTGTTTCATTTCCAAACCCTTTTTTTAAACAGTTTACACATCTAAAGCCACATTGCAAGAATTATTAAACGAATTTAAACAACCTCAATGTCGCCTAACATCTATAGAACGCAACAACCTTCGATTTTGTTCCCTTAGAAAATAATTTGACTGGGGCTGGTGGCGAACAGAGTCAGAGCGGCTATAATGACAGGAAAATGAAACGCCTGTCCCAATAGTTGCGGCAGTGAAGGGCAGGAGAATTTGATTGAGATGAATTTATGGCTGTAATAAAGCGGTATCCCAACCGCAAAATGTACAATACCGACGCCAAACAATATATTACTTTGGACGGCATCGCTGAAATGATTCGAAATGGGGAAGAGGTGCAAGTTTTTGACCACAGCAGCGGCGAAGATTTGACCACATTGACCCTGACCCAAATCATTTTAGAACAAGAAAAGAAAAATAGCGGCTTTTTGCCGCGTTCGGTTCTGACTGGATTGGTGCAAGCTGGCGGCGACCGGCTCGGTTCGTTACGACAAGCTTTGGCGGCGCCGCTGGATATCTTGCGCCATGTTGATGAAGAGATTGAGCGGCGGATAGCGTCACTAGTGAAAACTGGCGATTTGCCGGCAGAGGAAGGAACATGGCTGGTGGAAAAGCTGCTCAATCAAGCCAAACGCGCCACCCGAAAAACATTCCCCAGCGCCAAACAGGCAGAAAACGCCCTGAAAGAACAAGGGACGCCAACCCAACAGGAAATCGACCAAATTTCCGCCCAATTAGATTTGCTGGCAGCCAAATTGGAACGCCTCAGCAAGCAGTCTTCAGCTGAGGATTAAGTTTATGCTCAAGATCGCCGGCTCTACATCGTTAACCTTTGATTTTCCTACCGACATTCAAACCAGCATGCGCTTTTTTGATGGTTTAGAGCGTTTGTCAGCTTATTTGCCCCTGATCGATTTTGTTGAGCGATTAGACCAAACCGCTTTGCGCCTAGTGTACAATGCTACTGAATTGGGCGCCTACCATATTCGAATTTACACTGATGTGCGACCTCAGTTAGATATCGTGGAGAAGCGGTTGTTGGTTATGCCGGCAACGGAGTTTGATCCCATCCCCAAGCGAGCCGCTTTTAACGCCTCTACCGGACAAGGTTTTTACGCCAGTGAGTCCTTGTTTCACCCTAGCAAAGATGGACATACTAAGATTGATTTTCGGCTAGAGCTAAAAGCCCAACTCCCTCGTCCCAAAGGGTTGCGTTTTATGCCAGGCGGCGTGGTCGATTCCATCGCTAGCAATATTACCGAAAAACGAATTGGCGAGATCGCTGCCGGATTTGTGGCAAATGCCAAAGCGGCTCTGCCTCTGTGGCTTGCCGCCCAACCTAACGGACATGCGCTTTGAAGCGAAAGTTCGTATCGACGCTACAAAAAGCCAAGTTTGGGATGCTGTGATCGACCAAACAACTATCTCAATGGCGGCAGGCGATGTAGAAATGAAATTGAACGCGGATGACAAAGCTGGAGAGGCGGGGACAAAATGGGGGGCGAAAACAGCGATATTGTTAGGGAGTAAACAGTTTGATTGCTATGCTGATATCATTTGGATAAGATGCCAACCAGATCTATATGCGGCAGTGGACGCTTACATAGTGGTTCGATCTGCATCAACCCCAAAAAGAGAAGGCGAAGAGCATCGAGCGACTGTCCACAATCAAATCCACTTGGAAGAGGAAGAGGGCGGCACGTTGTTGTTGTGGCAAGCCGCTGTGGAATTGCAGGGTAAGTTAGAACGACTGCCACAAGGAGTAACCCGGCAGCTTGTCGCTGGGTATAGTCGCAACTTTTTCACCGCTTTAAAAGCGATCATAGAATATCAGAGGTAATTTGAGATGGCGCGTCTGGTACAGCGGATTCCGCTAATTTTGATTTTTTTATCGCCGATGATGGCGATTTTGACTTTAATGCCGGCAGCCAATGCCAGACCGTTGCCCACAAACGATTCCGCTTATTTTAAGAGTCGAACTAATGGCGAAAATAAGATGATTGTGGCTCGAATTGATGCCGCCGCCGATCTATCCGCTTATTTTACGAAACTTTTAGTTCGCCCTTACATTGATCCTTTGGGCAGACAGGCAGTAATCGGCGAAGTGACGGAACTGCAATTCGCTCAGCTTCAGAGCCACCCGGCTGTGCACGATATCAAGCTGTTAGAACAATCGAACCAAGTGACTTCTCCTGGCGAGTTTGAAGAGTTAGCTCCGCCCCTATCAGAAGCGGAACAAGAGAAGCGTTTAGCTGCTTTGAGAGGCGATCAGCGATTAAACCGCCGTTCTTTGCCGCCTACAACCGCCGATTTCGCCCAGCTTGGCTGGTGGGATGCCGAAGCGGGACATCAATTTCAGGCGGCATGGGCGAACGGTTTCACCGGAGCGGGAGTTACAGTGATGACCAACGATTCTGGGGCAGATTTTTGCCATCCCGATCTAATTGACACTTGGGCGACCGTTGAAGAGCCGACCTCTCCCTATTTTGGCTATCCGATGATGTTCGACTCTTATTCGATGTATCTGTACGCTTTCGATGTGGGATTGGGCGATACCCGTGTGGCAGACGGAGAAGCCGATTATGCCGATACCAGCGCCACTTGCGCTGCCGGCAATTGCGTTTATCAGCCCATTAGTTCTACCGTCCCCCACAACTACGTCTTGCCTTTAACCAGCCTGAGCGGCGTTTACCATATCGGCAGCCACCCCGATGGTTCATTTGTATCGCTTTATGGCGAAAGGGTGGCGGTTTTAGTGACAGATGAGAACGCCGCTGGCGTGTATGATAATGTATATATCGATCTGGACAATGATTACGATTTTACCGATGAGATGCCGGCAAACCGCTCCACCCCAATCGCCTGCCTTGACTTTTGGGATTCAGTCGCCGCCGCCCCCGGCAGCGATGGTTACAACGATATTTCTGGCGGCTTAATTTACTTCATCAGCGATGGCATTACCCCGATACCCGCTTCAGATTGGATGTGGAATGGCTTAACGCCTGCCAATGGCGAACTGGTCGCTTTTGCTATCGCTGACCCTACCTCGCTAGCCGGTTGGCATGGACAATCTGTTACTTCAAATGTGGTGGCGCAAGGGATTGTCAACGGCAACGCTCCTCCAATCAAACCTCCATACAGCGGGGCGAGTGATGGGGTGGTGGTTGGCGGCGCGCCCGGCGCCAAAGTGACGCTCAATGGCAACACCTACGAAACTCCATTTGTTGAAGACGCTTTTCTATTTGCCGCGCTGGGGTATGATGGGCTGCCAAATTCGGCTGACGATATCCAAATCATCGTTAATAGTTGGGGGGATTCGACTATCTTTAATGGGGGCTGGAATAATGAAAGCCGCCTGATTGAAGAGATATTGCGAAATTATGAAAATCTTTCCGCTGTCTTTTCTACTGGGAATGGCGGAGCGGGTTATGGCGGTTCCATCGCTCCCATTCCGCCAGGCGCTCTCAAAGTTGGCGCCTCCAGCCAATCGGGCTCGATTGGCGTTTTTGACTCGATAACCAGTACCAGTCAGATTTTAGCCGGCGATTTGGCGTCGTTGTCTAATCGCGGCGTGGGGGCGAATGGGGGCATGGGGGTGGATATTTTGGCGAATGGAGATGCCGGCACGGGGTTGAAAGTGTTGAATGACCCCAATTTGTTGGATGGTTGGATGGCCTCACACGCCTGGCGCGGCTCTAGTCGCTCTGTTCCGGTAGCGGCGGCGGGCTTAGCGTTGGTTTACCAGGCAGGCAAAGCGGCAGACCCAACCAAATGGTTGACAGCCCAAGAGGCGCAGGCGATATTAAAATTGGGGGCGACGACCAATCACAACGATCCGTTTTCTCAGGGAGCGGGAAATCTAAATGCGCTGAACGCCGTTAATATCGCCGCCGGATTGAACGGATTCAAGATGTTGCCGGCAAGTTGGCAGGCAGGCGGCTACGGCGAAACATCCTCACCAGCTTTTGCTTCAATCGTTGAGCCAGGAGAACAGTATACCCAAAGCTTTACCTTGCAAAACGACAACGATTATTCGATTCAGGTCTCATTTTCCCCACAGCAAATGAAGCGGTTTGGCGAATTGATTTTGCCCCTCACCACAACGTTGGCGGCGGAAAGCCCCCAAAGCCTCTATGGACGCCCCGATTATCTGATCGACATTTCTAACTTGATTCCGGTTAATACCGAACTGTTGCAGATCGAAGCGATCTATCCTTATGAGCAATTTGATGTAGACAATAACTATTTTCAGGAGCAGCGGTGGTGGTTGCGGGCGCTGAATTGGAGCGATATTAACGGGGATGGGGATTTGTGGACGGATGTTGATGGAAATGGGGCAGTCAATGATGGGGAAATTGATGATTGGGAATATTTGAGATTTACATACGATTACGCCACAAACAATACGCAAGCCGTTCAGGTGAAACAGCCGCTTGCCCGAATGACTGACGGCATTTTTGTGGCATTTACCCATATTCAACGAAAAAATATACACCCAACTACCTCATTATCTATACGGCTATCATTTTATGAAAGCGCTCCTTGGGATTGGCTGACTTTGGATACGTCGTCGTTGTTGATGCCGGCAAACTCCAGCAATTCGATCAATGCTACATTAACGATTCCCGACGATGCCCCATATGGTTCGTATAGCGGAGCGATTTTGGCGGAAGGCAACGGACAATCCACCATGATTCCAATTGCGGCGAATGTGGCGGCAACGACATTGCCGGCAACTTTTGGCGGGACGCCGCGTGCAGATACATTGTACGACAATGGTTACTTATCGGGACGCTTTAACTGGAGTTACCGACCAGAAGCGGGGGATTGGCGCAGCTTTTTCCTCGATGTGCCGGCAGCCAACGGGGAAACAAACGGGGCGTTGATTATTCATGATCGGTGGGAAGGAGGGTATCCAACTGATATAGACACCTTGGTTTTTGCGCCATCGCCTGACTCTTATTCACAACAAGAGCCCGACTACTTTGGTCCATACAGCTTAGGCAAGGCGGCGGCAAGCGCAGACACCCTCATCGGGCGAGGCAAATATGCGTTTGAAACGGTAACCAACAGCAATGAAGAGTGGTTAACTGTGCCGATTACGACTGGCTTGCATTTATTAAGACAGCATCAGACGCTTGCCGCTGGCGACCATTTCCAGATCCCATTTACGCTTACGGTGGGCAGCATTTCGGCATTGCCGGCATCAGTGGAGCAAATTAGCTGCCACATCAGCGGTACAATTCCAATTTCTATCGTAACTGATTTGCCCTTAGCCGGTTTAACAGCCGCTGTTTATGGATTAAATCAGCCGCAATCGTTGCCCGGTTTGGTTGTTCAAGATGGACCAAATCCAGCTACCGCCAGCCTAACCACAACCATCGCCATCACTGATGGCGGTTTGCTGCGAGCCACATTGTTGGAAAAAGCGCCTGGGTTAGAGCAGCTTGATCTTTATTTGCTTTATGACGCAAATGACGATGGCGTGTTCGATTGGACGGATGGGGCGGAATTTGTCGATTGGCTGCCCAATGCCGGCATTGGCGATAGTCTCATACTCTCCCGACCGGCTGATGGCGACTATCTGGCGGCGATACATGGCAAAAAAGTATCCACAGGCGGCGAAGCGACATTGCAAATTGCGGCATTGCAAGGGCAAGATGGGGTAACGGTAACTGGAGCGCCAGGGAGCGCTATCCCCGCCCAAACGACCCCTCTCTCTTTGAATTGGGCGAAAGATTTGACTCCCAACAGCCGCTGGGAAGGGATCATATTCCTAAGCGTTCCATACTTGCTAGATATCCTTTCAATCCCCTTCGTCATTGCTGGCGCCCCCACCATGTATTTTCCGCCTAATGGCGGCGCCCCCCATTGTCAGATTTACCTGCCGATTGTATCTAACGCTCCCGGTTAAACCATCTCTCCGTTAATTCGCCCAACCGCCCTAATGGCTGCCGCAAAAAGACGCAATCAGGCAACGCGTCTAGAAACAACTGACCATACCGTTTTGAGATAATTCGTTTATCTAACACCAACACAATCCCCTCATCATCCGCACGCCGAATCAACCGCCCAAACCCTTGCCTAAACCGCAATACCGCTTCGGGTATGCTATATTCAAAAAATGAGTTGTCGAATGTTTCAGAACGGGCAGAAAAGATAGGGTCGCTGGGCACATCAAATGGAATGCGAACGATAATCAACGCTTGCAACGCCTCGCCGGGAATATCAACTCCTTCCCAAAAAGATTTAGTGCCCAACAATACAGCTCGTTTGCCAGGCAGTCTAAATTGATCGGCCAACTGTTGCCGCGAGACTCCAGACTCTTGCGTTAACAGATCGATTTTGCGCTTAGCCAGCGGCGCAGCCAATGAGGCGGCGCTGGCTCTCAGTTGGGCGTAAGAGGTAAACAGGGCCATCGTTCGCCCCTCTAAGGTCAGCGCCATCTCTAAAATCGCCCTCTCTACAGCCCGTTGATAGCCAGGTTGGTTTGGCTCGGGGATGTCTGTGGGCAAATAAACCAAGGTGGAATCCTGGTAATCAAAAGGGGAACCAACGGCTAGTTCGCCTACATCAAAGCCATGCAGGCGGTCTCGAATATATTCAAATGACGGCTCGCCTCCTGATCCGGCTTTGGCAGTTCTTAGGGTGGCAGACGCCAAGATGACCGACTCATTTTTCTGAAAGATATTTTCATCTACTAATGGTCCGACATGCAGCGGAGCGGCGTGCAAAGATATCCGATCTCGCAACTGCTCTAGCCAATAAATCCACCCTTTGTCGGGATCGGAGATGATGGCATTGATGTAAGCGGCAGTTTCCGCTATTTCTTTGCCCAATGTCCCCAATTCCAACTTTAAATCGTCGCCATCCTCAATGGTAAAAGCGTCGTGTATGTCGGCGAATCGATCAGACAATTTGATCAATCCGTCTGAAACGCGGAACAAGGGATGCCCAAAGTTTTCCCAACTGATTTCGATGTCGCTGTAATGGGGTTGGGCGCGAATAGCGTTGGTTAGACGCAATTGGCGGGCGAATGAGGTCGTCCCTTTAATTTGATCTTTTAAAAACCATTCAATAGCGGTGAAAAAATCTTCTAAAGCGGCTTTTGCCAACACAGCTTCTCCCCGAATCTGTTCTACATAGCTGTCGAATTGCTGTCCGATTTCAACTGGGGCGCTCGATTGAACTGTGGATAGAATGACGCTAAGCTGTCCGGCTCGGGGTTTTATGATTTCGTCGAGGCTGTTTTCTAACGATCGTTTGTCTGCCCGAAAGCTGAGGGCGTCGGTGACAGCGGATTCGAGGTGATGGGCTTCGTCGATGATGAGTTCGCGGTGTTCGGGCAAAATTTGATTGCCGGCAGCCACGTCTGCCAACAACAAAGCGTGATTAACGATGAGGATGTGCGCCTTTTTTGCCCGTTGCCGCGCCAGATGCAGCGGACAGCGATTTTGGGCGCATATTTCGCGGGTGCAGCCATCATTGTCCCCATTGAGGCGGTTCCAAGCTGACTGTTCGCCCGGCGTCCGCAAATTGATCTCCGATTTGTCGCCAAAGTGGGTATGGGGCAGCCAGCTTAATATTCTGGCGAAGAGCGCCATTTCGTCGGCAGAGCTGACCCCACGGCGGCGCAACTGCTGAAAAAGGCGGGTGCAAATGTAGTTGCTTTTGCCTTTTAAAATGGCGGCGCGCAATGGGGAGCCTAAAAGTTGTTGCAATTGGGGGATATCTTTGTGAATCAGCTGTTCTTGCAGATTGATGGTATTGGTAGAGACGACGACATGGCGTTGGTTGCGTTCTGACCAGAAGGCTGCCGGCAATAGATACCCAATGCTTTTTCCGGTGCCGGTGCCCGCTTCAATCATGACGCTTTCGCCCCGATTAAACGCTTCACAAACAGCATACACCATCGCTTCTTGCTGGGGACGATATTCGAAATCTGGGAAACTCTGGTCAAAATTGCCGCCTGGCTGCAACATGCCGGCAATCAACTCAGAATCAATTTCATACACATTATCGTCATCCGGCGTCAGCGCTGACCCTTCCACCGCGGGCGGATTAAACAGCTTTGCCGGCGGGCGGCTGCTACGACCATCTTCAAAAGCGTTGATCGCCAATTCATTGAGCGCCTCTTGAAAAAATGGGGTTTGATTCCATCCGATTTGGTTGCCCATCTGCACAATCTCAGTTAATGCCGGCAGCCCCAATTGTTTGGCATATTCTAGCAGCGTTAAAAATAGATTGACGGTCGCCTTACTATCTGCCAGGGCGCGGTGGGCTTGTTTGCCGCCGGGTAGGGGCAATTCCAGGAAAGCGGTTAACGCTTCTAATCCATATTTGCCGGCATTGGGCAGCAAAATCGACGCCAATGTGACCGTATCTAACCGATGGCTGCCGCTGCCGATAAACGACGCTTTTAAAAAGCCTAGGTCAAAGCCGATATTGTGCCCCACTAAAATATGGTCGCCCAAAAACCCTTTGAGTGTTGAACGAATGGCGGAGATAGTGGGGGCGTCTTGAACCATGCTGTCGGTGATGCCCGTTAGCTCGGTGATATGGGCGGGAATCGCTCTTTGCGGGTTGATCAGGGATTGAAATTCGTCGTGAACTTGGTCTCGATCAAATGTGATCGCCGCCACTTCAGTGATGGCGTCTCGATGGGGGTCGAGACCGGTCGTTTCGACATCTATAGCGACAAAGGTAGTGGGCATGAAGCGAATTATAGCTGAATGTAAACCAAGCGGCAGGAGGCAAAATCAGCCTGAAAAAAGGGCGGGGCGGTTGCCAAACGTGGGCATTTTTATCTGGTTAGCGGTAATTTTTGGATGAAGTCTCGAAAGATTGCGTCCCGGTCAATGGCAATTGCCTCACGCATCAAGTGTCGGCTATCATCATGTACCCAAAAGTAGTTGTCGTCCAAAATGGGAGAACGGGTCAATTTGGCGGCTACCCAATCGGAATTGAGCAGCCAGGCGATGGCGATTAAATCCCACATAATCCAGGTACGGCTGAAATGATCGGTGATGCCTCTCTGGCGGTGGATGGGGTTGTGGGTGTAAAGATAGTGCAAGTAATCGCCAATTGCTCCCCGCCCTTTGACCCATCGTTCCATTTCTGGCAAGGAGATTTTGAGTTGTTCGCCAATATAAAAGCCAGGCAGATAAACATGGGGAACGCCCGAGTCGAAGATGAGTCTTGATGCCGGCAAATCTTGCATCAAATTAAGCGACGGCAGGTTGGATTGCCGGCAAAAAGTGGGGTAGGCTGATGTCCACACCACAACAATCCGCTCCACAATTTTTGGCTCCATCAACAAGGCGCATGCTACGTTGGTCACTGCCCCAATGGCGACCACATAAAGAGGACGATTGTCGTTCGCCAGGGCTCGCTCAATTAAATGTTGTGCCGCCTCGCTTTGGCAGGGGGCATCGGCATTTTTTAGGTAGCTGGGAGAACCGCGAAAAACCTGTCCGGATGGATCGATTTCAAGCAGATCGTAAATTTTCAATATCTCTTGATAACTTAGCTCCATCCCTTCGGACGGGTCGGGAAAAGGGAGAGCATAGGGGTCTGTACCCGCTTGTTGTAGCCGTTTTGCCCAATCATGGTAACTGCCGGCATAAACCACATTGCCATCATCTTTGCCGCCCCCATCTTGCAGCTTTTCATACGCTTGCAACAACGGCGCCCGATGATGCTGAAACGAAAAGGGGGCGGCATACAACCCCTCAATTTCCAGTTGATCTTGGCTGAGCAACGCCCACGTAATTGCCCATTGGTCGTCGATCTCATTTTTGGCGTCACTATCAATTACAACCCGCAACTTGCCGCTTGGCGGTTCGAGCATTTGCTTCATTTGTTCGTCTGTCAGTTTGGGAAATGCGGGAATTTGCATCAATTTTACCGCTTGAAATTTTGAAAATCGCAGCCGGGAGGAAATTGGCAGTTGAGGATATTTTGGCGTTGATGCATCATCCCTTCACCGTGGAGGATGACATTTTGCAAAACCCCAGCGCTTTGTTTCAGGATATCTGTTGTCATTTATCGCCTACATATAACCTCGCCACCTCTGAAATCAGAAATTTCAGCTTACGGCGTATTCAGTTTACGGCGGAATTATAAGATTGGAAACGAAGGTTATCAAACGATAACCATCTCGGTTGAGTGTCTTCCAATTGCCTAAAGATCGGGCGTTGGCGATAAATGTTGATATAGCGCTACAATATGTTAGACATTGATGGCGATAAATTGGGGAAGTGACCCATGATCGAACGAATTTGCGTAAATTGCCGGCAAGCTAACCCAGTTGTAGATAGCTATTGCGGCGGGTGTGGACAATCTCTCAACAATTTGGCGTTGGCGCCAATCGAGCGGCGAGAAATAGTCGCCCGACAAAATTTGCCGGCGATCTTGTCCATCCGATTGCCCGCTCCAGTCAAAAAGGCGGCGGCGGTCGGCTTGTTGAGCATTTTAGCCAATGCCGGCATCTCTTTGCTGCGCCATCAATGGCAACGGAAAACGAAGGGCGCGTTATCGCCACGCAAAAAGAATTTAACGTCCCAGTCACGCTCATTGCCGGCAAAATCAAATATTATATTTGCCCAACGTGTCATAGAAAATTGGCGGTTAGGCAAATTGCGCCACCGAGTCACTGAACAACTAATCATTCACGAACAAAAGTGAGCCTTACTCATGCCAAATAAAACAAGAAAGCTCCAGCGGTTACTTATTTTTGTGGCCGCTGCCCTTTTCGCAGCCGTCATATCAATGGGCGCAGCCCAGGCTCAGACAAACAATTCCCAATCTTATTGCGATCAAGATCGCCCTCAATTTTGTGATACGCGCCGCTTTCCCCAGAACAATATCCCATACGCTATCTCTTATTCCCATTGGCCAGAAAATGGCGGAGCTGAAAAGTTAGGGCAAGGGGCGTATTTGGGACAGCGAGAGCGAGATGGCATCCGCGAGGCATTGAAGATGTGGTCGGATGTTTCTGGAATAACATTTGAAGAGCGAACCGACGCATTGCCGGCAGGGCAAGGCATCATCTTTGGCTGGACATATTTGCCCGAATTTATCTTGGGCAGAACCCAGGCAAATTGGTATGCTCCCAACAACGACGTTCGGGCGGATATCGTTTTCAACCTCAACCTTGATTGGACACAATATCATAGCGACAATTACAATGGCAATGTCGATTATGTCTCTGTCGCTGCCCATGAAATTGGGCACGCTTTGGGGCTGGTGCATAGCTCAAATGAAGGGGCGCTAATGTTTTGGCGCGGCTATCAATCACATCGTTACTTACATCCGGAAGATATCAGTCGGATTCAAGCGTTGTATCCAAAAGGCGGAACCGGGGATTGTGTCATTCCGCCATCAGGAGCTTGGCCCCCCTGCGCCACGGGCGGCTCAAGCCCAGCGCCAAATCCGGGCGGTTGCGTCATTCCCCCGTCTGGACCTTGGCCCCCCTGCGCCACGGGCGGTTCAAACCCAGCGCCAAATCCAGGCGGCTGTGTCATTCCGCCATCAGGAGCTTGGCCCCCCTGCGCCACGGGCGGCTCAAGCCCAGCGCCAAATCCGGGCGGCTGCGTCATTCCCCCGTCTGGACCTTGGCCCCCCTGCGCTCGATATTCCCGTTGAACCATTTGGATTAGATTCGCTTCGTCCAACTGTCGGCGCCAAACTTTTCGGTTTCGATCTCCTTTGCTCTGGCCATCTCTTTTGCCGTCAAATCACTTTCAACGAAAGATAAATTAAGCCGTTTGATGAAGCCGCTTTCCATACAAGATGCCGCTTCGTCAAACTTTATCTTTTTACCGAGATGGTTGAACACGGTGGTCGCCCTATACCGCATGCGCATCGCCAACGCTTTCCGTTGCCCTGCCGACTCGAAAGATAAGGCGTCGGCGATGCGGGAGATGTCCCCATACAAGGGAAGCGTACCATGCTGCAACACCACCCCTTTTTTTCTAGTTTGGGCGCTGCCCAGTAATTTGTGCTGCCCCATCATGATCTCATAATTAGCGGGACCATCGAAGCAGGCGGCTCCAATTTCTCCATTGTCCTGCGAAGGGGTTTTTACCCGTTGCGGTTGCAGCCCCATCTGTTGCAAACCAGCCAAAAGGGCTTCGGATAGTCGTTCGTAGCTTTCTAGGATAGCGCCGGCAACGCGCGGTTCGCTTTTTGGAGCGCAAACGCTGTAAGTTAACTCGTCAACGTGCAAAATCGCCCGTCCGCCAGTAGCGCGTCGCACTACGTCCCAACCGTATTGCCGGCTTCTCTCCTCGTCAACCACATCAAAAGATTGGGCTAACCCCAGCGAAAGGCAAGCGGGCTGCCATCCATAGAAGCGTAACGTTGGCGGACTGTCTCCGGCGGCAACTGATTCCAACAACGCCTGATCGATCGCCATGTTGGCAGCGCCATGGCGCAAACCAGTGTTAAGCAAACGCCAAACGGCAGCTTCGTAACGAGGTTTTGCCGGCATTTACTCTCTCTTCGCCTTTTCTAAAATGACTTTATCGCCCACCCGTTTTAACCTAACTTGGTCGCCGCTCTGAAATTGGTTAAATAGTTCCGCCGAAAAACCATAAGCATATGGGATATTTTCTAGCGAACAGGCGGGCGCCGACTGCTGGTCGATGTCGGTGTTGACAACAGCGATTGGCGCCTTGCCCCGATAAAAAAGTTCTAGCAATACATATGGCGCTACAGTAGAGCCAGACCCTTTGGGAAAGATGGCGATTTTGCCCGCCATGCTTTGTCCGTCCGCCGGATGTCCTGCTTCTTCGATGATGCCGCTTTCTCGGTTGACATAACCCAGTAAAGTGATAGGAGCATTGGTGACAAACGCTTCTCCCACTATGTCAAAATCAGCTTGGGAGGGTAAGCCGCTGCCGGCAAATGTGGTTTGGTCGGTATCGTTTGGCGGCAGGGCAGCGGCTGGGGGCGTGGTTGCCATAGCGATGCAATCGGGCAGCGCCATCACCGCAGTGGGGATGCCGTTTAAGCCAGATTGAATGTAATGCTCCGCTTTCATGCTGTTGGTGAGGATTTGTTTCACCCAGCTCTGGTCGTAAGGAACGACTTCGGGACAAGTATCAGCCAGCAACAGAGCGCCGCTATCGCGGATGATGCCGGCAATTCCCGTCTGTTCCGCAATCCCTAAATTCGCCCGCGATGTAAACACCCACAACGGCGCCCCATCATTTCGTTTGCCCTTGAGCAATGCGGCGATCGCTCGCAGCTCGCCCACAGAAGCTTGCGGACACCCCAACACGATCAGCGAAACCTCTCCATCTGGTTTAAGTTGATCGTATCGCGCCGCCAACGTCTCGGCGCCGAACTGGAGGTTGTCTTGAAAAGCCGGGGCAGGGATATCGCCCACGCCTTCTAGGTAAAGTAAGGGGCAGCCGTAATTGGCGGCGGCAGAACTCAGGGCTTTGCGTTGATCGTGGCTGAGCGATGCCGGCAATCCCCGAAACAACGGAATCGGACCGAGCCCCATTTGCCACGACTCTTTCCGCTGTTTGCCTATCCAATCTCCCAAAATCGAAAAATCTGTCGGATCATTCATCGGACAATCGACCAATACCTCTAAATTCGGACGCCGCGCTTCCGCCAATAACAGCCCATACCGGGGCGTGTAGCCGGTTAGCGCTGCCGCCAGCGCCGACAGCCCCGATTCCCGGTTGGTGATCAATCCAGTATAAGAGTTGCCAAAACAGATGGCGTTTGATTCAGACCAAGCCGCTTCGCCGTTGACGATCACCCCATCCCATTCATATGGAATACAAGATTGGGTTGGCTCTACCCCTAATTTCGTGTAGAGAGCGACAATTTCCTGGCTGTGTTCTAAAAAGTTGGGGGCGACGATTTGCATCGCATCAAATTGTTGGGCGTCGCAGCCGGCTGAATTGAGGGTGGTAGGTACAGCCATTTGAGCTGAGTCGTCTTCCGCCAATCGGGATAAAAAGCGGCGCAAGCCCAGCCCGCCGGTCAGTGGCGAGACGCCAGAAAGATGAGCGCTCCGAATCGGAATTAATTCAGTCGCGCCAGCGGCTGCCGCCAAATCGAGCAGCAGCCGCATCCCCATCTGCTTGGCGCGTCCTTGATCGCCATTGAGCATAGCCTGTTGGTTTTCGTTTAATGGAATGGCGGGCATTTTATGTAAATTTAGTTTATGTGGCGTTCCAACCGGTGGTTAGCCAGTCGGCATAGGGCATTTTCTTGGCGTTTATAGCCGCGATATGGGATTGAACATCATATGGGATGCGGTAATATGTGACTTCAACTTGCTCATTCTTCATTGTGAGGACGGCGTATTCTGCCCAGGGCGGGTGGCGGAAATCCGAACCCCCTGCTATTCGTTCATAGGGCAAGCCGACGCTGCCGGGGTTGACGAAAATGGTCTGATTGAACCGGCGCAATAGTTGGGCATGTGAATGTCCGCCTGCCATGATCAACGCTGAAAAACCGTCGAACATCCTCTTTAATTCGTCGTCAGATGTGCCGGCAACGATCAGGTCGTTAAATGAGTTTGGCGATCCATGAAAACATAGCGCTTCTGCCCCGGTTGCCAACGTGGTTGAAACCGTTGGTTGAAAGGTTTGAATAAAGGCGAAATCTTGATCAGTCAACTGCTGACGGCTCCAATTCTGAACGGCGTTGTATTTTTCTGTATCTTCATCTCGATATGCCAATGACTCGCCGCTTAAGAGCCGACTGTCGGTATTGCCCATCACAATTGGACAGCTGATCTGGCGCAGTTGCCGCACACATTCTTGGGGATGAGGACCATCAACCGCCACATCGCCCAGACAAATGATCGAATCGATTTGCCGCCGGGCGATATCTTCTAAAACTGCTTGAAGGGCGTGCCAATTGCCGTGAATGTCGGAGAGTAAGGCGATATGTTTCATAGATGCTGGCATAATCGTAACTCAAAATAAATCGTAAAGCGAAAATGGGCTAAAAACGGCGTTTGCAGGGGTAAATCACCATTGTACTATGTTTTCAGTTAGGGAATAAGTCCCATTTTGCCGGTCATAGACATAAAATTAGGGTATATTTAGCGTGAAATGCAGCTTGCGTTTATAATTTATATAATCAACAGAAGTCACCTTTCATTGATACAAAAGTTTAGACCATTTATAAGAGGGTTTTATTTCTATGGAGAATGTAGCCAACAGGCAAACAGTGCTCATTATCGATGACGATGAATTAGTTTCTCGCACCTTGCAGCGGGCGTTAAAGTTATATGGCTACCATACCATGAGCGCTCGCAGTGGGGCAGAGGGGTTGCAATTGGCGCGTCGTCATCGACCGGATCTATTTATTTTAGATATTGTGATGCCAGGCGCCGACGGATACCAAGTTTGCCGGCAAATACGTGGCGATCCGTTGTTAAAAGAACTGCCAGTACTCTTTCTCACCGCGCGCGGCAAAGACGAAGACAAGTTAGAAGGCTTTCGGGCTGGCGCCGACGATTATTTGCCCAAGCCTTTTAATATAGAAGAGTTGCAATTGCGCGTGAAGGCGATCTTAAGGCGAACCCAGGCAGACGAGTTAGAGGCAACCGGCGTGACCGACTTAAATCAAGTCGTTGTTGGCGACGTTCTCTTAGATTGCCGCGCTTTTACTGTAGAAACGCCCCATGGCAAAGCCCAACTTACTAACGTCCAATTCGATCTGTTGTACCATCTGATGAGCAACGCTGGGCAAGTTTTTACCAGCCAGCAATTGTTGCAAGATGTTTGGGATTACCCCCGCGACACTGGCAGCCCAGAGTTGGTGCGGGCGCACATCAAAAACCTCCGAGAAAAAATAGAACCAGAACCCAGCCGTCCAATCTTCATCCGAACCATTCAAGGGCATGGTTACACCTTTGCTATTTCATGAACTCAACCGTTCTAACGGATCCGCAAACCGCTGAAAAATTTGGGGATAATGCCCGTATATTGGTCGTAGATGACGAGCCAGACGTCGCTGATTCTTTGCAACTATATTTATCAAAGAGGACCGGCAGCCAAATTCAAATAGCCAATAGCGGTGAAGAAGCGTTAGAGGCGATGGAAAGCGCCCTCTATTCGCCACAGGGCGCTTTTGATTTGATCATTTTGGATATGGCGATGCCGCCTGGGATGGGCGGACGGGAGGTGCTGGGTTGGATCCGCAGCCACCCCAGACTGTTGTACACCAGAGTCATTATTTTAACCGCTAGCCCTTTGGCGCGGGTGCGCATAGAAGCCCTGTCTGCCGGAGCGGATGATTATATTTCCAAGCCGTATCATCAACCTGAATTGCTGGCTCGGGTTCGCACCATGCTGCGTTCTCATCAGTTGGAAAAGCAGCTCCAACAACAAAGCGAGCAGCTTTCTGCCTTGAACCAAGTCAATTTAGCTATGACGGCTTTGCGCGACACTTCTGCTGTGTTTGATGCGGCGGTGCGGGGAGCGAGGCATATATTGGGAGCGGACATTGCGGCGATTTTTTTGCAGCAAAAGGGAACCGAACGCTTGGTATGCCGGCAAATCATCAGCCCATATATCGATCCTCCCAAATATAACCCAATCCCTATCGGCAAAGGGCTGATCGGCAATGCCTATGCCCAACAAATGCCTGATGTTTCGAACTACCCCGATACCCATGCCGCATTCGATCTGCGTTATGATGCCCCCCCGCACATTTCTCTCCATAACATTTTAGTAACGCCATTTAAAATAAGAAACCATTCCGTTGGTATTTTGGTGGCGGCAAACAAAAGCAATGGCGATTTTAACGATGTAGATCGATCATTGTTCGGGTCGCTGACTAACACAGTTGGGCGGGTTATTGAAAACGCTTGGCTGTTTCAGGGACTGAAACGCCGCCAGGGGCAGATATTAGAAAGCCGCAATCGGTTGCAAGCAGTAATTGACGGCATATTGCATCCAATTTACACTGTCAATTCCGCTTACAAAGTCGTGGCGGTTAATGAAGCAAAAGCTCAGACATTTAACGGCAACAAGGATGAGATTGTCGGCAGCAAATGTTTTAATATTTTTTATAACCGCAGCGAACCATGCGATCATTGCGCGGTAGCGAATACTTTACGCCATCAAGAGGCAAATCGATGGTCGGTGCGCTGGATGGATGATGACCATTTGCCCCGCGAATGGGCAGTGATCGCCTATCCATTGCCCAGCGAAAATACGGAGCAAGGGCAAGCCGTGGTGGTGTGGGAAGATGTTACAGAGGCGCGGCGGTTAGAGTACCATCTGCTACAAGCCGGAAAATTGGCAGCGATCGGACAATTGGCGGCGGGTGTTGCCCACGAAATCAACAACCCAATGGCGGTAATCAACGCTTCGGCGGCGATGCTTAAATTAGAGATTACCGAAGATGAAGACAATATTGAGTTGGTGGATATGATTGAGCAAGCGGGGGAACGGGCGGCGAAAGTGGTGCGGAATCTGCTCGATTTCGCCCGGCAAGAGGAGTATGATTTTGAGTCGGTTGATGTCAATAAGTCGATTAGAGAAGCGCTCCATCTGGTTATTTATCAACTTAATAGCTCTCAGATTGAAGTGCAAGAGGATTTGAGCGGTTCGTTGCCGGCAATTTATGCCAGCAGTGAACATCTAAAAACAGTTTGGATCAATTTAATTATCAACGCCCGCGACGCGCTGCAGGAGTGTGAAGGAAAACATATTTTGGAAATATCGACCCGGTACCAAGCGGATGAAGGCTTTGTGCGGGTTGTAGTGCGAGATAATGGCAAAGGAATGCCTAAATCGCGAATTGGACATATTTTTGAGCCATTTTTCACCACCAAAGATCCTGGAAAAGGGACGGGATTGGGGCTTTCTACCAGCCATCGCATTATCGAACAGCACGCAGGCGATATTGAAGTTGTGAGCAGTCCTGGAGAAGGGGCGATGTTTGTGGTTCGGCTGCCGGCAAGCTGTGAGTGATCAATAATTACCCAATTTTATACAATGTGATAAGGTTCTATCATCATATTTGCCTAGGCTTGCAAATATGAATGGTTTTTGGCTATAGTTGGCGTTGTTTGCCGTCGTTCTATTGCCGTTTTATATTATGGCTCAATCCGTTCAAGATAATGTGACTATTGGGGATGTGCTGCGGCTAGCCTTGCCGTTGAGCGCGACGTTGATCAGCGGCGCTGATCAACGGCAACGCTCTATAAATTGGGTGGTGGCGCTAACCAGTTGGCGGAATGCGGCGGAAGAGCTGCAATCTGGCGATTTAGCGTTGTTGCCGGCAACAATGTTAAATAATAGCCAAGAAGAGATCGTTTTGATGGGGGTGGAAAGTTTGGTCGAGATCGAAGCTGTTGGAATCATTGCTCCCAGCGGATTGCCGGCGTCAGCTCTGGAAGCGGCTCAGGAAGCAAAGTTGCCGATTGTGGTCGTGCCGCCTGAATATGGCATGCGAGACCTGCATCGAAATATCAGCAGCTTGCTGATAGACCGGCAGCGACAAACGATTGAACGGGGTTTGCAACTTTATCGCCGGCTCTCCGAACTGTCACGCGAGGGGCATGGGCTGGAAAAAATGACGGAAACGATGTCCCAATTGACCGGCAAATTGGTATTGGTGCAAGATAAACGGCTCGACATTCGGGCAATGAGTCAACCTGCCGATAGCCCGATCTCTGAAGATGCGATTTTAAAGATTTTAAAGCAAAAAGAACAGTTGCCGGCAACGCTTCGGAATCGTAAAAACGCCGCCCAGGCGATGCGTAATCATTGGCAGCAAACGTTGCCGCTGTTTGATGGAGATCGACAGGCGGCGCGGCTGGTCAGCCCCATTATTTCTGGCGATAGAGCTAGGGGGTATGTTTCGGTGGTGGGGTGGGCGGATGAGCTTGACCCTCTGGATGCGCTTACAGTTGAGCATGGGGCGGCAGCGTGTGGGTTGGAAATGGCGCGGGCAAAAGCGGTAAATGAGGCAAAGAAAGAGATGCGGGGAGATTTTTTAGAGGGGTTGTTGGCGAATCGATTGCCGGCAGAAGAGATTCAACGGCTAGAATCCCGTCTAGATCACAATACCCGATTGCCCCATGTGGTCGTCACCCTTCGCTGGGCAGAATGGGGGGAAGATCCGCCATCGCTGCGCCGGCTAGAAACCGTGGTCAATTGGCTTTCTACCACCCACAAACGACCCGCTTTGGTGCATTTGTATGGAGAGATGTGCGTTTGTATTTTTCAGACGCTTTATGAAGGAGACAGGGGGGATTTTAGCTCGGCATTAGATTTAACCCGGCGGATTCGAGAGTATACGGCGGCAGAATATAACGGCTCTCAACTGGTTGCCGGCATCAGCGGTTTAGCCGATACGCTGGAAGATTGGCCCCAACATTACCGGCAAGCAAATAAGGCGATGGAGTTAGCGGCTCGGCTCAATATGAACGAGACGGTAGATTACAGCAGTTTGGGCATTTATCAGCTATTGATGAAGCTGGAAGATGTGCCGGCAGTGCAGAAATTTAGTCAAGAAGTAGTAGGTCCTTTAGCCGATTACGATCGGCAGCATAACAGCTCTTTTACCCAAACGATGCAATCCTTTTTCGAGCATCATGGCAATGTTAGCCAGACGGCAGAGGCGTTGTTTATCCATCGGAATACGCTGCTATATCGATTGGATCGAATCAAAGAGCTAACTGGGCAAGATATCGACAATGCCGATATGCGTCTGGCAATGCACCTCGCCCTCAAGCTGTATCAATTGCAAAGCAGCAAATAAGAAAATAACGGCGCAAAAAAGCCAAAAAAGTGTGGGATTGAAAAATCAAGACATGATGATGCCGCCGTCTACCTCAAGGGCTTGTCCGGTGATATAACGGGAATCTTCTGAAGCCAAAAAGGCGATAACGCCGGCAATTTCCCACGGCTCAGCCAGCCGCTTCATTGGGCAATCATCTGCCCGCATTTGCAGCCACTCTTCGCCCGTCATCCCTAAACTTTCGCCTATTGTCGCCGAAACGCCGCGCACCATATCGGTTAGCGTGTTGCCTGGGCAGACAGCGTTTGCCGTAGCGCCAAAGGGGGCTAATTCCATGGCTACCGAGCGGGTCAGCCCAATAACGCCACTTTTGGAAGCGGAATATTCGGCGGAGGAGACCCAACTCGTTTTGCCCGCCATCGACGACAGATTGATGACGCTGCCGGCATTTTGCGCCATCATTATCGGAGCGACCGCTTGATTAGTCAGGAAGACGCCGGTCAGGTTGATGGCGATCGTCTTTTGCCATTGATCTATTGGTATCTCAACCAATGGCGATCCGGTGTAAATGCCGGCGGAAGCTATCAGCGTATCGATCCGCCCCCATTCGCCCATCACTGCGGCAATCACAGCCTTAATATTCGCGTCGTTGGTGACATCGCACCTCAACGCCAACGCTTCTACGCCAAATTGCCGGCAAGCTTCCGCCGTCGCTTCATTGGCTTCGTCAGATAAATCGAGGCAAGCCACCTTTGCCCCTTCCTTGGCAAATCGATGGGCGCACGCTTCGCCAATGCCGTTTGCCGCTCCAGTGATCAGCGCCACTTGTCCTACAAATCGTTTCATCTTGTTATCCCTTTATTATTTTCATCGCTGCCTCTACCGAGAGATCTTGGTGAATCAACGCCGCTACCGCCGCCGTCATCGCTTCAGGATTTTCCGCCTGAAAGATGTTGCGTCCAATCGCCGCTCCACGCGCTCCGACATCCAACGCTGACCGAATTTTTAACAACATATGTCGCTCGTCCCCGATTTTTGCCCCGCCTAGAATGACAATCGGCGCGTAGCTGCCGGCAATGACTTGTTCAAAACCGTCTGCGTATGGGATTTTCAGCCAATCTGCCCCTAATTCCGCCCCAACGCGGGCGGCAATAGCGACGCTTTCCGCCGTTCGCAACTCTGCTGGACTGTCGAAACCGCCTGGAACCATCTCCCCCATCACCGGCAACCCCCAAGCGTGGGCTTCGCCTACAACTTGCGCCAATCGTTCCAACGTTTCAGCTTCGTCCGACGCGCCAGGAAAGGCTGAAACGGCAACGGCGTCAGCCCCCAAGCGTAAGGCGTCTTGCGCGTTGTAAAACAATGCGCCTTGCCCCATTACGCCCAATTTGGTGCCGCCCCCATCCAATCGCAAAATCAATCCTATCGGAGCGATTTCGCCGGCAAAGCGGTTTGCCATGCCATAAGTGGTTAAAATGGCGTCAGCCCCGCCGCGAACGATCTGTTGCAGCGTCGCTGCCGGCTGTTCCATCCCTTTGGCAGGACCGTCGATCATGCCGTGGTCAAAGGCGACGATTAATGCCCGTTGGTCTGGGCGAAAAATACGGTTGATACGTCTGGCAATTGTCATGAAAAATCCTTTTATGCGATGCGTTCGACCATTTCTGGCGTAATTTGATGAATCGCCTCTTTGCCGGCAAAAAAGCGGCGCAGCTCTTCTACCGCCAACTCTCCCATCCGGTGGCATTTTTCGATACAGCCAGCGATATGGGGGGTGACGATTACATTGTCCAACGTGAGCAAGGGATTGCCGGCAGCGGGCGGTTCTGGGTCGGTCACATCGAGAAATGCAAAAAATCGACCTTGTTGTAACTCTGTGATCAAAGCTGATTCGTCGATGAGCGTTCCTCTGGCGGTGTTGATCAGCAAAGCGTCATCTTTCATCAGCTTAAGTTTGGCTTGGTTGAGCATATGATGCGTATGCGCGTTGCTGGGGGCATGGAGCGAGACGATGTCTGCCCGCTTCAATAGCGTATCTAGCTCTACTTTTTCCGCGCCTAATTGGGCTGCCTCATCTCGGTTGATAAATGGATCGTAGACCATAATCGACGCTTCGAAAGGTTGCAGCAGTTCGATGAGGTAGCGTCCGACATTGCTGGCGCCGATGATGCCGATTTGGCTGCGGAACAGTTCGCGGGAATGCCATTTGTCCCAAACAGAAGATGCCCGCCAACCCCCTTCGCTGACGTGGCGACTGAGGGGAATGATACGTTTTTGCCCGACTATCATCAATCCCAACGTGGTTTCCGCCACATCCCGCGCCAGGGTGACGCCCGCGCTAGTGAGATGGATGCCCCGCTCCCAAAATGCGTCGGAGATGAACCGCTTGACGCTGCTGCCCATGTGGGCTAGCGCCTGTAGCTGAGGGGCGGCTGCCAATACGTCGGCGTCGAAGCGAGCCACCCCCCAACTGGAAATGCAGCCGTCCGCCTGGGCAAGCAAGTCGGTTAGCTCTTGTTTGTTGGCTGGCTCATCTTTGGGATGGTGAATGACATGGGCGAATCGGTCTAATGATTGCCACGCTTCTGGGCTGAACATGCGATTGTAATGGGCTGTACCGATGGCGACAGCGACGGTTGGTTTTTTCATTTTATCTCGTTGAAGTGTTCTCGGTATCTTTCAAATTTGCGGTCGTAATATGCTTTGTTGCCGGCATTAGGCGCGACCTCTTCTGTTGGCTGGCGGAAGCGTTTTGCCCCCTCAGCCAGTTGCCAGAGATGAATGCCGCATCCAGCCAAGATCGCTGCGCCTAGCAGCGGCAAATGTTGATATTGGGGCAATTTTAGAGGAAGGGCGATTGTGTCGGCTATTATGTGGGGCAAATGGGCGCTTTGCGCCGCCCCGCCCACCAGCCATAATTGGTCGATTGAGACGCCTTCCGCCTGAATTGATTCAAGCGTCAGGCGCAGTTCAAAAGCGTTGCTCTCTAATATCGCCCGCGCCATATCCGCTCTACTATGATTCAAGCCTAAATTAACAAAGCCGCCCTGATTGGCTGTGGATGCCGGCAATCCCGCCCGCCCGCCGCTCATCGGCAAAAATAGTAGCGATTCATCTCCATCTGTCCCGCGCAGCTCCTGGTCTAATGCGGCAAACATGTGCGCGCGCTTTGATAGGGATGCTGCCCCGCGATATGTTTGGTTGACCCACCAGTCGATAGACGCTCCCAATCCGCCTAGCGATTGTGAGATGGTGTAGTTGCCATCCTCTGGAAAGAAATTCCAATCCATTTCGCGTTGAGCCCGCTCTGCCATAAGCGAATCGACGACGCCAGTGATGACCCAGGCAGTGCCGCCCGATAATGCGAAAGCGTTTGACCTGTTTAAAGCCAACGCCAGGGCGGTACAAACTTGATCGTGGCTGCCGTTTACCAATAGGGCATCTGCCGGCATAGATGTAGTTTGGCAAATTGCCGGCAATAACGCTCCTATAACCGACCCTGCCGCTTGAATGGGCGATAGTTGGGCTGAACTAATCCCCGCCAATTGACACAATTCGTCGCTCCATGTGCCAGAATCTATCTCCATCAACTGCATCCCGCTGCCATTGGAGGGGTTGGTGACAGCTTTTCCCGTCAGACGATATACGATGAAATCGTTCAGGGAAAAAAAGCGGCTGGCGGCGGCAAAAACGTCAAGCTTATGCTGGCGCAGCCAGGCGATTGTGGATAATGGCAAGCCCGGATTTAATGTCCAGCCGCTAATCTGTTTGATTCGATTATGCGCATTATCTGTACGCCATCGTTCCGTTTGCGCTCTGGCGCGTCCATCCATCCAGGTGATGAGCGGGTAAATCGGCTCCCCATAGTTATTTGCCGGCAACAATGATCCGCTTTGCGCCGCTAAACAGAGGGCGCGAATATGAACGCTTGAATCGATCTGGGCTGTAATGGCGCGAATGACAGACAAAACAGCTTGCCAAACCTCCTCAGCCGATTGTTCCGCCCAATAGGGATGAGGCGAATGGGTACGATAGGGAGGGGAGGCGGCTCTCTCTAATTCCTGCCCGTTCAAATTAAAGAGAGCCGCTTTGGTGGACGTAGTGCCAACATCCAAACTGAGCAACGCTTCCATCGATTATCCGCCGATTTAACCGCTTGCGGGTTTGAGATGTCCGAGTCGTTGTCCGCCATCTATGGCTAAAAGCTCTCCGGTCACATATTTGGCTCGGATAAAATAGATGACTGCTTCAGAGACATCTTCGGGAGAGCCCCACCGATTTAACAATGTTTTGGCGGCTGTGCCGGCAACCTTTTTTTCATCATAGTCGGGCGGGGGCAGAACTGGTCCGGGGGCGACGGCATTGACTCGCACCGTTGGGGCTAATTCCAGCGCCAATTGCCGGCTTAACGCCAACAAACCAGCTTTGCCCACGCTATGGGCGATAAAGTTATGCCACGGTTCAAAAGCCGCCAAATCGATGATGTTGACTATGGCGCCTTCCCCTCGTTTTAGCATCAGCGGGGCGATGGCGTTGGCGCAATAAAATGAGCCATTGATCAAAATATTTGTCACGCGATGCCAATCAGTCAAATCATTTGTCGGAAATGGGGTTTGCCGCCACAATGAAGCGCTGTTGACCAAGATGTCGATGCCGGCAAATTCCGCCACAGCCTTTTCTACCATGCGGTTGACTTGCATCACATCGCTGACGTCCGCTTGGAGCGCCAACGCCCCAACCCCCAACTGCCGGGCTTCTGCCGCCGTTTCTTCTGCTGCCGCGCTGGATGAATGATAGTTGATAACCACGTTTGCCCCAGCTTGGGCTAACGCTAACGTGATCGCTTTGCCTACTCGATGCGCCCCACCGGTGATTAGGGCTGTTTTTCCTTGTGGATTCATAATATTTCCGATTAATTAGCGTTATTAACGATAACGCCTGCTCGCGCAAATAGGTGGGCGCAGCTTTGTCGGGCTCGTTTTAACAACGCCTTTTCGTCTAAAAACAGAATTTTTTTGTTGTCCATCAAAATTTGTCCATCGACGATGACGGTATGCACATCTCGATTGCCGGCATTTTCGGAGGTTATGCTTTATCTTTGTTTGCGCGTTTCTTCAAAGCCACAGATTGGGCAGAAAGTTGTGCAATCTGCCTCGTCAACTCTGTAATCGTCTTGTCCTGCGCCAACAATTGGGCCTCAGCCTCTCGCAATTGACGAACCAACTCCTGATTAAATTCATTTTGCTGTTGGATAATTGGCCGGATAAACCATTTGGCGGCGATATTAATCCAAAAAGAGCGAAACCAGACGATCAAGCCGCCTAGAATCGGCTTATCAGAACGAAATGGTTGTTCTGTGACTGTCGCTCTCTGGGCTAAAATATCCTCAAACTCGTCGCTCATTTTCATTTCGGTACAGATTATCGCCAGCTAATTTCAGGGACGCGGGCAGGCACGCTGTAAGGACCATTGCGTAGGTCGTCGAAATAACCGCGCGATTTTAAGCCGCTGTAAGAAAATAGGGCATGCCCGGCTGTGCCGGCATTTCGGGCGGCGCTGATCCTGGCGCTAATTTCAGAGAAACTACAGTAAGCGGTCCCTATCCCCGGCGTCACAAATCTGCCGCCGCTAGATTGATTAAAATTATGCGCCAATGTCGTCCATCGAGATTGATTGAAAAAGCTGTCATCGGGGCAATTAACTGAGCCAGGGTAAATCATTGGCGAAATCATATCAATGTAATCATCCAAAATCCATGATTTAGAATCTTGGAAATAGTCATGATACCCTTCCGACGCTCCCCATCCCCAATAATCGACATAGACGGGCCATACCGCCGCAGACACCATGACCGACGGGTCTAGATTTACCGCATGATGATACAGTTTGGAGACGGTGCCATTCACCTGGGCGCGTTGCCAATCTTGATAGCTAGCGTAACCGGACGGTGCCGCGCTGAAGCAGGATACGCCCGAAGCCGCTTGGCTAACCGGATCGCAAGAGGTTGTATTGCCGCCATAACGAATATGGTCGAGATGAATTCCATCAATGTCGTAGCGGGTCACCAAATCGGAAACGACTGCCAGCAGATGGTCGTCAAAATAGGCGGAAGAAGGCGCTGCCCGCACGTAGCCGCTACAATGGACATCGCCGCTTTGCGTCCATTGCAGCCCATGCAGCTTGCCGGCAGTTACCCCATGTGCGTCGCGCAGCCCCCAATAGAGCGGACGGGGCCACACATTGGCGTTTGGCGCCTCATCACAATCATCCCAAACTGGATAAATGTTGAGATAGGCGTGCAATTGAATGCCTTGGGCATGGGCTTTGCTGATGAAATAGGCTAGCGGATCCCAGGCGGGGCTGGGAGCTTGCCCATAGACGCCGCTAACCCGCTTTGCCCATGGCTCTAACCCGGGCGCGTAGTAAGCGTCCCCATTGGCTCGCACTTGAAAAAATATGGCATTGATGCCGGCATAAGCGGCATTGCCCACAATTTCATCGATTTTCGCCGGATCTGCCGGCGCTGTCCCGCTCGTCCAATCAAACCGAGTCACCCACATCCCTCTAAATTCTGCCCAGACAGGGGTTGCGGTGGGCGAAACTGTCGGCGTGGCGGTTGGCGCGGCTGTCGGTGTGGGAGGCAAAGTAGGCGTGGCAGTGGGTATCGGCTTGAAAATCATCGGCGCATACACATATTTCTCTTCGTTTTCGCTAGCGTTAGCGGGGCTGGCGTCAACCGCATGCGGCTGGCTGCCCAAAAATAGAATCCCTAGAAAGGAACAAAGAGCTAGGGAAAAAACAAACCATTCTTTTTTATGTTGCATAACCGATTTCTATTCGTTACAGTTTGTACTGGATGTCTCAAAATACGCTGATAAATTTTGAGCCATCCACTATTATGACACGCTCCTTGGTTTTAACGAAATAAGGCATTAATACCAGATGAAAATTTACGACATCTCGCGGACATTAAACCGCCAAATTGGGGTGTGGCCCGGAGATACCCCCTATTCTTTATCCTCGATATTGTCTCGTCAAGATGGGGCGTCAGTCAATTTAACTACGATTCAAATTAGCGCTCATTGCGGCACGCACATCGACGCTCCCCGCCATTTTACAGATGGCGGGGCTACTATGGAGGCGGTTGATTTAACCCCATTTTGGGGAACAGCCCAATTGGTCAGCTTAGAGGCGAAAGCGGGGGCGATTGGGACAGACGCCTTTGCCGGCATCGATTTGTCTGTGGCGCCTCGTTTGCTAATCCACACCTTTTGCAGCCATCTCGACCAGGCTAAATTTCCGCGTGAAATCCCGTACCCTAGCCCCGAATTAGCGGCGCTGTTGGCAGATAATGGCATCGTTTTGTTTGGTACAGACGCCCCATCAGTAGATCATGTCCAAGATGCTGATTTGCCCGGGCACAATAGCTTGCTGGCTGGCGGAATCGCCATCTTAGAAGGATTGGATTTTAATGGCGTGCCAGACGGGGTGTATGAGTTGTCCGCTTTACCGCTCAAAATTGAGGGAGGAGATGGCAGCCCGACGAGGGCGGTTTTGCGGTCGTTAGCCGACTGAAATGACCATGAGCGTTCATCAGATATTTCTCGATCCTGAAGATGATATTGTGTCGATTAAAGATCGGCTCTTATGGGCGAATGAAAGCCGCGTTTTGTTGATATTGCCGGCAACTGGCGATCTGTTAACTGAGCGCGTCGATTTGATGTTGTTGCGCCGATTTGCCGGCAAACAACGGATAGAATTGGGGTTAGTAACCAGAGATAGTAGAGTAAGAAATGAAGCGCGACAGGTTGGCGTTCCTGTATTTTCGTCTACAAAAAATGGCGAAAAAAAAGGAGGTCGGTCGAAAAAACGCCCTAAACTATTCCATCGTCCGCCAAGTTTGCATACTGACGATCGACGGGAGGCGTATCGGCGCAGCTCTCCATCTCCATTGTGGCGAAGGTGGTTATGGCGATATGCCGGCATCACCGCTTTTTTTATGGCCTCCTCCATCATCTTGGTCAGTTTACTATATGCCATTCCCAACGCCACAATTACCCTCTACCCTGAGATTAAACCCCTTCAGGTAAAGCGGGAAATTGTCGCAGACCCCCATTTAGAAAGCGTAAATTTCAGCGGCGCATCTGTGCCAGCCAGGCGGTTAACTACCTCCCAGCAATGGCAAGCCAGCGTCGAAACAACAGGCGTTATCGAAGCCCCAGAAGCATCTGCCAAGGGCAGGGTGCTATTTGTAAACACCCAAGAATCGCCAGTACAAGCGCCCGCTGGAACCAGAGTAAGCAGTTCGGGCGGGCAGCGCATTGTCTTCCAAACGATTCAAGCGGTAGAGTTGCCAGGCGCGCTGGGCGCAACAGTCGAAGCGGAGGTGGTAGCTATTCAGCCGGGGGCGGGCGGCAATCTGGCAGAAGGGTTAATTAATCGAATTGAAGGACCTTTAGCGTTCAGGTTAGAAGTTCGGAATCTAGAACCGACCAGCGGCGGGGGAAATCGGTTGGTTCGAGCGGTTACAGACGCCGATATGGAACGGCTCCGGGCTCAATTGATTCAACAGTTGCAAATTCTGGCGCTGGCGGAAATGGACGGTCAATTACAATCTAATGAATTTTTAGCCCGGGATTCATTGCGGGTAGACGACATATTGCAGGAGACATTTTCTCATTTTGCCGGCGAGCAATCAGATCGGCTTACCTTAGAAATCCAAGCTGATCTGACCGCCACGGCTGTAGATAAGACCCAGGCGATTGGCTTGATATATGAGCAGCTTATCCTAGAGGTAGATACCGGCTTTCAGTTGACGCCAGCTTCGCTGCAATTTGACAGCGGCGACGTACTCGGCGTCGATAATCAAGGTCGTGTACGCTTTGAGATGATCGGCAAAGGGTTGCTTTCAGCCCAACTGAATTTGAATCCCTCTTTGGAAACGATAGCTGGTCAGCCCCGCGACCAAGCGTTGGCTTATCTCAATCAACAGTTGCCATTGCGCCAATACCCCACCGCCCGTCTTTTTCCAAATTGGATGGGGCGGATGCCTTACGCGCCAGCCCGTATTCGAGCGGAAATATTTGACGGATAGAGGAGAAATTAGGATGACAAAGCGAATGCCCCCTGACAATTTAACCCAACGCATCGGCGTGTTAACGCGGCGGGAAGTGGAAGCGCGGATTTTAGCTCCGATTGTTAACGCTTTGGGCGACCGCTTTGGGCGTGATGAGGTGGTTGCAGTTGTCCGCGACACAATTGTCGAGATCGCAAAAGAGCAGGGAGAGGCGTTGACTAACGACGTTGGCGGGGCTGGCGCAGAGGAGTTTATGGCGGGATTGCGCTATTGGACGCAGGATGACGCCTTGCAGATTGAGCTTTTGGCGCAGGGTGAAGAGTCGTTGGATTTTAACGTCAGGCGCTGCCGCTACGCTGAAATGTACCAGGCGCTGGGTATTCCCGAACTTGGCGCGGTTCTCTCTTGTAACCGAGATTTCGCTTTGATCGAAGGATTTAACCCCGATGCGACGTTAGAACGAACACAGACGATCATGAAGGGAGCGGATCGTTGCGACTTTCGATATACATTTCCGTCTCAATCGAAATGACGCTTTTCGCGCGTTACTTGTGAGGGGAGTAGCAGGCATTCGGCATAGCCAACCTGCCAGGATAGCTAAGCCAAAATAAAGCTCTTTGTGTGCCATTTTGATACCTGGGGCGAGCCTGAAAAGCCGTATGAAGTTCCTATTTGTTATAAGAGACCTTGCTGTCTTGGCGTAAAAAAAGACACAGCCTTATCTTAAATTTTAATGGAAAATAATTGATGGGAAGACAACCTTTACGATCTATTGGTTGTACGAGAATAGTGTGGCTTTTTAAACATCGCAGTTTTCATTGGACTATTTGTGAAGCACACGAATTTGTTAATTTCTTTGATATTGATATTTGGCATGTCGAGCGCGACCGTGACCCACTTGTTTCAAATGACAAACACGGCAGGGTCAAATTCTATGTCTGCCGGCATTCACGCTCCTGTTGTGGGCGATTGTGATGGGAATGGGGCGTTAGACGTTGCTGATTTGCCGGCATTGCGCGATAAGTTGTTGCATGATTCAGTAGATGTTGCTCCCGCTTGCGACGCTAACCAAGATGGGGCAATAGATGTAGCTGATTTGACCTGTATGGCGGCGCTTTTAAATGGTTCTGCCTGCCAACCAATGCCCAACGATGGCTCAATTTTGGGGACGAATTTAGCCGAGGTGGCAGATTGGAGCGCCTCTTACCCATTTGTAGACGCTTTTAAAAGCTCCCGCCCCTGGATCACCCAAAGTGATTCTTCGTGGAATACATGGGAGAGCGATAAGTTGGATTTAGATGAGCATGGATGGGTGCGGTCGTTGCCGGCATCTAATTCTACCGAGGAGAATTTTCGCTTTGTCGGTACCCTAATGCTCCGCGAAATCGACGGAAATTACCCCAGCGGAGAATATATCGTTTTGTATGATGGCGAGGGGACAATAGAGTACGACTTTACCGCTTCATCGAACAACTTTGGCGCATTAATGGGCGCCGACTCTGGCATAAATCATCCCTCGACCAATTGGGTAACGTCAGCCAAGAATAATGAAATCACCTATATTTTTGCCGCCCAAAAAGATGAAACCCAATCATCGCCAGGAAGGGATGTGCTTAATGTTTCGCCCGACAGCAACGGCATCTACCTAAAAATCGCTGAGACGGATCCCAACGGCACAGGAAATTACATTCGAAATATTCGGGTGATCATGCCTGGATTTGAAGAGAGCTACCAGGATGAGGTTTTTCATCCACATTTCTTAGATGCGATTGAAAATTATCACGAATTGCGTTTTATGGATTGGATGCGCACCAACGATTCTACACAGAGCGGCTGGGCAGATCGCCCCTTGCCAACAGACGCCTCCTTTGCCAGCTCTGCTGGCGTGCCGCTAGAAACGATGGTCGCCCTGGCAAATGAGTTGGAAGCAGACCCCTGGTTTAACATGCCCCACCTGGCGACGAACGACTATATAGAATCATTTGCCGCTTTGGCTTTAGAAGCTCTCTATCCAGGACAAAAAGTGTATGTAGAATATTCGAACGAAGTATGGAACTCGCAATTTGAGCAAGCCCAATGGGTAGAAAATGCCGGCATTGCCGAATGGGCTCAATCTCCTGTCCATCCATATCAAAAGCGGCTCAACTGGCACGGTAAAAGAACTGCTGAAATGTGCGACATATGGGAAGAGGCGTGGGGTAGCCAAGCAGATCGGGTCATTTGCGTTATGGGAGCGCAAGCAGTCAACCAATGGGGAGGCAATCAATCGCTTGATTGTCCGTTATGGGATGAAGCCCCTTGCCACGACCATAATGTAGACGCCATCGCCATCGCCCCTTATTTTGGGCATTATCTTGGCTTACCAGCCAATTTTGACGTGGTTGAAAACTGGCTAGAGGAGCCTGATGGCGGGTTAGAGCTGCTGTTTACAGAGATTATCACCGGCGGCTTGATCCCCAATGCGCCTTCCCAAACTGGAGCTTTGCAGAACGCCATCGATCATATCAACAATTACGCCGATGTCGCCCAGGAGCGCCAAATTCAGATGATAGGGTATGAAGGCGGGCAACATCTCACAGGTATTGGCAGCGTAGCGTATCAACCGGAGATGGTTTCTCTATTTGCTCAGGCAAACCGCGACCCGCGCATGGGGGAAATTTATGAAGTTTATCTGAATAGCTGGCAGGAAGCTGCCGGCAGCGCATTCGCCCATTATTTGGCGGTAGAAAAGTCTGATATGTGGGGCAATTGGGGGGCATTAGAAAGTTTGATGGCAGATAGTTCTCCTAAATATGACGCCATGCAAGCGTTTATTCAGGCAAATAAAATTGCAGAGGCGTTTGGCAGCGGCGTAACCGGCACTGTGCCGGCATTGTCGTTGCCGGCAAATCGTATGGCGTTGGCAGGCGGCGAGATCAACCTGCCTGTTCATTTTTCGCCTAACGGAAACAACATCTCTAGTCTAGCCTTTACAATAGAAATTGATGAAACGACATTAGATTTTAATGATGCCGACCAGGATAATGATGGCATTTTAGATGGGGTTTCGTTTAATCTAGCCCCCCAATTTTCCGCCTGGATGAGTTATACGGTTTCTGGCACGGTTGGTTCATTATCCATTCTAATCGACAGTGGCGCCAGCAAGCCGACTCCGCTCTATTCTGGAGAAATAATGTCGATGAAAGTCGCCACCCCCATTTCGCCCGCCATCTTCCCAATACCAATAGAATTTGGGGCTGATCCGATATTGGCGCGAACGACTGGGTTGCGGGTGGAAGGAAGAGGCATTGCCGGCACGATTCAATTTATGCTGCCTAGCAACCATATCTTCTTGCCCATAATCCAGAGCCAATAGAGCAGGCTCCCCCACACCCCTGCCCAATTTAACTCGTCTGAGTTTTTCCCGGAGGCGTAAAGATAAGATATGCCAGCCACAACAAAGCGGATAATGTCAGGGTAATCATCGCCATGCGCCAACTGCCGGCAGGATGGCGAAGCGCATCCCACAAATTGGCGGCAAAGCTCAAAGGGTGCACAAAAAGATCCCAACTATTCCACCGCAAAAACCTGCCGATATAGATGCCAAAGCTGCCGGCAACCATCGAACATAAGGCGAACGCCCATCCCCAAACTGCGCCCCATCGCCCGCTGACCAACTCTTGCATCCAAGAGAGGGAAACGAAGCCCAACATTAATCCGTTGAGAACAAAGGCGAAAAACATCAGGGCGTCAAACCAAGCCGGCGCTCCAGTAATCCATTGCAAATGCATCAAGTCGGTGATCAGGTAGGGGGCATTGGGAAAAAAGAGCAGCCACAATCCAGTTGCCGGCGCTCCCAGCCACCAATGTTCCCGCCAGCGCACCGCCAATAACCCAAATAAGACCGGCATCCACGCCAAAAAGAGGTTCCAGGTTAGAAATGAATAGCTCCAAACGGAAAAGTAAAAGCCGCGAGCTAGCATCAGAGTTAGAGCCAGCAGTGAGCCAGCCGCTAGATAAATCGTCGTTTTCGTTTTCGAATTAATTATCATATTTTTTAGATCGCGGGCTAGCTAAAATGAGCCCTAACAACAAGCCAACAAAGAGGCAAACAGTGATGAAAAAGAGAAAATTTGCATATGAGATCGCTAACATGACAGCCTTCCTTTTATGCTATTTGATGATGGAAGTCGTCAAACATGCCCACATTATGGAGAATTTGAGCGACCTTCTCAACCACCTGCTAAACTGAATCGAAGCGCTCAGGCGCTTGCCTTAAAGTCGTAAATCGTTTGAAATCTATTTGGGTTGGATTGTGGCGTTGTCGCCTCTGTATTGGTTACTTTAAAGTTGAAAGTAAGTGAATGAACAACTATCATGTACAACGACCAAGCGGCGGCTGTTGTTCCCAAATCGGGGCGAAAAAGGCGGCTCTTAACTAAATCTAATGTGAAGGAAGACATGGACTCTTTAGCCGTACTATTAGTTGAAGATAATTTGAAATTGCGCAACGCTTTGCAGCAAGGGTTAGGCAACAACCCCCTTGTTTCTGTCGCGTATAGCTGCGAAAGCGGCGAAGAGGCGTTGTCTTACGCATTGGATTCTCCGCCGGGCGCGGTGTTGATGGATGTGCAATTGGCTGGCGAAATGAACGGCATCGAAGCGGGGGTGGCAATTCGGCGCGAACTGCCCCGGCTCCCCATCGTTTTTTACTCGATTCAGGATGACGACGCCTACTTTCGAGCGTTTTTGAATGCCGGCATTCTCAGCCATTACGCGTATGTCCGTAAATCCAACTATCTGCTGCCGGAGATGATCATCCCGCTGTTGCGCGACGCCGCTATGGGGCGCAGCTTTATCGACCCAGACATCGAAGCCCGCGTGCAAGAAGTGCGGTACAAAGATGAGCAAGATCCATTGGCGCTGCTAGAACCAAACGAGTTAGAAGTGGCGCACATGGTGGCGCAGGGGATGAGCAACCAGCAAATCGCCGCCCGCATGGGCTTTCGCGATAAACGCACCATTAGCCGTATCAACGGGCAAATATACGCCGCCTGGGGGTTAAACGCCTCCTCCACCGATGAAAAGTTAGCCAGAACCCGGGTGGCTATCATCTTGCAAGCGGGGCGGCTGATTCAATGGGATGATGCCGGCAACCCTAGCGTTTTGAATGAGCGTGGCGAATGGGTCAATTGGGAAGAGAAACCAAGTGGCGGTTAATTTATGAGCGACAACCTCTATCTCAATTGGGCGACACTTGCCCTCTCTATGTTTAACACTATACTCCTATTTTGGTTGGGGTTAACCGTTTTGCTCAACTCCGACCGCCGCCGCCCCGGTATTTGGATAGCCAGCGTCGGCTTGTTTGTGGGCAGCGCATTTTTCGTCAGCCATACCGCATTGCTGGGCGGAAATCTGCTCCAATTTGTTTGGCTTGGGGTTATTTTCTGGTGGGGATTAGGGATGGGGTCGGCGATTTTACTGCCTTATGCCTGGTATTTGAGCATGTTGTGGTACGCTGGCTATTGGGATTTTCCAGATTCCGACTTACGCAATCGGCACGCTCCTTGGTTTCGGATAACTGGGTTGATTTTAGTTGGCGGGTTAGCGGCGCTGCTCCTAACGATAATATTGCTGATTACGCCACGAGATTGGTTGCGTCCAGCCCGCGATTTTATCAGATGGTCGATTGCCGGCATTCCCCTATTGGCGTTTGCTTACTCTGGCTATGTCATTTTGTGCATTGGGCTTTCGCTAGACGCTTTGCGCCGCCCCGGACCTACCGGCAGAACGATGGGGATGTTGGCTCGTCAACGCGCCAAGCCCTGGCTGGTGGCAACCACGGTGGCGATGCTCATCGTCAGTTTGCTGGTAGCGGGGGTGTTGGCTTGGCTGGCTCAAATTGTGCGCGAACAAACAGTTTTTACCGCATTTTCGATGGTCGTTTCTCGATTGGCGACGCTAGATTTGATCATTGCCGGCATCATCGCCCTGGCAATTTTGTCGCTGGGACAGGCGGTCGTCTCTTATGAAGTTTTTACTGGTCGAGCCTTACCGCGGCGCGGCTTAGCCCGCCATTGGCTGCGGGCTATCATCATGGCTGCCGGTTTTTCAATGTTACTGGCTGGGACAGTCGCTTTTCAACTCCGTTCTATCTACGCTCAATTGTTGGCGATATTGGCTCTCACCCTCTTTTTTGGCTTGTTTAGCTGGCGGGCATATGCTGAGCGAGAGCGCTTTATGGAAAATTTGCGCCCATTTATGGTCAGCCATCATTTATACGATAATTTGCTCAGATCAACTGCGCCGCCCGACATCGACATCAATGCCCCGTTTTATGCTTTATGTCACGATGTTTTAGGCGCTCAGGTAGCCTACCTGGCGCCGGTCGGCGCGCTGGCGCCATTGTTTGATCAGCCGTTGGCATACCCTGAAAATAATCGCCGCGAAATTGCCGGCATCTCCCCGCTTTCGACTCAATTTGCCGCCCCAGACACCAAGCTGTTGCCGCTTAATCCCGATGAGTTTGGCGGCGCCATTTGGGGCATTCCATTGTGGAGCGAACGGGGGTTGATTGGCTTGTTTTTGCTGGGAGAAAAACGAGACAACGGCTTATACTCACAAGAAGAGATCGATTTGGCGCGGGTGAGCGGCGAACGGCTGATCGACACCCAAGCCAGCGCCGAAATGGGGCGGCGATTGATCGCTTTGCAGCGAGAGCGGTTGACCCAGAGTCAAATGACGGACCAACGGTCGCGGCGCGTATTGCACGACGACATCTTGCCCACCATCCACTCTGCCATGATCACCCTCAGCGAAAATAAGTCAGATCCCAGCGTCGTCTCCGCGTTAACCGACGCTCACCGTCAAATTTCTGATCTGTTGCGCGATATGCCCCAAGCGGTTCATCCAGATATCGCCAAAGTGGGGGCGTTGCGGGCGTTGCAGCGAGTGGTAGAGGCGGAATATAAGCATGCTTTTGACGAAGTGGAATGGGATTTTTCGCCTGACGCCATGGAAAAGGCGGCTGCGCTGCCTCCTTTGTCAGCGGAAGCGCTGTTTTACGCCGCCCGTGAAGCGATACGCAACGCCGCTCAACATGGTCGCCCGCCAGGATCAGCGGCTCGATTTTGTTTGCGCGGATCGGCAAAGGGCAAGGATGGGTTTCAGTTGCAAATTGAAGACAATGGGATTGGTCTGAACGAATGGTCGCCAAACAAAGGGGCTGGGCAGGGGATGGCGCTCCATTCGGCGATGATGGCGGTGGTAGGCGGCACTTTGGGTGTGGAAAGCGAGCCAGGCGAATTCACCCGGGTGACTCTTTCTGTGTGAAATTTTGGGAAAATTAGAGAAGTTCAGCGCTTGCCGGCATTTTAGAGTTATGGTAGCATGTCCCCATCTATGGCGGGTATGGTGTAGGGGTTAACACGTCTGGTTGTGGCCCAGAAGATCGTGGGTTCAAATCCCACTACTCGCCCTGAATGCTGAGCATTTTCGCTCGGCGCTTTTTTTGCCCGGTTAGCTCAGTGGATCAGAGCATTTGGCTTCGAACCAAAGGGTCGGGGGTTCGAGTCCCTCACCGGGTATCTACTTATAGAGATTGGCGTTGATGATTTATCAGCCGCCAATCTCTCGCTTTTTGGAGGGATTATGGAAAAAGTAATAGCAGTATTTGGCAGCGCTAGACCAACGCCGGGCAGCGCAGATTATGAACAAGCCCGGTCTGTAGGGAAGATGTTGGCTGAAGCTGGGTATGCCGTGGCTACTGGCGGTTATTGCGGGGCGATGGAAGGCGCCAGCCAAGGGGCGGCAGAGGCGGGCGGTCGGGCGATTGGAGTATTGTGTGACCAAATTGAACAATTCAGACCAGAAGGGGCAAACCAATGGGTAACGGAGACGATCCGCTATCCCACTTATCGGGAACGAATGGATCATTTGGTGGTGAACAATGCCGGCATCATTGCCTTGCCAGGCGGCATTGGCACTTTGGGCGAATTGACATTGGCGTGGGGGTTAGCTCAAATCGGCGAAATTCCGGCTCGACCCATTGCGGCGTTGGGTTCGATTTGGCGAGAAGTTATCGAGGGGTTTGCCGTACCTCCTTATGTATCGACAGTGCACCTAGAGATGATCAGATTGGTCGAGACGCCAGCACAAGCGGTGGCGCACATAATTAACGGCTCATGACGCTATTTTTGAAGTTGGGCGGCTCTTTGCTTACCGACAAGCGGGGCGAAGAGGCAGTTCGGGGGGATGTCTTATCCCGGCTAGCCAGTGAAATTGCGGCGGCACAACGAGTTAAACCAGAACTGCGATTGGTTTTAGGGCATGGCAGCGGTTCGTTTGCCCATTTGCCGGCAAAACGGTACGGCACCCGACAGGGGGTGAGTTCGGCAGCGGATTGGATGGGATTTAGCCATGTGGCGGCGGCGGCAGCTAGGCTGAATAGATTGGTGGTAGAAGCGCTGATAACAGCCGGTTTGCCGGCAATTTCCATAGCCCCTTCGGCGTCCTGTATTTGTGAAGATGGCGAAATTGTGACGATGGCTGCCGCCCCAATTGAGACCGCTTTGGCAGCCGGATTGTTGCCAGTCGTTTATGGAGATGTGGCATTTGATTCTGTTCGGGGCGGCACGATCGTTTCTACCGAAGAGGTTTTGAGCTACCTCGCTTTACATTTTCGTCCAACATGGCTGTTGTTAGCCGGAGAAACGGCTGGAGTTTTAGAAAGTTCAGGCGACCTCATTGATGAAATCACCCCTCAAAATATCGGCGAATTGCAAAGCGAATTAGGCGGGTCGAGGGGGACTGATGTAACGGGCGGGATGGCGAGCAAAGTAGGGGAGATGTTGACCTTATGCGGTAAATTGCCGGGTTTGCGGGCGCGGATTTTTAACGGACTACAGCCAGATTTAACCAGGGAGTTGTTGTTGGGCAGGGGGAATGCCGGCACCGTTATTCGCGGCTGATAAATTTCGCCTTACGGAAGTTCGAAACGAGCCAATTCAATTACATCCGCGCCACTGCCAGAAGCTTGCAGCCGATACCCTTCAGCCATCAACCAAATACCAACCGTCAATCGGTATTCGCCTGGCGGCAACCCCTCAGGAATGGCTAACTGATGATGATCGCGCACATATTTGTCTGTTCGCCATCGCTTGGTAGGGTACTCTCCTGGATTTAATTTGTCTGATTGGCTAAGGAGTTGACCATCTTCATTGAGCAAATGAACAAATACCTGATAGTTGGTCTCCAACTGGCGGCGAGCTTGCCAATAGAGGCTGACTTCGATGTCGCTCCCAGGTTGTAGCTCTTCGGTTGGGGCGTCATACCCTAGCAAAGTGATTTCGCCGCCTAATGACTGTCCAGATTTAATTGGGGCTGGCAACGCTTCGCCGATCGGGGATTGACGGCGCAGGCTGTCGGAGCCAATCATCAGGATGGCGGCAAATATTGCGGCAAAGGCGAGCGCCATCGCTTCTAAATCGGTAATGGGCTGTGGCTTAGCGGGGATGGGCTGGGGAAAGCGGGGAGCTAATCGGGCGGCGATGATCAGCAAGCAAGCAAAGGAGATGATGGAGATGCCGGCAGCTAGATTGCGGGGCAGTGTGTTGCCAAATTTGACGTCTACGAGATGTTCTCCTGCCGGCAAGGGCGCCACCAAAAATCCTTCCGGAGCGCCCACTTCGATCGATGTGGGCTTGCCATCGATCTGAACCTCCCATCCCGGAAAAGCGTATTGAAAGAGGCGCAAAGCGAAAGGAACTGGGCTGTTGACGGCGTAGCGACTATGTAAGGCAGTCACCTTTTCTTCAAAAACGGTGGCGCCTTCCGGCAATGTGACCCGATTTACGCGATCGATGGGACGATTGTTGAGCAAGGCGCTGACTAGTTGCTGCGTTGGGCTGGGGGCGGTTTGGACTGTTGCCGGCAGAAAGTCGGCAGTAGAGGTGGTGCCTAGCCACCGCCCTTGCAATTCGATGACGGCTACTTCGCGGACGCCGCTTCCGCCAAAGTCGCCCCAGGGCGGCGGTTGGGTCAATGGCAACGCTAACAACATCAAACCCAAAAGCGCTCCGGCAGCCCCCAAATTTGCCGGCAAAAATACGGCAACGCCAATGCCCGCTAGAAAACCAAGGCAGATGGCGGCAACGCCCAACAACCGCCAGGGGAATTGTAGATAGGGCAATAAGGGCAGCGCCCCCCAAAGCGGTTGCGAGAGAGAGGTCATGAGGAGGATGAGCGAAAAAGCCGCTAACGGGAAAAAGAGAGCCGCTTTGCGTTCGGCGCTGCCCATTACCAACAAAGCTAATCCGCCTAGCAGAGCCAGAAGCCATTGCCCTACTCCCAAATTAAACCGGATCTCCGGTTCTGATGCGCTCCAATCCAAAATGGGGGAGGATTGCAATAGTTGATATAGCGAAAGGAAATGGTTACGATAGTCGAAATGGCTGCCATTGCCAATTAAGGTCTGCAAATTGACGGCATCTTGCTCTAACCATACTGGCATCCAGAAGAAAGCGGATAATCCCACCCCCAAAAATAGAGAGACGCCGCCCCACGGATGCCGGCATTCTCCCGTGAGCGCCAACCACAATGCCCATGCCATCAGCAATCCAAAACCAGCCAAAGCCATCAAATTGTGGCTTAAAATAAGAGCTGCTACGCTGCCTGCGGCTAAAAGTAACCTTTTGCCAGATGGCTGCCGGCAAACGCGGTCTAGCGCCCACCATGCCAATGGCAATAATCCCAAACTAAACGATTCCGCCAAATCTCCACGAGCGTGCGGCTCGATAAATTGGATGTACGGGGAAAAAAGGTAGGCTGCCGCAGCTACAAAGCCGGCAGCTTTGCCCCAGCGGTCGCGCCCCATGCCATACATGCCCCAACTGCCGGCAAGCATCCCCAGCATTGTAACCGCTTTGGCGGCAGTTACGGGAGCCACGCCCGCCAACGTCAGAGGCAGCCCAGCGTAATAGAAGAGGGGGGCGTAATAGTTGAAGATGGGGTAACCGTACCCAAAATAGAAGTTTGCCGCCCAGCGGGGATAAAATTCGCCGCTTTGCGCCATTCGGGTCAATTCTGCCAGCCGGTAGATGTGAAGCTCTGCGTCAGTTTCTGCCGGCATGCCGGCGCGACTTAAAAATGGGTAAAGGGCGAGCACCGCCATAGCCGTAACGATTAAAAAGCCGCGATCAAAATGCCAAGAGCGCCGATTAAGGTTTCTTAGGCTAATCATTTACTCAAAATAAGGGGGATTGATCCACTGTTTTGCGGGTTGAAGATAACGGTTGATTTGCCAATTAAAGCGTCCCAAACATCGCCCATCGTATCCGCTAAGACAACTGGGCAGCCGATATGGTCTGCCACAAACTGGGGAGACCGGTCATCTAGCGAAATGGTGTCAGGATGATCAAACATGACGCGAGGCAAAATGACTATATCAGGGGCGGGCAACGGGCGCAATTGTTGAATGATATCTTCCGCCATTAGCAATCCGGCTACGGTAATGGTCGCCCCCAGATGATGGTTGATCGCTGGGGTTACCTGGATACGAGAATGGGTTAATCGCTCGAATTCGGTCGCCGCGCCCTGTAAAATGCCGGCAAACAACGTTCCTGTTACCAAGATAGCCCGCCAATTTGGCTGTGGTGAAGCGGCTTGATGTTCTCGCTGCCAGTTGAGAATCTCATTTTGAACTTGTTTCCATTCTTCCAAGAAGCGCCGCGTTCCGCCCAGCCCATTTTCAAACAGCTCCAATCCATCATAAAAATCGGCGGCGGGAACTGGACGATTAGCGACCAAATACCATTCGTCGCTGGGATAAAGAAATCGAACGCCAAATTTATCTTGAAATGTAGGGCGCATCCCTTCGATTATCTGTAGCGTTTCCGCCGCTTCTGGCGGCGTGTGCGGGCGCATTCCATATTTGTGGTGGGCGGTTAGTCCGACCGGAACTACGCTAACTGACGCCACATGGGGATAGAGCGTTTCCAAATCGGCGATGGATTCCATCAACCATTTGCCATCGTTGAAGCCGGGCACGATGACCAACTGGGTATGTATTTCGATGCCGCGTTTTGCCAACCAACGTAATTGGGGCATGATATCGGGAGCGGTTGGATTGCGTAAGAATCGTCGCCTTCTCTCCAAATCAGTGACATGAACGGAGATGTATAGCGGCGACAATCCCATCATTTCGATCCGTTCCCAATCGTGGTCGGTGAGGTTGGTTAGGGTAACGAAATGGCCAAACAGAAAGGAGTAGCGATAATCGTCATCCTTGATATACAGGGTGCGCCGAAAACGAGGCGCCATTTGCAGCACAAAGCAAAATTCACACAAATTGTTGCAGCGGCGAATGTCGATATCAAATGTGGGGTGGTTGAATTCAATTCCCAACGGTTCGCCATAATCCCGCTCGGCAAAAATCGGCACAATGACGCCGTTTCGCCGCAGCAATAGTTCAAAACGTTCTTCGGCGGCATGAAATTGAACGTCGATGACATCTTGAACGGGCAATTGGTTGATCGCCAAAAGTTCGTCGCCGACTTGTAATGGGATTTTGCTGGCGACGCTGTCGGGTTGAATGCCGGCAATGACGCCGCCCTGTTTATCCCCCCAATCAATCTCCTGATATAGCGCCATCAAAATGCCTAACTTATTGACTCTCTACCGATACCCAATAGTCGGCGGGGTTTTGCGCAAAAGGCGCAGTGGGCATGACGATTAGAACGCCCCCTTCTCTGGCTAATTCGACCTGTAGCTGCCCTTGATTTAGGACATTCAGCGGGATAGGCTGCACGATTCCGACATTGGTTTCATCGACATACAAAGCCACCCAGCTTTGCGGTATTTGCCAGCCGGTGCGAACAAATCCTTCTGACCGCCATTCGCCCGTTTCGCCTTCTGTGTCATTAGCGTAACCCAATTGTGGAATAGCGATGTCGTCTATGGCAAACCCCCCATTGCGGATGGCGGAATCTGTCAATGTTTCAAATCGAATCATTATCTCTTTGCCAGCATACCTATTTAATGAGATGGATTCCGTAACCCATTCATCTTCGGCGTCATTGTTGTCGCTGCTGCGCCCGTTAAAGGCGGGTCCATATTGACCGGCAACGCTATGATCGGGGCGCAACAAATTCCATGAGTCGCCATTGTCTTCGGAAATGGCGACGTAAGCGAAATCCCACTCTTCTTCCAGATCATACCACGCTTTGAAGGTTAACGTGGCGGAATCGAGTTGCGTTAAATCAAAGGAAGCGGTCAACGAAGCGGATAGATTGTCGGCGCTGGGAGCTAGCCACATCAATTCCCCACTGGGGGGCGGGGCGGCGATGAGGTTTGCCAGGGTATTGCCGGCAAACGAGATGGTCGATTCTCCCTTATGTCGCAATTCGATGTAATGGACGCCGAAAGGGAGTATTTGATCCGCAAACGTCGCCGAACGGCGATTAAGCGTTTGGACAGAATCTGGCTCGCTAAGTCGTAATGATTTGATATGATACGCTTTTTCACTAGTCTCGCCATCTAGCCAATTAGCTGCTGCCCAATCTCCCAGAAATTGATCGAGGGTGGTGTCCGGCTTATATTTAGCCAAAATCGCTTCCACCGCCATCAATCCGTTGGCGGGATGACGAGCTAAATCGGCAATTGCCTGGTCGCCCAATTGTTCCCACAGATAAAGCGTTAGCAGGTAAGCGCCGCCATAATGGGCATAAACGGCGTCGTCATCTTCATAATCCCACCGATTCAATTGAATTTGGGGATCATCTAGCCAATCATGGTAGGTATCTACGCTGTCCAATTCTAAAATCGTCTCGGCAAGCTGCGCTAATCCTTCGTCCAACCAGGTCGTTTCGTTGCCGTCCATATGCCATTGGATCAAATGTTGCGCTTCGTGAATTAGGGTGCCGAAATAGACCTCTTCGCCCAGCTCTAATTCGCTCATGTTGAGGTAGATGATCTCTTGCTGGTTAGATTCATTGTTGATGCTGATAGGATATTCGTCGCCGCTGTCAAAATAGCCTATCTCGGTATCGTTGTTGAATTGGGCGAGATGCAAAATTGAGAAGCGGGGATCGTTATCCATGCCGGGTTGCCACACTGAGCCAAATAGGCGGCTCAATTGCGGATAATAATCCTGCTCAAATTTGGTCATAGCTACCACGATCTCTTTGTCTGCCAAATCCAAATCGACATCTACCCACATATATACATTGTCGCCAATGGCTGCCAAGCGAGCATCTACTTCTCCAGTGTCGGTGACAAAGCGTTGGATGTCGTTTAAAGCATATTGGGTTGCCGGCACGGTGCGGCTGCCTGGGTGTGTCGAGTCGAGTCGTTTGGCGCTTTCAAAATAGTCGTGAATCGGATAATCAGCCTCTTTTAACCGCTGTAAATTGGCATATGCGGCTGGCGGAATTGGTTGTTGGCTGATGTGGTCAGGTATGTTGGGCAGGGGGGCGATGGGGGTTGGCATGGCGGGCGAGGGTTCGGCGGTCGCTCCGTTTGTGGCAAACGGGGTGGGGGTAAGTGGGGGCGTGTCAGAGTTGCTTTTGGCGAGCGGGGGGGTGGGGCTAGGAATGCCGGCAATCGTGGCGCCAGCCGTTGCAATTGAATCGACCGATCGTTGAGCGGAGTAGAGTCCCAACCCCAATACAGCAACCCCGACTACAAGAAAGCATGCCATTAAAATGGCGCAACCGGCACATCCAAGCAAGATCGCGGATGTAATTTTGGATTCCTTCAACATAGTTTAAAAGTATAGACCCTTTTGCAAAATCTTATTCCGCTCGCCTGCATACCCCGTCGCTTGCGGCGGGGATAAGGGCTTTCTAATAAATTCCTTACGGAAGACGAACCCTCGTGGCTTGCCGCGAGGAGCGTCATTCGACTATCTGTTTTCGATATGATAACGGTATGCTGCCGGCAATGTAGTTACCGGCGTTACCCCAGATATGGTAATTATCGCTTGGTTGAAATCCGAGCTTAACGGCAACTTCCAACTCCCGCTTTGGTCGTCGGCAAGCGGCAATGGGATGATTTTTGCATCATCGTCCGCCAGTAAAATCGCCTGGGTTAAAAATTTTTGGGGCAAAACATTGCTGTGCCGAACGAATCCCACGCCCCTCCAGCCGCCATCGCCTGCCTCAAAATCTTCGCTGTAGCCGATTTCTGGGATGGAGATGTCGTCTACAGCGATGCCGGCATCATGGACAGCCTGGTCGGTGATATATTCGAATCGGATAAGGATGGGTTTGCCGGCGTAAGAGGTTAAATCTGCCTGTTGCTGCACCCAAACCGCTTCGTCGCCCGTGCCGCTTTTGCTGGTCAACCCCGCTCCATAGCTTAATCCCTGCGGGTTGGCGGTGGTGGTATAAATCGTTTCCAGCGGCGTCCAATTGTCGCCGCCATCGACAGAAACAGCGACATAGGCGTAATCCCAGCCGCTTTCGATTTCGTACCAACTCCAAAAATTGAGGGAGGCGGCATTCACGTCAGCCAGATCAAATTGACGGGTCAATGTCATGTCTGATTCATCAGCAGGGATAGATGTCCAATAAAAATCGCCACTGTGGGGAGATGCCGGCATCAAACCCGTTTGCCGAGATCCGGTAAAGTCGAATTTCACGGGGGAATCGCCTTTTATTATGATGTAATCCACTCCAAATTGATGTACTGTCATGGCGCCAGAAGCCGGAAATGATTTAATTGTTGTAGCTGGCGTTATTGGAGGCAACTCCAAATTCGCGTAGCCATAAACGCCTGTTCCTCGGTCAATGCTCTGCAAATAGTTGGCTATAGTCCAATCGGCAAATAAGGCGTTGAAGTCAGATTCGCCAACTGCCGGCAATATCGCTTCAAAATTCAAAATGCCATTGGCGGGATGTTGCGCCAGCGTTTGCAAAGCGGCTTCCCCAAAACGATCGTAAAAGTAGGCGGCAAACAGAAATGAAGCGCCATAATGGGGCGCTGAGGCGGTTGCCCCATATTCCCAATTGTTCAATTGGGTGTCGGTATTGCCGGCAAAGTCGTCTTCGAATTCTATCTCGTTATACCCATTCAAATAGGCAGCCAATTCTGATAATCCTTCGCCCAGCCAGGCTGCTTCGTTGCTGTCGGTATGCCATTGGATCAGATGTTGAAATTCGTGGGCGATAACTTCAAAGTAAGCATCGCTGCCGATGGGGGCGTTTTCCACATTGATATACAACATCTCTTTCTCATTGGAAAAAGAGTTTACCGCTTGCACATATTCATCTGCGGCGGAAAAATACCCGATGACAGATTCGCCTAGCTGACTGCTGTGTAAAATGTGAATGCGGTTGTCGCCATCGACGCCAGGTTGTAACTCTTTGCCAAAAAGGCGGCGGTTCAGCGGCAACAGATCGTTTTCGATGATGGCGGCGGCTTGGGGCAAAATATCCCGGTTTCGTACCGTAACCCCTTCTTCTACCCACATATTCAGTTGGTCTGATCGATGCAACAGCGTGGCGTTTACCGCCTTGTTTTGCCCGCTGTCTTGGTTTTTAATCCAAAATTGAATCTCGGCGTCAATGCCATAATCGGTTGGAGCGTTGCCGGCAATCGTTGGGATTTGGGCGATCCCTTTGTAGCGGCGGGTCAAATCAATCAGATCGCGGGGCGGAATATCAAGCTGCTGCAACGTTTGCAATGATTGGTAGGCGGCTTCAGTGGGAGGTTCGACGATGAGCGGGGGCGGGGTTTCGGCGGGCTGCTTGGCAACTTGCCGGCAGCCCAGAAAGGTTAAGGCGAAGAAAAATCCAACTGCTCTAAGGAACGCCAATTGACTCCAGACAACCTGAAACGACTTGACAATAGGTTGAAACTTTGGAAATAAACCAAACATAATAAGTGCGACAAATTATACGAACCCCAATGGTCAACGCAACTGACCCCGTTGTACTGGTGTTACTACATAAGATAAACGCCCAGCTTCTGATCGACAAAGAGATCTAAAATGAATATGGATCGGTACGCGCATATCGTAGGATGGGGCAGCTATTTGCCCGAACGAACATTGAGCAATGCGGAAATCGCCCGCTTTGTTAACACGTCGGACGAGTGGATTGAAACGCGCACAGGAATTAAACAACGACATATCGCTACCAAAGAGACGACGACGACGATGGGGTATCAAGCGGCGGTCAAGGCGCTGACTGTTGCCGGCATTTCCCCTTCCCAGGTTGAACTTGTCATCGTTGCCACTTCTACTCCCACACATATCTTTCCAGCTACCGCCTGTATCGTACAAGATTATCTGGGCGCCAGCCGAGCCGGAGCGTTTGATCTGAGCGCCGCTTGCTCTGGCTTTGTGTATGGCATGACGATGGCAGCCAGCGCCATCCAATCGGGGACGGTACAAAATGCGGTCGTCATTGGTTCTGAAGTGATGTCCAGAGCGATTGATTGGACGGATAGGGCAACCTGTATCTTGTTTGGGGATGGGGCTGGAGCGATTGTCCTGCAAAAATCATCGGTGCCCGGTGGGGTGTTGTCCACTGCCCTTCGCTCAGACGGCTCTGGAGGGAATTTGTTAACCTTGCCTAAAATCGACCGGTCGCCAGCGCCCGTGATTGGCATGGAGCCTAGCCGCAATGGGCAACGCTACAACGTAATTTCCATGAATGGCAAACAGGTGTTCCGCTTTGCTACGCGGGTGATTGTTTCGTCGATTCATGATGCCTTAGCCAAGGCGGAGTTGGAATTGGATGATATTTCGCTCATCGTGCCTCATCAAGCCAATGTGCGGATCATCGATTCGGCGGCGAAAAAGCTGAAGGTAGAGCCTGAGCGATTTTATGTCAATGTCGATCGGGTTGGCAATACCTCTGCAGCTTCCATACCAATCGCCCTTAGTCAGGCGGTGGAAGACGGCCGGTTAAAGCCAAATGACAATGTGTTATTTGTTGGCTTTGGCGGGGGCTTAACCTGGGGAGCGATGGCATTGAAGTGGGATGTTACTCCGCCGGAAATCAGCGCCGTTGACCAGCGGTTGCAACAAGCCCGATATGTGTGGGCACGGAGTCGGTCGGGGTTGCGCCGCTTTGGGCGTAGATTGGGGGCAGGGTTAAGCCGGTCGCCGAATGTGGGAGCGCGACTGAAGGATGCTGAAAAATAGGGTTATCTGGGATTGCTCGTCTTGCCACTCCATTGGCGACGAACGAGTTCAATCATAAAGGAGTGGCGTTTGTCTAAAACCGTATCATCGAACAGGATGTAGCCATTTTCTAAGAGCGCCAATAGTTGCCGCACCATTTGGCCAAGTTGGCACGGTGTAAGCTTGTTTTCTCTCATAAATCGATTGATACGATCATGACTAAATTGTTCACTATGGTCAGCAAAGTAAGTTTGGGTGTAATTGACTTGGCTGACCAATTAAAATTGACAGTAATCCCAGTGTGTTAATTTGCTCATTCACCCTTTATCACAAATTCTTACTGGTTTGCGTAAGTCCTATAAAGTAAATTTCCTGGTTTGAAAGCATGGACTTTTTTCTGAAAAATGTCCGCGTTGGCAATCAACAATCTACGAAATACCCCTTAACCGAGCCGACACCTGTGCGTGACTCGCATTCAACTCAGCTAACTTATCCCGCTCTTTTTGTACCACTGTTGGGGGCGCTTTTTCGGCAAAAGGACTCGCCAACAAACCAGTCAGCCGCTTGATTTGCTCTTCCGTTTCCGCCAACGTTATCGTTAGCCGTTCCCGTTCCTGCGCCACATCCACCATGCCGGCAATCGGCAAATAGCAACTGACGCTGCCCAACGACACTGTCACCACATTTTCTGGCGGGGTTAGTATGCCGGCAATCTCCGTTTGTTCCTCATCTAAGCGAGCAAGGGCACACAAAACCGCTTTATTTTGTTGCAGATAATTGGCAAAAGCGCCAGCCGAAATGTGAGCCGAAATTTTGCGAGATGCCGGCACATTGTTGTCTGCCCGAGCCGCCCGAATCGCCGTCACCAACGACCGCAAACGCTCAAAATCAGCCGAATCTTCTACATACTTTTCGCCAACAGGGGGCCATTTAGCAATGATTAAAGCTGGTGACCACCCTTCTGGCGGGGCGATGCCGATGCCGCTTGCCGCCTGCTTCAACTGCCCCCACGTTTCCTCCGTCACAAAGGGGATGAAAGGGTGCAACAGCCGCAAACCGCAGTCTAAAACATGGGTGGCTACCGACAACGCTCGCCATGCCGCTTCCCCACCGCCTGCCAACGCCACTTTTGCTTGCTCCAGATACCAATCTGCCACATCCCCCCACAAAAAGTCATACACTTGCCGCCCCGCTTCGCCATATAAATAGTTATCCATCAGCCGGTCTGCCGACTCAATCGTTTCTGCTAAACGAGTCAGAATCCATTTATCGGCTGAGTCGTAAGTAGGCGTGTAGTCGGCGGGCGGGCGGAAGTCACATTTGCCGGCATTCACCCCAATAAAACGCGCCATATTCCACATCTTGTTGGCAAAATTTCGATTGTTTGCCACCCTATCCATGGATAAATTCAAATCATTGCCCGGCGTGCCGCTAGTCAGTAAGGTAAAGCGCAAAGCGTCTGTGCCATACTCATCCATCACCTCCAACGGGTCAATCACATTGCCTATCGATTTCGACATTTTGCGTCCTTGCTCATCTCTGACAATGCCATGCAAATAGATAGTGTGAAACGGGATATCGTTGGTCAGCAACAGCCCTTGCATCACCATCCGCGCTACCCAGAAAAAGAGGATGTCGTGCCCCGTTTCCAGCACGTCGGTGGGGTAAAATCGGGCTAAATCTGCTGTTTGATGGGGCCAGCCCAGCGTGGAAAAGGGCCATAATCCGCTAGAAAACCAAGTGTCCAACACATCGGGGTCTTGTTCTAGCGTCACGCCGTCTCCATATTTTTTACGGGCGATTTCAGTCGCTTCCGCTTCGTTTCGGGCGCAAATAGGGCGATTGTGATCCCCATCCACATAGTAAATAGGGATGCGGTGCCCCCACCATAACTGACGGCTAATACACCAGGGGCGAATGTTTGTCAGCCAATGTTCCCACACTTTGCCAAATCGTGCCGGCACAATCTTGATCCGCCCCGATCGCACCGCTTGCAACGCCATCTGCGCCATCGGTTTGGCATCTGCAAACCATTGTTTGCTCACCAATGGCTCGATAATTTCGCCGCCCCGTTGACTGCGGGGGATGTTGAGGATGTGCGGGCGTTTGCCAAGAACCAGCCCCGCTTTTTCCATATCCGCCCACAATTTTGCCCGACAATCAAACCGATCCATGCCGGCATACTGCCCAGCCGCCTTGCTCATTGTGGCATCCTTATTCATCACATTAACGATGGTTAAATTGTGCCGTTTGCCAATCTCGAAGTCGTTAGGATCGTGCCCCGGCGTCACCTTTAATGCCCCCGTGCCAAAATCGATATCCACGTATTCATCGGCAATCACCGGAATCTCGCGGTTGAGCATCGGCACAATTGCAGTTTTGCCAATGTATTCGGCGTATCGCTCGTCATCAGGATGCACCGCCACGGCTGTATCGCCCAAAATCGTTTCGGGGCGGGTGGTGGCAACGGGCAAATAGCCGCCCTCTTTGAGCGGATATTTGAAATGATACATATAGCCCGGCTCTTCGCTATATTCCACTTCTAAATCGGAGACGGCAGTTTGCAATCCGGGTGACCAATTAACCAGATATTCATCTTGATAGATCAGCCCCATGCGGTAAAGGCGGATAAATGCTTCGCCCACCGCTTCGGACAACCCATCATCTAACGTAAAACGTTCTCTATCCCAATCGCATGATGCCCCTAGTCGGCGCAGTTGGTTGATGATTTCGCCGCCATATTTTGCTTTCCATGCCCACGTATGTTCCAGAAATTTCTCGCGGCCAATTTCCTGACGGGTCATCTCTAGTTCATGGAGCAACATTTTTTCTACTTGAAGCTGGGTGGCGATGCCGGCATGATCGGTGCCCGGAATCCATAACGCCGCCTTGCCTTGCATACGAGCCCGACGAATCATCAAATCTTCCAACGCTACAAACAAAGCATGCCCCTGATGTAATGCCCCCGTCACATTGGGTGGCGGAATAGCGATTGTAAATGTTTCGGCATCGGCTGGGGCGACTTCTGGCTTAAACCAACCATTTTCTTCCCACCATTGGTAAATTCGTTCTTCCGTTTGTTTGAAATCGTATGCTTTAGGCATGTTTGTCATGGGGTAAATTTCCTAAAATTAGAGTTTGCAGGTATGCAGGTTGCACTCTTCACAACCAAAAAACGCCCTCATCCAATTTCAAGGACGAGAGCGTTTGCTCACGCGGTACCACCTTGCTTCCGGCAAAATTTTGCCGACGCTTGGACGCTGTAACGGGCGTTCCCGAAATAGGTTACTTTTACTTATAACCTCCTGGAGGTTAACAATTCACCTATTCAACTCACGGACGACTTCGGCGGGGGACTTTCTGCTTGGGTTTTCAGCCAACGACCCAATTCTCTACCAGTTTTTGTCCCGCTTACTACTTCCGATTAACGTTTTTACTTGTCAAGTTGTGCCGGCATTTTAACATATACTCGCCAATGCCGGCAACCACTCTTAATGCTCCACATGCCCCTCATCGGCAAGGGTGTAAAATTGAGCGGTCGCCTTTTCCATTGCTGAATCCATCAAAGCCCTAATATTCTTGGCATTATGAAACTGTTGCGCTTGCGGACTTTGCATAAAATTCTGAAAATCTTCTTTGCTTCGCCAAAAAGCGATAAAAACAAAAGGCGCATCCGGTTTGGGCGGATCCAGCCAGAACATCTGCATTAGACCAGGCGCATTTTTACTTAGTTCAAAAGATTTTTGATTCACATCTTTTAAGGCGTCATATTGCCCCGGTTTAGATTGAAATGTAGCATAAACTGTAAATTGATTTGTTTCTAAGATTGACATCAACTCTCCATAGTGAGGCGATCAATGAGTTCGTTGAATTAGAGGGAATGCCGGCATTTCAACGGGTTATGACGCATAGCGTTATAACTGTTGCTGCCCTTTCTGAACGCCGCTATAATTTGCCGGCAAATTTACCAAACGCAGTTTGATGAATTTTGGCAAAATAGCATTCAAATGAGCAGGCATTTTGCCCGTTCATAATTCCTTACCTTTTTGGAGGCGTCATCGATGAAAGCGGTTGTTTGTATCAAACAAACGCCCAGCACCGAAGCGGTGTTTCGGGTGGAAAATGGGGAAGCAAAATGGGATGATCCAGGCGGCAAACCATACGTTTTGAACCCCTGGGATGAATATTCAGTCGAAGAATGTATTCGGCTCAAAGAAAATCATGGCGCCACCGACGCCATCGCCCTGACAGTTGGCGGCGAAGAGGCGAAAGAGCAGTTAAAAACCTGCCTGGCAATGGGTTGCACCGAAGCGGTTTTGGCTTCGGACGACGCCTTTGCCGGTTCAGACAGTTTGGGCACAGCTCGCGTTTTGGCTGCGGCAATACAAAAGGTGGAGGGGGCGCAAATCGCCATTTTTGGCAAAAAAGCGATCGATGGGGATACAGGGCAAACGCCGGTGCAAGTGGCGGTCAAGCTCGGTTGGACGCCGTTGACCTACGTCTCTGCCATCAAAGAGATTAGCGATGGGAAGATTACAGTAGAACGATTAATTGAGGATGGCAAAGAGACGGTGACAGCCACATTGCCGGCAGTGATCAGCGTGGTTAAAGAAATCAACGAACCGCGCTACCCTTCATTTATGGGCATTCGCAAAGCGAATCGAGCCGAAATCCCAGTCTGGAGTGGAGCGGATTTGGCGGTAGCAGGCGGGGCTGGAGCGGCAGCCAGCAAAGTAGATTGGTCGCAGATCGACCAATTGCCAGCCCGCGACGTGCAACTGACTATTATCGACGGGGATAGCCCGGCGGAAATCGCCGCCAAACTGGCTGACAAATTGTTCGAGGAGAAAGTGATATGAGTTCAGTTTGGGTTTATGTTGAACACAACGGAACAGAGATAAAAACAGTTAGCCGAGAGGCGTTGAGCGCCGGCAGGCAACTTGCCAATGAATTAGACGGAGAGCTAACGGCTTTGGTTTTGGGACAAGATGTAACTGGCGTCGCCCAGCAAGCGGCTGGCTATGCCGACCTGATAAAGGTGTGCGACGATGCCACCATGGCTAACTTTCGGGTGACGGCGGCGGGCGAAACGGCGGCGCAAGCGATAGGAGACGCCTCGCCAACGGCTTTCATTGCTGGCGCTACCGCCAATGGCAGCGATTTATTGGCGTATGTAGCGGCGAAGCTAGATGCCGGCATGATCAGCGACGCCACCGAATTGGCTGTTGAAGAGGGCGTAATAAAGGCGACTCGACCGGTTTATGCCGGCAAGCTCGTATCCACAGTTTATATCACCGAGGGAACGCAAATCATCAGCTTACGAAGCCGCGCTTTTCTGGCAGCGGATGGGCAGGGCGCCGGCGGTTCAATCGAGCCGATTGCCGCCGCTTTAGCCGAGGATGATATTCCGACCAAAACGGTGGGATTAGAGGCAAAAGATGGCGGCGTCAGTTTAACCGATGCCAGCATCATTGTCAGCGGCGGGCGCGGCGTAGGCGGAGCTGAAGGGTTTGCGCCAGTGCGCGAGTTGGCAGAGACGTTAGGCGGGGCGCTGGGCGCGTCGCGGGCGGCGGTAGATGCCGGATGGATACCTTACGAGCATCAAGTTGGACAAACGGGCAAAACGGTCAGCCCCGATTTGTATATCGCTTGCGGCATCAGCGGGGCGATCCAACATCAAGCCGGGATGCGAACCTCCAAAATTATCGTGGCGGTAAACAAAGACGCTGACGCCCCTATTTTCAAGTTGGCGTCTTATGGGGTGGTGGGCGACTTGTTTGACATCGTGCCGGCATTGACCGAGGAGTTTAAAAAACGATTGGCGTAAATAACAATTGGGAGCGGCTGAGACTCAATGTGCCGCTTCCAAATTTGACTATCCATGACCCAATTTGAACAAGGATTGGTGATTAAAGCCCAGAGCGGTTTTTTTTGGGTTAAAATGGAGTCGGGACGGGAAGTGGTGTGCCAATTGCCTGGTCGATTGAAAAAAGAGCGGCAACAAACGGATATCGTCGCCATTGGCGACCAGGTAGAAATCTCTATTTTGGCTGATGGGACGGGGCAAATTGAAGCGGTAGCCGATCGCAAAAGCGTCCTAGCCCGGGCGCGACCGACTGCCCGGCATGTGCGCGACAGCGCTGCAGACCGAGAGCAGGTGTTGGTGGCAAACCCAGATCAGGTGGCGATTATCTTTTCTATACGACAGCCCAAGCCTAATTTACGCAAATTGGATCGGATGTTGATTTTGGCGGAGCGACATAAGTTGCCGGCATTTATCTGTATCACCAAATTGGATTTAGCCCCCATATCTGAGGCGGAACAGTTGATGGCGATCTACCAGAAAATCGGCTACCCGATCATCTACACCAGCGTCGTTTCCAAGCTGGGCATAGAAGAGTTGCGCCAAACGCTTGCCGGCAAAATCACCGCCCTATTTGGCTCATCCGGCGTGGGCAAATCGAGCTTGCTAAATGCGTTACAACCCAATTTGGGGTTGAAGGTCGCCGCCGTGAGCAAAGCCACCTCCAAAGGGATACACACCACCCGCTATTCGGAGTTGGCGGCAATTGAAGATGGCTACGTGGCAGACACTCCAGGCATTCGGGGCGTAGCCTTGTTCGATATTGAACCCCGCGAATTAGACAGCTACTTTCGGGAGATAGCCCCGCTGGTGGCTGATTGCCAATTTAGCGATTGTACCCATCGCAACGAACCGAAATGCGCTGTACGGAATGCCGTAAAGCTTGGAAAAGTGTCGGAAGCGAGGTATGATAGTTATGTAAGGTTGTGGGAGGAACAAGAGGCGTTGGATCGGGCGGCGCATGGACTTGGGTAATCTGTTTTTTGGCGTTGAGCGAATTATAATGGGGATGGAATGATTGTAATGCAGTATAGAACAATCTTAATTGGCGCGATATTGTTGTTTTTGGCGGCGATTGGGGCAGCTTGCCAAACGGTTGCCAACCCGAGCCTCGGGGCGAGCGCCGGCATCTTGCCCGCCGCTGAATTCGCTCAATTTTATGAGGACAACAATGGCGAAACCTTAATGGGTTCAGCTCGTACTGCGCTCTTTTGGTTGCCGGCAGAAGAGAAATGGGCACAATATTTTGATCGGATGAGATTAGAGTATGATCCCGACCTGGACCAGATCGCCATCACCCCCCTCGGAGCGTACTTTTATCAGGGCGATACCGTTGCCGAAGGCGCCATCAACGATGAATTTTTAGCTTTTTACCAGACAAACGGCGGACCGCCATTTTTTGGCAAACCAATCTCCCCTCAACTTATCGAAGCTGACCGCTACGTTCAATATTTTGAGAATGTTATGTTGGAATGGCATCCAGAAACCCCGGAGAGGCTGGTGCAGGTAGCGGAATTGGGCAACGCTCACTTTATCCGAAGTGGGGCTAGAGAAGCATATCGGGATCAATTGAGCGTAAATGCCATTCCAGTGCCAGAAGCGGGTCTTACGGGGTTAGCGTTGGAATCTTCGGTTACGCATCCGATACTTTTCGGCGGAGATGAGCAAGCGGTGTGGGCGCGGGTATCTTCGCCTGCCGGGGTTCCCATTGCCGGGCAAAATGTCGAAGTAACGGCGTTTGCCCAAAGCGGAGAGTTGGCATTGAGAAACATGGCGGAAACGGATGAAACCGGGATGGCGCGGATCGAAATCGAAATGCCAGATTCAGTAGCGCCAGGACAATCGATTCGATTAAATATCCAAGTCGATTCAGAGAGCGGGGGACAAACAATCAACCAAATTTTGCATTTCCAACTGTGGTGGTAACCCCCTCTCCGCGGGAGAGTACATTGCAGCAAAAAATATTGTTGGTGGATGATGACCTTATGCAGCTTAAAATGCTGGAGATGGTCTTTGTCGCTGATGAATACGCCCTGTATCTAGCCAAAAATGGGGAGCAAGCGTTACAAAAAGCGCGTGAGATCGGGCCTGATTTGGTGTTGTTAGATTTGATGATGCCAGGCATGAATGGGTTCGAGGTATGCCGGCAATTGCGCGATGATCCGGCATTGGCAGAGGTGCCGATCATTATGATCACTGCTCGCTCTGACCGCGCTTCTTTCATTAAAGGGTTGGAGATGGGAGCCGATGATTTGATCGCTAAGCCGTTCGATCCGATGTTGTTGCAGGCGCGAGTCAAAACGATCATTCGACTAAACCGGTATCGTCGTTTGTTGCAAGAGCGGGCGAAGCTGCAATGGGTGGTAGAACAGACGGCGGAAGGGTATGTCAGCTTAGATGAAGCGGGTTTGGTGGTATTCGCCAATCCTAGAGCCAGATCGATGTTGGGATTGCCGGCAGAAGATGGGGGAGGATCTTTCCCCTTTTTAGAGGTTGCCAAAGCGAGATTCCGCTTGCATCCAGAAAGATTTTGGGAGGATTGGTTAAATGACGAGGGGAAGCCAGCCCGCGGTTATTTGGTCTTGCCAGAATCGGAGCAATCGAAGGCGCTGTGGCTTCAGACAGAACTGCTGCCCATTCCGCCCCGGAGCGGCGAACGATACTTTATCCGTTTGGCAGACGTGACACAACAAATGGCGGAACATCAACTCGTGGGATCGTTTCATGACGCAATAAGCCATAAATTTCAGACGCCGCTGGCGATATTAGATGGCACGTTGGAAACGCTTGCCGACCCCCGTTTGCCCCCCTCCCAGCGAGAGCCGCTGATGGAATCTGCCAGAGAAAACGTAAGCCGCTTGCAGGGAAATATAGATGGGATATTGGGCTATTTAAATGCATTTGAGGTGGGCAGAGAATCGACGCCTATCGGTGAGATCGACGCCATTTTTCAAGCAAGCGTGGCGGATTTTGACGCAATTGCGTTAAGCGTGGATTTGGATTTGTCCGCTGTGGATGAGGCTGCCGGCATTCCTCTGCGCCGCAGGGAGCTAGAACAGATATTACGGGAGTTGATCGCTAACGCCGTCAAATTTCATCCTGAACAAAAGCCCCAAATCGAAATCGGCATTAAGGCAGAAAGCGAGTCGTTACGCATTCAATGCGCCGACAATGGCTTAGGCGTTCCTCAAGAAGCGCTGCCTAACATTTGGATCCCTTATTTCCAGATTGACCGCGATTTTACGGGAGAGACGCCAGGAGTGGGGGTCGGGTTGTCTTTGGTGGCGGCTTTGGTTTTAAATGTGGGCGGACGCTGCCGGGCGCTGCCGCGAACGGGCAAGCCTGGTTTGCTGGTTCAGTTGGAAATCCCGCTGCTCACATAGTTCGTAACAACGCATCAACCTCCGTAGTTTCCAATTATTTGATCAAGCTGCGAGCGCTGCCGGCACGCTAATAGTAAAGGTCGCCCCTTGCCCTTTGCCTGCCGATTCAGCCGTAATTTGCCCGCCATGCGCCTCTACAATCGAGCGGCAGATAGCCAACCCCAACCCCGTCTCCCCATAGGTGCGATGCCGAGCCTCGTCTGCCCGATAAAATCGCTCAAAAATGTGGGGTAAATCTTGGCGGTCGATCCCTTCGCCGTTGTCTTGTATCTGCAAAATCACCCTATCGGCTGCATGTTTGCCAGACAAGATGATTTGTCCGCCAGTGGGAGTGTGGCGCAATGCGTTGCTGATTAAATTGCCTAAAAGCTGCCCCATTCGATCGGTGTCAACCGAAATTGCCGGCAAATCGTCTGCCGCCTTCAATTTCAGCGTGATCTTTTGCGCCTCTGCCACGCCAAAATAGCTTAACGCCGTTCGCTCTAGCAACGCTTTGGGGTCGATCAGGCGGCGGTTCAACGTCAACTCGCCCGCATCTGCCAACGACAAGGTGCGTAAATCTTCTACTAGATGTTTTAACTGGTTGACCTGGGCGTCTAAGGCAGAAAATATCTGTGGCGAGCCGACCAATTTTCCATCTTGCAGCGCTTCGGTGTAGCCGCTTAACACCGTCAGGGGGGTGCGTAAATCGTGGGCGATATCGGCAGTCATTTGCCGCCGTAACTGGTTTGATTGGTCTAAATCGGCATTCATTTGGTTAAACGAGGCGGCTAGCCGCCCGATTTCATCTTTGGAACGCACAGGAACTTGTTGGCTGAAATTGCCGGCAGATACCGCTTCTGTCGCTACCGTTAATTCCTTGAGGGGACGAGAGATGAGCCGAGCTAACAAAAAGCCGATGATGAGGCTGATGATGGTCGTGCCGCATAATCCAGTAAATACCGCCCGTCCTACCCCCCGTTCAAACGCCCTTTCAGGCGTGCCCGATTCATACCTTTCCCAGGGTAACTCGGTATTACCGCCAAAACGGCGGAGATCAGTCGGTTCAGGATAGCCATGGGGAAAAGAGTCATTTCGGTTGCGTTCAGCGTAGCTTGACGCTCTATCGTCATATTGTACAAACGTGTCGAATTCGGAGGCGACGCTGCCGGCAACGATAACCGTGAGAAAAATAGCCCCAACAATCGCCAATGCCCAAAATGCCAGCGTGAGTTTAAGAGCTAGAGAACGCATTATTCGGCAAAACGATAACCAAAACCATACACCGTTTCGATGTAGCGTGGATTTTTGGGATCGGGTTCGATTTTGCGCCGCAATCGGCGCACATGCACATCAATGGTGCGTTCATACCCCTCGTAAGTGGTTCCCAACGCCTGGTCGAGTAAATCCAGCCGAGAGAACACCCTGCCGCCCCCTTTCATCAGGGCGTGTAAAATTTCAAATTCAGTGGGGGTTAGGTCGATGTTACGTTGGTCGATAGTGACCAATTTGCGGGCGATGTCGAGCTGGATGCCATTGGCTTGGAGAAGTTGGTCGCCGTCTCCGCCAGCCTTTTCAGTTCGGCGCAATACAGCCCGAATTCGGGCGACGAGTTCGCGCATGCCAAACGGCTTGGTGACATAATCATCAGCGCCTAGCTCTAACCCCAGCACTTTGTCCATTTCATTTACTTTGGCGGTGAGGATGATGATTGGCGTATCCGCTTCGCGGCTATAGGTTTGGATGAAGTCATAGCCGCCCATTTGAGGCATCATCAAATCTAAAATAATGAGGTCGGGTTTTTGTTGACGGGCGACAAACAACGCTTCGCGTCCGTTGCCGGCAATTTCCGTCTGGTACCCTTCTTGTTCGAGGTACGCTTTGATCATATGGCGCAACTCTTTTTCGTCATCTACGATTAAGATTTTTTTGTTCATTTATCTCCATTGTAGCGAACAAAAATCTGTAGCGCGAATGGGAGAGGGGTTGTACTCAGGTTGGGCAAAAACATCATGGGCAGGCATGGCGCCTGCCCATAATTAAAAGGAGGGTGTTACAATTCGATTTTGTCGATACCCAACTCTTTCATCGCCGCCCGAATCTGCTCCTCGCTCATTCCTGTAGCGCTGGAATCGTCTTCGTCATCGCCAGCGTTGTTAGATGAAGAGCCAGGGGTTTGCCGATTACGGAAAAAGAGTATGCCGGCAAAGATCAACGCCGCCAATCCCGCCAACCGTACCAAGCCGCCCAGCAAAGCGAATACGCCAATGATGGGGGATAAGCGGAAACTGCGATGTTTGCCATATCCATACCCATGATTGTCATAAGCATCTTCCCCTCTGCTGTAACCATCCCATTCTTCGGTGCGATGCGTCGATTCGCCAGGCGAGATGGGCGAATCGCTGTCTCGATATTCGTGCCGGTCATTAAACCCGTAGCCACTATACTCTTCATCCACGCCATACCGAGAATATCGTTGATCATGCCGATTGCCGGCGATCATCCCGAAAAAGGAACAGGCGAAGAGCAAAAGCAGAATTCCGCCAATGAGTTTGAGCCATTTTTTTGAAATTGTCATCTATTTGTATACCTCCAAATAAAAATTGTTAGGTTGTTAACTGGCGAGCAGGCTGCTTGATGCCGGCGAGGCGCCTCTATTCACGCGATCGTTGTTTTCATTTTTTTCACTGTGCCTATTCCAATGCCGATTAAAGTTGCCGCTGGCGCCACAAAAGCTAAAAATCCGCTGACGGCTAATCCTGTTGCCAATGGCAAATCTACAAATGTGGAGCCGTCACTGCGCTGCACAATCAGCCGTTGTTCAGGCGAGGCGTTTAACAAGCGTTCCAAATTTTCCCGAAAGCGAGAACCGCCGATTTCAGCTTGCGTCGCTTCTTCCGCTTTAAATTCTTCTATCGTCTCTTTTTCGCTCATATTTTTCCTTTTGGTAGAGTTGTAGATCGCAAATAGGCGCCTGCAAATTCAGTTCGCCGCTACTCAACTGCTTTGTTAATTTCATTGCCGGCATTATAAAGGGGGGTTTTGACAAAATTGTTACAAACCCTTTGCGAATCTTTGAAGCGTTTTATAATGTGCCATATGAATGAAAAAGCGTTTCAGGCGAAATACAGTGCGATTTATGAGGGATTGGCTGCAACTTACGGCGAACCTCAATGGGAGCAAGAACGGCATCATCCTCCCGTCGATGAGCTGGTCTTGACTATCTTGTCTCAAGCCACATCAGATATAAATAGCGGTCGTGGATTTTTGGGGTTGAAGGAACGATTTGTAAATTGGGAAGAGGCGATGAACGCCCCAGTGGAAGAGGTGGCGGCGGCGATTATGCCGGCAGGGTTGGCAAATCAAAAAGCGCCGCGAATTCAGCAGGCGCTGCAAACGATATACGACCAGCGAGGCGCCTTAACCCTGGACTTTTTAGCCGATTTACCTTTAGCCGACGCCCTCTCTTGGCTGACCCAATTAAAAGGAGTTGGACCCAAAACCGCCGCCATTGTGATGTTGTTTGCTTTTGGTCGCCCCGCTTTTCCAATTGATACGCACGTGTACCGAATTCTTAGGCGGACGGGCTTGATTAGCCCTAAAGTCACGGCTGACAAAGCGCACGCTATCATGCAAAATAGAGCCATGCCGGCAACATGCTACCCTATCCACCGAAACTTTATCCAACATGGGCGAAAGATGTGCCGAGCCAGAACTCCCCTATGTCTGGAGTGCCCGCTTTCTAACCACTGTGACTATTATCAAAAACAGGGTCAATCTCCATTATGACCGTTTTGCAAATTGACGATCAACAAGCTCGCTTAGCCGCTTTATACGAAGTGAGTTCTAAATTAGGGAGCACCCTCAATTTAGACGAATTGTTAAATTTAGTTTTAGATTCAATTATTCAGTTGACCGGGGCTGAAAGAGGTTATCTGTTGCTGAAAGATGATTTTTCGGGCGCGCCGCAAGCCATTGTCGCCCGCAATGTCGATCAGGAAACGATTAGCGGCAAGGAGATGCAAGTCAGCCGTACCGTTGTGGAGCGAGCCATTCGCAATAATGAGGCTATTTTGACCGATAATGCCCAGGAAGATGAGCGATTTTCCGGTCAACAAAGCGTGATCGGTTTCCAATTGCGCTCCATCATGTGCGCCCCGCTGCGGGCAAGAGGCAGGGCGCTGGGAGCGGCTTATGTGGATAACCAGCTATTCTCGGGCGTTTTTTCCCAAAATGATCTCGATCTGTTGGAGGCGTTTACAACCCAGGCGGCGGTGGCAATTGAAAACGCTAAATTATTTACCCAAACTGACCAAAAACTGGCGCGGCGGGTGGAAGAGCTAACCTTATTTCAGGAGATAGACCGCGAATTAAACAAATCGTTGGATTTAGACCGAACGCTGGGGTTAGCCCTCGACTGGGCTCTAAAATTGACGGATGCAGACAGCGGTTCGTTAGGATTGATGCAAGCGTTAGATGAGGATGAAGGCGAAGGACAGGCGCTGCGGTTGTTAACCTATCGGGGCGATTTGGATGGCGAACAATTGAGCGTGCCGGCATCCCATCCCGTATTGGCAAAAGCGTTAGACAGCAAAAGCCCTATTCGGACTCGCCATGCCCCCAACGAATTTGCCATCGGCGGGGTGGCTGTCGCTTCGCAATTGGCGGTGCCAATTAAAAAAGATGGCGAAGTGACCGGCTTGCTCACCTTAGAAAGCCAAGAAGCCGACGCCTTCGACGATGAAGATGTTGCCTTTGCAACTAGATTGGCAGATAGAGCGGCGGTGGCGATAGAAAATTCGCGGTTATACGAAGCGATTGCCGCCGCCAACAAAGCCAAAAGCGACTTCATCTCTCTGGTTACGCATGAATTGCGGTTGCCCATGACCTCCATCAAAGGGTATACGGAACTGTTGCAAAAAGAGATGGTTGGCGCCCTTAATGAACAACAAAAACAATTTATAGAGGTCATCCAACGAAATTTGCGCCGAATGGGGGTGTTGGTTTCCGATTTATCTGATATTAATCGCATCGAAAGCGGCAAAATGCGCTTTGAATTTGAGGAGTTTGACCTGCGCCAGGTGGTTGAAGATGTCATATCTAATCTTAAGGAAGCGGCAGACGCCAAGGGGCAATCGATTATCTTTTCGCCCCCTGAAGATATGCCGCCGATTTACGCTGATCGGACCAGAATTAGCCAGGCGTTAACCAATTTGATGAGCAACGCTACCAAATATACGCCAGAAGCAGGTAAAATAATGATCGAGTTGACCCATCAAGAAGATTTTGCCCAGGCGACTGTGATAGACAATGGGTATGGGATTTCGGAAGAAGACCAAACGCAACTCTTCACCCAATTTTTCCGCGCCGACGATTCTGCGGTACGAGAGCAAGCGGGTTGGGGATTGGGTTTGTCTATCGTCAAAAAACTGGTCGAAGCGCAAGGGGGCGAAATCGGTTTTGAGAGCGAATTGGGGAAGGGAAGCGCGTTTTGGTTTACCATACCGGTGGCTAAAACGACAATCTAACGCGCCGCGAAATCGGCTATTAAGAACGGGAAAATAGGATGGAAAACGTTAGGGAAGGCGGTAAATTGCTGCTAAGTTTTGATGTGATACCAGAGCAGATGGAGCGATATTTTCGCTTTTTTGTGGGGCGCTATATTCCAACGATGCAGGCTATTGGATTAGAAGTAAGCGAGGCTTGGCATACCGCCTATGGGGAGGGTCCTGACCGGTTGATCGGTTTTATTTGTCCGGAGTTGGAGCGGGCGTTGGCGTTGCCAGAAAATGAAAATTGGTTATCGTTAAACGAAGAGCTTGATCAATTCGTGGTTAATTTTGATTACAAAATCATTCGATACAAGGAAGGATTTCAACTTTAGTCGGGCAGGGGCGCTGCTCAAAGGTCGAGATAATTGAATATTCGCGTAGTAAACTACGAATGACGTTGGACATCAGCTCAGAGTTTGCAAGCAATCTGAATCGAGAGTAATTGTTGCCCGAATTGGGTTGACGAAATGCCGGCATTTCGATAAAAACCGGATTAGGCGGCAGAGTGAGACGATGGACGACAAATAACTTACAAGCCTGCCCCCCGCATACCAACATACCCAATAAGGACAAACAGTTAGATGAGCAATTTAGACATTTTTTACCAAAATGTGATGGCAAACGGACACCTCCGCACCATCGACCATGCCAAGCGGTGGACGGATGCCGTCTTGAAAATGACAGGACACAATATGAAACGCTCTGCCCGCAAAGAGTTGGCGAATGTGCTGCCGGCAGAGTTGAGTGGCGCTGTTTCTCGCGTTTTTTGGTTGGTAAAATTGTTCGACCCAGAAATGCCGGCAGAAGCGTTTCAAAAAGAGGTGGCAAAACGAGCCGGCGTTTCAGACAGTCAATATGCGCGGACTCCCATTTTGGCGGTTTTTAGCGAGGTAAAATCGTTGATGAATTCTGATGCGGCAAAAAATGTGCGAGATGGGTTGCCGGCAGAAGTGGCAGAATTGTGGGAAAAAGCGGGCGCGGGGTAAGCGTGGGCAAGAACAGGGGCGGGCACGAATTGCGATTTGCGGGCGGCGGGAGGCGGATACACGCATTCGCCATTCATTATTCACTGTTTACCCTTCTCTTGCTATTTATTTCCCTTGCCGCTTGTGCCGATCAAACCCCCCAATTTGCAGCCGATCGGGCAGTAGCGGTTACTATCATTGCCGATGGAGAGAACCGGCAGATAACGACAGATGCCGGCAATGTGCGAGATTTATTGCGTCAACAAAATATCATTCTTAACGACGCCGATGAGGTGCTCCCGCCTCTATTTACCCCACTCGAAGAAAACCAAACGATAACCATCGTTCGCGTGACGGAAAGCGTGGAAATAATTGAACGGAGCGTGCCGTTTGAACGACGCATAGCCCGTAGCGAAGCGTTAGACCCAGATGAGCCGCCCCGGGTGGTACAAGCGGGCAAAAGCGGGCTGGAAGAGCTAACTGTTCGGATCGTGTACCGTGATGGTATCGAATCGGAGCGGCGCATTACCCAAATCACCCCTATTGTGGACGCCCAACCGGAAATTATGATGATTGGGATTGGGGCAGCGACGGGCAATCTGAATTTTGCCGGCATCATCGCTATGATCAACGGCGGGGCAGGGGTTATTTACCGGGGCAATACCGCTTTTCCAGAGCAACTAAGCCTCGGCGGCGATTTGGATGGACGGGTTTTCGTCTTATCGCCTACGGGCAGCCATCTGCTGTACACTGCCGCCACCACCGACACCGAGCGCTTCAATAGTTTGTTTGTGATCAGCGTCGAACCGGACGCTGAGCCTCGCTCATTGGGAGTAGATAATATTTTGTGGGCGGATTGGAATCCAGATGCGGCGGTGCGCCAACAGATTGCTTACAGCAGCGGCATCGCCACTGGCTTGCCGCCTGGCTGGGAGGCAAACAACGATTTGTGGGTAGGCGAACTGCTGCGAAGCGAGCAAGCGCCATTTATTCCCCGTCAGATCGTCGAAGCGTATCCAGCAACTTACGGCTGGTGGGGGGGCAACTATGCTTGGTCGCCCAATGGCAGATATATGGCGTTTGCCCACGCCGACGAGGTGGGGGTGCTGGATTTAGAAGCGGATGAGGATGAGGTAGCCCGCTACCGGCTGCAAAAGTTTACCGAATATACCACTGGCGGCGATTGGGCGTGGGTGCCTAGCCTTAGTTGGTCTGCGGATGGGCAATTATTGGCGTTTAGCGCCCATGCCGGCAACGATCCGGGCGCAGACAATTTTGACGCTTGGGTAATCGACGTGGCGAATCGGGTAACTGCCCCATTTGTCCAAAATGCCGGCATGTGGTCACATCCCCATTGGTCGCCCGTTCCAGACGAAACAGACAGCCATTTTTTAGCCTCTTTGCGGGCGACTGTGCCCTTAGAGAGCGAGCGAAGCAGTTACGCCTTGTGGTTAATGGATCAGGATGGCAGCAATGCCCGTCAAATCTATCCGGCTGCGGGGGAAAACTCCGCTTTTCCCCGCGACCAGCAATTTATGAGCTGGGGTCCAACAGGTAGAGATATCGCCTTCATCTTCAGCAACGCGCTGCATATCTACAATTTAGATTCTGGCGAGGCGCACCGGGTGAATCAGGATGATGCCCTTGCCAGCCATCCTAGTTGGGCGCCGTACGGCAGCGGCATACAGGGCAGGTTGCGCCCATCGGAACTTGCCCCTCTCGCTACCCCCACCTCTGTTTTATCGCCGGGCAATGTGATTGAGGAGTAGTGGACGATCGACGATAGACCATAGAAGATAAAATGAGAACCAAAATCAGAAATATTGTAGGGGCGGGTCAATTGGGGCGCTGGGATGGCAGATGGCAAAATGTTCCACTCTATTGGCTCTCCCAAATGCGAACCAACGGGCAGCGCGAATGTGAAATATGAGCCATAATAAACGGAAAATGGAAATCGACCATCGTCCATCGTTTATCGTCTATCGTCTCAAATATTGGTTCTTTCTGATCATCATCTTAGCGGGTTGCCGCGAACAAGCCACCCTAACGCCGACCTTTTCCCCCTTACTTACGCCGACTCCAGCATTGCCCACGCCGACGTTGGCAGAGGCTTTAGCGGCATTAACCCCATCCCCTACCAGCTTGCCCATGCCGGCAATCACCCACACCCCAACCGCCGCTCCAACTAGCCCAACCGCTACCCAACTGCCTGTTAGCCGCACGCCCGCCGCAACGCCTACCCCATCCCAAACGCCAACTGCCACCCCGTTGCCGGCAATCCGCCTGGAGATGGGGCAAGCGGCGTTAGACGATCGAGATTTTAGCGCCGCCATCGAGCAGTTTTCGGCGGGATTGGCGGATGGGCAAAATTTATCTGAAACGGTGAGCGTGTCGGCGCAATTGGGGCTGGGTAGAGCCTATTTGTTGGATGGCTTTCCGCAAGAAACAGTCGAGTTGCTGGGCGAATTGGCGCAGAAAAACGACGAAGCGGCATATTTCGTGGCGGCAGCATATGACGCTATGGGAGATTGTGCATCTGCATTGCCCCATTACCAGCGATATGTGGCGGAAAATGGGGAGTTGCCGGCATATATCCAACCAAAAATCGCTCGATGCCACATGGTGTTGGGAGATGAAGAGGCGAGTTTTGCCGCGTGGGAATTGGCAGGCGCCGCGCCAGCCCACCTATTGCACAAAGTGGCAGTTCATTTTCAGATTGGCGACCAATATAGCAGTTTTGGCAGACATGAGGATGCTATTCGCCATTACGAGGCGATTTTGCGGCTGGCGCAAACAGATTTTACGCGGGGCAGGGCATTGCGGTTGGCGGGCGAGGCGGCAATCGCCAACGGAGATGGTGAGGCGGGTTATCGTTATTTTGTCCGAGCGGTAAACGATCATCCCCAATCTTACGACAGTTATTTGGGTCTGTTGCAACTGGTGAAGGCGGGGGTGGCGGTCGATGATTTGGGGCGGGGCAAAACGGATTATTATGCCGGCATCTACCAGCCCGCTATAGAAGCATTAGAACGTTATGTCAATCGAGAAGGGGAGATTGTCCCTGAAGCGTGGCTCTATTTGGCGTGGAGCTATGCCGAGTTGGGCGAAACGCAGCCAGCGTTGTCTGCATTGGATGAATATGCCGGCACAGACCCGCAACGCGCCCTGATCGAACAAGCGGATTTGTTGGCAAATGCCGGCAATTACGCGGCGGCGACAGACAATTACCAACTTTATGCCCAAATTTATCCAAACGGAGAAGATGGCGCGTATGCTTTGTGGCGGGCGGCAGAGTTGGCGGAACAAAGGGGCAGCGCTAGCCAGGCGATTGCCGGTTATCAGGCATTGGCAGAGACATATCCACTATCTGGAGATGCCCCGGCTGGCTTGTTTAGAGCCGGATTCTTGGCGTGGCAAGCAGGCGATTCCGATCTAGCGACGACGTTATGGCAAAAGACCCTGGATTTGGATGGGGGCGGGGAATATGGCGGAGCCGCGTTGATTTGGCTTGCCGGCAAAGTGCCGGACAATCCTATTACCTCTGAACTGTTGGCGTTGCATGGGGCTAGGCTGCGAGGCGACAACTATTACGTTTTGCGCGCCAAGCAAGCGTTGGCGGGCGAAACGACGTTTCAATCAACAGAAGAGGCGCTTTTTCCGCCAGAGAACGTGCAGGCGGTGGGAAAATGGATGCAAGCGCGATTTGAATCCGCGGATTTAGATGGCGGTACGGTAGGAGAAATGCCGGCATCCCTGCTGGCAGACGGCAGATGGCGTCGCGGCGACAAATTGTGGCAGTTGGGCGAATATCAGGCGGCATTTCAAGAGTGGCAGGCAGTACGGGCAGATGTGGCGGATGATCCCGTAGCCAGCTACGCTTTAGCCCGCTATTTTCGGGATATGGGAGATTATCACTCCTCAATTTTAGCGGCGATTTCGGTGTGGCGAGCCAGCCAAAGTTCCATTTTCGACTTGCCGCCCTCACTGGCGCGGCTCATTTATCCAGCATATTACGCCGACATGATTTTGTCGTTGGCAGAACAATACGGCTATGATCCGCTTTTGCAGATGGCGTTGGTGCGGCAGGAGAGTTTGTATAACGCTCGCATTAGCTCGGGGGCAGGGGCGATTGGGCTGAGTCAGGTGATACCGGATACGGGAATGTATATTGCCGGCAAGCTTGGCGACGCCGACTTTGTAACCGCTGATTTATACCGCCCCGACGTGGGGTTACAATATGGGGCGTTTTATTTGGCAGAGCAGTTGACGCTGTTTGACGGGAACGTATACGCGGCATTAGCGGCATACAATGCAGGTCCGGGGAATGCTGATAGGTGGAGCAAGGCGGCAGATGGCGACCCAGATCTGTTTATCGAGTTGGTCGATTTTTCGGAAACGCGCGCCTATGTCGAGCGGATATTCGTTGGATATGAGATATACCGACTCTTGTATGGCAGTAACTCTGACGCTCGCTCAGAATAATGCGTGGTAGGGCAGAGAAAGCAAAAGGAAAATGCCAGCCGGCAGCCATCATCATTTGTTGGCAGATAGGGTTCAGGGTAACGTTCGTCTCAGGGCAATGAAACCATCCCTAACCAACCCCAAATCCATATTGCTCCCAGGCTGAGCAACAGTACCCCCATCAAATCCAGCCATATGCCTCGTTGAAAAATCTCAGACGGCGAAAATAAGCCAGTTGAATATGCCATCATGGTTGGGGGCGTTCCGACGATTAGGGCAAAATCGATCGAGGAGGCGATAGCTACCACTGCGGCTAACAAGTGGGGATCGATGCGTAAATATTGCGCCAGCGGTATCGCCAGCGGAATAAACATGGCGGCGCAAGCGGTATTGGAGATAAAAGCGCCAGTGACCAAAGTTAATATGGCAATAGTCAGGATTATCAGATAGGGCGACCAATTTGCCATTTCTAGCAGATGCAGGGCGATCCAGTTGGAAATGCCTGTTTGCACTAATATTGAGCCAATGGCTAAACCGCCGCCAAAGGCAAGTAAAGCGTTCCAATTAATTGTCCCTAAATCTTCTTCGCGGATGCCGCCAATGGCAAAGAGAAAGATCGCCCCCGCTAAAGCGACGATGGCGGTAGGTATGTGGTGCCACTGTTCTGTCAGCCACAGCGCAACTACTACGGTCATTGTCAAGAGCAAAATTTGCTCTTGTCGGCATAGCGCACCTAGTTCATTTAATTCCTGGTGATAAATGTCATGGCTAAATTGATCGCCCACATTTTTCAATCGAACCCGAAATGTAAGGAGCAGATAGAGCCAAATGAGGGGGATCATCATGATGACAAATGGCAAGCCAAAACCGAACCAATCGACAAAGGTAAATGTGGCGTCTGAGAATTCGTTGAGGAAGGTCATCGCCAAAATATTGGCGGGAGTGCCGATGGCAGAGCCGACCCCGCCGACCGTGGCAGCGTATGCCACGCCAAGAATTAGCGCCCGACGAAAACCAGTATTGCCGGCATCTTGCGGGATTTTTTTTAACACCGCAAAGGCGATGGGAATCATAATAGCGACGCTGGCGGTGTTCGACATCCACATCGAGAGAAATGCTGTCAATCCCATCATCGTCAACATCAAGCGGGCTGGCTGTAAACTGGCGCGGCTAAGCAAAGTCAGGGCGATCCGCCGATCTAAACCGCTTCGTTGCATGCCTTCGGCAATAAGAAAGCCAGCGATGAAGAGAAAGATGATTGGATGGGCGAAAGCTTGGAGAGCGGTTTTGGCGTCAGCCACATCAGCCACGACCAAAACGACTGGAATGAGCATTGCTCCTGCCGCGAGAGGAATCAGTTCGGTCAGCCATAGGGCGGCGACGGCAAACAGAAGCGCGGTAGTTATTTTTGCCCGGTAGGGGGGGCGCATGGAGAAGTAAAGCCATTCTTCATCCTGAGAAGCGGGCGGCAGCGTTTGTCGATAGTCGTCGCCGATTAACATAGACGTGGCGTCGTCGAGGGCGATCAACAAAGATTGATCGTCATTGTCTATGATCTTGAGTCGGTAAGCGATCTGTTGGTCAAGTTGATAGGGAATGTGAGCGGCGCCTTGGACGACTAGCCGATATTTGCCGGCACGAGTAGTAAAGGTTGTTTCGCCGCCTGCTTCGTCGCCGATAGTGATGGGGAAGAGAGCGTCACCTTTGAATTGGGGGGCGCTGATTTGGATGCGGGCTGTGTAATTGCCGGCAGCTAAATCGTTTGGGGCTAACAGGAATCCGACTCCTCCCATGACGACCACAAACAGCCAGATTAACCACGAAGCGCGTTTGACGTGGGGGATATTCGCTTGGGGAGGGGCGACAATCGCCTTCTTTTGCTGGATTTGTTTTGATAGCATGGTAAACAACAATAAGATCGATACCGTCTGACTATGACCAGTGTACAGATAGGATAAATGTGAAGTCAAGAACGAATGTCATCTCTTCCAGGTGACATTCTAACGGTTTGATTCCGCTCGCCCGCAACTCCCGTCGCTTGCGGTGAGGATTAGGGCTTTCTAAAAAATTCCTTACGGAAGACGATGCCTCGCAGCTTGCTGCGAGGAGCGTCATTGCCAGACGAAAATTCAGCGCAGAAATGCCGGCAGCCAATGGCAGAAATTACAATTGTCATCGCCAAAATCGCCCTTTGTCACTAGCGCAGTTCCCATAAATTTGTCATACTATCAATCAAGACAACCAATTATGGTGAGGTCACCGAAGGAAAATCGATGTTTAACGAGATACTTTTACCCCTGGATGGATCACCTTTAGCCGAACATGCCCTGCAAACAGCCACAGCGATAGCTGAGAAGTTTAACAGCGTTATCTTTTTGTTGCGCGTCTATGAGCCACATTACCCAATTACGAGCGTGTCTGGCGCCGCAATGGATGAGATAATAGAAAAATTGCGAGCGGCAGCCTATGCTGAAGCAGATGAATATTTAACGACGATTAGCGAAAAGCTAACAGAGCAAGGCTTTAACGTAAAAACTAGGATTTTTGAAGGCAGTCCGGTTGCCAAACATATTTTAGATATCGCCAAAGCGGATGGTATCGATTTGATTGTGATGAGTACCCATGGGCGGGGCGGATTAGATCGATGGGTATTTGGCAGTGTGGCTGATCGGGTGTTGCGCCATGCCAATGTTCCCGTGCTGCTTATCAGAGCCAGCGATTAAATTGCCGGGCTGTAACGTGAATCGAATAATTAGTTGAGATGGGCGTATAAAACAGATGGGTCATTGATTGCCGGCAATCAACGACTTTTGTTTAGGGGAGGGCGAGGCAATTTCTCCTCTTCGATTAACTCAAGGATAATATCATTGCCGGCAACCGAAAATGCCGGCATAATTGTCCATAGAATGATTTGAGGCCCATTAGCTCAATTGGCAGAGCAGTTGACTCTTAATCAATAGGTTCTAGGTTCGAGTCCTAGATGGGTCATAAACGCCTTTGACTGCCAAACGAAAGTATGAAAGTTGTCCCTAAAATATTGGTCATTGACGATAATCCGACCTGGCTGCGGCTAGCCAGTTTGATATTGAGCCAAGAAGGATATTTTGTTCTGACCGCCCACACCGGCAAGTTGGGGTTGGAGTTAGCCCAAACTCAACAGCCCGATGTGCTTTTGTTGGATGTAATGATGCCGGATATAAGCGGCGTCGAGTTGTGCCGGCAATTGCGGGCGCAGCCATCGCTTAGCCGCATTCGCATTATGGGCGTCACCGCTGCCCCTTTGAAATTTCAACAAGAGTTAATTGCGGCTGGGGCAGATGGGTGTATGCAAAAACCGATTAATGGCAGCCGTTTAGCCAGCGCTGTAAAAGAGCTTCTATACCCTCCCGAAAAATTTAACGACGAGGAGGAGTGACAACATAGCATGAGGAAAGGGGTCGTTCTCTTTCTCTTTGCCGTGGGCTGCGGGATTGCAGCCGCTTTGTTTTTGCCGGCAGTCCTCAGCCGGTTGCCGGGGCGGTATCGGGTTAGATTGCCCGAACCATTACTTGATTTAATCACCACTCCGTTGCCAACGGCTTTGCCCACCCCGAATTTGGCGGCTGTTCCCCAAGTAACCATCCCCGTTTTTACAACGCCAACCGGTTCGCCATCCCCCATGGCTAGCCAAACTCCAATCATCCCCACAAAAACCAACCAACCCACCGCCACTCCGTCGCCGACGATAACCATCTCCCCCACGCCGACGTTGACGCCAACGCCATTGCCGGCATTTTATCAATTAGACGGCTTTCAGATCATCCCCCAAACGTTCAACAATTGTGGTCCCGCCAACCTAACGATGAACCTCAACTTCTATGGTTCGCCCGTCAACCAAGCTGAAGTGGCTGCCTTCCTCAAACCCAATCCCGAAGATCGGAACGTAAGCCCCTGGCAAATAGTCGATTATGTCAATCAGAATAGCGGATTGCGAGCCATAGAACAAGTGGGCGGCGACCTCGACCTGGCGCGCCGCTTGATAGCCGCTGGATTTCCTGTGGTGGTAGAAAAAGGATACGAACCCGATGCTTCGTTAGGGTGGATGGGGCATTATTTGACCCTGATTGGATATGACGATGGCGGCGGCGAATTTATCAGCATGGATTCTTATTTGGGACCGTGGAATAGCGCCGGCAGGCGCAGTAGTTATGACGAAATTGTTCAGTATTGGCAACATTTTAACTACAGCTATTATGTCGTATATTCCCCCGATCAGGAAGCTGCTTTGCGGGCCATTTTGGGTGAAGAGTTGCTGAATAGAGAAGCGATGTGGCAGAATGCCATCATAAAAGCCCAAGCCGAAACGCAAAGCCAACCCACTAACCCATTCGCCTGGTTCAATTTGGGCAGCAGCTTGGTAGGCTTGGCAGAGATAAATGGGGATAACGAACTTTATAAAAATGGAGCAGCCGCATTTGACAAAGCTCGGTTGCTCGGGCTGCCTCCTCGCATGTTGTGGTATCAATTCCGACCCTACTTGGCGTATATGAAAGTGGGACGCTATGATGAAATGCTCTCGTTAGGCAACGCTGTACTGTCTTCGCAAGGCGGACAAAATGTGGAAGAAACGTACTTGTATTTAGGACACGCTTTGCTTTTTCAGGGAGATGTTGGCGGAGCGCGGGAGAATTATAATCAGGCGTTGGCTTTAAACCCCAACTTTTATCCGGCTCAAATTGCCCTCGATGCCCTGCCATGATTTGATGCCGGCATAAACTCGCGCCTCTTTGACTTTCCCTTTTGGTTGAGCCATTTAAACGATATTCCAACTGTTTTATAACCCAAAAATAAAAGCATTCTGCTACGATGGTACTGTGGTACCGGATGATGAAGTATCGGAACGAAGGGCGATTCGATCAACAATTTGGAGAGGAGAAAAGCTATGTCAGGATAAATTATAGGAGTAACAACAAATTTTTTTGAATGATCGGGTTAATCTATTTATCTTCAGGGAGGTAAAAAATGAGAAAGTTAGTTGGCATAAAACGAATCATTGTGATTATGGGCGTGGCGGCATTAGGTTTATTAGCGGTTTTGCCGGCGTTTGCTCAACAAGGCGAAGAAGGCGACTTTTGCATTCAAGATTATCAGACAGGGTTTACTTGCACAGCGAATGATGTGCCAGATTTTGAGTTTCAGATTGTTAGCGTACTTGAAAATTGTAATGAGGGGGTTGTGGGGGAGATGGAAGTCGTGGTCAATGCCGTTATTGCCAGCCAGCCAAATCGATATGATCTGGGCATTTTTATCGCCCAGGATGGCGGCAGCGCCCTGACCGGCGATCAATGTTATCATGGCTACCTCAGCGGCGGCGTGACAGACACTGTCGTCTATGACGATACCTTTAATCCAAATGGCATCCCCGAAATTGTCAATGGGTTGCCAAATGGGTGGTGGACAGGCGAAACAAGCGACCCCGGTGACAGTTGTGGAGATATCGAATCGGATACGGAGGTTATTGTTACTTTACCTCAAATGAGGTTGTCATGTGTTGATAATGATAACGATGGGAGCGCCGATGTAGACGTTTGCTTGAGTTGGGACAACAACGCCCAAGACACCTGTACCGATGTTAAAGGCGCAATTCCAGGCACCAACTCTAAATGCGGATGTACGGCAGTGCAATTTCCCTTTACCCCGACCGCTATTTCATCTCTGCAAGCCAAATCCTCAAGTCAAAGTTCTCCTATTATTCCTTTTGCCGGCATGGTTGCTGGCTTAGCCGTAGTAACTCTGTTCGTTATCGCTCGGCAACGACGCGAGATGATACTGTAACATCTTTCTTTCTTTTCGCCTGCCAGTTAGTTTGCAACCAGCTCCGAGCCTGTTAATCGGAGCTGGTTTTTTTGTTGCCACAGCTTTACTCAATCACGAATAACGTAATCGAAGATGCCGGCAAAGTTACCGCGATCGTACCATCTTCGATGGGAATTGCCGGCAAGGGAACGATTTGCGTCAAATTAAGCGGACTATATTGAAACGGTTGAGCTGAGGCTGCGCCATTACCTCCATTTAGGTTGATTTCGCTCTCTACATTTGCTTCTTGCTTGTTGATGACTAAAATTGTTAGCGACTGGTCAGTCGAGCGGCGGGCGGCAAATATCGCCAATTCATCTACATTGGACGAAATCGCTTCTAACCCAATATCGCCAAATTGAGAGCCGTTCCCATCATAATTACGATAGATGTGGAAGGCGAACAACCCTGGTTGATCCGTTTTAGGCGGACTCCATATCGTCGCTAAATCAAGCCCTTCTCGTCCAAAAATGCCCAGCGCTTCCGCTTGTGCCAATGCGCCATTGATCGATTCCAGCCCGCCAAAGTTGTATTCGGTCAGAGCAGTTTTTGTGCCGGGATAATAATCTTCAACCCATTGCTTCATGCGGGGAATGAGATAAATAGGCTCTCCGATCCAGCTTTCGTCCACATATTCAGGGTCATACAACGATTTAACGCTACGCAGCCGCAAAGCGCGCGTTTCGGCATTGCCGGCATTGCTCAAAGCTACCCCTTGCCCTTGTGGATAATAATGAAGATCGAGGTAATCAAGCAGCCTGCTTCCAACGCTCGCCGCCGCCATCTCTTGCAGATAATAAGCTGTTAGCGGCAACCCATCATGCGCTTCTCTATCTGGGGCGTCCAATTCAGGTCGATTATCGCTCAACTCCAAATCGCGGGCAGACCACCAATAAGCCGACCAGCCCCAGGTGACTGGTCCCAGCGTTTGCGCCGTTGGGTCAGCTTCTTTGATTGCCCGCGCATAGGAAATAGACCGCTCCATCAACTCGTCGTAACTGACTGTTTCTGGATGAACATCCCGATGGGTATGATGCCACAGCATTGGCTCATTGTCTAAGGCATAAAACGCCACCCCGCCATTCGACGCTGAGCCAAATTGCCCGACCAGATGCTCGATCCAGCCTTGCACAAAATCAGGTCCAATCGGGGCGCTGGTTAACGTGGGATTATTGCCGCTGATCGGCTGGTTGTCCGTTGTCATCCCGTTGCCGCAGCTGCCGCGTTCAGGGTCGATCCAAGCTTGGTTGGGGTAAATCGAAGTAGGAAAGGCGCAAGCAAACTCCCCATCTTTTGCTGTCCAACCAATGAGCGGCATAGTCATGATCGAGGCTGTGCCGGCATCGAGGTTGGTTCGAATAAATTGGTCTGCCTCTGAGCCAATGGGCAACGTTGGGCTGGGATTTTCGGCTGGGATATTTTCAAAGAACCAGTCAGAAGCCCGATTTGAGTTGTCGTAAATGTAATTGTATCGGGTGGCGGCGTTGCCCCCCCACCGGTTGATTGGCAGCCCCAATTCTTGAATCACATCTTCCTTGGCGAAATTCATACCATAGATTAAGGGACTAATGGCGCCAATTTCATTGTTGACATTTACCGTCAGCGGCGCCCCAACAACTGTGGGGGGCAAAAACTCTTCTTTAAAAATTAAGGCGACTTGATCGATGTAAAATGTGGGCAGCGCTTTGCCGGTAGCGTCTTGCCAAACGATGCCGGTAATGGTAGAAGGCGACCCCAATTCTGATAGCGGAATCTCAAAAAGCTGCCATTCATTTGCCGGCAGCAAAATGAGCGTCTGGTTGACTATTGTTTGAGATTGATCTGCTAAAGCGATGTAGGCTAAATTTTCGACTGCGCTATCACTTTTGAGCCAAAATCGGAGCCCGTTGTACCCTTCCGCTTTGATGCCGCGGATGTGATGTAGATATGCGCCGCCCCAGGGCGCAGAGATGTTTGCCATTAAACTGTTGTCGCCGGCCTGAACATCTTCTGTCCCAACTTCAATTGCGGCATCCCAGGACCAACTTTGCCACTCTGCCGGCAATTCATCGGCAAAAAGCGTTAACTCTGTCTCAACCTGGCTGTCGTCCGTCGTTCCGGTAATTACGGCTTGGGGCGGTTCGGTAGTCTCGTTTTGAGCTGCCGCTTTTGTAGAAGTAGGCAACGGTTCGGGCGTTGGGGTAAATGCCGGCGATTCTACCGCCCGGGTAACCACATTAGGGGCTTGCCGAGTAAGGGTAGCTTGGGGAGTAAATGGGGCAAAGCTGGAGGCGACAGTTGCCGTTGCCCCAATGATTGGGGTTTGGGCTGGATTCGATAATCCAATATCTGACAGAAAATTGCCATCCAACCTTATCGCCATAATCAAAATAATCGCGAGACTGCCGATAAAAAAGAAGGGCAGCAAAAATTTGCCCAATTGTTTTAACATTAAATCCCCTTGTACCTAGATGAATATGCCTCAAGCGGTAAGAATTTAAACATAATTCACCCATTTAGGCGCGACTGGGACGCTCAAATTATTGATATCTTCACAAACCGATAAGATCATTCTAAAGAATTTAAGAATAAATCAATCGATTCCTGATCCCAATTTTCTTCTGATCCAAATAGCATCAACATGCCAATGCCGCCATCTTTGGTGACGAAGCTGGCAACTCCCTGGCGGATTTGCTCTCCATCTTGAGAGTTGCCATCGTAATATTGTAAGGTGGCGTCTTGACCGTTGATGACGACAGTTTCACTTTCTGCCGGGGTAAGCTCTATGCCTTGGCGCCCGCTTTGCTGGGCGAAGGCATCTTGAATTTGACGTTGCAGCATAGCTTCATTTCCTTCTAGAGATGCCGGCATTCCCATCAAAATAATGCCCATGTTGTTTTGGGCTTCTGGGGCGATGAGGATCATTTTTACGCCGAATATATCGGTTCCGCTGATCTCTGAAAACCCTGCCGGCAACTCATACTCGACCAAAGTTCGCCCAATATCCGCCGCAGCTTCCCCTTCCAGCAACGCTCCGCCGCCCACATTTTCTAAAAACCACGGCAATCCCAGCGATGCCGTAACTAGGCAACAACAACATAAGCTGGCTAAACCAGCCACAATGCTTACGGCAAGTTTCGCTTCTCTTTTCATAACTTTTCTCTCATCTAAACAGATGGGCGCAATGGTCACAGAGAAGATAAAAGAGGATTTGGCAAAATTTTGAGGCTAAGTAAAAAATTCAAGAAATAATTAGCCAACAGCCCTAAAAACTACCTGAAAAGGTGGCGCTGCTAAGAAAATCTCTGCGTCCACTGTATCTTCGCGCTCTCTGTGTCCAAATAAATTACAGGGTTATATGACCTGTGTAAACGCCTTTTCTCCAAATAAGAAAATGCCCACCTTCCGTATTCACGGTAAAGATGGGCATCGAGTGTTGCGCCTATTGCCGGCACATTCCTATCGGTAAGCGTTGATTGGCAACCTGATGCAGCTGCAGCTATGCCGGCATGGCTTATCTATCGGAATGAAAACCAATTTGCGCAGGCAAATTACTGAATCTGATGGACTTTGAACAAGTCAAAACGCTGCCTCGAATCGCCGGCGTCAGAAACGCTGCTCATCAAACCGAAAAATGGTCGTCCAGATAAATTTGAACTTAGGCTGCTATGGGTTTTGGCGGTCACCTCATTTCCATTAGCGAAAATTTTAATACTGTTATCCGTCCGCAACTCTACTTTCCAAGATGTCCAATCATCTGGATTGATAGCTACATTTGGAAAATCGGCGGGCGCAATCCATGACATGACGGTGTCATATACGGGTTGATTGCTGCTATTAAAACTGGTCACATATCTCAGTTCCATCTCGATTTTCGGATTGCCGTTATTTTCTCGATAACGCATTATCAGCCAATAAAAACGATTAAAGCAACTATTCCAACTGCCATTCGGGCAGTTGGTTCCATTCCAATCCCCGCCAAAAATGAGCCCGATCGCATGTCTATCATGTGTATCATAAAATTTCGCCCTGGTTTCTACATAATATGGCAGACTTGGCGCTGCCACGAGGGGAGAAGCCAACAGGTATTCATTGGCGGTTTCAATGCTCATTTGCAAGGATTGAGGGGATTCGTTTCGATACTCGATATTCCAGTTGTTGCTTCCACTGATATCGGTTCGACGCATAACCCAGCCGCTGCCGCTATTGTTGAAGTCGTCTTGGTAGTTACCGCCTGATGGGGGTGGCGTCGATGTCGGCGTGGGAAGCGGGGTTGGCGTAAAGTCGTCGATAATGATGGGTAAATATTGCCGATCTAACTCTTTGGCAGCAATGGAAACGTCGTCTAAAAACACTCCTTTTTTGCCGGCATTAACTACTGCATCGCTATGAAAGGTAAAAGCGATATATACGGTGGTTTCGCCAGCGTAGCTGTTTAACCCTAACGTTCGCGTGGTAAAACCGCCTGTCCCGCCGCTTACCGTCTCCAGTCCATTGTAACTAGAGCCGTCGGTCGATACTGACACGCCAAAATTATCGCCACTGTCTGATTGAAGCCAATAGGTAAAGGTTATGCTGGCTTCAGCGATGTCGCTCATATCGATGGGTCCTAAGATGAGCCAAGAGTCCACATTGTCAGGATAGCCATCTACTGTTGGGTCTAAGGCGCTGCCTTGCAACCCGCCGCCAACTGCCCAAATCGATACGGAACCGCTGCTAGCTGCTGGCGCATACATTTCGGCGTCCCACTTATAATCGCCAAAATTTACCCCATTGGCGTCTAGGCTTTCCCAATTAGTTTGGTCAAGACCAGTCTCAAAAGTGTCTGAAAATACCGTTGTCAACCCACTGCCGGCAGCCAATCGAATTGGCTCCTTTGCCAATAGGTCAGGATGATTCAACGTGTCTGAAAAAGGTTCTCCTTCAAAGGCTGGCGCGATGCGAGGGGCGTCGGCGCTGACGTTGGACATAGATTGGCTCCACAACAAGGCGAAAAGCGTCGCCAACGCTGCAGTTGAAAAAAGAATTAGATACGTCGGTTTATTCAGTTTCATTGATGTTTGCCTCCAAATGAGAGATTCAAAACTGTAGCCGATAAGCGTTCTACTAATCAGCCAACTCAATTGATCGCGCTTAAGATATGTTACCGCCAAAGCTCTGCTCCGGCGGTAATGCGCGAATCACACGGATGCAATCGTAGCCCTCGCTCCGCTCGGGCTAACAAGCGATTGCACCCGACACGCTACGCATGCTGGTGATTCGCGCATTATTGTATCTGTTTCATGCTCAGAGCAAAAATGAACGCGCTTTTTAGTTGCTTTGGTTTAAGAAGGGTTTAGGAATGCCCCCCATTGTAGTTACCCAGATAAAAAAAGGGCGGCTCTGCACGCGGGGAGCATACAGAGCCACCAGGGAGCCATTTTTTGAGGTGGCCACATTCGGGCGAATGTGGGAGTCACCTCGGGGGGGAGCCACGCATATTTAAGCACAATGCGACGCCAGTGTCAACCCTTTTATGAAGATTTTTTCATATATATTTCCTTTTTTGGGTAAATGAAAGCATATGAAGCTATAATAAATATAGACAAAACATGGACAATATATTGACACACGGTTGACTATTGAGATATACTTCATGTCAGCAAAAGGCGTTATTTAAACAGCGCACATCGATAATTCATCAAGCTAACCGAGAGATTTTTTTCAATGCAAACCATAATAAAAGAAAAACAGTTACACTTGCCGGCAATATCCAGCGTTAATGCCATGTGGGTTGGCGTTCTCTTTAGCTTGTTGGCGACATTGTTGATTTGGGCGATTGGCGGGCGACTCAATGAAGTTTCACTTCTGTCAGATCAGGGAAGTAGTTGGTATTATTGGAAATTGCCCAACCCTACATTCTGGACTCGGTTTTCGGCTTGGGGAAGTTACACGCTGCACCAGCTGATAATCTGGTATCTGATCTACTATGGTCAGCGCAACAAACTGAGATATTCTGATAAATTACATCGGGTGAACTTTGTGGCATTGGGGGTGAATGCATTTTTCATTTTGTGGCATGTGGTTCAATCCCATATCTGGTATGATGGGCTGGCGCAAGATATGCCTGTGTGGAGCTCACAATGGTCAGTCATCATATTGTTGGTAGCGGTTTTATTGATGGAAAATCAGAGGCGGGGACTCTTTTTTGGCAAAAAAGTGGGAATTTTAAAAGAGACTGGACGAGTCATGCGAAAATACCACGGTTACCTGTTTGCCTGGGGCATAATTTACACCTTTTGGTTTCATCCGGCTATCAGCAGCGGGCAACATTTAATCGGCTTTTTCTACATGTTTTTGTTGTTGTTACAATCTAGCCTCTTTTTTACCCGAATCCATGTCAATAAATGGTGGATGGTGGTTCAAGAGGTGACAGTGACAGTTCATGGCGCCATCGTCGCTTTTTTGCACGATCAACCGTGGCAGATGTTTCTGTTTGGTTTTTTAGGGTTGTTTGTGGTGACGCAAATGTATGGATTGGGCTTAAAACGATGGCTACGCTGGCTGTTTTTGGCTTTGTATTCTGGGGCTGTTTTATTATTTTACAATGGGTATGGATGGGTGTACATAAACGAGCCGTTTCGGATTCCGCTGGGCGAATATGCGCTGGTATTCATTATGGCGGGGTTAATTTGGGTTTTGATGAGGCTGGTCGGTATCTTTGCCCAACCGTCCTTAGCCGAAATCCCCGTCACTGGGGAAGAAATTCAATAAATCCCTGATCCCCTTTTCGATTAGGAGCTGCGGCTAGCCGAACCGGTAACCGGCGTCCTTTAACCTGTAACTCCAAAATAGTGCGGCGATGCAAATGGCGAATCAGATCGCTGCGGCTGCCCGACACCAGCGTAAAACTGCTGATTTTGCCGCTATGGCTGTTTAAAGCGGAAGGCATAGGCGCCGATTTTTTTATCATAATTTGAGCGCACGTTTCATTCCTGTCAACCAGTATCGCTGGCAAAAAGAGAGAGCTGCTTGACTGTGTTGGAAATGCCATGAGTCGGTTTCCTTAACGATACATTAAAACTGAATTAAAATATAACAGAAAACGGATAAAAAATAAATCGTTTTTGCGTGAAAAATTATTCCAAACTGGTTTACTCCCTTGCTAAAAAGCCGTTGCCTCAGGTGGCGGATACGGAATACGAATGGTTGCCGTTTTCTTAATTCAAAAGGATTGTAAAAATGACTGTTGCAATAATTGCCGGCACTGGTATCGTCCATGCGATTGATTTCACTTTAGAACCGATAGAAATCCCCACCGAATATGGCGCGATAATAGTCAATAAAAGCGTGATCAATGGACAAACTTTTCTCTTTTTACCCCGTCATGGGGTTGGTCATTCTGTGCCGCCTCACAAAATCAACTATCGGGCAAATATTCGGGGATTGGCGCAAGCAGGCGTGAAACGCATGTTGGCAACGTATGCCGTCGGCTCAATCAATCCGCAGCTTCCGCCATTGAGTTTGTCCGTCATTGACGATTTCTTGGATTTTACCCAGGGGCGAAACGCCACATTTTTTGATGGAGGAAGCGGCGGCGTTCAACATGTGGATATGAGCCAGCCCTATTGCCCGGTTTTGCGTTCTAAGTTGGTTACAGGCGGCGCCAGATATGGCTTGACCATGCAAGATGGCGGCGTGTATGTGGCAACCAATGGTCCGCGTTTTGAAACCCCGGCTGAAATTCAAATGTATGCCAAACTGGGCGGCGATGTGGTAGGGATGACGGGAGCGCCAGAGGCGGCGTTGGCTAGCGAGGCAGGCATCTGTTTTGCCGGCATCGCCCTGTCTATCAATTGGGCGGTTGGGATTCAGCCAGGCTTGACCATTGCCAGCGACGGCATCGCTGAAATTAGAACGGCGTTGTTGAACGTAATGGTCGATGTTTTGAGCGTCGGAAACGACGATGATTGTGTTCCGCCTCGCTTAATCTCAGGGGGATAGCTAATAACAAGCGGGAGGATTTGCCGCTTTTTGTTATAATCGCCCAGAATGCCGGCATCTACAGGATGCCAACTTTTGTGCGGTAAAGGGCGGCAACTATACTCATGGCAAAAAAAATAGAACTTACCTTTGAAGAAGCGTTAACCGCTTTAGAAGAAACTATCGCTCGCTTGGAGTCTGGGGATTTATCGTTGGAAGAAGCGCTGACCTTGTATGAAAAGGGGCAATCATTGGTTGCCGCCTGCAATAATAGGCTAGAAAATGCCACTTTGCGCGTAGCCCAAATCAGCTCTGATGGCGAAGAATCCCCCATCTCAGTCGAGTAGGCTGCCAACCGATGCCCCATCAATCTACCAACATATTGAACTGGAGAAGAATTTGTTTAAAAATATCCGAGATTCATTAACCCGTACCCGACGCTCTGTTTTTGGGCAAATCGTCAATGTTTTGGGCGCGGGCGAAATTAATGATGAGACATGGGAGGATTTGGAAGCGTTATTAATTCAGGCGGATATGGGCGCGCCCACTACTGTTGATGTGGTGGATGAATTGCGGCAGCGGGTTGAGGAGGAAGGCATTTACCAAAAGGAAGATTTGGTTCAGACGTTGAAAGAAACATTACAAGCTCGGTTGCCGGCAGAAACTGATTTTTCCGTTGACCATCCCCGCCAACTCACCATCGTATTAGTCGTCGGCGTCAATGGTTCCGGCAAAACGACTACCATCGGCAAATTAGCCAAATATTATAAAGAAAGAGGTCGTAAAGTAATGCTGGTTGCCGGCGATACCTTTCGGGCGGCTGCTATCGACCAATTGCAGGTGTGGAGCGAGCGGGCAGATGTGCCTCTTATTTCGGGGCAACCTGGCGGCGATCCAGGAGCGGTTATGTACGATGGAATTCGCGCCGCGCGGGCTAGAGGGTATGATCTGCTGTTGGTGGATACTGCCGGCAGACTCCATACCAAATTTAATTTGATGCGCGAATTGGAAAAAATCTATTCCGTTGCCGCCCGAAGCGTCCATCACGCTCCGCATGAGGTTTTGCTTGTTTTAGACGCTCCCACCGGGCAAAATGCCTTAATTCAGGCGCAAAAGTTCAAAGAAACAGCCCAAGTTACCGGCGTTATTTTGACCAAATTAGACAGCACAGCAAAAGGGGGGATGGCGTTTGCCATCAACCGCGAATTAGGATTGCCCGTGCGTTTTGTGGGCACGGGCGAGAAAATAGAGGATGTCGCTCCATTTGACGCCGATCAATTTGTAGACGGACTATTTGATTAATGCCGTTCAGGCGATATTGAGGATAATTATCTAATGACAGAATTAATGCCACAGTTGACAGCGATGCAAGAGACGGTAAATCATTTGCGGAGGCGGCTTTGACATTGCCGGCAAAATAGAAAAGTTAGCGGTATTGCAACAAGAGGTCAGCGCGCCCGATTTTTGGGATAATCCGGCAACCGCACAATCGAAAATGCGCAACTATACAAAATTAGAAAAGCAGATCGATCTTTGGCAAGGGGTGAGCAAACGCCTCGACGACGCTATCGAATTGGCAAAATTAGAAGATGAGGCGATATTTGAAGAGTTGAGAGAAGAAGCTGCCGCTTTACAAACCATTGTAAACCAATTGAAATTAGAAACGTTGTTTGCCGGCAAACACGATCAGCAACCCGCTTTTTTAGCGATACATGCCGGAGCGGGCGGTACCGAAGCCCAAGATTGGGCGCAAATGTTACAACGCATGTTTCTCCGATGGGGACGCGCCAACGAATTTGATATTGAGATATTAGACGAAACGTCCGGCGATGAAGCGGGCATCAAAAGTATGTTGATGTCTATAACGGGAGAATATGCTTTTGGACGGTTACAATCAGAACGAGGGGTGCATCGACTGGTGCGCATTTCGCCTTACGATGCGTCAAGCCGCCGCCATACCTCCTTCGCCAAAGTAGAAGTTTGGCCCGACATCGCCGAAGAGATTGAAATAGCCGTTTTAGATAAAGATATCCGCATTGACCGCTTCAAAGCTGGCGGAGCAGGCGGGCAACATGTTCAGAAAAACGAAACGGCTATTCGGATTACCCACTTACCTACTGGCATTGTGGTATCATGTCAAAATCAGCGTTCCTTAACCCAAAATTTAGAAACGGCGATGAAGATATTGAAGATGCAGCTATATGATTTAGAGCAGCGCAAACAACAAACTGAGCTGGCTCAAATTAAAGGGGAAGATGTGGATGCCGGGTGGGGAAATCAAATCCGGTCGTATGTGCTGCACCCATATAAAATGGTCAAAGATCACCGCACAAATTGGGAAACCGGCAACCCCCAGGCGGTTTTGGATGGGGATTTAGACAAATTTATGGAAGCTTTTTTGCGAATGCAGTTAGGCGAAGATATTGGAGAGTGAGATGGCAAAGAGGACGATAAAATCTGGAGGACGAAAAAGCTCGTCTAGCAAATCAAGACGATCAATTGGCAGTGGCAGACGGTCGGCGCCTCGCACCAAAATCAAATCAGGCGGATTTGGCGGTTCAAAACGCAAAAAATCGCCTGCTACATCTCCGATAAGCCGTTCTAGCCGCGGCTCTTCCCAAAATCGCCGGAGATTAACCAGAAGAAACGTTAGCCCTTTCCCTGGTTTGCCTAAGGCGCCTAATCGAGTCGGCGGAGGCATGGTAGGCATACCTCGCGGCTTTGATTCAGATACCGCAATTGATTACCAGATGCGGGCTGATCAAGTCCGTCGCCAATTTGCTTCTTTAGAATCGAGAGCGCAATTAAGCGGCATTTACAAAGCTATTGGGCATTTGGATAGCCGCTTGACTGCATTGCCCTTGGAGTTAGATGGTTTGCGCCGCCGCCGCTATGTGCATGCCGGGCAGCTAGAAGATAAGATCGTAGCGTTGGATGAGCGGTGGGAGAGCGTTCGCCCCCGAATCGATCAGACATTGAAGCATCATGTTGGTTTGCTTAATGGCGATTTGGATCAAGCCCGGCGAATGATGGGCGGATTGGGCAGAGGGGTTGCCGGCATTTCTGCTGCATCGGCTGCTTTATCAGGGCTGTCAGCCAAAATTGATGCGGCACAATCTGCTGTTTCCGGTTTATACAGCGGCTTGGACGATCAAATAGATGACATTGATGAAGCGATGAATAGGGTAGATTGGATGCTCGACCATTTTGAAGCCGCCCAATTTGAACTGCGAGAAACGGAAGCTCCAATCGCTGCTGCCGCCGCAGAATGGGATCAAGATGGCGACAAAGGTCCGGACGGCATCTTATATTTGACTGACCAGCGGCTTCTATTTGAACAAAAAGAACATATCGCCACCAAAAAGATTTTGGGCATTATAACGACGAAAAAGGAGGAAGTTCATGATTTCTTATTCGACGTGGAGATTTCAAATATCGAGCGGGTAACGGAAAGCGAGGAAAAGAAAGGGTTTTTAAATACAGAGCGGGAAGAGATATTGGAGTTAATTCTCAGTCCTAAAGCTCAACTTTCTCGGGCTCGGTTTGAGCTGTTGGATCAAGATTCTGAGGCGTGGGGAGCGTTGCTCAAGCGGGTGATTAACGGCGAAATTGATGAAGATCGGGCGGAAGAGTTTTTGGCAGAGGTTGATCAGGCTGAAATGTTAGCGGCTGGGTTTCCGGAAAATTGCCCAAACTGTATGGCAAAATTGCCGGCAGTCCACCGTGGCGCCACTTCTGTAACCTGCGAATATTGCGATTCGGTCGTTACGCCTGAAGCGCCGGCAGAGAAAAGTTCGCCAAAATCAATAAATGAAGTGTAAGAAATTTATAAAAAGGGCTTGACGTTAGCCCAGCTTTCCTTATAATAAACTGTGTGGGTACCCAATAATTGAAGAATGAGCAGGTCATATACCTGAGAGAGCGTAGGCATAAGCGCCGAACGCTCTCTTTGTGTGTTTATCATTATTTCTTCGCTAAGCAGCGCCAAACCCCACAAATTGTATAGATACAACAAGAAATAATACCCTTTACCTTATCGGAGGCACCCTAGTGGAAACGTCTGAATTTCGCTCCTTGCGCATCAGTTTGGCTTCGCCAGAACAGATCCGTTCCTGGTCATATGGCGAGGTAACCAAACCAGAGACGATAAATTACCGTCGTCTGCGTCCAGAAAAGGATGGTCTATTTTGTGAAGCCATTTTCGGACCACAAAGAGATTGGCAATGTTATTGTGGTAAATATAAAAACGTCCGATATCGGGGCATCGTTTGCGACAAATGCGGGGTTGAAATCACCCGCTCTTCGGTTCGCCGCGAGAGATTAGGACATATCGAACTCGCTGCTCCGGTGGCGCATGTCTGGTATACCCGCCGTGTTCCCAGTCATATGGGGCTGTTGTTAAATGTTTCCAGGCGTAACTTAGACCGCGTTTTGTATTTTGCCCAATATGTTGTTACTAATGTCGACGAAGAAGCGCGGGAGCGCGCCCTGAAGCGTTTGGACGATGAGTTAGCTGAAGCTGAAATTCGGCTGGAAGAAGAGTTGAGAAAGCAGATTAGCGAAGAAGAAGAGGGAGATTCTGGCGATCAAGTAGCTAAGCTAGAAGAGGCTTTGCAAGCCTTAGAAGCGACATACGAAGAGAAACTCTCCCAAATTACGGATGAGATCGTTGGCGATGCAAAGCAAGCGGAACAACGTTTAACAAATATGATGGATAAACCCGCCGGCGAAGAGTTGGTTTTGGGCGAAGAGACCATCGTCAGCAAAGATGAGACAGTTGGCAAAGAACATACAGTGTTGGTGCAAGAAGTAACCACCAACCGTTTAACTGAGGCGCAACAGAAAAACGAAGTGGAGATGCAAAAGGAATTCTCCACACTACAAGATGAGTTGAAAGCAGCTCAAGAGGATCAGGCGCAAGGAGATTTGGTCTTTCAAGAGCAATTGGAGATCCATCGCAGCAGGTTATACAATCAATACGAAACCAATCGGGAACAGCTAGAAAGCCTGGCTCAAATGATGTTTATGAACGAAACTGAGTTTCGTGAATACAAAAGCAAGTTTGGGAATGTGTTCCGCGCCAGCATGGGGGCTGAGGCGTTTTATGATATTTTGCGCGATATGGATCTGGACAGTTTGGCTGCTGATTTGTGGCGAGAAGTGCGAACGACCCGTTCCAAACAAGCTGCCAAGCGAGCCACCAAACGACTTCAGGTTGTCGAAGCGCTACGAAAAAGCGGTAACCGACCTGAATGGATGATTTTACGCACTTTGCCGGTTATTCCGCCAGATTTGCGCCCAATGGTGCAACTGGATGGCGGTCGATTTGCCACATCTGACTTAAACGATTTGTATCGGCGGGTGATCAACCGCAACAATCGTTTGAAGCGGCTGTTGGAGTTGGGCGCGCCCGATGTTATCGTTCGGAACGAGAAGCGGATGCTGCAAGAGGCGGTAGATAGCTTGGTGGATAATAGTCAGCGAGGCAAAGCGTTGAGCCGTCGCGGAAGACGCGAATTAAAATCGTTGTCTGATATGCTCAAAGGCAAAAAAGGACGTTTTCGCCGTAATCTGTTAGGCAAGCGCGTCGATTATTCTGGGCGTTCGGTGATTGTGATTGGTCCTAAATTGAAGATGGGCCAATGCGGTTTGCCTAAGACGATGGCGTTGGAACTGTTTCGCCCATTTGTGATTAGCAAGTTAATTGAATATGAACACGCTAGCAATGTAAAGGGGGCGAGGCGGGTAATTGAGCGTCAGGCGCCAGAAGTATGGGAGGTTTTGGAAGAGGTAACTGAAGGACACCCTATTCTTTTGAATCGAGCCCCTACCTTGCATCGTTTGGGCATTCAGGCGTTTGTTCCGGTGATGGTGGAAGGCAAGGCGATTCAACTGCATCCATTGGCATGCGCTGCATTTAACGCTGACTTTGATGGCGATCAGATGGCTGTGCATGTGCCTCTATCGGAAAAAGCGATTAAAGAGGCGAAAGAGTTAATGCTTGCTACGCAAAATTTGTTGAAGCCGGCAGACGGACGCCCAATCGTTGGTCCTTCTAAGGATATGGTACTGGGCGTTTATTATCTAACGTCGCTTTACGATGGTTTGAAAGGCGAAGGTAAAATATTCGCTAGTATGGATGAGGTTGAGCGGGCTTATGAGATGGGTTATATCGATCTGCACGCTAAAATTAAGTTACAGGTTGATACGATCTTTGATGAGGATGGCGAGCCTTATGCTGATGATAAAGCGCAGCAGCGCATAATTGAAACGTCTGCGGGCAGGGTTATTTTTAACCGGACATTGCCGGCAGAGATGCTGTTTGTCAATCGTTTGCTAGACAAGGGCGGCGTCAATGATTTAGTCAATTTAGTTTACCGGCGGGTTGGCGAAGAAGCGACCATTTCTATGGTAGACGCTGTGAAAAATTTAGGTTTTTCTTATGCGACGCGCTCTGGCATTACAATTGCGGTATCCGATTTAGAAGTGCCAGGTAAACGGACGGAAATTTTGACAGGGGCTCGGAACCGGGTTGATGAGATAGACCGGCAATTCCGACGCGGTTTGTTAACTGAAGACGAGCAATATCAACGGACAATTGAAACCTGGAATCAGGCAAAGGATGATGTTGAAGATGCCGTCCGAGAGGCGATGGATCCTGTAGGTCCGGTAACGATGATGGCAATGTCTGGCTCGACCAAGGGCGGATTTGGACCTATCACCCAGTTGGCTGGCATGCGGGGTTTAATGGCTGATCCGCAAGGGCGAATCATCAAAGTGCCGATTCAATCTAACTTCCGGCAAGGGTTGTCGGCATTGGAATATTTCATCTCGACGCATGGATCGCGGAAAGGGTTAGCGGATACCGCTTTGCGAACGGCTGACGCTGGTTATTTGACGAGGCGATTGGTTGACGTTGCCCAAGATGTGATCGTAACCAGTTTGGCTTGCGGAACCGATAAGGGGATTTGGATTCGTGAGGAAGACAATTTTGGTCGTGAGACGATCGGGGATCGAATTCATGGACGTTTTGCGGCTTTGCCGGCAGTTCACCCCGAAACTGGCGAAATATTGGTTCCAGAAGGGACGATGTTTACCGAGGAATTGGCGCTGTTGGTTTTAGAAGCCGGCATCAAAGAAGTGTATGTTTACTCGCCTATGACATGCGAAACGCCGCAAGGCATTTGCCAAAAATGTTATGGCTTGGATCTGGCTCGCGGCAGAGCTGTAGATATGGGCGTTGCCGTCGGCATTATGGCTGCCCAATCGATTGGCGAGCCAGGCACCCAATTGACGCTGCGAACGTTCCACACAGGCGGCACCGCTTCCGCTAGCGGCGACATTACCCAGGGTTTGCCTCGAGTTGAAGAGCTATTTGAGGCTCGGCAACGCCCCAAAGGGGAAGCGGTGATGAGTGAGATTAGCGGCAGAGTCAACATCGAATTGATCGAGGGCGTGCGTCATGTCTTTGTGGTTGACAGCCAATTGATCGACGACGAATATGAAATTCCCGATGGATATACATTGCGGGTTTCGGATGGCGATGGCGTGGATGTGGGCGAATTGCTGGCTGAATTAGATGAAGACAATATCATCGTTGCTCGGCATGCCGGCAAGGTGGTGAACAACAAAGAGGGCTTCCGCGTGGTGTGGGAAAGCCGTCAGGAAGCGGATTATGAAATTCCCGCTAGCACCCGACTGTTGGTCAGCGATAGCGATGTTATTCAGGCTGGCGATCAATTAACGGAAGGGTCCAAAAACCCACATCGTATTCTGGAGGTGTTGGGTCGAGATGCGGTAACGACCTATTTATTGCGCGAGATGCAAAAAGTGTATCGTCCGCAAGGGCAAAATATCAACGACAAACATTTTGAGGTGATTATTCGCAAAATGTTAGGCAAAGTTGAAGTAACCAGCTCTGGCGATACGGAGTTGCTGCCTGGCGATTTGGTCGAAGCGACTATTTTCAATCGACTGAATGAAGAGATCGTGGAAGAAGGCGGCGAACCGGCGAAAGCGCGCCCCGTTTTGCTGGGCATTACCAAAGCGGCGCTAAACACGGAAAGCTTCTTGTCGGCAAGTTCGTTTCAACATACGATTCGGGTATTGTCGGCGGCGGCGATTGGCGGCAAGGAAGATAGCCTGGTCGGTCTCAAAGAGAATGTGATTATCGGCAAGTTGATTCCTGCCGGCACTGGTTTTAGAACCGAGGATGAGGCAGAAGAAGGGACGCTTTCCCCCGAAGCGCTTAATGGCGACATCGTATCTGACACGGATATTGCCTCCTTGTTAATTGGAGATGACACGCCAGACGAGATGTTGGCGGAATTTGAAGCTAAAAAAGCGGCGGATGCCGTAATCTTAGCTGAAGAAGAAAGTCCAACCCCTCCTCCCGTCGAAGAATAAAAAACCATCTTGTAAATGAAAAGGCTCTCGTCTTCTGATGAGAGCCTTTTTTTATGCCAAGAAATGTCAATAGAGAATTTACTCCTTTGCCAGAAAGCCGCCACCTCAGGTGATGGGTACGGATTTTAAAGGATTGCCATTTACTCATCTTCCTCAATGTCATTTTTTCCCAAGATCTGATTTTTCATCTTGTCCGCTTCAAAACGCAATGAGTAGGTTGCCATAAACCAAACCCCTTTCCAGGTGTCTATTTCCAAAAAATCTTTAGGGGACGCGCCTTCTAAACTATTGCGAAAATCTTGAGCCAAATCATAACCGGGAAAATGTGCCAGCCGATCTGCTAGAGCGTGGCGAAGCGATTCGGTGTTATTTTGGGCTGAGTAGTTCAGGATATACCACATCCCCTTCCAGGTATCGGGGTCTAGAAAATCTTTAGCCGCCGCCCCTTCAAAGCTTTCCTGCAATTCGGAAATTAAGGACAGGCGCATTTCTGGCGTAAAGCGGCTCATATTTTCTTTGAGCAGGCGAATCATCCCCTGAGTGGAGAAGGGAGGCGGCGTGAATTTCTCTTCTAAGACGCGAACCTCAGCAGCCAATTGATTAAGTTCAGTAGTGAGAGCTTCAAGCTGCGCCTGTTGGTCGTGGCTGGCAACTTTGGCATGTATATGACAATAAGATGATTGAGATTGGGCGTTGTTTTTACAGCGAGAGCCAGATTTATTATTGGCTTGGCATCGAGTAGACTTTTTAGACATTTGTTCCTCCTAGAGAGTTGGAAAGTTTCCCATTTGCGACGATTGGCAAAAATGATACCTAACTTTGCTGTAAAGTCCATCTTCATCAAAAGTTAACAACTTATCAGGTAAAATAAAGCGGTAAGTGAAAAAGTGGCGGCAGGTTTGTAGCAGGAGATATGGGTAAAGCGACGATTTTAGTAATTGAAGATGACCGCAAAGTGGCGGAGTTGGCGCGGATGTATTTGGAGCGGGATGGCTTTATTGTGAAGATAAGCCATGATGGGTATGAAGGGTTGGAATTAGCCAGGCAGGAGCAACCGGCATTGATCGTGTTGGATTTGATGTTGCCGGCATTAAATGGGCTTGATATCTGCCGTATCTTGCGAAGCGACGAAGATAGTCAACATATTCCGATTATCATGCTGACCGCCAAATCGACCGAAGAAGATAAATTGACCGGCATTGATGTAGGGGCGGACGACTATATCACCAAACCATTTAGCCCCAGGGAGTTGGCGGCGCGGGTTAAGATGGTGTTACGACGGGTTAAGCTGGATGAAACCAACAGTCAAAATGAACAGATCGTGGCGGGCGACTTAATCGTAAATTTAGCCCGATTGGAGGTCAAGCTAAACGGCAAATTGGTGTCATTAACTCCGAAAGAGTTCAATATCTTGAAGGTTTTAGCCCAGGCGCCTGGACGCCCATTCTCCCGCGATGATTTGATGAACAAAGCGTTTGGGTATGATTATGAAGGGTTGGCGCGAACAGTTGACGTGCATGTGATGAAACTGCGTAAAAAGATCGAACCCGATATCAGCCAGCCGCGCTACATTCAAACGGTGTACGGCTTTGGCTATAAATTTGGCGAAGAGAGCGGGCGATGAATTTGCGATTCCGGCTGTTTCTGGCATTTTTGGCGCTTATCATTATCGTCGCGATCTCTTTATCTTGGGTTGCCAGCAGCAGAACGCGAACAGCGTTTGACGCCTATGCTGACTCTAGTTTAAGGCGAAGCGGGGATTCTTACGCTAGCTTTTTGGAGCAACGCATCACCGAAGATGGGGTTAGAGCCGCGCCTGCTTTTTTAGATCGGATGGCGCAAACAACGGGCAGAGATATCTTTTTGTTTGACGCGGAAGCGAAGGGGTTGTATCGAACTAATTTGCCCAAAAAGTCGAATGAGCGCCGCCCGCCGCCGCTGGCGTTTCAGTTGCGCGGCGACGAATCGAATTGGCAGGTGACTTTCGTTCAAATGCCAAGAAATGGGGCTGGAAACAGCAAATTACCAGCCCCAGAATTGAATGAGTTGATTCAGACGGCAAATTTGGATGAAAATGAGCAGATTTTTCTCAGCTCAGTCAATAGCGCATTTTTGTGGGCGGCATTGCTAGCTATCGCGGTTGCCGGCATAGCAAGTTTGTCTCTCGCCCAGTACATATTGAATCCAATTCAATCTCTAACTGCCGCTGCGCGAAAGATGAGAGGCGGCGATTTGAGCCAGAGAGTTGACATAAATCGGGAGGATGAAATCGGCAAATTGGGGTTGGCGTTTAACGAAATGGCGGGCAGTTTGGAAAAGCAAGAGCTGTTGCGGCGTAACATGGTATCCGATATCGCCCATGAGCTGCGCACCCCGCTGACAAACATTCGCGGCTATTTGGAAGCGATTCAAGATGGGCTGGTATCCCCCGACCAAAAGGCGATCGTCTCAATACACGAGGAGGCTATGCTACTCAACCATTTGGTTGAAGATTTGCAAGAGCTTTCATTGGCGGAGGCGGGTCAATTGCGGATGGATATGCGTCCTATCGATTTAATGGAGGTGGTGGATAAGGCAATAGCGGCGCATCAAATGCCGGCACAGGCAAAGTCAATAGCAATTAAAGCCAGCACAAACAGGCAAATGCCGGCGGTAAGGGGCGACGCTGAGCGCTTAGGGCAAGTGGCGCGAAATATCCTGAAAAACGCCATTTTATATACGCCAACTGGAGGAACCATTTGGGTAGAAGCGACCCACGACCAGAAAAGCGCTATCATCGAAGTAGTAGATAGCGGCGACGGCATCGACCCTCCCGATTTGCCGTATCTTTTCGACCGATTTTACCGAGCGGATAAAGCCCGCAGGCGAGGAACAGGCGGAGCCGGGTTAGGCTTAGCGATAGCCAAAGCGATTGTGGAATTACATGACGGGCAAATCGAAGGATACAATGTCCCCAATCGAGGGGCTGGCTTCAAAATTCGTTTGCCGCTAGCCCAATAGATCTAGGTTGCTCTGTCGGGGGCGGATCAACCGCGCCGCTTCCCCCGAGATCAAAATTTCTGCTGGCTTGCGCCGCCCATTGTAATTGGAACTCATGGCAAAACCGTAGGCGCCAGCGTCCATAACAGCTAACAAGTCGCCGGGCTGTATTGGCGGCAGTGCCCGGTCTTTGGCGATAAAATCTCCGCTCTCGCATATCGGTCCAACGATGTTCGCTGGCAACAACGCTTCGGAGCTTTTTTTGACAGGCATAATCGGGTGGTGGGCTTGATACAGAGTGGGGCGCAGCAATTCGGACATGCCGGCATCGACGATGATAAATCGAATTCCCCCTTGTCGCTTGACATAAATCGCTTGGCACAGCAACACGCCAGCCTCGCCAACCAACGCGCGCCCAGGCTCGACGATGAGTTTGTAGCCAGCCGCGGCGATCGGTTCGCCGACTGTGCCCACCCATTGGTTCAGCGGCGGTGAGTCAGCGCCATACCCGATGCCAACGCCGCCGCCAACATCCAAATAATCTAATCGGATGCCGGCATCTTCAACTTCGTTCGCCATCTCAATCAATCTCTTTGCCAACGCCGCAAAGGGGGCTAAATCTCGTATCTGCGATCCGATGTGGGCGGCTAATCCAACTGGTCGGAGCCACGAATGAGCCTTGGCTTGTTTTAGCATTCTTTTCGCTATTCCCCATGGAACGCCAAATTTGTTCACTTTGTTGCCAGTGGCGATGTAATGATGGGTGTCGGCGGCGATGTCGGGATTGACCCGCACGGCGATGGAGACGATTTTTTCTTTCTGGGAGGCGAGTTGGGCGATTGCGTCAAACTCCATCTCCGATTCAAGGTGGATGGCGGAAATGCCGGCATCAATCGCCTGGGCGATCTCCGGGCGCGTTTTGCCCACTCCAGAGAAATGCATCTGTTGTGCCGGTATCCCCGCTTGTTGCGCCAGAAATAGTTCGCCGCCGCTGGTTAAATCGGCGCCAACCCCCATTTCGCCCATAAGTTTGATTATTTCCACATTGCCGTTGGCTTTCAATGCATAACAAATTTCAACTTCTGTATTCAGTTCTAGAGCAGCTTTTTGGAGCCGGGCGACTTGACCCTGAATAGTTGCCTGACTATAAATGTAGAGTGGCGTTTCATACCGCTCCGCCAATGCCGGCATTGGAAGATCCTCGCAGCAAAGCATTCCTGAATCGTCGTATCGATACATAATTTTTGCGCCATTCGATGAGAAACATCGGCAGCTAACCCGATTTTCTTGAAGGGTTAACGGCTAATGACTAATTGGCAAAATCAGGCAAAAAATTGTGGTTAAATTGGCTTATTTACAGAAAAATAAAATGTAGTATTATAAAACAGTTGCCGGGATAAATATTATTCCCCGAGTTTATCTCTATGCAGATGAGCTTTTCTAACATTTTGCAACAAAATCATATCAATTCACTGTCGATTTGCCAAAATCGATATCCTTAAATTATTGCGAGAGATAAATGGTTCGATTTTCCAGACTGTTCATTATTGCCGCTCTCATAACTTTAACTGTCGGCGCCCAATCTAGACCAGCCCAAGCGCGCCCTGCCGCTGAAAGCGCCCGCCAATTTTTTCCCCAGCATCCTAACCGACAAAGAGCAGATATCGTCGGTTTTCTAACAGGAGCGAACAAAGGCGAACCTCTAGATATCGCTCTGGATTATTTGCGGAAAAATTACGCCGACTGGGGTTTGAGCAAAGAGGATATCGCCGATTTTGTCATATCAGACTATTTCAGAAGCGAAAAGACAGGCATCACCCACATCTACCTACAACAGCGGTTGAAAGGCATCGAGATTTGGAATGGGATTCTCAATATAAATGTCGCTGCTGATGGTCGGATCATCAATTTAGGCAATAGATTTGTTTCTTTGCCGGATCAGGCAGTTGGCTTTGTAAGCGCGCCAACTATTTCCGCGCAGGCTGCAATACAGACAGCGGCGCAAGAGTTGGGTTTGCCAGCGCCGGCGGCGCTCTCTGTAGTAGATCGAGTAGATAGTTTTGACGCCAAGGTTATCTTTGCCCCTGCCGGCATATCCCGCCAACCTATTCCAGTAAAGTTGAGCTATTTTGCCGGCAAAGAGCAGATTCGCCTAACTTGGCAAGTGGAAATCGACCATATCTTCGATGGGGAGTTATGGACAGTTCAAGTTGACAGCGAGAAGGGCGAGGCGGTCAACAAATTTAGTTACACTATCCATGAAGATTTCATACAACAGGCGACGGAAGCGCATGGCTATCCCCCTGTTGCAGATGCCCAGTTTACGGCGTCCCCATTTTTTGTGGCAGATTCGCTGTTGGCGGATGGTTATCGGGTATATCCTTTGCCTGAAGAAAGTCCGAATTATGCCACCCCGGCTCCCCCAGCAGACGGACGCAGTTTGATCGCAAATCCATCAGGAGACGCTTCGGCAAATGCTTCCCCCTTTGGCTGGCACGCTACCAGTTCGACCAATTGGACGAACAGCCAAGGCAACAATGTTGAGGCGCAGAAGTCGGGGTTGTTTTCTGAGTGCGGCGCAACGCTAGATTGTGATCATCCGCTTGATTTAACTGCTTCCCCAACGATAACTGACAATGTTTTTTCCGCCATCGACAATCTGTTTTACTGGAACAACATCGCGCATGATGTGTGGTATGAATATGGCTTTGACGAAGTTGCCGGCAACTTTCAGAACGATAACAATGGCAAGGGTGGCGCCGGCAACGATCGGGTGATCGCCCAAGCCCAATCGCCCGGAGATTGCAACGCCAAAATGAGCACGCCAGCGGATGGCATAAAACCAACGATGTTGATGTACCTATGCGGTACTAGCCGCGATGGCGATCTGGACAATGGCGTCATCGTCCATGAATATACGCACGGCATTACCAATCGGTTGACTGGTGGGCCAAGCAATGTGGGTTGCCTGATAAATAGCGAACAGATGGGAGAGGGGTGGAGCGATTGGTACGCTCTGATGATGACGATTGAAGCTGGAGATACAGGCGCCGACCCGCGTGGCATTGGAACTTGGTTGCTGGGGCAAGGGGCTGGCGGTCCCGGCGTCCGCCCATACCGTTATTCAACCAATATGCAAGTCAACCCGCACACGTATAACTATGTCGCTTCCTCTGGCGGCAGCGTTCATACCATTGGTTCAATATGGGCGGCGATGTTGTGGGAAGTTACTTGGAATCTGATTGCCGAGGGGTCGCAGAGCGGTTTTGATGCTGATTTGTACAATGGAACTGGCGGCAATAATTTGGCGATGCTGCTGATAAATGAGGCGTTGAAATTGCAACCATGCTCTCCTGGCTTTGTGGATGGACGGGACGCGATTTTACTGGCAGATCAAACGATAACTGGCGGCGCCAACCAATGTTTAATATGGGAAGGATTTGCCAAGCGAGGTTTGGGTTATAGCGCTGACCAGGGCAGCGCAAATAGCTATACAGATGGCACAGCCGCTTTTGATCTTCCGCCGAATTGCGCTTATTTGAATCTGCCAACTGCCTCGCAAGATATTTGCGCTGGAGAGATTGCGGATTTTCAAGTTGATTTGGGCACATCCTTTACCGCACCTGTAACATTGAGCGCCGTAAATGCTCCGTCGGGAGCGACTGCCGGCATTACGCCTAACCCTGTAACTGCTGTGCCAGCCAATTCAACCGTAACCATCAGCAATACGGCTGGCGTCTCTGCCGGACAATACCCGATCGGCATCGTTGGCGATGATGGGAGTATCGTTTATACCGCTACAGCGACTTTGAATGTCTCCACTACTTCCCCTGGCTCAGTTTCATTGCAAACGCCGATTAATGGAGGGACAAACGTCTCAATTCAGCCCACATTATCCTGGTTGACTGCCACGCAGGGCGCAAATTATTATCTGGAAGTGGCTACCGACGCTCTGTTGAACAATATAATTTATACCGCTACCGTTGATGCCGACTCGCATACGCTGCCGGCGCTAAACGAAAACAGCTACTATTATTGGCGGGTAACCGCCCAAAATAGCTGCGGTCAGACCAACTCGACTACCTGGCGATTTTCTACAATCGCCGACTCTGGAGAATGTTCGGTAGGATCAACGCCAAACATCATTTATGAAGAAGATTTTGAGAGCGGAAATGGCGGTTGGGTTAGCAGCGGGGTCGGCGCCAATACCTGGACATATGGGGCGACAAATGGCAATGGCAATGGCGGCTGGCACGTAGACGATGTTCCGATCGTTGCGGAGCAACTCTTGTCCTCTCCGCCCATAACGCTGCCGGTGGGAGCAACGGAGCTAACCTTTCAATTTTGGAATTATCAGGAGATCGAGGACAAATCGACCGGGTGTTATGATGGCGGCATCTTAGAGATTTCGACGGACGATGGAAAGAATTGGTCTCAAATCAACGTAGGATTGCTGACAGATTCATATGATGGCGTCATCGATTCAGGGTATGGCAATCCATTGGGCAACTTTGAAGGATGGTGCGGCAATCCGCAACCATGGCTGAACTCGGTAGTTGACATCGCCAGTTATGCCGGCGATACCGTAAACTTCCGCTTTAGTTTGGGCACCGATGAAGATATCGGCAAATATGGCTGGGATATCGATGATGTCAAGATACAATCTTGTATCCCTGCTCCTGGAACGGGCGTGGAGTTGTCCCCAGACCAAACGGTTTATGCTATGGCGGAGACGACTGTTACCCACACCGTTTACATCACCAATACTGGTTTGACTTCCGACATTTATCATTTGTCAATTGCCGGCAACAATTGGCCAACCACTTTAAGCGAGACGACGATTTTACTGCCTGCCGGCATGTCAACCAGCGTTATGGTAAGCGTCGTCACGCCAGCGCAAACCATCGCCACCTTGTATTTAACCGACGCCTTTACCCTGACGGCATTGTCGCAAAATAATGGGGCGGTATTCGACGTTTATACTGGAACTACGCAGTCTAAATTCGACTCGTTTGATTATTATTTGCCCATCGGGGCAAAATAAGCGGCTATTGGTTTAGGGTTGCTTAAATGGGCTCAATACATGCCGGCACATCGTTGCCGGCATAATTGACTGTGGTTGAAACAGGATATGCGGTTAGGCTGCCATCTCGATATGGGCGCAACAGGTGAGGCAGTTCCCGCTTTGGATCTGCCTTTGGGTCAAGCCATACCCCATAATCTTCTGGCTCGATGATGACCGGCATTCGATTGTGGATCGGCTTCATAAAATTGTTGGGCGTTGTGGTCAGCAGCGATACCGACTCGATTTCGCCCCCGTCTGGAGATGACCAACGCTCGTAAATGCCGGCAATCCCCAAGATGTCATCCTCGATATGATGGATATAAAATGGCTGTTTTTTGCCGTTTTGAGGCTGCCACTCATAAAATCCGCTGGCGGGAACCAGGCAGCGGCGATATTTATACGCCGCCCGAAAAGAGGGCTTTTCAGCCACCGTTTCCGATCTGGCGTTGATCATACGCCCTGCCATTTTGGCGTCTTTTGCCCAGAATGGAATCAATCCCCAATGAAAATGGGCGAACTCTCGCTCTCCTTTGTCATTGAGGCGGATTCCCGCCACGGGTTGGGTCGGGGCGATGTTATACCTAGGCTCGACAGCAGGCGGAAATGGCAGATTAAATTGGTCGGCGATGGTTTCGCCGCTGTTTAACAATACAAAGCGACCACACATGCCGGCATTATAGCGCCAAAATCTTAATATTGTGAGGTAGAAGCGTGCCGCCGCCAATTAAAAATGGTGGTGGGGGCGCTTCTGGCATTACAATGCATATTGGCGTTGTTGGTGTGTCGCCAATAGTAGGTGACTTGTCTGCCAGTCATGGAGCGGCGCGTGCGTAATGAAAGTTCTCCTCTGCAATGGGGGCAAAATGCGGAATTTGGGGCATCTTTGTCAGCATTCACTGCTATGCCATGTTGATTATAAGCTACCTTCATCTTCCTTCCTTCATATCAAAGCGTTTTTACTGCCAATTTAGGATAAAATTGTTTGCACGCTAAGATACTCCTTAAAAATAATCAATCCAAATTAATTGCTCTATTAAGCGGATCATTAAAACAATTGATTTCGGTCGCCCGCAACCCCCGTTGCTGGCGGCGGGAGTTGTGGACTTTCTAAATAAAAATCCCTCACGGCAGGCGAACCCTGGCAGCTTGCTGCGGGGAGCGTCATTTTCTGATAAAAAGCTGGGCAGCGAGCTGCCCAATACGTTATTTGGAGGCGGATAAAAATGAATTTTGATGGAAAAACATTTATCGTTACAGGAGGCAGTTCGGGGTTGGGCGGGGCTTGTGTGCGCCGTTTTGCCGGCAATGGGGCACACATAATTATCGCCGACATTAATAAAAGCGCCGGCAAAGCGTTGGCGATCGAGCTAGGCGAATCGGTTCGCTTTATTCAAACTGATGTCACGAACGAAGAGCAGGGTCAGGCGGCGGTTGATCTGGCGGTAGAACAATATGGGGGGGTGGATGGATTGGTGAATTGTGCCGGCATCGTCATCGGAGCCAAATTGCTCAGCAGCCGGGGCAACCATTCATTAGAGGCGTTTGCCAAAGTGATTCAGGTCAATTTGGTGGGCACATTCAATATGATCCGATTAGCTGGGGAGGCGATGGCCAAAAACGAGCCAAACGAGGAAGGCGAACGAGGAGTTGTGATTGCCACTGCCTCGGTAGCTGCATTTGATGGGCAAATTGGGCAAGCGGCATACGCCGCTTCTAAAGGCGGGGTGGTGGGGATGACGTTGCCTATTGTCCGTGAATTTGCCCGTTATGGCATTCGGGTAATGAGTATCGCCCCCGGCATCTTTGATACGCCGATGATGGCGGGATTGCCCGAGGCGGCGCGGCTTTCTTTAGGGGCGCAAGTTCCCTTTCCGTCTCGTTTGGGCAAGCCAGAAGAGTTTGCCAAATTGGCGGAGCAAATTGTGGCAAATCCGATGCTCAATGGGGAGGTTATTCGGTTGGATGGGGGGATTCGGATGGCGCCCCGTTAGCTGGCAGGCGGGGATGGCGCTGGTGAAAATCGGTCGCCTGTTGATACGCTCCAGCCACCTTTAACAAGGCAGCTTCGCCATATAATTTGCCGTTTAGGGTGATGCTGTGGTGGCTGGGCGCGCCATCAGTTACTCCGTTGGGCAAAACGATAGCTGGATTGCCGGTTAAATTGGTTAGCGTTAGGTTGTTGCCGGCAAACGAAGGGGCAAGATACAGGTCAAATTCGGATAGCAATGCAGCAATTTGGCGCATCGCCTGGGTGCGGAGCCGGTTCGCCTGCACATATTCAACTGCTGGCACAAAGCGGGTCCGACGAAAAGTGTTGGGCCATGCTTCTTCATCCTGCCATTGCAGGGCATCATCCTGATTTGAGCGGGTTAATGCGTCAAATGCGGCTGCTGCCTCGACCGCTAAAATGAGTATCATTGCCCGGAAAGGCAATGCGGGCAATTGAAGGGGAGTCAATTGCCCGCCAAGCTCTTTGAACACGGCAATGGTTTCCAGATCGGCGTCCTGATTGGTATTTTCTTCGCTTTCAAAGTCATTTTGCGTGTAGCCAATAGCGTATGTACGCCAATCAATCCCCATATCCCAATCAAAAGGACGTGTGACGCTCGTGGGGTCGGCAGAGTCAGCTCCATGGATGCCGGCAAAGACCAAGCCGCAATCCACCGCCGACCGCGCCATTGGTCCGAGCTTGTCCATGCTCCAGCTTAACGCCATCGCCCCAGCTCGACTAATCCGCCCAAATGTAGGGCGCAATCCCGTTATGCCGCACCGTGTTGACGGGGAAACGATAGAGCCTAACGTTTCGGAACCGATGGCGAATGGAACCAAGCCCGCCGCTACAGCAGAGCCAGGACCAGCCGACGAACCGCTGGAGCCTTCCTCGATATTCCAGGGATTTTTGGTTACGCCGCCATACCAAATATCTCCATACGCCAATGCGCCACTAGTTAACTTAGCGACCAAAATTGCCCCGGCTGCGTCTAACTTTTTCACTACCCAGGCATCTTCATCGATCTGTTGCTCCTGAAACGGAGCGGCGCCCCAACTGGTGGGATACCCCTTCACTGCCAGTAAATCTTTTGCCCCCCAAGGGATGCCGTGCAACATGCCCCGATAGTTGCCGGCAGCGATTTCCTGGTCGGCTTGGGCTGCCTGGGCTAAGGCGCGTTCTGGCGTTAAGGTTATAACGCATTGCAACGTTGGATCGAGCCGCCTCAACCGATCTAAAAAGAGTTGCGTTAACTCTATCGCCTGGACCTCCTGTCGGCGCAGTAACTCCGCCAATTGCGGAAGAGAAGCGAAGGCTAATTCGTTTAAATCGGTGGGGCGAGATAAAGGTTCATCTGGGGGAATGTGGGGGATATTGTTTGGATTTGAACCTGTTTCGTTCTTTGCCGGCAATCCCATTTCGGGATGAAAGAATAGGGCGGGAGGTATATCGTTTGCTAGCGGTACAGCTCGGATCTCTTCATAGGATTCCAAGTTTACGCCCATGCCGTTCGTCATCATTTCCATCTCATCATCAGTAAAGCGGATGCCGATGGTTTGGGCCGCCTCGGCGATAATTTCTGGCGTTATCTTATTGGGTTTGGAGGCTTTCTTAAACATATAAATTGGGCGGAAATTAGATAGCGAATTTTTGGTATTCGTTTTCTGCCGGCAACCCTTGTACCGCCCAAAATTCTCCCGTTGCTGGACGCATGATAGCCGCTCCACAACTGGCGGTGAAAAAGGGGGGGTTGGGAGAAACGCAAATCGTGGGTTGGTCGCGGGTGAGCGCCATCAACGATTCTGGTGTGATGGGGCGCTTGTTCAGCAATTGCTGGGCTCGATTGATACGATTTATTGTGCTTTCTCGCGAAGAAGGGGGGCGTTCTCTTTCGACGGCGACGGTGTTGGGCGCCAGACAGTGGTTGGAGTGAGCGATAGGATGGTTTTCTAGCTTTGTAATGCAACTTTGGGTTGAAGTGGCTTCTACATTGTAGCCTCGCCCTTCTTTGTCTAATAACAAAAAGTTGTGCGCTCCAGCTAGGGTGACCTCAGTTAGGCAGGCTAACGCGTCTTCAATATTCTCTTGCATCAATATTTTTCGAATGGCAAAGTTCCACATGACCCCAATTTGCCCATCGCCGCCCATCAGATTGTTGATGCCCACGCAAATGCCGGCAGCGTTCATGCCAATCATGCCAATGCAGCCCACAGTGGTAAACAACAACGCTTCCGGGGCATCGTCGGGGCAGATGCGCAGCAAGAGGGTGTAAGGCATCGCTTCAACATTCATGTCCCAGGTTTGTCCATACATGGCGCCCTTGCCGTCGGTCGCTTCATTGGGCGCTAGAAAAGCTGTACAGTCGTCGTCGGCGCGAGTTGCCGGCAATATTGGCTCAGCCGCGTTGTACACCAAATCGATAAAATCAGTATATCCATTGACGATAATGAGTTTTGCCAATGACAATTCGGTGGCGTCTGCCATACCTTGAAGCTCTTTCATCAGGGAGGGGGCATAAGCTTGATGCGCCGGCAAACAAGCTTCAGCTAGGGCGATGATTTCCGTTCGATTTAACTCTCTCCCTGTCCACTCTTTGCTGCCGCTGAGGGCGACCCGTTGGTCGGCAAATTTGCGGATCTCTTTTTTGTATTGGCTGCCGTGTTGAAATCCCATCTCGTATGGGGAACCTTGAAGGGTAAGTTGGTTGATTGTCATCATTGTTTTCCTTATTTTTCAGATACTATGCGGCTCGTTAGACAAGAGGCGATAATTCCGGCTTACAAAGTTGCTTCCCGCAAACCTGCAAAGTTGCTGCTTGCTACCTGTCGCTTTCATAGTCAGGATTTTCCCACAAAATCAGCGTCGCCCAATTGTCTGAGGCGCTGTCCTGGATGTAATTTTCCAGCAAATTGATTACTTTGAAGCCGTTTCGCAATTGCATAGTCAATGTGCCGTCGTACAGGTTGCCGGCAATCACTTGCTCTACATATGCCGGCACGCTTAACTCATTTCGATAATCAGGATAGTTGGGCAATAATCCCCCAGCTATAATCCCCTTCCGATTGAATTTTCTGACCAAATCCTTCCGTTTTTCGTACAAACGGCGCCCGATGCCCTGCCCCCGATAATCGGGATGAACACTGATGTCGGCGCCGTAATAATATTCCCCGTCGGGATCGTGGTTGGTATGGAATCCATTGGCGATTATTTCTGAAAAGGTGTGGTTGGGATTTTCAAAATTGAAGTTGATAAAAAATCCCGCCCCTAATCCAATTATCCGCTCGTCATCCAAAGCGACAAAATCCCCTTGTGGAAATATGCCATAATGAGAGAGAAAATGCTCTTCTGCCATCAATTCTGATTCGCCCAGCGTGGGAAAACAATCTTTTTGCAATTGCGCCAAGCCGGAGGCATGGTTGGGCAGCAGATTGACGATCAGAATATGGGAACTCATTCAACGATTTTAATCTCTTTCCATTCCAAAGGAAAGGGATGCTTTTGAACTGACGGCGAACGACTTGGAGCCAGCCACCAGTTATTTCCGCCTAGCGAATACGGCGAAATTATGGGCAGGTCGAAATATTACAAGGCAATTACAAGGGCAGCTGTTTTATCGCTTTACTATGCGCCCTTGTTATCATCCCTGATATGAACCAGAAAAATTTGTTTTTTCCGCTTATTTTCTTTCTCGCTTTGTTTTTGCTGGGCTGCCAAGCCGATCTTGCTACGCCGACTAATATAAAACCAACTTCCCTGCCCGCGGCTACCGTTACAACCTTGCCCTTAACTCCGACATTATTGCCGCTTCCTTCCAGCGACGCTTCTGAAATCCCCCTAGAGCCTGCCGAACGACTTTATGCTTTGCTAGACAGGGATGAGGCGAAAGTAGACGCTGTAATTCAACAAATCATTAGCGAGAAAGAAGAAAGTTACATTCCGGTATTTATCGAGCTGCTCCGCGCCGCGCAAATTGGTCTTGTTCAAAATACGGCTCGATACGGGAATGCGTTAAACCAATTGGCTGAGCCTGACTATTTTGATAATTGGGCGGAATGGATTGAATGGTATGGCGCGACAGATATCGCGCCGCCGCCGGGCTTTACAGGATGGAAAGGAGAATTACTGGCTGGAATAGATCATGATTTCGCTAACTTTTTGCAAGATGATTTTGCTTCATCGATCCGGGTGGAAGAGATCGTCTGGGGAGGCGTTCCGGTTGATGGCATTCCTGCCTTGGATAACCCTAAAATGATATCTGCCAGCGATGATAAGACGCTGACAGCGCATGAGTCTGTTTTTGGTATGGTGATTAATGGGGATGCTAGAGCTTATCCGTTACGGTATATGGATTGGCATGAGATGGCAAATGATGTGATTGGGGGCGTTCCAGTTTCGATCGCATATTGTACTTTGTGTGGAGCGGCGGTCGCTTATGATGGACGAGCCAGCGATGGGTTAGTTTATGATTTTGGTTCATCGGGTTTTCTATTTCGCAGCAACAAGCTGATGTATGATCGGCAAACGCGAACGCTATGGAATCAGCTAACGGGCGAGCCGGTTTTAGGCGAATTGGTAGGGAGCGGGATTACTCTAGATATTTTGCCCATTGTGCTAACTACTTGGGAGGATTGGCAAACCCAACAGCCAGAAACATTGGTGATCGCTCCAGAAACTGGATTTGCTAGAATTTACGTTCCTGGGGCAGCGTATGGCAACTATTTTTCTTCGCCAAATACGATGTTTCCAGTTTGGCAGAGAAGTGATTTACTAGATACAAAGGAGCAAATTTTTGCGTTGCGGATTGATGGAGCGCCAAAGGCGTATCCGATTGCAACGTTAACGGAGGAAGATGTAGTAAATGATAGGATAGGGGAAACGAATGTCGTCTTGATTGCCGGCAGTGAGCCGATTGAGATGACGGGGGATAATTTACGCATTGGTCCTGTTGTGTACCAAACTGGGGCAGAGATTCGAGCGTATGAACGAAAGGAATGGGAGTTTGCAGCGACAGAGTCGTTGACGTTGCTCCTGGATCAAAATGGGGATGAATGGCAGATTACGCCGGACGCAATTGTCGGGGGCGATGGCGCAAGATTGGAGCGTTTAGGCGGGCATCTGGCATATTGGTTTGGGTGGTTTGCATTTTTCCCACAGACGCAATTGTATGGAGTGGATCAATGAATGGGCTTGGCAAAAACGCTTAAATGGTTGGCGGTGGGGTGAGGTAACGAGGAAGGAGATGCCGGCAAATAGCGTTTGGGTAGCAGATTCACTTGTCGAGCGTTGCAGTCTTGGGTGATGAAATAGGTAATAGCAATAAGTAACTACATCGAAGAGTACGATTAATTACGCCGCAAATTAAAATTTACAATAGAAACTTGCGCCAGATGGGGCGGACGTTATATTCCGATTAATTGGCGTTGTTAACGATAACGCCCGCTCGCGCAAGCAGATTGGCGCAGCTTTGTCGGGCTCTTTTTAACAACGCCTTTTCGTCTAAAAACAGAATTTTTTTGTTGTCCATCAAAATTTGTCCATCGACGATGACGGTATGCACATCTCGATTGCCGGCATTGTAAACTAGCGCCGAAGGAATGCGGTGCACAGGCATCGCCATTGGCGTATCCAAATCAACTACCACCACATCCCCTTTTTTGCCCGCTTCCAGCGAGCCAATTTGGTTCGATAAACCGAAAGCGGTCGCTCCGCCCCGACACGCCATCCACAACACATCTTCCGGCAACAAAATCGTGGCGTTCAGGGTATGAACTTTGTGCAATAAAGCGGTCGTCTTCAACGCCTCCATCATATCCTGGCTGTTGTTGCTGCCAGGCCCATCGGTTCCCAACGCCACCGTGATCCCCCTCTCTCGCATTTCTGGCACGCGGGCTACCCCCGAGGCGAGGTACATATTGCTGACCGGACAATGAATGACGACAGCCCCATATTTGGCGATCAGGTCAAGTTCGTTGTCGTCCAGCCAAACGCTGTGGACAAGTTGCATTTGGGCTCCAAGGACGCCTAGCTCTGCCAGCCATTCTATATGGCGATTGCCGCGCGTTTCCAAATTCATCTCTACTTCCAACTTCGTCTCTGCCGCATGGATGTGAGCCCCCGCTTGCCAATTTTGTGAGATTTGGTGGGTTTGGCGCATGGTATCCTCTGTACATCCCCAGGGAATCAGCGGACCAAATTCAACCCGAATGCGTCCGTTGCCGTTTAGCTCCCATCGCTCTCGCAGCCGCGTCGTTTCGCTGATGATGAGTTCTGGCGTTTCCATCAAGGTAGGATGATAATCGGTATCTGCCCAACCCCGCGCCAACAAAAAGCGCATACCCGATTCCTCGGCGGCGCGGCAAACGGCGTCATCATTTTCTAATTCGGTGTGGATATATTGATGGTCGATTACTGAGGTTGCCCCTCCGCGGATATTTTCGACCAAGCCGATCATCGCTGCCACATACGCTTCATCGGCAGACAAATGTTGAGCGACGGGCCAAATCGCCGCTTTCAACCATTCCAACAACGGCTTGTCATCCGCCAATCCCCGAATAAAGGTTTGAAAGAGATGGGTATGCCCGTTTACCATCCCTGGCATGATCGCCATATTTTCAGCGTCGATCACCGTGTCCGCTTTGTGATATTTAGTTGGAGTAGCGCCAGATGATACATCGATTATTAGGTCATCCTCGATAAATAGATACCCATTTTGGTATACTTTTTGGTCGTCGTTAACGGTGACTACTGCGCCATTGTGAATTAATATCGTTCCCAAAGTTTTTCCCCACTATGTTTTGTGAAATGAAAGCCGGGCTACAGCTCTGATTTTTCCGCTTTTCTAATTCGTTTCGCCGGCGAGAGGGTGGCTATCTCAATTGATAACTGCGCCAAAATGGGCTCGAACTCCACCAGCAAGTCTGGTTGATCATGCCAAATTCGCAAGTTGCTGTCTAGCAACAAGATGGCGGCTTGGGCCGCGCCCGCCAATAATGAAATGCTTATCTCTAAATCATCTTTTACCCGCTCGACGGCAACTGCCCGGCAATTTTGCAAGATTTGAGCCGCTTCCGTTGCCATTCGGCTGACTTCTGTTGGCGCCTGACAAAGCAAACGTTGACCCGCCAACGTTTTGCCGGCATTCCGCAGCGCAACAAACTCGCCAATCGCTTTGGCGTCTTGATCGCACCAATCCAAAAGCGCGCTTTGGATAGATTGCAGACGCCCCAATCTCTCCCCCATCCCATCATCATTTAAATTTTGCTCGTTGCGCGAGATAGTAAGACATGAAACGCCCAAGGCAACCGCTTGGGCGGCAGCAAGCGCCGCCACAGCCCCAGCCATCGCATGATTTTGTCCGCTAACGCCCTCGACAAATTGGGCGACAGATTGTTGTGTAATCGATTCCCGATTCAACCCCATTACCCCTTAATTGCCCCTTCTACCATCGCTTTAAAGAAAGTGCGGCGGGTAAATAGAAACAATATGATCATGGGCAACGCGATCAAAATGCACGCAGCAGCCAATACCTGTAAATTGATGATGTTTTGACCCAGAAAATCATACAGTCCAAACATCACCGTTTTTTGATCGTTTTTGGAGATGAGCAGATAGCCAGCGATAAATTCATTCCAAACGCCCACAAAAGTGAGCAAGAAAACCGCCATCAAGCCAGGACCAGCCAGCGGCATCGTTACCCGCCATAGCGCGCCCAGCGGGCTGCATCCATCAATTAGAGCCGCTTCTTCCAATTCGCGGGGGATGGCGTCAAAAAACCCCTTGGCGATCCACACGCTTAAAGGCAAGAAAAAGCCGATATACACCACAATGATAAACAACCGATCATCGTAGAATGGGATGCTCGCTTTGCGGAGTCGAACTCCCATTTGGTACAATGCCAACAGATTTGTCAGCAGCGGCACCCCAGTAATCGCCAAAATAGCCACCATCAGCGCTCTGTGACCCCGAAACCGATAACGAGAAAATGCGTAGCCAGACAAGCCAGCTAACACGACCACCAAGAATGATGTCGTTGTCGCATACAACAACGTGTTGGGGATGTAGGTTCGAATCATTCTGCCGGTCAATTCAAAGCCTAGCCAATTGGAGGAATCTTCGGGAGCTAAGACCCGATCATACCCTTCGACCGACCACCGGCAAGCCCCCAAGTCGAACGCTTCTGTAGGGGTGTCACAGGGCAAGATAACCGGCGGTTTGCGCGTGACGTCTTGCTCTTGCTTAAAGGAGACCAGAATTGTGGTGGCGATGGGCACCATGGCGATCAACGTCACCAAGATTAGGGCGATATTGATCCAAAATTTTTCTTGCGTTTGGCGGTTGATAAATGATCTTTGTTGCATATTAAGCGCTCCTTTCCTCTACCCGCGTCAGGCGCAAGGTGCCCGTGATCAATAACCAATTGACGATGGCGATTAAAAATGCCAGGGCGGCTGCCCGCCCAAATTGCAGCCGATTCCAGCCAATTGAGTACAGCATGTAACTCAACACATGTGTAGAAGTTCCTGGTCCGCCGCTGGTGAGGCTAAAGACCATTCCAACGCCATTCATGCCGCTAAGGGTAAGGCTAAATAAGGCTACAACCATCGTTGGCAGCATGATGGGCAGCATGATATATCGGACGACTTGTGAGCGGCTTGCTCCATCGATGTGGCTGCTCTCGATAATTTCTTTGGGAACCGTTTGCATGGCAGCCAACAGTAACAAAGTAACAAACGGCAATGCCCGCCAAGCTGAGGCTAATATCAAAAAGATCATGGCGGGAGAAGGGGGAAATGGAAAGTCCCCGATCCACGGTTTGGGGCGAACGGCAGTTAACACCGACAATCCATCTGGCGGAATGATGCTGGGATTTTGCAAGATGCCGGAAAACAGTCCGTAATCGGGCACGACCATCAACCGAAAAATCAAACCTACCAGCAAATCGGCGATAATCCAGGGGATAAAGAGCAAGGTAATGTAAAAGCCTGATAATCCGACATTTCGGTTTAGCAACAGGGCGATAACAAAGCCGAACAGCAAAGTCAGAAAGGTATAGCCGATCAGGAAGACGATGGTGTGTCCGACGCTTTCGCTAAACAAACTGGTGTTAAAAAGGCGTCTGTAATTCTCTAAACCGACAGGCGTCCACCCTTCTGGCTGCCGTTCCTGAAAGCTTAGCCAAATTGTATATGCGGCTGGGTAAACCTGAACGATGAGCAGCACAATGACTGTGGGCAGGATCAACCAAAATGGGAGGAAAGATTGGGTGCGCCCACCTCCGCCGAATAGAGCTAATTTTTGACGCATTCTGACACCTTTGTCTTGGGCTATAGAGAACAAGGCGGCAAAGTGGCTCCCATTTTGCCGCCTTGCGCCAATTTTATATGAGTTACAGAATGAAGCGCTGCAGAATATTAGTTGCCGGCATTGTATTCATCTTGGGTTTCCGCCAATGCTGCAGCGATATCGGCTGACGGATCTTCCTTGATGATTCGGTACACGGTGGTCATAACCAATTCTTGCGCCTCATCGGGGCGGTTAAGCGTGCCATACCATGGCCGACAGACGCTGGCGCCAACCGCTTCTGCCGCTTCTTGATAAAACGGCGTCTGAAATGTCGGATCTTCTTGAGTCTCTTTCAGCGTCGGGAATCCGCCGCCGGGACCTTGCACCCAAACCGCATTTTGCTCTGGAGCCATGATCCAGTTGATGTAATCATAAGCCGCTTCGATATTTGTTGCTCCAACTGGAATGACGAAACCAGCTACGTCAACGCCGCAGCCAGGCTCTACGCCTTCAACCGACAAAAATGGCGACAGATAGACATCGCCCGCTGTAATCGCGTCTAGCATATCTTCTGCCGAGCCTTTGTCATAGGCGGTACCATTGGGGGCGGTTAGTGGATTGACATAACGGTAGCCGAACAGACCAGTGGGGAAGGAGCCAGCCGAGGCGTCTTTGAATGCTTCTTCTTCCTGGAAACCGCCGGCAAAGGCGATTTCGGGCACATATTCGTTGGCGACAATTTCGCGCAGAAATTCGAGAGCGGCGACGTTTTCTGGAGTGTTAAGCGCCATATTGCCGTTGCCGTCGTCTACTGAGCCGCCGAAAGATGCCATTGTCGTCCAAATTGCTCTAGTCAAACCTTCCCCGCCGTAATCGGTCGAGCCAAAAAAGGTCATGGCATATAAACCTTCCGCTTTTAACTCTTCCGCTTTAGCAAGAAATTCTTCGGGGGTAGCAGGATAGCCATCCGGGAAGCGGTCTTTCCACACATAGACAAGTTGCGGCCTCTGTGAAATGGGGATGCAGTACAGTTCGCCGCCAGGACCTTTACACGCTTCGATGCTGTTGGCGTCTAAGTCGCTAAACCAAGCTTGTTGTTCTGCCCAATCGGTCAAATCTTGTACAGTGCCATTGCGGTGGAAACTAATAATGTTTTGGGGGTTGCTCAATTCAAACAGGTCGGGGACTTCGCCGCCAGCTTGCACGGCAGCAACCAATTCAGTTGCCATCCGATCAAACGCTTTGGGTTGGTTTACCCAATTCCATTTGCCGGCAAATTCCTCATTGAATTGGGGAATGGTGTTGCGCAAATATTCATTGCCAACCCGTTCATCGCTGGCAGGGTCTTCGTTGTCCTGATCATATTGATACCAGGTAATGAAATCGGCTGCTTCAGCGGGCATATCGTCATCAGAGCCAGAATCTGTCGAACCAGAATCTGTTGAACTAGAATCGGACGAGCCCGAATCGGTTGAGCCCGAGTCACTGTCTGGTTCTTCCGTTGTGCCCCCACAAGCGGATAACATCAGCGCCAAAATGGAAAAGATGGCAATTAATAATTTATAACGTTTCATTGTGAATTTCTCCTTTTCTAAAGTAATTCTAAAATGGATTGATAGCTAGTTGTTAATTGACGCTTCATATTTTATTTGACCTGGAAGTTAATGACCAGCGATTTAAAGCGATCAAAACGCAACATTAATTTGTCGGTTTCTTTCTTTTTTTCAAGTTTATTGAAATCTTGTCCAGACTGGGGAAGAATAAGTTGAAGTGGCTCCTTTCTCTATTTGTAAGGGTGTCGATCATTGCTGTTGCCATTTCCGACAAGCTATAAAGAATGTTATCTCGTTTTGAGATTTTACTGCCACAGGTTAAGCAATTTAAGTTTTGAACGCGACTTTCCTAATATTTGGAAAGCGTAACATATAGCCAATTAGGTGTCAAGTAATAGTTGACAAAGGGTTGCGGGCGGTAGATGCGATCATTGTGTAGCAGGCTTGCTATCTGTGATTTTGGCGATCCTTCCGTCTCGAATTGCCCCCCCTTTTTCGGTTACTCCACCATGTTCAATGATATACGCGACCAACTCATCACGCAAAAAAAGCGAGGTTTCAATATGAGGGATTTTGAGGAGGTCGAACAATGGCAACCCCAACTCAAATCGCCCATATATCTCCCAAGATGACGCCAATTGTCGCGTAAAGTTACTGCACACGATTTGAAAAGATCGCTCCAACTGCTGTTCCAAAGGGATGCCGTTAAAAGTGATATTGGATACGTTGCATTCTGAACGACGTCCGCCCATATTGATTTGATAGCGAAGTTGCCGGCTAAAGTGTAGAAACCCCCGTTCGGTATGCGGCTCATTGGGCATATCTATGCGTCGTCCATTGTCCTTGACCAATGTCAAAAGTTGTCTACCGCTCACCCAAAATATCCGCAAGACGTCGGCAAATGGCATGATATTAAACCATTGACCGTAACTTAACTCTGAGCCACGGGGCAGCCCCCGTCGCACGATCGAAGCGTCTGCCATCGCTAAATCGACCTGGCGCCCTTTGGCATGACATCTGGCGACGAGGGCGTCGGTGATAAAGTTCGCCAGGGCTGATTCTCCGGCGGCAAAGGCGTTGCGAACTTCGTCGCTGCTCAGATCTGGGTGATTCGAGACATGCCCTAAAGGACGGGCAAAGAAGGGGCGGGCCATTTGCAGCAGCGGCTGGACATTTCCAACTTCAAATGGGTTGTCTACAGCCAACTTTGCAGTTGAAACTAATTGAACGTTGGTAGCGGCAGCTACCCCTTTTTGAAGGGTGATATCGACTTCGCCCAGAAAACGACCCAATGCCCCTGCCTGAACGATGGGGATATTGTTGACGATGTTTTTGGCGGTTAATCCCTGTTCGTTAAGGACGTGGTGGGTGTGTCCGCCGATAATCAAATGGACGCTGTCTGGCGGCAAGCTGCGCGCCAATTCAACATCCCCTCCATCGCGGACGGAAGCGGTGTTGTCGTTGATACTGTAACCTAGATGGCTGAGGATAATTAGCACGTCGCACAGGGGGCGAATTGCCGGCAACATATTGTGAATCACTCGTATCGGATTGATAATCTGCATATTTGAGTTGGGCGGCTGGCGGATCTGCCCCGCCGTCGTCAACCCGATGACGCCCACGCGGATCCCTTTGACCACAAACAGCGCAGCCGGAAAAAAAGCGCCAGCCAACCATCGGCAGCCAACTAGATTGGCTGACAAAATTGGGAATTGGGCATCTTTTACAATCGCCTGAGCTAGAACGTTCGTCCCTAAATCAAAATCATGATTCCCTAGAGCGCCGACATCAATTCCTGCGGAAGAGTAGAGACGATACCCAGCGTGTAGGGCAAACGAATTGGGGTCATGCCCCATCAACTCGTCAAAGATCGCGCCCACTAAATCGTCGCCAGCAGACATAGCCAACACAGCCGTATCGGGATCCTCCTTAAATTTGGCGCGTACCTGTCGCAAATGGCTGACCATCCTGGACAAAACTGGTTGGTCGCCCTGCGGCAAAAATCTCGAAAAATGACCATGCAAATCATTGATATGGAGGATTTTGAGCCGGCATTTTTTTTCAGATAGATCTGGACGAGGCTCAGGAATGGTAGCGCCTTGGTCGGGGATGATTTTGGAGATTGGACCAAGCGTAGGATTGCCGGCAAACAAATATAGTTGGCAACCATCTGCCCCATGCGGATTTGCGGTTGCCGGCATCAATCGCAATGCGTCGATGGGCAATTCTCGATGAGGCATTGGTTTGTTTGCTATCAATTCTGTCCACTCCAATAATCAACAGTGAAATGCGCCTAGCCCTGCCAGTTAGACCCAATTTTTGCTCAAATGTGCAGCATAACTTAATAACATTTTGCCCAGCGAGCAAGAAGCCGCTTTTTTGTTATATGCTTGGATTCGCGCACCATAATACAATTATAGGATGATATCGGCATTCTGCCGATGAGATTACCGCATTGTCAACCATTTGCAAATAATGTATAGTACTGCTTAATAGATTAAGATGATGAGCTTTCAAGAGATAGGCGATCGAATAAAGGCGCGTCGTTTGGAAATGGGGATTTCCGGACGGGAGTTGGCGCGCCGAACTGGCTTGTCAGCTTCATTTATCAGCCAGATAGAGCGGGGAAAAACCAAAATTTCTATAGAATCTTTGCGATTAATTGCCGAAAACATGGAAGTGTCATTTCTTTACCTATTAGCGGATGAGTCGAATCCTGCCGATTCGCAGCTCAGCGCCGAAGCGCCGCCGTCGCCGGCGCTTGATTCAGGCGTGGTGCGGGCGGCTAATCGACCTCAACTCACCTTTCCCGATTTAGGCGTTACTTATGAACTGCTGTCCCGCGATTTTAGCCGGCAAATGGAAGCGTTGCATGGTAGGCTGGCTCCAGGTACAGAAAATATCGCCCGCCGCCTGCGGGTTCCGACAGAAGAGTTCATTTATGTTGTGTCTGGCGCTTTGATTGTCGGGTTGCAAACCGGAAACCACCAACTACATGCGGGGGACGCTATCTATTTTGATGGACAGGATTTATTGCGGCTTTCGTGCGGCTCCCAAACGGAAGAGGCTGTATGGATTTCGGTGATTACGCCGCCAGCCCTTTAATGGCATTGGTTTGAAATGACGTTCTTCGCGGCTTGCCGCGAGGGTTCGTCTTCCGTAAGGAATTTTTTAGAAACCCTTATCCACGTCGCTTGCGACGTGGATTGCGAGCGAGCGGCATCAATCTCAGTCGTATTTGATAGCGGTTAAGCGGGCTGGGCTTTCTTTTCGCCCGTCATCATCAACCCGATTTCGTCAATATCTGCTTCTTTCGTTTGTAATGTGCCCATAATTTCGCCGCCATGAATGACTGAAATGCGGTCGCTGAGGGAGAGCAACTCTTCTAGCTCTTCCGAAACAAGCAAGATCGCCGCCCCTGCCATACGTTGCTCTAATAGCAACGCTTGAATCGACTCAATAGCGCCTACATCTAACCCTCTGGTTGGTTGCACAGCGACCATTAAACGGGGTTCGGTGGAGATTTCGCGGGCTAAAATCACCTTTTGCAAATTGCCCCCAGACAATTTTCGGGCGAATGTAGCTACGGAAGGCGCCAAAATATCATATTTGTCTTTCAATCCACGAGCTCTCTCACGGGCGTGGGTGAAGTTGATGCGCCAACCATCCCCAATCGGCTCGTCTTTGTAATCTTTCATGATGGTGTTTTCGACGATGCTCATGTTGGGGGCGCTGCCGACATGGGTTCGGTCTTCCGGCACATGGGCGACCCCTTCTTGGATGGCGATGATGGGCGGTTTGTTGCTGATCTCTTTGCCGTTGACCTGGATGCTGCCGGCACATGGGCGCAATCCGGTGATCACCTCCGCTAATTCGCTTTGCCCATTGCCCGAAACGCCGGCAATCCCCAAAATCTCGCCGCTGTGCACCTGAAGCGATATCTCTTTTAATGCCGGCATTCCTTTGTTGTTAACTGCCGAGACGCGCTCCATCTGTAAAACGACCTCGCCCGCTTCCCGCTCTTCCTTTTCAACCCGGAAGATGACTTCTCGACCAACCATCAATTGGGCTAACTTTTGTGGCGTCATGCCGGCAATCGGATGCCCCTCAGCCGTCACCACCCCTTTACGCAACACCGTCAACCGATCAGCAATTGCCGCCACCTCATGCAATTTGTGGCTGATAAAGATGATCGACTTCCCCTGATCAACCATCGACCGCATCGTGCCCATCAACTCATCAATCTCTTGTGGCGCTAACACCGCCGTTGGCTCATCCATAATCAAAATCTCCGCCCCCCGATACAACATCTTTAAAATCTCGACCCGTTGCTGCTCGCCCACTGACAATTGCCAAATTTTGGCTGTCGGATCAACCAACAACCCATATTGCTCCGATAATTCGCGCACTTTTTGATCATATTCTGCCATATTCATAAAAAAGCGCGGTTCGTCTAAACCCAAAAGGATGTTTTCGGTGACCGATTGGGTTGGCACCAGCATAAAATGTTGGTGTACCATGCCGATGCCGGCAGCGATGGCGTCTTTGGGCGAATTGAAAATGACCCGTTCCCCGTTGACTTCAATCGTGCCAGCAGTGGGTTTATATAACCCAGCTAAGGCATTCATTAACGTCGATTTGCCCGCCCCATTTTCCCCCAGCAAGGCATGAATTTCTCCTTTGTTGAGGGTGAAATTAACCATGTCGTTCGCCAATACGCCGGGAAAGCGGATGACGATATCAGACATTTTGACGGCGAGTTGGGGAGGAGCGCTCATGACTTATCCCTTAAAAAGAAAAGAAACCGAGTTTTTCCAATTAAAACTCGGTTTCTCAGTAAACTTGTTACCTTAATTTAGATCAGGCAATTCTGCCGTGATATTTTCGTTCCACCAATACATACAAGTTTCGCAGGGGGCGTCAAATTGGGCGAAACCATCTAGGTCTTCCTGTACTAAGCTAACGCCGTCCGGCAAAATTTCGTTGCCCTGATTATCGGTGATGGGACCTTTGAAGACATCAAAACGGGTGAAATCTCCATTTAGCATCGCTTCCAAAGTGTCCTGAATTAACGCCAAATCTTCTGCCGGCAATTCTGCGGTACCCGGCATCATCGTTTCCCCATCCATGAAACCAAAGAGCCCCATTGCCCCGCTGTCTGCATCGAAATATTCTGATCCGCCTACATATTCGCCATCTCGAGAGCGTTCTACGATATCGGCATAAACTGGACCCCAATTCCAATACATAGAGGTCAGGCAAGCGTCGATATTACAGTTGCCTACATAGTCGTAGGTGATGCCCCATTTTCCTTCAGGGGCGGCTTCCGCCGGGGCAGGGGTGTCTGCGCCGGTCATGACAACCTGGGCGCCGGCGTCAAACAGGGAAGAGGCAGCTTCCTTTTCTATGACAGGATCATGCCAGGTGGAGATCCACCGGACATCTACCGTGCAATCTGGGCAAGTTTGTTGTGCGCCTAAGGCGAAGGCGTTGCCTAGCCGCAGCTCTTCGGGGATAGGGAAGGTGGCGATGTACCCTAACTTTGGATTGCCGTCTACTCTTGCCCGCGAACCCGCCAACATGCCGGCAAGATATTTCATATCTTCCATTGCCCCAAACAGGTTGCCAAAGTTTTCGCCATTCGATTTAAAGCCGCTGATATGAATGATGTCCACATCTGGGAATTCGCTGGCAACGATTTCCGAAGCGTCCATGTAGCCGAAAGAGGTGGTGAAAATAACGTCGAACCCTTTACGGGCTAAAGAGCGTATTACCTGCTCGGCGTCCGCCCCTTCCGCCACTGTTTCCACATAGGCGGTGTGAACATTATCCAAATTATCCTCTACATATTCGCGTCCCACATCGTGGGCTTGTGTCCAGCCGCCATCATTTTTGGGTCCAACATAGACGAATGCAACATTGTATTTGCTGTCATCAATGGTTGGAATTTGGTAGCCGCCCTCTTCTGTCGTCCCTTCGTCTGTTGTGCCGGCATCGCTGCCTGAGTCGTCGGCTGGAACTTCTGTCGCTTCTGGTTCCTCAGTTTCGCCGCCAGTACAGGCGACAAACGCTAACAATAATATCGTCATTAAGAACAATCTTTTCCAAAATTTCATCTCTTCATCTCCTTTGAATGAATAGAATTTGGTCGAGTCAGCTCAAAACCTATTTTTTTAACTTTATTTAAACAGAGAATATTCGATTTTGCGCCTCCTCTTCTTCACTTATAGCGGGGCAATCTTATCAGCAAACAGCTACTTTTTCCACTTTGCCGGCATTTTCTCGCTCTTGGCTATCGCAGGCGCAACCTACAGCAAAAAATTGCGTATAGCGAGCAACTTGATCTATTGCTAAGATTCCTCATTTAGGCATCAAGCTCTTCAAAGATAAAGTTGTTTGAAAACGGTTATTTTTGGTATAGTCCTGATTGTAAGTACACAAACAGGCAGTTTAAATCTTAATCATAAAGGAGAAAGCGAATGGGCGACGTATTTACAGCCTTGGTTCCATTACTTAGTTGTGGATTGATATTCATCTTAGCGGTGTTAGCGCGTTCCATACGGGTCATTAAAGAGTATGAACGCGGCGTCGTTTTGCGGTTGGGTCGGGTAATGCCGGCAAGAAAACCGGGTTTAGCCATTATCCTCCCCTTCATTGAGACGCTACGGCGGGTAGATATGCGAACGATCACTTTGGACGTTCCCTCTCAAGAGGCGATTAGCCGCGACAACGTAACCGTAAAGGTAAACGCCGTCGTTTACTACCGCGTCGTAGACCCCATTGCGGCTACCATGAATGTGGAAGACTATAACCGCGCCACCTGGCAAATTGCTCAGACCAGTTTGCGTAACGTCATTGGTCAATCAGAATTAGACCAGTTGCTGCAAGATCGTGAAAAGGTCAACGGTCAGCTGCAGCACATCATCGACGACGCTACAGAGCCGTGGGGCATTAAAGTGTCCATCGTCGAAGTGAAAGATGTAGAGTTGAACTCCCAAATGGTGCGGGCGATGGCTCGTGAAGCGGAAGCGGAGCGGGAACGACGCGCCAAGCAGATTCACGCTGAAGGGGAATTGCAAGCCTCGGAACGGTTGGCTCTCGCCGCACAAACGATGGCGGGCGAACCTGGGGCGATGACATTGCGTTATTTGCAAACGCTCATCGAAATTGGCGTGGAAAACAATACCACCACCATCTTTCCCATCCCGGTCAACTTCCTAGACCATTTTTTTAAGAGCTCTGCCAATTTGCAAACAGGCGAGCCATCAGAAACCAATGAGTAGATGATGGATAGCTAAGGGCGGGGAGCCTTTCATTTTTTTTAAAAACATACGCCAAACAGCGTTTATCATGTGACTGAACAAGCCCGAGCTGCTTTTTGGCATCTGCCGGCAATCCTGCTAACCTAGTTGTCCCTTATGTACGCTCGAAAAATCTTTTTACGGTTGGCATTGTCCTTTTTGTTTTTGTTTGGTTGCGCCGTCTTACAGCCCCCAGCATCGCCCACATTTAATACCCCGCCGCCCACCGCCCCTCGCGTTGCGGTAGAGAATTTAGGACCCCCCATTGTAAACCCAGAAAACGCCCCCATCACCCTGAAAGACCCGGTCATCGAAGATATGCTCACCCAAGTTTCTCAGCAAGATTTGGTGTCGTATGTGGGAACATTAGCCGGCTTTGGCACGCGCCACTCTTTTAGCGAAACGCAGCTAGGAGATTATGGGATAGGGGCGGCTCGCGCCTTTATTTTTAATGAATTTAACCGCTTTAATCGGGAGGGAGCAGGCAGGCTGCAAGTTGAATATGAAGATTTTTCGCCCACGATTAATGGGGTGACGACGGTTCAACAAAATGTGGTGGTAACCTTGCCTGGAGTAAGCAACCATGCCGGCATTATCATGATGATCGCCCACTATGATTCGCGATCAGTCGACCCTTTCGACGGGAGATCATTAGCGCCAGGGGCGGACGACAATGCCACTGGCGTTGCGGCGATGTTAGAAATTGCCCGATTGATGAGCGGCAGACAATGGAATCAAACCATCATGTTCGTGGCATTTGCCGCCGAAGAACAAAGGATGCGGGGCAGCAACTATTTTGTCACGAACCGTTGGTTAGAAGGGGCGCAATTTGACGCTGTGTTAAACAATGATGTGGTGGGGGGGCGGGCGGGCATTCCCCGTTCTATTCGAGTGTTTGCTTCTCCAGAAGATATGTCTAATTCCAGGCAATTGGCGCGATATATCGAATATATCGGCAACGTTTACACCCCTAACTTTACTATCGATTTACAGGGAAACGTCGATCGATCTGATGAAGTGTTTGGCCAACGATATAGTGACCATGTTCAATTTATCAATGTAGGGGCAGCGGCGGTACGGATGACGGAATCGGTAGAGGATCCCACGGTGCAGCATACCAGCCGGGATACGGCTGATTTGATCGATTACAGTTATTTGCGGCAGGTGACGCAGCTTAATTTGGCGGCGGTAGCGAATTTGGCGGGCGGGTTGCCTCCGCCAGAATCCCCACTGGCGTCGCCGATGGCAGACGCTGGCTCTTATCTGTTGAATTGGACGCCCAAACCAGGGGAAGTGGGGTATGCAATTTCGTTTCGAGAAGTGGGAGCGGGGTTATATCCGCCTTTTAGAATTGTATCTCGGCAAAATGCCGGCAATGTCGCCCTGACTGATTTCGATCCTGACAAAACTTTCGCCGTCAGCATGGCGGCAATTGACATCAATGGGCGCATTGGTCTGTTTTCGCCAGAAACGTTGGTCGGACCGTAAAATCGCTCTTCGAAGCGAGCCAAGGAATATGCGGGCGAGCGGAATCAACCGCCGCTATTTTCTCCCACTAACTTGGCGTAACTGATCGGGTCGATATTTGCCCCACACACAATTAGCCCCACCCGCTTGCCCCACAAGCGTTCCCTTAATGTGCCGCACAAAGCGGCTACAGCGGCAGCTCCGGCTGGTTCTACCGCTAATTTCGCTCCGCTCATCATCAGCCTCATGCCGGCAATTAACTCGTCATCATTTACCAGCGCTAACTCATCTACAAAATGGCGGCATACCTCAAATGAGTAAGGCAGGGCGAACGGCGCTCCCAAGCTGTCGGCGATCGTTTGCACCGCTTCGATCGCTTTTGGTTTGCCGCTGGCAAAGCTGCGATGCATACTATCCGCCCCCTCTGGCTCTACCCCGAAAATTTGGCAATTTGGTTGCATTAATTTGATGCCGGCAGCAACGCCAGCGCATAATCCGCCTCCGCCAATTGGCACGATTACGGCGTCGAGATTGGCAACCTGTTCGGCAAACTCAACCCCCAACGTGGCGCTTCCCAATACCGTCTTTTCGCCTTCAAACGGGTGAATAAACGCCTTGCTTTCTTCCGCTTCGATTTGTCGAACCCGGTCGAAAGCTTCATGAACATCCTCGATTAACTCTACCTCTGCTCCAAACGCACGGCATAAGGCAACGCGGGCTGGGTTAGCGGTTGCCACCATCACCACTTTGGCGTTGCTATTGAGTTGGCGGGCGGCATATGCCACAGCGATGGCATGATTGCCGGCGCTCACCGCTGTAACGCCTCGCTTTAGTTGAGCCTGATCTAACGCCAGCATGGCGCTTAATGCCCCGCGCGGCTTAAATGTGCCGGTATGTTGCCACAACTCCAACTTGAGAAAGACAGAGGTTTCATTGCCAACGATGCCGGCAATTTCTCTCGTTTGCCATTGCCAAACAGGCGTTTGCATTATGTAGGGATCGATCAGGCGGCGCGTGTCAGCGATATGGGGCAGGGTGGGTAGATTTGTCATCAGTTAGCTCTTGGATTGCCCCGGCTGACGGCGAGATTCATTCGGCGAAAATCTCGATGCGTTCGCGGCTGTTAGGCAAATCTAGTTCAAAGATCTTTCCTTGTCGCCCTGATTGGAGAGCGGCGACCAACCCGGCAATTCGCAACCCTTCGATTTCTGGGGTGAATTGGATACCTAATTTGATGCCCAGGTTGACCAAATTCATCGGGATGTTGAATTGGGTTTTTTCTTCGCCGCTGATTTTGTCCGAAATTCGAATACGTAGCCATTGTGGAGCGCGAGCCGAAGCGCCAGCTTGATTGCCGGCATTTTCGTGTAAGGCACGCAACAATTCCGCCCCTTCTGCCGGGGAAATTGTCCCTTCTTCTATCATTCTCAAAATTTGTAAGCGTTCTTGTGTGGTAGACATATTATAAATCCAATCGCATCGTGACCAGGGTGCGTTTCGCCACAAAATTGGCGTTTTCTAGCAAGAGATTCATGATTGTATCATCTGCTGGATGGTCGATACGGGAGCGGCGATAGGCTAAGAATGGCAGCCGCCGCAAAATTTTTGTTAACAGTTGGCGCTCGATATGCCCTTTGTGGGATGGGGCGACTCGGATCGAGAGGGAATGCGCCCGATTAAATTGGCTGAGTATCGAAGCGATGCCGGCAAGTTTGCCGTTTGCGCTAAAAGCCACCCAATATTCAGCTTGCCGCCCATTAATGAAATTGTTAATCGCTCGCCAAATCGTTTGTTGATAGGCGTCTGCCGGCAACGGATCGGGCCACACCAAATCCAACGGCAAAGCAGCGACATCCAATTCATACGCTTCTCGCCAAAGTTTGCGCGGCAGTTGGCGTATATTGCCTCCTTTCTCCAAAGGAGAAGGCTCTGTCAGGCGGGATGGCTCCCCATACCAATGGGTCAACGCCCCGACATTTTTAAAGTCCAAACTATAGTACAACTCTTGAGCAGCATGGTTTTCGTGGTGAACTTGCAACATGACATGCGAGCCGCGATGATTGGCGATGTAATCCAAAGCGATACCCATTAACTCATGGGCGATTCCCTGTCGCTGCCAATTTGGGTGAACCGCTACATTGGCGATTAGGTATCTGCCTGGATAGCTTGAAGGCATTAACGACACGTTGCCAACGATATGTCTATCATCTTCCCAGACGAAGCCGGGGGTAAATCGGTTGGTTAGGCTTAAAAATGGTTTGAGCCAGGGGCGTCCGGTCAGGGAGAGATCGCGCTGTAAGGTAAGCCGATTTTCTTGGTCAAGGCTGTCGCCAAATGCCGCTTCCAGCAATTTGAGCACCTGAAAGGCGTCTCGTCGTAAATTGAGCGGACGCGCCCCATTGGCGGATTTGGTTGACGAAATCGAAATAGCCATAAATTAGCGGTTTTGTAAACTTTCCTGAAGACGAGATCTGGTTGGTCTAGCAGGATAATCCATTTGCTCATGTTACACCAATTTCTTCCCCGAACCAATAGGCAAATTACAATCAAACGACTAAACATGGATTTGATGACTGTTTGTTTCTGGCAAAGGGCGTTGGTAGTTAAATGTGACTTCGATGTGAATGTGCCGCAACCCATTGAGGGAGCCCAGGAAATGAGTGAAACGGGCTAAGATATTCGGCCGGGTATGTTGTTTTAGGGCTGCGGTTGTTTGCCGGCAGCCCTCTAGCCGTTTCAGGTGGTCTTTGTGTTGATACTCAAACAGATAATTTGACATTTTGTAGTTGTACATGACAGATTTCCTCGTTCATTGTTTAGACCAGGGCGAGGATCTTCCCGCGCAAAAAGCGGCGCGGGAAGATCCTGCACTGCGTCATTACTTCTCCATGGCGCTCAACAACGTTGTCGCCTCTTCCACCGAGATGATCCCTTTCTCTAATAACTCCAATATCTTCAACCGTTCGGCGTCCATGGCTGGGCTGGGGGCTTTAGGTGGAGTAGGCGGTGGAGACGGACTGTACCGGCGTCGGGCGCGAGATTGCGCTTTTTCTACCTTTTTCAAGGCGCGTTCCACCGCTTTTTCTGCCTGTTTGGCTACTTTAACCGAAAAATCCTCGCCAAATTGATTTTCAATTTGGATGGTAAATTGCTCCATTTGCTCTGATAAGCGTTCGCCGATATTGCCAAGGTCAAGGTTAAAATCAAACTCAAAATCATGGTCGCTATGCTTATGTTGATGAGCCGGTTTCAGCAAAACATCACCGCCTGCCTCAATAAATAACATCGCTCCGCTATCGCCAATTTCGCCGCTAAAAGAGCCTGGTTCATCCTCTTGCAATTCCATTGGCAGTCGGTTATCGATGTCGCCTGACGCGGCGATAAATAGTTTTAAAGGCGCGTTTATGTCCCACCGTAAGACAACGTCTCCCTCTACAGTTAGATGGTGTTTTCCCCCCGCCAAATTGCCATGCAAAATAGCGTCGCCAGCCACCCGTTTGACGTTTAAAATGCCGCCGATATTTGCCAAATTTACGTCGCCCAAAACCTGGGCGATGGTCACATTGCCGTTAATAGTTTTCAGACTAGCGTCGCCCATTAAATTGTTTACATCCAAATCGCCAGTCAAATATTTGCCAGCAAAATCCCCATGCGCTTCGTCAATGGCGACAGATTGGGCGTTGCGTACCATGGCGCTGCCCATCACATGTCCCACTTCGATTTTTCCATCGCTATTTTTTACGCTGAGGCTGCCGGCAATTTTCTTGATTTGCAACCCATTTATATTGTTAAATGCGGCGTGTCCATTCACTTCGTTTACCGTAAGCTCCCCAGATATCCCTTTAACTCGGACAGCGGCGTGGGCTTGCTCGATTTTAAGCGATGCCGCTGCCGGCATATGCAAATTCAAGCTGCTCTGCGTATCGATGTGCAATCCAGTATCGCTTTCGGTTACATCCGCCATTGGCGCTTGCACTGTGGTTGTTAAAGTGGAACCCCCTTTGACATTTATTGCCCCAGTCGCTTCGCTAATTTCGATTTGGGGGGCTTTGCCTAATTCATAATGATGTTTTTTCATCTGTTTCCTCACTCTACAAAAATATGTATATGTTCGCCTTCGTTCTCGTCTTCAATGTCGATAATCGTCCCGCTTTCGCCATTTTCGATGGCGTCGAAAGCGTCTTGCCAGTTGATGCCTTTCATTTCTGGCAGAAAGCCTTGGCTTAATTTGACGCCGATTTTGACCAAATGGTAGGGGATGCTGACCTGCACCCTTTTTTTGCCAGAGTCAGCGTTACGTATATGAATTCGCAGCCAAGCGGGGGCAGTGGCATCGCTCGTTTTACTCGATTGTGGCTCAGCTTTGGGTTTTGCAGCCGTTTCCGGCGTGACGACCTTTACCACTGTGGGGATGGCGTCGTCGCTTTTTTCAACGTCAGCCAGCAATTGCGCCGCTTCTACAGCGCTCATTTCGCCTTGCGCCACTGATTCTAAAATCTCTTGTCGGTTTTTTGCCATGATTTATTCTCCCTTTAATAGTTGCGCCGCATCTGCCGCCGATAATGCGCCGTCAGAAACCTGGGCTAAAATTTGTTGTCGTTCGTCTTCGGATATGGATGGCGTTTCATCGACTTCGTATCCTAATGATTCGATCACATCCGTTAATCTGGCGCGAACAGCTGGGTAAGATAACTCTAACTCTTGTCCCACCCGGTTGATTTTTCCTTCGCACCGCACAAAAAGTTCGACAAAATCGAGCTGATCTGGAGCAAGCAGATATAATCTGCCTAACGAAAAGACGCCGTCGATGCTGATGTTGCAATGCCGGCAGTGCAAGCGAGTGACATTAAGCTGTTCAGCGCATACAGGACATCGTCCGATAGTTGGGTACATATCATTTCTCCGTTTTGCGTAAGCGATTTGTTGTGTAAATAAAAATCGCGAATCAATAAAATTAATAGCAATGTGAATATTATTATACAAAATGCAAATATTGTCAATAAAATTGCACATTTTGCTAGATAATATGACAAAACAAGGGAAAAACGAAAAAATTTCAAAAGGAGGCGAGCTTTAATCGAGGCAAAAAACAAAGCGGCAGCTTTTTTAAGCGCCCGCAAAATGTATCGCAAAAACCCGAAAGGTTTGCCCAATGAGTTTAGACTGGGAGAAACCTTTCGGGTTTTGCTTGAAAAAGTTTTTGTATTCTAACTTATGCTGCCGCTTACACTGTAGACTTTAGTTTGGCGAGCGCATCAGCCCGAGTTGAGGGTTTTGGATTGGATAAATGGTTATGGCGCAGCGACGCCGAATTGCGCCAACGCCGCCGTCAAATCATCCCCCAGACGATAATGAATGCCCCCCAACCCTAGAGCTTGCGCGGCGGCGATATTGGGTTGGACGTCGTCGATAAAAATCGCTTCTTCTGGTTTGACATTTAATCGGGTTAACGTGCGCTGGTAGATGCCGGCATCCGGCTTGATTATGCCTTCTTCCCCCGACGCTACGATCAAATCAAATAAATGGCTGATAGGGTATTCAGTATGCAAAACTTGCCGCAAATTGGTAAATGCGTTGGAAATAATGGCGATTTGGTAATGCGCTCCCAAAGTCCCGATCAAATCGATTAACGGCTGGTTGAGACGCTCCCCCTTGAAAAAATCTTGCTGCAATTGAGCCGTTTTTTCTGCGTCTAGCCCAAACTGTTCGCCCACCCATACCCAATGCCGTTCTTCAGAAACGATCCCCGCCTGCGCTTGCAATCCTTCTGGGCTGCTAAATACGAGGTATTCTAACTCGCCCGATTGTAAACCTAGCTCCTTTTCCCATTGGCGTCGATAGCGTTGTGTATGGGTAACTAGCAGCACGCCGCCAACATCGAAGATAATCGCTTTTATTTGATTCATGGAAGAAAATTAAGGGATTAGGAACTGCCGTTTCTAACCATTTCGATGCGGCGGAAAGAATCAAAGTAGCCCAATAGTTGAAAGCCGGGCCATTTGGGATCATCTGCCGGCACATTTTCGATAACGGTATCTTTCGAAGCGTAATGGCGATGAATAGCGCGTAAGATCGCCGCCGAAACCTGAACTGGGTCGCCCGACATCACTTCTACCACAATCCGGGTCAATTGGAATCTGCCCACGTCAAAACTCGCCCATCCACACCCACTGCCGGCACATTCTACCATCAACGCTTCCAAATCTTCCACATTTTGCATGGATTCCGTTTCATTGAGCCAATTCGCTTGCTCTTTACGCTGGGCTAACAATTCAAGAGCAGTGGGGCGGTTAATGGGGTTGATGCGTTGAATGATATCGTCTAAATTGCCTGTTTGAAAAGAGGTGTAATTTGGCGGACGCCGAATGACCAAAAGCTCCCGCGTTTCATTGAAGTTGAAGCGGCTAAACATAGCGTGGGCTGGTTTGTTGCCCTTGATAACCTCCAGCCATATCTTTGAACAGTTATTTTTGCCGGCAGCCTCTATTAAAAAATCCATAATCGTCTTGCCCGCTCCCACTTTCCGGTACTCCGCCATCACCCCTAAGCGGGTAATCCAAGCGCGATCTTGGCGAATTCCCAACATCCCTAGGGCAAACGGACGGCTATTTTCGTCTACTAAGACGCAGGAGCTGGCTAGATCGACATCATACACATGGATATATTCTTCCAGACGAGCGACGCTCATCGGCATAGGCACGATATAATCCATGCGGGTTTCATTATAAATATCGGTCAATTCTTGGAGGGCGAATTGGTTTGCGGGAACTGCTTTCAGGGTGAACTTCTCCGGGCGATACGATGTCTAACGATACATTAAGGAGTTTGGTTTTCTGTTTTTTCTTCTAAATATCCGGCAATTTGAGTAGGAAATTGCCGGATATCAATCGGTTTGGTTATACAACCGTCGCACCCATACCGTTTGGCCATATCGATAGCTACAGAGGGGGGCCAAGCGGTTACTGCCACGATTGGCTTTTGAGCGACTTCAGGCAACCTGCGCAGAAGATTAACCAATGTTTGTCCGTCGATGTCGGGCAAACCCATATCGACTAGCAACAGATCGGGCTCTTCTGCTACCGCCATCGCCATGCCAGTTTCGCCGTCAGGGGCAGTTAACAGCTGAAATGGGTGGTTTTCTAACACCCGCATCACTAGTAGCGTATTGCGTTCATTATCTTCGATCAATAATATTTTTTTCATATCGCCTAGTTATGGCTGTAGTCGCCTAAAGATCTTCTTAGAGAAGGCTTTTCTCAAAAAAAGTATAGCATAAGTTGGTGGCGTCAAAGGCATGACTTAAGTATGGGTTTAGAAGTTTTTTGGGCTATTGGTTTGCCTGTGCAATGATTTCTCCCATGCGGCTGATCTGGTACCCTGGCAAGGCGGCTACAGCCTGTTGAAAACCTTTGTTTAGCAGCATATCTTTCAATGGGGCTAACAGCGGATTATGATACTGTTCTGCCGGCATTATCAAGTCGTAACGTTCTTGAAATAGGGGCACAAAATCGAGACCTAACGCCTGAGCCGCAGCGGGAATGCCCAATCCACAATCAGCTCTGTCAGAGGCGATAGCGGCTGCCACCGCCAAATGGGTATACTCTTCCTGCTCATACCCATCGATCTGGTCGGATGATATCTTGAGCTTTTCCAGATGGTAGTCGAGCAGCAGCCTCGTTCCAGCTCCCCGTTGCCGATTGACAAATTGCGTGTCTGGACGGGCTAAATCAGCCAAGCTGCGAATCGCTTTGGGATTGCCGGCAGCCACCATAAGCCCTTGTTCACGCTTTACAAATCCAATCGTGACTATCGTCGTTTGTGGCAGATATTGGGCGATATAAGGGATATTATATTCTCCTGTTTCTGGGTCGAGCAGATGCGCCCCCGTCAGATGGGCTTCTCCTCTTCGTAACGCCACTAATCCGCCCAAACTGCCTACATTTGCCGACGCCAACCGTCTGCCCACTGCCGGCAATCGAGCCGCCAGCAAATCCAACGTCATATCATGCGAGCCAACGGCAAAAATCGTCTGTTCTAGCTCTCTTTTGGAGCGGTACAATCGAACTGTCACCTCTGTGCCGGCATCTGCCCCCTGCGACCCGCGGGGGAAGATGACGATGCCGTCTGCCCGTACCAGCGAAGAAATGACGCCCGCTCCGCGTGAAATCGGGGTCGCCAACAACCGATCGCCCACTTTGCCGGCAACCACTCGCGCATATTCGTCATCCCCGCCAGGGGATACGCTTTTCCTAGTTAAAATCGCCCTGATCTCTTCTGGCTGACGAGGGGGGGCGCCTAACCAGGTTGCAAGCAAAGGTTCGACAAAAATCTCGGCGGTAAGCGCTGCCGATACTGGATATCCTGGAACGCCGATGATGGGCGTAGGCGTCTCCCCGTCTACCATCCCCAAAATGACGGGATGTCCGGGACGCACTGCCACCCCGTGTACCAATAATTCGCCAACCGATTGAACGACTTGAGCGGAAAAATCTTCAGACCCGGCAGAGGAGCCGGCATTGAGCAAAATCAGATCATGGGTTGCCGCCGCCGCTAAAACGTGAGCCCGAATCGCTTCTTGATCGTCGGGGATGATGGGGAATCGCTTCGCTTGCGCCCCCCAATCGACCATTTGGGCAGCTAAAACCAATGAGTTGTATTCGATGATGTCGCCAGCTTGAACTAGATCGCCGATCGGTTTTAGTTCGCTGCCGGTAGGCAAAATGGCAACACGAGGATGGCGAACAACGGCTACTGTGTCGTGCCCGCTGCCGGCAATCGCCCCCAAATCGACCGGGCGAAGCTGATGTCCGGCTGGCAATACCAACTGGGTTGCCACCATATCTTCCCCCATGGGTCGGACATGTTTCCAGGGAGGCAGGGCGGCTCGCACTCGAATGCCGGCAGGGCGGCGGGCGTTTGCCGCTAATCTGCCATCAGCGTCAAGCGGCTCCACATTTTCGATGGGAATGACCCCATTTGCCCAGTCGGGCATTGGGTCGCCGGTGTCTACATAGCTGGCTTGTGTGCCATAGGTCAAAGTTTTTGGGCTAGACAAGGTTGCTCCAGCCGTTTCTGAGGCGCGAACCGCAAATCCATCCATGGCTGAAGCGTGGTAATGGGGAGAGGAGATTTTTGCCCAGACGGGTGTAGCTAAAATGCGCCCTAAAGCGTGTTGATCTAGCGGGATAATTTCAGGTTCGAGACGAGTGTAGATGCCGGCATCTTGCAGCGCCTGCCGAAACCGAGCCTGCGCCTGGTTTAAGGGAATGTCGTGTAAATAGACGTTACTGGTCATTGTGTCTGGTCTTAGGGCGAATTTTCCAAAATTGAGAGGCTTTTTCAAAGGCGTGCCCCAGTTGCAACACGGCAAAATCAGCTTGATGCCGCCCCACAATTTGCCCGCCCACGGGCAGCCCATCCTCCGTAAAGCCAAACGGCACGGAGATTGCCGGCAAGCCAATTGCCGAAATGTAATAACAAGATTTCATCCAGTCGATATAACTTTCCATCTTCACTCCATTGATTTCGGTGGGATATTCCTGCTCGATGGCGAAGGGGAGAACCTGGCTAACTGGACAAACCAAATATTCAAATTCACCCATCAACTCTCGTATGCGATGATACACGACGGTTCGTTTCGCTTCCGCTTCTGAAAGCTGTTGCCCCGTTAAATGCAGCCCTACCTCTACATTCCACAAAATCGTCTCTTTGATTTGCTCTCGATGTTGGGGCAACAACGGCGCGATTGAGTGGGCAAATGACCAAGCCCGCCATGCTTTAAACGCTTCATCTGCCCCGCTAAAATCCGGCTCAACATCGACCACCTGACAACCCAATTTTTCAAAAGTTTCCCGTCGTTTTTCTAAAATCGCCGTCACCTCCGGGGCAACCGGCAAGCCGCCCAAATTTCGGCTCCAGCCGACTTTGCAACCTTTAAAATTACGGGATAAAGGCTGCAAAAAATCGCCGCCAGGCTGGTTGATGGCGATGGGCGATTTTGGATCTGCTCCGGCAATAGCCGCCAGCAGCAGCGCCACATCCCCCACCGTGCGCCCCATCGGTCCCTGAACGGATAGGGGGAACCAACCAAGCGGGCGCGGATAGGTTGGCACGCGCCCAGGTGACACCCGTAATCCCACCACATTGCAAAAATTTGCCGGATTTCGCAACGAACCGCCCATATCGCTGCCATCGGCGATGGGGATCATGCCGCTCGCCAGGGCAGCCGCCGCGCCGCCGCTGCTGCCGCCGACTGTTTTGCCCAAATCATATGGATTGCGCGTGGCGCCAAAAACAGGATTAAAGGTATGGGAGCCCGCTCCAAATTCGGGGGTGTTGGTTTTGCCGATAGCTATCGCTCCCGCCGCCCGAATCCGTTCCACAATGAGGTCGTCGGCGTCAGGCGTCATGTCGGCGAAAATCGGCGAGCCTAACGTGGTGCGGATTCCTTTGGTATTGAGTAAATCTTTGTGGGCGATGGGCAAGCTATGCAAAATGCCGGCATCTTCGCCCCGGGCTAATCTGTCATCTGCCGCCGCTGCTGCCGCCATTGCACGCTCAGGCAGCAGGGTAACGATGGCGTTTACCTGTGGATTTGTCTCTTCGATTTGAGCCAAGTGGGCTGCCATCAACTCTCTAGCAGACAGTTTTCTCTGGCGCAGCAGCCGAGCCTGCTCAGTTGCCGGCAAAAAACATAGTTCGTTGGCGCTTGTTTGGGGTTGTTGGCTCATGGGGTCGCCTCCAATTTGTTGAGTAGGATAATTGTTGGTCGTTAGAGTAACCAACTCATCCTTTGTCGTCAATTGACTGCGCCCTTTTTTGCCAACTAGGAAAAATGGCGCTCGCATTTGCCGGCAAAATTTGGTATACTCGAATTTAGTCTTAACTAAATTGATAATACGCCTTACCGAAAACCATGCTTACACATCCACTTTTTTTACTCATTTTATTTGCCGTTATTGCCGGAATTCTTTACCTTCTCTTTAAGCCAAATGGCGGGCGTTATTATCAATGGCGGCGCAGCCGGCAATTGACAGAGCGAATCCTGATCGAAGACGCCCTGAAACATCTATATAAGAGCGCTCGTCAAGGGGGAACGCCAACCATCGATAGTTTGGCCGGCGCGTTGCAAGCCTCCTCCGCAGAGATCGTCGAATTGCTGCCCGAAATGGAAAAGCGACAACTATTGGATTTGGGAGACGGCAACCTGCGCCTGACAAATGCCGGCAAAGAATATGCCCTGCAAATTATCCGTGCGCACCGATTATGGGAACAATATTTGGCGCATGAAACGGGTTATGCCGAGGCGGAATGGCATGACCAGGCCGATATTTTTGAACATAACCTTAGCGTAACAGAAGCAGACGCGCTCTCAGACCAACTAGGTCGCCCAATGTTCGACCCGCACGGCGACCCCATTCCCACTGCTGAAGGGGAGTTGATCAGTCAAGACGCGAAACCGCTTTCCGCCCTGTCTGTCGGCGACATGGGGCGGATCGTTCATTTGGAAGATGAGCCCAAAGCGATTTACGCTCAACTGGTAGCGGAAGGGCTGCATGTGGGGATGTCGCTGCAAGTTTCTGAGCTGACGTCGCAACGAGTTGGCTTTTGGTCTGGTGGCGCTGAGCATGTGCTTGCCCCAATATTAGCCAACAATGTTTCCGTAGTGGCGATGACGCCCGAAATGCCGGCAATATCTTCGCAACCAGCTATAACCCTAGCTAAATTGTCGCCTGGTCAAACCGCTTCCGTCGTCGCGCTTTCCCCTAATTGCCGGGGGGCAGAACGACGGCGATTTATGGATTTGGGCATTTTGCCCGGCACCAAAATCACCGCTGAGATCCGCAGCCCAGGCGGCGATCCGACTGCTTACAACATTCGCGGGGCGCTCATCGCCTTGCGCCGCAACCAAGCTGATATGATTCAAATCGCGCCATTGGAGGGCGCTGTAGCATGAGCGAACAGATTCCCCTGCCCACCATAAAACCCGTTGACGCCTCATCGCCTTGCGATGGCTGCCCGATGCACCATGCCGGCAATCTGCGCAAATTAGGCGTCGATATGAGCGATTGGGATTACGTTGTCGCGCTTGCCGGCAATCCCAACACCGGCAAAAGCACCGTCTTTAATGCCCTGACTGGTTTACGGCAGCATACCGGCAATTGGCCCGGCAAAACGGTATCGCGAGCAGAAGGCGGCTTCAGTTTCGCCGACAAACGATACAAAATCGTAGATCTGCCTGGAACCTACTCTTTGCTGTCTACCAGTTTGGATGAAGAGGTCGCCCGCGATTTTCTTCTGTTTGGGCAGCCAGATGTCACTGTCATCGTGGTAGACGCTACCCGCCTAGAACGCAACCTGAACCTGGCTTTACAAGTGTTAGAAATAACGGACCGGGCTGTGTTATGCCTCAATTTAATGGACGAAGTCCGCCGGCATAAATTACAAGTCGATGATCGCCGCTTAGCCCGCGACCTGGGCATACCTGTGGTGCCAACCGCCGCTCGGCACGGCGAAGGAATTGACCAATTATTGCAAGCGATAGATGATGTGGCGACTGGTCGAACGGTGTGTAAACCTTATCGCGTCGAAAGCGTCTCGCCCAATGTCAAACGCGCTCTGAATAAGTTGGCGGCGGAATTGAGCGCCCTATTTCCCAACTTGCCCAATGCCCGCTGGGTGGCAATGCGGCTTCTAGATGGCGACCCGCGCATCGCCGAAGCGATTCGCTCTGGCGAATTAGGCGATTTGTCTGGCAGCGCCGCAGCTTTGGCTGCAGCCTAATTTTTGAAGGAATCTACCAATGACCACACATGATCTTTTGCGTCAGGCTGAATCTGCGCGATGGCAAATCGGCGCCAACTTCCATGAACAGATGATGGAAGATATTTATACAGACGCCGCCCGCATCGCTGACCGAGCCGTCACCCGTCCCAATGAAAAACCAAAATTCGATTTAGACCGAACGATAGACGAAATTGTGACCAGCAAATTGTGGGGCTTTCCCTTAATGATTTTGCTGTTTGCCCTGGTATTTTGGATTACCATCAGCGGGGCGAATGTTCCGTCTGGTTGGCTTTTTACCTTGCTTATTGAAAATGGCCTCCCATTTCTCAAAAATATCTCGTCTGCCATAGGTTTGCCCTGGTGGTTAGATGGGTTGCTGATTGATGGCATCTATTTGGCAACTGCCTGGGTAATCAGCGTCATGTTGCCGCCGATGGCGATTTTCTTCCCGTTGTTTACCTTGCTGGAAGATTTTGGTTATTTGCCCCGCGTCGCTTTTAATTTGGACAACGTTTTTCGCAAATCGGGGGCGCACGGCAAGCAGGCGTTGAGCATGATGATGGGGTTTGGGTGTAATGCAGCCGGGGTCATCGCTACCCGGGTAATTGACAGCCCGCGTGAGCGCATCATTGCTATCATCACCAATAATTTTGCATTGTGTAACGGGCGGTGGCCCACGCAGATTTTGGTCGCCTCATTGTTTATTGGCAGTTTAGCGCCGGCATATTTGGGCGGTTTGATTTCGGCGTTGGCGGTGGTGGGCATTGCGTTGTTGGGCGTGGCGCTAACTTTTGTCGTTTCCTGGGGGCTGTCTCGAACGGTGTTGCGAGGCGAGGTATCTACCTTTAGTTTGGAATTGCCGCCGTACCGACCGCCTCGCATTTGGCAGACGATATACACTTCGATTATCGATCGCACCATCTTTGTTTTGTGGCGGGCGATCGTCTTTGCTTTGCCGGCAGGCGCTGTGATCTGGCTATCGGCAAATATCATGATCGGCGGAGCCAGCATAGCCGAACACCTGATTAACTTTTTAAATCCGTTTGGGCTGTTGCTGGGGTTAAACGGGGTGATTTTAGTAGCCTACATTGTCGCCATTCCCGCAAATGAGATCGTGATCCCGACTGTGTTGATGCTGACTGTGTTGGCAACTGGCATGAATGGGGCGGGCGCCGGGGTGATGTTTGAGCTGGATTCGGCTAGCGAGACGATGGCGATTTTTGAGGCGGGCGGCTGGACGTTGCTGACCGCTGTCAATTTGATGCTGTTTAGCCTGATACACAATCCGTGCAGCACCACCATCTACACCATTTACAAGGAGACTGGGTCGCGTAGGTGGACGGCGGTTGCGGCTTTGCTGCCGGTGGTAATGGGGTTTGTTGTGACCTTTTTGGTGGCGCAAGTGTGGCGATTGTTTGCCGGCATTTAGGATTCTATAAGCTCAGTTTCTACAGGATGATTGCGAAGCCGTTCTCTGGTCTAGAGTTAGCTTGTTGCAGTTAGTTGCGTTACGCTCTGTTTAGCTGGCGCCAACAGCTTTCCATGTCTCTAGCACAGCAGACTTTGCCACATCCTCGGCGACAAAGACAGCGCCAACGCCGCGCATTAAGACAAACCGCCGCTTCTTCCCCTTTTTCTTTTTGTCGCTGCCCATCGCTTGCCAGAGTTGTTCTGCCGGCAACGCTGCCGGCAGACGTATAGGCAATTTAACGCCTCGCGCCCACCCCTCTATTTTTGTTTGCAAATCAGGCGAACAATAGCCTAACTTTGCCGACAAATGGGCGGCGCAAACCAATCCAATCGCTACTCCCTGCCCATGCCGTATGGCGTAGCCGCTAACCTGCTCAATAGCGTGCCCGAAGGTGTGACCCAAGTTTAGGGTCATGCGCTGTCCAGATTCAAAAGGATCAGCTTCTACCACCCGCTGTTTGACCTGAATTGACCGGGTTAACAGCGATCGGCTGACGGCGCCATCATTTGCCTGGCTGAAGCGTTCGATCTGTTTGAGCAGAGCTGGCGAGCCGATAATGCCATGTTTGATATTTTCCGCCAAGCCGGCAGCCAACTCTTCTGCCGGCAATGTCGATAATGTATCGCTGTCTACCAAAACCGCAACCGGCTGTTTGAAAGCGCCCACCAAATTTTTGCCTTGCGGCAAATCGACCCCCGTCTTGCCGCCTACGCTGGCGTCTACCATTGCCAAAAGGCTGGTGGGGCATGGCACAGATGAGACGCCGCGCATGTAGCTGGCGGCGGCAAAGCCTGCCATATCGCCTATTACCCCGCCGCCCAACCCGACAATTGTGGCTGATCGGTCGATGCCGGCATCGGCTAGTTGGCGGTAAATTTCCGCCATTGTTTGCAACGTTTTGTGCCGTTCGCCTGCCGGCAACGTGATGAGCAAATCCGGGCGACAGACATGAGCATACAGTGGGGCGACATTTCCGTCGCTCACGACGACCAGCGCCCCAGAAATGTTGGCTAATCGGCGTAATTGCGACAATAGATTTTGACCGACGATTACCGGATAGCTGCCAGTTGGGTGACGAACGCTTAAAGAGATTGAAGAAGGGGTTTTGGAAGGCATGCCGGCATTTAACTTTGCCACAATGCGGTCGGCAACTTGGGCAGGGCTGTATCCATCCGTCCGAATTTGAGGAAACGCCCCATATCCAGCCTCTCGTTTTGCCAGAAGGCGGCGGATTTCAGCTGCTGGATCGGCCACATGTAACAATGGTCGCTCCCCTTTTTTTGATTCGATTCGCTTTAAAATCGTTTTAGGCTGGGCGGTTAAACAGACGGTCGCTCCCGAAGCGCCCAACTCAAGGGCGTTGGCGGCGTCTAGCATCAACTTGCCGCCAGTGGCGATGACGCATCCCGTTTCTTCCGCCAGGGTGGTTGCCGCCAGCTCTTCCCATTGGCGGAAAGCGGTTTCGCCATCTTCGGCGAAAATTTGGGGGATCGATTTGCCGGCACCCGCCGCGATCCAATCATCGGTGTCGAAAAACCTTTTGCCCGTTTTTACGGCTAAAATGCGCCCAGCGGCGCTTTTCCCCGTTCCCATAAAACCGGTTAAAATGATGTTGTTTGGCATAAGCGGTTGGCGTGGTTTAGGTCGCTTTTTCAGCGGCGATTTTTTGCGCCGCATTGCCGGCAATGCGGCTAATCGGCATTCTTAGCAGAAGTGTCAGCTCAAACTTTTTGATGAGATACAAAGTAGCCAGTGAAGCGCACACTCCGACAACGCAACCCGCCAATAAATGGACAAAAGCGGATTCGATTGATAGAAAATGTTGCAGGATGATGCGGGCGCCGCTGCCGAACAAGACATGCATCAAATAAATCGCCATTGACGAGACGCCAATGGCAGCCAGCCAGGGCAATTTCGGCGCCTGTTTTGCCGCAATAACGACCAGTAAAATGCCGATTTTGGCGGTTAGAAGCAGGTAAATGCCTCTATCCCAAATCCCTAAATTTAACCTTACTTGGAATATATATTGGGAAATCAAAAAGAGCAGCGCGGCGGCTGCCAGAGCCATCTTTGATTCAAACAGCTTGATGTTTCCCCATTGGCTAAACAATATGCTAAAAGTGAAATAAACGAAATTATGTTTAATGTAATGAAAATGATAGCTGGACGGCAACTTATCGTGGAAAAGATAGAGGGCGAGTGAAATGATATAAATCGGGGCGATTAATCGGGCAGGCGCTTGGCTGTAAGCGATGGCGGCGATGACGAACAGGAAAAAGAGAACATACAAAAACCAAAAGTGGGCTTGTGGCTGCCAAAGAATGGTCAAAATGTCGGAAAAGGCGGTATCCCCATTGGTGAATGAAGAAAGCAGCGCCGTGACAGAAAGATGGATGATCGACCAGATGATGTAGGGGTAGGCGATGGTATCTATTTTGTTGAGAATTAATCCCCAGGCTTTTTTCCGTTTTAGACTATCCAGGAAGAAGATGCCCGACAAAAAGAAGAAGAGGGGCATATGAAAAGAGTAAACGACGCCATCGACAAGTTGATACAAAGATTCATTTTTGAATGGAATGCCGGCATTGTAGACGCCTCTGGCAACATGTCCATATACAACTAAAATGATCCCAATAGCTCTCGCATAATCAATCCATACGATTCGTTCTTTCACCCGTCTAAACCCCTTGTTTAGGAAAACGACTAGCTTGTGCCGAAGCGTAAAACGCAACTATACCAGATTTTCGGCTGGCGCTCGGTAAATGAAAGGCAGGATCGACGCCCCCAGGGCTAATGAATCTCTTTGGCAGAGATTGCCAGCCAGGAAAGATAGAGTAAAATTTGCAGTAGACAGATGGCAATATTGGCGGAATATGGCTCATGTTCCCGCCATTTCTCAACAAAGTCTGAACGAAAAACAGAAAGGAGACACAGTCCAATGCTTCACGGATATGCCGGCAAAATCCTACACGTTAACCTCACCACCCAAAAAATAGAAATTGAAGAACCTGACCAGCGATTTTATCAGGATTACGTCGGCGGCAGCTTGATGGGGCTTTATTATCTGTGGAAAAACACCCCGGCGGGCGCTGATCCATTAAGTCCGCAAAATACCCTCACATTCGCCGTCAGCGCCCCCACAGGATTGCCGGTTAGCGGGCAAAGTCGTTGTTCGGTCACCTGCAAATCGCCCAGCAGCGGCGGCGCGGCAGATTCGCAAGCCGGCGGCTTTTGGCCCGCCGAATTAAAACGCGCCGGTTTTGACGCCATCGTTGTTACCGGCGCATCGGAATCGCCCGTTTACCTCTATGTGCAAGATGGGGCAGCGGAACTGCGCGACGCTTCCCACTTGTGGGGCAAATCAACCTTAGATGTAGATATTGCCTTACAAGAAGAACTCAACGACAAAAAGATAGAAATCGCTCAAATCGGCGTTGCCGGCGAAAAGATGGCAAATTTCGCCTGCATCATCAATATGAGCAACAGGGCGTGGGGTCGAACCGGAACAGGGGCGGTGATGGGCAGTAAAAAGCTCAAAGCGGTGGTGGTGCGCGGCTCGGGCAAAGTAGAGCCAGCCGACAAAGCGGCGGTGGCAGCCATGGCGCGAGCCGATTCGAAGGCGTTTCCGGGCAGCAGCGCGGCTGGTTTTGGCAAATATGGCACCGCTGGCGTGGTTGTTCCCCAACAAAAAAGCGGCGGATTGCCCACCGTCAATTGGAATGCCGGCGTTTTTCCGACCATAGAAGATGCTGAAGCGATTGGCGGCGTGCGCCTGTATGATGAACTGTTGCGCGGCGCTGAAGAGGGCAAACAAGATCGACAGGGACGAGACACATGCTTTGCTTGCATTATCCGTTGTAAACGTGTCGTTGAGTCGGAATATAAAAACAATCCGTTGATGCATGAATATGGCGGACCTGAATATGAAACATTGGCGACATTCGGCTCTTATTGCGGCGTAAATGATTTGCACGCCGTTACCTATGCCAATCAACTGTGCAATGAATATGGGGTAGATACGATTTCATGCGGCGCGACCATCGCCTGGGCGATGGAATGTTTTGAAAATGAGGTCATTTCTGTTGAAGAGACGGGCGGGATTGAGTTGCGCTTTGGCAATGCCGAAGGGATGATCGCCATGTTGAAGAAGACGCTCAATCGAGAGGGATTGGGCGATGTGTTGGCAGAGGGGTCGGCAAAAGCGGCAGATCGGTTGGGCAAAGGGCATGAATTTTTGTTGACGGTTAAAGGGCAAGAGATGCCGGCACATATGCCCCATGTCAAACGGTCGCTTGGTTTAATCTATGCCGTAAACCCTTTCGGCGCTGATCACGAATCCAGCGAACATGACACCTCTTACACCCCCCGCATTTATGAAGGCGCTCCAGAAAACCCCGGCTACAAAACTAATCTCAATCTGATTGGCTTGCACAAACCGCAAGACGCCAAAGTCCTCAACGAAGAGAAAGTGGAATTTGCCCTCAAAACCCAATACACTATTAGCGCCAACGACACCGTTTCGCTTTGCAACTTCGTTTATGGGGCTGGCTGGCAAATGTCTGGACCCCAAGATGCGGTGGATCTTATGAACGCCGCCACCGGCTGGGATTGGACGGTTGATGATTGGCAAGCTGTAGGGCGCAAGCGGGTGAATTTAATGCGGGCATTTAACGCTAGAGAAGGGTTGCGCCGCGACAAAGATACTTTGCCCAAAAAGCTGTTCAAAAATCCGCTCAAAGGGGGGCGCAGCGATGGCATTGTATTGAGCGAAGAAAATCTAAATTGGGCGATTGACAACTATTTTGAGCAGGCGGGTTGGGATGTGGAAACTGGCATTCCCAATCGCGGTACATTGGAAGAGATCGGGTTGGATTGGGTGGCAGATGAACTAGATCAAGGATGATGCAGTGGCGCGGCTGCCGCCGCAGAACAACCGCTGCACCCGACTCGGCTGCGCCAAACAGAGTGAGTTGCCCCGTTAGCGCAGACACGCTCCGCGCGTCTGCGCTAATGCGCGGCTCACACCGTTCGCCTCCTTGTTAACCGCGCGCCGAGCGCGCTGGCTAACAAGGCGACTCCACCCGAATTTGTTCGGATTTCGAGCCTACGGCTCCAAACCCTCCAAATCGGGTGAGCCGCGCATTAGACGGGCACAAAGAAATGGATTTTTAAATGAATGCAAAAGCTGAATTTTCGATAAAACAGGCGTTTGTAGTGGAACCGAATCAGTTAGAGAAGCTATACAAGCTTTTCAAGGATCGAATAAATACTCCTTCTATAAGTTCACGTTGTACAGATGATATCGAACGCGAATTCCCTAGGGTAAAGCATCTGCTAGACTACGAAAATCCACGAGATAAGAGAATTTCTTCACTCACTATTTGGGCTAGAACTGATGATTGGAAGAAGGAAGCACGCATAAGTTTTTCGAATCGTTCTTGGGAGACGATTTCAGTGTCTATTCAAGGAACAGAACCCTCAGTCTCCAGATTAAAAGATGAAATCAGTGAGGTTATTGATGGAATGAAACCTTGGTACTGGTGGGTCGCTCGAATTGATTTTTTTTACGTGATATTGGTAGTGTCCCTAATTGGATTTTCATTTCTAAGAGTCTACGCAGAATCACTTCCAAGTGTTAAGTCTGAATTTAGTCCGGCTCGGGTTTTCTTGGCAATTGGCATTACTGTCGGGATTTTTGGTGGGCTCGTCCTCTTAGTATGGGGGTTAAACAAACTGCGTCGTCGCTACTTTCCCGTTGCAGTATTTAGTATTGGTCAAGAAGTTAAGAGATACGAAACAGACGAAAAAATAAGATGGAGTATTATTTTCGCATTTCTGGTTTCCTTAACAGCCTCGATCATCGTAACCTTATTTTGATCCGTCTAACAAATAGTGAAGCTGACCTGCGAGCCTGGGGCTCATTCACGATTTGCGATCGTGGTGATCAAATGTCTTCCGCGCATGGAAGGCTCTGGCTTTCTCGCAGGCAGCTTATCAAGACGTTGGGACGGGCTTATCCAGCATCCCGTCAGCCCAAGGGCACAAATGCCCACCCCAACACAGGCATCAAACCGACAAAACTGCACACAGATTTTGCGGCTTATGCAATTGGGGCTCAAAATATCAATGGGCTAATCGCTGCGCCGCGATAACGCTAAAAAATATAAGAATAATTCCAAATATCTGCGAATTAGTCAGGCTCTCTCCCAAAAACAATAGACCAACTATCATTGCAACAACAGGACTGAAAAGACCCAAAAATGACACCTGCCATGCCGACAATTGTTCAATCCCTTTGAACCAAAGCGTATATGCTAAACCTGTATTTAATAATCCAAGCCATAGAAAACCGACTACATTTTTGGTTGTGAGTTCTTCTATCGGTTGGCGTTCAAATAAGATTGTGAGCAATGCTAAAAATAGCCCCCCTGTCACCAATTGCCAGCCAGTAAAGGCAGACAAAGATACAAGGCGTTTCCAATGTTTCGTTAGCGCTACGCCAATTGCCATCGAAAACGCGGCTGCTACTGCCGTGGCAACCCCAATAACGTCAAGTTGGATTGCTGACGTCAAGACCAGTAAACCTACGCCAATTGCTCCTGCTCCTGCGAAAACGCACGTTAATTTAGGAGGGAAATCTCTGAGTAGTAAGGCTGAAAAAAGTAGCACGATTAAAGGTTGAAATGCACCAATCGTGGCCACAATTCCACCTGGAATTCGGTATGTAGCAACGAATAGTAAAGAGAAAAATACGCCGATATTTAAAACACCCAATACAAAACTTCTCCACCACCAAATCCCAGTAGGTAGTTTACGGTTTGCGGCAACAAACAATATCCCAATGGGTAATGCACGAACTGTGGCAATCAATAAGGGGCGATTGTCAGGTAATAGTTCAGTCGTGATGATGTAGGTAGTTCCCCACAACAGTGGCGCAACAACTACTAGAAACAATTTCATGGTATTTACCTCGATTATAGGTATCTTGTTTTCAAGATAATATACAACAACTTTAACTTGATGTCAAGATACTCGACAGAAAGCTAAATCCCTTGTACAATAGAATCACCATGAAAGATCAAGTAGATGTCATTCTGGCTCAGTGGAAAAGAGAACGACCAGATATAGATACATCCCCGATGGGAACAATCGGTCGAATTTCTCGCGCAGCACAATACATTGAGAAATCGTTACGTGAGAACTTTCGTCGATACGGCTTATCCAATGCAGACTTCGATGTCATGGCGACATTAAGGCGTTCTGGCCCCCCCTATGAGTTAACACCTACTGACTTGTTTAGCGCATTGATGCTCACTTCAGGGACTATGACGAATAGATTGGATCGATTGGAAAAGGCGGGATTCGTTTTACGTAGGCCAAATCCAAAAGATCGAAGGGGTATTCTGGTGGGTCTGACGCAAGAGGGTGAAAAGCTGATTGATTCCGTTTTGGAAACTCATTCTACAACAGAGCAACAATTACTTAGCCATTTGACTGATGCCGAAAAGACACATTTGAATGGATTGCTTCGAAAATTACTTTTGTCATTTGGAGACAAAGCAACTTCTTAAACTTTTCCCCTCAGGATTAATGATTAGACTCGTTAATCGAGTAGGCTGTTTTTAGATTGGGAAGCACACCTACAGGCTGTACTCACTGCCGCCCAACAAGTCGTTGTAGCCGAATTGCTAATCTTAGTTTTATTGAAGTTGGTTGGGTCACAATCGTACTGGTGGTTGTGAGTATCTTCGCTAACCCGCAATCGGCTAAACTCAAGCGTTAGGGCGGCTTATGTAAAGTTGTGTTGTGCCGAGAACGAAAATTGTGGTTATTAAAGGCCGCCCCACAAACCACAACGCCGCCCTAACAGGCTTAAAGCTGACGTGCCAAAGGAAACGAGCGGGCAACTTAAGCAACTGAACGGCGGACAATGGACAATAGGAACAGGTTTATATTTTTATGACTCAACGAAAAATCATCTTCTTGCATGGCTTTGGTGTTTTAGGTGGTTTAAACAATGGAAAAGCACAATTTTTTGACCAGAAGTTCAAACAGTTAAATGCGGCCTCACTCTATTGTATTGATTTCAACCCTACTGCAAAAGACTTTGAATTTCACACTATCACAGGCATGATTGCTAGATTACGTCAATTCATTCTCTATCATGGCTTTGATTCAGTTCATCTAATTGGAAGCTCCCAAGGGGCAAATGTGGCTTTGAATTACGCACATCGTTATGGTGGCGTTGAAAAATTGATTTTGCTGGCTCCTGAACTTTTTTATGATTCGTACAGCACTGATAAACAATTACGAGAATGGCAAGAATTAGTGAGTGTGCCAGTTTTCCACTATGGTTTTGGTGAGAAGCTTGCGTTGAACTTCGCTCACCATCAAGATGGATTACGCTATACAAATGCACCTCAACCACCAGCGCCAATTTTGATGATTCACGGCTTAAATGATACAGCGATTCCTATTGATCGTAGTCGAAAGTATGCGGCTTCCCATTCTCAAAAAGTGAAGCTCATAGAAGTAGATGATGATCATTTTTTGAAAAATAGTACACAGGTTGTTTGGCAACAAACCTTGATGTTTTTTCAGTTACAGTAAGCAGAATGTACATAATTGCCGCCTAACGTGCTTGCACCTGACCTGGCGGCAGGTAAAGCAAGCATTAGCAAAATCCGTTTTATATTGGTTGATCTGGATGGGTGAGCTTGCCCCAATTTGAATCGGGGTAGAGTAGATAGGCGCGATGATTTGAGAATACGCGACGCGATTTGGGCATTTCCAGATCGCGCGTTGGATCTGTCGGACGCGCGGCTGTAGTGAGCAGAGTGAACCGCGCATCATTTTTATGGAAATCAACTATCCGAAATAGGTTACCGCCTGCCAACCCGCGCCCCAATGCCGCGCCCAACCCAAATCTCTTCGCCAAATTGAGGGTTGCTGGCAGAGGCTACAAAGTAAGTGACGCCCTGAACGATGGGGCGCTTTTGTAATTCGCGCCAAAATTTCAAATATTCTGTCGCTTTTTGGTGTACAGGCGTGCCGGCTTTGTTATTGCTGGCTTCCGTTACCCAAATAGGGGTGTTGCGAAAGCGGCTGATATAATCATCAAGTACCCGCAAACTCTCCGATATTGGATAGACATTCGACCAATAGAGATGCACCCCTAATCCGTCCGCCGCTTCTACTGCCGCCCGACTGGCTTCAATAAATTGAATATGATCATGTTTGAGGTTGGCTACAAAACTGCCGGGCGATAAGCCAGGGTAAATGAAGCGGTGACCGGGCAGCGCTTGGCGGTATTTGCCGACGAGTTCGATCCACCATCTGCCAAAGGCGGCGCCATCGCCCCAACTGGCAAACAGCCCTTCTGGGGTAAGGTTGGGTTCATTGTGCAGTTCAATCATCACATCTTTGTTTGGCAGTTGATCAAGGGCGCGTCGAACATCGTTAATGGTATCGTTTAAGAATTGCCCGGGAGTGATAACCCGACCGCCAAAATCTAAAAAGGCGCGGACGACCCAACTGGCGTTGGGGTTTTCACGGGCGAGTCGAGCGATGCTGGAGCCGCTATGACCCGATAAAACTTTGATGATGCTGGGACGGGCAGCGGCAAATTCTTGAAATTCCTCTCCTTTCAGATCGCCTGGGTCAGCAGAGGCGTGCAAGCCGAATTTGGCATCGCCCATTGGTCGCGGATCGGGGTCGGGCGGGGGAGGCGGCGGTGCGGGAACGGGGGCTGGCGGGGGTTGGGGGGAAGGCGACGGAGATGGCGGCGGCGGTTGTGGAGTGGGGGCTGGTCGAAGCGGGGGTAGGAGGATGGCGTCGTCTACCCGCACGGGAGTGTATTCGCCCTGAGCATTGCCAGTGACGATCATGGGGGATTCTGCCGGCACAAAGCCGATATTTTCTCCATCTCGACGCGGCTCTTTTCTAAGATTGATGCCATATCTGCCGGCATTTGCCATCGAATTTGATATTTGAATGTGAGCCGTCGCCGCCCAGCCGGGGGTCGAATCTGGAGCCGGTTGGGGTGGAGGCGGCGGTTGCGGCGAATCTATGGGCAATGGCTGCGGTTGTTGTGTTGCCGGCAATGGCGACGCCAAGTTGAGAATGTCGCTTTTGTTGGCTATCATAGGAGTATATTCCCCCTCCGAAATGCCGGCAATCGAGACCGTGGCGCTCCCTTTTACCAACCCTATCTTTTCTGCCGATTGGGTTGGGGCTGATCGCAAATTAATGCCGAACCGTCCCACTACCGCTTGCCGCCCATTTATCTCCAGGTAAGGCGTCCATGCCCAACCGAATATCGCGTCTGGCGGCGGAGTTGGCGGCGCGCCAGGCGGAACCGACGGCGGCGGATCAGGCAAATCCACCGCCCCCACAAAATCTTGCCGCCTGGCTCGAACGGGTAGATATTCTCCTTGCGCCGCCCCTAAGATGGAAACGGTGCTGCTGCCAGCTACAACGCCGATATTTTGCGCCTCTCGACGGGCAGCCTGACGGAGGTTGATGCCATACTCTTTTACCACCGCCTGGTCGCCGCTGAGAATTAGATAGGTTTGCCAAGCCCAGCCGTCGATGGTTGAAATAGTGGGAGGGGGAGGCGGCGCCGGAGGCGGGTCTGGTTGGGGCAATCCGATAGCCGCTCGCGGCACATTGATGGGAATGTATTGTCCCCGCCATGCGCCGGTTATTGCCATGATTGTGCCGGCAGGAACGAGGGCTAACTGTTCGCCATTGATGCTGGGAGTAGCCCTCAAATTGACCCCGCCGCTGTTTGCCTGGGCTAAATTGTCGTGTGTCCATACCGCCCCTTTGAATACCCAACCTGCCAAAAATGGACCTGCCGGCATTTGCCAGCCCAATAAAGGCAGCAAATAGGGGGTAGGGTCGAAGATATTGTGAGGCCAATTTCGGTACCTATGCCCATGCCTTTTTAGGGTGATGTGTAAATGGGAACCAAAGCTGTTGCCAGTGTCGTCTGCCTTGCCCAAAATGTCGCCTGCTTTCACCCGTTGCCCAACCGAGACAATTGCCCGCTCAAAGTGGGCATAAGTTGTTGAAAATCCATCCTTATGTTGGACTCGAACATGGATGCCGTAATTGTGTCCGAGGGGATTGGTTCGCGCTCGCGTTACCGTGCCGGGAGCAACGGCGTAAATATTGCTGCCGGTTGGCGCCGTAATGTCTACCCCTTCATGACCAGGCAAGCCAAATTGGGCATAATTTGGCGGATTTGCCCCAAAATGTTGGTTAATGCGGCGATAATCTGTGGGCCAAAATTCAAAACGAAAATCTGAATCGCTCATCTGAGAAACACTCCTTTATTCTGGGGAAAACTAGGTTAGATTGTTGTGACGTCACCGTCGCATTTGAAAAATCAAAAATAGAGCTGGCGCAGCGCCAACCAGGATCGAAGCAAAATGGAATGGAAATCGCCACCACCATGACATTATCGGGTCGTATGGCTGCGACTTTGGTTGCGTTAACCACGGAATCGTCGTTTTTGACCAGATAACGAAGGCGTCGCCAATTGGCATTATGCCCAGAGCGTAGCGCCGTTTGCCGTTTATGGCAACGGCATTTCCCAGCGCTTCTCCGCCCTGCCAAATAGCGGCGCGCAATTCATCATCGCCAAAAAGATGGGCGGTTCCTAAAAGGACGGCAGTGGCGGACAAAGAAACCCCCTGCAGCAATGGTCCTGAGTCGATGTCGCCAACCCCAATTCGCGGCGGCGGAAACTCCAACGCCCCTGGCAACCCAAAGCGGGTGACGATATAGCGCTGACGGAATTGGGCGTAATGGCGTTGGGCTAAATCTGGCTCTATTTCTGCCAAGAAACGTAAAATTAAGGTTTGGGATGTGGCTCGGCTACCATCTTGCATCGTTCCCGTTTGATAATGTGTCCGGTGGGGAATCAGTTGGGTGGATGGATCTAGTAGATTTTGGGCGTCGGCTAACCATTCGGCAATGATGGGCTCGTGCTGATCGTCGATGAGTCGACTGTGGACGCGCAGAGACAGGATTGCCGGCAATGTGTCGACGGGCCAAGCTTGCCCATTATAAGATGGCAAAAATGGGGTAGAGCTGCCGGCAATCGCCTGGGCTATGGTATCAGATTCCCCCTTAAAAGCGGTTGCTTCTGCCTGATTTAGTTCGTTTGAAGGTTGCAGCAACAAAATGCCGGCAAGCAGGTAGTTACGCCAAGCGGCGTAAAACATCCCATTTGGCGGTGTCAGGTTAGGTGGAAACGCCGCTTTGCCGGCAGGACTGTCTAGAAACTGTTTTGCCCATCGCGCTTCAGCTAACGCCTCTTCCCTTTGTTGACTCTTTTCTGGGTAATGCAAGCCCACATTTACCCAGCTCAGTCCATAAAGCGCGTAACTAAAAAAGTACCCTTCCGGGAAAAGTTGTTGCATTTCGGCGCCCATGCCCTGGTCGAGTTGGTCACGGTAAAAGCGGAGTTGGGCTGGGATTTCAGGAGCGAGCTTGCCGGCAGGCGGCGGCGCTTTGTATAGTCGAAAATTGCAGGAGATCAATCCTGCTAAAAGCAAGCTGCAGGATCCAATAAAAAAGATTTGAATGAGGCGACTTATCATAATCATTTGGCGCTAGAGCCATAGGATTTTGTTTGACAATTTTCGAAACTGTTATATATTTATGTTGTAATTGTACAACAAAACTGAGGGTCTTAATTGGACAGTTAATATCAATGAATGTATACTTATCCAACTAAGGCCTACCTGTGCAGTTTTCTAGGGGCTACTGTATCGGTTTAGTAGCAAACTTTCTTCACTGGTAACCCATTTTTTACGAAAAACTAAATAAAAGGTTCAACAACAACTTTAGTTGGCGTAATTTTACGCCATCTGAGCAATTTTTGTTCCATTGACTTTTTTATCGGATGTTACATAGCATCGATGGGAATGAATTATGCCAGATCAAATCGTCACGGTAGAAGGCAAACTGTTTTTGGGTCGAATTGAAGAGCAAAAACAGTTTAAAATCGCATTAAATGAAATTTTGTCTTCTCCAAAGGGAGAAGCGTTGCCATATATTGCGTTGCTCTTTGGGGAAGGCGGCATGGGCAAGACGACGCTCGCCAAGCGTTTTCGGGATATGGCAATGTTGGAAGAGCCATATGCCGGCAACTACCAAATCTTGTGGATCGACTGGGAAGATGAAAGAAAACGTTTTCCTGGATTGCAAGTCGGCAGAGAGCAAATTTCGCCCGAAACAGTATTCAAAGTAATTTACGCTTCGGCTACCCGCCACAAATGGGGGCGTCAATTCGCCGCCTACAATAAAACGTTGAAAACCCGTTCCGAAGCGGAGCAAAAGGTTGCCCAGGCGATTGAAGCCGGCAACTCTAACGATGAAGATGTCCAGATGGTCAGAAATCTAGGGGTCGGCATGATCTCTAAGCTGATCCGGCTGCAGGTTCCCCTGATAGGCAACAAAGGGGAACATCTGGTAAACATTTTATTAGACGCTGGCGTTCAGCTAGGAGCGCGACAAGCCGCCATTTTACGGGCAAAAGTCGAAACCTTCATCAAAGCGCAAGTCTCCCCTGATTATTATGAATATTTTCTGAATCCATATGAACAGTTGGCGGAGGCTTTGGCAAAGGGTTTAGGAAAAGTCGCCAATCGTAAGCCATTGATCATCGTCCTTGATTCATATGAAATTGTCGATCGGGTTGACATTTGGCTGCGGTCAGTTATTCGAGAAGCGGGACCCAATGTGATTTGGGTGTTGAGCGGACGCAATGATCTACTGCGCAGCCGTCAATTTGGCGCAGAATATTTCAAAGGGTACGCTGATGATACGCCCCGCCGCTTGCTCGCGTATGATATGCACCCGCTTTCGTTAGATTACATTCGGGCTTATTTTCGAGAGACGGTTCCCCATCGCCCCATGACCTACCGCGAGGTGGAGGCGATCAGCCGGGTGACGCATGGCATTCCGCTAGCGATCCACGAAGCGGCAGAGATGTGGGGAGCGGGGGCATTGCTCAACGACATCGCCGGCGGAGCCGCTGACCGGGCGCCTGGACGACATATCGTCAAACGGTTGACAGACCGTTATTTACAACATGTGGTGGTCGAAGCAGACAAGCAGGCTATTTATGCCCTGGCTTTGGCAAATGGGGATGTCGAAATATTACGGGCGATGCTGCAGCCACAGGATGCTGATGAGTTTGATTTGGAGGGGTTGCTCAATCGATTAGAACGAGATTATGCCTCGGTGCATGCTTCTCACGCCCGGCTGCATGACGATCCAGCCATCTTTATGCGGGAATTTCTGAAGTCGGATGTGCGGCGGACAGATGAACGGATTCGAACGTTAATTCAACGGGCAGTCGATGAGGTTCGGGCTCGATTGGATGGGATCGAGCAGGATTTTCCCCTATTGGAAGATCGATGCCAGGATGAATATTGGATCAAGACCGCGTTGGCTTTAACCAACTACTATTTTTGGTTGGATGAATCTCAGGGATGGCGGTGGCTGGCTCCCCGGTTGGTGGAAGCATACGCTTACAGCCATGAGTTGCGGAGCAGTTTGCTGCAGGTAGCGGCGGATTGGGAAGATAATTTGACACAGGGGGGGCAGCGATTGTTATATGCGATGCTGCCGGCACAAAGAGAGATCATCTCGCCCGGCAACGAAGCCGCCCTGCTAGAGATGTTGGAGAAGTTAAATGAGCGGGGCTGGATGGCGGGCGACGACCAGGCGGAAAGAGAAGCGATATTGCACCTGTGGCGGGGGCATTGGCTTTTCCGCCGGCAACGATACGAAAGCGCTTTGTCCTTTTTTGAACAGGTGGAACCCGGCATTCCCCAAGATAGCCGCGTATTGCGCCAACAGTTGGCGGACGCTTATATGACTGTTGCCCGCCGCTTGCTGCGCCCTGTCAATCGCAAAGAGGCAGGCAATGTCGAACAGGCGATTCAGCTATTGGAAAAAGTGGTGGCTTGGCATCCCGATCATCGTTCTGGACGGTACCAATATGGGGTGGCTTTATCGATTGCCGGCAAAAATGAAGAAGCGTTAAAAGCGTACCAAGACGCCATCGACTTAGACACCAGCCAACCCGCTCCTTATGTCGATTTGGGGATGTTGTACAATGCGCTGGGGCGCCGTCAGGAATCGCATGAAGCGTACCAAACCGCCTTAAAATTAGATGATGAGCATGCAGCCGCTTACCGAGGCGTTGGCGACCTCTATTTGGAAGAGGGTAAACATGAAGAGGCGATAAACGCTTATAAAAACGCCGCCAAGCACGATCCGGCTTACGATGCCCCCCATCGCGGTATGGGAGACGTTTACGCTGCCAAAGGGGATTTTAAAAATGCGCTAGCGGCTTACAAGGACGCCATCGACCGAGACGCCAATAGTGCTGATGCGCTGGTAGGCATTGGGCATGTCCATTTGGCTTTGGATCAACTGGCAGACGCCGAAAAATCATTTAAACGCGCCACATTGCTAAATCCCAATGATACGCGCCCTTATATTGGGATCGGGCAAGTAAAAACGAAATTAGAGCTAGATGGGGAAGCCATAGCCTCTTACCAAAAAGCGGTAGAAGTAGATCCAGATTATGCGCCAGCATACACTGGTTTGGGTTTTGCTTTGATCCAAGCAGAGCGCGACAGCGACGCTTTAAACGCTTTTCGTAGCGCCATCGCCATTCACCCCCGAGATGGCAAAGCGGCGCTTGGATTGGCGGAGTTGTACGGTAAGCAAGGACGACTTGATCAATCGCTAGAATATTACCATGCCGCTCAAGATTATTTGCCCGTGGAGGAGTTTCCTTTTGCCGCTTTGGGGGAAATCCAATTTAAATTGGGGGAATATGAAGACGCTATCGCTTCGTATGAGATGGCGGTCGATCGGGCAGACGCCCCGGCAGACGCCCATGTAGGGTTAGGGGAGGCGTTGTTGCGGGCTGGCAAGTTTGAAACAGCTATCGAGGCATTTCAGGTCGGCATGAAGTTGGAGCCTAACAACCCATTTGTTTATATGGGCTTGGCGAGCGGGTATGCCGGCATGGGGCGTGAAGGAGAGGCGGTTGCCGCATATGACGCTGCCGCCACATTGGTTCCTGACGCAGCCGAACCCTATTTGGGATTGGGAGAACTCCACCTAAAACATAATCGGCTGGGCGAAGCGGAAACAGCGTATTTAGCTGCGCTCCATCGCAACCGGCTCATTCCCCAACCCTTCGTTGGCATTGGCGAAATCCTGTATCGACAAGAACGGTACGGCAAAGCGGCAAAAGCGTATGCCAAAGCGTTAAATATCGACCCCAATTGCTCTAACGCCTTGTGTGGGTTGGGGGATGTTCATGCCGCATTGGAGCAAGAAACGCAGGCGCGGACGATGTATGATCAGGCGATTGTGGCAGATCCCAGCCTGACCAGACCCTATTTGTCTTTGGGCAGATTGATGCAGCGTCATGGCAAGCCGCAAGAGGCGTTGCTGAGCTATAATGCCGCCTTTCAGCGCGACAACCGATCGTTGCCGGCATTGGTGGGATTAGCCGAGTTGATGTTGGCGGAAAGCCAACTGCCCGAAGCGGAAGAAAAGCTGCGATTGGCTTTAGCCCATAACCCAAGTTCCCCGCGCGCCCTTTCCTTGCTGGGCGAAGTATATATGCAATGGAAACGGTACGACGAGGGCGCAGAGCTTTATGAAGCGGCGTTGATGGAACAGCCGAATGATGTGCCAACCATTGTCGGTTTGGGGAGGTGCCGATTGGCGTTAGGTCAATATCGACCAGCATATGACTTATTTAATGAAGCCCTCGCCTTTGAGCCCGCCTCGATTGAAGCCAAACTAGGATTAGCGCACATATTCCGCGAAATGGGGCAAGATCAGAAGGCGTTGAAACGGTATCAGGATGTGCTGGCATTGCAGCAATCGGCAGAAGCGTTCCATGGATTGGGCTTGATTGAGCAGCGGCTAGGCAACAGGGAAGAGGCGCTGGAGGCGTTTGACCGGGCGAAGCGGCTTGATCCAAATTGGTTGGAGGCGATGCAAAGCGCTGGCGAACTGCAATTGGAGATGGGGCGTCCTGATCAGGCGTTGGCGGCTTTTCGCCAGGCGTTGGGCAGGAACGAACATTTTTCGCCGGCATATGTCGGCATCGGAAAAGTTTATTTGAGCCGGGGTCAATATCGGCATGCCAAAGAGTCGTACTTAGCCGCAATACAGAGAGATTCGCGTAGCGACAAGGCGTTTGCTGGGCTAGGAGATGTGTTACGGGCGAGTCAGGAGTGGGAGACAGCGGTCGAAGCATATCAGAGGGCGCTTCATTTGAACGAGGCGAATTTGCCGGCACGATTGGGGTTGGGAAAATGTTACATTAAGCTTGAGCAATTTGACAAAGCGACCAACCAAATTCGGCGGGCATTGGAGCAAGACCGGGCACAGGCGGCGGCTTGGGCAGGGATGGGCGATCTCTATGCCGCTCAGGAGCGACCAGAACATGCCGTTTCGGTGTATCAGCGGGGGATTGAGCTAGACCCAGATTTTAGCGATGCGTATGTGGGGTTGGGCGGCGTTTACTCTTTCCAGGGGCAATTTGAGGCGGCGATTGGCGCTTTTCGGGTAGCGATTGAGAAGGATGGCGGTAATTTGCCGGCATTGCTCGGGCTGGGCAAAGCGTATCTCATCAGCGGACGAGAAGAGCAAGCGTTAGTCACTTACCAACAAGCGACAAAAATCGCCCCCCGCCACCCAGATGCGCTAGTCGCCCTGGGGCAAGCTTATCAGGAGATGGGCAACTGGGAAGCTGCTGAAAAAAGTTACCATGACGCCTTAACCGAAAATCCCAAATTAGCTGCCGCCCATGTTGGGTCAGGCGATGTCCACTTAAATCGGCGTCGTTTGCGAGAGGCGCAAATGGCATTTAGCGCCGGTCGAGAATGCGATCCAAATGAACCCAGCGTTTATGTTGGGTTTGGCAGGCTGCAAGCTTTAGCTGGAAACGACAGTGAAGCGATTGCCGCTTACCAAGAGGCGTTAAAGCTAGATCAGCACAACACGCGAGCCTATGTTGCCTTGGGAGACGCCTATTTGCGTCAGGAGCGCAACAATGAAGCTGGCGCGATGTATGATCAGGCGTTACGCTTAAATCCGAAACATTCTGGCGCTTACCGAGGCAAGGGAGACGTATGCCGCGCAGAATGCGACAAGGAGCAAGCGATAGAGGCGTATCGTAAGGCGATTACCTTAAATCCAGCTGATATCGAAGCCCATGTCCAGTTGGGCGACTTGTATCTAGCGGAAGATAAGCCCCAGTTGGCGCAGACGATTTTCCAGCAAGCGTTAGACGCTTCCAACAACAATTCGGAAGCGTATCGCGGTTTGGGCGAAGTATATATTGCGTTAGGACGGCGAGACGCCGCCGCTCGCTCCTTTAAACGCTCGCTGGCGCAACATCCCGATAATGTGCCATCATTGCGCTGGTTAGGTCGCATCTACCTAGAAGAGGGACGCCCAGAGGAAGCGGCTGCGGTGTTGCAACGCGCTCTTCGCCATGATCCAACAAACGTTAAATCGTTGTTGCATTTGGCGAAAGCGTATGTACAAACTGGGCAATGGGTAGAGGGCAAAAAGACATATTATGAAGCGTTGGGATATGATCCGGTGAATAGCGAAGCCCATATGGGAATCGGCAAGCTGTTTTTGCGGCAGCGAAAACCGGCAGAAGCGTTGAAATCGTTTCACACTATCTTTGATTGGGAAGATGAGAATGGGGAAGCATATTGTTTTATGGGAGAGGCGTTGTGTCAACTTTCTCAATGGAAAGAGGCGTTGGCGATGTTCCGACGGGCTCAACAGACGCTTGGAGATTCGGCAGAGGCGCTTGCCGGCATGGGAGCGGCTCTAACAAAACTAGAGCAATTTGACGACGCCCTTGCCGCCTTTCAAAAAGCGGTCGATATCAACCCCAAGTTGGGCATCGCTCGCAGCGGCATCGGTGATGTGTATGCCGCACAGGGGCAAATGGAACAAGCGTTAGCCGCCTATCGTCGGGCATTGAAGTTGGATGAATATTCCGCTCCTGCCTATTATGGACTCGGGCAAGTTTACGCTTCTTATGAGCGCCCTTACGAAGCGTTAGCGAACTATCAGCGGGCGATCGAAAATGACGCCTATCTTGCCGCAGCATATGCCGGCATGGGCGCCATCTACCTGCAAATCGGGCGGGTTCAATCAGCATTGCCGGCATTACAGCGCGCCCAAAATTTAGATCCCAACCATTATGAAACCGCGCTATATTTAGCGGACGCTTACTACTTGCTGGGGCATAGCGAAGACGCCATCCATGCCTATCAACAGGTGATCAACTTCCGCCCAGAACGCCCCCAACCATATTTAGCCCTTGGCGATCTTTACGCCCAACAAAAGCGATATAAGCTGGCGACAAAAGCGTTTCGCTCCGCTTTAGAAAGAGACGCTCAGTTAGCGGACGGCTACTTGGGGTTGGGGCGCGTCTTTCAAAAGCAGAAAAAGTTTCCCGAAGCGGCAGCTGTTTTTACCCATGCCCTTAACATCGATGACGATTTGGTTGACGCCCTAATTGGCATGGCAGAGATTCATCGAGCAAACCACGATTTTGACGAAGCGTTAGTCGCTTACGAACGCGCCGCGGAAATCGCCCCTCAAGAGGGGAAGATCGTGGTTGGGATGGGGCATGCTCATTTTGAAGTAGGCAACTTGGAAAAAGCGTTGGAGTTGTTTAGACGGGCTTTACGCCAGAATAGCAATTTAGTCGAAGCCTACATCGGTATAGGCATTGTCTATAAAGAGTTGGGGCACACGCCAGAAGCGATTTCGTCGTTGCAAACCGCCCTAAAAAAGGAGCCAAAAAACAGCGACGCTTTTTATTGGCTGGGCAAAGTATATTCAGAAAACCGTCCCCACGACGCTTTACGAAACTTTGAAAATGCTGCCCGGCAAAGAGCCGATTGGGCGTTGCCATACAACGGTATGGGGATGGTAAAAGCTAACCTGCAAAAATATGATGAGGCAGTGGAATTTTTCCAAAAAGCGGTTAATTTGGAGTCGGAATACGCCCAAGCTTACGGAAATATGGGAGACGCTTACCATCGGTTAGGCATGTTAAAAGAGGCGGCAGAAGCGTATCTACAAGCGGTTACGCTGGCGCCCAATGACGGATTTTCGTTGGCGGCGTTGGCTGGATTGTGCCGCAAGTTAGGGCAAACGGAAGCGTATGAGCAATATCGTAAAAGAGCATGGGAGTTGCTGGGGGACGAAACTGGGTATAATCGCGCCTGCTTGGAAGCGATCTGTGGCGATGAGCAAAAGGCGCTATCCCTTTTAGAGGAGGCATTGCGCCATGGCAAGGTTCGCAAAGCATGGGTTAGAGACGACCCTGATTTCGAATCTTTGCGCCATCATCCCCGTTTTCGCCAATTGGCTGGCTTGCCCCCTTTGCCTGGCAAGGAAGAAGAGCTGGATAATGAGGATGACGCTCAGGAGCAGCCAGCCGAAGAATAAGGAAACTCTACGCTCAAAACAGAAGTAATCTATGGAACAGCGCGTTGTTGACGTATACACGGAGGCGATTCAAAGCGAACTCGCCGCCAAATTTGGGGTGAACCGCCGCGATTTGGAATCTTTGGGGGATTTTGAGAATTTTGTTTACACTTTTCCGTTTCAGGGAAAAAAGCGAATTTTGCGCATCTCCCATAATTCTCACCGCAGCTATGCGCAGCTTGCCGCTGAATTGGATTGGGTCAACTATTTGGCGGAGAATGGGGTGAAAGTGGCGCGGGCGCTGCCTTCGGCACATGGAAACTTAATTGAACAGGTTGCGGATGGGGAGGAGCGCTTTTTTGGGGTGGCATTTGAGATGGCGCCCGGCAGTCAGGTTGAGCCGCCTGAATGGAATAAAGAGTTGTTTGTTACGCTGGGTCAAACGATTGGAAAAATGCATAGATTGACCAAAGCGTATGAATCTTCCTCAGGCATTTCCCCTCGATTTCATTGGCATGAAGATCGATATATGCGGGATGGGATCTCTTTTGTGCCGGCATCTGAGCCGGTGGTGGCGCAACGGTGGCGAGAGGTGATGAGCCAAATGCGAGCCTTGCCTACTGACGCCCAATCTTATGGGATAATCCACACCGATGTTCACCGAGGCAATTTCCATTGGCATGATAACGCCATTTATCTGTTTGACACCGATGATTGTTGCCGGCATTGGTTTATGTTTGATATCGTCATTGTCATCTATTACGCCACATGGGGTTTGACGGGAGAAAGCGAACAGGCGCAAGATGAAATTATCGCTAGATTAATTTATCATGTGGCGCGCGGCTACGAACGGGAAAGTAAGCTACAGTCAGAGTGGTGGGAATATTGTGACCTGTTTTTACGATTGCGCGATCTAACCCTGTATGCTGTGCTTCATTTAAAGTGGGATACAGCCAATTTGAATGAGCGGCAGCGGCAAATGTTAGCCGTTTTTCGAGAACGAATCATTGCCGGCAAAACGGTGACAGGGTTGGATTTTGGGGCGCTTGCCAAGAAAATTTGAGGCAAAATTATTATCAGCCAGCTTCGTTTACATGGCGCGGCTCGATCTTCTCCCAATAGGCGGCGATTTGAGCGGCGACTGCGCTGGGCTCAGCCCGACCGCTATCTAACGCCAAATGGGGGAGTTGTAACGGTTCAAAGGCACTTTTTAATTTGTGATAAACAGCGAAATTGGCGTCTGATTTGTCAGAAAGAAGTTGGGCGTCGCTCCAACGCTTTTTCATACGCGATTGAATGATTTGCTCATCACAGTAGAGGTAGCCCAGGGCGACCGCCGAGTTCGTTTCAGATGCCAGGAGATATAACTCGTTTCGGCGGCTTCGTAGGGGATTAACGGCGTCAAAGATGACGCGCTCGTTTTGGTTCAGCAAGATTTTAATCAGTTCATGGCAGACGGCATACACGGAGTCAACTTCATTGATGAGGTAGCTCGGTTGGGGGTAGATCATTTTGCGAACTTCATCTGTTTTGACGACAGTTGCCGGCATCTGCGGGAGCAAGTTAGCTACTACCGTCGATTTTCCGGATGCCGGCAAACCAGCCATGATGAATAAACTGCCGCCCGGCAGGTGGGCTTGTTGAGGGGAAAAGGAAGGGGCGAGTTTTTGCGCCCACTCAGCTGCTTCTATCATGCCAAATGTTGTAACAGATTGGGGTCATTCTAACAAGCGGTTTTAACTTAGCGTAAAGATTAATGCCACGACTATTACGATGCCTGAACTCCAGGAGCAAAATTTGTAGTTCACGCCGAATATCGGCGGTTCAGTCCAACACTCCAACTTTGATTGATTGTGAATAAAAACGCCCATGAAGATCGCCGGCACAAAAGCAGCCAGGAGAAAAGGCAGTAGCTGTTGAAATTTCAATTCCCAAGCCAAGTTTCTGGCAAAAAAAGCGATGACAAACAAGGCGAAAAGGTGCAAAAATTGATCGGCGATGAACGATTTGATAGGCGAGAAGAAGGGAAATCTGTTTGGATTGAGGTCGATCAAATAATGGATAACTAGAATGGCAGCCAACATCCCTATGCCACTGTTGAGATTTTTAATCAGAAGCGCCGTTGTCAGGGCATGGATAAGGGCATGCACGAAGATGCCGGCATTGCCCGTCTGCTTCAATTCAAATATAGAAATAGTTTGCAGCGGAAAATCAGCCAATAAGTGCGCCAATAATAGATGCGCCAAGCCAAGAGCCATGGTGTCTAATTTCGTCTTTTATGGGAGAACCAGCTATCAATATCGTTATCTTAGCGCTCCGCCTCATTTAAATTGTTGGTTGTTTAACAATCGAATTGGGCAAGATAGTGCAAAAAGAATCGGCTATAGAATAGTATGATCCATTTAGCTGATTGCTTGCTGTTATAATTGCCGGCGTTCTTGATACAATCGATCGAAACGTCACGCTTTAATCAGTTAGGAGTGATTATGAACTTTACAGGTTTTTCTCAGGAAGGGTTGAACTTTTTGGCAGAGTTGGCTGAAAACAACGAGAGAGAATGGTTTAATGCCAACAAAAAAAGATATATCGCGTTGTTACAAGAGCCAGCCCAGGCATTTATTGTGGCTATGGGAGAGCGGTTACAAACGATTGTGCCGGCGATTCGATATGACACCAAAACGAATGGCAGCGGCTCTCTGATGCGCATTTACCGCGACATTCGATTTTCGGCGGATAAAACCCCGTATAACACCCATGTCAGCATGATATTTTGGGAAGGCGCCGGCAAAAAAACGCAACATCCCGGCTTTTACTTTCGAGTTACAAAAGATGGCGGATATGTTGCCGGCGGGCAATTTGGCTTGGCAAAAGAAAAGTTAAAAGCATTTCGAGAAGCTGTAGACCACAATGAAATCGGCCAGAAATTAGCCCAAATTGTGGCGCGCCTAAAAGAGGGCGGATATGAAATAGGCGGCTCCCATTACAAAAACATCCCGCGTGGGTATGATAAAGCCCACCCTCGCGCCGACTTACTAAAGCATAATGGACTTTACGCATCATCCGAGACGATCCCACCGAACAACCTCGCCTCTTCTGATCTGATCGATATTTGCTTTGCCCGATACCAAGCGATGGCTTCTTTGCAACAATGGTTGGCTGCGTTGAATTAGAGCGAGCGGGATTCGAAATTGGCTCAACCGTATGTGTTCAACTAGCCCGATTAGAACAATTGTGCTAAAATCGGCGCTGTTAAGCAATTTAAACATTGTCCCGTATTGGCGGACGCAGTGGCAAAATGAGGAGTAAAGAATGAAAAGCTTGGTGAAGATTATTGCCGGCAACCACGCCGGATGCGTTGGCTCTCTGGTCAATGATAAATTTGGAGCGGGAGAGGGATTTGCCACGGTGTTGTTGCAAAACAATCGTGTGGCTATCGTCACCCAGGCTCAATATCATCCGTTGCCTGATGGTAAATCTGCCGCTGTTACTGAAAATATCCCATCGCTCGCCCCAACACTAGCCCCAATATCCCAGCTGTAACCCGATTGTTCTGCCGGCAAGCGCGCAACTTATCCCCCTAATTTTACGTTATACTCTAGTGGCAGAGCGCTTTGTGAATGGCGCTTTGCCACAGGAGTATGAATGAGCGAAAAAGAGTATAACGCACGACCATCGTTTTTAAAGCGGCTGGTTTATCTGTTATTGGCGCTGTTTTTGATTGCAGGGATTGCCGGCATCGGGTTTATGGTATTTACCGTCAACCGGGCGGCAACTAGCGCCAGTGAAGCGGCACAGCCAATAGGGAATTTGTGGCGGCAATTGGCTAGAGAAGCGACGCCCGTAATTTTGCCAGAGCCATTAACCATCGTGCGCGAGATCAACAAGCTATCAAATCTAGAAACGGCATCTTACACCATGCAAAAGGTGATGGTGGCGGAACGAAACAACGATATTTTGTTTGGCGCGCTGGGCGAAAGCATGATATTTGAAGCAGTGGGCGAGGTGATTGCCGGCATCGACCTGACCCAATTAAGCGAAGATGATTTACAGGTGCAAGACCCCGAAACCGTTGTCGTTCATTTGCCCGACGCCGAGATATTGCACCACGCCCTGAATGAAGAGCAATCCAGAGTGTTGGATCGCGATACCGGGTTGTTTGCCTCAGTTGACCCCCAATTGGAGAGCGAAGTGCGTAAAGCGGGATTGGCTGAAATCCACGCCGCCGCTTTAGAAAGAGGCATTTTGGCAGAAGCTGACGCCAACGCGGAAGAGAGCATCCGCTCATTTTTGGGCAACCTTGGCTTTGAAAATGTCATTTTTGTCGATGAAACGCCCCCGCCAGCCGCGCCCTATCAACCCACCCGTCAAAAAGGGGTGATCATCGTCACTCCAATCCCGTAACGACAATCAAATTAGCCGAGTGTTATGTTCCCTAACTGAATTTGAGAAAAAGACGCCGCTTCGACGCGCCACAAGATATTGTTTTCTAAAGGGAGATTATTTCGTTCGCCCTTATAGACTGTAAGGGACGTATAAGGGCAAATGAAACAGAAATGTTTTTGGGTATAGCCTAAACTGCCATTAGCTCTACAGAAGAACAGAAGAATAGAGCATATGTTCCGGTTGAATATCTTTTTTTGATGTTATATGATATTTTAGTTGTTGATACGCAATGATTTATTCCGTCATTGACTTAAGGGCCCTCATTTGCTTTGAGCAATGAGGTAAGACATCATCTAATTTCTGTTAAGAGTTTTCGTCTAAAATGAAAGAGGAGGAGAGGATGAGCGTCAGCAGACTTCGAAGACCGCCATTGTTATTGCCAGTAATTAGCGTTTTGTTGTTGGTTTTATTTTTGAGCAGTTATAGTCTGGCTTTTAATGATTATTTGGGAGGGGTTGAATTAGGTCAGACAGGGCACATAGAATCGGAAGTATCGCCTTCGGTCCACACTCATTTAGATGGAACTATTCATGTCCATGATGCCATTGTGCCGGCAAGCGATGCGCCAAAGCGAGATCCAAACGCCACAACCCTACACCAGCCGGCATGCCCTGGCGGGCCTGTCATTGATGGTATTACGCTTGACGAATGCATTGTTCGCAATTTCAACGTGAATGGCGCCGCCAAGTCGATAACTGTTTGGTATACCAAAAACGAGGTCACTGCCAATAGAGACGTCGATGGAGTCAACGTTACCCTGCGGCATTGGATCAACAGCGACGCCGAAGCGTTGCAGGTGGCAGAATGGTTTGAGGAAGCTTGGCAAAGGTATCATACTGATTCGGGGCATCATCTTTATGACACCGGATGCGGCGGTAATGTCAATGTGCAAATGGAAGATGGCGTCGGTTGGTCAGGCATCGCTTATTGGGCGAGTTCTGGCAATTGTAACATTGGCATCGACGCTCCCATGGTCCGAAATGGCGGCGGTCAGCGTACTGTGTATCATGAAGCGCAGCATTATCTACAGTTTTCTTACGATTCTGGTTGCTACGCCGATCTGATGGCTAATTATGATGGCGGCAGCGCTGCCGGCAATGCTGAGTTCACGGAAGGATATGCCGACTTGGGTTCTGATAGCGTAGACCCAGCTATAGACGCCAACTACCAAATGGGAAGCAGTTATAATCCCTTAACTTCCATGTATGATAAGAATTATGGCAATCGATTTGTTAAATACCTCATCGAACAATTGGGTACCGTTGGCAACCCGTCCGACCCGTGGCACCATATTGACGCCATGTATGACCATTATGCCATGTGCGATGACCAAGATAAGATAGATGTGCTGAAAGATCTAATCCCATCCTTAAGCGGCGGTAAATGGAGTATGGATGAGTTCTTCCTCAACTTCTTTGCCGCCAATTGGGCGTTGGCTTGGGCGGATCCTGTTTCTCAACCAGAACTTGTCTATTTAGATGATGATCCAAATGTGCACAGTGGCGCGCCATTAACCCAACAAGCGCCGCTGAACAGCCTCAGCAAAAGCTGGGCGGGGGCGTCGCCTGATGATTACGCCGCTCAATATTTTGAGGTTAATCCCGGATCAGGTTGCCAATATGTGCAAGTGGAAGTAGATGGCGAAGCGGGAGCGCGTTTAGGCATCAATTTGATGGCTGCCAAAACTGGCGCGTTCCCTTCAGTGTCGCGTTCAGCCTTTATAGGCGAAGATTACGTCCGTCTTTTTGCGGGGGCTGGCGTTCACAATCGCATTGTGGCGGCGGTAAATAGTTTCCAATTCAAATATGATTATGACGTGACGTTCAGTTGCGTCAGCCCGCAAGTGGAGATTTTAGAGCCGCGTCAGACGAACTTCGCCTTGGTTGGCGAACCAGCTAGCCCAATCGTTTTCTTAACCCGTCTGCGCGTGACTAGTAATGGAACGCCTGTACGGGGGTTGATTGACAGCTCCTTTACTTTTGAGGCGGAAAGCGATCCTGTAACTATAGTTGCCGGCAGCTTTCAAGCGGTGGGCGAGGAATATTGGGCGACTTTGTTACCGCCTGCCAAGCCTGTGGGAACTACTTTTGTGGACTTTAAGGCATGTCTTGGTTCAAGTTTATGCGACACTGAGACTGACGGCTTGCTTTATGTAGCGCCAGGTAATTCTGACATTGGTCTAGTATTCGATGGCAGCGGTTCTATGGCCACCGAAGATGTGATTGGCGAAGGAACTCGCCTTTTTAACGCTCAACGCGCCGGCAAAATCGTGGCAGACTTAGCTCGCGGGGGTGACCGCCTCATGGTTACAGATTTTTCAGCCTTTAACAATCCGCCAGGTTGCGCCCCTAATTGCCCGCTCGATTTGCGCTTGTTGTTGCCACGTACTGATGTAGTTGTGCCCGGAACAATCAACACCGCTAAAAACGCTATTGACTTGGTCACTGCCCGCGAGTGGACGCCGATCGGCGCGGCATTACAGGACGCCAAAAATAAGTTGTTGGCGGCTCCCTTCTCGCTAAATCCCAAACATATCTTTTTATTGAGCGATGGCGAGGAGAATATTAACCCCTTTTACAATAGCGTCCGTCAAGAGTTGATCGACTCTGGCGTGGTAATAAATACCATTGCTTTTGGTCCTGAAGCAGATGAAACAAAAATGGCTCAAATTGCGGCTGACACAGGCGGCATTTATCGTCCGGTGCCTACCACCGATACTGGTTCGCCCTTCGCCTTTGCCGAGACAGAGAAAAATGTCCTCGCCGCTATGAACGCCCCTCAAGCTATTCAGGAGGCAATGGCAATTATTCGGTTGCCAGGACACCTTGGTCTAGCTGAGGCATATGATTTTCTGGAAACTGATGCGCAAGATGCGGCTCGCCTTTTCTATGTGCCGCAACGCAACGTGCCGGGCGGTCAATGGCGCGAGAGCCGGGTTTTGGTCGATCAAAGCGCTAAAACGCTGCGGATCGTCGTAGCAGGTAACCAGCCTGATCAACCTGGCTGCGCCGGTTGGAAACGTAGAGTAGAGATTAATTTTGCCCCGGCTGTATTAAGCAATGGACAAGTTGTTCCTGGGCAACAAGGAACGTGGACTCCAATCAGCCCCGTGTCCAATATAATTGGCATTCCCGCTAACTGGCAGGTTCGGAATTCGACATATGATGATGTTCTCATCGTATCCAATCCCCAATCTGGCTTTTGGTATGTACGGGTGCTTCATGAATTGATCATCTGTTTGACAGACGAAAATGGAGATCAGATTGAACAAACCGCTGCCGCCCAAGCATTTGAATCGGATCATATCGTCAGCTTTTCAGCCAACTCAACCATCGAATTAGAAGGACGCATTTTAAATTTAAGCGGTGGGCAAGCTACGGCTGGCGATACGCTGCCCATTGTGGCGACAGTTAAAACCAATGATGGGATGCTCCCTGGCGCATTTGTTATAGCTCAAGTGCAAAAACCCAATGGCACAAATGAAAATATACTGCTGTTAGATGATGGCAAACACACAGATGGCGAGGCAGGTGACGGCATTTATGGCTGGAACTATTCTAAAGTTATTTTTGGCGGCTCATACAATGTGCGGATTGTAGCTTCTATTCCCGATCCATTGTTGCCTGAGGCTGATATTATCCGCGAATGGAACGGCGGCTTTTGGGTAGATGGTCCACAAGGCAGTTTGCCATGGGATGGCGACCTGGACAACGACGATTTGCCAGACAATTGGGAACGGCGTTGCGGCTTGATTGTTGGCATGGACGACGCCCTTTTGGATGAGGATGGAGATGGATTGACTAATTTGGCGGAGCTGCAAATAGGCACTTTGCCTTGTCAGCCAGACACTGACCATGGCGGTGAAACAGATGGTTCTGAAGTTCTGAGCGGGCGGAATCCTTTGTTCCCTAACGATGATAGGATACCGCCGCTTGGTCATATTGACGTTCGACCGCTCAATGGCAAGATCTTGGTAAGCAAACCTTGTCCAACAATTGCGGTCTTTGTTTCTACAACCCCAGGCGCTTTGGGTACGCAATACATTTTTGGACCCAATGTTGACGCCCTCATTCCCAATTTAATTAATGGGCTGACCTATTATATTCGAGTGCGTTGTATCGATGGATCAAATGTAGGTGAACTCAGCGACACGCTAACGGTCGTGCCTAAAGTTGACCCAGATGCGCCTAGCGGTTGGATTTTGATCAATGATGGCGCGCCGGAAACGGATTCGAAAGCTGTGATGCTGAATATCAGTTCTACTGATACGCCTTTGGATGGGATGGCGCAAAGCGCCAATGGTCACCTGACCGATAAGTTGTCTCGGCAGCTAAATGAGGTAAGCGGAAATGTGGAAATGCGTATCTCGAATGATCCAATGATGGCTGGGGCAACTTGGGAAGCATTGGCGATGGAGAAAGCGTGGACGCTATCCTGCCAAAACGGCGAAATTTGCTTGGTGTACGCTCAATTCCGTGATGGGGCTGGCAATGAGTCGTTAATCGTGTCGGATCAAATTTTGCTGATTGGCGAAACGCTTTATTTGCCGGCAGTTATGAAAAATTAAGCCCAGCGAAAATCTAGGGGGGAGCCATTTGCCATTTGCGCCTCCAAATTTCATGGTTTCAAATGGCCGGTTTGACCGTACCTACCGTTGCCACATATCGCTATGATTTTAAGACGATGAGCGCGGTTTAAGCCTTTGCCTTCATGAAAAAAGCCGCTTTCAGATTCGAAAGCGGCTTTTGTATTGAGTAAACCAAGCGCTTTGCTCCATCTAGATTGCACAGCTTGCCAACAAGATTTGTCTAATGCCTGACTGGACATCATATTGCGGCTCGCGCAAACGTTTACCCCAGTAAGGAGACGCCAAAAAAGGCGGAGTCTAGGTCTTTCTTAAAGCATTCAGGTTAATTGACAAAGGCATGGTCCTATGAAAGCGCAAGGCAGTATTTTGAAAAGCGCTTTTGAGTGGGGTCGTTCCTAAAAACGTGAAATTCCCAATTGTAGATCAACGGCAAATGGGATTTTTACCAATGGAAAATACACGGGTTGGGCAAATATTGGTATGATAGGGTATCGTGTTTTGTGATTTGCCTGAGGATTGTCAATGCGTAGTTGGCTGATTAGGCTGGCGATAGGCATTAGTTTGCTAATGGGTTTGCTTGGTTGCGGGGATGATAGGGCGTTGCAAACAATTAGCGGCTATGCTCTGGATGTGACTATGCCGGCATCGGGGAGCGACCCCATTTCAATTTCAATAGCCGACCTGCTGGCTACCCCGCCCACGCCCGGTCAGCTGATTCGCGTCTCAGGACAATTTGAACCGCAACCGATCTTGGTATGTGATGGGTTGGCGCGATATTCTCCCGCCCAATGGCAGCTCAAAAATGGCGGCGGCGCTATTTTTGCCGGCAGCGATAACGACGATTTTTTGGCATTGGCGCCGCCAGGCTTAACCATTACAGTGGAAGGAAGATGGCGTTTTTGGCGCGGCTATGTTGGGTGCGGCAAAGATGAAATGTTGCGCGAGCTTTACTATTTGGCGGTGACAAAATTTTTAGCCCCCAACCCATTGACCAATGCCACCCTAACCCCTGCCGGCATCGCCCAGATCACCCCCACCTCCCCCCCGTTGCCAACGCCAACCAGCCCACAGACGCCGATTCCGCTGACCCAAGCTCCGTCGTTAACCCCCATTCCAGCAATGACCGCTACCCAAATCCCGCCAACCCAACTCGCTTCGCCCACTTCCCCAGCCGTACCCGCCCAAACGGCTACGACCCAGTTAACCGTAACGCCATCTCCAACCCTAACCCAATCGCCTGCTGTAGAAACGACCGCGACTCAAATATTAACCGCCACTGCCACGCCGATGGGCGAATTCACCGCGACCCCAACAGTTGACATAAACAGTTCCCCTACTCCCACTGCCGTTCCACAACAAACGCCAGCGGAATCGGCGACGCCAACCCAGACATTGACCCCAACGCCAATCTCCACCATTAGTGGTGAGCTAACCCCCACGCCCGATCCCCGGTTGATGTATGTGGGGAATATCGTCAGCCAAGATTTGGTGATGGAATCGATTGAACGAGATCAAATCCATTTGTGGTTGTATGAAGTGGAATCGAGCGATGTCCTGACGATTAATGTCGCTTCCCCCATCAGTACCAATATGGTTATCACGGTGCAAGAGCCGGATGGAGACGAGATTTTGACCCAAAACAACGCCCAACTGGGTCAGCCTGAGATCGTCAAATCGGTTAACATGCCTGACCCAGGCGTATACCGTATTTTGATCACCGAGGCGGAAGGGGATGCCGGCACGTATAGCATGATCGTGCAAGGACAAGGAGCATATGCCTTTATCTTTAGAGGGACAATTGGCTACAACGACTCCGCTTCTTCGTCGTTGGCAGAAAGCAACGACCATTTTTGGCATTTCGATGGGGACGCCGGCGATGTCATCACGATGCGGGTGACGCCCACCGACCAAAGCGATCTCTTTATGGAGCTTTATGGTCCTGACGCTGCCAAATTAAACGAAAATAATATCGATGATGGCGGGGCTGGCGATGAGGAGGTATTTGAATTTACATTGCCGGCAAGTGGCATATACGCTATTCGAGTAGGCGAATTTCATTATCACCCCGCCAACTACAATATTTCGCTAACCAAGAATTAATTTTATTCGGACAACTGACTATGTTAGACCTGATTGACTGACAGAATTAATGTTTAAGAACCTTGACAATATCATAACCACTTCACAGAGTGCAGTTCATACATGGGCTTGAAAAATTGTTTCCAAGAAGCGATAGCAGGCTCTGGGTCAGGATTAGGTGGTAACCACAGGAAAGAAAGCAGCCATTTTTGGTTAGCAATGGCATGTTTGCACCAACGCCAACCAATTTGTAGGTAACTCAAACCACGTCGCCAATGGGTATCCACAACAGGTCGTAATCCAGAGGTAATAACTGCTGTTCCAGTAGAAACGAGATAGACAGTTGCTGTGGCAAAGATGAGGCAAAGACGAGAAATTGCCATTGAATCATCTAAGCGACTATCTTCCAGCTGGAATCCTGCCGATTTATCATCCAAAAAATTCTCTTCGATGCCAAAACGGAGAGCATATTCATCAAAAGTGTGTCGTCCTACAGGTTCATCACTGACAATAGCCCATGTTTCTGTCCCATTTGGCGTAATGACATGGGCAGTTGCAAGGTGCAAAGGACCAAATCTTTGTTGAGTAATCCAAACAGAAGCATAAAAACAACCTTTACCTACAGGTGGCATTAGCGTCCGTATTCGACAACGTTTGCCATTGGATAAATAAACGAGAGTGTCACTTTTGAGACGAATACGAAAGCGCCAACCCAATTGAGCAGCTACTTTCATCAAGCCAATATGGCCAAACCCTCGGTCAGCTAGCAAGATGACCTTTGTAGATGAGGGTATTTGGGACGCGACCTGAACCAACATCTGCTGATAACATGCCACAGTGACGGTGGCGCTACCGCTAGCTTTCACCACCCATCCAAGTGGAATCGCTCGTCCGCAATATACCAATGCCAATCGCACAATCACAAATCGCTTCCATAGTTGGGTTGTATCCAAAGCCAGATATGCCGTTTGGCCACACCAGTCATCCAACATCTTTTTGACCAAATGTTGGTAAATCTCATTCGGTTTAATCTTTTCGTTATGTAACCAGCGAGAAAATTGTCTTTCCTTGCTTGCTGCTTTCGCTTCTCCATTTCGGAAGGAAAGCCAATGGCTAAAATGGGGTTTCTTGCTTTCAATCACCCCCACCAGAGCCCAACCAAACGTTTTTAGAACCCGTATGTCATGGAATGCGATATGCAAAACCCGAATGAACTTCATGATATTGTAAAAAAGCGTGTTATGATTAGTCATGGTGTTTCCTTTTTTTGAGTTTGTGTTTTTTGTCAATCACAAGTTTATCTCAAAATAAAGGAACACCTTCCTTACTTTTCTAAAATTTGTCAGTCAATCAGATGTTAGACAAAGCTAAAAAATTATCAGACGAATTAATACGCTTGCGACGCGACATCCACCAGCATCCTGAGTTGGGGTTTCAGGAAGTGCGGACGGCGGCGTTGGTGGCGGATACCTTGCGCGAGATCGGCATCGAGCCCCAGAGCGGAGTGGGGCGAACGGGCGTCGTAGCGGAGATCGGTTCTGGGGATGGCAAAGTGATCGCCATTCGGGCTGATATGGACGCTCTGCCCATTTTAGAGAAAACGGAGCAACCCTACGCTTCGGTCAACGCCGGGGTGATGCACGCCTGTGGGCATGACGCCCACACCGCGATGCTGTTAGGGGCGGCGCATTTGCTCAAAGAGAGCTACGTGCAAGGCAAATGGCAAGGGAAGGTGCGCCTGTTGTTTCAACCGTCGGAGGAATCGTTTGACGAAAATGGGGTTAGCGGGGCTACGGCGATGATTGAGGATGGGGCATTGGAAGGGGTAGACAATGTGATCGCCCTGCACGTGGCATCCAATATGGAGGCTGGACGATTTTATTTTAACGACGGGCAAAGTTTGGCTGCGGTGGACGGTTTTGAAGCGTGGGTGCGGGGAGATGGCGGGCATGGCGCTGCCCCAGACAAAGGGGCTGACCCAATTTTTATGTTGTCGTCGATATTGCCGGCAATTTACGCCATTCAGTCTCGTCAAATCAACCCCATTCGCTCTTCCGTTATCAGTTTGGGCGAAATTCGAGGCGGGGCTGCGTCCAATGTCATCCCTAAAGAGGTTTACATACAAGGCACAATTCGCTCCTTTGACGATGAAACGCGCCATCAATTATGGAAAGAGTTAGAACGAGCCTTTTCGATTTCTCAGATACTTGGAGGAGAGTATGAGCTTAAAGTGCATCAGGGATATCCATCTCTTATTAACGACCCCCAAGTGAACGGATGGATGCGACAAGTTGCCAGGGATATAGTTGGAGAAGAGCAAGTGCAAGCTGGAGAACCGATGATGGGGGCTGAAGATTTTGCCTATATGGCGCAAAAAGCGGCTGGCGCCATGTTTATGCTGGGCGCCGCAACCGATGACGATGTGGTTCGCAATCATCACACCAACATCTTCGATATCGATGAGTCGGTATTGCCGCTCGGGGCGGCGGTGCTGGCGGAAACAGCGCGTCGATTTGTGACAGGCGGGTTGGAGTAACGGTTGGAGATTACGCGCCATTTTACCGCCACAACATTTATTGTTTTTGGCGACAAAGCGTTGTTGCACTGGCACAAATCATTACAGTTGTGGCTGCCGATCGGCGGTCATATCGATCGCGATGAGTTGCCGGCAGAAGCCGCCCTGCGAGAAATAGTGGAAGAGGCGGGGATCGAAGTTGCGCTTTACCAACCTAGCCCGCTGCTAAAGTTTGAGGATGACGCCCTCGAATTGCCCCGCCCCGCTCATCTGTTGCTGGAACCAATTAACCCTCACCATCAACATATCGATTTTATCTATTATGGCGTTGCCAAAACAGATGGCGTCAGACCGGCAGACGGCGAATCGACTCAATTGCGTTGGTTTAGCCGGGGGGATTTGCAAGAGCGGCAGTGGAAAATGCCGGCAAACGTGCGAATTTTGGCTGGTGAGGCGATAAATTTGTTGACGAAAACAGCGGATATTAATTCACATAACAATAAGCAAGCGCTATAATGCCGTCTGGCTGGAGGACGGACACTTGAGCGATAAAGTAAACTTTCTGCATGAACTCTCCATATTCGAAAATCTAGAGCGGGCTGAGATTGAAGCCCTCGCTTTCAGAACGGTCGAATATGAATATCCTGATCGGGCTGTTGTCGCTTATCAACGGGATGCCGCAGACCGACTTTACATCGTTTCCAGTGGGCAACTTGAAGCCCATATGCTGGATGAACGAGGTCAGGAGGTAGCGCGATTTGTATATGAGTCTGGCGACAGTTTTGACGACAGATGGTTGCTGCATCCCAACGCCCATCCGGCAACCGTCAGAGCTATTGGCAACAGCCGGGTAATGATTTTGCGTGGGGAGAGCTTCCGCCAATTCTTGGAAGAATATCCCGACGCTATCAGCCGTTTAGAGCCGATTTTTACGGCAGAGGATGATGAAGAGCTAGTTGCCGGCATGTCGCCCGAAGCGTGGCAGGCGGCGGGCGGCGTCCAATCAGTCAGCCGGTCGGCGCGGGGTTTTAAATCCGCCGGTTTGCTAACAGATGAGCTGGTCGAATTTAAAGCGAGGCGGTCGCGTTGGCTGCTGGCGATAAAAATCTTTTTCCCCACTTTGTTGATGATTTTTGTGCCGTTGTTTTTGGTCAGCTTTGTCTTTCCTTCGCTTAGCGTCGATTCTAGCTCAACATTGGCGACAATTTTCGCCTTGATTCCCGCCTTGCTCTTTTTTGTGTTTGTGTTGTTCCAATTGGCGGATTGGTGGAACGACTATTTTTTGATTACAGACAAGCGCATCATCCATTATGAATTTAATTTGTGGAGATTCCACGCCACGGTGACTGAATCCCCTATCAGCCAGGTACAAAGCGTGACCCAACGCAAGCCAAATTTGTTAACCAATTTGCTCGATGTAGGCATCGTCGAAATTAAGACCGCCTCCGCCAGCCAGTTTATCGTTTTTGAATATATTTCTGAGCCGCAAGAGGTAGAAGAAACGATAAACCGATTGCGGCGTCAGGTGCAAGCATTGGATGCCGGCATCTTTCAATCATCCATGCGCCAGGTTATCAACGAACATTTCAAAATTCCAGAGGAATATGAAATGGTGCCCGACGAGGAGCTATTGTTCGATTCCGCTCCGAACGCCGATTTTTTCAATTGGCTTAGACAACTATTCGGTTATCGCATCGAAAAGGCGGGCATCATCACCTATCGCAAGCATCTACTTGTGTTGTTGTATCAAACGATCGTGCCGGCATTAGGATTGCTGTTACTGTTGACGGCTGGTTACTTTTTTACCAACAACTATGTGCGGGTTTTGATTGCGATCCTGTTTGTCACTAACTTTGGCTGGTTTCTGTGGCAATTCTTAGATTGGCGCAACGATACTTACCAATTGACCAATCGCTATGTTTTAGACATCGATCGGATGCCCATCGGCTTTCGAGAGAGCCGGGTACAGGCAGAATTGGGCAACATCCAAAATGTCTCCTCTGATAAGCCAGGTCTCTTCGCTGTCTTGTTTAATTTCGGCAGCGTTCAAATCGAAACTGCTGGGGCGCAATCCAATCTCGTCTTTGAGAATGTATCTAATCCCAATCGGATAAAGAGCGACATCTTTCAAAAGTTGGAAGCATATCGCGCCAAACAAAAAGCCGCCGAAGCAGGTCGCCGTCAACAGGAATATGGAATGTTGATCGATGTCTATCGCCAAGCGGTAGAACAAGATCGCATTCCGGTTCGCACCCCGCCCCGCAACGGATGGGAAGCGTCTGGGCGCGATTAGCGGAGTTTGCCTTGGGACCTGTTCAACAAATAACGGGGATTGATGGGCGGCAGCCGACCTTTTATGTGCGTGATATTCCGGTGTATGGGGATACGATTTTAGCCCCGATGGCGGGCTTTTCCGATGTGCCTTTTCGCCGGATATGCCGGCAATTTGGCTCTGCCATGCAATATACTGAATTTGTAGCGGTGGAGATGTTACTCAGCAAAAAGCCCAATCGTTTTTGGGATTTGCTGAAATTTTCCGAAGGCGAATATCCACGCACAATGCAGATTTTTGGCAACGATTCGGGCAAAATCTTAGAAGCGGCGCTTCGCATTCAAGATTGGGGAACGGAGATCATCGACATCAACATGGGCTGTTCCACTCGGCAAGTCAGCGGACGTGGGGCAGGGGTAGGGATGATGCGCCATCCAGCCCTCATCGCCCGCGCCTTTCAACTGCTGACCCAACATCTTTCCGTTCCCGTTACCGGCAAAATCAGATTAGGTTGGAACGATAATCAAAATTATTTGGAAGTGGGGCGCATTTTAGAAGAAAATGGGGCGGCGTTGGTGGCGATTCATCCGCGCACCAAAGAGCAAAAATATGCCGGCAAAGCAAATTGGCGGGCTATCGGCGAGTTAAAAGCGGCACTGTCGATCCCTGTGTTGGGCAATGGAGATATTAAAACGCCGGAGGATATCGATGCCATGCTGGCGCACACGGGCTGCGATGGGGTGATGATTGGCCGTCAGGCTATTGGCAACCCCTGGCTGTTTGCCCATAAACGACGATCTGACCTTAAACCAGGCGAGTTTTTCCAGACGATACGGGCGCATTTAGAAGCGATGATCCAATATCACGGCTTGCCACACGGCTTGTTCCGGTTTCGTAAACATATCAAGCGATATTTTGCCGGCATGCCCCAAGTCGACCCCTATTTAGAACGGCTGACGCGAACCAAAGAGTTAGCCCAATTTGAAACGTTGTTAGATCAAGCGGAGGAACTGTGGGAGGAAATAAACGCCCTTCCAATGCCGGCATGATTTGCGCCGCGCATCCCCTTGCCGTAGAAGCGGGATGGCGCATGTTAGAGGCTGGCGGCAACGCCTACGATGCCGCTGTGGCGGTGGCAGCCGCCCTCAATGTGGTCGAACCAATGATGTCTGGCATCGGCGGTTACGGTACGATTTTGATTTATGATGCCGCCTCCCAACAACTCCAATTTCTCAACGCCAGCGGGCGCATCCCATACGGGGCAAATAGCGACGATTTCCGGGCGCCAACGCCAAATTACCGCGCCAACCGGCGTGGGGCAAAAGCGGTTTCAACGCCGGGTAACCTGAACGCCTGGCGGGCGATGGCAGAGCGTGGCGCTTTGTCTTGGGCGGCAACGTTGCAGCCCGCCATCGCCTGGGCGCAGCGTGGTTTCCAGATCGATGTCGGCTTGGCGCGTGCGATTCACGCAACTTTTACCGATTTTTCGGCGGAGGCAAAATCGATTTTTGGGCGAAACGGGCAACCTCTTGAGGAAGGAGATTGGCTGGTTCAACCTCAGTTGGCGGATTCGCTTGCCCACATCGCCGCCGACGGCGCTGCTGCGCTGTACGTCGGGAAGTTGGGCAAAAAGATCGTCAAGGCAGTGCAAAAAGCGGGCGGCTTTTTGGCGGCGCGGGATTTAGCCGAAAATGAGGCGGAGTGGATTGCCCCGATTCATATCACTTACCGAGACGTGGATGTTTATACCGCTTCGCCGCCCGCCACATCGTTCCCCGGCTTGATTCGGTTGGGCTTGATGAGTCAGCGCCCACAAGATGATTGGGAACACAATTCCCCTGACTATTTGCATCATTATGCCGAGGTTAGCAAATATGCGTTTTTCTGCCGCTTAAAATATGCCGGCAGTCCCGAATTTGAGCCGCCACCGCTAAAGATGTTGTTGTCTGAAGAGCTGTTGGCATCCCATTTTGCCGGCATTTCGCCGACGCAAGCTACCCAGTTTCAACCCCCATTTCCGCCGGGCGAATCGAGCCAAAATACCACCCATTTTGTCGTCGCTGATAAGCAGGGAAACGTGGTTTCGGCTACCCAGACGATTGGGCAGTTGTTTGGCAGCCGCATTATGCCGGCAGGCACAGGCATTTGGTTGAACAACTCATTACAATATTGTACCTTTGAACCAAAAGGCAACCCGATGGACGCTCATGCCGGCAGGCACAAGTTGTCTGGCGACATGCCGACGATATTAATGAAAGATGGCAAACCGTGGGCGGCATTAGGTACGCCTGGCGGACATACTATCGCCCAAACCATCCCCCAAATCGTCATCAATTTGGTGGATTTTGGCATGTCGATGCAAGCGGCGATAGACGCCCCGCGCATCAGCTTTGTAGAGCCAAATGCAGTGTATGTCGAGCCGGGCGTCTCAAATAAGGTGGCGGAGGATTTAGCGGCGAGGGGGCATGAGGTTGTTCGTCCCAATGCCGGCATTGGCTTAGCCCATGGTTTAACTATCGATTATGACGCTAACGGGAACATCGAAGGATTTGCCGGCGGCTTTGACCAACGGCGCAACGCTCTGGTCGGCATTCAAAACGAGGTGAAAGCTAGCGCCTGACGGACTCTATGATTACAATCTTAGAATTGTGTCTGATAATCCGATATCCTTTTTTGGAGATAGCGCATGCAAAAAGTCCCGGTGATTTCCGCCCCAGAAGCGGCAGCTTTGGTAAATGATGGCGACATTTTGTTAGGCGGCGGTTTTGGCATGACGGGCAATCCCGTTCATCTGTTGCACGCTCTAGCGGAAACAGAAGTGAAAGATTTGACTTTTGTAGCCAACAACGTGGGCGAGCCTGGATTGGGCGGCGGACGGTTGCTGCGGAACGGGCAGCTCAAAAAGGCGATAGGTTCATTTTTTACCAGCAACCCTGAAGCGGTGGCGGCAGCCCAAAATGGCGACATAGAGTTTCAACTTATCCCACAAGGATCGTTGGCAGAGGCGTTACGAGCAGGCGGCGCTGGCATCGGCGGCTTTTACACGCCAACGGCTGTTGGCACGACGATCGCTGAGGGGGGGGATATTCGAGAAATCGATGGCAAATCATATCTGTTTGTGCCGGCAATACGCGGAAATGTCGCTTTTATTCGCGCTTGGCGGGGCGACCGTGCCGGCAATCTCATCTACCGGTTGACCGAGCAAAACTTCAACAAAGCGATGGCAATGGCGGCAGATGTCGTTGTTGCCGAGGTAGAGCATTTGGAGCCGGTGGGCAGCCTCGATCCCAATCAAATTCATACCCCTGGCAACTTCATAGATTATTTGACGCAAGCCCATACCACATTAGAAGATTTGGGTTCGTCGGCGTCGATAAAAGGGGGGGGGAAAAAAGTTAGCGAAAGTCGTATGAATATCGCCCGCCGGGCGTTGGCAGAGTTGCAAGCGGGGGATGTGGTCAATTTAGGCGTAGGCATTCCCACGTTGATAGGAGATTTAATCGCTCCAGAAGATGGCATTATCATGCATAGTGAAAATGGAATGCTGGGAGTGGGTCCTGCCCCGGAAGAGGGAGGGGCGCTTGAGTATCCAGTTAACGCCAGCAAAATGCCAGTGACAGCTTTGCCCGGCAGTAGCTATTTTGACAGCGCAGATTCCTTTGCCCTGATACGGGGCGGGCATCTTGATGTGGCAGTGATGGGCGGTCTACAAGTGGACGAGGCGGCTAATTTAGCCAATTGGGCAGCCCCAGGCAGACCTGTGTTAGGCGTAGGCGGGGCGATGGATTTAGCCTCGGGAGCCAAACGGTTGATCATTACGATGACCCATAACAGCCGGGATGGAACGCCGAAAATCGTGCCGGCATGCAGCTATCCGATTACCGCCCTCAATGCTGTGGATACGATAATTACCGATTTGGCTGTATTTAAATTTATCAAAGGGCGTTTGACGTTGGTAGAATTGATGGCTGGCGCCAGCCTGGAAGAGGTACGGGCGAAAACGGGGGCATCATTTGCCGAGCGATTGGACAAAGATTGATGCACGCAACGAATTTACGCGCCTCTGTTTGAGAGGCAGAAGAAGCCGCTGAGTTAAAAATTCGCCAATAACTTTATCCTTGAAAAGCAGAATACAGACAAGGGGGCAGGGCGGCGTTTATAATCCAACCCATTCTCAATCTAAGTTTTGTAGAGCCTGGATGAAATATGATTTGGATAGTCGCCGCTTTTTTGTTGATAATCACTCCCATTGTAGTGATACATGAATTTGGACATTTTATCGCCGCTAAAATTGCCGGCATTCATGTAGAAGAGTTTGGAGTAGGGCTGCCTCCGCGAGCGGCGAAGCTGTTTAGCTGGCGCGGCACGCTATTTTCATTTAATTGGATTCCATTAGGCGGTTTTGTCCGGGTTAGCGGCGAAAATAACCCCGAGGTGGCGGGCGGGTTGGCAGCTTCTCATTGGGTAACCAGAATTTTCGTATTGGTCAGCGGGGCGCTGGCCAATTTCGTTACCGCCTTCTTTATTTTGATAGCGGCGTTTATGTTAGGTCCGCGGGCGACAGAGGTAACGGAAGTCAAACCAAATATGCCTGGAATGATGGCGGGGATACAACCTGGAGATATTTTACTCTCTATCAACGGCGTCAGAATCGACAGCCCGGCTCTCTTTTCTGCCCAGACTCGCTACGCCGACGGAAATTCGCTGAAATTAAAAGTGCGGCGGAATGGCGAGGTCATTGCCTTGCCTTTGACGCCATTGCCCATTTCTGAAGCGATAGATGGAGGCGTGGTGGGCATTTCCTTTGACCAATTGCCAACCAGCCCTTATTTGCGCCGCACGCTCAGCGAAGCGGCAGGGGAAGCGAAACGGTATTTGGAAATCATGGTAAAGATGACTGCCAGCGCCCCTAAAATGCTGGCGCAAGGCGAAATGACCCCAGAGCAAGCCCGCCCTATGAGCATTATTGGAATCGGCGATCTAGCTGGCAAAGCGACAGCATTTTCGATTTCTACTGGCAGTTGGTTTCCCTTCTTGTTGACAATGGGAGTAATTAGCGCCGGGTTGGGGTTAACGCAGTTACTGCCATTGCCGGCATTGGACGGGGGTCGTATCTTTTTGGCTTTGTTAGAAGGGGTGCGGGGCAAACCGTTGCCGGCAAAACGGGAGGCTCAACTGCACCATGCCGGCATGATTTTGTTGTTGGCGTTAATGCTCTTCTTAATCGGCTTAGATATGGTCGCCCCTATATTTTAGAAGCGGCTGATCAAGGTTCCATCGCCTGAACTGGTTGTTCCTCAATCGTTTCTTCTTCAATTAGAAATTTGAGAGACGAGGCTAGGCGCGAGCCACGGCTGGTGTGATAGAGAGCCAAACCAGCTCCGATTAATAGGATGCCTAACAAGATGCCGCCAATTTGTAACGGACCTACAAAAGGACGTTCAAAGCGGGGTTGAACATGGGTGCCGATGCCTATCAGATCGGACATGCCGGCAACAAAGCAAAAAACCAATCCCGTCAGCCCCAGCCGAATGCCGATATCCGCTTGCAACGATCGCGGCGCGTTTCTGCGGCGACGGCTGTGAATATGGTTGTATCCAGCAAATGTGAGAAAGCTTAATCCAACGAGGAGTTGCGCCATTTGGGCTATGCCAAAGCCAGGCGTTAAGTTAAAGCCCAGCGCATTAGCCCCTAGGGCAATCCCGCTTACTATCAGCCCGATGAGAAAAGCGGCAATAGTTAGATAATTTCGCAAGGAGTTCATAAAGTAAGTAAGAAAAAACGCCGCACCCATTCGCGGCGTTTTTTGAGTCGGGGCAGCGGGATTCGAACCCACGACCTCTTCAACCCCATTGAAGCGCGCTACCAAGCTGCGCTATGCCCCGAGACGACGGATTTTAACAAAGCGGGATGGGGGCGGCAACTATTACCGAATATATTCTGGCAGCAGATGTTGCAATTGGGTGGCTAAGATCGCCATGATGAGCAATGTAAAGTTGTAACTGGCGTGGATCAAAATGGCGGTGGTGGTGTTGCTGTATTTTCGAACCAGACATAAAACCGTGGCTAAAAAAAGCAGGAATAAGGTGATGAGGGAAAAACCGTATTGAATATGGGCTAAAGTAAAGAGAATGGTAGTCAAAGGCAATCCCAGTACGGGTTGCAACGCCCCTCGAAATAATATTTCTTCTCCCAAACCGGTGGCGGCTGCCAGCAAAATCGCTTCAATCGGACTGTCGATTTCCCCCAGCAAAACGTCGTTCAAATTGGAAATATCGTTAAACTGGTCAGGCTCTAATAGAAATGCGGCAGCGCCTGCCATAATTTGAACCACGACCAGAAAGCCGGTGATGCCGGCAGCGACCAGCAGTTGATTGAGAGTGGGACGCTCTAAACCAAGCCGGTGGAAAATCTCTTTTCGGTGGCGGCGAATGAGCCAGCCCACCCCCAACAATCCAGCGAGGGCAAACAACATTTGTTGCCCGATGATTTGCCATATCGACACCGATATTGCTGAGTCAACCAACTCTTCTAATCCGCCTTGTCCCAATGTGAGAAAAGTGTTGCCAACCAAATAGCCTGCCAGCATCAGAGCGGCGGCATGGACGGCATTCTTTGCATTGGTAGGGGTGATTTGAGCGATTAGGGCGCGAAATGGAGGCAACGCAACCAGTAATCCCCACATACCCATCATCAACAGCCAAATGCCGGCATTGTTCCAATCCAAATCGAGCTGTTGTAGCGGTTCTAGCTTTTGCCAAGTTGATGCCGGCGCCAATAAGAAAGCGGCGCCAATCAGAAGCGCCGGCAAATTAAACAGCGCCATCACAAACTGAAAGGTGGCATATAGGGGAGGAGAATCCCGTTTTTCCACCCAGTTAGCAAACAGGATAAAAGCGAATATGAGCGAAATGACGACCAATAAATCCATGGTGAAACTATACTGATATGGGGCTAGAAAGGCGAATCGTTGCTGGTTGGCGGCAGCCGCCTTACAATTCAGGCATGGACGGTAAATTAAAAGCTCGTTTGTCGCGTATGGGGGCGAAAAAGGGGGCGCGTCATCTCAAATCGATTCCTGAACCAAAGCCCGCTTCTCAGGATCTAGACGATTTTGACCGTTTTGATGATTCGCTAACAGCGCCAGCCCCGTTATCCCAACTTCTGCCGGGACTGACTACCGTCGAAAATGAGTTAGGCAGTTGCCTGATTCTGGAGAAATTGTTCCCTATCAACTATGTGCATGCCGGGTTGCCATTAGATGGGTTATTGGCTTGGCAGCCAGATGAGATTGGGTTTGACATGCCGGCATTCCCGCCGGGGACGAGCTTTCGGGATTGCCTATTTCTAGATACGGAGACGACCGGTTTGTGGGGGGCGAATGCGTTGGCGTTTATGGTGGGCGTGGCGTTTTATGATGACGACGCTTTTGTAATCCGCCAATATTTTCTGGACGATTTGGATCAGGAGCCGGCAATGTTGGTAGATTTGAGCCAGACGCTTGCCGGCAAAGCGGGGGTAATCACCTTTAATGGTCGGTTATTTGATATGCCGCTGTTAGAGCGTCGTTATCTCTTCAACCGCATCGATTCTCCCACGGTAGAGCTGAGCGATATGCCGAATTGGGATTTGCTGATGCCGGCAAGGCGGCTGTGGCGCAAACGGTTGGGGTCGTGTTCGCTGAGTTCGCTAGAAAGCAATTTATTGGGATTCCATCGCAGCCAAAGCGACGTCCCTGGCTGGCTCATTCCCCAAATCTATTATGATTATTTGCGCTCTGGAGATGGACGACAGTTGTCGAGGGTCTTTTACCATAATGAGATCGATTTGTTGTCGATGGCGGCTGTGGGACATGCCCTGTTGCGGCAAATCTCTCAGCCAGGCGCCTCCGATTATGCTTTGGATTTAATCAGTTTGGGGCGATGGCGTTTAAAGATGGGAGAGGTTTCTGCCGCCGAACAAAGCTTTCGCCTAGCGTTAGACGGCGAGCCGACTTTGGATGAATTTCAACTGCTGCTGCGAGAGTTGGGCTATTTATTAAAAAGGTCAGAAAGGGGTGACGAAGCGGCGTTGATTTGGCAGCAATGGGCAGTGACAACGTTGGATGACGTGACGCCCCATGTAGAATTGGCGAAACATTTCGAATGGCGAAAAAGAGCATATTCCACCGCTCATAAATGGAGCCAGCAAGCGCTGCCATTGGCGCAAAATGAGTTGGAACGGCAGGCATTACGCCACCGGCTGGCTCGGTTGGCGGCAAAGATGAACAAAGAGAAACAAAGTTAAACCATATGGCATATTATTTGGCAGTAGACGAAGGGATAGAAACTGGCATACATCGTATAGCGGTGGAGGTAATTGAAGATATCGAACGCCATTTGACGGATGGGACGTTCGATCGAGACACAGCAGTGCATGAAAGCCGCAAACAGTTTAAGCGGCTTAGGGCATTGCTGCGTCTGATTCGCTTTGCGGCTGGAAAGGAGTTGGTCAAGCTGGAAGAGGCGCAATTGAGAGAGGCGGCGCTTCGGTTGGCGGAAGCGCGAGACAGCGCTGTTTTGTTGATGACAATGGATAAGTTGCGCGATTTTTACGGCGAAGAAATGCCGGCAGCAATCTACCAACTCATCCACGCCCAATTAGACGCCCAATACCAACAATTGCGGCAGCGTGACCAGGTTGATCAAGGTAAATTCGCCCCAATCGTAACCCAAGTAGCCAAGAGTAAAGTCCGCATTCCAACATTATCCATGCCAAAAAATGATTTTGCCCCAATAGCAAAAGGAGCTAGGCGAACTTATAATCGCGCCCGAAAATTCGCTCAGCGCCTTTCTCTGGACAATGACCCGGATGAAGCGTTTCACGAATGGCGAAAATATGTGAAATATCATTATTATCAACTCGAATTTTTAGAGCAGACTTGCCAACCTAGAATTAACGCCCGGGTGGAAAAACTTAAAGCGTTGTCTGATCTTTTGGGAGACGACCATGATTTGGCTGTGTTGGAAGATAGGATAGCAGCCAGCCCCCATAAGTTTGGCGGGGAAACGACTGTTCATTTGATGCGCTCACTAATCGACGCCCGAAAACGGGAGCTAAAACGGCTTGCATTGCAGGGCGGCAAGCCGCTTTTTGTCCAACCTCCCGATGATTTTGCCCACTATCTAACTCACTGTTGGCAAATTTGGCAAACGCTGGATTTGCCGGCAAATTTGGAGCGTTAGCGTGCTCAATACCCTCTTTTTATTTTTGTCCATAATCCATTTATTATTTGTCCTATTAGGGCTGCGCCTCTTTTTGCGGGAACGCTCAATTTACACTGGGATGGCGGCATTGGTTATCTTTGGCTTGTTTTATGACAATGTAATCATTAGCATGGGGCGCTTTGTAGGGGAAGGGTCGCTGCTGCGATCGTTGAACAGCGGTCGTTTTATTTTACATGCGTTGTTTACCCCGATGTTGATAATGTTTGCCGTGGCTACCGCCCAACGGCTGGGGATCGGATGGGCGCAAAGCCGGTGGGCGTTTGCCGCTTTTGGCATTTTGACTATGGCGTTGATTTTGGTAGGAGTCTATAGCGATATAGTTAACTTATCGCTTGTGCCAAAAACGGATGCCGGCACGCTGCGTTATGTCAACGAAAATGTAGAAGGCCCGCCAATCCCTTCTATCATCACCATCCTCGTTATGATCGTGGTTGGGGTATTTATCTGGCGCAAAAGTAAATGGGCTGTTCTTTTTGTCGGCTCTGTTTTAATGTTTATCTTAGCCGGGGCAGGGGCGTCGATTTTGGCGTTAAGCAACATTGGCGAAGCGCTGTTCGCCGGCGCCATCGTATGGACAGATTATAAATTAGGGGAGTTGCAGGGGATGTTTTCCGGTGGGTAATGTGAATGTGGCAAGGTTGTCCTGAACGGGCGTTTGTGTCATGATCTGACGCTATGAAACAGAAAGAACAAGAGGAGTTAGCAAAAAGGTTGTTTGAGATCGGGGCGATCCAATTTGGGGAGTTTCAGCTCAATAGCGAGCAAGCATCGCCCATTTACATCGATTTGCGCCTGTTAGCCTCTTTTCCTGGAACGATGAAAGAAGTCGCCAAAGCGTATGCCGGCATTCTGTCGGGACTCCAATTCGATCTATTGGCGGCGGTTCCATATTCCGCATTGCCGATTGGAACCGCCATCAGCTTAGAGTTGGATATCCCTTTGATTTACCCGCGCAAAGAGCTAAAAAGTTATGGGACAGGCAAAGGGATTGAGGGGGTGTGGCAAGCTGGGCAGCGGGTAGCGTTGGTAGAAGATTTGATCACTTCGGGCAAGAGCGTTCTTAGCGCGATGACCCGGCTGGAAGAAGCGGGGTTACGTGTGGTCGATACGGTGGTATTGATCGACCGTCAGCAGCCCAGGGTGGCCACTTTGGCGCAAGAGGGGCGACCAGTGCATGCCGCCTTGACGCTGACTGCTCTATTGACCAGTTTAACCGACAACGGACTCATTGCAGACAGCCAAAAAGATAATACGTTGAAAGCTTTGGGGATTATTGGAAATCCGCGATTGCAGGTTTGAGGGGATGCGTAGATGGCAGACGGCTGTGGTCGCCATTTGTTTTGCGGCGATTTTTATCAGGGGCGGGGAGGCGGTTTGGCGGGGAACTAAAATCAATGCCGGCGCTCTGTGGTTGAGCCACTTCATTCAGCCAGCAGATCTTTCACAAAATCAGGCGGCGGCTCAATCATTATTAAAAAATCAGCCATCGGCATGGGCGAAAATGCCGGCAGGCGAGGCAAAAATTCGCCTGAACGCCCATGTCAATGCATTTGCTGGCGACTATCGTGCGGCGGCGCTAGCTTGGCAGCGAAGCGGGGTCAGCGGCGGCGAGCTATTTGATCATGGCAAAAGCCAACCCACGGCGGCTGAGGCGTTGATCTGGTATGAAATGGCGGGCGAAATCGAGCCGTACAGTTTAGAAGATTGGCTCTTTATTGGCTTCGCCTGTCACCAACTAGAGGGGCATTCTATGTGTCAAAGATTTGTGGCGCAAAATGCCGGCAATTTGCTGCTAGACCCCGCCTTCCATTTTGATTTTTATGGGTGGCAGGGAGATAGAAGCGCCAGCTACGATCTGCAAAATTGTAATGGCAGTCGGTGCGCCTACTTGCGCCTGGGGGCAAATTCGTCAGCTATTGCCGATTTGAGTCAATGTTTGATCTTGTCGCCAGGGGTTAATTATCGTTTTTCTGCCTGGATTCGGGTTGATGCCCCGTCTCATACCACATGGCAACCGGTGGCGGCGGAAGGGTTTGCTACTGTGCTGCCCCAACATGGCGAGGCAGATTGGGATTTTTGGGAGGCTGAATTTGCAGCGGCAGATAAGGCTGCATCGGTATGCGTTTCGCCAATAATGTTGTTTGGGGAAGGAGAGGCGTGGTTTCGGGACGCGGCGTTAAGGGCGTTGGATTGAGCGGGCAACGAATGCCGACAGGGGGGCGGGACGGCATCTATTTGGGGGTAACGGCTCCATTTCTGTTGTTCCCTGCCGTTACCCAGTTGGGAACGATTTTCGCCTTGTGTCTGACGGCGTTTATTTGGCTGCGAGGGATCAAACAGACCCCTAAAACCCCCTTTAATGTACCGCTCTTGATATTTTCCGTCATGATCGGCGTCGGCATTTTCGTTTCGCCCTATCCGGGAGTGACCTTGCCCAAAGCCACGGGATTGATTTTGGGGTTAACGATATGGCGATTTGTGGCGATCTATAGCAGCCAACCTGGGATGTGGCGGCTCTTTTTTTTGCTGGGCGCGGTAGTTATCAGCGTAGGAGCGGCAACGACAGATTGGCAGGCGAAGATGCCGGCATTTTCGCCTTTGACGCCATTTTTGCCCCGATGGCGCCCTGCTTTTCTCAAGAGTGTGCACCCCAACCAATTGGCAGGCACATTGCTGATATATTTGCCGCTGGTGGCGTCGCTGGCATTTGGCGCAAAACGTCGGCGGCAACGCTTTGGGCGCATTTTGGGGGTGGCTTGTCTATCAATATTGCTGGCTTTTACCCAATCGAGAGCGGGTTGGGCAGGCGGCATTGCCGGCATCTTCGTGGTGGCGTTTTTGTGGCTCAAGGGAATGCCCCCTGGGGAGAATCGGCGTAGATGGGCTCTGTGGCTTTTATTCGCGGCGCTTTTTTTGGGATTTGGATTGGCAGGGTTGATGGTTCGATATTTGCCGGCGCTTTTGGCTGAGCCGGCCACTGTGACCCCACTGGGCGAATTCAGTAGTTTACAAATTCGGCGCGAATTGTGGCGATGGGCGGCGGTTGCTATCGGGGATTTCCCAATAACGGGAATGGGTTTGGGTATATTTCGGATAGCCAGTAAAGATTTGTACCCCATAACCACCTCCCAAACGATCGATATCGCCCATGCCCACAACATCTACTTGCAAACCGGAGTTGATGTGGGGCTGCCTGGGTTGATCGCCTATTTGGCATTGTTGACTGTTGCCGGCATCGTCGCTTGGCAGCGGGCAATTGCCTGTCCTCATCAAAAGGGGATCTATCTGGGCATTATCGGGGCGTTGGTGGCGTTGCACATATTTGGATTGGGCGACGCCCTGGCATTGGGTTCAAAGAGCGGGGGGCTTTTTTGGTGGCTTCTGGGAGCGCTATCTACCCAGGACGACATAGACGCCGCGCCGTAATTGCCGCTACCCCGATCCATAATTTCCCGTATAATTTCATCTATGTTCCCCGATCTCAGGCGACGAATCCCATTTGCCCAAAAGCTGTTGATCTGGCTCTTGTTAGCCGTGGGGCTATTTAATTTATGGCGGTTCGTTGGCTTGGGGAAAGCGGCTTATGCGCTAAATAAGTATGATGTTGGCGCGTCGATTCTTTTTTTGCGATGGGTTGCCGGCATGTGGGCGGTCGCTTTTGTTGGGGCGGCAACGCTGTTATGGGGGCGTTTCACTCTGGCGAGAACGATTTTGCCTGGTTTGTTAACTGGATACGCTCTATTTCAACTGTTTAGCGTGGCAGCCCTGAGCGTCAATCCCGCCGCCCGGCAGGGCTGGATCGTGTGGGGGCTCATTTACCTTGCCGGCGTTTTTCTCGCCTATGTTATCCTACGCCGTTCGCCAATTGAGTGGCGGACTTTCGGAGAAAATTAGGAAAAAGTTATGAGCGGTAATCGATTTGAAAAGTTGCATCAAATTCGACTTGAATCACAAGAAGGGGGGGGCAAAGCGCGGGTTGCCCGGCAACACAATGCCGGCAAAATGACCGCTCGCGAACGAATTAACCTGTTGCTGGATAGGGGCTCTTTCCGGGAGATCGACGCCTTTGTAGAACACCGCGAATATAACTTTGGCATGCAAGAGAAAAAATATGTGGGCGATAGTGTGGTCACCGGCTGGGGGACAATTGAGGGGAGGTTAGTGTATATTTTTAGCCAGGATTTTACTGTATTTGGCGGCAGCCTGAGCCAAGTGCATGCCGAAAAAGTGTGCAAAATCATGGATATGGCAATGCAAAATGGGGCGCCGCTCCTCGGCTTAAACGACTCCGGCGGAGCGCGTATTCAAGAGGGAGTGGTGAGTTTGGGCGGTTATGCCGACATCTTTTTGCGAAACACATTGGCGTCTGGCGTAGTGCCCCAAATAAGCGCCATTATGGGTCCATGCGCGGGCGGAGCGGTTTACTCTCCGGCATTGACCGACTTCATATTTATGGTTAAAAACAGCAGTTATATGTTTATCACAGGTCCAGATGTGGTGAAAACAGTAACAGGCGAAGATGTGACATTTGAAGAGTTGGGTGGGGCGATTGCCCATTCAGAAAAAAGCGGGGTGGCGCATTTGGCGACCAATTCTGAAGCGGATTGCTTGCATCAGATGCGGACATTGTTGAGCTACCTGCCATCTAACAATATGGAAGATCCGCCCTTTAAAGCGACAAATGATGATTCATTGCGGACAGAGGCGGCCCTGGACGCGCTTGTCCCGGCAAACCCCAACAAACCATATGACATCAAAGAAGCGATCCAACTGATTATGGATGATGGCGTTTTTTTTGAAATCCAACCGGAATATGCCGGCAATATCGTTATTGGGTTTGCCCGTCTGGGCGGTTATGCGGTAGGCATTGTCGCCAATCAACCAATGGTTTTGGCTGGCGCGTTGGACATCAACGCCAGCGAAAAGGCGGCTCGATTCGTCCGCTTTTGTGATAGTTTTAACATTCCCCTAATCGTTTTTGAAGACGTGCCCGGCTTTTTGCCAGGCACAGACCAGGAGTTTGGCGGCATCATTCGGCATGGGGCAAAATTATTGTACGCTTTTTGCGAAGCGACCGTGCCAAAAATCACCGTCGTCACCCGCAAAGCGTATGGCGGCGCCTATTGCGTCATGAACTCCAAACATATCCGCGCCGACCTCAATTTAGCCTGGCCCTCGGCAGAAATTGCAGTGATGGGTCCAGACGGCGCGGTCAATATCATCTTTCGTCAGGAGTTGGCGGAAGCGGATGATCCTGCCGCTAAAAAAGCGGAGCTGGTGGCTGAATATCGGGAACGATTTGCTAACCCATATCAGGCGGCGCGGCGCGGTTATGTGGATGATGTGATCGAACCAAGCCAAACCCGCCCCCGGCTGATCAACGCTTTGCATATGCTGCAAAATAAACGAGACAACAACCCGCCCAAAAAACATGGCAATATACCGCTCTAAATTGGAGGAAGATAGATGACGACATTTCATTTTCAAATTGGCGCTTTTAAATGCCATATTCTGCCTGATGCGGGGCGCAGAACGGACGCCGGCATTCTCTTTAGCAATGCCCCAACTGATGAGTTGGAAGCCGCTCTAAAAGATCACGACAGCGACGGCGGACTATACAACATATTCGGTTGTTTGTTGATTGAAACAGGCGAAGAAAATATCTTGGTCGATGCCGGCATGGGCAAGGCGTTTCCCGAAACGGGGAAGTTGCTGGAACATCTGGCGGCGCTAAATATATCGCCAGAAGCTATCAATACCCTCATTATCACCCACGCCCATCCTGACCATATCATTGGGCTATTAAATGATGACGGCGAATTGGCTTTTCCCAATGCCAGTTATGTGATGTGGCACGCTGAATGGGAGTTTTGGACGGATGAGGCGCAGTTAGCGGCGCTGCCAGAGGGCAGGACGGCAGCCGCGCGAAAATATCTGCCCCCTATCGCCTCCAAATTGGAATTAGCGACGGAAGATGGCGAAACAATCCGCCCTGGCATTTTCGCTATGCCCACCCCTGGTCATTCGCCGGGGCATTTGGCGTTGTTGATTAAATCGGAGGGCGAAGAATTTTGTTTTCTGGGCGACGCCATTTTGCACCCGCTTCATATCGAACAACCCAACTGGGTGGCGGAATATGATATGGATAGATCGCTGGTGGTTGAAACGCGCCGCCGCTTGATCGAACAATGCGCGCAACATGGATGGTTAACAACGGGGTATCACTTTGCCCCTGCCGGCATTGGGCGCATTGAAGAAGTGGAAGCTGGCAAATACCGTTGGACTAGAGGGTGATGGCATGGCTATGAGCTTTTCGATATTTATCCTATGCGGGGGGGTAATTGGGGCGTTGATATTAGCGGCTGGCTTAGGCGTCTATTTGCAAGATCATGAGAATAAAGGGTTGGCGTTCGCCTTAGGTGCGGCGGGCGCTTTGTTGATGTGTGGGACAGTCGCTGCATTTCTCCTGATAGTAATGCGAATGTAAGCGAGTGGGAAAATCGTTTATCAACCGTATGTTAATCGTTTTCGCCCGATAAAAGCCGTTTTGCTACAGTTGCCGGCATGATCGATCGCCTTAAATTTCCCCTTGCTGTCGCCTTGATTGCCTTTATTTTAGTCTTGCTGGCAATTGGGGCTGGCTGGCGATTGGAGCGGGGAGACGGCACATTGTTACGAAATGTGCAATTTAGCGCTCAACGCATCACCCCCAATGCGGATGGCGATGGCGACGCTTTGGTAATCAGTTACGAAATCTCTCGAAATGCGGTCGTATCGATCTACTTTGAAGATGATGCCGGCAAGCGCCACTATTTCCGCCGCGACAAAGATCGAGGCATTGGCGATTACGAACTATTTTTTAGCGGCATCGTAGACGGATATCGTTTGCCAGACGATCTGGTCGAGGGGCAAATCGTTGCCAGGGTATTGCAAGATGGCGACTACCGCTGGACGATTGAAGCGACCGATCACGCTGGCGTCATGGAGCAATCCAGCGGCGATTTGACAATTGCCGAAGCCGATACAGCCTTGCCGGAACTGCGAGGCTACCAAATTTTCCCGCAAACATTCACCCCCAACCGAGATGGCATTTCTGATCGGGTAGAGATTCAATTTCAGTTGATGAAAGAGGCGGACAGCCGCGTTTATTTGCTGCAGCCAAATGGTATCGAAGTTCCCATTAGCGAATTGCCGCGCCAGGTTGAGCCAAACGCCCCCGGCAGACATTATTTTGACTATGAAGGAGGCGTAGACAATGGCGAAACGCCGCCGCCAGATGGCGTTTATCCTGTTTATGGCTTTGCCCAGGATGCGATTGGGCAGAAAGTGGTCGTTTCTGATACTTTGGAGATAAAATTTGGCGGCGTGCCTCGCGCCGATATTATGGTGCCCTCTGTTGGCGACCAAGTGGCGTTCAGCGCCAGCTCGTGGCAGTTGTGCGACACATTGTTTTTTACCCTGACGCTGGAAAATTATGGAGAAGCCCCTATCCGAACCACAGGTCCACCGCCTAAAACGGTCTACGATTCAGATTGGAACTTCAACACATTGGGTTGGTTTACCGAGTCGGGGGCGTGGCGGGTGGCAATCGGCTACGAAGATGAGTTGCGCAACTATCCATATCGGTGGGCAGTGGGCGATTTTGAAGATTTAGAGGAGATCGACGGGCATCTGTATCTGATGCCGGGCGCTAGGGCAGTGATTGAAGGGGGCATAAGGCTAACTGGCGCGCTGGGCAGCCGAAATCCGCAAATCTTGTATGCGGGATTGATTCATGAGGATGTGGAAATATCACAATTTAACAATCGGGTGGATCCCAGAGCAATCGCTATCGATTTGCCCGACCCTGACAATATTGAGCCATGCCCTGATCGGGAGATTCCCGTTAAGCCAGAGGGGTGAATTAAGGGGCATCTTTGTTCATTTCGTCTAACAAAGCCAGCATCTCCTGGTTGGCGGGAATGTCAGACATCGAATTGCCATAATGAATGTAGCGGACGATGCCATTTTTGTCGATCATCGTTTGTGCCGGCATTCGCCCGAATTTAAAGATCTTTATCTGTTGCCCAAATAGCTTTAAGACGCTATGGTCGGGATTGGGCAATCCCACAAATGGCAGTTCGTTTTCCGCCCAATAGCTGGCAAACGCTGTTGCTTTCTCTGGTCCAACCACCACCACTTCTGCATCTTTTTCAACAAACTGTTCATATTGATGACGCAACTGCGCCATATGCCCTCGGCAATAGGGTCACATAAAGCCCCGGTTAAAGACCAGAAAGACATTTTTTGCCCCCTTTAAGCCCGAAAGCGTGAAAGGATTTCCCTCAAAATCTTGTAAAGTGAAATCTGGGGCGGAGGCATTGAGTTCTACTTTTGCCATAACATTTTCTCCTATTTCACCTCGATCAATTGTACGCCATCTGATGGCTGGCAACGGTAAATAGCCGCTTCCAACCCTGTTTGACGGCGGTATTGCTGGGCAATTTCCTCCCCGATCTGGTCTGCTCTTTGGGTATCTACCAGAGCGATGGCGCATCCGCCAAAGCCTGCCCCGGTCATTCTCGCTCCCAAGCAGCCAGATTGCCGGTTGGCGATAGCGACAACAGCGTCTAATGCTTCGCCGCTAACTTCAAAATCGTCCCGCAAGCTGGCATGGCTGGCGCTCATTAAGGCGCCAATTTTGTGAACATCGTTTTGGCGCATCGCTTGCGACGCCTGAATTACCCGCTCGTTTTCAGTGATGACGTGGCGGGCGCGGCGTCGGATCGTCTCGTCTAGCTCCGCTTGGCGCACCTGAAATTGCGCCATGGTCACATCTCGCAAGGCTGGGGCGGCAAAAATGTCGGCGGCAGTTTGGCAATGCCGTTGCCTATCATTGTAGGCGCTGCCTACTAACGCGCGCCGAACGCCGGTGTCTAGGATGAGTATAGCGGCAGGCGCCGGCAACGGCACGGGCGCGAACTGATTGGAGCGGCAATCGATCAACAAAGCATTGCCCGCTTGTCCGGCAGCGCAAATTAATTGATCCATGATGCCGCAATTGACCCCAACCCATTCATTTTCCGCTTTCTGAGCCAACGCCGCCATTCGGGCTGGTTGCCATGCCCACCGAGAAATGGCAGAGAAAGTGCGGGCGACCCCTAACAGCAAAGCGGCGGAGGATGACAATCCCGCCCCAATTGGAATATCGCTTACAATAACCCCTTCCCAACCTAAAAGTTGGTACGCTTCGGAGGCGAACGCCCATACCATTCCTTTCACATATTCCAGCCACCCAGCTCCTTTATCAAATTGATCGAGGCGGAATGCGCCCGTTTCGCCCAAATCTAAGGCATGGAGTATGAGTTGTCGGTCGTAACGGGGTCGAAAGGCGATCCAAAGCGCTTTGTCAATCGCCATGGGCAGCACAAAACCTTCATTGTAGTCGGTATGTTCGCCCATCAGGTTGATGCGTCCAGGGGCGCGGACGATAAATGCCGGCATCTCATTAAACCGGCTATAGAAAGCGGAGATAAGCTGTTGTTTCATCAATTTGATTTATAAAGTTGGGCTCGTAAAATTAGTTGTCGCTTGGATTGCCCAGTATAACATTATGGCTGGCGCGCGGTCAATTGATAGAACAGCGCCCCAAACTGCTCCCCTTCAAACAATCCAACCAGTAGACCGACATCCCCCGAGTGAGGATTGGGATCGGATACTGGCGGCTGGAGGGCTCCATTGATCTTAAGTTGGAGTTGGCTTTGATCGCAAATCGCTTCCAGCTTGATCGATCGTTCCGCGCCGCTTAGGTCTGCGCCCTCAATTGCCCGCCATGGTTGCAGCGGCGTAAACTCCCCCTGACGAATTTGCCAAATGGTATATTGATTTTCAACCAGGTTGACGGCAAATGCGGTGAAATTGCCGGCATCCTGCCATCGACAAATTAACCCTGCTTCGCCTACTCCTTTATCGGCTGCCATCGCCCCATTCGTGATAAGGTGAACATCCTGAACATCGAGTTTGCCGGCAGGAGCGTACCATTCTGCATTCGGCTCTTTTGATATCATCAATAATCCGTTATTCGTGTAGCTAATAGAGCCGTCCGCCCCATCCCTGGCGGCGATTCCACCGGTATCTTCGTTAAAATCATCAAACAGTAGCAGTCCCACTGGCGTCGGCGGCGAAGGCTCAGATGTTGGGGGCAGAGCCAGCGTAATTGGCGGAGAGGTTTCAGTGGCAGCGATTTCAGCGGCATCATTATTTTGCAAATTTTGGCGAACAAAAGCGAAGATCGCCAATGTTCCAAATGCGCCTAGCAAAAACAACCCTCTGAACAGTTGAACGGAGCGTTTTGAGGGAGCCAATGGGGATTGAATATCGGGATTGATCAACGCATTGGGCTTTTCGACCGCTTGCCTGAACATCTTCACAAATTCAGTCGGCGTTGCTGGTCGGTCTGCCGGCAATTTCGCCAGCCCCCATTGCACGATATTAACGATAGAAGGGGGAATGTTTGGCTTAATTTCTGACGGGTCTGGGATGGGATCGTGAATGTGGCGCATGATGATGCCCAGCGGCGTCTTGGCATTGTACGGATATTCGCCCGTCATTAGTTCGAATGCTGTGGCAGCCAAGCCATACACATCGCTGGCAGGCGAGGTTAATTCCCCTTTTGCCTGTTCTGGCGACATATAGGGGGCGCTGCCAGGCGGAATATTTTCGCCCGAGGTCACATAAGCGGGCGCAACCCCTTCAAAATCGCCCGTAATGCCAAAATCCGTTAAGTAAGCGCTTCCCGCTCTGTCTAACAAAATATTGCTGGGCTTAACATCATGGTGAACAATGCCGCGTTTATGCACGTGGTCTAATGCGCTGGCTACCTCCTCCATCCACTTTATCAACTCACCAGGGAAGAGCGACCCGCTCTCTGCCAACCGATCTGCCAAACTGCCGCCCCCTAAGAAACGGCTGACCAGATATGGCGTCCCGTCAATTTCGCCGTAATCATAAATTGGCACGATATGGGGATGTTCAAGTTGGGCGGCGAGCTGGGTTTCGTGCCGAAACCGGGCTAAGCTGATGGGGGATACTTTGTTTGCCGGCAAAAATTTTATCGCCACCCGTCGTTTTGGTTTAATTTGTTCAGCCCGATAGATGACCCCCATGCCTCCCTCTGCCACTTTGCTGAAATTTTCGTACCCTGGAATTGCCGGCATATCGCTCATGGCATGATTGGCAGCCGCGTAATTGAATCCGCTCTGTTGCTAACGATCCACAGATTAGCGCAATTTTCCCCGCACGATTCCCAGGCGAGGGCTGATGGCGGGTCTGGAAGAGAATGGGTTTGTACGATCTCCCCCTCCGCTCCAATAGCGATAACAGAGTTGTTTTCTTCGATGGCAACCCATAGCCAGCCCCCCTCTGCCAACAGCGCAACCGGAGAGCCTTGTACATCAGTTTGGCGCAATAATTCGCCTGAATCGGGATCGATACTGGCTACTAAATTTGCCTCTGGCAACGCTGCCCACAAGCTGTTTTGATGCCAAGCCATGGCGCCTCCACCGGATGGCAACGGATATTTTTTTAGAATGTCGCCGGTTTTCCGGTCTAGCCGCCAAATCTCAGCGCCTGTCAAATGGGAGATGTATAGGGCGCCTTCCGCCGCTATGATTCCGGCGGGAAAATCGCCCACATCGATCGTTTTTTGAGCCCCACTTTCTAAATCGATTTGGGTGACGGCATTGCTGTAGCTATGCAGCGACCACAAGGCAGCGCCGTCTGCCGCTAGATGGCTGGGGGGGAATGGAAGGGGGCTCTTTTCAATTATTTCCCCTGTTGTGGGGTCTATTTTTGCCATGCTTTGGTCTAATGAACTGGCAAGCCACAGGTGTCCGTTCTCTGCCAACAGGTCGGAAGGCAATTCGAGGGTGGCATACCCGCTAATTTGCCGCGGACATTCGTTTTCTGCGGCGGCGCAATCGCTGCGGGTCAGGCGGCTTACGCTGTTGTCGAAGCCATTAACCACCCAAATGGCGTCATTGAGTGCCACAGCGGCGCGTGGCGAGTCGCCAACGGAGTAGGTTGCCAAGCGGGAATCGTTGATGGCGTCGAATGCCGGTAGGTTCGCCACCCCCCAACCGATGCCTAACAAAGCGAACAGCGCCAGCGCCGCTCGCCAAATTATGCCATTATAGCTTTTGGCTTGTTTTGGAGGGGCAGAAGGAGCTGCCGCCCGCGTTTGGGCTAAAATCGTTTTCGGATGTGGGGTGGGAGCGCTGACATTTAGAGCAGTTGCGTTTATGGTCGCCAGTTCAGATGCCGGCAATTCGGCTATTGTTTTCTGAATAGGGACAATAAGATGTGACGCTTTACGAGGTCGCGCCTCTTTTTCTTTCGCCATCGCCGCCAGCAGCAACTTATCGATTGTTATCGGCAAAAATGGCAGCTTATCCCGAATAGAGGGAGCAGCTTCGATGAGATGTTTGCTTAGATAATCGATCGGCGAGTTGGCTTGAAAGGGATGTTCGCCGCAAATCAATTGGTAGACCATAATGCCAAGCGCGTAAATATCTGCGCTGGCGTCTAATTCATCGCCGCGCGCCTGTTCAGGAGACATATATGCCGGCGTTCCTACAATGCCGCCTGTGGCGGTAAGACTTTTTGACCCTGACATCGTTTTTGCCAAGCCGAAATCGGCTAAATAACCGTGGCCAGCTTCATCGAGCAAAATATTGCCCGGCTTCAAATCTCGATGAATGATTTGCCAATTATGGGCAGCGTCTAATGCCCCGCCGATTTGCGTCAAGATATCCATTCGCTCTTTAAGCGACAGGGTATCTAAATGATCGGCGAATGCGCCTCCCCGCATATAGCGCATCACCACATAGGGTGAGCCATCTACCTCGCCGAAATCGTATACGGGCAATATGTGTGGGTGCTCTAATTGGGCGATAATTGCCACTTCCCGCTGAAACCGTTGATAGCTATCATCGTCTGGATTTAGCCGGGTATTTAACATTTTAAGAGCGACAGTACGCCCGGTACTGTGCTGAAAGGCGGTGTAAACTTCTCCCATTCCCCCTTTGCCGATCTTTTTCTTTATGGTGTAGGGTCCAACGGAACGACCTGATTCAAGTGTCATCCAAAAAATTATACTAGGGGAGGTAGGGCTTCAATATGGGAATTGCGACCTAGCGGGATATTTGTTTGTAGTAGCAAGGTAGGGAAAGGTTGGTAGGCTATTTTTCAATGAACCCCCTCCTGCAGGAAGATGCCGGCATTTTAGCCAAACTAAAAAACAACCCTGTCTTGGAAGTCCCCCGAAACAATGGACACAATGAACAGGTACGATGTTCGCAACGAAGGAACAAATGACAAAGGTATTTACAAGGGCATTCAAAATCGAGACAGTACGCTTGTTGTAGCAAACGGAACAGACGCTAGATGATATCGCGGTCAGTGTTGAGATTAGCCGTAGCAGCCTCAGCCGCTGGCGAAAGGAGTATGGTCAGGACCCACAACGGGCGTTTGTTAAGGTATTTAAAAATGTTGGTCTGCCGATTTCAAGCCAACTTTGAAGGCTTCAGTCACGGCACATTTGCCGCCTGGCTACGAAGCAATTAGGCTTTCACGGGGATGATTTGCCGCTTTTTTAGCCTAAGTTTTACTAATTTTACGGAAAACTGAAATATCTATTTCGTTTGTAAATATGCCCACATCGCTTGAAGTTCTATGTCGTTCATATTTGCATAAGCCCGCCAAGGCATAAAATCAATTACTTGTTCGCCATCTGGGGTGACGCCAGTTCGCATCAGGGTGATGAAATCTGCTTCTGACCAGAGTTGCAGGTTGCCACTTTGCGTAATATCGGGGGCAATGGGTTCGTTAGGTCCCGCTTGACCTCCGTGCAAATCTTCGCCATGACAATCCTGACAAACGGAGATATTCATTAAATATTCCCCATATTCGGCATTTGCAGCTTCTGCTGGCGGGTTGGTAAACGGGGTCTCATGGTCGAGCGATTCGACGGGCAACAAACTATCTAGTTGTCCGGCAGTGATGAGCAAATAGGCAAGGGGAGTTAATGCCTCTTCTGTTTCGGCGCTGTCAATGGGCGGCAGTTGCTTAACGTAGGCGATGAGCGCCGCCAAATCTGCTTCACTGAGATGGTTGAGGTGTTGTGCCGGCATCGCTATCAATGGCGTGCCATCTGGAGCGACGCCGTGCCGAATCGCCCGCACCCAATCTTCGTCGCTATAAGTTGCCCCAATGCCGGCAGCGCCACTGGTTAGATTCGGTGCAGGAAGTTTGCCGAGTGCAGGATCATCAATGAATGTTGGGTCGCCGCCTAACCCTGCTCCGTGGCAGCCGCTACAGCCAATTATTGCCTCTGCCAAATGTTCGCCTCGGGCGCTAGCTGATTCATCGGTGGGGATGGTGATGCTGGCGACGGGAATATCGTAACTGCGGGTGGTGCGGTTGCGTCCTAATAGGATGCCAATGCCGGCAACTACCAGTACCAATAAGATAAGAAAGCCTAAAATAATGCCGATAGTTTTCAAAACACGTTTCATGATTTCCTCCTTATTTTTCGACGATAAGTGTGCCGATCATGCCAGCATTTTCATGCCCTGATACGCCACAATAAAATTTGTACTCCCCCACCCGATGGGCGGTAAAGGTCACTGAATTTGTGCCTTGCATCCCTAAACCTGCATGAACGTCAAACTCATCCACATCAAAACTGTGTGGCACAAAAGAATCATTGTTCATGTTGATGGTAATGGTCTCGCCCAATTTGACGCGGATTTCCTTTTGGTCAAAGCTCATAGTCCCGGTGGTTAAGGTGATAGTGCGGGCATTGGTTGAGGCGATGGATGCCGGCATTTTCGCTAGCGCCAGCGTGCCGATTAACGCTACCAGCAAAGCCGTTGCCCCAAACAGTAGCCATCCAAATAGGAAACTGTTTTGTTGTTGAGTCGTTGTTGTTGCTTGCATTTTCTTCTCCGAAAAATGATTGGTAGGTAGGGGCGGGACAAGCGGGCTAACTTTTGCTCTGTGTCTGACCTCTGTCTCGCCCTCTTAGTTGGTTGAAATTGAAGGATGAGATTAATCCCCCGCCAACGCCATTGCCGGCATTTCCTCTACTGCTGGCTCACCCGCAACCTTGATTACAATACTGGAGGTTACCCCCAATATTGCGGCATTTAGGGTGTGAAAGGCGGACAAAAACGGCATGCCATTACGACGGAACTCCATCAAAATCGGTTGCAACAACATTAGTACAAAAAAGAGAGCGGTCATACCCACTACCCGTTTAGGCAACCGCTCCACGCCTGCCAAAATGAGGTTAACAAGCGACAAAATCAACATTGCTAGCCCGGTAAAGACGTGTGCTTCGGGACCAACAACGACGCCAGCGTGCCAAATGCCGGCAAGAAACATTTGTACAAAAACCAATAAACCGAGTAATTGGGCAATGCCCTTGTGAATCCGTGTAATCGTCATGATAAATCTCCTTGTGTGTTTGTTACTGAAAAAATTCGATAAAAAAACCGGCTTTTTGGGATTGGTTCGATAGCGCCATGTTGTAATGGCTTGGCGAATGCCGGCATAAACAACAACTTAATGTGAGGAAGCGCGATTGTTCGGCAAACTATCCTGCTCATTTTCACTGGTTGATTGATGCAAAAACCTCATCAAATCCGTCAGCGAAGCAAAATTTTGTCGTTTGCCAAATTGCGGGTTATCCAGCGATGCTCGCCATGGAGCCGACTCGTGATCCCGCCAAATCCTTAATAAAAATGCTTGATAGTTGATTTTAGTCCTCATTTTTTTTCGTCCTCAACTTATGTGCCACAGTTTAACAAGCTACCCTTTAGCAACTCTTTAGAAAAAAATGGATAATCCTAAAGAGTCCATTTTTTGCTATAATGTTTTTGCGATTTATTCCGCTTGCCGAATACCCCATGGCTTGCTACGGAGATAAAGGCGTTAAAAAAATTCCTTACGAAAGACGGCGCTTTGTGGCTTGCCGCGAGGAGCGTTATCCTAAAAATCTGTTTGGAAACTTTACCGCGTTAAGAAAGGCATGAACCAACAACTTTCGATTCACACACTAGGCGGGGTAAGAGTCGAAGCTGGACAATCGCCTATTACCAAATGGCAATCCCGAAAAGCGGAAGCGTTACTGATTTACCTTGCTGTGACCCGCCGTGTCCATAAACGGGAGTCGTTGGTGGGGTTGCTGTGGGCAGAGATGCCACAAGAACGGGCGTTGGCCAACCTAAGCGTCATGCTGTCCAACATCCGCAAAAATGTGGGGGCAGATTTTTTACTGGCAGACCGGCAACAGGTGGGGCTGGATTGGAGTCTACCGATTTGGGTAGATGTGGATGCTTTTACCACCAAAATAGGGGAATTGCTGGGGGACGAGCCATTGACCCGCCATAAATTGGCACAACTTGAAAAGAGTTTGGCATTGTATCATGGAGATTTTTTGCAAGGGTATTACATTCGAGGAGCAAATGAATTTGAAGAGTGGGGATTGTTTAAACAGGAGCGATTGAGCCAAATGGCGATAACTGGTTGGCAGGCATTGGTGACTGGCTATTTGCGACGGGGGGAAGGAGTTGCCGGCATTCCCCATGCCCAAAAACTGCTCGACCTTGACCCCCTGCGAGAAAATACCCATCGGGATTTGATGCAACTCTATGCCTTAGCTGATCAACGTAGTTTGGCATTGGGACAATATGAAAAATGCCGGCAAATTTTGCAAGAAAAACTCGGCATTAAACCAGAACCTCAAACGATCACCCTTTTCAAGCAAATAAAAGCCGGAGAAAAAATTCCCTCTCTCGCCCCAGCCCCCATGTTTGCCCGTTCCTTGTCCCCTCGGCACAATCTCCCTGCTCAAACTACCCCTTTTATTGGACGGCAAGCAGAATTAAATCAAATTCAACAGCAATTAAACAACCCACATTGTCGGATGTTGACATTGGTGGGATGGGGGGGGAGCGGCAAAACCCGCATCGGACAGAAGGTGGGAAAAAGCGTAATCTCACAATATATTAACGGGGTTTGGTTTGTCCCCTTGGCGGGTTTAGACATAAACGATATAGACCCAGAGATTGCCATCAATTTGCTATTAACAACCATTGCCGAAACTCTGCCTTTCACCTTTTCTGGACAAGAAAAACCGTTCACTCAATTGCTCGATTACCTACGCGAACGAGAACTGTTGCTCATTCTCGACAATTTTGAGCATTTGGTATCGTTGGGGAACGTTTTGACCCAGTTACTCGCCTCTGCCCCCGACTTGAAACTGTTAATTACCTCGCGCGAGCGGGTGAAGCAAAGTGGGGAATGGGTGGTTGAAATTGGGGGCATGACCCTGCCCAATTCGACGCATGATGCCAATTGGGATGCCGCCGATGCTGTCCAATTATTTGTGCAAACTGCCAACCGTATTCAGACACAATTTGAAGCAAAAAAAGAACGACATTTTGTGGGTAAAATTTGTCGACTGGTGGCAGGCGTCCCTTTGGCGTTGCAGTTGGCGGCAAGTTGGGTTTCTATTTATAGTTGCCAGCAAATTGTGGCTGAAATAGAAAAAACGCTTTCCTTTTTGCAAACAAACACTGCTGATTTAGCCAATAGACATCGTAGTGTACAAGCGGTGTTTGAACATTCGTGGCAGTTGCTCACAGCAGAGGAACAGGGGATGTTTCGACGGTTGTCGGTGTTTCGGGGTGGGTTTACAGTGGAGGCGGCACGGGAAGTTGCCGGCATTTCCCCTACCATCCTTTTACAACTACTGCACAAATCTCTCATTCAAAAAAACAGCCCCGAACGATTCGACCTGCACGAATTGGTGCGCCAATTTGTTGCTGAAAAATTGACCCAATATCCTGACGATTTCCAACATACCCGCCAAAAACATGCCGAATACTTCAGCCATTTTGTCAAAGACCAAGAAGTAGATATGTATGGCAATAAACAAACAGAGGCTCTTGCCACGTTGTTACTAGAAATTGACAATATTCGACGTACTTGGCGTTGGGGGGTTCTGCAACGCCAATGGCAAATCTTTTCTCGCATGTGGAATTGCATACTCATTATTTTTGATACGCAAGGAATGTATGGTGAAGCCATTGAGTTGGCACAACAAGCCTTCAATGCCCTAAAAGACCTGCCATTTACCGATGATGAGGCACGAACAGCGTATGGTGAAGTTGTGGGCGCAATTAGCCCTTTTTCCTTTCGGATAGGAGAGTATGACAAGGCATTGGCATATGCTCAAAAATCAGTCGCTATTTTGGCGTCATGCCCACCCCATTACGCTTATGGTCATGCGTTGCTTTATGTGGGAATTGCCTATTACCCGCTCGGTGACTTGGAAAATGTGGTTGCGAATTTAGAAAAAGCGGAAGAAGCGTATCGAGCGGCAGGTTTTATGTGGGGTGTGGGTACGACTTTGGGCAATTTAGCAGAAGTCTATTTAGCCCAGAACGATCTGGAGTTGGCCGAACAGTGTGCTTTGCGGGCGTTGGCAGAGGAGGGCGTTCAGGGTAATGCTTATCCGCTGAGTGGTATCAATTTGACTCTGGGAATGATTTGTTTAGAGAAGGGGGATATTGGATTGGCTAAACATTATGCGGAAATTTGTGTAGATATGTGCCGGCAAATTGAGTACCGGGGCAACTTGTCCGGGGGGTTGGCATTGTTGGCAAGAATTGCTGCAACTCAAGGGGATGTTGCCTCAGCCAACGCTTATTTTGAGGAAAGCGTGGCTCTTTTACGGGAGGATGGCAGCCATTTGTATTTGGCATCTCGTTTATTGGATTGGGCAAAAATTGCCATCATTCAACAGGATTGGCAAAAGGCGTATTTTGCTTTAGTCGAGGTGGTGGAAGATAGTGTGAAAATGGGGGCAGTATCTTTGGGAATGCCGGCATTATTAGCCCTGACGCCTGTTTATGAAGAGATGAATCGATCTGATTTAAGCCAACTTATCTTGCATTTTGTTGCCCAACACGGGGGCGACACGCCTGAAAAAGCAGAGGCAGAGAAGTTGTTGGGGGAAATGCCGGCATTCATCCCACCAATCATATCCCCCACCCAATTATCAGAAATTCTGCTCGAACTCCGTCGCCACCCAATATTCTAGCGACTTTCCGCATCCCGTTTGTTAGTCTCGTCTTAGGAGCGGTTTGGGAGTGATGGGAGGCGCTTTTTTGTAGGGCTGCAATTGAATAAACACTATCATGTTGGGGAGGCATCTTTCTGTTGCGATGGCATCCATCTGGCATGTTACCAGTCACCAACTCTTTACATTTTTAAATACTTGTTGAATTGTTGAACCTTCTGCATCCCGACTCGCTCTTAAAGCTGATGCGCATTTGCATAGAAGAAATTATGCGCTCTTATTATAAACGTTCAAGTATGGGCGGTATCGAGCGCCCATTCGGAGTCACTCGACAAACTTTGTCTAAGTGGTTTAAGAAAAGCCGACCAACTGCCTGCCCTAGAGGAGACATTAGTCCCAAGTGAACCCTACAGGATGTAGCGCTGATGGTTGAAGTGTATACTTGGCTCATGTTGACCATTCCAACCGATAAGCTCACGTTGGCGGATATTCCCCCACCAAAGGCGGATGAAGGGGAGATTGTTCGATTTGCCCAAACGCTTAATGGCTACCATGAAGTAGGGGGTGAAGCGAGCGATTTGGGCGTTTATGTCAAGCAATTGGAGGCGCAACCGCTTCCGCAACTATCGTTAAACGATGTGCGGATTCTGTTGTTTGCTCGCCAGCGCGCCCATTACCATCAGGGGGGCAGATGGGGGGATGAAGACCCGCTTATGGACGAAATGCGGATGTTGACGGATAAAATTCGCTCTCGATTGCAAGGTTGGGGGGAAAGTTTCATTCGCAAGGGGTATGTAGATTGTGATTGGGGGCAGGTACATTATCGGATAGCGGGGAAAAATGCCGGCATTCCCCTCATCCTGCTGCACCAAACCGCCAGTTCATCCGCCATGTACAGGAAAATGATGCGGATTTTGGCGGACAGATATTGGCTCATCGCCTTCGACACGCCCGGTTTTGGGATGTCTTATCGTCCAGATGGATTTGCCGGCATCCCCCAACTGGCACAATCCTTACATCAGGCGGCGGCGGGATTGGGGGTAGAACGAGCCACTATTTTTGGGCATCACACCGGGGCGGCAATTGGCGTGCAATGGGCATTTGACCAGCCCGACTTTGTGGCAAAGTTGGCGATGTGTGGTCCTCCTCTGCTGACAGAGGGGCAGAAAAAAGCGTTGAATGCCGCCATCCAGCCCATCATCCCCCAAGCGGATGGGGGACATTTGCTCAAGGTGTGGCGTAAAATTGCCGGCAAAGCGACAGATATACCCTTGGATTTGATCCAGCGAGAAACGGAGTTAACATTGCTGGCAGGCGAGTCGTATCCAGCCGCTTACCGGGCGGTATTTGATCAGGATTTTGCCGGGCAGTTGGCGGCGTTGCAATGCCCGGTGTTAGCAATGGCGGGGGAATTTGACAGTTTACGGGCTTCTCTTGACCCAACGATGGCGTTGTTACACAATGGGCAAGGCGCGCTGGTGGAGAATGCCGGCACATTTATTTGTGACACCCATCCGGCACAGGTAGCGGGGATTTTGGACGACTTTCTGCAAGGGGGTAGGTAGCAGGCAGCAAGTTAGGAGGAACGATGGAATACACATTAGGCTTAGCATTGGAAGATTTTGCCCCAGTATTGTTGTCGTTTGCCGGCATGTGGCTGGTTGCCGGCATGGTGGGAAAATTGCACAGTACGGCAGGGCAGGCGGCAAAAATCGCCGCTGTTCTCATCGGTACAGGGGGATTGCTCAAAGCGACGTGGAAGCTGATTATCGCCAGTACGGGCAATGATTTGGCGTGGATGGACAACAGCTTGTTTGTTTTCTTAGCTCCTGGTTTTACGTTAATGGCGGCGGCATTGTGGGCAGGGCAAAGAGGGCTAAAAGGGAGAGGCGTGAATGCCGGCATTTGGGCTATTCCGTTGGGGATCATCGCCATTTTTGGGATTGGGGCATGGTTTACGGCACAAAATGGGGGCAGAACGTGGGTTTTTGTCCTGCTGGGGCTGACTACATTGGCAAATACCATCACCAGTTTACTGCTCATTCGGCAAGCCCGGTGGAACAGTTTAAGTTGGGTAGCCGGCTTTTTTGCCCTTAATTTGCTGTTGATTTATATATTAAGCGGCATGGCAAGAATAGACCCCCAAACGATACCCTTGCAATGGACAGAACAAATCATCAACACCTTGTCGCAAGGGGCATTTTTGTTGGCATCGTGGCGGTTGGCAAAAACGGTAGGATAGACGATGAGCGATGGATGTGCCGAAAGGTTGCGTTTTACTAAAAATCGCTTATCGTCTGCGGTCTATGGTCTATAGTCTAACAACCCGCAACGCATATTTTTCGGAAGATAACCAATGAAACATTCCAAAGAAGAAAATTACGCCGGCGTTTTTGATGGCAGATTAGGTTTTGGCAAGAAACCCGCCCTGCTGATTGTAGATTTTATCAACGCCTACACCACGCCCGGTTCCCCTCTGTTTGCTCAGGGGGTGGTAAAAGCGGTGGCACAGACGGAAGCAGTGTTAGAAATGGCGCGGCAAAAGGGGATTTTGGTGGTGTACACCCGCGTTTTGTACGACAAGTCGGGGTTGGATGGCGGCGTGTTTGTAGTAAAAGTGCCAATTTTACGGAAGATGGTGGCGGGTGAGCCGTTGGCGGAGATTGTGCCGGCATTATTCCCCATCGAAAATGAAATCGTCCTTATCAAACAATACGCCTCTGCCTTTTTTGGCACATCATTAGCCGCCATGCTGACCGCTCAGGGGATAGATACGCTCATTTTGACCGGCTGTTCGACCAGCGGCTGTATTCGGGCTACGGCGGTAGATGGAATGCAGTATGGCTTTCGGGTGATAGTGCCTCGTGAGTGTGTGGGCGACCGGCACGCCGAACCGCACGAAGCAAATCTGTTCGACATCCACAGCAAATATGGGGATGTGGTGAGTCGGGAAGAGGTATTGAGCTATTTGGCGGGAATGTCTTAACAGACAACACGCAGTGCCGCCCGAACAATGCCGGCAGCGATCTCTACAACTGCCGGCATCGCCTCTTTCACATTTTCCGCCGCTTGCTTCAACTTATTCCCCTTTTCTTGAATTTGCTCCACAGTCGCTTGCCCCGATTCGATATCCGCCACAATCTCTTCCAATTTTTCAGCGATTTCCGCCAAATCATTCTCATGATTTTTAAGCTTTACATCCTGAACAACTCTGTCCAATTGAGCCACGAGGTTGGCAAAATCTGCTCGTTCCGTTTCAGTGCCGGTGGAGAGCGTTTGAATCGTTTGTATTGTATTTTCCAAGCTGGTTTTGATATTTACTATCGCTCCGCTGAAGTCGCCAGACAGTTCGTAATTGTCGCCAGCGATAAATGTCTCGACACGGTCGATGGTGTAGCTGATTTTGATATCTCGTTCGCTAACTGTTACTTCTCCGCCTGTTTGCTCCGCTTTTTCGATTGCCACAATTTGTTCCGCTAAGTCGCGCAGCTCATTTTGCGTCACTTCATCAGCGGTTTGGTCGTCCGCCAAAACTGTTAAAAAGAGGGCTAGGGCATTTTCGCCATTGGTATTATGTTTGTTGTACAAAAAGGCGATAACCCCATTGACCAGTTCTGCCAAACTGTTGCCGTCCGGCACTCGATGCCGCCACGCTTTGATTCTGGCATCCTTAAAATAGCCGCGCAAGCTCCTGGTATCCCAGAACAACCCGCAATCGAGCAACGCTAATTGTAAGCTTTTGTTCAAGGCTGGCGGTATCCCTCTCATGTTTCCCTCGCTTTATCCCATTGGGACCAGTATTTATGCAAACCTAACTAAATCGTTTTAAGCCCGATTGCTTGCACAACCGAATCTAAATCTTTATCCCCCCTGCCGCTCAAGTTTACCAAAATGATCGCCTCGTTGCTCATGGTGGGGGCGCGTTTTACCGCTTCGGCAATGGCATGGCTGGATTCAAGGGCTGGAATGATCCCTTCCGTTTTGGAAAGGAGTTGAAAAGCAGCCAACGTTTCTTCGTCTGTGGCGTAGCTGTAGCCAGCCCGCTCCTGGTCGCGCAATAAGGCATGTTCTGGCCCGACGCTGGGGTAATCTAGTCCGGCGCTGATGCTGTGGGTTTCTAATATCTGCCCATCTGCCGTCTGCATAACATAGCTCTTGGCTCCGTGCAACGCCCCAATCCGGGCGATGTTCAAGTCGGCAAATCGGGCGGCATGTTTGCCCGATTCGATTCCTTTGCCGCCCGCTTCGACGCCCAGCAATTCTACCCCCTGGTCGTCTCGAAAGGGGTGGAAGATGCCGATGGCATTGCTGCCGCCGCCCACACAGGCGATTATCAAGTCGGGCAGCCTGCCGGCATTCGCCAACATCTGTTCTCGAGCTTCTAATCCAATCACGCTCTGGAAATCGCGCACCATCATCGGGTAGGGGTGCGGACCTAAAGCTGACCCCAACAGGTAAAAGGTATCATGGACATTGGTCACCCAATCTCGAATCGCCTCATTGATGGCGTCTTTTAAGGTGCGGCTGCCGCTGCTCACTGGACGCACATCTGCGCCCAGGAGCTTCATGCGCAAAACGTTGGGTTGCTGCCGGGCAATATCAACCTCGCCCATATATACGATGCACTCTAGCCCCAACAAGGCGCAGGCGGTGGCTGCGCCGACGCCGTGTTGTCCGGCGCCTGTCTCCGCTACAATGCGCCGCTTGCCCATCCTTGTTGCCAGCAACGCCTGCCCCAGGGCATTGTTGATTTTGTGAGCGCCGGTGTGGTTTAAATCTTCTCGTTTAAGATAGATTTGCGCCCCGCCTAACGAGTGGGACAGTCGCTTAGCGAAGGTGATGGGGGAGGGGCGTCCCACATAATCGCGCAGCAATTGTTTGAATTTGGAGACAAATGCCGGATCGGCGATCGCTTGCTGATAGGCGGCTGTGAGTTGGCTTAATGCCGGCATCAATGTTTCGGGCACAAATTGTCCGCCATAAACGCCAAATTTGCCCCATTCATCCGGCACATCGATGGGGGCGAACAGGGGTGGGGTTGGTTTGTGAGTCATGAGTTTATCCATTGTTGTAGTTCGTTTTGGCATAAATAGAGGGCGGTGGCGCTGGGCAAATCAGTGATTTTGCCGGTATGGAGCATCCCCAGTGCCCGTTTGATCGGCATGGGATGAATCTCGATAATTTCTGCCGCTTCGTGGTTCGGGTCAGACAAGGTGACGCCAGTCGCCAAATAAAAATGACCAATTTCGTTGCAGATGCCGTTGCCAGTATAAAATTCGCCCAATTTTCGCCACATTTTGGCAGCGCCGCCCACCTCTTCCCGCAATTCGTCTATGGCAGCTTGCTGCGGGGATTGACCGGGCTTAATGCTGCCGGCAGGCAGCTCCCAACAGTAATCTTGCACCGTGTAGCGGTATTGATACAGCATAGGGATTTCTCCATCTTCGGTAACTGGCACGATGAAAACGGCGGGCTGTTTTTCCACCACATGAAAATCAGTTTCGTCGCCATTTGGCAACCTTATTCGGTTTGAGGCGATTTGATACCAGGGGCAGCGCCAACTAATTTCAGTCGAAAGGGTTTTAAATGGGGGATTTTTCATATAGCCACTGTCAAAATCAATCAGGTTTAGCTTCAAAAATGCAATAGACGAAGCCGTTCATCTGGACAAAATGCTTTTTGTCATAATTTTGCCCAATCTGATGCAAAATTGGCGGCGGATAAAATTGGGCGCGTAATACGACGCTGTCAAACTGTTTGTCGGCGAGGGCTTGTTCCATCGCCGACAAATCTACGGCGTCATTGTTGTACAGATTTAGCAGTTGGGTGGGGTTGGTGACGACATCTCTGCCCAGAAACAGGTTAAACCCGGCTTCTTCGCTAAATGCGGGGCTGTCGCCAGCTTGCGAAATGAGATGGGCGATGTGGATGCCGGCATTTGTGTCTTCTTCTGTTGGCGGTCTGCCCACCAATGTAAATGCCGAATCGACAAAGGGGATGGGCTCGTCTGGCAAAGGATCAGAGCAAGAAGTTTGTGGTGCGATCATCGTTTCCGTTGGTTTGCCCAAAGCGGCTGCAACCAATTTCAGGGCAGGGGTGTGGGTGGGCATATGAAAGAATTTGTCCGCTTGCCACAGAAAAAGCAAAGGAATCAGCGTAGCGACAGTCAATTGGGCGCTGCGTGATTTGTTTATTGACCATTCTAGCCAACGGTCGAAGGTATAGGCGGTCAGAATACAACTGGCGGCGATAGTGGTCAGAAAATAACTTTCGCCCGCTCCCCATTTGCCGGCAGTCACGCTGTTGAGCGCCGTTACCCAGAACCAGACCAGATAGAGTTCAATCGAATCTTTTCGGTTGCCATTTCGCCATTGCTGTCCATAGATGATAGTTCCGGCGATGGCAGCCAGAGTGATGATGAGGTGCAGGGTAAACCAGCGAGTGTACAGGGCAATTGTTTGACCTGGCACAAAGGGATTGACATTGGCGGTGACTGTAGCGGTCAGCCATTCGCCGTCGGTCAGCCACACCAGCCCGGCAAAAATGAGGACGATAATGGCAGTGAAAGGGATTCCCCACCGAATTGCCCGGCGGGGTTGAGTGAGCAGCAGATAGAGAAAAACGGCAATGGCAGTGGCGTAAGCCAGTTGTTTCGTGTAGCCTGCTAACGATAATAACGCGAGGACGATAAATAATCGCGCCGGGAACTTTGTGCCGGCATCTCGCTCTTGGTCCAATGTGTGCGCCAGCAAAATTACCGCCAACGTTTCAAACATCACCATAAACGGGTGCTGCCGAAAAAGCGGACCCACATGGTAGAGAAAATTGGACGCCAAATAGGTTAAGCCACACAAGATTGCCAACCACGTTCGCCGACTAATTCGTTTTGCCCCCCAACCAATCGCCATGGCGGTCATTAAAGTGCCCAAGTAAGAAACGAGGCGTCCGATCCAATAACTGGGTCCAAACAGCCATACCAGAGGAACCAATGCCACATGAAAGACGGGCGGATAGTTGCTGGAGTAAAAGGGATACACGTCATTATCTCGGTAGGGCGATCTGCCCTGACTTAAGAGAATGGTGTCCATCAATTCAAATCCCTCCCCTTGATCGTAATCGAAAGGAAATTGAAATAATCGAATGGCGTAATGGGAGTAGACGACGAAATATCCGATATAAGCTGCGCCCGCTAAGACGAGCAAGCCGAAGGCGACCGCTTTATGATCCGCTATCAGGCTTGCCCCCGCAAAAAAGGCAGCGATACAGCTTGGCATAACCAGTTGTTGAACGATGGCGTTTGACTCTATTAATTGGGATAAAATCATGCCGGCAATTCCGAAAATCGCCACAGCCAATCCAACTGTTCGTTGTTCAATTTGGAGATTTGCCATTGGTATAGGGAGCGCGGAGGGGGGCGGTCATCAATATCACAATAATGGCATTATAGCTGTGAAATGCCGGCAATAACAGCCGATTCTGTTTTACAGAAGCAATGGTTTTTACAAAAATTAAATGATGCACAATTTATTATTTCTGGTTATAATCTTCAGTCGGTATAGGAGTATAGTCCTATTATAGCCCTATAAGGAGGTGTCGAAGAATCCACCTATAAATAAGAAAGCCCACACGACCTTGTTATTAATTTTAAAGTTTTTTTACATACTGTGAGGAAAATAGTTCAAAGAGGAAACATGAAAAAAACAAGTCTTCTATTTGCCCTAGCAATTTTATTAGCGCTCGTCATTCCTGCATCAGGACAAGGCAATAGCGTCAGCGTGCCAGATGATGCAGTGGCAAGCATTGTTGCCGGCAAAGATGGCATCTCCAATTACATCGTATTGATGAAAGATAATCCAGTCGTCGCTTATGAAGGAGATATTTCTGGCTTTGCCGCTACAAAGCCAGCCGCCGGAGAAAAGATCAATCCCAATAGCGCAAATGTCGTAAGATATGCTTCACATTTACGCTCAACTCATAACATTGCCCTCAATCGGGTAGGCGCCTTACAAGGCAAAAAATATGATTACCATTACACATTTAACGGTTTTTCGGCGGCAATGACCGAGGCTCAAGCAGACATGTTGCGTGGAGATGACAATGTGTTATCTGTTTGGGAAGATCAATTGGGGCAATTAGATACCGTAACTACCCCTGATTTCTTAGGCTTAACTGGCGATGACGGCGTCTGGGCGACAGGCGCGACGGGCGAAGATGTCATAATCGGCATCATCGACAGCGGCATATGGCCCGAGAGCCTTAGTTTTACCGACCGTGGCTCCAGCCGCAGAGGACCCGGAACCGGCAGATTACTTTATGGTCCGATAGCGGGATGGCATGGCAACTGCACACCCGGAGAGGAATTTACTTATAGAGATTGCAATCGCAAATTGATGGGCGCCCAATGGTTCAACAGCGGCTGGGGCGGCGATGCTGGCGTGAAAGCTCTCTTCCCCTATGAGTACGCTTCTGCCCGCGACACTGATGGACACGGCACTCACACCGCAAGCACCGCTGGCGGAAACGCCAATGTGGAAGCGATTATCGACGGCATTCCGGTAGGTTCTGTTAGCGGCATGGCGCCCCGCGCCCGTATTGCCGCCTACAAAGTTTGCTGGGGTAGAGGTACCGATGGCGGCTGCTTTAACTCTGACAGTGTAGCAGCCATTGACAGAGCAGTGGCAGACGGCGTTGACGTTTTGAACTTCTCAATCAGCGGCACGCGCACCAATTTCCTTGATCCAGTTGAAGTTGCCTTCTTATTTGCGGCTGACGCAGGCGTTTTTGTGGCTGCCTCCGCCGGCAACGCAGGTCCAGCTGCTTCCACTGTGGCACACAATAGCCCTTGGTTGACCACAGTTGCTGCCGGCACCCACGACCGTTATTTTGAAGGAACTGTAACTCTGGGCAATGGCGAGGTGTACGTTGGAGCCTCCATTGCGCCAGGCGTAGGTCCAGCAGATTTGGTTTATGCTGGCGACGCTGGAGATGTCCTCTGTAATCCAGGCGCGTTAGATCCATCAGTTGTTAGCGGTAAAATCGTCGTGTGTGACCGAGGCGCAATCGCCAGGGTTGATAAGAGCCTCGCCGTTCAAATGGCAGGCGGTATCGGCATGGTTCACGCCAACACCACACCAAACTCTATCAACGCCGATTTGCACTTTGTTCCAACCGTCCATGTTGACGATGTTGCCGGCGCAGCCATTCGAGCCTACGCTCAAACCGCTGGCGCCACCGCTACATTGGCTGGCGGCGTATTGGTGACGTCTAATGCCCCAGATGTGGCTTCCTTCTCTTCTCGTGGACCTGCGTTAGCAAGCTCTGACCTGTTGAAGCCAGATATTATGGCGCCTGGCGTTGACATTATCGCCGCAGTTTCGCCTCCTGGAAATAATGGGCGTGATTTTGACGCATACAGCGGTACTTCTATGTCTAGCCCCCATATTGCTGGTTTGGGCGCATTGCTCATTGGCGAAAATCCGAGATGGTCGCCTGCTATGGTGAAATCGGCTCTCATGACTACTGCCAGCCAAGAGACCAATATGGGCGTTCCCATTGATAGCGACCCGTTTGGATATGGAGCAGGCCATGTAGCTCCGCCTCACTCGCTTGATCCTGGTTTGGTTTACGATGCTGGGTTTAATGATTATTTGGCTTTCTTGTGCGGCACTGGTCAATTGACAGCCAGCTACTGCCCATCGATCGCTATCGATCCCAGCGATCTCAACTATCCGTCGATCACTGTCGGCGAATTAGCCGGAGAGCAAACAGTAGTTCGCACGGTAACCAATGTTGGTCCTGACGCGACTTATGATGTGTCGATTGACGCGCCTGCCGGCATTGACGTTTCTGTTTCTCCTGCTTCATTAACGTTAGCTAGCGGCGAATCCGCCAGCTATGAAGTTACCTTGACCGTTCTTGATAGCGCGACGCTGAACGAATACGCTTTCGGGTCGTTGACCTGGACGCATGGCGGTCATATGGTTCGCAGCGCCATCACGGCGCGACCAGTGGCTTTGGCAGCTCCGGGTTCAGTCAGCGGCACAGGGACAGATGGATCGCTAAGCTTTGACATCCAATTTGGTTACAGTGGCGATTACAGCGCTGGCGTTCATGGCTTGGTGGCGGCCGATATGCAAGCTGACAATGTGGCTGATGACCCGGCTGACGATATCAACACCGCCTTGGGTACTTGTGATTTCAGCAGCTTCCCCTACCAATGTACAGGGCTCACTTGGCATCTAGTCAATGTTCCTGCCGGCAGCCTCTATGCCCGCTTCTCTTTGTTTGACGCTTACACTGACGGCACGGACGATTTAGACTTATACGTTTGGGATTCTGCTTTCAACTTTGTTGGCGGCAGCGGCTCGGGCACTTCCACTGAAGAGGTGAACGTTGTCATTCCTGGCGATACGCTCTACCAAGTGGCTGTGCATGGCTGGCAAACGGATGGTCCTGATTCTAATTACACTTTGTTTAGCTGGGCGTTCGGTCCAGACGAAGGCAATATGACGGTTACAGCTCCTGCTTCTGCTATGTTGGGCGCGACTGAAACCATTACCGTAGATTGGGCTGGTTTGGATGCCGGTATGATGTATCTGGGTGGTGTCTCTCATAACGACGCTGCCGGCATGCTTGATTTGACTATCATCAAGATAGATACAAACTAACAGCGCAAATTTTTGCCTTCTAACCCCTCCTTTTGGGAAGGGTTAAAGCCGAAATAAAAAGAGCGTTCTCCTAAAATGGGGAACGCTCTTTTTTTTGGTTGAACTGAGTCAAATTATTCGGCGAATACCGCCTTAAAATTGCCGGCATCCAGATCATAAACCCATTCATTGTGATAAGCCAGCAACGCTGCCATTCGTCCATATTCGATGGCTGATTTTGCCGCCATGCCGCACCCCCCAGTCGCAATATAGAGGCGATGGTCGATTATGGTATCGATGTAGGGGTAATTGTGGTGGGTGTAGTTGATAACGCATGGCTTGGATAAATAGGCGGAGGCGTTTAACCCTGGAACCATGCCTTCCAAAATTTCAATCAATGCCGCTTTTTCGTTGGCGTCGCCGCCTGTTTTAAACCAATGTTGCAGCGATTCGTCATTGACTTCAATTTCTATTTCCCTCATCTCGCCGCCGATTTTCAAATAATGTTCCCCATTGGGATAGAGAGTAGGGGGAACGGAATAAATCCCCTCCAAATCCTCCGAAAATTGGCTGGTATTGAATATGGTTGCCGGCATGCCCGCCAACCGCGCCAATTCCGCGCCTTCGATGTGGGCTTTGACGATAGTTCTGGGCTTACGGTCTAATCTTATTTTTTGGGCGAGCAACTGGTTGGTATAAGCTCCGGTAGCGATAATGACCCGCCGAGCCGACAAAACATCTCCGTTTTGGGCGTAAACATCGACAGAATTTGATTTTGTGTCGATGCGGATTACCTCTTGCGGCACAAAGCGCCCGCCTTTCCGTCGCAGCAATTTAAGCTGGGCGGCGATCATTCTTCTGGGATCGATATAGCCGGCAACCCCTTTTTCCATCAAGCAAGCGTATCCGTCGGGAAAGCGCAACATGGGATAGGCGGCGTGAAATTCGTCTGAATCGAACTGTTCCAGGGGAATGCCCAATTGTTCGGCAACAGCCAGAGATCGTTTGATGCTGCCGTCGGATGCCGGCAACCCCGCCCGAACATTGCCGCTTCTAAAATGAAACTGGATGCCGCTATGCTGTTCGATATCCGCATAATGGGCAATGGCGCGTTTGGCAACCATAGCCCAAATGGGGTCGGGGTCTAACTCCCGGGTTATTCGCCCCGAATCATAATGACTGGAAAATACCCCATCATGCGCGGCAAAATTAGCCGGTTCATTTGGTCCGATTAGAACGACATTATCCGATTTTTGGCTCAAGAAATAAGCTGTCGAAACCCCAATAAGCCCTTTGCCGATAACAATGTAATCGTACATGCGTTTTTCCTTTAAGAATGAAATTGTATTCGCTGGATGAGAATAACCAAGCCAATTAGCGCCCAATAGTAACACAAAGAGTTAGGATGGGAATTGCCGGCATTCGATAATCTCACCTTATCAATTGAATGAACATTTAGAGTGACGTATAATGCCCCATCGACTAAAATCAGGCGTTCAGCCAATGGTTATCGACAAACAAAACAATCCAATAATTTCTGGAGAAAAGTAAATGACAAAACGGAAATTTCAATGGGCGGATCCAATCTTGTTAGACAGGCAGCTAAGCGATGAAGAGCGCATGGTACGGGATTCCGCTCGCAATTATTGTCAAGACAAATTGATGCCTCGCGTGTTAGAGGCGCATAGACACGAAACATTTGACCGTGCCATATTCAATGAAATGGGCGAAATGGGATTGCTAGGCTCAACATTGCCCGAAAAATATGGCTGCCCAGAGTTAAATTCCGTTTGTTACGGCTTAATCGCCCGCGAAGTTGAACGAGTAGATAGCGGCTTCCGCAGCGCCATGAGCGTACAAAGTTCGCTGGTGATGTACCCCATTTATAGCTATGGAACGGAAGAGCAACGCCAAAAATATTTGCCCAAATTAGCCACTGGAGAGTGGGTGGGCTGCTTTGGATTGACCGAACCGAACCATGGCAGCGATCCGGGCAGCATGGAATCGCGGGCAAAGAAAACTGAAGGGGGATGGATTTTACACGGCAACAAAATGTGGATCACCAATTCGCCTATCGCCGACATATTTATTGTGTGGGCAAAGGGATATGGCGAAGGAGAGAATGAAGCTGGGGCAAAAGATGGCGATATCCGTGGATTTATTTTAGAAAAGGGGATGCGGGGGTTGAGCGCGCCCAAAACTGAGGGAAAATTTAGTCTACGCGCCAGCGTTACCGGCGAGATCGTGATGGATGAACTATTTGTGCCAGACGAAAATCTGTTGCCCAATGTGAAAGGATTGCGGGGACCTTTTGGCTGCCTTAACAAAGCCCGATTTGGCATTTCTTGGGGGGCGTTGGGAGCGGCCGAGTTTTGTTGGCATGCCGCCCGCCAATATACGTTGGATAGGGTTCAGTTTGGGCGTCCGTTGGCGGCGACGCAACTAATTCAGCTAAAATTAGCAAATATGATGACAGAAATTACGCTAGGATTGCAAGGGGCGCTGCGGGTGGGTCGATTGATGGATGAGGATAAATCAACGCCAGAAATGATCTCGTTGGTAAAGCGTAATTCATGCGGTAAGGCGTTAGAGATCGCCAGAAACGCCAGGGATATGCACGGCGGTAACGGAATCGCCGATGAATTTCATGTGATTCGACATGTGATGAATTTGGAGGCGGTTAATACCTACGAAGGTACGCACGATATCCATGCGTTAATTTTGGGCAGAGCCCAAACAGGCATTCAGGCGTTTAATTGATCGATGCCGGCATTTTCGAGAGTGAATCATTTTGCTTAAACAAGCTGCTACAATCCTAACGCGTTTGCGCCCATCGGTATCGCAAGAGGACTCCGACCACAAGTTAAGCTGGTTTGCCGGCGTTTTTACCCCCACAATTCTGACGATTTTGGGGCTGATAATGTATCTGCGGCAGGGGTGGGTAGTGGGCAACGCTGGCTTGTTGGGCGCATTTGCCATCATCCTGTTAGCCCATTTGATTACCGTTTGTACTGGATTGGCGGTGTCATCCATTGCTACCAATACTAAAGTGGGCGCGGGCGGCGCATTTGCCATCATTACCCAATCGTTGGGCATAGAGATAGGCGGCAGCATTGGCATGCCGCTCTATTTGGCGCAAGGGATTTCTGCCGCATTTTATATTTTGGGCTTTGCCGAAGCGACGCTAAGCGTTTTCCCCCAGGCGTCAGCCCGATTGATGTGGCTAGTGGCGCCGGCAGCCTACCTGCTGGCGGTGGGAATAGCCATCGTTTCTGCCCGTTTTGCCGCCCGTATTCAATATTTAATCCTGACGATTACGGGGTTGTCGCTGTTTTCGATATTTCTGGGCAGCTTTCCAATTTTGGGACAAGATGGAATGATGCATTCGCCAACTTTGTGGGGGGATTTTGCCTCGCAGGGGCGTGATTTTTGGGGGACGTTCGCTATCTTTTTTCCAGCGGTGACGGGCATTATGGCCGGCATTAGCATGAGCGGTTCGCTGCGGAATCCGCGCACTGCTATTCCCAAAGGAACGATATGGGCGATAGGCGTGGGTTTAATTATTTATCTGGCGCTGGCATATTGGATGGCGCGGATAGCGACGCCGGCTGAGTTGTTGACAAACAGCTCAATTTTGGTGGAAAAAGCGGCATGGGGAGAGATCGTGCTTGCCGGCATGTTGGGAGCGACATTTTCTTCCGCCTTGGGCTCGTTGGTGGCGGCGCCGCGGGTGTTGCAAGCCCTGGCCAAACAGCGCCTATTGCCCATGAGCGACACCTTTGTCCAAACTACTGACAATGGCGAACCTAGAAAAGCCGCCATTGCCACTGGCATTATCGGCGGCATCACCCTGATTATTGCCCTGGTTTTAGGCGGACTAGATCCGTTGGCAGAATTGCTCTCGCTATTTTTCTTGTTGACCTATTTTATGCTCAATATGGTGGTACTTATCGAGCAATCGCTACAAATGGTCAGTTTTCGCCCTACATTTTCTATTCCCCGCCTCATTCCTTTTGTGGGTATGGCGGGTTGTCTGTTTGTGATGTTTCTTATCAACTCGGTATTTACGGTGGCGGCGATTGCAGTGGCGCTGGCGATTTACAATGTGCTGGCCCGCCGCTTTGCTGCCGGCAAGAAGAGTGACGCCCGCAGCGGCTTGTTTATCTCGTTGGCGGAACAGGCGGCAAAACGGGCGATTACTTTGCCGGCAGCGCCTGAACGCGCCTGGAAGCCTTCGGTGTTAGCGCCAGTTACTAGTTCGGCTGAGTTATCGGGCAACTATCGATTTTTGCAAGCGTTAACCTATCCGCAGGGCAGCGTTAATGCCCTGGGTATCTCAGCCAGTGAAGGAAATCAACAGCTTGCCGGCATTGAAAAGTTGTCAACCGCATTCGCTAAAGCGGGCATTTTTTCTCGATATACTTTTCTAGAAAGCGATGATTTCGCCGATGGCGTGAAAAAGGCGACCCAAGTGTTGCGCAGCGCATTTTTTCGCCCAAATTTACTTTTTTTGCAAATGCGAGAAGAGAGCGATTTAGAGCAGTTGCAGTTGTTGGTAGACGAAACTGCCGCCTACAGCATGGGTATTGTGCTGTTTAGCCGTCATCCTATCAATGAGTTGGGGCGGGAACATGATATCAATGTTTGGATGTCGTTTCAGCCTGAAAATTGGCAAGAGAGTTTGCGGCTGAGCAATATCGATCTGGCGCTTATGTTGGCGACGCAATTACGCCGCAATTGGAAGGGACGGATTCAATTGTGTATGGCTGTTGCCGATGAAGCTCAGCAGGAGCAAGCGGAACAATTTATCGCCGAGCTTAGCGTCCTGGCTCGTTTGCCAAAAGATACCAAACGGCATATTGATGTCAAGCCTTTTATGGCTGCGTTGGCAGAAGCGCCCGAAGCGGATTTGTCGATATTAGGGTTGCCGCAAAAGCCCAATTTGTATGCGTTGCAAACGATCGCAGCCACGGCTGGCGGCAGTTGCATTTTTGTCCGCGATTCGGGGGAAGAGAGCGTTTTGGCGTAGGCGGATTTAGACGCTATTGAGCAACTTTGTCGCCTGGTCGATTTGCGCTGGGGTGTTGTACAAGTGGGGGGCGATCCGAATTTTGCCGCGCCGAAAGGAGGCGTCAATGCCGGCATCTTTGAGCTTCATGTAAATTCCTTCATTTTTGTTTGACTCCTGGTGTGTAATAAAAATCAATGTTGAGCGGGCAGCTCCTGAAGTGGGGCTGAGGATTCGGTATTTGGCTGGATCAATGCCGGCAATAAATCGGTCCACCAATCCCTGATCATGCCGGGCGATCTGTTCGATGCCAATTCCCAGCAGATATTCAACCGCTGCCGCCCATGCCTTATAGTTGAAGAAATTGGCGGTCCCGAAGATATCGAATTGGCGGGCGGTTGCCGCCCCCTCAGGCGCTTGTAACTCGCCGCCCTCTCCGCTCAAATCCGCCGCCGTCATTTGAGCCAGCCAGTAGGTTTTGGTAGGTTGCAACTTTGCCAGCAGTTTGGGCGAAACCCAACAAAAGCCGGTCCCATATGGTCCACACAACCATTTAAAACCCACGCTTACCAAAGCGTCGATAGCTGTTTGGCTGACATTTATCGGGCGAGCGCCGACCGCCTGCGATCCGTTGACGACAAACGTGACTCCATGTTGCCGGCATATCTCGCCCAATCCATTTAAATCTGCCGTGTAGCCAGAAAAAGAGTGTACCCATGTTACGCAAAATAGTTTGGTGTTGGGGGTGATTGCCGCCCGCAGTTCGTCTGGGTTGGGCAACGGCTGGCTAGGGCGCAATTGCCGGACAACCGCCCCTTTTTTTTCTAACCCCAACCAGGGCAAAATGTTCGAAGGAAAGTCGCCCGAGACCACCAGCGCTTCATCGCCCGGCTGCCACGGGTAACCATTGGCAATCAGATGCAATCCATAGGAAGCGCTGTTGCCGAGAATGATCTCATCTACCGAACTGCCCACAAGTTGCGCCAACGCCGATCGCAGTCGTGCCGGCAGTCCATCGAAACGTTCTTGGGTTAATTCATAAGGCGCTGATTTCCAATCGACCGCCTGACGGGCTTCTTCGGCGGCGATGCGGGGCAACGGGCCTTGGTGGGCGCAGTTGAGCCAAATACGCCCTTCAAATGGCCCGAAATCGTTTGACAAATCATCGCGCATTTTGCATGTTATCCTTTTTTTGTCGAGCCACGATAAATTATAACCTGCCAAACGCGGAGAATACAACGCGGGCGCGATGTCTGGCAACCCGATAAATTTTTTATGCCGCCTCATTTGCCAAATCGTAAAATCGCATCGCCTTTTAGACAGCCATCAGCGCAGCCGCCTGAGATAAATGAGGCAATTTTTGCCACGTAGGTTACCTTCTCGGGCGCCCCTTTAACTGGAAAAGCGCCTCAGCCGTCCAATCAAAAAGCCCCACGAGAGAGTGTGGGACTTTTTTAAGATAGAGCTAAAAGTTTCTAAGCGTCTAACTCACACTTAAGCTGAAATAAATTCGGTTACAATGTATTCAGAGCGCAAAGGCGGAATATCTGTTAGGTTAAATTATCGTCAACTGAAAGCTTTCCAGCGCCTGACAAAGCGAGACCTACTGTGGCGGCAAACAATAAAAGCACTAGTTCATAGCCGCCCTCGCTGACAAAAAAGCCGTTCGACCTATGCACAAGGAGAAAAGCCATAAACATATCGAAAGCCAAAAGAATTGCCGCGATTCTTGTTCCAACGCCCAATATGAGGGCAAGCCCCCCCAGCAATTCGACAAAAGTGACGACTGCCGCCATCAAACTTGCTGCGGGAATGCCTAAACTCGTGAAAAAGCCGCCGACTCCGCCAATGCCCATTGTGAATAACTTTTGCCAGCCATGCAGAAAAAATGTGACGCCAACGACCACTCGGATAATGGCTAATGCTAAATCATAATTTGTAGGGGAAGGCTTCAGCAATGTTCTGATATTCATAAAACTCTCTCCTTATAGATTTGGATTAGAAAACGTCTAAATCCTTTGTTTGTCAACCCATCTGTGCATGGGTTGGTAAATTGAATCCTAAGAGAAAGTTTCTAGTCAATGAAGGGATTTTGTGGGGTGATGATGGTACTTTTCATGGTATGATGCCCGAAAAGTTAGTGGAGAGAGCGTCGTTTCGCGTTTAAAATAGCGGCAAAAGTACGAAGCGTCTTTAAATCCTAATTTGCCGCTGATTTCTGACGTAGTCAGTTGCGAATAGGCAAGTAATCTTTTGGCTTCAATAATGGTGCGGCGGCGGATGAGGTAAGATGCCGGCATTCCCAAAACGCTTTTTACTGCCGCGCTGAGATGCCCCGCTGTCACCCCTAATATGTCCGCATATCTTTGTACACGATGGATCGTGGCGAATTGGTCATCGACCAATTGTTGAAAGTGCGCTGTCAATAAATCAGACGCTAGGGGGAATTTGTAGTCAACTGATGATTGATGAAGGCGATGTATTTGAATGAAGAGCAACTGCAATAAATGTTGTATGGCTGGCAATTGACCAAACTGCATTAGCTCATATTCAGCATAAAGCTGGTCGAAAAGAGATTGGATATTTTTTGCTTGAGATCGCGTTAGTTGATGGTGGGATTTTCGGCTTATGAGATAAAATAACTCTAGACCGGAGGCGTCCAATCCTGGATGGCGATTTAATTGAAGCAACTCTTCGGTAAATTGAATGGTAACTCCTTTCAATGGTTTTTCAACAACGAAAAAATGCGTTTGTCCGGGACGAAGCAAATAAAGCGAATAAGGATTTATCGGATATCCGTCAAAATCGATAAAGTGCATTCCCTTCCCGCTGGTAATCCAAAAGATCATAAAGTAAGTATGCCGATCTGGCTTGGAATCCCAAGATAAAGCGCTGCCAGGCGCTATCTTAGAAATAATGATCGGTAATTCGTCGGATCGTTTAGGAAAGTGATACAGTGGAATATCTTTTCTTTTCGTCATATTTTCGACAGAATTATATGCGGAGATTTGTCATAATCGAACAAGCGGCACAGATATTCATCAATAGGTTAGGAAAGTAACATTCTCTAGCTGTCTTAAAATTGGGCGATTGGTAATGTCTGAAGATTCACTTTTGCTAGATGAAACCAACTGCGCTCTATTAAGGAACTCTGATATGAACAGTTTAAGACCAACGGTTCGCGGCAAAAAACATATGATTTCGTCGGTACATTATTTGGCTACGATGGCCGGATTGCGGATTTTAGAAGCGGGCGGCAATGCGGCAGACGCTGGGGTGGCTGCCGGCATTTGCCTCAACGTATTAGAACCAGAATTGACCCATTTTGGCGGCGTAGCCCCCATCATCTATTGCCCTGGCGATAAGGGCGAGGTGGAAACGATCAGCGGATTGGGACGATGGGGGCGGGCGGCAACGCTCGATTATTTTCAGGAAAATCATGCCGGCAAATTGCCATTTGGCGTGTTACGGTGTGTTGTGCCCGCTGCCCCAGACGCCTGGCTGACTGCCCTGGCGCAGTATGGCACGCTCCCCTTTGCCGAGGCAATACTACCCGCCCTTGATTTGGCGGAAAATGGCAGACCTATTGACGCCCGATTTCATCAGGCGATATCCCACGATGAGACCCGAACCTGGCAAAGTACCGCCGCCATTTTCAACCCAGATGGTCGCATCCCGCAACTGGGCGAAATTCACCGCCAACCAGCCTTGGCGAAAACGTTTCGGAGAATGATTGAGGCGGAGCGCCAGGCGGAGGGCGACCGGGTTGCCGGCATTCTCGCCGCCCGCGACTTGGTGTACAAGGGGGAGATCGCCCACGAAATGATCGAATACCATCAAAAAATGGGCGGCTTGTTGACGTTGGACGACCTGGCAGATTTTTCTGTCCAGGTGGAATCGCCGGCAAAAATCAATTACAAAGGGTACCATGTTTACGGCTGCGGAGCGTGGTGTCAGGGACCCGCTTTTTTGATGCTGCTAAAAGGGTTGGAAAGGATTGATTTGACCGGTATGGGACACAACAGCCCTGATTACCTGCATGCGTTTGTGGAGGCGGTTAAATTGGTCATGGCAGATCGAGAGGCGTTTATCGGCGATCCCGAATTTGTGCAAGTTCCGCTGGCAGGTTTGTTGTCTGACGCTTATTGGCGGGAGCGGTCTCAAAGTTTCTCGGCGAAAACGGCAGCGCAAGGTATGCCGGCATCTGGAAACCCGTGGCTTTTCCAGGAAGAGATGCCCCGCGACGGCGCCCCCATGCCCATTGCCGGCAGTTTGAATGCCGGACAACCTTCCGCTCAACCAGAACCAGACACCAGCTATGTGTGTGTTGTCGACCAGTGGGGGAACGCTTTTTCAGCCACTCCGTCAGACGGGTATGGCAGTTCCCCCATCATCCCCAGCCTCGGTTTCCCCATTTCTGCCAGAGGCAGCCAATCGAGATGTGACCCCAATCACCCCGCCTCAATCGCCCCTGGCAAACGCCCTCGCCTGACGCCCAATCCCGCTCTGATATTGAAGGATAGGACGCCGATTATGCCCATCGGAACGCCCGGCGCCGACGCTCAGATTCAGGCGATGGCGCAAGTGTTTTTGAATGTGGTTGAATTTGGCATGGAGCCGCAACAAGCGGTGGAAGCCCCTCGCATCATATCGCGCAGCTTTCCCCAATCTTTTGCCCCACACGAAAGCTATCCTGGCGAAGCGATTATCGAGAGCCGGATTTCCGGCAAGGTACGAGACGCAATGCGGAAGCGGGGACACTTGTTGACGGAGGATGGGGATTGGAGTAAGCGCGTCAGCCGAGTGTGTCTGATTCAACGACAGCCGGAAAATGGCGCTTTGGCTGGCGGGGCTGATCCCCGTTCAACATCCTATGCCGCAGGTTGGTAAATTAATGGCAGCAATATGTTTCTTGCCGGCACATACAAGATGAGTTGAGGCTCGAATCAGCCCGGGCAAGCGCCAAATCGCGGCGAGTTCGCATCACTTGCGCCAATTCCATCTTGTCTAGCTTTTCCAGACATTCCACGTAACCATGTAAACTCCACACATTATCGGGATGTTGCGACGGGCGGCTGAGGGTGTCGTCAAAGCCTAAATCTGCCCGGTAGACCGCTTCCGCTTCTTCAACATGACCCTGTTCTAGCAGCAACGCCCCCAATGCGTGGCGGGGCGGGTGCATCCAAGCCCACGGTTCGGTGTAATAGAGATGGTCGTCTAAATAAACCGCCTGCCGCAAATGGTCGAACGCTTGGTTGTGATTCTCTTTGCGATATTCTAACTCCCCTTTCAACATCGCCATACCCACTTCCAGCACGTCAATCGCCCGATTGTTGAAAAAATGCCGGTCGTCGGGAATGCCGGCAATCGTCTTTCTCAACTCAACCTTATGCTCTTCCGCCGCCTCAATATGCCCCAAGGCTGAGTTTGCTACCCCCTTGGCGTAATGGAGCATCCCCCAGGCGACCGGACGCAGTTGGGGATCAACCTCAATTGGCGCGTCGATTATCTCTTGCCATTTGCCAAAGCGAACCATAACATGCATCTTCATTGAGGCGTACCCTTCTAATGTGCTGATAACATGGTAGCTGCTGTTTCGCAGCAATTCGTCCGGAACTAAGGAGTCTATCGCCTCAGCGGCAGCCAGGGCGGGTTTGAACTGACCCATAAACATGGCGGCGTACATTTTTAGATGGTAATCGTGGCAGCAATAGAGATTGTAAAAGTTGTCTAAGCCGACCTGCTTTAAATATTTTTGGTCGGCAGCTGTTGCTTTGTCGTTAGCGACCACGGCGTTGTGGTAATGTCCACATAAAACGTCGATATGGGATGGCATATGGAGCAGATGTCCGCCATCGGGTATGTAACCGCGCAGGGCGTCGGCGGCGGGTAACGCCCGTTCGGGGTAGGGCGACATCTCCATGGTATGGATGTAGAGGTGCATGATGCCGGCATGTGGCGGGAGGTTGCCTTCATCCATCTGTTGGATCGCCTTCTCCAACGTTTCCATCGCTTCGACAGTGTCGGCGCCCTCCGCTGGCGTTCCGGCATGAACGTCCCACAGCATCCAGGGAGTGCGGTTGAGCATCGCTTCCACGAACAATGCGCGTAAATCCAAATCGTCTGGGTGGGCGTGGTGCAGAGCGCGGAGGGCGTCGGCGTAATCGTCGTTCCAGCCATCATACGCTTCCAAGCTGATGGGTTGGTCGGATTGATATCGTTTGCTTAGCGATTGGATGATCCCTTGTTCGACAAGGATACATTTTTCAGCTAACGCTGCCGCTTTTTGGGCGGCTTGCCGGCATTTTAGCAAATCTTCCGCCAACTCATCGTCGTCGTAAAATTCCCACGGTTTGTTGTAGTTGGGTCCATAAGCGTAGCTGATGCCCCAATATGCCATGGCGCATTCTGGATCATGCGCCAACGCTTTTTCAAAACAACGAATCGCCTCTTCATGGTTAAAGCCATAACACCACATCAATCCTCGGTCGAACCAAATTTGGGCAGCGCGGAATTGTGTAGTGATGGGGTAGCTGTGTGTCCCCAAATTATAGGGATAATCGGTCATGGTTTCTCCTGGCGCGGCGAAAATGCCGGCAATAACATGGTTGATGTCGTGTAGCGAGGTTGTTGATTTAGCTATCCCACTCGACTAACAGTGTGGTTGTCCCCCGAAAAGAAAGATTGGGTACATAGTTCAACGTTTGGTTGGGCGCCAGGCGCAGCCCCGGTAGCCGGTAGGTCAACTCTTCGAAAGCGATTTTCATTTCTAGCCGGGCTAACGGCGCTCCCACACAATAATGAATGCCAAAGCCAAACGCCAAATGCTCTTTGATATTGTCCCGCTCAAAATTTATCTCTTCTGGTTTGTCGAAAACCGCTTCATCCCGATTGGCGGAGTTGAGCGCCAGCAACAGATTCGCCCCCGCCGGTATTTTAACGCCGCCGATGGTTGTCTCCTTTTTCGCCAGCCGCCGCCAGGTACATACCGATGGATCGTAGCGCATCAGCTCTTCCATCGCCGCCGGAATGCGCTCCGGATGCCGGCAAATTTCGCCCCACTTTTCTCTGTTTTCTAGCAGATGTTGTAAGCCGTTGGTCAATTGCGCCGTGGTCGTTTCATGCCCCGCCACCAGCAAAGTGATCATGCAACTGGCGATTTCGTTCAAGGTGAGGATGGCGTCGTCGCCGCCCCGCATCAGAATCAAGTCGCTGGTCAAATCATTTTGGGGATGCGCCGCTTTTTGCCGGACTAAATCGACGGTGTAATGCCAAAAGGGAATGAGATTTTCAGTGAATGCCGCCTGTTCTTCCGGAGTAGGCTGCCCATAGTAGAGCAAAATGCGGTTGTCTGACCACTTTTTGACCTGGCTGACATCTTTGTCTGGGACGCCCAACACCCGAAACAAAACGAATGCCGGCAATTCATAGCTGAACGCTTCGACAAAATCAACCTTCCCCCGATTGACAAACCCTTCGATTCGGTCGATGACCAACTGCTGAATGGCTGGCTCAAATTCGCGCATGCGGCGAGGGGTAAACAATTTGCTCACTACATTGCGAATGCGCGTGTGGCTGGGGGGCACATTGTTCGACAATACCGGTTGAGGAGTGTAGCCGCCGGCTTCCAATCGCTCTACAACCTCAGCCGAAAATGGAACCAGGGGGGTAATGGTATTTTCGGCTGTGAAGCTTTCGAAATCTTTGAATATCGCTTTGATGTCTTGGTGGCGGGTTACCACCCAATAATCGATTTCAGGGCTATAAAATACCGGCTTTTCCTCTCTGGCTTGGGCAAAAAGCGGGAAAGGATCGCTGAGGTCGAAAGGGGCAAATTGGCGGCTAAAAGGGCATTGGGTCATCGGTGACAATCCATAAAAAGATGCTGGCTTAACTTTTTGCCCAACTATACCATCAAGGCAGAAAAGGCGCTCTATTGGCTGGCGCGATTGCGTTCTGACAATGAGCGTTCCAGGGCGGCGCAAAAGATATCGACATGGCGCGGTTGAAAAGATATTGGCGGACGCAATTTGAGTATGTTGCTGGCGCGTCCTGCCCCTCCAACCAACACCCCATTTTCTCGCATCAGTTCCAGCAACTGTTTCGTTTCTGAAGTTGCCGGCATTTTCGTCTTCCTATCCTTTACCAACTCCACCGCCGCCAGCAACCCATCGCCTCTCACATCTCCAATAAGCGGCTGACTTTCCATCATCTCCCGCAAGCATTCCCGCCAATAATCCCCGGTCGTTTTGGCGTTGTCGATTAATTTTTCCGATTCGATCACATCCAGCACGGCGCTGCCGGCAGCGCATGCCACCGGATTGCCGCCAAAAGTGCTAAACAATCCCGTCTCCTTGACGAAGGCGTTCAAAATCTCTGGTGAAGTAACCACTACCCCTAGCGGAAAACCGTTGCCGACTGGTTTGCCCATGGTGACGATATCAGCTCGCACGCCACGCAATTGATGTCCCCACATCACCCCCAATCTACCAAATCCGGATTGCACTTCATCACAAATGATCAGCCCGCCCGCCGCCCGCACCTTGTCGGCAACTGCCGGCAAATATCCTTTTATCTCTTCCGGGATACCGCTGGAACATAGGGCTGAATCGACCATCAATGCCGCAACGTCAACCCCTCTCTCTTCCAATTCGACGATGGCTCGATCGGCGTCTGCCGCGTATTTTGCCGCTAAATCCGGCTCGCCAGCCCGATATTTTCCCCGATAGGGGTCAGGCGTCAGTAACCCAGCCACATGGGGCTCGAAATCTACTCCGGGGCGGTCGGGCGAAAGGGGTGTGATAGCGTCAGTGATGCCATGGTACGCATCCTCCATAACCACAGCTCCCTGAGCGCCGCTGACCATTTTGGCGATTTGCCAGGCGATGTCGTTTGCTTCGCTGCCAGAATTGACAAAGACGCAGGCAGACAGATGGTGTGGCAGGGTGGCGGTCAGCCGTTCGGCATATTCCAGCACGGCGCGGTAGAGGTAACGGGTGTGGGTGTTTAGCGCCGCCGCTTGGCGGCTGATCGCCCGCACAACGTGAGGGTGGCAATGGCCAACTTGGGGGACGTTGTTGTAGCAGTCGAGATATTTTGCCCCATTTGCCCCAAATAGCCACACATCTCGCCCCCTTTCCACATGGAGCGGTTGTTGGTAAAAGTGATGGGCATGTTTGCCCAGAAGTTTGGCGCGTAATGCCGGCAATGTTGCCTCAGCTTCCTCCTCTGAAGGGGCAATTACGCGGTTGGGAATGGATGGCGGAAAACGGCATGCCGCCCGGATTTGATCGGTCGCCTTTTTTCGCCCTAGCTGGGTGAAAAAACGGACATTGCGCTGCAATTGCTCTAAATATGCCGCTTCGTCGGCGTTGTGGGCGGGCTGGTTAGGCGTTTCGGCATTTCTTTGCTCGATGAGGATGATGGTAATGGCATGCCGAGCCATCACCAAATCAAACAAAATATCGATTTCGTCGCTTTCCAGCGGAGAAATTCGGTCGTATCCGATGACGATATCGGCGATGGCGGCAACTGGGTCGGAGACGGCGGCGGATGAAGCGGCGACGGCGATTTCGCTGATCAATGGGGCAAAGAGCATATCGCCGAAATCGATTATGCCGGCAATTTCATCTGGATTTTCTGGATTGAGCAGCACATTTCCCCGGTGGGCGTCTTGGTGGATGATTTGGTGGCGCATCCCCTTTAATGCCGGCAAGACCCGTTCTGACATATGGCGGAGGTGGGCTTTTGTCAGGCTGCGTATTTCAGCGTCTTGAATGTAATGAACAAAGGGCAACAACTCAGGGCTGCGGGTTAAATCCCAGGGGTGGGCTTGACGGGCGTTGGGATGAAAAAAGCCGCGCAATGCGATATCTAACTGCGCCAACATAGCCCCCAAATTGCGCCGCATAGCCGTTGTATTCTCCGCTTCTTCCATGACCATTCCGGGCAGGTAAGAAACCACTCGAATGATATGTTTGTCGCCGTTTTCCGCCACAAATAGTTCGCTTAAGGCGTTGTTTTTAGAGGGCGCCATCCGGGGCAAGGGCAAGTCGGGGGCATGCTTTTCCAAATAGTTGAGAAGCTGAATTTGCATATCGACTGTGCCGGCATCTTCCGCTACATTGGAGATTTTTAACGTCACCGCTTCTCCATTTTCCATCTTGACGCGAAAATTTTGGTCGCGTTCGCTCATCAACGGCGTGAAATCCCCGGTTAAGCCATACAGATCATGGGCGATCTCTTTGGCGGTCGCTTCAGAAAATGTAGGCGGGTTTCTATCTAAAAATTTTACCGATTGATCAGACATTGCTTTCTCATTTTGTGAAATTTGTGGTTAGATATACCGTCCTATTTTGCTGGAATCAACCCATAACGCCAAATTAATTGACAGCCATTGCCATCTATGCCAGAATGGACTGGGAGCTGCAAGACAACCGAGTTTAGAAATAGGAGGATCCAATGGCGCGAAGCGGGAAAGTTAACGCAGTCTATCTCAACTTTCGGTCAGGAGCCGGCACAAATCATGCCAAAATCGGCTTATTGGCGCCGCATACTCCATTTACGTTGCTGGCACAGCATGGGGATTGGCTAGAAATTAAGGCGATGGACAATGTGGGTTTTGTGCATGGAGGATATGTTACGCTCGAGCCAATATCAGGGAAGGAGCGCAAAGGGGCATCGATTTTGGGCAAACAAGGAATTGGCATGACACTCAGCCATTATGAGTTTGATTTAGATTTGTTGGATGATGCGGGACAGATCAATGAGATTCCGGTCGAAAATGCCGGCACAATGCCCCAAATATTGTCTGGTTTTAATGTGCTTCGCTTTATGAATTGGCAAAAGACCAATGTTGCCCCAATCTGGAAGGATGGCAATTTGCCAGAATTTCATTGGCCCCCCGAAGATGTCAAACAGTTAAAAGCGTGGAACGCTCGAACGGATTGGCGGCAGCCGGTAACGCCCAAGGCGATACTGGCTTCTAAATGGGGCGAAAACCCAGGCATACCCTTGCAAATTTGCCTCAATGTCGCTTTGCAAGCCAATGCCCACCCCTGGATTTGTATCCCGCATGGCAAGTCGAAAACGGATTTTGAAGAGCTGGTTGCATATATCACGATAGAGACAGAGTCGATGTTGAACGGGAGCGGATTGACCCCCATTTATGAATTTTCCAACGAAGTGTGGAACAGCGGCAGATTTCGGCAGCAACAAGAGGTCGCCAATGTAGCATTGGGGCGGGATGTCCATTATCGGAGCGGTGACGGGCAAGACGAGGCAGCGCGTAAAGAGCGGCAGTTGAATCGATCCAAGGCATTTGAGAGGCAAATTGAATGTACCAATTACATTAAATCGGTGGTAAAGGATGCCGGCATTGTGATCATTAGCGCCCAATGCAACAATCCCGAAGTCGCCCGCGCCCTATGTGACAATTCAGCCATCAAATTGTCGTCCGCAGTCGACGCCCTGGCAATTGCCCCCTATTATGGACCTGTCCGAAATATTGAAAAAGGGTGGAAAGAGATAAGCGATATTTTGCCCCGTGGATTTCATCCCCTCATCGATTTACGCAGCACAAAAACGATTAATCCGTGGGTCATCAATGCAAATTCCCTGCAAGAACTTTATCAAAATCTACTCACCTATGTGCGGGGCGGCAAAGATATTCATGGCGACGAAGTTGGCGGTGAAATCCGCAGAAACTTTACCGCCCATCGGAATATTATCGATCGTTACAATCAAAAAGCGGGGCGGCAAGATAATCCCTTGCAATTGGTGGCTTACGAAGGGGGATTGAATCTCAATTATGTTGCGCGGGATTTTGAGCAACAGTCTCGCAGCTTGCTAACGATCAACCCTGAATTTAGCGCGGCGATGAAGCGGGAAGGGGTGTTGAAATTTTACCGCGCTTTTCATCATTCTTGGCAAGCTGGTCAATTGGTTAAAGATGTGCTGGATTTGTGGGGTTCAGACGAAGTTGATGGTGATTTGTTTGTGGGGTATAGCTCTGCTACCCGTTATCAGTTGACTTCTGGGGATTTAAAAGGGGACTTTTTTGGGCATATTGATTTGATAGATCGCCCTGGGCAAAACAACGATGACCGATACCGCGCCACCTATAAATTAAAGGCGTTGTTGGAAAGAGCAGCGGCAAAGAATTAATCGCGCATATTTCCTCATAAATCGCATAGCCATCAACTGATTGAAACCAAATCATCCCAAAACCGCTTGAAACCCTCAACTGCTGCCGCTAAATCTGAGTTGTTTTGTATGTAATCGGCATCGCTTGCTCGATTTTGCCATATGGTCAATTCATGCGCCGCTTTTTCATCTGTCTCCAGACCGACATAGCTGGCGGATAATCGAAGCGACAATGTTTCTGACGGTACGCCAAAAGCGGTTCCAGGCAGGGTGGCTATCTGATAGGCGTCTAGCAGGTAACGCGCCAATTGGGTCGAGTTTTGAACCCCGACTTTTTGCAAAGGAGCTCGCCATCGGTCAAAGTTGGGGAACAGGTAAAAGCCGCCCTGGGGCTGTGGGCATGTCGCGCCCAATTCCACCAGGGCGTCATAGATGAAATGGACGCGGGCGGCGTGCAGCGCGGCGCATTGGTCGATATACGCTTCAATCTCCGGGTCGCCGCTAAAGGCTGGCAGGGCGGCATGCTGGATGGGAGCGGCAGCGCATGACCATATCTCAGAGGCGATGCCGGCAATTGTCTGGACGACCTGATCTAACGCAGCGGGAAACAGCCCGTACCCAAGCCGCCAACCGCCCAGGGAGAGATGTTTGCTCAACCCGCCGGTCACAATCGTTCCTTCGGGATAAAAAGCGGCAATTGAGTGGTGGGTTTCACCCGGATGATTAACCCGGCTGTAAATCTCGTCGCTCACCACTAAAATTTTATGTCTTCGGCAAAAATGAGCCACGCTTTGTAGAAAATCTGCCGAGAACATGACGCCGATGGGGTTATTTGGACTGTTTATCAGAAGCATTTTTACTGGATTTTCGGATAGCCCAACTGTGTATTCGAGAGCGTCTAATGAAAAGGCAGACAAATCGGCGGCGGGTGTCTCGGCAGCAGATGCCGGTACATGCCAAACTTGGCTGCCAACTAGCTGGGCTTGGGGCGCATAACTGACCCAGGATGGAGTGGGCAAGATCAAATCTGCCTTCAGCGCCATTTGCAAACCAAATAGCGCCGCCTTGCTGCCCGGCGTGATAATCGTCTGTTGGGGCGAAAAGTTGACGTTTAACGCCTGGCTTTGATAGCGGGCAATTGCTTGCCGCAATGCCGGCAAGCCCAACGTGGGCAAATAACTCTTTTTATCGCTGTTTTGGGCGAGCGCTTGCGCCAATTTAGGGTGAACGGGAAAGCGAGATTCGCCAAAGCCAAAATGAAAAACCTGGCTGCCCTCTTGCCATAGACGGTTTACCTGTTCATTTATCTCCAATGTGGGGGATTTCTGGACAATTGATTGGCGTAACAGTTCTGAGGGGAAAGAGGGGCTGTTTTTCATACGATTGCGTAACAATTGAGGCTGCAAAAAACCCTTGAGCCTTTTTATCGAATGTGATACCTTAAGAAAATCGCCAATAAGGATTACATATTTATTCTGGATTTGCCGAAAAGCGCTTGAACCAACCCGAAAACATCGGGTAATCCAAATGCCAAGTTTGAAAGAAGGAAATATCTAAATTAGGACGCCAATGTTACCATCCCTTATCCAAAATGCCCGACATCAATTTGATTTGACAGAACAATCTTCTCACAACCATTTGTATAAGTTGGTAGAGAAGCTGTTCGACTTAAAGGTCTCTCACGCTGAAATAAGAGCAGCCGCTGCTGGGGCTCCCCTTGAATTTCGCCTGGCGGAAAAATTGGTCGATTCACGTCAGTTTATGAAAACGATCGCCTGTCCGACCAAAATAGCTGTGGTTTTTGCCATGTGGGGCGAGCAAAATCGACTGTATCCTAAGAGCGAGCAAAATCCGAATGGCGAAGATTCTTTGCGGGTGAAGCTTGATCAACTGGCTTGGGTCACAGCCGGAACGCCGATTAGCTGGACATTATACGCAGTTGACGATGGCGACCCCAACCATAGCGGCGATATTGCAGCAAAGATCGCCGCTGCGCATCCGTTAGGGAGCCAGGTTAAGATATTGTTTTTAGCCGATGCAGCCCCAACCGATGCCGGACCACTAGCCAAATTAGAATCGGCGGAGAAATCTCGCAAGGGCGGGGCGATTATTTATGGCTGTACCGAGGCGATAGCGGATGGAGCGGACGCGATCATTTACACTGACGCTGACAACTCAGTTCATTTGGGTCAGATTGGGTTGTTGGTGCGACCTTATTTGGCGGGCGAGGCGTTGGCGGTTTTTGGCAATCGCAAACATCCAGATTCGGTTTTGGTGAAACAGGAGGGGCGATGGGGCATTGGCATTAAATTGCTCAGACATATGCAGCGCATGGTTGGCGCGCCAATTTTTTCGTTAGGCATCCGCGATACCCAAGCCGCGTTCAAGCTGTATGATAGCGGTTTGCTGAAGAACATCATCGCTGATCCGACTGTGTATGATTTTTCATTTGATACGGATTGGATGATGGCGACGATTGTGAACAAAGCTCCTTTCGTCACCGTACCATTTGCTTTTATCGATTCTGCGGCTGAGTCTGCGTCGATCACGCAAGGTCCAATGACGACTTGGGAAACCTTACTGCAAGGTTTAAAAGCGGCGGTTCGCAAGCATGGCTTGCCGCATGTGGAGGAGATGGGGCGGGTTCTTGACGAAGAGATAGAGAGTTCAGCCGATTTAGATCTGTTGATCAACCATTTGCCGGCACAATTGACGAACGCCACTGATGACCAACTGGGCGATCCGGCGATCATGTCTCCCCAAGAAGTTCAGGCATGGATCCGGTTGCGAAAAAAGGAAGAGCGAGAAAATGCCGGCAATTAGAGGTTAGATCGTTGGGGGAGCTTTTGTAAGCTCGGCGTAAACTAAGCTGATTTGCGCGGCAATTTTATCCCAGGAGAAGCGGGTTTGCGAAAGAGATCGGGCGCACGCTCCCATCTTAGCCGCCAGTTGGGGGTCGGCCAACAATTTGCCCATCGCCAGCGCCAATTTTTGAGGGGATTGTGCCGGCACGACAAAGCCGCTGCGCCCATCTTCCACCACCTCAGGCAAGCCGCCCACATTGGTAACCACCACCGGACGACCAAAGGAGTATGCCACTTGCAGCGAGCCGCTTTGGGCGCTGCTGCGGTAAGGGTAAATGACGCATGTCGCCAACTCCATCAATGCCGCCACTTCGGCAAAGGGCAAATAGCGAGCGTCCAGAATAACAGAGTCGGTTAGTTGGAGGGCATCAATTTGCCCGCGCAATGCCGGCAATCCCAAATGTTTGGATGGATAGCCCGCCACCAATAGCCGCGCCTCTGGAGATTGGGTAATCGCCAGGGCAAAAGCGTCGATTAAGTCGGGCAGCCCTTTGCTGGGGGTCAGATTGCCAAAAAACAGGGCGACGGGTTGGTGCGGTTTCAAACCGTATCGCTCTCGCAAATTTAGCCCGGGTTGCGCCAATTGCCGAAAAATATCCTGGTTGCCATGTTCGATGATGTGGGCGGCAGATGCCGGCACATTTTCGTACAATTTTAAAAACCGAGCTCGCAGCGTGTCGCCCATGAAAAATAACGCCGAAAAGTTGCTGAATATCCCGCCGCCCAGACCATCCGACAACGCCGCTCCTAATCTGCCGCTCTCTCTCGCTTCAAATTCGTGGCAAATTTGGGTTAACATGATGCCCCGCCGTCGCAAATAACGTAAAAATAGCGCTTCAAATGGAAAGTTGATCTTGCCAAATTGAACCACATCTGGTTTTTCCCGCCGCAAATAGCGGGTTAACTTCACCCATTCGCAGATTAATTTTGCCCCCCGCCACAAACGCCTTGCCTCCCATTTTGCTTTGCCCAGTGTTGAATCGCGCCCGCCTTTGCCGGCATTGGGGTCAAACATTTGCCACAAATTTAGCAATTTAACCGCTTTAAAGTTGTGGGGCAATTGATCTAGTTCGTAATCGGTGGTGGTGATTAACGTCAGGTCGATATTTTGCTTAGCCAGAGCGGCGCAAAGTTGGTAAGCGTAATGGATCATCCCGCCGCTGCCCATCGTTTCGACCACAAATAGTTTCATTTTAGCTGTCATCACTTATTGCTTTGCTAACTTACGATAAACGGCTGCCAATTGATCTGCCTGGCGTTCGATGCTGAATTTTTCTTCGGCGATTCGCTTGCCCGCCTGTCCCATCTTCTTCGCCAGGGCTGGATCGTTGCCGATGCGCAGGATGGCGTCCGCCAACTCATTCGGCTGGGCGGGCGTCGTCAGGCAGCCATTTTCCCCGTCAAACACCATTTCAGGCACTCCGCCCACGGCGCTGGCAACGATGGGCAATTGGGTTGCCATCGCCTCGATTAAAACAGTGGGCAGAGCGTCGTCCAGCGTAGGGTGCAGGAACAGATCCGCCATAGGCAGCAATGCCGGCACATCCTGACGAACGCCAATAAAGGTGATTTTGTCCGATAAGCCCAACTCATGCGCCTGTGTCTGAAGCGGGGCGCCATATTCGCCGCCGCCCACAACCAGGTAATGGGCATGGGGCAACTGTTGTAACGTTGCCGGCATGGCGTCGATCATATGTTGAATCCCTTTTGGCTGACGCAAAACCGCTACCGTTATCAGCAAAAATCCCTCCACCGGCAAATTAAATTCCACTCTTTTCGCTCTTTTTTGGGCTGGACTAATCGGGGCAAACCTGCCTAAATCTAAGCCGTTATAAATGGTAATTACTTTGTTTGGGTCGAACTTTCCCCGATGAAGGTGATGTTGACTCGTCCCATTTGAAACGCCGATAATTTGGTCTGAACAGTAGCGCAGCGACCGCCACATCCATTTTAAGCGGCTTTCAGCCCGACTGCCGGGAGCAGGGTTGTCATAGGTGTGCAGGGTGGTGAGGGTGGGGATGCCAGCCAACTTGCCGGCAATTGAGCCTAACGTGTTGGAAAATTCCAGTTGCGTATGCAGCACATCTGGTTTTGCCCGGCGCAAATATCGCGCCAGTCGCGGTAAATTAGATGGGGTTTTCAATCGGTTGATGCCCAAAACGTCTACGGAAATGCCGGCAGCCTCGATTTGCTTTTGAATGGGATTTCGGTTTCGAATATAGAGGGCGCACACTCTGGTTTCGACGCCGATTTGGTTCAATCTGGTCAAAATGGGCAGCATCATTCGTTCCGCTCCACCCAGACCCAACCCATCTATCAAAAACAATGCTTTGATAGTTTTGCCCCCCTTTTCTCTTGCCTTTTTTGCCAGCATACACTCCTCGATAAGGTCGTTTCGACGGCGTTTACTTGGGCTGAATGATGACGACGCCGGCGTCTAACCAACCTTCGTCATTTTGCCCGCCATTGGCTAGCCGGATGAGAGGCAGCTCGTCTACGGGGTCAATAAAGGCAAGTTCAACAGTGTAGCCGCCTGCCGGCATTGATGCCGGCAACATCCTGTCCATTCGTAACACGATTTCTTCGTCCGGCAGCCATTTCCGCGAATCTACCTCCATTCCCGACCAAAAAATCGTTTCGTCTGCTTCATTACGCAACCGAACCCCCAATTGGGCGTCTAAATATGGTGGGGCGATCCCTTTATTTTCGAGGGATATGACCAGAGAAAACAAACTGCCAGCCTGAATCGGAGACCGAAATTGGAAAGATGACAGCGTCAACCGATACCCTACATTTTCCAATATCTTGATCAGCGCCTCATCATTCCCTCTGCCTTCCAAATTATCATGGATGATTGAGGCGTGCATCTCTTGGGCAAAGCTTTGCGCCGATTCCAGCTCTTGGGAATTGTCCGCGTTATTTGCAAATTCGAACACGATAGGCGCGTCCTGCCATCTCTGATCAACAACGGTTGAAATTTCCGACCTAAATTGCTTTTGATGCCGCTCTGAACCCAAAGCGTCATGCCGAATGCCTACATCCGCTCTTTTCTCTAGGGCGTAAAGTAAAGAATCTTCGAACCAGGGAGTATAGGGCATGATAAGTTGCGTTTTTTGAAAGCCAATAAAGTCATATGCCACCTCAATTTCTGTGCCAAAAGGGTCTAAACAGGGTCGTCTGGCGCTTCCCCCCAGATACATGTCGGCGATCCAGCGGCGGGCATGCCAATCTAGCGACCCTTTTGTTTCGTCATATTGGTCGCTCCACCATTCGCCATATTGACCGTATGATCCGATGTCGATAAAAGCCACAACATTGTCTCCATCGAACCGGCGTCGCATCTCTTCGACAAATCGCCCATGTTCTTCCAGATAAATGCAGCTGTGGTAGAGCGGTTCTGATCCGCTCGAACTTTCTGCAATTGGAGCGCCAAGCTGTTCTATCCATGCCGGCATTGCTTCGCCTGTGCCCCATTTTGGCGGGCGGGCGGGACGCACCCGAAAGCTTACCTTGATGTTATCAAGCCGAGCTTCCGCCATTGCCCGGTCTAGCTCGGTCCAATCATAGCGATCTGAGGCGATATGGACGGTATCCCAATTAAATCGGAGATAAATGATTGACTCTGGAAAGCGTGGTTCCCCCAGCCAACTGTTTTGCCATCCCATACCGGGATTGGGAATATAGCCGTCAATAGGTTGGGGTTGGGAGCTGACTACGGGTGGCGATAATGCCGGCATTTGTGGAACCCCAACCCGCGCCATTGCCAAAATTGGCGTGTTGCCTACTATGCAGCAATCGACTGTATTGAGCCCCAAAAGTATAAAAACAGATGACAGAATGAAACGCCAGATCTTTTTGACGAGAGTAGACAAGCGTACCGTCAGATGGGTTACCCACATGAGCCAATTTGCTTATCCGCCTTTACATTTCCCATTGGGCGCATGTGCCAGTTCGGCAAACAATACCCGCCAAAACATCGAATCTTCTTGCAGCTTATCAAAGGAAAGGTAAGGCCGCGCTCCCATTTCGACACAAACTGCCAACATACCCCACTGTGCCGGCAATAACCCTAATTTGCCGGCAATTTGGGCATTTTCGTGGTAAACCTTTAAAAATGCTGGAATCTGTTCATTTCGCCAAGAATTTATAGTCCGGGCAGTTTCCAGCCCCCAATCCTTAGGATCTTCCCTTTTTGACAAAGAGCGGGCGGAGGCAATTAGAAATAGATAGACGTCTAAGTTTACGTCATGTCCCCATCGTGAATATTGCCAATCTACGACTCGTATCCGCATTTCTTGTTCGTCGTACAAACAGTTGCCGGGCCAAAAATCTCCCTGTAAAAGCGTGACGTTCGGAATCCCCTGCCCGCAAATCGCCATCTTCTCTGTCACCTTCTGTAGGCAATTTTCTTCATCGCCAGTTAGATGGAATATTTGGCGGAATATTTGGGCGCGCTGAGTGAAATCGCTGGCTGGTTCCGGTTGCCGTTGATCTGTTATCATGGTTTGATGAAGGTTGCCCAACCATTGAGCGGCATTTTGAAAAATGGATTTAACTTCGCCTTCTATAAATAGGGTTGGCAATTGGACAGCGATGGTGGAACCAGGGCAAAAGGAGAGGAGCAATACTTGATCTAACCCCCGTTGCCAAATGCCAAGCGGGCGAGGTAAATTATTTTCCGCAGCTTCTCCAAATTGATTCCAGGCTATCTCTAGCTTTTCATATTCGTTGCGTAATGTGCCGGCATAATCGGGATGCCGGCATACTTTTGCCACCAACTTGGGTTCTGTGTGACCATTCGGAATGCCAAAAAATAGGACATTGTCGTGCATATTATCGAAGCTGTTCGAATAAATCGCCCATTGGATGGCTGGCAAACGACCTGTAAACCATTTGGTTTGCCCGTTTTGGATTTGCGCGTTTAAAAAGTCGATCATCCGGTCATTCTTGAGGGGAAAATTTTAGATTTGCGCTACGATCCCGTATGCCGGCAGCGCCCAACGGAAAAACGAAAACATCCAGGGATGACTGCCTTTGCTGAGAATCCTTCCCATTGCGCGCCCTTTAAAGTAATGGATAAAGGCGAATTGCATCGCATTGCCAACTAGCGGAAAGAAAAAAACAGCCTGTTGTGGATTGGGCAGCGCTCCAAACAAAGAAATTCGATTCCAGCCTGCCGCTCGTAATTGACGAATTGTTCGTTGCGGGGAAACATGAGACCATTTGCCACTTTTTCCGGTAAGACCAGGAACGCCTACAAACATCCCTCCGGTGGACTTTAGCCAGCGGCGTAATGCCGGCAACTGAGGCGGTGGGGGGGGCGCCGCTGGAAATGCGATTAGATCGAACGATTGGGGCAGATAGGCGTCGGTCTCAGTCGGGCAACTATCGACCCAATTGATGGGTTGATAAACTGCGTCAGCCCCTAGCGCTTCGCCAACGATGAGGGCAGATCCAGTTGCCGGCAATCCCGGCAAAAATCGCCAATTGGCGCAACTCATACCGGGTTGATCGCTATCAATCTGCGGAGATGCGCCATTCGCCGCCCGCCCTGAGGCGTTGCCCTGGGTAAGGTGATGATTGCCGCTTTTCACAAATTGTTGCCCTCTGAAGTTTTTTGATTGTTTTAGATGTTTCACAAATATTCTAATGAATGGTTGACAGGATAATTCGATATATTTGAACCCTGCAAAGACGAAATGTTTAACGCCGTTTACCTAGCTCGTAGCTTGAGGCGCAGGGCGTTATTCTCCAAACAGTACGCTTGATTTGCGCCGTTGCCAAATGACGCCGGCAACGATAAGCGCCGCGCTACCCACAAAAAGGGCTAACATCAGGGCTGTAATATTGGTTGGACGGATGTTGGTTGGCGGCAAATAAAGTTCACCATCCGCCTGAACAAAATTCGCCCCGTTCAGTTCGGGGTCGCCGCTCTCCTGCACAATACGATCTAATGCCAAAGAAGTTGTGCCGGCAACCACGTCTTGAGAATTGAGCGTCTCTACCAAATTCTCTCTAACAAACGCCAAATCGCCCCGCATCTGAGAAAAAAGCTGCTTTGATTGTAAGCCATTCAACGCCCATCTTACCCCATCATCGGTTGTGCCAGAGACGACAAAAGCTGACTTTTCGTCGTTCCAGGGGGCAGCCATTAATTGCAATACGCCCACCCCAAATTGTGCCGGCAATCGATACTGTACATCGGCAACTTTTTGAGTTAACTCATTTGTTTCTAACTCAAATGGTTGCAGAAGATCATCGTTAAAAGCTGAGATGACCACATTTTCGCTGGGGCGCCCGATCAATATCCCATGAAAATCCATTAAATCATCAAAGCTGCGTACACCCCGCGTGGCTTGTACCGAGAAGCCGGGTCCGTCTGCCACATCCCCTATCTTCCAGGCGATTTTCGCCATGCCAGTTAGCTCTTCAGCAGTGGGATTGTTGGGTAAAACCAGCCAAACATCCGATAAATCCGCTTCGCGGGCGAAGGGCGCATAAGGAAAATTGAGAGTGTACTTTTCAACACGCGGAGCCCCGATTAAATGAGGCAAATAAATATGACTAGCGCCTCGGATGCGTATCCAAGCCTGGCTGCTCTCTAACGGAGCGCACTCTGCCGACAGCTCCAGATTGCCTTTAAATGACAAAATATTATTGGCGCCAACCAAAATGTCGTCCGGCGAAATAGGAATCTCCACTTGTTGATCTAATGGCGCATCTGGACTGACCGCAACGCTGCCAACGGGTTTTCCATTCAACTCGACTGTAATGCCCGATACGAACGGCGCTAGGCTGGCGGAATGCACCACAGACAAGTTGAGAAAGGCGCTGGGTTGAATGCGCCAACTGCCTGGCACAAAAAATTCGACGCTGGCGCGGGGCGACCCCACGCCGCTTAAGGTTACATCATCAAATCCTAGCTCGTTTAAGATGATGACATCTCCTTCGCCGATGCGCTCTTCTTTTTCAAAAGTTAAATCTTGGACGATAACCAACTCTCTATCGAAACCAAACCGCACGTTTTTTGCAGACAGCGCCTGCGCCGCTTTTAGAACCCCTTCGTCATTGTTCCCAGTCACCACTAAAATCGCTAAATCTTTGTTTTGTGGCGATTGAATAATTTGCAAGACGCCATCATTTTCGTTGATTGTTTCGCCTCGTTTGCCGGCAATCGCGCCGCTGTTAGCGAAGGCAGTCGGCAAGATGTTTTGTTGGTACAACGAAGCTAGAAAGTCGTTGTCATTGGGTTTGCCCACTACCAGCAGATTTCGATTCTTCACCGAGTCGCCAGCCGCTTCGGAAGCCAGCACAATTTTGACCGTTGTGTTTTCCTGGCGAGCCGCTTCGCCCATCGCGGCGGCGACAGCAGCAGCGGCAGTCAGGTCATTGTCGGTATAGCTGTCTGGAATTATCAAGCCGATGGTTTCGGTGATGTAGCCGCCTTGCTCCAAGGGGAAGGGAAACTCTGCCAAGGTGGGCTCGATTGGCGTTTTGTCGTAGTCGAGATGCAAGTAGGAGTCATCTCGGACAGTGACGCGGATTTGATCGACCAACAGACAGTTTTTGCCGGCATACAATACCAGCTCGATGTTGTGGCTAAAGTCGGTCGGGTCATCAAAAGCGGCTGCCGGCAATGGCAAGCGGACGACTTGTTCTAATCCTTGTTTTGGTAAAAACGTTCCTGCCAACACGCCGTTGACCACCATCTCTACCACCGGGATTTGATTGGGGGCTGTAGATTGCCAAATTGTGTCATAATGCAATTCTAAGAAGCTTTTGCCGGGATTGATGTGCCAATTGCGCGGCGTGCGAAAGCGGAAAGAGTCGCTATCTGCTGGCGATCGCAATTCAAAAGAGGACTGATCGAGCAAACTAAGCGGTAACTCTATCACGCCAGGCGGGCTATCTTCCAGGGGAATGGCGCTGCCATAGGGGACGATCGATGGGGGTGGCGCCGTCGGAGATGGGGTGGGAGCGGGCGCTTTGGTAGGCTCTTGCGCCAGGCTAACTCCACCTTGCGCCGCAGCGTTATGAGCGGGCAGCCAAGTTAACAAAAAGAAAAGAGGGAGCAACTTAAAGAATTGACTTTTCATTGGATTACTTCAGAGAAATTTAAAATTTTATAAATTGTTTGGCAGATTGGGCGTGGCGTTGATCGTCCGCCTGTTCCCAGTTCAGCCAATCTAAATCTTTGCCAAGAGCTGTTTGGCTTCGATCAATCTGTTTTTTTCTAGCAGCCAAATGACCGCCAAATAGACGCTGCCGCCAAGCAAAGCGACTAAGATCAATTGGAAGAGGGCTGGCAGCGTAGCCGTAAGCCATAATGCCGGCAGCGCGGTACATGTTAAAGCCAGCCCGCCCAAAACCGCCGGTTTAAGTTCGGCAAGGATTTGCGCGTAACTAAAGTCGATAAATCTGGCGGCATAGGCGAGGCGAAACGCTGTTCGTAAAATGCCGGCAGCGACGTGTCCCCACGCCACCCCAACGATACCGCCAAGCTGAATGCCAATCAATAGGGCAATGGTCAAGATGATGGTATTGAGGACGCCCAATTTGACTAAGATATCGGGACGTCCAATCGCTTTATAGATGTCGCCCACATTAGTCCCAATCGAGCGAACCATCATCAACAAACCCAGCGTCCGCACTACTGGAATGGCATCTAACCATTTGTCGCCATACGCTACCTGTACCAACGGTTCGGCGGTGATAATCAACCCTAGCGAGAGCGGTATAGCCGCTAATTCTACATAGCGAAGGGTGATAAGAAAGCCGCGCCGCAACAAGGATCGGTTGTTTTGAATTTTACTGTATGCGGGAAAGATAGCCGCTGCTAACACCCACAAAATATTCATCACCAACAGTTCGGGCAGCCGGTAAGCCAATGTGTATACGCCTAATGAAATCTTTCCCAGTATCGATCCGATCAACAGATAATCCATGTTGTCCGATACCACTGCCAATGCGTCTACGCCTAGCATGGCTGAGCCGAAACGGAGCAGATCGCCGCTGACTTCTCGATCTAATTGTAATTTTGGCGTCCACCGAAAAACGAACCAAGCTAAAATTACGCTGGCAGCCGCTCCCGCCAGTTGCCCCCAAACCAATGCCCACACCCCGAAACCGGAAAGCGCCAATCCGATTGAGACCACCCCTTTAATGAGCGAACGACCTAAATCAGGGGCTAATTTGCGTCGGAATTTTAGTTCGCGTTGCAGGCGAACGATATGAACTGAGCCCAGGGCGTTGATGACAAAGGTCAACCCCAGCCACCGCAGTACGGCGGCGACTTGTGGTTCGTTGAAGGCGACGGCAACAAAAGGAGCGATGCCGGCAGTGATCGCCGTCAAGAAGATGCCTAATCCCAAATTCAAGGTAAAGACGGCGTTTGCTGACGCTTCTACCTTATCCTGCTTTTGGATTAGGGCAGAGCCTAACCCAAAATCTTTTAAGATAGCCAGATAATTAACCGCTAATGTGGCAAACGCCACTAATCCAAAATCGGCGCGGGTTAACAATCGCGTTAATATCGCCGTTGTAACGAAAACTAACCCTTTGCCTAACCCAAAAGAAAGATAGTTCCAAAAGGCGGCTTCCGCCGTTTTGCGGGCGATATTTTCGTTAGAGATGGGGTTCATTGAATGTTTCTTGTCGAGCAGTGATCCGGACAGCGGCTATGGCTAAGGCGACCAACAGCCACAGGAAGCGTATGTAGCTGTTGTGCAAAAAAATGCTGGTTACTAAATAGCTGATAATACCGATCTGAATGCTGGCAACCCATGCCAACCAATGGGGATCGTTGCCCACAGCTTTAATTTTCGCCCAGCTCTTGTTGAGGTTCTTCATGAGGGCGATAAAAATGCCGGCAAAGGCGATAACGCCAAATAAACCAGTTTCGGCGGCGATTTCCACATATAGCGAATGTGCCCGCCGCGCTTCAGCCCGTTGTTCCAGCCCGATTTTTTGAGCGTATCGTTGATAATTGATGATGTAGTTGCCGGCGCCTACCCCTAGAATTGGATGTTCGGCAAACATATACATGCCTGAAACCGCTTCACTGGCTCGTCCGCGAAATGAATTTTCACTAGTTAAAGAGCGCGTATTGCCCGAGGTGATTAACGAAAAAGTGTCTAATCGCTCTACATACCCTGCCGGCATTAAAAATAACCCTAAAACAGTCGCGAGACCAATGCCAATCGCCATTTGTGGTTTTACTTTTCTCTCCCAAATAGTCAATCCGCCTATCACGGCAAGCGCCAAAAACGCCCCTCGGCTGAATGTATTCATGGCGGAAAATAAGATAACTATTGTCGAGCCAACCGCTGCCAACCGCCACCAAAATTTCCGCTCGTCTAACGCTCGATATAAAGCAATAGCGAATGCCGCTACTAAGATTTGTCCATAAAAGTTTGGATCGGCAAAGGGTCCTGTGATTCGTCCCTCAAAAACATCATATCCTTCCACCCCTAATTCCACCAAGGCGAAGCCAAAGAACTCATTTGTAAATTGCCGGGTTATTACCTGATAAGCGGTGAGGCTTGCTAAAAATGTGGTTGCTCCGAGAGCCATCCACAACGTTCTACGCCACGCTTCTTTTGTCTCGATAGCATAAATGATAGTCAGTATAATGATAAAATCTTTGGCGTAATCTATAAATAGAGAAAATGCCACATTCAGATCGCGAGCGACAAAGATAGATAGAAACAATGCAATGGCATAGGCGATCATCCACCCCTCTTCTCGCTTAAATTGAAAAAGGGGTTTTTGTTTAAGCAGCCGTTGGGCTAGGACGCTAACGAAAACCAATATTACCAGTGGTTTATTTATGCCTGGATAGCCTCGGTCGGTTACTACGGATGAAACGTTTGTAAAAATGGTAAGGGCTAAAACATACGCCCCTGTTTCTGGGTAAACGAAAATGACCACAGCCAGCCCGAGGGCAAATAGACCGCCAACGGTTAGCAACCCTATTTCAGAATTTCGGAAGCCGATAGCTACTGTAATTAACCCGATGGTTGCTCCGCCAATGAGGAGTAAACTGACCAGCGTTGCTTGGGCTGGGGTAAGATAGCCAGTTTTTGTAGCGGCGTTGTGTCGCATTGCTTTTTTTCCTCTTGGAAAACGATTCCTCTCGGCTTGCCGAGAGGCGCGTCATTTACGGCAAGTTATGTGGCTGGCGAGCCAACCAAAACATCAAAGAAAGGTCCAGGCGTGGTGCGGGTGAGATGAACTTGGTAAGGACCTTCGGCATTGGCGTTTTGTACCGCCTCTTGCCCCATGTTGATCATCCGCCGCCATTCGATGTTGCCGCCATTCGATTCGACAATGCCGGCGCTTCCTTGGTACGCTACCGAAATCCCCAAATCGTTGACGCCAAACACTTTCACCCGTAAATCCCCCATCACATCGGCGATAGCGTCGCGGGCTTCCATCCCATTAATTTCTGGCATTAAGATGCCAAACATATTGTCTTGAACATAGGCGACTAAATCAATTTTGCGGCTGCGATCCTGTAAAAATACCGCCAACTGACGCCGTAATTGCTGTACCACATGGATTGGATAGTTGCTCAAATCATCTAATGGTTCAAACTCAATTACCGCCAAACTAAGCGGATAATTTTGAATTTGGGCGCGTCGTATCTCTTCTTCCAACCGTTGCCGCAGATAATCGAGGGTGGCAATACCGGAAGATGGATCGACTATCGCCCCGCCTAACGAGACAATGGCAGAACGCATCAATGCTTGCCGTAGGATTACAAAACCGGCGCCGCCCATCAATCCCAAAATCGCTGCCAATGAAATATTGATGAGATGATTTGGAGAAATGGGAGTTATTTCTACTTTGGCATGATCTAAGCTGCGCAGTTCGAAAATCTCTTGCAGACCGCCCACATAATTTAGCCCGGCTGCGCCTACGGCATTCACCAGGTCGCGGGCTAAATAGGGAGATGGTCCATCGGCGCTGAGCGATAAGATGCTGGAATCGGGCAGGACGACGCATTGTATTTCGTATGGTTCTGCCAACCCTTCGGTAACCCCCAGCGCAGTCAACGCTTGTTCTCTTATCAACTCGCTTTGCATGATGACACAATAGCTAGAGACTAAACCGCTGCGCCTGGTTAAGGTATCCAGCACTCGAACCTGATCGTCGGTATCAGCAATTGAGACGCTGGGATTGGCGGAAAAGGTGGCGCTGGCTTCGTAGATGGGCGTTTGCGCGTAGCTGTATGCTATTCCCAACGCTAAGCTTCCGAGTAGGGCGGCTAAAATAATCCACCAATTTTCTTTGACGGTTCGTATATATTGTTGAACTTCCATAAGCGGTTACGCCTTGTTTTGTGTTTTAGTCCCGTATTTTAAGTTGGAATGCGAGGAAATTGATGTGATCGGAATAGAGCAGCTGGGTTGCCGGCATTTTCTTTGATATTAGATAACAACGTCATTTTCGCAGAACTCGAGAGAACTTTCATTAATGTTGAGCGCACATTACATAAAAATAGGGTGAAAAGAACGAACATAATGGGTACTCAAGTAAGCTGTATTGTGATAGCCCTTTTATATCATGAACAACGCCCGATATTAAGGGAAATTGGGACTATAATGAGCGTATGGTTGAAGAAGTTGAGACAGTTAAAGATGCCTCTAATAATGGGGCAGACCAGCAAATGCCGGCAAGATCCGTATTAATCGTTCAATTATCCAAACGGTATGGTGGAGCAGATGTGCGGGTATTGGATATGGCTAGGGCGATGCACGGCAAGAGACCCTATATGGTCGCCACGCTGGGCAAATCTCCCTTGTGGGAGAAATTGCATGCGGCTGGATTAAACGCTTTGCCGCTGCCCTACAGTCGAAGCGACCCTCGACATCTCTTCGCCTTGCGGAAAATGATTAAGGATGAAGGGTATCAAGTCGTTGACGCTCACAACCCCCAATCGCAGGTTTGGGGGTTGTTGGCAGGTTATTTGGCTAAAGTCCCCAAATTGATCTCAACCGTTCATACCGTTTACCGGGTGGCGCATGTTGGGCGAGGACCTTTGCATGAATTAGCGTTGCGGCTCAATCGTCGTTGGGGTTGCCGCTTTGTGACGGTTTCTCAATCTATCTATGATTATTTGCTTGCGTTGGGAACGCAGCCGGAGCGCGTCATGATTAGTTACAATGGGATGCAGCCGCTTAACAAGCCCGAGAATGCCGGCATTCGACACGCTTTGGGTTGGACGTCTGACCATTATGTCATAACCAATGTAGCTCGTTTGGCTCCCGTTAAAGGGCAAAGCAACCTATTGCAGGCGATGCAAAAGCTGAAAGCGACGCATCCCCATGCCCGCTGTCTAATTGTGGGCAATGGACAATCTGAAACGGCATTGCGGCAAGAGGCAAAAGACTTAGGCGTTGATGATGTAACCCATTTTGCCGGTTTTCGCCAAGACGTGCCCGGAATATTAGCCGAAAGCGATCTCTTTTGCCTGGCATCGTTGGCTGAGGGATTTCCGTATGCGTTGTTAGAGGCAACCCAATTTGAATTGCCGTTGGTGGTAACCCAAGTCGATGGCATGTTAGAACATTTAACGCCACAGATTCACGCCAGAATGGTTCAGCCCGATAATGCGCCGGCATTAGTCGCAGCCCTGGCTTGGTGTATCGACAATCCTACTGAGGCGGCGCAAATGGGAGAGCGCTGTTCCCGATTTATTCAACAGCGTTTCGACCCTCACCAAACCACGACAGAAATTTTACGGCTTTATGACTCGCCATAACCGGTAAAAAAAAACAGACTGAGCATAGAGAAACTCGGATTTGATTTTATAAAAACCGAGTTTCTCTAGTAAAGATCATCGGCTCAACGCCTCCACAATAGCGCCAACGATGCCAGATTGCCCAAATGCGACCACCAAGCCGGCAAAAACGACCGACACCATCGACATCAACTTGATCAAAATGTTGAGCGAGGGACCAGAGGTATCTTTGAACGGATCGCCAACTGTATCGCCAACCACCGCCGCTTTATGGGCATTAGAATTTTTGCCGCCAAACGCTCCCTCTTCGATATATTTTTTGGCGTTGTCCCAAGCCCCGCCTGAATTTGACATCATCACTGCCAGCGAAAAACCAGTGGTTAAACCGCCGGCTAGCAAGCCCAGAACGCCTGCCGGACCAAACAACAAACCGATAACTACTGGCACTAAAATCGCCAAAACCGAGGGGCGGATCATTTCCCGCTGAGCGGAGGCTGTGCTGATTTCGACGCACCGCTTGTAATCGGGACTCTGTGTCCCATCTAAAATGCCAGGCAACTCTTTAAATTGGCGGCGAACTTCTGTCACCATATCGCCAGCGGCGCGACCCACAGCTCGCATCGTCATGGCGGAAAAGAAAAATGCGGTTGCAGAGCCAGCAAAGATGCCAATCAGTACAGCTGGGTTGAGTAACGTCACGCGATAATAGTTCATGAAATCGGCGACATTCATGGTGGCAACCGCTGTTTCCACGCCATTGATCATAATCGATTCGACGCCGCGTAACTCCAGCCCTAATCGCAGCTCTTCCAGATAGGCGGCGAGCAGCGCCAACGAGGTAAGGGCGGCGGAGCCGATGGCAAATCCTTTGCCCATCGCCGCCGTGGTGTTGCCAACGGCGTCTAATTGGTCTGTGCGTTGCCGCACCTGCGGGTCTAGCCCAGCCATTTCGGCATTGCCGCCGGCATTATCAGCGATAGGTCCATAAGCGTCTGTGGCTAACGTAAAACCCAAGGTGGTCAACATGCCGACAGCAGCGATGCCGACGCCATACAACCCCATCAAGACGCTCTCTTGCCCGCCTGATACGTAAAAGGCGATGGCGATGCCAATTCCCACTGCGGCGACGGGAATGCCGGTGCTTTCCATGCCCACCGCTAACCCTTCGATCATGGCTGTGGCAGTGCTGGTGTTCGATTGCTCGGCGATGCTGCGCGTAGGGGCATAGGCGTGCGAGGTGTAATATTCAGTCGCCTTGCCGATGACAATGCCGACAGATAAGCCAACTAAAATCGAGATCCAAATGGCGAAGGCGTTGGGTAGCCCCAAAATGTAGACAACTGCCAACCCCAGCACGGCGATGCCGGCAGAACTGCCGTATAGCCCTCTGCTTAATGCCCCCATCAATTCCGCTTGGTTAGCTTGTTCGCTTGCCCGAACCATGTATACGCCAGCGATTGACAAAAAGACGCCCACTGCGGCAAGAACCATCGGCGTAGACAAGTAGCGAAGCTGCATACTCATCCGATCTACCCCTTCCAAAAAATCGTTGCTGGCAACGGCAATCGCCGCCACTCCTAGGGCGGCTGTGGCTAAAATCGAGCCGGCATAAGATTCGTATAAGTCCGCTCCCATGCCGGCAACATCGCCTACATTGTCGCCCACATTGTCGGCGATAACAGCCGGATTGCGCGGATCGTCCTCGTCTAAGCCCGTCTCTACTTTGCCAACTAAGTCAGCCCCAACGTCTGCCGCTTTGGTGTAAATGCCGCCGCCGACGCGGGCGAATAACGCCTGGGTTGAAGCTCCCATGCCAAAGCTCAGCATAGTGGCTGTAATTTGGGGCAATGGGTTCGCCCCGCTCAAAAATTCGATATTAAATAAGCCTGGAATCACATAGTAAAGCAACAAAAACCAAACGGTGATATCCAGCAAGGCAAAGCCGACCACCACCAAACCCATCACAGCGCCAGCCCGCATCGCCACTTGCAAACCGCTGTTCAGACTTTGGCTGGCGGCATGGGCAGTTCTAGCGGAAGCATTGGTGGCGGTTCGCATCCCGATGTAGCCGCACAAGCCGGAGAAAAAACCGCCGGTGAGAAAGGCGACGGGGATAATTGGATTTTGCACCCCTAGAAAAGCCAAAATAATGAAGATGATAAACAATGCTATGAAAGCGTAAGTGACCACCCGAAATTGTTGGCTGATGTAAGCCATCGCTCCTTCCCGTACCGCCTGAGCGATTTCTGCCATGCGGGCAGTGCCTTCGCTTTGCGCCATAACGCCTTGATAGAAGTAGTAGGCGTATCCTAAAGCAATTAGGGAAGCGATTGGCGCCAACCACCATATAAATGGCAAGGCGGGTCGTGCCGCTTCTTGGACGGCGATATTGGCAAAAACAAACAGATTTTCCATAATTTTGCAGCCTCCTGCTAAATTTAAATTGGTTACGGGATGATTAGGCAGCCATGTTGTGGTTTTGATGCCGCAATTTACCCGTTGCCCGAACCTGGTTAATTATTTATTAGGTGACGACGCCTGCCAATTGAGAGGCGTATCGGGGTGACGTTGCCGGCATTCAAGCCATACCAGCAAAAAAACGGGGAATCGCCCCGTTTCATGCGTCAAATAGTCGATTTAAGTCTGTTGCCTAACTCTCGGTCTAAAATGCGCTGTTAGACAGCAAAACTTTAACCTAATGCCAGAGCGGCAAAGTATGCGATTGTAACGAATGTCACAAACGATGTCAAAGTTTAACCGCTTGGCTGCGCTCCTCTCTCTTCGATTAAATCGCAGAGGGTCAACAGGTTGCCGTTTAACAAGGAATGTCCCCCGAACAAAATCGGAATTTGGGCACATTGAGCCGCCAAAGTTAACTGGCGCAACCAGGTTGATTGTATGCGGTCGATCATTCCTAAATCAGAGGCGAATCGGTCATTTGCCGGCAATTTTTCGCCGCGATGCGCCATCAATACCCGAGTGTCAATTATCGCCAAATCTGCCCACCGGTGAATGCCGGCAAAAAAAGGGTCGATGCCGCTTTGGGATAACAGCGTTTCTAACAGAGAAAAAACCTCCCCCTGCGCCTCTCTGCCGCTGGACACCATCCCCCGCTCTTCTGCTAAAACCCGGATCCAACATTGGGTTAATTGGTTGAGACGTCGCCAAATCGCCGGCGCGATTCTGCCGGCAACAAACAGCCGCGCCCCCGGCGTTGTCATAATTTCTATCGCCATGTTAAATTGTGCAGCCGAAATGGGCAACCGCTCCAAATAATGTTTTAGATGCGCTTTTGTGTCGGGGTGGATTTTTAGGGCGCGCAAGTCAGTAGGGGTGTCGATATCCAGTATCATCTCGCTAGTTCGCGCCATCGTCACACATGGCAAACCCCCGTCATGAGACAAACTCCATCCCAGCATGTTGTCGCGCGGCAATTTTTCTGCCAATGGCACGATAGCAGATGCCGGCATGATGCCCGCCCAATCGCTGGAAAATCGGTTGTTAACAATGATGAGTTGGTCGCTGTTTGCCAAGCGATTTACGATGGTAGCAATGGATTCATCGGTTAACAAGGGAGCGCTGCCGCCGCCAAAATAGAGCAGCCCGCCTTCGGGGGTTTTTCTTGCCAGATCAGACAAAAATTCGCCGATATGAATGGCGTCTGGAGAGGTGGGGTAATGGGCGGTTCGATGACAATGTTCGATAATGCCGGCAGCTTGCGGGGTTGCCAGGATTATATCTGTTATGGTTGGAATGCGCTCTAATTGGAGCAGTAAGTCTATCGTCGCTTTTCGCCTGGCGGCGCGTATCCAGCTTGCCGGCAATTGCTCATCTCCCGCCGCTTCGACCATGACCAGAGCGGTTATTGGGCGCATTGCTTAATAGGGATGAAACGATGCCGGCAAAATATAAGGCGGCGAAACTCAGCAATCAGCCCATTTCAGGCTGCAAAAGTCCGTAATTTCCGCCCTTGCGTCGATAAAGCACATTCATTGCCCCTTCGTCTACATTGAAAAAGAGGAAAAAATCATGCCCTAACAACTCCATCTGATCGATCGCTTCATCGGTGTCCATAGGATTCATCTGAAACTGCTTGCGGCGAACGATGCGTCCAGGCGCTTCCTCCGCTTCAATTTCTATAGGCAAAGGATCCCCCATAGCAAAAACCTCATCAGCTTGCCCCACATTGCGACGCCGCGCTTTTCGCTTGCCTCGATACCGATTAATTTGCCTATACAATTTGCCTAACACCCCATCTATAGCGGCATAAATATCTGCACTCCGCTCCTCTGCCCGCAAAATCGTTCCTCGTTTGTCCCGCACCGTAATCTGAGCTACTTGTCTGTGTGACGCTTTGCTGGCATTCTGTTGGGATAAGTCGATTTTTACCTCAGCGATATTGGGCAAATATCGATCTAGCCGCCCCGCTTTTTTTTCTACATATCCTTCCAATCTGGAATTGAGTTCGATATTTTCAGTATGAATAGATAGGGTCATTATTCTCTCCTATTTGTTATGAGTTTGCGGCATCGCGCCTGCCAAGCAATAGCCCGAAACGGATTCCGCCCCAGCATCCAACAACGCTGCTGCGGCGGCAGATAAAGTCGCTCCTGTGGTGTATACGTCGTCAATCAACAGCAGATTTTTTCCTGCCGCTTTGCCGGCATCTGCCTGAAAGGCGTCTTCCATATTTTGACGTCGTTCTTTGAGAGTGAGCCCAACTTGTGGTTGGGTATCCCGGATTCTGGCAAGTATAGTTGGTTCATACGGCAGGTTAACCATTTGAGTTAGACGGTCTGCCAATAGCGCTGCCTGATTATACCCTCTTTTCTTGTGGCGATCAGGGTGCAAAGGCAAGGGCAAAACAAAATCAAGAGGAATATCCCATGCCGGCATCTGTTGAACCATTTGTTCCGCTAGGGCGGCAGCGATGCCGAAGCTCTGATTGTATTTGAGCCCCTGAATGAGTTGGCTGAGCGGCTCTTGGTAAAGAAAAGCGGCTCGGATTTGGCGTAATGGCATTGGCAACCGCCGGCAGCGAGCGCATTTCTCAGTCGCATTAGTTTGAGGTCTGCCGCACCGGTTGCAAATCGTTGCTGGCGTTTGAACAAATTTAACGCTGCATTCAGGGCAAATAACATTGCCTGGTTGCCGGCATGCCGCGCACACGGGCGGAAGGAGTTTGTTGATGGCGTCATTAAGCCAGACGCGGGTTTTCAACCGCCAACTATTTCTTGCCATTTCTTCCCCAACCGGATGCCGGGATATTGCCGGCAGATAAAAAAAAGACGCAGGCATTCATCCTGCGTCTATTTTAACACCAAAATTGTGAGATCAGCCGTTCAAATCTTTCACAGCGTTATTCCTCAACACTTGGAAGATGGCTGGACCCAACAGCACCAGCAAAATGGTGGGGAAGATCAAAAAGACCAATGGAAAGGTCATTTTAACCGGCGCTTGTTGCGCCAACTCTTCCGCTCTTTGTCTACGGCGGATCCGCATCTGTTCTGATTGAATTCTGAGCACTTTGCCAATGCTGACTCCTAATTGGTCAGCTTGCAAAATCGAAGCGATGAAGCTGGTCACGTCATTAACGTCCACCCGCTCTCCCATATCTTTGAGAGCGCCTCGTCTTGTTTTGCCAAGTTGCAATTCGCTCACAACCCGACCAAATTCCATCGAAAGCGGATCGTCCCATTTGGTGCCGACCTGATCCATAGCGCCATCAAAGGTGAGTCCAGCGTCTACGCAAATGGTCATCAAATCCAATGCGTCTGGAAACTTTTTGATAATCGCTTGTTTGCGGCGATCGATCTTTGATTTTAATAACATCTGGGGTATCAAAAATCCTAATAGTAGCCCGCCTAGCGTGTATAAAACTCTTTTATTCACTGGCTGTCCGAAACGTGACATCAACAAGAAAGTCAAAAACCCAAACAAGAGCATAACCCCAATGTTGATACCCATAAATTCCGCTGCGCTCAAATTGCGTGGCGCCCCTGCCGCTTCCAAACGTTGGGCAGTCCGTTCAATAGTTGATTGGGGGGTAAAGCGAACGATAAATTCGCTAAACCGCCGTAATGCCGGCACGAGAACCCGATCGCGAAACGGCAGCGAAAGTTCGATCTCTTCCATTGAGACCATCTCTTCGCGGGACGCATATTCATCAATCCGATCCGCAAGCGGATCCCCTTCAGAACGGCGCAACAATAGGACGCCGACTATCGCCATCAACGCCACCAGTAAACCAAGTATAAGTATTGGATTCATATTTTTCTCGCTTCGATGCTAGAAATTACACTTCAATGTCAACGATTTTCATGATGGCAAAAACGCCGGCGGCAACCATTACCATCCCTAATCCAATCACGATCCAGCCGCAGGGAAACACTTCAGGGATGATGTATGGCGGCTCCTTGACCCAGATTTCGCTCACATAACCAGGGTTAATTCGGTACAAAATCAACGCCAAACCAACCGGCAGCAAGCCTACCACCCAACCAGAAATCCGACCTTGTGCGGTCAACGTCCGTATCTCCCCCTTGATCCGCACTCGTTCCCGAATGGTAAAGCTGATAATCGCTAGAATTTCTGCCAAATTACCGCCGACTTCCCGTTGGATATTGACTGCCGTGACAACCAAATCTAAATCTTCACTGGGAATCCGGCGCACCATATTATCTAATGCCTGAGTCAGGCTGAGCCCTAGACGAACTTCTTGAACGACCCGCTCAAACTCGGTTGATACAGGCGCCGGCAGCTCCGTGGCTATCGCTTCCATGCCTTGCAATACACTGTAACCAGATCGCAAAGAATTGACCCATAAATTTAGGGTATCGCTCAATTGGTTATCAAAGGCTCGCAACCGCCGGGTTGCAACCATAGATGTATAAATGCGTGGTAGACGTAACCCTAACAGCGCTCCTAAAATGCCCAAAATCATATTGCGGTTAAAGAAAAAATAGGCGGCAAACCCGACCCCAATTGTCGCCACAATTTGCAAAATAACATATTCGGCAACACGCAATTTTAGGTCAGCTTTTGCGATCCGTTCTCGAATTTTTGATCCGATACCGCGACCCGCCAGCGCCTTGTCAAATTTATCTGCGCTTGAATCTGCTTTTATTAACGATTCTGTATCTGCATCATCTTCTGGAACCGCAAAAGCATACTCTGAAGTTCCAACAAAATCTTCCAGACGATCTTCAACATTCTGCCCCCGACCGCCAGCCAACAAAGCAACCCCAGCTCCTACTAACATTAATACGCCAGCGCCTAAAAGCAATAACGTCAATGGTGACATCTTACATGCTCCTTAATACAAAACAATAGGAAATCGCTAAATTTAGCGATTTCTGGTGCCAATACCAAAAATTGAAGGAGGCAGCATAATGCCGGCTTCCTGAATACGATACATAAATTTGGGACGCAATCCAGTAGGTCGCAACCGCCCAATGACCCGCCCCTCTTCTAAGCCCGTTTGCTCAAAGCGGAAAATTTCAGACATGGTGATAACATCCCCTTCCATGCCCTGAATTTCGCTAATTGAGACCACCTTTCTGGTGCCATCGCGCAATCGATCTTGCTGTACAACTACGTCAATTGCGGCAGCCATTTGCTCACGGATTGCCCGGTGAGGCAAATCCATGCCCGCCATCAACACCATAGTTTCCATACGAGAGAGCATGTCGCGGGGGGTGTTGGCATGAGCGGTTGTCAAACTGCCGTCATGACCCGTATTCATCGCCTGAAGCATGTCTAGGGCTTCCCCGCCGCGAACCTCACCAACCACAATGCGGTCAGGACGCATACGAAGGGAATTTACAACCAAATCCCGAATGCTAACCTCGCCCCTTCCTTCTACATTTGCCGGACGGGATTCTAAAGTGACAACATGTTCCTGCCGAAGTTGCAACTCTGCCGCATTTTCGATAGTAACAATTCGTTCATCGTCTGGGATAAAACCAGACAAGATATTAAGCAATGTAGTTTTGCCTGAACCAGTACCGCCAGAAACTACGATATTGGTTTTGGCAATAACCGAGGCGCGAAGAAACTCAACTGCTTCTGGCGTAATGGAACCATATTGCATCAAATTTTCGATGGTTAGCGGTTCTTTGGAGAAGATACGAATAGTCAGAACTGGACCCACTAAAGAGATGGGGGGGATGACTGCGTTTACACGGGAGCCATCTGGCAGGCGCGCGTCAACCATCGGCGAGCCTTCGTCAATGCGGCGCCCTAATGGGGCAACAATCCGGTCGATAATGCGCATTAAATGCTCATCGTCTTCAAAGGTAACGGGCGATTTGACGATTTTGCCGCCATGTTCGATAAAGACGTTTTTAGCCCCATTAACCATGATTTCACCGATGTCATCTGCATGGAGAAATTGCTCGAGGGGTCCAAATCCCAAAATCTCCGCCACAATCGCATCAAACAATTTTCGTTTTTCTGTTCGGCTTAGCACGATCTTCTCTTCAACCAGCATCGTCTCGAACATCTCTTGGATGGTGGTACGCACTTCATTGGATTTGGAAATATCCATGCTGGGGTCTAATTCGGCGATCAACTTCTGTTGAATGCGCGTTTTTAGGTCAGCATAAGCGTCGCGCGAGGCGGCGGCTGGGGAAGCGCGTTTGACCCGCAGATCTTGTAGGCGAGTTGGGTTGCCGGCATTGTCTGCCGGTTCTTGATTTTTTTCGATTCTTTTTAGTAATGACACTTCATTTTTCTCCGGTAAGTAGTGGGTTTGTTGTTCGCTTTAACGGCTTCCGAATAAACGACCAAACCGAGATGGTTTTGCTTCTTCATCAGCTTGCAATTCTGGGATAGCATCGGCTTGCAAATCGCCAATTATTTGATCGGTTAATTTCGATAATGATATGGCTATTGGACGTTTTTGAGCTGGTCCAACCACCAAGGGGTAGCCCCTATCGGCAGCAGTATAAGCGGCCGGTTCGTCCAACGGTATGGTGGCAACGACGGGGCGTTTTAATATATCTCCAATATCTTTAACGGAGACAGATAGTTTATTAGACGATCGATTGACCATGAGCATGATTTTGTATGGTTCGTAATCAAGCCCTGTGGCTAAATCAAAGAAGTGGCTGGCGCTTTTGAGGCTGGGTAAACTTTGTTGGGCGATGAGCAGAATGCGTTTCGATTGATCTAAGGCATGAAGAATGATGTCATTTAGGTACGAACCACAGTCGATAATGATAAAATCGTAATATTCGCGTAAATAATGCAGGATGGTTTCAAATTTGTCATAGGTAATCAGCTCCGCCATTTCAGGGCGGGGGGGGGCTAACAAAATTCTTAAACCACTATTGTGGGTTAAGGCGACGCTGTCTACAAACTCCGGTTCAATTTCATCTAACCTTTCCGCCAAATCAAGTATGGTGGAGGTGGGTTTCAGATTGAGCATGACAGAGACATCTCCAAATTGGAGCCGGCAATCTAGCAATATGGCGCGGAATCCTTTCTGGGCAAGACTAACGGCGACATTGATGGCGACTGTGGTGCAACCGCTGCCTCCTTTGGGGCTAAATACTGAGATGATGTTCCCATCTTTTTGGATGGGTTGGGCGCCATTGGATTCGGGGGAAGAGGCTGTTTTGGCTGCCGGCACAACAAACGCAGGACGCATTTGATGGACGCTGCGAATAGCGGAAGAAAGCTCCTCGCCACCAAATGGTTTCATTAAAAAGTCGCGGGCGCCAGCCATCATCGCCTGTCGGAGATAATCGGCGTCGCTTTGCACTGACATAATGATAATTTGGGCGTTTGGAACCGCTTTAGAGATGGTGCGGCTGGCTTCGATGCCATCGATCCCCGGCATATTGATATCCATGAGGATAATGTCTGGCTCAGTTTCTTGCGCCAGATTGATCGCTTCGCTACCGTCGCTCGCTTGACCAATGACTTCGATGTCCGCTTCAAATTGGAGCAGTTTGCTCACGTTTTGTCGCGTTTCAACCAAGTCATCAACAATTAATACCCGAATTAGGTCTGACATTTTTCTGATATGTAGTTTAGATGGAACAGTTTGAGTTGATAGTTAAAATAATGTTTGGTGATTTGCAAAAAATAAGCCCTATCGTAACGACAGGGCTCAAATGGAATTGGAGTATCTGGGGGGCTAATGTTTAGCGCTCCAATTGTTCTAATTTGCATTGATTCCTGCACAATACGAAATGGTAATCAAATATTGTAGATACAATACTGTACAGGGTTATTATCTTCAATAGTACCATCCGGCGTGTTTGCCGGCATTTATGCGAAATTATTCCTGGTTGAGGTCTACTGGAATCGAAAATTCGGCGCGTGTGCCTTGTCCAAGGCTGCTATGAATCTTAAATTCGCCCCCCAACATGGTGATGCGCTCTTTAATGGAAGGCAAACCGATCGTCTCTCGATTGGAGCTTGAAAAGGTTTCGTCAACGATAAAGCCGCTGCCGTTGTCTTCCACTGCCGCTGTAACCAAATCTTGCCCAATATCAACCAACACTTGGGTTTGCGAAGCTTGGGCATGTTTATGGGCGTTATTCAACAACTCCTGAACCGCCCGGAAGATGGTCACTTCGATATGGCTTTCCAACCGACGTTCAGTTCCGGTAACAGTTAATGTCACCGGCATATTGTTTTGCTCTTGAAAAGATTCTACGTAACGGCGCAGAGTAGGAATGACCCCTAAATCATCGAGCATCATCGGACGCAAATCGAAAATAAAGTTTTTTACATTGTTAAATGTTAGAGCGGCAGCGCTTTTTAGGCTGTTTAATTCAGTCCGGGCTCTATCAGGGTCAGAGTCGAAAAAGCGTTGGCAAATTTCAGCTTGCAATATGAAATTGCTTAGAGAAGAGGCGGGTCCGTCGTGCATCCGACGGACCAAACTTTGCCGCTCAGCTTCTTGGGCTCGAATCACCCGGATAACGTCGGTCAGGTCGCCTGGCGTCGCTTCATTGGCATTGCTGGCGCTTGGCGAGTATGAACCGCCTCTGCCGGTGTATTCAACAATGAGCCGTTGTGTCTCAGACAGCTTTTCTAAATTGCGTTGGTCGCTTTGTAATTTTTCTAATTGCCCGCGCATGGTATACAATCGCTGCTGGGCGCTATTCAACGCTTCGTATGCTTCTTTAATATCGTTTCGGGGGATGGTTTCAAAGTTGGTTTGCAACTGTTGAACGTAGTTTGTTACCTGAGCGTTTCGTTGGGCTAAACGTTCTACTTCGGCGGCGCTTTGCTGAATGAGCATGTCGATCTCTTTCAGCTCTTTCTCTGTCTGTTCATATTTGGTCGATATGTCATCGACAAAATTTTCCATCGAGGGATTCTCATCAAGTAAGGTTTCGTCTTCCATTCTTTAACCTTATGGCGTTATCGTCGTCAATGCCGGCATCCTTACCACGGTCTGATTAATTGCGGGTGTTTTCCAACCGTACCCAGCCACGACTTAAGGCATAAACGGCGGCTTGCGTTCGGTCTTCGACGCGCAATTTTCTCAAGATTGCGGTCATATGATTTTTTACGGTTTGATGGCTAATGCCTAATTTATAGGCGATCTCTTTGTTGCTTAAACCGCGCGTCACATGCTCCAAAATTTCCATTTCACGCGGGGAAAGAGGCACAAACAAATCGTCGGCGTCGCTGGCTAAATGCCCCGCCAATCGACCTACTTTTTGTTCTAGCCAGGTGACAACTTCTTCATGGTTCATCGATCTGCCATCAACGATATATTTGCCGGCATACGCTTCATGCACGATATGCAGCAATGTTTCAGGCGTAATATCTTTGGGGCAATATGCTGATGCGCCAGCTCGTAAAGCGTGAAATACCTGCTCAACATCATCGTAGCCGGTAATTACAATCACTTTGGCGTTTGGCAACAGCGATTTAATCTGGCGAGTGACCTGCAATCCATTTATGGTTGGCAAGTTAATGTCCATCAACAATACATCAGGGCGCATCTGTAGCGCCAATTCTACGGCTACTTCGCCATCTGCCGCTTCACCCACAACCTGAATATCGTCCGTTGTTTCCAGCACATCTCGCAATCCTTGCCGAAAAACTGGATGATCGTCCACTATCAAAATTTTTACCATCGAAATTTTCCCTTTTTCAAAAGTTTTCCTTATCATGAGCTTTCACACCTTGTCAATCAGTATTTGGGGCGACAGTTTTGAGACTATCTCTTGGGGTGATCTTGTCGATCCAAAGGTTGTTTTTTCTTCAAAGTATGCGCTCTTTTGCAACCAAATTATAGGCGCAAAAAATCATCGATGTTTTAGGGCGAAATCTGGTTTGAAATGGTGTGATGAGGGCACAAAAACAGTGATTTTAAGTTAAGGGCAGTATAGCCAATGTAGGGTACTATAGCAAACAAAAATCAAGCCTTACCCCATGACCTAACGGCTATTTAACGAGTAAACTTCCATGTTATTTAAGCCTTGCGCTACAGTTTCGGGGTAATCTGTGTTAAAAAGGGGATGCAAGCCGCCTTTCTGAACCGCGTCACTGTATCGCCAGCCAGGCGCCGTGACCAGATAGTCAGCGTTGCTCTCGAGTAAATAAACAGCCATTTGTGATTCGTCAGTTAAATATGGGATGATTTCTGGCGAAATTAGCCCGGCTAAATCGAGCAAGGGGCGTTGGGCAAAATAGCCGATAGCGCCGATATCATGGGAGGCGATTAGCGCTCCTTCAGAGGTATTTTCGCGTAGCCAGTGAGACATTTGTACCATCTCATTATCAATAAACGCCACATCCGCCCCATATTGCCGGCCGCCCACAATGAAGAAGAAGAGCCATATAATGGTCAGGATGAGGACGCCAGCTTTTTTAACGATACGCCCCAAGCTGCCGCCGCTGAATGCCGGCATCTTACATAGTTGCAACCAGCCCGCCAATCCAAACAATATCCAGATTGGCAAAGCCGCCAACAGATACCTGCCATGTTGGTACGTAACTGGCAGCCGCCAAGCATACAAAAATATATGTCCGCCGCCCCATAACAGGGGCAGGGTGGTTCTTAGTTGGCGTCGATTTAAATCAGATTTCAGAGCATTGATGCCGGCAACGATCCAGCCGATCAACAGCAACCAATGCGCTCCGCTTAACCCTTGCCAACCATTTTCGGGACCGCCTAAACTAAAATAAAGCAAGCGGATAAACCGCCAAGGCAAAAATGTTTGCAGTAAAATGGCATATTCTGCCTGTTTGGCGTAAAAAGTGTTGGGCAATATCGTTCCGCCGCCGACGTAATTAAGGGCAAAATAGGGCAGCAGCGGGGTCAGAAAAGCGCCTGAAAAAATCAAGGCAGCTTGGACAGCCCCCGCCAAACTGCCTATTTTCCACAGTAAGCCTGCTAAAATGAGCAAAGTTAGCCCCAAGCCATCGGGTCGAATTAAAATGAGCAGCCCGCATAGCAATCCGACCAGCCCAACTTGCTTCCAATTAGGCTTTTCACCGTCAATTACGTCTAAATAATATGCGATGATGGTTAATCCCAGCCCCGAAAACGATAAGGTTTCCATGCCGCTGCCCGCCGCCCAAATGAGCTGCCAAGATGTGATGATGAGGATGCCGGCAACCCACGCGCAATGGGTTTTCTTCCGCCACAACCGCTGCCATACCCACATGCCGGCAATCCCCGTCCAAGCCAATGTTAACCACCCTGAACCAAACGTCCACCAAGCGTATGGGATTTTTAGGAAATAGCCGACCGCTAACCACAACGTCCACAGTGGGGCGGTTGAGCCGGCGCTGACTTCGCCTGGCACATATTCCCACCGCCCAGTTTGGGCAAAGTTCCGGGCGTAAGTTTGATGAATCCAGCCATCGTCTAAAGGAAAACCGCCGCTAAAGCCGCTTATCCATAGATAGAATAAAACGCCCAATCCCGAAAAGATGAGAATGAGCCAACTTCCGCGTTGTTCTAACTGACGATAGTGACTGTTCATGGGTCGCTATATCGTTTAAAATATCTACTGAACGGCGAAAAGCCGAAAGACGGGACAACTCTCTTCAGGCGTGTCCGCGCCATAAAGTTCCCGGCAGCGGGCTAAATAGATATCGCTTTCTGCATAGAAATCCGCCACCCACTCCAATTGGGGGGGAATCTCCTCATTTTGCCAAATGGGATTTACTTTTTTAGGGTGATCCATATCCAGTAACAGGTGGGTGACGCCAAATTTATCGTTCATCTCGGCGATGACTTCAAATCGTTCGTTGGGCAGGGTGATGCCGGCAATGTTGGTATGGTAATAAAACATGGGCGGATTACCGGTCATGACTACGGCGTCGGGCGGTAGTTGCGCCCCGATTTGTTCCATCATGCGCCCTTCTTCGCGGCGCAGCGGTTGGTTGCCGGCAACGATGGGGGTCAGCCCAAAAATGATGAGCCCAAAAGCGACCACAAAAATTCGTTTCGCTTGCTCGGGCTGCCAATGGCGTCGCCGTTGGGCGATCCAATCAACCGCAATGTCCAAGCCTGCTACTGCCAGCGGCATCATCCATGCCCAAATGGCGGCAGAAGAGTGCAATACGCTGCCTCTGCCGGCAGGGAAGGTGAACACCAATGCTAAGACCAACACCAACCCAATCGCAAACAACGTCAGTGGGCGCATTTTGTCGCCCCCGCCTGCCTGCCGCGACAATCTAACCCATGCCCACACTGCCAGCGGCGACAAGAAGATCAAGCCGGAGACAGCGATAAAGGTTTGAATTGTCAACCACAGGGCGTCCCATTTAGAGCTGATGATGTTGCGCCAACCCCATGCCACATAATCTGATAAAGTAAATGTCCGTCCGTAAGAAAAGATGTCGTCATAGGTGGTTAGGAACATCGTTTGCGCCCCAGCAGAAGACATGGGCTCGCCCATGACGTTTATATTGCGCCAGAACCAGGGCGCCATGATCAGAGCGTACCCCGCCAATAGTAAAAATAGCCCGCTCCATTGTGCTGATTTCTCTTTGTTTCGGATAGCGAGTAGGAGATCCCAACCCCAAACAATCAGTCCTACTAGCAGCAAAAGTATTCCGTCTGCCCGAGTGAGGTGCGCTAGACCAGCGGCGATGCCGGCAAACGCCCAATATCCTTTTTTGTGCCGGCACAATGACAAAGACATCAACAAAATGGCTGTTCCGCCTGCCCAAGCAAAGGGGGCAAAAGAGGTTGGCTGGCTTAAGTAAGCGGCGTAGTAACCGCCTGCCGCCGTAAATATCGCTGCCGCCCAAGCCTGCCACCGCTCTCCAACCAGATAGCTGCTAATGATGAAACTCAGCCAAGGCAATCCGCCAGCCAGCAGGAAAAAAGGGATTTGCGCCCATCTGAAGCTGTCTCCCAACAAATAGCCGCCCATGGCTAATATGGAAGGCAGCGGCATCCAATAGGTGTGTGAGGGGGCGGGCAACGCTTGTAACCCGTCCAAATATTGCCATATAACTGGAACAGTAAAGCCGAAACCATCTGCCAGCCGCGCCCCATTAATGGTGTAATAGTAGGCATCCATATAGGATGGATGGATTAATCGCCAAGCCCAGAAAAGCTGGATGAGCAAACCAATGCCGAGAATTGGCAGCCAATCGGCGCGAAATTTGCTAATTTTCATTACTTCTCACAAAGATCTGGGCTATTTCGTCTTGATACGCTTCTCGCCAATCGACGCTGGCAGTGAGCAAAGTAGTCAGCGGATCGCCACGCTCCATTAAAATGTAATCTATATCGTATTGGTCTAATGGCTCTTGCCAGTTGGGTTGGGGATCAAATGTTTGGCGATATGTGCGCAAAAAATCGTCCCCATAGACATCCGCTCGCCCATCCACAAAAACGGGCAATCCCCGCCAAATGAGATAGCCGCCCCAATTGTAGCTGTTGTAGCCACGCTGTTCCGCCATCCCCTGATTTTCTATATAGTCGACGGCAGCAACTGGGTAGCGGGCTTCGATTTTGTCGTTGTTTTGGGCGACCACGCTGCCAGCCCACAACATGGCAACGGCTGTAAAAAGCAGGGCTAACGTCCAATTTAAAGCTTTTGAGCCGGAAGCCGAATCAGTTGGGCGCAAGAGAGCGGAAAATGCCGGCATTTGGGCTATGGCGTCGGTAAGATGCCGGCAGACAATCGGAGCGGCAACCAATGCAAACAGAGGGATATGACGGACGGAAAGCAATCCAGCCGCGCCGGTACCCAACAGCAGCCCAATATCGATCCAGGTCGGCTTTTGCCGGCTAAACGCCCAACTGAGAACCCCAAGAAATAGCAGGGCGGCGAACGCCCAATAGACGGCAATGTGAAAATTAGGGGATCCCCACTCTTGAATATAACTTTGCATTGCCCCGCTGCCCAGCGTCAGAAAGGGGTAAATCCATAGTTCGGCTCCATTTGGATTAAGGGCAGCCGCCAGCAAACTCAATACGGTCATCAAACCCAATTGACGGATAAGCTGCCAGACTGGAGCGCTATCGTCTTTGGCTAAGCTGCGTTGCATGGCAGCGCCAAGCGCATACGAGCCCGCCAAGGCAACCCCCAAAAAATAGCCACTGTGCAGATTCGCCCAAATCGCGGTTAACGGCGGCAGCCACCATAGGGCGCGGGAAGACAGTTTGCCGCGTAAAACCCCCTCGATAATGAAGATAAATACCGCCGTAAACAATATGTTGAACATCTGGGGACGCGCTCCCCAAATGATAGAGGAAGCAAAGGCGGAAAGCAGCAAGGTAAAGGCAGCTATATACGGTTTGCCGGCACATCGTTGGTAAACAAACCAAAATGCCAGGGTATTGATGCCGGCAAAAAATAGAATCAATGCCGGCAATCCCCCAACCTGATAGACCACCCACATGATCGCTTCCGACAACCATTCATGGGTGATCCACTCATGCTCAGCCGCCGAAAAAGAGAAAACATCTTGGCGGGGAATCCCCTCTTGCAAAATATATTCGCCTGTCCGCAAATGCCACCACATATCTGGGTCTAATGTAGCTTGCGATGAGATGGCGAAAATGGCGCACAGAAATAACCACACAAACAATCGACGGACAGTCATGCCGCTGAGTTTACACAGCGTCGCCAGGGTTGTCAGTAGCGAGTTTGGGCTATCATTTATGGTTCATTTATTTATTGAGGTTGGGGCGGTATTGCGGTGTAATTCCTGACTCGGATAAATTACTCCTTTGCCAGAAAGCCGCCACCTAAGGTGGTGGCTTTTCACAGATTTTGAAGGATTGTCATTTACTCCCCTGACCGCAACACAAACTCCGCTATACTCTCTTGCCAAAACAGGGTATGCACCCTGCCGGCATCCACCCGCACCCGCTCATCAAACACCACTTGCCATTCCCCCCCATCATCTACCATCTCTACCATTACGTCATACTTGTCTGGCGACAACCAAACCGTTTCAATCGCATAAATCGTTCCTTCTTTCCGAAAACCGCTCGGCTCATACTCAAAACTCTCCATAATTTCGCCATTTACGCTAAGGCGTAACAGAAGCGGAAAACGCTCTCCACCCAAAATAGTGGACGGATCTACATTGGGCGGCAATTTATCGGCAATTTCTGCCGGCAAATTGTTGGAATCTGCCAATCGCTGAGAACTGTGGTTGAGCGTCAACCGCACCCCAGAATCTGCCGAGTTTAGCCGCATTACCCGCCAAGTAGGCAATAATGAAAACGCCAAAAGAGCCAACATGACCAACCCGCTCGCCAACAAATATGGGGCGCGTTTTCCCCAGCCAACTGCCGGCATTTCCTTTTCCCCCTGCTCCTCTGCCAATAAATCCAGCCACGCCTGACGCACCAGATTTTGACTGCCCGGAGCCACTTCCAAATAGTGAACTTTGGGGTGACGAACCGTTTTTCGGCGGCTCAGCCGCTTTTGTAGCCAATATGGACCCTCCCGATTGGCACAATCGCCGGCTGGGCAAGAAAGGACAATGGCTCCCGACCCGCCAGCCGAAACCGTTTCGCTCGCCCAGTTGGGGTGTACCATGCCGGCACAAGGCAGGCTGGCGCTCAACACTTTCTTTTCGTCCCCATTTTCGTCCAGCCAACTGCCGGCATTAATCCGTTCGCCCGCCTCGCTTGATGTTTGGCTGGCAAATGCCGGCAAACTGCCCAACGCCAAATGACGGTCACACAGATAAATCGTCACCGGTTGGTCGCCCTCGCCCGCCATATCCCGCAAACTCTCCTGCATCCCTTCCCGAATCGTCGCAGACGATAATGCCGGCAACTCAATCGCCTTGTCGGGGCATGCCCCCACGCAAACGCCACATCCCGTACACAAATCCCCCTTCACGATCGCCAACAAGTTAAACCCCGACTCATCATTCCGCTCCACCATTTCAACTGCGTCATACGGGCATTCGTGGGCACAAGCGCTGCACCCCGTGCAAGCCAACTCAATCACCTCTACCGGACCTAAATGGCGACCCCGCCTCAACCATGGCAACGCCGCCAACAATCCCACCGCCAGCAACGTCAACCCCCACGTAACGGGCGTGCCCAGCCGTTCCACCACCGGCAAAAAGCCCACATAAAGCCAATCCACCTCCGTTTGGGTGATGAGTCGGCTAAAATCTGCCGGCAAGCCATTGCCCAGCGGCAACGCCAAACTCACCACAATCAGCCCTGCCGCAGTCACGCCCACCAACCAACGCGGCGTCCAATACCTTGCCCGCGCCACCCGCAACAGGTGCAGAATCACCCCAACTCCAATCAACGGCGGCAAAAAGATATGCAAAAACAAGATGATGACAAACAAAGCAAAAGTCGCAGACGGGGCATTGGGGGCAAAAAAACTATATGCCATAGGACCCCCCAATCCGCCCAACACCCAATCCGAAATCCATTGCGCCTGCTCATCCCACACCAACCAATACCCCATCAAACCCAAGCTCCAGGTTAATGCCAACATCGCCCAACCTGTTATCCATGCCCACCACCGACTGCCCCAAAAGCGGTCGCTTGCCAACATTTTCAGAGCGTGCAACACTATCACTACCAACAATGCGTCGGAAGCGTAATTGTGGCTAGTGCGCATCAGCGAACCAAACCAGTTGGCGCTGAGCAACACCACGCTTTGGTAGGCTCTATCTGAACCGGGGCGGTAAAAAATAGTCAAATAAACGCCGGTGACGATGATGATGATCAGCAGGAGAATTGCCAGTTGCCCCAAATAGTAGAGTGGGTTGTAAGGGGCAAGCGGCGCCGCGACGGTGGTCAGGCGGTCAATTCCCCGCTCTACGGTTGTCCACCCTTTTTCTAGCTTGCGTAATATGGGGCGACGAGAATAGTGCGGATAAAATTTAGTGGTCATAGTTTGGTTTTGATTGGACGACAGGCGATAGACCATAGACGATTTTTCCACTGTCATCGTCTGCCGTCCATTGTCCGTCGGCTATGGTCTCGCTCCGCTCCATCTCCCAGCGACGCAACCGCAAAGCGTTGGCGGTGACGATAAAATTGCTGGCGACCATAAACAGGGCGGCTATAGCCGGTTGCAGTTGACCAGACAGGGCGAGGAGAATGCCGGCAATGTTGTAGCCAAATGCCCACCACAAATTTTGCCGCACGATTTTCATCGTCACTCCAGAAAGGTTGACCAACCATGGTACAGCTTGCAAATCGTCACGAAGCAATATCCCATCTGCCGCCGAACTGGCAATATCTGTCCCTTGCCGCATCGCCAAACCCACCGACGCAGTTGTCAGCGCCGGGCTGTCGTTGATGCCATCTCCTACCATAAGCGTCGTTTTACCCACTCCCTTTAGGTGGCGCAACTTATCTTCAGGGCGTAACCCGGCATAAACCGGAATGCCGAGTTGTTTTTGCCATCGCGCCCCATTTTCCGCCTCATCTCCTGTTAAGATAGCCGCTTCTAGCCCCATATCTCCCAATTGACGGATAGATTCCATCGCTTCGGGGCGCAACCGTTCGCCCAACCCCAATGCCCCTTGTACAACGCCATCCCAACCGGCGTAAATCGTTCGCAACCCTGATTTTTGCCACGTTTTTGTTTGATTGGTGAGCTCTGCCGGCATTTTCAAGCCAGCGTCTGCCATATGGTTTGCGTTGCCAACCCACACCCCGTTGCCGGCAACCTGGGCAGATACCCCTTTTCCGGCTATGGTTTCAAAGCGTTCTACCGCCAACGGAGGGCAATTTTTCAAGCGGGGGTCGTCTGCCAACGCTTGCCCAATGGGATGTTCGCTGTGTCGCTCTATGTTGGCGACGAAATGGCGAAGCTGGCTTTCGTTGCCGATAGCGGCGATTTTACTCAGTTGGAGCGGGTGGATAGTGAGCGTGCCAGTTTTGTCAAAATAAACATGGCTGATTTGGGCTAACTGCTCCAAAATGCCCGCTCGTCGCAATAGGATGCCGGCATTTGCCGCCCGACCCAATCCCAACCACAATGTTAGGGGCGTGGCAATGCCTAACGCGCAAGGACAAGCTATCAACAACACCGACAACGCCACAACCAACCCCGTTTCCACCCCTCGTTGCCAACTCCAAAAGGCAAATGCCAGCGTCGCTGTGAAGAGGGCGGTTGGCATCATCAGGGCGGCTATTTTGTCTGCCAACCGTTCGGCTGGGGCTTTGCCCCACGCCGCTTCGCCCAATAGTTTGCCAATTTGCCCCATCGTTGTTTGGGCGCCGGTGGCGCTGGTTATCAGTTCCAGCGAACCATCTAGAGCGTAACTTCCGGCAACCACCTTGTCCCCCTCTTTTCTCAACACCGGTTCCGGTTCGCCCGTTAGCCAACTTTCATCCATTTCGCTTTGCCCCACCGCCACCACCCCATCTACTGGGGCTTGCTCGCCGGGGCGGATGCGTATCCGACTGCCCAACGGCAACTGGTCTGCCGGCATTTCCCGCTCTCCTTCGTTCGTCAGCCATGTAGCGGTTGCCGGCATCTGCTCCCATAACTGTTCCACCGCTACTTGGCTCTCTTTCTGCGCCCGCATTTCCAGCCATCGTCCCACCGCTAACAGCAACAACAAAGCGCACGTTGTGTCAAAATAGACCGCCCCGCCATTGATCACATTGCGAACCGATAGGGCAAAAGCGGAGAACGCCCCCAGGGAGATTAGGGTGTGGGTGTTGGGACGACGTTGCCACAAGGCGGCAAGCCCAGCTCTGGCAATGGGCAATCCCAACGTCACAATCACGCCACTGGTCAACGGTATCATCATAATGGCGAAAAAATGTTCCAACCACACTGTTTCGGGAGCTGCCAACCCTAGCCAATGGCGGATGTAGATGATGAAGCTGATTACCATCACTTTCATTGCCAGTACCCCGCCGATGAGCAGGCGTGTCCAGTGGGCTTCTTCTTCGTCGTAAGCGGTTTCGCCCTCCAGCCAGGCTTGGTATCCAACCCGCCGAATCTGTTTGGCGAGCTTGCCGGCATTTGTCACATGTGGGTCAAATTGAACGCGGGCTTGTCGTTGGATGAAGTTGGTTTGGGCAGAAAACGTCCCTTTTGCCTGCTCTAGCCGTTCTGCTACCAACCAAGCGCATGATGGACACCACATGCCGCCTAGATGGATTGTTGCCGTTTCGGATGAGTGAACGGTGGATGCCGGCATCTCTTTGGCTGGCTTTTCTTCCGCCAACAATTGGCTGACTTGCTGGCAGGCAACACAGCAAAAAACGCCGCCAGCCTCATCCTTTATTGGATGGTAACTGGGCAAACCGCACAGGGCGCAAAGCGTTAATTCAGACATTGGTTATTTGGATGATAGACCATAAAGATTTTTAGCTGTTTTGTCGTAATAGGAAACCCATTGATACCTCCATCATCCATCGTCCGCCTACCACACCATCACATTGCCCACATGCAAATGCCCCACCCAGCCCCATGCCGCCAAGCCGCGTAATGCCAGTTGCACGCCAAACAATGCCACCACCATCGCTGAAGCGGTTCGCATCCACCGGTAGGGCGGGGGGCGTTTGGCTTTTGACAATTGGGATATGGTTAGCAACAATGGAACGGTGCCTGCCCCAAATGTAGCCATAACGCCAGCGCCTGTTGCCGGATTGCCGGCAACTACAGCAGTCAGCAGCGCCGTTAAAACCAATCCGCAAGGCAGTAATCCCCACAACAAGCCAGCCACAAAGGGGGTCAGCCCGCCAAAGCGGTCGGCGTGGAGTTGTCTCATGCTGTTGCCCCAGCGTCGAGCAAGACGGGATAGGTATAGTTCGGGGGATGGCGCTCGACCCAATAACGCCAATGCCATATAAAGGGCGATGCCGGCAGTCGCCAATGCCAACCCGCCTTGCAGCAGATTGAATGTGTTGGGAATGCCGGCATTTTCTCCCATGGCGGCGTGGGCCGATTGTCGAACAGCCAACCCTAAAGCCCCTGCCACACCGCCCAAAAAAGCATACATCATCACCCGCCCTGCGTGCGCCACTGCCAGCCGCCAACCTTGCCCCACGCCACTACGCGCCAGCAAAATCGTAACGCCGCTACACATGCCAATGCAATGTCCAGCGCTACCAAACAAGCCAAGTAAAAAGGCGGTTAGGAACATTTAAGGTGGCAGGGGGAAAGCATGCAGGTATGCAGGTAAAGAATTGCCATTTCAGGTGCCCACTCGCCACTCGCCACTTTTTCTACCTAATAATCCACGCTCGACCTAACAACCACCAATTGCTGAAATAATAGACGGCAAAGAACATTAAATAGGCAAAAACCAGCACAAAAGTCCCTCTGGGCGCGACTCTAGCCGATGGTTCTTTGCCCCAATTGGGCAACGCATCTTCTACCAACGGATTTTCCTGCTCCATCAGCAGGGTCAGGCGGGTTGCTTCAGTGCGTTCGCCAGTGAGAATGGAGACCAATACTACGGTGACATACATAATGCCGCCGGTGATGGCGATGAGCGCCCCAATGCCCATAATCGCCAGCATCACTTCCGCAACAGATGGCACAAACACCTTAAACGGGGCAGAAGCGAAGGTGATGTCCCAATGGCGGCGGGACACCCCTTGCAACCCAGCCCCAATCATGCCGATTGACACCATCAACATACCCAAACCAAAGACGTAGGGTTGGTAAGATGCCCATTTTTTCAGCTTTAGTTCTCGACGGAAAATGAGTGGAATGAGATAGTAGGTCAAGCCCATAAATGCCAGTGTGGTGCCAGAAACCACGGTAGCATGGAAGTGGCCGGGCAAACGCAAGGTGTTGTGAGCCAGCATGTTAATTTGCTCGGTACCGATGGTAACGCCAGTAACGCCGCCGACCCAGCCAAACAAAATCATCGAGATGATCATTGCCGAAAAGCCGGGCTCTTTCCAAGGTCCGCGTCGCAACCAATCAAACATCGATTTGGCGTATCCTTTGCGTCGCTGGGCAACTTCTATGGCGCCGGGAATGGAAAAAGCGTGGATCAGACTGCCCAGAACGGCTAAATACATGGCGTAGGAGGTGTTAAACGCTTTCCAAGCAAAGCTGGGACCGGGGTCAACCAGCAAATGGTGAGCGGAACCGAGGTTAATGAACAAAATGTAGAGGATGAAGGCGAATCGGGATAATTTTTCGTTGAGCGGATTTGCCCCAACGGTGATGGCGGCTAAAGCGTACCAAATAGCGACCATGGCGCATAAGTTGATTTGTTGGGCGGGATGTCCGAAGCTCCAGAACAGGTTGCGGAAATAGCCGGCATCTAGCTCTGCCAACCAACCCAACGACCAGAAGAATGCCGGCACAAACGCGAATGCGCCAGAAACCAATGTATAAACAGCGATAATGGCGGCGGCAACCAATCCATACGTCACCAATGGCAATGAGCCTTCATACGTTTTTTCCCGCTTGGCATTAACCAATATGGCAAAAAAGAGGAAAACGGCTATCAATGCTCCCACTGCAAACAAAATCACTCCCAAATAAAACATCGGGTGGGCTTTTAGCGGCACATAGGCGGTAAACATCACGTCCGCCTTGCCAATCAAAATCACCACATTGGCAATTGCCCCGCCTGTCACCATCAGACCAAAAGCTGTCCAGGCGACGCGGGGCCATTTTAGCGGGGCGTTGAGCATAATGGTACTGCCGAAATAGAGTCCGGCGATCTCGAAAAAGACGATCCAAGCCACCAACATATCCAATCCGTGGGCGGTTAGGATGCGGTAAAACCATTTAGGGTTGAGCAGATGAATCGCTTGCCATCGGGTTAATGCCAGCAATAATGCAAAAAAGCCGCCCAACGCCAAACAGACGACGGCGGCAACGGCATTGGCAATGATTAATTTTTCTGCCGCTGAATCAACTTTTAGGGCAGTGACCGGACAGGTACGGTAAGTTGCCTCATCAGCAGATGACGAGGGCATGGTAATTGTGGTCATATTTTCTCCTGAACTTGGTTGTTATTGACTGGGAATGGCGCGAGTATGCAGGGGGCAGGTATGCAAGTAAGAAGGTATCTTTCGGGCGCCACTTGTCACTTGCCACTTGCTTAATCAGTAACGATGATTTTGCCGGACATGATGTGGTGGGGCAGTCCGCAATATTCGTTGCATAGAATTTGATAGTCGCCGCTAGAAGTGGGGGTAATGGTAGCGATGTAATCATAGCCGGGCACGACTTGCAGATTGAGATTGATGGGTTGCAAGGAGAAACCATGCTGGACATCAACCGACGAAAGGTGCAGGCGGTAGGTTTCCCCCTTTTTCAGTTGCAAAACGGGATACCATTGCCACTGTTTTGCCAGCAAAAAGATGTCACTGTCGGGCGGGGGGGCAACTACGGGAATAAATTGCTCTTCGCCAACGATATATTGTTCTACAAAAGCGTCAACTTGGACTTGATACTCTTTAGGGGTGGTGCGTAAAGTGGTTGCCGGCACATTTTGCCGTCCATAAAAGAACCAGAGAGGCATCATAATGGTTAAAACGAGGCACCATACAAAAGCGGCAATGAGCCAGCTTCGTTCATAGCGGTGGAGCGGTTTCCACCAAATGCGTTGCGGCACAAACATAAATTTTCCTCCTGTGATTAGGGATGGCGATGCTGAAAAATAGGGTAATGGGTCGCCATTTTCCGTTCCTTATCGGGTGACGACAAATAGTTCGATTAAACCCCAAGCGTTGTATGCCAAGCCGCTAATTAAAATGGATAAGACGAGCAGTAAAAAGATGCGATCGAACCATTGTTGTCCGGTTGGGATGGGTTCAAGCTCTTTTTTGGGTGGGCTCGATTTTTTCGCCATAGGGTTTCCTCCTAATGATATTGATGGGGTAAAATGGTAAATTCGAGTTGATTTTGGGCATGGATAAAGGTCGCCACATGCCGGCACATCATCATTGTATAGAGTTTTAATCAACTGTTCTTTGCGTTAGATCAAACTTAGAGGGGCAATTGGCTGTCTGCCGGCAAATCTTCGGCAATGGCGATCAACTCATGGGATTGTAATAGCTCAACCCGTGCCCGTCCGGCTCGAATCCATCCCGCTTTCTCCCACTGGCTTAAAATACGGCTGGTAGTGTACAGCGTCGTCCCTGTCATTTCACCTAAATCCTGTCTGGAAAGGGGGATATCTATCAATATGCCATCCTCCGTCTTTTTGCCCACTTGGCTTTTTAGTCGCAACAGGGTGTGAGCGACTCGTCTTTCCACCCGCTCTGTCGCCAATTCACGGTATCGGTCTGATACTTGCACAAAATGTTGGGCGACCATATTTAAACCGTTGAGGGCAAGTTGAGGGTGTTTGAGCATCATTTGGCGGGTGGTGTCGGCATCCCAACTAAGCAGGGTGCAATCTTCCAATGTTTCGGCAGAAACAGGGTAAGGGATGTTGCTTAAGACGACAACGATGCCGATTCCTTCACCGGGGGCAACATGATGCACGATAATTTGGTGTCCTTCGGGGGTTAGTTGGGAGAGGCGGATTTTGCCGGCAACCAAAATGTAAAAGAGGTTGCCTGGTTGGTCTTGATGAAAGAGAAATTTGTTTGCCGGCATTTGTTTCATCTTGCCCACTAAAAAAAACTCTTCACAAACTTCTTCGCCTAAATCACGCAAAAAATCGCAATTTGGCTTGATATTTTGATGGAGGAATATCGTCAAATCGATCGCCTTAGAACTCATTAAATGTACCATTCCGCTTAAAAGGCAGATTTTATCCCAAAGCGGCTGGGGCTCATAATATTAATGGCTCAAATTATCATCCCTTGGGCAATTCGCCCCAAATTGACAGCGACCAAAACTCGTTTTCGGAATATTGAACCCATGCAAATGGCAAGTGAGCCAATATGGAAAACTGATAGCGTGCCGGCAATTGAAACTCGATGTTAGATCTATCTGATAGTTGATGGCAAATTAGAGTGGACAGGCGCAACAATTAACAATACAATGACCTTGAAAGGGTACAACTTTTATCAATGGGGGCAAAGCGCCTGTTTGTAAAAGTTTTTTTGTATCTCCATTGTCGCGCCTTATCCATATATTACCAACCAAACGTTTTTCGGCCGTCGATCAGGAGCTTAACATGGAACTGAAATTAAAGTTATTGGGACATCCTGAAATTTGGGTGAATGGGAGGTTGCTTAAAATCAGAGAGCTGAATTCGGTCAAAGCTAGAGCTTTGTTATTTTACCTAGCGGTAACCCAATCCACCTATTCCAGAGGGCAATTAGCGGATTTGTTATATGCTAAAAATAAAGATCCACTCCGCTCGTTACGGGGCGATCTCTATAAACTCCGCCCTTTTTTCAGCGATTACATCTCAAGCAACCGGTTGAGCGTCGGGTGGCGAAATAATTTACCATACATTTTGGATACCGCTCAATTTTTAGAGTTGACATCTGCTAAATCAGCAACGGTTAACGAATTAAAGAGCGCAGTCGAACGGTACCAGGGAGAGTTTCTCAAATCATTTTTCGTGACCGGCAGCCCACAGTTTGAGGCTTGGGCAGGCAACTATCGGAGCGAATTGGCAGCCCATTATGTGAAAGCTCTCGATAAACTGATCGTGTTTCATTACCATGAACGACAATGGTCCATTGCTGAATCATACGCTAGAAAGATGTTAGCGGCGGATAGGTTTCATGAAGCGGCAAATCGGCATATGATGCGGATTTTAGCGGTGTCGGGACGGAAGCCAGAAGCGGTAGCCCATTTCGACAGTTTTGCCGACCAACTAGAACGGGAGATAGGGGTAAGCCCCTCAAATGAATCATTTGCATTGATTCAAGAGATCGAACAAGGTCGATTTAAAGTTGGCAGCGGGGAAAAAAGTCCACCAATTTCTAACCTGCCGGCATTACAATCTAACTTTGTTGGTCGCCAAGCGGAATTAGCAACCATAAAAGAGAAGCTGCTGGATGAAGAGGAATCGCAAATACAATTGATTGCCGGCATGGGCGGCATTGGCAAAACAACATTGGCAATTCATGTGGCTCACCAACTGCAAAATGATTTCCCAGATGGGATTCTATGGACAGACGCCCGCCGCCAGCCCAACGAAATCATGGATGAATGGGCGGTTTCACTTGGGTATGATTTCAGCCGAATTGTCGATATAAAGCAGAAGATCGCCGCGGCGCATAATATGTTGGCAGAGCAAAAAACGCTGATTGTGTTGGATGATGTAGTTAATGTGGCGCAAATTCGGGATTTGTTGCCGGCAAGCAAAAGCTGCCGGGTATTGATGACGACACGACAGATCGACGAGCCGATTGAATTGTTGCAGCCCGAGGTTGCCAAACTGACAACGTTAACCCCAGGCGAGGCGATCCAATTGTTGGGTGCTTATGCCGGCATGCATCGGGTTGCCAGCCAACGAAAAGCGGCGATACGATTGTGCAAATTGACGGAAAACCATCCTTTGGCGTTAGAGATCGCCGGTAAGCGGCTGGGTACACAAGCGTGGATAGCACAACCGCTGGAACATTATGTCCAATCTTTGGAGCAGACGCGCAATCGGTTGAGCGCATTGGCGATTGAAGATTTGGCGGTGCGAGCCACCTTTGAGCTAAGCTGGATCTCCTTACCGGATGATTTGAAACGCGCTTTCGCTTCACTGGCGGTATTCGAAGGGCGTTCGTTTGCCCCGCCAGCTTTTGCCGCTGTGTTGGACAAGGAAGAGTTTGATGCCGGCAGTCAACTGCTTAGTTTGGTGGCTCTTTCTCTGTTGTCCGAAAATAGCGACCGCCGCTTTCGGCAACACGCTTTGCTGGCAGATTTCGCCCTGGAAAAATTGGCTGACGATGAGAAACCCTGGCGGCGATTGGTAGATTTTTTTGAAATGTACGTGGTAGATAATGCAAATAACTTTGAGGCGGTAGATTTAGAATGGGATAATTTGAATGCCGGCATTTCCATCAGCAACCGTTTTCAATGGTCACATTCAGTTATGCATATAATTGACTATTTGCTTGACTATTGGTTTGCCCGTGGACAATATTCTACTGTCCGTAAAAACCTAGCAATGGCAATTGAAGCCGTTGCTACCCAACAAAGCAACAAGAAAACTGCTGACTATCTGGCTCATTGGGGATACGCTTGTCTAGAACAAAATGATACGATTGATGCAAAAAGCCATTTTGAAAACGCTCTAAATATATATACTGAATTGATGTTGATTGATGGGATTGGGAATATGCATTTTGGTTTGGCTCGCATTGCAATTGAAGTAGGTGACTTGGGTCAAGCCCGATTGCATTTGGAAAATTCTTCAGATGTCCGTGAGGAGTTGAATGATCCCGCTGGTTTATGCGCGATTGATTATGAAAAAGCTCGAATATTGTTTCTTGGAGGCAAATTTAATGAAGCACAGGATTTGGCTCTCTCAGCTTACGAAAAGCAAAAGAAGATGGGACTAGTTTCTGATTTGCTCTCGACGAGTAATTTGATAATGCATTGCCTGATTGAAAGAGAACAGTTTGAGCAAGCGTTGAGGATAGGAGAAGAAGGCTTAACATTTGCTATTTCTAGCAAATCCTCAAATGATGAAGCGTTCTTTCTCGAGTCTATAGCCCATGTCTACAACAGGCTAGGAAAGTTTGAATTAGCCCTGAAATATACCGAAAATGTCTGAAATTAGCAAGGACAATTGGTAATAAGAGGCTGGAATCTTCAGTATCCTACTTGTTTTGCCTGATCAATATTAAGCTAGAGAATTTAGAACAAGCGGTAGAGTTTGGCGTTAGCGCTCTCCGAATTTGTCAGCAATTGAATTATGATTTATTGCAAGCGTATATTTTGATTGCACTAGGTGACGTGTATAAAAAATTGAACGAATTAAGTAAATCTATTTCGTTTTGGAACCAGGCAAAAGAGATTGATAAGCATCTCAATCATCCAATATTAAGTGAAATCTTGGCGGAGAGAATTTCTCGAATTTAATTTGCGTTAACCTGGTGATATGGGCGTATGTGGACCTTCTGTTGTCCAACCGCCTGCCAAAAAGATACAAACCCAATCGGGCCACTTCGATTTTTCTTTTAGACAAAAATTATCATCCTTCCAAATTCTAACCAAGTCATCATAACTCCGACTAATCAATTCTTTGTCTTTGGCAGGTCTCTCATTAATTGCAACATTTGAAGAATTATTCATCCAATCCTTGAGATACTTTGAGAATTCTTCAAGTATTTGATCGACCTCGAGGGTAGCCGACTTTTGTGCAAAATCTGACCAGAATTTGATAGAAATTTTCTTCTTGTGATGGGCATCCAAAATATTTAGGTCCTGAAGCATATTTAGACACTCATCAATAGCTTGATCAAGGTCTTTTTGTTTAATCTTTTCAGTTTGTTCGACTTGCGTCTGTGACTGGGACGATCTTTTCCGATTTTTTTTATGCTCAGTCCATTTCTGCTTAAGCTTTTCTGTTGCAACAGGAAATTCTTTGTCTAATACTCTGTTGTAAATTTCAGGACGTTTTTCAGGTGTTGGATGGTGTCCATCATTATTATAAAAATCTTCAAGAGATTTCCGCATTTGTAAAATTTGGAAATCCAACCCAATGATTGGTCCGGCAATGATTGCGCCAAATACATCTGCAAAAATTTCTTCCAACCATCTTTGTATCCCCTCTGGCAAACCATGAACATTTTCCCGCTCCCGTAAAATTTTCTGATTAAAATCAGATTTTTTGTTTAGCCAAAAAAATTGATGACCTAACTCATGAGGAATTGCCAAATAATCTTCAGAAACAACCTTATCAACTTTATCTCCATTTGAGGTTAGTGTCGGTATGCAACTGTTAGGTATACCTATAAATGCAACATTTGCATAAGGCATAATTCGAATTGAATAGGATTTCTGATAATAGGCGATGACGATAGTTTCAGCCAATTCGGGAACCAAAGTATTTTGCGCAATTTCTAATGCATGTTGACCGAGTTGGTCGGCTGTGCGCAATCCCCAACGCATTTCTTTTGTTCCCAAGCAGCGTTGAAAAAATGCAAGCTCAATTACCTGGATATCTCTCGCAATTTGTAGAAGAATCTCATTGATAACATGATCAGGCGGCAAATCTTCTTCGTTTATATATCTTGTAATTCCATTAGCATTAGGTGTAATACCATTCAAAAAGTCTTCTACGATACTATTCGCAAAACCCTGAAGAACTTTAGTTAAATTTCTTAATACACCGTAAGATAAATTATTTTACATTTGAGAATACTTTATTCTCTTCATTAACAACTACATAATGCGAATCAAGCTTTTGCCGGGCAGCAGATAGCGAAAACTGCCAATTGATCTTAATCCGCTTTTCGTGGCGTTCAGTTACGATAGCCATCACTTCACTTTTGAGCTTATCCATGGTCGGGATACGCCGATTGAGACAAAGACGAGCCAGAGCAGAAAACTCAATCTCAATCATGTTGAGCCAGCTAGCAGATTTGGGCGTGAAGTAGAACTCAAATCGTTCAGCTAATGCGAAGGCCTCATCAGCGGGCAAGTTTTCGTAAAAAGCGCTGACATCATGGGTGTTAAGGTTGTCCAGAACTAAATGAATCTTGACTGCTTCAGGATAAGCCGCTGCCAGAGCTTGGCAAAAAAGGGAAAACTCCTTTTTTCTGCGCTGTGCAAATACACGAGCCAAGCGTTTACCAGTCAGGGGTTCGATAGCGGCCAATAGGCAGCAAGACCCATTTTTCTCGTAGGCGTAATGCTCACGACGTGATTGACCTGTTTGTAGAGCCAATGGCTCGACGGTGTCGCCAATGAGAAAACACGGCCGTTCATCATAACAAATGACCGGGTTGAACGGGTCATAAGGCAAGGCATAGAGGGCGAGTATGCGCTCCATGCGAGCAATGAAACGGCTGTTTATCTTGCCAATACACCAATATCGTTTCAGGTGAGGCTTAAGTTCGTTTTTTTTAGAATGTCTCTCACCTGGGTATGGGAAATGCTGGCGCAATATTCCAGCTCAACCACTTTTTCAGCCAGCAAGCGCAAGTTCCATTGCCCGTACCCTTCAGGTGGCTCACTGCAAGCCAACGCGGTTATTTTGGCCCGCTGCGTGCCATCAAACTTGATTGGTCGCCCGCTGCGCGGTTTGTCAAACAGGCATTCTAAGCCTTCTGCTTTATATTTTGTCGCCCAAGTGGACACCGTTTGGTGTGTTGTTCCCACTGTTTCGGCGACGGATGTAAAGGTTTTGCCGCGGTCAAGTTCGAGCAAAGCCGTTGCTCGTTTATAAACTCTGGCTTTGAGTTTGCCTTGGCTTGTTAAAAACTGTAATCGCTTTCGATCATTCTCGCTAAGTTGTACATGTTGTTTTTTCATGCCACTAGCTTAGCGTGCGTCTCATCTGGCGCAAGGTTTTGTTGAAATATTTAATTTACGGTGTACTTAATAGTTCCGAATCGGGATTATTGTTTATCCTAATATAGCTTACCAAATCCTCGAGTCGCTGATTGATTTGCTTCCATTTCAATTCCCACTCTATTTTGGTTGTTACAATGGACATAATTCCTCCTGGTGTTAAAATAAGTTGGGTTGCTAAGAGATTGATTTACAATCTCCAAAGTAGCTAAAGTTGTTGCCTCACTCTTTGGGACTGAACTTCCTCAAACAGTTTTAATTTTTTCAGCTAATCTGCTTTCTTCCGCTTCGACATGGGATAGGGATTGAGCAATGGGTATTATTGGGGCTTTGATATTGAAAGGATGCCGGCAATTGTAGCGGATTCCCTAATAATCGAAGTGATGCGAACTCTGTGATTATGCCCAATGGCGGCATTATCACAACCACCGTTGGTGTGTACGCCAACAATCTTCCCATCCGATTTTTGTAAGAGAGCAGAACCTTTCTTTAACTCTTTCAGATAGTTTGCTCGCTTACGTTTTGTCATTTTCTTTTTGTTCATATCATTTCTCACTTAGGAAATTCCTTGGATTGCTGAAAGTGATCAACTCTAAACGAAAACCTGCCAACTTACGCTTCTTGGCTGCCTATTTCAGCGGCAGTCATAGGCATGCCGGCATTGAATAGCAAATCCCGTAACTCAAATTTGTCTGTTTGAGATGGGAGTGTTGGCTGCCAGCAAGGGTTAACATTACAAAATGAGCTTGGATCGCCAGCAAACAAACCAATAAGCACTTCGGCTACAATCCTGCCGCCTACTGGACCAAGATGCCGGCCATCATTCATAAGTTCCGCTTCTTTTAGACAATATACCCACAGGGGATCATGACCTTCATCGATGACCTCAACACACATGAGCCGCGCGACATCTTGTCCAGAAGGCAACCTTAGCCGCCAGCTGCGAACTAAATTACGAAAAGCCAAAGACGCCGGCGTTAAATCGGGTAAATTTTGTAAAGGCAAAGCTAAAGAGGTGTCGATTTTTTGGCTTTTTTGCGGGTTAGAACCTTGAAAGGTGACGAATCGACCCCATTGAATCGTCCAGATAGGCGGTAATTCCCGTTGACCATTGAGGTGATCACGGGGCGATGGCGCGCCAAATATTTGTAGTGGTTGCCCGCCGCGTATACCTTCCAGTTGATCGTTTAGGTGGTACGATTCGCGCACCATACTATGTCCCATCCGATAAGCAGCCCCTGAAAACTCAACCGGCATAAAAGGATTATATTTGTAATCGTAAAAGCAAAGATTTGGCGAGCAAGGGCAATCTGAATCGTTCCCTAATATGTCGTTCACGATTTCTTCGCCGCATATGCGAGGCAAAAAATCATGAATAACTACCCATTGATAATGCCACTGGGTCAGTTTTTGCGCTTCCCCAAAATTCAAACCATTATCAATAAAGCTATTATGTAGCATAAGAAACGACAATTGCAATTGAGACACGATGATATTTTCATCGTTCCTCATATCTCCAATAATAGCAGTACGCTTCCGGCTAAAGTCATCGGTACCTGAAATATCTAGTGCACTATCCCGATTGCGAGGCAAGTCTGGCTCGCCATTACTATTTTTTCCGACTAGCAATTTGCCCGATTTATCGCGGGTATATAAATAAGGTTGATCGTCAGGCCCTCTGCCATAAATACAATCTAAGTCAAAGCGAGGCGTGCGAAAATTAACCAGCCGAGCTGGGTCATTATCTCGTTGTAATGATGAGGTTGGGTCAAATGTAATATCGTGATCAATGAATTGACCTAAATATGTATATGCCGCAGGAATTCGAGGGTTGTCGTTACCGCCAAATTGAAAGGTTGAGTCAGCTAAAATTGAGATGTTGTTCAGTTTGTCTTGTTCAGTGTTGCCGGCAGGCTCCCATGCCGGCAAATTTCGAAACATTCTTCCATATGGGCCGCCATAAAATTGAGAAGATGGCACATAGTAATTTCCGCGGGAACCAGACAAAGCATGTCGTGACATTTTATAATCCTCCTAGTAAAATTTATACTTTTAACTCAATGAGAATTATCGATCTTGCTCGTTGATCAAGCGTCGATCAACATTTTTATCTATTCACGCTGTAATTGGATAAAGAGAAAGGGGGTTATGAAAAACTTTCTAGCCAAGACAAAATAGCGTCTGCAAACCCTGCCGGCATTTCCAGGTGAACATTATGCCCCACATTCGGAGCGACAATCTGCTTAACATTTGGGATTCGCATAGCCATTAAGAAGCCAACCCCCTCAAACTTACCATCCAATTCGCCATTTAAAAGCAGCGTTGGTATTTCCAAACGCCCCAACTCATCCCACAATGGCGGCTGCGCCCCCGTCCCCATCCCCCGCAAACTGTTAGCCAACCCATGCAGCCGGTTTTTCAGCCGCTGGGCTCGCTGTTCTGCCAAAATGCCCGCCGGCAACCCCGCCTGGCTCGCCCACATCGGCAATTGCTCCCACCGCTCTACAAAGGGGACGATGCCATGCGTTTCAATCCAATCCGCCAACGCTTCATCAGCCTCAACCCGAGCCTTACGCGCTTCGGCGCCAGCCAAGCCAGGCGACGCGCTTTCCAAAACCAACCGTTTAACTCGGTTCGGGTAGGCGAGGGCGAAATAGAGCGCCAGCCGCCCGCCCATCGAGTAGCCTAGCAGATTAACGACAGGAAGGTTTAACGTATCTAAAATGCCGGCAACATCTGCCGCCGCTTCCGCCATCCGATAACGAGCAACCTCCTGCGGGGCGTCGGTAGCGCCATGTCCCAGCAGATCGGGGGCGATAAGCTCATAGTTTTGCTTTGACAAGATGCCGGCAACCTGTTGCCAATTGCTCGCCGCGCCCGTAAAGCCATGCAACGCCAGCAGCGGTTCTCCTGCGCCAAACCGCTCGACATGATAATAGCAACCGCGTATCGGCAAAAACATCCGTTATCGAAAGCTGTCTTGCACCCGTTGCCGATGGATTTTGCCCGACGCTGTTTGTGGCAATGCCGGCGTAAAACGAATTTGACGCGGGATTTTGTAGCCTGCCAATGAACCGCGACAATGGTCGATTAAATCATCCGCCGAAATCGCGCCATCTGACGTGAGCTGCGCCATCGCCGCCGTTTGTTGCCCCCATTCGGGGTGGGGGATACCCACCACACAGGCATCTGCCACGGCGGGATGCTCCCGCAAAATCCCCTCCACCTCAACCGGATAGATATTTTCGCCGCCGCTAATGATTAGGTCGCTACGCCGTTGTACCAGCCACAAATCCCCATCCTCATCCAGATAGCCCAAATCTCCCGTATGAAACTCCCCGTTTCGTAAATGTTGTTCTGTCGCTTCTGCATCGTTGTAATAACCCGCCATCACCATATTGCCCGATACCACCACCTCGCCAATTTGGGGCGATTGATCCCCGCCATGCGGCAGCGGTTCGATACGAACTTTGCCAAACAGCAGCGGTTTGCCGACGCTGCCTGGCTTTTTCAGCGTATCCGCTGGCGTTTGGGTGGCGAATTGGGAAGCGGTTTCCGTCATGCCGTAAGTAGCGGCGATGGGAATGCCCAGCGCCTGACATCGCGCTGCCAACCGAGGGCTAGTAGCCGCCCCGCCCGCCAGCAGATGGCGTAATGTGGGCGACCAGGGACGTTCGCCGCGATGCGCCAGCAGCCGAAATATCATCGTTGGCACTAGAGAGATAAGGGTGATTGGCAATTCGTCGAGCCGTTGACTGACCGTTTCTAATTGAAAGCGGGGGTGTAGATCGATGGCTGTGCCATATAAACAGGAGCGGTATACGATAGCCAATCCGCCCATATGGTACATGGGCAAACAGCTTAACCAGATATCATCAGGGTCGATGCCCAGCCGATAGGCGGAGGCGGCGGCGCTCCAAAAGTGGTTTGCCGCCGTCAGCGTAACCCCTTTTGGTTTGCCCGTGGTGCCGGAGGTAAAGATGATGACGTTGCCGGCATGAGGCGGGCGGTTCTTTCTTGGCGCGAGTGGGAGTAAATCAGCGGCTAAGTTGGCGTGATGGTCGTCATGCAGCAGAAAATCACAATCCGCTTGTTGGAGTTGCCAGCGTAGCTCCGTTGGCGTTTGCCGAATGTTGAGCGGAACCAATACCGCATCCAGCCGCATCAAAGCGTGTACCAGGCACACATATCGCAAATTGTTTGCCATCAGCGCCCCGATATGCGCCCTGGGCGTCACGCCAATCTGGCGCAAGCGCCGGCATTCTTCGTCTACCAATCGATTGAGTTGGCTGTAAGTCCACCGCTCCTCTTCGATAATTAGAGCCAACTTGTGGGGGGTGGCTTGCGCCCGCGCTTTTAACCAATCTCCAGGAATCATTTCGATGGTAGTTTAGTGGATTTGCCAAATTGTGACGAGGGGCATCGGGTGGGTTATAATTTTCGGGTTTCGTCAATCACTATCGTTTGCTCCACTTCTTACTTTGCGAGATTTCCCATGCCCAAAATTTTCCCAGACGCCAACGCTTTACAATTTGATGAGCATATTTTTGCCGCGCCTACGTACCATCGAGGGATGACCGCCCAGGATTTGCCGGAGGGCATTGACCCTGCCGACATCGTCAAAATGTCGTCCAACGAAAATCCGCTGGGCTCTTCCGCCAAAGTAATCGAAGCGGTCCAAAATGAAGCGGCGACTTTAGCCAAATATCCGCCCCGCGATGGCGACCACAATTTACGAGCCGCGTTGGCAAAATTACATGGCAAGGGGTTAACTCCAGACCATTTTTTTGCCGGCAATGGCGGATTAGATGTCCTCGATATGGCGGCAAGGGGCTTTATTCGTCCTGGGGATGAGATGATTACCTTCACCCCAACCTTTAAATTTTTCGAAATCGCCGCTTCTCGCCTGGGAGCTAAAATCGTCTCGCTGCCGCTCGACGCCCAAGATGATTTTCAGATGGATATCGATCGTATGTTGGACGCCATCACCCCCAAAACGAAAGCGATTTACATCTGTAACCCCAACAACCCAACGGGCAATTTAATTGGGTCGGGACAGATCGACAAGCTGATCGACCAGTTGCCGGCAAACGTAATCCTAATCGCAGACGAAGTGTATAGCCATTTTGCTGACCAAGCGCTTTTTGCCGACACTACGCCAGCCATTCATGCCGGCAAAAACGTCATTCAAATTTACTCTTTTTCCAAAGCGTTTGGCTTGGCTGGATTACGGCTGGGTTACGCCATTGCCCGCCCGCAAATCGCCGACTATCTAGCTCGTTTGCGCTATCCGTTTCATTTGGGGCGGATGACGTTGGCTGCCGGCATTGCCGCCGCCAACGATACCGCTTTTGTAGAAAAAACAGTTGACACGATGGTCAGCGGGCGGGGGTGGCTGACCAATCAACTGCACGAATTGGGGGTTAAAGTTTGGGAGAGTCAAACCAACTTTTTGCTGGTTGATGCCGGCATACCTGGGACTGAATTAACGACCCAGTTTCTGAATCGCGGCATCATCGTCAGCGAAGGCAAGCAACGCTTTAATTTGCCCGACTGCATCCGAATTACGGTCGGACTGCCTCATCAAAACCAACGATTTATCGAAGCGTTAGCGGAGATTCTTGCCTAACTGTTAAACCCCTTTTGACCATCAAAAAATACTTTTCCGGAGGCGATATGACGACAATGAGTGGCGGCGAAGCCATCGTAAAATCTTTAATTAAGTTGGGCGTAAACACCATTTTTGCTTTGCCTGGCGTGCAAAATGATCATCTCTTTAACGCTTTGTATGACCATCAGAAGCAAATCAGAGTTATTCATACCAGGCACGAACAGGGCGCCGCTTACATGGCGATGGGCTATGCCCTTGCCACAGGAAAAGCGGGGGTTTATTGCGTGGTGCCCGGTCCCGGCTTTTTAAACACTACCGCCGCCCTGTCCACCGCCTATGCCGTCAACGCCAAAGTGTTATGCCTGACTGGGCAAATCCCATCTGCCGATATTGGGCGCAATGTGGGGCTGCTGCATGAGATAAATGACCAGTTGGGCATTATGCAGTCGCTGACCAAATGGGGGCGGCGCATCAATTCGCCGGAAGAGGCGCCTAAGTTGGTAACAGAAGCTTTTTCCCAGTTGCTGTCAGGCAGACCGCGCCCAGTTGGCTTGGAAGTTCCGCCCGATGTGTTGAAGGCGGAAGGGGAGATAGATTTGAGCCTGGTGGAACCGGAAGAGCGAATGCCGGCATTCGACCCGGATGCCATCGACCAAGCCGCCAAAGCGTTGGGCAAAGCGGAAAACCCCCTCATCTTTGTGGGGGGCGGCGCAGTGGAAGCTGGCGCCGAGGTTCAGCAGTTGGCAGAAATGCTGCAAGCGCCGATTATTCCTGGACGCAACGGGCGGGGCGTGGTCAGCAATCGCCACTACCTAAGTTTGACCACCCCAGCCGGACATGAGCTATGGGGCGAGGCGGATGTAGTCATCGGTATTGGCTCTCGCATGTATCCTCCCTTATCCCGGTGGGGAATTGACGAGAAAATCAAAATCATTCGTATCGACGTCGATGAAGCGGCAACTGAAACGGTAATGTCCCCCACAGTTAAAATCATTGGCGACAGCAAACCCGCCCTAAAGGCGTTGTTAGAAAAGCTGCCAAAACATAACAAATCGCGCCCTTCTCGCCAAGAAGAGATGATGCGCTACCGAGCAAAAATGGAGGAGATTTACGCCACGCTTGAGCCCCAATACAGTTACGTTAAGGCGATTCGGGAAGAGTTGCCAGAAGATAGCATTTTTATCGATGAAGTGACCCAGATTGGCTTTGTGGCTCGCTTTGTGATGCCCGTTTACCATCCGCGCAGCTACCTTTCTACAGGGTATCAAGGAACTCTAGGCTTTGGCTTTCCCACCGCATTGGGGGCAAAGGCGGCATTTCCAGATAAGCCGGCGTTAAATGTGACGGGCGATGGCGGCTTTATGTTTAACGTGCAAGAGTTGTCCACCGCCGTCCGCCATAATATCCAGTTGGTGACATTGGTGTTCACTGATGGGGCGTTTGGCAATGTGAGGCGCATGCAAAAGGTCGATTATGCCGGCAAGGTCATCGCCTCTGATTTACATAACCCAGATTTTGTCAAGCTGGCGGAATCGTTTGGGGTGCAAGGATTGCGGGCTAACGAACCTGCCGAATTGCGGCAAGCTATTCGACAGGGATTTGCCCATGATGGTCCGACATTGATAGAAATTCCAGTGGGAGAGATGCCTAGTCCCTGGAAGATAAGCTTTCCGCCGCCCAATCGGGGGCGATAAACTATAAAGGTAGGAAAATGGCGATGACAGCAAATGCTAATGTGTCTGACATCCGAATTAACGAGGAAAGATTGTGGCGCCGGTTGCATGAGATGGGGCAAATAGGCGGCACAGACAAAGGGGGCGTCTGCCGCTTAGCCCTTAGCGACGAGGATAAGGCAGGGCGCGACTTGTTTGTCCGCTGGTGCCGCCAGGCAGGCTGTTCGATTGAGATCGACCAGATGGGCAACATCTTTGCTCGACGTAGCGGTAAAAATGATGAATTGCCGGCAATTTTAGCCGGCAGCCATCTCGACAGCCAACCAACCGGAGGCAAATATGATGGCGCATTAGGGACGTTAGCCGCTTTAGAAGTGGTGGAAACGCTTAACGATGTCGGAATTGAGACGGAAGCGCCAATTGAAATCGTCTCTTGGACAAATGAAGAAGGGGCGCGTTTTCAACCGCCGATGTTGGCGTCGGGGGTCTATGCCGGCATCTTTGATCTCCCTTTTGCCTACGGCAGAACGGATCAGGATGGATTAACTGTCGAGGATGAATTGCGCCGCATCGGCTATGTGGGCAAAATGGCAGTTGGCAGCCGCCCTTTTAAGATGGCGTTTGAACTTCATATTGAACAAGGACCTGTATTAGAATATGCCGGCAATTCAATTGGCGTAGTCACTGGCGTTCAGGGGATGCGCTGGTTTGATTTGACCTTAACGGGCACAGAGGCGCATGCCGGCACGACGCCGATGGAGATGCGCCGCGATCCAGTTCAAGCGCTAGGCGCCATTTTGCCGCAGATTTACCAGTTAGCCGGGCAATATTTTCCTGATATTCGCATAACCATAGGCAGAATCAACGTAGCCCCCAACGCAATCAATACCATCCCAGGCGAATTGAGAGTGTCTGTGGATATTCGACATCCCAGCATTGAGATTCTGAACGAGGCGGAAAAGCGGCTTAGAGAGATTTGCGCCGGGAGAGGCGGAGAGTTGAGTCAAATTTGGCAAGCGGCGCCTGTCCATTTCGATCAGGCGGCGGCGCATTTGGTGGAGCGAGCGACGCTTGGATTGGGCTATACCCATCAAAAAATCATCAGCGGGGCAGGGCATGACGCCGCCTATCTGGCGCAAGTTGTACCGACAGCCATGATTTTTATTCCATGTCAGGATGGTTTAAGCCATAATGAGCTGGAAAATATTTCGCGGGAAGATGCCGGCAAGGGCGCGAATGTCTTGCTCCATGCCATTTTACTCGCCAGTCAAAGTTAGGCGGGCGATCGCAGTTGCACACCTAACCGGACAATTATTTATATTGCCAATTCAACCTTAGGGAGAGTGTATGACGCGGCGGCGGGAACGAGGCAATAGCCCCGCTTCATTCACAATTTGCGCCACCAATTCCTCCTGACGGTACGCCATCACATGGACGCCCGCCACCCCCTCGATCTCCTGCGTCTGCTGGATAATTTCGATGCAGATACGCTTGCCTTCTTCCTGTTTCCGCTTTTTTGGCGTCTGGCGCAGCCGCTCAATTATAGCGTCTGGAATGACTATGCCAGGCACTTTGCTACGCAAAAATTCAGCCGCCCGCTCCGAACGCAACGGACCGACGCCAACTAGAATGAACGCCTTTTCATGCAATCCCAGATCGCGCACTCGCTGCATATATTTCTTAAATCTCGGCACGTCAAAACAATATTGGGTTTGGATAAAATCAGCTCCGGCAGCGATTTTTTTGGCAAGGCGTAAAGGTCGCCAATCATAAGGCGGCACAAAAGGATTGGCAGCCGCGCCCAGGAATATGCGGGGTGGGGCGCTGAGTTTGCGACCGCTCAGGAAAACAGATTCATCTCGCATTAGCCGCGCGGTGCGCAACAGTTGGATAGAATCGAAATCGAAGACCCGCTTCGCTTCTGGCTGGTCGCCAACGCTTACATCGTCCCCAGTAACGCATAAAACATTGCGCACCCCCATAGCCGCCGCGCCCAGCAAATCTCCCTGAATGGCGATACGGTTGCGATCCCGGCAAGCCACCTGGTAAATTGGCTCATATCCGGCGCGAGTAAGCAAGGCGCAAATGGCGACGCTGGACATGTGACAATGAGCGCCAGATGCGTCAACCGCATTGATCCCATCACACACTTCGGAGAGGACGAGAGCGGCTTTGTATACATCTTCTGGATCAGCGCTGTCGGGCGGGTTGAGTTCGGCTGTAACGGCAAACCGTCCGCTTTTTAAAACGCGCTCTAAGCGGCTTCCCGACTTGAGGTTGATGTCCATAGGGTTTTTTCGCTAACAATATCTTCAAGGTTGATAACGGGAATAGCATCCATCTTTACCCAACCATCGGGTAAGTTGGCGTCAATGTCATGCAACATATTGATCCAAGCGGATTTGCCTTCCAATTGCCGATTAACAGGGGGTTGGATGTGGAGCATTTCATGCCCGTAGACAGACATTTTTAGCGACCGTTCATAAGCGTCTACCCAAACGCAACGCATGTCTGGATTGACCTCGCAGTGACCGTTCGTTCGAACGCCGCCACAAGCCCCGTTACGTAGATTTTTCGGGCAGGTCATGGAGCAGGTCATACCGGTGCTGTGTAAGATACATTGGCCGCACATTTGGCAATCAAAGACAGATCGCTTACCCAACTCTTCGCCCCAGGTGACGATTCCTTCCAGTCGGGCGCCGGGCTTCAACCACCGTTTAAATGGTTTAAGGATCAGGTGGGTACCATCATAAATAATTTCCAGGAGACGGGGATATCGTTGTAAAAATTGTAAAGTCACAAACTGCCACCATCCGCTGAGCTGCTGCGACGCCATGGTGAGCGTTTACCTGCGCCATCGGCGCCAGCTTTGCGATTGGCGCGAATCCATGTAGGTACGTTTTCATTATGTCCCATCAGCAAATCGATAGCCATAATGGCTTGTCGCAACGCTTCTTCCAGTGGGTTAGTGATGGCTGATGTCAATCCGTGGGCAATCATCATGGAGAGAAAATGGGCGTTGATGGCTGGTCTGTTAGGCATGCCAAACGAGATATTGCTTGCGCCGCCAGTTGAGTTCACGCCCAACTCATCTCGAATGCGACCCAACAGGTCGAATACCTGCTGTCCGGCTGTCGGGATAGCGCCAATGGGCATGATCAGCGGGTCTATAATGACATCTTCTTTGGGAATGCCGTGATCCATGGCGCGTTCCACGATCTTTTTGGCGACGGCAAAACGGACGTTGGGGTCTTCTGAAATGCCCGTTTCGTCGTTGCAGATAGCGATTACGGCGGCTCCATGCTTTTTCACAAGGGGCAACACTTCTTCTAGCCGTTCTTCCTCGCCTGTAACGGAGTTGACGAGGGCTTTGCCTTCGTACGCTTCCAGCCCCCATTTTAGGGCGGCGACAATGGAGGAGTCGATGGAGATTGGAACATCTGTAACGGATTGGACGAGTTGGATTGCTTGCGCCAATAGTTCTGGCTCGTCCACCAGGGGAATGCCGGCATTGACGTCCAGCATGTGCGCGCCTGCCGCGACTTGCGTCACAGCGTCTTTTTCGACACGGCTCAGGTTGCCGGCAGCCATCTCTTTGGCAAGCAATTTGCGTCCCGTGGGGTTGATACGCTCGCCAATGATAGTAAACGGCTGTTCTGCTCCTATACGTATGGTTTTTGTTTTAGAACTTAGGATGGTTTTCATTTCTCTACCCTTGTAATGTCGTGCGTTACCAATTTTTATATGAGTCGCTATGTTTTCGGTATTCAATCATCTCTTCCCCCAACAATTTGTGCTCTAGAATAATATCGCTCACCTCTTCCAACGCAGAGACCCAATGATACGCTTCCTCCAGCGTCTGCCCAGTGGCGAAACAGCCGTGCCCGCGCTGCATAATGATTTTATAGCCGCGAAGCGCTTCGGAAACCTTCGTAGCCATCTCCGTTGAGCCGGAAGCTAATTCTACGCTCACCACCGGGATATTTCGCAGCAAATAAGAGCCTTCATTATCAATAGGGATAATTTCATCCCGCGTAAGGCTAAGGGTGATGGCTGTGCGCGGATGGGCATGGATGATGGCTAAAGCTGATGTTTGTTCGTAGATGGCGCGGTGGACGATCAATTCTGTGCTGGCGCGGACGATGCCGCTATCCTTGCCCTGAAAGCTGGTTTCCACAAAATCTGTGCGCTTGAGCCGTCCAAACTGCGCCCCACGCCGCTTGATAATAATTTTATCGCCCACGCGCACGCTCATGTTGCCGCCGTGCGAGCTAGTTAAGCCAGTGACAAAAATATCCCGTCCAATGTCGCGGAACTCTTCATAAAGTTTTTGATCAATCATGAGCTGCCTTAATTGCAAAATCTAAAGATAACTCTTTAAGTTTTTTTTGTTTCGGTATCCCGCTCTTATCCCACCCGCGAAATGCATAATATTCTTCCAACATAGGGTCTAATTTGACCGTGAAGCCCTTGCTTGGTCCTTCAGCCACAGCTTCGTTGAGCAAACGATCGGGAAGCGTATCATCTTCTTTGGTAAAGCCTTCCCGCAGGTTGTAGAGACGTTCTAAATTCCAAATGCGCTCGCCAACCATCATCAAATCATCGGCTGTGAAGAGTTCTCCGGTTACGGCTGATAATACGCGGGCAAAAAACTCTTCAGCCACTGCCATATTGGCAAACTTACAATAAACCAAACTGTCGATGACTGCCGCTGAATTTTGATGGACTGAGACAATCCCCGCCTTACCTTGCGTGGCAAAGCGATCGATTAACCGAGGCAACGCTAACACTTCTGGTCCCAACATATTGCCATTTTCATGACAAGCGCCTCGGCTAGAGGTGGCATAAACCAACCCTTGTCCCTGCATCCCCCGCGGATCGTAGGCAGCCATTTCCAGCTTCTTTACGCTCATCGAGAGTTCTGGCGCCCCATATTTAGCCGCCATGCGATAGCTGCCTTCCGCCAACTCATCACCGATCTTGTTTCGGTGCGCTGTGTCATGGATGAGGGTCAGCAATTTGTCTGCCTGACCAAAGCCCAGATCGGCGGCGATCAACCCTTTTTCAGCCAGCTCCATCGCGCACCCAATTGTATTGCCCATTGAAATAGTATCCATCCCCATATCGTTGCACAAATAGTTGGCTTCGGTGATGGCGTCCAAATCGCCGATGCCGCATTGGGCTCCAAACGCCCAGGCTGACTCATATTCAGGTCCTTCGCCCTCTTTGCCGCTTTTGGTCTTAGTGATACGGGTGCAGGTGATCGGACACGCCCAACATGCCTGGTTCTTGACTAAAATGTCGTTCGTGATTGCTTCGCCGCTGATTTTGTTGGCATGCTCAAATTGTGTCTGCTGGAAGTTGCGGGTGGGCAGCGCTCCGATTTCATTGACAACATTCATGACAACCGCCGTTCCAAATTCTGGCAATGCTTGTGAAGTCAACGGACTCGCTTTCAATAGCTTACCTGTCTCATACAGCATAAATTTGAACTGCTCCTTATTGGCAGGTTGATTTTTTTCTTTCCCTTCCACGACAATCGCCTTGAGGTTTTTACTGCCCATAACGGCTCCGGCGCCGCCGCGCGCCAAGGCGCGCTCTTTGTCGTTCATAATGGCGGCGATACGCGCCATATTCTCTCCGGCTGGACCTATGCATAGCACATTGCGCTTATTGCGGCTCTGTCCCAGGGTTTCGGCGGTTTCAAAGACGCCCTTGCCCCACAGCCGCTTTGCATCTTTTAGCTCCACGCCATCCGGCGTGATTTCAATCATTACAGGCGTTTCTGCCTTGCCGCGCACGATCAGCGCATCGTACCCAGTTCGTTTAAATTGCATTCCCCACCAGCCGCCGCTGTTCGAATGGAGAATGGCGCCAGTCAGTGGGCTTTTTGTGCTCACGTTAAAACGATTGCTCGTTTGTGAAGCGGTTGCTGTGATGGGACCTGTAGCAAAGATGAGCGCGTTTTCGGGAGCCAAAGGCTCTACTTCTGGTCCCACTAAATCCCATAACAAACGCGCCCCCAGACCTCTGCCCCCCAAAAAGAGGCGCGCCATTTCCAAATCTAGCGGGATTGTGTTAATCGTTCTGTTGCTGAGGTTGATGTCTAAGATTTTTCCTGCCCAACCTTCCATACTTTTCTCCTTCGTTGTTGTTAACCGCCAGCAATTGGCGGGAATATTGCGATCTGATCATCATCGGAAACCGCCGTTTTCAAGCCATCCGCGAATTCACTATCATGCCCATTTATCATTATCCGCACATGGGGACGCAGTTGATCATGGTCGAGGATAGCCATTTTTAGCGTTGGATTTTGGGCAAAAATCGTTTCCAGCACATCCCACAATGTATTGCCAGACGCTAAAACCACAGCTTCGGCAGCGTGTTGTCGCAAATTGCCAAATAATTTTACCTGTGCCATTTTTCCTCTATTATCACGTCTGCATCTCAAATCAACTCCAGAAAATGACCATAAGCGTCATCCCAGGGGGCGCTATTCCCCGGCTCATAATTCTCTACTGCAAAAGAGCGGCGAATCAGCTCGCGGGCTTCAGTTAACGAAGCAAGCTGTCCGGCAGCAATCGCTTGTACGGCGATATTGCCAATAGCTGTCGCTTCCACCGGACCTGCAACCACAGGCAGTTGGGTCGCATCAGCGGCAAATTGGCACAATAGTTTGTTTTGAGAACCGCCGCCGACGATGTGCAGCGCTTTGGGTTTGCGTTGGAGCAATTGGGTTAAGGTTTCCACTGTCCAGCGATAGCGCAACGCCAACCCTTCTAGGGCTGTCCTCACAATTTCTCCTTTGCTGTGGGGAATGGATTGGGATGAATGCCGGCAGAACTGTTGAATCGCTGCCGGCATATCGATGGGCGCCATAAAAGAGGCATGGTCGGGATCAATAACGGCGGTGAATGGTTGCGCTGCCTCCGCCATTTGGGTGATCGCATCATAAGTGAGCTTCTCTCCCGTTTGTGCCCACAGGCGACGACACTCTTGAACCAGCCACAACCCCATGATATTTTTCCAGGGCAGACAGTTGCCGGCAGGACCGCCATAGCTGCTAAAGTTAGCCGCCAACGCTTCCGGCGACAAGATAGGTTGGTCTGAAACGCCCCCTAACAGTGACCAAGTGCCCGAACTGAGCCAGGCATAATTGTCGCCAGTGGCTGGAATAGCCGCGGCTGCTGAAGCAGTATCATGTGTAGCAGGCGCAACCACAGCCAAATCGGGCAATCCCACCTCATCTCCGATATCTGATAAGAGCAAGCCAATATTTGTGCCCGGCATGACGACTGCCGGCAAAATATGGTCAGGAATGTCCAGCTTCTGCAAAATCCCCATCGCCCACGTTCCAGCCACTGAATTGTAAAATTGGGTCGTTGTAGCATTGGTAAATTCGCCCACTTTGCGCCCAGTAAACCAATAATTGAACAGATCAGGCATCATCAGGAAGGCATCGGCAGCAGCTAACTGTGGCGACTCGCCCTTGACCATTGACAGCATCTGGAAGAGGGTGTTGATAGAGATAAATTGAACGCCGCCTGTTTCCTCAAAAATCTCCTGCCTCGTCAGGCGTTTAAACGCTTCCTCCATCATCCCCTCAGTGCGAGGGTCGCGGTAGCAGTGAGGGTTGCCTACCAGTTTGCCGTTTTCATCCAACAACGCATAGTCAACCCCCCAGGTATCGATCCCCATGGAGACAAAATCACGCCCATGTTCACTACTGATCTTACCCAAACCCTGCTTCATTTCGTTAAATAAGCGCAGCGGATCCCAGTACAAGCTGCCGTGCACGCGCACCGGACCATTGGGGAAACGGTATGCCTCCTCCAACGCCAGCTTTTCGCCATCCAGCCTGCCAACAATCGCTCGACCACTTTCCGCGCCCAAATCTAGCGCAATATATTGGCTCATTCTATTAACCTCCTAAAGCGCTGGCTCCCTGACCGGCTCTTTCTTCCGCAATTTTCGCTGCGTAGCCGCCTTCCCGATAAGCCAGGATAGGATCAGGGGCGCGTCCCATGTCGGCCCGCGCTTTTGCCAATAACGAACGCACATCCGTCTCATATGCCGCCATCATCAGCCGGTTTGCCAAAATAACGTCCCCCGTCGCCTGAGCTGCATACAACATTTCTCGCTCAACCAGCAGCGATTTGGCATAGGCTATTTGCGTGTTCATCACCGATTGAATGATGCCCTCGATACTCGGCTCAACATTGTGGGATTGATCCAGCATATAGACTATATTAGAAGCCGTCTCCGCTGTTGCCGGGTCTTGAGCCGCATCCACTATCTGATCATAAATCAGGAACAACTCCAGTGGATTGATGGCGCCAGCCATCAAATCATCATCAGCGTATTTGCGATTGTTCAAATGAAAACCGCCTAGCTTCCCTTCATCTAGCAATATAGCGATGATATGCTCAATGTTGACTGCCTGGGCATGGTGACCCAAATCAACCAACACTTTAGCCCGGTCTCCTAAACGGTTACACATCATGTACGACATCCCCCAATCCATCAGATCCGTGGTGTAAAATCCGGGCTCGAAAAATTTGTACTCAATTGCCAGCGTCATATCTGCATCCATGGCATCGTATAACGCTTTCAAGCCGTCAAACATGCGCTGTTTTCGTCCTCGCAGATGATCTTGACCAGGATAGTTGGTGCCGTCAGCCAGCCAAATGCCGATCACTTTTGATTCCATTTCACGGCTGATGCGCACACAATCAATAAAATGGTCGATTGTATCTTGTCGTATCTTGTCATCTGGATTGCAAACACTGCCCAGCTTAAACTGCTGTCCCATAAAGGTGTTGGGGTGGACGGTTCCGATTTTTAGCCCGCGTTCGGCGGCATAACTTTTGACGGGCTCATAACGTCCATCTTCCGTCACATCCCACAACACATGGCTAGCCATCACTGGACATACGCCTACCACCCGCTGAATCTCGGCGCAATCATCGATTTTGTCCCAAATGTGCCGGGCTGCGCCATCTTCTGTAAAAACCCCAAAGCGGGTGCCAGAATTGCCCACCGCCCACGAAGGAAGTTCAATCACTTGCTGTTTCAGCGCCTCCACAACGCTATCTACATCTATTCCCTTATCAGTTAATGTATTGCCTAGTAATTCAAACTGCTTTTCCCAATTAGCCATGTCGTTGCGCCTCCATCGCGCACTGTCCATTCCTGCCTTTGCGGACATAACAAAAGACTTAATTTCCAGAATCAATTACACCACACTTTATGCTCACCAAGCAAACTGTAATGCCTTTTCTGAAGAAGGGTGGATTGGTAGCTTGTGCGAGTGGTAGCGAAGAGGATAGTAACGTCAATAGCGGCGTGTCTAATTCCCAAAACGAATCTGTGTCAATTAGTGAACAAACTGTGTTGATTGACAGTTACGACGATGCGCTGTTTATCCAAGCCCAGTTGGCGTTGGGGATATTGCAGATGGAAGGCACGGGTTTGGCAGTCAGCGGAGTACAGGCGGAAACATTGTTGCCTTTTTAGCAAGCGGCGCAATCGATGGCGGCAGACAGTGGTACGGCTTTGGTGGAATTAGGGGCGGTAGTCAAGCATATTCAGAATGGTTTGGATGAGGGGCAGGTGATGGAAATTGCCGGCATGTCATTAACTCAAGCGGATGTAACTGCCCTAATCGAACAAAGTACATTGGTAAATGCTGGTGGGCGTGGTAGGTGGCACAAACCTGAGCGAGGAAGAAATTGCGACGCGCCGTGCTGAACGGCTTGGTGAAGCAGGTGGTTTGGGTGGTGACTTTCAAACCATCACCCTGATTGGGTCTGTGGTGCGTTTAGTGGTGCGTTTACTCGAAGATAAAACTGGGGTCGAACGTTTCGACATCAACTATGTGTTTGCCCTTGTCGCCGAAGAAACGGGACTGAGTATTGAGGATTTGCAATCAAAACAGGGTGAAGGTATGACATTGGCTGAGATCATCACGGCTGAAGGGGGGATGTGGAAGCGATTCAAGCGGAAGTAGTGACGATGTTGGAACTGTTGGCTGGGGATAATGGGGCTGATCTGAACCTGCAAGCAAAGCGGATATTGGGGTTGGGGAATCCAAATCTAGAGGGTGGGGGAGATGGAGAATAAGGTTTAGATTGCGGGGGGGGGCGAGCTGGCTGGGTGAGCGGGGGTGAAATATTTGATTGGCGTGTGGGAGAACGCCTAGCTGATGAGCGTGATTGCCCAATGCAGTAGAGTATGGAAGAAACGCTGAACTGTACGATAATTGCCGCCTTTCTCCGTCCAGCGGCAGATGCCCCGCATTGTTATCCGTCCAGCCACTACCTTAATTCTTAGACACTCCCTCTGACTACCCGTACCCCCGTCCTCACTGGTGACAAATAACCGCTCGAGTGGTGACATTTAGTACTAACGATGATAGGACATAGGCATTAAGATGTTGACAGTGCGAAATGCACGCCTCTGTCGTTGATACAGAGAAATGGAGATATTGCTAAACCCATTAACAAAACATGAATTGCATACCCACCTAACTGGGGAAAACTTTGCCTCCGAAACTTGAGCTTGTCGAAGGTGGCTTTCGGTAAGCTAAGTTTTTGTCATTAGTAGCATGGTTTGGCGAACCGCCTATTGGACGATGCCGGCAATCTACTTTCCGGCGACTCTTTTAGCCACAGGCGACTGGTCGAAGGTTACAGGTAAATTTAAATGGATAATTCAATCATTACTGTCAAAAATTTTCGCAAAACCTACAATAGTTTTGTCGCAGTTGACGATATTAGTTTTGATGTACAACAAGGGGAGATTTTTGGGTTATTGGGTCCTAATGGCGCCGGCAAAACCAGCACACTGGAAAGTCTAGAAGGGTTGCGCCCACCCAACGGGGGTACGTTACGAGTTGCCGGCATTAATCCGGCAAAAGAGCCACAAAAACTACGAAATATCATTGGCGTGCAACTACAAAGTTCCGGCTTGCCCGAAAGCATCACGCCCACAGAAGCGATGAAATTCTTCTGTGCTTACCACGATGTCATCCCCCGTTTCGACCTGCTCGACCGCTTGGGCATCGCCGAAAAGAAAAACACCCAATTTCACCAGCTATCCACGGGTCAACAACGCCGTTTGGGGTTGGCATTGGCAGTGGCACATGATCCCCAAGCGCTTTTCTTAGACGAACCAACCGCTGGGCTTGATGTCGCTTCACGGGTCGAATTGCACGAACTCATTCGAGAAATGCAAGCCAAAGGGACAACCGTTATCCTTGCCACCCACGACATGGCAGAAGCGGAAGAAATGACAGATCGCATTGCCATCTTGCTCAAAGGGAAGATAGCCACCATTGGCACACCCCTTGACATCACCGCGTCGGGCGGTGGCTTAACCAAAGTGTCGGTCAGAACCACCAAATCGACCTTGTTGAACGCTGATTTTATCTTTCCCGCAGTCAGCCATTGTTCCGTCAAAGATGATTATTTCATCTACTTTAGCATGGATATTGGTCCCACCGTCTCCGGCATCATCGCCTACATCGAAGCCCAAAATGACACCCTGATAGATTTGCGGGTGGAGCGACCTTCGTTGGAAGACCGTTTTTTGGAAATTACCACCATGGAGCGCGTGTTATGAATGCCTTTACCACTCATCTTTCCTTTGAATTTCGCACCGGTATTCGCAATAAAACATTGTTGCTAATGAACTATCTCTTGCCACTGGGTTTTTATTTTTTGATGGCATTTATCATGCCTCAAATAAACCCCACCTTTCAAGATGATATTATTCCGGCAATGGTCATTTTTGCAGTTTTGGCGGCGACCTTGTTGGGGTTGCCAGACCCGTTAGTGAATGCGCGGGAGAATGGCGTTTTCCGCAGTTACAAAATCAATGGTGTGCCTGCCGCTTCTATTCTCTCGATTCCCGCTTTGACCACCGTGCTCCACCTGACGATTGTGACGCTTATTATCGTGGGGACGGCTCCACTTTTGTTCAATGCCCCCGCACCGGTAAATTGGTTGAACTTTGTGTTAACTTTTGTGGTATTTGCTTTTGCCTGTGCCGGCATTTCTGTTTTGATCGCCGTCATTTCTGCCAACTCCCGCATTACCGTGTTGTGGTCACAACTCATCTTCCTCCCCTCCATGCTGTTAGGCGGCATGATGCTCCCCTACCACTTACTCCCCGAAACCATTGGCAAGATAGCTCGAATCTTGCCTGCCACCCACGCCATGAACGCCTTCAATAGCTTGGCGATGGGTAATCCAGCCGACTTTAATCCTTGGCTATCTCTGCTCGTCTTGTTCACTGGGGGAATCATCGCCTTTGCCGTAGCCCTCTTCCTTTTCGAGTGGGATTCACACAACAAAATGAAGCGTAATTTACCAATTATGGCGCTATTGGCGCTGGTACCTTATCTCCTATCCGCGTTAAGCGTTTGAAAAAGCGGAAAGAGAAAAAATATAAATGATGGATGAAAATCAACTTTTTGACTGGTTGCTTGAAGGAGATGTTTCGATTCAGTATCAACTTTATCGAGACTTGTTGGCGACTGAAAAACCGCAACTGCGTGATCGAATTGCGACCGAAGGATGGGGCGTGCAATTTCTTAGCAAGCGCAAGAAAGAGGGGCATTGGGGAAATCGTTTTTATCAATCAAAATGGATTTCAACTCATTACACCCTGCTAGATTTGAAAAACCTTACCATATCGCCAACGAATGAACCAATAAGGCAATCAATATGGCAGAATGGCAGATTTCTTGCAATTGATAACTTCTCGCTTGTCGCTGGAAGAAATGCCGGCAAGCAGTGGCGCCCTAGAAACGGAGGATTTCAGTTGGACGTTGTATTCGGTTGAAGTGCAAGGGGTGGCGGTGGAAATTGCCGCCACTGAAAAAGCTGAAGAGGAAACAGTGATGGTGTTGCTCCAATGCCCAGTTGAGGAGCGTGACACACTTT